>CAWJGT010000010.1:0-40359 GCA_963842525.1 uncultured Holophagales bacterium
TACATTCATGAGCTTGCACGCCGTATGGGCGAAGCCGATGCAGGGCTTGTCCCCATCCTTCTCCAGATGCGCTCTCTGGAAAAAGGCCGGAGCCTCGATGCGCTCATCGGTCAACATTTCGGCCAGGAGAGGATGGATATTGCTATCGAAAAGTTCCGGTACATGCTGGAGCAGGGTCGGATCGTGCTCCTTTTCGACGGCTTCGACGAGCTCGCGCTGCGGGTGACTTACAGCAGGGCGGCCGATCATTTTGAAACGCTCCTACAAGCGGCCGGCGGCAATGCCAAGGTTGTCCTCACCAGCCGCCGGCAGCATTTCCTTTCAGAGACCCAGGTCAAGACCGCTCTTACCGGAAAGGTGGAATCCCTCCCCGGCCACCGACTCGCGATCCTTCAGCCTTTCACCCGCGAGCAGGTCCGCCGTTTTCTGACTAAGTTCTTCGAGGGAGATGAAAAAAAGGCTGAATCCAGGCTGGATCTCGTCAACCGGGTCAAGGACCTCCGAGGGCTTTCTTCCTACCCCCGGCTCCTGAGCTTTATTGCTGAGATCTCCGAAGAGGAACTCGTCCAGGCCTGTACCGCGGGAGGTGAGATCACCGCAGCTACGATTTACGAGCTTCTCCTCAACCGTTGGCTGGTCCTTGAGTTTGATCGTGTCCATCCCAAAGGAGCCCCCCTGGGTCTCTCGGTCGAAGAACGCTGGCAGGCCGTAACCCTGCTGGCCATGAGGCTCTGGCAAAAGACGGACCGCTCCGTGGATCTTTCCGAGATCTCAGAAGAGGCCGCGCGGGTGGTCAAGGCCGTCGGGCCGACTGCCCTGGACTCGGAAGTGGCCGCTCAACAGGTAGGGTCAGGCACTCTGCTCGTCCGGGACGACGAAGGTAACTTCTCTTTTCTCCACCAGTCGATCCTGGAGTGGCTTGTTGCTAGGAGAGCAGCCGAGGCGCTCCAGAGTGGATCTGTTCCCGAAGCGCTCGCGGTACGGGAGATCTCTCCGCTCATGGTCGACTTCTTCGCCAGCCTCGCCGGCCGTGAGCATGCAGTCGCCTGGGCGCGGGGCGTACTGGCGGGAACGGCAGGGGAAGTAGCAAAGAAAAACGCTCTGCTGGTCCTGGAGCGCCAGAGGGAGACGGTTCAGCAGGTGCTCCGCCTTGCCGGTCAAGATCTGCGTGGCAAGGACTTCTCGGGCCAAGACCTCTCCGGTGCCGACTTGAGCAGAGCAGATCTCACTGCCATCCGGCTGGTGGGGACCCGGCTGACTTCCGCAAAGCTGGTGAATGCTGTGCTCCGGGATGCGGACCTCTCCACAGCCCTGTTGGCGGGGGCCGACCTCACAGGTGCCGATCTCACCGGTGCCCGGCTGGTCGGAGCCGATCTGCGGGGGGCTCATCTGGTGAAGGCTAGCCTCCGGCATGCCAAGCTCCTGAGTACCGCGCTCGACATCGGGGCTCTGGCAGCAGCCGACACGTTTGGCGCCGCCTGGAGCGGCCTCGATGACCTTAGCGTACAGGTGCGTGCGAAGGGGGTATGTCGGGATGTCGCCTGGAGCCCGGATGGCGAACTCATCGCGAGCGGCCATGCCAATTCAGTCGTCGTCTGGAATGTCAGCGATGGACGAGAGATCCGGGCCTTGGCGGGACACCAAGAAGCGGTTAGGAGCGTAGCCTTCAGCCCGGATGGCAAATTGCTCGCTAGCGCTTCCTCCGACAAAACCATCAGGCTTTGGAACGTCGACTCCGGAGCCGAAATCAATACCTTGACCGGACACCAGAACACAGTCAGGAGTGTGGCCTTCAGCCCGGATGGCAAATCGCTCGCTAGCGCTTCCTCCGACAAAACCGTCAGACTTTGGAACGTCGACTCCGGAGCCGAAATCAATACTTTGATCGGGCACCAAAAACCGGTCAGGAGCGTGGCCTTCAGCCCGGACGGCAAATCGCTTGCCAGTGCTGCTGACGACAACACGGTCCGGCTTTGGCATGCCGACTCTGGGACCGGAATCAATACCTTGACCCGACATCAAGACCGGGTGAGGAGCGTGGCCTTCAGTCCGGACGGCAAATTGCTCGCCAGTGCTTCCGACGACAATACCGTCCAACTTTGGGACGCTGATACCGGAGCCGAAATCAATAACTTGACGGGTCACCAAAAACCGGTCTGGAGCGTGACCTTCAGCCCGGACGGCAAAATCCTCGCTGGCGCTTCCTATGATAAGACTGTCCGGCTTTGGAACGCTGGCTCCGGGGTCGAAGCCGAAACGTTGGCCGGACATAAAGACTCGGTCTTGAGCGTGGCTTTTAGTCCGGACGGTAAGTCGATCGCCAGCTCTTCCTACGACAAAACCGTCCGCCTCTGGGACGCCCGCTCCGGAGCCGAAATCAAAACCTTGGTAGGACACCAAAATGCGGTCAGGGGGGTGGCTTTCAGCCCGAATGGCAAGTTGCTCGCCAGCGCTTCCGACGACAAAACCGTCCGCCTCTGGAATGCCCGCTCCGGAGTCGAAATCAAAACCTTGGCAGGACACCAAAACTGGGCCAGGAGCGTGGTCTTCAGCCCTGGCGGCAAGCTGCTCGCCAGCGCTTCCGACGACAAAACCGTCCGCCTCTGGAATGCCCGCTCCGGAGCCGAAATCAAAACCTTGGCAGGACACCAAAATGCGGTCTGGAGCGTGGGCTTCAGCCCTGATGGCAGGTCGATCGTCAGCGCTTCCGACGACAAAACCGTCCGCCTCTGGAATGCCCGCTCCGGAGCCGAAATTAAAACCTTGGCAGGACACCAAAACGCGGTCAGGAGCGCGACCTTCAGTCCTGGCGGCAGGCTGCTCGCCAGCGCTTCCGACGACAAGACCGTCCGCCTCTGGGACGTCTCTTCCGGAACCGAAATCAGGACCTTGGTCGGACATCAGAACGCGGTCAGAAGTGTAGCCTTCAGCTCGGACAGCAAAACGCTCGCCAGCGCTTCCGACGATAAAACTGTCCGGCTCTGGCGCATTGACTCCGGCGTCGAAATCAAAACCTTGACCGGACACCAGAACGCGATCAGAAGTGTGGCCTTCAGTCCAGACGGCAAAACACTCGCCAGCGGATCCTACGACCAGTCCGTGCGCCTGTGGCAGGTCGACACCGGAAGTGAAATCAGGGCCTTGACAGGACACGAGTATGGAGTCTTGAGCGTGGCCTTCAGCCCCGACGGCAAGACTCTCGCCAGCGGGTCCTATGACGGGACGATCCGCATCTGGAACGTCGCGACCGGCCGCTGCCTGGCGGTCCTCCTTCCCCTCCCCGAAGGCTGGGTGGCCTTCTCCCCGGATGGCCGGTACAAATTCGGCGGCGTGCCGGCCGGGGGGTTCTGGCATGCGATCAGCCTCTGCCGGTTCGAGCCCGGCGAGCTCGACGAGTGGATTCCCGGCTTGCGGCTGGCGGATGAGGCCTCGTTCTTCGACCTGCCGGCCTGGAAGCCGGAGGTGCGCCGCGTCAGCCCCGCGCCACCTCGCCGCGAAGCGCCCAGAGAAACGGCAGAGCCTTTGTGATTTTGACTCCACCATGGACGCCACCGAGCGGATCGAAGTGCCGGTCGTAGGTGACGAGGTAGTCAGCTTGCCCGACGATCGCACACGCCAAGATGGGATCGTCGTCGGGATCGCCCGGAACCACGGGAAGCACGGTGTCGGCCGGAACCGTGATCCACTCCGCCAGCCTGGCGAGCAGCGCCAGGAAGTCCGTGACCCGCACTGGATCTATTTTGTTTTCCAAGAGCTTCTCCGCCAACTCATCGATCAGCGCGTCAGAAACGAGCAGAATGAATTCGCCGGCTTGCCAGCGTTGGAGTATCTCCTGGGTCGGGCTCGAAGGGCTGCGACTGAGGATTGCAGAAAGGAAAACGTTGGTGTCGAGCACGGCGCGCAGCCGCTCAATCACCCGTCCAGTCCCCTTCGATGGCGGTGCCTTTGGCGATGGCTTCCTGCCGGATCTGCTCGCCGATCTCTGCGAAGCGGGCGACGATCTGCGCTCTCGGCACGTCGTGCAGGAGGCGAGCCCTCTTTCGGGCGGTCTCCCGGATCGCCGCCGCCGACAGCGACCGTATGGGCTCGGGTGGCCGCTTTTCTTCCAGGAGATTCACGAGCTCGGCCACGAGCTGCAGGTCCTCTTCCGGAAAGCTCGACAGCTTGAGGGCAAGCTGTCCGATCACCTGAGGGGCTGCTGCGGGTTTGGAAGGCATCGAGGTCTCCGATCTCGCGTTCGGAGCCATATTACCCTATCGCCGCCAGGATGGCGGCAGTGGGGGATCAAGACCGGGGTCCCTGACCCTCCATTTGACAACCCCGCCCTCCCTGCTATGATGCGGGGGAATTAGGACCATTTGGGTCCTGTTTTCCTGAATGAGGGACTGAGAGGGCAGGGCAGCATGATCCGCATCACCAAACAGACGGACTACGGGATCGTCCTCCTGACCCACCTCGCGGTCACGCCGGAGCGGTCTGTCAATGCTCCGGAGCTGGCTGCCGAGACGCGCCTGCCGTTGCCCATGGTGAGCAAGATCCTGAAGCTGCTGGTCCGGGAGGGCATCCTCCTGTCGCACCGCGGCGTCAAGGGCGGCTACAGCCTGGGGCGGTCGCCGGAGGAGATCTCCATGGCGGAGGTCGTGACGGCCCTCGAAGGGCCGATCGCCATCACCGAGTGCATCGACGAGGGCGGCGACTGCTCGCACGAGCCGTTCTGCGCGGTGCGCGGACGCTGGCACCGGATCAACCAGGCGCTGCGGGAGGCGCTGGCCGCGATCACCCTGGCGGAGATGGCGCATCCGCCCCAGATCCAGAAGCTGGTCACCCTGGGCCGCGGTATTTCCGTACCAGCGCCCGCTCCGGCCCGCGAAGCCGAGCCGGTTCACAGTTGAGACGAAAGAAATAAGACCTATGGAAACCGCAACCAGCACCATCGAGCAGTTCGCGACCCAGGAATACAAGTTCGGCTTCATCACCGATATCGAGCAGGAGACCGCTCCGCCCGGGCTCAACGAGGACGTGGTCCGCCTGATCTCGGGCAAGAAGGAAGAGCCGGAGTGGATGCTCGAGTGGCGGCTCAAGGCCTACCGGCACTGGCTCACCATGAAGGAGCCGACCTGGGCCAACATCCACTACCCGCCGATCGACTACCAGTCTATCATCTACTGGGCCGCCCCCAGGAAGCGGGGCGACGGGCCGAAGAGCCTCGACGAGGTGGATCCCGAGATCCTCAAGACCTACGAGAAGCTGGGCATCCCGCTGCGCGAGCGCGAGATCCTCGCCGGCGTGGCGGTGGACGCCGTCTTCGACAGCGTCTCGGTGGCCACCACGTTCAAGGGGAAGCTCGCCGAGATGGGCATCATCTTCTGCTCCTTCTCCGAGGCGGTGCGCAACCACCCGGACCTGGTGCGCAAGTACCTCGGCTCGGTCGTCCCCTACACGGACAACTTCTTCGCCACGCTCAACTCGGCGGTCTTCTCGGACGGCTCGTTCGTCTACGTGCCCAAGGGGGTGCGCTGCCCGATGGAGCTGTCGACCTACTTCCGGATCAACGCCCGCAACTCGGGGCAGTTCGAGCGCACGCTGATCATCGCCGACGAGGGGGCCTACGTCTCCTACCTCGAAGGGTGCACGGCGCCGATGCGCGACGAGAACCAGCTCCATGCGGCGGTGGTCGAGCTCGTGGCTCTGAAGGATGCCACGATCAAGTACTCGACGGTCCAGAACTGGTATCCGGGCGACGAGAACGGCAAGGGCGGCATCTTCAACTTCGTCACCAAGCGCGGCAAGTGCGAGGGGGCGAAGTCGAAGATCTCCTGGACGCAGGTCGAGACCGGCTCTGCGATCACCTGGAAGTACCCGAGCGTGATCCTCAAGGGCGACGGCTCGGTCGGCGAGTTCTATTCGGTCGCCCTGACCAAGGCGCGGCAGCAGGCCGACACCGGGACCAAGATGATCCACATCGGCAAGAACACCACGAGCACGATCGTGGCCAAGGGCATTTCGGCGGGCCACGGGCAGAACACCTACCGCGGCGCGGTCAAGATCCTCAAGGGGGCCGACGGCGCGCGCAACTTCTCGCAGTGCGACTCCATGCTCATCGGCGACCAGTGCGGCGCCCACACGTTCCCCTACATCGACGTGCAGAACCCGACCGCCCGCATGGAGCACGAGGCCACGACCTCGAAGATCGGCGAAGACCAGATCTTCTACTGCAACCAGCGGGGGATCGCCACCGAGGACGCCGTGTCCATGATCGTCAACGGCTTCTGCAAGGAGGTCTTCCGGGAGCTGCCGATGGAGTTCGCCGTCGAGGCCCAGAAGCTTCTCGCGGTCAATCTGGAGGGGAGCGTCGGCTGATTCGCAGATCGCCCCGACGTGAGCCAAATTTACAATTCGCATTGGAAGAGAGAGCCAAGGCAATGTTGAAGATAAAAAACCTGCACGCGTCGGTCGACGGCAACGAGATCCTGCGCGGCATCGACCTGGAGATCGGGCGGGGCGAGGTGCACGCCATCATGGGCCCGAACGGCTCGGGCAAGAGCACGCTCGCCCGGGTGCTGGCCGGCGAGGAGAGCTACGACGTCACCGCCGGCGAGGTGCTGTATGAGGGCTTGACCGGCACGGTCGACCTGTTGGAGATGGACCCCGAGGAGCGGGCGCGCGAGGGCGTGTTCCTGGCTTTCCAGTACCCGGTGGAGATCCCCGGGGTGAGCAACACCTATTTCCTCAAGGCGGCGCTCAACGCCGTGCGGAGGCACCGCGGCCTGCCCGAGATGGACGCCCTCGACTTCCTCACCCTGGTGCGCCAGAAGATGAAGCTGGTGCAGATGGAGGAGTCGCTGCTCAACCGCCCGGTCAACGAGGGATTCTCGGGCGGCGAGAAGAAGCGCAACGAGATCTTCCACATGGCGGTCCTCGAGCCGCGGCTCGCCATCCTGGACGAGACCGATTCGGGGCTCGACATCGACGCCTTGCGCATCGTGGCCGATGGAGTCAACACGCTGCGCGGTCCGGACCGCAGCTTCCTGCTGATCACCCACTACCAGCGGCTGCTCAACTACATCGTCCCGGACTTCGTCCACGTGCTGGTCGACGGCCGGATCGTGCGCTCGGGCGGCAAGGAGCTCGCCCTGGAGCTCGAAGAGAAGGGCTACGCCTCGATCGAGCAGGAGCTGGCCGTAGACCAGACGCCGCAGCCGGTGGCGGTCTGAGCGGGGGGATGGGCATGGAGACGATGACGACGACGGAAATCCCCCTGGAGGTGCGGGAGCAGGAGTCCGTGGCCCTCTGGCAGGCCGGTTTCGAGCGGTTCCAGCGCGAGCTGCCCGCCGGCGAGCCGGCCGCGGTCCGTGCCCTGCGCCGGCTGGGCATCGAGCGCTTCGCCGCCCTCGGCTTCCCGACCCTGAAGCAGGAAGCCTGGCGGCTCTTCAACGTGGCGCCGATCGCCCGCCGCACCTACGAGCTGTCAACGGGCGACGGGGACAGGATCACTTCGGTCGAGCTTGCGCCCTTTCTCTTCGACACGGCCGCGCGGCTGGTCTTCGTGGACGGCCGCTTCTCGGCCCGTCTGTCGCAGGTCGGCGCTCTGCCTCCCGGCGTGATCGCCGGCAGCCTCGCCAAGGCGCTCCTGCGTCATCCGGACAAGCTGGAGCCGTGGCTCGGCCGGATCGCAAAGGTCGGAGACCATCCGTTCGTGGCGCTCAACACGGCGTTCCTGCGCGACGGCGCCTTCGTCTGGGTGCCCCGCGGCACCGTGGTCGAGGCACCGATCCATCTGCTGTTCCTCTCCTCGGACAATGAGGGCCGCGCGACCGCCTCGCTGCCGCGCAACCTCTTCGTGGTGGGCGAGAACAGCCAGGTCAAGCTGGTCGAGACCTACGCGGGCACCGGCACCTACTTCAACTGTCCGGTCACCGAGCTGGCCGCGGGGTCGGGCTCGGTGGTCGACCACTACAAGGTGCAGCGGGAGAGCCGCGATGCCTTCCATGTCGCGACCTTCCAGGTGCTGGCGGAGCGCGCCTGCGCCCCGTCCTCGCATTCGATCTCGATCGGCGGCGGCTTGGTGCGCAACGACGTCAACGCGGTGCTCGACGGCGAGGGGATCGACTGCATCCTGAACGGCCTCTACCTGGCCGAGGGGCGGCAGGTCGTGGACAACCACATGCGGGTGGAGCACGCCAAGGCCCACTGCGCGAGCCACGAGCTCTACAAGGGGGTCCTGGACGGCCACGGGCGGGCGGTCTTCGACGGCCTGATCCACGTCCATCCGGGCGCCCAGAAGACGGATGCCAAGCAGTCGAACCGCAACCTGCTACTGTCGCCGAACGCGATCGCCAACTCCAACCCGCGCCTGGAGATCTTCGCCGACGACGTCAAGTGCACCCACGGCTCGACGGTGGGCCAGCTCGACGACGACGCGGTCTTCTATCTCCGCTCGCGCGGCATCGGCGAGGAGGCGGCGCGCAGCCTGCTGACCTACGCCTTCGCCAGCGACATCGTGGAACGGATCAAGGTCGAGCCGGTGCGGCGAGACCTCGAAGAGTTCCTCTTCGCCCGCCTGCCCCAGGGCGAGGTGGTGCGGCAGGCGGTGTAGGGGAGAAGGGAACCCTCACCCCCCTGGCCCCCTCTCCCATCCGCCCTCCCTGACACCCGGGAGAGGGGGGAAGGAAAGCGGATAAGGTCATGGCTCCCCTCTCCCGGTGGGCTGGGAGTGCGGATGGGAGAGGGGCCGGGGGTGAGGGGTCCGAACGCGAGATCGATCATGGCCATCGCCGACAAGCTGAGCCCTCCGGTTCCAGCCCCTGCATTCGACCTCGAAGGGGTGCGGGAGGAATTCCCGATCCTCGCCCGCCAGGTCAACGGCCACTCGCTCGTCTACCTCGACAACGCGGCGAGCACCCAGAAGCCGCGGGCGGTCATCGAGGCCCTCACCCGCTTCTACGAGGAGTCCTACGCCAACGTCGAGCGCGGGGTGCACACCCTGTCGATGAGCGCCACCGAGGCCCGCGAGCAGGCGCGCCGGACGGTGCAGCGCTTCCTCGGGGCGGAGCGGCCGGAGGAGGTAGTCTTCCTCCGCGGCACCACCGAGGCGATCAACCTCGTGGCCTGGAGCTGGGGGCGGACGAATGTCGGTCCGGGAGACGAGGTCCTCGTCACCGAGCTCGAGCACCACTCGAACATCGTCCCCTGGCAGATGCTCTGCGAAGAGCGCGGGGCGACGCTCAAGGTCGCGCCGATCGATAGCCGGGGCGATCTGGCTCTGGAGGAGCTGGAGCAGCTCCTCTCCGATCGGACCCGAATCGTGGCCGTCGGTCACGTGTTCGAACGCCCTCGGCACGATCAATCCCATCCGCGAGATCGCCACGCTGGCGCACCGGCGGGGGGCCCTCGTCCTGGTGGACGGCGCCCAGGGGGTGCCGCATCTCCATGTCGACGTACGGGAGCTCGGCTGCGACTTCTACGCCTTCTCCGGCCACAAGGTCTATGGGCCGAGCGGGATCGGCGTCCTCTGGGGACGGTCCGAGCTGCTGGCGGCGATGCCCCCGTGGCAGGGCGGCGGCGGCATGATCCGGCTGGTGACGTTCGAGAAGAGCACGTACGCCGACCCGCCCCACCGCTTCGAGGCGGGGACCCCCTTCATCGAAGGGGCGGTCGGCCTCGCGGCGGCCCTCGACTGGATGTCCGCCGTCGGCCTGCCGGCCATCGCCGCCTGGGAGTCGGAGCTCCTGGAGCTGGCGACCGAGCGCCTCGCCGAGATCCCCGGCCTGCGGCTCCTCGGCACCGCCGGCCACAAGGCGGCCGTCCTCTCCTTTGTGATGGACGGCATCCACCCGCACGACGTCGGGACGATCCTCGACGGCCAGGGGATCGCGGTGCGCGCCGGCCACCACTGCGCCCAGCCCCTGATGCGGCGCCTCGGCGTGCCGGCGACCACCCGCGCCTCGTTCGCGGCCTACAACACGCCGCAGGAGGTGGACGCCCTCGCGGCCGGCCTGCTCCGCGCGCGGGAGATCTTCGGGGCCGGCCGATGAACGAGCTGCGCGACCTCTACCAGGAGGTCATCCTCGACCACAACCGGCGTCCCCGCAACTTCGGGGCGCTGCCGAACGCCAACCGCGAGGCCGAGGGACACAACCCGCTCTGCGGCGACCGCGTGGTCGTCCATCTCCACGTGGAGGGTGACCGCGTCGAGGGCATCTCGTTCGAGGGCACGGGCTGCGCCATCTCGACCGCCTCGGCCTCCCTGATGACCGAGGCCCTGAAGGGCAGGACGGTCGAGGAGGCACGGCGGCTCTTCCACGGTTTCCACGACTTCGTCACCAAGGGGACGGGCGAAGACCCCGAGACGCTGGGCAAGCTCGCCGTCTTCTCCGGCGTCCGCGAGTACCCGATGCGGGTCAAGTGCGCCACCCTCGCCTGGCACACCTTCCAGGCCGCGCTCGACCAGAAGGACGACTCCGTCTCCACCGAATAAGAACCTTGCCCAGGAGGGCCCATCATGCCGGAACCGACTCCAGAAACTGCCGCCCCTTCCCTTGAAGCCGAGGCTTCTCAGCCTTCTGAGAGCACCCCGTTCGATCCCACCGGGGTCGAAGAGCGTATCGTCGAGGCGCTGAAGACCGTCTTCGACCCGGAGATCCCGGTCAACATCTACGAGCTGGGGCTGATCTACGACCTCGAGGTTCTGGAGGCCGGCGACGTCAACATCAAGATGACCCTCACCTCGCCGGCGTGCCCGGTGGCGGGATCGCTGCCCGGAGAGGTGCAAAGAAAAGTGGCCGGGGTGTCCGGCGTCGCCGCTGTCGACGTCGAGCTGGTCTGGGATCCCGCATGGAACCCGTCGATGATGTCGGAGGCGGCACGCCTCCAGCTAGGGATGTTCTGATCGCGGCACCTGGCGCTTTCCGAAAGGAGTGATAAAGTTCCGTGCATCGAGCCGGCCATGCCGGTCCAACTGCCATGGAACACGAAGAACCGGGAACCCCGGAATCGCCTGCATCGGACATTCCGATCGAGGCCCTCGCCGACCTGCTCTGGCAGATGCGTCCGCGCATTCGGCAGGTCTTCTCCAGCTTCCGTATCCCCGCCTTCGACGCCGAGGACGTCCTCCAGGAGGTCCTGGTCGTCGCCTTCCTCAAGTGGGAGACGATCCGCATCAAGGACGCCTGGCTGCTCGGCACCCTGCGCAAGAAGTGCGCCCTCTATTGGAAGCGGCAGCGGGACGACCGTCTCCAGGGCGTCGACATCGGGGCCCTTGAGGGGCTCTGCGAGCCGGTGGCGCCGGGCCAGGAGCGGATCGACCGGCGGCTGGACCTCACGGTCCTGACCAGCGACCTCTGCCGGAGGCACCGGGTGGTGCTCTGGCTCCGCTACGGGTTGGGCCTCTCGGCCTCCGAGATCGCGGCGCGGACCGGCTACTGCGACTCGAGCATCCGCAAGCTGACCTGCCGCTCTGTGGCCCGCCTCCAGAAGAAGATCGCGGCGGGGAAGTGACCCCCGGTTCGGCCTGAAACCTGCATGTCGATCGGGGGGGTCCTTCGCACCCCAGACACAGACCCGAAGGTCCTCTCGGGCGCAATGCCCGAGAGTCGAGCTGGGACGGGAAAAGTCTATGCGAGCTCAGAACAACAAGAGTGTAGCTTTGCGGTCGGTCGACGACGATGAGCCGGAGGCGCCGCTCCACCCCCTGATGCGGTATAGCGAGGAGCTCGCGGCGCAGGCCCAGGGTATGGAGGCCATGGGCCGGTTGGCCGGGGGGATCGCGCACGTCTTCAACAACCTCCTGACGTCCATCACCCTGGAGACCGAGCTCGCGCTGCTCCGGCTCGCTTCGGACGACCCCGCCCGCAAGCACCTGCGGGAGATCGAGCGGGTCGGCGACCGCGCGGCGGCCCTGGCCCGGCAGCTCCTGGCCTTCAGCGGCCGGCAGGTGCTCCAGCCCCGGATGGTGCAGCTCAACTCGCTGCTGACGGACCTGGACGACGAGCTGCGGCGCGTCCTCGGCGACCGGATCGATCTCCGGATGGAGCTCGACCCGGACCTCGACCGGGTGAGCGTCGACCCAGGCCAGATCCAGCAGGCGATCCTCAACCTGATCTCCAATGCGCGCGACGTGCTGTCCGACGGGGGACAGGTCCACCTGGAGACCAAGATGATCGAGGTCCGGCCGGGCAACCTGACGCACCCCCTGCGCTTCTCGCCGGGGCAGTACGTGCAGCTCAGGGTGACCGACACGGGCCCCGGCATGCCGGACGAGGTGCGGCGCCGCGTCTTCGAGCCCTTCTTCACCACCAAGCAAGGGACCGAGGTGACCGGGCTCGGGCTCTCGACCACCTACGGCATCGTGACCCAGAGCGGCGGTCACATCGTGGTGGAGAGCGAGCCGGGCCAGGGAGCCCGTTTCCTGATCTTCCTGCCGAGCGCCGAGGCCGACGAGGACGGGGGCGAGGCCGCAAGCCGCAAGCGCCCCTGGGAGACGATCCTCCTGGTGGAGGATGAAGAGAACGTCCGCCGGCCTCTGCTGGAGATCCTCAAGGCCCACGGCTACAACGTGCTGGAGGCGGCCGACGCCGCCCAGGCTCTGGAGATCAGCAAGCGGCACACCGGACCGATCCACCTGATGGTGACAGACATCCTGATGGCGGGCATGAGCGGCGTCGAGCTGGCCGAGCAGCTCTCCTACGACCGGGCCGGCATGAAGGTGCTCTTCGCCACCGGCTACCCCGCCGGCCTCGCCGAGGGCGCCAACCTCGGCCAGGAGGACGCCCCGCTGATCAAGAAGCCCTTCAGCGGCAGGGAGCTGGCGGCGAAGGTGCGGGAGGTGCTGGAGAGTTAGGGCACCGCCCCCTCCTCCAGCCCCGGCAGGTAGAGCGCGTTCCACAGCAGCTTGAACGTACGATGCGTCTGGGCTCGGTGCTGGGGGCGGAAGCCGATCAGCACCACCCTCCCCTTGCCCATTTTGAAGTCCACCACCGCGGCGCGCTTCTCCAGGCGATTGCCGCCCTTGAGATAGCCGCTCAGCAGGATGTCCTTCGAATCCTCGGGATAGGAGGCCACCACCCGGCGTACGAAGCGGGCGTCCGTCGGGCTGGTCTGGAAGGCCGGCGAGTCGGCAAAATAGGCGGCCTCCTCGGTCTCCAGCCCGTAGCTCAACGGGTGCTCCGGATCGAGGCGGATGCGCAACATCGAGCCGGGGCAGTGGAAGTCCTCCTCCGAGACCCGGTCCAGGACGTTGCGCACCGGCAGGCCGAGCGCCTTGATCGCGTAGTTGGTCGACTCGTCCAGGGCGACCAGCGTGCCGCCGTCCTGCACCCACTTCTTGAGCTTCTCGCCACCCTCGTCCCCGATGCCTCCTGCGTAGGGCGGCGGCATCGGCTCCCAGAAGCGGCGCGCCTCCTCCGCGCCGGGCTCGCCGCGCTCGATGATGTCGGCACCGACCGCGGGCAGCAGGATCACGTCCACCTTGCCCTTGTAGGAGCCCGACTTCATCTGGGCGTTGTCGAGGTTCTGGAAGTTGAAGCCGTAGCGCTCGAGCAGGAACCGGGTCCACCCCTCGTCCATGCTCGCCACCCACGGCTTGTAGAGGCCGACCCGCACGGGCTTGACCCGGAACGCAGGTCCGGACGGCGCCGCGGCGAGCGGCCGGACCGGCACGCGGACCTCCCGCGAGAGCTGGCCGAGCGCCTCCGGCGTCAGCTCGCCCGGCGGGATGTACAGGTCCCCGGGCCCGCTCTCAGCGCCCGCTTCCGCGACCGGCTGTTTCAGCCACCAGACCTTCTTTCCCTGGGCCAGGAGGCGGTTGAGGGCGGTTACCGCCGAGTCGGCCCGGTGCGAGATGAGATAGCCGCCCGTAGATCCTCCCGGGACCCCTGAGGACACCACGTCGCCGCCGGGCCAGACCGGCTCCTGGATCGCAGACCCCGACAGAGGGGCGTCCGTCTCCACCACCTCAACGTTCAGGGCGAGGGGGAGCGACCAGGAGGTGACGTCGTACGGCGGGAGGACCGGGCCGCCGACGTAGGCGACCACCTCCGGATAGCGCTGGCGCCGCAGCATGGTGAGCAGGAACTGCCGGTAGGGCTGCGCCGCGGGGATCACGTAGGAGCCGGCCGGATAGGTCTCACGGCCGGCGACGACCGGCCCCTCGGCGCGCTCGATGCGGATGCCGTGGCGCAGCAGGAGGTCCACCAACTGCGCCGCCGCCACCGGATCGCGCTGACCTCCTGGGATCACCCAGGCCCGCGGGCTCTCGGTGCGGCCCCGCTCCGTCGCCTCTCGGGCCATCCGGTAGAAATTGGTCAGCAGGCTTTCACGATGGCGCGCCGCCGATTCGAGGAAGCTGCGCGTCGCGACCAGCTCGTACTCGACGATGTCACGCAGGCGCCACCAGCCGCCGGGCCAGGGGGAAGGGAAGTTCGACTGCCTCTCGTACTCGGCCAGCCCCTTGACGCCGCCGCGCAGCTCGCCCGGCTCGATGTAGACCGGCGTCGCGATATCCGCGCTCGCCACCTCGGTCAGCAGGCCGGTGACGTTTTTCCACCAAGCCGTGTTGCGCGTGCCGCCGGGCCAATAGCTGTCGAAGATCATGTTGTGGCCGACGCCCAGCTTGCCCGCCTCCTCCAGGCGCAGGCTCATCCCGGTGCCCAGGAGGTCGGCCTGGCGGAAAATCAGGGAGTGGACGTCCAGCGCCATGGGATCGGCCTGCGGGGGCACGAACATGCGCGGTCCGGTGCCGCCCATCTGGTGCTCGTCGAGAAAGATCTGCGGGAACCAGCGATGGTAGAGGACGCTGTTGACCGCCTGGCTCTCCTTCTGGGTGAGCATGTAGAAATCGCGGTTGTTGTCGTGTCCCACGTAGACCTGATAGAGCCAGGGCATGGGGCCGCCCTCGTAGGTGGTCCCCAGGTTCTTGTTGTACCAGTCGATGACCATCACCTGGCCGTCCGGGTTGATCGACGGCATCAGGAGGAGGATGGCGTCGTCGAGCCAGGAGAGCAGGGCAGGGTCCTGGGTGGTCGCCACGTCGTGGACGAATTCCATCGCCATCTGCGTCGAGCCGACCTCGGTGGAGTGGATCGTACAGGTGATCAGGGCGATGGTCTTGCCCTCGGCGATCAGGGCGCGCGCCTCCGCGTCGGACAGGCCGTCCGGATTGGCCAGGCGGCGGGAGATCTCGCGGTAGCGGTCCAGGTTGCGCTGGTTCGCCTCGGACGTCAGGACGACCACCAGCATCTCGTTGCCCTGGGTCGAGGTCCCGGCCGATTCGATGGAGATGCGGTCGGAGGCGGCATCGACGGCGCGCAGGTAGGCCACCACCTTGGGCCAGGAAGCGAGCTTGCGGTCCGCTCCCACCGGATGGCCGAGGAAGCTCTCGGGGGACGGGACCTCGGCGGCCCGGGAGACGCCCGCGGGCACCAGGAGGACGAGGGTCAGCGCAGCGGCGAAAGACAGGCGGCAAGGCATGCGGTCTCCTTCGGAAAGCATCCGGCCGCGAAGTCTATCCGATTGCCCGAACCTCACCCCCTGGCCCCCTCTCCCATCGCCCTCCCCCCGACCGGGAGAGGGGGCCAGGGGGTGAGGTTGTCCTTCCAGAACCGAGGCGCTGCGGAAATGGATATCATGCGGGCCGCGTGGACTCTTCCCCCTTCGCTCCTCCGGACCTGACCGATCTGTTCGCACACAGGATCCGCCGTTGGCGCGGGGGTCGCCGGGAGATGCCTTTCCGCTTTCTGCTCGACAGCCGGCTTTTCCGCCTCCTGTGCGGGCCGGGACAGCCGGCTGCTCTCGACAACTTTCGCGCGGCGCTGGCGCAGCACCGCTTCGCGCCGGAAGGCGGTCTCCCGGATCTGGAGATGACGCCGCTGGCGATCCTGGACGTGGTCGGCGTCGAGCCTCCTCCGTTCCCTGGGCTTCGCCACCTCCCCAAGACCATGGCGACGCTCAAGGCCGACGAGGTCGCCATCGTGCTCAAGGAGGCAATCCAGAAGGAATTCCGGAAGGCTCCGGAGCTCGAGCCATCGAATCTCAAGCAGCGGGTTGACGAGCTTCCGGAAGACGACGGACCCGGCGGCTCACGAGCTGTTCGACTTGTGTCTGACCCGCTTCGTCTCCCGTGAGAAGTTCGAAGAGGAAATTGTGGACCAGCTCACCTTCGATGCCCTCTTCACGTTCCGCTTTCCGGAGGAGTACAGGGAGCGGATGAGCCATTTCTTTAACTCCTCTTTACTGCTGAACGATGAAACGAAGGTGTCGGGCCTGACGAAGGTGCGTCGCCTCAAGGTGTTCTGGGACACGTCGTTGGAGCGGATCCTCAAGAAGAACCCCCTGGAGCGAGGAGAGATCCTGGCGGTGGATCAGGAGATGAGGCCCAGGACGTTCAAGGATTTCCTCGGGTGGGAGGTGATCCACTACTCGGTCCTGGGATACGCGCGGAAGCGGGTTCACCCGGTGATCGCGTTCAGCCCGGAGCCCGAGGACAGGCTCAGGGTCAAGTGCAAGGCACACAAGACGGCGATGCGCGCATTTCTCGATGAGATCCCGCGGGAGGAGCTCGCCGGCGAGCTCCGGCCTCGGGTCACGGCCTGGACGCCGGGGTGGCTGGTGGCTTGCCGGGCGGACGGGACGTTGGAGGCACCGGTGTCTACAGGGGAGGTGCTGGTTTGGGCGGGTCCCGCACTCCCGGCCCCTCTCCCGCGAGCGGAAGAGGAGTGAAAGGCGGGCCCTATCTGGCCGTCGATCGTTGTGCCACCATACGCCGGATGCGGACGAATGAAAGGAGACCCGATGCGTTCCCTCACCATCCTCTGCCTCGCCGGGCTGGCCGCGCTCGCCTGCCGTGCTCCCGAGGATTCGACCGCCGCGGCCCCCGGGCAAGAGGACACGGCCGCCAAGGAGGCTCCCCAGATGGCCGTCGCGCCTGACATCGAGAAGCGGCTCGCCCAGTTCTCGCCCACGCCGCTCACCGCCGATCTTTCCGCCCTGGCGCCCGAAGACCGGCAGGTCCTCGACAAGCTGGTCGAGGCGTCCCGCTTCATGAACGAGATCTTCCTGCGCCAGGCCTGGCTGAAAAACCCCGAGCTGCGCCAACAGCTCCAGACCTGGAACGACGGGGCGACCCGTCCCGCTCGCGACTATTACGAGATCATGTTCGGCCCCTGGGACCGCCTGGACGAGAAGAAGCCCTTCATCGGCGACCTCAAGCATCCCGCAGGCGCCGGCTACTACCCCGAGGACATGACCAAGGAGGAGCTGGAAAAGCACCTCCAGGCCAATCCCGGAGACAAGGAGGCCTTCACCTCCAACTTCACCGTCATCCGCCGCCGGGACGGCAAGCTGGTGGCCGTGCCCTACTCCCAGGAGTACGCCCAATGGCTCGAGCCCGCCGCGAAGCTCCTGCGCGAGGCCGCCCAGATCACCAGGAACGCCTCCCTGCGCCGCTATCTGGAGCTGCGGGCCGATGCCTTCGCGAGCAACGACTACTACCAGAGCGACTTCGCCTGGATGGACCTCGACGCTCCGGTCGAGGTGACCATCGGCCCGTACGAGACCTACGAGGACGAGCTTTTCGGCTACAAGGCCGCGTTCGAGTCTTTCGTGACCGTCAACGTGCCCAAGGAGTCGGCCGCCCTCGCGCGCTACAAGGAGCGCCTTCCCTGGCTGGAGCGCAACCTCCCGCTGCCGGACCAGCACAAGAACCTCACCCGCGGCGCCGAGAGCCCGATCCGGGTGGTCGACAGCGTCTACACCGCGGGCGACACCCGCGCCGGCGTCCAGACGATCGCCTTCAACCTGCCCAACGACGAACGGGTGCGCGAGGCCAAGGGCTCCAAGAAGGTCCTGCTGCGCAATACCATCCGCGCCAAGTTCGACAAGATCCTGGTGCCCATCGCGCAGCGGGTGCTCGTCCCCGAGCAGGTGAAGGACGTCGCCGTCGAAGCCTTCATGGACGAGGTCCTGCACCACGAGCTGTCCCACGGCTTGGGGCCGGGCACCATCACCGTCGGCGGTCGCAAGACCGAGGTCCGTCTGGAAGCTCAAGGACCTCTTCTCGACCCTGGAGGAGGCCAAGGCGGACGTGATGGGCATCTACAACATCCTCGCCCTGATCGAGCAGGGCGAGATGCCGAAGGAGCTGCGGAGGACCCTGGAGCCGACCTATGTGGCAGGCCTGTTCCGCTCCGCCCGCTTCGGCGTCGACGAGGCCCACGGCCAGGGCGTGGTGGCGCAGTTCAACTACCTGATCGAGAAGGGCGCCCTGGAAGTCGACCAGAACGCCCGCTATCGCGCCGTCTCCGAGAAGTTCCCCGGCGCCATCCGCGACCTGCTGCACGACATGCTGATGCTTCAGGCCGCCGGCGACTACCAGGGCACGAAACAGTTCCTCGACAAGTACGGCAAGGCCAGCCCGGCCCTCCGGGAGGCCATCGGCCGCCTCGGCGACGTGCCGGTCGACATCAAGCCGGTCTATACGATCGAGTAGCCCTCACCCCCCAGGCCCTCTCCCGTGCGGCCCCCGGGCCCGACCTCCCCGAACGGGAGAGGGGGAGTCTGTTACCCTGAGGCAGACGTATGAGACCGCACGAGCGCATCCGCAACTTCTCCATCATCGCCCACATCGACCACGGGAAGTCGACCCTGGCCGACCGCATTCTGGAGCGCACCAACGCCGTGTCCGGGCGGGAGATGATGAACCAGGTCCTCGACGACATGGATCTCGAGCGCGAGCGGGGCATCACCATCAAGGCCCGTGCGGTGCGGCTTTTCTACAAGGCCCAGGACGGCGAGACCTACCAGTTCAACCTGATCGACACGCCCGGCCACGTCGATTTTGCCTACGAAGTCTCGCGCAGCCTCGCCGCCTGCGAGGGAGCCCTCCTGGTGGTCGACGCCTCCCAGGGGGTCGAGGCCCAGACGCTGGCCAAAGCCTACCTGGCGATCAACAACAACCTGGCCATCGTGCCCGTCCTCAACAAGATCGACCTGCCGGCGGCCGACCCCGACCGGGTCAGGGAGCAGATCGAGAACGTCGTCGGCATCGACGCCCACGATGCCATCCTCGCCTCGGCCAAGGCCGGCATCGGCATCGAAGAGATCCTGGAGCGGATCGTGCGCGACGTCCCGCCGCCCAAGGGCGATCCGGATGCGCCGCTCAAGGCCCTGCTCTTCGACTCCTGGTACGACCCCTACCGCGGCGTCGTCTGCATGGTGCGGGTCGTCGACGGCACCCTGCGCCAGGGAGACAAGATCCTCTTCATGTCCTCCGGCCGCACCTACGAGGTCGCCGAGCTCGGCATCTTCACCCCCAAGGCGGCACCGATCGGCGAGCTGACGGTGGGGGAGGTGGGCTTCCTCTACGCGGGGATCAAGGACCTGATCCTGGCGCAGATCGGCGACACCGTCACCCACGCCAGCCGTTCGACAGAGGCCCCGTACCCTGGCTTCCAACCGGTCACGCCCATGGTCTTCGCCGGCCTCTACCCGGTGACCGCCGACGACTACGAAGACCTGCGCGACGCGGTCGACAAGCTGCGCCTGAACGACGCCTCCTTCTCCTTCGAGCCGGAGAGCTCGGGAGCCCTGGGCTTCGGCTTCCGCTGCGGCTTCCTGGGGCTCCTGCACATGGAGATCATCCAGGCGCGTCTCGAAAGGGAGTTCGGCCTCGATCTCATCATCACGGCGCCAGGCGTCCGCTACCTCGCCCACACCGCGGACGGCAAGGTGCACGAGGTGGACAGCCCTTCGAAGCTCCCCGACCCGGGCCGCACCGACTACCTGGAGGAGCCGTATATCTCCTCGACGATCATCAGCCGCGCCGACTACGTTGGCGGCATCCTGGCCCTGGCCGAAGAGCGCCGGGGGGGGCAGAAAAGCCTCCAGTTCCTGACCACCGACCGGGTGCTGATCGAGTACGACTTCCCGTTGGCCGAGGTCATCCACGACTTCTACGACCGCCTGAAGTCGGTCTCCCGCGGCTACGCCTCTTTCGATTATCAGATGAGCGGTTACCGCCGGAGCGAGCTGGCCAAGCTGGACATCCTGGTCAACGGCGATGCGGTGGACGCCCTCTCGCTCATCGTCCACCGGGACAAGGCCTATGCCCGCGGCAAGCTCCTGGTCGAGAAGATGAAGGAGCTGATCCCCCGCCAGCTCTTCGAAGTCGTCCTCCAAGCCGCCATCGGCTCGCGCATCATCGCGAGGGAGACCATCCGTCCGATCTCCAAGAACGTCATCGCCAAGTGCTACGGCGGCGACATCACCCGCAAGCGCAAGCTGATCGAGAAGCAGAAAGAAGGCAAGAAGCGCATGAAGCGGGTCGGGAGGGTGGACATCCCCCAGGAGGCGTTTTTGGCGGTGTTGCGAGTGGATTGAGGGGCTGTATCCATGCCCTGACAGGCCGCCTTGGAAAGAGCCCCGAAGGGGCCCGGGCGTAGAGCCTGGCGCTTCAGCGCCAGGTTGGCGTTTCCCATTATTTCCGAGCCCCGAAGGGGCGTCGGTACGCCTCGATGTGAGCGCTCCCCCACCGCATCAGGGCTCGCGCCCCTCGCCCTTGCCGTCGCCCCTTCAGGGCTGGGGATGAAAATGGGCCGCAGTCCTGGGGTTGAAACCCCAGGCTTTATGCCTGTGCCCCTTCGGGGCTTCTCACCACAACGTCGATCAACACAGAGCCAACAAGGGGGTGTTCCGTGTGTTGATCTGACAAAGTATAATCAGCAGACCGAACGTGCTTCCTAGCAATAAGATTATGAAGAACGCTACCATCGCACCGGACCGCCAGGAGAGGCCGCCTTTGACACCGGCCCGAGCGATCCTGATCGAGCTGTTGGCCCGGTATGGCGAGGCTGGGTTATAGCCGGACCCTCCTGGAGGCCCAGAAGCTCGCGTATTTCCTTCAGGAAGCAGGCCAGCCTTTGAAGCTCCGGTACGTCCGGGACAAGTATGGCCCCTATGCCCACAACCTCGACAAGGCACTCCAGCAGCTCGAAGGTCACTACATTGTGGGTTTGGGCGATGCCGCCCGGCCCCGCGCCGAGATCGACCTCCTGCCTGGAGCCGTCGAGGAGGCACAAGCCGTCCTCTCGGCGCAATCAGAGGCACAGGAGCGCTTCGACCGGGTTGCCGCTCTGATCGAAGGGTTCGAGACTCCGTACGGGCTGGAGCTTCTTGCCTCAGTCCATTGGGTGGCCCGGAAAGAAGATCTGCCCGCTACGAATCCGGACGAGGCGACGGCAGCAATCCGAGGTTGGACCCAACGCAAGGCGCACCTCTTTCAGCCCAGTCACGTCGCTACAGCCTGGGAGCGGCTGATGGAGCAGGGCTGGTAGGCCTTGGAGATAGGTGGTGGAGGCTCGCGCATCATCGCGAGGGAGACCATCCGTCCGATCTCCAAGAACGTCATCGCCAAGTGCTACGGCGGCGACATCATCCGCAAGCGCAAGCTCATCGAGAAGCAGAAGGAAGGCAAGAAGCGCATGAAGCGGGTGGGAAGGGTGGAGGCGGCCCGAGTCAAATCACCCCCGGGCCCCTCTTTCGCTTTTTGTGACGAGAGTGGCCGTCAGTGCTTCCTGTCCCTCGGAGGAAACGGGTCATTCCCGTAACTATCTCTGTCTTGAATTCGATTAAGCCTACGGAGTCATCTGCATCGATCCAGGTCGCCCAGGAGGCCCCATAGGCCGTTGTCGAAGCCGAAGCTGGCCTGGTCCCGGAAGAGGTAGTCGCCGTCGGAGGCATTCTTCGCCGCCGCCGACGGCGGCCCAGGCGCTCCGGCTCTCGATGGCGTAGCCCTCGAGGTCGCGCTCCTGCTCGACGCCCTCAGCGCCCGTCCCCCTCCATCCCCCTCTCCCATCCGATTACCGGGAGAGGGACCCTCTCTCAATGACCTCCTACCCCTCGGCGTACCCGATCTGCGGTAAAATAGCCAAAACCATGAAGAAGCTGCGCATCTACATCGACACATCCGTAATCGGAGGCTGTTTTGACGCCGAGTTCTCAGAGTGGTCGAACGGCTTGCTGAGAGACTTCGCAGCAGGCACCTTCACACCGCTCCTCTCGGACGTGGTGGCCGCCGAAATCGAAGATGCTCCAGAGGCCGTTCGCCAGAAGTACAATGACCTTCTGGGTAGCGAGCACGAATTTTCTGTTACCACCGAAGAGGTCATCGAGCTCGCGGATGCTTACCAGCGGCGCGGCATTCTCACCCCCAAGTTCTACGATGACGGCCTGCACATCGCTCTCGCCAGCGTCGCCGAAGCAGACTTGCTAGTAAGTTGGAACTTTCGGCACATCGTGCATTTTGACAAGATCCGGCTGTTCAACTCCGTGAACCTGGAGCTGGGCTATAAGCCATTACAGATTTACTCTCCGCGGGAAGTAACGAAAGCTGAAGGAGATTAGCTCATGTCCGAACTTCGGATCAAGGCGGTTGAGATGGTCCGCAACATCCGTGAAACGCACTACGAGAAGCTGAAGGATTCATCACCTCAGGAGAAGATCGCCTTTTTCCGGGAAAAGGCCCGCAAACTGCACGCAGAGTTGGGAAAGCCCGAAGAGCTTCTAGACAACTCCGCACCCGCGCGGAACGCGAAGCCGCGCCTCTGAGCCGGCGGCCCGAAAGACGCAGCTCAACTGCACCGCGGCGCAGTCCGACCCTGGACGTTGGGCTCGTTAGGCGGCCCGGCTAGACGACCGGCCACCGTGCGCATTGACTCTCTCAAGGCGGAGACGTATCTTTCTCCAAGTTGAGGAGCGAGAAGACGTTACGGGCAGAAAACGACGAGCCAAAGGGCTCTTATGCGGCGCGTAGAAGCCCTGAAGGCTGTCGCTCCTCGTAGCTGTTCGGCCCCGGAGGGCGTAGTCGGATGGCGGATATGCCGCCGAGTGCACAGCAGCAGGCGGGGAGACCTTCTGTCGTCATCTCTGGTGCACTCGAAGCGGCATTGTCTGCGGCCAGGGGCTCATTGCGTCGCCTCTGAGAGACATGGTCCCCATTTCAGGTCTCAGGGACCGTGCTCCTTCAAGCGTTGACTCCAGTCAATGGCTCGCGGACCGCGGTTCCTCAAGCATTGACTACAGGAAACGGCTCACGGACCCGGGTCCCTCAAGCATTGACTAAAGGAAATGGCTCGCGGACCCGGGGCCTTCAAGCATTGACTACAGGAAACGGCTCATGGACCCGGGTCCTTCAAGCAGGTACTACAGGAAACGGGCCATTGACCGCGGTCCCTGTAGCATGGACTAAAGGAAATGGGCCGTTGACTCGGGTCCCTCAAGCATTGACTACAGGAAACGCCTCGTTGACCCGGGTCCGTGAGACCTCGAGTGCGGTGCGCGGCAGGCTCAGCGAAGCTGCGATGCCGCTGGGCCCGGTGCCGTACGCTCTCTGCGGAGGCATCGCTCCGCCGTGAGCGGACGGCGTGACCCATAGTGCGCTGAGGAGAGCGGCAAGCAGGAGGCGCAGGAGCCGCAAAGGTGTCGGTCGGCCGTGGCTAGGCCGGCATGCGGACCGGGATCTCGATTCTTCCGTGCTTGCGGTAGATCCTGAAATCGGAGTCCAGCGTGAGGACGAGGCTGTCCGAGTGCAGCTCGGCCAATCGGACGAGGCAGGCATCCGCCAGATCCATGGGGACGTTGGAGTAGCGCGCCACGAGCTTGGCAATAGCCTCTGCTTCGTTTTGGAAGTGCAGGGGAAGAAGGATGAGCCCCCTTTGCACCAGGCCGAGAACAGCTTCCGGTCCTCCCTGCTGGGACTGCAACAGGAAGCAGGCCTCGGCGAGCACGGCCTCGCAGCTCAGGACCGGCGGCTCGATCCGGGAGAGCTGTTTTCGGGCCCAGGAGTGATGCCGGTCCCGGCGATTGATGTATGCGACGAGCGGCCCCGTGTCGAGAAGAAACCTGCTCATCGGCCAAAGCCGCTCAGGTGCTCCTTGTTCGTTGAGAGATCTTCGGGACCGTCAACACAGCCGGCGAGGTCTTCGGAAAAGGCCAGGAAGGACCCCTCGCGTGGCTGCTCGTTCTGCGAGAGATAGCCGGAGATCGCCTCCCGGATCAACGCAGACTTGGTCAGGCCCTTGCGCTCGGCAAGCCCCTCGAGCTCGTCGTCCAGGCTGTCCGCAACTTTGAGCGATAAGGTCCTCACGGCGATCTCTTCCGGGTAATACCAGGCGACGTCAAAGGTATTACGCCGTGGCGGGCTTGTCAAGGCTGTAGAGCGCCAGCCGGGTGCGGATGGGAGCGATCCCTCCCCGCTGGAGAGGAGGATGCGGAGAGGGATCGTTCGAGCTTCTCGACGGACGTTTAGTGGCGGGTACCCCGGCGGTCGTGCCTCTCGTGCATTCCCTTGAAGCTCTGAAACTTCTCGCGCTGCTCGGCGGTCAGCAGGGCTTCGAAATCCTTCTGGAGGTCTTCGTGCGCGGCCTTGATGGCCTGCCGGTTCTTGTAGGAAGAGATCACCAGAGCGCCGACCTTCGCGGCGTCGGAGCCGTTTTCCAGGGCGGCCTGGGTCTGCTCATGCAGCGCGCGCTGCTGCTCGAACAGCGGCTCGACCGTCTTGGCGAGCTGCTCGTGGAGCTCCTTCGCGGAGGCTTTCTGGTTGTCGCTCAGGCCGAGCTTCTCGGACATGCGATCGAGCATCCGCTCGTGCCTCTCGGCGCCGCGCGCGCCGTCGGCGCCACGCATGTGGCCGAAATGCCCGCGCGTAGACGGCTGCGCGACGGCGACGCCGGCCAGGAGGAGGGCGGCGCAGGTCAGGGGGAGGAATCGTTTCATGGTCGGTGTCTCCTTTTGAGATTCTTCGGTCGCCGTTCGGCGAGCCTGGCTCAGGTTAGATCGCATCGCAGCTCCGGTCTTCAAATTGAAGCAAGGCTTTTGTAAGGGATGTAAGGTCATCCCATGAACTTGTAGCCGAGCCGGTGCACGGTGACGATGTGCTGGGGCCGCGAAGGGTTCAGCTCGATCTTCTGCCGCAGGGAGGCCACGTGGACGTCCACGGTGCGGGTCTGGGCGGCCGCGTCGTAGCCCCAGACGCGGTCGAGGAGCTCCTCGCGGGAGATCACGAGGCCGCGGTTGTCGATGAAGTAGCGCAGCAGCTTGTATTCGAGGGCCGAGAGGCCGAGGGGCTGGCCGTCGCGGGTCACCTCGGCGCGGCGGAAGTCGACCTGGATGTCGCCGAAGACGTAGGTGCCCACCGACGGGCCGATCGGCGTGCGGGCGCGGCGCAGCAGGGCCTCGATGCGGGCCAGGAAGCTCGATCGTCTCGAAGGGCTTGCTCAGGTAGTCGTCGGCCCCCAGCTTGAGCCCCACGACCCGGTCGACCACCTGGGTACGCGCGGTGAGCATGAGGATGGGGACCTGCACGCCGCGCTGGCGCAGGTCGCGGCAGACGTCGAAGCCGTTCTTGCCCGGCAGCATGACATCCAGGAGGACGAGGTTGAACGGCTCTTCCACCGCCCGGGCGACGGCGGAGTTGCCGTCGGTGGCCGACTCGACCCGGTAGCCCTCGGCCACCAGTCGGTCGGTGAGGGTGAGGACGAGGCTCGGCTCGTCCTCGACGAGGAGGATGCGGTGGGCGGGCGAGGTCGCCGCGACCGGCTCGGCGCGGGGACGGGACCTCGGCGCTCACGAGGGCTCCTCCCGCTCTTCTCCGCGGGCCGCCGGTAGGCGCAGCTCGAAGGCGCTGCCCCGTCCGCCGGCGCCCGGCCCGACGCTCACCCGGCCTCCCTGGGCTTCGACGACCTGGCGGACCAGGCTCAGCCCGAGCCCACTGCCGGGGACGGGCGTTGCGCCGTCGTGGTGGCCGCGGTAGAAGGGCTCGAACAGATGGGGCCGGTCCTCGGGCCGGATGCCCGGGCCGCGGTCCTCCACCGTGAGCGTCACCCAGCGGTTGCCGGACCCGGCGCGAGCGCGCAGGCCGATCCAGCGGCCGGCCGCGGCGTACTTGACGGCGTTGTCCACCAGGTTCTGGATCGCCAGGCGGAGGGCGCCGCGGTCGGCCAGCGCCGGCGGGAGGTCGGCCGGCAGATCCTTGTCCACCTCGAAGCCGGTCTCCTCCAGGGCCCAGCGGCTGCCGGCGAGCGCCTCGTCCACGGCCTCGGCGAGCGGGACGGGCTCGGGGTGGTAGACCTTGCTCCCCGACTGGATGCCGGCCAGCTCCAGGGCCTTGGCCACCAGCGACGAGAGGCGGCTTCCTTCGCGCTCGATGAGTGTGCCGTAGCGCCGCGCCTTTGCGGGATCGGCCACGATGCCGTCGGCCAGGTTCTGGGCCGCCGAGCGGATGGCGGCGAGCGGCGTGTTGAGCTCGTGGGTGACCCCGGCCACGAGCTCCATCTGCTGGCGGGCCAGGCGGCGGGCCCGCTGCCCAGCCATCGCCATCACAGCCAGGCTCGCCGCCAGCAGGGCCAGCACCGCCGCGCTCACCGCCAGATTGTGGTGCCGCGCCCGGCCGACCGCCGCCTCCAACGAGCCGGCGCTGTGGGTGACCACGACGCGCCAGAGGCCGCCCTCGGTCAGGAACGGCGGCCCGATCCGGTGGTGGCGGTACCGGAGCCAGGAAAACCGGGCGGCCGAGCGCGCCTCCTCGGCAGCGGCGGACGACCGGGACCGGCGGCGTTGCGGGGCGGCCTCCTCCGGGATCCGCAGGCCGAGGAGGGGCACGGAGACGTCGCCGGGCAGATAGCGGGAGGCGGGCAGCGACGGATCGGAGAGGTAGACCGGACCGTCTGGCGCAATCACCGCAACCAGGAGATCGGGGCTGGAAGAGCGGCCGAACCAGGACGTGACGAGCTCGGGGATCAGCTCCTCGGCGAGGAACCTGCGATCGAGGCGGAGGACGATCGTGTTCGGCTCTCCCTGCGGCCTCTCCGGTCGATCGCCGCGGCGGGGCCAATTCAGGGGGAGGACCAGGACCGGTGCCGCGCGCTCCTCCGCATTCACGGCCGGCTTCTCCGGCGCTCTGCCGCGCGCCAGGCGGGTGCGCAGCGGCGCCAGATCCGCCGGCCAGCTCACGGGCACGAACCGGCCCGTATCCGCATCGAGCCGCTCCAGCTCCACCGACCCGTCGTCGCGCCGTGTCGTCACGAAGACGTCATGGACCAGCTCCGGGAAGGGAGCCGTGGCGCGCCAGGTCCGGAGCTGCTGGACCAGCCGGGCCCGGCGGTCGCCGTCCCGGTCCATCCCCGGCTGGAACGAGAGATAGACGCGCCCCACCTCGTGATGCACTTCGACGGCAAGCCGTTCGGCCGCGGCCTCCAGACCCTCCCGCATCCGCTGCCGCTCGGCCACGCTGACCTCGGCGATCCAGCGGTACTGGAGCACTCCGAGGACGACCAGGAGGACCGCGAGCAGCACGGTGGCAAGAGGAGCCATCCGCTGCGGATCGAACCAACGCGCCATGCGTGGAGTCTACCCCCTCGCTCGCCAGGGGTTGCGCCTCCCGGACCGCTCTTACATCTCTCTTACAAACTCCCTGTACCGGCTTACCGGCCGCCGAGCTGCCTGTGGTAGCGTGCTGGCTTCATTCCGTGGTTCGCGGAGCGTAGACGATCGTGCTGAGCCGGTTCCGAGTCCAAGGCTTCAAGTCCCTCCTCGATGTCGATATCGAGCTGGCGCCGCTCGTGGTCCTGATGGGGCCCAACGCGGCGGGGAAGAGCAACCTCTTGGAGGCCCTGCTTGGCGAATCGGGCGCCCCACGGCACGAGCCGCTCGGGCTCAACCACACCCTGGTCTCGAACCGCCAGTTCACCGGTGAGCATCGCTACCCTGATTTCGACCGGCTGCGCAGTGAGCTTTCCGCTTGGCAGACCTACTATCTCGATCCTCGCATCGAGATGCGCGAGCCGCAGCCTCCTCGTGAGGTGAAAGACATCGGCCCGCGCGGTGAGTGGATAGCGCCTTTCCTGTACCGGCTCAAGGAGAGTGAGGCTCATCGGAAATACTTCGTTGCGATCGGTCGCGCTCTGAAAGCAGCCATTCCGACCGTGGAGCGCCTGGATGTCGATCTCGATCCCCGGCGCGGCACTCTCGATATCGTGATCCATCAGGATGGTACGCCGTACTCCTCCCGCGTCGTCTCGGAAGGAACCCTCCGGGTCCTTGCGCTGTGTTGCCTGGCGGGGAATCCCTGGCCCGGCGAGCTTATCGCCTTCGAGGAGCCCGAGACCGGGGTCCACCCCCGGCGGATCGATGTGATTGCCGATCTCCTGGCTTCGATGGCCCAGCAGGGCCGGAGCCAGGTTGTCGTGACCACTCACTCCCCGACGCTGATTGCAGCCATGCACCGGCGTGCCCAGGCGGCTCCGGATCTGATCCGTATTTTCCAATGCTCTCAGCAGGGGAGGGCCACGGAGGTGAGAACCTTGATCGGTCCCCTGTTCGTGGATGAGGTCACGCTGCTGGATAGAGCCAACATGTCATGCGCGGGGTCTAACTCCATCCCAGTGCACATCTTGCCGGCTCTGTGTGAATCGAGGCTGTGGTGAGGAGCCCCGAAGGGGCATAGGTGTAAAGCCTGGGGTTTTCAACCCCAGGACAGCGGCCCATTTTGTCCCTAGCCCCGAAGGGGCGATGGCAGGGGCGAGGGGCGTGAGCCCCGATGCGCGAGGGTGGGGAGCGTTCATCTCAATGCGGGACTACGTCATCCTGCATCGGGCCGGGGCAGGTGAGACAGTCGGCTCGGCGATCCTGGCGGGCCTGCGGATCCCGGTGGACGCGATCTTCCTGCCCGCGGGCTGGTGTGACCACCCTCGCGTGCCTCGGCTGCTCTGCCTGCACCGGACCCACCGGATAGTGGGCTTGCCCTGCGGCGCGGCTCAGCGGACCTGCGGCGGGTCGTGTCCTAACTCAGTGTTGGTCATGTTAGGAACAGCCTTCGTAGATCCAAGTCGTCCCACATCGCCACTGCAAAGTGGTGCCACTATAGTAATTATCGCAGTAACACGGATATATGTAATAGCATTGACTTGATTCATCAGCAATAATGCACTTGCTGGTAGCCCCCCCATTCGTACAGGCGGACCCATCCTTGGCCGAGCAGTCCTGCAGATAGGCGTAAGCAGGTCTTGCCGTCGCGAACCAGGACATGACGATGATTCCAATGAGAGCTGCCAGCCGTGTTGCGTTTTTCATGATGTCTCCTCAGTAGCGCCGGGAACCGGCCCCCGACCGGCAAATCCTAGCGCATTGCCAAGAGCTGCGGCGGCCGGAGGGGCGGGAGGGGGTGACACTGGGGCGGGAGAACTCACGGGACTTCGACGCGTTCCTGGCCCAGAGCGGCTATGCGGAGCGGTTCGCGAAGCAGGCAAGGCGCCGTCGCAGTAAGCCCCCGCGAACCGTCTACAATTGTTCCTTTCGGGGAGGAGAGCATTCATGAGCGACATCCGGTTCCTGCACGAACAGCTCCGCAAGGGGTATTCCGACGATCCCTGGCATGGGCCTGCCACGACCGATCTGCTGGAGGGCCTCTCGGCCGCCGAGGCGGCGGCCCGTCCGGTCCAGGCAGGGCACAGCATCTGGGAGATCGTCCTCCACATGGCCGCCTGGCACGGCGAGGTCCGCCATCGTCTCCAGGGCGGGAAGCCGGGCCTTCCGGAGGAGGGGGACTGGCCGGCGGTCCGCGAGGTCACCGAGGCCGCCTGGCAGAGCGACCTCGAGCGTCTCGGCTCGTCGCTCGATCAGCTCCTCGGGACGCTTGCCGGCCTCGCCGAGCAGGATCTGGACCGGCCGGGAGGGGGCCTCTCCAACCCGGGCACCACCCTCCGGACCATGATCCACGGCCTCATCCAGCACGAGGCCTACCACAGCGGCCAGATCGCGCTGCTCCGGAAGGCCCTGCGGCCCGGAGCGTAATGTGAAACGGGAGATCACGCGCTGGCATCTGGAGATGACCTCGCCGGACGACCTCCGTCCCGCGGCAAACCCCGGCGAGGCGCTGCGGGTGGAGCGGGCCCTCGTCCCCTGCCCGGCGCTCAACCGGTTCTTCTACACGGCCGTGGGGGGCGGCTGGTTCTGGGTCGACCGCCTGGAGTGGACCTGGGAGCAGTGGCTTGCGTACCTCGACCGGCCGGCGCTCGAGACCTGGGTGGGCTGGAGCGCCGGCAATGCGGCCGGCTATTTCGAGCTGGAGCATCACGGGCGTGAGATCGAGATCCAGTGCTTCGGCCTGCTGCCGCAGTTCATCGGGCGGGGCCTCGGCGGCGCCCTGCTGACGGCGGCGGTGGATCACGCCTGGCGGGCCGGAGCCTCGCGCGTCGTGCTCAACACCTGCTCGCTCGACTCGCCGGTCGCCTTGCCCGCCTACCAGGCGCGGGGTTTCCGGATCTACAAGGAAGAGACCTTCGTGCGGGACTTACCCGACGAGACGCCCGGGCCCTGGCCCGGAGCCGGCCCACGCGGCCGATGAGGAGCTGCCGGATGCCGACTGATGGGTTGACGCTCGAGACAGAACGCCTCCTCCTCCGCATGTGGCGAGAGGACGACTTCGAGGACTTCGCCGCGATGTGCGCCGATCCCGAGGTGATGCGCTACCTCGGGGAGGGCAGGCCGCTGGGCCGTTTCGAAGCGTGGCGGCACATGGCCTTTCTGGTCGGTCATTGGCAGCTCAAGGGTTACGGCCATTGGGCCGTCGAAGAGAAGGCGAGCGGTCGCATGATCGGCCGAACCGGCTTCCTCCATCCCGCTGGCTGGCCCGACTTCGAGATCGGCTGGACCTTCCGCCGCGATTCCTGGGGTCGCGGCTACGCCACCGAAGGCGCCCGCGCCGCGCTCGACCACGCCTTCACCGTCATGGGCCGGGACCACGTCATCAGCCTGATCCGTCCCGGCAACCTGCCCTCCATCCGCGTGGCCGAACGCCTTGGCGAGCGCTACGAACGAAAGATCGACGATTTCCTCGGCGGCGAGGCCCTGGTCTACGGCATCGACCGGGCGACGTGGAGCGCACTCAACGGGCGCGGCGCCGGCGGGTCAGGAACCGGGTGAGGCCGAGGAGGTCGGTGAGGGCCGGATCCAGATGGTCTGCGAGGAGGCACTCGAGGGTGGACCGCACGCGGGTGATCTCGTCGGGCTCGCGGATGTCGGCGCGCCCTGTCTCCTGGGCGGAGACGGGCAGGTCGTCGCGGAACCGCCGCATGCGGTCGCGGAGCGCGGTCAGCTCTTCGGCCATCGCGCGGAGCTGCTCGTCCCAGGCGGCTCTTTCCAGCATCCAGGAAAGGCTACGCGGGTCGCGGGCGGTCCGCGCCAGGAAGATCGTACTTGCCAGAGGGGCTGGAGCTGGATCAGGATTTTTCGAATGGAGTCGGCCAATGGGGGAGCAGTCCGCGAGGACGATTGCCTCTCCGTGTCACAAAAAAGGGCTCTGCGGCAACTTGGTATTTTGAGGAGAGGACCGAACCCGGAGACCCTCAAATGCCCCGGAAGAAGCCAGCGCTGCCAAGTGTCGTGCTGTCCTCGCTCCGCCGACTCAGGGGTTGGACGGCGGAGCAGTTGTCCGAGGCCTCCGGGGTCTCCGACAAGATGATCTCCTATTACGAGGCCCGGCGCGGTCCGGACCGGGAGACGCTCGAGGCGTTGGCCGCCGCGATGGGCTTCGGCCCGGAGGACGTCGACGGCATTCTCTTCGCGCTGGAGGCCGCCGAGCCGCCGGCCCTGGCGCCGTGCTCGCCCGTGGACCCCACCCCCGAGGAGCATTTGGAGATGCGCCGCATCGCGGCACGCGCCGGCCGCGCCGTCGTGAGCCTTGCCGAATTCCACCTCCTGAAGCAGGTGCGTGCCCACCGGGCGCACAGGGCCCGCCGCCATGCCGCGCGTCTCTGGGAGGTGTTTCGGACTCTCACGCCGAAGCAGCGCCGGCTGCTGGTCGAAAAGTCCCGGGAGCACCAGACGTGGGCCTTCGCGGTTCTGCTCTGCCATGAGAGCGAGGAAGCGGCATCGGACCGGTCCGACCGGGCACGGGAGTTGGCTGAGCCTCGCTGTGCGGTTGGCCCAGGTGGCGCCGGGAGACGAGCTCTGGCGCTGGCGGCTGGAAGGGTACTGCCTGTGTTTCCTCGCCAATGCGTTGAGGGTCGGCAATGACATGCTGGGAGCCGAGGAGGCTTTCGCACGTGCCGGGGAGTTCTGGGAAGCCGGAGCTACGGCAGATCCAGGGTTGTTGCCGGAGTGGCGCCTGCTGGACCTGAAGGCATCCCTGCGACGGGACCAGCGCCGATTTGCTGAAGCCCTGGACCTGCTTGATCGTGCTCGTACGGCCAGCCCTCAAGAGACCGCGGGCCGCATCTTGCTGATCAAGGCTGTCACTCTGGAGCACATGGGGGAGTCCGAGGCCGCTATCGAGGCCCTGCAGGATGCATCCCCTCTGGTGAACGGTCAACTCGATCCGCGGCTGCGTTTCGCGCTCCGGTTCAACCTGGCTACGAACCTTTGCCTTCTGGGAAAAACCGAAGAGGCAAGGCCCATGCTCGACGAGGTCCGGAAACTGGCGGTTGTCCTCCAAAAGGAGTTGGACCTCGTCCGGGTGGTCTGGCTACAGGGACGAGTGGCGGCTGGTATGGGCGAGCCGAAGGAGGCGGTTTCCTGCTTCGAGCAGGTACGGCGGGAGTTCCGGGCGCGGGAGATGGACTACGACTTCGCGCTCGCCAGTCTGGAGCTGGCTGTGCTCTACCGCGAGCAGGGTTGCCTTTGCGAAGTCAAGACATTGGCTGGGGACATGCTGTGGATCTTCCGCAGACAAGGTATTCACCGTGAGGCCTTGGCCGCTCTCCGGCTCTTCTGTAACGCAGCCGAAAGGGAGACGGTCACGGTGGAGCTGGCCCGGCGGCTCTTCCAGTATCTGAATCGAGCCCGCCTCGACCCGGAGCTTCGATTCGAGCCCTGAGGGCATGCTCCGGTCTTGCGAACGGGGCGGGTTTCTCTTCCCTCGCCGCTTCGAAACCCGCCCCTGTGCGAGCCTGCTCTCTACCGACGTCGTCCATCTTTTGGAATGGCTTCATCCGCCCTTTCGGCCGGAGCAACAGATTCCCCGGAGATCAAAATGCACAGGCCATTGGGGTCGATCGAGCATCCGACCTCCGACCGCAACACGCCGGTGAGCCACTCCCAGAGTTGGGAGACGAGAGGTGTAGGCGCGGCGCGGCCAGGCTCGAAGCCGGGTAGTGCCGCGGCGCACAGCGGCATCGCGAGGAATAGACTCAGAATCAGGACGGCAAGTGAGCGGGAAGCGGGACGGTACATGGGGACCCTCCTTACAAAGAGGTACCTCCCGGGCCACTATGGCCCGGTGGGCGCCTCTGAGAATAAGGTGCCGGAATTAGAAAAAACCAACCGAACTGCATTCTGGATGTGTGCACGAGAGGGATGATATGGAAGATCCGGCCGATGTGGCACTGCTGGTCCGGTTTCTGCGCGGCCTCCGCGACTGGACGCAGACCGACCTCGCCGAGGCGGCCGGCCTGGACGCCAGCTCGATCTGCCGCTACGAGGGCGGCCAGACGATGCCCCGCCGGAAAACGCTGGAGCGGATCGCCGCTGCCGTGGACATCCCGATGTCGCTCGTGGATGCGTGCTTCCTCCCCGCGATGGGGGTAGCTCGCGCCGCGTCAGCCCTGGACGCGGATGCTTTCTTCGCAGACCTGGAGAAGCCGACAGCCGAGCTCGGCGATGCCGCGGCAGGGACCGTTCGCGCCGCTGCCGCCGCCTTCCTCGCGACGCTGGAGGCGTCGGATCAGGATTCTTCCCGCCATGCGGTGGATGCGTGGGAGCGGCTCGAGCCCTGCACCTCCGAAGAGGCGCAGTTCCTGATCGAGACCTGTCCCGAGTTCCAGACCTGGGCGCTCGCCGAACGGCTCTACCGGGAGAGCATCGCCCGGCCGGAACGGGCTCAGGAGCTGGCCGAGCTGGCGGTCCAGGTGGCCCGCCGGGCTCCTAATCCGCCTTCTTCCCCCGCTTCCGGCGAGGGCGTGGGCGGGTGAGGGCCCGCAGCGTCTCCAGGTCCCGGCGGTGCCCTTCCATCTCGTCCCCCGGCTCGGTTTCCAGGACCATCGGGATCGCCGCCAGACGTGGATCGTGGAGGAGCCTCGCGAAGGCGTCGAGACCCATCTCCCCTTCGCCGATGTGGGCGTGGCGGTCGCGGCGCGAGGCGAAGGGACGCACGGAATCGTTCAGGTGCAGGCAGCCGACGACCTCCAGGCCCAGGAGCTCCTGGACCGCGGCCCAGAAGTCCTCGTAACCGGCCGGCTCGTGGATGGCGTAGCCGGCGGCGAAGGTGTGGCAGGTGTCGAGACAGATGCCCACCCGCTGCGGCGCCGCCAGCCGGGCGCGGATCGCTGCCAGGTGCTCCAGCCGGTGCCCCAGGCAGGTCCCCTGGCCGGCGGTGTTCTCCAGGAGGACCCGGGTCGGGACCTCCGGCACCGCGGCGAGGATGCGGTCGAGCGACTCCGCGACCCGCGCGATGCCCGTCTCCTCGCCGGCCCCCAGGTGAGCGCCCGGATGGAGGACCAGGCCTTCGACGCCCACCCGGGCGCAGCGCTGGAGCTCGTCGGCCAGCGCCTCGCGCGATTTTTCCAGGATCTCCGGATCGGTGGCGGCCAGGTTGATCAGATAGCTCGCATGCGCGACGAGAGGGCCGACGCGGCTCTCCGCATGGGCGCAGCGGAAGCTCTCGCATTCAGGGTCCGCCAGCTCCTTGCCCCGCCACTGGTTGGCGTTCTTGACGAAGATCTGGATCGCCGTGCAGCCGAGCTCCTCGGCCCGCTCGATCGCGGTCGGCAGGCCGCCGGCCACCGAGACGTGCGCGCCGAGGGGAGGGAAGGTCGATGCCATAGGGTGCGGATTGTAGACCCTCACCCCTGGGGTGGTGGTGTACTGGATGCTGTACCCGATGACGTGGCAGGCATCGCGAACACCCCTTCTTCCACCTCAGGGTTCACGCGGATCCTCTCGACCCTCGTTACGGTGTGCCGGGCGCCGTACTCCTTCTCGATCCGGTGGGGGATGACCAGGCCGTCGACGGTTCGGAAGTCGGAGAACCAGGCCCTCTCCTGCATCTCCTGGGGAAGCTGGGCGTAGTCGAAGACCTTCGAGTCGACCGCGACCTCCAGGTAAGTCCGGGGATCGAGGTACCAGGTTTCCACCCAGCCGTTGGAGCGGGTGAGCTCGAGGCGGAGGGTCTCCTGACCGTTCACGTTTCCCCGGCCGGCCAGGACGACCTTGTGGCCCTTTTCCTGATAGCCGACGAGGGCCGGCTCGATCTCCGCATCGCGGGCGGTCATGACGACCACAGGAGGCTGCTCCATCTTTGCCGGGCTGTTGACCCCATAGTGGGGATAGAGCCACCAGGGCCCCCGGGCATCCTGAGCGAGGGTCATCTCCTTCCGTTGCATCCTGGAGTCGAACCGGTAGAGGTTCGGACGCTTGCGGCGAAGGGTGAACGGGGCTTCCTCGCTGAAGCTGGTGAACGTGCCCTCCATCTCGATGGACCGCAGAGCCCGCCAGCGTTCCCGGCTACCCCTGGCCGCTTCGTAGCGGGCCACGATCTCCTCGAGGGTGAGGGTGGGGGTTGCAGGGGAGGGGCTCGTGCCGGCTGTACCTCCTTTCGGGGCGGGGGCAGGCCGCGTTCCCCCCGTTCCAATCCCGGCAGACGCAGAAGCTGCCCTGGCGCCTGACACCCTGATCTCCAGGGCAACGATCTCGTCCTGGTCCCGCAGGTAGAGCCGGCCGTTGGCGAGGGTCGGTGCGGTCCACGCCTTGCCCTCCATGGCCTGGAATCGTGCGAGTCCGTGTAGGCGTCGGGAGTGGCCTCGACCAGGAGGAGGGTCCCCTGATCCGCAAGGACGATCAGCAGGTTCCCGTCCGCGGCCAGGAGCGAGCCCTTGCCCAGGCCCCGAAAAGCCCAGGTCTGCTCGCCCGTGGCGACCGAGAGGCACTTGAAGGTGGCGTTGTCGAAACCATAGAGGTGGGACCCCACGAGGACCGCATTGTTGAAGTGGTTCTTCATCGTGCGGGTCTTCCACAGCTCCTCGACCGCCTTGCCGCCTTCGGTCTTGATCCGCAGGAGGACCGCCCCGGCGTCGTCCCCACCCGAGACGTAGACCTTGTCCGGCGGGATGAAGAGGGCGCTGGCGATGACCGTGAACGGCCCCGGGTGGGTCCAGAGGACCGTGCCGTCGGACCGGAGCGCGACCGTTTGCGAGCCGGCCCGGCGGGTCACTACGTACTGTTTGATGCCACCGATCGTCATCAGGACCGGCGAGGAGTAGGCCGCATCGCCGTCCAGGGCCCCCCAGCGGACCTTCCCAGTGGCTTTCTCGAAGGCGACCACCCCCCGGCCCTCCTTCCCTCCGACCTCCAGGATGAGCAGGTCGCCGTCGATCAATGGGGAGCCCGAGTATCCCCAGGTGGGCCGCTTGGCGCCGAGCGCCTGGGGCAGATCCACCTCCCAGATCTTCGCCCCATCGGCTGCCTTCAGGGCGAGAAGCCGGCCGTGGGAGCCCATGGCGTAGACCGTGCCGCCGTCCAGGGTAGGCGTCGTCCGCGGGCCGTTGCCCATGTTGTCGATCAGCTTGGGGCCGGCCGGAACGCGCCAGACCTCCTTGCCACTGCCCGCTTCCAGAGCCAGGACGTACTCGGCCGTGCCGTCCGAGTCCATGGTGTAGAGCCGGTCTCCGACGACGCTGATCCCGGAGTATCCTTCCCCGATCGCCCGCTTCCACACGACCTGCGGCCCCTTCGCCGGCCAGCTTCGAGGCAGGTCCGTCTCGGCCGAGACGCCGTCCCGGTTCACGCCCCGGAACTGCGGCCAGTCGAGGGCTGCAGCGGGTCCGGCAGCGAGGAGTGCCAGGGAGAGAGAAAGGGTGGGAAAGGGGAATCGAGCGATGGTCATGACGGGCATGGATGTGGCTCTTATACGGGCGCTGCCCGGCGAGGTTTTACTCTGTGGTCGCAGACATCGGACCTGCTGAGGGAGAGCCGGGTCAGCCCGGGGGTGAGGGTCTGCTAGACTGCGGACCATGCTTGCGCGGCTCCTCCGGGGGCTGGCCTACGTGGCCTATGCCTTCGTGCTCGTCCTCGTCTTCGGGCTCGCGGCCTACACCTCCTTCAGCCTCTTCGTGCGCAGCGGCGTCACCACCGTGCCGGCTCTCAAGGGGCTGTCGCGGGAGGACGCGGCCAACCGGCTCGCCGACCAGGGGCTCGAGCTGCGGCGGGTGCAGGAGCCGGGGCGCTATGACGACACCGTGCCGGCGGGCCGCGTCGTCCAGCAGACGCCGGATCCGCGCACCCTGGTCAAGCGCGGCAGCGGCGTCAACCTGATCCTCTCGCTCGGACCCCAGCGGGTCGAGGTCCCCGATCTGTCCGGCAAGCCGCTGCCCGCGGCCCAGGCCGCCCTCTCCGGCAACGGCCTCGCCCTGGGGCGGATCCTCGGCGCGTTCGCCCGCGGCCAGGAGATGGGGGTGGTCCTCCAGCAGGACCCCGATCCGGGCGCCTCCGTCGCCCCCTCGACGCCGGTCGACATGCTGCTGGTCATGGCGGTGCCGCGCGACCGCTACATCATGCCCGACCTCATCTATCGCAATTACGACCAGGTGCGGCCGTTCTTCGAGCGCCGGGGCTTCCACTTCGGCAGCGTCCGGTTCGAGCGCTATGAAGGGGTCGCCGCCGGCACCATCCTCCGGCAGTACCCGTTGCCCGGCCATCCCGTGACGCGGGAGGAGGCCCTCTCGCTGGTGGTGGCCACGGCGGACAACATGCCGGACACGGCTCCGTTCCCCGCACCCCCGCCGGCAGTCCCCCCGGCCGCCCCACCGGCTCCTGGGGGGACGCGTTGATGCAGCTCGCGCCGTCCATCCTCGCCGCCGACCTCGCCGATCTGGCCGGGGCGGTGCGGGTCTGCGAAGCCGGCGGGGCCGAGATGATCCACTACGATGTGATGGACGGGCACTTCGTCCCCAACCTGACCTTCGGGATCCCGGTGCTCGCCGCGCTCCACCGGCGCACCCGCCTGCCGATCGACGTCCACCTGATGGTCTCCAACCCCGACCGCCTGCTGGACGAGTACATCGCGGCCGGGGCGGCGCGGGTGGCCGTGCACTGGGAGGCTGCGCCGCACCTCGACCGCCTGCTCGCCCGCATCCGCGAGAAGGGGGCGCTGGCCGGCGTGGCCGTCAATCCCGCGACGCCGGTGGAGCTGCTCGTCGATGCCCTGCCGCGGATGGACTACGTGCTCCTGATGTCGGTCAACCCCGGTTTTGCCGGCCAGGCGTTCCTGCCGCGCGCCCTGGACAAGGCGCGGCGGCTGCGCGAGCTGATCCGCGAAAGCGGGACGGCGGTCGAGATCGCCATGGACGGCGGCATCGATCGCGGTAACATTGGCGATGTGGTGGCGGCCGGGGTGGAGGTCTGTATCGTGGGATCGGGAATCTTCGCCGCCGACGATCCTGTTGCGACCATGTCGAAGCTGCGCACTCTCGCCGGCTCGGAGAACCTATGAGACGAATGTTTCCGCTGCTGGCATTGCTCCTCCTGGTGCTGACCGCCGCCTGCAAGAGCAGCTGGAGTCGGACCCGATTCTCCGGCTCGCGGCCGAGGAGTCGCTCGCCGAGGGCAAGGAGCTGCTGGCGCGCGAGAAGTACGCCCGCGCCCGCCCCTACTTCACCCACGCCTTCGAGGTCGAGCCCAACTCGGGCGTCGGCCGCGAAGGGCTCCTCCTCGCCGCCGACACCTACTATCTGGAGGGCGGCTCGGGCAACTTTGTCCAGGCCGAGGCCAAGTACCGCGACTTCCTGAACCGGTTCCCGACCAGCGGACAGGCGGCCTACGTGCAGTTCCAGATCGCCAACAGCCTGGCCAAACGGATGGAGAAGCCCGACCGCGACCAGACGGTCACCCGTAAGGCGATGGAGGCGTACGAGGAGCTGATCCGCCTCTATCCCACGAGCGAGTACGCCGCCCAGGCCCAGGAGCAGATCAAGCTCGTCAAGGCCAACCTGGCGGAGCACGAGTTCATGGTCGGACGCTTCTATCTGCGCTACGGCATCCCGGTGCGCCGCCGAGCGGTTCGATTACCTGCTCCAGGCCTATCCGGACTATCCCGACAAGGAGAAGGTCCTCTACCACCTGGGCATCGCCTACCAGCAGAGCCAGAAACCGGAAGAGGCCCAGAAGGCCTTCGACCGCCTCCGCACCGAATACCCGAACAGTCATTGGGTCGCCGAGATCCCCCAGACCAAGCCTTCGGGAGGAGCTGGACGATGAAGCAAACCGTATCCCTCCTGCTCGCTCTGCCTCTGCTCGCCCTGGCGGCGGGCTGCTCCAGCATGCCGCTGCGGCAGGACACCTCGGCCCTGGAGGAGGAGGTCCGCCAGCTCCGGGCGCGGGTCGTCGAGCTGCAGCGACGGGCGGCCATGGACGACGTGGAGCTGACCCGGCTGCGCCAGCGCGTGGCGGAGCTGGAGACCCGGCCGGGCGGCGCCCGGCCGGGGTCCGCCGCCGCGGCCCCGTCGCGCCCGGTCCAGATGCGTCCGGCACCCACCCCCTCTACCACTACCGAGCCCCGCGTCGCCCAGGCGACGCCTCCCATCGGGACGCCGTCCCGGCCGGCCTCTCCTCCGCCGGCCAGCGCCGACCGCGGACAGACGACCGTGCCGCGCACGACCGCGCCGCCGCCGCGCTCGGCGCCGGCGGTGGACGCCTCCGGCGGGATGGAGGAGGTGGTGATCGAAGAGGTTGACATCGACGTGCCGGAGCCCGCTCCCCAGTCACCCCAGCAGCCGCGGCAGAGCGCGCCGCCGGTCCAGCCTCCGCCGGCCCAGACCGCGCCGGCGCCCGAGCCCGGCGACCTCACCGCCCAGGCGCTCTACGACCGCGGCTACACCCTCTACCACCAGGGCCGTTTCCTCGACGCCGAGAGCAGCTTCCAGCGCTTCCTCCAGACCAACGCCGAGAACGAGCTGGCCGACAACGCGCAGTACTGGATCGGCGAGTGCCGCTACTCCCGGAACGACATGCGCGGCGCCCTGGCCGCATTCCGCGAAGTGGTGGAGCGCTTCCCGCAGGGGAACAAGGTCCCGGACGCCCTCCTGAAGGCCGGCCAGTGCCTGGAGGCGACGGGCGACATCGAGGGCGCGCGCGTCACCTATCGCGAGGTGGCCCGCCGCTTCCCGGGCACCGCCGTCGCCGTCGCCGCCGAAGAGCGGCGCGCCAAGCTGCCCTGAGGCGCCTCAAACCTCAAGCTCCGCTTGAGACCGGGCGCGGCAAACCTTGACAGGTGAAGGCGAACGCTGTAGGTTAAAGCATAGAGAAGTCACTATCTTTTTCTCCTCCATGGCGTTCAGGAGGCCCTCATGAAAGTGCGGCTTTCAGGTCTCGTCCTTGCCCTCTTCCTCG
>CAWJGT010000011.1:0-262001 GCA_963842525.1 uncultured Holophagales bacterium
TCTGCCTGAGAAGCGGCCAGTGCTCGATGAAGGGCGGCGCGGTCCTCGGTGTCGAGCCAGTCGCCCGGATCGAGGGGCAGGAGATCCACCTCAGTTCCTTCAGGAAGCACCGTTGGCTCGTCCAAGACGAACCGGCCGTTGTGAACGCGGGCCTTGAGAGTCATGCCCATAGGATACTACGAGCCCGCCGCTACCCCCGCCTTGGCCTTTTCGATATACCGCTCAACCGCCCCTTCCAGCACCGGCAGCGGCACGGAGCCGTTGAGCAGGACGGCGTCGTGGAACTCGCGGAGGTCGAACTTCTCTCCCAGCTCTTTTTCGGCGCGGGCTCGCAGCTCGCGGATCTTCAGCTCTCCGGTCTTGTAGGCCAGGGCCTGGCCCGGCCAGGAGATGTAGCGGTCGGTCTCGGTCTGCACCTCGTGGAGCGGCAGGGCGGTGCGTGTGGCCAGGTATTCGATCGCCTGGTCCCTCGTCCAGCCCTTCCAGTGGAGGCCGGTGTCCACCACCAGGCGGCAGGCCCGCCACATCTCGTAGGTCAGGCGGCCAAAGTTGCTGTAGGGGTCGGTGTAGAAGCCGGCCTCCAGGCCCAGCCTTTCGGAGTAGAGGCCCCAGCCTTCGCCGAAGGTCGAGATGTAGGTGAAGCGCCGGAAGTCCGGCAGGTCCTCCTGCTCCCGCGACAGCGCGTTCTGCAGGTGGTGGCCCGGCACGGCCTCGTGCAGGGTCAGGGCTTCCAGGTTGTAGAGCGGCCGGCTCTCCAGGGCGTAGGTGTTGACCCAGTACCAGCCGGGCTCGGTGCTGCCATAGGGGGCTTCCACGTAACGGCCGCTGGTGTATTTCGGCGCGATGTCCGCGGGGACCGGCGCCACGCCGTAGGGCAGGCGCGGCAGGGTCTTGAACAGCGAAGGCAGCTTGGCGTCCATCCGCTTGGCGATCCGGGAGGCCTTCTCCAGCAGCTCTTCGGGGGTCTTGGCATAGAACCGCGGGTCGGTCCGCAGATACTTAAGGAAGGCTGCGAAGTCGCCCTGGAACCCCGCCTGCCGGATCGCCTCGTCCATCTCCTTGCGGATGCGCTCGACCTCCCGGAGGCCGGTCTCGTGGACCTGGTCGGGGGTGAGGTCGAGGGTGGTGTAGCGCCGGACCAGGAAGGTGTAGTAGTCCCGGCCCCGCGGCAGCTCCGAGGCGCCGAGGGTGGTGCGCGCCTTGGGGATGTACTCGCGGGTCATGAAGTCGAGGAGCTTGGCGTAGGCCGGCACCACGTTGTCGCGGATCGCCTGCCGGCCTGCGGCTCGCAGGCGCTCCCGCTGCGCCTCCGGCACCGTGGTCGGGAACGATTCGAAGGGGGCCCAGAAGACGCTCTTCGCCGGGTCGTCCACGATGTGGGTCTGCATCGTGACCTCGATGCCGGCCAGGGTGACGCGCGGGATGGTCATGCCGCGCGCGATCGCCTCCCGCAGCAGGGCGAGATGGTCGTCGAAGTAGCGGGGTATGGCACGCAGCCGGGCGAGATAGTTTTCATAGTCCCGTACGGTGGCCAGGGGCACCTGGTCGGACAGGCGGGCGAGGTCGGAATGGAACCCCGAGTCGGCGTTGAAGGGCATCAGGTACGCGCCGAATTCGAAGGCGCTCGAGCCGGTCGCGGAGCTGGCTCTCGAACATCTGCGCGTTGATCCGGTCCTCCTCGCTCAGGCGGGTGCGGTCGATCCCTTCGAGGTCCTTCAGGAAGCCGCGGTTCGCCTCGGCGCGCCGGGCCTGGTCGGCCAGGACCTCGGACGGCAGGCGGTCGTCGTAGCCGTGGACTCCGACCGAGGTCGCGAAGAGCGGGTCTTCGCGGAGGCGGAACTGCCACTCTCTCCGGAAGAGGCCGTGCAGCGCGGAGCTCGCCTCGGACGGCGCGGCGGGGTCGGCCTGAGCGGCGGCGGCGGCCAGAGCTCGTGGAATCAGGACAAGGGGAACCAGGATCAGCGGGAACGCGCGCAGCCATCTGTTCATTGAAGGCTCCAAGGTCTTTCATGCATGAGTCTCGATCCTAGCATCCGTCCGTGGTAGACTGAGGCACGTTATCCATGCGGGCTCGAAGCCGCAGGAGGTGTCTGATGCGCAGGTCCATCGCTCGCGTCTGGCCGTCGTTGCTCGTTCTTGCTCTCCTCGCTCTCCTCGCCGTGCCGGCGGGGGCCGAGGTCCACCATGTCACCCTCACCAACGGCACGGTCGTGGACACGGCCTATCAGCCCGAGGAGGCGAGTTGGGACTCCAGCATGGTCCTGCTGCTGACCGAGGTCGGCAACTGGATCGGGATCCCCAAGGCCGACATTCAGGAAGTGCGCACGGAGAGCCAGGACAAGGGGTTCGGGATCCGGATCGACGACAACACCTACGAGCTGGGCCTGACGGCCGGCGATCTGAGCCCGGAGGCCCTCCTGGCGGCAGGCCTGATCGACGCCCCCGCGGGGCAGCAGGGCAACGCCACCCAGGACGCGCAGCTCCAGATGCTGCGGAACATCCAGCAGCAACAGCAGCAGGAGATCCAGCGGCGGCAGGCTCAGGACAACTACAGCGTCCAGCAGTTCGTCGAGCCGAATCAGACGCAGGGCATCCCCGCGGGCCTGATCGGCACCACCTACGGCGGCCCGCCGCAGTAGGATCGGAATCGCGGATTTCGCGTCTCCCGCCGTGGGAGACTTTTTGACAGACCCGACGGTGCGGTGACCTGAGCCGGCAAGGCTCGGGTCCGCGAAAGGGAAGCCGGTGAGAATCCGGCGCGGCCCCCGCCACTGTAACCGGGAACGAAACCGGAAAACGCCACTGCGCGGCTGGATCACTTCTTGTGGTTGTCCGCGTGGGAAGGCCCGGGAGTAGGGAGATCCGGAAGCCAGGAGACCTGCCGTACCGTCCGACGCCGCTCGCGGGGTGCGAGTGAGGGCTTCGGACGCCGCTGAGCTTCCCACGCCCCACCTTCCCCGGTGGGGCGTCGCTTTTCCAGGGAGCTCGAACATGCGTCTCGCCATCCTCTTCCTGGCCGGCCTCCTCGGGGGCGGACTGCCGGCCTTCTCGCAAACCGACCCGGCCACCCCGACAGATCCGGCCGCCCTGCCCACTTTCGAGGAGTCGCTCGTGGTCAGCGCCTCACTCGAGCCCGCCGAGCGAGAGGAGGTCCCCGCCTCCGTCACCGTCATCGACGCCGAGGAGATCGAGGCCCGCCAGGCCGAGACTCTCTCCGAAGTTGATCTCGACCGTCCCTGGCGTGGCCGTCGCCCAGGCCGGCGGTCCCGGCCAGCAGACCTCGGTGTTCGTGCGCGGCGGCGAGTCCGAGCACGTCCTCCTGCTGTGGAACGGCATCCCGCTCAACGACCCCTACTTCGGCAGCGTCAACTGGCAGCTCGTGCCCACCGACGGCGTCGAGCGGGTCGAGGTGGTCCGCGGGCCGTTCAGCGCCCTGTACGGCAGCAACGCAGTGGGCGGCGTGGTGCAGGTCATCTCGGCGCCGCAGCCAGGCGTGCGGCTGCACCTCGAAGGAGGCGAGCACGGGTACGCGCGGGCCGGCCTGGCCGCCGCCGCCGACCTGGGACGCGCGCATCTCGACGTGACCGGCCATCTACGCCGCGGTGGCGCCGAGCTGCCAAACGACGCCTTCGACAGCGAGGAGATGATGGCGCGCACCCTGTGGACGCTCCGCCCGGGGACGACTCTGGGGCTGCTGGTGCGGGCGAACGACTCCGAGACCGGGGTCCCGCTCGACGGGGTCGCGCCGACGCTGCGCCGCCGCATCGACTGGAAGGAGCGCGAGGTCGCCGTCCCCTTCCGCGCCGAGCTGGGGCATTGGGAGGTCGACGCACAGCTCTCGCGGACCGACTTCGACGCGGCCTACCGCGACCCCGACGACCCTTCCGGCTTCAATCTCTCTGACACCGACTCGGAGGGCCTGCGGGGCCGCGCCGTCGTGACCTGGCGCCGGGACGACGACTTCTGGGTGGCCTTCGGCAGCGAGGCCGAGCGGCTGGAGGTCTCGAACGTGACGAGCTTCGGGCCGAACCTGGACGGCTCCCGCCAGCGCACCTGGGCGGTCTTCGGCCAGGCCGGCTGGACGCGCGGGCCGTTCCATCTCGACCTCGGCCTGCGGCGGGACGACAACGACGCCTATGGCGAGAAGACCAGCCTGCGGACCGGCGCGGTGGTGGACATGGGCGCGGGCGTCCGTCTGCGGGCGAGCTACGGCGAGGCCTTCCGGGCGCCTTCCCTCGGCGAGCTGTTCTTCCCGTTCAGCGGCAACCCCGGCCTGCAGCCGGAGACCGGCGAGAGCTGGGAGGTCGGGGTCGAGCGCGAGGCCGGCGGCTTGCGGCTGGCCCTGACCGGGTTCGACAACCGGCGGCAGAATCTGATCGACTTTGACTTCGTGAACTTCCGCAACATCAACGTGGGCCGGGGTCGGAGCCGCGGCCTCGAAGCCGAGCTGGGTTTCGACCGCGGCATCGTCGCGCTGCGCTGGAACGGCACGTGGATGGACACCGAGGACGAGGACACCGGCCTCGAGCTGCTCCGGCGGCCGAAGAAGAGCTCGAACGTCATCGTGACCGCCCGGCCCGCGGACTGGACCTTCAACCTGGAGGGGCGCTGGGTCGGCGATCGGCCTGACGTGGACCCCTTGACCTTCGGACGGGCCGAGAACCCGAGCTTTCTGCGGGTCGACCTGGCGGCGCGCTGGCGGGTGCTGCCCTGGCTCGCCCCCTCCGTGCGGGTCGAGAACGCCGCCGACGAGGAGTACCAGGAGGTGCTCGGGTATCCCAGCCCGGGCCGGACCTGGATCGGCGGCGTGGCGGTCGAGTTTTGAAGCCCCGCGTCGCGGCCCTCGTCCTCCTTCTCCTCCTCGTGGGATGCCGGGAGGAGAAGGAGGCCCCGCGGGCTGCGGCGGCGGGGTCGTGCCGGCGGGTGGTGGCCCTGGCTCCAAACCTATCGGAGACGCTGTTCGCGCTCGGGCTGGGAGATCGGCTCGTCGGCGTCGGCGACTACAGCACCTGGCCTCCCGAGGCCGCCAAGCTGCCGAAGCTGGGCGGCCTTTTCAATCCCAATCTGGAGCAGATCGTCTCCCTGAAGCCGGACCTTGCGGTGCTCCTCCCCAGCCAGCGCGACCTGGCGGAAAAGCTCCGGCGGTTCGACGTGGAGTCGGTCCTCCTCGGCATCGAGAGCCTCGCCGACGTGGAGCGCTCGTTCCACACCCTCGCCCGCCGCTGCGGCGTGCCGGAAGCGGGGGACCGGCTGGCGGTCGAGTGGAAGGCCGCGCTCGCGCCACAGCCGCTGCCGGGCCGTCCGCGCGTCCTGCTCTCGGTAGGACGGCAGGCGGAGCGGCTCGCCGATATCCTGGTGGCCGGCCCGGGGACGTTCCTCGACGAGCTGCTCGCCCGCCTGGGAGCGGTGAACGTTTTCGCGGACGCGCCGCTCCTCTATCCCCAGGTGAGCCTGGAGGAGGTCGTGACGCGGGCGCCGGACGTCATCCTGGAGCTCCGGGCCGAGGCTGTGTCGCCCGAGGTGGCGCGGGCCCTCGTCCAGGACTGGCAGGCGCTGCCGCGGATCCCGGCGGTGCAACGGCAGCGGATCGCGGTGATCGGAGGGGACCACGTCCTGACGCCAGGCCCGCGGGTCCCGCGGCTCTATATCGAGATGCGGACGGCAATCGCGCGGACAGGGGTGGGACCGGGACGATGAGCCCTCTGGTCGCCGCCCGCGGACTGGCCTGGAGCGCTGACGGCCGTCCGGTCCTCGGGCCGGTCGACCTGGAGGTCCGGCATGGCGAGTGCCTCGCCGTGGTCGGCCCCAACGGCGCGGGCAAGACCACGCTTCTGCGCCTGCCTGACCGGGCTGCTCCGGCCGGTCGCCGGGGAGGTCCGCTGGCGGGACCGGCCCTACGCCAGCCACTCCCGCCGCGAGCTGGCGCGGCGCATCGCCTACGTGCCGCAGATCCGGCCGGAGCGCGTCCCGCTCACGGTCGAGGAGGTCGTGCTCCTCGGCCGCTACCCGCACCTCTCGGCCTGGCAGCTCGCGCCGCGCGAGCAGGACTTCGCCGCGGTCAAGGAGGCCCTTCGAACGCGTCGGCATCCAGGAGCTGCGCGGCCGGCCGGTGGACCGCCTCTCCGGCGGCGAGCGGCAGGCGGTCTACATCGCCGCGGCGCTGGCGCAGGAGGCCGAGCTGCTGGTGCTCGACGAGCCGACCATCCATCTGGACGCGCGGCACCAGAGCGACCTCGCGGCGCTCCTCGTGCGCCTGCGGGCCGAAGCGGGCCGCACGGTCCTGCTCGCCACCCATGACCTCAACCTGGCCTCGCTCCTCGGCGACCGGCTTGTCGGCCTGTCCAGGGGCAAGATCCTGGCCAGCGGCCCGCCCGCCGAGATCCTCCGGCCGGACCTCCTGGAGCGCCTCTTCCAGGCGCGCTTCGAGATCGTCCGCGGCGGCGAGCGGCCGGTGACGATGCTGGAGCTGGGACCCCTCACCCCCCTGGCCCCCCTCTCCCATCCTCACTCCCTTCCCCCGGGAGAGGGGGGGAAAGACCGCCAATGAGACCTCGGCCGCGGCTTGCGCTGGGCGTCCTGGTCCTTCTTTGGCTGGCCGTTCTGGTCGGCGCGCCTCTCGTAGGAAGCCTGGGAGTGTCGCCGGCGGAGGTGCTGCGGGGGGAGCCGACGGCGGTGGCGATCTTCTGGCAGCTCCGGCTGCCTCGGGTGCTCCTGGGCCTCCTCGCCGGAGCAGGCCTGGCGGTCTCCGGGCTGGGCTTTCAGACGCTCTTCCGCAACGCGCTCGCCGAGCCCTACACCCTGGGCATCGCGAGCGGCGCGGCCCTCGGCGCCGTGCTTGCCCTGCGCCTGGAGGAGACCGAGGCGCTCTTGGGGCTGCCCGTCGTGGCCCTGGCCAGCTTCGCGGGCGCCATCGGAGCCACCCTGCTGGTGGTGGGCCTGGCGCTGCGGCGGCACGAGGGCACCCGCTCGACCCTGCTTCTTGCCGGAATCGCGGTCTCCCTCTCCTGCTCGGCCCTCATCCTCTTCCTCCAGTACCTGTCCGATTCGACCCAGACCTTCCGCATGGTGCGCTGGATGATGGGCGGGCTGGCCGTGGTGGGGTATGGCGAGGTGCTCTGGGTCCTGCCGTGGGTCCTGGGCGGCACGGCGGTGCTGCTCCTCCTGCGCTGGGACCTGAACCTCCTGCTCACCGGCGAAGAGCTTGCAGCCAGCCGGGGTGTCGACCTCGTGCGGCTCCGCCTGAAAGTCCTTCTCATGGCCGCCCTGATGATCGGCGCGCTCGTCTCGGTGGCGGGTCCGATCGGCTTCGTCGGCCTGATGGTCCCGCACATTCTCCGCCGCTGGGTCGGCCACGACCACCTGTGGCTCGCCCCCGCCTGTCTCTTCGGAGGCGGCGCCTTCCTGGCCCTCTGCGACTTGGTAGCGCGCACGGTGATGGCCCCGGCCGAGCTGCCGGTCGGCGTGCTCACGGCACTGCTGGGCGGGCCGTTCTTCCTTGGGCTGCTGGTCTGGAGGAGGCGGGATTGATCGGGCTGAGCTGGCCCGGTTAGCCAACAGATCTGTTGACAACAGATCTGTTGGCGACGACGTGACGAGCCCTAAAACGTCAAAGCCGCTGGCTGATCCCAGCTTGTTTCAGAACGGCATTCGCAGTGTGCCGGGATTTGATCGTCCCATCAACGACAAAACGGCACTTGGTGATCGGGCTATACCAGATCTCGTGATCGCCCTTCCCGGCCCGCTCGAAGCGGCAGCCGTTGGCGGACAGGAGCCTCTTGAGTTCCGGAGTGAACGACGAGCCCATTCAGGAAGCCAGCCGGACCAGCTCCTGGCGATGACTCGTCAGCTCGAAGGAAATCGCGTCAGAGGGGGAGGGGAGGAGCTCATTGGCCTCGAGCAACTCCGGGATCATGATCCGGAGCTTCTCGGCGAGTACTTCGACGGTAGGAGCTTCCGTTGCCAATCCAGGTACATCCTCACTGGTAGCGACCCAGACCTCGCCCTCAGGATCCCAGTCAGCGTGGATACGATAGATCCGCCTGTTCATCTCTTGCAGGATAGCACGGCCTGCCGCGGCACACGATCCCTTCCCAGAGCATAATAAGTGGGCCATGTTCCTCTACCGCCTCGCCTCCGGCGCCTTCGCAGTCTCAGACGCGTCCGGCGAACCCCTCCGCCTGCTCCGTTTCGATCCGTTCCGCACCCCTCCGGACGCCTGGGACCTCGGCGCAGCGGCCGATCCGAGCCCTCTCCTCGCTCCGGTCGTGCCGGGCAAGATCGTCGGCATCGGCCGCAACTACAAGGATCACGTCAAGGAACTGGCCAACCCGATGCCGGCGGAGCCCGTGATCTTCCTCAAGGCGCCGTCCTCCCTGATCGGACCCGGGGACGCGATCGTGCTGCCGCCCGAGAGCGAGCGGGTGGAGCATGAGGGAGAGATCGCCGTGGTGGTCGGACAGCGCCTGCGCCGTGCGACGCCGGAGGAGGCGCGGCTGGGCGTGCTCGGCATCACCTGCGCCTGCGACGTGACTGCTCGCGACCTGCAGCGCAAGGATGCGACCTTCGCCCGCGCCAAGTCGTTCGACACCTTCTGCCCGCTCGGACCCGCGGTCTGGGTCGGCGCGCCGCTGGAGGACCTGGAGGTGATCACCCGGATCAACGGCACCGAGCGCCAGCGCGGCCATGCCCGCGACATGACCTGGGGGATCGTCGACCTGCTGGTCTACACGTCACGGATGATGACCCTGGAGCCGGGGGACGTGATCCTGACCGGCTCGCCCGCCGGCGTCGGTCCCCTCGCGCCGGGCGACCGGGTGGAGGTGGAGATCCCCGGCCTGGGCATCCTGGAGAACCCGGTCGAGGCCGCCCGGCCATGAATGACCGGGCTATGAACAGCGCCGGGTGAACCCGGCTTCAAGCCCCATTCATGGGGCGCCGTTGCTAGCCCGGCGATTCATCGCCGGGCGGGTCCTGGGGCCGCCCATGGATCACGCGCCAGGGAAACGCCACAGCCGCTCCCACCAGCAGCAGGTGGATCGCCCTGCCCGCGGCATAGCCGGCGAAGAGCAGGCCCATCCAGGCGGAGACCAGGAGCATGGCCAGAACGCCTCGCGCGAGGGGGGAGCGCATCGTCGCCAAGCTATCACAGCAGGATGGGATTGGCCGACGCTCCCCTACGTTATCCTTTTCGCGCCATGATCGAAGCCGTCACCTTCGACGTCACGGGAACCCTGATCCACTCGCCGCACCTGGGCGCTCTCTATGCCGAGGTGTTGGGCCGCCACGGCATCGTGGTGGACCCGCGCGAAGCCGGCCGACTGGTGCGGGAGGTCTGGCAGGAGCTGGCCTGCCGCGCCGAGCCCGGGCACGACCGCTTCTCCTCGCATCCGGAGGGGCCGCGCGGGTGGTGGAAGCGGTTCCTCGAGCGCTTCTGCGAGCACCTGGAGGCGCCGCCGCCCTCGCCTTTCGCCGCTGCGGGAGCTCTTCCACCGCTTCGGCTCGGCCGAGGCCTGGGAGGTCTACCCCGAGGTGCCCGGGGCCCTCGCGGCGCTGCGGCGCGCCGGGCTCCAACTCGGCGTGATCAGCAATTGGGACCCGCGCCTCCCCGACCTGCTGGAGGACCTCGGGCTCGCCGGCTACTTCGACGTCGTCGTCTACTCCTCGGCGGCGGGCGTCGAGAAGCCCGACCGGCGGATCTTCCTCCAGGCCCTGACCCGGCTGCGTGTATCCCCCGGAGCGGCCCTCCACGTAGGGGACAGCCGGCTGGAGGACGCCGAGGGCGCCATGGCGGCGGGGTTGGGGGCGCTGTGGCTCGACCGCCGCAAGGGCACCGGCGACCTGCGCGACCTGTCGCCCCTGCCGGCAATGGTGGCGGCCGGCGCGGTCGCGAGCCGTCCGCGTTTGTGATAAGATTTTCTCAGGTTCATGAAGATCTCTACCAAAGGCGAGTACGGCATCCGTGCGATGCTCTGCATCGCGATGCACGGCGACCAGGGTCCGGTCACCAGCCACCAGATCGCGACGCGCCAAGGCATCCCGGAGCCCTATCTGCGGCAGATCCTGGCCGTGCTGTCGAAAGAAGGGCTGGTCCGCGCCAATCGCGGCCCGCAGGGAGGCCACATCCTCGGCCGTCCGGCCTCCGCGATCAGCCTGCGCCAGATCCTGGTGCCCCTGGAGGGCCGGACCACGGCGATCGACGACATCCTCGCCCTGCCGTGTACCATCGAGGTCGGCACCGAGCACTGCGTCATCCGCGAGGTCTTCCTGGAGATCAAGGAAGCCGTGGAGCGCATCCTCTCCAGGACCACCCTGGCCGACGTCGTCGACCGCCAGCGCGAGATCCTGGACCACCACATCTCCGTGCCGCTCGACCTCCCCACCGGCCCGCCCTCACGGCTGCCGATCCTGCGGGATTGACCGGATCTGTTGCCCTGGACGGGCACTCTGTCATACACTCTGTATGACAGGAGACCGAGATGGCCGTTCGGACCGTGCGCCTGGATGAGGACAGCGAGAAAATCCTGCGACAGCTCGTGGAAGAGTCGGGCGAATCGATCTCTACCGTGCTGAAGCAGGGCTTGTTGGCCCTGCAGGATCGCTCCTCAGGGGCTTCCCGGAGCACGGCGTACGAAATCTATGAAGAGCTCGACCTCGGGCCTGGCGAGTATGCGGTCGCCCCCTCGACGGAAAGCCGGCGCGGCGTCCAGGAGGCGATCCGCAGGAAGCTCGCCCGGTGATTCTGGTCGACACCGGCCCCTTCGTCGCGCTGTTCGACCCGGCGGACGGACAGCATGTGCGGTGCCGGGCGACGCTCAAGAGCCTCGGCGATCCCCTCTTCACCACCGTTCCCGTTCTCACCGAAACCTTCCACATGCTCTCGCCGGGAAGCCTCGGTTCAGCCCGGCTGCGCGACTTCATCCGTAAGGGTGGCGTCTCCGTCTGGTTCATGGATCAGGTAGCGGTGGAGCGTGCGTTCGATCTCATGGACCGGTATGCGGACCACCCGATGGACCTCGCCGATGCCTCACTCGTCACCGCCGCGGAGTCTCTCGGGATCCGGAAGGTCTTTACTCTGGATCGCGGCGACTTTGTTTCCTACCGAGTGCTGCGAGGCCATCGGCAGGAAGCGCTCGAGATCCTGCCCTGACGGGGGTCTTCCGCTATAGCTCGTCCTGGATCGATCGCTTCGTCTGAAACGCATCCAGGGTTACCCGGCCGTCCTGAGCTTCGCGCGAGCAGGGAGCGGCTCCTCGGGGGCCCAGACCGGGCCGCTCCCCGTCTACGCGTACATCGATTTTCAAAGAGCCCTGCTTCCGACAGCGACTATGGAAGAAGTCGTCATCGATGCAGTGATGCTATCTGGGATACAATAAGCCTGTCAAGGCATCCGCGGCGGTCCGAAGATTCGGTCGATCCAGAGTCATCTGATAAGCGTACGGAGTGATCTGCATCGATCCAGACCCACCCTGGACTAATATCGGGTCATGCTGGATGGGTTCAGAATGACGTGGATCGATCCCGCGTCACCCGAAACGCATCCAGAGTCACCTACTACGCGTACAGGTCATTCTGGATCGATGTCAGGTCACGCTGGATGCGTACAGAGCGCCCTGGATCGATCTCGCGTCGCCCGAAACGCATCCAGGGTGACCCGCTACGCGTATAGGTCGTCCTGGATCGATGTCAGGCCATGCTGGAGGCGTACAGATGACCTAGTTCCGGGCCGCTAAGAGGCGGCAGCCGTGGGTGGGCTTTTTACCTTCCGGGGTGAAGGCCGAAACCTATTCAGGCAGCCAGCCGGACCAGCTCCTGGCGGTGGCTCGTCAGCTCGAAGGAAATCGCACCAAGCCGTGAGGGGAGGAACTCATTGCCTCCAGCAGTTCCGGGATCATGATCCGAAGCTTCTCGGCGAGCACCTCGACAGTCGGCGCCTCGGTCGCCAATCCAGGAACATCGTCGCTGGTGGCAACCCAGACTTCGGCCTCATGGGTAGGTCATTTTTACTGGTATTGGACAGTACGCCTACAGGGGGTATGCCTTCACGCTTGGCTTCCCCGTCGCCGGCTTCATCACCCCGCTTGGGGCGAGGCGAGTCGCTGCGCCGGCCTAAGACGCGCAATCTGGGCCGAAATGTCTCCGAGACTGCGGTCCTCACCTTTGCCGCTCTTCCATGCTCTCCAGCGGGCCAGACCTGTGCTACAGTTCTATAGATTCTGGTCGCTAGGTACCAGGACCAGTGTTCGCAGTTCCTGCGAACAGGGATCTGCGTTTGGACGAGAGCGAGGAATTCTCGCGGCAAGAACGGACAGCTGGCCAACAGCTATTGCGTATTTCAGATAAACAGGATATCTGCATTCAGGGGATCAGTCATGCCAATTACCCCTTCTAAGACGACCCACGATTCCTTTGCTCCTCTAGCCTGGAATGCAACTGTCGTTGTTGTTGCGCTGGAGAAACTGAGGCGCAGCAAGCCTCTCGGCAGAAAAGAGGTTGATGCCATGGCTGCCGTAGCCAAACAACTTGACCTCCTTTCAGAGGCAAGCCAGATCAGACTTTCGGAAGAATTTGAGGGAGAGTCTGACTCTCTGCCTCCGTATCTACAGGAAAGCTTTTTTACTCTGGTTGCGATCGGTTCTACGGGCGGCAACTTTTCGAAGCTACCGGAGTTGGGTCAAGCTGGCAAGGAGCTCTCGCTGATCTGCGAGAACCTAAACGCGGGGCAGGGATTTACTAATCCTGAAGTGCTTACACGTGTTAAAGAGGTCTGCGTTAGACTTGTGGAACACTTAAACGACCAGCGCCCCGCGATGGTTGTCAGATGAGGTAAACGGCATGCCTAATGCGTGGCAGATTAACTGCCTTCGGGCGAGGATGCGCTCTCTCGAGGCTGAGATCAGGAGGGTGGCGGAAAAGGATCATCCCTACCCAGAGCCCGATGTAATATATAACGCCCTTGTCTCGGTTGTCCGATCGCGGATTGACTTGTTTGAGGAAGCTCTCGATCTGTTTTTGGGCAGCGAGGAATACGAAAGAGATCTTCAGGCTACGTTCGGTACCGTTGCAAGAGACTTGCAGCGGGTTGCAGAGGAATTCAGTCTTGCAGACCGCGTAGATAGCGCTCGCATACCCTTTGAACTCCTGAGGGCCTTGTCGTGGGCCGCCAATATACTTCTGGACGAAAATTGTAGAACAGTTGTACGCCTTGACACGACATACACCTACACAATTTCTTCTTGCCGGCAGCGGTTCGAAGGTCTCGGGTGGACGGACCACTGGGACGCGTCGGTAAATACAGACCGTTTTACAGTACTGGTATTGGGATTCCCGTCCTCAGATGCCAACTCCATCCTTCTTCATGCACTCGCTGCGCACGAATTTGGCCATCGGTTTATTCCTAGATACAAGTCTAGCCTCTTGGCCCTCAGAGACCGGCTTGCGCAAGATGTAAAGGGTGAATATGGAGAGCAGCTAAAAGATTACCTCTTGGATAACGTTGTGAAACGGGAGGGTGTGGCCAGAGGAGATGCCTATGAAGAAAGCAGGAAATTGGTTGAGGCACGCCTCCTCAAGCTCGGAGAATATTGGTTAAGCGAGATTCTTTCTGATCTAGTTGCGGCGAGGCTTGTTGGCCCGGCGTTCTTGCCGGCTCTTGACCGAATACTCTTGGGCCTCGGCAGGCCGAGTCCGACCCACCCTCCAGGGCACCTTCGGAAACATCTTGTTCGGGAGTACTTGGGTAAGCTTTTTCCCGAATTGGTTGAGGACTCGATCTGGATGCCATTTTTTTCCCAGCACGAGGACCTTGCCTTGTCTCGTGCTACTGATGAACAGGGGCAGGGAGACGCCTGGCAGCCTCTTTATCAAGTCGGGGAGAGAATGTGCCGCCTAGGCCTAGAGCCGATATCCAGCATCCTGGAAACATGCCCGTGCACGTTCGAGAAAGTTCAACAGTATGCTCTAGCGAAGCCTGCGGCCTCAAACCGACGAGGGGAGAGAGTGTCGGAGAGTGATGAGGCAGTATCGGCTTGAGACGAGGAGATATCGCAGGTAAGATACCCCTATGGCGAGCATAGCGGAGATCCTGGAAGGACACGTAACCCTGGAGGTGGAGTGCGTTGATCGGCTGTACCTGAACGGGTATATCCCGAGTCTGGCGACTCCTGGGGGGCTGGTGGTTTTCTTGCGTGAGCACCTGGGCAAGCCCATCCCATCGCCAGCGATCCTGGGCCAACTCACATCGAGCTTTCGGAAAAGGGTAGAAGCGTTTGCTGCGGAGAACGAAATCCCGTGGATCAAGTTTGAGCCTGGGGAGAGGAAGGACGACCGAGCGAATCAGATGCGCCGAGAGCGCAACGTTCGGGGGGAGGTGGTCTTCATCGGGGTGGCTCAGGAGAAGGCCAAGGCCTTTTCGGGCAAGCAGACCAAGGAGGAGGGAGCAGGGCGGTTCGAGTACACGCGGGACAAGACGGTATACGTGAACCACTACTACTTCTATGTTGATGACGAAGAATTCGGTCCGGCATTCGTGAAGGTGTGCAGCTATGCGCCCTGGGCTTTGAAGGTATGCCTCAACGGACATGAGTGGGCCAAACGCCAGTTGGACAAACGGGGGATTGCCTACACGGCCCTGGACAACGGATTTCTCGAGTGTGGCGATCCGCAGGCCCTGCAGGAGATTTGTAACTCCCTGGGAGCGGAGCAGATCGAGGCCTTTCTGGCGCGCTGGCTGGAGCGGCTGCCGATGCCCTTGACGAGCGAAGATCGGGCGGCGGGATACGACTGGAAGCTGTCGATCTGGCAGATGGAGGTCAGCCTGACGCAGGTCTTCGATCGGCCGGTTCGGGGTCGAGAATTTTTCGAGGAGGTGATGCGGGACAACCTCGATTTGGGTCGTCCCGACCGTCTGCAGTTGGTCTTTGATCGACGGATCCTGGCGAGCACACCAGGGCAATTCCGGACCCGGGTGATCCAGGATGGTGTGTTGCCGAGCCTGCATATCGAATACAAGAATTTCGATCTGAAGCAGTACTTCAAAGAGGGCCGCGCCCTGCGCACGGAAGGAACGTTCCGCAACCCGAAGGATTTCAACGTCAACAAGGGGCTTTCGAACTTCGCCTATCTGGAGCAGATAGGACGCCAGATCAACCGGCGGCTTCTGGAGGTCGAGCGGGTGAGCCAGAACTGTGGGCTCTCCGCCGATGGCATCCAACGCGTGGTGCAGCCTACCGTCAGCGAGGACGGTCAAAAAGCGCCGGGGCTTCGGTTCGGCGATCCGCGGGTCATGGCTTTGATGCTGACCCTCAACCTGTTCATCCATCTGATCAACGGTTTCCGCAATCGGGATCTCCGCGAGGCAGTCAGCGACCTGTTGGGACGGGACCATCCATATACCGCGACCCAAGCGACCTATGACATCAGACGCCTCTGCCGCAAGGGTCTGCTCTACCGTCGTCCCGGGACCCATCGCTACGTGGTCACGCCCTACGGTTGGAAGATCGCCAGGCTCTACGCTCGTCTGGAAGCTCGCATCTTCCGGCCGGCCCTTACAGTTGTGGAAGGAGAACACGTCGCGGATCCTCTCCCCAAGCTCTCACGAGCTCTAGCGAAAGTTGATCACGAGCTGGACACTCTTATCTTCTCGGCATTCCCTTCCATGAAGGAGAAGGCTGCATAGGGGAGAAAAGGTATCAAAAAACGTGTCTCTTTTGTCTAGAAGTCGGTCTGATTAGACGACTAGTGGTCGAAAAGATGGAAGAGTGCATTGATAACCTGGCACCGCCGAGTGTTGCCTTGAGCTTGAGCGGCCACGACGACGAGGTATTTAATTTCTGGTTGTTGATGTATACTGCGTGGCACTTTCGATTGGACGCAGTGCGCTTCGCAGGTTTTGCCGAGCGGCATGGGTGGGAAGGAGACCTTGGGAAGGCGGAAGAAGTGTTGGGAAACCTCCTCTTGCAGGCATTGCAAGCCTTAGAGCTTAGATATCAATGGGAGAGGCGCAAGAACGGGGAGCGAGTAGCGTGAAGGAGGACAGCTATGTCGATCAGTCGAGAAGAATTGCTTCGCCGAATTATCGAAGAGGAAAATTGGAGCCGAAGGCTTATTGTTGAGCCTTTTTTTGTGGGTCGGTCTGCCCCGGTGGCATCGGCGTCTCTGGATTTCCATCTTGGCAACAGATTCACGATTCTTCGTAGTCGCCGCGCAGCTCAGCACGATCCTCTCAGCGAAGATCCGCGGAAGGATGTTGCCTTCAGCGAGATTTTTATTCCCATGGGGCAGGCATTGTCTTTACATCCAGGGCAGATAGTCTTGGGAACGACGCTGGAGTGGTTTAAGTTTCCAAGCGATCTAATGGCCTATGTGATAGGTAGGTCGATCTGGGGGCGCAGAGGTTTGCTCATAGTAACGGCGCAAGCTGTGCACCCGGGTTCATCGGGGACAGTTACGCTGGAAATGTCCAATCTCGGTGAGGTTAGCTTGCGGCTCAAGCCAGGGGTCGCCATCGGTCAGCTTTTCTTTCATCAGGTAGAATCAACGGTTCGATTGGATGAAAGAAAGTCCACGTTTTCTGGCGCATTCCGGCCTATTCTCGGGAAATACTCTAAATCGGAATCTGAAGACTTGTTCCTCAGCCTGTAGACGCGTTCCTTCTATGTATGACAAATGTCTCGGCAAGGACAATATTTGTCCCTTCATACTTGATGTATCCAGACCTGCTTAGGGAGTGAAGCGCGATCTCGAATCCCTCGCCGGATAGTTCTTGAAGTTGTTGAAGCTTGGTCGCCTCCTCAAAGAAGAGGGACTTCGCTTTTTCGCGATCCATAGAATGGTTGCGGGACCGATAGACAAGCCAAAAGAGAAGACCCTCTGCAGGCGTAGCTTGTTGCTTGGCGTCTGCCAAGGCAAGGGCGCAAGAGAGAACAGCGCTTGCAACGAGAAAACCAGTGTTGCTTCCTGCAATGCCGGTCACGAGCGATAGTAAGATCAGTCCTGCCGCGCGGGGTTTGTAGTGGATGACTTCGGGTGAGGCATTGTTTTTTTTCGTGATATAGGTTAGCTGACCGCTCTCGAACGTAGGAATAGTTATTGCCTCATTCACTAACTGGTTGGCGCATTGACTCGCTTCATCGAGAGATAAAGAGGGTGTGCCCGGAAGACCTTGAAGTGCGAGGGAAATGGTTTCGGCGATCGTTTTTTTCATGTCGGCCTCTTAGGCTTGTAATGGTTCAGTTTGTCGCGGCCAATAGGGCTGTGGGATGCGCACCGGTACGCTTCAGAACTCAGGAAAGACAGGGTTCCCTTGCAGATGCGGAAATCGAGACTCTCTCTCGATGCTCACGCCGCAAGGATAGCATTTTCAGAGGTGCAAGAGTACCCTGCCCTGTGCCCAGAATGTGTCCGAAAGGTGTCAAGCCGGCCCGAGGAAGCACCCGGAAATAGTGTCTCGCGTTGGCCCGGATCTCGCCGACGTGCAGCGCTGTTCCTCGTCGGGCCGCACGCACTGACTGTGCTCCGCCTTAGCTCCTGGGAGATGCTGGGGTCGAGGCAGTGCTCTCCTCCATCAGGTTTCCGGCACCCTCCGGTCTATTGGCTTGGCGATCGGCACGTGCTTCTTCTCACATCCTCATGAGCGAGAGTGAGGGTATCCAGGATATCCGGAAGCCCTACAGCGGATGCTGCTCGTCGCCGCCGTTCTTCGTCGAGCAGCAAGCCCAGACGCGCGATAGCGCTATCGGTCGGAAGGCGGCCCGGGCCGAGGCCCGCAGCGCTAGGTGAAACCTAGCACTCACTTACCGAATGTTGGTGGAGTCCCGGTTTCGGGCAAACCCGAGGCGTGGGGTCGCGGGAGCCTTTCCGCTGGCGACGATCGACAAGGAGGGCAGGGTGTGGGAGGCTGGTCATCAGCTCGTAGTGCGGGCGCTGAAGAAGCTCAAGATCGCTGCCCGACCAGCAGCTCGACCTCCGGCAGAGCGGCCAGATCTCGCGCGGCCTTGGCCAGCGGCCGGTGGAACGTAGCGAACCGTTCTGTTCCGCGGCTGGAGCTCAGGCGCAGAGCATCAGCGAAGTCGAGCCCCCGGGTGCGGTCTAGGGCGAGGAAGACGGCGTCCGGGTCTTCGACGTCATGTTGCGGTAGCCGAGGAGCCGGCGGAAGATCTCCAGGATGGTCTCTCGGGAGAGCTCATAGCTATAGCGGAGAACCCACTCCGTCTCCAAGAGGGCAGTCTTGCAGACCCAGAGATCGTCGGTCCTCATCGTCTCCAGCGCCACGGCGGGCTGGTCAGGGTCATCCGCCGTGAACACCCGGACGAGGACGTTTGGTGTTCGAACGAGATCACCGGCTCTCCCGGGCTCCTCGTGCGATTGCGGCCTCCATTTCCTCCAGGGTCTTTGCGGGCCCTCGATAGCCGACGCAACCGACGAGGTCTTCCAGGGTGGTCTCGGAAGCCTTCGGGCCGAACGCAGCAGGATCCGGTCCTCCTCATCCTCCAAAACGAGCTCGACCCTTTCGCTCCATCCATGGCGCAGCCGGACCTCTTTGGGTACCACAAGCTGACCCTTGGTCGAGAGCCGGACCAAATACGTCCGGTCGGAAGGCGGACTGGTGCCCCGTTCGCTCATAGCTGGCTTCTCTCCCGGTAGAGCCTCCGGTAAGACAGTCTAGTACTCTTGCGCCGTGCCAGGCGGCGGTCTCGGCAGGAGTTGGTGTCTTTGGGCGATGAAATTTCGCTTGCGCTGGCGTGGTACTACTTGTTGCGGAGGAGGCCTATGGACGTTCTGCTTCAGGTTCCGGACGACATCGTCGAGAGGCTCCAAGTCCGTTTGGAGGATCTCCCGCGTCATGCTCTGGAGTCTCTCGCTGCTGATTTCTATCGTGCAAGGCTGCTGACCTCCGCAGAGGTCCAGCGGATGCTCGGCTTCCAGACCCGATGGCAGACTGACGCGTTCCTCAAGGGGAAAGAGGCTTACTTGCGCTACTCCGCGGCAGATCTCGAACGGGATATCGAGACATTCCGCAAGCTTTCCGGCCGGTGAGGGCCGTCTCCGATACCTCTCCGCTTTCGTATCTGCTCCTGATCGGGGAGAGCGAGTTGCTCCCTGTTCTGTATGACCGGATCTTCATTCCAAGGGCCGTCGCGACGGAGCTCAAGCACCCAGACGCTCCTCCTGTTGTAAGGGGATGGATGGCGACGCCTCCACCTTGGTTGGAGATCCACCAAGTCGCTCCAAGGACACCCCGGGATCTGCGCCACCTTCAGCCGGGCGAACGCGAAGCTATGCTCCTGGCGGAAGATCTCGGAGCGGATCAGGTGATTCTCGAATGACTGGGAGGCGCGACAGGCTGCCGTGAAGCGCGGCTTGGCAGTGACCGGTCTCCTGGGCGTTCTTGATCAAGCCGCGAGAAGATCGCTCATCGACCTGGTCAGCGTGGTCCAGCGGCTCCGGAAGACCAGCTTCCATGTCGCTCCCTCGCTTCTGAAGGACCTCCTCGACCGGCACGTCCGTTGACCCCAGCGGGGGGATTGCGGTGGAGAGCGGCCAGGTCCTGACCCGAGCTTGTGACGAGTTGCACAAGCTCCCGGAAGTTGCTATGCTGCGCCGCGCCGAGGAGAGGTGTTCACCAGGGTGCGGTGGCCCGGCGTTCGAGCCCGCGATGGCCGAGGAGCGGAATACAGACAGGCAGTGGATCCGGCTCTCGGGCCTCGGGATCGAAGCTCGGGGCGGCGATCGGAGGGCTTACCCTGGCAGGCTACTGGTGGGACCGCCACTTCGGCACCGCGCCGTGGGGGTTCTGGATCGGCCTCACCATCGGCATGGTCGGCGGAATGTACAACCTGATCCGTCAGGCGCTGAACGCCACCCGCGAAGCCAACCGCGGCAGCCGGACAACGACGAAGCGCGACGAGAGGCCATGACCGACGCCCACACGCCGACCGCAGCGTACCTGCGGTTCGTGGCGTGGGTGCTCGGAGTCGCGGCCCTCGCTGCGGCGGTCGGATACCTGCCGACCCGCCGCCTGGGAGGACCGGATGCGGTCCCCTCGATGCTCGCCGGGTGCGCCGTGGGTGTGCTCGCCTCGCTGGTGGGAGGCCTTCCGGTGCTCTGGGGCCGGCACGATCCGACGCCCGCCGAGAGGCTCAACCGGATGCTCTTCGGCCTGGGGCTGCGCTTCGGCGTCGCCGTCGCGCTGGGGCTCGCGGCGGCCTTCTCGGGCTGGTTCGAGCGCGATCCGCTGCTGCTCTGGGTCGCGATCAGCTACATGGCCCTGCTGGTGGTGGATACGCGGTTTGCTTTGAAGGGTTCCTGAAACGTGTTGGAGGCTCAAGGATGCTCGCTTTTCTGATGATGGCCGCAGATCCGCTGGAGCACGTGGTGCAGCACCCGATCTTCCAGGTGCCGGCGGACCTCGGCCCGCTGACGCCCGAGGGCAAGATCTCGGTGCTCACCAACCAGACCGCGATGCTGATCGTCGGCGGCCTCCTCCTGATGCTGTTCCTGCCCGCCCTGGTCCGGCGCCGCCGGGGGACCGACGAGGTCGGGCGGCTGGTGCCGGCCGGATTCGCCAACTTCATCGAGGCGATCTGTGAATACCTCCGCAAGGAGGTCGCGCGGCCCAATCTCCAGGAGCACACGGACCGGTTCATCAAGTACATCTGGACGATCTTCTTCTTCATCCTGACGATGAACCTGCTGGGGATGCTGCCGATCGCGGCGATCATGCCGCTCTTCGGGTCCCACATCGGGGGCACGGCGACGGGCAATATCTGGGTGACCGCGACGCTGGCGCTGTGCACCATGGCGATGATGGTCTTCAACGGCCTGCGCCTGGGCGGCAAGCACTACATCGCGCACTTCTGCCCAGGCCCCTTGTGGCTGGCGCCGATCATGATCCCGGTGGAGGTCGCGGGCCTGGTCGCGAAAGTCTTCGCGCTGACCGTCCGTCTCTTCGCCAACATGCTGGCCGGCCACATCGTGCTCGCGGTGCTGCTCGGGTTCATCCTGACCGCCGGCACCTCGATGGGCGCCGCGGGCGGGTTCGGGATCGCGGTCCCGGCGGTGCTGGGCAGCGCCGCGCTCACGATCCTCGAGATCTTCGTCGCCTTCCTCCAGGCGTTCATCTTCACCTTCCTGTCGACTCTGTTCATCGGCCAGTCGGTGGTTTTCCATCACGGTGACGGGCATGGTGAGCACCACGGGGAGGCGGCGGCACACTGATTTTTGACTGAAATCGCCATGCCCGGACATGCGTGGGGCACTCGGGCCATGAGGCGTGACTGCGATGGCGATCCGTGATAGGGCAGCCGGCCCCGCACGGCAGCCGAAGAAACGAAAGGACCTGTTCCAATGAGCAAGAGGGCTTCGAAACTCGCACTGGTGATGATCGTGCTCGGCTTCGCGCTGATGCTCGGTTCGGCGGCTCCGGCCCACGCGCAGGAGCCGGGGGTGGGCGCAGACGAAGGCACGTTCCTGTCCGACGTCGGCGCCAGCAACCTGGGCGGCGCGATCGGCGCCGGCCTGGTGATGATGGGCGGCGCCGCGGGCATCGGCCGCATCGGCGGCAGCGCGGTCGAGTCGATGGCACGCCAGCCGGAGGCGGCAGGCCAGATCAGCACGGCGATGATCATCACCGCGGCGCTGATCGAGGGCGCCACGTTGTTCGCGATCATCGTCTGCCTGATCGCGCTGGCTTGATTTTTTGATCTCCCCTCCCCAATTGAGGGGAGGGGGCTTTGAATTGACGAGTATCTTGCGATGATCCAAAGAGCTTTGATCACTCTGGTCTCGCTGGCCCTGGCAGCCCCGGCTTTCGCCGCGGAGGCCGCCGAGCACGGCGCGGAGGGCGGCGGCGGCAACAACATCTTCGCCGGCGACATCGGCAACGCCATCTGGACGCTGGTGATCTTCCTCCTCGTGGTGTTCATCCTCGGCAAGTACGCCTGGGGGCCGATCCTCAATACCCTGCAGACGCGCGAGAGCCTTCATCCGCGAGGCTCTGGAGAAGGCGAAGCACGACCGCGACGAGGCCGAGGCCCGGCTGCGCGAGTACGAGGAGCGCCTGGCCAAGTCGCGCGCCGAAGCCACGGCGATCGTGGACGAGGGGCGCCGCGACGCCGAGGTGGTGAAGCGCCGCATCGAGGAGGAGGCGCGGCACGAGGCCGACCGGACGGTCGAGCGGGCCAAGCGCGAGATCCAGATCGCCACCGACACCGCGACCAAGGAGCTCTACACGCTCTCGGCGCGGCTGGCGACGGACATGGCGGCGCGGGTCATCCGCAAGGAGCTGACGCCGCAGGACCACGAACGCCTGATCGCCGAGTCGATCGCCGAGTTGGGCGCCGTCCGCGAGGGCGACCTCGCCGGAGGGGGCAAGGCCATGGCGAGCGTAGACGATCGGGACCTGGCCCTCGGCCGGCTCTACGGCGTCCCGCTGCTCGACCTCGGCGAGGAGCAGGGGCAGGCCGACGACCTGCTCGGCGAGCTGCAGGAGGTGGTCCGCCTCCTTGACGGCAACCCCACGATCGAGGACTTCTTCGCCAGCCCGCTGGTGGATGCAGACGACCGCCGGCAGGTGATCGAGAAGGTGTTCCGTGGCAAGGCGAGCGACCTGCTGGTGGACGCCCTCCAGGTGGTCAACCGCAAGGGCCGGCTCGGCTTCCTGCGCGCCATCGCCGAGGCCTACCGCCTTGCCTACCGCGACCGGCGCGGCCTGGTGGACGCCCGCGTGCGTACGGCGGTGCCGCTCGACGAAGTCCTGCGCGCAGGCTTGCGGCAGGCCATCGCCCGGTTCACGGGCAAGCAGCCGACGCTGGACGAGAAGGTTGACCCGTGCGTTGCTCGGCGGCATGGTGGTCGAGGTCGCGGGCACGAAGATCGACGCCAGCGTGGCCTCGCGCCTGCGAGACCTGAGCGCGGCGCTGGAGCAGCGCGCCTCCCAGGAGATCCATCGCGGAGCCCAGGCGTACAGCGCCGAGTGACTGAGTGATTCGAAAGGTTGATTTGAGGTAAGAGGAGCGTTCATGAAATTCAAAGCCGACGAGATCGCTTCGGTCATCACGGAAGAGATCCGGCAGCTACCGGACTCGAGATCGACCTCGCCGAGGTCGGCAGGGTGCTCGAGGTCGGCGACGGCATCGCGCGCATCTACGGCCTGTCCGGCGTCATGGCCGGCGAGCTGCTCGAGTTCCCGAACGGCGCCATCGGCCAGGTGTTCAACCTGGAAGAGAACTCGGTCGGCGCGGTCATCCTCGGCGACTACCTCGAGCATCAACGAGGGCGACGAGGTCCGGCGCACCGGCGAGCTGCTGTCGCGTGCCCGTCGGCGCGGCCCTGATCGGCCGCGTGGTCGATCCGCTCGGCAATCCGCTCGACGGCAAGGGCGCCGATCGAGACCCCGCACCGCCGGCCGCTCGAGTTCAACGCCCCCGGCATCGCCGAGCGGCAGCCGGTGAACGAGCCGCTGCAGACCGGCATCAAGGCGATCGACGCCATGACCCCGATCGGCCGCGGCCAGCGCGAGCTGATCATCGGCGACCGCAAGACCGGCAAGACCGCCGATCGCCATCGACACGATCATCAACCAGAAGGGCGGCGACGTGATCTGCGTCTACGTCGCCATCGGCCAGAAGGAATCGACGGTCGCCGGGCTGGTCGACAAGCTGCGCGAGCACGGCGCGATGGACTACACCATCGTCGATCTCGGCCTCGGCGGCCGACCCGGCGCCGCTGCAGTACATCGCCCCCTACGCCGGCGCGGCGATGGCCGAGTACTTCATGTACCAGGAAGGCCAGGCGACGCTCTGCGTCTACGACGACCTGTCGAAGCAGGCCGCAGCCTACCGCCAGCTGTCGCTGCTGCTGCGCCGCCCGCCGGGCCGCGAGGCCTACCCGGGCGACGTGTTCTACCTGCCACTCCCGCCTGCTGGAGCGTAGCGTGAAGCTGCGCCGAGGAGTACGGTGATCGTCCCCAAGGACACGCCCGACGGACACCGCGACCGTTCGATCGCGCAGAAGAACCCCGAAGGGCTCGCGGCACCCGAGGAGGTCCGGCCGGACGACGTCTACGGCCTCTATCACCGGCCGCACGGCCGCAGAAGGCCGAGGCATGCTCAAATCGCTGCCGGACCACGACAAGTACCGCGTGCACCGCTTCCCGGACTCCGGCGGCTCGATGACCGCGCTGCCGATCATCGAGACGCTGGAAGGCGAGGTCTCGGCCTACATCCCGACCAACGTGATCTCGATCACCGACGGCCAGATCTACCTCAGCCCGACCTGTTCTTCGCCGGCGTGCGGCCGGCCATCAACGTCGGCATCAGCGTGTCGCGCGTGGGCGGCAACGCCCAGACGCAAGGCGATGAAGAAGGTCGCCGGCGGGCTGCGGCTCGACCTCGCGGCCTTCCGCGAGCTGGAAGCGTTCGCCCAGCTCGGCACCGAGCTCGACCCGGCGACGCAGCGCCAGCTCGACCGCGGCTAGCGCATGGTCGAGCTGCTGAAGCAGCCGCAGTACCAGCCGTTCAACGTCATCGACCAGGTGCTGTCGATCTTCGCCGGCACCAACGGCTACCTCGACGACGTGCCGCTCAACGAGGTGCTGGCGTTCGAGGCGGCGCTGCTCAAGCACTTCCGCAACGAGCACCCCGAGGTCATCGACCAGCTTGAGAGCAAGCGGGATCTGCCGAACGACGTCGCGGAGAAGGTCCGCGGCATCATCCGGGACTTCAAGACCCACGCCCGCGGCACCCGGGAACAAGCGGCCTGAGCACCAGGAAGATAAGGAGCGGCGGCGATGGCGAATCGGCGAGTCCTGGTCAAACGGCGCAAGGCGGTGCGCAACATCCGCAAGATCACGCGGACGATGGAGCTGATCGCCACCGCGCGGTTCCAGGCGGCGTTCAACCGCGCCGTGGCGACGAAGCCGTACACCGAGAAGCTGGCCGAGCTGGTGGCGGACCTCGTCGCGAGCGGCGGGCGACGTCGATCACCCGCTGCTCCAGACGCATGACGAGGTGCCGCACTCGGCCCTCTGGTGCTCACCAGCAACCGGGGCCTCGCCGGCGGCTACAACTCCAGCGTGCTGCGGACCGCTCTCGAGCACCTTCGAGCGGACCGAGGCGACAGGGGATCGCCACCGACGTGCACATGGTCGGGCAAGAAGGGGATCAACTATTTCCGTTTCCTGCGCCGCGCCATGGCCGAGCAGATCACCACGATCGGCGACAAGCCGCGGTTCGAGCAGGTCGAGCCGCTCGCCAACGCCCTGATGGACCGCTTCATGCGCGGCGAGATCGCCTCCGTGCACGTGGCCTACATGAGGTTCCTTTCCGCCGGCGTGCAGCGGCCGGTGGTCGTGCAGCTCCTGCCGCTGGCCCAGGACGCCGTCGAGACGCCGCAGTCCGCAACCACCAGCCAACCGGGTGCACAGCCGTCGGGGCGTCTCGGGCGGGTGGTCGAATACGAGTTCTCGCCCGATCCCCGGCAGCTCCTCGACGAGCTGCTGCCGGCCACCGTTCGCGTGCGGCTGTTCCAGTGCGTTCACTCGACGCGGCGGTCACCGAGCAGGTCGCCCGCATGGTGGCGATGAAGGCCGCGACCGAGCGCGCCGGCGACATGATCAAGGCGCTGACGCGCCAGTACAACCGCGCCCGCCAGACCCAGATCACCATGGAGCTCCTGGACATCGTGGGCGGCGCCAACGCCCTCGTCCTGCAGCTCCTCGACGAGATCGGAAAGCAACGATGCCACCGAAAACGGCAACCACGGACAAAGTGACCCAGGTCATCGGCTCCACGCTCGACGCGCAGTTCGCCGAGGAGCACCTGCCGGCGATCTACAACGCCCTCAAGGTCGAGGTGCGAGCGCACGGTCCTGGGAGAGAAGCTCCACGAGACCCTCTGGTGCGAGGTCGCAGCAGCACCTCGGCGGCGGCCGCGTCCGCTGCGTCGCGCTGGGCTCGACCGACGGCCTCGATCCGCGGTGCACGGATGCGCTCGACACCGGCGCCCCGGTCACGCGTGCCGGTCGGCATCGAAACGCTCGGCCGGGTGTTCAACCTGGTCGGCGAGCCGATCGACGGCCGCGGCCCGGTCGACGCCGACGAGTACTGGCCGATCCACCGCGACGCCGCCGGAGCTCGACGACCTCTCGTCGAAGACCGAGCTGTTCGAGACCGGCATCAAGGTCATCGACCTGCTCATGCCCGTTCGTCCGCGGCGGCAAGGCCGGCCTGTTCGGCGGCGCCGGCCTGGGCAAGACGGTCATCCTCCAGGAGCTGATCGCCCGCATCGCGCGGTTCCACGGCGGCTACTCGGTGTTCGCCGGCGTCGGCGAGCGGACCCGCGAAGGCAACGACCTCTGGCTGGAAATGCAGGAGGCCAAGATCGGCGACACCGGCAAGCAGCGTCATCGACCAGACCGTGCATGGTCTTCGGCCAGATGAACGAGCCGCCCGGCGCCCGCCTGCGCGTGGCCCTTTCGGCGCTGACCATGGCCGAATACTTCCGCGATCAGACCGGCGCCGACACGCTGCTCTTCATCGACAACATCTTCCGCTTCTCGCAGGCGGGCTCCGAGGTGTCGGCGCTGCTCGGCCGCATGCCGTCCGCCGTGGGCTACCAGCCGACGCTGGCCACCGAGATGGGCGAGCTGCAGGAGCGCATCACCTCGACCAGCAGCGGCGCCATCACCTCCGTGCAGGCCGTCTACGTGCCGGCCGACGACTCCACCGACCCGGCGCCGGCCACGGCGTTCGCCCACCTGGACGCATTCGTGTACCTGGAGCGGCGCATCTCCGAGAAGGGCATCTACCCCGCGGTCGACCCGCTGGCGTCGAGCAGCCGCATCTCTCGACCCGCAGTACGTCGGCGAGCGGCACTACCAGGTCGCCCGCCGGGTGCAGCAGATCCTCCAGCGCTACCGCGAACTGCAGGACATCATCGCCATCCTCGGCGTCGACGAGCTGACCGAGGAGGACAAGCTCGTCGTCCGCCGCGCCCGCCGGATCGAGCGGTTCCTCTCGCAGCCGTTCTTCGTGGCCGAGGTCGTTCACCGGCAAGCCGGGCGAGATCACGCTCGCTGCGCCGACACCATCCGCAGCTTCGAGGAGCTCTGCGACGGCAAGTGGGACCACCTGCCCGAACAGGCGTTCATGTACGTCGGCGCCATCGAGGACGCCGCCGCCCAGGCGGAGCGTCTGGCGACGGCCGCGTAGGGCGAGGGGCCATGGCGAGGACCGACACGTTCCACTGCAGCGTGATCACGCCCGAGCGCGCGGTGCTCGAGGCCGACGCCACCTTCGTCGCCTTCCCGGCGCACGACGGCGAGGTCGGCATCCTCAAGGACCGCGCGCCCCTGCTCTACAAGATGGGGATCGGCGTGCTCCGGGTCGAGACGCCCGAAGGGAACCACGTCTTCTTCGTCGACGGCGGCTTCGCCCAGATGGTCGACAACCGGCTGACCCTCCTCACCGAGCAGGCGAAGAGCGCCGACGAGATCGACCGGGCAGCCGCCGAGCGGGCCCTGGCCGAAGCGCGCGAGATGCCAATGGACACGGACGCCGCCTTCGCCGCCAGGCAACGGGCGGTGCAGCGGGCCGAGGTCCAGATCCGGCTGGCGAGCTGACGCGGAGGGGGGCGGAGCGCTCGCTGCCGGGTGAGCTTCGCCTCGATGCTGGCGGCCCAGGAGCAAGGAGAAGCCGGACCTTGAATCACAGCGAGATCGTGAGCTTCCTCTGGGGCGTTGCGGACCTGATCCGGGACACCTTCAAGCGCGGGAAGTACCAGGACGTCATCCTGCCTCTCACAGTCCTGCGGCGGCTCGATTGCGTGCTCGCCCCCACCAAGGAGAGGGTCCTCGCCAAGCAGGCCCAGCTCACGGGGCGGTTGGAGAACCTCGAACCCCAGCTTAGCCGGGCATCGGGCTTCGCCTTCTACAACACCTCTCGCTACGATTTCGAGAAGCTCCTGGCGGATGCTCCGCACCTGAAAGCCAATCTGCGCAACTACATTGCCGGCTTCAGCCTCAACATGCGCGAGGTCCTCGAGAAGTTTGACTTCGACAACACCATCAACAAGCTGGACGAGGCCGGGCTTCTGTTCAAGGTGATGGAACGCTTCAAGAACGTCAACCTCCACCCGGACAAGGTGGACAACGCCACCATGGGGACGATCTTCGAGGAGCTGATCCGGAAGTTCAATGAGGCCCTGAACGAGAATCCCGGCGAGCACTTCACGCCGCGCGACGTCGTTCACCTCATGGTCGATCTCCTCCTGGCCAGCGACGAGGATCGTCTCCGCAAGCCGGGCGTAATCCTCTTGGTATGCGATCCCTGCTGCGGGACCGGCGGCATGCTGACCATCACCAAGGAGCACATCACTGAAGGTGTTCGCGGAAACGGCCATCTGCTCCGGCAGCCGATCAATCGAGAGGCCGAGATTCATTTGTTCGGCCAAGAGGTCAACCCCGAGACTTTCGCGGTCTGCAAGTCCGATCTCTTCATGAAGTCGAAAAAGGGGCGGGATGCCGAAAGCATCCTGTTCGGGAGTACTCTTTCAAAGGACCGCCACGCTGGCCGCCGTTTCGATTACCAGATCGCCAATCCCCCCTACGGCAAGGATTGGAAGAGGGATGAGGATCAGGTGCGGGCCGAGCACGAACGCGGAACGGCCGGCCGCTTCGCGCCGGGTCTCCCTCGGATCAGCGACGGCCAGTTGCTTTTCCTGCTCCACATGCTGGGCCATATGAAGGAGCCAGAGGAGGGGGGCTCGCGCGTCGCCATCATCATGAACGGCTCGCCTCTTTTCACCGGCGACGCCGGAAGCGGCGAGAGCGAGATCCGCCGCTGGATTCTCGAAAACGATTTCCTCGAGGCGCTGATCGCTCTGCCCGAGCAGCTTTTCTACAACACGGGCATTGCCACCTATGTCTGGGTGCTCACCAACCGCAAGCCTGCCAAGCGCCGCAGGAAGGTCCAGCTCATCGACGCCTCCTCGTTCTGGGTCTCGATGCGCAAGAGCCTGGGGGACAAGCGCCGGGAGATCCCTTACGAGAAGGCTGTCGAGGTCATCGCCCTGCTCCGTGCAGGAAAAGAGGGGGAGCACGTCAAGATCTTCCCCACCACGCATTTCGGCTACCGCAAGATCACCGTCGAGCGTCCGCTGCGGCTCAACTTCCAGGCGGCGCCGGAACGGATCGCCCGGCTCGCGGAGGAGAAGGCTTTCCAGAACCTGGCCGTTTCAAAGAAGAAGGGCGCCGCTAAGGGCAAGGAAGAGGAGGAGGGGCGTGCCCAACAGGAAGAGGTCCGTAATTTCCTGGAAACGCTCCCCCGCAGGCTCTACAAAAATCGCGAGGATTTTGAGAAGGCGCTCGATGCCGCTGCCCGAAAGACCGGTATCGGGCTTACCGGGCCAGTCCGAAAGGCCATCCTCTCCGCCCTCTCCGACCGCGACGAGTCGGCGGAGATCTGCCGCGACAAGCACGGCCAGCCGGAGCCCGACCCCGACCTGCGCGACACGGAGAGCGTCCCGCTCTCCGAAAGCGTCGAAGCCTTTTTCGAGCGAGAGGTCAAGCCCCACGTCCCGGATGCCTGGATCGACACCGGTAAGCGGGACGAAAAGGACGGCAAGGTCGGTATCGTGGGCTACGAGCTCAACTTCAATCGCTACTTCTACAAGTACACGCCTCCACGGCCGCTCGAGGACATCGAGGCCGAGATCCGGACCATCGAGAAGGACATTGTCCGCATGCTGGCCGAAGTCACCCGCTCCTCAACGGACGACCTGATCCCGTGAGCGCTGTCCCATGACCCGAGTGGATAGCCTAAATTGTCGGCACTTCCTTGTAACTGCCGACGATTTAGGCTAAGATCGGCTCGTGAAGGCGCCTAGCGTCAACCCCGTTCCGCCTGCGGATTTTTCCGAGCTCAGCGCCGTCTTCCGGCCTCAGGACGCGGAGGCTCTGGGCATCCCCCGCAGCATGCTGCGCGCGTGGCTGCGGCGCGGCACCGCCGAGCGTGTCGGGCGTGGGCTCTACCGGCTCTCCGAAGCGAAGCCCAGCGAATACGAAACGCTCGCCATGGTCGCCGCTCGGGTACCGCACGCGGTTGTGTGCCTGCTCACAGCCCTGCACGTTCACGGCATCGGTACCCAGGCGCCCCGGGAGGTCTGGATTGCCCTCGACCGCAAGGCGCGCAAGCCCCGTCTCGACGGGCTCCCGGTCCGGGTTGTACGCTTCTCTGCTCCGATGCTGAGCTATGCCGTGGAGACACGCGAGATCCAGGGAGTAGCCGTGCGCATCACCATGCCCGCGCGGACGGTGGTGGACTGCTTCCGCTACCGGAACAAGATCGGGCTGGATGTGGCTCTCGAGGCACTGCGCGATGCGCTCGCCACGGGCCGCGCCACCGTCGCCGACATTCTGCGGGCCGCCGAAGTGGGCCGAGTGCGGAATGTCATTCAACCCTATGTGGAGGCGGCCGCCTCGTGACTCGCAAACCCAGCAACCTTGCAGCTTCCGTGTCTTACCGGCTGCTCCAGCGCGCCCGTGACCGCAGCGAGGATTTCCAGCTCACCCTGCAGCGCTACGCCGTGGAGCGGTTGCTATGCCGCTTGGAGCAGTCGCCGCACCATGGCCGCTTCATTTTGAAGGGCGCGATGCTCTATGCGGTTTGGGGCGGAGAAGCCTACCGTCCCACGCGCGATCTCGATCTGCTCGGCTATGGGCCGGCCGAGATCGGGTCGATCGCTGACTGCTTCCTGGATCTCTGCACGATCGAGGTCGCAGACGACGGCCTGCACTTCCAGGCGGACAGCATCCGGGCTCAGGAGATCCGCGAGGCGGGAGAGTATGGGGGAATACGCGTCGAGCTTCAGGCGAGCCTTTCTACGGCGCGCATCAGACTACAGGTGGACGTAGGTTTTGGTGACGTTGTCGTACCCACCCCTGAAGAGGTGGAGTTTCCTGTGCTCCTCAATGGCCGAGCTTCCACGTATCCGCGCTTACCCACGCGAGACTGTTGTTGCCGAAAAGGTATCTGTTTACCGCCCTAGTGCCGCCTTCCCCGAGCGGTGGCACGTCCGCAAGGGCTTGAAGTTCTCTTCTCGGCATGGTCTAATGTCTTTCAGGCATGCCGACTTACGAGGAACTCCTTCAAGAGAACTCTGAGCTTCGCCAAGACAACGGTGAGCTTCGCCAGCGGGTGGAGGAGCAGGAGCGCCAGATTGCGCACCTGAAGCGCCGAATCGTCGATCTGGAGAAACTTGTCGAGGAGCTACGGCGCCGGGGCAAACGCCAGGCTGCCCCCTTCTCGAAGGGAGATCCGAGCGAGGATCCCAAGTCTCCAGGGCGCAAAGCCGGGGATCAATATGGTCAGCAAGCGACTCGAGCTGTGCCCGATCACGTCGACGAAACCATCGTGGTGGAGTGCCCGCTGTATTGTGAGCACTGTGGGGGTCAGGTCATTCCGCAGGGCGAAGCTCGCCAGTATCAGACCGATCTGCCGCCGATTCGGCCGGTGACGACGGAGTTCATCCTCCATTATGGGAAGTGCTCGGCATGTGGCCGGGAAGCTGTGGGGCGTCACCCGCGCCAGACTTCCCAGGCGTTCCGGGTCGGCAACGTGCAACTCGGTCCAAACGTGTTGGGGCTCGCCGCCTGGCTCAACAAGGTCGGAGGCTTGAGCTACGGCAAGATCGCCGCGTTGCTGAAGGAGCTGGCTGGACTGTCTGTGTCGCGCTCGGCCCTGTGCCGCGCGCTGCTTCGCATGAGTAAGAAGCTGGAGCCCTTGTACGAGGAGCTGAAGGCGAAGATCCGGAAGCTCTCCTGTGGTGTACCCGGACGAGACGGGCTGGCGGGAGGGGGGCTATAGCGTGTGGTTGTGGGTGTTCACCAATCGCAGCGAGACGGTCTACAGCATCCAGCCGGGTCGTGGCTATGCCGAGGCCTCTGAGGTCCTGGGGGAGGGCTTTGTCGGCGTGCTGGTGGCTGATGGTTGGGCTCCCTATCAGAAATTTGAAGAAGCGACTCATCAGACCTGTCTGGCGCATCTGTTGCGCCGTTGCGAGGAGCTGCTGGAGAAGGCGACAGGGGGTGCGGTGCGCTTTCCTCGGGCGGTGAAAGAGATCCTGCAGGCCGCCTTGGAGGCGCGAGATCAGCGGGACGCGGGCAAGCTCAGCGGCGAGGCGCTGGAGAAGGTCAAGCAGGACTTGGAGCTCCAGATGGAAAGGCGTCTGTCGGGGCAGTTCACGAACCCCGACAACCAGCGTCTGGCTCAGCATTTGATACGTCACCAGGAGCAGCTGTTTGTCTTCCTGGAACGCACGGATGTGGAGGCGACCAATTGGCCGGCCGAACAAGGGATTCGCCCGGCGGTCATCAACCGCAAGACATCTGGGGGAAATCGGACGGCCGAGGGGTCCCAGGCGCAAGCGGTCTTGATGAGTGCCCTGCGCACATTTCAGCAACACCAAGTCGGGACACTCGAGATCTTGCCCCAGCTTCTGCGCAGCCCCCAGCTACCGAAGCTTGAGGCAATACTTCCTGCGTCACAGCCACCGTAACAGTTCTCGCCACGAGTTATCCGTGGCTCCAGGTCGGTAGCCGCTCGCCCTCGTCAGGTCGCCTGGCCAGCGCGGACGTGTGTCCAGGGAAAACCTTCCCCAAAAGTGCCGCTGACGGTAAACAGATACCCGAAAAGCTCCATGCGGCGGTTCTGTTTGGCGACGCGAACACCCGCATGAAGGACTTTTACGATCTCTTCATTCTATCAAGCCATTATCCGTTTGAGGGTTTGCCGCTCACCCGGGCCATTGCCGCTACTTTCGAGCGCCGCCGCACAACGTTGCCACAGTTGTTTCCGCTCCGTCCAGCATTTTTCGACCAGGATATGCGCGCGAACCAGTGGCGCGCGTATCTCGTACGTACCAGACTCAAAACTGCTCCGTCGGACTTTACCGTCGTCGGCGAAGCTTTACACGAATTTCTTGCCCAGCCGTACCAGGCACTGATGAGCGGGGTCGCATTTCCAGGATCATGGTTGCCGGGAGGACCCTGGAAATGAAGCATCGACGGTTCCGGCGTTATCCTGAATACAGAGACTCTGGAGTGGAATGGCTCGGTGAAATCCCGGCGCACTGGGAAGTGAAGAGCTTCAAGGCAACGATCACCGGCTGCCAGAATGGTATATGGGGAGATGAACCGGATGGAGGCAACGACATCGTCTGCGTCCGAGTTGCTGACTTTGATAGAGTGCTTTGCGCGTCAATTTTTCCGCCGAGCCCACTTTGCGGTCAATTGATGCGCGTGCTCGCCAAGGGAGGCTCTTGAGGCCAGGAGATCTCCTGCTTGAGAAGTCCGGCGGCGGGGAGAAGCAACCAGTCGGATGTGTCGTGATTTACGACCGCTCTGAGTCTCGCAGTTTGCTCCAACTTCATCGCCAGAATGCCCGTTGCTGAAGGCGTTTGCTCCCGGTATCTCAGCTATCTTCATGCCGCCGGATACTATGTACGCTTAAACACGAGGTCAATTAAGCAGAGCACAGGGATTCAGAATCTTGACAGCTCTTCCTATCTTGCCGAGAGCGTCTCTCTTCCGCGATTCATAGAACAGCGGGCCATCTCTGAATTTCTCGATCGCGAAACGGCCGCGCTTGATGCTTTGGCGGCAAAGAAAGAGAGGCTTATTAAGCTGCTTCAAGAGAAGTATGCTTCGCTCCTCGCAAACGCAATCTTAGGTGCCCCTTGCTACAGTGAAGTGAGGCTTGGCTACTATGTGGACCTGCTACCCGGCTTCGCATTCCCCAGTGCGGGCTTCAGCCGCGATCCTGATGACGTTCGGCTGTTGCGCGGGGTTAATGTCTCGCCTGGTGCACTACGCTGGGATGATGTCGTCAGATGGCCAAAATCAGAAGCTGCAAAATTTTCTCGCTATCAACTGAGAGAGGGCGATCTCGTTTTGGGAATGGATCGTCCTTGGGTCGGTTCGGGGATCCGTGTGAGCTTCGTACTAAAGGCAGACTTGCCTTCCTTGCTCCTGCAACGTGTGGCGCGCCTGCGAGCCAGAAATGGCCTGCTGCAGGAATATCTAGGGTTCGTTCTGGCTAGTCCTCAGTTCCAGGAGTATTTTGAGCCAATCCTGACCGGGGTCAGTGTTCCCCACATTAGCCCAGATCAAGTTGGTGCCTTCCGATTACGCTTGCCTTCGGTCGAGGTTCAGGAGTTGGTATGCCGCCACCTCAGCGAGGAGAGAAGAAGAATAGATGCTCTAAGCAAAGAGTTGATCGCATCAATCGAGCGCCTGAAGGAGATCCGTACAGCTATCATTTGGGCGGCGGTAACAGGCAAAATTGACGTCCGGAAGGAGGTCCCATGATTCCGGAGGTCTCCGAGCGCAGCTTTGAAGATGACATCGAGCGCGTGCTCCTTGAGGGCGGCCCGGATGCCTACTTGAGTACTCTTTCGGTAGGTGCGCTCGGGGTCAGGGAGGCTCCACCGGCCTTTGGCGAGAACCCACCAGGTGGTTACCGCAAGCGATCGCCGCAGGAGTACGACCGCGATCTCTGCCTGATCCCGCGTGACGTGCTCGACTTCCTCCTCGCCACTCAGCCTAAGGAGTGGGCGAAGCTCAAAGACCACTACGGCTCTGAGGTCAAGGAGCGATTCCTCAAGCGCGTCTCGCGGGAAATCGAGCATCGAGGAACACTCGACGTGCTGCGCAACGGCGTCCGGGATGCAGGGTGCAAGTTCCAGATGGCCTATTTCCGGCCTGCGAGCGGGCTCAACGAGGAGACTCCGACACCTGTATGAGGCAAATTTGTTTGCGGTAGTGCGCCAGCTTCGCTACAGCGAAAAGACTACCGATGAGCTGGACCTTGGGCTTTTCCTCAATGGCATTCCGATCTTCACTGCCGAGCTCAAGAACCCGCTCTCTTCAGGCTGGACGGTGAAGGAAGCCATCGAGCAGTACATGAACAGCCGCGGCCCGCGTGAGCCGCTACTCGCCTACGGCCGCTGCCTGGCACATTTCGCCATTGATCCGAACCTGGTGTACGTGACCGCCGAGCTCGCGGGAGCCGAGACACGCTTCTTGCCGTTCAACCAGGGTTATCTGAGGGGCGCGGGGAACCCGCCCATGCCGCCAACCCAAAGGGGCTACGCCACCAGCTATCTCTGGGAGCGGGTCTGGGCCCGCGACAGCGTCCTCGATTTGATTCGGCAATTCATCCATGAAGTCGAAGAGGAGGATGAGAGGGGCCGGAAGACCGGGAAGCGCCATCTCATATTTCCGCGTTTCCATCAGCTCGACGCCGTGCGTCGCCTGGTAGGGCACGCATTCCAGCGGGGGGCAGGGCAGCGCTACCTGATCGAGCACTCGGCCGGCAGCGGTAAGAGCAACACGATCGCTTGGCTCGCGCATCAGCCTCTCAACCCTTCACGACGTCGTGGACCAGCGTGTGTTCGATTCCATCATCGTCGTGACCGACCGGCGCATCCTCGACCGGCAGCTCCAGCGGGTCATGCGCCAGTTCGAGCAGACCCTCGGCGTGGTGGAGAACATCGACACCACGTCGCGGCAACTCAAAGAGGCGCTCGAATCGGGCAAGACGATCATCGTCACCACGCTCCAGAAGTTTCCGGTCATCGCGCAGCAGGTCGGCGAGCTTCCCGGCAAGAGCTTCGCCGTGATCGTGGACGAGGCCCACTCTTCGCAGTCGGGCGAGAGCAGCAAGGGCCTCAAGAAAGTCTTGTCGGTCGACTAGCCTGGAGGAAGCAGAGCGAGAGGAGGCAGGTGCCGAGACGCCTGAAGAGGAGCTGGAAAACCTCGTTCTGGCAGAGGCGCAGAAGCGCGGGCGTCTCCCCAACGTCTCGATGTTCGCCTTCACGGCCACGCCCAAGCCGAAGACCCTGGAGCTGTTCGGGACGAAGAACGAGAAAGGCGAATTCGACGCCTTCCACCTCTACAGCATGCGCCAAGCGATCGAGGAGGGATTCATCCTCGACGTCCTGCGCAACTACACGACCTACACGGCCTACTGGCGCCTGCTCAAGACGATCGAGGACGACCCTCACTACGAGAAGAGCAAGGCGGCCTATCTGCTCAAATCCTTTGTCGAGCTCCACCCTCATGCGATCAACGAGAAGGTCCGCATCATGGTGGAGCACTTCGCGGCCCAGGTTCAGAACCAGATCGACGGCAAGGCCAAGGCCATGATCGTGACGCGCTCCCGCCTCCATGCCGTGCGCTACAAGCTCGCCGTGGACCGCTACTTGAGCGAACGAGGCTACCCGTTCAAGGCGCTCGTGGCCTTCTCCGGAAGCGTCAAGGACGCGGGCCAGTCCTACACGGAATCCGGGATGAACTCGGAGAGCGCAGGCAGAACCATCGGCGAGAGGCAGACCGCACGCGAATTCGAGAAGCCCGAGTACCGCTTTCTCATCGTGGCCAACAAGTTCCAGACCGGCTTCGACCAGCCGCTCCTGCATACCATGTATGTGGATAAGAAGCTTGGCGGCGTCAATGCAGTGCAAACCATTTCGCGACTGAATCGCACACATCCCGATAAACGGGAAACCATGGTTCTCGATTTCGCAAACGAGGCGGAGCCTATCCGGCAGGCATTCGAGCCCTTTTACGAGACGACCATCCTCTCCGAGGGGACCGATCCTGACCTGCTCTACAAAGCCCAGCACGAGCTGCTCGGGTTCGACATCTACACTGAAGCTGAGGTGACCTCGTTCGCCAGGCTCTTTTTCACCCCGAGGGTGAGCCAGAGCCAGCTCTACGCCGCCCTAGCTCCGATCGTGGACCGCTTCCGCAACCTGTCTCCCAACGAGCAGGCGGATTGCCGGGGACGGCTGACCGACTACATCCGACTCTATGCCTTTCTGGCCCAAGTGCTGACGTTTGCGGATGCCGACCTCGAAAAGCTCCATCTCTTCGCCCGGCACCTGCGCCGGCTGATTCCGGCCGAGCGGGAAGATCTTCCCGTCGAGGTGCAGCAGAACATCGACATGGAGTCCTACCGCATCCAGCGGACGAGCAGTGGTCGAATCAAGCTGGAACGCAATGGCGGCAAGCTAGACCCCATCCAGGCGAAGGAGCGAGCGACTGTCACTCCGGAGCAGCTCGAGCCTCTCTCGCATATTATTTCGGAGCTCAACGAGCGCTTTGGGATCCATCTCAATGAAGAGGACCGGGTCTGCCTCGAGCAGGCGATGATCCGGCTCAACGAGGACCCTGCCCTGGGAGCCGCGGCGCGGGTCAACACGCGGGAAAACGTCCGCCTCACCTTTGACCATAAGCTCGAAGACGTCGTGCAGCAGATCGTCGACTCCAACTTCAAGCTCTACAAGCGGATCACGGACGACGCCGAGTTCGGCAGAACGCTGGCCGACTACCTCTTTGACGTATACCTGCGGAAGCACCGCGAAGCCGCGGAGCTGATCAAGCAGGGAGAATCGAAGACCCTCGAATTCAAGTCTTCGCTCCGCTGGAACCTCCGGGAAGGCCGGAAAGACGACAAAGCTATTACGCACGCCGTCCTCAAGACCGTCGCGGCCTTCCTCAACACCGAGGGAGGAGACCTCCTTATTGGCGTCGCGGACGACGGCTCGATTGTTGGAATCGAGGCAGACGGTTTCGAGAACAATGACAAGTACATGCTCCACTTTGCTCAGGTGGTCCGCAACGGCCTAGGCGAGCGGGCCGGCACCTGCATTGATCCGAAGATCCAACTCGTCCAGGCGAAACCGGTTTGCCTCGTAAGCTGCCAGCGCAGTCCCGAACCGGTGTTCCTAAAGTGGAAGGGCCTCGAAGAAAACCCTGACGGTGACTTTTTTGTACGAAGCGGACCGAGTACGATGAAGCTCGGCCCGGAGAGCGCTGGACAGTACATCGGTACGCGGTTTGCTCACGGATAGGAGCTGCGGGTGCAGCTCCGCGGGGTGGACGGACCAGCCCATGCCCTCCGAATACGATGACCTTTTCGCTCCTCCGACCGGCGAGGACGACCTCGAGCCGGTCCGGGAGCGCTTCCGCGCCGCCAGCCGTCCTTTTCTCTCTTCTCCCTGGCCGTGGCTCGGCTGGGCCGTGCTGCTGCCCGGGACCGCGCTCGCCACGCAGGTGGTGCTGCGCTCCTTCGGCCCGGCGGGCGTGCTCTTCGCCTGGTCGGCCGTGGTGCTGGCCGGCGGGGCGGTTGAATTCCTGGCAATCCGCCGCGCCGGAGCCGGCGGCTCGCCGCTGGCTTCCTGGGTGCTGCGCATTCAGGGGAATCTTTCTCTGGTAGCGGTCGCTCTCTCTGTGCTGCTCCTCTGGGAGGACGCCGCCTGGGCGCTCCCCGGGCTCTGGCTGCTCGTGCTGGGACACTCCTTCTACCTGCTGGGCGGCTTGGCCTCGCGCCCCCTCCGCATCTGCGGCATCCTCTATCAGCTCGGCGGCGTGGCGGCGCTCTGGCCGTATGGGTCGCCGCTGCTCGTATTCGCCGCAGCCACGGCGGCGGGGAACCTGTGGATGGCGGCGGCGGTCTGGCGGGAGAGCCCCTCACCCCTCTGACCCATACGCGCTAACTTTGCGCCGGAGGAAATCCTGGGAGCCCGGCTTCCGCCGGCCCGGAGCTGAGGCGGGCGCCGGCCCCAATTCACGGTGAATCGGCTCTGATTTGCCGTGAACGCGGGCCGATTCATGATGAACTGGCTCTGATTTGCCGTGAACGCGGGCCGATTCATGGTGAACTGGCTCTGATTTGCCGTGAACGCGGGCCGATTCATGGTGAACCGGCCCTCATCGCGGTGATCCGGCCGCGTTCGTCATGATCTCGGCCCGATTCGCCGTGACCGCGAAGCCGTTTGCCGTGAATCGGCCCTCGTTTGTCATGAATCGGCCGCGTTCGCGCCGATCTCGTCTCCGTTCACGGCGAATCACGACTGGTTCACCACGATCCGCCCTGGAAGCCCGGGAGCGCCGGCGCTCCCAGGGCCACCTCCTCACCAGAGAAAGTTAGCGCGTATGCCCCTCTGACCTCTCTCACGACCGCTGAGCGACAGTGAGACGAGCCCCTCCACGTCATCCTGTCGAATGTCCCGGAGCCGCTCCCGGGCGGCGGGACAGAGGTCCTCGACGCTCACGGAGTGGTTGTGCTTCTTGCCCTTGACGAGGATTTCCGACCAGGTCATGGACTCGAAATGAGCGAGCTTCTCGCGGACGTACGTCGCCTTGCCGACATCGAGCTCGTGCCAGCCGAACGGATCGACGAGCTGCAGCAGAGAGAGCCGCCACGCGGGCTTGAGGCCCATGGAGCTGGCCGTTGGAGCTGTCCTGGGCTCCTTACCGGGCGCCGGGGCGAACAGCGCCTTCGGCCTCTTCTGGGGCTGACCGAGGACCACGATGCCTTGTCAGAGGCTTCCGTAGTACTCCGCCATCGATTCGAGGGAGATCTCTGCGTCGCCACGCTCGCCGGGAGAGAGGCCGCTCCTGGCCTGCTTCCAGGGCTCCTCTGCGTGGGTGAGATCGCTGAGCCACTGCGACGGTTTGTCACCGTAGAAGCTCAACTGCCTCCACCGTCTCTCGCTCGGCCTTCGTGAGGTGGTCGGGATTGCCCTTCGGCCAGGAGCCGACCTTGAAGAGGCCCCGATGCTCCCGGTAGAGCGCAGGCACCACGGGGCCGTTGGCCCAGGCTTCGATCCGTGCCTGGAACAGCGGCCGCTCGTCCCAAACCAGGGACCACGCCTGGGCGTAGTAGGCAAGCTTCTGGAGCTTCCAGGTGGTGATGGGCCCGGTCTTATCGAGAATGTATGCGGCAGCGTCGTGTACACTAGCCATTAGGGCCCCCTTCGAGATGACACCCCCAGCATAGAACAAAAGCGTTCGGAGGGGTACACCTATTCCTACGGGCGCAAGCTCCGCGGGCGAACGGACCAGCCAATGCCTTCCGAATACGACGACCTCTTCTCCTCCCCGACCGGCAACGACGACTTGGAGCCGGTCCGGGAGCGCTTCCGCGCCGCCAGCCGCCCCTTCCTTTCCTCCCCTTGGCCGTGGCTCGGTTGGGCCGTGCTGCTGCCCGGTTCGGCGCTCGCGACGCCGGTGGTGCTGCGCTCCTTCGGCCCGGCGGGTGTGCTCTTCGCTTGGTCGGCGGTGGTGCTGGCTGGCGGGGCGGTCGAGTTCCTGGCCATCCGCCGCGCCGGGGCCGGCGGCTCACCGCTGGCCTCCTGGGTGCTGCGCATCCAGGGGAATCTCTCGTTGGTGGCGGTTGCGCTCTCCATGCTGCTCCTCTGGGAGGACGCCGCCTGGGCCCTCCCCGGGCTCTGGCTCCTCGCGCTGGGCCATTCCTTCTATCTGCTGGGCGGCTTGGCCTCGCGTCCCCTCCGCATCTGCGGCATCCTCTATCAGCTCGGCGGCGTGGCGGCGCTCTGGCCGTATGGGTCGCCGCTTCTCGCCTTCGCCGCGGCCACGGCGGCCGGGAACCTGTTGATGGCGGTGGCGGTGTGCCGGGAGCGCTCCTGAGATTGAAGGCGAGCAGGCTGGTCCACTCTCAACTGACTCGCAGGAGAGGCGCAGGCAGTTCCTTGAGCGTCCGCGCAGCGCGGTACAGGTCCACGGCCTCCTGAGCGTTAAGCCAGAATTCCGGGGAGGTCCGAAAGGACGCGGCCAGCTTCAATGCCATTTCCGGAGTGACCCGCGAGCGTCCGTTGATGATCCGATTGATCACCTTGATGTCGCAACCGAGGTGATCTGCGAGTCGGCGTTGCGTCATTCCGAGAGGCCGGAGGAACTCCTCCTCAAGGATTTCGCCCGGGCTGGTAGGTTCTCGGTCTCTGCGCATGGGAATCTCCGTTCAGTGGTAGTCCACAATGTCAACGTCGAGCGGCCCCGCTTCGCTCCAACGAAAGACGATCCGCCATTGGTCATTGATCCGGATGCTGTAAAATCCTTTCAGGTCGCCTTTTAATGCCTCCAGACGATTGCCAGGCGGTGACCTCAGGTCGCTGAGCTCGTGGGCGTAATCAAGAGTGTCCAGTTTCCGTAGAGCGACCTGAGTTACCCCAGACCATCCCATACCCTTCGCCACGCGACCAGTCAGAAAGAATTCTCGGACCCGCGCATTGGCGAAGCCTTGAATGGCCATACCGAAGTATACCCTGGCGAGGTATACCCGGTCAAGGTCTTGCGCTTCGCTCAGCGCGTCACATAGCCGCCCTTGTCCGACAGCGCGCGGTCGACCGACCAGCGTCCGCTGCCGCCGACGAGCACCGCGAGCGCCATGCCGATGGCGAGGAGGTGGTACTCGAAGCCCTCGCCGGCCTGCTGCCCCATCCAGTTCATGAAGAAGCCGTGTTGCAGGTGGACGGTGAAGATGGCGCCGAGCATCACGCAGAGAATGCCCAGGGCTCCCAGACGGCCGAGGAAGCCGAAGATCAGGGAGAGAGCGCCGAAGAACTCGAAGATGATGACCAGGAAGACGATGAAGGCCGGCAGCCCCATCCCGGTCATCCCCTGCATCGTCGCCGAGAACCCGCCGCCGCCGAACCAGCCCAGCAGCTTCTGGGCACCGTGAGGGAACATCACGAGCCCGAGGAACAGCCGCACGAGGAACCGCCCGGTGTCGTCATCCGTCTGCATCAGCCGCTTCATGATCGGATCCCCCCTTTGTCATTGTTGCTCAAGTGTCGCTCCGGACCCCGGCCGACGCAAGCCCGCCGCCCACGCGGAGCCTGGCGTCGAGCGCCACGGCCCGGCTATTCCGCGGGCCGGCGAGGAAGGGGTTGATGTCGAGCTCCTGGATGCGCGGATGGCGTTGCGCGAGCTGGGCGAGGCGGAGGAGGATCTCGACCAGTTGGTCGAGGTCGGCGCCCGGCTCGCCGCGCACCCCGGCGAGCAGCTTGAAGCCGCGGATGCCGCGGATCATCTCCAGGGCCTCGCTCGCCCCCAGGGGAAGCACGCCGAAACGGACGTCCTGGAAGACCTCCACGTACTTGCCTCCGAGGCCGAACATCAGGAGCGGCCCGAAACGCGGGTCGGTCGTGATCCCGAAGATCACCTCGTGCCCGCCGCGCCCCATCTCCTGGACGAGGAACCCTTCGATCCGGTGCCCCGCGCCTTCGACGGACTCGCGCACCCGCGCCAGGGCCGAGGAAAGCTGGGCGTCGTCGCGCAGGTCGACCTGCACCGCGCCGACGTCGCTCTTGTGGATCAGGTCGGGAGCGATGGCCTTGAGGACCACCGGATAGCCGATCTCGCGCGCCGCCGGGAGGACCTCGTCCGGGCTCTGCACCGAGCGCCAGTGGACGAAGGGGATGCCGTAGAGGTCGAGCACCCGGAAGGTGTCGGCCGGATCGAGGTAGCCGCCCGGAGTGCGGTCGAGGATCTCGGCCACGGCACGGTCGTCGGTCGCGAATTCGGGGACCGGCGGCTCGGCCGGCCGCCGCACCCAGGCGGCGTAGCGGGCGAGCATCATCAGGGCCCGGGCGGCCGACTCCGGGAAGCGGTGGACCGGCGGCAGGTCGATCGTCTCCTTGACCGACTCGTAGAACTCGTCGGTCGCCATCATCACCGCCAGCACCGGCTTGGACCGGGTCTTCGCCGCCGCGCCGGCCGCCTCCAGGATGTCGACCGGGTTCAACAGCAACGGCGTCACGTTGATCACCAGGGCCATGTCGACGCCGGGGTCGTCGAGCACGGCCGCCAGGGCGCGGGCGTAGCCTTCGGCGTTGGCCGAGGCGATCATGTCCACCGGGTTGGCCACGCTCGCCTCGGCTGGCAGGAACGACCGCAGCAGGGTCCGGGTCTCATCCGCGAGGTCGGCCATGCGCAGGCCGAGGTTGACGCAGGCGTCCGTGGCCATGATGGCCGGCCCGCCCGCGTTGGTGACGATGCCCACCCGGTTCCCTTCGGGCAATGGGCAGCGGGCCAGGGCGCGGGCGACGTCGAACAGCTCCTCGATGGTGTTGGCGCGCAGCACGCCGCACTGGTCGAGGAAGGCCGAGACCGTGACGTCGGTGCCGGCGATGGCGCCGGTGTGGCTGCTCGCGGCGCGCGCCCCCTCGGCGGTGCGCCCGGACTTGACGACCAGGATCGGCTTTTTGCGCGTCACCCGCTTGGCGATCTCGGTGAAGCGCCGCGGGTTGCCGAACGATTCGAGGTACATGGCGATGACGCGGGTGTCCGGGTCGTCCTCCCAGTGCTCCAGGAGGTCGTTGCCGGAGACGTCGGCCTTGTTGCCCATGGAGACGAACTGCGTCAGGCCGATCCCCAGGTCCTGGGCGACGTTCAGGATCGCCACGCCGAGGGCGCCCGACTGGCTGACGAAGCCGATATGCCCCTGCCGGGCAGGCGTGGGGGCGAAGGTGGCGTTCAGGCTCGCCTCCGGCGCGGTGTTGATCACCCCCATGCAGTTGGGACCGATCATGCGCACCCCGGCGGCGCGCACGGTGTCGCGCAGGAGCCGCTCGTGCTGCGCCCCCTCCTCGCCGGTCTCGGAGAACCCGGCGGAGATGACCACCAGGCCGCGAACGCCCTTGGCCAGGCATTCCTCGACGACCCCCTGCACCTGCCGCCGCGGGACCATCACCACGGCCAGGTCGACCGGGTCGGGGATGGCCGCCATGGACGGGTAGCACTTGAGGGAGTGGATGGCCTGGGCGTTCGGGTTGACCGGATAGATGGCGCCGTTGAACTCGTTCGTCACCAGGTTGTGGAGGAGCGCGAAGCCGATCGAGTCGCGGCGGCGCGAGGCGCCCACCACGGCGATCGAACGCGGCGAAAAGATCGGGTCGAGGGGTCGGGCGGGGAGTGGGGTCATGGGGCAGATCCTTGCACAATTTCCGGACCCCTCACCCCCGGCCCCTCTCCCAACCGCCCTCCCGACCTCCGGGAGAGGGGAGCCCCCACCCAAAAACTACCTGGCAGTGCATTTTCCCCCCTCTCCCGGTGGCGTGGGAGGGCGGTTGGGAGAGGGGGGCCAGGGGGGTAAGGGGCTCATCGCGGCCAGAGCACGCGCAGCTTCTCCGGCGCGATCCGCACCCGGACCGGCAGCCGCTCCTGGCAGAGGTCTCCGTCGACCTGGGCCGGCTCCCCGGGCGGGCCGCCGAGGAGGGCCTCCTCGACGCGGAAGACGGTGACGTCGCGCCGGCGCACGTGGGTCGAGCGCAGGAGGTCGAGGACGAAGGCGAGCGTGGCGGCGCGTCCGCGGCCGTGGAAGAGGACGAGATCCAGCTTGCCGTCGTCCGGCCGGGCGCCCGGCGCCAGGTGGAACGAGCCGGCATAATAAGGGATGTTCGCCACCGCGGCGAAGGTGGCGGTCCGGCGCTCGCCGCCGGCGATCACTTCGATCTCGTGGTAGGGATACCGCCACCACTCGCGGAGCCCCTGCCAGGCGATGGCGCCCTGTCCGAAGCGCCACTTGAGCTCGACGTCGAGCGCCGCGAGGACCGTGGCGTCGAGCCCCGCCGAGACCATCATCAGGAACGGGTGGTCCCCCGCCAGGCCGACGTCGATGGGGCGGACTGGGGCACCGCACAGCGCGGTTGCGGCGCGCAGGGGGTCGCGCGGCAGCCTGAGGGCCAGCGCCAGCAGGTTGGCCGTGCCGCCGGGGATCACGCCGAGGGCGACGGGGCTGCCGAGCAGGCCGGTTGCCACCTCGCGCGCCGTGCCGTCGCCGCCGAACGAGAACACGGCTTCGACTTCACCGCCTCCGGCCAGCCCGCGCGCCAGCTCGACCGCCTCTCCGGCATAGGACGTGGGCCGCGGCTCGACCTCGAAGCCGCCGCCGCGCAGGGCGCCGAGGATCCCGTCCAGCATGCGGGCATGGCGCTGGCGCCCCGAGCGGGGGTTGTAGATCAGGGCGGCGCGGCGCACGGCTGTCAGAAGAGCGAGCCCGTGGTGCCGGGCCGGGGCGGATAGCCGAGGTGCTGGTAGGCGCGGCGGGTGGCCACCCGGCCGCGGGGGGTGCGCTGCAGGAACCCCTCCTGGATCAGGTAGGGCTCGTAGAGGTCCTCGATCGTGCCGCTGTCCTCGCCCACGGCCGCGGCCAGCGCCTTGAGGCCGGCCGGGCCGCCGTCGTAGTGCTCGATCAGGGTGCCGAGGATCTTGCGGTCGAGATCGTCGAAGCCGAAGTCGTCCACCTCCAGCAGCGCCAGGGCCTTGCGGGCGGCCGCCAGGTCGATCCGGCCGGCCCGCTCGACCTGGGCGAAGTCGCGCACGCGGCGCAGCAGCCGGTTGGCCACCCGCGGCGTGCCGCGGCTGCGGCGCGCGATCTCGTCCGCTCCGGTCTGGTCGATCGCGACGTTGAGCAGGCGGGCCGAGCGCTGGATGATCAGCGTCAGCTCCTCCGGCCGGTAGAAGTCCAGGCGGTGCACGATGCCGAAGCGGGCGCGCAGAGGCGCGCTGACCAGGCCGGCGCGGGTGGTGGCGCCGACCAGGGTGAAGCGGGGGAGCTCGATCTTGACCGTGCGCGCGGCCGGCCCCTGGCCGATGACGAGGTCGAGGCGGAAGTCCTCCAAGGCCGGATAGAGGATCTCCTCCACCGTAGGCCCCAGCCGGTGGATCTCGTCGATGAACAGCACCTCCCCCGGATCGAGGTTGGTGAGGATCGCCGCCAGGTCGCCGGCCCGCTCGAGCACCGGCCCCGAGGTGATGCGCAGGGGCGCTCCCATCTCGCCGGCGATGATGTGGGCCAGGGTGGTCTTGCCCAGGCCCGGAGGACCGAAGAGCAGCACGTGGTCCAGACTCTCCCGCCGTTCGCGCGCCGCCCGGATGAAGACCTTCAGGTTGTCGAGGATCTTCTTCTGGCCGATGTACTCGTCCAGCCGCTGCGGCCGCAGGGTGGGCTCGACTCCCAGGTCCTCGGGATCGGGGACGCCGGACAGGATGCGCTCGTCGGTCTGCATGGGGCTCCATTCTAGAGGATCGATCAAGTCCCTACTTGACGGGCGCGGGAAAGACTTATAGCCTGTTGCAAATTCAAGGGTCTTCCCGTGAAACGTGCCCGCATCTCCAGATGGGGTGGTCTGGCCAGCGCCGGTCTGGCGGTGGCGCTGTATGCCGTGCCCGCCGCGGCGCAGAACGTCATCTCCACCCAGCAGAACCCGAACGTGACGTTTTCTACGCCCGGCCTCAAAAGCGTGACGCTCCAGGCCTGCAACGTGCGGGGCTGCACCTCGGTGATCAAGACGGTCCTGGTGCTCAACCCCCTGCCGGCGGTCACCGCGGCATCGGCCCTGCCTCTGATCGTGGAGGCCGGCCAGCTCGTCCGGCTCACCGGCGCAGGGACCGGCCAGCCGGCGCTCAACTACACCTGGAAGCTCCTGGCCGGCGGCATCGCCGAGGTCGCCAGCCTCGGGGGAGCCACGGCCTGGTGGGACACGATAGGCATGGCCCCCGGTGCCTACACGGCGGTCCTGCAGATCCAGAACGCCTCCGGGATCGCCCTGTCGCTCCCCATCCCGATCGTCGTCAATCCGTCGCTGGGGCTCGCCTTCTACACGATCAACCCCTGCCGGGTCTTCGACTCGCGCGCCAGCGCGCCGCTCAGCTCCGGCGTCCCGCGCGTGATCAACGCCGTGGGCTCGGGCTGCGGCATTCCGGCCGGCGCCCGGGCGCTGGCTCTGAACGTGACGGTGGTCGGCCCTTCGGGGACCGGGTACGTGGCCCTCTATCCGGGCAACTACCCGCAGCCGGCCACCAGCACCATCAACTTCGCGGCCGGCGCGGTCCGCGCCAACCATTCCGTCCTGCCGATCGCGACCGATGGCACCGGGACGCTGGCGGCCGTGGCCATGATCCCGGGGAACGGCGTCACCCACCTGGTCGTTGACGCAAGCGGCTACTTCCTGCCCTGAGAGGGCTCACGCCCTCGACATGCGGTTCAGGCTGGCGCGCAGGAGGTCGTGGAAGACGGCGTCCGGCCGCTCGCGGCGGACCTCGGCCACGGCGCGCTCGGCCTGGCTGCTCTTGTAGCCAAGGTTGACGAGGGCGGAGACGACGTCCTGGTCGGCCGGTGCGGCCTTGTCGGGGACCTCGGCGGCGAGCTCGCGCATCTTCTCCCGCAGCTCCAGCACCATCCGCTCGGCGGTCTTTTTCCCGACCCCGGGGATGGTGGCGAGCCGTCCGAGGTCTCCGGAGGCGAGCGCGCCGAGGAGGTCGTCCGGCGGCATGCCCGAGAGGATCGCGCGGGCCAGCCGCGGACCGATCCCGCCGACCCCGATCAGCCGCTCGAACAGCAGCTTCTCGCGCTCGGTCCAGAAGCCGAACAGGGCGATGCCGTCCTCCCGCATGTGGGTATGGATGAAGAGGGCCACCTGGGCGGAGGCGCCGCGCTTCTCGACCTCATAGTAGGTGGAGAGCGGGATGTGGACCTCGTAGCCGACCCCCTGGACATCGACCAGCAGGCGGTCGGGGGTGGCGCGGAGGACGTTGCCTTGCAGATAGCCGATCATGGCAGGCTGGGGCCTCCCCCGCGGAGGAGGGAGGCCTCAGCGTCTCAGCTCGGCATCGGATTGGCGGCCTCGCCGGTCACCCCGAAGGACTCGAGGAGCTGCCGGTCGTATTCGACGCCGAGCTCCTCGCGCCGCTGCTGGATCAGCGAGCCGAGGATCCCGTCGAGCTTCTGCTGCTCCACGGTCTCGCGGGTCTGCTGGCGGGCCACCGCGAACTGGATCGGATCCCAGGCCTTGCGCTCCTTGACCTCGAAGAGCAGAGCGCCCTGGGCGTCGGCGATCGGACCGCCCAACTGCCCGGGCTGGAGCGCCATGACGGACTTGGTCAGCTCGGGGTTGTAGCCGATCCCGGGGATCGGGGCCTGGCCGCCGAACTCGGGGGTTTCCTGGATCGGGATGCCGAGCTCGGCCGCGATCTGGTCGAGCGTCTTGCCGCCCGTGCGCGCCGTCTTCAGCCGCTGCAGCGCGGCCTCCTGCTGCTTCTGCGCGATGAGCGCCGCGCGCACCCGGTCCTGGACGTCGGCGAGCTCCGGGACGCGCGGCTCGTGGACCTGCCCGAGATAGAAGACGGCCCAGCCGCGCGGCACCTCGATGGCCGGCGTGACCTTGCCCTTTTCGAGCCCGAAGGCGGCCGAGGTAAGGGCGGGCGCGTAGCCCAGGCCGCGGATGGCATCCCGCTCGCCGAACTTGCCGGTCTCGCCGAAGGTCGCCCCCGGGGTCTTTTCGGCGACGGCCTTGACTGCCAGGACGCTGTCCGGCTTGTCCTTGGCCAGCCGGCTCGCCAGCTCCCGCGCCCGCGATGCCGCCAGCTCGCGCACCCGATCGAACGACAGGCGGTTGCTGATCTGCTCCTTGGCCTCCGCGAACGGCGTCACGCCGCCGGCCCGGCGGTCGGTGACCTGGATCAGGTGGGCTCCGAATTCGGAGCTGACCGGGCCGACCAGATCGCCGATCTTGGCGCCGAAGGCGGCATCCTCGAAAGGCTTGACCATCTGGCCGCGGCCGAAGAAGTCGAGGTCGCCGCCGCGCTCTTTCGAGCCGTCGTCGGAGAGCTGCGCGGCGAGGATTGCAAAGTCGGCGCCCGCCTGGATCTTCTTCTTGGCGTCTTCGAGCTGCTGGCGCGCCTGCTCTTCGGTGCGCTCCGGGGTGAACTTGAGGAGGATGTGCCGGGCGCGCACCTGCTCGGGCCGGGCGAATTCGGTGCTGTGCTCGTCGTAGTACTTCCGCAGCTCCTCGTCCGAGAGCTTCACCTCGTTGCGCAGCTTGTCGGGCTCCAGCAGGATGTACGCCCCCTCGCGCTGCACGGGCAGCTTGTACTCCTGCTTGTGGGCGTCGAAGTAGGACTGCAGCTCGGCCGGCGTGACCTGCGCTTCCTGCGCGAAGCGGAGCCTGGGGAGCTGGAGGTAGCGGATCTTGGCCTTCTCGACCTGCTGCCGGTAGGCCTCTTCGACCTCCTTGTCGCTGACGAAGAGGTTCGCGCGGAGCACGTCGTTCAGCTTCTCGCGCAGGAGCTGGCGCCGCATCTCGCCCTCGAAGGAGGCCACGGTGTAGCGGTTGCCCTGGAGGATCTGGGCGTACTTCTCCTCGCCGATGAAGCGCCCCTTGTCGTCCTTGAAGACCGGCTCCTCGAGGATCCTCGCCTGCAGCTCCTCGTCGGTCACATCGAGGCCCAGCCGGTCGGCCTCCTCGAGCAGGATCTGCTCGTTGACAGCCCGGTCGAGCGCCTGCATCGGCAGCTTCATCATCTGGGCCAGCTCGGGGGTGAACTGCTCGCCGTAGAGCTGCCGGTACATCCCTTCGAGATAGCGGTACTGGCGCTCGAACTCCTCCATCGTGACCGTATGGTCGCCCACCTTGGCGGCCTTGGTGCGCGCCCCCTGCTGCCCTACGCCGCCGAAGCTGCCGAAATCGACGAAGACGAAGAGCACGAACAGGCCGATGACGACCCAGAGGATCCAACTGAGGTATTTGATGTTGTCCCGGAAGACCTTGAGCATGGACGAACTCCTTTCAACCCCGGAGGGGCGGGATACTTTACCAGAAAAGATCCTGTGTTATATTCGCGTCCCTACATGAGTCTGCGCACGAAGGGGAATTGACATGCCGGCGCAAAAGGCCCGCGCCCGCAAGGAGTGGTACAGCGTCTCGGTGGACACCCTCCGCGGCATGGGCCTCCTCGCGCTCCTCCTGGTCGTGCTGGGCGTCGGCTTCGTGGCCTACCGGATCTGGGAGAACCGGGCGCTGGAGCGCGAGGCCGCGCGGGTGATCGACGAGGTGCAGGGGCTGATCCAGCGTCTGCAAAAAGAAGAGCGGACGAGCAGCTACCGCAACGAGGTCGCCGCCGCCTGGCAGAGCTTCCAGGACGCCCGCAGCGCCCTCGCCGCCGAGGACTTCCGGTCCGCTCTCGACGACGCGAAGCGCAGCCGCAACGTCCTGCTGTCGATCCTCGACGCGCTCAAGCTGCCGGGCACCGTGGGGCAGGCCCAGTTCATCTCCATCCAGGGCGAGGTCCAGTACCGCCGCGGCGAGGGGGGTGCCTGGGAGGAAGCGCGCAGCCGGGTGGCTCTCCATCCGGGCGACTTCGTCCGCACCTCGGAGCACGGCTCGGCCGAGATCATGTTCCTCGACGGCACCCTCTACACCGTCCGTCCCAACACCCAGTTCATCGTCTCCGCCGGCAGCAAGGGCCAGGCGGCGGACCAGGCCATCGAGATGGACTACGGCTGGGTCGACCTGAACACCGCGCAGACCTCCAGCAACGTCAAGACGCCGGGCGCCGTGGCCCGGGTCAAGGAGGACTCCGAGGCCTTCGTGGCCGTGGACAAGGACTCGAACCGGGGCCGCTTCGGCGCCTTCACCGGCGGCATCGAGCTGTCTGCCCAGGGCGGCATGACCCGGCAGGTCGAGCCCATGCAGCAGGTGGTGCAGACGGGCGACCTGCTGTCGGAGCCGTCGCCGCTGCCGGGCCGCCCGGAACCGGTCGAGCCGGCGGACAACCTGGAGCCTCGACCTGGAACGGATGCGGCAGGTCGTCGTCGCCTGGGACCCGGTGCCGGGGGCGGCGCGCTATGCCTTGCAGATCTCCCGCAACCACCTGTTCGTCGACAATGTCATCGACGTGGCGAACCGGACGCGGACGCGCGCCACCGTCGGTCTGCGCGGCGAGGGCACCTTCCAGTGGCGCGTCGCGGCGTTCGGCAGGGACGGCGTCCAGGGGCCCTGGAGCGAGGCGCGGAAGTTCCGCGTCGCCTCGTTCCGGAGCGGCAGCGGAGAAAAAGATGAGGTTCCTCCCGAGCTTGACCTCGAAGATGTGAAATCCTACGGTAGTATTTTCATCGTCGGCGGCCGCAGCGAGCCTGGCTCCCGGATCGAGATCAACGGGGAGCAGGTCAAGGCGGCGGCGGACGGAGCGTTCACCAAGACGGTCCAGTTGACCAAAGAAGGTTGGAGCTACATCGAGGTCCGGGCCCGCGACAGCGCAGGCAATGAGACGGTGCGCCGTCACCGCGTCTTCGTCGAGACTCCATAGCAGAAGCTCCATCGTAGAAGGACCCAGGAACAACGAACTCGTAACCCCAGTCTCCGGCCGCCGGCCGCCCGCGGAGGGCGGCCGTCCGGAGACTCAGAGATCAAGGATCGGAAGGCTGATGCCCCTCGCCTCGTTGCTGCGCTACTTTTCCAAGGACCTCGCCATCGACCTCGGGACCGCCAACACCCTGGTGTTTGCCAGCGGCCAGGGGATCGTCGTGCGGGAGCCCTCCGTCGTCGTCATCAACAAGCTGACCAACCGCATCGAGGCCGTCGGGAGCGAGGCCAAGGAGATGCTCGGGCGGACTCCCGGCAACATCGAGTCCATCCGCCCGATGAAGGACGGCGTGATCGCCGACTTCGAGGTCACCGAGCGGATGCTCGAGTACTTCATCAAAAAGGCCCATGGCCGCAAGATGTACGTCCATCCGCGGATCGTCATCGGCGTGCCGTCGGAGATCACCCAGGTGGAGAAGCGGGCCGTCCGCGACTCGGCCATGCGCGCCGGCGCCTCGGAGGTCTTCCTGGTCGAGCAGGCCATGATGGCCGCCATCGGCGCCGGCCTGCCGATCACCGAGCCGTCGGGCAACATGATCGTCGACATCGGCGGCGGCACGACCGACGTGGCGGTCATCTCGCTGGCCGGCACGGTCTACAGCCGCTCGGTGCGGATCGCCGGCAACGAGATGGACGTGGCGATCATCCAGTACCTCAAACGCAAGTACAACCTGCTGATCGGCGAGCGCACCTCCGAGCAGATCAAGATCGATCTGGGCTCGGCCTATCCGCTCAAGGAGGAGCTGCGGATGGACATCAAGGGCCGCGACCTCGTCGAGGGCGTGCCCAAGACCCTGACCATCACCGACGAGGAGATCCGCGAGGCGCTGGCCGAGACGGTCGCCACCATCGTCGAGGCGGTCCGCATGGCCCTGGAGCGCACCCCGCCGGAGCTGTCGGCCGACATCATGGACAAGGGGATCGTGCTCTCGGGCGGCGGCGCCCTGCTGCGCAACCTCGACCAGCGGCTGCGGGACGAGACGGGCCTGCCGGTCGTCCTCGCCGAGGACCCGCTCGCCTCGGTGGTTCTCGGCACCGGCCGGGTGCTCGGCGACATCGAGCTTCTGCGCAAGGTGTCCATCCGGTAGACCGGACCGGCAATGGGATCGGACGCGTGGACGAGCGCCGCACCGGCTGGGTGCTGATCGTCGTGCTGGTGGTCCAGCTCGTCTATCTGGCAGTCCAGGGCGCGAGCAGGGGAGACACCCTGCTCGAATCCGCCGGTCTGCGCCTGCTCGGCCCGCCGGCCCGCTTCGTGACCGGCCTCCCGGGCGGCGTCTCCGGCTTCCGCGAAGGCATGAAGACGCGCGGCCGGCTCCTCGACGAGAACCAGCGCCTGCGCCGCGAGGTCGAGGACCTCCGGCTGCGCCTGCTGCAGCTCTCGGACGTCGAGAACGAGGCGCTGCGGCTGGGCACGGCGGTGCGCCATGCCACGCCGCCCATCGGCCGCATCCGGGCGGCCGACGTGGTCTACGCGGACCATGCCTCGTGGCTGCGCACCCTGGTCATCTATGCCGGCGACGTACCTGTCCGCCGCAATCAGCCGGTCCTCTCGGCCGAGGGCCTGGTCGGCCGCGTGGTGACCGTCGCCGGACCCTATGCCAAGGTGCAGCTCGTCACCGACCGTGCCGCGAGCGTCGGCGCCATGATCCTGCGCACCCGGCGGCAGGGGGTGGTGCGCGGCAGCGGACGCAGCGGCGGCCTGGAGCTCGACTTCGTGCCGCTGCAGACCGACGTGCGGCCCGGCGACCGGGTGCTGACCGCCGGCATCGACGGCGTCTACCCGCGGGGGATCCTGATCGGCACGGTCATTGCGGTGAAGCGCGGCGGGCAGCTCTTCCACCGCATCCAGCTCGCTCCCGCCGTCGACTTCGGCTCGCTCGACCAGGTCTATCTCCTGGAGTACGAGCCCGTTCCACAAGCCCTCAGGGAGGCCGATCCCGGTGCGCGCCGTTAAGCTTCTCGCCGGTCTCGCCATCGCGGTGCTCGTGCACCTGCTCGGCGTGCGCCTGATCCCCTCCTTCGCGCTGGCGGTGGACGTCTTCCTGGTCGTCGTCGCGCTCTTCGCCCTGGAGGGGAGCTCGCTTGCCGCGCTCTTCGCCGGGCTGCTCGTCGGGCTGCTGCACGACAGCCTGTCGGGCGGTTCCTTCGGCCTTTTCGGCTTCGCTGATACCATCGTAGGCTACGGCACGGCGCGCCTGGCGCAGCGGCTGGTCATCCAGCGGCCGACCGGCGTCCTGGCGCTGGTGAGCTTCGCGGCCGTGGTCCAACAGGCGATCGTGATCGGCCTCGCGTTCCTGCTGCTGCCCGACACCGAGCTTCCCGCATCCCGTCTGGGTGGCGGTGCGGGCCGGCATTTGCGGCCTGCTCGGGATGGCGGTCCACATCGCAACGATTCATTGGCGCCGCACGTCCGAGGTCCGGCGGCGCGGACGCATGAGCCGGCTCCGGCTCGGCTGAGAGGGAGAGTGACATGCAGGTGGTTCGCGAGCATCGGGACGATCTGATCAACCGCATCCGGATCCTGAGCGCCCTGGTGCTCGGCCTGGTCGCGGTCATCGCGGCCGGCTTCTGGTTCGTCCAGCTCGTCCAGGGGGACCTCTACCGGGAGCTCGCCGAGAACAACCGGCTGCGCAGGCTCCCGATCAAGGCGCCGCGCGGCCTGATCTTCGACCGCCACGGACGGCTGCTGGTCGAGAACGTCCCCAGCTACAACCTGATGCTGGACCGCAGCCTGACACCGGACCTGGAGGCGAGCCTCGCCTCGGCCGCCGAGGTGCTCGGGCGGCCCCTGCCCGAGTTGCGGGGGATCCTGGCGCGCTACGCGGCGATCCCGGACTTCACTCCTGTCCTGCTCGCCGAGAACCTGACCCTCTCCCAGGTGGCGCGCTTCGGCGTGACGCGCCTCGAGCACCCCGAGCTGGAGGTCGAGGTCCAGCACCTCCGGCTCTACCGCCATGGCGGCCAGACCGCCCATGTGCTCGGCTATCTGGGCGAGGCGACCGAGAACGAGATCGAAGGCTCCGCAGATTTCTACAAGCCCGGCGACCTGGTGGGCAAGAAGGGGATCGAGCAGACCTACGACCGGGAGCTGCGCGGCGAGGACGGCGTGCGGGCCGTGGAGGTGGACAGCCGCGGCGAGCTGCTCGAAGAGCTCGGCAGCGAGCCCGCGGTGCCGGGCAAGAACCTGGCGCTGACCATCGACCTCGACCTGCAGCAGGAGGCGGCGCGCTGGCTCGACGGTCCGGAGAAGGTCGGCGCCATCGTGGCCATGGACCCGCGCAACGGCGAGATCCTGGCTCTGGTCTCGGCGCCGTCGTTCAACCCCAACCTGTTCGCGCGCCGCCTGCAGGCGGACGACTGGAAGGCTCTGATCGGAGACCCGCACCACCCGCTGCAGAACCGGTCGATCCAGAACACCTACTCGCCGGGCTCGACCTTCAAGATCGTCATGGCCACCGCCGGGCTGACCGAGGGGGTGTTCAACGAGCACACCCGCGTCTTCTGCGGCGGCGCCGGAGTGTTCTACGGCCGCCGGTTCCGCTGCTGGCGCCCGGGGGGCACGGCTCGGTGGACGCCCGCCTGGCCCTCAAGCTCTCCTGCGACGTCTACTTCTATACGCTGGGCCAGCGGCTGGGGATCGAGCGGATCGCCCGCTACGCCCGCCTGTTCGGGCTCGGCTCCCTCTCCGGCATCGAGATCGAAGGCGAGAAGCGCGGCCTGGTGCCCGATACAGCGTGGAGCCTCGCGGCGCGCAAGACGCCCTGGTACCCGGGCGAGACGATCTCGGTGGCCATCGGCCAGGGCCCGGTGCTGACGACGCCTCTCCAGATGGCCGAGATGACCGCCCTGGTCGCCAACGGCGGCTACCGGGTGACGCCGCACCTGGTGCGCGGCGCGCGGGTGCCGGCGCCGCAGCACGTCGCGCTCGACGCGCGGGCGCTCCGCATCGTGCGCGAGGGGCTGTGGGCGGTGGTCAACGAGCCGGGCGGCACCGCCTACTGGTCCGCCCGCGTGCCCGGGGCGGAGATGGCCGGCAAGACCGGCAGCGTGCAGGTCATCGCCCAGGCCGCCCGCACCGACGCCAGGACCCTCCCCTTCAAATTCCGCGACCACGCCTGGTTCACCTCGTTCGCCCCGCTCGAGAATCCCCGCCTCGTGGTGGCGGTGTTCGCCGAGCACGGCGGCGCGGGGTCCAGGACCGCCGCACCGATCGCCCAGGCCATTCATGCAAAATATTTCAAGATCGATCTCCCTGCCGTCGCTCGCTGAAGAGAAGCCGCAGCGGCTGCGGCAGCTCTCGTCGATCGACCTGGGCCTCGCCCTGTCGGCCCTGCTGCTGGCCGCCATCGGCCTGGCCACCGTGCACAGCGCCAGCTCCGAGATGCCGGTCGACTACTTCCCCCGGCAGGCCGCCTGGGTCGGCATCGGCCTGGTGCTCCTCGTGGCGGCCATGAGCATCGACTATCACGTGCTGCTCGACCTGTCGGTGGTCCTCTACGGCCTCGGCCTGGTGTCGCTCGTCCTGGTGCTCTTCATCGGCGTGGAACGCGGCGGCGCCGCGAACTGGATCCAGATCGGTCCCTGGCAGTTCCAGCCGTCGGAGTTCGCCAAGCTGGCGACGGCCCTCTTCGCGGCCCGCTACCTTGCCGGCCTCAACGTCCGGTTCCTGGAGCTGCGCCACATCGTGACGGCGGTCCTGATCGTCGGCGTCCCCATTGTGCTGGTCGCCATCGAGCCCGACATGGGCGGCGCCGCCATGTACACGCCGCTGCTCGCCGGCATGCTGCTGGTGTCCGGCATCCGGCTGCGCCTGCTGGTGGCGACGGCGCTGATCGCCATCGTCCTCGGCGGCGCCGTCTGGACCTTCGGCATGAAGCCCTACCAGCGCGAGCGGGTGGTGACCTTCCTCAATCCGGAGAGCGATCCCCTGGGGGCCGGCTACCAGGTGCGCCAGAGCAAGATCGCGGTGGGCTCGGGCAAGCTGGTGGGCAAGGGCTACATGCAGGGGACGCAGAGCCAGCTCCGCTTCCTCCCCGCGCGGCACACCGACTTCATCCTCTCGGTGCTCGCCGAGGAGTGGGGGTTCGTCGGCATCCTCACCGTGCTCGGCTTCTACGCGCTCTACATCTGGAGCGCCGCCCGCATCGCCATGCGGGCGCGCGACCGCGCCGGCATCCTGCTGGTGACGGGCCTCCTTTCGATCACCTGCTTCCACGTGCTCTACAACACCGCCATGGTCGTCGGGTTCCTCCCGATCACCGGCATCCCCCTTCCCTTTCTCTCCTACGGCGGGTCCTTCACCATGGTGAGCTTCATCGCCACGGGGATCATCCTGGGGGTCGACCTCCGGCGGTACGTAAACAGGTGATGACTCAGAAGATGCTGATCGAGAGCGATCCGCACCAGACGCGGATCGCGGTGCTCGAAGACGACCGGCTGACCGAGATCTTCGTCGAGCGCCACCGCCACCGCGGGCTGGTGGGCAACGTCTACAAGGGGCGGGTCACGCGCGTGCTGCCGGGGATGCAGGCGGCCTTCGTGGACGTGGGGCTGGAGCGCGACGCCTTCCTCTACGTCAGCGACGTGGCGAGCGACGTCGAGGCCATGGAAGAGCTGGAGATCGAGGACACCCGCGCCGAGGAGCCGGCTCATGGCGCAAATGGCGTCACGACCGCCACCGCCGCTCCGCACCACGGGCCGGCGCCGTCCATCGACGAGTTGCTCAAGCAGGGCCAGGAGATCATCGTCCAGGTCGTCAAGGACCCGCTGCCGAACAAGGGCGCGCGCATCAGCACCCACGTCACCCTGCCGGGGCGGTACCTGGTGCTCCTGCCGACTGTGCGGCACTTCGGCGTCTCGCGGCGGATCGAGGACGAGGCCGAGCGCGAGCGCCTCCTCGCCCTCCTCGGCCAGCTCCCGGTGACCACCGGCGGCCTCATCGTGCGCACCGTGGGCGAGGGCAAGGGGGGCGAGGAATTCGAGAGCGACCTGCAATACCTCTCCCGCCTCTGGGAGAAGATCCGCCAGCGCGCCGCCAAGGTCTCGGCGCCCACCCTGCTCCACCAGGACCTCGACCTCGCCCTGCGCACCGTGCGCGACCTCCTGCGCCAGGACTTCAGCGTCCTCTGGGTCGACGGCGAGGAGACCTACGAGCGGATCGTCGAGTTCCTCGACCAGGTGCAGCCCGGGCTGGTCGGCAAGGTCAAGCTCTTCCGCCAGCGGGCGACCCTCTTCGAGCAGTTCGGGATCGAGGAGCAGATCGAGGCAGCCCTCAAGAGCAAAGTCTGGCTCAAGTCGGGCGGCTACATCGTGATCAACCAGACCGAGGCCCTGGTGGCGATCGACGTCAACACCGGCCGGTTCGTCGGGCAGAGCAACCTGGAGGACACGGTGCTCCAGACGAACCTCGAAGCCGTGCAGGAGATCGTGCGCCAGATCCGCCTGCGCGACCTGGGCGGTATCATCGTGATCGACCTGATCGACATGATCGAGCAGGAGCACCGCGAGCAGGTCTTCAGCGCCCTCGAAGCCGAGCTGCGGAAGGACCGCGCCAAGACCAAGATGCTCAATATTTCAGAATTTGGCCTGGTGGAGATCACGCGCAAGCGGAGCCGGGCCAACCTGGAGCGGCTGCTCACCCAGACCTGCCCCTACTGCTCCGGCCGCGGGCGCATCAAGTCGATCGCCACGATCTGCCTCAACCTGCGCAAAGAGCTGCTCCGGCTGCGCGGCCGCCTCGCCCAATCCGAGGTCCTCCTGCGCGTCCACCCCGAGGTCGCCCGCGCCCTGCAGCAGGAGGAGCGCGCCATCCTGGACGAGCTGGAGCGGACCTTGGAGGTCAAGCTCCTCCTCCAGAGCGACCCCGAGCTCCACCACGAGAGATTCGATGTCGTGGAGGTGTGAGGTCGCGGAGGGGTACCAGCCGATCGATGTGGAGCGCGAGGTGGCCCGCCTGACCGACCCGGCGTCGGCGGTGAAGACCTTGCATTGGGGCCGCAACTACCTCTACGTGGCCCGGCTGGAAACTTTGGATGGGCCGGTCGACGTCGTCGTCAAGCAGTTCCGCCATCTCAGCAGAAAGGACCGCCTGAGCCGCCGTTGGCGCGGCAGCAAGGCGCAGCGGAGCTGGCGGGCCGCCCATGCTTTGCTGGCCGCCGGGATCCTCACCCCCGAGCCGGTGCTGTGGATCGAGTCGGAGGACGAAGCCGGCCCTTCCTTCTATATCTGCCGTTTCCTGCCGGACACCCTGGAGGCGCGCTACCTGGTGCGGGCCGCCAACGCGGGGCGGGAACGCGAGGAGTTTCCAGGGGTCGATTTCCCCAGCTTCCTCGACGAGCTCGGGCGGACCGCCCGCCGCCTCCACGACGCCGGCTTCTGGCATCGCGACCTGTCGAGCGGCAACGTCCTCCTGCGCTGCGACGCGGCCGGCATCCCCACCGCACTCTGGCTCGTCGACCTGAACCGCACCCGGATCGGCCGCGTCCCGACCACGTCCGAGCGCCTGCGCGACCTCGCCCGCATGCCGCTGCACCGTCCCGAGCACCGGCAGCGGTACCTCGACGCCTACTGGGGCACCGAGGGAGGAGGCGGCGCGCGAAAAGCCCTCTACCTTGCCTACCATCACGGCTGGATCGGAAAGAACCGGGCCAAACAGGGCCTGCGAGGTGCCACCCGCAAGATGCGCGACCTCGTCCTGCCACGAGTGGCGCACGCCCATATCCCCGAGGCGCCTGCGGAGGCGGGAGTCCGTGACCGGGTGGTCTGGGACCACCTGTCGGACCAGCCCCACCAGCACGCCGGCCGTCTGGACAAGCTGCGGGTCCGGCTCGCCGATGTCCGGGCGCACGCAGGGGAGGGGGCCGCGGTCGCCAGGGCCCTGCCGCGGATCTGGCGCCGCTACAGGGAGCTGCGGGCTGATTTGTACCGGGCCCCGGTCGACTTCCGCGGCCTCGGCATCGCGCTCCGCCCCTGGCCGGAAGCGCCGGACGCCCTGCTCGGCCTGCTCGACGAGCTGGCGCCGCGGCATGTCCTCCTCCGCCTCCACCCCTGGGAGGACGACCACACGGCCGAGGAGGAGCTCGCCCGCGAGATCGCCGCCCGCGGCTGCGAGCTGACCTTCGCCCTGCCCCAGAACCGCGACCTGGTGAAGGACCCGGCGCGCTGGCAAGCCGCGATCGAGCGCATCGCCGAGGCCTTCACTCCCTACGGCCGAAGGTTCCAGATCGGCCAGGCCATCAACCGCAGCAAATGGGGGATCTGGAACCTCGGCGAGTTCGTGAGCCTCGCCCGCACCGCGTCCGACATCCTGCGCCGGCAGGAAGGCATCGAGCTGCTCGGCCCGGCGGTGATCGACTTCGAGCACCACGTCACCGCCGCGGTGCTGAACCTGCCGGACCCCGGCTTCCGGTTCGACGCGGCCTCGGCCCTCCTCTATGTCGACCGCCGCGGCGCGCCCGAGAACCCCCAGGCCGGCTTCGACACGGTCGGCAAGGTCACGCTCCTCAAGGCCATCGCGGAGACCGCCCGCAACAGCACCGGCCGCTGCTGGATCACCGAGGTCAACTGGCCGCTCTGGGAGGGTCCGCACTCGCCGGCCGGCCGTGCCGTCTCGGTCGACGAGGAGTCCCAGGCCGACTACCTCGCCCGCTACGACCTGCTGGCCCTGGGGACCGGGCTTGTCGAAAGGGTCTTCTGGTGGCAGCTCGTGGCCCGCGGCTACGGTTTGGTCGACCCCGCCGATCCCGCGCACCCAAGACGGCGGCCGGCTTTCTTCGCCCTGAAGACCCTGCTCCAGGAGCTGGAAGGCACCCGCCTCGAAGAGGTCCTCCCCGCGCCGCCGCCCGCCCGGCTCTACCGCTTCCGGAGGCCCGACGGCTCGGAGCTGGTGGCCGGCTGGAGCACCGGTCCGCCGGTCCGTGTCACCCTGCCCCGTCCAGCCGCGGCAGTGATCGGGAGGAGCGGCGAGGAGCTGCCGGTGCCGGGCGGCACGGAGATCGAGCTGGCCTCGGGGCCGCGGTACGTCCTCCTGCAGCGTTGACGCGGCGCCGAGTACCCCCTTTCAGGAGAGAGGAAGCTCTTCTGGTTGTGAGGAAGACGGAGCGGGTGGACTACGCGGCGTACCGGAGGATCTCGACCTCGGCGCCGTTCCGGATCGCGGCTTCAGCCCGTTCCAGGATCTGGGATGTGACGGCTTCAGACAGGTAGTACTCGCCACAGTTTTCGCAGACATCCCCGGGAACTTCTTTGAGGATGACGGTCGTTTCTCCCCGATCGAGGACCACCGTGACCCGGCAGGGACGCGTCTCGCCATGACGACAGAGAGTGCAGGTCATGGTGTCTTCCTCCTCTTGAAATCAGACTCCCACAGGTCGGAATCCGGGGAGTATACGGTGACCACCTGGCAATTTCCGCCGGCCGGGTCGACCGCGACCACGACATGGAGGGGCCTGCCGCCGCCCGATCTTCGCTCGTCAAGGGCATCGGCAGCCGCTCCAGCCAGCGCGCCAGAAAGGCCTCGATCTGCTCCGCTCCCAGGAGCTACAAATCTCCTGCAGGGCCTGCGGATCGCCACACTCGAGAAATCCGTTGTCCAGGGCCGTGTAGGCAATCCCCCGTTTGTCCAACTGGCGTTTGGCCCACTCATGTCCGTTGAGGCATACCTTCAAAGCCCAGGGCGCATAGCTGCACACCTTCACGAATGCCGGACCGAATTCTTCGTCATCAACATAGAAGTAGTAGTGGTTCACGTATACCGTCTTGCCCCGCGTGTACTCGAACCGCCCTGCTCCCTCCTCCTTGGTCTGCTTGCCCGAAAAGGCCTTGGCCTTCTCCTGAGCCACCCCGATGAAGACCACCTCCCCCCGAACGTTGCGCTCTCGGCGCATCTGATTCGCTCGGTCGTCCTTCCTCTCCCCAGGCTCAAACTTGATCCACGGGATTTCGTTCTCCGCAGCAAACGTTTCTACCCTTTTCCGAAAGCTCGATGTGAGTTGGCCCAGGATCGCTGGCGGACACTCTCTCCCCTCGTCGGTTTGAGGCCGCAGGCTTCGCTAGGTGCCAGGGGTTTCTTGGAGGCGGTTCGGGCGCCGTGGCCCCGTGGGCTGTCCGGACGCCGCGGCGCGGTTGGCCGTCTGCCGAACCCAAGGCAGCAGAGCCCGCTAAAGAATCAAGGGGGCCGGCAGGAAGCCGGCCCTCTCTGTCTGCAAGGATTCCATAGCCGCTAACGGCATCTGGCTGACCGACCACGTGCCGCCCGGCTACCTGTCGGGCTGGCCCGCTAGGGCAGGATCTCGACGTACCCGTCTGTTCCATGCACGCGGATCCGCTGCCCATCCCGGATCAGCCGGGTGGCATGCTCCACCCCCACGACGGCCGGCAATCCGTACTCCCGGGCGATCACCGCGCCATGCGTCATCAGGCCTCCCACCTCCGTCACCAGCCCCGTGATGGCGACGAACAGCGGCGTCCAACTGGGGTCGGTGTAGGCGGTGACCAGGATGTCGCCCGGTTCGAGATCGGCCTCCGCCAGGTCCAGGATGACGCGGGCCCGCCCCTCGATGGTCCCGGCGGAAACCGGCAAGCCGACCAGCGCGCCGTCCGGCAAATCGTCTCGCCGGTACGAACCGGCGATGCCCTCGCCCTCCGACGTGAGCACCCGGGGCGGCGTGAGCGCCCGATACGACGCGAACGCGTCCTTGCGCTGGCGGATGAGCTGGTCGTCCACCTGCTGCGTGCGCACCACGTCCTCGAGCTCGTCGAACCTGAGGTAGAAGACGTCGTCCTTGTCCCGCAGGACGCCGGCCTGCACGAGGCGCTCGGCTTCTTCCACCAAGGCCTGCTTGTAGACGAAGTTGCGGCTGACCATGCCGTACTTCGGGTACTCCCGGTATCCGGCGAACGTCCGGACACGGTCGATCATCCGCTTGGTCTCTGCGGCCTTCTGGTCCCCTTCCGGCAGCGCGCGCAAACGCTCGAGCAGCTCCTGCTCCTTGCTCCAGGCCTCCCGCCGCCCCTGCTCGAAGCGCCGCTTCGCGGCGCCCGGCTCGAAGTTCCTGACGTTGCCCAGGAGCATCGGCACGAGCGTGGAGGGGCGCTCGGTCCACCGCGGCCGCGTGATGTCGATCTCACCGACGCCGCGCATGCCGTACCTGTCGAGCCAGGCGCGGATGGCGTCTCGCGCTTCGCTCCCGCCCGCGAGCTTGGGCAACTCGTTCAGAAACCCCTCGTCTTCCACGTGCTGGAGAAATGCCACCACCTCCGGATGCGGGCGGATCACGTCGGCGACGTCGAGGAGCGCGAGGCCCATCTCCGACGTGACGTTGTTGGGCACGGACTGCGAGAGCGTGTCGGCGGCGTTCTTCTCGCCCAGCCACTCCTGCAGCTTGTCGTTGAGCCACCAGGCGGCCTCCATCCCCGCGAGGATCACCCGCATGCTTTGCGGATCGAACTGGAACTGCTTCAGCTCCTGGATGTCCGTCCGGATGAAGTCGAGCAGCGCGGCCCCCGACTTCGCCTGAATGTCGCGCTTCAACGCAGCGATCGAAGCCTCGCTGCGCGCGATCAGCTCGGCGGGGATGGCCGGATCGGTCTCGAGCGGAGCGTGCCCGCTCCCAGGGACCGACCAGCCGGGTGCCGCGTCTGGAAGCGACGGAATGAAGTCGCCACGGTCGAGAATGGTCTGGAGCGCGTCTCCGATCAGCGGATCGGACTTCCCCAGCGCGCTCACCAGGCTGTCGCGACTCGCCGCTGAAGCGAGCCCCTTCGTGACGTCGACGAACAGTCGGCCGCCTGCCTCGGCCATCGGCGCCCGGGTCGTCATCTGCCAGTAACTGAGTCCCAGAGGCTTCATGGGGTCGGTCATCATCTGCTGATGGCCGACGGAGACATAGACGTGGTTCTCCCCGTCGGCTGGTGCCGGGAGGGGGAACAGCGTGGTGATCGGCCGGCTCTGGACGACGTGGAAGTCGCCGTCGGCCAGGCACCACTCGATGTCCTGCGGGCGGCCGAAGTGCGCCTCGATCCGCCGGCCCAGTTCCGCGAGCCGCACGACCTGGGCATCCGTCAGCGCTGGCTGCTCCTGCCGCCCCCGCTCGATCGCCTGTTCCTGCGTCCCGCCTGCCGGCGACGCGTGGATGGCGAGCTGCTTGGTGCCGACCTGCCTGGCGACGACCTCGCCGTCCCGCACCTTGTAGACGTCCGGGTTCACCAGGCCGGAGACCAGGGCCTCGCCGAGTCCGAAGCTGGCCTCCACGGAGGCGACCTTCCGGTTGCCCGTGACGGGATCGGCCGTGAACAGGATGCCGGATGCCTGCGGGAAGACCATCCGCTGCACGACCACGGCCATCTGGACCTTCCGGTGGTCGAAGCCGTTCCGCAGGCGGTAGGTCACGGCCCGCTCGGTGAACAGCGAGGCCCAGCACCGGCTGACGTGCTGGAGGATCGCCGCCGGCCCCACGACGTTCAGGTACGTGTCCTGCTGGCCCGCGAAAGAGGCCGTCGGCAAGTCCTCCGCCGTCGCGCTGGATCGGACGGCGTAGGCGGCTTGCTCGCCGAGCCGGGCGAGCGGGCGGGTAATCGCCTCCGCCAGATCGTCGGGGATGGCGATCCCTTCGAGGGTCCGGCGGATCTCCGCGCTGAGCGCGCGGATCGCCTCCTGGTCGTCCGGCTTCAGGCGCGACAGCCGATCGAGCCAGTTATAGAGCGACGGGATCGACGGCGCTTCCGCCATGATCCGCTGGAAGGCGTCCGTCGTCACGCAAAAGCCAGCCGGCACGCGGATACCTTCGATCCGCGAAAGCTCCCCCAGGTGCGCGCCCTTGCCGCCAACGACCGCGACCTGCGTCTGGTCGATCTCCTGGAAAACCAACACGTAGCAGCCCATCCGCTCACCTCACCCTCTCGCAAGTCCTACCATCGGTTCAACGTCGTCCCCGCGCGACCCATACATCGACAACAAGACGGACGGCGGGAGGAGGGTCCTCCCGCCGTGCGGGGAAACGAGGTGCTGGGACCGGCCGCTCAGAACTGCGACCAGAGGAACTGGTTCGTGACCTCGTGGTGGTACTGCACCTCGGAGGCCTTGATGAGGGTGCCGAGGGCCTTGGGGCAGCGTTCGGCCTGGGCGAGCTTGATCTCGGCGAACTTGGCGTGCACCTCCTCCCCCAACACCTCCTGCATGAACCGGCTCCCCTTGAACAGCCGGATGGCGTCGTAGATGTTGTCCGGCAGGAAGCGGGTGCGCGGCCGCTTGTCCCCATCCTCCTCGCTCTGGGGGCCTTCGAGCCCGGTCTTGAGCAGGGTGTAGATCGCCATGTACGGGTTGGCGTCGGGAGCGATGGAGCGCACCTCGACGCGTGCCGAGCGCTCGTTGCCGAGGGGGATGCGCACCATGGAGCCGCGGTCGATGGCCGAGGCCTTGATCTGGTTGGGCGCCTCGAAGTGGGGGTCGAGGCGGCGGTACGAGTTGACGCTCGAGTTGAGCACCAGGCAGATGTCCGTGGCGCTGGCCAGGATGCGGCTGATGAAGTCCCAGCCGGCGGCCGAAAGACCGTCCTTGCCGTCCTTCTCGTAGAAGAGATTGGTCGACTGGCGGGTCACCGAGAGGTTGGTGTGCATGCCCGAACCGTTGATGCCGGTCACCGGCTTGGGCAGGAAGCTCGCCGTCATCCCCAGGCGCGCCGCGACCTGCCGGGAGAGCAGCTTGTAGAGCTGCACCTGGTCGGCGGCCACCGAGGCCTCGGTGTAGCTGTAGTTCATCTCGAACTGCGAGGGCGCCACCTCCGGGTGGTCCTTCTCGTTGGCGAAGCCCATGGCCCGCTGCACCTCGGCGGCGGTGTCGATGAACTGCCGCAGGGCGTCGCCCGGCAGCGAGTGGTAATAGCCGCCCGTGGAGATGAACTCGAAGCGGCCGGTCTCGTGGTAGGCTGCGCTCCGCGTCGCGCCCGCGGAAGAGGAAGCCCTCGATCTCGTTGGCGGCGTGGGCGACCATGCCGTCCTTGGCGTACAGCTTGTCGGTGTACCCCTTGAGCAGGGCCCGCATGTCGGCGCTGTACGGGCTGCCGTCGCGCTCGCGGACCTCGCCGAAGGCCAGCACCTTGCCGGGGCCGAAGATGTCCGACGGCAGCCAGTAGAAGGCCGGCCAGTCGACCGCCAGTCGCAGGTCCGACTCCTGCTGCCGCGAGAAGCCGCGGATCGACGAGCCGTCGAAGGTCAGATTGTCCGCCGCCTTGAGCAGGAACTTCTTGTCATAGTCCAGCATGTGCAGCCGGCCTTCGAGGTCGGTGAAACACACGGTGACCGCCTTGATGCGCTTCTCGTCGTTGAGATAGCGCATCCGCTGTTCGCGGACCACGTCGGCGGGCCGCCGGGCCAGCCGCTCCTCCTTGGCCTCGAGGTTCATCTCCTCCAACTGGTCGTAGGGGATCTCCAGAAAGTCGCGCAGCCCCGGATGCGAGGAGCGGGGCGCCGGCCGCGCCATCTCCTCCAGCTTCTCCGGGGTCATGGCCGCGAGCGCCTCGGCTCGGCTCGGCTCTGTTGGGTGCATGGTTCCCTCCTTGGATTGGCGCGCTGCCCTTTAGCCTAGATTCTACACGAACTAACCTAGCTGTCAACATGTCTAGCCTAAATACCCGTCGATTTAGTCTAACTGCGAGCCCCGTTACGCTCCCCTGCGCCGCCGCCGAGGGATAAGAAGGGCCTGAACCGTCGCGCAGGGACGTTCGAACAGGGCGCCTTCCACGGGCGCCTGATCGTCCTGTCCGGGAGGAGCGCCCGGGAGGAGCGCCAGGTGTTTCGCGACTGTTCCGCATCTCCTGGAGATCCGGCCCGATGACCTCTTCGGGGATGCAGGTCCACCAGTTGAGGTCCAGGGCGGCGAGGTTACTCCCCAAGATGGGTCAAGGCTCGCTCGATCAGCGAGTCCGAGGCGGGGTAGAACCGTTCCTTGGCAACCGAGGAAACCCCTGAGCCGCAGGGGTGGTCACTCCCCTTCGCCCAACCGGGCGCGGAGCCGTGCGAGCTCGGCTTCCGCCGCTTCGGCGCGCTCGTCGCTGGTGGGGATCATCCGGCCCTCGCGATCGAACAGACGAATCCAGGTGGCGTCCTGATCCTCGACCCGGCCCTGCCAAAGCCCAAGGTCCAGGCCGATCTTCTCGCTCCAGAACCGCCCCGTTGCGTCGGGCTTCCGCGGCTGGTACGCGCCGCCCACCAGCCGGAAACCCTCCAGTTTCTGGGTTCGATCCGGTAGAGGTAGTACTCCGCCGTCCGGAACGTCCGGGCGTAGAGATCCTTCTTGACCGTCCGGTCCTTCTTCATGGTCGAGGGGGAGAGGAGCTCGATGATGAGGTCGGGATAACGATCGCCCTCCTCCCACACCACCCAGACCTGGCGGTCATGCCGCACCGGCACGTCCCCGACGAAGAAGATGTCAGGACCACGAAATTGCTTCGAGCCCACGGGATCGGCCGCGATGTCCCGGGCCTGCTCGTAGGAGTAGTAGACGAACATGTTGGCGCCGACGAAAAAGTCGGTCCGCCCGCGCTCCGTCATGGCTTGGCGGGTCACGTTGATGAAGAGGCTCATCTGGATGCGGTGCCAGTTGCTTTCCAAGGGCTCCCCGTCGCCGTAGACGAGCTCGAAGGGAAGGGGGGCGAGCGCCGCAACCGCTGGCTGGCTCATGCTGGTTCTCCCGTCAAAGGAGGCTTCACGTCTCGCGGTCCGCGTCCGGCCCGAGCCCGAGCAGGCGGGCCAGGGAGCGGCGGACGCGCTCGTCGAAGGGCGAGCCCGGCTCCGGGTCGAAGCCGGGGCCGGCTCCCAGGGCCGCTTCGAGGTCGTCGAGCAGCCGCCGCGACCCCTCGCCGCCGGCCGGGCGCCGGCGCGGGTAGGCCATGCGGAAGAACTCCTCCGGCTCCACGCCCACCGCGTCCAGGATCAGGAAAAGCTGGCGGACCCGCAGCTCCACCGATCCGCCCAGCATCTTGCTCAGCGCCCCGCGGCTCAGGCCGAGCTGCTGCTCCAGGCCGTGGCGGGTCCGGCCCGACACCTTGATCACCGCGGAGAGCAGCCGGGTCAGCCGGAGGGTCTCCTCCCGGAAGCGGTCGCCGTCGTCTTTCTGCATCTGCACCGGGGGCAGTATAGCCCTCCCCGACTCTGGATCGACCGGCCCTTAGAACAGCGTATAGATGAACGGCGCCGCCGTCTGGCTGGTCGCCACCAGGAGGACGACGATGCCCAGGATCAGCACGAAGGGGACGATCCAGTAGATCTTGTTCTGCCGGGCGAACTGCCAGATCTCTCCAGCCAGCGATCCGAGGTAGCCGAGCCTGCGCATGATTGCCTTCCTTTTCCGTTCTAGTCGAGCTGGTAGTCCTGCCGCCAGTCACCCTTCTCCTTCCATTCCGGCTGGGCCTTCTTGTCCAGCAGGAAGGGGCCGAGGACCAGATAGTCCATCTCCGTCCGCATGAAGCAGCGGTAGGCGTCCTCGGGAGTGCAGACGATCGGCTCGCCGCGTACGTTGAAGCTGGTGTTGACGATCACGCCATAGCCGGTCAGCTTCTCGAACTCGGCGATCAGCGCATGGTAGCGCGGGTTGACCTCCGGGTGGACCGACTGGATGCGCGCCGAGTAGTCGACGTGGGTGATGGCAGGGACGTCCGAGCGCGGCCTGTTGACCCATTCGACCAGGGGAAGGTTGCGCTCGTCGCCCTGTTTCGGGATGCGCCGCCGCTCCACCACGTCCGCCACCAGCAGCATGTAGGGGGACGGCCGGTCGAGCTCGAAGAAGTCCGCGATCCGTTCTTCCATGACGCTGGGCGCGAAGGGACGGAAGCTCTCGCGGAACTTGATCTTGAGATTCATCACCGACTGCATGCGCGGCGAGCGCGCGTCGCCGAGGATCGAACGGCCGCCGAGGGCGCGCGGCCCGAACTCCATCCGCCCCTGGCAGAGGCCGACCACGTTCTCGTTGGCGAGGATTTGCGCGATGCGCGGCGCCCAGTCGGCGTCGGCAAGCTCCTCGGCGGGGTAGCCGTGGTGCGCCAGGAACTCCCGGATCTGCTCGCGCGAGAACTCCGGCCCGAGGAACGCCCCGCGCATGGCGTCGCGGCCGGGGACGACCGTGCGCGGCTTGTCCATCGCGTTGTGCCAGACGGCCAGGGGCGCGCCGAGGGCGCCGCCGGCGTCGCCCGCCGCGGGCTGGATCCAGATGTCGTCGAAGATCCCCTCGCGCAGCAGGATGCCGTTGGCCACGCAGTTGAGGGCCACGCCGCCGGCCATGCACAGGTGGCGCTTGCCGGTGATCTCGCGGGCATGGCGGGCGAGCTTCAGGACGATCTCCTCGGTGACCTCCTGGATCGACTTCGCCAGGTCCATCTCGCGCTGCGTGATCGGCGACTCCGGGGGCCGCGGCGGGCCGCCGAAGAGCTGCGCGAAGCGGCCGTTGGTCATCGCCAGGCCGTCGAGATAGCCGAAATAGTCCATGTCGAGGCGGAACGAGCCGTCCTCGCGTACGTCCACCAGCTCGCGCTTGATGAGGTCCGCGTAGCGCCCCTCGCCGTAGGGGGCGAGGCCCATCAGCTTGTACTCGCCGGAGTTGACCTTGAAGCCCGTGAAATAGGTGAAGGCCGAATAGAGCAGGCCCAGCGAGTGCGGGAAGTCGATCCGGCGCAGCAGGCGCAGGCGGTTCCCCTCGCCCACGCCGATCGTCGTGGTCGCCCATTCGCCGACGCCGTCGAGGGTCAGGACGGCGGCCTCCTCGAAGGGCGAGGGGTAGAACGCGCTCGCCGCGTGCGACTCGTGGTGCTCGGTGAAATAGATCTGCGGCGGTTTTCCGGGGCGTCCGGGGCCGCCGAGGCCGCAGCGCTCCAGGGCCTCGTGGATCTGCGGCGGGATCCACAGCTTCTCCTTGAGCCAGAGCGGCACCGCCTGGACGCAGGAGCGCAGGCCGCGCGGCGCCACCGCCAGATAGGTCTCGAGGATGCGGTGGAACTTGAGCAGCGGCTTGTCGTAGAAGACGACTCCGCCGAGGTCCGCGGCGCTCTCGACCCCGCCCTCGGCGAGGCAGTAGCGTACGGCGTTGACGGGAAAATCGGCGTCGTGCTTCTTGCGCGTGAAGCGTTCCTCCTGCGCCGCGGCCACGATGCGGCCCTCGTCGATCAGGCAGGCCGCCGCATCGTGGTAGTAGCAACTGATGCCGAGGAGCTTCATTTGTCAGAACTGCTTCCGGTAGGAGTCCGGCGTCCGCGCCCGGTCGTCCGCCGGGATCCAATAGGTGGTCAGCCGCGGATCGAACGAGCGGGTGATCCCGAGCCGCTTCTGGCCCCGCAGCACCAGGCCCACGGGGAGGAACAGGAGGTAGTAGACCATCGTCATCATCACCCAGGTGACGCCGGTGCCCACCGCATGGCCGAAGCGGTCGAGCGCCCGGGTGACCGCCCGTCCGGCGGTCCGCGGGGCCAGCAGCGCCGGCAGGGAGAGGGCCAGGGCGACGGCCGCGACCACGGCGGCCACCACAGGCCGCTCCCAATACAGCCAGAGCGCTGCGGCCACGGCCAGGCCGACCGCGGCGCCGATCGCTCCGCGGGTGCGCACGGCGGACGCCTCGTGGCTCTGCGCCCCTGTGCCGGTCTCCCCTTCGCGGCCTTCGCGCCCTTCGCGCCATACCCAGACCACGGCGGAGGGCTCTCGTTTCAGTATCTGCATCTCGTCCTCTTGATCTCGTGTGGCGAGCGGCACGGTATCCTAAACGAAAAGGCCAAAAAGCCGCCATTCTCCGGAAATTCCCGAAAACTCGATTTTTTCTTGCGCATGCGCGCGAAGTCCCGCTACACTCTTGCCAAACATCGCAAGGAATGAGGCCTCCGGCAGTTGCGGAGCCTGCATCCTCGCCCAGAGTACGCAGGAGGTTGTCGATGAGAAAACCGCTCCTCGGTCTCTTCGCCCTGCTCGCAAGCGTGGCTCCCGCCTTTGCGGGGGAGGTCTACGTTCCCTACGCGAGCAACCAAACCATCCAGGGAACGACCTACCGAACCAAGGTGTGGGTGACTAACGTCGGCAGCGTGGCTCGGAAGTTCAGTACACGCTTCATCGAACAGGGGATTGACGGCACCAAGGTGCCCGCGCAGCCGGGCAACGACCTCAGCGTGCCCGCCGGCGGCACCCTGCTGCTGAACAATCTCGCCCCCCAGACCAAGGTCGGCCTGCTCGAGATCAGCGGCGCTCCGCAGCTCGTGGTCAATGCGCGGCTCGATGCGCTCAACGCCCAGGGGCAGGTCGTCTCCAGCACCAACATGCCGGTGATCTCCACGGCCAACGTGATGAAGCCCAATGCGACCGCCCAGCTCCAGGGGCTGGAGCGCACCTCCCGCGGGACTCTGACCGACTTCGGCCTGGTGAACGTCGGCGAGCAGGCGGCGCAGTGCACGATCAAGGCCTTCCGGGCCAACAGCACCCAGATCGCGCAGACGGTGACCCTCTCGGTGCCCCCGCTGGCGGTCTTCCACTTCAGCGAGGCGCTGGTGACTCTGGGCGAGCCGGCGGTCGCCGATGCCCGCATCGAGACCACCTGCGACAAGCAGTTCTTCACCTATGCCGTGGTCTTCAAGGTCGGCGGCCCCGAGGCGAGCTTCGTGACCCCCTCCGGCAGCCTCGAGGGCGACCTGATCGCGGGCGGCGGCAACGCCGCGGGCTCGGTGGTCTACCAGGTGCCGGGCGTCTATCTCAATGCCAAGAACGGCGACTCCTTCAAGCAGTTCGACCTGCCGGTCGTCGAAGGCGTCCGCTACAAGAAGGCGACCGTCGAGTTCGACCTTTTCGTCGGCAAGTTCCCGAACGGCATCTTCGCGGGGGTGCACGGGTTCCGGCGCACCGACAAGACCCTCTACTACGGCCTGATCGTCCGCGGCGGACGCCAGAAGACGATCCTCGACATGGGCGTCGACGACGACATCGTGACCGGCAGCAACGGCGGGCCCTGGCTCGAGCAGAAGCAGTATCACGTGGTGTTCGACTACGACACCGTGACCCAGCAGCTCACCTTCCGGCTCTCCCGCAACGGCTCCGTGGTCGAGACGCTGACCGGCCGCCTCAACCACCTCGACCTGTCGAAGAACGGCCGCGTGATGCGGGTCGACTTCGGCCAGAACGGGGTCGCCGACGGCGCCTACTTCCCGCCGATCGGCTGGACCTACTCGAACCTGAAGGTCACCCTCGAGCCCGCCGAATAGGCGCGCAGAACCCTCTCCCCCTGGCGGGTCGGGGGAGGGGGCTATTTCACGAAGACCAGGTTCGCCGCCAGTGTGAGGACCAGCCCGGCCTGGGCCAGGAGCAGCAGGGCGACCCAGGCGGAGCGGGGGGGCCAGCGCTCGGCGGCGGCGCCGGCGGCGAGCAGGCAGGCGAAAGGCATCAGGAACAGCCAGATCCGCCCCGCCTCGCCGCGTACGCTGCCCGAGACGAGCAGCACGGCGAGCAGCGCCCACCATCCCCAGGCGAGGACGTTGAAACCGGCCGTCCGCTCGCGCCGGGGGCGCAGGGCCGCGGCCGCGAGCCCGGCCACCGCGGGCCCCAGCAGCAGGAGGAGGTCGTAGGGGTTCCAGAGCAGCCAGGTCGAGTAGCTGCGCGAAATCACCGCAATGGCGCGGTGCTGCACCATGGCGGCCCGGAAGGCGGACCAGGGGTCGTAGCCCGCGAACAGGGCGAGCATGATCCAGGGGAGCAGGAACCCGGCGGCCAGCGCCGCCGCCCGGACCGCGGCGGATTTCGCGGATCTCGGCTCCTTTTGCACCTCCTCGCCGGCCGGCAGGGTCTCCGGGGTCTCCGAGGTCTCCGGGGTCGACCTGGGAATCAGGGCGAGGAAGAGGACGAGAGGGAGAGCGGCGAGGTACCCGTAGCTGAAGAAGACACAGCCGGCGGCGAGCAGTCCGGCGAGGAAGGTGCGGACCCTGCCGCCGGTCGCGGCGAGCCAGGCCGCGGTCACCAGGAAGACCGGCAGGGCCTGATCGAGCGAGGGCATGAACAGTGACCGGGCCGGGACGAGGAGCCACAACGTGACCGCCAGGAGGCCGGCGCCCGGAGGGAGGCCGAGCGCCTTGGCGAGCCGGTAGAGCGGCCAGGCGGCCAGGGCCGAGAGGGCCGGCAGCAGCAGGGAGAGCAGCACGAGCGTCCCCGGGGCGGGAAGCTCCCGCGGGACGCGACGGCCGCGGTCTCTGGCGCGCTGCGCCTCCTCCCGCAGGCTCTCAGCCGCATAGCCGCCGAGGCTGCCGGGGCGCTGCTCCGGCAGCAGGCGGCCGACACGGTCGAGCGCGCGCACGGCCAGAAGCGGCCCGGGCGGATGCGTCCGCGCATGCTGGTTGAGGCGCGCGATGGCCCGCGGATAGTCGGCCAGCAGCTCGCGGGTCGGCGGCGCGAGGCCGGCGTTGAACACATAGCCGAAGCTGTGGCGCGAGGCCAGAGATCCCAGGACCCGGAAGAACCCGTTGGGCTGGGCCTGCGCCAGGTTGAGCGTGAGCACCCAGCCGAGGGGGATCAGCAGGAGGAGGGCCCACCGCCAGTCGGTCGGCCGGTCCTGCGCCGCAAAATAGGTCAGGACGATCATGAGGAGCGCCGCCACCAGCAGCGCGAGCCCCGTGAGCCCGGGGCTGCGATAGACCCACTCCCACTCTTTCGGGCCGTTCGCCGCCGGAAGCTGCGCCGTGACCATGGCGATCAGGTCCACCGTGGCCAGCAGGAGGATCAGAGGAACGAAGGCTCGGCGCATCGGAGCCGTTAAGCTAGCACACCCTCACCCGGCCCCATGCGCCCAGGGTGTGAGCCCTGGGCGAGCTAGAATCCCTCTCCATGCCCTTCCCGCCCCTGCCATCCGTGCCACCTCTTCCAAGACCGTCGCGCCGCCTGGAGATCCCCGGCTTCGCCCTGGGCCACGGCTCGGACACGACCGGCATGACCGGCGTCACCGTGATCCTCTGCCCCGAGGGAGCGGTGGCGGCGGCGGAGGTGCGCGGCTCGGCCACCGGCACGCGACAGTTCGACTCCCTGGTCGGCGGCCAGCGCCTTGCCAGCCGTGTCCACGCCGCGGTGCTGGCCGGCGGAAGCGCATTCGGCCTCTCCGCCTCCGACCCGGTGATCGACTGGCTCGCCCGCCGCGGCCACGGCTTCCAGACCGGGATCCTCCCGGTGCCGCTCGTCCCCACGGCCATCCTTTTCGACCTCGGCTTCGGGGACCCGGCCGCCCGGCCCACCCCGGCCCTGGTCGCCGGCGCTCTGGAGGCGGCCCAGGCCGTGGCCGGGGAGGTCGCGGTGGGGAGCGTCGGCGCCGGCACCGGAGCCACCGTCGGCAAGGTCCTGGGACGGGAGAACGGCATGAAGGGGGGCTTCGGCTTCGCGAGCCTGACCGTGCCGGGCGGCCCCACCGTGGCCGCCGCCGTGGCGGTCAACGCCTTCGGCGACGTGAGGCGCCTGGACGGCACCCTGCTGGCCGGCTGCCGGACAAGCCCCGGCTCCCGCGAGCTGGCGAGTGCCGAGCGCGTCCTGGCCGCCCTGCCGCCGGACGCTGCGCATCCCTGGGAAGGGAACACCACCCTGGCCGTGGTGATGACCGATGCGGTCCTGAGCAAGGACAGCGCCTTGAAGGTCTGCCAGATGGCCTTCGGCGGCTTCTACCGCACCCTCTCCCCCGCCCTCTCCCTCTACGACGGCGACCTGATCGTCACCCTCGGCCTCGGCAGCCGCCCCGCCCACGTCCACCAAGTCGGCATCCTCGCCGAAAGAGCCGTCGCCGAAGCCATCCTGACCGGCGTGGGGGAAGCCGACGGCTTCGGATTGCTGCCGGCGGTGCGGGATCTATAGGACGTAGCGCCGCCGCATCTGCGGTACCATCCCCCCAGCATCGGTCCTTATCTCATGAAGCACACCCGCTCGCCCCGCGACCTCTGGGCGTCGCTGCTGCCCCTCGGGGGTGCCGCCATCGCGCTGGCGGCGGTCTGGCGCCTGCCGGCCCTCGCCTCGGGCGGCCCGCTGACGCCGGGTCTTCTGGTCGTCCTGCTCCTCGCAGGCGCGGCCGCGGCCTTCCACCGGCCCTTCGTGGCGGCGTCCACCGTGGGGCTCGGGGCCCTGGTCCTGCCCTCGGCCCTGCTCCTCGGCGGCGGCATCCATGCGGCGAGCCTGGCGGCGTCTTCGCTGCTCCTGGCCGAGCTCGTCCTCCGGCTCATCCGGCGGCGGGCGGTCTACGGCCTGCCCGACCGCCGCAGCCCGCTGCGGACCTTCGAGGCCACCGGCCGCGCCGCCCTCGCCACGCTGGCCGCCGGCGGCGTCTGGGCCTGGCTGCACCTTCTCGGCCTGCCGCTCGGCATGACCGGAGCGGCTGCCGCCTACCTCCTCCTGTGGGCGGGCCTGGAGATCGCCGACCAGAAGATCCGCCGTCCTGACCAGGCCCTGCGCTGGAAGGCGGTCCTCCCTCCGCTCGCGCTCGACGCCTTCGGCTGGGCCTTGGGCGGCGCCCTGGCCGCGGCCGGCCTCGCCGCCGGCTGGACCGTGGGCGGCCTCCTGACCGCCGGAGCCGCCGTCCTCGCCCTGGAGGCGGCGCGCAACCGCGTCCTCCACCAGCGGTCGCACTTCCGGGCGCGGGACATGGAGCGGCTGAGCCGCGCGGCCAAGAGGATCGTCGACAAGGACGAGTTGGAGGTGGCCGAGGTGGCCGAGCGCATCCGGGCCGAATGCGTGCGGGTGGTGCGCGCCTTCTGGTACCAGTTCGAGCTCCTCGTGCCGGGCAGCCAGTTCAAAAGCTGGTGGTCCGGGCCGGACGGCGCCCTCCGGGAGGGGGTTCCCGAGCCGGAACGCTACCCGCCCGCGCTCCCCGGCGTCCACCGCCGCGCCCCGTGGAACATCGTGGAGCGCCACCTCCGCTCCGAGGGGAAGGTCCTCGCCCGCCTCCGCCTCTGGTGCGACCCCCGCCTCCTCGACCCGCAGGGAGTGGAGCTGGAGCTCCTCGACAAGCTCATCCCCCAGGCGACCGTCTCGCTCCAGCGCTGCCTGGCCAGCCGCGAGTCGCGGGAGGACGCCCTCACCGGCGCCGTCCTGCGGCGGGTGCTCGAAAAGCGGCTGCACGAGGTCCACTCGCAGTGTATCGACCAGGGCGACGCCATGGCGGTCCTCCTCTGCGACCTCGACCACTTCAAGAAGATCAACGACACCTGGGGCCACGCCGCCGGGGACGAGGCCCTCAAGGCCGCCGCCGGAGTGCTCAAGGCCACCCGCGAGGGAGCCCTCTGTTGCCGCTACGGAGGCGAGGAGTTCGCGCTGCTGCTGGAGGCCTACAACGGCGAAGAGGCCCTGGCCGTGGCCGAAGGGGTCCGGCAGCGGGTCGAGTCCCTCGTCTTCACCTGGGAAGGCCAGCGCATCCCGCTGACCCTGAGCGCCGGCGTGGCCTCCTTCCCCGAGCTGCACATCAAGACCGCGGCCGAGCTGCTCCTCTTCGCCGACGAGGCCCTCTACGAGGCCAAGCGCCGGGGCCGCAACCGCGTCCTCCTCGACATCGGCCAGGGCCGCTACCAGGACCCGGAGGGCGCCCTCCACCAGTCCGAAGAGGTCCCTCCGGTCGCCGAGCCGCCGCGGATCTTCGTCTGAGGAGCGGCGCGCCCGGAAGCTTCCGGACGACCTCCGGAATTTGCCGCCGGACCCCAAGAGAATTCCGCCCGGCTTCCGGAACCTGCCGCCGTTGCCGCGGAAACTTCCGCCGGTCGTCTGGAGCTCTCCGGCGGACCCGCGGAAACTTCAGTGCCTACCGGGTGAAAAATTGATGGTCCCCTAGACGGTCGCAAGGCCGTGGGCGTATAGACAAGAGCACTCTCCTGTGAGCCTACCGGGCGAGAGTTTTTGAGACAACTCGTGCTGTATCCCCGAGGCAATGGTGCCTCCGGGAGGTGTGTTGAAAGGAGGACGTGTATGTGAAGGAAAGCATTGCGCAGGCGGCACGCAGCAAATGTAAAAGCACGGGGTCAGGGATGACGCCGAACAGAAAAACTGAACAAGCCAAAAGAGGAGAAACACAATGCCTGGACTTTCGTTTCAAAAGATCGTGTCGTATTGCGAGCTGCTCAACGCGACGCTGAAGGCATACCTTGCGGAGCTGCCGCACCTACAGCCGGAGTCGGAGAGCCTCGATGACCTCATCGCGGAGGTGAAGGAACTCGACCAGGAGCAGCAGGAGCTCAAGGGGCGGGCGAGGGAGGTCACGCGCCGCCGCCAGGAGGCGGAGCTTCGGGGCCAGGATCTGCGCAGCCGTGTCGTGGCGCAGCTCCGGGGCAAGCTTGGCTTCACCAACGAGAGCCTGTACGCCTTCGGGATCATCCCGCGCAAACGGACCCGTCGGCGCCCGACCCCGAAACCCGAGCAACCGCCGCCGACCACGGAGGATTCTCCTTCGCCGGGCTCGCCGGCACAGCCCACCACGCCCGTACCGGGTGGAACGGCCACGCAGTAGCCAACCCGCCGCAGTAGGTCTGTAAACCGAGAGGGGGGGGGCCTCGGCCCCTCTCTCGGTCCCCTAAACCTAAACATTCTCGAGAACAGCTCGTCTAACTGAGAGATGTGATAGTCTTACTCAATACCCGCGAGGAAGAGAGGGCGTGATAAGCTCGTCGCTCGCGGCGACAGATCGATGAGGAGCGCTATGTCGATCAAGAACCTTCCGCGATTGCGCAGGGCTCTGGTCGTCGAGCCTGGACTGGTACCTCCGCAGGTGGCGTCGGAGCCTGTGCCCACACCAGCTTCCGTCGCCATCCTCAACCGGGACAGGCGGACCACGATTGGCAAGCTGGTTTTTCACCTGCAGAGTGGCTCGGACCAAGTACTGTTCACCGCTCACCGTTCCCATAGTTCCCATCGCTCGCACAGCTCTCATAGATCGCACTCGTCACATTACTCGTCGAGCCGCGGCTCCAGCCCAGTCTATGTGCCGCCTCCGCCCCCGCCGCCACCAGCTCCGAAGCCATTACTGTCTCCGCCGAACTCCTCCACGGGTACACCTGAAGCCGCTACGGAAAAAGTGGTGATCGAAATCACCCGGATCGACCTTGTCGAGGGGACGATCTCAGGTAAGGACCGGAGCAAGCGCATCTGGACTTTCCACTACGCTCCCGAGACGAAGGTCCACCGGATGACGCCACAGGAATCCATCCGGCGCCTGGATGAGATCGTGCGCAACGCGCCGTTCCCCGTCGAAGTCGATCAAGAGGTGCTCGTGACCTGGAAGACGGACCTGGTGAAGGCCGGCCGAAAGCTGGCTGTCGAGGCTCACGATTTATTGAGAGCTGTATGGAAGGTATCCAGGAGACAACGGCCTGTCCCATGGTCGCCGGCCTCGAGGGCCCGTCGATCGCCTTGGAGATCGACTTGTCCGTCTCTGAGCTCGAGGCCGTGTTCCGGGCATGTTACAAACTCACGGGCCGGTGTTACGTGTTCCTTGCGCGCGGAGAGGGCGATTCCCGCTTCCTCACTGTTGCGCTGACTGCCAAGACGTCTGACACTGTTCTCGGCGGCCTTGCGGGAGAAGCTCTGCAACGAACTCATCGACCAGCAGATCCGAAGGTCGATTTTCCGCGAGGCGGGGGCTCTCCGGGAGATGATCGTGGCGGAAGCCTTCGCCGAGGGCAACCTGCTCGATCCAGAAAGAGATGAAGGAAACTACGAGGAAGATCCTCTCAGAATTGGCGGGCGCCGGTAACGCCCGGGCCGTGCGTCTTCCGTTCACCGAAGACCTCTACCCGGACGAGAGCCTGCGCGAAGCGGCGGAGGCGTTCGCGGGCTTCTGCCGGATCGAGAAGGAGACGGCCGGTCAGGGGACGGTCTTGACCGTCTCTCTGGAACCCGTGGCTGGTGTCGAAGGCCGCCGGATCATTGGTGAATTCCTCAATTACCTCCTGGGTCATGCGGCGCAGGAGCGATTCCGGAGCGGAGCCTGACCGTGACATCGCCGGCCTTTCTTCCTCGAGAGAGCTATCTGCCTGCGGAAAGGGGCTATCGATTCCTCCCGTTCCGTTTCCTGCGCTGGCCTGGGGACAAGGTGCTTGTCGTCAACGACGTCGGGGAGTTCCTCTTTCTCTCCGCTGATCGCTTCGAGGCCTTCGTCCGGCATCGCCTGGATCGTGGCGACCCGTCCTATGCAGACCTCAAGGCGAAGCACTTCCTCTTCGATACGCCATCAAACGTACCTCTCGACCTTCTAGCGACCAAATATCGTACCAAGAAGAGTCATCTCGACGGTTTCACCAAGCTGCACCTTTTCGTCGTGACTCTGCGCTGCGATCACTCCTGCCACTACTGCCAGGTTTCGCGGGTCAGCACCAATCGCACGAAGTACGACATGAGCGAAGAAACGGCCAGCCGCGCAATTGATTTGATGTTCCGCTGCCCCTCGCCCGCCGTGAAAGTCGAGTTTCAAGGCGGCGAATCTCTCCTGAACTTCGACCTGATCCGCTTCATCGTCGAGATGGTCGAAGCCCGCGGAGCCGATCCTTTGTTCAACTATCGGACCCAGGGAGACATCGTGGGGCACCGGCCCACGAGCGCTTTCTGCACCAAGAACATGGAGATTATCCGCCACCTCTTCCACCTGCTCCGGGAAGGCGATCCGTTCACTCGAAACCTTCTGACGGCGTGGGGTACGGGTGTGCGCCTCGATACACTGGTGGAGTTCCCTCTGTCATGAGCATCCCCCTGCACGCTCATGGCAGTGATGTGCCCCGCCTGCCTGGGACGATCGTGGGCCGCATCACCTGCTGTCCGGTGGAGTCGGCGATGCGGCCCGACCACGTCCTGATTGTGAAAGAACTGGTGCCAGATCTTGACCTCGACGGTTACGCGGGTGTGATCACGCCGCAGCTTCCTGGGGAGGCCACTCTCGAAACCTGTGCCGGGCGCGAGGTCCGCCTGATCCACGGGGTCTCGTCCATCCATCATCTCGCAGAGGGCGACGTTGTTGCCTTGAATCCGGGCGGCTACGTCCGGACTCTCTACCGAATTTCCTCGCCGCACAATGCGATCTTCACGACGGATCGCTGCAATAGCTTCTGCCTGATGTGCTCGCAGCCGCCACGGCCCATCGACGACAGGGATCGTATTACCGAGCACCTCCGCTTGATCGAGCTGATAGACCCGCGGACGCGCGAGTTGGGGATTACGGGCGGCGAGCCGACGCTGCTTAGAAACGACCTCCTGCGGATCGTCGAGCACTGCAAGGAGTTGCTTCCGGATACGGCGCTTCACATCCTTTCGAATGGCAGGTTCTTCTACTACGGTTCTTATGCGAAGAAGTTGGCCGACACCGGGCATCCAGACCTTATGATCGGGGTTCCGCTCTATTCGGATCTCGATAGCGAACACGATTTCGTCGTGCAGGCGGCGGGTGCCTTCGACCAGACGATGATCGGGCTTCAGAATCTTGGCCGATACGGAGTCCCTGTCGAGATTCGAGTCGTGATCCACCGTCACACTCACGAACGTCTACCGAAACTCGCCGAGTTCATCTACCGGAATCTCCCGTTCGCCGCCCACATAGCCCTCATGGGCTTGGAGACGACCGGTTTTGCCATTCCCAATCTTCAAGACCTCTGGATCGACCCTTGGGACTACCGCCGCGAGCTAGAAGAAGCTGTCCTCTTGCTGGCGGGCCGGGGGCTGAACGTGTCCGTCTACAACCACCAACTCTGTGTCGTGCCGCGCGAAATCTGGAGCTATTGCCGGAAGTCGATTTCCGATTGGAAGAACGACTACCTTCCCGTCTGCGGTTCCTGCTGCGAGAGGGAAATCTGCGGAGGGTTTTTCACATCCTCCCTACAAAGGAAGCACAGCTCCCACATCGCGTCAATCGCAAGCTCCTGAGTCACGAGCCGCATGGCAAAAGAGGAGGTTGCGTGGGCGCACGTGGCCATCGAGGAATACCTTGGGCGGCAGCGCCGACGGCGATTGGGAGCTTCACCAGGTTTCCCAACTCAGCCCTTCGATCTCTGCGAAGTGCTTCTTGTCGCGAGTTGCAAGCATCAGTCGATATCGGCTCGCTATGGCAGCAATCCAGATATCGTTTTCCGGCAGTGGTCTGCCTCGGTCATGGAGGCGGGCCTTGATCTCTCCGTAGAGTCGTCCCGTTTCCGAATCGCAACCGAGCACACCGGTTCGTGCTGCAAGCTCGTGGATGCGGCTCAGATTCTTCTTTCGCTGCAGCGATCGGTGAGCGCCGTAGATCAGCTCCCCGAGAGTGATGACGCTGAGAGATACCTGCGCGGCCCCGGCAAGCCTCTGCTCGATCTCTGAATCAGCTTTGAAGAGGCCGATGACGATATTGGTGTCGAGCAGATAGTCACCAGGCATCGAGGTCCACCCGCTCGCACCCCTCCTCGATGGCCTCTTCCATCCTCTGGGCATCCTGCGGGTCAAGTGCTCCGGAGAAGGCGAGCAGATCCCGCCCTGGCACGCCAGCGGTCTGGGCAGCCAAGGCCTCAACGAGATCCAGCACTCGCTGCTGGGCTTCACCAGAAAGATCGTCGAGGTGCTGCAAGATCGCTTCCTTGATGCTTGCCCGGCCCATTGCCCCAAGACCCTCCACAATCGCCATGATCTTACTCCCTTTCGTGAGTGAAGCGGATCTCGCGCGCCAGAGTAGGTAAAAAAAGACTGGAGGTCAATGCCTTGAAGAGGCTCTGGGCACGAAGACGACACGCTCCTGGCCAGCGACAAGAATTCGCTGGTGGACGATTCTCTGCAGGCAAAACGCGCCTGGGGTTTGGCCGAATTTGGGCAGCAGGCACCTGTAACGTTCCGACCCCTTCCATAGACTAACTCGAATGTATAGGCTGGCGGGTCCCCTGGGGGCCCCGCTGTCCGGCGGGACGGACCCGTCGGGGGGCCGGATGGGTAAAGGAGGATGGGGTGGTACAGGGCTCGGTTGCGCATCGGCCGCCGGTTTGGGAGGAACGTCTTTCCCGCCTGCTCTTTCTCGCTTTCTCTCCGCGGCTGCCTCGCGGCGCGCAGCCGGAGACGCCGCGGTGGCTCGCACCCTTCGAGCAGGTCGAGATCGAGCGTCCGGAAGGGGGGCCGCTCTCGGCGACCTGGTATCCGGCGCCGGAGCCCGCGCGGGGCGCGGTGCTTCTGCTCCACCCCTGGGCTGTGTGGGGCAAGGCTTATTTCCACCGCCGGAGCCGGCTCCGGGCGCTCCGGGACGCCGGGTATCACGCCCTGACTCTGGACTTCTCCGGCTTCGGGGAGAGCGGCCGGCCGGTCGGTTTCTTCGACCGCGACGTCGAGGCGGCGCTCGTCTTTTTGCGGCGGCGGATCGGCGATCTTCCCCTGCACGTCTGGGGGGTCAGCGCCGGCGGCTATTGGGCCCACCCGGCCATCGCCCGGAGCCGGGGGGTCTGGGGCGCCGTGTTCGAGGACGTGTCGCCGCACCTGCTCCAGTGGTCGTGGCGCATGGCCCCGTTGGGCCGGCCCTGCTATCTCTTTTTCCGCTGTTTTTTCCGTAAGGCCTACAGGTTCCTGGACATCCGGCGCCACGCTGCAGCCCTGCGGCTGGGCGCGGTCACCTATATCAGCGGCGAGAAGGACCCGGGGATCTTCCCTGACGAGACCCGCGAGCTCGCCTCTCTCGCCAGCGGGCGGCACCGGATCATCCCCGCGGCGGGCCATCTCAGCTCCATCAAGCTCGCCACCGACGAGGTCCATGCGCTGGCTGTCTGGACGTTCCGCGAGGCCGAGATGACGGGTCGGGAGCGGGAGCCGCCGCCGGAGCGGGCCGCCTGTCTGGATGAGAGCGGTACCCACTGGTCCTACCCGGATCCGCTCCCTGGGATGTAGGCTCTTCCCCCGGGGTTGCGCGATAATCGAAAGGTCGTCCTGTTCTGAGGAGACCTTTTGCGACGTCTCCGGCCGTTGCAGCTCACGCATGCCGGTCGAGCCTGCGGACGCGGACTACTGTGGCGGGCAGGGCCAGGATCTCCGGGTCGCCGGTGAGGATGGGCGCCTTTTCCAGCCGGCCGGTGGCAACAGCGAATGCATCAGCGTAGGAAAGAGGGTGCATCGCTTTGACTCGCGCTGCCTCGAGGACCAGGGATTCGCGAGCCGGTACGATGCCGATCGGAAGGGCCTTCACCTGGGCGAGACGTTCCTCGGCCTGCGTCTCCTCAGTGAGTTGGAGGAGACGATAGAAGACCTCGCCGAGGTTGACCACGTTCAGCAGCAGGCGGAGGTTGCCGCTTTGCGCGCGGCGGAGATAGCGACGCATCACCGCCGCGCCGGGCTCCTCGGCGCGGAGGAACGCCAGAATCGCCCAGGAATCAACGACCGCGACGCCGCCAGCGCTCATCGGCTTCGATTTCGGCCTGGTGCTCGGCTTCTAGATCCGCGAGGGGGTCCCGCGGGAGATCCTTCAGACAGCCGTAGAGGGTTTCGATGGGATTCCCGGCCTTCAGCAGTGTCAAGCGCACGGCGCCTTCGCCCATGATCTCGACCGCCAACTCAGTGCCCGACACCCACTGGAGTTGCTCGCGCAGGGGCTTGGGAATGACAACCTGACCTTTGCTGGTCAAACGGGTTGCGGACTTCATGAGCGCGATCTTACCAAAGCGGTAAGACCGCGTCCATGGAGCCCTGTGGCAGAGCAATGGAAGCTTTGCACCTCCTCCCCCCGTACCGCAATCGCCAGGTAATATCCTTTGTCCCGGAGGGAGCACTCGGAGACGGTCCAGAGAAATCCTGCCATGGAAGCGGTCCTCTTCATCGGCATCCAGGGGGCGGGCAAGTCGATGTGGTCGAGGAGGGACGGGAAACTCTGCCTCGGTCCCCGCGTAGTACGAGCCCATGAGCAGATCCTTGTCCTGCCGTGCCGTCCTGGCTCTCAGTCTCAGCTTCCTCGCCCTCCTCGCCATCCGTCCGGCTGCGGCCTCCGATCCTCCGGCGGCGGAGGTCGACGCGGTCTTCGCGGACTCTGCGAAGCCCGACTCTCCGGGGTGCGCCCTGGGGGTGTACAAGGACGGCCGGATCGCCTACTCCCGCGGCTACGGCATGGCGAGCCTCGAGCAGGGGGTCCCGATCACGCCGAAGACGGTCTTCTACATCGGCTCGGTCTCGAAGCAATTCACGGCCTTCGCCGTGGCGCTCCTGGCCAAGCAGGGCAGGATCTCGCTGGACGACGACGTGCGGAAGTACATCCCCGAGCTGCGGGACTACGGCACGCCGGTCACGGTCCGCCATCTGATCCACCACACGAGCGGCCTGCGCGAGAAGTGGGTGCTCCTGCAACTCGCCGGCTGGCGGGACGGCGACGTCGTCACCCTCGAAGACGTGCTCGACCTCGCCCGCCGGCAGAAGAAGCTCAACATCAAGCCCGGGGACGAGCACATCTACAGCAACACCGGCTACGACCTGCTGGCGATGCTGGTCCAGCGGGTCACCGGCACCTCGCTCCGGGAGTATGCCCAGGAGCAGATCTTCGGCCCTCTCGGCATGAAGGACACCCTGTTCAACGACGACCGCAACCGGGTCCTCGCCCGCAAGGCCAGTGCCTACTCACCGCGCGAGGGAGGCGGCTTCCGGCTCGACGTGCCGAACGTGGACACCGTGGGGAGCGGCGGCATCTACACCACTCTCGAGGACCTGGCGCTCTGGGATGAGAGCTTCTATACCGGCAAGCTCGGCGGGAAGGCGCTGATCGAGCAGGTCGAGGCGCCCGGACGGCTGAACAGCGGCGCGGCGATGGACTACGCCTTCGGCCTCGGCGTGGACGAATACCGCGGATTGCGCCGGGTCTGGCACAACGGCGCTCTGGCCGGCTTTCGCGCCATCCTGATGCGCTACCCGGACCAGCACCTCTCGGTCGCCCTGCTCTGCAACCATGGCGAGGTCGATCCGGACGCGCTGGCGCTGAAGGTGGCCGACCTCTATCTCGCCGACCGCTATACCGCGGAGCCGCCGACCCCGCCGCCGGCCACCGCGCCGCCCCAGGCGGTCACCCTGTCCGAGCAGGACCTCGCCTGGCCCACCGGCCTCTACTACGGGCCCGCAGACAGCCTGGTGCGGCGGATCCTCGTGCGCGACGGCAAGCTCATCTATCACCGCACCCCGCAGAACGAGACCGAGCTGGCGCCCCTCGGCCCGCGCCGCTTCGTGATGCTCGGCCCGCCGGTCCGGACCGAGGTGGCGTTCGAGCCCGGTCCGGACGGCCCGCCCGCCCGGATGACCGTGACCGCCGCAGGTGCGCCGCCCACGAATTTCCAGGCCGTGGCTCCAGCCCACCGTCTGGTCCTGGACCAGTACGCCGGCACGTACGCCAGCGACGAGCTGGCCACGACCTACACCCTGGCGGCCCGCGACGGCAAGCTGTTCCTCCAGCGGCACAAGTTCGAGGACGAAGAAATCACTCCGGCTTTCGTGGATGCCTTCACCGCCGGAGGCCTCTTCCTCCGCTTCGAGCGCGGGCCGGGCGGCGAGGTCACGGGGTTCTCGGCCTCCGTCCAAGGGGCCGTCCGGGATCTGCGGTTCGTGAAGGAGCACGGCGTGCTGCGTTGAATTACAATCGGCCAGCTTTTCGGACCCTGCATGAACGCGAGACGACGAATCGTGCTGGCTCTCGCCGTGGCGGCTCTGGTCACGGGGCCGGTTTTTGCCCGGGAGCGTATGTCCACGCCCCGCGAGCGCGCCAAGGCGCTCAAGCTGGCGCGGGCGCTCGAGACCGAGCCGCTGGGCGCGAAGGCCGTGGATGCCCGGCGCTGGCTGGCGCTCTGGCTGCTCGAGGTCTCGGACCTGCGGGTCCCATTCTGCCCCGAGGTCCTGGGGGTCGACATCCCGACGCGGGAGCGGCTCCGCACCGAGAGTCCTGGCCCAGATCACCTACTCGGGCATGGCCTATCTGATCGAGAACCCGGGCCAGCCGAGCGCCGACGCGGACATCTATCACGCCGGCATCCTGGGAGCGCTCCGCTCCTACGAGGCGATCCTCCGGCTCCAGCCGGCGACGCGCTTGCCCTTCCTCGACGGCCTTCTGGCCCGGCGCGACGCGGGCGAGCTGGCCGCCTATGTGGCCGAGACCACGAAAGGCTGCTCGGGGAAACACTCGTAGGAGCCCCTCACCCCCCTGGCCCCCCTCTCCCATCCGCCCTCCCTACCTGCGGGAGAGGGGGGAACAAGACGGAGGGCCTACGGCAGCGGCAGCAGGGGCGCCCAGTTCCACTCCGGCCTTTCCCCTCCCGTCAGCGCCATCTCCTGCCGCTCGGTCATGAGGTCGAGCGGCTCGCCGGCGCGGCGGAGGTTCTCGTGCTCCAGGCGGTTGCTGCGCACCGCGGCTTCCATCCAGGCGGGGCGCTGCGGGGCGGCGAGGTCGCCCGCCAGGTCGAAGGGGAGGAAGAAGGCGTCCTCGGGGGAGTCGAGGACGCCGCGGTCGGCGGCGTTCCGGGCGAGCGCCCGGTAGAGCGGGGCGAGCTGCGTCAGGAGCGCGCGCCAGGCCTCGCGGAACCGGCCGCGGTGGCGGTCGTGCCGGGGCACCTCGTGGGGCGCCAGCGCCTCGCGCGCCTCCCGGGCCCGCTCCGGCACCTCCGACCACGCGGGAGCGAGGAGATCGGGCAGGCCGAAGAGGCGCAGGTCGGCCTCCGCCCCGGTCCGCAGGTCCCAGGCCGCGCGGCTGAGGACCGGCGGCACGTCCTCGCCCGTGGCCCGCGCCCCCCGCCGGTCGAGCGAGGCGATCAGATCCGCCAGGAAGGCTTCGTTGACCCGCCCCAGCAGCCGCGTGAAATGGGCGCGGAAGCGGCGCCAGAGCTCGTCCGGTTGCTCGTCCTCCCGCGGCAGCAGCAGGCGGGCGGAGGGAGGGCGGAAGCGGAAGAGCCGCAGGCGGTGGAAGCCGAGGGCCGCCGTCAGGGCGCGCGCCTCGGCGGGCCGTGCGCCGGCCCCTCCCGGCTCGATCAGGGCCGCCAGCACGTCCTCGCCCCCCGGCACGCCGGCGAGCAGCGGCCGCAGCTCCTTCGCGTCCAGATAGAGCCGCAGACGGAGGATACGGAACGGCGGCGCCTCCGGCTGGGGGAGCCCCAGGTGATAGAGCGAATACCGCAGGCCTGTCATGGCGGCGTGCCGCAGCAGGGTCACCCCGAGATGCGACAGGGGCGGGAGCGGACCGGGAGTCAGGAGCGCCCGGCTGTAGGCGGGACGCGGCTCGGCAGTGGGCTCGAATCTCTCGCTCAAACGGCATCTTCCAGGAGCATGTGTGCGAGTCTACGGCAATACGGAACTTTGAATCGACGTCGCGTTGCGGCAGAACGAGCGTTCGTTGACTTCTCCCGGGGGTGGAAGTATAAGGATCGGAGATTTCTCGTTTCATCGAGTCTGCCGGCCGCCGCAAACCCATCGAAACAGCGTCCGGCTCCAAACATAGCCCTTAGTCGCAGGAGGTCTACATGTCCAGGAAGCACGCGTTCGTCCTCGGGTTGAGCCTGCTCCTGCTGGTCGCCGGAGCCGGGCTCGCAATGGCACAGGACACCGGACGGATCGAAGGTCGGGTCAGCAGCGAGGACGGAATCGGCCTCGACGGCGTCACGGTGCGGATCGATCAGCTCGACCAGGTGGTCCTCACCGACGGCGGCGGAGCCTTCACCTTCGAAGGGGTCCCCGCCGGCAGCTACGACCTGAGCTTCAGCCTCGTCGACCGTACGGCGAGCGAAACGGGAGTCCAGGTGGCCGCAGGGGCCACTCGGACGGTCGACAAGGTAGTGGACTGGGATGTCAGCTTCGCCGACACGATCACCGTGACGTCCGTGTCGCGGCGCGCCGAGCGGATCACGGAGGCTCCGGCGGCGGTGACGGTGGTGTCGCAGCAGGAGATCGAGCGCGAGGCGGCCACCGGCCAGATCCCGAAGCTCCTCGAGTTCACCCCGGGCGTCGACTTCACCCAGAGCGGCCTCTACGATCTCAACTTCAACACCCGCGGCTTCAACAGCTCCCTGAACCGGCGTATCCTGACCCTGATCGACGGCCGCGATCCGGCGGTGCCGTTCCTCGGCTCCCAGGAGTGGGCGGCGGTCTCCTTCCCGATGGACGATCTGGCCACCGTCGAGCTGGTACGCGGCCCGGGCTCGGCGCTCTATGGCGCGAACGCCTTCAGCGGCGTGCTGAACATGACCACGAAGTCTCCACGCGGCAGCGAGGGCGGCCTGCTCCGCGTGACCGCCGGCGAGCTCGGCACCAAACGAGCTGATTTCCGCTATGCCAAGGAGCTGGGCGCAGGGTTCTACGGCAAGATCCTGGCCGGCTACCTGAACAGCGACGACTTCACGGTGGCGCGCGTGCAGCTCCGTCGAGTACACCACCCCCTGCACTCTGCCGGGCCAGATCAACTGCCTGCGGCTGGAGAGGGTTCCCCTGGAGCTCGACGAGGTGAAGATCGGCTTCGGCGGGCTGCGGCTGGACAAGTACCTGTCCGAGAGCAAGGTGATCACGTTCGAGGGCGGTACCGCGGACCTCGAGGGGCCCACCTTCGTCACCGGGATCGGCCGCGTGCAGGTGACCGACGTCAAGCGCCCCTGGGGCCGCCTCAACTTCAATACCCTGCACTGGAACGTCCTGGGCTACTACGATCAGCGGAAAGCCAACGACCAGATCGCGCTCGCCTCGGGAGCCGCCCTGTTCGAGGACTCCTCCAACCTGCACGGCGAGGTCCAGGCCAACGCCAGCTTCGCCGCCGGCAAGGGCTTCGTGGTCGGCGGCGTCGCCTATCACGAGCAGGAGATCGACACCGCGAACCGCCAGGGCGTGCAGACGCTGATGGGCGAGGCCAAAAAGGAGGACCAGCAGGCCGTCTTCGGCCAGCTCGAGTACAGCTTCACGGACACGCTCAAGGGAGTCGTGGCGGCGCGCGTCGACGAGAGCACGCTCCACGACACCCAGGTCTCGCCCAAGGCCTCCCTGGTCTGGGCGATCCATCCCAGCCACACGCTGCGGGTGACCTACAACGAAGCGTTCCAGGTCGCCAACTACTCCGAGTTCTTCCTGCAGGCGCCGACCACCATTCCGGGCACGACGACCTCGTCGCTCAACCTGGCGGCGATCGAAGCGGCGCTCCGGCCCCTCCTCGGCGGGGTCTCCCTGGGTTTCGGCAACATCCCGGTCCTCGCTCTGGGGAACAAGGACCTTGAGGTCGAGGAGATCAAGAGCTACGAGATCGGCTACAACGCCATCCTCGGAAGCAAGGCCTATCTGACCCTCGACTACTACAAGAGCGACATCACGAACTTCATCACCGACCTCATCGGCAACGTCTCGGCTGCCGGCCGGACGAATCCCAACTTCGGCCCCTACGCGCCGCCGTCCACCCTGTCGGCGCAGGCCCAGGCGACCGTCATCGGACGCTCTTCGGGCGAACCTGCCCGCCTCGCTCTTCGCCCTGCTGTCAAACCTCCCGAACGGGCAGCCGATCGTCGCCCTGGCGTCCTACACCAACGCCGGCGAGGTGGACACCCAGGGGATCGACGTGGGGCTCAACTACTACGTCAACAACCAGTGGCTGTTCGATTTCAGCTACTCCTGGTTCGATTTCGACGTCAAGTCACAGGCGGTCGGGGATCAGCTCCTGCCCAACGCGCCGGAGAACAAGTTTACTCTCGGGCTCACCTTCACGGCTGACCGCTTCTCCTCCTCGCTGAAGTACCGCTGGACGGACGACTTCCCCTGGGCGGCCGGCGTCTTCGTGGGCGATGTCCCCTCCTACGACCTGGTCGATCTGAGCGCCAGCTACCGCCTGAACGAGCACCTGTCCTTCGGGGTCGACGTGAGCAACCTCCTCGACGAGGAGCACTGGCAAGCCTTCGGCGGCGACCTGCTCTCCCGCCGGGCCCTGGGGCACGTGACGTTCGCCTGGTAGGACGGCACGGCAGGCGGCCGGTCTTGCTCCCCCTCTCCCTGGCCTCGGGGTGAGGGGGTTTCCATTTTACGGACCGCAGCTCGTCTGGCCCTCGGTCACCGCGAACCTCGGCCGCCCGTCCAGCTTCGGCACGCGGACGATGTGGACCGGCCGCTCCGAGGTGATGCAGACGCAGTTGGGGGCGGGCGGTGCCTCGGTGACGGCAATGACCAGGTCACCCAGGTCGCCGCCGGACGGGGTGACGGTGTTGATGGTCACCCGTGCGACGCAGCCCTGGGTCTCCATCGCGGCCAGGATCACCATCTCCTGGCCGAAGTCGACCGCCGGTGGCTCCGCGGGGAGCGAGCTGCCCTCCCGGATCTCCGACCAGGCGGTACGCCAGGCCGCGTCGTCGCGGATCACCTCCTGCCGCTGCGATCCACCCTGTCCGGGGATCGAGACCTGCACGATCGTCCGGATCGGTACCGAGTCCTTACTAGGTGGATCATCTGGCCCGTCCTTCCCGTTTTGGCAGGAGGCGGCCGCCAGCGCCAGGGCGGCCGCCGTGGTCCACAGGAGGCGTATCACGACGCCTCCGCCAGCACCGCGTCCTCCACCCTCTCGTCCGAACGGAAGAGGATGCGGTTCTTGTCGTCGACATAGACCAGGGACGGCTTGTGGGCCCGCGCCTCGGCGTCGGTGTAGTTGGCATAGGTCGCGAGGATCACGAGGTCTCCCGTGGTCGCCTTGTGCGCCGCGGCCCCGTTGATGACGATCTCGCCCGCGCCGGGCCGGCCGGGGATGGCGTAGGTCGCGAAGCGCTCGCCGTTGGTGATGTTGTAGATCTCCACCCGCTCGTGGTGGAGCAGGTCCGCCGCCTCCATCAGCAGCGGATCGATCGTCACCGACCCCTGGTAGTGGAGGTTGGCGTCGGTCACCGTGGCGCGGTGGATCTTGGACTTGAGCAGGGTTCTCTCCATCGCTTTTCTCGTATTTCTCTCCACCGGAGGCCGGGTCAACCCTCGACCGCCAGTTGGACGTTGTCGATCAATCGCGTCCCCCCGATCCGCACGGCCAGGGGGAGCACCAGATGCCCGCGGAGGGTGTCCACGGGCTGAAAGCTTTCGGCGTCCACGACCTCGGCGTATTCGACGCGCGCCATGGGCTCGCTGCCGAGCACCTCGCGCAGGAGGCGGCGCACCTCGTCGCCCCGCCGCTCGCCGCCCCGGATCGCCCGCTCGGCGGCGCAGAGGGAGCGGTAGAGCACCGTGGCGGCCTGCCGCTCCTCGGGCGACAGGAAGACGTTGCGCGACGACATGGCCGGGCCGTCCGGCTCGCGCAGGGTCTCCCCGGCCACGATGTCCACCGGGATGTGGAGGTCGCGCACCATGCGCCGGACCACGGCGAGCTGCTGCGCGTCCTTCTTGCCGAAGACGGCGACGTCGGCCCGCACCAGGTTGAACAGGGCGCAGACCACGGTCGCGACGCCGCGGAAGTGGCCGGGGCGGAACGCGCCTTCGAGCCCTTCGGCCGGGCCGCCCGGCTCGACGAAGGTCGTGTGGCCCGGCGGGTAGATGGTCTCGACCTCCGGCAGGAAGAGAAGGTCGCAGCCGGCCTCGGCGAGCATCGCGGCGTCCTTGCTCCGGCTGCCGCGGATAGCGGGCGAAGTCCTCGTGCGGCCCGAACTGGGTCGGGTTGACGAAGATCGAGGCCACGACCCGGTCGGCGCGCTCACGGGCGAGGCGGACGAGCGACAGGTGCCCCTCGTGGAGCGCGCCCATGGTCGGCACGAAGCCGACCGCGCGGTCGCGCATCTGCCACAGAACGATCTCGCGCCGGAGATCCCGGGTGTCGCTGATGGTCAGCATGCTCGTCTCCCGTCTCGTTCTAACCGTAGAGCTTCCCGCCGCGCTCGTCGGCCGGCGCGGCCTCGGTGCCGCCGTAGCTCTCCTCGGGCGCCGGGAAGCGGCCGGCCCGGACGTCGTCGGCGAAGCGCTCGATCGCCTCGCGCGACAGCCGGCCGAGCTCGGCGTAGCGCCGCACGAAGCGCGGCGCGATCCGCTCTTCCAGGCCGAGCAGGTCGTGGTAGACGAGCACCTGGCCGTCGCAGGCCGCGCCGGCGCCGATGCCGATCGTCGGGATCGCGAGGCGCTCGGTGATCTCGGCCGCGAGGTCGGTCGGCACGCACTCGAGGACCAGCGAGAAGGCGCCGGCCTCCTCCAGGGCGAGCGCCGCGTCCAGGATCGTCCGCTTGGCGCGCCTCGTCCCGCCCCTGGACCTTGAAGCCGCCGAGGCGGTGGACCGACTGCGGGGTGAGGCCGAGGTGGGCCATGACCGGCACCTCGGCGGCCGTCAGGGCCGCGACCAGCTCGGGGCGGCCGCCCTCGATCTTGACCGCCTGGGCGCCGGCCTCCTTGACGAAGCGGATGGCGTTGCCGACCGCGTGCTCGGCGCCGAGGTGGAACGAGCCGTACGGCATGTCGGCCACCAGCAGGGCGCGCTTGACGCCGCGGCGCACCGCCCGGGTGTGGTGGATCATCTCGTCCATGGTCACCGACAGGGTGTCCGGATGGCCGAGCACCACCATGGCGAGCGAGTCGCCGACCAGGATGATGTCCACCCCGGCCGCGTCCGCCGTCGTCCCTGCCGGGGAAGTCGTAGGCGGTGACCATCACCAGCGTGTCGCCCCGCTGCGGCGCGGACGCCACCCAGGGCACTGTGACGGTCTTCGTCTCGCGGCCATGGCGCGCTCCTTTTCGGTTGCCCGAAAAATCAAAAAGCCCTTCCGCTCATGCAGACGGAAGGGCCTCGGCTTACGCCGCGCGCCTTGGGGGCCGTCCGGGTCGCTGCCGGCTGAGCCGGTGCGGGGTGACTGTCCTCCTCAGGAGGATCGATCCCTCGCCGACCTTGGGCCCCACTGCGGGGGTCGCTCCGGATTCCGTCTCGGTCCTCGCGGGTCCGGCCTCAGGCGCGGACGCTGGAGGATCCAAGCGGCTGGAAGTACTCGGTCCCCTGGATCGGCTTCGCGAGCCGGTGCAACAGCTCGTCGAAGTCCTCAGGCCGCTGCGGGAAGTTCAGGTGGCGCGTGTCCACCACCAGCAGCGGCGACCGGTCGTAGTAATGATAGTAGTGATTGTAGGCGTCGATCAAGCTCCGCCAGGTATTCTTCCGAGATCGTCTTCTCGATCGACCGCGCCCGCTCGTCGGATCCGCTCCATGCAGGTCGCCACGTCCGCCACCAGGTAGATGACCAGGTCGGGCACCGGAACCTGCGGCTCCAGCAGGGCGAAGAGCTTGTCGAACAGCATCAGCTCGTCGTCGGACAGGTTCAGGTAGGCGAAGATGCGGTTCTTCTGGAAGGTGTAGTCGGCGACGAGCAGGCGGTCGAACAGCTCGCGCTGCTGCGATCTCCTGCTGCTGCTTGTAGCGCGAGAGGAGGAAGTAGAGCTCGGTCTGGAAGGCGGCGCCCGGGCGGTCCTGGTAGAAGTCGCCCAGGAACGGGTTGTCCACGTCCTCCAGGATCTTCACGCCCTCGTAGCGGCGGGTCAGCATCTCCACCAGGGTCGTCTTGCCGACCCCGATCGGGCCGTCGACGGCCAGGTAGTGGAAACCGTGGGCGTCGGGTTTCAACTTGCCGCGACGGGGTCTGCGAAGGTCGAAGGAGTCGGCACGAGCGGGTTGTAGAGCGTGTCGCGCTCGACCGGCGCGAAGCCGGCCTCGCGGACGATCCGCTCGAGCTCGGACCGGGTGAGCTGCTGCGACGTGCCGGCGCCGGCCATGTGGTAGATCTTCTCCTCCACCACCGTGCCGTCCAGGTCGTCGGCGCCGAAGCGCAGCGCCACCTGGGCCAGCTTGGGCGTGATCATCACCCAGTAGGCCTTGATGTGCGGGATGTTGTCGAGCACCAGCCGGGAGGTGGCGATGTGGCGCAGGTCGTCCATCCCGGTGGTGTGGTACTTGAGCCCCATGTAGTTGTTCTCGGGGTGGTAGGCCAGCGGGATGAAGGCGTTGAAGCCGCCCGTCTCGTCCTGCAGGTCGCGCAGGCGCAGCAGGTGGTCGACCTTGTGCTCCGGCTTCTCGACGTGGCCGTAGAGCATGGTGCAGTTGCTGCGGATGCCCATCTTGTGGGCGATGCGGTGGACCTCGATCCACTCGTCGGCGTCGAGCTTGCCGTCGCAGATGATCTCCCGCACCTCGGGGTGGAAGATCTCGGCGCCGCCGCCGGGGAGCGAGCCGAGGCCGGCGTCGCGCAGCCGGCGCAGCACCTCCTCGATCGACAGCTTCTCGCGCTTGGCGAACCAGCCGATCTCGATGGCCGTGAAGGCCTTGAGGTGGGCGTTCGGGAAGCGCTGCTTCAGGCCGCGGAGCATCTCCTCGTACCAGGACATCGGCAGGTCCGGGTGGAGCCCGCCGACGATGTGGAACTCGGTGACCGCGGTTGCCCCCCTGGTCCGCGGCGTGAGCGTACACGTCCTCGTGGCTCATCTCCCAGGCGTGGTCCTCGCCGGGCAGGGCCGCGAAGCTGCAGAACTTGCAGTTGTAGGTGTAGACGCAGACGTTCGTCGGGTTGATGTGCCGGTTGACGTTGAAGTACGTCAGGTTGCCGTGCAGGCGCCGGCGCACCGTGTCGGCGAGCTGGCCGAGGTGGAGCACGTGCGGCGTCGTCAGGCAGGTCAGGGCGTCGGCCGCGTCGAGGCGGACGCCGTCGCGCACCTTGGCCGCGATCTCGCGCAAGGCCTGCGGGAACGTTTCGGGAAGGATCGGCGGAGGGGTCTCGCGAATCACCACGCGAGGAGTATATCAAGCGCCGTGGCGGCGAAGAGCCAGACCGAGAGGATTCCGTTCGCCGTGAAGAAGGCGGCATTGAGCCGCGACAGGTCTCCCGGCCGGACCACCCAGTGCTGGTAGAGGATCAGGAGCAGGCAGCCGGCCCAGCCGATCCAGTAGCCGGTCCCCAGGCCAGGCGGGTAGATCCGAGGGAGCAGGGCCAGGAGACCCAGCATGACCGCATGGAGGAGGGCCGAGATCCACAGCGACCGCACCACGCCGAACCGGGCCGGGATCGAGAACAGGCCGGACCGGCGGTCGAAGTCGAGGTCCTGGAGGGCGTAGAGGATGTCGAACCCTGCCACCCAGAGGAGGACCGACGCCGCCAGGACGAAAGGCGTGGGAGCGACGTCTCCCCGCACCGCGATCCAGGCGCCCAGCGGCGCCCCCGCGAGCGACAGCCCCAGGAAGACGTGCGAGGCCCAGGTGAACCGCTTGGTGTACGAATAGAGGAAGAGGATCGCCAGGGCCAGCGGCGACAGGTAGAAGGCCAGCGGGTTGAGCTGCCAGGCGGCGAAGACCAGCACGGCGGCGCTTGCCGCCACGAACAGGGCCACCCAGCGGGGTGTCACCTGTCCGGCGGGCAGGGCGCGGCCGGCCGTCCGCGGGTTGGCCGCGTCGATCCGCCGGTCCACCAGCCGGTTGAACCCCATGGCAGCGCTCCGGGCGCCCACCATGGCCACCACGATCCAGACCACCGTCCGCCACGAAGGCCACCCCTCGGCGGCCAGCAGCATCCCCAGGAATGCGAACGGCAGAGCGAACAGCGTGTGCTCGACCTTGATCATCTCGAGCACGGTCGAGAGGGAACGGAAGAAGGGCATGGCGGGCGTATTCTAGCGATCCCCTCACCGACCCGCCGGGCCCGCCACCGCCGGCCCGCCCATCCCGAGGGTCTTCACCAGGAAGGACAGGATGTCGGTGCTCTCCTCGATCTGCTCGGAGAGCGCGGGCGCACCGCCGTGGCCGCCGCGGGTCTGGATGCGGATCAGCGCGGGGGCTTCCCCCGCCTGGTCGTGCTGGAGGCGGGCGGCGAATTTGAAGCTGTGGCCGGGGACCACCCGGTCGTCGGTATCCGAAGCGACGACCAGCGTCGGCGGGTACTTCGTCCCCTCCTTGAGGTTGTGGTAGGGCGAATAGGCGTAGAGCGCCTTGAACTCTTCAGGGTTCTCGGCCGAGCCGTAGTCGTCCACCCAGAAGCCTCCCACGGTGAAGACGTGGTAGCGGAGCATGTCCATGACGCCCACCTCCGGGACCGTGGCGCCGAAGAGGTCCGGGCGTTGCGTCATGGCGGCGCCGACCAGGAGCCCGCCGTTGCTCGCTCCGGTGATGGCCAGCCGGGCCGGCTTGGTATAGCCGTCCGCGATCAGCTTCTCGGCCGCGGCGAAGAAATCGTCGAATGTGTTCTGCTTGCGCAGCTTCGTCCCGGCCTTGTGCCACTCTTCCCCATACTCGCCACCGCCGCGCAGACAGGCGAGCGCCACCACGCCGCCGCGTTCCATCCAGGCCATCCTCTGGGGGTTGAAGCCGGGAGACTCGACGCTGTTGAACCCGCCGTAGCCATGGAGGATGGTCGGGTTGCCGCCGTCCAGCTTCAGCCCCTTGCGGTAGCCGAGGAACACGGGGACCCGGGTGCCGTCCTTGGACGTGGCGAAGACCTGCCTGACCTCGAAGGCGTCGGGATCGAAGGTCATCTTCGGCTGGTGCAGGACGCTGGTCGTGCCGGAGACCAGGTCGTAGCGGTAGATGGTATTCGGCCGGTTGAAGCTGGAAAACCGGTAGAGGAGCTCCGTGTCGTCGCGGCTGCCGGTGAAGTCGCGGCCGGAGCCGGACCCCGGCAGCTCGAGGTCGCGGACGTGCCGGCCGTCGAGGGTGAAGATGCGGACCCAGGCCAGAGCACCCCGCAGGTACTCCGTGACGAGCGAGTTGCCGACCAGCCCGGCGCCGTTGAGCGCGAGGTCGGATTGCGGGATCACCTCGCGCCAGCTCTCCCGCTGTGGCTCGCGAAGGTCGACGGCGATCACCCGCCCCCGGGGCGCCTCGAAGTCGGTCTGGAAGAAGAGGACCGGCCCGTCGCTGCCCACCAGGTTGAAGTACCGGTTCTCGATGCTGGGGATCAGCGCCTGGAAGGTCCCATAGGGCTCGGAGAGGTCTCGCCAGAGGATGCGGACGATCCTACCCTTGCTCCAGAGGTAGAGCAGAAGGTAGCGGCCGTCCTCGGTGATCTGCGGGAAGGCGACCTGGTCGGCCTGCTCCGGTGCCTCCCAGACGAGCGGGTCCTCGGGCTGGAGGGTCCCGAGCCGGTGGTAGTAGATCTTCTGGTCGCGCAGGGCCACCTGGTATTCGGTGCCCTGGGCCGGCTGGGGGAGGCGGGGGTAGAAGAAGCCCTTGCCGTCGGCCGTCCAGGCCGCGCAGCAGAGCTTGATCCATTTCAGCACATCGGGCAGGAGCTGGCCGGTCTCGACGTTGAGGACGCGCCAAGTCTGCCAGTCCGAACCCGCCTCGCTGATGGCGTAGGCCACATAGCGGCCGTCGGGGCTCGCCTCGAAGTCGTCGACCGAAACGGACCCGTCCTTGGACCAGGGGTTGGGATCGAGGAGGACCCGGGGCTCGTCGAGCAGGGAGGTCTGCACATAGAGGACCTCCAGGTTCTGGCGCCCGTCGTTGGCGAAGAAGAAATAGCGGCCGCCTTTCTTCTCGGGCACGGTGCGCCGCTCGTAGCTCCACAGCTCCTCCACGCGCTGGCGGATCGCCGTCCGTTCCGGAATGGCCGCCAGCCAGGCGGAGGTGACCTTGTTCTGCGCCTCCACCCACTGGCGGACCTCGGGCGCCTGCCGCACGTCCGCTTCGAGCCAGCGGTAGGGGTCGGCCACCGGCACGCCGTGGTAGGTGTCGGTCTGGTCGACCCGCCGGCTCGCGGGATAGTCGAGCGGGGCTCCGGCGAGCGGGCCGGCGAGGGCGAGGGCCAGGCAGAATGCAGCGGCCCGCGGGACGGAAACGAGGCAGTGTGAGCGCATCGAAAGCTCCTCCGGTCGGGGTCCGGGCAAGGAGCATTCAGGATAGCAGGATGGGGGCGGAGGCCTGCTCACCTCTGTAGATGAGGCCCAAGCCCCGACCAGCCCAGGGACCAGGAGACCAGCCAGTCGTCGCCGTTGCGGAAGATGCCGGCCCGGACCATGGAGTTGAAGATCGGGAAGACCAGGGTCTGTCCCTCGAGGCCGACGTAGGTCTTGCCCGGATCGGCGTGCCAGGGATGGCCCCAGGTCCGCAGGACGGTCGCCCGGACCAGAGCGTGCCCATAGACCGAAACGGCCCCGTAGCCGGCGCTGAGCTTGCCGCCCCCGAGGCCGGGCTCGGCGGAAAGGACGAAGCCGGTCCCGCCGTAGGGGCTCGTGCTTTTCCCGACATAAAGGCCAAGGCCGGCGCTCAGCTTCTGCGGAGTCCCGGCCGACACGTCCGCAAGGGTCGTCACGACCCGCTTGCCCTTCCACGACGACGGCTCCGGATCGGAAGGCGTCTCCTGGGCTTCCTGGCCGAGGACGGCGGTCGCCGCGAGGAGAAGAGCCGGCAGGGCGGTCAGGACCACTCGGACGCGTGATCTCATGGCCGGATCTCGACTGCCGCTCCGTCGGGGACGGCGTCCCAGATCTCCTCGATCTCTTCGCTGGTGACCGCGATGCACCCTAACGTCCAGTCGGTCAGCCGGTGCCGTGAGCCGACTTCCGCTTGGCCGTTGGGCAGGCCGTGGATCATGATGTCGCCCCCCGGGGAGCAGCGGAGCTTGCGGGACTGCGCCCGATCCTCGGTGTTGGGATAGGAGACGTGGAGGGACCGGTGGAACGCCGAATGCGGGTTCCGGTAGTCGATCCGGTAGATCCCTTCCGGCGTCCGCTTGTCCCCTTGGCACCGCTTCGGTTCGATCGGATTCGGGCATAGCGGTTCCGGTCCGGGTCCTGGTCGCTCCATCGTCGTCCTCGCTCTACGGGGATTGGACCGGGGCTGGGTGTGTCAGGTTCCCGGTGAATCCCCCCACCGCAGCCCCGGCTCGCCCGGCTCGGAAATGCCGAAGCAGTCGAGCACCCGCAGGGTGTAGTGGTCGAGGAAGCGGCCCAGGTTCTCGCCGCCGATGTAGAAGGCCGGGACGGGCGGGAGGAGGACGGCGCCGGCATAGGCGAGGCGGCGCATGTTCTCGATGTGGACGAGGCTGTAGGGGGTCTCGCGGAAGCCGAGGACCAGGGGCCAGCGCTCCTTCAGGGCGACGGCTCCGGCCCGGTGCACCAGGGTGCGGGCGGAGCCGGACGCGAGCGCTCCGAGGGTGCCGGCGCTGCAGGGGAGGATCAGGGTGCCGGTCAGCCGGTAGGAGCCGGAGGCGATGGGCGCATCGAGCTCGTTGTCGCGGTGGGTGCGGACTTTTTCCCGTGCTTCGGGAGGCAGGCCGGCCGCGTCGGCCAGATCGTCGGCGCCGGTCTTGTCCGGCCCGAGCTCGTGGCGGAGCACCTGGCTCGCCCCGGCCGAGGCGACGAGATGGATACGCTCGATCTCCGGATGGGCCGCCAGCCGGCCCAGCACATGGCGGGGCAGGAGCATCCCGGAGGCGCCGGAGACCAGCAGGGCGACGCGGTGCGGCATGGCCGGCGCCATCGTAACATCCCACTCCTGCGTATAAGACCGTAGTAGTGAGCCAGCGGCCGGATCCCGCTGGCCCGGAGGTGCCTGGATGAGCCTCTTCCGAGATGTCCGTTACGCCGTGCGGAGCCTGGCGCGGGCTCCCGCGCTCACCGCCGTCACCTTGACGATCCTGACCCTCGGGATCGGCGCCAACGTCACCATCTTCACCCTGGTCGACCGCCTCTTCCTCGAGCCGCCGCCCGGGATCGCCGAGCCGGAGCGGCTGGTGCGCCTCGGCCGGTTCGACAAGGAAGACCCGGAGGCGTGGTGGGGCTATCCGGACTTTGCCTACTTCCGGGAACGCAACCAGGCCTTCTCGGACCTGGCTGCCTACTCCCCGGGGACGAACGCCCTCACGGCGATGACGGCCCAGGCGAGCCTGGACAACCAGTCGGCGGCGCTCGCCCGGGATTTTCCGGAGTCGGTGCGCGAGGGCCAGGGCGTGAGAGTCCTCCCCTCCTTCCAACGTTTTCCCGGTATCCATGATCAGCTTGGGCGGCTCCTGCGGCTGCTCTCGGCCGTGGTCGCCCTGGTGCTGCTGGTGGCCAGCGCCAATGTGGCGATCCTGCTCCTGGCCCGGGCCATCGGACGGAGCCGGGACTTCGGTGTGCGGGTGGCCCTCGGGGCGAGCCGGCGACGGATCGCATACCAGCTCCTCCTGGAGGGCCTGCTGCTGGCCTTCGCCGGAGGCGCCGCCGGCTACCTTCTGGCTTTCTGGTCGGCCGGACTGGCCGCAAAAATGCTGCCGTTCCAATTCGCGGTGAAGCCCACTCCGGATCTCCGGGTGCTCGGCTTCACGCTCGGCGTTGCCGTGCTGGCAGCCCTCCTTTTTGGCTTGGCTCCGGCGCTCCAGGCCCGGCGCGTGGACATGGCCGTGGTGATCAAGGAAGGGGAGCCGGCCAGCGGACGCTCGCCGTGGCTCAATGCCCTGGTGACCATCCAGGTGGCGCTGTCGATCGTCCTGGCCACGGGCGCCCTGCTCTTCGTCCGCAGCCTGCGGGCCGCCGAGTCGGTGGACCTCGGGTTCGCGACCGAGGGGCGGCTTTTGGTCACCGTCGACCTGGCCCACCGCCGCTACGGGGAGCAGGGGATCGCGCGGTTCCTCGATCAGGCCTTGGACCGGGTGTCGGTGCTGCCCGGAGTGCGGCGGGCTTCGGCCATGCTCAACCAGCCGTTCGGAAGCAGTTGGAGGACCAGCATCGGCGAGCCGCCGGACGAGGGCCTGACCGTCAGCCTGAATGGGGTTGGCCCGGGCTATTTCGAAGCCATGGGCATCCCGCTCCTGGCCGGGCGCGGATTCGGGCCGCAGGACCGGACCGGGTCGTCGAAGGTGGCGGTCCTCAACCAGGCCGCCGCGGCGAAGCTCTTCCCGCGGGCCCCGGCGGTGGGCCGGACGTTCCAGAGCGGGAGCCTGGGGGCGATCACGGTCGTCGGCCTGGCCCGGAACGCCCAGTACCACGACCTGGGGGAGGAGCCGGTCCCCCATATCTATCTGCCGTTCCTCCAGACGGGCCGCGAGCGATTCCACCTGCTGGTGCAGACCGCCGGCGAGCCGGAAGCCCTGGCGCGGCCGGTAGAGCAGGCGCTCTATGCCATCGATCCGTATGTCACCGTGGCGCAGACCAGGACGATGGAGAAGGCGGTCGAGAAGGAGCTGGTCCGGTATCGGGTGAGCGCTACGCTTGTCGCCCTCTTCGCCGTGCTGGCGCTGGCGCTGGCCGCGGTGGGCCTCTATGGCGTCCTGTCCTATCTGGTGGCGCGCCGGCGGAGGGTCCTGGGAATCCAGATGGCCCTGGGAGCCACGACGCAGCACGTGGTGCGCTCGGTCCTGCGCCGTGGGCTGACGCTGGCGGGCGCCGGCATCGTCCTCGGCATGGTGGCGGCCTGGTGGGCCTCGCAGTGGATCGCGAGCTTCCTGTTCGGCATCGACCCGCGGGACCCGGTGAGCTTCCTGGCGGTGCCGGCAATCCTGGTGACAGTGGCCTGCCTCTCCAGCGCGATTCCCGCACTGCGGGCGGCGCGGGTCGACCCTGCGGGGGTGCTGCGGGAGGAGTAGGCGGGAGGGTGATGCGAGGACGAGAGGGGTTCGGGGACCGGCTCGTCGAGGACCGCGGATCACGGGCGGCACCGGAGCACGCGAGCTCGGGGGGAGGGCGCGCCCCTTGTGGGCGCCGGTGCGTAGCCCCGGGTTTCAACCCGGGGTGACGGAGACGACCCCCATTCCCCCTTGGCCCCTTCAGGGGCGTCGGCATGGTCGCCTGATGGCATGTGATGGCGTATCCCATCCCCCCTCCACCTGCCAAAATCTTCAGATGACGTCCTCCGTTTGGCGCCGGTTTTCGCATTCCGATATTCTTTGGCCAAATCGGATCACATGGGCCGGCGCCACAACACGATACGTGTGCGCATGAAACCGGAAGGGCAGGAGAGACGATGGCCAAGACCTATACGAAGCTCATCTATCACATCGTGTTCAGCACGAAGGAGCGGGCTCCGTTGATCACCGAAGAGATCCGGGACCGGCTGTACCCATACCTCGGTGGTGTCATTCGAGGAGAAAAGGGGAGCCTCATGGAGATCGGCGGCGTGGCGGATCATGTTCATCTCCTCGCCCGGTTTGGGGCGGCCATCGCCGTCTCGGACATGGTCCAACGCATCAAGGGCAACTCCTCCCACTGGCTGAATCAGCAGCCCGGATTCTGGTTCGCCTGGCAAAATGGGTACGGTGCCTTCACGGTCAGCGAGTCTCAGATGTCGGCCGGTCCGGAAGTACATCCAACGTCAGGAGGAGCATCACAAACGGGTGTCTTTCAAGGACGAGCTCATCTCCCTCCTGCGCAAACATCGAATCGATTTCGACGAAAACGAGATTCTCGATTAGACCCCCCGTCGCCCCTGAAGGGCTCAGGGATGATGGGGGCCTCCGCGACCCCGGGTTGAAACCCGGGGCTACGCGCCCGCGCCCTCGTCTCGGCGCTGCTGCCATTGCGAACCGAGAAAAGCCCTGGCGGCCTTCCGCGCCAGCACATCCATGTCAAATCGGCCCTGATCTTCCTTCGTTCTGTCCTCATCTTCCTCGTCCGGTCCTCATCTTCGAACGACCAGCTCTGGTCCGGGATGGGTGTCCGTAGATCTTCATAGGACGACCCTCATCCAAGCTGGATCAGGCCAGATCCGTCCTCGATCTCGCCTGATCGGCGTTCGACATCAGGATCTTCGGGCGGATCTGCCTCTGTTAGCATCCCGCAGCGAGGAAATCCCGGTGCCGATCCGTTTCCTGAAGCCTCTGGAGTGGCTGATCCTGGCCGCCTTGCTGGCCCTGGCCGTGGCCCGGGCTTCGCTCCCCCTGTCGCACGACGACCTGTTCGGGCATCTGCGGACGGGGGAGTGGATCGCCGAGCACCGGGAAGTGCCTCTCGTCGATCCCTTCTCCTACACCCGTTCAGGGGTGCGGTGGATCACCCACGAGTGGTGTTTTCTCCCTGCTGGCCTGGGGGATCTGGTCGCTCGGCGGCGACCCGGGGTTGATCGCGGCGCGGGTCCTTCTGGTCCTCGCGATCGGTCTCGTCGTGGGGCAGCGGATGCTGGCGGAGGCGAAGACGCGGTCCGTGCCGTGGATGGCGGCTCTCCTCGGGCTGGGCCTCTGGGCGGTCGCCAGGGAGCTGATCCTGCGCGCGGCCCTGGGCAGCGAGCTCTTCCTCTCTGTGACGTTTTGCTCCTGGCCCGGTACCGCCAGACGGGCGCGCGGCGGTTCCTGATCGTCCTGCCGTTCCTTTTTCTTCTGTGGGGAAACTTCCACTCCGGGAGTGATCTTCGGACTCTACGTCCTGGGCCTCGTCGCGCTGGAGACTCTGGTGACCGGGCCGCAGCGAATCCGGCGGGCCCTTCCTCATCTTGATAGCGCTGGGAGCGTGCGCGCTCGCCAGCCTGCTCAATCCGAACGGGATCGAGGTCTGGCTGTATCCGTGGAAGCTGAGCCGGCTGCTCTTCGCGAGCGGCATCGCCTGGGACCTGGGACATTTCGCGGCGGCGCGCCCGTGGGAGAGCCCACCCTTCCTGCTGCTCTTCCTGCTTCTGCTCGGCGGCCTCCTCCCTCTGCGGCGCCTGCGCGAGCTGTCGCTTCCGAGATCCTGGGGATCGCGACCTTCCTCGTTCTTTCGATCCGGACACCGCGGTTTGTCTTCCACTTCGCGGTCCTCGCGCTGCCGGCGATCTACCGCCTGCTGGCGGACCGCCCTCTCGGATGGAATTGAATGGAGCCCGGCGTTCCGCCGCACCCTGTCCGCTGGCGTGCCGGCCGTGCTCGCTCTGACCGCTCTTCTGGCCTGGATGGGCCACCCCCGGCGGTTGGTCGATCCGCGGCTCCCGGAGGGTGCGGTCCGTTTCCTGGAGACGGAGAGGATCGAGGGCCGGATCTTCAACCACCAGAATTTCGGCGGCTATCTCCTCTGGCGGGCGCGGGTGCCGGTCTTCTGGGACGGCCGCAACGACGTCTTCGCCCCGCTGGTGCGGGAAGTCACGACCACGCCTTTTCCTGAGATTGCCGACCGCTACGGGATCGACGTTCTCCTGATCACCGAGCGCGAAGCCGAGGGCCTCCTCCCTCCCAGTGGGGGTTGGTCTATTGGGACGACGACAGCGCGGTCTATCTTCGGCGGGATCGCTTTGCATCGTTCCTGGCGCGGAACGAGCTGCGGCTTTTCCCCGGCTTCGGCGGTCGTCCGGGCCTGGAGCAGCTCGCCCGCGATCCCCGCCTCGCGACCGGCAGCCTTCGCCGAGCTGGGCCGGTTGCTCGCAGTCCACCCGGAGAACCAGCGGGCCCTCTACTTCCGCGGCGTGCTCCGCCTCTATCAAGGGGACCTGGAGAACGCCCGCCGCGACCTGGAGGCGGCTCTGGCGATCCGGGAGAACGATCAGGTGCGGAAGGCGTTGGAGGCGGTCGCGGAGACAGATGACCTCTACGCCCCGAAGAACTTCCTGACCTCCGCGCAGACCTGCTCCACCTGCTCGTTGGTCAGCTCGGGGTAGATGGGCAGGCAGAGGACCTCGCGGGCGGCGGCGGTAGAGACGGGGAGGTCGCCGTCCCGGACGTCGACCAGGCCTGCGAGGGCCGGCAACTGGTGGAGCGGCGCGGGGTAGTGGACCGCGGAGGCGATGCCGGCGGCCTTCAGGTGCTCCATCAGGGCGTCGCGCCGGGCGGTGCGGATCGTCATCTGGTGGTAGACGGAGAGCACGCCCTCGCGGTCCGGCAGGAGCTGGACGTCGCCGGCTCCGGCGAGGCCGCCGTAGTAGCGGCAGGCGAGCTCGCGGCGGCGGGCGTTGTCCTCCTCCAGCAGCGCCAGGCGGCAGTTGAGGACCGCCGCCTGCAGGCTGTCCAGGCGGCTGTTGGTGCCGACCAGGACGTGGTGATAGCGCGAGGTCTGGCCGTGGTTGGCCAGGAGCCGCACCCGGTCGAGCAGGCCGCGGTCGTTGCCGGTCACCGCGCCGCCGTCCCCGAAGCAGCCGAGGTTCTTGGTGGGATAGAAGCTCCAGGCCGCGAGCTTCCCGAAGCCGCCGACCCGCCGGCCCTTGAAGCGCGCGCCGTGCGCCTGGGCCGCATCCTCCACCAGCCAGAGCCCCCGCTTCTCGCAGAGCGCCAGGAGCGCGTCCACGTCGAACGGCCGGCCATAGAGGTGGACCGGCAGGAGGCCCACGGTGCGGTCGGTGACGCGCGCCTCGGCATCGGCCGGATCGAGGTTCAGGGTCTGCGGATCGACGTCGGCGAGGACGGGCTTGCCGCCGAGGAGAGCCACCGCCTCGGCCGTGGCGAAAAAGCTGAAGGCCGGGACGATCACCTCGTCGCCGGGCTGGAGGTCCAAGGCGCGCAAGGCGAGGACGAGGCCGTCGGTACCGTTGGCAACGGCCACGCAGCCGGCGACCTCCTGGTAGGCCGCGAAGGCGTTTTCGAATTCCCGGACTTCGGGACCGAGGACGTACGAGCTCTCGTCGAGGATGCGCTTCCAGCGCTCTTCGAGCTGCGGAGAGATGCGTGCCCGGGCACGGGAGAGGTCGAGGATGGGGACGTTCATCGCGGAGGGATTGTACTCGCGTTCCCCCTCTCCCGGCGGGGGGTGGAAGGGAGATGGGAGAGGGGGCCAGGGGGTGAGGATGTATACTCCCGCGATGCTTTCCCGTCTGCGCTTCTACTGGGTCGTCGCGGCCTGTGGCGCGATTCTCATGGCTCTGGAGATCCTCTCGAGCCGGGTCCTGGCACCCCACTTCGGCAACAGTGTCTACGTGTGGGGCTCGATCATCAGCGTCTTCCTGGCCGCCCTGTCGCTCGGCTATGTGTGGGGTGGCCGGCTGGCGGACCGGCATCCGTCCATGGCGGCCCTGGGCCGGCTGGTCGTCCTCGCCGCCCTGTTCCAGGCGGTCGTGCTGGTGGCCGGATCGCGTCTGGCGGCCTGGCTGGGCGAGCTGACCGGCGGCACGCCGGCCGGCACGCTCCTCGCCACGGCCGTGCTGTTCGGTCCGGCGAGCGTGCTGCTCGCCACGGTCTCTCCCTATGCCGTGCGCCTGGCGGCCCGCGACCTCGGCCGGCTCGGCAACACGGCCGGGCGGCTCTACGCCCTGTCGACCCTGGGCAGCCTGGCGGGCACTCTCGGCTGCACCTTCGTGCTGATTCCGTTCCTCGAGCTACGGCAGATCGTCGGCCTGCTGACGGCGGCCACGGCCGCGACGGCGGCGATCTCGCTGGCCGGGTCGCTGCGCAGCGAGGTGCCGGCCGCGGCGCTGGCGGCCCTGCTCCTCGTCCTGGCTGTTCCCGCGGCCTCCCTGCCCGAGCGCCTCCAGGAGGGCGTGATCTACGAGCGGGTCACCCCCTACCAGACGCTCCAGGTCCGGGAGCGGGACGGCGTCCGCATCCTGGAGAGCGACCGCATCTGGCAGGCCGCGGTCCGCCTCTCGGACGGCGAATCCATGCTCCCCTATGCGCGGTACGCGGCCGGCGGCTTCCTGGTCCAGCCGCGGCTCCGGCGCATGCTGGTCATCGGTCTCGGCGGGGGCAGCATCGGTGGGCATCTGCAGCGGCAGATCCCAGGCCTCGAGATCGACTACGTCGACATCGATCCCGCCGTGCCCGAGGTCGCCCGGCGCTTCCTCGCCTTCCGGGAGGGGCCGCGCACGCGGGTGTTCGTCGCCGACGGCCGCAACTTCCTGCGCGGCTCGAAGCAGCGGTGGGACTACATCTTCGGCGACGCCTACATCGGGCTGTCCGTGCCGTTCCACCTGACCACGATCGAGTTCCTGGACGAGGTCAAGCGCCACCTCGAGCCTGGCGGCGTCTTCGGGCTCAACGTGGCGGGAGGGCTCTCACACCCCTTCTCGCAGGCCATGTACCGCACGGTCCGGGAGCGCTTCAGGTCGGTCTACCTGCTGCGGGTGCCGGATTCGCTGAACGCGGTGGTGATCGCGAGCGATTTCCCGGAGCTGACGACCGCCGAGCTGGTCGCCCGCGGCCGGGAGCTCGACCGGCGCTGGCGGCTGGAGCCCTCCTTCGCCGAAATCGCCTCCCACCGCCAGGCCGTCGACTTCGTCAGCTCGGAGGTGCCGGTGCTCTCCGACGAGTTCGCGCCGGTCGACCGGTTGATCAACCTGGGAGTCAGAGACCGGGCTCCCGACGTAGGCCGGTGACCCGGGCGGTCACCCGCGGTCACCCGTCCATGGGGTCCACGGGGGAAGCCTTCTTCCTCTTTTCCTGCATCAGGGTCCCGGGGAGAGGGGCTGCATCGCGCAGCGGGTGGCGGGTCCACGGGGTGGCGTAGACCACGATCACGCCGTCCCCCAGGGTGATGTTGTCCTTGACCTCGATCACATGGACCGGCTGGAAGCGCGGATCCCGCGACAGATTGGGGAACCAGGCGGGGAAGATCACCAGGTAGTCGGGCTGGCGGCGTTCGATCTCGGCGGCGACCGTGACCTCCCACGGGACGCCGCGCTTCGACTGCCGCAGCATCTCCCTCCGGATCTCCGGGGTGGCGATCCCCGCCAGGTCGATCAGCCGGTTGGGCAGCAGGAAGCCGATCGCGCCGATGTCGTTGACCGCGAGGACCGCTTCGCGCGGCAGGCGCTCCGCCAGCCAGCGGGCGACGAGGACGTCGCCGTCCTGGATGTTGGCGACGTTCTGGACGTAGCGGCCGGCACCCCGCATCAGGCCCGCGACCGTGGGCCAGAGGAGCAGGGCGACCAGCACGGCGCCCATGGGCAGGCGCAGGCGGCCGGCGGCGATCCGGGGGCCGAGCGCGGCGGCGGCCCGCTCCATGCCCAGCACGCCGAGCAGCACCAGGAGCGGGAAGAAGGGGAAGTAGTAGCGGCCGAAGTTGCCGAGCAGGGCCGTGCCGCCCGCGGGCTGGCTGATCGTCGAATAGACGAGCGGGACGGCGATCGGCCACAGGGCCGGCAGGAGGCCGCGGTCCCGCGGCGTGCCCAGGCGCTCCAGCAGGCTCAGCACTCCGGCGCCGGAGAGCAGGGACATGTACGGCTGGGTGCTCAGGAAGGTCCCGAAGGCGGAATAGACGTAGAGGATCTCGGGGAGCCAGCGCCGCAGCGACGCCCCCTTGGCAGCGAAGGTGGTGGGGAGGAACGAGCCGCCCACCCAGCGATAGAACAGGATCGGGCCGATCAGGGCGCAGGCGGCCAGCAGGGCGCCGCCGAGCAGCCGGGCGAACGGCGGCCGGCGCCAGCGCAGCTCGCCAGATTCTCCCTCTCTCCCGGTTCGGGGGAGAGGGCCGGGGAGAGGGGGCTCCCGGTCGAAGACCAGGCAGCGGTCGACGAAGGCCAGCCCGAGCAGCATCAGCCCCTCGGGCCGGGCCAGGCAGGCGAGGGCGAGCACGGCGAAGGAGAGCGGCGGCCTCGCCGGGTCGGCGCGCTCGCGCAGGTGCAGGATCATCCCCCAGAGATAGAGGAAGATGAACAGGGGGATCTCCATCCCCGAGAGGGCCGACCAGACGAGCCAGGAGGTGGCGAGGGTCAGCCCGGCGGCCAGGGAGGCAAGGCCGGAGCCGAGGCCGAGCTCCCGGCCGAGCCGCCAGGTGGCGGCGATGCCGCCCAGGTAGAGCGCGACGCCCAACACCTTGGTCCAGACAATGACGTTGCCCGGCAGCAGGAAGAGCAGCGAGAGCAGGGCCGTCCACAGCGGCGCGGTCGAGCCGGTCACCAGCTCGCCGGGATTGTAGGAGAGCCCGTGCCCGGCCGTCAGGTTGCGCGCGAACTGGAGGTGGATCCAACTGTCGTCCAGCGGGAAGCCGAGGTCGGACGAGAGGAGCCAGGCCTCGCTGAGGAAATATCCGAGGCAGGCCAGCAGCCCGGCCAGCGACAGCCAGAAGACCGGATAGGCTCCGCGACGTTGGTGTTTGCGCATGGGCCTATTATCATCACACGCCGCATGATCTCCACCTACGTCCCCCTGCAGCGCCGCCGGCGCATGGCCGCCCGCGTCGCCCTCTACGGCAGCCTGGTGCTGGTGGCCGGGTTGACCTTCCTGGCCGTCCACTACCTCGACCGGCCGCTTCGCCAGCGGCAGGCCGAGCAGTGGATCGACGTGGACTACCTCCAGCTCCCCGAGGTCAAGCTGCTGCGCGAGTACGTCCGGATCGACACCAGCGAGAAGACCGGCGACGAGGTGGCGGGCGCCCGTTTCCTGGCCCGCCAGCTCCAGAGCGCGGGCATCCCGGCCCGGCTGGAGGTGCTCGACGGGCGGCACGCGAACCTCTACGGCCTGCTTGAAGGCGAGGACCCCCGGCCGCTGGTGCTGCACAACCACATCGACGTCGAGGCGGCCGATCCCAAGGAGTGGTTCTACCCCCCCTTCGAGGCGCACGTCGACCTGCCGTGGATCTACGGCCGCGGCGTCTTCGACATGAAGAGCGTGGCCATCGCGCAGCTCCTCGCCATGATCGACCTCAAGAAGAGCGGCAAGCCCCTGAAGCGCTCGGTGCTCTTCCTCGCCACCAGCAGCGAGGAGCGCGGCAGCCGCCTCGGCGTGCGCTGGATCCTGCGCCGGCACCCGGAGCTCGTCCGCAGCTTCTGGGCCGTACTGACCGAGGGCGGCGCGGTCGAGGCGCGGGCGCGCGACGACATCAAATACTGGGCGACCGAGGTCGCCCAGAAGCGCTTCGTCGACGTCATCGTCTGCAGCGGCGACCGCCGGCGGCTCGTGGACCTGCGGCAGGCCCTCCTGGACCGGGGCTATGCCGAGACCGGGCTGCGCATCGTGCCCGAGGTGCGGACCTATCTCGAAAGCTACGGCCGTACCCGCGACAGCAAGGATCTGCGGGACCTCCTCGAGCATCCGGACGAAACCCTGGCCGACATCGCCGCATTCCGCAAGCTCCCGGACTACGTCAAGTCGCTCTTCCGCAACGAGGCGGTGCCGTTCGCGGTCCAGGAGGCCCCGGGCGGCGGCTATCAGCTCCTCATCAAGCTCCACCTCCTGCCTGGACAGGAGACCGCCCCGGCCTTCGACGAGCTGGTCCCCCGCTGGATGACCCACGGCCTGAGCGTCACTCTGGACGAGCCGCCGAGCGCCCGGCACGGCAGCCCGCTGGACCACCCGGTCTTCCGCGAGATCGCCGGCGCCATCGAGGACCGTTATCCCGAGGCCCGGGCCGGCCCGGGGTTCCTGCCCTGGACGGCCACCGACTCCCGCTTCTTCCGGCAGGCAGGCGTGCCGTCCTACGGCTTCTCGCCGTTCCTCATCATGAACACCGACACCCTCCAGGTCGACCGGGCAAACGAGCGCTTCGCCCTCCCCGCCTTCCTCGACGGCGTCAGCCTCTACCGCGACCTCGTCCGCCGATTAGTCCTCTAGGCAGCAGCAGCGTTCCCCCTCTCCCGGGGCAGGGTGGATGGGAGATGGGAGAGGGGGCCAGGGGGTGAGGTCCTCTGACACAAGCTGTCAGCCGGGGGTGCCAAGATTTGTCACGTCCGGAACCTAAGCTCAACAAAATAAAGGATCTTTCTCCTGGCATCGGCCCTGCTATGTAGAGAAAGCGAAACGCCATTGAGCCCCGTGGAATAGACCAGGGGCGGGAATCTGAAAACCCTGAGGGAGGAGAACGACGTCATGCTGAGCAGAATCCGGAACCGGCAAAAGGGCTTCACGCTGATCGAGCTGTTGATCGTGGTGGCGATCATCGGCATCATCGCGGCGCTGCTGATCCCCAACTTCCTCGACGCGCTGCAGAAGGCCAAGCAGAAGAGGACCGTGGCCGACGTCCGCAATACCGGCACGGCGATGTTCTCCTGGTTGACCGACCAGGTCGGTGCCGCTGCGGCCGGCGCGAACACCACCGTCCAGATCTCGTCCTACGCGTCGCTGGCGACCACGGTGATCGCCACCGTCCTGGCGCCCCAGTACATGCAGGAAGTCCCGGCGCTGGACGGCTGGAAGAACCCCTATGAGTACTACCTGAACACCGCGAACCCGCTCGCGCAGCAGGTGATGATGATCCGCAGCACGGGCCGGGACAAGAAGGCTGACGGCAGCTCGTACAACGTGACGTCGTTCAACCCGACGGCCTATGACAGAGACATCGTATGGGCTGACGGCTTCTTCGTGTCCTGGCCGCAGAAGCAGTAACGCGGTCGAGCCGAGAAGCTAAATCCTCCTCTTCGTGGGGCGCCGTGGTTGGCGGCGCCCCCTTTTTTATTTGATCCCGTCCCCCCTCTCCCCGGCCCTCTCCCCCGTACCGGGGGAAAGGGAGCAGAAGCCGACAACGGGCTGTATCCAGTAGACTCTCCCGCCAATGCTCCGGACGTTCCGTCGTCTCTTCGTCCTCCTGCTCTGCGCCGCCGCGCTGGCTCCGGCTTCGGGTGCCGAACGCTCCACACCGGAGCTGTCGGAAGCCGCGCGCTGGCTCCAGGGCTATCTCCGCATCGACACCTCGAACCCGCCGGGCCGCGAGCACCTGGCGGCGGCCTGGCTGGCCGGCATCCTCCACCGGGAGGGGATTCCGACGCGCCTGCTGGTGACGCCCGAGGGGCGCACCAACCTGTGGGCCCGCCTTTCGTCGCCGAAGAGCGGCGGCCGCGCGGTCGTGCTGCTGCACCACATGGACGTGGTCCCCGCCGGACCGGGATGGACGGTCGGCCCGTTTTCGGGGGAGGTCCGCGACGGCCGCCTCTGGGGCCGCGGGGCCCTGGACGACAAGAGCCTCGGCATCGCGCAACTGGCCGCCTTCGTCGACCTGAAACGGCACCGGGCGCCGCTCGAACGCGATGTTGTCTTTTTGGCCGTCGCCGACGAGGAGAGCGGAGGCGGGCAGGGCACGGCCTGGCTCCTCTCCCATCATCCCGGCCTCTTCCGCGGCGTCGAGGCGGTGCTCGGCGAGGGGGGGAGGGCCCAGGTCGGTGCCGGCGACAAGATCCTCTGGTGGGGGATCGAGGTGGCGCAGAAGCGCCCGCTCTGGCTCGAGGTCGCCACCACGGGCCGCGGCGGTCACGGCTCGGGTCTCAATCCGGAGAGCGCCAACCACCAGCTCGTCCTGGCCCTGGGCCGCCTCCTCCAGCGCCCCGCCCGCTGGCGGGTCACCCCTCCGGCCCGCGACTATCTGAGCTCCATCGCGCCGCTCCACAGCGGGCCGCTGCGGCGTACCCTCGCCAACGTCGACGCGGCGGTGACCGAGAGCGGGCCGCGCGAGTTCCTGCTCCCCGGCATGGCCAACCTCTTCCTCGACACCGTCCAGGTCACCGTGCTCGACGGCGGCGAGCGCATCAACGTCATCCCGGACCGGGCGAAGGCGCGGATCGACATCCGCCTGCTGCCGGACACGGATGCCGAGGCCTTCCTGCGCGAGGTCCGGAGCTCTCTCGGCGACGACTGCCAGGTGGAGGTGCTGGTCACCTCGCCGCCCGCCCCGCCGTCCCCCGCCGCGGGCCGCTTCTATGGGGCCCTGCGGCGTGTGCTCGGCGAGAGCGCGCCGGTGGTCCCCACCTTCATCCCCGGCTTCACCGACTCGCGCCTTTTCCGCGAGCGGAAGATCCCGGCCTATGGCGTCATGCCCTTCGCCCTCGCCGGCGACGACCTGCGCGGCATCCACAACCCGGACGAGCGCATCCCGCTCGCGGAGCTCGACCGCGGCGTCGAGCGCCTGCGCCGCGTGATATGGGCCTATGCCGTGCCGGCGGCGCACTGACACGGAGTGTCGGCCGGGTGACTTTTTTTGACCGCGGTCTTCCCGTTGGCGGACGCAAACCCCTGTAAATACGGGCCGAATTGCGTCGCCACAGATTGGCATATCGTTTGCCTTCCAGGGAGTTGCCGTATTCTTGATCTGGAGAGGGATTGCCATGAGGAGAGCGCAAGGCGCACCGCAGGGTTTTAGTTTGATCGAGTTGTTGATCGTCGTCGCGATCATCGGTCTCATCGCGGCGATGCTCATCCCGAATTTGCTCGATGCCATGCAGAAGGCGAAGCAGAAGAGGACGATGGCGGACGTACGGATCGTCGGAACTGCGATGTTTTCCTGGTTCACGGACCAGGTGGGCGCCGCCGCCGCCGGCGCCGGCAACACGACGGTGGACCTGACCTCCTACGGCAGCCGGAAGGGTGCCGCTGACCTGCACACCATCCTGGTGCCGCAGTACATCCAGGATGTCCCGCCGCGGGACGGCTGGAAGAACGCCTACGACTATTACGTGAACGTGACCGACCTGCAGGGTCGGCACGTGCTGGCGATCCGCAGCAAGGGCGCCGACTTCGCGTCGCCGGGTGAGCAGTACAACGTCTCCTCGTTCGAGCCGACCGACTACAGCCAGGACATCGTCTGGGCGGACGGCTTCATGGTCCAGTGGCCGCAGAAGCAGTGAAGCGCGGCTGATCCCTCTGACAGAAGCTGTCAGCCAGGGGTGCCAGGATTTGTCAGTCTCAGAATCTAAACTCAACAAAACAAAGAGTTTTTGACTTGGCATAGGCCCTGCTCTCTAAAGAGACAGCGACAACGCCATTGAGCCCCGTGGAATGAACCAGGGGCGGGAATCCGAAAACCCTGAGGGAGAGGAGACGACGTCATGCTGAGCAGAATCCGGAACCGGCAAAAGGGCTTCACGCTGATCGAGCTGTTGATCGTGGTGGCGATCATCGGCATCATCGCGGCGCTGCTGATCCCCAACTTCCTCGACGCGCTGCAGAAGGCGAAGCAGAAGAGGACCGTGGCCGACGTCCGCAACACCGGTACGGCGATGTTCTCCTGGTTGACCGACCAGGTCGGTGCCGCTGCGGCCGGCGCGAACACCACCGTCCAGATCTCGTCCTACGCGTCGCTGGCGACCACGGTGATCGCCACCGTCCTGGCGCCCCAGTACATGCAGGAAGTCCCGGCGCTGGACGGCTGGAAGAACCCCTATGAGTACTACCTGAACACCGCGAACCCGCTCGCGCAGCAGGTGATGATGATCCGCAGCACGGGCCGGGACAAGAAGGCCGACGGCAGCTCGTACAACGTGACGTCGTTCGACCCGACGGCCTATGACAGAGACATCGTATGGGCTGACGGCTTCTTCGTGTCCTGGCCGCAGAAGCAGTAACGCGGTCGAGCCGAAGAACTCAATCCTCTTCTTCGCGGGGCGCCGTGGTTGGCGGCGCCCCCTTTTTATTTTGATTCCGCACTGACACGGAGTGTCGGCCGGGTGACTTTTTTTGCTATACGCCTTGCCGGCGGAGCGCCCAAAACCCTGTATTTTCAAGCGATTCCGCCGGTCTGAGCCTGGCACATCGTTTGCGTTCCCCAGGAATTGCCGTTCTCTTTGATCTGGAGAGTGCCATGAGGAGAGTGCAGGGCGCACCGCAGGGTTTTAGCTTGATCGAGCTGTTGATCGTCGTCGCCATCATCGGTCTCATCGCGGCGATGCTCATTCCGAACCTGCTCGATGCCATGCAGAAGGCAAAGCAGAAGAGGACAATGGCGGATGTACGGATCGTCGGAACCGCGATGTTTTCCTGGTTCACGGACCAGGTGGGCGCCGCCGCCGCCGGCGCCGGCAACACGACGGTGGACCTGACCTCCTACGGCAGCCGGAAGGGTGCCGCTGACCTGCACACCATCCTGGTGCCGCAGTACATCCAGGACGTTCCGCCGCGGGACGGCTGGAAGAACGCCTACGACTATTACGTGAACGTGACCGACCTGCAGGGTCGGCACGTGCTGGCGATCCGCAGCAAGGGCGCCGACTTCGCGTCGCCGGGTGAGCAGTACAACGTCTCCTCGTTCGAGCCGACCGACTACAGCCAGGACATCGTCTGGGCGGACGGCTTCATGGTCCAGTGGCCGCAGAAGCAGTGAGGGGCTAGAATCCGCCCCGCTCGGCCGGAGCCGGGCGGAGACTCCCTATGCGCCGCCGGATCGCCGCCCTTGCTCCTGTCTGGCTGGGGGCGGCTTGGTTGGCCAGCTTCTTCCTGCCGCTGCTCTCGCCGCGCTGGGCGCTGGCCAACCGCGACGTCCCGCTCTTCCACCTGCCGCTCCGCACCGCCTTCCGTGAGCTGGCCGCGAGCGGCCTGCCGGTGTGGAACCCCTGGCTGCACGGCGGCCAGCCGATCCTCTCGAACCCCAGCTACGCGGCCTTCTACCCGCCGAGCTGGCTGGCCTTCGCCGTCCCTCCGGCCTACGCGCTCAACCTGCTGGCGGTCCTCCATGCAGGGATCGCGTTCGCCGGGGCTTGGCGGCTCGCGCGCCGGCTCGGTACGGGCCGCGGCGCGGCTGCGCTCGCCGCCCTCGGCTACACCGGGAGCGGCGCCCTGCTCTCGCTGCTCAGCGCCTACACCCTGTTCTGCAGCATGGCCTGGTTCCCCTGGGTTCTCGCGGCGGGGGACGCTGCGCTGCGGTCGGCCGATCGCCGCGGCTGGCTGCGCCCCGCCCTGGCCTGCGGCGGCGCCCTCGCCCTCCAGCTCCTGAACGGCGAGCCGGTGACCGTCGTGGTGAGCGGGCTCGGGCTGCTCTGCCTGGCGGCATCCGCCGCAGCCCGCAACCCCCGGGCCGCGCCGCGGGTGCTGGTGCCGGTCGCGGCGGCCCTGGCCCTCGCCGCCATCCAGCTCGTCCCCACCCTGGGAAGGCTTGCCGACTCGCCGCGCGCCGGCGGGGTCGAGGCCGGCCAGGCGGCCACCTGGTCGGCGCCGCCGGCGCGCCTCGTCGAGCTGGTGTTCCCGCGCTTCTTCGGCGACCCGGCGCGCCCACAGGCCGGGGCCTTCTTCGGCTGGAACCTGCACGACCGGGACTACCCCTACGTGGCCTCTCTGTACCCCGGCCTGCTGCTGACGGTGCTCGGGGTCTGCGCCCTCGCCCTCTGGCCCATCCCGCGCCGCGGCGCGTGGGCCCTGGCCATTGTCCTCGGCGCCTTCCTCGCCCTCGGCCGGCACAATCCGCTCTTCGAGCCTCTGCGGCAGGCAGTGCCGCTGCTCGCCGCGCTCCGCTATCCCGAGAAATTCGCCATCCTGGCGGTCGCCTGCCTCGGCTTTGCCGGCGCGCTCGGCTGGCAGCGGCTGCTCGACGAGCGCCGGGCCGGCCGCTACGCGGCGGCCGACTTCCCGCTGGCGCTCGCGCTCGTCCTGCTCGCGACGGCCACCACCCTGACCGCGCTGCTCTACCTCACCCCGCGGGCCGCCCTCTGGTTCATCCACAGCTACGGCGGGCCGGACCTCCAGCCGCGGGACGTGGTGCGCGGTCTCGCCTATCTGCGTGGCGAGGGGTGGGCGGCCGTGGCGACCGCGGCGGCGGTGGCGGCTCTGCTCGCGCTGTGCCGCTGGCGCCGCGCTCCGGAGCGAGTCCTCCTTCTTGCCGCCGTCGGGCTGCTGGCCGCCGACCTCTGGCACTACGGGCACGGTCTCGTGGCCACGATCCCGGCGGAGGCCTACCGCGAGCCGCCGCCGCTCGCGCGGGCGATGGCCCCAATGGCTCCGGGGAGCCGCGTCTGGGTCGAGCCGGCGGCCGAGAGCGGGCCGGAGCTGATCCGGCGTGGCGGCGATCCGCGGCGCGCGATCGTCCGCGCCCTGCTCGGCCGGCTCGAGCCCTATTCCGGGACCCTCTGGGGGCACTCCTACGCGATGCACGAGGACTACGACCTGATGCTCACACGCTGGGCGCGGCTCTCCCTGAGCGTCGCCGAGACCGAGCGGCGCAATGACCCGGAGATGCCGGAGATGTTTCGTCGCTATCTCGGCGCCTGGAACGTCGGCACCCTGCTGGTGCGCAAGCCGCAGGCCAAGTGGGCCCGCGAGGTGGCGCGCGATCCGGACGCGCCGCCGGTGCGGCCGGAGGTCAATCCGCGGGTGCAGCCGCGGATCCGCTTCGCGCCGCGCGCCAGCTTTCACGAGAGCTGGGAGAATGCCCTCTACGCCGCCCGCAGCCGGGGGTACCTCGCCGGCTGGGAGCACTGCATCCGCCCCGGAGACTCCCGCCACCACGGTCGTCTACCCGGCCCGGCCGGAGCTCCTCGACGTGGACGACACCGGCGGCCGCATCCGGCTACGCTACCGGGCGGTCTCGCCGGCCTTCCTCGCCGTGGCCGAGACCTTCGACGCCGGCTGGCAGGCGATGCTGGAAGGGGAGGACATGGATGGGGAGCCTCTGCGCCTCGAGCCGACCGTGTACGGCCAACTCGGGCTGGAGCTGCCGGCGGGCGAGCATCGCCTGCTCCTCGCATATCGCGAGCGCCTGCTGCCGGCCGGAGCCGCGGTCAGCCTGCTGTCGCTCGCGGCCTTCCTGGCGGGGCTGGCGTTTATGCGCCGGAGGTCCGGCGCGAGCCGGGGACGACAGATCTGAACCGGGGGAGAGGCCCGGAAGCTGGGGGCGCCGGCTCTCAACAGGGCTGCGCATCCCCCAAGCAGGGGACGTGGGATCTGAGCGGAGGATGCGGTCCCCTGGCTGGGGGGCGTCAGCTCTGAGCAGGGGGCCGCAGCTTTGGGTGGGGGAGCTCTTCCCCAAGGCCGGGGGCGCTGCAGCCCGGCTGGAAGCTGCGCTCCCCCAGCCGGCGACGCGCCGCCCCGGACGGCCGCGCCGCTCCTCCTTGTCCGGCTGGACCCCGACGGCCGCTGCGCGCCCTGATCTTTCAATCCGGCCGGGGGGCCGAGCGCTTCACCTTTTCGATGTCGGCGATCACCTTCCGCGTCAGGTCCGCGGTGGCGACTTCATGCTTCGCAGCCTCGCAGAAGAGCTTCAGCGCCGCCAGGGCCTCCCGCTCGATCCCCTGGTGCCGGAAGATCCACTCCATGGCGACCGCCATCTGCGCCACCTCTTTCGCGCGCCCCGCTTCCAGCCAGAGCACCGCCAGGTCCAGCCCTGAAAGAGCAGCGTCGTAGGGCAGCTCTTCGGCGGTGAACACCCTTTGCGCCTGCTCCAGCCGTTCCATCGCCACCTGCTTTTGCCCCAACCCGGCCATGGTTTTCGCTTCCAGCCAGAGCACGCGGTTGAGGTCCAGGCGCTTGCGCTGCTTCTCGGCAAGGGAACGCACCTCAGGCATCCACCTGGCGGCCTCCGCATAGCGCTCCAGGTACACCAGGTTGGCAGCCGTGTTGAAGCGGTGTGCGAAGAGAAGGTGCTCATCACCCACTACCGCAATCTTGGCCGCGGCTTGCTCTAGAGCCACGACTGCGCCCTTGAAATCACACATTTGTTGAAAGATATTCGCTTTCATCACCAAGAGCCGCGCAATCGCGACGGTATCGATTCCCTGAGCCTCCACCGCCTGGTCGAGGAGAGTTAGGGCTTCGGCAAAGCGGTGCTGTTCCCGCCGCAGCGAGGCTTCGCGGTCGAGCATCCGCCATCCAGGGAGCAGGCCTTCGGGATCAGCGCCGGCCTTCCTGAGGTTAGCTGCCCGCGCAAAGTCGGCATCGGCCCCGTCGAAATCGTTGGCTACCCTACGAGCATTGCCAATATAGATCCAACAGTACCCCTGGAGCGCGGCGCGGAAGCCTTCGTCGCCCTCTGCCTGCTTGGCGATCGCTAGAGCGAGCTCGGCCAGCTCCAATGCCTCTTTGGTGCTGTGGGCCGCGGCGCGCTCGCTTTCGTGGCAGAGCCTCACCGCCAGGGCCCAGCTCCGGGAGGCCCGCAGTGAGAAACCCAACCGCCGTTGCCGTTCCTGCATAGGAAAAGGTTCCAGAGCCTGCCAGACCTCGTCCGCGGCGCGAAGCGCCTCGGTGGGCGGCTGCCGGTCTTCTTCCGCTGCCCACTCTTCGAGGCTCAAGGGGATCTCCGCCAGCAGCCCGGGCTGCACGATGGCCGGTTTGAACCGGAGATCCCTCCCGCCGACGGCCGGGCCGCGCCTCCTGGTTGAAGCGAGGGCCGCGGCAAAGAAGCGCCGTGCATGCACCACGAGGGACCAGTCAACGTCAGCGGCGCCAGCCATCCGCCGAAGCTGCTCCTCTTTCGGTGCAAGCTTTCCCGCCTCCATGAGCGAGATGTCGCTCTGGGAGATCCGGGCCTTCTCGCCAAATTTCTCCTGCGACATGCCGGCGTGGAAGCGGAGATGCGCCACCACATACTTCAAGACCGCGGGATCACCCTTCCTTGCCATCCCTCTCGCCTCCCGATTCTGGGAATAGGCTATACCCGGTCAGTGTCCTGTTTCGGGCCGGAGCAGCGCCTGCGAGGTCATGGGGGCCGCGCCGGAGCGCTCTCCAGGGAGACGCCATGTCCCATGTCTCGCTGCGTCGCAAGCTCGCCTTCCTCCTGCTCCTCGCCTTCTTCGCCGCCCCTTGGGCCACCGTGGCCGGGGAGCGGAGCGGAAGCCAACGGCCGCTGCAATCCGCCGCGGTCGAGTCCTTGAACCTCGCCGGCCGCCTGTGGCGCCTCCTGACGCGCGTCTGGAGTGAGACAGGCTGCATGATCGACCCAGGCGGCCGCTGCATCCCCGGCACGGGCGACGCGCCTGCGGCAACGACCCAGGGGGACGAAGGCTGCCAGATCGACCCATCGGGCCGCTGTGTGTCCTGATCCTTCAACCCCGGCCTCCCGGCGCGTTGCCCGGCCGGGAGGCCGAGCGCATCACCTTTTCGATGTCGGCGCTCACCTGCCCGGCCAGCTCCACGGTGGCGGCCTCCTGCCTGGCCGCATCGCAGAAGAGCTTCAGAGCCGCCAGGGCCTCCCGGTCGATCCGCTGGTGCCGGAAGATCCACTGCATGGCGTTCGCCAACTGCCGCACTTCCTTCGAGCGGCCCGCTTCCAGCCAGAGCATAGCCAGATCCAGACCTGAAAGCGCTGCGTCGTAAGGGAGCTCTTCGGCGGTGAAGGTCCCCTGTACCTGTTCCAGCCGCGCCATTGCCTCCTGCTTCTGCCCCAGCCCGGCCATCGCCTTCGCTTCCAACCAGAGCACGCGGGTGAGGTCTAGGAGCTTGCGCTGCTGCTCGGCGAGAGCGCGCACCGCTGGCAGCCGCCGGGCGGCCTCTTCGTAGCGCTCCACATAGAACAGGTTGATACAGGTGTTGAACCGCAGGGCGAAAATCAGCGGCTCGTCGCCCATCCTTTCGATTGCAGGTGCGGCTTCCGCTAGAGCCGTTAGCGCACCTTCAAAATCACCCATCTGTTGAAGGATATTAGCCCTTACCAATCGGAGTCGCGCGGTCGCTAGAGCATCGCTCCTGTGTGCCGCCACTGCCCGGTCAAGTAGCGAAAGTGCTTCCGGGAACTGGTGCTGTTCCCGCCTTAGCGCGGCCTCGCGCTCGAGCATCCGCCAAGTAGGAAGTAGGCCGTCGGGGTTAGCCCCGACCTTCCAGAAGTCGGCGGCGCGGGCAAAGTCGGCATCGGCTCCATCGAAGTCGTTGCCGACCCGCCGGGCATTGGCGATGTAGATCCAGCAATACGCCTGGAGCGCGGCGCCGAAGCGGGTGTCGCCCTGGAAATGCTCGGCCATGAAGAGGGCGAGCCGCGCGAGCTCCAGCGCCTCCTTGGCGCTGTGGGCCGCGGCGCGCTCGCTTTCATGGCAGACCTTCACGGCGAGGGCCCAGCGGCGGTATTCGGGGAAGGTGAGGACCTGGTCGCGCCATTCTTCGCGCGGAACGGTCTTCAATTTGGCCCACAGCTCGGTGGCATCGCGGTGAGCCGCTGCCGCCTTTTCCTGTTTGCGTTTGCGGACCAGCTCGGCGCGCACCTCGCGGACGAGCGCCCAGCCATGGGTCATGACCGTGCGGAGGATGCGCTGGCGCTCTTCTGGAGTGAGGGCCACGGGCGAGGCCGACTCGTCAACGGACGGGGGCACGACCAGCTCGTGGAGGAAGAGGAGGAGATCGACGGCCTCGGGGGGCTGGCCGATGCGGCCCACCAGCTCCTCGAGCTGCTCACGACTCAGTGTCTGGCTGCCGATCTCGTAGCGGCGGAGCAGCTTTTCGTTGATCCTGAGGAGGTCGGCGCCGTCCTTGGGGATCGGGGCCACGAGGGCGCGGAGGTAGAGCAACGCCATGGCGGTGGCCGGGGTGATGTCCTGCTCTGGTTCCGGGGGTGTGTCCGGGCTCATGCCTGTCTCCCTGAAGACCTCTTTCAGAAAGAAGGTTGCCGCACCAAGGAAATCTGTGACACGCGGGAAACCGGACGCAGATAGTCCATATGAAATCGCGGCGGCCGGATCAGGCAATTGTGCAGCCGCCCTACGATGCCCCTGCAATGGGACAAGACCCGCTGCTGTGTCAACGCCGGCCCGCCGTGGAGAGCCCGCATGTGGACGAGCGCCGCTTGCTGCGGGGTGAGCTCGATCGGGCCGAGCGGCGCCAATTCCTCCGCTGTCTGCTGAAAGGCTGCCCGGAGTGTACCGCCCTGGCACGCTGGATCTGGCGGATGGGCGAGCTTCCGGAGAAGGGCCGCGCCGCGCGATGACGTTCGGGGAGGCGCAGGCGGAGCTCCGGCAGATGCTGTCGGAGCTGGAGAGGGTACGGGCGCGGCTGCATGTCGTGCACGGGAGCCTTCCGGCAGCGCCTGAAGATCTGGACACGGAGGATTTCGCGAGCCACCCGGAGGGGATCAGCGGGCTGCGGAGCGCAATCGAAGGCCTGTTGGCCGACCAGATCGGCCCGACGATCCGGGACGTGCGGGCGGCGCTGGAGATTCCCGAGAGAGAGCAGAAGCTGTAAGGAGGCGAGGAGGCTGCGTTGTCGCCGGGTCGAATCCCCGCGCCCGGGTGCCGAAAGCCCGGGAGCTTTTTTTCTACGAGCCGGCCGAACGAAAGGAGCGTAGATGGACGACGATCTGCTGAGGTTCTGCACGTTCATGGCGCGGGACCCCGACGGGGGGGAAGGCTGTTGCCCGGCGCCGCCTAGCGCAGGGGAGCCGGAAGCGGTCCCGGCCCTGAAGCTGGATCACATCGCGGTGGTGGTGGCGGATCTGGAACGAGCGGTCCATCTGTTCACGCTCCTCGGGTACGAGGCGACGGAGCAGCGGCGCATGGCCGGCAATCTGAGCGTGATGATGAAGAGCGGTGAGTCGGCGATCGCTCTGTTCGTCCCCGTGAGCCGGCATTCAGATCTTCGCCAGTTCGTGGCGACCCGGGGCGCGGGGTTGCAGCACATCGCCTTCGAGGCGGCGAGCCTGGAGCAGGCGGCGGAGGTCCTTGGCTGTGTTCTCGAATGGGAGCGGGAACCGTTCGTCCATGCCGGGCTCCGTATGCTGTGGTCGAAGCCGGACCCGACCACCGGGCTGGTCATCGAGCTGTTCGAACGCCGCGCCGCGGGCGAGGAAGAGGGCGAGGCGCCGACGTGCTGCAGGAACACGTGTTTGTGGCGTTCCTGCGACGGCAGGTCGCCTTTTGCGACGGTTGATCGTGCTGCAGGGCAAGGGCGAGCCGCGGCTGGATTTTTTGCTGCGGGTGGTGCGCGCGTCGCGCGACCCGGGCTGGCGCAACCCGAGGTCGCGGGCCACCTCGACCGCAGCCTTCGCCAATTCCACCATCTCCCCCACATCGCGGTGCCGGACTTCCCAGCTCCGCGCCAGCAGAGCCGCATAGACCCCGCCCACCCTGGCGGCTCTCCTTGACTGCGCGCGCATTTTTGACCCCGGCCGGCAAAGCGCGCGCGATGTCATTGACATCGTGCGACGCAGTGTATAAAATCAGTACCGTCGTTCAAGTAGAGCGACATTCTGTCCGGGGTCTTGGCCCCAGGGAGGTGATGTGGACGGCCATTTGAGTCGAGAGGCATTGAGCCGGATGTTCGCGGGAGGGGACGAGCGGGACGCCGCGCAGGTGCTTCACCTGCTGGACTGCGAGCCTCTGCTTCGCCCTGGCCCAGGAATTCCTGGCGGCCTGCCAGGAGGACGAAGACGGCGGGAGCGAGCTGCTGTGGGGGCCGGTCGGGGTGCCGGTGGAGACGGCGGTCTGGGCCGCCGAAGCGGCGCCGTTGTACGCCGAGCTGCTCGGCCTGGCGGCGCCGCGCCGTTTCGAGGCGATCCGGGAGGCGCGGTTCAAGAACCTGTTTCTGGCGGAGCTGCTCCTGCGGGAAGGCGAGCGGCTCGCACCGGCAGAGCCGGAGAAGTCGGAAGAGCTGGCCCTCCTCGCCTATCACCTCGGAGGGTCTACGTATCCGCGGGAGCTGAGCGTCTGGGTCGAAGAGGTCGTGGCGCGGTCCTGCTGCCTGTTGGGGAACGCCCGCCGCGTGGGTGGAGACCTGGAGGGTGCCGACAAGAGGTTTCGCATGGCGTCGGCCGCTCTGGCAGTGCCTCCGGATTCGCCGGTGCGGGCCTTTTTCTGCCAGATGCTGGCCTATTTGCGCGAGGACCAGAGCCGCGACCGGGAGGCCGAGCCGCTGCTCTGGCGAGCGGCCCGGATCTACCGCGAGGCAGGGCGGAGAGCGCCGCAGGGGGAATGCAATTGCCGGCTTGGCTTCCTTTTCTTGCGGGCATACGACCTGGAGAGGGCGGCATCGGTCCTGTTGCGCGCCTGGCTGCTGCTCCAGGATGCGGGCTCGCCGTTGCTTGCGGCGCGCTCAGGCCTCGGCCTGGCCGTCTGTCTGGCGGCGCTCGGGCAGCCCAGGGCGGCCAGAGTCCTGCTGGAACAGTGCCGCGAGCTGACGACCGTGTGGCAAGGCGACTCCGCAGAGCTGGTCCGTCTGCACTGGCTGGAGGGCAGGATCGAAGCGCACCTCGGCGACCTGGCGGAAGCGGTGCCGCGTCTCGAAGCCGTGCGCCGCCGGCTGTTGGACGAGGAGAAGCTGGTGGAGAGCGCCCTCTGCACCATCGACCTGGCGACCGTGTACGCAAAGGTCGGCCGGGCAGAGGACATCCTGCCTCTGATTCATGAAATCGCCGCCCATTTTCCGGGCTCCCTCGGCCTGACGCGCATCCTGGTGGCGTTGTGCGGTGTGCTGAACACGGCCCACCTGGGCGAGGGCGACCTCGAAACCGTGGCCCGCAGGGCGGTGGGCCTGATCCTCCGTCCCGAGGAGTGGCACGAGCCGCCTCCTCCGGAGGAAAACTGATCGGCTTTCCCGGTGCCAATGAAGGCGCCGGATGTTCGAGCCAAGGAGGTTCGACATGTTGGTAGAGAACGTCAAGCAGGGGCAGTCTGCGGTGGTGAAGGAACCCGGCGAAGCGCTCGGTTTGAAGGCGGAGCGAGTGCAGGAGGAGCTCGCCTTGGGGGTCCGGGAGGTGCTCGGTCTCAAGGCGGAGCGGGTGCAGGTGCTGCTCCAGGCGGGCTGGCGCCTGATCGAAGGAGCGACGGCGCTCCAGCGGGTCCGGGTGTTTCCTCATGCGCGCGTGGCGCAGGAGTACTCGAACTATGTCTCGGCGCTCGCCAATGCGCTGCGGCTGTCGATCCAGACCCGTCTGGCCGGCAGGCGGTGCGACGTCATCCTGCGGCTCGTGCCGGGACCGGCGGGCGGCGTCGAGGAGGCGCTGATCGAGCTCGGCGCCGAGCTGGGCTGAAAGGAGGTCCATCATGCCCACAGGCGCATTGTCCGACATCCGGAAGGAGTGGGAAACCCTTCTGGAAACCATCCAAACCAATGCCGAGGACCTGCCGTTTTTAGGGCCGTACCGGACTCAGCTCACGGGCGAGCTCGACGGGCTCAAGGCAGCGAGCCTCCGGCAGGGTACCTTCAAGGCGCAGTTCCAGCAGGCCACACGGGATGTCGAAGGTCATCGCAAACGGGGTCAGGATCTGGCGACCCGGCTGCGGAACGGCATCCGGTCCGCGTACGGCATGACGGCGGAAAAGCTGACCGAGTTCGGTCTGCAGCCCCGTCGCAACCGCCCGAAGAAAAAGCCGCAGGAGACCGGCTCTTCACCGACGGCTCCTACGGCCAGCTCCACGACCGCTTCCACGATCAAGGAGTGAACCCAGTATAGCCCTACACCACGGGGGGCGGCGCAACCGCCCCCCGCCTTTACCGGTACAATCCCGGGCCGTGCAGCTCCAGATCCTGATTGCTCTCTACGTGGCGGTCCTCGGGCTGATCGTGGGCAGCTATCTGAACGTGGTCATCTACCGGCTGCCGCGGGGGATCTCGACGGTGCTGCCGCGGTCGCGCTGCCCGGGGTGCGGCGCCGCGATCCGCGCCCGCGACAACGTGCCGGTCTTCTCCTATCTCCTGCTGCGCGGGCGCTGCCGCTCCTGCGGGACGAAGATCTCGTGGCGCTATCCGCTGGTCGAGGCGGCGACGGCCCTGCTGTTCGTCGCCTGCCTCTTCCGCTTCGGCCTGACGGTCGAAGCCCTGGTCGCCGTGGTCTTCTCCTGCCTGATGCTGGCGCTGGCGCTGATCGACTACGACCACATGATCCTGCCCGACCGGATCACCCTGCCGGGGATCGTGCTGGGGCTCGCCGTGCAGCCCTGGATCCACTGGGTCGGGCTGGTGGCCTCCGTTCTCGGGGTCCTCCTCGGCGCCGGCATCCTGCTCGCCGTGTGGGGCGCCTGGTACCTGATCCGCAAGGAGGAGGGGATGGGGCTCGGCGATGTGAAGATGCTCGCCCTGATCGGCGCCTTCCTGGGCTGGAAAGGGGTCCTGGTCGCGCTCTTCTGCGGCGCCCTGGCCGGTTCGGTGGTCGGCATCGCACTGATGCGATGGGGGAGCCATGACATGCGGTCGAAGCTGCCGTTCGGCACCTTCCTCGCCCTCGGCGGCCTGATCGCCCTCTTTGCCGGCGAGGCGATCGCCGGCTTCTACGCGCGGCTGTTATGAGCGAGGCCCCGCGCCGCTGGCGGCTGGGGTTGCGCCGCGAGACGCTGATCCTGCTCCCGGCCGCGATCGTCCTGCTCGTCGTCATCTCGACGTTCACCCTCCTCGCCTACCGCAGCTCGATCACCCGCCTGGTCGAGGCGCGGCAGGCCGAGGCGATGCGGCAGGCGCGGCAGGTTGCAGAGCGGCTCGCCCGCACGGGAGAAGACATTGGCGGCCTGCCCGCCGGGGCTCTCGCGGTCACCTTGCTCGACGCGGCGGGAGAGACGCTCGCCGCCGCCGGGGACGCTCCCGCCCAGCCGCTGGCACCTCTGCGCGGCCAGTCCGCCCGCCGGCCCGTGGGGATCGGCCCGGACGACCTGCTGCCGGACCGCGTGGCCGGGTTCGCCTCCTGGGACACCCTCCAGGGGCGCCGGACCGTCCGCGTGGACCTCGAAGCCGCCCTGCTCGGCGCGAGCCTGCGCTCGGTCAGGCTGCTCACCCTCGTCGTGGTCTCCGTGGACGGCGCCCTCGTGCTGTTGGTCCTCCTCTTCCTGCGCCACCTCCTGCGGCCTTGGGAGCTGATGCTGGAGCGCGCGCGGCAGCTCGGCGGCGGCGCCGCGGGGGACGACGAGGTCGACTTCCTCCTCTCCGCCTTCGAGCGCGCCCTGGGCGCCCTCTCCGCGCCGGAGCCCAGTGCCGAGAACGACTTCGCCGCGCTCGAAAGGACCCTCTCGTCGAGCCTGCAGAGCGGGCTTCTTCTGCTCGACCGCGAGGGCCGCGTGCTCGCCCTCAACGCGGTGGGCGCCCAGCTCCTGGGCCAGGAGATCCCCGAGCCCGGGAGACCGCTGCACGAGGCCCTGGCCGGCCAGCCGCAGCTCCTCGAGATCCTCACCGGCGCGGTCGCCGAGGAGCACGCGCCGCGCCGCCAGGAGTGCAACGTGCGCTCGGGCGGCGCGACCTTGACGCTCGGGCTCACGGTCCATCCGCTGCGCCGCGACGACGGCGAGATGCGCGGCTACCTCGTGCTCTTCGCCGACCTGACGGAGGTGCGGCGGCGCACCGAGGAGATCCGCCTGGCCGATCACCTCGCACGCCTGGGGGAGATGGCCGGCGGCATCGCCCACGAGCTGCGCAACAGCCTGGCCACCCTGCGCGGCTACCTGACCCTGATCGAGCGGCGTCCGGACGAGGGCTCGGTCGTCGACTACCTGTCCGAGATCCGGCACGAGGCCGACCACCTCGAACGGGTGCTCGACGACTTCGTCTCGTTCGCGCGGCCGGGGACCACCCGCTTCCAGGAGGTCCCTCTCGCCCGCCTCGCGCGCCGCGTCGCCACCGATCCGGCCCTGGAGGGCTTCGCGGTCGAGGTCCTGGGCCCGCCCGGCGAGCTGTGCGTCCGCGGCGACTACCAGCTCCTCGAACGGGCGTTGCGCAATCTCCTGCGCAACGCGGCGCAGGCGGAACGCGCGGCCGGGCGCGAGGGTCCTGTCCTCCTGCGGATCGAGCGCGCGCAGGACGGCGTCGAGATCGCGGTCGAGGACCGTGGCGACGGCGTGCCGGCGCAGATCCGGGACCGTCTGTTCCACCCCTTCGCGACCGGCCGGCGCGGCGGCGTCGGCCTGGGGCTGGCCCTGACCCACCGCATCGTCGTCCTGCACGGCGGGCGCATCCGCCTGGAGGACCGGCCGGACGGCGGCACCCGCGCCGTGCTCTCGCTGCCGGCCGACACGATCGTTACCGAAGGCCCCAACCCCGCGCGCCAGAACACCGCCGGCAGCCCGGCGAACGTTTCCCCCAACTGATTGTCGGACAGAGCTTTAGGCGATTTTGGACGCGGCTTCGGAGGGGTGGCACTCCTCTTGCCTTCCAAGGAGACGCATATGACTATGAAAGAGATCCGACGCATGTCGCGAGGCAGTGCGGGGTTCACCATGATCGAGGTCCTGGTCGCCGTGGCGATCATGGCGGTCCTGACGTTGATCGGCGGTGCCGAGCTGTTCCGGCAGATCGAGAGACGGAAGCTCATGGACAACGCCCAGCAGGCCTCGATGCTGCTGCGGCTGGCGCGCCTCGACGCGGTGAAGACCTCCTCCTCCGGAGTCGTCCAGGTCCAGCTCGATCCCGTGTTCAACAGGCACCTCGTCCTGCTCAGCTTCTCGGACCGCGACCGCGACGGGGTTCACGATGCCGGCGAGAAGCAGCTCGGGTATTTCCAGATCACCAAGGGGATCTCCGTCAGCACCGTCGGATTCGCCGGCGACCAGGCGATCTACGGGAGCGATGGATCGATGCAGACGATCGGGGCCTTCCGGTTCAAGAACGCACGCGACGAAGAGGTGGAGGTCGCGGTCCCGGCGAGCACCGGAGTGAAGGTCGTGCTGCGGAAAAAGGTCGGCCCCGACGACTACCGCGAGCAGGGTGAAGGCGGCGTCTCCTGGACCTGGAAATGAGGTGGAGCATGGATTCGACGAGGAGGGATGAATCGATGAGGAGGGTGCCACGGGCTGAGTGTTCGGTGAGCGCGGCGGGCGCGGCGGGCGAAGCCGGATTCTCGTTGATCGAGGCGCTGATCGCCGCCGCCATCCTGCTGATCATCGCCATGGGCATGGTCCCGCTGTTCAAGCGGTCGATCGACAACAACGCGCTGGGCAGCGACTACACCCAGGCGACGTCCTACGCGAAGACCAACATCGAGGACCTGCTGGAGGTCCCGTTCGAGAGCAACGACATGGTGCTGCCCAACGGCGCCGGCAGCCTCACGAACGTCCGCTTCCTGCAGAAGGGGATCCAGACCGGCGCGCCCACCCGCTGGCAGGACTGGGTGGACACGGCGGTCACCACCAGGCCGGTCATCTGGACCCGGACGACGCAGGTGCGCCAGTTCGGCGTCGCTGCGTACGACGACGGGATCCTGGACGACGCGGAAGCCCTGCCCGGAGGCACGGACGAGTCCTTCGTGCAGATCCAGGAGATCTCGTCCGTCCTGGACAGCGGCAAGGCGGTGGCTGGCCGGCGCGGCGGGGCGTCCGCCGTGGGGCGGATGACCTTCCAGTTGATGAAGCCCTTCTGAGGGAGAAGGAAGGAGAAGGAAATGCCTGATCTCCGGTCTCGCAGCTCGCAGGCGGGCTTCACGATGGTCGAGCTCATCGTTGCCCTGCTGGTGGTCGTCCAGGTCCTCGTCGCCGTCCTGGTGCTGTTCGACTTCGTCAACAAGATCTCCCGTGTCCAGACCAACGTCTCGGACATGCAGCAGTCGCTCCGCACGGCGCAGTCGGAGATGGAGCGCGTCATCCGCATGGCGGGCCGCGGGGGCATCCCGATGTCCACGGCCCTGCCGCTGGGCAACGCCCTCTGGGTGGTCGACAACGTGGCCGCCAACGCGCGGATCGCCGGCGCGACCTCTCCGCAGGTCGTCGCCGGCTCCGACGTCCTGGTCGTGCGCGGCGTCTTCGCGAGCCCGATGTACCAGATCAACTCCCTCGGCATGGGGGTCTTCACCCTTAAGGATGCGGCCAACAATCCGACCCTGGATCCGGCGCAGGCCTTCACCGGCACGATCATGATCGGTGCCGTCTCCCCGACCAGCATCACCCAGAGCCTGAAGACGCTCGACGATGCGGTGACGAACGGGGTCCACGAGGCGCTCGTCCTGATGAGCGCCCGCAACCGCGACGTCTTCGCGGTGGTGGAGCTCATCCCCGAGACGTCGAATGTCGACCTGGCCAACCAGGCGCAGATCAATTTCCGCATCCAGGGCAGCGTCACCGCCGACAGCTTCCGGCAGCTCTCCTCGGGCGGCACCTTTCCGGCGACGCTGACGAGCGTCGGCTTCGTGGGCGTCCTCGAGGAGCACCGCTTCTATGTCCGCAGGACCCTCGCCGGTGCGGAGGTCGCGCCGATCCTGACGCGCGCCCGCGTCCTGCCGAACACCCAGGTGGCGTACGGTCCCCTCGGCGACGCGGCCAATGACGCCAACCTGGAGATCGACCTGGCGGACAACATCCTGGACCTCCAGGTGGCGCTCGGCCTGGACACGATCAACCACGTGCCGCGCCCGCGGCCGGCCGGCGCTCCGGCCGAGCCGGCCGGGCTGACCTCGATCGATGCCGACCCGATCAACGGTTACATCTCCGAGGCGACCGACGGCGTGAACGACGACTGGCTGTTCAACAGCACGGTCGACAACCCGGTGAACCCGGTCTGGACCGGGGCGCGCCTCTGCTATGTGCGCCTGAACCTCCTCGCTCGCACCGACCGCCGGGACCCTGGGTACCAGGCGCCCGTCCTCAGCCAGATCGAGGATCGGACCTATGCGGTCAACGACCCCTTGAACCTCGCCCAATCCGCCGGCGGCATAGACCGCATGTTCCGCCGGCGCATCCTGCAGACGATCATCAACGTGAGGAACCTGTGATGAGCATGCAACGCGACCCACGGCGTGGAGAGCGGGGGAGCGCCTACGTTGCCGCCCTGCTGGTTCTCGTGGTGCTGTCGATCGTCGGTCTGTCCCTGGTGATGATCACCGAGACGGAGATGCGGATCGGGTCCAACGAGCGCACGATCAACCGGACGTTCTATGCCGTCGAGTCCGGGCTCGGCGTCGCCGCGGCCAGGGTCCTGACCACCCGCGCCTACAAGCCTTTCGCCTATATCCAGGACGAGGTGCGGGTGGGCAACCAGCGGGTCGCCGACCTGGTCGACGTCACGCTCATGGTGCCGATCTCCATCGAGCCCTGCGACTGGTGCCCGCGCAACGACGACGGGGTGCCCAAATTCTACAAGATCAATCACGCGGTGACGGCGAAGGCGCGCCGGGTCAATTGGAACGGCGCCGGCATGCCGCCCTCGGATGCGGAGGTGTGGGCGCAACGCGAGGTCACCGTGATGTTCGAGTTTCAGCCTTTCGACAGTCCGGGGAAAGAGGCGCCGGACATCTTTGATCCCGCCCAACTGGCGCAGATCAAGTTCTGATTCGGATCCGCGAGATCCGTTAGGGAGAGCGCTATGACTTCCGTCCATCCGAGGTCCCGATCCCGCTGTCGCGCCATGACGGCGCTCCTGGGAGCTGTGCTGCTGCTGACGCTGTCCATTCCGCGTCCGGCCGCGACCGACGACCGCGACCTGCTGCGGGACTCGACGGGCGAGCCCTATGTGTTCATCGTCCTCGATACCTCCGGCTCGATGAACTGGACCCCCAAGTGTACCCAGGCGCAGCTCGACGCCGGGGACTGCACGACGCTCTGCCCCACCGGCGACTGCTACGCGCGCCTCCAGGCCGACGACCCTTCGTCGAAGTTCTACCAGGCCAAGGAGGCCCTCTACGAGGTGCTCAAGGACGTCGACGACATCCAGTTCGGATTCGCCACCTACAACCAGGACGACCTGACGGCCTGGTCCAAGCACTGGATCTACAAGGCCGGGGCCGGCGGCGTCACGCTGGCCGGCGGCCGGGTGTTCCCGGCACCCGGGGACGACGACGTCTTCGGCCGGACGTGGAATTGCGACACCGGCGGCGGCGACCACAACATCGGTTGCTACGAAGACGACGCCGCCGACCTCAACGACACCTGGGAGCGCACCCGCGTTCAGCGGCTCCCCAAGGGGGGAACCTCCTTCAACCAGGACGTCACCTTCTACGTCGCCTCCGGAGGCAGCAGGTACAGGGTGCGCTATCGGCCCACCGGATCGAACCTCCCGGGCGCCGCGACGATCCAGGTGAGGGTGCGCGTCGACCGTTGCACCAACAGCGATTGCTCCAGCACTTCGAACGTCGGCGAGCCGACGATCACCTACAACCTGGGCTTCACGAACGGTCTGCCGGACGAGTTCCTGTCGTGGGACAACGCGGGCAACGCTCCGAACCGCACCTCCACGAATCAGAATCCCACCATCTCCTACTTTCCCCAGGTCGACGGCAGCGGCAACCCGCTCTCCGCCGATCCGACCTCGAACAACACCTGCGCCGGTTGGGATCCGAACACCGGGGATCCCAGCGGCGCCAGTCCGACCGGGGCGAGCGATGACGACACGGGCCCCGACACGACGCTCCGTTTCCCGGACGGCTCCGCGGACAGCCGGGGCTGGTGGTTCAGGACGGGGGACAGGATTCCCCTGGACTGGCAGGTCGACCACAAGACGGACATCCTGCGCCGCCTCGCGCCCAACCAGATCGCGGACTCCAGCGCGGCTCCCGACTTCCGGATCGCGCCCTACCTCCGAGACGTCCCGGCCGTCGGCGACTCCTCTCTGCTCCTCGAGGCCAACAACATCCGTCCGCTGTTCGCCGCGGGCTCGACGCCGCTCGGCTTCTCCGTCAAGTCGTTCCGTACCTGGTACGCCGGCTGCTCCGCGGGCAACTGCCCCAAGAACACCGGCTGGAAGCACGTCGCGTCGGCCCAGGACCCCGAATGGGGGTGCCGCAAGAAGTACCTGCTCGTGATCACCGACGGCGACGACACCTGCCCGGGCGCGGATCCGTGCTCCGGCACGGCCGGTCTTCGCGCCCAGGAGGCGATCCAGACCTACGTCGTCGCGTTCGGCGTCGAGAACACCTCCGGCAACAAGCTCAACTGCATGGCCGCCAACGGCGGCACCGGCGACCCCATCTATCCGCAGAACAAGCAGGACCTGATCAACGCGCTGACCAGCATCTTCGCCCAGATCCGTGAGCAGACGAGCTCCTTCGCGTCCGCCGCCGTGCCGACGGTGCAGACCGAGGTCGCGGACAAGGTCTACATCTCCAACTTCACCCCGTTGAACGGCGAGCCGACCTGGGATGGGCACGTCGACGCGTTCCTCAAGCCGCTGCCGCTGACGACGGCCGGCCTTCCCGACCGCAGCCGGACCTGTCCGGCCGTCGGCTCGGTGGCCAATCCGCGCAGCGCCTGCCATCTCTGGGATGCCGGCACGAGGATCGAGTCGCAGGCGCCGTTGTGGGACGACATCGACACCGTCGTCGCGCCGACGCGGTCCGAGCTGAAGCTCGGCACCAACAGCCTCACCAACGAGCGGCGTGTGTTCCACGGCATGGCGCGCAACGGCGCCACGGTGCCTACGGACCTGCGCCTGTTCAACCTGCCGGGGAGCGTGCCGGACTGGCAGGACTTCCTGGACGGCTTCAAGCTGCCGCGCTCGACGGCGCCGGTGGAAGCCGCCTCCAAGCTGCGGGCGTCCGAGATCGTCAGGCGGACCCTCGCGATCAAGAGCTCGACGATCCAGAACGGCACCGCCCCCCCGATCCCGGTCGACTGGGTGCTGGGAGACACCTTCCACGCCGACCCGACCGTGTTCGATCAACCGGCCGACTTCGGGCGCTTCGCGCAGGACCTGTTCACGAACGGGCAGCCTTGCGGCGAGGTCAGCGCGACGAAGCTTCCCCGCAACCCCGGGTATCGCTGCTTCTCTCTCAAGCACCAATTGAGGCGCAAAATGATCGCCGTCTCCTCGAACGACGGCCAGGCCCACTTCTTCGACGCCGGCACCTGGCGGACATCCGACAAGAAGTTTACGGACGGCACCGGACAGGAGCTGTTCTCGTTCATGCCGCGGAGCGTGCTGCCCATCCTCCGTTACCAGTTCAACCCGGCCGATCCGCACAGCAAGCACGTGTTCGGGCTCGACAGCACACCCCGTATCGACGAAGCCTTCATCGACCCGCAGAACACCGGGATCGCTGCCACCTCGACCGACCCTCCCAGGGCCGCGGAGCGGGAATGGCGGACCGTGGTGATCGGCGGCCTGCGGGAAGGGGGCTCTCCGTTCGGGGGCAGCCGTCTCACCGACGTCGTGAGCGGCTACTACGCGCTCGACATCACCCAGCCGGACGTCCTCGACGCGCAGAACAAGCCGACTCCCGAGCCGTCCTCGTTCTTCAGCGGCACCCTGCCGAGCTGTCTCACCGTGGGCAACACGGCCGTCGCGACGCTGAACGGCTGCGGCCGCCTCCCCTTCCCCACGCTCCTCTGGGAGTTCAACGACACGCTCCTGACCTCGCGCCTGGACGAGGACCGCAACGGCAGCGCCGATCTCGGCCAGACCTGGTCGGTTCCGACCGTAGGCCGGATCCGCATCAAGAACACCGCGGGGACGGTCGAAGACAAGTTCGTCGCCATCTTCGGCGGCGGCATGGACGCCGAGAACAAGTCGGCGCCGCGCAGCGGCAACTATCTCTACATGGTGGACATCGAGACCGGCCAGGTGATCTACAAGCGGTCGATCACGGGAGCCACGCCCGCCGAGCCGGGGGTCATCGACAACGACAACGACGGCGTCCTCGACACCATCTACATCGGCACCACAACGGGCTTCGTCTACAAGGTCGATATGAGACAGCCGGCGCCGCTTGAGGCGGTGACGCTGACCACGAACCAGGGGATCCCCGCCTTCGCGGCCAATCAGACCGTCCTCCGCGTGGTGGACGAGACGGGCAACTCCTGGGCGCCCTTCCCGGTCTTCGACACCGGCGGCAAGCCGATCTACTTCGCACCCACCGTGGTCTTCGTGTCGAAGCTCGATCGCAACGCTCTCGCCTTCGGCGCCGGCGACCGCGAGGACCTGTGGAACCTCTCCGGCCAGGAAGGCCGCTTCTACCTGGTTGTCGACGAGGGCTTCCAGGCTTCCCAGGTGGGATCGAGCCTGCCGCGGAACGAGAGCCAGTACACCCAGCTCACACCCACCACCGCGCCGACCTCCAACGACTTCGTCCTTGCGCCGCTGGCCGGCAAGAGCCGCGGTTGGTTCCTGCGCCTCGAGCCGAACGAGAGGGTGATCACCTCGGCCTTCGCCCTGGGCGGCCTCGTCATCTTCTCGACCTACGAGCCCGACGCCACCTCGGTCACGACTGGGCCCGGCGGCCCGGTCTGCGGCCGCACCGGGACCAGCCGCGCCTACACCATCCTGGCCGGCAATGCCAATCCGTTGCTGACCGACGACCACCGGTTCCAGGAGGTGCCCGTCGTCACCTCGCCGCCGACCGTGGACCGGGGACAGACCAAGAACCAGGCCAGCTCGGCTTCGAGCCTTGAGGATCTGACCGCCGAGCAGGTCGAGATCATGGAGAAGCTCAAAGACCTCTTCCCAAAGGGCACCAAGTTCGGCAACTATTATTGGAACGTCTACTCGATGGGATCGGACACCCGCGTGGTCGGCATCGCGGCCATCCCGATCGGCATCATGGAGCAGAACTGGAAGGACATCAACTGATGACGAAGTCGAAGCAAGCCTCCTCCCGCAGGAGGGCCGCCGTCTGGACGGCCCTCCTCCTCGCCGCGGTCGCCCTCCCGGCCGGCGCGGACTGGCTGGTCCTGCGGACCGGGGAACGCGCGGAGACCAAGGGGCCCTGGAAGGTGAAGGGCAAGCTCGTGGTCTTCACCTCGCCCAAGGGGACGCTCGCGAGCCTCCGCCTGGCGGACGTCGACCTCGCGGCGAGCGAGCGCGCCACGGCCGATGCCAAGGCGCAGGCCGAGAAGCCGCCGGAGCCTCCACCGCCGCCGCCGCGGAGAGAGTCGGTCCGCACCTTGACGGACGCCGATTTCGCCAGCAAGACACCGCCGCCCAGCCAGGAGGGCGGCGGCACCGGCGAAGCGAAGGACGACGGCAAGAAGGACGAGGAGAAGAAGGACAAGGGCGCGGTGTCGGTGAGCTCTTGGAACCAGATGAGCCGCACCGAAGGCGACGGTCTCGACCTGGTCGGCGCCTTGCGCAACAACGGCAACCTGCTCGTCTCCGACCTGACCCTGACCGTGAAGGTCTACGACGACGAAGGGACTTTGTTGAAGACGGTCGACGGGGTCCTCGCCTCGACGACCCTGCCGCCGGACGGCACGACCAGCTTCCGGGTGCCGCTGCCCGGTGTGTTCACTTTTGCCAGGGCCACGTTCGAGACCCGGAACTCCACGGTGACCATGGATCCGGTTTCGGAGCAGGAAAACGCCGAGGCTCCTCCGCTGTAAGCGGTAAAAGCGGGAGTCATTCCCGGTAGCGGGGCACCCCTTCGAGGTCGTGCTCCTTCACCTTGCGCAGCAAGGTGCGGTAGCTCATCCCCAGGAGCTCGGCGGCTTGGCGCTTGTCACCGCCGGCTTCGGTGAGCGCCTGCCGCAGCCGGTCTCTCTCGCCCGCTCCGGTCAGGGGGCGGAGCAGGGTGCGGAGGTCGGCGGCCCGCAGGGTCGAGCCGTCGGCCAGGATCACGGCCCGTTCGAGGACGTTCGTCAGCTCGCGCACGTTGCCCGGCCAGGGCTCGCCAGCGAGCAGCTCGGCGGCATCGTCCTCCAGCCGCGGCGGCTCGGTGCCGTGCCGGCGCGCGATCTCGCCGAGCAGGTGGTGGGCGAGGAGCGGGACGTCGCTCGCCCGCTCGCGCAACGCCGGCAGCTCGATCGGGAAGACGTTCAAACGGAAATAGAGGTCGGCCCGGAAGCCCCCTTCCCGCACCATGGCGTCGAGGTCGCGGTTGGTCGCCGCGACCAGCCGCACGTCGGCGCGCATCGTCCGGCCGCCCCCGACCCGCTCGAAGGTGCGCTCCTCCAGCACGCGCAGCACCTTGCCCTGGATGCCCGGCGGAGCTCGCCGACCTCGTCGAGCATCAGCGTGCCGCGCTCGGCCACCTCGAAGCGGCCCGGCTGCCGGCGGTCGGCGCCGGTGAAGGCCCCCTTTTCGTGCCCGAAGAGCTCGTTTTCGAGCAGCGCCTCCGGGATGGCGGCACAGTTCAGGGCCACGAACGGCCCGCTCCGCCGCGGCGACAGGGCATGGATCGCCCGCGCGAAGAGCTCCTTGCCCGTGCCGCTCTCGCCGGTCAGCAGCACCGTGCTCTCCATGGGAGCGACCCGCTGCAGCAGACGGATGGCGGCGCGCAGGCGCGGATGGCGGCCGACCAGGGGCGGCGCTCCGGGAGCGTGGAAGACCGCCGCGTCGTCGGGCTCGCCCACGGCGTGCTCGATCAGGCGGGAGAGGTCGTCGATGGCGAGAGGCTTTTCCAGGAAGTCGTAGGCGCCGAGCTTCATGGCCTCGACCGCGGAGCCCACGGTGCCGTAGCCGGTGAGGACCACGACGGGCACCCGCGGCTGCGCCTGCCGGCTCGCCGCCAGGACTTCCAGGCCCGAGACGTCCGGCAGCTTCAGGTCGGTGAGCACGAAGTCGAACGGGTGCTCGCGGACCAGCCGGATGCCGCCCGCTCCGTCGGCGGCGGACTGGACCTCGTAGCCCTCCTGCCCCAAAGCCCGCTCGAGCATCCGGCGCAGCGAGTCGCGGTCTTCGACGATCAGGATGCGCGCCCTCACCCCCCTGGCCCCCCTCTCCCATCCGCACTCCCGCCCTCCGGGAGAGGGGGGAACACGGCCCGGCGGACGGCGGCAATCAGGAGATCATCGTCCTCGGGGTCCACGGTGCGCAGGTCGAGGATGAGCCGTCCCTGGCGCAAGTAGCCGGCGACCGGAGGACTGCCCCGGTTACCGCGGCGGAGACGGGCGACGAGGGCGTCGCTGCCGGGCAGGGCGAGCGCCTCGCCCGGGATCGGAGCCTCCGGCGCCGAGCCGCCGCCCACGAAGGCGTCGGCCGGCACGATCTCGGCGGTCAGCTCCGCGGCGACCCGCGCGAGCCGTTCCCGGTGCGCCTGTGGGTCGGGCCAGAGGCGGTCGAGCGGCAGCGGCGCGCCCGCCAGGTGCAGGCGGAGCACCCCTTCGAGAGCGGCAAAGGCGGTGCGGTCCGGGCGCAGGGGCCGGTAGAGCGGATGCCGGCGGCAGCGTCCGAGCAGATCGCGGCGGCCGAGGATCAATCCGGCCTGGGGTCCGCCCAGCAGCTTGTCGCCGCTGCCGCAGGCGAGGTCGCACCCCTGCTCGATCAGCTCCTGCAGGCTCGGGTGGTCGGCGAGCTGCGGCGCGGGATGCGGCCGCAGCAGGCCGCTCCCCTCGTCGACCAGCACGGGCACGCCCGCCCGCCGGCCCAGCTCCGCCAGCTCGCGCGGCGCCACCGAGGCCACGAAGCCGGTGATCCGGAAGTTGCTGGGGAAGACCTTGAGCAGCAGCGCCGTTTCGGGGCGCAGGGCGGCCTCGTAGTCGGACAGGCGGGTGCGGTTCGTGGCGCCGACCTCGACCAGCCGGGCGCCGGCCGCGGCCATGATCTGGGGGATGCGGAACGAGCCGCCGATCTCGACCAGCTCGCCGCGCGAGACGATCACCTCCTGCCCCTGGGCCAGGGTGGCCAGGAGCAGCACCAGCGAGGCCGCGTTGTTGTTCACCACCAGGGCCGCCTCGGCGCCGGTGAGCGCGGTCAGGAGCCGCTCGGCCCGGCGGTTGCGCTCGCCGCGGCGCCCGGTCTCGCGATCGAATTCCAGGTCGCAGTAGGCGTCGAGGAGAGGCGGCAGGCCCGCGGCCACCGATCGCGGCAGCGGCGCGCGACCCAGGTTGGTGTGCAGGAAGATGCCGGTGGCATTCAGCACGCGGGTGAGGGACTCGCCGAGCGCGGCCTCGATCTCGGTGGCCACCCAGGCCGGCAGGGAGGCGAGCGCGCGGTCCCGCTCGTCGTCAGACGGTGCCGGATCGCCGGTCAGACGGCCGCGCAACGCCTCGACGATGCGGCGGGCTTGGACCCTTACCTGCTCTCGTCCGTATAATGGGATGAGTCGGGAAACCGCCGGATCGCTCAGGACCCTGTCGAGCGAGGGGATGCCGCGTCGGGTGTCTCGGGCGTTGGTGGGCTCGGGGTTTTCCATCGTAGACGCTGTCATTCTAGGAGATCCGTGGACCCCAAGCGAGTTTCGAGACCCGGCCCCGGCCCGATTCCGCCCCAGAAGCCGGGGAGCCCTGCCCGCGGGCTTGCCGCCCCGGGCCGGCCGTCGCCTGTCCAGCCGGTGCAGCGCCGCGCGCCCGGCCTCCAGGAGACGCTGGACCAGCTCGCCCAGGAGATCCGCAAGCTCCAGATCGATTTCGAGCGCTTCTTCAACGGCGGCCTCCCCTTCCCGCCCGAGGACCAGCGGACGCGCATCCAGACCCAGTTCCGCAGCCTGCGGAACCTGAAGATCACCTCCGCGGTCGACAACTTCCGGCTGGGAGACCTGGAGGCCCGCTTCAACACCTACAACGAGCTCTTCAACCGCCGCCTGCGCGAGCGCGAGGAAGGGAAACACCAGCCCGCCCGTGCGGTGGCCGTCGAGAAGCGCCGCTACGACCCCATGGCCGGGATCGTGGTCGGCGACCGCCTCGACCCCGAGGCGGTCGAGGCGCTCTACCAGGGCCTGGCGTCCGGTCCCGAGGCCCCGAAGTTCGACCTCGACAGCTTTCAGACCTATCTCGATCGGCAGGTCGCCGCCCTGCGCGAGAAGACGGGCTGCTCCCAGGTGCAGTTCCGCCTGGCGGCCGAAGATGGCAAGATCAAGCTCAAGGCACGGCCCCTTGCAGCCCGCGAGGGCAATCAGTAAGAAGGAGATCATGGTGCGTAGACGGACCCTGTGGATCCCCGCCTTTTCTTTCGTCGCCGCGATCGTCGCGGTGGTTGCCGCGATCGCCGCCGGGCCGCCAAACCTGGGCAAGGCGATCGAAGCTCAGAAGCGCCTGGCGACCGAACGGCCCCAGGATGCCGCCGTGTTCAACGACCTCGGCAACCTCCAACTCCTCGCCAACCGGCCCAAGGAGGCCGAGGAGGCCTACCGCAAGGCGGTGGAGATCGACCCCGCGAAGGTCTCGTCCCTGTTCAACCTCGGCCTCCTGTTGCAGCAGCGCGGCGAGGTGCGGGAGGCGATGCGCCTCTACGACCGGGTGCTGGAGATCCAGCCCGGGCATGCCTGGGCGCACTACCAGACGGGGACGATCCACGAGCGCCGGGGCAACGAGTCGCGCGCCGTCGAGGAGTATGCCCGGGCGTTTCGAGCTCGACCCGCAGCTCGCCTTCCCGGAGGTCAATCCGCACATCGTCGAGAACCAGCTCTTGACCGAGGCGATGCTGCGTGCCTATCAGGAGGGCTACGGGGTGCCCGGGGCGCCCCCCGTCTACGACGAGCCGGGGCGGATCGCCAACCTGCTGGTGCCGCAGCCACAACTGCAGCCCGCGGAGCAACCCCGCGAGGACGTGGCGGGCCAGCAGGCACCACCCCAGGCGGCGCCGGCGCAACGCCCGGGTCCGCCGGGCGCCACCGTGCTGCGCGAGCAGGACCTGGATCCGCGCAACATCGGCCAGGCCGCGCCGCGCCGCCCCAGCCAGCCGATCAACCCGAGCCTGAACCCGGGGGGAGCCACGCGCGGCCTGCGGCAGTGGGAGCGGCCCGACCCCTCGATGCAGCAGATCGTCGACCCGGACCAGCCCCCGGGCCAGGTCATTACGCCGCCGCCCGGCGGGGTGTACTACCGCCCCGGCATCCAGAGCACCGGCCGCCTGAACGTGCAGGTGGTGCCGGACCGGCAGGGCTGATGGCGTCACAGGGTGGGTCTGGAAAATCAGCCCCGCCAGGGGCGACAGGAATCCGACCGGCAAACACCCTCTCTTATACGACCGGGAACTGACGCAAGGGACTTCACACAACTCACGGCAAGTCACTGACTTGCCGTGAGTTGAGCCCTCCTTCCAGGACGCCTTATACCCGATTTTCCGCCGCAGATCGCTCCTTTGCACCAGTCCCAGTCGAGCTTCTCTGACGCATAAGAACTTCCCGTGTTCCTGAAACACGAAGCGCACGTAGCGTCAGATGCGAACTGCCCAACCTCCTTCGCTCGTCGAGCATGACGTAGTTGCGAATCTCGAGGCACAGGGTCACCAGAATACCGATCCACGAGCCCTGGCGGTCTTGACGCGGATACTCAAGAGATGTAGGGTGGCTAAGTAGAAGAGGATAAGCACCTTGCACGCACGACACTCTGGGACCGGCCGTGGAGTCAACCCGCAAGGTTGTGTCGCATACGCCTGTGGACGGGGTGCCGGCGAATATGTGAGGCAGAGGTTAGCAGTCGGAAAACGCTCCGCCGAAGGAGTGCTTCACATGAGAAAGATAGTCCAGGGTATAGGCATCTACATAGCTATCGCAGGGGCCGGGATCGCTGTAAGTGGCGCACAAGGGAAAGAGATTGTCATGCCGGGCTTATCGTATGGCGATATACGCACGTCTGACTTTACTTTCAGGGAGGGCCCGGACGGAGAACTAATCGGACTGGGAGTTTTGATGGTGTCCATTGGGCTGGCGGCCATCATCATTCCTTCCGTTCGGCAGGGTTCGTGGCAAATTAGCGGCAGGGGCCTACTCTCGCGTTCGCCAGCCTTCCTCTGTTGGATTCTAGGCGCGATAGGCATTCAGCTATCTGCAAAGGTGTTTGACGGATTCCCAGGCTATTTGTCAGCCGCTGCCGGCTTTGGGCTGATTGCGTTAGGAGCACGCCTTTTTGCTGAGGCAAAACGTGCGGAGTCACCATCTGCTACCTTGAAGCTGACAGGTCATTGTCGTATTTGGCGATGAGGTGCCAATCCAGCACTTCGCCCGTGTACGCGTCTCTGCCGTTGCTTCGGAGAACGGCGGCATGTATGGCTTGTTTGTAGCTCGACTTGGTAACAGCGAGGTTGCCGCGCCCTCGGTCACGTCGGCAGTGGGCATGGGCCTTTCGGTCAAGCCAGCTCGGCAGCGGAGACCTGTGTGGTTACGAATCCGGGAGGGACGTACTTGGGAACCATCGGGGTAGATTGCTACATTCGATAGCTATTATAGAGCACCTAAGGCTAACCTCACTTCTCCTCACTTCAAGGATTCACCGGCCCCACGCTTTCCAGTCTTACCCGTTGAAGTCTGCCGGTCCGTCCCACAGCGGAGGCGTTGGTGCCCTTTGGCAGTCCCGGCCGGCTGCCGATGCCCGACCTTACTTATATGAAGGGCGGGCTCCGGTGGCAACGTCGCCGCCTGGGACCCGCCCTCGAGGAGCGGACCCATGCCCCGATGTCGTCTCCGCAGCGCCCTTCTCCTTCTGGCGATCCTTGTCCTCCTTCCCGGAGTCGCCGCCGCCCGGCCGGTTACTTCTGACTCCGGCGGCCCAGCCGCTCTACGCCCCCCCGCACTCTTCGCCGCCGTCCTTTCCCGCCTTGTCGACCTTGTCTCCTTCTTCTGGGCTGCCGACTCGGCGGACACGGGCATGTCCATCGACCACCACGGCCCGCCGGGAGAGACGGTCGACACGGGCATGACGATCGACCCTCACGGCTAGCTGGCACGCTCGGGGACCGGAGCGCCGGAGCCGGTCTCCGAGGTTTCTGAATTGGGTGTCACAGAATCCCTTCCAGCGGCAACTAAGTATCTAGAGATCGATGTGGAGGAGAGAGCATGGAACATTCGCATCTGTCGCAGGAGACGCTCGCGAGGTGGCTGGCCGGCCGGCTGGAGCACGAGGCCGTGCTCAGCGAGGTCGTTCCTCACTTCCTGTCCAACTGCACCGTCTGCCGGGATCGGGTCGCAGAGATCCGCAAGCTCCAGGAGGAGGTCGGCCACTGGGACGAGGAGGTGGCTGTCATCGAAGGGCAGGAGGCTCCCGAGCTGCTGAGGAGGATCGAGGATCAACCTTTCGCGGAGCAGGCCCGGCGAGCGGAGCAAGACGACGCCCTGCACACCTGGGGCCTGTGTCACCTTCTGCTGAAGAAGAGCCTCGACCGGATTTCGGACGAGCCTGCCAGGGCACTCGATCTGGCCGATCTGGCCGTGCGGATCTCCCGGCACCTCGGCGAGGCCTATCATCCGGCCTGGGTGCTCGGTCTGCGGGCCCGAGCCTTTGCCTACCTCGCCAATGCCCGCCGGGTGCTCGGCGAGCTGCGCAGCTCCGAAGCGGCCTTCCGCAAGGCCGAGGCCTGTCTCGATCGCAGCGGGCTCGGGGACCCGGGGACCGAGGCCGAGATCCTCGATATGAAGAGCTCGCTTCGACGTGAGGCCTTGGAGCTATCGGACCGTGCGCTCGCTCTATACCGGGAGGCCCGGGACACTCATGGGGTTGGTATCGGTCTCCTCAAGAAAGGCAAGATCCTTGAGGAGGCCGGCGATCTGGGTCCGGCCGAATGGCTCCAGCAGAGCGCCGCCGAAATCGACGCTTCAGGCGATCCTCGCCTTTCGACCTCTCTCCGGTACAACCTCGTGGGCTGCCTGACCCTGGCCGGCCGCCATTCCGAGGCGGAGCGGCTGCTGCCGGAGGTGCGGTCGTTGTTTCAGGAAACGGCGCAGCCCTTGGACTGGGTCCGGCTGCGGTGGGCCGAGGGGTCCATCGCCTGCGGGTTGGGGCGGACCGGGGAGGCCGAGCCCGCCTTCCGCGAGGTCCAGCGCGAGTTCCTGGACCGTGGCATGGACTACAACGCCGCCCTGGTCGCCCTCGATTTGGCTGGCCTCCTCGCCCACGAGGGGCGCACCGCCGAGCTGAAGAGTCTCGCTGCCGAGCTTTTGCAGGCTTTCGAGATGCGGGAGATCTACCGCGAGGCGGCGGCTGTCTTTCTCCTTTTCCGTCAGGCGTGTGAGGAGGAGCGTTTCACCAACGAGCTCGCGCGTCACCTGGCCAGCCTGCTGCGCGAGCGGCGGAGGGACAGATAGACGTGCCCGCGAACCAGCGTCACCTCACGCTGGAGCAGTGTCCCGAGACACTGGCTCAGCGTACGCTCCGCAAACCCAGCGTGAGCTCACGCTGGCACAGCGTGTCGAGACACTGGCCCAGCGCACGCTCCGCAAACTCAGCGTGAGCTCACGCTGGCGCAGCGTTCCGAGACACCGGCTCAGCGTGTGCTCCACAAACCCAGCGTGAGCTCACACTGGCGCAGCGTGTCGAGACACTGGCCCAGCGTGCGCTCCGCAAACCAGCGTCAGCTCACGCTGGCGTAGCGTCCCGAGACGCTGGCTCAGCGCACGCTCCGCAAACCCAGCGTGAGCTCACGCTGGCGCAGCGTCCCGAGACACTGGCTCAGCGTCCCGAGACACTGGCTCAGCGTGCGCTCCGCAAAGCCAGCGTGCTGCTCCGCAAACCCAGCGTCAGCTCGCGCTTACGAGAGGTGCCCGGTCAGCTCTTGCTGAGCACAAAGTCGTCGAACTGCACTGTGAAACCGGGCTCCCCGCTGCACGCGGGGCGAAGCTGAATGGACTTTGCCGCGTCGGATGTCGTGGCAGAACCGTCGAGTGCTGCCCAGTCCGCGGCCGGTGGCCCAGCAGCCGAGCCGAGCGGCTCCTCGCCTTCCGTGCATTTCTCGTCAGAGTACTGAAAGACATTGACCGAACAGAAGTACGATGTACCCACGGTGCTCCGGAGCCGAGCGCCAATGCGGTACCGCGTCTTTGCCTGTGCTGCGACACAGGGGCCGAGGATGGTCAGGCTGCCTCCGGAATTGGCAACAGCCTTCAGGACGCCATGGTCGGCTGGGTCTTGAGACAGCGAAGCGGAGGGAACTGCCGTCCAGCCCTTCGCGTCCTTGTCGAAGCCGCAGTTGCTTGCAGCTAGAAGGTTCCCGGCCGAATCGTGGCAGCTTGCGGCGGCCGGCGCAGCTCCGAGCATGCTCAGCAGGACGAGAGCGTTCAGAGAACGCATGATCCGCCTCCTTTTAGTTCGCAAGGCCCGTGGCGTGTGCAACATAGCATGCCGATTGGCCGCCTGCGGGGCACCGGCTCTGGCACACGCCTTGCTTGAGAGCCAGCCAGCCGGACGAGCATCCCAGGTCGTCTCCGCGAGGTTCGCGCTGGCGTATCGGGAGGGGACGCCGCTCCGGTTCAAGAAGGAGGAAAACCCTCATGCTCAGGTGGGCCCTGATTTTTCTGGTCGTCGCGCTGGTCGCCGCTCTGGTCGGTTTCGGCGGTATCGCGTCGGGCGCGGCGGGCATCGCCAAGATCTTGTTCGTGCTGTTCCTCGTCGTCTTCGTCGTCTCGCTGGTCCTCGGGCTGGTGCGGCGGGCGTGAAGGAAGGCGCGGACCCAGCCGGGGTCCCGCGCCGTAGAATGACATCCGGAGCCGCCCGCCGGTCCTCATGAGGAGCCCGCCGTGGAGGCGGCCATGAGGTCCATGATGCTCGAGCCTTTCCGGCGGGAGCGGCGGTCCGAAGAAGAGGAAGAAGGGCAGTTCCCGCGCCCGAATATCCGCCGCTTGCGGGACCTCATCCAGGCGCCGTTCGGCATCCGGTCGCTGGCGCTGACCGGCCTCTTCGTCCTCGCCGCCTTCTATACCCTGTTTCTCGCGCGCTCCTTCATCCTGCCGATCATCCTCGCCCTGCTGCTCAATTTCCTGCTCAGCCCGGTGGTGCGGGGTCTCAAGAACCGGCTCCGTATCCCGGAGGGGCTGGGAGCGGCGCTGGTCGTCTTCGGTTTTCTCGGCTCCCTGGGCTGGGGCATCTACGAGCTCTCGGGCCCCGCGTACGAGTGGGCCCAGAAAGCGCCGCAGCAGATCCGGCGCCTGGAGCGCAAGCTGGCCGAGTTCAAGAAGCCCGTCCAGACGATGAGCAAGGCGACCCAGCAGGTGGAGAAGATGACCGAGGTGGGGGGCGGCCCCGCGACGCGCAAGGTGGAAGTGCAGACCGAGACCTTCGGCGAGCGGATGTTCAGCCAGGCCACCGAGCTGGTCGCCGGAGGTGTGGTGATGTTCATCCTCCTCTTCTTCCTGCTCGCCTCGGGGGACCTCTTCCTGCGCAAGCTCATCCGGGTGCTCCCCAGGCTGGCGGACAAGAAGCGGGCGGTGGAGATCGCCCGCCAGATCGAGAGCGATGTTTCCACGTATCTGGTGACCATCACCATCATCAACGTCGGCCTCGGGCTCGCCACCTGGGGGCTTCTGGCGTTGCTCGGCGTGCCCAACCCGCTGCTCTGGGGTGTCCTGGCCACGGTGACGAACTACATCCCTTATCTGGGTGCGCTGATCATGTACGCGGTGCTTGCCATGGTCGGCTTCCTCACCTTCGACACGCTCGGCCAGTCGCTCCTGGTGCCGGGAGTCTTCGCCGGGTTGAACCTCCTGGAGAGCTATCTGGTCACGCCGATGGTGCTGGGCCGGCGGTTGACGCTCAATCCGGTGGTGATCTTCCTCGGCCTGACGTTCTGGGGATGGCTGTGGGGGATCACGGGCGCGCTGCTCGCCGTGCCCATCATGGTGGTGGTCAAGATCATCTGCGACCACAGCGAGCCGCTGGCGCCGATCGGCGAGTTCCTGGGGGATTGATGCCCCCGGAGCAAACTGCCTGATCTACGTCCCCTTCTCCTGAGGCGGTGAGGTTTTGTCCCGTTCTTCCCCGGCTCGTGCGTCCCTTTCTTATGGAAGAATAGACCGTCGCGCGAGAAGCAACCCGCTCATCCACCCGACCAGTTCGAAAGGAGAGTGCTCATGTCGTCAGCTCGTTCTCCCGAACCTGAAGGAGGCCGGACCGACCGTACCGATGCCGAAGAGGTGAGCCGCAGGACCTTCCTGCGCCTCGGCGCTCTCGCGGGCGCCGGGGCGTCGCTCGCAGGCCTGGGCACCGCCGCGGCGAGCGCCGCCGGGGTGGGGGGGCAGAGCGCACCGGCGGAGGCCCTGGAAGAGGCGACCATCGCGCAGATGGTGGCCGACATGGAGGCGGGCCGGCTGACGTCCGCCGAGCTCACCGACTTCTATCTCGACCGCATCGAGTCGCTCGACCAGCGCGGCCCGACCGTCAACTCGGTCCTGCAGCTCAATCCCCAGGCGCTGCAGCTCGCCCGCAACCGTGACAAGGAGCGCCGGGCGGGCAACGTCCGCGGGCCTCTCCACGGCATCCCGATCCTGGTCAAGGACAACATCGACACGGCGGACCAGATGATGACCACGGCCGGCTCGCTCGCCCTGGTCGGCGCCTCCGCTCCGCAGGACTCCACGGTCGCCCGCCGGCTCAAGCAGGCCGGCGCGATCATCCTCGGCAAGGCCAACCTGAGCGAGTGGGCCAACTTCCGCGGCTTCAGCTCGTCGAGCGGCTGGAGCGGCGCGGGCGGCCAGACGCGCAACCCGTACGTCCTCGACCGCAACCCCTGCGGCTCGAGCTCGGGCTCGGCGGCGGCCGCGTCGGCCAACTTCGCGGCGGCCGCCCTGGCCACCGAGACCGACGGCTCCATCGTCTGCCCCGCGCACATCTGCGGCATCGCCGGCATCAAGCCTACCGTCGGCCTGACCAGCCGGGCCGGCGTCATTCCCATCTCGCACACCCAGGACACCGTCGGAGTGCACGGCCGCACGGTGGCCGATGCGGCGGCTGTGCTCGGCTCGCTCACCGGGGTCGACCCCCGCGACCCGGCGACGCAGAGGAGCGCCGGGAGGTTCCACACCGACTACACCCCGTTCGTCGATCCCGACGGCCTGCAGGGGGCGCGCATCGGCGTGGCCCGCGGCGGCGGCTTCACCGGCTACAGCGAGGAGACCGACGCCATCTTCGAGGCGGCCCTGGAGGCGATGGCCGATGCCGGAGCGATCGTCGTCGATCCGGCCGAGATCCCGACCATCGACGAGCTCAACGCCAGCTCGTTCGAGATCATCGTCCTGATCTACGAGTTCAAGCGCGACCTGAACGCCTATCTGGCCACCCGCACGGGCGTGCCGGTCCACACCCTGGCCGACGTCATCGAGTTCAACAACGACCACGCCGCCCAGGAGCTCAAGTGGTTCGGCCAGGAATTCCTGATCCTCGCCGAGCAGGAGATCTTCACCGAGCAGGAATACCTGGAGGCCCTGGAGGCCGGCCCGCGGCTCGCCGGTCCCGAGGGGATCGACGCCGTCCTCGCCGAGCACAACCTGGATGCTCTGGTCGCTCCTACCGGCTCGCCGGCCTGGCCGATCGACCTGGTCAACGGCGACCATTTCCTGGGCGCCAGCTCCGGGCCTGCTGCGGTCGCCGGCTATCCGCTCATCACCGTCAACGCCGGCTTCGCTCACGGCATCCTGCCCGTGGGCATCAGCTTCATGGGGACGGCCTTCAGCGAGCCGGACCTCATCAAGGTGGCTTCGGGCTTCGAGCACGCCATCGACGCCCGGCGCGCGCCGAGGTTCCTGAAGACCATGCCGCTCGACGGCCCGAGCGGCGCCCACCGGATCGAGGCGTCCAAGGCGCGGCTGGAGCGCATGATCGACGGGCTGACCAAGGCCAAGGCCGCTCCGCTGCGGCGGGTCTTCGGACTGTAGGAATTCCTCGGGGCGCCTCCTCGGGGGCGCCCCTCATCCCCTGCTCATCCTCCCTGTTTTCAGGCTTTCCCGCCGGGGCCGCTATACTCTGCCTCTGGATTCACTCATGGAAGACGATTTTTGGCTGGCGCTGTCCGACGGGCTGTTCGAGGAACCGGACGAAGCCGCGCCGGGCACGCCCACCCATGCCGTGCCGGCGAGCCCGGCGGCGATCCTGGCGCGGGTCGGGTCGGTGAAGACGAGCGTCTACCGCCACGTCCGGGAGTGCCTCGACGAGCTCGAGCGGATCGCTCCCTGGCGGCCGCTCTACTACCCGCCGGAAGACCCGGCGGAGCTGGTCGCCCTGGTCTGCTCCCTGCTCGACTTCATCCGCGGCATCCCGAAGCGGGTCGAGGCGCTGCTGCGCACGATCCCGCCGAGCGAGGGCGCCGGCGACGAGCCGGGCCGGGAGGACGTCGGCTTCCTCTTCCACGGCCTCCACCGCATGGTGGCGCACGAGCTCAAGCGGATCGAGGCCAACGTGGCGCCGTTCCGGAGCGGGCCGGCCGTGCCATCCGCCGTCGAGGGCCAGCTCCTCTGCGAGCTGTGCGCCGACCTCAAGGGGAAGTACACGAGCGCCCTGATGGGCGCCGCCGCGAGCCTCGTCGGCCAGGGGCTGTGGAACGGGGTCGAGCTGGAGCCGGTGCTCTTCCCCGAAAAAGCCGAGGAGTTCCGCTGCACCCGCGAGCTCGTGGACTCGCTCAAGGACGTGCTCGCGGCCATCCGCCACCTGCCCGAGCAGGTCCCCTTCGCCGAGCTGCGGGAGCGCTGGAGCCAGGGCCAGCGGGTCGACCAGTATGCACTGGCCGACCTTCCGAGCCTGCGCGGCAAGCTGGGTTGCCTGCTGCGGGAGAGGAGCCGGCGGGCCCTCTACTCGGGCGATTACCACCAGATCAGCCGGCGCGAGGTCCAATTGAGCGGGCGCGCCAACGAGCTGGAGCGCCTCCACCAGCAGACCTGGGAAGCAACCAGCGCGGGAGTCCCACAGGATCCGGCGCCGGTCTATGCCCGGCTGGCGCAGCTCACGTTGGAGATCGCCGCCATCCTGGACGTGACGATCCTCAAGACGATGATCGGGGAGAGGAAGGTCAACGACCTGCGGGCGCGAATCGCCATGATGAAGGGGCGGCCCGCCGCCGCCGCCGAGGGTCCCGAAGCGCTCCTCCCCCTGCTGGCCGAGGACGACCTGCGGATCTTCTTCGAGCTCCTCCTCGGCAACGTGCTCCGCCGCGCCTCGCTCAGCGTGTCCACATCGGCGGAGCCCGAGGCGGCTCCGGCTCCAGCACCTGCACCGGTCAAGCCGCCGGCTCCGAAGCCGGCACCGAAGCCAGCCGCGCCGCCCCTGCCTCCGCCGGCCAGGCCCAAGGCGGCCGACCGGCCGGACCTGGTCCCTGCCTTGCGCCGGTCCCATGAGGTCCTGGCCGAGCTGCTGGCCGCGACCAATCCGCATCTGAGCGCCTTCCGGCTGACGCAACGTCTGTTGGACAAGCACGCGCGCATCCCGGGCGCCATGTTCGAGTCGATCCACCCCTACCTGGAGGAGATCCGCGGCAAGCTCGTGCACGTGCTCCGCCGCATCGCCCCGTACGAGGGCGTCACCGACGAGTCGATCGACCGGCTGGACGGCTACTGCTACGACCTCCTCCACGCCGACCCCTCCCTCGCACCTCTGCGAGAGGAGATCGCCAAGAAGATGGAGCGCCTCCTGCGTTTCCTCGAAGCGGTCCGCGCCGCCCTCCCCAATCCGGGGTGAGGATCAATCCTCGAACACCCGCCTGGCCCAGTTGAAGATCGGCTTCTCCGCGAAGTCCCGGTGGTGCTTCGTCATGAAGTGGTCGATGTGGCCGAACTGCGGCTCGATCCGCACGGTCTTGTCCGTGGTGCCGGAGAACTTGGCGACCTGATCTCCGATGAAGCCTCCGAACCCGCGCCCGCCGCCGATCACCAGCACCGCCCCCGTGTAGCTCCCGAGGTTCGAGGTGTAGTCGGTCTCGACCCCGGCGAGCGAGCAGGAGATGTCGCGCACGAGGGGGATCGGCGAGTAGCTGTTGAACTGGCCGATCACGTTTTCGAAGATCCGCGGCTCGGAGGCGAAGAAGAGGCGGTCCTGGGCCAGGCTGCCGTTCATCTGGATGTAGTTCGGCACCGGCATGCTGATCGGCCCCGGCGAGGAGGTGCTGAGCAGGAGCACCATGACCTGGTGGCTGGTCAGCGTCGGCGGGAACAGGGGGATCGGCGTCAAGCCGGTCGGGGAGAGCCGGGCCTGCTTCGCGACCTCCCGGAAGACGTTGGTCCCGACCCCGTCGTAGACCGCACCCGCGGCGATCTGCGCCTCGAGAGCCGCGCAGTAGCCCTGGTTCAAGGCCAGCACCTGCGGGTCCTGGCTGTGGAGCATCCCCTCCCAGACGATGACGCCGTCGTAGTCGTTGGGATGGGCGTTGGCGGTCGCGACGGCGAGCATGCCGCCCAGCGAGGCGCCGCCGGCCACGATCTTCGTGCCCGGATGGAGCGTTTCGATCTGCGAGCGGATGAAGTCGATGTCGTCCACCATCGACGCGAGGTTCCAGGTCGCCATGATCGAGCAGTCGAGGAGCCCGGCCTCGCAGGTCCCCGCCGGCAGACCCTCCATGCGGGGCGCATAGCCGTAGACGTCGAAGCCGCGCTGGGCAAAGTACTCGGTCATCGCGCTGCCCACGCCGCCGTTCTCATCCCGCTGCTCGTAGAACGGATAGGTGGGGCCGAGCGGCGGCAGGAGGAGGATCGAGCCGCGCAGCGAGGAGTGGTGGCCGTCCTTGACCAGACGGACCATGCGGAACCGGTCCAGGGGATGGGGCCCGGCACTGATGTTGTACTCGGTGCGCACCAGATTGCCGATCCGGCTCTCGGTCGTGCCGACGACCTGATAGGGACCGGAAGCGGACGCCTGCGCGGCAATCATCAGGCCGAGGGCTGCCGCGAGGACGACGTTGAAGCGTTTGTTCATGTAAGACCTCCTGAGGGAAGCGGTGGGATGGGACTACATCCCTACTGAACGAGGTGCCTGCCGGCATCTCCTCAGAGCCGCCACCAGTCGAAGCTCTGGCTCTCGGGGTCCCAGTAGATGTGGAAGGAGTCGCAGCGGTCGTCGTAGAGGGTGACGCCCTTGCCCGCCTTCACCTTGGGGGGGCGGTCCTCTTCGGGGAGATCCTCCAGCCGGATCTTCGCATGGCGCGAGCAGAGGGAGTCCTGGCTTCCCGGCTTCCAGGGGAACTCCAGGGTCCAGTGACGGCTCCGGGGTCCCACCGGACCCTGGACGAAGCCGACCACGAAGCCCTCCTTGCGGGTGCCGGCCACGGCGAAGTCGTCGACGCCGTCCTGGTCGAGGTCGGAGCGCAGCGCGCTCTTCGCGTCCCAGGTCGTCCCCGGCTCGCGGACGCGGAGCACGTCCAGCGCCGTCCGCGGAGACCGCCCCGCGGTGCCGGGTGGAGGGGAGGTGCCGGCGCAGGCGAGGAGGCCCAGCGGCGCGAGCGTCAGGAGGGTGAGCCGGATGGCGGTCTTCATAAGGAGGTCGTCGGGTCAATACCGCGGCACCGCCGGATCGACGTCCGTGCTCCACGCGTCGATGCCGCCGTGCAGGTTGATGGCGCGCGAAAAGCCCATCCCGCGCAGGAGCTGGACGGCGCGGGCGGAGCGGGCGCCGTGGTGGCAGTGGGCCACGATCGTCGCCGCCGGGTCGAGCTCGCCGAGCCGGTCCTGGAGCTCGTGGAGGGGGATCAGGACCGAGCCGGGGAGGCGCGCGATGTCGTACTCCGGCGGATTGCGCACGTCGAGGACCGTGATCTGCTCGCCCCGGTCCAGCCGGTCCTTGAGCTCGACAGCCGTCATCTCCCAATCCATGTCTTCTCCCGTGGTCGGCGGCCTCCGGGCCGATGCCGCAGAACTGCTGGTAGTCGATCAGCTCGCGCTGCGTCGGATTCTCCGAGCAGATCGGGCAACGCGGGTCCTTCTTCAGCTTCAGCTCGCGGAACTTCATTTTCAATGCATCGAAGAGCACCAGCCGGCCGATGAGCGGATCGCCGATGCCGACGATCAGCTTGATCACCTCGTTGGCCTGGAGCGAGCCGATGATGCCGGGCAGCACCCCGAGCACGCCGCCCTCGGCGCACGAGGGGACCAGCCCCGGCGGCGGCGGCTCCGGGAAGAGGCAGCGGTAGCAGGGTCCCTTGGCGCCCCAGAAGATCGAGGCCTGACCCTCGAAGCGGAAGATCGAGCCGTAGACGTTCGGCTTGCCGAGGAGCACGCAGGCGTCGTTGACCAGATAGCGCGTCGGGAAGTTGTCCGTGCCGTCGACGATGACGTCGTAGTCCCGGAAGAGCTCCAGGGCGTTGCTCGAATCGAGGCGCGTTTCGTGCGGCTCGATCCGGATGTGCGGGTTGACGTCGCGCAGGCGCTCGGTTGCGGCCTGGATCTTGGGCCGGCCGACGCTCGAACGGCCAAAGAGCACCTGCCGGTGGAGGTTGCTCTCGTCCACCACGTCGAAGTCGACGAGGCCGAGGGTGCCCACCCCGGCGGCGGCCAGGTAGAGGCCGAGCGGCGAGCCGAGGCCGCCGGCGCCGATGGTCAGCACGCGCGCCGCCTTGAGCTTGCGCTGGCCGGCCGTCCCCACCTCCGGCATGATCAGGTGGCGGCTGTAGTGGCGGATCTCGGCCGGCGTCAGCTCCGGCAGAGTCGTCGTGGCAGGGCTCTCGCGCAGCAGGGTCATACCGCACCTCCGGCGATCGACGGAATGATGAACAGCGCGTCCCCGGATGCGACCGGGGTCGCCTGGCTCTGCAGGTGGCGCACGTCTTCCTCGTTGAGGAAGATGTTGACGAAGCTCCGCAGGGCCCCGTCATCCGTGTAGAGGTGGCGCCGCAGCGCGGGATATTTCTGCGTCAGGTTGGCCAGGGCCTCTCCCACGGTCCCGCCGTCCACCTCGACTTCGCCCTGCTCGTCGGTGAAACGGCGCAGCGGCGTCGGGATCTGGATCGTCACACCCATCAGACAGCCTCCTTCTTCTGCACCCCTGGGCTCCCGGCCGGCGGCGACGCACCGATCGCGGCCTGGTCGATGGCCTCCTCCTCGAACGCGGCGCGGTCGTCGCCAAGGCGCCAGCTCCGGGCGTCGACGACCTTGCCCTTCTCGACCGAGACGATCAGGTAGGAGAGGCCTGGCCAGGCGTGCTCGCGGTCGAAATCGCTCGGGCGCGCCGGGTGGTCCGGGTGGGAGTGATAGTAGCCCAGGACGTCCAGGCCGAGCGCGCTCGCCTCCTTGTGCGCCGCCAGGATCGTCTCCGGGCTGATCAGATAGCGGTTGTGCCTGCTGTCCTGCCGTTCGTTGCCCACCGAGAGGACCCGCTCGACGAAGATGGACCCGCCATTGGGCCTGCCGATCAGAACGCCGCAACACTCGTCCGGATAGCTCATGGCAGCATGGCGTTCGATGGTGTGCAGGTGACGGGGCGAGATGAAAAGACGGCTCATGCGTTCCCTTCTTCCCAGAAACGTTCGGACAGGTACTTGTCCGCGTTGTCACAGAGGACCGTGACGACCGCGCCGGACTGCAATTCCGAGGCCACTTGGAGGGCTGCGACGACGTTGGCCCCGGACGAGACACCCACCAGCAGGCCGGCCTCGCGGGCCAGCCTCTTGACCATAACGTAGGCGCTCTCGGTCGAGATTTCCCGCGCCTCGTCCGCCAGGCCCGGATCGTAGATCGGCGGCACGATCGCGGAGGCCATGTGCTTCATCCCCTCCAGGCCGTGGAAGGGCGAGTCGGGCTCGAACGAGACCAGCCGCACCCCTGGATGGCGTTCGCGCAAAAAGCGTCCCACGCCCATGAAAGTGCCGCTGGTGCCGAGCCCCGTGACGAAATGGGTGACGGCGCCGCCGGTCTGCGCCCAGATCTCCGGCCCGGTCGTGCGGTAGTGCGCCCGCCAGTTCTCCGGATTGCTGTACTGGTCGAGATAGGCCCAGCGGTCCGGCTCCTCGGCCACCAGCCGGCGGGCTTCGAGGATCGCGCCGTCGCTCCCCGCCAGCGGATCGGTCAGCCGCAGCTCGGCGCCATAAGCGTGGAGGATCCGCTTGCGCTCGACGCTCGCGCTGTCCGGCAGGCAGAGGGTCACCGGGATGCCGCGCGCTGCCCCGATCATGGCGTAGGCGATGCCGGTGTTGCCCGAGGTCGCATCCAGCAGCCGCCGGCCCTGGCGGAAGAACCCGCGCCGTTCGGCCTCCTCGATCATGGCCAGCGCCGGCCGGTCCTTGACCGATCCCCCGGGGTTGGCGTACTCCGCCTTGGCATAGAGCCGCACCCCGGCCCGCCCCGTCAGCTCCGACAGGTCGATCATCGGCGTGTTGCCGATCAGCTCCAGCAGCCGGACCGGCCGGGCCTCCAGGGGCTGCGGAGCGGCGAAGGTGAGCGCTTCCCTCATCGTCGACACCCGTCGGGGACGCTAGCAGAGCCCCCTCACCGTGTAAAGGTGACCAATGTCCTTACTTTGGACCTCTGTGGCCCCGCGTCATCCCGCACCGGCTTGGCAGGCAGATGGCACATCCTCCTCCGTGATACGGCGGACCTGTGGCGTTTGGCGGTCGACCTGCGGGTTGTCCAGGTGGACCCGCGGGTCCACCCGCGTGCCCCGCAGGTTGACCACCATGACCTGCGGGTCAAGCCGTGCGCCCCGCAGGTCGACCACCCTGACCCGCAGGTCAACCCGCGTACTCCACAGGTCAACTGCCCTGACCCGCAGGTCCACCCATGCACGCGGCAGGTCGAGTGCCCTGACCCGCGGGTCGACTTGCGTGCTTCGCAGGTCGACCGCCATACCTCGCAGGTCAGTCAGCTCATGCCTCATATGCCCCAGACACCCACATCTCGGACAGCACCTCCGCCTGCTCCAGCACCGTCTGCGTCGCCTTCTCCTGCTTGTCCGGCGGGTAGCCGTGCTTGCGCAGGATGCGCTTCACGAAGACGCGGAGCTGGGCCCGGACGTTCTCGCGGACCGTCCAGTCGATGGTGACGTTCGTTGCGCACGGTCTCGACCAGCTCGCGGGCGATCGTCCGCAGCGTCGTCGTCGCCGAGCACCTTGACGGCGCTGTCGTTGACTTCGAGCGCGTCGTAGAAGGCGAGCTCGTCCTCGGTCAGGCCCGAGCTGCTCGCCCCGCGCGCCGGCCGCGCGCATGTCCTTGGCCAGCTCGATCAGCTCCTCGATGACCTGCGCGGTCTCGATGGCGCGGTTCTGGTACTTGCGCATCGCCTGCTCGAGCATCTCGGCGAACGAGCGCGCCTGCACCACGTTCTCGCTTCGCTCGCGTCTTGATCTCGCCCTTGAGCAGCTTCTGCAGCAGCTCGACGGCGAGGTTCCGCTGCGGCATGCCGCGCACTTCGGCCAGGAACTCGTCGGAGAGGATCGAGATGTCCGGCTTCTTCAGGCCCGCGGCGGCGAAGATGTCGACCACCTCGTCGGAGACGACCGCCCTGCGAGATGATCTGCCGGATGGCGTGGTCCAGCTCCTCGTCGGTCTTGCGTTCGCCGGGCGTGCGTCTTGGCGAGCACGGCGCGCACGGCCTGGAAGAAGCCCACGTCGTCGCGGATGCGCAGCGCCTCCTCGTGCGGCACCGCGAGCGCGAAGGCCTGCGACAGCTCGGTGACGGCGCGCAGCAGCCGCGTCCTTGCCGTCCTCCTGCGCGAGGATGTGCTCCTGCGCCGCGGGCAGCAGCGCGAGCCGCTCCTGTGCGCGTGCCCGTCATCCACGGCGACCAGTCGAAGCCGTGGAACAGTCCGCAGGCAGACCTCGTACTTCTCCAGCATCACCGCGACGGCTTCGGCCTGATCGAGCGCCGTCCTGCCGGTGCCGCCCGCTCTCGGTGTAGGTCGCCAGCGCCTGCTTCAGCTCGTCGCGCCAGGCCGAGGTAATCCACGACCAGCCCGCCCGGCTTGTCCTTGAACACGCGGTTCACGCGCGCGATGGCCTGCATCAGCCCGTGCCCGCGCATCGGCTTGTCGACGTACATCGTGTGCAGGCACGGCGCGTCGAAGCCGGTCAGCCACATGTCGCGCACGATCACGAGCTTGAACGGGTCGTGCGGCGTCGCGGAAGCGCGTCGGCCAGCGCCTCGCGCCGCGCCTTGTTGCGGATGTGCGGCTGCCAGTCGAGCGGGTCGGACGCCGAGCCGGTCATCACGACCTTGAGCGCGCCCTGCTCGTCGTCGTCGTCGTGCCACTCGGGCCGCAGCGCGACGATCTCGTCGTACAGCGTCGACGCAGATGCGGCGGCTCATGCAGACGACCATCGCCTTGCCGTCCATCGCCTCCAGCCGGTTCTCGAAGTGCTCCACCAGGTCGCGGGCGACGAGCTCGATCCGGTCTTCGGCGCCGACCACCGCCTCGAGCTGCGCCCACTTGCTCTTGAGCTTCTCCTTGCGCGTCGACCTCCTCGCCTTCGGTCACCTCCTCGAACTCGGGGTCGATCTTCGGCCGCTCCGCCTCCTTCAGCTCGAGCTTCGCCAGCCGGCTCTCGTAGTAGATCGGCACCGTGGCGCCGTCGTCGACGGCGCGCTGGATGTCGTAGATGCTGATGTAGTCGCCGAAGACGGCGCGCGTGTTGGCGTCGGTCTTCTCGATCGGCGTGCCGGTGAAGCCGATGAACGAGGCGTTCGGCAGCGCGTCGCGCATGTGGCGGGCGAAGCCGTCGATGAAGTCGTACTGGCTGCGGTGCGCCTCGTCGGCGATGACCACGATGTTGCGCCGGTCCGAGAGCACCGGGTGCCGGTCGCCCTTCTCCTCGGGGAAGAACTTCTGGATCGTGGTGAAGACCACGCCGCCGGAGGCGACCGCGAGCTTCGCGCGCAGGTCGGCGCGGTCGGCGGCCTGCACCGGCGTCTGGCGCAGCAGGTCGTGGCAGCGCGCGAACGTGCCGAAGAGCTGGTCGTCGAGGTCGTTGCGGTCGGTGAGCACCACGAGCGTCGGGTTCTCCATCGCCGGGTGCAGGATCACGCGGCCGGCGTAGAAGGCCATCGTCAGGCTCTTGCCCGAGCCCTGCGTGTGCCAGACGACGCCGACGCGCCGGTCGCCGGGTCGCCGCCCGGCCGGCCACGCTGCGTAGCGGCCGGGCGCCTCCGCGACCACTTGCCGCCTGGCCATCTGCGCCGCACGCAGCGTCTCCTCCACCGCCACGTTGACGGCGTGGAACTGGTGGTAGCCGGCCATCTTCTTGACGAGCTTGCCGCCGCCGTCGTCCTCGAAGACGATGAAGTGGCGGAGCAGGTCGAGGAAGCGGCGCTTCTCGAACACGCCCTCGAGCACGACCTGCAGCTCGGGCAGCCGTCGCGGACGCGTCCTCGTCGCCCGGCGATCGTGCGCCAGGGCTTGAACCACTCCCTGCCCGCGCCGAGCGAGCCGATGCGCGCCTGCACGCCGTCGGAGACGACCAGCACCGCGTTGGTCGCGAACAGCGCCGGGATCTGCGCCTGGTAGGTCTGGAGCTGCTGGAACGCGGACCAGATCGTCGCGTTCTCGTCGGCGGCGTTCTTCAGCTCGATCACCGCCAGCGGCAGGCCGTTGACGAACACCACCACGTCCGGCCGGCGCGTGTGCTGGCCTTCTCGACGACGGTGAACTGGTTGACGGCCAGCCAGTCGTTGTTGTCCGGCGTCGTCGAAGTCGAGGACCCGCGCCTGTGCGCCGGCGATCGAGCCGTCCGGGCGGCGGTACTCGACCGTCACGCCATCGACCAGCATCCGGTGCACCGCGCGGTTGCGCTCGACCAGCGACGGCGCGTCGCTGCGCAGGAGCTTGCGGAAGGCGTCCTCCAGCGCCTCGGCGGAAGGTCCGGATTCAGGCGGGCGAGCGCCTGGCGCAGCCGCCCCTCCAGCACCACGTCGCGGTAGTTCGGATCGCTGCGCTCGGCGCCAGGCTCGCCCACGGCGATGTCCGGGCCGTGCAGCACCGTGTAGCCGAGGCCTTCGAGCCAGGCGAGGGCGGCCTCTTCGACGACGGATTCGGTGAAGGCGGTCATGGAATAAGCCGGAATTGGAGTCGGAATTGGAGTTCAATTGGAGTCGAATTGGAGTTGGCCATGGGCTCGTCGTAACTCATTGACCTGTAAGGATTCAGTCTCGATCGACCTTGGCGCGGGCATGGAATGAGCCGGAATAAGCCGGGAATTGGAGTCTAATTGGAGGTCCAATTGGAGCCCAGTCCGTCCCACAGTAACTCATTGACGCTTAAGCATCCAGTACGAACCGCGGCCATGCCCCTGCGACCGAATCAACTCCAATTGCTTGAGCAGGTTCAGGTCTTCCTTGACCTCCCACTCTGCGGGCGATACGCCTGCCCTCGATAGCTGTACGGGCCGTTCTGCCCGGTGGCCACGCTGACAACTAGCACCTCCCGCCCGTTGCCAAGGTCCACCCGATCGATGGTTGGAAACACGGGCGGGTCAATGGCGTACAGTTCCTGCGCCACCTCCTCGATCGTGTGGTCGCTGACCTGCTGGCCGAGAGCCCGGCCACTGGGCTCGACACCAAAAAGCACCCGCCCACCCCGGTGGTTGAGCATCGCACACAGCGTGCGCGCGGCTTCCCGGCGTTCTCCGGTCGTGCGCTTGAGCTCGAGCGTCTCGGACTCACCGGCAGCCGCCCACGTGGTGATCTGCTCGCAGGTCATAGGCCCCGATCTTCCAAAAACCGCTCGGCGTCCTTCACCCGCAGGTCGCCGGAGATGAGCTTGGGCAACAGTGTATTGCGCAGGATGATTAGAGTGCGTGATTCGCGCTCGTTGACTTCGATCCGATCGTCGATGGGCAATAGATATCTTTCAAACGCCAACACGTTGACTCTGATTGGTACAATGCAGGGGATCGCGTGGAAGTCTTTCTTGCCGATTGAGCCGAACACCGTTCCTTCTCCCTCGAACCGCACGAACACCTCCTCAATCGAATGCATGAACTGATACGAGTACGATCGGCTGGACGTCTTGTGGCGGGCAGCAGCGACACCACGGCCGATAGCGCAACGCTCCGTAGCCATATTGATGTCGCCTACAGGCGCTCGGACGCTGATAAGCGTATCTCCTGCATTGGCAAGGCGGGTTGGAGCAGTGCAGTAGACTCGCCGTGTCGGAAATCTGATGCCGAAATCTGCCCGTCCCTGGTAGAAAGGCAAACCCTCGCATATCTCATTGTAGGTCTCGCCTGGCGGAGACTGCCCCATCGTCAGGTCGAACTCATCGGCAACAGTCCCAACAATCCACCCCTTCGGAATCTCCCCCAACTCCGAGTCCTCGAAAGAATCCGGGAACAGGTCGGCGAGGTGCTTGGGCAGGCCAGGGTCGCGGCCCTCGGCCTTGGCGCGGACGGGGTCGAAGTCCACGAACCACGACTTGAAGAGCGCCCGCGCCATCGCCTCCAGCGTCTCGTTCATCCGCCGGTTCAGCTCGATCTTGTCGTCCAGCGTGCCGAGGATGTGGGCGATGGCGTGCTGCTCACTCTCGGGCGGGACTAGAACACTCAGGTTCTTGAGTTCATCTGTGTTCAGCCGCCCTGTTCCATGCCCCGCTAGGTCAACGAGACTCAGGAGTCTCTGCTTGCGACCGAGAAGTAGATAAGGAAGGAATTCAGACTTGATACCACTCTTCAGTCGCAGTGCTTTCACGTCCTGATTGAAAGCCATCGGGCGACGTACGATGCAAATCGGTACATCGTTTAAAAGTGTCATGCCCCGAGTCAAGAGCAACACAGTGTTCGCAGGAGCGAGCTTCGTTCCGTGCCTAAGGCACTCTTCCGTTATATGATCTTCGGCATCGTCGAGAAAGAGCCGCTTCATGTCCTTTGCCGACACCCACGGGATAGAGCCATTCCAATAGAAGGCGTTTTCCTTCGACGGGGTGCTGCCTGAAAGGAAGTCGACGAGATCGCCCAGGAACTCCTCGCGCCACTCACTCACCATACCCAAGCTCCTTCGGGTTGGAGGCAATGGACCGCAACGGCAATTGGTCAGAAGGCTGCTGCCCAATTGGGCAGGCGGGACACATTTGGTCAGCAGCCTGCTGACCAATTACACCGATGGGCCACCTCCTACCCGCCATACCCAAGCTCCTTCAGGTTGGCGGCGATGGCGGCATCCAGCTTCGCGGCTTCGGCCTGCTGCTCGCGCAGCGTCGCAGCGAGCCGCTTCATCTTCTCCTCGAACGGCTCGCCGTCGTCCTCGGCGGCCTCGGCGCCGACGTAGCGGCCGGGCGTGAGCACGTGGCCGTGCTTGCGGATATCGTCCAGCGTTGCGGATTTGCAGAACCGGGGCTGTCCGCGTAGGCGACCCTTGTGGTCGCCCTGGCGGCACAGCCTGCCTACAGGTCTTGAATCACCGTCTGTAGGTTTTGATCGCCGCGCCAGGCGTGGTAGGTGCCGGCGATCTTGGCGATGTCGTCGTCGGTCAGCTCGCGGTGGGTACGGTCGACCATCGTGCCCAGCTTGCGGGCGTCGATGAAGAGCGTCTCGCCGCGCCGGTCGCGGAAGCGTGCCGTTCTTCTTGTTGCGCGCGAGGAACCAGAGGCAGACCGGGATCTGCGTCGAGTAGAAGAGCTGGCCCGGCAGCGCCACCATGCAGTCCACCAGGTCGGCCTCGATGATGGCCTTGCGGATCTCGCCTTCGCCTGACTGGTTGGACGACATCGAGCCGTTGGCGAGCACGAAGCCGGCGAGCCCGGTGGGCGCGAGGTGATGGATGAAGTGCTGCACCCAGGCGTAGTTGGCGTTGCCCGCGGCGGCACGCCGTAGACCCAGCGCTTGTCGTCCTTGAGCAGCTCGCCGCGCCAGTCGCTGTCGTTGAACGGCGGGTTGGCCAGCACGTAGTCGGCCTTGAGGTCGGGGTGCAGGTCGTTGTGGAAGGTGTCGCCGTGGGCGATCTGCGCGTCGATGCCGCGGATGGCGAGGTTCATCTTGGCCAGCCGCCAGGTGGTGTAGTTGGACTCCTGGCCGTAGATCGAGATGTCGCCGAGCCTTGCCGCTGTGGGCCTCGATGAACTTCTCGCTGCTGACGAACATGCCGCCCGAGCCGCAGCAGGGGTCGTAGACGCGGCCCTTTGTAGGCGGGCGAGCATCTCGACCAGCACGCGCACCACGGGCGAGGGCGTGTAGAACTGGCCGCCGCTCTTGCCCTCGGCGCTGGCGAAGCGCGCGAGGAAGTACTCGTAGACGCGGCCGAGCGTGTCCTTGGCGCGGTCGGCGGCGCTGCCCAGCGCGATGTCGCTGACCAGGTTGATGATCTGGCCGAGCCGCTGCTTGTCGAGGCCGGGGCGGCCGAAGTCTTTCGGCAGCACGCCCTTGAGCGACGGGTTGTCGCGCTCGATCGCGGCCATCGCGTCGTCGACCAGCGTGCCGATGGTGGGCTGCGGGGCGCTGGCCTTCAGGTGCTGCCAGCGCGCCTCCTTGGGCACCCAGAAGATGCTGGCGGCGCGGTACTCGTCCGGGTCTTCCGGGTCGGCGCCTTCGGCGCTTCTGCGCCTCGAGCTCCGCGTGCTTCGCCTCGAAGGCGTCGGAGATGTACTTGAGGAAGATCAGGCCGAGGACGACGTGCTTGTACTCGGCCGCGTCCATGTTGTTGCGCAGCGCGTCGGCGGCGGCCCAGAGCTTGGCCTCGAAGCCGAGAGGTGGCGTGGTGCCGTTGCTCTTGGCCTTGGCGCCGGTACTGCTCACGCGTGTCTCGTTGCCTGGTTCGAGCCGTCTTGGGTTTTGCCGGTCTCGCCTCGGCTACTCGCGGGAGATGGGCCGGGGGGGAGGGCGCGACCCGGCCCGGTCAGCCGCTCGATGAGGAGCGCCTTCTCGCGGCCCGAGTCGTCGAGACCGAGGGCGCGGCAGATCTCCTTGAGCCGTGTACGGGGAAGCGTGCCGAGAACCTCGGCCAGCGGAGCCTTGCGGGAGCCGGCGAGGGCTTCGACGAGCTCTCCGCGCACCCGGCGGTCGCGGACCTCCAGGCCGACCTGATCGACGGCGGCCAGGAGCTCATCCCGCTTCAACTGATCCAGAATCTCGCGCTTCGAAGGCATAAACCTCCCAGGAGGTCCGGCTGCGGCCGGCCCCGACATCGCCCATCATAGGCTTCAGGACAGGTGACACAGGGACAATTGTGGCAGGGACAGATGTGGCGGGGATAACCATGGCAGGGACAGGCGTGGTCGGGGATGTTGTAGGGGAACCTTGTGGTTGCCCACGATCTCGCCCACGGCAGCCGATTCGCATCTTTCCACGGTCGCGGCAGGCGGGGCAAGGGCAACCACAAGGGTTGCCCCTACAGGCGCCCTGTTTGGACAGCGCCGGCGGTTCCATGCCCGCGGTTGCCTGTTCGGATCGCCCCGTCGGCCTCATATCCGCAACCGCCCGTTCCGGCGATCCCATATCCACGGATGTTGTAGGGGCAACCCTTGTGGTTGCCACGGTCTCGCCACGGCGGCCGATTCCACTATCTCTCCTCCATCACCCACAGCTCCGCCCCGGTCTGCGGCTGAAAACCGCCGAAGTAAGAGGCGGTCTCCCACGGCAAAGAAGAAGTCGCAGGTGAGGTTTTCGAGCTGCTGCACATCCCCGGCGAAGAAGACGGCACGGGGTCGACTGCATGGCCACTCCCGGCGGCGTGAGGCGCAAGATCTCCGCTGCTGTGCCATCGCCCGCCCTGTCCATCGTTCCAATTCTGAGACCCACCCTCTGGATTCAGGGTCTCAAAAATGAGACGCACGGCGAAAGTGTTCAATTGTAAACCTTTGAATATCATTGCCTTAGGAATTTTCGGACGCCTGGAATGGTTCCTCTCCACGTTGCCTGTTCGGACACCCCCCGGCAGTTCGATGTCCGCAGCCACCTGTCCGGATCGCCCCGTCGCCCCTGTCCTCGGCGGTGTAGGGCCAACCCTAGTGGTGCACCCGGTATGCGCCACGGCGACCGATTGCTCTGCCGACGGTCGCGGCAGGCGGGCAAGGGTAACTGCGAGGGTGCCCCTGGAGGCGACTGTTCGATGCGCCGACGGTCCACGCCGCGGTTGCCCGTCTGTACACCAGCGGCTGGCCCGCGTCCGCGGTTGCTTGATGGGGATCGTCACCGATGACCGTCCATTACTCCGGCGGCCGCCCTGTCGGCGGCCCCGTGACAGGCGGCCATGGAACCGATATTTTGTGTCCATCGGGCAACCTCTAGTGCTTGCCCCGCGATCTTCCTGGAAGGCCGGCGGCCTCAATAACAACGATCAATGGACGTGGGCGGCAACGACACCTCATACGGCCAATCGACGGCAGGAAACCTGTCCGGCGGCAACGCAACGCCACTCTCGCCGGGACATCCGTCAGCGCATCTTCGACGGCGGTCGCCGACGCACCACCCGGACAGGCGGTGGCACGATCCTCTCCGGACGGTGAGGAGCAATGACACCCCGGCTCGGCGAATAATGGACGGCGGCTCCAGACGAAGGCGGCGATGGCCATTTCTGTGAACCTGACGGTGGTACGGCGTCGGACGGCGATTCGTACACCGTGCGGCTTGACCGGCGCCGCATTCGCCGATGTCCTCACGGGCAACACGGGCGGCAACACATGCTCGGAGGCAATGGTAACGATTTCCTGACGGCGCCGGGGGAACCGACACCTGCGACGGCGGCAGCGGCTGCGACTGGTGCGAGAACTGCTCGACGATGATCTCGTGCGAGAACTCCAGCGCTGGTTGCTACCCGGGTGGCAAGCCGCCCGTCGATCCCATCCCGCCTCCGCCGATTTGACCTGGCATGTAGCGGGCGTCCCACCAGGGGCGCCCGTTGTCTTTCCCTTATTTCTCCTCCATCACCCCTCTTCCAGGACGCGCTACGGGCTTTCCGGTGCGAAGTACCCGACGACGTCCACCACGGCATGCATGGAGCCGGCCGCGCTGAGGGTCGGCTTGATCCTCAGCTTGCCATCCTTGGAGAGCAGGACGACGGCGTTGTTGGAGCGGGCGGCGTTCGGGCCGAAGCTGATGGTGCTGGCTCCGGCCGGCGGCCCCACGGAGTAGACCGCGAGCTCGCCGCCGCTGGTCTCGCCAATGGCGGTGACGTTGAGCGCCAGCGCGATGGCGTTGGCCGGCACGCCGCAGGCGCCGACCGCGAAGACGTCGAGCTGGCGCACGGTCCCCGAAGCGATCGCGCCGCCGGGCTGGGTGCGCGTGTCGAGCAGCCGGCAGGGTGTGAGGGTATAGAAGTCGCCGGCAGGGGTGCCGCCGGTTGCGGGCGCGAGGGTCTGCAACTGCAGCTCCGAGGGAGCGCCGGGCTCGACCGCACCGAATGTCGCCTGCACCGGCGCCGCGTCCTGGTCGCTGTCGAAGCGGAACGAGACGAGGGTTGCGTAATCGATCTCGGCGGGCGGCGTGGGAGGCGTGACCGCGGTGTCGGGCACCGTCCACGTGATCCCCGTTGCATCGACGGTCGCCGTCCAGTCGTTGGCGGCAAAGCCGTCGCCGTCCGAGTAGACGATGTTTTCGATGACTCCGACGGTGGTGTTGAACGGCACGTGGAAGCTCTTGATCCGGTGGTCGAAGTCGTGGTTCTGCAGGGCGTAGGCGAAGCGCTTCCGGCCTGGGCTTCCGGCCACGTCGGCGACGCGGACGGCGAGCTGCACGCGCCCTTTGCCGGTGTCGAGGACCTGGTTGTCGGCATTGGCTCCCGGAGCCGCGGGGTTCACCCAGGCGTTGATGGCGGGGCCCTGCGCGTAGGAGCCGGCGTTGGCGAACGTCCAGATGCTCGGCTTGGCCGGCGTGACCTGCCTGCGGCCCATGCTGTTGAAGATGTTGCTGTCATCGCGGACGATGTAGAAGGACTCCATGTAGTAGGTGGCCCCCGCGACCGTCAGGTCGGCCTCGGCGACTTTCATGCCGTGCGTCAGGGAGTTCTCCCCGGCACCGGAGAAGTCCTGCACGCAGTCGCCGTTCACGTCGAAGTGGCTGGGGATGCCGCCGCAGTGGGCCCAGATCCCGGTCGACGCGGTGATCTCGGCACGCGGAGCGAGGGATCCGACGCTGTTGTTGGTCGAGGTGCCATAGACGTCCGCACAGCCGAGGCCGAGGATGTTCGAGTTCGTGCAGGCGCCCGGATCGCAGCCGCTGTTGATGGTCAGGAATGCGTGCTTGAGGTCGCTGCGGCCGATCGGGTCGAGGACACCCCCGGAGATGCGCATCATCTGCCAGACGAGGAACGGATGCTGGTCGAAGGGGGACTGCGTGAGGTGGGTGAATTTGGAATACCAGGGCACGTTGGCGGTGCCGACGTTCTCGAGCTCCGCCGACGGCAGGACCACCACCACCGGCCGTCCGTTAAATGTGCCCGAGCCGCCCTGGGCGGTGCTGGACATGTTGACCAGCGCGACGTCGATGACGCCGGACCAGTCGCCGCAGGGAGGCGGCGTCCCGGCGACCGGCCGCGGAGTCGCGGGGACGGCGCCGACGCGAAGCGTCGCGTCGAGGTCGAGCACGCCGGCGGTGACGCCGGCGTACCGCTCATCCCCCAGCCGGCGGGCGAGGGCGGGCAGGATCCGCAGGTCCGCGTTCATGTACTGGAGCAGGCCGCTCCTGGTATCGAGCTGCCACTGCGCTTCTTTGGTGGCGAGCAGCGCCACGCCGGAGGCATCGAGCAGCTCGAGAGAGGACGCCTCCTTGCCGGGCCGCAGCTCCAGGCGCGAAAAGTCGAAGGTGCCTGCCGCACCGTGCAGGCGAAAACCGCCGTCGAGGCGCAGCGAGCCGGCCGTGAAGCCACGGAACCCGTCCCACCCAATGGTGGCGTTCAGGCCGACCGGGCCCTTCGCCCCGAAAGACGGTGCTTCGGGAGACACGACGGACAGCGGATGCTGAGCATCCCTCCTGATGCTCTGCCCCAGCGTGGTCAACTCAAGGCCGAGGCCCGAGAGAATCGAGGCATCGAGCCCGATCGTCGCCACCGCGTCGAGGACAGGCCACGAAACCGTTGCAGCCTCCTTCTCGGGGGAAGCCGCCTGGGCGCTTGCCCGGTCCGGCAGGGCACCCAGAGCGAGGGTGACGGTGAGGCTGAAGAGAATGCCGGCCCGCAGGGCTGGCGATAGTGAGCGGCGTGATCCCGTTTCGGCGTCGTTCATAGGACTGCCCTCCGGAAAGCACGCAAGTCTAGCAGAGACAGAAGCTCCCCCGCGATCTGATCGCGGGGGAGGTTTCCACGCCTCGATTGCGAGAAGGCTCAGCCCGCCGACGCTGCAAGGACCGTCGCCGCGTCGCTCTTGCCGTCCTTTTCGTCGCCGTCGAGGATGCCATCCTCGTCGCGGTCGATGCCGATGCGCACCCCCGAGCCCGGCGGGGTGCAGGTATAGGTCAGCTCACCGCCTTTCTGCGCGGCGCGTTGCCGCAGGCTGGCATCGGTGACCGGCGCGTCGCAGCTCCGGTTGCCGAGGAAACGGCCCGAGCCCACGTCGTAGAGATAGCCTCTTTCGCCGTGGTTGCTCCCGCCTTTGACCACCAGATCGCATTCTCCCGCCTGGGCGCGGTCGATCAGGAGGTCGATCCGCGGCCCGGCCACGGCTGCGTTGCCTTGCGCGAGCGTCGTCTGCTGCCCGACGATGGGTGCCAGGTTGCTGTCGAAGGCGAGCTGGAAGTCCTCGACCTGCCGTTTCTGGAGCTCGCCGGCCGGCCCGGGCAGGAACCCGCCGGGAGTCGTCGGCGACTGGTTGAAGCCCGCTCCGTCGGTGGTGATGCTGATGAAATCGAACATCGTCGGGATGGCCCCGTCGTGATTGAAGCCGAAGCCGCGGACCTGGTCGCCCAGGAAGGCGTCGCTGGTGGGGATGGTCGGGCTGCTCGGCATTCCGAACATGCCGACCTTCTGGTAGGCGTTGCGGAGGTGCGGTGTTTTGAATCCTTCCGTCCCGCCATCGAAGGTGTAGCGGCCGTCGGTACCGAAGAAGCCTGGAGCGGCCACTCCTTGCGCCGCGTTCGCGTTGCGATCGGTCACATGGCAGGAAGCGCAGGTGCCCAGGTTGGTGAAGTCGGAAATGTTGTTCATGAAGAAGTCGCGCCCGACCTGCTGGTCCGGGGTGAGCTGGTTGTTGAGCTTCCGGACCGGGTTGGGTGGATACGTGACCTGAAGGATGAAGGCGGCGAACGCATCCATGTCCTCGTCGTCGATCGGCCTGTCGCGCCCCAGGAGGCTGGGGAAGGCTCCCTTGAACTTCTTGAATCCCGCGACCTCATCGAACGTGCCGCTGTCCGGCTGTGCGCTCGGGTTGTCGTTGCCGCCGGTGCGGTCGCCGCGCCAGTGCATCGGCCCGTGGTTCGCCATGCCGCGCAGGCTCTGCGTGGTCATCGGTCCCTTCATGGGGTGAAAAGCTGTCCGGCAGCCCGAACGCCGAAGGGGGCACCTCGAACGGCCCCGGCGTGGGGTCCACCGAGCCGTCCGGGTTGCCGAGGTCCCAGGCCAGGCTGTCGAAGTCACCGTAGACATGGCAACTGGCGCAGGACGAATCCCCGTGGCTCGAAGAGAGCGACGTGTCGTAGAGGAACCGGACGCCCGGCGACCACGCTCGGCGGCTCGGGATTGTGCATGGGGACGTGCCCGATCTCCGCGCCCGAGACCGTATCGATGACCGCGATCGAGTTGTCGAAGCGGGTCAGCGTGTAGAGCCGGTTCTTTTCTTCGTGGAGCACCAGGCCGATCAGGCCGCCGCCGGACACCTTGATTTGATCGGCGGTGCTCGGCGTGAACGTATTGTTTTCCAGGGCGTTGGTATCGAAGACACCGATCTTGGACGTGCCGAGCGTCGCGACGTACAGGGTGCTGCCGTCGCTCGTGACCGCCATCTGCTGCGGGAGAGCGAGGGTCTTGTCGTTCTCGGCGTTCGGGATCGCGTCGCAGCAGGCGGCGTAGTTGATGTGTTTGTTGAGATGCCGCGGAGCGACGCTTCCCGCCGCGCCGAGGACGGTGATCCTGCTTTCGTGGAGGCGGCCTCGAATGCTGTGACCGGCGAAGGTGCCGGGCCCTTCGAAGCGTTTTTCGTTCCCCGCCTCGGTGTTCGAGACGTAAACCTTCCCATTCACCGGATTCACCACCATGTTGTAGAGGATGGTGCCGACGCCCCGGTAGTAGCCGGCGTTTCCGTCGAGCTGCGCCGGCGGATTGGCGTTCGCGTTGATGACGAAGACGTCCTTGTCGGGCAGGGAGAACCGGACTTTGTCATCCCAGACCCGGTTGAGCTCATCGACCCAGTGGGTGCCGTTGAACCTGACGACCAGCCCCACCTCCGGCTGCGGAACGCCGTCGGCATCGGTGTTGGGCTCGGGCAGGCCCCCGGCGGCTTGCCCGCCGTTCGGGACGAAAAACTCGTGGACGGTCGTGGTGCGGTTTCCGGAGTGGAACGCCGCCGCATAGACCTTGCTGCCGTCCGGGCTCACCGCCAGGGCGCGCGGCGTGTCGCTGAACAGAGTGATGATGGTGAGCGGCGTTCCCGTGAGCGTGCCGCCGAGATTCTCTGCATTGAAGACCCAGACGTCCGCCCGGCCCACGCCGGGAGTGGTGAGCTGGGGATCGTACGGGACGTTCTGGCCGCGGTGGGCGGTGGTGATGAAGGCGCGCTTCTTCCCCGGCCCGCCGAAGACGATGTCGCGCGGCTCATCCCCCACGAGCAGGGTGCGCACGACGCGGCCGCTGTTCCCGCCCTGGGTCAGCTCGACCACGCTGACGCTGTCGGAGAGGTGGTTGACGACCCAGATCTCGTTGTCGCTGCGCGCCGCGACGGCCACCGGTTCGAGGCCGACAGGAATGGAGGCGCGATGCTCCAGGCCGTGGTTCTTGATGCGAAAGACTTCGAGACGGTTGTCCGGTGTATTGGCCGCGAAAAGGAGCTTCCCGCTCGGTGACAGCGCCAGAGGGCGGACCTGGCCGCTCTCGAAGAGCGTGAAGCGCCCCGATCCGGCCTTGGCCGGCTTGAAGTCGGCCAGGCGGGCTCCAGCCCCCGCGGCCCCCGCAGTCGCCGCGGCGACAAGACAGGCGAGGACGGATAACGGGACCATCAGAGACAAGACAGAACGGCGTGCGAGGTACGGCATGGCCATAGAACCTCCTAACAGGCATTGCATCCGCTGCACCCCTCAGACCCTGAGGGAGAAGGGCAACGCATTGTCCAAATCTCTGAACGCCTGGAATTCCGATTCCCCTCACTCTGTCTGAAAGGTATGATCCGCCCCATGCGACGCTCCGCCGACACCAATTTCGAGGAGGTGTTCGCCGCGCTTCCTCTGCTGCACCAGACACCCCGCTCGTGGGCGGAGCTCGCCGCTGCGCGCTTGCCCGAGTTCCTGGCCGATCACGCGGTCTGCGAACAGCAGGTCGCCATGTATGCCCTGTCGCTCGCCGGCTACTATCCCGACGACGCCGAGCTCGTCGAGCAAGCCGCGGGGCTCGCGGCGGAGGAGGTGCAGCATTTCCGGCGGGTGGTGGCGATCCTGAGAAAGCGGGGCTGGCCGCTCGGGGGACGGCGAAAGAACCCCTGGGCTCAGAGCCTGAAGGCGCAGATCGTTCTCGGCCGCGAGCCCTGGACGAAGGTCGACCGTCTGCTGTTCGGCGCCATGGTCGAGGCGCGGAGCTGCGAGCGCTTCACCCGGCTCCTGGAGGTCGTCGAAGACCAGGAGGTCGCCCATCTCCTCGCCGATCTCGGCCCCGCGGAGCGCCGCCACTGGCAGCTCTTCTATCAGCTCGCCGGCCGCGAGACCGCCGCGGAGGCACTGACGGCCCGCTTCCAGCACTGGCGAGAGCTCGAGGCCGATCTCGCGCGCGGCCTCGGAATTTCTCCGGCGGTTCACGGCTGAGGGACGGCTGCTGGCTGCAAAGGGAGAATCGTCGGCATTACGCCTCCTTCACTATGCGGTAGCCGGGCACACTCGAATGGCGCGAGATAAAAGTACCCGACGCAGAGAACGTCATCCGGGCTGTCCCAAGCCATCCGGCTTCCTGGAAGATCATCCCTGACGGTGTAATTTACCTGGAACTGATACCGTAATTCTACAGCGGATCAATCCTTTGCAGGCAACGTCGAGACGTATGCAACCGCGCGTTGCACCCAGCCCCGAAGATCCTCTTCAGAGGTGAGCCCGGCCGGCTCGACGTACACCATGCTCTTCATCGGCTTGCCCGTGAAATCCATGAATCGCGTGTGCGGTTTGGTGAGAGCCTCGGCGGCTCCTTCTTCCCCGAGGCGCAGCATCAGCAAATCCTTCACCACACCACAGCACATATTGCCATTGAGCAAGAAGGCGAGACCGCCGAACATTTTCCGTTCGGTAATCCCCCTCCGCCGCCCGATCACTGAGCGGACGCGAGCAGCAGTGTCTTCATCAAAGGCCATTCGTTACTCTCAGAACCTAGTTCGCGCGGTCAACGCTTCGGGGCCTCAACGCGCATCTGGGCGCGAGCCCAAGTGTCCGCTGCAGGCCGGCGTTGGCCGTCGACACAGCACATTTGCAATATCGACGTTTGTCATTCCGCGGATGCAACCCACCCCCCACCTGCTTTTGTGAACCTACGCGTTGCTGTTTCAGTGCTGGTATCCCCCCCCATAAAGAACTTCATCAGCATGGAAACCCCCTCAGCATGTGCATCCCCGGCTTCGGTTCCCTCGGTTGAATAGAACGTTGGCTTCGAGACAATTTGGTAAGTGCAGAAATAGCCCGCTCCGTACGACGCTACATTGCATCCCAGTTTTTCGAACTCTACAATCTCGATTGCTATACCGGCCAGCATATTCTCAGTTGTCACGGTATTGGAGTCCTTTACCACACCGCCTCTTCTCTTAATCTGGCCGAGTAGCGCTTCTTTCATTTCCTTCTCGCTTGGTTCGTCATAATGGGGTGGCTTGACCGAGGATCCCTCGTTAATTCTGACATCAATGCTACCGCTGCCTCCTTGAAAGATGTTAGGGCTAGTAGAGCCATGGCTTTCTTGTTTCGCAGGCACAGACTCGACAGCTTCCTCCCGCACCGAATGGGCCGGCCCATTGGCCTTTCTGATCTCCCGAAGTTCCTGATCGACTTTAGTAAAAGTCTCGAGTGGTACATACTTTTGACGGACATCTTCCTGCAAAATATAAGTGCCTTGCCTCACCACATCAAGTTTAGCTACCCGGAGAATGAAATCGTAGGCGCTGATGCCAGCTATGAAACTGCCCAAAATAGCTCCAAGGAAGTACATCCAAGGCGATTCTTCGATTCGCGCCTTGAGAGACATACCACGCTCCCGCTCGAACTTTCCTGGTGGGGCAAGATGTCTCCCGCCAGGAGATGGCGCAGGCGTCCTGGCCCAGATCAGCCAGCGGTGTAACAAGAAGGCGCCAGTGCCGCCCCCGATGAGGCCGAACACGAAAGTCGTGCCGGTTGCCCCAGTGGCCCAAGCGATAGCCCCTCTTGCCAAGAGAAGAAGAAGCGCTCCACCAAGGGACAGCAGCGAGTAAAAGCCTAGCAGTTTCAGAAGACGCAGGGCCGCTTCACGCTGCCATCTGGGCGACGGGAGAACTGAGGTGAAACGCAAATCGTCAAGAGTCACGGGACACCTCGGTAGGCTCTAACTACGCAAGCTATTCCGAATACGAGGATACTGCAGAGGAGGAGGAAGTCTGCGGTCGAGAACAACTCGTGAAGAGTGATCAGCCCAAGGAAGGAGAGAGCCTCACCTGGCCAGAGCCAATGGACGAGACCTTCTATTCCTCTCATCCCCAGAAGAATGACGACGACGACAGAACAATGAGATATCCACTCGATGGCTGCCCATGCGGCTCTCTTGAATGCATGCTCGGCAAGACCTGCCAGCGTCTGCCTTGAGAGTTCTTCTGTCGCCACATCTTGTGACTTGGCAACGGGCTCCGAGGACATCAGCGCCTCCTATTGAATGTTGCATTCACCATCTTCTCTGCCGGCTAACGCTCTGCGCTTGAGCGGCCGGCGGCAATAGACGCTCGGACATGACGAGTCGGTCGCCCGCCGGTCTGCTCCAAGCGCTGGTTAGCCAGCAATCGTTCACTTTCCATCTGTCGGCTCCTCTGAGAGCACCTGGACGACAGAGTCGCCAGTCTTAACGAAACTGCGCTCTTCGTCGAGGTCCTCCCAGGTGCGCTCCTCGGTCTTTAGAGTCTCATACGTTGTCACCCATCGTGGCGGCTCAAAAAGTTTTTTTACATCGAGAAGGCTGCTATCTGCCACTCCGCCCACATTCACCTTTTTTGAGCGAAAGGTAGAAGCTACAGATAGCCTTGGTTCTACCCTAGTAATTTTGACCCGGACTTTTGGCCGCTCAACGGACCCTAGAACCTCCCCGGAATCGGGGTCACGGATATCCTCTCCCGTGGCGTCAAGGACATCGAATCGCATCCCTATCTCAACACCATCACGAGAGCCGATGTTGAGCGCCAGCTCCCTCGAGTTCAGAATGCGAGCGACTTTTCCCCGGAGGGGTTCCCGATTAGCTGTCACGGTTCAGTGCCTCCGGGCTCTGCCGCGCGGGTTTTCAGTCGGCGCTCCACATCCGCTACCTCTTCTGGTACAAGATCGCGCCAATCCTCCAAAGCATCTGTTACGCTAGCTCGCTGCTCGGTAACGAGAGCCTCAACTACGTCAAGCCGGGAATCTCCGGTTCCGGCAGCAGAGCGGAAGCGATTTACTGTCTCAGCAAGACGACCGAGACTCGCGTAGAGCCCTAGAACGCGCCGGAAGGCTGATCTCGCGGCGGGCTTTATCAGCTCCCGAGCTGCGGCTTCCGCAGACTGACGTCCGAAAATGTAAGATCCTGAAAGGCCTGCAGCGAGCGTCAAGAGTTGTAAAAGCGTGCTCTCTAGACTGCTCAGGGTCCGCTCCGCTGACACTACGATCAGAGTCACGGACCCTGCCACGGTGAATAAAAGCAACACTACCGCCATCCAGAAGGCGCTACGTTTCCACCTAGGTGCGCTCAGAGCCGGTTCCAAAGAGTTCCCCTATTGATGGCTAACCTCTACCGTATCTGTTTACCGCCCTAGTGCCGCCTTCCCCGAGCGGTGGCACGTCCGCAAGGGCTTGAAGTTCTCTTCTCGGCATGGTCTAATGTCTTTCAGGCATGCCGACTTACGAGGAACTCCTTCAAGAGAACTCTGAGCTTCGCCAAGACAACGGTGAGCTTCGCCAGCGGGTGGAGGAGCAGGAGCGCCAGATTGCGCACCTGAAGCGCCGAATCGTCGATCTGGAGAAACTTGTCGAGGAGCTACGGCGCCGGGGCAAACGCCAGGCTGCCCCCTTCTCGAAGGGAGATCCGAGCGAGGATCCCAAGTCTCCAGGGCGCAAAGCCGGGGATCAATATGGTCAGCAAGCGACTCGAGCTGTGCCCGATCACGTCGACGAAACCATCGTGGTGGAGTGCCCGCTGTATTGTGAGCACTGTGGGGGTCAGGTCATTCCGCAGGGCGAAGCTCGCCAGTATCAGACCGATCTGCCGCCGATTCGGCCGGTGACGACGGAGTTCATCCTCCATTATGGGAAGTGCTCGGCATGTGGCCGGGAAGCTGTGGGGCGTCACCCGCGCCAGACTTCCCAGGCGTTCCGGGTCGGCAACGTGCAACTCGGTCCAAACGTGTTGGGGCTCGCCGCCTGGCTCAACAAGGTCGGAGGCTTGAGCTACGGCAAGATCGCCGCGTTGCTGAAGGAGCTGGCTGGACTGTCTGTGTCGCGCTCGGCCCTGTGCCGCGCGCTGCTTCGCATGAGTAAGAAGCTGGAGCCCTTGTACGAGGAGCTGAAGGCGAAGATCCGGAGCTCTCCTGTGGTGTACCCGGACGAGACGGGCTGGCGGGAGGGGGGCTATAGCGTGTGGTTGTGGGTGTTCACCAATCGCAGCGAGACGGTCTACAGCATCCAGCCGGGTCGTGGCTATGCCGAGGCCTCTGAGGTCCTGGGGGAGGGCTTTGTCGGCGTGCTGGTGGCTGATGGTTGGGCTCCCTATCAGAAATTTGAAGAAGCGACTCATCAGACCTGTCTGGCGCATCTGTTGCGCCGTTGCGAGGAGCTGCTGGAGAAGGCGACAGGGGGTGCGGTGCGCTTTCCTCGGGCGGTGAAAGAGATCCTGCAGGCCGCCTTGGAGGCGCGAGATCAGCGGGACGCGGGCAAGCTCAGCGGCGAGGCGCTGGAGAAGGTCAAGCAGGACTTGGAGGCTCCAGATGGAAAGGCGTCTGTCGGGGCAGTTCACGAACCCCGACAACCAGCGTCTGGCTCAGCATTTGATACGTCACCAGGAGCAGCTGTTTGTCTTCCTGGAACGCACGGATGTGGAGGCGACCAATTGGCCGGCCGAACAAGGGATTCGCCCGGCGGTCATCAACCGCAAGACATCTGGGGGAAATCGGACGGCCGAGGGGTCCCAGGCGCAAGCGGTCTTGATGAGTGCCCTGCGCACATTTCAGCAACACCAAGTCGGGACACTCGAGATCTTGCCCCAGCTTCTGCGCAGCCCCCAGCTACCGAAGCTTGAGGCAATACTTCCTGCGTCACAGCCACCGTAACAGTTCTCGCCACGAGTTATCCGTGGCTCCAGGTCGGTAGCCGCTCGCCCTCGTCAGGTCGCCTGGCCAGCGCGGACGTGTGTCCAGGGAAAACCTTCCCCAAAAGTGCCGCTGACGGTAAACAGATACCATTTGAAGAAGCGACTCATCAGACCTGTCTGGCGCATCTGTTGCGCCGTTGCGAGGAGCTGCTGGAGAAGGCGACAGGGGGTGCGGTGCGCTTTCCTCGGGCGGTGAAAGAGATCCTGCAGGCCGCCTTGGAGGCGCGAGATCAGCGGGACGCGGGCAAGCTCAGCGGCGAGGCGCTGGAGAAGGTCAAGCAGGACTTGGAGCTTCCAGATGGAAAGGCGTCTGTCGGGGCAGTTCACGAACCCCGACAACCAGCGTCTGGCTCAGCATTTGATACGTCACCAGGAGCAGCTGTTTGTCTTCCTGGAACGCACGGATGTGGAGGCGACCAATTGGCCGGCCGAACAAGGGATTCGCCCGGCGGTCATCAACCGCAAGACATCTGGGGGAAATCGGACGGCCGAGGGGTCCCAGGCGCAAGCGGTCTTGATGAGTGCCCTGCGCACATTTCAGCAACACCAAGTCGGGACACTCGAGATCTTGCCCCAGCTTCTGCGCAGCCCCCAGCTACCGAAGCTTGAGGCAATACTTCCTGCGTCACAGCCACCGTAACAGTTCTCGCCACGAGTTATCCGTGGCTCCAGGTCGGTAGCCGCTCGCCCTCGTCAGGTCGCCTGGCCAGCGCGGACGTGTGTCCAGGGAAAACCTTCCCCAAAAGTGCCGCTGACGGTAAACAGATACCCTCTACCTTAAAGATTCACCGGCACCCTGTTGCGCCGGCCTATCCTTCAAATCAGCCAGTCAGCTCTTCTGCTTCTCTCGGGCATGAGGGTGCCAAGTCTCAGGTGTACTAGATCTTACGTCGTATACGTATCCACGTCAAGACCGCGAGGTCGCTGGATATGCATTCTCACCAGGCAGGTACCTCGCAACTCGCAAAGGCGTCCTCCTGGATGAGCGAAGGAAGCTCCTCAGGTGGAGCTGACACTACGCAGTATTGATATTTGACTCACCAGTGGAAGACCTATACCCCGGCGAAGCATGCCCCACGCAGGTGCAACAAAGGATATGCGGGCCGGAATCGGGTATAAGGGCGTCCTAGGACTGGTGCGGGGCTGTCCCGCGGCAGGACCGACCGTTTGTGGCAAACGGACCCCGCGGCAGTAGAGACGCCCCAGTCCGCAACCACAAACCAATCGGCGTGCACCGCCGTCGGGGCGTCTCCGCGGCACCAACCACCACCAGTGCCGACGATCGCCACCAGGGGCGGATGGATAGCCGGCGGGTTGTCAGGTGGCAAGACCAACCGTTCGTGGTAAATGGGGCTGCTGTGGAGAGACGCCCCGACTGTTTGCGCCCGGTAAGGTCCGTGGTCACGGACTGGGGCGTCTCTACGGGACTCTACGGGACAACAACGACCACCACTGCCGGCGATTGGGCTTTCAGGCCGCGGGGGTTGATCGCCTCTCTGCCCTCCGTTGTCCCGGCCCGTTGGGCCGGGTGGAGAAGAAATTTGCGCGCGCCACACGAGGATTCTCGGATGTAGTAGATCAGGCCGACCACTGGATGGCCGGCGGGCGCACCGAGGCGCAGACCGGCATTCCATCGGGGGCGGTGAAGCTCGAGCTCTCCGACCAGCAAACCCGACTGGAGCGCCTTTGCGAGCACTTCGGACGGAACGGCATCGAGGCGAAGCTTCGCCCGGCGAAACATCGCCTGGGGACCTGCACCCTTACGTCCCGTCCACGTGAGATAGACGAAGCGTTCACCGGGAGGGCCGTTGACGGCCGGGCCGCGGAAGGCGGGCACGCCATTCTTTTCGCAGACCTCGATGTGCGTCTCCCATGTCGCCTCCCGCAGGTCCGCGGGGATGGTGTCCTGCGAATCGCACCCGACCTTTTGCGCCAGGGCCACACGAATGTCACGGTAGGGGCCGCAGGTGGTGCCCGGCAGGCGCCGGCCGAGGATCCGCAACACGACGCGCTGCCACGACGGCCCCAACCCGGCCACTCGCGGCGGACGCGGGCGCTCGGGAGGAAGCAAGGCATGGCGCGCGCGGCGTTCGCGCGCAGCGGGCGACTTCGCTGCGAGGATCTCTTCCCGCAGCATACGCTGCTGCGCGCGGGTGTGGGCCTCCCAGCGGGCGCGGGCCTCAGGCACGCTGTCGATCAGCGCCTGGAGCTGAGCGGGGAGCTCCGGGGATGCGATCGAGATCGCGAGCGTAGCCCGCTCACCAGGCGCTTTGCCAACCGCCCCGAGCGTCTCTTTCCGGAGCTCGACGAACCAGCGATCGTCGTCCCACCGATGAAGCGATCGGCGTCCGAGAGGGATGCCATCGAGGGTTCCCTCGACGGTCGTCGTTGCCGAGAGGCTCCAGGCAGCCACCGCCGACGCCGGCACGACGACGAACGCCGCCATGTCGGGGTGTTTCCGCTCGATGAGGACTTCCAAGGTCACCGGGTCCATGAACACCTCGGGCTCATCCTATCGCCATGCAACACCTTCCGAACCCACATCGATTCGACGGAAGCGGGAGACAGGATCACCAGGAACCGGTGCCAGCTCACTGAGCCCTGGCTCCAGGGTTGACCGGATCCTGGAGAGACTGTATATAAGATCTCTATGAAGACTCTCACCATCACCGAGGCCAAGAAGAACCTGGGGCGCTGGCTGGCGGCTGCCGCCAGCGGTGATGACGTTGGCATCATCTTGGGGGCTGACATCATCGCCCTCCGCAAAGTGGAAGTGGAATCTACAGACTTTGCGCAGCGTGAGTACGATGCGACTCCAGAGCAGGTCGCCGCCTTGCAGGAAGCCGTGGACAATCGCTATCGCCGGCTCAGGCGCTCAGGGAAGCTCTTGACGGTCACAGCGAACGAGCTGAGAGGACTTGTTTGAAGAAGCTCCTCTCTCTCGATCCAAACGTACTGAAACGGCTAAAAAAGCTCGAAAAAAGGGACCGTGTCGAATGCTTGCTGGCCCTCGTTGAATTGGCGGACACTTTCGGTCAACCTCATAGCCACAGCGGGATTGGCATCCGCAAGCTCGGCGACCGTCTTTTCGAGTGTCGGGACAACTTGGCTTTGCGTTTCCTGTTTGAAAACCGATCCGAAGACCTCTTCGTCTTTTTCTTGGGCAACCACACAGAAATCCAGAAACTTCTTCGCGCTGGCAGCTTGGGCTCAGGCCGCAAATGACTTCCGGCGACGGTGCGGCAGAGTCCGGCAGGATTCTCCCCAAAGCGGATCTCCAGAAAATGCTGGCCGAATTGGCTCGCCCGTAGCCGCTGCCGTCAAAGATCCGTGGCGTCGGCGGCGGTCAGCTTTTCGTTGAGCAGATAATCATCGCTCAGGTATTTGAGGATCGCGCGGCCGATCTTGGGATCGAACCGTTCCTTGACCGGCCGGACCACCACCCCTTCGCGGATGTGCTGGTCGGGTAGGGTGGTCTGGCCGCGGCTCAGCTCGGCGATCCGTTCGAGCGAGAACGGTCCGCGCTCGAGAAGCGGAACGGTGGCGACGCCGTGGTGCTCGCAGAGCGCGGCGAAGTCGTCATAGTCGAGGAAGTGCTCGCCCACGAGGACGTCGAAGGCGGCGAAGCCGAGCCCGTCGCGCTTGCCGTAGTGCAGGCTTTGCACGCGGCTGCCGTAGATCTCGCCGTAGACGATCGCCACCGGATGCTGCTGCTTGAGCTCGTCGAGCAGGCTGCGTACCGGCTCCAGGGTGGAGGGGAACCAATAGGTATTTGTGCCGATCTCCTCGGGCGCCGGACGCTTGCGCTGCAGCCCGTGCGAGCCGGCGAGAAGCTCGCCCTCGACCCAGCCGATGCGGGCATTGGTGCCGTGGATCTTCTCGGTCACCGCGACCTCTTCACCGGGCGCGAGGACTTCGGGGAAGTTGCGCAGGTTCTCGATATCGGTGTACCGCTGGAAGAGCGGATGGTTGGGCTCGGAATCGCCGGCCGAGAACTTCACCGGCGGCCGGAACTTGCCGATCCCGTAGTGCTCGCGCACGTCGGTCCCCACCGGCCAGCTCGGATCGTCGGGCCGCACCACCAGCCCGAAGGAGGGCTCGCCGCGCAGGCGCACCTGGCGGACGACGAGGTCGCGCTGGCCCTCGACGTTGGTGCGCTCGGAGAGGTAGCTCACCACGCCGATGCGCTCGGCCATCTCCCGCGGCAGGGTGCTGTCCGGCGGGATGAAGACCACCCGCTCGCCGGGCGCGAACTCGGGCGAGCCGTCCTCGCGCTTGCGGATCACCGCCTGCCAACCCTTGATGCGGGCGAGGAAGAGGCGGTCGGCATTGGGGTGGGGATGGACGGATTCGATTTCGACGACGTTGGCGATCACCGATGACATAGGATTACCTTTCGGGCTTACACTATCGCATCGACCGGCGATTGCACCACTGGCGTCACCGGATCTCGATTCGGGGCGCTTACTCTGGTCGTAGAAGGTATCTCCTTACCCAGAAGGGGTGTACACTGATATTCGTAAGGAGGATCACATGTCGGCGAGCACTCTGACCTCGAAAGGACAAGTCACGATCCCAAAGGAAGTCCGCGAGCGCCTCGGCTTGAAGGAAGGCGACCGTCTGGTCTTCCGATTCGACGATCAGGGCAACCTTCTGGTTCGGCCGGAGGCCCGGAGTCCTCTCGGGAGACTGCCCGGCCTTCTTCACCATCTCGCTGGAGAACGGCCGGTCACAGTGGAAGAGATGAATGAGGCGGTCAAACGGCGAGCTGCTGAGCGGTTCAAGGAGGTCGCTCGGCGGTGATCGCCCTCGATACGAACATTCTGATCCGCCTCCTTGTGAGGGACGACCCCAGTCAAACGGCTCACAGCGAACAAGATCGACCGGCAGGTACTCCGGGTCCGTCGTGTCATCCTGAGCGTAGCGAAGGATCTGGGCGGCGGGAAACGTCCCAGAATCCAAGCCGGAGCGGACTCGCGGCCTCCCTTTCAGACAGGGAGAGGCTCGCTCCTCGTGGAGCCCGCCGCGAAGTCGCCGTAGTCGGAATCGAGGCTGCGCGAGTGAACCTGTTGTCATCTACGGCCGAGCTGTGCCGCCAGGGACTGCACACGCCAAGTCGTTGACTGCCAAGCAGATTCCACCGAGATCGAAGCTCTGCTCATGGACCCGGGACAACGTGCCACGGTCCATGGATCATGCGTCAGGGACCGCACTTCATGTGCCATGGACCGCAGTCAACGTGCCGTTTCCTTTAGTCAATGCTTGAGGCACCCGGGTCCGTGGCCCGTTTCCTACAGTCAATGCTTGAAGGCCCCGGGTCCGCGTGCCGTTTCCTTTAGTCCATGCTACAGGGCCCCGGGTCCGCGTGGCGTTTCCTGTAGTCAATGCTTCAAGGCCCCGGGTCCGCGCCCCGTTTCCTGTAGTCAATGCTTGAGGACCCCGGGTCCGCGTGCCGTTTCCTACAGTCAATGCTTGAAGGACCGCGGTCCGCGTGACCCTTTATCCAGTCCTCACCTGAGGGACCGCGGTCCATGAGGCCTGCCGCGCGGACGACGTCGCTCGAAGTGCACGCGACGTGACGACGGGCGGAGGCAGTGCCGCTCTTCGAGCGGCCGGCGTCTTATACAGCCCTGTCGCGAGGGACTTCAGACGAACCGCGCGAGCTCAAGGGCAAGACTTGAGCCGCGTCCTAAAATGCCTTCATACCCGATTCCGTGACGTAGATCGAGTCCCTGCACCGGCCACGGTCTGCCCTCTCTGACGCAGAAGAATTTTTGGTCTGCCTGAAACGCCAAGTGCCTATAGGGCCAAGTCCCACCTCGCGAGACGCCTTCGCTCGTCATCACGACGTAATTGCGACTCTCAAGGCACCAGCCCGGCCAGAATGCCTATTCACACAAGCCTATGGTCTTGACGCGGATACGGAAAAGATGTAAGGTCAGCTAAATCAAGGAGGCTAAGAATCTTGCGCGCTCAAAACCCTTCGGCCGGCCATGGAGTCAACCGGCAGGTTGTGTCGCATACGCCAGCGCGCGGGGTGCCGTCGAATCTGTGAGGCAGAGGTTGGACGCCGAAGGAACTAGGATGCCGAGGCACTATATCTACAGAATTGACCACGACACGGGTTATGCTCCCCGCTTGGCAGGCAGGATCTGCTTCCTGTGTGGCTGCAAGAATACGACCGTGGAGCAATGGGCTGAGAAAGGGAGTTGGGTGATCGGTCTTGGTGGAAACGGAACGGGAAAACCTGGCGCATTGATCTATGCAATGGAGGTCGACTCGACCCCTACGTTTGAGGAGTTTTCTCGGCAGTATCCAGCCGAAACAAGATACCTGCACAAATGGGGCACTACTCCAGAAGCTCCGGTGCTTCTATCACGCCATTTCTACTACTTTGGCCAGGATGCACCGAAGCTTCCGACAGCTCTCGGGCATCTCGCCATCCGGAGCCAAGGTTGTAAGCGCGTGAAGGACGATGACATCTTGAAGCTTCAACGCTTCTTGGCTCGACACTACAGAGGACCTGGCCGGCCGAACAACCCTTTCAACTTTGATACGGGAGAAATTGACACCGACCCTTGCCTCATTGACTGTAGCCGTGATTCGGGTAGTTTAAAATCTGGTGGGGAAGGTCTGTTTACACTCCCCGGTGACAGAAAGAGCACTCGGCGGCCAACCCGGCGCGCGAGCTGGCAAGCCAAGGGGGAGGCGGCCAACCCGGCCGATCGAGCGGACGGCTGAGCCGCCGCTCATCGGCATCCTCGTGTGCGCCAAGACAAGCTTGGCGCTTCTTGCAGGGTGTAAGTCCCTGCCGGGTAAGGTCTAACCAACCACCCGTACCGAGTGTTGCAGATCTGGCGGAGGAGAGTCGACGTCGACGAACCGAACAAGAGGTCTGGAGCGTACACAGGGAACCATGTAGGCCGTAAGGGAGACCGCACCTCCCCCAGGTCTGGTACAGCCCCGAAAGCGCCGATTACAGATGCAGGCGGCGATCGTTTACGTTTGCGAGAAGCCCACGCGAAGGAATCGCTTTGGTGAGATTCTGGAAGCCTGCCGGGGTCATCAGGACATGGCATGCATGGAGAGGAGCGTCGAAGAACTTGGGAGACCCCATTGATTCCTGCACTCTTAGAGAGGCAATCTGCAAGGCGCGAGGCTGGCTAGGCACAGAAGGGGAAACCCGGACCCAGAGAGAATGCCTGGCGCCTAAACGGAGGATCGACGAGAGATGACAGGTAGGCGACCTGAACCGAAAAGGCAAGGGAGACTGAAGATCATTGGGGAGTCGGATCAGCCCATAGTACTCCGAGAACGGGAGAGCCGTTCACATGGGGAAGGAGCTGACGGGAACCCGTAGCCCGCAAAGGAAACATGACCCAGATGCGACAGGCTGGACAACTCATGCCAACCTCCCTGCGGGGAATAGCGAACAAGGCAAGCTCTGACAAGAACCACCGTTTCGGCAATCTCTTTGGTCTGCTGACCATGACGTTCCTTCTGTCCTGCTGGGAGCGAGTCAACAAGAAAGCTGCCAGCGGCGTGGATCGGGTTTCGGCCCGGGCTTACGCGAAGGATCTGGCGGGAAACGTAAGAGACCTTTGGGAGCGTGTGAAGCGGGGTAGTTACCGGGCGAAGCTGGTCCGGCGACGTCACATTCCGAAGGAAGGGAGTACAGCGACTCGGCCACTGGGGATCCCGGCGGTGGAGGACAAGCTGCTCCAGATCGCAGTCTCCCGCATTCTCAATGCCATCTACGAGCCGATCTTTCTGCCGTGCAGTTGGGCATACAGGCTCGGCCGTAATGCGCGGGAAGCAGTGCGGACGCTGAAACAGGAGCTTCAGTTTGGTTGCTACGGTTACGTTGTGGAGATTGACATCAAGGGGTTCTTCGACCGGATCGACCATGAGAAGCTCATGGAGATGCTCGAGCTGAGAATCAACGATCGGCCGTTCCTGCGGCTGATCTGGAAATGGCTCAAGGCGGGAGTATTGGAAGAGGGTGGGAAGGTGATCCACCCGGACACGGGCTGTCCGCAAGGTAGTGGGATATCACCCGTGCTTGCCAATATCTACCTTCACTACGTTCTGGACCTTTGGTTCACGGAGGTGGTGAAGCCCCGGTGTAAAGCGCGGGCCTTCATGTGCCGGTTTGCGGACGATGTGGTGTTCGCCTTCCAGTGGCATGAGGAGGCCGAGCGGTTCTTCCGGGTCCTGCCGAAACGGCTGGCGAAGTACGGGTTGGAGCTTTCGGCGGAGAAGAGCCGGATGGTGCGGTTCAGCCGGTTCCAACTGGGCAAGAGCTCGGAGAGGTTCGACTTCCTCGGGTTCGAGTTCCGCTGGGTGAAGGACCACAAGGGAGTGGCCCGGGTGACGTGCCGGACATCGCGCAAGCGGCTTCGGGCGTCGTTGACCAGGGTGACCGAGTGGATCAAGGCCGAGCGGCACCTGCCGGTACGCCAGTTGGTGGGGGCGTTGAACGCGAGGCTTCGTGGGCACTATAATTACTACGGGGTGATCGGCAACTACGCAAGCCTATGCTCATACTTCAATCAAGCGAAACGGCTGCTGATGAAGTGGTTGGGGAGGCGGAGTCAAAAGAGCCGGATGAGCTGGGTGAAGTTCAGCGCCCTGCTGAAGCGATTTCCACTGGAGGAACCCTGGATCGCGGAGAGTCGGCATCGGCAGATGGTTCTTGTCTGAGTTGCTGAGTGCGGAAGCGAGGGTAACCGAAGAGCCCGGTGCGGAAAAACCGCACGCCGGGATCTGTGCGGGGGGCGCTTCGGCGTCCCTACCGCGACTGGGCGACGAACAACTAAAGAGGGACAAGAAACATGGCTGCAGTGCCCATCTCTACTCGCTCATCGCCTGATGTCGTCGCCAGCCTCTCGGACGCGATCTTCGGCCCGATCCAGAAGGCCTACAGAGTGGGCGGGTTTGCATTGGCATTCCTTGGCGTCGGGGTCCTTATGATGCTGACCGTCTTCTTGTCCGACACGACTGACTGGCGTGGCAAGGTTCTTTTCGCAGTCGGGGTGCTTCTAGTTCTAGCAACCGGCGTGCTCTTTCTGCTCAGGGATGTGATGCCTCTTTTTCGAGTTCAGCAGCGCATCGCAGAAAACCGCGAATTCATTGACGCAGTGCAGAGAACCGCGATTGACTTAACGACCGTGCTCGACTCTGTACAGGAACTTGCTGTCGAGAACGCCGAGCGAGTCACGGAGGCATTCGATAAGCTGCGTCCTGTCGTGCGTGCTCTACCTGTTGTCGGTGCCGTGGCCGACAGCGGTCCAGTAGTTTCAACAGCTGCGACGGCGCGAAAGATCGTTGAGATCGCGACCAAGAGCCGCAACGTTATTGCCAATGTCCGTGAAGCCCTTATTTCTAGCAACCCAGAGCCTCTTCGACAATATTCGGCGGAGCTTGAGCAGATCAGTGCTTGGTTCAGAGAAGCCGCGTCGCCCTGACGTGACTGGGCGGCAAGGGTACATGAGTAGGCGATCGCCTAACAATGCGCTGCACAGGACGGCTGACGTCGCGCGGTGAGCTCCCATACGTACTGCCGGCGCAACAGCCGCCACGCAATCGACATCAACAGCCCAACGCAAGTTTGAGGCGACTATGGCGTTCAACAAGTGCACCCGTTGTGGTGCGATGATTCTGTTCGGCGGCAAGATCCTTGATCGGGTCTACTGCCCCTCGTGCATCTCCCAACTGGCCGACGAAGAAAAGGCCGCACAAGCGCGCGAAAGGCTCAACCGCGACCAAGCGGAGAAGCGGCACAACCTTGCGCTTGCGCGCGAGGCATACCGAGCGGCGCTGGAGCAACTCAAGCGATTGCCTGCTGACCCTGATCGGCGGCAGAGGGCCCCCTTGAGCTCGGGAGGCTGTATGCGTCTTGGACGCGTCACTTGGCCGGTAGCGACGGTGTAACTCTCTTCGACGAGATGGCCCTAAGCAACGATATCCAAGCCGCCTGCGCCGCTGCGGCCGGCGCGAGCGCACCCTCCAGTGTCGAAGAGCGGCTTAGGCGTCTTGCAGCGCTACGTGAGCAAGGACTAGTGACAGAAGGGGAGTTCCGCGAGCGGCGCCAGCAGATCATCAGCGAAGTCTGAAAGAGTTGTTGCAGCACCTTCCACTCGGCGCAGCCTAATCAGACGTCTCGGAAATTACACAGCTATCAGAAAGAGAAACTCAGTCAGGCTTGCCGGCATGCGTCTTTGCGACCCAAGGGGTCGCGAGAGCCGAGCCCGGGCTGAGGCCGCAGGCCGATGCCCTGGGTCAACAGGGCCCCACAGCCATGCGGCCTGAAAGGCCGCGAGAACCTATCTCTTGCGGCCTTTCAGGCCGCATCGGTGGGCTACCTTTCTACCCAGGGCATCGGCCTTCGGCCTCAGATGCTATGCAGGGCGGGGGATGCAAAAGCGGGTCGCCGGTTGTATGTTTCGGGGGAACTTTAGCGGTTAGAAAGGAGAACCCCGATGAACCAGACAACCCGCATTGCAGAGTCTACGCGAACGGAGGCGGTGTTACATATGGCCCTGGAGCTCGGCGCCAGCGAGTGGAAGCTGGGGTTTGGTGTAGAGGCTGGACGGAGGGCAAGTCAGCGGACAGTTGCAGCCGGGGACCTTGCCGGGCTGATGCTGGAGATCGCGCGGGCCAAACATCGCCTTGGCGTGCCGGAGTCGGCTCGGGTGGTGAGTTGCTACGAGGCCGGACGGGATGGATTCTGGCTCCACCGGTTCCTGCTGTCGGAGGGAGTGGAAAACGTTGTCATGGACTCCTCGAGCATCGAGGTGAATCGGCGGCATCGCCGGGCCAAGACGGATGGGGTGGACGTGGAGAAGTTGCTGTCGTTGTTGATCCGTTACGAGCGCGGGGAGAAGAAGGTGTTCGGGGTAGCGCACGCGCCGACCCCCGAGCAGGAGGACGAGCGTCACCTGGCTCGGGAGCTTGAGTCTCTGAAGCAGGAGCGCACGGCCCACACCAATCGGATCAAGGGCCTGCTGGCCAGCGTGGGGGCTCGGGGGGTGAAAGTCGGCAAGGGCTTTCTGCAGCAGCTGGATCAGGCGAGGCAGTGGAACGGCGAGAGGCTGCTGGCGAGCTTGCGGGAGCGTTTGAGGCGAGAGGGCGAGCGTCTGGCTGTGCTGGAGAGTCAGATTGCCGAGCTCGAGCGGTTTCGCCGGACGGCCAGCGTGGAAGCGACGGAGAAGGTGCAGCGGCTGCAAGAGCTCAAGGGGATCGGAGGCAACAGTGGTTGGCTGTTCGTGGTGGAGTTCTTCGGCTGGCGGCAGTTCCGCAACCGCCGTGAGGTGGCCGGTTTGGCGGGTCTGACGCCGATGCCTTATCAGAGCGGTGACACGGTCAACCACGAACAAGGGATCAGCAAGGCGGGGAATCGTCGGGTCCGGGCGATGGCGATCGAGATCGCTTGGGGCTGGTTGCGCTTCCAACCGCAGAGTCGCCTGAGCTTGTGGTTTCAGGAGCGTTATGGTCCTGGGAGCCGCCGATCTCGGCGGGTGGGGATCGTGGCCCTCGCCCGCAAGCTGCTGATCGCGCTGTGGCGCTATCTGGACTACGGTGTGATTCCTGAGGGTGCTGAGCTGAAGACGAAGTAATCTGGGAGGAAAAAGCTCGGAGAGAAACGACTGGTGGAGCGTGCCCGGCCCAGGGCTTGGTTCGGCTTCCGAACCGTTCTCTCAGATGGGGCCGCTCCGAGAGCTTGCCTGAGTCGCTCGACAGCGCATGCTGCATTTGGTGTCCTGACCCAAAGAGGTCAGCACGGATAGAAGCTGGAAAGGACGACTCCCCAGGTCCCTGCACACTCCGGGCAAGCGCCAGACGGACTGAGAACCAAGAAGCGAGAAAACCGGTGACAGGAGGGGGGGCCAGGAAAGGGAAAACGACGAACCACCACCCCGAGACGCTTGACACCGGTGGCCCACATAGAAGCCCTGGGCTCCGTTCTGCCGGCCCGTTGGGCCGGGTGGAGACGAAATCTGCGCGCCGCACGAGGATTCTCAGGGGTAGTAGATCAGGGCTGTACGGTGGCAGGCTCCGACTGAAGGCCGGCACTTTACTCTTGGGCTAGCGCCTGATTGATTCGGTCGGTCTGGGTGTAGTGTTTTTTCTGTCTGGCACGGTCGCCCACTTTGAAAAAAATAGAGATATTGAGAACTCTAAGCTCGGCGTTGATCTTGCCGACATCACCCTCTTCTGCCGCCTTGGCCCTGCCCAGCAACTCCTTCTCCTTTTTTATCAATGTGTTTTCGTCGACCTGGTCCCAGGATACTCCAAAAACTTTCATCGCATTTTGCTCGGCTACCTGCCTGTCTTCCTCGTCATAGTCCGCATCTACATAGTGCTGCTCGAAGTCTTCGAAGTCTTCAGGCTGGTAATTCAGAAATTTTTCGTTTGCCCGTTGGATGGTGCTAGCGATTGGCACATGGCGATGACACAAGACAGGGTTTCTCTGTGGTGCAAATTTGGCCTGCACCGCCGCCACTGCCTGCTGTACGTGCGGGGCTAGCGGTCGTGCGAGTAACGGCTTGGTCTGTGCTGCTGAGTGGATTGGCGGACTGGGCCGAACCCCGGGGATAGCGACGACGGGGGAGAGTCTTTTTGGCTGCGCTGTGGCAGACAGAGCCGCTTGGACATGCAGCGCCGCCTTTGGTCTCGCCTGAGGCACAAGAGGAATAGTTGGTTTCCGACTCATCCCGGTCATCTCCCTCAAAGTTTCTTGAATACTACCCAAAAATCTCTCCTCTCTTCAAGCCGTTCGCCGGGCGCCTTCGTCTGTCGGTTCTGTCATCAGCCCCTCCTGATGGGCCTTACATAAAGAAGAAGTGCACGTAATGGCCCGGGCGGGACATGGAAAGGCGAAATTCCGCTCGCGGGTTTTCAGTGTATCCGAAACTCAACCGGCGCGGCCAAGCTCCTTGAACGGCGACCTGGCGCATGGCGCGGACGGCCGCTCGGGCCTCTATCGTCCCGGGCGATGCGAGCCGAAACCGTGAAGCGTGCCCACCTCGGCGAGCGGAAGCTGGACCGGCTGTGCCGCGGTGAGTTGGGCCGGGCGGAGCGGCGCCGGTTGCTCTTTCATCTCCTGAAAGGCTGCCCGGTGTGCATCGCGTTGGTGCGCCAGCTCTGGCAACCGGGCGAGCGCCCGTTCCATTCAGGAGGTGTACGCAATGGTGGAGGATGAGGACAGGCAGCGGAAGCTGACGCACCCCAGGCCGAGAGAGCTGCGTGGGATGCGGAGCGCCCTGTCGATTCCGGACGCGGGACTTGTCCTGCATCTGTTGGATTGCCCCCGTTGCGCGGCGCAGGCTCGCAAGGTGCTCGCGCCGAAGCCTGTCCGCAGCCGCCGTCCAGCGATCGAGCCGACAGAAACCGGGGACGAGCCCGCATGACCATCGCCACCCCCGGCTGGAGAGCGGAGGCCGCAAGCTCGCAGGACGAACGCCGCAGGTACGGCATCTATGCCACCCCGCGGCCGGTCGTGGACTATCTCCTGCGGTCGGTGGATTTTCTGTTGCGGTCCAGGCTCGGCCGGGCAGCCGGGCTCGCCGACGGCGAGGTGCGGTTGGTCGATCCCGCGGCGGGGCCGGCGAATTTCGTCCTTGCGGCGTGGCGGGAAGCCATCACATTTCAGCGGCGGCGCGGCGGGAGCGAGCAGGAGATGATCCGAGACCACCTCCTGCCGCACTTCCTGGGCGTCGAGGTCCGCGAGGCGGCATGGTCCCGTGGGTGCGACGCGATGCGCCGGTTTCTGAAGGTTTTGGATTATCCGCTCGGGCCGGCGGAGCCCCTGCCCGCATTGCTGGCGAATTCCCTGACGCCGCCGCCGGAGCTGTTGCCGATCCAAGCGCCGGCAGAGCCTTCTCCCCCGCCCCCTCTCCCGTTCGGGGTGGGGGCCGGGGGAACGCACGGGAGAGGCGGGAGAGGGGGCCAGGGGGTGAGGGTCCGGCCCGTGTAGTATGCTGAGGCCCCTTTTGGCGTCAGCGCGTGATGAAGAGCAGTGAGGGATTCGCGTTCGTCCGGCCGGGCCTCCACCTCTACTACCGCATTCTCGGGGAGGGGGCGGAAACGGTCGTGGTGCCCAATGCCAACTGGCTGTGGGAAGCCTTGCAGCCTTTGGCCGAGACCCGCCGCCTGATCCTCTACGACCCGCGCAGCCGGGGCCGCTCGAGCGCCGTCACCGATCCCCGGCAGCTCAGCCTGGAGGACGACATCGAGGACCTGGAGGCCATCCGCCGCTATTTCGGCCTCGACCGGATGACCCTGTTCGGCGCCTCCTACCATGCCGCCGTCACGGCGCTCTATGCCGCGGACAACCCCGGCCGGGTCGAGCGGATGCTGCTCGTCTGCCCGATCACGCCGTGCCAGCCCGGCGAATGGGTGCAGGAGACACCCACGCCGGAGGAGCTGATCCATCCGCCCGGCATCGCGCGCCTCGCCGAGCTCCACGACGAAGGGATCGACCAGGAGGATCCGGCAGCCTTCTGCCGCGCCTGGTTCACCCATTTCCTGCTGCCGGCGCAGATGGGCGAGCTGACCGCCGTGTCCCGCTTCCCGGTGCACGACGTCTGCGCCTTCCCCAACGAATGGCCGCAGCGGGCGATCCCGCTCTACTTCGAGCACATCATCCCGAACATGGCCGACTGGGACTTCCGGCCGCGCCTGGGAGCCCTGGAGATGCCGGTGCTGGTGGTCCAGGGGACGGACGACCTGGTGCCGGTCGAGGCGTCGCGCGAGTGGGCCGCCGCGATCCCGGGCGCGCGCTTCCTGCCGATCGAGGGCGCCGGCCACCACCCCTATCTCGAACGCCCCAAGGAGCTCTTCGCCGCCGCCGAAGCCTTCCTCCAGGGCGGGTGGCCGGAAGGGGCGGAGACGATCGGGCAGGCTTCGTAAGAACCGGGCGGATCAGGAAGGGGCTTCTTGACGCCCCTCGAGCTCGAGAAGCCAGCGCTTGCGCTCGTCCCCGCCGACATAGGAGCCGACGGAGGTATCGCCGATCACCCGGTGGCAGGGGATCAGGATGGGGATGGGGTTCTCCAGGAGGACCGCGGCCACCTGCAGACCCGCCTCCGGGGTGCCGATGGCCTCGGCCATGGTCTGGTAGGTGCGCGTCCGGCCGTACGGGATCTTGGCCGTCTCCTTGAGGACCCGGCGCGTGAAGCCGTTGACCCCGCAGGGCCCGAGGTCGAAGCCCACCTCGAGCTTGCGGCGCGCGCCGGCGAAATATTCGGAAAGCCGGCCGAAGACCTCGTCGAGGAAGTCCGAGCCCTCGATCCGGCACAGCGGCACGAAGGTGGAGCGGTCCGGCTCCGCGGGCTCGATCCGCACGCGTGTCACCGCCGTCCCGGTCAGCTCGACCCCCAGGACACCGATCGGCGAGGGCATCAGCACCCGCCACGATTGCGCTGCGCTCTCCGCCGGCGGAGAGCAGCTCGTTTCCTGCTTGCCCAACATCGGGGAAAGAGGTTAGCGCATGATGGCTGGAGTGACAACACGGCCCCTCCAAGCTCCCTCTACGGAGCCGGCATTCCGGCCGGATCACGCCGAAAGGGGAACCTCGATCGGCACGTGCTCGACCCACGGCAGGAGCAAATTTTCTCTCTGGCCGGCGCATCTGTCCTTGATTTAGCTCCACAAAGAGAAAAGAACTCGCCGTCACCGGCAACGGACGTTGTTCTCGTAAACCACTCAGCGCCAAGGACTTATGCTTGATAATCGCGCCGGCTTCCGGATAGATTGCGCCCATGGGAGACATGTTCGCCTACGTCGGCGAGACGTTGCGCCGCCTCCGGAAAGAGCGCGGCAAGACTCTGGAAGAGCTCGGTGCGGAGGCCGGCCTCGGCCGCGGCCAGCTCTCCCGGATCGAGAACGCCCGGCAGGAGGCGACGCTCTCCACCCTCGCCAAGATCCTGGGCTCGCAGGGCGTCAGCCGCCGCGAGTTCTTCCGCCGCTACGACCTCGTGGAGACCGAGGGGAGGGCGGCCGCCCGGGCCGGAGCCCAGCCTGGCGAGACCGCTCCCGCACCGACCGGCCTGCCCTGGCCCGAAGAGATCCGCGAGGTCCTCGGTAAGGTCGAGTCCTTCGTGAGCATGACCTTCCGCCAGCCCCGCCCCGTGGCGCAGGGCGCGGTCGAGATCGGCGACTTCGTCGTCCTGTTCCGCGTGGTGCCGAAAGAGGCGCCGGAGGCCCGGGAGGAGAGCGAGGCCTTGGAGCCCGCTCCCCCGGCCGCCGAGGAGCCCGCGCCCGCCTCCGGCCGCAAGCGCCGCAGCCGCAAACGCTGAGATCAGCCTCAGTCCCCATGCTTCCGGCCCGCGAAGTTTTGCTTCCGGGGCCGCCGCAAAATTCGCGGAACGACACTTTCGTAGCGCATTCCGGATATAGACACCTCTATGTGTAGTCTAAATCGACTATCAGTGTTCTGCACTGGCCACGATTCCAGTCCCTAAGTACTTCTTTTCTAGATATTTACGCTTGCTCCGGACACCGGCGTCTGGATAGATTTCCCGTATGGGCATGTTCGCCAATCTGGGCAGGACGCTCGGCCTTCTGCGCGAGCTGCGGGGCAAGAGCCAGGCTCGGGTCGCCCGCGAGGCGGGGATCGGCAAGAGCCAGCTCTCGAAATACGAGAACGGCAAGGAGCTCCCCAAGCTCGACTCGCTGGAGAAGGTGTTGCGGGCTCTCGAGGTGGGCCACTTCGAGTTCTTCTACACCCTCTACCTGGTGGACCAGCGCGCGGCCGACCTGGCCGGGACGCTGCGGGAGAACGTGCCTTCGCGCGAGCGGCTCCATTTGCCGCCGCTCCTCACCCAGGGGAGCCCGCTGCTCGCCGAGTCCACGGACCAGGCCTTCAAGCAGGTGTTCGTCGACCTGCTGTCGCTCTACCGCCGCATGTTCGAGCAGATCGTCTTCGGCCCGCCGCGCGAGACGGGCGCGGACGGGGCGGACTGAGCTCAGAGGGGTGTCTGGAAAGTCCCCGCGCGCGGGCCCTCACCCCCCTGGCCCCCCTCTCCCATCCGCACTCACACCCGCCCGGGAGAGGGGGGAATCGAAAGGGAAGGGCGGTGGCGCCCCTCTCCCGGGGGAAGGGAGTGAGGATGGGAGAGGGGATGGGGGTGAGGGCTCCGCTAACCCGGCGCCACCCGGACCCGCAGCTCCTCCCAGCGCGCGTCAGCGAGCTCGCCGCCGAGGTCGGCGTCGCCTTCGCAGGGCCGGTCGGGGATCCACCGGCAGGGGATGCGGAAGGTGGTCGCGCCGGCCAGCGGGAAGGGGTCGAGGAAGACCGTGCCGTCGCGCACCCGGCCGCGCACGCCGTGGCGCTCGAACCGCTCGCTCCAGGCGTTGCAGACCGCGAGCGAAATCAGGTCGGCCCGGTCGAGGAGCCGGTAGTCGGCCGCGGTCTCGTCCTCGGAGGCGTCCGCGGCCTGCCGCAGCTCCTGCTCGCGCTCCCGCATCCGGTCGAGGAATTCCGCCCACTCCTCCTCGCCGCCGCGGTCCCGGTGGAGGTGGATCGCATGGCGGACGATGAGCAGGGCGGCGTAGGGGTGCTGCCGGGCGAAGCGGGCCGTGCCGCGCTCCCAGATGGCGATCCGGTCCGGCCGCGGCAGGGTGAGGAAGTCGTGGGGCCGTCCCTTCGCGGGATTGCAGCGCGGCGCGGCGTCGGCCTCGCGCCAGCCGTTGTCGTGCTCGCGCACCGCGAAGAGCAGCTCCGCCCGCCGCGGATGGTCCGGCATCCCCTCGGCGCGCCAGAGCGACATCAGCTCGCCCGAGAACCAGGCGTGGTCGGGCTGGGTGACGAGCCGCAGCCGGCGCTCCTCGGGCACGACGATCATGGCGCGAGCTTATACTGGCGCCCCATGAAAAAAGTCAGCCCGGAGGACGCCCTCGAATACCACGCCCGCGGACGCAGGGGGAAGATCCAGGTCGTGCCCACCAAGCCGACCTCCACTCAGTGGGACCTGTCCCTCGCCTACAGCCCCGGCGTCGCCTACCCCTGCAAGGAGATCGAGAGAGACCCGCTGCTCGCCTACCGCTATACCGCCAAGGGCAACCTGGTTGCCGTGATCAGCAACGGCACCGCCGTCCTCGGCCTGGGCAATATCGGTGCCCTGGCCGGCAAACCGGTCATGGAGGGCAAGGCGGTCCTCTTCAAGCGCTTCGCCGACATCGACGTCTTCGACATCGAGGTGGCCACCGAGGACACCGAGGAATTCATCCGCACCGTCAGGCTCCTCGAGCCGACCTTCGGCGGCATCAACCTGGAGGACATCCGCGCCCCCCAGTGCTTCGAGATCGAGCGCCGTCTCAAGGCGGAGATGAGCATCCCGGTCTTCCACGACGACCAGCACGGCACGGCGATCATCTCGGGCGCGGCCCTGCTCAACGCCCTGGAGCTGGCCGGCAAGAAGATCGACGAGGTGCGGATCGTCTTCTCCGGCGCCGGCGCGGCGGCCCTCTCCTGCGCCAAGCTCTACATGATGCTCGGAGCGCGGCCGGAGAACCTCCTCGTCTGCGACAGCAAGGGCGTCATCTACCGCGGGCGGACCGAGGCCATGGACCCCTACAAGGAGGAGTTCGCCGTCGAGACCGACCTGCGCACCCTGGCCGAGGCCCTGGTGGACGCAGACGTCTTCATCGGCCTCTCCGTCGGCGGCGTCGTCACCCCGGAGATGATCCGTCCCATGGCGCGCGACCCGATCCTCTTCGCCATGGCCAACCCCGATCCCGAGATCGGCTACGACGACGCCAAGGCCGCCCGGCCGGACGCCATCGTCGCCACCGGCCGCAGCGACTACCCGAACCAGGTCAACAACGTGCTCGGCTTCCCCTTCATCTTCCGCGGCGCCCTCGACGTGCGCGCCACCGACATCAACGACGCCATGAAGCTGGCGGCCGTGCGCGCCCTGGCCGAGCTGGCCCGCGAGGACGTGCCCGACGGCGTGCTCAAGGCCTACGGCGTGACCTCCCTGCGCTTCGACCGCGAGTACCTGATCCCCAAGCCGTTCGACTACCGCGTCCTGCTGCGCGTGCCGCCGGCGGTGGCGAAAGCGGCCATGGAGAGCGGCGTGGCGCGCGAGCCGATCCAGGACTTCGACGCCTACCGCCGGCGGCTCGAGACCCTGATCTCCCGCCGCCTGGAGGTCATGCGGGGCGTCCTCGACCGCGCCCGGAGCGATCCCAAGCGGGTGGTTTTCCCTGAGGGAGAGCACGACAAGATCCTGCGCGCGGCCAAGCTCCTGGTCGAGGAGGGGATCGCCCACCCGATCCTCCTCGCCCGGCGCGAGGTGATCGCGCCGCGGCTGCGCGAGCTCGACCTCCCCGAGTCGCGGGTCACCATCCTCCACAATGAGAGCTCGGACAAGTTCGAGGAGTACGCCCGGCGCTTCCATGAAAAACGGCACCGCGACGGGGTCACCCTGGAGGAGGCCCGCAAGCGGATGCGCACCCGCAACTACTTCGGCAGCATGATGGTCGAGGCCGGGGACGCCGACGGCCTGATCTCGGGGCTCACCCAGTCCTACCCCGACACCATCCGGCCGGCCCTGCAGATCATCGACACCCGGCCCGGGGTGCGGCGGGTCTCCGGCGCCTACATCCTGGTCCTTGCGGACCGCGTCTTCTTCCTCGCCGACACCACGGTCAACATCGATCCGACGCCGGAGGAGCTGGCCGAGATCGCCCTCCTCACCGTCGCCCTGGCGCGCCGCTTCGGCGTGGTGCCGCGGGTGGCGATGCTCTCCTTCTCCAACTTCGGGTCCAACAAGCACCCGGCGGCGCGCAAGGTGCGGAAGGCCGTGGAGATCGTCAGCCGGCTCGATCCGGACCTCGAGGTGGACGGCGAGATGCAGGCGGACACGGCGGTCTTCGAGGACATCCTCAAGGAGAGCTACCCCTGGAGCCGCCTGCGGGAGCCGGCCAACATCCTCATTTTCCCCGAGCTGCAGTCGGCCAACATCGCCTACAAGCTGATCTGGCGGCTGGCCAACGCCGAGGCCATCGGGCCGATCCTGCTCGGCATGGCCAAGCCGGTGCACGTCCTCCAGAACGGGCTCGAGGTGAGCGACGTCGTCAACATGGCGGCCCTCTGCGTGGTGGACGCCCAGGAGCGGGAACAGGGCGGCAACGAGAAGAAACCGTGGAAAGATGGGGGCGGATCGGAGTAGAATCGAGGGGAATCGAACGAGTCCTACGTTCAGGAGAGGACAACTCAGGAGGTTTTCACCATGAAGCGCGTCATCACTCTGTCTCTGTGTGCAGCTCTGCTGCTGACCGTCACCTTCCCCCTGGTAGCCGGCGCCGCCGCATCCGACAAGCCGCGCGTCGCGGTGCTCGAGTTCAAGAACAAGGCGGACAACCAGTACTGGTGGCACGGCGGCGCCGAGGCGATGCAGGACGTGTTCGTCACCGAGCTGTTCAAGAGCGGCAAGTTCCGGGTCGTCGAGCGCGAGCAGCTCGCCGCCCTGATGCAGGAGAAGAACCTGACCCTGTCCGGCGACCTCGATCCCGCCACGGCCGTGCGGATCGGCAAGATCCTGGGCGTCAACTACCTCCTGACCGGCTCGGTCACCGAGTACGGCGTCACCGACAAGGGCGGACACGGCCGGGGCATCGGAAAGCTGCCCGGCTTCTCGGCCGGCAAGCGCAGCTTCGTGGCGGCGGTCAACTCCCGCCTCATCGACACCAGCACGGGCGAGATCGTCTGGGCCGACGAAGCGCGCGCCGAAGAGAGCAGCGTCAAGGTCAGCGTCGGCGGCTTCGGCGGCGGCGTCGAGGACCAGCGGATGTTCGACAAGGTCATGAAGCCCTGCATCCAGCAGCTCGTCGCCAGCATCAAGGCGGCCGACCTGTAATCTCCGCTCCGGTTCGGCTTGAACGCAAAGGACCCGGCGTACGCCGGGTCCTTTCGTCTTGGGTGTGCTGCGGGCGAGGCTCTCGTCAGCGGGCGGCCTGCGAGTCGTCGTGGAGCCTCTCCCGGATGACCTTCTCCTTGACTGTGGCGAGCTTCCGCCTCCGGGGTAGTGGATTCTCCTCCTCGACCGCTTCGATCAGCTCCTCCAACAGCTCGAAGACTCTTCGCATCGTAGGCATACATCCCTCCTGCAGGCTCGATCCGTGGGACCGAAATCCGTAGAAGACTGCTTGGGGGGAATTCTTTTCTACCAAGGGAGGGTCGGCTCCGTTCGCCGCCCTCCGGCGCCTTTAAGAGCAAGACGCCTGCCAGCCGCCGGATGAAGGTTTGCCATCCGGCAACGGTACAATGCGCCGGGGTATGGACGCCTTGCGCTCTCTGGGGATCGACTTCGGCGAGAAACGGATCGGGCTGGCGATCTCCGACCCGGACGGCAGGATCGCCGTGCCGCTGCGCACGCTCGCGCGCCGCGACGACCTCTCGGCGGTGCGCGAGATCGCCGGCATCACGGAGCGCGAGGGAGTCGGGCGCCTGGTCCTCGGCGAGCCGGTCGGCCTCGACGGGACGCGAGGTCCCGCCGCCGAGCGCGCCCGCCGCTTCGGCGAGAAGCTCGCCCGCCAGACCGGGCTCCCCCTGGAGCTGGTCAACGAATCGCTGACCAGCGTCGAGGCGGCCGAGCGCCTGCGCGCGGCCGGCATCGACCCGCGGCGGAGCCCAGGACGGCTCGACGCGGTGGCGGCCCAGATCCTGCTCCAGGAGGCGCTCGACCGCAGGAGTGCGGCGGAGTAGCGGCGGAGATTTCAGTGGCACGAGGCAAGACGCAACCACGGCGGAAGGGCAAGGAGAGGGGGACCTTACGGCGGGTCCTCCTGGGGCTCCTCGTGCTCGCCATCCTGCTCATGATCCCGGCCAGCATGGCAGCCTGGCAGTGGTGGAAGATGCAGCGCCCCTTCCAGGGCTACGAGGGGACCGAGAAGATCGTCGCCATCGAGCCCGGCATGGCCGCAACCCAGATCCTCGCCCTGCTCGAGCGGGAGGGGATCGTCGCCGATGCCAAATTGGCACGCTTCTATCTCGTCTACTTCCTGGGCGATCCGCCCATGAAGGCCGGCGAGTACCGCTTCCGCGGGCCCACCCGCCTGCCCGACGTGCTGGGCAAGCTGGTCCGCGGCGAGGTCGTCACCGATTCAGTCACCCTGGTCGAGGGGCTGACGCTCGAAGAGACGGCCGACCGCCTGGTCGCCGCGAAGCTCGGTCGCCGCGAGGTCTTCCTCGACCTCATGCGCTCCCCCGAGCTGATCGCCGACTTCGATCCGGAGGCCCCCGACCTGGAGGGCTATCTCTTCCCCGAGACCTACAGCTTCGCCCGCCACACCGGCGAGCGGACGGTCGTGGCGAAGCTGGTCTCGACCTTCCGCGAGCGCTTCGACCGCCAGGTCCGGCCGCTGATGACGGACCAGACCGTCCGCCGGGTGGTTACCCTGGCAAGCATCGTGGAGAAAGAGGCCCGGATCGCCCAGGAGCGCCCGCTGATCGCCGGGGTCTACGCGAACCGGCTGCAGCGCGGGATCGGCCTCGGCGCAGATCCGACCGTCATCTATGCGATGAAACGCCTCGGCCTGTGGAACGGCAACATCCGGCGCTCCGACCTGCGGCTCGACTCGCCGTACAACACCTACCGCTATGCGGGGCTGCCGCCGGGGCCGATCTGCTCCCCCGGCCTGGCGAGCCTGGAGGCCGCCGCGGCCCCTTCCGACATCCCCTACCTCTATTTCGTCAGCCGCAACGACGGAACCCACGTCTTCGCGTCCACGCTGGCGGAGCACAACCGCAACGTCCAGCTCTGGCAGCGCACCTACTGGCGCGAGCGGCGGGCCCGCGAGCGCCAGGAGCGCGCAGGGTCTGCGGCCCCGCGCCGGCAGTAGGACCTTCACCCTCTGTCACCGCGGGATCGCGGCAAATCGTGTCCTCTTCATTGACAGTTGTCGATTCGTAGTGTATCAAGGTCCCCAAGCACGTAGTACGCAGCAACCAGTAACGCGCCGCCCCACCCTCGTCAGGAGTCGCTGTAGGCGGCGCGCCGGCCCAGGAGGAGCCCGTCTATGAACATCCCGGAAGAGTTTGGGAAGTATCTTCTTCTCAAGAAGCTGACCGAAGACCCGCTCGGCGAGATCTTCCGCGCCGGAAGAGTCGGTACCGACGGCATCGAGCAAGTGGTCCTGTTGCGCGTCTTCAACGGCAAGGGGATGGACGGGGAAAAACTCTGGCAGCAGGTGTCCGGCCGCGCCGCAATCCAGCAGGCCCTGCGCAGCCCCAACATCGGTACCGGCGTCGACCTGGGACGGGTCCGCAGCTACCCCTACGCCGCGTACGACTACATCTCGGGCAAGAACCTCGCGACCCTGTTCGCGCAGGCCGCCCGGCAGCTCTCGCCGATCCCGACCGACCACGCGCTGCTCATCTCCGAGCGCATCTCCCTCGCCCTGGCCGCAGCCTACGAATCGCGCGTCCAGGACCAGCGGATCCAGCACGGGTTCGTGACGCCGCACCTGATCATGATCTCGAACGAGGGCGAGACCCGGCTGCTCGGCTTCGAGGTCGCCCCGGGCTTGCGCGCCCTCGGCGCGGCGGGCTGGAGCGACCCGGACATCCAGCCCTACCTGGCGCCCGAGGCCTTCGAGAACGCGGCGCCCGGCAAGTCGGACGACGTCTACTCCCTCGGCGCCATCCTCTTCGAGCTGCTCACCGGCGAGCGGCTTCCCGCCGCTCCGGCGGAGGGCTACGGCGCACTGATCGACCGCGCCGTCCTGGCCAACGAGGGGACGCCCCTGCCGCCCGCCATCGTGGCCCTGCTCAAGAAGAGCCTGGTGGCGCGCGATCAGCGCATCGCGGACGTGGTCACCTGGCACAAGACGCTGTCGAAGCTCATGATCGACGGCCACTACAGCCCGACGACCTTCAACCTCGCCTTCTTCATGCACAACCTCTTCCGCGACGAGATCGAGCGGGAGAGCCAGGAGCTCCAGGCCGAGAAGAAGCTGGAGCTGCCGCACCGGCCGGCGGTTGCCGTCGCCGCTCCGGCCGCGGCACCCGTGGCCGCCGACATGCGGGAGAAGACGGGCATCCGCGAGGCCACCCTGCCCGGCACCCGGGTCGCCGCCGCCCAGGCGGCGCCGTCCTCGAAGATGCCGCTCTTCATCGGCCTGGCCGCGGCGCTCCTGATCGGGGCGGGCGTGGGAGCCTGGCTCCTCTACGGTCGTACCGGCGCCGACCCGGCCGCGCAGCAGGCCGCCGGCCCGGCAGCCGTGCCGATGACGCAGCCCGCGGCCCTGCCGCTCAACCCGCAGCAGCAGGCGCCTGCCGTCCCGGCCGGGCCCACCCAGGAGGAGATCAAGGCGCAGATCCAGAGCATGATCGCCGAACAGGGCAAGGCCCTCGAGGACAAGTACAAGGCGCAGTACGACGATCGCCTCAAGCAGCTCCAGAAGCAGCTCGAGGAGAAGCAGCGCCTGGACGAGCAGTCGAGGTCACGGCCAACTGTCCCGACGCCCGAGGTCGACGAGCCCACCCCGGCTCCTATCGAGACCCGAACCGCCGCCAAGCCGGTCGATCCTCCGGCCCCCACACCGGCGCCGGTCCAGGCCCCGGCGCCCACCGTCGAGAAGGAGCAGAAGCCGGTCGTTCCGGCCGCCTCCAACCCGGCGGCCTCGGCCCCGCCCTCGGCGGCGCCCACCCGCAAACAGGTCGAGTACGGCGATCTCGTCCCAGCCGGCGAGCCGGGGATCACCTCGCCGAAGCTCAAGGGCCGGCTCGAGCCGCGCTACCCCCCGGCCGCCCAGCAGATGAACAAGTCGGCCAGCGTCGACGTCAAGGTGCTGGTCGACGAGAAGGGGCGCGTCCTCGAAGCTGAACGGATCGGTGCCAAGGCCGGCTTCGGCTTCGACGAGTCGGCCCTGGAGGCCGCGCGCCGCGCCACCTTTCAGCCCGCCACGACGAGGGACGGCGTGCGGGTCAAGATGTGGTACACCGTGCGGGTCGCCTTCCAGCCCGGCAGGTAGTCGATCGAGGGGGGCGGACTCCCGTCCCCCTCTCCCCCGCCTCAAGAAACCACGAAGCTGGCGGTGCCGCGGTACGTCTTCACCGCATAGGTCTGCACCGGCCCCGGATCGGTGGGATGGCCGACCAGGCTCCCTGCCACCGTGTGGAACACGACCGGCGTGCGGAACCGCGCCGCCCTGTGGTCCTTGAGCAGGACCTCCGGCAGGATGACCGTCAGCAGGTCCGTGGGGCCGTCCGCCACGAAGCGCAGGGTGACGGTGACGAGGCTGCCCAGAGCGGTCGCTTCGATCCGCACCTCGTCACCGCGGAACGTCCGCTGCTCTTCGCCGTCGTCGTAGCCGAGCTGCGGCTGGCCGCCTTTGTCGGACACGGTGTAGGTGATGCGGGTGCGGCCGCGGCGGAGCTCGAAATGGTTCGCGGGCTCCAGGGCCGTGGCGACGGCTCGTGCGGCTTTGGCTGGCCTGGCCATGTCTTCCTCCTTTGGCGCTCCTTTGTCGAGCGTTTTCGATTTATCTTTCATTGTACGCCGCTCCGGCCGCTTCCGGATGAAGATCAGGCTGCCGGCCTGATTCTTGCGACAACCACCGGGCGAAGGAGGAGCCGCCATGCACGAGATCCGACGCGCCGAGGGCCGCATGCCCGACCCCCGGGAAGAGCGCGACCCCCGCGAGCCTGTGCAGGAACCGCCGGTCGACGAGCCCGAAGGGCCGGTCCCCGACGAGCCGATCGACGAGCCCGAGGACAATCCGGCCGAGGGCGAGCCGGACCGCCGCGATCCGCAGCCGCCCGAGCCGGCCTGGCAGGTATAAAGTACCCCCCATGCTCCGCCGCCAGCGCACCGGCTCCGTCCTCTGCCCCTCGTGCGGCAAGCTCGTCGGGGTGGCGGACGAGCAGTGCCTCTACTGCGGCCGGCGCAACCCCGGGATGTGGGGGCTGTCGTCCGTCCTCGCCCGCCTCGGCAAGGACATGGGGTTCGTCGAGACGGTGATGGGCGGCTGCGGCATCCTCTACATCGCGATGCTCGCGGTCGGAGGGATGCAGACCGGCGGCGGACTCTTCTCGCTCGGGTCCCCCAACGGCGAGGCGCTGATCCGGTTCGGCGCCAGCGGCGCCATCCCGGTCTTCGACCTTGGCCGGTGGTGGACGGTGCTCTCCGCCGGCTGGCTCCATGGCAGCCTGCTGCACATCGGCTTCAACCTCTATTGGATCCGCTTCCTCGCTCCGGAGGTCGCCGAGCTCTACGGTCCCAGCCGGATGGTCATCGTCTACACGATCTCGTCGGCCATCGGCTTCCTCCTGAGCAGCGCCGCCGGTGCCTACATCGGCGGCTTTCTCGGAGGAGCTCAGATCACCGTGGGAGCCTCGGCGCCCATCCTCGGCCTGTTGGGGGCGCTCGTTTATTACGGCCGGCGCACGGGCAGCCGCCACGTCGGGGCACAGGCGTGGAGCTACGCCCTGTTCATGATCGTCTTCGGCTTCCTCATGCCGCGGGTGGACAACTGGGCCCACATCGGCGGCTTCGCAGGCGGCTACCTGGCCGGCCTGCTCCTCGACCCCGCCAGACCGGAGCGCGGCAACGACATCGCCGGAGCAATCCTCTGCCTGGCGCTGACCGCGGCGGCGATCGTGGCGTCGCTGGTGGACACCCGTTTTTATTCGTTCCTCTGACCTGGAATCAGGCCCAGGTCCTTGGCGCGGCGGCGGACCTGCCAGGCCTCGCGGGTCTCCTGGTGGCTGAACCGCTCCTCCTCCCAGGGGTCGCCGTAGGTGTGATAGCCGTTCTCCTCCCAGAAGCCCCGCTGGTCCTCGGACAACAGCTCGATCCCGTTCACCCATTTGGCGCTCTTCCAGGCATAGAGGTGCGGCACCACCAGGCGCACCGGGCCGCCGTGGTCGACCGGCAGCGGCATGCCCTTGTGCCGGTCCGCCAGCAGGGCGTGCTCGGAGAGGAAGTCCTCCAGAGGCAGGTTCGTGGTGTAACCGCCATAGCAGTGCACCATCACATGCGATGCTTCGGGGTCCACCCGGACATGGCGCAGCACCTCGCGGGTCGCCACCCCCTCCCAGGGATTGTCCAGGGTCGAGAACCGGGTCACGCAGTGGAAGTCGGCCGTGATCCCCACCCGCGGCAGCGCCTGGAACCGCTCCCAAGGAAAGACGGCCTCCTCCTCGACCAGCCCGAACACCCGGAGCTCCCAGTCCTCGGGCCGGATGCTCGGCGTCGAGCCATAGGTGAGGACCGGCCACTTGTCCGTCACATACTGACCGGCAGGGACGCGAGCATCGCCGGTGCGAATCGAGTCGTCCATGAGAGAAATCCTAGCTGATTTTCGCGGAAACCGGGCGCTAGATTTGGAAGGCCAACGACTGCCCTGGACTACGCCCGGCAGACCCTCGGGATCGATCGCATTCTCCTCAGCAAGCAGCTCCGTGCGACGAAGGGCAACATCTTCCTGCAGCACCTGAGCTCACTGATCAATGTAGGAAAGGGCGGGCAGGGCGCCATGCCCGAGATCCTGGGAGCCTACCTGCAACGGATCGATTGGAACAGGGCAGGTCTACCGTCGCGGATGTTCCCCCTGACCCGCGATGACCTCCATGCGCCCAGGCTACTCACGATCGATCCGAAGATCGCGTTTGGGCGCCGCATCGTCGAACGGAAGGCCATCAAGACCTCAGTGATCGCCGAGCGCTTCAAGGCCGGAGAATCGATCTCTGAGATTGCCGAGGACTACGATCTCGAGGCGTTCGAGGTTGAAGAGGCCATCCGGTACGAAGCCCTCCCCACCGCTGCCTGAGCCGACCTTTTTCACAGACAGGGACCTCGGGAAAACAGTCCCCCGAATCCTGCGCGAGAACGGGTTGCTGAGGCGTGGAGCTCTCCAGAGCGGGGTGCTCCACCCGAGGCACACATCCACCTGACCTTTGCGCGATGGCGCATCGGAAAGGGGTAGGCGTCGCGAGACGACGAACCCACTTGACGAGCGGCTTACCTGAGGATCTGCGGACGAGGAGAGTTGAGTGCGGTCGGGCCCCCAAAGAATCCCCATCCATCGCTGGCGTGGAACTGGCTGACCACCCGGCCCAACGGGCCGGCAGAACGGAGCCCAGGGCTTCTATGTGGGCCACCGGTGTCAAGCGTCTCGGGGTGGTGGTTCGTCGTTTTCCCTTTCCTGGCCCCCCCTCCTGTCACCGGTTTTCTCGCTTCTTGGTTCTCAGTCCGTCTGGCGCTTGCCCGGAGTGTGCAGGGACCTGGGGAGTCGTCCTTTCCAGCTTCTATCCGTGCTGACCTCTTTGGGTCAGGACACCAAATGCAGCATGCGCTGTCGAGCGACTCAGGCAAGCTCTCGGAGCGGCCCCATCTGAGAGAACGGTTCGGAAGCCGAACCAAGCCCTGGGCCGGGCACGCTCCACCAGTCGTTTCTCTCCGAGCTTTTTCCTCCCAGATTACTTCGTCTTCAGCTCAGCACCCTCAGGAATCACACCGTAGTCCAGATAGCGCCACAGCGCGATCAGCAGCTTGCGGGCGAGGGCCACGATCCCCACCCGCCGAGATCGGCGGCTCCCAGGACCATAACGCTCCTGAAACCACAAGCTCAGGCGACTCTGCGGTTGGAAGCGCAACCAGCCCCAAGCGATCTCGATCGCCATCGCCCGGACCCGACGATTCCCCGCCTTGCTGATCCCTTGTTCGTGGTTGACCGTGTCACCGCTCTGATAAGGCATCGGCGTCAGACCCGCCAAACCGGCCACCTCACGGCGGTTGCGGAACTGCCGCCAGCCGAAGAACTCCACCACGAACAGCCAACCACTGTTGCCTCCGATCCCCTTGAGCTCTTGCAGCCGCTGCACCTTCTCCGTCGCTTCCACGCTGGCCGTCCGGCGAAACCGCTCGAGCTCGGCAATCTGACTCTCCAGCACAGCCAGACGCTCGCCCTCTCGCCTCAAACGCTCCCGCAAGCTCGCCAGCAGCCTCTCGCCGTTCCACTGCCTCGCCTGATCCAGCTGCTGCAGAAAGCCCTTGCCGACTTTCACCCCCCGAGCCCCCACGCTGGCCAGCAGGCCCTTGATCCGATTGGTGTGGGCCGTGCGCTCCTGCTTCAGAGACTCAAGCTCCCGAGCCAGGTGACGCTCGTCCTCCTGCTCGGGGGTCGGCGCGTGCGCTACCCCGAACACCTTCTTCTCCCCGCGCTCGTAACGGATCAACAACGACAGCAACTTCTCCACGTCCACCCCATCCGTCTTGGCCCGGCGATGCCGCCGATTCACCTCGATGCTCGAGGAGTCCATGACAACGTTTTCCACTCCCTCCGACAGCAGGAACCGGTGGAGCCAGAATCCATCCCGTCCGGCCTCGTAGCAACTCACCACCCGAGCCGACTCCGGCACGCCAAGGCGATGTTTGGCCCGCGCGATCTCCAGCATCAGCCCGGCAAGGTCACCCGGCTGCAACTGTCCGCTGACTTGCCCTCCGTCCAGCCTCTACACCAAACCCCAGCTTCCACTCGCTGGCGCCGAGCTCCAGGGCCATATGTAACACCGCCTCCGTTCGCGTAGACTCTGCAATGCGGGTTGTCTGGTTCATCGGGGTTCTCCTTTCTAACCGCTAAAGTTCCCCCGAAACATACAACCGGCGACCCGCTTTTGCATCCCCCGCCCTGCATAGCATCTGAGGCCGAAGGCCGATGCCCTGGGCAGAGAGGTGATCAAACCCCGCGGCCTGAAAGGCCCGCGAGAGAGATTTCTGCCGGAGTCGGCTCAGCGCTCGGTTTAGCCAGAGGTCTCGCGGCCTTTCAGGCCGCCTGAACGTGGGGCCTGTTGACCCAGGGCATCGGCCTTCGGCTAGCCCTGGGCTGGAGTCTCCCGGCCCGTTGGGCCGGCCTGGAAGGCTTGGGTTGCGGGCAAGCGCGAGCTCGCGCTGAGAGGGAAACCGGAAAGTCCCTCGCCAGCGCACAAGGTGGACCGGTTGGTGCTTCGGTCCCCTGAAACCTTCCCCCACCCCGCTCCGTACTTCCCTCTTGACGACCGACTACCGGAGTAGTACTATCCCGGTAGTCGAACGGAAGGAGACGAAGCTTATGGAACCCTCAGTCAACCTCGGCGACCTCCAGCTCGCGATCATGCGGGTGCTCTGGGCCCGGGGCGAGGCGACGGTGGCGGACGTGCATGAGGCGCTGGAGCCCGAACGGGGTCTGGCCCTCACCACGATCGCCACCATGCTCGTCAAGATGGAAAAGAAGGGGGTGGTCGACCACCGGGCGGACGGCCGGAAGTTCATCTACCGGCCCCTGGTGAGCGAGGACCAGGTGACGCGGTCGATGGTGGCCGGCCTGACCTCGCAGCTCTTCCGGGGCGACGCCATGGCCCTGGTCAACCACCTGCTGTCCGAGCACGAAATCGATCGGCGGGAGCTGAACCAGCTCCGCGAGCTGATCTCGGCCCATGGTGCCGAGAAGACTGCCAAGAAGGAGGAGCGCTGAAATGTCCGGCATGACATCCCTGTCCCAATTGTCGGCGGCCTGGCTGCTGACCTACGCCCTGCACAGCACGCTGTTCCTGGGGCTCGCCTGGCTCGTCTCGCGGCGGCTGGCGAAGCGGCAGCCCAGGGTCGAGGAGGCGGTCTGGCGATTCGCCCTGGTGGCCGCGCTGGCGACGGCCTCGCTGCAGCTCGCCGCGGGCTTCAAGCCCCTGGCCGGGAGCTGGAGCCTCACGACGCCGGCGGTATCGGAGATGTCCGCCGCCTCCGCTCCTCTTGAATTCAAGTCCACGGTTTCTCAGGCCTCCTCACCGCGGGTGGCGGCGCCGGTCAGGGCTCTCCGCGCTCCCTCCCCTCTGCGCATTCCTGCCGGTGCCGCCCCCGCGGGGCCTGTGACGTCGACCCGTCCCTTGTCGATCCCCTTGCTCTTCGTCGGCCTGTGGTTCCTGGGCGCGCTGTTGCTCTCGGCCCGCTGGCTGGCAGGACATTTCCTCCTGCGCCGGCGGCTGCGGCCGCGGCCCGAGGTGGTGGGCGGGAACATGTTCTCGCAGTTCGCCTCGCTGGTCGGGGAAGCCGGCCTCGACGCGCCGGTGCGCCTGACCTGCTCGTCGCGGCTGTCGGTCCCCATTGCGCTGGGGCTCACCCGCCGCGAGGTCTGCGTGCCGCCGAAGGCCCTGGCCTCGCTGGCGCCGGAGGAGCAGGAAGGGATGCTCGCGCACGAGCTGGCGCACCTGGTGCGGCGCGATCCGTTCTGGCTCGCGTTCAGCCGGATCCTGGCGAGCGTCTTCTTCTTCCAGCCGCTCAACTGGGTGGCCTACCGCCGGATGCGTGAGATCTCCGAGCTGCTCTGCGACGAGTGGGCGATCGGCCGGACCGGCCGTCCGCTGTCGCTCGCCCGCTGCCTGGCCGAAGTCGCCGGCTGGTCGTTCCATCCGGTCGAGGCCCTGGCGGCCCCGGGCATGGCGGACCGGCCGTCGCACCTGGCGCACCGCATCCGCCGCCTGCTCGACGACGGCCGCACGCCCGAGCGCCGGGTCCATCCCGGCTGGCTGGTCGCCGGCATGATCGTCCTGCTGGTCGCCGTGGCCGCCGCCGCGCCGGGGGTCTACGCCGCCGGCGCAGCCCTGGAGAAGGTGGCCCAGGACCCCAAGGCAGAGCTGGCAGTCGATGAGGACGAAGAGGGTCCGATCGACGAGGAGGAGTCGCTGGCCGAGCAGATGGAGGATCTGGCCGAGGATGCCGCCGATATGGCCGAAGATGCGGCCGAGCTGGCCGAGCTCGATGCCCTGGAGGATCTGGAGGACCTGGGCGGCGAGCTTGACGATCTCGAAGACCTCGACGAGCTCGAAGGCCTCGATGAGCTGGCTGCCCTGTCCGATCAGAGGGCGCAGGAGATCGGCGAGCGCTCGGGCCGGGAGGCGGAGGAGATCGCCCGGCGCTATGAGCAGATGGCGCGGGAGATGTCAGAGCGGGTCGAAACCCAGATCGGCCCCCAGATGCGCGAGCTGCAACAGAAGATGGCCGAGCAGATGAAGCTCCTCGAGCAGAGCCCGGAGATGAAGCGGCTCCACGAGCGGGCGCGGGAGATCGCCGAGCGGGCCCGTCCGTCCGAGGAGGAGATGGCGCGGCTCCATGCCCAGATCGAGAAGCTGCGCAAGGAGGGCGGTCTGTCCTCCGAGGAGAAGGGGCGACTCCGCGAAGACGCCCGGCGGATGGCCGAGAGGCATCGCATGAGCGACGAGGAGCGCGCCGAGCTGCACAAGCTCGCCCAGGAGGCGCGCGAGATGTCGCGGAAATTCAACGAAGAGCACCGGGCCGAGATCGAGAAGATGCGCCACGAGGTGCAGCAGCAGAGCCAGGCCATGCGCGAGCAGATCCGCCGCCAGCTCGAAGCCGATCCGCAGTACCGTGAGCTGCGGGAGAAGGCCCGCCGCGACCACGAGCAGCACCGCCAGAAGATGCGCCAGGAGATCGAGAAGCATCGCGAGCAGCGCCAGCAGGACCACGAAAAGCGGCGGGAGGAGATCCGGAAGCACCGCGAGGAGCGGAAGCACGAGCACGAGCGGGAGCACCGGAAGGAACGGTCTTCCCAGGGCGCTCTGGAGTCACCCGACGTCGACGCCATGCTTGCCGGCCTCGACCACTTCGATTTCGCTCAGGACTTCGACTTCGATTTTGACTTCGACTTCGATCCGGGCTTCGATCCGCAGATCGACTTCGATTTCGACCACGACTTTGACTTCGAAGGGTTCGACTTCGACTTCGAATACAAGGAGCCGGCCGCGGCCGAGCCCGACGGGCGCCGCTGAGGAGGGAAGGAGGGCGTGCGCGGGAGCTTACGCTCCGCGCACGCTCTTCAGCAGGTTGACGAAGGCGTCACGCTCGGCCGCGAGGGTGGAGTCCGGGCCGGTCGCCTTGAAGAACCAGGGGCCGCCCGATCCCTCGACGATGCCGCCCAGCAACCGCGAGTTCGGCTGTTCCGTGGTCGGTCCCGATCCCATCATGCTCGGCTTGAGCGTCCCCGCCACGTCGATCCAGGTGATCTTGTAGCCGGTATCCGTCTCGAACGTCTGGGGCTGGGGGATGGCGCCCGGCGCCATCTCCATCTGGCCGATCCACCGTCCGATGTTGGCCTCGGCCGATCCGCCTTGGCCGGGTCCGAAGTAGAAGACCACAAGCTCGCCGGGGCCGCCGGGTCCCGGGATCATGGCCTGGGCCATGCGCATGCTGGACGTCGGCGGCTGGGACGTCCAACCGGCTGGAAGGTCATAGGTGATGTTCCCCGCCTGTGCGCCGCTAGCGAGCTTCCATGGGAGCGCTCGCCTCCCGCGAGGAGATAGGGCCGATCGGAGACGCAGGGTCCGTAGAGGGGGCCTGCGCCTGCGAAGCGGTGTCAGGGACGATCTCTTCTCCGCCGCCACAGGCGGCCAGGGCCAGCAGGATCGCGAGGGAGGGCAGGTAGGGGTTGCTGTTCATGGCGCGGAAGCCTATCACCGCCCGTTTCCAGGTAGAATCCATCCCGGAAGCGCTCGGGGGCTGGTGCCTTCTGCGGTCTTCAAAACCGTTGTCCCGTGCCGGTTGCGGCATGGGGGGTGGGTTCGATTCCCATGCGCTTCCGCCATTCTGACTTCCTTGCCCCTGGAACCTACGCCCCTGCATGACACGGCAGTGACACGCAGGGAAGACCGCAGAAGGCACCCAGAGCGCTTCCGGGGATGCCATCTTGCTATAATTGAGCTGTGTTGAAGGCGAGTAGGGCACTTCCTACGCTCACCATCGAGGAGGTATCCAAATGGCGAAAAACACCGGTGCCGGGCATCGGAAAGGTGCGGTTACGGCACGGACCCAATTCCAGCGGGCTGACGGCAATTGGCAGAAGCGCGACGAGCGCACGGGTCAGCTGATGCCGGTGAAAGACGACGGAACGCCGTTCAAGGGCGTGGCCAAGGAACCGGACGGACGCGACACAGACAAGGCCTGAGCCGCAGCCGGGCAGATGGGCGCCCGGTCTGGACGGCGGTTTCGTGCTGCTTGGCCCAGCGGATGGCATCCGCCCTTCCGGTCGAAGGTCTGGGATTGCTTTGGGTGTCCTTTGAGGCGTATATAAGCCGTGTAGCGGACTCTGCCGTCCTTGGTGAGACGCTTGTAGATGGTGGCCACGTGCCCTGCTCCGGGGGTCTTCGGGAGGCTGTAGGCGGGGAGTGACACGGGATTGCCACAAGAGCATGGAACCTTCCCGGGTCAAACCTCTAAGCCAGCCAAGCAGATATAGGACGGAAGGCATGGGAACCATCCGGTCTTCAAAACCATTGCCCGGTGCCGGTTGCGGCGTCGGGGGGTGGGTTCGATTCCATGCGCTTCCGCCATTCGGTGCAAGCCCACTTCAGCGTCAGGCCACCGTTATCCCTCGAATCTGCACTCCGCGTGACACGGCAGTGACACAGGGAAGACCGCAGGAGGCATCAGCCCGGGGAAACTTCTGCTTCTCTCGTCTTCAGGCGTACGGCGGGAGGTTTGGGGATGGGCGTAGAATGCGACGCGAGCTCGGTCATGAGTCGTCCGGGTAGGCCTCGGCGGGGCCGCAATCCTTCGTCGGGGCTGCGTTAGGGAACGCCATGATGCCATACTTTCATCTGTAAAGCCGAGTACTTGCTTGACACTCTTTCGCTCTGACCGAGCGAGACCTCCTGACGGCCCGGGACTTTTCATTGCGCTGCAGCCGCTTGCGGCTGCCGTTGGCTCTTGATCCAACCGTCCACGCGTTCCTCCAGCAGGTCGAGCGGCAGCGGTCCGCCGTTCAGAATTTCGTCGTGGAACGCCTTGATGTCGAAGCGCGGTCCGAGCTGCATTCTGGCGCGCTCCCGCAGCTCGCGGATCTTCAGTTGCCCCATCTTGTAGGCCAGCGCCTGCGCCGGCCGCGCGATGTAGCGGTCGGTCTCCGTCTGCGCGACGACTTCGTTGACGTCGTTCTCGTGCATGTAGGCGATGACCTGGTCGCGCGTCCAACCCTTGTTGTGGATGCCGGTATCGACCACCAGGCGCACGGCACGGAACAGCTCCGAGCTCAGTCGGCCATAGTCGGACACCGGGTCCTTGTAGAGGCCGACCTCCTTGCCTAGCTCTTCCGAATACAGCGCCCATCCCTCGGTATAGGCGGACAGGCCGCCGCCGCTGAGCACCCGGAATTTCGGCAGGCCCTGGAGTTGCTGCGCGATGCTGATCTGCATGTGGTGCCCGGGCACGCCCTCGTGATAGGCGACGGCCTCATCGTTCACCAGTGAGCGATGGGTCGGGTCGGCGACGGCGACCACCACACGCCCGGCCCGTTTGCCGTCCGGAGTGCCGCGGACGTAGTGCGTCGCCGCGGCCTTGTCGAAGTCGGGAATGGCCTCGACCGTCACCGGCGACTTCGGCAGCAGCCCGAAGAGCTCCGGCAGCCGCGGTTGCATCTCGTCGATATACTTCTTGAAGTCGGCGACGATCTGGTCCTCGTTCTTCGGCTGCCACTTTGGATCGCTGTGGATCGCAGCGCGGAAGGCGGCGAGGTCCTTGTAGCCCTGCGCCAGCGCCAGCTTCGTCATCTCCGCCGTGATCCGTGCCACCTCTTTGAGGCCCAACTGATGGACGGCCTCCGGCGTGATGTCGACGGTGGTCATCACCCTCACGGCTTCGGCGTAGCGCCGCTTGCCGTCCGGCAGGCTCTCGACCGAGATCGCGGTCCGCCCTTCCGGAGCGTACTCGTCGCGCAGGAAAACCGCGAGCTTCTTGTATGCCGGAAGGACTTCCTCATTGGCCGCCTTGGTCATCGCGGCCGTCAGCCGCTGCTTCTCCTCCTCGGAGAAGCTCGCCGGAAACTTCTTCAGCGGCAGCAGGAACGGGTTTGCCGAGACGATCCCCTCGCACTGCCCCGGTAACTGGTCCACGACGAGCTTCGGCGGCATCAGGCCGTCCCTCATGCCGGCGCGCAACACCTCGATGGTCTGCTGGAATACCTGCGGAATCTGGTGGAGGCGCGCGATGTAATCCTCGTAGTGCTGCACCGAATCCAAGGGCACGCTCAACGGCAGATCGGCCTTTCGCATGAGCCCAAGGCTACTACACCGGGCATGCGTAGTGACACGGGAGCTGCCGATTCTGGGGCGAGCTGCGCCGAATCCTCGGCACGCTATATCCTCCTTTCGACCAGCCCTAGCGCGTCTTGTCGACGTCGAGCTAGGGCTTGGTCTTCTTCTTGGCCTCCTTCTCGGCCGCCTCCTTCGCGGCCTTCTCCTTCGCGTCCGCCTCCTTCTTGGCAGCGAAATACTTCTCTGCCAGATCGTTCGGCATGATGTTGAAGTGGATATGCAGGAGGTAGGGAGCAGGCCCGTGATGGATGCTCCCCTTCCCACCCGGCCCGTCACCTGTGCCGGAGAACTTGATTCGCAGCTTGCCGAGCTTTTCGTTCACCTCCTTGGCGACCGCGAAGTCGTTGTAGAATGCCATCCAGGCGACGTTGGTGGCGCTCGCGGCCTGGTCCGCCGCCAGAAAGAATTTGACCACCTGTTCGTGCTCGTAGAACCCCTCGGCGTTGGCCTTGATCCACGGGTACACGTCGATCGAGTACTTGCCGACCTTTTCCGGCCCGGCCCGCGGGCTGAAGTTCTCGTGGTCTTTGTAGTTTGCCGCCTTTACCTTTGTTCCCGTCTGTTTCTGCACTTCCTTCATGAACACGACCACGGACGGTGCGACCGGTCTCGCGTCAGCGCCCTGCGCCAGCGTGTCCGCGTGATCCGTCAGCGTGACGGTGCCTTCGAGGTCTTCGGGAAGCCCGTAGACAGCGACCGGGCTTGCCTTCTGCCGGACCGTGGCGAACTGGGCTTCGTTGTTCGCCAGGATGACGAACCGGTCGGCGGCGCGGTCGACTTCCTCCTGCCACTGCTGCTGGTGCGTGCGACGCAGGGCCTCGACCTGCTCGATGAGATTGGCGGGAGCGGATTTCACGAGCGCCGCTTCCTGGACATGAAGCTCCTTGAGCCGCTTGTCCTGCCTGTCGCCTTCTCGGATGTACAGGACGTAGTTCACCGAGTCACGGAACTTCGGTTCCCAATGCTCCATCCGCGACTCCACGGTGTGGTTGATCTTGCCTTTGGGCCCCATGTCAACCCTCTCCCGGGCCTCCATCTCTGCGAGGGCCCTCATCCGCTCCTGGATGCGCGGCAGAAACCAGAGATGGCTCGGATTAACCCAGGGAATCATAAGCTCCTGCTGGCTCCAACTGCCCGGGCGAGTGGGCGGGTTTGCGGCGGCCTCGCGCAACGCTCTCCGGACGGCATCGCGACTGCTCACCGGATCGTCCGGAGTGCGGCCGGTCTGGAGCGCCGCAGACCGTTCCGCCTGCATCTCGCCGCCTTGGGCGTCCAGATGCGCCACACTTGGCTCCGGCCTGTCGGCGAAGGGAGACGGTTGCAGGGCGGAGCTCACCTCCGGACTTTGCCGAGTCCGAGCAGGGATTTCGGCCCTGGCGGGCGCGGCATTGTGAGGCCCCTTCGTTTTCTCGGCAAAAACGGTCATAGCCCTCTCCTTCAGGGCTTCAACGAAGGGGCAGAGGCATTCCTCTCACGCCCCGCCCTTGAGGTCGGTGGGCCAGTCCCCTTCGTCGCACAACATCGCACTCTCCCTTGGCAATGGCGCAATGACCGCACTTATTGCGACATTGACTCTGGTGAACGGCGCATTGACTGCAGGAAATGGCGCATTGACCGGAGGAAATGCAATATTTCCCGGACCTAAAGAAGCGATGCCTGTCCATGCGCCGGACGAGAGGCGGGCAATGTCGAAGAGAGAGCCTGCGGCGTCTCGGTGTTTCGCGCTCGTGCGACGTTTTCTCGGCTTATTGTAGCAGTCGGTCGATTATTTGCAGTATTGCCTGCGTGAAGCACGACGTTCCTCTTCTGGCTTGCTACGTTTGGCGGCTTCCCTGGGCTTGGAGAAGGGCGAGCAGATTCGCGAAGCACCGGAAATGTCGCAATGCATCGAGATCACGGAGGAAAATGGACAGGCCTCCTCTCTTGCGGTACAATCCCAGAGGAGGATAGTCGAAGTGAGACAATTTTGGCGTTCTTCTCGACATTCTTGAGGGTCTATGCTCCATGGAGTGCTCCGGTTTTCGCATCGAGTCGAGGCGCGACATTGGAGGGAGCCGGAATGGGTTTCGGGCCAGTCCTGGCTGGGCCGCCCCCTCTGGCGTTACTGGACCAGCCGCATGGGCTAGAATCCTCTCTCACGCAGTGGCTTTTCCAGCTCGAAGAGGAGAGAACGATGTACCGATCTTCCGCCGTCCTCGCGCTCTGCCTGTTGTCCGCACCACTTGCCGCGCAGGAGATCGGAACAGCGGGCGGCCAGGGCATCATCTCCCGCCAGACCGGCTGGAACGACAAGACCAAGGAACCCGTGGTCGAGGAGGTCAGCTTCTCGCCCCGGTTTTCCTACACCTACACCGAGGGAACGGGGGCTGACCGTTTCCAATGGATCGTTCTCACCGACAGGGAGCCGCCCCTCAAGAGCTGGGCGGGGATGAAGGATCAAGCCGAGGCGCGCCGTCTCTGGTGCGAGAAGGAAAAGACTTCGTTCGTCGCGGTGAAGCTGGATGCAAAGGGCGCGGTCGACCTCTATTTCCTCTGCCCGGCCAACGGTCAGGTCAACACCGAGATGCTGAGCACCTGGAACGGGCTCGACAGTGTGGTCGTCACGCTCGAAGGCAAAGATCCGAAGCGGATCAAGGGCACTCTGCGTGGCGGTGAGGGAGCCTGCTCCGATGACAATGGCGGACAGGTTTATTGCACGCCGCAGGAGGACTACACCTTCGACGCTCCCCGCCGCTAAAGCTGGCTGCAGGTCTTTTGTAATGTTCAGATTTCACCGGGTCGGATTGGTTCTTCTCTCGGGTCACCTCCTGGTCATGCTCAGCATGCCGGCGAGCGCCGCGGAAAAGGCGGCGCCGCTGGCAATTGGGGAGACCTTCACCATTGCGTCCAAGGTCCTGGGCGAGACCCGGCGCATCAATGTCTACCTGCCGCCTGGCTATGCGGCGTCTCCCGATGCGCGGGTCCCTGTACTCTACATGCCGGACGGCGGCATGGCCGAGGATTTCCTGCACGTGGCCGGCCTGGTGCAGGTCTCGGTGGGCAATGGGACGATGCGCCCTTTCCTGCTGGTGGGGATCGAGAATACCGAGCGTCGCCGCGATATGACAGGCCCTACGGAGAACGACGAAGACAAAAAGATCGCGCCGCGGGTGGGAGGCTCCGCGGCGTTCCGAAGGTTCCTCCGCGAGGAGCTCATGCCGCAGGTGAAGAGCCGCTATCGCACGACCCAGGAAACAGCGATCGTTGGGGAGTCCCTCGCCGGGCTGTTCGTGGTGGAGACGTTTCTCCTGGAGCCGGATCTGTTTGACACCTATCTGGCCTTTGACCCCAGTCTCTGGTGGAACAACGAGAAGCTGGTCCAGGGAGCCGGGGAGAGGCTGCGTGCGCGGCCCAAGCTGGAGAAGACGCTGTATCTTGCGAGCAGCGACGAAAAGGGAATTGCGGAGCCTACGCAGCGATTCGCGGAGATCCTCGGCAAGAACGCGCCCGCCGGCGTCCGTTGGCACTACGAGAAGATGCCGGAGGAGAAGCACTCGACGATCTATCATCCCGCCGCGCTGAAGGCCTTTCGCGCGGTGTTCAAGCCGTAGGCGCGGTCAGGAAGCCTTGGCGCACCTTCTCAAGAGAGAGCTGTGTGTGCGAGGAGGGAGCACTCACCGCGGAAAGGAGGTGATCCCATGAAGATCAGGACCAACGTCAAGGCCGGTACCGAGAACATCGTCTGGGGGACGTAGTCGTCCTGAGGCTCGGCGTCCGTCGCTGAACCCGGAAAGGAGGTGATCCCATGAAAGTCAGGACCAACGTCAAGGCTGGTGACGAGAACATCGTCTGGAGCGTGTAGTCGGCTCGATACTGGAGTCAACCCTGAAGCTCTCCTTGACCCGCTCCGGCGGAGCTGTTCGGCGGAGCGGGGCGCCATGCCAGGTGTGGGCCGGCAGGCCGGTTTGTGGTACCTTCTTCCTGCGGTGTTCCTCCCCCTGAAAAGAGTCCCCGGACGGCGTTCCCAGCCGGAGAGCGTCCCGGCCCAGGGCCTGCTCGACTTCGGTGCATCCACGGTGGCCGCGGAGCCAGAATCCATGGTGGAGCCCTTGCCGGCCAAGCCTCCGCCGCCTCCCAGGCCCCGCTCGGAGGGGCCTCCTCTGCGCGTGGGCGTGCTCGGCTCGGGGAGCGGCGGCAATGCGGTGATCGTCGAGTCCGGCAAGCACCGGATCCTCCTCGACGCCGGGTTCTCGTGCCGCGAGCTGGTCCGCCGGATGAAGACGCTCAGCTTCGATCCGATGACGATCGAGGCGCTTGTCCTCACCCATGAGCACCAGGACCACTGCAAGGGAGCCGACGGCTTCGCCAAGCGGTTCAAGGTGCCGGTCTGGGCCACAGCCGGGACTTTGCTCGGCGCGGGGCTGCGGGAAGAGCGAGCCCGGTCGGCCGTGTTGGTCCGTTCGGGCGAGCGACGGGAAGTGGCGGGGTTCCAGATCGAGCCGTTCACGCTGCCGCACGATGCGCGTGAGCCGATCGGCATGGTTGTCGAGGACGGCCTCGGCCGCCGGGTGGGGCTCGTGGCCGACCTGGGCTGCCGGTCGAGCCTGGCGTGGGCGCGGCTCCAGGATCTCGACGTCCTGATCCTGGAGACCAACCACGACCTGGACATGCTGCGCAACGGCCCTTATCCCTGGAGCCTGAAACAGCGGGTGGCCGGCCGCCACGGTCACCTGTTCGAACCGGGAGGCCGCGGAAGGCCTCCCCGAGCTCATGAACGACCGCCTGCGCTGGGTGGTCCTGTACCACCTGTCCCGGACGAACAATCTGCCCGCACTCGCCGCGGAGGCGATCGGCGCGGCGCTCGACCGGGAAGGGTGCTCCGCCCAGATGGCCGTGAGCGAGCAGTTCCACCCGACCCCGTGGCTCGAGGTCGACTGGAGGTGAATTCGTGAGGGCACGAGTGACCGTCTATCCGCGCCGCGAGATCCTGGACCCGCAGGGCAAGGCGATCCGCGACGCTCTGGCCCGCGTCGGCTTCGCCGGCGTGGAGGATGTGCGCGCCGGCAAGAGCTTCGATATCCGCCTGGGCACCGACGATCCGGAGCGGGCCGGCCGCGAGCTGAAGGACATGTGCGACAAGCTCCTCGCCAATACCGTGGTCGAGGACTATGCGATCGAGCTTCTCGAAACGGAGGGAAGCCATCCATGAGGTGTGGCGTCGTCGTCTTCCCCGGGTCCAATTGCGACCACGACGTCTATCATGTTTTGAAGCACGTCCTGGAGCAGGACGTGACGTTTCTCTGGCATCAGGACGAAACGCTCCAAGGCAGCGACCTGGTGGTCCTGCCGGGCGGATTCTCCTATGGCGACTATCTGCGGGCCGGAGCGCTGGCCTCCCTGTCGCCGGTCATGGCCGCGGTCCGGCGCCACGCCGAGGCGGGCGGGCTCGTGCTCGGCATCTGCAACGGCTTCCAGGTGCTCCTGGAGACCGGCCTGCTGCCCGGCGCCATGCGGCGCAACGCCAACCTCCGTTTCCAGTGCAAGGACGTCCACCTGAAAGTCGAGAGGGACGACCTCCCCTTCACCCGCAAGCTGAAGGCGGGGCAGATCCTGCGGATGCCCATTGCGCATGCCGAAGGGAATTACGAGGACGCACCCGAGAAGCTCGACGCCCTGGAGACGGCCGGCCAGGTGGTCTTCCGCTACTGCTCGGCCGAAGGCGTCATTACATCCGAGGCCAATCCCAACGGCGCGGCGCGCAACATCGCCGGTATTTGCAACGCGGACGGCAACGTCCTCGGCCTGATGCCCCATCCGGAGCGGTGCTCCGAGGCGGTGCTGAGTAATACAGACGGCCTCGCTCTGTTTGCGAGCGCGATCGAAGTGGGAAGCAGGGTGCTGGGGGCGGTGCGATGACGACGATGGCTGCCGAGCCGCAGATCACCCCCGAGGTCGTCCGCCGGCACATGACGGACGAGGAGTACGAGCGGCTGCGGGGCATCCTCGGCCGCGATCCGAGCTGGACCGAGCTGGGGATCACCTCGGCGCTGTGGTCCGAGCACTGCTCCTACAAGTCCTCCAAGGTCTATCTGCGCGAGTTTCCGACCGAGGGGCCGCACGTCGTTCAGGGGCCTGGCGAGAACGCCGGGATCGTGGACATCGGCCACGGCTGGGTGGCGGCGTTCAAGATGGAGTCGCACAACCACCCGAGCTACATCGAGCCCTACCAGGGAGCGGCGACCGGAGTGGGTGGCATCCTGCGCGACATCTTCACCATGGGAGCGCGGCCGATCGCCTGCATGGATTCGCTGCGTTTCGGCGAGATCGACGCGCCGCGCATGCGCTTCCTGATCGACGGCGTGGTACGCGGCATCGGCGACTACGGCAACTGCGTGGGCATCCCGACCGTGGGCGGTGAAACGGGTTTCCACCGCTGCTACAACGGCAACATCCTGGTCAATGCCTTCGCCCTGGGGATCGCCCGCCGCGACCGCATCTTCCATGCACGGGCAAGCGGCCCGGGTAATCCTGTTCTTTATGTGGGCAGCCGCACGGGGCGGGACGGCATCCATGGCGCCACCATGGCCTCGGAGTCGTTCGACGCTGAAAGCGAGCAGAAGCGGCCGACCGTGCAGGTGGGCGACCCCTTCACCGAAAAGGTGCTGCTCGAAGCCTGCCTGGAGGCGATGCGCACCGGCGCCATCGTGGCCATTCAGGACATGGGCGCCGCGGGCCTGACCAGCTCGTCCTTCGAAATGGCCGGCCGCGGCGGCACCGGCCTGCGGCTCGACCTCGATCACGTGCCGCTGCGCGAGCCGGGGCTCACCCCCTACGAGATGATGCTCTCCGAGTCCCAGGAGCGCATGGTCCTGGTGGCGAAGCGTGGCCGCGAGGAGGAGCTGGCCAGGGTCTTCCGGCGCTGGGGCCTGGAGGTGGCGCCGATCGGCGAGGTGACCGACACCGGCCGCGCCGTCCTGGTCTGGAAGGGCGACGTGGTGGCCGACATCCCGATCCGGCCGCTGACCGAGGAGGCTCCGGTCTATCGCCGCCCGGTCGCCGAGCCCGCGGACCTCGCCGAACGCTGGCGCGCTCCGGAGGTGCCCCAGCCGAGCGACCTGCGGGGGACGCTCGAGCGGCTCCTCGCGACCCCGGAATTCGCCAGCAAGGCCTGGATCTGGACCCAGTACGACCACACCGTGCGCACCAACACGGTCCAGGGGCCGGGTGCCGATGCCGCGGTGCTGCTGCTCAAGGGCACGCCGTCGGGACTCGCCATGACCTCGGACGTCAATCCGGTCTATTGCCAGCTCGACCCGCGGCGGGGCGGCGCCCAGGCGGTGGCCGAGGCGGTGCGCAACCTCGCCTGCGCCGGGGCCGATCCCGTGGGGCTGACCGACTGCCTGAACTTCGGCAACCCGGAAAACCCGGAGATCTCGTGGCAGTTCCGCGAGGCGATCCGCGGCATGTCCGACGCCTGCCGGGCTCTGGGCGTGCCGGTCATCTCGGGCAATGTCTCGTTTTACAACGAGACCGAGGGGCAGTCGATCAATCCGACGCCGACCGTCGCCGTGGTGGGCGTCGTTCCGAACGTGGCGAACGTCCCCAATCCGGGGTTCCTGCACGCTGGGGACCGCGTCGTCCTGCTCGGCCGCGACAGGTCCGAATTCGGCGGCTCGGCGTGGCTGCGGCTGCTCCATGGCATCGAGCAGGGCCGGCCGCCGGAGGTAGACCTCGACGCCGAGCTGCGCCTCGCGCGGCTGCTGCGCGGCCTGATCGCCAAAGGGCTGGTCCGCACGGCGCACGACCTCTCGGATGGTGGCTTCCTGATCGCTCTGGCGGAGGCCTGTCTGACCCGCGGCCTGGGAGCCACCGTCGAGGTGCCGCTCGAAGGGGCGGACCTGTTTTCGGAGACGCAGGCCCGGGCGATCGTCGCCTGCCCGCCGGCCTCGGCCGAGCGGGTGCTGCGCGCCGCCGAAGAGGCGGGAGTGCCATTCGCGGACATCGGCGAGGTAGGGGGCTCGGATCTGGTCGTCCGCTCGGGCGGCGAGCTCCTGCGGGCCCCGGTGGCCGGTCTGCACCAGATCTGGTCAACCGCGCTGCCGCAGGCGTTGGGGTTGTAGCCGGAGAATTTTGCTAATCGTTCTCTCGTTGACATTCAAGCCATGTGCGGCATCTTCGGCATCGACGGCGCGGACGACGCAGCAAACCTGACCTATCTGGGGCTCTATGCGCTCCAGCACCGGGGTCAGGAGAGCGCCGGCATCGTCTCGTGGGACGGCAGGCAGATCCACTGCGAGCGGGGCATGGGGCTCGTGTCGGACATCTTCAAGGAGAACGTGATCGCGCGTCTGCCGGGCCGGCGAGCGCTCGGGCACACCCGCTATTCGACCGCGGGCTCCAGCGTGGTGGCCAACGCCCAGCCGATCGTGGTCAAGACCTCGATGGGTCCGTTGGGCATCGTCCACAATGGCAACCTGGTCAATCCCAACGAGATCCGGCAGCGGCTGGAGAGCGAGGGCTCGATCTTCCAGACGACGAGCGACACCGAGGTGATTCTCCACCTCATGGCGCGCAACCTGCGCCGGGACGTCGCCGAGTCCTTCATGCTGGCCCTGGAGCACGTGCGGGGCGCCTACTCGCTCCTCCTGATCACCCAGGACTCCCTGATCGCGGCGCGCGATCCGAACGGCTTCCGGCCGCTGGTGCTGGGGGATCTGGACGGCAAGCCCTGCTTCGCGTCGGAGAGCTGCGCCTTCGACCTTCTGGGAGCGCGGGCAGTGCGCGAGCTGGAGCCTGGAGAGGTGGTCGTGGCCCGCGACGGCCGGGTCGAGAGCTACCACCTGGAGCAGAGGCCGGAGCCGAGCCGCTGCATCTTCGAGCACGTCTACTTCGCCCGTCCGGACAGCCGGCTCTTCGGCGATTCGGTCGCCCAGACGCGGCTCAAGATGGGAGCTCGGCTGGCGCGCGAGGCCGCAGTGCCTGCGGACATCGTGGTGCCGGTGCCGGACAGCGGTCTCTACGCGGCCATGGGCTACAGCCGGGAGTCGGGCCTGCCGCTCGAATTCGGGCTGACCCGCAACCACTACGTGGGACGGACCTTTATCGAGCCCAAGCAGTCGATCCGGAACTTCGGGGTGAAGATCAAGCTCAACCCGGTGCGCGAGCTGCTCGAAGACCGCAAGGTGGTGCTGGTGGACGACTCGATCGTCCGCGGCACGACCTCGCGCAAGATCGTCCGCATGGTGCGGGAAGGAGGCGCCGCCGAGGTCCACGTCCGCATCTCGGCACCGCCGACCGAATGGCCCTGCCACTACGGGATCGACACCCCGAGCCGCGACGAGCTGATCGCCGCGCGCAAATCGGTCGAGGAGATCCGCCAGTTCATCGGAGCGGACAGTCTCGCCTACCTCTCCCTCGAAGGCATGCTCGGCGCCGTCAGCGGTCCGCCGGACACCTACTGCACAGCCTGCTGGACCGGCAACTACCGCGTCCCCCTCTCCGCCTACGACCAACGCCAGGTCGAGCTGTTTCCGATTCGGGTGGAGGAGGGGTAAGATCTCCCGGGGACGACAAAGAGTCGTCCGAAAAGATCGGGAGGCTGCGATGAGCATTCCTGAAAAGAAACGCAAGCCGCTAAGCGCCGAGGACGAGATCCGGGCTCTCCTTGAGGAGGGGAGGATCTACGAGGCGATGAAGCTTCTGGAGAGCGCCGGCGACCGGGTTCCTGCGGACTCCAATCTCCGTGTGATCCTTGCGCCCCCGCAGTTCAGGCAAGTCGATGAGTTGGACGTCGATCGTACGCCAGAATTCAACTGGCTCCGAGCGAATTGGGACACTTACCTGGGAAAGTGGGTGGCCTTGGTCGGAGAGGAGCTCGTCGCCTGCGAGGACTCGCTCAAGGAGCTTCTCGCCCGGCTGCATCAGCGCAAGTTCGAGCGCAAACCCCTTATCCATCACCTTCTCTAGACCATGATCTCCCTGAGCTTCTCCGCTGGTAGATCGAGATTCCTCGACCGGCATCCCAGGTTTGCGGAGCCGACGTCGAAGGTCTTCGTGAGGGTCGCTTTCCCTGGCGTTGACGGGAACTGGCTTGCACAAGTGGATACTGGAGCGGCGTACTCGATTCTTGAGCTGGATGTCGCCAGAGAGCTGGGGATCCTGGATGTCACGGAGCATCCTACACGGCTGAGCACCCGCATGGGCAATCTGCGAGGACAGCTCATCCGGGTTCCTCTCAAGATTCTCGCTGAAGAGGGAGCTTCCCTCGTCACCGATGCCACATTTTTTGTGTCCGGCGACTGGCTTGGTGCAACCTTCCTGGGCTATACCGGTCTGCTCGACCACCTCCGAATCGCGCTAGACTCTCCAGCCAATCTGTTCTACTTCGGCCAAGAGAGTTGACCTTCCTCGCCATCGTCAAATCCTACCTCCTCTCCCTTCAGGACCGCATCTGTGCGGCGATAGAGGCCGAGGACGGACGCGGCCGCTTCGTCGAGGAATCCTGGGAACGGCCCGAAGGCGGGGGCGGCCGGTCGCGAGTGCTGTCCGAAGGGGCGGTGTTTGAGCAGGCGGGAGTCGGCTTCTCGCATGTCTTTGGGCCAGGCCTCCCTCCCTCGGCGACGGCCCAGCGGCCTGAGCTCGCCGGGCGGAGCTTCGAGGCGCTCGGCGTCTCGCTCGTCTTCCATCCGCGCAACCCCTATGTGCCCACGACGCACATGAATATCCGCTTCTTCCTCGCCGAAAAGGAAGGCGCGGAGCCGGTCTGGTGGTTTGGCGGGGGATTCGATCTGACCCCCTACTACGGCTTCGAAGAAGACGCGGTCCACTGGCATCGCACTGCCCGTGAGGCCTGCGAGCCCTTCGGCGAGGAGGTCTATCCGTGCTTCAAGCGCTGGTGCGACGAGTACTTCTTCCTCCGCCATCGCAACGAGCCGCGCGGCATCGGGGGGATCTTCTTCGATGACTTGAACGAATGGGGTTTCGAGCGCTGCTTCGAGCTGCTGCGGAGCGTCGGCGATCACTTCCTTCCCGCCTACCTGCCGATCCTGCGGACGGCGGAAGGGCACCCCCTGGGGCGAGCGGGAGCGCGACTTCCAGCTCTACCGCCGGGGACGCTACGTCGAGTTCAACCTCGTCTGGGACCGCGGCACCCTCTTCGGCCTCCAGTCCGGCGGCCGGACCGAGTCGATCCTCATGTCACTCCCCCCGCTCGTCCGCTGGCGCTACAACTGGCAACCCGAGCCGGGCACGCCCGAAGCGCGGCTCTACGAGGACTTTCTGCGGCCCCGGAATTGGGCCGAGGGCGGCTGATCCTACAGCCCGTCCGCCTCCACCTCCCGGCTCCTACAGGAAGAAGAGCCAGGTCGTCAGCAGGAACACGGGGATCAGGACCAGGAGCGTGTATTTCATATAGCCGAAGAAAGAAGGCATCTCCACGCCCATCTCCTCGGCGATCGCCTTGACCATGAAGTTCGGCGCGTTTCCGATGTAGGTGCAGGCCCCCATGAAGACTGCGCCCGTCGAGACCGCTTTCAGGTAGATCTCGTGGCTCGCGGTCAGGGCGTGGATGGCCTCGCGCTCAGGCATCCCGGGATAGATCCGCCCCAGAGCGGTCGAGAGGAAGGTCAGGTAGGTGGGGGCGTTGTCGAGAAATGAAGACAAAAAACCCGTGGCCCAGAAGTAGTGGGCGGGCGTCTGCACGGCGCGGATGAGCCCGGCTAACGCCCCTGCCTCGCCGGCCCGCAGAATCGCGAGCGGCGGGATGATCGTGGCGAAGATGGCAGCGAACAGGATCGCGACCTCCCGGATTGGCCCCCACGAATAGCCGTTCGCTTGCCGGGTCTCCTTGCGGGTGGAGAACCACGAGGCGGCGAGCAGCGCCAGCAGGATACCGTCGCGCACGAGGTTCTGGATGCCCTGGTGCACGCCCAGGATGTCGACCTCGCCGGGATGCCAGACGCCGCCGGCGTTGGCGCGCAGCAGAGGCCGGATCAGGATCATCGCCGCTCCGGTGGTGCCGATCCAGGAGGCGAGGAACGTGCCCAGGGCCAGGATCGTGGTGTTCACCAGCGGCGAGCCGCGGAGCGAGCCCCGCACGTAGATGCCGAGTGCGGGGCGAACAGTGGGAAGAGCGAGATCGATAGGAGGATCCCCAGGAAGGGCAGGATGCTCCACCAGGGCAGCCGGGTGCCCAGCGCCGCGCCTCCTGCCTCTGCTGCCGCAGCCGGCGCCGACCAGGCCAGGGCGAGGCACGCTGCAGCGGCTCCGGTGATCCATGTGCGCTTCCAGGACATGAGGCCTCCTCGGCAGGCATGCTATCCCGGGCCGGCTTCCGGTCGACCTCCGGTCGACTTCATCCGGGCCGCTCCAGGGTAGAATGCGCGCCGCCTGCCTCGACAGCCGGCGTGCTGGATTCCCCGGAAGGAGAATGGACGTTTGAACCTCGAGAATCGGAAGATCCTTGTGCTCGGAGGCTACGGCCTCGTGGGCATGGCGGTGTGCCGCGAGCTGCTCCAGCGCAGGCCCCGCGAGATCCAGATCCATAGCCTGAAGGTCGAAGAGTCGGAGAGGGCCCGCGAGGAGCTGGCCGCCGAGGCCGGGGAGACCCGCCTTTCCGTGTCGGCCGGCAACATCTTCGGGCTCGCCGAGACCGACGACAAGCGGGAGAAGATCCGGGCGGAGCTCCACCCCCTGAGCGACGAGCACCTGTCTGTCTTCCTGCTCTACAGGCTGCTCGTCGCCTCGAAGCCCGACGTGGTCATCGATTGCGTCAACACGGCGACCGGCATCGCATACGGCAACATCTTCCGCTCGGCCGAGGAGCTGCTGCGGCAGCTCGACGGCGGCGCCATCGAGCCGGCCGGGGCCGAGGCCCTCCTCGACGCCCTCTACATGCCCCGCCTGATCCGGCACATCCAGGTGGTCTATCGAGGCCTGAGCGATGCCGGCACGCGCGTGTACGTGAAGATCGGTACGACCGGCACGGGGGGCATGGGTCTCAACATCCCGTATACGCACTCCGAGGAGCGCCCGAGCCGCGTCCTGCTGTCGAAGAGCGCCATCGCCGGAGCGCAGTCCATGCTCCTCTTCCTGATGGCGCGTACTCCCGGTGCCCCCGTCACCAAGGAGATCAAGCCGGCCGCGGTCATTGCCTGGAAGCGCATCGGCTATGGCCCGATCCCGCGCGGCGGGCGGCCCCTGCGGCAAGTGGAGACCCGGCCGCAGCCTCTCGGGGAGACTTTTTCGAGCGACGATCCCTCGGCCGGCCGCGAGCTCGATGCTCTCTATGAGAACGTTTTCATCGACACCGGCGAGAACGGGATGTTCAGCCTGGAGGAGTTCGTCGCGGTGTCGAGCGGCGACCAGATGGAATTCGTCACGCCCGAGGAGATCGCGCAGTACACGGTGTTCGAGATCGAGGGGCGCCAGACCGGGCACGACATCGTCAACGCCTTGGACGGCGCGGTGCTGGGGCCCACCTACCGCGCGGGCATCCTGCGGCACCGGGCGATCGAGCTGATGAACGAGCTCGAGGCGCGGCACGGCGCCCACAGCGTCGCCTTCGAGATGCTGGGGCCGCCGCGCAACTCGAAGCTCCTCTTCGAGGCCCACCTCCTGCGCCTGGCCTTCGGCAGCATCAAGGACGTGCGCGCCGCCACGCCCGAGCAGGTGCGCGACGGGCTCGACCGCCTGGTGCGGACGCAGCCGGACGTGGCGAACCAGGTCGCCGCCGTGGGCATCCCGATCCTCCTCGATTCGGGCGAGGTCCTCCGCGGTCCGCGGGTCCTCGTCCCGGCGGGAGCCGAGAGCGAGCCGGTCACCCCGGAAAAGCTCGAGGCCTGGGTGCGGGACGGCTGGGCCGACCTCCGCCTCGCCAACTGCGCCCGCTGGATCGAGCGCTTCCGCCGCATCCACGAGGAGATCGAGTCGATCCCCGAGCACGACACGTCGAGCCGGTATCTGCGCAACCGCCGCTTCTGGCAAGGGGAAGCGACGATCCGGCCCGGCAAGATCGTCGGCTGGCTCCTCTCCGAGGAGGAGAAGGGGGCGCGGATCAAAAGGTGACCTCACCCTGTCCCCCTCTCCCATCGCCCCCCCTGCCACCGGGAGAGGGGGGACGCTGATCAGGCGGCCTTGGCGAGCCCGAGCACAGCCGCTCCGGATGTGTTCCCCCTCTCCCGTTCGGGGTGGAGGGAGGGGGCCGCACGGGAGAGGGGGCAGGGGGAGAGGGCTACGGCACCTTCTTGGGCGGCACCGGCGGCGGCACCTTCTTCGGCGGGTTCTTCTTCAGCTCCTCCATCAGGTAGTCGATCGCCTTTTCGAGGCTGGGGTCGTGCCCCTTGGCGACCTCGTCCGGCCGGTCGATGACCTCGATGTCGGGCGCCACGCCCTCGTTCTCGATCGCCCACTGCCCTTCGGTCGTGTAGAACCGGAAGGAGGGAGCGCCGATCGAGCCGCCATCCACGAGGTCCGGTGTGAAGGAGAGGCCGATCAGGCCGCCCCAGGTGCGGGTGCCGATCAGCGGGCCGAGGCCGAGCTTCTTGAAGTAGAAGGGGAAGGCGTCGCCTCCCGAGCCCGCCTGACCGTTCATCAGCGTGACCTTCGGGCCGATATGGGAGAAGGCCGGCGTCGGTCCCGGCTCCAGGCCGCGCGTTGCCCAATAGCTGAGCCGCGGGCGGCTGATCAGGGCGACCATCCGGTCCGGGATGAAGCCTCCCTGGTTGTAGCGGTCGTCGAAGATCAGGGCGTCCTTGTTGGCCTGCGGATAGAAGTACTTGAAGAGCTCGCGGTTGCCCTCGACCGCCGTGTTCGGCAGGTGGATGTAGCCGATCCGGCCGCCCGAGGCCTTTTCGACCTTCTCGCGGTTCGACCTCACCCAGTCCAGATACCGCAGGTTCTGCTCGCTCTTGACCGGCCGGACGCTCTCTTCGTGCGCCCCGTCGGTCGCCGGCTTGTCGTTGACCAGCAACGTGACGACCCGGTTCGCCTTGTTCTGGAGCAGGCGATAGAAGTTGTCGACTCCCTTGGTAGAGTCGCCGTCCACCGCCAGGATGAAGTCTCCGGCCTCGACCTTGACATCCGGCTCGGTGAGCGGCGAGCGGAAGTCCTCGTGCCAGTTCTCCCCGGGGAAGACCTTCGCGACCCGGAAATATCCGGACGAGTGCGCCTCGACCTCGGCGCCGAGGAGCCCGTTCTCCACCCGCCTGGGAGCCGCCTGGTCGCCCGGCGTCACGTAGACATGGCCCGCCGAGAGCTCGCCTCCGAGCTCGCCGAAGATGAAGTCGAGGTCGCTCCGGGTCGCCACGGACGGGAGCAGCGCTCCGTAGCGGTCGCGCAGTCCCTTCCAGTCCGTCCCGTGCATGTTGGGGTCGTAGAAGAAGTCGCGCAGGATGCGCCAGGCATCGACGTACATCTGGCGCCACTCCGCGGGCGGATCGATCCGCATCTCCAGCCGGTCGAGGGCCAGCTTGCCGCTGCCCGCCTTCTGCCCCGGCTTGGCGTCCACGATGCCGTAGTCGTTGCCTTGTTGATAGAGGATCTTCTGGCCGTCGGCGGACAGCCCGTAGCTCTGGATCCCTTCCAGGACCACTTCTTCCTTCTGGTCCTTCAGGCTGTACATCCTGAGCTGGGCCGGCTGGCCGACCAGGTAGAAGACGGCGTCGGGACCGACCGAAAGGTTCCGGTAGTCGCCCGAGGGGCCGGGAATCGCACGCACCCGCTGCTCGAAGCCGTCGACATCGATCTCGACCCGCACCCGCTTGGCCGGGGCGGAGTCGGCGGCCTCACTGCCACCCTTGGCGCCGCTTCCCTGCGTCGCCGCGGGAGGATCGGCAGCGTCGGAGACACCGCGGGGCGGCTGGGGGCCCTTGGCCTTGAGCGCGTCCTCGTCGCCCGTGGGCACCTCCTCATCGCTCTGCGGCAGGAAGAGGGCGGGGCCCTCCTTCTTGAGGACCGCCACGTAGACGCGGGTCGGGTCGGTGTAGAGGTAGTCGAACTCGAAGCCGCTGAAGGTCAGGTTGAAGTCGCGGTTCGAGAGGAAGAAGAGATAGCGGCCCTGGGGATCGAAGACCGGCTCGGCCTCGGACGTGAAGCCGCTCGTGAGCTGCCAGGCCTTTCCCTTGTCCAACGAGTAGACCCAGACCGAGGGAAGATCCGACGTGCCGACCTTGGTGTAGGTCAGCCATCGGCTGTCGGGTGACCACTGGTAGTCGAAGAAGTCGCTGCGCGTCCCGAGGTCGGCGTCGGTAGTCTTGCCGCTTCCCACGTCGAGGATGCGCAGCCGGTGCTTCGTGTCGCTGAAGGCGAGCTTCTTCGAGTCGGGCGACCAGAGGGGAGCGAAGCGCCAGGTGTCGCCGTCCGTGGTGAGCCGGCGCTCGTCGCCCGAGCCGTCGCCTCGCCGCAGATAGACCTCGTACTCGCCGCTGCGGTCGGAAAGGTAGGCCACCCACCGGCCGTCGGGTGACCAGGCGGGGTCCTTCTCCCGGATGCCGGACGTCTCGGTCAGGTTGCGGATCTCCCCCTTCTGGGCCGGGACCGTGAAGAGATCGCCCCGGGCGTCGAAGACCGCCCGCTTGCCCGTGGGCGAAATGCCCGCGGACTGGATCTGCTCGCGGACGTTCTTGAAGTAGGGAAGGGTCTGCGGCCGGTCGCCGAAGACGCGGATCGGCACCCTCTGGCTCTGGCCGCCGGCCGGATCGAAGAGGTAGATCCAGCCGCCGTTCTCGTAGACGATCCGGCGGTCGTCGCCGCTCGGCCAGAGCACGTCGAAGGTGTCGTGACCCGTCACCGGGCGGACCTGGCGGCTCCCCAGGTCCAGGGCATAGAGGTTCAGCTTGAGGTCGGCTCCGCGGTCGGAAGTGAAGTAGACCGTGTTGCCGATCCACACCGGCTGGTTGTCCGTGCCTTCGAAGTCGGTGATCCTCTCGGCGCTGTCTTTCGCCAGGTCATAGATCCAGAGGTCCTGGGTCCGGCCGCCGCGATAGCGCTTCCAGGTGCGGAATTCGCGCATGATAGGCGTGTAGACGAGCTTGGTTCCGTCCGGGGAGAGCGTGCCGCTGGCGCTCTCGGGAATGCGCAGGGGGACCTCCATGCCGCCGGCCACGGGCACCAGGAAGGGCCGGCCGCTGCGCTCGCTGTAGGGGACCCGGTTGCCCTTGAACAGGACCTGCTTGCCGTCCGGGGTCCAGCCGAGGACCTGGTTGTCGTAGCCGCCTCGCGCCGGCAGCACGCCGATGTCATTGCGGAACGTGAGCTGGCGCGGCGCTCCGCCCTCGGCGCTGATCACATGCACCTGCCGGTTGCCGCTGTACTGGCCGGTGAAGGCGATCCACTTGCCGTCCGGCGAAAACTTGGGGAAGAGCTCCTCCCCCGGATGCGAGGTGAGCTGCCGGGCCGTCCCTCCCGATGCGTCGGCGAGCCAGATGTCGCCGCCATAGACAAAAGCGATCTTGTCCCCGGAGATGTCGGGGTAGCGCAGCAGGCGCGTCTCCTCCTGACCGAAGACCGCGGCGGCCGAGAGCAGCGCCGCGATCGCCATGAAAATCCGTCTGTGCACAAAGGCTCCTTTCTCGATGCCTTGTCGTCCGGGCCTATTCTGCCTCTCTCCGGCCCACGATGTAACATCTCTCGACATGGCCGGGAAAACCAGCAGGTCCGCCCTGGACGCCGAGATCCAGGATCTCTACGCGCAGCCGCTCGCGGAGTTCACCGCGGCCCGCAACGATCTGGCGAAGCGCCTGCAGAAAGCGGGGGACCGCGAGGCCGCCACTGAGGTGAAGTCGCTGGCCAAGCCGACCGCATCCGCCTGGGCGGTGAACCGGCTGTTCCAGGAGGAGAAGGAGCGGATGGCGGCCCTGCTCGCCGCCGGAGCGAAAGCCCGGGACGCCCTGCGGCACACCCTGGCTCACGGCGAGGCCGAGGCCCTGCGGGAGGCCCTCCAGGAAGAGAGGGCCCTGCGGGACGACCTGCGCCGCCGCGCCGGCAAGCTCCTCGGACGGGCCGGCCAGGCGATCCTCGACCGCGTCGGGACGAACCTCGACGCCCTGGCGCTCAGCCCGGCCGCCGCCGGCGCCGCGGAGCGCGGCTGGCTCGACGTCGACCTCGACCCTCCCGGTTTCGAGGTGCTCTCCGGGCTCTCGGTCCCCGCAGCTCCCAGTGACCGCCGCGGCCTCCGGCTTGTCCCGTCTCCTCCGGCGAAAAAAGAGGCCCCTGCGCGCAAGCCCGAGCCTGCAAAGGCGGCCCCGGCGCGCGACCGCGAGGCGGAGAAGCGGGCTGCCGAGGAGGAGAAGCGCCAACGCCAGGCAGAGGCCGCCCGCGAGCGGGAGGAGGCGCGTCTGCGCGACGAGCTTGCCCGTGTCGAAGAGAAGGCCGAGCGCGCATCCGCCGAAGAGCTCTCGTTCCGCCGCGAGGCCGAACGGGCCGAAAAGGAGGCCGCCGAAGCCGAGAAGGCTGCCGCGGAGGCTGCCCGCCGCGCCGAGGCGGCCCGGCAGGCGGCCGAGCGGGCGAGCCAGCGGGCCGAGCGCGCGGCCCGGGAGCTCGAACGCGCCCAGGGCCATGTCGAGGCCGCCCGCCAGCGGCTGGCTTCGCGCGGGGACTGAGAGCCCCTCACCCCCCTGACCCCCCTCTCCCAACCGCCCTCCCTATCCCCCGGGAGAGGGGGGAAGAGGCACTGCCAGGAAGTTTCTTGGGCGGGGCTCCCCTCTCCCGGAGGGCGTGAGGGCGGTTGGGAGAGGGGCCGGGGGTGAGGGGCCAGGGCTCGCGCAGGACTTTCCAGACACCCTCTGACACACCGGACAGGCCGGACACGCCGCTCCGGACGCGCCTGACAGGGCCCATTTCGCCAAAGATCCGCCGCAGATCCATGGCACCGCCATTGCTCTTCAGGCCCGTATCACGCAGGAGGATCGTCCATGGCGAAAGCGGCAGTCTGCGAGCAGATCACCATCTCGGGAGTGCCCGGCGTGGTACGCGACATCCAACGGACCGGCAGGATCGACTGGCCGGCGCTGCGCCGCTGTCTCCGCGCGGCGAGCGGCAACGATGCGGTCGAGGTCCTGGGCTGGACCGTCAACCACCACGATGGCGAGCTCGGGATGGTCTGCCGGGTGGTCCCCCTGGAAGCCTCGTCCCGCGTCTCGTTCCTGGTCTTCGGCCTCCTCTCCCTCACAGAGGGAGGGCCGGTCTGTGCCTCCTTCGTCGATATCGACCGAGGAGCCCCGCCGCCCGGGACCTCCGTCACCGGCCTCGCCTGCACGAACCGCTTCGACCGGGACGTGGACGGCGTGATGGTCCTCAGCCTCATCCTCGGCATCGTCGAGACCGAGGCGGGCGACGAATTCTTTGCGTTCGAGGAGTACTTTGAGGTGTGAAGGCGCGGCTCGCTCAGTGCTGCCGGGGGTGCTAGAATACGGCCCCTCATGAACACAGCACCGGCACTCGCCTATCCTCACGTTTCAACGGATTCCCAGGTGATGAGCGGGAGACCGTGCATCGCTGGCACCCGCGTGCGCGTCATGGACATCGTGGGTGCATACAAGGCCGGTGTGCCTGACGAGCAGCTTCAGGAGTACTTCTCCTCGCGCCCCTTGACGCTGAGCGAGATCCACGCTGCGTTGGCCTACTACTACGACCACCAAGAAGAAATTGGAGGCGATCGAGCAACTGGCCCAGGAAGATGATCCTTTTGCCTACGGGTACCGATTCATTTAGCCAGACCGAAGCGAGAGCTTACGCCTTTCTTGCGCTAAGATGGCTTCCATGCAAGCCGCCGAGCCGGAAGCTCCATACCCCAGTCCTCGGTCCATCTTCGAGCCGCTCCTCGAAGAGCTGTACAATCCAGATGCTCCGATGCGGACAGACTCACCTCAAGACCGTCAGGAAAGCATCGAAGCTGCCTTGGCGGCGGCTCTCTCGACGCAGCTCCAACGGGAGTCCGAGCGCTTAGGGCTGCCGCTTGCACCGGCGCGCATCGAGCGCGCCAGCTATGGGCTCCTCGAGATCGCCGGCTCTGCCAGGAGTGGTCTGCAGACCAGGAAGGAGCTCTCCGCTCCATGGGTCTTGCAGACTGGTGAAGACTTAGCCCCACGACTATCTCCACGCAGTACCGGAAGCCATACGACGCGACCTCGGGCAGGTGGTGACCCCTCAACCGATCGTCCGCTACATCCTGCGTGCAGCGGGTTATCGGGAGGATGGGGACATTCTAGCGAAGCCTGCGGCCTCAAACCGACGAGGGGAGAGAGTGTCGGAGAGTGATGAGGCAGTATCGGCTTGAGACGAGGAGATATCGCAGGTAAGATACCCCTATGGCGAGCATAGCGGAGATCCTGGAAGGACACGTAACCCTGGAGGTGGAGTGCGTTGATCGGCTGTACCTGAACGGGTATATCCCGAGTCTGGCGACTCCTGGGGGGCTGGTGGTTTTCTTGCGTGAGCACCTGGGCAAGCCCATCCCATCGCCAGCGATCCTGGGCCAACTCACATCGAGCTTTCGGAAAAGGGTAGAAGCGTTTGCTGCGGAGAACGAAATCCCGTGGATCAAGTTTGAGCCTGGGGAGAGGAAGGACGACCGAGCGAATCAGATGCGCCGAGAGCGCAACGTTCGGGGGGAGGTGGTCTTCATCGGGGTGGCTCAGGAGAAGGCCAAGGCCTTTTCGGGCAAGCAGACCAAGGAGGAGGGAGCAGGGCGGTTCGAGTACACGCGGGACAAGACGGTATACGTGAACCACTACTACTTCTATGTTGATGACGAAGAATTCGGTCCGGCATTCGTGAAGGTGTGCAGCTATGCGCCCTGGGCTTTGAAGGTATGCCTCAACGGACATGAGTGGGCCAAACGCCAGTTGGACAAACGGGGGATTGCCTACACGGCCCTGGACAACGGATTTCTCGAGTGTGGCGATCCGCAGGCCCTGCAGGAGATTTGTAACTCCCTGGGAGCGGAGCAGATCGAGGCCTTTCTGGCGCGCTGGCTGGAGCGGCTGCCGATGCCCTTGACGAGCGAAGATCGGGCGGCGGGATACGACTGGAAGCTGTCGATCTGGCAGATGGAGGTCAGCCTGACGCAGGTCTTCGATCGGCCGGTTCGGGGTCGAGAATTTTTCGAGGAGGTGATGCGGGACAACCTCGATTTGGGTCGTCCCGACCGTCTGCAGTTGGTCTTTGATCGACGGATCCTGGCGAGCACACCAGGGCAATTCCGGACCCGGGTGATCCAGGATGGTGTGTTGCCGAGCCTGCATATCGAATACAAGAATTTCGATCTGAAGCAGTACTTCAAAGAGGGCCGCGCCCTGCGCACGGAAGGAACGTTCCGCAACCCGAAGGATTTCAACGTCAACAAGGGGCTTTCGAACTTCGCCTATCTGGAGCAGATAGGACGCCAGATCAACCGGCGGCTTCTGGAGGTCGAGCGGGTGAGCCAGAACTGTGGGCTCTCCGCCGATGGCATCCAACGCGTGGTGCAGCCTACCGTCAGCGAGGACGGTCAAAAAGCGCCGGGGCTTCGGTTCGGCGATCCGCGGGTCATGGCTTTGATGCTGACCCTCAACCTGTTCATCCATCTGATCAACGGTTTCCGCAATCGGGATCTCCGCGAGGCAGTCAGCGACCTGTTGGGACGGGACCATCCATATACCGCGACCCAAGCGACCTATGACATCAGACGCCTCTGCCGCAAGGGTCTGCTCTACCGTCGTCCCGGGACCCATCGCTACGTGGTCACGCCCTACGGTTGGAAGATCGCCAGGCTCTACGCTCGTCTGGAAGCTCGCATCTTCCGGCCGGCCCTTACAGTTGTGGAAGGAGAACACGTCGCGGATCCTCTCCCCAAGCTCTCACGAGCTCTAGCGAAAGTTGATCACGAGCTGGACACTCTTATCTTCTCGGCATTCCCTTCCATGAAGGAGAAGGCTGCATAGGGGAGAAAAGGTATCAAAAAACGTGTCTCTTTTGTCTAGAAGTCGGTCTGATTAGACGACTAGAGAAGACCCTATGCGATCCGGCGTGTGGCTCCGGAGTGTTCCTCGTCGAAGCGGTGCGTAGCCATCTGGAGGCCTTGCGCCGGTCCGCGATTCCGCTGGAGGCGTGGTACCCGCGGGTGCAGGCGCGCTTCGTCGGGATCGATATCGATCCCATCGCCTGCCTCTACGCGCGGCTCAATCTGAGCCTTCTCCTCGCGCCGGCGATCCTCGCGTGGATGAAGGCCCATCCGCGAGATCTCCCCGAAGCCGTTCCGGTCCACCACCGGGACACTCTGGCCGTTCTCGCCGCGGAGATGGGCGCGGAAGGATTCCTGCCTACGTCCGGGGACGGCCCCCGGCTTTCGGAATCTTTCGATTTCGTCGTCGGAAATCCCCCCTACCGCAAGCTCGGACGCATGGATCCGACCCTGCGCAGCGCGTTCGGCGGCTCGATCTATGGTCACGCGAACGCCTATGGAGTCTTTCTCCACGCAGGGATCGAAATGCTCCGCCAGGGAGGACGCCTGGGCTTCATCGTTCCCCGCTCGATGCTCTCCGGGCTCTACTTCCAGAACCTGCGAAGGATCATTGAGGAGAGGACCAACCTGGAAGAGCTGTCGCTGCTGGTTGAGCGCAAGAACATCTTTCCGCAAGTCCTCCAGGGCACGATGATTATCGTTTTCCGCCGCCCCTTGACTGGTGAGGCCGGACGCCGGCCGATCCGGACCGGGGTCGTCCGCAGCGTGCACGAGCTCGCCAATGGAGGACCCTCTCATGTCCTGGCGGAGGTCGGACAGGTCGCACGGCGTCTGAACGGGACGACCGTCTGGTTCGTCTCGGATCGCGAGAAGACCTATTCGTTGCTGGACAAGATCCTGGATCGCCACCCGCTCCTGGGCGGCCCGGGCATCGCATGTCCAGCCAAGACGGGGCCGATTGTCTGGAATCGGGTCAAGCCCTACCTGCGCTCCCGGGCAAACCGCGAAACTCTTCCTCTACTATGGGCGACCGACGTGAGCCGATTCCGCTTCCGCTTTGGAACTGCCGAGGAGACCCGTCCCTCCTACCTGGTCGAGATGCAGGAGACTTTGGGATTGTCCACCGCCGGACCAAGCCTGCTCGTCCAGCGCGTCACTGCGGATGAACAGGCCCGCCGCATCGTGGCAATGCTGGTGCCCTTCTCTCCCCGCGAGAGATACTTCGTCGAAAACCATCTCAATATCCTGCAGCCCCAGGGTCTGGGCCGGCAGGTGGATCTCCGGTTCCTCCTCGGCATCCTGTCCTCGGACGTGATCGAGTTCCTGTTCCGGTCCATGAATGGGAACACCCAAGTCTCCGCCACCGAGCTCAACCTCCTGCCCATCCCGCGAGGGCCCTTCGAGGCCGAGATCGTGGATTCAGTAGCCAGCCTCGAAGAGTGTGTCGTTCCCGCCGCGAGACGCGACCTCGAAAGTGAGATGAACGAACGAGTGGCCAGAGCCTATAAGCTTACCGAGCGGGACTTGAGGTTTCTGCAGCGGATGCTCCGACGTGACGATTTCTCCGCGCTTGTTCGGAGAGGCTCATGCATGTAGCCCCAGGGCGGCAGAGGATCAAATCTCCGATTTTGCCAAGAACTCTTCGATACGGCGATGACGTGGATCGTCTGTTGTTGAGCCCGCTTCCCGGATACGTTCAACAACCATTTCGATCTTCTTTCGAAGAAACCAGAACCTATGTGACTCGTTGTACGGCAACAGTGCATCCAGCAATGAAAGCGCTACTTCAGGATGCCGGTCCGGTTGTTCCGACTTTTCCAATGCAAACAGAACGCCTGAGACCTCATGGCCGGGTTGAAGATAGTTTTTGACAGCAGCTACCGCCTCCGGGAAGGCTTGGCCGGCCGCAATTGCAGCAAGGGCAAGAGAATGACCGACCTGCGGGCCTTTCTTGTCACGGCCGCGAGGCCAAAAGCGGTCGAACCAAGGCCCGACCCGCTCGTTCCACAGTGTGCCCGCCTGATTTCCGGCGCCTCTGAGGATATCTTCCAACACCTTGCCAACCTTCGCCAGTTGCTCGACACCTAGAGATCTGAGAAAGAAGAGGTTCTCCTGCTTGCTGAGGCTGGTCGGAAATTCGAGTGAAGCGAACGCCAGAAGGCGGACCACATTGGTACTCTTCCCTCCCAAGCTCTCCAAGTGCTCGAGCCCTTGGAGAAGCCCTGCTTTCAGCTCCTCGAATAGCTCGGGATCCATCCGTGGATGCGACAAGTAACCTGCCCAGAGGGCGGAGGCCTCCCTGGATTTTACCCAGTCGAAGCGCGGTATCAAATTACTGCGAGCCCACTCCGGGTCCGCGGCATAGAGAAAGTCCAGTTGAGTGGCCAAGATTACACGCGCCAGTACGTAGGATTCCGTTTCTCCTGATATAATTGCGTCAAAATAGGAGCGAAGGCTGGAGGGAATGCCGTCGTCCATCTGCGGCTTTGGTTCTCCAAGCCGCTGAAGAAGCGCCTCTGTCAGGATGCCTGCGGCGTGGTTGATTGCACTGTCGACCGGATCTTGGAGCATGGCTGGCTGCCGGAAGGCTGCCGGCCAGAGTGAGTCGACGATAGACCGGTAGGTTGCCTCGCATTCTGGGAGAATTGGCTGCGTGCTCGCTTGGCATAGCCATTCTGCAATAGCTCTAGGAATCTCGTTGAAGAGCGAAGACGGTGCGGTACTCAAAAGGTAGCCAACAAAGGTTCGTGCTCGGCCACGTGCTATCTTAGAGTCACGGAAAGCAAATAGAAAACTTTCCCAAATCCTGGAGGGCCATTCCCCTTGAGCCGCCATTTGCCGCAACAAGCGTGCCCCGCGTCCCGGCTTGCGCCGAATGAGCTGCCGCCACTTATCTAAGAGGCCACCCCTCTTGTCACGATCGCGAAGAAGTATTCGAATCAACTCTTCGTCTTCGAATGCGTCGGCCTGATCAGAAGAATAGTCCGACGACCGGCCATAGTGGATTGTGGCAGATATCGGATACTCTTCATCGGATCCCGCTGAATCCTCGAGCTGCCACTTCTGCTGGACTCTCGATATCCAATCAAGATCTTCCTGGGCAAGCATAGCACCGGACCGACGCAACGCTGACATGCGCTCCCAGATCTGACACTCGCGGCTGTATTCATCTTGGGAAGCGTCCGGGTAATGTTCGATAGGAGGTCCTGCCTTGATCACAGTCATCAGCCGATCAAAGTCTTGGCTGTTAAGAGAGCCCCCGGCTTGCTGAAGGAAGCGCAGGACCTCGTGATGCGTCGAAAATTCCCAGAGGGTTTTGGCCCCGTCTTCGAGCAAGATATCTAATCCCACGGGGCCTGCCAGGGTGCGTATGGTTGTCGCGGCATAGAGGAGGAGTCGCCGGAAGACCGGAAAATCTTGGCCTCTCCAGCGGCCAATAATTACCTCAGTAAGGCGCTGATCTCTTTGGGCAGATACCCGAAATGATTCCCGGGCTAATTCAATCAGGCGCGCCCAACTATCGAGTCGCCGGGCCGGAATAGACGACGCAATCGATCGGATGTAGTCGTTGCTCGGGTCGCGATTGTGATCTGCAAGGCCAAGGAGGGTAAGCCACTGCATGGATTGGATAAGCAAGCTGGTCAAGTCGTCAGCAATAGCGAAGAGGACCTCGTCGCGGTTGGCGGCCTCGGCGAGCACGTAATCCAAGAAGTATTTGGCCTGGTCACCCCCCGCCAGCTTGAGTTCTACACTCATAAGACCTTGAATTGTCTCACCTGAGATTTCGGTGGCGATAGGTCGGCCGATCCAATCGAGCCGTTTCTTTGGCTCCATATGGGGAAGAGGAGCCAATAGACAGAGAATCTCGTTCCGCACCAAAGGCGAGAGGGGGACAGACTGAAGATCCTGTTCGTCTATCCGATTATATTGGATAGAGGTGGCTCGGGCAAAGGAATCGCTGGCAAGTATTTCCCAGATGCTGCGTAACGGCTCTAGTTTCTCGTCAAGCTCTCCAAGATGTCCACGCACTGCTCGTCTGAACTCAGGATGCAGCACTCCTCCTCTCTTCAAGACCCACTCTAATAGGCCTCGGTCCTTTAAGTGTCGACACAGCCAATATACCAATCTGGCTGTGGGCTTGGAGAGTTCTAATGACCAGCCACTTCGGAAACTATTCTCTACGAGTGGAACAGAGATCTTGGTTCCCCGTACAGCCGAGGAGAGAAGGTTGAGAGACTCGAACTCCGGATGATCGAAGACCTGCAACCACCTGAGGGGAGGCACGGGCTCGGCCGCAGCGAACTCCGCAGCTGCCACTCCTGAGGGCTCTGAGATGGCCCAGACAACGCGGCGAGCCACTTCGTCTATTCTGCCTTCCGGAGGGGCATCCTTCGCATGCTTGCTTATGATGTATCGCTTCGATTGCAGTCCAAAGCGGTGCATATCGGCCCAGGCCTCTAGAGTCTTTCGCAACTTGAGATGGTGATGCCGGGCATCATAAAAAACCGCTTCCACGCTTTTGCTTCTCCATTGAACTTCTATCCTCTTACGATTCTCTTCCCGCCCTTGGATCGCGGCAAATGCGTAAGGCGTACGGAAGTTGATCCCACGAGATCGTCGTTCGGATGCAAGTGCGTCCGTCAGGTATCTCATGACAGGGTCATCGACGCTGTATCCAACGAACAGGACCGTGAAGTGCCGGAAGAGCTCAGTCACAAACCGACTCGCCCATCCCTCAGCGAGGTAGGCCGTTCCAAAATCTGCGCTGGTGAGGACTAGATCGTCTCGCTCCGGCCGGCCGGGATGAATGCGTCCATGGAGGTGGACCAAGCTCTGCCAAGCAAGAGGCTTGGGCACGGGAAGCCTGGGAGCCCTATCGACCTCGTCCTCCGGGCATCCAGCACTTTCGAAGGCGTTGTCGAAATTGGTAGTGAGGAGCCGCAGGACACCTTCGGGGGTTCTAGACAGCGTGAGAATGGCCTTGTGGAGCGATAGATCGGCAGTTGGCGATAGCGTCAGAATCCTGTTCACCTCCCGGCGTAGCTCTCCCTCGTTGATTCGTCCTTCCAGCAGACCCAAGACTCGATCGAGTTGGCCCGCTTTGAGCGCGATGCGCTCCTCAGGTGTCGCCTCCTCTCCAAGAGCCTCATAGAGCGCTTTAACGAGACCCCTGAAGTCCGGAAGTGCTGGGACCGAAATCCCGGCACCACAGAAGAGAACGAGTCTGCCATCTTCGAGCGCATCGAAGACAGCAGGTGGGATATCTGGGCCGCCAGGAATCAGGGTTGGCATGATGGATCTCAGTGTATCGGCAGGTCCGGCCTGTGTCTTCTACCCTGCTTTTTGGGCAGAAATTACTACTGGTACAGACTAGGCCGGCCACGCATGCGCCGGGTAGATCGCAGCCTCTTTTCCTAGTCCTCGACCTCCACCGAGAGAACCTTGTGGTGCCAACGGCTGGTTCGGCGCCTCACCTCGCTGTGCCCTGGGAGGGGGGCCAGGGGTTTCCCAGGGCGGCTCACGCATGTCGGTCGAGCCTGCGGACACGGACCACCGTGGCGGGCAGGGCCAGGATCTCCGGGTCGCCGGTGAGGACGGGCGCCTTCTCCAGCCGGCCGGTGGCAACAGCGAATGCGTCAGCGTAGGAGAGAGGGTGTGTCGCTTTGATTCGCGCTGCCTCGAGGACCAGGGATTCGCGAGCCGGTACGATGTCGATCGGAAGCGCCTTCACCTGGGCGAGGCGTTCCTCGGCCTGCGTCTCATCGGTGAGTTGGAGGAGACGATAGAAGACCTCACCGAGGTTGACCACGTTCAGCAGCAGGCGGAGGTTGCCGCTTTGCGCGCGGCGGAGATAGCGGCGCATCACCGCCGCGCCGGGTTCCTCGGCGCGCAGGAACGCCAGGATTGCCCAGGAATCAACGACCGCGACGCTGCCAGCGCGCATCGGCTTCGATTTCGGCTTGGTGCTCGGCTTCGAGATCCGCGAGGGGATCCCGCGGGAGACCCTTCAGGCAGCCATAGAGGATGTCGATGGGATTCCCTGCCTCGAGCAGCGTCAAGCGCACGGCACCATCGCCCATGATCTCGACCGCCAACTCAGTGCCCGACACCCACCGGAGTTGCTCGCGCACAGGCTTGGGAATGACGACCTGACCCTTGCTGGTCACACGGGTTGCGGACTTCATGAGCGTCATCTTACCAAAGAGGCCGGCCTGCGCCTCACCCCGCCCGCCGTGCCGGCCGGCTCCGCGAATAGAGGGCTTCTCGATGGGCTGTGCCCTCACGGATGATGTGGAGGCGGCCGACGGCGGCGAGACGGCGCAATGTCACCGAGACGGCCCGGCCGTTGACGGGTTGGCGCAGTTTGGCGCCATAACGGCGATTGATCTCCCGCGCGATGTCCGACGGAGTGAAGGTGTCCTCCGGCTTATGGCTCTCCACGAGGCGCTTCACCAGCTTGCCGACCGGGCGCCTCTTGCCTGCCGGGACCTCGTCGTCCGGGGGCGGCGGCGGCGGTGAGGCGGTGGCCCGGTGGCGGTCCACCAATTCGCCTGCCGCGGCGGCCGCAGCCTGGAATGCCGCGAATCGTTCCTGGGCCGTCTCGAGCCCAGCGGCATGGAGGGCTCTCTGCTCGCGGTGCAAGACCTCCCGGTCGGCGTGATGCTTTTCCTGTTCGCGGTGAAAGGTGATCTGGCCTTCCAGCTCGGCCAACATCTGGGCAATGGAGAGGTTCGATGCCACAGGGCGTCCTCCGTCCTTGCGAATCCCGGCTGATCGCGGCAAGGCTTTCCCCGGCAGCCCGGGGCGATCCCGGATGCCGCAATCGCCGCGAGCTTGCGTCGAGCCGATCCGACTTCGCGACAATAGCGCATCCAGCGGCCCTTGTCGAGATCCGGAGCGCCGGCGGGATTTTCCTTTGCGGCAGCTAATCTTCCGGCCAGGGTTCTTGGCGGCAAATTGCGGCAAAGCAAAGAAGAACGCGGCGGCGCTTATTGCTTTGCGCCGGATATCTCGAGAACGCGGCCAGTAGATTTACATTGCGGCGCCGTTTCTGCTAATGCGGCGGCTGCAAAAAGAACGCGGCGAGAGATTATCTCAACGCGCCGCACGGATGGAGGACGAGGCGTTTCCAGATATTTTGCCGCAATGCACTGTAATCTGCCGCGAACCCTTTTCCGCAGGACCCTCGGAAAATTCCCTGCCGCAACAGAAAATTAGTCGCCGCAATGACTTTTCCGTTTGCGGCGCCGCTTTTGCCATCGCGGCGTCTCTTTTTCCGCTGCCGCAACGTAGATTTCCAACGCGGCATTTCTTCTAAAATCGCGGCGCCTCCGGCGCCATCGCTCCGCCGGAATTTCCTTTGCGGCAACCCGCCGTCATCCGGCTGGACGATGCGCCGTTCAGGACAAATCGTCATTGTGCGGCCGGTGCGGGCTCCAGGGCCGGCTCCGGCGCTTCCTGGCGGGCTTCAGATGCTTACGCGTACTTCGTCCCGCACTCGGGACAGAACTTCGGGCTGCCCTCGGCCTCGGCGCCGCAGGAGTCGCAGACCTTCTTCTGGACCGTCGAGGTGCCGCATTCGGGGCAGAACTTGGCCGCGCCGATCTTCGCGCCGCAGGCCTTGCAGGAGGCCCCGGCCAACGGTTCCGAGGTCGCGCTCCTTCATCCAGTCGACGGTGCGTGCCTTCTCGAAGGCCTGCTCGCGGGCCGCCTCGGCCTGGGCCGCGGCGATCTCCTCGTCCATGTCCGGCGCGCAGCTCTCGCAGAAGCCGGGCCTTCTTGTTGAAGCAGACCGGCTCGCAGACGTACTGGCCGCAGCGGGTGCACTGCTTGAACAGCGGCCGGACCTCCTCGACTGCTTCGCGCAGCGCCGCGTCGTGCGCCGGACCACCCACGGCGCGCTGGATCTCGTAGGCCGTGTCCGCGGCCCGGCCAAAGATGCCGCCGAAGAGGTTGCCCGCCACCTGCGCGGCCGAGGCCGCCATGCCGATCTTCGAGGACTTGAAACTGGACATGTACCCGTTGCCGCATTTCTCGCAGTAGAACTTGAACTGATAGCCCTTGTCGGTCGACAGGTCTTCGTAGTTTCCGGTGAACTCGATGCGCGGCATGCTGCTGCCCCTTCTGGATCTTGAAAGAGTTGGATGGCTCTGGCTTTCTCGGATCGATCGTGGAAATGGTAGCATGGGAAACCTCACCCCCTGTCCCCCTCTCCCATCGCCCCCCCACCGACCGGGAGAGGGGGGACGTAGCTGGAGCCTGGAGGCGAGGTCGAGGGGTTTCTCGAAAGAGAGTCTCTGAAAAGAAACTGCCAGCTATCCCTCAGAGCACCAACCAGGTGCCCCCTCTCCCGGGGGAAGGGGGGGCGATGGGAGAGGGGGACAGGGGGTGAGGTTCTTACAGGTGCCGGGCTCGCCAGGGCAGGAGTTCGTAGAGCAGGTTGGCCGGGTCTTCGTAGCGCAGGAGGAAGAGGTCCGGCCGCGCCTGCATCCACTCCGCCTCCTGCGCGAAGTCGAGCTGTGGGAACCGGCTGAGGTGGACCCAGCGGACGTCCTCCGTGGCCAGGTTCTCGAGCCAGGCCTGCGGATCGGGATCGACGCGCGGGTCGCAGCGTGGGTAGTCGGCCGCGTTCTTCGAGTTCTGCCGGTTGATGTTCACGTAGACGACCCGCCGCTCGAGGTGGGTCCCCATGGCCGGATAGATGAAGTAGTTGATCGGCTGGCTCACCACCGCGACGTTGCCGTTTCCGCCGTAGAGGTCGAGCCAATGCCAGGCGCGGGCGAAGTGACGTGTCGCAGTTCTGTGAGCAGTGAATTCGTCGAGGAACGCCCGTCCGCGGTCGTCCACGCGGAATGCCCCGAGGTAGGGCGCGCCAGCGACCAGGAGGACGACGGTCGCTGCGGCCAGCAGCTTCCACCGGCGCCGGGCAAAGGCGCGCAGGCCGGGCCAGAGCGCCAACGCGACGGCCAGGGTATCCAGCACGGCGAGGGTGAGCCGCACGCCGCGCGGCATCTCGGTATGGAGCATCAGGAGGTCCTGGATCAAGAACGCCAGGGTGATCCCTCCCAGCCAGGCATCGCTCGCCCCCCGGCGCTCGGCCCAGGCGACGACCCCGGCGCAGGCCAGCCCCAGGGCGCCGATCAGATAGCGCACATTGGCGAAGACGTGCCCGGAGCTGGCGTAGGGGACGGTCACCCAGAGGAAGGCCTGGACGGCGATCTGGCTCGCGACCAGGGCGCCGCCGCGCCACTCCCGGCGCAAGCCGAGCGGCAGGAGCAGAGCCGGCAGGAGCAGAAAGACCTGCGGCCCTACCCCCAGCTCCAGCGACTGCGGATGGGTGACCCCGAGGAACGTGTCGAGGATCCGGCCCTTCTCGACCATCTCGGGCCACAGGGCCGCCACGGTGTTGGCCCGCGGGATGCGCGGCGCCACCTTGACGGACGACATGCCGGGACCCTGGTCGCACCGGGCGGCGAACGGCCCCACCCCGGCCGCGATGTTCTGCAGGTAGAAGACGCCTCCGAGGAGCGCCAGCAGGACCAGCGCCGCGGCCGCCTGCGCCGCACGGCGGCCCCAGGCACCTCGCAGCCACGAAGAGAGGACCAGGGCCACGGGAGCGAGGGCCAGGGCATATGCCAGCCCGAGCACCTTGGCGCTGGCTGCCATCCCCAGCCCGGCGCCGGCCAGCAGGGCGTCGCCCCAGCGCGGCTCGCGCATCCAGCGCAGGCCGAAGAAGGTAGCCGCCGCGATGCCGGCCCCGACATAGATGTCTACGTATTGAGTGGCCGTGAAACGAATCACTGTGGGTGTGAGCAGGATCAGATACGCAGCGCACGGCCAGCTCCGGCGGGCTCCGAGCTCGCGTGCCACTCCGCCCACCGCCAGGGCCAGCAGCGCCGCCTGCGGGAAGCAGGCCAGGTTCACGTAGAGCTCGCTGTGCGAAGGCGCCATCCACCACCAGAGCCAGACCGCCCCGCCCGCGGGCTGATAGCCGTAGAAATTCATGGGGGCCATGCCGAAGACCGGCCCGATGCGGCCGTCCCGCAGCCAGGTCGCCACGATGGGCAGGTGGTACATCAGGCTGTCCCACGAGAGCGGCGGCCGGATCAGCCCGCGGACTCCCTCGCTGGCCAGGGCATGGAAGGCGATCAGGGCCATGGCGGGGTGCTCCCGGAGCCGCGCCCCGACCCGTTGGCCCACGAGGCGGACGGGGGCCCATCGATCCGCACCCGGTGACCGGGTCCACCGCAGGAGCACAAGTGTAAAAATACCCAGCAGCACCACGGCCAGCTCGATCCGCAGTAGGCCGAGCTTGCCCAGAGCGAGGCCGAGGAGCTGGGCCTCCGCCGTCATGGCCAGCAGGGAGGCGATGGCGAGCGCCAGCGGGTCCGCCACCGCCTGCTCGCGGAGGAGGAGCCGGGCCCACAGATAGCCGCTCAGTCCGAGGAGCAGCAGCACGACGAGCGTAAGCACCGCCCCCATCAAGTCGATGGTGAAAAACATTGCCGGGGGATTCTCTACCAAAACCGCGGCTTTGGATCAGTCGGCGCGCAGCGCCACCAAACGGAAGGACAGGGTAGAGACGCCCCAGTCCGTGACCACGGACCTGCCGGGTGTACACAGTCGGGGCGTCTCAAGGCCTCGCCAGCGAGACGGTTTCGCCCTTGCGTAGGAAACACCGCCTGGGGGACGCTGCGCGAAGGGACGGCCATCCACCTGCCATTTGCGCACGACGGTGGCAAGATCGGCGTCCACGGTGTGCTGCTAGCGTTGGTGGTAGCTGGGCCTTGAGACGCCCCGACTGTTTGCACCCGGTCGTGTCGTGGTCACGGACTGGGGCGTCTCTACCCACCACCCCGGTTCCGCCAAAACAGCGGGAATGAACTCACCCCCGCCCGGCCACTGCCCGCGGGAAGCCGTGCTCCAGGCGTAGCCGCCGGAACGTAGCAAGGGGTAGCGCGCGGTGCCGTCCGGGGGCGAGCCAGGTTGTGAGCCGCCGGGCCGGCGGGGCGCCGGGCATCACGTCCCAGGCTCCGGCCTCGCGGGCTGCCGCGAGCAGCGGACGGAGCACCGCTTCGCTGTCGTTCACCCCGGGCAGCGCCGGGGTCCAGAGGACCCGCACCGCGATGCCCTCCGCCGCCAGCCGCGCCACCAGGTCCAGGCGCTCGGCCGGCTCCGGAGAGCCGGGCTCGATCCGCCGCGCCAGGGCCGTACCGGCCGCCGGAATCGCCACGTCCACGAGCACCGGGCAGCGCCGGTCCAGGTCGGCCAGCAGGTCGAGGTCCCGCAGGAGAGCGGGCGAGCGGGTCACGATCGAGACCTTCAGGCCCTCCGCGCGGCGGAGGAGCTCCAGCGGCGAACGGCCCTCCGCAGGGTCCCAGGGACGGGCCGCCGTGCCGAGCACGACCGGCTCTCTGCGCTGTACGGCGCGGAGGAGCTTCCGCTCCAGGGCGGCATCCTGCACTGTGGGACGGGTGGCGACAGGGGACAGCAGAGGGAAGGGCAGGAGGAGGAGAGCGGCGCGCGTCATGTTACGCTCTTTTTACGCCACATCTCGTCTCCCTGTCAAGGGGTCCATTACAATCCTCCTCCATGCCCGAGCTGCCCGAGGTCGAGGTCTTGCGCCGTAGCCTGGAGCCCCATTTGGTGGGAGACCGGATCGAGCGCGTCGAGGTGCGCAACCCGGCCTTGAGGGAGCCGGTGCGCCCGCGCGAGCTATCCCGGCGGTCGGCCGGCCGATCCGTCACGGCCCTGCGGCGGCGGGCCAAGTACCTGCTCGTCGACCTCGAAGGCGGGCAGACCGTGGTCGTCCACCTCGGGATGAGCGGCCGGCTGACGCTGGTGCCCGCGGAGACCCCGCTCGAGCCCCACGAGCATGTCGCGCTTCATCTGGCATCGGGCCGGCGGCTGCGGCTGCGCGATCCGCGGCGGTTCGGTCTCCTCTTCGCCCTGCCGACGCGGGAGATCCCGCATGATCCTCATTTTTCCCACCTGGGCGTCGAGCCGCTGGAGCCGGGCTTCACCGGCGGCCTGCTGGCCCGCGAGGCGGCCGGCCGGCGCGGCCCGGTCAAGCCCTTCCTGATGGACGCGACCGTCGTGGTCGGCCTGGGGAACATCTATGCCACCGAGGCGCTTTTCCGGGCGGGCGTCCACCCCCTGCGGTCGGTCTCGCGGATCGCGCCGGCGCGCTGGGACCGGATCGCCGAGGCGTCGATCGCGGTGCTGCGCCAGGCCATTCACGAAGGAGGGACCACGCTCAACGATTTCGCGGACGGCGAGGGGCGGAGCGGCTATTTCCAGGTCCTGCTCGGCGTCTATGACCGCGAGGGGGAGCCGTGCCTGACGTGCGCGACGCCGGTACGGCGCATCGTCCAGGCCGGGCGGAGCACTTTCTACTGCCACCGCTGTCAGAGATGAGCGGGGCCGGATAGAATCCGCCGCGATGCGCACGATCCAGGACTTCCTGATCTTCTACCGGCGGCAGCGGGGCTGGACCCGTTCGCTGGTCGCGGCCATGCCCGAAGAGTGCTTCGGCTGGCGGCCGAACCCGGACGCTTTCGGCTGCGGCGAGCTGGTGCGCCACCTCATCCAGTCCGAGGTGTTCTGGTGCCGCCTGCTGGTGGCAGCGGCGGAGGGCCGGCCCTACGACCCCTTCGGCCTGACCGGCACGTCCCTGGAACGGATGACCGCTTTCCGGCGGCCCAACCTGGAGTCGAGCCGGACGGCGGAGAAGTACGGCTCCACCTTCGCCGCCTGTCTGGAGAGCTGGTCCCGGGTGCAGCAGAAGACCGAGGAGGAGCTCGCCCGGCTCTCCCCCGAGCAGCTCGCCGAGGTCGAGGTCGAGCACCCTCTTCTGGTGATACGCGCTCCGCTGTGGGAGATGCTGTTGACCATGGTGGGACACGAGATCCATCACCGCGGCCAGCTCTCCGCCTATCTCAAGGCCCTCGGCGTCGAGCAGCCGGCCGTCCTCGGCACCTGAACATCTTCGGAGCCTGCCATGATCGAGACCGCGATCCAGTTGGAGCCCGTCCTGGCGAAGCCGGGCTTCACCCCCTGCCTCCTGGGCGTCGCCGGCGGGAGCGGCTCGGGCAAGACCACGGTGGCCCGTTCGATCCTCGAGGCCGTCGGCAAGGACAGGATCGCCCTCATCCAGCAGGACAGCTATTACCGCGACATCGAATGGTCGAGCGACGCCGAGCTGCTTCATCACAACTTCGACCACCCGTCGGCCCTCGACAGCGACCTCATGATGGCGCACCTGCACGCCCTCAAGGCGGGCCATGCGGTGGAGGTGCCGATCTACGACTTCGTGCGCCACCGCCGCACGCCGCGCACCCGGCGGATCGAGCCGCAGCCGGTGGTGGTGATCGAAGGGATCCTCATCTTCGTGGAGCCGGGCCTGCGCGAGCTGCTCGACTTCAAGATCTACGTCGATACGGACGCCGACATCCGGCTCATCCGCCGGCTGGGCCGCGACATGACCGAGCGCGGCCGGACCGTGGACGACGTGCTCCGGCAGTACCTGGAGACCGTGCGCCCCATGCACCTCGAGTTCGTCGAGCCCTCCAAGCGCTACGCCGACGTCATCATCCCCGAGGGGGGCGAGAACCGGGTGGCGCTGGAGATGGTCGTGGCCCGGGTCGAGCAGCTCCTGCAGGGGACGTGATGCCGTCCTGGCTGCTGCGTGTCAACGCCCGGTTCGAGGCGGCCCACCACCTGACCTCCTGGCGCGGGGCGCCGGAGCCCAGCCATGGCCATTCCTGGCGGGTCGAGGCCGCCTTGCTGGCCGGCGAGCTCGACGGCGAGGGTATAGGCTTCGACTTCGTGGAGGTCCAGGCCGGCCTGCGGGAGCTGGCGGCCCTGTTCGACCACAGGGACATCAACACCGTGCCGCCTTTCGACCAACTGAGCCCGACCACAGAGCGGATCGCCGCGTGGTTCTTCACCAGCCTGGCCGAGCGCCTCCCTGCCGCACCCCTCGTGGAGGTGACGGTCTGGGAGGGTCCCGACTGCTCGGCCACCTATCGACCGTGAGGTCCGCCTTGACAGGAAGCGCTCGCCTGATTAGCGTCTTTGCATCCATGAGAAAAATCCTCCTGCCTCTCCCGATCCTGGTGCTCGCCCTCTGTGCCTCCGGCTGCGGAGACGACGATGCGCCCCCCGTCGCGCGGGTCACCGCCTCGCCGCGGACCATCCGCCTCGGCTTTCCCGAGGTGCGGACCCTGCGTCTCGAATGGCAGCCGACCGCCCCTCTCGAAGGGGTGTCGGGCCAGCCAACCGTCTTCCTCCACCTGCTGGACGGCGAGGACAAGGTCCTGCGCACCTTCGACCGGCCCTTCCCGCAGCGCTGGCGCGAGGGGGAGCCGGTGACCTATGACGCGAAGGTGTTCCAGTCGCTCCTGGCACCGTCCCTGGCGCCGGGCAAGTACCGGCTGACTCTCGGCCTCTACGAGGGCAAGGAGCGCTGGCCCCTGGAGGGGTTGGGCGAGCCGGTGGACCGGCGCGAATACATCGCCGCCGAGGTCGAGGTCCCGGCCACGTCGGAAGCGCCGCGGTTCGTCTTCTCGCCCCAGTGGCTGCCGCCCGAGCCCGGCAGCGACCGCCAGGTGCTGGCCCGGCGCTGGCTGGGCGGCGAGCGGGGGGCCATCCGTGTGGCGGGCGTGCGCGCCCCGGGTAGCGTCTGGATGGTGCTGCGCATCCCGCAGATCGACAGCGCCCACGAGCGGCTGGAGGTGGAAGGCACCTCGGGCATCCCCGGCGTGCTGATCCGCGGGGCCTGCGGCGGCGTGGAGGGAGCGGAGATCGGCATCTCGGGCCCGGGCAGCCACGAGCTCGAGGTCCCGATCGAGCCGTCGGCGAACGGCGCCTGCCGGATCGGCCTGCGTCCGAACTTCAAGATCGTCGCGAACAACTCGGGAAAGAGCCGTTCGGTCTCCCTGGAGAACGCCGCCTGGGCGCCGGCCGACGGCGGCCCGCGCACGCAGCCGCAGCAGGGCGGCACGGGCACGGCTACGCCGACCGAGCCGGAGCCGGCGCAGGAGGACTCCCCCTCGCCATGAAACACGGCAAGGCGACAATCCTCAGGCCCGCGCAGGAGCGCTACCTCGAGCGGCTCCTCCCCCCGCGCGACGCCATTCTGCGTGAGATGGAGGAGCAGGCCCGGGAGGAGGACGTCCCGATCTCGGACCCCGAGGTGGCCCGGCTCCTCGCCATCCTGGCGCGCTCCGTCGGCGCCCGCCGAATCCTGGAGGTCGGCACCGCCATCGGCTACGGCACCCTCTGGCTGGCGCGCGGCGCGCCCGAGGCCCGGGTCGTGACCATCGACAAGGACCCGGGGCAGCTCGCCCGCGCGCGCGGCTACCTGGAGCGGGCGGGCGTGGCCGACCGGGTGGACCTGGTGGAAGGGGCGGCGCTCGACGTCCTCGCCGGCCTGGAAGGACCCTTCGACATGGTCTTCATCGACGCCGTCAAGCAGGAGTACCGGCGCTACCTCGACCAGGTCCTTCCCAAGATCCGGGTGGGCGGCCTGCTGGCCGTGGACAACCTCCTGTGGAAGGGGCACGTAGCGGAGCCTGACGAGGACCCGGCGGACGAGGTGGCGGACGACCTGCGGGCCTTCAACGGCTACTTCATCATGCACCCGCAGCTCCAGGCCACGGTCCTCCCCCTCGGCGACGGCCTGGGCATCGCCACCAAGACGAAGCCGCTGATGACCGAGATGGGGGGGCCGTTCTAGGCCCCCAGCCGCGGCCTGACCGCCTCTAGGCGCTTTTTGAAGTCCTGGGCGGTGGCGGGGCGGCGCGCGGGGACCTTGTGGAGGGCGACGCGGAAGAAGTCGCCCAGCGCCTCGTCGAGGTCCGGGCAGCACCTGGAGAAGTCCGGCACCCGGCCCATGCGGATGCGCGCCATGATCTGCTTGACATCGCCGCTGAACACCTTCCGTCCCAGCAGGCACTCGTAGAGCACCACCGCCAGCCCCCAGAGGTCGAACGAGGCATCCGCCGGATCGCCGTTCAGGGCCTCGGGGGAGAGGTAGGAGAGGGTCCCCACGAGCTGTTTCGAAATGCTGATCGAGGACGGGTTCTCGTTCCAGATCGAGGTGGGCGGCAGCAGCGCTTCGGCCTCCTCGGCCTCCAGCGCGCCGAGCAGGCGGTCGCGGCGCAGGTCGAACATGGCGCGGGCGATGCCGAAGTCCATCAGCTTGGGGACGTTGTCCCGCGTGTAGCCGATGTTGCTCGGCTTGATGTCGCGGTGCAGGATGTCCGCGGCGTGGAGCTGGGCCAGCGCGTCGGCCATGGCGATCCCCAGCTCCACGGCCTCCAGGGCGGCCATCCGCCCCCTCTCGATCTGCTGCGCCAGGGTGCCCCCCTCCAGCAGCTCGAGGACCAGCATCGGCGTCCCCTGCCAGGTCTCCATGCCGTAGACGGGCGCAAGGTAGCGGTGCGAGACCGCCGCAGCCGTCCGCGCCTCGCGCCGCAGCCGCATGGCGTCCTCGGGCGAGACCCGCCGCAGGGTCTTGACCGCCACCGGCCGGCCCAGGGCGAGGTCGGCGCCGCGGTAGACGACGCCCATGCCGCCCGAGCCGATCCGCTTCTCGAAGCGGAACTTGCCGGGCAGCACGTAAGGGACGTGGGCGGGCTCGAGCCGCCGGCTGCAGTTGCTGCAGAAGACGGTGTAGGACGGGTAGAGCGCGCCGCAGTTGGCGCACTCCTTGGCGAGCTCGGACTCGGGGACCAGCGATTCCGGTATCGTCCAGGTCATAGTCGCGGGAGGCGGATCCGTTTCTGTCCCCCGGTGGAGTGGACGACTGCGCGAGCTCGAGCACCCAGGCGGCGCTGCTGGCGATCGCGTGCAGGAGCTGGCGGTCCTCCTTGAGGAACGGCAGGCCGCTCTTCTTCTCTCCCAGGCCGATCAGCCCCAGCAGCGACCCGTCCCGGGCCAGGATGGGCACGATCAGCTTGAAGCCGCTGTCCACCAGCCAGTGCCGCTCCTTGTCGGGGAGCCTCGCGATCGGCGAGTGCTGGTCTTCCAGGTCGGTCGACAACGGATCGCTCGCCGCGGAGACAAGCAGCGCGAGCTGTGACGAAGTGTCCAGCCGTTGCACCCGCCGGCGCGGGTCGTCGAGCATCCCCGAGCGGGGGTCGACCACCAGCAGGGTGATCCCTTCGAGGTGGAGCGCCAGGTCGATCTCCCGCCCGATCAGGCTGGCGAGGCTGGCGACGTCGCCGATGGCCCGGATCCGCTCGACCAGCAGGGTGAGGATCTGGCGCGCGTCGTACTGCTCGCGGAAGAAGCGGCGGTCGACCGCGTCGAGGAGGCCCTTCCGGTAGCGCAGGGCCATGACGCCGACCGCGCTGGCCGTCAGCAGGAGGAGGAGCCGGACCCCGGAGAGGAGGTCCTTCAGCTTCTCCTCCTGGTGGAAGTACAGATAGGCGGCCACCGCGAGCAGAGGCACCGTCGCGAGCACCATGGCCGAATAGCGGGCCAGCGCATAGTGGAGGGCCCGCCGGGCGATGAGCCGGATGTCGAGCACGCGGTGAACGAGCACAGCGTAAGAGGTGACCAGGGGCACGACCACGGTGAAGAGGCTGAAGGCGACGATGATGTCGCGCTTCAAGGCCGGATGCCGGGACGTGAAGGCCTTGTAGGGAGGGACGAAGAGCTCCAGCAGGATCTCTCCCAGCATCGGGGCGAACCCGACGACGATCCCCAGGAGGAACACGCGGGCACGCCGGTGCTCCTCCTGGTCGAGGGAGCGTTGTTTCCAGACGAGGTAGGCCAGGGCGGCCGCGGTCAAGGGCATGATGATGCTGTAGTAGATCCCCTGTGCGCGCATCGGCTTGAGGGTCTGGAGGAGCGCCGCAAGACCGGCCCCGGGGACGTTCCGTTCGAACACGAAAAGCAGGAGGTTGGCAGCGAGCAACGCCAGCCCGGTCCAGGCGCTGATCGTGATGACTCTGTCGATCCGGCGCCGTTGCACCGCGGATTGTGGCGGTGCAGGGAAGTCGCGGACGAACGACCAGAGGAAGACCGGCATCAGGGAATGGAGACTCCAGAGCCTTCAAGACCGTGGCAAGCTCGATGGCGGGGCCCTGAAAGTGTTCGGCGGCCCGGTACAACGGGGTGCCGCACCAAGCCGTCGCGGCCACCAGGAAAAAGCTGCCCAGCGCGACTGCCCGGCTGTCCTGGCGCCCGCCGAGCAGGAGGAGGGTCGCGGAGCCCCCGAACTCCAGGAAGAAGAAGAGGAAGAGGAACCGGGGAAAAAAGGGATCTTCGGGGATCCAGCGGTAGGTCACCACCAACGCGGCCAGCCCCGCCGCCAGCTTGAGCCAGGCGAGCGGCAGGACCAGCCGCGTCCAGGAGAGATTCTTCAGCACTGCGCCGGGAATGACCGCTCGGGGCTATTCCTTGGGAGGCGGCGGCGGCGGACAGAAGTCGGTGTCCGAGGTCTCCTGCACCTTGAGAGCGGCCGAAGAGACGTCATCCGGGAGGATCTTGGTGTCGCCGCGATCCCGCGCCTTCCTCTCCGCCAGCGCGCCGATCGCCCGGATCCTTTCGAGGACGTTGACGGCCTGGCCTTCCCAGACGTTGTTCAGGATGTTGTCGTCGATCGCATCGAGATACCACCGGCGCAGCTCCAACGCCGCATCCTGGCTGATGCGGATCGCCCCCGCACCCTGGCCAAAGGCAATTGAAATCTGCGCCATCACCCCTTCTTTAGAATATGCCATAAACACCCCTCCTTGTGCGGACATGCCTGTCCGCTGGTTGCCGGCTAACCCTCAACTGCTGCGCGGCGCCACGAAATCTCAAGCAACCAAGCATGAAATCAATTTTCAGTAACCCTGTATTATAACCCGAGAACAAGACTGTCGTCAAGGCATCCGCAATTCATGAAAAAAGACCCGGTTGCGCACCGGGCCTTCTGTCGATCCACGCTTCGGGCGTAGGCGATCAGTATTTGATGCTGCACCCGTACGGCTTCGTGGCCGCGGGGTCGATCTTCTTGTCCGCCTTCTCGGCGGAGAGCCCGCCGTCGACGTAGTTCACGCGCTCGGCCTGCGCCTTGCGCCCCGGGGGATCGTCGTCGATGGCGCCGTTGTAGGCGATTTTTCCCTGCTCGTCGACGATGAACAGGTGCGGCGTGGTCTTGGCGTCATAGGCATGGCCGGTCGCGCCCGTCTCGTCATAGAGCACCGGGTAGTTGATGCCGGTCTTCTGGTTGTAGGCGAGGTGCGCGGCCGGCTGCAGGAAGTTCGCATGGCTCGGGTTGGTGCTGTTGATCCCGAACCAGACCACCTCGCCGTACTTCTTGTGCAGCGCGGACATGGTCTTCTCGCGGGCGTGGCGGTCGGAGAACGGGCACTGGGGGTTGATCCACTCGAGGACGACTACCTTGCCCTTGTAGTCGGCCAGGGAGTAGGTTTTGCCGTCGGCGCCCTTGAGCTTGAAGCCGGGGGCGACCTCGCCGACCCCCACCGCGAAAGCGGGGAGGGCGGTCAGCGAGAGAGCGGTGAGGAGCAGGAAGGCGAAAGTAAGTCGGTTGCGCATCAGTTCCTCCTTGATGGTTCTGTTTCAGCCCGCGGGCTCCACGGGCTCGAGACGTCCGGCCGCGGCAGGGGATGACGATGTGGGGCCGGCCGCCGGCTCCAGCCGGTTGCGGACGGCCAGCCAGGGGGCGGCCAGGGCGAAGGCTACCACGCCCAGGGCCAGCACGAAGCTCAGGGTCCGGCGGCTCCCGGCCCGGCTGCGCAGCCAGGCGCAGAGCGCCATGGCCAGCAGGGCGAGCTCGATCCAGGCGAGCCCCTCGAAGCTCACCCGGCGGGAAAGGCCGTACAGCAGTCCGATCGTGAGCGCCGCGGCGCCAAAGCCCAGGCCCACACGCCAGGGTTGCGCCGGCTGCCCGGCCTCGTGGTTTCCGGCAGCTCCGCCAGCCCGGCCCAGCATCCCCCAGAGCCAGAGGGCGGCCAGGGCCGAGGCGACGGCGAGCAGCGCGACAGGTGTCGGATTTCCGAACAAGGGATCGCCGGACGAGAGCCCCACCACCTCCCGTCCTTCGGCTGTCGTGGCGGGAGCTCCGGCCGGGGTCGTCCGCAGGGGCACCGTCCGCCGCGACTCGAAGGCGACGGGCTCGCCGCCTTGGGACAGGCCGGTGACGGTCCACACAAAGGGGGTCTCGCCCGGCAGGGCTTTGTCCGCCTCCAGCGTATCCAGTGGAACGCGGAACAGCACGCCGCCGTCCGTGGCCTCGGCCTGGGGTTTGCCTGTGCCGAAGGTCTCATGGGTCTCGAGGAAGAGCTGCGGCTCCTGCCCGGGCTTCATCGCGGCGCCGCGGACCCGCACCTCCAGCACCGGCGCACCCGGTTTGCTGGCGTCGACCGATCCTTCGGTCTCGATCCCGCGCAGCGCCTCGGCCGCCACGGGCACACGGGCCCGCCAGGTGTCCAGCAGTGGCCCGGTGTCGGGATCGGGAACGGCGGCGGTATCCGGAGGGGCCAACGGCTGGTCGAGCGTGAGGGTGGACCGGTAGGGCACGCAGTCGACCTGGCAGACCAGATAGTCGAGGTCCGCCGAGAGCTTCAGCCGGTCTCCGGGAGCGTTCGCCAGGGTGGCCCGCAGGGGGTACACGACCTCGTCTTCATAACCGAAGGCCACCAGGTCACCGGGCAGCTCGAAGCGGTGCGGCGCCGGCCAGAGCAGCTCGGCCGGCCCGAGCCCCTGGGCCGGAGCGAAGGTGATCGCGGGCGGGAAGCCGGCGTCGCCGCTGTTCTTCCAGTAGACGTGCCACTCCGGGGCAAGCGTGAAGTGCAGCCCCAGGACGATCTCGCCGTTCCGCGGTGCGGTCTGGTAGGGGCTGATCAGGCGGACGCGGGCGAATTCGTTGGTGGCCCACTCACCGGCCGCGGCTCCGGCACGGTGCGGTGCGATCGCCGCCAGGGCCAGGAGGAGGGGCAGCGTGATTTTGAGGGTCCGCATCGGTCAGGAGTCGGAAAAGGGTCCAGTGTTTTCCGACCTGCGAGAACCGTGTCAGGGCGGGCTAGAATTCCCACGATGCGCGTCTGTTTCACAAATGTCGGATGCAAGCTCAACCAGGCGGAGATTGAGCGGCTGGCCCGCGATTTCCTGGCCGCCGGCCACCAGGTCGTGGGCTCGCTGGAGGAGGCGGACCTGCATGTCGTCAACTCCTGCACGGTGACTCATGTGGCGGCGCGCAGCTCGCGCAAGGCGGCCGGCCGCGGCCGGCGTCTCCGGCCCGGCCTGCGGACGGTCCTCACAGGCTGCTGGGCCACGGAGCGGAGCGAGGAGGCAGCGCGGCTCGCCGGGGTCGACCTGGTCGTCCCCAATGCCGAGAAGGACAGGCTGGTGGAGAGGGTGGAGGCGGCGTTGGGCCCTCTCCCCCTGGCCCCCTCTCCCGTGCGTCCACCACCCACCCACCCCGAACGGGAGAGGGGGAACGCCGTGGCAGCCGGAGGAGCAGAGAACCGGCTGGGTGGAGGCGCCCCTCTCCCGCTCGGGGTGGAGGGTGGTGGACGCGCGGGGGAGGGGTTGGGGGAGGGGGTCCCCTGGGTGCGGCTGCCGTTCGGGCATACGCGGGCGCTGGTCAAGGTAGAAGACGGGTGCAACATGCGCTGCGCCTTCTGCATCATCCCCTCCACCCGCGGGCGCCAGCGCAGCCGGCCGCTTTCCGAGGTGGTCGCCGAGGTCCGGGGCCTGGTCGCCGCCGGGTACAGCGAGATCGTGGTCACCGGCGTGCAGATCTCCGCCTACAGCTCGGAGGGGAGCCGCCTGTTCGAGCTGGTGCGCGCGCTCCTGCACGAGACAGAGGTCCCGCGCCTGCGTCTCACGTCGATCGCGCCGTGGGACCTGGACGAACGCCTGCTCGACCTCTGGTCCGACCGCCGTCTGTGCCGACACCTTCACCTCTCGCTCCAAAGCGGCTCGACCTCCACCCTGCGCCGCATGCGCCGGCCCTACACGGCAGAAATCTACGCGCGCCTGCTCGAACAGGTCCGGGCCGCGGTTCCAGGCGCGGGGATCACCACGGACGTGATCGTCGGCTTCCCTGGTGAGACAGACGAGGAATTCGCCGAAAGCCTCGCCTCCGTGGCCGCGGCCGGCTTCGCCAAGGTCCACGTCTTCCCCTTCTCCCCGCGCGCCGGCACCGAGGCCGCCTCTCTGCCGCAGCAGGTCGCTCCCGAAGACAAGAAGGAGCGCATGGAGCGGATGCTGGCCGTAGCCGAAGAGTCCGAGCGCGCCTTCCACCGCTCCTTCCTGGGGACCCGGCAGACCGTGCTCTGGGAGAAGCCGCGGGACGGCATGGGCCAGGGCTACACGGACAACTACATCCGGGTCTTCAGCGAGGCGGGGGCGGGGCTGGTCCGGAGCCTTTCCGAGGTGGAGCTGGTGGAGCTGGCGGAGGGTGGAGTGGTGGGAACCCCCACCCTCTCCAGGATCTGATACAGCCCGAACTTCGGGAAGCGCAGGAACCCGAACCAGGCCGCGCCCGCCAGGGTCCCTTCGGCGAGCCATTCGCGGATCCAGTAGCCGGCATAGTCGGGGTGGCGCATCTTGAGGCCGCCGCCGTTCTCGATCGCCCAGCGCCGGTTGTAGCGCTCGTGGACCCCTACCGGACGCGAAAGGACCAGCGGCAGGCCGAGGGCGGTGAAGAAGGTCATCTCACTCGGCTTGGTCCACAGGATGTCGGTCTCGGCCAGGACCTGGTTGAAGCGGACGAAGTAGCGCTCGATGTCCTCCTCCACCACGACGCTCACGTCGCCCGCTTCGAGCGCGCCTTCGAGACCCTCCTCCCGCACCCACTGGCGGAACTTCGCGGCGACCTCCTCCCGCACTCCCGCCACCAGGCAGAGCCGCAGCCGGCGCTCCTCGATGGTGGATTTGAGGCTGCGCAGCAACCGCTGCGCCAGATCCGCCTGGGCGCCGGCACCGCCCACCGTGTAGGTGGCGAGCGGCGGCACCCCCTCCTGGCCGGCGGGCAGGTCGCCAAGGAAGTGGTGGATCTCGCTGTGCGACTCGCTCCGGAAGACCCCCTTGGGATCGAGGCGGACGAGCCGCGCGGCCAGATTCCGCCGCAGCGCCGGCAGGTCCGGCCCGCCGAGCAGCTCGCCCGGCAGCGGGAAGCCGGTGAGCTCGATCCGGTCCGGCGCGACGCCATAGGACCGCAGCCGCCGCGCCGCCCGCCGGCTGGGCGCGAGGTAGACGATCCGTGAGCTGGCGGGGTCGCGCGGCACCCAGGTCCGGTTGATGTCCGAGTCCGTCACGACGCAGTAGACCCCCTCGCAACCGTAGTGGTTCGCACCGATGGCCGGCGCGAAGAACGTGGTCAGGAGCGGCGCCCCGGTCGCCTTGAGATGGTCCGCCAGACCGCGGCCCAGCCCCTTGCGGACCAGGCGGTCGAGCGACAGCGCCTCCAGGGTAGGGTTCGACAGGTCGCGCAGCGGATAGAGGTGGGGGATGCGCGTCAGGCTTTCGAGGAGCGAGCGCAGGGGAGCGCCGACCAGGGGGAGCTGGGAGGCCCGCGAGGTCACCTCGTAGAAGCGCCGCGAGGCGCGCCAGAGCCGCTGCTCGGCCGGGCCTGCCAGCGGCGCCTGGTCGACGTGCACGATGCCGGTGCCGAGCTCCGTGGCCAGGGCATGGGCCGCGCGCAGGTGGCCGTAGCCCATGGCCACCGAGGCGATGACCGGGAGCCGCTCCGGGTCGGGCACAGGGGGAGCGGAGCGCGGCAATTCCAGGGCGTCCAGGGCGTCCATGGAGCCGGGAGAGTGCAAGCCGCGGGCCGGGGCTCCCGGAAGGATCAGCCGAGGAGGATGCGCGCAGCCATCCCGGCCAACGCTCCGACCTCGACTCCGGCCGCCACATCCAGAGGATAGTGCGCTCCGAGGTAGACGCGCGAGACCGCGATGCCGGAGGCGAGAGAGAGGACGAGGCCGCCCAGCCAGCTTCCCTCGCCGCCAAGAGCCACAGCGATGCCGAAGGCGGCGGCCGTATGGCCGGAAGGGAAGGAGAACGAGTCCGGGTTCTCCGCCAGAGCCGCGAAGCCGACGATGCCGCAGTCCGGCCGGGCCCGGCAGCAGAGCCGCTTCAGGACCTGCGAGACAGCCAATGCGAGAAGCGCCCCAAGGACCAGCAGCGAGCCATAGTGGGGTCCGGACCCGCCGGCCGCAAAGAGCACCAAGCCGGCCACGACCCAGGTGGATGGGTCTCCCAGACGGGTCAACATCCGCATCAACCGGGTCATGGCCGCCGATTCGAGCCGCCGTACCGCCAGGAGCAGCGCCTGGTCGACCGACACGACCCGCTTCCAGACCATCTCTTCAAGGACGGTGCGCATCAGGCCACCTCCTCCAGCAGCGGAGAGCGATCCGGCTCGACCGGAGTCAGGACGCTGCCGGGCCCCACCCGCAGCCGGTGTCCGCGCCAGCAGATCGTGCTCCGGAAGGCGCCGATCACCCAGACACCGGCGATCAACAGGTCCTTGAGCGGCACCCACACGAGGTCCTGCAGGCGGGGCGCCCTCCCGCGCAGCCGGCGTACCAGCGCTGCGTCCATCGCCACCTTGAGGTGCCAGGATCGCCGCCGAAGGTGACGAGCCCGTGTCGTCAGCGTCACAGGTGCGTCAGGATGTGCTAGAAAGCGGCGCATGTTCCTCGCCGCCGTCGTCCAGCTCAACTGCACCTCGAACGAAGAGGCGAACTGGGAGAGCGCCCGCGCGCTGATCGAGCGCGCCGCCGGCTACGGCGCCCGGCTCGTCGCCACGCCGGAAAACACCAACTACCTGGGCCCCCACGAGGAGAAGGTGCGGCGCGCCGAGCCCCTCGGCGGACCGACCTGCGCGCGCTTCGCCGACCTCGCCCGCCGGCTGGGCATCCACCTCCTGCTCGGCTCCTTCAACGAGGCCAGCGATGAGCCGCACCGCTGCTACAACACGAGCGTCCTTTTCTCGCCGGAGGGAGAGATCCTCGCCACCTACCGCAAGATCCACCTCTTCGACGTGGACGTGCCCGGCGGCGTGCGCTTCGCGGAATCGGCCACCTGCAAGCCCGGCGAAAAGGTGACCGTGGTCGACACCCCGCTCGGCCGCCTCGGCCTGTCGATCTGCTACGACCTACGCTTCGCCGAGCTCTACCGCCGCATGGCGGACCAGGAAGCGCAGATCCTCCTGGTCCCCTCGGCCTTCACCCTGATGACCGGCAAGGACCACTGGGAGCCGCTGCTGCGCGCCCGCGCCATCGAGAACCAGTGCTACGTCCTGGCACCCGCCCAGCACGGCGAGCACGACGACGCCGGCTTGAAGGCGAGCTACGGCCACGCCCTGATCGTCGACCCCTGGGGCCTCGTGACCGCCCAGGCTTCGGACGGCCCCGGCATTGCCCTCGCCGAGATCGACCTCGACCGGGTGGAGCGGATACGGCGGGCGATCCCGGTGGCCGGGCATAGGAGGATCTGAGCCTGCGGCCAGGCGCCCAGGGTTCACACCCTGGGCTACCGAATGGCGCCCTCCGGGCTCGCAAGAAAGGCGCGGTCGAAGTGCTCAGAATTGGAGAGCCCGGAGGGCGGAACTGGGTAGCCCCGGGTGTCAACCCGGGGCGAGCGGGCGGCGCGGCCAGGGAGTGAGGTCCGGCATTTGCATTTCCCTTTCGTATGCCTGAAGACCGCGACACCCGCCGCTGGAAGAGCGCCCTCCTCACCGTAGCCGCCCCGGTCGAGCAGAGGATCGACAGGGTCAAGCGCCGGCTCGCTGCACGGTTCGACCGCGACGATCCGGTCCAGATCCTGCCGTACCGCGGCTTCGGGACCTCGCAACGGCTGATGCTGACCGGCCGGGTGCTCCAGGACGAGCCGGTCGGGACAGCCGGGGAGCGCGACTCGATCTGGAAGAACCTGGGCAACACCTGGAAGCGGTTCGAGAGCGATGAGCTCCCCCTTCGCCAAGGTGCGCGCCCGCTTCGGTGAATGGACCGGCGAGACGAACGCGGACGAGGAGGGGTACTTCACGCTAGAGATCGAGCCGCCCGGCCCGCCCGACCCGGCCCGCCTCTGGCACTCCGTCGACCTCGAGCTGGCCGATCCGCCGCTGCCCGAGGTGCGGTCTACCGGCTCGGTCCTGGTCCCGGCACCCGACGCCGAATTCGGGGTCATCAGCGACATCGACGACACGGTGGTGGAGACCGGGGTCACCAAGCGCCTGGCCATGGCGCGCACGGTCTTCCTCGGCAACGCCCGCACCCGCCTGCCGTTCAAAGGGGTTGCGGCCTTCTACGACGCCCTCGTCCAGGGGGTGAAGACCGGCGGGGAGAACCCGATCTTCTTCGTGTCGAGCAGCCCATGGAATCTTTATGACCTGTTGGTGGAGTTCATGGAGCTGCAGTCGATCCCCCGCGGGCCCCTGCTGCTCAAGGACTTCGGGCTCGACCGCAGCAAGCTCTTCATGCGCGACACACCGGCCTACAAGCTGGACTGCATCCGGTCGATCCTCGACACCTATCCGCACCTGCCCTTCCTGCTGATCGGCGACAGCGGCGAGAAGGACCCGGAGATCTACCGCGAAGTGGTGCGCGAATACCCCGGCCGCATCCAGGCGATCTACATCCGCCGGATCGGCACCACGGCGGGCCGCGACGAGCGCGTCCTCGAGCTGGCCAAAGAAGTGCGGGAGCAGGGGGTCTCGATGCTTCTGGTGAAGGACACCGAAGCCGCGGCCGTGCATGCCTCCGAAGAAGGATGGATCCTCCCCGAACGCCTCCCAGACGTCCGCGAGGAGAAGCTCAAGGACGAGCTCGCCCCCAGCCCGACCGAGGTGGCGCTGAAGCCGGACCCCGCGCCCTAGACGGACCAGACCCGGGCGGTCCCCAGTACCGGGAAAATAGAGACCGGGTCCGCCCGGCGCACAGCGGACCCGTCCTTTCTCTGTTGTCAAAGAGCCTCACCCTCCCACGATCCTAAGGATCGGGCGCTCCGCCAGATCCTCGCCTTGCGGTGGTCGCGCCTCCTTCACTATGCGGTAGATTGGCACACCCGATGGACAGAATCAACAAGGGTCTTGACATCGCCATGCCAACCATGCAGTCTATGCACACTCCAGGCGTCGCTTCTGGCGCCGGATGTCCGAGCCTGCGGGCTCAAGAAGGAGATGGAGATGGCTGAAGCAACCTACGCAGGAAAGCTGGGCGCACTGGCGCGGTTCATCGCCGCCCTGATCGCCAACGCGTCCGAGCTTGTCCACCTGGACGGCATTCGTGCCCGGATCCACGAAATAAGCGCCTCACCGTGCAGGGTGTTCGAAACCGTCGCCAGCGAACGAGATGGACGAGCCAGGCATCCGTGCCGTCGTGTCATCCTGAGCGCAGCGAAGGATCTGGGCGGCGGCCCATCCCGGAAGCACGACCGCAACGGGCTCGCAGCCTCCCTGCCTCCAGATCCTTCGCTGCGCTCAGGATGACACGACGGGGCCCGGGGTCCCGGAGCCGCGCCTAAGCGTCCACTCCCCCGGAGAGCGTGCCCGCCGCGCTCCCTCTTGTTCCGCACCCTTCTCCACAGGCGTCCGCCGCTGTTCAATGGATCCAACGCAGAGGACGTTATCCAACTCGGTGTAAGCGTATCCGGCGCAGATAAGCGTATCTGGCACGGATAACACTATCCGGCGCGGACAACGTTATCCACGCCAGTGTAAGCTTATCCAGAGCAGATAAGCTTATCTGCCCCAGATAACACTATCTGCCGCAGATACCGTTATCCAGCGCGGATAAGCTTATCCGGCACAGATAAGCTTATCCACGCCAGTGTAAGCGTATCTGGCACGGATAACACTATCTGGCGCAGATACCGGTATCCAGCGCGGATAAGCTTATCCGGCGCAGATAAGCTTATCCAGGCCAGTGTAAGCTTATCTGGCACGGATAACACTATCTGGCGCGGATACCGTTATCTGCGCCAGTGTAAGCTTATCTGGCGCGGATACGCTTACACTGGGCGTCGTAAGCTCATCTGGCACAGATAGCAGTATCCCCAGCCGATGTCCTCCATCCCATAAATCGTACCCAACGGCGACGGCGGCTCTACCCCGTCAGTTACATGGAACCGCAAGAAGGACGTGTAGACCCGTGTTCGCTGGGCTGAGCTCCAGAGGGGATGAAAGGCCGCCCGCAATAAGCAAACCACCCCGTCGCATGGCCGTTGAATCAGGCTTTGCCTCACAATGTCCGCCACCCGGACCACGAACATCGCGCCCTCCGCAGGTCAGCTCTGGATGCCTCACAAGTTATTTTACGGAGAAGAGTGTTCCTGTCAGAGCTCCATCTCTCATTAAGAGAAGTCATGCTCTGAAGAACATGCGAGGCCGCAGAGAGGTGGAGCTGGTTATAAATAAAAACAAGAGTTACCGCGACGATGGCGAATTGCGAGAAGCCCCAAAACCATTCGGATCCTCCTCCAAATAGTATCCAGCTATCGCGATTGAGGAGCTTCAACTTAGCCATCTCAACAGTCGCAAGCGCGCCCCCAATAGAGGCAAGAAGCAAGAGGCACGCGGTTGCGAGGAGTATCCTGTTAGTCTTCATCTCGCTTTTTTTCGCGCATAACGTGCGCCTCTGGGCATGAGCGGGGGCGTCAGCCATCCGCTTGATGCGGGGTTCTGCGCCAAGTCATGCAAGTTGCAAGCGCCTCCCCTTCGGCTCGGGGATATACCTTCCAAATTCCCTAGCAGTATCGAGCCATAGTTCGATTGCGTCCTGACAATTGGCAAGTGCACTATCAGGTGAATCTCCGTGCGCTGCGCAGCCGGGAAGCTCTGGTACCTCAGCGATAAACACCTGATCCTCTTCGCTCCAGTAGATGATGACTTCGTACTTATACATCAGTCGTTACCTCCAAGCCGGTACCTGAGAAGTATAGACCGAACTTGCCGAACCTGATAAGGCTTGGCCTTGTTTCCTTCCCTCTGCAGGTTGATGAGATCCTCAATGCCAGGCTTTGCGAAGACATGGTGGCTACCTCGACTACGCTCCTGAAAGCCCAGGTCGGTGAGGAGCTTACGAAGGTCGTCGAAGCGGATGTTGGCATCTGCGCCACCAACAAGAATCCGAGAAAGAAGCGCTTCTTTTCTCGACATGCCCAGAGTATACCAGAGAGGGCGCTGTCGCGTCCAAGGGAAACGTACCTCTCCAAAGCCTCTCAGTCAGACCTCTCGTGCGCCGGCAGGAAGAGGCCGGCCCACGAGGTCTCCCGATCCTGCGATTCCGGCGGAGTACTGGACGATCTCGCCGAACTCTCGTGTGCGCCGACAACGACCGCATGGCGCAGAACGCTCAGCATCAGTTGCGGCGCGCAGCGCCGTCAGCTGCATGCTGTTGTTCGGCGACGGTTCACGAGGAGCAACACTCCACTCGTTCTCGCTAAGACCGAGGCCGTCGGTGATCCCATTCCAGCCACACCTACACCCCCAACTTCTCCTTCAGCCGGTTGGTGGTCAGATGCTTTACGACGTCGAACGGCTCGCACACGCCGCTGGCGGAGGTGAACTCGATCGGCCCCACATCCCGCGCAACCTTCAGAGCCGCCTCGTTCAACACAGCGCTCCGCTTTCCGATCCCCATCAGCGCCGCACCCATAGACAGGCGGACCTTCTCCGACTCCGTCCCGATCGTGTCCGCGATGCGCTCGACATGGGCGAGGAAGAACTCCTCGCTCGGCGCCCTCTTGCCGGAGAACTTCGACGCCTCATAGAGCAGCCCGTAACCGCAATCGCGGCGTACGGGATCGTCGCTCCTGACCCACGGTCGGCAAGCTCGACCACGAATGACGTCTTCGCGAGCGTTGCGTCGCAGGAAGCAAACACGTATGCCAGCATGCCGCCGGCCAACTCCTCGACCTGTCTTTCGGCCTGGTCACGGGTGATTTGCGCGGGATCGTCGACGAGAAGAGCGATCACTCTGGCTTCGTAGACGTCGGTCTTCCAGAGCGCGTGCGCGAGCTCCCGGTTGCGCCCAATCCCTTTGGCCAGCTTGCGCAGCCGTGTCAGCCCAATTCCGTAACTCCTCATCCCCGCGGTGCCCGAGCCCAGCTTCTCCCAGTTGCTCATGCCCCGCTCGTCGCGTTCAGCGTCGAGCAGAGCGAGGACTTCGGAAACGGTCATCAGAGATATCCTATTCTAGTTTAGTGACGTCGTGCGAACCGTGGAGTATTGCCTCACGACGATCAGTAGCCCACATCCACGACCAGGTGGGCCAGGTCCATGGATCTCGCGCCCGGTGACGGGTCAGTGCTCCCACGGACGCGTCGCCGAACGGCGAATGAGTTCAGCGGCACCGCCCGGGCGAATGCCCGGGTGGTGTCCGCTGCAACGAGGGGTTAGACGACGGCGCGGCGACCGCTGTGAAGTGTTCTGCTGGAAGAACACAAGGTTCACGCTGGCTGGTGTCCACTGCGCGACATGAGGTCGTTTCGAGTCTAGCCGCGGACCGCACCGACGTTCTGCAGTTGCGGGACCTCAGCTGGAAGGTGTCCGATGCTTCCTGACGAACGCGCCTAACCGAAGCTGCGAATCGAAGTCGTTGGACTCCTTGGCGGTCTCCGCGAGCTCTCGAAGCTGCGAGTTTGTCTCGAGGCAGGGCTTGCAGAAGGTGAAGCCGGTTCGAAAGACGATTCGCGAGTCCGTAGCGAGGTGAGTTCCACAGAAGTCGCAGTTGATGATGTGCGGCTGGTCGTGGAGCATTGGGTTCTCCCGTGGTAGGCGTTGCACGTGTATTGTGCCAAATCCGTAGTTCTAATGGCCGGCGCCGGCGTTGCGATGCGCACGATTGTTCCGACCGTCGTCTA
>CAWJGT010000012.1:0-132808 GCA_963842525.1 uncultured Holophagales bacterium
ATACCTAAGTCAAGGCATCAAGAGCTTGGCAACTGCTACAATGGCGGGCGCGAAGCGGATAGCGTTCACGACGGCTAGGGCCGGCTTTGCGTAGGGATAAGTCTTAAGCCCAAGCAGATGGGTGCGCGCATGAATGAGGTCGGCAGAAAATTTTTTTCCTGTAGACAAACTATCCATTTCGGTTGTGAGCAGCTTGCTTATAGTCTCCAGAGACTCCCTTCTCTTTATGGCGGCAAATTTATGGACATGGTATACTGCACCGAAGCTTTGGACAAAAAAGAGGAGCGAGAGCCCGGACCAAGGCGCCGTAACAAGAAGGTATGTTTTTGTTACATGTGTAATATGCAGCATATACAGAACAGCGAAAAAATTACCATAGATCAGCATGATCAGCATATTGATAGAGCCGAATATTGAAACTCCGCCGCAATTATCAGGATGAAAAAAGTCGATCCGCAGTAGATCATGCTGACGCATATATCTCAAAATGATAATGAGAGATGTAGTTACATGCACTGACACAAACAGAGCCGCAGGATAGACAAGAGTCCAGAGCGAGCAGAGATAGAACTTTGTCGCGTAGAAACCATAAGGATACTGCATTGCGTCGAATACATCGTTTCCGTACGTCCCGACCGGGTCAATAGTCTGGATAATATTTGCGACACCGAAAAGAAATCCGATCAGGGAAAAGAAAAGAAAAAGCCATGCGGACTTCCTGCGTAGCGACAGAGATCGCATGTGCCTCGCTACGAGTCGCTCTAGATCAGGCGGTACAGTGCCAAAAGGGGTATATTTATGCAATCCTTCCATGGCAGACAAAAATTTCTGGAGTAATACGATGGTGAGAACAATGATTGCAGGGGCGGTCAAAAATATAGTTAGCATCCCATAGTGCTGAAATAATCCCTTGCCTGGAGTTTTCATCGACCATGTGCCATCGATGCGCGAGGCAATGAAGATTATTGAAGGGAGAGTGAGGTAAAGAGCAGTGGCCTTGATGCAAGTCCGCCACTTAACAGAATCTTCGCATATCACGGAACTGAGCGCGATGTAGCGTCTGGTCAGAGACTTGAGAGGCATAACGTGCATAGGATAATCTCTAGTTATCGCTCAAATCCTCACGATGCAGCGAGTTGGAGCTGGCTGTCGTGAGGTTCGCAGCAATAGTCCTCCACAGAGGAAGGCCTCCCCGCGGCGGCTCCATCGCGGCGGAGGAAATTAGCCTGCACGGCAAAGAGGTCATCTCCTATTCGATTGAAATCTTAAGCACTTACTGTGATGAGGTTGAGGTGGTGAAACTCGCATCTGACGAGGATCTCGAAGACCGCATTTTTCGCACCTTGCAGGGAATGGTCAGTTCACAGAAGGGAGCTCCCGATTTTGTTGTACTGCATGATGCTGCCCGTCCACTGATCACCCACAGCGTTGTACAGGAACTCATGTACCTACTCCTGAGTGGCCGGGAAATAGTTGCAGCTAGCGTACCAGCGCGTGAACAGGCTTTAGTCAACCATACTATAGTAAGTGGAGTTCCTTCATTACAAACACCAGAGGGCTTTCCTTTCTTACTATTACTCAAAGCTCATGAGTGGAGAATCAAGGAGCGAAGGTCCTTCGCAAGCGGCGTGGCTCTCGTATCATCTTGGCTCGGCGAGCCCCCTACTCTTGTACAGCAAGATATCTTTAATGGTCGAATCGAAACCTGCGAAGACATGGCCGCCGCGGAGGGAGTTCTCAAGTTTGGTCAGAAAGAAATCGCCGAAGACCCTCCCGATCTCCATGGCCTCCATGTCCTTGTATTGGGCGGGAGTGGTGGCATCGGCAATGCCTGCATGGATGCGCTTGAAAAGCTCGGGGCAACCTATAATGCGCCCACCCGCCAGCAACTCGACCTCAGCCGCGAACAGGGCTTTTCGGAGCTAACCACGTGCAATGCTGTGATCCACACAGCAGGCGAGTATAACGCGTCACCTGAAGATATTATGAGAGTTAATTTCTTTAGCTGCTTTAATATTCTATCTCAAGCGGAATCAAGAAGGTGGGAAGGCAACATTGTATTGATTTCCTCCACAGCGTCCGCATGGGGACGCCAGGGGATACCGATCTATTCTGCCTCTAAGGCGGCCCTTAACGCACTTGTTGAATCTGACGCAGCACGCTTGGCATCTAAGGGAATTCTAGTGAACATCGTCGCACCTGGCAAGGTAAACACGCGTCTTCAAAAGACAATAAATCCTTCGGCAAGAACGGAGACGATGCTCTCGCCTGAGTACGTCGCTAGGATTGTTTGTCGCTACCTCCACACAAACCAGTTCGGGAAATTAATCTTCCTCAGAAAAGGTTTTGACTGTGATTGAAAATCTAAACGTGATTGATATATCATAGCCAAGCTTCTATTAACCAACAAAGCAGCTTTTTTGTTCTCGAAACGGTAGAAACGTTAGAAAGTGTTACAGGTAACGCCTTAGCCGCCTTCTCTTCAACTATCCTTCCCAGATGCTGTCTGAGCCGGTTGTCATGCACCTCGAAGTTGACTTCTGAGTTTACAAATAGGCTCAAGGGGTCCCAATTTGCTGATCCTATTAGAGACCAATCTTCATCGATCGTCATCAGCTTCGAATGGTCAAAAGGCGGGGGGGTGGCCAAAATTATACACCCCTCCTTGAGAAGTAGTTCTAAATGCCTATTCGATGCCCACTCGACTACAGCAAAATTGTATTGCGGTATTAGAAGACGCACCATGACTCTCCTTCTGACGGCATCAGCCAAGGCGCTCCTCAAGGCATCTGTGGGCAAGAAGTACGGAGTCACGACATCTATTCGCTGCTTGGCGGACGAAATCGCGCGGCAAAGAAAGGTCTCAAGCAGGGCCCTCGGATACCCAGGCCCGGTGACTAGAGGCCTCACAGTTGCGTCACCATGACGCTCCAAGAGTGGGTACCACTCCTCTCCCTCAAGAAGCTCACTTGAGACATCATGCCAATCCCTTGTGAACAAACTTTGAAGGATAGAGATAATTGGACCCTCGATTCTGAAGTGCACATCCTGATTAACCTTCGGATCTCCACTATTAACCATCTGAGCGGCCCTGATGGTCATGCCCCCACTAAAGCCGAGACGGCCATCTACTATGAGAATCCTCCTATGATATCGGGAGACAAATCTGCGAGTCCTACGGGGTGGCAATATTTGATGGCGAACCGTAATGCCGCACTTCCTGAGCTTGAGGAACATTCTGCGAAAGAGAGCTCGGCCGTCGATCAGCACTCGAACTTTAACTCCCCTCGCGACGGCTGCTGCAAGTGTACCGCAAAAGAGGTCTCCGACTTTGTCGTTGGCAAAATAGTATGTCGCGAGTGATATTGAGCAGCGCGCGTTCTCGATGGCAGCAAGCATCTGTGGGTACGCTGCCTCTCCATTTACCATAGGCGTGACCACATTCCCCGAGATAGGCTGCGTCTCATCGGGCCTTCGATGCGCGAGAAGATCAGATCCTCCCATAAGGGTTCCTCCCCATGTATCCTGGTGCAGATGTCTACTCTAAGCGAGATCTCGATGGGTGTCCATAGTCTCAGTGGACGTGAGGATGTGGTAGACTCGTTGACTTGCTTGGGGATGACAAAGATGACGACACCGGAGCGCGGGCAGAGAGTTGGCCATAGTAGCACCCACTATGAAGACTTCGCCCTCACCTTAGAGGCCGACGGGAGTGACTTTCGGGTGCGGTTGCTGCGCTCGCCTTATGGAGGGGGCGAGGCTCGCTTCAACTTGCCGCTTGCCGGCGACGAGATGCAGGAGCTACTTACGGAATTGGAGAACTCGGTGTGTCGGTGCGGCTCGACAGCCAGCGCGCAGGCTAGGCATCTAACGCTTGTAGAGGCGGAAACTCCCCTTAGTCCAGAGGGTGCTCCTAATCCGATAGCCCTGACCGTGGGAGAAGTCCTATTCGAAGCTCTCTTCACCGGCACGGTACGCGAGAGATACTTGTCGAGCCTTGGTTTGGTCGAGGCCCAGCCGGAGGCTGGCCTTCGCATAAGACTGGTCCTCGATCCCTCACGGCCCGAGATCGCCCCTCTCTGCGCTCTTCCCTGGGAGCTGCTCTATCGCCCTCAGACTCGCCATTTTCTTGCACGGGATGTGCGGACGCCGGTATGCCGCTTCCTCAACGTCCAGCAACCCAGCCGTGCGCTTCCGATCATGGGACCTTTGCGTATTCTAGTTGCGATGGCGAGCCCCACCGATGCCCAGGCCCTCGATCTGCCAGCCGAGAGACGACGGATCGAGGCGGCCTGGGCTCGAACCTCTGGAGTCACTGTCGATTTCATAGAGCACGCCGGCATTGAAAATGTCTATCAGAAGCTGCGGGACGGTGCATATGAGGTGCTGCACTTCATGGGGCATGGAGACTTTGACGCGGACAAAGGGGTGCTGCTTTTCGAAGACGAGACCGGATGGAGTGCTCCAGTTGCAGGGGAAGTCTTGGGAGAGACCCTACGCGGTATTCGGTCCCTGCGCCTCGTTGTCCTCAATGCCTGCCAGAGCGCAGCATTCTCCCGCCGATCGGGCCAAGACCCCTATACAGGCGTCGCCAACGCTCTGGTTATGCGGGGTGTTCCTTCCGTGCTCGCCATGCAGTTTCCGATTTCCGACGAGGCCGCAATCTGCTTCAGTGGAGCGTTCTACTCAGCTCTAGCGGCCGGCGATCCGGTTGATAGGGCGGCGTCCGAGGGCCGCCTTGCGATCTATCGCGCGGCTCCCTACTCCTTTGAATGGGCGACGCCAGCTCTCTTCCTGAACGTCCCTGACGGGCGGCTCTTTGCACCAAGCGCGCAAAACGCCGAAGCGCGGGGCCATGCCGACGGAGTGAATGAAGATTTTGTCTCAGTGGTCTGGGCGGATATGCAGCCCCTGTTTATCGTTGACTTCACTCCTCCTACACGGCTTAAGGCGGCGCGCGAAACCACGCCAAGCAACTCACTTCTCACCGGCCGGCGGGGCGCATGGACAGGTGTATTTGTCGAAGGCGGCTATGTATTGATTAACGATGGCAAGCGCGAAGACATCAAGTACTTTTGTCTGAGCGATAACATGCTCAATCTCTCTGAGGCGCCTGTTTCTGTCGAGGTCGCAATCGAAAGCGTGGCCCGGGAACCGGACTTAGCGGGAGCGGGGCTCCTCTATCGCTGCGACTCGCGAACTGGATGCTACTACGCGTTTCTGCTGAAACCCGGGCAGAGCTTCGCCTTCTATCGCTTCGATGCCCAAGGCTTCGGCCTAGTCTATAGCGAACTCTCTACGGCGATCCGCACCGGGGAACTCAACCGGCTGGCTATACTCGGAGCCGGGCATTCGATCCATCTGTACATCAACGAGCAGCGCGTCAAGACGATCGAGGAGCCTAACCCTCTCTGGGGGGATCAGGTGGGGATTGTGGCGGTCAGCCGTGGGCGATACCGCTTCGATAACTTCGCTGTCTTCCGGACCTAACTAAATATAGAGCACAGAACGCTGGATTTCAACACCCTTGCAGATGCGCATTGGTGCCATCTATAGTATCTTTGGGTCGTCAGAAAGGATCCGCTGTGTGAGAGCTACGCTTGACCGAGACATCTATGGCCGAGCTCAAACGGCGGTCAATCACTCAGCAGCCGGACGATGTTCTCTCGGGTCAGCAGACTTAGCTCATGGGAGGATTCGAGGAACGGCTGAACGTCTACCTCAATCCGCTTCCAGCCGAGGAGCTGAACTCGTTCGGCCACTGTTGAATGCCAGGTCCGCTCGGTCAGCGATGGACCGGGCCAGCCGGTCTGCTCCAGGGCATTGTTGAGCAGGAGGAGATTGGGCGCGGGCCAGGTGGGGTCGCTCAGATACCAGATCAGGTCGTAGATGTCCCTGCCCTTTGGATAGGTACGCTGGAGGATCGCGTGAAGCTTTCCGGCTAAAAGAGAAGCCCGGTCGTGGTGCTGAAGCTGCAACGTCAGATGCCTGCGGATAATGGTGGTCTCCAGAACCGCTCCGGCCGGAGGGCGGGTGTCGACCTCCAGCTTGACGGAGAGCTTTTCGTTTCGGTGAGGTGAGACGCCCACCTCGAACAGAAGACCGGTGAAGCCGATGAAGGCGCTGTGGATGGTCCTGGCATCGTTGGCCTTGAGCTCGATTTCGTAACCCTCCTGCTGAAGATCGCTGCGGATATTCTTGAGGTAGCTCCGGAAGTCGTATCCGCGGTCCGGCCGCTCGAGAGCGAAGTCGAGGTCTTCCGAGTACCTTCGGATCGAGTAGAGAAAGCGCAGGGCCGTGCCCCCCTGAAACGCCAGGGGGATCATGGCGCCGGAGCGCTGGAGCGACCCGAGAATCCGAGCCTGGAGGTACTCGCGGATGCGGTTCCGGGCGTCCGTCGCACCCTTAGCCCCGCGGACCAGATTCCGCAGATCCTCTTTCATAGAGCCTCGTACTCCATGGCTTCGGTCTCCGCCAACCGGGCCACGTGCTCAGCGGCGCGCAGGATCTTGGGTTTCCCGAAAGCTTCCGCCTGTCTTCGGAGCTCGTCCAGGTCCAGAACCTCCATGTGCTGCAGACGAAGCTCGTTCAGGTAGGCGGGCGCATCAGCGCCCGGCTCCAGATAGATCAGGTCCAGGAGAGCCTTCTCGGGCGTGGCCAGGAACGCCTCCTGTTCGCCTCCCAGGTCCGTGCGCCTGTAACCCCGCAGGTGCTCGCTCTGGATGTGCCGGAAGTCGTAGATCCCCAGGGGCGTATCCCAGCGGGCCGGACGAGAGGTGGTGACGCTGGTGGTCACCGGGACGTACTCCGGAATCAGGCCGCAATGGGCCAGGGCCGACTGGAGGCTTACGTAGGAGCCCCGGACGAGGCGGTTGGCGACCAGGAACGGATGGGGCTTGACCTTCTGGTACGGCGGCGCCAGGGCGTAGAGGCCGCGGCGGAGCTGGTAGAGGCGGCCGGCCTCGACCCAGCGCGAGAGTTGGCGGCGGACATCGGCAGGATCGACGTCGCCTGCCAGGAGGAGCCCAGGCTCGAAGACCGGCTCGTCCCCTACGGTCTCCAGCAGCCGCTCGAACTTCATGCGTCCAAGCTACCAAAGATGGCAACTTGCTGCAACGGATTCCCGGCCCGGAAGCGGACAGTTCTCCTCGCAGTCCGAGCGGCTCTCCACAGGGAGCGGACGGTCTTTCCTGCGATGCGGGGCGCTCTGCACGCGAAGCGGACGGTTCTGAATCCATCGAGGGTCATCTGTTAGGCGTTCCGGACGGTTCTGAACGCGTTGAGGACGGTTCCGAGTGCGCAGCGGATGGTTCTGAATGCGTTCCGCACCATCCTCTTCGCGTTGCGGACGGTCCTGTGCCCCTTGAGGACCGTCCGATAGGCGTTCCGGATGGTCCTGAACGCATCGAGGATCGTTCGATATGTGTTTCGGACGGTCCTGAATGCCTTGCGGACGGTTCTGAAGGCGCAACGGACGATCCGGAACGCGTTGCGAATCGTCCTTTTCGCCTTTCGCACCGTCCTTTATGCATATCGGACGGTTCTCAACGCGTTGAGGAACGTCCGCTGGGCGTTCCGGATGGTTCGAAATCCATCGAGGACCGTCCGGACCGCGTCGAGGACCGTCCGTTACGCATCGAGAGCGGCCCTGAAGGGTCTCAGGACCGGCCGGAGCCCGCAGCGATTCGGCGAGGTCCCAGACCCGTTCGCCGTCGCGATGAGCCCAGAGGCCCTTGAGACTATACTGGGCAAGAAGGAAGCGCGAAGGGTTCTCTGGAGCCGGAATCAGCTTGCATCTGAAGGAGGAGCTTATGGTCCATGCGAGAGAAGCTGTGCGTTTGGCGGGGTCCGTCCTCGACCGCTCGCGGCACGTTTGCGCCTTTTTCAACAGCAAGGACGAGGAGTACCGCGTCCTCCTGCCCTTCATCCAGGAGGGCTTCGAGGTGGGGGACAAGGCCTTCCATATCGTCGACGGGAGGCGCCGCGCGGACCACCTGCGGCACCTGGCACAGGCTGGCATCGACGTCACAACGGCTCAGGACGCGGGCCAGTTGGAGGTCCTCCCGTGGGAGGAGGCGTATCTCCGGGAGGGGCACTTCGACCAGGATGCCATGCTCGCGCTGATCGAGGTGGTCCTGAACGGCGGCAAGTCCCAGGGATTCCCCCTGACCCGCCTGGTGGCTAACATGGAGTGGGCGCTGGAGGACCGGCCGGGAGTGAACGATATCGTGGCGTACGAGGCCCGGCTCAATTACATCCTCCCCAAGTATGACGATGCCGTGGTCTGAACGTACGACTGCGCCAAGTTTGGCGCCGGGATCGTGCTCGACATCCTCCGCACCCATCCCATGGTCATCCTGGGAGGCATCCTGCAGGAGAACCCCTTCTTCGTCCCGCCGGACGAGTTCCTGCGCGAGCTCCGCGAGCGGGAGGGCCCGGGCTCTCCTGCCAGTACGCCTCCCAGGTCGGAAGGGATGAGGGTCGCGCCCGATGCAGCCGGCGAAAGCGGATGAGGTCCAGGGCTTCGCCGCTGCATCCGCGACCTGGTGGCCCTCTCGGCGCTGCCCGCGGTCTGGAGGCTCCTTTGACGCGCACGGCATCGCCGAGCACCTGGCCGACGTCCTCCAGCGCACCCTGCACCTGGACCTGATCTTCATCCGGGTGGCGGGCTCGCCCGAAACGGCTCCGTTCGAGGTCGCCTACACCGGCCCCCGGCAGGCCACCCTCGAACAGGCACAAGACATCCGCAGTGCTCTGGCACCCTGGCTGGAGCCCGGACATTCCGGCCACCTCGTCGCCATCCCCGATCCCTCGGCGGACGGGCCGCTGCAGACCGTCATCGTCCCGATCGGGATCGCGGGAGATTGCGGAGTCCTGGCCGTGGGCTCGCGGCGGCCGGAGTTCCCGGGCGAGACCGACCGCCTGCTGCTCGGCATCGCGGCCAACCAGGCGGCGATCGTGCTCCAGCGCAGGAGGGTGGAGGAGGAGCGCAACCGGAGGGTTGAGCAGTTGGCGGAGGCCGACCGTCGCAAGGACGAATTCCTGGCGATGCTGGCCCACGAGCTGCGCAATCCCCTGGCGCCGCTCAGCAACGCCCTGCAGATCCTGCGGATGACCGGCAGCAGCGAGCGGGTCCAAGAGATGATGGAGCGCCAGGTCCGGCACATGGTGCATCTCGTCGACGACCTGCTGGAGGTCTCCCGGATCACCCGCGGCAAGATCGATCTCCGCAAGGAGAGGATCGACCTCGCGGCCGTCGTGCAGAATGCGATCGAGACCAGCTCTCCGCTGATCGAGGCGTCGTGCCATGAGCTGACGGTCAATCTGTCCCCCGAGCCGCTGGTCCTCGACGCCGATCCCGTCCGTCTGGCCCAGGTGGTGGCAAACCTCCTCAACAACGCCGCCAAGTACACCGACCCCGGCGGCCGGATCTGGCTCACTGCCGAGCGCGACGGGATCGAGGCCGTCCTCCGCGTGCGGGACAGCGGCATCGGCATCCCCGCGGAGATGTTGCCCCGCATCTTCGAGATGTTCGCGCAGGCCGACCGCTCGCTCGGCCGCGCCCAGGGAGGGCTGGGGATCGGGCTGACCCTGGCCCGCAGCCTGGTCCAGATGCACGGCGGCACGATTCACGCCGATAGCGACGGCCCCGGGCAGGGCAGCGAGTTCGTCGTCCGCCTGCCGCTCGCTCCGGAGGTCCGTCCCAGCTCGGAGGAAGGACGGCGGGAGGACCGCTTGCACACCGCCGCGCCGGCCGCGCGCCGTATCCTGATCGTGGATGACAACCGGGACGCAGCCGAGAGCCTCGGCACGCTCCTGGAAATCCGCGGGAACGAAGTCCAGGTCGCCGGCGACGGCCCGTCCGCGCTCGCCGCGATCGGCGCCTGGCATCCGGCGGTGGTTCTGCTCGACATCGGCCTGCCGGGGATGGACGGCTACGAAGTCGCCCGCCGGGTGCGGGCGCAGCCTGGGCTGGAGGATACGGTGCTGATTGCCTTGACGGGATGGGGGCAGGAGGACGACCGCCGCCGTTCGCGGGAGGCGGGTTTCGATCATCATCTGGTCAAGCCGGTGGACTTCCAGGTTCTCGAAGCTCTGCTCGCCGGAATCGCGGATTACGGCGCCAGCCGCGTCTCCCCCGTCTCGTCCGAATCCGGCATGTAGATCCCTGCGCTCAGGATGACACGACAGGCCACGGATCACCAGCCGGTCGATCGTGTTCGCTGGTAAAGACTTTCGCGCCACCCTCTACAGTAAGACAAGCATTGAGCCCTGATCGAGCACGAGAGCCTACCGCCCTGAAGCGCCCAGCGCGAGCTGACGCTGGGCTATGACACGCCGCGTCACATGCCCCTTACTTCAACGGTTGAACGGTGCCGTCGGCGATCGCCTGCTCGAGCAGGCGGAGCAGAGTTGCATCGAGCGTGCGGAGGCGATCGTCGCGCCGCGCATCGATCTGGCGCTGCACCATTTCGATCGCGTTTTCCTCGTGCTTGAGCTCCTTCTCTTCCAGGTAGAGCTCGTCCATCCGGCGGTCGAGCTCGTCGGCTTCTTTTTCTTTCCTGTCCTGGCGGGTTTCGACGTCCCGGAGCTGTGCGTCGATGTCGTCGATCTCCCGCCGCAGCATGCAGGCGACCTCTTCACTCTCGGTAAACGGCAACCGTATATCCAGATCGAACTTACGCCAGAACAGCGCGCTGTGCTCGTCGGAAAGGCGGCTCTCCTCGCTGGAGACCCGGTCTTGCTCCTGGCGGATCTCCTCCCGGCGCCGCGCGAGGTCTTTCTTTTCTTGCTCGAGGAGCGCGCCGCGGCCCTCGGCCAGCTCCTGCTCCTCGCGGACCAGGGGCTCGTTCCCTGTCGACCACAGCTCGTCGATCTGCCCCAGCAGGTCCGGGTTTTGAATGACGTACTCGCGGCCCTCATGGCGCATCCAGACGAAATCTCCGTCGAGCGAGTTGCGCAGGCTCTGGATCCGCGCCAGGTCTCCCAGGCGGCCGGACATCAGCATGTCGTCGTCCAGGCGCACGGCGAACGCCTCCGCGCGGCCGGGCTCGGGTGCGGCGGTGAAGCGCGCCCGGTCGAGCGCCGAGGCGGTCCATGGAAGAAGAAAAACCAGAGCGGCCAGCCCGAGCCGCCAGTGGAGGCGCGAGCGAGTCTGAGCAGCGTCGGTTTGGAAGCTTGGAGGTCTCATGCCTCTTCAGACACGCGAGCCCCCCACAAGATTACCTCGACCTTGCCTTGAACGCTCCGCATGCGTCCCCCCTCTCCCGGTTGGGGGGAGTGCGATGGGAGAGGGGGACAGGGGGTGAGGATCAGACCGGCAGCCGCACGCGGAACGTCGTCCCCTTCCCCATCCGGCTTTCGACGTCGACCTGGCCGCCGTGGCCCTGGGCGACGTGCTTGACGATGGCGAGGCCGAGGCCGGTGCCGCCCTCTTCCCGCGCCCTGCCTTTGTCGACCCGATAGAAGCGCTCGAAGATGCGGGGGAGCGACTCGGCCGGGATGCCGATGCCGGTGTCGGTGACCTCCAGAAGGATCTCGCCGTCCTCTCTCCCGAGATGGACGTCGACCTGGCCTTCGGGGCGGTTGTACTTGATGGCGTTGTCGAGGAGGTTCAAGACGAGCCGCTCGAGGCCGTCGGCGTCGCCGCTGATCTGGGGTACGGGCTCGGTCCGGACCTCCAGATGGACCCGGCGATCGCGGGCCGCGGGTGTGAGGAGGTCGACCGCCCTGTGGACGACGGCGTGGAGGTCCACAGGCTCGCGCTCGACAGTATTGGAGACGGAGGAGACGGAAACGCTCTCCAGGCGGGACAGGGTCAGCAGGTCGTCGAGCAGCGCCTGGAGGCGCCGGCTCTGTTCGAGGATGCGCTCGGTGAAGCGGCGGGCGGTGGGCGGCTCGTCGAGCGCGCCGTCGCGCAAGGTCTCGGCGTAGCCGCGGATGGCCGCGAGCGGGGTCTTGAGCTCGTGCGAGACGTTGGCCACGAAATCCCGCCGCATGTCGGCCACCCGGGTGAGCTGGGTGGTGTCGCGGAAGACCACGACGGCGCCGCGCTCGCCGCCGGCCAGGGCTGCGCTGGCCAGGAGCAGGGTCCGCCGCTCGGGCGACTGCAGCTCGATCTGGCCGCCCTGGGACTCTCCCAGCCGCAGGGTGTCCTCGACGAGGCGCGCCAGCTCGGGGAGGCGCAGGAGCTCGAGGACGGTGCGGCCGGCCACGTCGCCGCTCAGGTCGAAGAGCTCGTAGAAGGCCGGATTGGCGAGGCGGGCGCGGCGGTCGGCGCCAACTACGAGCACTCCCTCGCTCATGCTGGAGAGGATGGCCTTCAGATGGTCGCGCTCGTCGCGGACCGCCGCGAACTGCGCCTCGGCGGTCTCGGCCAGCCGGTTGAGCGCGAGGGCGAGGGCGGCGAGCTCCTCCTCTTCCGGCACGTCGACGCGCCGCACCCGGCCGCTCGCCAGCTCGCCGGCACCCCGGATCAGACCCGCGAGGGGTCCGAAGAGCCGGCGGTCGATCCACAGGGAGATGCCCAGGAGCACCGCGCTCGCGGCGAGCAGGGCGAGGCCCATGGCCGCCGCGATCTGGCCACGCAGGGCGCGGATCTCCGACAGGGGCTGCGCCAGGCGCACCACGAGGAGCCGACCCTGGTTGTCCGTCACCGTCCTGGCGGCATAGACGTAGGGATGGCCCGTGGTCTCGCTGTGGCGCACCACGGACCCCTGTCCGGTCTCCAGGGCAGACCGGATCTCAGGACGCGCGGCGTGGTTCTCCATGGCCACGAGTTGCTCGGGCGTGCGCTCGCTGTCGGCGATGACCGTGCCGTCGCTCTGCACGATCGTGATCCGCAGCGGGCTGTGGGACGCCACCTGGCGCACCCAGGCTTGGGCCTCCAGGCCTTCGTTGCGGGCGTCGAGGACCACCGGAGCGAGGATCTCGAGCATGTCGAGCAGCTCGGTCGAGGAGCTCTGCTCCAGTAACCCGGGGACGAGGAACCAGAGGAAAACGGCGGCCACCAGCACCGCCGCCAGGGCGGGCCAGAGCGGCGCGAGACGCAGTTTGCGAGGGAAGCGCAAATCGGGCCCGCTACGGTTTCAGGCGATATCCGACGCCGATCACGGTCTCGATGCGGTCGGCCTCGGGGCCCAGCTTGCGGCGCAGCCGCCGGATGTGGGTGTCGACCGTGCGGCTGTCGATATCCTCGGCATAGCCCCAGACGTCGGAGAGGAGCTGACCGCGGGTCTGCACCCGGCCGGAGCGCTCCATGAGCAACCGCAAGAGCCGGAACTCGGTGGCGGTCAGGGGGATCTCCTTGCCGCGGACGCGCATCTGGTGAGCGGCGACGTCGAGCTCGATCCCGCCGACGTCGAGGCGTTCGATCGGCCCCTCGTCGTGCTGCAGCCGCCGCAGCACCGCCTTGACCCGCAGGACCACCTCGCGCGGGCTGAACGGTTTGCTGATGTAGTCGTCCGCCCCCAGCTCCAGGCCGACGATGCGGTCGACCTCCTCGCCGCGGGCCGTGAGCATCACGATCGGCAGACGGGAGGTGGCGTTGTCCCTCTTCAGGATGCGGGTCAGCTCGAGACCGTCGATGCCCGGGAGCATGAGGTCGAGGAGGATCAGATCCGGCGCTTCCCGGCGGATTGCGTCCAGCCCCATGTCACCGCGGCGTGCCGTTTCCACCTGGAATCCCTCTTTTTCCAGGTTGTACTGTAACACCTCTGCAATGTCTGGTTCGTCTTCGATCAGCAGGATTCGTTCGCGTGTCATCTTGGCACGAAAGGCTATCACGGAGTCTTCCACAGGTTGTGTGGAAAACCCTGTGGAAAAAGCCCCCGAAACGCTGTCCGGAAGGCCGTTCTACGGGCCTTTGTGCTCTTTGAACAAAAGCCTGTGCAACTCGCGCAAGCCCTTTGTTTCCAGCAATTACGTCCGCACGTTTCCTTTAGTGAAGAGAGGAGGGGGGAAGGCGTGAAGGGTTTTCCACAAAACGTCTTGTCACCACCCTGTGAGAGTCCTGTTAACTCTATGTGACAGCAGGGTTTAGCCCTGTCTATAGAAGTTCTTATACAGAAGCCTTTTGCCTGGAGTTCTTACAACAGTCGGAAGAGAGGCGTAGCTTCAAGCCGCCACCTCCAGGCCCTGGCGGAGGCGCAGCCGGCAGCCGAAGAGCTTCTCGAAGAAGCGTCCGCGCTCGCGGGCGGCTTCCAATTCGAGACTGACGTCATAGCGCGACATCACCTCCAAGGTGACGCGCCGCTTGCGCAGGGAGCCGTAGATCTCGTCGACACGCGAGGCGTGGGTGCGGTCGAGCGAGTCGGCGACGCGCAGCAGGGCCGCGAGCGCGCGGATGATGCGCTGTTGCCAGGGCTTGAGCGCAGACAGGGTGGGGTGGCGATCCGGCCGGGGCACGGGTCCGCGGTGGTAGCGGGCGACGTGGGCGATGATCTCGATCTCCCGCTGGTCGAAGGCATCCAGGTGGGCGTGGGTGATCAGGTAGTAGGCGTGCTTGTGGTGCCCCTTGTATTGGATCGAATAGCCGATGTCGTGCAGCAGGGCGGCGTATTCCAGCCACTCGCGCTCCCGCTCCCCCAGGCCGTGGATGGAGGCGGTGACGTCGAAGAGGCGGACGGCGAGACGGGCGCACTGGAGGCTGTGCCGGTAGACGCTCTCGGTGCGCTCGGCGAGCTGCAGCACCTGGCCCCTCCGCAGGTCCTCGGGCGCGCCGGCCTCGGGGACGGGCTGGCCGAGGGCCTCCAGCACGAGCCCTTCGCGGAGAGCCCGGTCGCTGACCTGAAAACGGTCCACCCCGGCATGGCCGGCGAGCTCCTGGAGGAGGACCACGCCGGCGAGGAGGCTCTCCGACCGCGGCTCCCCCACCGGCGCCAGGTTGGCGATCTCGCGCCGCCGCATGCCGCGCAGGCGCTCGACGAGCGGTGCCAGATCCTTCAAGCGGACCTCCCGCGACCCGCCGGTCACCTCGCGCGGCCGGCGGTCGGCGAAGAGGTCGAGGAGGTCGGCCACGGCCGCGGCGGTGCCGGAGGTGCAGACCATGCGGTCGAATTTGGCCTGCGGCACGGACTCGGCGAGGCGCTTCTGGATCTGCCGCCGCAGCCGATCCAGGGAGGCGGTGCTCGGCGGATCGCCGCGCAGGCCCACTGCACAGCGCAGCGATCCCAAGGAGAGGCTCATCACGTGGTCGAGCTCGCCGGCCCGGGTGGTGATCCATTCCGTGCTGCCGCCGCCGACGTCCACGATCAGCGCGGTGCCCTGTCCCAGGTCCACGGCCTCACGCACGGCCCGGTAGATCAGCCGCCCCTCCTCGACGCCGGTCAGGAGCTGGACGTCCATGCCGGTCTGCGCCTTGACCCGGGCCAGGAAGTCCCGTCCGTTGCCGGCCTCGCGCACGGCGCTGGTGGCCACGGACACGACCCGCTCGGCCCCCTTGAGCCGGGCGAGGGTGGTCATCTTGAACAGCGCCTCCAGGCCGTCGCGCATGGCCGCCTCGGAGAGGGCCCCGTCGCCGAAGCCCGTCTTGCCCAGGCGCACCATCTCCCGCTCGCGCCCCAGCACCCGGTAGCCGCCCTGGGGCTCGGGCGCGACCACGATCATGTGGATCGAGTTCGAGCCTATGTCGATCGCCGCGAGGCGGGCCGGCGAGGCACCGGCCCCGGGCGTCTCGGGCTCGAAGGTGGGGAACGTCAGGGGCTGCACCACGACCGGAAGCGTCACGCGGCCATTCTACGTCCGCTGGAAAGAAGGGCGGGCCGCGCCGGCGAGAAACCGCGCTCGCGGCAGCGGCGATAGACCTCCTTCGGCTCCGTGAAGCTCTCCGGCGCGCCGAGCCTGCGCAGGTACCACTCGCTCCGCTCGTTCGAGTGCTTGCTGTGGACGTGCAGGTCGGCCTTGGCCATGCGCCTCTCCCGAGGTTGCGCGGACGGACTCCCTGCTGTCCTTCCGACGGTTTTTCCAAGGGTAGGGGCGGTAAGCGATCGTAGAGTGGCGTGTAAGTGTCGATCGTGTAACGCTTTTTTGGCTCTGGAGCGGAACGGCTCCGGGCTGGCCCGGAGCCGTAGAGGCACTTCAGGGAGGGCAGGAGCCGATGGGCGGGCAGCTCGTCGTGACACCGTCGCAGACGACCGAACGCACCTTGACCTGGCAGCTCACCTCGCCCCAGCACTCGATCGTCACATAGCCGCCACCGCAAACGCATTCCTTGGACACGTAACACCCCGTTGCGGAAAACGCCTCGGGGGCCGCGGGCGCTTCGGGGGAGGGTGACGCCAACTCGGCGAGGAAGCTTTCCAGCGCCGGATCAGCCGGCGCCTTCACCGCTTCCGCCACCTCGGCAGCGTGCGCGGCAACGGCGGAGATACAGAGGAGCAGAACGACAAACAGCACTCTTTTCATAGTTCCTCCTTGTTCCTTGTCGACCGAATAGACATGCCATCGTCTACTCGTCTGGGCTTGCAGCCCCTACTTCTTTACGGTGCGCTGCACGCTGGCGGCGGGACACCAGCCACCGCCGAGCGTGCAGGGAACTATTCCGCGGGCGAATGTGTCCAACTTCACAGGACTGGGAGATCGTGCTATGAAACTGGCCCAACGAACCGCCGTCGTCGTGATCACTCTGGCACTGGGCATCTATGGTGGTGGCTGTTCGAATACCCGGCAAGTCAGCCCCGTAAAGTTCGTGCGAAAGGCCCAGACTCCCGTCACGACCGTACATGACGTCAGCTTCGTCGGGGTACACCAGAACCGGGCCTATCTCAGCGAGTGGACGCTCTGGCCGGTGATCGGGCCAAGGAAGCGGCTGCTCTGGACCCCGGCCAGCCGTCTGTCTCCCGAGCTCCTTCGGGAGCTGGAGGCCACAAGGGTCCGCGAAGAGCTGGAGGCGAAGAAGTCCCGCGAAGCTCACGCAGCCGCGGCGAAACTGCGTCCGTAGAGACCTCAGCCTGCCGAATCGATATGCGGGCACCTTCGGGCATGGCCTGCACCGCGCTCTCCCAGCGCCAAGATGGCGGCCCAGTTAGTTCTAGAAAGAAACTTGCTGGGAGCACCGCCATCCTGGCGGCCAAGAAGCCGGCTGGAAGCCGGCGCTCCCAGCGCCTAAGAGGGGCATCCGTTTCATTCTTCGGAGCCGCCACACGGCGGTGGGGAACTACTTTGTCAGACTGAGCCCGGCTTGCGACTGGCCCCGAAGGGGCAAAGGCGTAATAGGGGTAGGGAGGGCCGGTTGAGTTCCCGGCTCCCCCTCCCTCCGAACCGGACATGCGGATCTCCCGCATCCGGCTCTCCAGTTGGTGGTTTTACCTGCTAGAGGATTGACGGGCCTGAGCATAGGCTGTGACGTAGGAGAACAACCCATGCTCAGCAAAGAAGGCGTTCGGCCAGCGATGATGGTCCTGACCCCGGCCACGTCCTCGTCTCCCTTGCCGGTGGCGAAGGATGCTCCTCAGGCGCATCCGCACCCACTGGTCGAGAGGCTTGAACGTGGTGCCGTGACTGTGTTTGAAGTACTCAAACCAGCCCCGACGGACTGCGTTGACTCGGCGGATGATCTCTCGCAGGCTGATGCCGTGCGTGCGCTTGGTGTGGGAACGGATCGTGTCCTTGTGCTTCTTCAGGCTCTTCTTGCTCGGCCAGCGATAGCCGCGCTCGAAGTGGTACCCAAGGAAGTCGAAGCCACCCGGCTGGGTGGCGTCCACGATGCGCGTCTTGTCGGGATGAAGTTGCAGACCGGCGGCTGCCGTCCACTCCTCCACCTCCGCCAACGCTCGCTCGGCCTCTTCTCGGCTACGGCACAAAATCACGAAGTCATCAGCGTACCGCACCATCTCATAACCTTGTTCGGCCATTTGATGGTCGAGAGGGTCCAGGTAGATATTCGACAGCAGGGGACTGATCACCGCTCCTTGTGGAGTTCCCTCCTCAGGAGTCCAGTGCTCCAGACCCACCATCACTTCCTGGTCGAGAAAGGCACGCACCAGGTCCAAGACCCGGCCGTCCGATACCTTCGCTTCGATTCTCGCCATCAAACCCTGGCGAGGGATCGTGTCGTAATAGCTGCGCAGGTCGGCGTCCACCACATGGGTATAGCCGGCCTCCAGCAGCTCCGAGACGCGACGCAGCGCAGCCTTGGTACTTCTCCCCGGACGGAATCCGTAGCTCTGGGCTGCAAACTCCCGTTCGAAGATCGGTTCCAAGACATTGCGCAGCGCTCCTTGCACCACCCGGTCTTGAACCGTCGGAATCCCCAGAGGGCGCTCCTCGGAGCTACCCGGCTTGGGTATCCACACCCGGCGAATCGCCTGCGGACGATAACTGCCGTCTTTCAGACTAGCCGCCAGGTTCTCCAGGTTCTTGCCGAGGTGGGCGCTGAACTGCGCGACCGTCACGTGGTCAACCCCAGCGCTTCCCTGGTTCCGCCTGACCCGCTGGTAGGAAGAGTCCAGGTTGCGCGAGTCATAGACCTTGTCGATCAGACTGAACCATTGGCCTCCTTGGACCCCAGCTTCGAGGGCCGTCAACATGCGATCCGTCCAGACATGCGGTTCCACCCAGGGCCACCGGCCCCGGACTTCTCCGGCTTGTTTAGCCCTTACAGGCACTGACGCGCGGTTGCTTTCCGCTTGTCCAGTCGTCACGCATCCACCTCCCTGTCCCCCTTTGCTCCACGCCCGTTACGGCGCTTCTCAGCTCCTATGAGGACTCTGACTCCTCGGCAAGTCTCCTGCCCGACCGAGGTCTCCCCGCTTCACGTCACACGTCCTTTGAGACCATTCTGCATCCAATCACCCTACGCCCCCCCATCGCCGCTTTCGCACGCTACCCCTCAGCTCGATGGGTCTCCCTTGAGGGTCCAGACTTCGCCAGTGGCTTGCAGGCTCGTCGGGGTCACAAGGCCGAATCGATTTCGTCTCCTGCGGACTGGTCTCTCACCTCCGGTTGCTCTCCACCTCGCTTTGGGCGACGCAGTTACCTTCGGTTACAGGCCGGAGAGCGTATGCCTGAAGAGGACTTTCACCTCTCTGAACGTGTGCGCTCACGGGCGCACAAGCCTGGGGTTTCAACCCCAGGACCGCGACCCCATCCAATCCTCAGCCCCGAAGGGGCGACGGCATAAGCGAGGCGAGCCCCGCTGCGGGTGGATGGAATGCCTGCGCCCCTTCAGGGCTCCAGGAAATTGGGGGGACTCCAACCTGGCGCTGAAGCGCCAGGCTTTATGCCCAGGCACCTTCGGGGCCTCTCATTCGGCGTCTGATCACGAGCGGTCAGGACGCCGTCTGAAGAGCCACGCGCTCCAGTGCTGCAGCGAGCGGCGGCCTGGTTCGGCCTGCCAGCCCGTTTGCACGAGTCGGGTGGAGAGCTGCCGTCGAAACATCGCGTGGGTGACAGCTACGATCAGGGAGTGGCGCGCGGCGAGCTCTTCCAGCCAGGCCGCTGCGTCGTTGACGCGAGCCGCCTCTGCTGCAGATGGGTACTGCCGACGAAGAGTCAAGAGCAGGTTTCGCCCACCGACTGAGAGTGCCCACGCCGCGAGCGGGAGACGAAGCCCACCGAGAGTGGGGCTTTCGAGATCGAGCTCGCGTAACAGAGGAGAGACGAAGATCTCGTGCCCAGGCGCCAGCAGACGCGCCGACGCGACGGCACGGGCGGCGTCGCTGGAGAGCACGAGGTCGGCACGTCCCACCAACTGCGCGAGATGGGCAGGAACGCGCTCGTCTTCGTGGATACCTGCGGCTTCATAGGCCTCACGCCACGCTCGGAAGCCACTGGCCGTGATCCAGCCGGCGTGGACGTGCGAAGAGCGGGCATGACGAACAAGGGCGACGCGACCCTCTGTCTGAATGGAGCCTTGCACACCACAGAGGGTACTCCAGACGCCTAACGCCCCCTGGGAGGTGAGCGGCGGGACCGCACGATAGTGCGGTATCGGTCTGCTCCACCGATGGGGTTAGGCGTCCGGCTTGGCGCCTGCCACACGTTAGGCGCGCCCGTGGCGCCAGGTCCTTGATTAAATGCCAAACATCTCATTTACCCAAAGTCGGGCCGGTGCAGATCCCAGTTACCACTTTACCACTTTGATCGGTCACCACGCCAACAAGAAATTCATTTCCCTTAAAATTTCCTTGTGCGTCTACTTCTGCCGATGGGCAGGTAAATATATTCGGTTCTCGCTTGACTGGCCGATTTCGGGAGTTAATGGCCATGTAATTGATCTTTCGTGGGATCTCTGCCCTGAGAACATTAAGCTCCCTTTTTGTCTCGGCCACCGAGCAGATAGCTCTTGGACTTTTTTCTCCAGTTGCTCAATACGACCTTTATCGGACCCTGGTTGGCTCAGGAGGGTGAAGCTGCACAACAGAAGAAGAAGAAAGAGCGCACTAACCCACGGTTGCTTCGGCCGTTGCATGGTCGTCCTCCTGCGGTATTCTGGTCAACCTTACGTGTTAGCCCAATTCCTCGATGACGCCAGACGCCAACAGCTACGAGGAGCGACAGCCTTCAGGGCTTCTACGCGCCGCATAAGAGTTCCTGGCTCGTCGCTTCCTTGGCCGTAAAGTGTCTCCGGGACGGATACGATGCTCTTCCTCTCTCCTAGCGCGGACTCGCGCTTGCCTGCAACCCAAGCCATCCAAGCCGGCCCAACGGGCCGGGAGACTCCAGCCCAGGGCTTCTATGTGGGCCACCGGTGTCAAGCGTCTCGGGTGGTGGTTTCGTCGTTTTCCCTTAAGCCGAAGTTCTTCCGACGGTGAAGGCTTAAATTATAGCAAATAATGATGTTAAGGCTTATCGCGCTTGCGCGCTGCTGGCTACACGGGGAGGGTGACTTCCAGCAGAGAGAGGGCTCTCTGCTGGAGCGCTGAAGGCCGTGTCACGGCATCAAAGGCGGGAGAGGCTGGCGACAGCTTGGGTTGAATCCGATTCTTGACGATCGTGCTGAGGTTCTTGAGCAGGGTCTGGAAGCTCTGGACAGGAAGGCCGTCAGCGGTCAGCCGCGTGCTGGCCTTGCGCAGGGCCCCCGGCGACCTCTGGGCGGGCTGGACCACCGAGGCCCGCAGCTCCTCGGCCACCTCGGGCTCCTCATCGTCGAACAAAACAGGCGCCAACTTCTCGCGCATGTGCCATTCCACATAGTAGGCCAGCATGCACAAAAGAATGTGCGCCTGGACGCGCTCCGGCAACCGATGATAGATCGGCCGGACATGAAGATCGATCGTCTTGCAGCTCCGAAAAGCACGCTCTACCACCGACAAACCCTTGTAGGCTCGTACCGTCTCTTCAGCGGTCAGCTCTGACTTCGGCATGCTGGTACGAATCACATACAGACCGTCCAAAGAGGCTTCCTGCGTAATGCGTTCTTGGTCACGCCGGTAGGAGAAGGTTGTCTCTGTGAATTCCAAGACAAAGTGCTTGCCGACCTTATGCCGATTCAGGACTTTTCTTACACGCAGAGCGCTCGGACTGATTCATGCGGACTCCCAGAACGCCCAACCTCTGCTTACATATTCGCCGACACCCCGCCCCCGCGGGGTTATCACCCCGCTGCCGTGCCGTCGCCCTTTCAGGGCTTGAGAAGAAAACGGGCCGCTGTCCTGGGGTTGAAACCCCAGGCTTTATGCCTGCGCCCGTTGGGGCTTTTCCCCTCTTTCCGAGACGTCAAAGTTAGTAGCGAGATGCCCGATCGAAGGGAGAACTATGGGAGAGCGGGGTCAGCGAGGCGAGGACCAGCACCCCCGGGATCACGTGCAGCAGCAGCCGCGGCAGGCTGGTGAGGACGTAATAGCGGACGTCCACCGGCGCCGTGAAATAGATGTATAGGTAGAACAGGAGCTGGAGCGTCACCACGGCCGCGAAGGGGCGGGTGCGGCGGGGTAGGAGGAGGAGCGGCGCGAGGAGGACGGTCCAGGCGACGCCGTGCCAGGACGGGCCGGCGAGGATCTCGTAGGCGGTCGAGAACAGGGCTCCGGCCCTGCCGATCTCGAACGGTCCGGCGTTGTCCTTTTGAAAGAGACCGTATTGGAGGACCCGCGCCAACCAGGGGAGGACCACGGCCGTGGCCGGGAGGGCGAGCCGCGCCAGGGCTCCCATCTCCTGACGCCTTCCGGCCAGCCTTCGGACGAGTTGGACCAGGATCAGGAAGCCGGCGAGGGGGACCCCTTCGATCTTCGAGGCGGCGGCGAAGGCGGCGGCGATGCCGATCTGCCAGTCTCCGGCCGGGTCCGGCGGACGGAGGAGGGGCGGCAGGGCGGCTAGCAGCGCCAGAGCGATCATCCAGTCCGCCGCTCCCGCCATCTGCCAGCCGATCCCGAAGAGGCCCACGGCCAGAGCGGCCAGTGCCAGGCCGGCCTGGCGGACGAAGTGGTCGTCCGCCGCCCGGAGGGCCTCGCGCGCCGCGGCCAGCAGCCCGGCGAAGAAGAGCGCCGACCAGAGCATCAGCGCCGGCGGATCGAACCGTCCCGCGAGCAGCGCGGAGGCCGCGTGGAGCTCCGGCAGCAGGTGCGGATAGTCCGCATGGATCATGTCGTTGCGGGCGAGCCAGGCCTCGTCGATCCCCCGGGCCAGGAAGAACCGGTGCCCCTTGAGACCCCAGTGGAAGACGAAATCGGGCGTCATGATCCACAGAGTCAGGGCGAGCAGGGTGAAGACGATCAGGGCGCAGAGCGCCACGCCGTCTCCCCAGCCCAGGTCCGACGGCAGCCGCGTGTCGTCCCTTTCGTTCTTTTTCCTGGAGAGGTGCCCGATCCCGATCAGGACTGCAAGGCCTGCCAGGAGCACCACGGGGTGCCAGGGGATTCCCGCGAGGTCGAGCAGCGTCAGCAGGACGTGGAAGACGACCGCGCCCGCAAGTCCGTACACAACTCCGCGGTAGAGGGCTCCGTCGCCGGGCCGGGCGAGAAGGTGGGAGAACCGGCTGCCCAGGAGCACCAGGAGGACCGCCAGAGCGAGGACGGCGAGCGCGGGCTGGATCAACGCGGTCGCATCCGGTAGAGGCGGCAGCCGCGGAGCTGCGCGAGGAGCTCGAGGCGGGGGTCCCGCACGCCGCGCCGGTAGTCGACCAGGTACTCGGCCTCGGGCAGGGAGGCGGGATTTTCGCCGAAGAGGGCGAAGAGGAGGTCGTGCTCCGGCAGGAAGTACGCGGCCCAGCGCCAGCGGAAGAAGTCGTCCCGTCCCTCTCCCGGCGGCGAGGCGAAGGCGATGCGGCTCCCGGCCGGGACCCGCTCGCGGACCTCGGCGAGGCACCCCTCCAGGCGGGCGAGCTGGGGCATGCCGGTCCGCCAGGTCAAGGGGCCGTTGCGGGCCTGCTGCCGGGCGTCGTAGCCGGCCAGGGCCTCCTGGGTCTCCCGCAGGAACCAGAAGCCGCACCAGGCCACGGCCAGCCCCAGGATCAGCTTGCGCATGCCCGCGGATCTTACCCTGCTAAACTCCCCGTCCCGCGGAGACCACCCCCGCACCGGAGAGCCCATGACCCTGGCCTTCAGCTCCGAAGAGACGAGCCCGTTCGTCCGCGCCCTGCTGGCGGACCAGGGCATCCCTCCGGGCGTCCTGCGGCTCGACGTCGACGACCGCGACGAGATGCTGGAGTTCCTGGTGCTGGTCTACGAAGGGGATCGCGAGCGCGCCCTCTTCTCCTACTTCCGGACCGGCCAGAGCGTCGCCGACTCCATGCTGCAGGTCGTCCGCTGGCGCTTCGGCCCGATGGAGAACGTCGGGCGCCTGCTCGACTTCGCCAGCGGCTATGGCCGGGTGACCCGTTTCCTGCTGCGCGAGATCCCCGCGGACCACCTCTGGGTCTCCGACATCTACGCCGACGGGGTGCGCTTCCAGGAGGAACGGCTCGGGGTCCACGGCGTGGTCTCGACGATCCTGCCCGAGGACTTCTCTCCCGGCGCGAGCTTCGACGCGATCCTGGTCACCTCGCTCTTCACCCATCTGCCCGAAGAGCGGTTCGTAGGCTGGCTGCGCGTCCTGACCGGGCTGCTGCGGCCGGGCGGGCTGCTGCTCTTCAGCGTCCACGATCAGGCCGTGCTGGAGCCGGTCCATGGCGAGATGCCGGCGGAGGGCATCCTCTTCAAGGCGATCAGCGAGAGCCGGTCGCTCGACACCCAGGATTATGGATCGACCTGGGTGACCGAGGCCTTCGTGCGCCGGGCGATCACGCGGGCCGCGGAGGTGGCTGTCTCGGCGCACCGGATCCCGCGCGGCATCTGCAACTACCAGGACCTCTACGCGGTGGTCCGCGAGGAGGGGGTGGATTTTTCCAGCCTGGCCTTCCAGACCGAGCCCTACCTGCTGACCGACCGCTGCGACCTGGCGGCGCCGGACGTGCTGGAGCTGCGCGGTTGGGCGGCGGCCTGGTCGGGCGAGGTGCGGGAGGTGCAGGTCTCGATCGACGGCCGGGTCGTGGCCGCGGCGCCGGTCGACGGGCCGCGTCCGGACGTGGCGGCGCAGTTTGGCGCGCGGTTCGGGCGCTCGGGCTGGAGCTGCACCTGCCCGCTGCCGGCCGGGGTGACGCGCAACGGCTCGGTCCTGATCCTGCGCGCCGTGGACGGCCGCGGCATCGGATATCCGCTCTGGGCGAGCACGATCGAGACGCTCCGGCTCGCCTGCACCCGGGCGGAGGCGACGTACCTCCGCCACGGCCTGGCCCAGAGCGAGGCCCGGCTCGCGGAGGTGGAGGCCCGGTCGGCCGCCGAGATCGCCGGCCTGCGCGCCCGCATCGCCGCCATGGAAGCGAGCCGCTTCTGGAAGCTGCGCAACACCTGGTTCGGCATCAAGCGGACCCTCGGGTTGACCCAGGAAACATGAGCGGCGGCTGGGGTCTCCTCGACCTCCTCCCCGGGCTGTACGTCCTCCTCCTCGGCGCACTGCTGGCCGCGGCCCTGCGCCGGTGGTACGACCCGGTGCCACGGCACGTCCTGGCCTGTTTCGCGGTGCTCCTGCTGGTGCTCTTCGGTCCCTGTCTGTTCGGCGGGCGCATCCTCCTGCCGCTCTCCAACCTGATCGTGGCTGCTCCATTCCATCTGGAGGGGCCGGCGCCGGCTGGGAACTGGATGCAGGGGGACCTGGTCCACCAGATCACCCCCTGGCTGGCCGAGGTGCGGCGCGCGGTCCGGTCCGGGAGCTGGCCGCTGTGGAACCCGAGCGGCGGCGCCGGGATGCCGCTCCTCGGCGATCCGCAGTCGCAGGCCCTGCAGCCGCTGGTGATGGCGGCCTGGCCCTTCCCGGTGGTGCGGGCGGCGGTGGTCACGGCGTCGCTGCGCGTCCTTCTCGCCCTGGTCTTCACATTCCTCTTCCTGCGCCGGCAGGAGCTGGGGGAGAAGGCGGCGCTCTGTGGCAGCCTGGCCTACGGCCTCGGAGGGTTCCTGCTGATCTGGCTGGGATGGCCGATCGGCAACTGTGCGGCGCTGCTGCCGGTGGTCCTCTATGCGGTGGCACGCTGCGACGAGCCGGGAGAGCGGCGCGACTTCCTGTTGCTTTTCCTGGCCGCGGCAGCCCTGCTGGTCGGCGGGCACCCCGAGACGATGCTGTATGGGCTGGTGGCAGCGGGGCTGCTGGTGGTGGCGCGTGCGTGGGAACGGCGGCGTCAGGTCCTCACCCCCGGCCCCTCTCCCATCTCCCACCCTCCCCATCCCCGGGAGGGGGGAGAAATCCCGGAAGACGCGTCGCAGCTTTCTCCCCTCTCCCGGCGGGGGCTTGGAAGGGAGATGGGAGAGGGGCCGGGGGTGAGGATCTTTTTCGTCCGCACCGGCGCCGCCCTCCTCCTGGCCGGCCTCGCCGTAGCGCCGGCCCTCCTGCTCGCGCGGGAGTACCTGCCGCAGAGCCAGCGCGCGCGGGTCGTCGACCTCTACCTCGGCTCCCGATCGCTCGGCGAGGTCTGGGACGATGCCCGCCGGCCGGAGAGCCTGGAGCCCTGGCGGCAGCGGAGCGTCGACCGGCTGCTGCCCGTGGCCGCGCCACGGGCCTTCGGCGACTACACCCACTACTGGGGCGGCGTGAACTACATCGAGGATGCCGGCGGCTTTGCCGGGACCGCGGCAGCGTTGGCGGCAATGGCGGCGCTGGCGGCTCTTCTGCCCTGGGGCGTGCGCCTGCGGTTCCGGCAGGAGCGGCTCGCCGCGGGCCTCCTGCTGGCCGGCCTGGCCCTCCAGGCTCAGCCCCCAGGGTTTGCCAATCTTTTCAGCCGGCTGCCGGTGATCGGCCTCACGGCCACCCATCACCACCACCGCGCGCTCGTCCTGGTGTGCCTGGGCCTGGCCTGGCTCGCGGCCTGCGAGGTGGAGCGCTGGCAGCGCGGCGCGACGAGCCGGCGCCGCGTCCTGCTCGCGGCGGGGCTGCTGGCCGCGGTGGTCGTCGGTTCGTATCTCACGCATCCCTCGCCACGGGGGGAGACGCGTTGGGCCGATTTCTCGGTCCAGGCCGCGGCGCTCGTCCTGGCCGCGGGTCTGCTCCTCCTGCGGCCGGCGCCACGCTGGGCCCCCTGGGCCATGGCCGCCGTGGTGGCCGGGGAGCTCCTTTGGATGCACCTCCCGTCCAACCCGCCGATGCCGGCGCGGCTGGCCTTTCCCACCCCGCCGCCGGTGGGCTTCCTCCAGGACAACGCCGGCTCTTCGCAGACATCGCGGATGTTCGGCCTGGGCAATGCCTTCCTGGCCAACATCCCGGCGATCTATGGCCTGCGGGACGTGCGCATCGACAACCCGTCCCTGCCCGCGGCCTTCGCCGATCTTGTCGAGCCGGTGAGCCGCAACCCCTTGACGCCGCGCTTCAACCGCCCCGGGCACCCGCTTTACGACCTCCTCGGCGCCCGCTGGCTCCTGGCGCGGCCCGGCACGCGGCTCCAGTTCCGGCTCGCCTTCCAGCACCCGGCGGGATGGGTCTACGAGCGGCCCCGTGCGCTGCCGCTGCTCTTCCTGCCGGCGCGGGCGCGCATGCACCGCGGAGGCCCCTGGAAGACCTGGGTCCACCGCAACACCGACTTTGCCGCACGGACGCTGGTCCTGCCGAGCGCCGAGCACTACCGGCCCTGGCGGTCCCGCCGGCCCGCGGCGTCGAGCGTGACGGTCACCTCCCTGGAGCCGGCGCGGGTGCGCGCCCGCGCCGCCCTGGTCGAGCCGCGCCTGCTGGCCTCCAGCCTCTACCAGGACGGCAACTGGCAGCTTCTCGTCGACGGCGAGCGGACGCCGACGGTCCTCTCGAACGGCCCGCTGCTGGCCGGCTGGCTGCCGGAAGGCTCGCACGACATCGAGCTGCTCTATCGCCCCCGGGCTTTCGTTGCCGGGTGCGTCCTGGCAGCGCTGGCTTTGGCTGCTGCGGCTCTGTGGTGGGTGCCTCGGCCCCGATTTCCGCTATCCTGCTCTCGATGACGGTCGCGCTCTCGATCCCGGGTCCGGCGGAGGTCCTGTCCGAAGCGGAACGCTCTTTGCAAATCGCAGGGGTGTGTCGTTCTGTGCCAGATCGTCCGCGCCGAGGGCTCGACCCCCGGCAAACCTGGATGGAAGCTTCTGGCACGGCCCGACGGATCGGCGTTCGGCAATCTGGGCGGTGGGGCCTTCGAAGCGTTGGTGAAGGCCGATGCGCTGGCGAAGCTGGGGGAGGACGGCGCCGTCTCCGAGGTGAAGAGGTACTACTTCACCGAGGACGCGGTGAAAGGGGAGCCCACAGGGATGGTCTGCGGCGGCATGGCCGAGGTCTTCCTGGAGGTGCTCGTGGCGGCGCCTGTGCTGGTCATCTGTGGTGCGGGGCCGGTGGGACAGGCGTTGGCCCGCGCCGCGGACCTGGCCGGCTTCGAGCTCGTGGTGGCGGACGACCGCCCGGAGCTCCGCCGGCCGGAGTTGTTCCCTCCGGGGACCCGGCTCGCCAACGTGGGGCGGGGCTACGAGGAGCCGTTCCTCGAATCCCTGGCCCGGCGCGATGTCTACGTTGCCGTGGTATCGCGCTGCTGGGAGACCGACAGCGCGGCGCTCGCGTCGATCCTGCGTCAGGATCCCCCCCGGCTCCGCTACCTGGGGCTGATGGGCAGCCGGCGCAAGATCGCGCGGGTGCGCGACGAGGTGGCGGCGCAGGGGGAGGACCCGGACCGGCACCGCCTGCATGCGCCGATCGGATTGCCGGTCGGCGGCGACAGCCCGGGAGAGATCGCGATTTCGATTGTGGCGGAGATGCTCGAGACTCGATATGAACGAGGGAAGAAGTCCTAGGATGCTCAGGAAAACTGCTTTTCGCGCTCACCCTCCTCGCGGCCCTGGCCCTGCCGGCCGCCGCCGCTCCCTGCCGGCGAATGGCAGACCCTCCCGCTCTGGGGTGGTGACGTCCGTTCGCTCGCCTTCCATCCGGAGAACCCCGACGTGGTGTTCGCCGGTACCTCGTCCGGCCAGCTCTATCTGTCGCGCGACGGCGGCGGGACCTGGGGCAATCCCGGCGCGCCGCTGCCGTTCCCGGGCTGGGTGGTGAGCGCCCTGCGCTTCGACCCGAACCGGCCGTCCCGCCTCTGGGTGGGCCTGTGGGGGATCTGGGGAAGCGGCCATGTGGCGTTTTCCGACGACCTGGGCAAGACCTGGGCGGCGCGGGCCGGCGGCCTGCCGGACGAGCCGATCTACACCCTGGCCCTCGTGCCTGGCCGCGAAGGGCGGCTCTACGCCGGCACCCTGTCGGGCGTCTGGGCGACCGAGGACGGCGGCCTGTCCTGGAGCCGTCTGACCGCCAGCATCCCCGACGCCCAGAAGGTGACCAGCCTGCTGGTCGATGCCGCGCAGCCGGACACCGTGATCGCCGGCACCTGGCGCCGCGCCTACCGCAGCGACGACGGCGGGCACACCTGGGCCGGCATCTTCGAAGGCATGGTCCTCGACTCCGAGGTCTTCAGCCTGACCCCGGTCCCCAGCCGGCCGGGCGAGATCTGGGCGACGCACCTGCGGCTGGGTCTACCGCACGCTCGACCGCGGCGCCACCTGGGAGCGCTTCAAGGAGGGCTTCGCCGAGCGCCGCACGCCGAGCTTCGCCGCGCTGCCGGACGGGCGCTTCCTCGCCGGCACGGTCGGCGGCCTCCACGCCTCCGCCGACGGCAAGACGTGGAAGCCGGCCGGCGATCCCGCGCTGGCCATCAACATCATCGCGTTCCATCCGCAGCGCCCCGAGCGGGTCCTCCTCGGCACCGAGGGCTCCGGGGTCTGGCTCTCCAGCGACGGCGCTGCGACCTTCCATCCGTCGAGCGAGGGGATGAGCAACCTGCGGGTCTCCTCGCTGGCGATGATGGGCAACGACCTCTTCGCGGGCATCGTCCACGCCGGGCCGCGCTCGGGCGTCCACCTCTCGCGCGACCGCGGCGCCACCTTCGGAGACTTCACGGTCCTCCCCAACGTGCTCGACTTCGGCGTCCATCTCGGCCGCCTCTACGCGGCCACCGAGCGCGGGCTCTACGAGCGTCGCGGCACCGGCTGGTTCCCCTTCAAGGAGTTGGGCGAGACCCGGGTCGAGCAGGTCGTGGCGGACGGCGAGAGCCTGACCGTGCGCACCCCGTCGGGGCTCTGGGACCTCGCGGGCGCGCGCTTCGTCCAGCGCCCCTACAAACACGGCGCGCCGCGCTCGGCCGCCTTCTTCGCCGGCGCCCTCTGGGTCACCGACGCCCAGGGCGTCTACCGTCTCAGCGCGCAGGCCAACGACACCATCGCGGCGCCGTTCGCGGGCGGCCGCCTGGGCCGCCTGCCGGACCAGCTCCTGCTCTGGGGACCCGGAGGCGCCTTCGTCCGCGCGGCCACCGATGCCTCATGGACCGAGCTGACCGGCGCGGCCTCGCGCGTGATCCCCACCGGCAGCGCCCGCTGGTCCGCCCTGATGGTGAGCGGCGGCACGGTGCGGATCTACGATCGCGAGAGCAGCAAGTTCCAGGTCCTGGACGTCCCCGTCCCGGCGCGCGACATCTCCGCCGCCCTGGTGGTGGACGGCCGGCTGCTGCTCGGCACCTCGGGCTACGGGATCCTGGTGAAGATGCTGGAGTGAGCGGGGTGGGACGGCTTTGTCCCGCTCCGCCCCGTCGCTGCACCTGTTAAATATAGATGCTTCGCTATTTGGCAACGAAGTATCTGTCGAGCTCGACCCCCAGGCCTGGACTCCTGCCAAGCCGCTGCTCCGCGGAGCAGAAAGGAGATGGTATGGACAGAGCTCTTCGTCAGGTCCCCGCCGGGGTCTTCGCTCTCCTGGTCTTCCTCTTCCTCCCAGCGGGCGTTCTGGCCCAGTTGCCGACGCCGGCGGCCTTCGTGAGGTACCTCGACGTCCGGTGCTACAAGATCGCTGACGAGCCGCCGCTCGACGTCCTTCTGCACCTTGACCACCTCAATCCGGTCTTTTTGCAGTATGGGGCGCCGCCCGAAGACGTGAAGCTCCAGGAGCCTCAGGACCTCTGCGTGCCGGTCCAGAAAGAGAACCTGGTGCCGCCTCCGAACGTGAGGAATTTCCTCCAGTACCTGGACTGGAAGTGCTACCGCATCGAGGGCCCGTCCCTCGACCTGCCGATCCACCTGGATCAGCTCAACCCGGTCATCCAGGGGCTCTACGGCCCGGTCGACGTCATCGTCCGCGAGCCGCAGCAGCTCTGCGTGCCGGTGGCCAAGAACGACCACATCCCGCCGCCCGCCGTGCTGAACCTGATCCAGTGGCTCGACGTCAAGTGCTACCGCGTCGACGCGCCGCAGATCCCGCCCAGGCCGATCCTGTTGACCCATTTGAACCCGCTCTTCGCCGGCACCCCGGCGGAGCAGACCTGGATCGACGGACCGGCACCGGTCCAACTGTGCGTCCCGGTGGCCAAGAACGGCGCGTTTCCCCCGCCCGGGGTCGGCCAGATCGTCCGGTTCTCCGACGTCCTTTGCTACAACTCGGTCGGCCTTCCGCTCGACAAGGAGCTCAAGCTGGACCACCTCAACCCGGTGCTGCGCAACATGGGCCTGCCGCCGGAAACCGTGAAGGTGACGGACAGCCACAAGCTTTGCGTCCCGGTGGCCAAGAACGGCCAGTTCCCGCCCGGCTGACCCCCGCCCGCAAGGAGATGCCGCAGCCCAGCGGCATCTCCTCCCTCCTTCGCCGCCGGCTCATCGTCCGCGTTGACTCTCTCCGGACGGAGCGGTAAGGTTTTTCCGATACCGTCTGGACAGCCGTGGCGTGGCGCTCGGCAAGGAGGATCTGATGCGGCGGGTTCGCTATTCGGTGGCCATGAGCCTTGACGGGTACATCGCAGGCCCGAACGGCGAGGCCGACTGGATTCTCATGGATCCGGACATCGACTTCGACGCTCTCTTCAAGGAGTTCGACACCATCCTGATGGGCCGCAAGACCTATGACTTCACGCGTCAGCAGGGTGGTGGTGGCGGCGGAATGCCCGGCATCCAGGTCTACGTCGCCTCGCGCACGCTGCGCCAGGACGATTGTCCCGGCGTGACCGTGACCGCCGGCCCCAAGGAGACGCTGGCCGCACTGAAGAAGGCCCCCGGCAAGGACATCTGGCTGTTCGGCGGCGGCTCCCTCTTCCGCAGCCTCCTCGACCTCGGGCTGGTGGATTCGGTCGAGGTCGCCGTGATCCCGGTGCTCCTCGGGGACGGGGTGCCGCTGCTGCCTCATCCGGCACAGTCGGCCAAGCTCAAGCTCACCAAGCACCGCGTCTACGAGAAGACGGGCACCGTATCGCTGGAGTACGCGATCCTCTCGAGGAAAAAAAGATGATTCCCAGGCTTTGCAGGATGGGCCTCGCCGTGCTGCTGCTGGCCTCCCTGGCTTGCGTCTCGCTGTCCCTCGCGGGAGAGGGGGTCCGCATGACCAAGCACGAATCCGATGTCGAGGGTTGCCGGTTCCTCGGCGAGGTCGAAGCGCATCCGCCCTATCTGGGGCCCCACGATGCCGCGTACACCTTGCGCAACGAGGCGGCCAAGCTCGGAGGCGACGTCGTCGTCAGCAGCGACTGGGCCGGCACGATCAAAGGCAAGGTGTATGACTGTGGGGGCAAGTACTCCGGGGCTCCAGGCTGAGGAAGGTCTCACGCGATGCCTGAGCCGGTGAGTCTGCTCATGATCGAATTCCTTGTCTGGATCTCGAGTCACCGGCGGAGCTATGCCGAGGCGATGGAGGCCTGGCGGAGCACGTGCCCGCGTCATACCGTGTGGGAAGATGCTCTCGCAGAGGGTCTGATCCAGGTCGAGAGCGGAGGTACGCTACGCCAAGCAGAAGTCATCCTGACGCCGCGAGGCAGAGCGGTGCTCGACGAGAAGAACCAGGCTAGTGAAGGTCTTGGTGCACGCCACTTGAGCCCGTGAGGAAAAGGGTCCCCAGAGACGGCGTATAGAGCCAGTCCTGCCATCAAGCCATCTCTGGGGAATCGAAGGTTAGTTTAGGCGGTCCAGATTACGAACAACATTACGGCCGGTCCGGACGAAACACTGGATGACGGGGCCAGACGCAACTCAGGGCAGAGGCTGTCCGGGAACCAGCCGGAGGAGGAAGTCTTCGCAAGGCAGGCATCGAATGCCGTCGATGTCGAGAGCCTCCTGGCCGCGGTAGAGGAGACGGAGCTTCCGCTTCGGGGTAGTCCTCGCGAAACGCCCGTAACCCGCGAAGGTCCGCCGGGCGGATCTCTCCGGTGTGCTTGACCTCCACGGCCCAGAAACCGTCCCGGCCATACACCACGAAGTCGACCTCGCTACCCGCTTTCGTCCTCCAGAAGCTCAACGAGAAGTCGCTGCCCGTGTAGTCGATCCAGGCGCGCAGGTGCTGGGCGATCAGCCCCTCCAGGGCAGCGCCGGCGATCTCCTCGGGCCGGTCGAGAGGGCCTGCGGGCCGGGTGGCAACGAAGACACCGGCGTCGAACCAGTAGAACTTGGGGTGGGAGACCAGGTGGCGTTGCGCCCGCTTGGTGAAGACCGGGACCTGGAACGAGAGAAGGAGGTCTTGGAGGATCCCGAGGTAACCTTCCACCGTCTTGCGGCTGACCTGGCATTCGCGCGCCACGGCGGCAAGATTGAGCACCGCCGCCTGCGAGAAGCTGACCGCTTCGAGGAACCGGGCAAACTGGCCGACCTGCCGCACCAGCCCCTCCATCTGGACCTCTTCCCGGAGGTAGAGGCCCGTGTAGGCCTTGAGAGCTTCGCCAGGCTGGTCTGAGTCCCAGATCAGCGGCACGAGCCCCTGCGAGAGAGCCCTGTCCAGGTTGAACCGGGGTCCGAGCCTCCGCGGCCATGAAAGGGTGGAGGAACCGCAGGAGCGCCCGTCCGGCCAGGAGGTCGACCCCCTCGCGCTTGAGCTTGCGCGCGCTGGAGCCGGTCAGCACGAAGCGCGGTCCGGCGCGCCGCTCGATCAGGTCGTGGACGACATCGAGCAGAACAGGGGCCTTCTGGACCTCGTCGATGACGACAACCAGCTTGTCCGGGTTCCCGGCAACCACCTCCCGTAGCCTCTCCGGCCGGGCGAGGTACAGGCGATGAACCTCCGGTGCCAGCAGGTCGATCCAAAAGGCATCCGGATACGTCTCCCGCAGCCACGTCGATTTGCCCGTGCCGCGCGGCCCGAACAAGAAATAGTGTATCCCGGGGTCCTGGAGAAATCGCCCTACTGTCGCCATATCTGCTTCCTTTTCGGCGAGAGTATAGCCGAATCTCCATCTGGGCGACAGGGCAGCGCGCGGTCGTGGGCGCGGCGATGCAGCCTTTTCCCTGTCAGCGGACCGTTTTCAGATCGCTGACCGTTTCGCGCGGCACAGGGGTCGTGTCGCGCACCGTGAGGCCAGCTTGGACGATCTGCGCCTCGAGAAGCTCCATCTCGCGGTGGCGCTTTTTTTCGAGAGTGCGGTCCGGGAGCGCCCCAACAAGACCAATTGTTACAAGCGGTTCAATGAGTAACGTAACAAATCCCCATAGGAGGGCCGAGTGGCCTATTTTACGAGATCGGTGGGCGACGAAGAAAATGAAGATGAAAAGCCAAAAGACTGCCGTACAGAATTGCTCCATCGATAGCCTCCTGCTTCACACAGGCAGCAGCGCCTTGGCCGCTACCATATATTCATGCAGCCTCGCTGCGAAAAGTGTGTTTTCCTTGCTGCCGCGCAGCTTGAAGGCCACTGTAGTCCGATGCCTACCTGAATCCTCGAAGACCACCTGGTGGTTGCGGCGTAAGATCTTCCCGGGTGGTCGGTAGCGGATGATTCGTGAATAGGGGATTGTCCGATACGTCTGCTCGGAGATGATTCGGTGATAGAAACGCAGAGCGAATGGGATGAGGAACTTCGGGAACTCCCCTTCGAGAATCAGCGCGGCATCCTGAAGATGGATTTTCCCTTTTCCATGGAACTGCAGGTTGCGTACTAAGGAGACCGCCTTGAATTTAGCGTCGAACCTCATGCGGCAGCCCTCCCCGGAATCTCGCACCGTGCAGCCAAATCAGCAAATTCAAAGCATTGACCGGAGAGTGCGAGATAGCCGTTGCATACCGCCAGGCATTCGCGCAGGAGCCCTAACTCGAAGTAGCCATGGGCTAGCAGAAGGCTGGCTGCGAAATTATAGGGATCCACTTCCAGAATCAGCTTTGCTTCAACGATCGCTTCTCTGGTCCGGCCAACCGCGATCAACGCCTGCACGTACTTTTCCCGAACACTTAAGTCTCCCGTGCTCACGTCGACAAAGCGCCGAAAGCCTTCGATGAGTTGTTCGCGGTCCGTTCCGGCCAGCCGAACCGCTTCGAGAAGGAAGAGATCTCGCTGCAAGCGACGAGCCTTGACGACGAAGTGGAGAGCCACCAGGAGTAGTGGAGTCTCGTACAATAGACCTAGAACCAAGTACAAACCCTGAATGGCCTCAGGCTCAATCCCTAGGATGGTTCCCAGTAAACCTACAAACAGCACGCTCGCTAAGAATCCCAGGATCAGCAACCCGACTCCCCCAGCCACCTTCCCCCTCGACGTCTTCCGTTCTACCCCCGTGTAGATCAGGGCCGCGCCACCTACGGTCAACAAGCCGGGAAAAATGCCGGAGGAGATAAGCCAGAAAGCAAGGAGCACGGCAACCCAGGTCCAACTTTTCCGGAGAGTCTCGCGAGCCCTCTTCTCCCAAGTGGTCGTCCGCAGTGTTCTTTCCTCATGCGGGGCCTGCTCCTTGTCCGATGCTGGCGTCGCGCGTGCGGCTTGGTCGGGCGCGAGCCGCTGCAGCTCCGTAAGGAGTTCTTCCGCGGAGCTGTAACGCTGGATCAGATCCTTTTCGAGCAGACGGAACAAGATCCGCTCCAAGTCGGGCGCCGGCTCGCCGGTGATCTGGCTCGGCGGTACGGGAGTCTTGAAGAAGATTTCCTTTGAAAGGCTTTCGAGACTGTCTCCCTCGAATGGGAGCTTTCCCGTGAGCAGCGCGTAGGCTGTTGCTCCCAGAGCCCAAAGGTCGGACTGGGTCGTGGGACGGCCCCGCAACTGCTCGGGCGCCATGAAGTGATAGGTGCCGCGGAGGCTCCTCTTCAATTGAAGTCCGCCTACGATCCGGCTCACTCCGAAGTCAACGAGGACGAACCTGCGGTCGTTACCGGTGCTGCTCACCCGGATATTGCTCAGCTTGAAATCGCCGTGGACGATGTCCTGTCGATGAGCGTGCGCCAACGCGTCCGCCATCTGGACGAGGAACTGGATCACTTCCGTGGCCGGCAGTCTACCCCTGGTCGCAAGCTCTTCTTGGAGGTCGTGCCCAGGGACCAGCTCCATGACCAGCACCACTTGGCCGTTTTCCAGGAAGTAGTCCTCGAGGTGGACGATGTTCTTGTGCCGGAGTCGCGACAGCAGCTCTGGTTCCACGAGCACGGAGTCGAGGCTCAGTGTGTCTCCGATCACCTTGAGTGCCAGCTCTCTCCCGGGCTCACCTTGGCGGTGACCTCGGTATACTGCGCCGTGTGCCCCTCTTCCAATCTCGCCGGTGGCCACATAGCCGCCGAAGCGCGGCAGCATGTCGCCCCGTGCGCCCGCCACAGGCTCAATCATCGTGGACCTCCGTTACCATGTCGCCGATGGTAGCTTCCAAAGTGACAATCGGGCCGCTCTCTCCCTCTGCTGGCTGCACTTGGAGCGCGCTCTGTCCTTGCCCGCTGGCGATCCGGGCTCGGAACAGGACTTCGAGGGTGATCACTCCACCCAAGATCAACCGGTCTCCCGAATGGATAGGGATGGGCATCTCTGGTTCGAGGATCTGACCGTTGAGGCGGGTCAAGCCTCGGCTTTGGTCCAGGACGAAGTAGTCCTTGTCGATCCGCTGGATCTCAAGGTGTCGACGGCTGATCCGCAGGCTCGCTTTGTCGGAGCCCGGGACGCGGATCACGAGATCGTTTCCAGAATCAGGGGCTTCGCCGGATTTTCGGCGCTGCCGGCCGAGTCGGAGGATCTCGGTTCCAACCGGAGCCAGGTAGGCGTAGGGTGTGCCAAGGACCCGCAAGTAAAGGGCAGGCTCGTTTTCCGCGGCAGCGTCATGGCGAAGCCCGAGGAGACCAGGGTTTCCCTGCGTCAGGGCCGGATCAGCTTGCAGCAGGCGTTTGAGCTGGGCGGCTTCGACATAACCGGGATTAGAGGCCAGAGCCCGATTCAGCCGCACCAGCGCCTGCGCGATCTGCCCTTGCTCGGCGAAGCGCCGAGCTTCGTCCAGATCCGATTTCTCTTGGAAGCGTCTCGCCGTGACCTCGCGCTGATAGATTTCGAAGTCCCGCCGACGGCGGGCGCGGTAGCGGGCGATGAGCCCGGTGCGGAGCGCTGCGGCGATGGCCAAGAGAAGGATCAGATGGAGGAGCCGACGTCCCCAGAGCCCGAGCGGGCCCGTTTTCTCGCGCCAGACGAAGGACGGCACGCTCGGCATTTCCGCTGCATAGAAGGAGGCTCCGAAGGAGACCGCGAGGGGCCCGTCTTCGGCGGTCAGGACAAGGAGCGGCCTGCGGGCTCCCTTCAGGTACTGCTTCGCCTCGTCCTGATCGAGTCGTAGCTCTTCGTGAGGGACTATCCCTACCCTGGCTAGCAAAGCATCTGCCTGCTGCTCGGCGGATCCCTTCGCCGGGAGGACGCGATGGACATCGATCTGCTGCTCCTGGGGAGGCCATGGCAGCCTCATTCTGCGCTTCCAACCGTGTCCGGACCCCTTGGCTAGGAGCTCGGCGCAGATATCGGCGGACTTGGCCATGATCTCTTGCCGGTCGGGGCGGAAGGCCCGGAAGCTCCAGACGCCCAGCAGTGCGACGAAAACGAGCAGGGTGATGTTGAGCCGAAGAATCCAGGGAGGGCGCTCCTCTGGATCGACCGGTTCGACCTCCCGCAGCGCAGGAACAGTCTCCGGCATTCCCCGCGGGCTCTCGAGGATCGTCGGTCCGGCATCATCTTCCAGCTTCTGGCCGCAGGACGGGCATTCGACTGCTGTCGGCGCCACCGCCGTCCCACAACGCGGGCATCGATCCATCACGTGAGCTCGAAGACCTCCGCTTGGAGAAAGAGTGACCCCATCTCAAGCTCGGTACCTCGATCGAGCCGCGAGGCCAAGGCTGGATCATCGCCCGTGCGAAGGCAGTAGATCCCGTCTGCCTGGGAGAAAAGGCGGACCTCCCGCCCTTGGCCGATCTCGACCGACTTGTCCGGTGCCAGCACGTAGCGCGAGAGCTCTTGCCCCGTCGGGCCGTAATAGATCAGCGTCCCGGCCGGTGAGTCTTCCCTCTCTTCGCGATGGAAGAGGAACCCGAGCGACGAGCCCAGGGACACGCGGTTGCCGCGGCCCAGAGGGGTGGCAGCAAGGATCTTGCGGCCGTCCACGTACGTGCCATTGGCCGACTCCAGGTCTTCGAGAAAGAACTGTCGGCTTCCCGTGCGATAGGATAGCCGCGCGTGAAGATTGCTCACGCTCGCCGGGGCCCGCGTGAAGGAAAAGTCGCACTGTCGCGACCGGCCGAAGTCAGCTCTGGGGCCGAAGACGCAATGAACCTCCTCCGGCCGAGCTTTCGCGCGCAGCACGACCTTCCAGCGCCGCACAGCGGGTGCTGTGCCGCGCGAGATGTCTTCGGCGGCACGGCGGATTCCCTCCGCCACATTTTGCCACGCCTCGTCGGGGAGGCTCCACGCAACCACGGCCTTACCGTCTTTCGGAAGGACCTGGAGCCTCGCGAACGGGGCTGACTTCCAGTCAGTCGGCCGGACAATGACCGGGATGACACGTGCTTCACCCCGCTCGTGGCGCTCGAGCGCCCGAGCCATTTCGATGTCATAAGAGTAGTCCGAAGCAATGAAATCGGCGCTGATCAGGAGCAGGATGATATCCGCCTGTTTGAGGTCCTCGTCAATCGCCCCCTTCCATTCCGATCCGGCCACGATCTTCCGATCGTGCCAGCTCTTAATGATGCCCTCCCGCTCCAACAGCTTGAGGTGGGTCTCGAGGGCGTCCCGAAGGAGCTCATCTTTGTGGGAATAGCTGTAGAAAAGCTTCAGAGCCTTCATCGCCGCTCATCCAGGGCAGGGTTGACAAACTCTGCGTTTAGAGTTAGAGAATGTTACAACACAACCCAGCCCCTTGACAAGGCCCAACGAAAAGGTGAGGCCCAGAAGGCCGCAGCCTCCTACTCTCCCTTGAGCCCCGCCTTCTTCGCGTAGTACCGGAAGCTGCGGAAGCTCATCCGCAGCAGCTCGGCGGCCTGGGTCTGGACGCCGCCTGTGCGCTCCAGGGCCTGCTGCATGAGCTGGGCGCGGATGCCTTCGAGGTGGGCTTCGAGGTCCAGCCCCTCTTCGGGCAGCTCGATGAGGCTCGAATCGACCCTGCGGTGGGTGAGGAGATGCACCGGGAGGTCGCGCGTGGTGACGGTCTCGGCGTGGGAGAGAGCCAGAGCGCGCTCGATCAGGTTCTCGAGCTCGCGGACGTTGCCCGGCCAGTCGTAGCTCTCCAGCATCTGCATGGCCTCGATCGAGATCTGCCGCGGCGGCAGGTCCATCTGCTTGCAGTACTTCTGCAGGAAGAAGTCGACCAGCAGCGGGATGTCCTCCCGCCGCTGCCGCAACGGCGGCAGATGGATCGGCAGGACGTTGATCCGGTAGTAGAGGTCCTCGCGCAGCTCGCCGGTCTGGATGCGCGCTTCCAGGTCCTGGTTGGTGGCGGCGATGATCCGGACGTCGACCGGCTCCTCCTCGGTGCCGCCCACCTTGCGCACGACCTTCTCCTGGAGCGCGCGCAGGAGCTTCACCTGCATGGTGGGCGTCATCTCGCCGATCTCGTCCAGGAACAGGGTGCCGTGGTGCGCCTCCTGGAACAGCCCCTTCTTGTCGCGCACGGCGCCTGTGAAGGACCCCCGCTCGTGGCCGAACAGCTCGCTCTCCAACAGGTTTTCGGGCATCGCGCCGCAGTTGATGGAGAGGAACCGCCGGGCGGAGCGCGGGCTCGCGTAGTGGATCGCGCGGGCGATCAGCTCCTTGCCGGTGCCGCTCTCGCCGTGGATCAGCACCGTCGAGCTGGTGCGGGCGATCCGCTCGACGAGCGAGAAGATGGCCTGCATGCGCGAGCTCTTGCCGATGATGTTGTTGAACGTGTACTTCTGCTCCAGCTCGCGGCGCAGGTAGACGTTCTCGTGGGCGAGCTCCTCGCGCTCCAAGGCCTTCTGGACCACGATTTTCAGCTCGTCGACGTCGAACGGCTTCGAGATGTAGTCCGCCGCGCCCAGCTTCATCGCCTCGATCGCCGACTTGGTCGAGGTGTAGGCGGTCATCATGACGACCGGCGGGCTCGGCTCGGCCGTCTTGATCTCGCGCAGCAGGTCGAGGCCGCTGCCGTCGGGCATCAGGACGTCGCAGAGGATCAGGTCGTAGCCGTTGCGGCCCAGCGCGCGGCGGGCGTCGCCGACGCAGCGGGCGGTCTCCACCTCGTATCCCTCCTGCTGGAAGAGCAGCGAGAGGAAGTCGAGGATGCTCTCTTCGTCGTCGATGAGGAGCAGGCGTCCTTCCATGCGGGTCGGTTCCATCAAGCCAAATCCATCAGGGCAATTCCGAGGCGGCGAGCAGCGCCGGCTCCAGGGCGTTGCGGACCGCGGCGGCTTCATCCCGCGGCAGCTCGACGGTGATCGTGGTGCCGCTTCCGGGCCGGCTGTCGGCGTGCAGCCGGCCGCCGTGGTCCTGCACGATGCGGTAGACGATGGCCATGCCGATACCGGTGCCGCCATCGAAGAACGAGCGGAACGGATGGAAGAGGTTGGCCCGCTGCTCCTCGGACATGCCGCGGCCGGTGTCGATCACCTGGAACCGGTAGCAGCGCTCGGCGAGCCGGCCCACGACCCGCAGCCGGCCGCCGTCCGGCATGGCCCGCAGGGCGTTGCGCGCCAGGTTCCAGAAGATCTGGCTCACCTGGTCCGCATCTCCAAGCAGCGCGGCGGAGGGCGGGTCGAGGTCGAGATCCAGCCGGTGCCGGTCGGACACCTCGGCGCTGTTGCGGAGCAGCTCGAAGTTCTCGGCGAGGAGCTTCGCGATGTCGAACGGCGTGCTGGAGCGGTCGCGGGGGCGCGCGAAGCGGAGGAAGCCCTTGATGGTCCGGTCGAGGCGCTGGCTCTCCTTGAGCAGGATGTCGACCAGCCGGCGCTGCGCCGGATCGGTGGCCGCCGCGCTGGAGAGCATCTGCACCGAGCCGGAGATCGCGGCGAGCGGGTTGCCGATCTCGTGCGCCAGCCCGGCGGCGAGCTCGCCGACCGCGGCCATGCGGTCCTTGACGCGCAGCTCGTCGCGCAGCCTCCGCCAGTGGGTCAGGTCCTGGAAGATCACGATGTAGCCGCTGTGCCGGCCGGCGGCCTCGGTGAGCTGCGAGATGGAGAAGCCGATGTAGGCCGTTTCGCCCTCGCCGCGTTCCAGCTCCACCTCGGAACGGAGCTTGCCGCGCTGCTCGCTGGCGGCGGTGAGCTCGCCCCACTGGCGGGAGGAGAAGAGGCCGGATTCCTGGATCGGCCGGCCCACCAGCTCCCCCTCGGGTTTGCTCAGGATGGCGAGCCCAGCCTGGTTGACCAGCGCGACGACGCCGTCGAGGTCGGTCGTGATCAGGCCGCTGTTGATCGACTGGACGATGTCGCGGTGCATCACCTGAAGGTCGGCCAGGTGCTCGCTCTTCTCTTCCAGCGCCCGCTCGGCGCGGGCGACGTTGTGGGCCAGGTAGGAGGTCAGCAGCGCCACGGCGTAGAAGCCCGCGCAGTGCACCGCCAGGCTGTAGGCCACGCGCCAGCTCGCCACCTGGTCCGGAGCGCTCCCCACGGGTTGCAGCACTCCGAAGTAGAGCAGCAGGATCAGGCTGGCATAGAGGAAGTTGGCGGCGCTCGCCACGATCACGCCGGCGCGGCGGCGCAGCAGCGTCGAAGCCACCGCGATGACGATCAGGTAGAGCAGCGAGAACGGGCTCTCGACGCCACCCAGGAAATAGACCAGCGCCGTGATCAGCAGCAGGTCGCCGAAGAACTGGAGATAGGCGTGGATCGCCGGGCGCTTCCGCAGGACCCGGAGCAGGACGATGTAGAGCAGGGTGGCGAGGAAGGTGAGGCCGCCGAGCCGGAAGACGATCTCCGGCCGGATCGCCTCCTCCCCGAAAACCGGCCGGACCGGCTTCTCCACCGTGGCAGGCTCGGAAGGAGGCGGCGCCACGGCGGGCGGCACCGCCGGGGACGTGGGAGCCGCCGTCCCGGTCTCCTCCTCGGGCACCTCGGGCGGAGAGGCGGTCGGGCCGATCAGCAGCAGCCCATAGGGCAGCAGCACGCTGCCGATCGCCACCAGGCGGATGGCGATGTACCACTTGAGCTGCCTCTGGAGTGTCAACATGGGACGGGAGGAACGGCCGGGAGCGGCTTTGTGAGCCGCTCCCGGATCAATTGTATACGGTCTCCGCGAGTCGAGCGTCCTACCCGATCTTGGTGAGGATCGAGTAGAGCGGCAGGTACATGGCCGTCACGATGGTGCCGATGATGACGCCCAGGATCGTGATCATGAGCGGCTCGATCAGCTTCATGAGGCCTGCGACCGCGGTGTCGACCTCCTCTTCGTAGAAGTCTGCGATCTTCGACAGCATCTGGTCGAGAGCGCCGGTCTGCTCGCCGACGTTGATCATCTGGACCACCATGGGCGGGAAGACCTTGGTGTCGCCCAACGGCTCGCTGATGGTCTTGCCTTCTTCGACGCTCTTGCGCACCGCCATGACCGAGTCCTCGATGATGGCGTTGCCCGCGGTCTTGGCGGTGATCTCGAGGCCGTCGAGGATCGGCACGCCGGACGAGGTCAGGGTGGCGAGCGTACGGCAGAACCGGGCTACCGAGATCTTGCGCAGCAGCATGCCGAGCACGGGGATCTTGAGCATCGCGCCGTCGATCACCCGCCGCCCGCGGTAGGTCCGGTGGTACCGGCCGATCGCCACCACGCCGGCCGCGAGCACGGGCACGATCAGGAAGAAGTAGCGGGCGACGAAGTTGCTGGCCCCGATCACCATCCGGGTCAGGAACGGCATCTCGCCGCCCAGGCCGGAGAAGAGCTGGGCGAACACCGGGATGACCTTCCACAGGATGATGAAGACCACGCCGCAGGCGATGACGATGATGCTGACCGGGTAGATCAGCGCCGACTTGACCTGATTGTTGAGCTTGACGACCTTCTCGATGTAGGTCGAGAGGCGCTGCAGGATGATGTCGAGGATACCGCCCGCCTCGCCGGCCGCCACCATGTTGGTGTACAGGTCGTCGAACGCCTTGGGGTGCTTGCGCATGGAGTCGGCGATCGAAGAGCCGGACTCCACGTCGGTGCGCACCTGGTCGATGATCGACGCGAAGGCGCGGTTCTCCTCCTGGCCGCCCAGGATCTCGAGGCATTGGACGAGCGGCAGGCCGGCGTCCAGCATCACCGAGAACTGGCGGGTGAAGATGGCGATCCGTTTGCGGTTGACCTTGCGCGAGAAGCGCGGCAGGAGCTTGACCTCCCGCCCCTTCTCGCGGATGTTCATCACCTGGATCTGCTGGCGGCGCAGGACGGCGACGGCGGCGTCGCGGTTGTCCGCGAGCAGCACACCGTCCTGGACCTGACCGCCGCGGGCGCGGCCTCTCCATTCAAAGCTTGGCATGGCTCAACTCCTTGCCGAGGCCCCCGACTCCAACCCGACCGACGGGTTCAGAGAGGCGGGTCCTCGGGCGATGATCTCTTGCAGCTCGTCGGGCAGCGACGAGCGTGACAGTGCGGTCTCCAGGGTGATCAGGCGCTTGAAGTAGAGCGAGGCCAGCGACTGGTTGAAGGTCTGCATCCCGTGCTTGGCCTGGCCGGCCTGCATCATGCCGTAGATCTGGTGCACCTTGTCCTCGCGGATCAGGTTGCGGATGGCCGGGCTGGGGATGAGGATCTCCATCGCCATCACCCGCCCCTTGTTCCCGGTCTTGGGCAGCAGCGTCTGGCAAAGAATCCCCTCCAGCACCATCGAGAGCTGGGCCCGGATCTGCCCCTGCTGGTGCGCCGGAAAGACGTCGATGATGCGGTTGATCGACTGCGCCGCCGAGTTGGTGTGCAGGGTGGCGAAGGTCAGGTGGCCGGTCTCGGCGATACGCAGCGCCGACTCGACCGTCTCCAGGTCGCGCATCTCGCCGATCAGCACCACGTCGGGGTCCTGGCGCAGGGCCGAGCGCAACGCGGCGGCGAACCCGTGGGTGTCGGCGTGCACCTCGCGCTGGTTGACGATGCACTTCTTGTGCGAATGCAGGAACTCGACCGGGTCCTCGATCGTGATCATGTGCTCGTGGCGCTCGCGGTTGACCTTGTCGAGCATGGCCGCGAGCGTCGTCGACTTGCCGGAGCCGGTCGGTCCGGTCACCAGGATCAGCCCGCGCGGCTTCTCGCACAGCTTCTCGACGATCCCCGGCAGGCCCAGCTCCTTGAAGCCCTTGATCTCGAAGGGGATCTGCCGGAAGACGGCCGCGATCGCGCCGCGCTGGTGGAAGATGTTGGCGCGGAACCGGGCGAGCCCCTTGATGCCGAAGGAGAGGTCGATCTCCAGGTCCTCCTCCAGCCGGTGCTTCTGGTTGTCGGTCAGGATCGAGTAGGCGAGCTGCTTGGTCTCCGCCGGGGTCATCGGCGGGATGGCCTCCAGCGGTCGCAAATGGCCGTCCACCCGGATCTGCGGCGGCGAGTTGGTGGTGATATGCAGGTCGGAACCCCCTGCGGCGACCATGTCCTTGAGCAACTGATTCAACGTCGGCGGCATGTCGACAGACTCCCGGCTGACAGACTTGTTGAGCCCTGATGGGCGAACAACTGGGTGCACTAAGGGCTGGCCGGGAGTCTAACACCATTCATGCTATAGAGGAAAGGGCATAAGTGGACTCGCGGTCGCCTGGGGTTTCAACCCCAGGCGGCGATTGATATCTTTGCCCCGTGACCGAGCCGATCGCCAGCCATCACGAAGAGGAGGCCCTCGGCAAGGCCTACGACGCCCGCCTGATGCGGCGGCTCCTGGCCTATCTGCGCCCCTACCGGTGGATGACCGTCGGAGCGGTCGTCCTGATGTTCCTCTCCTCCCTGCTGCAGCTCATCGGGCCGCTCGCCATGGCCGTGACGATCGACCTGTTCGTCCAGCCCGTGGCGGGGAATGGGAGCACCGGGGAGCTCTCGACCGTCAGCCTCTTCGTCCGCGACCAGCTCCTGGCCCGGGGGATCGACCCGGCACAGGCCCCGATGCAGGGCATCGCGGCGACGGCGGCCATCTACCTGGCCAGCCTGCTGCTGGCCTTCTTCGTGCTCTTCGCCGAAGGCTATGTGATGCAGCTCATGGGGCAGTACATCATGCGGGACATGCGCCAGCAGATCTTCGCCCATCTGCAGCGGCTGCCCGTCTCGTTCTACGACCGCAACCCCATCGGCCGGCTGCTCACCCGGGTGACGACCGACGTCGACGCCCTGAACGAGCTTCTCTCGGCCGGGATCGTCGCCATCATCGGCGACATCCTGGTCCTGGCCGGCATCGTCGGCGTCCTCTTCTGGCTCGACTGGCGGCTGGCCCTGGTGTCGTTCTCCATCCTGCCGCTCCTGATGCTCCTGACCGCGTGGTTCAAGGCGCGGGTGCGCGACCGCTTCCGCGACGTCCGCGTCAAGATCGCCCGCATCAACGCCTTCCTCCAGGAGCACATCACGGGCATGCCGGTGGTCCAGCTCTTCAACCGCGAGCCGGCCGCCTTCGACGAGTTCAACGGGATCAACGCCGCCCACCGCGACGCGAACATACGCGGTGTCTTCTACTACGCCGTCTTCTATCCCGGCGTCGAGCTGATCACCGCCCTCGGCGTCGGCCTGATCCTCTGGTACGGCGGCGGCCAGGTGATCGTCGGCGCCATGTCCATCGGCGGGCTGATCGCGTTCCTGCAGTATGCCCAGCGCTTCTATCAGCCGCTCGCCGACCTGTCGGAGAAGTACAACCTCCTGCAGGGCGCGATGGCGAGCTCGGAGCGGATCTTCCGGCTGCTCGACACCGAGCCGTCGATCCTGCCGCCGGAGCGGCCGTATCTCCCGGAGCAGGTCAACGGGGCGATCGACTTCGACCGCGTCTGGTTCAGCTACAAGGCCGAGGAGCCGGTCCTCAAAGGGATCTCGTTCCAGGTCCAGCCGGGCGAGACCCTGGCGGTGGTCGGGCACACCGGCGCGGGCAAGAGCACCCTGGCCAACCTCCTGTTGCGCTTCTATGACGTCGACGACGGCGCCGTGCGGGTGGACGGCGTGGACGTCCGCGAGTGGGAGCCGGCGAAGCTGCGGCGCAGCATCGCCATGGTGCTCCAGGACGTGTTCCTCTTCTCGGGGACGATCGCGGCCAACATCCGGCTGGGCGAGGAAGAGATCGACGAGGAGCGCATCCGCTGGGCCGCCGCGGAGGTGCACGCCCTGCCCTTCATCGAGCGCCTGCCCGGCGGCCTCGACGCCCAGGTGCGCGAACGCGGCGCCGGCCTCTCGGTCGGCCAGAAGCAGCTCATCGCCTTCGCCCGCGCCCTGGCCTTCGACCCGCGCATCCTGATCCTCGACGAGGCGACCTCCTCGATCGACACCGAGACCGAGCAGCTCATCCAGAAGGCGCTCGACCGGTTGCTCGTCGGGCGGACCAGCATCGTCATCGCCCACCGCCTCTCGACCATCCAGCAGGCCGACCGCATCCTGGTCATGCACAAGGGGGAGATCCGCGAGCAGGGCACCCACCAGGAGCTTCTCGCCCTGCGTGGCATCTATTACCGGCTCTACCTCCTCCAATACAAGGACCAGGAGCTGGAGCGGCGGACCACGCCGCACGAATCGCTGACGGTCAACGCCTGACCGCTTGACTCCCTCCCGCCGGTTCCCTAGCATCGCTGTAACGGATTCCCGCGACGCCGTCGCGATCCCTTGGAAGGAGATCTCTGGTGCGAGCCGTGGACGACGAGCCGATCGTTCCTGTGGAGAACGAATTCACCCGCGACTTCTTCGCTTGGGTTGGCGAGCAGAAAGAGCTGCCGAAGATGGCTGATACGGGCGGAGCATGGTCCGTCGCGGAGGTCCCGGGTCAGGGCTTTTGTGTCTTCCGGGAGGGCGAGAGCGAGCCGCTCGCCGTCTGCGAAAAGGAGTCCGGAGCCTTTCTGACCGCGGCCGTCCTCATTGCCCAGTCCATGCTCGAGGGCGCGGTCTACCGCTTGCTGCGAGAGCCCGACGCGTCCGGTCAGTACCCGATCGTCGATCAGGACGGCCAGGTGGTGGGGAGCTCCGAAACCCTGGATGAGGACGGCGAGAAGCTCGTCAAGGCCATGGGGCTCGTCGAGCGGCTGCAGAAGTCACCGGAGGCCCTGGCTTTCCTCCTGCGAGCCGGTGGCAGCCGCGCTCTGGAGCACGCCGGAGCGGTCCTCGCCCGGCGCACCGAGCACCAGCCATGATCCGCGGCCGGACCATCCATCTGCGCGTCATCCAGGAGAGCGATCTCGACGCCGTTCTCGCGTCCGAGAACGACCTCGCACGAAGAGGGGACTTCGTGATCAACCGGCTGCGGGCGGAGCCGGCTTTTCGCAAGGAGTTCCAGGAAACCGGATTCCTGACCGAGGAGGCCGGCAAGCTGCTCGTCGTGGATGGAGAGGATCGGGTCCTGGGCAATGTGGGGTACTTCCGCCCGGAGCCCTACATGGACGGCTACGAGCTCGGCTTCTATGCCTTCGATCCCGCCCGGCGCGGCCAGGGAATCACCACCGAGGCCGTCGGCCTGCTGGTGGACTGGCTCTTCTCGACGAAGAAGATCAACCGCCTGCAGCTCGGCATCCTCACCGAGAACACGGCCTCCAAAAGGGTGGCCGAGAAGAGCGGCTTCCGCTTCGAGGGAGTCCTGCGCGGCGCGATCTTCCTGCGGGGAGGGAACCACGATCTGGAGATGTGGTCGCTCCTGCGCAGCGAATGGGAGGCACGGAGGAAGTCCGAGGCTTGAGGCAGGCGTTCACCCCCGCGATATCCTCTCCCCATGCCGTTGCAGCTCAGTCTGTTTGACCGCCTCGAGCGTCCGCACGAGCCGGGCCAGGTGCTGGTGGCGCGGGGGCCTCGCGCGGCGGAGGCGATGCTGCTTGCCCGGATCGAGGCGCTGGTTGCCGCGGCGCGGAAGGACCCTTCTCTGCTCGCCCGGCCGGTGCGGATCGTTGTGCCCTCCCGCAGCCTCCGTGCTCATGTCGGAGCGGCGATCGTGCGCTCGCGTGGGCGATCGGTGGCGGGGCTCACAGTCCAGACCCTCTTCGGCCTCGCCTGCGAGGTGCTGGAACGGGGCGGCGAGCCGGCGCCTCGCGGCATGCCGCTCTTCGACGTGCTTGCGCAGCGCTTGGCGCGGGCCGAGCCGGCTCTGCGCAAGGGGCTCGAAGGGCTGGTGGACGGCTATGCCGCCGTGATCGGTACGGTGCGCGACCTCGTCGACGCCGGTCTGGAGCCGGAGCTTGCCGATGCGGTCGACGAGGCCCTCGCCACCGACGGACCGCGGGCCGCCGGACGGTCCGAGGTCGAGCGGGCCCGCGCTCTCGTGCGGGTGGCGGCCCACGCGGAAGATCTATTGCGCGGCCTCGGCCTCGGCCGCACCTCGACGCTCCTCCGCAAGGCCGCCGACCTTCTGACCACAGAGCCCGACCGCGCCCTGCCGGCCCGCGCGGTCCTGATCCACGGCTTCGCCGATGCCACGGGGGTGGCCAGCGATCTCCTCCAGGCCCTGCTCCGCAACGGCGCCACCCTGGTGCTCGACCAGCCGCCTGTCCACTCCCTGTCCCCCGATACGAGGGATGGGGGGAATGGGGTCGAACGCGCCTTCACCGAACGCCTCTCCGAGCGGCTGGCCGGCGTCTCCCGGTTCGTGCCTCCGCCGCCGGAGCCGGCCGAGGCTCCTGTTCCCCGGATCGAGCGCTTCGAGGCGGCCGGCGTCGAGGCCGAGATGCGTGAGCTGGCCCGCCGTGTCCGCGCGGTCCTCGACGGCGGCGCTCGGCCCGAAGGCATCGGCGTCGTGGCGCGCGACCTGTCTCCTTATGCCCTGTCACTGCGCCGGGCCTTTCGCCGCCTCGGCATCCCGTTCTCGGGCGTGGGCGCGCGGGCGGCCCTCCAGCCGGCCGGCCGCGGTGTCCGGGCCTTCCTCGAGCTGCTGCGGCGTGGCGAGGAGGTGCCGTCCGACCGCTGGCTCGACGCCGTGGCCTCGCTCGCGCTCCCGGCCTCCGCGGGCACAGGCGGCCGGCCGACCCGGCGCAAGCTTGGCGGCCTGTTGGTCGACCTCCGGCTCGCCTTCTACGCCCTTGGCGCCGGGCGTCTCCGCGACGTCGCCGAGCTGCAGATCGATCCCTTTCTGAAAGAGGGCTTGTATCCGCTGCCGATCCGCCAGGGCCTGCGGTCGCCGGCCGGCAAGGACAAGGAAGAGGGAGAGGAGGGGGACGACCGGGAGGCCTATGCGGCCCGGCGGCGGATCGACGGCGAGCTGATCCGTGCCGCGGTGCGCGCCGCCGGCCGCGTCCTGGAGCGGTTCGCCGGCTGGCCGGACGAGGCGAAGGCAAGCCAACACTTCCGGCGCCTGCGGGCGCTGCTCACCCAGGACCTGGGGTGGAGCCCGGGCTCGGAGCTGGGGGAGCCGATCCTGGCAGGCGTCGCGGAGCTGGAGCGCGAGATCCCCGGCCACATCCCCCTCAACCGCTGCGACCTCCGGCTCCTCCTCACCCGGGCGTTGGCCGGCGCGGGCCAGGACATGCTGGGCGGCGTGGGCGGCGGCGTCCAAGTGCTTACGGCGACCGAGGCGCGCGGCCGGACGTTCGAGCAGCTTTTCGTCGCCGGCCTCAACCGCGACCTCTTCCCGCGCGTCGTGCGCGAAGACCCGCTGCTGCCGGACGAGCTGCGCCGGGTCCTCCGCCGGGTCCTGCCCGACGTGCCGGTCAAGAGCGCCGGGTTCGACGAGGAGCGCTACCTCTTCGCCCAGCTCCTGGCGGCGAGCCCCGCAGTCACCCTCTCCTGGCAGTCCGCGGACGCCGACGGCCGGCCGCTTTCCCCTTCGCCTCTGCTGCGCGGGGCGCGCGGAGCGGAGAAGGCGCCGCCGGTCTGGTCGCTGCGTGGCGGGACGCTCCGGCCGGCGGACGAGCACGCCGTGCTCGCCGCGCTCTATGGCCCGCGGCAGGGCTTCGGGCCAATCCTGGCGCTGGCGCTGGAGGAGGCCCTCTCCCCCCCGGCCCCCCTCTCCCGTGCGTCCTCCGGCCCCCACCCCGAACGGGAGAGGGGGGAGAAAGGCAAAGACCCGGTAGAGCTTGCTGCGGTGCGCCTTGCGGTGCTGGATGAGATGGATCCCGACCTGCGGACACCTGAGGGGCGGGCGGCTCGGTCCCGGCTCGGCCCCTATTTCGGCTTCCTCGGCGCTCTTGGGCCTGGCCCGGACCCTCGGCACATGGAGATCCATGTGACCCATCTGGAGGCCCTGGCCGCCTGTCCGTGGCAGCTCTTCCTCGGCCGCCTGCTCCGCCTGGAGCCCACGCCCGACCCGCTCGCCTCCCTGCCGGGGGCCGATCCGCTGCTCCTCGGCAACCTGGTGCATTCGGTTCTCGAGAAGATCGTGCAGGAGCCTTTGCTGGCTCAGGGAGCTGGCGTGGGTGTCCCCTGGCCGCCGGAGGCCGACCTCGACCGCCTGCTCCGCGCGGAGGCCACACGCCTGCTCGCGGCCGAGGGGATCACGCTGCCCGGGCTCGCCCGCGCGCTGGCCGACCGCGTCCTCCCGATGCTGGTGGCCGCGCGCGATGCGGACTGGGGGCCGCTCGGCGCGGTCGTCCCGGTGCTGCGGGCCGAGGCGAGCGAGGCGCTCTCCCTGCGCGATGCCGCCGGCCGGCTGCGCACGGTCCGCTTCCGGGCCGACCGGGTCGACCTGGCCGCGGAGGGGCTGCGGTTCACCGATTACAAGACCGGCAAGCCGATCTCCACGGCGCGCAAGCCGGAGGCCCGCCGGAAGCACTTCCTGGACCGGGTGAAGGCCGGCACGCACCTCCAGGCCGTGGCCTATCTGCTGGCGGCCCAGGGCGAGCCCGCGCTGGGCCGCTACCTTTATCTGAGACCGGACGTGGAGGACCGGGAGATTGGGGTGACCGACGGCGACCGCGACTTCGCCGCGGCCTTCGAGGCCGCCGCGACCGCGGCGCTCGCGGCCTGGGACGCCGGCAGCTTCTTCCCCCGCGTAGTTGATCCCTCCGGCCGGGACGAGCCTCCCCGCTGCTCCTGGTGCGCGGTGGCCGAAGCATGCCTGCGCGGCGACTCCGGAGCGCGGCTGCGGCTGTTCGAGTGGAATGAGCGGAACGGGCAGAACGGGCGGCCGGAGGCCCTCGGTTCCGCCGAAGAGGCCCTGCTGCGCGTCTGGCGCCTGCCTGCCAAACCGGGCCGCGCGGCAGGTGAGCCGGGAGAGGAGCCCGAAGCGTGAGCGGCCGGGTCGTCCTCGGCCGCTTCGGCCCGCCGCGCGGAGAGTCGCTGCGGGTCATCGACCGGCAGGCGCGCCGGGAGGCGCAACGCCGGTTCGACCGGCCGCTGATCCTCCAGGCCGGCGCCGGCACGGGCAAGACCACCACCCTGGTGGCCCGGCTCCTCGCCTGGACCCTGGGCGCCGGCTGGAACCGGGTGCTGGAGCGCCGGGCCGCGCGGCCTGCCGCCCTTCCCGTGCTCCGTCCCGAGGGCGAGGCGAGCCCGGAGCGCACCGCCGCCGACGTGCTGCGCGGCGTGGTGGCCATCACCTTCACGGAGGCCGCCGCCGCCGAGATGGCGAGCCGGGCCGCGCGCGAGCTCGGCGTCCTCGCCCAGGAGCCGCCCGAGCGCTGGCCCGGCTGGCTCGACGTCGAGGTCCTGCCGCCGCCCGAGGAGACCGCCCGCCGCGCCCGCGCCCTCCTCGGCGCCCTCGACCATCTGGCCGTGCGCACCATCCACGCCTTCTGCCTCGGCCTCCTCGCCGAGCATCCGCTGGAGGCCGGGGTCCATCCGAGCCTCATGGTCGACGCCGAAGGCCGCCTTCTCGAAGAGGTCGTCCGCGAGGTGGTCGAGGGCATGCTGCGCGAGGGTTACGGGACTCCGGGCGATCCGCACCTCCTGGGGCTCGCCACCCGCGGCTTCGGACCGCAGGAGGTCGCCGAGGCCCTGTTCGAGCTGGCCCGCGTGGGGCTGCCGCCCGCGGTGCTCGACGAGGATCCCTTCGGACCGGGGCCGATCGCGGACTTCCGCGAGCGCCTCACCCTGGCCGCCGGGCAGGTCTACGAGCGGATCGCGCCGCGCCTCGGCGGACCCGAGGGCAAGATCCGCAACGCCCGCGAGATCGAGCGCAGTCTTTCCACCTTGATCGAGCGGCTGACCCGCGAAGAGGACCAGGACGCAGGCCTTCAAACGCTCCGCGTCTGGGTGAGCGAGCTGCTCCCGGGCAATCTCGTGGGCCATCTCAAGAAATGGGGAAAATCGGATCTGAGCGCCACCGAGGCGAGCCTCCTGGGCGAGGTGCGCGACGAGCTGGCGGCCGGGTCCGCCGTCCTCTGCCGGCTGGTGGACCATCTGGGCAAGATCGACCCCGAGCTGCTGGAGCACGGTCGCCGCGCCCTCGGTCCGCTCCTCGCCGGCGTCGAGCGCGAGCTCCATGCCCGCGGCATCGCCACCTTCGACGCCCTGCTCACCGGTGCGGCCTCGCTCCTCGCCAGCCACCCCGAAGTCCGTTCGCGGGTGCGAAGAGGGATCGACCAGCTCCTGGTCGACGAATTCCAGGACACCGACCGGGTGCAGTGCGACATCCTGCGCTGGATCGCCCTCGAAGGTCCGCGGGACGAGCGCCCCGGCCTCTTCCTCGTCGGCGATCCCAAGCAGTCGATCTATGGCTGGCGCAGTGCCGACCTGCGCGCTTACGACGGCTTCGTCGAGCTGGCGCGCAAGCACGGCGGCGAGGTGATGCCGCTGGTCGAGAACTTCCGCTCCGTGCCGGCCATCCTTGCCGAGGTGGCGCGTGTCGTCGAGCCGGTGATGCGCCACCAACCCGGCGTCCAGCCGCCCTTCGAGCCGCTCCTCCCCTGCGAGCGGCGGCAGGAAGATCCCGGTTTCGTCCGCGGCGGCCCCGCGATGCCCCGGGCCGCCGTGGAGCACTGGGTCTCCTGGACCGCGGAAGACGGCGCGCCCGGGCCGGGGCGAGGCAGGGCGGTCGATCGGGTCGAGCTGGAAGCCGCGGCGCTCGCCGCCGACATCCGGGCCCTGCACGACGAGGAGCAGGTGCCCTGGAAGGACGTTGCCATCCTGCTGCGCGGCACCGGCGACCTCGACCTCTACCTCGAAGCTCTCCGCCGCGCCCACGTCCCCTTCGCCGTGGGCCGCGACAAGCAGTACTACCGCCGGCGCGAGGTCATCGAGGCCTCGGCCCTGGTGCGCGCAGTCCTCGACGCGGGCGACCACCTGGCCCTGCTGACCGTCCTCCGCTCGGCCGTGGTCGGCGTTCCCGACGCGGCCCTGATCCCCCTCTGGCGGCGGGACTTCCCGAAGCACATGACCGAGCTGCGGGGCAGCGACGCCCGCCTGCCGGAGCGCCTGGCCAGGGTCCGCGAGGCGATCGAGGCGGCGGCGCGCGAGGTGCCGCAGGACGTGCCGGGCATCGACCGGGTCCGCGGCTGGGAGAAGGGGCTGCTCGCGGCGGTCGAGCACCTGGCGATCCTGCGGCAATCATTTGAAACTGAGCCGGCGGACCTCTTCGTGGAACGGCTGCGCAGCCTTTTCCCGATCGAGGCCGTGGAAGCGGCCCGCTACCTCGGCCCATACCGGCTGGCCAACCTGGATCGCTTCTTCCGCCAGCTCCAGGGCGCCGTCGAAGAGGGCGGCGGCGACCTCACGGCGATCCTGCGCGCCCTGCGCCGCAGCGTGGCCGAGGCGCGCGAGGCCGAAGAGGGGCGTCCGCAGGAGGGAGCCGAGGACGCGGTCCAGGTGCTCACCATCCACGGCGCCAAGGGGCTGGACTTCGGCCACGTCTATCTGGCCCAGCTCCACAAGCCGCCGCGTCCCGAAGGCATCAACAAGACCGAGGCCGGCCGGCTCGCCGACGGCGGCATCGAGGTCCGCCTGTTCGGCGCGCCCACCCTAGGCTTCGACCGGGTCGAGGCCGAACGGCGAGAGGTCGAAGCCGCCGAGCGGGTGCGCACGCTCTATGTAGCCATGACCCGGGCCAAGGACCGTCTGGTCCTGGCCGCCGCCTGGCCGGAAGAGCCGGCCGCGCCGAGGTCCGTCGAGCACAGCCGCACCCATCTCGATCTCCTTCTCGCGCGGCAGGACCTCCCCGTCGAGCCGCTGGCCGTCCTGTGGGACAGGGGCCGGGCCGGGCAGGCCCCCGCGTTCGAGGACCCGGCCGGCGCCCTCTGGAAGTTCCCGGCGCACTGGCCCGCTCTACAGGATGGTGGAGGCCCGTTGCCCGAGAGGGACGGCGCCGGTCTTCCCGGTCCTGGCGAGGTCGCCCGCGCCTCGGCGCAGCTCGCCGGGCACCGAGCCGCGGCAGCGGCCCGCATGGCGCGTCCCTGGGGAGCCGCCGCGTCCGAAGAGGCCCATGCACTTCTACGCGAAGAGCAGGCCGAGCGCCGCCTGGCCTCGGACGGCAAGGCCGCGCCCGCCGGAGAGCCCCCTGAGGAGCAGAGCGCCGAGCCCGCGGCATCGACTCCGATCGACCGGGAGACCGCCATGGCCGTGGGCAGCGCGATCCATCGTGTCCTGGAGACCTGGGACCTCGCCGCGGACCCGCGCCGCGAGCTGGCCCGCCAGCGTTCGCTCCTGCCCGCCTGGCTCGCCCCATTGGCCCGCGGCGAGGTCCTGGAGAAGGCCCTCCCGCACGCCGACCGTCTCCTCGACCACCTCGGAGGCAGCCGTCTCCTGGAGCGCCTGCGGACCCTGCGCGACCACGTCCTCGCCCGCGAGCTCGCGGTCCTCTTGCCCCCCTGGGAAGGCCCTCACGCTCCGGTCGGAGCCGTCACCGGAGCCGTCGACCTCCTCTACCGCGACCCCGACACCGGCCGCCTCGTCGTGGCCGACTACAAGACCGACGAGGTCACCGCCCCCGAAGACCTCCAGCGCCGCGCCCAGACCTATGCCCCGCAGGGAGCCACCTACGTCCGAGCCCTCCGCGAAGCCCTCGACCTCGCCGAGCCGCCTCGTTTCGAGCTCTGGTTCCTGCAGGCTGACCGGGTGGTGGAGGTTTAAGAGGGTGTCTCAAAAGGTTTGCGGCGGCCCCGAAAGACCCTCACCCCCGGCCCCTCTCCCATCCGCACTCACACCCGCCCGGGAGAGGGGGAGCCCCCACCCAGGAGCGGTTGCCGTGTGGTATGCCCTCTCTGTGCACATCCACGTGCAGTAGAGGCGGTCACCGGCGATAGACTCCAGGCATGCGGCTGGAAACGGAGCGGCTGGTCCTGCGGCCGTGGCAAACGGGCGATGAGAAGGCCATCATCCGCCATGCCAACAACTGGAACGTCTGGATCAACCTGCGGGACCTCTTCCCGTACCCGTACACGCTGGAGCACGCGCAGGAGTGGATCGTGCGGTGCTCGGTGACCGGCGACTTGCCGCACAACCTGGCTCTGGTGCACCAGGGGGAGCCGATCGGCAGCGTGGGGCTGAGCCCGATGACGGACGTGGCCCGTTTCACTGCGGAGATCGGCTACTGGCTCGGCGAGGCCTTCTGGGGGCGCGGCCTCGCCACCGAGGCGCTCCGCCGTTTCTCCGACTATGCGTTCGAGAGTTTCTCTTTCGAGCGCCTGGAGGCCTGGATCTTCGCGAGCAACCCGGCCTCGGGGCGGGTCCTCGAGAAAGCCGGCTACGAGCTCGAGGCGACGCTGCGGCGCAGCTCGTTCAAGGACGGCCGGTTCCTCGACAGTCACGTCTATGCGCGGTTCCGGCCGCGCTAGGAACAGGGGGAAGCATGCCTGAGACGACCGAGCCCTCTGCCCCGCTCTCGACTACGACGGCGCGGGGAGCCGCATCCCGGGCATTCCCGTCTCCTTCGGAAAGTAGGGGGATTCTATACGAGCCGTCTCTTGTCGCGCCTGGACGTCAACGGATATTTCAGTAGGCCCTCACGAAATCCAATTCTCGCGTGTGACACTCTTGGGTAGACCCGGAGGAGCCGATGATCCTTCCTATCTCCCAAGAGCGAACGACCGTCCGCAAGCTTCCCTGGGTGTGCTTCGCGGTCATCGCTCTCTGCATCCTGGCCTATTTCCTGACCCGGCCGGGGCTGTCGGCCGAGGCCGGCGCCGAGCAGGAGCTGAGTGCCGCGCTGGGCTACTACGTGGAGCGGCCCTATCTCCAGCTCGACGCGCGCCTGGCGCCGCCGGAGAGCCGGTCGATGCTGCGCGATCCCGAAGCCGCAGGGCGGAAGCCGGACGCCGCGACGATGCGCCAGCAGCAGGAGGAGCTGGACCGGCTCACCCGCGATTGGCTCGGCAAGGTCGAGAGGAACTCCATCTGGCGCTACGGGCTGGTCCCCGCGGAGATCCGGGTGATCAGCGTCCTCAGCCACATGTTTCTCCATGGCGGATGGCTCCACCTGTTCGGCAACCTCCTGTTCTTCTACGTGCTCGCGCCGTTCGTGGAGGACGCCTGGGGACGGAAGCGCTTCGCGCTCTTCTACATTGGAGCCGGGCTCTTCTCCGGCCTCGCGTTCGCGTTGCACTACCCGCACCTCTACCGGCCGCTGATCGGCGCCTCCGGAGCGGTGGCGGGGGTGATGGGTGCGTTCGTCGTGCTGTTCGGCCGCAGCCGTATCCGCTACTTCTACTTCCTCGGCCTGTTCTTCGGCACCTTCTACGCTCCGGCCTGGATCATGCTGCCGATGTGGTTTTTCGGCGAGCTCGCCTCGGCCACGATGGCGGACCGTCTCGCGCCCGGCGGCCTGCTGGGCGGAGTGGCCTACTGGGCACACGTCTGGGGCTTCCTCTTCGGGGCCGTGGTAGCGGCCGTGGCGCGCAAGATCGGTGGGGCGGGCGAGTGGGCGGGCGAGAAGGTCGATGCCGAGCTCGCGGCCGATCCGGCGGAGCTGACCATCCAGGAGGCCTGGCGGGCCGAGTCCGGCGGAGATTTCTCGGAAGCCTGGGGCCTTCTGGCCGAGGCGATGCGGCACGACCCCGGCAACCTGAAGCTCGCGGCGGCCTGGTGGGGGCTGGCCGTCCGCCAGGGCCGGGAGCGGGAGGTGGTGGCCGAGGGCGTCCGCCTGGTCCGCGTCGAGGTCCAGAGCGGCGAAGCCGAATCGGCGATCACCCACTGGCGCGAGCTGCGGCGCGCCGTCCCCGAGGTGAGGGATGCGGCCCTCACCACCCGCCTGAGCGAAGAGGCCTTGAAGAGGGGGTGGAAGGAGGACGGGCACGACCTCGTCCGGCAGGCCGTCGCCGACCTGAAACCCGAGACGCCGCTCGCGATCGCCATGAAGCTCGTGCGGATGTCCCCGGGCGTGGACCGGGCTCTGCACCAGGAAGCGGTCGAAAAGGCCCTGCAGAATCCCAACCTGACCCTCGACCTGCGCGAGCAGCTCGAGCGGCAGCGGATGTAGCCTCACCCCCTGTCCCCCTCTCCCATCGCCCCCCCTTCCACCGGGAGAGGGGGGACGTGGAGGATGCCGTCGTGCCGGAGCCGTAGCTCTTATTCCACAGGTATTTTGTTGAGAAACGGCTGCGCAGAACGATTGTACTCGAACGCCTGAAGCCTCCCGGCGCGTTGCGTCCCCGGAACCGGCGCGATAGCATGGCCCGGCCTGTTGCAGCCCGCCGGCGGCACCTTCCTAGGAAGAGCCCCCAGGAGAGGAAGACTGGAGGAGTGGACCCGTGGACTTTGCCCTGACCGAAGAGCAGCGCGCCATCCAGGAGACCGCGCGAGAGTTCGCCCGCCGCGAGATCGACCCGATCGTCGACGAGATCGACGAGTCTCAGAAGTTCCCGCGCGACGTGATGGCCAAGGCCGGCGAGCTCGGCTTCCTGGGCATCATCTTCCCCGAGGAATACGGCGGCGCCGGTCTGGGCTACATCGAATATGTGATCGTCGTCACCGAGCTTCTCCGCGGTCGATCCGTCGGTGGGGATCAGCGTGGCCGCCCACAACTCCCTGGGCACGAACCACATCTTCAAGTTCGGCAATGAGGAGCAGCGCCAGCGCTGGGTGGTTCCCCTTGCCCGCGGCGAGAAGATCGCCGCCTGGAGCCTGACCGAGCCCGGCGCCGGCTCGGACGCGGCCGGCACCCGCAGCCGCGCCGAGAAGGTCGACGGCGGCTGGATCCTGAACGGCTCGAAGACCTTTACCACCCACGGCAGCGTCGGCGACATCTGCGTGGTTTTCGCGGTCACCGACCCGAACGGGCCGCGCCACCACAACATCTCGGCCTTCGTCCTCGAAAAGGGGATGGAGGGGTTCCGCCCCGGCAAGAAGGAGAACAAGCTGGGGATCCGCGCCTCGGATACGGCCGAGGTGATCATGGAAGACTGCTTCGTCTCCGAGGACCGGCTGCTGGGCGACGTCGGCGAGGGCTTCATCCAGGCGCTCCAGATCCTGGACGGCGGCCGCATCTCGATCGCCGCGCTCGGGCTCGGCACGGCGGTCGGCGCCTATGAAACGTCGCTCCGGTATTCGAAGGAGCGCGAGCAGTTCGGCCAGCCCATCGCCTCGTTCCAGGCCATCCAGTTCGCCCTTGCCGAGATGTCGACCCGCATCGCCGCGGCCGAGATCCTGACCTACGCCGCGGCCGATGCCATGGACCGCGGCACCCGGGTGTCGCGCCTGGCCTCGGAGGCCAAGCTCTATGCCGGCGAGGCCGCCGTGTTCTGCTCCGAGCGGGGGGTCCAGATCCACGGCGGCTACGGCTTCATCAAGGACTACCGGGCCGAGAAGTATTACCGCGACGCCAAGATCTGCACCATCGGCGAAGGCACGAGCGAGATCCAGCGCCTGGTCATCGCCCGCCTGCTGTTCAAGGGGCAGTAATGACGCGAGGTAGCGTGGACGATCTCGTCCCACGGCTGCTGGAGCGGCAGCCGCGTGCGGTGGGGCGCGCCATCTCGCTGGTCGAGAACGGCGGCCCGGCGCAGCGCGAGCTCATCCGCCGCGTCTACGGGAAGACCGGCCGGGCGCGGGTGATCGGCATCACCGGCCCTCCCGGCGCCGGCAAGAGTACCCTGGTCGACCGCCTGGCCCGGCTCTGCCGCAAACGGGGAGAGACGGTCGGCATCCTGGCCGTCGACCCCACCAGCCCCTACTCGGGCGGCGCCCTGCTCGGCGACCGCATCCGCATGCAGACCCTCTATACCGACCCGGGCGTCTTCATCCGCTCGATGGCCACCCGCGGCGCCATGGGCGGGCTGGCCCGCGCCTCCAGCGACGCCGTGGACCTCCTCGACGCCGCCGGCTTCGACTGGGTCCTGGTCGAGACCGTGGGCGTCGGGCAGGACGAGGTGGACGTCGTGCGCACGGTCGACACGGTCGTGGTGGTGACCGTGCCGGGGATGGGCGACGACATCCAGGCGATCAAGGCCGGAATCCTGGAGATCGCCGACGTCTTCGTCATCAACAAGGCCGACCGTGACGGGGTGGACCGCACCGTGCGCGACCTGGAGATGATGCTCGGCCTCGGCGAGCATGGCGACTGGATCCCGCCGGTGCTCAAGACCGTGGCGAGCCGCGACGAGGGGATCGACCGGCTGCTCGCCGAGGTCGAGCGTCACCGCGAGCACCTGATGACCACCGGCGGCCTGGAGAGCCGCCGGCTTTCGCACCTGCGGCTGCGGGTGGAGACCATCCTCAAGCAGCGGGTCGTGACCGCGGCCGACCGAGTCCTCGGTCTGGAGCGTGAGGTCGAGCGCGGCTTCGCGCAGCGGCTCGACCCCTACGAGGTGGCCGACCGGCTCTTCCTCGGCGTGGTGCGCGGCCAGGCGGTCGAGGAGGGTGACCTCGAATCTACGGCGGAGGCCCTGTCCGAGGACGGCGCCGCGGGAGCCTTGGAGGAGCGGGCGCCGTGATCGGCAGGATCGACCACATCGGCATCGCGGTCCGCTCCATCGAGGAGGCCCGCAAGCTCTATGAGGCCCTAGGGCTCCACGTCGAGGAGATCGAGGAGGTCCCCGACGAGGGGGTCCGGGTCGCGATGATCCCCTGCGGGGAGACGCGCATCGAGCTGCTCGAGTCCATCGCGGACGACTCGCCCGTCGCGAAGTTCCTGGAGAAGCGCGGCCCCGGGATTCACCACGTATGCCTGGCGAGCGACGACGTGCGGTCGGATGACGCGCGCCTGCGCGACGCCGGCTTCCAGGTCCTCCGCCCCGAGCCCACCCGGGGTGCCGGAGGCTGCTGGGTCCAGTTCGTCCATCCCAAGAGCACCGGGGGCGTGCTGCTCGAATTGGCGGAGGGAGCCCCTCACCCCCCAGCCCCCTCTCCCAACCGCCCTCCCGCGCCTCCGGGAGAGGGGGAGCAGTAAATTGATCAAGCCCGGCACCATCGTCATCGTCCATCTGATCAACCCGACGGAGAAAGTTCTGGGGAGTGCTCCAGGACCTCGCCGTGGCGGGGGTGATCCTGCGCGGGATCAACATCTCCAGCTTCGACGACTGGATGGCCCAGGCGGCCCGCCCGGGCGAGCAGACGCTCGGCCTCACCACCATGTTCGTCCCCCTCTTCCGCGTGGAGCGCATCTTCCTCGACGAGTCGGTCGGCGAGGTCGAGAGCTACCAGCAGCGCTTCGCCAAGCGCGTCGGCATCTCGGTCGAGCAGTACCTTGGCCTCGGCGACGCCGGGGAAGACGCGGGCGAAGTGCCGTCGTAGGCGCCGCACGCGGTGCCCGTCTCACGTACCCTCTTGACCGTAAACGAACGTTCGTGCTAGAAATTTGGTCGAGGGGAGACGACGATGCGGAACCCATGTCAGGTCTCGGCAGTGCGGCTCGGATTTGCGGTGTTGGGAAGTGTATGGCCCTGGCTGGCGGCGTGGCTGGCGCTGCGCCTGTTCTCGACGCCCCGGCGTCATCCGCGTCCCCCGCGGGAGGCCGAGACCCTGGCGAGCGGCACGCCCTTGCGGCTGAGCTCCGGGCTGGCGGCGACCGCCTGGGGTGAGGGCCCGACGGTGCTGCTGGTCCACGGCTGGGAGGGGCGCGGCTCGCAGCTCGGCGCCTTCGTGGCGCCGCTGGTGGCGGCCGGCCACCGGGTGATCGTTCTCGACGGTCCCGCCCACGGCGACTCTCCGGGTGAGCGGACCAACGCGGTGCTCTTCGCCAAGGCCTTGCTCGCGGTGGACCGCGAGGCCGGCCCGTTCGCAGCCATCGTGGCCCACTCGTTCGGCGCCGCCACTTCGACCCTGGCGCTCACCCGCGGGCTGCGGGCCGCGCGCATGGTAGCCATCGCCTCGCCGTCCGCCCTGACCAAGGTCGTCCAGAGGTTCCATCAGATGATCGGCTTGCCGGAGCGGGCCGCGCGGCAATTCCACGACCTGCTGAAGCGGCGCGCAGGCGTCTCCGTCGAAGAGCTCGACATCGCCCGCCTGAGCTCGCGGCTCACCATCCCCGCCCTGGTCTTCCACGATCCAGCCGACGCCGAGGTCCCCTTCACCGAAGGACGCGCCATCGCCGCCGCCTGGCCCGGCGCCCGCCTGCGCGTCGTCCAGGGCGCTGGCCATCGCCGCATCCTGAGGACGCCCGAGGTGATCGCGGAGACAGTGGATTTCGTGATGGGCGAGCGGGTGGTTGCCGAGGTCGAGGAGATGGTCGCAGCGGGTAGATAGGTCCTCACCCCCTGGCCCCCTCTCCCATCTCCCTTCCGCCCCCCGCCGGGAGAGGGGGGACGCATCCGGAGCCGTTCCACGAGCTCGCCACACAGACTTCAGCGACGTTCCCCCTCTCCCGGGGATGGGTGGGTGGGAGATGGGAGAGGGGGCCAGGGGGTGAGGACCTATCTACCCGCCCGCTCCAGCGCCCGCTGCATCAGCAGATCCTGGCTCGACCGCGGCTCTTCGTCGGAACCGGGCCGGCGCTGCGTGTACGTGCCGTCCGGGTGCATCTCCCAGGCCTTGACGTTGTCGGTGAGCTCGAGGTCGAGGACCGCCCGCAGCTCCTCCTGAAGGCGCGGCTCCTCGACCGGGACGATCGCCTCGACTCGGGCATCGAGGTTGCGCGTCATCCAGTCGGCCGAGCCGATGTAGTACTCGGGCTGGCCCGCGTTGGCGAAACAGTAGATGCGGTCGTGCTCCAGATACCGCCCGACGATGCTGACCACCCGGATCGTCTCGCTGCGCCCGGCCAGCCCCGGCCGCAGGCGGCAGATCCCCCGCACGATGAGGTCGACCTCCACACCGGCGGCCGAGGCGGCGTAGAGCGCCTCGACGATCTGCCGGTCGTCCAGCGCATTCATCTTGGCCATGATGTGCCCGCCCCGGCCCGCCTTCTGGTGCTCGACCTCGCGCTCGATCAGCTCCAGGAAGCGCCGCCGCATGTTGATCGGCGCCACCAGCAGCTTCTGGAACTGCGGCTCGTGGACGTAGCCGGTCAGCATGTTGAAGAGCTGCACCGCGTCCTGGGCGATGTCCTCGCGGCAGGTAAAGAGCCCGAGGTCGGTGTAGAGCTTGGCGGTCTCCGGGTTGTAGTTGCCGGTGGCGATGTGGGCGTAGCAGCGCAGCCCTTCCTTCTCCTGTCGCACCACCAGGGCCACCTTGGCGTGGGTCTTCAGGCCCACGACGCCGTAGCAGACGTGCGCTCCGACCTTCTCCAGCCGCTCGGCCCATTCGATGTTGGCGGCCTCGTCGAAGCGCGCCTTGATCTCCACCGTGACCGCCACCTGCTTGCGATCCTCCGCGGCACGGATCAGCGCCCGCATGTTCGGCGAGTCGGCCGAGGTGCGGTAGAGGGTCTGCTTGATGGCCAGTACCGCCGGGTCCCCGGTCGCCGCCTCGATGAAGCGCTGCACGCTGGTCACGAAGGAGTCGTAGGGGTGGTGGACCAGGATGTCGCCCGTGGCGATGGCGCCGAAGACGTCGGCCTCCTCGCCCGGCTCGGTCGGGCAGAGCCTCGGGAGTGTGACCGGCGACCAGGGGCGGTAACGCAGGGAGGGGAGCGGCGCGCTCGTGGCCAGGGACATCAGGTCGCGCAGGGCGAGCGGGCCCTCGATCGCATAGACCTCCTGCTCGCCGATCTCGAGCTGCTCGCAGAGGAGCTCGCGCATCCACGAGGACATGCCGGCCGCCACCTCCAGACGGACCGCCGTGGCGAAGCGGCGCTCGCGCAGCTCCTCCTGGATCGCCTCCAGCAGGTCGTCAGCCTCCTCCTCGTTGCGCTGCACGTCGGCGTTGCGCGTCACCCGGAACGGGTAGGACTCGACGATCTCCATTCCCGGGAAGAGGCGGTCCAGGTTGTGGGCGATGACCTCCTCCAAGGGCACGAAGCGCAACGTCTTCGGCACCTGGAGCCAGCGCGGCAGGATGTGCGGCGCCTTGATCCGTGCGAAGCGGACCGTCTCCTCGCCGGGCGTGCGGACCGACACGGCGAGCGACAGGCTCAGGTTCGAGATGAACGGGAACGGGTGGGCCGGATCGACCGCCAGCGGCGTGAGGGTCGGGAAGAGCTGCCGGTCGAACACCTCGCAGAAGTGGCGGCGCTCGCTGGCGCGCAGCTCCTCCCAGGGCACGATCTCCAAGCCGTGCTGCCGCAAAGCCGGCAGGATCTCCTCGTTGAGCAGGCGCCGGTGGCGGGCCAGCATGGGCCGGACCATGGCGTCGATGTCGGCGAGCTGCTGGCGTGGCGTGTGGCCGTCCGGCGGCAGCTCGAGCACGTTGCTCGCGAGCTGCTGCTTGAGCCCGCCGATCCGCTTCATGAAGAACTCGTCGAGGTTGTTGTCGAAGATCGCGACGAACTTCAGCCGTTCGAGCAGGGGGTTGGAGGCGTCTTCGGCCTCGCGGAGCACCCGCCGGTTGAACTCCAGCCAGGAGATCTCCCGGTTGAGGAATAGCGGCGCCGCGTCCTCCAGGACCGGCTGCGTAGGGAAGCGAAGGGTCGGTTTCGGCTCGGGCTCAGACAAGGAATCGCCTCCAGGAACGGGGCTGATCGCCCCGCGCCCGATGGGAATGGGGTGGAAGAATTGTGCCACACCCTCCGTATCTCTTTACCACAACTGTGTGACGAAGGCATGGCAGGGCGCCCGATGAGCAGATTCCAGCGTCTGACGAATGTTCCGCATTGCGTGGCGATTGGACGAGATGGCGGCCTATTGGTCATGGTCCCGTATGATGAGGAGGGTGAGACGGTGACTCCCGTCACCGTGCATCTCGACGCGGCAGCAGATCACCCTTCGGCTGCGGACAGGGAGGTTCAGGGCATGAAACCGAAGATGGCGTACTTCTCCCAAGAGGATGTTCTGCACCTCGTGATTTCTGAAGAAGACTAGGCGAGCAGCATCGAGCTGAGCCCCAACATCACGGCGGAGCTCAACGACAAAGGCGAGCTGATCGGGATCGAGATCCTCCAGGCCAGCACCTTCGTGAGGGACGCCATCCTGGAGGGGGTGCAGGCGAAGGTGCTCCACCTCAGTGTTGCCGGTGACTCCTGAAGTGCCTCCGGCAGCTCTACGATGCCCTTCGTCATACTCCGACAGCGAGTTGGAGGAGATCCGGGCACGTCTTGCGGCGAGCTTTACGCTTTAGACTGAAGTTCCCTTCGATCTCCGCGAGTTTCTCGGCCTAAGTTTCTGATGATAAATCACTTACGGCAGGCGCGCCGGCCGGGCGTACTGTCTACAAAGAGACGGTAACGCCGAGGAGAGAGAAGGCCTTCTGCTGAAGGAGCGTGGGGCTGGTGAGTTTGTAGAAGGCGGGGGCGACCGAGCTCTTCAGTTGGAGCCGGTTCTTGTTCAGAGTCGCCAGATTCTTGAGGAGGGTGGCGAAGCTTTGGATCGGCAAACCATCGGCAGTGCATCGAGTGCTTGCTTTGAGCAGAGCACTCGGCGAACGCTCTGCGGGCGCAACAATTGAAGCGCGCTGCCTCTCGCCGACCTCCGGTTCTTCGTCGTCAAAGAGAATCGGCGCCAGCTTTTGGCGCATGTGCCATTCGACATAGTAAGCCAGCATACAGAGGAACACATGGGCCCGCACACGCTCAGGCAACTGATGGTAGATGGGCCGCACATGCAGATCAACGGTCTTGTAGCTGCGGAAGGCCCGCTCCACTGTGGAGAGATCCTTGTACGAGCGGATTGCATTCTGCGCCGAAAGCTCGCTCTCAGGCACGTCTGTCCGGATGACGTAGATCCCATCGAGTGCCGCCTCGGCAGCGATACGCTTCTCATTACGGGTGACCGTGAGGGTGTCCTCCGTGATCTTGAGCAGAAAATGCTTGGCGACTTTAAACCGATTTAAAACTTTGCCCGTCCGCAGAGCGATTCGATCTTTTCCGCGCAGAGGCTTCTTGGATCGCTTGGTCGCTTGAACGATTGCCGCCAAGGAGATCCTCGATCATCTCGCCCGACCCCTGGGCCACCGCCTCGACCTGGATCACCTTGCCGCCTGGGGTACGCACACGGCTCTCGTTGAAGCGCGAGGTCACCGCATTGATCCACTCCTCCCTCTCCGACCCGTAGGTGAAGAGGAGCTTGAGGGCATTGGGATCCTCCGCCTCCGCCCCGGAGGACGGGGCCGGCTCCTCCGTGCGCACTCTGCAGGCGACGAGCCCGCCGAGGAGCAGGAGGGCCAACCAGAGACCGCAGATCGCAGTGAGCTTTCGCGTCATCCTGAGCCTCTCTGGGTGGGAGGATTCTAGGGCGCTGCAACAGCGCGGAAACGGCCCTCGCAGGATTGTTGGCGAGATGTCACAGGGCCGTCACTGAATTCCGCGAGCCGTACAGAACTGCTATCCTAGCCGTACGGCGAAAGGAGAGGCACGATGGAGACGACCAAGCTGACTGTGCGCCTGCCCACAAGGGACATCGAATTTGCCAAGCGGTACGCGCAAGAACATCAGATCACGGTGACGGAGCTCATTGACCGATACCTCCGCCGCCTCCGGAAAGGCCCGGATTCCGGGATTCATCCGGAGGTGGAGAAGATCAGCGGTTTGGTGCCCGCCGATGTCGATGCGACAGCCGAGTTCCACGAGCATATGGCGAGAAAGCACCGATGAAAGTGATGCTGGACCTGAACGTTCTGCTGACGTCGTCCAGAGGCGAGAGCCGTTCTATGACGCTTCCGCCCACGTCCTGAGCCGGATGATCGACCGGGAAGTTGCCGGTTGCATCCCGGGCCACGCCTTGACCACGGTCCACTACATCGTGCGCCGCAGTACAGGTAAAGAACAGGCCGACACTCTGATTGACTTGCTCCTTGCCCATCTCGACATTGTTCCCCAGGAGAGATCACAGTTCCTTCGCGCCAGAAACCTGGGATTCTCCGATTTCGAAGACGCCGTGCTGGCCAGCGCTGCCGAAGCGGGCGGGTGCGAGTACATCGTGACCCGTAATCTGTCCGATTTCGAGGCCTCACCAATTCCCGCGGTCACGCCCGAAGAGTTTCTCGTCCTCGCTGACGAGCGGTCCCTGTGATGGCTGGCTACTCGGGTACGCCATTGGCGAAGAAGCTGGGCATCAAAGAGGGCAGCAGGATCTTCCTTTCTGGAGCACCCGAGAATTATTGGGACCTGGTGGTGCCGCTGCCCGCAGACGTGCGAGCGGTGGAGCGGATCGATCGGCACACGGATCTCATCCATATCTTTTCAACGGAGCAGGTCGATCTCGCGAGCGCGCTCCGGACCGCCTTGGAACAGATGAGACCTGACGCTACGATCTGGGTATCCTGGCCGAAGAAGGCTTCGAAGGTGCCGACCGACATCACCGAAGACGTCATCCGAGAGGTGGCATTGCCGATGGGCCTCGTCGACGTCAAGGTCTGCGCCGTCAACGAGGTCTGGTCGGGTTTGAAGCTGGTGGTGAGAAAGGAAAACAGAGCCGCTCGGGCTGAGCGCCTTTTCACATTGGGCTAGTTCTCGTCGGCGCGCGAGATTATTCGGATATCTTTGGCGCTCAGCTCGGCGGCGAAGTCGACGCTGATCAGCTCGCGCAACGGCGCCTCCGCCTGATGGGGATCGCCTTCGGTGCGGACGAGAAGAACGAACGATTCAGCAGGCGGGGTCTGGGCGATCGGCCGATAGACCGCCAGCTCCCCCGCCCGCAGATCGTATCCGAACGATCGGCCTTCAGCTCAGGAGTCGTGCTCGATACGCCGGAGAACAATTTGCGGATTACGCCGAATATGGAAGCAGCCGAGGATCAACACCCGATCGGATCGGACTACGTAGTAGAGCAGGTAGGGGAAACCCTGTACCGAAGCCCTCCGCACCTGCCGGTGAACGGCACGAAACATCAGCGGCGAATTGCCGAGTAGCTTGAGTAGATCGTCAACAGACTGGCGAAACTGGCTGCCGAGCCCCGACCGCTTGTTATCGTACCAAAGCTGGGCTTCCCGGAGGTCTTGCTCCGCCAGCGAACGGACAGCGATCTGATACTTCACCGTGCCCGCTCAAGCCGGGCGCGGACCTCCTCCCAGGGGCTCTCTGCGTCGGGGTGCTCGTCCAGGTCGGCCAGACGGCGGTCCAACTCGGCCCTGTGGGATTCAGGGAAAGGGAGCTCTTGGGGCTCGGAGGCGACGGTATCCCAGATCGCCTCGACGAGCTCGATCCGTTCGGGTACGCTGAGCTTGGCTGCCTCGGCAAGCAGGGACTGTTTCATAGGGCTCAGTGTATCTCAACTTAGCCCCCGGGGCGGACCGAAGGTTCTAGTCGCGCGGACCGCGGTCCCTATCAGTGGTCCGAAAACGCGGCTCGGGTCTTCCGGTCCGCGTCACAGGGACCGCGGTCCTCCTGTGCGGACCACCCAGAATAGGTGGCTGGCACCTCTCCCTCTGGGTCGTTACTCCAGGCTGCCGCCCGAGACGTTGTTGGCGGCCGACCAGACGTAGCTCTTTCCACCGCTGCTCGGAATGTCGCACTGCTGTCTGGACTGGCCGACCTGGTATTTGCCGGTGAAGGTCGGGCACTCACACTGAATCGGATCGCCATCGGAGGGCGGCTGCTTCGCGCCCTCCGGGAAGAAACAGGGTGCGGTCATGCACCCCGCGTAGCGCCCCTCGCAGTGGGGGGTGGTGCCGATCTGATAGTCCGCGGCCATGGCGGTCATGCTGAAGGTCGAGATGAGGTCGGCCTTCGGCATCAGCGAGACGGTCGGGTCGTTCGGGTTCTGATTCTGGACGTACTGGCACACCGGCGCCTGCGGGAGCTGGCTGCATGTCGATTTGGTGCCGTCCTTGCCGCAAGTGGAAAGGTTCGCGCACCCCGAGCCGTCCTGGCCGCAGAGCTGCACCGTCTGCTGGTAAGCGCCGAGGTTCAGGATCCCGTTGATGTCGACGAAAGAGGGTCCCGCGGTGAACACCTGGCACGTACAGTTGGCGATGTCACCGTTCAACACGCAGGGCAGCGGCGGATTGTCGGGATTCTTGCCCGTCGGCGTCGGCGGGCCGGAGAAGAAGCAGAGGGCATAGGCGCCTTGATCGCAGTACAGCAAATTCGTCGGGCCCTCCACGACGTCTGCCCTCGCAGGGCCATGCTTTGTCGTCCAGCAGTCCGTGGGGTAGAACGGATAGTTACTGCAGTTTTCTCCTTCTGCACAAGGCGAACATGGGGCAGGGATAGCCGCCGTCTTGGTCGGCTGATGGGATGTGGCGCACGCCGTGAAAAGTATGGCCGTAACAGCAACTCCCAGGATTTTCGCCAGTACGCCTGCACTTGCCTTCATTGTAGTCTCTCCTTTTCTAGTGGATGAGGTTAGAGCCCATGCCGGTGCCCGAGCTTCGCAGCCGGCCGCCGCTTCCTTTATACCAGAGTGGGACGTGCCGAGCCTTTATCGCAGGCGGCGCGCCTCGACGTAAGAATCGCCCCCCAGGCTGACCATGGGTGATAATGATTCTGACATGAACCTTCCTGCCGCCCTGGCCTTCCTCATCCTCGTCGCTTGCGGTCCCGCGGCCGGCCCGCCTCCGCTGGTGCTGAAGGACGTTACCGTGATCGACATGGTCGGCGCCGGGCCGCGGCCGGGCATGACTGTCGTGGTGCGGAACGGCCGCATCGAGGCCGTCGCGCGCGAGCTCACCGTGCCCAAGGGGGTGCAGGTCGTCGACGCCCGCGGCAAGTTCCTGATCCCGGGCCTCTGGGACATGCACGTCCACCTGTGGGACGCCGAGCGGCAGATGCCGCTCTTCCTCGCCAACGGGGTGACCGGCGTCCGCGACATGGCCAATCGGCCCGAGGTGGTGTTCCGGCTGCGCGAGGAGGTGAAGACCGGCAAGATTCCAGGGCCGCGGATCGTGGCCTGCGGGCCGCAGGTGGACGGCCCCGGCCAGGCTCCCGGGCACGCCATTCCGGTCTCCAACGCGGCCGAGGCACGGCAGGCCGTGCAGCGCCTGAAGGCGTTGGGCGCCGACTGCGTGAAGCCGCACGACCGCGTCCCGCGCGACGCGTACCTCGCCCTCGTGGACGAGGCGAAGCGGGCCGGCCTCCCCGTGATGGGCCACGTGCCCAACGAAGTCGCGCTGGAGGAGGCGTCGGATGCCGGCCAGCGCAGCATCGAGCACCTGGGCGGCATCTTCGACGCCTGTTCCTCGGCCGCGGCCGAGATCGGGCGCATGAAGTCGCTTCCTCCTCCCGCGGACCCCTCGGAGTTCCCGCAGCGCATCGCAGCCCGCGGCACGCTCGCCCTGGACACCTACAGCCCGGAGATCTGCGGCAGGCTCTTCGACCGCTTCGTCCGCAACGGCACCGCGCAGGTCCCGACCCTTGCAACGACCTACGCCCGCACCTTCATCGACGACCTCAGCCGGCAGGACGATCCCCGCCTGCGCTACATCCCGAAGGAGCAGTGGGAGCGCTGGAAGCCGGAGAACGATTTCTTCGCCCGCTTCCGCACTCCCGAGTACGTGGCCTATCAGAAGAGCTACTACGCCGAGACGCTGAAACTGGTCGGCGCCATGCACCGCGCGGGCGTGCCCATCCTGGCGGGCACCGACCTCAGCCTCGCATACGTCTATCCCGGCTTCAGCCTGCACGACGAGCTGGCATTCCTCGTCGAAGCAGGTCTCCCTCCCCTGGAAGCGCTGAAGGCCGCCACGATCGGTCCGGCGCGCCTCCTCGGCCTGGAGAGCACCCTCGGCACGATCGAAGCCGGCAAGACTGCCGACCTCCTGCTCCTCGATGCCGACCCCCTGGTCGACATCCGCAACACCCGACGCATCTCCGGCGTGGTCGTGAACGGCCGCTGGCTGGGACCGGACGATCTGAAGAATATGCTCGATCAGGTCGCGGCCGACGCGGCGCGCTAGGGCGAGATCCCGGGTGACAGAGCGTATTACGCCGTCTCCGCCCCCCCGCGGATTCCGCTCAATCGATACGTAAAAGGGGGCCAAAGCTGGCCTTCGGCCCCGTTTTCCGGAGAGCTCTAGATCGGCATCGGGCAGCCACGCTTGATCGGCGTCACGCACATCCAGCAGCCACTGTCATCCCCCTCGGGCGGGTTGCCACACATGTAGCAACAGAGCTGGCCCGTCGGGCACTGATAGCTGCCGGCGCAGCCGGTCATGAAAGAGGGAGCGGGAACCAGATCGTTGGGAGTCTGGGCCTGCGTGCCCGACAGGGTCGCCAGGAACGCAGCCACGTCAGGCGCCGGGGTTGCCACGGGATTCGAGGCAGGTACCTCCACCGGCGGCGTCTGGGCCATGGACTGCGCGAACGAGATGAGGGAAAGAAGGGCGAGAAGGAAAAGAACGGGCCTTTTCATAGGTTCATCTCCCAGGTTGACGGGACCGGCAGGAAACCGGCCGCCTCCAAAGGCAAAGGTGCACTGGCGTACCCGGACCGAGACCTTCCAGCGCTACGCCAGGAACAGCCTCCTGGCAGGAACCGCCGGCGTGCCGCTCACTCCTCTCCACTCAACATCTGCACGAACCGTTTCCGCAACTCCTTGTCGACGGCTGCGATGCGCGCCCGGAGGCGCCCTTCTCCCGCGGCGTCCTGGTCGGCCAGACGGCGCGGTCCAGCTCGGCCCTGTGGGATCCAGAGAAAGGGATCTCTTGGGGCTCGGAGGCGACGGGGTATCCCAGATCGCCTCGACGAGCTCGATCCGTTCGGATAGGCTGAGCTTGGCTGCCTCGGCAAGCAGGGACTGTTTCATAGGGTCTCAGTGTATCTCAACTTTCAGGCTCTTGACTCGCCACTGACCTGCTATCATTTTCATCACAATGCGCTCCAGATCCCTGGTTCTTGCGGCCTTCCTGCTCACCCTCTGCCTCGCGGCTCTTGCCAGACCAACCGTTGCTGATGACCGGCCCGACGACAGCGCGGACGAGTCAGGGCCACACTTCACGCGCGCCCGTGAGCTGTACGCGCTTGGACCGACCAAAGCCGAAGAGATTATCGCGGAGCTTGACTTGGAGTTGCGCGAGCACCCGGAAAACGTCAAGGCCTTTTTGCTCAAGGCGACGACGCAGATGGGAATTGCGCGATTCGATGCCGCACTGGCGACGCTCGACCAGCTTTCCGACGTTGCGTCCAAGACAAAGACCATCTATCCCAATGCCGTGCTGCTTCGTGCGCGGTGTCATTTCTACAAGGGCGATTATGAGACGGCGAAGCGGACGCTTGAGCCATTCTGGGCGTTCTTTCAGGATGACGCCGAGATCAAACCGCTCTACGACAGCCTCATGGCCGCTATCACGGAAAAGCTGCAAAAGCCGAAAGAAGAGTGAGGCGGACCGGCTGTGGCCTCTGGAAGGACGTCGCAGCTGCTGCTGCACGTGATCCCGGGGGTGCTGGTCCTCACAACCCTGGCCAAGGCCTGGGGGCCGCTGAGCCGGACCTGAGCCGCTGGCACGATCCGGAGACCGACCGGAGGTACTCTCTTGACGATCGGGTGTTCTGCCTGCCAGAGTCAAGCGTCTCTAAAAGCGCTCGGACAGGTGGAAAATGGGCTCGACGAAAAAGAGGCTTGGGAAGGTTCGCTTCTATATCGATCCGGAGACGGAAGAGCCACATATCTACGAGCATGGGGTCACCGAGGAGGAAGTCGAGGAGGTTCTACGCGAGCCAGGCGACGACTTCCCGGCGAGGAACAACTCTCGGATTGCTCTGGGCTCGACGAACTCCGGCCGGCACCTCCAGGTCGTGTACGTCCCTGACTCCGACGCTCATGACGTTTTCGTGGTGACGGCGTATGATCTGAGAGACAAGGCCCTTACGGTCCTTCCGCCGTCGGAGGAGGCGCAGATGAAGGCAAACAAATTCCCTTCCGGCTGGGACGAGCAGCGTGTCCGGGAACTCATCGAGCACTACGATGGCCAGACGAACAAGGAGGCTGCCGCCGAGCACGAGGCCGCCTTGTCGAGCCCGGCTGGGACGCTCATGGAGATCCCCACGGAGCTGGTGCCTCTCGTACGAGACCTCATCGCCCGTCACGATAGGAAACGAGAAACCCGGAAGACGACCCGCGTACCGTCAAGCTCAAGGTGACACGCTAGACGCCGAAGCTGCGCATCCAAGAAAAGGGCCCGTCATCCTGACGGGCCCTTTCTCTTTGGAAGCGATAGAGCGTCAGAACGCCGACGTGTCCGCCAGGTTCGCCAGGCTGCCCGGCAGATTGTGGTAGGTCTTGACCTTGCCGGTCTGGGTGTCGGTCACCTTCACCCAGGACTCCACGTCCGACAGCGACCCGTAGAAGACCCAGAACTTGCCGTTCAGGGGTCTGCCGTCGAGCACCTTGACCACCAGCTCGACGTTCTCCGCGTCGAAGAACCAGAAGTAGCCGGTGCTGCCGAGGCCGGGCACCGCGCCGCCTGCACCGGTCGCGCCGCCGTTCTTCCAGGTCACCTCGACCAGGAAGCGGCCGGCCAAGCAGAGGGCGTTCGGCCCGGCCACACAGGCGGACGGCGACTGCGCCGGACCCGTTTCGGCCACCGGGGCCGCCGGGGAGGGGTTCAAGGTCCGGACCTCGCGGATCGGAGCAGGGGACGGCTGGGTCGGCAATGTGTCGGTGAAGGCCGACGTGTCCGCCATGCCGCGCACGTCGCCCGCCCGGTTGTGGTAGATGCGGGCCACGCCGTTCTGGGTGTCGGTGACCTTGACCCAGAATTCGAGGTCGGTCAGCGACGAGAAGAAGACCCAGAACCGCTGGTTGAGCGGCCTGCCGTCGAGCACCTTGAGGATCAGCTCGGTGTTGCCTGGATCGAAGAACCAGGCCGTGGCGGTCTTGTCCGAGCTGCGCACCAGGGTCCCCCGGCCGGTCGTCCCGTTGCCTTGGCGCCAGTCGATCTCGACCCGGAACCGGCTGCCCAGCAGGCAGAGGGACGGGCCGTCCTCGCCGCAGATCGAGGCGGGAGAGGAAGCCGGCGTGGTCAAGGCCGCCGGGTTGCTGTAGGCGGAGAAGCCCGCCGCGCCGGCAGCACGCACCCGGAAGGTGTAGGCGGCCCCCGGCGTCAGGCCGGAGACGAGCGTGCCCAGGGCGTTCGCCGGCTCCGTGCCCACCTCCTGGAACGCGCCGCCGCCGGTGGAGCGTTCGATCCGGAAGCCGGTCTCCCCCTGCGCAGCGTCGCGCCAGGAGAGGTACGCCTCCGTGCCCGAGTGGGCGACGGCCACCAGGCTCGTGGGCGCGGCAAGCGGAGGCGTCGCCGGGATCTTGATCGACGCTGCATTGCTGTAGCCGGAGGCCCCATCGCCGTTCACCGCGCGCACCCGGAAGGCGTAGGTAGTCCCGGCCTGCAGGCCGCCCACGGTCGCCGTGGCGGTCCCCGCCGGCAGGCTCAGGATCTCGCGGAACCTGCCGCTGTTGATCTTGCGCTCGACGCGAAAGCCGGTCTCGTCGTCGGAGGTGTCCGTCCAGGTGAGCACGGCCGAGGTGCCCGCTTCGACCCGGGCAGCCAGCCCGGTGGGCGCCGACGGCCCCCCCGCTGGAGGAGGCGGAGGAGGCTCCTGGCCGTCGGAGGGATAGAGCGAGGCGATCGCGTCCTTGTCGTCCCGGCTCAGCCGCGCGCCGCGCCCGTCGCCTTTGGCGAAGGCAAACATCAGAGCGTCCCCGTCCTGCGAGTGGCCGAGCCCCAGGGTGTGCCCGAGCTCGTGGGCGAAGACCTCTTCCGCCGACCCTGCCCTTCTCGTGAAGAAGCAGTCGGTGCCGTCGTTGGTGATGATGTCGCCCTCGACGGCCCGGTGGACCTCCTGGCCATTCCATGTGACGGTGTTCCGCTGGAAACGGGGGCCGCCGATCGCGATGACTCCGCCGCCCGGGCAGGCGAACGACTCCTCGACCTGCCCGTTCGGATCGTCGAAGAGGATCGCGTTGGTCCTGTCGCTGCTGCCGGTACCCGTGGAGGACTCCGTGGTGCCCGCGTAGCTGTAGCGGACGCTCGAGCCCGCATCGCCGTTCCACGCCTGGATCGCCGTCCTGAAGGCCGCGATGGTGGCGTCGAGCCCGAGGCCGCTCTGCCCGGCGGAATGGACCCGCCACGGCTCGGACCGCCCCTCGTCGAAGGTGAACCAGCGGACCGGTTTGCCGTCGTCCCCGGTGATGTAGCTGAAGGGCTGGACCGCCTGTCCCATCCCATCGCTCCCATCGCCCACCTGGCCGGTCACGACATAGTCGCGCGCCCGCACGATGCCCTCGGCGCGGTCGGCGAGCCAGCCGGTGAACCGTTCGAAGTCGCGCGGCTCATCTTTCCCCGGCACGATCCCGGTGGCGGTCACCTCGTGCGTCTCGGAGAGATCGCGCAGGACGACGCTCCGGCCGGCCAGGGTCCGCCGATGAAACGCGCCGAGCATCAGATGGAGGATGCGGTAGGTGCCGTCGCCGGCCGGATTCAGGAAGAGCAGAGCCCGCTCGCCCGGGGCGAATTCGGGAGCGCCCCAGATCTTGAGGTCGAGGCCGTCGAGCCCCATCCCTCCGGGCACGCGCACCACGACGGTGCTGCCCGGGAGATGACCCTTGAGCACGCGCTCCACCTCGACGACGTAATCGGTGACCGGGTTGCCGTTCGCGCCGCCGGCCGAGCTCTCGACCTGCGTCACACGGACATCGACGATCGCCTTCGCCTGGTCGGCGAGGAGCGGGTCGTGGACCATCTGGTAGGTGGTGGCTGCCGCGGGCAGAGCGGCCCAGAGGGAGAGCAGGGCGATGAGAGCGAGGGGGGGCGAAAACCGGATCGTGAGCTTCATCAGGCCTCCTGCTGGCGATTCGTGGGTCGCTCAGGTGAGAACAGGCGGCAGGAGGGGGTTATTTCGAGATGGGAATGTCCTCGCCGGAAGGGTTTCACTCCGACTCGGAGCCCTTGCTCGCGGTGGAGGCGGCCTCTTTCTTGGTGTCCGACTTGGATTCGGTCTTGGATTCGGTCTTGGTGTCCGATTTGGATTCCGACTTGGATTCCGCAGCTCCCTCGCCCTTTTCGCTCTTTTCGCTCTTCTCGTCCTTGTCGGACTTTTCGTGCTTCCCACCCTTGGCGGCGTAGTCGGTCGCGTACCAGCCGGTCCCCTTGAACTGGAACGCCGGGGCCGAGAACATCTTCTTGACCTCGCCGCCGCAGGCGGGGCAGGCGGCGAGCGGCGGATCATCCATGCGCTGGATAAGCTCCGTCCTTTTGCCGCAACTGCGGCACTCGTACTCGTAGATCGGCATGCACTGGCTCCTAGCTGTACTTGTCGCCCTGGGTCTTGAACCGGATCTTGATGGCGCCGGTCCCCGTCTCCTCGCGCGGCCGTTCGACCTCAGGCGATCCGACGGCGACGCCGCGGACGAGCTGGAGCACCTGGAAGGCGTACATCAGCTTGCCGTTCTCGGCCGCGCCGTGGGGCCCCTGGGTGCAGACGTCGAAGAGCGTCCGCCGGCCGTCGACGAGCTGGAGGAGGCGAAACTCGTCGCCGTCGAGCGCCAGCTCGACCAGGTCCTCCACCCGATAACAAGGTTCGAAGACCGTCTCTTTCCGCCCGAGCCGCGCGACCAGGGCCTTGGCGTTGGGCGCCCGCTTGATCCCCTGCAGGATCACCTGGGGCATGGGGAGCTGGATCTTGACGGCGTCCGACTCCCGGAAGTCGCCGATGCTGAAGACGACGCCGCCGTCCTGCCAGTAGAAGAGGCTCCAGACGATGGCCTCGATCTGCTGGCGGATGGCGCGGTAGATCTCGGCGGGCGAGAGGACGCCCTGCTCGATGAGGATCTGTCCGTAGCGTTTGTTGAGCCGCTCGCGCTCCGCCATGGTGTGGGCGAAGACCTCGGGCGAGATGGTGCCGCTGCGCTGCAGCCAGTGGCCCAGGCTGTCGTCCCGGTCGGAGGACGAGGCGTGGACCACATTGCCCTCTTTGATGTAGACCCGCTTGACGACGCCTTCGCGGGCGGCCTCGATGACTCCCGGCACCTGGAAGCGGTCGATCGTATAGAGGATTTCCGGCAGCGCCGTGTGCGCCAGATCGCCGCGATACTGGAATGTGCTCTCTACGGTCGCCAAAGGGCACCTCTCCTCCCGTACCCGGAGGGATCGAGCGGACTGGACGAAAAGCGCGGCGAGTATACCATCTTGCCCATGTTGCACCCTGACGAAGCCTGGCAACGCATCGCCGAGCACTGCGCGCCGCTCCCCGCGGAGACCGTTCCCCGGCGGGACGCGGCGGGCCGTGTGCTCGCAGACACCCTCCACGCCACGGTCGACGTGCCGGCCCACGACGTCTCGGCCATGGACGGTTTTGCCCTCGCCGGCCCGGTGCCGCCCGGCGAGCCGCGGCAGGTGACAGCCATGATCGCGGCGGGCGATCCGCCCGGTTTCGAGCTGGTTTCCCCGGACATCGTCCGCATCATGACCGGCGCGCCCATTCCACGCGGAGCGGACCGGGTGATTCCGGTCGAGGCGAGCAATGTCCGCAGCGAGCGCGGCGGGCGCGGCGGGAGCCGGACAACGGTGACCTTCCGCGCCGAGGCCGGCCCGGGGGACCACATCCGCCGCCGCGGCGAGGTGGTGCGCGCGGGAGAGCCGCTCCTGCCGGCCGGCGCGCTCGTGACCCCCGGCGCCCTCGCGCTGCTCGCCACCCACGGCTTCACCGTCCTGCCGGTGCACCGCGTGCCTACCGTGGCCGTGCTGACTACCGGCGACGAGGTCGTCCCGCCGGAGGCCGAGCCCGCGCCCGGCCAGCTCCGCGACTCCCACACCGACTTCCTGCTCGCCGCCGGCGCCTCCCTCGGGCTGCGCTTCGAGCCGCTGGGCATCGCGCCGGACCGCGTGGACGAGCTGAAGCGCCGTGTCGCGGAGGGGCTGCGCTCCGACGTCCTGCTCCTCTGCGGCGGGGTGTCGATGGGCGAGCTGGACCTCACCGAAGGGGTTCTGGCCTCCTTTGGCTGCCAGGCGCACTTCGATGCAGTCTCCATGCAGCCCGGCAAGCCCCTGGTCTTCGCCACCCGGCCGTCCGATGCGGGGGCCGGGATCGTCTTCGGCCTGCCGGGCAACCCGGCCTCGGTGATGGTGAGCTTCTGGCTCTTCGTCCGCCCCGCCCTGCGGCGCCTGCTGGGATTCGCGGACGGCTGGTGGCAGGGAGCGCTCGCGGGCACCCTGGCCGCTCCCCTGCCGGGCGCCGGGGGACGCGACCGCTTCCTGTCCGCCGGCGTCGAGGCCCGCGACGGCATCCTGCGGGTGACCCCCTATCCGTCGAAAGGCTCTCACGACCTCGCCGCCTACGCCCGCGGCACCGCGCTCGTGCGGGTGCGGGCCGGCTCCGCTCCCGCCTCCGTGGGGACCTCCTGCGAGGTGCTGCCGATCGGCCCGCTGGCATGATGGGGCCAATCCCCTGGGAGGCGCTGGCGCGGCTGGCCGTCTGCCTGGCTCTGGGGCAGGGCCTCCTCGCCCTGCTGTCCCGCGGGCTTGGCTCTCGCATTCCATGGAGGACCGCGGCCGGCAGCCTCGCCCTGGTCCTCCTGACCCTCTCCCCCTGGCTGGTCACGGACCGCCTGCTGGCGCCGGTGGACGAGCCGATTGACAACAACGTGCCAGGCGCCCCGGTGGTGCCGGACCCCGACCGGCACGGCCTCTACAACGACGTGGCCCTCCAGCTCCTCCCCTGGGAGATCGAGGTGCGGCGCGCGTTCGCAAGCGGCCGGCTGCCGCTCTGGTCGGACCTCCTGGACGGCGGCAGCTCACCGTGGGTCAACCCGCAGGCCGCGGTGCTCTCGCCGATCGCCCTGCTGGCCCGCCTCCTGCCCATCGAGCACTTCCTGCTGGCCGCCCTGGCGCTCAAGATGCTCGTCGCCTCACAGGGCACCTGGCTGCTGGCGCGCCGCCTCGGAGCGGGCCGCACGGCCGCGGCCCTGGCAGGCGCCGGCTACGCGCTCGGCGGCGGGGTCATGGCCTGGGCGCTCTTCCCGCTCACCAGTGTCACAGCCTGGACGCCGTGGCTCGCGGCGGGGGTGGTGGGGCTGTGGCGGCGGGAGTCCCTCACCCCCAGCCCCTCTCCCAACCGCCCTCCCGGACCCCCGGGAGAGGGGAGCCACGATCTCATGTCCTCCCCCCTCTCCCGGTGGATGGGAGGGCGGTTGGGAGAGGGGGGTCGGGGGGGTGAGGGGCCCACCACCGCCCTCCTCTTCGCCTTCCTCCTCCTGTCCGGCCACCCGGAGGCAGCACTCGCGGGCGCCACATTCGCGCTGTTCGCCGGGCTCGCCTTACGCCGCCGGCGCACCCCGGTCCTGCCGACGTTGGGCAGGACAGCCCTGGCGCTTGCCCTGGGACTCGGGCTGGCGGCGCCGCACCTGGTGCCGTTCCTGCGCATCCTGCCCGAGACGCAGCGGGCCGTGCGCACTCTCGAAGAGGGGCCGCCCCCGGCGGCCAACACCGGAGCATGGTTTCCCGGCACCAACGCCCGGCTGCTCCTGGCGCCCGCCAACCCGCGCGTCTATGGCCGGCCGTTCCACGAGCCGTATCGGGGTCCCCTGACCTGGAGCGCCTCGGGAGCGGGCTATGCGGGGCTGCTTGCCTTCGCCGGCACCCTGGCCGGCCTTCTTGCGCGCCAGCGGTGGAAGACCTTGCTCCCCCTGCTCGCCTTCGCCGCGCTCTGCTTCCTGCTCGCGGCCGGCTTCGGTCCTCTGGAGAGGCCGCTTGACCGCCTTCCCTTCCTCGGTGCGGTGGCCTGGACCCGCTTCCTCCCTGCCGCCGGACTGGCTCTCGTGCTGGCCGGGGCGCTGGGGATCGACGGCCTCCTGCGGCGGCGCGCCCGGATAGGCGCCTGGATCGGGCTCGGCGTAGCGGCGGCGGCCAGCCTGGCGCTGGAGCACAGCCTCCTCGTCGCCGCCGCCTGGGCCCTGCTCCTGGGCGGCGCTTTGTTGGCCCGGAAGTCACGGCCGCTGGCGGGAGCGCTCCTCGCCGCAGCCCTGCTCGTCGACCTGCTCCCCTGGGCCTGGGACCTGTTGCCGCGCGGCCACCGCGAGCTTCTTCTATCCGCAGACCCCGCTGGTCGAGGCCGCCACGGCGGCGGTCGCGGAGGGCGGTCCCTGGCGGGGCGCGGCGCACGGTTTCCTCTTCTATCCTTCGCTGCTGCCGGTCTACGGCGTCGCCGAGCTGCGCGCCCACAACCCGGTGGCCTTGCGGCAGCAGCTCCTGCCTCTCCAGGAAGCCTTCCGTTTCCGGCCCGAGGGGAGGCGCTACAAGAGCGGCTTCCGCAACCTCGACCACCCGCTGCTCGACTTCCTGAACGTCCGGCTGGTGATTGCCAAGGACGGCCAGCCCGAGCCCCGTACCCTGGAACGCTTCGACGCGGGCCAGCTCGCGCCCATGCGGCTCTACATCAATCCAGAAGCCCTGCCGCGGCTGTTCCTGCCGGTTGCGGTCCAGGTGGTGGAACGGCAGGAAGCCCTCCCCGCGGTCGCTCGCCTGAAGAATCCCCGCCGGGTCGTTCTCATCGCGGAAGAGACCCAGGGCTGGCGTCAGCCGCGCCGGCCGTGGGACCCGGACGCCGTGCGGATCGTCTCCTGGGAGCCCGGGGGGATCGTCGCCGAGCTGCCTCCCGAGGGAGAGAAGCTCCTTGCCACCTCGCTCTCTTTCCCCGCAGGCTGGACAGCCCGCGCCGGGGGCGAGCGCCTGCGGACACTGACGGTCAACACCGCCTGGCTGGGGGTCGTAATGCCGAACGGCTCCGGACGGGTCGAATTGGCATTCCGTCCACCGGGGCTGGGCCTGGGGACGGGGCTGTTCGTGCTGGCGCTGCTCGGAGTCGCCGCCTCGTACACATACACGATCTGGCGGTTCCCCCGCCACATACCAGTGCCGGGCCGCTCTCCAAAGCGGGCGGCGAGCCGGTAGCGATCGCGGGCCCGTCCCCGGGCGACAAGCTCGTTCAGCGACATCCCTCCGCGACGTTCGAATTCGCCGGTGACGAGGAACCGGTACCCGCCGTGGCGGCGGAGGCGCGGACGCGCCCTCTCGACAGGCAGCACGGTCGCCCGCGGACCCAGACGCCCGACCTCGCTGCGGACGATCGCCAGCTCCTCGGAGACGAGGACTGCATCGCCCGGTCCGGCATGCTCGCGGAGCCAGTCGACCGCCTGCACGCGCGAGTCGACGAGGGTGGCCCGGTTGCGGGCATAGGCAAGATCGGCCGGCAGGAAGAGACCCGCAATCAACAGGGACGCGGCGGCGTCCACCCAAGCCGGCCGGGGCACCCTCTCGCGGATCTTCGCGGCGAGAAGCCCGACGAGGACGCAGGCCAGGGGGACCAGCGGCAGAAGGTTGCGGAACGGCTGAAAGGTATAGCGCAGGAGGATCAGCACCAGGGCGATGCCCCAGACGGCCCAGCCCAGGGCCGAAGGCCGGGTCCGGCGGTCCGCCACGGCGGAGAGCCAGCCCGCGGCGACCAGGGCGAGGAAGGCCAGGCCGAGCTCGGGGTGGTCGAGCGGCTGGTCCCACTCCGCGCGCCGGACGATCTGGTCCCAGAGCGGGACCATCTCCAGCCGGGCATAGAGCACGAATTGCCGGCCCACATCGGTGAAGACGCGGTGGGGCTTCAGGAACAGGGCCGGCATGACTGCGAAGACGGCCACCAGCCCGCCGAGCGCAGCGAGCTCCAGCCGTCGGATGCGGCCCGTCCATCCGCCCTCTCCACGCAACAGCGAGATCGTCACCGGGATGGCGGCCAGGATGCCCGGGTACTTGGACGTGAGGGCGAGCCCCGTCATCGCTCCCGCGAGGAGCGCGTCCCGCCGCGGCGTGCCGCCGCGCAGCGACCTCTCGCCGAAGAACACTGCCGCGAGGCAGAAGAAGGCCGCATAGGGGTCCACGGTCACGAGGGCGCTCCGGATCACCAGCGCCGGGACGAGCGCCGCGGTCCAGGCCGCGACGAGCTCCGCGGACGGACCGCCGAGCCACCGCGCGAGCCGGCCCGTCAGCACCACGGTCGCGAGCCCCGCGGCGAGCGTGAGCAGCCGGCCGAGCACGATCAGATCCGCCGGCTCGACCAGGTCGTAGTACTTGGGCGGAAAAACCGAGAGGTCGTCCCGCAGTCTGTGCCCATGCACGGCTTTGTAGACGGGCGCCTCGGCCGTGGCCGCCGCGCGCACCGCAACCAGAGGCAGCGCCGGGTAGAGATACCAGAGCGGGTCCCACCGCCGCTCCCGGAGCATCCGCACCACCCGGTGCAGCACGTGCCCCTCGTCCACATAGTTGAGATACGGGAGCCCCGCCCACACCGTCGGCAGCCGCAGGCCGAGGGCCACGGCCAGGATCAGGGACCAGCAGGCGAGGCGGAGTCGGCGCGACACGCCGGAAGCATAGTGAAATCAGTTGCTCATGCGCGCCGAGCCCGCTCTTCGCCTTGGCGACCGGGACAGGAGAAGCTCGCGGCTATGGCGAGCAGGAGGAGATGCAATGCATCTTCTGCTCGTCGCAGGCGTTATAGCAGGCCCAGTCCCCCTGACAACACCAGGACGCGCACTGCTGAGCATCATAGATGCACCCGTCGATGCAGTCAGCCGACGCCGCTCTCGGCCCGGGGAATCCGCCGCCCAGGACCATCCCGACCAGCACGAGCATCGTGAACAGCAGGATACCTCTCTTGAGCATAGCTCCTCCTTTCGTCGTTCACCATCCATAGAAGAAGGGTGTGCGGAGAGGAGAAAGGGGAGCCGCCGGGCGAGGGCTATTCCTGGGCGTCCTTGACCAGCAGGCGCTCGATGCCGCGCGCCTTGCCGGTGTCCTCGTCGATGTCGATGACGACACCGGCAAGGCGGACGTCCCTCTTGGCCACCTCGAAAGAGGAGGGGGTCTGGAGGAGGAAGCGCTTGAGGACCTTGTCGACCCGCATGCCGATGACCGACTCGTAGGGGCCGGTCATGCCGGCGTCGGTCAGGTAGGCCGTGCCGTTGGGCAGGATGCGCTCGTCGGCCGTGGGCACGTGGGTGTGGGTGCCGACCACGGCGCTCACCCGGCCGTCCAGGTAGAAACCCAGGGCCTGCTTCTCGCTCGTGGCCTCGGCGTGGAAGTCGACGAAGACCACCTTGGCCTTCGCTCCGATCTGCTGGAGCAGCCGGTCGGCCACCCGGAAGGGGGACTCGAGGTTGCTCATGAAGACCTGGCCTTCGAGGTTGATCACCGCCACCGGGATGCCGGCCGCGGTCTCGCCGATGTAGAGCCCCTTCCCCGCGTTGCCCTCGGGATAGTTGGCCGGCCGCAGGAGGCGCGGATCGCGGTCCAGGATCTCGACCCCCTCCTTCTTGTCCCAGACGTGGTTGCCTGAGGTGAAGCAGTGGATGGGCAGGTCCGCGATCTCCGCCATCACCTCCGGGGTGACGCCGAAGCCGCCGGCGGAGTTCTCGACGTTGACCACCACGAAGTCGGCGTTGTGACGGTCCACCAGCCGGGGGAGGAGGTTCTGCAGGGCCCGGCGGCCCGGCTTGCCGATGACGTCGCCGACGAAGAGGAGCTTCATCGATCCGTCTCTAGCTTCTAGCGGGCGTACTCGACGGATCGGGTCTCGCGGATCACGGTCACCTTGATCTGGCCCGGGTAGGTCAGCTCCTGCTCGATCTTGCGCGCGATGTCCTTGCGACAGCCAGAGGGCCTGCTCGTCGCCGATCTTGCCGCTGTCGACGATGATGCGGATCTCGCGGCCGGCCTGGATGGCGAAGGTCTTCTGCACCCCTTTGAAGGCGCCGGCGATCTCCTCGAGCTTCTCCAGGCGCTTGACGTAGGTCTCGAGCACCTCGCGCCGGGCGCCGGGCCGGGCGGCGGAGAGGGCGTCGGCGGCGGTGACCAGCACGGCCTCGACGGTCTGCGGGTCGTAGTCGCCGTGGTGGCAGGCCATGGCGTGGACGACCTCCTCGGTCTCGCCGAATTTGCGCAGCAGGTCGATGCCGATCTGCAGGTGGGTGCCGTCCATCTCGCGGTCGATCGCCTTGCCGATGTCGTGCACCAGGCCGGCGCGGCGGGCGACCTGCGACGTTGACCTTGAGCTCGGCGGCCATGGTGCCGGCGAGGAAGGCGACCTCCTTGCTGTGATGGAGGACGTTCTGGCCGTAGGAGGTGCGGTAGCGGAGCCGGCCGAGGAGCTTGACCAGCTCGGGGTGCATGCCGGGGATGCCCAGCTCCAGCAGCGCCGCCTCCCCTTCCTGCAGGATCTTCTGCTCGAACTCGGCCTTGACCTTCTCGACGATCTCCTCGATGCGCGCCGGGTGGATGCGGCCGTCGACGATCAGCCGTTCGAGCGCGACCCGGGCCACCTCGCGGCGGAACGGGTCGAAGCCGGAGAGGATGACCGCCTCGGGCGTGTCGTCGACGATCAGGTCGACGCCGGTGGCCATCTCCAGGGCGCGGATGTTGCGGCCCTCGCGGCCGATGATCCGCCCCTTCATCTCGTCGTTGGGAAGCATGACGACCGAGACGGTGGTCTCGGAGACGTAGTCGGAGGCCGACCGCTGGACCGCCATGCCGATGATCCGCTGCGCCTGCCTGGTGGCCTGCTCGCGGGCCTCGTCCTCGATCCGCTTGACGATGTGGGCCGCCTCGATCTTGGCCTCGTCCTCCATGACGCGGACCAGCTCGTCGCGCGCCTGCTGGGCGGTGAGGCCGGCGATCTGCTCGAGACGGCCGCGCTCCTCCTCCACCATCCGGTCGAGGTCGCCTTCCTTCTTTTCGAGGGTCTTCTCGCGGCCGGCCAGGGAGCGGTCGAGCTGGTTGAGCTCCTTCTCCCGCTTGGCCTGCTCGTCGGTCTTCTTGTCGAGGTTGTCTTCCTTCTGGGTGAGGCGCCGCTCGAGGGCCTCCAGCTCGGTGCGCCGCTTGCGCGACGCCGACTCGAATTCGCTGCGGGCCTGGAGGAGCTTCTCCTTGGCGGCCACGTCGGCTTCGCGCAGACGGGTCTCGCTCTGCCGCCGCGCGTCTTCGAGGACGCCGTCGGATTCGCGCTGCGCCTGGGCGAGGATGCGCTTCGCCTCCCGGCGGATCCCGAACCACCAGATCAGGAGGAAGATCACGCCCACGGCAAATGCCGTAGCAAGAATGATGATTTCGGTAGTCAACGTTGCCCCCTGCTCTCGCGAGTAGGGGGGGTCAGGGTCGAGACGGGAGAGCTTTCGATAAAAACATCCCCCGCACGGCCGTGAGGGCCCGAGCGTTTAGAACCTGAAACGCACCAGGTGGGTGTCCGCTCCACGAGCCGTTAGCGTCCTCGTCGATGCGAGGCTGGCACGGGCCACGCGGGTAAAAGACTCCCTGGGTATAAATGTTGGTTCTAGTATCGTGGTACCCATCACGCACCGCACAGGGGATGCAAATCTGTCTGACATATCGCGCGTCATGGCGGATTCCGCAGTCCTGCTCAACTCTCCAGGGCGCGGCTTAATTCCTCGGTCAGCTCCGCCACCTTCTCCTTGATCTCGACCCGTTCCCCTTCCTGTCGTTTCTGCACCCGCAACAATTCGTCTGCCAGGTTGAGCGCCGCCAGAATCGCGATCCGTGCCGTGTCGGCCGAGGTCGCATGCTGGGCGACCTCCCGCATCCTGCGGTCCACGAGGTCGGCCAGACTCTGGAGGTACCCGGAGTCGTCGGTTCCGCGCACATGGTACACCGAGCCGAAGATCTCAACAGCGGTGTTGGCTCCTGGCATGGCGCTCACGTACGCACTTCGTGCCTTCACCGGCAAGTCACATCGGGCCAGCGAGTTGGCGGAGGCCACTATAGCACACGGCCCGAAGTTACAATGCCCCCTGCCATGCCACTCCCGGGCTACCCCGCCCTCCGCAAGCTGCTCTTCCGCCTCGACCCCGAAGCGAGCCACGGCCTCGGGATCGGAGCCCTCCGCGCTCTCCAGTCCGTGCCCTCTTTGGCCCGGGCGGTGGAGCGCAGGTATCGGATCGACGCGGCGCCGCTGCGGCAGACCCTTTTCGGCCGGGTCTTCCCGAACCCGGTCGGCCTCGCCGCGGGGTTCGACAAGGACGCGGTCGCCGTCCGCGGCCTGGCGGCGCTCGGCTTCGGCTTCGTCGAGGTCGGGACCGTCACCCCCCGGCCCCAGGCCGGCAACCCGCGCCCGCGGCTGTTCCGCCTGCCGGAGGCCGGCGAGCCTCCAGAACGCCCTCGGCTTCAACAACGCCGGCATGGAGGCCGCCCGCCGCCGCCTGGAGACGGCTCTATCCGGCTCCGGTCCCCCTCGGGGTGAACGTCGGCAAGAACAAGGCGACGCCCCCGGAGGAGGCGCTCGGCGACTATGAGATTCTGATCCGGACGCTCGAGCCGTTCTGCGACTACCTGGTGGTGAACCTCTCCTCGCCGAACACCCCGGGCCTGCGCGACCTCCAGAACGAGACCTTCGTACGCGCTCTGCTGGCCGCGGCCTCCGGTCTCACGCGTAAGCCGGTCCTGGTCAAGATCGCTCCGGACCTTGATCCTGACGCTGCCGCCACCCTGGCCGAGGTGGCGGTCGAAGCGGGCGCCGCCGGGATCGTGGCCACCAACACGACCAACGACTACTCTCTCCTGCCCGGGGTGAGGGATTTCGGCGGCTTGTCCGGCAAGGTGCTGCGGGAGAAGAGCTTCCGGGTGTTCGAAGCCGTAGCCCGACGCCTCTTCGGCCGCGCCGTGCTCATCAGCGTCGGAGGGATCGACTCCGGGGCCGAGGCCTACCGGAGGATTCGAGCCGGCGCCTCCCTGGTGCAGGTCTACACCGCGCTGGTCTACCAGGGGCCGTCGCTCGCCCGCCGGATCAACGAGGAGCTGCTGGCGCTGATGGAGCGGGACGGGGTGAAGGAGATCGGGGAGGCGGTGGGGGCGGACGTCACTCCCTAGCCGCCCGGGCATGAATGCCCGGGCTAGGAACGGCGCCGGGTAAACCCGGCTTCAAAGCCCCAGTCATGGGGCGCCGACGGAGTAAGAAGGCCGAGCAGGGATGCCGGCGCTCCCAGGCCCACGCCCCGCCCCAAGGACGATCCCACCGTACTGATCTGGGCAATTCGGACTGTCGCCTCTCCAGGCCCTTGATTCTACGCTACTTAACTCCTGCTCGGCCGTTACCCCCCTTTCTGGCCTGTGCGGAAGTCCTCCCGGGAGTCGTTTTTCAGCTTCGTTCACGCTTGTAACTCTCGTCTTTTCAGTGAATTGAGCTCTCCGCCGTTACCCCGCTGACAAAACGCCATTTTTGAGCTGGCATGATTTGTGACCGGCACGATTCTTTCCTGGCTGGACGGGTTGTCAAAGAGCGCGTCTCACCTGCTGTCTACTTCGACACGGTCCGCCGGAGATCTGTTGGACGCGGTTTCTTCCCTGGGAGCGCCGGCATCCTCGCGTCTGAGCCGGCGGGACGCCAGCGTTCCCAGGGCCCACGTCCCCGTCGCAACATGTCCATCACCCGTCGCAGAGCGTAGAGACACTGTCGCAGTGTAAAGTGTCGAGCCCGTCGCATCGCGGCGCTTTGTCGCATCGCATTGGGCACTGTTACAGCGTAAGCTCACGCTGTCGCAGAGGATGGATGCTCTGCGACAGCGTGAGCTTACACTGTCGCAGAGGCAGCTTACGCTGCGACTGCGGAGCTTGCACTGTCGCACGGTCTTGCGAGCCCCGGACGATGCCTCCTCACTCCGGCACAATGCAGCCAGACAATGTCGCACATGCTTCCAGTCATGTTGCAGAGTGTTGCCGCATCGTCGCGCAGTCTCCAGGCGCTGTCGCGGAATGCTGCTACGCTGTAGCGGCGTCGCCTGATCTGTTTCAGCGTGGGGTACACCTGTTGCATCGTCCAGGAGCGTTGCCGCAGGTCTCGTTGGCAAGGGGTCGCCGCGAGCCGGCACTACGTAAATGCCTGGTGCGTTGCGACAGCGTCGAGGGGCAACGGGCCGGTGTCGCTCCGCCCGATTCAACGGCAAGCTGACACTGTCGCAGCGTCAGCATACCTGCGACAGAGCAAGCGTGCAGGGGGTGCGGTTCGGCTTGGTTGCGACACCGCAGATCGCTTCAGGAGAAAGCTGCGTGACGTTGCGACAGCCTCCGGAGAGACGAGATGAGGCTACTCCAGCAGCCCTCCCAGGTGCTCGACCAGCCGCTCGACCCGGCCGCGGATCTCCTGGCGCTCCTCGACCCAGCGCTGGGCCTCGCCGGGGGAGGCCGCGGCGGCGAGGCGCTCTTCCAGCTCCTCGATCCGCCGGTGGAGCGCAGTGTTCTCGCTCCGCAGCTCGCGGAGGCGTTCGCCCGCGGCGCGGACCTTCTCCTCCAGCACGGTCATCCATTCGGTGCCGGTGTCCGCCATGGGCGGCTCGGCGGTTGCAGTCTTGGCCATCAGGACCTCCATCCGAAGCGGCGCTCGAGCTCCGCCGTCAGGGTGCTCTGGCGCTCGTTGACCTCGTCCTGGGTCAGGGAGCGCTCCGGCGAGTTGTAGAGGAATGAGATCGTCGTGTTCACCGCCCCCTCGGGCACGCCCTGGCCCTGGTAGCGGACCTTGAGCCCGTACCAGACGAGGTCGGCCGGCCGCAGCCCGGCGATCACCCGGTCGATGTCCACCCAGGGGGTGGCGAGCGCGTGCGTCAGGGTGAAGTCGGCGTCGATGGCCGGGTGGCGCGAGGGGATCTCCACGGCCAGGCTCTGCTCGCCGCCCGTCAGGCCATCCAGGGCGACCTCGGCGACATAGAGAGGGTAGCCCTCGTCCTCCTCGACCCGACCCAGATAGCCGATCACCTGGCTGTCCGCCGAGGTCCGGTCCGGCCGGAACAGCTCGGCCGTGTTGCCGGCGAGCAGCCCTTTGAGCTCGGCAGGCCGTGCCTCCAGAGGCACCCCGAGCGCCTCGGCCAGGCCCTCGACGGCGCCCTTCAGGTCGAAGAAGTCGAGCTCCACCTCCCGCTGCCAGGGGTTGCCCACCGTGCCGCCGCAGACCAGGCCCAGGACCTCGGGCTCGTCCGCCGGGTCGGGGGTTCCCTTGTAGAAGACGCTGCCGATCTCGAACAGCCGCACCGCGGGGAGACCCCGCCGCTGGTTGAACCGGGCGGTCTCCACGAGGTTGGGCAGGAGCGACCGGCGCAGCACCGCGTAGGCCTCGGAGAGCGGGTTGGCGAGCGCCACCGGCTCGGCAGGGGGGAGCAGGCTGTGGAAGCGCGCGTCCTGCGCCCGGCTCTGGAAGACGAAGTGGACCGCCTCGGCGTAGCCGGCCGCCGCCAGGTACCCGCGGACGCGGTCGCGCAGGCGCTGCCGCGGCGTCCGCGGGCCGTCCGAGCCCATCAGGCTCGGCAGGGTCGACGGGATGCCGTCCAGCCCGTGGATGCGCAGGACCTCCTCGAAGAGGTCGGCCTCGTAGGCGCTGCCGTCCGGCCGCGGCTGGAAGTCGAAGAGGCGCCAGGAAGGGACCGTCACGTTCCATAGACCGTCGCCGGTGCTCTCCAGCCTGAAGCCGAGCCCGGTCAGCCAGCGCTCGGCGTCGGCCGCGCGGATCTCGATCCCGGCGAAGGCGTTCAGCCGGGCAAGGTCCAGGCGACCCCCGAGAGGCTTGGGGAAACCTTCCCGCCGCTCGTCGATCGCTCCGGCGAGGACCGTCCCACCTGCGGCCTGCGCGATCAGCAGGGCCGCCCGGCTGGCCGCCTCCAGGCAGGCTTCGGGGTCGGCCCCCCGTTCGAAGCGGTGGCTTGCGTCGGTGTGCATGCCGAGCCCGCGCGCCGTGAGGCGTACCTGCTTGCGGTCGAAGTGCGCGCTCTCGAGCAGGATGTCGGTCGTCGCGTCCGTGACCTCGCTGTCGGCGCCGCCCATGACGCCGGCGAGGCCCACCGGCCGCTCGGCGTCGGCGATGACCAGCATGCCGGGAGCGAGCTTGCGCTCGACGCCGTCGAGGGTGGTCAGAGCCTCGCCCTCGCGCGCAGGCCGCACCACGATCTTCGCGCCGGCCAGCTTCGCGAGGTCGAAGGCGTGGAGCGGCTGGCCCATCTCCCAGAGGACGAAGTTGGTGACGTCCACCACGTTGTTGATCGACCGCAGGCCGATGGATTCGAGGCGCTTGCGCAGCCAGTCCGGGCTCGGGCCGATCCTGACGCCGCGGACGACCCGGGCCACGTACCGCGGGCAGCCCTCGTCGTCCTCGACCTCGACGCTTGCGGCGTCCTGGCTGCGCTCCGTGCGCTTCGGGCGGGGCGCCGTCGGGCCGAGGGGCCGGCGCAGCGGCCGGTCGTAGAGGACCGCCGCCTCCCGCGCCAGGCCGAGATGGTTCATGGCATCGGGCCGGTTGGTGGTGACCTCGACGTCGAAGACGGCGTCGCCGTCCCGCTCCTCGATGCTGTCGGTGTTGAGCCCGGCGGCGGTCAGCCGCCGGGCCAGCTCCTTGGGATCGGCCGGGAGGTCGACGTACTCGGCGAGCCAGCTCCGGGAGAACAGCATCAGGCGCGCACCTGCCGCAGCACCCGCTCGTCGTTCTCGAACAGCAGGCGGATGTTGGGGATGCCGCCGTAGCGGTTCATCGCCACCCGGTCGACGCCCATGCCGAAGGCGAAGCCGGAATAGACGTCCGGGTCGATGCCGCACCCGGCGAGCACCCGCGGGTCGACCATGCCGCAGCCGAGGATCTCCATCCAGCCAGTGTTCGAGCAGACGGCGCACCCGGCGCCTTTGCAGGTCTGGCAGGTGACGTCCACCTCGGCGGACGGCTCGGTGAAGGGGAAGAAGCTCGGCCGCAGCCGGATCTTCGTGTCGGGCGTGAAGAGGCGGGTGAGGAAGGCCTCCAGCGTCCCCTTCAAGTCCCCCACCGTGATCCCCTCGGCCACGGCCAGGGCCTCGACCTGGTGGAACATGGGCGAGTGCCGCAGGTCGTTGTCGTTGCGGAACACGCGGCCCGGGCAGATGACGCGGATCGGCGGCTTGCGGGCCAGCATGGTCCGGATCTGCACCGGCGAGGTATGGGTGCGCAGCAGATAGCCGTTCTCCAGGAACAGCGTGTCCTGCGTGTCGCGCGCCGGGTGGTCCGGCGGGAAATTCAAGGCCTCGAAGTTGTGGTAGTCGTCCTCGACCTCGGGCCCTTCGGCGACGCTGAAGCCGAGCTCGGCGAAGATGTCCTCCATCTCGCGGACGACCCGGGTGATCGGATGAAGGGTGCCGAGGGCGGGCCGGCGGCCGGGCAGGGTGACGTCCACCGCGGCGCTCCGGCGGGCCGCCTCGCGCTCGCGGGAGACGATCACCTCGTCGAGCTCGGCGAGGCGGGCCTCGACCCGCTCCTTGAGCGTATTGACCGCCTGGCCGTAGGCGCGCCGGTCCGCGGCCGGCACCTCGCCGGTGCGAGCGAGGAGGGAGCGGACGATCCCCTGCTTGCGCCCGATCCAACGCAGGCGCAGCTCTTCCCAGGCCTCACGGCCGGGGACGCCCGCAGCCTCCCGCTCGAACTGTTCGGCGAGCGCAGTGGTTTCCGGGGTGTCCGCCCCGTCCGCCATCCTCAGGCCTCCGCGGGGGCCGGAGCCGTCTGCTGCTCGTTCTGTCCGGCGGCCTCGAGCGCGTTCTTGGCCGTCTCGGCGATGCGGGCGAAGCCTTCGGCGTCGCGCACCGCGATGTCGGCGAGGACCTTGCGGTCGAGGTCGGAGCCGGCGGCCTTGAGGCCGGCGATCAGCTTGCTGTAGTTGAGCCCGTGCAGGTGCGCCGCCGCGTTGATCCGCACGATCCAGAGGCTGCGGAGCTGGCGCTTCTTCTGGCGCCGGTCGCGGTAGGCGTAGTTGAGGGACTTGTCGACCGCCTGCTTGGCGATGCGGTGGGCTTTCGACTTCAGGCCAAAGTAGCCCTTGGCAAGGCCCAGGATCTTCTTGCGGCGCTGGACGCGCTTGTTTCCACGCTTGACACGTGCCATGTCTTGACCTCGTTCCTGCTCCCGCGCGCCGGTGATCCCCGGGGGGAGCGGTCAGGCCCGCAATGGCTCCAGGGGAGCGCCGGATGAAACCGGCCGGGCTCCGGCCCCCGGTGGACAGGTCCTTTTCCCACCGGCAGCCGATCGTTTGTCCGTCTGTCCTACTGCGAATGCAGCATCGCTCGGATGGTGCGCGAGAACGCGGGCGAGACCGCAGTGGATTTGCGCAGGTTGCGCTTCCGCTTGGTGGTCTTCTTCGTGAGGATGTGGCTGTGCATCGACTGGTGACGCGTCACCTTGCCAGTCCCCGTGACCTTGAACCGCTTCGCGGCACCCTTGTGTGTCTTCTGCTTCGGCAAGGGTCCTCTCCTTTTCTGGACAAAAATACGCCCCTGACCCGGTCCGGACCTCACTCCGAGGTCGGGTCAGCGGCTGTTCCTGAAGCTCCACGAGGCTCAGGAAGCCGTCTTCTTGATCCCGTGGCGCGGCGGACCGTAGATGACGTGCATCCGGTTGCCCGCCATTTCGGGGCGCGATTCTAGCACCGCTCGCTCCCCCAAGTCTTCCGTCAGCCGCGCGATCAGCTTGTGGCCCAGGTCCTGCCGCGCCATCTCGCGGCCACGGAACTGGACGGTGGCCTTGACCTTGTCGCCCTCTTCCAGGAAGCGGATCGCGTTCTTGAGCTTGAAGTCGTAGTCGTGGTCGTCGATGTTCGGCCGGAACTTGACTTCCTTGACCTGGATGATCTTCTGCTTCTTCTTGGACTCGTGGGACTTCTTCTTCTGCTGGTAGAGGAACTTGCCGAAGTCCATGATGCGGCAGACCGGCGGCTTGGCCGTCGGCGCCACCTCCACCAGGTCGAGCCCCTGTGCCTGCGCCATGCGCAGTGCCTCCTCGATGGGGACGATCCCCGCTTGGCCGCCTTCGGCGTCGACGAGGCGCACTTCGCGAACCCGGATGCGTTCGTTGATTCGGGCCGTTCTGTCGATAGTCAGCTCACCCCCTGGGAGCGCCGGGCCTCCATGGGCCCGGAATGGTCGTTCACTTTCAAGGTCTCCTCCTCTTACAGATCAGTGCTGCGGCCGGCCACGAGCGATCCCACCCGCTCGAGGAACGCCGTCGCCGGCATGGCGCCGAGGTCCGCGCCCGAACGCCGCCGCACCGAAACGGTCCCTTCGTCCTGCTCGCGCGCACCCACCACCAGCATGTACGGCACCTTCTGGAGCTGGGCCTCGCGGATCTTGTAACCGAGCTTCTCGTTGCGCGCGTCGAGCTCGGCGCGCACCCCCGCCGCGGCCAGCTCCGCCCGCACCCGCTCGCCGTAGTCGGCAAACTTCTCCGAGACCGGCAGCACCACCGCCTGGACCGGCGCCAGCCAGAGCGGGAAGGCCCCGGAGGTCTGTTCGATCAGGATCGCCAGGAAGCGCTCGACCGAGCCCAGCATGGCGCGATGGATCATCACCGGCCGGTGCTCGCCGCCGTCCGCCGCCACATAGGCGAGGCCGAAGCGGTCCGGCATCTGGTAGTCGAGCTGGATGGTGCCGAGCTGCCAGCTCCTCCCGAGCGCGTCGTGGACGTGGAAGTCGATCTTCGGCCCATAGAAGGCGCCGTCGCCGGGGTTGACCGTATACGGGGTGCCCCGCTTCTCCAGTGCCGCGGCCAGAGCCGCCTCGGCGCGGTCCCACACCTCGTCGGCGCCGATCCGCTTCTCCGGCCGGGTCGACAGCTCGAGCTGGACGTCGGCGAAGCCGAGCGTCCGGTAGACCTCCAGGATCATGTCGGTCAGCCTCAGGACCTCGCCCTCGATCTGCTCGTCGGTGCAGAAGGCGTGAGCATCGTCTTGGGCGAACGAGCGCACCCGGAACAGGCCGTTGGTGACGCCGCTGCGCTCATAGCGGTGGAGGCGCCCGAAATCGGCGTAGCGGATGGGCAGGTCGCGGTACGAGCGCAGCCGCGTGCCATAGATCAGGCAATGGGTCGGGCAGTTCATCGGCTTGACCGCCATGTGCTGCTCGTCGATCTCGACGAAGAACATCCCCTCCCGGTAGTTGTCGTAGTGACCCGAGGTGTGCCACAGGTCGACATCGAGCACCTGCGGGGTGATCACCTCGCCAAAGCCGTAGCGGACGTGGAGCTCCCGGACGTAGTCGACCAGCGCGTTGTAGACGAACGCCCCCTTGGGATGGAAGAACGGCATGGCCGGCGCATAGGCATTGAAGCTGAAGAGGTCGAGCTCCTGGCCCAGGCGCCGGTGGTCGCGCGCCCGGGCCTGCTCGATCCGCTCCAGGTACTCCGCCATCTCCTTCTCGGAGGCGAAGGCGGTGCCGTAGATGCGCTGCAGCCGCTCGTTGGCCTCGTCGCCCTTCCAGTAGACGCCCGAGGCTTCGAGGAGCTTCAGGGCGCCGATCTGGCCGGCGGCCTGGGCGTGCGGCCCGCGGCAGAGGTCGACGAACCGGCCGTGCCGGTAGAGGGTGATCGTATCGCCCGCGGGGATGTCCTTGAGGCGCTCGACCTTGAGGCTCTCGCCCATCTCCCGGAAGATGCGCTCCGCCTCCTCGCGCGAGACCTCGGTCCGCTCGAAGGGGCTCCCCTCGGCCACGATCTCGCGCATTTTTTCCTCAATGGCCGCCAGGTCCTCGGGGGTGAACGCCCGCGGGAAGCGGAAGTCGTACTGGAACTTCTCGCTGTGGTCCTGGCGCCCGACGTCGATCTCGGCCTCGGGCCAGAGCCGCTTGACCGCGTCGGCGAGCACGTGCTCCGCGCTGTGGCGGACGAATTCGCCGGCCTCGGGGCTCTTGACCGTGAAGATGCGGAACGCGCCGCCCGCGGCGAGCGGATGGCGGAGGTCGATCCTGCGGCCGTCGACCTCGGCTCCCACGGCGTCCCTGGCCAGGCGGGGTCCGATCGAGGCGGCGACCTCGAGGGGTGTCGTCCCGGCCGGCACGTCGCGGACAGAGCCGTCGGGCAGCGTGAGGCGGATCGCCTCGGTGGTGGTCTGCATCATCTCCACAAAGCTGAAAGGAATTCTGCCGCTACCGGGCGGCAGCCCGCCGGGAAGGTTCTCACGGAAGGAAGGGATGGTAGGCGCTAGCGGACTCGAACCGCTGACCTCTACCGTGTGAAGGTAGCGCTCTAACCAGCTGAGCTAAGCGCCTGGGGTTCAAAGCCGCACACCACGGACGGGCAGCTCGGGAACCAGATCCTCCGGCCTCGCGAGCGTCCGTCGTTCCTCGATGCGTGCGGCTCTCTCCATATCCTTGGTAGGCCCGAGCGGATTCGAACCGCTGACCTCTACGATGTCAACGTAGCGCTCTAACCAACTGAGCTACGGGCCTGTTTTTGCCAAAACATGACCCCCCGGCAGACCGCCGGGGAGGACAGAGGCTAGCAAACGCGGCCGGGGGTGTCAACCGAGACGGAGCCTCCTGACATTCCCTGTCCTCCCCGGGCAAAGAGGCTACGCCGCTTCGGCGATCCGATTAGGGGGGCAGGCCGGGATGGAGAGAGAGGGTCCCTCCGGCGGCAAGCATACCGGTGTCGCAAACGCCTCCCGCATCCTGCCCGGCAGACTCGTGCCCGCGTTGGACCAGACAGGTGCGGTACCCGCCTGGTGCGACATTGGGGACACGGAGTTTCGTCCCCTCGCTGACCGTGCCCTGGTCATAGGCCCATTGCCGGAGCAGGCCCACAGGGATCGGAAGCCCGTTCTGGAAAATGGCAACACTGAGATCCTCGCGGAGAAGATCCCCGCCGCTCCCGGGCAGAACGATCTCGAGGGTGCCCGCTTCCTCCGAAACGCCCAGGCTCAAAGGTCCACCGGCCACCGGACCGAAGGCCCGGAGGGCAAATCCCGGCGCGCTCACAATGGCCGCCAACGGGCCGGCGGATTCCGGGACAGTGATGTCGAAAGCACCTTCCATGTCAGTTGTGCCGGCCCTCCCTCCTGCACCGGGTGGTAACGCCATCACCGTGACATTCGATCCCGCCACCGGCCCCCGAGAGGAAAGGACATGGCCGGTGAGCCGCTTCACGGGGCGCAACACCAGATCGATCGGGCCTGCCGCACGGCCCGCCGCCAGGGAAGTATGCACGAGATCGCTGTTGCGGGATGCCGACTCCGCTCCCAAGGTCACAGGACCCTCGGCAAGGCCGCGCACCTCGAAGGCCCCTGAGGAGTCTGTCGATACCTGCTGGTCCAGGCTCTTTCCCTGGATCACCACGTGCGCCTCAGGCACGGGCCTGCCTTGCTCATCGGAGACGCGGCCGAAGATGCGGGTGTCCGGCAGGTCGATCTTCAGGCTCGCGACGCCGGACGCGCCTGCCTGCACCTCGACGCGCGTGCGGGTCTGCAGCCTTGGATGCGTTGCCTCGATGTCAATGTTCCAGAAACCCTCTCGGGGGAGAGGGCCGAAAAACCGGCCTTCCTCGTCGGCTTCCATCCGGACGGATGTCGTACCGCGGCGTCCGCCGAACCAGAGGACACCTGCGAAAGGCTCTCCTCCCAGGCGGAGCTCACCCTTGAGGTCGATGAATTTGATCTCGATAGGGAACGCTGCCTGACCGGGGGCGTCCACCTGAATGTCATCACCGGAATACAGCCGGTTGCCCAACGAATCAGCAACTTCGACCCGGTATCGTCCCGGCGACTGGCCGGGGACGGAGAAGCGTCCCTCTCCGTCGGCTGCTCCGTTGAACACCACGGGCGCAATACGGACGGCCGCGTCACGCACGCGAAACACCTTGGCGCGCCACGGTTTTCCGAGCCAATCGAGAGGCGGGTTGATCGTAAAGGCAAGATCCAGGGGATGCGTCAAGACCAGAGGATCACGGAGGAATGTCTCCGCTTCTCGATTCACCTGAACGGGTGAGAGCTTGACCGGGTTGTACCCGGGCTGCCGCACCTCCAGGGCATAGACGCCCGCTGCAAGTCCGGTGAGTTGAAAGAAGCCATCGCCGCGGACCGTCTTCTCTACGCTGGTCCGCTCGAGCTCCGCAGACCTGGAGATGCCTGTTCCGCCTGCAAGCAAAAGGGCCAACCGGACGACGCACTGCTGGGGATCGATGGCTCCCTCCTCGACTGCCACCCACCCTGCAACAGACGCGCCGCGCTCCAGCTCGATGGTTCCGAAAGAGAGCTTCCTGCCGGCCGGGACCTCTACGCCCCACCGGTATTGCGGCGTGAGGCCCTCTGCCGTGAGGACCAGGTCGAAGGTGGCCGCGGGCAGCGAGCAGCTCCAAGCCCCCTTCAGGCCCACCGGGCAATTGAGAGCCCCGGGGGGTACGTCAGGGCGCTTGCGAAAGGCAGGAGAGGCGAGGGTTTGACGAGAAGCTGGCGCGGGAGAGCGACGCCTTTCCCCTTGACCTTGACGACACCCGAAATCGTGCCGAGAGGCCAGAGGTCCAGCGCCAGCCGGGTCAACTCGTCTGCGGCGCCCACGGCGAGCTCTTTGCGCTGGACCCAGAAACCCGGGAGGTCGGCCGAAACCTCCCACTTGGAGCCGGCCGGCAGTCGCAGGGAAAGCGGCGCTGAAAATGTGAGAGGCAAGCGCTGGGCATTCTCGCCTTCGGCGGGCCGCAGGATGATTTCTCCCTGAGCAGGAAGATCTGCAGGGGCGACCAGATGCGTCGTGATCTCCACGGGCGCAAGCCGGGGACTCTCTTGGGTGCCAGCCGCTCCAAGCAGGAACGGAAACAAGGCGAGAGCCAGATGCCCCTTGCGGCGCGAAACGAAGGCAATCAACGCCATATACCTAATTCGCAGGGGTACAACTGAAGCACTCCGCCGGGCAGAAGCCCGTGGACGAACAAGAGCTTCCACCGCCACCCCCGCCACCACCACCGCCACCCCCGCCTCCTCCGGGGGAGATAACGGTCATGCAGTCATCACCGAGTGCAACGCACCACCACGAGGCAAGCCAGGGATCATACTCATCGCGACAATCTAGGACGCCAAGCTCGCCGGGAGCAACAGGGGCTTTTGCATATCTGACGCCTCCCTAAAGAGAAGCAACTGTAAGAGGTATAGCAAAGACAGAAGATGCAGGTCAAGAATGGCGCCCGGGAAGCCCGGGGAGGCGGCGCAGCGCCTCCCCGGGGTTCCGGACTACGCCGCTTCCGGCCCGCCGGCGACCCGTTCGAACAGCAGGGTGCCGGAGCGGTCGAGCGCCACCCCACCGGCCGCTTCCAGCAGGAAGGTCAGGGAGTCAGGGGAGACGAGCAGGCAAAGGGCCACATGAAGAGCTTCCACCAGCCTTTCATCAAAAAGCTCGAGCCAGGCGCTGATTCTGGAGCGAGCTGCGCCTCGGCCGGGCCGGCCTCCACCTCGGCGCAGCACGCTCCTTTTTCAGCAGTGTCAGGCCAGGGGCCGGCGAGCTTCGCCCCGTGACGTTCCCGGGTGAGCCCTGGGCCGGCGCGGAGATCCTGGAAGCGGGCCGGAGGGAATCCTGGGAGCGCCGGCGCTCCCAGGAAAAGCCGCTTCTCAGAACCTGTACTCCTTCCCCTGCTCCAGGAACTCGAGGTCGGGGTTCCGGAGCTGCCGGACCTCCTGCCTGATCCGCTCGACGCAGGGGGGCTTCAGGTGGTGCAGGAGGACCGGCACCCGGCGCTCCAGCTTGCGCAGCTCGGCTTCCAGCGTCCGCGGCGTCAGGTGGAGCGAGACGTCCGCCACGTCCTGGAGCGAGTTGTCGAAGCTCGTCTCGATGCAGACCGCCTTCAGGTTCGGGATCCGGTTGGCCACCTCCCAGAAACGCTGCGTCGGCCCGGTGTCGCTCGACCAGAGCACGGCCGCGCCGTCCTGCTCGATGAGGAAGCCGTGGGTGGGCACCAGGTGGTCCACCGGGATGGGGGTGAAGGTCACGCCGTCGATGACGAGCGGCTCTTCGCTCTCCATCTCCTGGAAGCGCAGGGCCGGCAGCAGATGGTTCGGCAGACGGGTGAAGTCCGGCCAGGTCGCGTTGTTGAACAGATACTTGCGAATGGCGTACACCGTCGCGGCCGAGGCGTGCAGGTCGATCGCCTTCTCGCTCTTGCCATAGACGTTCTCGATGAAGAACGGCAGCGAGTTGGTGTGGTCCATGTGGGAGTGGGAGAGCAGGATCGAGTGCACCTCCACCTGCCGCTCGATGGGCAGGGCCTGCGACAGCGATCCGGCGTCGAGCGCGATCGTGCCGTTGATGAGGAGGCACGTCATCCGGCACTCCAGGCTCTCTCCGCCGTAGCCCCCGAGGACTTGGATCAACATATATTGAACGGATTGTATCTTTTCCAGTGCCAAAGCAACAGGCCCCCCTCGGGCGAGGGGGGCCAGGAGGGTGAGGTCTCAGAACCGCGTGCCGATCCAGAACGCCGTGCGGAAGTCGCCGCCCTCCTTGAAGTCCCACTGCCGCGCGAAGTCCCAGTTGAGGTCGAAGCCCAGGAAGCGGACCGTGACGCCCCAGCCATAGGCGGCCACTGCGTCCTGCAACCGTCCCTCGTCGCTGTCGTAGAGGTCGAAGTCCTCGAAATCGTTGTACCAAGCGCCGCCGATGTCGAAAAAGACGACTCCGCGGATGCCCTGGAACGCCAGCACCGGGGTGGCGATCAGGTCGATCAACGGGAAACGGTACTCGACGTTGGCGAAGAAGCCCCGGTCGCCCACCAGATCGCGGAACCCGGTGCCGCGCACGGTGTCGAGCCCGCCGAAGTAGACCGGGTTCGGGAAATTGCCGGCGCTGAACCCGCCAAAGCCCCGCAGGGCGATGTTGCTCCGCTGGGTCACCGGGATGTACTGCCGTATGTCGAGGTCGTAGTTCCAGAACAGGGTGCCGCTTTCGTCGAAGTCCGGCGCGTAGGTGGCGTCCAGCCGCCAGCGGCGCCCCGAGACCGGGCCCCAAGGGGCGAACCGGCTCGAATCCCCGACCAGGGCGCCCTGGACCAGGGGGAAGTTGTGCTCGATGTCAAAGAACTCGAAGTCGAACTGGCCTTCCGGAGTGAGGACCGGGACGGGGATCGAATACTTGCGGAAGGCGTAGCCGAGCCCCAGCTCGGCCCGCTGGTAGAAGCTGAACGGATAGACGATCGAGCCGATCGCTCCAGTGAGGCGATAGGCGGTCCGGAAGCGGTCCTCGCGGCCGCTCACCAGATCCCTGGCGGTGTAGAAGCTGCGATCGTCGAAGAGCAGGGCCTGCCACTGCAACCGGTCGCTCATGTCGAGGTAGAGGATGTTGAAGTTCGCGAAGCTCTCGATCGAGCTGAGATCGGCGAGGATCCGCCGGTCGCCCAGGTTGTCCGAGAAGGTCATCAGGATCCTGCCGATGTAGCTCTGGTCGTCGTCGACGCCGATATAGCTCTCGGCGCCCTCGAGGAAGAATTTGAAGCCGCCGTACTTCTCCTTGTTGGCGTCGTCGATGGTGACCTGGATGTCCGGCTCATAGGCGAGCAGCTTCTCGTCCAGCAGCGGCTCGGTGGCGATCTGCGTGGCCTCGGGCTCGCCGACCGGCTGGTCGACGTCCGTGACGTACAGGTTCATGGTGCCCTTCCAGTAGCCGGTGAAGACGAGCCGCTCCTGCCCTTCGCGCTCGCGCAGCACCGTCGGCATGAAGGCGCCGGTGACCACGTTGGTGTACTGGCGCACCTCGCCGCTCCCCAGGTCGAGGCTGAAGATGTTCTCGCGGCCGTCGCGGTCGGACGTGAAGTAGATCCGCTTGCCGTCCGGCGAATAGACCGGGTCGCCGTCGTTCGAGTTGCCGCTGGTGAGCGGAAAGCGCCGGCCCGGCGGGTCCAGGGGGATACGGAAGAGCTTGGCGTAGCCCTCGCCCACGACCGAGGCGAGGACGATCGACTGGCCGTCCGGCGAGAAGGTGGGGGCGCCGTCGTAGATCGCATCGTTGGTGAAATTCTTGAACGTGCCGCTCTCGACGTCGAGGAGGAAGATGTCGAACTGGCCGTCCTTGAAGCCGGAGAAGGCGATCGTCCTGCCGTCCGGGCTCCAGGCGGGCGAGAGCTGCTGCTCGATGGCGTCGATGTCGAAGATCTTGTGGAGGCCGCCGTTCAGGACGTCGAGCAGCACGAGGCTGCGCCCCCTTTCCCGCTTGGCGAAGACGGCGATGTAGTTGCCGTCGGGCGAGAAGGAGAGGTCGCGGCCCATCTGCCGTCCGAGCGCCTGCTCCTGGGCGACCAGGTACTGGTACTGGTTGGAATAGCCCTTGGTCAGGTTGCGCAGGAAGCGCCGCTTCTCGGCGTCGAAGAGGACCACGTCGGTGTCGCCCCGCAGGCTGCTGATGGCGGCGACCAGGTCGCCCGACGGCGAGGCGACGGGCGTGGTCTCCCACGAGTTGGGGTTGTCCTCGATCCGGAAGAGGCGGCCGAAGTCGCTCGGCTCGCCGGTCTCGACGAGTTGGGGCAGGTACCTGCGGCGCAGCCAGCGCCGGAACTCGAGGTCGAACTCCTCGGGATCCAGCTTGAAGGTGCGCTCCACGGCGCGGTCCACCCGCGAGCCGATGGTGTTGCGGATCTCGTAGATGAAGTCGAGGAAGCCGTCGCGGCCCCAGCGCTCCTCGACGAAGTCGAACAGGGCGTGGCCGTAGCGATAGGCGAAGAAGCCGCCGAAGTCCTGGTTGACCGACGGCAGGAGGTCGTTGACCACCGCGTCGGTGAGGAACATCTTGTCGCGGGCGCTCTCGTCCTTGGCCATGTAGCTCGCCATGCCCTCCATGAACCAGGTCGGGGGCGAGGTGGCCACGGCCTTGGCGAGGCTGCCCTGAAACAGCATGTGGTACTGGAAGATATGCGTCAGCTCGTGGGAGATCAGCTCCATCAGCTCCGGGTCCGGCATGTCGGTGGGCAGGACCATGCGGTAGCGCGCCGGCGACGCGAAGGCGCCCACGCCCTCGGGGATGAAGTTGAGGATGATGTTGTTCTGCTCGAAGGCCGAGTGGGTGGCGTAGTAGATCAGCGGGACCGGGTCCTTGATCTGGAAGTTGAGCTCCCGCGACAGCCGGTCGTAGGAGCTCTCGGCAAAGGAGACGATCTTCTGGAGCTGCGCCTCCTCCGCGGCGTAATAGTGGACGTTGAAATGCGGCGAGTGATAGATCTGCCAGGCAAAGTCCCGGTACTGGACTTTGTTCTTGCCGAACCCCTGTCCATACCACTGGGGGCCGACCTGGGCTGCGAGCGGACGCAACGGGAGCAGGCATGCCCCGAGCAGCGCCAGGACCAACGGAAGACGACGAAAAAATGGACGGATCAAAAGAGATCTCCTTTTGCGCCCTCTACTGGGTGAACAGGATACGCGTTGCCTCCACCTCTTTCTGGGTGAAGACGTTCAAGATCCGGTCCTCCAGGGACAGGAGGTTCTCGAACATGCCGGCCAGGGGGTCGGTGTTCTCTCCCTCGAAATTCTGAAAGTCTTTGAAATTGTCCTGGTACAGGACCTTTCCGGTCTTGCCGTCATAGACCTGCAGCAGGATGTCGTACTCGAAGCCGGTCTGCTCGACCAGGATCTGGCGGTAATAGGTCCGGCCGTTGTACGGCGAGATGTACTCCTCGGTGCGGTAGCCGGTGCGGTCCTGGATGTCGAAGTCCAGGCCGCCGGAGAGGATCAGGTCGGCCTGCGTCCGCTCGCCCAGGGCGCTCCAGAAGTCCTGCTGCTTGGCGAGCTGGTCGAGGTCGTAGACCGGGAAGTCCACCGGCCCGGGCTCGATGATCTTCAGCTCGGTCTCGCGGCGCAGGACCTTGACCAGGTAGCGCTCGAACTCCTTCTGCACGTCGATGTCGCGGCCCTGCACCTTGTTCGCCCCTTCCTTGCTGACCACGATGAAGGGCGCGACGGCGAGGATATTGCGCCCCTGGAGGTTCAGGCGGGCGGGCTGCGGCAGCTTGAGGTGGACCTCGACCGGGCCGGCCACGGCCGGCAGGCCGGACAGGCCGACGAGGATCGCGATCGTCCCCAGGCGGATGGCTTTCATGGCACTGGCCTCCTTGCTTGATCTCGGCACCTCCCCGGATGCAAGGAGGCGCCGCTTCGTTCAGGCGGGCGGCGGGTCGTCCGCCGGCGGCTCCTCGGTTTCGACGGGCCCCCCGGTCTCGATGGGCCCATTACCGGGCCCATTGCCGGCCGCCGGCCCGAGAGGCGGCGGAGGCGGGGGGCTCGCGGCCGGAGGCTGGGTGGGCGGCACGGGGTTGGTGGCACTGCCGGCCGCGGCCGTGGCGTCCTTGTTCTCCTGCTTCTTGTAGCCCTGGTAGAACTCGGCGAAACGGACGTAGTTGGCCTTCAGCTCGCGGTTGCCCGGGTCGAGCTTGAGCGCCTTCTGGTAATACTCGAGCGCTTTCTCGAAATCCCCGGCCGCCTCGTACGCGACACCGAGGTTGTTCTGGACCCGCGGGTTGTTGGGGTCGAGCTGCTCGGCCTGGTGGAACCGGAAGAGGGCCTCTTCCCAGAGCCCGCGGCGCGCCATGTCCACGCCGAAGGCGAGCTGGCTGGAAGGCTGTTTGGGCTTGCCATACCCGCCGCCGCACGAGACGGCAAGCAGCGGGAGAGAGATCCAGAGGACTGCGGCGCGCAGGCGCATGGACTCGTGCATCGAAGAGCTCCCGGGTTAGGGGAACGGGGGATGGAGCGGGTCATACTTCACCTCCCAAGTTCCGAGGAGCCTAGTATACACAGACCGCACCGCTTGGCCTCCTCTTCTTATCCGCCCTCTCCTCCCACCCTATTGCGTCCCTGTGCTACCTTGTCGCGGCGAGACGCTCCCGATGACCCTGACCGCCACCTCCCCGCGCGAGCTGCTGCTCGCCCTGAACGCCGCGCCGCACCTGTCGCGCCCGGCCATGTATCGCCTCGCCTCCGAGTTGGAGCGCTGGCAGGGCTCTTCCGAGCCGCCGGAGGTGCTGGCCGCAGCGGTGGGCGTCCCCCGCAAGCAGGTGGAGAAGGCGCTCGCCGTGGCCCGCGAGGCCTCGCGCATCGCGGACCGCGAGCTGGCCGAGGCGGAAAAGCTGGAGGCGCAGGTCGTCTCTCTGGACGAGCCCGGCTATCCGGCCGCGTTGCGCCAGCTCCCCCTGCCTCCCCCCATCCTCTACATAAGAGGCCGGATCCCGGACGGCCCCGCCGTGGCCATCGTCGGATCGCGCCGGGCCGATTCCTACGGCTCCGAGGCCGCCGAGCTGTTCGCCCGGGCCCTGGGAGCCGCCGGGGTCACGGTGGTCTCCGGCTTCGCCCGCGGCATCGACGCGGCGGCTCACCGGGGAGCGCTCGCCGCGGAAGGCGGCCGGACGGTGGCCGTCCTCGGCTGCGGCCTCGGGGTTGACTATCCGCGCGGGCACGACCGGCTCGGCCGCGAGATCGCCGGCCGCGGTGCCCTGGTCACCGAGTTCCCGTGCGGCCTCTCGCCCCGCTCCTGGCACTTCCCGGTCCGCAACCGGGTGATCGCCGCGCTGGGGGCCGGCACCCTGGTCGTGCAGGCCGCCCCCCGGTCGGGCTCGCTGGTCACGGCGCGCCACGCCCTCGACCTGGGCCGCGAGATCTGGGCCATCCCCGGGCGGATCTTCGACGAGCGCTCGCTCGGGCCGAACGCCCTGATCCGTGACGGCGCCGCCCTGGTCCAGCATCCGAAGGACATCCTGGACGCGCTCCTCCCGCCCGGGGCTCCCCAGATCCGCCTCTTTGCGCCCGAGCCCGAGCCGCGTCCGGCTGATCCGGAGCCGCCGCCGGGGCTGGCCGGTCAGGTCCTCGCCGCCCTCCCGCCGGGAGCCGTCCGCCTGCCCGAGGAGATCGCAGCCGGGCTCGAAGAGTCGGTCGACCAGGTGCTCGGCGCCCTGCTGGAGCTGGAGCTGGAAGGATGGGTGAAGCGGCTGCCGGGAGGAGCCTACAGCCGGTGACCTCACCCCCTGGCCCCCTCTCCCATCGCCCCACCCCCGACCGGGAGAGGGGGACGTAGCTGAGGCTTGAAGGCGAGGTCGAGGCTTCCTTGTGTGTAAGGGAGTCCTTGAAGAGGCTCGGCAAGCTACCCCCTCAGAGCACCAACCACGTCCCCCCTCTCCCGGTGGAAGGGGGGGCGATGGGAGAGGGGGACAGGGGGTGAGGTTGCGGCCAACGCGGACGGGTGCTAGTGTCGCCGGCTTGCTAGAGCTGTAGAAATTTGTGAGCGCCCTCCAGCGTTGATAGGGACCCGATGGCGAAAAACCTGTTGATCGTCGAAAGCCCCGCGAAGACGCGGACCCTCCGGAAATTCCTCGGCCGGCAGTATGCCGTCGAGGCCTCGCTCGGCCACATCCGGGACCTGAAGAAGGGCAAGGACATCGGGATCGGCGCGGACTACGAGCCCAAATACGTGGTCCTCGAGGCCAAGAAAGAGGTGGTGCGGAAGCTCCGCAAGGCGGCCAAGGAGGCCGAGATGGTCTACCTCGCGCCCGACCCCGACCGCGAGGGCGAGGCCATCGCCTGGCACATCGCCGAGATCCTGGACAAGGAGCCCGACGCGATCCGCCGTGTGACCTTCAACGAGATCACCAAGGGGGCCGTGCTCAAGGCCCTGGAGCACCCAGGCCAGATCGACCTGCGCAAGGTCGACGCCCAGCAGGCGCGGCGCATCCTCGACCGCATGATGGGCTTCCGGCTCTCGCCGCTCCTCTGGGAGAAAATCAAGCAGGGCCTCTCCGCCGGGCGCGTGCAGTCCGTGGCCTTGAAGATGGTCTGCGGCCGGCAGGACGAGATCGACGCCTTCCAGTCCGAGGAGTACTGGATCCTCGGCGCCGACCTGCAGGCCGACCAGCCGCCGCCGTTCAATGCCCGCTTGCACCGCATCGACGGCAAGAAGGCCGAGGTCGACAACGGCGAGGACGCCGCGCGCATCGTCCGCGATCTGGAGTCCGGCCGCTTCGTGGTGGCCAAGGTCGAGCGCAAGGAGTCCAGGCAGCGGCCCGCGCCCCCCTTCATCACCAGCCGCCTGCAGCAGGAGGCGGCGCGCCGCTTCGGCTTCTCGGTCAAGCGCACCATGAGCCTGGCGCAGGGCCTCTACGAAGGCCGCGACATCGGCGACCGCGGCTCGATCGGCCTCATCACCTACATGCGGACCGACTCGACCCGCGTGGCCGAGGAGGCGCTGGAGGCCGTGCGTGAAGTGATCGGCGCCACCTACGGCCCCCAGTCGCTGCCGGAGAAGCCCAACCGCTACGCGTCGAAGAAAGGCGCGCAGGACGCGCACGAGGCGATCCGTCCGACCACCTTCGACCTGCCGCCGGACGCCGTGCGGGACTTCCTGAACCCGGAAGAATTCAAGCTCTACAAACTGGTCTGGGACCGCTTCGTCGCCTCCCAGATGCTGCCCGCCGTCTTCGACGTCACCCAGGTGGACGTCGAGAACGGCCCGTATACCCTCCGCGTCACCGGCAAGGTGCTGCGCAGCCCCGGCTTCCTCGCCGTCTATCGCGAGACGCCCGACGAGGAGGCCCCCTCCAAGGAAACCGAAGAGGGAGCGGAGGGGCTCGCCGAGGGCATGCTCCCGGCGCTCTCCGAAGGGCAGGAGCTCGAGCTCCTCAAGCTCAACAGCGAGCAGAAGTTCACCCAACCGCCCGCCCAGTACAGCGAGGCGACGCTGGTCAAGGCGCTGGAAGAAAACGGCATCGGGCGCCCCTCGACCTACGCCTCGATCCTCGCGACCCTGACCGACCGCAGCTATGTCGACAAGGTCGAAGGCAGATTCCGCCCCTCCCCACTGGGCAAGGTCGTCAACGGCATGCTCCAGAAGGGGTTCAACGACATCATCAACGAGGGGTATACGGCGGCGCTCGAAGAGCAGCTCGACAAGATCGAGGACGGCGACCTCGACTGGAAGCAGGCCCTCGGGGAGTTCGACCGCAAGTTCACCCGCGACCTGGAGACGGCCGGCGAGCAGATGCCGAACGTCAAGAAGGACGGCATCCCCCTGGGCGAGACCTGTCCGCTCGACGGCGGCGAGCTTCTGATGCGCTTCGGCCGCTACGGCGCCTTCGTGGCCTGCAGCAACTATCCGGAGTGCAAATACACCCGCAACGTCGAGCCGGAGCCCGCGACGAACGGCACCGGCACCGAAGCTGCCGAGGGGACCGCCGCGGCCAGCAGCGAGGAAGAGATCCCGCCCTGCGAGAAGTGCGGCCGGCCGATGGCCCTGCGCCGCAGCCGTTTCGGCACCTTCTACGGCTGCACCGGCTATCCCGAGTGCAAGAACCTGCGCAAGCCGGCCGGCGCCCGCAAGGCGCAGGAGCCCAAGCCCACGGGCGTCACCTGCCCCGAGTGCGGCAAGGGCGAGATGCTGGAGAAGACCTCGTTCCGCGGCAAGACCTTCTGGTCCTGCAGCCGCTTCCCGGACTGCAAGTTCGCGCTCTGGAAGAAGCCGGTCCTCAAGGAGTGCCCCGACTGCGGCGCGCCGTTCCTCCTCGAAAAGGTCACCAAGCGCCACGGCACGCAGTACATCTGCAACACCGAGGGGTGCGCTCACGTCGAGGACGTCGAGGATGTCGAGCCGGTCGAGGCGATCGTCACGGCGTAGATCGGTCCGCCAAAGTCATCTGCTGCGGGCGGCCGCGACGTAGGAGGAGATATGAGACGTACGACGAAGCCCGTCCTCTGTCTCCTGGCCGCCTCCCTGCTCGCGACCGCCGCCGCCGCGGCCCCGCCGCCGGACTACCAGGTCTGGCAGGACCTGCTCACAAAGCACTACGACCCGGCCCGGGGGATGAATTACAAGGCCCTCAAGGCCAATGACAAGGCCACTCTCGACCGGCTGCGCCAGAGCCTGGCCCAGGTCGAGGTCAAGGCCCTCTCTCCCAAGGACCAGCTCGCCTACTGGATCAACCTCTACAACGTCTCGACCGTCGCCGTGGTCGTCGACCACTACCCGGTCGAATCGATCCGCGACATCTCGACCGACCCGGTCGTCCGCCTGAACGTCTTCAAGAAGGACTCCGTGAAGACGAAGCAGGGAGCGATGTCGCTCAACGACGTCGAGAACGAGAAGATCCGGGAAGGGTTCAAGGACCCGCGCATCCACTTCGCGATCAACTGCGCGGCCAAGAGCTGCCCGCCGATCCGGCCCGAGCCCTACGTCGGAGAGCGGCTCGACCAGCAGCTCGACGACCAGGCGCGCAAGTTCCTGAACGGCCCGTTGGGCGTCCGGCTGGAGAAGGACGGCGACGGGCTGACGCTCCACGCCACCAAGATCCTGGACTGGTTCGCCGACGACTTCGAGAAGTGGGGCGGCGGCCGGGTCGCCTTCATCCGCAAGTACCTGCCGGCGGACAAGCAGAAGCAGATCGACGCCGCCCGGGGCAAAGTCGATCTGGACTTCAACGACTACGACTGGAAGCTCAACGACGCGTCCCGGTAGAGCGGCCGGGGTGGGGGGAGCCCTCGCATGATCGGTCAGCCGTGGTCCGTGGGAAGAGTCCTGAAGCTGTTCCGCGAGCCGGCCACAGCCGAGAAGCGGAAGATCCTGGCCGAACAGCGGCAACGGACCGGGCGGACCCTGCGAGCGGCCACGACAATGACGGTCACACGCCAGAACCTGCCCGACATCGCCGACGTGGTGCGCTGGACCGTGCGCAACCGCGACGCCTTCAGCCTCATCAGCTTCCAGCCGCTCGCCCGGGTGGGAAGGACGCGCAAGGGCTTGGAAGGGGTAACGCCGGACGAGCTCTGGCGGGAGATCGGCCGCGCCACCGCCGACTTCGGGCTGTGGGCCCCCGGTGAGCCGCTCCCTGCTCGCGCTTTGGGACGATCGCATTCTCTCCGCCTGCTACACTCCCCGGGTGGCCCCGATGCTCGGGCTGCCGGGAGGGTGGAGTATGAGCCAGGATCGCGAGCTGACCGTCCTCGCCTTTGCCGGGAGCCTCCGGCGGGATTCCTACAACCGGGCGCTCCTGCGCGCCGCTCAGGAGGTGGCGCCCGCGGGGATGGCGATCTCGATCTTCGAGATCGACGAGGTGCCGCTCTACAACGCCGATGTCGAGGCGCAAGGCGATCCCGAGCCGGTCGCTCGCTTCAAACAGGCGATCCGGGAGGCCGACGGGCTCCTCATCGCCACCCCTGAGTACAACCACGGAGTCCCGGGCGTCACGAAGAACGCCGTCGATTGGGCCTCGCGTCCGCCACGCCAGGCGGCTCTCGACGGCAAGCCGGTCGCCATCCTCGGCGCTTCCCCCGGCATGACGGGTACGGCGCGCGGCCAGAGCCAGCTCCGCCAGGCCTTCGAATTCACCAACTCCTACTGCATGCCGCAACCGGAGATCCTCGTCTACCGGGCGCACGAGAAGTTCGATGCCGAGGGCCGGCTCACCGACGAGAGAACGAGGGAATTCCTCGGCAAGTTCCTGGTGGCGTTCGGCCAGTGGATCGAGAGGCTGCAAATCTGAAGGGGCGCATCATGAGCTACGTCCACGGTATCCATCACATTACGGCCATCAGCGGAGACGCCCAGGAGAACCTCGATTTCTACACCGGAGCCCTGGGCCTCCGTCTGGTCAAACGTTCGATCAATCAGGATGTGCCCGATACGTATCACCTTTTTTATGCCGACGCGGAGGGGCACCCTGGCACCGACCTGACCTTCTTTCCCTGGCCGGAGATGCCGCCTGGACGGAGGGGAACCGGGCTGACTGTCGAAGTGGGCTTCGCGGTGCCCGAAGGAAGCCTCGGCTTCTGGGCAGAGCGGCTAGGGAAGATGGGAGTCGCGGTCGAGGATCCGGAAAAGCGCTTCGGCGAGACCGTTCTGCGGTTTCGTGACCCGCACGGTCTCGAGCTTGCGCTGACCGAAACGTCCGAGCCGCGGGAATTTGCCCCTTGGCTCGAGGGTCCCGTGCCGGAGCGGCACCAGATCCGGGGTTTCCATGCTGCACGTCTGTGGGAGCGGGATCTGGCCAAGACCGCCCGCTTCCTGGGCGACACCCTCGGTTTCGAATCTCTTGGCGAGGACGCCGGCTGGCACCGGTTCGGCGTCGACGGGGGCGGCTCCGGGAAGTGGCTCGAAGTACGCGAGCTCCCCGATGGGCACCTCGGCTCCTGGGGTACCGGCGCTGTCCATCACGTGGCTTTCCGGGTCGCCGACGAGGAGGAGCAGCTCGGAGTCCGCCGCCGGATCGCGGCGGCAGGCTCCCACCCCACCCCCGTGATCGACCGCTTCTGGTTCAAATCAGTTTATTTCAGGGAGCCCGGCGGCGCGCTCTTCGAGGTCGCCACCGAAGAGCCGGGATTCACTGTGGACGAAGACATGGCGCACCTGGGCGAGCGGCTGATCCTGCCGCCCTGGTTCGAGTCCGAACGGCAGGAGATCGAGGCGGCGCTGCCGCCGCTACGGATGGCGGAGCACACGGCGGCCGACACGGCAGACCGCTAACGCTCGCTCACGTCTCGATCCGCCGGTACTCGGTGCCGGAGATGTACACGCGGAGCGCCCTGCCGTTGACGATTTCTTCGAAGCGGACGCGGTCGGGGGCGTGCTCCTCTTCGCCGAAGCGGAAGAGGCCGGCTCTGAGCGGCACCAGGGGGGCTCCGCCGAGCCAGAGGCGGCCCTTGCGCAGGACGACCCGCAGGCTTCCCTCCCACGGGTTCTCGTTGCGGTAGTGCCCGGCATAGGCACTCCACTCGGCTGGCGTGTCGAAGGTCCGCGGACCGGTGTAGCGCTCCCCCGTGTACCAGTCGCCGCCGTGGCTCACCTCGACCACCGCGTTCTCCTCACGTTCGAAGCCCAGAGGAAACAGCTCGAAGGCCGGGTGGGACACGTAGAAATAGTCCGGCGCCATTCTTTCGAGGATCACGCGTTCGTCGGGCTGGACAAGCTTCAGGTGCCCGTCCTCGGCGACGAGCACGAGCTTGCGGCCGTCCGGCGCCGTGTACGTCCCGGCATAGTCGGCCGCATTGGTCACCTTATATGGATCGTCGGGCTCCGGTGGTGAAGGGAACGGGCTCCCTGCGCCCGCCGCGCGGAGCACCGCCAGGGCATAGGCGGCCACCGCGTTCGGCCGGTAGCCCGCGAGCGACGCATTGACCGAGGCGAACGCTCCGAAGCCGGCGTCGAGGTCGACCTGCATGGCCGAGCTGAAGGAGACCATCCCTCCCGTGTGCCGCAGCACCGTGCGGCCTTCGACCGGCTGCACGGCGATCCCATAGCCGTAGCCGGCCCCTTCGCCGAAGCCGGGCGACGGGATCGCCGGCCGCATGAAGAGGGCGAAGCTCTCCTCCGAGAGCAGCCGGCCCTGCGGCGTCCGTCCGCGGTTGAGGAGCATCCGCATGTAGAGCGCCATGTCGCCGGGGGTCGAGACGATGCATCCCGCGGCGTTGTCCATCGCCAGGTACGGGGCTTCGACGAGCGGTCCGTGACGCTGGAACGGCCGGTCGTCGTAGAGCGGCCAGTAGCTCACCGGCAGCCGCGATCGGATCTGGTGAGAGATCACCGGCTCGCTCGAAGTCATGCCGAGCGGCTGCAGGATGCGGGCGTGCAGGCTTGCGCGCAACGGCCGCCTGTCGAGCGTTTCGAGCAGCAGGCCCAGGATCTGATAGCCCGCGTTGCAATAATGAAAATGTGCGCCGGGCGCCGATGCGGTCCACAGCGGAATGGCGGGAAGGCTCAGCGGGTTGGGCAGGCCCGACGTGTGGGTCAGGAGGTGATGGGTCGTGATCGGCGCATACGCGCTTTCGATGCGCAGCCAGGGGAGGATCTCGCGCACGGGGCGAGCGAGGTCGAGCTTGCCTTCGTCGCGGAGCTGCAGCAGGGCGATGGCGACGAACGACTTGGTGATCGAGCCGATCTCGAAGAGGTCCTGGGGCTGGACCTGCCGTCCGGTCTTGACGTCCACATGACCGTAGGTCCGCACGGCGACCACACCCTGGCGGTCCGCGATCCCGAGCGTCAACCCAGGGAGGCCCATCTCTCGCCGGTGGCGCTCGACGAAAGCGTCGATGGCAGTGATCGCGGGGGTCGTAGCGGGAGACGGCCCACCTGCAGCCGGATCCTGCACACTCGGCCCTGGAGCGCCTGTGACCCGGGTGGCTCCCAGGCCCAGAGCGGTCCATGCGGTCCATCCCAGAAAACCTCGCCGGCTGATGCCCTCCATGCCGAGCCCTCCTCTCGTCGTCCATCCGAGTGGGCCGCATTATAGGGGGAGCCGGCGCTCCCCCGGAGCTGCACGGCGCAGCTCCGGGGGTCGGGAAGATCACGGCTCGACGAGGTAGACGCCGAAAAAGCGCGTCGCGGTCACCGCGTACTCGCCGCGGCTGACCGTCTGGAGGGGCTTGAAGCGGGCGTGGAGGGTCGGCGTCAGCTCGAAGGGGCCCTGGGTCGTCCAGAAGTAGGCGTTGAGGATGTTCAGGTCCAGCGCGAGCTGAACGTAGCCCTTGAGCCCCGCCGGGATCTGGGCGCTGTCTTCGATCGGGATGCGCTCGCCATTGACCAGGACCGTCACCGGCTGGCTGTTCAGGGCCAGGGCCTGCGGCTCCATCCCCAGGCTCTGCACCAGCGCATAGGCCACGTCGACGCGGGTCACCGAGCCGTAGGGGTCGAACTGCCCGGGCGCCACCGGCAGCATCACACCGCGGTATTGCTGGAACATGTCGCGGAACGCGGCGCCACGGGCGGCCACGGCCTCGGCAAGCGGCTTCTGCTGGGCGTCGACATCGGTAAAGGTCTGCGCACCGTCGACCGGGAAGAATTGCCGGATCTCGGCCCCCATCAGGAGGTAGTCCGCGAGCTGGCCCCGGGTCAGCGACGCATCCGGCCGGAAGGTGCCGTCGGAATAGCCGTCCACCAGCCGTTCGGCGACGCCGACCTTGATCGCCCCCTCGGCCGGATGCCCGGCGATGTCGGAGAGGCCGGAAAAGCCGAAGTCCCGTTTGAATTTGAGCGTGCCCGCGAGCGCCTCCGGCACGGCGGCGCCCGAGGTGGGGTTCGCAGGGTCGCCCCGCAGCCCGCGCACCTCGAGGACCCAATCGCCGGGCGGCGGCGACGGCACCACGACCGTGCGGTCGCTCGACAGGGAGAACGCCACGGGGACCCCCGAGCTGTGCTCGGTCCCGTCCGGTGCGATGAGGACCAGGTTGATGGAGTTGCCCGTCTCGCCCTCCACCCCGGTAGCGCTCACCTTGGCGATCATCTCGACCAGTCCGTCCGGCACCGTGAACGGACGCCGGTTCGCCGTCGGCGACAGGGCCGGCACCGGGTTGAAGTCCAGCGGGAAGCCCGCGGTCGTGATCTGCAGGCTCTGGTCGGCGTTGAAATCGCGCGTCAGGTTGAGTGCGCTGCCGTAGTCGCGCTCCTGGTGGACGCGGTCGATCGCCGCATAGGCATTGACGAAACCCGCCCCTATCTGCCAGGGCTCGTAGCCCGGCATGTTGGTGGCCGTCTTCTGCAGGATGGCTTTGACCTCGTACGGGGTGAGCGACGGGTTGGCCTCCAGCAGCAGCGCCACGATCCCGGCCACGTGGGGCGCCGCCATCGACGTGCCGGTCAGGACCGTGTAGAACGGCAGGAAGGCAGGGTCGATCCGCGCAACGTCCTCGGCCGGGCCCGCCTGGCCGGCGATCGCGGTCGCGGTGTTGGTCGTGGAGCGGGTCGAGATGATGAAGGTCCCCGGGGCCGTGACCGTCGGCCGGTCCTCCCAGGTGAAGGTCTCGCCGTCGACCATGACCGTGCCGCCGCGGCCGTCCATGCCTTTGGAGGAGCTGGCGTTGAGGCCACCTTCCTTGGTGCCGTTGGCGACCGCGATCACCCAGGGGGCCTTCTTGAAGTTGCCGGTGATCGTATCCTCGGCCGGGCCGGAGTTGCCGGTCGAGAAGACCACCACGATCCCGAGGTCCGTCGCGCGCTTGCTCGCCACGTTGACGGGATCGTCAGGATTAAACGGCGTTCCCACGTCGCCCGTGTTGCCCCAGGAGTTGTTCATCACGCGGATGCCCAGGCGGTGGTAGTTGGACAGGGCATAGTCGAAGCCGCCCAGGGTGTCGAGAATGAAGATGGCCGCGCCGGACCCATAGCCGATGAGATCCGCCCCTGGCGCCACGCCTTCGTACTTGCCGCCCGACTTCTCGCCCGTGGCGCCGATGATGCCGGCCACGTGCGTGCCATGGCCCGAGCCGAGGTCCGTATCCGGAAGCCCCTCGGTCCAGGTGATGGGCAGAAGACTGTCGTAGGCGTGCAGGTTCGTCACCCCGGTCACGTTCTCGACCACGTGCGGGCCGTACTCGAGATCCTGGTGCAGGCCGTCGACGCCGCTGTCGTTGATCAGCACCCCTACGCCGCGTCCGGTGAGTGGAACGCCGCCGTTGTGGCTGCGGAACGTGGCGTCCGTGCGCGCCCGCCGGACACCGGTCAGAGAGGTCGCCTCGTAGTTGTCGTACTGGAGGCGCGAGTTGGGCCAGAGGGAGCGCACCTCGGCGCGGCCGGCCAGGGCTTCGGCCTGCGCCCGGGTAGCCAGCACGCCCATGATCGGCAAGGACTGGAAGTAGACGCCGCGGGAGATCCCCAGCGACCGGACCAGTTGGAGATGCGCGGGGCTGACGGCGTCACCCTGGAAGGTGACGATGATTTCAGCCGTCTGCACGGGACCGAGCGCGGCCAACTGCGCCTGGAGGCCGGGACCGAGCTTGGCAGCCTGGAGCGGCAGGGAGGAAAGGCTCGCGCAGAGCAGCAGAGCCAGGAGGAGAGGGTGTCCGAAGCCGCGCGTTACGGAGCAAAAAGTGCGTCGCACTTCATACCTCCTTGGGTGTTGAGTTGGGAGCGAAGAGGGAACGGGTTCGCCTAACATCGTAGTAACACTATGAGCAATAACAAGGCCACAATTCCAGGCGAGCGGACCCTTTGGGGGAAAGCTCCCCCTCCCCCTGAGGGATTCACCTCAGAGGAAGGTGACCGGATGAAGGTGTCGCGCGGTTCGGACGGCCGGGTTACGCCTCGGCGCTCGCCTCGCGGGCAAGACGCGGTCGATTGCGGCATGGAACCGGTCACCAACGCCTTCTCTGCTATCGTCCCGCCCGGAAGCCATGCTGGAGACCGTCTACGCCACCCGCTACGTGACACCCCTGCGAGAGGGCGGCTCTCTTCCCGCGATCGTGGAGGCGAGCGATCTGGGGCTCTATGTGCTCAAGTTCCGGGGAGCCGGGCAGGGCCCGCTGGCGCTGGTGGCCGAGCTCCTCGGCGCGGAGATCGGCCGGGCTCTCGGGCTCAAGGTCCCCGACGTCGTGCTGATGGAGGTGGATGTGGCGCTGGGGCGCAACGAGGCCGACCCGGAGATCCGCGAGCTGCTGCGGGCGAGCGTGGGGCTCGAACCTGGGCATCGACTACCTGCCGGGATCGGTGAGCTTCGACCCGGCCGCCCGCGACACCGTCGATGCGGATCTCGCCTCGGCGATCGTGTGGTTCGACGCGTTCATCACCAATGTCGACCGCACGCCGCGCAATCCCAATCTCCTGTGGTGGCACAAGGTCCTGTACCTGATCGATCACGGCGCCGCGCTCTACTTCCACCACACCTGGCAGAATGCCGAGCAGATGGCCCGCAGCCGCTTTCCCGCCGTGCGCGACCACGTGCTCCTGCCTTGGGCGAGCCGCATCGAGGAGGCGGATCTCCGGTTGAGCCCGCTGCTCGACGAGGCGCTGCTCTCGCGTGTGATCGATCAGATCCCGGAGGACTGGCTCGTGCCCGAGCCCGGCCTCGCCACTCCCGCCGCTGCCGCCGACCGGCGCGCGGGGTACCTGGCGTTCCTCACCCAGAGGCTCGCCGCGGCGGCGTTCGTCGAGGAGGCGGTGCGTGCCCGCGCTCAGCTCATTTGACTACGCCCTCATCCGGGTGGTGCCGCGCGTCGAGCGCGGAGAGCACCTCAACGCCGGCGTCCTTCTCTTCTGCCTCGAAAGGGATTTCCTCGCGGCGCGGATCGAGGTGAACGAACCACGGCTCCGCGCGCTCTGGCCCGAGACCGACGTCGACCTGGTCCGCCAGCACCTCGAGGCAATCCCCAGGATCTGCGCCGGCAGCCCGGAAGGCGGCCCCATCGCGAAGCTCTCGCTGCGCGAGCGCTTCCACTGGCTCGTCGCTCCTCGCAGCACCATCATTCAGGTCTCGCCGGTGCACGCGGGCCTCTGCGAGGCGCCGGAGCGTGCTCTCGACGAGCTGTTTCAACAGATGGTGCTCGTGCGCGATCTGGCCGCGGTGCTAACCCAACGCGAGATCGAGATCGTGCGCCGGGTGGCGACCGGGCTGCGCAACAAGGAGATCGCGCTCCAGCTCTCGATCACCGAGGGCACGGTCAAGATGCACCTCCACAACATCTTCGACAAGTTGAAGGTCGGAAGCCGGATGGAGGCTCACGTTGCACGCCCAGAGCAAGGGATTGCTCTGAGCTACGTGAGCTTTCCGATCTCCTCGTCCAGAAAGGCCAGAGCGTGCTCCAGAGAGGTGCGGCGGACAGCCGATCGGGCCGTCTCGAGCTCCTGCATGACGCGTCGTCGCGACAGCTCGAGCCCGTCCCGCTTCTTCTTGATCTCGCGCTGCTCGGGGGTGAGCGCCACGCCCCGCTCCGAGCGCGACGCGGCGTCTTCGATCTGTGATTCAACGGACTTGCTTTCCCAGCCGCGTGCCATACATCGCCTCCAGCCTCCAAGAATAGCTGAAGGAGTCGCGACGGTGGCGCGCTACCTCTTCGAATTCGATCGGTGCTGCTGCCATCGATCCTTGATTCCGTCGCCTGCCTTGCGCCCTGCATTCCTGAGGCGGTCCATGACAGACCTCGACTCTTCCTTGGCCTGGCTGCGCACCTGACGATCCCCGTCCGTGGTTGGTTTGACCTGGGGTGGGGCCGAAGTCTTCGCGGTCGTCTCGCCGGCCGTGGGCTGAGCCGTGCCGCTGCCGGCGCTCTCCACCTTCTGGATTGGCAGGGGGCCGCTGTCGACCTTGGCTCGCACCCAGCCGGCAGACACCAGCACGACGGCGCCTACGAGAAAGGCCGCGGCGAGCTTCAACATCCAGCCGGGCCTCGCAGCCCTTGCGGCCGGTGCTGGCGGCGGCTCCTCCTGCCGCGGCTCGGGCGCCGGGGCCTCTTCCCCCAGGGCCTCCCGGATCGTCTTGACTAGGCGGTCCACGTCATAGGCCCAGCGGGTGTCGCTGAGCCCGATGGCGTTGCGCCGCGCCAGCCGGGCGAGCGAGGACGGCAGCTCGTCGGCCTGGGGCATGGCCGCGCCCTGCACCAGCACCGGGATGACCCGGATGTCGCGCCCCAGGGCGGACTCGACCTCCTGGCGCACGAAGTCCCCGGGGTCGTCGAGGCGCCGCTGCCCGGCCGCATCCGCGACGGTCAGCCACTTCTGGCCGATGACAACGATCAGCACCTCGCACGAGCCGACCGCCTTTTTGATGGCATCGACGAAATCGACGCCGGGCTCGAGGGTGTCGACATCCATGAACAGCCGGTCCGGGAAGCGATCGCCGAGGACATCGAAGAGCCGCCCCGAGTGGCCTGCGCTGTCCTCCTGGCGATAGCTGATGAAGATATTTGCCGAACGTTCCGGTGATCTGTCAGGCCTCGGTTGCATCGCCGATCTCCTCGTTGTGCGGCCTCCCGGGCTTTGCTGGTTGGAAGGCTCACCCTTCCTCGAGCTGTCACCACGGCGCCAGCTATCTCACCTCCTTTTTGATCGATGAGGATCAGTCCCCGGCCAGGGACGCGCCGAGGGCGCCGCAGTAGGCGCCGTCGGGCAGGAGCCAGGAGTCCGCGCCGCCCGCGTAGCAACGTGGAGGCTGGTGCGCAGAAGGGTCGATCGATCTGGAAAGGAGCGCTGCCTCACCGGTTCTTGGCGCTGCGCCAGAGGTCCTTGGCTTTGTCTTTGCCCCTCTTCAGAAAGCCCTTCCGCTCCTCTGTTTTGGAGGTGTCCCGTCCTGCCTGGGTGCGGGTCGGTCTCTTGGAGGAAGCCATTTGCCGCGGCTTGTCAGCCCGTTCAGACTCCTTCAGCACCGCTTCGATCAGTTCCGTCGAGAGCGTCGGGCCTGCCGCCGGAGTCTCCGCGGGGACGATCTGCGGGTTTTTCTGATCTGGCATGGGATTCCCGAGCCTCCACCCCATCCACGCCGCCAGGGCCAGCACCGCGATTGAGAAGGCCAACACGGCGCGTGGCCAGGCTCGCGGCTTCGGCGTCTCCGGGACCGGAGGCGGCGTCGGCTGGACTACAGCCGCCGTCACGACTGGCAGCGTCGTCGCCGGCAGGAGCGCGGAAGGCGCCTTGTCCTGGAGGACTCCTTCGATCGTCTCGATCAGGCGTTCCACGTCGAAGGCCCAGCGGGCGTCGCTCAGCTCAATGGCATTGCGCCGCGTCAGCTTGCCGAGGTCCTCCGGCAGATCCTCCGGCCGCGGCATCATCGCGCCCTCCACCAGCACGGGGATAATGCGGATGTTGCGCTTCAGCGCCTCGGCGACTTCCAGCCGTACGAAATCACTCGGATTGTCCAGCCGCCGGCGTCCGGTCGTGTCCGTGAGATCCAGCCAGTCGCGGCCGATCATCACGATCAGCACCTCGCAGCAGCCCACCGCCTCATGGATGATCTCGACGAAATCGATGCCGGGCTCGATCGTGTCGATGTCCATGAACACCCGGTCCGGGAAGCGGTTGCTCAGGCGGTCGAACAACCGCCCCGCATGGCCCGCGGTATCCTCACGGCGATAATTGACGAAGATGTATCGCTTTGGCAATCGTTCGTTTTTCAGGCTCATGGTGCTCACCCCTTTGGCAAGCTGTCGCCATGAGCCCGGTTATCTCACCCGCCGGACCTCTGGCTTTCCAGACGGGCGAAGACGGCCTCGACCATGCAGTCGCAGCGCGGACCGTCGAAGAGGTAGAGCCGGCGCACCTCGCGGCCAATCCGCTCGTCGAGCCCCTGCCGCAGGCTCCTTTTGGCCCGGTGCAGGCGCACCCTCACGTTCTCCACCGTGAGGCCGAGAAGGTCGGCAGTCTGCTCGGTCGAGAGGCCTTCGATCTCGCGCAGGCAGAAAACGGCCCGCAGCGGATCGGGGAGGATCTCCACGGCATCGCGGAGCACGGCGTGCAGCTCGCGGTTCTCCAGCTCCCGCTCGGGGCTGAAGGTCGCCGCGGGAGGCTCCGGAGGCTCCCCACCGTCGATGGGGACCAGCCGCCGCCGCTTCTTGGCGCGGGCCAGCGCCTCGTGGCAGGCGATCCGGGTGAGCCAGGTGGAGAATCGGGCCTCACCGCGGAAGGCGGCGAGCTCGCGGAACGCCCGCACATAGGCTTCCTGCGTGACGTCCTCGGCTTCCGCGTCATCCGTAAGGATGCCGCGGGCGACGCGGAAGAGCCTCTGGTTGTAGCGCCGCATCAGGATCTCGAACAGCGAGGTGTCCCCCGCCAGCACGCGCGCCACGACCTCCTCGTCGGAGAGGGTCGTGGGCGCGGCGACGGCGGGGATCGCAGGGGTCGCAGCGGTGGGTTGAAGCGCTGGCAGGCTCATCGTCGTGGCTCCTGGCCGGCTCCGAGTCTACACCCGCCTCTCCCGCAGACTGGGCTCGGGGACCGCCGCGGGAGCGTCCTGCCGCAGCTCGGCGAGCTTGGCGAGCGTGTACGCGCCGACCGCCATCGCGAGGTCCCGGACGGCGATGTCGAACAGGCCCATCGTGACGAGGTTCAGCGCGATGAGGACCAGCCACGCCGCGGCGATCCACGCCCCGAGCCGCGTCCAGCGCGTGAGCACCATCAGGCCGACTGCGATCTCGATGACCCCCACCGCGTACATGAAAGTCTGCGCCGACACCGGCAGCAGACCCGCGACCCAGGGGCTCAGGTATTTCGGCCAGTCTGCGAGCAGGTTGAGGAACTTGTCGAGCCCCGCGAGCAGCGGGACCAGTCCATAGGTCAGCCACAAGGGCCGGTACAGCGACTCCAGGTTCAGGCTCGGTTGTGTTACAGGCATCGGGTCGCCTCCTTTCACAGGGAGAGAGTCCCGAGGGCGGAGAACGTTACAAGCGGGTAGGCGAACAAAAACCTGAAGCCAACGCGCTACGGCAGGCTTCAGCGCGGTACAGGGGCAGGCTCTTGCGCTGGGACCGGTTCCTCGATCTCTATTTCCGCTTGTTGCGCTTGTCTCATCCCGGGGATTGTAGCCCCGCCTGAGGCTCTTCGGATGTTCCGGTCTATGGCCTCTCGCCGTACGGGATCGTCCAGCCGTGGTCCCGGGCCAGGTGATGGCAGCTCCGCTCGGCCAGCGCTGCGATGGTGAGGCCCGGGTTGGCCCCCAGGGAGCGGGGGATCACGGCGGCGTCCATCACCCAGAGCCCGGGGTGCACGGCCGACCCGGCGTCGCCGGCATAGACCCGGCCGGCTGAGTCGACCACGCCGTCTCGGGCGTCGTCCGCCATGACGCAGCCGCCCAGCGGATGGCCGGTGATCAGGTTGCGGCCTGTCAACTCGTGCCAGAGCGGATTCTGGATGTAGACGCCGTTCAGGGCCTCGGTGGCTCGGCGCATCAGCTCGCTGGCGCGGGCGAAGCCGGGCTGGCGGCCGACTCCGGGCCAGCTCACCACCAGGCTGTCATTCTCCAGCAGCATCCGGCCGGACGCGTCGTCGTGACTGACGACCAGGTAGGTCTGCGTGTTGCGGACGGCTCCGGCGTAGGGGCCGCGCAGCTTGGAGCTCAGCTCGCGGAGCTTCCTGCGTGCCCTTGCTTGCAGGCTCCTGTCGGTCTCGACTCCGGTTGCGAGCCCGCCGGCGGCGAAGGCGGCGGGCAGCGTGGCGCCCAAGGCGCCGGGGAGGCCGCCCTCTTCCAGGATGAGGCCCTCCTCCAGCGGCAGGCCCTCGCGTGCATCCACCAGCCCGGCCACGCAGGGGCCGACCCGCTCCCGCCCTTCGGGCCGGTGCCTGCCGAAGCCGATGCCGTTGATGGCGACGTCGGTGTTGTACGAGAAGCCCACCATGTCGCCGTTGCCGGAGAAGCGGTGGCCCAGGGTGCTCGAGAGCCGCAGCCCCTTGCCGGCAGAGCGCAGGAGGATCTCCGCGGTGCCGAGAGTCCCCGCCCCCAGGATGACGAGGTCGGCGCTGACGGTGACCCCAGCGGTGGCCGGGTCGTGTGCCCCCGGGTCCAGGCGTTCGCCGTGGACGATCCAGCGCTCTCCCCGCCGCTCGAGATGGCGGACGCGAACCTGGGTGAAAATCTCGGCGCCGTGCCGCGCGGCGTCCGGCAGGTAGTTCATGAGCACGGTGTTCTTCGCGTGGTAGTTGCAGCCGGATTCGCAATCGCCGCAGCCGATGCAGGGCTGCTGAGGAACACCGACGTGATTCAGGCCGTCCGGGAACCGCTCGAAGTTGGTGAAGACCGGAACGCGGCGGAAGGGCTTGCCGAGATGGCGGGCGGATCGTTCGAGGGCGGCCAGCTTGCGGATCGGCGGCTCGGCCTCGGGGTATGGGGCGGGCCGGAGCATGGCCTCGGCGCGGGCATAGTGGAGGTCCAGGTCCGGGTCCTCGCGAAAGCCGGTCGGCCAGCGCGGGTCCTGGAAGACCCGGGGATCGGGCCGCAGGCTGGCGCCGGAGCTGATGAGCGACGTCCCGCCCAGGCCGCACGCCATGTAGACGGTGATGTCCTTGAAGACCCGGAAGTCATAGAGACCGGTGAGGGGTCCGATGCGCTTGCCGGGCAGCCCGGTTTGGAGCTCCTTGAGAAAGGCGTCCGGCGTGGCCGGGTACTCGCCGGGCCACATCTCCTTGCCGCGCTCGAGCACGCACACCCGCCGGCCGGCCCGGCTCAGGCGCGAGGCGGCGATCCCGCCGCCATAGCCCGAGCCGATGACGACAGCGTCGTAGTGGTCCTGGAGGCTTTCAATGGGGCGAGAGAGAAGGGGTATTGGAGGCATTGGAGGCATTGGAGCGCCCCTCCTTGCACAGGCGCTGGCGCGGGACGATGTCCAGAGCATTGTAACAAGGAGAAAAAACCGCCGCCGGATCCGGCGGAGATCGTGCTCCGTGCGGTGTTACCGCTGCGCGGTGCGCCGATGGACCTGCGAGGCACGCTGTCTGACCTGGGGAGCACGCCAGTGGACCTGCGGGGCACACCGGTGGACCCGCAGGTCACGCTGGTTGACCTGCGGGGCGAGCTGGTGGACCCGCAGGTCACGCGGGTCGACCTGCAGCGTGCGCTGGCTTACCTGCGGGGCACAGTGGTTGACCCGCAGGTCACACGGGTTGACCTGCGGGTCACGCTGGCTGACCTGCGGGTCCATCGCGATACGTCGCAGGTCCGCCGGGCCACGCCGCAGGTCAGGCCTGCTGCCCCGCGGGTCCGCCGGCAGACGCCGCGGGGCAGTTGACCACCCTTCGTCAGCCGATCCCTGTCATCCCTTCTTGTACTTCACGCGGATCGGCGGCGGGGTCTCGCCGGGCTTCATCTTCTCGAAGGTGTCCAGGGTGTACTCCCAGATGAGGGTGTTGCCTTCCTTGCGGGTGGCGTTGTGCTCGATCACCTCGAAGGGGGCCTGGATCTTCCAGGCGATCCGCAGGCCTTTGAAGGCTTCCTCCATCTGCTTCTTCATGTCCGGCGTCAGCTCGCCGCCCATCTGCTGCTCCTGCTCGGCCATGGGGTTGGTGGGCTTGGAGGTCACCAGGATGGTGTTCCCCTGCTCCTGGATGTCGAGGTCGGCGAAGGGCTGGTCGAACGGGTTCGATGGGCCGGGAGGGGCGCCGCCCTGCTCGCCTATCCTTCGGCTTCGAGAGGTTGACCTGCTTCAGCTTCGAGATGTGGTCGAAGGCGAGGTTGACGCGGGCGACGAGCTGAAGCCCCTCGTCCTTCATGTCGGCCTCCAGGAGCTTGACCCCCGGCGGCAGGTTCTTCTGCATCTCTGCCTTCTCTTTCGCCATGTCCGGCTTCGCCTCGCTCTTCTTCGAAGCGAGGAAGTCCGTCTTGGCCTTCTCGATCTCGGCGGCGGTGGGCTCGCCCTTCTGGTCCTGCATCTCGCGCTGCATGCGCAGCATCATGAGGACCATCGGCTCGAAATTGACCTTCATCGAGAAGCCGGCCTTGCCGGACAGGTTCTTGTCCAGCACCAGCGACTGCTCGACGTCGAAACATCCGGCCAGCAGGAGAGACCCGGCCAGCACGAGCACAGCGGACAGCTTGTTGCGCATCGCGATCATCTCCATTCCTTGCCTTGCCCGCGGGACGGCCGGGCCATGTGTGTAGATCAGTGTACTCTCGCCGCCTCTTCCATCTTCTCGGCCTGGAAATGGCTGACGAGCGGATCGATCAGCGGATCGAGGTCTCCCTCGAGGACCGTCGGGAGATGATGGACCGAGAGGCCGATGCGGTGGTCGGTGACCCGGTTCTGCGGGAAGTTGTAGGTGCGGATCTTCTCGGAGCGGTCGCCGCTGCCCACCATCCGCCGGCGCTCCTCGACCATGGCGGACTCGACCTTCTCGCGCTCGATTTCGAGCAGGCGGGCCTTGAGGACGCGCAACGCCTTGGCCTTGTTCTTGATCTGGCTCCGCTCGTCCTGGCAGCTCACCACGATGCCGGTGGGGATATGGGTGAGGCGGACCGCGGAGTAGGTGGTGTTGACCCCCTGGCCGCCGGGTCCCGAGGAGCAGAAGCGGTCGATCCGCAGGTCCTTTTCGTCGACCTCGACCTCGACGTCCTCGGCCTCGGGCAGCACCGCCACGGTCACGGCCGAGGTGTGGATGCGGCCGGCGGCCTCGGTCTGCGGCACCCGCTGCACGCGGTGGACGCCCCCCTCGTACTTGAGGCGGCTGTAGACGCCCCGCCCCTCGACGATGGCCGAGACCTCCTTGATGGCCGCCGGCCTCGGACTCCGAGAGGTCGATGATCTCCATGCGCCAGCCCCGCCGCTCGGCGTAGCGGCTGTACATGCGGAACAGCTCGGCGGCGAACAGCGTCGCCTCGTCGCCGCCGGTGCCGGCGCGGATCTCGAGCACCACGTTGCGGGCGTCGTTCGGGTCCCTGGGCATCAGCTCGACGCGCAGGCGCTCTTCGATCTCGGCGAGGCGCCCGTCGAGCTGCTCGCGCTCCTCGCGCGCCATCTCGTAAAGCTCGTCGTCCTTGGGCAGGGTGGCCAGCATCTCGCCGGCCTCCTCGCGCTGCTTCTGGACGCGCTTGTAGTCCCGGTACAGCTCGACCACGGGACCGATGTCCGACAGGGTCTTGTTGGCTTCGGCGTAGGCCTTGTGGTCGCCGAGCACGGCCGGATCGGCGAGGCGCTGCGTCAGCTCCTCGTGCGTCTTCTCCAACAGGGCGAGCTTCTCGATCATGGTGTCTCGGACCTCGGGGATCTCAGGCCGTCGATCTCAGATCGGCCTCCGGCGCCGCCAGGAGCCCGTCCTCCCGGAGAGCTTCCTCCAGGGCGACGATGGCGACCTCCAGCATGTCGTCCGTGGGCTCCTGGGTGGTGATCTTCTGGAGCATCAGGCCCGGAGCGACCAGGGCCGCGAACAGCGGCGCCGCCCGCTTGCGCGCGGTCAGGCGCAGCACCTCGTAAGAGACGCCGGCCACCAGCGGCACGAGCAGCAGCCGGCCGCCGAATTTGAACAGGAACGGTGCGGTCTTCGGGATCAGCGCGAAGAGGACGATCGACACCAGCAGCACGAAGAGCAGGAAGCTCGTCCCGCAACGCGGATGGAGCCGGCTCTGGACGCGCGCGTTCTCCACCGTCAGCGGCTGCCGCGTCTCCCAGTTGAAGACCACCTTGTGCTCCGCGCCGTGATACATGAACACCCGGTGGATGTCCTTCATCCGCGAGATCGCGAGCAGGTAGAGCAGGAAGAACACCCCGCGCAGCCCGCCGTCGATCAGGTTGAACGCCAGGCTGGACAGCTCGCCGAGCCAGTACCTCTCGGCGAGCTGGGTCAGCCAGAGGGGCAGGAGCAGGAAGAGGGCGATCCCCATCCCCAGGCCGAGCGCCATCGAGCCGGCCACGGCCCAGCCCGACATCTCCTTCGCCTTCGCCTCCTTCGCCTCCCCGTCCGCCGGCACGGCGCCGTCCGCCTCCCCCGCCGGCCCGGCGGCCTCCAAGGCGGAGAATTCGAGCGCGCGGATGCCGATGTAGAGCGACTGGAAGAGCACGGCAAAGCCGCGCAGGATCGGCAGCTTGAGGAGGGGATAGCGCCGGCCGAGCGGCGTGACCTTGCCGCGCCGCAAGGCGAGCGAGCCGTCGGGACGGCGCACGGCGATGCCATAGGCGCCGGGGGAGCGCATCATCACTCCCTCGATCAGTGCCTGGCCGCCGACCAGCAGCTCGCCCTCGGGGCTCGCGCTCGGTGCTCTCATATGGGGGCTCCCCGGCCTCGCGGCCCGAGCCGGGAGGATCTAGGCGGTCGCCTGGTCGTAGCGCCGCTTGAAGCGCTCGACGCGGCCCGCGGTGTCGATCAGCTTCTGCTTGCCCGAGAAGAACGGATGGCAGGCGCTGCAGATCTCCAGGCGGATGTCCGACTTGGTCGAGTGCGTCTCGAAGGTGTTGCCGCAGGCACAGACCACGGTCACCATGTGGTTGACGGGATGGATGTCTTTCTTCACGGTCGTGACCCTTCTCTCCGAAATGTCTCCCGGGAATAAGGAGACCGGGTGTCGTCGCTTGCCCAAGAGCCCGAGAGACTAACCCATCGGCGCCCTCTTGACAAGCCGAGGTCTTCAACAGGGCGCGCAAGGAGCGAATTCCGCCGCACCCCTCACCCCCTCTCCCATCACCCTCCCCGATCTCTTGTTCTGGTAGGCTCGTCCTCGCGCAACAGAACTCAGCGCGGGTGGGGCATGCATGTCAAGAACCTTCGAGGCGGTGAGGGAGGCGATCGTCCGCGGTTCCGTTCGAGTATCTCAGCATGCGGTCGAAGAGCTGGAGGCGGACGATCTATCCGTCGATACGATCGTCTCGGCCGTCCTGGCAGGTGAGCTCATTGAGGACTACCCGGACGACCCGAGAGGCCCCAGTTGTCTGGTGCTGTCGAGTCACGAAAGCGGTGATTGGGTGCATACTGTCTGGGGTTGGGATTCGGGAAGCGGGATCGCGGTGCTGATCACCGCCTACCGGCCGCATCCGAGGAAGTGGGAGCACGACCTCAAAAGAAGGAGACGCTGATATGGAATCCACCGGCTTGACCCGCTGCTTCCGCTGCGGAGGGACAGACCTCGTGGACAGGGAGGTCGAGGAGCTCTTTTCCATGGACAGGTACGTTGTGCGGTGCCGGGTTGCCGCCACGGTCTGCCAGCGGTGTGGGGAACGCTACTTCGATCCAGAGACCGTGCGGCGGTTCGAGAAGATGCGTTCCCAGGTCCGCGCGGGTGATCTGACCGGTTTTCGCCCTGCCGGCGAGATCCTCGAGCCGGCTGCCTGAACCCCTGGCCCCTCTCTCATCTCCCATCCCCCGCCGGGAGAGGGGGGACGTACTCCACGGCCGTCAGGCGTCTCCGGGTAGAATCGGCCCACCATGGGACTCCACGAAGACTGCCTGGTGATCGACGGCCACACCGACGTGCCGACCCGCCTCTGGGAGTGTCCCTGCGACCTCGGCGAGGTGCGCAAGGACCGGCACATCGACCTGCCGCGGCTGAGGCAGGGAGGCGTCGACGCGCTCGTCTTCGCCCTGTACGTCCCCGCCTCGCTGGACCCCGAGCGGGGATGGGAGCATGCGCTCAAGCTCCACCGCGCCGCCGAGGAGTGCCTGGCCAAGCTGCCGGGGCAGATGGAGATCGTCACTACAGCCGAGGAGGTCCGGCGGGCCTCCTGGCGCGGCGTGGTCGGCGTGCTCCTCGGGCTCGAGAACGGCCGGCCGTTGGCGCTCCCAGGGAAAGTCGAGGCCTGCCGCAAGATGGGGATCCGCTATGTGACCCTGACGCACAACGGCACGCACGAGTGGTGCGACGCAGGGACCGACGAGCCGCGCCACGGCGGCCTTTCCGGCGAAGGGGAGCAGATCATCCGCGAGATGAACCGGGCCGGCATCCTGCCCGACGTGTCCCACGTGTCCGACGACGCCGTGCTCCATGTCCTCGACGTGTCGACGGCTCCCATCGTGGCGAGCCACAGCTCGGCCCGCGCCCTCTGCGACCATCCCCGCAACCTGCCGGACGAGCTGATCCGGGAGATTGCACGCAAGGACGGCGTCGTGATGGCCAACAGCTATCCCGCCTTCGTCGGACCGGAGGCCAGCCGCGCCGACCGCAAGCGGGGGAAGATCATCAGGCCACAGCTCGAGGCCATGGAGGAGGCCTACCTCGCCGAGCCCGGGAAGCACTGGCAGGAGCAGGTGCGCATCCTCGCCGAGCATCCGCTGCCGGAGGTGCCGCTCGCGCACTTCGTGGACCACATCCTCCACCTGATCGAGATGGGAGGCGAGGAGCACGTCGGGATCGGCAGCGACTTCGACGGCATCCCGGAGACGATCGCCGGCTTCGAGGACCCCTCCCGATTCCCGGACCTGACCGCCGCCCTGCTGGACCGGGGTCTGGACAAGGCCGGCGTCCGCCTCGTCCTGGGGGAGAACTTCCTGCGCGTGCTGCGGCGGGCGGAGGAGGTGGCGCGCTGAGACCTCACCCCCTGTCCCCCTCTCCCATCGCCCCCCCTGCCACCGGGAGAGGGGGGACGCGGTCCACATCTTTCGTGTCGGTAGGATGCTCAGAAGGTCATTCGGAGCGCAGCGAAGAATCTGGGCGGGCGGAGCTTGCCAACCCCCAGATCCTTCGCTTCGCTCAGGATGACACCGCAACGGAAGGGGCTTCGACCTTGCCTCTGGGGCCTCAGCTACGTCCCCCCAGACCCGGTCACTGTGCGTAAGTTGTTTGTTTTCAGTGGCTTCACTTTTCACTGGCGCTCTCGGGTCACTTGGGGGTACCAAAGTGTCAACAAAGGCAGCTTGCCGGGGGCACCGCGCCGGCCGTTGAGCCCCTTGGGGTCACGGCCCCTCTTGAAGGAGGAAACCCGAGACCCTCACGAGTATGCCGATTGCTGGCTTGGGTCGGCTTCCTCGGCCCTGCACTCCCGTGAGCAAGGAGTCTGTGCCATCGCCCGGCCGGAGGGCACGGTTCCCTCGCCTCTCACCTGTTGCTCGCGATCTTGATCTTGCTCCAGCAGCTAGATCAACGCCAAGCCGTCTGACAGCCCCTCTGAGCCTGGGGCCACTTGGGCTGTGCCGCCGGCCCGTAGAGGGCCTTGCAGAGGCCTTGGGGCCGCCTGGATCGCCAGCAACCCAGCCGCGGCCAGCAAGTGGCCCAGCCGCTTGGCTCGCCAGCAGCCTACATCGGCAGCCTACCATCTAGGGTTCGGCTCGCCGCGTACCTTGAGCCCCGGTTCTGGGTGAAGTGATCGGCGGGGTGGCTGGCAGCGGCGCGTTGTTTCATCCTTGGATCGCCGGAAGGCAGGCCGACAAGTTCCCCCTTTGAGATCTAGTGAGCAGATTTGCCTCGTCGTCAGAATCTGTGGATGAGATCGGGTTCGGGTAGAGCGCCAAGTGTATGGCGGTCCTTTCCGCCCAGTCGTATAATAAGAGTCAATCCATAACCAAGGAGCACGCGATGCGCAAGGAAACCTTGCTGGTCCTCGGGACTCTGGTGTTCCCGGGTCTTACCTGTCCCGCCGTGGCGGAACAGGTGGGATGCACGATCTCCGGCGATTCCGGCCTTCGCCTGCTGGGCAGCTCGCGCAATTCCCAAGGCTACTTCCGGAGGTGGGAGGTTCAAGAGACCGGCCAGCCGGTCACCATCCGGTGCGACGACTTTGGCGACCTTCAGGCGGGCTCGGGGGTGGGGGTGAGGTTCTCTTCCAGGAAGGGCGAGGTCGACGAGTGGCGCTGCGAGCTGAGGTTCGCTTCCATCCTCGCCAAGGGTGCCGGCGAGGTGACGGTGCGCATGCGGGCCGACCGCAAGTCCCATTTCGCCGATTACGAAGGGAACTGGAAAGACGTCGGGGATCTGCGCTGTACCGTGACCCAGGGCGAGCTCCCCGGCTCGAAGACGACGGCGGCCACCATCTGGTGCCCGCCGGCGCGCAGGCGGAGGCCGAGGCGGGAGCCCGCATCATCATGCCGGCGAGCCAGTCCCGCTATCTCTGGGATCGTGCGTTGCCGATGCAAGAGGATTCCGCCGCGGTGGTGTTCCGCGTCAAAGCCGGCGACAGCATCCACGTGCGATTCGCCACCGAGCAGAATGACTCGGCCCAATCCTACGAGGCTGTCATCGCCTATGGTGGCGAAAGGACGATTCGCCGCAACGGCGGGGACCGGGCGAGCGCCAAGGAGGCGCTCGCCCAGGCGGCGGGCACCTACTGGTACAGCGCCTCTCGCGGTCTCGTGCGGCTTGGGCGGGGAGAGGTCCCCGGCCGGGAGGTGTTGCTGGAGTGGCAGGACCCGGAGCCGCTGAAAGGCCTGCGGTGGGTAGCCTTCTGGGGCGGGTATCACCGGTTCGAGGTGCGCGCGGTGAGGCTCGCGGCGGTCGGCGAGGGCGGCGAAGGACCCCCGGCCATCGCGCAAGCGCCCTCGGCCCCGCCGCCGGCCGCGCCGGTGCCGCCGCGCCAGCCGCCGGCCGAGGTCACCTTGCCCTCGAGCTTGCGCGTCCTCGATCTCGCGCTGGGGCAGGGAGCGGCCGCGAAGATGGGCGACGACGTCGAGGTCGCCGTGACCGTCCGGATTCCCGGCGGGTCGCAGGACCTCGAGCCCCGGACGATCTATTCCATGGTCCTCGGCGACGGGAGGATGATCAAGGGCTTCGAGGAGGGCATCGTCGGCATGCAGGCGGGAGGTAAGCGCCGCCTGTTGTTCCCCGCCGCGCTGCATGGCCAGGGCTGCTACGGCTGCAAAGTGCCGCCTAATCTCGACCTCATCATGGAAGTCGAGCTGATCTCGCTGACCCCCCGGCCGGCCTCCTGACGGATCACTCCGGTGGGCCGGAAGTAGCCGTCCACGTCCCGCGTCGCGTGCCGGGTGTCGAGGGCCAGGCACATCACCGCGCCGCCCACCAGGTAGAGCTCGCCATGCACGTCCTCGGCGGCCAGCTCCGCGTTCAACAGATCGGACAGCCGTAGCATGTCCGACCGCGTCAGGCGTGGGCCGGCCATCGTTACACGCGATCACCGATCGACGAGTCGATGAAGATGTTGCGGCGTTTGAAGGATACCGGTGCCGTCCGCAGCAGGTGCAACCGCAGGCCCGCCGGAGGGGTGGCGAAGCGCGGCGTTTCCAAAGGCTCGACATCGCGCACCCACTCGGAGGGCGGTACGTCCTGCCGGTGAGTGGCGAGCTCCACCATTGCCGCCACATAGTTCCGGAAGTACTGGAGCTGCAATGATCGGCCGGCCATGGACCCACCATCGCACAAGGACGTGGTGGCCTTGAGCTGTTCATAGACGAGGCGCTGGAAGAAAATTTTGATCGTCACTCCGGAGCCCATTGAAGGCGGGCTCTTACGGTATGTTGACATCAGGGACATGCCCCGTACCAGGCACCCTGGTTGGGATGACCACGCCACCCGCCCACCTCTCGTCGGCCAGCTCCCGCGCGACAGCAGCCGCCCGGTTTCGTTTCCGGAAACGTTATCCGACTCCCGCAGCCTGGCGGGGACGGCGGCGCCATCCGACCACCCGCGCCAGGTTGAACCCGCCGCGGCGACGGCAACGTCCCCGCCACCCACCCGCGTCCTCGGAGACTTCCCGTGAAGGCGCGCCCCCACCAGCTCGCTGACGCACACGCCACCACCCCGCGCGCCAAGCAGCCCAGGCGGGGACGACGACGCCATCCACCCACCCGTGCAAGCTCCACCCGCGCGCGGGGACGGCGGCCGTCTTTTGAAAAGGCCGGGTGGCCGCACCGAAGCCTACGGCCGTGAAAAGCCGGCCTCCGGTCCTCCGGCGCGCCCACCCAATTCCACACCCGCCCGCCCATTTGATGGGGAAGGCCTGCGAGCGTTCGTGCCCCGCCAGAGAAGCTCCGGCTCGGCCCACCCAGCCGCCCACCCGCTCCGCCGACCGGAGCTACTCTGGCGGTAGAGCCACTGTGGTCCCCGCAGCTTTCCGCCCCGCAGATCGGCTCCGCGCAGGCGCTCCGCCGAACTGCTCCCGCCCTCTCTGCGCTCAGCCTCTTCGCCGTCGGAGCCTCCATCCTGAAAGGCCGGGTGGCCGCTCCGAAGCCTGCGGCCGTGAAAAGCCGGCCTCCGGTCCTCCGGCGCGCCCACCCAATTCCACGCCCGCCCGCCCATTTGATGGAGAGGGCCTGCGAGCCGCCGTGCCCCGCCGATGCAGCTCCGTGCGGGGGCGTACTCGCTCCATCGGCGGTAGAGCCATCGTGGCCCCTTCAGCTTTCCGCCCCGCAGCTTGACTCCGCGCGGGGCGCTCCGCAACCTGCTCCCGCCCTCTCTGCGCTCAGCCTCTTCGCCGACGGAGCCTCCATCCTGTAAGGCCGGGGTGTCCGTCCTGGAGCCTGCGGCCGTGAACAGCTGGCCTCCGGTCCTCCAGGACGCCCACCCCGATTCCACACCCGCCCGCCCATTTGATGGAGAGGGCCTGCGAGCCGCCGTGCCCCGCCGATGCAGCTCCGTGCGGGGGCGTACTCGCCCCATCGGCGGTAGAGCCATCGTGGCCCCTTCAGCTTTCCGCCCCGCAGCTTGACTCCGCGCGGGGCGCTCCGCAACCTGCTCCCGCCCTCTCTGCGCTCAGCCTCTTCGCCGACGGAGCCTCCATCCTGTAAGGCCGGGGTGTCTGTCCTGGAGCCTGCGGCCGTGAACAGCTGGCCTCCGGTCCTCCAGGACGCCCACCCCGATTCCACACCCGCCCGCCCATTTGATGGAGAGGGCCTGCGGCCGTGAAATGCCGTCCTCCGGTCCTCCGGCGCGCCCACCCAATCCCCGGCCGCCCACCCCATTTTGATTTCCCCCGCGCGCGGGATCGGCACAGTGCACGTGACCACCACCCAGGCCGACCACTCACGTGCACAGTGCGCGACCCGCTCCACCCCCGCGAGCTCCATCTGCGAGTGGGGACGGCGGCCGTCTTTTAAAAAGGCCGGGTGGCCACGCCGGAGCCTGCAGCCGTGAAAAGCCGGCCTCCGGTCCTCCGGCGCGCCCACCCAATCCCCGGCCGCCCACCCCATTTTGATTTCCCCCGCGCGCGGGACCGGCACAGTGCACGTGACCACCACCCCGCCCGCCCACTCACGAGCACAGTGCGCGACCCGCTCCACCCCCGCGAGCTCCATCCGGGGCGGTGACGGCGGCCGTCTTTTGAAAAGGCCGGGTGGCCGCCCCGAAGCCTGCGGCCGTGAAAAGCCGTCCTCCGGTCCTCCGGCGCGCCCACCCAATCCCCGGCCGCCCACCCCATTTTGATTTCCCCCACGCGCGGGATCGGCACAGTGCACGTGACCACCACCCCGGCCCACCACTCACGTGCACAGTGCGCGACCCGCTCCACCCCCGCAGCCTCCACCGCGGGTGGGGACGGCGGCCGTCTTTTAAAAAGGCCGGGTGGCCGCGCCAGAGCCTGCAGCCGTGAAAAGCCGGCCTCCGGTCCTCCGGCGCGCCCACCCATTCCCCGGCCGCCCACCCCATTTTGATTTCCCCCGCGCGCGGGATCGGCACAGTGCACGTGACCACCACCCCGGCCGACCACTCACGAGCACAGTGCGCGACCCGCTCCACCCGCGCGAGTTCCATCGGCGGGCGGTGACGGCGGCCGTCTTTTGAAAAGGCCGGGTGGCCGCCCCGGAGCCTGCGGCCGTGAACTGCCGTCCTCCGGTCCTCCGGCGCGCCCACCCATTCCCCGGCCGCCCGCCCATTTTGATCTCCCCCGCGCGCGGGATCGGCACAGTGCACGTGACCACCACCCAGGCCGACCACTCACGAGCACAGTGCGCGACCCGCTCCACCCATCAAGCAAGGTCCGGCAGATTGGCTCCGCTGGCCGCTGAAGCCATGCCTTCGAAGACCGCTGCGCCAACCTGCCGGGTTTACTTCGATCACCCCGCCCCACCCGTCCCCCTCCGGCCCCTCAAGGGACCTCAGCCCACAAGGCCGGGTGGCCGCGCCAGAGCCTGCGGCCGTGAACTGCCGTCCTCCGGTCCTCCGGCGCGCCCACCCATTCCCCGGCCACCCGCCCATTTCGATTTCCCCCCCGCCCTCGCAGCTTGACTCCGCTAGCGCTCCGCAACCTGCTCCCACCCGCTCGATGCTCCCCTCTGCAGGTGGGAGCGGGCAACCTGTCTCCATGCGGAGCTGTCGTGATGGCGCGCCCCCACAAAGGCGCTGGCGCAAAACCCACCACCCCGCGCGCCGGGCAGCCGCCGCGGCGAAGGCAGCGTCCCGCCACCCGCGCGAGGTCCATCCAGCCGTGGCGTTGGCAACCTCCCCTCGCCCGCCCGCGTCCTCGGAGCTGCCGCGAAGGCGCGCCCCCACGAAGGCGCTGGCGCAAAGCCCGCCGCCCCGCGCGCCGGGCACCGCCGCGGCGAAGGCAGCGTCCCACCGTCCTCTCTCCGGCATATTTTTCGTGGTGATGGCAGCCGTGTTTCAACAAGGCCGGGTGGCCGCTCCGGAGCCTGAGGTTGTGGAAAGCCAGCCGTCGATCCTCCGGGCGCCCACCCAATCCCCGTTCCGCCCACCCATTTTGATTTCCCCCACCCTCCGGCCCGGGAGCTGCCCGCCCCTGGCTCCGGCGGGGGCGGCTCCCCCTCCCCGCACGGGCGTTCGTCCGATAAGAACTGCATTATCGGACGAACGCCCTGCGCCACTCCCCGCCTACGGGCTCCGCCTTAACATAATGAAGCACTATGTTAACCAGGGGCGGGCACCTACCCGGGCCTCCCCCGCAACAAGGTCCGGCAGATTGACTCCGCAGGCCAATGGAGCCATGCCTTCGAAGCGCTCCGCCAACCTGCCGGGTTTATTCGACCACCCCGCCCCTCCCATCCCCCTCCGGCCCCTGCAAGGGGCCTCGGCCTCCGCCCACCCCTCGAATCAGCCTTTTCGCCCCCTCAAAATCGAGGAAAACCCAATCCCGGCGGGCCTTTTCCCTGTGGAAAAAACGGAACTGGTTTCGTTTTCGGAGC
>CAWJGT010000013.1:0-64383 GCA_963842525.1 uncultured Holophagales bacterium
GGCTGATCAACAACGCCGGCATCCGCCGTGAGGCGTTGCTGGCGATGACTCCCGATGAGCTCTGGGACGAGGTCGTGGACACCAACCTCGGCGGGCTCTTCCGCTGCTGCCGGGCGGTGCTGCGCGGCATGATCGTCCGGCGTCGCGGCGTGATCGTCAATATCGCTTCCCTGTCGGCGCTCCACGGCGTGGCCGGCCAGGCCGCCTATGCAGCCTCCAAGGCGGGCATCCTGGGGCTCACCCGCTCGCTCGCCCGCGAGGTGGGCAAACGCGGCGTGCGGGTCAACGCCGTGGTCCCGGGCTTCGTCCCGACCGACCTCACGGCGGGTGTCGCGCCGGACGCCGTAGATCGGCTCCGCGCCGGCGAATGCCTGCCCGGAGGGGTCACGCCCGAGTCGGTCGCCGGCGCCGTGCTGTTCCTGCTCTCCGACCGCGCCGCCGCCATCACCGGCCAGACCCTGGTGGTGGACGCCGGGGCATCGGCGTGAGGCCCCTCACCCCCCTGACCCCCCTCTCCCAACCGCCCTCCCAGCCTCCGGGAGAGGGGGGAAGCAGACCCTCTGTCGGAGAAGCGCTCGCGGGGAGACTTCGCTCCCCTCTCCCGGCGGTCGGGGAGGGCGGTTGGGAGAGGGGCCGGGGGTGAGGGGTCTCGCCCCCCGCCTCGCCGCGCTCGTGATCCGGCGTCCGCGCCTGGTCCTGGCTGTGTCCGTGGCGCTCACGCTCGCGGCGCTCGTCCCCGCGTCCCGCTTCCGCATCGAGACCGACCTGGCCGCCCTGTTGCCGGACGGCTCTCCGGCGGCGGACGACTACCGCCTGTTCCTGCGCACCTTCGGTGGCTTCGAGAAGGTCTTTGTGATCGTGCAGTCGCCGGGGACCCATCTGGACGACCCGGGGCCGCTGGTGGACGCGGCCGAGCGGCTCGCCGGGCTCATGGCCCGGAGCCCCGACGTGGCCGAAGCCCGCTCGGGGATCACCGAGGAGGATGAGCGTTTCTTCCTGCGCTCCATCGCTCCCCGCATGCCTCTGCTGCTCGGCGACGGCTGGCGGGCCGACCTGGAGCCGCGCCTCACGCCCGAGGCGATCGAGCGCCGGGTCGCCTCCATGCGGCAGACCCTGCGCAGCCCGGGAGGCGGCGTGGCGGCCCCGTTCTTCGCCGCCGACCCGCTCGGGCTGTCCGAGGGGCTCCTCGGCGCCGCGTCCGGCGCGCTCCCTGTCGACCCGCTGACCGGCGCCTTCCTGTCGCGCCAGGGGGATACGGCCCTGGTGATCCTCACGCCGGCGCGGGCGGAGATCGATCCGGAGGGAGGGCGGGCACTGCTCGCGGACCTGGAGAAGGCCTATGCCGCGGTGCGGACGAGGTCGGAGATCCCTCTCGACTTCCAGGCCGTGGGCGGCCCCATCTATGCCGCGCAGGACGAGTCGATCCTGCGCACCGACCTCACCCGCACAGCGACCAGCTCGGCGGTGGGCGTGGCGCTCCTGCTCCTTCTCGGCTTCGGCGGCGGGTTCATCCCCCTGGTGATCCTGGCCGCGGTGGCGGCGGGCCTGGTCTGGACCGCGGCGGCCACGGCCCTGGGTCTCGGCAGCATCTCGGTCGTCGGGGTCGGCTTCGCCGCGGCCCTGGTCGGGATGGGGGTCGAGTACGGCATCCACGCCGGCGCGCGATACCGCCAGCTCCGTTTGGAAGGCATGGCCGCGGGTGAGGCGCTTCTCGGCACCTTCCGCGATCCGGGTCCCGGGATCGTCTCGTCGGCCCTGACCACAGCCGCGGGGCTCGGCGCCCTGATCTTTGCCCACTTCCGGCCGTTGCGCGAGCTGGGCCAGGTGCTCACCCTCGGCGTGCTGGTGACCCTGGTCACCACCGCGACCCTCGGCGCCGCCCTGCTGCTCGCCTTTCCCCATTTCCCGCGCACCCTCCGGCAGCCCCGTCTCTGGCAGAGCTTCGGCTTCCCGGCCTTGCGGGGCTCCGTGGAGCTTGCGGCCAAGCGCCCGATGGTGGTGCTGGCCGGCGCGGCGCTTCTCTCCGCACTTTCGATCTGGGGGCTCGGCCGGCTCGGCCTCAATACCGACCTGCGTTCCCTGCGCCCGGCGGATCACCCCTCGACCCGGGCCGAGCGGCTGCTGGTCGAGAAATTCGGCCTGGGGCTCGACACCTTCACCGTGGTGGCCCGCGGCCGGGACCTCGGCGAGGCGCTCGACGAGGCGGCGCGTGCCGTGCCGGTCCTCGAAGCCAGCCTCGGACCGCAGGCCGAGATCACCACGCCGACCGCCTGGCTGGTCCAGGGAGAACGCCGTGAACGACGGCTGCGCGAGCTGCGGCAGCTCCCGCTGGAGCGTACGGCGGCCGACCTCGAACGGGAGCTGAAAGAGGGGGGCTTCAGGATCGATCCGTTCCTGCCCGCCCTGGAGACCTTGCGTGCCCTCGGACGCGGCGAGGACCCGGGCGTGCCGCTGCCCACCGAGTGGCCGCGCTGGATGTCCGAGCTGGTGCGCACGGGAGGGGACGGAGCAGCGGTGGCGGTCCACGTGCGGGTTCCCCTCGGACAGACTTCGCAGACCTCGCCCGAGGAGCTGGCGCAGGCTCTCGAGCAGGTCTCGCCGCGCCTGGCCCTCGCCTCCGTGCCGCGCCTCGGGGCGGAGCTGCGCGGCCTCGCGCTCGGCGACCTGGCGCGGTCGAGCGGCGTCGCCTTCGTCCTGGTCGCCCTGGTGGTCCTCGTCTCGTTCCGCGGCAAGGTGCGGGACTCGCTCCTGTCGGGCGTCCCCCTGGTCCTCGGCTGCCTCTGGACGTTCGGCCTCTGGGGAGCGTGCGGCGGGCGGGTCGATATCCTGGCGATCTCGACCCTGCCGGTCCTCTTCGGCACCGGGATCGATCTCGGCGTGCATGCGGTCCACGGCGGACGATTGCGGCCGGAGGAGGGGATCCGCGGCACCGTCCTTGAATCCGGCCTCGCCATGCTCCTGATCACGCTGACGACCGGCGTTGGCTTCGGCAGCCTCGGCGGCTCGCGGGTCCCCGGGCTCCAGAACGCCGGGACGCTGGTGGCCGCCGGCGTCGCCGCCTGCCTGCTCGCCACCTTCCTGGTGCTCCCGGCGCTGGAGGCATTGTTTCGCAGGCCCCGATCGAGAGAAAATAGGGCGAAATAAGCGCGAGACCGTTATGGAAGTCCTTGCACCGCGCGCGAGCGCTGCCCAACTCCCGCCCCACGCCCCCGAGGCCGGCTGGATCCGCCGGCTGCTGGGGCCGTTCTACGTCACGGGTGTCTTCTGGTTCCGCATCCACCGCTTCGGAGTGCGCATCCTCCCCTCCTGGGCGATGGGGCCGATCCTCGTGCTCTTCACCAGCTTCTTCTTCGTCGCGCTGCGTAACATCCGCGCGGCCCTGGCGGCGAACCTGGAGGCGGTGCTCGGCCCCTGCGGCTGGTGGCAGCGGCAGGTCCGCATCTTCCGCTCCATGCGGACCTTCGCCTGGTGCCTTTCGGAGCGCTACGAGCGCCTGAGCACCCGCCGGCGCTTCCTGGTGAGCGCCGAGGGGCTGGAGAGCTGGCAGACGCTGATCTCTTCAGGTCGGGGTTTCCTTCTGGTGACCGCGCACCTCGGCGCCTGGGAGATGGGCTCGCTGCTCCCCGCCCACCAGGAGCAGCGGAAGATCCATGTGGTGCGCGAGGCCGAGACCGATCCGCGGGCCCAGCGCTTCATCGCGGACCTGATCCGGGGCGCGGCGGGCGAGCTCTATACGACCCATTTCGCGGAGGACCCCTGTCTCGGCATGGACCTCCTGGACGCGCTGCGCCAAGGGGAGATCGTCGCGCTCCAGGGGGACCGCCCGCGCGCCGGCGGCCGCACGGCGGAGGTATCCCTCTTCGGCCGATCTTTTGGCATGCCGATCGGTCCGGCCGCACTGGCCCGCGCCGCCGGGGTCCCGCTCCTCCCGGTCTTCGTCTTCCGCGAGGGGCGCCTGCGCTACCGCTGCTCGATCTGTCCGCCGATCGAGGTGCCCCACACCGCCGACCGCTGCGCCGACGTGGGGCAGGCCGTCCAGCGCTTCGCCGCGGAGCTGGAGGCGGCCATCGCCCACCGGCCGCTATCAGTGGTTCTGTTTCCGGAAGCTGTGGGGGTAGGGGCATAGCCTGCCCTGGAGCTGATCGACCGCGCGACCTTCAAAGCCATCGAGCGGCCTGATCGAGCGCCGGGATACGCATCTCGACTCGCTGATCGACCGCCTGCGCGAACCGCGGGTACGGCGCATCCTCGAGCCGATCCTCGCCGGCGAGGGCCTCAAGCAACTCACGGCATACCTGGCTCATCTGGGCCTCGACTCCGGCACCCTGATCCTCTTCGACGGCCGGCCTGCCGCCCAGCCCATCCCGGAGCGTTGTACGCGGACCGAAGTCGAGCACGAGGGCCGCAGGATTACCGTCCTGCGGCTGTAGGTGTAGGAGCCTGCGACCCGCCACGAACGCACCCTGGTACACGACAGGGGGTCCCGAAGCATCCGCTTCGGTCTCGGCGCTGAAGATTTGGGTAGACGCTAACGGTTCGCGCATCACCTGCAGAACCGCGCGTTCCGAAGCCGCTCAACGTTCTACCACGGGCGGCGCGGTTCTGTCAGGTGCATGCGCATGTTAGCCGGCATGTCGCGATCACCAAACGCCCGGAACAAGCCGCTTCGTTCGCGCCGTGTACTCCGCGTACTGGTCGCCGAACTGGTCGAGCATCATCTTCTCCTCCGCACGGACGCGGAACGCGAACAGGATGCCGAATGCGATCAAGTACAACGGACCTGCCACCCAATTGGGAATCACGAGCGCTTGACCGATCGAGTAGAGCAGCAACGCCATGTACATCGGATGGCGGACTTTGCAATAGACGCCATCGGTGATCAGTCGATGCTGTTCTCGCACCTCGAGGGTAACCGACCAGTTCGAACCCAGATCAGCGTGGGACCGGTGGAAAAACCAAAGACCAACCGCGAGGCAAGCGATCCCGGCAATGAGGGGGCTGGCCCGAAGTGGATACTCCGCGAACGAGAACGCTGGCGACGCGATCCAAATCAGAGGAACGAAGAACCCGAGCCAGGCAAGAGTCAGGAGGACCGTTTCCATCGTCCCTTTGCGGCTCGTGACGACCTTGACACCTCGACTTCGGTGACCGTGCGGGGCGCGAATGGCAATCATCACCGCGCTGGCAATCAGAATCGTCGCCTTCGCAGTCCAGGGATTCATGGTCGGGCCCTCGTCCTCGAGATCATCGGTCGCTCACCTGTCCTCGGACGTTGATGTCCGGCGCCGAGTAGGCCAGGGGGTCTCACGACCCCCCCAGCCCCTCTAAGAACCGTACGTGCGAGTTTCCCCGCATATGGCTCAAGCACCTCAAAGGCCGATCTTACTCGACCCGGTTGCCTGTTACCTACTCCTGGGCAACATTTGCGATACTAACATGTAGTAGGCACCAGCTCTGGCCACAGCCAGAGGAGGGAGTGCACAGACGGGTGGTCGAACCACCTCCATCTCCCATTTGCTTTCCCCGTTTAAGATGTTCTCCATACGCTCTCGCAAAGAGGCACCAGTCGGACGTCTGCTCACTTTCGTGCCGGGTGACGTTGCCCGTATCTGCCCCATTACAGGACGGCGTTCGCTTCTTCCGACCTCCCAAACCCGCATCTCCAACAGTTCCCCTTACGGTTCGCCTTCCCCCTGTGGGAGAGATACGGGGTTACCACGTTCCGCTTCTGAAGTCTTCGCGCTGTCGACCGGGAAGCACCGTTGACCACGAGGTGGCACCGTTAAATCCACCTCCGGCTTCCGCACCTTTTGGTCTGAGCTTGTCAGCCACTTTAGCTCGCCGCCATTGACGGTCGTTGCACAGGTTCACATGTGTTTACCATACCCGCTACCTAGCCATCACCCGGCTTGTGGCTGCCAGGAGGACAGGTTCCTCACGGTTCCCATCCCGCATGCCTTCGCATGCTTCTGTACATTGTCAGGGCCGCTCTTTATTCAGGCCCTTAGGTTCACCCGGTGGTACGGGTGGTTCCGCCTCCAAGAGGGGAACAACTTCATATATAAAGCGACATCGTGTCGCAGTAACGGGCCTGATCTTCAGCGGCGGCGCCAGCCGTCCGCTGCAAGGCCCGTGTTAGGCTTCCTGCTTCGCTGATTCCTTCTCTGTAGACGTACTAGTATGCCCCATTGACTGCTATTGAGAAGCTTACGTTCATCCACGATCCCATCGAGCACGCAACCAAGAAGCCCACCTATACTGCCCAAAGCCGCAGCCATATCTAAGGGGGCACCCGCCGCTAGGCTTATCGAGACAGAAAACGCTGCGGAGGCCAGTGAGGAGGAGCTACGGCCGATACTTTTCAGGGCTTCTAGCCTAGAGGCGACTAGACTTCGTCGCAGCTCATCAACGGCTGGATCAATTACCGAATCAGCGAGCGTTCGTAAAACGGCGTCCAACTCTCTTATGGGAGTAGCGGGGTCAACCTGAGAAGAGAGACTACGAAGAGCCACTCTAAAGGATTCAAGCTCACTATACCGATCTTCGCGGATTCGAAGTAACTCCTCCAAAGGTAGGTCGTCAGCGCGCGGTAGGTATCTGGTCAATACCATGGCGGAAAGTCGACGCTCTATGTACTGATCATAATCATGAACCTCGGTTTCCAATTGCCGCGCTTCCTCGAACAGCATGCGAACTCTAAAGGTAGCGTCTTGAAACCTCGGAAGCCAGGAAAATGGAGCAACACTCTCCCGTTCGGCTACGATGGAGAGCATAAGGAGGTATTGAAAAAACAGGTAGTTTGCGAGCCGTTCCCGCCTCTCCAGAGGCCATGACAAAATGTTCTTGTTTCTCGCAGCTAAAAACTTAGTTACAGTAACCAGGTCTGAAAGACACGCAGCAGGCAGATCGTAAGCCCGATCAACAACCTTCATGACGTTCAGCCACCTACGTTCGTATCTATCATCGAGGTTTGAAATTAGATCTATCGAGGCTAGGTTCCACGAATCAATCGCTTCCAAGTCCTTTCCCGCAGTCAACCTTAGAGGGATGGCCAGACCTTCGCGAACCAGAAGGTCGAGACTTGGGAAGCTTTCCTGAAGACTTGTAAAATATCTTTTGAGCCGCTGAGCAAAGATTGGACTCTCTGTTCCGATCTCTTCAAAACTTCGTTGCTCTCGCTCTATAAATTGAGAGTCATGTACCGCGAGGACGCGCACTCTGTCCGAATACAGAATTGCCGTCTGTAACGCAGCAAGGAAGCCCTCGCCGGCCTCAGGGTAGAGCAAGGTATCTTTACCTATCATCTCTCACCTGTACTCACTATGCCGCCAAACCTCTGTCTCACATATTCGCCGGCACTCTGCTCGCCGGCCAATACGACACAACCTGCGGGTTGACTCTACGGCCAGTCCCAGGGTGTTGAGTGTGCAAGGTGCTTATCCTCTTCGACTTAGCGGTACTCTACACCTCTTCCTAACCTGCGTCAAGACCACAAGCATTTGGAGAAGCATTCTGGCGGCCTTGTGCCGCGAAAGTCGGAGCTACGTCATGCTTGGCCAGCGAAGGCGGTTAAGAAGAGTGCATCTGACGGTTGTCGAGGGGCTCTTGCGACCCCCGGCCGCCCTCGCGTAGAGTCCGCTCATCATGGCTCGGAACGACGACGGACTGGATCTGGTGCGCGCGCTGTTGAGCATGGCTCTGGTCGCACTGCCGCTTTCTCCCCGCCAGATCGAGGACGCGCTGCAGATTGGCCATGGGACGTTGCCGCGGCTTCTCGACGGCCGCATGGACCTGAAGCTCCGCCATCTGCTGCCGCTCTGCGCGGTTCTCGAGATCCACCCCGGCCATCTCCTCGAGCGAGGGCTCCCCAACTGGGAGGTGACCCGCCGCATCGACGACTGGCTGCCTCCTGATCGCCGCGAAGCGGCGGCCTCGCCCGTAGCACTTTCAGCCGAGGTCCTGCAAGAGATCCGCGCCGTGGTTCGCGAGGAAATCTCCCGCGCCGGCCTTGCATCCAGCGGAGAACGGCAAAAGACCGCGCGCAAGGGCTGACGCCTCGGAATCACGGCGAACGGCCCGCAAAGAGTCCTCAAAAGTCGCGCGGTGGCCTTAAAAATCCGGCGGAGTCCCGAAATATCGGGCACAGTCCGGAAAAGTCGGACGTAGCCCTGAAATGTCCGGTGTAGTCCGGAAAAGTCGGTGGTAGTCCGGAAAAGTCCGGCGTTGTCCTGAAAAGTCGCGCGTAGCCCCGAAATGTCGGGCGTAGCCCGGGAATGTCGCGGTCCGCCGCCCAGCCGGACCGCCAGAGAGATAGCTCCACGCCCTCGCGCAACGCGGGCAGGGCCTCGACCGGGAAGCCGCCGCCGGAGAGGGTGGCGGCCATCCGGATCTTCCGCTCGGCCTGGGAGAAGACCTCCCGCGCCTCGGCCAGCCGCCGGCTTCGCTCGGCGTCGGCTCCGGGCGCCGGGGCGCGCGAATCGAGCTCGCTCACCCCGCCAGGTACGTGCTGATCGTGCCGCGCGCCAGCTCCTGCCCCCCCGCACCCTCGACGACCACCTCATAGACCGACAGCGGCGGTGCGCTGCCGGTGCGCCGGACGGCGAAGCGCAGGGGACGGTCCACGGGCAGCCAGGGCGCTGGGAACCGGGCGTCGCGGAGGCCGACCAGATAGCCGATCCGGGGGCCGGGCTGGTCGGTCCGGCTGAGGGCTTCCAGGACGGCCGCTCCCTGGGCCGCGGCTTCCAGGCCCAGGAAGGTGGGGGCGCGGCCCTCTTCCACGAAAGGGCTCGCGGACGGGATCTCGGCAATGCCGGCGAGGCTTTCCTCATCCCACTCCAGGATGCCTCGGACGAGCCGAGCCGGTGGGGTATGGGGGATCAGGGCTCCGAGCGGCGTCATCTCCGGAAGACCGGCGAGCGGGACCGGCTCATCCTCCTCCAAGGGACCAAGCCGGAGCGTGCCTTGGCTGACCCGGTCGGTTCCCCGCAGGAGATCGAACCGGACTGTGCCGTCCGCTGCCGGGCCGTCCAGGTTCAGGTCGAGGACATTTCCAGGCCGCACCGGGTTGCGCAGCCGCAGGCTGGCGATCTCGGCGATCCGGGCCTCCTTGCCCAGGGCTTGGCTGACCAGCGCCAGGTGGGCTACGCCCGGAAGGATCGGATGGCCGGGGAAGTGGCCGGCAAAGAAGGCGCTGCCTTGCGGGATCTCGATCCTCATCGCGGTCCTGCGCGCTGAGCGGCGGCGGCCCTCCTCACCACCGGAAGACCTCGTCCAGCGAGCGGGCGGTGATCAGGCGCTCTCCCCATAGGAACAGCCGTTCCGAGGCCGCCAGCTCGATTCGAGTCCGGTCGTGAACACCCAGGGGACCGAACTTCCGTTCCGCCTGTCGGAGCAGCAGCTCGGCGCCGCCCTGCCTCCGGCCTTCGTCCTGCCACTGCCGGGTCCAATCGAGGACCGTTCCTCCGGTCCGGCTCCAACCGTCGTCTCTCGTGTTCATGGGCGAGTTCCTCCTCGCCCCTATAAAAGACGGAAAACGGACCCCGAATCTTTCATAACAGGACGAACTTTCTTCACTCGCTGAAGATCTCGGCGAGCGAGCCGGCCGTCACCAGGCGTTCCCCCCATTCGAGCAACTGCTCCGCATCGGCTAGCCGGATGCGTTCCCGATTGCGCTCGCCAAGCTCGCCGAACTTGCGCTCGATCTGCCGCAGGAGTAGCCGGGCCTCGCCTTCCTGGCGACCCTCTTGCCGGCCTTCCCTTCTTCCCTCTTCGAGCCACTGCCGGGTCCATCCCTTCACGGTGTCTCGCAGCATCGGTCTGATCTCCTCAGCTCCCTGGTCGGGTTTGGAGGCCCTGAAGGGGCCGGGGCATAAAGCCTGGCGCTTCAGCGCCAGGTTGGCGCCCCCACAACACCTCAAGCCCCGTAGGGGCGCAGGCATGCTCGCCTTTCAAGCGCCCGCGAGAGAATCCTATCTCGGAATTTCTACCCTGGTCACCGCGCTGCCGTAGCGCGGTGGCAGTTGTAAGAGAGAATGCCTGCGCCCCTTCGGGGCTTCCATGGGAATATAGCCCCTTGACCTGGCGCTGAAGCGCCAGGCTTTATGCCCGAGCCCTTTCAGGGCTGTCACCCTCCCGCGGGGAGCGCGGCGGGCGGCAGGGAGACCTCCCGGCGGACGGGCACGGCGAGGGGGCGGCTGGTGCGGACCACCAGGGCGATGGCCTCCAGCGGGCGGAGGGACGGGTGACGCCGTACAGTCAGGGCGATGGTCCGGATGCCGCGGCGCAGGTCGCCCTCGGTGATCTCGTAGATCTGGTCGAAGTCCTCGAGACCGGTCATGTAGATGCGGTTGGCGATCAGGCGGGCGTTGTTCAGCGGGCGGCGGCCGAGCCTCGCTCCCGAGTAGACCCGCAGCCGCGCGTGGAGCGGGCCAGCCAGGAAGGCGCGGGCCCGCGCGAAGACCTGCTCCCGGCGGGACAGCACGGCCCGGCCGGGGAGACGGGAGGCGTAGAGCGCCCCGAGCTCGCCTTCGAGGCCGGTCCAGAAGCGCCCCAGGAGCTTCTCGTCCTCCCACATGGCGGCGCAGCGCGCGGCGGTCGCGCGGTCGCCGCGGCCGGCGAAGAAGAGCTCGGCGCCGCGGTAGCCCACGAAGTTGGCGTAGCTCTCGTTGAAGCGCACGTCCCCCGGCACCCACAGCGTGTTGTGGGCGATCTCGTGGATGACCGTGACCACGAGCTCCGCCGGGTCGCCGTCCAGGGCCGTCGAGAGCAGCGGGTCGTTGAACCAGCCGAGGGTCGAGAACGCCCCGGCGGGCCGGAGATAGGTGTCGTAGCCGAGCCGTTCCAGGCGCCGTTGCTCGGCCCGCGCCGCCGCCTCGTCGAAGAAGCCCTTGTAGGGGACCGCGCCCACGACCGGGTAGCGCCAGCGGTAGGGCACCAGACGATCGCGCGGGCTCGCCGAGAGCACGTGGAGCAGCGTGCCGTCCCCAACGTCCGAGAAGGTGGTGTAGGTCTTTCCCGCGGCGAGGCCCAGCCGCCGGGCGGCGAAGGTCCGCGCTTCGCGGACCAGCTCGAGCTGGGCGCGGAGCTCCGGCGGCGTGCCCGGGTCCGCGATCATCTCCGCGATGGGACGGCGCCTCCACAGGATCCGCCCCTCTTCCAAGGTGGCGCGCAGGACGAAGCGGACTTCGGCGCTGACCGCGACCAGGACCGCGAAGGTGAGGGAGATCAGGGCCAGGGAGCGCAGGGCGTAACGTCTAATACAGCGCAACGGTCGTTCCATCCGCAAGCGACACAGCCGGTTGAGGGTTCCACCGCCGGACCCCGAAGAGGCGTACCTCCTCGGCCCGGAGGCTCGACAGGCCGCGCAGAGTATGGCGAGACGGGCGGGACGGCTCGCCGGCCGGATGGTCCAGCGGCCATGCGGACAGGATGCGGTCCCAGACCTCCCGCCGCTTGCCTCTGCGGAAGTGGATGGGATCGATCCCGTACCAGGCAGCCTCCGGCTCGATCAGGCAGGTGCCACGCACCCGGGCCAAAGCCCGAAGACGACCGTCCAGCTCCCGGGCCCGTGCCATGAGCGTCTGCCACGAGACCCCGCGACCAGGGAACAAGATTGTTCTTGCAGCATAGTAGCGCAGGCGCGACATGTTCTCAAGGCTGGCGAGCGGGAGAAGGGTGCAGATCGTGTCGGCCCCGAGCTGTCCCAAGCTCTCGAGGCAGCCTTCGATCCACCGGGCGACGGTCTCGGGTGTCTCGCCGTAGGCGAGGTCGTTGCCCACGTCGGTCAGCAGCGCCACGGTTGGCAGCGGAGGGCGGCCAGCCAGCGCGGTCCAGAGGCCGCAGGCCGCGATCCCCGGCAGCCGGCGGACGAAGAGATACCGGCTCCATGTTCCGTAGGAGCGGCCGTGGCCGCACGCGGCGAGCACCTCGACGGGGCCGGCCGCGGCGCGGCGCAGGTGCTCCACAACTGCGGGGAGGGTGACCTGCAGGTTGCTGGCGCCCAGGAGGACGGCCCGCAGCCGCGGGGCGGCAGGGCTGGCGGTTACCGGCAGGTCCTGGCCTTCTTCGCGCAGCTCCGGGAGCAGCACTGGGCGTTGCTGGTGCAGGCGGCTCCGGCGGGCGCGCAGGTACCGCCGCTGCAGGTGCTGCTCTCCTTGCCGCCCAGGGAGACGAGCCCGGCGTTGTTCGGGTCGAGCCAGGTCGAGAGGCCGGCGGACCACGAGGAGGAGAGCTTGCCGAACTCGTCCCAGCCGCCGCTGCAGTCGGCCGTGCCGCCGTGGAGCTGGCCGACGATCTGGTGGCTCGAGTTGAACAGCGGGCAGCCCGAGGAGCCGCCCTCGGTGGTGCCGGTGTCCCAGCCGAGGATCCGCCAATGGTCGCCGCCCCAGCCGCCGTTGTAGTTGCCGCCGTCGGCCACCAGGTCGTCTTCGAAGCTGATCTTCTTGATGTCGCCCGCGGGGTGGTGGATGGCGACGCCTTTCGACGGGGCGGACGCGGAGCGGTTGAAGCCGGCGTAGTAGACGTTGTAGGCGGCGTTGGGCCGGGCGTTGAGCTCGAGCAGGGTGAAGTCCGAGCCTGCGTTGGTGGCGCGCAGGGCAGAGCCGCTGGAGGTCTGGTTGAGCGGCCCGGTGCTGCCGGCGCAGGTGGAGCTTCTCGTAATTCCAATAGAAGGTCAGGGCGGCCGCGGTCTTGCTGCGGCTCACACAGTGGGCGGCGGTCAGGAAGTAGGGCTTGCAATCCTGCCGGCCGTTGTTGATCAGGCTCCCGGTGCACAGGAACCGGCCGTCGTAGGTCCGGGCGACCGCCCGTTTGTCGGCCTGCCAGGCGCTGCCGTCGGAGCAGTTGACGTTCACCTCGCAGGCGCCCGAGGCCTTGATCGACACGCCGCTGCGGAAGGCCTCCAAGGCGGTCCGCAGGCCGTCGCGGAACGGCACCCGCTCGAAGTCGTTGAAGTCGCGGTAGCCGTGCGAGACCGAGCGGACGACGAAGGCCGGCTCCCAGGGAGCCCGGACCGGGGTGTAGAGCTCGATCACGGCCGAGTCGCCGGGCAGGGCCGGGCTGCCGAAGACACGCTCGGGGTTGTTGATCCGGTCGGTGTACGGCCCTTCCTGCCATTCGCGGTCGACCGAGTAGAAGCGCAGCTCGGCGCCGGGCGGCAGCGCGACGTCCTCGAGGAGGAAGCTCAGGAAGACGGCGCCGTGGGAGGTGACACGCAGCCGCCACAGGGTCCCGCCGTCGGGCAGGGCCTCCCGGGTACCGTCCTCGGCCGGGGAGAGGCTCACCGCCACCGGCTCGGCCACCCGGTACGGGACGCGCTGAGGACCGATCTCCCGCGCGTTCAGGTCGTCCTCGAACCGCAGGGAGTCGACGTCGACGAAGCGCAGGAACCGCTGGTCGATCGCGTCGTCGGAAAGGACGTCGTGCGAAAAGCTGAGGGGGCGCGGGACCGGCGCGGCCTCCAGGCTCAGGGGCAGGGCTGCGAGGGAGAGGGCCGCCAGCACGAGCCGGACCCACAGGCGAGGTTCCATCAGCTTCGTCCTCCATACTCCACTACATCGCGAACGGGAAAAGTGTCGCACAGACGGGCCGCGTCGCACCAGGGGGTATTTTGGGCTCATCCTGGTCTCATCCGGGACTCCGAGCCGCACCTTTAACTGTGGCGCCCGGACGAAGGGCGCACATTTGCGGGCTCGCGGCACTTATAGTCCGCGTCAGCCCCACTCCCAGAAGAGGCGGGGGCACGGCCCGAACCCATGAGTCGTTCTTGAGAGGAGAGCTTTCATGAGCAACGCAGATTCCACGACGCTGCTGGCGAAATATGCCAAGAGCATCGACCACATCGCCATCGCGGTGCACGACCTCGAACAGTCGATCGATTTCTACAGCAAGGTCCTCGGCTTCCAGCTCCACGAGCGCCGCCGGACCGAAGGGAAGGTCACCGCCATGGTCTCGGCCGTCATGAAGGCCGGGCCCGTCACCGTGGTCCTGCTCCAGGGCACGTCGCCCGAATCGCAGGTCTCCAAGTTCGTCGAGCACTACGGCGCCGGCGTCCAGCACATCGCGTTCGGCATCGAGGACCTGCCCGCCATGGTCGACGACCTCCGGGCCTCCGGCCTCGAGTTCGACACCAACATCATCAGCAGCCCCGGCCTGCGGCAGATCTTCACCCATCGCGACCAGGGCTCGGGCATGATGTACGAGTTCATCGAGCGGCTGGGCGGCGACTTCTCGGACGAGAGCGTCAAGAACCTCTTCGAGCAGCTCGAGGCGAAGGACTCCTACTGAATTCATGAACGTCGAGCTCAAGAGCTGCTTCGGCGAGCCTCTGCTCGCGGTGATGAACTTCTTGAACGAGGTGGTGCTGCGCTACCCCGGGGCGGTCTCCTTCGCCCCGGGGCGGCCGGCGGAGCGCCATTTCGACGTCGAGCACAGCCTGGCCAAGACCCCGGCCTTCGTCGCCTGGCGCGCGAAGGACACCGGCTGGCCTCCTCTGGCGGTGTGGAACGACCTCGGGCAGTACAACAAGACCAACGGCATCATCAACGAGCTGATCTCCCGGCAGCTCGAGCTCGACGAGGGTATCCACGCTCGTCCCGACTCCATCGTCGTCACCCACGGCTGCCAGGAAGCGATGGTCGTCCTGCTGCTCGGGCTGTTCGAGACGGGTGACGTCCTGCTGGCGAGCGATCCGACCTACATCGGCATCACCGGCCTGGCGGCGATCGCCGGCATCCCCGTGGTCCCGGTCCCCACCGGGGAGGAGGGGCTCGACCCGCGGACGGTCGCCGCGGCCATCGACGAGGTGCGCCGCTCGGGGCGCCGGCCGCGGGCGCTCTACGACATCCCCGATTTCAACAACCCGCTCGGCACGCAGATGCCGCTCGCGGCCCGCCGCACCCTTCTCGCGGTCCTCCGCGACCGCGGCGTCCTTCTGTTCGAGGACAATCCCTACGGCATGTTCTCCTACGACGTCGACCCGCTGCCTACGCTCAAGTCGCTGGACGAGCACGGCGTGGTCGTCTACCTGGGCAGTTTCTCGAAGACCCTCTATCCGGGCCTGCGGGCCGGCTATCTCGTGGCCGGCCAGGAGGTCGTCTCCGCCTCGGGCGCGCGGACGTCGCTCGCCGCCGAGCTGTCCAAGGTCAAGAGCCTGACCACGGTCACCACCTCGCCGGTGGTCCAGGCCGTGGTCGGCGCCCTGCTGCTGGAGAACGGGGGCTCGCTGCGCGGCCTGGTACGGACCAAGATCCCCTTCTACCGCGCCAACCGGGACCGCATGCTCGCCTGCCTGGAGGAGCACCTCGGCGGCCTCGACGGGGTGCGCTGGAACCGCCCCGCCGGCGGCTTCTTCCTCACCGTCGACCTGCCGTTCGCCTTCGACGAGGAGTGCCTCCAGGCCTGCGCCCGCGACTACGGCGTGATCGTCTGCCCGATGACCTTTTTCGCGCTCGCCGCTGGCCGGGAGCGGCAGGTCCGGCTCTCGTTCAGCTACGTCACCGGCGAGCAGATCGAGGACGGTATCCAGCGCTTCGCGCGCTTCGTCCAGGGCATGGCGATGAGGCCGGTGGAGCCGATGGAGCCGATGGAGAACACCGCGTGAAGACCGTTCCTGCCGCCGTCCTGGACCGCGTCATGCGCGCGGCCCTGCTCCGGCGCGGGCTCTCGGAGGAGCATGCCGGCTGGGTGGTGGACGGCCTGCTGGAGACCTCGCTCGCGCGGCATCGACACCCATGGGGTCCGGCTGTTCCCGACCTATCTCGCCGAGCTCGACGGCGGCCGGGCGCGCGCCCGGCCGGAGCTCGCCTTCCTGGCGTCCGCGACCGGGGAGCGACGGGCCGCGCGCCTGCTCGACGCCGGGCATGCCCTGGGCCTGGTGGCGGGCCGCGCCGCCTGCGCCGAGGCGGTCCGGCTGGCGCGGGAGAATGGGGTGGGCGCCGTGTCCGTGCGGTGCTCGAACCACTTCGGCGCCGCGTCCGTCTACACGCTCGAGATGGCCCGCCAGGGCGCCGTCGGGCTCGCCTTCACCAACAGCGACGCCCTGGTCGCCCCGTTCCACGGCCTGCGCCCGTTCTTCGGGACCAATCCGGTCTCGATCGCCGTGCGCGGAGAGGGGGACGACCTCTTCTGCGCCGACTTCGCCACCAGCCAGGTCTCTTATTCAAAGGTGAAGCACCACCAATCGTCCGGGATCCCCCTGGAGCCCGGCTGGGCGCTCACCGGCGCGGGCGAGGACGCGGCCGGCGGCGGTCCTTCCGAGAGTGCCGAGATCGCGGCCCTCCAGCCGCTCGGCGCCGGGAGCGGGCACAAGGGGCACTGCCTGGGGATGGCGGTCGAGATCCTCTGCGCCCTGCTCGCCGGCATGCCGCTCGACCATGAGCTGTCGCACCTCTACGCCGAGCCGTTCGACGAGCCGCGGCAGGTGGCCCACCTCTTCCTGGCTCTGGACGTGGCGGCCTTCCAGGACCCCGCGGTCTTTTGCTCCGGTCTGAGCCGTCTCACTGCCCTCGTGCGCCAGCAGCCGGCCGTGGAGGGCGAGCGGGTTTTTGTGCCGGGAGACCCCGAGAGCGCGACGGCCGCCGAGCGGCGAGTCCACGGGATTCCCCTGGAGGACCAGGAAGCCGCAGAATTTGACAGAATCGATCGAGAGACCGGGGCCTTCCTCGCGACCGCCCCTCTCTGAGAACGGAGGCGAAGACCATGACTACCGAGACCGAGCGCCCCACTCTGAAAAAACTGGGCATTCCGGCGCGCCGGGCCGTCAGCCTGTCGCAGGAGGACCTCACCCGTCAGGAGCCGATGAACGAAACCGGGCTGCCCCTGGTGATCCAGCCCGGATTGCCGGGCGTGAGCCTGGAGAGCTGGGCCGAGAACAACCGGGAACGGCTCACGCGCGAGCTCGAAAAGCACGGCGGCATCCTCTTCCGCGGCTTCGACGTTCCCCGGGTGGAGGAGTTCGAGCACGTCGTGCGGGCGATCTCCGGCGAGCTGCTGGAGTACAAGGAGCGCTCCTCGCCGCGCCACGCGGTGAGCGGCCGGATCTACACCTCGACCGACTATCCGCCGGACCAGCCGATCTTCCTGCACAACGAGAACTCCTACCAGGCGGCCTGGCCGCGGCGGATCTTCTTCTACTGCGCCAAGGCGGCCCAGGAAGGCGGAGCGACCCCCATCGCGGACGTCCGCAAGATTTATCAGCGGGTCGACTCCGAGGTCCGCGACCGCTTCGTCGCGAAGAAGTGGATGGTCGTCCGCAACTACGGCAGCGGCTTCGGTCTCCCCTGGCGCGAGGTCTTCCAGACCGACGACAAGGCCCAGGTCGAGGCGCATTGCCGCAGGAGCGGCATCGACTTCGAATGGAAGCCGGGCGACCAGCTCCGCACCCGCGCCGTCCGCAACGCGGTCGCTCAGCACCCGCAGACGCAGGAGATGTGCTGGTTCAACCATGCCACCTTCTTCCACGTCAGCACGCTGACGCCGGCGATCCGCGAGGCCCTGCTGGAAGAGTTCGGGGAAGAGGACCTGCCGGCCAACACCTACTACGGCGACGGCACGCCGATCGAGCCGGAGGTGCTCGACCACCTGCGCGCCTGCTACCACGCCGAGACCATCAGCTTCCCCTGGCAGGAGGGCGACCTCCTGATGCTGGACAACATGATGGTCGCCCACGGCCGCGCCCCCTTCAAGGGCGAGCGCAAGGTGCTGGTCGGCATGTCGCACCCGACGAGCTGGGCGGACGTGCCGGAGTAGGCGGAGACCCCCTCTCCCTCGGCACGGCGGAGAGGGGCCGCCGTCAATAACCGCTGGTACATGTCCACCCCGACATGGCCCTGCTTCAGAACCTCGCCTGTGGCCTTCATCAGCCCAGGGTCTTCAAGGCCGGACCGGAGCGTCGTTCGGAAGCACGAGGAGAGCGGGAGGGTTACCCTCCTGGATCTTCCAGGTGCAGTTCTTGATGCGGCAAATCTCCCCCATGACATCCCGCAACTCGCTGTTGTCGACCTGTAGATGGATTGTACCCTTCACATCCCGGTGCAGGGCCGGTCTGACCCCCACCTGATTGGCGAAGCTCATCAGAACCTCTCTCAGGTCCGCGCCCTGGCTCAGGTCCTCGCCATGGGCACGTATGGTCACCTTGCGCCTCGCTATTTCGTCAGAGACCGGGAGGTCTACCTGGGGAGTGAAAAAATGGACCGCAAAACCAAGCACCATTGCAACTAGTGCTAAAACAAATAGATAGTTGATGATGCGAAGGAGAACATCACGATTGTGCTCTCTTGCAAGCTTGGGGAAGATGCCGAGCTTCAAGATCCGCCGGAACAGAAAGAACAGCACTGCAAGGGCAAGGCCGGCCAAGCCGAGCGGTTTGGAGATATTGGTGAACTGGGGGAGTATTTCCATAGCTTTTTCCTTACAGCTTGAAGGACGCCGTTGCGGATCAATGCGAGCCGTCCATCTCGGCTTCAGACCTTCTCAAGTGAATCGGATAGGGGGTTAGACTGCGTCTAAAGTCTAACACACGGACGAAAGAAGCAACCGGGCCACTCCGCTGCCGAGGAGCGGCCCGGGTCTGTGGAGGGAGTCGAAGCCGCGGCTCAGAGCCGGCTCACGACGAGGCTGGGGGTGGGCTTATCCAGGATAAGCCACTGACATTCCAAGGCGGTGCAGAGGTTCTCCATGACCTCGTCGAGATCCGACTCTCTTGCTTCGATCGACATCCTGCCCTGGAAGTCGCCCTCAAGCACTAGGCGGGCACCGATTTGGTCGGCGAAAGAGTGGAGGATCTCCTCGACCCTCCGATCCCGGGCGCTGATCGTGACCTGCCGGGGCACGGCTTCGGCTTGGAAGGCCGGCGGTGGAGCTGGGCTCTCCCTCGGAGTGGTCATCCATAGCGAGCCGAGCGGTACCAGCAGTAAAGCCGCAAAGGACAGGTAGAAGCGGAACGGCGAGGGATTCCGAAGACCGAACATCAGCAGTCTGGCCTTCTTGAGCAGCATCATCGAATCCTCCCTGCAAGGCTTTGTCACGTCAGGGGTCTACCGGACGCTCAGCCGGGCGGAGCGGGTCTGCCCCCCAACTTTCGAATCCGTGAACTCCTCCCAGACTGCCGCTTCCAGAGTACCCCAGCCGAGCTTCCATACCTCGACCGCGCCATCGGCTGCAGCCAAGTAGAGCCCATCGCGGCCGGCCGCCATGCTGACCTCACCTGCAGGTGACAACTGTACGGCAATTGTTTCAACCGTGCCGGTCACCGGATTGTACCGACCCAGAGCCGTTCCGCTGCCCGTCAGCGATGGGCCCAGGAGCATATACAACACTCCATCCGGACCGAGAGTCCAGCCCCGGATCCCCAATTGAGCTGTAAATACGCCGGCATGGGCACCGGGGTTTCGATAGCCCTGTTTCTGCAGGCTCGCGACGAAGCTCTTCTTCAGCTCCGCCTCGTCACCACGGTGCCGGGCCGCGCCGGTGCCGAGCACGATCTCGGTGTCCATCCTGCTGGCCGGCGTGAAGCGGCGCAACCGCCCTGTGTAGGGGTAGGCGACCCACATCCTCCCTCTCTCGTCCCCCAGCAGCTTGAGGGTGTGGTCTGCGAAGAGTGCGTTGATCGGGTCCCGATCCTGGGCGCGCTTCGGCGCCACGCCCGGGATGTAGGTCTCCCACAATCGGTTTCCGAGCCTCAGCACAAGGGGAGGCACGGGGGGGCGTCCCAGGGAGGCCTTGCGGCCGATGCTCATCGGCAGGATCCCGGCCGCCGGAGTGTCCCGCAGCACCGCCACCGATGTCACCAGCCATCCGATGTCGGGCGTGCTCTGCAACTTGCCATCCTGAACGCAGATGACCCGGTTTGCGGCCGCAAGGGCCCATAGCCTGCCGTCCCGGCTCAAGGCGGCGCTGGCGATCTTTTCACCGGGCGGTGATACCTGCCTCGAGCCGTCGCGGCTTGCCGATGACTCCTCGGTCGATGGGGTAGACATCGAGCGTATCCCCCCGCAGCAGGAAGAGGTTGCCTTTGCCGTCCGCCTGGAGAAAGCGTGGCGTCTTCCAGGAGTCAGGCAGAGGGACTTCGGAGGGGATCAGGGGAGCGGTACGTACTTTGCCCTGATTCTCGCCCTTCGCAAGGCCACTTCCCAGGAACAGAAACACAAACACGGCCGCTCCCATCAGGAGGGCCACCCTTCTCGATCCTAGGTCTCGCATAGCCAGCCACCGCTGAAGGTACAGAAGTTACGGCAGTCGGTGCTCGAACCATCCTCCCAATATACTGTAACCCCGGAAAAGCAAATTGCATAGACGACAGGAGCGACTGCAGCGAAGGTTGCCAGTAACACTACGACGAGAACAGACTTCTTGCCAGATGGTCTCTTCACGTCCCTCTCCTTTGGATTCTACCGCAGTTCCTGTAATAAACAGGGTGCGCACCAGCCTGTCCAGTGAGACACTCGGTCGCAAGCAGGTTGCTCCGAGAGCTTTAAGGCCCCCTCCCTGGACCTGAAATCCGCTGCCTGGCGCCCTCCTCTGTTCGTGTCTCTCCCTATTAGATACGGAATTGGAACTTTTGTTCAAGTGGTTTCGTCAGGTTGAGAAGACTTTGAGTTATTTCGAAAAGCGCTTGCCCGCCGTACTGTTGGTCGTCGCTGAAACCGGCCGCCTCGGGAGGCCCTACTCCCGGGCTTCTGGAGGGTCGAGGACGGTGAAGTAGAAGGTCGTGCCCTTCCCCTCCTCGCTCTCCAGCCAGATTTGGCCGCCCATCTGCTCGACGGCCTCGCGGGCGATGGCGAGCCCGAGGCCGGTGCCCTCGGCCACCTCGGGGTGGGCGCGCACGAACTGGTCGAAGACCCGGGACTGCATCTCCGGAGCGATGCCGACGCCGTTGTCGGACACCGAGATACGCCAGTAGCCTTCGTCGTCGCGTTGCACGTTGACGCGCACCCAGCGGTTGTCCTTGGCGGGGTCGGAGTACTTGACGGCGTTGCCGATGAGGTTGATCAGCGCCAGCTCGACCCGGGTGGCGTCGACCTGCACGTCGGGGACGGTGTCCTGGGCTTCGAGGCGGACCCCCTTTTCCTCGGCCAGGCCGCGCACCTCGGAGACGGTCTCCTCCACGATGCGCCCGTAGCGCGAGCCGGCGTCCCTGGGCGCTCTCCTCGCTCCCCTGTGCGATGGCCAGCGCGTGCACGTCGTCGGCCACCCCCTTGATACGCTGCAGGGTGTTGCGCAGGATCTTGAGCGTCTTATCCCGCCGTGCGCCTTCGAGCCCGGGGCCGTCCTGCTCCAGCAGGTACAGGGCCGCTTCGGCGGTGTGCAGGCGGTTGCGCAGCTCGTGGGCGAGATCGCGGCCGAAGCTGCCGAGCAGGCGCGCCCGCTCCCGCCGGTCGCGGAATCCCTCCTCGCGGAAGGTGGTGGCGGTGATCGTCGGTGATCGCCATCAGGGCGCGGTAGAGCCGTTCGGCTACCTCGATCGCATAGTCGGCCGGGACATCGCGGCCGAAGCTCTGCGCCTCCTCGCGCAGCGCGTTGTAGAGGATCTCCCCGAGGATCTCGAATTCGGCCAGGATCTCGTCGATGTCGTACCCCTGCTCGCGGCGCAGGCGCGCCAGGTTGGCTCGAACTCGCGCCGCACCATGTGCTGTGCCTCGAGCTCTCCGCCCGAGCAGAGGTAATCGGAGACCGCCTTCAGCACCTCGGGGATGTGGTTGAGCAGGGCGTCCGACGGAAAGACCCTGCGCGGATGGACGTCGAGGCGTTCGAGCAGCCGGTCCAGCCAGGCACGGGTCAGCTCTGTCGAGCGGCGATGCAGCTCGGATCCGAGATGGGCTTCGAGCGCCAGGACATCTTTACGGGGCATATACAACTCGTCTCCAGGAAACCGAAATTGACGAACAGGGCTACGGAATTATAGCCCAGGCGCGGGGCCGTCGTAGCGCGACCGGCGGACGTGCTGGCGCAGGCCGTCGAAGATCCAGGCAAGGGACTTTCCGGTCGCGCGGTCCATGGCTCCGGCCGGGGCCATCCCTCCGGGGTCGGTGTAGAGGCGGCAGGTGGCGAGCGTCGCGCCCGGTCCAGCGGCGACGAGGGTCCACGAGCCGCGGTGGTCGCGGAGGTTCCCGGAGCCCGGCACATAGGCCCAGTCGGCGCGCCAGATGGTACCCTCGGCAGTCCGCTCCACCCGGCTGTGGAAGCGGACCCGGTACGACCGCCGGCCGAGGGGAAACGGCAGGTCCAACCGCTGCGAGCTGAGGACCGAGCCGTCCTTCTGCCGCTGCGCATCCGAGGCTTCCAGGAACGGCATGAACTCGTGCCAGTGCTCCACGTCGGCGATCGCCCGGAAGACCCGCTCCGGCGGCGCCTCGACGCGGCCCTGGCCGATTCCTTCCTTGGGCCGCCCGGCGCCCACGGTCCGCAGCTCCACCCGGACCTCGCCGACCTCGCCGGGAGCCGCCGCGCCCAGGAGGAGCAGGGCGAGCAAAGCGATCCGGAACAGCCATTGCAAGTTGGAGGGGGACATGCTGGTGTGCCTCGGGGCCGCCGACTGACGATACAGACGCATGGACAAGTCATTCTATTCCCGCTGGCGGCGGCTCCTCCGCCGGCTCGCGGCCCTCACGGTCCTGGCGATCCTGGGGTGGCTGGCCTGGCCCTATCTGCGGCAGGCGGTACGGGTCGCGAAGCTGGTCCGCGAGCCGATGCCGGCCGTCCTCCCCGTGCCCGTCGAAGGGGTCGACCGCTCGGATCTGGTGGACACCTGGGGCGCCGCCCGCAGCGAAGGGAGGACGCACCAGGGGATCGACATCTTCGCGCCGCGCCACACCCAGGTCCTGAGCGCTACGCACGGCCTCGTCATCCGCCGCGGCTGGAACCGCCTCGGCGGCCGGACGGTCTCGGTCCTCGGCCCCGGCGGCCTCTACCACTACTACGCCCACCTGGAGGAGTACGACGAGCCGGACGTCGGCGACTGGGTGGAGGCCGGGCAGGTGTTGGGCTACGTCGGCACCTCCGGCAACGCCGAAGGCACGCCGCCCCATCTCCATTACGGCATCTACGGCTGGAACGGCCAGGCCACGAACCCCTATCCGTTGCTGGAGAGGACCCTAACCCGCTGACTCGCCCACCACGATCAGGGTCTCGCAGCGAGTGTCGACCAGGAGGTCGGCTAGACTCCCGCCATGGTTGCGCTCGACCAGGTCTCGACCGTGCCGCCGCCGCTGCGCATCGGCGTCTCCGCCTGTCTGCTGGGCGAGGAGGTGCGCTACAACGGAGGGCACAAGCGCGATCCGTTCCTGACCGACGTTCTCGGCCGCTATGTCGAGTGGGTGCCGGTCTGCCCCGAGGTCGAGATCGGACTGGGGACCCCCCGGCCGGCCATGCGCCTGGTGCGGATCGGCAAAGGAGAGGAGAGCTCGATTCATCTGGTGGCCCCGGAGACCGGGGCCGACCACACGGACGCCATGCGCGTCTACGCCGAGCGCCGGGTCGAGGAGCTGGCCCGTGCCGGCCTCGACGGCTACATCCTGAAGAAGGACTCGCCGAGCTGCGGCATGGAGCGGGTCAAGCTCTATCCCGCCGCAGGAGGGCAGGCAACGCGGGAGACCCGCGGGCTCTTCGCCGACGCCCTCCTGCGCCGCCTCCCGCACCTGCCGGTCGAGGAGGAGGGGCGGCTGCACGATGCGCCGCTGCGCGAAAACTTCATCACCCGCGTCTTCGTCCATGCGTGCTGGCGCCAGGCCGAGGCCGTGGGATGGACGCGCGCGGCCCTGATGCGCTTCCACGAGCGGCACAAGTTCCTCCTCATGTCCCGCAGCCAGGCAGGCATGCGCCGGCTGGGCCGCCTCCTGGGTGAATCCGGTAAGAACGGCGACGTCCGTGAGCTCGCCCGAGTCTATCGGGAGGGAATGACCGAGGTGCTCCGCCGGCCGCCGACCCGGCGCGGCCATACCAACGTCCTGCAGCACCTGGCGGGTTTCGTGTCCGACAAGGTCGACCGCGGAGACCGGGAGGAGCTGCGCGAGACCATCGAGCGCTACCGGCTCGGCCTCGTGCCCCTGATCGTGCCGGTCACGCTCCTCCGCCACCACGTCCGGCGGCTGGAGGTCGAGTATCTGCGGGACCAGATCTACCTCGACCCGCACCCGCACGAGCTGATGCTGCTGAACCGCGTGTAGGGAGGGCCGCCCTCGCGACTCCAGGGAGATCCGTGCCGTTCGCGAGGCCGGCCCCAGGGACCGGGGTCCGCGTTCCGCGCTTCGTGGTCCCGGTCACGCGGACCGCGGTCCCGATCACGTGAGGGGCACGACCTCGATCTCCTGCCGCAGCTTGACGATGCTCTTCTCGGGATAGATCCCTGACCGGAGCTGGACGCCCGGATAGATCTGCGTGCCACGGCCGACCACCACGCCGGGGTTGAGCACGCAGTTGCATCCCGTCAGGACTCGATCTCCCAGGACGGCGCTCAGCTTGCGCCGGCCGCTGCCGATGGAGTGGCCATTGACCACGATCCGCACCTCGCTCCCGTCGTGGCGGAAGTTCGACAGGATTGTGCCCGCTCCGAGGTTCACGTGCGCGCCGAGGATCGAGTCCCCGACGTAGTTGAGGTGCGGCGCCTTGGCGTGCGGAAAAAGGATCCCGCGCTTGATCTCCGTGCTCGCTCCGACCACGCAGCCGTCGCCGATCCACGTGCCGCCCCGGATGTAGGAGCCGGGCCGGATCTCCACGTCGCGGCCGATGAAGACCGGGCCCTCGATCACCGCGCCCGGATGGATGCGCGTCCCCGAGCCGATGACGATCCGGTCTCCGACGAGGTGCACGTCAGGTGCGAGGCGGATCTGGATGTCGTCCGAGGGCAGCCCGCCGAGGACTGCATCGAGAGGGTCTCCCAGCAACGTCCACGGGGCGGAAGGGTCATAGAAATCGGCGAACGGCTCCGGGATCTCGGCGAAGAGCGGAGGGAGCTCCGGAGTCCTGGAGATGGAGAGGGGCTCTGCGGCCATTGCGGTGTCCTCGCGGGTTCTCTTCGGATGAAAAGCTCAGCAGCAAGCGACGTGCCCGCCGGATGATATCGTGCCGCCGCCGTGGCCCGCTTCCGCCCGCTTCCCGCCTCCTTCTACCGCCGGCCGGCCGAGGCGGTTGCCCGTGACCTCCTGGGGTGCTACCTGGTGCGTGAGCTCGAAGGAGAACGGCTGGTCCTCCGGCTGGTCGAGACCGAAGCCTACCTCGGTGCCCCGGACCGGGCCAGCCACGCCTGGGCGGGCCGGCGCACGCCGCGCAACGAGAGCCTCTATCTGCCCGGCGGCCACGCCTATGTCTACTTCATCTACGGCATGCACTTCTGCCTGAACGCGGTCACCGGGGAGGCGGACATCGGCAGCGCCGTGCTCCTCCGCGCCGGCGAGCCGGTCGAGGGGGAGGAGCGGATGCAGGACAACCGTGGGTGGGTCCGTCCTCCGCGCCCGGGAGACCTCGCCGGCGGTCCCGGCAAGCTTTGCCAGGCCCTGGCGGTCGGCCGTGACCTCGACGGTGTGCCGCTCGGCCGCCCGCCGCTCTACATCACCCAGGGGGAGCCGGTGCCGGAGGAGGAGATCATCGCCAGCCCGCGCATCGGCGTCGACTATGCAGGTGAGGCCGCCGCCTGGCCCCTCCGCTTCACCGTCCGCGGCCACCGCCACGTCTCGAAGCCGTGGCCGAAATAGGCGTCTAGCTTTCGATCTTCCCCGCCCGGCGCAGCCGCTCCAGGTGAGCGAGGATCTGCCGCTCGGCCAGCGGATAGGCTTCCTTCGGTACATCGTCGTACACGGTCGGGAGCATCTCGGCAGGAGCACGTACCCCCCGTCTCCAGGCGTCGAGGACCTTCTCCTCCCGCCAGAGCCGGTGGTCGATGTACTCGCGCAGCCGGGCCACGCCCCGCCGGATCGGCGGGCCGTGCCCGGGGAAGAGGGTGCCCGGCCGGAGCGCCGCGAGCTTGGCGAGCGATCCCAGGTAGTCGTCCATGTCTCCTTCGGGAGGATCGATGACGATCGTGCCGAGGCCGGCCAGCAGGTCGCCCACCAGGGCCGAGCGCCAGGTCTCGTCGAGGAAACAGAGGTGCCCGCGCGCATGGCCGGGTGTGTGGACCACGCAGACCGGGAAAGGCGGATCTCCAGCGAGGACGACCCGTTGCCCGTCGGTCAGCTCGCCGTCGATCGCAAGACCGCGCCCGGCCAGCCGTTCGGCGGTCAACGGATGAGCGAGCACGGGGACGTTCAGTGCCTGCCGCAGCCGCGCCACGCCCCCGATGTGGTCCGCATGGTGGTGCGTGAGCCAGATGGCGACCACCCGCCGGCCGAGCTGGTCGCGCGCCACGGCGAGGGCGCGCTCCAGGCGTTCGTTCTCGAGATCGAGCGGCGAGCCGGGGTCGACCAGCACGGCCTCGCCCGTTCCCAGAAGGTAGGTGTTGGTGGTGGTCGCCGGCGGCAGGGTATGGGTCGACAGCGGGAACAGCAGCACCCCGGGCCGCATCTCGATCCGCCGCAGCGGGCCGAGGTTGGTCTCGGAGGGATCGCGCAGGCGGCCGAGGCCGGCTTCGGAGCGGGTCCCTCCTGGTGCAGAACCTCCAGGATGTGCACGATCGGCGGCGCGGCCAGTCCCTCGCCGCGGCGCAGCACCTCCAGCGCCTGCTCCGGGATCGATCCACTCGCCCGCGGCGCACTCGCCGGGCAGGACCGAAGGCTGGACCTCCTCCTCGCGCGGCCATTCCAAAAGGAAGAAACGATTGTCGAAGCGGAGCGGCGCAAACGGCGGCGTCAACCAGCGGCCGGCCCAGACCAGGCGCGAGGCGTCGAGCTCCACCCCGAGGTCCGACAGCGCCTCGGCGAAGCCCCGCTCCTTGGCGAGCACCGCCCGCCGCGTCCGATCGAGGGCGGCCGGATCGACCGCCGGTGTCGCGAGGAGGAGCCCCGTCTCCTCGTACAGCTCCCGCAACGCAGCGGCGACCAGCCCGGGGACCAGGTCCGGTCCGGGCTCTTCGATCAGCGACTCCGGAAAGCCCAGCGCGGCTGGCCCCTCTCCGGCGCCCACGGGATTTCCACAAACGGGCAGCCCAGCGTCAGCGCGCGACAGGCCGCCGCCGGGGAAGGCGTGCCACCCGCCCATGAACGGCAGCTCCTCCGAGCGTTGTATCCAGAAGACCTCGATCCCGCCGTCCTGTCCGCCGCCACGGCACCACCGCCGCCGAGGCACGCACTGGCGGCAGGGATAGTCCCCCGGCCGGTCCTCCGCCCGCGGAAAGGTTCTTCAACACCAGCTCGTAGAGGCTTTGCTGCCCCGCGCCCAGGCTCATGCTGCGGCTTATATCATGGCGGACCGGAAGCCACTGTCCGACGACGGCACGAGAAGCCCGGCGATGAATCGCCGGGCTATGAACAGCGCCCCATAAATGGGGCTTGAAGCCGGGTTTCACCCGGCGCTGTTCTTAGCCCGGGCATTCATGCCCGGGCGGCCAGGACGACCTCGCGCCTGGGGCCAGGGAAGGGATCGCCGCCCGCCAGGGGTTAGAATGTCTGGACGATGTCACCCGCCCGTCACTCCGCGGGCGGATTCTCTTGACCTTTTTTTCTATGGAGGCCTCCAGGAGATGAAGCCACCCGAGACCATCCGGCTGACACCCGGCAAACGGGTCCTTTTCCTGACCAAGGATCCGGACCTGATCCGCCGCCAGCTCCGGGGCGAGCTGGACCTCCGCATGGAGGACCTCACGGTCGACGACCTCCTGGACGACATCAACACCGACGCCATGACCCCGGCCTGGGTCTGCTTCAGCCACCGGCCGGAGGACCTCGCCCGCGACGCCTATGCCGGCCTGATCGTCGACGGCCATCGCCTGTTCGAGCGCGACGCCCTGATCAACGGCAACTTCGAGGTCATCGTCTCGGGCTATCGCAAAGGGGTGGGCAGCTCGCGCGAGACCGCGGTCCAGGCCGAGAAATGGTCCGGCATAAGGATCGCCATCGCCGCCTCCTTCGCGCCCATCCACGCCCGCAACAACATCAGCCAGGGCGTGCTCATGGGGGACCACGACCACCTCAGCCGCCTGCAGGCCGGCGAGGGCATCCCGCTCGCGGAATTCTATGCAGGCTACGACCCGATCACGCAGCTCGTGATCCAGCACGGCGGCCTGTTCCCGTTCTCGAAGGCCTTGGCCGCCGGCGAGGTCGAGCTTCCCCGGCCGGACACCGGGCCGCGGCCCATGACCATGGCCGAGAAGATTCTCGCCCGCCATCTCCTGGTCCCGGGCGACGGCCCCCACTACGTCAAGCCGGGCGATGCCGTGGTCGTGGAGGTCGACGGCGGCTACACGCACGAGTTCACGACCGCCCAGGTCCACTACTTCCTGGAGCAGGAGTACGGCGCCGACTACAAGGTCAAGAATCCGGACAAGTTCGCGGTTTTCGAGGACCACCTCGTCTACGCCGACGAGGTGCCGAAGATGCGCGCCTTCCTCGACAAGATCGAGACCCTGCGCGATCTGCAGCGGGAGTTCCAACGCCACACCGGCGTGCGCGATTTCTCGGCCAAGGACCGGATCTCGCCCGGCATTTGCCATGAAGTGGCCCGCGAGAAGCTCATCGACCCGGGCGACTTCATCCAGGCCACCGACAGCCACACGTGCATGGGCGGGGTCAACAACGCCCTGGCCTGGGGCGTGGGGGCCACCGAGTACGCCGATCTGGTCCACCAGGGCTTCACGCAGGTGGAGGTCCCCGAGTCGATCCGCTTCGAGCTGACCGGCAAGCTCCAAACAGGGGTCACGGCCAAGGACCTGATGCTCTACATCCTCCTCCATCACGCCCGGCCGCAGCTCACGCTCAACCGGGTCATGGAATTCACCGGCCCCGGTGTCGCGACCCTCTCCATGGACGAGCGCGCCACGCTGACCAACATGGCCACCGAGTGCTCGGCCCGCACCGCGATCGTCGTCGCCGACGACGAGACCTTCCGCTGGCTCGCCGAGTGGCGGCCCGGCGCCGATGGCGCGGATATCGAGAGCCTGCGGGAGCGCGCGGTCTCGCCTGATCCGGATGCCGTCTATGACGGTGGGGTCCACACCGTCGACCTGTCCACCCTGCGGCCCATGGTGGCCCACCCGGGCGATCCGGACCACGGCATCCCGTCCGACCCGACCAACGGCGCCTGGGTCGACGAGATCGGCGATGTGCCGATCGACATCGCCTACGGCGGGAGCTGCACTGCGGGGAAGATCGACGACCTGATCTTCTACCACCAGGTGGTGAAGGAGGCGGTGGATGCGGGGCTGCGGGTGGCGCCCGGGGTCCGCTTCCTGATCCAGTGCGGCTCGGCGGCGGTGGAGGACTTCGTGCGCCGCAACGGCCTCGCCGATACCTTCGAGCGGGCGGGCGTCACGCTCATCCACCCCGGCTGCGGCGCCTGCATCGGCTGCGGCCCCGGCGTCTCGGAAACCACCGGCGAGGTCACGGTGAGCGCCATCAACCGCAACTACAAGGGACGCTCAGGACCCGGCAGGCTCTGGCTCGCCTCGCCGCTGACCGTCGCCGCCTCCGCCTTCACCGGCAAGATCACGGCCTACCGGCCGGGCATGTTCCAGGAGCTGAAGACGCGCCTGCCGGAGCTTCAGCCGGCGTAGGTCACCACCTCCACCGCACCGAGAACCCCCAGACCTGGTTCCTGGAGCTGTACGTGCCGCGGACGAGGGGGTTCGGCTCCTGGCCTCCCGCTCCGCGGTTGTCGTGGTCGTGGTAGGAGTATCCGACGTCGAAGGAGATTTGCGGGAAATTGTAGCTGAACCCGGTGGCATAGACCAGGGCGTCGCCGCGCGGGAAGCCGGGCTCGATCGTCGAGCCGGGGACCGGCGAGGGCTCCCAGGCCAGGCCGCCGAAGATCAGGAAGTTGTCCGTGATGTTCCCTTCGGCGCCGAGCCGTATGCCGAGAGTGTCGTCCCAGTCGCGCGGGGTGAGCTCGGTGCTGCTCTGGGCCGAGAGCGGTGAGCTGATGGTGAGCGCGGTCGCCTCCAGGCTCGACCAGCTCTGCCAGGCGAGGTCGAGCTCCAGCCGCAGCTCCGGATACGGCGCATACCAGACGCCGCCGCGGATTTCTCTTGGAATCTCGAAGCTCTGCCGCGTCCCGCCCCGGGGGGTGAGGTTGCGGACCAGCGTCTCGATCTCCGCCGGAAAATCGCGGGGCTCGTAGGTAATGTCCCCCGAGCCCTTGAGCTCGGCGGGCGCACGGTAGACGGCTCCCCAGCCCCAGGAGGGAGCCGCGTAGTGGACCGAGAGGTCCCAGGAGATGTCGTCCACGTCGGCCTCGGCCTTGCGCTCGAGCTCACCCGAGAACGTTTGGCCATTCGGGAGGGCGATCGTGACGGCATCGTTATCCTCCTGATCGAGCGTGCCGTAGAGGTACCGCACGCCGCCCCCCACGCTCCATCCTTCACCGAGCTCCCAGGCCATCACCGGATGGAGCTCGAAGACGGTCAGCTCGAATTTGCGCTGCCGGAAACGGCCCGGGAAGAGGGCGGGCTCCCAGTCGACCTTGTACCAGAACGGCGCGTCCAGCCCGATTCCGAATGCGAACGGGCCCTGCCCCTTCCAGGTCAGGTACGCCGCCGGAGGAAAGTCGATGATGTGCTTGGCGGAGAAGCTTCCGGAGGGGCTTTCGTACTTGTCGATGGAATGGTCGAAATCAAGCCCGGCCTGGGCCTGGAGGCCGTCGAGCTGTGTGATCGCTGCGGGGTTGTAGGTGACCGCGGAGGGCTCCGACGCGCGGGCGGTGAAGGCTCCGGCCTGGCCCATGGCGCGGCCGCCGTGCTGGAACAGACCGAAGCCGGCTGCTGCTGCGAGATCCGCCTGCACGAGACCGACGACAAGGCACAGCAAGACGAGGCGTGGATGGCGCATAATCTCTCCCGGGCCGGCGTGCGGGCCGGCCGCTACGGTTCTTCCTGAAGGTTCCACGGATCGGATGTCCGGCACGATCCGGTTCTCGGCCACCGTGAGGATAGCGAGCGTCAGGGGGAGATGGAAGCGCCGCGGCCCGCAGACCCCTAGTCGCGTTGCCATTTTGCGAGCTGACATTGACCGCTCCAAAGCCCGTCGCGGACTATGCAGCTTCCACGCCAGAGATACTTCCGTCACGAAATACTCGGCCCCCGGCCGACACTCCAGGGTGGGGGGCGGCGAGGAGGAGGCGAAGCTATGGACTCCGAACGACGGACCGAGGTGGATCGTCTCTTCAAGGAGGCGCTGGACAGATCGCCGGCGTTCGACGATCGGGGACCGGCCACGCTTTCAGGCCGCACAATTTCCCATTTCCGGATCGGTGAACCTCTGGGCAGCGGCGGCATGGGCGTGGTCTATGCAGCGGAGGACATCCGGCTCGGCCGCCCCGTGGCGTTGAAGTTCCTTGCCCCGGAGGTGGTTCGCAACCCGGAGGCCAAAGCCCGGTTCCTCACGGAGGCGCGGGCGGCCTCGGCCCTGGACCACGCTAATCTCTGCACGATTCACGAGGCCGGGGAGAGCGAGGACGGCCTCCTCTTCCTCGCCATGCCCCGGTATGACGGTGAAAGCCTCGAGCGCCGCATCGCCCGCGGCCCCTTGCCGGTCGAGGAAGCTCTCGAGATCGCCGTCCAGGCCGCCCGCGGGCTCGCCAAGGCACACGAACACGGGATCATCCACCGCGACGTGAAACCGGGAAACCTCTTCGTGACCCGCGACGGCGTGGTGAAGATCCTCGACTTCGGCATCGCCAAACTCGCCGGGGAGGCCGGGCCGACCCAAACCGGCTCCGCCCTGGGCACGCCCTCCTACATGGCGCCGGAACAGATGCGGGGCAAGGCGGTCGACGCTCGGGCCGATGTCTGGTCGCTGGGGGTTGTCTTCTACGAGATGCTCGCCGGACGGCGGCCGTTTGTCGGAGGCGTCGGCGCCGCCGTGGTCCATGCCGTGCTCCATGAAGCTCCGGAGCCCCTGGCATACCTGCGGCCCGACGTGCCGGCGGAGCTCGCGCGGATGATCTCCCGCATGCTGGCCAAGGATCCGGGGCAACGCTACGCGGATGCGGCGGAGGCCCTGGCCGAGCTGCGGAGTGTTTTGGTTCTGCCGGCCACGGGCAGCCTGAGCCCTGCTGCAGCCCTCCGCCGGCCGCGGCGCTGGCCCGGTTGGCTTGGCTGGGCGGCCGCCCTCGGAGCCGTCGCGCTGGCCGTCGGCGTCGCCGTGGGCCTCCTGGTCTGGCGGAGAGGCGGCGCGGATCCCCCCCTTGTACCAGGGCAGATCGTCCAGTTGACCGATCTCCCGGGGCCCGAGACCTTCCCCAGCCTGTCGCCCGATGGCATGTTCTTCGTCTACACCAAGGTCATCGACGGCAACTTCGACCTGTTCCTCCAGCGGGTCGCGGGGGGCAAACCCATCAACCTGACCGCAGACTCGCCGGCCCACGACTATCAGCCCGCTTTCTCGCCCGACAACCAACAGATCGCCTTCCGGTCCGAGCGGGAGGGCGGTGGCATCTTCCTCATGGGCGCCCTCGGCGAATCCGTCAAACGCCTGACCGACTTCGGGTTCAACCCAGCCTGGTCCCCCGACGGCCGGGAGATCGCGGTCTCCACCGAGGGAGTTTTCGGCCCCAGGGTACGATCTTCGCTGAGCCAGATCGTCCGCATCAATGTCGCCACCGGGGCGCAGCAGCCGCTGGGAGTCCAGAACGGCGTCCAACCGGCCTGGTCGCCCAACGGCCTGCGGATCGCCTTTTGGGGCGTGGCCCAACCTGGCCACCGCCGTGTCATCTGGACGATCCCTGTGGGCGGCGGAGCTCCGGCCACGGTGGTCGACGATGCCTTCTACAACTGGAGCCCCGTGTGGTCTCCCGACGGCCGGTTTCTCTATTTCGCCAGCGATCGGAGCGGCAGCATGAATCTCTGGAGGGTCGCCGTCGATGAGCGCTCGGGCCGGGTGTTGGGCACCCCGCAGCCGATCACCACCTCCTCGGAGTCGAGCACGCTGCCGAGCCTCGCGCGCGATGGCCACCGCCTGATCTACGCCACGGACAGCAGCCGCAGCTTTGTCGAGCTGGTCCCCTTCGACCCGGAGACGGCCCAGGTCGACGGTCCTCCCACCCTGGCGTATCAAGGCGCGCGCGCCATCATCTCCTGTGACATCTCTCCCGATGGGGCCTGGCTGGCCCTGGGGGCCTTTTCCCCGACGGAGGACCTGCTCCTGATCCGGCCCGACGGCGGCGACCTACGGCAGTTGACGAACGATCCAGAACGCGACCGGGCCCCGTTCTGGTCCCCGGACGGTCGCCGGATTCTGTTCTTTTCGAACCGCAGCGGCAAGTACGAAGCCTGGACGATCCGGCCCGACGGCAGCGGCCTGACCCAGATCACACACATTCCGGATCAGCCGGTGTTCCAGCCTTTCTGGTCGCCGGACGGGCAGCAGATCGGCTTTTTCTATCCCTCCCGCGGAACGGCCCTCCTGGACCTCCGTCGCCCCACGTCGCGGCCGCGCGTGCTCCCTCCGGTTGAAGGCGGCCAGATCTTCGCCGGTTCCGCCTGGTCCAAGGACAGCGGCTCCCTCGCCGGCGGAATTTCGACGCGGCAGAGCGAGGGGGTCGACGGAGTGATCCTGTGGTCTCTTTTGGATAACACCCACCGCCGCCTTTCTCAGGAGGGGTATGATCCAGTCTTTCTCCGCCGTGGACGGCGGCTCCTCTTCAAGGAGGGCGGCAACATTCGGCTCGTTGACGTGGCGAGTGGAGTCGTGCGGACCGTGCTCTCTCCTCCCTCTTACTCCGCGTTCATCTGGATCGGCATCGGACCGGGCGACAGAAGTCTGTGCACGGTGCGGACCGCCGAAGAGGGTGACATCTGGAGCTTGTCGCTGGTCGCGCCGACTGCTTTGGCTTCCGCCAAGGCGGCGCCGACGCCATTCGCCGAGATGAGCCTGGCCACTAAACTTGTCCACAACCATCATTAGTAGTACCGGTGGCAGTGCCGCTGCAGGCGATTGGGTAGCAATTTGTCCTGACCTCGGTGTAAGGCTCTGGACATGCGCATGTGATTGAGTCCCCTCCTCTGGCCAACCCAAGGAGCGCCGGATCACTGAGGAGCCGAATCGTTTCGCGGTTCAGCCTGAGGCGGCGCAGCTTTTTTTTCTCTTCCTGATCCTTGATCCTGTTTTTCTTCATGCTAGACCTCCTCTTCGATCAGAGGTGGACCACATGGCCCAGCCTCTTCCGGGAACAAACGCCGTACCGTCATATTTTAGACCACCGACAGAGAAAAGTAGTTCCGGCGTGGCCGAGGGCGAGAGCCTGGTGCATGATTCCTCGACTCCGCGTGTGCCGGGGACACCGCTCTCCGGCGGGAGGTCGAACGGCTGCTCGCCGCCGATGCCCAGGGGGCTGGATTTCTGGCAGGCACGCCCGGTGAGCTGCTGGGACTGGCGTTCGACAATCAGGGTCCGGCCACGCTCTCAGGCCGGCCGCTCTGGTCATTTCACGTTTCCACGGATCGGATTTCCGGCACGATCCGGTTCTCGGCCACGGTGAGGATAGCGAGCGTCAGGGGGAGATGGAAGCGCCGCGGCCCACAGGCCCCCGGGTTGAGCAGCAGGCACGAACCCTGCCATTCCATCTCCGGCCGGTGCGAATGTCCGAAGACCAGCAACCGCAACTTGCGCGGCCAGGCGGGGTCGACGTCCTCGCGGCGGTGCACGATGCGGAAAGGGAGGCCGTCGAGGTCGCCGGAGAGGACCTCGGGCAGCTCCTCCGCGGTCGCGCCGGTGTCCGTGTTGCCCCGTACCGCGGCGACCGGCGCGATCTGCCGGAGCCGCCGCAGGATCTCCGGCTCGCCCACGTCTCCCGCATGCAGGATGCGGTCGCATCCCGCCAGCAGCTCCAGCACCCGCGGCCGGAGCAGGTTGTGAGTGTCCGAAAGCACGCCGATGCGCAAGCACGACCCCTTTGTGGAAGCCCTGTCACCCTCACGGCCCGCGGCCACACCCTTCTTAGTAAGGATGGGCATCTGCCCGCCGGATCTCTGCATGGAACTTGCACGGGCTCCGGCTGGCGCGAAGGCCATGGGAATGCTATCAACACCAGCGCTGCACGGCGTCGACGAAATCGGCCCCTACCAGGTCCTGCAAGACCTGGGAGCGGCCCCGTTCGGCACTGTCTACCTGACGGTCGACAGCCGCAGCGACCGGCCGGCGCTCCTCAAGGTGATCCCGCCGTCGCGGCCCGGCTTCGAGCAGGAGGCGGCCCCGTGGGAAATCGTGCTCCGGGAGACGCAGGCCCTGTTCCGGATCTACCACCGCGGCATCCCGGCCCTCTACGAGATCGCGGAGCACGAGGGCGCGCTCCTGGTGGCGTTCGAGACTGTGGACGGCGTGATCCTCCACGACCTCCTTGCCCGGGGCGAGCGGCTGGAGCGTGCGCGGCTGGTCGACTGGGGGTGCCAACTCCTGGACATCCTCGGCGAGGCGCATGCCCAGGGCATCCTCCACCGGCACCTCGGGGAAGACCAGATCGTCGTCGCCCCTGACGGGCATCTGGTCCTGACCGGGTTCGGCCTGACTCCGATCTTCTTCGGTCCGCTGACGAGCTTCCCGCCGAAGCACACGCTGGATGAGCCATGGACGGTTCAAAGCGATCTCTACGCGGTCGGCCTGCTGCTGCGCCGGCTGGCGTTCGCGAGCGGCAAGAGCCGCGGCAGCACGCAGCGGGACCCGCTCCTCAAAGTCCTCGCGCGGGCGACCTACCCCGATGCGGCCGCCCGATATCAGGATGCCGCCGAGATGTCCGAGGCCTTGCGCCAGGCAGCGCAGACCGGAGAGGCCGCACCGAGGGCCGCCGTCCTGCGCCGTGAAGCCGAGGCCTCGGCGGCTGGAAAGCTTGCCGGGCCTCGGGTCCTTCCGGTCGCCGCGCTCCCGGTCCGCAACGGCTCGCAAAGCTCCGAGGAGAGCGGCAACGAGGAGCGTAAATTCGCCCTGTTGCTGGTCGCGACCGCCTTGCTCCTGATGCTGTCGGTGATCGCGGCGGGCTGGCTCCTCATCGGCCAGGATCCCCTGCCCGAGACGCGGCTGAGGCCCTCCTCGTCCACCCTGGAGGAGAGCGCCTCCAAAGCGCTGAATCCAGGAGATTGAATTCGTCCGGCCTGCCGCCCCTCAGGACGCCACGCCCGACTCCAGGAAGAAGATCATCTGCCACAGGCGATCGATCTGGCCACGCTCGACGACCTCGAGCGGCTTGAGCCCTTCGAACGCGGGGTTGGGTCGGACGAACCATCCGCGGACGGATCCCGTCTGGACAACCTGCGTCAGAGCTTCGTGCAGACGGACGATCTCCATCACGCGACGATCCGCCGATGCTTCCACTGCGGGGGGGTTCGCCTCCTGGGCCGCGACCCAGCGGGTCGAAAACCCCAGGAGACGTCCGAGCTCCTCCTGGGTCAGGCCGAGCTCCTCGCGGATCTGCCGCAGGGTCTTTGGACGCGAGTCCGGTCCCTCTTGGTGGCTCTGAGGCTCCTGGGTTGCGATGTGCTGGATGGCCATCTCTCCTCCTCTCTCTGGGAGCAACTCTAGTCCTCTTCCGAGGCCATGTCAAGAACTATTGCATGCAAATTTTCATCTCATGGCTCGGAGTGTGCTCCCGGTCCGGAGGTTTGCCGCGAAGAGGACGAGATTGGTCCGGCCCGGCCGTGCGTGGGAGGGCACCAGCAGGGCTTCCAATCCTGCCTGGAAGGCCGCGCGGCCGATCGCCTGGGACATGGATTCCCTTCCGGTCGTCGCTCCGGCCGTATCGAGGCGTCGCTGACCGGTACACCTCGCCGGACCAGCTCGTGACCTGATCCATGGAGGACTGGGAGCTCTGCTGCGATCTGCTCGAAGTCGTCATGCGGGTGAATGCCCACCGTACCCTCCTCTTGCCGTCGAACGGCACTCGTGCGATTCACCCCTTAAAAAGACGGAAAACCGACCCCCGATCTTGCATAACGGGCAAAACTTCTTTTGGCGGAGGGAAGACTGGACCTCCGGCCGGCTCCCCGGCTAGGATGCGGGCCGCTGAAGATGAGGCTGTCGGAGGAGATCACGGCCATGCGGATCCACAAGGTCTATACCAGGACCGGCGACCGGGGCGAGACCGACCTGGTCGGTGGTGTGCGCGTGCCCAAGGACTCGCTGCGCATCGAGAGCTACGGCACGGTCGACGAGCTGCAGGCCTTCCTCGGCATGTTGCGCGCGGCGCTCGCGGAGGCCGACCGCCTCCCCGAGGTCGCCCGCCCGTGCGTGGAGGCGATCCACCGCATCCAGCAGGACCTGTTCGACCTGGGGAGCACCCTGTCGACACCGGTGCAGTATCTCGAGCGGGTGAAGAACCCGATCACCGACGAGCGGATCGCCTGGCTGGAGCAGGCCATGGACGCCTGGAACGAGACCCTGCCCCCACTGCGCTCGTTCGTGCTCTCCGGCGGCGGGCGGTTTTCGGCGCTCAGTCACGTGGCGCGGACCGTCTGCCGGCGCTGCGAGCGGGTCGTGCTGCGGCTCGCCCGCGACGAGGAGGTCCCCGCGGAGGTCCTGCGGTATCTCAACCGCCTGTCCGACTTCCTTTTCGTCCTGGGCCGTCACCTCGCGCAAGCCTTCGGCGAAGAGGAGCCCCTCTGGGAGACGCCCTTGCGGAAGTGAGCCGCGCGTGCCGCATGCCCGACCGGGTGCGCCGCGAGGAGGCCCGGGAGCAGTTCCTCGAGGATCTGCGGGCGGTGGCGCGGCGGCTGCAGGCCTGACCGCGGCCGGTTGGCACACCCTTCGGCCGTTTTTTTCTGCTGTTCCGCCTTTCTGTATTTTTCATGCGCTGCCCGTCTCTTCGCCCGATGGGCTCCGGATCTGGCTCTCCTTTGTTATTGCTCAACGAAAATCGTCGTCTCGTCCGGCGATCATCGATCCTGGCATCGACTGAGAATCGTTGGCGCGGACCCCTGCAATTCCGTTCCTTGATCGGCTACGATACCGCGCATCGATGAAGGCTCTCCCCCGGGTCCCTCCGGACCGCACGAGGTGATCGACAGACCATGAGTGACCTCGTCCAGAAATTCTGGGGTTTCTGCCACACCCTGCGGCACGACGGGATCGATTACGGCGACTACATCGAGCAGATCACCTATCTCCTTTTCCTCAAGATGGCGGACGAGCGAGGGATCGACCTCAGCCGCGCCCGGATCGCCGCGCCGCAGGAAGAGGAGAGCGAGGTCGACTGCTCCTGGCCGGAGCTGGCCCGCAAGTCGGGTGCCCCTCTCACCGAGCACTACGTCGCGGTGCTCCGCGCCCTCGGCCAGCAGCCGGGGCTCCTCGGCGACATCTTCAACGGCGCGGTCTCGCGCTTCAACAACCCGGGCAACCTCAAGCGGCTGATCGGTCTCATCGACGAGACCGAGTGGACCGCGCTCGACGTGGACGTCAAGGCGGCGGTATTCGAAGGCCTGCTCGAAAAAGCGGCCAGCGAGGGCAAGAAGGGAGCCGGGCAATACTTCACGCCGCGCCTGCTGATCCAGACCATCGTCCGTTGCATGCGGCCGGACCCGCGCGTGCACGCCGATTTCACGGTCTGCGATCCGGCCTGCGGCACCGGCGGCTTCCTCGTCGGCGCCTACGAGTGGTTCCTCGCCGAGAGCGGCGGCGCGCTTCCCGAGAACGATCTCACCGAGCGGGTGCGCCGCGGCACCTACTGCGGCCAGGAACTGGTCTCGCGGCCCCGGCGCCTGGCGCTCATGAATCTCTACCTCCACGGGCTCGAGCCCGAGATCAAGCTCGGTGATTCGATCTACGATCCATACGACGGCCGTCAGCTCGACGTGGTCCTCACCAATCCTCCGTTCGGCAACAAGGGAGCGAACCAGGTGCCGCGGCGCGAGGACCTGACCATCGCCACGTCGAACAAACAGCTCAATTTTCTCCAGCACATCCTCACGATCCTCAAGCCCGGAGGCCGGGCCGCGGTCGTGGTGCCCGACAACTGCCTCTTCGCCGACCAGGCCGGGGAGGTGTTCAAGGTTCTCACGCAGGACTGCGACCTCCACACCGTGCTCCGCCTGCCGAACGGCACCTTCACGCCCTACAGCGCCGGCACCAAGACGAACGTCGTCTTCTTCACCAAGGGGAGGCCGACCGAGACCGTCTGGGTCTATGACGCCCGCACCAACGTGCCGCGGATCACCAAGAAGGACCGCCCGCTCACCCGCGATCATCTCAAGCCCTTCGAAGCCGTCTACGGCACCGATCCCGACGGGCGCTCCCGCCGCTCCCAGGGCGACTCGCTGGAGGACCGCTGGCGGTCGTTCTCCATCGCCGAGGTCCGCGCGCGCCGTTTCAAGATCGACAGCCTGAAGTGGCTCAAGGACGAGCTGCTCGACGGCGAGGAGCTGCCCGAGCCCGAGGAGCTGGCCACCGAAGCGATCTCGGACCTGAAGAGCGCGCTCGACGAGCTCGAAGCGATCCTCGTCCTCCTGGAGAGCGACACCGTGCCGCAGCGTCCTCACGTGGTGAGGGGAGCCTGAGTTGACCGTCTTCTCCGAACGCCCGTGGCCGAGCCTCGCCCGGGACGGCACTCCCCTGCCTGAAGGGTGGACCGAGGTCTCCCTGGAGGAGATCGTCGTGCACGCCCTCGGCGGAGAGTGGGGCAAGGGCGGGGAGGCACCCGGCCTCGTGCCGGTGCGCGTGATCCGCAGCACGGAGTTCCGTGAGTGGGCGCGCTACAAGGGGAGCACGGCGGCGCAGCGCTGGATCAAGCGGTCGAGCCTCGACAAGCGCCGGCTCTGGGCGGGCGACATCGTGGTCGAGATCTCCGGCGGCGGCCCCGGGCAGCCGGTCGGCCGCACGCTCCTGATCGACGACGAGGCGATGCGGCAGGCGAGCCATCCGCTGATCTGCTCCAATTTCTGCCGCCAGATCCGCATCCACCCCGCGATCGATCCCGCCTTCGTGCAGCTCGCGCTCCTCGACAACTACCTCCGGGGCGAGGTCGAGGCCTATCAGACCCAGACCACCAACCTGCGCAACCTCAAGTTCCGTGATTTCCTCGCCGGCACGCTGCTCCGCCTGCCACCTCCGGCCGAGCAGAAGCGGATCGTGGCAGCCGTGGCGGACCTGTTCGCCCGGCTCGCCTCGCTGCAGGAAGGGCTGGCCCGGCTGCAGCCGTTCTGCCAGGAAGTTTCGCAAGTCGGTCCTCGCCGCGGCCGTCACTCGGCAAGCTGACCGAGGAGTGGCGGGTGCAGCAAGGGGATCTCGAGCCTTTCGCCGTCGCCCTGGAACGCCGGCTTGGGCAGCGGCGAACGGATTACGAAACCGCATGCCGGAACGCGCAGATGCTCGGGATGCGGAAGCCGAAAAAACCGCTTCATCTCGAGCGGGGCGGGTGGAGCGCTCCCGAGCCGCTCGCCGACCCCGAGGTGCCGGCGGGCTGGAACCTGGTTTCTCTGCAGGACGTGATCAACGACCTGCAATACGGCACCTCGAAGCGGGCCGAGCAAGAGCTCGACGACGGCGTACCGGTCCTGCGCATGGGCAACATCCAGGATGGCGAGCTCGATACCGCCGCCGCGAACATGAAGATGATCGATGCCCGCACGAAAGGCATTTCGTCGTTCGTCCTGCGGCGCGGCGACATCCTGTTCAATCGGACGAACAGCCCGGAGCTGGTGGGCAAGGCCGCGGTGTTCGATCGCGAGCAGCCGATGGTCTTCGCCTCGTACCTGGTGCGCCTGACCTGCGATCACCGGCTGGTCTCGAGCCGCTATGTCTGCTTCTGGATCAACTCTCCCTGGGGCCGGCAGTGGGCGAGGACGGTGCGCACGGACTGCGTGAGCCAGTCGAACATCAACGCCTCGAAGCTGCGGACCATGCCTCTGCCAGCTCCCCCGTTTGCCGAGCAGCAGGAAATCGTACGGCAGGTGGAGAAGCTGTTCGGCTTCGCCGCGGCGTTCGAGCAGCGGCTGGCCGCGGCGAAGCAGCGGATCGAAATGTTGAAGAGGACGATCCTGGCGCGGGCGTTCCGCGGCGAGCTGATCGCAACCGAGGCGGACCTGGCAAGGTCCGAGGGCAGCGGCTACGAGCCCGCCGAGGCCCTCCTCGCGCGGGTGCGGGCGGACCGCGAAGCCGCTCCGCGGAAAGCGCGCCGGCGCCTGACGGCCCTGGGGCCGATCCCGCCCTGCCATTGTCCCCGACACAGAGGACTCCGCCCGGGTCTCCCCCAGGGAACGCTCCCCCGAGGAGGTGATGGCGGCCTTCCGCCAGGCCTGCTGGGGCTCCCGGGCCATGGGCGAGGAGGAGCTGCTGTACCGCGTCGCCCTGGGCCTCGGCGACTCGCTCGGTCCCGAGCTCCAGGAGCGCCTCCAGGAGCTGCTGGACGTCGCAGTCTCGCGGCGCATCGTCGCCCGCCAGGGAGACCTCTTCGTGGGGGTCACGCCGAAATTCGCGCGCTACGACGACGACTTCCTGCTCGGTCTGCTGCGCACCTTCCTGCCGGAGGACGTCGAGCTGGACCGCCGCTCGTTGACCCGGACGGTGGCCACCTGGCTGGGCTACAGCCAGGTGACCGCAGCGATGCGGGACCGCATGGAAGAGGTCTTCGAAGAAGGGATCCGGCGCGGCGTGCTGGGCTGGCACGGCGGCCGGATCTGCCATCTTTCCCCGTAAAACGCTGATTCCTCTCAGAGGACGATCCGCCGGTAGCGGGCCTCCAGGAACGAGTACGCTCCGAAGCAGAGCAGGCCGAGCGCAACGATCCCCAGGATCCAGGGGCCGTACGGCTGCCGTGCCAGCATCTCCAGGGCGCCGGCAAGGCCGCGCGCCTCTGACGGGTCGTAGCGCAATGCGGCCTGGAACAGGAACCAGGCCGTGATGGCGAAGACCACGCCGCGCGCCGCCAGGCCTGCCTGCCCGGTGTAGAGCGCGAGCCGCCGCTCGGTCTCGTCCATTTCGTTCATCTTCAGCTTCCGCTGGAATCGCTTGGTATAGGCCTGCCGGACCTGGGCGAGCGCCGAGACGAGGATCGCCACGCCGGCCAGGATTACCAGCCAGCGGCCGAACGGCCTGTCGAGCAGGCCGGTGGCGAGGGCCTGGTTGCCCTGGTCTGTTGCCGCGCCGGCGCCTGATCCGGAGCCAGCGACGATCCGGAACGCTGCCAGGGCGAGCCCGCCATAGACCAGGCCGCTCACGAGCTGTCCACCCCGGACCGCCAGCGCCTTGGCGTCGCTCCCCTGTCCCTCGGCATCGAGGAGGCTCTGCACCAGCCGCCAGAGCGCGTATCCGAGCAGGCCGACCGCCACCAGAGCAAGCAGCAACCGGCTCTGCTCGGCGATCTTCTGGATCGCTCCCTGCGCCCCCGTCACCTGTCCGCGGCCCAGGAAGGCCGTCTGCACCGCCAGCAGGCCAATCACCGCGTAGACCACGCCGCGAGCCGCATACCCGAACCGGGCCAGCCTCTCGACCCAGGGGCTGCGGACCGCGCCGCGGGCCGCCTGCTCCGCCCGCCGCCCCACCTCCTCGAACGTGCCTTTCGTCGGCGTTGTCTGTGCCATGGAGATCCCCTTGTTCGGCTCAATGGAAGCCGAAGAGGCAGCGGAGCAAGAGACGTACCAGGGGATCGGGTCCTACTCGTGCCCGAGCACCGGATGGGGCCGATAGGGTGCCTCGAGCTCCTTCCGCTCCTCGTCGTCGAGGCGGATGTCCAGGGCGGCGACCGCATCCTCAAGGTGCTCCATCCGCGTGGCGCCGATGATCGGGGCCGTCACCCCTGGTTGGTGGAGGAGCCAGGCGAGGGCGATCTGGGCGGGCTTGACTCCGCGCCGCTCGGCCAGGGCCACGACCTGATCGACGACCTCGTAGTCCTCGGGCTGGTAGTACATCCGGTGGGCGTAGTCGTCGCTCTTCGCGCGCCGGGTCTCGCCCGCGCCGCGGTCGCGGCGGTTGCCGGCCAGGAAGCCGCGGGCAAGCGGGCTCCATGGAATGACCCCGAGCCCCTCTTCGCGGCAGAGTGGGATCATCTCCCTTTCCTCTTCGCGATAGACCAGGTTGTAATGGTTCTGCATGGATGTGAACCGGGTCCAGCCGCGGCGGTCGGCCGTGTAGAGAGCTTTCGAGAGCTGCCAGGCGAACATGCTGGACGCGCCGAGATAGCGGACCTTGCCGGACCTGACCAGATCGTTCAAGGCCTCCAGGGTCTCCTCGATCGGCGTGTCGTGGTCCCACCGGTGGATCTGGTAGAGGTCCACATAATCCATCCCCAGCCGCCGGAGCGAGGCGTCGATCGCGGCGAAGATGTGCTTGCGCGACAGCCCGCGGTCGTTCGGCCCCTTGCCGCCCGCCGGGAAGTAGACCTTGGTGGCGAGGACCACCTCCTCGCGCTTGGCGAAATCGCGCAACGCCCGTCCCACGACCTCCTCGCTCGCCCCGTTTGAATACATGTCCGCCGTGTCGAAGAAGTTGACTCCCAGCTCCAGAGCCCGTTGGATGAATGGCCGGGCCTCCTCCTCACCCAGAATCCAGTCGCGCCACTGGGGATTGCCGTAGCTCATACAGCCGAGACAGATCCGGGAGACCTTGACGCCGCTTCGGCCGAGACGGGTGTAGTGCATGGCGGGGATGGTAGCTGAAGCGTGCAGAGTCCAGGAAGCCTAGCCGTGATCCAGATGTCAAGGAGCGCCGGTACGCTGACTGTCATGGGGCTCAGGCCGACCAGGATGCTGACGCGACTTCCGAGAGCGCGCCTTGGAGCTCGATCTCGGTTCCTGTCTCTCCAATCAGAGGCGCCACATCCTGCGTGGCGGACGCCGACCTTGTCCAGGAGGCCCGCCGCGAGCGGGAACTCCTGCGGGCCGAGCAGGGCGAAGGCGCGCTGGGGCTCCGGGATCGTTAAAGCAGCGTCGAGGCCCATTTTTACGGAAAGGGAGGAGGCCGATGTTCGATTTCTGGGTGGTGACGGGGCGGATTTGCCTAGACGAGGGCTTTCACAATCAGCTTTTCGAGAAAGCCCAGCAGGGCGAGGAATTCGCAAGGAACGCGCTCAAGCCGGTTGACGTTATCGGTGACCATAATCAGGGCGCGCGCGAGCGCCTGGGTGGCGATGAGGCTATCGAAGTCGCCGATCGATCCGTGCGCTCGAAGTCCTTCGGCATACTCCCGACGGCGCGCCAGAAAAAGCCCGGAGCGTTCGGCCCGCCCTCCTGGCAAGCAATCTCGTCCGGCCGGCGGAGAAGACTTGGCCCCATCCTTGCTTAGTAGGCTAGCAGGGGTGATGATCCCATCCCCCCAACCTTGAGCACATTGAGGAGAACTAACATGGCTAAAACTTACGAAGAGACTGAAGTCCTCAATACCGAGCATACTCACGACAAAACACATCCGGTCGGCACCAGCGTCGGTGGCGCGGCGGGCGCGGCGACGGGCGCTGCGATCGGTACGGCAGTCGGCGGTCCGGGAGTGGGCACGCTGGTCGGCGCGGCCGTCGGTGCAGTGGTCGGCGGTCTGGCCGGTCACGGCATCGCGGAAGGGATCGATCCCACCGTCGAAGACGGCTACTGGCGTGAGAACTACCGTACCCGCCCCTACGCGGATACGAACCGCAGCTACGACGACTATCAGCCGGCCTACAAGTACGGCTGGGAGTCGCGCGGCCGCTACGCCGACCGCACCTGGGACCAGGCCGAAAACGACCTCGAGCGCGGCTGGGAGAACGCCAAGGGCGCTTCGCGGCAGACCTGGAACGAGGCCAAGCACGCCACCAAGGACGCCTGGCATCGCGTCGAGCGGGCCCTGCCGGGTGACGCCGACCGCGACGGCCGTTAGAAAACTGACGCAACACCCCGTTTGCAGCAAAAGAGTTCAGGGTGGAGATCCACCCTGACCTCTCGCTTTTTCAGGGGAGCTGACGTCAGTGCGCCTGCAACCAGGTGAGGATCGGCTGCCAGACGAGGGCCTGGGCGTTGTTGCCCAGGAAGAGATCTGCGTGCCCGTAATCGGAGAGCCGCGCTTCCGGAGGCGTCAGGTCGACGATGTGCGTGGTCACGTCCGTGCTGCCGAGGAGTGTCGTGGAGTAGATCCCGAACTCGCCGAAGCCGCCGCCGGCACCCACATACAGGACCGGATTGGTGATCTCGTCCAGGTGGTCGTCGAAAGGGACGTCCTGCTGCTCACACATCACCAGCTCGGCGTCGGCGAGCTCCCGCGTCGGCTGGAAGGATGCGGCGCCTCCCAGCAGGGTCAGCCACGTCGGTTTCGGGCTGTAGAGGAGGCCGGTCGGGACAGGCAGGCCGCTCGGCGCCGGCGCCGCGGCGAAGGTGCCGCCGGTGAAGTGATAGAACGGCACAGGCTCGTCGGGCGTGAGGAGGATGAAGGTGGCTTCCCCGGTCAGCAGCGCGGCCTGGTCGTTGTTCAGGCCCGGAAAGACGGGGGAGGCCCCCGCCGGGTTCGTCGTGGCCAGGGAGGCAATGCTCTGGATGAGCGTTCCCGTCGAATCCTGCCACGTCTGAGCGGCGATCTGCGCCTGCCGTGCCGCCGAGCGCCGGCAGGCCGCCTCCCGGAAGGCGCCGACGTCGGTCTTGTAGTAGATGTCGACCGGAATGAAGCCTTTGACGTTGCGCAGGAACCCGGGGATCTGCGTCTCGGCGTTCAGGTAGGCATAGCCGATCTGGCCGCCACGGCTCCAGCCGAGCAGGTTCATCTTGTCGAGACCGTTGCCGGTGAGGAAACGGGTGATGCGCGCCAGGCCCAGGGAGACGTAGAGGTCCTGGATGTCGTGCTGGAAGCCCCAATTTTTCATGAACGCGAAGTTGGTCTCGCTGGCCGGCACACGGACCCAGCGCTGATCGATGCCCCAGACATCCACGCCGTTCCGGGCGAGGAAGACCGGAAGGTTGCGCGCCGGATCGGCCAGGAAGGCGGCCCGGAAGCCCCAGATGTCGCCATGGAGCAGGAGGATGCTTTCGCGGGTGCGGATCGGCCGGAAGGGCGTGGTCTCGCGTACAACCCGGTGCATCGTGATCACGTCATAGGGGCCGGCCCCGACGCGCACTGGAAAGGTGTACTCGACCACATTGCCGGCCAGCACCCGGCGCTGGAGCGCGCCGGCAGTGCACCCGGAGCCGTTACAGGCCCGCGCAACGGCTTTCTGGAGAGCCTGCCGGTCGGAGGCCCGATCAGCCGCGGCCAGCGCCGGCAGAGCGAGGGAGAGGACAAGGACGGCAAGAAGCTTCTTCATGATGGGAATGACTCCTCGTAGGAAAACTCCACACCGTGGGTTCCAGGAGTGGATGGGCCACGACGAAACAACCTCATTGAGAGAGAATAGAGACAAACCAAGGAGAACGCCATGAGATCCACGAAGTCACGTTGCTTCGCGCTGTCTTTCGCCATCCTCTGCCTGTTGCAGATCGCCCTGCCGGTCGAGGCCGCGCGCCGGCCCCGCGTCCGCGGCTGGGAGCTCCTGGGCACCCGCACCGTCACCGACCGGGTCGACCATGACGTGATCGCGGTCACGGCGGCGAAGGGGACCTTCCGCCGGCTTCAGGTCCAGGTCGAGGGCCGGGCCGTCCAGTTCCGCGCCATGAAGCTCCACTTCGGCAACGGCGAGACGCAGGACATTGAGCTACGCGACGTCATCTCCGCTGGAGGTGAGTCGCGTGTCATCGACGTCCAGGGCCCGGGAGACCGGGTGATCCGCAGCATCGAATTCCGCTACGACGCCCAGTCGCTCGGCGGCAAGAGAGCGGTCGTCAAGGTGTACGGAAAGAACTGAGCCCTCTCTCCCCCTGACCCCCTCTCCCGTGCGTCCTCCACCCATTCCCCCCGAACGGGAGAGGGGGAAACGCGGGCAGGAATTGTGGGTGGTGGCGCCCCTCTCCCGCTCGGGGTGGCGGGTGGTGGCCGCGCGGGGGAGGGGTCGGGGGAGGGGGCCTACTGCACCTGCTCCTTCGTCTTCAGGAACCGAACGCCTGGCCAGTCCTCGGTGGTCATCTTGAGGTGCCAGGCGTTTCGCGCCAGGAAGACGGGGGAGCCGTTGTGGTCCTCGGCGAGGCTGCCGTCGTTGGCGTTCAGGAACTTCCTGAAGGCCAGCGGGTCGTCGGCCTCCACCCAGCGGGCGGTGTAGAGCGAGGTGCCCTCGAAGTGGACGTCGACGCTGTACTCGGTGCGCACCCGGTCGGCCAGCACGTTCGAACTGCAGCGCGCCTGCGACGCCCACGATCCACTCGTTGCCGATCCGTGGCCGGAAGACCTGGGCTGCCCCCTCCTCGGCGAGCTGCAGCAGCGCCCGGCCGAGATGCTTGGCCTTGAGCGGGTCCTCCGGCCGCACCTTCTTGAGCAGCTCGGGGGCGAAGCTCGGAATGCCCGTGAAGCGCAATTCTTCCCCTTCGGTCAACGCGTCGCCGATCCGCAGCACCCCGTGGTTCGGGATGCCCAGGATGTCGCCCGCCCAGGCCTCCTCGGCAAGCTCGCGGTCCTGCGCCAGGAAAAGCAGCGGGTTGTGAATCGCCATGGTCTTGCCGCTGCGGATATGGCGCAGCTTCATGCCGCGCTCGAAACGGCCCGAGCAGAGACGGACGAAAGCCACCCGGTCGCGATGCTTGGGGTCCATGTTCGCCTGGATCTTGAAGACGAACCCGGTGACCTTGTCCTCCTCGGGATGGACCTCCCGCGTCTCGGTCGGCTGCGGACGCGGCGGCGGCGCCATCTCGACCAGCCCCTGGAGCAGCTCGCGCACACCGAAATTATTGAGCGCGCTGCCGAAGAAGACCGGCGTCAGATGCCCTTCGCGGTAGTCCTCCAGGCGGAACGGCGGACAGAGCCCGCGGGCCATCTCCACCTCCTCGCGCAGCCTCTCGACGGCGCCGGACGGGAGCAGCCGGTCCAGCTTGGGGTCATGCAGCCCCTCGCAGCTCTCGGTCTCCTGGGACATCCGGTCCTTGCGCACCCGGTCGAGCAGCACCAGCCGGTCGTGGAGCAGGTCGTAGCAGCCGAGGAAGCTCTGGCCCATGCCGATCGGCCACGAGGCCGGAGTGACGTGGAGCTGGAGGTCCTGCTCGATCTCGCTCAGCAGCTCGAACGGATCGCGTCCCTCGCGGTCGAGCTTGTTGACGAAGGTGATGATCGGCACGTTGCGCAGGCGGCAGACCTCGAACAGCTTGCGGGTCTGGGTCTCGATGCCCTTCGCGTGGTCGAGGACCATGATGGCCGAGTCCACGGCGGTCAGCGTGCGGTAGGTGTCCTCGCTGAAGTCCTCGTGGCCCGGGGTGTCGAGCAGGTTGAAGGTGCAGCCGTCGTACTCGAAAGTCATGACCGAGGCGGTGACCGAGATCCCGCGCTCCTGCTCGACCTTCATCCAGTCCGAGCGCGCCCGCCGCGCGTCGCCGCGCGCCTTGACCGCTCCGGCGAGCTGGATGGCTCCGCCGAAGAGGAGGAGCTTCTCCGTCAGAGTGGTCTTTCCCGCATCGGGATGCGAGATGATGGCGAAGGTGCGCCGGCGCGCCACGTGTCCGTTCAGCTTGCTCATGGATGGCCCCTGGCCGGGCCGAGGGCCCGAGGGAAGTGTCGTCCCCCGTAACACCGGGAAGACCGGGATTGTTCCCCCAGAACCGTCAGTGACCCTGAGCACGTTCCCGTCTACTTTTTGTACGTATAGAGCTTCTGCATCCGCCCCCACACCACATCCAGGGGTTTCGGCGTCCAATGCTTTTTGGGATTGCGCTCGATCTTGTAGTCCACGTATTTCTTGGCGACCCGCTCCTGCCGCTCGAAGAATTCACCGAGCTTGTCCTTGATGTCTTCGGGCTTGGACACCGGACCCTGGTAATGGAACTGGCCCGTACCGAGGCCGGTGGCGATTTCGGCCGTGCGGGCCACCTCCACGGCGCCTCCCATGGACATGTTGAAGAGTCCGCCGCCATGGGGGCGGCCGTCGAAGGCCTCTTTCCAGGTCATCCGGCCGACCGCGATCAGCTTGAGAACCATCATGGCGTTGGCGTAGGCCGATGGCGAGCGCTCTCCTTCAGTGCCGAACATCAGCCAGACGAGCTTGGCAAAGAACTTGTCCAGTCGTTCGATGTCGCCGTCCTCCATGCTGGAGTCCTTCGCCGCGTAGCCCGGGGTTCTGCCTTTGAGGACGGCCATGGCCCACTGCCCAAAGGTCGCATCATTGACGTTAGCGAGCTCGGTCTTGGCGTAGTAGCCGCGGATGCTTCGGATATAGGACTTGATCTCCTCTCTGATGGCCGGGTATTCGGTGAAACCGTGGACCGTCGACTTGACGCCGCCCCTGGTCCCGAGATCGGAGGTCACAGTGGCGGTCGGCAGATCTTCGAATTGCGTGCGGAAGCTGTACTTCATCCCCGTCCAGCCTTCGGGGATTGTCTCGGCGAGCTCGGCCATGGACTCGTCGATGGTCGTTTTGCCCGTGGCGTTCTTGACCTGGGTCTGGTACTCGTTCCGCCAGACCTGATTGATGCCCAGGATTTCGCCAGGCTGTTGGATCTCGAAGGTCCAGTCGAAGGCTTTGCCGGAGAAGACCTCCTGCCAGTCATTCTTGGCAGTCTGGATATCGGGGAGCTGCTCGAGGTCCCGCCCGAACGAGTGGAGCAGCTTGATTCCTATCGGCGGATCGACCGGATCGATGGAGGTGTCCATGGAGTCATCGTCCTCGCTCGCGCGCTGGATGACCCGGGGAGCGGCTCCGGGTGCTGCGGGCCGGCGGAGCGGGAGCCTCGGAGCCGGGACGGGAGAGGGCTTGGCCTGGGCCGCGCCGGGAGCCGGGGTCCGGAGGGCCGCTGCCACGTGCGGCGCCTGCGAACGGTGCGCCGCGGCAGCCGTCCTGGGCTGGATCGCCGGCCGGGAGAGCGGAACGGGCGCGGTGGCTCGCAGGGCTGCCTGCACGTGAGGCGCTGGCGGGCGATGTGCCGCGGAGGCCTTGAGTTGAATCCCGCCGGGAGCGCCGCTGCGGCACGCCGCTACCGACGCTTGGACGTGCGCGGCCGGGGAGCGCATCGGCAAAGCGGTGCGTGCCTGGACGGTGGAACCGGGCAGATGGAGCTGCGCCTGGACATGAGGTGCCCGTGCCGGTACGTTTGCCGACGGACAGGCGGGCCTGCCTGAACAGGGAGGGCGCTGGGAGGAACGGTTTGACGTCATGCCGGCACTCGAAGCCAAGCGCATTGTAGCGCACCGGTCGCGGCTCCCGTGCGATACTCGGCGTCCCTGGACAACCCTCGTCGAAGGAGGATTCGATGAAGAAGACCCTGCGGAAGCTGACCCTGAGAAGAGACCCTGCGCAGCCTGGAAGCTCGGGGCCGTGGACTGGGCCCCGTCCAGATGTCTTGCGAGCAGAGCTGCTACGACATGTCCTGTGAAGGAGGGTGCGGGATCTCGGAGGATGCAACGACCGGGAAATAGCGCTCCTGGAGGCAGGATACGATCCTCTTCGCGCCGGGCCGCCGCTCCAGGGCGCGGCGCCACGTTTCTGTGGCGTCCCGACAGGCTGGTGGTTCGTTGGTGAGCCGAGATCACACGCATGGAGGGGTTTCGTGCTGCAAACTTGTGTTTGAGGTCATGCATTTGCCGCGTTGCTCTCTTCGCCCCGGGGTCTCTACGATCGTGCCAATGGAACTCAACCCGGGCCCCGCACTCCGATTTTGCAAGAGGCATATGCGCTGCAGCACCAACCGGCTCGCCGCGGAGCTCAATGTCCATCCCAACACCTTGCGTTCCTATGAGCGCGGCGAGCGGGCGCTCGATGAAGAGACCTTCGTCAAAGCGTGCATCCTCCTGGACGTCGACGTAGCCGAGGCCTTCTCGGCGGCCTGCCTTTCCGGGCTCATCTCAGCGCCAAGCTATCTGTCGGCGCCCTTCCAGGGCTCTTCAGTGCAAAGGCTGAAGGTGTTCAACCGAGCCCTTCCAAGTGAGTCTTGAGCTGTGGCAGGTCATGCCGAATCACCTGCCAGATGATCTCGAGGTCCAAGCCGAAGTATTCGTGCACGATGCGATTGCGCAGACCCGAGATTTGCCGCCAGGGCACATTCGGATGACGGTTGGAGAAATCTTCCGGCAGTTGCCGCGTTGCCTCCCCAACAACCTCCAGGTTCCGGACTACAGCATCAACGGTCTTCTCGTCCTGGCGGAAAATCTCCTGATCCATTCCGGCTGTATACCGTTCGATTTTTTGAATAGCAGCGAGGATGTCCTCGATCAAAAGATCGGGATCACGTTTAGGCATCGATCAGCTCCAGTTCGATTCGCTTCCAGAGGGAAGGTTTGATGGCTCGCCTTGAGACCAGGTCCACCCGGCGGCCCAGCGCCCGTTCGAGCTCATCGCCCAGGTCTACGAAGCCCAAGCCGATCGAGGGGTCTACCTCGACCATCACATCGACGTCGCTGTCTTCCCGGGCCTCGCCGCGTGCCCAGGAGCCGAACAGGGCCAAGCGCTGGATCGGATAGCGCCGGTTCAGGAGGGTGTGTTGCTCGCGCAGTGTTGCCAGGATTTCATCGAGTGTAGACATTGCAAGGCTTCCGTCGTAGCAGCAGTGGTGGTGTAACAAATCCGGGACGAGCGGTCAAGGGCACCGACTCTCCATCCGGAGACCTGGAAGCCACCCCCCGAACCAGCGTAGCACCGACATCGCATCCTTGTGGACGCCGACGGCCCCCCACCTACGACTCAGCAGCCTCGGGACGCGGCGCCTTCCGGGTGTACAGCGCCTCGCGGTGGGGTCGGCCTTCGCGGATGAGGTGGATGCGGCCGTAGCGCTCCAGGCGGCGGAGGACCACAGAGACCTGGCGGGCCTCGGCGGGCTTGCGGAGCCCTTTGCCAAAACGGTGGCACGACCCGCTCGGCGAGCTCGAGGATGGCGGACGAGGCGGACTTGAAGGCGTCCAGACGCGCGGTGATCTGCTCGAGCTCCGAGGCGTGATGGGCCCGCTGCTGCCGGTGCTGCTCTTCCTGCCCGCCATGGTAGGACTCGCGGTCACGATGGAAGGCGGCCTGTGCCTCCAGCCTTGCGACGATCTCGGACATGGAACGGTTGGCTCTCATCGACCCTCCTTCAGATCTCGACAGCGCGGAAAACCATCCGGTCCGCCCGCTGAGACCCTGCCTCCGCGGGCCTGCGGACCCGCCCTATCCCCGTGCGATACTCGGCGTCCCTGGACAACCCTCGTCAAAGGAGGATTCGATGAAGAAGACCCTGCGGAAGCTGACCCTGAGCAAAGAGACCCTGCGCAGCCTGGAAGCTCGGGGCCGTGGACTGGGCCCCGTCCAGATGTCTTGCGAGCAGAGCTGCTACGACATGTCCTGTGAAGGAGGGTGCGGGATCTCGGAGGGTGCCACGACCGAGAAGTAGTGCCGCTGGAGGCAGGATACGATCCTCTTCGCACCGGGCCGCCGCTCCGGGCGGCTCCGGGTTTCGAGGAGAGGAAGCATGCGCAGCTCCTTGGTCCTGTCCTTCCTGCTGGTCCTGTGTCTGCCCGGATGCCGGGCGCCGGAACGGAGCGCCGAGACGCCCGCCCCTCCCGCAGCGGACACAGCCAGCACAGCCACTTCCAACACAGCCAGCTCGGACACGCCGAGCGCCGACGGTCTCGTGAACAAAGTGTGGACCCGGTCCGATGAGGGCGGGCCTCTGGGGGAGATGCGGATCTTCCTCGCGGACGGCACGCTGGTCCAGGATTCGTGCTGGGAGGTCTACGCTCTCCGCACGTGGCGGCGGGTCTCGGCAGAGGAGATCGTGTTCGTGGAGGACATCGAGATCCCCGCGCGGATCGTGGCCGTGAACGAGGACGAGCTGCGGCTCTCCCTGTCCCTGGTGGACGGCACCCGGCAGGAGGTCGCCTACCGGCGCGCCCAGGTCCCCTACGTCTGTCCGGAGATGAAATCGAGGCCAGAGAGCTGAAGAGAGGGCGCGGGCAAACCCCGGGGCGCCGGATCTCGTATCCAGAGAGGAGGTGACGCAATGACCGATTCCACCCCTCCTCTCCTGCTCCTGATCGCCGGGGCCGCCCTGCTGTTCGCCGGCCGGCGCCTGTTCTGGCTGTTCGTCGGCCTGGTGGGCTTCTTCGCCGGGCTCCGTTTCGCCGCCGGGTTCCTCCACAGCGAGCCTGGCTGGCCGCAATGGATGGTGGCGGCCCTGTGCGGGATCCTCGGGATCTTCCTGGCGCTGGTTCTCCAGCGGGCGGCAGTAGCGCTGGCCGGCTTTTTTGTAGGCGGCTTTTTCGTCGTCCGCCTGCTCGGCCTCGACCTCTCACCTCCACAACTGGTCCCTGTGCTGCTCTTCGGCCTGGGAGGCGTGCTGGCCGCGGTCCTGGCCCTCTGGGTGTTCGACGCGGCCTTGATCTTCCTCTCCTCACTCGCTGGAGCCGGGCTGGTCCTCGACGCCTTGGACCTCCGGCAGGGTCTTGCCGGCCTCATCTTCATCGGTCTTGTCGTGTTGGGGATCGCGGTGCAGGCAGGGATCACCGCCCGAGGCGCACCACCGCCGCGAGCGCGGCCGGCGCTGCGATAACATTCTGGCGCAGCCAGACTTTATGATCGCCGACAGCCCTTTTGCGGATCTGACGGGACGCGTGGCTGTCGTCATCGGAGGCGGCAGCGGCATCGGTCGCGGCATCGCGCTCGGCTTGGCCGGAGAAGGCATGCAGGTGGTCGTCGCCGACATCGACGCAGCGTCAGCGGACGCGGTGCGGAGCGAAATCGAGGCGGCTGGCGGAACCGCCCTCGCAGCTCATATCGATGCCACCGACCGCGGCTCGCTCGGCGAGCTGGCCGACCACGCCGTCCGGGAGCTCGGCGCGGTCCACGTGCTGGTGAACACGGTCGGCGCCATCGTGGACCGCCGGCTGGACGAGGCCACCGAGGACGACTGGGGCTGGATGCTCGAGCTCAACCTCATGGCCCAGGTGCGCAGCGTCGCCGTCTTCCTGCCCCGGCTGCGGGCCTCGGGCGGGCCTGCCCACATCCTGCTCACGTCGTCCATGGCCGGCCTGCTCGCATCTCCGCCCGACCGGAGCCGCGGCTTCCACCTCGGCCTGTACACGACGGCGAAGCATGCGCTGATCGGTTTCAGCGAAATGTTGCGTCTGGAGCTTGCGCCGGAAGGCATCGGCGTGTCGGTCCTGTGCCCGACCCGGGTGGCCGGTAACCTGGCGGTCACCTCGGCAAGAAACCGCCCTGAAAGGTTCGGCGGGCCGACGGAGGATCCCCAAGGTGGCCAGGAGGCGCCCCTGGAGCTGATTCCGAACGAAGCCGTCGGGCCGCTGGTCGTGCGAGGGATCCGGGCCAACCGCTTCTACATCTTCACCCACCCCGAAGCAGTAAAGCTCGTCGAGGAAAGCCACCGCCAGCTCCTCGATGACGTCGCGTTCGGCACGTGAGCATCCTTCGCATTCAGAGAACGCCGACTGGTGAGCGACCTGTTACGAGTGATCTCTCACAGGCTGCGGAACTGGCATCCAATAAGCAAGCGGTGGCTCCAGCGGGCTATAGATGTCATCCTACCGCTCAAACTGATAGAGATCGTGCCATCCGCCCGGCCGGCTGACCATGGCCCAGGCAGACAGGCAGGAGATCGCCGCATCCCTCTCATGATCACCAAAGTCGCGCCGAGGTGAGATACACCACTCTGGAAGATCCGCAAGCGTGATCTCCGCCACCGGGGAGCGCCGCCTTGTGATCCCGGCGATCCATAGCCACGCTTTCGGGTGTGCTTCTGAGAGGGGGATTCCTTTGAATCTCTCGCGAAGGAGGACCCCGGTCATCATCCCTTGCACCACGCAAGCTCCCCGTAGCGAGTTCACATGCTGCACCGTCCCTTCCGCGCTCCCACAGCCTGCATTACGGATCTGCTGACGCAGCACGGGCTCCACCCGCCGGCCTTCGCCTCGGCTCCAGATCAGTGGCGCGTCGAGCCCGGCCGCCACCGGTAGCTCTGAGCCAGGAATCAACCTGCTGGCCGCACAGACTGCATCCTTGGCATGCCTGGCAATGCCTGCCTCGACAACAGCCAAGGGCAGCTCACTCGCGTTTTCCGTTGCCTCGCGTGCCACGCACCAGCCGAACTTGCCAGCACCGCCGGGATCGAACCCCAGATAGATGGACATTCAAACCTCCCGAGACGCCAAGCTGCTCAGCAGGTCAGGGATGAGGATACACCAGGGACCAGGGGGCAGGGGAGGGGCCTGCAGGAACTGGGAAACGCACCGGGAGGTCCGTCTACTGGAAAGGAAGCGTCATCCAACCCAGGAGGTGAGCCATGGCGGAACCGTTGATTCGAAGTGAAGCCGATCGCCTTGAAGAGTTACTTCTCCAGCGACAGGAGGTGAGCAGCGCCGCCGACGCAGTGCTGACCCGGATGGCGGGGGAGACTTCTCTACCCGGTGTGGAGGTCCCCTCCATCCGGCTCCGATCCACGGATCGCGTCGCAGTCCGCGTCCACAAGGAAGGGGTTTTCTATAGCCTCACGTATAACCGCCAGCCGCTGCCCTTCAATGAGACCGGTGTATACCCTTTGAGTCTCTCCCCCGGTACCAACGGCCTCGGTTGGCTGGTTTTCAAGGCCAAGGACCGCTGGGCCTATCAGGTCGAGCTGGTTGTCAACAACAACGTCGTGGTATTGGATCGCCGCAGTCATACGGACGGCTCGTCTCTCCCCCAAATCGGACAGCGGGCGCTCATAGTGGAGGCCTGACATGAAACGCGACAATCTCCTTCCCTTCGCCACAGTGTTGGTGGTCGGCTTGCTCGTCCCCGCCAACGCCAGAGCCCAGCTTGTCTTGCCGGCCGCGGACACCGACCAACTCACAACGGAAGCCAGGAACGAGTTGGCCCAGCGCCTGGACCGCGACGACGCCATCCGCGACAACAGCAGCTCCAATGCCGACGGTGCCAGCTTCGTAGAGTCCGCCACGGCGGTCCGGGGCTGGTCCCTGGCCATCAACGGGAGCAGCACATTCGATTCGTTCCGCTTTCCGATCACGCTCAGCTCTAGCCTGGCGCAGCTCGCCCACCCGCTACGCAATCCGGCTTTCACTACGAATCGCCTACTCAATTCCCAGCTCAGCGCCACCTATACGCCCCTCGAGGTAGGGACCGAGGAGGTCGACAGGCCTGGGGGAAGCGACACGCAACTGAAGACGGAAGCGGGGAAGAAGGTGGTGGCCAACTATAAGATCAGCCTCACCAGGATCCATGACATCTCGGAACTCGATGCGAGGGTGTCCGCTGAGATCGCGAACGCTTTCAGTCAGGTCGCGCCGCGTTTTCAGGATCCAAACAATCCGAACCTTCCGAACCTGTTCGTCAACCAGGCACAGCTCCTCCAAGAGGTCCAGGCCCTGGTCCAGTCCAAGATCGACGCGATCGTGACGAGCTTCAAGCGCGACCTCGACCGGCGCTGGAAGTGGTCCGCCAAGGCAGACTACACCCGGATTACGGAGGGTGATCAGCCGGACCAGTACGGGATTTCTCTGTTGGGAGGCCGCGAGGGGCTCGGGTCCGCGGAGCACCCGATAGGGATTGGTACCACGCTGGCCTGGAGCCGGTCGCGGGAGAATGCGCTCGTGGATACTTCTGAAGCGGTGTCGTTGGGGGGCGCGCTCGGGATCGGTCTTCGTGAGGGCATCGAGCTCAAGATTGAAGCCCAAGGCAACCGCTACATGGGAGACGGTTTCGCCGGCATCCCTGGAGTCCTCGACAGCACAGCCGACTCGGAGGTCAACCTTGCTGAGAGCCTTGTCTTCAAGATCGCGGGCGGCCAGAAGCTTGCGCTGACCTTGAAGCAGTTGCACCTGACGACCGGTGATACGGATTTTGCGCTAGTGACAGGATTCGGCTACAGCTTCTGAGGGGCGTCGGTGAGTCCCGAGGAGCCGCCCTCCCGCCCGGCCGATCGCAGGTCGAAAAGCAAATGGAATCGGAGGCGTCGGAATGGATCGTGTCCACCAGCAGGCGGGTCAGCCAGCGGGGCTCCCGCACGATCACTCCGCCAGTTTCTTGAGCGTGTTGCGGTACTGCCGGCGGACTTCAGCGAAGGCCTGCATGCCGTCGTGGAAGTCAGGATTGTAGGGTGTCAGGAGAACTCCGTTCTCCGTCTCGATGGCGAACATCCGATCCCCCGGCGCGACCTGGAGCCGCTCGGCGATCTCCTTGGGCAGTGTGGCGGTCACCGAGCCTCCCGCCTGCCTCAAAGTGATTTCCTTGACCATGACTCACCTCCAGAACAAGAGTAGCACCTATGTAGCATGAACGCGGTGGACGGCGAAGGGCAGGCCCGCCGCTATGACTCCAGACCTCCTGACATAGAGGGTGGCAAACTTGTCCGCTTTTTCTCCTAAACGGGGGGCCGCGGTGGCGCGTGCAGGCGAAGCCGAAATCGGCGACACAAAAAAGCGGACAGGTTCGGATCCGCACCTCCAGCAAGCCTCACCCTCATGTTTTCAATGACTTGGGAGGTTCTATGTCAGGAGGTCTGGACTCAGAACCCCCAGAACGCGGCGCTTGCCGGGTGTACAGCGCCTCGCGGTGAGGGCGGCCTTCGCGGACGAGGTGGATGCGGCCGTAGCGCTCCATGCGGCGGAGGACTACGGAGATCTGGCGGGGCTCGGCGGGTTTGCGGAGACCTTTGCCGAAGCGGCGGTTGATTTCCTTGGTGACGAAGGCCGGGCCGAAACGGTCGGCCTCGCCCAGGGCGTCGATGATTTTCTTCACCATCCGGCCCAGCTTGGGACGATAGGCGGGACCGAAGTCTTCGTCCTCCTCAGGACGGGGTGGCACGACCCGCTCGGCGAGCTCCAGGATGGCGGACGAGGCGGACTTGAAGGCGTCCAGGCGCGCGGTGATCTGCTCGAGCTCCGAAGCGTGATGGGCCCGCTGCTGCCGGTGCTGCTCTTCCTGCCCGCCATGGTAGGACTCGCGGTCACGATGGAAGGCGGCCTGTGCCTCCAGCCTTGCGACGATCTCGGACATGGAACGGTTGGCTCTCATCGACCCTCCTTCAGATCTCGACAGCGCGGAAAACCATCCGGTCCGCCCGCTGAGACCCTGCCTACGCGGGCCTGCGGACCCGCCCTATCGGCCTCCTCAGGTCCGCAATTCATATCGACCCGGAGAAGAGGGGCTGTGAGACTGAGGCCGGATGCCGCAAGACTTCTGCAATACGCGGCATATCCCTCGACAGTGCACCGGCAGCGGTCTTCTTTCGCGGCGTAGTATACCCGGTTCGCGCCTTTGAGGGCAGAAGGAGCGAGACGCCGCGTAGTTTTCCTCGCGACTGGGTCGAAGGTCGCGACAAATCAAGCGAATGCGGGAGGCGGTTGCCGGGGAATCGCGTTTTTTAATCCTGCATGGCTCCGGTGCAGACCGGCGGTCGCGGCACGTTAACGTTGGGTAGTGACTGCCCACGGGCATTCGCGACAGCTACGGCGCGGCCGGAGCCGCCACGTACACCACCGGCAGCCCCAGCCCTTTCGCCGTTTCGTTCAGCGCGGCGAGATCCTTGTCGAGCAGCGACTGGAGCTCGGCCACGTAGCCGTCGAGCTCGGACTTCTGGGCGGCGAAGACCTCGCGCCCGCCCTGGGTGGGTGGGCCGTCGCCGTCCTGCACCCAGCCGAGGAAGGGCGAGAGGCGCGAGTAGAGCTTCGCCCCTCCTTTCATGGCCAGGATGTCGTAGGAGATCTCGGCCTTGGGGTTATGCAGCCGCGCCTCCAGGGCGTCGAGCTTGCCGATCAGCTCCTGGGAGGACGTCCGGAGTGCTTCCGCCTGGGGCTCGTTGGCGAGCAGCTCGTTGCGGGTGGCGAGCTGTTTGCGGGTGGACTGGAGCCGCAGGACGGTGCGCGTCAGGCGCGTGATCTCGTCGCGGACGGCGAGGGCGAGCCGGAGCTGCGCGTCGAGGTCCTGCTGCGAGACCTGGGACGCCGGATCGGGGAGGAGCCGGAAGGTCCGGGTCTGGCTCTTGCCGTCGACCGTCAGGCGCGCGGTGTAGGTGCCTGGCACCGCGGACGGACCGAACAGGGGGTAGCCGCTGTCGAGCATGGCCCCCGGGATCATCTCGGACCCGAGCCAATTCAGTCCCCAGACGGCCCGCTGGAGGCCCTTGCCCTTGGGGATCGCGAGCTCCGCGAGCCCCTCGCGTTCCTCCTCGACGTACTCGGTCGACCCGGTGGGCTCCAGGGCCTTGCTGGAGAGCTTGTCGACGAGCGTGCCGTTCGCGTCCAGGATCTCGAGTTTGACGTCTCCTTTGGGCTCGGCCTTCAGCCAATAGAAGATCTGCGCTCCCCGCGGCGGATTGGGAGCGCTGAAGCCGTCGCGTTCGGTCGAGGCATAGGACCGGCGGACGACGTCCGAGACGGGGAAGAGATGGACCTCCTCGTCCGTCAACTGCTTCGAGATCGCGCGCACAGCCGCGAGGTCGTCGAGGATCCAGATCGACCGGCCGTGGGTGCCGACGACGAGGCTGCCATCCTTGACCTGCAGGTCATGGACGGCCACGGTCGGGAGGTTGAGCTTGAGCGAGCGCCAGGTGGCGCCGTCGTCGGTCGAGAAGGTCACGCCGCGCTCGGTGCCGAGGTAGAGCGACCCCTTGCGCGCCGGGTCCTCGCGCACCGCATGGAGATAGACGTCGCGCGGCAGGCCGCCGTCGAGCCGCTTCCAGGTGCGGCCGAGGTCGGTGGTCTTCCACAGGTAGGGCCGCATGTCGTCCAGCCGGTGGGCGTCCACCACCAGATAGGCGGTGCCGGCCTCGGAGTGCGACGGCTCGATCATGCTGACCGTGCCCCATTCGGGCAGGCCGGGGATGGCCGCGGTGACGTTCTTCCAGTGGGCTCCGCCGTCCTCGGTGACGTGGAGAAGGCCATCATCGCTGCCGGCCCAGATCACCCCTTGGCGGACGGGAGATTCGGCGATGACGAAGACCGTGCAATAGGTCTCGACGCCGGTGTTGTCCCCGGTGATGGGACCGCCCGACCACTGCTGCTTCGATTTGTCGTTGCGTGTCAGGTCGCCGCTGATCGTGGTCCACGTCTGGCCGCCGTCCTGCGTGCGGAAGACCACGTTGCCGCCGTAGTAGACGGTCTTGGGGTCGTGCCGCGAAATGTGGATCGGGGCCGTCCATTGGAAGCGGTAGCGCATCTGCTCGCCGCCCCAGCCCGAAGGGTTGTCCGGCCAGGGGCTCGACGTTGCGCGCCTGCCGGGTGCGGTGGTCGTAGCGCGAGAGATAGCCGAGGTATTCGCCGGCATAGACGATGTTCGGGTCCGACGGATCCGACTCCACCCAGCCGGCCTCGCCGCCGCCCACGGTGTACCAGTCGGTGTTGCGGATGCCGGCCGAGCCGAGCGAGTTGCTCGGGGCCTGCGCCGTACCGATGTCCTGCATGGCGCCCGCGACATGGAAGGGGACCCGGTTGTCCACGGACACGTGGTAGAACTGGCCGATCGGCAGCGGCGGCATGGTCCAGGTCTCGCCGCCGTCGAGCGAGATGTCGACGCCGCCGTCGTGGGCCGAGATCATCCGCCGGGGGTCCTTGGGGTCGATCCACAGGTCGTGGTGGTCGCCGTGATGGATGCCGCGGACGTGGCGGAAGGTCTTGCCGCCGTCGATGCTCTTGAGCATGGGCACCTGCGGGCACCAGACCTCGTCGGGGTTGTTGGGGTGGACGGTGAGCGTCGTGTAATACCAGGCGCGCTGCCGCAGCTCGCGGTTGGCGCTGGCCAGCTTCCAGGACTCGCCGCCGTCGTCAGAGCGGAACAGCCCGCCCTTCTCGGCCTCGATGAGCGCGTAGACCCGCCGTCCGTCCGAGGGCGCGACCGCGACTCCGACCTTGCCCCAGGTCCCGTCGGGCAGCCCGCTGCCGGTGAGCTGCTTCCAACTGTCGCCGCCGTCGCGCGAGACCCAGAGGCCGCTGCCGGGGCCGCCGCTCGTCATCTCCCAGGGGCGGCGCCGCGCCTGCCAGAAGCCGGCGAAGACGATGCGCGGGTTCGACGGGTCGAGCGCCACGTCCGAAGCGCCGGTATCGGCGTCCTTCTTGAGGACCTGCTTCCAGCTCTTGCCGCCGTCGGTGGTGCGGTAGACGCCGCGCTCGGGGTTGGGGCCGAAGGCATGGCCGAGCACCGCGGCGAAGGCGACGTCGGGGTCCTTCGGGTGGACGACCATGGTCCCGATCTGCCCTTCCTGCTTCCAGACGTGGGTCCAGGTCTTGCCGCCATCGAGCGACTTGTAGATGCCGTTGCCGGCGGCCACGTTGCCGCGGATATTGGCCTCGCCGGAGCCGACGTAGACCACGTTGGGGTCCGACGGGGCAACGGCGATCGAGCCGATCGAAGAGATCGGCTGGTCGTCGAAGACCGGCTTCCACACCCCGCCGCCATTTTCGGACTTCCACACCCCGCCCGAAGCCGTCGCCGCGTACCAGATATTGGGATTGCCCGGCACCCCGGTCGCACGTGACACCCGGCCGCCCCAGGCCGGCCCGACATTGCGGTACTTGAGGGCCGAGATGCCTTCCGGGTCCTGGAGCCCCGCTACCGCCGCGGCCGGTTTCGGCTTGTCCTCGGCAGCGAAGGTGGTCCAGGGGAGGCCTGAGAACAGGATCGCGAGCAGAGCCCAAGCGGTCAGGGCGGAACGGCGCGGCAGTCCGGGCATGCGTGTCACCTCATGGGAAAGGAGGGTTCGAGACCGCCCGGCAGCTTAGCCAATGGCGGGGGTGGGGGCAAGGGCGGTAGTATGACGGCCATGTACATCTCCCACATCCGTCTGGAAAACATCCGCGGCTTCCGGGAGCTGGAGATCGACCTGTCCGGTGAGGATGAGCCGCGGCGGCGGACGGTGATCATCGGTAAGAACGGCACCTGCAAGACCAGCGTGCTGCGGTCGATCGCCCTGGGTCTCTGCGATCTGACCGACGCGAACGCACTGATCTCGGAGCCGATCGGAGCGTTTGTTCGCGCTGGGGCGATGGACGGGCGAATCATAATCGGGGTTGATTGTGGAGAATCGGAACTCACGTTCAAGTCTGCGGTGATCCGGGAGGTTGAAAAAGAGCAAGTCCTTCAGCCGAGCATCACACCACCTCCAGCGAGGCCTTTTGTCTGCGGCTATGGGGCTGGTCGTTTCGGTGTCGGCTCCGATACCGGGCGTGGCTATCGGATTGCCGACGCGGTCTATACGCTCTTCGACTATCACCAGACTCTGATCAACCCGGAGCTGACCTTGCGCCGGCTCCAGGATTTCCTGGGGTCTGAGAGGTACGACGCTGCCCTCCTTGGGATCAAGAGGGTGTTGGGACTGAGCTTCGAGGATGAGATCCGCCTGCCCGCCGGCGGGGGCGTCGAGATCTCCGGTCCCTCGCTCGGGAAGGGCGTGCGTCTGGAAGGGTGGGCGGACGGTTACCGCATGACTTTCAGTTGGATGGTGGATCTCTACGGCCGTGCGATGCGGGCGGACCGCATCACGCCCGAGGGTCACGTTCAAGGCATCCTCCTGATCGACGAGATCGAACAGCATCTCCATCCTTCGATGCAGGCGGAGATCCTGCCGCGGATCTCCGAGGTCTTCCCTGAGATGCAGATCTTCGCCACCACCCACAGCCCGCTGGTGGCCCTCGACGCCTCACCTGATGAATTGGTGGTGCTGCAGCGCGAGGGAGACGAAGTGGTCCGGGAGGAGAACGTCCCTGACTTTTCCGGCTATTCAGCCGAGGACATGCTGCAAGACGAGCGGCTCTTCGATACCGAAGTCTATGCGCCTGAGATGCGCGAGAAGCTCTCCCGTTATCACGATCTCGCCGCCATCCCGGCGCGCACCCGGGGTGCGGGTGAAACGCGAGAGCTGCGTAGCCTGGCCTTCGAGATCCACGAGAAGCCGGTCCCCGAAACGCGCCAGGACGAGATGATGCGCGAGCTCAAACGGCTCGTCGACAAGCACGGCCTCTGATCTGTCGCGATGATCCACATCGATCGGAACAGGACCGACGAGCGGAGCCGGCCGATCCGGCCCGACGAGGCCTGGGACAAGGCCGCCGAAAAGGCAACCCAGAAGGCCAGGGAGGAGGCCGGCAAGCACAATGCCGACAAGAAGGTCTACGCCCACGATCAGGTGAAGGCCGCCCTCGAAGAGCTGTTCCACGACAAGTGCGCTTATTGCGAGACGGACGTCACCGCTGGCTTCGATTGGGACGTGGAGCACTTCCGGCCCAAGGGCAAGGTGGCCAAGCGCCCGGATCACCCGGGCTACTACTGGCTGACCTATACCTGGGCCAATCTCTATCCATCCTGCCAGCACTGCAATCAGAATCGTAAGGACAAGCCGAGTTGGGACGATCCTTCGCCCGGGGGCACGGCTGGCAAGCTGGACCAATTCCCCTTGGAGGATGAGTCCACGCGGGTCATGGCTCCTGATGTCGATCTGAAGGGCGAAAAGCGCCTCTTGATCGATCCCTGCGAGGACCAGCCGGAGAATCACCTGCGTTTTGCCGTCGACGGCGTTGTCGTCGCCGTGGCCGGAGACCGGAAGGGAGAGGCTTCGATCAAGGTCTTTCATCTCAACCGGCGGCGCCTGCGCAAGCGGCGGATGAAGGCGATCGCCGCGGCCATCTTCGACCTCAAGGCCATCCGCAAGCTCGAAGCAGGCGGCGATCCGGACGCGGCGCGCGAGTTCCGCAGTCACCTGGAGCGGTTCCTCCTCGCGGACTCCAGTGAGTACGCCGCGGCCGCCCGGGCGGTGGTGCGTGATCCGGCGGTGTTTGGAGTGTGAAGAGGGTAGCTATGCCCAGGGGCCTGGGCCGGCATCACTGCCGGCGGACGTGGCTTTGGGACAGGACCTTGCAGCCCGCAGATCTGTGAGGCCTGTTGACCCAGGGCATCGGCCTTCGGCCTCAGAAGCCCTGGGCTGGGCTCTAGCGACCCCTTAGGCCGCCAAGACCGCGTGCCGGCCAGGCCTGAAGAAGCCACCTCTTTTCTGAAAGTTGTGTAATTTCCGAGACGTCAGAATAGGTCCTTCTTTCCTCCGCACCGCCGGATCGCATGCTCTAGGGCTTTCCGGACCTTAGCTAGATCCTTATTGTCGCGTACGTAAACCGTCAGAGTGTAGACAGAATTATCACCTTCGTCAGATCGTATACGGATTACCTTCTCCGCATTTGTCGTTCGGACTCCGATTTCCGCCTTGTGTACTCGATTGATCGCGTCCGCCCGGACCTCCAACGATTCGGGGTTGAGCTGGCCGAATGCTATGGTCAAAGCGGCCAATGCATGGTCGCTATAGCTGATTTCGTCTCGGCCGGAGAAGGTCGCCACGCAGGGGTCCTTGCCAGGGAATGAAAGCTTCTCGTCGTAGCCGTTCCAGACAAAGGCGAGGTTATGGAGGAATCGGAT
>CAWJGT010000014.1:0-260601 GCA_963842525.1 uncultured Holophagales bacterium
CCCCGGCCGATGCCGAGGTGATCGACGCGCGCGGCAAGTGGGTGACTCCGGGCCTGATCGATGCGCACTCGCACATCGGGGTCTATGCCTCGCCGGAAGTCGAGGCGCACGGGGACGGCAACGAGCTGACCGACCCGGTCAGCGCCGACGTCTGGGCCGAGCACTCGATCTGGCCGCAGGACCCGCAGATCCCCCTGGCCCTGGCCGGCGGCATCACCAGCCAGCACATCCTCCCCGGCTCGGGCGACCTGATCGGCGGCCGGTCCGTGACCATCAAGAACGTGCCGGGCCGCGCGGCGTCGGACATGCGGTTCCCGGGCGCTCCGTACGGCCTCAAGATGGCCTGCGGCGAGAACCCGAAGCGGGTCTTCGGCGAGAAGGGGCGCGCCCCCTCGACGCGCATGGGCAATATCGCCGGCACCCGCAAGGCCTGGGCCGATGCCGCCGAATACCGCCAGAAGTGGGACGAGTACCGCGGCAAGAAGGAGGCCAGCAAGGAGGCCACGGAGCCGGCTCGCGACATCGAGAAGGAGACCCTGGCGGGCGTGCTCACCGGCGAGATCCTGGTCCAGAACCATTGCTACCGCGCCGACGAGATGCTGACCATGATCCAGGTGGCGCACGAGTTCGGCTACAAGATCGCCGCCTTTCACCATGCCGTCGAGGCATACAAGATTGCCGACGTCCTTGCCGCCAACGGCATCTGTGCTGCCATGTGGGGCGACGGCTGGGGCTTCAAGATGGAAGCTTTCGACGGCATCCGCGAAAACATTCCGCTGGTGGACCACCCCCAAGGGGGATGCGCCATCGTGCATTCCGATTCGGCCGAGCAGATCCAGCGGCTCAACCAGGAAGCCGGCAAGGCCATGGCCGCCGGCCGGCGCATGGGCTTCCCCCTGCGCGAGGAGGACGCCATCCGCTGGCTGACGATCAACCCCGCGCGCGCCGTGGGGGTCGACAAGATGACAGGCTCCCTGGAGGAGGGGAAGATGGCCGACGTGGTGATCTGGAGCGGCAATCCGTTCAGCGTCTACAGCCGGGCGGAGAGGGTGTTCATCGACGGCGCCCTGATCTACGACCGCAACGATCCGGCGCGGCAGCCGGTGATGGACTTCGACCTCGGCATCCCGGGCATGGGAGGTGTGAAATGAAACCTCACCCCCTGTCCCCCTCTCCCATCTCCCACCCGCCCTATCCCCGGGAGAGGGGGAACGTAGTTGAGGCGATTTGGCGAGGTCGGGCACAGCCGCTCCGCATGCGTCCCCCCTCTCCCGGCGGGGGGTGGAAGGGAGATGGGAGAGGGGGACAGGGGGTGAGGACCCTCAGCCTAGCCCTTCTCCTAAGCCTGCTATTCCTCCCCGTCTTCGCCCATGCCGAGACCGTCGCTCTCACCGGAGCCACCGTCCACACGATGGGGCCTGCCGGGAAGATCGAAGGCGGCACGGTGGTGATCGAGAACGGTCGCGTCCGCGCGGTCGGCAAGGACGTGGCGGTGCCGGCTGGGGCGCGGCGGATCGATGTCCGCGGCAAGGTGGTGACTCCGGGCCTGTTCGACTCCATCAGCCGCATCGGCCTCGTCGAGGTGGGCGCCGTCGAGGGCTCGAACGACGCCGGCGTCGACGGCGACCGCTACACCGCAGCCTTCAGCGTGGCGGACGGGATCAACCCCCGCTCGACGCTGATCCCGATCAACCGCGTCATGGGAGGCCTGACCCGCACGCTGGTGATGCCGAGCAACGGCGACACGCTGATCGGTGGCCAGGGCGCCCTCATCCACCTGGGCACAGAGCAGGGCGACTACCTGCTGCGCTCCCCCGCCGCCATGCTCGCCGTGCTGGGCGAGGGTGGCGCGCAGCGAGTGGGCGGCGCGCGCGGGGCCGCCATGCTCCGCCTGCGTGAGGTCTTCCAGGACGCCCTCGACTTCGCCAGGAACCGGACCGCTTTCGAGAGCGGCGACCGGCGCGACTACTCCCTGTCGCGGCTCGACCTGGAGGCGTTGCAGCCGGTCGTCCGCGGCGAGATGCCGCTGGTGGTGGGCGTCGAGCGCGCGAGTGACATCGAAGCCCTGCTGCGACTGGCAAAGGAATACCGGCTGAAGCTGGTGCTGGCGGACGCCGTGGAGGCCTGGATGGTGGCCGACCAGCTCGCGGCGGCAAAGGTGCCGGTGCTGGTCAACGCCCTGAACAACCTGCCCGGCAGCTTCGAACGGCTCGGCGCGACCCTGGAGAACGCCGCCCGGCTGCACAAGGCCGGCGTGACGGTCGCCTTTATGACGGGCGACGCGCACACCGCCTTCAACCTCCGCCAGGCCGCCGGCAACGCCGTGACCTACGGCATGCCCTGGGACGCGGCCCTCGCCGCCATGACCACCGTTCCCGCCCGCATCTGGGGGATCGACGACAGCTACGGCACCCTGGAGCCCGGCAAGGACGCCGACGTCGTGGTCTGGGACGGCGACCCGCTGGACGTCACCTCCACCGCCGAGCACGTCTTCATCCGCGGCGTCGAAGTCCCGATGGAATCCCGGCAGACCAAGCTGAGGGACCGCTACAAGGACCTCGGCAGCGGCCCGCCGGCGTACAGCAAGCCGTAGCGCCCCTCACCCCCCTGGCCCCCCTCTCCCATCCGCCCTCCCGGTCCCCCGGGAGAGGGGGAAGGGATGGTCTTGGGCTAATCTCCCCTCTCCCGAGGGATGGGAGGGCGGATGGGAGAGGGGCCGGGGGTGAGGGGCCTCTTTACCTCATCCCGAGCAGCCGCAGGACGCCGAGGCTCAGCGCCGGGACATAGGTGATCAGAAGCACGCCAATTCCCAGGATCGCGAGGAACGGGAGGACGTGCCGATAGAGCTCCGGCAGGCGCTTGCCGAACCGCGACGAGGAGAGGAAGAGGTTCAAGCCCACCGGCGGGAACAGGAAGCCCAGCTCCAGGTTGGCCAGGAAGATGATCCCGAGGTGGATCGGGTCGACGCCGAAGGCGAGCCCCAGGGGCACGACGAGCGGCGCCAGGATGATGATCGCCGAGTAGATCTCGAGCACGCTCCCCAGGACGAGCAGGATCAGGTTGAGCGCGAGCAGGAACAGGAGCTGCGACTCGATGTGGGTCGTGACCCAGGAGAGGAGCTGGTCCGGAATCTGGGCGTCGACGAGATAGCTGGTCAGGCCCAGCGCCGAGGCGAGGAGGATGAGGACCGCGCCGGTCAGGATGGAGGACTTGACGAGCGCCTGCGGGATGCCCCGGACGGGGTGGAGGTCGCGGGTCAGAGCGCACTCGACGAGAGATGGCGTACAGGAGCGCCGCGGCGGCGGTCTCGACCAGGCTCGTGATCCCGGAGAGGAACAGCGCCACCACGACCACCGGCAGGAGGAGCTCCCACTTCGCCTCCCAGGCCGAGCGGCCAAGCTCCCGCCAGGCGAAGCGCTGGCGCGTAGCGCATCGCTCTTGGCCCCCACCCAGACGCCGTAGAGGGCGACGAGGACGACGAGCAGCAGTCCGGGCAGCAGGCCGGCCAGGTAGAGCTGGTCGGCGGGCGCGCTCATCTCGCGGCTGCCGGCGACGACACTGTAGAGGATCACCGGCAGGCTGGGCGGAAACAGCAGGCCCAGGCTCCCGGCGGCGGTGACGAGACCGAGGGAGAAACCCTCGCTGTATCCCTCCTCGCGCAGCATGGGATAGACCAGGCCGCCCAGGGCGATGATCGTCACGCCCGACCCGCCGGTGAAGGTCGTGAAGAGCGCGCACACCGCGGCGACCATGACCGCGACGCCGCCCGGCATCCAGCCGAAGAGGGCGCGGAAGAAACGCACCAGGCGTGACGAGGCCCGGCTCTCCGCCAGGATGTAGCCGCACGCGGTCAGCAGCGGGATCGCCGGCAGGGTCGGCGAAGCGATCAGGCGGTAGATCTCGGCCGGGACCGCCGAGACCGGCACGCCATCCTTATAGAAGAGGACCAGCGCCAGGCCTCCCATGGCGGTGAACACCGGCGCGCCCAGCAGCGCAGCAGCCAGGATCAGCAGTGCCAGCGGCCAGGCGAGCGCCGCCGCGAAGCTGCCGAGGGCGCCCAGGCCGAAAGCGCCGCCCGCCGCGGCCAGGGCCACAGGCCGGGTCCGCCAGCTCTCGGAGGCCCGCCAGGCGAAGCGGAGGGCGATCAGACCGAGCGCGACCGGCATCACGCACTCGGACACCCATTCCGGGAGGCCGCCCGGCAGGATCTTGCCCTGCTCGCGGTCGGCGAGGACCACCTGCCAGGCGCCATACGCCAGCACCGCCGCCACCGCCGCGGCCACGCTTCCCGCGACCAAGGCGGCCGCGCGGCGCCAACGTCCCTCTTCGAACAGCTCGGCCGTGGACAGCGTCAGATGCTGGCCCTCGCGCGTGGCAAGGAGCCCGCCCAGAAAGGCCAGCCAGAGGGTGATCTGCTGGAGGTAGGGCGCACCCCCCGGGATGTGGAAGCCGCCGAGGGGCCTGCCCACGACGTCGATCAGGGGTAGGGCCATCGCGGCGAGCAGCGCCGCCACGAGGAGCGCCTCTTCGACGCGGTGCAGGAGGCGCGCAGGCGCTGCGGGGCTCACCGTGGATTCGCAGCCTTGTGCGCGGCGCGCCAGGCATCGCGGGCGCGCAACGCCTGGTCGAAGGCATCGGCGGGCACGATGGTTCCGCGAACCCTGGGATACAGCCCCTCGGCCAGCTTGCGCCATTCCTGGCGCGCCGCAACGGGCACCGGCACCACCACCAGACCTCGTTTCTTCATGGCCTCGATGTCGCGGGCCGCCCCGGCCTTCATCTCCTCGCGCAGGCGCCGGCCCGCCTTCTCGGCCGTGGCCCGCAGCTTGCCCTGCACATCGGCGGGGATCTTGTCCCAGGTGCCCTTGTTGATCACCACAGCCCCGAGGAGCATCTGCCACTCGAGATCGGTCATGTACTTGGCCTGGTTGTAGTACTGCGCGATGAGCGCCACCCCCGGTGGAGCGCCGAAGGCCTGCACCAGGCCGGTCTGGAGCGCCGTGGAGAGCTCGGTCGACGGCAGCGGCACCGGGTTGAAGCGCGCCGCCTTGAGCAGCTCGACCGCCTCGGTGTCGCCCGCCCAACTGAAGAGCTTGAGCGCACGCAGGTCATCGGGCTTCGCCACCGGCTTCTGGCTGAAAAACCGTACCCAGCCGCCGTCCGCCCAGGCCAGGACGACGAATCCCTTGGCCGCGAGCTTCGCCTCCAGCCCGGGACGCAGCCGCTCCAGCACACCATAGACCTCGTCGTAGGAGTCGTACATCATCGGCACGCCCAGGGCATAGACCGACTTGTCGACCTCCGCGAGGCCGGCCACGGTCAGCACGCCGGCGTTGAGGGTGCCGAGCCGCATCTTGCGCACCACGTCCGGATCGTCGCCGGCGACTCCGCCGGGATAGAGGCGGACGGTGACCTTCCCGCCGGAAGCGGTCTTCCACTCCTCCGCCATCTGCTGCAGGATGAGATGCCACGACGACCCCTGGGGGACGAGCGTGGCCATCTTCACCGTCGTCTGCGCTGCCGCGGGCGGAGCCGATGCCGTGAGAAGAGCGACGAGCGCTATGAAGAAGAGGCCGGATCGTTTCGCAGGTTGTCCAAACATGGCTTGAGCCACCTCTCTCGACGCGTTGCAGTCATTCGATGAACAGCTCGTCCATGCGCCCGAGGAGCCAACGCGCCCGGCGCTGAGCAATCAGGTTTGCCAGCCGCTGCTCTGGAGCGGCGTCGGGATCGAGCGCCAAGGCCTGTTGGAGCAGGCGCTCGAAATCGGCGCGGTCCTGCGTGGCCACGCTCACGGTCTCGGCGAAGCTCACGAGCGGCCCGGCCCGCTTTCCCCGCGCGAGCGCCATGGCGCGGTCGAGGTGCTCCCGCGCCTTGGCCGCCGAGCCGCCTACCGAAGCCCGGGAGCCCTCGTAGACGAGGAAGAAATCGTGCAGGGCCCCCAGCGCGTAGCCCTCGTCGAGCGCCAGCGCGCGGCGCATCATCCCTTCGACGGCGCCGAGGTCGGCGGCCAGCTCCGCGTCGGCCTTGTCGAGCGCGATGGCCGCCGCCCAGGCGTTGCCGGTCCAGTAGAGCAGCGGCACGTGCTCCTTCCTCAGCCCGGCCAGCGCCTGCTCCGCCGCGCCCGGATCGGCCTGGAGCCGCGCCCGCAGGCCGGGAAAGTCGACCTCGAGGCCGCGCCAGCCATACCCCAGGGCCCGCAGGTAGAGGCGTCGCGCCCGGGCGCGCAACTCGGTCGCACGCCCGAGGTCGGCCGCCTCCACGAAGTCGGCCTCCTGCTGCACGAAGGCATACGCGTATTGGGTGAAGCCGCTGGCTGCGGCAAGAAGGAGATTCCGGTTCCCCGGGTCCTGGGCGAGGAGCGCCTCGATCGTCTTGAGGCCGAAGGGCAGCGCCGCAGCCACCAGCTCGGGATCGTCGTCGGACGCGTAGACGTCGGAGCCGCTCGCCAGGGCATTCCCCAACGATCGGATCGCCACGCGCCGCACCGAGCAGCCGGCCAGCGCCAGAGCGACCACGCCCACGAGCACCCCACGCGACACCCTCGACCAGACCCCGGCGCTCACCATGGTTTGATTATCTCAGAAAGCGGTCTGTGTGCTCGTGACAGATCGGGTCCCTCGTTCCCGACTGGAGTCTGGTAGAGTCGAACCATGGACGAGCCGCGGCTCCCCATCGAGCCCGATCCGGTCATCGAAGCCTATAAGAAGGACGTAGACCGGACCCTCCTCCGGGAGAACCTCAAGCTGAGCGTCGAGGAGCGGTTGCGTAACCTGATGCGGCACCAGCGCTTTGCCGAGGAGATGAGGCGGGCCGGGCGGCAGGCCTTCCGTGGTTGATCTCGAGCAAATCCTCCCGGCTCTGAGCAGAGCCGGAGTCGAGCTCATCATCGTGGGCGGGGTGGCCGCGATCATTCATGGTTCGGCCCGCCTCACCCAGGATCTCGACATCGTCTATCGCCGGACTCCGGACAACATCGTCCGCCTTGCGACGGCGCTGAAGCCCTTCTCCCCGTACCTCCGTGGCGCGCCGCCGGGGCTGCCCTTCCGGTGGGACCCCGAGACGATCCAGAGAGGGCTCAATTTCACCCTCGTCACCAGCGCCGGCCCGCTGGACGTTCTGGGAGAGATCGCGGGCGGGGGCACCTACGAGACTCTGATCCCCCACAGCCGGAAACTGTCCGTCTTTGGCATCGAGTGTTACTGCCTGGGACTGGATCGCCTGATCCAGGCGAAACGAGACGCCGGCCGCCCCAAGGACCTCGAAGCCATCGCAGAGCTGGAAGCGCTACGCGAGGAATGAGATTCTTCGATCGTTTGATCGGCTCTTCGCCCCACTAGGTCACCGGGCCGACTTGGAGGTGCTCGCCGACGGCACCTTCCCAGCCTTCAGGGACGCTCGGCGGATTCGAGCTCATCGGGCTCTCCTCAACCGTCGCACAGCTTGCGCAAGGCGGCGCAAAGGGACCGAACGGCGTCGCGAAGGGTGCGAAGTTCGGCGCAAAGGCTGGCTTGACAGCGGGCGATAGCGGAAGACCGGAGGCATGTCCAGGCTGCGAGTCGCAAAGAACGCGTACAGTGCGCCGTTGTCCGCGATCACCACGGCGCTTCCATCGCAACTGGACCGGCTCAACGGATCGACAGCGGCGCAAACCAGATCCTTTGCGCCGAAAAGAGGATTCCTTGCGACATAAGAGGAATCATTGCGACGAACTGCGCGCGCAACGCATCGAAAAAGACATCCTTTGCGCCGAGTGACTGACCCGTTGCGCCGCACCCTGCGCCAATGGTCGCAAAAGATGCCTGTTTTGAGACGCTCCATGGGCCCAGCGGCGCAAAAGATTCGACCAGCACGACGGCGCGGAGGCTCTCCGGAGCCCGTGCAGTTGACAGCTTCACGAAAGAAGCCCGCCACGGCGCACAGGATGGATTCATTGCGACGCTGAATCGATTTTTTGCGGCGCCGAACGCATACAGAGTCGCAATAAATCGATGCAGTGCGACTCTGTATCGATTCTTCGCGACGTGAGATCGATGTCGTGCGACGCTCAACGGCTTCGGCGGCGCAAAGGAGTCCCCGTTTGCACCGCTCTGGGGATGCTGTCAAGCCCTCAGCAGGGCTTCCAGCGTCGTGAACAGCCTGTCGCAGTGCCGGGCACGCTGACGGACGACTTCTGGACGAATGCTCTTCAGCAGATCCGGACAATGGTGGGTCTTGTGAACCGCCTTTTCTGCGTCCCCATGGTGGCTCGCTCCAGGGCCGTCATGAGGTCCCGTTTCTCGATCGCCTCAACATCCTTCCGAGGTGGAATGGCGTTGGCGTGGAAGTTGGCTCCGTAGTACTCGGCGAGAACCTGAGGATCGGCCAGAAGCCACGCCTCGACGGCATGGACCATCAGGTGGCAATGCTCCTCTTGAAGCCCGGCACAGCTCCAGCCATCCTGCTGCTGAAGGTGCTCCAAGGGGGGGCGGGTAACGTGAGATTCGGAATCGAGCAGCAGGATGCAGAGCATCCGGATGGGTCAAAGCCGTCCGAACTTCGTGAAAGTGGCATCGCGAGAACCGCAAGCCATGAGGCACCAGCGGATCCCTTTCTCGTGCGAGACCAGCGAAGTCGAGCCGAGGAATGGACTAAAGCCCGCCCGCCGCCTCTCGTCATCGCTTTGCCGTCCCGCCACCCTCCACATAGATCCGGATCTCGCTCACCATCGGTTTCCACCGATCTCCCCCGCTCTCCAGACCTCGCCCAGCTTATATTCGTCGAGCCAGTGCCTCAGCTTGTCTGCCTCGAGCCGTCGAAGCCGGGTGCCATCCTTGCTTCGCTCGCAGACGACGACGGATTCCGGAATCTCCGTCAGAGCGGAGACCAGGGTTTCCGAATGCGTTGTGACGATGAGCTGTGTCCGCTGCGCTGCCTCGACCAGCAGTTCGGCAACTGTGGGCAGTATGTCCGGGTGGAGCCCAAGCTCCGGCTCCTCGATGCAGATCAGGGGAGGTGGCTCAGGGTGGCAGAGGATCGCCAGCAGGCACAGGTACTGAAGGGTACCATCCGAAAGACGCGACGAGGAAATCGTCCTGTCGCCTTTCTCATGAAGAACGACCTGAATCGTTCCGCCCAGAACAGCGGTTTCGATATCCTCGACGTCATCATACAGAAGCTTGAGCTTTTCCAGGATCAATCTCTTGACAGGTGGCCGGTTCTTGAGCAGGTTGATGACGAGCGCCAGGTTGCCTGCGTCATCTGCCAGGAAGTCGTCGAGCAGCTCGGCTCGTTGGGGCATACGGAGGACGCTCTTCCTGCCGAAGCTTCTTTCGCGGAAAAACCGGATCTTCTCGAGCATGCCGCTCAGGAATGTCAGCTCCGGATAGACAAAGGGATCCCTGATTTGAGAGAGAATTGACTCCTCGATGTTCACCTCGGCGACTCGAGTGTCGGAGAGTGTCTGAGCCGTCCTCAGAAGCACCTGCGACAGCGTCCGATCGAAGAAGAAAGAATCCTCTTCGTCACTCTTGAACAGATCTTCCTCGACCACTCGCAGCCGATACCGAGCTTCCGAAAACGAGAGCCTGTAGGTCAGCGGGACCGCACCCGCCTCAGAAACGAAATCAAAAGAGGTATCAATTCCAGCCAGCGCTCCCTCCCCAGCCCCCTTCCACAACCAATCCTTCACTCCCTCGCCCTGGCGCATGGGCCTGGCCAGGTCTTTGGGCGCCGCCGCCAGCAGGCTGATCGCCTCGATCAGGTTCGATTTTCCCGAAGCATTGGGGCCGATGAGGACGTTCAGAGGCTCCAAGGCCAGACTCTCTCCTGCGCTCCCGTACGAGAGCAGGTTGGTCAGTCGCAGAGAGTGAAGGAATCTCTTGCCCTGCATTCCGCCCTCCTCCTCGCCGGCAATCCTATCTCATACCTCTCTCCTTCCCCTGCCACCACCGCTCCCCCACCACATACAGGCTGTAGGTGATCGCCCAGGCTCCCACCACGTCGATCGTGTAGTGGAGATGCGAGAGGAGCACGACGGCGACGATGACCCAGTGCCCGATGGCAGCCACGGTACCCAGCCTCTCCTTCTTGCGGCAGTAGAGCCAGAGGAGGAAGGTCGAGGAGACGTGGCCGGAGAAGAAGAGGTCCTTGGTCAGATAGATCTCCGGAGCGTTGCCGAAGAGGGCTGAGACGGGGTTGATCAACTGGAGCCAGGCGCGGAAGAGCGTCTCTCCATCCAGGCTGGCGTTGACGTCAGGTCCCCAGGCTGGGCCGAGGCCGGTCAGGGGGATGCAGAGGCCGCGGGCGAGGCTCACGATGCCTCCCAGCCAAAGGAAACGGAGAAAGGCCTGCCGGTCCCGGCGCCAGAGCCAGAGCGCCGCCGGGATGTAGCAGAGGACCCAGATCCAGTAGTTCCAGTCGGCGATCCAGGCCACGCGCGGGATGCTGTCGAGGATCAGGTCCGGCAGGGACGGCGCAGGCCTCCCCTCCGTCAGGAGCGAGAGGCCCAGCATCGCCGCGTGGCAGACGTAACGCCAGGCGACCGCCAGCGCGACCGAGTCCCAGGGTTTCCGGATCACTCGCGCAGCCGCTCCAGGACGGCGGTGAATTCGGCGGGCGGCGGATCCTCCAGCCTCAGGTTCTTGCCGGTGCGGGGATGCACGAACCCCAGCACCGCGGCGTGCAGCATCAGGCGCGGCGCCTCGATCCAGGGTCCGCGCCGGTCGCGGACGTAGACCATCTCGCCCACCAGGGGATGGCCTGCCTCGGCGAGGTGGATGCGGATCTGATGCGTGCGGCCGGTCTCGAGCTCGCAGGCGACCAGGGTGGCTCCGCGGAGCCGCTCCTGGACGGCGACCCGCGTCACCGCGCGGCGGGCCTCCGGGGGCGGGTTGCCGCGGGCAGGACGGAAGACGCCCCAGGAGCCGCGCAGGCCATCTCCCCGGTCGGGGACCAGCAGGGTGTCGTGGACGGCGGGACCGGCGGGATTGGCCGCGCCGTGCACGACGGCCAGATAGCGCCGGAGCACGGAATGCTCGGTGAATTGCCGCTGCAGGTGCCGCTGGGCGTGGACGTTGCGGGCGAAGACCACCAGGCCGGAGGTCTCCTTGTCGAGCCGCTGCACCGTCCGCAGGCTGGGGTTCGGGTCGAGCCCCCGCTTCGCCTCCAGCCGGCGGATGGCTACCCGGGTGAGCGAAAGCAGCGTCTCGCGGCGCTGGTTTGGATCACCGTCCTCGAAGGGGACGGTGAGCAGGCCGGCCGGCTTGCGGACCACGACCAGATCGGCGTCGAGGTGGACGACCGCCTCGGCCGGCACCGGCTCGCGCCGCACGGGAGGGGCCTCAAGCCGCAGCTCCACCTGCTCGCCTCCGGACAGCCGGCGGGCCGGATCGGCGGCGACCGCGCCGTCGAGCCAGACCCGGCCGCTCCGGCAGGCTCCCGCGCCTTGCTCCACGAGGTGCCGGGGGCCAGGTCCCGGACCCGCGCGGCGAGCGTCTGGCCCGTCCGCTCCCCGGCCGCCGGGAGGCCGTCGTCGTCCGGTGTGCCAGGTCCGCTCAATGGACAGCTATACTACCCGACCCCATGAGCCGGACTGAACGCATGAGGCGGGAGCTGGCGGCGGCGGTGCGCCTGGCGGCGCCGGTGGTGGTCGTGCAGCTCGGGCTGATGCTGATGGGTGTCGTCGACACCATGATGCTCGGCCGTGTCTCGGCCGAGGCCCTGGCGGCGGGCGCTCTCGGTCACATCTGCACGATCTTCCTCCTCATCCTGGGGCTTGGGATCCTGGCGGCCCTCGATCCGCTGGTCGCCCAGGCCTATGGGGCCCAGGACCGCACGGCCGTGGGGGCCCACCTTCAGCGGGGGATCGTGCTGGCGGCCGGCATGTCCCTCCCGTTCGGGCTCCTCGTCTGGAACGTTGCCCCTGCCTTGCGCCTCATCGGCCAGCCCGCAGCAGTGGTCGGCGATGCCGCGGCCTATGCGCGAGGCATCCTCTGGGGAAGCTCCGGCCTACTTCCTCTTCGTGGCCTTTCGCCAGACGCTCCAGGCCATGAGCGTGGTCCGCCCGGCGGCCGCGGCCATCGTGCTCGGCAACGTCCTCAATGTGCTCGGTAATTACGTCCTGATCTTCGGCCACTTCGGCGCCCCCGCCCTGGGGGTGGCCGGCTCGGCCTACTCGACCTCGCTCGCTCGCTGGGCCATGTTCCTCGTCCTGCTCGCTGCCGGACGCCGTCAGCTCGCGCCGTACTGGCGGGGCTTCCACGCAGCCGAGGCCCTGGACCTCCGGCGCCATCTCGGGCTGCTGCGCCTCGGCCTGCCGATCGGCGTCCACCAGTCGATCGAGGTCCTCTATTTCTCGACCCTGGCTCTGCTCGTGGGACGGATGGGGGTCGTGCAGCTCGCCGGTCACCAGATCGCGATCAACCTCGCGAGCCTGTCTTTCATGGTGCCGATGGGGATCGCCGGGGCCGCGGCCACCCGGGTGGGCAACGCCATCGGCCGGCAGGACATGCCGGGCGCGCGCCGCGCCGCCGCCGCCTGCCTTCTCCTCGGGGCCGGGGTGATGCTCGTCTTCGCCGTCCTCTATGCCTTGCTTCCGGAGCCTCTCGCCCGTCTCTACACCCCGGACCCCGCCGTGATCGCGATGACCGCGCTCCTCCTGCCGATCGCCGCTGTCTTTCAGATCTGCGACGGCCTTCAGGTGGTGGCGGCAGGGATCCTCCGCGGCGCGGCGGACACGACCCTCCCCGCCGTGCTCGCCGTCGTGGGCTTCTGGGGCGTCGGCCTCCCCGCGGGCTGGTGGCTCGCCTACCAGGCCGGCCTGGGTGCCCAGGGCCTTTGGTGGGGGATGAACGTGGCCATTTTCGCCGTCGCGGCGTTCCTCCTGTTGCGGATCGCCAATAGGTTCCGCAACACGATCGCGCGCGTTACCTGAACAGGGGGTGCAGAACCAGGTAAGCCACGGCCGCCACGGCGGCGGAGATCGGGATGGTGATGATCCAGGCCCAGATGATGCGGCCGGCGACCCCCCACTTGACGGCCGAGAGGCGCTTCGTCGCTCCCACGCCGATGATGGCGCCGGTGATCGTGTGGGTCGTCGACACCGGAATGCCGCCCAGGGTCGCGCCGACCAGGGTGATGGCACCGGCGGTCTCGGCGCAGAAACCGCCGAAGGGCTGGAGCTTGGTGATGCGGGTGCCCATGGTCTTGACGATCCGCCAGCCGCCGAACATCGTCCCCAGCGCGATGGCCGCGTGGCTGATGAGCACCACCCAGAGCGGGACCCGGAACTCCTTGAGGTACCCCGAGGCGACCAGCAGGCCGGTGATGATGCCCATGGTCTTCTGCGCGTCGTTGCCGCCATGGCCCAGGCTGTAGAGGCCGGCCGAGACGAGCTGCAGCCGGCGGAACAGGCGGTCGAGCCGCGACGGGCGCCAGCGGCGGAAGATCCAGGTGACGGAGACCATCAGCAGGAATCCGAGGAAGGCGCCGATGAGCGGTGCGAGGACGATGAACAGCAGCGTCTTGATCCAGCCGGAGAAGATGATCGCACCCATCCCCGACTTGGCGACCGCCGCGCCGGCATAGCCGCCGATCAGCGCGTGCGAGGAGGAGACCGGCAGGCCGTAGTACCAGGTGACCAGGTTCCAGGTGATGGCGCCGAGCAGACCGGCGAGCACGACCTCCTGGGTGACCACCGAGAGGTCGATCATCCCCTTGCCGATGGTCTTCGCCACCGCGGTGCCGAGCACGAAAGCCGCGACGAAGTTGAAGAAGGCCGCCCACAGCACCGCCTTCTGCGGCGCCAGCACGCGGGTCGAGACCACGGTCGCGATCGAGTTGGCCGCGTCGTGGAAGCCGTTGAGGAAATCGAAGATCAGCGCGACGAGGATGATGAGGATCAGGACGCCGGAACCGGGAGGCATGATCTGTCGGGATCTCTCGTGCCGTTCAGGAGCTTGTCAGGAATTCTTCACGAGCACGTTGCCGATAATGTGCGTGTAGTCCCGGCAGTGGTCGCAGGCCTCTTCCAGACCTTCATAGACCTCCTTCCACTTCAGGATCTCCAGCGGATCGCGGCCGTTGCCGCGGAACAGGTCGGCAATGACGGTGTTGTAGAGCGAGTCGGCCTGGTTCTCGAGGTCGGAGATCCGTACGATCCATTCGAGGATCTTCTTCTCGTTCGAACAGGTCCCAGACCAGACGCGTAAGCTGGTCGGTCCCCTCGGCCATCTCGGTGAGGATGCGGGCGAACTGCCGCAGGCCGTCGGGTGACTCGGAGAGCTCGAAGAGGACCAGGTTCTGGCCCGCGCTCTCGACCGCGTCGAGGATGTCGTCGAGGTCGGTCGCGATGGAGCGGATGTCCTCGCGGTCGAAGGGGGTGATGAAGGTGGAGTTGAGAGCGTCGAAGATCTGGCGGGTGATCTGGTCGCCCTCGTGCTCGAGCCCCTTGAGCTCCACGACCAGGACCCGGCGCTGCTCGAAGCTCTCCGTATGGGCGATCTTGGCGAACAGCCGTGTGGCCTCGACCAGGTTCTCGGTATCGTTGGCCAGGAGGTCGTGGAAACGCTCCTCCTTGGGCATGAACCACTTGATGATGGCGTCCGCTTTCATTGGGGTCCTCACCAGCGCGGCCGTCATCCGGATGTGACTCCAGGTGACGTTCCGGTGACGGCGCGGATCGTAGCACAGGCCATGGAGACGCAAGCCCCTTTCCTCCCCCATGCTAGGCTCTGCCCGGCCGCACATCTGCCGATGAAAAAGAGCCTCTCCCTCCATCTCCTGCCAGGCCGCTTCGCGGTCTGCCGTCTGCCGCCGGACGCGCCGCTGCCCGAGGCCGGCTCGCCGGGCCTGTGGTCGGCGACCCGCACCGCGGACGAGCTTTCGCTCGTGGTGCCTGAAGAGGAGCGGCGGCCGGAGTGGCAGGCGGAGACGGGCTGGCGGTGCCTCCAGGTGGCCGGACCCCTCGACTTCGGGCTGACCGGCATCCTGGCCTCGCTCGCAACGCCCCTGGCGGAGGCAGGAGTGAGCCTCTTCGCGGTCTCGACCTATGACACGGACTACCTCCTCGTCCGCGGCGACCGGCTCGACCAGGCCCGGAAGGCGCTGGAGGGGGCCGGGCACCGGGTAGACGCATGAGCTTCAAGGACCACTTCTCCGGCCACGCTGCCTCTTATGCCTCCTACCGGCCGGGCTATCCGCCCGAGCTTTTCAAGACCCTCGCCGGGCTCCCCCGGGAGCGGCGCCTCGCCTGGGATGCCGGCACGGGCAACGGCCAGGCGGCGGTCGGCCTGGCCGAGCATTTCGCGAAGGTGACCGCGACCGACCCCAGCTCCCAGCAGCTCGAGCATGCGCTGCCCCACCCGCGGGTCGAGTACCGGATCGCCCCCGCGGAGGCCTCGGGCCTGGCCGACCGGTCGGTGGACCTGGTCGCGGCAGCCCAGGCCTTCCACTGGTTCGACTTCGACCGCTTCTTCGCCGAGGCTCGGCGGGTGCTGGCTCCCGGAGGGGCCGTCGCGCTCTGGACCTACAACCTCGCCCGGGTGGACCCCGAGATCGACCGCCAGACCGACCGGCTGGCGTATCAGGTCGTGACTTCGTACTGGCCCCCCGAGCGCAAGTGGGTGGACGAGGAGTACCAGACGATCCCGTTCCCCTTCGAGGAAGAAGAGATCCAGCCGATGCGGCATGAAGAGCGCTGGGACCTCGACCGGTTCCTCCGCTACGTGCGGACCTGGTCGGCCTACAAGCGCTTCGAGCGGGAGGCCGGGGCCGACCCGGCGGACGGGGCCCTCGACGGCCTCCGCGCTGCCTGGGGAGAACCCTCGGAGGTGCGGGCGGTCACCTGGCCGATCTTCCTCCGGGCCGGCCGGCTGCAGGGTGGATGACCTTATATGATCACCGCCCTGATCAGCCGCAAGGGCGGCGTGGGGAAGACCACCACGACCGTGAACCTGTCCGCGGCCCTCGCGGAGAAGGGTCACAGCGTCCTCCTGGTCGACCTGGACAGCCAGGCTTCGGCCTCCCTGTCGCTGGGTGTGAAGCGGGAGGATCTCGCGCCTTCCTCGGCCGACATCCTCCTCGGAGGCACGCCGGCCAAGCAGGTGATCCGTCCCACGGGCATCGCCGGGCTGGACCTGATCACCGCCTCGGTCGATCTGATCGAAGCGGACGCCCACCTCGGCGTCTTCCGCGGCCGGGACCAGCGCCTGCGGTCCGCGCTGGAGCCGATCGTCCCGGCCTACGACTTCATCCTGCTCGACTGCCCTTCCTCCCTCTCGATCCTCCCGGCCAACGCCCTGGTGGCTGCCGACACCTTCATCGTCCCCTCGACCCCGCACTACCTAGCCGTCGCGGGAGTCCGCAACCTGATCGCCGCCGCCGCGCGCCTGACCTGGGACGCCGGCTCGCGTCTCCGGCCGCTGGGCATCCTCCTGACCATGGTCGACTACCGCACCAAGGCCACCCGCCGCACCATCGACCAGATCCGCGCCGAGCACGGCCCCCTCGTCTTCGCCATCGAGGTGCGCATCAACACCCGCCTCGCCGAAGCCCCCGAAGCCGGCCAGACCATCTTCCAGTACGACCCTCGCGCCAAGGGCGCCGAGGCGTATCGGCTGCTGGCGGACGAGTACCTGCTGCGGTGCGCAGAGGCGGAGCGGCGGGGGTGAGGAAGCCCCTCCCCCGCTCGCGCAAGGGAGGGGCTTTGAGGCATCGGCGCTACGTCCCCGTCGTGCCGAGGACGATCTCGACGCGGCGGTTCCTGGCGCGGCCGGCGTCGGTGGTGTTGGGGGCCATGGGGTTCTCCTGGCCGTGGGCGAAGACGCGGACGCGGCCTTCGGGGAAGTTGACTGAGGACTGGGCTTCGAGCCACTGCTTCACGGCGAAGGCGCGGGATTCCGAGAGATTCATGTTGCTCTGCGGGTTGCCCACGCTGTCCGTGTGGCCGTGCACCTCGACGACCGTGCCGCTCGCCACCAGGAGGTCCCGCAGGAGCTGGTCGAGCTCGCGCTGGGCCTCCGGTGTGAAATTCGCGCTGCCGCTCTCGAAGGTGATCTGCCAGGAACGGCGGCTGACCACGTTCCGCACCGGAGCGGATTGCGTGAAGGTCGGCTGCTCGGCCGCGGCCACGGTCGCGGACTGCGGCGCGGCGCGCTGGGCGATTCCCTGGACATAGGACGTGTCCAGGATCTGCGCCACCGACGGATAGCTCGGCACCAGGTCCGGATACTGGGCCTTCACGATGTCCCCGAACACCGTGTAGGTGGCGCCGAACAGGTTCGACGAGCCGGGCAGCAGGCCGTAGAGCATCATGTTGTCCGCCAGGTTGTTCACTGACGAGCCGCCGAGCTCCACCAGATTGCCCTCCTTGTCACGCTCCCGCACCACGTCGAAGTACTTCTGCCAGTAGTCGGCGTCGGCGCCCGACTCGTTGTAGACCTCGGCGCTGATCTGCGCCGCCTTGCGGAAGGCCTGCGGGTTGGTCTTGACCTGGTCGCTCCCCTCGAAGATCGCCTGGAGCATCCCTTCGACGGTCTCGCGGTTGTCCTTCATCCACTTGTCGATGCCGATGATGGTGTTCGGCATCTGCGAGCTGTACTCCTTCGTGGAGACGATGGAGACCAGGCCGCCCCGCTTCTGCGCGACAGTCACGTCGCCCGGCGTCCAGGTGACCACGCCGTTGACGCAGACCTTCTTGCGGTCGCCGGTGCGGCGGCCGTTCTCGACCACCGGCCGGGTTTCGCAATAGTTGGCGATGTACTTCTCGGCGGCGTCGATGTAGTCCGAGGCGGCCACCCAGTTCATGCAGTTGGGGTCCCAGGTGGTCTCGTCCGGGTTGTTGCACAGGCCGTTGTCGCCCAGCCACTTCTGGGCGATGTTCCAGTCGCCGTCGCGCAGCACGCCGGCCACCAGGCTGCCCTTGGAGGTGGCGGGGTTGGTCTTCCAATCGGGCAAGCCCATGAACTTGTCCTCGCCGCGCGAGTAGCCGGCCGAGCCGACGACCTTGGCCTGGTACTCCGGCCCCAGGCGCGCCAAGGTGTCGTTGAGCCCCTTCAGGAAGGTCGCCGCGCCGTCGCCCATGATGGCGACGTAGTGCGCCCCCTTGGAGGGGTTGGGGTCGCCGTTCTTGAGCGCGCTCGCGAAGGCGATCAGGTTCTCCTGCATCTTGCCGACGTCGTCCTGGCGGATGAGCTTGAGGTTGACGCCGTGCTCGCACATCAGGCTCCCTTCGGTCGCCTGCTTGCCGCCGGTGGCGAACATCATGCCCATCTGGGAGTTCCAGGCCCAGTGCAGGAAACGGACCTCGGGCTTGTCGGTGCAGCCCGCCCCCTCGCCCGGCATGTCCACCTTACGGACCGCGGCGTTCGAAACGCCCGACTGTTGCGGCATGTCGGGAAGGTCGGCGCTCTCCGGCACCACCGACTCCCGGCTCTTGGCCGCCGGCACGATCTTGTCCAGCAGGCCCGGCCAGAAGCGCCGGACGCTGAAGAAGGCGGCGACGAGCAACGCCAGAACGATGATCAGCTTCCCAAACGGGGTGAGCTTCATTGCGGGATTCCTCCTGCGAAAATGTCTTGGGATGACGCTAGCAAGGTGGCTCGGCGCTCGTCAAGTCGAAGCCGGCCAGCGGTTTAGCTCGCCCATGTCGCCCATGAGCTGGTCCACCGAAGGCCGCAGGGACTCGACGAAGCGTTCCGTCTCCTCGATCTGTTCAACCACGCTGCCCATGTAGCTCGCGATCTCGGTCGCGCTGAACTGTGCCGCGCTGACCCGGCCGAGGATCACTTGAAATACGTCGGGGAAGGCACCGAGTTGCGCGACTACGCACTGGTCGCGGTTCTGACAATCGACCAGCAGCTCACGCTGCTTCTCGAGGATGCCGATGTGCCACTCGCGGGTGCGCGCCGTGGCCGGCTCCTTTTCGGCCAGCTCGCGCAGCCGCTCGACCTTGGTCTCGATCTCGGCGAGCCGCTGGTCGACGTTCGGCGGCGGCGTTACCGGTCCTGGCTCCTGGGCCTCGGCAGTCCCGGGCTTCTTGACGTTCACCCGCTGCCAGCGGTTCGGCGCGAAGCCGGGCGGCGGCGGGGGAGGCGGCACCGCGGCCTGCTTGCCCGGGGCCGGGGCCGGCGCGTCCCCTCCTCCGGGGCGGATGTTCGAACAGGATCTGGAGATAGTTGATCCGGTCGCGCACGAACTGCAGGAAGGCGGACAGCATGTAGTCGAGCTGCTGCAGGATGCCGTCCTCGGTCATCGCCTCGACCTCGGAGCGCTCGCGGAGGATGCGGGCGACCCGCTCGCGGATCTCCACCAGCCGGCGGTAGACCTGCATGTAGTCCGGCACCTGGCCGCGGCGGACCCAGCCCGCGAGCGGCGGCTCCAGCAGCAGCGCCTCGACCTTCTGCACCATCGCCGCCCGCCCGGCCGCGGTCTGACGCTCCTTGGCCTGCTTCTCCTCGTCCAGGATCTGCTTGTGATAGCCCTTGTCGGTTGAGGCGAAGAGGACCCAGCCGGTCGAGCCGAGCCCCCAGAGGATCACCGGCAACGGGTTCCACAGCGCGGCCGAGGCGGCGAGCGCGACCGCCCCGGAGATCACGTTCCCCGGGGCCTTGGCCGCCCGCGCCATGCTCTTCTGCCAGAGGGTCTTAGGGTCCAAATGCCTCTCTTGTTACAGCGTCGGAAAGCGGGCGCGGATCTCACGCAAGGTGGCCACGAACTCCGGCGTGGTGGCGATCCCATCCCGCCAGGCGAGGCCCCGCTCGATGAGATTGTAGCTCTCCTGGATGCGGGCGCCAGGGATGATATTACCCTGTTCGTCCCGGTCCCGCCCCATGAGCCAGATGGTGTCCGCCACTTCCAGGGCGGCGGCGATGTCGTGGGTGACCACGATGATGGTGTTCAGCTCGTGCATGCAGGCCACGTCGTTCAAGAGCTTGCTCACCCGGTCGACGGCGATCGGGTCGAGCCCCGAGAAGGGCTCGTCGAGCAGCAGGAAGTGCTCGCTGCACATGAACTGCTGGGCGATGGCCACGCGCTGGCGCTGGCCGCCCGAGAGCTGCGAGGGGTAGACCTTGGCGCGGTCCTCGAGGCCGAACCCGCGCAGGAGCCCGGCCGCCTTCTCCTTCGCCGCGGCGCGGGAGAGCCCTGCCCGGCTCCCGGCGACGACCAGGTTGCCCAGCACGGTCCGGTGGGGAAAGAGCGGATAGTGCTGGGCCACGACGCCCACCATGCCGCGCTGGACCGGCCTGGCCTCCTCCCCGATCACCACCCGGCCGGTGTCCGGCGTGTCGAGCCCGGCCATGACCCGGAAGAGGGTGGTCTTGCCAATGCCCGAGGGACCGAGCAGGCCCACGACCTGGCCGGCCACGCAGTCCGGCCGGCGGATGTCCTTGATCTCGAAGCTCACGTCGCGGAGGATCGGGACTCCTCCCAGCGTGACGGAGACGTTCTCCGCCTTGAGGATGGTCGCCCCGTGCTCGTATTGGAACGGGACGGCCATGGCTACCTCCGCTCCTTCACCAGCTCGGCCCAGGGGAAGAGCGTGCGGCCGAGGGCGCCGATGCCGTAATCCTGAAGCATCCCGACAAGCAGGATGGTGATCTGGATGGCGAACACCTCGGCGAGGCGGAAGTGCTTGTTCTGGTTGAGGAGCATGGCCCCGACGCCCCCTTCGGAGCGGGAGATGCCTTCCACCATGGTGAGCATCATCCAACCGATCGCGGCATTCTGCCGCAGCAGCTCGACCGCCTTGTCCGCCGTCCCGAGGACGACGACCTCCCAGACCGCCTGCCACTCGTTCATGCGCAGGGTCCGGGCGTAGTCGAACCTCTCCCGGGGGATGGCCATCACCTCCGCCGCCATCGAGGTGACGAAGAAGACCGTCATGCCGAAGACCAGGAGCGACAGCTTGAGGGGCCGGCCGCCGCCGACCATCAGGGTGAAGGCGAAGGTCAGCCCGATCAGGCCAAGGAACCGCCCCTTGGAGACCGCGATGGCGATCGGCCGGAAGAACGGGAGCACGACCAGGTAGGAGAGCACCAGCGAGATGAGCACCGTCAGGCCCAGGGCCTCGAGGTTGAGGGTGAAGCTCGTCCACAGCTCGCGCCCGAGCCCCTGGGTGAGCCAGAGGCCCTGGAAGGCGCGCAGCACTTCGTCCGGCCGCGGCAGGACAGGGAACGGCGAGCTGAACCAGATCGCCAGCACGACCGCCACCTGGAAGGCGATCAGGATGCGCATCGTGGTGCGCGAGATCAGGCGGTTCGGCTGAAAGGCCGCAGTTACTTCCAAGATCGATCCTCCTTCGGGCCGAGAGCATATCCCAAGGCCCAAGGCCCACCGGAAGAGATACGGAGGAGGGCGCCTGGGGGTTGTGAGCTGCCGTATGCTCCCTCCGGGATGAAACCCCTTTTCCACCCCCGGCTGGTCAACGATCCGTTCGGGGATCCGGGGCTGTACGTCGACTTCCTGTTCGAGAAGCGGGCGATCCTCTTCGACCTCGGCGACCTGTCCCCGCTGTCGTCGCGCCAGCTCCTGCGGGTCTCCCACGCCTTCGTCTCGCATGCCCACATGGACCACTTCTCGGGCTTCGACGCCCTGCTGCGGGTGCTGCTCGGCCGCGACAAGGTGCTCCATCTCTTCGGTCCGCCGGATCTCATCGACCGGGTGGAGCACAAGCTCGCGGCCTATACCTGGAACCTCGTGGAGAGCTACGAGAGCGAGCTCCTCGTGCGCGTCACCGAGGCCCGGCCGAACGGCACCGGGCTCACCGCCGACTTCCGCAGCCGCACGGGCTTCCGGCGCGGACCCTCCACGGCCCATCCCCTCCCTGACGGGGTGCTGCTCGACGAGGACCACTTCCGCGTGCGGGCCGCCTTCCTGGACCATCGCATCCCGTGCCTCGGCTTCGCCCTGGAGGAGAAGTTCCACGTCAACGTCTGGAAGAGCGGCCTCGAGAGCCTGGGGCTGCCGGTCGGACCCTGGCTGCGGGATCTCAAGTCGGCGGTCGCCCGCGGCGACACGGACGACACTCCCATCCCGGTCCAATGGCGGGAGGACGGGACGACCCGCGAGCTCCGGATCTCCCTCGGCGAGCTGCGGTCGGCCGCCCTGCGGATCGTGCCGGGCCAGAAGATCGCCTATGTGACCGATGCGGTCTACCATCCCGCCAACGCAGCCGCCATCGTGGACCTTGCCCGCGACGCGGACCTCCTTTTCCTGGAGGCCACATTCGCGGCCGACGAGACGGAGCGGGCGGCGGAGAAATACCACCTGACTAGCCGGCAGGCCGGGTTTCTGGCCCGCCAGGCCGGCGCGAAGCGGCTGATCCCTTTCCACTATTCGCCCAAGTACACCGACGACGGGGACCGGCTCGCCCGCGAGGCCCAGGAAGCTTTCAGCGAGCGGAACGGCGCTTGAGCCGTCCCCTGAAGAGGACGTTTTTCGCGAGGGCCGGAGGGAACGGGACCTGGCGAGGACTTTGCAGTCTTGATCTGGTGTTCTTTGATTTGCGCGGGACAACGATCCCGCGCGAGATTCCGAAGGAGGAAGATATGAAGCGCAACGCTTTGACGATATTCACCTTGACAGCCTTGGCCCTGACGGCGTCCCTGCCCCTGGCGGCGCAGAGCGTCCAAGGTCAGCGGCCGATGGTCAAGGCGGACCAGCAGACGCCCACGATGATCGCTCTCCAGGCGCGCGTCGACGGCCACTCGCAGGTCTACGGCATCAGCCCCAACTCCGAGGCGATCCCCATCCGTGAGGGCGAGCGCCTGCGCATCGACCTGGTCGGCACCGCGCTGGTCAACGGCAGCGGCGTCGAGCGGCCGGTCAACGCGCGGTTCGGCGTGGGCTCCGGCCGCGGCCGGCTCGAGATCGTCCAGACCGGCCCCCACTGGGTGGTGGTGCAGGCGAAGTCGCGGGGCGACAACGGCCTGGCCCAGCTCACGTACGACGTCACCAGCAACTACGACATGAAGCGGGCGGACCTCCGCAGCGGCCGCATCACCTTCGAGATCGGCGAGGGCCCCGTCAGTGGCGCACAGCCACCGATCCAGGAAGGCGACCGCTGGAGCAAGGCGCGGGACCTCAACTGGCGGCTCTACACCTCGATCCTCAACCAGGAGCCGCGAGGGACGGCGGCCGAGGACGACCTGAATCACATCTACCGCCTCGGCTATGGGGGCGTGCGGGACGTGGCGATCGAGCTGGCGCGGAATGCGAACCTGGACACCCGCCGGCTGTCTGAGGACGACGCCGTGGCAATCCTGGGCGACCTCTACCGCGGCCTGCTGCGGCGCAATGCCAGCGACCGCGAGCTGTGGGACACCGACCGCGGCTTCCGCAACAACGTGCAGGCGCTACGCGACCGCGGGCTCGAGCGTGCCGTCCAGGGGATCGTGGACGCGGAGGAGTTCCGCTCAGTCAACCAGATCAACCGGTTTGATCCGCTCTACGGGGACCAGCTCCCGCGCGGCTACAGCACCGAGTCCTGGCGCCGGGACCGCGGGTAGACCCTCTCCCCCGACCCCTCTCCCGCGCGACCATCACACACCCTCCCCTTTGGCTTTTTCCCCTCTCCCGTTCTCACGGGAGAGGGGCCAGGGGTGAGGGCTTCTACCAGCTCCCCGACGCCCCTCCACCGCCGAAGCTCCCTCCGCCGCCCGAGAAGCCACCGCCGCCGCCGAAGCCGCCGCTGCGCCCTCCGAACCCTCCTCCGCCGAAGCCGCCGCCTCCCCACCAGCCGCCCCAGGGAGCGATCACCGCCCTCGGTCCGCGGCGGCGCGGACCGCCGCCGCGTCCACCTCGCGACATCAGCGCCTTGAGGATCGGGAAGAGCACCGCCCAGCCGATCAGGAGCCCGATGCCGAGGCCCGGGACGATCATGCTGGAGAAGAAGTAGTAGAAGGGCATCAGCATGACGTAGAGGAACCAGCTCTGGCATCCGCTGGTGGTGACGGCGATCAGCGAGAAGGTCCCGATGACGAGCAGGAAGATGAGGATGAACCCAACGGGGACGCGGCCCCCTCTGCCGGCTCCCCCGCCCGTTCCGGCGGCCGTCTGGACCGGCACGTCCTCGCCGCTCAGAGCCGCCAGGGTAGCGTCCACACCCTGCTCGATGCCGCCGGCGAAGTCGCCGCCCCGGAACGCCGGACGGACGATGTTGTCGAGGATGCGCCCGCTCTCGGCGTCGGTCAGCACGGGCTCGAGGCCGTAGCCCACCTCGATCCGCATCCGGCGGTCCTGCTCGGCCACGATGAAAATAACGCCGTTGTCCTTCCCCTTCTGTCCCAGCTTCCAGGTCTCGGCCACGCGGATCGAGAAGTCCTCGACCGGATCCCCTTGGAGGCTCTCGACCGTCAAGACCGCCACCTGGATGCCCGTGCGCTGCTCGAAGGCGGCGAGCTTCTGCTCGATCCGCTGCTTGGCGTCCGGCTGGAGCATCTGTGCTTCGTCGACCACGCGGCCGGAGAGGTATGGGACGTCCCGGGCGGCGGCGAGGGCGGGGAGGAGGAGAAGGAGGAGGAAGAAGGCCCTCACCCCCCTGGCCCCCCTCTCCCATCCGCACTCCCAACCATCGGGAGAGGGGGGAAGAAAACCAAAAAGACCAAATCGACAGACATGTTGCCTTGAAGAGTTTTGCTCCCCTCTCCCGGGGGTTGGGGAGTGCGGATGGGAGAGGGGCCGGGGGTGAGGGGTCCTCACGGCGTGTCCCCCCGCCGCAGCTCGTCCGGCAGCTCGTTGAAGTCCTCGGGCTGAAGGGCCACGCCATGCCGTTCGAGCAGCTCGCCGCACTGGCGGATCGCCTCGGCCAGCGCGGCCCCCGGCCGGCCGGCACGAATGCCCGCCACCGCACCGGCGACGATGCCTTCCCACTGGCTTTGCTCGACCTGCTTGTTGATCCCGGCGTCCCCCAGGACGACGACCCGGTGCTCGAACAGGGAGAGGAAGAGAAGGATGCCGGTGCGGTCGCGGGTACGGAAGACTTCCTGCTCCAGGAAGGCCATGGAGGCGCGCTGGCCGGTCCGCAGGTCGAGCATCTCGTCCCCGGCCAGCCATCGCTTGACCGGGGTGACATAGGCGGCCAGCAGGAATCCGGCCGCGGCTCCGGCCGCCGCGGGCAGCGAGATCCAGAGGTTCAGATGAGTTCCCCACAGCCCTGCCGCGTAGTAGACGGCCAGGGCCGCCAGGGGACCGGTCACCGCTCCCAGTGCCGCCCCCTTCCAGAGGGCGTTCAGATAGGCGTCGCTCGCAGGCACGGCGTAGGGGACGATCTCGCCGGAGGTCCGGCGTTCCGCCTCCTCGACAGCGCTGCGTATGGCTTGCAGGTCCGCAGGGGTGAAAAATGTTTCGAGGTCCATCGCACGCGCTCCCTCAGGGGGGATGCTACATCACGAATCCTCCACCCGCCCGGTCCGCTGGCGCTTCTTCTGCCCGTGCCGCTTCTTCTCATCCAACCGGCGCCGGCGCGCCGCTGCGGGGAGGCGGGTCTTCCTGCGTGGGGTTTCCTCGCGCAGGCCCTCCCGCAGCAGCTCGGCGAAGCGCTGCAGCGCGGCCTCGCGGTTGGCGGCCTGGGTGCGGTGCTTCTGGGCGGTGACGTGCAGCACTCCTGCGCGGGTGATGCGCGTGGCCAGGCGCTCCCGGAGCCGCTCCTTCTGCTCCGGGGTCAGGCTCAGCGAGCCGGTCAGGTCGAAGCGGAGCGTGACCCGGGTCTCCAGCTTGTTCACGTTCTGCCCTCCCGGCCCTCCACTGCGCGAGGTGGCGAACGCGACCTCCTCCTCCGGAATGGCGATCCCGTCATCGATCTCGATCATGAAGATATTGTAGAGGCGCAGCACCCCGCGCTCGCGCTCCCCCGCGAGAACAGTTCTTGCGTGTAAAATTGACCGCCGTTTCCCTGCGCAGATGCCGTGCGCTGCCACGACAGGAGCACTCTGCATGAAAGCGATGTCCGGCCATTCGGCCCGATGGCTGCTGGCTCTGTTCCCGCTCTCGCTGGCCTGGCTGGCGGCCTCCTCCTCGGGCCAACCGTGGACCGGGCGGCCTGGCCTCCGCGCCCTGCCGGAGCCCCAGGTCTTCGCGATCTCCCCGCCTCCGCCGCCGCAGTCCGCGACGGTCCGCGAGGTGGTCACAGGGCTGTGGCGCCTCACATCCATCACCAGTCCCGGCGACGCCCGCCTGATCCTCACCCAACAGGACGGCCTCGCCTGGATCCTCGCGGACGGCGTCCTGCAAGCGGAGCCGTTCCTCGACCTCCGGGGTCAGACGAACCATGTCGAGGAGGACGAGGCCGGGCTGTTGAGCCTCGCCTTCCATCCACGCTTCGTCCAGAACAGGACCTTCTTCGCCTGTTACACCGACCAGGCGGGCGCCCTCACCGTGGCGCGCTACAAGATCTCGGCCGCCGATCCGGACCGGGCCGACCCGGCGAGTCGTAAAGTCCTGCTCAGAATCCCGAAGCGGGAGGCCAACCACAACGGCGGACAGCTCCAGTTCGGACCGGACGGCTATCTCTATCTGGGGACCGGCGACGGCGCCGAGGGGGGCGATCCCGGATGCCAGGCCCAGCAGGGAAGCACATTCTTCGGCAAGCTCCTGCGCCTCGACGTCGACGCCCACGCCGGCTCGCCCCCGTTCTACGCCGTCCCCAACGGCAATCCGTTCCGCAAGAGCCGGGCCATGCCCGGCGAGGTCTGGGCTTACGGATTGCGCAACCCTTGGCGCTTCTCGTTCGACCGGCTGACCGGGGACCTCTGGATCGGCGACGTCGGGCAGGGCGCGCGCGAGGAGATCGACCTCCAGCCCGCCGGGAGCCGCGGCGGCCAGAACTACGGCTGGAAGGTCATGGAGGGGACCGCCTGCTATTCGAGCAGCGCCTGCCCCGGCAGTGCACCCGTCTGCGGGTCGTCCCGCCTGACGCCGCCCGTCCTCGAATACGAGCACGGGCAGGGCGACGAGTGCGCGGTGACCGGCGGCTACGTCTACCGCGGCACCGACCTCCCCCATCTTTACGGCCTCTATCTCTTCGGCGACCTGTGCAGCGGCCGGATCTGGACGGCGGCCCGCAAGGAGACCGCCTGGCAGATCCGCGAGCTCGACGGCCGGGTGAAATACCTCACCTCCTTCGGCGAGGACCGCCAGGGCGAGCTCTGGATGACCACCCTGGACGGCCGGGTCTTCCAACTGATTGCCAAGCATCCGATCGACACGCCGGGGCTCTACGATGCGGCAAGCGGCCGCTTCCTTCTCGACGACCTCTTCACCGGAGGCACCCCGGACCGTAACGTCCGCTTCGGTCCACGCAGCACCGCCTGGCTTCCGGTGGCCGGCGACTGGGACGGCGACGGGCGGACCGGCATCGGCCTCTGGGACCCGGAGACCGGCACCTTCCGGCTGCGCAACAAGCTCGTGCGCGGCCCCGCCGAAGCCACGGCCACTCTCTCTCCGCCCTCCCCCGACACCGTGCCCCTCGCCGGGGACTGGGACGGCGACGGTCGCGACACCCCCGGCCTCTACGACCCGCGGACCTCGACCTTCACACTGGGGACGATCCCCTTCGTCTTCGGCGATCCCGGGGCAGGTCTTCTTCCGATTGCGGGTGACTGGGACGGCGACGGACGCGATTCGGTGGGCCTCTACGATCCGAAGACGGGAGCCTTCTTCCTGCGCAATGCCCTCGCCTCGGGTCCCGCGGACCTCGAAGTCCGCTTCGGACCGATCGGCAAAGCCTGGCTCCCCCTGGCCGGGGACTGGAACGGCGACGGACGCGACGACATCGGCCTCTTCGATCCGGCCACCTCCACCTTCCGCCTGCGCAACACCCTCCGCAGCGGCCCGGCGGACGTGACGGTGCGGCTCGGGAATGCGGGGGCAGGGTGGTTGCCGATCGCCGGGGAGTGGTAGCCTCCGAGGGTCTTTTCCTCCAAGGAGGCCCGACGATGGCGCACTGGAAGCCCGGTTTCGCCCTGCGGCTCCTGCTGGCCTGGACCGCTCTCACCACCCTGATCTTCTGGCTGCCGCTCGTCCGCAGCCTTTTCGACGGCCCGACCTACGAATGGGGGCTCGCCGGCCTCGGCGGCCGGGGGCTGGAAGGAGACCTGTGGTTCCCGGCCCTGGGCGTGGCCCTCGCCCTGGCCATCCGCTGGTTCGGCTGGCGCGGCGCGCGCCTGCCCTTCCACATCCTGCTCCTCCTCTGGGTCGTGCCGATCGGCGTCGGAGCCACCTGGGCCTCCCTGTCGAACCCCGACGACTTCCGCTTCCAGGGCGACACGCTGGGGGTCGACCTGCCGCTCGCCTGGGCCGGCCCGGTCATCTTCGGTGGCTTCGCGATCCTGGCAATCGTCTGGGTCGTGCGCGACCTGATGTCCGGCCGGCGGCGGGAGGCGCCACCCTGGACCCGCGCAAATCGCGCCTGGACAATCGGCCTCGCCGCCCTCCTGCCCCTGCAATTCCTGCTGCTGCGCTTCGGCGAGTCGCACGGCACCACGGATCAGGTCGGCGTGGTGGTCACCATTGTCCAGTGGTTCCTCGTCAGCTCTGCCTGGAAGCCGCGGGCGGGGACCCCGTCTGAAGATCCTGAAGATAAGGAGGCGGAAATACGGGCTGAGCGAATGACAGACAGGGCTCTCATCAAAAGTCGGCGGTAGAGGCGGCTTCGTTTCCTCACCCCCTGTCCCCCTCTCCCATCTCCCGCCCACCCTGTCCCCGGGAGAGGGGGGACGTCGTTGATGCCTGTGTGGCGAGCTCGCGGAACAGCTCCGTATGCGTTCCCCCTCTCCCGGCGGGGGGTGGAAGGGAGATGGGAGAGGGGGACAGGGGGTGAGGATCTTCGGCGCCGAAAGTCTCTGGACGAAGAGTTTCTCCCTGGGACCGCGGGCGTCTCGCCCGCCCTCTCCTCACGCTCGGGCCGGCGTCGGGTTGGCGGCAACGCCGCGGTCGATGAAAGTCTGTGCGGGCGAGACGCCCGCGGTCCCAGGGGGCCCCCACCACGCCCAACAGGAAACCCTCTGGCCTGACACGCTACGCCTGCGTCCCCCTTTCCCGCTCGGGGAGGGCTCGCGCAGGACTTTTGAAACACCCTCTCAGCCTCCTTAAGCCGGCCGCCCACGTCCCCGCTCCCGCAGGCTACAATCCCTCCCGCCTGACGCGAAGGAGCCCCGATGAAGAGATTCGCAGCCGTGCTCTGCCTGCTGGCCCTCCTGCCCACCACCCCCGCCCTTGCCGCCGAGGAGTACGACGTCATCCTGCGCGGCGGGACGATCTATGACGGCAGCGGCGGCAAGCCGTTCGTGGGCGACATCGCCCTCCGTGCCGACCGAATCGTCAAGGTCGGCGCGCTGGGGGATGCCAAGGGGAAGACCGAGGTCGACGTCCGCGGCCTCGCCGTGGCTCCCGGCTTCATCAACATGCTGAGCTGGGCTACCGAGTCGCTGATCGTGGACGGCCGCGGCATGGCCGACATCCTCCAGGGCGTGACCCTGGAGGTCATGGGCGAAGGCGCCTCCATGGGTCCCCTGAACGAGGCCATGAAGAAGGAAGGCGTCGAGCAGCAGGGGGACATCAAGTTCGACATCACCTGGACCACCCTGGGCGGGTACCTCGACCACCTGGTGCAGCGCGGCATCTCGCCCAATGTGGCCTCCTTTCTCGGCGCCAGCACCGTGCGGGTCCACGAGCTCGGCTATGCGGACCGGCCACCCACGCCCGAGGAGCTGCAGCGGATGCGGGCACTGGTCCGCCAAGCCATGGAAGAGGGCGCGCTCGGCATCGGCTCCTCCCTCATCTACGCTCCGGCCTTCTACGCCAAGACCGACGAGCTGGTGGCCCTCTGCGAAGAGGCGGCCCCCTACGGCGGCATGTACATCTCGCACATGCGCAGCGAAGGCAACCGGCTTCTCGAAGCCGTAGACGAGCTGATCGAGATCTCCCGCCGCGCCAAGATCCCGGCCGAGATCTACCACCTGAAGGCCGCCGGCCGGCAGAACTGGGGCAAGCTCGACGACGTCCTCAAGAAGATCGACGCCGCCCGTGCCTCGGGCCTGCGCATCACGACCGACATGTACAACTACACCGCGGGAGCCACCGGCCTCGACGCCGCCATGCCGCCGTGGGTGCAGGAAGGCGGCCTCCAGGAGTGGAAGAAGCGCCTCCAGGATCCGGCGATCCGCGAGCGCGTCAAGAAGGAGATGTCCACCCCCACGGACCAGTGGGAGAACCTCTACCTCGCGGCCGGTGCCGAGAACGTCCTCGTGGTGGCCTTCAAGAACGACAAGCTCAAGCCGCTGACCGGCAAGAGCCTTGCCGAGGTCGCCAGGATGCGCGGCAAGTCGCCCGAGGAGACCGCCATGGACCTGGTGATCGAGGACGACAGCCGGGTCGGCACCATCTACTTCCTGATGTCGGAGGACAACGTCCGCCGGCAGGTCGCTCTCCCCTATATGAGCTTCGGCTCGGACGCCGAGGCCCCGGCCACCGAGGGCGTCTTCCTGAAGTCCAACCCCCACCCCCGCTCCTACGGCAACTTCGCCCGCCTGCTCGGCAAGTACGTGCGGGACGAGAAGGTGGTCCCCCTCGAAGAGGCCATCCGCAAGCTCACCTCGCAGCCCGCCGAGAACCTCAAGATCCGTGAGCGTGGACGTCTGAAGGAAGGGTACTTTGCCGACATCGCCATCTTCGATCCGGCCAAGATCCAGGACCACGCCACCTTCGAAAAGCCGCACCAGTACTCCACCGGGATGCGGCACGTCTTCGTCAACGGCGTCCAGGTCCTGAAGGACGGCCAGCACACCGGCGCCAAGCCAGGGCGGGTGGTGCGGGGGCCGGGGTGGAAGGGGTGGAAGGAGGGGCAGTAGGTCCCGCCGCGTCCCCGTCTCGCGAGTCGCGCCCGCTCCCGCCAGGTCGGGCCGCACGGACCTGGAATCACACCTCCGCGGACCGCGGTCCCTGTTGCTGGCTTCGTGATCGGAGTGACGCGGACCGCGAGGCCTGTTGCCGACTCGCGGTCCCTGTGACGGGCAGCGTGGAGCCTGTCAGGCGCACCATGGAGCCTGTCACGCGGATCGCGGAGCCAGTCACGCGGACCGTGAAGCCGGTCACAGGCACCGCGAGTCGGCAACGCGCTTCGCGGTGCGCGTCATGGGGACCGCGAAGCGTGAGACGCGCACCGCGCTCCGTGTGACCCGCCTCCCGGGGCGGCCTCGACCCGTTTTCAGGCCTCCCTGGCCCAGCGCCAGACCTCGCGCCAGGTGGGCTCTTTGCCGTACATCAGCATGGCGAGGCCGAAGACCTTGCCGGCGGCGCGGCGGAAGAGGGCCACGGCGGCGAGCAGGAGGAGGACTGCGACCGGGACTTCCCACCAGGCCACGTCGGTCAGCACCAGGCGCGCCGGCAGGACGGCCGAGGAGGTGCCCGGCAGGAGGCTCAGGACCTGGAGGAAGCGGGTGTCCGGGTCCTTGAGGGCGAGGAAGGCGCAGAGGACCGGGATCAGGGGCAGGAAGAGCATCGCGGTCCGGGACGAGGTGTTGGGATCATTGATGGTCGCCGAGACGGCGGCGAAGAAGGCGTTCCAGAAGAGCAGCCCCAGCAGCGCCAGGACCACGAAGGCGACGACCAGCCCCGGGTCCGCCGCGGCGGCCGGCAGCTTCGGCAGGCCGAGCCCCAGCGCCTGGCCGGCGACCAGGAGGAGAACCGTCGAGAGACAGTAGTTCGCCAGGGTGGCAAGGGTCATGGCGGTGATGCCGAGGAGCTTGCCGTCCATCCAGGTCTGCGGCGAGATGGCAGCCACCACCTGCTCGGTGACGCGGAGCTGCTTCTCGCCGGTGACGCCGACCAGGAAGAAGGAGAGCCCCAGAAAGACACCGAGCATCATCAGCCCGACCAGCACCGCGGCAAGGATCTTGTCTCCCAGGCTGGTCGGCGGCCTCCCCTTCTCGTGCACGCTCACCCGCACGGAGAAGGGCGCCAACGCACCGGCCAGGTCGCCGGGAGCGAGGTTGAGCGCGGCGAGTCGGGCCCGCTGCCGCGCCGCGGACAAGACGGGCTCGAGCTCATTCAGCCAGCGCGGCTCCTTGGCGACGACCAGCTCCGCTTCGTCCACGCTGCGCAGGATCAACAGGCCGCCGAGCTTGCCGGCGCCCACGAGGTCGCGCAGGGCCGTCTCGCTGCGGCCTCCGGCAGGCACGATCCGGACGCGGCTGTCCGGCGGCAGCTCGAAGGGCAGCAGCTCCGGGTGGAGGACTGCCACCTCCGGGGTGCCGCCGCGACGGGCGGCCAGCTCCCGCACTCCCCACCACCCGCCGCCCACGACCAAGAGCAGCAGGAGGGAGACGACCTGGTCTTTCCACTTGAAGAAGCGGAAGAATTCCCAGCGGGCGACTTCCAACGTCATGCGGAGGCGGCTCATGCGGGCTCCTCGGTCTCCTGCGCGGCGGGCTCGGCCGGCGCAGAGCCGCCGAGCGCGCGGACGTAGACGTCGTGCAGGCTCTGCCGCTCGGTCCGGATCTCGACGATCTCGTGCTCCCGCTCGATGGCGGCGATGAGGTCGGCCAGCCGGTCGCCGTCGCGCGGCTCAATGGCAATGGCGTCCGCCTCGCCCCGGACGGTGACCCAGATCCTGCGGCTGGATGGCGCCGCACCGAGGATCTCCCGGATGGTCCCCGAGAGCACCTCGCGGCCCTGGCCCATGAGCAGGACGCGGTCGGCCACCCGCTCGATCAGCTCCATCTGGTGGGCGGACAGCAGCACGGTCATCCCCCCGGCGCGCAGCTCGCGCAGGAGCCCGAGGAGGACCTCCTGGTTCAGGGGATCGAGGCCGGAGAACGGCTCGTCCAGGAGGGCGAAGCGGGGACGGTGGAGGATCGCGGAAGCGAGCTGGACCTTCTGCTGGTTGCCCTTGGAGAGGGTCTCCAGCCGGTCGCCGGCGCGCTCGGCGAGCCCGAGCCGGTCGAGCCAGACACGCGCCTCCCGCTCGGCGCTCCGCCGGTCCATGCCGCGCAGGACACCGAAGTAGGCCAGGGTGCGGAGGACCGGGATGTCCTTGTAGAGACCCCGGTCCTCGGGCAGATAGCCGAGGTCGGGCGGACTCGGAGCCCGCCCCGGACCGCCGATCCCGTAGATGATCTCTCCGGCGTCCGGCCGGAGGATGCCCACCAGCATGCGGACCAGAGTCGACTTGCCGGCGCCGTTCGGACCGAGGAGGGCGAAGATCTCTCCAGGGCGGACCGCGAAGGAGATTCCGTCGACTGCCTTGACCTGCTCGAAGCTCTTCTCGACCTTTTCGACCCGCACGACCGGCTGGCTCATGATCCTCCCGTCGAGGAAGCTTCCCGGAAAGCTAGCACGAAGCCGAGCGCGTCCGGCGCTCGCTTCCCGCATGCTAGACTCGTTGCCGAAAGCCATGCCCCGGCGCCGCCCGCATTCCGGGCTGGCCTTTTCCGGGCGAGGTGAGTATCGTATGGCTGCAATTCCCCTATCCCTCGATGTCGAATATCCGGAATCCGACGGGAGGCCCTTGGGAGAGTCTGACCTTCACCGCGACGAGATCGTCGATCTCATCGCAGCCCTGCAGGACCGGTATCAGGAAGCCGCCGAGGTCTACGTGGCCGGCAACCTGTTCCTCTACTATCAGAAGGGCGATCCGAGGGCGGTCGTCTGTCCGGATGTGTTCCTCGTCCGGGGCGTGGAGAAGAGGAAGCGGCGGACCTACAAGCTCTGGGAAGAGGGTCGGGTGCCGTCGCTGGTCGTCGAGGTCACCTCCCTGAGCACGAGCGACGAGGACCTCCAGGACAAGAAAAGAACCTACGAGCGGCTCGGGGTCGAGGAGTACTTTCTGTTCGATCCCGAAGGGGAGTACCTGACTCCCTGCTTCCAGGGCTTCCGGCTCGTGAAGGGCCGGTACCGCCCCCTGTCTCCTGGGGTTGACGGCTCGCTGCCGAGCCGCGTCACGGGCCTGGCACTGCGGCCCGAGGGGGACAAGCTGCGCCTCGTGGATCCTGTGACAGGCGAGCAGTTATCCTGGGTGGCAGAGCTCGCGCCGGCCCGAAGAGCCGCCGAGGCCCGGGCGGCCCAGGAGGAAGCGATGCGCCGGGACGCCGAGGTCCGGGCCACCGAGGAGGCGGCAAGACGCCGGGATGCCGAAGCCCGGGCCGCCGAGGAAGAGGCAAGGCGCCACGATGCCGAGGCTCGGGCCTCTGGGGAAGAAGCCCGGCGCCGGGACGCCGAAGCCCGGGCGGCGCAGGCCGAAGAGGAGCTCGCCCGCCTGCGGCGCGAGCTCGAGCTCCGCAGCACCTGATCCCCACTGCTTCCAACGCGCTGAAGTCGTCCCGCCCCTCCGGCCGGGTACAATGCCTCCTCCATTCGGAGCGGGATCGAAAGCTATGAGAGTCATGAAGCTCGGCGGGACGTCGGTAGGCAGCGCGGAGCGCATGCGGGGCGCGATGCGCCTGGTGGGCGCGGCGGTCACGGAGAGCCGGGTCCTAGTCGTGGCTTCGGCGGTGGCGGGGGTCACCAACCTGCTGATCGAGGGAGCGCGGACCGCCGCCGAGGGAGGCGACGCCGGAGCGGGCGAGAGGTTCCGGGCGGTCCATCGTGGGATCCTGGACGAGCTCGCCGCGGCCGGCACGCTCGTCCCCGAGGTCCGGGACCAGGTCCTCCGGGCGCTCGACGAGCTTTCGGCCGAGCGGCGCGGCACCGGCGCCGCTTCCGCTACGAGACCAACGTCGGGGCCGGGCTGCCGGTGATCGACACGGTGCGCTTCGTTGGCACCATCGACGAGGCGGGCTGCCGCGTTGGTCTGCGGGTGGTCGGGCCGGATCATCCCCTGCGCCATATCCGGGGCGGCGAGAACGCCTACAGCTTCCTGACCGAGCACTACCGTCCTCGCCCTCTGGTCGTCCAGGGGTACGGAGCGGGACCGGAGGTCACCGCGGCCGGGCTCCTGGCCGACATCCTCAAGGTGGCCACGAAGGCGGTGCTGTGAGGCTGCGTGCTAGACTCGTTGCCGAAAGCCATGCCTCGGTGCCGCATGCATCCTGGGCTGGCCTTTCCCAGGCGAGGTGAGTATCGTATGGCCGCTATACCACTGTCCCTCGATGTCGAGTATCCGGAATCCGACGGGAGGCCCTTGGGAGAGTCCGACCTTCACCGCGACGAGATCGTCGATCTCATCGCAGCGCTGCGGCACAGGTACCAGGAAACTGCCGATGTCTATGTCGCCGGCAACCTCTTCCTGTATTACCAGAAGGGCGATCCGCGAGCGGTCGTCTGTCCGGATGTATTCCTTGTCCGGGGTGTGGAAAAGAGAAAGCGGCGGACCTACAGGCTCTGGGAAGAGGGCCGGGTACCGTCGCTGGTCGTCGAGGTGACCTCCCTGAGCACGAGCGAAGAAGACCTCTGGGGCAAGAAAAGCACCTACGAGCGGCTCGGAGTCGAGGAGTACTTCCTGTTCGATCCCGAGGGGGAGTACCTGACCCCCCGCTTCCAGGGCTTCCGGCTGGTGAAGGGCCGGTACGTCCCGCTGTCCCCAGGGGCCGACGGCTCACTGCCGAGCCGGGTCACGGGCCTGGCCTTGCGGCCCGAGGAGGACAAGCTGCGCCTCGTGGATCCCGGGACGGGCGAGCGGCTGCTCTGGATCGACGAGCTCGCCGACGCCCGGGACGCCGCGGAAGCCCGGGCTCGGGACGCTGAGGCCCGGGCGGCCCATGCCGAGGAAGAGCTCGCCCGTCTGCGGCGCGAGGCTCCGAACGCCGCAGCTCCTGAGGGCCAGGGGGTGAGGCTCCGCGCCTTCGCTCCGGCCGGCGTGGGCAACTTCGCCGCGGGGTTCGACGTCCTGGGGGCGGCGGTCGCTCCGGTGGACGGGAGCCTCTGGGGGGATTGGGTCGAGGTCGAAGAATCGGATGCTCCGCGCCTGGTCTGCACGGGTCCCTTCGCTCACCTCCTGCCTCCTGATCCCGCCGACAACCTGGTGAGCCTCACGCGCGACCTGTTCGCCGAACGCGTTCCCCTGCCGCCGCTCTCCCTCACGCTGTACAAGGGGCTGCCGGTGGGGAGCGGCCTCGCCTCCAGCGCGACGAGCGTGGCGGCCACGGCGGTGGCTCTCAACGCCTGGTGCGGCAGCCCCCTCGGCCCCGCCGAGCTGCTGGCCCTGGCGGGCAAGGCCGAGAGCCACGCCTCGGGCGCGTTCCACCTCGACAACGTGGCTCCGGCCCTGCTGGGCGGGCTCCTCCTCGTGCCGCCCTCGGGCCTGCCGCGCTCCCTCCCCTTGCCCCCCGATCTGCGGATCGTGATGGCCAGCCCGGCCCTGGAGCTCGCCACCCGCGAAGCCCGGCGCGTGCTGCCTCGCGAGGTGCCGCTCGCCCTCGCCGTAGACCACGCGCAGAACCTTGCCGGTCTGGTGCATGCTCTGTCACACAGACGACCGGGCGCTCTTGCGGGTGACCCTGAGGGATCTGCTCGCCGAGCCCTGGCGCGCTGACCTCGTCCCCGGCTTCCGCGAAGCGCAAAGGGCAGCTCTGGAGGCCGGCGCTCTGGGAGCCAGCCTCTCCGGCGCCGGCCCGGCAGTCTTCGCCGTGGCCGAAGAGCAGGACGCTCCCGCGGTGGCCGCAGGCCTGGTTGGCGGTTTCCAGAGCCGGGGAGTCGCCGCCGAGGCACGGATCTGCGTCCTCGATCTTCAGGGAGCCCGGATCCTCTCGTGATCCTCCAAAGCACCCGCGATCCGCAGGCCACCGCCACCTTTGGCGAGGCCATGACCCGCAACCTCGCTCCCGACGGCGGGCTCTACGTACCGATCTCCCTCCCCTCCTTTGCGGACGTGGACGACCTGCTCGGGCTTTCCTGGGAAGAACGGTCGGTCGAGATCCTGGTCCGTCTGCTGGGAGACGAATACGCGGAGGAAGACCTCGTCGGGATCGCCCGGGACGCCTTCGACTTCCCCGTCCCCCTCGTACCGGTCGAAGACGGCGTCTTCGCCCTGGAGCTGTTCCACGGTCCGTCGCTGGCCTTCAAGGACTTCGGCGCCCGCTTCCTCGCCCGCATGCTGCGGCTCGAACAGGAGCGTCCGCTCACGATCCTGACCGCAACGAGCGGCGACACCGGAGCGGCCGTGGCCCTCGCCTTCTGGCACCTGCCCGGCATCCGCGTTGTCGTGCTCTATCCGAAAGGCCGCGTCTCTCCTCTCCAGGAGCGGCAATTCGCAAGCCTCGGAGACAACGTCCTCGCTCTCGCGGTCGATGGCGCCTTCGACGACTGCCAGGCTCTGGCCAAGGCATGCTTTGCGGACCCGGAGCTCTCGCGCGACCTCGGGCTCACCTCGGCGAACTCGATCAACGTCGCCCGGCTCCTCGCCCAGACCCTCTACTATTTCGAAGGGGTGGCGGCCCTGCGCCGTCAGGGGATCGACGCGCCGCCCGTGATCGCGGTGCCGAGCGGCAACTTCGGAAACCTCTGCGCCGGCCTCTGGGCTTGGCGGATGGGCCTCCCGGTCCGCGCCTTCGTGGCCGCCACCAACGCCAACACCACCGTCCCCGATTATCTGGAGACCGGCGCCTATCGGCCCCGCCCAAGCGTCGCCACCCTCTCGAACGCCATGGACGTGGGCGCCCCGAGCAACTGGGAGCGCATCGCTCATCTTTTCCAAGGAGATTGGCGGTCGCTTCGCGAGGCTCTGCGCTGGGGCAGCCTGGACGACGACGGCACCCGCGCCGCCATCCGCCACCTCGACGCCCAGGGCTATCTCGCCGATCCCCACAGCGCCGTGGCCTGCACGATCCTTAAAAGCAAGCTTCACCCTGATGAGACCGGCCTCTTCCTGGCATCCGCCCATCCTGCCAAGTTCAAGGAATCGCTGGAGCCCGTGCTCGGCCGGGAAATTCCGCTGCCGCCCGCCCTGGCCGACCTGATCGACCGGCCGTTGCTGGCGGAGCTGATGCCGAACGATCCGGAGGCCCTGAAACGGCGCCTGCGTAGATAAAGAGGGTGTCTGGAAATTCCTGCGCGAGCCCTGGTCCCTCACCCCCGGCCCCTCTCCCATCCGCACTCACACCCGCCCGGGAGAGGGGAGCCCCCACCCAGGAGCTTCCTGATCATGCTTTTCTCCCCTCTCCCGGGGGAAGGGAGTGCGGCTGGGAGAGGGGCCGGGGGTGAGGGGATCACACCGCCTTGAGGCGACGGTTCTCCCTCACCAGCAGGGTGAGCCAGATCCCGGCTGCCACGACGAGGACCCCCACGCCGAGGGAGAGCAGCAGGAACCAGCGCTTCCAGCGGGCCTCATGAGCCTTCACTCCTTTCTCGAGCTCGTCGAGCCAGGCCCTGCGCTCCGCCGCCGCCACGGCCTGGAGCTGCTGCAGGAAGGCCTGGCGGTCCTGCCGCAGCACCGCGCCGAGCTCGCCCTGGAGGGCGTCGGCGGCGCCGAGGAGCGCGCCCTCGGTGCCCGCCCGCAGGGTGTTGGCAAAGACTGCCGATTTGCCGTCGAGCGCCTGGACCGCCGGGCCAAGCTGGGTCTCCACAGTCCGTTGCACCCCACGATCAATCCCGGTGGCCACGCCGGCCGCGATGGCCCGCGAAATGTCCTCCTGGGTCGACCTGAGCACCGCCTGTGCGATGCCGGTCGTGAAGTCCTCGGCTTTGCGGCGGTTCTCTGCGGTGAGCACCTTCTCGAAGACGGCCTCGACGCTTCCAGCAAGCTCTTCCCGCACCTTGGGCAGGACGTCGCGCTCGAGGGTCCGGGCGAGGGCCGGCCCGGCCGCCTCCACCAGCTCGGCCGTCAGCTCCCGCGCCCGTGCCCGCCGCTCGTCCCGCGACAGGTCTTCCCAGGCCGCGTCGAGCACGGCCTTTGTCACGACCTTGGTCGAAGCCTCGATCTCGGGCGAGGTGAGCAGAGCTTGCAGTGCCTCGCGGTTTTCCGGCTTCTTCAGGGCCCCCAGGCTGCCCGTCAACACCGAGCCCGCCTTGCCCTCGAGGTCGAGATAGCGGGAGCAGCCGCCGACGAGGAGACCGCACGCGAGGGCCGCGACGACGATTGCTGTGCTGCCTGACCGGACTCGCTGCCACATAGAAAGCCTCCTGGGTTCAGAAGTATCCGGAAGTAAGGGCCGGCGGGCGGACGGTTTCGTTACATCCGCGATCCCTGTAACGAAGCCTGCCCCGGCCACGCCCAACGGTTACGAAGGACCTACGTCTTGTTAGAAGCTCTTGAAACTTTAGCACGGCGCGCCTAGAATCGACACAAGCACGCGCCATTCTGAAAACGCCGAAAACGCCCCCGCCGGGCGAGAAGGGATCTCCGAATGGCCCCGACGGACCAGGGTGCCGTTGCCCCCGAGGAGCTGTCCCGCAGGCGCAGAAAGGCCCTGCTCTTGGGCTTCCTCTTTCTCGGCCTGCCGGCGCTCGTCGTTCTCTGGGCGCTCTTCCGCTTCACCGGCGACCGTCCGGTCGAGTATGCGGACGACGTCGCGCACTTCAAGTACGGCTCGACCGGCGGCGAGCGCCTGACGGGTATCCCCTACTGGATCTGGGTGGCCCTCCCTGAGGTCTTCCCCGAGTACCTGCCGGACAAGACCCCCGGCCGCGGCTACAGCTCGTTCGGGATGATCTACGAGAAGGGGAAGGATCCGCGATACGCCCTGCCGGTGGGCGTGTCGAGGCGCACGGTGCAAGGCATCGAGAGGGTCTACCTGAACTGCGCCGTCTGCCACACCGGCACGGTGCGGGACGCACGCGGCGCCGAGCCGCGGGTGATCGCCGGCATGCCCGCCAACACCTTCGACATCGGCGCCTGGGGCCAATTCCTCACCGCGATCGCCCGCGATCAGAAGTTCACGCCGCAGCGGCTGCTCGATCAGGTCCGGGTGATGGAAGACGATCCCGACCGCCTCGTCGGCGAGCCCGATCTGGTCAATCGGCTGATCTTCCGCTACGTCGCCGTCTATCGGATGCGCGACCAGCTCCTGATGCTGCGCCAGCGGACGAGCTTCATCGATTTCGCGAGTTGGGGCCCGGGCCGGGACGATACCTTCGGCCCCAACAAGGCCTTCTTCAACTTCCCCATGGACCACGCCGACCCCGCCGAGCTCAACGGCTTCGCCGACTTCCCGTCGATCTGGAACCAGGGGCCACGCCAGGAGAGGAAGATGCAGCTCCACTGGGACGGCAACAACGACCAGGTCACCGAGCGCAACCTGAACGCCGCCTTCGGCACCGGCGCCTACCCGCCGACGATCGACGCCGAGAGCGTCCAGCGCACCGCAAGATGGCTCGAAAGGACCGCCCAGCCGCCACCCTATCCCTACGCCCTCGACAAGATGCTCGCGGCCAAGGGCAAGCCGATCTACCAGCACTACTGCGCCGGCTGCCACGGCACCCGCGAGCCGCCGTTCAGTCACAACCCACCGCTGCCGAACGAGCACGTGGGAAAGGTAATTCCGATCGCCGCGATCGGCACCGACCGCCACCGCCTCGATTCCTTCACCTGGCTGCTCGCGGTCAATCTAGGCACCAACTACGCCGGCTACGGGAGAGAGGCGGGGCGAGCCGATTACCCGGCGCGCTTCACCCACTACCGCAAGACCTACGGCTACGCCAATACGCCGCTCGACGGCCTCTGGCTGCGCGCCCCCTATCTGCACAACGGCTCGGTCCCCACGCTGGCGGACCTGCTCGAGCCGCCGGAGAACCGCCCCAAAGACTTCTACCGTGGCGACGACGTCTACGACCCGGTCCGCGTCGGCTTCGTGTCGAACGTCGCGCGTGAGGGAAAACGCAAATACTTTGCGTTCCATACCCGGAAGCCGGGCAATTCCAATGCGGGTCACACGGGGCCGGCCTATGGGACGGACCTGCCGGCCGAGCAAAAACGGGCGCTTCTCGAGTACCTGAAGACCTTTTGAAGGGAGCGCGAGCCATGCTCTGGAAGCGAATCGATTGGCGCAAGGTCGTGACCGGGATCGTCGTCCTGGCCATCCTCGCGGTGCCCCTGGCCCTGATCGCCTGGTACAAGATCTTCCGCGAGGTACCGCAGGACGCGTGGATCACCTCCAATGACCGGAACAACTTCCTCTACGGCTCGATCGGCGGGGAGGAAGAGCTCGGCATGCCGTACTGGATCTGGCTGGTGCTGCCGCGCATGTTCCCCGAGTACCTGCCGGGGCCTGGCGGATATGCCTCGGTGGGCATCCCCTGGGAGGAAGGCAAGGAGATGCCGGCAGGCTTCACCAAGCGGACGATCGGCTTCCCGCGGGTCGGCAACAACTGCGCGCTCTGCCACGCCACGTCCTACCGCACGAAGGAGGAGGAGACCCCGATCGTCGTGCCGGCGGGCCCCGGCAATACGCAGCACGTCCAGGCCCTCATCGCGTTCTTCATGCGGGCCGCCCAGGACCCGCGGTTCAACGCCGACAACATCCTGGCCGAGATCGATCAGGTCTACAAACTGTCGTTTGTCGACAGGCTGCTCTACCGCTATGCCTTCATCCCCCGCACCCGCGACGCTCTGATCGAACAGGGCAAGCAGTTCGGCTGGGCGGCGGAGCGCCCGCCTTGGGGTCCGGGCCGCGACGCGCCGATGAACCTGACGAAGTTCAACTTCCTCAAGATGCACGTCGACAACAGCGTCGACACCACGGACTTCCCGGCGATCTGGCACCTTGCGGCCCGCGAGCAGAAGGGGCGCACCTACGAGGAGGGCAAGCCTGTCACCGCCCGGACCATGCTGATGAACCTGGACGGAGCCACGACCTCCTTCCGCTCGGTGGTCATCGACTCGGCCCTGGGCCTGGGGGCCAGGAACACTCCGTTTTTCAACCACCGCATCCCCGAGATGCTGGAATGGCTGAAGGTCTTCAAGCCGCCCGCCTACCCGCTGCCCGTCGACCGGCCGAAGGCGGCGCGCGGCCAGCTCGTATTCGAGGCCCAATGCGGCTCCTGCCACACCCCCGGCCGCGACAACCGCATGGGTACGGTCATCCCCATTGCGGAGGTCGGCACCGACGTCGAGCGCCTCGACACCTGGCGAGGGACTGGCGCGGCGAAGCGCGCCAACGAGAGGGTCGCGTCGATGGGGATCACACGGACTCCGATGATCGAGACCGACGGCTATATCGCCGTGCATCTCGACGGCCTCTGGCTGCGCGCGCCGTACCTGCACAACGGCTCGGTGCCCACGCTGCGGGCGCTGCTCGACTCGCCGGACCAGCGGCCCAACACCTTCTACCGTGGCTACAACGTGCTGGACCCGGTCGACGTCGGCTACGTCAGCACCGGACCCGAGGGCTGGCGCTTCGACACTGCCCAACGAGGCAACGGCAACGGCGGCCATCTCTGGGGAACGGCGTTGGCGCCGGCCGAAAAGGACGACCTGCTCGAGTATCTGAAGACGCTGTGAAACAGAAGGCCGAAAGAGGCATATACCGCAGGAGGGTTCAAACATGAGGACGACGATCAGGATCGCCGGTGCGGTGCTGCTCCTGGCGCTCGCCATGGCCGGCAGCCCCGCGCACACCGAGCGTCTCTATAGCGACGAGGACCAGGGGTTCCGCCTCTCCGAGAAGGGCCTGAGCGACAAGGAGATGGCGGGAGCCGAGCTCTGGTACAAGGCGACGGCCGGCACCTCGCGCTTCACCACCTACGTGTTCCAGCAGCGCATGGGAGTGCTCATCGACTGGTACCGCGTGCTGCGCGCCGACCAGCGCGGCGAGCGCTTCAAGATCTGGGGCCTGATGCACGATCCCGGCTGCTGCGTGCCCGGCTCGCCCGGCTGTCCGGCGAAGAGCCTGGATGAGACCTACGGCTTCGAGTGGTGCCCCGGGGACAAGGAGCTGCTGCAGCACGTAGGCAGGACCGGTTACCGCGATCCGGGCTGCGACTTCAAGGACCCGGACGGCCCGGGCGACAAGCAGAACCCGTGCGACCTCGAGTTCGGCACCTCGACCGGCGCCCTGGGGTTCCGCAAGTTCCCCAACCCGCGTTTCGACGCCGAGAAGTGGCGCAAGGTCAACGGCGGCCAGCTCGGCACCTGGGAGGGTTACGCCCGCCGCTTCCCCTCCGGCGACGGCTCGACCGCGATGGTCAGCCATCTCGCCGATCCGTCGATCGAGCCGCCGTTCCTCATCGGCATGGCGTGCAGCGCCTGCCACGTCTCGTTCAACCCGGCGAACCCGCCGAAGGACCCGGCGAGCCCCGAGTGGGAGAACCTGAAGCTCCTGGTCGGCAACCAGTACATCCGCTCCTCCGAGATCATGGCCTCGGGCATGCCCACCGACAGCCCGGAGTGGCAGCTCTTCTCCCATGAGCGGCCGGGCACGGTGGACACCTCGGCCATCCCCAACGACATCGTGCACAACCCGGGAACGATGAACGCCATCATCAACTTCACCCAGCGCCCCACGTTCGCCAACGAAAAGGTGATGAAGTGGCGCAAGACCCAGAGCTGCCCCGCCGGGGCCGCCGACACCTCCTGCTGGTGCGAGCCGGGCAAGCCCGGCAAGTGCTGGGAGCGCAGCCTCAAGGAGGAGACCGTGCCCCACGTGCTCAAGGGGGGCGAGGACTCGGTCGGCCTGAACGAGGCCATCCAGCGCGTCTACTTCAACATCGGCTCCTGCTCCGAGGAGTGCTGGCTCAACCACCTGACCGACCTGCGGCAGCTCGACCCGCAGGCCCGCAACTTCGGCCAGACCCCGTTCGACATCGGCCAGTGCCGCCGCGACTGCGCGGGCTTCCGCGCCATCGAGGACCGCCTCGACTTCATCGCCTCGTTCCTCCTGTCGGCGCAGCCCACGGACCTCTACCAGGCCCGCAAGCTCGACGACCGTGGCGACCTGGTCGAGCAGCTCGACGCGGAATTCGGCCAGGGTGCCGTGGCCCGCGGCCAGAAGGTGTTCGCGGCCAACTGCGCCCGCTGCCATTCGAGCCAGCCCGAGCCCTTCGAAGGGCGCGACTTCCTGGCCGAGAAGAGCGGCCACCGCATCGACTGGCTGGGCAACGACAAGGCGACCCCCGTCTCCGAGGTGGGGACGTATCGCTGCCGCTCCCTCCACTCGAACCACATGAAAGGGCATGTCTGGGACGAGTACGGCTCCGAGACCTACCGCGAGCGGGCGGGTGACCCGAATATTCCTGACGTATCGGGAGGCGGCCGGGGCTACTACCGCAACATCTCCTTGATCAACGCCTGGGCTTATGCCCCCTTCCTGCACAACAACTCCATCGGCCCCGAGGTGTGCGGCAAGCCGTCGATCCCCGGCACCGACCTCTATCGCTCTCCCTATGTCGAGCCGGGCTCCTACAAGCGGGTTGCGAACGCGCCCGACTGTTGGGAGTACGACCCCAGCGTGGAGGGGCGCTACAAGCTCTTCAAGGCCTCGATGGAGGACCTGCTCAAGCCCCCCGCGGAGCGGGCTCCGAAAGCCAGCCTCCTCGACGACGACATCCGCATCGAGCTCGGGCCGCGGACGTTCCGCCATCGCAAGGCCCGGACCTTCAAGATCAGCGTTCCCGAAGGGCTACCCGCGGGCCGGCTCGTCAGCCTGGACTTCAAGCCCTTCGTCGCGGACATGGTGCGCGCCAGGACCGACCGCGCAAATCTCAAGAAAGAGCTCACCACGCGCCTCGGCTCGGGGCAGGAAGCGAACAAGCGGATGCGCTGGCTCAACCAGATGCGCCGCCGCATCCTGAAGAACGCGGTATTCACCCAGAGCCTGCGGCTCAGCCCCGAGGATGCCACGGCCCTCTTCAAGATGTACGACACCTGTACCGCTGATGTCGAGAACGCGGGGCACCCGTTCGGCACGAGCCTTTCCGCCGAAGACAAGAAGGCGCTGACCGCCTTCCTGGCGACTCTGTGATGCGGAGGAGAACGACGATGCGAACCCACCTGAGATTGGCAATCCTCGCCGCCGCTCTGCCGCTCCTCGCCAACTGCGCAAGCGGCGGTGGCACGACGACGACCCCCGCGGTGACCGCCGCGCGGCCGAACATCCCCTTTGCCGCCGTGGACGGCAAGGGCTACGCCGGCAAGCCGGATTTCGCCCGCGTCGAGCGCCTGCACCCCCTGACCCCGGAGCAGCGCGCGGCGCTGACTCCCGAGAGCCTCGCGACGCTCACCCACGAGGAGCTCGACCAGCTCTATGCCCGCCTCACCGCCGGTCCGATCCCGGAGGGTCCCTACCAGGGGACGGTAATCTTCGGTGCCGGCGGCGGCCTGCGGCGCCTCAAGGAGATCCTGGGCGGAGGCGTCAAGGGGTTCCTCGCCGACCGCGCGGTCGACGACCTCCAAGAGGCCGCCGAGGCGCTGTGGAAAGGGAAGGTCTTCTACCGCGACCAGATGGAGCTGCGCAACCAGATCACCAACCGCAAGAGGCTGGCGCGCCTGCTCAAGGCCGACCTCTCGAAAATACGTACGGCGACGATCGAAGGCCGCGAGGTGGGCCTGCTCTTCCCGGCCAAGCTCTATTGCGGCCAGAGCCTGCTCGACAGCCGGCGCGAGTCGGTGATCATCGACTACTTCTTCGGCGACGAGATCGACGGCTACATCCCCGAGATCGACGAGCTCGCCGGACGCAACGGCCTCCAGATCCGCGACGAAATCCGCATGGTCCGTCCCGGCTTCTATCTCGGCCGCGCCTACGTGGGGAAGATCTTCCTCCTCAACTTCACGCTCTACAAGAAGGACGTGGCCGAGGGCGGCAAGGCCGAGTTCGCGAGCACGGGTAAGGTCCACGAAGACTGCCGGCCGGGCGCCCAGCAGGTCACCCGGACCGCGGGCCGTTGATGGAGATGTGGACCCTTGGCGCCGGCAGTCCGCAACCGCATGGCCCGGATCATCCTCGGCGCCGGGGTCCTCGCTACAGCCGGCCTCCTCTGGTTGCAGACGGCCCGGGGTGACGTGCCACCCCGGGGTCCGGTCTTCGAACAGGCTGCCCTCCCGGCCGGAGCGGCCTGGGCCGTGGATCCTCAGGACCCCGGCCCCAACCTTCCGCCCGCCGGCCGCTCCCTCTTCGACCTCCTGACCACCCATCTGGAGACACCGGAAGGGACGGCCCGGGTCCAGCGGGTGCCCTTCCCCTTCTCCGACCTCCTCGCCGCGATCGAGGCGCGGCTCGGGCGGCGGCCCGGCGAGCCCTCGCCCCTCAAGGGCGTCTTGATCCCGCTCGGCCGCTCCCTCCAGCGCAACGCCGCCGGCACCGAGCTCTTCCGCTACCCCCGCGCGGTCGTGGCCGTGGATACCGAGGCCGCGGAGGGCGGGCTGTTCCTCAAAGACCGTCTCTACCTCGGCTATCACGAGAAGGCCGAGATCCTCGAGGTCCTCAGCTACAACGAGACGGCCGGCAGGTTCGAGTTCCAGATCGTCCGCGACTACCGTCCGGGCGGCGAGGCCCGAGTGGTCTATGCCAACCGCGCGGTCTGCACCGCCTGCCACCAAGGAGGCGGACCGATCTTCGCCCGCCAGCTCTGGGACGAGACCAACGCCAACAAAGAGGTGGCACAGCTCCTCGCCGCCGAGAGGCGCGACTTCTACGGCCTGCCGGTCGGCCAGGGAGTCGACATCCCCTACGCGATCGACGTCGCCACCGACCGGGCCAACCGCCTGGCCGTCTACCAGCTCCTCTGGCGCGAGGGGTGCGGCAACGGCGAGAAGGCGATCCGCTGCCGGGAGGCTGCATTCATCGCGGCTCTCCAACGCCGGCTCTCCGGCGGGGTCCTGCACGATACGGAGACGGAGAGCTTCCGCGAAGGCTTCGTCCGCACCGCCCGGAGCGCCTGGGAGGCACGCTGGCCCCAGGGGCTCGCCATTCCCGACCCGGACCTCCTCAACCGCGATCCCCTGACGACGAAAGGATCGGGCCCCGTGGCCGTGAGCGTGCCGGCGACCCTCCGCCCGGACGAGGCACAGCGGCTGGGCGGCCTCGTGCAGCGCTCCCACGTGCCGGCCATCTTCGAGCCGCTCAATCCCCGGCCGCCGCTGGAGGTCTGGACGGCCGCGGGCGCGGACGACAAGGGGCCAGGCCGCCTGATCTCCGGGCTGGGCGAATTCCTCACCTCCGAGGAGGTCCGGAGGCTCGACCAGCACCTCTTCGCTGCCGGGAGCCGGCCGGCGAGCCCGCGGGAGAGCATCACCGCTCCCTGCGAGGTGGCGGTGCAGAGGCGGGAGGGGGCCGCGGAGAGGGTCAAGATCAAGTGCTCTGCCGCAGGACGCCTCGCCCTGGAGGGACGATTCTTCCTGGACGGGGGCCGGGTGACGGGCGGGACGATCGAGCGCCTGGAGACCACCGGAGGCGTCCTGCGCGACCTCGACGTGACCGGAGGGACGGTCACGGCAGCGGACGGGCGCCGCGAGGTCGAGGCCGCGGTGGCCCAGAAGCTCTCGGGCCTCCACGCCCGCAGGGCCGACGGCAACGCCCTGGAGCGACTGCGGCTCACCTGGCGGGACGGCGAGGCGGCCGGCGAGGTCACGGCAGGCTTCCTCGCCGACTTCGACGCCGCCGAGGCCGTGATCGGGAAGCTCGCGGACCGCACGGAGAGCGGCGCAAGCGACGCCTTCTCGTCCCTGCCCTTCCGCCGCGCCGCCACCCTGGGCCCCCTGTTCGCCGGGCTCGGAATGGAGCCCGGCTCCTGCTGCCTCGACGAGTCCGGGCTGCCACCCCCCGTCCTGGAGCCGGACGGCGCGGCCGGGCCCGACGACTTCCCCGAGCCGGCGGTCAAGGCGCTCTACAGCTATTGCGCCCGCTGCCACGCCACGCCCGAGGTCTCGCCGCCCAACTTCCTCTACGGCGACGCTGCGAGCGTCCGTTCGAACCTCGCCCACTGCGCGGAGCGGATCTTCTTCCGCCTCGATGTCTGGCGCCTGCCTGCGGCAGAGCGGCCCAAGACCCCGATGCCGCCGATCCACTCCCTCGCCGGCCTCGGCCTGGCCACCGAGAGCTGGCCCGACGATCCCGTTCTGGACCTCCTGCGGCAACACGCCGCCGGCCTCCTGCGTACACAGATAGGGGCCGCCCCACGCCTGGAAGCTCTGGAGGCGCGGGGCTACGAGAACCTGCAGAGCTGTTTGCCGCCGGCGCTTGCGGCGCGGTGAGGCCTGCCCTCATCAGGGCTCCGTCAAAATCATCGTAGCGGGGGCCTCCCTCCGCACCCTCACCCCCCGTCCCCCTCTCCCATCCGCACTCACGCCCACCCGGGAGAGGGGGCGCCACCGCCCAAAGCCTTGAAAAAACGAGCGTTGGGGGTTCCCCCTCTCCCGGGAGGATGGGCGTGCGGATGGGAGAGGGGGTCAGGGGGTGAGGGTCTTGGGGCGGGGGAAACTCCGTCTCCCCCCGACTTTGACCGAGCCCCGGCCCCCGCCCGTCTGGGCTTGACGTGCGGCCTGGCGTCTCCGAAGATGAGGCATCACGATCCTGCGGAGGTCTCACATGCGGCTCCATCGAATGGCTCTCCTCGTCTTCCTGACCTCCGTCCTGGCGTGCGGCGGCTCCGGCGGCTCCTCCCCCACCGAGCCGCCACCGTCGTCGAATCCAGTCGCCCTGGAGGGATCGTGGAGCGGGAACATCACGGTCACGACTCCCGGCAATGCCGCGACCACCTGCACAACCCGCCTGACACTCTTTCTCGACCAGCAGGTCTACCTGGGGAACTGGGAAGCCCAGTGCGCGAACGGCACCGAAGGGCGGGGGGTCGCAAACGCCATCCTCGGCCCCTTCGACCTGGCGATCGTCAGCGGCCTCCTGGGCCAGACGGTCTTCGGCGGCTGTGGCTGGGGGTCCACCGCGATCCGCGAGGGCAACCGTCTCCGGGGGGAATGGAGCACGCCGGAGAACTGCCCGACCGGGCCCGTCCTGCGTGGCCGGATCGAGCTGACGAAGCAGTAGGATTCTGGCTCTGAAGCGACAGAGCCGCCGGCAGCGTCGCGCGGGTGGCGGGTGTCCATGAGAAAAGATTGGGCTCTCGCCGGGGCTCTGGCGACCTCCCCACGGCCTGAACTTTCACGCGCCGGCTGAATTCTCCCACGCGCTAAGTTATCTGGAGGTGTGGCCACGGCCGGGCCGAGCCTCCTCTGACGCATAAGAACTTCCCGTGTGCCTGAGAGGTTTTTGGGAAGTTGAGCCCCGCAGGGGCGGACGGAATTAGCCCGGGCATTCATGCCCGGGAAGGGAAGGCCAAATCCTCCATCCAGCCCCGTCAGGGGCGGCAGGAGGCCTGTCAGCCGGATTCCTGTCGCCCCTGGCGGGGCTCCGGGAATTTTGGATGCCTGATTCCCGGGCATGAATGCCCGGGCTAATCCCGGCCGCCCCTGCGGGGCTGATTTCCAGACACCCCTGAAACGCCAAGCGCACGTAAGGTTGGATGCGATCTGCCCAACCTCCTTCGCTTGTCGAGCATGACGTAGTTGCGACTTTCGCGGCACAGGGCTCCAGAATGCTTCTCCAAGTGCCTCGCCGGCCTTGACGCAGGTTAGAAAGAGGTGTAGAGTGCCGCTAAGTCGAAGAGGATAAGCACCTTGCACGCTCGACACCCTGGGACCGGCCGTGGAGTCAACCCGCAGGTTTTGTCGTATTGGCCTGCGAGCGGGGTGACGGCGAATATGTGAGGCAGGGGTTCGCCGCAAGCTAGGTACGAGCGATGCTAACTGATGGGGGAATGATGAACCGGCGACCACGTGAAGTCATACTCGCTGCTCGGATCTCCTTCTACCGTTTTGAAGAGAACCAGAGCGGTTACCGCGACAAGGTCGAGTTTAAGAACCTTGAGGCTCCAAGAGACCACTTAGAGCGAGAGGTGCGACGGACAATCGAATCAGATTTGCCGGCTGAGCTCGAGGCTATTTATGGGCTCCGAGTAAGAACGCGGTTCATTACCACTCGGCCAGGGAGCGTTATTGCCTTTTTCGCGGTGGTGGTTGAGGCGCTGGGTATTTTTTCAAGCTACTCGGACTTTTTCGAGAGTATATCTCTTGTGCGTAAACATTCGGCCGCTCTCCTAGAGCGCCTAATGGAGGAGCGGTACACGCCAGGTCCGAGCCTAACCTCAGATGTTTCGGTGACTGTCGAATACCCACGCGTGCCTGATCCTGATGATCTTCATCCGGGTAGGCGGTTTTGGAAGAGATTCGGTCCTGAAGCTGACATGATGTTCGCCGCCGGTTGGAGTGGCTCACAGCCCCGAGTTCGGCGTGATGGCCTATTCTGGTGGTTGGTGATATGTAACCTCCTTTTTGCCGTTGCTCTAGGGGCCCTTGTCGCGGCAGCAGTCGTGAGGACATACTTCACTGTTGAACGTGGCCTCCCAGGAGGCTTTCACAAAAGCTCAGGAGCTGCCGAACCGGCAGCCGCATCGGAGAGGATCCAGAACTAGTCAGTATGCGAGTCGGCGGCGAACCCCCGCTTCCACCGGACGGCCGGCTTCGCCGTCCGCACGGTGAAGCGTCAAGGCGTTGGCCGTCTGCCTGCCGCCGGCGCTGAATGCCGCGCTGAGGGGCAGTGGTCCCGCGGTAGTGCCAAGGTTCCCCGCGGGACTATGGACGTTCACCGCAGCGCCGCGCAGTGGTCCCGCGGCACCGGCAAGGCTCACCGCGGGACCATGGACGTTCACCGCGGCGACTCGAAGTGGTCCCGCGGCAGCGGCAAGGCTCACCGCGGGAGCATGTAGCTTCCCCGCAGTGGGGTGAAGTGGTCCCGCAGCACCGCCGGAGCACACCGCGGGACCATGCAAGGTCACCGCGGCGCGGTCCAATGGTCCCGCAGGACCGCCAGTTCACACAGCGGGACCGTGCACGTGCACCGCGGGGAGGTCAAGTGGTCCCGCGGGACCGCCAGGCGGCACCCCGGGACCATACGCGTCCACCGCAGGACCGTCACTCCCATTCGCGGTGGCCGTCTCGACCACCTGGAGCTCGATGGCCGCCACGGCTGCCGTGCTCACAGCCACCTAGGCCTCAGGACGATAGCTTTCAGGCTCGCAGCGGCTCTCGACTGCCAGCAGGTCCTCCACTTCCCGAGCGGGGCCCGCCTGCTCGGGATCCGGGAAGACGCCGCGAAAAAAGTTCGCGGGGGGAATACCTGCGGCCTCCAGAACCTCCAGAACCTGGGTCATCTTAAGATGCCGGGTGCCAGCGAAGAGCCGGCTGAGATAGCCACTATGCTCGCTGAACCCCATGCGGCGCTCGATCTCGCGGTTTGACAGACCGCTCAGGTGGAGGGCGACCTGAAGCAGACGACGCACTCTTGCCTCGTGCTCCTCGGCGGAAGTCATCAGTTTGTCCCCTTCAGGAAAGTCACAAAAAACTGGCCGGGCCGGACTACTCTCGACAATCCCCGTGGGCAGGCCCCAGGAGGGTCAGCTCCAGAGGGACCCGGGGAGATGCCGACCACCGCACGGGAGAGGCTGCCCGCCTTGATCTCCCCCAAACCTCGCCCGACCCGACCAGACTCAAAACCGGTCCTCATCGCTCAAGATGGGAAAGCAGTCTTCATCTCGAGCCTGTATGCGACTGCTGGTGTGAAGCCTATAAGTCCGGCAAATTCCACGGGATCGTTGCGTGCAATTTCCGCCATCGCTTCTCGCGCACGTAACCCTGCCTCAGCGGGTGACTGGAAGACCAGCCAATCCACATCGGTCGCGTGAAGCACAGCTCCATGCTCACCCTCGTCAAGCTCGACTTCAACGATCTCGCCCTCGATTTGAATCCATCCTTGAGACTCCTGCGGGAGCAACTCTTCGTTGCCTACTTGGGGCGGCGCGATCATCTCCTTTTGATGCTCCTCTCTACCGTGGCGAGGCCGCTACGACCCACGCAGGCGAGAGCAGCGACTGTTCCTCCGGGAGGCTCAGCATCCGAATTGGATGTTTTGGCCTTCTGTCCCGAAAACGTGCCCTGCGGCTACTTACTTGATGGATGGAGGGTCCTTTCGATCATGGAGAATCGGCTTGCGGCTAGGGAAGAGACCACTCGGCAGAATTCTTCACAGATTGGCTTTGCCCTGGATCTCCTGATGCGCGGGCACGGCTGGACCGGGAAGAAGCTCGCTGAGGCCGCGGGCATCGCCCCCACCACGATTTCCGCTTTTGTCAACGATGGCTTGAGCCGGGAGCGCCTGGAGGAGCTGGCCGAGCTCATGGGCCTGAGCCCGCAAGAGGTCGAGCGCGCCGTCCTCGCCGCCCGGCTTGTCCTGCCTCCCCAACCTTCTCCCCGCACACCGGTGGACCCCACACCCGAGGAGCGCCGCATCGCCGAGAAGGCCGCGGCCCTGGCTGCCTGCGAGGTGGCGGACCTCGTCCTGGACCTGCGCCTCCGGGAGATCCGGCAGGAAAACACTCGCCGTGATCTTGAAGAAGGAAGGAGGCTCGCCCAGGAGCTGAAGACCTACACGTCCGCCGACCAGCGCGTCCTGATCGAAGGAGCGCCGGACTACCAGCACTGGGGATTGGCCGTCGCCCTGTGCGAGGACAGCGAGAAAGCGACGCCGCGAAACCCAGATCACGCGCTGGCGCTGGCCGAGCTGGCCCTCTTCGTTGCCGAGCACGTGGAGGACAGCGCCTTCAAGCCCCGCCTCCAGGGCTGGTGCACCGGGGTTGGCGCGAACGCTCAACGAGTGCTCGGCCGCGACCTTCCCGGCGCTGCCACAACCTTTGCCCGCGCCTGGCGGCTCTGGCAAGAAGGTGAGGACTCGGCGGGCCTTCTCTCCAAAGCGCACCTACTCCATTTGGAGGCCTCACTACGCAGGGCTCAGCGGCTCTTTCCCAAGGCGCTGAAGCTGCACGACGACGCCCTGATGCTGGCCCGGCCCGAAGAGGAAGGCTCCATCCTGCTCAATAAAGCTGTCACTCTCAAGGAAAACGGCGATCCTGAGGACGCCCTCCAGATTTTGGCACGGGCGGCCCGGCTCATCGACGCCGAACGGCAGCCACGGCAGAGATGTGTCCTGCGATTCAACCAGGCATCGAACCTGCTCCTGCTGGGTCGAGCCGCGGAGGCGGCACCGATCGTGGCCGAGGTCCGGGAGTTGGCCGGGCGGTTGCGCAACGCCGAGGACCTGGTGAGAACTCTATGGCTGGAAGGGAACTGCGCTGCCGGCCTGGGACAGAGTGAGGAGGCTCTCACCAGGTTGGAGCAGGTGCGGCACGAGTTCCAGGTGCGGGACAACCCCTTCGACTACGCATTGGCGAGCCTGGACGTGGCGCTGCTCCACCGGCAGGAAGGCCGTTTTGTGGAAGTCAAGGTTCTGGCCGACCAGATGCTTGAGGTCTTCAAGGCTCAGAAGGTGGACCGGGAAGCCATTGCTGCCGTGATCCTGTTCCGCGAAGCCGCCCAAAAGGAGCAGGTCACCGTGGGGCTGGTCCGGCGTCTCCAGGACTACCTCTCCAAGGCGAGGAGCGATCCACAGATCCGCTTCGAGGGATAGTTGTTCGGCTGCTGACTTGCGAAGAGGAGGGAGGGGTTCGTTACCCCTCCCAAGAAAGTTGTGGCCTCAACTTCCGGGCAAACAGCCGCCGTGGGGATCAATCCCGCAGCCTTCACCCGTTGTGGGCTGCGAGACCGCGGCGCAGCCGCCGTTGGGGTCGAGATTGCAGCCCTCATCCGTTGTGGGCTGCGCGACTGCCGCGCAGCCGCCATAGGGGTCGATCATGCAACCATGCTCCGTCCAGACGGCCGTGAGGGTGCCCCAAAGGCGTGCGAGGATGTCTAACATGTGCGCCTCGGAAGAGGACCGGCTTGGCGTTGCCCAGGCGGGTGCGCACAACAGGGTGGTGACCAGGAAGACGAGGAGGATACGGGCAAGTCGGCGATGGGACATACCGGCTCCTTTGGCGGAGGCGGCCTTCAGGACGGCCGCCATGGCCGCGAAGACGCCCCCGATCCCTCCATGGTGCCCGGACCCGGTGAATTTATCCAACTCGGGCCCACAGCGGTGTGGGCCAAGGCGGTAAGAGAAAGCCATGGCGCGCGACGAGAGCGAGCACGACGATCAGCACGAGAAGATCCTTTTCGGCGACTTCATCTCCTTTCTTCGCTGGCTGCCGGGGAATTGGTCCCAGGCCCACTTCGCCAGGAAGGCCGGGATCGACCGCAGCGACCTCTACTCCTATGAAAAAGGAAAAAAACGGCCGCGGGAAGCGACGTTCCAGTTGATCCGGTCGGCAGCCGGCGTGCCCCAGCGGCTCATTGGTTTTCTCCGCTGGTGCCACTGGCTGGTCCGCAGGGCGCTCGCCCTGGGCCAAGTGGACACCGCTCCGGCCACGGCGCCCCTGCGTGAAGCGACCCGGGCGGCCGTGTGGGACATCGTCGAGCGGGCGCTGGCCCTGGCCCGCGCGGAGCAAGCGCTGTTGCGGAACGCTCCGCGCCGGCTCGGCCCTCCGACACAGGAAGACCAACAGCGGGTTTCCGCGCTGTTCGAGAAGCTGAAGAGCTATCCACGGCAGAAGCGGCAGCTTCTCGTTCAGGGCGCGCAGGCGTACCGTGATCCTTTGCTCTGCCTACATATTTGCCAGAAAAGCGAGGACGCCGCAGCAAACGATCCGGGTGAGGCCCTGGTGCTGGCCGAGTTGGCCCTGTTCGTTGCCGATCATGTGGAGGAGGGCGTCTTCAAGCCCAGCCTCCAAGCCTGGTGCACCGGGGTCCTCGCAAACGCTCAACGAGTGATTGGCCGGGACCTTCCTGGCGCTGCCACAACCTTTGCCCGCGCCTGGCGGCTCTGGCAAGAAGGTAAGGACTCGGCGGGCCTTCTCTCCAAAGCGCACCTACTCCATTTGGAGGCCTCACTACGCAGGGCTCAGCGGCTCTTTCCCAAGGCGCTGAAGCTGCACGACGACGCCCTGATGCTGGCCCGGCCCGAAGAGGAAGGCTCCATCCTGCTCAATAAAGCTGTCACTCTCAAGGAAAACGGCGATCCTGAGGACGCCCTCCAGACTTTGGCACGGGCGGCCCGGCTCATCGACGCCGAACGGCAGCCACGGCAGAGATGTGTCCTGCGGTTCAACCAGGCGGCGAACCTGCTCTTGCTGGGCCGGGCCGGGGAGGCGGCGCCGATCGTGGCCGAGGTGCGGGAGCTTGTCGAGCGGCTGCGCAACGAGGTGGACCTCGTCAGAACTATATGGCTGGAAGGGAACTGCGCCGCCGGGCTGGGCCGGCGTGAGGAGGCGCTCACCAAGCTGGAGCAGGTGCGGCACGAGTTCGAGGTGCGCGAGAACCCCTTCGACTATGCACTGGCAAGTCTGGACCTGGCGATGATCTACCGCGAGGAGGGCCGCTTCGCGGAAATCAAGGCTCTGGCCGACCAGATGCTGGAGATCTTCAAGGCCCAGAAAGTACACCGGGAAGCCATTGCTGCGGTGATCCTGTTCAAGGAAGCCGCCGAGAAGCAGCAGGTCACCGCGGAGATGGTCCAGCGGCTCCAGAAGCAGCTCTCCAAGGTGAGGTGCGAAGTAGTGCCACCATAGATCCGAGGGCGGGGCTGCGACCCGAACGGCTAGTTCTACTTTGGCTTTGTAGATTTGCTGGGAGCGCCGGCATCCCTGCCGGCCGGCTAACCAAAGACGAAGAAGGCCGGCAAGGATGCCGGCGCTCCCAGCGGGGTCTGCAGGAAAGTCGCTGTCAACTTCCAGGCACGCAGCCGCCGTTGGGATCGATTTTGCAGCCCTCATCCGTTGTGGGTGCCGAGACTGCCTCACAGCCGCCATGCGGGTCGAGCATGCAGCCATGATCCGTCGTGGGCTGCGATGCCGCGCAACCGCCGTGTGGGTCGATGTGGCAGCCTTCCTCCGACCAGACGGCCGTGAGCGAACCCCAGAGGCGTGCGAAGATGTCGAGCAAATGCGCCTTGGAGGAAGACCGGCCTGGCATTGCCCAGGAGGGTGCGCACAACAACAGGGTGGCGACCAGGAAGACGAGGAGGATACGGGCAAGTCGCGATGGGACATGCTGGCTCCTTTGGACGTGGCCGTCGAAGGAATAGCATAACCCCAGGAGGGTCCTATGTATTGTTCCCGGATACCACCACCAGAGCAGTGGGACAAAGTCGAGAAAGGTCACCGCAGGACGTTCCGCTGTACCCACCACGGTCTACCCTTCCGAGTGTTCTGCGGGAAGCCAGCAGTGGCGCTGGTGGGTGCCGATCCGCGCTGCGCGGAGCACTTCATCCAAAGTAGGCGCTAACTTTCGCCGGAGGGAAACCTGGGAGCGCCGGCGTCCCGCCGGCCCGGAGCTTCGCCGGCCGCTTGGGCACCGTCAGACACCACCACCGCTCCAGCTCTAGGCGGCCCCATCTCCTCCACGGCCTCGTGGAGAGCCGGCGGGACGCCGGCGCTCCCAGGGCCACCCTCCCCGACCCGGCTGTCACACAGGTGGACGAGGCAAAGTGAGCGCCTATGCCCGCCAGCTCCCCGGGAGAGGGGCTCGACCGCGTTGTACGCGGTCCCCGGTTGCCGTAAAATGTCTTCCGGGTTCGCGATAAATACGAATCCCGTCGAAAGGGAGGTGTCCAATGACCATGTTCCGCAAGGTCCTGACTGCGAGCGCTGTCGCCATTGTGCTTGCCTCCGTGCCCTCGCATCTAGCGGCACAGGATGGGCCAGCCGCGACCGAGGTACGCGCCTCGATGCTCGGGTGGTTTACCAGTATCTGGGGTGATCTCACCGCCTGGCTCGCTGGCGAAGTGGCGCCGGCTCCGCCTCAGCCCGAATGGCTTTCTCAGAGCCAAGCCGACAACGGGTGCATTGTCGACCCGCACGGCGGTTGCGGCGGTTAAAGCAAGGGCTTCTCTCGGTAGAAGCTTTTGGGCTATCATCCACGGGCTTATGGCCCAACACCCGGGAGTGGGCGTGTGCTTGCCACCCTTCAGCAGCCCGGCGGCTGCGCGCCTCAGCTTGACCAACCAGCCGAACCCGAGTCGGATTCTTGCCGTCGCCGAGTACGGTTACAGCCTGAGGTTCGTGGATCCTCCTGCCGGGGTTGAGTGGTGCCGGGTCGCCGCAGACGTGTTCACCGACACCCTGGACCCGAGCCTACGGGGGCGGGTGGTTGGCTACTTCGGCAACAGTCTTCGCGTGGTGGGCAACTACGATGAAGCCAGGGAGGTTCTCCGTCTCGCGCTCGAGGTCCTTCCTGGCGACCCGCTCCTCCTCGAATTCAAGGCGTCCCTGCACCGAGACGTCCGTCAATTTGAAGTAGCTACCGAATGCCTGCGCGACGCCGCCGGGATCCAGCGGGCTTGTGGTGACGTGGCAGGGTTCGCCCGTACGCTGCTCATTACGGCCCAGGTGATGGACCTCGCTGGAAAATCGCAGGGAGCGGCCGGGCTTTGCCTCGAAGCCTTGGACCTTTTGGACAGCGCTGTTGACCCAAGCCGCAATCTCCTGCGGACTGCCGTCCAGAATTATGCGGGATACATGTGCCATGCTGGAAAGCCGCTGGCGGCACTGCGGGCTCTGCGAACGGCGGAGCCTTTGCTCGCTAGCGAGGAGCCGTACTTTAAACTTCGTCTCGAGTGGTTGTTCGGCCAGATCGCTGCCGCACTCGGCGACGAATCGGCTGAGCGTCGATTGGAGTGCGTCCGGCAAGAGTTCGCGAAAGGTGGCCTTTACCATGAGGCAGCTATCGCTACGCTCGACCTGGCCAGGTACTTCGTGCTCCGCCGGGACCCCCGCGCTGCACCCGTGGCGCTGTCAGTTGCCCCACTTCTCGAGTCTTTGGGGATCGATCGCGATGCTCGGGAAGCGAAGCTTCTCGGTGAGCTCGCGATGGCTGATTCGAACGTCGAGCACCTTATCGCCGAGCTCTATGAGGCGATCGTGTGGCGCCCCGCGGCGCGGCAGGTCGCCTAACGACCGGCAGCGCCACCGCTTTCGTCTTCGTCGTTCAGCCGCGGCCGAAGCCCGTAGCGTTCCATTGCGCGAAGGAAGCGCGTATCAAAGTCGTCGTCCGCGTCGCGGAATCCCTCTTTCCCATAGATGCTGGCGAAGAAATCGGCTGGCTTCAGGCCAAGCGCCAGGAGCACGGTAAAGATGTGCTCGGCGGTCACGGCGATGCGCCCCTTGAAGAGGTGGGTGAAATAGCCGTCGGCCCTGCCGGTCCTGGCCGCAAGCTCCTTGAGGTCAACTCCGCTCCGGTCCACCGCCTGCTGCAGGGCCTCGCGGAGCACTTTCGTCATCTCCTTTGCCTCGCGCTGAACTCGGGCTGGGCTGCGCATGTGCCTAGGATACGCCCCCCGCGCGGGGACCGTCAACTGAAGCGACTTCAATTTGGGGTGTTGACAATCTCAGTTTGCTGTCTTATCCTTCAGTCATGGACATCAAGAGGCTCTTCCAGATGCCCGATCCGAGCCTCATGGATCGACTGAGGATTCTGAAGAAGCTGACGTAGGAACAGCGCGCATTGAGTCACCCTTCCGGAGCCGATCGAGGCCCGGAATTTCCGAAAGGAGAAGCAGTATGGTTACTCAGCAAGCAGTCGAGACGAGTCTGAAGCCGGAGCGGGTGCAGGAGCCGTTCGCGACCGGAGCGGCGGCGCTCACTGCCGGAGGGCTGGTCATCCAGCTCAAGGCGGAGCGGGTGCAGGAGCCCACTCTGGCCGCGGCGGGAGCCACCGTCACCTACACCTACGAGCTCGCGGTCAATCAGCCCCAGGTTGTGGAGATCGAGCTTCCCATGGCGATCGTCACCCTTCTGGGTAGTCCCGCCTGGGGGGCTCCCGAGGTCGTGCCCGCTGCGGGCTGTCCCGCAGGAAAGGAGGAAAACAATGCCTAGAGCCAGTTCGTTTGCCCACGTCATACGGGACTGGGAGAGTCTGCTCGCTGCCCTCAACCAGCATGCAGAGCTCCAGGTCACTCTCGAAACCGAACGTCTGGCCCTGGAGACCGACTTGACCGAGGCGCGGGCTCTCAAGACGCAGCAGGAGACACAGAATGCTGGCCGGCAGGAGCTGACGCAGCGGATCAAGACGGTGGTGGCCCACGGCAAGGACGTGGCCATTGCGATCCGGGCCGTGACCAGGGGCAAGATCGGTTTCCGCAACGAGCGGCTGGTCCACTTCGGAATGACTCCGTTCCGCAAGCGGGTGCGCAAGCTGGCGGTCAAGCCGGAGGGCGAGGAACCGGGCGACGAGCCCACCGGGCCGGAAGCTTCGGCGGGTGGAGCCAAGACGCTCGACTCCTGAACAACTCAACACACCCTGGGGGCGTGCTCCGGCACGCCCCCTTTTTTGGAAGCCAACGCCGTTTCTATAGAAAGGAGAGGATCGTGTCGAAGCCGAATTCATTCCGGGCTGTGCTCGCAGACTGGGAAAACCTGCTCAGCGCCGTCGGAGCTACGTCGTACGACATTCCTGACATCGCTTCCATCCGGAACGAGCTGGAGGATGCTGTCCAGAAGGCCCGGGCGCACAAGATCCAGCAGGTTGCGCTCCAGATCGCCAGCCAACAATCGACGCGCCAGGTGAACGAGGCCTTGGCGCACGGCCGGGAGGTGGTCTTGCGAATGCGCAGCTTTCTGAAGGGTCGTCTCGGTCCCCACAACGAGGAGCTGCTCCGCTTCGGGGTCGCCCCAATCCGCAAGCGCGGGTCGCGCCACACGCTTCTGCCGCGGGCCGTGGAATCCCAGGTCAACTGAAGCTCTCACAACTCCCTTGGGGGCGTGCTGCGGCACGGCCGGCCTGCGCGTCCCCGAGCTTCTGCACGATCTGACGGGCGGCACCGACACCAAGCACTACCAGCACCTGACCCGCAACGTCTATCGCTTCATGCCGATCCCTGTCACCAGCGAGGATCTGCCCCGCCTCCATGGCACGAACGAGCGGGCGGGTGTCCAGGACTATGGCGGAGCTGTCCGTTTCTACGCGCAGCTCCTGCGCAACGCGGCGGGCCAGCCTATTTGAACAGCGCGTCGAAGGCGGCGCGGGCGTCTCCCGGGGCTGGCTTGTCGGAGTCCTTGGCGAACTCCTGCGCCACCTTGGGGGTGAAAAGCGTGCACTCGTTGCGGGTGCTCTTCTTGAGGATCTTCGCCGGGATCGCCTCGAACTGGCGGCACTCCCAGCGGGCCGAGGTGTCGAAGTGGATGCAGTTCGAGCAGGTGTGGAGGTCCATGCCGCATTTGGCGCAGGTGGCGTCGACGGGGACCTCCTCGGTGAGGACCCGTTTCTCGCCGCACCTGGCGCAACGGAAGACGCTCTCGGTGGGGGCTCCCATCCCCCGGCCCCGCGGCGGCCCGTCTTTCTTCTCCCGAGGCGGCGGCGGACCGGGACGCGGGCTGCCGCGGTCGCCCGAGTCCTGGTAACCGCGCTGGCGGTATTTGCGCTCATCGGACATGGAGAGGTCCTCCAGCACGCAGTGTAGCCGAAACCGGCCCACGCCTGGGATGGCCGGGTTAGGATGGCGGGCATGGAGAAGCTCACGGGATCGCAGCGAAAATGGCTCCGGGGGCAGGCGCACAGCCTGCGGCCCCTCGTGCAGATCGGCCAGAAGGGGTTGACCGAGGCCGCTCTCCGGGAGGTCGCCGCCGCCCTGGACATCCACGAGCTCATCAAGGTCCAGGCGCCCGGCCCCAAGGAGGACAAGCAGGAGATCGCGCGCCGGATCGAGGAGGAGCTGGGCGCCGAGGCGGTGGGCCTGATCGGCCACAGGATCATCCTCTACCGCCAGAGCCCCGATCCGGAGCAGCGCAAGATCGAGCTGCCCGGTGACTGACCGCAAACCTCCGGCCCTCCGTTGCGTATTTCGTACCGGAGAGCCGAGCCGGTGACGAATCGCTGGAAGGACGAGCTACGGCAGGACGTGCGGTTCGGGATCCGCATCCTCCGCAAAAGCCCGACCTTCGCCCTGATGGCGACCCTCTCCGTGGCCCTGGGCGTCGCCGCCAACGTCATCGTCTTCGGCCTCCTCTACGCGGCCCTGCTCCGGCCGCTCCCCTTCAAGGACTCTGGCCGGGTCGTCGCCGTGCAATCCAAGGGGCCCGAGGACACTCCCGGGGAAGGAATGCTCTTCTCCTTCCCCGACTATCAGGACCTCCGCCAATCGAACAGGGCGAACAGGGCCTTCGAGGAGACCGGCGCCTACCTGCTCGGATATGGCCTCACGCTGAGCGGCAGCGAAGGGCCGGAGCGCGTGGAGGCGGGCCTGGTCTCGGCGGAGCTGTTTCCCCTGCTCGGCGTCGACCCGATCCTCGGCCGGCACTTCCACAAGGACGAAGACCGTTGGGAAGAGCCGCCGACGCTCCTGCTGAGCCATGAGCTGTGGCAAACGCGCTTCGGAGGCGATCCGCAGATCGTCGGGCGGCAGGTCCTGGCCAACTCGATTCCCCACACCGTCGTCGGCGTGATGCCGCCAGGGTTTCGCTTACCGTACAACCGCTACATGGCATGGGTCCCGCTGAGGACCCGGATGGAGCCGACGGCCCAACGGGCTCTGCGCAACCTGACCGTGCTGGCCCGTCTACGGCCGGGCGTCACCCTGGAGGAGGCGCAGAAGGAGGTCTCGTCCCTCGCGGGAGACCTCGCTCGCAAGTACCCTGACTCGAACGCTGGCTGGAGCGCGACCGTCGTACCGGCGCGCAAGGCGATGCTCGTGCCGCAGCTTCAGGTCATCCTCCTGTCCCTGATGGGGGTGGTCTCCTTCGTCCTCCTCATTGCGTGCGCGAACGTGGCCCACCTGGTCCTGGAGCTGGTCATCGAGCGAAAGCGGGAGATCTCGATCCGGGCAGCCTTCGGAGCCGGGCGCCGGCGGCTCGTCCGCCAACTCCTCACGGAGAGCATCCTGATCGCCCTGGCCGGTGGTCTCCTGGGAACTCTCGCCGCAGCCTGGGGGCTCCGGGGCGTCGCGAGGCTGCTCCCCGAGGGAATCGCCCCCTATTGGCTGTGCATCCGGCTGGATACGCCGGTCCTGGCCTGCGCGGCCGGAGCCACGGCTGCGGCCTGGCTCCTCTTCGGGATGGCGCCAGCGCTTCAGGCCTCGCGGCCCGATCTCCATACGGCGCTCAAGGACGGCGGGCGCAGCGCCGGGAGCACCCGGGCGCGGCGAGCCCGCGCCTCCCTGATCGTCGCCGAGGTGGCGGTCTCGACGGTGCTCCTCGTCGGCTCCGCGCTGCTGCTGCGCAGCTTCCTGGCCCTTCGCGCCGCCGATCTGGGGATCCAGACGAAAGGGCTCGTGTCCCTGTGGATCTACCTGCCCGGGGACACCTACAAGGATCAAGCAGTGCTGAAAGCGGAGCGTGTCGCCGAGGTCGTCAGCCGGCTCCGGGACATCCCCGGCGTGGATTCGGCAGCCGCTTCGAATAACGTGCCTGTCTACGGTGGCTCGAGCACCAAGCTCGACGAAGTCGAAAGCGAGGGATGGCCGGCCGGCAAGCCCCGGGACGCCGCGACCTCGATCTTCGTGACTTCGGGGTTTTTCCAGGCGGCGGGAGCTCGCCTGCTCCAGGGCCGTGATCTCACGCCGGAGGAGGCCGTGGATGTCTCGGGCGTGGCAGTGGTGAACGAGACCTTCGCCCGGCGCTTCTGGCCGGACAGAGACGCGGTGGGCCGGCGCTTCCAGTTCCACGGTGGCTCGACCAGTGACTGGCTCACGGTGGTCGGCGTCGTGCGCGATCTGCGCGACCAGAGCGATCTCCGCAACGCCATCATGCCCTGCGCCTATGTCCCCTTCGCCTACAACCGCGGCCGCCCCGCCGCGATCCTGCTGCGCACGCAAAGAGACCTCAAGGTGCTACTTCCCAAGGTGAGGGAGGCGGTCCGCGCCGTCGATCCCAGCTTCCCGGTTTTCCGGGTCGCCACCATGGAGGAGAACCTGTCGGAGGCCCTCCACCTCGACCGGCTGTTCAGCAGCGGATTCGCTCTCTTCGGTGCCCTGGGATTGCTGCTCGCCGCGGTGGGCGTCTATGGGGTCCTGTCCTATGCTGTGAGCCGGCGGCTGCGGGAGATCGGGATCCGGCTGGCCCTGGGAGCGCGGCGCTGGGACGTGCTGCGCCTCGTCGTCGGCCATGGCATTCTGCTGACCATCGCAGGCATCGTCCTCGGGTTGGCGGGAGCCGCCGCCGTCTCCGGCAACATCACCGAGGCCCTCACCCTCTATCAGGTGACTTCCACCGATCCGGTGAGCTTCGCCGGCGTCTCGATCCTTCTCATCGAGGTCGCCTTCTTCGCCAGCTACCTGCCCGCCCGCCGCGCCACGGAGGTCGATCCCATCACGGTGCTGCGCGGCGAGTAGGCAGGTGCCCGGAGTCAGCTCAGGCCCATCTCGTCGATGGACTGCACCATCATGATTTGTTGCCGGATCGAGCTAGCCCAACTTCGGCTAGAACCCAGGCACCGTGAGGCTCCTGCCGCTCTCGGCGGGACCGAGGGCGAGGAGGAAGGGGGCGGCGCGCTCGGCCCAGCGCTCGGGGCCGGGATAGCTCTTGGCGGACTGCCCATACCAGCTCTCCAGCAGGGTGGTATGGACCACCCCGGGGTTGAGCGCGACCGCGGCCATGCTGCGGGGTAGCTCCTCGGCCAGGGCACGCATCATGCCCTCGATCGCCCACTTGGTCGCGCTGTAGGGGGCCACTTCCGTGGCGCCCGACCGGCCCCAGCCCGAGTTGAAGCTCACGACCACGCCCTGCCCGCGCTCGACCATCGCAGGCAGGAAGCTGTGGATCACGTGATAGGTCCCCTTGAGGTTGATGTCGACGATGCGGGCAAACTCCGCGTCGGGGACCTCCCAGAGGGGTGCGTTGGCGTTGATCACGCCCGCGTTGTTGACCAGCAGGTCGATCGGTGGATGCCGCGCGAGGACGTGCTGGGCCCAGGCTTCCACCTCGGCGGCAGAAGATACGTCCACCACCGAGAAGCCGTGCGGCTCGCCGAGGGAGGCCTGGAGCGCCTCGATCTCCGCGCGGGTGCGCCCGCAGCCGATCACCACGTGCCCCAGGCCGGCCAGGCGCACGGCGAGCGCCCGGCCAAGGCCGCGGGTGACGCCGGTGAGGAGGACCGTGCGACTCTCGCTCACCGTCACGCGGTCTCGGACAACGGGGTCACCAGAGGCAGCTCGTCCTCCGTGGGTTGGAAGAAGGCGGCGCCGACCGTACCCGGGCCGCCATGGGTGCCGACCACCGGGCCCATCTCGGCGACGATCAGCTCGTGGACGTCGAAGCTCTGCTGGACCAGGGCCCGCAGGCGGTCGGCCCAGACCGGCGCCTTGGCGTGGGCGATGCTCACCACCACCGGACGCCGGGGATCGACCCGCTGCCGGAACAGCTCGATGAGCCGCGGCTGCGCCGCCCGGCCGCCACGCACCTTGTCGACGGCCGCCACCTCGCCGTCGACCACGCCGAGGATCGGCTTGACCCCGAGGAGGTTGCCCAGGAAGGCCCGCCCCTTGCCGATCCGGCCGCCGCGCGCCAGGTAGTCGAGCGTATTGACCGCGAAGAGGACGTGGACGCGCCCGCGCATCGTCTCCAGGCGGTCCACGATCGCGTCGGGGTCGAGACCCCGCCGCGCCATGCGGGCGGCGAAGAGCGCGAGCATGCCGAGCCCGAGGCTGACGCTGTTGCCGTCGACCACCCGCAGCACGGCCGGCTCGGCCGCTCCGCGCGCCTGCTGGATCTCGGGGAGGCCCTCCTCCGCCGCCCCGCGCGCATGGACCACGGTCTGCGAGAGCTTCTCCGAGATGTGCACCGAGACCAGGTCCTTGTGCGGCGCCAGCGCGCGGTAGACCTCCAGGAAGTCGGCTTTGGGCGGCGGGCTGGTGCGCGGGTGGACCGCGCCCGATTCGAGCTGCTCGTAGAACTCCTTGGGCCGGAGGTCGACTCCGTCGTGATAGACCCGGTCGCCGAAGTGCACCAGCAGCGGCACGACGTGAATGCCGTGGGCGCGCGCCAGCTCGGGCGGCAGGTCGGAGGTCGAGTCGGTGACCACGCGGACGAGGTCCTGCGGCTCATCCAGAGCGACGATGCCGAGCTCGCGCAGCCCCAGCAGGTCGCGGAGCACCTCGCCGTCGGTCGCCGGCAAGGCGTCGATCAGGCGGCCGACGCTGCCGCAGCTCGGCACCGCCACGAGCAGCTCTTGCTGGCGCGGGCTGAAGCTGCTCTCGAAGAAGGTGGGACCGACCTCGACGCGCACGCGGGAGCGCGGGTCGGGCGCGTCATGGACGTTGTCTTCCAGCGCCAGGATGACCAGCGACGTGAGATCCATGCGGATCTCCTGGTCCGCCTTGACCGGACCGGTCAGGTCGGGAGGCCGAAGCTGGACCCAGAACGGTCCGGTGCCCAGATGGCTCAGCCGGCAGAAGGCCTTGAGCGCGGTGGCCCGGCCGGCCTCGGCCGCGATCACCTCGCCGTCCTCCAGCGTGATCTTCCCTTCGGCACAGACCATGCGCCCGGTGGCGCGGGCCCTCTGGAGGCCGCGCAACAGCTCGAGGAGGGGGAGGAGCGAGAAGTCGCCGACCAGCGATTCCAGCCGCTCGTCCGGCTCGAGACCGATCTCACGTCCGAGGAGAACCAGGTGGATGCGACGCACCAGGTCGGCGGCGTCGAGCCCGCCGGCCTGGAGGAAGAGGATCTCCTCCGGGAGGTCCCGCCCCTCCTGCTCGTCATGGCCGAAGAGGAGCAGGGTCTGCTGGTGACCGTTGGCCGAGAACCGTTCGATGACGGGAAACCCGCCGTGGGCGGCCAGCTCGGCCGGCGCCACGACGATGCCGGGCCCGAGCTGTTCGAGGAAGAGCAACCCCTGCTGCGCATGCACCGCCGGGACGACCTCATACCCGAGCTCCGTCAGGCCGTGGGAGATCTCCTTGCGGCGGGACGCTTCGGGATCGACGACCAGGACGGCGGGACGGGGCACGTGACAAATCCTTCCTCGAAAACGCCTCTGACGGAGTTGACCCTGGCTGCCGGGACGTAGGAAGCATAAACCCTCCAGGGCCGGATGGTAAGAGTCTTCACCCGCAGAGAGCCGGCCTGGCTGGCAGCTCTTGACCAGCATAAACCCGGCCGAGGGCGGGCGCCCCCGGCCAGGGACCTACCGGCGGGCGCCTACTCCTCCGGAGGGAGGAAGAAGCCTTCGGCGACCAGGGTGATGGTGGCGGCGGTGGTCGACTTGATCGAGATGTCGTGGAAGCACTCGCCCAATGGAGCGCAGAGCCGCGGGACGGCGAACGAGCTCTCAGTACCATTGACGTAGCTAACCACGGAGGCCGAGGGCTCGACGCCGTCGTACTGCCACAGCTTGAGAGTGCCGGCCGAGCTGGACGTGATGATCACGGCGACCTCCACGGCGGTCGCCTCGTCGGGGATGGCGCAGACGCCACGGACGTCGATGTCGGTAGTGGTATTGGCAGTGAGCGAACCCGAGTGCACCTGGCACGGGTTCAGAGCGACGTGGAGGCTGGGCGCTGCATTCGATTGCGCCTGGACGGCCGAAGTGGCCGCGAGGGTCAACAGCAGTCCTACTACCAGGAATCGCTTCATATTTCCTCCTCGTGGTTCGGAAGTCGGGAAAGTCCGGCCCCGAGTCTAGCCTTGCATAGCCATATCAGTATACGTCAACAGCCTTTCAACCGTCGTGGCCCGGGAGCTCCGGCGGCGCTCCTGCCGGAGAGAGGAGAGGATCAGGGGACAGGGGGGTGAGGGTCTACCGCACTTCGAAATCGGCGATCACAGGCAGGTGGTCGCTGGCCACCCGGCTGACCTTGAGCAGGCAGCGGCGCACCCCGGCGAGCCGGAGGGGGCCGCGGTAGTAGATGCGGTCGAGGGGACCCTGGGGAGAGAAGGACGGGTAGGTCCGGATCGTCCGCCGCCGGCCGTTGCCGCCGTCGGTGGCGCACTGGAAGCCGAGGCCGTCGGTGAAGACCGGCCAGAGGAGCGAGCGCCAGTCGTTGAAATCGCCGCCCACCAGCATGGCGGTGCCCGGAGCCATGCCGCCGAGCTCGTTCGAGCGCGCCAGCAGGCTCACCTGCTTGAGGCGCTCGCGGGCGGACAGGCCCAGGTGCAGGTTGAAGACCTCCAGGCTCCGCCCAGCCTTCAGCTCGATGCTGGTGTGCTGGCAGCCGCGGCGGATCCAGCTCTCGGCCACCGAGAGGTCGATGTTGCGCTCGCGCAGGATCGGGAACCGGCTGAGGGTGGCGTTGCCATAGCGCCCCCGGCGCAGGCTGACGTTGTGCCCGACGGCGTAATGGGGATATTCCGAGGCCTCGGCCAGCTCCTTGGCCAGGTCGAGCTCGCGCGAGCGCGGCGCGCCTTCGTCGACCTCCTGCAGCAGGACCAGGTCCGCGTCGTAGTGACGAAGCACCTCGACGATGCGCTCGGGGCGAAAGCGGCGGTCGACACCGATCGCCCGGTGGATGTTGTACGTCAGGATTCTGAGCTGCAAACCGACGACTCGCCTCCTCGATGTCCGGGCCGGATGCCGGCCCGCAGGACTCCGACTATAGTAGCCGGATGCCGCCCCTCTACACGATCGGAGCCCTGGCGGGGGCCGGAATCAAGTATATGCACGAGCCTGGCCTGGGAAGCCGGAGGACGCCCCGCCCCGATTCGCCGAACACCGCCTGGCGGGTGGAGGGGCGGCTGGTCTATAGCGGGCCGCAGGGAGGGCTGTTCGAGTGAAGCCCTCACCCCCCGGGGTGAGGGCCATCCTCGTCCTCGCTCTCCTCCTCTGGGCGTGGGTGAGCGTGCCGACGTTGCTGGGACAGCGGACGTTCTACCTGCGCGACGTGTTCCTCACCCACCTGCCTTTCAAGGCGTTCGGAGCCGAGCAGCTCCGGGAAGGGCGCATCCCGGCGCTCAATCCCACCTGGGGGCTGGGGCAGGCCTTCCGGGGGAACCCCAACGCGCTGGCCTTCTATCCAGGCAACCTGGCCTACCTGGCGCTGCCGTTCTGGAGCGCCTTCAACCTTCATTATGCCCTGCACTGGCTGATCGCCTTCCTGACCATGCGGGCGCTGGCGCACGGCCTCGGGCTGGGGCGCGCCGGGGCGCTCATGGCGGCACTGAGCTGGGCGGGCTCGGGATGGATGCTCTCCGCCCTGACCTTCTACAACTCGCTCACGGTGGCCGCATGGTGGCCGCTGGTCCTCCTCGGCGCCGTCCGGGGTGGCCGGTCCGGCATCGCCCTGGGCGGATTGGCCTGCGGGCTCGCCCTGCTCGGCGGCGAGCCGGTCCTGGCGGCGCTCGGCCTCGTGCCTCTCCTGGCGCTGGCGGTCCAGAGCCACGGCGGACGCAAGGGGCTGGGGACCGCCGTGGCAATCGGAACCGTGGGCCTGCTCGTCGCGCTGCCGCAGGTCGTCGCGACCGCCCGGATCCTGCCGTTCACCTTCCGCGGGAGCCAGGGCGTGTCCGCCGAGCAGGCGGCGGACTACACGCTGCATCCGCTGCGCCTGCTCGAGCTGGTCTTCCCATTTCCATTCGGCCTGCCCAACTTCGTGGGCAGCCAGGGGATCTGGACGTCCTCGATCCTTCCGGGCATACCCCTGTGCTTGACCCTCTACTGCGGCGTCGTCGCTCTCTGGCTGGCCGCGTCCGCGATGCGCCGCCACCGTCTCTGGGCATGGCTGGCCGCGGCGGGCCTGGTCCTGGCGATCGCGGCCGGCTCGTGGGGTGAGCTGCTGGTGACCGCCAGCTTCGGTCTCTTCCGCTTTCCCGAGAAGTTCCTTTTCTGGTACGCATTAGCTCTCCCCCTCCTGGCCGGCTGGGGGCTGGAGCGGGCGCTCGCGGGCGATCTGGGCGATTTCAGAAAGTGGAGACGGCTTGCGATCGTGGCCGGCGGCCTCGCGCTCGTCCTGGCCGTGGCCGTCCTCGCCGCCGGACCGGTGTTGGTCCGGGGTGTCTCGGGCCAGCTCGCGAATGCGCCGGAGGAGCAGCGGAACGCGGCCCTGGACGTCCTCTCCACGCAGGTCGCGGCCTGGGCTCTCGGCTGGGCCATCGCCGGCGCGGCGCTGCTCCTGGCTTTTCTCGCGACCGGCGGCCGGGTGCAGGGGAAGCCCTGGCAGCCGGCGCTGCTCCTGGGCCTTCAGCTAGCGACCCTCCTCCAGCTCCGGCCGCTGGTCCACACCGACTCGACCGCCCCGTACCGCGATCCGTCGCCCTGGGCCCGCCGGCTCGGGCCGGGCACCGCGGTGGTCCACGAAGGGCAGCTTTTCCCGACCTGGATCAAGGATCCTCCCTATCGGGTCCCGGGCGGGCCGCGAGCGGTGCTCGAACAGGTCACGGCGCTCGACCTCGACTTCGCTCCGGGCATCCTGCACGGCCTGACCTACCCGCTGGTGCCCGACCTGGAGGGCATGCAGACGCCGCTCTTCCCGCCGATGCTCCATGCCATGGCCGAGCTCGGCTGGGACGGCCGTGTCCGCTGGATGCGTTCCGTCGGCCTCCAGGCGGCCGTGCTCTTCGAAGACCCACACACGCCCGGCCTGCGGCTGCTCGACCAGGTGGAGCGCTACGGGGTCGACACCCGGCTCTACGCCGTGGTCGCCCCCGCGCCGAAGGTCTGGTGGCCGCGGGAGCTGATTCCGGCTCCCATGCCAGCCGACGCCGTGCGCGTGGTGAGCACGCTCCCCGATCCGGTCGCCGTCGTTGCGGCCCCGCCCTTTGCAGGGATCGTCCACGATCCGGCCGGCCGCGTCCGGCTGCTCGCCGAGGAGCCGGACCGGATCGAGGTCGAGGTGGAGGGCCGCGGCGGGATCGCGGTTGTTCGCCGGGCCTTCCATCCACTCTATGAGGCTCGCGCGGACGGGCAGAGGCTGCGGACCTTGCCGGTCAACCTCAACCTGCTGGGCCTGGCCGTGCCTCCCGGGAAGCACCGGGTGGTCCTGGACGTCTCCGCGGGGCCGGAGATCGCGGCTTCCGTGATCGGCCTGGTGGCGGTCGCGGCGGCTCTCGGCGTGCTGTGGCGGGGCCGCCCCCTGCGGTCCTTGCAGTAGGATGGCCCCCTGCACTTCTCTGGAGGAATCAATCCCATGGGTATCAGTCAGACGTTGCTGCCGGAATACGACATCGAGATGGCAACCACCCGCAAGCTGCTCGAGCGGGTTCCTGAAGACCGCTTTTCCTGGCAACCGCACCAGAAGTCGATGAGCCTGGGCCGGCTCGCCACGCACATCGCCGAGCTGCCCGGCCTGGGCCATCGCGTCGTGACGCAGGAGTCGGTCAACATGGCCCCGCCGGGAGGCGAGGGCTACAAGCCGAGGACCCTGGAGACGCGGCAGGAGGTCCTGGACCTGTTCGACAAGAACGTCGCCAAGGCGCGCGAGGCGATCGAGGGCACCGAGGACCCGGCGTACTCCCAGCCCTGGTCGCTCCTGCGCGGCGAGCAGACGATCTTCACCTTCCCCCGGGCCGCCGTGCTGCGCAGCATGCTGTTCAGCCACATCATCCATCACCGCGGGCAGCTCAGCGTCTACCTGCGGCTCAACGACATCCCTGTGCCGTCGATCTACGGGCCGTCGGCAGACGAGACGATGTAAGGACCTCGCCCCCTCTGTCCCCATCGCCGCGAGCTTTGCGCCGAAGGAGTCCTGGGACGGAGAACGGCACAGTCCGGCCATAGGGGCCCCGGTCCCTGCGGCCGGGACCACAAGACGCGTCCGGGTTTCGCGATCCGTGTTGCGGGGACCGCTCAACGCGTGACGCGGACCGTGGCCCCTGTGACCGGAGGAGTGGTCCCTATGGCTGGGACCGGGGTCCCTGCAGCGCGGACCGCGAAAGGCGGTCCGGACCCGCGAGCCCAGTCACACGGACCATGGCCCGCAGTCCGCGTTGCGTGGTCCCCGCGACGCGGACCCCTTCCATCCCCCTCCGGGAGAGGGGGAACGTTGATCGAGAATTCTCCCCTCTCCCGGGGATGGGAAGGGTGGGAGATGGGAGATGGGTCGGGTGTGAGGATCTACGGCTGCGCCACCACGAGGGCTTTCGAGCTTCCCGCTCCTGCACCGCAGCCGCAAGTTGCCGCAGCAGCGAAGGGACGATGCTGAGAAGGCAGGTGACGCCTTCCTCCGCCATGCGGTCTTGTAGGGCCTCAGGATCGCGCGCCACATCGTCAGGGACGACCACGAGCCGCGCCCCGGCCGCGAGCGGCCCGAAGGTGTCACGCAGCGATGCATCGAAGGTGAGGGGTGCGAGCTGCAGCACCACGTCGGCCTCGGTGATCCCGTAGGTCTCCAGGATCCGCGACAGGTAGTCAGCCGCCCCACCATGATGGGCCAGGATCCCCTTGGGCCGGCCGGTCGAGCCGGAGGTGTAGGTCACGTAGGCGGCATCGAGCGGTCCAGCGACGGGAGAGGGTCGCTCTTCCGGCTCATCCGCGAGCGCGTCCGGGACGAGGCTCGCGGCAGAGGCAAGCGACCGGGACGTTGTAGAACGCGCTCCCCGGCTCCAGGCGGTCGAGCACCCAGAGGCGCTGCTGCGCGAAGGAGAGCGCCGAGGATCTGGGGGATGGGAAAGCTCCGCCCGTTAGATCCTGACATTCGTGGGCTCGCGCAAACCGCCTCAACGACGTCCCCCCTCTCCCGGTCGGAGGGAGGGCGATGGGAGAGGGGGACAGGGGGTGAGGCTACACAGCCATCGCGGCCCGGCTCGCGTAGCGCGGCACGGTGTGCAGGCGGCAGAGCTCCCGCACGCGGGCGATGACTCCTTCGCGGACCGCCCCGTCCAGCTCGTATTCGCGATCGCCCAGCGGACGGACGGCGGCGAGCACGCGGCGGACCAGGGCGGCACATTCCTCCATCTCCGGCGGCCCCATCTCACGCAGGGCCACGCTGTTGGTGCCCAGGCGCACGCCGCTGGTGATCACCTGGGCTCCGGGTATCCCCCGGAATGCGGTTCTTGTTGACCACGATATGGCACGCCTCCAACGCCCGCTCGGCCACGATGCCGGTCACCCCGGCGCTCCTGTGGACGTCCAGGATCACCAGGTGATTGTCCGTGCCGCCCGAGATCACCTCATACCCGTGGGCGGCGAAGCACAGCGCGAGCGCCTTGGCATCGTCCACGATCCGCCGCGCCAGACCGCGGAACTCCGGGGTGGTCAGCCGCGCCAGGGCCCGCGCCTTGGCGGCAATCACATTGAGCACGGGCGCCCCCTGGAAGAGCGGAAAGATCCCCTTCTGCATCGACTCGGCGAGCGTGCGGCCGAGCGCGCCGGGCGACGGCGCGTCCCAGTCCTTCCCCATCAGGATCAGGCCGCCCCGCGGGCCGTAGAGCTGCTTGTGCGTACAGGTGGTCGTGATGTGTGCATGATCGATCGGGCTGGGATGGAGCCCCGCCGCGACCAGCCCCGCAATATGCGTGATATCGGCGAGCAGCCACGCCCCGACCTCGTCGGCGATCTGCCGGAAGCGGGCGAAGTCGATGGTCCGCGGAAAGGCGGTCGTGCCGCAGATGATCAGCTTCGGCCGGTGCTCAAGGGCCAGCTCCCGCACCCGGTCGTAGTCGATGGCGCCGTCCGGGGTGACACCATACCCGACGGCATCGAAACAGCGGCCCGAGATCGAGACCTTGGCGCCGTGGGTCAGGTGCCCGCCCGCGCTCAGGTCCATGCCCAGCAGGGTGTCCCCCGGCCGCAGCAGGCTGAACATGACCACCTCGTTGGCAGTGGTCGCCGAATGGGCCTGCACATTGGCGTAGCGAGCGCCGAACGCGGCCTTGGCGCGGTCGATCGCCAAGCTCTCGATCTCGTCGATGACCTCGCAGCCGGCGTGGAACCGCGCACCCGGATACCCTTCCGCGGTCACATTGCCCGCCACCGTGGCAGTGCAGGCCAGGACGGACGGGTCCATCACACTGGAGGCCGCAACCAGGGTCAGGACCTCGCTCTGGCGCTGCAGCTCGCGCTCCAGCAGATCGGCCAGGAGCGGATCGTCCTGATACAGGAGATCGACCCCATTGGCGATGAAATCCCCCAGGCTCGTATCTCTCATGGCCTCGCCTCCTCCAGAGGTTCTCCTTCGCGCTCCACCCGCTCCCGCTCCAACAGCATCCTCTGCACGTCGTCCTCCGACAGCTCGCTGAGCTGGAGGACCATGGCCGCGATCTCCTCCAGCTCGATCCCCTCGCTGCGACCGAGCGCCTCGGCCGTCGCCGCCACACCCGCCACCGTCGGGGCTTCGAGCAGGGCGCGCAGCGGCAGCTCGATCTGGAGCAGCGAGCGCAGCCGCGAGACCGCCTGGGTCGCGAGCAGCGAGTGCCCCCCCAGCTCGAAGAAGTTGTCCGTGGCCCCCACCTGCGGCGCCCCCAGGAGGTCGCTCCACACGCCGGCGATGACCGTCTCAATCGCCGTCCGCGGCGGCACGGGCTCGCGGGCGCCGGCCTGCACGGGCTCGGGATCCGGCAGGGCGCGGCGGTCCACCTTGCCGTTGGGCGACAGCGGCAGGGCGTTCAGGACAACCCAGGCCGTCGGGACCATGGCCTCGGGCAGCCGGCCGCGCAGGAACGCCGCCAGATCGGAGGTCTCCACCGGCCGGCGCGGCACCACATAACCGACCAGCCGCGGCGCGCCGCCCGGCCCCGGCCGGGCCGTCACCACCGCCTCCTGCACCGCTTCGTGCTGCGCCAGGGCCGCGGTGATCTCCCCCAGCTCGATCCGTACGCCGCGCACTTTCACCTGAAAATCGAGCCGCCCCAGCAGCTCGAGCTGGCCGTCCGGCCGCAGGCGCGCCAGGTCGCCCGTGCGATAGAGGCGGCTTCCCGGCTGGCCGCCAAAGAAACATCCAAAAGCATCGGGGACGAACTTCGAAGCCGTCAGGTCCGGCCGGCCGAAATAGCCGTGGCCGACGCCGATGCTGCCCAGCAGCAGCTCACCCGGAACGCCGACCGGCATCGGCTGCAGGAGCCGGTCGACCACATGCGCGCGCTGGTTGGCCATCGGCCGGCCGTAGGGGATGCTGCTCCACTCCGGCCGAACTTCCTCCACGTTATAGATCGTGGAGTCCATCGAGACCTCGGTGGCACCGCCCAGGCTGATCACCGTGGCACCAGGCGCGAAGCGGCGAAGGCGGTCCGGCAGCGACAGCGGGATCCAGTCGCCGCCCAGCAAAACCAAGCGGAGATCGAGCCCCTCACTCCCTGCCCCATCCTTATTGTCCTTGACGTCCTTTGTGTCCTTTTGGCTCTCCAGATGCTGCACCAGCAGCTCCAGAAGCGCCGGCGCCGAGTGCCAGAGGGTGACCCGGTGCCGTTTCAGAAGCTCCGCCCAGCGCGCCGGATCGAGAGCGTCCGCGGCCCGCGGCAGCACGATCGCGGCGCCGGCCGCCAGGGTCCCGAAGACGTCGTAGGCGGTCATGTCGAAACCGAGCGAGGAAACGGCCAGCAGCCGGTCGCCTGGCTCGACGTCGAAGCGCCGGTCGAAGTCCAGGAAGTTGTTGACCCGCCCGCGATGATCCAGCATGACCCCCTTGGGCGTGCCGGTCGATCCGGAGGTGTAGATCACATAGGCCGGGCTCTCCGGCATCGCCTGGGTCTCCAACGCGGTCGGTCCCTCCTGCCCCTCACTATTCAGAGTGTCGAGGCGGAGGACCGGCGCGCCATTCAAGAGCCCGCTTTTAAGCTTCGTTTGCGTGAGCAGTACAGCCGCCCGCGCGTCCTCTGCCATCAGAGCCAGCCGGGCCTGCGGATAGGCAGGGTCGAGTGGCACATAGGCGCCGCCAGCCTGCGCGATCCCTACCAGGCCGGCGACCATGTCCGTTGAACGCTCGACATTGATCCCTACCCGGTCGCCCGGCGTGACGCCCATCGAGCGCAGATGGCGGGCCAACTGGCTCGCCCGGTCCCGCAGCTCGCGGTAGGTCAGGCTCTCGTCCGCGGACAGCACGGCCAGCGCCCCTGGGGCGCGCTCGGCCTGCTCCAGGAACAGGCTGTAGAGGGTGGCGTCCTCCGGGAAGTCGGTCCCCGTGTCGTTCCACTCGACACCGAGCTGATGCCGCTCCCCCGCCGACAGTAGCGGCAGCTCGGAGGCCGGCCGGTCCGGCTCGGCGAGAGCCGCGGTCAAAAGAGCCTCCCAATGGCCGAGCCAGCGATCGACCGTCGGCGCGTTCGAACAGGTCGGCGCTGTGCTCCACGCCGCCGCCCAGCCCTCCCTCGTTCTCGACCCCCATCAGGTCGAAATCGAACTTGGCCGTGCCGCTGTGGAGATCGAGGGACGACAGCTCCAGGCCCGGCATGCGCAGCGGCGCAGCCGCCGGGGTGTTGTGCAGGGCGAACATGACCTGGAAGAGCGGGTTGTGGCTGACGTCCCGCTCCGCGGTCGCGGCCTTGACCACCTCCTCGAACGGGAGGTCCTGGTGCCCGTAGGCGCCCAGCGTGACCTCGCGCACCTGCTCCACCAATGCGCGGAAGCCGGGATCGCCCGCGAGATCGGCCCGCAGCACGAGCGTGTTGACGAAAAACCCGATCAGCCCCTCGATCTCGGCGCGGTTGCGGTTGGCGATCGGTGTGCCCACGGACAGGTCGGTCTGTCCGGTCAGGCGGTGGAGCAGCACGAAGAAGGCGGCGAGGCCGGTCATGAACGGCGGCGCGCCCTGGCGCTGGCCGAGCTCACGGGCCGCGGACCACAGCCGCGGACCGATCCAGACCGGCCGGCGCCCGCCACGGAAGGTCGACACAGCCGACCGCCGCCGGTCCGCCGGAAGCTCCAGCACCGGCGGCGCGCCTGCCAGCCGCTTGCGCCACCAGGCGAGCTCGCGCTCCAGCGTCTCCCCCTGCAGCCGGCCGCGCTGCCAGACCGCAAAGTCGGCGTACTGGACCGGCAGCTCCGGCAGGCCGTGCCGCCGGCGCTCCCGGAAGGCCTCGTAGATCGTCGCGACCTCGCCGAAGAGCACGCCCACGGACCAGCCGTCCGCGGCGATATGGTGCAGGTTGACCAAGGCGATGTGCTCCTCAGGGCCGGTCCGCACGAGGGAGGCGCGGAAGAGAGTGTCCCGGGCCAGATCGAACGACCGCCCGGCCTCCTCCTGCGCCAGCCGCCGGACCTCGGCCTCCCGCGCCGCCTCCGGGACTTCCCGGAGATCGATCACCGGCACCGCGAGATCGGGCGCGGCAACGATCACCTGGCGCGGCTGGCCCTCGGCCTCTGGAAACGTCGTACGGAGCGCCTCATGCCGGCGGATGATCTCGCCGAGGGCCGCCCGGAAAGCCGGCACGTCGAGCGTGCCGCGCAGCCGCGCCGCGGCCGGGATGTTGTAGACCGGATTGCCCGGCTCCCACTGGTCCAGGAACCAGAGCCGCTGCTGCGCGAAGGACAGCGGCAGGTCGCCGTCGCGGGAAGCGCGCGGGATCGGCGGCGTCCCACCGTCCTTCTGCGCCGCCTTCTTGCGCAGCCGGAGCATCAACAGCGCCCGCTGCTCCGCCGTCAGCCCCGCCAGATCGCCTGGAGCCCCCTCCCCCGACCCCTCCCCCGCGCGGCCGCCACCCGCCACCCCGAGCGGGAGAGGGGCGCCACCATTCAACCCTCTCTCCTTCCCCCTCTCCCGTTCGGGGTGGCGGGCCGGGGGACGCACGGGAGAGGGGGCCAGGGGGTGAGGGCTCCGCCGGTCCGTCCGCTCCAGGATCGCCTCGAAAGGCTCCACGCCGAGGCCGACGACGAACCGGTGGGCCGCCTCGCGCGCCGCGGCCGACTGCCGGGCATAGAGGCCGGGATCACCGAGCAGCCGCGAGAGCGCCTCGCGCCAGGGGCCGATGTCCTGCGCCGGCACGACCGGCTCGGTGACCTCGTTGGCATCCTGCCGATCGGTAAACTCCTCGATCGGGCGGACCGGTAGCACGAAGTCGGTCCCCAGCTTCGCCTCGGGCAGACCGCCGACGTCGCTCGCCAGCACCGGAATCCCCCGCAGCATCGCCTCGACGGCGGTGACGCCGAAAGCCTCCTGCCAGAGCGAGGGCATCAGCAGGACCCGGGTGCGCGCATAGATCCGATCCACGTCATCAGCGGGCTCGAGCAGCGTGACGTTGGGCAGGGCTTCGAGCGCCTCCCGGTCCGGAGGCGTCGTCCCCCACGTCGGCACCGCCGCGAAGCGCACCCCTGGGAGGCTGCGAGCCAGCTCCAGGAAGATCGGCAGCCCCTTCACCGCGCAGGGATTGATCAGGGTGACGAAGCCGTCCGCATTGTCCTGCCCGAAGTCGGGAAACGGCCCGGAGCCGTAGATCGGAAAAGGAAAGACCTCGGCCTCCATCCCTCCCCACTGCCGGATGTAGCCGGCCACGAACCGGCTGACCGCCACGATCCGGTCCACCTGGCCGAGCATCCGGCTCCGCCGCTCGCTGGGATAGAACGCCTGCGGCCCGAACGGCAGGAAAGCCGGCGTATGGGAGAGATAGACGACCGGAGCGAGCTGCGCCTTGAGCGCCGCATCCAGCAGGTTCTGCGACGGGTCCTCCGATGACACCAGCACCCGGTCCGGCGCGAAGCTCCGGAGCCGCTCGACCAGCTCGGTCCGCAACCGCGCAGGGTCGGCCACCGCATGGACCTCGACGCCGCCGGAGCGGAACACATCGACGCCCTCACCCCGCTCCACTGCAATCCCCCGGGCCTCCAGCTTCGCAAGCACTTCCTCGCGTGTCCACCGGGACGGCACGGCCAGAGCCGGCACCACGGCCCGCACCACGTGACCGCGTGCCGCAAGCCCCTCAGCCAACGCCCGGTTGCACTTGTTCGCCCCTCCTACAGCGGGGAACCACGGCAGATTCATGGTGAACAGGATCTTCATCGTTGCGGTCTCGGTGCGGACTTCCCTGCGGAGCGGGACACCAGGGTGTCCCGTCCGGTGCGGGGAGAGGCCGTCCCCCCGGCGGAGTGGGCGAAACAGAGTACCACGGTCGTGCCGCGGATTGGCTGGGGGTCAGGATGGAGCCGACAGGTCTTCAGGGCCGGGTTCGATCGATAGGAAGTGCACCCGGCCGGACTCATCCCCGACGATTAGCCTTCCAGTCTCCGGGGAATAGGCCACCGAGCGCGGAGGTACCGAAGCGTCCCATCGGACGAGCCGGATACGATGCAACGGCAGTTCACCAACGCCACCGCGCTGACCCCACCGGTGTGCCCTTCGAGGATGCCGAGAGTCTCGCCGCTTTCAAGGTCCCATAACCGAAGCGTCTTGTCAGACGAGGCGGACACCGCGCGACGGCCGTCTACCATCGCCACCGCGTTGACTCCAGCGGTGTGCCCTTCCAGAATGCGCAGGAGCTCGCCGCTTTCAAAGTCCCACAACCGCAGCGTCCTGGCCGAGACGGATACCGCTCGACGGTCGTCTACAACCGCCACCGCGCGGACCCCAAAGGTGTGTCCTTCCAGAGTGCGCAGGACCCTGCCGCTTTCCAAGTCCCATAACCGGAGCGTGCTGTCGTCCGAGACGGACACCACGCGACGATCGTCCACCACCGCCACCGCTCTGACCCAACTGGTGTGCCCTTCGAGGCTGCGCAGAGTCTCACCGCTTTCTAGGTCCCACACTCGAAGTGTCTGGTCGGACGAGGCAGACACCACACGGCGGCCGTCCACCACCGCCACTGCATTGACCCAAGCCGTGTGCCCTTCAAAAGTGCGGATCAGGGGGCCTCCCGGGGGTGTCAGGTTTGCGTGTTTCGGCTGCAGCCAGATTCCGTGATTCCCATCCCGAGATCTCCGTAGCAGTCTCTGAATCCCAGGCTCCTCCCGGTCCAGAAGCCGGCCGAGCAGCTGAGGAGCGAGCTGCGGTTTATCTCTCGCCAGGACATGTGCCGAGAGCCGGAGGGCTCCCTCGACCAGCCGCAGCTCTTTGTCCTCCTCGCCCCGGAACCAGGAGTAGTCCGCGAGTATTTTCACTACACCGCCTCCAGATCGTCGTGAATCTCCTGGAGCGCCTGCGTCAGGGAGACCCCATCTTCCTCCACCAGCTCGCGGAGCTGTCGGTTCACGATCTTGAGAAGCAAGGGCCACTCGCCGAGCCGAGCAGCAAGGACGTTGAAGCTGGCCATATTGCCGTCCGCCAAGCCTGTGCCGAGGAGGGCTACTGCCTCAGAGCTGGCCATGGCATCGACCTCGATGGAGATGCGGTCCGGCGGCAGAGTGCGGCTGTCCCGAGTGGTCACGAGCAGGGCAAAGCCGGAGCCGATCCCTCGGAAAGGCTCGATGTCCTCGGGCCGCCAGACATCGTCGACCACGAGAAGAGCTCGATTATCGGTCAGCACCTCGCGGAGCTTGGCGCCCGCAGTTGTCGCGGTCTCGAAGGCGGGCGGCTCTTCGTTGCGGCCCGGGTGGCACCCCTGAATCCCGCAGAGAAGGCGGTGGAAGGCATCAGCATCCTTCAGGCCAGACCGGAAGTCCACCCAGATGAGACGGCGCAGGAAGCGGGGAAGCTCCGGCTTGTCAGGCTGGCGTGATCCAGGAAGGAGCACCGGAATGACGCGGAAATCCCCGTTGCTTACCCGCTCGTCAAGCGCTCGTGCGCGGGCCGCACGGGGTCCAGCGGCTGCCACACGGGGTCGTGCGGCGGCGGCACGGGCTCGTGCGCGGGCTGCACGGGGTCGGGCGGCGGCGGCACGGGGTCGGGCGCGAGCCGCGCGGGGTCGGGCGGCTGCGGCACGAGGTCGAGCGGCAGCCACACGGGGTCGGGCCGCAGCCGCACGAGGTCGGGCCGCAGCCGCACGGGGTCGGGCGGCAGCCGCAGGGGGTCGTGCGCGGGCCACACGAGGTCGGGCGGCTGCCACACGAGGTCGGGCGGCAGCGGCACGAGCCCGTGCGGCTGCCGCTGGAGGTCGTGCGCGAGCGGCACGAGGCCCGGCAGCGGCCGCGCGAGGACGCGTTCCTGGCACTGGCTCCCCTGCGGCTCGCACGACATGGCCTCGTTCTCCTCAGCAAGCCTGCCGATGTGCATATTCTCCAGGATTCACATCCAGACGTCAACCAGATCTCTAGACATCCTCTGCCATGTCCAGTAAGCTACAGCATATCGAGCCGAGGCCGACACACTGTTTTGTCGCTCGGGCCAAGCTCTTTGACAATTGAAGCAAACGATAGAAACGGTTCGGGCCGTGGCCCGCCCAAGCCAGGCCCGAGCTTTTTTTAGCACCGCGGCCGGACACCGTCTTTCGACCTTGGGTCAGAAGTGCGTCTACCGCACCCCTCGGGCTCCGGCGTTCTGTGTACAATCCGGTGTATGGTCAGGAGCTACACGGCGAAGTACTCGAAGATTGACTCCGGCTATCTGGGGCAGCTCATTGAGTGGCCAGAGGTGGTCACCGAGGGCGGCGACATCGAAGAGTGCCGCTCGATGCTGCAGGACGCCCTCCGCGAGATGGTCCTGGCATAGCAGCAGCAAGACAAGCAGATCCCCCTGGTCAAAGATCTCCTCGAGCAGGTATCCGTGGGCTGACGCCGAAATTCTGAGATCTCCAGGTCACCTTGCGAGAGATCCGACAAGCCATCCGCCGGCTCGTCCGTACCCCTGGGCTGGCGGTCGCCGCGATCCTCTGCGCCGCGCTGGGCGTCGGCGCCGTAGGAGCGAGCTTTTCGCTCGTCGAATCCGTCCTGCTGCGTCCCCTCCCCTATCCAGAGGCCGGACGCCTGGTGATGGTGTGGGAGCGGGCTCTCGACGGCTCCGCCGAGCAGATCGTCTGCTCCTGGGCCAATTTCCTCGACTGGCGGGAGCGGAGCCGGAGCTTCGACAGGTTCGCCGCCTTCAACGTCTGGTTCCCGAGCGTGACCGGGACCGACCGCCCCGAGCGCCTGCTCGGTGCCGAGGCTACTCCGGAATTCTTCTCCGTCCTGGGCGCCAAGCCTGCCCTCGGCCGGCTGTTCCACTCCGAGGAGGGGCAGCCAGGGCGCAATGCCGTGGTGGTGCTCGGCTACGGCCTCTGGCACAGACGGTTCGGCGGTGACCCACAGGTGCTCGGACGGCGGATCGAGCTGGATGGTGCTCCGTACAGCGTCGTCGGAGTGCTGTCTCCGGGCTTCCGGCACCCCGAGCCGCTCTACTTCGACGAAACCACGGAGCTCTGGAAGCCGCTGGCCATCGAGGCCGGCACGGTGCCCCGCAGCAGCCGCTTCCTGCGCACGATCGGCCGCCTCGCGCCGGGGGTCGCACTGGACGCGGCGCAGGCCGAGATGGATGGGACCGCACGGCAGCTCGAGCGGGAGCACCCGTCCGACAACGAAGGGCTCGGCGTGCGGCTCGTCCCCCTCCACGAGCAGGTGGTGGGCGAGGTCCGGCCCGTCCTGCGGCTCGCCTTCGCGGCGTCGTTCCTGGTCCTGCTCATCGCCTGCGCCAACATCTCGGGCCTGCTGTTGGCTGCTGCCATCGGCCGCTCGCGGGAGACCGCGGTGCGCGCCGCCCTCGGCGCCGGCCGTGGACGCCTCGCGGTCCCGCTCCTTCTCGACGCCCTGCTGTTGACGCTGGCGGGCGGTGCGGCAGGGCTGGCGGTCGCGTCTCCGGCGATGCGCCTGCTCCTGGCCCGGAGCCCCAAAGCCTTTCCGCGCGCCGAGGAGGTCGGGATCGACGGCCGCGTCCTCGCCATGGCGTTGGGAGCATGCCTCCTCGCGGCCGTGCTCGCGGCCCTGGCGCCGGCCCTGCGCGCGGTCGCGCAGCCGGCCGGCCGAGGTCCTCCAGGAGGGGAGCCCCGGCGCGGGGAGCGCGCGCGGCGGACGGCTGCTGGCCCTGCTGGTGGTCCTGGAGACCGCGCTCGCCCTGCCGCTCCTCGCCGGAACGGGCCTGCTGGCAAAGAGCCTCGCCGGGCTGTCCCAGGTCCCCCTCGGGTTCGCGGCGGAGGACGTGCTGACGCTGCGCCTGGAGCTGCCGGCCGGGACCTATCCGGAGGCGGCGGATCGGCGGGCCTTCGCCGAGCGCCTCCTGGAACGGGTCGCCGCGCTGCAAGGCGTCCGGTCAGCCGGGCTCACCTCGACTCTTCCCCTCTCGGGGCTCTATGACATCAGCCGCGAGGCCATCCTCGATCCGCCGCCGCCCCAAGGGCCGGCTTCGATGCAGGCGGGATACCGGTCCGTCAGCCCCGGCTATTTTCAGGCTTTGGGCATCCCCGTCCTGGCCGGACGGCCCTTCGGCTCGGGGGACGGTCCCGAAGCGTTCGACGTGGCGCTGGTCAACCGGGCCTTTGCCAAGGCCGCCTGGGGTGACGCGAGCCCGCTCGGCCGAAAGGTAGTGCTGCGGAGCACGTCCGGCGACGTGACCCGGGAGGTCGTAGGCCTGGTCGGCGACGTGCGCCACGAAGGTCCGGCCGTGGAGCCGAAGCCGGAGATCTTCGTGCCGCAGTCCCAGAGCCCGACCCGCTTCGCGGCGTTGGTGGTGCGGGCCGAGGGGAGGACCGAGGCTCTGGCCGGCGCGCTCCGGAATGCGGTCCGCGAGATCGATCCGGATCTGCCGGCCGAGATTCGACCGATGGCCGAGCTGACGCACGGCGCCACAGCAGGGCCGCGCTTTCAGCTTCTGGTCGCCGGTCTACTCGGCACGGCCGCCGTGATCCTGGTGGCCGCGGGGATCGGCGGCGTAACCGCCTATTCGACGGCGCGGCGGACCCGCGAGATCGGCATCCGCATGGCGCTCGGCGCCGGGCGGCGCGAGATCCTCCTCCTGGTGCTCCGCCGTGCTCTCGGGCTGACGCTGGCCGGCACGGTGCTCGGTCTGGCCGGCGCCCGGATCCTCACCCGCGGCATCGCCGGAATGCTTTTCGGGGTCGAGCCGGCCGACCCGGCAATGCTGGCCGCCGCGGCCCTGCTCCTCCTGCTGGTCGGTCTGGCCGCCGGCTGGCTCCCGGCCCGCCGCGCCCTAGGGGTCGATCCCGCCTCGGCACTGCGGTCGGAGTGAGGCCTCACCCCCTGTCCCCCTCTCCCATCGCCCTCCCACCAACCGGGAGAGGGGGGACGTAGCTCGGGCTTGCAGGCGAGGTCGAGGCTTTTTCATGAGGGAGCCCCTGAGGAGCTCCGGCAAGCTACCTCCTCAGAGCAGCAACCACGTCCCCCCTCTCCCGGGGGAAGGGAGGGAGATGGGAGAGGGGGACAGGGGGTGAGGACACCTACCCCACGAGATACCCCGCCGCCCGCATCTCCTCGAACAAGCCGGCCGGCAGCCCCGTGCGCGTGCAGAGATCCTCCACGGAGCTCTCTCCGTCGCACGCGGCAAGCGCCCTCCCCTGCCCGGCGGGGATCGACTTCATCGCCACCCGGCCCACGCCCGAGGCCGTGAGGAGCAGCCAGTGTTCCCCTTCCGGCAGGCCGTCCGGAGCCTGCTTCGCATCGAGAGCCTGGAGCACGGCGTCCGGATCGTGCCGGTAGCGGACCACCCGGCAGAGAGGATGGAGACGGAGGACGCAGGCGTCCGGAGCGGCGGTGGAGGGGGGCTCCGCGGGCGGCTGCCAGGCGCCGCCGGCTCGCCCCAGGTGGAGCATCGCCACCTCCGTCTCCAGCACCTCCTTGACGAAGCCGTTCACCAGACTGCCGTCGCGGAGCCGGGCGACGAGAAAATCCGCGAAGCTCAAGGCCTCGCGCAGGTAGATCTGCGTCTCCGGGGGGTGCTCGCTCCAGTAGGCCTGCACCATCTCCTTGAGCCCGCGCGGGCCGAGCACCCGGCAGGTGCGCGGCAGGGTGTTCGAGAGCATGCTCAGGCGGTTGGCGCGGTGGAGCATCGTCCCGGTCCGCAGCCTCGGGTCCTTCGCCAGCGTTTCGAGACGCCGCCGCTCCCGTGCGGAGAGGTCGAACGCGGCGAGGCTCTGCTCCGGGTCTTCGGCGACCCGCGCCCGGAAGGCGGACGACATCACCAGCTCGGAAAACGCCTGCTGGAAACCTTGGAGAGACACCGGATGCGGTCAGGCGCGGCGGTCGAGGGCCTCCCGGGCCTTGCGCAGCTCCTGGCGCAGCGGCTCGGGGCCGATGCTGGGGAAATAGTTGCCGAACATCTCGAAGACCACCCCCGCCAGGTTCGGCGTCCGCGGCAGGGTCTCGTCGAGCATCCGCCATACCTCTTCCGGACAGGGGCCGCTGTGCGCGTCGAGGTACACGCCGTCCACCTCCATGCCGCCGCCGAGGTGGACCTCGACCACGCGCGTGAGATCCAGCCCGTCCAGGAGCTCCATGGGATCGAACCCGTGATTGCGGGCATTGACATAGACGTTGTGGAGGTCGAGCAGCAGGCCGCAGCCGGTCCGGGCCGACAGCCGGTTGAGGAACTCCGCCTCGCCCATCTCCTGCTCGGGGATGTCGAAGTAGTAGACGTTGTTCTCCAGCAGGAAGGGGACCGGCACCTCGGCCTGGACGTGCCCGACCCGCTCGCTGAGCATGTCGAGCACCGCCTCGTCATACGGCACCGGCAGGGTCAGGCCGACGTCGACCGAATGGCCCGACGGGCTCTCCAGCCGGATGAACGAGAGGTGGTCGCTGTGCCAGGGGAATCCGTAGCGCCGCTGCCAGGCGGAGATCTGGTCCACGTGCCCGGTGTTCGAACCGGTCTGCGCTGCCGATCGACAGGCCGACACTGTGGGCCACAATGGGCTTGTGCTCCGCGACCCGGTCGAGAAACGGCTTCGAGTCCGGGTTCTCGCGATAGCGGCCGGGCGTCCCGGTCCCCTGGTCGGTCCAGAAGATGTCGGGGATGATCTCCAGGAAGTCGAAGCTGTCGAGGTTCTCGAGGACGAAGTCGCGCAGCGGTCCCTGGTAGGAAAGGCCCACGCCGAGCTTCGGCAATGCGTCGAGACGGTTGTTGGGGAGGCTGGACATCAGGCTCCTGGTGTGGAACGCGCACGCCCGGAGGCGTGCGCGCATCACGGCCAGTCGTCAGTCGAAGAGGGCTTCCTGGAAGCCGCCGTCGCCGATGATCGTCGGATCGACGCCGGACAGGCAGGTCGGGCAGCTCTCGGTGGGGACCTTCGTCAAGTGCTCGGGGGCGTTGACCTCGGCCTTCTCTTCGACTTCCATGACTCTGTTCTCCATCGGCTCCTCCTTTAGGGGCTCGGGCGTTCTACTTTCTTTAGGTGCGCGGTTGCGATCTTTCCGGGACCAGCCGGTCGTCAGTCGACGAGAGCTTCCTGGAAGCCGCCGTCGCCGATGATCGTCGGATCGATGCCGGACCTGCAGGTCGGGCAGCTCTCGGTGGGGACGATCGCCGCGAGCTCGGGGGTGTTGACCTCCGGCTTCTCTTCGACGTTCATGACCTTGTTCTCCATGCGAAACCTCCTTTGGCAGGGCTTATGCGCCCTACCCTCTCTAGGTGCACGAAGACGCCCTTTCCGGGACCGGCCAGGGCGTTCTCACGCGCCCCCCTCCGCCGCCAGCAGCGCCCGGATCTCTTCGGGCGAAAGACCCTTCAGCTCATCCAGCATCGCAGCCATCTCGTCCTTGTCCACCTGCTGGGCCTGGCGCTCGGCGATGGCCTCGGTGACCTCGACCAGGTTCGCGACGTCGAAGAGGACGCGTAGCGGCAGCTCGACGTGGAAGGCGTTGCGGATGCGCGAGGCGAGCTGGGTCAGAAGCAGCGAGTGTCCGCCCAGCTCGAAGAAGTTGTCGTAGATGCTGATCCGGTCGACCCCGAGCAGCTCCTTCCAGATCTCGACCATCTCGCTCTCGACCGGCGTCCGCGGCTCGACAATCGGCCGCTCGGCCCCCTTCGCCGCCTCGCGAGGAGCCGGCAACGCCCGCCGGTCCACCTTCCCATGAGCCGTCAGAGGCAGCGCCTCCAGCAGCACGAACGCCGCCGGAACCATGTGCTCCGGCAACGTCTCCACAACGGACCGCCGCACCTCATCGAGCAGCTTCGAAGGGCTCGCCCAAACCTGTCCGAAGCCGTCCCCCCTCTCCCGGGTGGAGGGAGGGTGATGGGAGAGGGGGCCAGGGGGTGAGGTCGCATACACGTTGTACAGCTCCGTCCCCTCCAGATACACGTCCTGCTCCACCACCGTCTCGAACCCGCGGCGGTTGAGCACCTCCACCACTCTGTCCCGGATGCCGGCGTCGTGGACCTCGACGACGAATTGCCGGATCTTCGGCCAGTCCTCCTCGGCGATGCCGGCCAGGGCATCCAGCTCGCTCCGCTCGGCGTCGAGCTTGATGAGATCGATCCGCTCGGGGCCATGCTCGCGGATGACCGATGAGATCGTGGTCAGTCGGCAGGCCACCTTTTCGCTCCGCATGTGCTCGTCGAGCCAGCCGTCGAGCGCGACCTCGCGCTCCTGCCGCCACTCCTCGAAGGTCGAGGCGCCCATCTCGTCGGTGATGCGGGCGTCGAGCACCTTCTGCTCGTTCAGGATGTGCGCCTTGATGTCCGCCCGGTCCTTGGCCAGATCGGGAAAACGGCCCGAGGTCGAGGAGAAGAACGGGTAGTAGGTGAAGACCTCGGTCCTCTCGCCGTCGGCGATGCCGGCGTCGTAGACCGTGGCGTCGAGCCCGTAGAGGCTGGCGTTCAGGCGCAGCACCTCGGCGGTCGGCGGGATCGGCTCGAAGGAGAAGATCCGGGCCTTCGGCACGGTCGTCCCCACCCAGAGGGTGAAGAGGCCCATGTTGGCGCCGATGTCGAAGACGCAGGCCCCGTCCGGCAGGTCGATGCCGTGGCGGCGGTAGACCTCGCCTTCGAAAATCTCGCGGTAGATGCCGAGGGTCACCCCCTCGTGCTGGTGCACCACGGTCATCCCGTTCGGCAGCTCGAAGGTGGGCCGGTTGTCGAGCCTGCCTTCCCGCTCGTAACGCAGAAGCTGCCGGACTGGCAGGGCCGCCTGCGCGTCCGGCACGAGATAGGCGGCGAGCCGGCGGTCGCCGGGCTGGTCCTCGCGGGCGATCACCACGGCCTCGGCCACGGCGGGATGGCGCACCAGGGCGGCCTCGATCTCGCCGGGCTCGATGCGGAAGCCGCGGATCTTCACCTGCGCATCCACCCGGCCGAGGTACTCCAGATCTCCGTCGGGGACGAGGCGCGCCAGGTCGCCGGTGCGATAGAGGCGCGCTCCCGGGTCTTTGGAGAACGGATCGGGGACGAACCGCTCGGCGGTCAGCTCCGGGCGGCCGAGATAGCCGCGGGTGAGGCCGGCGCCGCCGACGTACATCTCGCCGGGCACGCCGGACGGCACCGGCTCCAGGCGCTCGTCGAGGACGCGCACCTCCAGGTCCGGAATCGGCTCGCCGATGACGCTGCCCGCATCGAGATCCGCGGCGGCGATCGGCCGGTAAGTCACATGGACGCTGGTCTCGGTGACGCCGTACATGTTGACCAGCTTGGGCCGCTGGCCGTAGCGCTCGATCCACGGCCGCAGGCTCTCGGGGTTGAGCGCCTCGCCGCCGAAGATGACCCAGCGCAGCGACTTGAGCGGCAGGTCACGGCGGCTGGCCGGTGCGCCGGTCGCCAGCTCGGCCTGGACCAGGGCGGCGAAGGCGGACGGCGTCTGGTTGAGGACCGTGACCTCCTCGCGGCGGAGCAGCGCGTGGAAGTCCTCCGGCGAGCGGCTGACCTCCCAGGGGACGATCACCAGCCGGCCACCGGAGAGGAGGGCTCCCCAGATCTCCCAGACCGAGAAGTCGAAGGCATAGGAGTGGAAAAGAGTCCAGGTGTCGCGCTCGTCGAAGCGGAACCAGCCCTCGGTCTCCGCGAAGAGGCGGATCACGTTGGCGTGGGTGATCTGGACCCCCTTGGGCCGGCCCGTGGAGCCCGACGTGTAGATCACATAGGCGAGGCTCGCGGGTGTGGCTCCGACGCTGCCGAGAGCGTCACCGCTCTGCGCGGCGATGGCAAGGGCGTCGTCGCCGTCGAGCCAGACCACCGGGCAGGCGACCTCGGGCAGACGGTCGGCCACGGCGCGCTCGGCGATCAGGACTTTCGCTCCGGCGTCGGTCAGCAGGAAACCAAGCCGGTCCGCCGGATAGTGGGGGTCCAGAGGAAGGTAACCGGCCCCGGCCTTCAGGGTCGCGAGGATCGCGGTGACGAGGCGCGGCGAACGGTCGAGGCAGAGCCCGACACGGTCCTCCGGGCCGACAGCGAGGGCGCGAAGCTGGCGGGCCAGGCGGTTGGCGGCCTGGTCGAGATCCTCGTAGGTGGTCTCTTCGCCGTCGAAGACCAGGGCCACGGCCTCGGGGTCGGCCTCGACGCGGGCTTCGAACAGGGTATGGATCAGGTCGCCCTCAGCGACAGCGGGGGCGCTCGTGGGGGTCGGCATCTCGGTTTGTCCTTCCAGGAGCTGCCGGCGCTCGGCCTCGGTGAGGAGGGGGAGATCCGACAGGCGGCGGTCCGGGTCGGCCACGGCCCCGCCGAGGAGCACCCGGAAACGGTCGATCAGGGAGGCGACGGCCGCGGTCTCCAGCAGGTCGCGGTTGTACCAGAGCCAGCCGTTGAGCCCCTCCCCTTCCTCGACCAGGACCAGGGTGAGGTCGAAGGTGGCGAGGGGCACCTCGCGCTCGATCGGGGTCAGGGTGAGCCCCGGCAGCTCGATGTCGGGCACCGGAGTGTTCTGGAGCAGCAGCATCACCTGGAACAGCGGCGTGCGGCCGGCGGAGCGCTCGGGCTGCAGCTCCTGGACGAGGCGGGTGAACGGCAGGTCCTGGTGCGCCCAGGCGCCGAGAGCCACCTCGCGCACGCGGCCGACCAGGTCGCGGAACGTCGGATCGCCGCCCATCTCGGTGCGCATCACCAGCGGGTTCACGAAGTAGCCGATCAGGTCTTCCAGCTCGGGCCGGTTGCGGCCAGCCACCGGCGCTCCCACGGCGATGTCGGTCTGCCGCGTGGTGCGGTGCAGCAGGGTCTGGTAGGCGGCGAGGAGCGCCACGAACAGGGTCGCTCCCTGACCGCGCGCGAGGGTCCGGATGCCGGCGGTCAGGTCCGCCGGAATCGCGATCCGCTGGCGCGCGCTGCGCAGGCTTCGCAAAGTACCGACCGGGCCGCGGCGGGCGCCCGGCAGGTCGAGCGGCGGCGGCTCGGGGGTGAGCCTCTCGCGCCACCAGGCGAGCAGCGGCTGGAGCGCATCGCCCTCGAGCCAGTCGCGCTGCCAGACGGCGAAGTCGGCGTACTGGATCGGCAGCTCGGGCAGCGGCGACGCCTCGCCGGCCGCGAAAGCGCGGTAGAGCGCGGCCACCTCGCGCAGCAGGACGCCTCCGGACCAGCCGTCGAAGAGGATGTGATGGAGGGTCAGGATCAGCGTGTGGTCCTCCGGCCCGAAGCGCAGGAGGAGCGTGCGCATCAACGGACCGGAGGCCAGATCGAGCGGCCGGGCCAGCTCGGCCGCGGAGAGGCGCTCGGCTTCCTCTTCACGGACGGCCTGGGACAGCCCGGAGAGATCGAGGGCCGGCATGGGCAGCTCGGGCTCGGGTTCGATCCGCTGCACCGGCCGGCCGCCGACCACCGGGAAGGTGGTGCGCAGGACCTCGTGGCGGCGGACCACCTCGCGCAAGGCATGGACAAGGGCCCCTGCGTCGAGCCGGCCGCCGAGGCGGACCGGCAGGGCCACGCCGAAGGCCGACCGGGTCGGGTCGAGCTGGTCGATCAGCCACATCCACTCCTGGGCGAACGAGAGCGGCAGGGACCCACCGTCCCGCGGCACCCGCCGGACCGGCGGCGCGGCGATGCCGTGGCCGCTGCGGGACGCCTCTTCGAGGCGCTGCGCCAGGGCGGCGACGGTCGGCGCTTCGAACAACGCGCGCAACGGCAGGTCGACCCCGAAGGCTTCGCGCAGGCGCGAGACAACCTGGGTGGCCAGGAGCGAATGCCCGCCGGCGTCGAAGAAGCTCTCGTGGATGCTCACACGGTCGACGCCGAGCACTTCGCACCAGACCGAGGCGACCAGCTCCTCGACCGGCGTGCGCGGCGCCGTAGCCTCTTCCCCCGCCGCCAGGACAGCCTCGGGAGGCTCGATACGGGCGAGGGCGCGGCGGTCCACCTTGCCGTTGGGCGAGAGAGGAAACGCGGCCAGCGGCACGAACGAGGACGGCACCATGTAGGCCGGCAGCCGCTCGCGGAGCCAGCCGCGCAGCTCGGCAGGAGGCGCGTCGCCCACGAGATAGGCGACCAACCGGCCGTCGCGGACGAGGGTCACAGCCTGCCGCACGGCCGGATGGGACGCCAGCGCGAGATCGATCTCCTTCAGCTCCACCCGGAAGCCGCGGATCTTGACCTGGTGGTCGATGCGGCCGAGGTAGTCGATCCGGCCTTCGGCGCTCAGCCGGGCGAGGTCGCCCGTGCGGTAGAGGCGGGCACCGGGCTCCTCCGCGAGCGGATCGGGAACAAACTTCTCGGCGGTCAGGCCCGGCCGGCCAACGTAGCCGCGCGCGGGGCCGAAGCCGGCAATGCAGACCTCTCCGGCGACGCCTGCCGGAACCGGCTGGAGGGCCGGGTCCAGAAGATGGATACGGACGTCCGGCAGCGGCGTGCCCAGAGGGATGGTCGCGCGGTCAAGGTCGGCAGCCGTGAGACGGTACGCCGACGCCCAGACTGTGACCTCGGTGGGACCGTAGAAATTCCAAAGCTCCAAGTCCAAGCCGCTTGCGACGAGCCGTCCCGCCAGCTCGCCCGGAAACGCCTCGCCACCGCAGATGACGCGGCGGAGGGAAAGATCGGCTGGATTGCGCTCTCCGGACTCCCAGAGACTGACGAGGTGGCGCGACGCGGCCGGGGTCTGATGAACGACCGTGACCTTCTGCGCGGCGAGGAGGTCGTGGAAGGCGGCCGGATCCTGGGTGGTCTCCACGGGGACCAGGACAAGCCGTCCGCCGTGGCCGAGGCAGGTCCAGATCTCCCAGACCGAATAGTCGAAGGCGTAGGAGTGGAAGACCGTCCAGGTGCCCGGCTCCTCAGCGAGCGGCGCGAGCAGCGGTCCGGAGGTCTCCACGAGATGGACGATGCTGCGGTGGCCGATCTGAACGCCCTTGGGACGGCCGGTCGAGCCCGAGGTGAAGATCGTGTAGGCGAGATGCTCGGGACCGGAAGCCGGTGCGAGGGGCCCGGCGCTCATCCGGGCCAGGGCCTCTCGTTCCTCATCGAGATCGATCACCTGCGCCGCGGAGGCCGGCAGGCGGTCGGCAAGGCCGTGATGGGTCAGGACGATCGGGGCCTGAGCGTCCTCGACGATCGCAGCCAAGCGCTCGGCCGGATAGGACGGGTCGAGCGGCACATAGGCGCCGCCGGCCTTCAGGATCGCGAGCAGGCCGACGACCATGTCGAGCGAGCGCTCGGTACAGATCCCCACGCGCGTCTCGGGCCCGACCCCCAGCTCCCGCAGGCGGCGGGCCAGGCGATTGGCTTCGCCATCCAGCTCGGCATACGTCAGGGAGGCGCCACCGCAGACCACCGCCGCGGCACCGGGCGTGCGGTCGGCGTGGCGCTCCACGAGCTGGTGGAGGCAGAGATCGGACGCGAAGCCGGTCCGGCTGTCGTTCCACCGGAGGAGCTGCTCCTGCTCCGGCGCGGAGAGGAGCGGCAGGTCGGACAGGCGCGTGCCCGGCTCGGCGGCAGCCCCTTCCAGCAGGACCCGGAAATGCGTCGCCAGCCGCTCGATCGTCGGACTGTCGAACAGATCGGTGCTGTACTCGATCTCGGCCGCCAGGCCCTCCTGCTCCTCTTCCATGGCCAGCATCAGGTCGACCTTGGAGGTGCCGCTGTGGACGCGGAGCTGGCGCAGCTCCAGCCCCGGCAGCCCACCTTCAGGCGCCGGCACGTTCTGGAACAGGAACATCGCCTGGAAGAGCGGCGCGTGCGCGAGGCTGCGGTCGGGACGCATTTCCTCCACCAGACGGTCGAACGGCAGGTCCTGATGCGCCTGGGCCTCCAGCGCCGTGCCGCGCACCCGCCGGACCAGCTCCAGGAAGGCCGGATCGCCCGCCAGGTCCGCCCGCATCACGAGTGTGTTGACGAAGAAGCCGATCAACCCTTCGGTCTCCAGCAGGCCGCGGCCGGCGCTCGCGGTGCCGATCGACAGGTCTTCCTGCCGCGTGTAGCGGAAGAGGAGAGCCTCCAGCGCGGCGAGCAAAATCATGAACAGACTGCCGCCGTCGCGCCGGGCGAGGCCGTGGAGAGCGGCGGCGAGCTCTCCGGGCAGGACGAAGCGGAGCCAGGAGCCGCGCCCGCTGAGCGCCGCGGGCCGCGGCCGGTCGAACGGCAGCTCCAGGTCCTCGCGCGCGCCTTCGAGGTGCTGTTTCCACCAGGCGAGCTGCTCTTCGAGGATGCCGCCCGCGAGCCACTCGCGCTGCCAGACCGCGAAGTCCGCGTACTGCACCGGCAGCTCGGGCAGCGGCTCCGGGTCACCGGTCGCCGCCCGGGTGTAGAGAACCGCGAGCTCGCTCTTGAAGACGCCCAGCGACCAGCCGTCCGAGACGATGTGATGGATGTTGAAGAGCAGCAGGTGCTCCTCCGTGGCGAGCCGCGCCAGAGTGACCCGGAGCAGAGGCCCGGCCGCAAGGTCGAAGCCGCGGCTGCCGTCCTCGAAGGCGAGCCGCAGGGCCTCTTCCTCCCGCGTCTCTGCCGGCAGGGCGGCAAGGTCCGCGAGCGGGATCGCAAACCGCTGGGTCGACGAGGGCGGCGCGATCGCCTGCACAGGCCGTCCCGCCACGGCCGGGAACGTGGTGCGCAGCGCCTCGTGGCGGCGGACGATGCCGCGTACGGAGTGGACGAGGGCCGGGATATCCAGCCGTCCGGTCAGGCGCCAGACCCCGGCGATGTTGTAGAGCGGGCTGCCTGGGGCGAGTTGGTCGAAGAACCACAGCCGCTGTTGCGCCAGGGAGAGCGGCAGGTCGCGGTCCCGCGGCACAGGCCGCAGCGGCGGCGGCCCGGCGGGGCAGCCAAGCGTGGACTCCTTGATCCGGTCCGCCATGCCGGCGACCGTAGGGGCGGCGAACAGGGCCGCGAGCGGCACGTCGACGCCGAAGGCCTTGCGCACCCGCGAGATCGCGCGGGTGGCCATCAGCGAATGCCCGCCCAGGGCGAAGAAGTCGTCGTGGACGCTCACCCTCTCGACACCCAGGAGGGAGGACCAGATCTCGGCCAGCTCCTCCTCGACCTCGTCGCGTGGCGGCACAGAGCCGATCCCGGCGGGCAGGTCGCCGGGCGCCGGAGCGTGGCGCTCCAGGGCGCGGCGGTCCACCTTGCCGTTGGGCGTGAGCGGCATCTCGGCGAGGACCACGAACACGGCCGGCACCATGGGATCGGGCAGCGAAGCGGCAAGGAAATTGCGCAGCCCGGCCGCCTCCAGCGCGGACGGATCGGCCGCCGCAGCCGGCGTCACGAAAGCCGCGAGCCGCGACTCGCCACGGTCTCGCAAGGCGAGCACGACCGCCTCACGCACGCTGGGATGGCGGGTCAGGGCGGCCTCGATCTCGCCCAGCTCGATGCGGTTGCCGCGCACCTTCACCTGATGGTCGGCGCGGCCGAGGAAATCGAAGGTGCCGTCGGCACGCAGCCGCGCCAGGTCTCCCGTCTTGTAGAGCCGCCCGCCGGGCTCGGCCGCAAACGGGTCGGGCCGCCAGGAGCCGGCGGTCCTGGTGCTGTCGTGGAGATAGCCGCGGCCGAGGCCGGCGCCGCCGATGTACAGCTCGCCCGGTGCGCCGATCGGGAGCGGCTGGAGAGCCCGGTCGAGCACGAGGAGCCGGAAGTTCGCCACCGGCCGGCCGATCGGCACGCGCGGCTCGGCCGGATCGGGCGCCGTGCGGATCGGGTGCAGGCAGACGTCGTCCGCGCACTCGGTCGGCCCATAGGCGTTGAGCAGCGGGATATCCGGGCAGAGGCGCAGCCAGGCGCGGCAGAGGTCCGGCGGCAGCGCCTCGCCCGTGGGAATCAGCCAGCGCAGGCTCGTGGGAAGGGGAGAGCTCCTCTCCTCCAGCTCCTCCAGCATCAGGCGCATCAGCGACGGGACGACCTCCAGGAAGGTGATCCCCGCCTCTCGCAGGGCAGCCAGCAGCGGCCCAGGGTCCTGCGCCACCTCCGGCGGGACGATGTGGACCTCGCCGCCGCCGAGGAGGGCCGCAAGGAGCTGCCAGACCGAGACGTCGAAGCTCTGCGACGCGGTCTGCGCCACGCGGTCGGACGGACCGACGCCGAGCCCGTCGACCTTGGACCACAGGTGGTTGAGCAGCGCCCGGTGCCCGATCATCGCCCCCTTGGGCATCCCCGTGGAGCCTGAGGTATAGAGCACGTACGCGAGCTGCTCAAGATCCACCTGCGGCAGCGGTCCGCGGGGGTCTTCTCCGGCCAGGAGGTCTTCGAGAACCAGGAGACGGACGCCGTCCGGCACGACACCTTCGAGCGCCGGCAGGAGCGTTTTCTCCACCAGGACCAGGCCGGCCCGGCTGTCGGCGATCACCCGCGCCCAGCGCTCCGCCGGATGGGCGGGATCGAGCGGCAGATAGGCACCGCCCGCGCAGAGCGTGCCCAGGATGCCGGTCAGGAAGTCGAGGCCGCGGGCCGCGAGCAGCGGGACCGGCGTGTCCGGCAGGAGCCCGGCAGCGTTGAGGCGCCGCGCCAGGAGGCTCGACCGGCGGGCCAACTCGCCATAGGTCAGGCGCTCGCCTCGGCAGACGGCGGCCGTCGTTCCTGGTGCCGCGGCGGCGCGGGCCAGGAACAGCTCGTGGAATGGCGCGTCCAGCGGATAGGCGACTGTGGCGTCGTTCCATTCGACGAGGACCTGCTGCCGCTCGGTTTCGGGGAGCAGCGGCAGGCCGGACAGCCGGGCGTCCGGCAGATCCACGGCCGCTGCGAGCAGCTCCGCGAAGGACCGCAGCAGGCGGTCGACCGTCGGGGGCTCGAAGAGGTCGGAGCTGTACTCAGCCTCCAGGGTGATCCCCTCCGGCGTCTCGTGCGCATCGAGAGCCAGATCGAGCCGCGCGGTGCCGGCGGAGGATGGGATGGGTGCGAGCGTGAGCCCCGGCAGCTCCAAAGCCTTTCGCGGCGCGTTCTGAAGGGTGAAGGCCACCTGGAAGATCGGCTGCCGCGACAGGTCCCGCTCCGGCCGCAGCTCCTCGACCAGACGCTCGAAGGGGAGGTCCTGGTATGCATAGGCCCCCAGGGTCGTCTCGCGCACCTGCACCAGGAGACCACGGAGCGTGGGATCGTCCGTCAGCTCGACCCGCAGCGCAAGCTCGTTGACGAAGAAGCCGATCAGCCCCTCGGTCTCGGCGCGGTTGCGGTTGGCCACGTCGGTGCCGACCACCAGGTCGTCGCGCCCGGTGAGGCGGCCGAGGAACGCTGCGAAGCCTGCGAACAGCATCATGAACAACGACGCCGTCTCGTGCCGGGCAAGAGCGGCAAGCCGGACGGACAGCTCCACCGGCAGCAGAGCTTTGCGCATGCCGCCCCGGCCGCTCGACTGCGGCGGCCGGGGATGGTCCGCGGGCAGGTCGAGAGCCGGAGGTGCGCCGGCCAGCCGCTCGCGCCACCAGCCGAGCTGATCGTGCAGCACGGCTCCGCTCAGCCAGGTGCGTTGCCAGCGGGCGAAGTCGGCGTACTGCAGCGGGAGTGGCGGCAAGGACGGCAAGGACTCCTGGATGGAAGATGTGTAGAGCGCGGCCAGCTCGTCGATCAGGAGGCCGAGCGACCAGCCGTCGCTGACGATGTGGTGCATCGTCAGGAGAACCGCATGGTCCTCCGGGCCCAGGCGCAGCAGGATGATGCGCAGCAGCGGCCCGCGTGTCAGGTCGAACGGCCGCCGGGCCTCGGCCTGCGCCAGCCGCCCGACCTCGTACCCGTCGACTCCTGTCAAATCGACCAGCGGCACGGCCGCGGGTGGTCCAGGCGGGGCGATTCGCTGTACAGGCTCGGCGTCGTCCTCGCCAAGTACGAACACGGTCCGCAGCACGGCGTGGCGCGCCACCACGCCGCCCAGGCTCGCCTCCAGGGCCGCCCGATCGAGCCGGCCGGTCAACCGCAAGGCCGTATAGACGTTGTAGGCGGGATTGCCGGGCTCGAGTTGGTCGAGGAACCAGAGCCGCTGTTGCGCGAAGGAGAGCGGGTGGTCTCCGGTCGTTGCGGCCGAGCCCTCGATCCGCTGCGGCTCCGCGGCCCCCGTCTGCGCCCGCACGGTCGCTGCCAGGTCGGCCAGCACCGGGTGCTCGAACAGGGCGCGCACCGGCAGCTCGACGCCCAGGACGCCGCGCACCCGCGAGGTCACCCGCGTGGCCAGCAGGGAGTGCCCGCCCAGCTCGAAGAACTGGTCGCGTGCCCCGACCCGCTCGACACCCAGCACATCCTTCCAGATGGCGGCCAGCGCCTCCTCCACCCTGCCGCGAGGCGGCACGTACTCCTCGGCCCCGGCGCCCGCCGTCTCCAGGCGCATCAGCGCACCGCGGTCCGCCTTGCCGTTGGGCGTGACCGGCATGGCGTCGAGGAGCACGAAGGAGCCCGGGATCATGGCCTCGGGGAGGCGGTCGCGCAGCCAAATCCGCAGCTCGGCGGACGCGGGTGACGTCCCGGCCTCGGGCACCGCGCAGGCGATCAGCCGCACATCCCCCGGCTTCTCGGTGCGCGCCACGACCACGGCCTCGCGGATCTCCGGATGCGACGCGAGGACCGTCTCGATCTCGCCCAGCTCGACCCGCACGCCGCGCACCTTGACCTGATGATCGAGGCGCCCGAGGTACTCGATGACGCCATCCGCACGGCGGCGCGCCAGGTCGCCCGTGCGATAGAGCCGCGCTCCGGGCTCGCCCCGGAGATCGCCGAACGGATCGGGCACGAAGCGGTCTGCGGTCAGATCGGGCCGGTTGAGGTAGCCGCGCCCGAGCTGGACGCCGCCTATGTGGAGGTCGCCGGGCACGCCCACCGGTGCCAGGTTGCCCTGCCGATCGAGGTTCCAGACCGTGACGTTGGGCAGCGGCCTGCCGAGGGGAGGAGCCCCCCTCTCGTCCCGGCGGCAGACGTGGACCGTGACGGCCACCGCCGCCTCTGCCGGGCCGTAAAGATTGAGTAGCTCGGCGTTACAGCGCTCGAAAGTGCGAGCCGCAAGCTCGGCTGCGAGCGCCTCGCCACACAGGTCGATCCGGCGTAGGCTCCCGCAGCGCTCAGCGAAGCCCTCCTGCTCCAACAGCGCCGAGAAGTGTGAGGGGACGAACTGCACGGCGGTGATGCCGAACCGGCCGATTGTCGCCACCAGGTAGGCGAGATCGCGATCCCCGTCCTGCGCAGCCACGACCAGCCGGGCGCCCTCCACGAGCGGTGCGAACAACTCGGCCACCACGACGTCGAACCCCAGCGGAGTCTTTTGGAGGCAGACCTCGTCCGGCGCCGGCAGGAAGGTCTGTCGCATCCAGAGCAGCCGGTTGACGATCGCGCCGTGGGTGTTCATCGCGCCCTTCGGCCGGCCGGTCGAGCCCGAGGTATAGACGACATAGGCCAGGCTCTTGGGCGAGATGCTCACCGCGGGTGGCGTATCCGGCTCGTCCCGCCACTCCTCGCCTTCCAGGAAGACGATGCGGGCATCGTGCGACGGCAGCCAGGCCGCGACGCGCCGTTGCGTCAGCAGGACGGGGAAACCGCCGTCCTCGAACAGCCAGGCGAGCCGCTCGGCCGGATAGGACGGATCGAGCGGGACGAACGCCCCGCCCGCCTTGAGCACGCCCAGGAGGCCCACGACCAGCTCCAGCGACCGCTCGGCGCAGACCCCCACCCGGACCTCGGGTCCGACGCCCAGCTTGCGGAGGCGATGCGCCAGTCGGTTCGCCTGCCGGTCGAGGTCGGCATAGGTCAGGGTCTCTCCGTCGAAGATCAGGGCCACGGCTCCAGGCGTCCGCACCACCTGTCGCTCGACGAGGCCGTGGAGGCCCCGCGCGGTGTCGTGGTCGTAGAGTCCCGCGAGATCCACCCGCGTGGCGTTCCATTCCTGGAGCTGGCGCTGCTCTGCCGCGCTCAGCAGGGGGAGGTCCGAAAGGCGTTGCCCGGGGCCGGCAGCCAGCCCCGCGAGCACGGTCCGCAGATGCTCAGTCAACCGGCGGACGGTCGCCTCGTCGAAGAGGTCGGTGGCGTACTCCAACGTGCCGGCGATCCCATCTCCCTGCGGCTCCAGGGACAAGGAGATATCGAGCTTGGAGGTGCCGGTGTCCAACGCCAGGGATCGCAGCCGCAGTCCGGGGGCCTCCAGCACGGCGGCCGGGGTGTTCTGGAGGATCAGCATCACCTGGAAAATCGGCGCGTGCGACAGGCTCCGTTCCGGCCGCAGCTCCTCGACGAGCCGCTCGAACGGCAGGTCCTGATGGGCGTAGGCGCCCAGCGTGGCCTCGCGCGCCTGCGCCAGCAGGCCGCGGACGTCAGGGTCCGTCGCCAGATCGGCCCGCAGGGCGAGGCTGTTGACGAACAGTCCGATCAGCCCCTCGGTCTCCAGCCGGTTGCGGCCGGCGATGGCGGTGCCCACGCAGAGGTCGTCCTGGCCGGACCACCGCTGGAGCAGGGCCTGGAAGCCGGCGAGCAGGACCATGAACAGCGTGGCCCCCTCACGCCGGCCGAGGGCCGCCAGGTCGCGCCCCAGCTCCGGGTCCAGCTCGACGGGCAGTGTCGCGCCGCGATAGCTCTGCACCAGCGGACGCGGCCGGTCGGTGGGCAGGGCGAGCGCCTCCGGCACACCCGCCAGCCGCGCGTCGCCACCAGGCGAGCTGCCGCTCCAGCGCACCGCCCGCGAGCCACTCCCGCTGCCAGACCGCGAAGTCGGCGTACTGGACCGGCAGCGGCGGGAGGGGCGAAGGCTCGCCTTGCAGGAAGGCCGCATAGAGGGCCGTCAGCTCGCGGATGAGGACGCCCACGGACCAGCCATCCGACACGATGTGGTGCATCACGACCAGGAAGAGATGGCGCTCTGCCTCCAGCCGCACCAGGGCGGCGGCGAGAAGCGGTCCCCGGGCGAGGTCGAACGTCCGCCGCGCGTGCTCGCGGGCCAGGCGATCCGCCTCGGCCCGACGCGCCGCCTCGGGCAGCAGCGGCGAGGTCGATCAGGGGAAGCTCGGCCCGCGCCTCCAGGGAGATCCGCTGCCGGGGCTCTCCGTCCACGGCCTCGAAGGTCGTGCGCAGCGCCTCATGGCGGCGGACCACCTCGCCCAGGGCCGCGGCCAGAGCGGCGCGGATCGAGGTTCCCCTCCAGCTCCATCACCCCCGGCATGTCGTAGGCCGCGCTGCCGGGCTCGAGCTGGTCGAGGAACCAGAGCCGCTCCTGGGCGAAGGAGAGCGGGAGAGACTCACTCCCGCTCCCGCGCGCGCACCGGGAGGGCACGATGTGAGCGGCTGCGACGGCTCGGATGCGTCCACCTGCTCCCGGCGCGGAGGTGGAGGGGGTGAGGCCGCCCACGCCTCGCCACGTAGCGCCTCACCCGCTCGCCAGCTCGGCCACCGTCGGCGCCTCGAACAGCGTGCGCAAGCGGAAGCTCGATCCCGAACGTCGCGCGCACCCGCGACACCACCTGCGTGGCGAGCAGCGAATGGCCGCCGAGGTCGAAGAATCCGGCCTGCGCGCTCACCCGCGGCAGGCCCAGGACCTCCGCCCAGAGGCCCGCGATCAGCTCCTCGGTGGCGGTGCGCGGCGCCACCCAAGCCGCGGCCGACGGCGCCTCGGGCTCGGGCAGCGCCGCCTGGTCGAGCTTGCCGTTGGCGTTGAGCGGCAGCGCCTCCATGCGCACGAAGGCGGACGGCACCATGTACTCGGGCAGACCGCGCTTCAGGTCCGCCCGCAGCGTCTCGAAGTCGATCGTCGTTCCGCCGCGGGCACCACGTAGGCGATCAGTCGCTGGCCTTCGGTGCGGCTGGCCCGGGCAATCACCGCGGCGTCGCGCACCGCCGGATGGCGGGCGAGCACGGTCTCGACCTCGCCCAGCTCGACCCGGAAGCCGCGGATCTTGACCTGCGTGTCGAGCCGGCCGTGGTACTCGATCCGGCCGTCCGCCAGCCAGCGCGCCGCGTCGCCCTGTCCGGTACATGCGCGCGCCGGCCTCAGCCCCACGGATCGGGGACCATCTTCTGCGCCGTCAGCACCGGGTCGTCGAGGTAGCAGCGGGCCACGCACGCGCCGGCCGCGTACAGCTCGCCCGCGACGCCGACCGGCACCGGCTCCAGGTCCGCGTCGAGCAGGTGGATGCGCACGTTGGCGATCGGCCGGCCCACCGGCGGGATCGCCATCCATCCGGAGGACGGCCCGGCGAGGGTCAGGGCGGTGATGACGTGCGTCTCCGAGGCGCCGTACTGGTTCGACAGCGTGCACCCCGGCAGCCGCTCGAACAGGCTGCGCACCGCGGGCGTGACCTGGAGCTGCTCGCCGGCCGTGATCACCTCCTGGAGGCGGGACGGGAGGAGATCCTGGCCCGCGGCGGCCTCGGCCAGGTGCTTCAAGGCCGCGAACGGCAGGTGCAGGCGCTCGACCTGGTGCTCTTCCAGGAAGCGCGTCATGCCCTGGATGTCGCGCCGGGTCATCTCGTCGGCCAGGACCAGCGAGCCGCCCGAGCCCCAGGACGAGAACATCTCCTGGAAGCTGACGCAGAAGCCGAACGTGGAATATTGGACCGTGCGCGCGCCCGCCACCAGCGCCGGATCGGCGAGCTGCCAGGCGAGCAGGTTCGCGAAGGCGCGGTGGGTGACCAGGATCCCCTTGGGCTGGCCCGTCGAGCCGGAGGTGTAGATGGCATAGATCGGGTTGTCCAGGGTGACGCCGCTCGCAGGATTCTCGGAGCTCTCGTCCGGGGAACGGCTCGACGCCACGGTCTAAGCAGAGGCGCGTCGCCTCCCCCTCGGGAAAATGCGACAGCAGGTGGGTCTGGGTGAGCAGCAAGCGCAGGCCGGCCTCGCGGATGATGAACGCCAGCCGCTCCTGCGGATAGGCCGGATCGAGGGCCACGCCCGCGCCGCCCGCCTTGAGCACGGCGAGGAAGGCGACCACCATCTCGACCGAGCGCTCGATGCAGATCCCCACCAGCGACTCCGGCGCTACGCCGAGGCGGCGCAGGCCGTGCGCCAGCCGGTTGGCCCGCGCGTTGAGCTCCGCATACGTGAGGGCCTGGTCGCCGTGGAGCACCGCCACGTCGTGCGGCGTGCGCGCGGCCTGCTCCTCCACCAGACAGTGGATGCAGCGGATCTCCGTCGCGCTCTCCGAGTCGTTCCACTCGACGAGGATCTGGTGGCGCTCGGCCGCAGCGAGGAGCGGCAGGGCCGCCACCGGCGTTTCGAGGTCGAGCAGCGGCGGCCCGCAGCAGGGCCTCGTAATGGCGGAAGAACCGCAGGACGGTCGCGTCGTCGTAGAGGTCGGTGTTGTGCTCCAGCAGGCCGGAGCAGAGCCCCGTCCTGCTCCCACCAGAAGAGGGTCAGGTCGAACTTGGCCGTGCCCGTGTCCACGTCGAACGGCGCGAGGGCGAGATCGCCGATCCGGAACGCCGGCCAGGGCTGGTTCTGGAGCACGAGCATGACCTGGAACAGCGGGTTGCGGCTCATGTCGCGCTCGGGCTGGACCTCCTCGACGAGCTTCTCGAACGGGAGCTCGTCGTGGGCATAGGCGCCGAGGGTGACCTCGCGCACGCGGCGCAGCAGCTCGCGGAAGCCCGGCCGGCCCCCCACGTCGGTGCGCAGGACCAGGGTGTTGGCGAAGAAGCCGATCAGTCCCTCGACCTCGGACCGGTTGCGGTTGGCAGTCGGCGAGCCGACCGGGATGTCGGTCTGGCCCGCGGCACGCGCGAGGAGCCCCTGGAAGGCCGCCAGCAGGACCATGAACAGCGTCGCGCCCTCACGCCGGGCGAGGCGCTGGAGATCCTCGCGAGAGGTCCGCCGGCAGCGCGACCGGCCGCTGCTTCCCCTGGTAGGTCTCGACAGCCGGTCGCGGCCGGTCGGGCGGCAGAGTCAGGCCGGGCACTGCCGGCGAGGCGCTCGCGCCACCAGGCGAGCATCGGCCGCGAACGCATCGCTCCGCAAACGCTCTCGCTGCCAGGCCGCGTAGTCGGCGTACTGGACCGGCAGAGGCGGCAGAGCGGCGACGGCCGTCCCGCGGACAAGGCCTCGTAGAGAGCCGCCACCTCGCGGATCAGGACGCCCATGGACCAGCCGTCCGCGATGATGTGGTGCAGGGTCAGGATGGCGGCGTGCTCGCTCTCCCCCAGCCGCACCAGCACCGCCCGCAACAGCGGCCCCGCGCGAGGTCGAACGGCCTCCGGATCTCCTCTCCGGCCAGCCGCGCAAGCTCGGTCTCGGCGAGCGCCGGCAGAGCCGACAGGTCGATCACCGGCAGCGCGACGGAAGCCTCCGGCGCGATCACCTGGACCGGCTGGCCGAGCACGTCGGCGAACGTGGTGCGCAGCGACTCGTGGCGGCGCGCGACCTCCTCCAGGCTGCGACGGAAGATCTCGGGGTCCAGGGTGCCATGGAGACGGACAGTCGCCGGGATGTTGTAGAAGGCGGTGTCCGCTTCGAGCTGGTCCAGGAACCAGAGGCGCTCCTGCGCGAAGGAGAGCGGCAGCGGCCGGCCCGCCCGCGGCAGCGGAGCGATGGGAATCGGTGCCGTCGCACGATCGCCGCCGAGGCGGGCCGCCACGATGCTCGGCGAACGCTTCGAGGGTCGGCGCCTCGAAGATCGCGCGCACCGGTAGCTCGACGCCGAAGGCGTCGCGGACCCGCGAGAGGAGCCGGGTCGCCTGGAGCGAGTGGCCGCCCAGGTCGAAGAAGCTGTCGGTCCGGCCCACGGTCTCGGCGCCGAGGAGGTCGGCGCCACAGAGACGCCAGGATCTCCTCGACCGGGGTGGCGGGCGCCGCGCCTCCAGAGGTCTCGGGCCGCACGGTCCGCGCGGCCAGGGCGCGACGGTCCACCTTGCCGTTGGGGGTCCGCGGCAGGTACTCCAGAGCGACAAAGACGGACGGGACCATGTAGGACGGCAGACGCTCGGCGAGCGCGGCGCGGAAGGCCGGACGTCTCCGGAGCGTCGCCCTCCGGGACCACGTACGCCACCAGCGTCCGCGCTCCGGCCGCGATCTTCCGGAGCGACGACCGCCGCCTCTGCCACCGCCGGATGCGCCGAGAGCGCCGCCTCGATCTCCCCCAGCTCGATGCGGAAGCCGCGCACCTTGACCTGCTGGTCCACCCGGCCCAGGAAGTCGAGCTGCCCGTCCGGCAGCCGGCGCGCCAGGTCTCCGGTGCGGTACAGGCGGCCTCCCGGCGCCCCGGCGAACGGATCGGGCCGGAAGCGATCGGCGGTGAGGTCGGGCCGGCCGAGATAGCCGCGCGCCAGACCCTCGCCGGCCAGCCAGAGCTCGCCCGTCACGCCCACCGGTGCCAGGCGTAGAGAGCCGTCGAGAACCCACGCGCGGTCGTTGGATAGAGGACGGCCGATCCGCGGAGGGCCTGTCTCGCCACGCTCGATCCGCGCGCCCGTCGAGTAGACCGTGTCCTCGGTGGGGCCGTAGAGGTTCCACAGCTCCTCGACGTGCGGCAGGCCGAGCACCGCCGCGGCCACCTCGCGCCGCAGCGGCTCTCCGGCCAGGGTCACCAGCCGTACCGAGGCGGGAACCGCTCCGGCAGCCACCAGCTCCGCCATGGCCGACGGCACGGTGTTGATCAGGGTCACCTCGCCGGCCGCCGGCAGGCGTGGCAGCGCCAGAGCGTCGTCGGCCAGGATCACCGTGCCGCCCACGGAGAGCGGCACGAAGATCTCGAACACCGAGATGTCGAAGTTGATCGACGTCGAGGCGAGCACGCCGCGCCAGCGGTCCTGCGCGTACGACCCGGCCGCCCAGGCGACGAAGGCCACCGCGCCGGCATGCCGCACGCCGACCGCCTTCGGCACACCCGTCGAGCCGGAGGTGTAGATGAGATAGGCGAGGCGGTCCGCGGCTCCGGACGACGCCTCCCGTTCGGCCTTCCCGCCCGGGCGAGATCGCGTCCATCCGGACGACCGTTCCCGCGAAAGCCGGCAGCGCGCCCGCCAGCTCCTCCTCGGTCACCACCACCCGCGCGCCGCTGTCGGCGAGCAGGAAAGCCAACCGCTCCCGCGGCCAGGCCGGATCGAGCGGCAGATAGGCGCCCCCGGCCCTGAGCACGCCGAACAGGGCGGCGATCATCTCCGGCGTCCGCCGCAGGAAGATCCCCACCCGGTCCTCGCAACCGATCCCGAGCGGCCGCAGGTGAGCGGCCAACTCGCCGGCCCGGCGGTCCAGCGCGGCATAGCTCACCCGCTCGGTCCCCCAGACGACGGCTGTGGCGTGCGGCGTCCGCCGCGTCTGCTCCCCGAACAGCTCGTGGAGGCCGCGGTCGCGCGGGAACGGAGCCGCCGTATTGTTCCAGGCGAAGAGCTGTTCCTCCTCGGCTGCGGTCAGCAGCGGAAGGTCACCAACGCGCAGATTCGGACTGGTGACGGCACCCTCCAGGAGGACTCCGAGATGGCCGGCCAGCCGCCGGATCGTCGCGGCGTCGAACAGGTCGGTGTTGAATTCGATCGCGCCCGCGAGGCCGCCGGGGGCGGCGGTCAGCGAGAGGGTCAGCTCGAGCTTGGCCCCGCCGTTGTGCACCTCATGGAGCGGCAGCGGCACGGCTTCGATGCCGGGCAGCCGCAGGGCCTCGCCAGCGCCTTCCTGGACGGTCAGGAGGACCTGGAAGAGCGGGCTTCGCGACAGGTCCCGCGCCGGCTGCAGCTCCTCGACCAGCTTCTCGAACGGGACGTCCTGGAGCGCATGCGCAGCGAGCGTGGTCTCGCGGGCGTGGCCGATCATCTCGCGGAACGGCGGATCGCCGGCGAGATCGAGCCGCAGCGGCAGCGTGTTGACGAAGAACCCGATCAGCTCTTCCAGCTCGGCCCGGTTCCGGTTCGCGACCGGCGAGCCGACCACGAGGTCGTCCTGCCCGCTGTAGCGATGGAGCACCGCCGCCAGCCCGGCGAGCAGGACCATGAACAGGCTCGCTCCCTCGGCCCGCGCAAGATCGCGAAGCCGGACGCCAAGGTCCGCCGGTAGCTCGACCGGCTCGACCGCGCCGCGATAGGTCTGCGCCGCCGGCCGCGGCCGGTCGATCGGCAGGTCCAGCGCGGCGGGTGCGCCGGCCAGCAGCTCCCGCCAGCCGGCGAGCTGCCGCTCCAGGACCGGCCCCGCGAGCCAGGCGCGCTGCCAGACCGCGAAGTCGGCGTACTGTACCGGCAGGTCCCTCACCCCCCTGGCCCCCCTCTCCCAACCGCACTCCCCTTCCCCCGGGAGAGGGGGGAAATACAGAGCGGAGACCTCCCGCGCCAGGACGTCCATGGACCAGCCGTCCGCAACTGTGTGATGGAGGTTCAGGACGAGCAGGTGGTCCGTAGGAGTCAGCCGCAACAGCAGGGCGCGGACGAGCGGCCCGCGCTGGAGGTCAAAGGGACGCCGCGCCTCCTCCCGCGCCAGGCGCAGGGCCTCCGCCTCCCGCTCCTCGTCCGGGAAGCCGGCAAGGTCGAGGCTCGGCAGCGCGAACAAACTAGCCGGCTGGATGTGCTGGCGCGGCTCGCCATTCTCGAGCAGGAAGACGGTGCGCAGCGCCTCGTGGCGGGCCAACAGGGCGGACAGCGCCGCTTCCAAAGCCGCCACATCCAGATCACCGCGCAGGCGGACGGCGGCCGGGATGTTGTACGCCGCGCTCTCCGGCTGGAGGCGGTCCAGGAACCAGAGACGCTCCTGGGCAAACGAGAGCGGAAGGTCGATGTCTGGAAACAAGCGCCGAGGGACGGGGCGGAGCGGCACCTCTTCTCTGAGAGCGCTCAGCTTCTCGATGGCAGCGGCGAGGCCGGCCAGCCGCGGACGCTCGAACAGGGCGGAGAGCGGCAGCTCGACTCCGAAGGCATTCCGGACACGGGACGCGACCCGCGTCGCCAGCAGGGAGTGACCACCCAGCTCGAAGAAGTCCGCCCGCCGGCCGATCGACTCGACGCCGAGCACCTCGGCCCAGATCGCGGCCAGCCGCTGCTCGGCCTGTGTCCGTGGCGTCTCGTCCGGATCTCCCGTCTCGAATTCGATACGCGACAGCGCCCGCCGGTCCACCTTGCCGTTGGGGGTCAGAGGCAGCGCCGGCAGAAGCACGAAAGCGGAAGGGACCATGGGCTCGGGCAACCGTTCGCGCAGCCAGGAGCGCAGCTCCCCGGCCTCCGGCACGTGTCCGTTGGACGGCACCGCATAGGCCACCAGGACCCGGCCGGCGGACGTCTCGCGCACCAGCACCACGGCCTCGCGCAACGCTGGATGGGCCACCAGCGCCGCCTCCACCTCACCCAGCTCGATGCGGAAGCCACGGATCTTGACCTGGTGATCGCGCCGCCCCAGGAAGTCGATCTCGCAACTGGCCAGCCACCGTCCCAGGTCCCCTGTGCGATAGATCCGCGCTCCGGCGTCACCGGATGGATCGGGCTGGAAGCTCACGGCCGTCATCCGCGGATGGCCGAGATAGCCGCGGGCCAGGCCGGCGCCGCCGATGCAGATCTCCCCGGGCACGCCGGCCGGTACGGGACGCAGCTCGGCGTCCAGGATAGAGACCCGGACCCCCGCGATGGGACGGCCGATCGCCGGCGCCCGGTCACCGCGGTCGCCGGCCGCATCGACCCGTCCGGCCGTCGCCACCACCGTTCCCTCGGTCGGTCCGTAGTGATTGACCAACGCGAAGGAGGCGTCCTCCGGAGGTCTCCGCAGCAGCCGGTCGCCGCCGGTCAGCAGAGCCCGCAGCGCAAGGCCGGCCGGGAGAGGCTCTCCAAGAACCGCCTCGGCCACAGGAGTAGGCAGGAAGGCGATCGTGATCGCCTGCTCGGCGAGCCAGGAGGCCAGCTCAGTCGGAGCCGCCACGGTCTCCCCAGGCGGAATCCACAGGCTCGCACCGGCCGTCAGGTAGGGCCACATCTCCCAGACCGACGCGTCGAAGCCCACACCCGCGACGAGCGTGGCCCGATCTTCCGGTGTCACGCCATAGACCGCCCGGTGCCAGGCCACCAGGTTGGCGAGCCCGGCATGGCGCATCTCGGTCCCCTTGGGCACGCCGGTCGAGCCCGAGGTGTAGATGACGTAGGCGAGGCTTTCGGGGTCTGGAGCCCCCGCAGGGGGCGCAGGCATAAAGCCTGGGGTTTCAACCCCAGGGAAGGGGTCCTCCGAATGTCCCCCAAGCCCTGAAGGGGCGCAGGCACCTCCTCCACCCTCGCGGGGTTGGCACCCCTCTGCCCATGCCGTCGCCCCTTCGGGGCTCGGGGTGAAAAATGGGCCCGTACCTGGGGTTGAAACCCCAGGCTTTATGCCGACGCCCCTTCGGGGCTCACGATCGAGCAGCACAATCTCGACCCCAGGCCGCCTCAGCCCCCCCGCCAGCCCCTCGCGCGTCAGTAGCATTCGCGCTCCGGAATCGCCCAGCATCCGGATCAGCCGCTCCGTCGGCTGCGCCGGATCGAGCGGCAGGTAGGCCCCGCCCGCCTCCAGCACCCCCAGGGCCCCCACCACCAGCTCGGGCGAGCGCTCCACGCACAGGCCGACGACCGACTCCGGGCCGATCCCATGGCGCGCAAGGAACCCGGCGAGCTGCTTGGCCCGGTCCCACAGCTCGGCATAAGTGAGCCGAAGATCGCCGGACGCCAAGGCCAGCGCCTCGGGCCGCGCCGCCGCCTGCCGCGCCACTTGGCGGTGCACCGGCTCTGTGCTCACCTCGATGGCTGGGGTCTCTCCCCACTCCACCAGCGCCTGGTGCCTCTCGGCCGCGGAGAGGAGCGCCAGCTCGGCCACCGGACACGAGGGGTCGGCGGCGATCCCGGCGAGGAGCTTCTGGAAATGGGCCGCCCAACGCGCAGCAGTCGTGGGATCGAACAGATCGGCATTGGCCTGGAGCGAGGCGCGGAGGCCGTCCTCTCCCTCAGCGACTACCAGGACCAGCTCGAACGGCACCCGCCGGTCCGGCAGACGGAGCGACTCGACCGGCAGCCCGGCCAGCTCGGCCCGCGCGCCTTCCTCCCCTAACGCAAAGGCGCTCCACGCCTGCTCGTCCGCCCGGTGCGCCCGCTGCAGGACGAACGAGGCCTGGAAGAGCGGCGGCCGGCTCGGATCGCGATCCGGGTGCAGCCGCTCCGCCAGCAGCGAGAACGGAAAGGCCGCATGCGCCATCCCTCCCAGCACCGCCTCAGAGGCCCGCGCCAGCAGCTCGTCGAACCCCGGCCGGCCGGAAAGGTCCACCCGCAGCGGCAGCAGATTCACGAAATAGCCGACCACGCCGGCGAAGTCCACAGAGTCCCGCCCCGCCGCGGGCGAGCCGACGATGAGGTCGTCCTGCCCCGTCATGCGATAGAGAAGCGCCTGGAACGCCGCGAGGAGCGTCGCGAAGAGGGTGGCACCCCGCCTCCGGCCGAGCGCGGCGAGATCCGCCGACAGCTCCGGCCCGAGCGCCAGCGGCACTGAGAGGCCGCGGAAGGTCTGCACCGGCGGACGCGGCCGGTCGGTCGCCAGCGCCAGGTCGTGCAGCTCGCCGGCCAGCCGGCCGCGCCAGTACGCCCACAGCGCCTCGCCCTCCGGACCCGCCAGCCGGACGCGCTCGCGGGCCACGTGGTCTCCGTAATGACGCAGCAGCGGCGCAAGCATCGCCGGCTCGCCGCCCGTCTCCTGCCGGTAGAGAGCGGAAAGCTCGCGCACCAGCACGGCGAGCGACCAGAAATCGGCCGCGAGGTGGTGGATCGTGACGAGGAGCACCTGCTCGTCCCCTCCAAGCCGGAAGACCGCCGCGCGCAGCAGAGGGCCGCGAGCGAGGTCGAACGGCCTGTATGCCTCCTCACAAAGCCGCTCCAGGAGCCGCGGCTCGTCCCACTCGGCTGCCGCAGCATTCCCCAGGGGGTGAGGGTCCAGCCGCAGCTCGATCTCCGGCGCCGCCGAAGCCGGCAGCACCCGTTGCACCGGCCCGTCCTGCCCCTCGATGAACACCGTCCGCAGGGCTGGATGGCGCTCGGCCAGAAGCCGCAGACAGCGCCGCAGCGCGACCGCGTCCAGCGCGCCCCTCACGCGCAGCGGGACCGGGATGTGGTACGCCGCACCCTCCGGCGCCAGCCGCTCCAGGAACCAGAGGCCCCGCTGTCCCCAGGACAGAGGGGAAGTCCCCTTCGGCCGCAACACGGTGTCTTCTCCTCCGCCGAGGCCGGCGCCTCCAGCTCCGCTCCGATCTCGGCGGCCAGCTCGTCGAGGCTGCGGGCTTCCAGCCAGCGCGCCGGAGCGACCGCGACTCCGAGCACCCCCTCCAGGCGATGCCCCAACTCCACGGCCATCAGCGAATCGAGGCCCGCGCTCGCCGGAGACGTCCCCGCTCTCCAGGCCGGAGGCATCCACCCCGGCCATCCGCGCCAGCTCGGTCCGCAGCCACTTCGCCAGGCACCCGACCGCGCTCCTCGGGAGAGAGCCGCAAAAACGCCTCGGGGGTCCAGGGCCGGCCCCGCCTCCGGGACCGCCTCGGCCGCGGCGCGAGGTCCACCGCGTCGCGGCCCACGATCTCCAAGCCCCGCGCCGCCCGCGAGCCAGGCCGCGCGGCAGGCGTGGCGCTGCACCTTGCCGCTGGAGGTCCGCGGCAGCGTGCCGGTCCGCAACAGGACCACCTCGTGGACCTGGACCTCGTGCTCCTCCGCCACGGCCAGGCGGAGCGCGGCAGCCACCTGCGCCACCGGCACGCCGGAGCGCGCGAACCGCCGCCCGACCTCGTGAGCGATGACGAGCCGCTCCTCCCCGGCCACGTCCACGGAGAAGGCCGCGGCGCCGCCCGGCTCCAGCTCCGGATGTGCCTGCTCGGCGGTCCGCTCGATGTCCTGGGGATAGTGGTTGCGCCCGCGCAGGATGATGAGGTCCTTGAGCCGCCCGGTGACGAACAGCTCGCCGCCGCGCACGAAGCCAAGGTCGCCCGTGCGCAGGAACGGCCCGTCTCCTTGTCCGGAATCTCCGGCCAGCCGCGCGCGGAACGTGCGCGCCGTCTCCTCCGGCCGGCTCCAGTAGCCGGCCGCGACGCTCGGGCCGGCGACCCAGATCTCGCCGACCTGCCCGGGCGCCAGCGGCTCTCCGGTGCCGGGATCGGCGACGAGCGATCCGCTGCCCGCTCCAGGCCTGGCCGCAGCCGACCAGCAGCCGGCCTTCGCTCGGCTGGCGGGGGAGGGTATCGCCTCGCCGCGCTCCAGGCCCGCCGCAGCGAACCGGCCCACGACCGGCGGCTCGCCGAGCCGGCCACCCGCCACGAACAGCGTGGCCTCGGCCAGTCCGTAGCAGGGATAGAACGCCTCGCGGCGGAACCCGCACGGAGCGAACGCCTCGGCGAAACGATCGAGCGTCTCCGCCCGCACCGGCTCGGCGCCGTTGAAGGCCACCTTCCAGGACGACAGGTCGAGCCCGGCCCGCTGCTCCGGCCCGACCTTGCGCACACACAGGTCATAGGCGAAGTCGGGCCCGCCGCTCGTGGTCGCCCGATAGCGGTGGATCGCCTGAAGCCACCGGACCGGCCGCTGCAGGAAGGCGAGCGGCGGCATCAGCACACAGGTCGCGCCGGCCGCCAGCGGCTGGAGCACGTTCCCGATCAGCCCCATGTCGTGGTAGAGCGGCAGCCACCCGACGATGACCGACTCCTCCGACTGCCCGAACGCGGCGCGGATCATCGCCTCGTTGTGCAGGATGTTCCCGTGGGTGACGATCACCCCCTTGGGCAGCGCCGTCGAGCCCGACGTGTACTGGAGGAAGGCGGGCGTCGAAGGGTCGGCGGCAGGCTCCTCCCACTGTTCGGCGAGCCGCGGATCGACCTCCTCGACCGCCAGCCAGACCGCCTCCGCCAGCTCCGGCACCCGCGCCTCCAGAGCCTCGCGCCGGGCCGCAATCGCCGCCGTGGTGAGCACCACCCGCGGCCGTGGCGTCGCGGGCAATGGCGCGCAGCCGCGGCTGGTCGCGGTGCGGACGGGGCGGATAGGAGGGCACGGCCACCGCGCCCGCATAGAGACAGCCGAAGAACGCGGCCACGAAGTCGAGCCCGGGCGGAATCAGGAGGAGCGCCCGTTCGCCGCGCGACCCGGCCAGCGCCAGAGCCGCGCCGAGAGCCCGCGCCCGCGCGTCGAGCTCCGCCCAGGTCAGGGCCTCCGTCTCGGCCTCGTCGACCTCGCCATTGGCCAGGAAGGCATAGGCCCGCCGCGCAGGCTGCGCAAGCGCACGCATCCGCAACACCTCGATCAGCGTCGAGGCCTCAATCAGGGACTGCGTTGCCTGCGGGCTCATCCGCGTGGGGTTCCTGACGGGTTGTGCATCTTTCTCACTCCGAATCAACCTGGGGAGGGCCGACCTCGGGCCTGCAGCGGCCGAAGGGCCGGCAAGACTACCACGACCGGCCTACCCAAGCCCCTTTCTCCTACGGTGCCGCGAACCCCTCGGATGGGGGCGCGGTCCATGCTTCTCCAGGAAACGCCGGGGGGATGCGGAGACCCTCAGGCAAGGGTCCGAGGCCAGGCACTGAGGATGACAGGTGCTATGCTTTCCCTATGATGAAGAGGTCGCAGCAGCCCAGCTCCCAGGGGCCTTTCCGCGCTGATCAGCTTCGTTCCGGCGATCCGTACGAGCTGTCCAACGGCCATCCCATTCATTGTCTGCCCACCGGTAGCCGGGGAGGGAAGGCAACGAGCGTCGGAGACGGCGTGCTCGCGAGCGATCCCGCGGTCCAGGACGTGGGCGTCGACATCGGCTTTGCCCCGTCCCCGGAAATCCTCCGCGCCCCTGATCTCTCCGTCGGCGAGATGCCCGACCAGCCGGGATGGGTCCAGGGCGCACCTCCCCTGGCAGTCGAGTACGCCGACACCGGCCAGGATGAAGCCGAGCTGCAAACCAAGATCCAGGAGCTCTTTGCCGCCGGCACGCGCTATGTCTGGGTCGTGCGGCTGACCGGTCCGCGGCGGGCGGAGGTGCACCAGCCGGGCCAGAGAGTGCGCATCGCGAACCCCGGCGAGCAGCTCGAAGCGCCAGGAATCCTCGCCAATCCTGTGCCGGTGGAGGCCCTCTACGATCGCGAAGCGGCGCGCCGGGTGATCTTCCGCAATCTCCTCCAGCGGCAGGGCTACTCCAGCCTGGATGAGGTTCGTGCTGAGGGAAAGGCCCATGGACGTGTCGAGGGTGAGATCCAGGGCTTGCGGAAGGCTATCGTTGCGGTTTTCTCTGCCCGCGGGCTCGCGGTAGACGAGGACCTGAGGACCGCTCTCGCCACCTCTGACGACCCCGCAGTCCTCGAATCCGTCCTCCGCTTGGCGGCCGTCGCCACTACGGCCGAAATCCTCGCCGCCTTCCGGGCCTGAGCTCCGCCGAACCATCGCCTGGCACCTCTATGCTGGCCCTCAGGAGTTCATGACGAGCAGGGCGTTGTATGCCGCGAGCCTATCCAACGGCTCAAAGATGAAGTTGTTTCCACTGAACGGCGGATCCGCAGCAGTGTTGGCAATGATCTGTTGGCGCTCGGGTGTCATCGCAGCGCGTACCGTCGCATCCTGCGGGTATACATACGTGAGATAGCGCAGGAAGACGCCGGAGCCGCAGCTATAGTCCCAATCCTCCATTGGGCTGATCTTGTCGGCGTCCTTTTTCTTGGTTTTATCTTTAGTAGACCTGCAGACCGGCCAGTGCCAGGTCCTCCATCGCCGCCGGCCAGGCCTGGGCCAACGTGAGATAGTCGACGAGGGTGTCGAAGATGTTCCCGTTTGCCCACCAGTTCTTGTTGCCGGAATCTATCCATTGCTGGTAGAGGTCCTTGTAGGCGGAGGCAGCGTCCTTCAACAGCTTTGCGTCTCGGTTCATGGCATCCTCTCCGATGGGGGCTTTGCGAGCCCCGGAATTGCATCTGGTTCTGAGGAGGACGCGGAATCAGTGGACGGATCTGGTCATCGGGGAAGGAAGGGTCTGGATCAAATCCTGGGCCCCGCCCCCGCCATCATCCGCAGCACAGCCTGCATCATCGTCGGGTCCTGCAGCAGGCGCTGGACGGCGGGGTCGGTCATCAGCTCCTCGGGCTTCTTGGTCTTGAAGAGGTCCGAGAGCACGGCGAGCTCGCTGGTGACGGTTCCTCCCGCGAAGGCGAGCTGGACGGAGAGGGAGGGCTCCAGGGTCTCGACCTCGTGCCACCAGTTGGAAGGGAATGAAGAGCGTGTCTCCCTGCCGCAGGTGGCATTCGAGGGCTGCGGCCCGGCGGAGCTCCGGGAAGGCCTCGTAGTCCGGATGGTGGATGTCCACCTGGCTCTGCCTCTCGAAGTTGTCGAGCCCCGGGAACTGCTGGGCCGCGAGGATAGAGGCGGTCGAATTGCGCCGGGATCGAAAAGCCAGACCTGCTTCGAGCCGCGCACCTGGCAGAGGAAGCCGTTCGACAGGTCGTAGTGCAGCGGCGTCACGCAGCCGGTCGAGCTGATCCAGAGGCGCTGGAAGGGCTCCGCCACGGAGCCGAGGCAGGCCGGCTTCCGCAGGTCGGCGCGCAGGGCCGGCACGGAATCCAGAAGATAGGACTTGCCATACAGGTAATAGGTCTCGCCCGGGCCCAGGATCGGCGGTGTCGGCGGTAACCGCTCGGCGCCGGCGGCTGGCACGGCGCGGCGGAGGAATTCGGCGAAGCGCATCTCCACCTTGGCCATCGGCGACGGCTGGGTGACGTAGTCGGGATAAAGGCCGTTGCGCGAGACGATGACCTCGCCCGAGCAGTCGCCGGCCACCGCGGCAAGGTAGTCCCACGACCAGCGGTCGACGGCGGGCCAATCCTCCATGACCCCGCTGATGACGACCGGCCGGTTGGCCTCGACGTATCTCTTGAAGAAGGCGGCGGGCGGCGGATCCTCGATGCGTCCGACCTTCCCCTGCACCGGGAAGGGGACCTCGGAGGAGGCGCCGCCCTGATTTCGATCGACCTCTCGACGGACTTTCCACGCCATGATCGGCTCCTCCAGCGCCGCGTGGATTGTACCCGAGGCCGTCTGCCAGAGCGGCCTGGCATCAGCGGTGAGGGCCCTACCGCCGTCCCAGCGCGTCGACGAACTTGCGCTTCACCTCCTTTTCAGCCGCCGTCACTTGTGCGCCGAGGCGCTGCCGCGCGGCGGCTTCGGATGCCTCGTCGAGCTGCTGGCGGAGATCCCCGATCTGCTCTTCGCCCGCGGTCAGGAGGTCCACGAGGGCCGCATCGTCCAGCACCTGGGCGACGGTCCTCAGCAGGCGCCAGCCCGCCTCGTCCGACAGCTCCACGGTCTCGGCGTGGTCGATCAGCCAGGGCAGCATCTGATCGTCGTGCCACCGGCTGACCAGGTAGTAGAGGCCGAGGTCGGCATCCGTCACGTGCTCTGTGCTCAGCAGCGCCTTCGTCAGGCGCTCCCGGTGCTCATCGGTGAGGAATGCGCCGAAGATCACCAGGTTCCATTCGTTGGGCGTGCCACCGGCGTCGAAGAAATCGGCGAGCACGTCCCGCAAGCCCTGCGCATAGAGGTCCACAGGGCTCCCGTGCTGCTCGGCCTGCTGCTGCAACTTCCAGGACGCCTCGCCCAGCTCCTCGACGGCTTCTTTGCGGGTCACCGGGTCTTCGGCAGTCGCCACCAGCCACTCCAGGGTCTCCTCGAGGCGGGCCATGCCGTCCTTGGGGACCTCCGCCAACGCCTCGAGCCGCTCCCGGTAGGCTGCGACCTCCACCTTGTCCAGCTTTTGAAAGCCGAACATATGATCCGTCACCGTATAGCCGTCGGTGCCCCGGCCGTCCTCTGCGTCCCGGGGATCGAGGAACGCCACCACGTTGTTGCCGGGCTGCAACCGGCTCTCAGGGTCTTCGTCCGTCCTCTGGGAGTGGTACAGGGAAACCACCCGTTCCCGGGTCTCTCCCTTGAGGACCGACGAGATCACGAGATCGGTCCGGACCTCCGACGAGTACTCGTCCTCCTCCGTGATGACCGACTTCTTGACGACGGCAAGGACGACGAGGTTGGCACGGTCATAGACCTTGCGCATCGGCGGCGTGTCCATCGCGATGACGCCGGCGGTCACCGTGTCCGGAAGCTCGCCGGCGACGACCCTTTGCCACACGTCGGCCGGCACGGTCAGCCCGATCTGCCGCTTCTCTCCGGCCGAGAGCTGGACGTCCTGGAGCCACGCCGCCGCGTGCCCGTCGACCGCCGTCCTGATCTGATAGATCCCGGGCGTCAGGGTGAAGGAAAACCTGCCCTCGGCGTCCGTCTGTCCAGAGCGCTGCTGGTCGTCGATCTCGCTGTAGACCCAGACCGTGGCACCGGGGACCGGCTCTCCGGCTTCGTTGGCGAGCCTGCCGCTCAGGACGCTGCCGGTGTCGCCGGCATGGCCGGCACCGGTCCGCTGCGGCTGTTCGCCTCGGAGCCGCCTATCGGCCTCCAGCTCCGCGGCCGCGACGATGGCATCCTGATCGGTCGCGTCCCCTCTGAGCCCCACACCGAGCCCGAGGACGGCCGTGACCACGGCTGCCACGAGCGGCGACGCCCGCCGGGGAGCGAGCGGGTCCACCATCGGAGGCTCCAGGGTGATGAGCCGTCCCCATTCGTCGCGCTTCAGACGGGCGCAGAGGTGGCCCTGGTTGGCCTCGACCACACCGGCAATCTCGCGCGGCGTGAGCTGCGCAAAGTCGTACACGTGCTTGTCGCACTGAAGGCAATGACGCCTGCGCTCATCGCCGTGCATCGCCTCCCACGAGCTGTCGCAAGGAGATGCAACCTGAAGGAGCTGCAGCTTGTCTTTTCTCGTCCTCATGGCGGCTCCTCTCACGGGGCAAGTGCCCCACCGTTGATGTCTTAGACACCCGGAGCCGCGTTTTCGATCCTGGCCCTATCGCAGGACTTGGAGGACGTCTGGAAATTCGTACGCGAGCCCTGGCCCCTCACCCCCGGCCCCCTCTCCCACCCGCACTCACACCCGCCCGGGAGAGGGGAGCCCCCACCCAGGAGCTTCCTGGCTGTGCATTTTCCCCCCTCTCCCGGGGGAAGGGAGTGCGGGTGGGAGAGGGGGCCAGGGGGTGAGGGCTTCATCCGCCGCCGCACGCCTTCCCCACCCCAAGCTGCCATCTGAAGAAGCCGAGCTCGTCCACGATCCCGCGGAGCTGCATATCCACCGGTGCTCCCATGCCATGGCCTGCCTCGCGCTCGACCTGGAGGAGGATGGGCTCCGTTGCGGGATCGCTCGCGGTCGAGGCCTGGAGCAGCGCTGTCATCTTGCGGGCGTGGAGCGGGTGGACCCGCTCGTCCTTCTCTCCCGCGGTGAGGACGACGGCCGGGTACTTCGTCCCCTTCTTGACATTGTGGTAGGGCGAGTAGCGCCGGAGATATGGAAACTGTTTCGGATCGGCGCTCGATCCATACTCGCTCACCCAGTTGCGCGCGCGCAGAAAGTGATGGAAACGGAGCATGTCCAGGAGCGGCACGCCGGCGATCACGGCGGAAAAGAGGTCCGGACGCTGCGTGAGCACGGCGCCCGTGAGCAGGCCGCCGTTCGAGGCTCCGGTGATGCCGAGCCGCTCCGGCCGTGTATAGCCGTTCGCGATCAACCACTCGGCCGCGGCGATGAAATCGTCGAAGACGTTCTGCTTGCGCTCGAACATCCCGGCCTCGTGCCAGGACTCGCCGTGCTCGCCGCCGCCACGGAGGTTCGGCAGCGCATAGACGCCCCCATCTTCGAACCAGGGGAGGCGGGCGACATTGAAAAACGGCGTCATGGAGATCGAGAAGCCGCCGTAGCCCTCCAGGATCGTGGGGTTGCAGCCGTGGAGCTTCAATCCCTTTTTGTGGACCACGAACATCGTGACCCGGGTGCCGTCCTTGGAGGCGTATTCGACCTGCTTGACCTCCAGGCTCGACGGGTCGAAAGGGGTCTCCTCGCGCCACCAGAGCTTCCGCTCGCCGGTGCGCAGGTTCACGCGGTAGACGCTCGGCGGCTCGTTGAAGCTGGTATAGAAGAGATATCCCACCGGACTCTCGGGGGTACCAACGAGATCCGCCGAGCCGATGCCGGGCAGCGCCAGGGGACCCCGCGGCGTGCCGTCCAGCTCGAACAGCTCGATCCGCGTGCTGGCGTCGTGGAGGTAAGTGCCGGCCAGGAGGTCGCCCACCTGCCAGATGTAGACCAGGGAGTCCTTACGCTCCGGGATCAGCTCGCGCCAGCGCTCCGGCGACGGGTCCTTGAGGTCCACGGCCACGACCCTGCGGTTGAGGGCATTGAGCGTGGTGCTCATGTAGAAGGTGTCGCCCACGATCGGGTCCGTATAGCGATAGACGTCCGGCAGGCCGGCCTGGGCCTTCTGCCCCACGAGGATTGGGCGGTGCTCGGCTTTGCCGGTCTCCAGCCACTGGCGGAAGTCCATGACCCAGAGGTCGTTCGAATTGCTGCCGGTCCACTGCCCGAGGACGAGCCAGCGGCCGTCGCGGCTCAGGCGTCCGAACGGACCCCAGGTCGAAGCCGCGGGTCCTTCCTTCGGCTGCTCCAGGAGCACGCGGTCCTGTTTGGCATCCGTCCCGACCTTGTGGAAGCGGATGCGGCGCGAGTAGGGGTCCTTCAGGTCTTCGAGGTTGTTGTAGACGAAGCCCGAGCCGTCGGGCAGCCAGTCCACCTCGCGGACCCTGTTGCGGATCTCGTCCGGCAGCCACTTGCCGGTGCCGGTCTCGACCAGGTGGAGGGTGGCGTTCTCGTCGCCGGACCGGAAGAGCCCCACCGCGACGAGCCGGCCGTCGTGGCTCGGCTCCCACCAAGCGATCGTGGTGAGGCCGCTCGGGTCGCGGAGGTTGGGATCGACCAGGGAGCGTGCCGGGCCCTCGCCCTCCGCCGTCATGAGCACCGCCTGATTCTGCTCAGGGCTTCCCGCCAGGAAGAAAAGCTGTCCGCCACGCACCGTGGGAGCGGAGCGGAAGGCCGACGAGCCGGTGACGGCCTTGACGCGCGCCTCCAACTCCTTGCGGCCGGGCAGGTTGTCGAGGATGCTGCGAGCATAGGCGTTCTGCGCGTCGGTCCACGCGCCGACCTTCGCATCGAGCCCGGGATCGGGCTTCGCCATCTCCGGCGCCGCGCTCCCTTCGAGCCAGCGGTAGGGGTCCACGACCTCCGTCCCGTGAAAGACATCGCGGACAGGCTTGACCTCGGTGGGCGGAGGGGCGGCGGCGAGGGAGATCACAGCGGCGGCGGTGGCGAGCGTTCGGCGCATACAGGGTTCCTCCGTCCAGGGCTTGGACCTTCTACGAAGGATAGACGAGAAGAGTTTAGAGGACGTTTCGGGCACATGGAACCGGATTCCCTGTCCTCCTCTCTAATCCTCACAGAGGCGCCTCTCCACAACGGTCCATCCAGGAGGTGGAGAGATGAACGTTTCCGAGAAGACCGCCGTCCGTAGCGACATCAACGTCACTCCCCTGGTCGACGTCTGCCTGGTGCTCCTGATCATCTTCATGGTGGTGACGCCGATGCTCTACAAACAGACCGATGTCCAGCTCCCGAGAACACCCGGACCGGATGAGCTTCCGGGAACAGCAGAAGCTGGTCAAGGTAGCCATCCTGGAGAGCGGCGCCATCCGGGTGAACGGGTTGCCCGTGCCGCGCGAGCAGCTCACGAGCCTCCTTGCCGAGATGCATTCGCCGGACCGCCCTGTCGTGGTGGAAGGCGACCGGCGCCTCCCCTACGGCGAGGTCCGCGGCATCCTGGAGCTCATCCAGAGGGCCGGTTTCCGGCAGGTAGGGCTGGTGGCGGAGAGGGAGGGTTAAACTCGGCCACCCATCCGGCACCATAGGCGCTCATGTATCGATAACCCGCGGCGGTTCCCCCTAACTGTAGAGACGCCCCGTGGGGCGTCTCCGCAGCGGCCACACCCTTTCAGAGACCCACCCGGCCCAACGGGCCGGCAGAACGGAGCCCAGGGCATCCAAGGCCGAAGGCCGATGCCCTGGGTAGAAAAGGCAACCCACCTTTGCGGCCTGAAAGGCCGCGAGAGACAGGCAGGGTAAGGTGGAGGGCTCTGCTGGAGCCAACCGCCGTCCTCTTCGCTATAGAAGATGTTGATGTGGTAGTCCTTCATGACTCGTCGTTCTCCTGCTCCTGGTCACCCTCGCCCTCCTCGCCCATCTTCAAATTATAGCGCTCCACCAGGCGGAGGAACTGCCTGACCTGGTAGGGCTTGGCCTCCCCGCCTACTTCTTGGATGTTCAGTAACTCTGGGATATTCTTGTGCACGAAGATGTGGTGGCTTCCGCTCACGCGTGACAAGAGCCCGTGTCGATTCCGTCATCCCCTGTTCGACATAGAGGTAGAGACCGAGGTGAGCAGACACCCGGGCTCCCCGAAACCATTCAACCGAGAGGAGCGGTGATGACCATGCCCGAACCCACGAATCCCATCCACCCCAAGAGATCGGCTCTGAACATCGTGCTGTGGATCGTTCAAGTGCTGCTCGCGCTTCTGTTCATCTGGGGCGGCGGCTTCAAGCTGGTCATGCCCCTGGAGAAGCTGACAGCCGGCGGCCCGCTGCCGGGGCCGTTCCTGCGGTTCATCGGAGTGGCCGAGCTGCTGGGCGGCCTGGGCCTGATCCTCCCTGGGCTCCTGCGCATCAAGCCGGGTTTGACTCCCCTGGCCGCTGCCGGGCTCGTGATCATCATGGTCGGCGCGGTGTACATCACGTTGACAGGCGGCGGTGGTCCCAACGCCGGTCCAGCGGCGGCTCTGATACCCGCGGTGACGGGGCTCCTGGCAGCGTTCGCCGCCTATGGCCGCTGGCGGCTTGTGCCTCACCGCTCCAGGCGCTGAAGAGGACAGGTTCCGTCAAGGTCGGCGTTGACGCGGAGCCAGAGTCATAGGTCTTTGGCTCGGCGCCAGTGGCGGAGCGGCAAAGACACGTGGCAGTGAAGCTGTGGCTAAAGCCTCTGGCGCTCCGTCCATGGCGCAGCGGCAAAGACCGTGGCGCGGAGCCAGAGTCACAGGTCTTTGGCTCAGCGCCAGTGGCGGAGCGGCAAAGACACGTGGCAGTGAAGCTGTGGCTAAAGCCTCTGGCGCTCCGTCCATGGCGCAGCGGCAAAGACCGTGGCGCAGAGCCAGAGTCACAGGTCTTTGGCTCAGCGCCAGTGGCGGAGCGGCAAAGACACGTGGCAGTGAAGCTGCGGCTAAAGCCTCTGGCGCTCCGTCCATGGCGCAGCGGCAAAGACCGTGGCGCGGAGCCAGAGTCACAGGTCTTTGGCTCTTTGGCAGTGACGGCAGGAGACCCTGGATTTCCTGGCTCCCCGGGGGGGCGCCCCTCTCCCGCTCGGGGTGGCTGGGTGGTGGCCGCGCGGGGGAGGGGTCGGGGGAGGGGCTCACGGGTTGGGGGCACGCGACGCGGACGCGGTTCGCCGGGCCCCGAGGAGCGAACGGCTCCGGAATTCGCCGTAGTGCAGTTGGGTGTCGGCGTTCCAGTTCCCTGTCGACACCAGGCTCTCCGGCGTGTAGGGGCGCTGCAGGAAGCTGTCCTTCCCGGTCCGCTCGACCAGGAAGCGGTAGGGGACGGCCGCGAGCTCGCCCGAGCCGTTGGCACACACCAGCTCGCCCTCCAGGATGAGCCAGCGGTGCTTCTTGGGGATCTCGATCAACGCGATGCCTTCCGGACCCGCGGGGGCCTGCTTCAGGACCTCCTCGGTCAGCAGATCGTAGATCCACCACTCGGAGGCGAAGTAGCGGGCTCCGTCGCGCACGCCACAACCGGCCCGGAGCCGCCCCGTCTCGTCGGTCTTCGTGCAGCCGAACAGCAGATCGTTCTCGCCGCAGACAGGAATCTCGGCGGCGCAGAGAGTCAAGGGAACGAGGAGCAGAGAGACGCAAATCCAGATCCTGGCGCGCACGAATCCTCCTTTCGGACACCTCGGCACCGGGCGAAGCCAGTCAGGCATACGCCCGGGCCCGGAGATGCCGCCGGCCCGTGAGGTCACCCTCTTGAACGTTTCAACTGGAGGAATTGTATCACGGGGAAGCCTCGCCCAGGGTTCACACCCTGGGCTACCGAATGGCGCCCTCCGGGCTAGCAAGAATGACGGTCGAAAAGCCCGGGATTCGAGCCCGGAGGGCGGAACTGGGTAGCCTCGGGTGTCAACCCGGGGCGATCTACTCCTCCCGCACAGCCTCGGGGGCCCGCCCGAAGTCGCCAGGCATCTCGGCCGCGGCATAAGCGGCCGCGGCCCAGGCGGCGACGTTCTGGTCCATGTCCTTGGGGTCGATCTTGTCGAGCGTGTCGTTGGCGGTGTGGTGCCAGTCGAAATAGTCCGTGCCGTCCTGGTTGAGGCTGAGGACCGGGACGCGGGCCGGGGTCATCGGGATCAGGTCCGCTCCTCCGCCGGCTTCGTTGTTGCCGCGCTCGATGCCGAGCGGAGCGAGCACCTTGGCGATCTGGTCGACAACCGGCAGCGTCTCGGGAGCGACCCTTGTGGAGATGCGCCAGACCTTGCCGGAGCCGAAGTCCGACTCGCCGGCCAGGACGTGCCGCGGCAGCTCGGCCTCGTGCGCCTGGGCATAGGCTCGGGCTCCGGAGAGGCCGAACTCCTCGTTGGCGAAGAGCACGACCCGGACTGTCCGGCGGGGCCGTTGTTTCAGCGCGCCGATCCGCCGCGCCGCCTCCATCACGATGGCGCAGCCGGCGCCGTCGTCGACTGCGCCGGTCCCCGGATGCCAGGAGTCGAGATGGCAGCCGAGGAGGACGATCTCCTCCGGCTTCTCCCGTCCCGGGATCTCGCCGATCACGTTCGCCGACTCGGCGTCGGGGAGGTGGCGGCTGGTCAGCTTCAGGCGGAAGGTCACCGGCTTGCTGCTGGCGACCTGGGCGGACAGCAGATCGGCGTCCGGGTTCGAGAGCGCCGCCGCCGGGATGCGCGGCACGCCTTCTTCATAGCGGAGCGAGCCGGTGTGGGGCGTGCGGTTGTTGTCGGTTCCCACGGAGCGGATCAGGACCGCGACCGCCCCGAGCTTCGCGCCGGCCGAAGCTCCCCGGCCGCGCGCACCGACCGCCTCGCCGTAGCCGGAGCCGTCCTTCCGGCGCTCCATCCGCTTGCTGATGAAGACGATCTTGCCCCGGACCGCTTCCGCATCCATCTTGTCGAGCGCTTCGACGGAAGGGACCTCCACGACCGGCGCCTCGATCCCGCCGTCCGGCGTACCGACGCTGCCGCCAAGGGCGATCAGCACCACCGGCTGCGGCCAGGGCGCGGTGATCCACCCTTCCCCCGTGCCGATGTCCCAGTGCGGGACCGTGACCTTCTCCGCGCGGACGTTCTGGAAGCCCAGCTCCTTCATCGTCCGCAGCCCCCACTCGACCGCCCGGCGGTCTCCCTCGGAGCCCGCCGGGCGCGACCCGACCTCGGTGGTCAGGGAACGGACGATTTCGAAGGCTCCGGTGCCCTGGAGGGCACCGTCGCGCAGGGAGGCTGCGGTGGCTAGGGTGGCCTCCGGGAGAGGGGTGATCGGATCGGTGGCGTCGGCGGCGCGGCACGAGGCGGCGGCCGCGAGGAGGAGGATTGCGGAGAGGATGGAGGCCGTGGTCCTCACCCCCTGTCCCCCTCTCCCATCTCCCACCCGCCCCATCCCCGGGAGAGGGGGGACGTTGATGGGGCGGTCTGCGCGAGTCCCTGGCAGCCCATCTGCGGAGGGCTTGTCTCGACCTTGCCTCGGACGCTCTGCCTGCGTCCCCCCTCTCCCGGCGGGGGGTGGAAGGGAGATGGGAGAGGGGGACAGGGGGTGAGGACCCGCCGGGCGTACCGTCATCGTCCCTGTCCCGATCCTCAGGCCGCGACCGGCAGCCGGTTCATCTGCCGCAGGGTCTGCTTCCACTCCGCGAGCGCCTTCTCGAGGGCGTGGTAGGTCAGGCCCAGCCGGGTCTCCCAGGGCATGTGCGACTCTTCAGCGGCTGCCGCCTTCCTGGCCGGGCGCCGTTGCAGCGTCAGCAATTCGTGCAGCGCGGCCTGCAGCCGGGCATGGGCCTCGTGCAGGCGCTTCTCGGCGTCCTCGCGGAGGTGGTGCACCACGTTCTCCATCCTCTCCCGCGCGGCCTCGAACTGCAGCTCAACCTTGGCCTTGAGCACGGCCGCCTCGGGCGCCCGCCGGATGTCCTTGACCAGGCCCACCTTGGACATCAGGTAGATGGCCCACTTGGCGGGGTCGAACTGCCAGACCTTGACGCCGTTGCGGTAGTCGAACGGGAAGCTGTGGTGGTAGTTGTGGTACCCCTCGCCGAACGCCAGCACCGCCATGATGCCGCTGTCGCGGGCGCTGTGCTCGCGGCTGTACGGCTGCCGCCCGATCATGTGGCAAAGGCTGTTGATGAAGAAGGTCGTGTGGTGGCTGACCACGACGCGCAGCACGCCGCCGATCAGGAGGCAGCCCAGCAGCTCGCCGGTGAGCAGGCCGACCACCAGCGGGATGCCGAACGCCACGCCGAGGCCGAGGAGCACGTACCAGCGGTCCTGCCAGACCACGAGCCGGTCCTCCATCAGGTCGCGGACGACCGTGCGGCTGGGCTTCTCGCTCTCGAAGAAGATCCACCCGATGTGGGCCCACCAGAACCCCTTCTGGATGTTGTAGGGGTCGCGCTCCTCGTCGACGTGCGCATGGTGGACCCGGTGGTCGGCGGTCCAGGCGAGGACCGAGTTCTCGAGCGCGCCGGCGCCGAAGACCAGGAAGAAGAGGCGCACCGGCCAGGCCGCCTGGTAGGTCTTGTGGGCGAAGAGGCGATGGTAGCCGCCGGTGATCGACAGCCCGACGGCGAGCCAGATCCCGGCAAACGTCAGGGTCTCCGGCCAGCCGAGGCCGTGCGTCATCAGATACCAGGGTGTACCGACGAGGGCGATGAGCAGGGTTCCCAGCAGGAAAATGGTGCTGGTCACATTGACACGGGGTTTCTCTTCGGCCACGGTGCTCTCCGGGAAATGATCGGCGTACCGACCCTGTTATCCTTCCTTGACCCTCCCTGATCCGGGCAGGTACGCTGCGGACCACGGATTTGTGACGGCGCGGAGAGGATACCAGAGTGGCTGCCCGGCCGACGCCCCTATTCTTGCCAACACCGAGAGGAGACGAGATATGCCCCGATCCCTGACTTCCCTGACCACCCTTGCTGTCCTCTGCCTCGCGATGGTCGCCGGGGTCGCCGGCCCGGCCTTCGCCGCCGAGAACGGCATCCGGCCGGCCCTGAAGCAGGTCGAGACCAAGAAGGTCTGCATGGTGAACAACCAGGTCTTCGACAAGGACCAGATCCCGGTGCAGGTCGATGGCAAGACCTATTACGGCTGCTGCGAGATGTGCAAGGAGCGCCTCGCCAAGGACGTCGAAGCGCGGACCGCGACCGACCCCGTCACCGGCAAGAAGGTCGACAAGGCCACGGCCGTGATCGCCGCCCAGCCGGACGGCAACGTCCTCTATTTCGAGAGCCAGGAGACGCTCGCGCAGTACGGCAAGAAGTAAGAGGGCGGCTCAGAAGTCTTCGCAAGGTCGCCGCCGCGGTCCCTCACCCCCGGCCCCTCTCCCATCCGCACTCACACCCGCCCGGGAGAGGGGAGCCCCCACCCAAGAGCTTCCTGATCGTGTATTTCCCCCCTCTCCCGGGGGAAGGGAGTGCGGATGGGAGAGGGGGGCCAGGGGGGTGAGGGACCTACCTCGCCGCCCCGGCCGGCGTCCCCAACACCTGCTGCACCCATCCTTCGATGGCCGCCGCCACAACAGAACGGCCGGCCGAAGGGATTCCGGTCCCTGTGATACGTTCGCTCCCATCCAGGAGGCCGCCATGAAGCGATACAAGGTCAAGCCGGGCAAGAAGGTGAACCTGACGCGGAATGACCCGGGCGACACGCACGAGGCCCCCAAGGGCAAGGCGAAGACCGAGAAGATCTTCGCCGACCTCAACGGCCGGCTGGAGGAGATGCAGGAGCTGCTCTGGGCCGGGCACCGGCACAAGGTGCTCATCGTCCTCCAGGGGATGGACACCAGCGGCAAGGACGGCGTCATCCGCCACGTCTTCGAGGGGGTCAACCCCTCGGGTGTCCAGGTCGTCTCGTTCAAGGCCCCGACCCCGGTGGATCTCGATCACGATTTCCTCTGGCGGGTCCACCCGCACGTGCCCGGACGGGGTGATCTGGTGATCTTCAACCGCAGCCACTACGAGGACGTGCTCGTCGCCCGCGTGCGCAAGCTCGTGCCCGAGGAGGTCTGGCAGCCCCGCTACCGCCAGATCTGCGATTTCGAGCGGCTCCTGGCCGAGACCGGCACCACCATCCTCAAATTCTTCCTCCACATCAGCGAGGACGAGCAAAGGAAACGGCTCCAGGCCCGCCTCGAAGACCCCACCAAACGCTGGAAGTTCCGCAAGGGAGACCTCGAGGACCGCGCTCTCTGGGGCGACTACATGAAGGCTTACGAGGACGCCCTGGAACAGACCAGCACGGACGAGGCGCCCTGGTACATCGTGCCTTCCGACAAGAAGTGGTATCGCAACCTGGTCGTCGCCACGATCCTGGTCGAAACCCTGGAGAAGCTCGACCTCCGCTCTCCGGAACCGGAGGAGGACCTCGAAGGGCTCGTAATCGAGTAGATGCGGCACCTCCTTCTATGTGGGGGGAAAAGTCAACCCTATACAAGGAGGAGGAGCACGTGAGGACTTTTGCTTCGAAGCGTTTTTGCGTCGTAGCACTGGCAGCGGCAGTGCTGTGTCCGTCGTTGGCCTTCGCCATCCAACCGCCCACCGAGCCGGAGGAGCTGGCGCTGACTCGTGCAGCCATCTTCGCCCCTGCGGTTGCGGTCCCCGAGCTCGACGTCGCCCCCTCGCTGGCGATCTACGAGCGGGGGTCCCGCCAGGCTGCGGACCTCGAGCAGACACAGCGGTTCTTCGCCCACCATTCCAATGACTGGGAAGTCCGCCTGGACACCCGCGGCAACCGGCCCAACCTGATCCAAGGCGCCGGCGTTCCGCTGCTGCCGGGCCGGGGCAACCGCCTGACCCGCGAGGAGCTGCGGCTCGGGCACGACGGCGCCATCCGGCTGGCCGACGTCGAGGCCCGGCTGCGCGGCTTCCTGGACGAGTTCCCCGAGCTGCTGGGGTCTCGCAGGATCAGCTCCGGCTCGATCCGAGCGGCCAGCGTCAACGTCGGCCCGGACAAGCAGCTCTGGTTCGTCGAGCTCCAGCAGTTCCACCACGGCGTCCCGGTCGACGGGCGCCAACGTCTTCTTCCGGATCAACAACGGCAACATCGTCCAGCTCGGCGCCGAGCGGGTCGGCCGACGTCCGCATCGGCACCCGTCCCCGGATCAACCGCGAAGCGGCCTTTGCCGCGGCCCTGAAGGTGCTCGGCGCCCGCGTCTCCCAGGTCACCGAGATCGTCAACCCCGGGCACGCTCCGGATTCGTCCCGACCCTGACCGCGGGAGAGCGGCCGGCCGAGAAGCTTCACCGGCACCCGCGGACGCGGCTATCAGCCACCTCCTGGTCTGGGCGGTCGCCTTCCGCCGCGCGGGTGACGCCGCCACCTGGCAGGCCGAGGTCGACGCCAGGAGCGGCAAGCTCCTGCAGCTCGTCGACCTCAACTACTACGCCCAGGTGACCGGCGGCATCTATCCCACGACCAACACCGACCCGGAGTCGGTCCGCGGCCTTCCCGTTCGCCAACGTGACCAACGGCACCGTCAAGATCACCGACGCCAACGGCAATTACACCTACTGGCGGCGGCACCGCCACCTCGACCCTGAACGGCCGCTATATCAAGATGACCGACAACTGCGGCGCGATCTCGCTGTCCAACAGCACGACCGGCAACCTCGCCTTCGGCACCAGCGGCGGCACCGACTGCACGACGCCCGGCGTGGGCGGCGTCGGCAACACCCACGCCAGCCGCACGGGCTTCTACCATCTGACCAACATCAACCGGAAGGCGGCCGGGCTTCCTGCCGGGCAATGCCTGGCTCAACGGCACGCTGACCGCCAACATGAACATCAACAGCACCTGCAACGCCTTCTGGAACGGCAGCACCGTCAACTTCTACCGCTCGGGCGGCGGCTGCTCGAACACCGGCGAGATCGCCGCGGTGTTCCTCCACGAGTGGGGCCACGGCATGGACACCAACGCGGGCGGCGCGGCGAGCGACAAGGGCACCGGCGAGGCGGTGGGTGACACCTTCGCCTTCCTGGAGACCAAGGACGGTTGCATCGGCCGAACTTCCAGCCGGGGGTCAACTGCGCCAATTGCACGCAACCTGCACGGGCGTCCGCGACGTCAAGGCGTTCTTCGCTCCGGGGCAGCCAGGACGATCGCCAAGCCGAGCACGGTGGCGGACAACAACGGCATCAACTGCGACCGCTTCTCCTGCCCGTACTACCAATTCATCTTCATCGGCGCCTACCAGGGGCCCATGGGCTACGAGGGGCACTGCGAGAGCTACATCGCCAGCTCGGCGAACTGGGACCTCGCGCAGTCGCTGGTCAGCCACTACGGCACGACCGCCGGCTGGGCCGCCATGGATTCCATCTGGTACAAGAGCCTGACGCCCAGCAAGAGCCGCCTATCAAGTGGCCTCGGGCGGCAAGTGCAACCCGGCCGCCACGGTGAACGGCTGCGGCGCGACCAACTGGTACACGGTCTACCTAGCGGCCGATGACGACGACGGCAACCTGGCGAACGGCACCCCGAACGCCTGCCGGATCTGGGACGCCTTCAACGCCCACGGGATCGCCTGCGGCAGCAGGCCGACCTGCACGGTGTAACCTCACCCCCTGTCCCCCTCTCCCATCGCACTCCCTGCCCCCGGGAGAGGGGGAACGTTGTTGTTGCTCTGAGGGAATAGCTGGCAGTTTCTTCTCAGAGACTCTATTTTTTCGAGAAAACCTCGACCTCGCCTTAAAGCTCCAACTGCGTCCCCCCTCTCCCGGTCGGGGGGAGTGCGATGGGAGAGGGGGACAGGGGGTGAGGTCTGCTATCCTCACCCGACCTTGAGCCGCAACGATCCTCGCAAGCCGTCCCGGGCGCAGCGCCGGGCCGCCGCGGCCGCCAATCGCCAGGGCCGGAAAGGCCCCGGGCCGGCCGGCTCGCGCGCCGACCTTTGGATCTCGCTGGGCCTCACCCTCCTCGCCTGGCTCCACCGCCTCGCCTTTTTGCGCTCGAACCGGGACTGGGACTGGCCTTACACCATCTTCTACGAAGGCGACTCCGAGACCTTCTTCCGCTATGCCCGCGCGCTCCTCGCGGGCCAGCTCTACGACAGCGGCATCCCCTTCCATCCGCCGGGGTTCGCCTGGGTGCTGACCGTCGTCCATAGCCTGGTGGGCGCGGGCGATCCTTATACGAAGGTCCCCTATTTCGCGGTCAAGGCCGCCGTAGCGCTGATCGGCAGCGCCTCGATCGGCCTGCTCCACGCCGTGGCGCGGCCCTATCTCGGCCGGACCATCTCGCTCGTCGCGGCTCTCCTCTCCCTCTACTCGTTCGGCCTCTACGTCCTCCACGTGGCGCCGGTGACGGAGGGGACATACCAGACGCTCCTCCTGCTCTGCCTTCTCCTCTGGACCCGCCGCTTCGAGCATCCGCTCGCCGCACCGCTCGAAAGTCCGCGGCCGGGCGGCGTGGGAAGCGCCCTCCTTCTTAGCCTGATGCTGGGCCTGATGCTGGGATTCCTCGCCCTGATCCGGGCGGAAGGCGTCCTGGTCGGCCTGATCCTGGGCGGGATCGGACTGCTGGGCTGGTGGAAGAAACCGCGCCCTCGCGAGTGGGCCGGCCTCCGGCCGTGGGCCTTGGTCCTCCTCGGCTGGGTTGTGATGGTGGCGCCCTGGACGGCCCGCAATGCGGTTCGCCTGGCGGATTTCAACGCGCGGCAGGGAGCCTCCGAGCACCTCCCCACCTTCGTGCCGATCACGATCTACGGGCCGATCAACCTCGCGCTGGCCAACAACCCGCAGGCGGACGGCACCTTCTCCCGCGCCTTCCTCAGCTCGGCGTCGCACTCCGACGTGCTCGACCTGCGCGACCCGCAGCACCTGCGCTTCTTCCTCCACGGCGACGAGATGGCCTGGGACTGGATCAGGGCCGATCCGGGCGCCTTCGGGCGGCTCCTGCTGCGCAAGTGGGGGCACTTCTTCGACGCCTGGCGGCTCGGCTGGACGCAGTGGGACTGGCCCGGCGGGCTCGCCGGCGTCCGCTGGCCGGTGGACGTCTTCGTCCCCGACTCCGGGATCGGTCTCTGGATCGGCCCGCCCCTGGCGTTCCTGGGCCTGGTGCTCTGCCTGGGAACGGCCGGCGGCCCGCGGCGCTGGGCTGCCCTGGTCCTCCTCCTGACCTCCGTCGGCCTGCTCGCCACCGGCCTCTTCTTCGGCTATGCCCGCCAGGGCCTCCTCTATCTCCCCTTCTGGAGCTCCCTGGCCGCCGCCGCCCTGGTGGCCCTCGTCCGCCGCCTCACGCACCGCGGTGAAAGCTGGGGTCTCCCGTCCCCGGACGCCCCCCTCGCACCCAACCTGCTCCGCATCCTGGGCGGCGCCGCCCTCGTCCTCCTCCTGCTCGAAGCCTGGGGAGCGACCACCGACCGCAATTACAAGGCGACCGGCACCAATGTGGCCGGGGAGACCTACCTCAACCGGGACGATCCGATGCGGCTGGAGGTCCTGCCGCCGAAGCCGGAGTGAACGTCAGACCGGGAGCTTCCCCAGGGCGTCGAGGACATCCTGGGCCGACTGGAAGCGGTCCGCCGGGCTCTTTGCCAGGAGGCAGGCGACAAACATCACCCAGTGACCCGGGGTCTCGGGGCGGAACGTGCGGATGTCGCGGGGGGCCTCCCGCAGGTGCTGCACGATCAGCAGGCGGGGGTCCTCGCCATCGAACGGCTCGCGCCCGGCGATGAGGGTGTAGGCGAGGACGCCCAAGGAATAGAGGTCGGACCGCCCGTCCAGCTCGTGTCCCAGGATCTGGTCAGGAGACAGGTACATCGGCGTGCCCATGATGTAACCGGCCTGGGTGAGCCGCGCGCCGAGCCCGGCCATCGAGGCAATCCCGAAGTCGAGGATCTTGACGCGGCTCGCGGTGACCAGGATGTTGGCCGGCTTGAGGTCGCGGTGGACGATCCCCTGGCTGTGGGCTTCGTGGAGCCCGGCTGCGATCTCCGCAAGGATGGTCCGGATGCGCGCGAACGGCAGCGGCGTATCCTCTTCGATCACGTCGTCGAGGCTGCGCCCCTCGATGAGCTCCATGGTGACGAAGAGCCCGCCGGGGAAACGGCCGAGATCGTAGACCCGCACCACGTTGGGATGGCTGATCCGGCGGCAGATCTGGACCTCGCGCAGGAGCCGCGCCTCGTGTCCGGAGCCGCCCTCGTCATGCGTCATCAGGGTCTTGACGGCCACCACCTCGCCGAGCTCCAGGTCGCGCGCCTTGTAGACCCGGCCCATCCCTCCCCGGCCGATCTCGGCGAGCACCTCGTACCGGCCGGCGAGCAGCTCTCCCTCGGGCAGAACGCCGACGGCCGTTCCCTTCCCTGCTCCCGGCTGGACAGGCGGGAGAGCCGGTTCCGCGGAGCGGCTCATCCGCTCGCGCCGCTGGCGCACGTCCCGGTAGTCGGGCGCGAACGAGGCGACCCGCTCATAGGAGGCCTCTGCCGCGTCGAGCTTGCCGATGCCTTCGAGGGCCCGTCCTTCCCAGTAGTCGCGTTCGAGGGCGAGGGACGGCGGCATGCTCGCCGCGGAGGGGATGCTCCGCAAGCGCTCCAGGGCCTGTTCGCAGAAGTCTTCCTCGATGAGCAGCGGCGCCAGCAGGACCACGCCTTCCGCGTAGCTCGGATCCGTGGGCTGCATCTGCATCAGCACCGACGCGGCGCGGACGTGCTCGCCCGCCGCCAGATGCTTCCGGGCCGCCTCCAACGCCTGGCTCTTGCGCGCCTGGACCGCGGGCGCCCGGTCCGCGTTCCTCGTCCGGGCCTCGATCTCCGAAGCCCGCTCGGGCATGCCGGCCGCTTCGAAGCACCGCGCCGCGTCGGAAAACCTGTCGGCCTTCTCATAGGCCTCGGCGGCGCGCAGAGGCTCGCCGCTCGCCTCCCAGCGATAGGCGGCGCGGCTCCACTCCTGGCCCGCCGCATAGGCCTCCGCGGCCTCGCGGGCGAGGCCGATCTGGGCGAACAGGTCTCCGGCCTCGATCTGCCGTCCGGTCCGCAGGTAGATCTGCGCCTGGAGCCGGTCTCGCTGCGGAGAGCTCGCCGCGACGCGGGCGGCTTCATCGCCGCGGCCGAGGTCGAGCAGGCACTGCACCGCCTCCAGGTGGCATCCGGCGCGTTCGAGGAGCGCCGCGATCTGCGGGCTCGGCGCGAGCGGCCCCAGGATCTCCGCGACGGACCCATTGCGGCCCATCCGGATCAGGAGCTCGGCCTGCAGGACTTTCAGCTCCTCCACCTGTCCCTTCCCACCGAGCCGTCCCAGCGCGACGGAGCCCTCCTCCAGCACCCTCAGGGCGTCGCGCAGCTTTCCCGCCTGCTCATAGCAGCGGGCGGCCTGCGGCCAGGCGCCGGCCTTCCGGAAGTATCGGGAGGCGCGCTCGTACTGCCCCAGGCCGAGCGCAGCATCGCCTGCCTCCAGCAGCGCTCCGGCCTTTTCGTAGAGCTGGATCGCCTCCTCGTGCTGCCCCTGGGACGCCAGGCGCTTCGCGCGGGCAAGCTCCCCTTGCGGCTCGCTCGCCCGGCCAGCCTCGGCCTTGCGCCGTGGATTGCGTGACAGGAAGGCCATCACGGCAGACATGGGGACATTGTGGCACTCCCCACCTTACAGACTGCATTACCCCGGCGCTCCTCCCCTCGCGAGAGCCTGGCAAGGTTCCTGCAGTAAACAGGGGCACGAGGGGCCGGAGGGCCAACCGGATCCGACACCAGAGCCCCTCGTAAGTCACGGAAGGAAGGAGGCTTACGATGATTAGCAACGAACGCAATCGCACCGGCGCCTTCATGCGCCTGCTCCTCTGCGCCGCCCTGTTGACGGCGCTCCCGCTGGTCACCGCCTGCGGCCACAACGAGAACGCAGGCCCCGGAGACCAGGCCGTTCAGGTCCAGGTCAACGACCAGCAGATCCAGATGCCGGCTTCTCTGCCGAGCGGCATGACCACGTTCGAGGTCACCAATACCGGAAGCCTCGAGCACAGCTTCGGGATCGCCGGCCCGGCCGGTGACAAGGTGCTGGATGAGCCCCTGAAGCCCGGCGAGACCGCCGAGCTCGAGATGGAGCTGGGCACCGGCACCTACCGGGTATACTGCCCTGGCGACCGAGCCATGCAGGTGGCCCTGAACGTCACGCCCAACGTTGGCGCCGGGCAGGGTTGAGCTGAGATCGTCATGATCCCAGGCGCGTCCGCACGAGTCGGGCGCGCCCCCCGCCGTTTCTTCCCCAAATACTACAGCAGCTCGCCGAACGGCTTGTACGGCCGGCCCTGGGATACCGCCACCGGCTGGCTGGTGATATGGCCGCGGTAGGTGTTGACCCCCAACAGCAGACCCGGATCGTCCTGCACCGCCTGGAGCACCCCCTTGTTGGCCAGGGAAAGTGCATACGGCAACGTCGCATTGTTGAGCGCGAAGGTCGAGGTGCGCGGCATGGCGCCCGGCATATTGGCCACGCAGTAGTGCACCACGCCGTCCACCACGTAGATCGGGTCGGAGTGGGTCGTCGGACGGGTGGTCTCGAAGCACCCGCCCTGGTCGACCGCGACGTCGACCACGACCGCTCCTTCCTTCATCAGCTTGAGCATCTCCCGCGTCACGAGCTTGGGGGCCGAGGCGCCGGGGATCAGCACCGCGCCGATGAGCAGGTCGGTGCGGCGCAGCGCGGCGCGCAGATTGTACTGATTGCTCGCCAGGGTGGTGACGGCGCCGTGGAACAGGTCGTCGATCTGGCGCAGCTTGTCGAGGTTGGTGTCGAGCACGGTCACCCGGGCGCCGAGGCCGAGGGCCATCTTGATCGAGTTGAGGCCGACGATGCCGCCGCCGAGGACCACCACGTCGCCCGGGGGCACGCCCGGCACGCCGGCAAGCAGGGTGCCGCGTCCGCCGAGGAACTTCTGGAGGTAGCTCGCTCCCACCACCACCGCCATCCGCCCCGCCACCTCCGACATGGGCGTCAGCAGGGGGAGCCGGCGCTGGCGGTCCTCGATCGTCTCGTAGGCGATGCCGGTGACATGCCGCTCGAGCAGCACGTCGGTGAGCTCCGGCAGCGGCGCCAGGTGAAGATAGGTGAACAGGATCTGGCCCGAGCGCAGCAGGTCGTACTCCGGAGTGACCGGCTCCTTGACCTTGACGATCATCTCGGCCCAGCCGTAGACGGCTCCGGCGTCGGGCACCAGGCGGGCGCCCGCGGTCGTGTAGTCCTCGTTCGGGATGCCGCTGCCGAGGCCGGCCCCCTCCTGCACCACGACTTCGTGGCCGGCAGTGACCAGGGCATGCACGCCGGCCGGGATCATCCCGACCCGGTACTCGTGATCCTTGATTTCCTTCGGGATTCCAATGCGCACGTTTTAGCTCCCCGTCTCGGCCGGCGTCCTTGTTGAGGTCCCTGCGTCGCCGCCCTTGGGACGGCGCGGCTCGCTGCCCTTCTCTCGGTCTTCCCTGCCTCTCTCGGCTCTCTCGCGCTCCCGTTCCTTCTCCGCTTGTTCTCCCTTCATCTCCACCCGGCCTTTGAAGAAGGCCCCTTCGGCGATGACGACCCGGGGCGCAGCCATGTCGCCTTCCACGCTGCCGGACGGCGCCACCTCGATGCGCTCCGAGGCATGGACGTTGCCGATCACCCGCCCGCTCACCCGCACGACCTGGGCGGTGATGGGCCCCTGCACCATCCCCTCGTTGCCGATCATCACGGAGGCGTCGATCCCGATCTCACCCTCCACCTCGCCCTCGATCAGGAGCTCGGTAGGACCCGAGAGCCGGCCCTCGATCCGTGTGCCGGGCGCGATGTGGGTGAGCCGCCGCCTCTGGGCCGCGGACGAAGAATGGGATGACGATGCGTCCGGAGAGCCGGCCGGGGCGGACGAAGGAGCGTTGTCGCGACGAGAAAAAATCGGCATAGACCCCTGACGTATGAAGGGCGGCCGAGCCCAGTGCCCGTACCGCCCGGGAGAAACGCGCTATTGGAGCGGGCAACGGGACTCGAACCCGCGACATCAAGCTTGGGAAGCTTGCACTCTACCAACTGAGTTATGCCCGCCCGACGAATCGAGCGGAAAGAAATGTATCCAACCCCGGGAGCGCGGTCAAGTAGCGCTCCCAGCCAGGATAGACCGGCTATACTCTGAGGCATGCAAGGCTCCGGCAGACCGCGCAACGGCGACCGCTCCTCCGAGACCCTCTACTTCTTCCCCGACCAGCCGGTCACGGCGGAGGAGGTCCGCCGGATCTTGCGGCAGGGCAGTGCCGAGCAACGCGCCTGGGTGATCTCCCATCTCCTGCGCTACGCCCAGTGGGACGACATCTGGACCTACACCAGCCGCGAGGAGGTCAAGGAGATCTTCAACGACCTCGACCTCCCCGAGAACCTCCGCAACGCCTGGGCCCGCATGCTGAAGATCGAAGCGCCGGTGGGGTAGACCCCCTCCCCGACCCTCCCCCGCACGGGGGAGGGTCGGGGAGGGGGCCTAATCCCCCATCACCATCTCGCCCAGGTCTCCCAGGATCGTGCCCTCGCCCACGCGGCCCTTGCCGCGCACCGGGATGGCCGACAGCACCCGCTTCGCCAGCCGGCTGAAGGGGAGCGACTGCAGCCAGATCCTCCCGGGGCCGGTGAGGGTCGCGAAGAACAGCCCCTCGCCGCCGAAGAACATGGTCTTGATCCCCTTCACCATCTGGATGTCGTAGCCCACCGTGCTCTCGAAGGCCACCAGGCAGCCGGTGTCGACCCGCAACGCCTCGCCGGCCACCAGCTCGCGCGACAGGATCGTGCCGCCCGAGTGGACGAAGGCGAGCCCGTCCCCCTCGAGCTTCTGGAGGATGAACCCCTCGCCGCCGAACAGGCCGGCGCCCAGCCTGCGATTGAACGCGATCCCTACCGAGATCCCCTTGGCCGCGCAGAGGAAGGCGTCCTTCTCGCAGAGGATCCGGCCGCCGTGCTGCCGCAGGTCGAGCGGGATGATCTTGCCCGGGTAGGGCGCGGCGAAGGCCACCTTCTGCCGGGTCCCGGCGGCATTGCCGAAGACCGTCATGAACAGCGACTCGCCGGTGATCACCCGCTTGCCGGCCGAGAGCAGCTTGTCCATGAAGCCGCCGCCCTGCTGCCCCGAGCCGTCGCCGAAGACGGTTTCCATCTGGATGCCCGGGTCCATGTAAAGGAAGGCGCCCGCCTCGGCCACGCAGGCCTCGCCCGGGTCGAGGGTGATCTCGACGTACTGCATGTCCTCGCCGAACAGCTCGAAGTCGATCTCGTGCGCAGCAAAACCCCGCGGCGGAGGCGGAGGCGGCGCCCCTACGCCCGTCCCGCCGAAGGCGACCGCGAAGTCCGGATGGCTGTGGATGGGCACCCAGTTGGCCATGCCCGTCGAGAAGATGTGGGCATCCCGTCCGAAACGGCCGCTCTGGATGCCGGCGATCACGTCCTCCCGGCTCATCGGGCCCTGCTGCTGCCCGCCGACGGCTATGTACCAGGTATTGTCGCTCATGGGTTTTCCCTTTCGGATACGGTGTGGATGATCGGAAAGAAAGACGCCCTGACGGCGGTGGAGACGGAGAGGTCCGTGGTCACGGACTAGGGCGTCTCTACAGGAACGAATGTGGCCTCGAATAGTTTCGGCCAGTTCTTGCCGGTGATCAGGAACGTTTTCGTCTCGGGCTTCCAGGCAATGCCGTTCAGGACCTCGGCCCGGGCCGCCTCCTGCCACGTGAGCAGGCCCGAGGCGTCGACTACGGCCGTGACCACTCCGGTCGCGGGATCGATGCGCACGATCTGGTCAGTCTTCCAGACGTTGGCCCAGACCGCGCCGTCCACGCACTCCAGCTCGTTGATCTCCAGGAGGGGCCGGCCCTCCAGGGTGACGTCGACGCCGCCGACCGAGGCGAAGGTCTGGGGATCGCGGAAGGTCAGGTGATCGGTGCCGTCGCTCATCACGAGCCGGCTGCCGTCCCAGCAGAGGCCCCAGCCCTCTCCGCTGTATTGGAGCTGCCCCCGCGGCTTGAAGTCGGAGGCGCTCCAGACGAAAGCGGTCTCCTCCTGCCAGGTGAGCTGGATCAGCCGGTCGCCGACCAGGGCCAGCCCTTCGGCGAAAGTGCTCTGCGGAAGCGGCAGGAAGCGGAGCACCTCGCCCGTTGTCGGATGGACCTGCCGCAGGCTGGAGGAGCCGTACTGCCCCGTGCTCTCGTAGAGCTTCCCGTCGTGCCAGGCCAGCCCCTGGGTGTAGGCCGCCGGATCGTGGTGCACGGACGCGAGGACCTTGACCTTCAGACGCTCGGGTCTCTTCACAGGTGCGGTGGCGGCGGTGTCGGAAGACGGCGCGGCGGGCTGGCAGGAGCCCAGGGTCAGCAGCACCAGCCCGAGTCGCCCGACGAGCATCACCCTCACCCCTCCCATGAGCAGCCGCTCAGCCCTTGGGGTAGCGCCGCGGGGAGCCCCATGGGCGCGGAGCCGATGGGCTGGCCCGGGGGCGGCGGAGGCGGCTGGGGACGCTCTTCGGTCTTCGTCTCCGGCCGGTCGAGGTAGCGCCCGATCTCGTCCGCCAGGAACGCCCGCTGCGCCGCTTCGGGGTCGTCCATCCCTCCCTTGGCCCCTGCCGTGAGCCGCTGGCGCAGGGCGCGCAGCTCGGCGTCGACCCGTGCGCGGACGCCGGGCGAGGCCTCCGGATTGGCCGACAGGCCGATCATCCGCCGCACCACGACCCACTGCACGACCCGGCGCAGCTCGGCTTGGCGGGCCTGCGGCGCGCCACCGCCGAAGGCCTTCTCCACCATCCCGCCGAGCACGTCCTCCAGGCCCGGGAGCTTCGGGTCGCGGCGGTGGAAGTCCACCAGGCGGGCGGCCCGTTCGGGACGCAGCAGCCCCTGGACCGCCATGTCGGCTGCGGCGGACGCGGCGGCCAGCGGGTCGAACACCGGATCGGCCGCCCCGCTGGAACAGCTCCTCGTTGGGCTCGTACCCGGCGGGCCGCGGCAGCAGCAGAGCCAGGACCGGCTCGGGGAGGTCGAGCGTCTCGGGCGACAGAGTGTCCAGGATCGCCGCCAGGGCCTGCCGCTGCTTCTCGGCGCCGATCGGCTGCGCCGGCGGCTGGCCGTCGCCGCGCAGGGCGTAGGTGTACTGCATGCCGCCCACGGCCTTGAGCGCCGCGTCGAGCTGGTAGCGGTGATGGAAATAGAGCGGCACCAGGACCTCCTGGAGCAGGGCCAGCGGCCGGCCGGCGGCGATGTTGTGCTCGCCGAAGCGCGAGAGGCCGATCCGCCGCACCGCGAGGGCGTGGCGCAGCGCCTCGACCGCATCGGAGCCGTTGTCCCACAGTGCGGCGCGCGGGTCTGCGCCGCCCGCGGGCCCGGGCGTCCTCGTCGGTCAGGAACAGCAGGCCGCCACGCAGGGCGTCCTGCACCATCGCGTCGAGCGCCGCCGGCACGTTCGTCCCCGGCGGGAACTCGCGTGTAGGCGTAGCGGATCGCGAACACGTCCCACGCCCCCACGCCGGTCGCGTAGGCGGACGAGAAGTCGAGATTGCCGTCGGGCGTGACGCCGATCAGCGGATGCGGATAGTCCATCACCGAGGCGCGGCCATAGGTGCTGGCGGCGAAGTTGTGGGTGAGCCCCAGGCGTGCCCGACCTCATGAGCGGCGAGCTGGCGGATGCGCGCCAGCGCCAGCAGGACAGGATCGTCGGCAGCGCCGGTGCCGGTCTTCTCCGTGCCCGCCAGCCCCTCGAAGATCAGGCGGTCCTGCCGCACGCGGAGAGAGCCGAGCGTCACGTGCCCGTTCATGGATCTCGCCCGTGCGCGGATCGATCAGCCCGCCGCCGTAGGACCAGCCGCGGGTCGAGCGGTGCACCCACTGGACGACGTTGTAGCGGGCGTCCAGCGGGTGGACGCCCGGCGGCAGCAGCTTCACGCGGTAGGCATCGATGAACCCGGCCTTCTCGAAGGCCTCCCGCCACCAGCCCGCCCCTTCGAGCAGTGCGCTGCGCACCGGCTCGGGGGCGCCGGAATCGACATAGTAGACGATCGGCTTCTTGACCCGCGACGCGCTCGGCCGTAGGATCGATCTTCTCCAGCCGGTGGCGGACGATCCAGCGCGTATCGATCGGCGCGGCGAGCGGCGCCGCATAGTTCATGAAGTCGACCGAAAACGAGCCGGCGCGCGGATCGAACGGCCGGGGCTCATAGCCGGCGTCGGGCAGACGCAGCAGCGAATGGTGCTGGACCAGGGTGACTGCGCTGGGCGTGGGGGCCGTGTCGCGCACCAGCGGGCCCGGCTCGGCCGACTGCTAGGTCAGCAGCGCCTCGAATTCCAGGTTTTCGGGGAAGGCCAGGCAGTTCTCGAGGTCCAGGACGCTCCGCTCGGCGTCGAGCGACCAGTTGCCCTGCTCGGCCCGCCTTGAGCCGTCGGCCACGAGTCGTGGGCGTCACGCACGAGGAAGCTGGTGAAGTCGACCAGCGCCCGCCCGTCCGGCTCCGTCGCCGTCGATCGTCGCCGGCCCACAGGACCGACGTGGCGAACGACTCGCGCACCGTCCGGATGCTCGTCGGCGTCCTCGGAAAGCGCGCGGAACCCAGGTTCGGCTGCTCGACGAGCACCCGGCCGCCGAGCCGGCGCAGGGTCACCATCCGGGTGTCGCCGAGCTGGCCGCGGTCGAGCCCCACCGGGTTCGAGCCCAGGCCGGTCAGCAGCGCCTTCGGAATAGATGTAGCTCCCCACCTCCCCACCCTGGTCCGGAGGCCGGCGGCACCTCCAGCCAGACCTTGCCGGCCTTCTGGCGGTCGACATAGAACGTGAGAAGGCCTTCCTTCTTTTCCATCCCGGCAGTCTTGCCGGCGATTCCTTCGGTAGCTTCGGCGGTCTTGTCGTCCTTCTTGGCATTCCGTTGTGCAATGCCCGGCAGCGGTGCGGCGAGGGAAATGGCGAAGAGGCAGAGGGTGGTGACAAAAGATCTGGAGATCAAAAAATTCATAAGTGCTCTCGAAAGATGCCCGGGTCGCCCGGGGCGGAAAGTCTATCACCGGGGTTTCCCGGCGAGAGGGAGCCGGGACGGGGGCGATCGAGGCGACGGAGCCGGACGGGCGGGTGCTCGCGCCGCGCCCAGGGTTCACACCCTGGGGTGTCAACCCGGGGGAGCGGGCGCGTCCCTGTCAGGTAAGTAATGCATATCCTTCATCGTGATGACCGACCTCAGGATCACCGACGCTCTTACCACGGACATCCACTACGAACAGGCTGGTTTTCGGGCACTCCTTCGGGGGGGCACGGCCTAACGTCTTAAAAGCTCCGCGAGCTGTTACACTCCACCGGCAAATGAGCGACAGCACTTCTCTGGCGCTGACTGGATATCTCGGCCAGGCGGCCTGCGCGGTGCTGATCGCTGTGGTGCTGCAGATGTTCCACCGGCACTACCGGCGGGAGTACCTGCGGCACTGGGCCTGGAGCTGGTGGGCGTTCGCCGTCTATCTGCTCTGCGCGGCGGCGGGGCTCTATCTGCGCGGGATGCCGGCCATGTCGCCGGTGCGGCTGGGCTTCTCGACCCTGGCGTTGTTGGGCGGCTATGGGCAGATCTGCTGGCTGCTCTTCGGCACCTACGAGGTGGCCACCGGGAAGACCGTCCCGCGCCATGTGTCGCGCTGGGTGCTCGGGGCGCTGCTCGTGCTGGCCCCGCTCACGGTCCTGGCGACCGCCGACCTTTCCGGTACGGCGCGTCTGATGTCCCGGCTTGGCATCCGGGTGCTGATGTCCGGCCTGGCTTTCTGTGCCGCGGCCTGGGGCATCCTGCGCGGCCGGCTGCGGACGGCGGGGCTTGGGCGCAAGCTGATGGGCGGCGCCTTCCTCCTCTACGGTCTGGACCAGCTCCAATACTTCGGCGGCTTCGTCGCCCACGCCTGGCTGAATCGGTCCATGGACTACATGAACCTGCTGAGCGGGCTCGACCTGCTCCTCCAGGCGGTCATGGGGATGGGCATGGTCATCTGGCTGCTCGAAGAGGAGCGCGGATACCTCATGGCCGCGGCCGAGCAGATCGAGCACCTCGCCTATCACGACACCCTGACCGGCCTGCCCAACCGCAACCTCTTCATGGACCACCTGCGGCTGGCCCTTGCCTTGGCCCACCGCGACCGCCGCAGCGTCGCGGTCCTGTTCCTCGACCTGGACCGTTTCAAGACCATCAACGACTCGCTGGGCCACAGCGCCGGCGACGAGCTGCTGCGCATCGTGGCCTCCCGCCTGCGTATCGGGCTGCGGGACGGCGACACCGTGGCCCGGCTCGGCGGTGACGAGCTCGCCGTGGTACTGCCTGCGGTGGAGGACGAGCGCGCCGCCGTCCGCGTGGCCGAAAAGATCCTCGACCTGGTCCGCCGCCCCCTCATCCTCCACGACCGCGAGATCGTCGTCACCTGCAGCATCGGCATCAGCCTGTTCCCGCGCGACGATCAGGCGTCCGAAGAGCTGCTCAAGAAGGCCGATATCGCCATGTACCAGGCCAAGCAGCGGGGGCGCGATGCCTTCCAGGTCTACCTGCCCACCATGGACGCCGACGCCCTCGAACGGCTGTCCCTGGAGAACGACCTGCGCCGGGCCCTGGCCCACGAAGAGCTCTGCCTCTACTACCAGCCGATCCTCGACTGCCGGACGGGACGGATCGAAGCCGTCGAGGCGCTGCTGCGCTGGCACCATCCGCAACGCGGCCTGATGCGGCCCGGCGAGTTCCTGCCCATCGCCGAGCATGCGGGCCTGAGCAAGCCGATCGACCTCTGGGTGCTGCATACCGCCTGCCGGGAGATCCGCTCCTGGCACCAGGCCGGCGCGGACGTGCGGGTCACGGTCAACCTCTCGGCCCGCCCCTTCCAGCAGCGGGACCTGATCGTGCAGGTGCAGAACGCTCTGGAAGAGGCCGGCCTCGCCGCCAGCTTCCTGGAAGCTCGAAATCACCGAGACCCTGGCCATGCAGAACGCCGAGGTGAGCCTGGGAGTGCTGCGCGCCCTCAAGGACCTCGGCCTGCGCATCGCCATCGACGACTTCGGTACCGGGTATTCCTCTCTGTCGTACCTGCGGATCTTCCCGATCGACACGCTGAAGATCGACGGGTCCTTCGTCCGCTCCCTGAACGCCGGGGGGGACGTCCATGCCGAGATCCCGGCGGCGATCATCGCCCTCGCCCACAGCCTCCAGATCCGGGTCGTGGCCGAAGGGGTCGAGGAAGAAGCGCAGTGGCGTCTCCTGCACGAGAAGGGCTGCGACGAGGTCCAGGGCTACTACTTCAGCCACCCCATCCCGGCGGACGAATGCCGGGAGCTGATCCTGCGCCAGGAGGCCGGGAGGGGGAACGGGAAGGTGGCGCTGGCGGGATGAGGGCCCTCACCCCCGGCCCCTCTCCCATCCGCACTCCCCAACCACCGGGAGAGGGGAGAAAATCGTTCAAGCCTGTTTTCGATCTCCTTCTTTCCCCCCTCTCCCGGGCGGGAGTGAGTGCGGATGGGAGAGGGGGGCCAGGGGGGTGAGGGCCCCGGAAATTTGACTCTCTCCGTCAACGTTTGTACGATACGGCCGTGGTTGGCTGCCGCTCCCGCTTGAGGCATCTCACCATTCCGCTACTTTTTTCGCCCAGGATCGCCGCGTTTTTCGGAAGGGAGCGCCGGGACGGCAGATCTCCTTCGGGCATTGCTTACAAGCGAGATCCATGCAGCCTCTTGCAATTCCCCAACATCCAGTAGAGACCACTCAACAGAACTTCGAAACCCTCGGGCTGAGCGCGCCGATCCTCGAGGCGGTGTACCGCGTCGGCTTCGTCCATCCGACGCCGATCCAGGCCCGCGTGATCCCCGTCGCCCTGTCCGGCCGTGACCTGATCGGCCTGGCGGAGACCGGCTCGGGCAAGACCGCGGCCTTCTGCCTGCCTCTCGCCGAGCGACTGGCCGAAAACCGGGGCGGCGTCCGCGCCCTGATCCTTTCCCCCACCCGCGAGATCGCTCTCCAGACCCAGGCCTTCCTCGACGTCTTCGGCGAGGACCAGCAACTGCGCACCGTCTGCCTGATCGGCGGCGTCAAGATGGGCCCGCAGATCCGCGGCCTCCAGTTGCGTCCCGACATCGTCGTGGCCACGCCCGGCCGCCTGCTCGACCATTACGAGCGCGGCACGCTGCGGCTCGACCGCGTGCACTACCTGGTGCTCGACGAGGCGGACCACATGCTCGACATGGGGTTCCTGCCGCAGGTGATGCGCGTCCTGCGCGCGCTCCCCCGCGAGCGCCAGACCCTGATGTTCTCGGCCACCATGCCGGACCCGGTCGAGCGACTGGCCCAGCAGTACATGGTCAGCCCGCAGCGCATCGACATCCTGCCCGAAGGGGGCGCCGCCTCCGGGATCAGCCACCGCGTCTACATGGTGGGCCCGGACGACAAGAAGGCCTGCCTCCTCGCCCTCCTGCACCAGGAGCTCGGGAGCACCCTGGTCTTCATCCGCCGCAAGGTCGACGCCGAGTGGCTGACCGGAGTCCTGGAAAAGGAAGGCCATCCGGTCGAGCGCATTCACTCCAATCTTTCGCAGGGCGAGCGCACCCTGGCCCTCGACGGCTTCCGGGACGGCGAGCACCGCATCCTGGTGGCGACCGACATCGCGGCCCGCGGGATCGACGTGCCGCGAGTACGGCACATCATCAACTTCGACATGCCCGAGACGGTCGAGGACTACATCCACCGCGCCGGCCGCACCGCCCGCGGCAGTGCGCACGGCATCGTCTCCACGATCGCCTCCTGGATGGACAAGCCAAGGGTGAAAGACATCGAGCAGACCCTGGGAGAGCCCCTCCCCCGCTGCACCGTCCCCGGCGTCGATCCCTACGTCGAGATGTCCCCCCGCCTGACCATGGGCGGCGGCAAGCGGAACATGCGGGTCAAAAGGCGGTAGATCCTGCCACCAAGGCCGTAGAGACGCCCTAGTCCACGACCACTACCCTCACCGCTACCACTGCGGCCAGGGCGTCTCCAACCTCCCCGCAACCACAACGGCTCAATCCCGTCCCACCGGCGGGTGGTTTCGCCTTTTTTGAATCCGCGTCCAACACGCCGCACCTGAACCGTGTCATTCAGGACAGGAGGTGCACAGGATGGAATATCAGGACTTCACGATCGATGTACGCTCGGCCGAGGGGGGGCGATTCGAGGCCAGGGTGATCGACGCGCCGCTCGGCGGCAACCCCCGGGTGTTTTTCCCTCCTCCCCTCTCCCAGGAGGATCTGAAGACCCTGCACGGGCTCTTCGACGGGTCGGGCAAGGAGGCGCCGGAGAAACCCTCGCCGAAAGCCCTGGCCCGCCAGATGGGGCAGCAGCTTCACACCGCTCTTTTTCGCGACGGCGTGGCCGAGCTCTACCAGAAATGCCGGGCCACGCTCCTGAGCGACAAGAACACCGGGCTGCGGCTCCGGCTCAAATTCCAGCTCAAGGATACGGAGGCCGGCTACCTGGCTGCCCTCCCTTGGGAATGGCTGTGCGACCCCGCCTCCTGCGAGCTCCTGGCGACAGACCCGTGCACGCCCGTGGTGCGAGACATCGCCGTTCCCCGGCCCCAGGGGACTCTCGAAGTGGCAGGACCCCTGCGCGTCCTCGTCGTCGCCTCAGCCTCCAGCGACATGGGCCTCGACCTGGAGCAGGAGATCGAGCGGATGGCCGCGGCGCTCAAGCCTCTCGAAGAGTCCGGCAAGGTGAAGCTGGTCCGGCTCGCGACGGCTGACCCGAACGCTCTCCGCGAAGCCCTCAAGGACGACAAGATCCACGTCCTCCACTTCATGGGCCACGGCGGTTACGATCCCGAGTCCGGCAACGGCGCAGTCATCTTCGCGCAGGAGGGCGCGGGCAAGGACCAGGTCAGCGGAGAGCCGTTCGCCACCTATCTGAAGGAGCTTCCCAGCTTGCGCCTCGTGGTGCTCAACGCCTGCAAGACCGCGCGGTATGCCAGCCGGCGAGGCCCCTCGCTCAACCACGGCCTGGCCCCGGTCGTCCTGGAACGCACCCGGGTGCCCGCCGTGGTGGCGAACCAGTACACCATCTCCGACACGGCCGCCATTGCCTTCAGCGAGACCTTCTACCGCCGCATCGCCAAGGGGGACCCGGTCGACGAGGCCCTCACCGAGGCACGGTTGCAGCTCTACCGGACGAGTGCCGAATGGGCGACGCCGGTCCTCTTCCTCGCCGCACCGCACGGCAGGCTCTTCGCCCTGGGAGCGGCGCGCTCCGACAACGGACTCGTGCACCGTGAGAAAACCGAGATGATCCGCCTGGGAGTGCGGAGCTTCGATGGATTCGGCGGCGACATGAAGGCACGTAACGAGGCGGTCCTCGAGCTGGCCGGCTATTTCGACGGCCGCTATATCAAGCGGAAGGAAGACTGGCAGGAGAAGATCTTCCCGGAGCTGCGAGCATTCCTCCTGAGATGGATCGATCCGCACCGGCCCCTGCTGCTCGATTTCGCCGCTCATTCCTCGATCGCTTTTGCTGCCGGCTGGGTCCTGGAGCCCAAGAGCGGCCTCGATGTGCGGGTATCACAACGCATCTCGGGAGAAGGGGTGCTCGATTGGCATCCCAAGGACGGCACGGAGCCGGACGGCTCTCTCTGGCTCGACCGGCCTGACATCGAGCTCGACCCCGAGGCTCCGGATGTGGCCCTGGCCCTCTCGGCGAGCCAGCCGGACGTGGCCGGCCACGTGCAGGACTTCGTCCAGCGCAAGAGCCTCTCGATCGGGCGGATCGTGGACGCAACGGTTGCTCCCGAGCCCGGTCCCCACTCGGTACGCGGCGGAGCGCACGCCTTGGGCCTCGCCCAAGCGCTCCTCCCCCGCCTGCGGCCCAGGAAGCCTCACGAACGCAAGGGCCGCACCCACCTCTTCTGCGCCGCTCCCAATGCTCTCGTCTTCTACCTGGGACAGCTCGCGTCCTCGCTGGGGAGAGTCGTCCTCTACGAATTTGCCTTCCGTGCGGAGGATTCGTTCGGGCGGTATCAACAATCCATCGAGCTGCCACCACCCGGCGAAGCCTCTCAGATTCCAGGCGACGACTGGTAATGCGCCGAGGCCCGATCAACGTTCCCCCTCTCCCGGCGGGGGATGGGCGGAAGATGGGAGAGGGGGCCAGGGGGTGAGGTCTCTCTCTGGCGGAAGGGAGGCTTCTGTGGAAAGCTACCTCCGGCATGCCGCCGAACACAGCCTGTACCGAGGACGAGAAGATCCGAGCAGCCATCCGGGCCCTCCAGGCCGGGGCCGGCCCCGACGCCTTCGCGGCCGTCTTCCGGCGCTTCTACCGGCCGCTCTACAACTTCTTTTCCAATCGCCCCGTCCTGCGCCAGGAGGCCGACGACCTCACCCAGGTCACGTTGATCCGCGCCCTGCAGAACATCCTGCAATACCGTTGCGAAGCGAATTTCGAGGCATGGCTCCTGCGCATCGCGGAAAACGTCTGGAACAACACCGTCCGCGATCAGCTCGCGGTCAAGAGAGGTGCGCGCCTGACCACCCAGGAGCCGGAAGCCGACGACGGTCCGCAGCTCCCGGCCGGCAAAGCCCCCGGCCCCGAAGAGCTGGTCCTGGCGGAAGAGCGGACACGGGTGCTGCGGCAAGCGATCGACACCCTGCCGCCGGGGATGCGCACATGTACCGAGCTGCGCCTCTACGGAGACCTCGAATACCAGGAGATCGCCGAGGTCACGGGGATCGGCCTCAACAGTGTACGCTCTCAGCTCTTCGAGGCGCGAAAACGCCTCAGGCCCGTCCTGGAGGAGTATTTCCAGGACGCCACATTCTGAGGGACCCGCGTGGGCGGACAGGAAGACTTCGCCAAGGCGCTCAAGGCCATCATGGCTGCGAAGCGTGAGGAGCTGGGAGAGCCCCCGACCCCGGAGGAGCTGCTCGCCTATCGGGACGGCCGGCTGGACCCGGGCGGCAGGGAACGGATGGAGGCCCGGATCGCCGTCCACCCCGACGCCGCCCGCGCCCTGGCCGACCTCGCCGCCTTCCCCGCCGTGGAGCCGGCGCCCGGCACGCCGGAGCTGACCGACGAGGACCTCGACGTGCGTTGGCAGGCGTTCCGCCAGCGCGTGGCGGCGCTCCCGCCGGCCCCTCACCCCCCTGCCCCCCTCTCCCATCGCACTCCCACCGACCGGGAGAGGGGGGGAAAAACCGAAGGCCGGCGCCGGCGGCTCTTCGCTCCGCGGCTGGCGGCAGCAGCCGTGCTGGCCCTGGCGGCCGGCTGGGCCGGCGGCTTCCTGACCGGGCGGGCCTCGCACGACCGCCCCGGCTCGGCCGTCAACATCGACATCGTCGAGCTCACCCCGGAAAAAGAAGGCGGCGACCGCTCGCCGGCCGCCGCGGTGGAGATGCCGGCCGAAGAGCTGGTGCTGATCCTGGGTGCGCCAGAGGAAGGCGGCTTCGCTAACTACGAAGCCCGGATCGTGGACGCGCAAGGCTCCCCCGTCTGGTCCCGAACGGGCCTCCACCCCACGCCTCTGGGGACTTTTCACCTCTCCTTCCAGCGGGGCGCTCTGCAGCCGGGGACCTATGGCATCCTCCTCTTCGGCCAGGAGGGGAAGCGCAGGAAGCCGGTCGCCACCTATGAGCTGCGTCTCCAGGAGGGACCGGCAAGCCGGTGACCTCACCCCCTGGCCCCCTCTCCCATCTCCCTTCCACCCCCCGCCGGGAGAGGGGGGACGTAGCGGAGGCGTTCGTGGCGAGCCCGATGTCAGCACGTTTCGAGGCGCAGGACCCCGACCGTGCCTCAGGTGCCTCAACCGCGTCCCCCCTCTCCCGGGGAAAGGGCGGGAGGGAGACGGGAGAGGGGGACAGGGGGTGAGGACCTCCGCTGCCGCCCTCCTCCTCCTCCTCTCCTGCGGCCACCCGCCCGCTGAAACGGTCAACCTCACCCCCGGCGCCGTCCACCCCCGGACCCTCACCGGCCGCGGCCCTTATCTCTTCCAATTTCAGCTTCCCGCCGATCGTTTCCTCCGCCTGGACATCGAGCAGCGCGGCGTGGACGTGGTCGTCCTATTGCGCGATCCCGCCGGCCGTCTCCTCTACGAGGTGGACAGCCCCAACGGCACCGAGCGCGCCGAGCCGGTCCTCGCGGTCACCCCGGTCTCCGGCGAGCACTTGTTGATCGTCGAGCCGCTCCACCCCGAGGCACGAGGCGATTTCGCCCTGGTCGTCCGCGAGGTCCGGCCGGCCACCCAGGGGGACCGGGTGCGGGCCGCCGCCGCCACCGCGTTCGCCCGCGCCGAGCGGCGCCGGCTGGAGGGCGACCTGGACCGCGCGGGAATCGACTACCGCAAGGCGCTGCCTCTCCTTGAGGCTTGCGGCGAGCGACGGCAGGCGGCCGAGGCGCAATGGCACCTCGGCGAAGCCCTCCTCGAAGCCGCCGAGCTGCGGCAGGCGGCGGCGGTCCTGGAACAGGCCGCGGCGCGGTTCCGCGCCCTGGGCGACCGTCCCGGCGAGGCCCACGCTCTCAACGACCTCGGCGCCGCCTGGAGGCTCCTCGGCGACCCCGAGCCGGCGCTGGCCGCGTACCAACGCGCGCTGCACCTTTTTCGCGCCGCGGGGCTCCGCCGGGACGAGGCCTCGACGCTCAACAACATCGGCCTGCTCTTCAAGGGCACCGGCGACCTCCAGGGCGCACTCAATCACTTCGAGGCGGCTCTCGCCCTCTGGCGTCCTCTCCAGGCGAAGTCGTCCGAAGCGGCGACCCTGGAAAACCTGGGAAGCCTCCACACCCTGATCGGACAGGACGACGAGGCCCTGGGCTTCCTCCAGGAGGCCCTCCGCCTCCGCGCAGGCGAAAAAGACCTGCGCAAGCGGGCCTCGGTCCTGATCGAGCTCGGCTGGTCACAATATTGGGCCGGCCATCCGGAGCTGGCCCTGGACCACTACCGCGATGCCATCGCGCTGGCCGAGCGCGCGGGGGACCGCCTGCGCCAGGCGGGCGCCTGGGACCGCCGCGGATCGGCGCTGCGAGCGCTCCACCGCTACGACGAAGCCGCCGCGTCCTATGCGCGAGCCCTGGCTATGAGCCGCGCCGCGGGAAGCCGGCTCCACGAGGGGCATATCCTGGCCAACCTCGGAGAGCTCGACCTCGAGACGGGCGCCGTCGAGCGCGGCCGGCAGCGCCTGCAGAGGGCCGCCGACTTCCTGACCGCGAGCGGCGATCCCAACGCCGTGATTTCCGCCCGCGTCAGCCTCGGCCGAGCCGAACGGCGCCTGGGCCGTTTCGGCCCGGCGCGCAAGCAGGCCGAAACCGCCATCCGCCTCGTCGAGAGCCTGCGCACCGGCCTCCGCGGCCCCATGAGCCGCGGCAATTTCCTGGCGACCCGCATCGGCGCCTACGAAGAGCTGGCAACCCTCCTGATGCAGCTCGACCGCACCCGCGAAGCACTGGAGGTCGCGGAGCGCGCCCGCGCCCGCAATCTCCTGGAGGACATCCGGGAGGAAAACAGAGAGTGTGTCGAAAGCGCGTCGCGAGCCCGGGAAACCCTCACCCCCGACCCCTCTCCCAACCGCACTCCCGACCTCCGGGAGAGGGGAGCCCCCACCCAAAAGCCTTTTCCGCAGTTTCGCTTCCCCCCTCTCCCGGTGGCCAGGGAGTGCGGATGGGAGAGGGGGGCCAGGGGGGTGAGGGCCCTGACCGCCAACGAGATCCAGGCCCTGGCCGACGACGGCACCCTCCTCGTCGTCTATCTCCTGGCCGAGCCCGCGAGCTTCGCCTGGACCGTCCACCGCAAGACCGTGGCCTCCCATACCCTCGCCGGGAGAGAGCGCATCGAAAAGCTCGCCCGCCGGGTGATCCACGCCATGCCCCACAGCCACGAAGTCGCTGGCCAGGGCACCGCCACGCGAGCAGCGCAGGAGCTTGCGGACGCCATCCTCGCGCCCCTCGGCGAGCGCCTGGCCGGCCGGCAACGCCTCGTGATCCTCGCCGACGGAGCCCTGCACCTCGTCCCCTTCGCCGCCCTGCCTGGGAGCACCGGCGAGCCGCTCCTGGCCGATCACGAGATCGTAATGGTCCCCTCCGCCACGGTGCTCCAGGCACAGCGCCGCCGCTTCGCCGGACGGCCCCCCGCACCGGAGCTGGCCGCCATCCTGGCCGATCCAATCTTCTCGCCGACGGACGAACGCCTCCAGTTCCCCCTCTCCCGGGGGAAGGGGGGGCGATGGGAGAGGGGGCCAGGGGGTGAGGGGCCAGCCCTCGAACGCCTGCCCTACACCGCGACCGAGGCCGAAGACATCGTCCGCCTCATCCCTCGCGGACAGGCACTCCTGGCCCTCGGACCCGCCGCAAGCCGGGACCTCGTCCTGGCCGGCGGCCTGCGGCGCTATCGCATCCTCCATTTCGCGACCCACGGCCTGCTGCACCCGGTCCTGCCCGAACGCTCGGGCATCGTCCTCTCGCTGTTCGATGAGAAAGGAAAACGCCTTGACGGATTCCTCTCTGCGCCGGACGTCGCGGCGTTGGACCTCCCCGCCGAGACGGTGGTCCTGAGCGCCTGCCAGACCGGCCTCGGCCGCGAGATGCGGGGCGAAGGCCTGGTCGGCCTCACTCATGCCTTTTTCCGCGCCGGAGCCCGCCGCGTCGTCGTGAGCACCTGGAAGGTCCGCGACCGCGCCACGGCCGAGCTCATGGCCCGCTTCTACCGCCACCTCCTCGGCGACGGCCTGCCGCCCGCCGCCGCGCTGCGGGCTGCCCAGCTTTCCATCCGCAACGAACCGCAGTGGCACGCCCCCTACTTCTGGGCCGGCTTCTCCCTCCAGGGCGATTGGCAATAAAGACCGTCCAACAAATCTCCGGCAACCCGTGTCGGAGCAGGTAGAAGCAGAAACCACCGGCCCCTGCCGGGCCGGAGGGATCGAAAGGAGCCCCCCATGCCGACCCATCCCATCCTCTCGACAGGCCCCTTCCTCGCCGACCCTGAGCCCATTGATGAACAGACCGGTGGGGGACCCAAAGTGGGCCGCGACGAGCCGATCCAACCGGAAGAGGACGTGGTGCGTATCGGTGAGGAAAACCCCGGCGGGCCACAGACAGGTGGAACCGTCAAGACCGGTCGCACAAAGCCGATCCAACCTGAAACGGAGGACTGAAAGCAGCCCCCCTGGGAGCGCGGGCGTCTCGCCCGCCCGGAGCCGAGCCGTCATATCGAGCCGCCAGCGGGCGGGACGCCCGCGCTCCCAGGGGCCGCTGCCAACCACTTTGACCGGGCCGTCCAACAAATTCCGGACAGTCCGTGTCGTAGGGAATAGATGGCTCGGCTCCCGCGGAGGCGGGACGGCCGGAAAGGACTGAGATCGAGACCATGCAAGGACTCCAGCCCACCTCTCCCCTTCCCACCATCCCCCATCTCCGCCTGGAGGTGACCCTCCGGGCGGAGGAGCCGGCGACGCTCCCTGCCTTCCACGGCTCGATGCTGCGCGGCGCCTTTGGGCACGCTCTGCGCCGGTCGGTCTGTTCCATGGGGCCGGCGCAGGCGTGCGAGACCTGCACGTTGCGCCGGCCCTGCATCTACACGCGGATTTTCGAATCGTTCGTCGAAGGCGAGCCGCCGCCGTTCCTGCGCGGGATCGATCAGGCGGTCCGTCCCTATCTCTTCGAGCCCAAAGGCGGAGCGGGCCGGCTGGAGCCCGGCGAGCCCTTGCGCTTCGACCTGCTGCTCTTCGGCCAGGCCGTGGACCTCCAGGCGTACGCCGTTCTGGCGATCCGCCGCATGGCGCAGTCGGGGCTCGGCGCCGGCCGTGCCCGCTTCCGGCTCGATCACATCGAAATGCGGGAATCGCCGGCCCTCCAGGACGCTCCGCTCCCGGACGGGCCGGTCACCCTCCGTTTCGTCACACCCCTGCGCATCAAGATCCGCGACCAGCTCGCCGATCGATTCCGATTCCGGGACCTCGCCTTTCACATGCTGCGGCGCACGCTGGAGCTCGCCCACACCCACGTCCCCGGCGCGCCGGTCGACTGGAGCTTCCAGCCCCTGCTCCGGAAGGCCGACGCCGTCCAGGCCACCGCCGCCAGCCTCCGCTGGCACGACTGGGAGCGCTGGAGCCAGCGCCAGCAGACCCGCATGAAGCTCGGCGGCGTCGTGGGCACCCTGACGCTCGACGGCGACCTCTCACCTTTTACATCCCTGCTGCGCACCGCCGAGGTGATCCATGTCGGCAAGGGGACCACGTTCGGGCTGGGGAAGATGAGGATCGAGGCAGCGGCATGAATCACGAGAAATCCGAAACCAGAGAATCCAGCAGCCGCCATGTGGCGGATGTGGCCAAGCGGGCACTATCGCCTCACTTCAGCGATGGTGAGGTCCCGCCCGCGCTCCTCGAAGCGGTCGCCGCCGGCCAGGGCAATCGCGAAGAGGTGCGCCGCATCACCGAGAAGGCCTGCGGCTCCGGCAAGCCTTTCGATCTGGTGCTCTTCGACACAGACCGGATCAGCGACTATGTCTTCGAGTCGAGCCGGCCACCGGTCATTGCCGGAGCCTCCAAAATCCTTGACGATCTCAACCAGTCGATCGGCGACGAGTATCGGGACAGCACGATCTATTCCGGCGGCGGCGAGGGCATCCTGCTGGTCCTGAGAGGAGACGGCGAACGGATCTGCTCCGAGATCGAGGAGCGCTTCCGCACGAAGACCGATGGCGCCCTGACGGTCACCACGGGCTGGCTGGAGATCTCGCCTCACGATTTCATCGCGACGACACCGCGAGGAGAGGCGGACAACGGAGCCCGCCTTGTCTCGGGCACGCAGGCGGTCCTCTCGCGCTTGCGCGATCTGGTCCGAGAGAAGAAGGATGGCCGGTCCGACTTCCGCTCTCCCGTGCACGCCGAGAGCGAGCGCTGTGCCTCCTGCCGGGACCGGAAAGCCGACTCCATTCCGATCAAGTTCTATCGGGATGAGGTCGGGCGTATCTGCGAGCCTTGTTGGGTCCGGTGGGGTGTGGGCAAGGAGCTCATCGAGGGGTGGTCTTTCGACGAGCTGGCGGAAAAGTACCAGAAGGCCCTCGGATCGGAAGGCGCCAAGACGCGCTATCTCGGCTTCGTCTACGCCGACGGCAACTCGATGGGCGCGCTCTTCGGTCGCCTCGAATCTCTGTCCGACCTGCGCTTCCTGAGCCATTCGGTCCGCGACGCTTTCGCCATGACGAGGGGGCAGGTAAAGGAAGAGGTGCAGCGGCTGGTCCCGGTGCCAGGAGGCTTTCCTCTCCTCAGCTATCTCGGCGGCGGTGACGAGGCGATCTGGATCCTTCCCGCCGCGCTGGCCGTTCACATCACGGAAAAGCTGCCGCTGTGGGTCGAGGCTGCGTCACAGCGCATCCCCGATTTTCTGACGGTTCTGAAGCATCATGGAGTTTCCCGCGTGACGCTGGGCACCGGCCTGGTGATCTGCGATCTGGGCTACCCGGTGCGCTATCAGTACCGGCTCGCGAAGGACCTCCAGAAACGCGCCAAGGCGATGTTCTACGCCCGGCAGACAGCCGATGTAACCTCTTCGCTCGACTTCGAGGTCCTGACGGACTCTTCGCCACTGAGCGATGAGCTCGGCGCGGTCCGCGAGCTCGCGTACAAGACCGCCGACTCCGACTTCCTGCGTACCTGCCGCCCCTACACGGAGCGCGGTTTCCAGGAGCTCCTCAACCGGATGCGCCAGGCCCGCGCACCCCGCAACGGGAACGGCAAGGTGGTGCGTAAGCCCATCGCCAATTCCCAGCTTTACGGATTGCAGAGCGGCGCCGCAGAAGGCAAGGCGGTGTTCCTCAACTATCTCCGCTATCAGCTCGCCCGCAAGCCCGCCGGCCCCACCATTCAAGACTGGATGGACGCCTTCAATCACAAGTGGACCGATCCTCAGGACGTCGAAAGATTTTTCGTGGACGCCGCGGAGGGCGGCAAGACCGGCACGTGGATCCCGGACGGCCTGCAGCTCGCGCCGTTTCTCGATCAGCTCCGCAAGCTGGAAGACGCGAAGGAGCGCCGCTGATGCCAAAGCTCGAAATCACTCTTCACGGGCATCTGCTCGTCGCCGGAGGCCAAGCCGCGGCTCTCGGCGTCGATCTCGCCACGGCCCAGCGCTTCGACGAGAAGGGCGAGCTGGTGCCCTACATCCCCGCCACCGCCCTGCGCGGTGCGGTCCGCCTTCAGCTCGAATCACTCCTGGCCGGCACGAATCATCCGGACATCGGTCCCTATCCGCGTGATGTGGAAGGCGAAACCCGCGAGGGCTTCGATACTCCGATCGCCCGTCTCTTCGGCTACTCCGGCAAGAAGGGTGCAAGAAACGGCGCCAGGGAGGGAAGCCTCCGCTTTTCGGATGCCCTGCCGAAAGATCCCAAGAGTGCCGCCCAGGCGCTGGGCGTACGGCCTGGGCTCGAGATCAATGATTTCACCTCGACTGCCGAGGAGCAGAAGCTCTTCTTCCGCGAGCTGGTTGAAACCTCGGCCGAGCCGCTCGTTTTCACTGCCGATCTCGATCTCAACAAGCAGGTCTCTAAAGAAGATCGAGACAGCTTGCAAGCCGCGGTCGAGAGCACGGACTCGATCGGCGCCGGCAAGGCCAAGGGCGGCGGCTTCGTCTCGATCCGCTGGATCGACGAGACCGGGAAACAGCCAGAGGACAAGCAGGAAGAGAATGCGCCTCCTTCAGGTTTCCTAGGGGACCCGTCAGCCGCCACGCGGGTACGGTTGCTTCTCACGCTGACCGAGCCGGCCCATTTCGGAGACGGCGGCCCGCAGGGCAACCATCACGGTAGCCGCACTTTCATCCCGGGTGCAACCGTCCGCGGCGCCATCGCCTGGGCACTCCTGCGCAACGGGGTCGCCCCCCAAGACCCAGCCTTCCAGAGCCTTTTTATGAAGGCCGGGAGCTTCGGCGACGCCCTCCCCACTCTCGATCCGGACGAGGAGCCCGTGATCTATCCCGCTACAGCGCGGAAACGCCGAGGGGGCGAGGAAGAGATCAAGGACATCCTTGTCACGGAGGCTCGCCCGCCAACAGATCAACGAGCAGCCCGACGGCGTCTTTCTCCGATCGGACGACGGCGATGCCCGCTTCGATCCTGTCCCGGCTCGCCCCGACCCGGGCCTTATCCGGCGCCTGCGCACCCGGGTCTCCATCGACCGCCACACCGGCACCGCAGCCGATGGCCGCCTCTTCACCATCGAACAGGTCGAGCCCTGGCTAGCCCCGAAGAATCACCAGAAACCGCGCAGGACCACGTTCGTCTGCCGCGTCGAAAACCTGGATCAGTCCGCCGCGGAGCTGCTTGCCTTGGCCGCGGACCTGCCGATCCTGATCGGCGCGGGTCGCAACCATGGGATGGGGCGCGCCCTCCTGCAGGTACACTTCGAGGCTGAAGAAACCATCGAGAATGCGGAGCTGCGAGTCCTGAAGCTCACAGGCCTCGTTCGCCAGGAAGCCGTACGCCTCGCCCGCCATGCCGGCCTCCCCCATCCGGAGGACGCGGCAAACCACGGCCAAGCCGTTCTCGCATTGCTTGCGCTATCGGACTTCGTACCGTCCCACCCAGAGGCGGCGCATCCGCTGGCCGAGCTCGCGGAGCCTGGCTTACAGGATATCCATCCACTCCGTCGCTTCCTTAACCCGGGACAGGTCGGCGGCTACAACCAGCTCGTCGAGGGGGGTGCCCTCAAGGACCTCGCCCCGTCCGTCGGAGCGGGAAGCGTCTTCGTCTATCGCATTCAACGGCAGGGCCTGACACCGCTGCTTGACCGGCTCCTCCCGCGGCTGCGCCGGGGAGTGGGCCGTGACTGCGCCAGCGGCTGCGGCCGGTTCGGTCTGTTCGAGCCATTTTTTCCAAGGAGAAGAAGGATGAGCGCTGAGCCTGAAGTTGGAAGCAAATCCTGGTTGGTCGGCAGAGCCGAGAATATCCTCGGGAACCAAGTGCCGAGAAATCAGGCATCTCAGTTGCGGAACCTTGTTCAGATCACACAGAAGGAATCCGAAGTGCCCGTCCTTGCGAACTTCATCCGCTATCAGGCTGGCCGGAAAGCTACGGGCGGATTCTGGCGCCCGATCCACAAGCAGGTCATCGAAGTCCTCCAGAAGATCGAGGAGAAGTTCCCTGCCGAGGACGAGCGCAAGGCCGCCATTCAGAATTTCTTCGGTTACATGGTACGGCACTATGTCTATCTCGAGGGTGCCGGCGAGAGAGGCTCAACATCATCCAAGCCGAAAGGAGGAGCGCCTCATGGACGCAACTGAGTTTCGCCTCCGGCATCATGCCGTGGTCGATGAGATCGTGCTCTTCGACTATCGACTCACATGCCGCACTGGCCTCCACATCGGCGCCGGCAAGCGTGCAGATCTTGTTGAGAGTGACTTGCCGGTGATGCGGGATGCGGCCGGCCGACCCTTCGTACCGGGCTCTTCCCTGAGAGGCGTCCTTCGCGCCGGTGCCGAAGCCCTCTCCAAATCGTTGGCGCTCGACTCCGCAAAGCCGGCCGCGCAGGCCGAGCAGCTTCCAGGTGTGCCACGTGAGCTCTCCGAGCTCTGGCACGAGCTCGATCTCGTTCAGCGCATCTTCGGCACCGTCATCCCGGGAACGAAGAAGGCGCTCGCCTCCAGGCTTCAAATCTCGGACGCCGTATGCCGCTCTCCAATTATCACCGAGGTACGCGATGGCGTCGGCATCTCCCGGGAAACACGAACTGCCAGCCACGATACCGGCGCAAAGTTCGACATAGAGGTGGTGCCGGCCGGGACTACCTTCGAGGGACGCATCCGCTTCAAGAACCCGGCAGCTTTCGAGCTGGGGCTCCTCGCCCAAGGCCTTTGGATGCTTGACGAGGGGTTGCTCCTTCTGGGCGGCAAGTCAGCGCGTGGGCTCGGCTGGGTGGAAGTGACGACCAGCACACCGAGCAAGCGCTCTGCTCAGGAGATCCTCCGTGCAGGCAAAAGCACAGCGCCTGACACCCCTCGCAGCTTCGGTCCCGTTCCCGAGAAGCTCGCGCAGTATCTGACCTGCCTGCAACAACTCGCGGATACCACCGCGCAGGGGCCTCACCGGCCTCAGGATAACTGATCATGTTTAAAACTCTCCAAAACACCGCAAAGTTCGAGGTCACTCTCGTTCCCGATGGCCCCATCCTCGTCCGAGCCCAGTCGGTCGGGCTTGACCCGGGGGTGGCAGACATGGAGTTCCAGCGCACCGCCTGGAAAGGCCGTAACACGGTCTTTCTCGCGGGGTCTGGCTTGAAGGGAGTCCTCCGCTCCCATTGCGAGCGCCTGCTCCGGTCGGCCGACAGGTTTGCCTGTGATCCGACGCAGACGAAAAACGATCCAACGCTCTGCGGTATGAGGAAACCGCACGATCCGTACCCCGAGGGTTACGCGCTTCCCTATCCGCACAAGGACCAGTGCGCTGCCTGCTTCACGTTCGGCTCTCTCCGGCTCGCGGGACGGTTCCGGGTAGCCGATGCCTATCCCGTGCAAGCCCTGGAGGACGAGACAAATCACACGGAAGTACGTACCGGCGTTGGGATCAATCGGCAGTCCCAGGCAGCCCAGGAAAAGGTCCTCTATGACACAGAAGTCGTAGTGTCTGGCGGTTTCCGCGCCCTGATCTCTGGCGAGAACTACTCCTTATGGCAGCTCGGCCTGATTCTGAACGCGCTCCAGGACTTGGACCAGGGCCTGGTGCGTATCGGGGGAGGCAAGGCCCGTGGCATGGGAAACGTCCGCCTCAAGGACTGGCGGATCGAATTGGGCTTCGTGAACGGATCGACCGGGAAGCTCACGGGAGCCCTACCCGAGTCGCCGGCCAGGAATCCCTATAGTCTTCCTGGCGACGACATCCTCGCCGCCTTGCCTGATGGTCAAGAGGCTCGGCAGGGGCTCTTCCGAAAGATTGTCTACGACAGCGATGGAGCCGTAGAGGTCCTGGCCAATCGGCTGTCGGAGGGGCCGTTGGCCTCGTATCTCAAGGGAAAGGGGTGACAGTATGGCGCCTCACGGTCTATCCCGGCCTCCTCTCCCACAGGACCTCAACCCGAGGGGGCCTGCTGTTCCCCACCACCGTTGGCTGACCGAAGGGGACCGCCTGAGTGGCGCCCTTTACCTCGCGCTCAAGACTCCGGAAGGGCAATACATCTCGCCGTCTACTGGCCGCCTGACACTGACCCAATCGGAAGGCAAGGAGATCGTCGCGCAGCAGGCCGCACGGCGCGCCGGCATGCCGGTCCTGCCTGGCAGCGGCATCAAGGGTGCGGTTCGCACCCTATTCGAGCTGCTTTCCTTCTCGTGCGACCTCTTCGCGGCAACCGATCGCTCCCGGTCCTACCAGGGCGGTGAGGTCTGCACGCCCGACTCCTGCTGTGACGCCTGCTCACTATTCGGCTTTCCTGGCTGGACCGGGCGGGTGAGCTTCTGCGACGCAGCACCTGCAGAGCCTGGCTTGGCGGACGTGACAGTCCAGAAGGTTCCGATACCGCATCTTCCGCATGCCGAGAAGACCCAAGGCGACTTTCGTCTCTACGATCTCGAAGAAGCCCGGATGCCAGGCCCGGATCGCAGAACATCGACCAAACGCCCAAAGGAGCTGGCGCGGGAGGTGTTCACCGGCTGTTTCACGACGACCATGACCTTCGTCAACACAACGCCCCAAGAGCTCGGGCGTCTCCTCCTTGCCATGGGCCTTGGTCCCGATCTTTCGACACAGTTCTTTCTCCGTCTCGGAGGAGTCAAGTACGACGGCAAAGGTGCCGCGAAGGTCTCTCCTCTCGGGATCACTCTCTGCGCCCCGAGGCGGAAACGGCTAAGTGCCGAAGAGGCCCGGCCCGTGTGTCAGAAGTGGATCACGACAGCCCAGGCGAGCGAATGGGGCCTCACATTCCGGCCGACTCTCGAGCAGTTGGCCGATGCACTTCAGAAGATCGACTGACGAACGGAAGGCGAAAATGATTCAGCGAGACATTGTCGAGCGTGCCCGGCTGTTCGCATTGGAGCTCGCCAACGGGCCGACCCCGATCAAAAAGAATGTGCTACTGGCTCTCGTGTCCGATTTCCTGAGCTCTCGCCCACCCGATCGTGAGAGGCTCCGCCGAATCCTGACCTTGGTGAAGGAGGGCAACGGAGGCCATGTCCTCCGGGGTGAAGGATATGGGGACCAGGTGCGCGCAGCCGTCGATGCTATCGAAGGCTTGCTCCAAGAGGAGGAGCTCAGCGACGAACAGTACAAGAGCCTCTTTGGCTGGACTGCGCGATTGCTGGTAGTGAAACAGTCGCCGGCCAAGGATATGGACCAGGAGGCGGCAGAGGGACCGGGGAGACGCACTTTTGCAGCCCCACAAACAGGGTGGCGTAGAGGGGGCAGGCCAACGCCCCCGCCACCACCTCCTCCGCCGCCGCCCAAGATCACCACTACCCGCTGGCCGGACGTCGAGATCGGCTGGCACAAGGGCTCCCCCGCTGTTATCCGGGGAAAGCAGCCTGCCGTGCCCTGTCCCCGGGAGCTGCTGCCGTCGGATCTCCTCGATGCGTTGAAGGACAAGAAAACCAAGATAAAGGCGGATGTGCTCGTAGTGAAGATCCCGGGAGGCGGCGGCTACCGGGTCGACAAGATCGAAAGCTGGAAGATCGTCCCTTGATGAACATTTCCCCCTTCGGCCCCATCTTTCTGAGCTATCGCCAGTCGGATGGTCTGGCGCATGCCCGAGCGTTGGCGTGGGCTCTCCGCTCGGCCGGTGCTCCGGTGTGGCACGATGATGCAGACCTCCCTCCGGGCGATACGACCCAACGGCTGTCGGAAGCGCTGGCGAGCGGACTCTCCGGCGCGGTGCTCCTCGTCACGCCTGAGATCGAGAAATCCACCGTCGTCCGCAAGGTCGAGCTGCCGCAGCTCCTCCAACTCGAAGGGGACCCTTCTTTTACCTTCCTCGTGACAACCGAAATCCCGGATGCCGGCGATCCCGGCAAAGTGGACTTCCGGGCCGCCGACCGTCTCCTCCACAAGCGGCGCGGAACGCTCTCCCGTCTGAAGCAGTGGCCCCTTTTCGGAGAGGGCGCGCTGGAAAGGATCGCCCGGCAAATGGTGCTCCGGCGCATGGAGGCGTTTTCGAAGCTGGGCAGGGATGAGATCGTTGTCGAGATCCAGAGCCGCTTCGAGGCCGGCGCCGAGTACGCCGGCTCTCCTCTGCTCGTCCGCACGCGGCCGCCCGAGCCCGGCCGTCGTGTGCCCCCTCCGGAGATCTGGAAACCTTTCGGTGCATTTCTCGCGAACCTCCCCCAGCTCCTGCGCACCGCCCAGGCGCGTAATGTCGTCGTCCAGGGCGGCGCCCATCCCAGCATCTCTTTCGCGCTCGGCGCCGCGCTCCCTCTCACAACCCCGTGGGGGCCGAACCTCTCTGTGAAAGATCAATTTGAGGAGCGCTGGCCGTCCAAGCCGGGCTCCCCTGCACCCGAGCTCGCCCCGGACCTCCAACCCTGTGGCCCTGCCGGCGCCCCTCTCGCCGTCTATATCGACCTCTTACGCACTCCGGCGCCCTGCGACGCTTTCGAAGCCTACGTGGCGCCTCGCAGGTCCACCTGCTCCGCCACCCTGAGCCTCGTTTTGCGACACCGCCGCAATATCGAAGCGCACGAAGGTGGAGCCCTCGCCCAGGAGATCTCCCGGCACATTCGCGAAGCCGCGAGCGCTCGCCAGACCCATCGGGTCTACCTCTTCCTGCGAGCCCCCTTCGCAATCCCGGTCCTCCTCGGGCAACGACTCAACACTCTGGAGATCACTCTCCACGAGTGGGAAGATGGCGACGGCCCGCTTCCGCATTACCTTGAAGCCGCCACCATCGCCTCCGGCCGCGGCAACGGCCCCGTCCTCGCCGCAGCCCGCAGCACGGCTCTTTGACAATTGAAGTCATAGAAACTCACGCCCAATTGACCAGATCCGTACGGTGGGCTTCCGGGCGTGGTGTGCCCCCAGGGCTCCGTCAAAGTTCCACAAAGCCGACGACCCGGGGCATTGCGGCAACGGGAGGAAAGCCCCGGGCTGTCCAACAATCTCCCAACGAACCGTGTCATACGAGAGTAGAAGTGGGAGGATGGCGACGGCCGGCCGCGGACCGTCTCGCCCGCCACCCGTGGCACCGCTCTTTGACAACAAAACAACAGCGGCTCAGCCCTTGCCTGCACACGCCCTGCGTGAGATCATCCTTCCCAAGAGAGATGGTCATGCTCCACGCAAGCCCCAGGAAAAAACCGTGCCAGTCAAAAATGATGCCAACTCAAAAATGGCATTTTGTCAACGGGGTAACGGCGGAAGAGTCAACTGCTGGAAACACAAGGCTTGCAGCCATCAACGGAGCGGAAAAACGACGTCCCGGAGGGCCCGCGCGAGGGCCAAAAAGGGGGGTAACGGCGAAGCACAGGTTAAGTGGCTTGGAATCAAGGGCTTGGAAAGGCGAGGGTCCCAATTGACCAGAGCAGTACGGTGGGATTGCGACCAGCTCGACGCCCGAAGGATAGCCGTCATCCCCTAGAACGTCCCAATTGACCAGAGCAGTACGGTGGGATTGCGACTAGACCTACAGATTCGGAGGAGACGCAGTTTGCGCCCGTCCCAATTGACCAGAGCAGTACGGTGGGATTGCGACGCACCAGTTCGCTAAATGAGGCACAAATGCTTTCTGCCGTCCCAATTGACCAGAGCAGTACGGTGGGATTGCGACCTGGCGGGCCGGCTGGTGGCTCTTGCTCCCCACGGCGTCCCAATTGACCAGAGCAGTACGGTGGGATTGCGACGCGGTCAGACCGCCGGGGGTGCACTCTCCTGACCGTGCGGTCCCAATTGACCAGAGCAGTACGGTGGGATTGCGACTCGCCGTGAGCCGGGGTCGCCAGATTGACGGGGATGGCCGTCCCAATTGACCAGAGCAGTACGGTGGGATTGCGACCTATCGCCCGTGAAACTCGGACATGCCCAGGAGGTTCCGCGTCCCAATTGACCAGAGCAGTACGGTGGGATTGCGACTTCTTGAGAGTGAGCTTGCCGGCGGGCGCTCCCGCTGCCGTCCCAATTGACCAGAGCAGTACGGTGGGATTGCGACGCAAGTTGCGCAGCATCGCCACTCGTGCCTCGCGCCAAGTCCCAATTGACCAGAGCAGTACGGTGGGATTGCGACCTGGTCGGCCACCGGGACGTTGGTCGTGGCGACGGTGGTCGTGTCCCAATTGACCAGAGCAGTACGGTGGGATTGCGACTTCTCGAGCGCCACTCCTAAGATAGGCTCCATTCCTGTCCCAATTGACCAGAGCAGTACGGTGGGATTGCGACTGAGCGGAGTCGGGCTTGAACGACGTCGACGAGAAACTCAGTCCCAATTGACCAGAGCAGTACGGTGGGATTGCGACCCAAAGTCTTGCCGCAAGCAGACGGTGTTCCCTCAATGCGTCCCAATTGACCAGAGCAGTACGGTGGGATTGCGACTTCTCGATCGGGGTCTCCTCGCCAGCCTCGAGAGGCAGTGCCGTCCCAATTGACCAGAGCAGTACGGTGGGATTGCGACTTCTACCATGGCTGCCGCCGGAACTGCGCTCGCCGCGCAGTCCCAATTGACCAGAGCAGTACGGTGGGATTGCGACTTCTCTGGGCCGGACGTCGATGACGGGCTCTGCGTAGTCCCAATTGACCAGAGCAGTACGGTGGGATTGCGACGGGGCTTACGCCCCTCGCACGTCCTGTCGCCCCGAAGGGGCTCTCAGGTAAGGGTGGGCTCGCGTTGACGTAGATGGCGAGATCCCTCTCTGGCGGCACGGCGGCCCTGGGAGCGCGGGCGTCCCGCCCGCCCCACGGTCCTTGTACTTACGTTGGGCTGCCGGCAAGGCACCGGTCGATGAAAGTCCGGGCGGGCGGGACGCCCGCGCTCCCAGGGAAGAAACCCCGGCATTGCTTCCCGCAACCTGCTATACTTCTTTCCAGGCGAGGATTCTTTCTGGATACGACTGCTTCCCGTTGGAAGCGGAACAGGAGAGCCTTGCCATGCTCGACACGATTGCCGAACGCTCCAACCTCCGGCGGGCGTTCGAACGGGTACGGGAAAACCACGGATGCCGTGGTGCCGACGGCATGACGGTCGGCCGGTTTGCCACAGACCTGGAGGTTGAGATCGACCGCCTCCAGGACCGCCTGCTGCGCCGCTGCTACCACCCCTTCCCCCTGCTCCAGATCCCGGTTCCAAAACGCAGCGGCAACGGCACCCGGTATCTGTGCGTCCCGACGGTGCGTGACCGGGTGGTCCAGACCGCCGTGGACCTGGTCGTCCGCCCAACCTTCGAAGCCGAATTCGAGGACTGCAGCTATGCGTTCCGCAAGGGCCGCTCGGTGCGCGATGCGGTTCGCAAGGTGGCTGAGCTGCGCGATCAGGGCTACCGCTGGCTGGTCGACGCGGACATCGATGACTGTTTTGGCAGCATTCCCCATACCCCTCTTCTCACACGGCTCGCGCGGCTGCCATTTTCGGAGGACGTGCTCGGCCTTTTCGAGCTCTGGGTGCGCACCGAGACGGAAAAAGGCGTTCCGCAAGGAGGATCGAAGCGTGCTCTACCCTGGATGCCCTGCGGGGTCTGGAAGGCAGCGCGGCCGCCGCCTACTTCCAGGCGCTGGAAGCGATGATCCCCCAAGGGCTCGGCTTTGAAGGCCGCCAGCGGCGACCGCCCCGCGATCCCGTCAACGCGCTGCTCTCCTTTGGTTATGTCCTGGTGGGCGACGAGCTTCCAGTCGCTGCTCGACGGCATCGGCTTCGATCCCTTCATCGGTTTCCTCCATCGGCTCGACTATGGCCGCCCGTCCCTGGCGCTCGATCTCCTGGAGGAATTCCGGCCAGCCCTGGTGGACCGCTTCACCGCAAGGCTTCTCAACAACCAGATCCTCGGCCGGAAGGATTTCTTCACCACCTCCGAAGGTGGCCTCAACCTGGGACGGGAGGGCAAGCACCGCTACTTCCTGGAGTATGAGAAGGAAATGAGCACGCCACTGGAGATCGAAGGACAGAGCCTCACCTTCCGCCAAATCTTCCGCCGCCAGGCCGACCGTCTTGCCGCAGCGTTGACAAAAGATGAGCCCTACGAGAGCTTCCGGCTGCCATGCTGATCCTCATCTCCTACGACATCTCGGACGACCGCCGCCGCACCAAGCTGGCACACACCCTGAAGGACTTCGGGCAGAGGGTCCAGTACTCCGTCTTTGAGTGCCGGCTGAAGGAGGAACAGCTCACCCGTCTCCAGGCGAGGGTCACGGCCCTGATCGATACCGAGGAAGACAGTGTCCGTATCTACCGTCTCTGCGCCGAGTGCGCCGACCGCCTGGAGATCCTGGGCCTCGGCCGGCCCACCCAGGATCCGGATGTCTACATGCTCTAGGCTCCACCCGTCCAACAATTTCCCAACGAACCGTGTCATAGAGAGTAGAGGAGGGAAGATGGCACCGCAGGACCGGCCTGCCGCCACCCTCCTCCGGCCGCGGCAATGGCCTGTCCTCGCCCGCCACCCGCGGCCGCTCTTTGACAAAAAGAACAACGGCGGCTCAGACCCTTGCACGCTGACGCTGGACATGAGATCATCCTGCCTCAGGCAAACAGGCGGTCACCCAGGAAAAAACCGTGCCAGTCAAAAATGATGCCAACTCAAAAATGGCATTCTGTCAACGGGGTAACGGCGGAAGAGCCAAATACTGGAAACACAAGAGTTACGACCATGAACGGAGCTGAAAAACGACATCCCAGAGGGCCCGCGCGAGGGCCAAAAAGGGGGGTAACGGCGAAGCACAGGTTAAGTGGCCTGGAATCAAGGGCCTGGAAAGGCGAGGGTCCCAATTGACCAGAGCAGTACGGTGGGATTGCGACCATGGCCATTATTACGGGGGCGGGCGTGTCATTACAGCGGTCCCAATTGACCAGAGCAGTACGGTGGGATTGCGACGTCTGGGTGGTGGTAGTCATCGATCTGTCCTCCTGGTGGTCCCAATTGACCAGAGCAGTACGGTGGGATTGCGACTACCGGCCGCCAGAGAGGCGGGGATCGCCCCATGGAATTGTCCCAATTGACCAGAGCAGTACGGTGGGATTGCGACCTACAATAATGCGGCCCGCACCTTGGTGCCGACCGGGAAGTCCCAATTGACCAGAGCAGTACGGTGGGATTGCGACTTCTGATGCCTAGGGACGTCTTGACGGGCGTCATTGGTCAGTCCCAATTGACCAGAGCAGTACGGTGGGATTGCGACGAGAGTAGTGTCCATCTTATTTATTAAGTAGCATCTCTAGTCCCAATTGACCAGAGCAGTACGGTGGGATTGCGACTATCATCGTCTGGATTTCGACTAATGTTGACTCTAAATCCGTCCCAATTGACCAGAGCAGTACGGTGGGATTGCGACTTTCTGCTGTAGAAACCCATCAGCGCGGCCAGGAACGTCAGGTCCCAATTGACCAGAGCAGTACGGTGGGATTGCGACCAAACGTGAGTCTTGCTCGCCTGCCCTCCGTTGTCGCTCAAGTCCCAATTGACCAGAGCAGTACGGTGGGATTGCGACGAGGACGGGCCGGCCGGGCCGGCCGGCGTCCTGTACCGGATCATCTCCGTCCCAATTGACCAGAGCAGTACGGTGGGATTGCGACCCTTTCTCTTCGAGCGGAACATCTGCAGCTTGATTTGCGTCCCAATTGACCAGAGCAGTACGGTGGGATTGCGACTAAGAGGACGGAGAGAGGATAGAGCAGTAGCACGAGTCCCAATTGACCAGAGCAGTACGGTGGGATTGCGACTTTCTGATGAGACAGAAAACAATCAGAATCGTGTTCCACTTCCGTTCCGTCCCAATTGACCAGAGCAGTACGGTGGGATTGCGACGATCCGGACCAGCGAGGGGAGGAACGGGCAGGGCCGGGTCCCAATTGACCAGAGCAGTACGGTGGGATTGCGACTTCTGGGCAGTAATAGGTGAGCATACAAAGAAAATAAGAGCGTCCCAATTGACCAGAGCAGTACGGTGGGATTGCGACGAACGACAGGTCGTCTGTCCAGAAGCGAAGAATGCAGCGGTCCCAATTGACCAGAGCAGTACGGTGGGATTGCGACGAGGACAGCAGGGCGATGATGATGCCCGGTGCCAGGTCCCAATTGACCAGAGCAGTACGGTGGGATTGCGACTCATTGGTGAGGGTATCGTACCTCTGGCCGTAGACCTGCAGTCCCAATTGACCAGAGCAGTACGGTGGGATTGCGACTTTTTTGCGATCGCCTTGAGGGTGCTGATGGTGTCGTCCCAATTGACCAGAGCAGTACGGTGGGATTGCGACTTCTGCGGCGGCCAGGACGACCAGGATGATGGCGACGGCGACGTCCCAATTGACCAGAGCAGTACGGTGGGATTGCGACTCCGCTCCATGAGAGTAGATAGCCATGCTAGGAGGCATGGTCCCAATTGACCAGAGCAGTACGGTGGGATTGCGACCACGCTCCTTGGAGGCGGCCGAGGCCACCGCCACCGCCCGGCCGAGTCCCAATTGACCAGAGCAGTACGGTGGGATTGCGACTTCTCTCCCATGAGCCTCCAAGACTTCTCCGTGGGTCGTCGTCCCAATTGACCAGAGCAGTACGGTGGGATTGCGACCTCAATGTCTCGAACCCGGGAACCCGCGACAACTTGAAGGTCGGGCCGTCCCAATTGACCAGAGCAGTACGGTGGGATTGCGACTTCTGGAACTCCGGGGCGTCGGCGTTGGTCGTGGTGGTGGTCGTCCCAATTGACCAGAGCAGTACGGTGGGATTGCGACGTCGCCGCGATACTGCTCCTGGTCGGCGGCGGTGCCGCGTTCGTCCCAATTGACCAGAGCAGTACGGTGGGATTGCGACCTCCGGCTCTTCGATCCTGGGAATGTTCCAGTACCTGGTCCCAATTGACCAGAGCAGTACGGTGGGATTGCGACGCAGCCGATCTTGGCGAGCGCAGCCACAAGCGTCATGTCGTCCCAATTGACTAGAGCAGTACGGTGGGATTGCGACTTGCGGGTCTCCCCTTCGTCCAGGTCGGCCTGCGGTGACTTGCAGTGGTGCCGCGGGACCGACAGGATTCACCACGGTGCCATAGACGCTCACTGCGGTGGCGCGCAGTGGTCCCGCGGGACCGGCAGGAGCCACCACGGTGCCATAGACGCTCACTGCGGTGGCGCGCAGTGGTCCCGCGGGACCGGCAGGAGCCACCACGGGACCATGGACGCTCACTGCGGTGGCGCGCAGTGGTCCCGCGGGACCGGCAGGAGCCACCACGGGACCATGGACGCTCACTGCGGTGGCGCGCAGTGGTCCCGCGGGACCGGCAGGAGCCACCACAGGACCATGGACGCTCACTGCGGTGGCGCGCAGTGGTCCCGCGGGACCGGCAGGAGCCACCACAGGACCATGGACGCTCACTGCGGTGGCGCGCAATGGTCCCGCGGGACCGGCAGGAGCCACCACGGGACCATGGACGCTCACTGCGGTGGCGCGCAGTGGTCCCGCGGGACCGGCAGGAGCCACCACGGGACCATGGACGCTCACTGCGGTGACCGAGGGTCACGGCCTTGATCGACATCGAGGAGGACAGCGTCCGCATCTACCGTCTCTGCGCCGAGTGCGCCGACCGCCTGGAGATCCAAGGCCTCGGCCGGCCCACCCAGGATCCGGATGTCTACATGCTCTAGGCTCCACCCGTCCAACAATTTCCCAACGAACCGTGTCATAGAGAGTAGAGGAGGGAAGATGGCACCGCAGGACCGGCCTGCCGCCACCCTCCTCCGGCCGCGGCAATGGCCTGTCCTCGCCCGCCACCCGCGGCCGCTCTTTGACAAAAAGAACAACGGCGGCTCAGACCCTTGCAGGCTGACGCTGGACATGAGATCATCCTGCCTCAGGCAAACAGGCGGTCACCCAGGAAAAAACCGTGCCAGTCAAAAATGATGCCAACTCAAAAATGGCATTCTGTCAATGGGGTAACGGCGGAAGAGCCAAATACTGGAAACACAAGAGTTACGACCATGAACGGAGCTGAAAAACGACGTCCCAGAGGGCCCGCGCGAGGGCCAAAAAGGGGGGTAACGGCGAAGCACAGGTTAAGTGGCCTGGAATCAAGGGCCTGGAAAGGCGAGAGTCCCAATTGACCAGAGCAGTACGGTGGGATTGCGACATGGCTCAAGTGTGTGCCTCCCCTTTCAGGCTGATCTCGTCCCAATTGACCAGAGCAGTACGGTGGGATTGCGACTCCACCATCGCGACCGGCGGCGTCGTCCTCAACATGGTGGTCCCAATTGACCAGAGCAGTACGGTGGGATTGCGACTCGATCTCCACCGGCTGTCCCACTGTGGCGGGAGCGGTGCTCGCGTCCCAATTGACCAGAGCAGTACGGTGGGATTGCGACGTGATCAACCCCCAGGCGCCAGCCTCTGGAATGAGCTGGTCCCAATTGACCAGAGCAGTACGGTGGGATTGCGACGCCCCAGGCCTTCTTGTCCCCCCGGGAGCCGTAGGCTTCGTCCCAATTGACCAGAGCAGTACGGTGGGATTGCGACTCTGCTCCGGAAGATCGCTTGACTCGGTCTTGCAGGCCGAAGGTCCCAATTGACCAGAGCAGTACGGTGGGATTGCGACTCTGTGAAAATCTTGGAGGCGGTTGCCATCTGGGCTTGCTCCTCGCCGTCCCAATTGACCAGAGCAGTACGGTGGGATTGCGACTTCTCAATTGACGTCGACGCTTTGCCCAGGAGCAAATCCCGGGACGGTCCCAATTGACCAGAGCAGTACGGTGGGATTGCGACTTCTGCGTTGTACATGTTCTGGAGGCTTCTTACTGTTTCTGTTCCGAGTCCCAATTGACCAGAGCAGTACGGTGGGATTGCGACTATGATCCCCCTTATCCAGCTTTCCAGCTCTACACCCGGGAGAAAGTCCCAATTGACCAGAGCAGTACGGTGGGATTGCGACATCGTTCCCGGGTGCGCAGCCGGAAGGCGGGAAAGATCGGCCGTCCCAATTGACCAGAGCAGTACGGTGGGATTGCGACTTCTCCTGGACGGTGTCTCCGTCGAAAAGACCTTCGCTCGTCCCAATTGACCAGAGCAGTACGGTGGGATTGCGACGATGGTTTTGTCCGATCACATGGTTCAAACACACTCGGCCATGAGTCCCAATTGACCAGAGCAGTACGGTGGGATTGCGACGACCTCCTTTCTTCCCCTGAAGGGTCGCGAGGATTTTGCGCGGAGCTGCTGCCGCCCCTCCGGGGCTTGGAAATGTTTTTGGCTCTGTACCCGGGGTCGGCGCTCCTCCGTCGCGCCTGACCCCGGGCTACACGCCGCCACCCCCTCCGGGGGTTCTCTTTTTTGCCAATGTAACGACCGTTGATCGAATTCACCAGAGCAGTACAGTGGGATTGCGACTACATTTTGATCAGAGTGGTGTCTACGTCGAAGTCGCCGCCCTCCTCCCAATTGACCAGAGTAATTCGGTGGGATTGCGACATGGAGGCGGGACGGACTGGGGCGACGGCGAGGCGCTTGCTCTACGCACGAACGGGTGGCTGTGGAATGGCCCCGGAGGGGCCGCGGCGTGTAGCCCGGGGTCAGCCGCGACGAAGGAGCGGCGACCCCGGGTAGGGAGACGAAAACATTCTCAAGCCCCGTAGGGGCGGCAGCCGTTTCCGGACCGCGCCTCAGTCGAGCAGATACCGTTCGTCAAACTCGATCTTGTTCTTCCGCAGCAGTGCGATCAGCTCGTCCTTGAACGAGAGCCGCGCATGGTGCTCTTCCTGGGTCCGGATGTAACGGCGGATCGCCGGCACCTGAGAGTCCTGGATGAACGGTGCGCGGTGTTTCGTGCTGAAGATGATGTGGAAGAGGAGATTGGTGAAGGTGTTTGCCATGGGGGCGGATTATCTCAGATGCGAGGGCACGCGCAAGAGGTGATTCCGAGCTGCTGCCGCCCCTCCGGGGCTTGGAAATGTTTTTGGCTCTGTACCCGGGGTCGGCGCTCCTCCGTCGCGCCTGACCCCGGGCTACACGCCGCCACCCCCTCCGGGGGTTCTTTTGATCAATGTTGACCAGGGCAGTACGGTGGGATTGCGACTTTCTGACAGGAGAGGGAGTAGGCTGGCGCTGCGGCGCCTTCGTGGGCAGAGCTAGGCGCCAGGGCGCCGGATGCGGAGACCTTGGGGCGAGGCTACGGCGAGGAGGCCCGAGAGCGTCCGGAGATCGGAGATGGTTCTCAAAACCTGATTGACGAGCTCGACCAAGGGACGGACTCCATCCTCGGAGGGACGTAGAAGCAAAATGCCGCCATGGCTCCCAGGTGGATATTTCCTCACGTCGCCGAACCCTTTGTCTGCGGTGACCAGAAATTGCCGATGCTGCTGCACCCTCTCCCAAAGCTTGGGGTCCTTGAAGCCACCCATCCCTTGCTCCGAGACGGCGCTGCACTCATAGCCGCCCTCACGCAGCAGCACCGACACTGCCCGGGGAAGATCTTCGTCAACTTTGATGTGCATCGGCAGCGGGCGCGGCCAGGGGGGCCACGATGTCCTGGCTCAAGACGGCGGCGGCATAGGCCAGCGCCGCCAACAGGTCTTCCTCCGCGAGTTGAGGGTAGGAGTCCAGGATCTCTTCGGGCCTCATGCCGTCGGCCAAGCTGCCGATCAGGGTTCTGACGGGGATGCGGGTCCCCTTGATGCAGGGATCTCCATGGTGGAGATCCTCGGCAACCACGATGCGATCCTGCCACCGGATACGACTCATCGAAGCACCTCCTAGAAGAGGCTATCACGGCGCCGCGTTCAGATGGGGCTTGACGGTCCGCGAGCGAGGGCTCTATTCCTGGGGAGACGGCTGGAAGAGATAGAGGGTGATGCCGTTGGGGTCCTGAACGCAGAAGGTGCGATGTCCCCAGCTCTGGGTCTTCAGCTCCTGGGAAATCTGCAGGCCGTTCTCGACGGACCGCCGGTGTTGCGCCTCGACGTCTTCGACCTCGATGACCATGAATGCGCCTTGGGGAGGCCTGTGATCCCAGAGGTGGGATGATGCGCCGCTCTCCGGCAGGGCCAGCACTTCGATGATCCCGGAGGCGGCGGCGAACAGGGTCCCGCGGTCGTCGCGATTGCGATCCCAGAATTCGAGGACGGGAAGCTCCAGGCCTTCGCGATAGAACACGACGGTCGCCTCGTACTTCGGCGTGAAATAGGCGAAACGGAACTCTCCTCGGCTCATAGGACAATCCTAGAACAAGTCGTGCGCGGGCCAGGCCGAGATGCCCTCGATGTCCTTGATCCCCGATTTGGTGGTCATTGCTGCATGTGAGCCCGCGCTGAGGATGTCGGGCTTGGTCGGCAGGCCATCCACGCGGACCATGAAGCGCAGGAGGTCGGTAGGGGTGGCGATCCACCCGCCGTGGGAATCGAAGCGCCGCACGTTTGGCTTGTAGGACCTCGCAGGATAGTAGACGACCTCGCCCGGCTTGCGTTCGGCGAGGCTGTTGCCGGCGATCTGCATGCGGGTGATGCCGGCCTGGCTCAAGATGTGGTCACGGACGTACGTCTCGTACGGTTGACCGGTCACCTGCTCGACGATCCGCCCCAGGACGAGGACCGCGGTGAAGGGCTTCGACACGGCCGTCCTTGGTCAGTGCGATCGAGAGCCCCGGGATGCGGTGCCTGCTCCGGAACGCTTCAATCTTGGTGCGGATCAGGCTCAGATCTTTTTGATTCCAGCCCTCTGTGCTCGCGGCATGGGTGTTGCCGGCCGACGTTGCGATCCAGATCAGGCAAGCCAAAAGGAACAGGCGGAGGGAAACAGGCGACTGTCTTGTCATGATGATGGGATCTTACCAGCAGGCGACGGCAAGCCGGCGAGATCCACGAAAGGACAGGATCAGACATGGAAGTCTCCTTGTCTCCAAAGTGGGCGCAAACGCGCCTTCCAGTCCCTCATCCCTGCCCACGAAATGGACGGTCCGGCTTCTCTCGCCGTATATCTGCCCGGGAGGTGGGAACGATGCGTCGAACCATTCTGGCCTGTTCCATCCTGGGTCTGGCCTTCGTGCCGCTCGCCGCACAGGCGGCCGTGCCGGCGAAGCCCAATATCGTCTTCATCACGTCGGACGACCACCGGTGGGACGCTCTGGGAGCGGCGGGAAATCCCGCCATCCACACGCCGGTGCTCGACCGGCTGGCGGCGCGGGGGGTCTACTTCCGCCAGGCCACGACGCACGTCTCCCAGTGCCTGCCGGTGCGGGCGACCCTGCTCACCGGCCTCACACCCCACCAGCACGGGGCCTACAGCAATCGGGGCCAGCGGCCGGAGGTGGCGCGGCCGGACGGCTTCCAAGGCCTGCCCACCGTGCCCGGGCTGCTGCGCGAGGCGGGGTACCGCACGCTGCTGGTGGGCAAATGGCACCTGGCCGCCGATCCGTGGCTCAGCGGCTTCTCCGAGGTCAAGACCTGGCTCCCCGCCGCCGGCGCTGACTACCGGAATCCCCTCCTGGCCCGCGGCAACAGCCGCAAGCTGGTCAAGACGAAAGGCCTCACCCAGCAGATCTTCGCCGACGACGCGGTGAGCTTCGTGCGCAGCCCCGCGGCGAAAGAGAAGCCGTTCTTCCTCTGGCTGGCCTTCACGGCTCCGCACATCCCCCTGGAGCCGAACTCGCCGGAGTCCAAGAAGCTCTATGCCGGCAAGGCCGCTGCCGACCTGCTGCCGCCGGGCTTCCCCAGGGGCATCCCCAGCGGCGACTGGCGCCACTACTACGAGGCGGTGAGCGAAATGGACCGGCAGGTCGGCCGCGTGGTGGCGGCGCTGGAAAAGGCCGGGCTCGCGGAGTCCACGGTGCTGGTCTTCCTGGGGGACAATGGCTTCATGATGGGCCAGCGAGGAGTCGGGGCCACCAAGGACGAACCCGGCAAGGTGGTGCCGTACGAGGGCTCGATCCGCGTCCCCCTGATCGTCCGGTCCCTTGGCAGGCAGGATCTCGCCGGCACGTCCGAGCTGCCGGCTTCGAGCCTGGACGTCCCCGCCACCCTGGTGGGGTTGGCCGGGGTCCGGCCGCCCGTCGCCTGGCCCGGCCGCGACCTCCTGGAGGCGCTGAGCCGTGATCCGAAGAACGGCCTGGAAGAGGCCTTCACCGAGTGGGCCGACGAGACGAGCGAGCGCTGGCCCGCCTACCGCCTGGTGCGCACGCCCCGGCACAAGCTCATCGTCTGGAAGGACCCCGCGAAGCCCGGCGAGCTTTACGACCTCACCGCCGATCCAGGCGAGGAGAAAAACCTTTTCGATCGCCCCGACGCCCAGGCGGTGCAGCGCGACCTCGAAGCTCGTCTGCGCGTCTGGATGGAGCGCACCCAGGACCCGGCCCGGCAGTGGCCGAAGCTCGCCGGCGCGAAGGCCGCGAGTGTAGAATTGCCCCATGAGCAATCCGATTGCCACTGAAAGCTCCGCGATCGAAAAGTTTCGCGCCCTGCATACGTCCGGGTGCTTCGTCCTGCCGAATCCCTGGGACGTGGGAACGGCGCTGTTCCTCCAGCATCTCGGGTTCGAGGCGCTGGCCACGACGTCCGCGGGCTTCGCCTTCACACGGGGATTGCCCGATGAAGTCTCGGCAATCCCACGGGACGACATGCTCGCCCACATCCGCGACCTCGTGACGGCGACGCCTCTGCCAGTGAATGCGGATTTTCAGAACGGTTATGCGGACGAGCCCCAGGGAGTCGCCGCGAACGTGGCGCTCTGCGTCGCCACGGGCGTCGCCGGCCTGTCGATCGAGGATGCGACAGGCGAGCCTGCCGCTCCGCTCTACGAGCCTGGCCTCGCAGTCGAACGCATCAAGGCGGCCCGCGCGGCGATCGATGCGACGGGGATCCCCGTGGTCCTCACGGCGCGTTGCGAAGCCTGGCTGGTTGGACACCCGAACCCTCTCCGCACGGCCGTCGAGCGGCTCGTCGCCTATGCCGAGGCAGGCGCCGATTGTTTATACGCCCCCCGCGTCCTCGAGCCTGAAGAGATTCAGGAGATCGTGAAGGCGGTGTCGCCGAAGCCGGTCAACGTCCTGGTGTCCGCACCGAGCGAGGAGCTCTCCGTCGCCCGGCTCACCGACCTTGGCGTACGTCGAATCTCCGTCGGCTCCGCCTTGGCGCGTGCCGCCTGGGGGGCCTTCATTCGCGCCGCGCGCGGGATCGCCACGACCGGTACCTTCGACGATCTGGCGGGCGCGGCGTCGTTCGCCGAGCTGAATACCCTCTTCCAGAATCGCGACTGAGGCGGCCCCGTGGTACCATGGAGCGGCAAGAGTTGCGTCCCGGTGGGTGTTCGTGCTCTGATAGCGCGATCCGTCGGGGAAAGGCAGGCATCCATGGCCGCGATTCCGCTCGAACAGGAGATCGACTACCCCACCTCCGACGGCCAGCCCATGGCCGAGACCACCCTCCACCGGAAGGTCATGTCCGACCTCATCGAAGGTCTGGAGACCCGCTACGCCGCGGTCCCGGACGTCTGGGTTGGGGGCAACCTCTTCCTCTACCACGAGAGGGGAAACCGCTCGGCTGTCGTCGCTCCGGACGTCCTGATGGTCAGGGGCGTCGCCAAGTGGGACCGCGACACCTACATGCTGTGGGAGGAGGGGGTGCCGCCCTGCCTGGTGATCGAGGTGACCTCCCGGAGCACCAAGGACGAGGACGAGGGGACGAAGAAGCGCAAGTATCAGGAGATCGCGGTGGAGGAGCTCGTGCTCTTCGATCCCTACGGCGAGTATCTCCGGCCGAACCGGCTCAAGGGCTACCGTCTTGAAAACGGGCGGTACCGGCCGATACGCCTCGAAAAGGACGGCTCGCTCGTCAGCCGCACCACTGGCCTGACGTTGCGGCCCGAGGGTTTGCGCTTGCGCCTGGTGGATACTGTCACAGGCGAGCGGTTGCCCTGGCACGAAGAGCTTGAAGAGGCCCGCATGCGGGCCGAGGAGCGCGCCCGAAACGCCCAGGAGCGCGCCGCAGAAGAGGCTGTGGCACGGCAGGCTGCGGAAGAGCGTCTTCGGGTCCTGGAACAGGAGCTGGACCGGCTCCGCCGCCAAGGCTGAGCCGGTTTTCCCTCAAGCCGTCCCTTGCACCGGCACGCCGCGCTCCTGCGGCGACTCTTCCTGCGAAGCCCCGCAGAGATACGACCAGGAGAGCCCCAGGCCGAGCAGGAGGGCCGCCAGGCCTGTGAAGGCCGGCAGGAGGTGCACCAGGCTCCGGTAGCCGACCGTGTAGTGGATGCCGAGAGCGGCGGCATAGGCGGAGAGGCCGGCGATCAGCAGCGACCACCAGAGCCAGGCCGAGCCCTTTCGGAAGCCCCACAGCACGGGCAACAGGAAGACCCAGCCGCTCGCCAGGAGCATGCCGCCCAACGTCGCGCGGTCGTGGGCGACCAGCGGCACCAGGCGCGCATTGGCCTCCTCCAGCACCCGGGCGGTCGTGCCCATGAACTCCAGGTCCTGGATGACGAAGACCTCCGTGATGCCGATCGCCGAGATGAACACCCCGGCGCCGAGGAGGCCGCAGCCGTGGACGATCAGCAGGAGCTGCCCCCACAGGCTTCGCCGCCAGGCGCGGTCGCTACGCAGAGGGGGTGCGATGTCCGGCGTCCAGGTCCCCAGGCGGGAGTGGAGCCCAAGCAGGAGGAGCTGCAGGAGCACCGCGGTCACGAAGGCGTGGAACGTGTCCAGATAGCCGAACCCCAGGAAGAGGAAGAAGCTCAGAAACCCTGTAGCCGCCGACACGAACACCGACTGCTGCGCCCAATGATGGCCGCGGCGGACGCCAAAGAGCGACAGCCCGACGTACATCACGCCGATGGCGATCATGGTGCCGGCCAGGCTCACGCGGTCGTGCGCCATGAAGTCGAGCAATCGATGATTGACTGCCGCCAGCTCGTGCCGGTGCATGCCGACGAAGGCTTCGTCGTACGGCAGCACGACCCGGGTCAGGGCGATGGCCAGGGCCAGAAGGCTGCCGAACAGCATCCCGGTGCCGAGCAGGGCGGTCCAGAACCAGGTCATCTCCGGCGCCCGCTCGGGAGGGGCCGGCACATCTGCGCCCCGCGTCGTTGCGAAGAGCAGGGCGTCGTTGATCCGCTTGGGCAGACCGGGGCCGGTATAGACCAGTCCGCTGTCCACCTGCACCAGGTCCGCTCCGGCGGCGCGCAAGGCCAGGGCTTCCGCCGGCTCGTGGACGCCGCCGGACGCGATGAGAAACAGGCCCGGACCGAACCGCGCCCGCCAATGGCGAACCTGCTCCAGGGCGGGCTCGCGGGCCGGCCCGCCGATCATCCGACCGTCCGGCTCGGCCTTCACACTGCCATCGACGAGCAACCCTGCCAATCCCGCAGCCACGGCGGCCTCGACCAGCGGACCGACCCCGCTCCGGTCGAGGTCGGCCGGCAGGGCCAGCAGCACCGCCCGGGGCGGCGTGGCGGCCTGCGCGGCCTCGATCACGGTCCGCACATGAGCTTCCCATTCTTCGCCGGACCAGCCCGCAGCCAGGGCCGTCCCCAGGGTGTGCAGCGAAAAGAGAGAAACATGCGGTGCGAGCTCCTGGATCATCCGCCCTTGCCCCTGGGCGGATTGAGCCGCTGTGACCCCGTTCCCGGCGCCCAGCCGGGCGATCACAGGGAGCCCCAGACGGGACGCTTCGGCAAAACGCGGCGCCACCTCTGCAAGGCGCAGGCTTGCCGGCGGATCGGGGGACCAGAGGGCTTCCTGCTCCGCCCGCCGTGCGATGGGCCTGGCGGCGGACTGCCCCTCCATTGTGATCGGCCCGACCTCCAAGAAACCGAACCCGAACCGCGCCAGCGCCGGCAGAGCGACCGCATTGGCGTCAAGCCCCGGCCCAAGACCCACCGTCGTGGGGAAGTCGATGCCAAGGAAGCTTTGCCGCAGCCGGGGATCGGCCCGCATGTGCCCCAGGAAGTCGATGACCGCCGGTCCGAACGGCAGCCGCGCGAGCCGGCCCAGGAAACCCAGGGTGAAGTTGCGCGCCGGGACGGCCGGCACCCGGAAAAGCAGGGGTTGCGTCACGGTCCGATAAAACCAGTCCGGCATGTCTCCTCCGTGGTCCGAATCTCCCGCAGCTCTATCCTGGACTCATCCCTGGTGCCGCATCTACTCCCATGGATTGATCAGCCTTACTCCGGAAGGCGCGAAATCGTCTTGATCTCGTGTCACGACCACAAGATCGTGGTGCAAGGCTGTGGCGGCAATCAGAGAGTCGATCAATGGCATCGGCGCTCCTTTCGCCTCCACCTTGCTGATCAAGGTGCCCCACGCCAGCATTTCCCCGATCTCTAGCGGCAACAGGCGGTCATGGAATCGGACGAGGAGATCCTCCTTCAGCCATGTCCGCAACGCTTCCTTCCGCTTGGAAGCGGGCAGCTTTTCAATTCCCTTCTGGATCTCGCCGAGTGTGACCACGCTGAGGAAGACCGTTTCAGGATCGAGCTTGGCGAGCCAGTTGACCACTTTTCCGGTGGGCTGCGGCGCGACAAACTCCGAGATGACGCAGGTGTCGAGCAGGTAATTCATAAGGAAATATCGCGGCCGGCCAAACGACGGTCTCGTTTCAGATCGAGGTCCGAGCCCCGCAGCGGCGACTCCAGAAAGAATTGCGCGAGATTGGTCCGGCTCTTTTTCAGGGTGAGGTACTCTTCGTAGGAGAGGACGACCGCAACCTCGGCACCCCGCCGGGAAATGACTTGAGGGCCATGCTGGATCGCTTCCTCGACCACTTCGCTGAGCTTGTTCTTTGCTTCCTGGAGCTGCCACACTCGGGCCATCGCATACCTCCTGTCCAGACGGTCTAGATTGTACCATGCCTAGGGAAACCGCCCCGCGGGCGAGATTCGAGCCAGACCGTCTACAATCCCCTGCGGTATGTCGCCTCCGTCCAAACACCGCATCGCACTCCCTGATCCGCCCGTCCCCCCGTTCGAGACCCGCTGGCAGCGCTGGCGGCGCAAGCGCCGCACCTGGCTGCTCCGGCGGTTCGACCGCACCATCCTCTCGCTCTACCGGCTGATCCACTGGCTGGACCGCAAGGCACCGCTGGAGAAGCGCTATTTCCGGGTGGCGATCTTCGGGTCGAGCCGCATCCAGGAAAACGATGCCACCTATGCCAAGGTGCGCGAGCTGGCGCGCCAGCTCTCCTGGATGGGGTGCGACATCGTGACCGGCGGCGGTCCCGGCCTGATGCGCGCCGCCAACGAAGGGGCCCGCGATGGCGCCTACCGCCACAAGACCCGGTCCTTCGGCCTGACCATCCTCCTCCCCATGGAGGAGCAACCGAACCCGTTCCTCGACGAGGTGGCCCAGCACTCGACGTTCTTCTCCCGCCTCCACCAGTTCCTCCGCCTGTCCCACGCCTACATCGTGGTGGACGGCGGCATCGGCACGACGCTCGAGGCGACCATGGTCTTTCAGCTCCTGCAGGTACGGATGCTGCGCGACCGGCCGCTGATCTTCGTGGGGCCGATGTGGCGCGGCCTGCGAACCTGGGTGGAATCCGAGATCGTCGGGCGGGGCCTGGCCTCCCCGGCCGACCTCGACGTCGCCGTCTGGGTCGATAACATCGAGCAGGCGCTGGAAGTGGTGCGCGAGGCCCGCGACGACTTCCTCCGGCGGCACAAGGTGATCCTCCCTCCGGTGCGCGAGACATCGGGCGAGGAGGAGGCCCCTCACCCCCAGCCCCTCTCCCCTCCGCCCTCGCAGACCGCCGGGAGAGGGGAGTGACCGGCATGAAGCTTGCTGCGCGGGCGGCGGGGGGACGTGTATCCTCAAGAGCGGGCAAGCACCGTGCCAATATGGCCGGTCGATTGGCAGACGGAGCCGCATCATGACGCCTGCCCGGCACCGATCGTAGACGTTCACAGGGAGCGCGCATGGGTCTGATCTCGTTTCTGTTCTTCCAGTTGGGACCCGAGCCCCAGGGGCAGGGCCTGCTTCGTTTTTTCCTGGAGTCCGGGCCGATGGCGAAGTTCATCCTCGCCATCCTGGCCCTGTTCTCGGTCGCCTCCTGGGCGATCATGATCGGCAAGCTCGTGCAGCTCCGCCGGGCCGACCAGCAGAACGAGAAGCTCCTCGAGGCCTTCCACCGCAGCCAGCGCTTCAGCGAGGTCAACTCGCAGGCCGGCAAGCTCCGCGCATCGCCTCTGGTGGGGATCTTCCAGGCCGGCTATGCGGAGATCGACAGCCAGATCAAGAACGCTCCCGAGCCGCCGGGCGGCGAGCGGAAGGTCTACAAGATCACCTCGCTGCCCGCCCTGCAGCGCACCTTGAACCGGGCCGCCGGCGTCGAGCTCCAGGGGATCACCCGCTGGATCCCGTTCCTCGCCACCACCGCGTCGGCGACGCCGTTCATCGGCCTATTCGGCACGGTCTGGGGAATCATGGTGGCCTTCGACACCATCGGCCTGACCGGCTCGACCTCGATCGTCGCGGTCGCTCCCGGCATTGCCGAGGCGCTGATCAACACGGCGGCAGGCCTGGGCGCGGCCATCCCCGCGCTCATCGGCTACAACTACTTCACACAGCGCATCCGCCGCATCCGCGCCCGCCTGGAGGACTTCATCCTCGAATTCTTGAACCTGGCGGAACGGAACTTCACCTAGAGGGGGGCTGGAATGGCGTTTCAGGTGGGTGATAGCAACGGCGGTACCGGCGGCATTGGCGGGGACGACGATCCGGTGATGGCCGACATCAACGTCACGCCGTTGGTCGACGTGATGCTGGTGCTGCTCATCATCTTCATGATCGCGGCCCCCATGCTCCACCAGGGGATCGAGGTGGCCCTGCCGCGCGCCGAGGCCGCCAACCTCCCCATGCGCGTCGAGGATCCGCTGGTGATCTCGATCAACCGCGACGGCGCCCTGTTCCTGCGCGAGACCCCCGTCGAGGTGGAAGACCTGGTCGACCAGGTGAAGGCCCAGGTCGAGGCACGGGAGGACGACTCGGTCTTCCTCAAGGGAGACCGGGAGGTCTCCTACGGCAAGGTGATCGAGGTGCTCGACGTCCTCCACCGCGGCGGCATCGTGCACGTCGGCATGGTCACGGACCGGCCGAAGAGGCGCGGCGGCGCATGAGCCGCGAGGTCGATCGCATCCTGACCGCGCGCTCGCGGCGCGAAGGGCACCGGCCCGAGGCCGCGAGCTTTGGGGCGGCGCTGCTGCTCCACGCCCTGGTGGCGGCGACCGTCCTGCTCCTCCCCCGACTGCAGCCGCCGCCACCGCCGCTCGAGTTCGTGCCGGTGCAGATCATCCCGGCCCAGGCGCTGGGGGTGCGCCGCCCCGCCCCACCGCGCCGGCGCAAGCCTGAGCCGGTGGCCGAGGAACAGAAGGCCGCGGAACCAGAACCGCCTGCTCCCGAGCCCGAAAAGCCGGAGGTGAAGCCGCCCGAGCCCGCCCGCGAGGAGGCTCCGGTGCTGCCGGACGAGACCGAGAAGAAGCCGCCGAAGAAGCCAGAGCCGCCCCAGCCGGAGAATCCCCGGACAGGGAAGGCCGAGACCGGCACGAAGCCCGAGGCCGGCAAGCCGGGCTCCGAGGGCACTGCCGGGGTCGCCCCGGGCGAGACGGGCGACCAGCTCGGCCGGCGCGGCGCCGCGACCGGCAATCCCCTCGGCACCTCCGTCTTCGGCAACCGGATCGGGGTCGACAACCCGGACTTCACCTACGGCTACTACCTCGACCGCCTGTTGTCGCTGATCGACGCCAACTGGCAGCGGCCGTCCATGGGCAGCGGCGTGCGGACCGTCCTCTTCTTTCGCATCGAGCGGGACGGCACCGTGGCCGAGCTGCGGGTGGCCGAGTCCTCGGGCTACAATTCGTTTGATCTGGCGGCTCTGCGCGCGGTGCAGAACGCCGCTCCGTTTCCTCCCCTGCCGAGGGCGTACCGTAACGACTCCCTCGGGGTCAACCTGATCGTGTACTAGGCCCTGTAACAGATCGACCTGAAAGCTCGTCAGAGGTGACATGAAAGCGCGAGTCCTCTACCCTGCCGCCGCAACCCTCCTGCTCGCCGCCGGGCTGCTCCTGCCCGGGATCTTCGCCCAGGAGCCCCCTGCCGAGCCGCCTCCGAGCCAGCCGCCGCAGCCACCGAATATCACGCTGGAGCTGCGGCCGGGGCAGCGTCCGCCGATCAAGCTCGGCATCCCGCCGTTCCGCGTCGCCGGCACCCTGCCGGGCGATGCCGCGCGGGCAGCCCGAGAGCTCGAGGAGGTGGTCCGCCAGGACCTCCGGAATTCGGGCTATTTCGACATCCAGGGGCCCGAGGCGTTCCGCTCGCTGCCTCTGACCGGCGACATCCAGCGCGACCTGGAGCTCTACCGCTCGGCCGGCAGCCAGATCCTGCTGCTCGGCGACCTGCGGGCCGAAGGGGACAAGGTCGTGTTCGAGGGCCGGCTGTTCGACCTGTCGGGCGGCCAGGCGATCCTCGCCAAACGCTACCGCGGCGCCTTGCCGGTGGCGCGCCGCATCGGCCACACCTTCGCCGACGAGGTGATCAACTACCTGACCGGCGCCCAGGGGATCTCCCTGTCGAGCCTCGCCTTCACCAGCGACCGCACCGGGCAGAAGGAGATCTTCGTCATGGACTACGACGGGCAGAGCCAGCGGCGGATCACCGGCCACCGCTCGACCTCGATGTCGCCGTCCTGGGCGCCGAACGGCGATGCGCTCGCCTACACCTCGTTCTTCAACGGCCCGCCGTCGATCTACCTCGCCGAGCTGGCGAGCGGCCGCAAGCGCCCCCTGGTCACCTCGGGCTCGCTCAACACCACGCCGACCTTCTCGCCCGACGGCAGCCGCATCGCCTTCGCCCGCTCGGTTGACGGCAACGTCGAGATCTTCACCACCGACAGGAACGGCGGCGGCCTCCGCCGGCTGACCCACTCGAACGCCATCGACACCAATCCGGCCTGGAGCCCGAAAGGCGGCGAGATCGCCTTCACCTCCAGCCGGGCCGGCAACCCGCACATCTACCTGATGGATTCCGAGGGGACGAACCAGCGCCGGCTGACCCACGAGGGCACCTACAACGACGGCGCGGCGTGGAGCCCCTCGGGCGACCTGATCGCCTTCACGAGCCGGCGGGACGGCCGGTTCCAGATCGCCGTCGCCAACGTGGTCACCCTGGCGAGCCGGGTCCTGACCTCCGGGGCCGGCGAGAACGAGTCGCCGACCTTCTCGCCGGACGGCCGCAAGATCGCCTTCGTGTCGCGCCGCGGGGGCACGAAACAGATCTACGTCATCGACCTGGACGGCGGCAACGCCCGCCAGCTCACCTCCGACGGGAACAACGACATGCCGGACTGGTCGCGGCTGGCAGCGGAACGCTAGCCATCTATGATAGATTGCAGCTTGAAGAGCCATTTGACACGTCGTATCGGATCGAGGAGAAAACGCATGAACCGCAAGTGGATAGTCTGGATCGTGGTCCCGGTTCTGTTGACCTTTGTCTATGGGTGCCCCAAGAAGAAGCCGGCAACGACGCAGCCGGTACTGGACGTGGAGACGACGACGGTGACCCCGCCGCCGCCCACCGAAGAAGTGACGCAGCCGACGGCGCCGACGGCGCCGGTCGACGAGGTGGAGCAGGACCTGCTGGCCTCGCAGGATCTGCAGATCGTCAACGAAGAGCTGCGGCGCCGCGGCTTCAGCCCGGACGTCTATTTCAATTACGACGAGGACTCGCTCTCCGACGACACGCGGGACAAGCTGGCGCGCAACGCCGACCTGCTGAAGAGCAGCCCCCAGCTCGCGATCCTCATCGAGGGGCACGCCGACGAGCGGGGCACCAACGAGTACAACCTCGCCCTGGGCGACCGCCGGGCCAACGCCGTCCGCGACTACCTCAGCTCGCTGGGCGTCAATGCCGACCGGCTCCGCACCCTGAGCTACGGCGAGGAGCGGCCGGTCTGCACGCAGACCGAGGAGAGCTGCTGGTCACAGAACCGTCGCGCCCACATGATCGTCACCGGACGGTCCAACGTCGGGTGACGGCCATGCGCAGGATGCTCAGAACACTCCCTCTGGCCGGATGCCTCGCGGCGGCGCTGATCGCCGCGGGGTGTGTCAGTCCCCAGGACATCGAGGGCATCCAGTCGCAGCTCTCGGAGATCCAGCGGCAGATGCTCCAGCTCCAGAGGCAGTCCCCGAGCAAGCAGGAGGTGGAGAGCCTGGAGGCCAACTTCGGCCGCCAGATGGACTCGCTGCTCAAGACCGAAGCCGACATGCAGGTGAAGCTGCGGGAGCTCTCGAGCCAGATCGACGAGCTGCAGGCCAAGCTGGAAGACACCAACTACCGGCTGGCCCAGCTCTCGCAGCAGATCGCCGTCACCAACCAGGAGCTCAAGAGCTTCCGCAGCATGCCGCCTCCCGCTGCGGTGCCCATGGATCCTTCCGCGGAGCCGCAGAGCCAGCCGCAGACGCCGTCCTCTCCTCCTTCGATCGGGGCGGTCGACCCGCAGGCGCTCTACAACGCCGCCTACAACGACTACCTCAAGGGGAGCTACGACCTGGCCCTGCGGGCGTTTCAGGAGTACTTGAACAACTTCCCAGGGACCGACCTCGCCGACAACGCGACCTACTGGATCGGCGAGTGCTATTACCGGCAGAAGCGGTACCGCCAGGCCGCCGACCAGTTCCAGCAGGTGCTCTCCAAGTACCCGCGGAGCGACAAGTCGGCCAGCGCCCTGCTCAAGAAGGGGTATGCCTTCCTCGAGCTGGGCGACCGCCCGCAGGGAGTGACGCAGCTCCGGCAGGTGGTCCGCCAGTACCCGACCAGCGACGAGGCGAACCTCGCCCGGCAGCGCTTGCGCGAGCTCGGGGTTGACGTCGGCTAGCCCGGAGTGATATAAACCGCCGTCCCGTCGCACTGCGGTGCGACTTTCTCTTTTAAAGAGCACTTAGAGAGCACCGACGAATATGGCCAATACCAAGTCCGCCGAGAAGCGTCACCGCCAGAGCCTCGAGCAGCGGGAGCGCAACCGCGCCTCCCGTTCGCGCCTGCGCACCGCGATCAAGAAGCTCCGCACCGCCGTCGCCGGCGGGGATGCCGCCGCGGCGCAGCAACTCCTGCCCGAGACGCTGAGCGTCATCGACAAGACCGCCCAGAAGGGCGTGATCCACGACAACGCCGCCGCGCGCTACAAGTCCCGCCTGGCCCACCAGGTCGCTTCGCTCCAGGGGTAAAGGGGCGGTCCCGCAGATCGATGCCGTAGGTAAGAAAACGCGGCAGGCCCGTTGGGAAACTCCGACGGCGCGTCGGAGTTTCCGGCAGCCCGTTGGAAAATTCCGGCGGGCCGTCGGAGTTTCCGGCAGCTCGTCGGAAAACGCGGCGGGCCGTTGGAATTTTCCGACGAGCCACCCATCGAGCGCCGCAGGGCCCGGGAGCCCTTCGACAAAAACCGTCCGCGTCGAATTTGTCTCGCTACCACATTCTGGGGGAGGTGAAGAAGAGCATCCGGGAGGCCGACAATCTTTTGGGAGATTTATTAAGTTTTAGTCGTGGATCGAGCACTGCCGCAATTAGAGGCAATCCCCTGAAGAAGTGGAATGAGTTGCTCACCGCAAAGCCGCCAATACTTTGGATTGTCGGCCCTTCCGGCTACTCAAAGGTGATGACGGTTGCGTATCCGCCGCAGGGCATGGCAACCCTTGTCGACGAGATATCTGAGGTGCTCAAATTCAATGCAGCAGAACAGATGTAGAGGTTTCTTGGGTAGTCAACAGCCTGCTCGTTCATGGAGCTGCAGAAAGAGCACCCAGATAAATTGGTGCCGGCACCTTCGGCTGTCTCGGCGGCCTTGACCCAGGTTATGAAGAGGTGTAGAGTGCCGCTAAGCCGAAGAGGATAAGCATCTTGCACGCTCGACACCCTGGGACCGGCCGTGGAGTCAATCGGCAGGTTGTGTCGCATATGCCTGTCGACGAGGCCTCGGCGAATATGTGTGCTAGAGCTTAGTTCTACTTTGTCAGATTGAGCCCCTGGAGGGGGCGACGGCGTGTAGCCCAGGGCGTGAGCCCTGGGGAAGACGCCCGCCAACCCGACAAGCCCCGGCAGGGGCGACAGCGCGGGCGAGGGGCGCAAGCCCCGCAGGGCGTGGTGGAAGGTGCCGTCGCCCCGCTGGGGCTTGGGATTGAATTGGGGCCATAGACCCAGGGCTCACGCCCTGGGCTACACGCCGTCGCCCCCTCCGGGGGCTCGGAACATCCTCTCTCCGGCAATCTGACAAAGTAGAATTAGCAGCGTCACCAAACCCTCCGCCATCCAACCCAACCAATGGAAAAACACACCACACGACTCTGGGCCGTCGCGCTCGCACTGGCAGTTTGCTGGTGGCTTACCACTGGATGCCATACTGCTTCTCTTCAGCCCTCGGAGACGGTCGCGGATTCCATCAGTGGGTTTTCCGGCGAACAGGGAGCCAACGGTTGGTCATACGGATATTGGGACCGCACCGCCGATACCGACCAGAGCTATAGCCAGACAACAGACTTTCAGTTGCTCAGGCACTTTGGCAACGACCCGATCAATCAAGTGAGCAATCACCCTGACTTCACCACTGGCAAACTGTGGACTCTACAGGACGGCCTCTACTATACGGCCCTCTGGGCAGAGGGCGGCAGCGCCAACGGCACTACGATGGGGGCGCCACAGGCCAAGGTCGAGCACTGGGCGGTACGTCGCTGGGTCAGCACGGTCAATGGCCCCGTCACCATCAGCGGGCACGCTGCCAAGATCCTGAATTGGGGAGATGTAGATAGTGGCCAGGCGCGCATTGTCGTGGACGGTGCGACGGTATTTTCCGCCGCCACCCACGGGCGCAGCACGAATTATTCAGTCAACGCCACGGTCCACATCGGCTCGCTGGTCGATTTCCTCATTACTGCAGGCCCGACCGAGACCGGCGGGGCATTCGGTCCTGTCAAGCTCACCGCCACCATACGAACCGCCCCATGACGCCACCACGGCGATGACGACACCAACGGGACTCCTCAGCTTCTTCCTCCGCGAGATCGACGCTGAGGAACAACGCAACTTCCCCCGACTGTCGCGCATCCCGGATTCACACGTCGAGAGGCAACTGGCATACTACCGCTCGCTACTGCGTGGCGCTGCCGGATCGCATTCGGGCAGAACCGCATAACTGGGAGAGGAAGATCGGGACCATGCCGCGGACGAGCGCGAATGCCCGAGCCACATCCTCCGAGCCACATCCTTCTTGGCATCTGCGTATACTCTAGCGCGTCTGGAGGAGCATTCGATGCTCAGAGCCCTTGCTGCCTTCGTGTGCGCTACGGCATGCCTGCTGCCGGCTCCGGCCGCGCAGGCGCAATCGCCAACGCCGCCGCAGATCCGCTTCGAGCCTCAGGCGGTGGTGGCCGAAGGGATCTCGCCCGGCAACAAGGTCGTCTTCTTCAGCGTCGCCCGGGAAGTCGCCGGCTATGCCACGACGACGGTACATCGCCAGGACGTCCTCTCCGATGCGGAGGGTACCGGCATCGTGCGCTTCGAGCTCGACCGCGAAGTGCCTTTCAAATCGGTCTGGTTCGCCGTGGACCTGGACACCGGGCGGTTTGCCGTGGCGGCGCCGGAAGGCTTTCCGTTGCGCGAGGTGCCCTTCCCGGCTCGGTCCATCCCATCCGCGCTCAACCGGCTCGAGCTCGAACATCCGCTGGTCGAGATCGTGCTCGTGCGGCCGACCGTGGGGGCCTGGGCGGCGCGGGTTGGCGACGGCGGCGCCTTGGATGACGACGGCCAGGCCGATGGCACGCTCCGGGCCGCCCTTTCGGCCCTCACGCCCCTCGGCGAGAGCCCGCCTCCGCCCGAACGGCTGAGGCCGAACGATGTCCTGCTGGTCATTGATCCGCAGACCTTGACCTATCTGACCGCGCGGCTGCCGAGCTGAGGAGATGGATCTGGTGAGCCGGCACTGCTCCCTGGTTCCTGCCGCCCTGGCTTTCGTCCTTGCCGGGGCGCCGCTCCTGGCGGACACCTATCCCACACAGCAGCGCGGCTTCGCGCCGGACAAGGTCTTCCAGGTCGGTGACATCGACAATGTCAATGTCTTCAACGGCAACCTGGTGGTGACGCTCCCTCTCGGCGGCAGCTATCCGGTGGGTGGCGGGCTCTCCTACAACCTGACGCTCGTCTACAACAGCACGGCCTGGGACTATGAATCCGTCGTCTGGGGCAACGAGGCCCTGACTCAGGCCCTGCCGGACCGGCGGTCCAATGCCGGGCTCGGCTGGCGGCTAGCGCTCGGCGAGCTCCTTGCGCCGGCCGACCCTTCCAACGAGTGCGGCCCCTGGTGCTATATCGGCTCCGACGGTGGCGAGCACATTTTCTATCCGACCCTTCACGAAGGAGATGCGGACGATCCCGGAGATTCGGGGTTGGCCAACCAGAGCGTCACGTACACCCGGGATGGCAGCTACTTGCGGCAAAAGGTGGTCAGCGGCGGCCGCGAGGTGGAATTCCCCGATGGGACCATCCATCGCTTCAATCTGCTTGGCAAGCTGACCCAGATCAGGGATCGTTTCAATGATTCTCTCAACGTCGACCAGAGCGGCAATCCCTGGGTGCTGACCGATCAACACCAGCGCACCCACCGGATCACCTTCACCTCCGACCTTTCGGGGACCTACCCCGCGCTGGTGAGCCAGATCGATCTCCAGGCCTTCGGCGGTGCCCGGGCCATCACCACCTTGCAGTACAGCTATGCGAGCCTGCCGCGGCCTTGCCCGGACAACGATCCGGCGACCTCGGTCAACGTGACCGTGCCGCTGCTGACCGGCATCACCATGCCGGAGGGGCTGTCCTATGCCATGCCCCTCTCGGACCACTACCTGGATCAGAGCATCCACTGCCGTCTCCCCGGCGTCCTGAAAGGGCTCCGGCTGCCCACCTTGGGCCGCATCGAGTGGACCTTCGGCCAGTACAGCTTCCCGAGCGAAGATGCGGTGCGCGGCTGGCGCAGCGCCAACGTGGGAGTGTTCACACGCACGTTGCGCGACGCCAACGGCACGGCTCTCGGCACCTGGACCTACACACCGGCGCTCAATCCGGGCGGCTTCAATGAAGAGCCTTTAGAAGCGATCCGCACCGTCAAGACACCGCTCGGCGACAAAACCGAGCATTACTTCTCGGTGTCGCTGGAGAGCTCCTTGACCGGCTGGAGCCGGTTGGACTTCGGCCTGCCGTTTTCGCGTTTCGAGTCGGCCGGAGGATCGCCCGAGCGCTTCCGTTCGAACGAAGGTCTACGACTGTAATAGCGCGGGCAACAACTGCGTGCTGAAGCGCACGGCCTATGTGGCCTATGAGCGCGACGCCGTGGCGGCCATGGGATCTTCCCTGCAGGACGACAACAACCGCAACCGGCGCCTGGCAGCCTCCCGCATCGTCTATCATGATGATGGAGACCTCTTTGCGGACGAAGACCTGTCGAATTTCGACGGTCTGGGCCACTACCGGCAGCAGCAGACCGGCGGCAACTTCCCGGGCAGCAACGTGCGCACGAGCTTCACCAACTTCAATCCTTCCCCGATGTCGGCGAGCTCGCCCTGGCTGCTCAACACTTTTTCCTTCGACTGGGAGTCCGAAGGCGGTACTACGATCTATCGCTTTTATTGCTGGGATGCCACGACCGGCGCGCTGCTGCGCAAGCGCGTGCATCAGGCCAACAGCTCCGGCGAGGGGACCAGCGACGTCGTCGAGGTCTACGGCTACACCTCCGGCAACCTGACCAGCGAATCCTGGTACGGCGGCGACACCCAGGCGGTGAACCTTTCGGGCACCAATTTCTGCACCATGGCGCTGCCGGCCACACCGGCCTACCAGATCAATCACACCTATGCTTTTGGGGCACGCGCAACATCCCAGTATGCCGGAACGGCGTTCAAGACTCTGGATCTGGCCGTCGACGCCAGCACGGGACTGGCAAGGGAGAGCCGGGACACGGCGGGGCTCACGACCACCTACGATTACGATCTCCTTAGCCGGCTGTTGAGCGTCGATCCGACCGACGATGCAATGACCACCTACACCTGGCGCGTGCCGGTAAACGCAAGCACCCTGGCGCGGGTGACCATTGCACGGGTGACCGCGCCGGGAGCCACGGCGCTCGCCGAAAGCCGCATCGATTTCGACGGCCTGGGCCGGCCGGTCAAAGAAGAAAAGCGCATGCCCGACGACTCCTGGTCGACCCGCACGACCGCCTACAATGCGATGGGCTGGAAGACCTATGTCTCCGAAGCGGGAACGAGCTTTGGCACCGAGTTTCTCAACCACGACCCGTTCGGCCGGCCGACGGTGATCCGGCCGGCTGACGGTGCGTCACACGAGATCTCGATCAGCTATCAAGGGGTGCGCCACCGCTCGCAGACCACCAAGGTCGCCACGAGCACAACGTCCGAAACCCCCTCCACGACCCACGAGTCCTACGACCGCCACGGCCGTCTCTACGAAGTGCTCGAGCCCACGGGAGTGACGACCCGTTACGAATACGACGCCGGCAACCGCCTCTCCAAGGTTTGCCAGGGCTGGACGCCGACCGCCTGCGGCCAGACGCGGCTTTTCACCTATGACAACCGCTATCCTGGTGACAGTGATCGTCACTTCGCACTGGATCATCTCGGCACGCCGCGCCTGGTGACCGGTTCCGGGGGAGGTGGCGGTTTCTACACGCTGCCACCCTGCCGCCTGCTCGACACCCGCAATCAGTCGGCCCCGCTCAGCGCGGGCGAGACGCGAACGGTGCCCATGGCGGGCTCGTGCGGCATCCCGAGCGGCTCCTCCGCGGTTTCGGTCAACATCACCGTGGTCGACGCCTCGGCGCAGGGGGAAATGACCGCCTTTCCGGCCAACGCCTCCCGGCCAACGGCCTCAGCGATCTCGTATCGATCGGTTCTCGCCCGGGCCAACAATGCCATCCTGAAACTGGGAAACGGCGCCCTCGCGTTCTTCTGCAATCAACCCTCGGGCAGCGCTCACCTGATCATCGACGTCAACGGCTATTTCATGGAAGGTGGAGCCACTGTCGTTGCCTACCACGCCTACTATCCCTTCGGGGAAGAGCTCACCTCACCGACGCAGGATGTTGAGAGTAGGAAGTTCACTGGCCACGAAAGGGATTTCGCCAATCCGACTAGCGTGGCTGATGACTTGGATTACATGCACCAGCGATTCTGCTCACCTCTTACAGGGCGTTTCCTCAGCACCGACCTCGCAGAAGGGAAGCCAAAAAGTCCACAGAGCTGGAACCGCTACGCCTACGCGTTGGGCAATCCACTGAAGTACATCGATCCAGATGGCATGGCTGCTGCCTGTCCCAAAGAAGGCTGTCCTGACTGGCTTACGCCTACAACCTTCTGGCAGAAACTAAAGAAGGGCCTTCACGAGGCTTCATTTTTGCCCGGACCATCGGCGATGGCAGTTGGGCCGCGAGTGGCTGGTCCTCTCCTCTCACGGGTCGGCCAGTTGTTCTCGCGAGCCTTTGGTTTCGGTTCGGCAGTCTCCGAAGGGTCCGTACTCGGACGTAGCGTGGTTACTCGTGACACGCTCTCGCACGCGCTTCAGGCCAACAAGATTAATCATATATTCGGCCGTGCTGAACATGGCTTGACTAGCCTCGTCGAAAGGTTTGGAAGCCAAGAGGGAGTGACTCGTGAAGTCGTTGGAGCCTTGAGTAAACTTGGTGCCATCGCTTTAGATAGCAAGGGATTGTTCTCGGCAGTCGTCAAGATAGGCGATCAAACCGTGAAGGTTGAAGGTGCCATCGTTAACGGTGTCTTGAAGATAGGGACCTTCTATGTGCCACTGACGCTCTAGTTGTGGAGTTTCCAATGACTGGCCATGCTACTCCCGAAGTGCTAACTAAGATTGCTGAGCTTGAAAGCCAGCTTCGCGCGAGAAGAAGCTCGCCACAAGAAGATTTGGAGCTCGCACTCTACTACCTTGAACCATGCCATTCTGGTACTCAAGCTATGGAGCTCCTGCGAAACCTCGTTCGAGAACCAGAAGAACCCACGGCGCGTGTTTGGCTGGCTTACTGTGCCTTGCATTACACTATGGACCTTGAGTCACTAAAGCTTGCCAGGGCTCTCCTCCAGGAACGCATTGGTTCAAATGGACCTGTTGGGGCTGCAGCCTCGCTGCTCTTGCCCCAAGTGGAAAGGGAACTTGGAGTTGCTTCGCTGTCTCGAGAGATCGAACTGCTTGCGTGCTCGATCCGCCTTTGTCCTGATTGGGTCTTTAATCACCATTTACTAGCCTTGGCTTACGCGGCTGCCGGCAGGCGGGCCGAGGCCTTGGAACATCTCGAGAGGGCCACTTGCAACGTGGTTCCCCTGGATTCGGCATGGAGCCACGTGGAGAGGGAGTTCGAGATAGCGATTACAGGTCGCGCTTCATATGGAGTGAAACAGCGCCTTGAGCAAGACCTTGAGAAGCTACGTACTGCCGCTTCGTAAAGCGACGCGTTCTGCAGCCTAGAACCCTTCCAGCAGGTCGCTGACCATGGTCTCGGCGAAACGCTCGGCTGCGCGCTCGATCGCTTCGTCCTCTTGGTCGACGTAGCCCGCGCCGGTGGCGTTGATCGGATAGGTCTCGCGGAAGGTGTAGTTGTCGTTGCTCCAGATCACCTGGTCGGTGCCCAGGCGTTTGAAGGCGATCTGGGCGGTGATCGCGATCTCGTACTCCGTGGCACGCCCGGTGGGGTCGAAGGTCACCGGCGTGGCGCCGAAGCCGACCACGGCTCCGGAGAGCTCGGCATCCGCGCCTTCGGGGCCGGCGACGACCGCGAAACGCTGGCGCGTCACCATCTCGTCCGCGATCGCCCGCGTCAGGGCCTGCTCGACCTGGGCTCGCGGGGTGCGGTTGTCCAGCGGGCGGATGTAGACCTCCCGGATCTCGGCCGGGATGTTGCTCCCCCGTCCCACCAGGGCGTATCCGCAGCCTCCCAGCGAAAGAGAGAGCGCAAGGAGAAGGGTGAGGGTCGAAATGCGTCGCCAGATCATGCGGTCCTCCGGGTCACCAGGTTGATCAGCCGGCCGGGGACGAGGACGGCTTTTGCCACCTCCCGCCCGGCCATGTGCTCCCGCACCCGGGCGCTGGCCAGCGCCGCGGCGCGGATCTCCTTCTCGTCCGCCGCGGCATCGACCTCGACCCGGTCGCGCAGCTTGCCATCGACCTGCACCACGAGCTCGATGCGGGCGCGGCGGAGCTTCCTCTCATCGTACTCCGGCCAGGTCGTGTCGAGGAGGGTCTCGACGTGGTCCCGCCGCTCCCAGAGCTCCTCGGTGATGTGGGGCGCCATGGGGTGCAGGAGCTGGAGCAGCGTGTCGTAGGTCTCCTCGCAGCAGAGCCGGGAGGCCGTCTTCTCGTCGATGGCGCGCGTCAGGGCGTTCGTGAGCTCCATCAGCGCGGCCACCGCCGCGTTCAGGTGGAAGCGCCGGATGCTGGCGGTCACCCGCTGGATCGCGGCGTGGCGCTCGCGCTCCAATTCCTGATCGGCCGGCGCGATCGGCGGCGTGTCGTGGAGGCGCTCGCCGATTCGCCAGACGCGCTGCAGGAAGCGGTGCGCGCCGGCGACCGCCTCGTCGCTCCACTCCGCCTCCTTCTCCGGCGGGCCGATGAACAGCGTGTAGACGCGTTCGGTGTCCGCCCCTACCTCCTCGATCAGGTCGTCCGGCGAGACGGTGTTGCCGCGCGACTTCGACATCTTCTCCACGCGGCCGGACTTCTCCGAGTAGCGCGTGATCATGCCCTGGTTGAACAGGTTGCGGAACGGCTCCTCGAAGCCGGCCAGTCCGAAGTCGTGGAGCACCCGGCAGACGAAGCGGGCGTAGAGCAGGTGCAGGATGGCGTGCTCGATGCCGCCGATGTACTGGTCGACCGGGCACCAGCGGTTGGCCAGATCGGAGTCGAACATCCGGGTGCTGTCGCGCGGCGAGAGAAAACGAAAGTAGTACCAGGAGCTGTCGACGAAGGTGTCCATGGTGTCGGTCTCGCGCCGGGATGGCTTGCCGCACTTCGGACAGGTCGTCTCGACGAAGCCCTGGCAGCTCTCCAGAGGGTTGCCGTCGCGGCCGGTGAGCTGGACGTCGTACGGCAGCTCGACCGGGAGCTGGTCGTCAGGCACCGGCACGACGCCGCACTTGGGGCAGTAAACAACCGGGATCGGCGTCCCCCAGTAGCGTTGGCGCGAGATCAGCCAGTCGCGCAGCCGATAGGTGACCTTGGAACAGCCGAACCCCTGCTCCTCCATCCAGGCGACGAAGCGCCGGATCGTCTCCGGCCCTTCGGCGAGGCCGTCGAAGGGGGGCGCGTTGCGGATCACCCCGCGGCCGAGCACCGGCTCCGTGAGGCCGGCCGGGGCCTGGTCCTCTTCAGGCCCCCCATCCGCACAATAGACGAGGCGGACCGGCAGCCCTTCCTGGCGGGCGAAGGCGAGGTCGCGGGCATCGTGGGCCGGGACCCCCATGATGGCGCCGGTGCCGTAGTCCGGCAGCACATAGTCCGCGAGCCAGACCGGGATCGTCTCCCCGGTCGCCGGGTTGACCGCCGTGCGGCCGGTGTCCCGCCCCTCTTTGACCTCCCCCTCGGCCTCCCGCTGGATGCGCGGCGTGTTGCGCACCTTCTCGATCCAGGCCTCGATCTCGGCCCTCTGAGGGTGCTTCGCGACCAGCTTGGCGACCAGCGGGTGCTCGGGGGCCAGGGCCAGGAAGGTGGCGCCATGGATCGTGTCCGGCCGTGTGGTGAAGACGGTCAGCTTGTCCTTGAGGCCCTGGACCGGGAAGTCGACCTCGGCTCCCTCGGAGCGGCCGATCCAGTTGCGCTGCATCACCTTGACCTTCTCCGGCCAGCCGTCGAGGCCGTCCAGCCCGGCGAGCAGGCGGTCGGCGTAGCCGGTGATGCGCAGGAACCACTGCTCGAGGTCGCGCTGGACCACCGCGGTGCCGCAGCGCTCGCAGGCGCCGTCCACGACCTGCTCGTTGGCCAGCACCGTGCGGCAGCTCGGGCACCAGTTGACCGGCGCCTTCTTGCGGTAGGCCAGCCCCTTCTCCAGCATGCGCAGGAACAGCCACTGGTTCCAGCGGTAGTACTCGGGCGTGCAGGAGGCGATCTCCTTGCTCCAGTCGTAGAGGATTCCCCAGCGCCGGAACTGCCCCTTCATGACCTTGATGTTGCCGAGCGTCCAGTCCCGCGGATGCACGCCGCGCTGGATGGCGGCGTTCTCGGCGGGCAGGCCGAAGGCGTCCCAGCCCATCGGGTTGAAGGCCTTGCGGCCGTTCATCCGGTGGAAGCGCCAGAGGGCGTCGCCCAGGATGTAGTTGCGTCCATGGCCGACGTGGAGGCGGTCGCCGGACGGATAGGGGAACATCATGAGCATGTAGTGCTTGCCCTGGGCGTGGCGGAGATCGACCTCGGCCACCCGCTGGCGCTCCCAGCGGTCCTGCCATTTGCCCTCGATGGCCTTCGGATCGTACGCGCTCATGGATCTTCCCACTCTCTCATTCAACGGAGGGGTGCGGGCCGGTCAGGTCAGGCTGCCGGGAAAGGTGTGCTGCTTCAGGAGCCCGTCGAGCAGGCCGTTGACGAAGCGGCCCGACTGCTCGGAGCCGAACTTCTTCGCCAGCTCGATCGCTTCGTCCACGACGACGAGCTTCGGCGTGTCCTTCTCGTGGAGCATCTCGTACACCGCAAGGCGCAGGATATTGCGGTCCACGGGCGCCATTCGCTCCAGCCGCCAGTTGTCGGCCTGGCCGCGGATCAGGCCGTCGATCTTTTCGAGGTTGTCGACTGCGCCGCGTACGAGCTGCTGCGCGTACTGGAAGGCCTCCTCCACCCGCTTGCGGTTCCGGTCGACCTCGGCGCGCTCCTCCTGCGTCATCGGGCCCGTATGCTTCCTCTCGGGCATCTCGCGAGCGACGTACTCCGAGAGATCGAACGTATTGAAGATGTGAGGCAGCGGGCTGCCGCCCAGATCGCTCTGATAGAGCATCTGGACCGCCATCTCCCGCGCCGTGCGCCGCTTGCCTGAGGTCATACCGCGCCCTCGGAAAACATCAATCGAAAACGAGGGCCGCTCCTGGTCCAGGAACGGCCGCTGCAACGTCCGGCCGTGCCGGACCGTCAAAAACCTTCGCCTGCAAGATTCAGGCGCGCAGGCGGGCGAAGAGGTCGGCCATCTCGAGCGCCGCCAGGGCCGCCTCCCACCCCTTGTTGCCGGCCTTGCCGCCGGCCCGGTCCTGCGCCTGCTCGGAAGTGTCGCAGGTGAGCACGCCGAACCCCACCGGCAGACGGTGCCGCTCCGCCACCGCGGCGAGGCCGTGGCTGCAGGCGGAGCAGATGTAGTCGAAATGGGGCGTCTCGCCGCGGATCACCACGCCGACCGCCACCAGGGCGTCCACCCCGCCGGCAACCGCCAGCTCTGCCGCGGCCTGCGGGATCTCCCAGGCACCGGGTACCCGCACGAGGTGGATGTCCCCCGGCTCGACGCCGTGCCGCCGCAGGCAGTCCACGGCGCCGCTCACCAGCAGCTCGACGATCCGGGAGTTGAAGCGGGACGCAATGATCCCGAAGCGCCGCCCGGCGCCGCTCAGCCCCCCTTCAGTGTCCCGGATGTCGTTCACGCGAAAGCCCTGAGAGCGGCAGAGTATAGCTCGGCCATGGCGCCGCGCGCCATCTGGCGCAGGAAGAGGCCATATTCGGGCGCAAAGAAGGCTTTTATCAGGACATCCGCCAGGATGCCGCTCGCGGCCAGGGCCATCAGCTTGGTTTCGTCGCGCTCGAACGGCCAGAGCCGGCGTACGAGCAGAGCCCGGGAGAAGACGGTCCCGAGCAGGACGAAGGCGAGGACCCGGATCACCGACCAGGGGACCCAGGCGGCGATCGAGCCGAGCAGGGCGTGGCCGCTCGCGTCGGCGTAGCTGCCGACGAAATAGCTCATGTAGCCGATCAGGAAAGCGCCCAGCACGAGGCCGAGATAGCCGCCGCTCGCCCAGGCCAGCAGGATGAAGACGCCGAGGTGGAGCAGGTGCGTCGGCAGGAATTGGCGCCAGTCGTTCTCGGAGCCGGTCCCGGTGGCGATCCAGTCGAACATCTCCCGCCGGTAGACCTCGCCATGGAGGATCCCGGTGCGGGCGGCATCCGGCAGCCAGAAGACCAGCAGGATCACACCAAGGCTGAGCAGAAAGGCCCAGAGGAGCCCGAGCTGCCAGGCGGCGAAATAGCTCCGCTCGCGCACCTTCCGCGCAAAGCTCGGGTAGAGGGTGAGCGGCGCCACGAACGGGAGCACCCAGCCGCCACCCGGCACGGCGGCGAGGAGCGGCAGGAGAGGGGTCAGGAGGATGAGATAGGTCACAGCGCGCCTCCGGCCGGTCCCAGATGGATCTCCTCCACCAGGGCCGCGGGGTCGGCGTCGAGGGCGCTCTCGAGCATCCGCGCCACCTCGCGAGGGGGGATCATGCGCGAGCGGTCCCAGCCGGGCAGGCTGTCCCAGATCGGCGTGTCCGTGGCGCCCGGATAGACGGCGGTCAGCCGCACCCCGGTCCCCTGCAGCTCCTGGCGCAGCGCCGCGACCAGGCCCCGGAGCCCCCACTTGCTCGCGCAGTAGGCCGACCAGCCGGGGAAGCCCTGGCGAGCTGCCGTCGAGAGGATCGGCACAAGCCAGCCGCTCCCCCGCCGTTTCATGGCGGGCAGCAGGGCCCGGATGAGCAGGAAGGTGCCGGTGAGGTTCGTGTCGATCGTCTCCCTGAACTGGCCGGGGGTGATGTCCTCCAGCGGCGCGATCCAGGCCACGCCCGCGGCGGGCACCACGAAGGCGGCGCTCCCCCACCGCTCCTCGACGCGCCGGGTCGTCGCTTCGACGGCCTCGGCGTCGCGTACATCGCACGGCAGGACGAGCCCGTCGCCACCGGCTGCCGCGAGGGTCTCCTCAAGGGGAGCCGCCCGCCGGCCGAAGAGGGCCAGGGGGTGCCCCCGGCGCGCCAGCATCAGGGCGATCTCGCGTCCGATGCCGGTTCCGCCGCCGCTAACAACGGCCACGCCGTGCGGCTCAATGGTCATCGCGACCCCCGGGAGGACGAGCGGCGTTCATTCGGTGGCGAGCATATCAGGCCGGCAGGGCTCGCCAAGCGTACACTCAGGGCCGGATTTCCATATCCTTCTTCTCGAATACGTCTCAAAGACCCGCCTTCCGGCTACCTTGGTTTTAGTGGGGCCGGCACGGCCATGGAGGCCGCGGAGCCGGAAAAACCCGGAGAGGAGAAATGCCAATGCACTGTTCTCGACAACGAGCCGTCGCCGTCTTCCTCCTCGTTCTCGCCATGGCCATGCCTGTGGCGGCCCTGCCGGAGGAGGGCCTCGACCCGGACCGGTCCCCCGGACCGTTCGCGGCGCTCTGGAACCGCCTGTCCTCCCTGCTTGGGCTCTCCGAGAGCGCCGGAGCCAGGAGCCCAGGCGAAGCCGTCGACGGAATCCTGAGCCTCCTTCCGTGGGATGCCGACTCACGATCCAGCATGGACCCCAACGGCGGCAGCTAGCCCTCGGCTCCCCCTCCCTCCTCCACGCCTTTTTCGAGCGCCGGTCATGTGCCGGCGTTTTTTTTGTCCCAAAAAAGCTCTCAGCGGCAACTTACTTGTTCAGGAGGGGTGAAAAAGGGTCATGGCCGACGAACGAGATCATGCCTCGCGAGAGGTGATGCAGCGGTTCTTCCGGTCGGAGCTGTCCCGCCGCGACACGCGGCAGATCGTGCGACACCTTCTGGCCCGGTGCCCGGAGTGCCTGGATACGGCTCTGGAGATCGGGAGGGCGGAGGGCTTCAGCTCCGAGGAAGGAGACTTCCACAAAAGGCTGGACCCCGACCGCTATCACGAGAGCTTTCTCCGCATGTTCCGGAGCGCCGACCAGCTCGAGGAGGAGCTGGCGCGTGAGAAGCTGCGCGGTATCGGCCTCTGGGCCTGCCTGGAGAAGCACCCACAGGAACGACGTCTCCTGATGATCCACAACGACTCCCGGATGCAGACCTGGGGGCTCTATGAACGGCTTCTCGACAAGGCTCGCGAGACGGGTTTCCGCGACCCTGCCGAAGCCGTCGATATTGCACATCTGGCCCTCGCTGTCGTGGAAGAGCTCGATCCCGCGCAGCATGGCGAGGAGCGGCTCGCCGACTTTCGGGCGGCGGCTCTGGCGGCTCTCGGAAACTCCCAGAGGCTGGCCTCCGATTTCTCGGGCGCCGAGATGTCGCTCCGCCGAGCCCAGGAGGCCCTCTCCCTGGGAACCGGAGATCCGCTGGAGAAGGCGACGTTGATCTCATACAAGGCGAGTCTGCTCAAGGATCAGGGTGAATTCGAGCAGGCGGTGCGCCTCATGGATCACGCGATCACCATCTACCGGGAGCTGCGGGATCCTCACCTGGAGGGACGTACTCTTCTCCAGCAGGCCGCGACGATCGGCTTCGTGCAACCCGAAAGGGGCGTCGAGCTGGCGGAGACAGGGCTCGCGCTGATCGACTCCCTGCGCGAGCCCCGCCTGGAGCTCTGTGGTCGACATGCGCTGGCACATTTCCTCAACGATGCCGGCCAGTCCCGCGAGGCCCTCATGATGCTCGAGATGTCACGCCCCATCTATGCCCAGTTCCAGGACACGTGGACCAGAACCCGCCTGCACTGGCTAGAAGGCAAGATCGCCCGCAGCTTGGGTGACCTCGCCGAGGCAGAAGAGACGCTCCAGCAGCTCTGGCTTGAGTTGCAGGAGCCGTCCTATACCCATGAGCTCACCCTGGTCTCACTCGATCTAGCCGATGTCTACGTTGCCCGGGGCAAGCATGACGACGCTGCACACCTTATAGCCGAGTTCCTTCCTATGCTGAGGAGTTGGGGGATGCACGCCGAAGGGCTGGCGATGTGGCTCCTCCTTCAGAAGGCGGTGCAGACCCGCACGGCCCACGCCGCCACGTTCCGCAGCATGACGGAGTACATGTACCGGGCGTGGTACCGGCCGCTCCGGGACAGGATGGGGTGATCGGCAACAGCTATCCTGCTCGGCGGAGGATCTCCTGCCAGATGTCCACAAGCCCGAGGCGGTCGGCCCAATCCTCGATGTAGGACCGATCCAAGTCCTTGCCGCTGATCTTTAGAACCCCTGCGATGTCCCGTAGATGCTTGTCGGATCCCCCTTCGCGGTAGGCCTCCATCTTCTTGAGGATCACATCCTCCGGCGAGGCGAACGAGACCTCGTAGTCCGCGGCAGGCTTCACTCTCCGCATCCGGGCGAAACGACTGCGATCGAAAGGCGTGAGTGCCGGGACGATCAGATCCACTTTCAGCCCTGAGGCGGGATGAATGACATTGAATTGGCTACGGCGCCGAACCGCTCGCTGGACCGCCTCCTCGTCCAGATAGAAATCTGGCGACGGAAAGGCTCGGCAGAGCTCCTGGATGCGATTTGGAGGAAGATCGACGACGATGTCGATATCGTTTGTCAGACGTGGCTCCCCAAAGAAAATCGTCGCGGTCGAGCCGGTCACGAAATAGGCGAGCCCGAGTTGTTCGAGCACCCCGGCCACAAACCGGAGCAGCTCAGACTGCTCCATGCGAGATCCTCCGGGACACCTCTCTCTGAACCTCCTCCTCGGTCCACTCGGAGTGCTCCGTCCGCAGATGGCTGGCCATCATCCGCCGTACTGACGAGAACATGTCGCTGGCGATCTGCAGCCGTTCGGCTCCGGTCTTCTCCCGGAGCACGCGAGCCATGTCGTCATCCATGACTTCGAAGCGAAGCTCTCTGGCCATTCGTGGTCTCCTGAGAAGCCTACAGATCCAGTTCGATCCCCCGCCCTTCCGCCCGCGCCTTGCGGAGGACGTGGCGGGCGACGGCGAGATCCTCGACGGCAATGCCGAGGGACTTGAAGAGGGTGATCTCCTCGGGTGTCCGGCGGCCGGGGATGCGGCCCAGCAGAAGGTCGCCGATCTCGCCTTGGACGTGGTCCTCCCCTACCGCCCCTTCACGGAGAGGGATGAGGAAGTCTCCAGCCTCGTTGAGGGCCGACTCGCGGCGGTCGACGTACAGGCGTGCGCGGACCACCGCCGCCGTGTCGAGCTCGCGGGCGGCCGGGGTGCAGGCTCCCACCGCGTTGACGTGCGCGCCGGGCGCGAGCCACTCTCCGGCCAGAACGGGCTCTCGGGCCGAGGTGACGGTGCAGACCAGGTCGGCCCCGGCGACCGCTTCTCGCGCCGACGCGGCCGGCTCGACGGACAGATCGTAGCGGGCGGCGGCCTCCTCGGCGAAAAGGCGGGCGTACCCGGCGTCCCGGCTCCACACGCGGACGCGGCGCAGGGAGCGCACCTCCCGCAAGGCCGCGAGATGGCTGCGGGCCTGGACGCCCGTGCCGAGGAGAGCCAGGTCGCCGGCGTCCTCCCGCGCCAGCAGGCGCGTGGCGAGAGCGCTCGCGGCGGCAGTGCGGATCGCCGTCACGGAGGCGGCGTCCAGCAGGGCGATCGGACGTCCCAGATCCGCCTCGAAGAGCAGCACCACCCCGAGGTGGGACTCCACGCCCCGGGCGTGATTGCCCGGGAAGACGGTGATCACCTTGAGCCCGAGGACTTCCTCCTTCCCCTCCCCGCCGCCGGCCGTGAGGGCGCCCGGCATCACGCCCAGGAGGCCGCGGCGGTCGGGGAGCCAGCAGGCCGAGCGCAGCGGTTGCACGGCTTCGCCGCGGGCGAGCGCCGCAAGGGCCTCGGCGACGACATCGATGCACTCTCCATAGGGGAGGAGCGCCTCGACCTCGGTGCGATTCAGGAAGAGGAGCGACATGGGCAGGAGAAGTATAGACGCCGGGCGGAGTAGAATCCGCACCCGAGATCGACGCCGATCCCCTTTTCTGGAGGACTATCCGCGATGGCCCGAACCGTGCCTGCTCTGCTCGCCGCTCTCCTCGTCCTGGCGCCTGCCCTGCTACCGGCCGAAGAGCCGGTCGACTGGGCGGTCGTGAGCCGCATCCGCGCCGAGGGGTTCCACCGCTCGAAGATCGTGGAGACCGCCCGCTACCTCACCGACGACATCGGGCCGCGGCTGACCGGCTCGCCGCAGATGAAGGAGGCCAACGAGTGGACGCGGACCAAGCTCGCCGAGTGGGGCCTGTCCAACGCCCGCCTGGAGAGCTACTCGTTCGGCCGGGGCTGGGAGTTCACACGGACCGCCGTCCATCTCCTGAAGCCACAGGCCATGCCACTCCAGGCCCTGCCCAAGGGGTGGACCCCAGGTACCGAAGGGCCGGTGCGCGGGTCGGTGGTCCACATCGAGGCGCTCGACTCCGAGGAGGACTTCGCCAAGGTCAAGGGCAAGCTGGCCGGCAAAGTCGTCCTGCTCGGCAAGGAGCGCGACCTGATGGAGGAAAAGGACCCGGCGGACATCGAGCCGCGGCGCTATTCGGAAGACGACCTCCGGAAGCTGGGCCAGTACGAGATCCCCGAGGACCGGAGCGAGGACTTCAGCCAGCGGGCCGGCGTGCGTGCGAAAAAGCGGCGGGCCCTCGGGAAGTTCCTGCGCGAGGAGAAGGTCCTCGCCATCCTTGAGCCGAGCGACCGCAACTGGGGAGTCCTCCGCGTAGGACGAGGGGCCGACTTCTCCGCCGACGGGGAGCCGGGCGTGACCGCCCTGGTTCTCGCGGCCGAGCAGTTCAACCGCCTTGCGCGCCTGGCCGCCGATGAGGGCAAGGAAATCGAGCTGGAGGTCGACGTCCAGGCCCGGTTCTTCGATGACGACAAGAACGCCTACAACACCGTCGCCGAGATCCCCGGCACGGACAAGAAGGGTGAGGTCGTGCTCCTCGGGGCGCACCTGGATTCCTGGCACACCGGCACCGGAGCCACCGACAACGCCGCCGGCTGCGCCGTCGTCATGGAGGCGGTACGTATCCTCAAGGCGATCGGGGTGAAGCCACGCCGCACCATCCGGGTCGCGCTCTGGAGCGGCGAGGAGCAGGGCCTCCTCGGATCGACCGCCTACGTCACCGAGCACTATGGCACTTGGCCTGAACCGGCGGACGAGTCCCAGAAGGACACTCCTGCTTACCGGCGCAAAAACGGGCCGTTCAAGCCCAGCCCGGACCACGCCAAGCTCGCCGCCTATTTCAACCTGGACAACGGCAGCGGCAAGATCCGCGGCATCTACGCCCAGGAAAACGGAGCCGTGGTGCCGATCTTCGAAGGCTGGCTGCGCGCCGTCCGCGATCTGGGAGCCGACACCGTGACCTTCCGCAACACCAGCGCCACCGACCATGTCCCCTTCGACGCCGCCGGCCTGCCCGCCTTCCAGTTCATCCAGGACGAGCTCGACTACTCCTCGCACACTCACCACACCGCCCTCGACGCGTACGACCATCTGGACAAGGAAGCCCTGAAGCAGGCGGCCGTCGTGATGGCGACGTTTGCCTACCAGGCCGCCATGCGCTCCGAGCCGTTGCCGCGCAAGCCGCTTGCCATCCCTGAGGAGAAAAGACCATGATCCGCAAACAGAGGCTGGTGACCGTGCGGGTGACAACCGGGAGCGCCGAAAAGGAGCCGAGCATCACGCCCCTGACCGGCGAGCCGCTCGACGAGCTCCTCCAGGGGTGGAGGATCCTTCAGATGGAAGGGCTCGGACCCCAGGGCGGTGATGGTTACGCCGCCCTCCTCCTGCTCGAGGAGCTGCCGGCGGAAAGCCGCGGCGGCCCGCTCGGGTTCGCCGTGGAATGAGCCATGGAAGAGACCGAATTCGTCGAGCGGTTCGAGAGCTGTGCTCTGCCCGCCTCGGCCTTCCACCACCGGGACCACGTCCGCCTAGCCTGGATCTACCTGAAGAGGGAGCCTCCGCTCGTGGCGCTCACCCGGTTCGCCGAGGGGCTCCAGCGTTTCGCCCGGCATCATGGAAAGCACGGCCTCTACCACGAGACCATCACCTGGGCCTTCCTCTTCCTGATCCGGGAGCGGATGGAACGGATGGAACCGGATACCATCTGGGAGGAGTTCGAGGCGGCCAACCCTGACCTCCTCACATGGAAGCCGTCGATCCTGGCGAGCTATTACCGCGAAGAGACGCTGGGCTCGGAGCTGGCGCGGCGGGTGTTCGTGATGCCGGACCGGAGCACGGCCTGCGCCGCGTGAAAGCCGCACATGCCGTGCACCCCGCCCGAAGGCGGCGTGCTCGATGAGCAGAGGAAGATCTTCGGGTCCGGCGTGGCGTAGGGTACGAGACGGGCGACCGGCCGCGTGAAGAGCTGGGTCAGGAGGGCGGCGCCGCCGTTGATGTCGCCGCCTACGAGGTTGGGATCGTAGGCCTCGAGCTGAGCCGTGTTCATGGTGTGGCGCGCCAGGATCAGGTCACGAAAGCCCGGTGCGAAGCGTTCCACCTGGTCTTCGATCGTCCGGGTCTTGTCCATGGTCGAGCCGTTGGGAACGTGGCAGTAGGCCCAGGCCGTGTGCGAGCCGGCGGGTGCCCGGGACGGATCGAACAGGCTGGCCTGGCCGAGCAGGACGAAAGGCCGATCGGCCTCGCGGCCCTCCCAGGCGGCGCGCTCCGAGGCCGCGATCTCTTCCAGCGTCCCGCCCAGATGGATCGTCCCGGCCCGCCGACAGGCTTCGGCCCGCCAGGGGATCGGCCCCTTCAGGGCCCAGTCGACCTTGAATACGCCCGGGCCGTAGCGGTAGCGCTCCAACCGGTGCCGGTAGCCGGACGGCCAGCGGGTCCCACCGAGCCGCAGGAGCTGCGCCGGCGTGAGGTCGAGGAGGCGGACCCGCGAGGACGGCAGCTCGTCGAGGGAGCGCACCTCCCATCCGGTCTGGATCTCACCGCCGAGCTCGCGCAACAGGCTCGCCATGGCATCCGGGATGTGCTGGGCGCCTCCCGCGGGCTGAGGCCAGCCTACCGCGTGCCCGGTCGTGGCGAGCACCAGGCCGAAGGCCCCAGTCGGGACAAGCTCAAGAGGCAAGAATGCATGGCCGGCAATGCCGGCGATAAGGCCGCGGGCGCGGAATCCCCGAAACCGTCGGCGGGCCAGCCGATCCGCCGGCTGGAGGGCGATCAGGCCGAAGCGAGCCATCAAGAGCGGATGTCGCGGGAACCGCAGCGGCCCCAGGAATTCGGCGGCGAGCTGCCACCACGCCGACGACAGCGGAGAGAAGAGACGCGTCCAGGCCTGCCCATCAGCCGGCTCGCCGAAGCTCTCTCCCGTCTCGTCGATGTCCTGAGAGAGCACCGCAGCCGTGCCGTCGTCAAACGGATGGGCCAGCGCCAGCGGCTGGAAAATCCACCGGAGGCCGTGACGCTTGAGAGGGAGCCGGGAGAGGAACGGCGATCCGACCGCCATGGGGTAGATGGCCGAGCAGGTGTCGTGCACGAAGCCCGGCAGCGTCCACTCCGCCGACCGCGCCGCGCCACCCACGGAGTCCCGGGCCTCGACGACCAGGACCGAGCGCCCCTCCTGCGCCAGCGCAATGGCGGCCGCGAGGCCGTTCGGTCCGGCCCCGACGACGATGGCATCCCGCTCTGTCATCTCCGCCATGGCAGACGCGAGTCTGTAGCATCTGGCCCAATCGGGTCTAGGTCGGCCCCGAATCGCCCGGCGATAAATCGCCGGGCTAGAAACAGCGCCCCATGAATGGGGCTTGAAGCCGGGTTCACCGGAAGCCGATCCGGAGCGGGCGAGCTACGATGAAACAGGCATTGATGAGCCGAGCACGGTAGGCTGTTTCCCAGGCGGCGCCAGTCCTTGTGGGTGCGAGGAGATGAGCGGCAACGTGTGGGAATGGACGCGGAGCCTGTGGGGGAAAAGTGGGGATAAGCCGATCGGGTACCCATACGACCCTCGGGACGGCCGTGAGGACCCGACATCCTCCGGTCCCCGTGTGTTGCGGGGCGGCGCTTGCTACCTCGATTCTTCGAATGTGCGTTGCGCCATCCGCGGCGGGGCCGATCCTGCGGTCCGTAACAGGAACCTAGGATTTCGGGTCGTGCTGCTCCCATTCTCCTCTGATCTCTGAACCCTCTGGCCTCTGATCTCTCTGGACCATGCGATCGGCCATCCTCGCCCAGGGTTCACACCCTGGGCTACCCAATGGCGCCCTCCGGGCTCAGAAGCCTCCACCACACCAGCCAGAAGAGCGGGTTTCCAGAGCCCGGAGGGCGGCACCCGGTAGCCCAGGGTGTGAACCCTGGGCGCTGGACGGGGCGCTGGCTGGAAACTCGGCGCTACGTTAAGCTCCCCATCCGATAAAAGGAGTCATCGGAAGACACGACATGCCCCCAACAGCCTCCGGGGCTCAAGGAGAGGACGTACCATGGCGCACAGCTATACAAACCTGAAGTATCACGTCGTCTTCAGCACCAAGCTCCGTCTGCCTTGGATCTCCGCAGAGCTGGAACCGGCTCTGTACGGCTACATCGGCAACGTCATTCGCAACAAGGGCGGACAGAGCATCGAGATCGGCGGGATCGAGGATCATGTCCACATCCTGGCGGGTTTTCCGCAGAGCCGCTCGGTGGCCGCCATGGTGGGCGCGATCAAGTCAAATTCATCGAGCTTCGGCAAGGAGGAGAGCAGTAACACAGCCTTCAGTTGGCAGGAGGGCTACGCAGCCTTCACAGTGAGCGAATCGCAGGTTTCCCGAGTAAGGCGGTACATCCAGCGCCAGAAAGAGCATCATCGCGTACAGAGCTATGAAGACGAGGTCCGCGAGCTTTGCCGCCGTCACGGCATCAAGCTCGAGGACTCCTTTTTTGAGGACGACCCGGACGGCGGTATTGGGTGAGGCGATGGGGCCGACGGCGGTAACGAACAATAATGCCTGGCCCATCCCCACCCAGGGTTTACACCCTGGGCTACCCAATGGCGCCCTCCGGGCTCAGAGGCCATCCACCCCGCCAGCCTGAAGCGAGGGTTCCCAGAGCCCGGAGGGCGGCACTCGGTAGCCCAGGGTGTGAACCCTGGGCGATGGCGGGCTGGAGGCCCCCCTCGGCTCCCCCTCCCATCTCATGGTCCAGAGAACCCAGAGGCCAGAGAGTTCAGAGATCAGAGGAGAATGGGAGCAGCACGACCCGAAAGCCTATGAGCCTGAAACGGTCCGAAGGATCGTTCCTGAAGCGGATGGCGCAACGCACATACGTAGAATCGTAGAGGTAAGCGCCGCCCCGCAACACACGGGGGCCGGAGGATGTCGGATCCTCGCGGCCATCCAGCGGATCGTATGGGTAACCGATCGGCTTGTTCCACGCTTTTCCCCACAAGCTCCGCGTCCACTCCCACACGTTGCCGCTCATCTCCTCGCAGCCGTACGGACTGGCCCCACCTGGGAAACAACCGACCGGGCTCGGCTCCCCGATCCGGGTTTCGTCGTAATTCGCCCGCTCCGGGTCCGCCTTCTCGCCCCATGGATACCTGCTCCCCTCTGCCCCCCTTGCTGCCTTCTCCCACTCCGCTTCTGAAGGCACTGCCGCGGTCAGCTCACCGCGGGCGAGCCGTTCCCGGAATGCTTCACCGCAACATCGTCGACCACGCGCGACTGCGCCAGCTCGCGCAGCCTCCCGGTCAGCCACCGGCCGTAAGCCAGGGCGTCGTGCCAGGAAACGCCGACAATAGGATGGTTCACCACCCCCTCCAGAGCCTCCGGCGGAACCTCGTGCCCGCTCTGCACCACGAAGGCCCGAAACTGCTCCACCGTCACCGGATAGCGAGCCATACCAGAACGCACCGGCGGGCACCTCCACGAAACCCATGAAGGGGTCCCGCGGCAGGAACCACCGCTCCGGATCGAACCGCGAATCGCCCAGCCTCGCCAGCGTCTTGCCGGCCAGCGCCCGCCGTGCCAGGACGGTCCCCCTGGGCGGCGTGGACTTCGAAGGCCAGCTCTTCCAACGCCTGCCGCAGCTTTTCCTTGCCTACGTCCAGGTACTGCGCCAGGCTTGGCTGGAGCGCCGGCCGGCCCTGGGCGTCGTGGATCACCCGGTGGCGCTCCCAGCGGTCGAGGAGCAGCTCGACGGTCTCGGCGTAGAGCTCCTCACGTTCTCCGGCAGGTCCGCGCCCCGCCAGGCGTGGAGGCACGCCATCAGCGTCAACAGGAGAGGCCGGCCGGCCAGCTCGCGCAGGTGCTCGCGGCTGAAGATCGCCTGCCGCAAGTGCGCGGCCTTCCCCTCGACGTCCGCCCGGAGCCTTCCCACCTGCGCGGAGTGTGCGTACCAGCGGGCGACGAAGCGCTGGATCTGGCCGTCGCTGAACGGGGCGAGCACCGCCTCGGCGAAGCCGCGCAGTTTCCAGTCCTGCTTCTGGTAGGCATAGGTACGGCTGGTGAGGAGCACCCGGCACTTCCCGAAGCTCCGTGCAAAGTCCTCCACCGCCTCGCGGATCTGCTCCCGGCGTTGCTCTGCCTCTGGAACCTCGTCGAGGCCGTCCAGCAGGATGAGGCCGCCCGTCTCCTGGAGATGCTTGTACAGGAGGCCGGTACAGCCGCCGAGACTCGCTTTCGCCAGCGTCCCTGCAACGAAGTCCCACAGATGGCTCGCGGTGGCCTTGACTCCGACCGTCGGCAGGCCCTCGGCCGCGAAGTCCCGCAACACCACACGTACAGGGAGAAGAGGCCCGTGATCCCAAGGCTGGGGCTCCTTCTCATCCTCCCCCTGGTTGTCCGGCAGCGGTGCCCGCAGGAGGTCGAGCCCAACCTGCGGCGGGCCCAACGCCTCGCCTGCCAGGCACAGCGCCACAAAGTTGACGAACGTGCTCTTGCCGCTGCCGGGATCGCCCAGCAGCACCAGGCGGGGGTGCCGGTTGAGCTGCTCCAAGGCCGAGAGGTTCCGCTGCCCACGCTCGAAAGAGGCGGGCAACTCGCGGTCCTCGCGCGGCGCGAGCGTGAGCAGGGCCGTATATACGGCGTCGAGGCTCATGCCGGCCTCCCCGTCTCCGCCGGCCGAGGCCTTGTCGATCCCGGCGAGCGACAGCGCCGCGGTCTCCTGGTAGAGGCGGGTGAGATAGGCCCGGCGCAGCGCCGCGGGATCGACGGCCGAGCCCCGGCCCTCCCGGGGTGCGACGACGAGATCGCCGTGGACGTCTCCGCGGACGATCACGCTCCCCGCGCCGCAGGAACCATCAAGGAGTGGATCAAGATCCGGGCGCGGCAACAGCAGATCGGGGAGCTCCACCCGGGAGATCGAGAGGACGGTGGCGCGGCTGGAGGCGCGGGAGCAGGAGCTGCTTGATCGGATCCAGAACCTGGAGACCATCGTCGTCGAGCCAGACGTGGAACGCGCTGCATGACACGGGGCTCTCCGCAGCGGACCGGGAGCTGAAGGTCGCCTCCACGGCCCGGCGCGAGCTGAAGCCCGTGGAGTCCGACGACGCCAACCGCCAGAGGGCCGAGCAGCTCGCCCGCCGTCTGCAGGGATGAGGCGGCTCTCCCAAGAACCTCACCCCCTGTCCCCCTCGGTCCCAGGCGCCCTTCCGTACCCCCTCGACGTTACGGTAAGCTCCCCCTCCGATGAAACAGCACCGTCGGAAGACACGACGCCGGGACCGATTCTCACCGCAACAGGAGAGAAAGAACCGACCACCCGAGACATCAAGCGAGCCCCTGCCGGAGGGCGAGGAATGGGTGGATTGGGGCGGCCAGTTGATCTGGGCCGTCGACTTCACCTCGGGCGGCGCCCCCTACGGTCTGTCCTTCGAAGAACACCGCGAGATGGAGACCGATTACGGGTATCGACAGGGCGCCGGGTGGGCCCGGGCGCGGCGGCTTCTCCAGGATGTGTTTGCGCATCCGCCCGGCGACAGGACCAGGGTCGAAATCGGCCGGGTGAGCTACTTGGGCGAGGGGATCTGGCGCAGGGCCTATACCGCCGAGGTGAACCTCGTGCCAGACCCGGGCCGCCTCAGCGGACCCTACGTCGTGCTGCTGACCAAGGCGGACGCCGAGCCCTCGTTCGATGACCGGGTGCGGTTCGAAGCCCGGCTGCTCCTCCGCCTCCCTTCTCTGCGCCTGCCGTTGCGGACACCCCGGCTCCTGGGCCTCCTTCCCAATGCGGGCCGGCCGGCGATCCTGGAATCTGGAGTGGCCGGCGTTCCGCTGGACCTGCGGGCCGGGCGGCAAGGCGGCGTCCGTCCCTGGGAGGTCGTGGCCCATGTGGCGGCGGCCGTGCACTCCGCCGATCTCCAGCCCCTCGCATCCACGGAGACTCCCGCCTGGAGCATGCCGGGGTATCCGACCCGCAGAGAGCACGCGCTGGCGGAGCTCACGGCTTTCGAGGATCTGTCCGAGCCTCTGGTCCAAAAGGCTCATGCCTGGGCCCTGGAGCACCTTCCGCCGGCGGAGCCCTCTGCCCTCATCCACGGCGACCTCCTCGGCCAGAACATCCTGCTCGCTCCGGGACAACCTACGGGGCTCATCGACTGGGAAAATGCGCGGCTGGGCGATCCGGCCTATGACCTGGCGATCATCACAAGAGGAGGCCGGCAGCCTTTCAAGATCGACCGCGGGCTCGACCGGCTGCTGGAAGCCTATGCCACCGGTGCCCCGGAGGTCCGGAAAGAGCACGTGCGTGTCTACGAGCTCTGCCTGCTGACGCGCTGGTACCGGGAATCCCTCGACCCGCGCGTCCGCAGCCATCCTCCCGAGGAGCTGCTCGGTCGTCTTCGCAGACACTTCTGCAGAGTGACGGAAGCTCGATCGTAGGGTGGTTCCCGGGGTGCTACCATTCTCCTCAGCAAAATCAGGAGCCCGGAATGACCCGAGCCTCCAAATCCGGTTCAACGAAAAGGAGCCGTCATGAAGAAGAACGTCAAGAAGCTGCGCCTTCATCGCGACACCTTGGCTCTCCTTGATCCCAAGGTCGTCGCCGCCCACGTCGGAGGCGCCGCGGCGGTCGTGACCAGTTGCACCTATCCCTGCAACTGCCCGACCGGCTGTTCGGACGAGCAGATGTGCATCGAGACAGGCCTCCTCGATTAGCGGACCAGGGGCACCGTCCGGGCTTCCGACGGCGGCGCTCGGGATCAGGCTGGCCTTGGATGCTCCGCGGGTCTCACGGGAGGCGATCCGCGACTCGATAGACGGAAACGGCGTCACACGGAAGGTGCTGAGGATCTCGCGGTCCGCGATCCGGATGGCATTGACCACGTTCGAGGTCACGTCGTCCGTGGTCCGGCCCGCGGTGCTCGCGTTCCGCAGGGCACTGCCTGCGGTCAACGGCTCAGGGTACGCGGTCACTGCCACATGGTACGCGAACAACGGCGTGCTGGATGCGTTCCGAGGCCCGTTGTTCGCGGTCCGTGTGACGCTGAACGCGATCTGAGGCTCGTTGTCGGCGTCCAAGGGCTCGCGCAACGCGGTCAGCGTCCCGTTGTCCGCGATCCGTGCTCCGTGCGATGCATCCAACGAGCCGTTGAACGCGGTCCGCGGCTTGTTGTTCACGGACAACGGCTTGTTGAACACGGTCAGCGTCTCGTGGAACGCGAGCAATGGCTCATTGTCCGGTGCCGGAGCCTCGTCGCTCGCGGACGGCGGCACGTGGAACACGGTCAGCGTCTCTTGGAACGCGGTCAATGCCTTCCGTAAGATGGGAAACAACGCTCTGATCGCGGTCCGGGTCGAGCGGAGGGCGTCCCGTGGCTCTCTGGAAGGAGACGGAGCCGGGTGGAAGCGAGCCGGTGAGATGAGGAGAGGAAAAAGGGAGGGGGCGTATGGCAGCACGCCCCCTCGGAAGAGGATCTACTTCGCGCCGTCAGGAGCAGGGGTCGAGCTGGTCGTTTCGGTGGCCGCCGTAGGCGGGGTCTCAGGCTGTTCCGGCTTCTTCTTCTTGATCCGGCCGCGGAAGGGCTGTATGCCAAACTCCACCAGCTTCTCGCTGCGGTTGCCGTAGTGCTCCCGCGCCGCGGTCCGCACGAGATCCGACAGCGCTTCCCCTTCTCGCAGGATCTGCTGCAGCCTCCTGGTCGCCTCCTGTTTGCTCGCCGTCAGAGCACTCTGCTCGGCGATGAGGCTGCGCGCCTCCCCCAGCCGGCTCGTCAGCTTCGCAACCGGCGCCCCCAGGTGCGGCAGGTCGGCCGCATTGGCGATTGCCGCTGCGCACGACTGCTCCCAGCCATTCGTCACGTTCATATACCGGCGTACACGGGCCATACCTTCCTTCCTTTCTCTCCGTTTCCGGAGAGGAATCCGGCACCCGGAATGGACGCCGGAAGATACACACCTCGTTCGACAGTGCCCCATCTGTCGAATGAATTCATTCTACGCAGATGTGCGGACTATGTCAACACTCTAGATGCACGACATGCATGGATACAGGTGGACACACCTGGACTCGGGTGGCAAGGCGTTGTCAGACGGCGATCCTTCGCGGCGAATCTCTCTTTGGACCTGAGAGGGCGAGGCAATGTAACGATTGCATCCCTCGCCTCGCCTGATTCAGGGGCAAGGAGAACATCGTGAACGCAACAACTGTCAGACTCCCGGAGCGGTCCGCAAACATCTTCATCAACTACCGCCGCGAGGACAGCGCGGGCCACGCGGGGCGGCTCTTCGATGGCCTGAGCGATCACTTCCCCGGCCGCCTGTTCATGGACGTCGATACTCTGGAGCCCGGCGTCGATTTCGTCGACGCCATCGAGAAGGCGGTCGGCTCGTGCGAGGTGCTGATCGTGGTCATCGGCAGCGAATGGCTGACCCTCACGGATGCGACCGGGAAACGGCGCCTCGACGATTCCGGAGACTTCGTGCGCCTGGAAGTCGAGTCCGCCCTCGCGCGCAACATCCGGGTCATCCCCGTGCTGGTGCAGGACACCCCCATGCCGCGTGCCGGGGAGTTGCCGGCTTCTCTCGCCCGGCTGGCCCGGCGCAACGCCATCGAGCTGCAGCGATGCCCGGTGGGCCTACGACGTGGACCGCCTCGCACAGACGATCCGGGAGATCCTGCGAGGGAAGGATGACCCGCACCCCGTACTTGAACAGCGGTTGGAGGCGCCACCCCCGGTGCCGCCTGAAGGTAACGCGAGACCGAGACCCCGGAGGTTCGTCCTCGCCGCCGCCTTGTTGCTATCGGTGGTCGCGCTGGCGTCCGGCGGGTGGATTGGGGGAAAGACCCTGACGAGCGACGGCGGATCCGCGGAGATCCGCACGGAGGGCGGCGCTAGTAGCGTTAGCGTTCCAGCTCAGCCCGCGACGGTCGATCCCGGCCCGAGCCCCGAGACCGGCGAACCGATCGGGAATCCCGTCCTCCCCGAAGCCACGGAGCCTGCTCCAAAACGGCGGCCCGCCGAGAAGCCCTATAACCCTCCACCTGTTGTGGTTCGCGTTCCTACCGAGCCCACCGGGATCCTTGTGACCGATCCGCCTGTTGCGCCGCCCGTTCACGCTGAGGACGTGCAACCGCCGCAGGCCACGATCACTTCGCCACGCAACGGAGCCAAGGTCGGCAAGCAGATCCTGGTCGAAGGCGTCCTCTCCGGGCTGAGTACCGGCCAGAGGGTCTTCCTTTGCGTCAAGTCGATCCAGGACGTCTACTACCCTCAGGGGGAGCTGCCGCCAGCCGATGGCCCATGGTCGATGAAGGCCAACAGCTCGGACCAGGCCTACGAAATCTCTGTCGTGCTCGCCACCAGTCCGCAAGCGGTCGCGGCCTTGAACGATCGGAGCAATCGGGAGCAAGGCCTGCGCAACCTGCCCGAGGATGCATCCATCCTGCGTGTCGTCAAGGTGGAACGGAAGTGGTGGACGCGAATGAAACCCGCCTGAGCGGCAGGCTTCTGGAGTGAAGGGAACGCCCCCCAATGCGATCGAACGGAGACGGTTTGTGATGCGAGCTCTCTGAAACGGGCGCCATGCCGCGCCGGGAGATACAATGTCCCTCGGGAGGTAGACGACCATGGGCCAATGGGTGTGGGTGTTGATCCCGATCGTGGCCATCCTGGCGGGCACCATCAAGGAGTGGATCAAGATCCGGTCGCGGCAGCAGCAGATCGGGAGCTCCACCCGGGAGATCGAGAGGATGGTGGCGCGGCTGGAGGCGCGGGAGCAGGAGCTGCTTGATCGGATCCAGAACCTGGAGACCATCGTCGTCAGCCAGACGTGGGACGCGCTCCATGACAAGGGGCTCTCCACGGCGGATCGGGAGCTGAGGGTCGCCTCCACGGCCCGGCGCGAGCTGAAGCCTGTGGAGTCCGACGACGCCAACCGCCAGAGGGCCGAGCAGCTCGCCCGCCGTCTGCAGGGATGAGGCGGCTCTCCCAAGAACCTCACCCCCTGTCCCCCTCTCCCATCGCCCCCCCGCCGGCCGGGAGAGGGGGGACGCATGCGAAGCGTTCGAGGCAAGGACGTTCCGATTTCTCCTCCGCCAACTTGCCCGATCGCACTCTGCCAGGTTCGCCGTATATTGCCTCCTCTACGTCCCCCCTCTCCCGGGGGAAGGGGGGGCGATGGGAGAGGGGGACAGGGGGTGAGGCCCCAAAACCCCCGACCCTCCTCGTCCGTATGGGTATACTCGAAGAGACCCCCGGGCGCCCGGGGATGTCCGAAGGAGCCGACGAGTGGCCAATGAGAGCGCGACCGGGCGGGACATCATCCTCGCCATCGCGGACAACATGCGACAGAGCCTCGAGCCGCTGGTCACCGAGACCATCGCGCCGAGCCTGTACCAGGTCTACCTCCACGGTGAGGACTACGACCGCCTGCGCACCCTCTTCTCCAAGCTGGAGGCCGAGGCCCAGAAGCTGCTCGACGCCGAGCTCGAGCGGCTGAATCACGGCTCGACCCCGGTCTTCAAGCGCCTCCTGGGCCGCAAGGAGACAGGCGAGCCGTCCATGCGCTACCTGAGCGCCGAAGGCCGGTGGTACATCCGATTCCAGGAGGACCCGAACGGCCGGCTCAACCCGGGCGACGTCGAGGTGGTCTCCGAGTTTGCCCAGCTCCCGTCGGAGGGCTACGGGTCCGGCTCCAAGACCCGCCGCATCTCGACCACCCGCCGCCTCGGCCAGACGGTCAGCCGGCGGGAGATGACCGACACGCAGACGGCCTGGGCCCGCATCAATTATCAGGACAACCGCGGGCCGCAGACCTATCTGATGACCAAGGACGAGATCGTCATCGGCCGCGAGGCTCCGGACGTCTGGGTCGACCTCCGCCTCGACACGCTGCCGGACGTCTCGCGCGAGCACGCCCGCCTGCAGCGCCTCCCTACGGGTCAGTTCCGCTTGAAGGACCTCTCCAAGCTGGGCACCACGGTGGACCGCGCGCCCATCCCGCGCAGCCTGGAGACGGTGAGCGGCGAGGCGCGCGACCTGGACCGCTGGCAGGACCTCCCGGGCAAATGCCGCATCGGCCTCGCCGGGGTCGTCTATCTGGACTTCGAGAAGCTGGCATGACGACGCTCTATTACGCCCGCTGGGCGTTCCTGCTCGTCCTCCTGGTCCTGGCGGTGGTGCTCGTCGGCCTGGCGGTCTTGGAACGCGGCGGGAGGAACGGGACACGGCTTTGAGCCCGCGGGGTCCGATCGCCGCGGCCGGCTCGGATGCGGGACGCGAGCGCGACATCAACGAGGACCGCGTCCTCGCCGAGACCGACAAGGGGATCTTCGCGGTCATCGACGGCGTGGGCGGCGAGTCCGGCGGCGAGGTGGCCGCGCAGACCGCCCTCGACGTGCTCCGTGCCCGGCTCTCCCGGCGCACCACCGAGGTGGAACGGCTGGTGCGCGAAGCGATCGCCCAGGCCAACAAGCAGATCTGGGAGCGCGCGCAGGCCGAGCCCGAGCTCGCCGGCATGGCCTGCGTCCTGACCGTCGCGGTGCTCGACGGCACGGAGGCGACGGTCGGCCACGTCGGCGACAGCCGGCTCTACCTGCTGCGGCGCGGTGAGATCCGCAAGATGACCCGCGACCACTCCCCGGTGGGCATGCGCGAGGACGCCGGCGAGATCTCCGAGGCCGAGGCCATGCGCCACCCGCGGCGCAACGAGATCTTCCGCGACGTCGGCTCCGCCCCTCACGAGCCGGACGAGGAAGGTTTCATCGACGTCCTGCGCGTGCCCTTCGATCCCGAGAGCGCGCTCCTGCTGTGCAGCGACGGCCTTTCCGACCTGGTGCCGTCGTCCCGCATCCTGGAGGTCGTGGAGCGCCGGGCCGGCAATCCCAAGGCCGCGGTGAAAGAGCTCCTCGCGGACGCCAACGAGGCGGGCGGCAAGGACAATATTTCGATTGTGCTGGTCGAAGGGGAGCGCTTCGCCGACAGCATCCGGCGGGGCTCCGGTGATCGCAGAAAAGAAGTGAGCGCCGACACCCGGCGGCTGGGAGGAGACGACACCGCGGTGACCCCAGGAGTGTCCGGCTCGTCGGGGCCGCGGCCGGTGATCCGCGGCGCGGGGCGGGCCAAGCTCTCGGCAGGGGAGCGCTGGATCGAGGCGCTCACCGGCCGGACCGCCATCCTCCTCTACATCCTGATCCTGGTGGCCGCGGCCCTGTTCCTCCTGCGCGAGCCGCTGCGGGATGTAGTGAGCCGCTGGTGGCTCGGCGGTCCAGGCGCGCCGGACGCCCCGGCGCTCCTCCGCATCGGCCCGGGCGCCGCCGACCTGTCCATCACGGATGCCCTGGCGCAGGCGCAGCCGGGGCAGACGATCCAGGTCATGCCGGGCGAATACCGCGAGACGATCCAGCTCAAGGACGGGGTGCGGCTGGAGAGCGCGACGCCGCGCGGCGCGGTGATCCGGACCCCGCCGGGCGTCGCCCTGCCCGCGGTCTCGGCCGAGGGGGTCCAGCAGGCCCGCTTCGCCGGGTTCCGCATCGTGGGCAATGCCGAGGCCCCGCTCACCGTCGGGCTGCGGCTGGCCGGCTCGGCCGTCGAGGTCGAGGACGTGGAGATCAGCGGGGCCACGACCGCGGGGGTCGAGGTCTCCGGCGCCGACCGGTCTGCCGTCCAGTTCTCCTTCATCCACGACAACCCCGGGACCGGCGTGATCGTCCGCGACCAGGCGGCACCGCGCCTGCAAAGGAACCTGATCGCGAGCAACGGTGGCGGGCAGGGCGCGCAGGGCGATCCGCGGCCGGGTGTCGAAGTCCGCGGTGCGGCCCGGCCGCAGCTCATCGACAACCGGATCGAGGCCAACGCCGCCGCGGGGGTGTGGGTGCCCTCGGCCGACCGCGTGGACGAGATCTTCGGCTTCAATGCGTTCGGCTCGCTGACCAAGGAAAAGGCCGTGCGCGTCGCGCCGAAGCCGGGAGAGACGCCGCCGAGGAGGCCAGGACGATGATGCACTGGCGCCGCGAGAGCCCCTCACCCCCCTGGCCCCCCTCTCCCATCCGCACTCCCGCCCGCACGGGAGAGGGGGGAAGGGATCTGTCAAAGCTCCCCTCTCCCGGGGGTTGGGGAGTGCGGATGGGAGAGGGGCCGGGGGTGAGGGGTCTGCCCCCACAGGACGAGGTAGAGACGACGTGTTGACGCAGCATCAGGTCGGCCGGTTCGAGATCCGGGACTTCCTCGGCCGCGGAGCCATCGGCGACGTCTATCTCGCCTGGGACCCGCAGCGGCAGGGGGAGGTCGCGATCAAGCTCGTCCGCCTCCGCGGGACCGATCCCGAGATGCTGGACGCTGAGAAGAACGGCCTCCTCCTCCAGCGGCAGCTCGCCGAGGTGGCCTCCCAGGTCGCTTGCGTCTATGAGCAGGGGGAGGACGGTCCGTATTTCTGGGCCTCGATGGAGTACGTGGCCGGAACCGATCTCTCGGACATCCTGGAGAATGGACCGCTGCCCGAGGAGCGCGCCGCCCGCATCGCCCACCAGATCTGCAGCCTCCTGGAGGTCACCCATCAGTTCTCCACCGAAGTTGGCGGGCGCCCGTCCGCGGGAGTGGTCCACGGCGACATCAAGCCGGAGAACATCCGCCTCCAGGACGGCGACCTAGTGCGCGTCCTGGACTTCGGGATCGCCAAGCACCTCTCGCAGACCCGGAAATTCACGGTCAACCTCTTCGGGAGCCTTCCCTACACGCCGCCCGAGCGCCTCGACCGCGGCGCGGTGGACTATCACTCGGACCTCTGGGCCGTCGGGGTCGTCCTCTACCGGATGGTGGCCGGGCGGTCGCCCTACTCCGGCACCGATCCAGAGGAGCTGGAGAACCGCATCCGGCGCGGCGAGGCCCCCGAGCCGCTGCCGCGCGACGTGGCGCCGGGGCTGCGCCGGATCGTCCAGAAGTGCCTCGCCTTCCGGGTCGAGAACCGCTATCCCACGGCCGCGGCCTTCCGGGCCGACCTGGAGGCGTGGTTGGAGGGCCGGCCGCTGGCCGCCGAAGCCACTCCCGCCGAGACGGCCGAGGACCTGAACCTCACCCGCCGGACGGTCCGGCCGCTGGACGACGGCGACCGGACCCATTCGACCGTGGGCAGCGAGACGCGCAGGACCGACCTCCCGCCGGTCCCCATGGGCCGCGAGGTCGAGACCACCCGCCGCACCGGCGATCCGGACGCCGTGCCGCCGCCTCCTCCGATCCCGTTCTCTGAACCGGGAGACGCCGCGCCCGTGGAGGAAGCCGCTGCCCCGGAGCCCCGCCGGTACCGGCCCCGCAAGCGATGGCTCGTCGTCGCCGGCGTGCTGCTGATGCTGTTCGGCGTTTCGCAGCTCTGGGTGCGCGGCGAGGCGCGGGAGATCCGGCAGATCCTCACGACCGAGAGGGACCCGGACCTCGACGGGCTTCTCGCCCGGTATCAGGGGATCGCCCGCTGGGACCCGTTCGGCCTGGGCCTCGGCGCCGCACGAGAGGAGCTGCGGGACGCCTTCGTCCGCGCGAGCGAGACCACGATGGCCGCCTATCGGGGGGACAGCCCGACGACCACCGAACGCGGCTGGCAGCGCGCCTACGAATATCTGCAAGCGGCGCAGAACATCTCCTATACCGGAGGGACCCGGACCCATCTGCTCTACATCCGGGCCCAACTCGACCGCATCGAAGCCCAGGCGCTGCGGGCACGCGGCGAGACCGATCCGGCGCAGAAACGGAGCGAGGAGGCGATCTCCGGCTTCCGCACGGCGGCGCGACGGGACAAGGCCTTCGCCGACCCCTTCCTCGGCCTGGCACGGATTTACGCGTATGACCGCTTCGACCTCGACAAGCTGCGGGAGTCGCTCACCGAGCTCGAGCGCCGCGGCTACAAGCCCGGCCGGCGCGAGAAGGCCATGCTCGCCGACGGCTACCGCATGAGGGGGATCGAGATCCAGAACCGGGCCCTCCGCGAGCCGGAGCCCGACGACCAGATCAGCTCCCTGGAGTCGGCGCGCGACCACCTGGTGAAGGCGGTGGACCAGTACGACGAGATCGGCGGCTATGCCAACGTCCGCACCAACCGCGCCGATGCCGAGCGGCGGATCGCCGCCATCGACCGGCGGCTCAACGAGCTCGGCCATCCCGACGTCTGGGACCGTTTCCGCGGCGTTCTCGAAGACCAGATCCTGCCCCAGATCGAAAAGGGGATGCGCAATGGCAGGGTGAAGATGGACACGAACGAGAGCAACGACGACCTCGAACGGGAACGCAAGGCGGTCGAGGAGGAAAGGCAGGCGATCGACCGCGAGCGGAGAGCGCTCCAGCAGGCCCGGAGGAGACAGCAGAGACAACAGGACCAGAGGCAGCAGCGGCAGGGCGAGGAAGCGGAGATCCCGGACGTCGAGGTCCAGGACGAGACGGGGACCGAAGGGACTCCCCCGCCTCCCTCGTCGCCGGGACGGGCGATGGCGGCATGCTGACACAGCCGAAGGTCGGCCGGTTCGAGGTCCTGGGCCTCCTCGGCCGTGGGGCGGTCGGGGACGTCCACCTCGCCCGCGACCCCCTGACGGGCTCCGAGGTCGCCCTCAAGCTGATCCACATCGCCGCCGCCGATCCCGAGATGCTACAGGCCGAGAAGAACGGCGCCGTGCTGCAGAGGCAGCTCGCGGAGGCGGTCCCCCAGGTCGCCGCCGTCTACGACCTGGGCGAGGACGATCCGTACTTCTGGGTCGCCATGGAGCACGTCTCCGGCGTCGACCTCTCGATGTTGACCGCGGCCGGCCCCGTGCCCGAGGAGCGGGCGGTCCGCATCGCGCTCCAGCTCTGCGCGATCCTCGACGCCGCGCACCGCTTCTCCGCCGAGATCGAGGGGGGCCGCGTAGCCTGTATCATCCACGGCGACATCAAGCCGGAGAACATCCGCCTCCAGGACGGCGATCGCGTCCGCATCCTCGATTTCGGGATCGCCAAGCAGCTCTCCCAGACCCGCAAGTTCACGGTCAACCTCTTCGGCAGCCTCCCCTACACGTCGCCGGAGCGGCTGGAGCGCGGGGTGGTCGATCAGGCCTCGGACCTATGGGCCACGGGGGTCGTCCTCTACTGCCTGGTGAGCGGACGGCCTCCCTATGCCGGCCGTACCGGCGAGGAGCTGGAGGTGAAGATCCGCCGCGGCGAGCCGATCGAGCCGGTGCCGGAGGCCTCTCCCGAGCTCGGCCGCATTCTCCGCAAGAGCCTCGCCTTCCGGCCGGAAGACCGCTATCCGACCGCGGCCGCCTTTGGCGCCGACCTCGAGGCCCTCCTCGCAGACCGCCCGGACATGCCCGCGGCCGACCCGGTCCCGGTCGAGGACCTTCATGCGACGCGGTACACCGCCAAGCCGCCGGAGGCCGCGGCCGGCGTCGAGACCCGCCGGACCGTCCCGCCTGCCGCACCTGCCGCACCTGCCACAATGAACGCGGCATCACCCTGGGCCCGCGGAGGCCGGAGACTCTGGGGGTCCGCCCTTCTCCTGCTGCTCCTCGGCCTTGCGGGCACGCAGGCCTGGGTCCGTAGCGAAACACGGAACATCGAGCGCGAGCTCGCGGTCGAGCCTGTCGCCGATCTCGACGCGACCCTGGCGCGCTATCGCAACGCCGCCCGGCTCTCCCTCTTCGGCCTGGGCCTCGGTCCGGTGAGCGAGGAGCTCCGGCAGGAGCTGGTCCGAAGCGCCGAGGGGATCTTCGCCGGCTACCGGGGCGACGCGCCGACCACGACCGACCGCGATTGGCAGCGGGCCCACGACTATCTGCGGACGGCCCTCGACATCGGCTATGACGATACCGAGGGCAACGCCCGCCTGACCTATGTGCGCGCGCACCTCGACCGCCTGGAGGCACAGGCGCTGCGAACGCGCGGCGAGGCCGCAAAGGCCCGTGCAGCGAGCGAGCGGGCGGTCCAGGGTTTCCAGCAGGCGGCGCAGGCCGACAAGGATTGGCCGGACCCTCACCTGGCCCTGGCGTGGATCTACACCTACGACCGCTTCGACCTCGACCGGCTCCAGCAGACGATCGGCCATCTCGCGCGCCGCGGCTACCCGCTCGGCAAGCGGGAGACCGAGATGCTCGCCGACGGCTTCCGGACGAGAGGGATCGAGCTCCAGGAGCACGCCAGTCAGGTGACGAAGCCGGAAGACCGGAAAGCCGACCTCGCCATGGCGCGGGCCTTCCTCGGCCAGGCGCTGGAGTACTACGCCCGCATCCGCGGCTATTCGAACAGTGAGGCCAACCGCGACGACGCCGCGCGCCGGCTGGCCGAGGTGCGGCGGCGGCTCGCGTCGGGAGCCGCGGACAGGATCCGGAACGCGCCTGGGGTTGAAACCCCAGGCTGGGCAGCGTCGCCTCCTCTGGAGGCGAGGGGTGGGCAGGGGGAGTCGCCCGGAGGGGCGAAGTTATCCAGCCTGGGGTTTCAACCCCAGGCGAGGAGAGATGCATGGGTGTGACCCTCAGCACCGCCGCCGAGCGCCGGCGGCGGCAGGCGCCGGCCGGCGTCCCGGGCCTCGGGCCCGCTCCCCGCGACCGCGAGACCCTGTTGCTCGCCGGCGCCCTGGTGGTCCTCCTCCTGGGCCTGGTCCTGGTCTATAAGGCGGTCACCCACCCGTTCGCCGAGGCCCAGGCGGCGATCGCCCGGGGGGACATCGTCGACCTCCAGACGCTCCGCCAGCCCGAGCAGCTCCTGCCGCTCCTCGCCTTCCTCGACGAGCCGGCCGAGCGGACCTTCGTGGCCCGCCGCATCTTCCGCCGCCTCCAGGAAGGGCCGGTGCCCAACGCCGGCGAGCTGGCGAAGATCCGGGTCCCCCTCTCCGAGATCGCAGACGCATCGAGCCTGCCGGTCCTGAGCAGGCGGGCCGAGGGGGTGCAGGCCCCGACCATTTCCCTGCTCACCTACGCGCAGCTCCGCGAGCTGAAGCCGCACGTCGTCGTGCGCAGCCCCGGGACCTTCAAATCCCGGTTCTGGCTCTGGGCTCTTCTGCTGCTGGCCGGCTTCCTCGTCCTCCATGTGGTCTGGCGGGTGAAGCGCTACCCAGGGGACGAGCTGCTGCTGCCGATCGTCTTCATCCTCTCCGGGCTCGGCCTGCTGCTGATGGCGAGCATCCGCGATCCGCTGCGCGACACCCTCCTCTTCCGGACCTTCGCGCAGGGCGTCCTCGCCGGCTGCGCGCTGCTGCTCGCCGGCAGCTTCCTCGACGTCGAGCGCTCGCCGCTGCGCCGGACGACTTTCGCCCCCCTCGGCCTGGCCGTCCTCCTCTCCATTCTTCTGATCCTCTTCGGCTCGGGCCCCGGAGGGAGCGACGCCAAGGTCAACCTGTTCGGGTTCCAGCCGGTCGAGGCGGTCAAGATCCTGGTCGTCCTCTTCCTCGCGGGCTACTTCTTCGACCGCTGGGAGCTCCTGCGCGAGCTGACCGAGCGGCGGGCCGGCCTCTCGGTGCTCCGGCGCTGGGTGCAGGTCCCGAAGATCGAGTACGCGGCGACGCCCATCGCCGCCATCGGCCTGGTGCTCGTCTTCTTCTTCCTGCAGAAAGACCTGGGCCCGGCGCTGGTGCTCTCGTTCCTCTTCCTCATCCTCTGGACCGTGGCGCGCGGCCGGGGACTGATGTTGGCCGTCGGAGCCGCCCTGGTGGCCTCGGCCTTCTGGATCGGCTACAAGCTCAACATCCCGCGCACGGTGAGCGGCCGCCTGGCCATGTGGGTTTCGCCGTGGGACAACAGCTTCCGAGGCGGCGACCACCTGGCGCAATCGCTCTGGGCCATGGCGACCGGATCGCTGACCGGGACAGGCCTCGGCCTCGGCCAGCCCGGCGTGGTGCCGGAGGTCCACACCGACATGGTCCTGGCCGCGGTGGGCGAAGAGCTGGGGTTCGTGGGCGTCCTCACGATCCTCGCCCTCTACGTCGTGCTGATCTGGCGCGGCTTCCGGGCGGCCTACCGGGCGAGCGGGCTCTACAGCTTCTTCCTCGCGCTGGGCCTCACCCTGCTCCTGGCCCTCCAGATGCTGCTGATCGCGGGCGGCGTCCTCGGGGTCTTCCCGCTCTCGGGCGTGGTCTCGCCGTTCCTGAGCTCCGGCCGGTCGGCCATGCTCGCCAACTTCCTGATCGTGGGCCTCCTCCTGGCCATCTCGGCGCGGCCCGGCGACGGCTCGGCGGCCCGGCGGTTCCACGGCGCCGTGCGCTGGGTGGCTGTGGGCCTAAGCGTGCTGGCCGTGGGGATCGTGCTCAAGGCAGCCTTCGTCCAGGTCGTCCGGCCGAACAACTACCTCGTCCGCGGTGCCCTGACCCTGCAGGCGGACGGCTGGCGGCGCTTCCAGTACAACCCGCGGCTGGCCGAGATCGCGGACACCATCCCGCGCGGCTCGATCCTCGACCGCAACGGCATCCCGCTGGCGACCAGCGAGCCCAAGGAGCTGGACCGCCACCGGGCGACCTACGAGCGGCTGGGCAGCTCCCTCGAGCGGATCTCCGGCCGGCCGGGCACGCGGCTCTACCCCTTCGGCGGCAAGACCTTCCATCTCCTGGGGGACCTCCGCAACCGGGTCAACTGGGCGGCGAGCAACACCTCCTACGCCGAGCGGGACTCGCGCATCCGGCTCCAGGGCTGGGACGACTACGCCGCGGTCGTCGAGGTGCGGCAGCCCACGGGCGAGATGTCCGAGCTGGTGCAGGTCGACTACAGCGAGCTGATCCCCCTCATGCGGCACCGCCACCAGCCCGAGCACCCGGACGTGCAGAAGGTCCTCAAGCGCGACCGCAACCTCCGGATGTCGATCGACATCCGGCTGCAACTGCGGGCCGCCGCGATCCTGGAACGCTACGCCGAGCAGTCCGGCCACGGCGCCGCGGCGGTGGTCCTCGACGCCGGCACCGGCGACCTCCTGGCCAGCGTGAGCTATCCCTGGCCGGAGCGGCTGCCGGTCAAGGCTTCCGAGGACCCGAAGGAGGGGGTCATCGACCGCGCGCGTTACGGTATCTATCCGCCGGGCTCGACCTTCAAGCTCGTCACGGCCATGGCGGCCTTGCGCAAAGATCCGGCGCTGGCAAGCCAGGTCTTCGAGTGCGTGCCGCTGCCGGACGGACGGGTCGGCAACCGGGTCCGCGGCTTCGGCAAGCCGATCCGGGACGATCCCAACGTCCATGCGGCGCACGGACGGGTGGACCTGGAGAAGGGCATCCGGGTCTCGTGCAACGCCTACTTCGCACAGCTCGGCACCCTGGAGGTGGGCCCCGAGCCGCTCCTGGAGACGGCGAAGCTCTTCGGCATCTCGGTGGCGCAGCCGAACAGCGCGGAGCAGCTCGCGAAGTCGCTCCCCCAGTCCTCCTACGGCCAGGGGCAGGTGACCGCCACGCCGTTCCAGATGGCGCGGGTGGCCGCGACCGTGGCGAACGGAGGCCGGATGCCGCAAGGCCGCTGGGTGATCGACGACAGTAACGAGAGGAAAGCCGAGCCGATCGACGTGCTGACCGGTCCGCCCATCCGCCTCATCGCCCGTTCCATGCGCGGGGTGGTGACCACCGGAACGGCCGCCGCTCTGGCGGGCATCCAGCCGCCGGTCGCCGGCAAGACCGGGACCGCCGAAGTGCAGGACAAGCGCTCCCACTCCTGGTTCGTGGCCTTCGCGCCCTTCGGAGCCTCCACCGAAGGCCAGCCGCCGGGGCGGAAGATCGCGGTGGGCGTGATCGTCGAGCACGGAGGCTATGGCGGCAGGCTCGCCGTGCCCGCGGCCGGAGAAATCATTCGTGCCGCGGCGGACCTGGGGTTGATACAGTGACCTCACCCCCTGTCCCCCTCTCCCATCGCCCCCCCTTCCCCCGGGAGAGGGGGAACGTAGTTGGTGCTCTCTCACAAAAAGCCTCGACCTCGCCTGTAAGCCCGAGCTACGTCCCCCCTCTCCCGGGGGAAGGGGGGGCGATGGGAGAGGGGGACAGGGGGTGAGGTTCAGATAGGATCAAGCCATGGACAGTTGGATCGACAGAATCCGCGACATCAAAGACCGCGCCCTGCGCCCCTGGGACCGCGGGACCGAGCCCCTGGAGATCCGCAGGGCCGTCCTGGAGGATGCCGCCTCGCACGTCGTCGCGGCCGGCGGCGGCAAGAGGGTCTTCCCCTTCAACCGGGTGCGAGTCCACGTCCTGGCCGGCAGCCCGCAGGAACGCGAAGAGCTCGAAGCCGTCCTCCAGGAAGCCTGGGACCTGCGGACCGACCTGGTCGAAAGGCTCCGCGAGCGCGACTGCCGTTTCCCTCCGGACCTGGACGTCACCGTCCATGTCGCGGACCAACCGACCGACGCCTTCGGCGACCGACGCTTCCGGATCGAGTATCAGAGAGCCGAAGGCGAGCCCGCTCCCGGAGGCGGAGCCCCCCGCTCCGGCCGGCCCATCCTGGAGCTGACCGTCCTCAAAGGGACGGCAGGCCAGCACGTCTACACCTTCGAGTCGGCCGACCGCGTGACGTTGGGACGCCTCGAAGAGGTCCTGGACGAAGACGGCCGCCTCAAGCGCCGCAACGACGTGGCCTTCCTCGACGAGGGGGAAGTGAGCGCCACCGTCTCCCGCGAGCACGCCCGCATCCTCTGGGACGAGGACGCCCGCGAATACCGCATCCGCCGCGAGCCCGGAGCCTCGGGCACCCGCATCCTCCGCGACGGCCGCTCGATCGACGTCAGCGGCCAGGACCGCCGGGGCGTCAGGCTCCAGGCGGGGGACGAGGTGTGGCTGGGCAAAGCGTGTGTGAAGGTGGGGGTGCGGTAGGGCATCGAGGCCCGACCGCAGCCCGCCTCAGGGGTTGACGATCGTATTGCCCGGCTTGCGCGGCGGATCGTTCCGCGGCCGTTCCGCCACCTTCGGATTGTCGCGGAAGTCCGGGGCCAGCTCGGCGTTGATGGCGGCCCACACAGGGTCCTCGTCCTCCGTCTCGACGATGGCGCCAATGGGGCACTCGGGCAGGCAGAGACCGCAGTCGATGCACACCTCCGGATCGATGATCATGAATTCCTCACCCTGGTAGTCGCCAGGGTGGATGCAGTCGACGGGACAGACATCCACACAGGTCGCGTAGCGCTCGCCCAGGCACTTCTCCGTAATCACGTAGGACATGGAAGCTCCTTTCGGCTTCAGGAAACCGGGGGGATTATAACCTGAGTCCGGGCCGACTTCGGGGCATCAACGGATCTGGCGAGGAAGTCTTCCAAGTCGACATCGGCGTCGTGCAAAGCCCCCCGCAAGGTGGACCGGTCGATCTCCTGGTGGGAGCGCGATGACCTCGCGGTTCTCGGGGGCATGAGCCCGCCAGAGTGATAGGCTCTCTCTGTTGCCATGGCTCGTTTTTTCAATACCGCCGGTCCCTGCGAGCCCTCCAGCCACTACATGCTGCCCCCGGAAAAGCGCCTTCCCGAGGTTGGCAACCTGATTGACCGCGCGCAGTACTTCGTCCTGCACGCCCCGCGGCAGTCCGGCAAGACGACCGTGGTCCGCACCCTGGCCCACAGCCTCACCGCGGGAGGCCGCTATGCCGCCGTCTACACCAACTGTGAGACCGCCCAGCCGGCTGGAGCCGACGTGGAACGGGGCGTCAGCGCGATCCTGGAGGCCCTCGCGGCTCAGGGCGAACGCCTCGCACCGGAGCTGCGGCCCGATCCCTTGGAGACCTTCCAGGGCGTCAAGGCGGACAGCCGTCTGGGACGATACCTCGCCGCCTGGTGCGAGCGCTCCACCCGGCCGGTCGTGCTCTTCCTCGACGAGATCGACGCCCTGCGGGACGAAACCCTGCTTTCCGTCCTGCGTCAGATCCGCGCCGGCTACGCGGAGCGGCCCGCGCACTTTCCTCACGCCCTGGCCTTGATCGGGTTGCGCGACGTGCGCGACTACCGCATCCGCCTCCGGCCCGAAGCCGAAAGCCTCGGCACCTCCTCGCCGTTCAACATCAAAGTCCGCTCCCTGACCCTTTCCAACTTCACACGGGACGAGGTCGCCGGGCTCTACGGCCAACACACGGCGGAATCCGGCCAGACCTTTGCACCCGGCGCCGTCGACCTGGCCTGGGAGCTGACGCGGGGCCAGCCCTGGCTGGTAAATGCCCTCGCCGCCGAAGTGGTCGACGAGCTCTTGCCCGACCGGACGGTTACCATCCAGCCGCACCACATCGAACGCGCCAGGGAGATCCTCATCGAGCGCCGGGACACGCACCTGGACTCGCTGATCGACCGCCTGCGCGAGCCCCGGGTGCGGCGCGTCCTCGAGCCGATCCTGGCCGGCGAATTCCTCCCCCCCGACCTGCCGGACGACGACGTCCAATTCGTGAAGGACCTGGGCCTCATCGCCTCCGGGCTCCGCGGGCTTGAGATCGCCAATCCGATCTACCGGGAAGTCATCCCACGGGCCCTGACCTGGGTCCTCCAGGAAACCCTGCCGGTGGCCCGGGCGCCCTTCATCGCTCCGGATGGAAAGCTGCGCACAGACCGCCTCCTCGCCGGCTTCCGCGCCTTCTGGTGTGAGCACGCGGAATTCTTCCTGAGCCGGCAGCCCTACTCCGAAGCCGCGGCCCAGCTCATCTTCATGGCCTTCCTGCAGCGCATCGTCAACGGCGGCGGGTTCATCGACCGGGAATACGGCGCCGGCAGGGGCCGGATCGACCTCTACGTCCGTTGGCCTTCGCCGGACGGTCTCCAGCGTTGGGCCATCGAGCTCAAGGTCTGGCGGGACGACCGGCCTGACCCGCTGGAAGAAGGCCTGACCCAGCTCTCCGCCTATCTCGACCGGCTGGGCCTCGACTCCGGCACCTTGATCCTCTTCGACAGCCGCTCCAAGGCGCCCCCACTGCCGGAGCGGTGCTCGATGATGGAGGTCGAGAGAGAAGGGCAGCGCATGACGGTCGTGCGGCTGTAAGCTTGACCCAGAGAGTAAAGCTCCCTACGCTTGATCGAACAAAGAGAAATGAAGACAGCCGTCGATTCCTCCGTCCTCCTGGATGTCCTGGGGGCTGATCCGCAATTCGGAGAGGCTTCGCGATCCAGGCGGCCGAGGCTGCGGCAGGAACATGGAACGGCAGGCTTGATGCAGTCGACGGGGCAGACCGCCACACAGGTCACGTAGCGCTCGCCCAGGCACTTCTCCGTGATCACGTAGGACATGGAAGCTCCTTTCGGCTTCAGGAAACCGGGGGGATTACAGCCTGGGTCGGAGTGGTTCGGCCAAGCGGGTGTGCGACAGGGAATTACTGCGGGAGCAGCGCTCGATAGATGGCTGCCCGGTCCTGCCTCCCCCAGGCCGAGTAGAGGTCGACGATCCGGCCAAGAGCCGCCTGGGCGTATTTGACGCCGTCTCCGTGGTCCCCCTGCAAGGCCTTATAGCTCCGGAGGACGAGCGGCTCGGCCTCGGCGAAGCGCCCCATCCTGGCCAGGCACCCACCGAGGACACTCTCGGCATCAGCGACCCGCCACGACGAGGGATTTGCCTCACGCAAGATCGACACCGCTTCGCGCGCCAGCGGCTCGGCCTGAGCGGCCTTCCCCTGCGCGAGAAGAGACGTCGCGAGGTTTTTCAGATAGATCGCCCGCTCCGAGTGGTCCTTGCCAAGCCTCTCCTCCGCGATTGAGAGCGCCTCGCGATAGAGCGGCTCGGCCTCTGCATCCCGCCCCTGGACCTGGAGGGTGAAGGCGAGGTTGTTCAGGCTGCGGGCGACTCGGGGATGCCGAGGCTCGTACAGCTTGCGGCGCAGCGCCAGGATCTCACGGTACAGGCTCTCCGCCCGCACTGCATCTCCCTGGTCATCGCGGAGAGAGGCCAGGTTACTGAGCGTTGTGGCAACCTCGGGATGGTCCGGTCCCAGGAGCTTGCGACGCATCGAGAGCGCATCCTGATAGAACCGCTCCGCCCCTGCGAAATCTCCTCGCGCATGGAGAAGGCGTCCAAGATTGTTGAGGCTCCGGGCAACATCCTCGTGCTCGTTCCCGAGGAGGCTTTGCTTGAGCGCCAGGGACTCGCGATAGAGCCTCTCCGCAGCCTCATACTGCTCCTTCGCTTCGAGGATTGCACCCAGATCGTTGAGCGCCTTGGCGTAATCCAGCGTCTCTGTCGCATCTCGCTGCTGCTGGATACTCATTGCTTCCCGTAAAAGCGGCTCGGCCGCCGCATCCTCTCCCATTTCCCGCCGCAACACCGCCAGATTCTGGAGGCTGGCAGCGACCAGCAGATCCTTGTTTCCAAAGACTCTTCGCCGGATTTTCAGGGACTCTTCATTCAGCTTTCTCGCTGGCTCATAAAGCCCCAGATTGCGATAGACCTGCCCCATGGTGTCCATGAGCTGGGCACGGAGCTTCCGGCTGATCCTGGAGCTCCCTGGAGATCCTTTCCGTGCCACGGTCCAGCACCTCACGCGCGGTGACCGTCTCACCTCGTGACTGGCCAGGATCGGGGATCTCGAACAGCTCCTGGAGAAACTCGGAAACCGTCGCGGCCCGGTCCCGCTCGCGGACTGCGCGCTGCCAGAAGAGCGTCGCTGTGACGCTGAACCCGAGGATCAGGACCAGCACCGAAGCCGCCATCATCACTCCGACCTTGTGGCGACCGACGAATTTACGCAACCGGTAGGCGGGTGTGTCTTTGCGGGCGAGGACAGGAAGACCGTTCAGATGGCGGTGGATGTCTGCGGCAAGCTGCTCGACCGAGGCATACCGCTCTTGCGGATCCTTGCGCATCGCCATCAGGACGATGTTGTCGAGGTCGCCGGCCAGCCGGCGGCGGAGCAGACGGGCCTCCCCTTGAGGTCCCCTCCCACCTGGAACCAGACCGGCAACCTCGCTGGGTCGCAGGGGATCGTCCTCGCACACCGCACGGATCAGCTCCTCCCCCTCCGGAGAAGGTGAGCCATAGGGAGAACGGCCGGTCAACAGGATGTAGAGCAACACACCGAGGGCATAGACATCGCTCACGGTGGTCACCTGCTTGCCCCGGAGCTGTTCGGGGCTTGCGTACTGGGGGGTCATGGGCCGCCGGCCCAACACCGTATGAGCCGGCTCGGTGCGATCGGGGTCCAGGATCTTGGCGATCCCGAAGTCGAGCAGCTTGGGCACCCCGGCGCGGGTGACGAGGATGTTCGCCGGCTTGAGGTCCCGATGGACCACCAGGCGCTGATGGGAGAAGTGAACCGCCGAACAGACGTCCAGGAAGAGCTCCAGCCTCTGGGAGATGGAAAGCTCTTCGGCGTCACAATACTCGTCGATGGACCGTCCCTCGACGTGCTCCATCACGAAATAGGGGCGGCCATCCTCGGTGGTGCCGCCGTCGAGAATCCTGGCAATATTGGGATGATCAAGCTGAGTGAGGATGCGCCGTTCGGACCGGAAACGTCCCAGGACCTCCTCGGAATCCATGCCCCGCCGGATGATCTTGAGAGCGAACTGCCCTTCGAAATCCCCTTCGGCCCTCTGGGCTAGATAGACCGAGCCCATGCCGCCACGGCCGATCTCGCGAACGATCCGATAAGCGGGAATCCGCTGCTCCACGGCCGGACCTTCTTCCTCTCGCACGTGGAGATCGAACAGGGGCTCCTCGATGAAATCCCCGATCTCGGCTTCCGAGGCGAGGAGCGACTCCACCTCCCGGCGCACCTCCGGGTCGTCCCGGCAGGCACCGTCGAGATAGACCGGACGTTCTGCCGGCCTGTGATCGAGGGCGCCGTCGAGAACGGCCTTGACCTGCTGCCAGCGCTCGGGTGTCACCGTACCCCCGGGGCCCTCGGGCTCCCTGATGATTCTCTACGTCTCAAAACGCGAGAAGCGCGCGAGGGACGGGCCTAAGGTGTCCTATTTCTTGCTCAGCTCCCGATAGAGCCACAAACGGGCCGAGCTCCACTGCCGCTTTACCGTGGTGAGGGAAATCTTGAGGAGCTCGGCGATCTCTTCGTTCTTGAGCCCGGCGAAAAACCGCAACTCGACGATATGGCTCTGCCGCTTGTCGAGCTCGGCGAGCCGTGCAAGGGCGTCGTCGAGAGCGACCAGATCCAGGTTCTGGGCGTCCGCAACGTCGAGCGCCTTCTCCAGGGGGACCTTGACCACCCCATCCCCCCGCTTCTTCGTGTGGCGGCCCTTGGCATAGTCCACCAGGATCCGGCGCATGAGCATGGCCGCGACGGCGAAGAACTGCTCCCGGTTCTGCCATTGGATCTCCCTCTGGCCCTGGAGCTTGAGGAAGACCTCGCTGACCAGGGCCGTCGGCTGAAGGGTATGGCCGGACGGCTCGCGGGCGAAGTGGCGGCGCGCCATCTGCCGCAGGTCGTCGAAGACCAGGGGCATGAGGCGCTCAAGGGCATCTGAGTCGCCGCTGCTCCAGGACTGGAGAAGCCGGGTGACGTCGGCAGAGGGGACGGGGGGAGGGGTCTCGGGCATGGAGGCCCGATTCTAGCAGAGGAGCAGTGGTCCATTTCACCCCGCTTTCTCGCGTCCGGCCGCCACTTGCCGGGATAGCCGCGGGTTCGCCTCAATCCTGTCTCAACAAAAATCTCCCTTCGGTGTCTCTCCAAATGAAACCCCGACAGCAGTGCAAGTCAGACACTGACCGCGGACCCCCCAGAGGTCTGCAAAGGAGATCTTCATGCTCTTGAACCCAGAGTCCGATCACACCAATGCCTCGTGGATCTGCTGTGCCGCTCTCCTTTCCATCTTCCTTCTATGTCCTCCTGCTCACGGGCAGAATCCCTGTGAGACGGCCATGGCCTCGCCCGGCAAGATGATCCACCTTTCCCATGAGGTTCCCGTTGTCGAGACGCAGGCCGTGTCGGAGTGGGAGAGCGAGGTGGTCAAATTCAGCGTCTCCCGTCCTGGCCTGATTGACATCAGCGCCAAAGGGCCTGTCTCTCAGGGAGCCCTCTATGCCGGCATGCCAGCAACCGGCAACTTCCGGCTCATCGATGGCGTGCCCGTGGGGACCGGACGCAGAGTCGCCAGAACCTATATAGAGCCGGGAGAATACTGCCTGAGAGTGGTTCCCTCACCGGGAGCCGCCGGCAACCTTGGGATCAAAATCACCTACTCAGACCTCTGTCGGCTGGGCAAGACCGACGATCATGGCGACAACTTTTCGTGCGCCACTTCAACGGCTCCGGGCAGGATCGAGACCGGCGCGGTGACAGCGGCCGACCAGGATCTCTTCATGTTTATGCTGACCTCCCCCGCTACGGTCAAGATCGAGAGCTTGGGAGATACAGATGTCGAGGGAAACCTCTACTCGGAGGACGGTGAGCTTCTGGTCAGCGACGACGATGGAGGGGCCGGGCTCAACTTCCTTATCCTCCAGACGCTCGCACCCGGCCGATATTTCGTAGGCGCTGCCGGCACTGACGCTGCGGAGGGCGGCTACACTGTGAGCTTCTCGGCCAAACCCTAAGGCCCTCCGGGAGTGGGGTCCGGGCTCGTCCCTGGTCCACTACTTCCCGGTTCTTCGCGTTACTAGATAGAGAGGCTCTCGGACGTGTACCCAGGCATGTCCCGAGGGGGCATTGGTCCAACAGGAGCAAAGATGCCGCAGTCCATTGGCTCAGCCCGAAGATACGTCCTGATTCTCATCGGAGGTGCCCACGAGCAGGCTCTGCTCAGCCGCCTTGCCGCCATTCATCGATAGCAGGCGGGCGCATCTGAGCGTTCGGCAGGGGGGCAGCGGGGGGTTGCTCGGGTGAACGACGTATCTGGTCTCAGGAGTCGAGTGGATTCCCTACGGAGAGGAGAGATTATCATGCGCTTGAAGGGCTTAACCGGGTTGGGTTGGACCGTGCTGATTGTGATCGCCATCCTCCTGGGGATAGGCGTCTACCTTCTCGTGGGAAAGAGACCGCCAAATGGCGAGAATGGTGACGGGACTCCTTCCCTTGTTGCAGTCGACTGCAGCAAGACCCTCCTCGGCCGTCCTTTACGAGTAGGTGTCGTCACCTGGCCCGGTTACGCCGGCGGAATCGTTGCCAACAACGGCTTCAAGCCGAACGCAGATGGTATATATTTCAGAAATTACAATTTGTGTGTCGAGTTCATGCTGATGGAGGACGTGGATGTCCGCGCCAAGGCGTTCGCCCGCGGCGGCGCAGACGGCGTCGATGTCGTCTGGTCGACGGTCGACTTCTGGGCCAATGAGCTGCCCGGCTTTCGGGATACCGATCTGAACGCCAAGGCCATCATGCAGGTCGACTGGTCGCGAGGCGGCGATGCGATCGTAGCCGACGACCGCATCAAAAGCATCGAGGACCTGCAGGGGAAGAAGATCTCTCTCGCCTTGTTCACCCCCTCGCACTGGCTCCTTGAGTACAGTCTGCAGAACTCGCGCCTCGACGAGGCTCAACAGTCCTCGATCGTGAAGGCGCTGGTCGGCAAGACTGCGTCTCCCGATGCCCGCGCCGATTTCGTGGCGGGACAAGTCGATGCGGCGGTCGTCTGGGAACCCGATGTCGCCGAGGCGCTCGCCAAACGAGAAAAATCCCACGTCATCCTCTCCACAAAAGAGGCGCGGAAGCTGATCGCCGACATCATGGTGGCACGGGAAGATTTCATCCGCGACCACCGCGACGTCATCAAGGCCTTCGTCGAGGGGTGGGTCGTGGATGGCACGGTCGAGGCGAACCGCCATCCGGAGACCGTCGTCCGCCTGCTGATGGAGCACGAGCCGCTGTACAAGGACATCGGCCCCGAGGTGACCCGGCAGAACCTGGCGACGGTGCGGTGGGCCGACCTAGCGGACAACGTCGAGATGTTCAACCTGGATGGCCGGGACCAGGAGCCTCTGTTCGACCGCATCTTCACCCAGGCGGGCAAGAGCTGGGTGGCCCGCGGGTACATCAGCGCTCCGGTTGCCCCGGGCGTGGCGAAGGACGTCAGCTTTCTCCGAGAGATCTACCAGAAGAATCCCGTCGAGAGAAATCCCTTTGAGCTGCCAGAACCTAAGCCCGAAGTTGCGACCAAGGCACCGATCTCGGTGAAGCCGATCACCGTCAACTTCGCCTCGAACAGCTCCGTGCTGGACGCGGCCGCCCGGCAGGTGATCGATGAGGTCTCTCTGCTGCCCGAGACGATGTCCGGCGCCTATATCCGGGTGGAAGGCAATACGGACAACGTCGGCAAAGAGGATTACAATCGCTGGCTCAGCAAACGCCGTGCACAAGCCGTGGTGGACTACCTGATCAGCAGGTATCACCTGTCTGACCATCAGTTTGTGGTCGTCGGCCATGGGCCCGACAAGCCCGTCGCGCCCAATGAGACCGACGAAGGCAGGCGCAGCAACCGGCGCACCGATATCAGTGTCGTCCGACGTTGACCCGCGCCATGAAGTGGCCTTCTAGAGGGGATGGTCATTGTGCACTTGACGGGCTGGGGTAAGGCCGCGGTGGTCCTTGTCCTGGGGGGAGGCGCCTTCCTGGGGTGGTGGTCGATTCGGGGGGGGCACCGGCAGGGTATCGTCGATCCCCCTCCCCCATCTCCGCCCCCTGAGGCCGACTGCGGCAAGACCCTCCTCGGCCGTCCTCTGCGGGTCGGTGTCGTCACATGGCCGGGTTACGCCGGCGGGATCGTCGCCAACAACGGTTTCAAGCCGGACCCGGAGAGCATCTATTACAAAAAATACAATCTCTGCGTCGAGTTCATGCTGATGGAGGATGTGGACACCCGTGCGAAGGCATTCGCACGCGGTGGTGCGGACGGCGTCGATGTCGTCTGGTCCACGGTCGACTTCTGGGCCAATGAGCTGCCCGGTTTCCTGGAGAATCATTTGAAGGCCCGGGCCATTATGCAGGTCGACTGGTCGCGCGGCGGCGATGCGATTGTGGCTGACAGCAGCATTAAAAGTATCGAAGACCTGCACGGGAAGAGAATCTCCCTTGCCTTGTTCACTCCTTCGCACTGGCTCCTGGAGTACAGCCTGCAGAGCTCACAGCTCGACGAAGACCAGCAAAATGCCGTCGTGAGAGCGCTGGTCGGTAAGAATGCTTCTCCCGATGCCCGCGTCGATTTCGTGGCTGGGGAAGTCGATGCGGCGGTCGTTTGGGAACCCGATGTCGCCGCGGCGCTCGCCAAGCGAGAGAATTCCCACATCCTCGTCTCCACGAAAGAGGCACGGAAGCTGATCGCCGACATCATGGTGGCACGGGAAGATTTCATTCGCGACCACGGCCCCGTGATCCGGGCATTCGTCGAGGGGTGGGTTGTGGATGGCACGGTCGAGGCGAACCGCCACCCGGACACGGTTGCCCGATTGCTGATGGACAACGAGCCTCTGTACAAGGACCTCGGCCGCGAGGTGACCCTGCAGAATCTGGCGACGGTGAAGTGGGCCAGCCTGGCGGACAATGTGGAGATGTTCAACCTGGACGGCAAGGACGAGGAGCCGCTGTTCGACAGCATCTTCAGCCAGGCGGCCAGGAGTTGGGTCTCCCGGGGCTACATCAGCGCTCCCGTCGACCCGGCCGCGGCGCGGGATATCAGCTTTCTCAGAGAGATCTACCGGAGCAAACCCGTCGAGCGAGATGTCTATGTCCCGCCACAACCTCCACCCGAGGTGGCCACGGAGCCGGCGTTCAACGTAAAAACGATCACCGTCAACTTCACGCCGAATAGCGCCGTGCTGGACGCGACAGCCCGCCAGGTCATTGGCGACCAGGTCTCCCTGCTTGCCAAGGCCATGTCCGGCGCCTATCTCCGGGTCGAGGGTAATACGGACAACCTTGGCAATCCTGAGTACAATCGCGAGCTCAGTCTCCACCGGGCGCAGGCCGTGGTGGACTACCTGGTCAGCCAGTACCACCTGCCCGAGACCGAATTTGTTCCCATTGGCAACGGGCCCGACAAGCCCGTCGCCTCCAACGACACAGTCGACGGCAGGGCCAAGAATCGGCGCACCGACATCAGTCTCGTCAAAGGCTCACCTGCGTCATGAAGCTGTCGATTCGCCGCCCACTGCGCCCTCACGCTGAATTCATCCTTGGAGTGGCCGGAGTGGGCGTGTTCATCGCTGTCTGGTGCTTCCTGACGTACGGTGGCGTGGTCCGCGAGATCTTTCTTCCCACGCCGACCAAGATGTGGAAAGGATTGCTGGAATACGACAGAAACGGTTGGCTGTGGCTATCCATCTGGCGGAGCTTCACCCGGGTCTCTAAGGCTCTCGGCCTGGTGATCCTGGTGGGTGTCCCCATCGGTGTCTTCATGGGATCCTTCAGGCCGGTCGACGCCTTTCTGCAAAAGATTGTCAACGGCGCGAAGAGCGTGCCCACGACGGCGCTCACCGGTGTTGTCGTGCTCTGGTTCGGCCTCTACGAGTTCGGCAAGATCGTCTTTCTCTTCCTCGGCGCGATCTTCTTCATGATCATTCTAGTGAGGAATGCGGTCGCCGGAGTGCCGGATGACTACGTCCTGGTGGCCCTCGACCTCGGAGCAAATCGCCTCCAGCTGATCACGCGGGTTCTGCTGCCCAGTGCTCTGCCACAGATCTGGGACGCGATCGTCGTCTGTAACGGGATCATGTGGACATACATCGTGCTGGCGGAGTTCCTGGGCAGCAATCAGGAGGAAATGGGGCTCGGTTATCTCTTGCAACTCGGCAGCCGGACGCAGAATCCGGGGAAGGTGTTTGCGACACTCGTGGTCATCGCGCTGATCTCGGCCACCACCGATCACGCATTACACGCGTTCCGCCGGCGCTTCTTGAAGTGGTGACGCCATGATGAATCAAGGCCCACCCGTCATCGTGCTGCACGAGGTCAGCAAGACGTTCCCTGCGACTCGAAATGGAGACGAGGTGCGCGTTCTGAACAAAGTGTCGCTCACTATCGACGCAAAGGGATCGGGCTCGGAGAAGGAGTCAGGCAGTTTTGTCGTGTTGCTCGGACCTTCGGGTTGTGGCAAGAGCACGATCCTGAGCATTATCGCCGGTCTGACGCTCCCAGATGAGGGCGAGGTGCTCGTCTATGGAAAGCCCGTGGCCGGGCCCCGCCTGCACTCGGCCACGGTCCCTCAGGCCTACACGTGTTTCCCTTGGCTGACTGCGTTGGAAAATGTGGAGTTCGGATTGCGTTTGAAGGGAGTTCCCGAGGCGGAACGGGTCGCCGAGGAGTACCTGAGCAAGGTGGATCTCGCCGCCTTTGCCAATGCCTATCCTGATGAGCTGTCAGGAGGCATGAAGCAGCGGGTGGCCATTGCGCGGACCCTGGCGATGAAGCGGCGAATCGTGCTAATGGATGAGCCCTTCGGAGCACTCGACGCCCAGACCCGGGCGGACATGCAGGAGATGCTCATTCAACTCTGGGAAGCCGAGAGTAATACGATCGTCTTCGTCACTCACGACATCACCGAGGCTCTACTCCTTGCCGACAGAATCGTCGTCCTCTCCTCCCGTCCGGCGGAGATCCTAAAGGACATGCAGGTCCCTTTTTCCAGGCCGCGGGATGTGTACGCCCTGGAATTCAGACAGCGTGCGGAAAACCTGCGAGACCTCCTGCAAAAGCGTCGCGAGATCGCCGAGCCGTTGCCGCCGGCGGAGGTATAATCTATGGGACTGCGTGAGCTGCTTGAAAAATTCGTTGTCTTCGACGAGGCAAGCACAAATTATTTCCGCCGGCCTAAAGAGCGGGAGGAGGGAGTGCCTTCCCCCACTCCGTCGCCGGACTTCGATCTGTCAGATGTCTACCGACAGAGGGGAATCTCGCCCGTTCCTTTCTCCGCCGAGCAGGCGCTGGCTCTCCTCGACTCTCTGCCGAAGGGAATCCGCCCCGAGACAAGGCGTCAGGCGTTCATCGATCTATTGGAAGGAATTTCGACGTCGCCTGCGGCGGTCAAGGAAGATGCACGGGGCAAGGTCGACGCGCTGACCGCCCAAGCCGATGATGCTTCCGGGGAATTTGCCGAGTTTATAACAAACACAGAGGAGGAGATCGCCGGGCTCGAGAAGGAGATCCGGGACAAGCAGGAGGCCCTCGAGCACGCCAGGGCGGCGGAGGAGCAGGTCACCCAACAGTGTCGAGCCGAGGCGGAACGACTGAAGACCTTGCTGCAAATTCTGGGCTGAGCGCTCGGAAAGGGGCCCAATGACATCACGAATCGCCTACAACAATCCGGACTCGAACGGCGCTCTGGGCCTGCCGTACCATTACGAGATGCTGGCCGACCGGCGCCGTCTCGATCCCCTGCGGCGGGCGATCCAGCTCGTCGCCCAGGGAAAGCGTGTGCTCGAAAGCGGCGCTGGCTCTGGCGTCCTGAGCCTCCTCGCCGCGAGAGCCGGAGCCCGCCAGGTCTATGCGGTCGAGAGAGACCCAGCGATCGCCCGATTTCTCCGGCGGAACGTGGAGAACGCTCCCTGCGGAGGGCTGATCCGCGTTCTCGAAAGGGACACCCGGGATGTGACCCTGGCCGACCTCGATGGAGAGCCGGTGGACGTCGTCATCTCCGAGCATCTCAGCACCTGGCAGGTGACGGAGCCGCAGACGTCGGTGATAAACCATGTCAACCGGCATCTGGCCGGCGAGTCGGCGGTGTGGATTCCGGGATGCGCGTTCAACCGCGTGGAGCTGGCGAGCTCGCAATACCGTTTCGAGGACGTCGTGGAGCTCCGGGTCCATTACTTCGGCTTCACCGGCATCCGCCAGCCGGAGGTCTTGTCCGAGCCTGCGCTCTTCCAGGAGGTCGACTTCCGGCTGATCAACGAGACGGCGATCGACCACGAAATCGAGGTGGTGGCGAACCGCGACGGCGTGCTCAACAGCCTGCGGCTGACCTCGCCGTTGCGGGTTTTTGACGGCATCGTCTTTGACTCCTCGGACAGCCTCATGCCGCCGGTCATCGTGCCGCTCGAGAGGGACCTGGAAATCGTCGCGGGCGATGTCGTGCTCGTTCGTTTCCGCTATCGATGTGAAACCGATTGGAATCGTGTCCATTGCGAAGCCATAGCGATACCGCGGCAAGGTATGGCCCAGATGCAGGACCTAATTGCGGTGGAGAATCCAACCGACTGACCGATCACCGTGGAGGTAATTCGTATGATCGGCGGGCAGCGAGGCGCGGTGAACAAGCACATCCTCGAGCCGGATCTGGAGCTGGACGGATGGTGGTTGACCATGGTCGTTCTGGGCATGGTCATCGTCGTACTTTTTGGTTTTTTCTTTTGTATCGGCCCAAATGGATGGCTGGTCTCCCGTACAGACGCTTGCGCGGACCACTGGCGGAGCTGGGAAATGGGCGCGGTTCTCTGGGCTATCCTGTTTGGAGTCTACTATTTTATTCGTTTCCCGCAGTTGCAAGAGGGAAGGCACACCAAGATCATCTGTGCGCTCATCTTCCTGGGCTCGATTGTCGCCAATTTCTTTGCTGCCTACTACATCATGATTTTGAGGCCCGCGGTGTGGCACGTCGGTGCCGTCATTGCCGGCAGTATTCTTTTCATGGTGGCGGACTATTTCCTTTATAAGTGGTTGAATAACGAACGCCAGAGATGCAGCTTCTTCGAGGGTTTGTTGCTCGCAGATCTTCCGATGGTGGCAGGGTTGGCAATTCTGATGGTTTATCTTCTCACCCATCCCAGCGAAGGTAAAAGCCATGAGCTTATGGAGGCTTTCGCCGGCGGGGCCATCAGCTTCCAGTTGATTGCGGCGAACGTGATCTTTGTTTTGAGCCAAGGAGGATTTATCCGGTGGGTGTGGAAGGGTAGCGAGGAGAAATCCAAGCTCAGAAAGAGGATCAAAGGGCCGCTGGAGCAAAATCTATGGGCTGGCATTGCGCTGACGTTTGCGCTGGTGGGATCCATGTTGCCTTTCGCCCGGGCCGTCGACGCCTCTTGGAGCCCATGGCTTGGCGCGGTCGGGCTGATTGCAATTATCGCCGGTTTTAAGGGCTTCTACACTGCCAACAAGCATCCAGATCGCGTCGGTGAGGGGCCGGCCCGGGCCTCAATGGTGCTAGGCGTGTTCGGCCTGGCCGCCATGGTGTTTGTGACGCCGCAAGGATCGATGTTCTTTTCGACTGCACAGGAGTTGCCGGCGATTCCGGCCGAGCCTGTTACTGAACGGGTGACGGCGGTGGCGTTGTCCCCAGATGGAAGCATAGTGGCGCGCGGCAGCGACACCGAAGAGACGCTCAAGATCTTCGATGCGCGGAGCGGGAAGCTCATCGAGGAAATGGAGGTCGAGGGTGGGCCGGTTCTCGCCCTGGCCTTCTCGCCGGATGGAAAGACCCTGGCAAGCGGCGGAAAGGATCTGACCCTCATGTTGTGGGACACGAAAGACTGGCAATATCGCAAGGCGCAAAGCGCGGAGGATCGACAGGCCGGAGCAGCCGACGAACAAGCCGAATGGATCAACCGGGAACCGGACGTGCTTTGCCTCGCGTTCTCTCCCGAGGGGAGACTGTTGGCTGGAGGGCTCAGCGACAATTCCATTCGATTTTGGGATACGGCAAAGGAGAGAAGGCTGGAAACGACTCTGAGGAAGCACGATCGGGCAGTACACGCGCTTGCCTTCTCGGCGGACGGCAAGTGGCTGGTGAGCGGAGGCGACGACAAGGTGGCGCGCTGGGGTGTCACGAAAAAATGGCTGGTGAGCGACCACCACGAAGACGAAGAGAGCAAGGAGCTCTGGGACATCAACATCGGGGACGAGATCTTTCATGGGGTTGGAAGGAGAGTGGTCAAGTCTGTTGCGATCACCCGGCACGGAGAGACCTGGGCGGCGGGCCTGGATGACGGGGCGGTTCAGGTCTGGGATCAAACGAGTCCTCAACCGCCGAGGTTGGAGGGTTCGAGCAAGGAGCCGGTGCTCGCCCTGCGTTTTTCGGACAACGCGCTGGTTCTGGCGAGCGCATCGAGGAATCCAGGTGTCACTTTGTGGGACATGCCGTCGCGCAGCAAGAAGAGGTTCTTGCAAGTGCATGGAGCGGCCACCGTCATGGACTTTTCGCGGGACGCCTCGGCGTTGGCCGGCGGGTCCGATGGAGGAGCCCTGACCGTCTGGTGGGCTCACTAGATGAGCCTCACGAAAGCGGTGGTTTCTTTTTTGTATCGGTCAGTAAGCTTCTCCTGGGGGACATGGCATGAGGGATTCCAGAGTCTTTATTGCATCCAGCGAACCGCATAAGGATACGGCGGAGTCGCTCGCGTCCAAGATTAGAAAAGTGCGGCCCAAAAACGGCAAAGTCATCGTTCGCTTATGGTGGAGCAGCTTCGATCCTGGAAAGAACTTTCTCGCGGTATTGAGCGAGGAGTGCAGGCGGTCAGATTTCGCCGTGGTGTTTTTGACGAAGGATGATCTATTGCAGAGAAATCAGGCGCTTTACACGGTGCCGCGCGACAATTGTGTCTTCGAGGCCGGATTATTTATTGGGGCTTTCGCCACCAGAGGGAAAGGGGGGCGAGGAGAGACGGAGCGATGCCACTTGGTTACGTCGCTTACCTCTGAAGAATTACCTTCTGATTTGCAGGGTATCAGCGTTCATCGTTTCGAGCAAGCCGGAATTTTGGATGGCGTTGCGGAGAAGATTGGGGCCACAATCCGCAGACTCGGTCCTGCAATCAAGCCTGAGCTTGAGTGTTATAATCAACGAGAGCTACTGGAAATCGAGCGCATTGAACCAAGAGGCCATCTAGTTCGCGGTGCGCACGTCTTGATCAATCTTAGGCAACCACTTGAGCTGAAGAAGTCAAAATACGCTGATCGAGTGGTCGCGAACCTGCGGGCGAACTTGCGCTACAGATATCTATTTTCTGCCGAAGAAGAGAACGCTCGATTGATCGCGGAGCTGCTCCACTCTCTTGTAGGGGAGGACCGAGAAAGCAGTGAGGGTCGCTTGTTCTGCTTGCAGAAACAAATAAAGATAAACCTTATTCAGCCAGGGAGACCATTTGAATTCTGTATTCATAATTCCGATCGGGAGAGGGCGGCGGTTTGCTACTTGCTCCGTCCGGACGGAAGCTTTGTCGAATGTTGCAGCGGCAGGAAGGCGATGGACGTAGCGCATGATGCAAGCTTGTGGCCGGCTTGCACCGAAGACGGGCACTGGCGACAGAGACTCAAGGAGGAGATCAACAATATTTTCGGCGACGACACTGTGTACGCGAGGCTTTCACAATGCTTTTCGAAGAGCGGGATTGCATGAGCCATGAGCAGGATCCTCGTTCTCGGCTGTGGTGAGCTGGCCTGGGGGAGGCCTTCAACTTCCTCCCTGTTCGGTCGGCAATGGACGCGCGGACGGCTCGCCGATGGGATCTCTTTCGGACCCGAGGGCCCGATCCCCGGCGAGTCTCCAGGGCTGGACTGGGGGACGCTCGCCGGAGAGCTGGACCGGCAGGCGGCCTGGCAGCCGGACAGGACGCTCGGACCCTCCCCGGCGATCACCCTGTCCCGCGGAGAGCCGGCCCAGGCGCCGGTCCTGCCGGCCTGGCCGGAGTTGGCCAGGCTCCAGGCGCACCAGACGACTCGGGAGCTCGGTGGAGCGGGCGTCCTGGTCGCTCCCAGAGAATGGTTGGACCTGGGGCAGGGATGCCAGCTCCTCGAAGCCTGGGCCGCCGAAGGTTGGCGCTGGGCGCCTCTGGAAGAGGTGCTCGCCCGGCGGGGTCCCGCGGACGCTCGCTTCATCTGCGCTTCCGAGAGCTGGCTCCGCGTGATCCAACCCGAAGGTGGATTCCTCTTTGCGAACGGCCCCGAGACCCACCTGGCCCTGGAGATGATTCCAGCCGTCCTCGACCGCGTTCTGGAGAAGCTAGGCGCCGAACTGGCCGGCCGCTGGAAACACGAGGAAGAGCCCGTGAGCGGCTGGTATGTGTATCAACAACTGACGCAAAAGATCGTCAAGGCTCTGCGCCAGGGGCGGCCGAAGGTCGAGCTGGGCGGCGGCGCCCTCTTCCATGTCTCGAAGGAAGGTCGGATGATCATCGACTCGCGCGGCACGAGCGGCGTCCTCTTCCGGTTCTCCAGCGCCGAGGCGCAGACCAGGTACCAGGCGCTCTCCGCCTTGCGCATCACGGTGGAGCTGCCCGCGCCGCCGGCCCAATGGTGGGATCAGGTCACCCGTCCCGGCTTCCTCAAGAGGGCCGCGCGAGCCTTCCCTACGGAGTTTCGTTGGGATCGTCGCAAGACCGTCCTGCTCGAAGGAGTCGAGACCCGCCAACTCTCCAAGTACCTGTCGGGCCACGGGCTGCGGTGGGAGGAAGTCGATCCGGCCCGTCTGGAGGAGGCCCTCGCGCTCGGCTCTCCCCTCTCCGTCCCCCCCAAGGAAACAGCGAGGACACCTCCTGCGGAGCCGATCGAGGCGCCGGCACGGCACGATGTGACGGCTGGAGCTTCTGCTCCTGCGGGGCTCACCGAGCCGGGCCCTCTGCATCCGATGGACACCGGCCTCGCGGTGCTCGATAGCGTTGTCCCTCCGAAGGCCCAGACCGGCGAAGCTTCGAGCCAGCCATCTGCGGTGATGATGGGCGCGGAGCCGGCTCCCCAACAGGGCCTCCCGCAGCCCGACCAGCCCCCGAGCATCGGCCCGGCGCCGGAGGCGAAAACGGAAAGGACGCTCGCCGATTTTCGGCCCAACCAGTTCACGTTGGATGAAGCCCATCATCCGGACCGGGTCAAGGTCTGGCTCAACGGCACGATGATCGAACAGGCCAACGTGCGCCGCTCCGCCCAGGGCCTGTACACGATCGAGGGGATCGCCGTGCCGCACGGCGCGATCGTGCGGGTCGACTTCGAGCCTTTCAAGGATCTGTAGAAATGTCGTACTCTCCACTCTTCTGCCCGATCTGTCAGGCCGAGGTCAGCGAGTTCGACCAGTATTGTGGAGTCTGCGGCACCGTGCTCGCGCACCTGCGCTGGCGCTCGCCGGACGAGGAGAGCTGGCATTCGGGGGACGGCCATCTCGCGGTGCGCGTAGGCGCGCAGCAGGCGTACGTGCGCTTCCGCAACGAAGGCGTGGTGGCGGCGATGCTCGTTCTGCGCGCCGAGGACATCGCGCTGCTGCCGGACTGGGTGGACCGCGACAAGCTCAAGGAGCAGATCCTGGTCTCGCCGCCGGGCTCCAATGAGACGCAGCTCGTCATCCCGCTCGTTCCCTCCCGGCTCGAGCCGGTCTTCGAGTCGCCGGACAACGCTCCTCCGGGCCATCTGCAACGCGAGGCCCATCTGCCCTTCTTCACGCATCTGAACGAGCTGCGGGACGGGCGCTGGACGTCGCGCCCCTTCAAGCTGACCCTGCTCGCCGCCCGCCTGCCCTGGGTTGCGCCGGCCTCCTCGTTCTATCCATTCCTGCCGGTCGAGCGTCTGGCGGGTAAGGGCATCGAGCAACAGATCGAGGTGCACAACGAGACCATCCAGGCTCTTGAGCTCTCCAAGATCTGGATCTCCGACGAGCGTTCCGACTCCGACGAGCTACCGGCCGAGGCCGTCCTGAGCTATGAGCTTCCCGAGCAACGACGGATCGAAGCCGGCGGGACCTGGAGCCATGTCCTGCGGCTTTCCATTCCCGCGTCGTATGACGCGGTTGGACAGTTCTCCGGCAGGATCGAGTACCTGTGGGAGAGCGCCGACCGGCGTGAGAGCCATCGTCTCTGCTACTGCGTGCGCGGGCGCGTCGGCCGCGGGCCCACGCTCCAAGTCAAGGGACCTGCGAGCCTGGCCGTGCCGCAGACTCGGATTTCCGCGGAGCATGGCTTCTCCATGGAAAATCCTGGCCACATCCCCGTGCGGGTCGAGTCGATCGAAGTGTTGCGCGAGCGGGGCGGCAAGGAGGAGCCCGCGGCCGATCGCGACTGGCTATCGCTCGCCGGTCTTACCGGGGGGGACGTGCTCAGGCCCAAGGAGGTCCGCACGCTTTCCGTACGGATCGATCCCTCGCGCCGCCCGCAAGACGAGTTGGAGGAGGAGTATTGCCAGCGGAGCATCCGCATCCGGCACGACGGCATGCCGAGCCCGATCGAGCGGTCGGTCGATCTCGCGGTCTCCGTCCGCTTCGGCAGGGCCAGGGAGTTTACTGCGGGCATCGACTTCGGCACGACCAACTCCGTGGTCTGCATTGGCGATTTCACACAGGCCTACCCGTTGCGGCTCGAGACCACTGCCGCCAGCGAGCGGAACCGCATCCGCTCGTTGATCTATTTCGACAGCGATGCCGGTAGCACCGACGAACAGTTCCTTTTCGGCGAAGTGGCCGTCAGATCCGCGGCGATCCGCCCGGAGAACCTCGTGCGCAGCATCAAGACGGTCGTCGCCCGCGATCTCAAGACGAAGTATGTTTTTCACAAGCTCATCTCGGGGCAGGGCGACCAGCAGGTGGCCAAGACGCCGCAAGACCTCCTCGATCTGTTCATCGCCGAGCTGCGGTCCCGGGGCGAGATCGGAGTGAACCATCTGGCAGTGGAGGCTCTCGATGCCCTGGGGCTCGACATCGGAACCCGGATCACGCTCAGCCGAGCGGTCTTCAGCCATCCGGTCGAGACGACCGAGGAGGGACAGCGGGCGCTCCTGGCGGCGGCCCACGGCGCCGGCATCAACGTGTCGGTGAAAGATGTCGAAGACTTCTTCGAGCAGTGCTGCATTGACGAGGCGACGGCCGCCGTTCTCGCCTATGTGGCGGGCCGAGTCCAGGAGTCGCCGATCCTCGACCTGCCGCCGGCCGACTGCGAGCGGGTGCTCTGCTTCGACATGGGTGGGGGCACGACCGACCTCGCCACCGTGGAGGTGCTCCAGATGGCCTCGTTCCTTACCGATCCTTCAGGCGAGACCCGCGTGATCGTGAACTTGGAGAACAAGGGTGGCTCTCGCTTCGGCGGCGACGATCTGGACGAGATGCTCGCCTCCATGATCCTCGCCGAGGTCAAACGGCAGAGCGAGGAGCGTGGCGCTCCCGTGATCGCCGAGGACATCGAGCGCGCCATCAAGGCCCATTCCTATTCGGACTTCAAGAGCGACTTCCACCACCGGCATGCTCCGGCGGGCGAGCAGGACCCGACCGCGGAGGAGACGAGAGCCGAGGACGAGGCGCTCGGCATCTACAAGCTGGCGACCGAGATCCTGAAAAAGGCCGAGGAGGCCAAGTGCAAGCTTTCCGCGACGTCGAAGCCCGACCTCATCGTGCTGCCGGGCACCGGCTGGCCGCGCCAGGGGCCGGATGCACAGGCGGCCGCCGCCGAGAACTTCAATATCGAGCTGCGCCGGGACGACTTCGAGGTGAAGGTGCGGAATGAGGTGCGCAAGCAGCTCCTGCCCCGTCTCGACAGCGTAGTGAGCGGAGCCGAATGGGATTGGCCTTCGGTCACCACCCTCCTCTTCACCGGCCAGAGCTCTCGCGTCCCGGTGATCCGGCAGGAGGTGACGGCTCACGTCAAGCAGAGGCGAGGCTCCGAGGCGCCGCCTCTCCTTCTCCTCGAGCCCGGGCAGGAGAGGTTCGATCCCAAGAACTGTGTGGCCATCGGTGCCGCCATCTGGGGGAGCAACCGGACTGCGGGCTCCTGGCTGGATATCCGCAACCGCGTCCGCGAGCGCCTGACCTTCGATCTGGTCACCAGGATCGGACCCCGCTTCCGGCCGGTGCGGGGGCTCAACAAAGGCCAAAGTCTGCCCGCGCAAGGTGTGGTCCCGGTCCAGAAGGGAGTGAATGTGCTGACGCTGCACCGGGATGGGAGCCGAGAGCCCTATGTGAGATTCCGCTTCCCACCGTTGCGGGAGACCGGCGAGCTCACGGTCCGGGTCAACGGACCAAGCGAATACACCCTTGTCGTGGATGGATACGAAGTCAAGGGAGAGGTGAGGCCATGAAGCACTCCGTTTGCCTGGGACTCGGTACAGCCCTCTTCCTGCTGGTCTCGACGTTCGCTGCGGCGCAGCCAGCGCGATCGGGGCCGCCAGCACCGGATGCAACGAACGCCGCCGCCGCCCCTGCGGCTGCCGAGGACCCCGCCTCGGCGGCCCAGCGCAAGCTCCAGCAGGATGTCAACCAGGCGCGGCAACGCGTCGAGAAGCTCATGCGCCAGCTCCAGACCGCTTCCGCGGCGCAGGTCGAAACGGTTCTGGACAACCAGCGGCGCCTGGAAGCGCTGGCAGGGACGGCTCTAGGGCTCCTCGCCTTGACCGTCCTGCTCTCCTCCGCAGGCCTGGTGCTCGCCCTGCAGCAGCGCAGGGCCCTCCAGTCCCTGGCGCGGGAGGAGAGAGGCCGCGGCGCAGAGATCCCGGCGGCGCCCGCCTCGGAGGCAGACGCGGGCCCGGGAAAAGGCGCTTCCGGCGATCTCCCCTCCACTCCCGGATCAGGAGCGGCCACAGCCGGCGGCGACCCGGCGCCTCCGGCGCAGGACACCGGACAGCTCGCTGCGGTGTCCGAAGATGAGGAAGAGACGCTGTCCTCGTTGCCTCCCGGGATGCGCCATCGCGAGGTCGCCCTCCTGCTGGCCGGGTTGTGCCGGGAGGCTCCCCGGCTCGCCGAGCGCTTCGCCAGCAGCGAGCTGCGCAAACAGTTCCGCGGCGAGCTCGACGCGCCCGTGCACGCCCGGCTGGACCGGTTGATAGCCCTCTCCGAACAGGACGACGGCCTGTTGCAGGAGCGCTGGCTGGGTCCCGACCTGGTGACCACGCTCGACGCGCTGGCCCGCTTCTACTCCGCTGCCGTGGTCGAGGAGAGGAACGGCCACGGCGCGGGCCTCGCCCGCGATCTGCACCGCTGGCTTTACGATGCCTTCGGCGCCGCCTGCCGCGACGAAGGCTGGTTCGCCATCGATCCGATCGAGCCCTACAAGACGAAGTTCAATCCGCAGATCCATTGCGCCGTGGGCGGCCGCGACGTCGACGGAGCCAAAGGACAGATCATCGCTATTCGCGCGATCGGCCAGCGCGACGCCAGGACCGACGCCGTGAAGCACCCGGCGGAAGTCATCGTGGGACGCTGAGCATGGCCGAGCCTCGCCAAATCGCCTGAATGGGATCGCTGGGACCGCGACAACCAGCGGTTCACCACGCCGAGCCGGTGCCCGTATCCGGATTGCGCGGAGCCGGTCGACCCGATCCATGCCGTCGAGCCGACGCTCGGATGGTGCGCCGCCTGCAACCGGCCGTACGAGATCGCGCCGTTCCGGCCCACCGCCGACGATGCGCCGATCGAGCTCAACCGCCGTCCGGCGAGCGCCTACTGCACCTACAACGGCCAACTCCTCACCGCGCATTCGGTGCTCGACTGGGGCGAGGCCGGCGGCGAGCCCGGCCGGAGCTATTGCCTGGAAGATGCGCGGGGCGCGGTCTTCGGCTCCCCCTCGATGCGGCGGATCCTCCGCATCAAAGAGGACTGGAGCCAGCCTTCGATCCTGAGCTCCCGCGGCGACGACGACGACTTTGTCTCCTCGGTCTCCGTGGTGCGCGGCAAGGTCGTGGCCGTGACGGCCCGCGGCTGGGTCGGCCTGTTCGATGCCGCGAGCGGCGATCCGGCGCGGGGACCGGGAGACGGAGACCTGCCGGTCCGCCCGCTCGCTTGGCCGACCGGCTCCACCGACCCGCTGGACCCCCTACGGGCCGTCCGCCATCCTCCCGCCTTCCGCGGGACCCAGATGGTGCTGGCCGCACCGCACGAGGCCCAGTTCCGCGAGCTCAAGACCGCGCTCTTTCCTGGCCGCGGCGTTGCCGCGCGCGGGCATCGGATGGTCACCCCCGAAGCGGGTCTCTACTTCCTCGGCCCGCCGCTCGGCATCGACGGCCTGGAGAGCCGCCTCATTTTCTGTCTGCTCGAAGGGCGCGAGAACTCCGAGACGAAGACCATCGAGGAAGCGAAGCTGCGCTTTTTCGATGAAACCGGCCAGGAGATCGCGCGCTGCCCCGCACCCGGCATCGCGCGCCCACCCGTGTTCGAACCGGCGCCTCGGACGAATCATTTGGGTCGACGAGCAAGGCGCCCTCTCGACGTTCGCGAGCCGCGAGATCGGCCGCCAGGGAGCCCTCCCGGAGATGACCGGACTCCCGGATCCGATCCTCGCGGTGGAGGCCAACCTCCGTCCGACCTTCGCCGTCGCGCGGAATGCCCAGGGGCGCTCGGAGGTCTGGCTGACGACCACGCGTCCGGACGGGGGGGTCGATTTCCAGCGCACAATGCTCGACGAGGCGCCGGCCCGCCGGTCTGCGGTCTTTGGCTGGCAGACGCAGAGCCTGCCCGGCATCGGCCAGGTCATGGGCTTCGCCGCGGGGATCGGATCGAGCCACCGCAACAATGCGGCGAGCCAACTGGTCGCCGTGGCCACTGATCGGCAGGTGCTGACGCTCGATCGCTCCAACCTCGCGGGAGTTCTCCGGGTGCCGATGGAAGGTCCCGAAGCCCTCGGCGTGCGGGGGTCGTATGATGTGCCCATCATCTGCTCGGCCGGGGTGATCGCCCGTCTCCAGGGGAGTGTCTCGATCGATTTCCAGGGTCTCGGCTGGAGCGACGAGACGTTCCAACCGAAAGCGACCGTTCCCGGCCTCTACCAGAGGGCGCAGGGGATGGCGATGTTCGGACGCCGGATCTATATCGGCCACGGGATGGGAGTGCGCAGCTATCTCGTCCTCGTCGAGGAGATCCCATGAGAGGCCGGCCCCTCCTCCCGTTGTTGTCCCTGACGGGGCTCGCGCTGCTGATCGTCGCGCAGGGCTGCGTCGGCAAGGGCCCGTTGCCGTCCTGCCCAGGCGAGGAGGCGGGCACGCTCGCGGGCGGAAACCTTCCCGAGGTTCCGCCGCAGGCCGTTTCCGATCCCACCGCTGGTGGCGTTCTGCACGGCCGGTCCACGCGGCGCGACGGACCGCATAAGATGATCCTGCTGCTCGACTACTCGGGGAGCATGTACGGCGGCTACGGCAAGCCCCAGGTTGCCGGCTGCGCCCGCTGCGCCGCCGGGCTCGTGGACGGCCGGCCGTCGCGCTCCACGCAGCCGTACTACGTCGCGACCCCCAAGCTCCAGGAGTTTCTCGCCCGCTGGCTCGATGCCGCGACCCCCGCCGCCGGGGATCTCGGGCTCGAGATCCTCCTCTTCAACGGCCAGGTCTTCCGTCTCGGCGAGAGCGGTGTGGAGCCCTTCGCGCCGTCGACGGAGCTGCGCTTCGCGCGGCGGATCTCGCAGGCGAGCTCCGAGGAAATCGCCTCCTGGCTGCGCCATATCCCGGGCAATCCCTACAAGGTGGACCCCCAGGCGCCCAACACCACCGACAGCCGTGCCGCCCTGGAAGCTGCTCTCGCGGCGGTCTCGGACGACGAGGCGATCCTCTGGCTGATCAGCGACAACATCGTCGATACCGGAGGCGGGACCGTCGCCGATCCGGAAGCCCGGCTCACCACCGAGTTCTACCGCGCGCTGGATGCCGATCCCCGAGTGCAGATGATCTCGGCCTATCCGATCTTCCGCGCCGAGAGCTGCTCCTGGATGTGCAGCACCTCTCTCTTCGCCTACGGCATGTACGTCTCCCCGTTCGAGCGGCCGCCGAGCGCTGAGTTCCATCGCCTGGGCGGCACGACGGGGGGCGGCCCTACCGCCGACGGGTTGCTGTGGAACGAGGCCATGCGGCAACTCGCCATCGAGTACAGCGGCGAGGCGGCCAGTGTCGGGCGGGGGGATCTGGCCGGCGTCCCCATCCGCCTCAAGCCGATCGATACCGAAACCCTCACGATCGCATTTGGGCGCCCGGCGCTGCGCTGCGCGCGCGCCGAGTTCGGACAGGACCTGCGCTGCCGGGCGCGCATCGAGGTGCAGAACGCCCTGCGCCATCAGACGGTCGACTCGGCCCGGCTCAGCCTCTCGAACGAGATCCTCCGGCCGCGCAAGGAACGCAGGAAAGACCGCCTCTCCTGGGCGTCGGCCGTCTGCGCGGGCCAGGTCCAGACCCTCTCCTGGCGAACCCTGGACGGCCGCCAGGGCCGCGGCGACGAGCCAATCGAGATCGGACCTCTCGAACCCCTCCAGAAATCAACCGTCGAGGTGAGCTTCAGGCTTCCGCCCGTCCAGGTGGACATGGCGCGCCGCTCGACTCTGTTCAACGTGGCCTTCACCAACCAGATCTTCCTCGACGGTCAACTCCGCGCGGACATCGAGGACTTCCGTACGTCACTGACGATCCACCCGAGCCGCTTTGCCAGCGTCTACGGCTCCGCTCAGCTTCCGGCCATCTTCCGCAAGCGCGAGGTCGGCTCGGCGAGCACTACCTACCGCATCCAGGCTCTGCTCGCCAACGACGGCCAGGCGCTCGCCCTGCTCGTGCTGATCGCCGGCGGCGGCCTTGCCGCCCTGGTCGCCTTGGTGGCGATGCGCTTCCAGAGGAAGCAGCTCACCGTCGTCGTCGACGGCGTCGAGACCGCGCGGCTCAGCCTGCCGCGGTGGAGCCGCCGCGAGGTGGAGATCGGGGGCACGGTGCGGGCCTTCATTCATCGCGGTTGGGGAGCCGACTACAAGATCGTTCCCAAGCGAGGCGTTCGCCTCCGACGGGACGGTGCGGCGTGGATCCTCAAGATCGGCGACGATATCGGCCAGGAGCATCGGCTGGAGATCCGGCGCGGCTGGTCGTCCGCCAGACCGAAAACGCAGCTCGGAAGCCGGATGGACAACTGGTGAACGAGGATCCGATATGCGGTTTAACAATTTCCAGATGATTGGGTCTAATCTTAAAGGAGAGCTCTTGCCATGACCGAGACTCGACTCGTCCGGCGCCGCGGCGCCGCACAGCTCCGGGCGGCCCTGCCGGCCGCCCTGCTCCTCTTCCTGGTCGCGGCGTGGATCTTGCCGGTCCAAGTCCGGGCCCAGGAGCCGGACCCCGGCTCGGAGACGGCGGCGGTGGAACCGGACGACACCGCCGGCGTGGACGAATCGACCGAGCCGGAGGAAGAGTGTCTGCCGCCCTCGACCCAGGAGTGGGTGTTGATCGCGGCTGGCACGGTCGTCATCTTTCTCGTCTGTTTCTTCCTCCTGGTGCGGGTGGTGCAGCGGTATTTCATCCGCCGCGACTGGAGCGCCACTCTCGGGCGCCACTCGGGCATCTCCCTGATCCTTTTCCTCAGCTCGTTGGGGATGCTCCCCCTCGGCTACCTGGTCACCGGCTGTGTCCATCCGCAGTTTTGGGTGTGGCTCCTCTTTCCCCTGGCCTTGTGGGTGATCCACGGCCTGTACGTTCTGGTAGTCGTCCGCAGCGAGTGAACCGTGATCGAAGGGAGGACATCCCATGGTTGAAACATCTGTGATGACTAGGCGCATCATCGGCGGCGTCAGCGAAGCCGAAGAGGCCGATTACACCAAGCGTCTCGAGGAAGAGGCCAGGAAGCGGGAGCGCGGGATCTACCCGCGCACCATCTTCATTGCGCTCGGCGGCACCGGCGCCAAAGCGCTGATGCATATGCGCCGGATGGTCATCGAACGCTTCGGCGGCCTCGACAGCCTCGAAGGCGTCGCCTACCTTTCGATCGACACCGATGTCCGCTCGCAGGAGCCGTCGCCCGAAGAGGAAAAGAAAAGTCCGCTCGACAAAGCGATCAGCTTTGCCAAGGACGAGCGGGTCAACGTCAAGGTCGACTTCAAGAACTACGTCGGCCCCAATCTCATCCATCATCCCCAGATCCGCGAGTGGTGGGACGAGGCTGCCCTGCCCAACACCGAATTCAACCTGGAAATTGGGGCCGGCCAGATCCGCCAGCTTTCTCGCCTCGCTTTCTTCACCAATCGCGATGAGATCCAGGAAGGCATCGGCCGCGCCTATCGCAAGGTGACCTCGATCAGCGTCGAGGGCAGTCGCGTCGACACCGCCAGCAAGGTGAGGATCGTCATCGTCGCCGGCCTCGCCGGCGGCACCGGCTCGGGCATGCTCTTCGACCTCGCGGCCCAGCTCCAAGACCAGCTCGGTCATCATGAGACGCCAAGCCTCGAGGCCTTTCTGGTCCTGCCCGGCGGCTTCAGCACGGTCGAGCAGGGGAAGAACTATCCGAAAATCGCAGCCAACGGCTTCGCTACCCTGAAGGAGCTGAACCATTACCTCGTCCACCCCTTCAGCGTCCGCTGGCAGGCTCAGTCGCTGCCCATCGAGGTGCTCGGCCTGTTCGAGCGGTACGTGCTTTTCTCTGGCACCAACGCCTCCAACGAGCACTTGAGCGATCTCGCGGATTGCTATCGGGCGATCGGAGAGATTCTCTTCCTCGACTTCGGCGCCGGGCCGATGGCCGGCTGGATTCAGGGCGTGCGGGTCAATCGCCAGCAATACCTGAGAAGCGCGATCACCAACACCTACCGGCTGTCGAGGCCCGACGGCGGCAGTCTGGAAACCCACGCGGATCAGTGGAAGACCGCCTTTTCGAGCGCCGGTGTCAGCAAGCTCGTCTTCCCCTCCTGGCGGCTGATCAACAAGGCCAAATACGAGCTGGCGGCACAGATGGTCGCCCTCATGGACCCCGGCCGCATCTCCAAGCTCGCCGACATCCTCAATACCCACCGCGACCGCTTCCTTTTCGATTGCGGCTTCCTGCAGGGAGACCGGCAGACCGATCAAGGGCGCGAGACGCACTCGCAGGTGCGCGACCGGCTGGCCAAGCAGCTCAACGCCGGCCTTGAGGTCAACAACGTCTACGAGCATATCCAGAAATATCAGGAGGAGCTGGTCGGCCTCGCCGAGAACATGTACACGGAGAAGAACACGGTCGAGATGGGAGCCGAGGTGTGGAAGAAGTTGGCTAGCCTCTGGGGTGATCCCTACTCCAAGGGTAACGAGGGGGACTGGCCGAAACAGATCTGGGAGAACCGGCGGGCCCTGGCAAAGGAGGTGCATGAGCGCCTGCCGGCGGTGATCGAAGACTATCGCCGCAAGCCGGCGGTGGGATTGTCCGGCGTCATGGCGCTCCTCAAAGAGATTCTCCAGCTCCTCGAAAGGCCGGCGGAGCAGGCCCGTTACTCCGACTGGTTCCGGCAGCAGCGGCAATCGCTCAAACGGACGATGGACGAGAGCCAGACCCTCTGGGACAAACGTCTGCGCAATGCGGACCGCGCCTCCCGCGGCATCGGCTCCAATAAGGACAACCACCAAGCCGCCGTACGCCAGGCCGCCGATGCTCTGGGCGACTACTCGCGCGCCCGCGTCAACGACTATATCTGCGATCAGGCGCCGGAGGCTCTGCGAGCCATTCGCGCCTCGCTCGCTGAGCAGCTCGGCCGGCTCGAGCGGATTTCCGAGAAAATGATGGCTCTCGAATCGGAATACCTGAGCTTCTCCCGCTTTTACGACGCTCCTCAGCGGTCGTTCATCGTCCACGAGATCGCTCCTCCGGCCAATCTCGGGGACCTGCTCGAGCCGTATCTGGGCCGCCAACCGGAAGAACGCGCCGAACGCCTGCAGCGGCTTCTCGACAAGGGCTTGCGCCAGATGAACCTCAACGCGCTGGAGGACATCGGAGAAAAGCTGTCTGGCGAGTTTGAAAAGTTCCGCGACAACCTGGCGGCCCAGGCCTTCTACGCCCTCCGGGGCGAAGGGGGGCGCACGGCGGCCTTCGTCGAGAACCCGGATGACGCGGTCCCCGGATTCATCGAGCGGTATTCCGTTTTCAAAGTCCTGAAAGAGAATTACAACGCGGAACAGCGCCGCGAGATGTTCGGACAACTCTTCCGAAAAGGTTTACCGTGGGCTCAGCAGAACCGCTCGGAGGCAATCGTCGTCGAGTACCGGCCTCACGGGGATGCCTTCCTCGGCTATGTCGCGGAAGAGTACCAGGACATCGCTCGGGAGATGCTCGCGCAGATGCAGGCCGGTGCCTCGACTCTCTTTTTGCCCCGGCCGGTGCGCGCCTATGATCCGTCGGAGATCATCTTCTACTCGGAGCTGACAGCCTTCCCGGCGTACTACTTGAGCGAGCTGTCGGACCTCAAGCGCCACTACGAAACCCTCCTCAACGACACCAAGAGCGTCACGCCGCTCCACATCGATCAGGACTTTCACCAGTTCCAGCCGCTCATGCCCTTTAATCCGGGGCAGCTCAGCAGCTATAAGCACGCCTGGCAACTGTTCGTCCAGGCCCAGATGCTGGGACTCGTCCGCAGCCTGCGGCTGCGCGCCGACGACGACGTCCGTCTGGTCTATCAATGGCGGCGCAAGGTGGGGGCTTTCGACGTGCAGTGGACGGACCTCGGTGCGGAGGGGCGTGCCATTGAACGCCTCATGCTCGCCCCTGATCTGCGCAATCGCCTGCAGACCGATATCCAGAACGAGAGGGAGCGTTTCCTTGCCACTCCCGAAGGGAGCCTCTATCATCTGATTGCGCTCGCCGACTACTACGCCTACTGCATCTTCCCGGTGCGCAAAGCCGCAGGGGCGGGACAAGGAATGATCATTCCCTTAGGCTCGATGCAGAACCTCGTGTGCCATGAGCTGCGAGCGGAGTGGCGGACCGAGCAGAAGCGCAACGAGCCCAATGCCAAACGTCTCGAGGAAGAGGTCCGCCGGGTGCTCCAGAGCCTCGCAACCTGGAGCAAGCCGGCTTACCGCGACCAGCGGCAGATCGTGCCCGGCACGCCCGAAATGCCCGAGAGCGAGCGCCTGGAAGAGTGGGGATTGCTCAATCTTGCCGCCGGGGCTGTCCGGTCCTTCGTCGCCGACGGGCTCATTCCGCAGACCCGCGATCGCCTGGGCAATCTGATCCTGCGTTTTCCCCGGCTGGCCCTCGACTGGCCCTGGTTCGAAAAGGAGGCGGAGAAGCCGGCGACGCCGAGCGTGAGCTGGTCCTACCGTGGCGACGCAGGGCAGGAGCAAGGGCTCTCAGCCGACGAGATCGCCGAGCGCGTGAGGCGCAAGCCTGGAGAGACGCATCGCGTCTGGTCGAAAGGTATGGACAACTGGAGGAATGCCCAGGAGGTTCCGGAGATCGCGCAGCTCCTCGCGACGCCCGACGGACCGCCGGTCGACACAGTGGACTCAGAGAAGACATCACCTCCTCCCGACGATGGCGAGATGCCTCCACCCTTGGTGGAGCCCGGGGATGGCGAACCGCTCTTCTTCTATGCCTGTGACGATCGGCAGATGGGAAAGCTCTCGGCCGACGAAATCGCCCTGCGTGTCGCCGAGACACCTGGAAGCGTCCATCGGGTCTGGACCAAATCGTTCGGATCGAGCTGGAAAGCGGCTCTGGACGTTCCGGAGATCGCCACCAGGATGCCGGACCTGCCCCCGCCGCTTTCGTGATAAGGAAGGAGGTGCTCCATGTCTGGCATCCGCGATTGGAGGCGTCTCTGGCGATTCCTCGCGTTGCCTCTTGTCCTGGCCCTTCTCGCGTGCTCGGACGAGCCCGGGCGCCGAGGACAGCGGCGCATCTCGTCCGTACCGCGGGTGGCCTACCGGGGCCACAGTCCAGATTTTCCGTTGCAGGCAGTCTCGCTGGCGGCGCTCCAACGGCGCCTCGCCTCCTGCGCAGCCCGGCGGCACGCCTGCCCCGCCGAAGCCGTGAGCCTGGGGGGCCTCACCCGCCTCCTGGGCTACACGGTGGATGCCGCCCGTCACGACATCGTGCTCCTGGGGCTCGTGGATCCGGCAGCACCACCGATCCACACTGCCGACTTCGTCATCGCCTTGCGCAACGCCTGGTTCCGGTATGCTCCTCTCAAAGGAAATGTGCGGGAGTATTCCTATCCCGGCTGTGACATCCGTCCGGGCCAGGAAGCCGCCCAGCAGCTCACACGGCTCGAAAAGGAAATCTCCTCACACACCTCACCGGATTCCTTCAAAAGCGACGCAGAAAAGTGGCGCCGGGTCTGCCGGTTGCGGCAGCGGGTGAGCGTCATCGGTGTACCTCATGACAGCCATTTCGGGCACGTCATGGTGATCGCGGATTACCACATGAAAAAGCTGGCCGACGGCTCCGACGATCTGGCAATCCCCGGCCTTGCGAGCCTGTCGGATCTCCGGATGGCGGAAGCCCGTCAAGCTGTCCTGGCCGGGCGCTCCGGCAGCTTCGGCTCCAGCATGAATCGATTCTGGTTGTCCCCCGGCGAGAACGAGTACGCCGGGACGGAAGGCACTTTTTTCCTGCAATGGTCGCCCGTCCAGGTGCGGACTCACTCCTCGGGGATCGACTCCGCGGGCAACGTCCGGGATACCGAAGGAACAGACGCTCTGGCGGAGGATTTCGCTCTGCGCTTTTCCCTGCTCTACGAGCAGGTAGCTCAGCGGCGGCCGGTTTATCGCGAGCTGGAGAGCTTGTTCCATCTCGTGGCCCTCTCCAAGGCGATGCACAGCAATCAGGCGGACCGCTCAGCGGGCCTCTCGCTTAGATATCTTCTTCACAAGTTTCCCTTGGTGAAGCAGCCTGTCCCCCAGGAAGTTCCCGGACGGCCCAGGGTCAGGGAATTCCAGCATCGCCAAGAGACACCTGACGGTGCGACGACCGTTTATCTGCAGATGCCCAGTTGCGGCGGCGTCGACATTCGCCTCGAGCCCGAGCCTGTCCAGCCGCTCCCTTCCGAGCAGGCGAGACTCCGAGACAACGCCCTGCAGAACCATCCCCAGAATGCCATCGCCTGGCCGGTAGAGATCAATCCCGCCGTTCAGACCAGCCTCCAGACCAACCGCCGTCTGCGCCGCATCAACCGCACCAACAAACCCCTGGTCCTTGTGGTCGAGGACGCAGGCTCGGCCTATCGACTCCACGACGGTACGACATCCGTAGCCTACACGGACTTCGATGTGTCGAAGATCCTCCAGCGCGCCTCGGATCTGGCGCGGGGCAAGGAAACGAGCAGCATATACATCGAGACGAAGGGTTTTTCCGCGGACAGGAAGAGCGCTTTCGACGAGAGCTGCCGCGTCCAGCTCGCGCGGATGGATACAGACTTCAGATTGCACACCCTCCACGATGCTCCTGGAACCTTGAGCGAAGAGGCTCTTTTCTCTCGCAGTGTCCGGATCGAGCTTCCTTCCGGTCCCGCCGTGCAGATCACCGAGGGTCCTCACCGCGGCTTCTTTAAAAAGGCTTGCCACGCTGTCGTGACCCTCGGCAAAGGGTCCGTGAAGGTGACGTTGACCGTCATCGCCCGCAGCGCGGAGATCCTGGACCGCTTCTTCGAGCTGCTAGGCCTTCGTCTCTCGTTGGCTGACAGCCTGCCGTTCAGCCTGCTCGACGTCACCGATCAAGTGTGGCGTGACCTGAAGGAGGAGTATCCGGACGTGACAGATGACGACCTCAAGATCCTCATCGAGGATCAAACCGGCAACACGTATGTGGTGTCTGTCGAGACACCGAGAAGCGAGGCGGCGGCTTGACCGCTGAGGGACTCGCCGATCGGGTCTCGCGGCCGCGGGACTGCGCCTTCGCAGTGGGTATCCCGACGTCCGAGGATGGATACCGGCGGAGTCTCCATTCTCCCGAGGAAAGCTTTGTGAGGCGCCACGGCACCTATGACCGGTATTGGCACGAGATCGTGCGTCCGTTCCAATTGCTTGCGCACGATGTCAAGAGGTTCGGCGTACGCCTGGTTCGGGACCTCACCCTTGATCATTTTGGATCTCTCTGTCGCGACGAGGACGTGCATGTCGTGATCCTCTTCTCGCACTGGGACGAAAGCGGCGTCGAGCTCTATGACGGCTTCGCGTCGACGGACAGGATCATCGAACGCGTGCCCGACCAGGGCTCGGCTGTCCTCGACCTCTGCGTCTGCCATCCTTGCGAGCTGGTGTCCCGGCTCCATGCCGAACGGAATGCCTACCTGATCTACTTCCGGAACATCGAGGCGAAGCCCCGATTCTGGTTGCGCTTCTATCCGGCCCTGTTCCGTTCCCTCCACCGGCGCCCGAACAACTATCTCAAGGCGTTCACCGAACTACAGATCAGCCTTCTCCAGCGGTACCGAGCTTCCGCGACAGGTGCAAGATGACCGACGCTTCGAAACCGATTGCGAGACCCACTCTGCGGCAGAGCCTTGAAGCGTACCTGGCAAGCCTCGATCGCCTGGAGGAGCCGGGCCTCGGCCCGCGCGGGAAAGCTCCGCGTTCAGCGACCTCCGCGGACAGTACCTGGCTCCGGGCCTCCCTGCGGGAAGTCAAAGCCAGCCAGCGCCGTCTCTTTGCTCTCTGCGTCGCCGTCCTCTGCGTGATCTTTGCGATCCAGGTGGGCCTCCTGCTGTACAGCCTCCTGGCAAAGAACCCGGTCGGCAGCGCGATCGGCGGTGGAGTGGTCGTGTTCCTGCCGGTTCTCTGGTGGTTGCGCCGGCTGTGGATCGACAACTTCATCCTGCATCTCGCCGAGAAGATCATCGTCGAGCTGCCACCCGAGCAACAGGTCAAAACGATCGAGCTCCTCTATTGGGGTTCCCTGATGCCGAAAGGTAAGAAGCCTGCAGGAGCTGGTCTGAAATGCAGTGATCTTGACTCTCGTCGGCGTCAGCCAGAGAGATTGGAGGAAGTAGTGGAGAGCACTAATTCGGAGAAAGAGGCCAGCACAGGTACGCCCGTTTCTCTCAAAGATCGTTTTGCGGTCCAGGCACGCGATGTTGTGCTCATTGGCGTCGTCGTCCTACTCATCGGCGCTTGGGTCATCGTGCGCGGCAATCAAGCGTCCGCGGGTCTGCTCGGCCGCCCACTCCGCGTTGGCATTGTGCCCTGGCCGGGCTACGCCGGCGGTCTTGTCGCCAACAACGGGCTGCGAGCTAATAAGGATTCGGATTTCTGGAGAAACCACAACCTGCTCGTGCAGTTCGCGATCGTTCCCGACGAGGCGCAACTGCGTAAGGATTTCGCGCGCGGTGGAGAGAAAGGTGGAGTCGACATCATGTGGTCCACCGTCGACTCGCTGGCCCAACAGTTTCCAAGTTTTGCGAAGGAAGATCTCAAACCCCGTGCCATTATGCAGGTCGACTGGTCTCGCGGCGGCGACGCGATCATCGCAAGCGCGGGAATTGAACGCATCGAGGATCTGAGGGGAAAGAAGATTGCCGTTTCCATGGCCGCCTCGCAATGGCTACTCGAGTACAGCCTCGAGAACTCGAGCCTGACCGGCGCCGAGCGGACGGAGATCCGAAACCGCCGTCTCACGACCAGCGGCTCACAGGAAGCTCGCGACCTGTTCGTCAACGGCGACGTCGACGCCGCCGTCCTCTGGGAACCCGACGTCACTGAGGCCATCAACCGGCGACCCGGGGCGAACAAGCTGATCGACACAAGCGCAGCGGCCAATCTGATCGCAGACGTCATGGTTGCGAAGGAAGAGTTCATCCGGGAACACCCCAAGGTCATCGACGCCTTCATCCGAGGTTGGCTCCTCGACGGGACGACGAAGGCGATCGGCAATCCGATGCTGGCCGTCAAGGCGTTGCTGGAGGAGCCGGACTTCGAGAGACTGGGTGAGAAGACGACTCACAAGCTGCTCGGAACGGTGGCGTTCGCCACGCTGGACGAGAATGCGAGGATGTTTGGCCTGTCAGACGGCGACCCCCTCTTTGGACCTCTTTTCAACGAAGCCGGTCAGCTCTGGCTGAGAAACGGCTACATCACGGCCCAGGCGATCGCTGAGCAGGCGCAGGACATTCGCTCGCTGCGGGAGATTCACAGCGCGGAACTGGGGTCTCTGGCGGCAAGAGCGGTCTGCGGCTCGGAGCGCATGACGAAGGAGCTCTCCGTCGTCTTCCCTCCAGGCAAGGCGGAGCTGAGCCCGGAGGCGCAGCGCAGCCTCGACGACGAGATCTCGCTCCTCGTCCGGACGTTGTCCGAGTTCCGCTTCTGCATTGAGGCTGTCAAGGCTGCAGGGGAAGATCCTCAGCGTGACCTCGAGCTCAGAAAGGCTCGCGAGGCCGAAGTCATCAAGCATCTGGTTGAACGTTACAATTTATCACGGAGCCGGTTCGTTTCCGTGAGCGCCGGTATCCCCGAAACTGCCAACGGCGGGAAAGCTTCACAATACATACGCCTGAGGTTGGTCAGCGGGGATTAGAACTGGGAGGACGGTTACTGTATGAGCCTTTCGAAGTGGTGGTATCCTGGCCTCAGGGCAATCGTGGAAACCGCGAATCTGGTAGCATTGGCCATCCTTTGCGTAGCATCCTTCCTCACGATCGATTGGGTGCTCTTCGGCGTCGGTATCGCGCTGGAGGCGACCTATCTGGGTTGGCGGTCCAGATCACCCCATTACAGGAGGCAACTTGAATTGCGGGCGGAGTCTGGCAAGCCTGATCTGGACCCTCTGGATCCCCTGCTTCTAGTGGTCACCGTCACGGGCTTTGTAGTCATCCTGTTCTTCGGATTTGGAAAGCATCTGCTGAACCATCGCTTCCCGGACCTGACGCATGCGGAAGGCTGGGAGGCTGGCGCGATCGTATGGACGGGTCTATTCCTTCTTTACTACCTCGTCAAGTTTCGTGCGACCGGCAACTTTATCGTTGACAAGTTTGTCATCGTGATCATCGCGTTCTTGGGCGCCGTGCTGCTCATCCTGGCATGGAGCTCGATGGGGAGGTGGGCCGACCACATTCCGTTCGTCATGGCGATCGGCTTCTGCTTTCTCATCATCGATGGCTTGAGCATGCTTTTTCACCCCGACGAAAAGGAGAAGATGCTGTCCAGAAATTCCTTATGGTGGGTCGATGTCCCGATGGTCTTCGCATTTGCGGTGCTCTGGGGGTATCTCTTGATGCACCGTGACACGGAGAATCCCGATGTTTTCGTCTCTGGAGTCATCTCATGCCAGCTCCTGATTTCGAACGCGGCCTTCGTCGTCATGGAGTTCGGGCTGCTCCAACCTCCTCACGTAGCAAGCGCCGATGAGGTCGCGAGTTCCAAGAGCGCGGAGGAGTGAGCTCCTCTGAGCTCCTGCAGCGCCTGGATCCGATCCGAAGGTTCGGCCCGATATACTCGAAAGCTCGGCGCCGTAGCCGGTACTTCAGTGCCGTCGAGGTGTCAGTCCCCACAGACCAGATGACCCAGCGTTCGGGCCGTAGTGTGTCGTTCCGCGGGCTAAGCGAGATGCTCTTCTCCTTTTGGGGCCGGGCAGAAGGCCAAGCGCGTGCCGGCGCGGCAGGCATACTCCATGTGGCGTGGGTACCACGGCGCGAGAAGATAGAAGAAGAGGCATATAATCATCGCCGACACTGCGAAGAATTCCGCGCCGATAGGGACATACTTCTCGAACCAGATCAGTTGTTGGTCGGATGTTGGGGGCGTGTCCATGCTCCATCCCTTTCCATCGCTCTCTGGGCGATGCATTCGAGCCTCTGTGCTCGTGGAGCTTGCCCATCTCCGAATAGACACGATCCGCGGAAGAAAGTTGAGATCCATCCGCTCCACCCAAGGTGACTCGAATGCTCACAAATACCGTCGCCCGTTTTTCTGGATGTTGTCGGCTGTTCTGTCGGATCTTCTTCCCGAGACACCGTCTCCCACGGAGAGCTCCGTATCCGAATGGGAGAGCGAAGTCATCAAATGACAGAAGCGGGGGCGATCAGGGCGGGGGGCCTTACCCCTCCCCGCCCGCCTCCACCCC
>CAWJGT010000015.1:0-15433 GCA_963842525.1 uncultured Holophagales bacterium
CCACCTTGCGACCCACGCCTCGGCGAACTCGATCCGCAGCGAGTGGAGCTGGCTGGCATTCGCGAAAGAGACCGTCAGTCTGGACCGGCTCTGGCGCGAGCTTCCCGACCTGCCGCGGCGCCCCCTGATCGTCCTGTCGGCTTGCGAGAGCGTTGCCGGAGCCGGCGAAGGGCTCGGCGGCTTGGCGCGGCCGTTCCTGGCCAGCGGCGCAAGAGCCGTAGTCGGGACCCTTTGGAAGATTGATGACGACGATGCGGCGAGCTACTTTCCCATGTTCCACAGGTCGTGCCGCCAGTTGGGCGATGCGGCGGCAGCGGTGCGGCAGGCGCGAGAGGAGATCGAGGATTGGCAAGAGCGGCCGTGGACATGGGGAGGAGTGGAGGTGATTGAGAGTGGGATCTGATGCGGGAAGCGAAGCTGGAGGTTCCTGGCCGGCTATGCGAGATACGTTTCCAAGCAAGGAGGAAAAAGCATGCATCAAGAATCAACTAAGTACCTAGAGGTGCGTTTGCGTGGAGAGGAGCCATCGCCTACGTTCCCGACAGTAATACTTTATCGGGCGCTGATGCCGAACGCACTCGTACCCACTCCCTCGCGGTGGCGCCCCCATCGAAAACCTCCTGCCGGCCCGCAGCCCGCACTTCGGTTTTCTGATCGTCAACGAAGATCTAATTGACAAGGATAAGACTACCGGCGAAATAGAAGCTCTCTTTCAGGATGGGGAGTACGCAAAGAAAGCGGTGGATACTCGTCCACCGGCTCAAGCGGCTATCCTCTTGCTTGGAGAGCAACTCGATTTTGGTTTCCCAACCAATAAAATCACCATACATCCCGACGTGAAGTGCTATATGCCGCAGATGTCGGAAATCTCAGGCCAAAACATAGATACGCATCTCTCCGGTTCCATCCCAAGAGCAAAGACTTCGACAGGAGAGGCCTGTCCGCTGGTTCCAGTTAACCACTGGCGACATGGCAGTACCGGCTTTTTTAGAAACAAGCGCGATAAAGTTGATTTTGGTTACGTCTATTCCTTCTTTGGCACTCCCAAATATCGAAAGCGGGTTTGGAAAAGAGAATTAGCAAACCAACTGACGTGGAAGGTTCGCCTGCCGGCCGATTGGTATGAGGTGACGATCAAGAGCATGATCTGGAAAGAAAGCGGCGATCCGGATATTTCCGACTACATAGTAAAAATCCCAGAAAGGGGTGTGCTGCGGATCGACATCGTACACACAGAGACAGAGATCCCTGCCCTTTTTCAACCAGATCCGATCCTCCCAAGGAGAGTTCAACGAATTCCGATCCGGATTTCGAAGTGTTCTATGGCCTCTCCAGCGAAACCAGTCGATGGCTTTGCTGGCGTGTGCCGGTTCCCAGAGACGATTCGGCGGGGGCAACAGAAAAGCCTTGTACTGGCGGTTACTTTGAGGGCTTCAGATAATGGACGCTCGAATCGAAGAGATGAAAAAAACTTTAAAGGCCAGAATAGTCAATGGTACTGCAGATGGCATCAACGGGGTGGGAATAGATCCTGTCGAGGAAAGACTCATCGTCTTCTACACTGACCGCGAGGCGGCGTTGGCCACCCTTCAGAGCGTCGAGGCCGATTTCTTGGACTTCGTCGAGTTGCATAGAGGCACGCCCGCTCCGCCGCCAATGGAGGCCATCAGACACGGGTTTTTCACTTTCTTTGGAAATCTTTTGGCGGCGGTCAGAAAAAAATTTTCACTGGAACCCGCGTCGGTGATCAAGCCGCAAGATGGGGACCCGGGATGTGTAGGTTGTTTTGTCTATCACGAAGATTCGACGAAGGCCGTTCTGACAGTGGAGCACATTTTTTACTTACGAGAAGAGCACGTCGTGAGGGTCCTGTCTCCACCAAACGACTTTAAACCAGCGGGAAAATCGTGGCGCTTTGGCGGGTTCAATACCGGGCAAGGGCAAAGCAACTCAGCGGACTGCGCACTCTTCCTGCCATGCGAGGACGAGGTCGATCCATGCGAGGGCAGGGTCGATCTGAAGAGAGATGGGCGGATCAGCGGGAAGTACATAACAAAGCAGAATGCTCCGCAGACTGTGAAAAGAAAGGTGACAAATCTGGCGAGTGACAAGAATGGCAAAGTACTCGACGTGACCGCGATGATCTCGTACGAGATCACCATGAGCGGAATGAATCCGACGAAAGTCGTGTTTGATAACCAGATTCTTGTGAGAGGCCAGAATTTCGGTCAATGGGGAGACTCAGGCTCCCTCACAGTGATGGAAAAAAAGGAAGCTGACAGGGGGGATGCGTCGGACTCTACTCATACACCACCGCTGAGGCAAAATTTCATTTTGTCACGCCGTTTTATGCCTGTGTTGATCTTCTCAAGATAGCGAGTATTTATAACCCGCCTTAGCGACCTGTGATGAAAGTCGGCCTGAGCACAAGGCGAGAAAATTGAAGATGGGGTGAGCCCAGGAGGAACGGCCCAGCACCGTCCCTCCTGCGAGGTTGCTCCCCCCTCAAACCGACGACTTCTTCGGCGCCTTCTTACCGCCGAAGGCGAAGATGTCCTCCGCGATATCCAATCCGAGCCGCACGCCGCCGATGTTCTTCGACAGATTGGGTGCGCCGTTGGCCTTGACCGCGAAGGCGTCGAAGCTCCAGTGGACACCCAGGAAGATGCGGCTCAATCCGTTTTCGATGATCATGTCCCACACACCGTCCTTGAACTTGCGGCGGTGGAGCGGGCGGACTGTGCCGTTGTTGTCCTGCGTCTTGTCGTTGAGCTCGTCGGAGACGAAGAAGATGTCCGTGCCATCCGGGTTCTTCAACCCGTTCAACAGGGTGTCTGGGTTTGTATCTCCTGCGGGGACTTTGTAGAAGAGGCGAAGGATGTGCAGGGCGGCCGCCCCAAAGGTGGCATGGCCCGAGGGGTAAGCCGGGAAGTTCGGCGTGAAGTTCTTCACCCGGCCGAACTGCGCGTTGGCGAATGGGAAGGTCGCTTGGGCGGTCATCACGCAGGCACTTGCCGAATTGGATGAAGGCGCGCCCAGGGGCAGCCAGGAGGGATCGGCGTCCTTGGAGATCCGGTCCGCCGCCGGCATCGGCTGTCCCTCATCGATGGGGCCCAGCGACTTGTCGTGCTCTCTTATTCCGACCACCGGCCGCCAGAAATCATGGACGTACTTCTGCTCCCAGGCCAGGATGCCGGCATCGCCCATGGCGGCGTTGACGAAGGCGAACAACCTGGCGTTGTCGCGCTCGCTGGTCCCCTTGGCGATCGAGATCTTCCGTACGATCTGGTTGTAGAGGCGCGGCGGCGTGCCGAGCCCGGCGGCACCGTCGTAGCCCCAGAAGATCCCGATCAGGGTCTCTTCCGCAGAGCGGCGGTCGTTTTGGAGATTGGCGGGAAGCTCTCCCATCAACTCCGGTTTGATTCCCTTGGCGCGAACCTGCCGCAGCGCCTTCTCGTAGACAGTGTCGTCGAAGGGCGGCTTGTTCAACTTGTGGAGGGCTTTGAGGGCGAAAGCCTTGGCGGTACCATAGGCCGGTCCGTGGAACCCCTGGCTAGGGTTGTCTGGATCAACTCGGTGCCTGCCACGTCCCTTGCTGGGCCGGTACTTGCCTTGACTTGCTGCCGGGTCCTCCTGGCGGTCCGTCAAGATCGCCTGCCCGACCTGCCGGCCGAAATCATGCCCGGGATTCGATCCATCGCCATGCATCAAGAGCTTGTCCTTGAAGAACTCGAGCTGGCTCGGGTAGAGAGTCATCAGGGTCTCGAACGCGGCTCCCCCGACCGCTGCCTGGATGGAGGAACCTGATGGAGCGGGCGTGGCGGGCGTGATGTAGTGTGGCAGATTCGCCGGCTCTTTCACTACGCCCGCGTAGGCGTCATACATTGCCAAGTGCACAATCGCCATGGCACGCGAGCTGTAGCGTTGGACCGTTCTGCTCCTTGCTGCCGTCGGTGTGGCTGACGCGGTTTGCTTCGAGCGCAACATCGTTCCAGATAAGAATGTAGTCAGTCGCCATCGTTCTTCCTTTCTTGCCGTTGAACCTCGTATCAATGTCGCACGCACTCCCTTAGGTCATTTCAGCCGCAAAGCTATTCCCAAATTGGACGGACGAACTTAGAAATTTCTCTCCAGGCTCCCTTGTCGCTTGTCAGGGACGGGGGTCTACCCCATTCCCGGTCTCGTTGAGCGATTTCGCGTTACCGATTATAGCGCAACAGATCGGCAAGACAAGGGTTTTCCGAGCTCAGTAAGCGCAGAAAGAAAAAGAGAGATAAAGCCATGCGCCATGGTAGGCAAACGGCACTCTCTGCTCGCGGCCCTGGTGATGTAATGGGGTCGGAGCCCTGACGGTCGTCGCGCCGCTCACGTTCGCCGTGGTCCTGGGGGGCGCGGTCGCGGTCCTGCTTCATCTGAAGGAGTCGCTCCACCGGTTCGTGGGGAAGATCGGCGAGCAGGACCTGCGGGCGATCATGCAGCTCGTCCTCCTCGCCCTGGTCATCCTGCCGGTCCTGCCGGACCGGGACATGGGGCCGTATGGGGTGCTCAACCCCTCCCAGATCTGGTGGATGGTGGTGCTGATCGTCGGCCTGTCGCTGGCCGGGTACGTAGCCTACAAGCTGTTCGGAGCGGGTGCAGGGACGGTGCTGGCCGCTCTCGTCGTGATGATCGCATCGACGGTGGTCTTCGCCCGGGTGCTGGTCGAGGTCGCGATCGTGGCGCTGGGCCAGCTCCGGGCCCTCGGGCCGCCGATCGGGGCCATGCTGGGCCCTCTTCGGCCGCATCGCCGTCCTCTTCGGGCTGGCGCTGGCGGGCGGGGCGGCGATCTGGTGGCTGTGGCCGTGACCTCACCCCCTGGCCCCCTCTCCCATCTCCCACCCGCCCATCCCCGGGAGAGGGGGAACGTTGCTGAGGCAGTTCGGCGAGGTCCGGCACGGTAGCTCCGAATGCGTCCCCCCTCTCCCGGCGGGGGGGCTCCATAACGGGAGCTCCAGCACACAAATCGATGATGTGGTCAGCGCAGGAACCCGGCGGATGCGCTCCAGAACTTGGAGGCAGGGGCGTTTTCGCAGGAGCTCCGAAAGAACGTTGGTGTCCAGCAGATAGCCGTTCACCGCGTAGACGTCCTCTGGCGGGCGGCCGAGGTTTCTCCCAGCACTCTCGGCCTGTGCTCGAAACGGCTTTCCACGATCTCCTCAATCGTTGAGAAGAACGGATCGTCGTCCTCGAGCCATCCTTCGAACCCGGAAAGGGCATGCGGCTCGTTTTCTTTTTCCCTGGCCGGGACGATCTTCGCCAATGGTTTGTCGTTCTCGCTTGGCTTCGCCGTGAGGTTGGTGGTCACGGACCAAGGCGTCTCTACGGCGACGTTCGGGGCGGCGAACGGTTGACCCGATTTTGGGACGACCACCAGACCAGGTCGGACAGTTCGCTCCGGTTTTGCTGTGGCCACCAGACCGGAACGGACAGTTCGCGCCGATCTCGCGGGCGCCACCAAAGCAGGTCGGACGGTTTGCTCCGTGGGTCGGACGGTTCACGCCGGATCTGATGGCGGTCACCCCGCGGCGGGAACTGTCCGACCTTCGGCGCGAACTGTCCGCTCCGCGGTACAAACTGTCCGACCTGCGGGGCGGACTGTCCGACCCGCTTCATGAACCGTCCCACCACTGGCGCAAACCGTCCGATCCGTGGCGCGAACTGTCCGACTTCCGGAGCGGATCGGAGCAGGTCCCTCTCCCTCCCGCGCCTCACGCTACAATCCCCCTCCGTCCGTCCGTCCGTACCCGACCCGCCCGCCCGGCAGGAGAGACCTTATTTGAATCTGATCCCGCAGCCTTTCATCCAGCTCGCCGTGGCCCTGGGGCTCGGGCTCCTCGTGGGGCTGCAGCGGGAGCGGACCGACTCCGCCATCGCGGGGATCCGCACGTTCGCCCTCATCACGGTGCTCGGGGCGGTGGCGGCGATGCTCGGGCGGGCGTTCGGCGGGTGGGTGGTGGCGATGGGGCTGCTGGCGGTGGCGGGGCTGGTGATGTCGGGCAACCTGGTGCGGATGCGCGAGGGGGAGGCCGATCCGGGGCAGACGACGGAGCTCGCGGCTCTGGTGATGTACGGGGTCGGCGCCCTGACGGTCGTCGCGCCGCTCACGATCGCCGTGGTCCTGGGAGGCGCGGTTGCGGTCCTGCTTCATCTGAAGGAGTCGCTCCACCGGTTCGTGGGGAGGATCGGCGAGCAGGACCTGCGGGCGATCATGCAGCTCGTCCTTCTTGCCCTGGTCATCCTGCCGATCCTGCCGGACCGGGACATGGGGCCGTATGGGGTGCTCAACCCCTTCCAGATCTGGTGGATGGTGGTGCTGATCGTCGGCCTGTCGCTGGCCGGGTATGTGGCCTACAAGCTGTTTGGGACAGGGGCGGGGACGGTGCTGGCCGGAGCCCTGGGCGGCCTCATCTCGAGCACGGCCACCACGGTCAGCTACGCCCGCCGCACGAAGGAGGCGCCGGAGCTCTCCAGGCTGGCCGCCCTGGTGGTGATGATCGCCTCGACCGTCGTTTTCGTCCGGGTGCTGGTCGAGATCGCGATCGTGGCGCCGGGTCAAATCCTGGCCCTGGGGCCGCCGATCGGGGCCATGCTCGGCGTGGCGATCGTCGTGTCAGTCGTGGCCTGGCTCGCCGGGCGGGACCACGACGCGGAGCCCCCCGAACAGGGGAACCCCGCGCAGCTCAAAGCGGCCCTGGCCTTCGGCGCCCTCTACGCCGTGATGCTCCTCGCCGTGGCCTGGGCCCGCGACCGGTTCGGCACGGCCGGCCTCTACGCAGTGGCCGCGATCTCCGGCCTGACCGACGTCGACGCCATCACCCTCTCGACCGCGCGGCTGGCCGAGACCGGCAGCATCCCGGCGGGCGACGGCTGGCGGGCGATCCTCCTGGCCGCGCTGTCCAACCTTGTCTTCAAGGCGGGGATCGTCGCGGTCCTCGGCTCCCGGGCTCTCTTCGGCCGCATCGCCGTCCTCTTCGGGCTGGCGCTGGCGGGCGGGGCGGCGATCTGGTGGCTGTGGCCGTGACCTCACCCCCTGGCCCCCTCTCCCATCGCTCTCCCCCCGACCGGGAGAGGGGGGACGTAGGCGGAGCCTCGCGGTTTTTACCGGAGCTGCCTGCCAGTGGAGGCTGTAGGGGCACAGCATGCTGCACCCGAACGCCTCTCCGCCACTCCAACCCTCCCCGAAATGCCGCAGGCAATCGGACCGCGTTCCCCCTCTCCCGGTCGGGGGGAGTGCGATGGGAGAGGGGGACAGGGGGTGAGGTTTACTTCACTTCCTGGGCCAGACCGCTCGCGAGCGCCTTGTCCAGGATGGTCCGGAGCTGGCGCTCGGCCTGCTCGGCCAGCTTCTCCTGCTGCCCACCCAGCGCCTCCTGCTGCTCTCCGAGCTTCTCCTGCTGGCGCCCGAGCTCCTCCATGGGCTCGCCGAGCTTCTCCATCTGGCGGCCGAGCTCCTCCATCTGGCGGCCAAGATCCTCCATCTTCTCTTCGAGATCGTCATCCTCCTCCCCTCCCCGGCTCGCCTGCTGGGCGGCGAGAGAGGCCTGCTTCGCGCCGAGACCAGCCATCTTGGCGCCGAGCTCGGCCTGCTGGGCACCGATCTTCGCCTGCTTCTCTCCCAGGCCGGCTTGCTTCTCACCCAGGCCGGCCTGCTTCTCGCCGAGCTCCATCTGGGGCTTGAAGAGCGCCTCGACCTGCCGGACGGTCGCCGCATCGCGGATGACGTACTCCTTGCCGTCGCGCTCGAACCAGATCCCGGAGCCGCCCAGGAGCTTGCCGGCCTTTTTGAGCTCCGAGCTGGAACCGCTCATGATGTGATGGTTGCCATCCAGCCGGACGACATAGGAATCATCGCCGTCGTCGGTCCACGAAGCGTGCCGCGCCCTCGGCGCTCTGGGTGGAGTTGGCGGCGCGGGCGGCCGCGGAGGCGCCGGCGGCACTGCCGCCCCCTTCGCATGAGGTGCCGGATAGGCGCCTGGCACGGCGGCGGCGAGGACGGGCAGGGATGGCACACCAGGCACGCTCGCCACACCGGGCATGCCCGCCACAGCGGGCACAGGCGCTGCTGCACCGGGCACGCCCGCCACGGCCGGCAGGGCCTCGGGCGCGGGAGCTTCCCGCAGGGACAGGCAGGGCCTCCGGCGCAGGCTCGACCACGGGGACCGGCGCGCCTTCGGGGACAGGCGCGATCTCAGGCACAGGCTCGACCGCGGCCACCGGAGCGACCTCCTCCTCCGGGCCCTGGGCCACCATCTGGAACGGGATCAGGCCCACCAGAGCCACGAGGACGACCAGCCCCCACCAGGCGGGATGAAGGCGCTTTCTATCCGAAGCTTGTTGCAGCATCATCAGTCTCCTTTTCAGAGTTTCAACCGAGGGCGCGGCGCCCGCCGCGGCCAGCCGCGGGACCCGAGGCGCCACGCCCAATCTCAAGAGAAGCCGGCCATAGGCGTCAGGAGCGGGATCGAGGACCCGCAGCACCTCCGCATCGCAGGCGGCCTCGCGGGCCAACGCATACTCGCGCACCGCGAGCCGCGCGAGGGGGTGAAAGAAGAACAGCCGCTGCGCCAGCGCCGGCACCCAGCCGAGCCACAGGTCGCCGCGACGCACATGGAGCAGCTCATGGCAGAGGGTCATCGCCAGCTCTGCGGGAGAGAGGCGGGAGAGCGTGCGCCGGGGAAGCAGGACCCGCGGCCGGAACAGACCGAGGACCTGCGGCGTCTCGACCTCTGCGGAAAGCACCTCGGCGCGCGGGGTGATGCGGAAGCCTTCCCGGAGCCCTGCGAAGAGGTCCACGACCCAGCGTTCCTTGACGGGCTCGGCCTCCCGGACGATGGCCCGAACCCGCCGGAGCTGGCCGGTGGTCCAGGCGAGATGTCCAACGAGACCGGCGGCCCAGAGCCCCACCAGTACCAGCGTCCAGGGGAAGGGCGCCGCCTCGTCGAGCGGTGCCGAGGGGTGGGCCGCAGCCGGCCCCGCCTCGGCCATGGGAGCCGTGGCGACGAGCGTCACGGGTGGCCGCTCGGCGGCCGGCAGAACCGGCAGCGGTACCGGGTTGGTCCAGACGAGCCCGAGGACCAGCTTCAGGCAGGCGAGCCACCAGAGCCCGCAACGCAGCGAGGCAGGCAGGCGCGGGAAGAGCCGGCAGACGGCCCACACCGCGACAATCGCGATCGCCCCCTGGAGCGAGGCACGGCCGATCAGGCCGATCAGGGTTGCCGAGCCGTCCATCTCAACCCTCCTTCCTTTTCGACTTGAGCCGGGCCACAAGATCCTCGAGCTCCGCCAGCTCACTCTCCGAGACCTCCGCCGTCTCCGAGAGATAGGCGACGAACGGCGACACGGACCCGTCGAGGGTCTTCTCCACGAACGTCCGCACCGCGCCGCGCAGAAGCTCTCCTTCGGGCACCGGCGAGAAGTACCGGAACACACCGTCCACCGGCTCGCGGTCCAGATGCCCCTTCTGGCGCAGCCGCTCCATCATCGTGAGCACCGTCGAGCGCGCCAGCCCCCGCGGCTCGCCGAACCCTTCGGCCACCTGGCCCACCGTCGTCGGCCCCTGCTCGGCGACGTACCGCAGCACCGCCAGCTCCTGGTCTCCAATCGATCTGGGGTTCATCCGTCCTCCGTCGTTCTCCACATCTGCCTACGTCTGTAGTCATCCTACCCGGTGACTACATCTGTCGTCAAGAGGGAGATACGGCGGGAGGATGCGGAGGTTTCAGGCGAACGGGGCTCACCTTCCGAAGAGGCGTGCAAAAAAGCCGCGCTTCGGCTGCGCTGCTTTTTGCCGGTCAGCAAACGCTTTCTGAAGGCCCCGGGCCAGCTCCTCGTCGCTGATCCCACCGCTCTTGTAGGCGGAGACCAGCACCATGATGAGATGGATTGTCTGGAGGACGCCTTCATTGACCTCCATCGGCGCGTGTGGCGGTGCCGTTTCGCGGAAGCCGCTCTCATAGACGTTGAACATGGTGGCCGCCTCGCCCTCGGAGACCTTGTACTGCTGTCCGATTTCGATGAAGTGCTGCCGGGTGAGAAGCATGATCTTTGACCCTCCACGTTCAGCAGTTAAGGGAAGACGGACCCGCCCCTCCGGGCTGAGGACCAGCCACGTGTCGCCGCGCCCGAGAGGCTCGCCGTCAAAGGGGCAGCACAGCATTTCGAGCCGGCCGGAAGCCTGGCCGTCCGGCCCGGGCAGGGGCCGGCGGTGCGCGCAGCGGTCGCAGACGTAGGCACCGCAGCCGAAGCTGTAGCAGCGCCCCACTACGTGCGGCCGGCCGCGGCCGGTCCCCGCCAGGTGCTCCGGGTGAAAGGGTCCGGTGAACGAGCAGTAGCGGTTCCCCCGGCAGCTCTTCTCCACCGTCTCGGCAGCGGCTGCGGGAACATCGGAAAGATCTGCCACGCCGTTCCTCCTTTCACCATTTCGGCACGAGAAAGGAGTAGGAGATATCGCGCCCCTGGAGCCAGGGGGCCAGGATCTGGTTCAGGTAGCCGTCGCAGTAGAGGATCGCGGCGCTCGCGCCGAGCTGCGCCGCGCCGGCGAGCAGGCTGCCTGCCAGGTCCTTGCCGCGCAGGAGGGTCCGCTCGTAGAGCTCGCGCACCGCCGCGAACCGGCGATCGAGATCGGCCGCCCGCTCCTCCCAGCCGGCAGGGAGCCGGGCGCCCAGATCGGCCAGCAGGCGGCAGAAGCCGGCGAGGTCGAAGCCCAGGACCACCCGCCGCAGGCCGGCGTCGTAGACCAGGTGGAACCTCCCCAGCTCGGCGAGGAATCGAGCCATCCGGTCCTGCTCCAGGAGCCGCCTCTCGCGGTCCGAGGCGCGGCGGGCGAGCAGGGTCTCGCCCAGCTTTTCGACCGCGGCCAGGAGCGCCGGGCCGGCAGCGTAGCCGCTGAGCGCGTGAATGCTGTGGTTGAGGTTGGAGATGTAGACGAATCGCTGCAGCCGCGCATAGCGCGCCGGATCGATGCCCAGGACGATGGCCAGCTCCAGGAGGCGCGAGACCAGCTCGCCGTGCCCCTTGTGCGGCCGGTGCTGATCCTCCGGCCGGATACGGATCGCCTGGACGAGGTAGTCGCCGCTGAAGCCCTCGACCTTCTCGGCGACCGACCGGGGGAGCCAGTCAGGCAGCGGCGGGAGGACCGGCTGTGCGAGCAGCTCGCGGAAGGCCGCGATGGTCTCGCGGTAGTCCTCGTCGTCCTCGTGGCGGTCGAGCAGCTCGTAGAGGGCGAGCTCCACGGCGGCGCGCGGCTCGACGGCCTGCGGCTTTACGCGTGCCCGGATCTCGTCTTCCAGCGCCTTCTTGTCACGGTTGGTGGCGGCTTCGTCGAGCCCCTCTTCGAGCTCGGCGATCTTCTCGTACAGGGCAATCGGCCGGTAGGCCGGCGTCTCCAGGTCCACGCCCAGGGACCGGGCGAGGCCGGCGATCCCCCGCAGGGAGCCGCTCAGCCCTCCCTGGAGCGACCGGAAGCCCTCCAGCGCCGCTCGCAGCTCGCGGACCCCGGGCGTGGCGACCCGCGCCTCGGCCTCGCGCCAGGCGCCGACCAGGGCGCCGAAGAACGGCGCCGCATCCTCCATGAACGAGATGGCCTCCTGCTGGAGGCGCTGGTAGGCCGCGACGAAGCCTTCGCTCTCCAGCCGCAGGACCGGCGGACGCGGCTTGGCCGCGGCGATGGCCGCCACGATGCCGGTGCCGCCGCGCTGGATGTAGCCGGCAGTATCGGCTGCGAGGGGACGATCGAAGGCGGGGCCGAGATCCCTCTGCGCCACCGTCCAGAAATCGTCCTGCAGGCCGATGGGGAGCGGAGCGGCGCGGTACTGCTGGACCGCGGCGAACACCTGCACTGTGCTCTCCTGCGCCTTGCGGTAGGCCTCCGCGGGCAGGGCGTGGCGGGGTGGGTCGAGGAGACAGAACACCGTCCGCTGGCCGCTCCCGCGCCACCACCCCGGCGACGTGCAGCTCTCGATCTCGCGTTCGAGCAGCGGCTCCCACACGGCTCAACCCTCCCGGTCAGAGAGCGCGAAAATCCGGCGCTCCCGCGCGTCCAATTGGGCCCTGTCCGCGTTGCGCAGGCCGGCGAGGACCGGCGGGACCTGCGGCAGGTCGACCCCGCGCAGATCGGCCCCGGCCAGATCGGCGCCCGTGAAGTCGGCGCCGTCGATCACCGCGCCATGGAAGACGCAGCGCGCCAGCCGGCTGTTCGCGAAGCGCGCCGCGGAGAGGTTGGCCCCTTCAAACCCCACGTTCTCGAAGTCGCAGCCGGACAGGTCGAGGCCTGACAGATCCACGCCGTCGAGGCGAAGGCCGCGCAGCCGCGGGCGCCGCCGGCCACGCGACAGCGCGAGCAAAAGGCGGAAAAGATTGCGCCGCAGCGGCGGCGGCTCGCCGTCGCTCTCCAGGCGCTTCCGGAGGTCCTCGGAGACGGCGGCGTAGAGCTGCGCATGGCCCTCGTCCTCGGGCTCCAGCATCCCCAGGGAGCGGAGGATCCGGTCGCCCTGAAGGATGCCGGCCGCGAAGGTCACCTGGTCCTCGTCGAGGCCCCAGGCCAGGAGGACGTCGCGCCCGGGGACCCGTTCCGGCGGCCCCGACGGCCGCCCCGTGGCCTCCCCGACGAGCCGGCGGGCGATGCGCGCGGCCAGGAAATAGCCCTCGAACGAGGCATGCCCGAAGCTGTAGTGGCGGTAGGGATCGCAGTTGAGGAAGGCGTACGTCTTCGCCTCCTGCGCCAGGTATTCGCGCAGCCGCGGCTCCCCGATGGTTTCGAAGAGCGCGGTCAGCAGGGCGACGAGCTGGCGCTCGTGCAGCGACGACCGGCGCTCGAGCACGCACTCCTCGGCGAAGCGCTCCATGGCGCAGTAGCGCCACGGGACGGACAGGACCTGGTGCGCCAGCTTGCGGCGCCGGACAGCCTCGTCGAAGAACTCCTGGTAGAGCCCGGGGAGATCCAGGTCCTCCAGGCCGGCGATCCGGTCGGCGACCGCCGCGATCATGGCGCACCAGAGGGGGCGCGTGGTGAGCTGGGAGAGCTGGGGTCGGTTCGCCACCAGGGCAAGGAAGGCATCGACGCCGCCGACCGCGGCGAGCCGGTCCTCCCGGAGGCTTCCAGGAAGCGCCGCCACTCCCGCTCGCTCCATTCCAGGAGGTGGAGGACGCGCCAGCCGTCGAGGCTCCGCCGCGCCGCCCACATAGGCCGTGCGCGCGGTGACGGCGAAGCACGCGCCGGGGATGGCGGCGAGGGGCGCGAGGACGCTCCGCCACGAGACGTTGCCGGGGATCTGCAGCTCGTCCAAGCCGTCGAGGACGATGCCGATGCGGCCGTCCTCGATCCAGCGCACGAGCTCGCGCCGCGACGCCACCGGGAAGTCGAGCCGCCGGAGATGGCCCAGGATCTGGTCCACCAGGTCGTGCCGCAGCCCCTCCGCAGCCTCGGCGGCCCCGTAGTTGAAGTCGCGCAGCGGAAAGAGCACGGGGATGCGGCCCCGCGCTCCGCCAGCGCGCTCGGCCTGATCGAGCACGGTCTTCCAGGCAAAATAGCTCTTGCCCATCCCATAGTTGCCGAGGACCGCGACCCGCGGCTGCTCGCCCTGCCAGAAGCCGAGCATCTCGCCAAGCAGCTCGACCTCGGCGGCCGGCTCTCCACCGTGCGGGCCGGCGAACTGCGGTACGTACAGGCGGTCGGGCCGGACGAGCTGGGTCGCGAACGCCGCGGCGCAGGCCTCGCGGAGGCGCCCCAGGTAGCCGGCGAGCGCGGCAGCGTCGCCGCCTTCCTCGCCCGCGAAGAGCCGGCCGTCGGGGGCGCGCAGGAAGAGCACCGGCGTGCTCCACTCCGCCGCCGGGCGGCCGCGGCGGTAGATGGCCAGGCGGGCCTCGGTGACCGCGGCGTCGATCGGCTCGCCCAGCGCGAGGCGCCGGTAGAGGGTGGCGCTGAAAGCGACGGCCGAGTCGTCCGGGATGGGCCGGCGCATGCCGAGCACCGCGGGGAGGCCGCCCAGGAGCAGCGCCGCCGCCACGCCGGCGAAGGCATCCTGGTCCGGCTCCGCACCCATCCTGCCGCTGTGGCAGGCGTTGAGGACGGCCAGCCGCAGCCCGCCGGTGCCGCGCACCAGGAGCGCCAGCTCGTCCCCTGTCAACGGCCGCGCCTCGCCCTCCGCGGTCGCGAAGAGCAGCGCTCCCTCGCCGCGCTCGCCGTCGAAGGTGCCGTGCCCCGCGAAGTGGAGCACGTGGTAGGGCTCCCGGCGAGACACCGCACGCAGCAGCTCGTCGCGGAGGGCCTGCGGATCGGGTCGCTCCAGGATCGTCAGCTCGAGGCGCGGCTGGGCGCCGCAGGCCTCCTCGATCCAGCGGCGCTCCCGCTCCAGGTCGAGCAGCGGACTGTTCGGCGATGCGGGCGGCGCGGTGAGGACGGCAAGGATCCGCAGCCGTTCCGGCAGGGGTGCCGGCTCCACCGGCGCGGGCACATCCAGATAGCGGACGACCGGCGTTCGGCGGTCGAGGCCGAGAAAGCAGCGGGCGTCGGATTGAAAGAGGAGCTTCCCAGGGCAGGGCCTGGATCGGCAGGAGATCCGGCTGGCGCGGATCGCAGCGGATCTGGATGCGCAGACCTTCGCCGTCGTCGATGCCACCCCGGCTCTGGTAGTAGCGGTCCCGGATCTCGCCCGTGAAGAGAGCCGCGAAGAGCCTCCGTCCCATCTCCTCGGGCGCGGGCAGAGAGCCGCCGTGCAGCGGCCCGGCCACGTCTCGCGCACCCTCGCCGCTGCTCGAACCCGCCGGCACCATCTCAGGCATACGGACTCTCGCCGGAACCGGCACCCGCCGGCGACTCCAGGACCCGCACCGGGAAGACCTCTCCGGCCGGCGGCCCGATCTGCACCACGAAATCCCGGTACTTCACGACCCTTTCCTCCGCCGCACGAGGAACGGGCGCGTCACCGTGGTCCAGTCGGCGTCCGGGACATGGGCCTGTGGGCGGAGCTCGCGCATGGCGTCCTCGGCCAGGGCCGCGCTCAGCAGCTCGGCCAGCGGGTCCGCGGATTGGCGCGTCGCGCGCACGGCGCGGTATCCCCCTTGCTCCAGCAGCTCGAAGTCGGCCTCGCCGGTGGTGGCGAAGAGCTTGAGGTGCTCGGTGCCTTCGGCGGTCGCGGGGTCGCCGGTGAACGGGAAGGCCCGGGGCATGTACAACTCCAGCTCCTCGCCTTTCCGTACGCCGACCTGCAGGGTCCGGCCCGGCGCCAGCGGCTCGCGGGCGCCGCGTACAGGATAGACCTGGCTGACCCGTCCGGAGAGGCCGAGGTCCAGGACGCTGATGTAGACCGGCTCCTCGCACCGGTTCTCGACTTCCAGGGCCAGTCTTTCCCCTTCGGCGAAGACGGCGGCGTCTCCCTCGGCCGGCTCCCATCTCTCG
>CAWJGT010000016.1:0-11773 GCA_963842525.1 uncultured Holophagales bacterium
ATGCGGCTTGCTCCTCCAAAAGGTCATGACGAACGAATCTCCCTACCGCGGCGTCCTCCTCGATCTCGACGGCACCCTGGTCGACAGCAACGACGCGCACGCCCGCGCCTGGCACGAGGCCCTGGCCGGGAACGGCTACGACCTCCCCTACGAAGAGATCCGGCGGCTGATCGGCATGGGCGGCGACAACCTCCTCCCGGCGGCGATCGGAGTCGACAAGGAGTCCGAGATCGGCCAGAGGGTCAGCGAGCGCCGCGGCCAGATCTTCAAGGAGCGCTACCTGCCGCACCTCCGCCCCTTCCCCGGAGCCCGCGACCTCGTCAAGCGGATGCGGGACGACGAGCTCCGCCTCGCCGTGGCTACCTCGGCACCCGAGGACGAAGCCCACGCGCTGATCGAGATCGCCGGCATCGCGGACCTGCTGGACGAGCGCACCTCGGCAGACGACGCCGAGAAGCTCGAAGCCCGATCCGGACATCATCCACGCCGCCCTCGACGAGCTCGGGCTCCCCAAGGAGGAAGCCCTCCTCCTCGGCGATACGCCGTACGACATCGGCGCGGCCGGCAAGGCCGGGATCGGCACCATCGCCTTCCGCTGCGGCGGCTTCTCCGACCAGGACCTCGCCGGGGCCATCGCCATCTACGACGGCCCGGCCGACCTGCTGGCGCGGTACGAGGAGTCGCCGCTGGCCGTGAAGGTCAGGGCTACCTGGCTCGAGATAGTCTCTCTGCCATGGAATCGCCGACCGCCACCTTCACCCTGCGCTCCATCGGCATCATCCATTCTCCCTTTACGGCGACTCACGAGATCCCCAAGGGGCTGGGGGTGGAGCACCGCGAGGAAGGGACGATCGAGATCTTCCCGGAGTACGAGGACGGTCTCCAGGATATCGAGGGGTTCTCGCACCTCTATGTGCTCTGGGTCTTCGATCGCGCCGGTGCTCTCCCGCAGACCTGGGTGGGTACACCGCCGGCGGATAACCGGCCGCACGGCGTCTTCGCCACCCGCTCGCCACGCCGGCCGAATCCGCTGGCGCTCACGGTCGTCGAGCTTCTCCGCCGCGAAGGCCGCGTCCTCTCCGTCCGCGGCGTCGACATGCTGGACGGCACGCCGGTGCTCGATCTCAAACCCTACCTCTCAAGCATCCCCGAGGAACAGCTCCGCCGCGGCTGGCTGGCGGAAGCCGAGGCGCGCAGGAAGCCCTGAAGACGGGAACTCGCCTGGGCGCCGTGTCCTGTAGGCATGCTGGTCAACGCCTGCCGCTGGCGCCCCCAAGGTATAATTCTGCCGGGCTGGCCGGGCTAGGGGGGCACCGGATTCCTCCGGACGTCTGTCAGAGGCCCGCCCATCTCAGGAATGAGGAGGAGGACTCAGACATGTCTGGCCAGCCTGCGGTCGAGATTACTGTCCCTAACGTGAAGATGAGCTTCGACCAATTACTGGCGGTCATCCGACAGCTCGACGAGCCGGGTCGCGCGTTGATCGCCCGGGTCCTTCTCGAGTCGAAGATGGACGACGAGTTGCGCCACCTCTTGCTGGAGCTCTCCAGAAACGCCACCGGCTCGACGACATCACCGACGCCGAGATCCAGGCCCAGGTGCGAGCGGTGCGCAAGTCGAGAGCCTCGATGAAGATGGCCGAGCACGGCGTGGAAATATGGGGCGTAGAAGGTTTTCTCAGCCGCCTGTAGCGCCGTCGTTGTGAGGCCCGGGGTTCGGCTGGCACCCGCCGCGGCTGGCTAGCGGAAGCCGAGACGGGCAGGAACGCGGAGAGTTCAGGCTCGACCTTTCCGGCGCGATCGGCACCCTCCGGTACTCGATGTACCGCGCTGTCTCGTCCGCCACCTCTTTGCCGAAGAGCGACTCGACGAGGTAGAAGGCCATGTCGATCCCCGAGGCCACGCCGGCCGAGCTGATGACGTCGTCGTCCACCACCCGCAGCTCGCGCTCCACGGTGACGCCCGCGTCGAGCGAGCCGAGGAGGTCGAGCGCGCCCCAGTGGGTGGTGGCCCGCCGGCCGCGGAGGAGACCGGCCGTTCCCAGGAGGAGGGAGCCAGTGCAGACCGAGGTGACGTAGCGGGCGGTACCGGCCGTGCGGCGGATCCAGTCCAGGGTCTCTTCGTCGTGAAGGAGGGCACGGGTGCCGAAGCCGCCGGGGACGAGCAGGAGATCGATCTCCGGGGCGTCGGCGAAGCCATAGCGGGGGACGACCACAAGGCCGCCCGTGGCCGCGATCGGATCACGGGTCCGGGCCACAGTGAAGACGTCGAAGGGCGCCGTCTCCTCCGAGCGCCGGGAGTCGAGCCCGTGCGCCAGGCGGGTGCGCGAGAACACCTCGAAGGGCCCGGCGAAGTCGAGCACCTCCACATTGTCGAAAATCAGGATTCCGGTCTGGATTCGCTCCATGGGCTCCTCTCCCTGTCTCGGGGGTTACAATATCGTAGGAGGCTTCAGGAGGAAATTCTGTGAGGGTTGCCGCCTACCAGGCTCCTCTTCTTCCCTGCGGTTCCATGGAGGCAGTCGAGCTGATTCGTAAAAGGGTCGATTGGTGTGAAGCAGAGGGAGTGGAAATCCTCTGTTGCCCGGAGGCCATCCTTGGAGGTCTCGCGGACTACGCGGCATGCCCGACCGATCTTGCAATTGATGTGGAAAACGGTCAGCTCAGCGCCGTACTGGCACCGCTTGCAAGCGACACGGTTACAACAATTGTTGGGTTTACGGAGATTTGCGGGGCAGGCCAGCTCTACAACTCGGCTGCGGTCTTTCACAAAGGAGCCGTCGTCGGCTTGTATCGCAAGCTGTATCCGGCGATCAGGAAGTCGATCTATCAGGCAGGGGACCAAATCCCCGTTTTCAGAATCGGCGGTCTGACCTTCGGGATCGTCATCTGCAACGACTCCAACTATCCCGAGCCAGCGAGAATCATGGCCGCCCAAGGAGCGACGGCGCTGTTCGTGCCCACGAACAACGGCCTCCCTCCGGAGAAGGCAGACGTCGTCATTCACGCCAGAAATGCCGACATCGCGCGGGCGATAGAAAACCGCGTATCGGTCATCCGTGCCGATGTCGCAGGCCGCACTGCGGATCTGGTGTCCTACGGATCGTCCGGCATCGTCGATCCCGGTGGAACGGTCCTTCAGTCGGCGCAGCGACTCACTGAGGATCTCCTGGTGGCAGACCTTGAAACCGCAGCCTGTTAGCCAATCTCCTCACGACCCCCGAATGAAGTGCCAGGGAATTCGGCTGGTACCCGGTCCGGCTCAGTCCGGGCCGATGTAGCCAAGGGCGCCGACCAGCTCCCTCAGAGTCTCCCTCGCTTCCGGAGAGAGAGGACGCGGCTTCTCGGCGGCGGGGGCGGCAGCCGGGGGAGTCTTCCGCTTTACTCGAGGAGGCTCGGGCTTCTCCCGGCCAGCGACGGTGAGAAGGAAGACGTCCATGGCCAGGACGAGCGTGCCCACCAGGGCCGCGGCCGTGGCCGTGATGCGACGGACGGCGCGCCGGAACTTGGCGCGCAAGCCGACCGGGCAGTCACGGGTCAGGATGGTCCCATCGGACCTTTGAAAAAATTTCGCGCAGAGGCGGCCCTCTTTTTCGGCGATGAGCCGCTCGGCCTCCTGCCGAGTCAGGGCGCTCAGATTGTAAACGCTCCTCTCGCAAAGGCGGCAGAAGCGGGCGCGGTCATCCCCCGCCATCTCCTCCCACTTCGCGGGACAGGGAGACGCGATCCGGATGTAGTCCAGAGTGGTGGTTGCCATGCCTATAGCCCTCGTCATTCTAGCACCTGGGAGACTGTTGCGCCCCTCGACCGCTCCGCCCGGAACGACCAATCCGATTCCCTTCTTCCGCCTTCACAATAGGGAGATTTGAGAGATCTATTTCGACCCGGTCGTTAATCCTGAGCAATCCTAGGTCACAGAGGAGCCTGTTGACCGGATCCCTCCAGACGAGACCTTGAGACCAACCCTCCTCGTGGACGAAATAGAAGGGCACAGGAATCAGCTCAAGGATCTCAGCTCGGGATAAATAAAAGTTAACCGCAAACTTATCCAGCGTCTGCCACACATCAACGGCAGCCCCCGGCCGAAAGTGCACCGTAACCCGCGTACCGGTCCTCTTCGGTGGACCGGCTTCCTCGTCCGAAGCAGGCTTTTGATAGAGAACGCTTGGCTCCGGCCTGGCCAGCCGTCGTGCTACGAAATACTTCGACGGTCCCTCGATCTGAATGTGGAGAGGATCGTATCCTTCCTGATGTGTCTCGATCTCGAAGCGATCTCCGACCAGGAAACAAGACAAGATGCCAATGCCGAACTGTGAGCAGGCGTCGAGTTCTTTGCCGTGCTCCTGCAGACGCTGGCGCTCAGCATCGAACTCCGGCGAGCGGTAGTAGCTCCGACCGATGCGCAGGAAATACTGTTCGACGATGCGCTGCGACATGCCGACACCATTGTCCTGGAAAATGACCCGGGGATCATTTAGATCATCGGTGCGGTCCCAGACGACAATCCTCGGCATGTAGGCGATGCCATTCACCTGCGTGTCCGCTTCTTTTCTTCGGCAGGCATCCAGAGCGTTCTGGAGGAGCTCGCGGAGGAAGAGACTCGGGTCGGGATAGAGGCTCTTGTCCATCAGGAGCGTGAGGATGTTCTCGTACTCGAGCTGGAACCGGAAGGCTCCCGCCACATAGCTCGGGTCCGCCATCCGGACCTTGTGGCGGTCCACCACTTGCTGCAGGAATAGCTTGTAACGCTCGGCCGTCGTCTGCGGCTTGTTCTCGACCAGATAACGACTCTGCCGGAGCTCGACGTCGATCCAGTCGAGGAATTCATGGACGGCGACATAGAAGACTGGGTACGTGCAGGGGATGTCGAAGGCCACCTGCGTGGGCGTGATCACATAGCCTTTCACCTGAAGATGCTTGTTCCACTCCTCCCAGGACTTCGGCTCGGAGAAGTCGAGGTGCTGGAAGACGGCTAGGGGAGTCCTGGACCGGTCGAAGTCGAGAATGTCCGCAAGCCGGAGGATGCAGGCAAGATATTGGAGGTTTACCCGCACGACATAGAGCCGGGTGTCGTCGTCGAGCCAAGCCACGGCCTTCCCGGGATGATGGGCGTCGTTGCTCTCTTCAACACCCCACGCGTGGCTTTCGCAGAGGCGGGCGAGGTCGTCCGCGAAGTCGATCTCCCGGTACTGGAACCGGCCGGCCAGGTGTCTTTCCATGAACTGCCGGACCCGCTCCGGATGGAGACGGCGGTAGTACTCGGCGAGCAGGGCGTCCTCGATCGCCCGGGCGCGGGGCTCGTTGCCGGCCGAGCGAGCCTCGTCGATCGCCTTGTTCCGGTCGGCGTGGCCTTCTACCTGAAAGCGCCGGAAGCCCTGGGAGAGGAAGGTCTCCGCCTTCTCGTGATCGGTCACCACCATGCCGATGTCGTGGAGGAGCGCCGAAAGGAGAAGGAAGGTGATCTCAAGCGCGTTCAGCTTCGCGAGGGTCTCAGGCGGGAGGATCTCCCCCATCCGGGTAATCACGTTCTTGCAGTGGCGGATGTCGTGGACGGTGTACTGCCGGAAGGTCACCGGGATCAGGGCCATGGCCGGCCCGACGGCGTCGGCGACTTCGTTCACCAGCCCTTTCAGGCGGACAACGTCCGTGGCCGCTATCGAATCCCGGCCGGCGGCGTTATCCAGCTCCTGATAGAGCGGCAAGTCGGAGATCAGGTCCGCGAATTCGGCCAAGGGCACCTCCTAACAAGGGTAGGGCGCCCTGTGATTTTATGACAAGCGGTTCACTTCGGCAGTGGCCCACGCTGATTCTCGACCTGCCGCCGGATTCTGGCGGAGCCCCTCAGGGCTCAAACCTCAGGTGACCCACTGGAGTGGTGCTCTCCCGTAGACCTGGGTGGAAACACCGCCAATGGATGACCGGCCGCACGGCGTCTTCGCCACCCGAGGCCCGGGCTCTTCTCCTTGCCTCTCCTCCTGAAAGTCCTCGCTCGTCGTGGCTCACACTGGCGTGGAGATCTCGCGGAGCGTGCGGCGGCTCACAGGCACCGGGCCCTTTTTGACGCAGGCCAGACTGCGGCTGCCGGCGACCGGAGTGCCTGCCTCTCCATCCAGAGTGTGGGCGCCAGGTACCGGACTCGGTGGAGCCGCAACCCCCTTGAGGACGACATCGAGCCGGCTGCAGGTCTCGCGGACCCGGGTCCGCGGGCCGTTTCCTGTAGTCAATGCTTGAGGAACCCGGGTCCGCGAGCCGTTTCCTACAGTCAATGCTTGAAGGCCCCGGGTCAGTGGCCCGTTTCCTTTAGCCCTTGCTACAGGGACCCGGGTCCGCGGGCCATTTCCTGTAGGCAATGCTAAAGGGACCGCGGTCCGCGGGGCGTTTCCTGTAGTCAATGCTACAAGGCCCCGGGTCCGCGAGACGTTTCCTGTAGTCAATGCTTGAAGGCCCCGGGTCCGCGGGACGTTTCCTACAGTCAATGCTTGAAGGACCGCGGTCCGTGGCATGTGGACTCGAGACAACGTGATCAGACCGCCACACCCTGGAATACGAGAGGGATACTTCGGTCCAGCCCCGGTCCCACTTCTGCCACCTCTGCCAAAGGCGTTCGATCGCTGCCGCCCCGGGGGATCGCAAACTCATCGAGGCCCTGGTCCAGGACGGCTGCGAAGCGATCCAACTGCTCCTTGCGGTGGCCTGCCGTGATCGATACACGCAGGCGCGCCGAGCCTTTGGGGACGACCGGATGCGGAATCCCCTGCACGAAAAAGCCGCGCTGCTGGCAGTAGTGCGCGAGCCGGAATGCCGCCCAGTCCTCGCCACAGATCACAGGGAAGATTGCGGTCGTGCTGTCGATGTACGAAAGACCGATCGTCCGGAGAGCCGCCGCGAAATGACGAATGTTGTCGTGCAGACGTGTGAGACGCTCGGGCTCGTCCTGGATCACGCGCAGAGCTTCGAGCGCCGCGGCGGCAGCGGGTGGAGGCAGCGCGGCGGAATAGATGAAGCCGCGTCCCTGCACTGCGAGGAAGTCGCAGAGGCGGCGACTGCCCGCGATATACCCGCCAGCGCTGGGAATCGCTTTGCTCAGGGTGCCCATCTTGATGTCGATGGTGTCCGCCGGGAGGCCAAAATGCTCCTCGATGCCACGGCCGCTCGCTCCGAGCATCCCGAGCGAGTGCGCCTCGTCCACCATGAGGAGGGCGCCGTGCCGCCGGCAGAGCCGGCTCGATCTCCGGCAGGTTGGCAATGTCGCCGTCCATGCTAAAAACGGCATCCACGACCACTAGCTTGCGCCCTGGATGGGCACGGTCGGCCAGGATGGCGGCGAGGTGCTCCATGTCGTTGTGCCGGAACCTGACGAGCCTGGCGCGGGAAAGGCCGCAGCCGTCCACGATGGATGCATGATCGAGCTTGTCGCAGATGACGGTGTCGTGGCGTCCGACGACGCTGGTGATGGCGGAGACGTTGGCCGCGTAGCCGCTGGTGAAGGTGATGGCGGACTCAGTGCCCTTGAAGCGCGCCAGCTCCGCCTCGAGCTCCCGATGGATGGCCAACGTGCCCGCGAGGAGCCGCGCGCCATGAGCACCGGTGCCGTAGTGGGAGATGGCGTCCTGCGTGGCCCGATTGATCCGCGGATGACCGTTGAGCGCGAGATATGAGTAGCTGCCGAACAGGATCATGTCGCCATGCTCGGCGACCTCGACGTGCTCGTCTTCTTGGTAGGTCTCAATGGCCTGCTGATAGAAAAAAAGGCCTTCCTCGCGAAGCCTCGCGATAGGCCAGAACGGCTCGAATGGGTGAGTGTGGGTGTGCATTGTCTATCCTCCAGAGTCGGCAACGACGTTCAAGAGAAGGCAGTCCCCTCACCTCGGGGAGGGAAGGCTGACTCACGAGATCCCCAAGGATTGGGGGCGGAGCACTATGAGGAAGGGACGCTCGAATCCTGCCGGAGTATTAGACCGGCCTTCCAGCTCCAACTCCGGTCACCGTCTTGGAGCAGGACCGCCAGCGCCCGCAACGCCTGTACGCCACGCCCATGACAGGAGGGCTGTGGCAGGTCGACTTCAGGTGACCCGCTGGAGAGGAGTGCCGGTTGCGGCGGCTTCGCGCAGCTTGGGATCGGGCTTCAGGCCGAAGCCGTCGGCCATGCGCGGGAAGTAGTTGAAGATGGCCACGATGTGGGCGACTTCGAGGAGGCCCTGCTCGTCGAGCCCGGCATCGCGTAGCGGCTGCCAGTCCTCGGCGGTCATCTCCGTCGGGGTCAGGGTCATCTTCTCGGCGAGCGTGCAGAGTGCCCGCTGCCGCGGAGTGAGGTGGGCCAGCTCGCGCCAGCGGCGCCGCTTGATCGCCTCGACCAGCTCCCGATCGTTGTGCTCGACACGCAGAAACTCTGCGTGAGATTCCGTTCAGTACTCGCAGTCCTGGGCCGCCGAGGCGACCGCGGCGAGCATCTCCCGTTCAGCACGGTCGAGCGCTCCGGGCGCGAACATCATCTCGTAGAACGCCGTCTGCAGGGCCTTGCCGATCCGCTCGTGCGCAGCGAGCAGGCGGGACATCCCGCCGATGAAACCGAAGTTGTAGGTCGGCTTCATACCGGACCCCTCCCTCCGGACGCGCATCTCCTCATCCGTGGGCAGGGTGATGAAGGGCTTCTGGTCGTCTGCCATCCCGGCCTCCTTCGCTGCGAAAGCTCGCCGCATTGTACCCCGGCCGGACAGCCCCCCCGGGCTTCAAGCCCCCTTCAGGGGCGCTGTTCCTAGCCCGGCGATTCATCGCCGGGCGTTCCGCAGGCCCCCGCCCCCCTCACTTCCTTCGCAGGAACCGCCGCACGACCTGGTGGATCAGGTGGGCGTCGCCGGCGGTGTCGGGTCCGAAGGCGATGCCCGCGTAGGTGCCTTCCAGCCAGGTGATGGTCCCGATCACCCGCAGGAGGGGGGGCTCGCCCGGGAGCCCCAGGGTGAAGCGGACCGGCTGCTGCGTTTCCCAGGCGTCCGGCGCTCCGGAGATGCCGATGCCCCCGAGCGAGACGTTCTCCAGTTGGACCGGGAGCACGGTGCCGTCGTCAAGCGTGATCTCGGCGTCGGCTCCCAGGTGGATGCGCACGTCCCGCTGCCCGGCGAGCCCCAGGAGGGCGGAAACGCTCATCCCGTGCCGGCGGATCACCTCGGCGCGGAACTTGAGCTCCACCATGGGGTTGTCCGCCAAAAGGGTGATCAGGTCGCCCCGGTCGATGCGCAGCAGGACCGTGGGCAGGGCGGTGCGCGCCGAGGCGATCCGCCGCGCCTTGTCGTTGAGCAGCCCCATCTCACCGAAGAAGCCGCCGGCCTCCAGGCGCGCCAGCACCTCCATCGGCTTGCCCTTCTCCTCCCGGAAGACGGTCACCAGCCCCTCCCGGACCAGATAGAAGGCATCGACCGGGTCACCCTCCCGGTAGACGATCTGCTTCGGCGGGAGCGACTCCTCGCGAGCCATCGCCTCCAGCCGCTGGAGCTGGTCTTCCGGGAAGCTCCTGGAAGAGCGCCACCTTCCGCAGAAACTCTCTCAGCAAAACGGCCCTCCGTCTCCAAGCCGCCCCCTCTGGCCCGTGCGGGCGGAGTCAAGGGATGAGCTTTTCAAAAAAGACGCCCCGTATTGTGTTGCGTCTCGGCCGTTCCGGCAAGCCCGGCCCCTACTCCAGCTCGCGGATGAGGTCCGCGAGCTGGTCCCGCTCGCGCGGATCGATCTCCAGGGTGAGGGCACGGCGGAAGCAGCGCAGGGCGTTGGGACGGTCGTCCAGCGTCTCGTAATAGATCGCGCCCGCCGTCTTCCAGGCGTCCAGGCGGTTCGGCTGGAGGCGCAGGAGCTGCTCGTAGAGCTGCACGGCCTCCTGGTGCCGGCCGAGCTGGAAGGCGGCCTGGGCCGCGCTCTCCAGGGGTGAGGGGTCGAGGGGGCTCCGCCGCGCGGCCTCGCGGAAGTCGCGCAGCGCCTCGGCCGGCCGGCCGCTCTCGGCCTGGACTCCCCCGCGCGTCAGATAAACCTCGGCGGTGTGGCTCCCGGCCTCGACCGAAGCGTCGAGGAACCGCAAGGCACCCGCCCGGTCCCCCCGCCCGCGCAGCAGGCGTGCCAGGCTCACCGCCGCCTCTCCCAGGGTGGGATCAAGCTCCAGGGCGCGGCGGTACTCCGCCTCCGCCTCCTGCCGCCGTCCCAGGGCCAGCAGGCAGTCCGCGGCGCCGGCCACCGGGGTGGCCGACCTCCCGTTCTCCCGCTCCGCCCGCTGGTACAGGGCGAGCGCCGATTCGTGCCGCCCGGCCTGCTTCAGGCAGAAACCCGCCAGGTTGAGGGCAGGAACGTTGCGCGGGTCGCGGCGGACGACGTCCTGGAGCGCCGGCAGGGCCGCGGAGCACTTCCCCTGCTGCACGGTCGCCACGGCCGCGTCGAGGGCCCGCTTGACGTCCATCATCCGCCGCGGGTCCGGGAGCCCCTTCCCCACGGCGCCGCCGGACGATCCGCCGAGATAGCCGAGGCTCGCCAGCCGCTCCCGTTCCCCGGCGCTGAGGTCGGCGCCGGCGCGCACCTCGGCATCAAGGTCCTCGCCGGACTTCTTCAGGAGATCGCGCAGCCGCCGCTCCCAGAGCCGTAGCGCAGCCGGCTGCTGCGGCGCCAGGTCCTCGTCCTCCTCGGGATCGGAAGGAAGCTGGTAGAGGCTCCCCGTCGGCCCGTGAACATAGAGGAAGCGGTCGGTCGAGAGCGCCCGCAGTGGGTACCACTTGTAGGAGAAGAACGGCAGGAAGGCCTCGCTATAGCTCATCCGGTAGCAGCCTCCTCTGCCATGGAGGAGGGGGAGCAGATCCTCGCCGTCGAGCCCCGCGGGGGCCGGTCCGCCGGCGAGGGTGAGCAGCGTGGGCGCGACGTCGGCGGTCCGCACCAGGCAGTCCACGCTGCGGCCGCCCGGGATGCCGGGGCCGGCGAGGAGCAGCGGCACCCGCCGCGCCCCGCCATAGGGTAACAGCCCGTGCTCCTCCTCGCCATGCTCGCCGAGCATCTCGCCATGGTCTGCGACCACCACGACGGCGGCGTCCTTGGGCAGGCCCGCCAGGAGGCGGCCGATCTGCTCGTCCATGAAGGCGATCTCGCCGTCGTAGAGGCGGTGCGGCCCGGTCGCGGCATCGGCGAAACGGCTGGGCGGCCGGTACTCCCGGTGCGGATCGAAATAGTGCACCCAGAGGAAGAAGGGGGCGCGCAGCTTCCCGGCGGCGGCCAGGGCGGTATCGGTCGCCGCCTCGGCGGTGCGCTCGCTGACCTCGGTGCCCTGGGCATAGCCCGCTCCCAGGTCGTCGTCGTAGAGGCGGAAGCCCTGGGCGAGGCCGTGCCGGCGCGCCAGGACCACGGCCGAGACCACGGCGGCAGTGTCCCAGCCGCGGGCCGCCAGCCGCTCGGCCACGGTCTCGAAGCGGCCGGCGAGCGTGAAGGTGCCGTTGTCCCGCACTCCATGCCGGGGCGGATAGAGGCCGGTCAGCAGCGTGGCATGGCTCGGCAGGGTCAAGGGCGCCGCCGTGTCGCAGCGCGAGAAGCGGGCGCCGCGCGCGGCCAGGGCGTCCAGGACGGGCGTCCGCGCGTGGGGCCAGCCCCAGGCCCCGAGGTGGTCGGCGCGGGTCGTGTCGAGGGTGATCAGGACCACGCTGCGGGCGGCCGGCGGCGGTGCGTGTCTGGCCTGCCGGACCGGAGCGGCCTCCGCCAGGAACGCGGCGCAGGCTGCGGCAAAAAAAACCCACGCGGCCGCGGCTCGTTTTGGCCTCC
>CAWJGT010000017.1:0-18661 GCA_963842525.1 uncultured Holophagales bacterium
CTCGATTCCGCGCACCACAAGCCCCCGGGGCGACCCGGGGGCTTTTTTGCAGCAGCGGAGGGTTCACACTCCAAACACCGCCGGATCACGCACCACCGCCCGGGCGGCCGCGGCGTACTCACTGGAGTCCGCGAGGAGGAACCGCTCCAGGTGACTGCGGAACTCGCGCGCCGCGTCCGGATCGCCGCCTGCTTCGAGCTTGCGGATGGCCTTGAGGTCGAAGATGGCCGCGGCGATCGCCTTCATCCGCCGCTTGCGCAGGCGCCGCCGGTTGAGATGAAAGACCTTGATCGAAGCCTCTCCCTTCCGGTCTCCGGCCACGGCGACGACAACGCCGTCGACGGCAAAACGCAGGTGATTCTCCGGCTGGTCCTCGCAGGGATCGATCAAGAGGCGCTTTTCGCCCTTCAGATCGACATCAGGAGCCATGACCCGCGTGGACTCATCCTCCAAGGGGAATTGGTCCAGCTTGCCAGCCGTGCCCCCGGGCGAAGGATCGTCCCAACTCGGCTTGTCCTTACGATTCTGATTGCAGTGCTGGCAGGATGGATAGAGATTGGCCCAGGTATAGGTCAGCCAGTAGTAGCCCGGGTGATCGGGGCGCTTGGCCACCTTGCCCTTGGGCCGGAAGTGCTCCACGTCCCAATCGAAGCCGGCGGTGACGTCCGTCTCGCAATAAGCGCACTTGTCGTGGAACAGCTCTTCGAGGGCGGCCTTCACCTGATCGTGGGCGTAGACCTTCTTGTCGGCATTGTGCTTGCCGGCCTCCTCCCTGGCCTTCTGGGTTGCCTTTTCGGCGGCCTTGTCCCAGGCCTCGTCGGGCCGGATCGGCCGGCTCCGCTCGTCGGTCCTGTTCCGATCGATGTGGATCATCGCGACAGATCAGAGGCCGTGCTTGTCGACGAGCCGTTTGAGCTCGCGCATCATCTCGTCCTGGCGCGTTTCGGGGACCGGCTTCTCGTGGATCTCGAAGGCCAGGCTACGCAGCTCTCGCGTTTCACCCGCACCCCGGGTGCGCGCCGGGATGGCGGCGAGATCGTGATAACGGGAGAGCTTCTCGCGCATCTCAGGCGCATAGACTTCGGTATCGAAGAGCCGCTCGTCTTGCAGCATGTCCTCGGCTGAATAGCCGGAAAAGTCAGGGACGTTCTCCTCCCGGACCACTTCGTCTCCCTCGCGCTGCAGCACCACCAACTCGTCCGGAGAGGCATCGAGGGCCACCAGAGGACTGTGGGTGGTGGCGAAGATCTGCATCTCGGGAAAGGCTTCCGTGATCCGCGGCAGGACCTCCGCCTGCATCGAGGGGTGGAGGTGCTGCTCAAGCTCATCGATCAGGAGGATGCCTTGGACGTGGCCCTCAGGTGTGATGCGGTCCGCCTGCATCGCGCGGCCGTAGAGGTCTACCATCCAACTGAAGGTCATCCGATAACCGTCCGCCCATCCTTCCAGGCGCACCCGGCCGAGGTTCGGCCCCGCAACTTCAATTCCTCCTCCTGTCGGAAGCAGAATCTCGTCCTCGGCACTCAAACCCAAAACCTTCTTGATCCCCAGAAGAGCCGCATTGTACTTGGCGGTCCCGAGAAAGTCCCCGAGCCGGCGCAGCGTCAGCTCCGGGTCGAGCAGAGTGCGGCGATAGTCGAAGAGTGTATAGACCGCATCGGCGATCCGGTATTCCCTGCCGGTATCAGAACCCGCGCCGAAGCGGCCCGCTCCATATCCGCAGACGAAAAGCTGCGGCCGCAGGGAGGATGCCGATCTCTGGTGGACGCTCTCCTTACCGTTCTCTCTCCGTAGGGTCGTAGCAAGCAGCGGTCCTCCATCCTTGAAGTCCACCCGGACCTCAATCCTGCCCTCGTCTGCCCCGGTATGGATCAGCACCCCGATCGGCTCCGAGATCAGTGAGTTCGCGTCCGTCAGATCGCAGAGGCCCAGAGCAATCGCCCGCAGCACACTGGTCTTGCAGGTCCCGTTCTTCCCGATGATCACCGTCCGCCGCCGAGGCCCATCCTTGCCGGAAAGGTCAATCTCCAGCTCCCGGAAGCCGCGGATGTTCTCCAGGCGAATGCGCGAGATGTACATGGCACCATACTACCGCCCTTGCCCCCACCCCCGCCATTGGCTAAGCTGCCGGGCGGTCTCGCAGCCTTCCTTTCCCATGAGGTGACACGCATGCCCGGACTGCCGCGCCGTTCTGCCCTGACCGTCTGCGCTCTGCTGGCCCTGCTGCTCTCAGGACTCCCCTGGACCGCCTTCGCCGCCGAGGACAAGCCGAAGCCGGCCGCGGCAGCGGCGGGGCTTCAGGACCCGGAGGGGATCTCGGCCCTCAAATACCGCAACATCGGGCCCGCCTGGGGCGGCCGGGTGTCGCGCGCGGCCGGGGTGCCTGGCAACCCCAACGTCTGGTACGCGGCGACGGCCTCGGGCGGGGTGTGGAAGTCCGAGAACGGCGGGACGCAGTGGAAGCCGGTCTTCGACAGCCAGCCGATCTCCTCGATCGGCTCGATCGCCGTCGCCCCCTCGGACCCCAATGTGGTCTACGTCGGCTCCGGCGAGGCCAACATCCGCGGCAACGTGGCGGCCGGCAACGGCATCTACAAGTCGATCGACGGCGGCAAGACCTGGACGCACGTCTGGAAACAGGAAGGGCAGATCGGGACCATGGTCGTCCACCCGAAGGACCCCGACGTCGCCTTCGCCGCGGTGCTCGGCCACGCCTTCGGCCCCAACCCCGAGCGCGGCGTCTACCGCACCACCGACGGCGGCAAGACCTGGAAGCAGGTCCTCAAGAAGGACGCCGACACCGGCGCCTCGGACGTGGCTCTCGACCCGTCCAACCCGCGCATCGTCTTTGCCGGCTTCTGGCAGGCTCGGCGGCGCCCGTGGGAGATGACGAGCGGCGGCCCCGGCAGCGGCCTGTGGGTCTCGCGCGACGGCGGCGACAGTTGGAAGCAGCTCACCGGCAGCGGGCTGCCCGACGGGGCCTGGGGCAAGGTGGGAGTCGCGGTCGCGCCCTCGGACGGCCGGCGGGTCTACGCGCTGATCGAGGCCGAGAAGGGCGGGCTGTTCCGCTCCGACGACGGCGGCGAGACCTGGGAGCTGGCCAGCGCCAACCGCGAGCTGCGGCAGCGCGCCTGGTATTACACGACGATCACCGTCCACCCCACCAATCCCGACGAGGTCTGGTGCCCCCAGGTGCCCATGCTCAAGAGCATCGACGGCGGCAAGACCTTCCGCCACGTCCGCGGCATCCATCACGGCGACCACCACGACCTGTGGATCGACCCCAAGGAACCCCGGCGGATGATCGCGGCCCACGACGGCGGCGTCGACATCTCGCTCGACGGCGGCGAGACCTGGACCATGCCGCCGCTGCCGATCGGCCAGTTCTACCACGTGTCCGTGGACAATCGGGTCCCCTTCCATGTCGCGGGCGCCATGCAGGACATCGGTACGGCGCAGGCCCCGAGCAACTCGCTCGGCTCGGCCGGCATCCGCAACACCGACTGGTACACCGTGGGAGGCGGCGAGGCCGGCTGGGTGGAGTCCGATCCGTCGGACCCGAACATCGTCTATGCCGGCGAATACCTCGGCTATCTCTCGCGCTACGACCACCGCACCCGGCAGGCGCGCAACGTCAGCCCCTGGCCGGACAACCCTTCGGGCTGGGGCGGCGAGCAGATGCGCTACCGCTTCCAATGGACGGCCCCGATCCACATTTCGCCGCACGACCCCAAGACCGTCTACTACGGCGGCAACGTGGTCTTCCGCACGCAGGACGGCGGCCAGACGTGGACCACGATCAGCGGCGACCTGACACGCAACGACAAATCGAAGCAGCAGTGGTCGGGCGGTCCCATCACCGGGGACAACACCGGCGTCGAGACCTACGGCACGGTCTTCGTCATCGCCGAGTCGCCCGTCCGTAAAGGGGTGATCTGGGCCGGCAGCGACGACGGCCTTGTCCACGTCACCGAGGACGGCGGAGCCCACTGGAAGAACGTCACCGCGGCCATCCCCGGCCTGCCCGACTGGGGCACGGTCAGCATGATCGAGCCGTCGCACTCCGAGGCCGGCACCGCTTATCTGGTGGTGGACGCCCACCGGCTGGACGACATGCGGCCCTACCTGTGGAAGACCACCGACCTCGGCCGCAGTTGGAAGCGGCTCGACGGCGGCCTGCCGCGCGACGTCTACCTCCATGCGGTGCGCGAGGACCCGGCGCGCAAGGGGTCGCTCTACCTCGGCACCGAGCGCGGCGTGGCCTTCTCGACCGACGACGGCGCCACCTGGCGCTCGCTCAAGCTCAACCTCCCGACCGTGGCCGTCCATGACCTGCAGGTCAAGGATGGCAGCCTCGTCGTCGGCACCCATGGCCGGTCGATCTGGATCCTCGACGACCTGGCGGCGGTACGTGCGGTCTCGAAGCAGGTAACGGACGAGGAGGTCCATCTCTTCCCCGTCTCGGACGTCGTCCGCCGGACCTATGCCTCGACCGAACGCGAAGGCTTCAGCGCTCCCAATCCGCCGCGGGGAGCGCAGATCTTCTATTGGCTGAAGGCCGAGCCCAAAGGAGACGTCACCCTCGAGATCCTGGACGCGAACGGCACGCTCGTCGACAAGCTCTCCAGCAAGGCCCTGGAGCCCACCGGGTCCACCGAGTACGTCGAGGAGGAACGCGAGGGGCTCGCGGAGCTCGCGATCCCCAAGGGCAAGGGCCTCCAGCGGGCCGTCTGGGGACTGAATTGGCTCGGGGCCGAGATGATCCCGGGGGCCATGCTCGACAGCGGCTACCCCCTGTTCGGTCCGTCCGCGGTGCCGGGCACCTACACCGCGCGCCTGACCGTCGACGGCAAGAGCCAGACCCGGACGTTCCGGCTCCTCCCCGATCCCGCCTCGCAGGTCTCCCAGCAGGACCTCGAAGCGCAGCTCCGGCTCGCCCTCGCGGTCCGCGACGAGATCACCCGCCTGACGCGCACCGTCCTACAGATCCAGTCCACCCGCAAGCAGCTCGCCGCCCGAAACGAGCTGCTCGCCAACGACCCGCGGACGGAGGCTCTCCGGAAGTCCTCCCAGGAGCTGATCGGCAAGCTCGACGACCTGGAGGCGCGGCTCCACAACCCCAAGGCGGAGATCTCCTACGACATCCTGGCCATGAAGGGCGGCGCCAAGCTCTACTCGCGCCTCTCGCCCTTCCTCGGCTGGGTGCAGGACGGCGACGGCCCACCCACGCAGGGCGGGCGCGAGGTCTTCGCCGCCCAGAAGTCCGAGCTCGACGGCTACGTGGCCGAGCTCCAGTCGCTGCTCGACAAGGATCTCGCCGCGCTGAACGAAACGGCGAAAGGGCTGGGGCTGCCGGTGGTGTACGTGGCGGCGCCGGCTGCGCCGTAGCCCAGCGCCGAGACGCTGCGCCAGCGTGAGTCTCACGCTGGCTTTGCGGAGCGTGCGCTGGGCCAGTGTCCCCCTCCTCTTGGTCCTGCGATATCCTCTTCTTCCGACCGACTGAAGAAACTGGCGCCGCGGTTCCGGACCGGCCGCCAGGAAGTTGCTCGCGATGAAGAAGCCCGAAGACCAGGCCCGTCAGAACATCGACGCCGCGCTCACCGCGGCCGGATGGGACATCCAGGACGCGGCCACGGCCAATGTCCATGCCCGGCGGGGCGTGGCGATCCGCGAATTCCCCCTGAAGCGCGGCCACGGTTACGCCGACTATCTGCTGTATGTCGACGGCAAGGCGGCCGGCGTCGTCGAGGCCAAAGCGGAAGGGACGACCCTCACCGGGGTTGAGCTCCAGACGAAGAAGTATTCGGAAGGGATGCCTCCCCATCTCCCGCGGGCGTGGGATCCGCTCCCGTTCCTCTACCAGAGCACCGGTGTCGAGACCCGCTTCGCCAACCGCCTGGACCCCGAGCCGCGGAGCCGGCAGGTCCAGGGCTTTCACCGGCCGGAGACGCTCTCTACATGGCTCGAGCCCTCCCCCGAGATCCCGCCCGGGCACCCCCTGCACGGCCGTCCGGCGACGCTCCGCGCCCGGCTTCAGCACCTGCCGGAGCTGCCCCAGGCGGGCCTGTGGGATGTCCAGCACCGGGCCGTCCAGCACCTGGAACGCTCCCTCCAGGAGAACCGCCCCCGCGCCCTCCTTCAGATGGCGACCGGCAGCGGCAAGACCTTTACCGCCATCACCTCGGCCTACCGTCTGATCAAGCACGGCGGCGCGAAACGGGTGCTCTTCCTGGTGGACCGCGCCAACCTGGGCCGGCAGGCGCTCAAGGAATTCCAGCAGTACACGACGCCGGACGACGGCCGAAAATTCACCGAGCTCTACAACGTCCAGCACCTCAAGTCCGACAAGATCGATCCGGTGGCCCGCGTGGTCATCAGCACGATCCAGCGGCTCTACTCCATCCTCAAGGGAGAGGAGATCGTCCCCAACCTGGAGGAGCTCGAAGAGCGCTCGCTCTACAGCCTGGAGGGGATCGTCCGCGAGCCGGTGCCGGTGGTGTACAACCCGCGCGTTCCGATCGAGGCCTTCGACGTCCTCCTCATCGACGAGTGCCACCGGTCGATCTACAGTCTGTGGCGACAGGTCGTGGAGTACTTCGACGCCTTCCTGATCGGGCTCACGGCGACCCCTTCCAAGCAGACCATCGGCTTCTTCCGCAAGAACCTGGTGATGGAGTACGGCCATCCTCAGGCGGTGGCCGACGGGGTCAACGTCGATTACGAGGTGTACCGCATCCGGACCCGCATTACCGAGCAGGGCTCCAGAGTCGAAGCCGGGCACTGGCTGGACTACCGCGATCGTCGTACACGGGCCGTCCGCTGGCAGGAGCTGGAGGACGACCTCGCCTATACTCCCACCGTCCTCGACCGCGACGTGGTGGCCGTGGACCAGATCCGCACCGTGATCCGGACCTTCAAAGAGAGGCTCTTCACCGAGATCTTTCCGGGCCGCACCGACGTCCCCAAGACCCTGATCTATGCCAAGGACGACAGCCACGCGGACGATATCGTCCAGATCGTCCGCGAGGAATTCGGCCGCGGCGACGACTTCGCACAAAAGATCACCTATCGCACGGTGGGCAACACGGACGACCTCATCGCCGCGTTCCGCAACGACTACAACCCGCGGGTCGTGGTGACGGTGGACATGATCGCCACGGGTACGGACATCAAGCCTCTCGAAGCTGTCATGTTCCTCCGCGCGGTCCGGAGCCGGAGCTTCTTCGAGCAGATGAAGGGCCGGGGCGTCCGCGTGATCAGCCCCACCGAATACCGGGCCGTGACCGAGGACCCTCAGGTCGAGGTCAAGGACCACTTCGTCCTCATCGACTGCGTCGGGGTCTGCGAGACCGAGCTTTCAGAAAGCTATTCGCTGGAACGCAATCCGAGCCTGCCGCTCAAGAACCTCCTCAACGCGGTCGGCTTCGGCAGCACCGACCCCGAAGTCCTCTCCTCCCTGGCGAGCCGCCTGGCCCGGCTGGACCGCCGCCTCCGACCAGCCGAAAGGGAGCGGCTGACCGCAGTCGCCGAAGGGGTTCCGCTACGTGACATCGTCCGTGGCATGGTGACGGCGCTCGACCCGGATCGTCAGGCCGAAGAGGCACGCCGTGCCGGAGGGCTCCCTGCCGATGCGCAGCCGGACGAGGCGGCCGTGGCCGCTGCCGGCCAGCGGCTCCTCCGGGAAGCCGCGCGGCCGCTCGCCGCAAGTCCCCGGTTGCGGGACGAAATCCTCGTCCGGCAGCAGCGCCATGAGCAGGTGATCGACACGGTGAGCGTCGATACGATCCGGGAGGCAGGCTTCTCAGCCGAGGCGCGGCAGAAAGCCGACGCCCTGGTCCGCTCCTTCGAGCAGTTCATCCAGGACCACCTGGACGAGATCAACGCCCTCCAGATCCTCTTCAGCCGGCCTCATCACGCGCGGCTGCGCCACAAAGACATCAAAGACCTGGCCGAGGCCCTCCAGGCGCCACCCCGCTCGTGGACCCCGGATAGGCTCTGGCGCGCCTACGAGCTGGTCGTCGAAGACAAGGTCCGCGGCGCCTCGGATCAACGCCTCCTGACTGACATCGTCTCCCTCGTCCGCTTCGCGCTGACCCAGGAGGACGAGCTGCGTCCCCTTCAAGGAGAAGGTCGAGGAGCGTTTCCGCCAGTGGATCGCCCAGCAGGAAAATACCGGCCGCCGCTTCACCCCCGAGCAGCGCCAGTGGCTCGAATCCATGCGCGACCATATAACAGCCAACTTGCAGATGGAGATGGAGGATTTCGATTATGTGCCGTTCTCGCAACGGGGTGGGGCACAGCGAGCGTACGCGGTGTTTGGGGATGAGTTGGGGAAGATACTGAATGAGCTGAATGAGGTATTGGCGGCGTGAGCGATCTAAAACGTTCCTCACTGCCCCGAAACTGGGCTTGGGCCGAGTTAGGGGACCTCGTCGAGGTTATCCGGGGCGTTACTTACAACAAAGTGGACGCGAGAAGCGAGCCGGCCGATGGGTTGGTCCCAATCCTCAGAGCAACGAACATTGCAGACCGTTTGACGTTCAGTGAGTTCGTCTACGTACCCGAAAGGTACGTCAGCGAAGAGCAATTTCTTTGCCGCGGGGACATCGTAGTTGTTGCCTCAAGTGGCAGCAGGCGCGTAGTAGGCAGAGCGGCATTGCTTACTAGTTCCTGGAAAGGATCCTTCGGCGCTTTTTGCTTTGCCCTACGGCCACGCCCGGAAGTTAACTCACATCTCTTAGCATTTTTTCTACAAACCACTGGTTATAGACGGAGAATTTCAGAGCTTTCCGCCGGTGTCAACATCAATAATCTCAAGGCGGAGCATATCAAGAGAACAGCTATACCTATTGCTCCGCGCGAGGAACAGTCCCGCATTGTAGCCGAAGTTGAGAAGCACCTGACCAGGCTCGACGCCGCTGTAGCTTCACTGAGGCGAATCCAGGTCCACTTGCAACGCTACCGAGCCGCCGTCCTGAAGGCGGCTTGCGAGGGGCGGCTCGTACCTGCGGAGGTCGAGTTGGCTCGAGGCAAGGGGCGACGATACGAAAGTGCCGCCCAGCTCCTTTCAAGGTATCTGTTTACCGTCAGCGGCACTTTTGGGGAAGGTTTTCCCTGGACACACGTCCGCGCTGGCCAGGCGACCTGACGAGGGCGAGCGGCTACCGACCTGGAGCCACGGATAACTCGTGGCGAGAACTGTTACGGTGGCTGTGACGCAGGAAGTATTGCCTCAAGCTTCGGTAGCTGGGGGCTGCGCAGAAGCTGGGGCAAGATCTCGAGTGTCCCGACTTGGTGTTGCTGAAATGTGCGCAGGGCACTCATCAAGACCGCTTGCGCCTGGGACCCCTCGGCCGTCCGATTTCCCCCAGATGTCTTGCGGTTGATGACCGCCGGGCGAATCCCTTGTTCGGCCGGCCAATTGGTCGCCTCCACATCCGTGCGTTCCAGGAAGACAAACAGCTGCTCCTGGTGACGTATCAAATGCTGAGCCAGACGCTGGTTGTCGGGGTTCGTGAACTGCCCCGACAGACGCCTTTCCATCTGGAGCTCCAAGTCCTGCTTGACCTTCTCCAGCGCCTCGCCGCTGAGCTTGCCCGCGTCCCGCTGATCTCGCGCCTCCAAGGCGGCCTGCAGGATCTCTTTCACCGCCCGAGGAAAGCGCACCGCACCCCCTGTCGCCTTCTCCAGCAGCTCCTCGCAACGGCGCAACAGATGCGCCAGACAGGTCTGATGAGTCGCTTCTTCAAATTTCTGATAGGGAGCCCAACCATCAGCCACCAGCACGCCGACAAAGCCCTCCCCCAGGACCTCAGAGGCCTCGGCATAGCCACGACCCGGCTGGATGCTGTAGACCGTCTCGCTGCGATTGGTGAACACCCACAACCACACGCTATAGCCCCCCTCCCGCCAGCCCGTCTCGTCCGGGTACACCACAGGAGAGGCTCCGGATCTTCGCCTTCAGCTCCTCGTACAAGGGCTCCAGCTTCTTACTCATGCGAAGCAGCGCGCGGCACAGGGCCGAGCGCGACACAGACAGTCCAGCCAGCTCCTTCAGCAACGCGGCGATCTTGCCGTAGCTCAAGCCTCCGACCTTGTTGAGCCAGGCGGCGAGCCCCAACACGTTTGGACCGAGTTGCACGTTGCCGACCCGGAACGCCTGGGAAGTCTGGCGCGGGTGACGCCCCACAGCTTCCCGGCCACATGCCGAGCACTTCCCATAATGGAGGATGAACTCCGTCGTCACCGGCCGAATCGGCGGCAGATCGGTCTGATACTGGCGAGCTTCGCCCTGCGGAATGACCTGACCCCCACAGTGCTCACAATACAGCGGGCACTCCACCACGATGGTTTCGTCGACGTGATCGGGCACAGCTCGAGTCGCTTGCTGACCATATTGATCCCCGGCTTTGCGCCCTGGAGACTTGGGATCCTCGCTCGGATCTCCCTTCGAGAAGGGGGCAGCCTGGCGTTTGCCCCGGCGCCGTAGCTCCTCGACAAGTTTCTCCAGATCGACGATTCGGCGCTTCAGGTGCGCAATCTGGCGCTCCTGCTCCTCCACCCGCTGGCGAAGCTCACCGTTGTCTTGGCGAAGCTCAGAGTTCTCTTGAAGGAGTTCCTCGTAAGTCGGCATGCCTGAAAGACATTAGACCATGCCGAGAAGAGAACTTCAAGCCCTTGCGGACGTGCCACCGCTCGGGGAAGGCGGCACTAGGGCGGTAAACAGATACGCTCATTCTTACATCGCAGCCGTCACCTCGTCACCTCCCCATCCTCGTACACGAACGTAACCGGCCTCTCGATGTCGGGGTGGAGGCTCTGGTGGACGGGGCAGGTGAGGGCGGTGCGCTCGAGCTTCTGGCGCTGGTCGGGGGTGAGGCCTTTCGGCATCTGAATCGTCACGGGGATGCGGCTGATCCGGCGCGGGCTGGCAGACATGTGTTTCTCCAGTTGGAAGGAGACGCTGCTCATGTCGATGCCGTCGCGCTCGGCGACGATGGCCATCACGGTGACCATGCAGGTGCCGAGCGCTACCGAGGCGAGGTCGGTGGGCGAGAAGGAGCTGCCGTCTCCCTGGTTGTCCACCGGGGCCGCAGTCTTGATCTGCGTGCCCGAGGGGCCGTGGGTCAGCTCCACTTTGAGGTTGCCGATGTACCTGCCCGTCATCTCGACCGCCATGGCTCGCTCCTTTCTCATCCCGGCGAGCATACCAGCCTCCGGTCGGGCGCTATCATGCGGCCCGTGCAGTGCACGTTCTTCCTGAGCGGTGAAGAGGACCTCGACCACCTGCGCGGGCTCGATCCCGACCACGACTGGCGGGCCTTCCAGCGCGGCGAGCGCATCTGGATCCTTCAGGCCTTCCTGCGGCTCGCCAGCGCCGGGTACCCCGTGCAGCTCGCGGGAGAGCCTCCCGAGGAGGGCCTCGTCGTCTTCCACGCCAAGCAGGCCGGGGCCTTGCGGCGCGCGCGGCGGCGGATGCGCGACGTGGTCCTGGTCGGCGTCCGGGCGGACAACCGCGAGCCGCTCCTGGCCGACTTCGAGATCGTGCAGAACGGCCGCTTCGCCGACGGTCGGAAGCGTTTCTTCGTTCCCCACTGGCCCCAGCCGGGTTTGATCCCGCGCGATCCCGCCCGCGGCACCCGGATCGAGCGCATCGCCTACAAGGGGTTCGATGCCAACCTCCACCCCGGCTTCCGCTCTGCGGAATGGACCGGCTTCCTCGCCGGCCTCGGCATCGAGTGGGTGGTCGACTCCGTCGAGTTTGCGGGCGAGCAGACGGACCGGCTCGTCCTGGAGTGGCCCGACTTCCGGACGGTCGACGTGTTCCTCGCCGTCCGGCCCGAGGGTCGGAGGCGGGAGCCGGCGCTGCGCACCTCGAAACCGGCCACCAAGCTCTACAATGCCTGGCTGGCCGGCGTCCCTTCGGTCCTGGGGCCCGAACATGCGTTCCGCGAGCTGCGTCAGTCTGATCTCGACTATCAGGAGGCGGCCTCCGTCGAGGAGGCGAAGTCTGCCGTCCTCCGCCTGCGGGACGATCCGGGCCTCTATCAGACCATGGTGGAGAACGGCCGCCGCCGTGGCGCGGGCTTCACGGCCGAGGCCCTGGTCCCGCGCTGGGCGGAGCTGCTCTTCGAGACGATTCCGGCCCTTGCTGCATCCCCACGCAGCCGGCTCATCCGTGGCATGCCGTTGCCGGTGCGGTCCGCGGCGAGGTGGCTGGCGCGGAAGGCCGTGCTGCGGCCGGCTCGATGAGATATCGTCCGACGCCATGACCGAAATTCCTGGGAAGCTTTTCGACCTCACCGGCCGGGTGGCCGTGGTGACCGGCGCCTCGCGCGGGATCGGCGAGGCCATTGCGCGGGCCCTTGCGGCGGCCGGAGCGCGGGTGGTCCTGGCGAGCCGCAAGCTGGAGGGCCTCCAGGCCGTGGCCGACGGCATTCAGGCGGATGGCGGCGAGGCGATCGCCGTGGCCTGCCACACCGGGCGCGCTGCCGACGCCGAGGCGCTCGTCGTCCGTGCCGAGGAGGCCTACGGCGGCGTGGACGTGCTGGTCAACAACGCGGCCACCAGCCCGCACTTCGGGCCGCTTCTCGACGCCGAGGAGTCGCACTGGGACAAGACCTTCGAGGTGAATGTGAAGGGCTATGTCCACACGGTGAAGGCCTGCGTGCCGCGGATGCGCGCCCGCGGCGGCGGACGGATCGTCAACATCGCCTCGGTGGCCGGCCTGGTGCCGCACGGCGGGTTGGGCGTCTACGGCGTGACCAAGGCGGCGGTCCTGATGCTGACCAGGACCCTGGCGGCCGAGCTGGCGCGGGACAGCATCCGGGTCAACGCCATCGCGCCCGGTCTGATCGAGACCCGCTTCAGCGAGGCGCTGTGGTCCACGCCCGAGGCCCGGGAGCGGGCGCTGCGCGCCATCCCGCAGCGGCGGATCGGGACGACGGACGACCTGATCGGCGCCGCCCTCTACCTGGCGAGCGACGCTTCGGCCTACACGACCGGAGCGGTGCTGGTGGTGGACGGCGGCCAGACGCTGGGTGGGGCGTACTGATCCATCACCTCGCCGAGCTGATCGACGTCGCGGAAGAAATCCCCGCCGGCCCCTTCGAGCCATTCGGCCTCCAGCTTGTCGAAGAGCCGGTCCCGCCGGTTGCGGTTGAGCCGGGCGAGGGCGATCAGCCCTGATTCGCGTCCGCGGCGGCGCTCGGCGCGGAGGAGCTTCTCGTCGGGCACCTCCTGGAGCGAGAGGTCGTAGAGCCGGCGGATGCGCTCGGCGGCGGCGAGCTCGGTGGCCTCGCGCAGCTCGGTCTCCAGGACGTGCGCGTCGTGCAATTCGCCGAGCAGGTCCTGGAGCGTCTTGAGCCGCTTGACCAGGGGACCGGCGGCGGGGACTTCGTCCACGAATGGCTCCAGCAGGTAGCGGACGCGCTTGGCGGCGATCCGCGCCTGGTGGGCCTCCTGCTCGTCGTCGGCGTCCTCGATGCGGGCGAGGTGCGCTTCGAGCTCGGCGGCCTGCCGGCGCAGGATCTCGGCCGTGGCGTCGGCGAGCGTCGGCCGGCGGGCTCCGGAGGCGAGGTGGACCTCGGCGCGATAGACCGAGAGCCGGTGCCGGAGCTCGCCTTCGAGGTCGGGGAACTTGTCCGCCACGCGTTCGTTGAGCTCGGCATAGGCCTCGCGCATCCGCTCGTCCAGCCGGCCGATCAGCCAGGCCAGGCCGGCCCGGTGGTGCGACGCCAGGTGCTTGCCGCGCGGGCGCAGCCATTCGATCTGGACCTCCGTATCCCGGCCGGGGCCGGTGGCCTGGGCCAGCTTGCGCAGGCGCCGTGCCAGCTTCTTGGGAACGCTCTTGTCGAGCAGCGAACGGTAGGCCCGCAGGCAGCTCCGCAGCCGGCGCAGGGCAACCCGGAAGTCGTGCAGCGCCTCGGCGTCGGCGGAGTCTTCCAGGCGCGGGAAGGCCGCCGCCGCCTGGTCGAGGAACGAGAGCGCCAGGAGCCGAGCACCCTCTTCAGGAGGCCGGGGGAGGAGCCCGGTCGCATCCATGGCGTCAGTCCGCCAGCTCCCGGAGCTGGGCCGGGGTCAGCGCCCAGAGCAGCGTCGCGGTCCCGGCGGCGGGCTCGTCATTGAATTCGAGCAGGCAGGCCCCGCCTTTGCGGAAGGCGAAGATCCGGCGCTCGGTGCCGGTCAGGAGCCAGGAGAGGATCAGGCTGATGCTGGGCTCGTGCCCGACCGCGGCTACGCACTTCTCCTTGCGCTTGCGGAGCCAGCGGAGGAAGTCCTCGGGCGTGGAATCGGGGGAGAGCTGCTCGATCTCGACCTCCTTGAGGCCGTCGTAGGCCGAGTCGAGGATGGCACCGGTCTGGGCGGCGCGCGTCAGCGGGCTGGTCGCCAGCAGGTCGATGTCGGGGGCGACCTTGCGGAGCCCCTTGGCCGCCCGCTTCATCTTCTTCCGGCCCTCGTCGGTCAACGGCCGGAGACGGTCGTCCTTTCCCGTGCGGGCGAAATCCTCGCGCTCCTCGGCAATGGCATGGCGAATCAAGAGCAGTTTCATGCGGTACACATAACGCGTTCCGCCGATCTTTGCAAAAGCAGTCCTGTGACAAAGCGCGGACCCTCTCCCCCAAGCTGGACCGGGGGAGAGGGGAACGGAGCCGGGGAGGAGAGGACGGCCCTACGCGTCCTCGCCGCCGAGGAGCCGCGCAGCCTCCTTGAGGGCCTCGTACTTCCGTTTCTGCTCGGGGGTGAGGATCGCGGTGAACTTCGTGTCGAACTCCGCGCGGGCGGCCTCCAGCTTCTTGTGGTTCTCCTGGATGTCGAGCACCGTGTCGCCGATCGCGCAGGCGCTCGGGCTGGCGGCCGCGAGCTGGTCGTCGAGCTGCTCGCGCAGCGCCTTCTGCGCCTCGTGGATCGGCTTGGTCGTGGCCTGGAGCTCCTGGGACAGCGTCTTGAGAGTCGCCTGCTGCGCGGGCGTCAGCTTCAGGTAGCGGGCGAGCGCCCGGGGGTTGCGCAGGATCTCGCCCGGGTTCGGCCGCTTGGCGTTGGCCTCGATCTGGGCCATCGCGGGCAGAGCGAGGAGGAACGTCGCGAGGGCCGTCAACAGCAGGGTCTTCGTCTTCATCATCGGCAGACTCCTTTCGGTCGGTTGGCGTGGAGCCAAGTGCTTCTTTCCCCCTGGAACCCACGGGCTGCGAATTTCCTACGCCTGGCCTGTGATACCGTTTGCACCCATCCGCGCGCCCGGTCCCGCGCGCTGTTTCGGAGGATCGATCCGAGCCATGGCCCCGCGGGAGGATCTCAAGCATACGCCGCTTCACGCCTGCCATGTCGAGGCGGGCGCGCGTCTGGTCGAATTCGCCGGCTGGGAGATGCCGGTGCAGTACGAGGGTGTCATCGAAGAGCACCGCGCCGTGCGCACGGCCGCCGGGCTCTTCGACGTGTCGCACATGGGCGAGATCCGGGTCCGCGGCACGGGCGCCGAGGCTCTGCTCCAGCGGCTCACCCCGAACGACGTCGCCAAGCTCGCCCCGGGGCGCGCCCACTACAGCGGCTTCCTGACCGAGCGGGGCACCTATGTCGACGACCTGCTGATCTACCGGCTGGCCGCCGACGACTTCCTCGTCGTGGTCAACGCCTCGAACGCGGCCAAGGACTTCGACTGGATCGCCTCGCGGGCCGGCTCATCAGGGGCCGAGGTGACGGACGAGAGCGACCGCTATGCCCTGATCGCTCTCCAGGGGCCGAAGGCGGTGGAGATCCTGGCGCCGCTTGCCAGCCCCGGCGCGATCGAGCTGCGCTACTACGGCTTCCTGCAGGGGGAGGTGGCCGGCCGGCCGGCCCTGATCTCGCGCACCGGCTACACCGGGGAGGACGGCTTCGAGCCTCTACGTGGACTCCGGCGACGCGGCCGAGATCTGGCGCCGCCTGCTCGAAGACGGGGCTCCCGCCGGATTGAAGCCGGCCGGCCTCGGGGCGCGCGACACGCTGCGGCTCGACGCCGCCATGGCCCTCTACGGCCACGAGATCGACGACACCACCACTCCGTTGGAGGCGGGCCTGGGCTGGGTGGTCAAGCTCGACAAGGGGGATTTCCTGGGCCGCGACGTCCTGGCAGCGCAGAAAGAGAAGGGGCTCGACCGCAAGCTGGTCGGCTTCGAGGTGAGAGAGCGGGGAATCGCGCGCCAGGGGCACGCGGTTGTGTCGCAGGAGGACGGAGGCAAGGTGGGTGCGGTCACCAGTGGGACCTGGAGCCCGACCTTCGAAAAGGCGCTCGGCATGGCCTACGTTCCGGCGGACCTGTCCGCTCCCGGCACCCCGCTGAGCCTCGACGTGCGCGGCAAGCGGCTCGCGGCCGAGGTGGTCGCCCTGCCGTTCTATCGCCGGCCGAAATAAAAAGGGGCGGCCAGATGCCGGATCAATTGCCAAACCGATCTTTGATGGTATAACTAAACGAGTCCCGCCGCAGCGAACACCGCTTCGTTCCGTCTCGTGCGTTGACTCCGGCACGGGCGGATTTTCAGGGAGGAGCGATCGAGGATGTATCCGACGGATTATCTCTATTCGAGGGAACACGAGTGGATCCGCGTCGAAGACGACATCTGCATCCTGGGCATCACCGATTTCGCGCAGCAGGAGCTGGGCGAGGTGGTGTTCGTCGAGCTGCCGGAAGTCGGCCAGGTCTTCGACGCCAATGACGAGATCGGCACGATCGAATCGGTCAAAGCCGTCGCCGAGGTCTACACCCCGGTGGCCGGCGAGATCATCGAGATCAACGACGCCGTGGTCGACGACCCCGAGCTGCTCAACGAAGACCCGCACAGCGAGGGCTGGCTCCTCAAGATCCGGTTCTCCTCGGCGGACGACCTCAAGCAGCTCATGAAAGCCCAGCAGTACGAGGAGTTCGTGAAAAGTGGAGAAGCTTGAGGCCTCCCCTGGGGCGGTCGCCGCGCCACCCCCCGACGAGCCGTTCCTGGACCTCGGAGCCCGCCCGGCCTCGGCCGGAGCCCGGGCCGCCCTCGATCCCACCGACACCTTCGTCCGCCGCCACATCGGACCGGACGAGGACGAGGTCCGGGAGATGCTCGGGGTGCTCGGCCTCGATTCGCTCGATGCGCTGGTGCGCGAGACCGTGCCCGCGACCATCCGCCTGCACGGCCGCCTCGCGCTGACGTCGATCCCGTCCGACCGCCAGCTCGGCGAGCGCGAGGTCCTGGACGCCCTGCGGCGGCTGGCCGAGCGCAACCAGGTCTTCCGCTCGTACCTGGGGATGGGCTATCACGACTGCGTCATCCCCGGCGTGATCCAGCGCAACGTCCTGGAGAGCCCCGGTTGGTACACCCAGTACACGCCGTACCAGGCCGAGATCTCCCAGGGCCGCCTCGAGGCGCTCCTCAACTTCCAGACCCTGGTGGCCGACCTGACCGGCCTGCCGGTCGCCAACGCCTCGCTCCTCGACGAAGCGACCGCCGCGGCCGAGGCCATGCACATGTGCATGGGCCTGACCAAGGACGAGCGCAACGTCTTCTTCGTGGCCGGCGACTGCCATCCGCAGACGATCGAGGTGGTCAGGACCCGCGCCGATGCCCTCGGCGTCGAGATCCTGGTCGGAAGGTCCCAGGACCTCACCGAGGCCGATCTGGACGATGTCTTCGGGGTCCTCGTCCAATATCCGGCGACGGACGGCCGGATCGTGGACTACAGCCATGTGGCCGAGCAGGCCCACCAGGCCGGCGCCTTCGTGGTGGCCGCCACCGACCTCCTGGCGCTGACCCTGCTGCGGCCGCCCGCGGACTTCGGCGCGGACGTGGCCATCGGCTCGGCGCAGCGTTTCGGCGTGCCTCTGGGCTACGGCGGCCCGCACGCGGCGTTCCTCGCCACCCGGGACGAGTACAAGCGGCAGATCCCCGGCCGGATCATCGGCGTCTCGCGCGACCGCCGCGGCCGCATGGCCCTGCGCATGGCGATGCAGACGCGCGAGCAGCACATCCGGCGCGAGAAGGCGACGAGCAACATCTGCACCGCGCAGGTCCTCCTCGCGGTCATGGCCGGCATGTACGCGGTCTACCACGGCCCGGACGGGTTGCGCCAGATCGCCCGCCGGGTGCATGCCCTGACCGCCGCCCTCGCCGAGGGGTTGCGCCGCCTGAGCTACGACGTGGGGAGCGAGCCCTTCTTCGACACCCTGCGCGTGGAGTCGGCGCCCGCTCGGCCGACGAGGTGATCGCAGCCGCCCGCGAGCGGCGGATCAACCTCCGCAAGCTGGGAGAGCGCACCGTGGGGATCGCCCTCGACGAGGCGGCCACCGCGGCGGACGTCGACACCCTCCTCGAAGTCTTCGAGGAAGGCGACCGCATGGTCGGCGCCACGGCCGAGGAGCTTGCCGCGGCGGTGGACCTCGACCTCCCGGCGCCGCACGCGCGTAACCCTGAGACGTCGGAAATCCTGAGCCATCCGGTCTTCCACCGCTACCACACCGAGCACGAGATGCTGCGCTACATCAAGCGGCTGGAGGGGCGCGACCTGTCTCTCACCACCTCCATGATCCCGCTCGGCTCGTGCCCGATGAAGCTGAACGCGACGGCGGGATGGTGCCGATCTCCTGGCCCGGCTTCAACGCCATCCATCCGTTCGCTCCGCCCGAGCAGACCGAGGGCTACCGGGTGCT
>CAWJGT010000018.1:0-47695 GCA_963842525.1 uncultured Holophagales bacterium
GCAGGCCCCGCGCTCGCCAGCACGCCGCGACCGACTCGGCAAAAGGGCGGCCAAGAACCTTTTCACACTTTTCCACCGTCGCTTCGCTGATCCCGTGAATTGCTAAAAGGTCGTCTCTTGTCGGCCTCTTCAGGTGCGCAATGCTTGTGATTCCTGCTGCGACAAGCCTCCGCGCACAGCCCGGCGTAATCCCCGCTTCGACCCATAGCCGTGCTTGCGGCACCTTGTCCAGAAACCTAAGAGGCCGCTGGCGCGCCGGCGCAGGTCTGCCGAAATGCAGGAGGTGCTCCACCTGTTTGGTGCCAAGGCCTTTGATTTTCAGAAGGTCCGCGCGCCGTAGGCGCCGGAGCTGCTCCTCGCTGCGTATTCCAGCCACAGCCAGCTTGTGGGAAAGCCGCGCCGATAGGCCACGCTCAATCCAATACGGCGCGTGCGATTCAAATGGCCGCCCCAGGTACCGTTCGAGCCGCTTTACAGTGAGCTCGCCGATCCCAGGAAGTTCGAGCACCTGTTCGCGGGTGAGCCGCTCCACTTCGGCCACAGTGACGCCAGCCCCAGCGAGCCTCTTCGCTACGTCCGCGGGCAGCCGGCGGCGCCGGCCCCATCCGTGCCCCGTCCGTGTCAGTCCGTGCCCGTCCGTGTCCGCCTCACGGCCCCCTGGGCCTCTCGTCGGTTTGGCGCGCATCACTGTCTGGTTCATTTGCGAGCGCTCCCGAGCAGGTCCGAGTCCTCGATCACCAGTAACGCCTCTTGCCGGATCGTCGCTGCGCAACTCTCGCACCGTCGCCGCAGCATGTGAGCTACCACTTGCTTGGCCTCTGTCCTCGCCGCTTCGCCCCGGGCGAATCGCTGCAGCACCGCTCTCTCCGGGTGTGTTGACGCCATGCCAAACATCCTCCTGTCCTGCCGCGCCCCTCCCGCGGCAGGGCGAGGCTAAACCCGTTCATGCCCGCTTTTGGCAACGAATTTCGCAAACACCCCACCCCTGGGGTCCCGACTAAAATGTCTTTTCCCTTTGTCCCTAAAAAGCCGCCTGCGGCAACCTACTCTTATGGAGGAGAATCCTTGGGAGGAGAGAGTTGGAGAATTTGCGCGGAAACCCTTCGCAGCTAGGCTTCGCCCTGGAGCTCCTCCTGGGAGCACACGGCTGGACCGGAGCGCGGCTTGCGGACGCTGCGGGTGTGGCCCCCGCCACGATTTCCGCTTTTGTCAACGCTGGCTTGAGCCGGGAGCGCCTCGAGGGCTCGCAGCGCTCATGGAGCTGGGCCCGGAAGAGGTCGAGCGCGCCGTCCTCGCCGCCCGGCTGGTAAAGCCGGACCCACCTTCTGCCAGCTCGCCGGTGGACCCCACACCCGAGCAGCGCCGCAGGGCCGAGAAAACCGCGGCCCAGGCGGCCTGCGAGATGGGTGACTTGGTCCTGGACCTCCGCCTCCAGGAGATCAGGCAGGAAAACGCCCGGGCGGCCCGTGAAGAAGGAAGGAGGCTCGCGCGCGAGCTTCTGAGCGATGCACCCGCAGACCAGCGGTACCTGGTCGAAAGCGATCCGGCGTATCAGCACTGGGGATTGGCCGTGGTCCTCTGCACCGAAAGCGAGGCCGCGGCACCGCGCGATCCCCGCCAGGCCCTGGCGCTGGCCGAGCTGGCCCTCTTCGTCGCCGATCACGTGGACGACAGCGTCTTCAAGCCCTGCCTCCAGGGCTGGTGTACCGGGCACGTCGCGAACGCTCACCGAGTCATCGGCCGCGATCTTCCCGGCGCTGCCACGGCCTTTGCTCGCGTCTGGAGCCTCTGGCACGAAGGCGAGGACACGGCGGGCCTGCTCTCCGAAGCACACCTGCTCCATTTGGAGGCCTCGCTGCGCAACGATCTGCGGCAAGTTGACGAGGCCCTCCGCCTTCACAACGAGGCGCTGAAGAAAGCGCGCCCGGACGAGCGCGGTGCCATCCTGTTGAACAAAGCCTGTATCCTTCAGGTGGCTGGCGAGCACGAAGAGGCGCTTCAGATCCTCGCACAGGCGGCGCAGGCCATCGATGCCGAGCGCCAGCCGCGGCTGCTCTGTGTAGTGCGTTTCAACGAGGCCGCGAACCTGCTCCTGCTGGGCCGGGCCCGGGAGGCCGCTCCGATCATTGCCGAAGTACGCCTGCTGGCCGAGCGGCTGCGCAACAGCGAGGATCTTCTGAGAGCCTCTATGGCTGGAAGGAAACTGCGCCGCCGGCTTGGGCCAGAGGGAGGAAGCGCTCACCAGACTGGAGCAGGTGCGGCGCGAATTCGCAGCACGTGAAAACCCCTTCGACTATGCCCTGGCGAGCCTGGACATGGCGCTCTGCTATCGCGAGGAAGGGCGCTTTGCGGAAATCAAGGTGCTGGCGGGCGAGATCCTGGAAATCTTCAAGGCCCAGAAGGTGCACCGCGAGGCCCTCGCCGCGGTGATCCTTTTCCAAGAAGCTGCTGAGAAGGAGCAGGTCACTGGGGGGCTGGTCCGGCGCCTCCAGGGCTACCTCTCCAGGGCGAGGAGCAATCTTCAGCTTCGCTTCGAGGGCTGAGTGGAAAGGGGAGGGGTCATGGCGAGCCCCTCCCGGCAAGCAGGTCGCTGTTAGCTTCCGGGCACGCAGATGCCATTTGGGTCGAGCATGCAGCCATGGTCCACCGTAGAATGTGGCGCAACTGGCTCGCAAGGGCCATTGGGATCGATCCCACAGCCATGATCCGTGCAGGCGCCGTAGGGGTCGAGCCCGCAGCCATGCTCCGCCCAGGCGGCCGTGAGGGTGCCCCAGAGGCGTGCGAGGACGTCGAACAGCCGCGCCTCGGGGGCGGGCCCTGGCGCTGCCCAGGCGGGTGCGCACAACAGGGTGATCATCAGGAAGACGAGGAGGATACGGGCAAGTCGTCGATGGGCCATACCGGCTCCTGTGGAGGAGGCGGCCTTCTGCACGGCCGCCATGGCCGCGGTGGCGCCTCCGGCCTCTCCATGGTGCCCGGACCAGGCGAATATATCCAACTTCCGCCCTCACCGGTGAGGGGATCTATGCCACAGGACAGAGGCGATCAGGAGAAGCAGCTTGGCGAGCCGGCGCTTTTTGGTGACTTCATCTCCTTCCTTCGTTGGCTGCCAGGAGAGTGGTCGCAGGTCCGCCTCGCCACCAAGGCCGGAATCGACCGCAGCGATCTTCGCCGCTATGAGAAGGGGAAGACGCGGCCGAGGGAGGCGACCTTCCAGTTGATCCGGGAGGCGGTCGGCGTCCCCCAGCGGCTCATCGGCTTTCTCCGCTGGTGCCACCGGCTGGTCCGCGGGGCGCTCGCCCTGGACGAGGTGCTCGAACCGCCCGCCACACCGGCCCTGACTGAAGCGTCCCGGGCGGCCGTCGTGGACATCGTGGAGAGGGCGCTGGCCCTGGGCCGGGCGGAGGAGGCGCTGTTGCGGAGCGCGCCGCGCCGGCTCGGCCCTCCTGCGGAGGAGGACCAGCAACGGGTCGAGGCTCTCTTCGAGAGGCTGAAGGCCGCTCCACCGGACAAGCAGCGCCTCCTCATCCGGCGTGCGCCGTCATACTGCGACCCGCTGCTCTGCCTGCACATCTGCAAGGTGAGTGAGCACATGGCGCCACACGCCGCAAAGGAAGCCCTTGCGTTGGCGGAGCTGGCTCTCTTGATCGCCGCGCACGTCGAAGAGAGCGTCGTCAAGCCCCGCCTCCAGGGCTGGTGCACCGCACACATTGCGAACGCTGAACGAGTGATCGGCCGCGACTTCCCCGGCGCTTTGGCGACCTTCGCCCGCGCCTGGCGCCTCTGGCACGAAGGGCAGGACCCGGCGGGCCTTTTCTCCGAAGCGCACATGCTCCATCTGGAGGCTTCGCTGCGCAACGATCTGCGGCAGTTCGACGCGGCCCTCCGCCTTCACAACGAGGCACTGAAGAAAGCGCGCCCTGAGGAACGTGGCGGCATCCTGCTGAACAAAGCCTGTATCTTTCAGGTAAAAGGCGACCACGAAGAGGCGCTTCGAACCCTGGCCCAGGCGGCGCAGGCCATCGACGCCGCGCGCCAGCCGCGGCTGCGTTGCGTCCTCCGGTTCAACCAGGCGTCGAACCTGCTCTTGCTGGGCCGGGCCGGGGAGGCGGCACCGATCGTGGCCGAGGTTCGGGAGCTTGTCGAGCGACTCCGCAATAGCGAGGATCTTGTGAGGACCCTGTGGCTGGAAGGAAACTGCGCTGCAGGCCTGGGCAGAGGGACGAGGCTCTGCTCAAGCTGGAGCAGGTGCGGCACGAGTTCGAGGTCCGGGAGAATCCCTTCGACTACGCACTGGCGAGCCTGGACCTGGCGCTGCTCTACCGCGAGGTCGGCCGTTTCGCGGACATCAAGCTCCTGGCCGCCCAGATGGTGGAGATCTTCAAGGCCCAGAAGGTGGACCGGGAAGCCCTGGCCGCGGTGCTTCTCTTCCAGGAAGCGGCGGAGAAGGAGCAGGTCACCGCCGGGCTGGTCCGGCGGCTCCAGGACCAGCTCTCCAAGGCGCGCGGCAGGGCCACCACATGATCGTCCGCTCCGTCCGCTCCGTCCGCTCCGTCCGATTCCGTCCGTGCCAGGCCGTGCCGTCCTTTCTGTCCTTGTCGTCCCTGCTGTCCTTGCTGTCCCCACGCTAAACACTCGCACCGCCTTCCCCGTATACTCCCCTGCGAAGTTCCACCGCGGAAGGGAGCGCTCATGCCTCTGCGACGCAAGCGGCTTACACCCGCTGAAAGACTGCGGAAGTTGGTGGATTCCGCACGCACAAGCCGCAATCGCGACCTGCCGACCATGCTCAGGCTGTCGAGCGCAGCCGTTGCTCTCGCTGAAGAGAAGATCGCCGAGCTTCCCGAATGACCTCGTCATCGCCGCATGGACGCAATTCGGGAATGCGCACCGAATCGCCGGCCGCTACGAGGTTGCGCAGCAAGCGCTGAATCGGGCAGCCGAGCTGCCGACCTCCGACACGGCAACCAAGGTCGCTCTGCTCGAGGTGACGGCCAACCTCCACCGCGATACAGGCAGGTACGAAAGTGCAGTGCACCTGCTGACCTCTGCCATCGCCGACCAGAAGTTGCTCGGCGACTCCACTGGCGAAGCCCGGTCTATGCATCTCCTTGGCCTCACCTATCTGGACTCCGGTGAGCCAGAGCGGGCGCTTTGCGCCTTTCAAACCGCCCTCGGCCTCCTGGGCGATGCACCTCTCGATGTCGTGGCTTCAACCGGTCATAGCCTCTTCAGAGCGCTCATTCAGGCCGGCCGGCTCTCGGCGGCAGCAGCGGCCCTGGAAGTCTTGGAGCCCTTCTATCGCCGCCTCGCCTCCGCGCGTCTGGCCGCCAGGTGCGCCTGGGTGCGAGCCCGTCTATGGCGCAACCTGCTGGCGGTTCATCGCCGCCCGGCTTGCCTGCGAACGAGCCTCTACAAATTTCCCTACCGATTCGCGATCCCCCGAGCCCTCGCCACGGAGGCCCAGGCAACCGTCCCCCCTCTCCCGTTCGGCGTGGGGAGCGGCGCTCGCACGGGACAGGGGGCCAGTCGGGGAAGGTTCCGCGCGTCCCCCCTCTCCCGGCGGCGGACGGCTGGAAGATCGGAGCGGAGGCCAGGGCGTGCGGCCTACGCCGTGCTGCGTCCCAGGTCCTGCTCCAGCCGTTCGAGCCGGCTCTCCGTCTCGCTCTGACGCCCCTCCACGCGGCGGATCGCCTCCGTCAGCGACCTGATCAGCTCCTCGTCGGAAGGGCTTCGCTCCACCTTGGCTTCCGCAATGCCACCCAGAGCGGTCGCAAGGTCCTGCACCGTAGCCCCGTAGCCCACGAGCAGACGCCCGAGGTTCTCGAGAGTCGGGCGGGGCTTGTCGTTCTCCCAGCGTGACAGTTGCCCCTTGTCGAAGCCCAGAGCGTCGGACACCTCCGTTTGCGTCGCAAACCCCGCTCGTGCACGAAGCTGGGCGAGTGCTTTTCCAAGACCTTCGAAAGGGTCGGTCGCATCCATGGAAGACATTCTAGATGTTGCAGAGCGCAAAAGCAAGCCCCTGAGTTGCAGACCAGCCCAATTTCCCTCTTGACACTGTTGCTATATGGTGCATACAGTGCTCTGCATGACAATCGATTGCCTCTGCACACAAGCATCCTTTGGTGAGCTGTTGCGGCGCTGGCGCCGCAATCGGGGTCTCAGCCAGGGCGATCTCGGCAAGCTCCTCGCTCCCGAGGTCCGGCACTCCACCGTGAGCTGCTGGGAAAACGGCGTCCGCCGCCCGTCATGGAAGTTCCTGGGGCAGATCGTCTCGATCACGGGCATTCCCGCGCATCTCGCTCTCGGGATCGATAGAGCCAGCCAGGAGAGCGGCCACCCATGAACCTCGTGCACCTCTCCCTCCGCCGAGGCGAAGCCGTGGCCGAAGCCCGCCAGGTCGAAGGCTCCGACATCCTCTACTTCTGCGCGAAGGACTGGTGCCCGCATTACCAGGGCCAGCTCGGCATTCTCGCCGGTGCCGAGACCATGCATTGCGCCCTGATCCAGTACCCGCCCAACCAGATCTGCCAACCCTTCTACCTCGAAGTCGTCGAGGAGCTCGACAAGCAACGGCGAGCCACCTGGGAGCAGCGCCTCGCCGAAGCCGAGGCCTTCGAATCCGCCGTAGCCGCCGCCGCAGGAGCCACCGCATGAGCGTCCGTGTCTTCCATTCGTCCGTGCCAGTCCGTGTTGGTCCGTGTCCGTCCGTGTTCTTCCAGGGGGTGAGGGGGTGATCCACCACCAAGCCCCCCTCCCGCCCGGCTGGCACCTCGCCGACGAGGCCACCCTCCCCGGCGGCAAGTCCATCTCGGGCACCGCCGCCCGCGTCTACAACCTTCTCCTCGAGACGAGCCGGCGTGCCCACCGTTGGCAAGTCGGCCGGCATCACGCTCCCGCGGGTTGGGTGCCCACCTGGGTCCTGCGAGAGCCCTGGGCCGGGGGAGCCGCCGGAGACCGCCGCCTGCGGGACCTCCGCGAAGAAGGCCTCGCCATCGAAAGCCAGCGCTTCACCGCGGACGACGACACCCCGGCCTCCGCCTCCTGGCTCTGGCGTCTGGCCTCGCCGGCCAGCAGCTCGCCCCACCGCCCCACGCCGGCAGCTCAAGCCGCCGCGCCGCTGCAAGGCATCGCCATCCGCTTCATCGCGGCAAGCGAGGCTCCCAGCGCGATGGACATCTCGCCGGGAGCCTCGTCGCCGCTCGCGCCGTCCTTCGGCGCCTGCGACGACGAAGCGTACCGCCGAGAGCTGCTCGAAGCCTTCCACGCCGGCCGGCTCGTGACCTACCTGAAGGGCCACACCGAATGGCGCCTCTGGGCAGACCCTGCCGCCGCCTACGACCCGCGCCCCGTCCTCCGGAGCGCTCTCTCCAAGCTGGGGGCCACCCTTGGGGCTTGAGCACCTCGCCGCCGTCTGGGAGCACTCCTGCCAGAGCGGCTCCCACCTCATCGTCCTCGTCGCCGTCGCCAGCTACTCCGACCACAACGGCGAGTGGACCATCGACCAGGCTACGCTGCAGCGCCGCGCCCGCCTCGGCAATCGCCGCGTCCGGCAGATCCTTACGGAGCTGGTCACCGCCGGCGAGCTCGCCATCACCAGCCACCACGGCCGCGGCAAGCTTTCCACCTACCGCCTTCTGATCGGGAAGGAAAACTGGAAGCAGACAGCCACTTTTCCCGACCAAAAAGAGGAAGCCCGCAGCCAGTTTTCCGAAGAAAAACTGGAAGCCGACTGCCAGTTTTCCGGCGAGAAACTGGAAGCCCGCAGCCAGTTTTCTGGCGAAAAACTGGAAGCCGACTGCCAGTTTTCTCACCCCCCGGTCCCCCCTTTTCCCCCAAACCCCCATATCCCCCCTAACCCCCCACAAGAAGAAGCAGAAACAAAAAATCAGGAGACCTTCGGTCTCCGGCCCCTGTCGGGTCCGCAATCTGCGATCTCTCGAGTGAATTTTCTGCTCGCTGAAGCGGGAGTCCCGCTGCCGAGCCCTGCCCAGATCGGCGTCTGGTCGAAGACCCTTGGAGGCGTCGAGCCGCTCCTCGTCCTGTTGGGCCGGCTGGTCCAGGCCGGCCTCGCCAACAAGCGCGAGCCCGCCGCCTACATCCACCGCGTGGTCATGGAGCAGGCCGCCCGGCGCGAGCCGGCCAGGCCAATGGATGCCCGGGCCGGCCGCGAGCTCCTGAGAGCCGCAGGAGCCGACGAAACCCGCTGGCAGCAAGCCCTCGAAATCATCAACAACACGGAGGAGTCATGACCCACGAAACGATCGGCATGCGTCCCCCCTCTCCCGGCGGGGGGCGGTCGGAAGATGGGAGAGGGGGCCAGGGGGTGAGGACCCATTCCCCCCTCGCCCGGGCGGAGGGAGTGCGGATGGGAGAGGGGGGCCAGGGGGGTGAGGGTTTGCCTTCCCCCTCTCCCGTTCGGGGTGGAGGACCGGTGGCCGCACGGGAGAGGGGGCCAGGGGGAGAGGGCTCGTTCGGGGGCCGGCCCTGGATCTGCCGTCAGTGCGGAGAAGACCAGGTCGCTTTCGGCGCCATCCCCGAAGACCTCCTCTGCCACACCTGCCACGACGCCCAGAGAGCCGCGACCGCCTTCACCGAAGCCGACGCCGGCATTCCCAAGCTCCTGCGCGGCCTCACCCGCGAGAGCTGGTCCACCCACTTCGAGCGCCCCTGGCCCCAAGCCTTGGAGCACTGGACCGGCACCCCCCGCTGGGTTGCCATGTGGGGTCCCACCGGCACCGGCAAGACCGGCATCGCCACCATCCTCCTCGCCGAGCACCTGCGCACCGGCCGGCGCGGTCGCTGGATCTCCGGCCCCGAGCTGGCCAGGCGCATCCAGCGCGACCTCACCACCGCCGAAGAGGTCCTCGCCCCTCTCCTCGTCACCCCGCTGCTCGTCCTCGACGAGCCCCTCTCCGGCTCCAACGCCGACTGGTACATGGACCGGCTGATCCTGATCACCCGCACCCGCGACGAGAGCTGTCTGGCCACCGTCATCACCAGTCAGCTCCTCCCCGAGCTGCTGCGCAATCCCAACGGCGCCATGCCGCCGTCCCTGCTCTCGCGCTGGCTCTCCGGCCTCCACGTCCGCACCGGCGGCACCGACGTCCGCCTGAGAAAGGCAAGCCGATGAAGCGCAAGCTCGTCCTGCCCCACAGCGAAGAAGCCGAAAAAGCCGTCCTCGGCGCCCTCCTCCTGGAACCCATGCGCATCGCCCAGGTGCGCACCCGCCTGGAGCCCCGCGACTGGTTCCTCGAGCGCCATCGCGTCCTCTACCAGGCCCTGCTCGACGTCGCCGATACCGGCACCACGCCCGACCTCCTCACCGTCCAGGCCCACCTCCAGCAGGCCGGAGCCCTGGACACCATCGGGGGCCCGGCCTACCTCGCCACCCTCGACGTGGACCTGCCCGACCTCGACCGGCTCGACGAATACGCCGAAATCGTCCGCGAGAGGAGCGTCCGGCGAGACCTCATAGCCGGAGCCAAGAAGACCATCATCGAGACCGCGACCACGACCCGGCCGGTCGCCGAGCTGCTCACCGGACTGCGCGACACCGCCGACAACCTCCTCGGCCGAGCCGCCCGGGTCCGTTGGACGGGAGCCGGCAACGTCCTCGACCAACTCCTGCTCGCCATCGAGAACGGCCCGCCCGAGGCCCTCCAGGGACTCACCAGCAGCTACCCGGGCTGGGACCGCCTCGGACCCGGCTTCCTGCGCGGCGGCCTCTACGTCCTCGCCGGAAGGCCGGGAATGGGCAAGACCTCCCTTGCTCTCGACCTCACCCGCCACGTCGCCGTGGACCTCCGGCGGCCGGTTGGAGTCTTCTCCCTGGAGATGCGTTCCGACGAGTTGGGCTTGAAGCTCGGCTCCGCCGAAGCCGACATCGCCGCCCGCTACATGAGAGCCGGCCACCTCTCCGGACGGCAATGGCAAGACCTCTACGCAGCCACCCGGCGCATGCTGGACGCCCCTCTGTACCTCGACGACACCCCAGGGCTCGTCCTGCGCGATCTGGAGGCGAGGGCCTGGTGGCTCAAAGCCCGCCATCCCGACCTCGCGCTCCTGGTCATCGATTACCTCCAGCTCGTCAATACCGGCATTCGTTTCGAGCAGCGCCGGCTGGAGATCGCCCACATCACCCGCCGCCTCAAAGAGCTGGCCGGTGAGCTGGGCGTGGTGGTCCTCGTCCTCTCCCAGCTCAACCGAGAGCTGACCCGCCGGAGCGATCCCAGACCCCAGCTCGCCGACCTGGCCGAATCCGGAGCCATCGAGCAGGCCGCCGACCAGGTCGCCTTCATCCACCGTCCCGAAGCCTATGACCCCGACAACGAGACCCTGCGAGGCCTCGCCGAGGTCATCGTCGCGAAGCACCGGCACGGGCAGACCGGCACCGTCGAGCTGGCCTGGACCGGCTCCACCACCTCCTTCCGCAACCGAGTGACCCTGGCCCCGGCCGTCCCGGATCCCTTCTGATGCGCATCCGGCCCGACCAGGCGCGCGCCGCCCTCTCCCGCGTCAATCCTGCCCGCAGGCGGGCCGGCAGACCCGTGGGGCTGCGCGACTGCGCCATCCTGGCCCTCGCCGCGGCCGGCATGAGCGCCGAAGAGATCGCCGGAGTGCGTGCCTCCGACATCACCCTGGAGCGGGGAAACCTCCATATCGCGCTGCAGCGCGACGGCATCGTCTGGTACGTCATCCTGCCCTCCGACCTGGGCGGCCGGTTGTTCGCCTGGCTGACCGAGCGTCGCTTGTGGGCTGCCGACAAGCCGCTCTTCACCGGATTCCGGGGGCGAGGGCCGTTCTCGGTCAAGCACATCTACGACGTCCTCTACGGCTATGGCGCCCGGCGGACGAGGTCTCGCCGCTACCGGAGGCCGTCCGCATGCTAGTCGCCCTCTATGCCCGCACCGCGGGCACCGGCGAGCAGGTCCTCGCCGACCTGGCCGCCTACGCGGCCCGGAAAGGCTGGATCGTAGCCCTGGAGCACACAGACCAAGGCCCCTGGCACCAGGGGCCGCGAGACGGCCATAAGCGCCTCGTAGTGGCCGTGAGGGCCAAGGCCGTCCAGGCCGTCCTCGTGCCCACCCTGGGCCACCTGGCGCGCTCCCTGCGCCATCTGACGGGCCTGGGCCAGCTCCTCGCCGTCCAGGGCGTCGCCCTGATCGCCACCGAAGAAGGCCTCGACACCACCGACCCGGCCGGGGCCATCCGCTGGCGAGACTGGCTCGACCTCTCCGCCCGCCTCGACCGCCAGCTCCGTGCCGAAGCCGCCAAGCTGGCCCGCCTGCGCACCCCAGGTGAAACCTGGGGCCGCCCCCAGGCCGCCATCAATCCCGAGGAGCTCCTGGACTGGTGGGAAGGCCGCCGAGGCCGCCACCCGCTCACCCTGAGGGACCTCGCCCGCAGACTCGGAGTCTCCGAAGCCACCGCCCGCAAGCACCTCCAAGCCCTGCGCCAGGCTGGCCGAGTCGATGACGGAGCCCGCACCCGGGCCCTGGCCGCCCGAGCCGGCCACCGCCGAGGGGGCCGGACCGCGAACCCCCTCGACGACGTCGTCCTGATCGCCGCCTGGAACCTGCAGCTCCAGGCCGCTCACCGGCGAGGCACCGAGCCGAGCATCGCCACCCTCGCCCGTCACCTGCACGTCAGCCGGAGCCGCGTCCGCATTCGGCTCCGCGAGCTGGGCCTGCTGGAGCAGGAGCAAGCTGCCCCCGGAAGTTCCTCCGTGGCGTAAACAAAGCGTGGATTTGTGATATGATTTCTCTGACTGAGTGCCGTAAGATCCTGGGTGAGGCGGGGCGCGACCTCTCCGATGCCGAGTTGGAGCACCTCCGCCAGTTTCTTTACGGCCTCGCCGATATTAGCGTCAAGCACTTCCTGGCCAAGAGGAACAAGGCGGCCCAACCCCCCGACAAGGAGCCTACGGGATGACCTCACTCCGGGCGATCATCTACTGTCGCGTCAGCAGCAAAGAGCAGACCCAGAACCTCTCCCTCCCCGTTCAAGAAGAGCAGTGCCGGGCCTTCTGCAGCCAGAGCGGCTGGGAAGTGGACAGGGTCTTCCTGGAGCGCGGCGAGTCCGCCAAGACCGCCGACCGCACGGAAGCTCCAGGAGGCCCTGACCTACCTGCGTGAGCAGAACAAGCGCTCCGCCAAGATCCACGTCTTTGTGGTCACCAACGTGGACCGGTTTGCCCGCGACTCCTTCGACCACGCCATCATCCGCCGGCACCTGGCGGCGCTCGGCATCACCCTCAGGGCGGTGAGCCAGCCCATTGACGAGACCCCGGCCGGCAAGTTTATGGAGGGCATCTTCGCGGCCCTCTCCCAATTCGACAACGAAGTCCGCGGCGGCCGGACCAAAGCCGGCATGCAGGAAGCGTTGCGCCGCGGCCAATGGGTCTGGAAACCGCCTCTGGGCTACCTTCCGGACGGCAAGACCATGCAGCTCGACCCCGAGCGGGCGCCGCTCGTACGGCTCGGCTTCGAGCGCTTCGCCTCGGGCCTCTACACCCGCGTGCAGGTCCTGGAGGACCTCACCACGCGCGGCCTTCGCACCTTGAAGGGCCGCGAGCTGACGGCGCAGAAGTGGGGCGAGATGCTCGCGAACCGGCTCTACATCGCCCGGATCTCGCAGTCTGCCTGGGCCATCGACACCGCCGGCAACTGGCCGCCACTGGTAGACGAGGACACCTTCTGGCGCTGCCAGAGCCTCCTCCGCACGAACGGCCTGATCGTGCCGAAGGAGCGCAACAATCCGGACTTCCCCCTCCGGGGCTTTGCGACGTGTGCCCACTGCGGGAAGCCGCTCACGGGCTCCTGGTCCCAGGGAACGACCCGGCGCTACGCCTACTACCACTGCCCGCCCAAGGCCCGCTGCCGCCGGACGAACATTCCGCGTCACGAGTTGGAGGGCCAATTCCTGACCCTCCTTGAGCGCCTCCGTCCCCGCCCCGAGTTCCTGGATCTCTTCCGTTCCATAGTCCTGGACGTCTGGAAGGGCCAGAAAGACGACGTCGCCGCCCAGAGGGCCGCTGCCGAGCGCAAACTTGCCGAGCTGAAGCAGCGCAAAGAGCTGCTCGTCGAGGCCTTCATCTACCAGCGAGCGATCGACCAGGACACCTATCGGCAGCAGCTCGACAAGCTCAGCGAATCCATGGCCCTCGCAGAGATAGGCCGCAACGCCCTGAGGACCGAAGAGCTGGACATCGAGGCCGTCCTGGACTTCACCGAGAGGGTCGCCCTGAGCGCCTCCCGCCTCTGGCTGGAAGCCGACCTAGAGCAGCGCCAGAGGTTCCAGTCGCTCCTCTTCCCACAAGGTCTGCAGGTCGAAAATGGAGAGGTTCGAACTCCCGTAAGTCCCTCATTCTTCGAGGACTTACGCCACTTTACACCCCTCGACGAACGTTTGGTATCCCCAACGGGATTCGAACCCGTGTTGCCGCCTTGAAAGGGCGGAGTCCTAGGCCTCTAGACGATGGGGACGAGGCGGGCGGTCACCGGCTGGCCGATGGCCGCGCCTAATGTACCACAGTTTCGGAGCCCGCCTCGGCTCCGACGGGCGCCTCGGCTTCCGCGGCAGAGCCCGGCGGCGGGGGCAGAAAGCCGGTGCGGACGAAGTAGTCGAGGTAGATGGTCAGCAGGCCGGCATCGATGTCGGGGCAGGTGATGCCCGAGCCCTCGATGGCGGCGCGGGTGTTGCGGTCGTCGAAGAAGATCTGCTTCCTCTTGCCGACTCTCCCTTCCTGCTGGGCGATGGCGGCATAGGCTTCGAAGTTCGCCACCACAGGCGCGAAGGGGGCGAGGGCGTTGTCGGTGTCGGTCTGCAGCCGCTCGACGGCATAGTGCTCCCACTCTCCCGACTTCATCCAGGTCAGCGGATAGCCGTATTCGCGGAGAAAGGCGAAGACGGTCCGCCAGCGCGGCTGCCGCGGATGCGGGAACTGGTAGACCCGGTTCAACCCCTCTTCCCGTAGGGAGATGTGGATGAGGGCAGCCGCCACGTAATCGACCGGTGCGATCTCCATGTCCTGCTCGCCGTCGGGCGTCACTCCCATCTGAATACACCCCTTGAGCATGTTCCAGACCATGTCTCGGGTGTTGCAGACGCCGGTCTTCGTATGGCCCGAGAGGACGGTCGGCCGGTAGATGGAGACCGGGATGCCGCGCGAGCGCGCGATCTTGCAGAGCTGCTCGGAGACCCACTTGGTCTCGCCGTAGCCGCCGAAGAGGCCGGAAAGGCTGTCGGTCTCGTCGTCCTCGTAGACGGTCGGATCGTCCCGATAGCCGTACTCGACCTCGGGCACCGCCGTGATGCTGGAGATGAAGTGCATGGGCTTGGTGCGCACCAGGGCGGCCAGACGCAGGGCCTCGACGGTGCCCAGGACGTTGGACGGCTTCAAGACCTTGTAGGGATAGGTGAAATTGACCCAGGCGCCGTTGTGGTAGACCGCGTCCACCCGGACGGCCAGGTCTAGGAAGGCCTCTTCGGTGAGCCCGAAGCGCGGCTCGCCTAGGTCTCCCGGAATGGCCACGAGGCGCTCGGTCATTCCATCCCGCCAGACTTCGCGCTCTTCCAGCACGGTCCGCAGCCTGCGGAAGGCCTGGTCGGCATCGGCCGCACGCACGAGGCAGTGGACGCGGGCCGAGGTCTGCCGCAGCAGCTCGTCGAGCAGGAAGGTGCCGAGGAAACCGGTCGCTCCAGTCAGGAAGACCTCGGACGGATCGCCGACGGGTACCCGCGGCCCCTCCGGTTGGATCGCCGGGTCGAGCACGGCCTCGGCCCGCAGGTCCATGACCTCGCGGGTGGCGGCGAGGGCCTCCATCCCCTCGCGCTGGAGGAGCTCGATCGCCTGGACCAGCTCGGCCACGGTCGGCGCCTCGAAGAGGTGGCGCATGGGGAACTCGATGCCGAAGGCCTGCCGGAGGCGGACGATGAGCTGCGGCGCCAGCAGGGATTGACCGCCCAGGGCGAAAAAGCTGTCGTGGATGCCGATCGGCTCGACACCCAAGAGATCCTGCCAGACCTCGACGAGCTGCCGCTCCATCTCGGTACGCGGTGCGGCATAAACATTGCGCAGGTTGGCCGGCCGCTCGTGGCGGTCGAGGCCAGGCGCCGGGGCCGGCATCTCGGGGTGCCCCTCGGACAGCGGCGCTGCCAGCTTCGGAGTCGGGGGCGCGACCGCCCGCTCGATCCAGTAGCGCTTGCGCTCGAAGGGATAGGTCGGGAGCCGGAGCTTGCGGCGGTTCTCGTGAGCGGCGAAGCCGGCCCAGTCGATTGGCAGGCCGGCGAGCCAGAGACGGGCGAGGGCGCCGAGCAGATAGGCGGTGTCCGGCTGCCGGTCGTAGGCGGGCCGGAGGGTGGAGACTGCGACCGGGGCTTCCCTCCCGGCGAGTTGGAGGGCGAGTGTGGTCAGGCCCTGCCCGGGACCCACTTCGACCAGGACGCGCGCAGGCTCGCGCAGCATCTCGGCCAGGGAGTCGCCGAAACGCACCGGCTCGACCAGGTGGCGCGCCCAGAAGTCCGGATCGGTGGCCTGTTCGGCGGTGATCCAGGTACCGGTCACGTTGGAGAGATAGGGGATCTCTGGCGCCGATAGCCGGGTCTGCCGGAGCAGATCGCGCAGCTCGTTGCGCAGCGGCTCCATCATTCGCGAGTGGAAGGCGTGAGTGGTCGGGAGCCGCCGGGTGGCGACACCTTTCTCCGCCAGCTCGGCGGCCAGAGCGTCGATCGCATCGGGTGGACCGGCGAGCACCGAGACGGCGGGACCGTTGATCGCGGCCAGAGAGATCCGATCGGAGACCAGACGTCGGGCCTCCTCCTCGAGCAGCGCCACGGAGAGCATGGCGCCGGCCGGAAGCTGGCTGATCTTCTTGGCTCGGCGGGCGACCAGGCGCAGGGCGTCCTCGAAGGGGAGGACGCCGGCCAGGCAGGCGGCCGTGTATTCACCCAGGCTATAGCCCACCAGGGCACGCGGCAGGATGCCCCACTCCATCAGCACCCGCGCCAGCGCGTGCTCGACGGCGAAGACCGCCGGCTGGGCGATCTCGGTGCGGTCGAGGGGGCCGGCCGCGGCGATCTCGCCGCTCCGGCCCAGCATGGCGCGCAAATCGGGTCCGGAACCGGACGCCTCTTCGACCCCCGGAGGGAAGAGGGCACTCATGAGATCCAGCCCTTCGCCGCGCAGGAGCTGAGCGGCGCGGTCGAGCTCGGCGCGGAAGGTCGGCTCGTGGCGGTAGAGGCCGAGAGCCATGCCCACATAGTGGTCGCCCAGGCCCGGGAACAGGAAGGTCACCGGCCGGTCGGCGTTCTCCTGGACGCTCTCCAGGAGGCGCTTCGGATCGCGGGTACGAAGAGCGGCCAGGGTGTCCTCGCGGTCACGGCAGACCAGCACCCTTCGGTGCGGAAAGGTGCGCCGGCCGGTCTGGATGGTGTGGGCGACGTCCGCAAGACCCGCGTCTGGATGCGCCTCCAGCCACTCCACCAGGTTGTCGGTGGTCTTCTCCAGGGCGGTCGGTGTCCAGGCGCTCAGGGGGAGGATCTGCCAGGGGCGCGAAGGGCCGGACGGCTCAGGCCGGGGTGCCTCCTCCAGGATCAGATGGACGTTGGTGCCGCCCATGCCGAAGGAGCTGACGCCGGCCCGCCGGGGTGTCTGACTGCGCGGCCACTCCCGGAGCCTGGCGTTGACGTAGAACGGGCTGCCGTCGAAATCGATCTGCGGGTTCGGCATCTCGAACCAGAGGCTCGGCGGGATAGCCTCGTGCTCCAGGGCGAGGACGGTCTTGATGAGCCCGGCCACGCCGGCCGCCGCCTCCAGGTGGCCGACGTTGGTCTTGACCGAGCCCAGAGCGCAGAAGCCGCGCGCCTCGGTGCCGGCCCGGAAGGCCTGGGTCAGGGCCGCCACTTCGATCGGATCGCCCAACGGCGTACCGCTGCCGTGGGCCTCGACATAGGAGATGGCCTCGGGATCGACGCCCGCCACCGCGTGCGCCAGGGCGATGGCCTCGGCCTGCCCCTCGACGCTCGGCGCGGTGTAGCCAACCTTGAAGGAGCCGTCGTTGTTGATCGCCGAGCCGCGGATCACGGCATGGATCGGATCGCCGTCGGCGATCGCCTCGGACAGCCGCTTGAGGACGACGGCTCCCACTCCTTCGCCGAACAGGGCGCCTTGGCCTTTCGCATCGAAGGCCCGGCAGCGGCCGTCAGGCGAAAAGATGCCTCCTTCCTGCCAGTAGTAGCCGCTTTTGTGCGGCACGTAGAGGCGGACGCCACCGGCCACGGCCAGGGTGCATTGGTAGGCGAGCAGGCTCTGGCAAGCCAGATGGACCGCCACCAGCGAGGTCGAGCAGGCGGTCTGGACGTTGATCGCCGGCCCGCGCAGGTTGAGCTTGTAGGCGACCCGGGTCGCGAAGTAGTCGCGGTCGTTGGCCAGCATGAGCTGGAAGTGGCCGAGGGAAGCGGCCAGCTCCGGGTTCATCATGAGGTTGGTCATGAAGTAGGTCGGGATGCTCACCCCGGCGAAGACGCCGGTCCATCCCGCGTAGGACTCGGAAACGTAGCCGGCGCTCTCCAGGGCCTCCCAGGCGCATTCGAGGAAGAGGCGGGACTGCGGGTCGAGGACCTCGGCCTCGCGCGGCGAGAAGCCGAAGAAGGCGGCGTCAAACTTGTCGATGTCGTCCACCATCGCGGCGGCCTTGACGAAGGTCGGCGGCAGGGTGCCGAGGTCGAATCCGGCCTCCCGCAGGTCGTCATCGGTCAGATCCTGGACACAGTCGACGCCGTCGCGCAGGTTGGCCCAGAATTCCTCGAGATTCTTCGCTTTCGGGAAGCGCCCCGCCATGCCGATGATGGCGATTGCTTCCGCGGCGTCAGGCGTGTCGTCTTGATGGCTCATCGGTGATCCCTTCTCATCGGCTGCGACGCAGCCTCTCCATCGCCTGCTTCTGGCGAAGCTGGGCCGACTTCTGGGCGGCCTTCTGCTGATCGGCCAAGGTCTGCACCCGCTCGAACGAGGGCTTCCCCTCTTCGCGGCCGAGATGGCGGGCCAACGCCGCCACGGTCGGGAAGCGGAACAAGTCGACGACCGAAAGGTCGCGGCCGAGCGCCTCGCGCAGCTTCTGGTGGGCCCGCACCACGAGGAGCGAATGCCCGCCCAGGTCGAAGAAGTTGTCATGGAGCCCCACGCGGTCCACCCGCAGGAGCTCCTGGAAGATCCCGGCGACGGTCCGCTCCAGCACAGTCCCGGGCTCGACGTAGCCGGCCTGCAGGTCGGGGCGCGTCCCCGTAGGCTCGGCGAGGGTGCGGCGGTCCACCTTGCCGCCCGGTGTGATCGGCAGCGCCGCCAGCGGCACGAAGACGGCCGGCAGCATTGGCTCCGGCAGCCGCTCGCGCAGGAAGGCCCGCAGCTCGGGCGACCCCGGCGCCTCGGTCCCTTCGCGCGCCACGACCCAGGCGATCAGACGCTTGTCGTCTCCTGCGCCCCTCAGGTCGACCGCCGCGTCGTGGAGCGCCGGGTGTTGGCGCAGCGCGGCCTCTATCTCCCCCGGCTCTATGCGATAGCCGCGGAGCTTGACTTGGCGGTCGGCGCGGCCCCCGAACATCAGGTCGCCGTCTCGACGGAACCTGGCGAGGTCGCCGGTGCGGTAGAGGCGCGCGCCCGGCGCCCCTCCGAACGGGTCCGGCACGAAGCGCTCGGCGGTGACGTCCGGCCGGCCCAGATAGCCGCGGGCGAGGCCGACACCGCCGAGCAGCAGCTCCCCAGGCACGCCCGGCGGCACCGGCTCGAAGGACCGGTCGACCACATAGACGCGGGCGCCGGGAATCGGACGGCCGATCGGGACGCCGGCCGCCGCATCCACGCCGGCGAGGTCGCGGTGCGTGGCCACGATCGTCGCTTCGGTCGGGCCGTAGGTGTTGACCAGCCGCACGCTGGGACCGGTCCGCCAGCGCCAGGCGGCCAAGCGGTCGGCCAGCGCCTCTTCGCCGCCGAGGATCACCAGCCGCAGCCGCGGCGGAAGCTGAAGGTCTTCGGCCTCCAGACCGGCGACCAACTCGTGCCAGAAGGCGGTCGGCAGGTCGAGCACGGTGATGCCCAGCCGGTCCAGCTCGCGCACGAAATGGGGAATGGCGACCGCCATATCGTCCGGGCGCAGCACCAAGGTCGCCCCCGCGGCGAGGGCCGGATAGATCTCCTCGGCGCTCGTGTCGAAGCTGACCGAGGCGAACTGGAGGACCCGGTCCGCCGGTCCGATCGCATACCGGGCCAGGGCGCTGCGCGTGTAGGAGGCGATCGATCGATGGGAGACCACGACTCCCTTGGGCCTGCCCGTCGAGCCTGAGGTATAGATGACGTAGGCAGCGTTCTCCGGGGCCCCCTCACCCACAGCCCCTCTCCCATCGCCCTCCCTCTCCCGACCGTCGAGGAGGACGACGCGCGTTGCACCGGCAGCGAACCGGCCTACCAGTCGCTCCTGGGTGAGCAGCACCGAGGCGCCGGCGTCCTCCAGCATGAAGGCGAGACGGTCCGCCGGCCAGGCCGGATCGAGCGGGAGATAGGCGCCGCACGCTTCGAGGACGGCCAGCATCCCGACCAACATCTCCGGCGAGCGCTCGACGGCGAGGGCGACCCGCGACTCCGGCCCCACGCCCAAGGTCCGAAGGTGCCGGGCGAGACTGCTTGCCCTCTCGGCAAGCTCGGCGTAGGTCAACCGTACGCCATCTCCCCCCTCGACCGCGACCGCTCCGGGCGACCGAACTACCTGATCTGCAACGAGGGTGTGCAGGAGCGGCTCCCCTTCCTCAGCGCCGGTCGGCTGCTCCCCCTGGCTCCAGACCTCCAGGATCTGCGCGCGCTCCGCAGGCCGAAGGAGCGGCAGGCTCCCGACCGGGCGCTCGGGATCGGCCACAACGGCCTCGGCGAGGCCGCGCAGCCAGGCGGTCATGCGCTCGATCGTCGCCGCCTCGAACAGATCGGTGGCGTACTCAGCGGCCCCGACTACACCCTCCGGCATCTCGCCCAGCCAGAGGGTGAGGTCGAAATTCGCCTTCTCGCCGGCCACGGACATCGTCTCCAGATGGACCCCCGGTGCCACACCGGTCGCGACCCGCGGAAAGTTCTGCAGGACGAGCATGGACTGGAACAGCGGGGTGCGCGAGGGGTCGCGCGGCGGCTGGAGGAGGTCGAGGAGCCTCTCGAACGGGATGTCCTGATGCCCATAGGCGCCAAGCGTCACCTCCCGCACCCGAAGCAGCAGCTCGCGGAAGCTCGGCTCACCCGCGAGATCGGTGCGCAGCACCAGCGTGTTGATGAAGAAGCCGATCAGGTCCTCCAGCTCCGCCCGGCCTCGGTTGCCGCTGTAGGTGCCGACCGGGACGTCGTCCTCGCCGCTCAGTCGGGAGAGCAGAGTCTGGAAGAGGGCAAGGAGCGCCATGAAGAGGCTCGCTCCCTCCTCCTGCGCCAGGATGGCGAGCGGCCCGACCACAGCGTCGGGAAGGACGAGAAGGATGCTTGCGCCCCGGCCGCTGCGCACCGGCGGGCGCGGCCGGTCGGCAGGCAGGTCGAGCCGCGGCGGCATCCCGGCGAGCTGCCGGCGCCAGTAGGAGAGCTGCTCCTCCAGCACTTCGCCCTCCAGGCGCAGGCGCTGCCAGGCGGCGAAATCCGGATATTGGATCGGCAGCTCCGGCAGCGGCGACGGCGCGCCGGCCGCGAAGGCCTGGTAGAGGGCGCCCAGCTCATGGGTCAAGATCCCCATGGACCAGCCGTCGGAAACGATGTGGTGCACGGTGAAGAGCACGGCGTGGTCGGCGGGGCGCAGGCGCACCACGGTGGCGCGCAGGAGAGGCCCGGCCGCGAGGTCGAAGCCGGTATTGACCTCCGCGTACAGACGGCGGTCCAGCTCGCGCTCACGCACCTCCTCCGGCAGGCCCGACAGGTCGATGACCGGCAGGGCCATCCGCACCTCGGGGGAGACGATCTGCAGCGGCTCCCCCTCCGGACCCGCTGCGAACGTGGTGCGCAGCGACTCGTGCCGGCGCACGATCTCGCGGATGCTCCGCTCCAGGACCGGCACGGAGAGCGGCCCCTGCACCCGCATATTGCCCGGGATGTTGTAGGCCGGGCTTCCCGGCTCCAGGCGGTCGAGGATCCACTCGCGGAGCTGCGAGAAGGAGACCGGATAGGTCGCCGATATTCCCGGCGTGCGCGGCAGGCGGGGGATCGCCGAAATGGGCGCGGCCGGCGCCTCGGCGCGGCCCAGCCGGCGCAGCAGCAGCTCGCGCTTCTGCGGTGACAGGCCGGCGAGGCGCTCCCGCAGTTCGGCGCTCATGCCGTCTCCTCCCCTTCTTCCTGGGCGAGCAGCCGCTCGATCTCCTCGTCCGACAGGCCGTCCAGGTCGTCGAGCATGCGGGCGACCTCGTCGCCGGCCACCTCGCCGGCCCGGCTCTCGGCCACGGCCAGCGCCAGCCCCGCGATGGTCGGCCGGTCGAAGACCTCGCGCACGGGCAGCTCGACGCCGATCTCGTCCCGCATGGCGGCCATCAGGCGGGTCGCCATCAGCGAGTGGCCGCCCAGCTCGAAAAAGTTGTCGTGGATGCTCAGCGTCTCGACACTCAGGAGGCGCCGCCAGAGCGCGGCGAGCTGCTCTTCCAAGGCGTCGCGCGGCGGCACCACCTCACGAGCCGGCGCCTCGGGAGCCGGGAGGGCCGCGCGGTCGAGCTTGCCGTTGGGAGTCAGCGGCAGCCGATCGAGAACGACGATCTGCGGCGGCACCATGTGCTCGGGCAGCCGCGCTGCCAACCATGCGCGCAGCTCGGAGAGCCCGGATGTATCCAGGACTGCTGCCGGCTGGGGCACCACGTAGCCGACCAGGCGGCGGTCGCCACCCGCGACCGGTGAGGTCCCCTCGGTGCGCACCAAGGCGACAGCCTCGCGGACTGCCGGGTGCTGGGCCAGCACGGTCTCGATCTCCCCCAACTCGACGCGGAAGCCGCGGATCTTCACCTGGTGGTCGAGGCGACCGAGGAATTCAATCGTGCCGTCGGGCAGGAAGCGCCCGAGATCGCCCGTGCGGTAGAGGCGCGCGCCCGCCGCGCCGAACGGGTCGGGGACGAAGCGCTCCGCGGTCAGCTCCCGCCGGCCGAGGTAGCCGCCGGCCACCCCGGAACCGCCGATGCACAGCTCGCCGGCCACGCCGATGGGCGACGGCCGGCCGCTGTGGTCGAGGACATGGAAGCGCTGATTCTCCATCGGCCGGCCGTAGGGGATGCTCCGCCGTTGCGCGTCCGCCTCCCGGATCGGGTGGAGGATCGACCAGATCGAGCCTTCGGTGGCACCGCCGAGGCTGACCACACGGCAGCCCGGGACCTGCCGGCGGATGCGGCCCGGCAGTGAGACCGGAATCCAGTCGCCCGAGAGCAGCGCCAGCCGCAACGTCTCCGGCAGACGCGCTCCGGACTCGACCAGCATCTCCAGCAGCGGGGGCGCCGAGTCCCAAATCGTGACGCCGCAGGCCGACAGCCGTTCCGCCCAGACAACGGGGTCGGGCCCCTCGCCCTGCGGCGGCAGAATCACGGTACCACCGGCCGCGAGGGTGCCGAAGAGGTCCCAGACCGACAGGTCGAAGGAGAGCGCCGAAACGGCGAAGACCCGGTCCCCCGCCCCCACTCCGAAGCGGCGGTTGATGTCGAGGATCGTGTTGACCGCCTGGCGGTGCTCGATCATGGCGCCCTTGGGCTGACCGGTGGAGCCCGAGGTATAGATGACGTAGGCGAGGCCCCTCACCCCCGGCCCCTCTCCCATCGCCCCCCCTTCCCCCGGGAGAGGGGAGAACGCCAGGAAGGCCTCGGTCAACACGAGCGACGCCCCCGCATCCTGGACCATGAAGTCCAGCCGCTCCTGTGGATAGGCCGGGTCCAGGGGAACGTAGGACGCGCCGGCTTGGAGCACGGCGAGCACCGTCGCGACCCGGTCCGGCGAGGGATGCATCAGGATCGCCACGCGATCGCCAGGATGGACGCCTTGAGCGATCAGCCTCCTTGCCAGCTCTTCCGACCGGGCCGCCAGCTCCGCATAGGTCAGGTCCCCGTCGAGGCCCATGACGGCCACGGCCCCGGGAGTACGCGCGGCCTGCTCCGCGAACAGCTCATGCAGGCAGACCTCCCGCCTCTCCGCCTCGCTGTCGTTCCACTCGGCCAAGGTCTGATGGCGCTCGGCAGCCGACAGGAGGGGGAGCTCGGAGAGCCGCAGGTCCGGATCGGCGGCCACGGCTTCGATCAGCCTCCGGAAGCCATCGATCCAGCGCTGGACCGTGGTGGCGTAGAGAAGCTCGGGCTTGTGCTCCAGCCAGCCGGTCAGCCCGGCGGAGTTCCGGGTGACCGACACCGTGAGGTCGAACAGCGCCGTCTCGTTGTAGGCCAGGACCGGCGTCAGGGTCAGGTCCCCGGCTTCGAGCGCGCCGGCCGGCGTGTTCTGAAGCACGAACATGGCCTGGAAAAACGGTGTCTGGCCGAACATGCGCCGCGGCTGCAGCTCCTCGACGATCTTCTCGAAGGGCAAATCCTGATGGGAGTAGGCGTCCAGGGCCGTGCGCCGGACCCGCCCGATCAGCTCGCGGAAGGAAGGATCTCCCTTGAGATCGTCCCGCAGAACGAGGGTGTTGAGGAACAGGCCGATCAACCCTTCCGTCTCGCTCCTGCTGCGGCCGGCCACGGGCGTGCCCACCGAGATATCAGTCTGTCCTGTGACGCGGTGGAGCAGCACCTCGAAGGCAGCCAGCAGAGCCATGAAGACCGTGGCCTCCTCGCGCCTCCCGAGGGCCTCCAGGGCCTCGATACCGGGGAGAGAGACGTGGACCGTCCGCCGCGCGCCGCGGAAGACGTCGCCCGCGGGACGTGGCCGGTCGAGGGGCAGCTCCAGCGCAGCCGGCTCGCCACCCAGCTTCTCCCGCCAGTAGGCGACCTGGGACGCAAGCGTCTCGCCGTGCAGCCAGCCGCGCTGCCAACGGGCATAGTCGGCGTACTGGACCGGCAGATCCGGCAGCTGAGGCTGCACACCGGCAGCAAAGGCCTGGTAGGAGCGGCCAATCTCCTCGATGAAGACGCCCATGGACCAGCCGTCCGAGACGATGTGGTGCATGGTGATCAGGAGCACGTGCTCCTCCGCCCCCAGCCGCACCAGGGCGGCGCGCAGGAGCGGACCGGCGGCGAGGTCGAACGGCAGGCCCGACTCCTCGACGGCCAAGCGGGCCATTTCGACCTCGCGGGTCTCCTTCGGGAGGGCGGAAAGCTCGATCCGGGTCAGCCGGAACGGACCGGGCTCGTCCACGACCTGCGTGGGTGCGCCGCCCACCACCGGGAAGCGGGTCCGCAGCGATTCGTGGCGCCGCCGGACCTCGCCGAGAGCGAGACCAAGAGCCGTCGCGTCCAGCGATCCGCCGAGCCGAACGGCGGTCGGCATGTTGTAGGTCGGCCTCCCGGGCTGGAGCTGATCGATGAACCAGAGACGCTCCTGGGCGAAGGAGAGAGGCACGGCCTCACCCGAAACCCGAGCGGCAGGCCGGAGCGGCGGCGCCGCCATCCCCCGCTGCTCACGGCGCACGGCCACGACGGCCGCGGCCAGGCGCGACAGGGTCGGCGTCTCGAAGACCTGGCGCAGGGGCAGCTCCACCCCGAAGACCTCGTGCACCCGCGACACGAGCTGTGTCGCGAGGAGCGAGTGGCCTCCAAGGTCGAAGAAATCGTCGTCCCTCCCCGCCCGCTCGACGCCGAGCAGGCGCAACCAGACGGCAGCGAGCGTCTCCTCCACCTCGCCGTTGGGGGCGACCCAGCCGGACGGCTCGGAGCGCGAGCGGTCGGGGGCCGGCAAGGCGCGGCGGTCCACCTTGCCGCTCGGGGTGAGCGGCATCGCGGCGAGGAGCACGAAGTCCGAGGGGACCATGTGCTCGGGCAGGCGCTCGCGGAGGAACGCGCGCAGCTCTGGCGCCTGGACGCCCCCGGGCTCGGCGGGGACGATCCAAGAGACCAAGCGCTTATCAGCCCGCTCCTCGTGCACGCCGACGGCGACGTCCGCAACCGCGGGATGGCGCGCCAGGACCTCCTCGATCTCGCCGGGCTCCAAGCGGAAGCCGCGGATCTTGACCTGCTGGTCGGCCCGGCCGAGAAACTCCAGAGAGCCGTCCGGCCGCCAGCGCGCCAGGTCGCCGGTCTGGTAGAGGCGCGCTCCCGGCGCGCGGCCCTCCAGCCCTGCCAACGGATGGGGAAGGAAGGCCGCGGCGGTCAGCTCCGGCCGATCGAGGTAGCCGCGGGTCAGACCGGTGCCGCCCACGTACAGGCCGCCAGTCACACCCGCCGGGACCGGTTGCAGCGCCGCGTCGAGCAGATAGACCTCGGCGCCGCCGAGCGGCCGGCCCAGAGGCGCACCGAGAACGGACAGAGCGGCCACCTCGTGTGCGGCAAGGGTGAAGACGGTGGTGGTGATGGTGGCCTCGGTCGGTCCATAGGAGCTGAGGAACAGGCTGTCGGCGTCCACCGCGCCCGCCCACTGCCGCAGGGCGTCGAGCGACAGGCTCTCGCCGCCGGTCAGCCAGGCCCGCACGGGAGGTCTGGATGCGGCGCCGCCGGCCAGCTCCTGCACCATCTGGCGCCAGAGCGCTCCCGGCAGGTCGAGCACGGTCACCGCCTGCTCCTCGCAGAAGGCCAGCAGCTCTGCCGGGGAGAGCGCGGTCGGATCGGGATGGAGGACCAGGGTGGCGCCGCTCAGAAGGGTCGGGAAGATCTGCACCGCCGAGGCGTCGAACGAGGGTGAGGCGAATTGGAGGAACCGGTCGCCCGGGCCGAGGCCCAGGGAACTCGCCATGGCGAGGCTGAAGGTTGCGAGGCCGGTGTCGAGGGCCACGACTCCCTTGGGGCGGCCGGTGGAGCCGGAGGTGTAGATGACGTAGGCGGAGCCCTCACCCCCCTGGCCCCCCTCTCCCATCCGCACTCCCAATCCCCCGGGAGAGGGGGGAAGGGGCATTGTCACGAGAATCCTCCCCTCTCCCGGGGGAAGGGAGTGCGGATGGGAGAGGGGCCGGGGGTGAGGGTCCGTGACCACCACCCTCACCCCCGAATCCGCCAACATCCATTCAATCCGCTCCGTCGGATAGGACGGATCGATCGGCACATATGCTCCGCCAGCCTTCAAGACGCCAAGGAAGGCCACGATCAGCTCGGGCGAACGCTTCAGGGCCACCGCCACCCGCACCTCGGGCCCTACGCCCAAACCGCGCAGCCGGCCAGCCAGCCGGTCCGACAGCTCGTCCAACTCGCTGTATTTGATCCGCTCGTCGCCGAACACCAGCGCCAAGCCGCCCGGGGTCCGGGCCACCTGCTCCGCGAAAAGCCGCTCTACCGAATCCGCCCGAGGTACTGCGGTGCCGCGCACCCATTCGTCGAGGAGCTGGTGCCGTTCAGCCTGGGTCAGCAGAGGCAGATCGGACAGCGGCCGGTCCGGCTCGGCGACGATGCCGTGCAGGAGGGTCTCCAGATGCCCTGCCATCCGCTCGACGGTCGTCGCCTCGAAGAGGTCCACGTTGTAGTCGAGTTGGCCGAAGAGCCCGGCCGGGCCTTCTGTTACTGCCAGGGTGAAATCGACCTTGGCGGCCACCTCCGCTCCCGACGGGAAGGGCGCGAGGGTGAGATTCGGCAGCCGCAGCACCCCGGCCGCGACGTTCTGGAGCACGAAGAGCACCTGGAAGAGCGGCGTGCGCGACAGGTCCCGCCCGGGCTGCACCTTCTCCACGATCTTCTCGAAGGGCACGTCCTGGTGGGCGAAGGCGGCCACCGTGGCCTCCCGCACCCGCGCCAGCAGGTCGCAGAACGCCGGGTCCCCGGAGAGGTCGTTGCGCAGCACCAGGGTGTTGACGAAAAGGCCGATCAGCCCTTCGAGCTGCACCCGGTTGCGGCCGGCCACGGGCGAGCCGATCGAAACGTCATCCTGGCCGGTCCAGCGCCGCAGCAACACCGCCAGCGCCGCGAGGAGTGTCATGAACAGGGTGGCGCTCCGGCTCTGGCCGAGGGAGGTCAGCGCACCGGCAAGCTCGGGCGGCAGCATGAAGGCGTGCGCGGCGCCGCGGAAGGTCTGCACCGGCGGGCGCGGCCGGTCGGTCGGGAGCTGGAGGACGGCGGCGTCCGTGAGAGCCCCGCGCCAGAACGCGAGCTGGCGCTCCAGCTCCTCTTCCCGCAGCCACTCCCGTTGCCAGCGCGCATAGTCGGCGTACTGGACCGGCAGCTCGGGCAGGGGCGACAGGCGCCGTTCGGCAAAGGCTGCATAGAGGCCGGTCAGCTCGCGGGTCAGCACGCCGATGGACCAGCCGTCGCCCACGATGTGGTGCAGGTTGAAGGCGACGGCGTGCTCCTCCGCATCGAAGCGCAGGAGCGTGGCCCGCAGCAGAGGGCCACGGGTCAGGTCGAACGGACGGACCGCATCCTCGGCGGCGAGGCGCCGGGCTTCGGCCTCGCCCCGCTCCCGGCCAAGCGCCGCGAGGTCGACTACAGGGAGGGAGAACAGCGCGGACGGCGCGATCACCTGGGCGGGCCGGCCGTCCAGCGCGGCGAAGGAGGTGCGCAGGGCCGCATGGCGGCGGACGATCTCGGTGAGAGTGCCCTGCAGCGCCGGGACGTCCAGCCGTCCGGTGAGGCGCAGGGCGGACGGAATGTTGTAGGTCGCGCCCGCGCCGTCGAGCTGGTCGAGGAACCAGAGGCGCTCCTGGGCGAAGGAGAGGGGGATCGCCTCGCCCGGCGTCCAGTCATAGGAGGCCAGGGGCGGCGCACCAGCGGTCGAGAGGTGGGGGTGCTCGCGCTCCAGCCAGGCCGCCAATCCGGCCACCGTCGGCGTCTCGAAGATCACCACCACCTGGAGCGGCTGCCCGAGCGCCTCCTGGAGCTGGTTGACCAGGACCGCGCCGCTGATGGAGCTGCCGCCGAGCGCGAAGAAGTCGTCGTGGATGCTCACGCTTTCGAGGTGGAGCGTCTGGCAGAAGAGGCTTGCCAGAAGGCGCTCCAGCTCCGTGCGCGGCTCCACCCGATCGATCTCGACCGCGGTCCGCTCCGGTTCCGGCAGCGCCCGCCGGTCCACCTTGCCGTGAGCGGTCAGCGGCAGCGACGGAAGCACCATCAGGGCGGATGGCAGCATGTAGTCCGGCAGGCTCGCGGCGGCAAGCTCGCGCAACTCGCCCAGCGATGGCTCCGCGCCCTCTCCTGCCACCACGTAGGCCACGATCCGCGGCTCCGCGCCCGCCACCGGCCGCGCCAGCACCACGGCCTCCCGCACTGCCGGATGCCGGGACAGCGCCGCCTCGATCTCGCCCAGCTCGATACGGAAGCCCCGCACCTTGACCTGGTGATCGATCCGGCCCAGGTATTCCAGGTCGCCGTCCGGGAGCCGCCGTGCGAGGTCCCCGGAGCGGTACAGCCGCGCGCCCCGGTTACCACCGAACGGGTCCGGCACGAACCGCTCAGCCGTCAGGGCCGGCCGGTTCAGATAGCTCTGCGCCACGCCCTCTCCGCCGACGCAGATCTCCCCCGCCACCCCGACCGGCACCGGCTGGAAGCTCCGGTCCAGGACATGGAGCGACAGATCCAGGATCGCTCGGCCGATGACGCTCCCCAGTCCTTCCGCCGCGTCCTCGCGCCGCAGCGGCCGGTGGGTGACGTGCACCGTCGTCTCGGTGATGCCGTACATGTTGACCAGCGTGGGACAGGCATCGCCGTGCCGCTCGATCCACGGACCGAGGCTCGCCGGCTCCAGGGCCTCGCCGCCGAAGATCACGAGGCGGAGGGAAAAGGAGTCCTCACCCCCTGGCCCCCTCTCCCATCTCCCACCCGCCCAGCCCCGGGAGAGGGGGGACGTCGTTGATGCCTCTGTGGCGAGCTCGCGGAAGGGCTCCGGATGCGTTCCCCCTCTCCCGGCGGGGGGTGGAAGGGAGATGGGAGAGGGGGACAGGGGGTGAGGACCCCGCTCCTCCGCCCACCCAAGCTGCCGGAAAGCCGACGGCGTCTGGTTGAGCACCGTCACCCGCTCCGCCGCCAGCAGCCGGTAGAAGTCGTCCGGCGAGCGGCTCACCCAGTAGGGCACCACGACCAGCCGTCCGCCATAGAGCAGCGCCCCCCAGATCTCCCAGACCGAGAAGTCGAACGCGTAGGAGTGGAACAGCGTCCAGACGTCCCCAGCTCCGAAGCCGTACCACCGGTCGGTCGCGGAGAACAGGCGCGCCACATTGGCGTGGGTGACCACCACCCCCTTGGGTCTCCCCGTTGAGCCCGAGGTGTAGATGACGTAGGCCGGATCGTCAGGTGTGGACAGGCTCTCCGGATCGTCCTCGCGCGCCGGCAGGGCTTCCTCGTCCAGCAGCACCCTCCGGCAGAAAACCTCCGGCAACCGCGACACCACGGCACTCTGGGTGAGCAGCACCGGCACCCGACTGTCCTCCAACAGCCAGGCGATCCGTTCGGCCGGATAGTCCGGATCGATCGGCACGTAGGCCGCTCCGGCCTTGAGCACGGCGAGAATCGCCACGACCTGATCGAGAGAGCGCTCCAGGCAGAGGCCCACCCGCTCGCCCGGCCCGATCCCCCAGGAGCGCAGCGCATGGGCCAGCCGGTTGGCCCGGCGGCTCAGCTCGCCATAACCGAGCGTCTCGCCCTGGAACGTCACCGCCGGGGGGTCCGGGTGCTCCGCCGCCCGCTGCGCGAAGCGCTCGTGCAAGCAGAAAACGTCTCCGCTCGGCCCCGCCGCGCTCCATTCTGTGATTTGCCGCCGCTCTCTCTTGGGCAGCAGCGGCAGCTCGGCGAGACGGCGGTCCGGGTCCGCGGCGATCCCCTCCAGCAGCATGCAGAAGCACGCGGCCATGCGCTCCACGGTCGACCGGTCGAACAGGTCGGTGGCGTACTTCCAGGTCCCGACGAATCCTCGCGGGGTGTCGAAGAAGCTCACGACGAGGTCAAACTCGACCGTCTCGCCCGGCATCTCGACCGGCGCCAGCATGAGCCCGGGCAGGTCCAGCGCGGAGACCGGAGCGTTCTGCACCTGGAACAGGACCTGGAAGAGCGGCGAGCGGGCGAGGTCGCGCTTCCTGCCCAGCTCGGCGACCAGCCGCTCGAAGGGGAGGTCCTGATGCGCATAGGCGTCCAGCGTCGACCGGCGCACCCGGGCCAGCAGCTCGCGGAACGGCGGATCGCCGTGCAGGTCGGCGCGCAGCGCCAGGGTGTTGACGAAGAGCCCGATCAGCCCTTCCAACTCGCTGTGCCGCCGGTTGGCGATGGTCGTGCCCACCACCAGGTCGTCCTGGCCGCTCCAGCGGTGGAGGAGGACCTCGAAGGCGGCGAGCAGGCCCATGAACGGGGTCGCCCCTTCGCGCTGGAAGATCTCGCGGACGCGGTGGCTGACCTCCGGCGTCACGGCCGAGCCGAAGTAATCGCCACGGAAACCCTGGACGCCCCGCCGGCGGCGGTCGGTGGGGAGCTCGAGGGCCGGCGCGTCCTCCAGCCGCTCGCGCCAGAAGGCGATCTGCTCGGCGAGCCGCTCGCCGCTCAGCCAGTCCCGCTGCCATTCGACATAGTCGAGGTACTGGACCGGCAGCTCGGGGAGCGGGGACGGCTTCCCCTGGGAGAAGGCCGTGTAGAGGAGCGCCACCTCGCGCACCAGCACGCCGATCGACCAGGCGTCGCTGACGATGTGGTGCATGGCGAAGAGGGCCACGTGCTCCCGCCCGCCCAGACGGAGCAGGGTAGTCCGCAGCAGAGGCCCCTGTTCCAGGTCGAACGGGCGCCGGGCCTCGGACGCGGCCAAGCGCAGGACCTCGGCCTCGCGTTCCACGCCGGGGAGGGCGCCGAGGTCCACCAGCGGGAGGGCGACGTCCAGCACCGGCGTCAGGACCTGGACCGGCTCGTTGTCCTCCACCTGGAAGACGACCCGCAGCGCCTCGTGCCGCCGGACAACCTCGTCGAGGGCCCGGCGCAGGGCTTCGCGGTCCAGCGCGCCGGTGAGGCGCAGGGCGGTGGGCAGGATGTATGCCAGGTTGCCCGGCTGCAGGCGGTCGAGGAACCAGAGCCCGCGCTGGGCATACGACAAGGGCAAGGCCTCGGGCTCCGCCTCCTCCTGGAGCAGCAGCTCGAGCAGCTCCCGTTTCTCGGGGCTGAGCTCCGCCAGGTCGTCCGGGAGGAGAAGCTTGCTCATTCCGCGGCCCTCTTCTCCTCCTGCGCGGCCTTCTTGCGGCGCAGCAGGTCCTTGATCTCCGCCTCCGAGAGCCCTTCCATCCCGGCCAGGAGCTGCTCCATCTTCTTCTCGCGGCGGCGAGGCTGAATGGCCGGCGTCGGGGCGGCCGGCGCCGCAACGGCCGTGCGCTCGCGCTCGATCCGTGCCGCCAGCCGCTCCAGGGTGGTCTCCTGGAAGAGGACCGGCAAGGGGAGCTCGAGGCCGAAACGGTCGCGCAGCCGCGAGACGACCTGGGTGGCCAGCAGCGAATGCCCGCCCAGCTCGAAGAAGTCGTCGTGGACTCCCACCTGGTCGAGGCGGAGCACGGCGCACCAGACCTCCGCCAGGGTGGCCTCTGTCTCACTCCGTGGCGCCGCATAGGGCCTTTCCAGGTCCGGCCGTTCGCCGCCGGGCTTCGGCAGTGCCCTGCGGTCCACCTTGCCGCTCGGCGTCAACGGCAGGGACTCCAGCTCCACGAGCACACCCGGCACCATGTAGGCCGGCAGGCGCCTCTGCAATGCCTCGCGCAGGCGGCCCGCGTTCCTGTCCGCTCCCCGCCAGACCACATAGGCCACCAGACGCTGGTCGCCCGGCGTGTCCTCGCGCATCAGCACTACGGCCAGGCGCACGGCCGGGTCTCCGGCCAGCACGGCCTCGATCTCGCCCAGCTCCACGCGAAAGCCGCGGATCTTGACCTGATGGTCGATGCGCCCCAGGACCTCGAGATCTCCGTCCGCGCGCCGCTTCGCCAGGTCTCCGGTGCGGTACAGGCGGGCTCCGGGCTCGGCCGCGAAGGGGTTGGGCACGAACCGCTCGGCGGTCAGGTCCGGCCGGCGCAGATAGCCGCGCGCCAGGCCCGAACCGCCGATGTGCAGCTCGCCCGCCACTCCTACGGGCACCAGGCCGCCCGAGCGGTCGAGCAGGTGGACCGAGGTGTTGGCGATCGGGCCGCCGATCGGCACAGATCCGTCCCCATCTCCGTCCAGCCGGCGCAGCGTCGACCAGACCGTGGTCTCGGTCGGACCGTAGACGTTCCACAGGGAGCCGACCCGCGGGGCCAGCTCGGCCGCCAGGTCGCGCGGCAGCGCCTCGCCGCCGCACAGTGCCTTCAGGCCCGAAGCCTCAGGCCACCCCGACGACAACAGCAGCCGCCAGGTGGCCGGCGTGGCCTGGAGCGCCGTCACACCTGCCTCGGAGATCATCGAAGCCAGTTTCGAGCCGTCGAGCGTCGCCTCCCGGCTCGCCAACACGATGCGCGCACCCACCGAGAGCGGCAGGTAGAGCTCCAGGCCGGCGATGTCGAACGAGACCGTGGTGACTGCCAGCAGGGCGTCCGCGGCCGTCAGACCCGGCTCGCGCGCCATCGAGGCCAGGAAATTGACCATCGAGCCGTGCGTCACCTCGACGCCCTTGGGCCGGCCGGTGGAGCCCGAGGTATAGATCACATAGGCCAGGTCGTCCGGTCCGGCGAGCGGCTGGAGACTCCCCGCCCCGTTCTCCGCAAGAAGCTCGGGGCCAACCTCCACCACTTCGGCGTCGCTGGCGGAGATCAGCCCGCGCAGGCGCGGCTCGGTGAGCAGGACGGTGGCGGCGCTGTCTTCCAGGACATACGCCAGCCGCTCGGCCGGGTGCGCCGGGTCGAGCGGCACATAGGCCCCGCCCGCCTTGAGCACGCCGAGGAGGGCCGCGACCAGGTCCGGCGAGCGCTCCAGGCAGACCGCCACCCGGGTGCCCGGCCCGACGCCCCGGTGCCGCAGAGAGTGCGCCAGGCGATCCGCCCGGGCATTGAGGTCCGCATAGGCGAGGGCCTCCCCCGTCTCCGGGGCGACCAGCGCCAGGGCCTCCGGTGTCCGCCGCGCCTGCGCTTCGAAGAGCGCATGCACCGTCGGCTCGGCCGGGCGCGGCGCCGCCGTGTCGTTCCAGGTCTCCAGGAGCTGGCGGCGCTCGGCGGCGGACAGAAGCGGCAGCTCCGACAGGGGCCGCTCCGGCCGCTTGGTGATTCCGGTCAGGAGGGTCTCGAAGTGGCCCGACAGCCGCTCGATCGTGGCGGCGTCGAACAGGTCCGTGGCGTGCTCCCAGCTCACCGCAAGCCCCGACTCCAGGGGCGTGATGTAGGCCTGAAGGTCGAACAGCGACGTGCTGGCCTCCGTGCTCAGGGGGCTGACCGCCAGGCGCTCCGCGATGTCCGCCCGCTGCGCCGGGGCGTTGAGCAGGTTGAGCATCACCTGGAACAGCGGGTTGCGCGACAGGTCGCGCCGCGGCTGCAGCTCCTCGACGAGTTGCTCGAAGGGGAGGTCCTGGTGCGCGTAGGCGCCCAGGCAGACGCGGCGGACCCGCTTCAGGAGATCCGGGAAGGCCGGGTCCCCCGCGAGGTCCGTGCGGAGCACCAGGGTATTGACGAAGAAGCCGATCAATCCTTCGAGCTCGCTGCGCGTGCGGTTGGCGATCGGAGAGCCCACAACCACGTCCTCCTGGCCGGTGTAGCGCAGCAGGAGGGTCTGGAACGCCCCGAGGAGGACCATGAAGAGCGACAGGCCGCGGCCGGCGGCGAAGGCGCCGAGCGCATCGAGGAGAGGCCGCGGGTACCGCGCGCGCAGGACGGCGCCGCGGAACGTCTGGATCGGCGGACGCGGGAGGTCCGTGGGCAGGTCCAGGACCGGCGCGCCGGCCAGCCGCTCGCGCCAGTAGGCGAGCTGCCGGTCCAGCTCCTCGCCGGAGAGCCAGAGGCGCTGCCAGTCGGCAAAGTCGGCGTACTGGATCGGCAGCGCGGGCAGGACCGGCGGCATGCCGCGCGTGAACGCGTCATAGAGCACCGAGACGTCGCGGACCAGCACGCCCATCGACCAGCCGTCCGAGATGATGTGATGCATGGCGAACAGCAGAGCGTGGTCTTCGCGGCCGAGGCGCAGCAGCGTAGCGCGCAGGAGGCCGGGCACCGACAGGTCGAACGGCGCGCGGGCCTGCTCGGCGGCGATCCGCGGCACGGCCTCCTCCCGCCGCTCCTCAGGCAGCCCCGCGAGGTCGACGATCGGCAGCTCTGCCTCGATCCGGCCGGCGATGCGCTGCACCGGCCTGCCGTCGACGTCGGAGAAGCCCGTGCGCAGGGTCTCGTGCCGGCGCGTCAGCTCCTGGAAGGCGACGCGCAGGGCCGCGACCTCCAGCGGTCCGACCAGGCGCACACCGCCCGGGAGGTTGTAGAAGGGGCTCCCGGGCATGAGGCGGTCCAGGAACCAGAGGCGCTGCTGGGCGTAGGAGAGCGGGATCTCACCTTCGCGGCCATTGCGGACGTCGCGTGCGATGCGCGCCAGCGGCGGCACGGCGGCCGTCGCGGCGAAGTCGCCCTGCAGCCCGTCGAGCGGGACCATGTCGCCGACCCGCCGCGCGAGGCCGGCCACGGTCGGCTCCTCGAAGAGTCGCGACAGCTCGATCTCGGCGCCGAACCGGTCGCGCACCCGCGAGACGAGCTGGGTGGCGAGCAGCGAATGCCCACCCAGCTCGAAGAAGCTGTCGTGCGCCCCGATGCCACGGATGCCCAGCAGCTCCTCGAAGAGGCCGGCGATGCGGACCTGGAGGTGCCCCCCGGGGGCCACGTGCGGGTTGCGCAGGGCGGGGCGAGCGTGGCGGGCGGCCAGGGCCGGACGGGCCCCCACCGGTTCCGCGGCGAGCTCCGCCGCGACGCGGGCCGCGTCGGAACGGCCGACCACGCGGACCTCGGCGCCGAGCGCCTCCAGCTCGCGGAGCCGCGCGATCAGGCGGGCCGTCTCATCGTCCTCGACGAGCACCAGATGCGCTCCGGGCGCGAGCCGGCGCGCCTGTTCGAGCTGCCGGTCGAGCCCGCCGTGGACGATCTCCCGGCGGAGATCCTGGCGCGCTGCGGCCCTCCCGGCGGCCTCCACCCGATCCGGCTCGACCCCCGGCTCGATCCAATACCGGGTGCGCTCGAAGGGATAGCCCGGGAGCCGGACGCGCCGCCGCCGCTCATGCCGCCAGAAGCCGGCCCAGTCCACCTCCACACCGGCGAGCCAGAGCTTGCCGAGGGTGCCCAGCAGGAACGCCTGGTCCGGCTGCGGGTCGTGCTGGTTGCGCAGCGACGGCAGGGCCACCCGGTCCTCACCCCCCTCCCCGGCGGCCGGCTGCTGCAACGCCAGAGTCGAGAGCCCGAAGCCCGGGCCGACCTCCAGAAGGACCCGCGACGGCTCACTCCACAGGGTGCCGACGCCGGCGCCGAAGCGCACCGGCTGGAGGAGATGGCGCGCCCAGTAGGCCGGATCGATGGCCTCGGCCGGCGTGATCCACGTGCCGGTCACGTTCGAGACCAGGGGGATCTGCGGCGGCGCAAGCTTGACGCCGCGGGCCAGGCGGGTGAGGGCCGCCGCGACCGGCTCCATCATGCGGGTGTGAAAGGCGTGCGTGGTCGGCAGGCGCCGGGCCGGAATCCCTTCGGCGGCCAGCCGTTCCGCCAGCGCGGCCACTTCGCCCTCGGGCCCGCCAATGACGCAGACGGACGGAGAATTGACCGCGCAAAGGTCGAGGCCGGTGCCGGCAAGCCGCGCCCGCGCCTCCGCTTCAGACAGGGGGACCGCCAGCATGGCGCCGGCGGGCAGGCCGTCGATCAGCCGCGCACGCTCGGCCACAAGGAGCAAGGCGTCCTCCAGAGACAAGACGCCGGCCAGGCAGGCGGCGGTGTACTCCCCCAGGCTGTAGCCGAGCAGCGCCGCGGGGCGCACGCCCCATTCCATCCAGAGCTGCGCCAGGGCGTATTCGATCGCGAAGACCGCCGGCTGGGCGTAGAGGGTGCGGTGGAGGGGAGACACCTCGCTCCCCGCCTGAGGCCCGCGGCCGAGCATCCGCCGCAGGTCCGGGCCCGCTCCGGAAAATTCGGTGGCGGCGCGGGCGGAGACCTCCGTGGCGGGCTCGCGGAACGGCTCCGCATGCGTCCCCCCTCTCCCGGCGGGGGGTGGAAGGGAGATGGGAGAGGGGGACAGGGGGTGAGGTCCCGCCGGCCAGATCACCTCCCGCAGGTCACACCCCAGCCGCGGCGCGAGCAGCTCGGCGCAGCGGTCCAGATGCTCACGGAAGGTCGGCTCCGCCTCGTAGAGACCGTGGGCCATCCCGGCGTAGTGATCGCCAACGCCGGGCAGCAGGAATGCGACCGGGCGAGAGCCCTCGCTGACTGCGCTCAGGAGCCGCCGCGGGTCCCGCCCGGCGAGCATCCGCTGCGCCTCCCCGGCGTCGCGGCAGACCAGGACCCGGCGGTGCGCGAAGGCGCGGCGGCCCATCTGGAGGGTGTAGGAGACGTCGGCGAGCGGCCTCTCGGGATGCTCCGCAAGGTCGGCGGCCAAGCGGTCGGTCGCCGCCTCCAGCGTCCCCTCGCCACGCGCCGAGAGCACCAGGAGCTGCCAGGGGCGTGACCCGGAAGACATTTCCGACGGCTCCTGCTCCGGGGCCTCTTCCAGCACCACGTGCGCATTGGTACCGCCCATGCCGAAGAGCTCACGCCGGCCCGGCGGGGACCGCCATCCGACGTCCATTCGGTCAGCCGATTGGCAACGTAGAAAGGGCTGCTCGCGAAATCGATCGCCGGGTTCGGCCGCTCGAAGTGCAGGCTGGGCGGGATCTGCCGGTGGCGCAGCGCCAGCGCCGTCTTCATCAGGCCGGCCACGCCCGCGGCGGCGGCGCAGTGGCCGAGGCTCGACTTGACCGATCCGATGGCGCAGTACTGCTGACGGCGGCCACCACCGGCGCGGAAAGCCTTGGTGAGCGCCGCGACCTCGATCGGATCGCCCAGGGCCGTGCCGGAGCCGTGGCACTCGACATAGCCGATCGTCTCGGGGTCGATGCCGGCGAGCGCCTGGGCGGTGGTGATCACCTCGGCCTGGCCGTCCACGCCCGGGGCCGTGAAGCCGACCCGCGCCGCGCCGTCGTTGTTGAGCGCGCCACCGCGGATGACGGCCCAGATCTCGTCGCCGTCGGCCAGCGCGTCCTCCAGGCGCCGGAGCGCCACCACGCCGACGCCGCTGCCGTAGACCGAGCCGTCCGCCTCGGCGTCGAACGAGCGGCACTGTCCGCGCAGCGAATCGAGCCCGCCCGGCGTGTAGAGATAGCCGGATTTCTGCGGCACCTTGATCGACACACCGCCGGCGAGCGCCAGGTCGCACTGGTACGAGAGCAGGCTCTGGCACGCCAGGACCGTGGCGACCAGCGACGTCGAGCAGGCGGTCTGCACGTCGAGGCTCGGCCCCCGCAGGTCCAGCTTGTAGGAGACGAACGTGGTCAGGTAGTCGCGGTCGCTGCCGATCGCCACCTGGTAGGTGCCCACCGTCCGCAGCAGCTCCGGGTTGCTCAGCAGGTTGCTCAGGAAATAGCTGCTCAGGGTCACGCCGCCGAAGACGCCGATCGGCCCGGGGAAGCGGGCCGGATCGTAGCCGGCATCCTCCAGGGCATGCCAGGCATGCTCCAGGAAGAGCCGGTTCTGCGGGTCCATCAGCTCGGCCTGGCGCGGCGCGATGTCGAAAAACCCCGCGTCGAACAGGTCGGCGTCCTCCAGGACCCCGCGCGCCTTGACATAGCTCGGGTTGGCCAGCACCTCGGGCGGCACCGGGACCTCCAGCTCGTCGTCGGCAAAATAGGAGACGCAGTCGACGCCGTCCCGCAGGTTCCGCCACAGCTCCTCGACGTCCCTGGCGCGCGGAAAGCGGCCCGCCATGCCGACGATGGCAATGCCTTCCAGGCTCCCCATGTCACTCATGAGGGCCGCTCCTCCGGCATCTTCCGGCGCGCCAGCGCCGCCTCCTTCTCCGCGCCCGACATGCCGCGCAGGCGCAGCAGCACGCGAGCGACGGACTCGCTGCGCCCGGGCGTGGCCTCGCGCGCCAGCACCTGCCGCGCAAAGGCGGAGACCGTGGGCGATTCGAAGAGAGCGCGCAGGGGCAGCTCCGCCTGGAACGTTCCGCGCACCCGGGAGATGAGCTGGGTGGCCAGCAGCGAGTGCCCGCCCAGCTCGAAGAAGTTGTCGTCCGCGCCAACCCGCTGCCCCCCCTCCTGATCACCCAGCCCGAGCACCTCGGCCCAGAAGCCGGCCAGAAGCTCCTCGACCGCGGTCCGCGGCGGCACATAGTGCCGATCGGGACCGGCGAGGTCCAGCCGCTCCTCCAGCGCCTGGACGCCCAGGCGGGCGAGGGCCTGCCGGTCCACCTTGTCATGCGGGGTCAGGGGCAGCGCGTCGAGCAGCAGGCCCACCGCGGGGATCATCGGCTCGGGCAGCCGCTCGCGCAGGAAGGCGCGGAGGGCGGGCCAGGTGGGGACCCCCGCGCTCCGCCGGGGCACGACCAGGGCGACCAGGCTCGCCTCGCCGCGGCGGTCCCTGGGCACCGCCACCACGGCCTCGCCGACCTCGGGATGGGAGGCCAGGGCCGCTTCGACCTCCGCCGGCTCGACGCGGAAGCCGCGCACCTTGACCTGCTGGTCGATCCGCCCCAGGAACTCGACCGGCCCGCCGGGCCGCCGCCGCACCAGGTCGCCCGTGCGGTAGAGGCGCTCACCCGGCGCGTCGCTCTCCCCCGCGAACGGGCTCGGCACGAACCTCTCGGCGGTCAGGTCCGGCCGGCCCAGGTAGCCGCGCGCCAGCCCCGGGCCGCCGGCGAGCAGCTCGCCCGGAGCCCCCGGGGGGACCGGCTGCAGCCAGCGGTCGACGATGTAGATCCAGGTGCCGGCGATCGGCCGGCCGATCGGCACCGACCGGCCCGGCGGGATCGGCTCCCGCACCGTGTGGCAGCAGGTGTAGGTCGTGTTCTCCGTCGGGCCGTAGCCGTCGATCATCCGGCAGCCGGGCAGCTCCGCGAGCACCCGGTTCACCGCCTCGCGCGACAGGACGTCGCCTCCCGCGAGGAGCTGGCGCACACCGCGCAGGGATTCGATCCGGCCCTCGGCCACGCGGTGGAACAGGCCGGCGGTCAGCCAGAGCATGGTCACGCCGTGCCGCGCCAGAATCGCGTCGAGCTCTTCGAGCGACGGCGCCTCCGGCGGGGGGAGGACCAGGCGGCCACCGTTGAGCAGCGCGCCCCAGATCTCGACCGTGGCGACGTCGAAAGCCGGCGCCGAGAGCTGCAGGATCACCTCCTCCGGCCCGAAATCCGCGTAGTCGGCGCCCCGCACCAGCCGCACGATGCCGTCGTGGTCGATCCCCACCGTCTTGGGCCGCCCGGTCGAGCCGGAAGTGAACATCGCATAGGCCAGACGGCCGACGTCCGGACCCGGCAGGTCGGTCTCCGCCTGAGAGGGTGTTTGGAAAATTCTGCTGCCGACGTCGCCTTGGACCCTCACCCCCGACCCCTCTCCCATCCGCACTCCCTTCCCCCGGGAGAGGGGAGAAAATGCACTGTCAGAAAGCGTCCCGGTGGAGGCTCCCCTCGCCCGGGCGGGTGTGAGTGCGGATGGGAGAGGGGTCGGGGGTGAGGGAACAGGGCTCGCGCAGATCCCCTCGTCCTCGTCGAGCAGGAGCGGCGCCGGCAGCTCCGGCAGGCGCTCCAGCCAGCGCCGCTCCGTGATCACCAGCGGGATGCCGGCCTCGCGCACCAGCTCGTCGACGCGCTCGCGCGGCCAGTTGGGATCGAGCGGCACATAGGCTCCGCCCGCCTTGAGGACTGCGAGGAAGGACTCGACCAGGGCGGTCGAGCGCTCCAGGGCCACCCCCACGAGGGCCTCGGGGCGCAGGCCCTCCGGCTTCCCGCCCAGAAGGCGCCTCAGGTGGCGGGCCAGGCAGTTGGCCCGCGCATTGAGCTCCGCGAAGGTCACCTCCAGCCCGTCGCTCGCCACCAGCGCGGTCCGTAGCGGCGTCCGCCGCGCCTGCTCCTCGAAGAGGCGATGGACCGGCGTGCCGAGCGGCGCCTCCGACGGCTCCGCACCCGACTCGTCGAGGATCTGGCGGCGCTCCGCAGCGCTCAGCAGGGGCAGCTCCGACAGGCGCCGCTCCGGATCGGCGGCGATCTCCCCGAGCAGGGCGGCAAAACTGTCCCCCATCCGCGCGATCGTGCTCGCCGTGAACAGGTCGCGGCTGTACTCCAGATCGACCAGCAGGCCCCAGGGTTCCTCGATCGCGGTGGCGCTGAGCTCGAACTTGGCCGTCCCCGAGTAGACCGGCAGCGACTCGAAGAGGAGACCGGCCGCGTGCAACCGCGACCCAGGCATGTTCTGCAGCACGAGCATCGCCTGGAACAGAGGCGAACGCGCGGTGCGGTCGGGCCGCAGCTCCTCGAGGAGCCTCTCGAACGGGAGGTCCTGGTGGGCGTAGGCGCCGAGCGCCACACCCCGCGCCTGCCGCAGCAGCTCGCGGAAACCGGGATCGCCCGACAGGTCGAGGCGCAGCACCAGCGTGTTGATGAAGAAACCGATCAGGCCGGAGGTCTCGGCGTGGGTCCGGTTGGCCACGACCGTGCCGACCGGCACGTCCTCCTCGCCGCACCAGCGGGAGAGGAGCAGGCCGAAGGCGGCCAGGAGGACGACGAACAGCGTCGTTCTCTCCTCGCGGGCGAGGGCCTGCAACGGCTCCATGACATCGCCGCCGACGCGGAGCCGGCTGCGGCCGCCGGCCGGCGTAGGGACGGCCGGCGGCGGGAAGTCGGCCGGCAGCCGCAGCGCCTCGGGCGCGCCCGCAAGCTGCTCCTTCCAATAGCCGAGCTGCTTTTCGACCACCTCGCCCTGGAGCCACTTGCGCTGCCACAGTGCGAAATCAGCGTACTGGATGGGCAGTACCCGCAGCTCGGCCGGCCTCCCTTCGGCGGCTGCGGCGTAGAGCTCCGTCATCTCGCTCACCAGAACGCCCATAGACCAGCCGTCGCTCACGATGTGGTGCATGCCGATCAGCAGGGCATGGTCCTCGCGGCCGAGCCGCACCAGCGTCGAGCGCACCAGAGGCCCCACGGCGAGGTCGTACGGCCGCTTGGCGTCGGCCAGCAGAAGGCGCTGGAGCTCGGCGTCCCGGACGCCTGAAGGAAGAGCCGCCAGGTCGACCAGCGGCAGCGCGAAGGCGAGGCGGGGCGCGATCACCTGGACCGGTTTCCCGTCCTCGTCCCGGAACGTGGTGCGGAGCGACTCGTGGCGGTCGGAGACGGCCTGGAGCGCCGCGGCCAGGGCCGCCGGCCGCAGCGGACCGGTAATGCGGAAGCTGACCGGCAGGTTGTAGGTCGACTGGCCCGGATCGAGCTGGTCCAGGAACCAGAGCCGCTGCTGGGCAAACGACAGCGGAATGGAAGCCGGCCGGATACGGGGCGTGATCCGATAGCCCCGATCGCCGCCCGCAGGCTCGCTCCCGCGCTTCTCCCGCAGCCGCTGGAAGAGCAGAGCGCGCTCCTCCCGCGACAGCTTGGAGATCCGTTCGTTCAGCACCTCGGGCATCGTGTCCTCCTCAAAAAACCCGCCACAAGAGTAAGTGCCACATCCGGCCTGGAGGGTGTCTCGACAGCCGCCCGGCAACCGGGGGGACTGACGGGAAGGCCTCGTTCCCAATTCCCCGGGAAAGGCCCCCTGGGAGGCGCGTTTGCACCCCCCAGGGGGGGTAGGTTAGACTACAGGCTGTCTCACGTCCGTGAAGCGGACGCCGGGGTCGTTGCAGGCGACTCCGGTGTCCTCCTCCCTCAGCCCAGCCCGCCGGCAAAGGCGATCAGGCCATCCACCAGCCGCGGATCGCGCCGCGAAAACACCCGGAGCACGACCGCGAGCTGCTTGCCGGAAAGCTGCACATGGACCGGCAGCCGCAGCGCGGACGCGAGCTCCGAGACATAGCCCGAGTAGGCCGAAGCCACTCGCGCCTCCGGGAACTCGCGGAGCCGCCGTATCACCTGACCGCCCTGCGTCAGGCTCCAGCCGGCCTCCAGCAGCTCCTGCACCCGCTCGGCCTTCAGCCGGCCATGGGTCTCCCCAATCGCGGCGAGCGCCTCCTGCACCCTCTCGGCCTTCAAACCGAGAGGATTGGGGGACGGCTTCTGACACACCTGTTCTGCTTTCATCTCGAACCTCCTTGGCGCAAGCACCCGGCACCTTCATTGGCACCGGCAAGGCAGAGACTAGGCGAGCCCTTCCTCTTTGTCAACACATTTGATGCTCGAATCGCATCGAAGAATCTGCGGATGATCCAAGAAAGTCCTTGCGTCTACTCTGGACCAGAGCCTGAACGTCGGCTGGCCCGAGGGAGCGCAGGCGTGGGACAATCCCCCGGACACGAGGTTGAAGCCCTGCGACACTGAGTCTCTGTTGCCTACGGACCGCCGGGCCACGGAGGCTCGGCTGCGCTTCGTGGGAGGGAGGATCTGATGTCTCAGCGAATCGTCGGTCGTCTCGTCGGCGCTGGAATCCTGGCCGCAGCCCTCACTTTCGCCGGGCCCGTTCGGGCGGAAGGCCGGGGCTTCCAGGACCCCTCGGATGTCCTGCAGTGGCTCACCCAAGCCTGGCGGAGCGGCGTGTCCCAGCTCTGGTCGTGGAGCGGCAGCCTGACACCGTGGAACCAGGGGCCGTGCACCAACCCGGACGGCTCTGCGTGCCCGGACAGCTCGACGGCAGGAGATCCGGGCGACCAGGGATTCGGGGCCGATCCAAACGGCTAGGCCTTACCCGGGCCTGGGGCGGCACGCCGCCCCGGGCCTCGCTTGTGCGAGAATGGCGGCGCCTAAAAGGAGACACGCGAGTGTGCATCACTCTTGAGGGGCTCAGCAGTCCTCTTGCGTCCGAGAGGGGGCGGGTGCTCCTCACCCACTTCCTCCAGGGCTGCGAGACATGCTGCGACGCCGTCTGGCGGGGTTGTCTCCGGCCGGTTTCGTTCGAGCCGCCCACGCCCGAGCAGGACGCCGCGTACGACTCCGCCCTAGATCGCGCTTCCAGCCGCCCTGCGGGCCGATGCCCTCCTGCCCGAAGACCGGGAACAGTTCTCCAGAGCCCTCCCCCTCCTCGCCTCGGGCCGCGGCATCCTCGTCCTCACGCTGGAGGCCGATATCGACGTGGAGGGCCTCGGCGTCTACGAGGCGCTCCTCGCCCGGAGCTGGTCCGTCCGCTTCGACAACCCGCAGGAGATGTACCACCTGGCCAGGAGCGCCGTCGAAATCGCGAAGAGCCTCGACCCGCTGGTCCTTGGGGTCCGGGAGGTTGCGGACTACCAGGCGCGGGCCTGGGGAGAAGCTCGGCAACGCCTACCGCGCCGCGGACGAGCCCAGTCGGCGGAAGGAGCCTTCGGCCAGGCGTTCGCGCTCGCCAGGCAAGGCACCGGGAACCGGCTGCTGAAGGCTCGCCTTCTCGATCTCCAGGCCTCGTTCTATGGAACCATTCGAGAGGTCCCGCTGGCCCACGACACGCTGAGGACCGTCGCGGCCCTCTACCAGCAAGAGGGCGAAGAGCATCTCGCCGTCCGCACTCTGGTCACCACGGCTCTCTATACATTCTACTCGGGCAAGGCCGAGGAAGCCCTGAGCCTGAACCAGCAGGCACTTGACCGCATCGATCCGGAACGTCAGTCCGCACTGATGACCACAGCCCTCCAGAATCAGCTCATGTTCCTGACCGAGCTGGGCCGTTTCCGGGAGGCCAGGAAGCTCCTCTTCAAGAGCCGGCCCCGCTTCCTCCGTGCGGGCCGGGTCAACCAGGTGAAGATCCAGGGCATCGAGGGCCAGATCTACTATGGCCTGGGGAAGTTCGTTGCCGCTGAGGTAATCCTTCGTGAGGTCAAGAACGATCTCGACGCCTTGGGGCTGGGCTTCGCCTCCGCCCTCGCCGCCCTTGAGTCGGCCTGGCCCTCCTGCGCCAGCACCGGATCGACGAGGCGGAGCAGGAGGTCCTCGGGGCCGCGGCGGTCTTCGTGTCCCTGAACATCCGGCGCGAGATCCTGAACTGTGTGGCCGCCCTCGAAGAAGCCTTCCGGCTGCGGCTGGTGACCGTGGAGATCATGGAAAACGCGGTCTTGTACATCCGCAAGAAGGCGGCCGAGCACGGGTTCAGGTAGGCCGGCTCAACCGCCGCTCTTGGCCTTCGGCTTGTCCCGCTTGTCCAGGATCTCCGCCATCACCTCGCGCACCGCGCTTTTCACCGCCTCGGTATCGGCGGCGGCCGTCGCCGCCGCCGCCCTCTCCTCGCGGGGCTGCGGCCCCGGGACCGCGCCGGCCTGGACCCTCGGCGGATCAGGCCCTCCAGCATGGCGCGGATCCTCTGGGCCGCGGGGCTCCATCGCTCCGGAACAGGCCGCTCGGGATAGAGGAGCTGAAGAGCTGGGAGACTCGAGACCGATCGCCCGCGCGATCCCCAGCACCACCTCCAGCTTGGCCTCCACCTGCCCGCTGTACAACCGGGTCAGGAAGCTCGGAGGAGACCAGACGCCGTTCAACCTCGCGGTTGGAGATCCCCATCATCCGACTGAGCGTCCTTAGTACATCGAGAGTGCGCCGTACCTCGTCCATGTCTTTGTTCATAGGGGGTAGTCTACCTCAGTCTCTCAAAGACAGCAGGTTTGTCCCCAAAGATGCATCTTCACGGCGTCCAATCCTCTGATGTAGAAACAGCAAGGAAGCCGCGCTGTTGCGGGCGAGGGAAACTTTAAACCGTGCCGGGACGACCGGGGAAAGACCTCAGGCGGTCCGGCGGGAGGAGGAATTCCATGGATCGAGCATCGATGCCGAGCAGCGCCTTTTCGCCGGAGTACCTGGCCTTCCTTCGCGAGAGGAACGAGCCGGACGCGCCCTGGGCCGGCGAGGACACGGGGCCGTTCGTGATCCGGGAGATCGGAGACGGCTTCGGGCTCTTCCGCCCCTGGCAGAGCCCCGAGGCGGGCGACGGGCCGGAGGGGGTCTTCAAGAGCCACGAAGACGCCCGGCTGGCGCTGACAGCCCGGGCGGCCCTGCGGCGCGCGCGCTACTACCGGCTGCAGGAAGTGGACGCTTCGCGGCCGGGCGGCGGCTATGCGGTGGAGCGGGATGGGGCCGTGATCGGGCACGTGCGCTCCTACGATCCCAAATGGATCTTCGCCTGCCACGTCCTGGCCTGCGCCGCCCAACCGCCGAGCACTTCGCCACCCTCCTCGATGTCGCCGGCTCCGCAACCCAGGAAGAGGTCGGGGACATCCTGGGGAGGGAGGTGAAGGCCGCGGGGGCGTGAGAAAAGACCACGGCCGCCTTTATCTCTACTATGGGTGGCCGTGGTTGTTTCGGGAAGGTGCCCTCAGGTCGTGCCCGTTTCGCCTCAAGCCGCTTATAATGCATTGAGGCCGATGCACCAAAGGGGAGGCCAACGATGACGCGCGTCCAAGTGGAATTCGACTCCACGTTTTTGCGACCTTGCGGAGATCTCCGGAGGAGGTTGTCCAGGAGATGCGCTTGGCGGCAGCGGTCATCTGGCATGCCCAGGGTCGTGTCTCCCAGGGTCGTGCTGCGGGGTTCGCGGGCGTGAAGTTGGGCCGGGTCTCATCCATGCCCTGTCGGCGAGCGGCGTCTCGGCTTGCCAGGAGACGCTGGAGGATCTCGACGAGGTCCTGGCGCGTGGATAAGGCCCTGGTCGTCAACGCTTTGCCGTTCATTCTCCTCGCCCATCGAGCGTCTCATCTCCGGCTTCCCTCGCAAAGCTCCTTGTCGTACCAGAGGCCGTGATCCGGGAGATCCAAGCAGGGTCCATCGCGACGGGACGGCCCACCAGAGAAGGACTCCCCTCGATACTTCAAATTCAGATTCGACCGGTTCCCGATCCGATCGGCTTCTGGAACTTGGGGGCTGGCAATCCCAAGTTCTTGGCCCACGGACTTAACGGCCAGGATCGGAGGTCGTCTTGAATGATCTGGCGGCACGTCGCTGCGCATGCAGTCTGGGCCTTTCCATCGTAGGGACTTTGGGCGTTGTCGTTTCCGCCGCGATCGCGGCGTCATCAGCGCAGCAAGACCTGTCATCAAGACGCTTCGCGAGGCCGGGCTGCGCCTGAAACCGGCATTGATGGACGAAGCGTTGACGAAAGTGGGCGAGTAAGCTTCTCGCCCGCCGCGGCCGAGAGCACCATTCTACACACAGCGTTCAGGCGGGCCCCGGCCTCGAGGGTCCTGCCGAGACACCTGCGGGCGGGAGGTCGTCATGCCCAGTTTCCACTTCTGTTGCTTCGGCTCGCTTGGACGGCGGATTACGAATCTCTCCGCCTCGCCCAATGGCCAGTACCTGGCGTGCAAGGGGTGCGCTACGAATCCGTCTGCGGGTCGCTGTCGCTTGATACGCCTCCCGCGCGGCTCCGGCGCGGCGTTTTGGTGCCCGTGGCTCTGGGTGCGCCGCCGTGGGTCGGCACACGCGCGGCGCGCGAGTGCGAAGCGTTGCAAAAGATCATCCTGCCGCTTGCCATGAAGGCTCCTGGAGTCCGCGGTTCACGCCGGCCGCAGCCCGCTGGCTTGATGAACAAACGCGCCATCCAGATCGCATCGGGCGAGATGCTGCTGAACATCCATGATGACCCGCATGCGGATCGTTCTGGCAAAACACGACCGCGCTTCCACGTGATGTCGCTTGATAATATCTACGCCGAGTCCAGCACAGGCGAGAATGGCCATTTTGAGCTGCGGGGCATGAATAATCTCGACGCGCCGGGCGTCCTGCGCTGCCCGAGCACCTGCGGCGGCAGCACCGGCAGCTTTCTGCCCGGCGGCAAAGCCCGGCCCCTGCACGGCCCAGGGCGGCGTGATCGTAGTCGACTGTGCGGTAGAGCATCGCGCCGCGGGGGCAAAGTCCGTACGCTTCCAGAATCGGGCGGTGGCACCTATTGGGAAATCAGCGACTGCCTGTCGTTTCAAAGTCCTGAAGGTCAGTCCGTAGCGATTGGAAGCGCAGAAGAGGTTCCCTCTATTCGCCTGACAGACCCGAATCCGCCTCAAAGGCTTCAGCATCTCGCGCCACCGATTGGGCAGTCCGACTCGAGCCGCAGGGTTATGCCGCTCAAAATTCAGCCTCTTTTGGCCATCGCTTAAATCTGTGGGGCAAGACGCCCATGAGTCTTTTTATGTTCTGCGATAACCTTGCAAGGGTCTCTGCGATTCCCTTGTTTGCTGCAGCTACATCTGTCAGGAATCCCGTGTGCGCCGTGTATATTCTTTCCTTAAGGGAGGAAATTTGCTCCCCCAACGCATTCCCCTCGTCCCCGGCAAAATCTTTCCGAAACTGACTGCTTAAACCGTTAATTTGCTCAACTAGGCCCAGGTTGCTTCGAATTATTGTTAGCTGAGCATACAATAGCGAATACAGTTCTCCGAGTAGCTCGCTCGAATCGTACAAGGTGTCTCGCAGAGCAGGTGTCCTTTCTAGGAGAACGACTTCATGCGCCAGCTGAAGAGCCTCCTCCAAGAAGGGTATTAGCTTATCCAACTCCGTCAACATAGCCTCACACGCATTTTTAGTCTCAAGAGGGTTAGGCAAAAGTCCATAGATCGCTCTGTACCTTATTGTCACTATGGCGTGGAGCGCAAACCATCTG
>CAWJGT010000019.1:0-534190 GCA_963842525.1 uncultured Holophagales bacterium
AGCGTGGCCTTCAGCCCGGACGGAAAGACTCTCGCCAGCGGCTCCTACGACAAAACCGTCCGACTCTGGCAGGTCGACAGCGGCAGCGAAATCAGAGCCTTGACGGGACACCAAAACGGGGTCAGGAGCGTGGCCTTCAGCCCGGACGGAAAGACTCTCGCCAGCGGCTCCGACGACAACACCGTCCGACTCTGGCAGGTCGACAGCGGCAGCGAAATCAGAGCCTTGACGGGACACCAAAACGGGGTCTTGAGCGTGGCCTTCAGCCCGGACGGAAAGACTCTCGCCAGCGGCTCCGACGACAACACCGTCCGACTCTGGGACGTGGCGACCGGCCGGTGCCTGGCGGTTCTCCTTCCCCTTCCTGAAGGGTGGGTGGCGTTCTCTCCGGATGGCCGGTACAAGCTCGGCGGGGTGCCGGCCGGGGGGTTCTGGCACGCGATCAGCCTCTGCCGGTTCGAGCCCGGCGAGCTCGACGAGTGGATTCCCGGCCTGCGGCTGGCGGACGAGGCGTCGTTCTTCGACCTGCCGGACTGGAAGCCGGAGGTGAGGTCGGCGCACCGGGCTTTGTAGAGACGCACCACCGCGGTCAGGGCGTCTCATGGCCCCCGCCACCACGAATGCCAGGGCCCCTCGCACGGGACCACAGCCGTCGCGTTACCTCTAGCGCCGCAAACCCGGTCCAACCCGCGGGGGTGCCCCAACCTTATTTATATAGGCCCGCGGCGGCCGGGTCGCGGGATCGGCGTCGGAAAAAAGCGGGGACCGGTGAAGGAGAAGGCACCCCTTCGAGGCGAGGAAGCCGGTCCCCTACTCTTATAGACACGGCTCTCTGCATTTGGGTTGAGACAAAGATCGTCTCTATCTATTGACTCTGCCGCCAATTAGCTTAGGATCGAGGATCTGAATCCTCGTATTTGTTGAGTCGGGATTTAATTTCTTCAGAAGGGGTGGTTTCCATGTCATCATGGCTGTGTGGTCTCTCGCGCCGGCTGGCTCTGCCGGTGCTCCTGTCCCTGATGTGGGCTCAATGTTCCGGCGGCGGCCCAAGGCGCCCGAGCCCGGAATGGTGGAGACCTCGGCGGAGGCGGGTCCGGTCAAGGTCCTGGTCGAGCTGGCCGACGCTCCGGCGGCGGTTGTGTACGGCAACATGCTCCGCAACGCTCCGACGTCGCACGCGGCCGCGGTCGCCGCGGCGCGGAGCCAGATGCGGAAGATCGAGTCGGCGCAGCGCCGGTTCGAGAGCGCCCTCTCCTCCTTGCGCAGCCAGCCACAGGAGATCTTCCGGGTGAGCCGGGCGCTCAACGGCATGGCCTTCATCATGGATTCGGAGAGCTTGCGGGACCTCGCACGGCTGCCCGGCGTCAAGCGGATCCACCTCCTCGTCGACGAGTACCCGACCAACGGGACGAGCGTGCCCTTCCTCGGCACGCCGAACCTCTGGGCCGACACGCTGGGCCTCGGCCTCAACGCGGACGGCACCGGGATCACGATCGGCATCATCGACACCGGGATCGACTATCAGCACGCCGACTTCGGCGGCAACGGCGTCCTCGCCGACTATCAGGCGAACAACCGGACGGTCGCTCCGGACGCCTATTTCCCGACCGCCAAGGTAGTGGGCGGACACGACTTTGCCGGCGACAACTACACCGGCGGCGTGCCGACGCCCGACCCCGATCCGATGGACTGCAACGGCCACGGCTCGCACGTCGCCGGCACGGCGGCTGGCGTGGGGGTCAATGTGGACGGCACGCCGTACGCCGGCCCCTATACGCCGGCCGCGCCGCTCCGGGACCTGCGCATCGGCCCCGGCACGGCGCCCAGGGCGCTGCTCTACGCCCTGCGCGTCTTCGGCTGCGGCGGCGGCACGAACCTGACCGTGCCGGCGATCGACTGGGCGATCGACCCGAACAACGACGACGACTTTTCGGACCACCTGGACGTCATCAACATGTCGCTGGGCTCGCCCTTCGGCAGCGTGACGTCCGCTTCGGCGGTGGCGTCGGACAACGCCGTTCTCGCCGGGGTGATCGTGGTGACCTCGGCCGGCAACAACGGCGACACCTTCTTCATCTCGGGGGCGCCGGGCTCCGGCAGCCGGGTGATCGCGACGGCGGCCTCGGCCGACAACAACGTGGCCGGCCTGCTCGTCCGGGTCAACGTCCCGGGCGGCATCTCAGGCTTCTACAACGGCGGACCGGCCCTGTTCGGTGCGATCCCGCCGATCGGCGGAGTGACCGGCAACGTCGTCATCGGCCTCGACCCGGCGGACGGCGCCGGCCCGCTGACCACGGACGCCTGCTCGCCCCTGACCAACGCCGGGGCGGTCGGCGGCAACATCGCCCTGGTCGACCGCGGCACCTGCGGCTTCGCCATCAAGGTGAAGAACGCCCAGGACGCCGGAGCGATCGGCGTGATCGTGGCCAACAACGTCGCGGGCGTGCTCAACATGGTGGGCGTGGACCCGACGATCATCATCCCGGCGGTCAGCGTCAGCCTGGCGGACGGCAACACGTTCAAGGCCAACATCGCGACCCTCAATGCCACGCTCTTCCCGGCGTCGGACACGGTGGCCGCGTTCTCGTCCCGCGGCCCCCGCCGCGCCTCGTCGCCGGTGCGCCTGAAGCCGGACATCACGGCTCCGGGCCTCAACATCACCTCGGTGCAGACGGGGAACACCTGCACGGGCGTCGCCCCGTCGGCCGGCTGCCTGCTCGCCAATGCCACCGGGTTCATCCCCAACAGCCAGCCGCTGGGCCTCCAGGGGACCTCGATGGCCTCGCCGCACGTCGCAGGCATCATGGCGCTGCTGCGCCAGCTCCATCCGACCTGGACGATCGAGGAGCTCAAGTCGCTGGCGATGAACTACGCCACCCACGACATCACCACCCAGACGGGCGGCAACGGGCTGCGGCACAACCCGAGCCGCATCGGCGCCGGCCGTGTCGACCCCTCGCAGTCGGCCGTCGGCCAGGTGATCGCCTTCAACGCCGACGACGTCGGCCAGGTGAGCCTCGCCTTCGACACGGAGGTGTTGGGGCTGGTCACGCGGATCAAGAAGCTGCGCCTGGTCAACCAGGGCTCGACCGATCAGACCTATGACCTGGCGATCGACACCATCCTCGACGCTCCGGGCGTCTCCTTCTCCCTGCCGGGCGGGAGCTCCGTCGTCGTGCCGGCGGGCGACGCGGTGGAGATCGACGTCCAGATGGACGCCGACGCCTCGCTGATGGACCACTTCCGGGATCCCATCCTCGCCACGGCCCAGGTGGTGGCGGCCCCAGGGTCCCTCGCCGGGCTGCTCATCCCCCGGCACTGGCTCACCGAAGAGTCGGGCTATGTGACGTTCAGCAGCGACGGCATCCTCGAGATGCGGGTGCCGGTCTATGTAGCGCCGCGGGCGGACTCCCTGATGGCCGCCGCCGATACGATCGTGACCGGCGGCGCGGGCTCGGGCTCGACGACGATCCCCCTCTCCGGCACCCACGTGTGCACCGGCACCCTCGGGGCCGGGCCGGCCTGCACCGGCACGTTCCCCAACGACGAGGTCTCCCTGGTCAGCCCCTTCGAGCTCCAGGTGGTCTCGCCGACCGACCCGGTGTTCGCTCCGCCCTACGCCGACCTCCAGTACGCGGGCGTGGCCGCGGACGCCAACCTGATCTGGTTCGGCGTTTCGACCTGGGCCGACTGGTCCTCGCCCATCGACACGTCGTTCAACATCTACGTCGACAACAACCTGGACGGGACCTACGACCGGATCATCTTCAACACGACGTCGGGCACCCTGGCGCGCGTCTTCTTCGGGCAGGGGGGCCAGTCCGACCTCGACACCTTCGTCGCCTCCGTCTTCACGCCGCCGAACCTCTTCTCGAACGTCATCGCGGCGGCGACCCCGAACTTCGTCAACCGGTTGAGCGCGACAGCCATCGACAGCGCGCTGCACAACAACAACGTGATGTTCTTCGGCGCGACGCCGGCGCAGCTCGGCCTCGCCACGGTCAACACCCCCTTCCGGTACCGGATCGAGACCTGCCCCGGCTTCGCTCCCCTGTGCCAGACGTTCAACGGCTTCCACTTCGACGAGGCCGTGGGGCCCTTCGCCTGGAACGGCAGCGCCCGGGGCCTCGACTTCGGCGGCGGCACCCTGCTGGAGGACCTGAACGGCGACTCGATCCCGGTGACCTGGAACACCGCCAACATGGCGACCAACGGCTCGCTGGGCGCGCTCCTGCTCCACCATCACAACGGAACAGGCAATCGGGCCGAGGTGGTGGTGCTCGAGGGAACGCCTACCTCCGACCTCGCGATCACCAAGTCGGTCGCGCCGCCGAACCCGGGCGTCGGCGACAACGTCACCTTCACCCTCACCGTGACCAACAACGGTCCGGCCGCGGCGGCCGGGATCGTGGTGGACGACTTCCTGCCGGCCGGCCTCACCTACGTCTCGGACAACGGCGGCGGCAGCTACGACCCGAACCTCGGCCTGTGGACGGTGGGCGCGCTCGCCAATGCAGCGAGCGCCAGCCTGCAGATCGTGGCGACGGTGGACACCAGCGACCCGATCGTCAACCACGCCACCATCACCGCGGGCACGCCGCTCGATACCGATCCGTCGGACAACGAGGCGAGCGTGGTCGTCTCGGCCCCGAACACGTCGGACCTGGCTCTCACGATGTCCGTGAGCGCCCCGACCGTGCTGGTCGGCGGCTCGGTCGACTACACCCTGACCGTCACCAACAACGGGGACGACCCGGCCTACAGCCTCGACGTGACCGAGGCGTTCCCCGCCTTCCCGGCCTTGAACCCCACGACCTTCACGGCCTCGCAGGGCGTCTACGACCCGGCGACCGGCCTGTGGAACCTGGCCAGCCTCGCCCCGGACGCCTCGGCGACGCTCCAGATCACGGTGACCGCGCCCAACACCGCCGGGCCGCTCACCAACGACGGGGCCGCGGCGTCCGGCGAAGCCGACCCCGACACGGCCAACAACACGGCGAGCGCCACGACCACCGTGCTCTCTCCGTCCACCGTCACCAGCGCGAAGAGCGTCACCGGGAGCTTCGTCGAAGGGGGCGCCATCACCTACACCGTGACGCTCAGCAACAGCAGCGCCTTCGACCAGCAGAACAACCCGGGCGACGAATTCACCGACGTCCTGCCGGCCCAGCTCACGCTGGTCGGCGCCTCGGCGACGAGCGGCACCGCGTCGACCGCCGGCAACACGGTGACCTGGAACGGGAGCGTCCCGGCGGGCGGGTCGGTGACCATCACGATCAACGCCACGGTCAACGCCGGCACGGCCTTCCAGACCGTGACCAACACGGCCAGCTACAACCACGACCCGAACGGCGATGGCGTCAATGAGGATTCGGACACCACGAACTCCGCCAGCTTCGTCGTCCTCTCGCCGGGCGCAGTGGGCACGCGGACGAAGACCGTCACCGGTGACTTCCAGCCGGGCGGCGCCGTGACCTACACCGTCATCATCTCCAACCCGAGCCAGTCCATCCAGCAGGACAACCCGGGCGACGAGCTCACCGACGTCCTGCCGGCGCAGCTCGTGCTGGTGAGCGCATCCGCCTCCAGCGGCACGGCGGTGGCCAACGTCGGGACCAACACGGTGACCTGGAACGGGACCATCGCGGCCAACGGCGGCACGGTGACGATCACCATCAACGCCCTCATCGGTGACGGGACCTACGGACAGACGATCTCCAACCAGGGCACCGTCCTCTTCGACGCGGACGGCAACGGCACCAACGAGTCTTCGGTCCTCACCGACGACCCGGCCGTCGGCGGCGCGGACGATCCGACGAGCTTCGTGGTGTCGGGCCTGATCGACATCCCGACCACCTCGGAGATCGGCCTCATGACCCTGATGCTCCTCCTGGCGGTTGCCTCCTTGCACTTCCTGCGCAAGATGGCCGCCTAGGACCCCACCCCAGGGACCTTCTCCTCTCCCGGCTTCAGCCCGCCGGGAGAGGAGGCGGGATCGTCGAAGATTTGGAAATCCGGAAAAAGCGGAAGGAAAAAAGTAGGGGCCGGAGCGGGGACGCGGTCGCGCTCCCCTCCTGGCGCCTGTGCTCTCGGCCCCGTTGTACTGTTAGACGGACTCTTCTGAAAAATTGTTTAGTGGGTCTCGAAAGTTGTGCGGCGGCCGAGCCCTCTCCCCCTGAGAGGGGGAACGCCGTGAGCGACCCGTAGGAGGAGAGAATCGGCTGGGTGGTGGCGCCCCTCTCCCGCTCGGGGCGGCGGGATGGGGGACGCGCGGGGGAGGGGTCGGGGGAGGGGCCGCTCAGCTCGGCCGGTTGAATTTCTTCATCAGATCCTCGATCGTGGCCGTCTGCTTGGACGGTTGCGGCTGCGGCTTCTCCATAGGCCTGGCTGCCGGGGCGGGCCTGGCCGGCTCGGGACGGCGCGCCCGCTCTGGACGATCGGGACGTTCCTGCCGGCCTTGCCTCTCCGGACGCCCCTGGGCGCTGCCGGCCGCGGGCGGCTGCTGGAGGGCCTTGATCGAGAGGCTGATCCGCTCGCGCTCGCGGTCCACCTCCAGGACCTTCACCTTGACGATCTGCCCCACCTGGACCGCCTCGCGGGGGTCGGCCACCCAGCGCCAGGTCAGCTCGGAGACGTGCACCAGGCCGTCGCGGTGGACGCCGACGTCCACGAAGGCGCCGAAGTTGGTGACGTTCGAGACCCGCCCTTCGAGCACCATGCCGGGCAGGAGGTCGGCGACCGAGGTCACGTCCTGCCGCCATTCGGGGGTCTTGAACTCCGGGCGCGGATCGCGGCCCGGCCGCAGGAGCTCGGTGCGGATGTCTTCCAGGGTGAAGGCGCCAAGACCGTGCTCCTCGTCGGCGAAGCGGCCGAAGTCGAGCCGGGCGACGAGGTCGCGGTTGCCCACCAGGTCGGGGAGCGGCACGTCGAGGGCCTTCGCCATCTGCTGCACGACCGGGTAGCGCTCGGGGTGGACCCCGGTGGTATCGAGAGGGTTCTCGCTCCCGCGCACGCGAAGGAAGCCGGCGGCGAGCTCGAAGGTCTTGGGTCCGAAGCCGGTGACCTGGCGCAGGGCCTGGCGCGAGGGGAAGGCGCCCTTGGAGTCGCGGTGCTCCACCACGGCGCGGGCAAGCCGTTCCGACAGGCCCGAGACCCGCCGCAGCAGCGGCGCCGAGGCGGTGTTCAGCTCGACGCCCACCCGGTTGACCGCTCCTTCGACCGCCAGATCCAGCTCCTTTTCGAGCGACCGCTGGTCGACGTCGTGCTGGTACTGGCCGACGCCCATCGAGCGCGGCTCGATCTTGACCAACTCGGCCAGCGGGTCCTGGAGCCGGCGGGCGATCGAGACCGCGCCGCGCAGCGAGACATCGAGCCCCGGCAGCTCCTCGCGCGCCACGCCCGAGGCCGAATAGACCGAGGCGCCGGTCTCGGGGACGATGGCGACGACGGCCTTCTGCAGCGTCTCCGACGGGGTCTCCTGCACCACCTTGCGGACGAAGGCCTCGGTCTCGCGGCCCGCCGTGCCGTTGCCGACGGCGATGGCGCGCACGCCGTGCCGCTCGGCCAGCTTGAGGATCGTGGCCGCGGCGCCGGCCTCGTTGGCGTGCGGCGGCACGGCGTGGATGACCTCGGTCGCGACGACCCGGCCGGTGCTGTCCACGACCGCCAGCTTGCAACCGGTGCGGAAGCCGGGGTCGAGCCCCATGACCGCCACCTGGCCGAGCGGCGCCTGGAGCAGCAGGGCCTCCAGGTTGGCGCGGAAGACGGCGATCGCCTGGGCCTCCGCGCGCTCGCGCATCTCGCCGCGCACCTCGTTGGTGATCGACGGGCGGAGCAGGCGCTTGTAGCTGTCCGCCGTGGCCTCGGCGAGCTGCCGGCCGCAGGGGGAGTCGAGCGGCGCGCCCCAGGAGCGTTCGAGGCGCTCGACCTCGCGGTCGTCGTCGACCTTCAGATCGGAGAGGAGGAAGCCCTCGCGCTCGCCGCGCAGGATGGCGAGCAGGCGGTGGGAGGGGATGTCCCGGCCCGGCTCGTCGTGCTCGAACCAGTCGCGGTAGACCGTCGCTTCGGGGTCGGTCTCCTTCCCGGGCACGACGCGGGAGCGGAGCACGCCCTCGCCGGCCAGGACACGGCGCAGATCGGCCCGCTGCTCGGCGTTCTCCGCCAGCCGCTCGGCCAGGATGTCGCGCGCTCCGGCAAGGGCCGCGGCGGCATCCTCCACGCCCTTTTCGGCGTCGATGAACGGCCGCGCCAGCTCCTCCGGCCGGTCGCTGCCGTGGGCGCCGGCGAGCAGGGCGTCGGCGAGCGGCTCGAGCCCCTTTTCGCGCGCGATCTGGGCGCGGGTGCGGCGCTTCGGCTTGTAGGGGAGGTAGAGGTCCTCCAGCTCCTGCTTGGTGACGGCGGCGCGGACCGCGGCTTCGAGCTCGTCCGTGAGCTTGCCCTGCTCGCGGATGCTCTCCAGGATGGCGTCGCGCCGTTCGGTCAGCTCCAGGAAGTACTCCCGCCGCTTGGCGAGGATCTCGAGCTGGAGGTCTTCGAGACCGCCGGTCGCCTCCTTGCGGTAGCGGGCCACGAACGGCACGGTCGCCCCTTCGGCGAACAGCTCGGCGGCGGCCTCGACCTGCCGGGTCCGGCAGCCCACCTCGGTGGCGATGATCTCGACGAAACGCGGCTCCAAAACGGCGGTCTTGCTCATGGGGTCTCCTTCAGCGGCGGGAGGCCGTATCCTACCCTGGAACCTTTCGGTTGGACCGGCGTTATGGTGGGTTGGAGATGATGATGAGCGGAGCCCGAGCGATCGAGCAGGAGCTGCCGGCGGACGCCGAGCTGATGGCACAGGTCCGGGCCGGGGACCGGGACGCGTTCGCCGACCTGGTCGAGCGCCACAAGGACGCGGTGGTCAACTACCTCACGCGCCTGACCGGCAACCGAGACCGCGCCGAGGACCTGGCCCAGGAGACCTTCCTGCGCCTCTTCCGGTCGGCCGCCGGCTACACCGAGCAGGGATTCCTGCGCGCCTTCCTCTTCCGCATCGCCACCAACCTGGTGCGGTCGGAAGAGCGGCGCGAGAAGCGGCTGCGGCTGCTCCTGCCCTTCCTCGGCCGGCGCGACCACGACGAGCCGTCGGCCCCTTCGGGGCTGCTCCTCCAGGAGCTGCACCGGCAGGTGGCGGGGGCGGTCGCGAAGCTGCCGCTGCGCTACCGGGTGCCGCTCGTGCTCCACGAGATCGAGGGCTGGTCCTACGCGGACATCGCGCAGGAGCTGAGCTGCCGGGAAGGGACCATCAAGTCGCGCATCCATCGTGGACGCCAACACCTGAGGCAGACGCTCGAGCCCTATTGGAACGGAGGTATCGCAGCATGGAAGACCAGCGCATGACCGATATGACCGAGCTCCTGCGGGAGCTGCCCCGCGAGCGCGCCCGGAGCGGCTTCACCGCCCGCGTCCTCGCCCGGCTCGATGGGATCGACGAGCCGCCGCAGGCACCGGTCCGACGGTGGCATCCGCGGCTCGTTCCGGTGGCGCTCGCCGCGTCCCTGGCGCTCGTCGTCACCGCCGGAGTCGTGATCCAGGAGCAGCGCCAGGAGGCACAGGCGGAGGCGCTGCGGGCGGTGCAGGCGCTGCGCGCCGAGCACAGCCGGATCGAGCGCGAGCTCCAGGAGCTGTCCTCGGCCCCGCCGGTCTACTACCTCGGCGGCAACGAGGAGATGGATCTGATCGTGAACATGGGCGAGGTCCGGCCGGACCGTGGGCTGCAGCCCGCCACGTACCGTTACGACACGTTCTGAACCCGGGGTGTTGCCCCGTAGGAGGAGATGATGGACAAGTCGAAGTGTGTTCGCATCCTGGCGGTCGCCGCGTCGCTGACCCTGGCCGGGTCGGCCGTCCAGGCGCAGACCTGGGTCGAGAAGGATGGCAAGGAAGAAGAAGGTCGAGAAGCACAGGATCGTGGTGGTCGACAAGGACGGCAAACAGCAGGTCTTCGAGGGCGGCGGCCTGCTGAGGCGCCGCGGCTTTCTCGGCGTGGGGCTCACCGACCTGACGCCCGAGCTTCCGCAGCCACTTCGGCGTGCCGGAGGGCGCCGGGGTGATGGTCTCCCACGTCGCGGAGGGGAGCCCGGCGGACAAGGCCGGGGTCAAGGTCGGCGACATCATTGCCCGCCTTGACGGCAAGGACCTCGAGTCGAGCTGGGACATACGGGCCCGGGTGCGGGAGTACAAGGACGGCGAGCAGGTGCCGCTCGAGGTCTGGCGCGACGGCAAGGCGCAGACGCTCAACCTGACGATCGCCGAGCGTGAGCGGCCGGAGATCGACATGGGGCCGCTCTTCATCCGGTCCGGGGAGGAGGGAGAGTCGTTCCAGATCCGCATCCCCGAGATGGGCGAAGGGCCGATGGCATGGAAGGTCGAACCAGGGGCGGGACCGGGGCCAGGGCCGAAGGGCGAGATGCCGCCCGGTACACGGATGTTCCGCATGCGCTCGCCGCGCGAAGCCGAGCTGGAGAAGAAGCTCGCGGAGCTGGAGAAGCGGCTGGCCGAGCTGGAAAAGAAGCTCAAGAAGTAGACCTCACCCCCTGCCCCGGGTTCACACCCGGGGCTACCGCCATTCGGTAGCCCAGGGTGTGAACCCGGGGCGAGGGGCGAGGTCAAAACCTCAGCAGCGCCCGCGCCTCCGCCACCACCTTCTCCCGGCTCGGCTGCAACGCGTTCTCGAGCACCCTTGCGTAGGGCACCGGCCGGTCGGGGAAGGTGACGCGGCGGACCGGGGCGTCGAGCCAGGGGAAGGCGGCGTCGGCGAGGCGGGCGGCGATCTCGGCCCCGAAGCCCAGGGTCAACGGCGCCTCGTGGACCACCAGGGCGCGGCCCGTCTTCTTCACCGAGGCGAGGACGGTCTCCTCGTCGTATGGGACCAGCGTCCGCAGGTCGACCACTTCGGCCTCGATCCCCTCGCCGGCCAGCGTCTCGGCCGCCTCCAGGCAGGTCCAGGTCGTGGCGCCATAACCGATCAGCGTGAGCTGCCGGCCCGGCCGCATCACCCGCGCCTCGCCCAGCACTCCGGCTTCGTCTCCTGCCGGCAGCGCCTCCTTGATCCGCCGGTAGAGGAACTTGTGCTCGAAGAACATCACCGGGTTCGGATCGCGGATCGCGGCCTTGAGCAGAGCGCGGGCGTCCACCGCCGTGGCCGGGCAGACCACCTTGATCCCGGCGTGCTGCGCGAACCACCCCTCGGGGTTCTGCGAATGGAAAGGACCCGCTCCGACGCCGCCGCCCGAAGGGAGGCGGATGACGATCGGGCAGGGGACCTGCCAGCGGTAATAGAGCTTGGCGGCCACGTTGATGAGCTGGTTGAAGCCGCAGGAGACGAAGTCGGCGAACTGCATCTCGACCACCGGCCGGTAGCCGAGGATCGCCGCGCCGATGGCGATGCCGATCGTGCCGCTCTCGGCGATCGGCGTGTCGAGGACCCGGTGAGGCCAGCGGCCGTGGAGGCCCCTGGTGGTGCGGAAGGGACCTTCGAAGGCGCCGATGTCCTGCCCGAACAGGACCACCGACTCGTCGCGCTCCATCTCCTCGCGCAGCGCCTGATTGATGGCGTCCACGTAGGTGGTTTTGATCCCGTCCCCCCTCTCCCCGGCCCTCTCCCCGTACCGGGTGGAGAGGCAGGTCCTCCCTCTCGACCGTGGGGGCGACCGGGGCGAAGGCCGGCCGGAAAGCGACCGACGGATCGGGGGGCGGCGCCTCGATGGCGCTCGTGATGGCCTTCTCGACCAGCTCGGCGATCCGCGCGTCCAGGCGCTCCCGCGTGGCGGCGTCGAGCACGCCCTCCTCTTCCAGGCGGCGCGCATAGGCCGGCACCGGGTCGGCGGCCAGGTAGCCGGCGAGCTCGTCGGGCGGGACGACCTTCAGAGAATCATCCCCCTCGCTGTGGCCGCGCATGCGGCCGAGCATCGCCTCGATCAGGGTGGGGCCTTCGCCGGCGCGGGCCCGCGCCACGGCGCGTGTAAGCGCTTCGGCCATGGCGTCGGGGTCGTTGCCGTCCACCGTCTCGCCGGCCATGCCGTAGCCCAGGGCGCGGTCGCTCAGGCGCTCGGCCGCGTACTGGAGGCGGGCGGGCGTCGAAAAGGCATAGCGGTTGTTCTCGATGACCAGGACGAAGGGGAGCTTCCAGACCGCGGCCATGTTGAGGCCCTCGTGGAAGTCGCCCGTCGAGGTGGCGCCGTCGCCGATGAAGTTGATGGCGACGCGGTCGCTCCCGTCCTGCTTGAAGGCGAACGCGCAGCCGGCCGCCACCGGGATCATGGTGCCGAGATGGCTGATCATGCCGACGTGCAGGATGCCGTGCCCGGGCGCGAGGTAGCCGTAGTGGAAGGAGCGCTCGACGCCCTGGGAGAAGCCTTCGCCCTTGCCCAGGAGCTGGCAGGCGAGGCGGTAGAGGATCGCCTCCGGCTCCGGGCGGCGCGCTTTGTGCGGGTCATCAGGCTCGAAACCGAAGCCGGGGAAGGCACGCGCCGGGTCCAGGTAGACCGCGAGGATGGCCCCGAGGTCGCGGTGGAGGGTGCAGAGCGCGTCGCCCGGTCCGAGCGCCAGCCCGGCCGGGATCGTGGTGGCCTCGTTGCCGACTTCGCTGTACCACTTGGAGACGCGTCCGGTCAGCAGCAGGGCCTCGAAGCGGGAATCGAAGTCCCGCGTCAGCTTCATGAAAGCGTAGCGCAGCAGCCGCTTGGATGGCTTCGGGGGAGCGGCTACGGCGTCGGTGTCGGGTGCGAGGATGGCCATCGGGCGGGAGGATATCTCACCGCGCCAGGGCCCGGACCTGCTTTTCGAGGCGCTTGCGGTGGCGGTTCTCGGGGTCCATCTGGAGGAGGATCTTGAGCGCCAGCTCGGCCTTGGCGGCGTCTCCCTGCTCGACGAAGGTCTCGACCTGGCGGACGCCCTGCTCGACCGCCTGCTCGCGGCGGTGCCCGGCCTCCAACTGCTCGACCTCGGCGAACATCTGCGCCGCCCGCGGGCTCGACGGCAGGGCGCGCCCCAGCTCCACGGCCACCTCGCGGGCGGCAAACCAGTCGCGGTCGCCCAGGTGCTTGCGGTAGAGCCACTCCGAGCGGGAGGCCTGCTCCTTCTCCTCGCTGGCCCGGCGCGCCTCGTCGATCCGCTCGCGGTAGGAGTCGAGCGTCACCCGCGGCACGTCGAGCTTGGCGAGGGCTTCCAGCTCCAGCGAGGCGTCGCGGACCCGGAGCTCGGCCAGGGCGGCCTCCAGACGGCGCCGGATCTCGTCGGCCGTGGCCAGCTCGCGCGCGTCGCGCTCGGCGGCCTCCAACTGGCCGTGGAACGTTTCGGCGCGCTTGCCCGTGGGATCGTTGCGGGCGATGACCTCCAGCTCGCGGTGCGCGGCCTTGAAGTCCTTGCGGGCGAGCGCCTCCCGGCCGGCGGCGAGGGCGGTCTCCGCCCGCTTCTCCTGCTCCAGCTCCTTGCCGAGAAGGTCGATCCAGGCCTCGTAATCGGCCCGCTTGGGGTGGGCCGGGCTCAGCTCGATCAGGCTCTCGAGCGCGAGGCGCGCGAGCGGGAGCTGCTTGCGCTGGAGGTACTGGTTGAGCACCTGCTCGGTCTCGGCGACGCGGCCCGGCACGGCGCTCGCCTCGCGCAGCTCGTGCAGGCGCTGGCGGGCGCGGTCGAGCCCCGGGGCGCGCGGCTGGGTGGCTTCGAGCTGCGCGATCAGGCGCTCCGCCTCCGCGAGGTTGCCGGCTCCCAGCGCGGCCTCCACCCGGGCCATCTCGGCGGCGCCCTCCTGCACCCGGCGGGCGGCGCGGTCGATCTGCGCCAGCAGCTCGTCGCGCTCGACCCGGGAGAAGCTCGCTCGAGCTCCTCTGCCGCGGCGCCGCCGGCGGTCGGGCCTCGGGCGGGAAGCTCCAGATCGGGATCTCCCGGGTCTCGGCGGCGGTCATGCCCTGGAGCACCCGCTCCAGGGAGTCGGCGAAGGCCGAAGCCGCCGGATAGCGCCGGTCCCGGTCGCGCTCCAGGGCGCGCCGGACCACCCGGTCCAGCTCGGCGGGCACGTCGACCAGCGGGTTGCGGCCGGCGAGCGGCAGCGGGTCCTCGGAGAGCCGCTTGAAGATGAAGCCGGCCTGGTTCTCGGACTCGAAGGGAGGCAGGCCGGTGACCATCTCGTAGAGCACCAGGCCGAAGGAGTAGATGTCGCTGCGCGCGTCGAGCGGCTGGTTGCCGCTCGCGCCGGCCTGCTCGGGCGAGCAGTACTGGAGCTTGCCCATGAACATGCCGACCTGGGTGATCTCGACGCTGGCGTCGGCCTCCAGCGTCCGGGCAAGGCCGAGGTCGATGATCTTGAGCGTCGGCTGCCCGCGCCGGTTCTCCATGATCATGAGGTTGTCCGGGGACAGGTCGCGGTGGATGATGCCGCTGGCGTGGATCGCCTCCAGCCCGCGCAACGCCTGGACCCCGAGCTGGATGGCCAGCGGGATCGGAAAGGGGCCGAGGCGGCGCAGGCGGTCGCCCGCATCCTCGCCCTGGATGTGCTCCCAGACCATATAGAAGCTGCCGTCGGCCAGCCGCGAGAAGTCGTAGAGGATGGCGACGTTGGGGTGCTTGATCTGGGTGGCGAGGCGGGCCTCGCGCATGAACCGCTTCTGGGCCGACGGGTCGGTGGCCAGGTCCTGGCGCAGGATCTTGACCACCCGCAGCTCCTGGAGGTGGAGGTGGCGGACCAGGTAGACCTCTCCCATCCCGCCGCTCCCCAGGCGCTGCACGATCTCGTATTTGCCGTCGAGGACGGACCCGGTCTCCCGCGCGTTCAGGCGACACCTCCGAACGGAAGAGCCTATTGTACCTGGGACCTCACCCCCTGTCCCCTCTCCGGTCGACCGCGCGTGCTATTCTCGATCAACATGAAACGCATGCGGCACCAGGGCCTGGGGAGGCAGCTCGAGGCGGACCGGCGGGTCTCCGGGCTGACCAAGGGCCTCCTGGTCGCCGGAGCGGTCGTCGGCGTGCCGTTGCTGGTGAGCGAGGTGATCCGCCGGCGCGCCGAGCCGCCGCAGTCGCCGCGCTGGGGGCGGACCCACCGCTTTGCGGGCGTGCTCGGCGAGATCGTCTTCCAGGAGCTGGGGGCCGGCTCGCCCCCTCTCGTGCTGCTCCACTCCTTCGGGCCGGGGTACGACGGCGACCAATGGCGCCGGGCCTCGGAGCTGCTCGCCGAGCGCCACACGGTCTACGTGCCGGACCTGCCGGGCTGGGGCCGCTCCGAGGCGCCGCGGGGCGGCTATGTGCCGGAGAGCTATGTCGACGCGATCGACGGTTTCCTGCGCCGCGTGGTGCGCGACCGGGCCGTGGTGGTGGCCGCCGGGATGGCCGCCGCCTACGCCGTGCGGATCGCGGCGGCGCATCCGGAGCGGGTGGGAGCGCTCGTGCTGGCGACCCCCCTGGGCATTGAGGCCGACGCGGCCGTCTTCGACAACGCCCGGACCACCTTCTTCCGCCAGCTCCTCCATCTCCCCATCCTGCGCACCACCGCCCTCGACTGGCTGACCAGCCGGCCGGCCCTGGCCCAGCACCTGCGCAAAGAGGTCTACGCGGCCCCGGAGCGGGTCGACGCCGCGTTGCTCGACCACCACTACCGGGCGAGCCACCAGCCGCGTGCCCGCGCCGCGCTGGCCGCCTGGCTGGGGGGCGACCTCTGGATGGCCGTGGAGGACGACCTCGAGCGGCTCGAGGTGCCCCTGCTGCTCACCTGGGGCCGCGCCGCCAAGTCCGCCCCGCCGGAGAACGCCGACCTGTGGCTCCGCGGCGCGCCGCACGCCCACATCGAGGTCTTCGAAGGCAGCGGCGAGCTCCCCCACGTCGAGAGCCCGACCGCCTTCAGCCGGGCGGTCGAGCGATTTCTCGGCGGCGGATAGGACCTCGAGGACCGGCAGGCGCGGTCAACCGACCTTGCGGTTCTCGCCCGCGCGTTCGAGGGCGGGCCGGGCGGGGACCGCCCGCGCGGCCGGGCGTTGCTCTGCTTCCGCACGCTGGCGCACGGCGCGGCGCCGCGCCCGGCCATTGCGCAGATAGACCCAGAGCGTGACCACCCCCACGACCAGGTCGAGCCCCAGCCAACGGGCGGTGCGCTCCTGCCGGCGATGGCGCTCCACGCACTCCGCGTAGGGAATGTTGGAGTGCGAGACCATCGTGTAGAGGGGGATCGAATGCTGCCGGAACAGACGGTTGAGGAAGATCGACGTGCTCTTGCGCGCCGCCACGATGGGCCGCCGCACGGTATCGCGCAGCTCGCTGAAATTCTGGATCGAGAGGTCGGCGAGCACGTCCGTGTTGTGCTTGCGCAGCCGCTGGTACTCGACGAACGCGGCCTCCCAGTCCTCGCCATGGCGCTCCAGGCACTTGTCGAGCACCGAGCAGTCCTCGAAGGCGGCGTTCATCCCCTGGCCATAGAACGGGACCACTGTGTGGACGGCGTCGCCGATCAACACGACCCTGCCCTTGTGGTGCCAGCGCGAGGTGCGGATGGTCAGGAAATCGGAGATCGGGCGCGTCTCGTACTCCTCCACGATGTTGGGCATGCACTCCAGGGCGTCGCCGAAATGAGCCTTGAACAGGCCGACCACGTCCTCGCCCGTGCGGATCGAGCCGAAGCTGTGCTCGCCGTCGAGCGGCAGGCAGCAGACACCGTTGAAGGAGCCGTCCGTGTTGGGCAGGGCGAACAGCATGTGGTCGCCGCACGGCCAGATGTGCAGGGCGTTGACGTCCATCTGCGGCCGGCCGTCGCCGCCGCCGAGGATGGTCAGCTCCTTGTAGGCCCAGGGGAGGAAGTCCTGCCGGTAGTCCGCCCGCTCGCCGCGCTGCATCTGCTGGCGGATGGTGGAGAAGGCCCCGTCGGCCCCGATCAGGAAGTCCGCCTCGGCGCGGTGGATCTCGCCGGTCTTGTCGTCCTGGAGGACGGCGGAGGCGGTCTCCCTGTCGACATGGGTGCACTTCTTGTGGAAGTGGATGCGGATGTTCGGATGTTCCTCGGCGCGGTCGAGCAGGAGGCTGTTGAGATCGGTCCGCGAGAAGCACCAGATGACCTCGCGGTCGTCCTTGCCGTAGGCGATGAAGGCGACGTCCCCCTTGCCGGAGTGGACCGCGCGCCCGCGCAACGGGACGCAGCACTTCTCCTTCACCTCGTCTTCGAGACCGAGCTCCCGCAAGGCGTGCAGACCGCGCTCGGCGAGCGTCAGCTTGATCGACTTGCCCGCCTCGACCCATTCGCGGCGCATGTCGCCGCGGCGCTCGTAGATATCGACCTGGAACCCGCGCCGGGCCAGGTACATGGCCATGAGAGGACCGCTCAGGCCCCCGCCGATGATGGTCACTCTGGTCGTGGAACCTGACATAGGGTTGCTGACTCCGAAACGTCTTCGATCCTGCCGGAACGGCTTGGCCGGCGCACGAACCGTCAATCTAAAGGTAGACCGGAGGCCGGAAACCGGGACAATCGCGGGGCCGGACCACGCCGCGCGGTAAGATCCGCAACGGAGACGGAATGTCACTGCCGACGATCTTGTTCGCCTTGTTTGCGCTCTTCAGCGGTGTAGGCGCCTATCTGACCCTCGCCCACAACCGCGGCCGGGCGGCCGGAATCCTGGGTGCACTGCTGGTCTTCCTCTTCTTCGCCGTCCTCTACACAGGAGTGATGGCCTTGATCCGGGACGCCGGCGGAACCTGACCGGCCGGGCCCGGGACTTGCGAGCCATTCTGTCATGGACGAGAAATACGAGCTCGAGAAGCTGATCACCGTGGGGGTCTTCGCCTCCGCCTGGGAGGCACGCCTCGCCCAGGCGCGCCTCGAGGCCGAAGGCATCGACGCCATGGTCAACGACGAGCACACCGGCCATCTCTACGGCGCCAACCTGGTGGGCGGGGTCAAGCTGCGGGTCCGCGCGGACGAAGCCGGGCGGGCCGGCGATCTCCTGCGTGAGCGCCGGCCGCTCCCCGAGATCTACCTGGTCACCGAAGAGGACGCAATCCAGCCCCGCTGTCCGAGCTGCCGGTCGGACAACATCTTCTTCGAGCGCTGGTCTCTCCTCGGCCTGCTGGGCTCCTGGCTCCTGCTCGGCGTGGCACTGCCGGTCCCCCGTCGCCGCTGGAGCTGCCGCGGCTGCGGTGCGGAGTGGAAAGAGGGGGAGGAGCCGGAGATGGAGACCGCCCTGGTGACCGTCGGCCGCTTCCACTCCCCGTGGGAGGCGCATCTGGCGCGCACCCTCCTGGAATCGGAGGGGATCGAAGCCTGCGTCCTGGAAGAGCGCCTCCCCGCCCTCAACCTGCTGGCCGGCGAGCCGCCGGCCCCGCACCGCCTCGAGGTCCATCCCGACGACGCCGACCGTGCTTTAGAGCTTCTCTCAGCGGTCGAGGAGCCTGCCGAAGGAGCCGCGTCGGAGTAGGGGCGCAGCCTGCTGCGCCTGCGGCTCATCGCCAGGCGGTTCCGCCTCCCGCTCTTCGGCCGCCTTCTCCTTGGCCCGCTCCAGCACCACCTCTTTCCTCTTCGCCTCCAGCTTCTCGGACTTGACCTCCTGGCGCAGCCGCGCGAAGGCGCTGATGTAGGCGTTGGCCACCGCGACCAGGGCAAAGAACGAGATGAGGTAGCCCCGCCAGTCATCGAGCAGCAGCCTGTAGCGGGTGAGGAACAGGAAGAAGATCGCCACATAGTGGCTGAAGCAGTACTCGCAGGTGAAAATATAGAAGAGCTTGCGCACGGCCAGGCTGCGTCCGTTCTTGGAACGCTCGGCACAGTAATCGCGCGGCTCCCGGAAGAGCTCCTCGTGCGTCACGGTCCACGCCACGCACGCGATCGGGATCGCCAGGACGAAGAGCCAGACGAGCTGAAGAATCCACTGGGTATGGTCAGGGGGTGCCATACCGGACGCCCTGCTGCAAGAATGAGGCCCTTATGCCTCCGCCAGCGTCCGCGGTGTGAGCGGCTCCTCTTCCCGCCAGACCGGTGGACCCTCGGTGTAGTGCTCCCTCTTCCAGATGGGGATCTCGGTCTTGAGCCGCTCCAGGGCGGTGCGGCTCGCCTCGTAGGCGGCGGCCCGGTGGGGTGAGGCCACGGCGATCGCCACGCTCGGCTCGCCGACCGGCACCTCCCCGAGACGGTGGACGATCGCCGCCCGCAGCCCGGAGCCCGAGGCTTCGAGATCCTCCACGATCCGCCGCAGCCCCGTCAGGGCCATGGCCCGGTAGGCGCTGTAGGTGAGCTTCTCGACCCGGCGCCCCTGGTGGTTGTCGCGGACCGTCCCCAGGAAGACCAGGACCGCACCGCGCCCGGGACCGGACACGCTCGCGACCACCTCCTCCACATCGATGGGGCCGTCCACCAAGCCGGCCCGCTCCGGGCTGCCGCCCGAAACGGGAGGGAGGAGCGCCACCTCGACGCCCTCCCGCAGCGGCTCCTCCAGCGGCACCACCCGGCCGTCGACAGCCACAGCCAGCCGCGGCCAGAGCGGGGCCAGCTTCGGATACTCGCGGTCGAGCCGCTCCCTCAGGTCGACCACCCGGCTCCCTGCGGGCACCTCGATCTCAAGCTCGCTCGCGCCCAACGCATCTCCAGCGCTGGCGAAGGCCAGGAGGCGGATCTTCATGGGAGGAATGCTACATCAGGGACAGAGAGGACGGCCGGAGCCGTCCTCTCGGGTGTTGGCGCGTGGTTGGACCGGCTAGTAGCGGTCCGTCTTGGTGCCCGCTCCTGCCGGGGTCCGGACGGACTCCAGGAAACGGTCGAAATCGGACTCGGCCCGGGTCTTCTCCCAGCCGTAACGCTCCTGCAGAGAGCCGACCAGCTTGTCGCGGTTGCCCTCCGCCTTGTCCAGATCGTCGTCGGTGAGCTTGCCCCAGAACCGCTTGGCATCTCCCTTGATCTGCTTCCAGCGTCCCTCGAAGACGTCGTCGTTCATGATGTTCTCCTTTCGTCGAGGTTGCAGCCGGACCGTCAAGGAGCGTCCGGCCGCAGATTCAGATTTGCAAGAACGTTGCCTGTCCTTCTCCCCATATAATCCCGGGCCGCAAGGAAGGGGGATTCGTGACGACGATCCTGGAGAGCAAGGTCCAGCGCGGCGAGGCGTTCGAGCGGCAGGCGGAGCACTGGCGGGCGGAGGTGCAGCGCCTCCGCGAGCAGGAGGACCGCATCCGGCTCGGCGGCGGCCTCAAGGCCCAGGACCGGCAGCGCGCCCAGGGGAAGATGACCGCCCGCAAGCGCGTCGAGGCCCTCTGCGATCCGGGAGCCCCCTTCCTCGAGCTCGGCCTCTGGGCGGCTCACGGCTTCTATGAAGAGTACGGCGGCGCCCCGGCGGCCGGCGTTGTCGTGGGGATCGGAAAGATCCATGGCCGCGACGTGGTGGTGGTCTCCAACGACGCCACGGTCAAGGCCGGCGCCTGGTTCCCCATGACCTGCAAGAAGGTCCTGCGCGCCCAGGAGATCGCCCTGGAAAACCGGTTGCCGATCGTCTACCTGGTGGATTCGGCGGGCGTCTTCCTCCCCCTCCAGGACGAGATCTTCCCGGACAGGGAGCACTTCGGCCGGGCCTTCTACAACAACGCCCGTCTCTCCGCCGAAGGGGTCTTCCAGATGGCGGCTATCATGGGCTCCTGCGTGGCCGGCGGCGCCTACCTCCCCATCATGAGCGACGAGTCCCACATCGTGGAGGGGACAGGCTCGATCTTCCTCGCCGGCTCGCACCTGGTGAAGGCGGCGATCGGCGAGCAGGTCGACAACGAGGAGCTCGGCGGCGCCCTGGTCCAGTGCGACATCTCCGGCGTGGTGGACCACCGCCATCCGGACGACGCCTCGTGCCTGGCGAAGATCCGCAGCCAGTTCGCCCAGCTCGCCGTTCCACCGATGGCCCCTTTCGCCCGCCGCGAGCCCGTGGAGCCCCTTTACCCGGCCGAGGACCTCTACGGCCTGATGCCGGTCGACCGGTCGCGCCCGTACGACACCTACGAGGTCCTGGCGCGCCTGCTCGACGGCAGCGAGCTCGACGAGTACAAGGCCACCTACGGCCGCACCCTGATCTGCGGCACCGGCTGGATCGGCGGCTGGCCCGTGGGCATCGTGGCCAACCAGCGCTCGATCGTGCCGCGGAAGATTGGCACCGGCCAGCAGGACCGCGAGCTCCAGATCGGCGGCGTCATCTATTCCGATTCGGCGGACAAGGCGGCGCGCTTCGTCGAGCTGTGCAACCAGAAGAAGATCCCGCTCTTCTTCCTCCAGGACGTGACCGGCTTCATGGTAGGGAGCCGGGCCGAGCGCGGCGGCATCATCAAGGACGGCGCCAAGCTGGTCAACGCCGTCGCCAACTCGACGGTCCCCAAGATCGCCCTTTTCGCCGGCAATTCCTATGGCGCCGGCAACTACGCCATGTGCGGCAAGGCCTACGGCCCGCGCTTCCTCTATGCCTGGCCCTCGGCCTCCATCGCGGTGATGGGAGGAGACCAGGCGAGCAACACCCTGCTCTCGATCCAGCTCAAGAACCGGGGCGCCGACGTCTCCGAGGAGGAGAAGCAGCAGCGCCTCGCCGAGATCCGCGCCCGCTACGCCGCCGCCATGGACCCCCGCTACGCCGCCGCCCGCCTCTGGGTGGACGCCCTCATCGACCCCGCCGAGACCCGTCAGATCCTCGCCCGCTCGCTGGCCAGCGCGGCGATGAACCCGAACATCCCGGAGTTCAGGACGGGCGTGCTTCAGACGTAGAATGTGAAAATTGGAGGACCGGTCCATGGGCATCATCCACATCGACCTGCCCGAGAGCGTCCTGTTCGCGACAGGCCAATCGGAAGAGGAATTCGTCCGCGAGGCGAAGCTCGTCCTCGCATTACGGATGTTCGAGCAGGGCCGGATCTCTTCCGGCCGGGCAGCCGAGCTCTGCGGCCTGCCCAGAGTGGACTTCCTCTTCGCTGCCGGACGGGCGGGCATCCCTGTCGCACGGGTTGCACCGCAAGCCGCCGGCTTCGACGGCGGCCAGTACCTTCTCGGGCGTCAGAGTCGAGTCAGGAACAGGTCGGTCGCGGGCTCGAGGTGGGTCGAAGACGTCATGGGGACAATGTAGCACGGCCGGTCCGGGCAAGCAGAGGTAGCCGTAAACATTTTGCCGGGCGTCGGTGTCTAAAGCTTTGTCGCTCGGCCCAGAGCGCTTCAGTGTTCTTCGATCCCTTCAGAAAACGATCTGCCACAAGGTTAAGTCTGACATTATGCTCAAGAAACGCTTTGAGGCCCGCGAGCACCGAGGAGAACCCCTGCGTCGAGTCGGTCACCTGTTTCACAAGCTCGTCTCCGTCGCCGGTGAAACCGGCCTTCGATTCCTTGCGGCAGCGGCAATACTATTGCTCAGCTTCTTCATTTTCTCGCGACCAGCCCCTGCGGCGGTGAAGGGCGTCGTAGACGTTGACGAGGATGCTCTGGCTCGGCTGCCCGCCGAAGCACAGGAAACTGTTCGCAAGGTGCTCGTTCCCGTGTTGGGACCCCGAGATGGTGCCTCTGCAGATCAGGCGAAGGTCCTCGTCCTGGGCCGTGGTGAGCACTACAGCCTGAAGGTGGCGATGCCTGATTATGGCTGGATCCTCTATGGCGGAGGTCCGCCGCTTACAGACATGCCTGAGCCCAAGCCCCGCCTCGCGCATATCAAGCTCCGAGGCGAAGGAGGAATGATTTCGGTCAGTGAAGAGGTGTGGAACCTGGTCTGGACCGAGAACGGCGTGCGCTATCACCTGACGTTTGCGTGTGAAATGTGGGCGGCTCATTTGTGCGCGACGCCTGATGCCGCAGTCGATGTGATGGACGATCTCGTGCTCATCCGGAGGTAAACGTGCGGCATACGCGGATCACGTCTCTCTTTCTCTTTTTCGCTGTAATTCACTCTGTCCTCCTGTTCGCCGAGGACTTCAACTACTTGCCGCCGGGTGACTTGATCCCCGGCACCGGCACGGGCGTCAACGACTGCACGACGCATGTTCCGTCGCCGCTCCTGTACCCGATCCGTCAGTACCCTTCCTTCCCCAAGTCCCAGGTGCACAACGACCCCCAGGGCTTGTGCCTGTCCGCCAGCAAATATGATCACCCCTGGCGCGACAACTTCTGCGAGTGCCGTTCCCGGGAAGCCAGCGACACCCCGGAATGCCCTGCCCAGGGCAGCAACTGTACTTCTGGCGAAGACGGCCACCATCAAGGCGTGGATATCCTCCCTCCGACGTGCGCCAATAATTCGACCTACGAGGTCGTCGCCGTGGCCTCCGGGAATCTTCAGCGCGTCAACAGCTACGTCGTCGATCTCACGCCGGACAACGCACCGGGGATCACCTATCGATACCTGCACATGTCGAACGTCATCGCCGACCAGCATGTCGAGCGCGGAGCCGTGATCGGGAACGTCTCCAACGTATTCACGGCGCCGACAACGATACATCTGCACTTCGAGATTCTTGTCAATGGACGCCACGTCTCGCCATACATGACCTTGCTCGATGCCTATCGACAGACGATCGGCAGGATCGCGCCCGGCGCCCGGGTCCGCGCCACAAAAGCCCTGACTGTGCATGGCAGCGCGGCGGGAAGCACGATCACCTCCAAGGCAGCAGGTGCGACCGGAGTCGTTGTGGGGAACACGCAGCAAGCCAACTACGAGGGCAACTGTTGGATCTGGAAGCAGATTCAGTGGGATGATGGCCTGGTCGGATACTCCCAGGATAACTACCTCGCCGTCGTTGCGCCGACCAGCCTCGTACAGGTCAATCATGCCGGGAGCCTGATGCCGGCCGGCTCCTCCAGCAACGCCTCTGTCGTCACTCTTGGGGGCCACGTGACCTCGCCGACAGGGAAAGACGTGGCTCTGGAAGTCGAGCTGCGACGTCTGGATGAGTTTGGCGGCTCGTTCACCGGCTCGAAGACCCACGAAGCGGCTCTACGACCCAGCGGCACGACAACCAGCCTTTGCGTTTCGGGTTTGATCAATGGGACCTACCATTGGCGGGCTCGGGTCCGCGACAGCAACGGCAGCTTTACGCCCTGGCAGTCCTTCGGAGGAAACTCCGACAGCGCAGGAGACTTCTCGGTTCAGGAGACCGTCTGCGGTGTCTGTGCTCCGTGGCCCAGCGAGCCGGATAATCCAATGCTGGCCGCAGGCGCATGTACGCCAACAGCGCAAGCGCCCGCAGTAACCACCACGGATGCAACAGGCATCACGCAGGCGAGCGCCAGCCTCAACATGTCGGTCGATCCGAACGGGGCGTCAACCAACGTCTATTTCGACTATGGCCCGACGACAAGCATGTCCCTGGTCACGAGCTCAAAAAATGTCGGCGCAGGAAACGCCTCGATTCCGGCGAGTATCACGGTGACTGGCCTTGCCTGCAATACGAAGTACTACTACCGGGCGCGCGCATCGAATTCCGCCGGAGCTGCAACACCACCTGGGGGAATGCTCTCCTTCACGACCAGCTCCTGCGGAGGCGGCTCCCAGGCTCTGCAGCTCGTAGCAGACCCAAGCTTCGAGGCTGGACCCAACGGCTGGTGGGTTGCAAGCCCCGCTTTCTATATCGATGGCAGACCCAGCTTCACCAATCCCCGCACGGGAAACAACTATGCATTCCTCTCCAATCCCGATGGGAGCCGGGGGAACAACTTGACTGGAGGGATGATCTCGCCCTCCGTCACGATCCCTTCAAATGCGACCGACCTGGATCTCCGGTTCTGGTACAGCATCACTAGCGACGAGGCTACGTCGAGCCCGGCCCTCGACAAGCTGGAGGTCTTCCTCGTCCGACCAGGAAATCAGCTCACCCTGATCACGACTCTGTCCAATGTGAATGAAAACGGGACCACGTACAGCCTGCGGTCCGAGGATATCTCCTCGTCGTTCTACGGCGACACCGTGCAGATCTTCTTCAGAGGTACGACCAACGGAAGCCTGCCGACCGTCTTCCGGATCGATGATGTGACGCTCGAGGTTGCTCGGCCTTCCGGCGGCCCGCCGACGGTCTCGACGTCACCGGCCGACCAGGTGACGGCGGTCTCCGCGCGGCTCGGCATGACCGTCAATCCCAATGGGGCGAACACAGAGGTATGGTTCAACCTCGACCCGAACGACTCGACTCCCTCGACCGATACAGAGCGCTTCTCAGTCGGCGCCGGAACCCAGAATCAGGCCGTCTCCTGGACTGCCTATGGGCTGACCTGCGGCACGACCTACTATTTCCGCGCGCATGCGGGCAATAGTTTTGACTCGAGCGAAAGCGGCAGCATCCTGTCCTTTACGACATCTGCCTGCTCTGGTGGCGCCCCGCGAGCCGACACGGAAGCGGCAACGAACATCACACGGGATGCGGCAACATTGAATGCAAGGCCGGACGCCAATGGTCTTGCCACGGAGGCTTGGTTCGAGTGGGGAGAGACCAGCAGCCTGGGCCTGCAAACCCCGCGGCAACCGATCGGCTCGGCGGTCGGCAGGGTCAACTATTCGTACCGCCTGACCGGCCTCTCCTGTGGACGGACCTACTATTTCGAAAATCACGCGGCGAACGCCGCGGACGAGGATGACGGCGCAACCCTCTCGTTCACGACAGCTTCGTGCGACCTCCCGTCTCCGAGCAGTGAGCTGCTGCTCTTCACCTCGCGGCAGGCGTGCTCTGGAACCGCGCCGGCCGTGCTCCTGGGATGGACCATGCCTCAAGGCGCCGACCCTCTGGTTACCATCCGCAGGGCCGACGGCCAGTATGCCGCCACGGTCAACACAGCGGTCAAAGGGCCGGTGCATGAGATCGACTCCGGGCTCGCGTTCGGGAATGTCTATCGATTCACCGTGGAGGCGCAGGTTGGTGGAGCGACACTCGTCTCGAATCGAGCTCGCCATCCCCATAGCGTCTGATGAGTGCAGGCTTCCGGCCGCCGAAGGAGATCCGCCGCATCGGCCGGTGCTCTGGGCGGAGAGGCCCTTCTGTGAAAACGGTGTCGCGAAGGTGAGGCTGTGGTGGACCGAGGCCCTGGGGGCGCAATCCTACTCACTCCAGCGGATCGGTGCCTACATGCCGTCGGCGACCTACGACAACATCACGGAAAGAAGCTTCGTGGACTCCAACCTCACGCCCGGAGGTGGTACGGTCTATCAGCTCAGCGCGCGCAACAACAGCGGCTCGATCAGCTCGTGGAATGTGAGCGTGATCGTCCCCGGGACCGTCTGCAGCACGGCAGGAGCGCCAGGGTCGTTCTCGGCAACGATGGGGGATCCCGTCTGCGACGAGGGTGAGGGGACAGCAACCCTTCAATGGGGGCAGAGCACCGGTTCTGCACAGGACTATCGCCTCTTTGAGTTTTCAGACCACCTGCTCTGGCGGTTGGATGATGACCAGGACGATTTCAGCGACGATGTTAACCACCTTGACCTCGGAACAGTGGCTCGTGTAGTGGTTCAAGCAGAATCCGCAACGACTCCTGGCAGGTTCCGCGAAGCACACCCGGTGGCAAAGCTCATTCCGCTCGACGTGTGTGGCGCGAGCACCGCACGCCCGACCGTGGGGACCGCAACAGCATCGTCTGTGCGTACGGATCAGGCACTCTTGAAAGTCAGTGTCACTGCCAACGGCTCGGACACCAGCGCCCAATTCCAGTGGGGCACATCCAGCGCCTACGGTTTCCAGACACCTTCCCGGGTGATCGGCAACAAGCACAGCGCCGTCACTCTTGGAGAGGTCCTGACCGGCCTCTCCTGCGGCACGACCTATCATTTCCGCGCCGTGGCATCCAACGCGCAGGGAACCACGCTTGGAAACGGCGGAACCTTTACAACGCTGCCGTGCACGCCACCGCCTGTCTGCACAGTCGGCATGGTCAACCCCGCAGGGGGCGAGACATGGGTCAAGGGCAGCGCACAGACCATCCGGTGGAGCGCAGGGCCGGGGTGTGTCGAATTCGCTGTACGCCTGGTGCGCACCGCCTCCGGCGACAACCTTTCGATCGCAAGCTTCCTGGCCGGCGACAGCTTCGCGTTCGTGCCACCGGCCTGGCTTGTGCCGGGCTCGGGCTATCAGGTCAAAGTCATCGGCTTCAACTCGGATGGGCTTGGCACTCCCGAGAGCACGGCGACTTCAAACGCTTTCAGCGTCGTCAATCCCTCGGTCCTGCCGGCCGTCATCTTCGAGGACACGGTGGAGGGCAATGACGACCTCAACTGGTCCAGTTATGGATGGGGCATCATCGGAGGCGATGAGTTTTCCCACAGCCCGACACACTCCCATGCGAACATCCCGGCGTTCTTCGGGACGGATGTCACGAGCTATCTCTTGAGCCCGAAGCTGGACCTCGGCGGGCGCAGTTCCCTCCTCCTGACCTTCTGGCAGCGCTTCGAGTCTCCGAGCTTCGGGAGCGTTCAGATCTGGATCAAGGATGCGGAGGGAGGCTACTGGCACGTGCGCCAGCTCACTGACTGGCATACCGATTGGCGGCCGGTGACCATTGACTTGAGCCGCTTCCTGGGAGAGCCCTGGATCCAGCTTTCTTTCGAGTCCTATACTCCGAATGGCCCGGCGGCGGGCTCCTGGTTTGTCGACGACATTCGTGTCTATGAGCCCGGGCCGACCGACTTTTACACTGTAGCCCCGTGCCGGGTCGTAGACACCAGGCAAGGGCAGTCGCCGCTTCTTCCAGGAGCCGTGCGGTCGTTTGCCGTGGCAGGTGCCTGCGGAATACCTCCGACGGCCCGCGCCGTGTCACTCAACGTCACTGCCGTGAATCCCACATCGGGAGGCTATATCAACCTCTTTCCAGCCGATCGCGCACAGCCGGCCACGAGCACGGTCAATTTCACCGCAGGCCGGGTTCGGGCAAACAATGCAATTCTCGGTCTGTCCGAGGACGGGCGGCTTGCCGCCTCTGTCAGCAGCGCCGGCCAGGTGGATCTGGTGATCGACGTCAACGGATATTTTGCAGACAGCCCTCCGTAGGTGGGCTTTGCCCAGGAGTTCTACCCCCGCTGACCCGGCACACAAGGGGCCGGTGGATTTCCCTGGCCTCCGAGTTTGCGGAGCGCGCGGTGGTATCATTCCACTCCATGCTCCCCTCAAGGCTGCGGCGTGGCGCTCTGGCGCTCTTCCTCTGTTCCATTCCCTGCCTCTGCCAGGCCGGCCTTACGCCGCGCCTGGTGCGTGACATCGATGAGACTTCCTATGCCGGCAGCTCCAGCCCGCGACAGTTCGTGGGTGTGGAGCACGGCGTGGCGTTCACCGCTTTCGGAGGACGCGAGCTGTGGATCCTCGCGCCGCAGGACCCGCTTGAAGTCAACGTTCCGCTCGGAGTGGACAGGCGCCTCCTCCTCACGATCTCCGGCGGCGGACTCGGCCTTCCCAATCCACGGGAAGCGCGTGGGCCGGCTCGGGCGCGGTCTACACGAATCCACTTCAGTGGTACAGCCCCGTCCAGCCCCGTCGTCTTCGAGGCCGACCGGGGAACGGGGCGTGGCCTGTGGACAGTCAACTATGGGACCGGCCCCGTCGAGCTCGCCAAGCCGCTGCCGCTGGAGGATGGCAGTCTGCTGCGGGATTTCATACCCGAGAGATGGACGAGCTACTTCATCGCCCGCCATCGCACGCTGGGGACCGCCCTGTGGAAGACCGATGGCACCGCCGCCCGCCTCTGGGTCGACGCCCTCATCGACCCCGCCGAGACCCGCCAGGTCCTCACCCGCTCGCTGGCCGCTGCGGCGATGAACCCGAACATCCCGGAGTTCAAGACCGGGGTGCTGCAGACGTAGAATGTGAAGATCGGAGGACCGGTCCATGGGCATCATCCACATCGACCTGCCCGAGAGCGTCCTGTTCGCGACAGGCCAATCGGAAGAGGAATTCGTCCGCGAGGCGAAGCTCGTCCTCGCATTACGGATGTTCGAGCAGGGCCGGATCTCTTCCGGTCGGGCAGCCGAGCTCTGCGGCCTGCCCAGAGTGGACTTCCTCTTCGCTGCCGGACGGGCGGGCATCCCTGTCGCAGACCTCGATGCAGCCGAATTGGATCGAGAGTTTGCGGATGACTGAAGGGCCAATCGTCTGTAACGCCGGACCTCTCATCGCCCTCTCGATCGTTGGACAGCTCGGGCTCCTCGAAAAGCTCTATCGCCGCGTGCTGGTTCCGCATGCTGTCATCCAGGAGGTCGTGGGCGCCGGAGCCGGCAGGATCGGGGCTGCCGAGGTTGCGGTCGAAACGCCGGTAAAGTCGATCTGCAGCCGATACCAGTTTGCGACGCTGTGTCTTCGGTAGACCCGCGCCATCTCTTTTACGGCATGATCTACGAGGGTTCCTGCCTTGACATATGTTAACTCATCTGAGAGTTCGGCTAGCAGCGTTGGATCGGGCAATTCGACGAGGTTCGCACGTTCCTTGCCGATCGCCTCGACGTCGAGAGAAACAGCAGCGCCTCGCCGAAATCCGTGCCCGCTACGCCGCCGCCCGCCTCTGGGTCGACGCCCTCATCGACCCCGCCGAGACCCGCCAGGTCCTCACCCGCTCGCTGGCAAGCGCGGCGATGAATCCGAACATCCCGGAGCTCAGGACCGGGGTGTTGCAGACTTAGGGCTCGTCACAAAATAACTGTCCCAGATTGGACTTCCTCCATTGGGCGGATCGTATAGTTCCATTCACCGTGGAAACTGTCGCAACTGAGGCGCACTTTCTTCACCTCCTGCCGGGTTATTTTACGTCCTGGCGGATACTTCCTTGTGTCGATCTCCGCACGGACCTTGAGCCCCGTCTTGGTCGTTGTCGCGGCGATCAGGTTAACGATGACCTGATGGCTGACGAGGGGCTTTCCTCGCCAATTTTGGCTGATGAAGGAGAACAGCCGATGTTCGATCTTGTTCCACTTACTCGTGCCAGGAGGGAGATGGCACACCGAGATCGGTATCCCAAGCTCATTGGCCAGTTGCTGAAGCTCAATTTTCCACAGGCGGAGACGAGCGCCATTGCTGCCGCCTCCATCAGCGGTAATCAGAAGACGCCGAGCGTCGGGAAAGGCCTCCAGCCCCATTGACCGCCACCAGCGGCGAATTGTTTCCACCGCGAAACTGGCTGTATCGTGGTCCGTACCCACGCTGACCCAGCCTCTGTTGTTCGCCAGATCGTACACACCATAAGGAATGGCGCGGCCCAACTCGGGTATCACAAAGTCATGAACCTTGACCCTTTCGGGAGTGCCTTGAGGCCGTAGCTCACGGCCTCCATTTTTGAACTCACCCACCAGCTCTTTCTTCTTCGTGTCCACCGAGATCACAGGATCGCCGGTTGCTTGATACTCCTCCACCAGCCGATTGATATGCCCGAACTGTGCATCCCTGTCCGGGTGGCTGGAGCCTTCCAGAGTCTTGCTGTTGGCCTGAAGGCTGTATCCAAGCTCATGCAGGATCGAGGCAACCATGCGATGGCTCGTCTGATGCCCGATCCGCTTTAATTCGTCGGCCAAACGGCGAACACTTTTACAGGTCCAGCGAAGGGGCGACTCGGGATCTCCGCGCATGGTGGGATTGACGAGTTGCTCCAGGTCCGTCTTCAACGTCTGATCCACTTCGGCAGTTTTCTTCCTGCCGCCGCCCGGTCGGCGAGTTCTCCTGGCAGGAGACCGAGGCGCCGAAACCTGCCGTAACTCTTTGAGGCCTCTGTTGATCGTACGGCGAGAAATCCCGGTGGCTCGCGCCACTACGGAAGCGCCCCCAAATCCAAGTGCTTCCGCTTCTGCAGCGGCGAAAAGTCGGCGCATCCTCTCGTCAAGGTTCTCTTCAAGCAACTCAAACCTTCGCCGAATCGCCGTTTCGTCGTACATCCAACCCGAGTATACAGCAGAAAACACTTGACATGGACACCCAAATGTGGGACAGTTATTTTGTGACGAGCCCTTAGGAGACGTCAGGGGCTGGAGAAGATCGATTCTCTCTTCGGTCTCGGCGATCTCCACTTCGAGCAGGGAGAACGACCACTCGCCCGCGGATTTCCTCGCCTCGAGATAGATGGTGGCCTTTCCCTTGGGCCCGGAAATCGGGATGGACAGATTGGCATCCCCCGATGGGCCGCTCACATTGATATTGCCGGAGGTAAAGTAGCCCGCCTTGATCGGCGTTCCGAGCGCCTCAGCCACGGCCGGGCTGGCCTGGGCCCTGGCCAGGGCCTCCTTGTAGACATCGGACGACCTCATCACCCCAAAGACGATCCCCAGAATGAAGGCGACGAGGCCCGCCACACAAACGATCCCTGCCAGGCAACCGGCCGGCAGAACCCACTTCCAGTTGCGATCCCACCAATTCCTCTCTGGTGCCTGAGTCATAGTTTGCCCGTTTCGATTTTACAGCACCACCTCGAATCCTTCAAACACTGGATGCCCGGCGAGGGTGCCCTGGGGGGAGCGGGCGTCGCCGTGGGCCTTGTGGAAGGCCTCGGACTCGGTCCAGGCGGTGAAGGCTTCTTGCGAGTCCCAGGTGGAGTGGGAGACGAAGACGGTCATCCCCTCCTTCGTCTCGCCGCGCAGCAGGTGGAAGGTGCGGAAGCCGGGCACTTCATGGAGATAGCTGTCGCGCCGGCGCCACATCTCCTCGAAGACCTCTTCGCGGCCGGCGTTCACCCGAAAGCGGTTCATCGCGATGTACATGGCGGTCAGTCCTCCAACAGGCCCTTTTTCTGCAGCCAGTTCTTGTTGAGCTTCGAGAGGTAGCGCTCGCCCGAGTCCGGGAAGAGGGTGACGACCAGGCCGTCCGCGCCGAGGCCCTGCGCCACCTGGCGGGCGCCGGCGGCCGCGGCGCCGGAGGAGGAGCCCACGAAGATCGCGTCGTTCCGCGCCAGGTCCATCGTCGCCTTGTAGGCGGTCTTGTCGTCGATGGTCACGATGCCGTCGATATAGTCCCACCAGACGCAGGTCGGCAGGAAATCCTCGCCGATGCCATCGATCAGATATTGATGGATCTGGTCCTCCGGCGGCAGCTCGCGGTGCTCGAAGTAGTAGGCGTAGACGCTCCCCACGGTGTCGACGCCGATCACCTGGATCTCCGGATTCTGCTCCTTGAGATACTTGGCGACGCCGCTGATCGTGCCGCCGGTGCCCACGCCGACCACCCAATGCGTGATCTTTCCGTCGGTCTGGCGCCAGATCTCCGGGCCGGTCGTGCGGTAGTGCGCCTCAGGGTTGGCCTGGTTGTAGTACTGATAAGGAAGATAGGCTCCCTCCTCGTCGCGGATGCGTTCCGCCACCTTGTAGTAGGAGCGGGGATCGTCCGCCGCCAGATTGGTCGGGACAGGGGATCACGGTGGCGCCGAGGGCCTCGAGGAGCGCGATCTTCTCCTGGGGGATCTTGTCGGGGGCGGTGCAGATCAGCCGGTAACCTTTGAGGTTGGCCGCCATGGCCAGGCCCACGCCCGTGTTGCCCGAGGTCGGCTCGACAATGGTGCCGCCCGGCTTCAACAGGCCCGCCTTCTCGCCCGCCTCGATCATGGCGATGCCGATCCGGTCCTTCACGCTGGAGCCGGGGTTGAAGTACTCGAGCTTGGCCGCCAGGGTGGCGGGGCCGGGGAAGAACCGGCCGAGCTTGACCAGGGGGGTGTTCCCCAGGGTCTCCAGGACGTTCTCGTAGATCTCCATATCAGCTCCGATCGCGGCGCGCCGCGAAGGTGTCAGTCCAGGAAAATCGCCGCCAGCTCCATGGCCTCGTCCTCGGCAAAGCCCGCACGGGAGAGGTTGGCGAGTTCTGCGGCGCGGTCTGCCCCTGCAGGGCCGCCGTGATCAGGCAGACGGCCAGGAAGAGACGTGCTCGGTGGAGGCTCGGATGGGATTTCATCGGGTGGCCCGCAAAAGGCCGGCATGCTAGCACACGGGGTTAGAATCGAATGCGTAAACCCTGAAGGTCGGCGGCTCGGCCTCGCGCCGTAACGCGAAGGGGCACGGGAGCGCCTGAACAGCGGGAGGAGATCGCCCATGCGCACGAAGCTGGAGCACGAGGCCAACGGCACGGTGCCGCAGGAGGGCTCGCCCGAAGAGGCCGCCTGGGCGCGGCGGCAGGCCAAGCGCGCGAGCCGGACGATCCTCCTCCCCTTCCTCCTCATGGTGGGCCTGTGCCTGGCGCTGCGGCTGTTCAGCCTGTCCGGGGCGACCGCCGACCTCACCAGCCTGGCGGGGAAGACCGCCCCGCAGGGGGCCCCGGAGCCGATCAACCGCATGGCCAGCCGCCTGGCCGAGGAGGTCTACGGTCGCGAGCATCATGACGACGAGGTCAAGCGGTACGAGCACCTCGTGCGGGTCATCGCCAACCGCGTCAACGACATCCAGGAGTCCGAAAGCGCGGGACCGGGGGCGGTCCTCTGGCTCTCCCGGGCGGGCCTCCGGGGCGATCCCTGCGCCCAGGCGGCGGGCCGGGCGGCCGTGTTCTGCCGCCAGACCTACGTCACCATGCTGGCGAACCTCTGGTTCCCCGCCTCGTTCCAGGCCGTGCTGATCCTCTTCTTCCCGGCGCTGTTCATCGCCAGCTTCTGGCGCGCGGCCCAGGGAGTCGAGAAGGGCTCGGCGCTCGCCCGGCAAGGCTTCCCGACCTTCGCCTCGGAAGTCTGGTACCGGCGGTACCGCTCCCTGCTGGAGGACCAGAACCACGCCTTCTTCTGGCGCCGGGCGGGTTTCGCCTTCCTGCTCGGCTACGGCTCGCTCTATCTGCTGGCGCCGCTGGGCTTGAAGGCGATGACGATCGGCGAGTACCTGGCGCTGCACGCGATCCCGGGCGAGCCGACCTATCCCTTCCTGCTCACCGCCTTCCAGCGGGCGCAGCCCTTCACGATCGGCTTCGCCGGCTACTTCCTCTACGCCCTGACCGCGTTCGTGCGCCGCTATTCCACCCACGAGCTGCACGACCGGATCTTCATGCCGCTCTTCATCCGTGGCATCACCGTGGCGCTCCTGAGCTGGGTGCTCGCCACCCTGGGCGAGGCGGGGGCCTCTCGCGGGTCCTTGTCTTCGCGGCCGGCATCTTTCCCCAGGCCGGGCTTCAGGCCATCGCCAAGATGACGCAGACAACGGTCGACCGCCTCTCGGCCGAGGGGACGTCGGGCTTCAAGACCATCCCGGAGATCGACTTCTGGAAGGAGACGACGCTCCAGGAGATCGGGGTCAACGACTTCAACGACCTCGCCAAGGCGGATCTGCGGGAGCTGGTCGTGACCCTCGGGATGAATCCGGCGGTGCTGGTGCGCGCGGCGGACCGCGCGGTGCTGGTCCACCTGCTGGGTGCAGCGGCGGCCGAAAGCTCGCCGCCGTGCCGCTCTACACGGGGAGCGAGGCGTCCTCTACACCCGCGGCGCGGGCGCCTGGTCAGGAGTGCCGCCCGAGAAGGTCCGCCACCCCCTGGTCCGGCCGCTCACCGAGGAGCAAAAGACGGAGCGGGAAAAGAGGGTCGAGAAGGTCCTGGGAGCCGAGGACGTCGCCTGCAGCTCGACCGGCTCGCGATCGAAGGCAAACCCGCTACGTGATCGAGAGCCGGCTGACCTACGGGAGCCTGTGACCGGAGGCTACCCTTCCCAGTCCCAGAAGAAATCCTTGTTGGTGAGCACGGATTCCTCCTCCCGCCGTTGCTCCTCCTCGGCGGTGAGGCCGCCTTCCTCGGGCTTGAGCTCGCCGCGGGCCACGGCGAGCTGGTCCACCAGGTCGTCGGTCTCCTGCTGCCAGTAGTCGGGAGCGCCGAACTGCGGCCAGGCGGCCGGGAAGGCCGGATCGTGCCAGCGGCGGGCGATCCAGGCGGCATAGTGGACCATCCGCAGGCCGCGCAGCGGCTCGATCAGCACCAGCGTCGAACGATCGAACTCACGGAGCTGCTCGTACCCCTCCAGGAACATCTCCCGCTGCCGCAGCGCCCAGGCGTCACGGCCGGGGAGGGCCAACCAGAGGTCCTGCACCGCCGGACCGGCCACCATGTCGTCGAAGTCGAGGACGTGCAGCAGGCCGTCGCGGAACAGCAGGTTGCCCAGGTGGAGGTCGCCGTGGATGCGGTGGACGAGGACGTCCTTCAGCAGGCTGTCCACGATGTCGGCGAGAGCGAGGGCCGCATCGAAATACCGGTTGCGCAGCGTCTTCGGCAGCACCTCGTGCTCGGCAAGCCAGTCGACGTCCTCGCGGATGAAGAGGTCAGCGTTCAGGGGCAGCCGGTGCGCAGCCGGGCGCCGGGCCCCGGTGTTGTGCATCCGCGCGACGAGCATGCCCAGCCGGCGGACCGTGGCGTTGTCGAGCTCGTCGGGAGCGCGGCCTCCCTGGCGGTCCGACAGGGTGTACCAGATGCCGTCGATCTGCCGCAGGGTGCCGCCGCCCGGGAACTCGCGCACGGTGCAGACGGGGATCTCGTCGGCCGCGAGGTCGTCCAGGAACTGGTGCTCTTCGAGGATCTGCGCCTCGGACCACCGCCCCGGGCGGTAGAACTTGGCCACCACGCGGCTGCGGTCCTCGAGCTCGACCTCATAGACCCGGTTCTCGAAGGAGTTCAGGACATAGCAGACTGGGTTGCACCGCAGCCCGCCCGCCTCGACGGCGGCGAGCACCTTCTCGGGCGTCAGGGTCAGGAACAGGTCGGTCGCGGGCTCGACGAGGTGGGTCGAAAACTTCATGAGGCCAATGTAGCACGGCCCTGAAGACGCAGCAGGTAGAGTGCGAACCGAGGCTGCGAGAGTGAACCTGTTGTCATCTGCGGCCGAGCCATGCCGCAGGCGACTTCACACGCCAAGTCGTTGACAGCTCATGAGATGCCATCGAGATCGAGGCTCTGCCCATGGACCGGGCACAACGTGCCACAGTCTCTGGACCGTGCTTCAAGGACCGCACTTCATGTGCCACGGACCGCGGTCAACGTGACGTTTCCTACAGTCAATGCTTGAAAGCCCCGGGTCCGCGTGACGTTTCCTGTAGTCAATGCTTGAAGGCCCCGGGTCCGCGTGACGTTTCCTGTAGTCAATGCTACAGGGACCCGGGTCCGCGTGGCGTTTCCTGTAATCAATGCTTCAAGGCCCCGGGTCCGCGCCCCGTTTCCTACAGTCAATGCTTGAAGGACCGCGGTCCGCGTGACTTTTTCTCCAATCCTTACCTGAGGCACCGCGGTCTGTGAGGCCTGCCGCGCGGACGACGTCGCTCGAAGTGCACCCGACGTGACGATGGGCGGTCGATCCTCTGTCGTCACGCTACGGAACGACGTCCGCCTTCGGGATGGCCCACGGCTCGTAGCCGTGGACGCCGTCGTTGGCGCCGGTCATCACCAGGTTCCGGATCGTGGTGAACGGACCCGGGGACGAGGCGTCGCGGCCGGCGTTGATGTCGCCGACCTGGCGAGTGCCGGCGGCGGTTCCGTCGGTGCGCCAGGGCTCCAGGCCGGTGAGGCCGTCGTCGGCGGCGAAGAGGAGGATGCCGCCGGTTCCTCCGACCAGGGTCAGGGACTGCGGCGAAGAGTTGCCGGGACCGGGATTCAGATCGATCAGGAGGCCGGTGCCGGCGGTTTCGCCAGTGCTCGCCCACAGCTCGGCGCCGGTGGTTTCGTTATAGACGGTGAAGTAGAGGCGGCTGCCGGCGACCGTCAGGCTGCGCCCCCAGGAGGGATGGCCGTCCAGGGCGAGGTCGCGCACGCGGACGGTGCCTTGGGCCGAGCCATCGGTCCGCCAGAGCGATTCTCCCAGACCGGTGTTGGCGGCATTGGCGGCGAGGAAGTAGACGCGGTTGCCCAGGCGCACGAGGTCGTGCGGTTCGGAGCCCTGAGGGCCGGGGAGGATGTCGGCCACGCGGTGGGTGCCGCGGAAGGTGCCGTTGGAGATCCACAGCTCGCGCCCATGGGTGCCGTCGTCGGCGGTGAAGAGGGCGGCGCTGCCGAGGAGCACGAAGCTCTGGGGGTCCGAGCCGAGGCCGGTGTCGGGCCGGTGTCGGGGGTGAGACAGGTCCTCGCAGGGCGAGGGGGCGCCGGGGATGCGCCCGGAGTTGATGTCACGCACCCGCACGGTGCCCGCCGGCGTGCCGTCGCTCGCCCACAGCTCGCGGCCGTAACGGCCCTCGTCGGCGGCGAAGAGCAGCCGCCCCCCCACCACGGCGCCGAGGACCGGACGGGAGGATTCGGCCTCGCACAGGTGGTGCGGCGCCGCCACGATGTACGGATCGATGTCTTTCACCAAGCCGGCGGGCCGTCTGAGCCCATCGGTCTTCCACAGCTCGGTGCCGATCGAAGAATTGAGCCCGCCGAACAGGACCTGGCCGCCGAGCACGACCGGGTTGGAGAACCCGGTTTGGCCCGCCAGCAGCACGGTGCCGCCGGGCGTGCCGTCGGTCGACCACGTCCGGGGACTGTAGAAATGGTACCCGACGGAGGAGAAGAGGAGCCGGTTGCCGAACCGGAAGAACGACGTGGCCCAGTCGGCGTTCGTGCTGAGGAGCTGCGTTCCGGCGTCGGTGCCGTCGGACACGAAGAGGGGTGCGCGCGAGGACGTGGTCAGCGCGGAAAAGACGAGCTTCCCTCCCAAAGCGGCCTGGTCGATCGGCCCCGACGAGCTCGGCCCTGTGCTGAAGTCCCGCACCTGGTGCGTTCCGGCGTCGGTGCCGTCGGTGACCCACAGCTCGATCCCCGGCTCGTTGCGGAAGAAGAACGCATGGTCCCCGGCCGGAAAGAGGTCCCGGCCGAGCGTGAGCCCGGGGGAGACCGGGAGCCGCCGCGTGCCCGCCGCGGTCCCGTCGGTCACCCAGAGCTGGCTGGGGTAGAAGGTCCCCGGTCCCCCGCGCAGGAAGACGAGGCGGTCGCCGAGGCTGACCAGGAACCGCACGTCGGCCACCGTGCCCAGGTCGAGCTTCGGACCGGTGGTCTCCACCGATCCGCGGGAGCTCCACAGGACGTTGTGGGCCACCGCCTGATTGTCCGCCACCGTGAAGAGGACCTCGCTGTCCGTGTTCACGAGATTGCTCAGGAAGGCCTCGTCGGGGACTTTCGTCATCCGGAAGGTTCCCTCGGGGGTGCCGTCCGAGCGAATGATCTCCCCTTGCGCCAGGGCCCCGACGAGGAGCCCGTGCCAGACCGTCCACCGATTCAACGCGTGGTCCCCCGGCGTTGGCGTGGCGAGCTCGTCGATGCTCTTGAGGCGGAAGGTCCCGGTGGTGGTCCCGTCCGTGCGCCAAAGCCCGTCGGGCGTCCAGAACCAGGCGAAGCCGTCCCCCGGAATCACATAGGAATTGCGTTGCAGAGGAATGTCGTCGGGGGACTCGAAGCGATGGGTGCCGCCCGCGGTGCCGTCCGTCACCCACAGCTCCAGGTCCGGCGTGTAGAGGTAAAACAGCGCCTTCCGGGCCGGAGTGTCGAGCGGGATGAGCGACGACAGGGTGTAGCAGCCGGTGCAGAATTCTTGCAGCGGGACCGTCCCCTCGGCCGTGCCGTCGGTCTGCCAGAGCGCGGCATGGAACGGTTCCTCCGAGTAGATTGTGGAGAGGAAGAGAAGCCGGCCCCCCACCTCTTCGACCGGGCTGGGCGAGGTGCCGCAGGGTCCCGGGCAGATGTCCTTCAGCCGCCGCTCGCTTCCCGGCGTGCCGTCGCTCACCCATATCTCCTGGCCTGAAAAGCCGTCGTCCGCCGTGAAGTACGCCTGCCCCGCGTGGACCGTGATCCCGGACGGCCCTGATGAGCCGCAATGCCCGGCCCCGGCGCAGACGTCGGTCACGCGCTCGGTGCCGCCGGACGTGCCGTCCGTCCGCCACAGCTCGTTGCCGTGCACCGGGTCGTCGACGGTGAAGTACGAAGCCGCCTGGGAGAATCCGCGCGGCTCCGCCGCCAGGAGGCCCCCAATATACGGGAGGGTGTTCAGATCCTTCACGAGATGAGGAGCTGCCGGGAGCGCCTGCGGGAGGAGGGCGGTGAGAGCTGCTGCCAGAGCGAAGCCAAGGGGACGCCTTACCATGGAGATCTCCGATCTGAGGGTCGAGGTCGATCCTCTGCTGTCGTTCGGCCTGTGCAACTTCTCTCAGCAATACGGACGGATGCAACGGATCGTCTACGGTAATGCCATCATACCAGGAGCGCGTTGACAGCTTCTCTCAGGCTTCGTCTGATCGTAGATACCGTGCTCTTCCCCGCCCACGCGGCCGCCGACGATGCGTTCGTCGCCGAGCTACGCAAGGCCTTGCAGTCGGAGGGCGGGGGTTTGAGATCGGAGAGTTTCTGTGGCTGGACGCCGAGGCGGACGCCGCCCTCGCGGGTTGTCGCAAGGACGTCTCTTTTCCCAACAAGCTGACCTTGATCCCTCAGGCTGATCGCGCGATCACAGTAACAGAAGGTGTTTCAGTTCGCATCTTGAAGGCCAGCACGGGCGAGGTACATGAAAATCTAACTCTAAATATCCGAGGAGCAGCAGACCGAAGTTTTTTCAGCTCGTGAGGAAAGACGCTGCGAGCTCTCTGCGGCACGTGGCGACGTCCCTCTCGCGGGACAACATCCAGGCGGCGGTCAGCCGGCTCAAGGGGCTCCTCGCACGTCCTGGTGGACGCCGTCGGATACTTCGCCCCCGGCAGCCCGTAGCGCGTTCTGAAAGAGGTCGAATCACCCGGAGCCTCGGCCCCCACAGGTGCCAGAGGCTCCTTCCGGATCCCTGTTTTCGGGTATCCTTTCTCCATGCTCCCCTCCATGCTGCGGCGAGGCGCTCTGGCGCTCTTCCTCTGTTCCATTCCCTGCCTCTGCCAGGCCGGCCTTACGCCGCGACTGGTGCGCGACATCGATGAGACCTCCTATGCCGGCAGCTCCAGCCCGCGACAGTTCGGGGGTGTGGAGCACGGTGTGGCGTTCACCGCTTTCGGAGGGCGCGAGCTGTGGATCCACTCCGAGCGGAACGTCGACTTCAAGCGGGTCCTGCGGCGCGAGGAGATCCGGCAATTGGGTGGCCCCTTCTATGCCGCCCGCGAGGCGGAAGGGGGCTGGAGCTTCTGGCTCGCGGAGGGCAATCCGTACGACTCGGCCTTCCCAATCCACGGGAAGCGCGTGGGCCGGCTCGGCGCGGTCTACACGAATCCACTTCAGTGGTACAGCCCCGTCGTCTTCGAGGCCGACCGGGGAACGGGGCGTGGCCTGTGGACGGTCAACTATGGGACCGGTCCCTTCGAGCTTGCGCGGCCGCTGCCGCTGGAGGATGGCAGTCTGCTGCTGGACTTCACGCCCGAGAGATGGACAAGCTACTTCATCGCCCGCCATCGCACGCTGGGGACCGCCCTATGGAAGACCGATGGCACGAAGGCGGGCACCCTGGCGGTCACCGCTCCGTCCCCCGGGCAGACGGTCCCTCTGCGGCTCGCCGGCCGCCTGCACAGGCGCCTCCTCCTCACGATCTCCGGCGGCGAGCCCGAGCTGTGGTGGAGCGACGGCTCGCCCCGTGGCCTTCGCCCCTTCCTGGAGATCGTCCCTGGCCGTGAGGCGGCCACGGTGTCCGCAGCGCGCGTGGTCAACGGCCGGGCGTTCCTCGTGATCGACGACGGCCGGCACGGCCGGCAGCTCTGGACCAGCGATGGGACGGCGGCCGGCACGGTCCCGATCACGAGCTTCGAGCCCGATCCGCTCCGGCAGATCGACCTCCCTGTCCTCCGTCGAGCCGGGCGCTGGTACTTTGTCGCCGCCGACGGCATCCACGGCCGCGAGCTCTGGCGGACCGATGGAACGCCACAAGGGACGCAGCTCGTCACCGATCTCTGCCCGGGGCCGTGCAACAGCGACCCGCAGGACCTCTCCTTCGAGAATTACTACAGCGCTCCCGGCATCTACTTCACCGCGTCCGCGCCGGAGGGCCAGCGAGCTCTCTGGCGGACGAACGGCACGGCGCAGGGGACGTCGCGGCTGACCCCGCCCGGTGTCGAAGCCACGACCGGGCTCCAGTACGACAATGCCTTCTCCGCACGAGCCGACGGGCTGGGCGACGAGCTGTGGATCACCGGCGGAACGCCCGAGACCACGAGGCTGTGGGCCGATCTGGCGCTCGAAGAGGATAGCGGCTCCCATCCTTCCCTCATCGCCGCCGCCGGAAACCGGGTCCTTTTCCAGACCCAGGCCCCATCCATGGAATACGGGCTGTGGACGAGCGATGGCACCGCGGCCGGGACCCATCCGATTCCGACGCCCCCGGTCCTGCTGATGGACGAGTGGAGCAGCCTCTCCGGGATGGGCCTCGGTGAGCACATGCTTTCCACCGGATTGACCGTTGAGCCTGGGACCGACTACGCCTATCCCGCCCTCTGGTCGACCGACGGCACAGCGGGAGTCGTGCGGCTCACGCCGCCGGGAGTCATCGTGCGGGAGCCTCCGGTCATCGTCGGGTCCCGTGCCGTCTTCTTCACCGGGGACGCGGAGAAAGGCGACAAGCTCTGGGTGAGCGAAGGCACGCTGGAATCGACCCGCGTCACCGTCGATCTCGGAGCGAACAATGTGACTCGGTACCCATCCCTCCTGCGCGGTCAGCTCGTCTTCCAAATGGTCCCGGTGTCCGGGGGCATCCCCGAACCCTGGGTCACGGACGGCACGGCTGAAGGCACGCGCCGTCTGCTCGACGTCGATCCTTCCCTCGCGCCGATGCGCGCCGGGGATCTCATGCTGGTCGAGGCCGCAGGCAAGGTCTTCTTCTTCGGGCCGGCTGAGGCCGAAAACGAGCGCAGGCTGTGGGTGTCGGACGGCACGGCGGCCGGGACTGCGCCGTTTGACTTTGCGGATAACACGGGAAACGTATACTTTGAAGGTTTCTACCCTGCCGGCGACCGACTGTACTTCAAGGTGATCGTCTACCCTCCTGACGACGAAAGCTCCGCGCACCTGTGGATCACCGACGGAACTCCGGCCGGAACCCGCCAGATTCCTGCACGGCCGCTCGATTTCCGCTTGGACGCGCCGCCGCTGATGGCGTTCGGCGATCGCCTCGTGTTCAACGGTGAAGATTTCGATTACTGGATCACCGACGGAACCGCGGAGGGGACGTTCCCGCTCCGCGATGCACGGGGCAACAAGATCTCGAGGTACGAAAGCCATTCCATCGTGTTCAAGGACCAACTGGTCTTCACCGCCATCGACGACTTCGGCCACGACGGCCCGTGCTACGTCTGGAACGGCACCGGCACGACGGTCCGGCAGCTCGAAAACCTTTCCTGCAGCTCTTTTCTTGCCGTGGGAGACCGCCTCTACTTCAACGGCTTCCAGCCGCAGACCGGGGCGGAGCTTTGGGTCATGGAGGAGAAATAAAGGCGCAAGGAAGGCCGTTGTTGCCCGGCCGGCGTCCAGGTTCGTAGGGGCAACCCTTGTGGTTGCCCTGGTCTCGCCACGATTGCCGATTCGCAGTCCCTCATCACAGGGGCAATCCCAACAGGGCAACCACAAGGATTGCCCCTGCACGTGCACATTCGGACCGCCCTGGCAATCGGGTTGGCCGCCGGCCACTCTCCGCAACCTGTAAAATGCAGCACCATGGAACGCGACACGCCCACCCCCCCGACCGGTTCCGGCTTCGTGGAGCTCGGCCAGTTCGAGATCGACGAGCGCTCGGTGCGCCTGCTGCGGCGGGAGTACTGCATGGAGAACGACGTCGTGGTCCTCGGGGTGGTGGACCGGACGAGCCGCGAGCCGGTCACGGTCGGCATGCTCGATCCGTCCCGCCGCGCCGTTGTCCACGAGGTCGGCAACGTCCTCAATCGGCCTGTGCAGTCTGTGCGGCTCAACGCCTGGGAGATCCGCCGCGCCCTCGACCAGGGGTGGGGCGTCGCCGAGCAGGACCGGCGCCGGCTGATCCTGGGGCCGGTCCGCGACTTCTCCTTCGAGCGCGACAGCGAGGTCACCCAGATCCTCGACGAGATCCTCGGCCGCGCCGTGGAGCTGCGGGCGAGCGACGTCCACATCGAGACCTATGAAAATGATGTGGACGTCCGGCTCCGCATCGACGGCGTGCTGCGACACGTGGCGACATCCCTCTCGCGGGACAACATCCAGGCGGCGGTCAGCCGGCTCAAGGTCCTGGCGGACCTGGACGTGGCCGAGCGGCGACGCGCCCAGGACGGGCGGATCAAGGCCACCTTCGAGGAAAACCGGAAGGACAGCCGCGAGGTCGACTTCCGCCTCTCGGTCGTCCCCGGCCCATTCGGGGAGGACGCGGTCCTGCGCATCCTCGACAGCGCGGCCCCTCTCCCCCTCGAGAGGCTCGGCTTCGACGCGGGCACGCTGGCCACCTTCGAGCGCCTGATCGCCAACCCCGAGGGGCTGATCCTGGTGACCGGCCCCACCGGCAGCGGCAAGACGACAACCCTCTACGCCGCCATCGACCGCATCAACACGCCGGAGAACAAGATCCTCACGGTCGAAGACCCCATCGAGTACCACTTCCCGAAGACGAACCAGAAACAGCTCTCGTCCCAGATGAGCTTCGCCGACTATGCCCGCGCCTTCATGCGGCAGAACCCGGACGTGATCCTGATCGGGGAGATCCGCGACGAGGACACGGCGAGCGCCGCCGTGCGCGCCGCCCAGACCGGGCACCTTGTGCTCTCGACTCTGCACACCCAGGATGCCGTGCGCACCGTCTCGCGTCTGCTCACCCTGGGCGTCGATCCCGGCCGGATCGCCGGCTCGCTGCTCGGCGCCATGTCGCAGCGGCTGGTCCGCCGGCTCTGTCCGCAGTGCCGGGCCGAAACCGCGCCCGACGAGAACACAGCCCGCCGCCTCGGCCTGGCACCCGGAGACGGCCCGTTCTTCCGGCCGCAGCCCGACTCCCGCTGCGGCACCTGCGGCGGCGCCGGCTACAAAGGCCGGCTCGGCGTCTACGAGCTTTTCGTGCTGGATGGCGAGCTGGCCGACCGGGTCGCCGAAGGCGCGCCCATTCACCAGATCCGCGTCCTCGCCCGCGACCGGGGGATGAAAAGCCTCCTCGACGACGCCCTGGACAAGGCCCGCGCCGGGGTCACCTCTCTCGATGAGGTACTGCGGACCGTGCCCTATCGGATGATGGCAGGAGGGTGAACCCCATGCGTGTGATCGACCAGCAGATCATGAACCGCCTCTTCGAGGTGACCGACGAGATCCCGCTCGACCGCGAGGCCATCACCGTGCCCCTCCTGATGCAGGGCGAGGGCAAGGTCGAGCGCCTGAAGAACGGGAAGGTCGAGATCACCCTGCCCGACAGCGACGACCTCGGCCCGTTCCTGGCGGAGCTGCCGGAGCGGCTGCGGGCCCTGGGCACGGCCTGAGAGAGAGCCCGGGCATTCATGCCCGGGCAGTTGCGCTACAATGCTCTGCCTGGCCCTGTCTTCTGGTCCCCAGGAAATCCTGCAAAGCTGAGGTACATATGTCGGAACAGTACATCTATGTCATGAAGGACCTCCGGAAGATCTATCCGCCCAACCGGGAGGTCTTGAAGGGGATCTGGCTCTCCTTTTTCCCCGGCGCCAAGATCGGCGTGGTGGGGTTGAACGGCGCCGGCAAGAGCACGCTGCTCAAGGTCATGGCCGGCCTGGTCACCGAGTTCGGCGGCGAGGCGTGGCCCGCCAAGGGCACCACGGTCGGCTATCTCGCCCAGGAGCCGCAGCTCGATGCCACCAAGGACGTGCTCGGCAATGTCGAGGAGGGGGTGGCCGAGACCCGCGCCCTGCTCACCCGGTTCGACGAGATCAACGCCCGTTTCGGCGACGCCATGCCGGACGACGAGATGGACAAGCTCATGGCCGAGCAGGGGCGCGTCCAGGACGCCATTGATGCAGCAAACGCCTGGGAGATCGACCGCACGCTGGAGATCGCCATGGACGCGCTCCGCCTGCCGCCTCCCGACGCCGACGTGACCCGGCTCTCGGGCGGCGAGCGGCGCCGGGTGGCCCTCTGCCGGCTCCTCCTCCAGCGGCCGGACCTGCTGCTCCTCGACGAGCCCACCAACCATCTGGACGCCGAGTCCGTGGCCTGGCTGGAGCGCCACCTCCAGGAGTACGCCGGCACGGTCGTCGCCATCACCCACGACCGCTACTTCCTCGACAATGTCGCCGAGTGGATCCTGGAGCTCGACCGCGGCGAGGGGATCCCCTGGAAGGGAAACTACTCCTCCTGGCTGGAGCAGAAACAGGGGCGGCTGGCCCTCGAAGAGAAGTCGGTGTCGTCGCGCCGGCGGACCCTGGAAAACGAGCTCGAATGGGTGCGCATGAGCCCGCGCGCCCGCCAGGCCAAGGGCAAGGCCCGCCTCAACCAATACGAGAAGCTGCTCGCCGAGGACCGCGAATACGACAAGCGCGCCGATCCCAACGAGATCCACATCCCCGCCGGCCCCCGGCTCGGCGACGTGGTGGTGGAGACCAAGGGCCTCCGCAAGGGCTACGGCGACAACCTGCTCATCGAGGACCTCTCCTTCGCCCTGCCCCCAGCCGGCATCGTGGGGATCATCGGCCCCAACGGCGCCGGCAAGACGACGCTCTTCCGCATGATCGTCGGCCAGGAGACGCCGGACGCCGGCACGGTCCGGGTCGGCGACACGGTCAAGATCGCCTATGTAGACCAGAGCCGCGACACGCTGGAAGGCGACAAGATGGCCTGGGAGGCGATCTCGGACGGCCGCGACGTGGTGGTGCTGGGCAGCCGCGAGGTCCCGGCCCGCTCCTATGCCGCGGCTTTCAATTTCAAGGGCTCCGACCAGCAGAAGCGGGTCAAGGACCTCTCCGGCGGCGAGAGGAACCGCGTCCACCTGGCGCGCACGCTCAAGGCCGGCGGCAACCTCCTCCTGCTCGACGAGCCGACGAACGACCTGGACGTCGACACCCTGCGGGCCCTGGAAGAGGCGCTCCTCCAGTTCGCCGGCTGCGCCGTGATCATCAGCCACGACCGCTGGTTCCTCGACCGCATCGCCACCCACATCCTCGCCTTCGAAGGGGATTCGCAGGTGGTCTGGTTCGAGGGCAACTACGAGGCCTACGAGGCCGACAAGAAGCGCCGCCTCGGCGCCGACGCCGACCAGCCGCACCGCATCCGCTACAAGCGGCTCACGGCGGCCTGACCCGTCTCCAGGGCCCCGCGAGAAATCCTTCGCGGGGCACCCATTTTCCGCTCCCGGTGGCACGTCGGGTCTCCTCGCTTGGCATCCCCGTTGCAGAAAGCTGAAACCGAGGAGAAGGATATGAAACGGCAGAGCACGATTCTCACGACGACCGCTTTGATGCTCCTCCTGACGGGCACCCTCTTCGCCCAGAGCGGCGGGAGCGGTACGCCTGTCGATCCTGTCCCGCAGGCCCGGCAGTCGGTCCCCTTGGCCGACCGGGAACCGCTGGACCGGAACGAGCTCACCACGACCGACCGTACCGACCTGCCGCAGGAGACGACCGTCGGCACACCGGACGCCGCCGCGCCCCAGGGCACCACGGCCGGCACGGTTGGCAGCGGGCAGGGTACCCTTCCGCAGACCGGCAGCGAAGTGCCGCTGGTCGGCCTGCTCGGCTTCATGGCGCTGTTCGGCGGGATCGTGATCCGCGCCCTTCGCTGGTAAGACGCTCCTTTCCTTCCGCAATGCTCCCAAGGCCCGCGATCTCGCGGGCCTTTCTGCTTTCCGATGATTCCACCTCGGTTGTAGCCAATCCAGGATACGTAGAGTCGTCCATTGTGGACATCTTCGGCTACAATGCGCGCAATGGCGCTACTCCCCTCTCTGGACTGGGAAGGTCCATCCGGCGAGCACACCCCGCTCCGCACGTACCTGCGGAGCCTCGCCGCAACGGAGCAGTGCGGAGACGCCCGGGAAGAGAGCTTCTATCCCTGCTTGCGGGACCTCCTGCTGGACCATGCGGAAAGGACCGGGCGCAGGGGGGCCGCCGTGACCGTGATCCCCCGCAAGACGGCGGAGTGCCTTCTGGACTTTCAGGTCTGGAGCGGTCCGCACCAGGTCGCCGGGTATGTCGAGGCGAAACGGCCGGGGACGGACCTCGACCGCGCCGCGCAGTCCGCGCAGGTCCGGCGCTACCTGGCGACCTTCCCCAACCTGATCCTGACGGACTTCTACGAGCTCCGGCTCTACCGCAACGGACAGGCCGCCGGACAGGCGGGCGTCGGCTGGGGAGAGGACGGGCGACCGGGGGGCGGAGAGGATCTGGCGCGGCTCCTCGACGATTTTTTCGCTTTCTGCACCCCCGGCCTCCGGAGCTACGCCTCTCTCGCCACCGCCCTCGCCGGGAGGGCCAGGGTGCTCGCCGCGCGCATCGAGGAGCGCCTGCTCCGCGAGGAGGCCGGCGAAGCCCGGACGCGGCTCACCGGTTTCTTCGAGGCCTTCAAGACCTTCCTCCTTTCCGGCCTGACGGTGCGCGAGTTCGCCGACCTGTACGCCCAGACCGTGACCTACGGCCTGCTTGCCGCCCGCTGGCATGCCCCGGAGAGCTTCGACCCCCACAGCGCATTCGCGAACATTCCTCTGGGCAGCGGCATCCTGCGCGAGGTCTTCCAGTACATCACCCTGGGCTCGCCGCCGCCGGAGATCGATTGGATCATCGGCGACCTCACCGGTCTGCTGGGCGGCTCCTCGATCTTCGGCCGCCGTGCCTGGGACGTCTACGAGGACAAGCACCGCGACCCGGTCCACCATTTCTACGAGACCTTCCTCGCCTCGTACAATCGGGAGCTGCGCGCCCGCCGGGGCGTCTATTACACGCCGTTGCCGGTGGTCGCCTGGATCGTCCGCTCGGTCCACTGGTTGCTGCAGACCCGCTTCAGCCGGCCTGGCGGCCTCGCGGACCCGAGCGTCACCCTCCTCGACCCGGCCGCGGGGACGATGACCTTCGTGGCCGAGGCCTGCCGGGTGGCGGTGGACGCCCACCGGCGCGCGGCCGGCAGCGGCGGCGTGCCCGCCCTCCTGCGCGACCACCTGCTGCCGCACTTCCAGGCCTTCGAGCTGATGATGGCCCCCTACGCGATCGGCCACCTGAAGATGAGCCTCTTCCTGGAGCAGCACGGCTACCGCCTGGCCGACGGCGAGCGGGTCCACCTCTATCTGGCGGATGCCCTGCGCCAGGACGACCCTCCGCAGACCAGCCTGCCGTACGTGGACGCGCTGGCGCAGGAGGCCCAGGCCGCCGCGCGGATCAAGTCGGAGGAGCGGATCTTCGTGGTCCTGGGCAACCCGCCCTGGTCCGGGACCTCGGCCAACCGGGGGGCGTGGATCCAGGACCTCCTCAAGGGCTACACCCTCCCCGACGGCAGCCGCGACGAGGGCTATTACCGGGCGGACGGACGGCCCCTCGGGGAACGCAACCCGAAGTGGCTGCAGGACGACTATGTGAAATTCCTGCGCTTTGCCCAGTGGAAGATCGACCAGAACGGCGAAGGGATCGTCGCCTTCGTCACCAACCACGGATGGCTGGACAATCCGACCTTCCGCGGGATGCGCCAGTCGCTGCTGCGCACGTTCGACGAGGTCTTCGTGCTCGACCTGCACGGCAACCGCCGCAAGGGGGAGCGCCGTCCGGACGGGCAGCCGGACGACAACGTCTTCGACGACATCGAACAGGGCGTGGCCATCACGCTGCTGGTCAAGAAGCCGGGCCTGCCGAAGCGCATCCTGCGGGCCGACCTCTGGGGCAACCGCCTCTGGAAGCGCCGGTGGCTCGACACCACGTCCGCACAGACCACCCTCTGGGCATTGCTATCCCCGTCCTCGCATCTCCTGGTGGCGAGCGACGCCGGGATCGAGGAGGAGTACAGGCGCGGTGTGCCGCTTCCCGAGATTTTTCCAATCCACAGCGTGGGGATCGTGACGGGGCGGGACGCCGCGGTGACCGGCTGCGATCGCGCAGAGCTGATGGAACGGGTCCGCTCGCTCCGTTGCGCTCTCTGGAGGGGTGGACCGATCGATCCAGCCTGGAAGCTCGATGCCGCGGCCATGGACCGCGCTCGGCGCGACGGCCTGTGGGAGAGGCGCTTCACCCCTTACCTCCCGCGCCCGTTCGACCGCCGCTGGCTCTTCTACGCCGACTACCTGGTCGAGCGTCCGCGCGAGGCCGTGATGCGCCACCTGCGCGGCGGCGGAAACCTGGCGCTCATCGCGCCCCGCCAGCACAAGGAGGAGCCGGGGGCGCTGGTGACCGACCGCATCGCCGGGCACAAGGCGGTCAGCGCCTACGACATCAACTACGTCTTCCCGCTCTGGCTCGATCCTCCTCAGGGGACGATCGGACAGAGCCGGATCGACGGCCGGGTCCCGAACCTCGCACCCGGCCTCCTGTGCCGCCTCGCCGAGGTCCTCGGCGAGGAGCCCGCGCCGGAGGACGTCCTCGGCTATGTCTATGCCGTGCTCTACAGCCCTTCCTACCGGACCCGCTACGCCGACCTGCTGCGGCGGGACTTCCCGCGCATCCCGTTCCCTGAAGAGCGCGAGCCCTTCCTCCGCCTCGCCGCGCTGGGCCGGGAGCTGGTCGGGCTCCACCTGTTGACCGACCCGCGCCTGGACGGCTCTCCCGTGCGGTTTGTCGGCGACGGTGGCCGGCCTTTGGGAAAAACCCGGGCCACCCTGCGCCACTATCGTCCGGACGAGCGCCGGGTCTACGTCAACGCCGAAGGCCTCTGCTTCGAAGGGATCGAGCCGGCGGTCTGGAGCTATCAGCTCGGAGGCCACCAGGTGCTCGACCGCTGGCTGCAGGGCCGCGCGGGCAGAGTCCTCGGCCTGGAGGAGATCCGGGACTTTCGCCGTGCCGCGGAGGCGTTGCGGCTCACGCTGGAGGTGCAGAGGCGGATCGACGAGGTGTGATCCTGGCGTCACCGCCGGCCCGGCCGGCGCTCGGGCCGGGCGGTCCAGGGGTCCTGCGGCCAGGCGTGCTTCGGATAGCGGCCCTGGAGCTCCTTGCGGACCTGCGGATAGGTGTTCTCCCAGAAGCTCCGCAGGTCGTGGGTGACCTGCTGCGGGCGCTGGTTGGGGGCGAGGAGGTGGAGGAGGACGGGGACCCGGCCGGCCGCGACCCGCGGGGTCTCCGCCAGGCCGAACATCTCCTGGATGCGCGCGGCGAGGACCGGCGGCTTCCCCTCTTCATAGTCGATCTTGATGCGGCTGCCGCTCGGCACCTCCAGCCGCTCGGGCGCCTCCCGGTCGAGGGGCGGGGGATGGAAGGGAGATGGGAGAGGGGGCCAGGGGGGTGAGGATCTGTGACGTCCAAGGCTGCAGATCCGTACATCTCGCGGAAGCGATAACATCCGGGCGTCAGATGTCCCCTTCGAACGAACGGCCCTTTCAGCTCCTCGACCCTCTCGCCCGTGCGGCCGTTCCGCTGGCCGCCTGGGCGGCGATGGTCGCGTATGCGGTCCGCGAGGCGGACCCGACCGCCCTTGCCGAGGGGCGCTACCTGGCGCTGTTGGCGGCCGCGGCGCTGCTTGCGGTGGCCGCCCTGGCGCCGGCTCCGGCCTGGGAGGCGGGCCTCGGAGCCGTCCTGGCGGTGACGGCCGTCTGGGCGCTCCCGGCCGGCCCGGGGCGGGGAGCCGCTCTCGTGCTGTTGCTCGCGGCCGTCCTGGCGGTGGCCGCGGTGCGGCGGCTCGCGCGAGACCTCCCCGGGTTGTCTTTCGAGGCCGCGATCCCGCTCGCCCTCGGCGCCCAGCTCCTGCTGCGCGGCGAGCTCCTTCTGGCGCCGGCATTGAGCCCGCGCACCCTGGTCGCCCTGCTCGTGCTCCCTCTTGCCGGCGCGGCGGCGATGGCGGTCCTGGCGCAACGGCACGGAGCCGCCAGGACGCTGATCGCCACGGGCACCGCGCTCCTCCTCGCGCCGGGCTGGAACGTGGCCGCGACGCTCGCCCTGCTGGCGCTGGCCGCCGGGGACCTGCTGGGGCGGTCCGCGCTCGGGAAGCCGGTCCGGGGGGCGGCGCTTCTGGTCCTCCTGGCGCCGATCGCCTGGCAACCCGGCCCGGGCCTGGCCGCCGCCGCAGCAGGGCTCGCGCTCGCCTGGCCGCGGCTCGCCCTGGCCTTGAGCGTGCCTCTGGCCGCGGGACTCTGGCTCGCCTGGCCGCAGCCGGTCGATCTGAGGATTCAGCAGGTCCTCTGGCTGCCCCTGCTGTTGCCGGCCGTGCTGCTCCCGGGCCGGGACCGCGTCTGGATCGTGCCGACGGCGGTGCTGCTCGCCGCGGCCACGCCTCCGATCCCCGACATGTCGCCCCTGGCCGCGGCGCTGGCGCTCGCGGCCCTGGCGCAACGGCCGGAGGGGCCCGCGGTCGTCGCGCAGCGGGTCTGGACCGGATCGCTCCTCTTCGGGGTGTTTCTCCTCTCCTCGTACCCTTGGCTGCGCGACGAGCCGCTGCCGGCGGTGCTCGGGCTTCTCGGTCTGGAGCCGGGGGTGGTGGCGGCTGCTGTGGTGATGGGGGGCTGGCTGGTGATCGCGGCCCTCGCCCTTCGCCCAGGGTTTACACCCTGGGCTACCCAATGGCGCCCTCCGGGCTCAACACCAGAGCAGGGTAGCTCCGGGTGTGAACCCGGGGCGCGGCTGGGCGCCGCGGTTGCGGGATTTGCGATTTTCCTCGCCCTCCTCCTCCACATCCCCCCCGCCACCAAACCGCTCCTGCCGTTCGGCAGCGCGGTGCTCGACGCGGCCCATCCGGCCTGGGAGGTCCCGCTCGCCGGTGAGGCCGGCGAGGTCGGCGCCGTCGTCCTGGAGTCGAGCCTGTCCAACGGGGCGGCCCTGGCCGCGGGGACGCCGGTTGCCGTGGCCCGCCTGCGCGGAGCGGACGGCATGGACCGGGTGTGGATGGTGCGGGCCGGGATGGAGACGGGCGAATGGGCCGCGCGGCGGCCGGACGTCGAACGGACGAGCCGGCTGCGGTCTCCCGCGGGGTGGGTCTCGTTCGTGGCGGGCGACTTCTTCGGCCAGCGCTACCGGGCCTGGTGGCGGCTCGGCGAGCCCGGCCGGTTCGCACGGCTGCGGATCGAGCGGAGCCCCGGCCTGCCGGCCGACCTCGTCCTGGCCCTCCACCAGGTGGAGGTCCGGCCGTGAGGTCCATGGGCGGAACGCGCGCCGTGCTGGAAACCGGCCCGGTCTTCGCCACCGCGGCGGTGGCCATGGCGCTTGCCGCGCGCTGGCTGCCGCTGCCGCCGGATGACCCGTTCCGCGGCACCCTCGTGGCCCTGCCGCTGATCCTTGCGGGTCTGCACGAGATCCGCCGTTGGGCGGAGTGGAAAGGCGGAAGGCCGCTCTCCCCGGGCGGCACGGCGGGCGAGCTTGTCGCCCTCGGCCTGCTGGTCCTGCTCGTGCTCGCCCGCCCGCACCTGCGGCTGACCGGGGCGGACGAGGTCGTGGCGGCCGGCCTGCTGCTGGTGCTCGCCCACCGGATCGCACGCCAGGTCCGCGCCCTGCGCCCGCTCCTGGGCACGCGCATCCCCCGGCGCCCGTCCTGCCTCTTCTTCTTCCTGCCGCTGGTGGTCTACCTGGCGATCCTCCCGTGGTCGGCCCGCCACCGGCAGCCGGACGGGGACGAGCCCTACTACCTGCTGATCACTCACAGCCTGGCCTACGACTTCGACGCCGAGCTGACGAACAACTACGCCCGGCAGGACTGGCGCCGCTTCATGGACCGCCGGATCGAGCCGCAGCCGGGCGACCCGGTGGGGCCGCGCGGCGAGCTCTACTCCCGCCACAACGAGCTGCTGCCGCTCGTGCTGGTCCCGGCCTATCGCCTGGGCGGCAAGCTCGGAGCCCTCGCGGTGATGGCGGCGCTCACCGCGGCGCTCGCCTGGATGACCTTGCGCCTGGCGCGGCACTATGTCGCGGACCGCCCGGGCGAGGTCCTGGCGGCCTGGGCGCTGACGGCGTTCCTGCCGCCGCTCCTCCTCTACTCCTACCAGGTGTGGGTGGAGGTGCCGGCGGCGCTGCTGCTGGCCGCGGCCCTGGACCGCATCCTCGACCTCGACGGCGAGCGCCACTGGAGCTGGAAGGAATGGATGGGGATCGGCCTCTCGGTCCTCCTCCTGCCGCTGTTGAAGATCCGCCTCCTCCTGCTGGCCGGCCCTCTGCTTGCGCTGGGATGGTGGCATGCCGGCCGGCCGCGGCGGCCGGTGATGATCCTCGGCGGGCTGCTCGCCCTGGTGGCGGCCGGTATCCTGCTCCACAACCAGCTCCTCTATTCGAACCCGCTCAAGATCCACACCTGGGAGGAGGTCGACCCGCACCGCTACGCGCTGGATTCCTACCTCAAGGGCGGGCTCGGGCTTTTCTGGGATGCGGCGTTCGGCCTGTTCGCCTGCGCGCCGGTCTGGCTCCTGCTGGTCCCGGCCACTCTCCTGCTCCTGCTCCGCGGCCGGCGGCTCCTGGCGCATCTGGTGGTGCTGACGTTCCCCTACCTGGTGATCGTCGCGCCGCGGATGGAGTGGTACGGCGGGTGGTCTCCCCCGTTCCGCTATGCCCTGGTCGCCCTGCCGCTGCTCGGCCTGGCGCTGGTGCCGCTGCTGGTGCGCCGCGACCGGCCGGGTGCCCGCGCCCTGCTCGCCGGGCTCGGCGTGCTGACGCTGGTGTTGACGCTCGTCTGGGTCACGCTTCCCGGGTGGACGTACAACTTCGCGAACGGCCGGACCTACGTGCTCGACCGCCTCGACGAGCGGCTGAGCCTCGACCTGGCGCGCTTCTTCCCCAGCTCGGTCCGCCCGCGGACCGCCACATGGGTCTGGCCGCCGGTGACGCTGGTCCTGCTGCCCCTCGTCTGGTGGCTGCCGGGAAGAAAGAGAACGGGATCAGGCTCACTCTCTCCCGGTACATGGGAGAGGGCCGGCATCGCCGTCGTGCTGCTGGCCGCGGCGGTGCTGCCGGTCGCCGCCGCGCGCCTGCCCACCCGGACCGTCGAGCTGGAGGACCCGCAGGTGTGGAAGAGCGGCGGCCATCTCCACCCCGACCTCTGGGTGATCGAGCGGACGCGCTACCGCGGCGGCTGGGTGCTGCGGGTGAGCGAGGCGCTGCGGGCGCCCGTCACGCCCGGGGGACGGCGGGCGCGGGTCACCCTGCACGCCCAGTTCATCCGCAACCAGCCGGTCCCCTACCACCTCGACCTGCTGGCCGGCCCCCGCAAGCTCGCCACCTGGAGCCCGGTCCGGCCGCGGGTCTGGCAGGAGGTCTCCTTCGGACCGTTCGACTGGCCGGGCTCGGCGCCGCTGGTCCTCTACGGCCACGGGCCGCACCTGCCCGGGGACACGGACCTCAACGGCGTGATCCTGGATCGGGTCGAGATCGAATGGCTGGACTGACCGCGGTCGTCCCCACGCTGGGCCGGAGCCCGCTGCTGCTCCCCTGCCTGGAGGCCCTGCGGAAGGACGGCGGCGCCGGGCTGGAGCTGTTGGTGGTGGACCAGGGGGAGAGCCCGGCCGAGCTGCCACCAGGGCTCGCCGACCGCGTCCTGCGGCCGGGCCGCAACCTCGGCTTCGCCGCGGGGACGAACCTGGGGATCGCCGAGGCCGCGGGCGAGCTGATCGCGACGGTCAACGACGACGTGCTCGTCGAGCCCGGATGGCTCTCCCGCCTCGCCCCGGCGCTCGCTGCCGATCCGCGCGCCGCCGCGGCGCAGGGGGTGAACCTGCTCCTCGACGACCCCGAGAGGGCCGACGGCTGCGGCCTTGCCTGGAACCGCTGGTGGCAGGCCGTCCAGGTCGGCCACGGCGAGCCGGCGCCGCCGGGGCCGGACGGAAAGCCGCGGGAGGTCTTCGGCGTCTCGGCGACGGCAGCGCTCTTCCGGCGCGAGGCCCTGCTGGCGGTGTCGCAATCGGGGCAGGCCTTCGATCCCCGGCTGGTCTCCTATTACGAGGACGTCGAGCTTGCAGGCCGCCTGCGCGGCGCCGGATACAAGGCCCTGCTGGTGCCGGCGGCACGGGCGCGGCACGCCGGGTCGGCGACCGGGAAGACGATAGGCCGCGAGCGCTGGCGGCTGATCTACGGCAACCGCTATCTCGCTGCGGCAGATCTGCTGGGGTGGGGGTTCTGGCCGCGTCTGCCTTGGATGGCGGTCCGCGATGGGCTTGATCTTCTGAGAGGAGAGGGAGAGCAGATCGCCGGAATCCTGGCGGGGTGGGGGAGGGCGGTGCGGTGCCTCCCGGGCTTCGCCCGGTCGGGTCGGCCGCGGGTGCCGTTGGGCGAGATCGAGCGGTTCCGGTAACCTGTGCCGGTGACCTCACCCCCTAGTCCCCTCTCCGCGCCGTGTTGTCAGCGGGCGCACAAGCCGGCCGTTGACCACGAAGAAGCGGCTTAAGATTTGGCTTCCAATAGAAAGCGCGGGCCTTCCTCTTTCTTGTCAGTTGCTGTTCGCGGCGACTTGCTCGACCGCCGTCTTCATCGCCTGAAGATCTGACGCAGCCAGCCAGCGCCCGTTCACCATCACGCCCGCGATGGCCCGCGTCGCGGCGATGTTGCGGGAGGGGTCGGCCGAAAGCAGGAGGAGATCCGCCCGCTTTCCCGCCTCGATGGTCCCGCGCAGCTTCTCTTGGCCCATGAGCCGCGCGGCGTCCCGAGTCGCGGCGATCAACGCCTCCATCGGCGTCAAGCCGGCCTCGACCAGGTTGGCCAGCTCCTCGTGGAGAGAGAGCCCGGGAAAGACGAACGGATTGGGCGTGTCGGTCCCGGCGGCCAGCTTCACGCCCGCCCGATGAAACGCCCCGACCAGCGCGCGGCGCGTGGCGCGACCCTGCTCCACCTGCTGCCAGTCGGACGGGGTGAGGCCGCGGCGGCCGCGCTCGCTGACGCCTTTCCAGTAGCTCACGATGCCGCGGTCGACCGCTCGGATCTCCGGACCCGAGAGCCACCGATCGACCGTGGCATCGGGCGCCAGTGCCCGGTCGTTATTCACGACGGTGGGCACCGACCAGACACCCGACTGGACGATCTCCGTCGCGAGGCGCTCCATCTTCGCGGGGTCGGCCGGTATGGCGAGACGGCGCTTCGACCAGTGCGTGGCCTGTCCGCGCAGCGGGGAGTCGTTGCGCTCGATCGCATCCGCATAGTCGCCCTGGTGCTCGATGGACGTGATTCCGCTGGTGAGGATCTGGGACAGGCCGACGGCCCGGGGAATGTGCCCCGCGAACGGCAAGCGGCGTTCGCGGGCTGCCGTCACGATGGCCGAGAACGCCTCCTGGGAGAGATTCGTGTAGATCTTGATGAAGTCGTAGCCGGCATCCGCCTGGGCATTCACCGCGTTCCGGGCCTCTTGCGCGTTCCTGACGACCGTGTTGTCGGGCCGCGCGGGCGGATCGCCGTCCAGCACCGGACCGGCCGTGTAGATGGCCGGCGAGGGCAGGGCGCCGCTCTCGGCCTGACGCCTCCAGTCCAGGATGTATGGCCGGCCGTCCATGCTCCGGACGGAGGTCACGCCGTAGACCAGGAAGAGTTGCAAGTAGGCGGGCGTCTCGAAATGTTCGAGATGGACGTGCGTGTCGGAAAGACCGGGAACGAGGTAATGGCCGCGCCCATCGATCGATCGCGCGCCCTTGGGGACCGACGCGCCCGAGCGCGGGCCCACCGCCTCGATCCGGCCGCCCCGGACCACGACCGTCTGGTCGCGAAGGACGACGGGACGGTCCATCGGCAACAGATCGACGCCGACGAATGCGAACGCGTCCCCCGCGGCGGCTTCCCCTTGACCCTGTCCAGCCGCTCGAAGCAGCAGCAAGCCGATAACGCAGGAAAGCAACACGGCGAAACCGCGAGGAATCGCTCTGATAGCCATTTGTCTCCTGGCGCCAAAGCTCACCTGCCGCGGCGGCAGATGAAGGTTGGAACCAGAATAACACGCAACGCCGCGCGGTCAGGCGTAGCGTTTTCGCCGCTGGCAACCTTCGCAGCTTTCCGGCCGACCGCTGACGTGGTCGGCCCGCCACCGGCAGCCGGACGGGGACGAGCCTTACTACTCCCGCCACAACGAGCTGCTGCCGCTCGTGCTGGTCCCGGCCTATCGCCTGGGCGACAAGCTCGGAGCCCTCGATCTGCTGAAAGGAGAGGGAGAGCAGATCGCCGGAATCCTGGCGGGGTGGGGGAGGGCGGCGCGGTGCCTCCCGGGCTTCGCCCGGTCGGGTGGGCCGCGGGTGCCGTTGGGCGAGATCGAGCGGTTCCGGTAACCTGTGCCGGTGACCTCACCCCCTAGCCCCCTCTCCCATCTCCCGCCCGCCCAACCCCGGGAGAGGGGGAACGCGGGCACCTTCGATCAGCCCGGCAGGGAGGGTGGGCCTGGGAGCGCCGGCGCTCCCAGGATTCCCTCCGGCGCAGAGTTAGACCGCGCGCAGGGGGCCAGAGCTACGTCCCCCCTCTCCCATCGCCCCCCCTTCCCCCGGGAGAGGGGGGAGGGGGTGAGGTCTCCGGCATCGTCGTCCACTGGCACAACGAAGACCTGCTCGCCGAGCTGACCGCGGCGTGGCCCCGGGACCCGCGCTTCGAGCTGATCGTGGTGGACAACGGCTCGTCCGCGCCGCTCCGGCTCGGTCCGGCGCGGCTCGTCCGGCCCGGCCGGAACCTGGGCTTCGCCGGCGGGGCCAATGCGGGCATTGCGGCGGCCGGGGCTCCCATCCTTCTGATCCTCAATCCCGATGCGATCCCGGAGGAGGGCGCGCTCGACCGGCTGGTCGAGGGTTTTGCGGCTTTTCCCGACGCCGCGGGCCTGGCGCCGCGGCTGACGGGGCCGGACGGCGAGCCCCAGCACGGCTGGCAGCTCCGGCGCATTCCGTCGGTGGGGCGGCTCCTGCTTCACACACTCCCCCTGGGCGGCGGGCCGGACGTCCGCGAGGAGCCGGCCGCGGGCTCCGCGGTCGAGCAGCCGGCGGCGGCGGCTCTGGCTCTGCGGCGCGAGGCGGTCCAGGCGGTAGGGGGCTTCGACGAAAGCTTCCATCCGGCCTGGTTCGAGGACGTGGACCTTGCCCGGCGGCTGCGGGACAAGGGCCTCGTGCTGCGCTACTGGCCGCGGGCCCGGTTTCGCCACGCGCTGGGGAGCACGGTGCCGCGCCTCGGCTATGGCCCGTTCCTCTGGATCTACTACCGAAACCTCACCCGGTACCTCGCCAAGCACCACGGCCAGGCCTGGGCCCTGGCGGCGCGTTTACTGCTCCTGCCGGGAATCCTGATCCGGCTCGTGCTCCTGCCACTGCGGCGCCCGCGGCGGGCGGCCTCCAGGGCCGAGGCCTTCCGCGGCCTCCTGGCGGTGCTGGCCGGTGCAGTGAGCGGCTGGCACCGGCCGCGCCGGTTCGGATCGGAGGCCGCCGCGTGACGGAAGGGGCGGGGGTGAGCGTCTGCATCGTCACCCACGATTCGGCCGCCGACCTGCCCGGCTGCCTGGAGGCGGTCGGCCGGCTCGTGCACCGGCCCCTCGAAATCGTAGTGGTCGACTGCGCCAGCCAGGATGGCAGCCTGGAAGCCGCCCGCCGGAGCGCTCCGGAAGGGGTCCCCTTCCAGGCCATCGGACTGGCCGAGAATGAAGGGTTCGCCGGCGGCATGAACCGGGCGCTGGGGATCGCCAGGCTCCCGTTCGTCCTCACCCTGAACGCCGATGCCCGTCCCGCACCCGACTACGTCACGCTCCTGCTGGCCCGGGCGGACGCAGATCCAAAGCTGCGGGTGGGTGCGGTCGCCGGCCGGCTGGTGCGTCCGGCCGATCCGACAGAGAAAACGGACGGGCTGCGCCGGCTGGATGCCTGCGGTATGCGGCTGACGCGCACGTGGCGGCACCTCGACCGTGGGTCCGGCGAGCCGGATCGGGGCCAGTTGAGTGCTCCCGAGCGGGTCTTCGGCGCCACGGGGGCCGCCTCGCTGTTCCGCCGCGCGGCGCTGGACGACGCGGCCGTGGACGGAGCGGCCTTCGATCCCCGGTTCCATTCGTTCCGTGAGGACGCGGAGCTCTGCTTCCGCCTCCGCGAGCGCGGCTGGGAGGTGCTCTACGAGCCGGCCGCGGTCGCCGAGCACCGCCGCTGGAACCTGCCCGAGCGGCGGTCGGCCATGCCGGCGATGGTCAACTACCACTCGCTCAAGAACCGCTATCTGCTCCGGCTCTACCACCAGACCGCGGGCAACTTCGTCCGCACGTTGTTCCCGGCTCTGATCCGGGACCTCCTGGCGCTGGGCTACGTCCTGCTGCGCGAGCCCTCGTCGCTCGCCGCCTATGCATGGCTGTGGCGGCACCGGGCCGAGATCCTGGACCGGCGGCGGGCGATCCAGGGGCGGCGCACGGTCGCAGCGAGGGACATCGACCGGTGGTTCTTCACCGAGGGGATACCGCTGTGAAGCCCCTCAACGTGGCCCTGCTCGGCAGCCGCGGCATCCCCGGCCGCTATGGCGGCTACGAGACGCTGATGGAGGAGCTGGCGGTCCGGCTGGTGGACCGCGGCTTCCGGGTGACTGTCTACTGCCGGTCGCACTCGACGCCTTCGTCCCTGACCTCCTGGCGCGGCGCCCGTCTCGTCGTGCTGCCCACAGTGCGCACCAAGTACCTGGACACGCCGGTCCATACGTTCCTCTCCACCCTGCATGCGGCGCGCGAGCCGTTCGACGCCGCGCTGGTCGTCAACTCGGCCAATGCCCTGTTCGTGCCGCTGCTCCAGGCGAGCGGCGTGCCTGTGGCTCTGCACGTGGACGGCATCGAGAAGCGCCGCGCCAAATGGGGTCCGGCCGGCCGGGCGGTCTATGCGCTTTCCGAGCGTCTCGCCTGCGTGCTGCCCGACGCGCTCGTCACCGACGCCGAGGTCATCCGCCGCCACTACCTCGACCGCTACGGGGTCGACTCGACGCCGATCGCCTATGGCGTCGACCCGCGCCCGCCCCGGGAGACAGGGGTGCTGGAGCGGCTGGGGCTGCGCAGCCGCGGCTTCTTCCTCTACGTCAGCCGGTTCGAGCCGGAGAACAACCCGCACCGGGTGGCAGAGGCCTATCGGCAGGCCGGCGGCGACCTGCCGCTGGTGATGGTCGGTGGAGCGCCCTACGCCAGCCGTTTTATCGCTAGCTTCACGCAGGGCGCCGATCCCCGGATCCTCTTCCCGGGCCCGATCTATGGAGAGGGCTATCGCGAGCTGCTGTTGCACGCCTTCGCCTATGTGCACGCGACCGAGGTGGGAGGGACCCACCCTGCGCTCGTGGAGGCCATGGGCTACGGCAACTGCGTCGTGGTCAACGACACGCCCGAGAACCGCGAGGTGGCCGCGGAGGCCGGCCTCTGGTTCCGGGCGGCCGACCCTTCCTCGCTGGCCGAGCAGCTCGACCGCGTGCGGCGGGACCCTGAAGAGGCCGCGGAGCTGCGGCCGGACGGCGGCGCGGCGGGCAGCGCTCCACTATTCCTGGGACCGGGTGGCGGACCAATATGGCCGTCTTTTTGCATTAATTTCAGGACGAGAACACGAAGATGGATGAAAGGGGCGGTTCGCCCGTACAATAAGCAACGTTGCGACGAGGCGGAATTTCGATCCTGCACACCTGTTCATGCTGAAAGAACGAGCCCGGATCCTCGCGGTCACCGTTTTCCTGCTCGACCTGTCTCTCGTCTCCGCCGCCTTCCTGGCGGCATACTGGGTGCGCGACGCGGTCCTGCCATGGCTCGCGCATGGCACGTTCCCGAGCCGGCTGTACCCTCTGAGCGAGTACCTCCCGCTGCTGCCGCTGGCGGCGGTGATCTGGGGAATTCTGCTGCTGCTCTCCGGCCGCTACCGCTCGCACCGGACCGCGCCCCTCCTCGACGAGGCGTGGGCGATCATCCGGGTCTGCGCCTCCGGGGCGGTGGTCTTCACGCTGCTGCTCTATGCCGCGCGCATCGACGAGCAGCTCCTCGGCAACGACCAGATCAGCCGTTTCTGGATCCTCCTTTTCGCAATTTTCTCCGTCCTCTTCCTGCTCAGCGAGAAGCTGGCGCTGCGCATCACCGCCCGCTATGCCCGGGTGCACGGGTTCAACTACCGGACGGTGCTGATCGTCGGCACCGGCCCCGATGCGCTCAAGATCGCCGACTCGATCCACGGCCACCGCTACTGGGGGTTCCGCATCCTCGGCTTCATCGCCAACGGCAGCCCGGTCCCCGACGAGCTGCGGAGGGGCCGCTACCAGGTGCTGGGCGAGGTCGACGACATCCCCCGGATCGTCGAGAGCAATGTGGTCGACGACGTCATCTTCGCCGTCCACCGGCGGGAGCTGGACCGGCTGGAGGACCTGTTCCTGAGCCTCCAGGAGCAGGGCATCCGCACCCGCTTCGCCATGGACCTCTTCCCGCACACCCGGGCCCGCGTGCAGCTCGAGGAGCTGGACGGCATGCCGCTGCTGAGCTTCGCGACGGTCCCGACGAGCCAGATCCAGCTCATGGCCAAGCGCGCCGTGGACGTTGCCATTGCCCTGCTCCTGCTGGTGCTCGGCCTGCCGATGGCGCTGTTCATCGCTCTGGCGGTCAAGATCACCTCGGGCGGCAACGTGCTGTTCCGCCAGACCCGGTGCGGGCTCAACGGCCGGTTTTTCACTTTGTACAAGTTCCGCACGATGGTCGAGGGCGCCGAGGAGCGCCGCCGCGAGCTGATGCACCTCAATGAGATGAACGGGCCGGTATTCAAGCTGCGCAGCGATCCGCGGGTGACCTGGCTCGGCCGCTTCCTGCGCCGCTTCAGCCTGGACGAGCTGCCGCAGCTCTGGAACGTGCTGCGCGGCGACATGAGCCTGGTCGGGCCGCGCCCGCCGATCCCCGAGGAGGTGGCCAAGTACCAGCGCTGGCAGCGCCGCCGCCTCGCCATGAAGCCGGGCATGACCTGTCTCTGGCAGGTCAGCGGGCGCAACGAGCTGGACTTCGACCGCTGGATGCAGCTCGACCTCGAATACATCGACTCCTGGTCGCCGATGCTCGATCTCAAGATCCTGCTGCGGACGATTCCGGCCGTGCTCAGTGGGAAGGGCGCGTCGTAGCCCCCTCCCCCGTCCCCTCCCCCGCGCGGCCCCCACACGCCCACCCCGAGCGGGAGTGGGGCGCCCCCACCCACCCCTTAAAAGCAGGCTCTCTTGCTGGTTTCCCCCTCTCCCGCTCGGGGCGGGGGGCCGGGGGCCGCGCGGGGGAGGGGGTCAGGGGGAGGGGGTTTTCCTAGGAAGTCTCCCCTCGATCAACCCCAGAGTCGTCTCCACCACCGCCTGAAGCGGCCCAACGTCCGCCTTGCCGGTGCCGGCGAGGGCGAAGGCTGTGCCGTGGTCGACCGAGGTGCGCAGGAAGGGGAGGCCGAGGGTCCAGTTGGTGGCCAGGCCGAAGGCGGCGGTCTTGACCGCGATCAGGCCCTGGTCGTGGTAGAGGGCGAGGACCCAGTCGTGCTCGCCGCGCCGGGCGCGGGCGAAGAGGGAGTCGGCGCTCTCCGGGCCGTGGACGTCGATGGCGCGCTCGCGGGCCGCGGCCACCGCCGGCGCGAGCACGCGGCCGTCCTCCTCCCCCAGGAGCCCTCCCTCTCCGGCGTGCGGGTTGAGGCCGGCCAGGGCGATCTTCCCTCCGGCATGGCGGTGGAGGCAGTCGAGCGCCTGGCCGAGCAGAGGCTCCCGGATCGCCTCCAGGGCGTCGCGCAGCGGGAGGTGGACGGTGAGCAGCGCCACCTGGAGGTCGGGGGCCAGGAAGGCCATCAGGTAGTCGCGGCCGTAGCGCTCCAGGCCGCAGGCCTCGGCCAGATAGTCCGTATGACCCCTGAAATCGGGCAGGCATTGGCGGGCGATCGACTCCTTGCTGACCGGCGCGGTGACCAGGGCGTCCGCCACGCCGGAGCGGACCAGCGCCATGCCGGCGTCGAGGGCCGCCAGGGCGCCGGCGGCGTCGGCCGGGCCCGAGGCGCCGAACGCGAGGCTGCGCCGGGAGCCGACCGGATCGAGCACCGGGATGCCGTCCAGGCGCTCCAGCTCCTCGCGGGAGGGCGGCGCGTCCAGGTAGAGCAGGCGGTCCCAGGGGATGCCCGCGTCGGACAGCACCGGCCGCAGCGGCTCCAGCGCCGCGCGCTCGGCGACGAGGAGCGGCTCCCATCCCGGCGCGGCGCTGGAAGGAGAGGCCAGCAGCTTGAGGAGGATCTCCGGCCCGATGCCCGCAGGGTCACCCTGCGTCAGGGCGAGGCGAGAACGCCGGCTCATGAGGTCCGTGCGAAAAGAGGGTGGATCAGGCGCGGTCCGCGATCTCGCCGTTGTTGACCTTCCTGCGCTGCCGCTTCAGCTCTTCCTCTTTGAACATGTAGCGGATGTACTGCTTCTGGATCAGGAGATTGGGGCCGCTGTGCCGGTTGAGCTTGATCGCCCCCTTGTCGTACCACTCGATCCATCCGCGCAGCTCTTCGCCGCCGTCGAGGATGACCACCATCGGCGTCTTCGACGCCATCTGCTTGAGGTAGTAGAACTCCTCGGCGTTGGTCTGCTCGGGCGGCGATCTGTTTACGGCGCACGCTGCGCGAGGGGAGCTCCTTCTTGAGCTCGTTCATATCCGGGCGGATCAGTTTCCGGTTGGCCATTTTGGGTTCCATGGACCGTATGCCAGTCTCGAGCGGGAGCGGCGGCGGACCGAAGGTCCGGGTTCCGCCCCTTGTACTGTTCGTCCTCGTAGGCCAGGCAGCAAAGGAGCCGCCCGCACTGGCCCGAGATCTTCGACGGATTGAGGCTCAGGTTCTGCCGCTTCGCCATCTGGATCGAGATCGGCCGGAAGTCCTTCAGCCAGGTCGAGCAGCAGAGCGTGCGCCCGCAGACGCCGATGCCGCCGATCAGGCCGGCCTCGTCCCGGGCGCCCACCTGGACCATCTTCACCCGCACCGAAAAGCGGGTCGACAGGTCGCGCACCAGTTGTCGGAAGTCCACTCTGCCTTCAGACGTGAAGTAAAAAGTCGCCTTCTTGCCATTGAAGGAGAAGTCGACCAGGGAGACCTTCATGTCGAGCCCGAGGGCGCGCGACCGCTCCTGCGCGTAGAGCTTGCCCTGTCATCTCGCTCTGGCACTGGCGCTCGTAGGCCGCCTTGTCCGCCTCGTCGGCCGCCCGCACGATCGGCCGGGCGCTCGACTTCTGGCACGGCTTGAACACCGGCATCGGAGACTGCTCGACGTGGCCGTAGGCCGGCCCGGACTCGAGGTCCACGATGACCCGTTCGCCCCGCGCGTAGATCTTCCCGGCGGTCGAGCAGAGTGTCAGGTTCGTCTCCTCACGGAATCGTACGCCGACGTAGGCATCCTCGACGGCGGTCGACATCCCCTTGAAAGCACAGCCGTTGCAACCACTCATAAATCGGTCCGTCCAGACAGCGATCCACCTTCTTGCACGATGAGTACCAGACCTGTACCTTATCACGATCTCTCCGGGGTGCCCGGCTCCAGCACGCGCCGGCCGATATCGTGGCGAAAAACCTTGGCCGGCCAGTCGATCTCGGCGACGGCGGAATAAGCCCGCCGCAACGCGTCCAGGAGGTCGGGATCGAGGGCGCAGACGGAGAGCACGCGCCCGCCGGCGCTGACCAGCTCGCCGTCCGACCGTGCCGTTCCGGCATGGAAGACCTGCACGCCCGGCAGGGCGGCGGCGCGGTCGAGGCCGCGGATCGGCTCTCCCGGGACCGGCCGGCCCGGATAGCCGGGGCTTGCCAGCACGATGCAGGCCGCCGCCTCTTTGCGGAACGACAGGCGCCGGGCCTCGAAGCTCCCCGCCGCGCCCGACGCCAGGACCGGCAGCAGGTCGTCCTCCAGGCGCATCAGGATCACCTGCGCCTCGGGGTCGCCGAAGCGGGCGTTGAACTCCAGCACGCGCGGCCCGTCCGCCGTGAGGATGAGGCCGGCGTAGAGGACCCCGCGGAAGGGGCGCCCCTCGGCGGCCAGCCCGGCCACGGTGGGATGCAACACGGTCTCGACGATGCTTGCCGCCACCTCCGCCGGCAGGATGCCCGACGGGCTGTGGCTGCCCATGCCTCCGGTGTTCGGGCCGGTGTCGCCGTCGCCGATCCGCTTGTAGTCCTTGGCGGTGGCGAGAGGCAGCACCCGCTCGCCGTCGCAGAGCGCCATGAGCGAGACCTCCTCCCCCTGGAGGAAGGCCTCGACCACCACCCGGTCGCCGCTGACGCCAAAACGGCGTTCCTCGAACATGGCCCGCACGGCGGCCTCGAGCTCGCTGCGGTCGTTGGCGACGATCACCCCCTTGCCGGCGGCCAGGCCGTCCGCCTTGAGGACCACCGGCAGCCCGAACCGGTCGGCAGCGGCCAGCGCCTCGGCCGCGTCGTGAGCGATGGCGAAGGAGGCGGTGGGGATGCCGTGCCGCTCCATGAACTGCTTGGCGAACACCTTGCTCCCCTCGATCTCGGCGGCGCGCTGGCTCGGCCCGAAGATCGCCAGCCCGCGGGCGGTGAATTCGTCCACGATGCCCAGGGTCAGCGGCAGCTCGGGCCCGACCACCGTGAGGTCGATCCGCATCTCGGCCGCGAAGTCCGCCAGCCGGTGGATCTCCTCCGGCGCCATCGGGACGAGGTCGGCCAGCTCGGCGATCCCCGGGTTGCCGGGAGCGCAGTAGAGGTCGCGCAATAAAGGGCTTTGCCGCAGCTTCCAGCAGAGGGCATGCTCGCGCGCCCCGCCTCCGACCACCAGCACTCTCATGCGTTCCTCCGCTCAGCCGTTTCAGAGACTGTGGCCGCGTCGAGGGCGGCGACGGCCATCACGTCCAGTATGTCTTCTACGGAGCAGCCCCGCGAGAGGTCGTGCACCGGCCGGGCGAGCCCCTGCAGCAGCGGCCCCACGGCCCGGGCGCCGGCCAGCCGCTCGGTGAGCTTATATGCGATATTGCCGGCGTCCAGGTCGGGGAAGACCAGGACGTTCGCCTGCCCACCGACCGGGCTGCCCGGCGCCTTGCGGCGCGCCACGTCCGGCACCAGGGCGGCGTCGGCCTGGAGCTCGCCGTCCACCTCGAAGCCCACCCCGCGGGCGCGCAGGTGCTCCAGGGCGGCTCGCACCTTGGCGACCTTCGGGTGCGCGGCGCTCCCCTTGGTGGAGAACGAGAGCAGGGCCACGCGGGGCTCTTCCTCGAGCAGAATGCGGCAGCTCGCCGCGGCGGCCTCGGCGATGTCCGCTAGCTCCTCCGGGTCCGGATCGGGGATCACGCCGCAATCGCTGTAGATCAGGCCCCGGCCATCGGGCAGGACCATGAGGAAGCAGGAGGAGACCGCGCGCAGGCCAGGCCGTGGGCCGATCACCCGCAGCGCGGCGCGCAGGGTATCCGCCGTGGTGGCGAGGGCGCCCATGACCGCGCCGTCGGCGCGCCCGGCGGCGACGCGCAGGGCCGCATAGTGCAGGGGGTCCAGGGCCAGGCGGGCGGCGGCCTCGGGGGAGACCCCCCGCGGCTTCAACCGTTCGGCGAGCCGCGCGGCGAGGTGCGGCAGGTCGGGCGCGCGCACCGGGTCGAGGACCGGCACGGTCAGCCGGACGCCCGCCGCCGCCGCCGCCCGCTCCACCTTCCCGGGGTCCCCGACGAGGCTCGCCTGGCAGAGGCTGGTGGCCACGGCCCGCTCCGCCGCGGCGACGACACGGGGGTCCTCGCCCTCCGCCAGCAGGATGGAGGCCCCGACCTCGCCGGCCCGCGCGCGCAGTCGATCGAGAGGGTTCTGCAAGTGGCGCGATCTTACCACCGCAGACTCTCCCTCCCCCGACCCCTCCCCCGCGCGTCCCCCACCCCGTCCCCCCGAGCGGGAGAGGTCCACGCCAGATCTGAGCTGCGGGAGCCGGCCAGGAGTTGGGGGGCGCCGGCCCCCAGTCGGAGCTGCGCTCCCCCGAGTAGGGGGCGGGCGCTCTGAGTTGGGGGGCTGCGGTCTTGAGCTGGGGAAGCTTTCCCCAACTCGGTGGAGCTCTCCAACAACTCGGTGGAGCTTCTCCCCAACTCGGGGAGGCTCCCCCACAACTCGGGGAGGCTCCCCCCTCGCGGGTCTACCGCACCGGCTTGTCCAGACGCGGCGGGAACATCTCGTCGAGCCCCGCCCCGGTCAGCTCCCAGCGGAGTCCTTCATGGAACGGCATGGGATCGGAGATGGGGATTGCTCCTCGCCTTGAAGAGCTGCTCCTGGAGCCGCCGGACCATCTCCGCGGTGACCTGCTCCTTCTCGGCGGCATCCTGGAACAGGATCACCGCTGCGATGGCTTCCCGTTGTACTTTCTGGACCTTGAAGATCTCAAGCATCTGGTCGGCCAGGATCTTGATTTCCGCGAAACGCCCCTCCTCGCGGTAGAGCAGCGCCACGTCCAGGCTCGCCAGTGCGTAGTCGAAGGGGTTCTCGCGCACCTCGAATTCGTGCCGAACCTGCTCCAGCTTGGTGAGAGCCGCCGCCCTCTGTCCCAGGCCGGTGGCGCAGTTTCCTTCCAGCCATAGAGTTCTCACAAGGTCCTCGTCGTTACGCAGCCGCTCGGCCAGCAGGCGTACCTCGGCCACGACCGGTGCCGCCTCCCCGGCCCGGCCCAGCAGGAGGAGGTTCGATGCCTGGTTGAACCGGACGCCGAACCACAACCGCGGCTGGTGACCGGCGTCGACCGCCCGCGCCGCCTTTGCGAGCGTTTGAAGCGCCTCTTCGTGCGCTCCTTGGTGTTGGAAGGTAAATGCCTTGTTGAGCAGGATGGAGCCTTCCTCTTCGGGCCGAGCTAGCGCCAGGGCGTCCTCGTGCAGCTTGAGCGCCCGGGGGAAGAGCCTTTGATCCCGGCGCAGTGAAGCCTCCATGTCGAGCAAGTATGCTTTGGAAAGCAGGCCCGCCGGGTCTTTCCCTTTGTTCCAGAGGCCCCAGGCGCGGGCAAAGGTCGTTGCAGCGCCGGGAAGGTCGCGGCCGATCACTCGGTGACCGTTTGCGACGAACCCGGTGCACCAGCCTTGGAGGCTGGGTTTGAAGACGCTGTCCTCCAAGTGCTCGGCAACAAAAAGGGCCAGCTCGGCCAGCTTCAAGGCCTCACCTGGATCCTTTGCCGCCGCGTCCTCGCTCTGCTTGCAGATGTGCAGGCAGAGCAGCGGGTCCCGGTACGCCTGCGCGCCCTGGAGGAGGAGCCGCTGCTTGTGCCGCGGGTAGCTCTTCAGCTTCTCGAACAACGCCTCGACCCGTTGCTGGTCCTGCATCGTGGGAGGGCCGAGCCGGCGCGGCGCGCTCCGCAAGAGCGCATGCTCCGCCCGGGCCAGGGCCAGCGCCCGCTCCACGATGTCCCACACGGCCGCCCGGGCCGCTTCGCCCAGAACCGTCGTGCCAGCCGGCGCGGTATCCACCTGGCCCAGGGCGAGCGCCCTGCGGACCAGCCGGTGGCACCAGCGGAGAAAGCCGACGAGCCGCTGGGGCACGCCGGCCGCCGACCGGATCAACTGGAAGGTCGCCTCTCTCGGCCTTTTCTTCCCCTCTTCATAGCGGTGGAGATCGCTTCGGTCGATTCCGGCCTTCCTGGCAAGCCGGACCTGGGACCATTCTCCTGGCAGCCAACGAAGGAAGGAGATGAAGTCGCCAAAGAGGACCTTCTCGTTGTGGTCGTCGTGCTCGCCCTTGTCCCGTGTCATGGCTCCCTCGCAGCGCTTCGGCCCACACCGTTGTGGTCCTGAGTTGGATAAATACACCTGAACCGGGCACCATGGAGGGGGAGGAGGCGCCTCCACGGCCAACGGCGGCCGTCCTGAAGGCCGTCTCGCCCGAAGGACTCAGCATGCCCCGTCGCCGCATCGCCCTTGTCCTCCTTGCCTTCCTGGTCGCCACCCTATTGTGCGCACCCGCTTGGGCAGCGCCAAGCCGGTCCACACCCGAGGCGCATCTGTTCGACATCCTCGCACGCCTTTGGAGCTCCCTGACGGCCGTCTGGTCGCAGGAAGGCTGCCATCTCGACCCCCATGGCGGTGGCGTGGCCTCGCAGCCCACAACGGATCATGGCTGCGGGATCGACCCCCATGGCGGCTGCACCGGCCAGGCCCTCACAACGGCTGCGGGCTGCATCCTCGACCCACATGGCGTTTGCATGCCCGGAAGTTGAAAAGGATCTTCTTTTGTTGGGAGGGGCTCACCATGACCCCCTCCCTTGCATTTCATCCCTCGAAGCGGAGCTTCGGGTTGCTTTTCGCCATGGTGAGATAGTCCTGGAGCCGGCGGACCAGCCCCGCAGTGACCTTCTCTTTCTCGGTGGCATCCCGCAAAAGGATCACCGCGGCGACGGCCTCCCGGTGTACCTTCTGGGCCTTGAAGATCTCCAGGACCTCGCCCGCCAGCGCCTTGATCTCCGCAAAGCGCCCTTCCTGCCGATAGAGCAGTGCCACGTCCAGGCTCGCCAAGGCGTAGTCGAAGGCGTTCTCACGCACCTCGAATTCGTGCCGCACCTGCTCCAGCTTGGTGAGAGCCACCTCCCTCTGTCCCAGGCCTGCGGCGGAGTTCCCTTCCAACCATAGCGTTCTGACGAGGTCCTCGTCGTTGCGCAGCCGCTCGGCCAAGTCCCGGACCTCTGCCACGATAGGTGCCGCTTCCTCGGGCCGACCTAGCAGGAGGAGGTTCGATGCGGTTGAACCGGACGCCGAACCACAACCGCGGCTGGCGATCGGCGTCGACCGCCCGCGCAGCCTTTGCGAGGGTTTGAAGCGCCTCCTCGTGCTCGCCTTGGTGTTGGAAGGTAAATGCCTTGTTGAGCAGGATGGAGCCTTCCTCTTCGGGCCGAGCTAGCGCCAGGGCGTCCTCGTGCAGCTTGAGCGCCCGGGGGAAGAGCCTCTGATCCCGGCGCAGTGAAGCTTCCATGTCGAGCAAGTATGCTTTGGAAAGCAGGCCCGCCGGGTCGTCTTCCGCTTTGTTCCAGAGGCCCCAGGCGCGGGCAAAGGTCGTTGCAGCGCCGGGAAGGTCGCGGCCAATCACTCGGTGGCCGTTCGCGACGACCCAGTGCACCAGCCTTGGAGGCTGGGTTTGAAGACGCTGTCCTCCAAGTGCTCGGCAACGAAAAGGGCCAGCTCGGCCAGCGCCAAGGCCCGGTCCGGGTTTTGCGGCGCCGCTTTCTCGCTGTCCGCGCACAGGACAAAGGCCAATCCCCAGTGCTGGTAATCCGGCGCCCCTTCGATCAGGAAGCGCTGGTCTGCGGGTGCGTAGGTCAGCAGCTCCCGGGCGAGCCTCCGTCCTTCTTCAAGGTCACGGCGGGCGTTCTCCTGGCGGATCTCCCGGAGGCGCAAGTCCAGGACGAGATCCGACACCTCGCAGGCAGCGAGGGCCGCGGCCTTCTCGGCAATGCGGCGCTCTTCGGGCGTGGGATCCACCGGCGAGCTCGAGGAAGATTGGGCAGGCAGGACGAGCCGGGCGGCGAGGACGGCGCGCTCGACCTCTTCGGGACCCAGATCCATGAGCTCGGCGAGCTCCTCCAGGCGCTCCCGGCTCAAGCCGTCGCTGACAAAGGCCGAGATCGTGGTGGCGGCGACGCCCGCGGCCAGGGCGAGCTTCCTTCCGGTCCACCCATGCCCGCGCAGCAGGAGATCCAGGGCATAGCCAAGCAGCCGAGGACTCTCGCGAGCGGCCGCGTCCATCGCCTCAGGCAGGTTCTCCATGGCCTTCTCCTCCCAAAGATCCTCCAACTCCATAAGAGTAGGTTGCCGCAAGGCGCCCTTTGGGGACAGAAGGCGAAAACATCCGACTGGGAGCCGCAGCCGTGCGGGTGTTCCGCAATTCGTTGACGGCAAACGACAACGACGTGGTTAACCTCCATGGGTTGCCAAGGCCAGGAGGTTTGCATGCCCAGGGGCACGGCGAGAGAAGGACCGGCAGGTCAGCCGGCGCATCGGAAGGGCGGTCGCGAAGAGCCGCGGAGCGCGCACGTCGACGAGCGGCGCCTCCTGCGCGGCGAGCTCGATGGCTGCGAACGGCGCAGATTCCTCTGCCATCTCCTGGAAGGCTGCCCGGAGTGTCTCGCCATGGCCCATTGGATCTGGCAGATAGGCGAGCGGCGGGGGAAAGGCCCTGTGGAGTGTTGACGTTCCAGGAGGCACTGGCGGAGCTCCGGCAGTTGCTGTCGATGGTTGAGGGGGTGCGGGCGGGCCTGTACATCGTGCACGGGAGCCTTCCGGCAGCGCCGGAGGATCTGGACACGGAAGATTTCGCGGTCCATCCGGAAGGGGCCAGCGGGTTGCGGAGCGCGATCGAAGGGTTGTTGATGGATCAGGTCGAGCCGGCGATCCGGGCACTGCGGGCGGCCTTGGAAATTCCGGAGGGAGCGCAGAAGCTGTAAGGAGGGGAGGAGCATCGATGGACGACGACGAGCTGCTGCGGTTCTGCAGGTCCACGGCGCGGGACCCCGACGGGGGAGACGGTTGTTGCCTGGCGCGGCCTGGCGCAGAGGAGCCGGGAGCGGTCCCGGCCCTGCGGCTGGACCACATTGCGGTGGTGGTGCAGGACCTGGAGCGAGCGGTCCGTCTGTTCGAGCTTTCCGAACGCCGCGCACCAGGCGCCGAGGGCGGCGAGCCTTCTTCGTGACGCAACAGCCGGACGACCCTGTCGCCTGGCGGTCTCCAACAATAACGGCCTACCCCTTGAGCACCATCAACCCGGTCGGCTGCGGCACGCCGCCCCAGGGCTCGATGGTGACCGCCCAGACCGGCACCTCGGCGTCCGGCGGCGCTCCGTCGACGCGCAGCCGGCCGATGCCTTCGTAGTCCAGGTCGAACGTGCCGACCGGCACCGGATGGCCGTCGACGATCCACCAGAGCTCGTAGGTCTTGCCGGCCTCTGCCGGCGGCAGGTGGAAGGCGTAGAAGACCGCCCGCCGCTGCCGCGGATCGACGAAGGCATAGCCCGAGGCGCCGGGCGCCGGGTCGAGGCCGGCGAGCCGGACCGACTGCGAGCGGGGCGCGGCGAGGATCGCGAGCGCCTCGGCCAGCTCGGCGCGCGCGGATTCCACCTTGTGCTCCCGGGCCACGACCTGCTGCGCCAGGCGGTTCCGCTCGGCGCGCAGCCGGTCGACCTCCTGGCCGAGCCGCACCTGGCGCCAGCCGCCCCAGACCATGAGGGCGAGCAGGGCCGCCGCGGGGAGGGCCCAGCGGCGCAGCAGGGCGCGCCGCTGCAAGGCCTCGACGCGGCGCAGGAGGCTCCGGCGCGTCTCCGGCGCAGGCGTCGCGGGCGGGATCGAAGCCACCAGCTCCTCGAGGTCCCCGCGCCACAGGTCGAGCTGCCGCCGGCACTCGCCGCAGCCGCCCGCGAGGTGCTGCTCGAAATCGCGCAGGTCTTCGCCGTCCAGCGCGCCCAGGACATAGGCCGCCAGCAGCTCTTCGTAATGCGGAGAATGGGCGGTCATCGCGCTCGACGGTGCGCCCCCAAGCCTACGATGCCGGCATTCTGAAGGTGAGGGAGGCCCAGAAGCTCTCCCAATCGGCCCCGGCCTCCTTGGGGGCCGGGATCATGTGCACCGCTTTGACCAGCCAGTCCCCGCCTTGTCCGAGGCGCAGGAGGACCCGCCCCTGGGCGTCGGACCGGGCGGCGACCTGCGCCTCGGGATCCTCGCGAGGGATCGCCACCACCAGCGCTCCGGCCAGCGGCTTTCCCTGGTAGAGGAGCCGGACCGGAAGGTCGGCCCCGGGACGCAGGCCGGCCGGGCTCGCCTCGGGCACCAGCTCGAGAGGCAGCCCCAGGACCCGGTCGTGGCCCTTGCCGCCGGCGGCTCCGACGGTAACCAGAGACTTGGCACAGCGGGAGAAGACCTCCTTGCCGGGGGCCGCGGTCCTGCCCTGCTTGGCCCGCAGGTCGTGGATGCGCTCGAGCCCCTCCTCGACCAGGTAGCGCTCGAACTTCGGCCCGTCCTGCTCGAGCCGGGCTCGGGAGCTGTCGTAGGCGATCAGGTAGGTCCCTGGCATGGTGAACGCGGCATAGCCCGCCGGCTCTCCCCAGGGCACTCCCTGGACAGGAGCCTCGCCGGCGGGTCCGGCCGCGACGAAGCGTTCGAGGAACGACGGATCGCGCGGCACCGGGTCGCCCCGGAAGCCCTGCCCCAGCCGCAGGCGGACCGCGATCCGCTGGCCCGGCGCGGGCGCGAAGCTCGACGGCTCGATCCAGAGGTCGTGCGCCCACGAACCGGGGGCGGCGAGGAGCAGAAGCATCAGCACCAGGGTGGTCGTCGGTCTGCGCATGATCTGTTCTTCTCTCTCGCCACCCTTCCACCCCCTCCCTCATAAGTGCAGGAAAGAGGGGTCTGAGCGTTAATTCGGCGAGCCCGGCAGCGGGTCCCGCAGGTAAGGGAACGTCGAATCGAACTGGCTCGCGTCCTGGAGCGTGCCGTCCGTGAAGGGGAGAGTACCTGAAGGAGCGTCCGCGGCGGTGCAGGAGAAGGCGCCCGGGAAGGCATGGCAGAGCACGCCCATGGCCACCCGCAGCTCGATGTCCACCACGTCGTCGCCCGGCCGGCGGCCGTTGGGGAAGCCGGCGTTGTCGCCGCCCAGCGCGCCGAGGTTGTTCTGCGCCGCCGCCGCCACCGCCGGGATGGAGGTGTTCAGCCGCAGCATCTCGTGCGGCTGGCCGTCCGAGAGGAAGTTCACGCCCGTGATGCCGGTGGCGAACGCCGCCACCAGGTCGAGGCGCGGGAAGTTATTGGGCGCCTGCACACCGGCCGCGCCGAAGAGGATCTCCAGGATCTCGGGCAGGGTCGGGTTCGTCACATAGGTGGCGAGCGCCGCGTCGCCCGACGGATGGGCGGCGTTGAACAGGTTCTTGTCCTTGAGGCCGATGACCACCTCGTTGACCAGCGGCATGCCGAGCCGCGAGACCTGGATGAAGTCGCCGGTCTCGTTGGCCGGGCTCTGGAACGTCGGATTGGTACGCAGGACCCGGTTGCGCGGCAGCACCGCCGTGGTCCAGCCGCCGACCACCGCACCGGCTCCTGTCAGACAGGCCGCCGGCACCTCCAGCGCGAACGTGGTGATGTTCTTGTCATCGATCGTGTTGGGCTCGGCGTTCCGGTCGCCGAGGGGGTTCGTGATGTTGACCAGGTCGAAGACCTCGCCCAGGTTGACCGCGAAGGGCTCCTTGCGCTGGCCGATGAAGATCTGGCCGTCCCCGGCATTGCAGCCCGGGATGTCGAGGTTGCGCACAAACTTGTCCGCATACCCGGCATAGTCGGGGATCGACTTCTGGCCGATGTTGTCGACCGGCTTGCCGAAGCGGTTGGCCCCGGTGTCTGCGTCCGTGGCGAAGTCCCACCGCGTGTCGTCGTCGATACGGCCTCTCGCCACCCCCAGCGTGCAGCTCTCGGCTACGTTCAGCGTGGCGTCGCGCTGACCCGGACCCCCGGAGATCTGCCCGACGTTGATCACCGGCACCGAGACCTGGACGCCGCCGACCGGCAGCTTGATGTCCGTCAGCGCCTGCGTGCAGCGGAACTGGAAGCTGACGTCCTCCACGCCGTCGCCCGTATTGTCGATGTGGATGCGGTAGCGGGCGTCGGGGTCGAGCGTGAAGTAGTTGGGCCCGCCGTAGGCATCCTGGAGCGGCAGGTAGTTGGCGAGGATCGTGACGAAGCCGCTGCGCCCCGCCTCATAGCTGTTGAACATGTAGAAGTCCGTCCCGTCCACCTTGGGCATCTCGGTGATCCCCGGCGCCTCCCGGTGGCTGGACGCCTGGGCCGGGAGCGCCGCCAGGGCGGCCAGGGCCAGGACTGCCAGAATCAGTGCGCGTTGTCTCATGTCTCCTCCTGTCAATGTTGCGGCTCGGGAGTCGTACCCGTGCTCTATCTTGAGTACGGAGCCATTCACGCATCGGATGACTGAATGGGAAAAGAGGGGAAAGCTCTCCGTCGCCGCTAGAATGCGCGCATGACCGAAACGAGATCCGCCACGCTCCGCCCCGACGGCCGCGCCGCCGACGCCCTCCGCCCCCTGCGCATCCAGACCAACGTGCTCAAATTTGCCGAGGGCTCGGTGCTCCTCGAGCTGGGCGAGACGCGCATCCTGGTCGCCGCCAGCGTGGACAACCGGGTCCCCAATTTCCTCAAGGACAGCGGGCGCGGCTGGCTCACCGCCGAGTACTCGATGCTGCCGCGCGCCACCCACACCCGCAGCCCACGCGAGGTCTCCCAGGGCCGGCCGTCGGGACGCACCGCCGAGATCCAGCGCCTGATCGGCCGCAGCCTGCGCGCCGCCTTCGACCTGAGCGCCATGCCCGACCGCACCCTGACCCTCGACTGCGACGTCCTCCAGGCCGACGGCGGCACCCGCACCGCCGCGGTCACCGGTGCCTACGTGGCCGCGTGCCTCGCCCTCGGCCGCCTCCTGGTCACCGGCGACATCCAGACCTGGCCGGTCATCGAGCAGATGGCCGCGGTCTCCGTCGGCCTCGTCCGCGGGACGCCGCTCCTCGACCTCGAATACGTCGAAGACCAGGTCGCCGAGGTGGACATGAACGTCGTGGGCACGGCCGGCGGATCGCTGATCGAGATCCAGGGCACCGGCGAAAAGCGGAGCTTCCGCCGCGAGGAGATGGACGCCCTGGTCGACCTCGCCTTCAAAGGTATCCGGGAGCTGGCCGCGGCGCAGGACCAGGCCCTGGCGACCACCCTGGAGGAGGTCCGGCACGTCCTCGCCAAGGGCACCCGCCGCCAGGCCCCGCCCAAGCCCGAGAAGGACCTCTGGGGAAGGCCATGACATCCTGCGATAGACTGCGCCGCCATGCTCTCCCGAGACCTCTTCCGCGACGAGCCCGAGAAGGTCCGCGAGGCCCTGGCGAACCGCAACATGGACCCTGCCCTGCTGGACGAGTGGCTGCAGCTCGACGCCGAGCGCCGGGCTGCTCTCGTCGAGGTGGAAGAGCTCAAGCGGCAGCGCAACGAAGCCAGCCGCGCCATCGGCAAGGTCAAGCAGCAGGGGGGCGACGCCTCTGAAGAGATCGCCGCCGTGGGCCGCCTGAAAGAGCGCATCGAAGAGCTGGAGGCCCGCCTCGCCGCCCTCGAGCCGGAGATGGCCTCGATCGAGCTTGCGATGCCCAACCTGCCGCACGAGAGCGTGCCGGCCGGCAAGGACGAGGCCGCCAACCGTTGCGAGCGGGTGGTCGGCACGCCGCGCGTCTTCGGCTTTGCACCCAAAGCCCACTGGGACCTCGGGCCGGCGCTGGGCATCCTCGACTTCGAACGCGGCGCCAAGGTGGCCGGCGCGCGCTTCACCGCCTACTTCGGTGCCGGCGCCCGCCTGGAGCGTGCGCTGATCAACTTGATGCTCGACCTCCACACCAGGGAGCACGGCTACACCGAGGTCCTGCCGCCTTTCATCGTCAACCGAGAGAGCCTGACCGGCACCGGACAGCTCCCCAAGTTCGAGCAGGACCTCTTCCACCTGGACGGCACCAACTACTTCCTGGTACCCACGGCCGAGGTGCCGCTGACCAACCTCCACCGCGACGAGATCCTGGACGAGGAGCGGCTTCCCATCCGCTACACCGCTTACACGCCGTGCTTCCGCAGCGAGGCCGGCTCCTACGGCAAGGACGTGCGCGGCCTGATCCGCCAGCACCAGTTCAACAAGGTCGAGCTGGTGCACCTCACCTCGCAGGAGACGAGCTTCGACGCCCTGGAGGAGCTCGACCAGGAACGCCGAGAAGGTGCTCCAGCTCCTCGGCATCCCCTACCGGGTGATGAGCCTCTCGACGGGCGACCTCGGGTTCTCCGCGGCCAAGACCTACGACCTGGAGGTCTGGCTGCCCGGGCAGAACGCCTACCGGGAGATCTCCTCCTGCAGCAATTGCACGGACTTCCAGGCCCGGCGCGCCAACCTCCGCTACCGTCCGGCAGGTGGAGGCAAGACGCGCCTCCTGCACACCCTGAACGGCTCGGGCCTGGCGGTGGGGCGGACGCTGGTGGCGATCCTGGAGAGTTTCCAGGAGGAGGACGGCTCGGTCGTGATCCCCGAGGCCCTGCGGCCGTACGCCGGAGGCCTGGAGCGGATTACGCCGCCGCAGTAAGCTGTTGCACAGCTCGACGGAGGGGTGGCTGAGCGGCTGAAAGCAGCGGTCTTGAAAACCGCCGGCCCGCAAGGGCTCGTGGGTTCGAATCCCACCCCCTCCGCCAATTCCCATCCCATGCGCCGCATCGTCGCGAACCTCCTCTGCGAGGACGACCTCGCCCGCCTCGCGCACGCCGAAAACCCGCGACGCCGTCGCCAGCGTCCGCCCTCCCAGGAGACCCTCCGGACCGTCTCCAGAATGGCCGGCCTTCTTTCCGTTTTCGCCCGTGAGGGAGACCGCCTCTGGACCCCCGCGCCGGAATCCGGACCGTTGCGCGACCTGGAGCCCGCCGACGAAGTGCTCGCCTGGTGCGAGACTCCGGAGGTGGCGGCCCTACGGACTGCCCCGCGTCCCGCATCCGTTCCCTGGGACGCTCCGCTCTGGAAGCTTGTCTGGCACCTGCCGGTCGCGCCACCCTCCGTGGTGGCGGCCGTCCATCACCGCGCCTTCCATCTCCAGGTCGCCGAAGAGTTGGGCTGCGCCCTTCCCGGAGCCCGGATGGTGGAATCGCTCGCGGATCTCGACCGCACCCTCGCCGCCCGGGATGCCCCATCAGCCTGGGTCGTCAAAGCGCCGCTCTCTGTCTCGGGCCGTGCCCGCTACATCGAAAGGAACGGCCCGCTTCTCGCCGACCCGAAGTCCCGCCGCACTGTCGAGCGTCTCTTCGAGCATCACGGTCCCCTCCTCTTCGAGCCCTGGATGGACCGGATCTCCGACTTCGGCTGCGCCGCCCTCCTGACCGGGACCGAGCTGAAGGTGGTCTCCGTCCACGGACAACGCGTCGATGGGAGAGGGCAGTTCGCGGGGATCGATCTGGATGCCGAGATTTCGCCGTCAGACCGGGCGCGGCTGGAGGAGGTCGTCGACGGCACCGGCCGCGCCCTCCGCCGCGCCGGCTATGTCGGCCCGTTCGGCATCGATGCCTGGCACTACCGGCGACCGGACGGCTCGGTCGCCTTTCAGGCGCTCGGGGAGATCAATGCCCGGATGACCTTCGGACTGGTGGCGCGGGCGCAGGCGGAACGGGGGCTCAATTCCTGAAGACGTCCTCGAGATGCTCGGCGGTCAGAACGCGCTCGCTCCATTCGAGCAGCCGGTCCGCATCCGTGGACAGCACCCGCTCCTCGATCTCGGGAGCCAAAGAACCGAACTTCAAGCGGAGGAGCCGCAGCAACACGCGGGCTTCCCCCTCCTGGCGGCCTTCCTGGCGGCCTTCCTCCCGGCCTTCCTCGCGGATCTGACGGTTCCACCGGTCGATGCTTTCTGCCAACATGGTTTCAAGCTCCTCTAAAGTCAACGCGTCGGAGACCTCTTCCAACTCAAGTCTGAAGCGCGGCAGGATGACCTTCTGCAGTCAGATTCCGAAGGCCCGCCGCAACGAAGCCTCCTCCGCAGGAACGTTCCGCCGCAAGCGATGGACACCAGCAAGAACATCTCCCCAATCCCTGCTCTTCTCGATATAGAACAGGTCGGCCACCGGGCTATGCAGCGTTTCCAGGAACTGCCGGTCGTAGGCCGACTCGTCCACCAGCCGATAGGTCAGCCGCGGCCGGTAGACCTCCGCCGAAGGGTCCAGATCGCCGACCAGAGAGCCGAGGTCTGTGGCCACGCCCCACGGCTCCCCGCCATTGTAGACGAGGACCGAGATGACCGGTGGCAGCTTCTTCTTCCAGGCTGCTGGAGGGAGATCGGCCAGCATGGTCTGGTACAAGAGGCCCTTGTAGACTGTAAAGCGAACCGGCATGGAGGGGTCCGGCCGCGACTGCAGCTCGATGAGGATGTAGAGCTCGGCCGGCTCGCCGCCGTCCTTGCGCCGGAACTTCCAGACGATGTCGCTCTCGCGGTTGTTATGGTCATCGGAGACGTAGGAAGAGCTGACCCGCTCGCCGGAGTCGAAGTCGATGAGCTCGACCCACGGCTCGGCCACGATCTTCTGGAGGAGATCCTGGACCATGCGGCGGTGGGAGAAGAAGAGACGGTAGCTGAGGTCGTGTTGTCCCATAAATTCTCGCGGGACTCTATCACGGATCCGCCTCACGGCTTGGCGCAGGGATTGTGTTGACGAAACAGCTCTATCACCCCTCTTCTTCTGAGAGCACCGTCTCCTCCGGTGCCTCCGTGAAGCTCTCGAAGTCGATCCGGTAGCCGTCCGGGTCGGACAGGGACGTGACCCACATGCCGTTGCCGACGAAGGGCCTTGCGGCCTCGATCCCGCGGGATTTCACCTCGCGATAGATCGCCAGGGCGTCCTCGCACTTGAAGCAGACCGAGACGCCTTCGCCGACTTTCCCTTGGGGTATCCAGGAGCTGTGTCTTTCCGGCTTGCTTGACGTTCTTTCCGGTCTTCGCTTCGACGTTCATTACTGTGTCTCTTTCTCCGGCTCCTTCTCGACACAATTGAACCAGATTCGTCTCTGCGGCGCTCCTGGGGGCCAGGCGGCTTGCTGGTCTTCCTCCCGCACGATCTTGTACGGCCCACCGCAATGCTCATACATTTTCTTGTAGGCGTCCTCGCGGCGTGCATTGCGCACGGTCTTGGCGCCAGCGTTCAGATAACTGACCTCGCCGTCAACCTGTTCGTCCACCGGGGCATAACTGCTGGTTTCAGGGATCGTCGTCCTCACCTGGCTCGCACTGCATGCCGTCAGCGCGAAGACACCGATCAACAAAGACAGCTTCCGGTACAAAGCATCCTCCTTTCCGCGAGCCGCTGGACCGGCTGCTCATGCCCTACCGATGAAGAGTGATTCCTTCCGAGGGAAAGCGGCGGTCGAAGGAATAGACCCTCTCCGCACCACGCTCACGAGCTTGCGCCCAGATCAGAACATCCGCAAAGGAGTTGCGTTTCGAATTACGGCAGAGAATGAGAGCTTGGAGAACACGGGGCTTGGAGAGCGTGGCGAGCCGAAGATTCTGCCGCTGAACCAGCTCCATCAAGACGTCCACGATGTCGGGACGCATCATCTTGTAGAACGAGCCGAGCACATAGGCAGATTCCATCAGCACGAGCTCGCTCAGGATCAGAGCTTCGTCGCTATCGATGACCTGGGCCGCTCGTTCGGCCATTTCTGGCGGATCTCCCGTCAAGTAGCGCACCACGTAGCTCGTGTCGAGCAAAGCGGGGGTCGTCTCACGCGTCATGCATTCACTCCTTCCCACCCCAATCTTCAGCAACAGCCTCCTCCCAGGCCTTACGCCCCGCTTCCTCCCACTCCTCCGGGGGCAGCGGACGCTCGACGAACCGGCCCAATGCTCCCTTCAGGGATCGATTGTGCTCCGCGGGAAAGAATCGGACCTCGACGTGGTCACCGCGCAGTGTCTGCACAGCGACGAAGCCCGGCTGAACTCCGAGAGCCGTACGGATCGGCTTCTCGATGACAATCTGCCCCTTCTCTCCCACTCGGCTGGCCATAGTAATACCTCCGGCAATAAGTATAACTCGGGTCGTCGAGGCTCCATCCAGAGACAGACTCACGACCGGGGCTCGCTCCTGGACTAGACTGCCGCCATGAGCCCTCGTACCACGCGACGCCGCCGGATCAACGGGTGGGGATTCGAGGGGGTGTCTTTCCCTCCTCCCCGGCCGATGCGGACGTGGCTGGAAGAGCGGATCGGCCCGGCGGAGCGCCAAGAACCGGTCGATCCCGCCCGGATCCGGATCCACGAGCCGAGGTCGATCCCGGACCTGCCTGTGCCGGTCTCGCGCGAGCCGCTGGACCGGCTGCTCCATGCCCGCGGACGTGGGTTCTCCGACCTGGTCCGGCTGCGGACCGGATCGCTGCCGGCGGCGCCGGATGCGGTGGCGCGGCCAGGCGACGCCGCGGAGGTGGAGGAGGTGCTCCGGATTTGCAGCCGCGAGGGAGTCCGGGTGATCCCCTTCGGCGGCGGGACGTCGGTGACCGGCGGGGTCAATGCCTTCCCCGATCCGGTGCCCACGGTCGTCCTCGACCTCGAGCGGCTCGCGGGGCTGGCGCGGCTGGACGAGCGGTCGGGGCATGCCACGTTCGGCGCCGGCACCTTCGGCCCGGCCCTGGAGGCGGCCCTGGCGCCCCACAGGCTCACGCTCGGCCACTTCCCGCAGTCCTGGGAGCTGTCGACCCTCGGCGGCTGGGTGGCCACCCGGTCCTCGGGGCAGGAGTCGCTCGAGTACGGTCGCATCGAGGATCTGGTGGCCGGCCTGGAGATGGTCGCCCCGGGCGGCCGCCTGGCGCTCCCCGCGATGCCGGCCTCGGCCGCCGGACCGGACCTGCGCCAGCTCGCCCTCGGCAGCGAGGGACGGCTCGGCGTGCTCACCGAGGTGACCGTGCGCGTCTCGCCGCGGCCGGCGGGCCGGACCGTCGAGGCGTTCCTGGTGCCCTCCTGGGACGAGGGGATCGAGGCCGTGCGGGAGTTGGTGCTCGCGGGCATCCCTCTCCACATGCTCCGTCTCTCGGACCCGGACGAGACGCAGGTCGCCCTCGCGGTCGGGACGCGTGGCCATCTCTGGTCCCCCCTGGCGCGCGGCTGGCTGCGGCTGCGCGGCGCCCGTCCGGGGTCGTGCCTGCTGTTCTGCGGCGCGGCAGGTCGGGACCGGGAGAGGCGGTGGGTGTTGGGCGAGACCCGGAGCTTTCTGAAGCGGCGGCGGGCCACCTCCCTCGGCGAAGGCCCGGGCCGGCGATGGCTGGCCGACCGCTTCCGCCATCCCTATCTGCGCGACGCTCTCCTCGACCTCGGCTGGGGCACCGAAACGCTGGAGACCGCTGCCCCTTGGTCCGCCCTGCCGCGGCTCTACGAGGCGGTCCGCGCCGCGGTCGCCGGCGGGCTCCCGAACGAAGAGGTCCCGATCCTCTGCCATATCTCCCATATGTACCGGGACGGCGCCTCGCTCTACTTCACCTTCTTCTTCCGCTGCCCCAAGGACCCCGAGGAGACCGTCGAGCGCTGGGCGACCCTCAAGCGGGCGGCCACGAGCGCTCTCGTCGGGGCCGGCGGGACGATCAGCCACCACCACGGGGTCGGCTCGTGGCATGCCCCTTGGGTTTCCCAGGAGGTGGGGGAGGCCGGAGTCCGCGTGCTCGCCGCCGCCGCGCGGGAGCTCGATCCGCAGGGCATCCTCAACCCGCACGTCCTGCTGGACCCCGAAGACCGGCTGGAGGTCTGACGTGTTCCACCCCGGTTGGAGGTCACGGGCGCTCGCCGGTCTGGCCGAGCCCTTTGACCTGATCGTGGTCGGCGGCGGCATCACCGGCTGCGGGGTGCTCCTGGATGCCGCCCAGCGCGGCCTGCGGGTCCTGCTGCTGGAGAAGGGCGACATCGCCAGCGGGACCTCCTCCCGCTCGTCCAAGCTGATCCACGGCGGGCTGCGTTACCTCAAACAGATGCGGCTCCATCTCACCCGCGCGGCCTGCCGCGAGCGGGACCGGATGCTCGCGCTCTCGCCCCACCTCGTGCGGCCGGTCCCGTTCGTCTATCCCATCTACAGGGGCGGCGGGACCTCCGGCTGGCAGGTGGGCCTCGGGCTTCGCGTGTACGACCGGATGACCACGGGCGCGCCCCACCGGCGGCTCGATCCTGAGGAGCTCGAGCGCTTGGCTCCCGGCGTGCCGGCGGACCACCTCGACCGGGCGCTGCTCTATGGCGACGCCCTGACCGACGACGCCCTCCTGACCCTGGCGGTCGCCGGCACCGGCTTCGCGCACGGCGGGCTGGTGCTGACCCGCGCCGCGCCGGAAGAGCCGCTGCGGGATGGCCATGGGCGCCTCCGCGGCCTGCGGGTGCGCGACCTTGAGCTGGGCGACGTCCATCCGGTCAAGGCGCACGTGGTGGTGAACGCCACCGGCGCCTGGACCGATGCGCTGCGCCAACGGCTCGGGCTCCCGGACCGCCGCGTGCGGCCCTCCCGCGGCAGCCATCTCGTCCTGCCCAGCGAGCGCCTGCCGCTCGGCGCCGCGGTGACCATCCCCTCGCCGGACGACCGGCGGCCGGTCTTCTTCATCCCGCATCCGGAAGGGGTCCTGGTGGGGACCACCGACCTGTTCCATGACGGGGGCCTCGACGACCCGCGGCCCAGCCTGGAGGAGGTGGCTTATCTGCTGCGCGCCGTTCAGGCGGCCTTTCCCGAACGGGGGATCTCGGAACGGGACATCCGCGGCGCGTTCGCGGGGCTGCGGCCGATCGTCGACGCCAGCGCAGGAGACCCGTCGGCCGCCAACCGCGAGGAGGCCGTCTGGGAGGAGCAGGGCCTGCTCTCGGTGGCCGGAGGCAAGCTCACCACCTGGCGATCCATGGCCGAGCACGTCGTGGACCGGGTCCTGAGCCTGCTGCCGCCGGAGCGGGAGCGGGCGGCGAGGCCATGCGCCACGGAAGGGACGACCGTCGGCGCCCTGGCTCCCCTGGACCTCCCGGATCGGCTGCGCCAGATCTGCGGCCTCGCGCCGGATCTGGCGGCCGGAATGGCCCGGCGTCTCGGCGCCCTCGCCTGGTCCGCCTGCCTGGGCGTCGGCCCGGCGGACCTCCGGCCGCTCCGCGACGGCACCGACCTCTGCGCGGCCGAGGTGCGCGCGCACCTGCGCTACGGAGCCGTTCTTCGCTTGGACGACCTCCTCCTGCGCCGCGTCCGGGTGGGGATGTGGGACCCTGCCGCTGCCCGCGACCTGGCGCCGCGCCTGGGGTCGGTCTTCCGCGACGAGCTGGGCTGGGACGGCCGGCGCTGGGACCGGGCGATGGACGAGGCCATGGCGGCGATCGAGGCATGGAGCCCTCGGAGCTGAAGGCTCCCTTCTTGCAAGGGTGTACGCTCACACCAGGGAGACCGTCGAGAGCGGACCCGGGGAGGACCGAATGGAGCTGAAGACCCTGCTGCAGATCATGGGCGTCATTGCCCTGGTCGCCGTGATCCTCGCGGCGGTGATCCTCGCCACGGCGATGCGCAAGCTGCGAAAGATCCGCCTCCCCCCGGACGCCGACTTTTTCACCGCCGTGCGGGCGGTCCCCCTCTCTCTGGTCGTCGGCCTGGATCTGCTCGACCTGGGCCTGGACGTCTTTTCCACGCCGATCATCTGGTGGCTGCTGAACCGGACAGGGCTCCAGGCGTTGCGCAACGTGGCCTCCTTCGAGGCCCTGATCCCGGTGACCGGACCGATCCCGACGCTCACCCTGGCGTGGATCGCCTCCCGTCTCTTCAACCTCGGCAAACCGTACGACCCCAACGTTATCGAGGCAGAGCGGATTGGGCCGGATCGGTACGCGGCGCGCCCGCGATGAAGACCTGGATCATCGTCAATCCCAACGCCGGGAGTGTCGACGAGCAGGCCGCGCTCGAAGAGACCCTGGGCCGGCTGCCGGAGACCGAGGTCCGCTGCACCGAGCGGGCGGGGCACGCCGAAGAGCTGGCTCGCGAGGCCGTCCGCGCAGGCGTGGAGCAGGTCGTGGCCGCCGGTGGGGACGGCACCCTCAACGAGGTGGTCAACGGCTTGTCCGAAGATTTCGGCCGCGCCCGCCTCGGCCTGCTGCCGCTGGGCACCGGCAACGACTTCGCGCGCTCGATCAAGGTGCCGGACGATCTGCAAGGCGCGCTCGCCATCCTCCAGGAGGGCCGCACTCGACGGCTGGACGTGGCGCGCGCCACGTTGCGCAGCCGGAGCCGCTGCTTCATCAACATGTCCGCCGGGGGCTTCAGCGGTGTAGTCAGCGAAAAGGCGGGCGAAGCAAAAGATCGCTGGGGACCGCTCGCCTATATGCGGGCCGCCGTCGACGCCCTGCCGGAGCTGCGCACTTTCAAGGTCTCGATCCGGCTGAGCGGCGCCGAGGAGCTGGACCTCGAGACCTACAACCTGGTGATCTCGAACGGCCGCTTCGTGGCCGGCGGCATCCCGGTGGCCCCGCAGGCCGAGCTCGACGACGGCCTCCTCGACATCATGATCGTGCCGGCGACGACCGGCCCCAACCTGGCGCTCCTGGTCCCCCAGGTCCTGCTCGGAATGCACCTGGGCAGCGACCTCCTGGTCTTCCGCAAGGCCACGCGGATCGAGATCGAGTCCGACCCACCCATGGCCTTCAACCTCGACGGCGAGCTCCTCGACGAGCAGCCCACCGCCTTCGAAGTTCAGCCCCGGGCGTTGGAGGTGGTGGTAGGACCCGAGGAAAAGGCATCCTGAACGGCCTCCACGCCCAGGCGATGTAAGCTCTGCGTGGAAGGAGATCCCCCATGGTCGAGGTCGAGCCCGTCTCCGCACCTTTGGCGTCCCCGGAGCGCCCCGCGGCCCTCCAGCGCCGCCGGCAGATGCTCAACCCCTGGCTGATGCGCGGGTTCTTTCTCGCCAAGCTGCCGCTGGCCCTCATCGCCGGCCTGCGGGTGCGCGCGCTCGACGCCGAGCGCTGCGTGGTCACCGTCCCCTACGGCTGGCGCACGACGAACCCGTTCCGCTCCACCTACTTTGCGGCCCTCAGTATGGCCGCCGAGCTGTCGACCGGAGCGCTCGCCGCAGTGGCCGCCGAGAGCGTTCCCCGCTCGGTCGCCCTGCTCATCACCGGCCTGACCGCGAGCTTCGAGAAGAAGGCAACGGGCCTCACGACCTTTACCTGCGAGGGTGGGCGCAAGCTGGCCGTCGCGGTCGCCCGCACGGTCGAGACCGGCGAGCCCGCCGCGGTCGAGGTCGAGACGGTCGGCACGTCGCCGGACGGCACGGTCGTCGCCCGCTTCACCTTCACCTGGTCGTTCAAGGCACGGAGCGGGAAGTAGCGCGGCCTGGAAACCTCACCTGCCGGCCTCCGTATACCTTCCAGCAGATTCCCCTGCTCGAGAAGTGAAAGGAGATGGCATGAGATCCATGAGGTTGATGTCGATCCTGGCGATGCTCGTCCTGGTTGTCCTGGCCGCCGCGCCAAGGGAATCCGAGGCCGCCTGCGCCTGCCTCTTCGGCGGCATCTCGCCGATCTATTGGGGGAGCGGCGCGAACTGCTCCCAGGCCACCTCGGCCGCTGCGAACCCTGGGTACGACGACGCAGACGCGGGCTGCGCGCCGGATTCGGTCTGCCTGGCGACCTTCATTGTGCACACTGCCTGTTACTTTGATGCGGCAGAGGGTGTCTACAAGGTCAGCGGCAAGGTCCGCTACCGCTGCGAAATCTGCGCCTGATCGAACCTCTGTCAGACAGAACCGTGCGCATCGCCCTCGCTCAGCTTTCGGCCAGCCTCGACCGCGCCGCCAACCTCGCCCGCGCCCTCGATGCAATGGGCGAGGCCCGGCGGGCCGGGGCCGGCCTGATCGTCTTCCCCGAGGTGATCCTCGATCAATTCTTCCCCCAGGTCCCGGACGACCGCGAGGCCCTGAAGCTCGCCGAGCCGATCCCGGGCCCGACGACCGACCGGATCGCCGAACGGGCCCGCGAGCTCGGCCTGGTCACTGTTTTCAACCTCTACGAGCTCGATCCCGAAGGACGGCGGTTCGACAGCTCGCCCGTCTTCGATGCAGATGGTCGCCTCCTCGGCGTGACCCGCATGGTCCACATCACGGATTACGAGGGGTTCCACGAGCAGTGCTACTACCATCCGGGCGACCGCGGCGTGCCGGTCTATGACACCCGGGCCGGGAAAGTCGGCGTGGCGATCTGCTACGACCGGCACTACCCGGAGGTCATGCGGGCGCTCGGGGTGGCCGGCGCCGAGCTGGTGGTGATCCCCCAGGCAGGAACGGTCGGCGAGTGGCCGGAGGGTCTCTACGAAGCCGAAGTCCGCACCGCCGCCTTCCAGAACGGCTATTTCGCCGCTCTCGCCAACCGCGTCGGCATCGAGGGCGGGCTCCATTTCTCGGGAGAGTCTTTCGCCGTCGACCCGGAAGGCCGGGTCCTCGCCCGCGGCAAGAGCCTGGAGGAGGACCTCGTCCTCGCCGACCTCGACCTCGCGGCCTGTGCGACCTCCACCGCCCGCCGCCTCTTCTGGCAGAACCGGCGTCCCGAGCTCTATCGCGGGTGGCTGGGGTAAGCGGGGACCCTCACCCCCCTGGCCCCCCTCTCCCATCCGCACTCCCCGTCCCCCGGGAGAGGGGGGAACAGACAACGCCAAGAAAAAATTGAGCTATGGGCGGTCTTGCTCCCTCTCCCGATGGCTGGGAGTGCGGATGGGAGAGCCGGGGGTGAGGGCCCGCCCTACCACGTAATCTGCCGCCGGTCGCGGAAGAACTGGCCGGTGGGGCCGCCGTCCGGCAGGGTGGCGAGCCAGACGGCTGTGTCCGCCCCTTCCTGGACCGGCCGCGGCGCCCTGGGGCCTCCCATGGTCGTCTGGACCCAGCCGGGGCACATGGTGTTGACGAGGATGTTGGTGCCCCGCAGCTCGTCGGCGAGGATGCGGGTCAGCCCGTTCAGGGCCAGCTTGGAAATCCGGTAGGCCGAGTAGCCGCCGGCCATCTCGGACATGGCGCCCATGCCGCTCGACACATTGACGATGCGGCCGTAGCCCCTCTTTCGCAGGAGCGGGACGACCGCCTGGCTGAGCCGCCACACCCCGATCAGGTTGGTCTCCAGGGTCGCATGGACGATGTCCATGGGCACGTCGAGGCCGCCATGGCCGCGGTCGAGGAAGACCCCGGCGTTGTTCACCAGCACGTCGACGCCACCGAACCGGTCCTCCAGGAACGAGGCCAGCCGGCCGGCCCCCTCCGGGTCGTTGACGTCGAGCAGAAAGGGGACCGCTTCGTCGTCGATCCGGGCGCAGGCCTCCCGCGCCTTGGCTTCGTCGCGCGCGGCCAGGACCACCTTCAGGCCCCGCGCCGCGAGCTGGCGGCCGATCTCGAACCCGATCCCCCGATTTCCTCCCGTGACTACAGCGATCCGCTGGCTGGACATGTCGGCTCCTCTGGTGACCCGGCTGACTCTCCCCTATTCTAAAGGCAGCCGTGCAGTCCTCACCCCTCCCCAAGGAGATCGTGATGAGAAGACGTCGGATCGCTGTCTGGACCGTCCTGGCGCTCTGCCTGCCCGCCCTGCCCGCCCGCGGCTGGGACGAGACGGGTCATAAGGTCATCGCCCGGATCGCCTGGGATTCCATGAAACCGGAGACCCGGGACAAGGCCGTCAAGCTGCTCAAGGCGGCTCCCGCAGACTCCGACCTGGCGAGCGAGAACGGGCAGCCGCTGGCGCTCAGCGACCGGGACCTCTTCCTCCGCGCCGCCATCTGGCCGGACATCGTGCGCGACCGGGCCTTCCCCCAACGCCAGGAGCAGTACCACCACAGCAAGTGGCACTACATCAACTATTTCTGGGAGCAGCCGCCGGGCTCGCCGCCGCGCAACCGGACCGACCTGCACCCCGAGACCGAGAACGCCGTCGAGCGGCTCGGACACTTCGAAGGCTCTCTGGCCGACGAGAGCCGCCCCGACGCCGAGCGAGGGATCGACCTCGCCTGGGTGCTCCACCTCGTGGGCGACATCCACCAGCCGCTCCACTCCAGCGCCCGCGTCACCCCGGAGACCCCGCAGGGGGACCAGGGGGGCAACCTCTTCAAGCTGACGGCCGACGAGAGCCTCCACTGGTACTGGGACCAGCTCCTGAACCGGATCTACATCCGGCGCCCTGGAGAGGACTACATCGAAAAGATCGCCCGCATCCTCGAAAGGCGCTACCCGGAAACCTCCCAGGAGCCCAGGCTTCACCCGAGCCAGTACAAAGCCTGGGCCGAGGACGGTTACAAGACCAGCAAGGAGATGGTCTACGTGGGCGTCCAGCCCGGCCGCATGCCCTCCACGTCCTACCGCCACAAGGCTTGGCGGACCGTCAAGCCTCGGGTCGCCCTGGCCGGCTATCGGCTGGCCGACTTCCTGGACCGCGCACTGGCGACCGGGGGCGGCTCCTAGCCCTGCTGCCCTGCAGCATGCAGGTCCGCCAACGCGACCCGCAGGTCCAACAGCAGGCGCCGCAGGTCGCTGGCCCGCTCCGCGGAGCAGCTCGTCCGCGCGGAGCGGCCGGCCCATTGTCCCGAGCGGAAAGGTCCCGAGGGCCAGGGGGTTGGGACAAAAAAGGGGGAGAGCCATCCGTAGCGCACGAACGGCCCTCCTTGTGGAGGGAATTACACAGCCGAAGCTATCCCGTGGGCGGGGATACGGGCAGGAGGAAAGTCCCTCAGTCGGGGTGGGGGAAAACCCTCAGGGCAGGAGCCCCCGCCGGGCCGCGTAGCGCACCAGCTCGGCAGTGTTGTGCACGTCCAGCTTTTCCATGAGGCGGTAGCGGTGGTTGTCCGCGGTCTTGACGCTGATGCCGAGGACACGGGCGATCTCCTTGGTCGTCTTGCCGTCGACCACGAGGTGGAAGACCTCGCGCTCGCGCGGAGAGAGGGCGCCGTAGGGATCGTCCAGGGTGCGCTCCGGATGGTGGTACTGCTCGGCGAGGGCGCGCGCCGCCTGCGGGCCGAAATAGCCCTGGCCGGCGTGGAGCGCGCGGACGGCGGCCAGCAGCTCGGCCACGGCGCTGTCCTTGATCAGATAGCCGGCGGCGCCGACCCGTACCAGGGGGAGCACGTACTCCTCTTCCTCGTGGACGGTGAGGACGAGGACGCGGGTCTGCGGTAAGGCCTCATGGATGCGCCGGACCACCTCCAGGCCCGACAGGCGGGGCATGGAGAGGTCGAGGATGGCCACCTCCGGATGCGTGGCCAGCGCCTTTTCGACGGCCTCGAGCCCGTCCGCGGCCTCGGCCACCACCTCGCACTCGCCGCTCTCGACGAGAAGGCTGACGATCCCCTGGCGCACGATGGTGTGATCATCCGCGACCAGCACGCGCACGCGTCCCGCCTGTCCCATCAGGGCACCTCCAGAAGGGGAATCGCGGCCGAGACGAGCGTCCCCTGGCCCGCGGCCGAGACGATCTCGATCCGGCCGCCGAAGAGCTCGAGCCGGTCGCGCATGCCGCGCAGGCCCGAGCCGGTCGACGCCTCGCCCCCCGCCAGAGCGGCCTGGGAATTGAACCCCCGCCCGGCATCGGAGATCCGCAGCACGAGGAGCCCCGCGGAGCGCGAGACGGCCACCCGGGCAAGGTCGACGCCGGCATGGCGCAGCACGTTCGTCAGCGCCTCCTGGGCGATGCGGAAGACCAGCGTCTCGAGCTCCGGGTCGAAGCGCTCCTCGATGCCCGTGAGGCTCAGCTCGACGCGCAGGCCGGCGCGCTGCTCCAAGGTGCGGGCGAGCCAGGAGAGCGCGGCCCTCAAACCCAGGTCGTCGAGGACGGGTGGGCGGAGCAGGCGGGAGAGCTCGCGGGTCTCGTTGAGGGCCAGGCGCGCCATCTCGACCGAGTCGGCGAGGCGGGCGGAGAGGTCGCCCGCGTCGCGCTCGCCGAGCTTCTGCTGCACCCGTTCGAGCTGGTTGGTCAGCGCCGTCAAGGTCTGGCCGAGCCCGTCGTGCAGCTCGCGGGCGAGCCGGCGCCGCTCGTCCTCCTGGACCTTCCACACCGCCTTGGCGAGGCCGCGGTAGCGGCGCTCGCCCTCGATCAGCCGCTGGAAGAGCCTTTCGTTCTCCTGCGTGATCTGGCGCACGCGGTCGACGATGTCGTGCATCGGGTCCTGGGAGCTAGCCGGTGCCGCGCCGTCCGGATCGTCCGGTTTCTGCTGCGCCCGGCCGGCCGCTTTCGTTCCGGTCCACAAGGTCTCGTACCTCCGCGATGCGTTGGAAGGACTTCTGTTGCTCGGGCGCAAGCTCCCGGCTCACCCGGGCGATCTCAGCGGCAGCCCGGCCGCGCTCAGCCGCCGCCTCGGACTGCCGCCCTGAGCTCTCGAAGGCACGTGCCAACAGCAGGTGCAGGCGGTAGGCCCCGAAGTATCCGCCACAGGAGGCCGCCTCGTCGAGACCCTCCCGCGCCGCTCTCCGCGCCTGCTCGATGTCTCCCGCGGCGAGCGCCGCCTGCGCCAAGGCCTCCGCGGCGCGCAGCCGCAAGCGGGCATGGCCCAGCCCTTCGGCCTGGGCGTGGAGGCGATCGATCTCCGCGCGGGCCGTGCGCGTCTGGCCGCCGGCAAGCTCCGCCTGGGCGGCGGAGAGCTGGGCGTCCAGGAACGCGACCACGCTGCCGCTCTTCTCGGCGTGGGCCACGGCGCGATGCAGCGCCGCCCGCGCCGCGGCGGGCTCCCCCTTCTGCCGGTGCCACTCGCCCTGGAGCCTCGCCAGCTCCGCCTGCTGCTCGAGGTTCTTGCCTTCCGCGAGCAGAGCCGCGGCCGCGCTCAGATGCTCGCCGGCGGCCTTCTCGATCCCCAGCTCGATCTCCACCTCGGCCTGGGCGAGAGTGAACTCGGCAAGCCCACGGCGGTCGTCCAGCTCGCGCAGCACGGCCAGGGCCTCGGCGAACGAGGCGAGCGCTGCGGCGGGGCGCCCCTGGTACTGCGCCAGCCTTCCAAGATGGCCGAGCGAGGAGCCGATCGCCTCCTTCAAGTCCAGCTCGCGGCTCGTCTCCAGCGCGGCGAGGAAGGACTTGCCGGCCGCGCCCCAGTCGCCGCGCGCCAGCTCGAGCAGGCCCAGGTTCTGCGTCGCCAGTGCCGCGCCGCCCGTGTCGCCGCTCTTTGCGGCGAGGTCGAGCCCCTGGCGCCAGTAGACCAGGGCGTCGTCGTAGCGCCCGAGCTGGTAGCAGGCGTAGCCGACGTTGCTGGAGCTCTGGGCGAGGAGGAGGTGGTTGCCGAGGTCACGGCGGATGCGCAGGGCCCGCTGATAGTGGCCAAGGGCCTCCTCATAGGCGCCGCGGTCCTCGGCCAGGTAGCCGAAGTCGTTGTAGAGATCGGCGATGCCGGGAGCGTCGCCCAGGCGCTGGAGCAGCGCCAGCGCCTCCTCGAGCTGCCGCTGGGCCTTGTCATACTCGCCGCGGACGAGATGAATGCTCGCCAGATTGCGCACCGTCGTGGCATAGCCGCGGTCGTCGCCGATGCGCCGGTGGATGGCCGCCGCCTGCGCATAGCTCTCCCACGCCCGGTCCAGCTCGCCGAGCTCGCGGTACGCCACGCCGAAGGCGTTGTGCGCTTCGGCCCGCCCTGCGTCGTTGCCGAGCTGGTTCTGCACGACGAGGGCGTGCACCAGGTAGTCGTCGATGGCCCGGCGTGCGCTGCCGGCTTGGATCGAGTATTTCGCCAGGAGGAACCAGGCGCGCGGGTGGTGGGGCGCCAGCCGCACCACCTCCTCGAGGGCCGGGATGGCGCGATCGAGGCTCCCCTGCTCACCATAGGCCTCCGCCAGCTCCACCCGGGCCTCGACGTCCTCGGGATAGCGCTCGACGAGGCGGGCGAGGATCTCCTCCGCCTTCCCGGGGTGCCCGAAGAGCCGCGCCTCGACCGCCCGCGCCTCATAGGCGCTCCGGCTCTCCCCCTTCCCCAGGGTCTCCACCGCCCGTCGCGCCGCCTCCCGGGCTGTATCGCGCCGGCCGAGCGCGTCGCGGGCGCGGGCGAGCCCCACCCAGGCGGCGCTGTACTCCGGATCGCTCGCCACGGCCCGCTCCAGGGCCGCGACCGCCGCCAGATTGTCGCCGCGCCGCAGGCTCGCCGAGCCCGTCGCATAGGCGGACAGCGCCTCTGGCGACCGGCTGAGGGCCAGCTCCGGGCCGGCCGCCGACACCGCGAGCCATGTGCGCAGGCCCGTCCCGAGCCTGTCGACGAGACGGAAGGCCTCCCGCTCCTCGATCTCGACGGAGAGCGGCCGCGCCGGCATGCCCGGCCGGTCCACCTCGATCAGGGAGAGGTCGATGCGCAGCCGCCCCCCGGCGGCATGCACCCGGCCGGTGACGAGCCGGTCGGCATCGAGGAGCTCGGCCAGGCGTCGCGCCTCCGCGTTGGACCGGGGACCCGGCGGCAGCTTCAGGCTCTCCAGCGTGCGGAACACCTGCTGGCCGTCCAGCACCCGTAGCCCGCGTTGCTCGGCCAGGGAGGCGGCGAGCATCTCCGGAATGCCCGAGGCGACCCAGGCGAGGTCCTCCCGGCCGCTCTCGTTCGCGAGGGGGAGCAGCGCCACGGAGTGGGCCGGAGCGGCGGCCGCCGGCTTTTCGGTGGAAGCCTGGTGCGCGAGTTGGACGCGCTCGCGGACAGCCCAGCCACCCAGGAGGACGACGACCACCAGGAGGAGGCCGCCGGCGGCCAGCGCGGCACGCCGGCCCACGGGGAACCGGAGAGATCGGACGCCGTGCAGGTTCTCGAGGTCCTCCAGCACCTCCCGCGCGCTCTGGTAACGCCGCGTCGGGTCGGGCTGGAGCAGCCACCGAACGACCGTGTCCAGCGGCCGCGACACCTCGACCCCGGCGGTGTGCAGGTTCTGTGTGGAGCCGGTCAGCCGTTGCGCGAGCGTCTCCGCCTCGGAACCGCCGGCGAAAGGCAGCCGGCCGGACAGCATTTCGTAGAGGAGGATTCCCAGCGCGTAGAGGTCGGACCGCCCATCCACCATGGTGCCGCGGACCTGCTCCGGCGAAAGGTAGTCGAGCGTGCCCACGACGACGCCGGGCAGGGTCAGGCCGGGCCCTCCCAGCGAACGGGCGACGCCGAAGTCGGTGATCGCGGCCCGGCCCGACTCGTCGAGGAGGACATTGCCCGGCTTGAGGTCGCGGTGCACCACGCCCGCCTCGTGGGCCGCCGCGAGCCCGGCGGCGATCTGGCGGGCGATGCCGGCCGCCCGCTCCGGGTCCAGGCGCCCCTCCTCGGCGAGCAGATCGCCCAACGATCGCCCGGGGACGAAATCCATGGTGAGGAAGACGATCTCGCCGTCCCTTCCCAGGTCGTGGGTGCGGACGACGTTGGGATGGCTCACCTGGCGGGCGAGCACGATCTCCTGCTTGAAGCGCTCCAACTGGCCCGCGTCGCACCCCAGGTCGGGGCGCAGGACCTTGATCGCGACGGGCAGGCCGAGTTGCTCATCCAGCGCCCGGTAGACCATGCCCATGCCGCCGACGCCCACCAGCTCGAGGATGCGGTAGCGTCCTGCCACCAGCGCCCCGATCGCGAGCCGCCGGACGGCGTCGCCGGCGGTCCGGGTCGGCCGCGAGCGCGACGGATATCGGGTCTCGCCGTCGGCGGTCGGATTCATGGGCCGGCCTCGAGCGGCGGCCGGGCCGTCTGCAGAGAGCGCTCCAGGACGGCCGCGACCTCCGCGGCGAGCTGGACGCGCAGCCCTGGCTCGACGCCCGGGGCCTCCGCGATCCGCTGGGCAAGCCCCTTTAGCTCTCCGTCGAGGCGTGCCACCGCGATGGCGAGCCCCGCCTGGGCGGCCAGGGCCGCCAGGATCTCCAGGTCCAGCTCGGTGAACGCTGCTCCCGGCGCCCGGCTGTCGGCATACATCACTCCGATCAGCCGGTCGAGGGTGCGGACCGGCACGCAGAGGAGCGCTCGGATGCCTCCCAGGAGGACGCTCGCCCGCTCGCCGAGCTCGGCATCCGAGCGGGCGTCCGTGCTCACCACCGGGCTCCCGCTGGCCAGGACGCGCTGCACGGCGCTGCGGCTGATGGCGCGCTCCTCCGCCTGGAAGTCCTCCCAGGCCAGCCCCGAGCGCGCCGCCACCTCGAGCTTCTCCTGCCGGCCCCGCCAGCAGCAGGAGGCCGCGCTCGGCGTTCGTCAGCTCGAGCATCGACGCCACCACCCGCGGCAGCAGCTCGTCCAGGCCCACCCCGGGATCGAGGCCGCGCCGCAGCTCCAGAGAGGTGGTCAGCCGCCGCAGCCGCTCCTCCTCGATCTTCTCGACCGGGAGCGACAGCCGTTCGAAACAGACGATCAGGCCGCCGAAGCTGATCCAGCTCCGCTTTTGGAGGAGATGTCCATCGACCGGCATGCCGCCGACGAAGGTGCCGTTCTTACTGCCGGCATCCGTGATCGACCAGCCCGGCCCGTCGGACGCGAGGACGGCGTGGCGCCGGGAGACGCGGTCGTCGTCCAGCACCACGTCGCAGCCCTCATCCCGGCCGACGACCGTCTCCCGGCCGTCCGGCAACAGACACACCCTCGCCGGTCCGGACGGGAAGTGGACGGTCAACCGCGCCGGCATCGTCCCCCCGGATCAGTGGCCGAGCTGGTCCTTCAACACCAGGCTGAAGCGCAACGTCAGGGCGCCTGACTCCAGATACCCGGCCACATTGTGCCGATCGCCGGCCGCCCGCCATACGTCCGGGATGTCGGTGCCGCTATGCTGCTCGACCACCGCGAGGAAGCCGTCGACCTCCTCGATGGCGTCCTCGATGGCCCCGAGCGCAACATGGGCGCGCACCGCCGCCAGGCGGTCTTCCAGGTCGTCATACACCGACCCGGGCATCGACCCCTCGTAGCCCTCCAACACCCCGTCCAGCGCGTCGAGCTTGGTCTGGATCACCTGATCCACCGGCCGCAGGTCGACCGCGATGAGGAACTCCGAGAATCCTCCCTTCATGCCGCGGGCCCGATAGCTGCCGGACCCCATGTTGGCGGTGATGTCGCTGAAAGACCCGCCGAGAGGAGCGGCAAAGATCCGCAAAGGAGTGGTGGGGGCGTACGGGAGGAGATGCGTGTGGATGTCGAAGCTCGCGACGCCGCGGAACGACAGGCCACCCCACGCCGGAGGCTCGATGCGCAGGATCACCGGCAAGGCGGCGATCCCCGTGCCCGCGGGGAGGCGTGCCCGGAAGGCGGGATCGAGGGGGTTGGCCAATCGGGCCGAGATTCCGAGGCTCAAGAAGTCGAGCCCCGTCACGTTCTCGAAGCTCAGGCTGAGCTCCGTGGCGAGGCCCGGCAGCGAAACGTTGACGCTGCCCGGCGCGCCCGCGGCGGGCAGAGCCGCCGCCAGGACGAGGACCAGATAAGAGAGGATCCTTTTCATGCTCGTCACCTCCGGACAGGAACTGAATTCCAAGACAGTCTTTAAATACTAGACTCCCTCGACTTTCTTGGTAATCCCTCATCATGCCACAAAGACGCGCTTCCCCCAAGTCCTTCGCGACAGGAGCGCGGATTGGACGATCGGAGACGGGGGGCAATGAAGGGCAGGAGAGCCCGGAAGGTCGAGGAGGGAAAAAGTGGAGAGCCGTCGCAGGCTCTTACGAGCGGCTCTCGCAGGAGGCATTACTACGCCCGATTCCAGGGTAGCCAGCCGGGTCAGGCGCCGATAGGAGGAGAACCCCTCAGGCGGCGTGGGGGAAATCCCTCAGGGCAAGCTCGAATGGTCAAACTATCGATGTGGCCACGACGAGCACGACGAGAAGGGCAGGAATGAGGCCGCCCGTCCCGTGCTACCATCGCCTCTGGGAGGGTGCGTGGGCGAAGGTCAGAGGAGATCTGACGAAAGCGATATGGACGACGGACCTAGTCGAAACGTTCTGAGCGCTCTTTGTGCATCGGCAGCCCCCGTGGCCTGGTCCGCGAGGGGAAGGCGCCGGCTCCTCATCCGGCGGGCCTGACGGGGCCCGTCGCATAGCCGTCTCCTGACCCCCGCCGCCGCGCGGGGGTTTCCCCGGCACAGGGGATGACAGGAGGCAGGCGATGCTCTTCCTCACGTCCATGATGGACCGGCCGGTCCAGGGGAAGACCGGCGAGGCCCTCGGCAAGCTCGAAGACCTGATCGTCCGCATCGGCGACGAGCAGTATCCGCCCTACCCGCCGATCACCGGCCTCGTCGTGCGCGACGGCCGCCGCCGCTTCTTCGTCCCGGCGCGGCTCCTCCAGTCGCTGAACGGCACGGTGCGCCTGACCTCCTCCACCGTCGACCTGCAGCCGTTCGCGCGCCGCCACGGCGAGGTGCTCCTCCGGCGCGACGTGCTCGACCACCAGCTCATCGACGTGACCGGACGGCGCATCGTGCGGGTCAACGACGTCCAGCTCGCCGGAATCGAAGGGAGCTTCCGCATCGTCGGAGTGGACATCAGCCCGCAGGCGCTGCTGCGCCGCCTTGGGCCGCGCCTCCTGGCGGGCCGGATCGTCGGCCGCCAGGTCGTCGACTGGACCGGCGTCCAGTACCTGGCGAGCACCGCGCCGGTCCAGCTCAAGGTCTCCTACGACCGCCTCGCCGAGCTGAACCCGGTGGACCTCGCCCGCATCGTCGACGCGCTGTCCGTCCGCGAGGGCGCCGAGATCGTCGCCGCCCTGGACGAGGAGCGGGCGGCCGAGACCCTGGAAGAGGTCAGCGACGAGCGCCTGGCCGACCTGCTCGAAGGGATGGACCACGAGCGCGCCGCCGACATCCTGGAGGAGATGGCCCCCGGCGCTGCCGCCGACGCCCTCGAGGACCTGGACGCCGAGAAGGCCGAGCAGATCCTCGCCAGCATGGAGCCCGAAGAGGCCGCCGACGTCCAGGCCCATCTCGCCTACGACGAGGACAGCGCCGGCCGCATCATGACCACCGACTTCGTGCGCGTGCCGGTGGATGCCACCGTCGGCCAGGCCCTGTCGATCGTGCGCACCATGGAGGAGGTCCCGGACCCGCTCCTCGCCGTCTATGCCGTGGCGGCCGAGAACCCCGACACCCTCCTCGGCATCGTGCGGCTGCGCAGCCTGATCCTCGCCGATTGGGCCACGCCGATCGCCGACCTGATGGACGAGGACGTGCCGACCGTCCGGCCCGACGACCGCGCCGAGGACGCGGCCCGCGTGCTCGCCGAGTACAACCTGCTGGCCGTCCCGGTCCTCGACGAGGCGGAGCGGCTGATCGGCATCGTGACCGTGGACGACGCCCTTGCCGTCCTCCTCCCCGAGGTCTGGCAGCGCCGCGGGGCGAGGGCCTTCGCCGCGTAGCATGGGCCGGCCCGCGCACCGCCGCCTCTGGCCCTACCTGCTGGCGCTCGGCCCCGGGCTGCTCGCGGCCAGCGCGGGCAACGACGCCGGCGGCATCGCCACCTATGCATCGGCCGGGGCCTCCTACGGCTATGGCCTGCTCTGGGCTCTGGTCCTCGTCACCGTCTTCGTCGGCGTGGTCCAGGAGATGAGCGCCCGCATGGGCGCCGTCACCGGCAAGGGCTTCTCCGACCTGATCCGCGAGAGCTTCTCGCTGCGCACCACGGCCCTGATCCTGCTGACCCTACTGGTCGCCAACCTGGGGATTATTGCTTCAGAATTCATCGGCATCGCTGCCGCAGCCGAGCTGTTCGGCGTCAGCCGGTACGTGGCCGTGCCGCTCGCGGCGGTGCTGGTCTGGCTGTTGATCGTCCGCGGCAGCTATGGCTGGGTGGAAAAGGTCTTCCTCGTCCTCTCCCTCGCCTTCCTGGCCTATGTCGGCGCCGCGTTCCTCGCCCGGCCCGACTGGGGAGAGGTCCTGGCGCAGACCGTGCGCCCTCAGGTGCGGCTGGAGGTCGGCTACCTCTACCTGCTCATCGCGCTGATCGGCACGACGATCTCCCCCTACATGCAGCTCTACGTGCAGTCCTCCGTGGTGGAGAAGGGGGTCACGCCGGCCGACTACCGCTACACGCGCTTCGACGTGATCGCCGGCACCGTCTTCGCGGGCCTCGTGGCCGCCTTCATCATCATCGCCACCGCAGCGACCCTCCATCCGCGCGGGATCCGCATCGAGACCGCGGCCGACGCCGCCCTGGCCCTGGAGCCCATCGCGGGACCCTACGCGCGCGTGCTCTTCGCGCTCGGCCTCCTCGGCGCCTCGTTGCTGGCCGCGGGCGTCCTCCCCCTGGCGACGACCTACATGCTGAGCGAGGCGCTGGGCTTCGAGCGAGGAGTGTCGCGAACCTGGTCCGAAGCCCCGATCTTCATGGGGATCTTCACCGGTCTGATCGTCCTGGGAGCCGCCGTGGCCCTCCTCCCCGGCCTGCCGCTGGTCCAGGTCCTGATCGGCGTCTACGTCCTGAACGGCGTCCTGCTGCCCGTCGAGCTCTTCGCCATCCTGCGCCTGATCAACGACCGCGAGCTGATGGGTGCCCACGTCAACCGGCCGCTCCACAACCTCCTCGCCTGGGGCATCGCGATCCTGGTCAGCGTGCTCTCTCTGGCCCTGATCGTCCTCCATGTGCTCGACTGGCTTTGAGATCTGGCCGCGTGCTTCGCGACGGCGGCAAGGAGCATCTCCCAGTCCTGGAAGGTGCCGTCCTGACTGTTGTGTTTCCTGGGCATGATACGCTTTCCTTTCTCGTTGAAGGTTCCTGGGCTCCAAAAAGGGGAGGCGTGCCGTCAACACGCCCCCCCGGGGTCTAGGGGACTACGGGACCTGCTGGTCGGGCGGGGAGGCTGTCGTCCCCGAGATGCTCGTCTCGGGAGTCTCCCCGTCCGGCGGCTTCACCGGCTTGCGCGGGCGCTTGCGGATCGGCGCCACCTTGAACTGCACGAGGCGCTCGTTCTTCGGGCCGATCTTCGCCCGGATCATCGAGCGGACCCGGATCGCGACCTCCTTGCCCTGGGTCAACGCCGCGTGAAGCTGCTGCGTGACCTCCTGCCGCAGACCGCGAAGCTCGTCCTGGCGCGCCTTCAAGGCATGTACTGTCTCCAGCCACTGCACCAGGGTCAGGCGTTCCGTGTCGAGGACGGACTGAAGATCGGGGCTCAGCAGAACCGATTCGTTCAGCCCCGTCCAGTCGCCGGTGACATCGTTGAACGAGTTAGGCATGACGTTCCTCCTTTCTACGCGGCCCCGGGCGGGCCGCTGGGAAGGTTGATGGTGACCGCCATGCCCGAGAGCTCGATCGACACCGGCTGCGACCGGTTGACGGCGAGCTCGTAGACGTAGGCGGTGTCCTCCACCGCCTCGACGGTCTGCGGCGTCTGGACCCGCTCCGCCTTGAGCCGGAGCTCGAGGCCGTCGGTCAGAACGGTCAGGCTCTCCTGCACCCGTTCCGCCTTCAGCCCCGCTTCGTTCGGGTCCTGCGACAGGATCGGTACAACATGCTTCGTCTCCATACAGCTTCTCCTTTCGGACAATCCGGGCCTTCATGGCCACGGAAACCTGGTCCACCGTAACGACAGCTTCCTCGGGACAGCCATCGATCCACTTACTGTCGGATCGCTGGTCTGGATAGTAGACCAGATAATTTCAGACTGTCAACAGTTTTCTTGGGACGATCTGAAGAGAAGATCCGAGACGGTTTTTTGCTCGCCGGACGTAGGAGTGAGGCGGAGTTGGCGCTGTTATGCGCCAGACAGACCGTAGCGTGCCTGGATTCGCCGGATCTGGTCCGCTTCCGGAATGCGGAGGCGTTCGGCATCCTGGAGGGCTCTCACGAGTAGCTCGGCCGCCCGCTCGTGGTCGCCCTCCTCACCCCGGTCGAGGTAGATCGAGGCGATGTTGGCCCAGGTCACCAGACGGCTCCGGACATCGCCGAGTCTTTCGTAGACGGAGAGCTCTTCCTCCCGACGGATCTGCAGGGCTTCGTTGAGCTGCCCCTGCGTTTGCAGGATTTCGGCGATCCTGCCGAGAGCCGCGGCGCGCGAGCGCACATCGCCGAGCCTTTCGAAAACGGGGAGCACTTCCTCCTGACGGATCTTCAGGGCTTCGTCGAACTGACCCCGAGATTGCAGGATGTCGGCGATCTTGCCGAGAGTCACGGCTCGCTCCCGCACGTCGCCAAGCCTTTCGTAGACCGGGAGCTGCTCCTCCTGGCGGATCTTCAGGGCCTCGTCGAGCTGACCCCGAGATTTCAGGATGTCGGCGATCTTGCCGAGAGTCACGGCTCGCTCCCGCACGTCACCGAGCCTTTCGAAGACCGGGAGCTCTTCCTCCTGCCGGATCTTCAGCGCCTCATCGAGCTGACCCCGAGACTGCAGGATGTCGGCGATCTGGCCGAGAGTCACAGCGCGATTCCGCACGTGGCCGAGCTTTTCGAGGATGGGGAGCACTTCCTCTTGCCAGATCCTCAGGGCCTCGTCGAGCTGACCCCGGGTTTGCAGAATGTTGGCTGCAAGATTCCGAGCCTGGGCAACCTCACGCTCATCCTCACGCCGGCGGTCAACGTCGGCCTTCTCCTGGGCCGCAGCGAATGCGCGGTCCATCGCCCCAGCCTGCCTAGAGACCCAGCCGAGGGTCCAGAGAAAAGCCGACCTCTCGTCATCGGACGGTCCCTGTCGCAAGGCTGCCTCACAGAGCTCGGCCCATGCCCGGAAGGGTCCGTTCATCCAGGCGTACTCCCTCCCGGCCGTCCGTACCCGAGCCCGTTCGGCCGGCGGGACGAGAGGCAGCCAGGCGGCCAAAGCCAAGTGCTCGGCATTGACCTCTCCCCAGGCTCGCCCCTGCTCCGTTTCCTGGCCGTGGGGGAGCCGCGGCAGCCGGGCTACGAACCATTCGGTCATGCGATGCGCTTCCGCACGGTCGCTTCCTTCTCGCAACAGCTCCGCGATCATGGGGTGGATACGCCATGCGCCGTCCGGCCGCTCGTTGCGAGAGACCGGGAGGAGAAGCGACAGCCGCTGGGCGTGGACTACGAGCTCTTCCATCTCGTCCTCCCCGAGCCCCGCCAGGGCGGCGCCCAGGCTCCTTCCGAAGCCGGTCAGCGGCGCATGCCCCAGTGCGCGCAGACCGGCGAGGAGATGGCTGGCGGCTTCCCCCAGCTCTGCTGTCAGGATCTCCAGCGAGATCTCGACGCTCGCCGTGAGAATCGTCCGCGCTTCCTGGGAGCCTTCGGCGACCACTCCGGCGCGGTGGAAGGGTTCCACCCGCAGCCCTTTGACATGCAGCTTGCCCAGGAGGCCCGCGGCCGTGCCTCCGTGCCGCAGGTAACCGGCGGCGAGGTGGATTGCCAGCGGGAGCGCGCCGAGAGCCGCGACCAGGTTGCGGTGCTCCTGGCCCTCCTGCGGCGTAGCGGGCTCGCGTTCGAGCTCGGTCCAGAGCTGCTCCAGGGCCGTTTCTTCCGGAAAAGGTGCGATGCGGAGCGGACGCCACCCCTCCTCCCAACCCAGATCCTGGAGCCGGCCGGTGATCACCAAGGCGCAACCGCGCAGACCGCGCAGCAGGCGGATCACCTCCCGCTCGGCGGCCGGGGAGTCGACGTTCTCCACATGGACCAGGGTGCGCGGCTGGAGGAGCCGCTCCCGCAGGGTCGCTTCCAGCTCGGCTTCGCCCGCCCGCAGCTCCAGCCGGTCGGCAAGTTCCTGGCGCAGGGACTGAACCGCGGCCGGGGCCTGAGGGTCCACCACCAGCCGGACGTAGCCGCCAGGGAACCGGCCGGCGTTCTCATGGGCGAAGCGGTCCGCCAGATAGGACTTGCCCACTCCGGGCATGCCCTCCACGGCACAGACCGCCACCGGCCGGGCGTCTGCCGATTCGGGTAGCAGCAGCTCTTCGAGGCGCCCCAGCTCCTCGCGGCGGCCGACGAAGAGCTGCGTCACCCGCTCCGGCACCTCCGGCGGGCCGGTCCGGGGGCGCACCTGCCAGATCGCCCAGCCGTTCCGGCTCTGGCGGTAAAGGCTCGGATCGTCGAACCAGAAGCCGCTCCGGGGGCTCCAACCGCGGAAGCGCAGAGCTACGCTTTCCAGCCGGCCGGCGTCGTCGAGGTCCATCTCGAGGCGGTGCAGGCGTTGGGCCACTGGTCGGCCCGCCCTCCTTCGTAGAGACAGCCGGCGGCGGACTGTCGCAGGCGGCGGTCCGGGTCCGCCCATTCCGAAACCTCCGGCTCGTGGAGATGCCCGCGCAGGATGAGATCGACCCACTCCCCCAGGAGACGCCGGACCTCCGGCCCATCGGCCAGAGCGCTCAACGGATGGTGCACCAGGGCCAGCCGCAGGCCCGGCAGGTCGCCGTCCGGACCGCTGCACAGACGCCCTACCTGGTCCTGGGTCAGGAGCACCTTGCCTTCGTCGTTGTCGTCCCCGCACAGCCAGGCCGAATCCAGGCCGATGACGTGGACGTCGAAAGGGAGCCCCGGCAGCCGCAACGTCTGGCGGTAGCCGAGATTCGGGTGGAGACCGGGGTCTGGCAAGAGCGCCTCGCGGCCGAGCTCCCCAAGCCATGCCCGGTAATCCGCCTGGCGGGTGAGGAGACGGTCCCTCTGCGCGTCGCGGAAGCTGCCGTCCTGGTCCTCGCCCATCATCCATCGGGAGAGGTCGAGACGGTCCCGCGAGACCGCCTTGGGGCGGAGAGACCGCCAGAGCCTCTCCTCCGTCTTCCGGTTGATGTCATGGTTGCCGGGGATGACGAAAAGGCGGTCCCGCGAGAGGCCGAGCGCGGAGAGCGTCTCACCCAGCAGATCGCCCGCCCGCGAGAATTCCCCGGCAAGACCCCAATCCGCCGCATCCCCGGTAAAGCAGACCAGGTCGATCGGCCCGCGGTCCTGGATATCCTTGAGGTTGTCGAGCCATGCCTGGCCCAGGACACGCCGGCGCCGCCAAGTCTCCTTCTCCCGGGAGCCGCGCTCGTGCAGGTCGGAGAGATGCAGGAGCCGCAGTTTGTGGCTGGCCATGTGCCCTAAGAATATCGGAAGAGCTGTGCCACGGTCTGGGGGGGAAGCCCCGCAGGGGCGCAGGCATAAAGATGCTATGCAGGGCGAGGGGGTGCAAGAGCGGGGCCGCTGGTTGTATGTTTCGGGGAACTTAGCGTTTGAAAGGGGAACCCCGATGAACCAGACAGCCCAGAAGGCAGAGTTTACGCGAACGGAGAGAGCATTGCACGTGGCATTGGAGCTGGGCGGTAGCGAGTGGAAGTTGGCTTTTGCTGCGGAGGCTGGCCCGAAACCTCGGCTGCGCTCGGTGGCGGCCGGGGATCTCAACGGGCTGATGTTGGAGATCGGACGCGCCAAACACCGTTTCGGTTTACCGGAAACAACTCCTGTCGTGAGTTGCTACGAGGCAGGCCGGGATGGATTCTGGCTTCACCGGTTCTTGCTGCTGGAGGGTGTGGAGAACGTTGTGGTGGACTCCTCGAGCATCGAGGTGAATCGTCGGGCTCGGCGGGCGAAGACGGACCGGGTTGACGCTGAGAAGTTGCTGTCGCTGCTGATCCGCTACGCGGCAGGTGAAAGAAAAGTGTTCGGTGTGGCGCATGCGCCGACGCCGGAGCAGGAGGATGTGCGCCACCTGGGTCGAGAGTTGGAGGGCCTGAAGCAGGAGCGGACGGCCCACACCAATCGGATCAAGTCCTTGCTGGTGAGCCTTGGAATCCGGGTGAAGGTAGGCAAGGGGTTTGCGCAGCAGTTGGAGCAGTTGCGGCAGTGGAACGGCGAGCCGCTGCTGCCAGTCTTGCGGGAGCGTCTGCGTCGGGAAGTCGAGCGGCTGGAGCTTCTGGAGAGTCAGATCAAGGAGTTGGAGCAAACTCGGCAGCGGGCCGAAGCCGCGTCCAGAGAGGGCGGGATGGTGCAGCGGCTGAAAAAGCTCAAGGCCATCGGCGACAACAGCGCCTGGTTGTTCGTCCTGGAATTTTTTGGCTGGCGGCAGTTCCGGAATCGCCGTGAGGTAGGCAGCTTGGCTGGGTTGACGCCGATGCCCTACAAGAGCGGCACGACGGTGGACCACGAGCAGGGGATCAGTAAGTCCGGCAATGTGCGGGTGCGTACGATGTCGATCGAGATCGCCTGGGCGTGGTTGCGGTTCCAGCCGCAGAGCCGCTTGAGCTTATGGTTCCAGGGGCGCTATGGCCCTGGGAACCGGCGCTCGCGACGGGTAGGGATCGTGGCCCTGGCGCGCAAGCTTCTGACCGCGCTGTGGCGCTACTTGGACCAAGGGATCATTCCTGATGGCGCTGAGCTGAAGGCCAGGTAAGGATCAAGAGGCAGAAAGTGTGACCGCAAAATAGGAGATTTCAGGCTGGGAGGAGCGTGCCCGGCGCCAGGCTGGGTTCGGTTTCGAGCCGCCATTAAAGATGGGGCCGCTCCGTTTGCTTGCCCGAGTCGCTCGCAGCGCATGCTGCATTTGGTGCCCTCTCCAGGAAATTGAGGGAGGTCAGCACGGATAGAAGCTTGACGGGGACTACGGTTCCTGGCGCAATCGGCAAGCCCCAGACGGGATCGCATTTGAGGTAGGAGAAACAGCACCTTGCTGCCGGGGAAGCCCCGGGCAACAAACCTCAGGCGGCATTCAGGAAGGAGACGAAACGCAGACCCACTTACCCGAAACGCTTGACAACGGGGGCCCACATAGAAGCCTGGGGTTTCAACCCCAGGTTGGGCCACCCCAAACATCCCGAAGTCCCGAAGGGACGCCGGCGAATCCACCACCCTCGCGGGGTTGTCACCCCGCGGCCATGCCGTCGCCCCTTCAGGGCTGTGGGTCAATATTGGGCCTCGGTCCTGGGGTTGAAACCCCAGGCTTTACGCCTATGCCCCTTCGGGGCTCCTCACGAGGCCCCGGTGATCGCCCGAACCTTCGAGGGCTTCCTTCCCGCGGCAGGTGTGCGTTTCTGTCAAACTCAGAGGGGTCGGCAAGCAACAGATGCCGTGTCCGCGGACCGCCGAGCCATGGCGGCCCGGCATGTGCCGCGGAGGAGGAGGGAAGGTATGTCTCGTCGCCATGTCTCTTGTCTCGTTCTGATTGGAGTCCTGATCTCGACCCTGGCGTTTGCCGGACCCGTCCATGCCCAAGCCGCGGACCAAAGCGGATCGGCCGGCGTTCTGGGATGGTTCAGCAGCCTGTGGAATAGTGTTGTGGCTGCGATCTGGCCTGCCACGGCGGCACCGACCTCAGACTGCGGCCCTGGAGTTTGATCCGAACGGCTGCCCACCTCCAGGAGTGCGGCTCAAGCGGGCCAAGGGGACATTGGCCCGGGCTTCGACCCCAACGGTTAGGCAAGCCGGAGCCGTCGATGCGGGGCGCGCGGCCCTGTGGTGAAGTCGCCCGGGTGGAAAGCCTGCACACGAGGCGCAGCCTTGTGAGAGAATCTTCGCGTCAGCTAAAGCCAAGGAGAGCATCGGTGAGCGAACACGAGCACGTGGCCCGGATGAGTCCGCAATCTCGAAGGGGGACTTCCCCGGACCAGCAAGGGCCATCTTGCAAAAGCTTAAAGTCTCCAGCAAGCCTGCTGGAGTTGCCTGCTGCACACGCACGCCATCGGGCGGCTCTAGAGAGCGGAAGCGCCCAGTTTCTGGGACCCTGGCGTTCGCTGAGACGGGTGGGGGCGTTCTCGCCCTCACTTGGAAAGGCGACATGGCTCTGACAGGTCTAGGGGTTTACGAGGCTCTGCTGGCGCAAGCTTGGGCTGTCCGCCTTCACGATCCTGAAGAGATGGTCCACTTGGCAAGGCTGCTCTCCAACTTGCCGAGGCGTTCGATCCACACAAGCATGGGACGCGACAGGTGGCCGACCTCCAAGCGCGAGCTTGGGGCGAGTTGGCCAACGCCTACCGTGTCGCTGACCGCCACAAGGCTGCGGCGGATCTTTCGGAAAAGCCATGCTATTATTCAGCAGGGAACGGGTGACCTCTTCCTGCATATTCGGTTGTTCGACCTTGAGTGTTCCCTTCATGGGGCCACGCGGAAGTATCGTTTTGCCCTAGAAAAGACTGTCCTTGCTTCCTGAAATGTACCGCCGCATCGGCGAGTTCCATCTTGCTGGGCGTGCGCTCATCATACAGAGCGCTTTATACGTTCTATAGTGGCAAGGCTGAAGAGGCGGTACGCCTCAACACGGCAGGCCTCAACTTGATAGACCAGGTTCGGGATCCCATTCTGTTCATGATGGCGGTGCACAACCAGCTTCTCTTTCTTGTAGATCTCGGCCAGTGTGACAAGGCGAAGCGTGTCCTGTTTGAAAATCGCCAGCATCTTTTGTACGAGAATCGGATTAGGGCCCTGAGGCTTCGGTGGCTGGAGGCCCGGATCAGCTATGGTCTCCAGGAGCTGTTGAGCGCGGAAATCGCTTTCCGGGAGACACGGGACGGCCTTGCCAAGCTCGACCTCATGTTCCACTCAGGCCTCGCCTCGCTCGAGCACGCCATGGTCCTGCTGGTCCAGGGGCACTTCGAAGAGGCGGAAAATGAGGTGCAGGACGTCCTGGAAGTTTTTATCGGCTCTGATTTCAACATCGAGTACCTGGGTGCGGTGAGCTTTCTCCGCGAAACATTTCGGCTGCGCGTCATAACGCCGGATTTCATGGAAACGACAGTGGCCCATATCCGTCGCACGGAAATCGAGCTCGGGATACGGCCAACGTTATGAGTTACCCTGACCACATCGTAGTACGACCCGCCACCCAGGCCGACAAGGCCTTCGTGCTCGCCCTCGTGCCCAGGCTGCGAGCGTTCGGTCCCTCCGTTTTGCGGCCTCTCGAAGCGCTCGACGCCAAGGAGACGCGGGTGCTCGGGCAGGCTTTCGATGCGTTGCCTGCCGGCGCGGTTCTCCTGATCGCTGAAGACCCGAACGACGGCCCGCTCGGTGTCGCCTATGCGGAGACGGCGGCCGACTACTTCACCGAGGAAGAGCACGGCCATCTGGCGATCCTTGCCGTTGCCGAAGCGGGAGAAGGCCGGGGCGTCGGGCGTGCGCTGCTCGCTGCCGTGGAGGGTTGGTCGGCGGATCAGGGATACCGGTTTCTCACTCTCAGTGTCTTTTCAGGGAAATACCAGGGCCCGATCGGTTTACGAGCGGAACGGCTACGAGCCCGATTTACATTCGGTACGTCAAGGAGATCGGCAGGACGCGGTAGAAGATCCTCACCCCCTAGCCCCCTCTCCCATCTCCCTTCCACCCCCCTCCGGGAGAGGGGGAACGCATCCTGGGCTGCCGTGCCTGACCTCGCCAAACCGCCCCAGCAAGGTTCCCCCTCTCCCGGGGTAGGGAGGGTGGGAGATGGGAGAGGGGGCCAGGGGGTGAGGACCTTTGGCCCCGCCTGCACCAGGATTTCCAAACGCTCTTGGTTCAGCCTTCGCCGTTTTCCCGCTCCAGGCCGGACGGCTCGGCGGCCGGTGAGGGGGCGACGGCCTTGCTGGCCTTCTCCTTGGCCTCGAACAGCTCCCGCACCTCGCTCCGGAGGCTCTCCAGCATCTTTTCGATGTCCTGGCGCGGCAGGGCAGCAACCTCTTGCCTCTCTTCCCGTTTCGGCTCCGGCGCTTTCTCCGGGGGGCCGACGACGCGCGGCGGACGCGGCTGGAGGCGCTCCAGCATGCGGCGCAGCCGTTCTCCTGCAGAGCTGGCCGCGGCCGGCTCGGCATAGGCGAGCTCGAAGAACTCCCAGAACTCGAGCCCGACCGCCCGGACGACCTTCAGGATGAATTCGAGCTTGGGCTCTCCATCACCCTTGAAGTTTTTGACCGTGGTGGCGTGATTGAGGCCGGCGCGCCGCTCGATATCGCGGTTCGTGTACCCAAGCATCCGCACAAGGGTGCGGAGCACGTCCATCAGGCGCTGCACCTCTTCCTGGATGGACTCCTCGTCCACTTGCTCTGTGTTCTTCATGGAGAGAGTCTAGGGCGGTCTTGTTGCGGAATCAAGAGTCGCCGTTAGATTTTTCTTAACGCACTGCAAGGACCGCTGGTATAACAGCGGCGCAGCGATTTCCGGAGCCAAGAATTTACGCCTGTGACGAAGAGCCGCTCACGCGGCCGGAGCACCAGCGTTTCCAGGTCGTCCGGATCGGCGGCAGGTCCGAAGATCCAGCGTTTCCAGGTCGTCCGGATCGGCGGCAGCTCCGAAGATCCGGCAGACATCGCTCTCCAGGACGTTTGAAGGACCCGCGGTCCGCGTCACCGGGACCACGAAGCGCGGCGCCGGACTTGCGCTCCCCGCGGGCGCGGACCGCAGGTCCCGTGACTGGACCCGGCAGTAAGCGTCTGGACCTACGGTCCGCGTCACAGGGAGCACGGTCCGCATGACTGGACGCACGGTCTGCAGAGCCGGACCGGCGGCCCCAGTCACCCGGAGCGGAAGACGGCGACGGGCTTGGCGGTCCGGGTCACCGGCACCGGGAAACGCGCGGCCGGGCTCGCGAGACGCAGAGGGCTCAGTTGTCGCGGCGCTGGGTGGGATACCGGCCGCGGATGTTCTGTGAGATGAACCCTTTCCCCCGGGAGAGGGGGGAAAAGACACTGCCAAAGTAGTTTTTGGGCGGGGGCTCCCCTCTCCCGGACGGGTGTGAGTGCGGGTGGGAGAGGGGCCGGGGGTGAGGGGCCAGGGCGGCCGGGCGGAGGCGCCCCTCTCCCGCTCGGGGTGGGGGGCGGTGGCCGCGCGGGGGAGGGGCTACAGGATCGTGCCCGTGAGCATGATCTCGATGATGGGCTTCTTGGGGCTGTCCGTGTGGAGCGTGATCTTGTCGTTGATCGGCCCCTTGCCCATCTCGGGCTTCAGGGTGAGCTGCACCTGGTACTCGCGGCCTTCCTGGAGCGCCTCGATCTTGGCGTCGATGCCCTTGACGGTGTCGACGCTGGTGATCCGGATCGGCTCGGTGGAGAAGGCGCGGACGTTGATGACCGTCTTCCTGGGCTCGGTGAGCTCGAGGCTGCCGAAGTTGGCGGTCGGCGGGGTGACGGCGATCACCGGCCGGACGAAGCCGGAGATGGGGATCTGCACCAGCTTCTGCCGCGGATGGTTGATGTGGACGAGCAGGAAGCCGGTCAGCGCGCCGACCGGAGCCGCGTCGTGGTCGAGCGTCATGTCGATCTTCCACTGCCGGCCCGGGGCATCGGCGTTCCGCTCCTCGGCCGTGGCTTCATGGAAAGCCACTTTGAGGTACGGGTAGGGCGACTCGACCTTGACGATCTCCAAGGGAGCGCCCTCCGGCGACCAGAGGCTCTGGACGATGCTGCCCTTGGCCTTCTCGCCCTGGACGGTGATGTAGCGGGCGTAGCCGGGCTTGACCTGGACGAACGGCTCGACGGTGGCGCGGACGGTGAGCTCGATCTGGGGGTTATCCGGATCGCTGGTGAAGACGGTGACCCCCTTGGCGACCGGTCCGTTGAAGGTGGCCGTATCGACTTCGACGTTGACCTTGCCGGTCTGCCCGGGTGCGATGGTGCGGTCGAATTTCGCGACGGTGCAGCCGCAGGACGCCCGCACGTCCGTGATCTCGAGCGGCGTCTTGCCCTCGTTGCGGATCTCGAAGTCGTGGGCGACCTTGTCCCCCTTCGGCACCACCCCCACGTCCTTGATCGGCTCGGCGACGACGGCCTTGGGACCGGCGGGAGCGCCCTGGGCGAGCAGGGAGGCCGCGACGAGCATGACGGCGCAGAGTGTCAGAATGGCGGTTTTCAGGTGACGTTTCATACGGCCGCTCCTTTGAAGACAGCTTGTGAAGCCTCAGGGGAATGCTACACTCGGCCCCTTTAAACGAGAAGAACCCGCGTGAAATTCCGGCAGCTCGACATCTATTGCCTCGCGATCGGCGGTACGGGGATGGCTCCGCTTGCCTGTCTTCTGCAAGCGCAGGGCCATCGTGTCCGTGGCACGGACGGCCCCCTGTACCCACCCATGTCCACCCTTCTCGAGGCGGCTGGGGTCAATCCTTCCGTCGGGTACGACCCTGCCCACCTCGAGCCCCGGCCCGACCTGGTGGTGGTCGGCAACGCCATCCATCGCAACAACCCCGAGGCGGTCGAGGCTGAACGGCTCGGTCTCGAGCGGATCTCGATGCCGCAGGCGCTGGCGCGCTTCTTCCTGGAGCACCACCGGCCGCTGGTGGTGGCGGGGACGCATGGCAAGACGACGACCACGGCCATGGCCGCCTGGGTATACACGGCCTGCGGCGCGGATCCCGGCTATCTGATCGGCGGCGCGCCGCAGGACCTGCCGGCCAGCTTCCGCGACGGCGCCGGCGAGCGTTTCGTCATCGAGGGGGACGAGTACAACGCGGCCTATTTCGACCGCGGCCCCAAGTTCCTGCACTACCGGCCGGACACGCTGATCCTCACCAGCGCCGAGTACGACCACGCCGACCTCTACCCCACGCCGGAGGCACTGTTCGCGGCGTTCGGAAGCCTGATCGACATCGTGCCCGCCAGCGGGCTGCTGGTCGCCTGCGGCGATTCGGCGCAGGTCCGCGAGCTGGCGGCGCGGGCGCGCTGCCGGGTGGTCTTCTACGGGCTCGACCAAGGGAATGAAATCCGGCCGGCCGGCCCGGTCGAGGCGCTGCCCGAGGCGAGCCGCTTCCGGGTGCTCGACCCGGAGGCCGGCGAGGTCGAGGTGACGCTGCCGCTCGCCGGCGAGCACAACGTCTCGAACGCGCTGGCGGTCTGGGCCGCGGCACGGCGCGACGGCCTGCCCGCGGCCGACGTCGCCGCGGCGTTCGGCCGTTTCCATGGCGTCAAGCGGCGGCTGGAAGAGCTGGGGACCGGCCGGGGCGTGACCGTGGTGGACGACTTCGCGCACCATCCGACCGCGGTGGACAAGACCCTCGGCGCGCTGCGCCAGCGCTATCCCGGGCGCCGCATCGTGGTGCTCTTCGAGCCACGGAGCCTGACGGCCGGCCGCGCCTTCTTCTTCGAGCCCTATCGGAGGGCCTTCGCCGGGGCCGACCGGGTGCTCTTCGCACCCACCTTCCACCACGAGCGGCTGGCACCCGAGGACAGGCTGGACTTCGGAGCGCTCGCCGCCGCGCTCCGCGCCGCCGGGGTGCCCGACGACGCTCTGCGAGACCACGGACGAGGTTCTGCGTCGGGCCCTGGACGAGGCCCGCGACGGCGACGTCCTGGTCACCATGTCCTCCGGCTCGTTCGACGGCATGCCTCACCGGCTGGTGGAGTGGATGGCGGCCCCGGTGCCGCAGGCGCGGTAGCTGCGCCAAAAGGACGCCAAGGACAACAAGGACAAGCAAGGACAACAGGAGAAGCGTCCCTGTTGTCCTTGGCGTCCTTGTCCTTGTTACGCAGCAGTGACCATGGACGCCAGGATCTCTTCGAGCCTGTCGTAGCTCGCCTCCACGCCGCTCTCCATGCCGGACTTGAGGACGCCGTCGCGCGCCTCTTGAGACTCGTAGACCAGCGTCTGCGTGAGGGTGGTCCTTCCGTCCTTCTCGTCGAAGGCGACCGTGCCTACGGCCTCGCCCGGGTACCAGGACTCGTCGAACTTCTCGGTGGAGACGATCCGCTCGGGCCGCACGATCTCGCGGTAGACGCCGCCCATCCCCATCTCGGTCCCGTCATTGTCACGCCGCCATACCCACCGGTAGGTGCCGCCCACCCTCAGGTCGACCTCGCACACGGTCATCGACCATCCCGGAAGGCCCCCCAGCCACCGCTTGAGCAGCTCAGGCCGGGTGAAAGCTTCGAAGACCATGGTGCGGGGCGCGTTGAAGGCGCGGGTCATTACGATCTCGCGCTCTCCCTGGGCAGTGACTTGCAATCCTCCGTCGTTCTTCATGGGCAATCTCCTTTATTTCCTGGTGCGTGAAGGTTTTTTCGGCTTCGTCTTCATCTCGTCGAGCAGGGCGTCGAGCTGCTGGAACCTGGCCTCCCAGAACTGGCGGTAGCCCTCCAGCCACTCGGTGGCCTCCGCGAGCGGTTGGGCCTCCAGCCGGCACGGCCGTCGCTGCGCGTCGCGGCCGCGCGAGATCAGGCCGGCGCGTTCCAGCACCTTGAGATGCTTGGAGATCGCCGGTTGGCTCATCGCGAACGGCTCGGCCAGCTCCGTGACCGACGCCTCACCCGAGGCGAGCCGGGCCAGGATCGCCCGTCGCGTGGGATCGGCGAGCGCCGCGAACGTCGCGTCGAGGTGGTTCGGGGGGAGGAATTCATAACTCGTCGGTTCCATAACCGATATGTTATGGAAGAGGAGGGGCGGTGTCAAGCGCCCGAGAGGACGACAAGGACAGCAAGGACACCAAAGAAACAAGGACATCAGGAGGATTGTCCTTGCTGTCCCTGTTGTCCTTGGCGTCCTTAGCGGGTGAGGGCCCTTTCCAGCACCTGCCCGGGATGGAGCTCTGGGAGCAGCAACGCCTCGCGCACGATGCCCAGGACCGCCTCTTCCGGCAGGAGGCCGATCACCTCGGTCTCCAGCACCCGGGCGCCGAGGGCCGCCGTCTCGCGGCGCACGCGGTCGAGGGCGGCGAGGACCGGCGTCTGCCGGTAGTCCACCAGGTTCATGCTGACCTGGGCCAGCCCGCGGCTGGCGAGGAAGACCCCCATGGCGCGCACCGCGGGCAGCCCGCCGCCCGACGTACGGACCCGGCGGGCCACGGCGCGGGCGACCTCGACGTCGGCGGTGTCGAGCACGGCGTTGAAGGCGATGAGAAAGAAGCGCGCCCCGATCACGGTGACCCCGGCGGTGGGGTGGACGCGCGCCGGGCCGAAGTCCGGGGCCCAGGCCGGGTCGGCGATCTTGCCAGGGAAGCCTTCGAAGCCGCCGCGGCGGATCGCCGCCAGGAGGCGCCTCTCCGGCCGTCGCGCCGCGTGCTCGTAGAGGTAGACGGGCAGGGAGAAGCGTTCCGCCACGTCGCGGGCCAGGCGCTCCGCGGCGGCCACCGCCACCTCCATGGGCGTGTCGCCGAGCGGCACGAAGGGGGTCACGTCCACGGCGCCGACGCGAGGGTGGACTCCCTGGTGGCGGGTGAGGTCGACCTCGGCGAGGGCCGTCTCGTAGAGGGCGAGGAGGGACTGGTGGAGCCCGTCCGGCGTGCCCGCCAGGGTCAGCACCGTCCGGTTGTGGTCGGGATCGGAGGAGACGTCGAGGAGCCGGACGCCCGGTCCGGACGCCGCCGCGCCGGCCAGCCGGGCGATCACCTCGGGGCGCCGGCCCTCGCTCACGTTGGGGACGCACTCGAGCGGCTGCACGCGCGGCAAAGTATAGCAACACCACGGGTTGTGCGGCGGCGAGGTCCTCTGTTAGGATACGCTCCAACTTTTCGGGCGCCTACAGCTTTTCCCTCAATGAGATGAATTATTCCGGCAATCCTTCGCTGTCTTCCGACGTCCAGAAGCGGATCCTCGACACCTTCGAGCAGACGCTCGGCCTCGTCGAGGAGGGGAGCCGCCAGGAGGCACTCCTGGGCTGCGACTTCGTCCTCCGCATGGATCCCCAGTTCGAGCCGGCCCGGCGCCTGCAGGAACGCCTGCGCGCCAGCGCCGGCGCCGTGGTCGAAGTGGACGACCTGCGGCGCCAGCTCCAGGGCTCGGCCGCGCCGCCGCCGCCCCCCGCCGACAACGACCCCTTCGGCGGCCTGGACACGCTCGACCTCGACCTGCCCGAGCTGCCGGCCGACTTCCACGCCGGCCTGCGGCCGGAGCTCGAAGCGTTGCTCGCGCAGCGGCGCTTCCCCGAGCTGATGGCGCTCGCCGAGCGGGAGCGGGCCGCGGTGATGGCCGATCCCGGCCTGCTGCAGGTCATCGAGCAGGCGCAGAGCCGGATGGAGGCCGAGCCGTATGTGACGAAGTTCGCGGCGTCGGCGCGCGCGGCCCTCCAGGCCGGGCAGGACGGCGAGGCCGGGAAGCTGATCGAGAAGGCGCGGGCGCTGGACCCCTCGCATCCTGTGCTGGCCGAGTTGGAGGCGGCGCGGCGGTCCGCGGCCGGTATTGGAGGGGGCGGGCTGGCCGCGCCGGAGGACATGGGGTTCGACCTGAGCCTCGACGCGGATCCGGAGATGGGCCTGGGGGCCGCTTCCGAGACGAGCTTCGGCTCCCTCGGCCTGGACCTCGACGAGCCTGCGCCGGCCGCGGTCCCAGTTCCGGCCGCGGTCCCGGCCGCGGGTGCGAAACTGTTCGCCGGCACGGAGAACGAGCCCGAGCCGCGGATCCGCGAGCTGCTCGCGGAAGGGCAGAAGGCCTTCGCGGCCGGCGACCCGCAGAGCGCCATCGACGCCTGGTCCCGCATCTTCCTCATCGACATCGACCACCAGGAGGCGGCGCGCCGCATCGAGATGGCGCGCAAGGTGCGGGCCGAGAAGGAACGCCAGGTGGAAGAGATTTTCCACGAGGGCGTGGACAACCTCGCGGCGGGCGACATGGAGGGAGCCAAGCGATCCTTCCAGCGGGTGCTCGAGATCCAGCCGGCCTTCTTCCAGGCCCGCGAGTACCTGCAGCAGCTCGAAGCCGGGCACGTCCCGGTCATCGCCCACAAGGCGACGACCCGCGAGACCATGGCGCCGCCGCCGCCGGCCGAGGTGCTGCCGGGCCTGGACGACCTCGGAGGCCCCTCCGAGCTCAAGGAAGAGATCCTGGTCCCGCCCGATCCGGGCGAGATGCCCGCGAGGACGGCCGAGCGGAAGCCCAGGGCCGCCGCCGGTCCGGCGCGGGAAGGCAAGGCGCGCCGCCTCTTCGTCGTGGTCGGGACCGCAGTGCTGCTGCTGGTCCTCGGGGGCGGCTGGTACGTCTACCAGAACCGGGAGCAGCTCTTCCCCAACTCGCAGGCGCCGGAGGAGGCCTCGACCCCCGAGCCCGACCCGATCACCCGGGCCGTCGCCCTCCAGCGCGCCGGCAAGACCTCCATGGCCGTCTCGCAGCTCAAGCGGATGCTGCCGTCCGATCCCCAGTACCAGCGCGCCCAGGCCCTGATCGCGGAATGGGAGGGCACCGCCGGCTCGGGCTCGGTTGCGCCGTCCGCGCCCGCCGTGCCGGTCGCCCTCTCGGAGGAGCGGCTGGCCCTGCTCGCCTCGGCGCACCAGGCCCATACCGAGGGAAGCTATCTGCGCGCCATCGAGCTCCTGAATCAGGCCGCCGCCAAGGCCAAGCTGGAGCCGGCCGAGAGCGAGCTGCTGGCCGACGCCAAGCGCAAGATCGAGCCGATCGCGCCGCAGCTCGAATTCTTCCGCCAGCAGGAGTGGGAATACGTCATCCCCGAGCTCTGGCGGAAGCACGAGGCCAACCCCGGCGACCGCGACGTCAAGCGCCTGCTGGTCGATTCCTATTACAATCTGGGATTGCAGGACCTCCAGGGGACCGATCCGACCAAGGCGGTGGAAAAGTTCGAGGAGGCCAGGAAGCTCGCGCCCGAGGACGAGATGATCCGCCGGCAGCACGCCTTCGCGAAGACCTACGAGGAGCGACCGATCGACCTCCTCTACCGCATCTACGTCAAGTACCTCCCCTTCCGCTCATGAGACGACCGGACCAGGACGCGGACGAGCCGCTGCTCTTCGACCTTCCGCTCGAATCCCCGGAGCGCGGCCCGTCCACGGCGGCTCCAGCGTCTCCAGCAGTCCCCGAGCGCAAGCGGACGGCTTCCCCGGCAGCAACACCGGTGGTGACCCATCGCACCGCGGCCGCGCGGGCTCCGCGCGAGGAGCCCCTCGCCTTCGAGGACGCCGGGCTGGACGACGGCGCGGGGCCGGCGGAAGCCGTCCGCCGCCTCGGGCTCGGCACCCGCTTCGCCTCCGGGGCGGCCGACCTGCTGGTCCACGGCGCCGTCCTGATCGTCCTGCTGGTCGGCACCCGCCTGCTGGGGGTGCGTCCGGCGCTCGACGACTGGCCGGCCTTCGCAGTCTTCCTGGCGGCCTTCTCCTTCCTCTATCTGGTCGTGCCGCTCGCCTTCTGGGGCCACACCCTGGGCATGGCCTGGGCCGGCCTCTTCTCGCGCAACCCGGACGGCGAGCCGCTCACCTTCGACCAGACCGCGCGGCGCTGGCTGGGCGCCGTCCTCACCGCCCTGCTGCTCGGCCTCCCCTTGCTCCTCACCGGCCCCCGGCGCTCCCTCGCCGACCGCATCAGCGGCTCCGAGACCCACCTCAGCGGCGCGGCGTAGGCGCGGTTCACCTGGCCGCTTCCCTTGCGAAGTTGCGGCGCGAAAATTGCATTGGCACACGGGCCTGGGAGAGCTTCGAGCTGAGGGGGCGGAAGCGCTCTGCCAGGGCAAATCCTGAATGAATTCGCCACGGCAGTCGTTGCCGTGGCTCTCTGGATGCTTTTTGGAGAGTCGCAAGACTGCTCATGGGGGAATCCATGTCCATGCCATGTCTCCGAGCTGTCGTTCCCGTCCTCCTTGCCTCATCGCTCCTCCTCGTCGGCTCCGGCCGCAGCGCTGCGCAGACCGGCTTGCGCTTCACCAACTATGGGCCTCCGCAGGACACCTCTCCCGGCCTGGGGACGAGCGGAGGTGACTCGGGCGTGGGCTCGACCGCGGGCGAGCCTTCGATCGGGGCCAATCATGCCGGGGCCACCGGGGCGCTGATGTACATCTCGTCTCTCGAGACGCTGCGGCTCACCCCGGACCATTGCGCTTCGCCGCCCGCCGTCGAGTGGCTCAATAAGACCTTCATCACGACGTCGCTCCGCACCCTCGACCCGATCCTCTTCACCGATCACCAGACGGGGCGGACCTTCTCCAGCCAGCTCGCCGGCAAGTGCAGCGCGATGGCCTTCTCCGACGACGACGGCAACACCTGGACGCAGAGCCAGGGCTGCGGCATGAACGCCGGCGCGGACCACCAAACGGTCGGCGGCGGCCCCTTCCCGGCGAGCGATCCGATCCAGGGGACCACGAGCTATCCGAACGCCGTCTACTACTGCTCGCAGGACGTGGCGCTGGCGCAGTGCGCCGTGTCGCGGGACGGCGGCCTCACCTTCGGCCCGGCGGTGCCCATCTATACCCAGGCGGAGTGCAGCGAGATCGGCGGCAAGCTCCATGGCCACATCAAGGTCGCCCCGGACGGCACCGCCTACGTGCCGCAGCCGGGGTGCAACGGCAAGCAGATCGTCTCGGTGAGCCAGGATGCCGGCACCACCTGGACGGTGCGGCCCATCCCGCAGTCGACCCCCGGCGCAGGCTCCGACCCGGCGGTTTATGCCGATGCCGCCAACCGGGTCTACTTCGGCTACGTCGACGGCGACGGCAAGGTGAAGGTCACGACCTCCGAGGACCATGGCCAGACCTGGACGCCTTCGGTGGACGTCGGCGCCGCCTTCGGGGTGCTGGCCGGGGCCTTCCCGCAGGTGATCGCCGGCGATGCCGGCCGCGCGGCGATCGCCTTTCTCGGCTCCCAGAACGGCGACCTGGCGAGCGCCTACGGCACGGACGTGACCGCGCCTCACACCTGGCACCTCTATGTCGCGGTCACCTACGACGCAGGTGCGAATTGGGAGACGCTCGACGTCACCCCCGCCGACCCGGTGCAGCGCGGCACCATCTGCATGCAGGGGACGGTCTGCTCCGCCGGCCGCAACCTCCTCGATTTCAACGAGATCGACGTCACCAAGGACGGCCGGGTGGTGGTCGCCTGGGCCGACGGCTGCGTCGGGGCCTGCATCGCCGGCCCACCCAACAGCGGCACCGACGTGGCGCGCATCGCGCTGCAGACCGGCGGCAAGCGGCTGTATGCCGCCTTCGACGCGCCGCCGACCGCGCCGCCGGCCGCACCCGCGGTCGTGGCAACGTACTCGCCGCCCAACGTCACCCTGACCTGGAGCGAGCCGGAGTCGCCTGCGCCGATCACCGGCTACCGGATCGACCGCCAGCGCACGGGGGAGCCGGGCTTCACCGAGCTGGCGACGGTGGACGCGGCGACCTTCTCGTACCTGGACCAGCCCGGCGGCGCCAACCCGGGCCAGACGCTCTACCGGGTCGCTGCCTTGAACGACAACGGCGCCGGCCCGCATTGCGGCGAGCCCGTGCTGAATCCGCCGCTGAGCGCGGATCCCTGCACGCCGCCCGGCATCACCGTCGCGGTCGACAGCTTCGACGGCGTGCCGGTCGCCAACTCCAACTACGATGCGCAGTCGGCGTCGATCGCCGAGCCGTTCCTGGGGCAGGGAACGAGCCGCCTCGTCTTCACGATCGAGGTCGCCGACCTCACCAATCCGCCGCCGGCGGGCGCCTGGTACGTCCTGTGGAACCGGCCGGTGCCCGACGCCGGGGCCGACCGCAACTACGTCGCCGTGAAGAGCACCGGCCTCCCGGGCGGCGTGACCTTCGAGCACGGCACGGTCTCGCCGCCCAACGCCAACGTCGCGACCACGGTCGGGCCGCTCACCGGCAGCATCGACATCGCCGCCGACACCTTCACGATCGAGGCCGACCCGGCGCTCTTCGACGGCATCGGACCGGGCGACGACCTGCCGGGCGTCGAGCTGCGGACCTTTGCCGCCACCAACCCGGCGACGGTGGGACAGCTCGCCGCGACCGACTTCAGCGGTGCCGGTAATTACACTTTGTTCGGCAACGCCTTCTGCGGCCCCAACGGCCTGCCCATCGCCCAGGACGACGCGGCGTTCACCGATCCCGGCCAGGCCAGGGTGATCGACGTCCTGGCCAACGACAGCGATCCCAACGGCGACCCGCTGCGGGTCGCGGTCGTCTTCCAGCCGGCGCACGGCATCACTGCCAAGACGCCCGACCACCAGGTCCTCTACACCCCGGACAACGGCTTCAGCGGCAGCGACGTCTTCCAGTACACGGCCGCCGACGGGCGCGGCGGGGAGGCGATCGGCACCGTCATCGTGACTGTCCAGAACCTGCCGAACTTCCCGCCCCACGCGGTCGACGACGAGGCCACGGTGCTGGCCGGCCACAGCGTCGCGATCGACGTCCTCGCCAACGACACCGACCCCGACGACGACGACCTGACCATCGCCAGCGTCACCCTGCCGGGAGCCTGCGGCACGCCGCTCCTCGATGCCGGCGCCAACCGCATCAACTTCTTCGCCGACGCCGCCTTCCTCGGCGGCTGCTGCTTCAGGTACGTCGTCCAGGACGGGAAAGGGGGCGCCGACACCGGCGAGGCCTGCGTCAGCGTGACCTGCCCGCCGGTGCCGACGGGCGAGCTGTTCCACGACTTCGAGGCCGGCGACGCGGGGTTCACGACCGACCACTTCCAGAGCCCCACGGGCTCGCTCGACTGGGCGCTCACCAGCGGGCCGATCGATCCGACCAACGTCGCCTGGTTCACCAACGACCCGGCGGCTACCGACCTGGCGACCAAGGACGACCGGCTCATCTCGCCGCCGGTCGACATCTCTTCCACCAGCAGCCTGGAGTTCCAGCACCGCTTCAACACCGAGGACACGTTCAACGGCGGAGCGCTCGAGGTGAGCCTGGACGGCGGAGCGACGTGGCAGTACGTGCCGGGCACGGCGTTCCAGGCCGGCGGCTACAACAGCACGACGACCGGCTTCGCGGCGGCCTGGTCCGGCCAATCGTCCGCCTATCCGATGTTGAGCGGGGTGACTGTCAACCTCTCCGCCTACGCCGGCTTCGGGCGCCGCTTCCGTTGGCGTTTCCTGGCCGACACCAACGCCGGCACCGAGGGCTGGTGGGTGGACGACGTGCGCTTCACCAACACCTTCGAGCCGGGGACCTGCGACCCGATCCCGCCCTGCCAGCCGGGAGGGGGGCTCTGCTTCCATACGATGGTGCCGTGCCGCGTCTACGACTCGCGCCAGGACACCCAGGACGGGCGGCTGGACTCGGGCGTCGAGCGCGCGATTGCCCTCGTCGACGCGGCTGCCTGCGGCATCCCGCCGACCGCTCGGGCGGTGGCGGTCAACCTGACCGTGGTGCAACCGACCGCGGTGGGCCACATCACCGTCTATCCGGATGCCGGCTTCACGCCCGCGACGAGCACGATCAACTTCGGCGCCGGGCAGACGCGCGCCAACAACGCCGTCCTCGACCTCTCCGATCTCGGAGCGATCATCGCCCGGCCGTTCCTGCTTGACGGAGGCACGGTCGACCTGGTCGTCGACGTGTTCGGCTACTTCGAATGAACGGGCGGGCGGAGATCCGCCCGCCGCTTTGCACCCGCTATTTGATCTCGATCGGCGCCTCCGCCGTCAGCAGGTCGATCTTCGCCCCCGCGACCTTCTGGCGGAACGCGAGGACGTCCCCGGCGAAGAGGCGGTTGAAGTCGGCGAGCACCGCCTTCGCCGCTGCCTCGGCCTGGTCCAGATAGGCGAGCTGGTTCGGGTTCGGCCGGTCGAAGGAGGAGTCCAGGGTGTCGCTGGCGGTCTCGATCTTCCCGTAGACCGTCTGGTCGTCGATGAGCCCCCTGGCGTCCGGCAGGACCCGAAGCCGTTCCTCCATCGCGGTGAGCTTCCCCTGGAGGTCCCTGGCCGCCTGCCGCAGCTCCTTGTGCGGGTCCTGTTGTTTGGCCTCGTCCTCCTTCTCGGATTTCTTTGCCGCGTCGAGCTTCTTGAGCACGACGCCGACGTCGGTGCGGGCGGTGCCGATCCGGTCGACCGCATCGACGACCGCAGTCTGCGCGGACTTCAGGCGCTCGAGGGCGGCCTCGCGCGCCTGCCAGTCGGCCGCGGTGTTCTTCGAAGTGGGGTCTGTCACGACCTCCACGGTCCCCTTGGCCTCGCGGTCGCCGTGCTTCACGGTCACCTGGTAGGTGCCCGGCGGGACCTTCGGGCCGCTGTCGTCATCCTGGAAGCCGCGGCGGGTGGTCGGCGGCTCGGGAAAGGGGTCGCGCCCGAGGTCCCAGACCGCCCGGTTGAGCCCGAGCTGGGCCGGGCCGTCCATCTTGCGGACGAGCTTGCCGGAGGCGTCGGTGATGCGGATCTCGACCTTCGGCTTGCTCTCGCCGCCCGGTTCTTCGGCCGCCGGCCGGGTGCGCGATGCAGCGCGCTCCCTCTCCTTGCGCTCGCGCTCCTTCTCGGCGTCGGGGTGGGGCAGGCCGGGGACGTTCAATGAATAGGTCAGCGGGATGCCATAGGGCGCGTTCTCGCCCCGGAAGTCGCCGGCGCCGGGGCGCGAGGCGCCTCCCGCCATCGTCTCCTGGTGGAGCGTGCCCGGAGTGGCGGGGAAGAGATGGACCGGCTCCTTCAGGGCTTCGGGCGTCAGCTCGCGCAGCGGCGCGACGTCGTCGATCACGTACACCGCCCGGCCGTGGGTGGCGATCACCAGGTCGTGCTCGCGCGGATGGACGACCAGGTCGGCCACCGCCGTGGTGGGCACGCCGTGGGTCCACCGCATCCAGCGCTTGCCGCCGTCGTTCGAACACCCAGAGCCCGAATTCGGTCCCCAGGAAGAGGAGGTCGCGGTCGACCGGGTCCTGCTCGATGGCCAGGGCCCAACCCCATAAATCTTTCGTGGAAAGGCTTTTCCAGGTCTTTCCCCAGTCGTCGGTGCGATAGACGTACGGGGTCCAGTCCGAGCGGCGGTGGTTGTCGAAGACGATGAAGGCGCCCGCCGGATCGAAACGCGAGGCCCGGATGTGGGGCACCCAGGTGTTGGCCGGCACACCGGGGATGTTCTTCTCGACGCTCGTCCAGGTCTTGCCGCCGTCGCGGGTGACGTGCACCCGGCCGTCGTCGGTCCCCACCCAGATCACGCCGCGTTCGAGGGCGCTGGGCGCGACGGCAAGGATGGTGGTGAAATTCTCCGCTCCGCTGGCGTCCGGCGTGATGCCGCCGCTCTCGGCCGCCTTCTGCCACTCCGGCCGGTTGGTCGTCAGGTCGGGGCTGATCACCGTCCAGGTTTCGCCGCGGTCGGTCGACTTGTGGAGGTACTGGCTGCCGTAATAGAGGCTGTCCGGCTCGAACGGATCGAGCGCGAAGCCGGAGCTCCAGTTGAAGCGCAGCTTTTGGGCGGGGTCGGCGCCCAGGTCGGCCGGCTTCAGGGTCTTCGCTTCGCCGTTGCGCTGGTTCCAGCGCATGAGGGCCCCGCCCTGGGACATGGAGTAGCCCAGCGAGGAGTCCTTGGGATGAGGGGCCGCGTCGAAGCCGTCGCCTCCCCCGATCCGTGCCCAGTGCTGGTTGCGGATGTCCCCGTTCTCCCAGACCTCGGCCGGGCCTCTCCACGTGCCGTTGTCCTGCAGGCCGCCGTAGACGTTGTAGGGCGTGTCCATGTCGACGTTGACGTGGTAGTACTGGGCGAGCGGCAGGTTCGGCGGGAAGTACCAGGTGGCGCCGCGATCCCGGCTGATGCCGAGCCCGCCGTCGTTGCCGACCACGATGTGGCTCGGGTCGCGAGGGTTGATCCACATGGCGTGGTAGTCGCCGTGGATCTCGCGCGCGCGGCCCAGGGCGTCGAAGGTCTTGCCGCCGTCGTCCGACACGTTCAGCCGGGTGGCCAGGTTGTAGACCCGGTTCGGCCAGGTGGGATCGACCCGGATGTCGGCGTAGTAGAAGGGGCGGTTCGCCGTCCGCGGATCCTCATTGACGGCCTTCCAGGTGCGGCCGCCGTCGTCGGAGCGGATCAGGGCGCTCTTTTCCGCCTCGACCAGGGCGTAGACGGTCTCGGGGTTGGAGTGCGAGATCGCCAGGCCGATGCGGCCGAGCTGTCCCTTGGGCAGGCCGTCGTCCTCGGTGAGCCGCTTCCAGGTCTCGCCGCCGTCGTAGGTCATGTAGAGACCGGAGCCGGGGCCGCCGGAGCGGAAGCTCCACGGCCAGCGCCGGTGGTCCCACATCGCCGCGAACAGCTTGTTGGGGTTCGCCGGGTCGATCACCAGGTCGGCCGCGCCGGTCCGCTCGTCGACATAGAGCACCTTCTTCCAGGTCTTGCCGCCGTCGACCGTCTTGAACACGCCGCGCTCGGCGTTCTCCCCCCACAGCTTGCCGAGGGCGGCCACCCAGGCCACGTCCGGGTTCGTGGGATGGAGCACGACGCGGTGGATGTGCTCGGTCTGCTCCAGTCCCAGGTGCTTCCAGGTCCGCCCGCCGTCGAGCGAGCGGTAGATCCCCCAGCCCACCGACACGCTGTTGCGCGGGTTTCCCTCGCCGGTGCCCGCCCAGACGATGTCGGGGTTCGGCTGGAAGACGGCGAGAGCGCCGATCGACGCGACCTTCTGGTCGTCGAAGGTCGGCTCCCAGGTGAGGCCGCCGTTGGTTGACTTCCACACCCCGCCGTTGGCCGCGCCGACATAGAGGATGTCCGGGTTGGACTCGACCGCGACCACGTCGGACACCCGGCCGCTCATGGCCGCGGGGCCGATGGAGCGGGCCTTCAGACCGGCGAGGAGCGCGGGATCGACCTGGGCCGCCGCAGAGGAGGCGAGCAGACCGAGCACGAGGACGAGGGATGCGAGGATTCGAGGCATGTCATCTCCCGAGAAGAGAAGAAGGGGGCCGGAAACGGCCGGCTTGCATCGGGCGTACTGATACCGCACGGGCCGTGCGGGATGCAACCTCGGGGTTCGATGCGACGGGGTGCGGTATGCTCGGATGGGGAGGGTTCTCATGCGCCTGCACGTCCTTGGCAGCTCCGGTGGCTATCCCGGGCCTGACAATCCGAACAGCGGCTTTTTCCTGGAGAGCGGAGCAACCCGGATCTGGATGGATGCCGGGACGGGCACGTTCTCGGCGCTGCAACGGGTGACGGACTGGATGGGGATCGATGCGGTCCTCGTCACCCACGTCCACGCCGACCACTGCATCGACCTCTATCCGCTCGACGTGGCCCTGCGCTACCGCCCGGAGGGCCCGGTGCGGAAGCCCTTGTACGCACCGCCTGAGGTCTGGGAGGTGCTGCCCCGGTTCCTCGACGCGGGCAAGACCGGGGGCGAGGCGAAGAAGCTCGAACGGTCCTTCGACTTCCACCCGATCGAAGAGGGCTCGGAGATCGAGATCGGCGGGATCCGGTTCCGCTTCCTGCGCACCGATCACCCCGTCTATACCCTGGCCGTGCGGGCCGAGGCCGAGGGCGGCGCCGTCACCTATACGGCCGACGCCGGGCCGCAGACCGACATCGCGAGCTTCGCGCAGGGGAGCGACCTGCTCATCTGCGAGGCGACCTACCAGGAGGGGCTGATCGGCCCGCCGGTCCACCTGAGCGCGGCCCAGGCCGGCGCAACCGGCCGCCGCGCCGGCGTCCGCGAGCTCGCCGTCACCCACATCTGGCCCACCTTCGACCCGCAGCGCTCGCTCGAAGAGGCCACCTCGGCGGCCGGAGACGTACGGGTCTCCCTGGCCTGGCCGGGTGGAGTGTACTCGACGACACTGGCCCTGCCGCTCCTGCGCGATCCGGTACCTGTCGAAGGAATCGACCTTAACGACACGAGCCGTCTCTGGGACCTCAAGTGATTCTTTGCGACGTCAATGTGCATCCGTTTCTCGGAGGGCCGGCTCAGCGGCCGGCGACCATCTCGGGCGTGGGGACCGGGGCTGCCGCCTGGACCTCGGCGGTCATCCCGAGGAGCGTGAAGATGCGGCGGACGTAGCTCTGGGTCTCCCGGTAGGGAGGCACGCCGCCGAAGCGCTCGACCGCTCCCTCGCCGGCGTTGTAGGCGGCCAGGACCCGGGTCGGATCGCCGGAGAAGCGCGCCGCCAGCCATTTCAGGTAGCGGACGCCCGCCTCCAGGTTCTTGGCGGGATCGAAGATGTCGCGCCGGCCCAGGCCGAAGCGGCGGGCCGTGGCGGGCAGGAGCTGCATCAGGCCGCAGGCCCCCTTGCGCGAGACCGCCCGCGGGTTGAAGGAGGACTCGACCCGCACGATGGCTGCCACCAGGTAGGGGTTGACCGCGTGGCGGCCGGCCACCTGGTAGATGAGCTCGCCGAACGGCGATTCCGGGATGCCGTGGGATTCCTGGAGCTCCAGGGCACGGACCTCCGCGGGGAACGGGGCTTCCGGCGGTGGTGCCGCCGTCTGGGCCTGGACTGTCGGCTCGATCTGTTGGCTCTGGAGATCGGCGGCTGGGAGAGGCTCCGGGTCGGCTGGGAGGGTGGTCGGGGGCTCCTGGGGGACCGCCGCGATGGTTTCAACACTTGCGACAGGCCCGGGTGGTTGCGGCAGGAGCTCTGCGGGAGTGCCGCCAGGTCCTACCAGGCCGGTGAGGCTGAAGGCCAGGAATCCGACCGAGAAGCAATGCTTGCCCTTGGCGATGTTCCGAATTCTCTTCATCTGATCTCCCTCTGGGGCAGACTCATGAACGAAACGAGGCAGCCGAGGCCGCTCCGCGGGGCGTGGGTCCAACGACTTGGGCGGACGCATTGATACACGATTCTCAAATGGCGCGTCAACCCTCGAGATCCAGGAAGGCCTCCACGGAGCCCGCGAGGAGGGCCCGCCGCGGCTCGTCCAGCCGGGCGGCGGCGATGCGCTCCAGGCAGGCCTTTCGCAGCTCGGACCGGTCGAGGCGGGCCGGGCGCATGAGCGCGGCCAGGGCCCAGGCGAGCGGCTCCGGGCGCTGGAGGTAGTACTCGGCGCGCGCACCGGCGAGGCCGAAGAGGGTGTAGAAGACCCGCAGCACCTCGACGCCGAAGACCCGACCGACCGCCGCGGTCTCGAGGTTGACGCCCGGCCGGGCACCGCGCAGGCAGACCACGCTGAGCAGCACAGGCTGGCAGTAGCGGACCTCGAGGTCCGCGAAGGTGCGCCCAAGCCGGTCGGAGACGTCGTCCGGGCCCGGAGCGTCCGGCTCGATCCGGACGAGGACGGTCACCTTCTCGCCCCGCACGCCGGGCACCTCGGCGACGAGGCATAGGACGGAGCGCTCGTCCTCCTCCCAGCCGGCGAGGTCAGCCTGCGGGTCCCGGAACGAGACCCGGTCCAGGCACAGGTGCTCCGCGGAATCGGGCTCGACGAGACAGAGGTAGTCGGCGAAGAATGCCTGCAGCAACGTCCGCAACAGGGGACAGACAGGGGGCATGTCGTTTCCTCGGGATAGGTCGCGGCCGGGAGTGGCCCCGATCTACCCCTTAAAAAGACGGAAAACGACCCGCCGATCTGTCATAACTCGGCAAACTTTTTTTCACGGGGTGCGCCCCGGCGCCGGGTCGTGCTAGCTTGAGTGTGGTCGCGCGGGAGATGGAGAGATGAAGACGAGACAGTTCCGCTATCCGTACCGGCGCCGGTCGTACGGCCTCCTCTGGGTCATCCTGAGTCTGCTCGGGCTTGGAGCGCTCGCCGCTCTCTTCGGCCGGCGGTTGCGCGAGAGAGAAGAGGACCTGCCGTCCGGCAGGCGGCGGACCGGAGCCGGAAAAGACCTGCCCGAGGAGCCGTCCCAGGAGTATCCGGAGCCGGCGCCGCCGGAGAGCCTGGCCGTCTGGATCCCCGGTCCCGCCGGCAACCTCTACGTCCGCGACGGGGGTGATGGGGGTGACAGGAGCGGGCGCGCCCTGCCGATCCTGTTCCTCCACAGCCTGGCCGGCAACGGCGGGCAGTGGGCCCTGCAGCTCGACCATCTCCGCCGGCACCGCCGCGCCGTGGCGCTCGACTTCCGGGGGCACGGAGACTCCGACCCCGCGGAGGACGGCGACTATTCGGTCCCGGGCCTGACCGCGGACGTCGAGGCGGTCGCGGACCAACTCGGTCTGCGGCACTTCGTGCTCGCCGGGCACAGCCTCGGCTCGCTGGCGGCGATCGAGTATGCGGGCCGGCACCCCGAGCGGGTCGCGGGTCTCCTCCTGGTGGACCCCAACGGCGATCAGAGCGAGCTGCCGCGCGAGCAGTTCGAATCCTTCCTGGAGGCCCTGCGCCAGGACCCGCTCGGCGAGCTCGAGTCGTACTTCCGCCAGATCGTGGTCGGCGGCGATCCGGACGCCTCCCGCTGGGTGCTGGAGGATCTACGGCTGACCCATGAGGACGCCGTCCTGCGGGCCGTCGAGGGCTCGATCGTCTACCAGCCGCTGCCGGCCCTGGCGCGCTACCAGGGACCGAAGCTGTCCATCGTCAGCGACCTGAACAGCCTCCCCGTCAGCCTGCACCGCCTGGTGCCCGGCCTCCCGGTCCGTCTCATGCCCGGCACCGGCCACTGGCTGATGATGGACCGGCCGGAAACGTTCAACCACCTCGTCGACGAATTTCTGGACCAGGTGGAGGGCTGACTCCGCTATAGTCCGTCGCCGTCATGGGCGACAAAACACCTCACCGCGAGACGGTGACGCCGGAAGATTCGGCTTCGGATGCTGCCGAGGCGCGCGGCTGGGAGGGGCTCACGGAGTGGACCGGCGGGCTGCCTCCGGACCAGGTCGAGGCGCTCGCGAGCGTGCATGACCTGGAGCCGGTCTATCCCCTGCTCCATGCCCTTGTAGGCCGCGCGCCGCGCGACTTCTTCGCGCGGGCGGCCGTCCTCGAGGCCCTGGTCGAGAAGCTCGCGGCCGGCGTTCGCCCCCGAGGACCTCGACGAGGTGCTCTACTGGCTCGTCGAGCCGGCGCGGTCCGCCGTCGTGCGCACCCTGCGGCAGAGCGGCTGGCTGGACTTCGACACCATGGCCGGCTACGTCCTGACCGACGCCGGGCGGTGGGCGTACGACGTCCTCTCCTTCCTCCACCGGCGCCTGCGCGAGAGCGAGCTGCTGCCGACCCTCGCCGGCGTGCGCTACGCCCTCGACATCGGCCTCGATCCGATCCGCCACCTCCAGTCGCTGCGCTCGCGGCTCGTCGCGCTGCGCGAGGAGATCGACGCGGCCATGGCCTCCCATTCGGAGGTGGTCCTCCGGCGCACGGCCGACAAGCTGCGGGACGTGCTCGACCTCTCGGGCCGCATCCGGGCGGTGCTCGACGCGGTGCGGCTCGATCAGGTGGCGGCGCGGCGGGTGGCGCGCGAGATCCACGAGCTGCTCTCGCGCCTCCACGGCGCGGGCGCCTCCCTCCATGCCGCCATCACCGAGGTGGGCCGGCAGTATCTCCACTTGACGGCCGGGCTGACCACCGAGCAGATCGTCCGCGCCCTGATGAGCAAGAGCCTCGACGAGCTGGCCGCGGTCGGGCGGGACGCGCTGTTCCCTGCCCTGGCGCCTCCGCCGCTCCTCACCACCGAGGCTGTCGCCCAGGCCGCCGAGCTGCAGGTTCTGCGCGAGCGTCCGGAGGCCGAGCCGGTGGTGTGGACCGAGCCGCTGGAGCCCATGCGCGCCGCCGATGCCATCGAGGTACCCCCCGAGGTGGAGCGCCTGCTCGCCGACCTCGCCGCCATCGCCAGGACGGCCGAGGCCACCCCTCTTGCGGACCTCGTGCCGGCGGGTGACACGGGCGAGTCGTTCCTGCGCGCGAGCCTGCTCTCGCTCGTCGGCGCGAGCTGGGCGGGCGAGGGGATCGCCGGCCGGCTCGGCGCCCTGCCGCTCGACGTCGAGGCCGAGGGTGACGGCTGGCCCGAGGACCTCGCGGCGTCCGGCGAAGGCCCGCTCGCGCGCCTGACGCCGGGCACCATCCGGGCGCGCTGAGCTTCACTCCCCGGTCTGTTCCTCTCCGTAGTGTTGACGGTTTGTACACGTCTGCTTTTTTCGCTCCTCGCGGCGACAGAGTCCGTTATAGACTGATTGTGGAGATGAGCGACAAAGCGCAGTGCCGGACGACGCCGCAATCGGAAGATCCCGCTTCGCGGGCCTATGGGAACAGCGCCTGACGGGAGCATGGACGAGGCCACCCGCATCTGCGCCCGCCTGCTCCGGGAGGGAAGCGTCGCCCGGGCGGAGCTCCCTGACCTCGACTTCCCCGAGGTGCGCCACGAGGTCGAGCGCAGGTTCCAGGCAGTGGGCCTCGTTCTCGCGACGAGCGTCTACTCGGAGCACGTCGGAATCCGGCTCTCGGCCGATGTCACCGGCGACGCCGCTTTCGATGCCGCGTCGAACCTCGGCCTGCGGTCCGATGCCTGCGCCCTGCTGGTGATCCTCTGGGCCCGTCTGGTGCTGCAGAAACGCACGGCTGCGGACACGCGGGAGCTGCCAGGCCAGGGAGCCCTGTTCTCCCGCGAGAGCCTCGGCGGCGGCGCGGGGGTTCCGGCCACGGGTCCGCCTGGAGACCCTGGTGCGGGAGTTCCGGCCCGTGCTGGGCGGGCGGAGCCGCATCCTGAGCCTCGTGTCGCAGCTCCGCCGGCTGGGTTTCCTCGCCGGCCACGGCGAGGTGATCGAAGCCGGCCCTCTCCTCGAGCTGGCGATCGACGGCGAGCGGATGGTCGCCTTCCTGCGCCGCGAGGTGCTGGCGAAGCTGCTGGAGGAGCGCGAACGCGCGCCTGGCGAGGCCGGGGAGGGGGCGGAGGACGAAGCCGCGGGCGAGGAGCTGCTCGCCGGTTTCGGCGGCCGGGTGCTGGAGGCGATCGGCCGGCTGGGCGGCACCGCGGCGATGGGCGACCTGTCGCGGCAGACCGACGCGCCCGCCTCGCGCCTGCGGCGCGTCCTCCGCGAGTTGGAGGAGGCGGGGCACGTGCGCCGCACCGGCGAGAGGGCGAGCGCCCGGTATCATCTGGCCAAGGCGTTCGATCGACCTGGGGCGAAGACGGCGGAGGACGAGGGCTGATGTTCCGGTTCCTCGAGCTCTCCCTCCACGGCTGGGACCTCTGGCCGCAGGTGCGCATCCCGCTCCACCGCGACGTGGTCCTGCTGACCGGCCCGAACGGCTCGGGCAAGACGACGCTGCTCGACGCCATCCGCCAGCTCCTGAACGCGCCCCGCCTTTCCTCGCGGCGGCGGCTCCAGAACTACCTGCGCCGGCCGGACGCGCCCGCCCTGATCCGCGCCGTGGTGTCGAACGAGCCCGGATATGGCGGTAGTGCCCGCGGCGGCCCGGCGGGAGCGCCTTTCCGCCGCGAGCGCATCACGACGCCCGAGGCGACCCTGGCCTGCGCCCTGGTGCCGGCCGGCGGCGGCTCGCCGGAAAAGCGTTTCGCGGTCCTCCCCGGCCGGCCGCCGCTGGAGGAGATCCGGCGCGTGCTGCTGGAGTCGCGCGACTGGTACGGCCCCGACCGCTACCAGCGGGTGCTCGAAGGGGCCGGCGTGACGCGCAGCCTGATGAGCGTGCTGGCCATCGAGCAGGGACGGACCAACGCGCTCTTCGAGCTCAAGCCGCGCGAGCTGTTCCGCCGCGTCCTGGAGATGATGGGAGACCACGCGGTCCTCGAACGCTACAGCGAGGCGCGCCGGCGGTTCGCCGAGAGCGAGGGCGAGGTGGTGCGGCAGACCTCGGCGGTGCAGCGGCTGGAGCTCGATCTGCGGCAGATCGAGCGGCAGGTGGCCCGCCTGGAAGAGTGGGAGAGCCACCGCGACCGCGTGGCCGAGCTCGAGGCACGGCTGCCGGCCGCCGAGCTGCAGGTCTGGCTGCGCCGGCGCGCCGAGGCGGGCGCCAAGCTCCCCGAGCTGCGCACCAAGGTGCGCCGGGGGGAGGTGGACCTCGCCTCGCTCGAAGCCGAGGCCTCGGGCTCGCGGAACCGCGAGGCGCGGGCCCTCACCCGCCTGGAGGAGGCCCGCCGAACCGAGGCCGAGGCGCTCGCCGCCTGGGAGGCCGTACACCGGCGGCACGTCCTGGCGGTCGAGCGGCTCACCACACTGGAGGCCCGGGCACGCGAAGCCGCCGAGCTGCCCGAGGGGGACCTTCCCGCCCTGGAGGCCGCCGCCGAGGCCGCCGCCCGGGGTTTCTTCGCGGCTGAGGCCGCGGCGGCCCAGGCCCGCGTCCGGGAAAACGAGGCCCGCCGCAAGGTCGAGCGCCTGCGCGCGGGGCTCCCGGTCTATCCGGAGGCGGTGACCCGCACCCTCTCTGCCCTCCAGTCGCGGGGGATTGCCGCGGCGCTCCTCGCCGCCGCTGTCGAGGTGACCGATCCGGCGCGCGGCGAAGCGGCCGAGGCGGCGCTCGGCGATGCCCGCTGGGCGCTGCTGGTGGAGCCGGACGTGGAGGTCTCGGTACTGGACGCGGCGCGCGCGGAAGGCTTTCCGGGCCCGGTCTGGTCCGGCGAGCGGCTGGATCGGTCCGAGACCGTTGGAGCCTACCGCCTGGCCGTGGGCGCGCCCGGCTGGCTGCGCCGCTGGCCGGCCGCCGTCGAGCTGCGCGAGGACGGCTCCTGGCGTGACGAGCGGGGCACCTGGGTGGCCCCGCCTCGCGAGCGCGTCCTCGGCCAGGCCGGCCGGGAGGCGGCGCTGGCCCGGGCCCAACGCCGAGCTCGAGACGATCCGCCGGGAAAGGGCCGTTGCCCAGGAGGCGCGGTCGGTCGCCACGGTCCGGCGCTCTGAAGCCGACGGTGCGCTCGCCGTCGAGCGCCGGCGGCGGGAGCTGCTGCGCGATGCCGCGGGTCTACCCGCGGCGCGGGAGGAGGCGCGCCACGCCGAAACGGAGCTGCGGCGGGCCGGCCAGCAGCGGGACCGGGCGGCGGAGGCCCGGGAGGAGGCCCATCGGGCGCACAATGACGCCCTCCGCGACCAGACGGCCGCCGAGACGCGCGCCGAGCAGCAGACCAACCGCCTGCGCGGCGAGCGCGAGGCCCTGGAGCGCACCGAGACCGACTTTGGCGCGGCGGACGCCCGCGTGCGCGACCTCGCCGTCCGGGTGCCATCCGAGCTCCAGGCCCGGGCCGAGCGGGGCGAGCTCGACGGGCCGGACACCGTGGCGAGCGACCTCGAACGGGCACGCCGTGCCTTCGCCTCGCTGGGAGACCCGCCGCCCCGCGAGGTCCGCGAGGAGGCGATCCACCTCCGGGCCAACATCGAAGAGGCCGAGCGCCACCTGGCCGCCCGCCGCCGCGAGGCGGAGGAGGCGCTGACCGAGCTGGCGGAGTGCCGGCGGCGCTACCTGGAGATCGTCAGCGGCGCCCTGTGGGACTACCGCCGCCGCGCGACCGACCTGGCGGCCGGCGCCGAGGTGGCGGTCGAGATGGAGGTGCCGCGCCTGGCCGACGACGACCGCGTGCTCGACGAGGCGGCCATCCAGGTGAGCTTCGGCTTCGACGGCAAGGCGCCTCTGCCGCTGGGCGATCCGTCCTTCAGCGGCGGCCAGCAGGTGATCGCCGGCCTGATCCTCCTGATGGCCATGGCGGAGACCGACGGCCAGGGCTTCTTCATGCTGGACGAACCCTTCGCCCACCTCTCCCTCGACCGCGTCGACCAGGTGGGCCGCTTCCTGCGCGCCGCCCGCTCGCAGTTCATCCTCACGGCCCCGACGACCCTCGACCGCGCGCAGCTCGACCCCGCCGCCCTGGTCATCGTCCTCCAGAAGAAGAAGCCGGACCACCCGCACGCGCCCGTGCCGATCGTGGCCGAGGCATGAACGACCACTTCTGCACCTACACCCCCCGGCTCGTCTGGGGCGATTGGACGCGCTCGGGTCCGCTGGCGGAACGGACGGCGCGGCGGGTGCCGGTCTGCTGGACCTGCGGGCGCGAGCGTCCGGCGACCCGGCCGCGTCCGCCGGTGGGCCGCGAGGTGCGGGCGGAGGTGCCCGAAACGCCGCCTCTCGGCGATCCGGCCGGGCGGCGGGTGGCGGCTGCGCTCCTGCGGCGGAGCGGGGGCGCCGACCAGGGAGAGCCCATCCCCACGGCGGGAGTGCTCGGCCGGCTGGGGCGGCAGGGCATTCCGGCGAGCCTGGCCGAGGAGTGGCTCGAGCGCTTCCTCCGGGCCGGCTGGATCGCGTTGCGTTGGCGGCTCGGCCGCCGTGCTCCCCGGCTCTCCGGGATTGTCCTCCTCGACCGGCAGGCCCTGCGGGAGCTCGCGGCTCCCGGCGTGGAGGAGAAGCGCTTCTTCGCCCTGCGGTCGGCGCGCGAGAAGGCCGCCGGCCTCACCCATCCCAAGGCCCGGGAGATCGCGGCGCTCCTGGAACGCGAGGAGGCCGAGTCGTTCCCGCCGCGGGTCCTCAACCTCCTCGGCGCGCTGGCCGTCCATGCCGAAGCTGGAGACGTCCTGGCCGAGAGGGTGTTCTCGGCCCGCTATCTGGGGGACTCCAAGGTCCTCGGCTACCTCCGCCGCCAGATCGAGAAGCTGGTCGGTCCGCTCGCCGTGCTCGGCATCCGCGAGGGCGCGGCGGTGACCCTGCTCGGCGGCACCGGACGGCTCCATCTCCCCGAGCAGACGGTCGACCTGGCCGGGCTCGCCCCTTTCGCCGGCCTGGCCCGCGAGACCTTCGAGAGGCTGCAGGCGGTCGACTTCCCGGTCGATCCTCCGCCCGGGGGGCTTCTCGTGGTGGAGAACCTGACCGCCTTCGAGGCTTGCTGCCGCGGCGAGGTCGAGGGCGCGGGAGGCTCCCTGGTCGCCTGGTCGGCCGGCTACCCCGGCCGCGCCGTCCGCCGCCTGGTGGAGCGCGCCGCGTCCGCCGGAGCCCCCGTGCGGGTCTGGGCCGACCTCGACCTCGACGGCGTGCGCATCGCCCGTCTGGTCCTCTCCTGGGCTCCGGGCACCGCACACCCATGGAGGATGTCGCCGGACGATCTGGCCGCCGTACCCGAGGGCCTTCCCCTCTCCAAGGAGGCCGCCGCAGCAATCCGCCGTGACCTCGCCGACCGCCAGGACGCGCCCCTGGCGGACACCCTCCGGGCGATCCTTGCGGCCGGACGGTGGGTGGAGCAGGAGGCTTTGCTGGCGACGCGGTGGAGATGAAAAAGGGAGGGTCCATGCCGAAGAATGGGCCGGCCGCTCTTCAGAGCGGGCGATTCGCTCCGCGGAGCGGGTTCTCCAGCCGAGGAATGGCCGAGTCGCTCCATGGAGCGGGCCAGACACTCCATGGTGTGGGCAGTCGCGCCATGGGTGTGGGTCAGTCGCGCCATGGTGCGAGCTGGTCCAACCACGGAGCGGGGAGGCCGCTCCACAGAACGGCTGCTCCTGCCGTGGAGCGGCTTCCACCGAGATCGGAGCGAACCACCCGCTCCATGGAGCGAGAGACCCGCTCCCCGGAGCAGGCTGGTCCGCTTTCGGCAGTCCCCGCCCGCTCCGGCTGGAGAGCTCTCGCTCTGTGGAGCGGCCGGTCGCACGCCCCCGCTTACGCAGGCCGGGCCACGATCCGCGCCAGCGGCGGCGCGGTAAACAGGCCTGACAGCAGCCCGGCCGCGAGCGCGAAGGCGACGAAGCCCACCGGGCTCACCAGCCCGCCGAAGACCAGATCTGCGGCCAGCGAGGCCAGCAACAGCGCGCCGCCCAGGCCCAGCGTGCTCGTCCGCATCCAGGTACGCGAGGTTCCGGAGGTCTTGCGCAGCACCAGCCACTGCTGCCCTGTGTTGCAGGAGGGTGCGCGATCCATGGGAAAATCTGATCATGAAACAAGAGTTCCGCATCCATGGCCTCGACCATGTTCAGCTCGCGATGCCTCCCGGGCAGGAAGACCTGGCCCGTATGTTCTATGGCGGCACGCTCGGTCTGATGGAGGTCCCCAAGCCGCCACAGCTCGCCGGGCGCGGCGGCGTCTGGTTTTCCGGCGGAGCCCTGCAGGTGCATCTCGGCGTCGAGCAGGACTTCCGGCCGGCCCGGAAGGCTCACCCGGCTTTCGTCGTCGAGAATCTCGATGCGCTCAGCCAGCGCTTCCGGGACGCGGGGATCGATGTGTTCACCGACGAGCCTCTGGAGGGTCGGCGTCGCATCTTCGTGCACGACCCGTTCGGCAACCGCATCGAGCTCCTCGAGCCTCAACCCTAAACATTGCAGCGCGTTTCTTCGTAGAAATGAAACGACCGCAATGGTCATCAAGGGTCAGGAGGAACCCGAGCCATGAAGAAAGCTGTCGCGACGTTCTCTCTCGCTCTCGCCCTGGCCGGCGTGGCCGCTGTCCGCGCCCAGGCGCCGTTCCCCGTGGACGGGATGGGGACTCCCTACAAGGACCCGGTGCAGCGGGCGGCGGTGTACTACAGCCGCGGTGTGAAGGCGATGCGCAAGGCGGAGAAGGCCAAGGAGCCGACCGAGCAGCGCAAGCTCTACGAAAGGGCCAAGGAGGAGCTCGCCAAGGCCGTTGGATACGACGCGAACTTCGACGCCACGCTCGCCCTCGGCCAGGTCTATCTCGCGCTCGGACAGAAGCCGTCGGCACTCAGCTCCTGCGCGCGAGCGCTCGCCTTGAAGCCCAAGAATGCGAACGCGCAGGCCTGCGTGGATTCCTCCCGCGTCCAGCAGACCGCGGAGACGCCATCGCCGGAGGGTCCCTCTTCGTAACCGCAATACTGTTCGTCGCGCCCCGGGCGTTCTCGGTGAATCAACCGCCCGGCGGCGGCGCCGGTCCCTGAGGCCCGATCCGCCGCAGCTTGCGTGATCGCGCGTAGGCCTCGATGAGCTCGGCCCGGATCGCCTGAACGGCTTCTTCCTTGCCGGCGATCGCCTCCCGGCGGATGAAATCGCCGGAGGGCAGCCGCTTGCCGCCGGTGTACTCCAGGACCTCCGGCTCGAAGAAGGCATAGAGCGGCAGGTAGTCGCGCCGGAAGCGCGGGTCGAGGTCCAGGGCCCCGGCCGCGGTCCAGTAGTGGTGGATGTGGATGAAGGTCGGCCGGGCCTGCTCGAAGATGTAGTCGTGGAGGGCCTTCTGGTCCTTGCCGAGGGCGCGGGCGATGCTGGCATCGGTCAGCCCGGCGAGGTCGTAGACCCGCAGGCGCGAGGCCCAGAGAGTGCCGCCGATATCGGGCAGCAGGAACGATCCCTCTTCGAGGCCAAGGAGGTCGGCGAAGCGGTTGAAGCGCAGGCCGTAGTCGTGGAGGACCTCGGCGAACGGGACTGTGGGGGACGCCGCGAAGAGCAGGGAGCGGGGGATGAACACCGCGAGGCTCAGGCCCACGGCAACCAGGATGCCGGCGCGGCCTGCCTGGCGCCGTGCGGAGGCGGGCAGCAACTCCTCGCCCAGGCTGGCGGCGAGCAGGGCCGCGGTGGCGAAGAGGAAGGGATAGAACGGCGTGGCGAAACGGTATTCCTCCATCCAGTCGCGCGGGAGGAGCAGGTAGGCCGCGGCTGCGCAGGCGGTGAAGGCGAGCAGCGCGCCGTGGCCCCAGCGCAGCCGCCGCCGGCCGGCCAGGAAGGCCGCGCTCATCAGGAGCGCCACGAGGATCGCGCCTCCGCCCAGCCCGGCCGCGCTCCGCATCAGATCCACCAGATCGCGCACCATGGGCGGGCGCAGCGTCACCAGGTCGGACACCATCTCCGCCGTCGGCCCCCCTTTGGCATGGTAGGTGTTGGGGACGAGGTCGCCGAAGTAGAGCCCGCGGAAGGCAAGATAGCCGCCAAAAAGGAGAAGGAAGGCAACGCCGTAGAGGCCGATCCTCGTGGCGGCAGGGCGCATCCGGACGGGCCGTCCCTCGGCGAAGAGGGTGAGCAGCGGGTAGAGACCCGCGTAGACGAGGCCGTCCGGGCGGGTGAGGGCGATGCCGGCGGCCACCGCGCCCGCCGCAAGAGCGAGGCCGGGAGCAGGGCCCTGGACGCGCTCGCGAACCAGCACCGCGAGCAGCAGGCAGGTCAGGGCGACGTAGAGCGGGTTTTCGAGCCCGGAGACCGTCCAGATCACGAACGGCGTGCAGACGGCGAGGAGCAGCAGGGCGGCCAGCGGCACGGCCCGCCGGCCGCCGGACAGATTCAAGAGAACGCGCCCGAGCAGGACGAAGGAGACCGCGGCCAGGGCCAGGCTCAGCAGCTTCGGGGTGATCACCGAGTGGAAGAGCCGCAGGAGGAAGAAGGGGACGAGCCCCAGCAGCCAGAGGGGGTTCGAGTAGCCCTCCACGGGCGGCAGCCCCGGCTGGGAGACCAGCCCATTACCGGACGCCAGGTTGCGCGCATAGGCAAAGGTAATTCCTGCGTCGTCGACGATCCAGGCGCCGAGGAGGAAGGCGTGGACGAGGTAGACGAGGAAGGGAAGGGCGAAGACGGCCGCGCCGCGGAACTTTTCGCGTGGGCGTATGAGATCAATCATGACCGTGCCTCCGGCTCCTCGCGTCCGCGCCCAGGGTTCACACCCTGGGCTACCGAATGGCGCCCTCCGGGCTCACAAAGGCCTGGGATTCCAGAGCCCGGAGGGCGGAACTGGGTAGCCCCGGGTGTCAACCCGGGGTGAGCGGGCTTGAGCCGAGAGCCAGCCGTATGGATTGGGAAAGGCTCTCTGGGTGCTATGCTGGCTTCAGCCTCATTCACCATGTGTGAAGGGAGATCTTTCGCCGTCCACCAGGGCGGCGATTGCATTTACCCGTTCCTCCTTGAGTCCCATCGCCGGTGCATCCAGAGCCACATCGCGGGGTGGGCGCGGATGTCCTCTTCGGCGGCTTCCAGGTAGCGGCGGGTGAGGGCGGCGACGGTCTCTTCGTCGTCCTTGCCGGTGTCCTCGGGCGCGGGCGGGAGGATGGCCGGCCGGGCCACGAAACGGTAACGGCCTTTGGGTTCCGGGAAGGCGGCCACGGGAACGACGGCGGCGCCGGTGCGCAGCGACAGACGGGCGAGGATGGGCGAGGTCCGAGCCGGATGGCCGAAGAAGGGGACCTGGATCCCTTCGCGCTCCTGCACCCGCTGGTCGATGAGGATGCCGACCCGGCCGCCGCCACGCAGGGTCTCGATCATCCGGCGCGCCGCTCCCCGCTTGGGCATGGTCTCGTTGCCGAAACGTCCGCGCAGAGACAGCAGCTCGCGGTCGAGCCATGGGTTGTCCGCCGGACGGACGACGATGGACATGGGGCCCCGGTAGAGGCCGATGATCGGCGGCACGAGCTCCCAGAGCCCGATGTGGGCGCTGAGGACGAAGATCCCCTTGCCGCGCGCCTCGGCCGCCTCCAGGTGCTCCCAGCCTTCCAATGTGAAATGCCGGCAGATCTCGACCGCGTCGAAGCGGGTCGACGAGATGGCGTCGCACAGGGCGGCGCCGAAATGCCGGAAGCATTCGCGGACCAGGCGCCGCCGCTCCGCCGGGCCGATCTCGGGCAGCGCAAGCTCGATATTACGCAGCGCGACCTCGCGGTGCCGCCGGTCGAGGAGGTGCCCAAGGCTCCCCACCGCCCGGCCGAAGGAGCGCGCGGTCCGGTGCGGCAGCAGGCGCAGGAACCCCTTCAGGCCGAGGTAGAGCCCGTACTCGACGCGGTGGCGGACGGGGCGGTTCTTCAGACCTCACCCCCGGGGGTGCGGCCGTCCAGCCACTCCCAGAAGGCCGGCTCGGGCTCGGCGCGCACGGGCAGCTCGGCCAGGGGGAGGTCGAAGCAGGCGGCCGAGGAGCTTGACGCGGTCCTTGGCGGTGGTGAGCACGACGGCGGCTCCGCTCGCTCGGAAGGCTTCCTCGATCCGCTGAAGGCTCGGCGCCGGATAGGCGTGGTGATCCGGAAAGCGCAGCTCTCCGACGACGTCGAGGCCGGCCTCCCGGGCCGCGGCGGCGAAGCCTTCGGGCCGCGCGATGGCGGAGACGAGGAAGACGCGCGTCCCTTGCTGTAGCTCCGTCTGAGCGGCGCCGATCCGCCGCGGCCGGCCGGGACGGGTGGCGCTTGCGAAGCCGGGGCCGGTGAAGCCGTACGGGCGCAGCGCCTCGGCGAGCTTCCGGCCGTCCTCGGCGGTTGGAGGGGGGCCAGCTCCGGTCAGGACCACGGCGTCGGCGCGGGCGATGGATGACAGCGGCTCGCGCAGGCGGCCGGAGGGGAGGAGGCGCCCGCGCGCGAAGGGATCGGCGGCCGGGAAGGCGACGAGGTCCAGGTCGCGGTGGAGCGCCAGATGGGAAAAGCCGTCGTCCAGGAGGAAGACATCGGGAGGCGACGGCAGCCGGTGCAGGGCCTGATGGCCGGCGTGCCAGCGGTCGGGCCCGACGACGATGGCCACGCCCGGCAGCTCGCTGGCGAGGAGCACGGGCTCGTCCCCGGCCACCACGGGATCCAGGAGCGGCCCGCCGCCGAAGCTCACCACCCGCACCCCGCGCCCCCGGCTCGCATAGCCACGGGACAGGATGCACACGGCCAGGCCGCGGTCGCGCAGGTGGGAGGCGATCGCGGCCACCAGCGGCGTCTTGCCGGTCCCGCCCCAGTGGAGGTTGCCCACGCTCACCACCGGCCGCGGCAGCCGCCGCGCTCGCGAGCTGTACCAACGGTGCCGCAGCCGGTGCGCCCCGCCATAGAGGAGCTGCCAAGGGGAGGTCGGGGGAGAAGGTGCTTTCAAGCCGGGCCTCCGGGGGCCAGGGGGTGAGGGATCACCTCCGTCAGCATCGCCACCGTCCGCCCGACCGCCCCGCGGTTCTCCTCGACCAGCCGCGCGGCGCGCTCTCCCAGCTCGCGGGCGGCCTGTGGATCGTCGAGCCACTCCAGCCAGATCACACCGAGCTCGCCGGCGTCGCGCACCCGCCGCCAGGCGCGGGCACGGTCGAGCTGCTCGGCCATGTCGCGGAAGTTCTCCATGGAAGGCCCGGCCGCCACGGGCACGCCGAAGCGCGCCGGCTCCAGCGGGTTGTGGCCGCCGGTTGGTACCAGGGTGCCGCCGATGAACGCTGCGGCGGCCAGCCGGTAGAGCCCGGCGAGCTCGCCGAGGCTGTCGAGGAGAAGGACAGCGGGCCGCCCTTCGGCAGGCAGCGCGGTGCGCCGGGCATGGTCGATCCCGCGGGAGCGCAGCAGGGCGGCTGCCTCGTCCCAGCGCTCGGGGTGGCGCGGCGCGAGGACCAGCAGGGCCCGCTCTCCGCCGCCGGCCTGCTGGTGGGCGTCCAGGACCTGCTCCTCTTCTCCAACCATGGTGGAGCCGGCGACGAGGATCGGCCGGCCGCCGGCGAGGCGCGCCAGGGCCTCTTCGACCTCGGGCTTGCGCGGCGGCTCGGGGGTCTCATACTTGAGGTTGCCGGTGACGGCGATCCGCTCCACGGGCACCCCGAGGCCGGCGAGCCGGTCGCGGTCCTGCCCGGTCTGGACGCCGAAGCGGGCGACGCCGGCGAAGAGAGGGCCGAGCAGGGGGCGGAGCCGCTGCATGCGCCGGAAGCTGCGGTCCCCGATCCGGCCGTTGACCACGGCCACGGGCAGGCCGCGGCGGCGGGCCTCGCGCAGGACGAGGGGCCAGTAGTCCCCTTCGACCAGGACCAGGGCGCGGGGGGCGAAGCGGTCGAAGAAGCGGGAGACGGCGAAGCCCAGGTCGAAGGGGAGGTAGGCCACCTCGGTCCGGCCGTCCTGGAGCCCGTCCTGGAAGAGGGCCCGGGCCCGGGCCTGCCCGGTGGGGGTCACCGTGGTCACCAGCAGGGGAAGGTCCGGGGGGAGCGCTCGGGCCAGCGTGGCCGCGACGCCGACCTCGCCGACGGACACGGCGTGCAGCCACAGCCGGCCGGTCGCCGCGGGCCGGGGCGCCGGATGCCGGGGATACCGGGCCAGCCGGCCGGGCAGCGTGGGCAGGTAGTGGCTCCCCCGGCGGGCGATCAGGAAGGGGCCGGCCGCGACCAGGGCGGCCCCGGTCGCAATCTGATAGAGGCCCCAGAGGAGAGATCGCATCGGCGGGCAGTATAATGACCCGGCCGGATTGGCCCTAGACGCCCCTGGGCACCTCCGCGTATATAGAGACAGATATGCTCCAGCTCATCTATTCCGCCCCTCGCCAACGCGTTTCCTGGGCCGACCGCTCCGACCGCGACCTCCTGCTGGCCGTCCGCGACGGCGACGAGGCTGCGTTCGACGAGCTGATCGGCCGCAAGACCCGGCCTCTGCTCCAACTCGTCCAGCGCATCCTGGGCGACCTGGAGGAGTCGCGCGACGTCGTCCAGGTGACCTTCTTCAAGGTCTGGGAGAACCGCCGGAAGTTCGACGAGCGGTGGAGCCCCAACACCTGGATCTACCGGATTGCCAGCAACCTGGCGATCGACCACCTGCGGTCGCGGCGCAGCCGCGAGAAGAGCCAGGAGCCCGTCCGGCTCCACCTGCTGCAGGTGGCCGACTCGAGCGCCCGGGGCGACATGTCCCGGCTGCAGCAGACCGAGGTGTCGACGATCTTCCGCGAGCTGTCGGCCGGCCTGTCGGAGAAGCAGCGCATGGCCTTCCTGCTGCGCGAGATCGAGGGCCTCTCCTCGCCGGAGGTGGCCGAGATCCTGGGCTGCCGCGAGTCGACGGTGCGCAATCACCTGTTCAATGCCCGCAAGTACCTGCGCAGCGAGCTGCTCAAGCGCTATCCCGAGTACGCCGGCGGCTTTGTCGCCGCCGCGGATGCCTCGAACACGCCGGAGGAGGCCCTGTGAGCTGCCCGAGCTGGCGCGAGCTGGCCGCGGACCGCGAGCCCCATTTCGGAGGCCAGGAGGCCGAGCCCGCCTGGCGCGAGGCCCTGGAGCATTTCGACAGCGGCTGCCCGCGCTGCCGGCGCGAGGCCCTCGCCGCCGATCCGGTCCTGGTCTTCCGGCGGCTGCCGCGGGTGGAGATGAGCGACGCGCAGGAGGCGGCGGAGGTCGACGCCGTTATCCAGGCGGTGGCCGCCATGCGCACGGCGAGCCGGGTCGAGTCCCTGGAGCGGCGGAGCCATGCCGGGGGATGGAAGAGATGGACAGCCGCCGCCGTGCTGATGGGGGCGAGCCTCTCGATCCCGGCGGACAACGGCTGGAAGCGGCTGGAGCGGAGCGAGCTCGCGGCGCCTCTGGTGCTGCCGGGCGCGTCGATGCCGGCGGCCTGGAGCGAGGCCGAGCCAACTCTCGAAGGGGTGAACATCCCCGACGCGCGGGTCTACCACATGGACAGCAATGACGTCGACGGGGTCATGATCTTCTCCGAGAGCCTGGCCGAGAGCCTGGATGTCTGAGCCGCGAGGGAGCTTGCGCAGGTCCTCTCCTCTCCCGGGTATCCGCCCTCCGCGTTGACCTTCCGAGAGCTCTGATGGGAACCGTTCGCCGTACGTTCGCCGGCCTTTTGTGGCTCGCGCTGCTGGCTCCGGCCCTGGCCGCCCAGCCGCGGGACCTCAACGAGGTGGCCGTGCATTCCTATACGCTGAAGTACCGGCGGGCGGCCGATGCCGTGCAACTGATCTCGCGGCTGCTCTCGCCGCGCGGGTCGGTCGAGCTGCAGCCGGCGACCAACACCGTGGTGGTCCGCGACACGCTGGCGGCCCTCAGCCGGGTCGTCCCGGTGCTGCGCAACTTCGACCTTCCGGCCCGCCCGCTGACGATGGAGCTCCAGATCGTGCGGGCGAGCCGGTCGTCGGTCTCGCCGCCGGTGGCGCGTTCGGACCTTCCCGAGGATCTGACCCGCAAGCTGCGTGAGGTGGTGAACTACGACAACTTCAAGCTGCAGACGCGCGCGCAGCTCGCCATGCTGGAGGGTCAGCCGGGCACCTATGTGGTCGGCGGAGTCTTTGAAGTGAGGTTCCGCGTCGGCATCGTGTCGCGCGACCAGCAGGTGCGGCTCTCGGACTTCCGGATCTCGCGCCGGATGGAACGCAAGGGGGACCAGCTCCTGGTGCACACGAACCTCAACCCGTACCTCGGCAAAACGACGTTCGTCGGCCTCGCCCGCGACGAGTCGAGCCCCGAGGCGCTGATGGTGGTGCTGACGGTGCACGCCGGCGACGTGGCCCGGCGGCCGTGAATCGCCGATGAAAATGAAGGAGAAGGAAAGCCGATGCAGTTCGTCTGCCGTGTAGGGACTCCGGACGGCCGGGTCCTCGAAGAGGTGATGGCGGCGAGCGACGAAACGTCGCTGCGCAGCGAGCTCGCCAAGAAGGGGCTCCACGTCTTCGAGGTGCGCCGGCGCGGTGTGCCGCGGAGGCTCTCCCCCGCCGCGCCCGGCATGGGCCTGCGGCGCCGCCGGCGCGTCTCGGCGCAGGAGTTCGTAATTTTCAACCAGGAGCTCGCGGCCCTGTTGAAGGCGGGCCTCCCCCTGCTCCAGGCGCTCGACCTGATGCTCGAACGGATGGGCAACGCGCACTTCAAGGCCGTGCTCATCGACATCCGCGACCGGGTCAAGAGCGGCGAGGAGCTCTCCGACGCCTTCGCCAGTTATGGCGACATGTTCCCGCGCCTCTATTCGTCGACCTTGAAGGCCGGCGAGCGCAGCGGCGAGCTCGAGCTGGTCATCCGCCGCTTCATCCGCTACATGAAGCTGGTGCTCGACGCGCGGCGGCGTGTGGTTTCGGCCCTGATCTATCCGGCGGTGCTGGTCGGGCTGTCGGTCGCCATGCTCGTCATCATGGCCATCTTCGTGGTCCCCAAGTTCATGGTGTTCTTCGAGAACCTGGACGCCGAGCTGCCGCTGATCACCCGCGCCGTGCTCGCGGTGTCGCGGTTTGCCAACACGAACTGGCCGCTGCTGCTGATCGTGGTGGTGGGAGGGACCTACGTGCTGCGGGCCTGGGGGCGGACCGAGAAGGGGCGGCTGGCGCTCGACGCCTTCAAGCTGCGCATCCCGCTCATCGGGTCGGTCCTCCACCGCTTCTCGCTGGCGGAGGTCTGCCGCTCGCTGGCGACTCTGCTGTCGGGCGGCATCCCGCTGGTGCCGGCCTTCGAGATCGCGATCTCGTCGGTGGGCAACGCTTATGTGCGCAGCCGCCTGGAGCCGACGGTCCAGCTCGTGCGGGAAGGCAAGCCCTTCCACGGCGCGCTGGAGGAGAGCCGGGTGTTCACCGACATGTCGATCGACATGGTGAAGGTGGGCGAGGCGACCGGGTCGCTCGACGAGATGCTCAGCAACGTCTCGGACTTCCTGGACGAGCAGATCGAGACCCGGATGCAGCGGTTGTTGTCCCTGGTCGAGCCGATGATGCTGGTGTTCATGGGCATTATGATCGCGATCCTGCTGGTGGCGATCTACCTGCCCCTGTTCAGCGTGCTCGGGCAGTCGAAGTTCTAGGAGTGCGGGGCGTCCCGGAATCCGTGCGCCCCGCACTCTGTTAGATGCACCCGTGACATCTGGAAGATTCAGGTAGAAGAGTCAGGAGCAGCGATGGCGGTCCTCAACGGGAAAATGGCGGTCCAGACGAGAGAGCTCGAAGCCGAGACGGTGGAGCAGGCGCGCGAGCGCCTGGCCCAGGAGCGGCGCGCGGCCGAGGTGTTCGCCGAGCGCTACGGCCTCGACTTCGTCGACATGACCCACTTCCGGATCGACAACGACCTGTTCCGCCGCATCCCCTTCGACCTGATGCTGCGCTACAGCTTCATCCCCGAGACGCAGCTCGACGGCCGTCTCGCCGTGGTCATGGCCGACCCGTCGGACGTGGTCAAGATCGACGAGATGGAGATGCTGCTCGGCCAGCCGGTCGAGGTCAAGGTCGGCGTGCGCTCGGCGATCGACGAGATCCTGCAGAAGTCGGAGAGCGCCCAGCGGGTGCTCGACGAGGCGAGCGAGGACTTCCGCATCCAGCTCGTCCAGGAGGACGACGAGGGCGAGGAGATCCTCTCGATCGACCGCATCACCGCCGACACCAGCCCGATCATCAAGCTGGTCGACTCGACGATGTTCAACGCCATCCAGCGCCGGGCGAGCGACATCCACATCGAGACGCGGGACACCGAGGTCATCATCAAGTACCGCATCGACGGCGTCCTCTACCAGGCGATGGAGCCGATCGACAAGCGGCATCACCAGACGATCATCAGCCGCATCAAGGTCATGTCGGAGCTCGACATCGCCGAGAAGCGGATCCCGCAGGACGGCCGGTTCAAGCTGCGTTTGAAGGGGCGGACGATCGACTTCCGCGTCTCCATCATGCCGTCGGTCCATGGCGAGGACTGCGTCATCCGCATCCTCGACAAGGAGTCGATGAACAAGGAGTTCAAGAACCTGCGCCTCGACATCCTGGGCTTCGACGACGAGACGATGCGCAAGGTCCGCAAGTTCATCCGCGAGCCGTACGGCATGGTGCTGGTCACCGGTCCGACCGGCTCGGGCAAGACGACGACGCTCTATGCCTGCCTCTCGGAGATCCAGTCCTCCGAGGACAAGATCATCACCATCGAGGACCCGGTCGAGTACCAGCTCCGCGGCATCACCCAGATCCCGGTCAACGAGAAGAAGGGATTGACCTTCGCGCGGGGGCTGCGCTCGATCCTGCGCCACGACCCGGACAAGGTCATGGTCGGCGAAATCCGCGACGAGGAGACGGCGCAGATCGCCATCCAGTCGGCGCTCACGGGCCACCTGGTGTTCACCACGGTGCACGCCAACAACGTGGTCGACGTGCTCGGCCGTTTCCTCAACATGAACGTCGACCTGTACAACTTCGTGTCGGCGCTCAACTGCGTGCTGGCCCAGCGGCTGGTGCGCAAGGTCTGCCTCCACTGCAAGAAGCCGGTCAAGGCCCCCCGCCAGCTCCTCGAGGAGAGCGCGCTCGACCCGGCCGTTTATTCGGATTTCACTTTTTACGAGGGGCAGGGCTGCATCGAATGCAACGGCACGGGCTTCCTCGGGCGCCTGGCCGTCTCGGAGCTGCTCGACCTGTCGGACCACATCCGCGAGCTGATCCTGGACCGCCGGCCGGCTTCCGAGATCAAGCGCGCCGCCAAAGAAGAAGGGATGACCTTTCTGCGCGAGTCGGCGCTCGAGATGGTCCTCCGGGGAGTGACGACTCTGCGTGAGATCAACAAAGTTACCTTCGTGGACTAGCCGGGGCCGCGGCGCGCGATCGGGCTCCTGGCTGCTGCGGCTGCTGGGCTTCGACGCGCGGCCGGTGCCGCCGCATGTCTTCGCCCTCGATGCTGCCCGGCTGCGCTACGGCCAGTTCCTGCGCGGCGGCAACGGCTTTCGCTTCCGCTCCTGGCGCGAGGCGGCCCTGCCCAGGGACGCCTTCCATTCCGGCCTGCTCGGCGGGCCGTTGCGCGATCCGGCGGCCTTCCAGGAGCTCGTGGGCACGCTGGTGCACGGCGTTATTGGAGGGCGTGGAGGGCGCGGAGGGCGTGGCAAGCGGGGCGTCGTCAAGGAGGCCTCGCTGGTGGTCCCCGACGCCTGGCTGCGCGTCACCTTCACCGAGAGCGGCGAGCTGCCGCGGGCCGGTGACCAGCGCGACGAGGTGCTGCGCTGGAAGCTGCGCCGCCTGGTGCCGTTCCGCGTCGACGAGCTGCGGGTCGGCGCCGCCGAGGTGACGCCGCTGCCCGGCCAGTCGGCCGACGAGCCACACCGGCTGGTCCTGGGCTTCGCCGTCGAGCAGCTCCTCGCCCAGATCGAGGACGCCTTCGCCGCTCACGGCGTACGCATCGGCCAGATCTCGAACACCAGCCTGTCGCTCCTGCCGGCCCTGGAGGGGCTGCGGGAGGACGAGCTGACCGCGCTCGCTCTCATCGAGGACGGCGGCTACACCCTGGTCTTCAGCCTCGGGGGCGAGCCGGTGCTCCACCGCTACAAGGGGTTGACCGGCGGCCAGCCCGCGCCCGGCCAGGGCGGCCTGGTGGTGCGCGACCTGAAGCTCACCCGCAACTTCCTCGACGAGCAGTTCCCGGCGGTGCCGCTCGCCCGCGTGCTGCTGGTCTCGGCGCCCGAGCGCGAGCCGCTGTGGGTCGATCTCCTCGCCGAGGGGTTGGGCGAGCCCGCGGTGCCGCTCGACGGCCGGCACCTGCCGCCCCTGCGCGCCGAAGACCCGGCGGTCCCTCCCGCCTGGCGGGACCTCGCGCCGATGCTGGGCGCCGCCCGCAGGGAGGTGGCATGAGCCTGGTGGCCGAGAAGACCGCCGTGGCGCCGCCGCCCCGGCCGGCCGCTCCGGCGCGGCGCGAGCACCTGAACCTCGCCCGCCGCGCCTTCGTCAACAACCGGCCGGTGGCGCGGGTGTCGCTGCTCCTCTGGCTGCTCGGCCTGCTGCTCCTGCTGGGCAACGTCTCGCTCTACTGGAGCTATCTCGCGGGCTCGGGGGAGAAGCGGTTCGACCTGGACCGGCTCGAAGTCAAGATCCAGCAGCAGGAACGGACGAACGGAGAGCTGGAGAGGCGCCTGGCCAACCTCAACCTGGAGCAGCAGAACCGGCAGGTCCGCTACCTGAACCAGAAGATCGCCGAGCGCACCTTCTCGTGGAGCAGCCTCTTCGACCATCTGGCCAAGGTGATGCCCGATCAGATCCGCCTGACGAGCCTGTCGCCCAGCGCCATCTCCCAGGAGGACGACACGCGGCACCTCGATGAAGAAGTGGGCCGTCCGCGGCAGACCCGGGTGCAGTTGGCCATCCACGGCGAGGCGAAGAGCGACGAAGCGCTCCTCCAGTTCGTAGACAGACTGTTCGTGTATCCGTTCGATGACGCGGACCTGTTGCGGAAATCGCGCGAGGACGACAATCTGGTGCAGTTCGACATCCGGGTCACCTACACGCCCGACGAGCCGGTCGAGGACATCGTGGTCGAAGAGCAGGAGCCGCTCTCGCCCGGCCTGCCCACGCCCGGCCTGCCCGCGCCTCCCGCTCCCGCGGCACCCGGCAGAGGCACATTGGGATCGGAGATCGACGGATGATCGGCTCGACCGAGATCTGGCGGCAGCGCGCCTGGCTGTGGATCCCCGCCCTGCTGTTCTTCCTGGCCAATGCCACGGCGTACAGCATCTACCGGTTCGGCTTCGCCGACCGCGTCGCCGGCCTCCAGCAGGACATGGACGAGATCGAGGAACGGCTCACGCCGCTGGAGCAGCGCGGACGGAAGGTCCAGCGCCTGATCCAGCGCGCCGAGGCCAACCGGCGCCAGGTCCAGCAGATCTACGACGAGCGGTTCTCGACCCGCAGCCGGCGCCTGACCGGCATCACCGCGGAGGTGGAGCGGCTGGCCCGCCAGGCCGGCCTCGATCCGCGCGACTTCACCTTTCCGGAGCAGAACATCGAGGAATTCGGCCTGGTGAAGCGGTCCTTCGTCTTCCAGGTCGAGGGGACCTACGTCGAGCTGCGCCGGTTCATCAACCTGCTGGAGCTCTCGCCGTCGTTCCTCACCCTGGAGGCGGTGATGCTCTCCGGCGGCAGGGAGGAAGGCGAGGAGCTGCAGATCAGCCTCCGGCTCACCACCCTGTTCGTGCGGCAGCCCGGATCGGCCGAGCCGACGCCGGCGCGCCGGGCGACGCTCCGCGGAGGGCCGTCCTGATGCCGCCGCGGACCAAGCTGCTGGTGGGCGCCCTGGCCTTCCTCCTGCTGGTCACGGCCTGGGTCTATCTGCGCCCGGACGACGATGCCGGTGCGGTCGGCTCCACCGGAGCGCCGCCTGCCATGGGCGCGGTCCCCGGGGCGCGGTCGACCGCGCAGAAACCGCCCGTGGAGCGCGTCGAGGAGCTGCGCGTCGCGGACCTCCTGGCGCGGCCCCGCAACGACTCGCCGGGGCGCAACCCGTGGCTCTTCGTCGAGCCGCCGCCGCCTCCTCCCCCGCCGCCGCCTCCTCCGCCGCGCCAGCCGACAGCCGAAGAGCTCGAGCGGATGCGGCGGGCGCAGGAGGAGCTGGAGCGCCGGCGCCAGGAAGAGCTGGCCCGCCAGCAGGCCGAGGCCGCGATACCCAAGCCGCCGCCGTTCACCATGGTGTACGTGGGGAACTTCGGCCCTCCAAGCCGGCGGATCGCGGTCTTTTTCGACGGCAAGGATACGATCAACGCCCTGGAGGGCGAAGTGATCGATGACAAGTTCATCGTGGCCCGGATCGGCTACGAATCAGTCGACATCCAGTTCGCCGGTTTTCCCAACTGGCCGGCGCAGAGGCTGGCGGTCGGCCGTGCCGCCGTTCCATGATGACGGAGGAAAGATGCGCAATTTCATCGTACGGACCCTGATCCTGCTGCTCGCGCTTGCCCCGCTGGCCGGCTGCGCCAGCCAACAGGCCTATCGCAAGGCGGAGATCGCCGCCCAGAGCGAGGACTGGGATCAGGCCGTGCTGCACTATCTGAAGGCCCTGCAGGATGATCCGGACAACATCACCTACAAGGCCGCCCTGATGCGGGCCAAGATCAAGGCCTCCCAGGCCCACTTCGAGCAGGGCCAGGACTTCGAGAAGGCCGGCGTGACCGAGCGCGCCCTGGTGGAATACCAGCAGGCCGTGCAGCTCGACCCGACCAATCAATATGCCAAGGCCCAGCTCGAGCACGTCCGCCAGGCCTATCTCGCGCAGAGGCAGGGCCGCGAGGGGGGCACGATCGACCAGATGAAAAAGCGGGCGCAGGCGGCGCGGCCGCAGCCGCCGGTCCTCAACCCGCGCTCGAACAATCCGATCTCGCTGGAGTTCCCCGAGCCGGTGCCGATCTTCCAGATCTACCGCTCGCTGGGCAAGGCGTTCGGGATCAACATCCTGTTCGATCCGAACCTCAAGGACCAGGAGATCAACATCGAGCTCAAGGACGTGACCGCGCAGACCTCGCTCGAGACCCTGATGCGCGCCGCCGGCCACTTCTACAAAGTCCTCGACGAGCACACCATCCTGATCGCCGCCGACACGCCGCAGAACCGGCGCCTCTACGAGGACCTCGTCATCCAGAACTTCTTCCTCTCGAATGCAGAGGTGAAGGACATGATGTCGATCCTCCGCTCGCTGGTCGACGCCAAGAAGATCGCCACCAACGACCAGCTCAACGCCATCATCGTGCGCGACACCGCCGACAAGGTGAAGGTCGCCGAGCGGCTCATCGAGGCCAACGACAAGTCCAAGGCCGAGGTGGTGATCGACGTCGAGCTGCTGCAGATCAACAGCGGCCGGTTGCGCGACCTGGGAGTGAGCCTGTCGTCGTACTCGATCGGCCAGAGCCTCGACCGCGACGAGCAGAACCCGCTGCGGGTGTCGGACATCCCGTTCCTGAACCAGGCGGATTGGATCCTCTCGATCCCCAATTTCGTCTACAACTTCATCAAGAACAGCACCGAGGCGCAGCTCCTCGCCAAGCCGCAGCTCCGCATCACCGAAGGGGAAAAGGCGAGCCTGATCATCGGCGACAAGGTGCCGATCCCGCTGACCACGTTCAACACCCAGAACGCGGGCGGCCAGGGCGGCATCGTCCCCATCACCTCGTTCCAGTACCAGGACGTGGGTATCCGCATAGAGCTCGAGCCACGGGTCCACCACAACCAGGAGATCACCCTCAAGGTCAAGGTCGACGTGAGCAACATCACCGGCTTCGTCGAGGCCGCGGCCGGGCAGCGGCAGCCGACGATCGGCACCCGCTCCTTCGACTCGACGATCCGCCTCCAGGACGGCGAGACCAACTTCCTGGCGGGCCTGATCCGCACCGACGAGACCAGCAGCGAGAACGGCATCCCGGGGCTCTCCGAGATCCCGATCCTGGGACGGCTCTTCTCCAACAAGCGCAACGAGAGCCAGCGGACCGACGTCATCCTCACCCTGACGCCGCACATCATCCGCAATGCCGAGATCACCGAGGAAGACCTGCAGCCGATCTGGGTCGGCACCGAGGCGAACATCACGTTCCGGGGCGGCAGCCCGCGGGTCGAGTCGGACGTCGAGGGCCCGTTCGAGGGCGACGAGGGGACGCCCGAGGAGGTGCAGGACGCGATCCGGCGCCGCCTCCAGCGCCTGCCCCGCGGCCTCCAGCCGGGCGAGAGCGAGGAAGAGGTGCCGATCGAGGAGGAGGTGCCGGAGGAGCCGCCCACGGGCATGGAGCTGGTCCCGGCCGCGCCGCCGAGCGACATCTTCCGGCCGCCGGTCCCGGAAGAGCCGCCTCCCATGGAGGAGGAGCCGCCGCCGGCGGCGGAGGGCGGCGTCGTCTCGTCGGGCAACGCTTCGGGCACGGCGCGGCTCGACGGAGTCCGGTTGGCTGGTTTCCGTGTGCCAGCACAACCCGCGGCGCTGCCGGCCGGGGGTGTCGCCCTGGCGGCCCGCCGTCCGGCGGCGGTCCGGCTCTGGATGGCGCCGTCGCGGCTCGCCGTGGCGCCCGGGGAACGCTTCGAGGTGACCGTCGAGGTGGAGGCCGGCCGGCCGGTCTCCCATCTGCCGCTCACGCTCACCTACGACCCGGCGGTGCTCGCGGTCGAGAAGGTCGAGCCTGGAGACTTCCTGGGCGAGCCGGGGGCCGCGCAGGTGCTGGCGGACACCGGGCGACCCGGCGAAGTGACGCTGGGGGCGAGCCGCCTGGGCGAGGTGCCGGCGGTCTCCGGCGCCGGGACGCTGGCGCGGGTCACCTTCCGGGCGCTGGCCCGCGGCACGGCCCGCATCGGCTTCGGCAACAGCCAGGCCCTCGATCCGGCGCTGCGTCCCGTCCTGCCCCTGCGGACCGCCCCGGCCATCATCGACGTGCGGAAGGACGTGAAGCCGCCGGAAAGGCCGCGTCCGCCGCAAAAGGGGGCCGTGGAAGTTTGAGCCGCCGCGCCCTGTTGGACCTGAAGGAAAGGAAGAGATGATGAAGAGCTTGTCGCGGCCCCGTTCCCAAGCGGGATTCACCCTGGCCGAGCTGGTCATGGTCGCGGCGGTCCTGACACTGCTCGCGGCCGTGACCCTGCCGGTCGCCAAGTTCACGTCGCGGCGCATGAAGGAGATGGAGCTGCGGGCGGCGCTGCGCGACATGCGCGCCGCCATCGACGAATACAAGCGGTACAGCGACAACGGTCTGATCCCGGTGGACCTCGGCACGCAAGGCTATCCGGCCAAGCTGGAAATCCTGGTGGAGGGGGTCGAAATCGTGGGCCAGATCGACAAAAAGCTCAAGCCCCTGCGCCGGATCCCGATCGATCCCATGACCGGAGAGCAGGAGTGGGGCCTGCGCAGCTACCAGGACGATTTCGACGCGACCTCCTGGGGCGGCGAGGACGTCTTTGACGTCTATTCCCTCTCCGGCGGCGTCGGCTTGAACAAGGTGCCCTACAGCCAATGGTGAGAGAGGAGAGGTCCATGCGGGAGCGCGGCTTCACGCTGCTCGAGCTGATCATCGTCATTGCGATCATCGGCATCCTGGCCACGATCGCCATGCCGGCCCTCAAGGACGTGCCGCGGCGGGCCAACGAGGCGGTCCTCAAGACCAACCTCCACACCATGCGCGACGTCATCGACCAGCACTACGGAGACAAGGGCAAGTACCCGACAGGCCTGGAGCAGCTCGTCGAGGCGGGCTACCTGCGCAGGGTGCCGGTCGATCCCATCACCAAGCGCAACGACACCTGGATCTTCGAATACGAAGAGGTCGACCCCGAGAACCCGGGTCCGGAAAGCGACGAGAACGAGGACGGCCAGCCCGGGATCACCGACGTCCACTCCGGCGCGCCGGGCAACTCGCTCGACGGCACACCCTACAGCGAATGGTGATGCCCTCTCCCCCTGGCCCCCTCTCCCGCGCGTCCGCCGCTCCCCCTCCCCGAGCGGGAGAGGGGGAACGCGGCTACAACCTGGTCATGCTGATGGTCATCGTGACCCTGCTCAACGTCGCGCTGGCCGCCTCGCTGCCGCTGTGGAGCCACGTCATTCAGCGCGACAAGGAAGAGGAGCTGATCTCGCGCGGCTTCCAGTACGGGGAGGCCATCCGCGTCTTCCAGTTCCGCTTCCAGCGCCCGCCCATCCGCCTCGAAGAGCTGATCGAGGTCAAGCCGCGCTCCATCCGCCGCCTGTGGAAGGACCCCATGACCGAGGACGGCAAGTGGGGCATCATCCTCGTGGGACAGTCTCCCATTCTGACGCCGCAGCAGCCGGGTGAGGAGCAGCAGGAGGATCCGGACGGGCGCCGGCAGGAGGGCAACGAAGAAGAAGAGGGCTCCGTGTTCGGACCCAAGAAGGGCGAAGAGGTCATGGTCGGACCGATCCGCGGGGTCTACAGCAAGAGCGGCAAGAAGTCGATCATCCTCTTCAACGGCCGGGAGCGCTATGACGAGTGGCACTTCACGGTCGACATGATCCCGGGGGCGCAGGGGATGGGCGGTGTGCCGCCGCCGAACGGCGTACCGCCTCCGGGCGGGCCGCAGATGGCGGGCGGGCAGTTCTCTCTGAGCACCCGCTGGGTCGGCCGGCCGTTCCCCGGCTTCCTCCAGCAGCCGCAAATACCCGATCCCGGAGGCATCGGCGGCAATCCGGTCGGCATCGATCCCGGCAAGCTCGGCCCGCGCCGCCCTCCGCAAAAGCCATCTCCCCAGGAACCGGAGTGACCGGCGCGGTGCGGGTGCGGGTCAAGCGGCTTCCCGCCGCGCGGGATCTGCCCCTGCCCGCGGCGGCCTCTCCCGGCAGCTCCGGGTACGACCTGCGCGCCGCGGTCGAGGAGGACCTCGTGATCCGTCCCGGCGAGCGGATGCTGGTGCCGACCGGGCTCGTGCTGGAGATCCCGGCCGGCTGCGAGGGGCAGGTCCGGCCCCGCAGCGGCCTCGCCCTGCGCCACGGCCTCGGCGTGCTCAACGCCCCTGGCACCATCGACAGCGACTACCGCGGCGAGGTGGCGGTGATCCTGATCAACCTCGGCGAAGCTCCCTACACGGTCCGCCGCGGCGACCGCATCGCCCAACTCGTCTTCGCCCGTGTCGAGCCGGTCGAATGGGAAGAAGCCGACGAGCTTGGCGGTAGCGACCGGGGTGGTGGGTTCGGGTCGACGGGGGTCTGATCCCGATAGGATAGGCGCCATGAGACGCCTCGTCCCGCTCGTCCCGGCTGCCGCCTTCATCTTCCTCCTCGGCTCGTGCAGCTCCGTCGGGGATTACAATGCCTACCAATTCAGCGACGGCTACGTCGACTCGCTCGGCACCATCCAGGGCACGCCCGTCCCGGCGAACGAAGTCGTGCTCCCGAGCACCGACCTCGTCGACCCGGACCTGACCAACGGTCGACATCGGGACCTGGAGCCGGCCCGTGCCCTGAGGCGGCGGGCTGGCGGCCAGCCAGCCGCTAGGGCGGCTTGCTGGCGACCATATTGACGCGAAAGAAGACCAAGCCGTAGGATAGCTCAAGTCGATGAAGATGAAGAGCTCGCTCACCTGGAGATCTCTGTGCCCCGCCCGATCGAAGCCCTTGCGGAAGAAGTACTGCAGCTCCCATCTGATGCTCGGTCTCGGCTGCTAGATCGAGTCGTCGCCAGCCTCGACACAGACCGCGCGCGTGACGCGGCCTGGGATGCATTGGCTGCGCGTCGCGACGCCGAGATCGAATCGGGTGCAGCCGTCGCTGTCTCAGGACCCGAGGTCGTTGCACGACTTCGCGCTGAGCTCGAGTGAGCTACTCGCTACATCGCAGCGCCGAGCGGGACCTGACCGACGCATTCTGTTTTTACAAGACGGAGGCAGGACGCGGCGTCGCCGGAAGGTTTCTGAAGGAGTTTGAGCGCGTTGTGAAGATCCTCAAGGAGTTCCCAGATATCGGAACCCCGACGAATGACGAGCGTCGCGCCTACCCACTCAGCGGCTTTCCCTACTCCATCATCTACCGCTCGGTCGATGGAGATGTTCGGGTTCTCGATTGGGGTCTGATACGGCAGGCGCTGGAGTAATGTCCCGGGGCATTGGTTGGCCCTCAAAGCGGACTGCTGGTGGGTGATCTCCAGAATCGCGGACAGCAGTGCCGCGAGCTTGATCCGGAACGGCTCCAGATGGGAAAGCTCGTCCTTGTTGATCTCCAGCGCCTTCAGAAGGCGCTGCAAGATGCCGAGGATCCCCATATAGGTCCTCTCTTTCCTGGCCATGATTCCTGCTCCTCTCTGAGCCCCGCAGGGCCCGGTCGTCCGGCGTCTCCATGACGCCGAGGGCAGGTTGCCCCAGGAATGCAAGACCTCAAAACGGGCCATCGGGCCAAGTTGGGTGTAAGTAATGAAATCTACAGGAGTTAGATCGCTCACGAGGTGAGAAAAGTTGGACTGATGATCGCTCCAAGTTTCGACCCGGCTCTGCCGTGTCCATGAAATGGAACCCTCTTCTGGGACACTATCCACTGGACGTTCAACAGCTCCGGGCCTTGCAGCATGGTGTCGTGCCCGTCCGGTTGACCGCCTGAGGCAGGGTGAACCCCGTTAGGATAGGCGCCATGAGACGCCTCGTGCTGCTTGTCCCGGCTGCCGCCTTCATCCTCCTCCTCGGCTCGTGCAGCTCCACCCCACCCGGCTCTCCAGCCGTCGGGCCCCGCCGGGTCCTCCTGCTGAGCCTCGACGGTGCGAGCGCCGAGGCTCTCCACCAGCTCTACCGCGAGGGGGCTCTCACCGCCGGGGGCTTCGCGCGTTTCTTCCAGAACGGACAGGTGGCGGACCGGCTCATCCCGGTGAACCCCACCCTCACCTCGGTCAACCACATCAGCCTGGCGACCGGTTTCGTCCCCGGCGCGACCGGCATCGCCGGCAATCGCTTCCATCCGGCCGGCGCGCCGTTTCTCGACGTCGTGAGCGGCTTCGAGGCGCCGATCGAGACCGAGACGCTGTGGGAGGCGGCCCGCCGGCAGGGCAAACGGGTGGGCGTGACCACCTGGCCCGGCGCCGACAACAAGAACGAGCGCCGGCGCGGCGACTGGGGGATGATCTATGTCAACAACCCGGACCGGGAGGCGGACCTTGAGGTCCTCGCCCGGAAGGACTGGCAGGAGCTGAACGGACCGGCGCCCGCGAGCTTCGCGCCCGCCCAGGCGGCACGAGTGCAGGTGGGTGGCAAGAAGCCGCAGGACTTCGAGCTGATCGCGGTCGACCGCACCGACGACGGCCGGACCGGCTATGACCGGCTGGTCGTGCGGACGGAAAGGGGCGCGGGGGAGCTGGTTCTGGGCGCCTGGAGCCGCGTCCCCTGTCCGGACCCCCAGCCGGGCCGCGAGGCGGAGACCGCGCCATGCTGGATCAAGCTCCTGCGGCTCACGCCCGACCTTGCAGACGTCCAGGTCTATTTCAACGGGGTCTACGGCAACCAGGCCTACCCGCAGGAGTTTCTGGGCGCCATCGAGCGGAGCGGCCTGCGCTGGCCCGGTGCGCCGGACGACGCCCTCCTCGACGACACCTGGAACGGTAAGCCGGGAATCGACCTCGAGACCTGGCTCGAGCAGTCGGAGCGCTTCACGGCTTTTTTCGGCGACAGCCTGCGGCTGGCGGCGGCCCGCCCGGACTGGGACCTGCTGATGGGCTACATACCGGTGATCGACGAGGCGGGGCACCAGTTCCTGCTCGCGGACCCGCGACAGAAAGGTTTTTCGGCGGCACGGCGCGATGAGCTTGCGGCGGCACGGCTGCGCGTCTGGCAGACGGTCGACCGCGAGCTGAACCGGCTGCTCGATGCTCTCGACCTGCGCAACACCGCCGTCGTCATCGTGAGCGACCACGGCATGCGGGCGGTCCATACCGCTTTCGATCCCAACGTGCTCCTGCGGGATTGGGGCCTCCTGACGGCAGACGAGAAGGGGCAGGTCGCGGACGGGACGCGGGTCTACGCGGTGAGCAACGGCGGGGTCTCGCATATCTACATCCGGCCCGACCTGCCGGGCGCGGAACGGGAGCGGCTCGTTGCCGACCTGCGCGAACGGCTCGCAGGCTGGACCCCCGGGACCGAAAAACCGACCGAAAAGCCCGTTGCCCAGATCCTCACTCGCGCCGAGCTCGGCCAGGTCGGTCTCGACCATCGCAACAGCGGCGATCTCGTCCTCCTCGCCGTGCCGGGGTGGGCCTTCGGTGGCGGCCTGCGGGAGGGGAAGGTCGTGCTGCCCTCGCCGGTCCATGGCATGCACGGCTACCGCAATGACGATCCGGCCATGCACGGCATCTACCTGGCCGTGGGAGCGGGAATCCCCAAGGGGAACGCGGGCACGGTCCCCAACCCCGAGGTGGCCGGCCGAGTCGCGGCCTGGCTGGGGATCGAAAAACCGCAGGAACGGCCCCCGGTCCCCTGATCCCTGCTATTTCTTCTTGTCCACGATCTCGGCCTGGAGAGGACCGATGGCGGCGAAGAGCTCTTCGCGCTCCTTGGGTCCGACCTTGAACTTGTCGAGGGTGGCGACCAGGTGCTTGACCGCGGTGTCCCAGTGCGCCTGGGTGATGCCCATACCCTTGTGCGAGGCCGTCATGCTGCGGCCGGTGTAATAGCACGGCCCGCCGCTCGCCTGGCAGAGCTGGTCGACCACGAGCTGGCGGATGCGCTGCAGCGACTCCGTGCTGTGGCCGGCGAAGAAGGGCCCGAGCTGCGGATCGCTCGCCATCCGGCCGATGAAGTCGTCGACCACGGCGGCGATGGCATCGTAGCCTCCCAGCCGCTTGTACAGGGAATCGTGGGCGGCCACGGGCATTGTCAGGCCGGCGATCCAGAGCAGCGCGGCCGTTGCGACGAGGATCTTCCTTTTCATAGAGCCTCCTCCTTTCGAAACGCTATGCCTGGAGTACGGCGGAGAGAGGAGGTCCGGATGAATCGTCGTCGAGCACCTTGAGGAAAACCGCCTTGCCGTCGCCGGGGGCGTAGAAGTCGGGGAGCTCGGCGGCGAGCCGGTAGCCGCAGGAGAGATAGAAGCCGCGCGTCCCCGCGTACTGGGGACGGGTCGCGGTCTCGACATAGACCCGGGGACGGCCCGCCTCCGCCATCTGTTCCTCGGCGGCGCGGAGCAGGGCCGCGCCGACCCCTCGCCCCTGCTCCCGCGGGTGCACCACGATCCAGTAGAGGTCGGCCGACTCCAGGGTCCCGGGGATCGGGCCCCAGCAGGCATAGCCCGCCACCCGGCCGTCCACTTCGCCGACCAGGAACCGGTAATGGCTCGCCGCGCCGTGCGCGAGGCGGTCGTCCACCAGCTCCATCGCCACGTCGACCTCCTCGGCGTTGAAGAAGCCGGTCCGGCGGACCAGCTCCTCGATCGGCTCGCGGTCTCCAAGCTCCAGACCACGGAAGAGGGTCTCTCCTCTTCTCCCCTCTCCCGGGGGAAGGGGGGGCGATGGGAGAGGGGCCGGGGGTGAGGGGTCCGGGGGCGCCGCCCGGCATTCCCGTCGCCGATCACCGCGCAGCGCCGCCGCCAGGATCCTGCCGACGACCTGGCCCGGCGAGAGCCCGGCCCGGCCTGCGGCGGCCATGAATCCGGCGCCGGCCGCGAGACACGGGTTGGTGTTCACTTCCAGGATGCGCGGCTCTCCCGCGGCGTCCAGCCGGAGGTCGACCCGGGCATAGCCGGAGACGCCGCAGATCTCCCAGGCGGCCCGTGCGAGCCCGCGGACCCGCTCGAGGAGCGGCGCATCGTTCGGGTCGCCGGGAAAGCAGCGCACCGTGTGCGTGTCGGCGAACGAGCCCTCCAGCCACTTGGCCTCATACCCCACTACGCGGGACATCCCGGCGGGGAAGTCGACGAACCGGATCTCGGCCACCGGCAGCACCTCGACGCCACCATCGCCGTCGGCCAGCAGCGAGACGTTGAGCTCCCGGCCGGGGAGGAACTGCTCGGCGAGGATCGGCTGGCCGGGGAAGCGCTCGGCGAGACGGGCGGCGCGGTCGAGGGCGGAGGCGCGGTCGTGGCACACCGGATCGCCTTCCAGGCCCACGGACGCGTCCTCCCAGGCGGGCTTGAGGATCCAGGGGGGCGGCACCCGGTCCAGCACCTCGGGCCGGGCCGGATCGAGCCGCCCGCCCGCGGCCACCGGCAGCCCCTCGGCGGCGAGCAGCGCCCGGGTGGCCAGCTTGTCCGTCGAGACCCAGAGCGGGCCGGCGGCCGTGCCCGTGAACGGGACGCCCGCAAGCTCCAGCGCCGCCGTGTGCGCCGCATGGAGCTGCGGGGCGCCCGGCGGCGCCTCGATCAGATGAAAGACGACCATGCCGGGCTCAGGGCGGATTCTCTCGAGGACCGCCGGACCGGCGACCGCGATGCGGACCGACGGCAGGCCGAGCTCCGCGAGCCCCGTCTCCACCAGCTCGACCTGGGCCAGGACGTCGGCCGTCGAGGGATCGTCGTCTTCGGTGACCGGGTTGTGAGCGATCAGGACCCGGACCCCCTCCCCTGACCCCTCCCCCGCGCGGCCACCGGCCCCCACCCCGAGCGGGAGAGGGGCACCGCCGCCCCCGTTCTCGTCCCCCCCTCTCCCGTTCGGGGTGGGGGCTGGCGGCCGCACGGGAGAGGGGGGCCAGGGGGGAGAGGGCTTCACAACCCCCACCGCTGCGCGGCGGCCTCCACGATCCGGCCGAGCAGCTCGGAGTAGGAGATCCCTGCCAGGCGGGACATGATCGGCAGGTCCGACGTGACCGGATGGAGGCCCGGCAGCGGGTTGACCTCCAGGAAGCACGGCTCGCCCGCCGTGTCGCAGCGCAGGTCCACCCGGGCCGCGTCGCGGCAGGAGAGAGCCTTGTAGACGCCGAGCGCCACCTGGCGCACCCGCACGGCCAGCGGCTCGCCGTCGAGAAGCTGGTAGTTGACCCGGGTCTGGAACTCCGCCTTGTTGAGGGCCGTGTAGTCGCCGTCCATACCGTCCTGAAAGACGACCTCCATGACGCCGACCACCCTCGCATTCTCGCCGTTGCCGACGATCCCCACGGTCAGCTCGCGCCCCGGCAGATAGCTCTCGACCAGCACCGGCTGGCCGAAGGTCCGCAGCAGCTCGGTGCAGGCCTCATGCAGCTCGTCGCGGCTTGCCACGCGCGAGCGCGCCGAGATCCCTTTCGAGCTTCCTTCGGCCGCCGGCTTGACGAAGAGCGGCGGTGCAAGCTCCACCCGTGGCGCGTCCTCCGGCCGCTCCACCACAGAAAATGGCGCCGTGGGCAGGCCGTGGTCACGCACCACCCGTTTGGCCAGCGGCTTGTCGAGCGTCATCGCGCAGGTCAGCGGGTCTGAAAAGGTATAGGGCTGGTCGAACATCTCGCAGAGAGCGGGGACCTGGGCCTCCCGCGAGCGGCCGAGGATTCCTTCCGCGATGTTGAACACCAGGTCCCAGCGTTCTCCGGCGGTCAGGCGCCGCGCGAGCTCGGTCCCTCGCCCCACCCGCTCCACCCGATGGCCGTTCTCGCGCAGCGCCTCCTCGATCCCGTCGATCGTGTCCTCCTCGTCGAGCTCCATCACCTGCTCGGCGGTATAGCCCGCCGCGCGGTAGTCCGACTTGAGGTCGTACGTCAGCGCAATCTGCAGTGGACGCAACGGGCGCATCAGCCGTGCTCGACCGGATCGATATATTGATAGGTCTCGCCGGCCCAGTTGCGCAGCTCCCAGGCACCGTCCTCGTGCCCGAGGATCGTTTCGGGTTGGACCGGGATCTTGCCGCCGCCGCCGGGCGCGTCGATGACATAGGTGGGGACCGCGTAGCCGGTGGTGTAGCCGCGGAGCTGCGCCATCAGGTCGAGGCCCGTGCCGATCGATGTGCGCAGGTGGCCGGTGCCCACCACCGGATCGCACTGGTAGAGGTAGTAGGGCCGGATGCGCAGCCTGAGCAGCCCATGGAAGAGGTCGCGCAGCGTTTCGGCCGAGTCGTTGACGCCCTGGAGCAGCACCGTCTGGCAGCCCAGGGGGATGCCGCCGTCGGCGAGCCGGTCGCAGGCTTCGGCCACCTCCGGCGTCAGCTCACGGGCGTGGCAGAAGTGGACCGAGAGCCAGACGCGGTGCTTGCGCAGGACCGACACCAGCTCCGGCGTGATGCGTTGCGGCAGGAAGCCCGGAATGCGCGTGCCGATGCGCAGAAAATCGATGTGTGGGATGGCCCGCAGCCGGCCCAGGAGCTGATCGAGCGTGGCGTCCGACATGAGCAGCGGATCGCCGCCCGAGAGGAGCACATCGCGCACCTCGGTGTGCTCTCTGAGATAGCCGAGCGCCGCCTCGACGCGGCGGCCGAGCGGCTCGAGCTCGCCCTGGCTCACCAGCCGGCTGCGCGTGCAATAGCGGCAATAGGCCGCGCATGTATCGAGCACCAGGAACAGCACGCGGTCGGGATAACGGTGCACCAGCCCTTCGACGACGCTCGCGTGGTCCTCGCCGCAGGGATCGGTCATATCGCCACGGCTCACCACCAGCTCGCGCTCGACGGGGACGACCTGGAGCCGGAGCGGACAGCCCGGGTCTTCCGGATCGATCAATGCGGCGAAGTGCGGCGTGACGGCGACGGAAAACTTCTCGCTCGCCAGCAGCAGACCGCGCCGCTCCGATTCGGTCAACCGGAGGAACCTGTCGAATTGATCGAGGCGGGTCAGGCGATGGCGCATCTGCCACCGCCAGTCGTTCCAGCGCGCGGGATCATAGTCCTCGTTGAACAGGGCGCAGATCTCCTCGCGCCGCGTCAGGGTGTCGGTCAGGACCGCGGCGAACGCCTCCTGCTTCATTTCTCTCGTCTCCTCTGGGAGGAAGGGAGTGATAGATCCGGCTCCGCGGTATCCGCGGTATTCGCGACGGCGGAGGTCCGGCGACCGGCGGTTCGAAAGCCGACAACCCACCAGGCTTGATCACCCGGTTGGAAAGCCCCTGGGGGCTCCGTGAACATGATCGTCTAACGCGTTAGCCCGGTCGTACGGCACCGCGGACTGGAGAGGTCCACGAGCGCCTGGGCCAGAGGTGGGAAGGTCGGGACGTCAAAAGGGAAGACACTGCCCAGCGACCCGCGCCGGACAGCCGCAAAGGCCACGCTGTCGAGGGTACTTGGAGGTTGGTCGGGGGCCACGCTCACGTCGTCCACGTGCTTTACGATAGCGGAACTCTTCCTGCTGTCAAGAGAAAGTTTCTCTTCCGGACCAAGTCGTTGCGAGGCCGGCCGCGGGCTGTTTCAATGATCCGTTCGGTCCCGGATAGAATACCCGGCCATGACCGAACATCGCGAACACCAGCCCACCATCTTCGACAAGATCCTCTCGGGCGACATCCCGAGCTACAAGGTGTACGAGGACGAGCACGTCCTGGCCTTTCTCGACATCGGCCCGCTCTCGGACGGCCACACCCTGGTCATCCCCAAGGAGCGCAAGGCGCAGCTTCACCAGCTCTCCGACGAAGCCGCCGCCGCGGTCGGCCGCGTGCTGCCGAGGATCTGCCGCGCTGTGATGCGCGCCACCGGCTGCACCGACTACAACATCCTCCAGAACAACGGCACGGCCGCCCACCAGGTGGTGATGCACGTGCACTTCCACATCATCCCCAAGTTCGGCAACGAGGGGCTGGGAATCCTGTGGCCGGCCCGGAAGCTCTCCGAATCGACCGCCCGCGAGCTGGTCGACAAGATGCGCAAGGCCCTGGAGAGCGCGTGAGGATTACGAGGTGAAATCGCTGGAGATCCGCGACGGCTGGGGCCTCGATCATCTGGTCCTGGCCGACCGGCCCGCCCCACGGCCGGGGCCGGGCCAGGTGCTCGTCCGCGTGCACGCCGTCTCCTTGAACTACCGCGACCTGCTCACGGTCCAGGGGAAGTACAACCCGAAGCAGAAGCTGCCGCTGATCCCTTGTTCCGACGGCGCCGGCGAGGTCGAGGCCGTAGGAGAGGGCGTCACACGCGTTCGGGTGGGGGACCGGGTGTGCAGCGTCTTCGCCCAGCGCTGGATCTGCGGCGCGCCGGACCGCGAACGGCTCCGCTCGACCCTCGGTGGCCCGCTCGACGGCATGCTCGCCGAACGGGTGGTGCTCCCTGAAGACGGGGTGGTGCGGACCCCGGAGCACCTGACGGACGAGGAGGCCTCGACTCTCCCCTGCGCCGCGGTCACTGCCTGGAACGCGCTGGTCACCGAGGGAGGCGTGACGGCCGGCGACACCGTGCTGGTCCAGGGCACCGGGGGCGTGTCGATCTTCGCCCTGCAGCTCGCCAAGCTGCTGGGCGCCCGGGTGATCGCCACCTCCAGCAGCCCCGAGAAGCTCGCCCGGGTCCGCGAGCTGGGCGCGGACGAAGGGATCAATTATCAGGACATACCGGACTGGGGAGCGCGGGCCAAGGAGCTGGCGGGCGGCACGGGGGTCGACTGCGTCGTCGAGGTGGGCGGGGCCGGCACGCTCCAGCAGTCGCTGCGTGCGGTGCGGATGGGCGGCCGGATCTGCCTGATCGGCAACCTCGCGGGCACGACGGCGGAGATCCCGCTGACCCTGATCTTCATGCAGCGGGTGCGCGTCCAGGGCATCCTGGTGGGCGACCGCGACAGCTTCGAAGCCATGAATCGCGCCATCGCCCAGCACCGCTTGCGGCCCGTGATCGACCGCGTCGTCCCGCTCGCCGAGGCCCGGGCCGCCTTCGAGCTGATGGCGGCCGGCGGGCACTTCGGCAAGATCTGCATCCGGGTTGATTGATGAAGCCCTCTCGCCCAGGGTTCACACCCTGGGCTACCGAATGTCGCCCTCCGGGCTCGTTTTTCCGGTGCGGCGCCGTAGCCGTATGTAACCGGACGGTGCGGTAGAGACGCCCCAGTCCATGACCACGAAACGACCGGTGCACGCCCGTCGGGGCGTCTCACTCACGGCCCCAGCGACCACCAACGCTGGCACCACGCCACGAACGCCGAGATGGGCCCCGCCCCGCTGTACGCAAATGGCTGGCGGGTGGCCGTCCCGGCGGCGCACAGCGGCCCCGGGCGGTGTTTTCCTGCGCGAGGACGAACCCGTTTTCGCCGGCGAGGCCATGAGACGCCCCGACTGTGTGCACCCGGTAGTTTTGTGGTTACGGACTGGGGCGTCTCTACCCCGCCCCGTTTGGGTGGTGCGGAATGGTTCCCTCCAACCACCCCACCTCCCGCTCCCGCCGCACATACCCGGTCTCGTTCACCAGCGCCCGCGCCCGCGCCACATACCGCCGCGCCGCGGCGAGGTCCCCCTGGTCCCGGCAGAGGCGCGCCCACTCCAGGTGCGCGTCGCACTCATGAAGCCGCATCGGGCCGCGCTCGGCGATCTCCAGAGCCTCGGTGAGGTCCGCCTTGGCGCCGGTAAAGTCGGAACGGAAGCGTCGAAGGGCGGCGCGGGCCAGAAGGCCGCGGGGCAGGTCGTCCTCCTGTCCGGCCCGCCGCAGGCCGTCCACCGCACGGTTCAGGGACTCGACGGCCTGGGCGAGCCCGGCGGTGCGGTCCTCCCCGGGGGCCGTCAGGGCCAGGCCGAGGTGGGCGCGGCCCAGGGTGAGGTGGTCGAGGGCGATGTCGAGGAGGGAATCGCCCGGCACACGCCATTCAAAGAGTTCCCTCGCCCGCTCCATCACCTCCCGGCAGGCTTGGCGGAACCGCTCGGCCTCCTGTGGGCGGGAGCCCGGCCCGGCGAGCCCGTCCAGCCCGGAACCGCCCTCCGGCTCCGCCCGGCCCAGCAGCAGGTCGCAGTACTGAGAACCCTGGAGCGAGTAGAGCCGGGTGTACTGCGGCTGCCGCTCCGCCTGCATCGTCTCGGCCTCGCGGAAGGCCGCCGCGCTCTCCTCCCACCGGCCCGCTTGGTGCAGGGCATCGGCCCATGTCGTTCGGTTGACCATCCGCCGGAAGGCATCGCCGCTGCGGTCGGCCAGCTCGACGCTCTGCTCACCGAACGCCACGGCGCGCGGCACCTCCCCCAGGGTCAGGGTCAGCTCGCTGAGGTTGCTGGCGATGATGGCAGCTTGCTTCCAGTTCTCCTGGGCGATGCCCGCCTCCAGCCCTGCCTCCATCGGCTCGACCGCCTCCGCCAGGCGGCCCAGGGCGCGCAGGACGAAGGCGGCCTCGTTCAGAACGAACGCCTGCCACTCTGCTCTAAGGCGGAGGGAGGGCTGCGACCAGGGGCGATCGAAGAACCCCGCCAGCGCCGTCAGCTCCGACCCGAAGGCTCCGAGCTTGCGCGTGCTGTAGAACTCCGCCCTCCGCAGGCTCCGCCGCCAGTAGACCTCGTTCATCGCCTCCTGCTGCCGTCCTGCCCGGCAGCCGTGGACCACGGCAGCGTAGAGCGGCTGCATCGCTTCCAGGCTGTCGGGGAGGTCCGGCGCTGCCTGGCGAAGCTGCTCGTAGAGGCGCCGGTTGCCTTCCTGCCAGGCGTCGGGGCGGTGGCTCTCGAGCTCTTCCGCGAAGCAGGCGCGCACCAGAGGATGGGCATCGAGGGTCTCCGGCTCCCGCGCATCGGCCGCCGCCAGCAGGCTGTGGTCTCGCAGGGTGCTGACCGCCAGGTGCCAGTCCTCGTCCGAAAGGCCTACCAGAGGCTCGGTAAGCCCGGGGATTGGCGGCGCGGCACGCAAGGCCTTCAGGGCTGCGGCCTCGGCCGGCCGGTCGAAGAGGCCGAGGAGGCGGAGGATCGCCAGCTCCGGTCCCTCGCCCAGCCAGCGGGCATAGGCTTCGATCACGCGAAAGGCGTGGCCGCCTAGTTTCTTATCAGCCTGATGGAGGTCGATCTCGCGGCGCTTGCGGACATCGCCGCCGTGCACCCGCCGCAGGAAGTTGCCGAGAAGGGTCATGGTGAGGGCGTGCCGCTGGAAGTCCTCGGCCGCGGCGCGCAGATCTTTCTCTCGTCCGTCCACACCCAGCTTGCGGAGCAGGTCCACGGCCGCGTCCAGGCCTAATTCCTCCAAATGGACCTGCGGCGCCGTGCTCGGGGAGCCGGCGAGGTCGGCGATCCGTTCCCTTGTGGTGACCACGCAGAGGCCCGGGTTGGCCCAGGCCAGATTCTTGAGCAGGGCGGCGAGGCCAGGGTCCTTGAGGCGGCCCTCGATCTCCTGCCGGCCCGGCGGGTATTGCAGGGGCTCGATGCCGTCGAGGATGAGGAGGCTGCGTTCCTTCCTGATCAAACCGGCGAGGCGGGCACCGCGGTCGTGCAGGGAGCCGGCCTTGGGGTCGGAATCTCCGAAGAAGCGGAGCGCGTAGTCGATGAACGGCTCGGCGGAAGTGTTCTGGTCTTTGCTCCCCTGGCTGTAGAACGACCAGGCGAGCGCCCGCATGGCGCCGCGCCAGCTGTCGGCTGCCATGCGGTCCAGCCAGTGTGCGACCAGCGCTGACTTGCCGATGCCTCCGAAGGCCACGAGGGTGAGGACGTGGATGGATGGGTCGTCCCAGGCGGCATCGAGGCGGGTGAGCTCCGCTTCACGGCCGACGAAGTGCTCGCCGGGGATGGGCAGGCGGCCGAGGTCGAGAGTGGGGGTCGAGGTGGCGGGAGTCCTCACCCCCGGCCCCTCTCCCATCTCCCTCCCACCCTGGCCCCGGGAGAGGGGAGAAGGCAGCCTTAATAGATCCCGAATCTCCAGGGCCAGAGCGGTGAGATCCTCCTCGACCTTGACTTTCCGACCCTTCGAGAGAGGCCGGCCGTCCTTTGGGCGGCACTGGGTCGCCGCAATCCACTCGACGGCCTGCCACGGGCACGGGTGGATGATGAGTGGGATGATCCGCAGGCCATCCTGTGCCCGGCGTTGGAGGAGGCTAGGCACCTCCGTGCCGCGGATGAAGTCCGAGGTCAGGAAGTCGGCCGAGATGAGCAGCACAGCGGCCTGGGCATCTTCCATGGCCGTCTCGATCTCGGCGCGCCAACCGTCGCCTGCTGCGATCTTCCGGTCGTCCCAGACTTCGAGGTCTCCCTCCAACTCAAGGACGCGTAACTGCCGGACGAGCCGGTTCTTCCAGGTCTCGTCCTGATGGCTGTAGCTGATGAAGACCCGCGGGCCGCTCATTCGTGTGCTCCTGGGGACACGAAGATTGTAGCGGAAGGGGCCTCCTCTCTCTCCCGCACTCCCACCTGATTGTGTTGTGCTTGTTCGCGCTATGGTACGCAATCAATCCGGGCAGCGCGAGCGGAGGCTGGACCGAGCCGCTCCACGGTGTGCTCTGCAATAGCTGGCTTCTCCAAGAGCTGATCCAGGAACGGGAGCATTGCAGCCTTGCACAGCTACGCTGCCGAACATTCTGCGCTCACGTCCATCACGGCTGACATCACTCCTGCCGTGGTCCGCATCACTCCGGCCAGATTGCACATCACGCACGCCAGTCTGTACGATACTCCGAGTACATCAGGAGTCACTCCTGCCACTCTCGGAGTGATGCATGATACACAAAGAGTGATGTGCACCATGACGGTAGCGATGTGCTCCACGGCAGGAGTGATGTGCTCCATCCTCGGAGTGATCCGTTCCATCCGTGGAGCGTCGCACGCCATCTTGGTGGTGATGCACGCCGCGCTAGTTGTGCCGCCGAATGGGCGAGAGCGCCATGGCGCAGAAGGGGGAGCTGCCAATTCGGAGCAGCCGGCGCCAGGGCCGGCGGTGGGCGACGTCCGCCGCTTCCTGCCGGTCGCCGCAGAAGCGCAGGCACCAGCCCGCCACCCTGGGATAGAACCGGCGATAGAGGATGGACAGGCAGGCATCCGCCTCCGCCGGCTCCGAGCACAGCGGAACAGGCATCCGCCGTGCCTGATATATGCTTGCGTCGTTCAACTCGAAGCGCAAACAAGGAAGGAGCCGTCGATGTCCTGGCAGAGACTCGGAGCAGGTTTGGCGTTGCTTTTTCTGGCGGCGTTTCCGCTGCGTGCCCAGCACGCAGACTTCGGAAGGGCTCTCTTCGCGCGTGGTCTGGCCCGGGCCTGTTGGTACGGGCAGCCCGGCTTGACGCCGCGCACCGGCCTGTTCCGGCCGGATCAGCCGATCGTGCGAGCTCTGCCGGCAGAGCAGGATGCACGGTATGGCGCCGGAGCCGGCGCCCATACCGGCTGGCGGGTCGAGGAGCAGGCGACCCGCATCTCCCAGATTGCCGAGCGCGTTGTGCGCCATCCCTCCAATCCCTATGGGATCACCGGAAACGCAACCTGGAAGCTGGGGATTCAGGACACGCTCGACCTGTTTGCGATCTGTGGGGCGTTCGAAGAGCTGGATGCAATGGATGCGCGGCTCTTTCCAGAGTCACCGGTGCGGCCTGAATGCCCGCCTGCGCCGGTCTGTCCGACCTGTCCGCCCGAGCGCATCTGTCCGCCCCCTCAGCCGTGCCCGGAATGCCCTGCATGCCCGTCATGCCCCAGGCCGACGCTGACCGCGCCCGCTCGCGAGACATTGGAAGCGATCGACACGTGGCGCACGATCGGCCCGGGCAGGAGGGCCAAAATCGTCCAACTCGTCGCCGAGCTCAAGGCATTGCTGGCGCCGCCCCCGCCAGAGCCTTCCACGGGCAGGTTCGGGGAGGTGACCGTGGTGCCGGCTTCCAGGCCGTGAGGATTTGGCGGTAACGCCGCCCAGCCCTCGGCACTCTGAAGAGACGGGCGTAAGATCTTCGCGCGAGCGAAAGGAGGGCACCATGGGTGGCGAGACACAGCTTTCGGGACCGGATCTGAGCCAGGGGATTCCGCAGTCGGACCTGCCGGAGGGTGGGCAGGTCGTGGGGCACAGCGGCGGCGAGGCGGTGTTGGTGGTGCGCCGCGGCGAGGACATCTTCGCGATCGGCGCTCAGTGCACGCACTACGGCGGGCCTCTGGGCGAGGGGCTGGTGGTGGACGACACGGTGCGCTGCCCCTGGCACCATGCATGTTTCAGCCTGCGTACAGGGGAGGCGGTACGCGCTCCCGCTCTCAACCCGGTGGCCTGTTTTCGGGTGGATCGTGAAGGGGACCGGGTGTTCGTGCGCGACAAGGTGGAGGTGCGTCCGCACAGGCCGGCGCCCCAGGGAGAGGTGCCGGATCCCGTCGTGATCGTCGGCGCCGGGGGGGCCGGCAACGCGCTTGCGGAGACGCTGCGCAAGGAAGGGTACAGCGGCCGGATCGTGATGGTCGGCCCGGAGCCGGACACCCCCTACGACCGGCCCAATCTGTCCAAGGACTATCTCGCCGGCAATGCTCCGGAGGACTGGATCCCCCTCCGTCCGCGCGATTTCTATGACGAGCAGCGGATCGAGCTGATGCTCGGCAGCGGTGTGAAGTCGATCGATCTTGCAGGGAAGACCGTGGCTCTGGAGGACGGCCGCACGCTGGGCTGGGGCGCCCTGGTCCTCGCCACCGGAGCCGAGCCGGTCCGCTTGTCGATTCCCGGGGCCGACCTTCCCCACGTCCACCTCCTGCGCTCGCTGGCGGACAGCCGGGCGATCATCGCCAAGGCCGAGGGAGCGAAACGGGCGGTGGTCGTCGGCGCGAGCTTCATCGGCCTCGAGGTGGCGGCGTCGCTGCGCGCCCGCGGTCTGGAGGTCACGGTCGTGGCTCCGGACGAGCGGCCTCTGGGCCGGGTGATGGGGCCGCAGCTCGGCGACTTCATCCGCGGCCTCCACGAGGAGCACGGCGTCGTCTTCAAGCTGGGGACCAAGCCGGCGGCCATCACGGGCACGGAGGTGCGCCTGGAGAGCGGCGAGAGCCTGTCGGCGGACCTGGTGGTCGTCGGCGTCGGCGTGCGCCCGCGCGTCGCTCTCGCCGAAGCGGCCGGCCTTGCCGTGGACAACGGCGTCATGGTCGACGAGCTCCTGCGCGCCAGCGCTCCGGGAGTCTGGGCGGTGGGAGACATCGCGCGCTGGCCCGACCCTCGCTCGGGGGAGCGCATCCGCGTCGAGCACTGGGTGGTGGCCGAGCGCCAGGGCCAGACGGCGGCGCGCAACCTCCTGGGCCGGGGCGAGCGCTTCGATGCCGTTCCGTTCTTCTGGAGCCAGCATTACGACGTGGCGATCAACTACGTCGGCCACGCGCCGAAATGGGACGACATCGAGGTGAGCGGATCAGTGGCCGAGCGCAGCGCCGTCGTGACGTTCCGTTCCAACGGCCGCACCGCCGCGGTCGCCACTGTCTTCCGTGACAAGGAGAGCCTCGAGGCCGAGGTTGCCATGGAGCGCGAGGCAGGGTGAGAGCCCTCACCCCCGACCCCTCCCATCCGCACTCACACCCGCCCGGGAGAGGGGAGCCCCCACCCAGAAGCTTCCTGAGAGTGTATTTCCCCCCTCTCCCGGGGGAAGGGAGTGCGGATGGGAGAGGCGCCGGGGGTGAGGGCTCTGCGCGCCGCCGCACGACTTTTAAGATACCCTCTTAGCCTTCGCACGCGTGCGCAAAAGGAAAAGGGAGGTGCGGGATGCGGCTGGCGGTCTTTCAGGTGCCGTACGATTCAGGGCGCTACGGAGAGCGGGCGGGCAAGGGGCCTCTCCATCTGGTCGATCGGGGGTTGATCGAGCAGCTCGGGCGCAAGGGGCATGACGTCGAGCTCGTCCCGATCCACCTCGGCGAAGGATTTTCCGTGGAGGTCGGGTCCGCGGTCGAGATCCAGCGGCTCCTCTCCCGGCGGGTCTCGGCGGCCCGCGCCGACGGACGGCTGCCGATCGTGCTCTCCGGCAACTGCAATGTCTCGGTGGGCGTCCTCGGCGCGGTGTCGCCGGGTGCGACCGGCGTGGTCTGGCTCGATGCGCACGGCGACTTCAACACGCCCGAGACGTCGCCGTCGGGGTTCTTCGACGGCATGTCGCTGTCGATCGTCACCGGCGGCTGCTGGCGCGCGCTGGCCGCCACGGTCCCGGGGTTCAGCCCGGTGGCCGAGCAGGACGTGGTCCTCGTCGGCGCGCGCGACCTGGACGTCGAGGAGGAGCACCGGCTCGACTTCTCGCAGGTGCGCCGGGTGGGCGTCGACGCCCTGCGGCAGGACGGCGTGGCCATGGCGCTGGCCCATCCTCTGGAAGAGATTGCGGGGCGCCGGCCTCTGGCCTACCTGCACATCGACCTGGACGTGCTCGATCCCACCGAGCTGAAGGCCAACGTCTTCTCCGTTCCGGGAGGTCTGAGCCTCCCGGAGGCGGTCGAAGTGGTGCTGGAGGTGGGGGAGCGGTTCGAGATCGCCGCGGTGTCGCTGACCGCCTACGACCCCGAGCACGACCGGGAAGATCGCGGACCCCGGGTCGCCGCGGAGCTGGTCGAGGCGGTGCTCGCAGCGGCCCGGGGGTGAGGGGCCAGCTCCAATGCTGTTTGGAGAAAGAAGCCCAGAGAGTCTACCTGCGAGCTCGTAAAGCGTCCAACCTGGGAGAGCTTTCGTGGTCCGTGTCACGCGGACCATGGTCCCTCCGAGGGGGTTTTGGAAAGTCCTGGCGCAGGCGGGGCCAATCGTCCTATCCTGCTCGCAGCATGGCCGGCAAGCTCCTTGTGGTCGCGACGCCGATCGGCAACCTGGACGACCTGTCTCCACGCGGGCGTGCCGCCTTCGAGGAGGCCGACCTCGTCGCCTGTGAGGACACCCGTCACACGGGCCGCCTCCTGGCCCATTTCGGGATCAGGAAGCCGCTTGTCTCCCTCCACGAGCACAACGAGCGGCAACGCCTCCCTCGTCTCCTTGCCGATCTGGAGGAGGGGAAGACGATCGCGGTGGCGAGCGACGCCGGGACCCCTCTGCTCTCCGATCCAGGCTTCCTCCTGGTCCGCGAGGCCGCGGCGCGAAGCATCCGCGTCGAGGCCATCCCCGGCCCGTCGGCGCTCCTCACGGCGTTGGTCGCCTCGGGCCTCCCGCCGTACCCCTTCACCTTTGCCGGCTTCCCTCCTCCCAAGTCCGGCAAGCGGCGCAACTTCTACAAAGGTTGGGCCGAGCTGGGCCACACCCTGATCCTCTTCGAGTCCCCCCACCGCCTCCTTGCCAGCCTGGCGGATGCCCTCACGGAGCTTGGGGACCGGCCGGTCGCCGTCGCCCGGGAGCTGACCAAGATGCACGAGGAGGTGCTGCGGGGGAAGCTCTCGGAGGTCCTTGAAGAGCTGAAGGGCAGGCAGGCGCTCAAGGGGGAATTCGTGGTGGTAGTGGGAAGCTAGAATCCCCGGATGAGCCGCCGCATCGCTCTGGGCCTTCTCCTGGCTCTGGCCCTTTGCGCAGTCCTGGAAGGTGTTGCACGGCTGGTGCAGCAGCCCCGGCCTCCTACCGGGCTGGAGTGGATGGAGCATTCCGCCCAACTCGGCTGGCGCAATCGGCCGGAGTTCCGCGGCACGGCCTTCGATGCCGAGCGCACGCTCGATGAGAATGGCCTCTTCACTGTGGACTCGGCTGCCGCCACGCCGGAAGAGCGGGCAGGCAAGCGGCTGGTCCTGCTGCTCGGCGATTCGCGCACCTTCGGCAACGGTGTTTCGACGGAGGAGACCTATGGGGAGGTCCTCGACCGCAGCCTGCCCGGCTTCGAGGTGATCAACCGGGGGGTCCCCGGATACTCGTCTTTCCAGGGCCGGGCCTTCCTGGAGATCGACGCTCCGCGCTTCCGTCCCGACGTCGTCGTCTTTGCCTTCGGCTTCAACGATCGCCGCTACGTGCTGCGCCCCGAGGAGGTGGACGGCGAGGATCGCTTCCGGCGGCTGGCGCGCCGGGCCTCCTGGGCCCGCTTGGCGGGCTCGCTTGCGCTCGTGGACCTCCTCGGGGGACATCCTTCGGGCGAGCCCGGCGCCGTAGAGAAGCCTCTCGATCTCGGCACTGTCCTCCCGCGGGTCTCACCGGCGAGCTTCCGCAGAAATCTCGAAGCCGCGGCCCGGTACTGCGCCGAGCACGGGATCCGGCTCGTCTTCCTCCTCCTGGACGACAACCCGGCCGACACCCGGGAAGCTCGACAATGGCGTGCGGGGTCTGAAGGCGGGGCGCCTGGCAGAGGCCGAGCGGGCACTGCGCGCCGCGATCCTGGACGACGACGACAAGTTCTCGGATGCCGCCCGGCTCCAGCTCGCCGCACTCTACGATCGGGCCGGCCGTCGACAGGAAGCAGCCGCGGTCCGGGTCAGCCCCCGGACCTTCTATTCCGTTACCGGGGGATATCCCATCCTGTCCCAGCAGGACTACCGCGCGATCACCCTGGAGGTCGCGGCACGGTATGGCGTCCGCGCCGTGGATGCGGGTGCGGTCCTGGGCCGGCATCCCGAGTGGTACCTCGATTTCTGCCACTTCGGCCGCGACGGTCACCGTGCAGTGGCCGGGTTGCTCGCTGCCGAGCTGACATCAGGGCGCTGGACGCCGTTGAAGCCAGAAGAGCGCGATCCCGACCGAGCCGGCGCCCATGAACATCTCCAGCTTGCGCAGAAATGAGGGTGCTCGCACACCGGCCCAGGTCTCCAGGACGGTGTAGCAGCCTCTCTCCCTTCCGGTGACCGGATCGTAGTGGCTCACGGTAAAGCTCAGCGAGTCCCAGAGCAGCCATCCTCCCAGGCAGGCCGTCAGCAGGGCGGCCGGCAGGATAAGGAGCCATCGCCTCAAGGGTTCACCTCCCCGGCAGGCAGCCGGGAGAAGGAGGTCAACTCGATCCCCGCCTCCCGCAGCAGCTCCGGCAGGCGCGGATCGCACAGCGCCGCCGTCTCCTCGTCCCAGCCGTAGCCCCAAGCATACTCGGCGGCGAGCGCATCCCCGCCCAGCCCCGGATGGCAGACGAATTCGGTGAGGTGGCCGGCGCCCTCCAGGCTGCGCCGCAGCCTCTCGACGGTGAGATGCCCAGCCTCCAGGACGCCGATCGTCCGCTCCGGGGCGGCCGGCCGGCGGGCGCTCTCCCACCGGCGCCGGGCTCGCCTCCCGAAGTGGTTGAGGACGGCGAGCTGGGCCGACCGGAGGCTCCAGGCCCCCGAGACCGCCGGCTCGTTCGGCAGCCGGACGTAGGGGATGCCGTGCTCTGCGGTCAGGCGGAGGACCACCTCGAAGACCTTCGGCAGCACGTGCAGGTGCTGATGGCTGTTGGCGTGGACGACCCGCAGGCCGGTGGCGAGCAGCCTCTCGATCTGCCGGCGCAGCTCGGTTTCGACCTGCACCGAGTCGACGCCGCCCAGAAAGTAGCGTGTGGCGAAGGCCCGGAAGCCGGGCAGGAAGGCGCCGTTCGGGCCCAGGAGCGAGCGGACCTCGTCCGGCGGCGCGAGCGGGCGTTCCTCCACGAGGACCAGGTGGATGCCCACGTCCAGCCCATTGAGCCCGGACCGGTCGCGCAGCCTGTCAACGGCGTCCTCGAAGGCGCGGCCGTTGGCGGCCACGCTCACCGCCGTGACGATCCCGCCGTCGTGCGCCGCCAGGGCCCCGCGCGTCATGCCGGGGTGCAGGCCCACGTCGTCGGCGGTGACGATCAGCTTTTTCAAGAGCGCGACGGGCTGGCCGCGGGCGCGGTAGGTGACGTAGCGTCGGGCTGCTCCCGGCGCCGCGGGTGGCGCATCTCGGGGTAGAGGCGGACCAGCTCGCGGAAGATCTTGAGGATCACCGCCGGCGAGGAGAGGGTCGATCGGCCGCGCGTCCGGGGGAAGTAGTCGAGGCCGAGCTGCTGGATCACGAAGCCGAGGTTCTTCGCCTTGACGATCAGCTCGGCGTCGATGAGCGAGCCCTCCGACCGCAGCTCGACCGCCTCCAGCACCTCGCGGCGCATCAGCTTGAAGGAGAAATTGATGTCGCGGTGCGGCCAGCCGAAGAGGAGGCCGATCAGGGTGTTGTAGAAATAGGAGTAGACCGTCCGCCGGAAGCCCTCGGCGGTACGGTCGAGCCGGTAGCCCGCGATGAGGTCGGCCCGCGTGACGTCCAGCGCCCGGATCGCCCGGATCAGGTCGTGCGGATCGAACGGCAGGTCGGCGTCCATGTAGAGGGCCAGGTCCTTGGCGACCGCTGCATAGCCGGTGCGGAGGGTCGCGCCCAGCTTGCGGTTGACCTCGTGCTGCAGCAGGCGGATGCGCGGATCGGCCGCGGCCCTGCGGCGGACGATCTCGGGCGAGCGGTCGGTCGATGCATCGTCCACGATGAGGACCTCGTAGTCGCCGCCATAGGCTTCGAGCGCCGCGACAGCGCAGTCGAGGGCGTGCTCGATGCTCTCCTCTTCGTTGAACATCGGGATGACGAGCGAGACGGACCACGGCCTTGGCATGATGGCATCACCTCAGCGGTCGAGCTGCTCCACGTCGAGGAGCTGCACGGCCAGTCGGCGCCGGTCGGCGGCGTTGAGACCGGCCTCCGCCGGCACGAAGGATGCGCTCGACCGGAACGAGATGTCCACTGTCTCGGCGGCGGGGAGCGGCAGCACGAGCCGCTGCTGCTCTCCGCGCCGGACCTCCACGGAGGCGCCGGAGGCCCCGTCCACCGAGAGATCGACCCGGACGGACGGCCAGGGTGCCAGCTTGGACAGGCCCAGCGTCAGGGCGACGGCACGGTTCCCATGCGGGAAGACGCGGATCACGGCCTCGGGCTCCATCCATCGCCAGCCGCGCTCCCGGACGGTGGGCTCGTAGTCGTGGACTCCGCGCACCGCCTGATAGCGCCGGCGGGGCGGAACCGGGCTCACCGTGACCACACGGTAGAGGCCGCGGGTGAGCTTGCCGTACGCATCGCTCGCCGGCCACTGAAACGTCAGCGCCCCCTCCCAGCCGCTCGTCCCATCCCCGTAGAGGAAGGCCGGCATGCCCCGCCGGCCGGGATGGCGTTGGAGCCCTTCCTCCACCGGGTAGCGGGTGCGCCGAGGGATGAGATAGGAGGCATGTGCGGCGAGGTCTTTGTCGACCAGGACCACCGTGCCGGCGGGAGCCGACTCCCGGATCCAGCGTGCCGCCTGCGCCGGCGGCGAGTCGGTCGTGGTCCGGGCCACGAGGAGGGGCCAGGCGAACGCCACGCAGCCGGCGGCGATCAGCGCGGTAGCCCCGTAAGCCGTGGCCGGCACCCGGAGACGCCGCGCCAGAGCCTCGCATCCGATTCCGGCGGCAAACGCGACTCCGAGCAGGGCCGGCAGCGCATAGCGGACGCCGTCGTCGGGGTTCATGACCAGGAGACAGAACGCCAGCTCGATCGCCGTCAGGACGGCGAGCGGCAGGACGCGCCGGTTGCGGATCAGGAGGACGGAGCCGACCGCCGCCAGGGCGAGCACCGGCAGCGACGTCCAGCGGTCCCCCCAGGGATGAGCCACGAAACGGGACGCGATCCGGATCGCCGACCGGCCCGCCCGGGGGAGGTCCGCATCGTAGGTCACGACGAGCCCGGCCTGCTTGCCGAGCAGCGCCAGGAGGCCGGAGACGCCGCCCACCGCGGAGACCAGAGGGACGAACCAGAGCAGCGAGACGGCCGTAAAGGCGGAGATGGCGCCGATCGCCGTGGCGATCCGCCGCCGGCTCGGGGCGAGCCAGAGAGCCGCCGCCGTCATGGGCAGGACCGAGAGGCAGAGCTGCGGCCGGCAGCCGATCGCCGCCGAAGCGAAGACTCCGAGGGCGAGCGCCGGACGCAGCGAAGCGCTCTCCGGCAGGCGCGCGGCAGCGGCCAGGGCGAGCGACAGGAACATCAGCGCCGGCCCGTCGGACAGCGCCAGCGGACCGTAGACCAGCATCGAAGGCATGAAGTGGAAGAGCAGGGCTCCCGCCACCGCGGCCCGCTCGGCTGCCGCCATCCTCTCCACCGGCATTCTCTCTGCCGGCACCTGGTCCGCAGGGAGGGCGAAGCGGCGGAAGGCCGAGACGAGCGCGGCATAGGAAACCAGCGATGCGATCACGTTGAGGGCCACGAGGCTGACGAACGGATCGCCCACGAGCATATTGACCAGCTTGCCCAGGCCGATGAGGAGCGGATAGCCCGGCGGGTGCGGGCTGTGGTGGAGGGGGTCGAAGTGCAGGATGCCCCGGACGAAGAGGATCTCGTCCCACTCCCAGAGGCTCCGCGGGAGGGTGAGCAGGCGTACCGCGGCCACCGCGAAGAAACCGAGGATCGCGGCCGGAGACGGGCGCACCCGTGCGAAGAGCGGACGTGTCGAGGCCTGCATAGCGGGACGAGAGGCGCGGATTATATCCTCTCCGCATGCCAATTGGGTTCGTCGACGCTTTCTCCCTGATCCGCCGTGCGTCTGCAGGAGCGCCGCTGCCGGCCCGCGCCCACGTCCTCGGGCGGTTCCTCACCTGCCCCTTCCTGCGGGTTCTCGACTTCCTGCCGCCGGGAGCGCGCGTCCTCGACCTCGGCGCCGGGCATGGCACCTTCGCGCGTCTCGCCGTCGAGCATCGTGCCGCGCGGGTGGTCGCCGTCGAGCCGGATCTGCAGAAAGTCCTGTCCACCTTCCGGCATCCAAGCATCGGCTTCGTGTCGGGCTACGGCGACGCGGTCTCGGGGGAGTTCAACGCCGTGACGGTCTTCGACGTCCTCTGCCGCGTGCCGATCTCCGGCTGGGAAGCGATCCTCCGGACGGCCTTCGACCGGCTGGCTCCGGGAGGGATCTTCCTGTTGAAGGAGATCGACCCCGAGCACCGCCTCAAGGGCATGTGGAACCGCACCCAGGAGCGGATTGCGGACCTCCTCGGGATGACCCTGGGGGATGCCTTCAGCTACGAGACCCGCGAGCAGGTCCGCGCCCGCCTCGAACGCCTCGGCTTCGATCGTTTCGAGGCGATCGACCTCGGCGCCGGCTATCCCCATGCCCACATCCTCTACCTGGCGCGGCGGCCGGGATAGGAACGGCGCCGGGTCAGCTCTCCCGCAACATCTCCGCCGCCTCGGCCGGTCCGACCTCCAGGGTCCAGGGCCCCTGCCGCGTCGGCTGGCGCATCGCGCGCTCGAGCAGCGTGAGGAAGCGGGACCGCGGCCACTCCACGGCACCGAAGCTGGCGAGGTGCTCGGTGTAGCTCTGGCAGTCCACCAGGTCGAAGCCCCAGCACATGAGGTTGGCGACCAGGGTGGCGAAGGCGACCTTCGAGGCGTTGGGGACCTCCGCGACCATCGATTCGCCGAAGAAGACCGATCCCAGGGAGATGCCGTAGAGGCCGCCGGCGAGCTTGCCGTCCTGCCAGGCCTCGATGGAGTGGGCGAGCCCTTCCTTGTGCAGGGCGGTGTAGCCGGAGATCATGTCCCTGGAGATCCAGGTGCCGTCCTGGCCCGGACGGGGCTTGCGGGCACAGGCCTGCATGACCTCGCGGAAGGCCGTGTCCGCCCTGACCTCGAAGGCGCCGCGGCGCATCTCCTTGCGCAGCGAGCGGGAGACGTGGGTCTCCTCCGGCACCAGGACGAAGCGCGGGTCGGGGCAGAACCAGAGGAGCGGCACCCCCGCGTGCGGCCAGGGGAAGATCCCCCGCCCATACGCCTCCTTCAGGGTCGCGGCATCGGGCCGTCCCCCCACCGCGATCACGCCCTCGGGCGAGGCCCAACTCGCGGGAGGGAAGAGGATGCGTCGGCGGCGGGCGAGGAAGGACGGCATGCGGCTCCCCGGGATTATAGGAGCCAAGCAGGATGAAACAGGCGCACAGTAGGCCGTGTCTGAGTCCGTGGTATGACTCCGGCTTCGGGAGGACAGATGCGCATTACCAGCAAGGGGCAGGTCACAATTCCCGTCGAAATCCGAGAGCGCCTGGGATTCTTGCCTCACACCGAGGTGCGCTTCGAGGTGGAAGGCAACGCCGTCCGGATCATCCGTGCGGAGACATCAGCCGGAGGTCGGGGACAGAGGCTGTTGGACCGGATGCGGGGGCGGGCCACATCGGGGATGAGCACCGGGGAGATCATGGCTCTGACACGCCAGGAAAACTGAGCGGCGTTCTCGTCGACAGCAATGTAATCCTCGATGTAGTGACCGATAATCCTCAGTGGGGGGAGTGGTCTTCCTCCATGCTCGCCCGCTGTGCCGAGAACGGTATCCTGGTCATTAATCCGATCATCTACGCGGAGGTTTCAGTCGGGTTCGAGCGCATCGAGGATCTCGACGAGATCCTCCCTGCGGATTCGTTCCGCCGGGACCCGCTGCCTTGGGAGGCCGCCTTCCTTGCCGGTAAATGTTTTCTCGCCTATCGGCGCCGGGGTGGGTCACGTCGTTCGCCCTTGCCCGATTTCTACATCGGCGCCCATGCGGCCATCACAGGACTGCCCCTCGTGACTCGGGATGCTCGCCGCTACCGCACCTACTTTCCCCATCTGACCCTCCTTGCTCCAGAGGAGAAAAGGTGGAAGGCTCACCGCACAAGCCCGGCGATGAATCGCCGGGCTAGGAACAGCGCCCCATGAATGGGGCTTGAAGCCGGGTTCACCCGGCGCTGTTCCTAGCCCGGGTATTCATGCCCGGGCGGGCTCATCGGCAGCCGCACCTCGAACTCGCTTCCCCTTCCCTCCCCTTCGCTGCGGGCGGTGACCCGGCCGCCGTGCATCTCGACGAGGCTGCGCACGAGGGTCAAGCCAATGCCGAGGCCGGCGCCGGTGCGGTCCAGCCCCTGATCGCCCTGGACGAAGAGATCGAAGACCCGCGGCAGGAGCTCCGGCGCGATCCCTTTGCCGTCGTCGCGGACGCACAGCACGGCCTCGCCCTGGTCGGCGAAGACGAAGACGTCGATCCGGCCGCCCGGGTCTGTGTACTTGGCGGCGTTGCGCAGGAGGTTGCCCACCACCTGCTCGAGGCGGGTGTTGTCGCCGTCGACCGGCAGGGGCTGCGGCGGGAGGTCGAGCCGCAGTTGGTGCCGCTGGGCTTCGAGCACCGGGCGCGAGCTTCTCCACGGCATGCTGCACCACTTCGCTCAGGTCGAGGGGCTGGCGCCGCAGCTCCACTTTGCCGCGGGTGATGCGGGAGACGTCCAGCAGGTCGTCGACCAGCCGGCCGAGGTGCTGGATCTGGCGCTGGATGATGCCCACGGCGCGCTCCTGGGTCGGGGTGAGCGGACCGGCCTGATCGAGCAGGTAGGCGGCGTTGGCGATGGCGCCCAGGGGGTTGCGCAGCTCGTGGGCGAGCATGGCCAGGAACTCGTCCTTGCGGCGGTCGGACTCGGCCAGCGCCTCGGCGCGGGCGCGCAGCTCGGCCGCCAGCCGCTCGCTCTCGCGGGTGCGTTCGGCCAGGCGGTTGCGCATCTCGCCGAAGGCGGCGGAGAGGCGGCATACCTCGGAGATGTCGCTGCTGCCGAGCGGTGCCGCGGGATTGCCCGCGGTCATCTGGCTCACGGCGTCGGCCAGGGTGCCGAGCGGGTGGGCGATCCGCCGCGCCGCGAAGATGCCGCCGGCGACGGCCACGGGCACGACCGCGAGGAGCAAAAGGAAAGCGAGATCCCGCCCCCTGCGGACCCCCGCGAGCGCGGCCTGCCGCGGCATATCGACGGCCACGGCCCAGCCGATGTACGGGACCTGGGCATAGGCGGCGAGGCGTCCGGCCGGCGAGGGCTTCTCGCCGCGGAAGACCCGCGCGTCCCAGTCCGTAGGCAGCCGCGGTCCCCGCCTGGCAAGCGGCGCCTTCTCGCTGCTGGCGATCGTCTGCCCGTGACCGTCCGCCAGGTAGGTGTTCGAGCGGGGCCTCTCGATCCGCCGCTCCAGCGCTTCGGCGTCGACGACGCCCACCAGCACGCCCGCGGGACGGTTGTCGAGCCCTCGCACCGGCGCGCAGAGGAGGATGCGCAGGCGCCTCTTGCCGGGCACGTGGGCGAGCTGCACGACGACGCGGTCGTTGTCCTGGGCGCCCGCTGCGACCTCGGGCCAGCGGACCGCGCTGAGGTCGACCGCTCCCCGGGCGGCCACGACCCGGCCTGCCGGATCGAGCCGGACCAGCGCCTCGAGATCGGGATAGACCTCGAGCGTCCGGCCGAGGAAGTCATGCACGGCCGCGGTGGACGGCGGCACGCGGCCGGCCACGGCGGCGATCGTCGCGGCACGGGCCGCGCTGAGTTGGATGTAGTCGGCGACGTTGCGCGCGATCGCCTGCGCCTCGACCTGGCGGGTTTCGGTCACCTGTGCGATGGCGAGCCGCTCCTCCTGGTTGGTGGCGACGGCCGCCGTGAGGATGAGGGCGAGGGACGTGGCGGTCGCCAGGACGAGGGCGAGGCGGGTACGCAACGCCGCGGTGTCGATCTTGCCCAGACCGCGCGACAGCCAGGGGAGCAGGGCAAGGCCGAGGCCCAGGCCGAGCGATCCGGCAAGCCCGGTCCACGAGCGGCGGGGCAGGGAGAAGGCCAGCCCATACCAGGCATAGGCCGCGCCCGTGATCACGTGGGCGGTCCAGAGCAGCCGGCGAGGGGCCGCAGGGCGCAGGTGAGCAACCCCGAGGAGGACTCCGCCGAGCAAGAGGACCACCCCCAGCTCCGCCAGCCCGCCCCGGTGGACGTCGAAGTAGGCTCCGAACATCCGCGGCAGCAGGAGCATGAGGAGGCCGCTCACCGCGGCGATCGATCCCATCAGCAGGGCGAACAGGTCGGCGGCGGGCTCCCGCAGCGGTCGCACGGGCGCCACCAGGCCGGCGACCACGGTCCCCGTGCCCAGGATCAGGTGGAAGATGAATCCCGTCCAGATCCCCGTCTGGCTCAGGCTGGCGGCCAGGGCCAGCAGGGTCCCGCCGGCCAGGACGTGGGCGAAGGCGGTCGCGATCCGCCCGGGCCGGAGGACGGCTACCGAGAGCAGCGCCACGCCGGCGGCGAGCGCCGTGCCCCCCCAGAGACCCCGGTAGGGGAGGAGGACCTGGTAGGCCGGCCCGGCGAAACGGTGCGGGGCCACCAGGACGAAGGCACCGACGAAGGCGCAGAAGAGCCCGATGGCCCAGCGCAGACTCTCCGCGCTGAGGCCGGGGCCGGAGCGGAACGGCTCGTCGCTGTGGTCCTTCACAACTGGAAAGATATATCCGCTGAGAGGGTGTTTGGAAAATTCTGCTGGGGGCGTCGCTTTGGTCCCTCACCCCCGGCCCCTCTCCCATCCGCACACCCTTCCCCCGGGAGAGGGGAGAAATGCATGATCAGGAAGCTCCTGAGTGGGGGCTCCCCTCTCCCGGGCGGGTGTGAGTGCGGATGGGAGAGGGGCCGGGGGTGAGGGACCGGGGCTCGCGCAGGAATTTCCCAAACACCCGCTGAGACGCTCCGGTAGAATCCCGGCAACTTTTTTCGACCGGCCGCGTATCGCGGCCGAGGAGCCGCCTTCAAATGCCTCAGTTGCCTCAGATGTCTTCGTTGTCCCGGAAACCCCGATTCGTCCTGCTCGTCCTGGCCTTGACCCTGGCAGCGGCGGTGGCCGCGGCGCCGCCGGCATCCGGAGCTGGCACCCTGGGAACCCCGGAAAATACCCCGCTGCTCGGCTTCAGCGCCGAGCGCGCCGCCGACCAGCGCGCCCGCGAGGCCCGTTTCGACGCCACCCTGAAGCCCGACAACCTCCGGGAATGGATGCGGCGGCTGTCCGCCCATCCCCACCACGCGGGGTCTCCCTGGGGCAAGGAGAACGCCGAATTCATGGCGTCGCTCTTCCGCTCCTGGGGCTACGACACCAGCATCGAAGAGTTCCAGGTCCTCTTCCCCACCCCCAAGGTGCGGGTCCTCGAAATGGTCGCCCCGACCCGGTTCCAGGCGTCGCTCTCCGAGCCGCCGGTCGCCGGCGATTCCACCTCGGGCCAGACCGCCGAGCAGCTTCCGATCTTCAACGCCTACTCGCGGGACGGCGACGTCACCGGCGACCTGGTCTTCGTCAACTGGGGCGTGCCGGCGGACTACGAGGAGCTCGAGCGCCGCGGCGTCGACGTCCGCGGCAAGATCGTGCTGGCCCGGTACGGCGGCTCCTGGCGCGGCATCAAGCCCAAAGTGGCCGCCGAGCACGGCGCCATCGGCTGCATCATCTACTCCGACCCGCGGGAGGACGGCTACCTGCAGGGCGAACCATATCCCAAGGGCGGCTGGCGGCCCGACCGCGGCGCCCAGCGGGGATCGGTGGCCGACATGCCGATCCATCCCGGCGATCCCCAGACCCCTGGGGTTGGCTCGACTCAGGATGCCAAAAGGCTTTCCTTGCAGGAAGCGACGACCATCACCAGGATCCCGGTGCTGCCGATCTCCTACGCCGACGCCCTGCCGCTGCTCCAGGCCCTCGGCGGCCCCATGGCGCCACAGGACTGGCGCGGCGCGCTGCCCGTCCCCTACCGGCTGGGCCCCGGCCCGGCCCGGGTCCATCTGAAATTGGAGTTCGACTGGAAGCAGGTGCCCGCCTACGACGTCATCGCCCGGCTCCAGGGCTCCGAGCTCCCGGATCAGTGGATCGTGCGCGGCAACCACCACGACGGCTGGGTCAACGGCGCCACCGACCCGATCAGCGGCATGGTCGCTCTTCTGGAAGAAGCCCGGGCCGTGGGCGAGCTCGCCAAGAGCGGCTGGCGTCCACGGCGGACCATCGTCTACGCCGCCTGGGACGCCGAGGAGCCCGGCCTGCTCGGCTCGGTCGAATGGGCCGAGACCCACGCCGACCTGCTGCGCGAGCACGCCGTCGCCTACATCAACTCGGACTCCAACTCCCGCGGCTTCCTCGACATCGGCGGCTCGCACACCCTGGAGCTGCTGGTCAACCAGGTGGCCCGCGATGTGACCGATCCGGAGAAGGGGATCAGCGTGGCCGACCGCACCAGGGCGGCCGTCGTTCTCTTCGGCTCCCCCGAAGAGCGCCGGGAGGCGCGGTCGAGCCAGTCGTTCCGCATCTATCCGCTGGGCTCGGGATCGGACTACACGCCGTTCCTGCAGCACCTCGGGATCGCCTCGATCAACCTCGGCTACGGCGGCGAGGACGAATACGGGCAGTACCATTCGATCTACGACACCTTCGACCACTATGTCCGGTTCATGGACCCGAAATTCGAGTACGGGGTCGCCCTGGCCAAGACCGCGGGGCGGCTCGTCCTGCGCCTCGCCGACGCCGACGTCCTGCCCTTCGACCTCAGCCGTTTCAATGCCACGGTTGCGCGCTATGCCGACGAGGTCGTGAAGCTGGCGGACGATCTGCGGGGCGAGGCGGAGGAGCGCAACCGGCGCCTCGAGGACAAGGCCTACCAGGCGGTCGACGACCCGACCCAGACCTGGGTGGCGCCGAAGCCGCTCGACCCTGTGCCCTTCCTCAACTTCGCGCCGCTGCGCAACGCCCTGGCGGCGCTGGAGACGAGCACCCGGGCCTGGGAACGGGCGCGGGACGCCAGGGAGTCGGGCGGCAAGCCCCTTGCAGCCGCCGAACGGAAGCGGCTCGACGAGATCCTGATGAAGACCGAGCGCGCCCTGACCCGGCGCGAGGGCCTGCCCGGCCGGCCATGGTACGTCCACCACATCTACGCCCCCGGCTTCTACACCGGCTACGGGGTGAAGACCCTGCCCACCGTGCGCGAGGCCATCGAGCAGCGGAAGTGGAAGGAAGCCGAGGACCAGATCGTCATCCTGGCCGGCGTCCTCCAGGGCTTCGCCAAGGAGGTCGACCGCGCGACGGCAATCCTGGCCGGGAAATGAAATGCCTAGCTTAAGACCCGACACCCGCGGGTTGCGGCGACGACCGCTTCCTTGTCTATGTAGATAGAGAGGGCCGCATCTGATCAGCGGAGCGGCGGCGAAGCCATGAATATCGTACTCCTCACACCGGCACGACGCTTCATCGCCAATCGGGCGGGTCTGGGCTACCAGATCCCGCTCGGGCTCGTGTTCATCGGCGGCGCACTGATCGACGCCGGCCACCGGGTCAGGCTGATCGACAACGACATGCTGGGCTGGGATGACGCACGGCTGGCCGCCGAGCTCGCGGACGACCCGCCCGACTGCATCATGATCGGCCACACCAGCTCCACGGCGGCCCATCCGGTGGCCATGCGGACCGCCGCGGCCTTGCGCAGGGCCTTTCCGCAAGCGGTTCTGGTCTACGGCGGCGTCTATCCCAGCTATACGGCGCGCGAGGTGCTGGACGCCAACCCTTGTCTGGACGTCGTGGTCCAGGGAGAAGGGGAGGAGACCGTCGTCGATCTCGCCGCGGTGCTGGCGAGCGGCCGTGAGGCGCTTCACCCGGTGCGCGGCATCACCTGGCGCTCCGCGGAGGGCATCGTCGGCAATCCCGGCCGGCCGCCCATCGCGGACCTGGACCGGTATCGGCCCGGTTGGGAGCTGGTCGACTGGCCGAGATACGAGCTCTTTGGCTTCGGGCGATCCGCGGGCATGCAGCTCAGCCGCGGCTGTCCGCTGACCTGCACCTATTGCGGCCAGTGGAGCTTCTGGCGCAAGTGGCGTCACCGCAGCCCGGCGGAGGTGGCGGACCAGTTGGAGATCCTGGCGCGCCGCTATGGCGTCCGCATCGTCTGGTTTGCGGACGAGAGCTTCGCGGCCGACCGCGACACCGCACGACAGACCCTGGAGCTCGTGGCAGCGCGCAACCTGGGGCTCTCGCTCAACCTGAACATGACGGCGGCCGACGTGGTGCGGGATGCGGACCTGCTGCCCCTCTACAAGCAGGCAGGGGTCGACAACGTCATCATGGGTGTCGAGTCCCTGGACGACCCGACGGTCGCCAGGGTCCGTAAGAACAACCCCTATGCCATCAGCCGGGAAGCGACCCGGCTCTTGCGGGCCCACGGCATCGTCGGCCTGGCGAACATCATCTATGGTCTGGAGGAAGAGAGCCTGGGCTCCCTGTGGCGAACCTTCCGCGGCGTCTTCGCGCTCGACCCGGACATCCTCAACGCGGTCTATCTCACCCCGCATCATTGGACTGTGGCCGGCCGCGAGACCGCGGCGCGCCAGATCATCCAGCCGGATCAACACTACTGGACCTATCGCAACCAGGTGGTCTCGACGCCGCGGCTTCGGCCGTGGCAGCTCTTTGCCGGCATCAAGCTCACCGAGGCGCTGTTCCACCTGCGCCCGCGGGCGCTCTGGCGCATGGCCTTCGGTCGCGACACCCGTTATCGCAAGCTGCTGCGGGCCTATTTCGCCGTGGGCCTGCGCGTCTTTTTCGCCGAGATCCAGGAGGCCGCCTTCAGCGCCAGGCTCGTCGACGCCGGCGCCCTCGGCGCGATCCCGGGCTTCCCGGCCCGGCAGCTTCCGGCGCCGCGGTGAAGAGATCCTCCGGGCTCAGAGGAGAGAGCCGCTCCCACCCAACAGGTAGTTGCGGACGAGCGGGATCGGCGGGCCGCCGCAGGCCAGGAACTGGTCGTGGAGCTCGCGCCAGGCTTTCCGATCGCAGCTTGCAACGCCGTGGCTTGCGGTCCAGTCCGCGCGCAGCTTGCGGACCATGAGCTTGCCGAGGGTGTAGTTGAGGTAGGGAGGGTCGAAGGTGCCGCGGGCCGCTTGCTGGCGGGCGTTGGCCGCGTCCTGGAAGGCCTGCTCGCGGAACATCCGCTCGGCTTCGGCCACCGCCAGGCCGCCGGTGTGAAGCCCGAGGGCCACCAGGTAGCGGACGTTGCGCAGCAGCGCGTTCTGGAGCTGGCCGATGCGCAGTGCCGGGTCGCCGTCGCCGAAGCCCGCTTCCCACATCAGCTCCTCGGAGTAGTGCGCCCAGCCCTCGGCATAGCCGTAGCCCACGAACAGGCGGCCGACCTCGGACACGGCGCGGTTGGAGTGGAGGAACTGCAGGAAGTGGCCCGGCCACACCTCGTGGATCGTGACGAACAGGAGGTCGGCGCGGCCCGGCAGGTAGGCGGCGCGCTCCTCGGGCGACCAGGAGGCGTCCGGGGGCGAGATGTAGTAGATGGATGGCAGATGCCGGTCGTAGGGTCCCGGGATGTCGATGTACGCCGAGTTCCAGCGCTGATAGGGCGGCGCCTCGGCGATGAGCGCCTGCTCGTTGCCGGGGATCGAGACCAGCTCCTTCTCCTCGACGAAGCAGCGGAGGTCGGCGAGCTGGCGGCGGGCCGCTTCGACCGGACCCTCCGGCGGCTTCTCCGCCTGGATCGCGTCCACGCATTCTTCGATCGGCCGGCCGGGGGCATAGGCGGCGCAGGCCTCGCGCAGGGCGGCGAGATTGCGCTCGAGCTCGCGGCGGCCGGCCGCTTCTAGCTCGGCGAGGGGGACTTCGACCCGCTCGGTGTCGCGCAACATGCGGCGGTACCGCTCGGGTCCGAAAGCGAAGTCCCCGTCGCCCTCGCCGGCCGCCTCCTTGCGGGCCGTGAACCAGGCTCCCAGGTCGCGCATGGCTGCGGCGGCGGCGGCGTTGGCGGTCCGCATCTCCTCCTGGAGCCCCGGGTCTGCGACCGCGGCGAAGATCGGCGGCACGTCTTTCTCGTAATAGCCGGCGAGGCCGCCCAGGGTCATCTCGCCGAGCCGGGCGAAGGTGCGCGGCAGGGCCGTCTCTTCCAGGTTGACGCGGATCTGCCCGGCGGCGCGCGGCACGGCCCGAGCGTACTCGATATAGGCGCGCATCCGCTGCTCCAGAGGTGCGTAGTCGCGCGTCAGGTACATGGCGGGGTCCAGCGGCCCGGTGTAGACGATGGGGTTGCGGTGGTAGAGGTCGGCATCCGCCATCCAGAAGAGGTCGGCGTCGATCTGAGCGAGGAGGTGCTCGCGCTCCAGGCCAAGCGGTCCCTCCAGGGACGAGAAGGCCTGGGCCTGCTCACGCTGCTCGCGCATCCAGGCCACCTTGTACACCAGCCCCTCGGGGCTCCAGTCCGGCAGCCGGCCGTCGTGCTCGTGCCGGCCCGCTCCGGCGGCGAAGGTGGGGTGCAGCTCGAAGTACTCGTCCACGAAGGATGTGACGAAACGACGCCAATCTGCCTCGCTCATAGCGGCAGAGTCTATCCGCAGAGGGAACCGCAAAGCTGTGATCTGCGGCACACGGGCTTGCTGTAGCATCTGATCATGTCGAAACAGACCTATGCGACCCACCGGAAGATCGTCCCGGGGTTCCATTTTGTGACCCTCGGCATCCTGGCCATCAACCTCATCTGGTCCGTGGTCCGGCTGTTCAGCGGGGCCGGCATGCCGCTCGCGGACCGCGTCATCGCCTTTCTGACGGCCCTGGGGCTCGCGCTCCTGGCCTTCTACGCCCGCACGTTCGCCTTGCGGGTGCAGGACCGGGTGATCCGCCTGGAGGAACGGCTGCGGCTGGCCGAGCTGCTCCCGGCCGATCTCCGGCCGCGGATCGGCGAGCTGAGGCCCCGGCAGCTCCTTGGGCTGCGCTTCGCGAGCGACGAGGAGCTGCCCGAGCTGACCCGCAAGGTGCTGGACGAGCGGATCGCGAGCGCGAACGAGATCAAGAAGCTGGTGCGGAGCTGGCGGGAGGACCACCTGCGGGCATGACCGGCTGCGGCGTGGTGGCCTGGGGTGGCGCAGGCAGAGGGGCTGGCTGGACCGAGGCCGGTGGAACCACCGGCGGAGCGGTCTGCGGCACGGCTCCGCCTGCGTTCCCCCTCTCCCGGTCGGTGGGAGGGCGATGGGAGAGGGGGCCAGGGGGTGAGGCCGTCGGCAGCTCGATCACCACGTCGCCCGGGCGGACCATGCCCAGATCCTCCCGTGCCAGGCGCTCCAGTGCGCCCGGGTCGCTGCGCAGGCGCTCGATGCGGTTGCGGAGGCGGACGATCTGCGTCTCCGTCTCCGTGATGCGGGTCTCGAGGAGCTGCTTGCGCTGGCGCGCCGCTTCGAGGTCACGCCAGCTCCGGACTCCGGCGACCGCGAGCACGGCGAGGAAGAGAAGGACGGTCGCCCCCACGACGGGGCGGAACGAATCGGTCCGTCCGGCGGTGCTGCTGCTCAAGGAGACCAACGTGGAAAGGCTGCGGCCCCGGGATAGGTGGCCACGCCTTCCAGCTCCTCTTCAATCCGAAGCAGCCGATTGTATTTGGCGACGCGGTCGCTGCGGCACGGCGCTCCGGTCTTGATCTGGCCGCAGCGCGTGGCGACCGCCAGATCGGCGATCGTCGTGTCCTCGGTCTCGCCCGAGCGGTGGCTCATGACGTTGGCGTAGGAGCGGGTCTTGGCCATCTCGACCGCCTCCAGCGTCTCGGTCAGGGTGCCGATCTGGTTCACCTTGACCAGCAGGGCATTGGCCAGCCCTTCGGCAATCCCCTTGGCGAGGATCCTGGGGTTGGTGACGAACAGGTCGTCGCCCACGAGCTGCACCCGCGCGCCGAGGTCAGCGGTGAGCTGCTTCCAGCCATCCCAGTCGTTCTCCGCCAGGCCGTCCTCGATCGAGACCAGCGGATAGGCGTCGATCCATTCGCGGTAGAGGGCGATCAGGTCGGCGTTGGTGAGGCCGGTGCGGCCCTCGCCTGCGAGGGCGTAGCGGACCTCCCGCGGCGCCTTGCGCTTCTTGCCTCCCCCTTTACCCTCTTTCTCCGGCTTCTCGACGAGCTCGCTGGCGGCCACGTCGAGAGCCAGGGCGAACTGCCGTCCCGGGGTGTAGCCGGCGCTCTTGATGCCCCGCATCAGCAGGTCGAGGGCCTCCCGGTTCGTCCGCAGGTCGGGCGCGAAGCCCCCCTCGTCGCCGATGCCCGTGGACTTGCCCTCCTTCTTCAGGATTTCTTTGAGCGTGTGATACACCTCGACACCCGCGCGCAACGCCTCCGAGAAGCGGTCGAAGCCGATCGGCACCAGCATGAACTCCTGGATGTCGACCGTGTTGTCCGCGTGGGCGCCGCCGTTGAGCACGTTGAGCAGCGGCACGGGCAGCACGGTGGCCGCGGGGCCGCCGGCGTAGGCATAGAGAGGCAGGCCGCTGGCTTCGGCGGCGGCGCGGGCCACGGCGAGCGAGGCGCCCAGGATGGCGTTGGCGCCGAGCCGGCTCTTGTCCGGCGTGCCGTCGAGCTCGAGCAGGGCCAGGTCGATGCGCGCCTGGTCGCGGGCGTCCATGCCGCGCAGCCGCGGCGAGATCTCCTCCAGGACGTTGGCGACCGCGCGCCGCACGCCCTTGCCGCGATAGCGCTTGCCGCCGTCTCGCAGCTCCAGCGCCTCCCGGCTGCCGGTGGAAGCGCCGGACGGGACCGCCGCACGGCCGCCGACGCCGCCGTCCAGGATGCAGTCGACCTCGATGGTCGGATTGCCGCGCGAATCGAGGATCTCGCGGGCCAGGATCTCTTCGATACAGAACATCCCCTCTCCTCCGGTCTGGAATCTACTAGACTCGACAGGCAAAGGTTATCGGTAAAGTCCCGTTCCCTCAAGCATTTTCGACGTTTGAAGCAAACCCGATGCCGGAAACCGCGACGCTGCCCCTCCCGAGAGTGCTCCGGACGGGCTTTTGCTTTCGCCCTGCGTGCTAGACTCCCGGCCCGTAAAAAACGCCGACCCAACCGCCAATTGACCTCCAATTAACCTCCGACATGGCCCCGCTCTTCCGTCGCAAACCGCCTACCCGCCTGCACATCGGCGCCGGCCGCGAGCGGCTGGAGGGGTGGGTCAACGTCGACATCCAGGCCCTGCCCGGGGTGGACGTGGTGGCCGACGTCACCCAGGGGCTTCAGTTCTCGGACGTCGAGGCGGTCTTCGCCGAGCATTTCCTCGAGCACCTGGCGATCGACGACGCCATCAAGTTCCTGCTCGAATCACACCGCGTGCTGCGGCCCGGCGGCTGGCTGCGGCTGTCGACTCCCAACCTGGACTGGGTCTGGACCACGCACTACCGGCTGGACCTCGACGGCGAGGGGAAGCGGCAGGCCGCCCTGGTGCTCAACCGCGCCTTCCACGGCTGGCGTCACCAGTTCCTGTGGAACCGGCAGATCCTGGGCGAGGTGCTGGCGGCCTGCGGCTTCGATCCGGTGTCCTGGCGCCGCTACGGCGAGAGCGACCTCCCCATCTTCCAGGGAATCGAGCGCCACGAGACCTACGAGGATGCGCCCGACCTCCCCCACGTGATCATCGCCGAGGCGCGCAAGGCCGCGCCGCGGCCGGATTTGCTGGAGAGCTTCCGCGGCCTGGTGCAGCGGGAATTCCTTCAGCACATGGCGGATTAGACTCGCTCTCCGTGACCGCTCCGCTCCGCCGCATCTCCACGCTCGTCCTGGCCCTGGGCCTGCTCCTCCTGGGCTGCGAGGGCCGGCCTCGCGCGAAGAACGTGCTCTTCATCCTGGTGGACACCCTGCGGGCCGACCACCTGGGGATCTACGGCTATGGCCGGGACACCAGCCCGACCCTCGACGCCTTCGCCCGCCAAGGGTCGCTGTTCCAGAGCGCCCGCAGCCAGGCCTCCTGCACCTATCCATCGGTCAACTCGATGCTCACCGGGCGCTATCCGGCGGTCTTTCTGGCACAGCCGGACGGCTATCTGGGCATCCCGGAATGGATTCCCTCGGTGGCGGAGATCCTGAAGCAGAGCGGCTACCGTACGGCGGCAGTCTCGTCGAGCGCCGTGGTGCGCAACAAGCCCAGCCGGTTCAACCCGGGCGGCGGATTCGGCCGCGGCTTCGACGTCTTTCATGAAGGTTGCGTCTGGAAGAACGCCGCCTGCGTCAACGAGCAGGCGTTCGAGCAGCTCCGGGCGGCAGACGACGGGAAGCCGTTCTTCCTCTATCTCCACTACCTGGAGCCGCACGGCCCCTACCACCCTCCGGCCGATTTCAAGCGCCGGTTCGCCACCGACCCGCCGCCGGAGAAGGCCTTCGTCCGCAAGGGCAACCCGAACCCGATCGCCGACTTCCTTTATAAGAAGGAGCCCGATCCGGGAGCGACGCCGGCGGACCTGCAATACCTGAAGGACCTCTACGACGACGAGATCGCCTATTTCGACACCCAGCTCGCCCGTCTCCTGGAGGAGCTGCGGACCCGTGGGCTCCTCGATAACACGCTCGTCGTCCTCGCCTCGGACCATGGCGAGGAGTTCCTGGAGCATGGCCACATCAAGCATTGCCGGACGGTCTACGACACCCTGGTCAAGGTGCCGCTCATCTTCCACATCCCGGGAGCCGAGCCCCGCGCGGTCGCCGAGGCGGTGGAGAACGTCGACATCGTCCCGACGGTCCTCGACTACCTGGGGATCGAGCCGCCGACGGGTACGACTTTCGAAGGCAGGAGCCTCCGCCCGTTGATCGAGGGCAAGCCCGCCGAGGCCCGCCCACAGTTCAGCCTGGCCGGCCCGTGGCGCAGCTCCGCCGACGGCCACTACAAGCTGATCCACCTGATCAACGAAGGGAGCTACGTCCTCTACGACCTCCAGGCCGATCCTGGCGAGACCAAGGACGTCCTGCCCCGCCACCGGCGCGACTTCCACCGCCTGAGAGAGGCCCTCACCGGCTGGCTCGCCCGCTTCGAAGGCGCCGGAGCCGCCGACGAGAGCCTGCGCAAGGCCCGCGAGACCGAGCAGCGCCTGCGGTCGCTCGGGTACCTGGAATAAAGGGAATGAACACGCCCCCTCCCCTGTTACCTCTGCCGGGACGGTTGACACGGCCCGAGGGTTGTGCGACGATCCCCCTCCGCTCTTGAACGAGGGCGGCTTTGACAAACGGTGACGCGGGGTGGAGCAGTCTGGTAGCTCGTTGGGCTCATAACCCAAAGGTCGCAGGTTCAAATCCTGCCCCCGCAACCAATTTCAAAAGACTCGAAGGCCGCGGCGACGCGGTCTTTTTGCTTTTCTAGGCAGGCCTTATCGGCTCCGGCTCCTCCACCACCGGCGCGGCGCTCCGCGGCTCGCCTCTCTTCTGACGGAGCGTCAACAGGCTGACACCCAACATCAAGAGGGCCGCGAGCCAGAACGGGTACTTCATCCCCATGTGCTGGAAGACGAAGCCCGAGCCGAGCGGGCCGATCATCCGTGCCATGGACCCGAACGACTGCTGGACGCCCAGCACCTGGCCGGTCTCGGTGCGCGGCGAACGGCGGGAGACCAGGGCGGTCGTGGCCGGGAACAGGAGAGCGGTCCCCACCGGCACGAGGAGCGCGACCGCGATCAATCCCAGGAGATGGTTCGGCAGGGGGATGCCGGCCAGGCCCACGACCAGAGTCATGGCGCCCAGACGGGTCACTCCGACCTCGCCGAACCGGCGCACGGCGGGGCCGAGCAGCACCGCGCGCATGATCACCGAGACCAGGCCGAAGAAGGGATAGATGAAGCCGATCGTCTCCTTCGTCACTCCGAAGACGTCCTTCAGGTAGAGCGCCAGCACGGTGTTCATGGCCATGAAGCCCATCATGCCGATGGCGTAGATCCAGATCAGCGAGCTCACCGGGCCCGAGGGGTGGCTCAGCACCTCCCAGAAGGAGCGGAGCAAGGGCTTGCGCGGCGCGGGCGGTGCGGCAGCGTCCGCCGGCTGTACCGCGCGCTGCGTCTCGGGAAGCCAGCGCCAGGCGCAGAGCACGTTCACCATGCACAGGCCCGCGGCGATGAAGCCCGGCGCCTCGTTGCCGAGGCGTGCGGCCAGCGATCCCAGAGCGGGGCCGATCATGACGCCCGCGCTGGTTGCCGCGCTGAGCCACCCCAGCGCCTTGGCCCGCTCCTCGGGCTCCACCGCGTCGGCCACATAGGCCTGCACCACGCCGGTGATCCCTCCGCCGGCGCCCTGCACCAGGCGGGAGAGGAAGAGGATCCAGAGGGCGTGCGCCAGGCCGAAGAGCACGTAGGCGGATGCCGAGAGGAGGAGTCCGATCAGGATCATCGGCCGGCGGCCATAGCGGTCGGACGACCGGCCCCAGAAGGGCGCCGTGATGAACTGGGCGAAAGCGTAGATCGCGACCAGCAGGCCGAGGACCGTTGCATTGGCGCCCAGGTCCGTGGCGTAGAAGGCCAGGAGGGGCAGGACCATGGTGAAGCCGACCATGTCGACGAACACCGTGGCCATCAGGACCGAGAGCTGCTTCAGCGCACTGGGCTGCATGGATTCCTCAGCGCGCCTCGTCCCCCCGCCCCCACAGCAGGAACGCCGCGGCGCTGGCGGTCATCAGCAGGACGCCATAGACCGCCGCCATCCCGAGGTTCTGGAGCCGGAGGCTCGACAGGATCTCGATCGCGATGGGGCGGGTGTCGAAGGTGTAGAGCACGATGGAGGTGACGAAGTCGCCCAGCGCGGTGATGAAGGCGAGCCCCGCTCCGGCGGCCAGGGCCGGCCGCAGCAGCGGCAGCACCACGCGCCGGAGCCGGCGCCAGCGGTCCGCCCCCAGCGAGGCCGCAGCCTCCTCGAGCGCCGGATCGAGCCCGCGCAGGCCGGCCAGGGCGCCGCGGCCGGTGAGCGGCAGGCTGCGGACCAGGTAGGCGAGCGGCAGGATCCACGGCGTGCCGATGAGCACGAAGCGGCCGAGCCAGGGCTGGTTGACGCCAAACGTCGTGGCCAGGGCGAGGGCGAAAACGGTTCCAGGGATCGCCCAGGGCATGGCGATCAGCCACTCCAGCGGCCCCGACAGCGGCCCTGCGCCGAGCTGCCAGCCGCGCCGCCAGGAACCCCAGAGCGAGGGCCGCGAGCGTCGAGACGGTCGCCATCCAGAGCGAGTTCACCACCGGCCGCAGCTTCTCCGCCTGCGAGACCAGCGCCTCCCAGTTGCCCAGACGGAGGACCGGCGGGAACGGCTCGGTCGTCCAGGTGAAGGGAGGGACCAGCGACACCAGGGCCAGCACGGCGTGCGGGAGCAGCAGGATGGCGGCGAGGAGCCAGCCCAGGAGGCCGGCCGTTGCTCGGGCCAGAGGCGATTTCAGACGCCGCCGGGCCGGCGCGATCCCGCGCACTCCGGTGGCGCCGCCCACTCCAGCGGCTCCAGATGCCTGTTCCGTGCGGCGCATGGCCCACAGCCCCAGCAGCGCGAGCGCCGCCAGCATCACCGTCTCGACCTGCGCCAGCCCCAGGTCCCCGTTGAGCTTCGAGGCGACGATCTGCGTGGTCATCACCCGGAAGCCGCCGCCGAAGAGGTACGGCGCCGAGAACGAGGCCAGCGAGGTCATGAAGGTCAGCAGCGCTGCGCTGACCAGGGCCGGCCGCAGGAGCGGCAGGGTCACCCGGAAGAGGGTGCGCGACCCGGCCGGCGCCCAGCGACGCCGCGGCTTCCAGCAGAGCCGCGTCGAGCCGGGCGAGGCCGGCGCGGGTGAAGAGATAGAAGTAGACGTACATCGAGTAGGCGTGGACCAGCAGGATCGCGCCCGGCCCGGCCAGGCGCCACGGCGGCTGCTCCAGGCCGAGCAGGCCCTGCACCGCCTGCGAAACGAAACCGCTCTCGCCGTAGAGGAAGAGGAAGGCGATCACGCCGACCAGAGGCGGCAGGGCCACGGGCAGCGCGGCGACCGCGCCGAGGAGGCGCCGGCCCGGGAACTCGGTCCGCTCGAAGAGGAAGGCCAGGGGGACTCCCACCAGCGCCGCCAGCACCACCGAGGCGAAAGAGATCCACAGGCTCCGCCAGAGCGCCAGCCACTCGTCCGGCCGCTGCACGAATTCGGCGAAGTGGCCGGACGTCCAGCCGGCTGGTCCGCCCAGGGCCTCGATCAGGGTCATCAGCAACGGATAGCCCACCAGCCAGGCGAGGACGAGCGCGACGGCGAGGGCGGCGAGATGGGTCCGTCGCGTCAAAGTCACTCTCCGTCTACGCCCCCGGATGCTGCCGGGTTGCGAGAACGGCGGAAGATCCGCGGCGGCAGGCCTCCGGGCACGGGCGCCACGCCGACCTCGTCGCCCACCGCCGCGGCGGAGGTCGAGGCGCAGAACCTCGACCTCCCCGCCGTTTTCGAGCTGGACCTGATACCAGGTTACCGGCCCGGCATAGCGCCGTCTCACCGACCTTCCCGGGGAGCGCCGCGGGGTCTGCGACGGGCCGGAAGGCGAGCGATTCAGGCCGCACCACCAGCTCGACCTCCTCCCCCGGTGCCGTTCCCGCAAGCTCGGGCGCCGGCTCTCCGCTCCAGCGCACCGCGCCGAGACGGACCGCGCCATCCGGTTCGAGCACTCCAGGCAGTCCGCTCGCCCGGCCAACGAAGCCGGCCACGAATCGCGTCGCGGGCCGCTCGTAGAGGTCTTCGGGAGTCCCTACCTGGTGCAGCCGGCCTCCTTGAAGCACAGCGACCCGGTCTCCCAGATGAAAGGCCTCCTCCTGCTCGTGGGTGACCAGCACGGTCGTGATCCCCACGCGCTCGACGGCCCGCCGCAGCTCGCGGCGCGTCCGTTCGCGCAGCGTGGGGTCGAGGTTCGACAGCGGCTCGTCGAGCAGCAGCACCCGCGGCTCGGGCGCCAGGGCGCGGGCCAGGGCCACACGCTGCTGCTGGCCGCCCGAGACCTCGCCGACCCGCCGCCGCTCGAAGCCGGGCAGGTCCACCAGGGCGAGGGCCTCGGCCACGCGCCGCGCGATCTCCACGCGGCCCATCTTCCGGGACGCGAGGCCGAAGGCGACGTTCTCGCGCACGTCCAGGTGGGGGAAGAGGGCGTAGTGCTGGAAGACCATGCCGAAGTTGCGGCGCTCCGGAGGGACGGCCGTGACGTCCTCGCCGTCTACGCGGATGTGACCGCGGTCCGGGGTCTCGAACCCGGCGATCAGGCGCAGGGCCGTCGTCTTGCCGCTGCCGCTGGGTCCGAGGAGGGCGAGGATCTCTCCCCGGTCCACAGCCAGAGAGAGATCGCGGAGGACGGTCTGGCTGCCGAAGCTCTTGTCGAGCCCCTCCAGGATCAGGAACGGAGGCATGGCAGGAAGACCCTCAGACCCTCAGGTCATTCCGCCGCCGCACCCTTGCCGCGGATCGTCCGGTCCCAGGTGGTCATCCACTCCTGGCCGCGCTCCTCGATCATCTTCCAGTCGACCGGAGTGGGCTTCATGTCGCGCAGCACCTCGCGCGCCCAGTCGGGAAGCTTCTCCTGCGGCATGTCGGTGCGGGCCGGCAGGCGGAAGGCTTGGCGGGCGGCGATTTCTTGCCCCTCGGGGCTGCCGACGAAGTCGATGAACCGCTTCGCCTCCTCGGGATGAGGCGCGCCCTTCACCAAGCCGATCGAGTCGTCGATGATCGGCGTGCCGCTCACCGGGAAGTGGAAGGCGAGCGGGGAGCCGCGGTGCCGCTGCCACAGGAGATCGGTCAGCTCCCAGATGGTGATCAATCCCTCCTGACGGTTGAGCTTCTCGATCATCAGGGCGGGCTGCTGCAGGTACTCCTTGGTCTGGGCGTCCAGGCGGCGCAGCCACGTGAAGCCGCGCTCGGGCGAGCCGGTCTCGGCCACCGACCGCGAGAGGACCATGCCGAAGACGGTCCGCATCGTGCCGCTCGCCAGAGGGTCGCGGATGAGGATCTTCCCCTTCCACTTCGGATCGAGCAGGTCGTCCCAGTCGCGCGGGGCCTGCTCGGGCTGGACCGCGGCCGAATTGTAGACGAGCACGGGGGCGGTGCGGTACGAGGCGAAGAACAGATCCTGCGGACCGCGGCTCTCCGGCGGGATGGCGTCAGCCCAACCCGGGCGGTAGGGAGCGAGGAGCCCCTCCTTGGCGCCGCGAGCGAAGATCGTCTGCGGTCCGCCATACCAGACGTCCGCCTGGGAGTTGGCCTTCTCGGAGCGCACCCGGTCATAGACGTCCTGGGAGCCCATGTCGAGCCACCGCACGTCGATCGTGGGATTGCGCGCCTCGTACTCCTTCTCCATCAGGGCCAGCAGGTCGCCGCCGTGCGGCGAATAGACCACCAGAGGCGAGCGGCCGTCGCCGCAACCCAGAGCCAGAAGAGCCAGGACGGCGCAGAGGAGGAGAGAAGTCGTTCTCATAGTTCAATCCGGAAGCGGGGCGGGTGGCCCCGGGCGGCAGTCTATCCGGTTTGGCGCGCGAGTCGTGCTGCGTACGCCAGCACTGCGAGGATGTCGTCCCGCTCGAGATCCTCATAATCACCAAGAATCTCTTCCACTGTCATTCCCGAGCCGAGCAACTTGAGGACCATCTCCACCGTATAGCGAAGGCCGCGGATCGTCGGTCTGCCGTGGCAGATATTCGGGTCGATGGTAATCCGTTGGATCGGTTCCATGTTCGGATAGCCTCGTCATGAGGCTAGCACGAGCCCGGCTAGGCGTCAGTCCACCCTGGTGTCACGTGAGGGCTCCGTCAAAGTCGTCGTAGCGGGGGCCTCCCTCCGCCCACCCTCACCCCCCGTCCCCCTCTCCCGCCCGCACTCACGCCCACCCAGGAGAGGGGGCGCCACCGCCCAAGGTCTTGAAAAAAATGAGTGTTGGGGGTTCCCCCTCTCCCGGGAGGATGGGAGTGCGGGTGGGAGAGGGGGCCAGGGGGTGAGGGTCTTGGGGCGGGGGAAAACTCCGCCTCCGCCCGACTTTGACGAGTCCCTGGGTGTCACGCCTGCTGACTGTCCTTCTGCGCGGCCGGAGCGCCCTGTTGCGGCGCCGAGCGGACCGCGTTCAGCGACGGCAAGGCCTGGCTCGTCGTGGAGCGCCGCTGCCTGATGGACGGTCTGCCCTGCGGGGCCTCCTGATTGACCTGCTTCGTCGATGAGTGGACCCGCAGGTCGCACTGACCATGAGCCGGCGTCGACTGACCGACCCGCAGGTCACACTGTCCACGCACCAGCACCAACTGTCCGACCCGCAACAACAACCGTCCGACCCGGAGCGTCAACCGTCCGACCTGCAGGGCAGACTGACCACGCAGCAGGGCCAACCGTCCGACCTGCGGGTCACACCGACCACGCGGCAGGTCAGCTCGACGACGAGCCAGGATCCAACATTGCTCGTATAGCCGCCTTCCGCCCGGACATGAATGCCCGGGCTAGGAACAGCGCCGGGTGAACCCGGCTTCAAGCCCCATTCATGGGGCGCTGTTGCCAGCCCGGCGATTCATCGCCGGGCTCACTCGAAGCCACGGAAGAGGTGCTTCCTCACCTCTGACCAGGGAATTCCCTCGACGGCTCCCGAGTCGAGCGCGTCGATACGCAGGCGGATCTCCGCATCCCAGGCCTCCTCGGCATCCGAGTCCGCCTCTTCGTGCAGGCTCTCGATCAAGGCTCCGGCGACCGAGGCCCGACCTTTCTCGTCCAGAGTCAGCGCCTGCTTCAAAACGTCTTCAACGGTGGCTCTCATACCCAGGTATTCTACTCTCCCTCACTCCAGCCGCTCATACGCCAGCACCGTCAGGAACGGCGCAATCTCCCGGGTGGCGCTGGGGAGGCTGATTCGGAAGGAGGGGTAGGGGTAGGGGTAGGGGTAGGCATTGCAACTCCGATCCACCGTTCAGGCGTAGAATCCTCTGGAATGACGGACTAGGAGGAACTTGACGTGCATGCCCACAAGCTTCAAATCACCATCCCAGAGGAGCCTGACCGCGAAATCGCGGTGCGCCTCCCCGACGACTTCCCCGCCGGGCCTGCTGAGGTGATCGTCTTGGCGGGCCCGCAGAGGCCAGAACGCGACGCCGATCAACCCTACCAACCTACGGCGGCCGCCCTCGATGATCTGCTCTCGTTCGAAGCCACACCGGAGGAGGAGAAGATTCTGGGAGATTTCGAATCGTTTCAGAAAGAACATCCATTCCGCCTGAGCAGTCTCGCAGAGGAATCATGAGAGAGCTTCTCCTCGACACCAACACCCTGAGCTACATCCTGAAGGAGAGACAGCCGGCGGTGGATCGCCTTCGGAAGGCGAGAGACGGAGGATCTCAATTCCTCTTAGCCTCGCCTGTACATTGTGAGCTGAACCGATATCTTGAACTGAAGGGAGCCCAGCGGCTTATACGCCTCTATCGCCGGCTTGTCGATCCCTGGTTGCGGTGCAACTTGAGTTTCGAGGATTGGGACTCGGCTTCGCGGCTCTGGGCTGAGCTGCATAGCGGTGGCAGGTCGATCTCGGATTTCGATCTCCTACTCGCTATGCTTGCACGAAAGCACGGCGCTATTCTTGTGACGAGCAATACTCCGCATTTCGAGGCTTTGGGGATAATCTTGGAAGACTGGACTCAGCCCATAGCACCGTTGGAGGCCTGAGTTGGCGACTCTACTCGGTTGGGTGGCACCTATCAGGCTTGCTCCAGCCGGTAGCGCACCAGCGCACGCAGTTGCTCGGGGCTCCGACTCAAACAGGGATGCCTTCTCGCTCGATGGTCTGGACGACAGGCTGCGCACCGAACGGGCCCTGCTCCAGCCCACGACGAGTCGTCACGAGGGTCGAAATCACCCGATCGTTGTCGAATCCGAATTCCCAGGCGATTTCGTCGATCCAGCGGCGGAGGGCAGGAGTCAGCTCGGTGACGACGAGGTAGACGTCGAGGTCCGAATCGGGCGTAGCCTCACCTCGGACCCGCGAGCCGTACACTCGAAAATCTTCGATCTTTACACTTTGCGCGAGGCGCTGCCGCAGCTCCCGGGCGATCTTCCAGTCCGCAGCGTCCATTCCGGCCCTCATGACCTCTCCCGTTCCATCGCCATAGCCTTATTGTACGAGCTTTCTGAGGAGTAGGGACAGGAGGGGTCCGGCGGCCCCCGGAGAGAGGTCTACCGGTCGCGCGAGAAGAGCCCTGGCTGCAGCTCGGCGACCTCGGCCGGGTCGTCGACGGGATCGGCGCCATTGGCCCCGTCGTGGCCGTTCGGGCCGTACGCTTCGGCTTCGCGGGCTTCGGCGGCGTGGGGATCGATCTCCTGCTCGGGCTCCCGTTCGGACGCGCGCTCGACGACCGGCGGCAGGTAGACGTAGCGGCCCAGGCCGCGGCTGAAGGCGATGCCGAGGTTGGCGTCGCGGTTCGCCTCGCGGGAGGCCCGGAGCTGGTTGAGCTTCGAGTCGAGGTCGTCGATGAAGTGGAGGACCAGCGCCTCCGGGGTCATCGGCTCGACCGGCGAGGCGAACTCCTTCTTGCCTTGATGGGAGAGGACCATGTGCTCCAGCAGGAGGCGGAGGTCGTCGGGGAAGCAGTCAATCGCGGCGCAGCGGTCGCGCAGCAGGTCGCGGCCGATGACCACGTGGCCGACGAGACGCCCTTCCAAGGTGTAGTCATTGGCCGGCATGGCTCCCAGCTCGCGGAGCTTGCCGAGGTCGTGGAACAGCACCCCGAGGACCACGAGGTCGCGGTCGACGTCGCGGTAGTGCTCGCAGATCTGGACGGCCAGCTCGGCCATCGAAACTACGTGCTCCAAGAGGCCGCCGCGGTAGGCGTGGTGCATCGACTTGGCCGCCGGGTGCTCGCGCAGGGGGGCGCCGTGGATGTCCAGGGTCTCGCGGGCGAGCCGGCGCAGGATCGGACGGTCCACCTTCTCCTCCAGAAGACGGCAGAGTCGCGCCCAGAGATCGGCGATGTCCTCCCGGGTGGACGGAATCAGCTTCGACTCGTCGAACCCATAGCCCCGGTCGGCCTCGGTCGTCGGGCGGCAATCGTCGATGCTGAGCTGGAGCTGATCGCGGTAGCTCTTGACCGTCCCCTTGAAGGCGACGAAGCCGTGGGCGTCGAACTGGCCATGCATCGCGGGGCTGTCCGCCCACACCTTGGCAACGATCGAGCCGCTGGCGTCGGCGAGCTCCAAGTCCAGGTAGCTCTTGTTGTTGCGGTCCTGGCGCTGCTCTTTCTTGGTGAGCAGCGCGTAGCCCTCGACGCTGTCGCCGCTGGCCCAGTCTCGGATCGGGGTGTTGCGTGGAATCCTGCCCATAGAAACCGCGATCATAGTAGTCTGTCGGACCGCCGGTGCCAACCTTTTCCGAACGGACAACAGCAGGCGGGCATCATGGCACCGGCCATGCAAATTGCGCTCGCGTGCCCCATCGGAGCCCTATCTTGGCAGCAGCGGTCCTATTCCTCTCCCTCCTCGCCCTGTTCCCGGCCGGCGCGGCCCTTGCTCAATCGACGCAGGCGTCCCCCCGAGCGTCCAATATTGTGGGCACCGACCCGCTCCTCTGGCCGGAGCCGCAGAGGGCCTTCCTCGAAGACGGTCCCGGCCTCCTCCTCACGCCGGAGCAGCGCACCGAGCTGCGCTCGCTCGACGAGGCGGGGCGCGACCGATTCATCGAAGACTTCCTGAGCGACGACGAGCTGGCCGAGGCGATCACGCGCCGCCGGCATCTCGCCGACAACGACTTCTTCTCGCCTTCGGACGTGCGCTGGCAGATCGTCTTCCTGAACGGCCCGCCGAAGGAACGCCTGGTGATCGACTGCGGTCAGGCCTTCAAGGCGCTGGAGGTCTGGGCCTATCCCGGAGGGATCGACCGGATGACCGGCCGGCCGGGAAACCGCGACCTGGTGGTCTACCGCCCTGGTCCGGGGCAGCCGTTCCGGCTCTGGCTCCCCAGCGATTCGAAGCGCGCGCTCTACACCTCCGCGATGGAGTACTGGCTGGAGCAGTGGGAGGAGCTGCGCGGACGCATCCAGGCCGTGCGCTTCGACCTTCAGACCTGCCGCAAGGCCACGGAGCGGATCGACGAGGCCACGGGCGTGCCCGGGCTGACCGGCGCCAGGCCCTACAAGGGCTCCGTGGTCCGACCGATCGACGTCTCGTCGTTTCTCGCGGCGCCGAAGGAGGTGGCCGACTGGAAGCGCGAGGCCTTGGCGGTGGAGGCTCCGACCCCACCGCCTGCGTTGACGGTGGAATCGCTCGACCTGCGGTTTCCCGAGCGGGACGGCCAGCGCCTCCGGATGCGCGCGCTGCTCCAGGTGCCCGTCGAGGGCCTGGAGCTGGTCGAAGAGGGGGCCGACAAGAAGGAGTATGCCCTCACGGTCCAGGGCATGTTGGAGCAGGGCGGCAAGCCCTTCGAGGAGGTCCGCATCCGCTACCGGCTGCCCGCCCCGCCGCCCGGCGAGCCGCTCACCCTGGCGGTCGACCGCTGGGTGCGGCCGGACGGGCTGTTCCTGCTGCGGCTCCAGCTCGAGGACGAGACGGGCGGCGGCAAGGCGCGCCTCGCGCGCGGCTTCCGCGTGCCGCGGATGGCCACGCCTGATCCGATGGCCGCGGGAGTCCCGGGCGGCGAGCTGGTGCCCGACACGATCGGCCAGGGCAAGGACAGCCTGATCCTGCTGCCGCCGCCGGCCGACGTGGTGCTGGGGCTGTGGCGCGCCGATGCCATCGTCACCGGCCAGCGGATCAAGAAGGTCGTCTTCCTGGTGGACGGCACCGCCCAGCTCACGCGCACGTCGGCGCCCTATTCGGCCGAGGTGCGGCTGGCGAAGTTCCCCACCGAGCAGGTGGTGCGGGCGGAGGGCTTCGACGAGAAGGGCGAGCTCGTCGCGGCCGACGAAGTGATCCTCAACCAGCCGCGCGGCGCGCTCGGCGTCTGGGTCACCGAGCCGCCCAAGGGGGCCAAGGTCGGTGCCCGGACCCTCGTCAAGGCCGAGGTCATGATCCCGGACGGCCGGCGCATCGAGTCGCTGGACTTCAAGCTCAACGACGAGCAGGTGGCCTCGCTCACCAAGCCGCCCTGGCAGATCGACCTCGACGTGCCCGCGGGCGACCTGGTCTATGTGACGGTCGCGGCGGTCCTCGACGACGGTACCCGGGCCGAGGCAGTGCGCTATCTGCGCTCGCCAGAATACTTCGAGGAGCTGGAGGTCAACCTCGTCGAGCTCTACGTGGCGGTGAACGACCGCTCGGGCCAGGCCGTCCCCGGGCTCACAAAGGACGACTTCGAGGTCTACGAAGCGGGCAAGCCCCAGGAGATCTCCAAGTTCGAGCTGGTGAGCAACCTGCCGCTCACGGTGGGCATCCTGCTCGACAGCTCGGGCTCCATGGCAGAGTCGCTGAACCAGGCGCAGGAGGCGGCTTCCGAGTTCCTGCGGCGCGTCATCAAGCCGAAGGACAAGACCTTCGCGGTGAGCTTCTCCAGCCGCACGCGGCTCGACATGCCGCCGACCGACGACGCCGAGGCGGTGGCCCTCGCCCTCTCCGGCATCCAGGCGGTGGGCGATACGGCGCTCCACGACGCGATCATCCACAGCCTCTACTACTTCCGGGGGATGAAGGGGCAGCGCGCGCTGGTCCTGCTGTCGGACGGCGATGACAACGCCAGCTACTTCCCCTACAAGGACGCCCTGGAGTATTCGCGGCGCAGCGGCGTGGCCATCTACGTGATCGGCTACAACCTGCCGGCCACGGCGATGGGCCTCCGCTCGAAGCTGGGCGAGCTGGCCGAAGCGACCGGCGGCAAGGTGTTCCTGGCCGACGAAGCCACGGACCTGCCCGGCATCTACGCCCAGATCGAGAAGGAGCTGCGCAGCCGCTATCTGGTGGCCTACAACTCGAATGAGACCGGCCAGCCGGGCACGTTCCGCGAGGTGGAGGTCCGGCTCAAGAAGAAGGGGCTGACGACGCGGACGATGCGCGGGTACTACAACTAGGGAGGCCCCTCACCCCCCTGGCCCCCCTCTCCCATCCGCACTCACACCCACCCGGGAGAGGGGGGAAAAGAGGGCGGAAAATACCAGGCCGTCTTCTCTCCCCTCTCCCGCGGGTCCGGGAGGGCGGATGGGAGAGGGGCCGGGGGTGAGGGGCCACGGAGTCCGGCTCTTCGAAGGAGGTCCGTATGTGGAGATGGTCGCTCATCGCTTCGGCTGTCCTCCTTCTGACGACTGCCACCCACCCGGCCGCCGCCGCCGGCTCCGACCCGGTCCTCTGGCCCGAGGAGCAGCGGACATTCCTGGAAGGGCCCGGCCTGCTGCTCTCCGCCGTGCAGCGGCAGGACTTCATCGGCCTTGACGAAGCCGGCCGCACGGCCTTCATCCAGGGCTTCCTCGACCGCGACCCGATCCCCGGGACTCCGGCCAACGAGCTGCGCGAAGGGATCGAGCGCCGCCGTCGCCTGGCCGCCCTGGAGCTCTGGTCGGCGCAGGACGTACGGGCCAGGCTCCTCTTCCTCCGCGGCCGTCCGGTCGAGAAGCTTGTCGTCGATTGCGGCGCGGTCTACAAGCCGATGGAGGTCTGGAGCTACGGCGCACCCAATGCCGTCGACCTGGTGCTCTATCAGCCGTCGCCCCGCGAGCACTTCCGCCTCTGGGTGCCGATCGACGCCAAGGCGTCCCTCTACACCTCCGACATGGCCAACTGGCTCGAGCAATGGCAGCAGATGGAGATCGGGGGCAAGCGGATCGACCGCCGGTTCTGCCCGGACTCGGACCGGGTGGACCGCGCGACGGGCATCGACGGCCTCCAGGGCGCTCTGGTGGCCTCGCACAACGCCCGCGCCACTTCGTCCAATGGAGCGGACAGGAAGGGCCGCTTCGGGGAGATCCGCCGGCTCAGCCCCAAGGACCGTGCGTCCTTCCTGGCGCCGCCCGCGAGCCTGGCCGACTGGGCCCGCGAGGCCGCTGCTACGCCGATGCCCGAGGAGGCCCTGGCGCTGACCGTGGAGACCTTCGACATGGACTTCCCCGTCCGGACGGGACAGAGGCTGGTCGCCCGTTCGCTGGTCGCCCTGCGGGCGGACGGCGCGCTCGCGGCCACCGAGGTCGAGGGCAAGCGCCAGGTGCGGCTGGTCGTCGAGGGGCTGATCGAGGAGGGGAGCCAGGTCTTCGAGACGTTCCGGGCACGCTACCGCCTGCCGCCGCCGGCGGGCGATGGGCCGGTGCCGCTGCTCCTGGAGACGCCGCTCCGCCCCGGCCAGACCTTCCTTGTCCGGCTGCGCGTGCGCGACGAGAGCAACGGTGCGCAGGCCGTGCTGTCGCACGGCTTCCGGGTGCCGGCCAAGACCGAGACGAAGCTGGCGGTCGGAGCGGTGGCGGCGGCCACCCGGGGCGAGCTGGTGTCCCTCCTGCCCGGCACCGGCAAGGACCGCCTCATCCTGCTGCCGGCCCTGGGCGAGGTGATGATCGGGACCTGGCGCGCCGAGGTCCTGGTCAGCGGCCCGCGCATCGCCCGGGTCAACTATCTGGTGGACGGCGAGACGCAGATGACGCGGACCAAGCCGCCCTTTTCCACCGAGCTGCGCCTGGCCGCGTTCCCCCGCGAGCAGGTGGTGCGGGCCGAGGGCTACGACGAAGCCGGCGAGCTGGTCGCCGCCGACGAGGTCGTCCTCAACCAGGCCCGCGGCACCTTCCGGGTCCGCATCACCGAACCGGCCCGCGGGATCCGCCTGCGGAGCGGGGACAAGCTGACGGCCCGCGCCGAGGTCGTCGTCCCCGAGGAGCGCCGGGTCCAGAAGGTCGAATTCCTGGTCAACGACGTGCCGGTCGCGTCGCAGGAGGCCCCGCCCTGGCAGGCCGAGATCCACGTCCCCGACGAAGAGATCGTCCACCTGGCCGCCGTGGCCTTCCTCGACGACGGCAGCCGGGCCGAGGACCTGCGCTTCCTGCGGGCGCCGGACAACCTGGAAGAGCTCGACGTCAGCCTGGTGGAGCTGTACGTCACGGTTACCGACGGCGGAGGCCGCGTGGTGCGCGGGCTGCGCCAGGAGGACTTCCAGGTCCTGGAGTCGGGCCGGCCGCAGGCGCTCTCGCGCTTCGAGCTGGTGGAAAACCTCCCCCTGACGCTGGGCTTCGCCATCGACACCTCGATCTCGATGGCCTCCTCGCTCATCGAGGCCGAGCGTGCCGCGTCCGGCTTCCTGCAGGGCATCATGACGCCGCGCGACCGCGCCTTCGCCATCGGCTTCGCGCAGTATCCCTATCTGGTGATGCCGCCCACGGACGACGTCGAGGCCATCAGCCAGGCCCTCGCGGGGCTGCGCGCCAACGGTCGCACGGCGGTGTACGACGGCGTCATCACAGGCCTCTATTTCCTGCGCAGCACGCAGGGGCAGCGCGCGCTCGTGGTGCTGACCGACGGCGACGACAACGCGAGCGGCACGCCCTGGGAGGACACCCTGGAGTACGCCCGCCGGAGCGGCGTGACGATCTTTCCCGTCGGCCTGAACATCGGCAACCTGGCCCTGGAGGTCCGGAACAAGCTCGGCGACCTGGCCGAAGCCAGCGGCGGCAAAGTCTTCTACATCTCGAAGGCCGAGGAGCTCACCGGGGTCTACGACGAGATCGAGCAGGAGCTGCGCAGCCGGTATTTCCTCGCCTTCAATTCCGACCGCAAGGCGGACGACCTCGGCTTCCGGCCGGTGGAGGTCAAGGTCAAGCGCGGCCTCAAGGCACGGACGGCGCGCGGGTACTACCCGTAGGACCTCGCGGTCACGGTTGCTCGGGAAGCGTCACTTGCAGGTCGGTCGTCTGGAGCGCGGGCAGGGAGACCGTGGTCAGATAACCCTGCCTACGACCCCCTGCGATGGTGCTTTCGGAAGAGAGGGTAGAGAGGAACAGCTCGTAATCGCCAGGGGCCAACCCCGCGAGAACCAGGCGCCCGGCGCCGTCGGTCTCGGAGGAAAGCCCGAGCAGGTGCAGATGGCTGGCGAGGACGCTTTGCGGCACGATGGTGCCCCCCTGCCGCAGGATCACTCCGGCGTGCGGCAGAGGCTTGCCCGTATCGTCCAAAAGAGTCAGCTCCAGCGCGGCCGGTAGTTGCGGGCAGTGCAGCGTGGGCGGTGGGATCTCATCCGGCTCGGCAGAAGCGGGCAGATCAAACCAGGAGAGGGGGCAGGCCGGGCCGGAGACGAAAAGGCGCGGCCGCCCCGGCGGGACCTCCACCACGAAATCGCCATCCGCTTCCGAGCGGGTCTGGGAGAAGAGAAAAGGCCCACGCTCGAGCGAGCCGCCGCCGCTCCCGATCCAGGCGTTGGGGACCGGGCTTCCACTAGCCGAGAGGACTGTGCCTCGGACAGTTCCCTTGCGCTTCAGGACCAGGGTGACCGGCGCGATGGGCGTGCCTTCCTCCACCCGTACTTCGATGGATTGAGACTCGCGATAGCCAAGCTTGTTGGCCACCGAGAGCTCCAGTGCCTTCGCCTTGCACCTCGATTTCGAATCGACTCCTACTTCCTTGAGCCCTGGTATTTTTCCGGGCGCGCCAAAGCCGAGGCGATCTACCGTTTCGTCCGCGACGAGATCGCCACCGAGGACGAGCCGGGCATCCTCCCCAAGGAAGGCTCGTCGCTGCAAAAGGTCCTTGCCGAGAGGCGGGGCAACTCCACAGAGAAAGCCCTCCTTCTCGATGGGATGCTCGAAGCTGTCGGCATCGACGCTCGACTGGCATGGGCCGCCGACCGGCGTCGCGGCCAGATCGACCTGAAGCTCCCCAATCCCGGCTGGTTCGACAGAGCCCTCGTCATGGCCCTGGTCGACGGCCAGGTCAGCGCCCTCGATCCGTCGGATCGGGCGCTGCCGTTCGGAAAGCTCCAGCATGGCTACGAGGGGACTCCGGTGCTGGTCCATGACCCCCTACGGCCCAGGCAGGTCATGCTGCCGGAGACGCCGTTCGAGCGAAACGTGAAGAGGGCGGTGCTGGATCTCGCCCTGGACGCCGGGGGCCGCCTCGCGGGGACCGGCGAGCTCGTGCTCACCGGCCATCCCGCCGGGGAGAGGATCGACTGGAAGGAATGGCTGGGTGAGCGTTATCGAGGCTTCGAGCTCGCCGGCGTGCAGGTCCAGGAGCTCCCGGACGAGTGGAAGGTCCGCCTCGCCTGGTCGCTCCGGCAGCGGGACGAGGACGTTCTGGGCGATGAGCTCAGCCTGCAGCCGAGCCTGCCCCTCGGGCCGATGGTCCAGCCGTTCGTGCAGCCGGCCGACAAGCGGCGTTCCGAGGTCCTGTTTCCCTACGGCTTCGTCGAGGAGGTGGAGCTGCGGCTGCGCTGGCCCGAGGGCTGGAAGATCGAGAGCGTCCCCGGGCGTGGCGAAGCTTGAGAGCTCAGTCGGCGCGCTGGCCGTGGAGACGGACGCCAAAGAGGCGGAGCGCACACTGGTCTATCGGCGGCGCTTCGAGATGCGCCCCCGGAAGCTCGGCAACCATCGGGACCTCACAACGCGCCACACCGGATTTCCAGTCCTGCGGCCTGGCCTCGGACGCACCGCGCCTCCTTTTCCCCTCCCCGCGATAGACTTCCTCCCGATCCGACCGCTGAGGTCGTGAGGAGCCAGCATGGTGATAGCGGAGGACCGCCAGAAGACCGAGGTCATCGACCGCGTGGCCGAGCGGGCTGCGGAGCTCGCAGGACCCGGCCGGGGAGACGAAGCGCGGACGTTCGTCCGGCAGTTCTATGAGCACGTGCCTCCGGACGGGGTCGAGGGCGAGGAGCCGGACCGGCTCGCCGAAGCGGCGTTGTCGTTCCTGGAATTCGCGCGGGAGCGCACGCCGGGCAGCCCGAAGGTCCGGGTCTTCACCCCCCGCCGCGAGGGCGACGGACGCGAGACGCCTCCGACGGTCATCGAGACCGTCAACGAGGACATGCGCTTCCTGGTCGACTCGGTGGCCGCCGAGCTCCACACCCGGGGGATCGAGATGCTGCTGGTGACCCACCCGATCCTCACGGTGGAGCGCGACGCGGGAGGCCGGCTGACCGCGGTGCGCGAGCCCGGCGAGGCCGCCGGCGCGGCGCTGCGGGAGTCGTGGATGCAGGTCCGGATCGCCCCGCAGCCGGCCGGCCGGCACGAGGAGATCCGCCAGGGGATCGATGTGGTGCTCGCCGCCGTCCGGTCGGTGATCGACGACTGGCAGGCCATGCGCGACCGCTGCCATGTGATCGTCGAGGAGCTCGAGCGCAACCCGCCGCTGCTCCCCGCGGGCGAGATCGCCGAGGGCAAGGAGTTCCTCCTCTGGCTGCAGAAGAAGAGCTTCACCTTCCTCGGCTACCGCGAGTACAGGTTCGAAGGCGAGGGCGCAGGCGCCGTGGCCCGCGTGCTCCCTGAGTCCGGCCTCGGCCTGCTGCGCGACGAGTCGTTCGTGCTGTTCGACGGCCTGCGCAACCTCGGCAAGCTGCCGGACGACATCCGCGACTTCCTCCGCCGGCCCGTCCTGCTGCGCAGCACCAAGAGCAACCGGCTCTCGCCGGTGCACAAGCCGGTGCCGATGGACACCGTGGCGGTCAAGTGCTTCGACGCCGAGGGCCGGGTCACCGGCGAGCGGCTGTTCATCGGCCTCTTCACCGCCGCGGCGTATGCCGTGAGCCCGCGGACCATCCCGCTGCTGGCGGACAAGATCGAGGCGGTCCTCGACCGCGCCGGGGTGCCGCCGGACAGCTATGACGGCAAGAACCTGCGCCACATCATCGAGACCTATCCGCGCGACGAGCTGTTCCAGATCTCCCGCGACGACCTGTACCGCAACGCCATGGGCATCCTGCACCTGCAGGAGCGGCAACGCACGGCCGTGTTCGTGCGGCGCGACCCGTTTCGGCGTTTCGTCGCCTGCCTGGTCTTCCTGCCGCGCGACCGCTACAACACCGGCCTGCGGGGGCGCATCGAGGAGATCCTGGCCGTGGCCTTCGGCGGCGAGGCGAAGACGGCCCAGACGCAGGTCACCGACTCGGTCCTCGCCCGCCTCTACATCATCGTCTCGCGCCCGTCGGGACGGGTGCGCGACGTCGACCTGGAGGAGGTCCGGGCCCGCGTGGCCCAGGCGGTCCGCTCCTGGGCCGACCTTCTCGCGGAGGCGCTCCGCGAGGTCGACGACGAGGAGCGCCGGCTGGGCTTCTTCCAGCGCTATGCGAAGGCGTTCCCCAGAAGCTATCAGGACCGCTTCTCGGGCACCGACGCCGTCTTCGACGTCCGCCAGATCGAGGAGGCCCTCGCCACCGACGGCCTGACCCAGAACCTCTACCGCCCGGCCGGCAGGGAGCCGCACGACCTCAACTTCAAGATCTACGGCAGCATCGAGCCCAAGCCGCTCTCCGACATCCTGCCTATCCTGGAGAACATGGGCGTCAAGGTCCTCGCGGAGATGCCCTACGAGGTGGCCCTCGACGGCGTGGGCGCGCCGGTCTGGGTCCGCGAGCTCCGCATGGTCAGCGAGGACGGCATGGCCATCGACCTCGACTCCGTGCGGGAGGCGTTCCACGAGACCTTCGAGTGCGTCTGGCGGGGGGAGGTCGAGAACGACGGCTTCAACAAGCTCGTCCTGCGCGCCGGCCTGGTGGCCCGCGAGGTCATGGTCTTGCGCGCTTGCAGCAAGTACCTGCGGCAGGCCACGCCGTTCAGCCAGCCCTATATGGAGCAGGCTCTGGCGTGCAACCCGAAGATCGCCCGGCTTCTGCTCGACCTCTTCCTGGCGCGCTTCAACCCGCAGCGGACCGGCGCAGGGAGCGCCGCTGCGAGCGAGGACATCCGTGGAGAGATCGCCGAGCTGCTCGAAGGGATCAAGGACCTGGACGAGGTCAGGATCCTGGGCCGGTTCCTGAACCTGGTCGAGTCGATGCTGCGCACCAACTACTTCCAGGCCGGGGCGGACGGCCGCCATAAGCCCTACCTCGCGCTCAAGCTCGACTCGCGGAAGATCGAGGAGCTGCCGCTGCCGCGGCCGTTCCGCGAGGTCTTCGTCTACAGCCCGCGCGTCGAGGCGATCCACCTGCGCGGCGGCAAGGTGGCGCGCGGCGGCATCCGCTGGTCCGACCGGCGCGAGGACTTCCGCACCGAGGTCCTCGGCCTGCTGAAGACCCAGATGGTCAAGAACGCCGTCATCGTGCCGGTGGGCTCGAAGGGTGGCTTCGTGGTCAAGCGTCCGCCAACGGCCGGCGGCCGGGAGGCGCTCCAGCAGGAGGGGATCGAGTGCTACAAGACCCTGGTACGTGGTCTTCTCGATCTGACCGACAACCTGAAGGGCGGCAAGGTGGTGCCGCCGCCGGACGTCGTGCGTTACGACGACAACGACCCCTACCTGGTGGTGGCGGCGGACAAGGGGACGGCGACGTTCTCCGACATCGCCAACGGCATCTCGGCCGAATACGGCTTCTGGCTCGACGACGCCTTCGCCTCCGGCGGCTCGGCCGGCTACGACCACAAGGAGATGGCGATCACCTCGCGCGGCGTCTGGGAGAGCGTCAAGCGCCACTTCCGCGAGCTGGGCAAGGACGTCCAGACCCAGGACTTCACGGTCGTCGGCATCGGCGACATGTCGGGCGACGTGTTCGGCAACGGCATGCTGATGTCGCGGCACATCCGCCTGCTGGCCGCTTTCGACCATCGGCACATCTTCGTCGATCCGAGCCCCGATCCGGCGCGCAGCTTCGAGGAGAGGCAGCGCCTCTTCCATCTCCCCCGCTCCTCGTGGGCCGACTACGACGCGTCCCTGATCTCCGTGGGAGGCGGCGTCTACGAGCGCGGCGCCCGTTCCATCCCGGTGACGCCGCAGATGGCTGGGCTCTTCGGCCTCTCGGTGGAGCAGGTCACGCCGGCCGATCTGATCCATGCCATCCTCCGCTCCCAGGTCGACCTCCTCTTCTTCGGCGGCATCGGGACGTTCGTCAAGGCGAGCACCGAGAGCCACGCCGACGCCAAGGACCGGACGAACGACGCGTTGCGCGTCGACGGCCGTGAGCTGCGCACCCGGGTGATCGGCGAGGGGGCCAACCTCGCGATGACCCAACGCGCCCGCATCGAGTACGCCCTCCACGGCGGCCCCGAGGGGTACGGCGGCCGGCTCAACACCGACTTCATCGACAACTCGGCCGGCGTGGACTGCTCGGACCACGAGGTCAACATCAAGATCCTCCTGAACGAGATTGAACGGCAGGTCGGCCTGACCCGCGAGGGGCGCAACCAGCTCCTGGTGGAGATGACCGACGAGGTCGCTGCCCTGGTGCTGCGCGACAACTATCTCCAGACGCAGGCGATCACGGTGACGCACCAGCTCGGCTACCACCTGCTCGACCGGCATGCCCGTTTCATGCGGGCGCTCGAACGGGAGGGGCGGCTCGACCGGCGGATCGAGTTCCTGCCGGACGACGAGGAGCTGGCCGACCGCGCGCGGCTGTGCATCGGCTTCACGCGGCCGGAGCTGGCGGTGCTCCTCGCCTACGGCAAGATCGCGCTCAACGACGAGCTCCTGAAGTCGGACCTGCCGGACGACCCGTTTATGCAGGAGGACCTGAAGCGCTACTTCCCGACCCGGCTGCGCGAGCGGTTCGCCGGCGAGATTCCGCAGCACCGCCTGCACCGGGAGATCATCGCGACATCGGTGACCAACAGCATCGTCAACCGTGCCGGCAGCGCCCTCATGCACGAGATCAGGGAGAAGACCGGCGAGGGGGCCGCCGACATCGCCCGGGCCTACGTCATCACCCGCGACGTCTTCAATCTGCGCCGGCTGTGGGCGGAGATCGAGGCGCTGGACAACCAGGCGCCCGCGATGTCGCAGGCCGCCATGCTGACCGAGTGCGGCCGGCTGATCGACCGCGGCGCCACCTGGTTCCTGCGCTTCGGCGACAGGCCCCTCGACATCGGCTCGCAGATCGACGCGTACAGGCCGGGCGTCCAGGAGGTGGGGGAGCACCTCGAAGAGCTGCTGACATCGGCGAACCGGGCGCAGCTCACCGCCAGGGCGGCGCAGCTCGAGGGAGTGCCCGCCGGCCTGGCCGTGCGCGTCGCCTCCCTGAACTCCTGGCTGGCCGCGGCGCTGGACATGGTGCGGATCGCGCGGTCCCGGGGCCTGACGCCGCTGCCTGTGGCCCGGCTCTATTTCACCCTCGGCGACCGTTTCGGCTTCGACCGCCTGCGCGAGATGGCGGCCAAGCTGTCGACCGACAAGGCGGTCGACAAGCAGGCGGTGTCGGCCATTACCGACGACCTGTCGAGCCTGCAGGGCGAGCTCACGGCGCGGGTGCTGGCGGCGATGGCGGCGATGGACGACGGCGGTGCCTCGGCGGAGCAGGCGGAGCAGGCGGAGCAGGCGATCGCCGCCTGGGCCGAGCGGCGGCGGGGGGTCGTGAGCCGGGCCGAGCAGATCCTGGCCGATCTGCGGACCGTCGAGGTGCCCAGTCTGGCCCTGCTGGTGGTCGCCAACCGGGCGCTCAAGGCGATGGCGGAGTGAGGCCGGTCGCAGCGGAGCCGGCCGTCTTCCCCTTCCGGCCCTGGGTCCGCAGCACGAGCCGGAGGGCGATGCTCTGGGGGGTGGGAGTGGTGGCCGTGATCGGCGTGGCGTCCTGGTGGCTCTACGGCGGGGAGAGCCGTGCCTGGGGGCGGGCCTTCGGGGTGCTGCTGGCCTACAGCCTGCTCTTCTTGGCCAGCCTGCTCAAGATCTGGTGGACGGCGGGGCGGCCGGCGGTGCTGCTGGAGCCCGCCGCCTTCGCCTGGCAGCCGCTCCATACCTTCCGGCCCCGCCGCATCCCCTTCTCCCGGGTGCTCGCCTGCAACCCGCGGGCGGGCACCGAGGCTCTGCGCTTCGTGGTGGAGGAGGGGCGCGTGGCCCGCGAGCTGTTCCTGAACCTCGCCGTGGTCAAGGGGCAGCACCGTTTCCTCGAGCTCCTCGAAGAGAGCCTGCGGGCCGCCGGCCTGGAGCCCGTTCCCGGCCGGGAGCACGTCTGGCGGCGTCCCGGCTGGAGCGATCCGACCGATCCGAGTCATCCGAACGAGCAGATGGTGGAATCCCTGCGGACGGGGTAGAATCGCCCGCCCTCCAGGGAGTGTCCCGAAATCGCATCGACGGACACCTATGGAGGAGAGGTGAGGCTGCCTCGCGCGCCAGGGCAGCTCTGTATTCGTCCCGAGGATCTCGCCGGGCAGGCGGCATGCGGCCGAGCAGAACCCGCGTAGCGCCGCCGGAGAGCGCAGCCGCGCAACGAGGGCTTATGACCACCCGGGCTCGCCCGGGGGAGGAATTCATGTCGACGATCGCACGAACCGTGAGCTCCCTTCGCCCGATCGCCTTCGGGCTCGCCGCCCTGCTGGCGAGCGCACTGCCATCCCTCAGCCAACAGTTGGAGCAGCCGCCGGCCGAGCCGGTCCCGGCGGCTCCCGAGAGCGAAGCCCCGGCGGCGCAGCAGTCCCCCGCGGCCCGCCCGGTCGACGAGCAGCCTCCTCCCGAGCAGCCGGAGCAGGACATCCAGAGGCCCCCCGCGGGCCAGCAGCCGCCCGCGGAGACGCCGCAGGGACCGCCGCCCGGCGCGGGGCAACCTCCTCCCGGGGCTCCTCCCGGGGGCCCTCCCGGAGCGCGCCCCGGCCAGCGGCCTCCCGGGCCGCCGCTGCCGCCGCGGCCCAAGGTGGCGGCGCTCCACATCTCCGAGCCGATCCGTGTCGACGGCGTGCTCGACGACGCGGCCTGGCAGCAGGCCGAGCCCGCCAAGAACTTCGTGCAGCGCGAGCCGGTTCCGTTCGCTCCGGCCACCGAGGACACCGAGGTGCGCGTCGCCTTCACCAACAGCACTCTCTATGTCGCCGTCCGCGCCCTTTCCTCCAAGCCCGAGGCGGTGGTGGCCGACGAGATGCTGCGCGACGGCGCGCTCTTCCGCGACGACTCGGTGATCATCTTCTTCGACACCTTCAACGACAATCGCAACGCCTTCTGGTTCGAGACCAACGCCAACGGCGCGCGCACCGACGCCCTGGTCACCGACGAGGGGCGCGACTTCAACGTGCAGTGGGACGGCGTGTGGGACGTGTCGGCGCGGCGCAACTCCGAGGGCTGGGCGGCCGAGCTGGCGATCCCGTTCTCGACCCTGCGGTTCGATCCCAACCAGGATACCTGGGGTTTCCAGGTCCGCCGCCTGATCCGCCACAAGAGCGAAGAGGTCTACTGGGCGTCGATGCCGATCCAGGCCAACCTGTTCCGCGTCTCCCTGGCCGGCGACCTGACCGGCATCCGCGGCCCGGAGCCGGGGCTCAACCTCCGCGTCAAGCCGTTCGGCATCGGCAAGCAGGCCGAGGTCCCCGTGGGCGGCGGCCGCACGGAGACCGACGAGGACTTCGACGCCGGCATCGACGCCAAGTGGGGGCTCACCCGGACGCTGACCCTCGACCTGACCTACAACACCGATTTCGCCGAGACCGAGGTCGACGACCAGCAGATCAACCTGACCCGGTTCGGCCTCTTTTTCCCCGAGAAGCGCGAGTTCTTTCTGGAGAACGCGGGCATCTTCGAGTTCGGCTTCAACCCGCCGGGCACGCCGCTGCTCAAGCCGTTCTTCTCGCGGAGCCTGGGGATCGGTCCCTTTGGCGTGGTGGTGCCCATCGACTGGGGCGCCCGGCTGACCGGCCGCGCGGGCCCGTGGAGCATCGGCCTGGTCGACGTGCAGACCGAGGAGACGCCGATCACCCCCTTCTTCGAGCTGCCCCAGAACAACTGGGGTGCCTTGCGGGTCAAGCGCAACGTCGGCCGGCGCTCGACGCTGGGCATGATCGCCACCAACCGCGAGGCCGCCGGCGAAGACTACAACCGGGTCTTCGGCTTCGACACCGAGATCCGTCCGACCCAGCGCACGGGATTGAGCGGCTTCTACACCCAGAGCGACGGCCCGGGCTCCACCGACGGCGATGAGTGGGCGGGAGGCGCGCGGGCCTTCTATCAGAGCAACATCATGTTTTTGGGGCTGGACGCCGTGCAGATCGGGGAGGCGTACAACCCCGAGGTCGGATTCCTGCTGCGCAACGCCATCCGCCGCTACGTACCCCGGTTCAGCTACGATCCGCGCCCGAACAAGAAGGGCATCCTCAGCTTCCACTTCGGCGGCATCGCCGACGTGACCACGGACCTGGACGACCGGACCGAGTCGCGCTACCTGGCGGCGGACGTCTTCGGCCTCCGCACGTTGCGCGAGGACCAGTTCACGCTCACGGTCGAAAACAGCTTCGAGCGGCTTCCCGGGCCGTTCCCGATCAGCCCCGGCGTGGTCATCCCGGCGGGGGACTACGACTGGGACAACGTTTCCCTCGGCTTCTCCACCAACAACAGCCGGCGTCTGGCCCTGAACGGGGGCGTGCAGGTCGGCGAGTTCTACGACGGCGACACGGTGAACGGCTCCCTCGTCCTCGGCATCCGCGCCAATCGCCATCTGCGCACGGACACCATCTGGGTCCATGCCGACGTCAACCTGCCGCAGGGCGACTTCACCACCAACGTCATCCGCCAGCGGATCGGCGTCTCGATCACACCGAACCTTTCGACCAACACGTATGTGCAGTACAACGACGCGGCCGAGCTGCTGTCGCTCAACCTGCGGTTCAACTGGATCTACCGGCCAGGCTCCGATATCTTCCTGATCTTCAACGAGAACTGGAACGCTCCCGGCCTGGACGACCTCTCCTCGCGGGACCGGGCGGTCACCTTGAAGATGACCTACCTCTTCGAATTCTAGAAGGACTGATAGGGGGGAACCGGTGACCCGGTTTCCCCCATTTCCGGCACTCCTGCATCAGACGGCCGAGGTCGTGTCCCGGAGCACAGACCGCCGGCGGCGTTCTTAGCGTTTTCAGCTCTCTCCTCGCCGCCGTTCCAATCCCCAGACCTCCCAGGAGGGCCGGCATGGTTGAGAAGTCCAGGATCCTGGCGGACCTGTCCGCCGACCAGCGGCATGCGTTGCTCGAGCGCCTCCGGGAGAAGAAGCTCGCGCAGCGCGGCCCGGGGATCCGGCCGCGGCCAGTCGGTCTGCACCCTCTGCCCCTGGCCTTCGCCCAGGAGCGCCTCTGGTTCCTCGACCAGCTCGAGAAGGGGTCCGCCGCCTACAACCTCCTGTTCGGCGTGCGCTTGACCGGCCGTCTCGACCGCCGCGCGCTGCGGCGGACGCTCGCCGAGCTGGTACGCCGGCACGAGTCGCTGCGCACCACCTTCGGCCAGCGGGAGGGCAGGCCCTTCCAGGCGGTCGCGCCGCCGGCCGCGCCGCCGCTGCCGTGGATCGACCTCAGCGGCGTGCCCGCGTCCGCGGGGGAGGCGGAGCTGCTGCGCGTCCTGCGCGACGAGGCGGCGTATCCCTACGACCTGGAGTGCGGCCCGCTGCTGCGCTGCAAGCTCCTGCGCTTCCGCCCGGACGACCACGCGCTCGCCGTGGCGATGCACCACATCATCTCCGACGGCTGGTCGATGGCGGTCTTCCTGCGCGAGATGTCGGACCTGTACACCGCCTTTGCCGCCGGCCGGCCGTCGCCGCTGCCCGAGCCGGAGATCCAGTACGCCGACTTCGCGGTCTGGCAGCGGGAGCACCTGAGCGGCGCGACTCTCGAGACCGAGCTCGCCTGGTGGCGGGAGAGGCTGGCTGGCCTGCCTGTCCTCGAGCTGCCCACCGACCGGCCGCGGCCGGCCCGGCAGAGCCAGCGCGGCGCCGAGGCCCGGCTGACCCTCGACGCTGCCGTCGCCGGCCGCGTCCACGAGCTGGGGCACCGCGAGGGGGCCACCCCCTTCATGGTCCTGCTCGCCGTCTGGAAGGCGCTGCTTTTCCGCTCTACAGGGCAGATCGACTTCGCGGTGGGCTCCCCGGTGGCCAACCGCGAGCACGCGGAGGTTGCGGGCCTGATCGGTTTCTTCGTCAATACCCTGGTGCTGCGCACCGACCTGGCGGGCGGTCCGGGGTTCCGCGAGCTGCTCGGCCGGGTCCGCAGGACGTCGATCGCCGCCTACGACCATACGGCGCTGCCGTTCGAGAAGCTGGTCGAGCATCTGCAGCCCGAGCGCTCCGGGGGCAACCCGCTCTTCCAGGTGCTCTGCCACATGCAGAACCAACCCTGGCCGGAGCTGCGGATCGGCGACGTCCGGCTCGCGATCCTCGACCTCGGGACCCAGGTCGCGAAGCTCGACCTGAGCCTGGGCTGGAGAGAGGAGGACGGGCGGCTCGAAGGCCGGCTGGAGTACGCCACCGACCTCTACGAAACCGCGAGCGTCGAACGTATGCTGCACTGCTACGGGACCCTCCTCGACGGCGCGCTGGACGACCTGGAGCGGGACGTCACGGAGCTGCCGCTGCTCGACGAGGCCGAGCGGCAGCAGCTCCTCCGCGAGGCGACAGGGCCGGCGCATGCCCGGCATGCCGGGCAGGACCGGATCGAGGGCCGCTGCATCCACCACCGGATCGAGGAGCACGCGGCGCGGACCCCGGAGGCGCCGGCGGTCGAGGGCCTGACCTACCGGGAGCTCAACGAACGCGCCAACCGGCTGGCGTGGTGGCTGCGCGCCCAGGGGATCGGCCTCGAGGCGCGGGTCGGCGTGCTCTTCGAGCGCTCGCCGGAGATGGTGGTGGCGGCGCTCGGGGTGCTCAAGGCCGGGGCAGCCTATGTGCCGCTCGACCCTTCCTATCCGGCGGAGCGCCTCGCTTTCCTCGCCACCGATTCGCAGGCACGTCTGGGGTCGACGGACAGGCCGGTGATCGTGACGCGCGAGGGGCTGGCCGGTCTTCTGCCGGAAGACCTCGCGCGCCGGGCGCGGATCGTCCGCCTGGACGCCGATGCCGCCAACGCCGCAGATACCGCGGAGCTGGCCCGGCAGCCTCCCGGCAATCCGCCGCCCCGGGCCACGCCGGGCAATCTGGCCTACGTCGTCTACACTTCGGGCTCGACCGGCCAACCCAAGGGCGCGGCGGTTCCGCATGCCGCCCTCTCCCGCCTGGTGGACTGGTACGCGCAGGCGTTCGGCGCGACGCCGGCCGACCGCGCGAGCTGGATCGCGAGCCCGGCGTTCGACCCCGCGGTGCGGGAGGTCTGGTCGTGCCTCGCCTGCGGCGCCTGGCTGCGCATCCCGGACGAAGGCGTGCGCTCCGAGCCCGCGCGGCTGGCGGCCTGGCTGGCGGACGAGGGGATCACCCTCACCTACATGCCGGCGCCGCTCGCCCAGGCGGCGCTGCCCGGCCCCTGGCCGGAGGACCTGCGGTTGCGGGTCTTCACCGTGGGCGGCGACCGCCTGGTCCGCCGCCCGCCGGCCGGGGCGCCGTTCCAGGTCTACAACCTCTATGGGCCGGCCGAGTGCACCGTGAACGCGACCTGCGGCCGGGTCGAGCCGCACGGGACGGACCTGCCGTCTCTGGGCGCTCCGATCGCCGGAGCGCGGGTTTACGTGGTGGATCCCTGGGGGGGCCTCACGCCGGCCGGCGTGCCCGGCGAGATCTGGATCGGCGGCTGGGGAGTCGGCCGCGGCTACCTGGACCGGCCGTCCTGGACGGCCGAACGCTTCGTGCCTGACGCGTTCGGTACTGCCGGAGACACCGCCGGGGAGCGGCTCTACCGCACCGGCGACCTGGGGCGGCGCCGGCCGGGCGGACCGCTGGAATTCCTCGGCCGCATCGACCATCAGGTGAAAGTCCGCGGCGTCCGGATCGAGCTGGGCGAGGTCGAGGCGGCCCTGCACGCGCACCCGGGGGTTGCCGCCTGCGCGGTGCTTGTGCGAGACACGTCCCTGGTCGCCTACCTGGTGCCGGCCGATGGCGCCGGGCCCAACTCCGCCGATCTCCGCCGTCATCTTGCGAGGCGGCTGCCGGCGGCCATGGTGCCTGCGGCGTTCGTGGTGCTCGATGCCCTGCCGCTCAACCCCAACGGCAAGGTGGACCGCCGCGCCCTGGCGCGGCTGGAGCCGCCGGCCGGCGAGGCGCACGCCGCCGCGGGCGCGCACGTGCCGCCGCGCACCGCCACCGAGGAGATCCTGGCCGCGGTCTGGGCGGACCTTCTGGGGGTCGAGCGCGTGGGCGCCCACGACGATTTCTTCGCCCTGGGCGGCCACTCCCTGCTCGGCATCCAGGTCCTGTCGCGCCTGCGCACCCTGTTCGGGGTCGAGCTGCCGGTGCGCGCCCTGTTCGAGGAGCCGGCGCTCGCCGGCTTTGCCGCCCGGATGGACGCGGTGTTGGCAGGGTTGCACGAGAGCGCCGTCCCCGCGGCAGCCCCTCTTGAGCGGGTGGCCCGGGAGGGACGGCTGCCGCTCTCCTTCGCCCAGGAGCGGCTCTGGTTCCTCGAGCGGCTCGAGCCGGGCACGGCCTTCTACAACGTCCCCTCCGCCACTCGCTTCCGTGGGCCCCTGGAGGTCGACGTCCTGCGCCGCGGCTTCGCGGAGCTGGTGTGGCGGCACGAGGCGCTGCGCACCACCTTCGACGAGGAGAACGGCCGGCCCTTCCAGGTCATCGCTCCCGCCGTTGCCGCCGAGATGCCGTTGATCGACCTGTCGGCTCTACCCGGCCCGCTGTTCGACGCCGAGCTGCTGCGCCAGGCCACCGCCGAGGCGCGGCGCCCGTTCGACCTGCGGCGCGGTCCGCTCGTCCGCACGTCCCTCTTCCGGCTGGCGCCCCAGGACCACGTCCTGGTGTCGACCCTGCACCACATCGTCTCCGACGGCTGGTCCATGACCGTCCTGATCCGTGAGATGGCGGCGCTCTACGAGGCCTTCTGCGACGGGCGCCCGTCCCCCCTGCCGGAGCTGCCTGTCCAGTACGCCGACTACGCCCTCTGGCAACGCGGCTGGCTCCAGGGTGCGGTGCTCGCGGCCGAGATCGAGTGGTGGCGCGCGCGCCTGGCCGGCGTGCCGGCGCTCCAGCTCCCCACCGACCGGCCGCGCCTGCCGGTCGAGACCTTCCGCGGCCGGCAGCGGCCCGCCGGGATCTCGGCCGAGATGACCGGCGCTCTCCACGAGCTGAGCCGGCGCGAGGGGGTCACGCTCTTCATGACGCTGCTCGCCGCCTTCCAGACGATGCTCCTGCGCTATAGCGGGCAGACCGACCTGGCGGTGGGCTCGCCGATCGCCAACCGCAACCGCAGCGAGACCGAAGGGGTGATCGGCTTCTTCGTCAACACCCTGGTCCTGCGCACCGACCTGTCCTGCGATCCGACCTTCCGTAAGCTGCTGGCGCGAGTGCGCGAGGTGGCCCTTGGGGCCTACGCGCACGAGAACCTCCCCTTCGAGAAGATCGTCCTGGAGCTCCAGCCGGAGCGCGACACGAGCCGCAACCCCCTTTTCCAGGTGATGTGCGTGCTGCAGAATCAGCCCTGGAAAGCGGTGAGGCTGCGGGACCTGGAAATCTCGGGGCTCAGCCTCGACACGGCGACGGCCAAGCTCGACCTGACCCTCTCCTGGAGCACGGCGGGGGACGCTCTCGGCGCTCTCCTGGAGCACAACACCGACCTGTTCGACGATGCCACGGCGTGGCGGATGTACGCGTGCTGCGTGGCCGTCCTGCGCGCCGGCGTGGAGGACCCGGACTGCCGGCTCGGCGCCCTGCCCCTCCTCGGCGAGGCCGAGCGGCGCCAGCTCCTCGCCGAGGCGGCCGGACCGCCCTGTGCCTGGGACGGCCGGTGCGTCCACTACCGGATGGAAGAGCAGGCGGCGCGCTTCCCCGAGGCTCCGGCGGTGGACGGCCTGACCTACGGAGAGCTCAACGCGCGGGCCAACCGGCTGGCCTGGTGGCTGCGCGCGCAGGGGGCCGGTCCCGAGATGAGGGTGGCCGTGCTCCTGGAGCGTTCTCCGGCCATGGTGGTGGCCTGGCTGGGCGTGCTCAAGGCGGGCGCGGCGTACGTGCCGCTCGACCCCTTCTATCCGGCGGACCGCCTCGCCTGGTTCCTCGCCGACTCGCAGGCAGGGGTTGCACGGCCGCTGGTGGTGACCCGCGAGGGGCTGGCCGGGCTCCTGCCCGCCCTGCAGGAACTGCCGGAAGACACCGTGGGCCGGGCTTGTATCCTCCGCCTGGACGCCGACGCGGACGAGCTGACCCGGTACGGCCCCGGCAACCCTCCGGCCCTGGCGATGCCGGAAAACCTGGCCTACGTCATCTACACCTCCGGCTCGACCGGCCGGCCGAAGGGCGTGGCCGTCGCCCATTCGACCGTCTCGCGCATGGCCGACTGGCACCGCGAGGCGTTCGGCGTCACCCCGGCCGATGTGGCAACCCAGGTCACCAGCCCGGCGTTCGATCCGGCGGTCTGGGAGATCTGGTCCTGCCTGTGCTGCGGCGCCTCGCTGCGCGTGCCGGACGACGACGTGCGCGCCGCCCCCGCGCGGCTGATCGCCTGGATGGCCGACCAGGGGATCACCTTCGGCTACATGCCGACGCCGCTCGCCGAGGCGGCCTTCGCCGTCCAGCCCTGGCCGGCGCACCTGCGCCTGCGGGTCTTCGTGCTCGGCGGCGACCGCCTGCACCGGCGCCCCGCCGCGGACGTGCCGTTCGCCGTGTACAGCCTCTACGGCGTGACCGAAGGCACGGTGAATTCGGCCGGCGGGCGCGTCGCGCCGCATGGCAGGGAGCTGCCGTCCATCGGCCGTCCGATCGCGGGGGTGCGGATCCACCTGCTGGACTCGCGGGGGGAGCTGGTCCCTGCCGGCGTGCCCGGCGAGGTCTGGATCGGCGGCGGGCTCGCGCGCGGCTATCTCGGCCGGCCGGACTGGACCGCCGAGCGCTTCCTGCCGGACCCGTTCAGTGGAGAGCCCGGAGAGCGGCTCTACCGCACGGGCGACCTGGCGCGGCAGCGGCCGGGCGGGGACCTCGACTTCCTCGGCCGGATCGATCACCAGGTCAAGGTCCGCGGCCTGCGCATCGAGCCGGGGGAGGTCGAGGCCGCGCTGCTGGAGCATCCGGGGATCGGCGCCTGCGCGGTCCTCGCGCAGGGGACGCAAGGCCTGGTCGCCTATATGGTGCCGTCCGGGGAGGTCATTCCGACATCCGCCGAGCTCCGCAGCTTCCTTGCGGCGAAGCTGCCGTCCCCGGTGGTGCCTTCAGCGTTCGTGACGCTCGACGCCCTGCCGCTCAGCCCCGTCGGCAAGCTGGACCGCCGCGCCCTGGCCGCCCTGGCGCCGCCTGTCGAGGCCTCCGTCGGCGCGCACCTGCCGCCGCGCACCGCCACCGAGGAGATCGTCGCCGCGGTCTGGGCGGATCTCCTGGACGTCGAGCGCGTGGGCGTGGACGACAACTTCTTTGCGCTCGGCGGCCACTCCCTGCTCGGCATTCAGATGCTGTCGCGCGTGCGCACCCTGCTGCGGGTCGAGCTGCCGGTGCGCGCCCTGTTCGAGGAGCCGGCGCTCGCGGGCTTCGCTGCCCGCGTGGACTCGGTATTGGCGGCATCGGCGGCATCGGCGGCATCGCGCGAGGGCGCCGCCGCCCCACCGCCCCCCCTCCAGAGGATCGACCGGCACGGGGACCGGGAGGGCGGAGGGAGACTGCCGCTCTCCTTCGCCCAGGAGCGGCTCTGGTTCCTCGAGCAGCTCGAGCCGGGAACCGCGTTCTACAACATTCCCTCGGCCACCCGCTTCAACGGGCCTCTGCGGGTCGGCGTCCTGCGCCGCGGCTTCGCGGAGATCGTGCGCCGCCACGAGTCGCTGCGCACCACGTTCGGCGCGGCGCACGGCCAGCCCTTCCAGGTCATCGCACCCGACGTTGCCCTGCAGACGCCGGAGATGCCGATGATCGACCTGTCGGCGCTCGACGGCAGGGCACGTGACGCGGAGCTGCTGCGCCTGGCCACCGACGAGGTGCGGCGCCCGTTCGACCTGCAGCGCGGCCCGCTCGTGCGCGCTCCGCTCTTCCGGCTGGCGGCGTACGACCACGTCCTGGTGTCGACCCTGCACCACATCATCTCCGACGGCTGGTCGACGACCGTCCTGATCCGCGAGATGGCGGCGCTCTACGAGGCTTTCTCCGCGGGCCGTCCGTCGCCCCTGCCGGAGCTGCCCATCCAGTATGCCGACTACGCGGTCTGGCAGCGCAGCCACCTCCAGGGCGAGGCGCTCGCGGCCGAGGTTGCCTGGTGGCGCCGGCGCCTGGCCGGGCTGACGAGCCTCCAGCTCCCGGCCGACCGGCCGCGCCCGCCGGTCGAGACCTTCCGCGGCCGGCGGCGCCCCGCCGGGCTGTCGGGCGGGCTCACCGGCGCTCTCCACGAGCTGGGCCGCGGCGAGGGGGTCACGCTCTTCATGACTCTGCTCGCGGCCTTCCAGACGATGCTCCTGCGCTACAGCGGGCAGACCGATCTGGCGGTGGGCTCGCCGATCGCCAACCGCAACCGCAGCGAGACCGAAGAGGTGATCGGCTTCTTCGCCAACACCCTGGTGCTGCGCACCGACCTGTCCGGAGATCCGACCTTCCGCGAGCTGCTGGCGCGGGTGCGGGAGGTGACCCTGGGGGCCTACGCGCACGAGAACCTGCCGTTCGAGAAGATCGTCCTGGAGCTCCAGCCGGAGCGCGACATGAGCCGCAATCCGCTGTTCCAGGTGATGTGCGTGCTGCAGAACCAGCCCTGGAAGGCGGCGCCGCTGCGCGACCTGGAGATCTCGGGGCTGAGCCTCGATACGGCGACGGCGAAGTTCGACCTGACCCTGTTCTGGCAGGAGACGGGGGGCGTGCTCGGCGCCCTCCTCGAGCACAACACCGACCTGTTCAACGATGCCACGGCGTGGCGGATGTACGAGCACTGCGTGGCCATCCTGCGCGCCGGCGCGGAAGACCCGGACCGCCGGGTCGGCGCCCTGCCGCTGCTCGCCGAGGCCGAGCGGCACCAGCTCCTGCGGGAGTGGAGCGAGCCCACCGGCTCAACCGAATGGAAGGGCCGCTGCGTACATCATCAGGTGGAGGAGCAGGCTGCTCGCACGCCTGGAAGGGTGGCGGTGATCGACGGCGAGCGGTCGCTGACCTACGCCGGGCTCGACGCCCGGGCCAACCGCCTGGCGCACGGCCTGCGCCGGCGCGGGGTGGGGCCGGAGTCGCTGGTGGGCATCTGCGTCGAGCGTTCGCTGGAGATGCTGGTCGCCGCCCTGGCGGTGGCCAAGGCGGGCGGCGCGCTGGTGGCGCTCGATCCGGCCTATCCGCGCGAGCGGCTGGCCACCATCATCGACGACGCCGGCCTCGCCGTGCTGCTGACCCAGGAGGAGCTGCTCACCAGCTTCCCGGAGCACGAGCACATCGCACTCCTCTATGAGCGCGGGGCCGACCTGTTCCCGGAGGAGAGCGAGAGCACCCCGGAGCGCGGGGTCGATCTCGACAATCCGATCTATGCCATCTACACCTCGGGCTCGACGGGCCAGCCGAAAGGGATCGTGGTCACCCACCGGGCCTTCTCCAGCCTGATCGACTGGCAGCTCCGGGCGGCGGACCTGCGGCCGGGAGCGAAGACGGTGGCGCTCTCCACCTTCGGCTTCTGCGTCAGCTTCCAGGAGATGTTCTCCTGCTGGTGCTCGGGCGGCACCCTGGTGGTGGCCGACGAGATGACGCGGCGGGATGTCGGCGGTCTGGGCGCCTTCCTGGAGGAGCACGGGATCGAGCGCCTGCACCTGCCGTTTGCCGCGCTCAAGCATCTGGCAGAGGCGGCGGACCGGGAGCGGCTGCCCGCTGGGCTGCGGGAGGTGATCACGGCGGGCGAGCAGCTCCAGGTCACGCCGGCGGTGCGGTCGCTCTTCGAGCGGCTGCCCGGGTGCGTCCTGTCGAACCAGTACGGGGCGTCGGAGACGCACGTCATCAGCGCCCTGACGCTCACCGGGGAGCCCGCGGCCTGGCCGGCCATCCCGCCGGTCGGGCGGCCGGTGGACCGGGTGCGGATCCACCTGCTCGCTCCAGGCCTCCAGCCGGTTCCGGTGGGCGTGGCGGGCGAGCTGTATGCAGGGGGCGTCTGCCTGCCGCGGTGTTATCTGAACGACCCTGTGCTGACGGCGCAGAAGCTGGTGCCCGATCCGTACGGGGCGGAGCCTGGAGCCCGCCTGTATCGCACGGGTGACGCGGCGCGCTACCTCTCCGGCGGCCGGATCGTGTATCATGGCCGCATTGACACCCAGGTCAAGGTCCGGGGGTTCCGGATCGAATTGGGTGAGGTGGAGACGGTGCTGGCGCGCCACCCTCGGGTGCGCGACGCCGCGGTGGTAGCAAAGGCGGCCAAGGCGGACGGTCACCGGCTGGTGGCCTATGTAGTGGCCCATTCGGAGTCGGCGGATTTCGGTGAAATCCGCGCCTACCTCAAGCAGAAGCTCCCCGAGTTCATGGTTCCGGCGGCGTTCGTCGAGGTGTTGGCGCTACCGCTCAACGCCAACGGCAAGCTCGACCTGACGGCGTTACCCGAGCCGGGCGTGCAGGCCGCGCGAGCCTATGTGGCGCCGCGCACGGAGATCGAGCAGTTGCTGGTGAAGATCTACGCGGACCTCCTGAAGATCGAGAGAGTAGGGATCCACGACAACTTCTTCGAGCTGGGCGGGCACTCCCTGCTGGGCACGCGGCTGATGGCGCAGATCCGGGAGACGGTCGGCATCGACCTCAGGGTGCGGATGCTCTTCGAGCTCCCGACGGTCGCGGAGATGGGGGAGGCGGTCGCGCAGGCGCTGATGGAGGAGACCGACGACGAGGCGCTGGCGGCGGTGCTGGCGGAGCTCGAGCGGGAAGAGATGTCCGCAGAGGTTTTGGAGGGGGCTGCATGAACGAGCGAGCCAGGGTCCTGGAGGGTCTGTCCACCGACCAGCGCCATGCGCTGCTCGAGCGGCTGCGGGAGAAGAAGCTCGCGCAGCGCGGGCCGGGCATCCGGCCGCGGCCGGCCGGTCTGCGCACCTTGCCGCTGTCTTTCGCCCAGGAGCGCCTCTGGTTCCTCGACCAGCTCGAGAAGGGGTCCGCCACCTACAACCTCCTGTTCGGGGTGCGCCTGACCGGCCGCCTCGACCGCCGTGCCCTGCAGCGCACCCTGGTCGAGCTGGTGCGCCGCCACGAGTCCCTGCGCACCACCTTCGGCCAGCGGGAGGGCCGGGCCTTCCAGACCATCGCGCCCTCGGCGGCGCCGCCCCTTCCGTGGATCGACGTCGCCGGTCTGCCGGAGGCCGCGGGCGCGGCGGAGCTGCTGCGCATCCTGCGCGACGAGGCGCTGCTGCCCTTCGACCTGGAGCGCGGCCCGCTGCTGCGCTGCAAGCTCCTCCGCTTCAGCCCCGAGGACCATGCGCTCGCCGTGGCGATGCACCACATCGTCTCCGACGGCTGGTCGATGGCGGTCTTCCTGCGCGAGATGTCGGACCTGTATGCCGCCTTTGCCGCCGGCCGGCCTTCGCCGCTGCCGGAGCCGGGGCTCCAGTACGCCGACTTCGCCGTCTGGCAGCGCGAGCACCTGAGCGGTGCGGCCCTCGACGCCGAGATCGCCTGGTGGCGGCAGCGGCTGGACGGGCTGCCGGTTCTCGAGCTGCCGGTCGACCGGCCGCGGCCGGCGCGGCAGAGCCACCGCGGCGAGTCGGTGCGGCTGACCCTGGACCCCGCCGTGACCGCGCGCATCTACGCGCTCGGGCATCGCGAGGGGGCCACCCCGTTCATGATCCTGCTTGCCGTCTGGAAGGCGCTGCTCCTCCGCACCACGGGGCAGACCGACTTCGCGGTGGGCTCCCCGGTGGCCAACCGCGAGCACGCCGAGATCGCGAACCTGATCGGGTTTTTCGTCAACACGCTGGTGCTGCGCACCGACCTGTCGGGCGGCCCCGGCTTCCGCGCGCTGCTCGGCCGGGTACGGGCGACGTCGATCGCCGCCTACGACCATGCGGAGCTGCCGTTCGAGAAGCTTGTGGAGCATCTGCAGCCCGAGCGCTCCGGGGGGCGCAATCCGCTCGTCCAGGTGATCTGCGTGATGCAGAACCATTCCTGGCCGGAGCTGCGGATCGGCGACGTCCAGCTCAAGCTCCTGGAATTCGGGACCCAGATCGCGAAGTTCAACCTGAGCCTGGGCTGGAGCGAGGAGGACGGCCGGCTCGAGGGCGGGCTGGAGTACGCCACCGACCTCTACGAAGCCGCGACCATCGAGCGCATGCTGGGCCACTACCGGATGCTTCTCGACGGCGTGCTCGACGACCTGGAGACGGATGTCACGGAGCTCCCGCTGTTCGCCGCCGCCGAACGGCGGCAGCTCCTCGGCGAAGCGAGCGGGCCGGCGCATGACCGGCATGCCGGGATCGACGGCCGCTGCATCCACCACCGGATCGAGGAGCAAGCGGCGCGGACGCCCGAGGCGCCCGCCGTCGAGGACCTGACCTACCGGGAGCTCAACGCGCGCGCCAACCGGCTGGCGTGGTGGCTGCGCGCCCACGGGGTCGGCCCCGAGGCGCGGGTCGCCGTGCTCTTCGAGCGCTCGCCCGAGATGGTGGTGGCCGCGCTGGGAGCGTTCAAGGCCGGGGCGGCCTATGTGCCGCTCGATCCCACCTACCCGGCGGAGCGCCTCGGCTTCCTCGCCACCGATTCGCAGGCAGGCGTGGACAGGCCGGTGATCGTGACCCGCGAGGATCTGGTCAGGCTGCTGCCGGAGGAGACGCAGCAACGGGCGCGGATCATCCGCCTGGACGCCGACGCAGAGGATCTGGCCCGCCAGGAGGCCGGCAATCCGCCGTCCTCCGTCACGCCCGAGAACCTCTGCTACATCATCTACACCTCGGGATCGACCGGCCGGCCCAAAGGCTCGGCGCTCCCGCATGCCACCCTCTCCCGCCTGGTGGACTGGCACCGCGAGGCGTTCGGCGTGACGCCGGCCGACCGTGCGAGCTGGATCGCGAGCCCGGCCTTCGACCCCGCGGTGTGGGAGGTCTGGTCGTGCCTCTGCTGTGGCGCCTGGCTGCGCATCCCGGACGAGCGCGTGCGCTCCGAGCCCGCGCGGCTGGCGGCCTGGCTCGCGGACGAGGGCATCACCTTCGCCTACATGCCGACGCCGCTCGCCGAGGCGGTGTTCCCCGGGCCCTGGCCGGAGGACCTGCGGCTGCGGGCGCTCACCCTCGGCGGCGACCGCCTGGTGCGCCGGCCTCCCGCCGAGGCGACGTTCGAGGTCTACAACCTCTACGGGCCGGCCGAGTGCACCGTGAACTCGACCTTCGGCCTGGTCGAGCCGCACGGGACGGACCTGCCCCATCTGGGCACCCCGGTCGCGGGGGTACGCGTCTACGTGGCCGATCCCTGGGGAAGCCTCGCTCCGGCCGGCATTCCCGGCGAGATCTGGGTCGGCGGCGCCGGGATCGGCCGTGGTTATCTCGACCGCCCGGTCTGGACGGCCGAGCGCTTCGTGCCCGACGGATTCGGTGATGGAATCGGAGAGAGGCTCTATCGCACCGGCGACCTGGGGCGGCGCCGGCCGGGCGGGCCCCTCGAATTCCTCGGCCGCATCGACCACCAGGTCAAGATCCGCGGCATCCGGGTGGAGCTGGGCGAGGTCGAGGCGATCCTGCAGGAGCATCCCGAGGTCGGCACCTGTGTGGTGATTGCACGGCAGGACCGGCCGGGGGACAAGGCCCTGGTGGCGTATCTGACGCGGGCCGAGGGAGTCGCAGAGGGACCGGATCCGGGCGAGCTCCGCCGCCATCTTGCGACGCGTCTGCCGGCGGCCATGGTGCCCTCTGCGTTCGTCGTGCTCGACGCCCTGCCGCTCAACCCCAACGGCAAGGTGGACCGCCGCGCGTTGGCGCGCCTGGAGCCGCCGGCCGACGACGCCCGCGCCTCGTCTGCCGGCGAGCACGTGCCGCCGCGCACCGCCACGGAGGAGATCCTCGCCGCCATCTGGGCCGACCTCCTGGGGGTCGAGCGCGTGGGCGTCCACGACAGCTTCTTCGATCTGGGCGGGCACTCGCTGCTCGGCGTCCAGGTCCTGTCGCGCCTGCGCACCCTGTTCCGGGTCGAGCTGTCCGTCCGCACCCTGTTCGAGGAGCCGACGCTGGAGGGCTTCGCGGCCCAGGTGGACGCGGCGCTCCGCGCGAGCGCCGGCACCGCGGCGCCGCCGCTTGAGCGGGTGCCCCGTCAGGATCGCCAGAGAGTAGTGCTCTCCTTCGCCCAGGAGCGGCTCTGGTTCCTGGAGCAGCTCGAGCCGGGGACGGCCTTCTACAACATCCCTGCGGCCACGCGCCTCGCCGGGCCGTTGCGGGTGGACGTCCTGCGCGGCGGTTTCGCGGAGCTGGTGCGCCGTCACGAGTCGCTGCGTACCACCTTCGGCGAAGAGCACGGCCAGGCCTTCCAGGTCATCGCCCCGGCCGCTGCCGCGGAAATGCCGTTGATCGACCTGGCCTCGCTGCCGCAGGTACCGGACAACCCGGTGCGTGGCGCCGAGCTGCTGCGCCTGGCCACCGCCGAGGTGCGGCGCTCGTTCGACCTGCAGCGCGGCCCACTCGTCCGCACGACCCTCTTCCGGGTGACGCCGGAGGACCATGTCCTGGTGTCGACCATGCACCACATCGTCTCCGACGGCTGGTCGATGACCGTCCTCGTCCGCGAGATGGCGGAGCTCTACGGCGCTTTCGCCGCGGGGCTCCCGTCCCCGCTTCCCGAGCTGCCCATCCAGTACGCCGACTATGCGGTCTGGCAGCGCAGCTATCTCCAGGGGGTGGTGCTGGAGGCCGAGATCGAATGGTGGCGTGCGCGCCTGGCCGGGGTGCCGGCGCTTCAGCTCCCCACCGACCGGCCGCGTCCGCCGGTCGAGACCTTCCGCGGCCGGCAGCGCCCCTCGGGGCTGTCGGCCGGGCTCACCGGCGCTCTCCAGGAGCTGAGCCGCGGCGAGGGCGTGAGCCTCTTCATGACCCTGCTCGCCGCCTTCCAGACGATGCTCTTCCGCTACAGCGGGCAGACCGACCTGGCGGTGGGCTCGCCGATCGCCAACCGTAACCGCAGCGAGACCGAAGAGGTGATCGGCTTCTTCGCCAACACCCTGGTTTTGCGCACCGACCTGTCCGGTGATCCGAGCTTCCGCGAGTTGCTGGCGCGGGTGCGGGAGGTGACCCTGGGGGCCTACGCGCACGAGAACCTGCCGTTCGAAAAGATCGTCATGGAGCTCCAGCCGGACCGCGACATGAGCCGCAACCCGCTCTTCCAGGCCATGTGCGTGCTGCAGAACCAGCCGTTCAGGGCGGCGCCGCTGCGCGACCTGGAGATCTCGGGGCTGAGCCTCGATACGGCGACGGCGAAGTTCGACCTGACCCTCTTCTGGCAGGAGACGGGGGGCGTGCTCAGCGCTCTCCTGGAGCACAACACCGACCTGTTCGACGACGCCACGGCATGGCGGATGTACGAGCACTGCGTGGCGATCCTGCGTGCCGGCGTCGAGGACCCGGACCAGCGGGTTGGCGCTCTGCCGCTGCTCGCCGAGGCCGAGCGGCATCAGCTCCTGCGCGAGTGGAGCGGACCCGCAAGCTCGACAGATTGGGCCGGCCGCTGCGTCCATCACCAGGTGGAGGAGCAGGTGGCGCGCACACCCGGCGGGGTGGCGGTGATCGACGGCGGACGGTCGCTGACCTACGCCGAGCTCCACGCCCGCGCCAACCGCCTGGCGCACGGCCTGCGCCGGCACGGTGTGGGGCCGGAGTCGCTGGTGGGCATCTGCGTCGAGCGCTCGCTGGAGATGGTCGTGGCGGGCCTGGCGGTGGCGAAGGCGGGCGGCGCCCTGGTGGCGCTCGATCCGGCCTATCCGCGCGAGCGGCTGGCCACCATCATCGATGACGCGGGCCTCGCCGTGCTGCTGACCCAGGAGGCGCTGCTGGAGAGCTTCCCCCAGCATGAGCACATCGCCCTCCTCTATGAGCAGGGGGCCGACCTGTTCCCGGAGGAGAGCACGGCGAATCCGGACAGCGGGGTCGACCTCGATCATCCCATCTATGCGATCTACACCTCGGGCTCGACGGGGCAGCCGAAGGGGATCGTGGTGACTCACCGCGCGTTCGCCAGCCTGCTCGCCTGGCAACTGGATGCGCCGGGCCTGCGTCCGGGGGCGCGGACGGTGGCGCTCTCCACCTTCGGCTTCTGCGTCAGCTTTCAGGAGATGCTCTCCTCCTGGTGCTCGGGCGGCACGCTGGTGGTGGCCGACGAGATGACGCGGCGCGACATCCTCGGGCTGGCCTCGTTCCTGGAGGCGTACGGTATCGAGCGGCTGCACCTGCCGTTCGCCGCGCTCAAGCACCTGGCCGAGGCCTTCTCGGCCCAGACGGCGGGCGGGGGCCTGCTGCCGTCGCGTCTGACCGAGGTGATCACGGCGGGCGAGCAGCTCCAGGTCACGCCGGCGGTGCGATTGCTGTTCGAGCGCCTGCCCGGATGCGCGCTGTCGAACCAGTACGGTGCGTCGGAGACGCACGTGATCAGCGCTCTGACGCTCCCGGGCGCGCCCGGGGAGTGGCCGGCGATCCCGCCGGTGGGGCGGCCGGTGGCGCGGGTGCGCATCCACCTGCTCGATGCGGGCCTCCAGCCGGTGCCGGTCGGTGTGGCCGGCGAGCTCTTCGCGGGAGGCGTCTGCCCGCCGCGATGCTATCTGAACGATCCGGTGCTGACGGCGCAGAAGCTGGTGCCCGATCCGTACAGCGCGGAGCCCGGGGCGCGTCTCTACCGCACGGGCGACGCGGCGCGCTACCTGGCCGACGGCCGCATCGAGTACTACGGCCGGATCGACACCCAGGTGAAGATCCGCGGCTTCCGGATCGAGCTGGGCGAGGTCGAGACCGTGCTGGCTCGCCACCCGCAGGTACGTGACGCCGCCGTTGTCGCCAGGGCGGCCAAGACGGCAAAGCCGGGCGGGGCGGACGGGCACCGACTCGTCGCCTATGTGGTGCCTCAAACGGAGCCGGCGGATTTCGACGAGATCCGGGCCTACCTCAAGCAGAAGCTCCCCGAGTTCATGGTGCCGGCGGCGTTCGTCGAGATGCGGGAGCTGCCGCTCAACGCCAACGGCAAGCTCGACCAGGCGGCGCTGCCCGAGCCGGACCTCCAGACCGTTTCGCGCGCCTATGTGCCGGCGCGCACGGAGGTCGAGCAGCTTCTGGCGGAGATCTACGGGGACCTCCTGAAGGTCGAGAGGGTGGGGATCCACGACAACTTCTTCGAGCTGGGCGGGCACTCCCTGCTCGGCACACGGCTGATGGCGCAGGTCCGGGAGACCTTCGGCGTCGATCTCAAGGTGCGGACGCTGTTCGAGATGCCCACGGTTGCGGAGATGTCCGTGGCGATCGCGCAGTCGCTGATGGAGGGGACCGACGACGAGGCGCTGGCGGCGGTGCTGGCCGAGCTCGAGCAGGACGAGATGCACGCGGAGGCCCTGGAAGGGGAACCGGCATGATGGAGAGAGCGAAGGTCCTGGCGGACCTGCCGGCCGGCAAGCGCGAGGCGCTGCTGCACCTGCTGCGGGAGCGGAAGCTCGCCCAGCGGCGGCCGGAGATCCGGCCCCGCCCGGCGGAGCTCGTCCGCGTGCCGCTGTCCTTCTCCCAGGAGCGTCTCTGGTTCCTGGAGCAGCTCGAACGCGGGACCGCCACCTACAACCTCCCATACTGCGTACACCTGGCGGGACGCCTCGACCTGGACGCCCTGCGGCGCACCCTGGCGGAGGTGGTGCGCCGGCACGAGTCGCTGCGCACCACCTTCGGCCAGAGCGAAGGCAGGCCCTTCCAGGCCGTGGGATGCCCCTGGGCCCCCGCACTGCCGCTGATCGACCTCTCCGCGGTCACCCCCGTCGCCGATATCGCCGACATCGCCAATCACTCCGCCGCGGTGTACACAGCGGAGCTGCGGCGCCTGTTCGCGCTGCAGGCATGGCAGCCCTTCGATCTGGAGCATGGACCGCTGCTGCGTTGCCAGCTCTTCCGCCTCGGGCCGGAGGACCACGCCTTCGCCCTGACCATGCACCACATCGTCTCCGACGGCTGGTCCATGACCGTCTTCCTGCGCGAGATCTCGGCGGTCTACAGCGCGTTCTGCGCCGGCCGGCCCTCGCCGCTGCCGGAGCCGCAGATCCAGTACCCCGACTTCGCCGTCTGGCAGCGGCAGCACCTGAGCGGCGCGGCTCTCGACGCCGCGCTCTCCTGGTGGCGCGAGCGGCTGGCCGGCGTGCCGGCGCTCGAGCTGCCCACCGACCGGCCGCGGCCGCCCGTCCAGAGCCATCGCGGCGCGGGGTTGCTGCAGACGCTCGATCCCGCGGTCACGGGCCTCCTGCGCGAGCTCGGCAACCGGCAGGGGGCGACGCCGTTCATGGTCCTGCTGGCTCTCTGGCAGGTGCTGCTCCTCCGTTACAGCGGCCAGGACGATTTCGCGGTGGGGACCCCGGTGGCCAACCGCGACCACTTCGAGGTCGCGGACCTGATCGGATTCTTCGTCAACACCCTGGCGCTGCGCACCCGCCTGGCGGGCGGTATCGGCTTCCTCGAGCTCCTCGGCCGGGTGCGCCAGGTGGCCGTCGAGGCCTACGACCACGCCGAGCTGCCGTTCGAGAAGCTCGTCGAGCATCTCCAGCCCGAGCGGTCGGCGGACCGCAACCCGCTCGTCCAGGTGTTCTGCATGATGCAGACCCAGTCGTGGCCGGACCTCCGCCTCGGCGATGTCCTGCTCTCCCCGATGGATCTCGGCACCGGAACCTCCAAGTTCGAGCTGAGCCTGGGCTGGACCGAGAACAAGGGGTGCTTCCTCGGCGCCCTCAACTACAGCACCAACCTGTTCGACCGGGCCACCGCCGAACGCATGCTGCGCCACTACGTGACGCTGGTCGGCTCCGTGCTGGCCGATCCCTACCGGAGTGTGACGGAGCTCTCTCCTCGACGACGCCGAGCGCCGCGCGCTCCTCGCCGAGGCGGCCGGACCTGCCCTCGATACGACGGCCGGCCGGTGCGTCCACCACCGCGTCGAGGAGCACGCGGCGTGTGCTCCCGAGGCTCCCGCGGTGGAGGACCTGACCTACCGCGAGCTCAACGAGCGCGCCAACCGGCTGGCCCGGTGGCTGCGCTCCCAGAGCATCGGTCCCGAGGCGCGGGTCGGCGTGCTCTTCGAGCGCTCGCCCGAGATGGTGGTGGCCGCGCTGGGTGTGCTCAAGTCGGGAGCCGCGTACGTGCCGCTCGATCCCTCCTATCCGGCGGACCGTCTCGGGTTCATCCTCGCCGATTCGCAGATGGGAGTGGAGCGGCCCCTGCTGGTGACGCGCGAGGGTCTGGTCGGGTTGCTGCCGAAGACATCGGAAGACACCGCGCGCCGGGCGCGGATCGTCTGTCTGGACGCCGACGAGGAGGAGCTGGCGCGGCAGGACGCCGGGAACCCGCCGGCCCTGGCCGGGCCGGACAACCTGGCTTACGTGATGTACACCTCCGGCTCGACGGGCAGGCCCAAGGGCTCGGCCGTCACTCACGCCTGCCTCGCCAACCTGGTGGACTGGCACCGGGAGACGTTCCGCGTAACCCCGGCCGACCGTACGACCCAGGTCGCGAATCCGGCCTTCGATCCGGTGGTCTGGGAGCTCTGGTCGTGCCTCTCCTGCGGGGCCTGGCTGCGGATCCCGGAAGAGGGTGTGCGCTCCGATCCCGCGCGCTTGGTCGATTGGCTGGCCGCCGAAGAGATCACCATGAGCTATCTCCCCACGCCCCTGGCGGAGGCGGCGCTGGCTGCCCCATGGCCGGTGGAGATGCGCCTGCGGACGCTCTTCACGGGCGGCGACCGCCTGATCCGCCGGCCTCCCGCGGGGGCGGCGTACGAGATGATCAACTGCTACGGGCCGGCGGAGTGCACGGTGATTTCCACGGTGAGCTGCGTCGAGCCCCCGGGGCAGGGGCAGTTACCGGGGCTGCCGTCCATCGGAACACCCGTCTCCTGCGCTCGGGTCTATCTGGTGGACCTCTGGGGGAACCTGGCCCCGGCCGGCGTGCCCGGAGAGGTCTGGATCGGCGGCCGTGGGACAGGGCGGGGCTACCTGGGCCGGCCGGACTGGACCGCCGAGCGCTTCGTGCCGGACCCGTTTGGCGGATGGAGGGGAGAGCGGTTGTACCGTACCGGCGATCTGGCGCGGCGCCGGCCGGGGGGAGCTCGAGTTCCTCGGGAGGATCGACCATCAGGTCAAGGTGCGCGGTATCCGCATCGAGCTGGGAGAGATCGAGGCGGGTCTGCTGGAGCATCCGGAGGTCGGCGGCTGCGCGGTGATCGCGCGGCAGGACCGGCCTGGGGAGCGGAGCCTGGTGGCCTATGTGGTTCCTTCCGGGGAGGCGGCGGGCGCCGAGTCCGTTTCCGTGGCTCCGAGCCCCGCCGAGCTCCGCCGCTTCCTGGCGCAGCGGCTCCCGGCGGCCATGGTGCCCTCCGGCTTCGTGATGCTCGAGGCCCTCCCCTTGAGCCCCAATGGCAAGGTCGACCGCCGCGCTCTAGCGCGCCGGGAGCCTCCCACCGACGCGGCGCGGGCCTCGGCCGCCTGCGAGCACGTGCCGCCGCGCACCCCCACCCAGGAGATCCTCGCAGCGGTCTGGTCGGAGCTCCTCGGGGCCGAGCGCGTCGGCGCCAGCGACAGCTTCTTCGAGCTGGGCGGCCACTCCCTGCTCGGCGTCCAGGTCCTGTCGCGCCTGCGCACCCTGCTGCGGGTCGAGCTGCCGGTCCGCACCCTGTTCGAGGAGCCGACGCTCGAGGGCTTCGCGGCCCGAGTGGACATGGCGCTCCGAGAAGGAGCTGCGACCGCGGCGCCTCCGCTCCAGCAGGTCCCACGGGAAGAGCACCAAGGGAGATCACCGCTCTCCTTCGCCCAGGAGCGGCTCTGGTTCCTCGAGCGGCTGCAGCCGGGCACGGCCTTCTACAACATCCCTTCCGCCACGCGCTTCGCGGGGCCGCTGCGGGTCGACGTCCTGCGCCGCGGCTTCGCGGAGCTGGTGCGCCGCCACGAGTCGCTGCGCACCACCTTCGGCGAGGAGAGCGGCCGGGCCTTCCAGGCCGTCGCGCCCGCTGGCTCCGCCGAGATGCCGTTGATCGATCTGGCCTCTCTGCCGCAGGCACCGGACAACCCGCTGCGTGAAGCCGAGCTGCTGCGCTGCGCCACCGGCGAGGCGAGGCGCCCCTTCGACCTCCAGCGCGGCCCGCTCGTCCGCGCGCCGCTCTTCCGGCTCGCGCCGCAGGACCATGTCCTGGTGGCGACCATGCACCACATCGTCTCCGACGGCTGGTCCATGACCGTCCTGATCCGCGAGATGGCGACGCTCTACGAGGCGTTCTGCGACGGTCTTCCGTCGCCCCTGCCCGCGCTGCCCGTCCAGTACGCCGACTACGCCGCCTGGCAGCGCGGCTGGCTCCAGGGAGAGGTGCTTGCGGCCGAGGTCGCGTGGTGGCGCGAGCGCCTGGCCGGGCTGGAGGTCCTCCAGCTCCCGACCGACCGCCCGCGCCCGCCGGTCGAGACCTTCCGCGGCCGGCAGCGCACCGCCTGGGTCTCGGCCGAGCTCACCCGCGGCCTCCACGAGCTGAGCCGGCGCGAGGGGGTCAGCCTTTTCATGACCCTGCTCGCCGCCTTCCAGACGCTGCTCTTCCGCTACAGCGGGCAGACCGACCTGCCGGTGGGCTCGCCCATCGCCAACCGCAACCGCAGCGAGACCGAAGGGGTTATTGGTTTCTTCGTCAACACCCTGGTGCTGCGCACCGACCTGTCCGGCGAGCCGACGTTCCGCGAGCTGCTGGCACGGGTGCGGGAGGTGACCCTGGGGGCCTACGCCCACGAGAGCCTCCCCTTCGAGAAGGTCGTCCTGGAGCTCCAGCCGGAGCGCGACATGAGCCGCAACCCGCTCTTCCAGGTGATGTGCGTGCTGCAGAACCAGCCGCTCAAGGCGACGCCGCTGCGCGGCCTGGAGATCTCGGGGCTCGGCCTCGATACGGCGACGGCGAAGTTCGACCTGACCCTGGCCTGGAGCGAGGCGGGGGGCGCCCTCGGCGCGCTGCTGGAGCACAACACCGACCTGTTCGACGACGCCACGGCCTGGCGGATGTACGAGCACTGCGTCGCCCTCCTCCGCGCCGGCGTGGAGGATCCGGACCGCCGGGTCGGCGCCCTGCCGCTCCTCGGCGAGGCCGAGCGCCGCCAGCTCCTCGCCGAGGCGGCAGGGCCAAGCTGGAGTGGGGAGGGCGGATGCGTCCACCACCGGGTGGAGGAGCATGCGGCGCGTACCCCCGAATCCCCGGCCGTGGAAGACCTCACCTACCGGGATCTCAACGAGCGCGCCAACCGGCTGGCCGGGTGGCTGCGCGCGCACGGGGTCGGTCCCGAGGCGCGGGTCGCGGTGCTGCTGGAGCGCTCGCCGGAGATCGTGGTGGCCGCGCTGGGCGTGCTCAAGGCGGGAGCGGCGTACGTGCCGCTCGACCCCTCCTATCCGGCGGAGCGTCTGGCCTTCCTCCTGGCCGACTCGCAGGCGGGCCCCAGGGGGATAGACCGGACGGACCGGCCGGTGGTGGTGACGCTCGAGGGATTGACCCGGCTCCTGCCTGATCAGACGGCGCGGATCGTCCGCCTTGACGCCGACGCCGGCGAGCTGGCCCGCTACGGCCCCGGCAACCCGCCGCCGTTCGCCGCACCGGATAACCTGGCCTACGTGGTCTACACCTCGGGCTCGACCGGCCAGCCCAAGGGCGCAATGGTCTCTCATGCCAATCTCGCTCACCTGGTCGACTGGCACCGGGAGGCGTTCCACCTGACTCCGGCCGACCGCACGACCCAGGTCGCCAACCCGGCCTTTGATGCCGCGGTCTGGGAGGTCTGGTCGTGCCTCGCCTGCGGGGCCTGGATGCGCATCCCGGAGGAGGCCGTGCGCGCCGACCCCGCGCGTCTGGTCGCCTGGTTGGCCGCCGCGGAGATCACCGTCAGCTTCCTCCCCACGCCGCTGGCCGAAGCCGCGCTCGCCGCGGTCATCCCGGAATGGCCGGCGGGGATGCGCCTGCGGGCTCTTCTCACCGGAGGCGACCGCCTGGTCCGCCGGCCGCCTGCAGGGGCGGCCTTCGAAATGATCAACTGCTACGGGCCCGCCGAGGCGGCGGTGGTCTCCACCTGGGGCCGCCTGGCGCCTGATGCGGCAGGAATACCGTCGATCGGTCTGCCGCTCCCTCGCGCGCGGGTCCATCTCGTCGACCCCTGGGGGGACCTGGCTCCGGCCGGCGTGCCCGGGGAGATCTGGATCGGCGGACGCGGGCTCGGGCGCGGCTACGTGGGCCGGCCGGACTGGACCGCCGAGCGTTTCATGCCGGACCCGCTCGGCGGCGGACAGGGCGAGAGGCTCTACCGCACCGGCGACCTGGCGCGGCGCCGGCCGGGCGGGGAGATCGAGTTCCTCGGGCGCATCGACCAGCAGGTCAAGGTCCGCGGCGTCCGCATCGAGCTGGGAGAGGTGGAGGCGGCTCTCCTGGAGCATCCGGAGGTCGGCGGCTGTGCCGTGATCCTGCGGCAGGATCGGCCGGGGGAGCGCGGCCTGGTCGCCTACGTGGTGCCGGCGAGCGCCTCCCTGGTCTCACCCTCCGACCTCCGCCGCTTCCTGGCAGAGAGGCTGCCGGTCGCCCTGGTGCCCTCGGCCTTCGTGGCGCTCGAAGCCCTGCCGCTCAACCCGAACGGCAAAGTGGACCGCCGCGCCCTGGCGCGTCTGGAGGCGCCCGCCGGCTCCACGTCCGCCGCCGAGCACGTACCGCCGCGCACCGTCACGGAAGAGATCGTCGCGGCCATCTGGGCCGACCTCCTGGGGGCCGAGCGCGTGGGTATCGACGACGACTTCTTCGCGCTGGGCGGCCACTCGCTGCTGGGGATCCAGGTCCTGTCGCGCCTGCGCACCGCCTTCGGCGTGGAGCTGCCGGTGCGCGCGCTCTTCGAGGAGCCGGTGCTCGAGGGCTTCTCGGCTCATATCGACGCGACGTTGCGCGACAGCGCCGCCGTTGCGGCGCCACCCCTCGAAAGGACGCCGCGCACGGGGCGGCTGCCGCTCTCCTTCGCCCAGGAGCGGCTCTGGTTCCTCGAGCAGCTCGAGCCGGGCACGGCCTTCTACAACATTCCCTCCGTCACCCGCTTCCGCGGGCCGCTGCGGGTCGACGTCCTGCGCCGCGGCTTCGCGGAGATCATGCGCCGCCACGAGTCGCTGCGCACCACCTTCGGCGAGGAGCACGGCCAGGCCTTCCAGGTCATCGTGTCCGAGGTCCCGTCGGAGATGCCGGTGATCGATCTGGCGGCGCTTCCCGGCACGGCGCGCCTGTCGCGCCTGTCGCAGGATACCGAGCTGCTGCGCCTCGCCACCGGCGAGGTCCGGAGCCCGTTCGATCTGCAGCGCGGCCGGCTCGTCCGTGCGCTGCTCATCCGCGTGGCGCCGCAGGACCACGTCCTGGTCGCGACCATGCACCACATCATCTCCGATGGCTGGTCGATGACCGTCCTGATCCGCGAGATGGGCACGCTCTACGAGGCCTTCTCCGGCGAGCGCCCGTCCCCCCTGCCCGAGCTGCCCGTCCAGTACGCCGACTATGCCGCCTGGCAGCGCGGCTGTCTCCAGGGGGAGGTGCTCGCGGCCGAGGTCGAGTGGTGGCGGGCGCGTCTGACCGGGGTGACAGCGCTCCAGCTCCCGACCGACCGGCCGCGTCCGCCGGTCGAGACCTTCCGCGGCCGGCAGCGCTCCGTCCGGCTCCCGGCCGAGCTCGCCGGAGCTCTCCACGCGCTGAGCCGCGGCGAAGGGGTGAGCCTCTTCATGACCCTGCTCGCCGCCTTCCAGACGACGCTCTTCCGCTACAGCGGCCAGACCGATCTGGCGGTGGGCTCGCCGATCGCCAACCGCAACCGCAGCGAGACCGAAGGGGTCATCGGCTTCTTCGCCAACACCCTGGTGCTACGCACCAACCTGTCCGGCGATCCGACCTTTCGCGAGGTGCTGGCGCGGGTGCGTGAGGTGACTCTCGGCGCCTACGCCCACGAAAACCTCCCCTTCGAAAAGGTTGTGATGGAGCTCCAGCCGGAGCGCGACATGAGCCGCAATCCGCTGTTCCAGGTGATGTGCGTCCTCCAGAACCAGCCGTGGAAGGCGGCGCCGTTGCGCGACCTGGAGATCTCGGGGCTCAGCCTCGACACGGCGACGGCGAAGTTCGACCTGACCTTGTTCTGGCAGGAGGTGGGAGGCACCCTCGGCGGACTGCTGGAGCACAACACCGACCTGTTCGACGACGCCACGGCGTGGCGGATGTACGAGCACTGCGTGGCCATCCTGCGCGCCGGCGCGCAGGACCCGGACCAGCGGGTCGGCGCTCTGCCGCTGCTCGCCGAGGCCGAGCGGCACCAGCTCCTGCGCGAGTGGAGCGGGCCGGCCAGCGCGCCAGACTGGGTGGGCCGCTGCATCCATCACCAGGTCGAGGAGCAGGTGGCGCGTACGCCCGGGGCCACAGCCGTGATCGACGGCGAGCGGTCGCTGACCTACGCCGAGCTCAACGCCCGGGCCAACCGCTTGGCCCATGGCCTGCGCCGGCGCGGGGTGGGGCCGGAGTCGTTGGTGGGCATCTGCGTCGAGCGCTCCCTGGAGATGGTGGTGGCAGGCCTGGCGGTGGCCAAAGCGGGCGGCGCGCTGGTCGCGCTAGACCCGGCCTATCCGCGCGAGCGGCTGGCCACGATCATCGACGACGCGGGCCTGACTGTGCTGTTGACCCAGGAGGCGCTGCTGGAGAGCTTCCCGCAGCATGCGCACACTGCACTCCTGTATGAGCGGGGGGCCGACCTGTTCCCGGAGGAGAACACGGCCGATCCAGACAGCGGCGTCGATCTGGACAACCCGATCTATGCCATCTACACGTCGGGCTCGACGGGCCAGCCGAAGGGGATCGTGGTCACCCACCGGGCTTTCTCCAGCCTGCTCGCCTGGCAACTCAACGCGCCAGGGCTGCGTCCGGGGACGCGGACGGTGGCGTTGTCGACCTTCGGCTTCTGCGTCAGCTTCCAGGAGATGTTCTCCTCCTGGTGCTCGGGCGGCATGCTGGTGGTGGCCGACGAGATGACACGGCGCGACATCATCGGGCTGGGCGCCTTCCTGGAGGAATACGGCATCGAGCGGTTGCACCTGCCGTTCGCCGCCCTCAAGCACCTGGCCGAAGCCTTCTCTGGTCAGAACCGACTGCCGTCGCGTCTGACGGAGGTGATCACGGCGGGCGAACAGCTCCAGGTCACGCCGGCGGTCCGGTCGCTGTTCGAGCGGCTGCCCGGGTGCGCGCTGTCGAACCAGTATGGGGCGTCGGAGACGCACGTGATCAGCGCTCTGACGCTGGCGGGCGCGCCCGCGGAGTGGCCGGCGATCCCGCCGGTGGGGCGGCCGGTGGCGCGGGTGCGCATCCACCTGCTCGATCCGGGCCTCCAGCCGGTGCCGGTGTGTGTGGCCGGTGATCTCTATGCGGGCGGCGTCTGCCCACCTCGGTGCTATCTGAACGATCCGGTGCTGACGGCGCAGAAGCTGGTGCCCGATCCGTACGGCCTGGAGCCGGGCTCGCGCCTCTATCGCACCGGCGACGCGGCGCGCCATCTGGCCGACGGCAGCATCGAGTACCACGGCCGGATCGACACCCAGGTGAAGATCCGTGGCTTCCGGATCGAGCTCGGCGAGGTCGAGACCGTTCTGGCCCGCCAGCCGCGGGTGCGTGATGCTGCCGTGGTGGCAAAGCCGGGCGGTGCGGACGGGCACCGGCTCGTCGCCTACGTGGTGCCGCAGACGGAGCCGGCGAATTTCGACGAAATCCGGACCTACCTCAAGCAGACGTTGCCCGAGTTCATGGTGCCGTCGGCGTTCGTCGAGATGCGGGAGCTGCCGCTGAACGCCAACGGCAAGCTCGACCAGGCGGCGCTGCCCGAGCCGGACCCTCAGTTCCTGACGCGGGTCTACGTGGCCCCGCGCACCCCGGTCGAGGAGACGCTGGCCGGCCTCTACGCGAGCCTGTTGAAGGTCGAGAAGGTGGGGATCTACGACAACTTCTTCGAGCTGGGGGGGCACTCCCTGCTCGGCACGCGCCTGATGGCCCAGGTGCGCGAGGTCTTCGGCGTCGAGATCAAGGTGCGGACGCTCTTCGAGGCGCCCACTGTCGCCGATCTGGCCGTGGCGGTCGCGCGGAAGCTCATGGACGACACCGACGACGAGGCCCTGGCGGCGGTATTCGCCGAGATCGAGCGGGAAGAGATTCTCGCGAGGAGCGAGGGCCATGGCTGAGAAGCCCAGACAGCTCGACGGGCTGCCGCCGGAGAAGCTGCAGCGCTTGATCGAGAAGCTCCAGGCCCGGAGGCAGGGGGGGACCAGCCAAATCCCGCGCCTGCCGCGGGCCGCCGGGAGCAGTGTGCCGCTCTCCTTCGCCCAGGAGCGTCTCTGGTTCCTCGATCGGCTGGAGCCGGGCAACCCGACGTTCAACATGCCGGCTGCCGTGGACCTCACGGGCGAGCTGCGCGTGGGAGCGCTCGCCGCCGCGGTCGCCGAATGCATCCGCCGGCACGAGGTCCTGCACACCCGTTTCCGGATGGGGCCCGCCGGGCCGGTCCAGGAGGTCGTCCCCGGCGCCAAGGCCGCCGTACCGCTCGTCGACCTCGCCGGGCTGCCGGAGACGGCGCGCCTGCGCGAGGCGGACCGGCTGGCGGCGGAGCACGCCCATCGACGGTTCGACCTGGAGCGCCCGCCGCTGCTTGCGGTCCTGCTGGTGCGCCTGGCGGCGGACCGCCACCGGTTCCTCCAGGTCATGCACCACATCGTCTCCGACGGCTGGTCGCTCGCCATCCTCTTCCGCGAGATCAGCGAGCTGTACATGGCCTTCGCCGCGGGGCGGCCCTCGCCGCTGCCGGAGCTGCCGATCCAGGTCGCCGACTATGCGGTCTGGGAGCGCCGGACCTTCGCCGCGGCCCAGGACCAGCAGATCGCCTGGTGGATCGAGCGGCTGCGGGGTGAAATCGCCCCTCTCGACCTGCCCATCGATCGGCCGCGGCCGGCGGTCCAGACCTACCGCGGCGAGCGGCGCCTGCGCTTCCTCCCGGAGGAGCTGTCCGACCGGCTGCGCACCTTCGGACAGTCTGCCGGCAACGCCACCCTGTTCATGACCCTGCTCGCCGGCGTCAAGGCGCTGCTCTACCGCTGGAGCGGACAGCACGACGTCGTGGTGGGATCGCCCATCGCCGGCCGGCAGCGGGCCGAGACCGAAGGCCTGATGGGATGTTTCCTCAACACCCTGGTGCTGCGCACCGATCTCGCGGGCGGCCCTTCCTTCCGCGACTTGGTCGGGCGCATCCGCGAGACCACGCTCGGCGCCTATTCGCACCAGGACGTGCCGTTCGAGGCGCTGCTCCAGCACCTGCCGGTCGAGCGCGACCTGTCACGGACGCCGCTCTTCCAGGTGCTCTTCAACATGCTCAACTTCCCGCTGGCGGAGAACCGCCTGCCGGGGTTGACCCTGTCGCCGGTCGGCACCCCCGAGACCCCCTCGAAGTTCGACATGACCTTCTACGTCAGCGACGGTCCCAAGGGGGTCCTGCTCGACCTCATCTACAACGCCGACCTCTTCGACGCGGTGCGGATGGAGGAGGCACTGGCCCAGATCGAGCTGCTCCTGGCCGAGGCGCTGGAGCGGCCGGACGAGCCGGTCGAGCGGCTGTCCCTGGTCACCCCCGGCGCACGGGCCGCGCTGCCCGACCCTGAGGAGCCGCTCGACGGCGACTGGGTGGGGGCCATCCACGAGATCTTCGCCGCACGGGCGCGGAGCGCGCCGGAGCGCACCGCCATCGCCGACCGCCACGGCGCCTGGACCTACGGCGATCTCCTCGCGGCCAGCCGCGGCATCTCCACCTGGCTCGGCGCGCGCGGGATCGGCCCAGGAGAAGTCGCTGCGGTGTGGGCGCACCGGAGCGCTCCGCTGGCTCCGGCCGTGCTGGGCATCCTGCGCTCCGGCGCGGCGTTCGCCATGCTCGATCCCGCCTATCCGCCGGCCCGCGTGGTGGACATGCTGGAATTGGCCCGGCCGGGCGCCCTGGTGCGCCTCTCAGCCGCGGGTCCGCTGCCGGAGGCGGTCGCGGCCTGGGTCGAGGAGGCCGGCTGCGCGGTGCTTGAGCTCGCCGTGGGCGGCCCTGACGCCACCCTGGAGCTATTCGCCGGCCTGCCGGTCGCGGACGGCCCCAAGGTCGAGGTCGGTCCGCACGACGCGGCCGTGCTCGGCTTCACCTCCGGCTCCACGGGCAGGCCCAAAGGAATCGTCGGCCGGCACGGGCCGCTGACCCACTTCCTCCCTTGGCAGTGCGAGCGCTTCGGGCTCACCGTGGAGGACCGCTTCAGCCTGCTGTCGGGACTGGCCCACGACCCGCTCCAACGCGATCTCTTCACCGCTCTTTTCCTGGGCGCCGCGATCGTCGTCCCGGACCCAGAAGACATCGGCGTGGCCGGACGGCTGGCGGCCTGGATGGCGCGCGAGCGGGTAACCGTGGCGCACCTGACGCCGGCCATGGCGCAGCTCCTCACCGAGCGGCCGGCGGGTGGCGCGGAGGTGACCGTCCCCACCCTGCGGCGGGTTCTGCTGGTGGGGGACGTCCTCACCCGGCTCGACGTGGCGCGCATCCGCCGTCTCGCTCCGCACGTCACCTGCGTCAACCTCTACGGCTCGACCGAGACCCAGCGCGCGGTCGCCTTCCACGAGGTCGAGGAAGCGGGCGCGGGAGAGGGACGGGACAAGCAGGTGCTGCCGCTCGGGCGCGGCATGCGCGACATCCAGCTCCTGGTAGTCAACGCCGCGGGGCTCCTCGCCGGCGTCGGCGAGGTCGGCGAGATCGCCGTGCGCAGCCCGCACCTCGCTCGCGGCTACCTGGGCGACGAGGCTCTGACCGCCGACCGCTTCCGCACCAACCCGTTCACCGGCGCACCGGAGGACCGCGTCTACCGCACCGGCGACCTCGGTCGCTATCTGCCCAATGGGGAAGTGACATTCGCCGGCCGGGCCGACCTCCAGGTGAAAATCCGCGGCTTCCGCATCGAGCCGGGCGAGATCGAGGCGGTGCTCGGCGCGCTGCCGGGGGTGCGCGAGGCGGTCGTCGTGGTCCGCGAGGACCGGGGCGAGAAGCGCTTGGTGGCTTATGTGGTGCCCGAGCGCGAGGGGGCGGTCGCGGTGGCCACCGTCCGCGAGGCACTGCGCGACCGCCTCCCCGCCTACATGGTGCCGGCTGCGTTCGCCCTGCTCGACAGGCTGCCGGTGACCCCCAACGGTAAGATCGATCGCAAGGCCCTGCCCGCGCCCATGGCCGAGACTGCACCGGAGTCGGCCGAGGTCCTGCCGCAGAGCGAGCTCGAAGAGAGCATCGCCGCGGTCTGGCGCGAGGTCCTGGGCGTCGAGAAGGTCGGTGTGAGCGACAACTTCTTCGACCTGGGCGGGCATTCGCTGCTCCTGGTGCGCCTCCACGCGCGGCTCCAGGAGGTCCTGGGGCGCGAGGTCGCCCTGATGGATCTCTTTGCCCACCCCAACGTCCGCGCCCAGGCCGCGCGTTTCGGCCGCCCTGTGGAGGCACCTCCGCGGCCGGAGGCGCTCGTGCGCCGCCGGATGTCCGCTGCGGGCGCGAGCGGGAAGGTGGCCGTTGTGGGCATGGCCGGCCGGTTCCCCGGGGCCAAGGACCTAGACCGCTTCTGGCGTAACCTCTGCGACGGCGTCGAGGCGATCTCCTTCTTCTCTGATGAAGAGCTGATGGCCGGCGGCGCCGATCCGTCGCTGCTCGGCAACCCCAAGTACGTCAAGGCGCGGGGCGTGCTGGCGGACGAGGACCTCTTCGACGCCTCCTTCTTCGACATCCCGCCGCGGCAGGCCGAGGTGATGGACCCGCAGCTCCGGGTCTTCCTCGAATGCTCCTGGGAAGCCCTGGAGAGCGCCGGCTACGACCCGTCGCGCTACCCTGGCGCCATCGGCGTCTTCGGCGGCGTCACGATCTCCACCTACCTGCTGAGCAATCTCCTTTCGAACCCGGAGCTGCTCGCGGAGGTGGGCGTCTACCAGGCGTCGATCGGCACCGACCGCGACTTCCTGACCACCCAGGTCTCCTACAAGCTGGGCCTGCGTGGCCCGAGCCTGGACGTGCAGACCGCCTGCTCGACCTCGCTCGTGGCGGCCCACCTCGCTTGGCGGCTGCTGCTCGCCGGCGAGTGCGACATGGCGCTGGCGGGCGGCGTCTCGGTCAAGGTGCCTCAAGTCTCCGGTTACTTCTATCAGGAGGGGGGGCTCGACTCCTCGGACGGCCACTGCCGGACCTTCGACGCCAGGGCCGACGGCTCGGTCTACGGCGGCGGCGTCGGCCTGGTGGTGCTCAAGCGCCTGGAGGACGCGCTCGCCGACGGCGACACGATCCATGCGGTGATCCTGGGCTCGGCCATCAACAACGACGGCGCGGCCAAGGTGGGCTATACGGCGCCGAGCATCGAGGCGCAGGCCGAGGTCATCGCCACGGCCCAGGCGGTCGCCGGGGTGGCGCCGGAGTCGATCGGCTATATCGAGTGCCACGGTACGGGCACGGCGCTGGGTGATCCAATCGAGGTGGCGGCCCTGACCCGGGCCTTTGGGCCGATCGAGCGCAAGGGCTTCTGCCCGATCGGCTCGGTGAAGACCAACATCGGCCACCTGGGAGCGGCGGCGGGCGTTGCCGGCCTGATCAAGGCGGTGCTCGCCGTGGAGCACGGGAAGATCCCGCCAAACCTCCACTTCACGACGCCGAACCCCAAAATCGATTTTGCGGCCAGCCCGTTCCATGTCAACGTGCGCCTCGCCGATTGGCCGCCCGCGGGGAACAACGGGGACAATGGCCTGCGGCGGGCCGGCGTCAGCTCCTTCGGCCTCGGCGGCACCAACGCGCACATGGTCCTGGAAGAGCCGCCCGCAGCCGAGCCGTCCGGGCCGTCGCGCCCCTGGCAGCTCCTCCTCCTCTCGGCCCGTTCCGAGGCGGCGCTCGAAGCGGCGACCGACAACCTCGCCGGCTGGCTGGCGGAGCATCCGGAGGCGCCGCTCGCCGACGTGGCCTGGACCCTCCAGGCCGGCCGGCGGGCCTTCGCGGTCCGGCGCGCCGTGGTCTGCCGCGATCCTGAGGAGGCTCGGCAGGCCCTTGCGGAGCGCGATCCGCGGCGGCTCTTGACCGTAGTCCAGGAGCCCGGGAGCCGGCCGGTGGCCTTCCTGCTCGGGGGCGTCGGCGATCACTACCCGGGCCTGGCGAAGAGCCTCTACGAAGGCGAGCCGGTTTTCCGGGCGGAGCTCGACCGTTGCGCCGAAGGGCTGCGGCCCGACCTCGGTGGCGACCTGCGCGAGGTGCTCTTCGAAGGTGAGCGCCGGGGCGACGAAGGTGGCCTCGACCTGCGAAAGATGATGGGCCGCGGCGGCGCGCCGGCTGGACGGCTCCAGCGTACCTTCTGGGCGCAGCCGGCGGTCTTCACGGTCGAATACGCTCTGGCTCGCCTCTGGATGTCCTGGGGCGTGGTGCCCGAGGCGCTCCTCGGCTACAGCCTGGGCGAGTACGTGGCGGCCTGCTTGGCGGGGGTCTTCTCCCTGGAGGACGCGCTGCGCCTGGTGGCCGAGCGGGCGCGCCTCCTGGAGGAGCTGCCGGCTGGGGCCATGCTCGCCGTGCCCTTGCCCGAGGAGGAGATGCGGGTGCGGCTCTCCGGCCAGTTGGACCTTGCTGCCGTCAACGGGCCGCAGCTCACCGTGGTATCGGGCCTGCCGGAAGAGATCGCGGCTCTGGCCGAGCGCCTGGCCGCGGAGGGGATCCCCTCGCGGCCGGTGCCTACGACTCACGCCTTCCACTCGCGGCAGATGCGCCCCGCGGCCGACGCGCTCACCGCCCTGGCGCGGCAGATGCGCCTGGCGCCGCCGCGCATCCCGCTCCTGTCGAACGTCACCGGCACCTGGATGCGGCCGGACGAGGCCATCGATCCCGCCCGCTGGGCGCGCCACCTCTGCGGCACCGTGCGCTTCGCGGACGGCGTCGCGGCCCTCTGGCAGAGCCCATCGCGGGTCCTCCTCGAGATCGGACCGGGCAACGGCCTGTCGGCGCTGGCGCTCCAGCACCCGGCGGTGTCTTCCGGCGTAGGAGACCGGGTCGCGGTGCCGTCGCTCCCCCATGCCCACGACCGCCAGCCGGACCAGGCCTTCCTGCTCGGCGCCCTGGCGCGGCTCTGGCTGGCTGGCGTCGAGGTCGACTGGAGCGGCTTCGCGGCCGGCGAGCGCCGGCGGCGCCTGACGCTCCCCACCTATCCTTTCGAGCGCCGCCGGTACTGGGTGGAGGCGCGGCGCGTGGGCGCTCCAGCCGTACAGAGTGCCGTCGCCGAGCCGGCCGCGCCTGTCGCTCCCACACTGCACGCCCGGCCGGCTCTGCGGCGCGCCCACGTGGCGCCGCGCAATGAGATTGAGGCGCGGATCGCCGGCTTCATCGAGCGCCTCCTGGGGATCTCAGGTATCGGCGTCCATGACAGTTTCTTCGAGCTGGGCGGCCATTCGTTGCTCGGCACCCGGTTGCTCTCCCGCTTGCGCGACGAGCTGGGCGTCGAGCTGCCCATCGAGGACCTCTTCGCGGCGCCCACCGCGGCCGAGCTGGCGGAGAAGGTGGCGGCACGCTCCTCGGCAGTGCCCACCGTAGCTGCGCCAGGCGCCGTCATCCCGGTATCGCGGAAAGGCGAGCTGCCGCTCTCCTGGGCCCAGGAGCGGATCTGGTTCCTCGACCTGCTCCAGCCTGGCAGCCCGGCGCACAACATCCCGGCGGCGATCCGCCTAAGCGGTCCGCTCGACCCAGGGGCTCTCGCGGAGGCTCTGAGGAGGGTGGTGAACCGGCACGAGACGCTGCGCACCACCTTCCCCGAGGTGGACGGCCGGCCCGTCCTGCGCATCGCGCTGCCGAGCGCTTGGCCGTTGCCCATGATGGATCTGACGGCACTGCCGGCGGACCTCCGCGACGGCGAGGCTCGCCGGCTCGCCCTGGAGGAGCCGCGGCGGCCTTTCGATCTGGCGGCGGGGCCGCTCCTGCGCACGGTTCTGCTCCGGCTGGACAGCCGGGATCATCTCCTCCTGGCTAACCTGCACCACATCGTCGCCGACGGCTGGTCGCTTGGCGTCTTCACCGGAGAGATGAGCGCGCTCTATCGCGCCCTGGCTGCGGGAGATGGCTCGCCGCTGCCGGAGCTGCCGGTCCAGTACGTCGACTGGGCCGCCTGGCAGCGCCGCTGGCTCGACGGTTCCGCGCTCGCCGCGCACCTCGCCTGGTGGAGCGAGCGGCTACGCGCTTTGCCCGTGCTGGAGCTGCCGTCCGACCGGCCGCGTCCGCCGGTCGAGACTTTCCATGGCGGGCGCAGGTTCTTTGCCTTCCCGGCGGGGCTTCAGACCGCGCTGCGCGATCTATGCCGGGAGCGGGGGGCGACGCTGTACATGACCCTTCTCGCCGCCTTCGCAACCCTGCTTGGCCGCTGGTCCGGGCAGGAGGACGTCGCGGTGGGCACTCCGATCGCGGGTCGCACTCGGGCGGAGGTCGAGGGCTTGATCGGCGTGTTCATCAACACGCTGGTGATGCGTGCCGACCTGTCGGGCGATCCGGCCTTCGAAGAGCTGCTGGCGCGGGCGCGCGAGACGGCCCTCGGCGCCTACGCGCACCAGGAGATGCCGTTCGAAAGGCTGGTCGAGGAGCTGCGGCCCGAGCGCAGCCTCGGCCATTCGCCGCTCTTCCAGGTTCTTTTCATTTTGCAGAACACCCCGGCCGACGGGACCGAGGTGGCGGACCTCTCGATCCAGCCGATGGTGGAGGTCTACCACGGCGTCTCGCGGTTCAACCTGACGCTCTCCTGCACGGAGACGCCGGGCGGGCTGGCGGGCTACCTCGAGTACAAGACGGACCTCGTAGACGCCGCGACGGCGGAGCGCTGGGTGGGGCACCTCGAGACCCTGCTCGCGGGCGTGGCCGCGGACCCGCGCCGCCGCCTGTCCGAGCTGCCGGTCCTGCCGGAGGCCGAGCGCCGCCAGGTCCTCCACGCCTGGAACGACACCGCTTTGGAGGTTTCGGAGGCGCCCGTCCACCAGCTCTTCGAAGCCCAGGCGGCGCGCACGCCCACCGCGGTGGCGGCGGTGTTCGAGGGCGAGAGCCTGACCTACGAGGAGCTGAGCGCCCGGGCCGACCGTCTGGCGCACCGCCTGCGCGTCCTGGGGGTTGGCCCCGAGGTGCTGGTGGGAGTCGCCCTGGAGCGCTCGCTCGACCTGCCGGTGGCCGTGCTCGGCGTGCTCAAGGCGGGCGGCGCCTACCTGCCGCTCGACCCGGGCTATCCAGCGGAGCGCCTGGCCTTCATGCTGCGCGACAGCCGCGTCCCGGTGGTCCTCACCCAGAGCCGCCTCGCCGCCGCCCTGCCGGACCACCAGGCCGCCGTCGTCTTCGTGGATGTCCTTGGTGACCCTGCTGTCCCTGCCGTCCTTGAGCACCCCACTGCCCCCGAGAGCCTCGCTTATGTGATCTACACCTCGGGCTCGACCGGCCGGCCCAAGGGAGTGCAGGTTTCGCATCGGGCATTGACCAACTTCCTGGTCTCGATGGCCCGCGAGCCCGGCCTGGCGCCGGACGACGTGCTGCTCGCAGTGACCTCTCTGTCGTTCGACATCGCGGCGCTCGAGCTCTACCTGCCCCTGCTCGTCGGAGCTCGGATCGAGATTGCCTCCGGCCCGGTGGCGGGCGACGGCGTGCGCCTCCTCGGGCTGCTGCGGAGCTCCGGGGTCACTGCCGCCCAGGCGACCCCCTCGACCTGGCGGATGCTGCTCGATGCCGGATGGGAGGACACACCCCGGCTACGGCTGGCGCTGGCCGGGGGCGAGGCGCTCACCGGCGACCTGGCCGCGCAGCTCGGCCGCCGCGCGGACGCGCTGTGGAACGTCTACGGCCCCACCGAAACTGCCGTCTGGTCGACGGTGCTGCGGGTCGAAGGCGCAACCAGCCCTTCGGTCCCGATCGGCCGGCCGATCGCCAACACCCATATCCGCGTCCTCGACGGCTGGGACGCGCCGGCGCCGGTTGGTGTGCCGGGCGAGCTCGCGATCGGCGGCACGGGCGTGGCGCGCGGCTATCTCGACCGGCCGGAGCTGACCGCCGAGCGGTTCGTCCCCGATCCGTTCGGCGATCGCCGCGCCGCGCCCGGAGCCCGCCTCTACCGCACCGGCGACCTGGCGCGCTGGCGGCCGGACGGCGTCCTCGAGTTCCTCGGCCGGATCGACCACCAGGTCAAGATCCGCGGCTACCGCATCGAGCTGGGGGAGATCGAGGCCGCTCTCTCTCTGCACCCGTCGGTGGCGCAGGCCGCGGTGGTGGCGCGCGACGACTGGGGCGATCGGCGGCTGGTGGCCTACGTGGCTCCCTTCGGCGCGCGCGAGCCGGTTGCCGCGGAGCTGCGCGAATTCCTGCGCGCGCGCCTGCCCGAATACATGGAGCCGGCGGCCTTCGTCGTGCTGCCCGCCCTGCCGCTCACCCCCAACCGGAAGGTGGACCGGAAGGCGCTGCCCGCGCCCGAGGCCGCGGCGGCGGCGGCGGGCGCGTTCGTCGGGCCCAGGAGCCCTCTCGAGGAGGTTCTGGTCGAGGTCTGGGCCGAGGTGCTCCGTCTCGAGCGGGTGGGGATCGACGACGACTTCTTCGCTCTGGGCGGCCACTCCCTGCTCGCCACGCAGGTGGCCTCCCGCATCCAGCGGGCGCTCGGAGTGGCGCCGCCGGTGCGCTGGCTGTTCGAGCGGCCGACGATCCGCGGGCTGGCCGAGAGGGTGGCCGCGGCGCGCCACGAGGCCGGGCCCCAGGCGCCGCCCATCCTGCCGGTGCCGCGAGAGGGCGGCCTGCCTCTTTCCTTCGCCCAGCAGCGGCTCTGGTTCCTGGACCGGATGGAGCCCGGGAGCCCGGCCTACAACCTCAACAGCGCCATCCGCATCCAGGGCCGTCTGGATGCCGCGGCCCTCGTGCGAGCCTTCCAGGAGCTGGTGCGGCGGCACGAGACGCTGCGCGCGTCCTTCGTCCTGCGCGGCCGCGGCCCGGTCCAGGCGCTCGCGCCGGCGCTCGCCCTGCCGATCTCCGTGGTGGACCTCGGTGCGCTTCCGGAAGAGGCGCGCGAGGCCGAGGTCCGGGCGCTCGCCGCGGCCGAGAGCCTGCGTTCCTTCGACCTGGGCGTGGCTCCGCTCCTGCGCGTCACGCTGCTGCGCCTCGGCGGCGCGGACCACGCGGTGTTGCTCACGATGCACCACATCGTCTCCGACGCCTGGTCCATGGGGGTCCTGGTCACCGATCTGGCGCGGATCTACGGCGCCTTCGCCCACGGCGCCGGCTCGCCCCTGCCTGAGCTGCCGGTCCAGTACGCCGACTTCGCCGTCTGGCAGCGGGAGCATTTGCAGGGCGAGGCCCTGGAGAGCCAGCTCCGCTACTGGTCTGGCACCCTCGCCGGGGCCCCGGTGCTCGAGCTGCCCACCGACCGGCCACGGCCGGCCCTCCAGAGCTACCGGGGAGCTGACTTCGCGGCCGGCTTCTCCCCCTCCCTGAGCCGGGAGCTGGCCGACCTCAGCCGGCGCCACGGGGCGACGCCGTTCATGACGCTGCTGGCGGGCTTCGATCTCCTGCTCTCGCGGTACGCGGGGCAGGAGGACGTCCTCGTGGGCTCGACCATCGCCAACCGCACGCGGCCGGAGCTGGAGGGCCTGATCGGGCTTTTCGTCAATACCCTGGCCCTGCGGCTCGATCTTGCGGGCGATCCCACGTTCCTCGACGTGCTCTCCCGGGTGCGGGAGCTGACGCTGGGGGCCTATGCCCACCAGGACCTGCCGTTCGAGAAGCTGGTGGCCGAGGTCCAGCCGGAACGCGACCTCAGCCGCTCCCCCCTCTTCCAGGTCCTCTTCCAGCTCCAGAATGCCCCGGCGGGGAGCATCGAGCTGCCGGAGCTCACTCTGACGCCGGTGGCGTCGCCCGGGCAGACCGCCAAGTTCGACCTGGTGGTCAACGTGGTTGCGGCGCCGCAGGGGCTGTGGTGGCAGTGGAAGCACAACAGCGACCTGTTCGATCGCGCCACCATCGTCCGCATGTCGCGCCACCTCGAGGCGCTGCTGGAGGCGGTGGCGGCCGGGCCGGGGCGGCTGGTCTCGGAGATCCCGCTGCTCTCCGAGGGCGAGGCGCATCAGCTCCTGGCGGAGTGGGGCGCGGCGCGGCCGGCTTCCCCGGTCTTCTGCCTGCACGAGCGGTTCGCGGCGCGCGTGGCCGAGGACCCGCAGGGACCGGCGGTGACCTTCGAGGGCGAGACGCTGAGCTACAGCGAGCTCGACCGCCGGGCCAACCGGCTGGCGCACAGGCTGCGTGCCTGGGGGATCGGCCCCGGCGCTCTGGTGGGTCTGTGCCTGGAGCGTTCGGCCGAGCTGACCATGGCCGTTCTGGGCGTGCTCAAGGCCGGGGCGGCCTACGTGCCCATCGATCCGGACTACCCGGGTGAGCGCATCGCCTTCCTGCTCGAGGACAGCCGGGTGCCGGTGCTGCTGACCCAGAGCTCCCTGGTGGCGAGCCTGCCGGAGGCCTCCTGCCGGAAGGTCTGCCTGGATGGGGAGGACCTCGGAGAGCCGGGGGCCGGGAGCAAGGAGGGACCGGTCTCGCTCTCCTCGCCCGGGGACCCGGCCTACGTCATCTACACCTCGGGCTCTACCGGCCGGCCCAAGGGCGTGGTGGTGACCCACGCCAACGTGGCGCGCCTGTTCACGGCCACCGATCCCTGGTTCGGCTTCGGACGGCAGGACGTCTGGACCCTGTTCCACTCCTATGCCTTCGACTTCTCGGTCTGGGAGATCTGGGGCGCGCTGCTTCATGGCGGCCGTCTCGTGGTGGTGCCGTATTGGGTCAGCCGCTCGCCGGAGGCCTTCTACGACCTGCTGCGGCGTGAGCGGGTGACGGTGCTCAACCAGACCCCCTCGGCCTTCCGCCAGCTCCTGTGGGCCGAGGAGGCGGCGCTGCAGGGCCAGGAGCCCGATCTGGCCCTGCGCTATGTGATCTTCGGCGGTGAGGCGCTGGAGCTTGCCGGCCTGGCCCCCTGGTTCGCCCGCCACGGCGACCGGCGGCCCGAGCTGGTCAACATGTACGGCATCACGGAGACGACCGTCCACGTCACCTGCCGGCCGTTGCGCCGCCAGGATGTCGAAGCGGCCCGCGGCAGCGTGATCGGCCGGGCGATCTCGGACCTGGCCCTGCACGTCCTCGATCGGGGTGCCCGTCCGGCGCCCCTCGGTGTGGCGGGGGAGATCTGCGTGGGCGGGGCGGGCCTGGCCCAGGGGTACCTCGGCCGGCCCGAGCTGACGGCGGAGCGGTTCGTCCCCGATCCGTTCGGTGGTCTCCGGGGCGAGCCCGGGGCACGGCTCTACCGCTCGGGCGACCTGGCGCGCCGCCTGCCGGACGGGGAGCTGGAGTACCTGGGGCGCATCGACCACCAGGTCAAGATCCGCGGCTTCCGCATCGAGCTGGGCGAGATCGAGACGGCCTTGTGCCGGCACCCGGCCGTGCGCGAGGCCGTGGTCCTGGCGCGCGAGGCCGGCGGCGAGAGGCAGCTCGTGGCCTACGTGGTGGCCGATCCGCAGGCCGAGCCGGGCTTGGGCGAGCTGCGCTCGTTCGCATCCGCCCAGCTTCCCGACTACATGCTCCCGTCCGCCCTCGTAACGCTGCCGTCGCTGCCGCTGACCGCCCACGGCAAGGTGGACCGCCGGGCTCTGCCCGCGCCCGACCGGGTGCGGCCGGACCGCAAAGGCGAGCGCATGGCGCCGCGCAACGAGATGGAGGCCTTTCTGGCCGGTCTGTTCCGCGAGTCTCTGGATCTGGAGGAGGTCGGCGTCGACGACGACTTCTTCGAGCTGGGCGGGAACTCGATCTCGGGCGCGATCCTGATCAACCGCCTCCAGGAGGCGATCTCCGAGATCGTCCAGGTCGTCGTCATCTTCGACGCGCCGACCGTGGCACGGCTCGGCGAATACCTGGTACGGGAGCATCCTCGGGCGGTGGCGCGCTTCTGGGGCGAAGAGCTGTTGATCGGGACAGGCGGCCCGCAGGCCCGGCGGGTCGACGAGGCTTCGCTCGCGGACCTGCGCTCGCGCATCCAGCCGCTGGCGCCCCTCCCGCAGACATCGATCGCGAGCAAGAACCCACCGGCCGTCTTCGTGCTGGCGCCGCCGCGCTCGGGCACGACGCTGCTGCGGGTCATGCTCGGCGGGCACCCGAAGCTGTTCGCTCCGCCGGAGTTGGAGCTGCTGTCGTTCAACACCCTGGCCGAGCGGCGGGCCGCCTTCTCCGGCCGCGACAGCTTCTGGCTCGAGGGCGCGGTGCGGGCGGTCATGGAGATCCGCGGCTGCACGGCCGAGGAGGCCAACGCCCTGCTCGACGAGCTGGAGAGCCGGGGACTGACCACCGCGGAGCTCTATGGACAGATGCAGGGCTGGCTCGGCGAGCGGAGGTTGGTGGACAAGACGCCGTCCTATGCGCTGGACCCGGCGGTGCTGCGGCGGGCCGAGGAGGTCTTCGACCGGCCGCTGTACATCCACCTGAGCCGGCATCCGCTGGGCATGATCCGCTCCTTCGAGGAGGCCAAGCTCGACCAGATTTTCTTCCGCCAGGAGCACCCGTACGCGCGGCGCGAGCTGGCGGAGATGATCTGGACGCTGAGCCACGACAACATCGTCGGCTTCCTGCAGGATGTCCCGCCGGAGCGCCAGCACTGGGTGCATTTCGAGGAGCTGGTGCAGGCGCCCGAGCGGGTGCTGCGCGGCCTGTGCGCCTTCCTGGGGCTCGACTACGACCCGGCGATGGCGTCGCCCTACCAGGAGGGCGGGTCGTCGCGGATGACCGACGGCCCGCACGCGGCCTCGCGCATGCTGGGAGACGTAAAGTTCCACCAGCACCGGGGCGTGGACTCCGCGGTGGCCGAGCGCTGGCGTGTGGAGCTGTCGGAGGAGTCCCTGGGCAATGTCACGCGCGAGACCGCGGCCCGGCTCGGCTATGCGATCGAGGTCCGGGGCGGCCACCCGCAGTGGAAGCCCATCGAGCCGTCCGTGCTGCTGCCCGGCGAGCCGATTCCCCTCTCCTTCGCCCAGGAGCGCCTCTGGTTCCTCGACCGTCTGGCTCCGGGCTCGCCCGCCTACAACATCTTCTCGGTCCTGCGCCTGCAGGGCCGGCTGGACGTGGCCGCCCTGGCGGCGAGCCTGCGCGAGATCGTGCGCCGGCATGCTGCGCTGCGCACCCGCTTCGAGACCCGCACGGGCGTGCCGTACCAGGTGATCGATCCGGCACCGGAGCTGTTGCTGCCCCTGGTGGACCTCGCCGGGCTCCCGCCGGAGCTGCGGGAGGCCGAGGCCCGGAAGCTGGTGGCCTGCGAGACGACGCATCCCTTCGACCTGGCCCGCGGTCCCCTGCTGCGGGCGGCGTTGCTGCGGCTGGGGGATTCGGAGCAGGAGGAGCACGCCTCGCTGCTGACGATGCACCACATCGTCTCCGACGGCTGGTCCCTGGGCGTGCTCACCAGGGAGCTGGTGGCGCTCTACGGCGCCTTCTTCCAGGGCCGGCCGTCGCCTCTGCTCGAGCTGCCGGTCCAGTACGCCGACTATGCCCGCTGGCAGCGGGAGCAGTTGCCGGGCGAGCTGCTGGAAGCGGAGATCGCCTTCTGGCGGGAGACCCTGGCGGGGGCTCCGGTCCTGGATCTCCCCACCGACCGGCCGCGCCCGCCCGTCCAGAGCTTCCACGGCGCCTCCCGCCCGCTGCATCTGCCGGCGGAGCCGGCCCGGGCCCTGACTGCCTTGGGCCAGAGGGAAGGGGCGAGCCTGTTCATGACCCTCCTGGCCGGGTTCGCGGCCCTGCTCTCCCGCTACTCGGGCCAGGATGACGTCTCCGTCGGCTCGCCGGTGGCCAACCGGACACGGGCGCAGATCGAAGGGCTGATCGGGTTCTTCGTCAATACCCTCGTGCTGCGGACAGACCTCTCGGGAGAGCCCTCCTTCCGTGAGCTCCTGGGCCGGGTGCGCCGGGGTACATTGGGGGCCTTCGCGCACCAGGACCTCCCTTTCGAGAAGATCGTCGACGAGTTGCAGCCGCAGCGCGACCTGTCGCGTTCGCCCCTCTTCCAGGTGATGTTCGCCCTCCAGAACGCCGCGACCGAGGTGCTGGAGCTGCCGGGTCTGACGCTGGCCCCCTTCGGTGCCGGCTCCACCGTGGCGAAGTTCGATCTGACGCTCACCTTCTTCCAGAGCCCCCTGGGCCTGGCGGGAGGGTTCGAGTACGCCGCCGCTCTCTTCGACGAGCCCACGATGGACCGGATGGCCGGCCACCTGGTCAGGCTCCTGGAGGCGGCTCTCGCCGCCCCGGACCAGCCCCTCTCCGAGCTGGTCCTCCTGGGGGAGCCCGAGCGCAACCAGATCGTGGGCGAGTGGAGCGGCCGCCGGGTCCCACTGCCGGAGGCCCTGCTGCCCGAGCGGATCGCGGCCTGGGCGGCCGCGGACCCCGCGGCTATGGCCGTGGAGTGGCCCGGCGGGAGCTGGAGCTATGGCGAGCTGGAGGCCCGGACCAACCGGCTGGCCCGCCGGCTCGGGCGCCTGGGCGTGGGTCCGGACGCGGTCGTGGCCCTCTGTGTCGAGCGCTCGCCCGGGCTGGTGGAGGGCCTGTTGGGCATCCTCAAGGCGGGAGGGGCCTTCCTGCCGCTGGATCCCGATTATCCGCGGGAGCGGCTGGCTTTCATGCTGGAGGACTCCGGAGCGCGCGTGCTGGTCTCCCAGGAGCGCCTGCTGGCCGGCCTGCCCGAATACGCAGGCGCGTCTGTCCTGCTCGATGTGGACCGCGAGGCGATCGAACGAGAGAGCGGCGCGCCATTCGTGTCCGGGGCTTCCGCCGGCAGTCTCGCCTATGTGATCTACACCTCGGGCTCCACCGGCCGGCCGAAGGGCGTCCTGGTCGGCCACCGGGGGCTCGCCAATCTCGCCGAGGTCGAGACCCGGACCTTCCAGGCGGGGCCCGGGAGCCGGGTGCTCCAGTTCGCCTCGCCCAGCTTCGATGCCGCGGTCTGGGAGGTCGCAATGGCCCTGGGCTCCGGGGCGGCGCTCTGCCTGGCCGCGAAGACGGAGCTCCTTCCGGGAGCCGGCCTCGCCCGGCTGCTGCGCGAGCGCGGTGTCACGCACGCCACGCTTCCGCCGTCGGCCCTGGCCGTGGTGCCTGAAGAAGAGCCCCTGCCGGACCTGCGGTTCCTGGTGGTGGCCGGGGAGGCCTGCCCGGCGCCCCTGGCGCAGCGCTGGTCCCGAGGCCGCCGCCTCTTCAACGCCTATGGCCCCACCGAGGCGACTGTCTGTGCCACCGTGGGCGAGGTCTCCGGAGCACCCGGCCCCCGGGTGCCCATCGGCAGGCCCCTCGACAATGCCGGGGTCTACGTCCTCGACCGTGGGCTGCGGCCCGTGCCGGCGGGGGTGCCCGGCGAGCTCTGGCTGGCCGGCGTCGGCCTGGCCCGGGGCTACCTGGGCCGGCCGGACCTGACGGCGGAGCGTTTCGTGCCCCATCCCCTGGCCGGCTCGCCCGGCGAGCGGCTTTACCGCACGGGCGACCTCGCCCGCTGGCGGCCCGGCGGGAGCCTGGAGTTCCTGGGCCGCCTCGACGACCAGGTCAAGGTGCGGGGCTTCCGCATCGAGCCGGGGGAGATCGAGGCGGTGCTGGCCGCGCACGCGGCTGTGGCCCAGGCCGCGGTGGCGGTGTGGGGAGAGGCTGGAGACCGGCGGCTGGCGGCCTACGTGGTGGCGGCCGGCGAAGCGGCGCCGGTTCCGGCCGAGCTGCGCGAGCACCTGCGCTCGGTCCTGCCCGAGCACATGATCCCGGCCGCGTTCGTCGTCCTCCCCGCCTTGCCGCTGACTCCCAACGGCAAGGTGGACCGCAAGGCCCTGCCCGAGCCCGAGCGGGCGAGGCCCCGCGGCGAGGGCGCGCCGGCGGCGCCCCGCGACGAGGTGGAGGTCTTCCTGGCCGGGCTGTTCCGTGACGTCCTGAGCCTGCAGGAGGTCGGGATCCACGACGACTTCTTCGCGCTGGGGGGCAACTCCATCTCCGGCGCCGTCCTGATCAACCGGGTCCAGGAGGGGATCTCGGAAGCCGTCCCGGTGGTGGCCGTCTTCGACGCGCCGACCGTTGCCCGGCTCGCCGAGTACCTCGGTGGCGAGCACCCCGAAGCCGTCGCCCGCCTCAGGGCGGGACATCCGCACTGGCAGCCGGTTGAGCCCTCCCCGCTCGTGCCCGGCGAGCCGATCCCCCTCTCCTTCGCCCAGGAGCGGCTCTGGTTCCTCGACCGGCTGGCGCCGGGCTCGCCGGTCTACAACATCTCCTCGAACCTGCGCCTCCAGGGCCGGCTGGACCTGCCTGCTCTGGCGGCGAGCCTGGGCGAGATCGTGCGCCGGCACACCGCTCTGCGCACCCGCTTCGGCAGCCGGGACGGCGTGCCATTCCAGGTCATCGAGCCGGCGCCGGCCCTCGTGCCGCCCCTGGTGGACCTCTCCGGGCTCCCGGCGAAGCCGCGGGAGGCCGAGACCGGGCGGCTGGCGGCTTTCGCGTCGTCCCGCCCGTTCGACCTTGCCCGCGGCCCGCTGCTGAGGGTGTCGTTGCTGCGGCTGGGAGACGAGGAGCACGCCTCGCTGCTGACGATGCACCACGTCGTTTCGGACGGCTGGTCCATGGGCGTGCTCACCCGGGAGCTGGTGTCCCTCTATGGCGCCTTCTCCCAGAGCCTCCCCTCGCCGCTGCCGGAGCTGCCGGTGCAGTACGCCGACTATGCCCGCTGGCAGCGGGAGTGGCTGCGGGGGGAGGTGCTGGAGCGGGAGATCGCCTTCTGGCGCGAGACCCTGGCCGGAGCCCCGGTCCTGGAGCTCCCCACGGACCGCCCGCGTCCACCGGTGCAGAGCTTCCGGGGGGCGTCCTGCCGGGTCCACCTGCCGGCGGAGCCGGCCCGGGCCCTGGCGGCCCTGGGCCAGCGGGAGGGGGCGAGCCAGTTCATGGCCCTGCTGGCCGGCTTCGCCGCCCTGCTGGTGCGCTACGCGGGCCAGGACGACGTCTCTGTGGGCTCGCCGGTAGCCAACCGGACGCGTTCGCAGATCGAAGGGCTGATCGGCTACTTCGCCAACACACTCGTGCTGCGGACCGACCTTGCGGGCGAGCCGTCTTTCCGCGGTCTCCTGGCTCGGGTGCGCCGGGCCTCGCTGGGGGCCCTCGCCCATCAGGACCTCCCGTTCGAGAAGATCGTCGAGGAGCTGCAGCCGCAGCGCGACCTCTCGCGCGCACCCCTGTTCCAGGTAATGCTCGCCTTCCAGAACGCCACCACGGACGTGCTGGAGCTGCCCGGGCTGACCCTGGCCCCCTTCGGGGCCGGCGCCACCGTGGCGAAGTTCGACCTGACGCTCTCGCTGTCGGAGGGCCCCTTCGGCCTGGCCGGCCGGCTCGAGTACGCCACGGCCCTGTTCGACGGCCCCACGGCGGTCCGGATGACCGGCCACCTGGTGACTCTCCTGGAGGCTGCCCTCGCCGAACCGGATCGGCCCGTCTCCGAGCTCCCCCTCCTCGGCGAGGTCGAGCGCCATCAGATCGTGCGCCAGTGGGGAGGCCGCCGGACCGGTCTGCCCCAGGGGTTGCTGTCCGCGGAGATCTCGGCTCGTGCGGCGCAGGTGCCCGGGGCCGTGGCCGTGGAGTGGTCCGGCGGGAGCTGGACCTATGGCGAGCTGGAGGGCCGGACCAGCCGGCTGGCCCGCCGGCTCCGCAAGCTGGGGGTGGGGCCGGACACGGTGGTGGCCCTCTGTGCCGAGCGCTCGCCCGAGCTGGTGGAGGGGTTGCTGGGCATCCTCAAGGCGGGAGGGGCCTTCCTGCCGCTGGATCCCGACTACCCGCGGGATCGGCTGGCTTTCATGCTGGAGGACTCCGGAGCGCGCGTGCTGGTCTCCCAGGAGCGCCTGCTGGCCGGCCTGCCCGCGCCCGCCTGTCCGGTCCTCCGCCTCGACGCGGACCGGCAGGAGATCGAACGCGAGAGCGTCGAGCCCCTCTCGTCGGGGGCTTCCGCCGCCAGCCTCGCCTACGTGATCTATACCTCGGGCTCCACGGGGCGGCCGAAGGGGGTCATGGTCTCCCACCGCGGGCTGGCCAACCTCGCCCGGGCCCAGGCCCGGAGCTTCGGCGTCGAGGCCGGGAGCCGGGTGCTTCAGTTCGCCTCGCCCAGCTTCGACGCCTCGGTCTCCGAGGTCGCCATGGCCCTGGTTTCCGGGGCGACCCTCTGCATGGCTGCGAAGGAGGAGCTCCTCCCGGGCGCCGGGCTCGCCAGGCTGCTGCGCGAGCGCGGCATCACGCACGCGACGCTCCCGCCATCGGCCCTGGCCGTGCTCCCCGACGTGGCCCTGCCGTCCCTGCGGTCCCTCGTCGTGGCCGGCGAGCCCTGCCCGGTGCCGCTGGCGGAGCGCTGGCTGCGCGGCCGCCGCCTCTTCAACGCCTATGGCCCGACCGAGGCCACCGTCTGCGCCACCCTGGGCGAGGTGGGCGAGCCTCTGCGCGGCCGGGTGCCCATCGGCCGGCCCCTGGACAACGCCGAGGCCTACGTGCTCGACCGCGGGCTGCGGCCTGTGCCGGCGGGGGTGCCTGGCGACCTCTGGCTGGGCGGCATCGGCCTGGCCCGCGGCTACCTGGGCCGGCCCGACCTGACGGCCGAGCGCTTCGCACCCCACCCTCTGGCAGGCTCGCCCGGCGAGCGGCTGTATCGGACGGGCGATCTCGCCCGCTGGATGCCGGACGGGAGCCTGGACTTCCTCGGCCGCCTGGACGGCCAGGTCAAGGTCCGCGGCTTCCGCATCGAGCTCGGCGAGATCGAGGCGGTCCTGGCCGCGCATCCAGCCGTGGCCCAGGCGGCGGTGGTCGTGCGCGAGGAGGCAGGAGACCGGCGGCTGGTCGCCTGCATCGTGACAGACGGCGAGGCGCCGCAGCCGGCCGAGCTGCGCGAGCACCTGCGTTCGGCGCTGCCCGACCACATGATCCCCTCGGCCTTCGTCGTCCTCCCCGCCCTGCCGCTCACCCCCAGCGGCAAGGTGGACCGCAAGGCCCTGCCGCGAACGGGAACGCCGGGGCCCCGGGTGGAGGGCCACCGGCCGCCGGCGAGCGGCCTCGAACAGCGGATCGCGGCCCTCTGGCAGGAGCTCCTGGGCGTCGAAAAGGTCGGCCTCGAGGACAATTTCTTCGACCTGGGCGGACACTCCCTGCTGATGGCGCGCCTCCAGAGCCGTCTGTCGGAGATGACCGAGCTGGGCGGGCGCGAGATCGGCATGGTCGACCTCTTCAGCCATCCCACGGTGGCCTCCCTCGCCCGGTTCCTTGCCCACGGCGAGACCGCTCTGGTGTCCGCGCCGGCGCCCCGGGAGCAGCGGCCGCAGCCTCGCGGGGAGCGGACCGGCCGCGAGGTCGCCATCGTCGGCATGGCGGGCCGCTTCCCCAAGGCGAAGGACGTCGAGCAGTTCTGGCACAACCTGCGCGAGGGGGTCGAAGCGATCTCCGCCTTCACCGACGAGGAGCTGATCGCCGAGTCGAACGTCTCGCCCGCGCTCCTCTCCGATCCGAGCTATGTCAAGGCGGGCGCCTTCCTGGAGGACGCCGACCTCTTCGATGCCGCCTTCTTCGACCTGACGCCGCGTGAGGCGGAAATTCTCGACCCGCAGCAGCGGCTGCTGTTGGAGACCGCCTGGCAGGCCCTGGAGCGGGCCGGCTACGCAGGCACGGAGCGCACGGTCGGCGTCTTCGCCGGGACCAGCCAGAGCAGCTACGCGATCAACAACCTCCTGGCGAACCCGGAGGTCGTCGCCTCGGTCGGAGCCTTCGCCCTCTCCATGGCCACCGAGAAGGACTTCCTCGCGCCGCGCCTCTCCTACAAGCTGAACCTCGAGGGTCCCAGCTCGACGGTCCAGACTGCCTGCTCGACGGCCCTCGTGGCCGTCCATTTCGCCTGCCAGAGCCTGTTCGATGGCGAATGCGACCTGGCCCTGGCCGGCGGCGTCTCGGTCCGGGTGCCGCAGAAGAGCGGCTACATGTACCAGCAGGGCGGCATCAGCTCGCCCGACGGGCACTGCCGGGCTTTCGACGCCCGCGCCCAGGGTGCCGTCGGCGGCCAGGGAGTGGGCGTCGTCGTCCTCAAGCGGCTGGAGGACGCCCTCGCTGACGGCGACCACATCCATGCCGTCGTCAAGGGGACGGCGGTCAACAACGACGGGTCGCTCCGGGCCGGCTTCACCGCTCCGCGCCGTGACGGCCAGGCCAAGGTGATCCTGGCGGCCCAGGAGCGGGCCCAGGTGGACCCCGAGACCATCGGCTACGTCGAGGCGCACGGCACGGCCACTCCGCTGGGCGATCCCATCGAGGTCGCGGCCTTAACCAAGGCGTTCCGGCAGAAGACGGAGAAGCGCGGCTTCTGCGCCCTCGGCTCGGTCAAGACCAACATCGGCCACCTCGACGCCGCGGCCGGCGTGGCCGGCCTCATCAAGGCCACCCTGGCGGTGGAGCACGGCGAGATCCCGCCGAGCCTGTTCTTCGAGTCGCCGAACCCGCAGATCGACTTCGCGTCGAGCCCGTTCTTCGTCGCCGCGCAACGGCTCGAATGGAAGACGGAGGGCATGCCGCGCCGCGCCGGCGTCAGCGCCTTCGGCATGGGCGGAACGAACGCGCACGTCATCCTGGAAGAGGCCCCGCAAGCCGAGCCGTCCGGTCCGTCGCGGCCCTGGCAGGTGCTGTCGCTCTCGGCCCGTACGCCCGAGGCCCTGGAGCGGATGACCGACGAGCTGGCCGGGTACCTGGCCGCTCATCCGGACCTGCCGCTGGCGGACATCGCCTTCACCCTCCACACCGGCCGGCGCGCCTTCGAGCACCGGCGGGTGCTGATCGCGACCGACCCTGCCGATGCTGCCGCGGCACTTGCCGCGCGCGACCCGCGGCGGGTCTGGACCTCCGAGCCCGGGGCCGGCGAGAAGCCGGTCGCCTTCCTGCTTCCGGGCGTCGGCGACCACTACGCCGGCATGGCCCGCGGGCTCTATCAGGGTGAGGAGACCTTCCGGCGCGAGCTCGACCGCTGCGCCGAGCTGCTGCGGCCCGAATTGGGCCTGGACCTGCGGGAGGCGATGCTCGCCGGGGCGGGAACCGGGGCGGCGGGCGGCGGGCTCGACCTGCGGGCGATGCTGGGGCGGGGCGCGGCCCGGTCGCAGGGCCTGCTCGACGAGACCCGTATCGCCCAGCCGGCGGTCTTCGCGGTGAGCTGGGCCCTGGCCCGGCTGTGGATGTCCTGGGGGGTGAGCCCTCAGGCCCTGGTGGGCTACAGCCTCGGCGAGTACACGGCCGCCTGCCTGGCCGGGATGATGGAAGCTCGAGGATGCCCTCGCCTTGGTGGCGCGCCGCGCCGCCAGGATCGGGGAACTCGCTCCGGGAGCCATGCTGGCCGTGCCCCTGGGCGAGCCGGAGGCGCGGGCGCTGCTGACCGCGGACCTCTCCCTGGCCGCCGTCAACGGCCCCGGGCTGAGCGTCGTCTCCGGACCGGTCGCAGCCGTGGCGGAGCTCGAGGCCCGGCTCGCGGCCGAGGGCCTGGCCTGCCGCAGGCTGCCCACGACGCACGCCTTCCACTCGGGGATGATGGAGCCGATCCGAGAGGAGGTGGCCGGCCTGGCGCGGCAGTTCGGACGCCTGGCGCCGCGCATCCCGGTGCTCTCGAACCTCACCGGCACCTGGATGGGCGACGAGGAGGCCGCCGACCCGCTCTACTGGTCGCGCCACCTGTGCGGCACCGTGCGGTTCGGACAGGCCCTGGAGGCGCTCTGGTCGCAGCCCGGGCGGGTGCTCGTCGAGGTCGGTCCGGGCCAGGGGCTCGCCACGCTGGCGCTCCAGCACCCGGCACGCCACGACGGGGTGGCGTTCCCCTCGCTCCCGCACGCCCAGGACCGCCAGCCGGACCAGCTCTTCCTGCTCGGCACTCTGGGCAAGCTCTGGCTCGCCGGGGTCCGGATCGACTGGTCCGGGTTCTATGCCGGCGAGCGCCGGCGCCGCCTGGAGCTCCCGACCTATCCCTTCGAGCGCAAGCGGTTCTGGATCGACCCGCCCCACCGCCAGGCCGCGGCGGCGCTGGCGGCCCCCGCCCCGGAGGCCGGGCTCACGGCGACGCCCGCGCCCCTCCCCGCGGTCCTGGTCCAGGCCCGGCACGGCCGGCCCCGGCTGCCCAACCCCTACGTGGCTCCGGCGACCGAGACCGAGGGGAAGCTGGTCGCCCTCTGGCAGAGCCTGCTGGGCATCGAGCCCGTCGGCGTGCACGACAGCTTCTTCGAGCTGGGCGGACACTCCCTGCTCGGCACCCAGATGATGTCGCGGCTGCGGACCACGGTCGGCGTCGACCTGCCGCTCTCCGTGCTCTTCGAGGCCCCCACCGTGGCGGACCTCGCCCGGAAGCTCGCGGCAGGCCCGGTCGCCGGCGGACCGGCCACCCTGGAGGCGCCGCCCATCGTGCCGGCCCCGCGGGACCGCGACCTGCCGCTGTCCTTCGCCCAGCAGCGGCTCTGGTTCCTCGACCGGATGGAGCCCGGAAGCCCGGCCTACAACCTCTCCACCGCGGTCCGCGTCCGGGGCCGGCTGGACGCGGAGGCCCTCGCGGGCACGATGCGGGAGCTGGCGCGGCGGCACGAGACGCTGCGCACCTCCTTCACCCTGCGCGGCCAGCAGCCGATGCAGCCCGTGCAGGTCATCGCGCCGGAGCCGGCCCTGCCGCTGCCGCGGGTCGACCTGAGCGTCCTGCCACGAGAGGCGGCCGAGCCGGCGCTGAGCGCCCTCGCCGCCGCCGAGGCCGTGCGCTCTTTCGACCTGCGCACGGCTCCGCTCCTGCGCACCACGCTGCTCCGTATCGGGCCCGAGGACCACGTCCTGCTGCTGACCATGCACCACATCATCTCCGACGCATGGTCCATGGGCGTGCTGGTCACGGAGCTGACGCGCGTCTACAGCGCCTTCGCGCAGGGCTCCCCCTCGCCGCTGCCGCCGCTGGCGGTCCAGTATGCCGACTTCGCCGTCTGGCAGCGCGACTGGCTGCAGGGCGAGCCCCTGGAGGCGCACCTGCGCTACTGGACCGGCAGGCTGGCAGGGGCTCCGGTGCTCCAGCTCCCGACCGACCGGCCGCGGCCGGCGGTTCAGAGCTACCGGGGCGCGGACTTCACGGCCCTCTTCGCCCCCTCGCTCGCCGGCGAGCTGGGGGACCTGAGCCGGCGGCACGGAACGACGCCGTTCATGACGCTGCTGGCGGGCTTTGAGCTGCTGCTCTCGCGCTACGCGGGCCAGGACGACGTCATCGTCGGCTCGACCATCGCCAATCGCACGCGGCCCGAGCTGGAGACCCTGATCGGCTTCTTCGTCAACACCCTGGCCCTGCGGCTCGACCTCTCGGGCGATCCGACGTACGCCGGCCTGCTCGCCCGGACGCGCGAGCTGACACTCGGGGCCTACGCTCACCAGGACATGCCGTTCGAGAAGCTGGTGGCCGAGGTGCAGCCCGAGCGCGACCTCAGCCGGTCGCCCCTGTTCCAGGTCCTCTTCCAGCTCCAGAACGCTCCGACGGGCTCCATCGAGCTGCCGGAGCTGACGCTCACTCCGTTATCGGCGCCCGGGCAGACCGCCAAGTTCGACCTGGTGGTCAATGTGGTCGAGACGCCGCAGGGTCTCTGGTGGCAGTGGAAGCACAACAGCGACCTGTTCGACCGCGCGACGGTCGCCCGCATGTCGCACCACCTGGAGACGCTGCTGGCCGAGGTGGCGGCCGGGGCGGACCGGCCCATCTCGCAGCTCTCGCTGCTGGGCGAGACGGAGACGCACCAGCTCGTGGCCGAGTGGGGCGGAGCGCGGTCGGTATTCGGGGGCGGGGGCGTCTTCTGCCTGCACGAGCGGTTCGCGGCGAGGGTGGCCGAGGACCCGCAGGCACCGGCGGTGACCTTCGAGGGCGAGACGCTGAGCTACGGCGAGCTCGACCGCCGGGCCGACCGGCTGGCGTACACGCTGCGCTCCTGGGGGATCGGGTCCGGCGAGCTCGTCGGGCTCTGCCTGGAGCGCTCGGCGGAGCTGGTCGTGGCCCTCGTCGGCGTGCTCAAGGCGGGCGCCGCCTACGTGCCCATCGACCCGGACTACCCGGGCGAGCGCATCGCGTATCTGCTGAAGGATAGCGGAGTTCCGGTGCTGCTGACCCAGACCTCCCTGGCGGCGAGCCTGCCGGAGCTTCCCTGCCGGATCCTGCACCTCGAGCTGGTGTACGACCGTGAGCAGCCCGCGCTCGACCTGCCGAGGGTCAGGCCGGAGGACCCGGCGTACGTCATCTACACCTCGGGCTCGACGGGCAGCCCCAAGGGCGTGGTGGTCACCCATGCCAATGTGGCGCGGCTGTTCGCGGCCACCGACGCCTGGTTCGGCTTCGGGCGCGAGGACGCCTGGACCCTGTTCCACTCCCACGCCTTCGACTTCTCGGTCTGGGAGATCTGGGGAGCGCTGCTGTACGGCGGCCGTCTCGTGGTGGTGCCGTATTGGGTCAGCCGCTCGCCGGAGGCTTTCTACGACCTGCTGCGGCGCGAGCGGGTGACGGTGCTCAACCAGACCCCGTCGGCCTTCCGCCAGCTCCTGTGGGCCGAGGAAGCCAAGCTGAACGGGCACGAGCCGGAGCTCGCTCTTCGCTACGTGATCTTCGGCGGTGAGGCGCTGGAGCTGGCGAGCCTGACCCCCTGGATCGCCCGCCACGGCGACCGCCGGCCCGAGCTGGTCAACATGTACGGCATCACCGAGACGACCGTGCACGTCACCTACCGGCCGGTGCGTGCCGAGGACGTGGAGGCGGCGCGCGGCAGCGTGGTCGGCCGAGCGATCCCCGACCTCGCGTTGCAGGTGCTGGACCGGAGCTTCCGGCCCGTCCCGATCGGCGTGCCGGGCGAGATCTGCGTCGGCGGCGCCGGTCTGGCGCTCGGCTACCTGGGCCAGCCCGAGCTGACGGCCGAGCGGTTCGTGCCCGATCCGTTCGGTGATCTCCGGGGCGAGCCCGGCGCGCGGCTCTATCGCTCGGGCGACTTGGCGCGGCGGCTGCCGGACGGCGATCTGGAATACCTCGGCCGCATCGACCACCAGGTCAAGATCCGCGGCTTCCGCATCGAGCTGGGGGAGATCGAGACCGCCTTGTGCCTGCACCCGGCGGTGCGCGAGGCCGTGGTGATGGCGCGGGATCTCGCGGGCGAGCGCCAGCTCGTGGCCTACGTGGCGGCCGACCCACAGGCCGCGCCGACCCTGGGCGAGCTGCGCTCGTTCGCCGCGGCCCGGCTGCCCGACTACATGCTGCCCTCGGCGCTGGTGGCGCTGCCGGCGCTGCCGCTGACGGCCCACGGCAAGGTGGACCGCCGGGCGCTGCCCGAGCCCGAGCGGGCCCGGCCCCAGGGCGAGCGCGGCAGGGTGGCGCCGCGTAACGAGATGGAGACCTTCCTGGCCGGGCTGTTCCGCGACACGCTCAGCCTGGAGGAGGCCGGCATCCACGACGACTTCTTCGAGCTGGGCGGCAATTCCATTTCGGGCGCGATCCTGATCAACCGCCTCCAGGAAGCGATCTCCGAGGTCGTCCAGGTCGTCGTGATTTTCGACGCGCCGAGCGTGGCGAAGCTGGCCGAGTACCTGGTGCGCGAGCATCCCCGGGCGGTGGCGCGCCTCTGGGGCGAGCAGGTGCCGGTGGAAGGCCTGCAGATCCATCATGTCGACGAGGCCAGGATCGAGGACCTGCGCGCGCGCATCCGGCCGCTGGCCCCCCTCGCGCAGACACCGATCGCGAGCAAGAACCCACCGGCAATCTTCGTGCTGTCCCCGCCGCGCTCGGGCACGACGCTGCTGCGCGTCATGCTCGGCGGCCATCCGAAGCTTTTCGCTCCACCGGAGCTGGAGCTGCTGTCGTTCAACACCCTGGCCGAGCGGCGCGCCGCCTTCTCCGGCCGTGACAGCTTCTGGCTCGAGGGCGCCGTGCGCGCGGTGATGGAGATCCGCGGCTGCACGGCCGAGGAAGCGGGCGCTCTGCTCGACGGGCTCGCGAACGAGGACCTGTCCACCGCCGGCCTCTACGGTCGCATGCAGGAGTGGCTCGGCGATCGGATGCTGGTGGACAAGACACCCTCCTATGCACTCGACCCGGCGGTGCTGCAACGGGCCGAGGAGGCCTTCGACCGGCCTCTCTATGTCCATTTGATCCGGCATCCGCTGGGCATGATCCGCTCCTTCGAGGAGGCCAAGCTCGACCAGATCTTCTTCCGCCAGGAGCACCCGTACACGCGGCGCGAGCTGGCGGAGATGATCTGGACCCTCAGCCACCGGAACATCGTCGGCTTCCTGCAGGACATCCCGCCGGAGCGCCAGCACTGGGTGCATTTCGAGGAGCTGGTCCGGGAGCCCGAGCGGGTGCTGCGCGGTCTCTGCGCCTTCCTGGGCCTCGACTACGACCCGGCCATGGTCGAGCCCTATCAGGGCGGGTCGTCGCGGATGACCGACGGTCCGCATGCGGCCTCGCGCATGCTGGGCGACGTCAAGTTCCAGCAGCACCGGGGCGTGGACTCCGCGGTGGCCGAGCGCTGGCGTGGGGAGCTGTCGGAGGAGTCCCTGGGTGAGGTCACGCGCGAGACCGCGGCCCGGCTCGGCTACGCGATCGAGGTGCGGGGCGAGCATCCGCAGTGGAAGCCTATCGAGCCGTCCGTGCTGGTGCCCGGCGAGCCGATCCCGCTCTCCTTCGCCCAGGAGCGGCTCTGGTTCCTCGACCGGCTGGCCCCGGGGTCGCCTGTGTACAACATCCCCACGGCCTTGCGGCTCTCGGGCCGGCTGCACATCGCCGCCATGGCAGCGAGCCTGCGCGAGATCGTGCGCCGGCACGCCACGCTGCGCACCCGTTTCACCGCCGTGGACGGCGTGCCGCACCAGGTGATCGACCCGGTGCCGGAGCTGCTCTTGCCGATGGTGGACCTCTCCGGGCTGCCGGTCGAGTTGCGCGACTCCGAGGCGCGGCGGCTGGCGGCCTTCGCAGCTTCCCGGCCTTTTGACCTGGCCCGCGGTCCCATGCTGCGGTCGGCGCTGCTGCGGCTGGAGCCGGAGGAGCATGCCTCGCTCCTGGCCATGCATCACATCACCTCCGACGGCTGGTCCATGGGCGTGCTCGTCCGCGAGCTGGTTGCGCTCTACGGCGCCTTCACCCAGGGCCTCCCCTCGCCACTGCCGGAGCTGCCGGTCCAGTACGCGGACTACGCCCGCTGGCAGCGCGACTGGCTCCAGGGGGAGGTGCTCGACCGCGAGATCGGCTTCTGGCGCGAGACCCTGGCCGGGGCTCCGGTCCTGGACCTCCCGACCGACCGGCCGCGCCCGCCCGTCCAGAGCTTCCGCGGCGGGCTCCGGGGAGTGCACCTGCCGGCCGGGCCGAGCCAGGCCCTGTCCGCCCTGGGCCAGGGAGAGGGGACGAGCCTCTTCATGACCCTGCTCGCCGGGTTCGCGGCTCTGCTCTCCCGGTACGCGGGCCAGGACGACGTCTCGATCGGCTCGCCGGTGGCCAACCGGACGCGCTCGCAGATCGAAGGGCTGATCGGGTTCTTCGTCAACACGCTCGTGCTGCGCACGGACCTCTCGGGCGAGCCCACCTTCCGCGAGCTGCTGGGCCGGGTGCGGCGTGCCGCGCTCGGGACCTTCGCCCACCAGGAGCTTCCGTTCGAGAAGATCGTCGAGGAGGTCCACCCCCAGCGCGACCTGTCGCGCTCGCCGCTGTTCCAGGTGATGTTCGCCCTCCAGAACGCCTCCACCGAGGCGCTGGAGCTGCCCGGGCTCTCCCTGGTCCCCTTCGGGGCCGGCGTGAACGTGGCGAAGTTCGACCTGACGCTTTCGCTGTCCCAGGGGCCCTTCGGCCTGGCGGGGACGCTCGAATACGCCACGGCCCTCTTCGACGGTCCGACCGTCAGCCGTATGGCGGGTCATCTGGCGAGCCTGCTCGGCGCCGCCGCGGCCGATCCGGACCGCCCCCTCTCCGAGCTGCCGCTGCTCGCCGAGCATGAGCACAACCAGATCCGGCGGGAGTGGAACGACACCGGGGCTGCCGTCTCCCCGTCCTGCCTCCACCAGCTCTTCGAGGTCCAGGCGGAGCGCAGCCCCGAGGCAACGGCCGTCGTCGGCCGCAGCGGCCGGTGGACCTACCGCGAGCTCGACGAGCGGTCGAGCCGCCTGGCGCGCCGGCTGCGTTCTCTGGGCGTCGGCCCCGAGGTCCGGGTTGGCATCTGCCTGGAACGCTCGCCCGACCTGGTGGCGGCGTTGCTCGCCGTGCTCAAGGCCGGCGGCGCGTATGTGCCCCTCGATCCCGCCTACCCGCAGGAGCGGCTGGCCTTCATGCTTGCCGACTCGCAGGCGCCGGTCCTCCTCACCCAGGAGGCCCTGCTCCCCAGGCTCGGAGGGCTGGCTCCGCTCGTCCTGGCCCTGGACCGGGACCAGGCGGACATCGAGGCACGGGAGAGCGTGGACCGCCTCGATTCGAGGGTGTCACCGGAGCACCTCGCCTACCTGATCTACACCTCGGGCTCGACGGGCCGGCCCAAGGGGGTGGCCATCGAGCACCGCAGCGCCGCCGCCTTCGTGTCGTGGGCCCTGGAGGTCTTCTCGCCGGCCGAGCTGGAGGGCGTGCTGGCGTCGACCTCCGTCTGTTTCGACCTCTCGATCTTCGAGCTGTTCGTCCCCCTGGCCTGCGGCGGCAAGGTGATCCTGGCGGCACATGCCCTGGAGCTGCCGGTCCACCCCGCGGCCCGCGAGGTCACGCTGATCAACACCGTGCCCTCGGCCATCGCCGAGCTGGCGCGGGCGGGCAAGATCCCCCTCTCGGTGCGCACTGTCAACCTGGCCGGCGAGCCGCTCCAGGGCGCGCTGGTGCGGGAGGTCTACGAGCGCTCGGCGGCCGAGCGGGTGCTCAACCTCTATGGACCCAGCGAGGACACCACCTACTCCACCTGGGCGACGGCCGAGCGGGACGCCTGGCGTGAGCCGACGATCGGCCGGCCCGTCGCGGGCACCCGCGCCTATGTTCTCGATCTCCAGAGGCGGCTGGTCCCTGCCGGAGCCCATGGCGAGCTCTGCCTCGCCGGCGATGGCCTGGCCCGCGGCTACCTGGGCCGGCCCGACCTGACCGCCGAGCGCTTCGTGCCGGATCCGTTCGCCGACCGCCCGGGCGAGCGGATGTACCGCACCGGTGACCTCGCCCGCTGGCTGCCGGACGGCTCGCTCGAATACCGCGGGCGCCTCGACTTCCAGGTCAAGGTCCGCGGCTTCCGCATCGAGCTGGGCGAGATCGAGGCGGCCCTCTCCCGCTGCCCGGGCGTCGGCCAGGCCGTGGCCGTGGTCCGGGAGGTCGCCTCCGAAGACCGCCGGCTGGTCGCCTACGTGGCGCCCTCCAACGGGGCGGCGCTCGTGCCGGCCGAGCTGCGCGACCACCTGCGCTCCGTGCTGCCGGAGCACATGATCCCCTCCGGCTGGGTGGTGCTGCCGGTGCTGCCGCTGACCCCCAACGGCAAGGTCGACCGCAAGGCCCTGCCCGCGCCGGAGCAGGCAGGCGTCCCGAAGACCGCCTATGTGGAGCCGGCGAGCGGCCTGGAGCGGCAGATCGCGGCGGTCTGGAGGAGCTCCTGCGGGTCGAGAAGGTGGGCGTCAACGACAACTTCTTCGACCTCGGCGGGCACTCGCTGCTGATGGCGCGCCTGCAGAGCCGGCTCTCCGAGCTGCTCGGGCGCGAGGTCGGCATGGTCGACCTGTTCAGCAATCCCACCGTCGGCTCGCTCGCCAGGCTCCTGTCCCCCAACGAGCAGGTCGAGGCACTCCAGGCAGAGGCCGAAGAGCGTCAGGCCGGGCAGATCGAAGTGGGGAAGGCGCGGCTCAAGCAGATGCGCAAGTCCCAGCGAGCGGTGGACATCTAATGAGCGAACGCAACGGATTGGAGATCGCCATCATCGGCATGGCAGGCCGGTTCCCCCGGGCAGGGGACCTCGAGCGGTTCTGGCAGAACCTGCGCGAGGGCCTCGAGGTGGTCTCCTTCTTCACCGCGGAGGAGGTCCTCGTCACGGGGCTGCCGCCGTCCCTGGTCGCGGACCCGAGCTTCGTGCGGGCCGCGGCGATCCTGGAAGATCCCGATCTCTTCGACGCCGCCTTCTTCGACTTCGCGGCGCGCGAGGCGGAGGTTCTCGATCCGCAGCACCGGATTCTCCTGGAGCACGCCTGGCAGGCTCTGGAGCGGGCCGGCTATGCCGGCACACGCCGCCCGGTCGGAGTCTTCGTGGGCGCCGCCCAGAGCACCTACGCGCTCAACAACCTCTTCGCCAATCCCGAGGTCGTCAGCTCGGTCGGTATGTTCTCGTTGGCGCTGGCGAACGAGAAGGACTTCCTCGCCACCCGGCTCGCCTACAAGCTGGATCTGTCCGGCCCGGCGTACACCGTGCAGACCGCCTGCTCGACATCGCTCGCCGCGGTCCACCTGGCCTGCCAGAGCCTGCTGGTCGGCGATTGCGAGCTGGCCCTGGCCGGCGGCGTCGCGGTCAAGTTCCCGCAGAAGTCGGGCTATCTCTACCAACCGGGTGGCATCAGCTCGCCCGACGGCCACTGCCGCTCGTTCGATGCCCGGGCCCAGGGATCGGTCGGCGGCCAGGGAGTCGGGCTCGTGTTGCTCAAGCCGCTGGAGAATGCGCTGGCCGACGGCGACCACATCCATGCGGTGATCAAGGGCTCGGCCAGCAACAACGACGGGATGCGCGGCAAGGCCGGCTATACGGCGCCGAGCCGCGACGGCCAGGCGCGGGCCATCCGTGCCGCCCAGCTCCGCGCCGAGGTGGAGCCGGACACAATCGGCTACGTCGAAGCGCACGGCACGGCCACGCCGTTGGGCGATCCGATCGAGGTCGCCGCCCTGACCCGCGCTTTCCGGCAGGGGACGAACCGGCGCGGCTTCTGCGCCATCGGATCGGTCAAGAGCAACATGGGACACCTCGACGCCGCCGCCGGAGTGGCCGGCCTGATCAAGGCCGTCCTGGCCGTCGAGCGAGGCGAGATCCCGCCGACCGTACACTTTGAGACGCCCAACCCGCAGATCGATTTCGCGGCCAGCCCGTTCTACGTGCCCTCGCGGCTCGTCGACTGGAAGCCGGAAGGCCTGCCGCGGCGTGCCGGGGTGAGCTCCTTCGGTATGGGCGGCACCAATATTCATGTGGTCCTCGAAGAGGCGCCGCCGGCCGAGCCCTCGGGCCCGTCGCGGCCCTGGCAGGTGCTGTCGCTGTCGGCCCGCACGCCCGAAGCCCTGGAGCGGCTGACCGACGATCTGGCCGCGCACCTGGCGGCGTCTCCGGATCAGCCTCTGGCGGATGTCGCTTTCACCCTGCACACCGGCCGTAAGGCCTTCGAGCACCGGCGCGTGCTGATCGCCACGGATGCCGCGGACGCCGCGGCGGCTCTTGGCGCACGCGATCCGCGGCGGGTGTGGACCTCGGAGGTGGAGCCCGGAGATCGGCCGATCGCCTTCCTTCTGTCCGGCGTGGGCGACCACTATGCCGGCATGGCCCGCGGGCTCTACGAGAGCGAGGAGGTGTTCCGGAGGGAATTCGACCGCTGCGCCGAGCTGCTGCGCCCCGAGCTGGGGCTCGACCTGCGGGAGGCGGTGTTTTCCGGGGATCGAGAGAGCGGCGGGCTCGACCTGCGCGCCCTGGCCGGCCGGGGCGGAGCGAGCCTGGAAGGGCCGCTGCGCGAGACCCGCATCGCCCAGCCGGCGGTGTTCGCGGTGAGCTGGGCGCTGGCGCAGCTCTGGCGGTCCTGGGGCGTACGCCCGCAGGCGGTGGCCGGCTACAGCCTGGGCGAGTATACGGCCGCCTGCCTGGCGGGGGTGATGGAGCTGGCGGAGGCGCTCGCGTTCGTGGCACGGCGGGCGGCGCTGATCGGAGAGCTGCCCGAAGGGGCCATGCTGGCCGTGCCGCTCGCGGAGGAGGAGGCCCGGGCGCGGCTCAGCCCCGGGCTGTCCCTGGCCGCGGTCAACGGTCCCGGGGTGAGCGTGGTCTCCGGGCCGGCCTCGGCGGTCGCGGAGCTGGAGGCACGGCTGGCCGGAGAAGGCCTGGCCTGCCGGCGGCTGCCCACGACGCACGCGTTCCACTCAGCGATGATGGAGCCGGCCCGCGACGCCGTGGCCGGCCTGGCGGGCCGGTTCCGCCTCGCCGCGCCCAAGGTGGCGCTGCTCTCCAACCTGACCGGGACCTGGATGGGGCCCGAGGAGACCGGCGATCCGGGCTACTGGTCGCGCCACCTGTGCGGGACGGTGCGCTTCGGGCAGGCGGTGGAGGCACTGTGGTCCGAGCCCGGCCGGATCCTGCTCGAGGTGGGGCCCGGCCAGGGCCTCACGACCCTGGCGCTCCAGCATCCGTCGAGCCGCGGGGTGGCCATTCCCTCGCTGCCGCACGCCCAGGACCGCCAGCCCGACCGGCTCTTCCTGCTGGGCGCCCTGGGCAAGCTCTGGCTCGCCGGGGTGGAGGTCGACTGGGAGGGCTTCTACGCCGGCGAGACGCGCCGGCGCCTGCCGCTGCCGACCTACCCCTTCGAGCGCAAGCGGTACTGGATCGAGCCGCCGCGCCGCGATGCCCGGGCCGCCCTCTCCGCGGCGGCGGCCACGGCCTCGGCAGGCTCCGGCGAGACCGTCGCCGCCCCCGCGCTCCCGGCTCCGGCAGCCGTCCAGGCGCGCCATGCGCGGCCCAGGCTGCGCAACGCCTACGTGCCCCCGGCGGCGGGCAGCGAGGAGCGGCTGGTCGTGCTCTGGCAGACCCTGCTCGGAGTCGAGCCGATCGGGATCCACGACGACTTCTTCGAGCTGGGCGGCCATTCGCTGTTGGGCACCCAGATGCTGGCGCGGCTGCGCGCCGAGGCGGGGATCGAGCTGCCGCTTTCCATCCTCTTCGAGGGGCCGACGGTGGCCGCACTGGCGGCGGCGATCGAGAGGCCCGGCGGGATAGCCCGCCGGCCGCCGGTCCGGCCGCGTCCGCCGGAGGCCGCCGAGCTGCCGCTCGCCTTCGTCCAGCAGCGGCTCTGGTTCCTGGATCAGCTCGAGCCCGGGAACCCGTTCTACAACATCGCCACGCTCTACCACCTGCGCGGCCCGGTCGAGGCGCCGCTCGTCGAGCGGGCCTGGAACGAGATCGTCCGCCGCCACGAGTCGCTGCGCACCACCTTCGCCGCCCCCGAGGGGCGCCCGGTGCAGGTGCTGGCGGCCGCCCTGTGGGTCCCCCTCGCGGTCGTCGACCTGTCGGCACTCCCCGCAGCGGTCCGCGCCGGCGAAGCGAAGCGGCAGGCGCGCGAGGCGGCGCGCGTCCCCTTCGACCTGGCCCGCGGACCGCTGCTGCGCATGACCCTCCTGCGCCTCGGCGCGGAGGACCACGCGCTCGGCGTGGTGATGCACCACATCGTCTCGGACGGCTGGTCGTTCCAGGTGGCGCTCGCGGAGCTGATCCCTCTCTATGCCGCGCTCCATGCCGGACGGCCGTCGCCGTTGCCCGAGCTGGCGGTCCAGTACCCGGACTACGCGCTCTGGCAGCACGATTGGCTGGAGGGAGGGGCGCTCGCGGACCAGCTCGCCTGGTGGACGGAGGCGCTCGCCGGAGCGCCGCCGACCCTCGATCTGCCGGCCGACCGGCCGCGGCCGGCCGTGCAGACGTACCGGGGCGCGACCGAGCGCGTCTGGCTCGGCCGCGAGCGGGTCGAGGCGCTCGCCCGGCTGTCCGTGGAGGCAGGGGCCTCCTCCTTCATGACCCTCCTCGCCGCGTTCGCGACCCTGCTCTACCGCCACAGCGGGCAGGACGACGTCGTCCTCGGCTCCCCGATCGCCAACCGCTCGCACCAGGAGACGGAGCTGCTCATCGGGTTCTTCGTCAATACGCTGGTGCTGCGCACCGACCTGGCGGGCGATCCGCCCTTCCGCGATCTCCTCGCGCGGGTCCGCCGTCACACCATCGGCGCCTACGACCACCAGGACCTCCCGTTCGACCGCCTGGTCGAGGCGCTGCGTCCGGAGCGCTCGCTGAGCCATACGCCGCTTTTCCAGGTGATCTTCCAGCTCTTGAACCAGCCGCAGCGCGCGGCGGCGCCGACGGGTCTCAGCATCGAGACCTGGCCGGTCGACCTCGGGATTTCGACGTTCGACCTCACCTTCTCGCTGGCGGAAGGGCCGGGCGGCATGCTCGCGGCTCTGGAGTACAACACCGATCTCTTCGAGCGGCCGACGATCCGCCGCCTGCTGGCCCACTTCGACGCCCTGCTCGCGGGGATTGCGGCCGGCCCGGGCCTGCGGCTCTCGGAGCTGCCGCTGCTGAGCGCGGCCGAGGTCCACCAGCTCCAGGTCGACTGGAACGACACCGCCACGGAGAGATCGGGAAGCGGTCTGATCCACCGGCTCTTCGAGGCGCGGGCCCGCGAGCGGCCGGACGACCCCGCGATCGTCTTCGAGGACCGCTGCGTCTCCTACTCCGAGCTGGACCTCCTGGCCGACCGTCTGGCCGATGGCCTGCGCGCCCTTGGCGTCGGACCCGAGACCGCCGTGGGGCTCTTCGCCGAGCGCTCGCCCGAAGCGATCGCCGGCATGCTCGGCATCCTCAAGGCCGGCGGCTTCTACGTGCCGGTCGATCCGGACTACCCGGCGGAGCGGATCGAGCTGACGCTGCGCGATGCGGGGGTCCGGGCGGTGCTGACGCAGGAGCGGATCGTCGCGGCGCTGCCGGACCTCGGTGTGCCGGTGGTACACCTCGATACCGACCGGGGGCCGATCACAACGACGCCGGACATCGTTCTCTCGGAGGACGCCCCGGCCTATGTGATATATACCTCCGGCTCTATGGGCCGACCCAAGGGGGTTGTCGCCCGCCACCGGTCGCTGGTGAATTTCTCGTTGTCGATCGCCGGCGCCGTCGGCCTGGGCCCCGGCGACCGCATGCTGGAGTTCGCCTCGTTGAGCTTCGACGCCTCCGCTTTGCAGATCTTCCCGACGCTGATCTCGGGCGCCGCCCTGGTCCTCGACCGCAATCCCGGCCGGCTCTCTCCGGCCGAGATCCGCGAGCTGTGCGAACGGCAGGGGGTCACGGTGCTCGACCTGCCCGCGGCGGTCTGGCGCCAGTGGATCGACGAGATGGCCGGCGGCGACGAGAAGCTCCTGCCGCAGGTGCGGGCCTTCCTGACCGGCGGCGAGAGCCTGCCGGCCGACAGGGTGCGGAGCTGGGCTCTGCTGCCCGCTCGCGAGGCGCGGCTCTTCAGCTCCTACGGCCCCACTGAGGCGACCGTCACCACCACGCTTTTCGGCATCGGCAGCCACGCCGCCCAGTCGCTCGCCTACATCCGGCTCCCCCTCGGCAGGCCGCTGCCCGATACCCGGGTGCACGTGCTCGATGCGCACGGCCGCCCGGTGTCGATCGGCGTGCCTGGCGAGGTCTGCATCGGCGGCGACGGCCTCGCCCGCGGCTATCTCCATGAGCCGGCGCTGACGGCGCAGGCTTTCGTCCCGTTCTCCGGCTCCACGGAGCCGGGCGAGCGGCTGTACCGCACCGGCGACCTCGCCCGCCGGCTGCCCGACGGCCAGCTCGAGTTCCTGGGCCGCGCCGACCACCAGGTGAAGATCCGCGGCTTCCGTGTCGAGCTGGGCGAGATCGAAGCGCTGCTGGCGTCTCATCCGGCGGTGCGCGAGGCGGTCGTCCTGCTGCGCGAGGATGCGCCAGGCGACCGGCGGCTGGTGGCCTATGTCCTTCCGGAGCCGGACGCCGTCTCCACCTCCCCGACAGCTCCTGAGCTGCGGGCCTTCGTGGCCGGCGCGCTGCCCGACTTCATGGTGCCGGCCTTCTTCGTGCTCCTGGCGGAGCTTCCCCTGCTGCCGAGCGGCAAGGTGAACCGCCGCGCCCTGCCCGCGCCGGACGGCGCACGCCCCTCCGTGGCGGCCGAGTTCGTCGCGCCCCGCGACCCGGTCGAGCAGGTCCTCGCCGGCCTCTGGGCGCAGATCCTCAAGATGGAGAAGGTCGGCGTCCGCGACAACTTCTTCGAGCTCGGCGGCCACTCGCTGCTCGCCACCCAGGTGCTGACCCGGGTGCGCCAGACGTTCGAGCTCGGCGCCGACGACCTACCGCTCCGCCGGCTGTTCGAGGCGCCGACGGTCGCCGGTCTGGCGGCGGCGCTGCTCGCACTTCCGGAACGGCGCGAGAAGGTCCTGGCCACCGCGGAGCTCATGCTCCAGCTCACCGGCATGTCCGAGGACGAGGTGGAGGCGATGCTGATGGCCGAGGCCGTGGCCGGTGAAGGGGGCTTCCCGTGACCACGGCGTTCGATCTGTCCGACAAGAAGCGCCTGCTCCTCTCGAAGCTCCTGCAGAAGCGGGGGCTCGCCACGGAGGAGACGCCGCAGCAGCGCATCCCCCGCCGAGTGGCGCTGGAGCCGGCGCCGCTCTCCTTCGGACAGCAACGGCTCTGGTTCCTGCACCAGCTCGACCCGCAGAGCACGGTCTACAACATCGTCGAGGCCGTGCGTCTGGTCGGTCCTCTGGACACGCCGTCGTTCGAGCGCGCCCTGGTCGAGGTCGTCCGCCGCCACGAGGCCCTGCGCACGGTGTTCCTCGCCGTCGACGGCCAGCCCGTGCAGGCCGTGGCGGAGCGTATGGACCTGCCGTTGCCGCGGATCGACCTCGCGGCGCTGCCGGAGAGGACCCGCGCAGGCGAGGCCGCCCGCCTCGCCGCCGCGCTCTCCCGCCGCACCTTCGACCTCGCGCGCGGGCCGCTCCTCGGGGCGGCGCTGCTGCGGCTGGAGGCCGCCGAGCACGTGCTCGTGCTCGTGATGCACCACATCGCCTCCGATGGCTGGTCGATGGGCGTCCTGGTGCGCGAGCTGACCGCCCTCTACGGCGCCTTCTCCGCCGGCCGGCGGTCGCCCCTGCCCGAGCTGCCGATCCAATACCCGGACTTCGCCGTGTGGCAGCGCGATTGGCTACAGGGCGAGGCCCTGGAGTCGCAGCTCCGCTTCTGGAGGGAGCGCCTGGCCGGAGCGCCTGCACATCTCGATCTGCCGACCGACCGGCCGCGACCGATCGTCCAGAGCTTCCGCGGCGCCCGCCAGGGGCTGGTCGTGGACCGGGTCGCCGCCGCGGCGCTGCGCAGCCTCTCCCAGGCCTGCGGAGCGACGCTGTTCATGACCCTGACGGCGGCGCTGGGGGCCCTGCTCCATCGCTACACCGGCCAGGACGATGTCCTGCTCGGGACGCCGATCGCAGGCCGCCATCGTCCCGAGACCGAGGCCCTGGTCGGGTTCTTCGTCAACACCCTGGTGCTGCGCGTCGAGCTGGCGGCCGATCCCGGCTTCCCCGAGCTCCTGGAGCGGGTCCGCGAGACGGCCCTGCAGGTCGATGCGCACCAGGACCTCCCCTTCGAGAAGCTGGTCGAGTCGCTGGATCTGCCGCGGGACCTGTCGCGGACTCCGCTCTTCCAGGTGCTGCTCGTCTACCAGAACCTGCCCCAGGTCGCCGAGCGGCCGCAGGACCTCGCCGTACGCCCCTTCGGGGTGGAGGTGCGGACGGCGCAGTTCGAGCTGAGCGTCGCGCTCACCGAACGGGAGCAGGGGATCTTCGGCAACATCGACTACCGGACCGACCTCTTCGACCCGTCGACCGTCCGGCGGCTTGCCCGCCACTTCGAGGCCCTGCTGCGCGGGGTCGCACAGCACCCCGATCGCGCGGTCTCCGAGCTGCCGTTGCTCAGCGACGCCGAGCTTCAGCAGGTGGTGCGCGAGCTGAACGGCGCCGCCGACGCTGGCAACGGACAGTGGCTCTGCCATCAGCTCTTCGAGGCGCAGGCGGAACGGACGCCGGAGGCGCCGGCCGTCGTCTCCGACAGCGGGAGCCTGACCTACCGCGAGCTCGAGCAACGGGCCGACGCCCTGGCCTGCCGCCTCCGGCGGCTCGGCATCGGACCCGAGTCGCGCGTCGGCCTCTGTTGCGAGCGTTCCTCCGACGCCCTGGCGGCCATGCTCGGCGTCCTCAAGGCAGGCGGCGCCTACGTGCCCCTCGATCCCGAGTCGCCGCGCGAGCGCCTGGCCGCCATCGTGGCCGATGCCGGCGTGGACCTGCTGCTGACCCAGGAACGCCTCGCGCCCTCCCTCGCCGGGCTCGCACCGCGGGTCCTGGCGATCGATGCCGATCTGTCCGATCCGTCCGATCTGTCGGATGTTCAGGTCTCTCCCGACAACGCCGCCTACGTGATCTACACTTCGGGCTCGACCGGGGTGCCGAAGGGGGTCGTGACGCCCCATCGCGCCGTCGTGAGCTTCGTCCAGGGCCTGTCCGCGGCGGTGGGCCTGGGGCCGGGCGACCGCCTGCTGCTGTTCGCGCCGCTGTCGTTCGACGCCTCGGTGCTCCAGATCTTTCCGGCGCTGGCGAGCGGAGCGGCGGTGGTGGTGCACCGCAACCCGCGGGAGCTGGCCAACCACGAGATCCTGGGCTTCTGCGAGCGCCATGGCGTCACGGTGCTGGACCTGCCGGCCGCCCTGCTGCGCCAGTGGGTGGAGGACGTGGCAGCGCGGCGGCTGCCGCTGCCCGGCTGCCTGCGAGCGTTTCTGACCGGCGGCGAGAGCGTGCCGGTGGAGCGATTGAAGACCTGGGCGGGGCTGACCGACCGCCGGCTCGATTTTTTCTCCTCCTACGGCCCCACCGAGGCGACGGTCACCGCGACCGTCTTCCAGACCGCCAACGACCGGGTGGAGGACCTCGCGGGAGCCAACCTGCCGATCGGCCGCCCGCTCCCCGCCGCGCGGGCCTATGTGCTCGACCGTAGGACGCGGCCGGTGCCGTTCGGCGTGCCCGGCGAGCTGTTCCTGGGCGGCGCGGGCCTCGCGCGCGGCTACCTCGGCCGCCCCGGTCCGACCGCCGCCTCCTTCGTGCCCGATTCCCTCGCGGAGGACAACGAGAACGGTGGAGCCGGAGGGCGCCTCTACCGGACCGGCGACCTCGCGCGCTGGCTGCCCAGCGGGCAGCTCGAATTCCTGGGTCGCACCGACCACCAGGTCAAGATCCGCGGCTTCCGCCTGGAGCCCGCCGAGGTGGAGTCGGCGCTCCTCCTGCATCCAGCCCTGCGCGAGGCCGCGGTCCTGCTGCGTGAAGACCGCCCCGGCGACAAGCGGCTGGCCGCCTACGTCGTGGCTCATGCCGCCCCGCCCACCGCCGGCGAGCTGCGGGACTTCCTCGCCGCCCGGCTGCCGCAGTACATGGTACCGGCGGCGTTCGTCTCCCTGCCCGCGCTGCCGGTGCTCGCCAGCGGCAAGGTGGACCGCGCGGCGCTCCCAGTGCCGGAGATGGAGCTGTCCGATCTCGCGGGGGACTACGCGGCGCCGCGCACCCCCGGCGAAGAGCTGCTCGCCGGCATCTGGAGCCAGATCCTCGGCCTCGAGCGGGTCGGTGCTCACGACGACTTCTTCGCGGTGGGCGGGCACTCCCTGCTGGCGACCCAGGTGGCGTCCCGGGTGCGCGACGCCTTCGGGGTGGAGCTGCCGCTGCGCGTCCTGTTCGAAAGCCCGACGCTGGCCGGCCTCGCAGCGCAGGTCGAGGAGGCGCAGCGCGCCGGCGCCGGGGTGCAGGCGCCGCCGATCGTGCCGGTGCCGCGCGATGCCCCCGGGGTGGAGCTGCCGCTCTCCTTCGCGCAGCAGCGGCTCTGGTTCCTGCACCAGCTCGACCCGGAGAGCCCCGTCTACAACCAGCCGGCCACCTTCCGCCTGCGGGGACCCTTCAGCGTGCCGGCGCTCTCGCGCGCTCTCACGGAGATCGTGCGGCGGCACGAGACGCTGCGCACCACCTTTGCCGCTCCCGACGGCCGGCCGGTGCAGTCGATCGCGCCGCCCGCGCCGCAGCTCGTGCCGGTCGTGGACCTGCGAAGCCTCCCGGATGGGGTGCGCGAGCGGACCGCCCTGCGGCTCGCCGCCGAGGAGGCGGCACGCCCCTTCGACCTCTCCCGGCTGCCGGTCGTGCGTGCGCGGCTCCTGCGGCTGGGTGACGAGGACCAGGCGCTGCTCTTCACCCTGCATCACATCAGCAGCGACGGCTGGTCCATGGACGTGCTGCGGCGCGAGGTCGTGGAGCTGTACGAGGCGTATGCGACGGGGCGCGAGCCGCGGCTGCCCGAGCTGCCGGTCCAGTACGCCGACTTCGCCCGGTGGCAGCGCGACTGGCTCCAGGGTGAGGTGCTCGACACCCAGCTCCGGTACTGGCGCGACCATCTCGTCGGCGCTCCCGCGGTGCTGGAGCTGCCCGTCGATCGCCCCCGCCCGCCGGCGCAGACCTACCGCGGCGGCAGGAGGTCGCGGGTGCTGCCCGCCGGCCTCGCCCGCTCGCTCGTGGAGCTCGGCCGGCGCGAGATGGCCACGCCGTTCATGACCCTGCTCGCGGCCTTCCAGGTGTTGCTCCACCGCTACACGGGACAGGACGCGATCGTCGTGGGGACTCCGATCGCCAACCGCAACCGCTCCGAGGTCGAGGGGCTGATCGGCTTTTTCGTCAATACCCTGGCGTTGCGCGCCGACCTGGGGGACGACCCCGGCTTCCGCACTCTGCTGCATCGGGTCCGCGAGGCCTCTCTCGGCGGCTACGCCCACCAGGACCTGCCGTTCGAGAAGCTGGTCGACGAGCTGCAGCCGCAGCGCGACATGAGCCGCTCGCCGATCTTCCAGGTCCTGTTCGTCCACCAGGCCGCGCCGCCGTCGTCGGCGCCGATGTCCGGCGTGCCGCTCGAGCCGTTCGGCGCCGACACCGGCGTCGCTCGCTACGACCTGACCCTGGCCTGCGTGGAGCAGCGCGCCGGCATGCTCTGCGACATCGACTTCAACGTGGATCTGTTCGATCCCGAGAGTGCGGACCGCATGGCCCGGCTCTTCGTCCATCTGCTGGCGGGGATCGCCGCCGATCCGGACGCGGCGGTGTCCGATCTGCCGCTGCTCGACGAGGCCGAGCGCGCCGAGGTGGTCCATCGCTGGAACGAGACCCGGCGCGAGCTGAGCGGAGACCTCCTGCTGCACCGGTTGTTCGAGGCGCAGGCCGAGCGGGCGCCCGCGGCCCTGGCCGTGGTCGCCGAGGGCGAGAGCCTCACCTACCGCGAGCTGGAGCAGCGGGCGAGCCGCCTCGCCCGCCACCTCCGGCGGCTGGGCGTCGGGCCCGAGTCGCGCGTCGGGATCTGCTGCGAAAGGTCGCCCGACGCGCTCGCCGCGATGCTCGGCGTGCTCAAGACGGGTGGGGCCTATGTGCCGCTCGACCCCGAATCCCCCGGCGAGCGCCTGGCCGCGATCGCGGCCGATGCCGGCCTCGACCTGGTGCTCACCCAGGACCGTCTGGCTGCCTCGCTCCAGGGCCTGCCGGCGCGGATGCTGCGGGTCGACGCCGATCGGGCCGATCTGTCGGATGAGACCGAGCAGTTGGATGTTCAGATCTCTCCCGACAATGCCGCCTACGTGATCTACACCTCCGGCTCGACCGGGACGCCCAAAGGGGTCGTGGCACCCCACCGCGGAGTCGTCAACTTCGTCCATGGCCTGGCCGGGGAGGTCGGGCTCGGGCCGGGCGACCGCCTGCTGGTCTTCGCACCGCTCTCCTTCGACGCCTCGGTGCTCCAGATCTTCCCCACCCTGGCGAGCGGCGCCACGGTCGTGCTGCACCGCAACCCGCGCGAGCTGGCGAGCCACGAGATCCTGGATTTCTGTGCCCGTTTCGGCGTCACGGTACTCGACCTGCCGGCCGCCCTGCTGCGCCAGTGGGTCGAGGACGTGGCCGCCCTCCGGCTGCCGCTGCCGCCGTGCCTGCGCGCCTTCCTGACCGGCGGCGAGAGCGTTCCCGTGGCGCGGCTCAGAACCTGGGCCGGGCTCGCCGGCCGGCCGCTCTCGTTTCTCTCGTCCTATGGCCCGACCGAGGCTTCGGTCACCTCCACGGTCTTCGTGACCGGCAACGATCCCCGGCAGGCGCCGGACGGGATGAACCTGCCGATCGGCCGGCCCCTGCCCAACACCCGCGCCTATGTGCTCGACCGGCGGCTGCGGCCGGTACCGCGCGGCGTGCCGGGCGAGTTGTTCATCGCCGGCGCCGGCCTCACCCGCGGCTACCTCGGCCGGCCCGACGCGACGGCCGAGGTCTTCCTGCCCGACTCTCTGGCTGCAGAGATCGGCGAGCCGGGAGGCCGCCTCTACCGCACCGGCGACCTGGCCCGCTGGCGGACGGAAGGCCACCTCGAGTTCCTCGGCCGCGCCGACCACCAGGTCAAGATCCGCGGCTTCCGCCTGGAGCTCGGCGAGGTCGAGGCCGCGCTCCGGCGCCACCCGGCGCTGCGCGAGACGGTCGTCCTGCTGCGCGAGGACCGGCCGGGGGACCGGCGGCTGGTCGCCTATCTATCTCCACGCGAAGGAGCGGAGCCGCCGCCGGTCGGCGAGCTGCGCAGCTTCCTCGCCGAGCGGCTGCCTCACTACATGGTGCCCTCTGCCTTTGTCACCCTGCCGGCGCTGCCGGTGCTCGCCAGCGGCAAGGTGGACCGCGCGGCGCTGCCCGCGCCGGACGCCGCGCGGCCGGAGCTGGAGGGCGGATACGCCGCGCCTCGCACCGCGGAGGAAGAGCTGCTGGCGGGCATCTGGGCACAGGTTCTCGGCGTCGAGCGCGTCGGCATCCACGACAACTTCTTCGAGCTGGGCGGCGACTCGATCCTCTCCATCCAGATCATCGCGCGCGCCAACCAGGCAGGGCTGCACCTGACAGCCAAGCAGCTCTTCGAGCACCAGACCGTCGCCGAGCTTGCGCAGTCGGCGGAGTCGGCGACCGCCGTGGTCGCAGAGCAGGGGACCGTCAGCGGCCCGGTACCGCTCACCCCGATCATGCACTGGTTCTTCGAGCAAGGGTTCGCCAACCTGCACCACTTCAACCAGGCGGTGATGCTGGCGCCGCGCGAGCCGCTTGTCCCGGGGGCGCTCGACCGGGCCGCGGCCATGCTCTTCGCCCACCACGACGCCCTGCGCCTGCAGGCCGTGCGCGACGCCGGAAGCTGGCGGCTGGAGAACGCCGCGAGCGAGCCGTCCACGCCCTTCGTCTGGATCGACCTCGGGCAGGTCCCGGCGGCGGAGCGGGCGGCGGCCTTGTACGACGCGGCCTCCCAGCTCCAGGCCGGCTTCGACCTCGCAAGCGGCCCGCTCGCCTGCCTCGCCCTCTTCGATGTCGGCGAGGGGACCCAGCGCCTGTTGTGGGTGATGCACCACCTGGTGGGCGATGGCGTCTCCTGGCGCGTCCTCCAGGAGGACCTCGAGCGGGCCTACCGCCAGGCCGCGGCGGATGAACCGCCGGCGCTGCCGCCCAAGACCACCTCGTTCAAGGCCTGGGCCGAGCGCCTCCTCGCCTATGCCGGCTCGGAGGAGCTCCACGGCGAGCTGGAGCACTGGCTCGCCATCGCCGGCGCCGCGGTGCCGCGGCTGCCTCTCGATGCTGTCGAAGGGCCCGGGCTGGCGGCGAACACCGTCGAGTCGGGACGCTCGGTCGCCCTGGCGCTGACCCCGAAGAGACCCAGGCCCTTCTGCAGGAGGTCCCGGCAGCCTACCGGACGCAGATCAACGACGCGCTGCTCGCCGCTCTGGCGCAGGCGCTCGCGCCCTGGACGGGAGCAACCGCTCTGCGCGTCGATCTCGAAGGGCACGGGCGGGAGCCGCTGTTCGACGACGTCGACCTGTCGCGCACGGTGGGATGGTTCACCACCCAGTTCCCCGTGCTCGTGGACCCGGGGGACGCCACGAGCCCGGGTCCGGCGCTCGCCGCGGTCAAGGAGCAGCTCCGCCGCGCCCCGCGCAACGGCATCGGCTACGGCCTGCTGCGCCACCTGAGCGGCGCGCCGGCCGCCCGGGCGCTACGGGAGGCGCCGCCGGCAGAGGTCAGCTTCAACTACCTGGGCCAGTTCGACCAGCTCGCTTCTGCGCAGGAGGCCACCTTCCGGCCGACGGGCGAGCCGTCAGGGCCGGCGCGCAATCAGCGCTCTCACCGCACCCATCTTCTGGAGGTGAGCGGCCTGGTGGCCGGCGGGCGGCTCCAGCTCACCCTCGGCTACAGCGCCAACCTCCACCACCGCTCGACGATCGAGCGGCTGGCCGAGGCCTACGCCGAGGCGTTGCGTTCGCTCATTTCCCACCGCCAGCAGGCGGCCGGTACGGCGCTGACACCGTCCGACTTCCCGCTGGCGAAGCTCGACGAAAAGAATTTCCGCAAGCTGTCGGCCCTGCTCGACGACGCGGAGTGATTGACGGAGCCGATGCATGAAGAACGTCGAAGACATCTACCCCTTGTCGCCGCTGCAGCAGGGCATGCTGTTCCACACTCTGCTGACGCCCGACTCCGGGGTCTATGTCAACCAGTGCAGTTGCACGCTGCACGGCGAGCTCGACCAGGAGCTCTTCCGGCAGACCTGGCAGAAGGTGATCGAGCGGCACCCGATCCTCCGCACCGCCTTCCTCTGGGAGGGCCTCGACGAGCCCGTCCAGGTCGTGCGCCAGCAGGTGAAGCTCGCCTGGGAGGAGCAGGACTGGCACGATCTCCCGGCCGCCGAGCAGGCCGGCCGCCTCGCGGCCCTGCGCGCCGAGGACCGGCAGCAGCCGCTGCCCCTCGCCAAGGCGCCGCTGATGCGCTTCCGGCTGATCCGCCTTGCCGCGGAGGCCCACGCCTTCCTCTGGACCTTCCACCACATCCTGCTGGACGGCTGGTCGACCCCCGTCCTGCTCCAGGAGGTGTTCGCGATCTACGCCGCCCTGCACGCCGGGAAGCAGCCCGACCTGCCGGCGCGGCGCCCTTTCCGCGACTACATCGCCTGGCTGGGAAGGCAGGATAAGGAGCGCCTGGAGGCCTTCTGGCGGCGCCGGCTCGACGGGCTCGCCGCGCCGACCTCCCTGGCGATCGACCGGCCCGCCGCGGCGACCGCCGCAATCGCCGCCGAGCCGGGTGCCTACGAGGAGCAGGGCACCGGGGTCCCGCAGGACGTCGCGGCCGCCCTCCAGGCCCTGGCCTCGCGGAGCAAGCTGACGCTCAACACGGTGGTCCTCGGAGCCTGGGCGCTCCTGCTCGGCCGCTACAGCGGCGGCGACGACGTCGTCTTCGGCGCGGTCGTCTCCGGCCGGCCGGTGGACCTGCCCGGAGTCGAGTCCATCGTCGGGCTCTTCATCAACACGCTGCCGGTGCGGGTGCGGGTCCTCCCGGCTGAGCGCCTGATGCCCTGGTTGCAGGGCGTCCAGGCGCAGGAGCTCGAGCTGCGGCAGTATGAATACAGCCCCCTGGTGCAGGTCCAGAAGTGGAGCCCCCTGCCGCCGGCCGTGCCGCTCTTCGAGAGCATCTTCGTCTTCGAGAACTATCCCCTCGGCGAGTCGCGGCAGGAAGGCGAGGGCGAGGCTGTGCTCCGCGTCAGCGAGGTGCGCGCCAGCGAGAGCACCGGGTATCCCATGACCCTCTCCGCCTCGGCCGGCGGGAGCATCTCGCTGCGCGCCACCTACGACCGCAGCCGCTTCGAGCCCGGCGCGGTGCGCCGCATGCTCGGTCATCTGGCGGGCCTGCTCACCGAGATCGCCGCGGCGCCGGACCGGCGGGTGGCCGACCTGCCTCTCCTCGGCGAGGCGGAACGTCTCCAGATCGCCGCCTGGAACGATACCCGGGTCGCCTACCCGCTCGACCGCTGCCTGCACGAACGGATCGAGGACCAGGTCGACCGCGCGCCGGGCTCTCCGGCCGTGACCTTCGAGGACGAGACCCTCACCTATCGCGAGCTGGACGTGCGGGCCAACCGCCTCGCGCGGCGCCTGGGATCGCTCGGGGTCGGCCCCGAAGGCCGGGTCGGCGTGCTGATGGAGCGCTCGATCGAGCTGGTGGTGGCTCTCCTGGGCATCCTGAAAGCCGGGGCGGCCTACGTGCCGCTCGACCCCGAGCATCCGGCCGACCGCCTGGCCTACCAGGTCGATCAGGCGCGGGTGCCCGTGGTGCTCGCCCAGGAACGCCTCCTCGACCGGCTGGTGGAGATCCGGGATGTCCGGGTGCTCCGGCTCGACGCCGCCGGCAGCGGCCTGGACGGGGAGAGCGGTGAGAGGCCGGCGGTGCGGACCGACCCCGGCCACCCCGCCTACGTGCTCTTCACCTCGGGCTCGACCGGCCGGCCCAAGGGCGTGGTCGTCTCCCACCGGGCGATCTCCAACCGCCTGCTGTGGATGCAGGAGGCCTATGGCCTCACCGCCGAGGACCGGGTGCTGCAAAAGACCCCCTTCAGCTTCGACGTCTCGGTGTGGGAATTCTTCTGGCCGCTGCTCGCCGGCGCGCAGCTCGTCGTCGCCCGGCCGGGCGGGCACCGCGACAACGCCTACATGGCGCGGCTGATCCAGGAGAGCGGGATCACGGTGATGCACTTCGTGCCCTCGATGTTGCAGCTCTTCGTCGAGGAGCCGGAGGCCGCCTCCTGCCGCTCGCTGCGCGACGTCATGGCGAGCGGCGAGGCGCTGCCGCCCGAGCTGGCGCAGCGCTTCTTCGCCCGGCTGCCGGGGCGGCTGCACAACCTCTACGGCCCGACCGAGGCCGCGGTCGACGTCACCTCCTGGACCCTCGACCGGGACGGCAAGGACGGGCGGAGCGTGCCCATCGGCCGGCCGATCGCCAACACGCGCATCCACCTGCTGGACCCCTGGATGGGCCCGGTGCCGGTGGACGTGCCGGGCGAGCTGTACATCGCCGGAGTCAACTTGGCGCGCGGATACGTCGAGCGCCCGGACCTGACGGCGGAGCGCTTCCTGCCGGACCCGCTGGCCGGAGCGGAGGAGGCGGGGAGCCGCCTGTACCGCACCGGCGACCTCGCGCGTTGGCGTGGGGACGGCGCCATCGAGTACCTGGGCCGTACCGACCACCAGGTCAAGGTCCGGGGCTTCCGCATCGAGCTGGGCGAGATCGAGGCCGCATTGGCGGAGCATCCGCAGGTGCGCGAGGCGGTGGTCACGGCGCAGGAACGCGCGGACGGGCACCGCCGGCTCGTCGCCTACGTGGCCGGCGGTGACGGCACCCTGGATCCGGACAGCCTGCGCTCCTTCCTCGGCCGCAGCCTGCCGGACTACATGGTGCCGGCGCTCTTCGTACCGCTCGACGCGCTGCCGCTGACCTCCAGCGGCAAGGTGGACCGCCGGGCCCTGCCCGAGCCGGAGGCGGCGCGGCCCGACCTCGCGGCGCCCTTCGCCGCTCCGGAAGGCCCGGCCGAGGAGGCCCTGGCCGGGATCTGGGCAGGAGTCCTGAAGGTCGACCGGGTGGGCCGCGACGACAATTTCTTCGCCCTGGGCGGCGACTCGATGCTGAGCATCCAGGTGCTGTCGCAGGCCCGCGAGCGGGGGCTCGGCCTGTCGCTGCAACAGCTCTTCCAGCACCAGACGGTCCGCGCCCTGGCGCAGGCCATGGCGGGGCCGCAGGCCGCCGCTCCGGCGCCGGTGCGCACGGCGCCGTTCAGCCTGGTCTCCGAAGCCGACCGGCTGCTCCTGCCCGACACCGCCGAGGACGCCTATCCGCTCGCCAAGATGCAGGCGGGCATGCTCTTCCACAGCGAGCTGAACCCCGACTCCTCGATCTACCACAACACCAACAGCATCTACCTGAAAGCGCCGTACGACCCGGAGAGGATGCGCCTCGCCCTCGACCGCCTGGCGTCGCGCCACCCTTTGCTGCGCACCTCCTTCGACCTGTCGAGCTTCAGCGAGCCGCTGCAGATCGTCCATCGCGAGGTGCGCATCCCGCTGCTCGTCGAGGACCTCCGGCACCTGGCGCATGCGGAGCAGGAGGAGGTGCTCGCCCAATGGTTCCAGGACGAGACCCACCGGCTCTTCGACTGGCGGCAGGTACCTTTGCTGCGCTTCTCCGTGCGCCGCCGCGACGAGGAGCACGTCCAGTTCTCGTGGAGCGAGCACCACGCGATCCTCGACGGCTGGAGCGTCGCCTCGCTGATCGCCGAGCTGACCCAGGATTTCATGGCGCTGATCCGCGAGGGCGCCGCGGCGCCGCAGCCGGCTACTCCCGTCAGCCTCTACCGCGACTACGTGGCCCTCGAACGGCAGGTGCTCGCCTCCGAGGAGGCACGCCGCTACTGGCTCGAAACCCTGTGGGACGCCACGCTGATCGAGCTGCCGCATGCGTCCGGCGTCGCCCTCGACACGCCGCCGCGGCTCCAGACCCTGCACATCCCGGTGTCCAAGGAGGTCTCCGACGGGCTCAACCGGCTCGCGCGCGCGGCGGAGGCGCCGATCAAGAGCCTCCTCCTGGCAGCTCACCTCCGCGCCCTCGGCGTGGTCAGCGGCCAGCCCGACCTGGTCACCGGCGTGGTCGCCAACGGCCGGCTGGAGGAGCCCGACGGCGAGCGGGTGCTCGGCCTCTTCCTGAACACGCTGCCGCTGCGCTTCCAGTTTGCCGGCGGCACATGGATCGACCTTGCGCAGCAGGCGTTCGCGGCCGAGACGGAGTCGCTGCCCTACCGGCTCTATCCCCTCGCCGAGATCCAGCGCCTCGCCGGCGGCCGGCCGCTCTTCGACACCGCCTTCACCTACATGAACTTCCACGTCATGCAGAGCGTCTCCCACCTGAGCGACGAGGTGCACAGCGTGGGGTCGCAGGCCAACATCCCGACCAACTACCCGCTGTCGACCTACTTCACGGTGGATTCCGGGACCTCGAACGTAGGCCTGTTCCTCGACTACGACGCCAGCCGCCTCGAGGCGGACCTGATGCAGAAGCTGGCCGGCTACTACGGCCGCGCCCTGGCCGCCATGGCGGAGCACCCCGAGAGCCGCTACGACGGCGTCGCCCTCCTCTCCGAGACCGAGCAGCACCAGATCCTCGCGGAGTGGAACCGGACCGGTGCCGAGTACAGCGGTGCGGGCTGCCTGCACGAGCTGTTCGAGGCCCAGGTGGAGCGGACCCCCGAAGCCCCGGCCGTGTCCTTCGAGGGCGAGGAGCTGACCTACCGGCAGCTCAACGAGCGGGTCAACCGGCTCGCCCATCGCCTGCGGCGGCTCGGCGTGGCGGCCGACTCGCGGGTCGGCGTCTGCCTGGAGCGCTCGCTCGACATGGTGGCCGGCCTCTACGCGGTGCTCAAGGCCGGAGGCGCCTACGTGCCGCTCGACCCCACCTATCCGGCCGACCGGCTGTCCTTCATGCTGCGCGACGCCGGGGTGCCCGTGCTGCTCACCCACGAGCGTTTCCGCGGCCTCGTCCCGGCCGGCACCCGCGCGGTCTTCCTGGACGCGGAGGACCTTTCCGGCGAGAGCCCCGAGGACCCGGCGCGGACCGCGACGCCCGACAATCTGGCCTACGTGATCTACACGTCCGGCTCGACCGGGATGCCGAAGGGGACCATGAACACCCACCGGGCGGTGCGCAACCGCATCCTGTGGATGCAGGACGCCTACCGTCTGACCGCCGCCGACCGGGTGCTCCAGAAGACCCCGTACAGCTTCGACGTCTCGGTCTGGGAATTCTTCTGGCCGCTTCTCACCGGCGCCCGCCTGGTGGTGGCCCGCCCCGAGGGGCACAAGGATCCGGGCTACCTGGCCGAGCTGATCGCCGGCGAGGCGATCACGACGATCCACTTCGTGCCGTCGATGCTGCGCGCCTTCCTGGAGGAGCCGGCGGCCGAGCGCTGCACGTCGCTCGCCCGCGTCTTCGCGAGCGGCGAGGCCCTGGGCGCCGACCTCGTGCGCCGCTTCTTCGAACGGCTGCCGGCCGCCGGGCTGCACAACCTCTACGGCCCGACCGAGGCGGCCGTCGATGTCACGTCCTGGGCCTGCGATCCGGCGCAGCCTTCGGTCCCCATCGGCCGGCCGATCGCCAACGTCGTCATCTACCTGCTCGACCGCGCCCTGGGCCCGGTGCCGGTCGGCGCCCCCGGCGAGCTCTTCATTGGCGGCGTCGCCCTGGCCCGCGGTTACCACGCGCGGCCGGACCTGACCGCCGAGAGGTTCGTCCCGCATCCCTTCTCCGCGGAGCCGGGTGCGCGGCTGTACAGGACCGGCGACCTCGCCCGCTTCCGGCCCGAAGGCGAGATCGAGTACCTCGGCCGCCTTGACCACCAGGTCAAGCTCCGCGGCTTCCGCATCGAGCTCGGCGAGATCGAAGCCGCCCTGCGCAGTCATCCCGGCGTCCGCGATGCCGCGGTCCTGCTGCGGCACGACGATCCGGGCGATCCGCGGATCATCGCCTACACCGTCCCCGCGCCCGAGCAGGAGGAGCTGGAGCAGGAGCTGGGAGGCGAGCTGGCCGGCGAGCAGGTCGCGCAATGGCAGATGGTCTTCGACCGCACCTACGAGGCCGGCGAGGCGCACGATCCGAGCTTCAACATCGCAGGCTGGACCAGCAGCTACACCGGGGAGCCGATTCCCGCGCACGAGATGCGCGAGTGGGTGGACTCCACGGTGGACCGCATCCTGTCTCGCCAGCCGGAGAGCGTCCTGGAGATCGGTTGCGGGACCGGCCTGCTCCTGCACCGCATCGCCCCGCGCTGCGCCCGCTACTGGGCCACCGACCTCTCCGCGGCGGCCGTCGCGCAGCTCCGGCCGCTGGAGGAGACCCTGCCCGGCCTGCGGCTCTTCGAGCGCGAAGCGGCCGACTTCTCCGAGGTCCCGGAGGGCTCGTTCGACGCCGTGGTCCTCAACTCGGTCGTCCAGTATTTCCCCGGCGTCGACTACCTGCTGCGGGTGCTGGAGGGGGCGGTCCGCGCCGTCCGCGACGGCGGCTTCGTCTTCCTCGGCGACGTCCGCAGCCTGCCTCTCCTCGAAGTCTTCCATGCCTCGGTCGAGCTCGAGCGCGCCCCGGCCGCGCTGCCTCTCCTGCAGGTGCGCCGGCAGGTGCAGGCCCGCGTCGGCGAGGACGAGGAGCTGGTCCTCGACCCCACTCTCTTCACGGCCCTGCGGCGCCGGCTTCCGCGGATCGGCGGGGTGCGCATGTCGGTCAAGCGCGGGCACGCCCACAACGAGCTGACCCGCTTCCGCTACGACGTGGTCCTGGAGGTGGGCGAGCCGGCCCCAGTTGCCGAGCCGCGGCGCCTTGACTGGAGCGCGCAGGAGCTGAGTCTCGACAGCCTCCGCCAGATCCTGCTCCAGGAGAGGCCGGAGGCGCTCGCGGTTACCGGCGTGCCCAATGCCCGGCTCCTCCGCGACCTCGCGGTCTCCGGCCTGCTCTGGCAGGGGGACGGCGCCCGGACGCTGGGAGAGCTGCGCGAGGCCCTGCCGCAGACCACAAATGGAAACGGCTCTGCCGCCGGCGTGGACCCCGAGGAGCTCTGGAGCCTGGCCGAGGAGGCCGGCTACGCCGCCGATATTAGTTGGCAGGAGATTGGCTGGCAGGAGAATGGTGGGGAGAGTGGGGGAGGCCGCCTCGAAGCCCTCTTCTGGCGCGGCGAGCACCCGCCGCGGCCGGCCGCCCTGCCGGCGGTTCCGGAGGGCGAGGTGGATTGGAGTGTCTGGGCCAACGATCCGCTGCGCGCCCGGCTCCTCGTGCGGCTGCTGCCGCGGCTGCGCGATCATCTCCAGGAGCGCCTGCCGGAGCACATGGTGCCGTCGTCGTTCGTCCTGCTCGACGCGCTGCCGCTCACGCCGAGCGGCAAGCTCGACCGCCGCGCGCTGCCGGCCCCCGAGCAGTCCCGGCCCGAGCTGGCGCGGCCCTATGTGGCGCCGCGCACACCTACCGAGGAGACCCTCGTCCGGATCTGGCAGGAGGTCCTCAAGCTCGACCGCGTGGGGATCGAGGACGACCTCTTCGAGATCGGCGGCCATTCGCTGCTGGCCACCCAGATCGTCGCCCGCGTCCGCCAGACGTTCCAGATCGACCTGCCGTTGCGCGCTCTCTACGACGCCCGGACCATCTCCAGCCTCGCCGTGCTGGTCGTGCAGCGCCAGGCCGAGCAGACCGATGCCGCAACTCTGGAGCAGCTCCTCGCCCGCGTCGAGCAGAGCTCGCCGCCCTTGCCTCTGGGGGGCGCCTTGTGACCCCTGCCAACGACGCCGCGCGCCGCATCGCCGCCCTTTCGCCGGAGCAGCGCGAGCAGCTCCTGCGCGAGCTGGCCAAGGCCAAGCGGGAAGCGCCGCCCGACCAGCCTCCCACGCCCGTGGCGGCGCCCGTTACCGCCACGGAGCTGCCTCAACTGGTGCCGCGGCCGGAGGAACGCTACCAGCCCTTCCGGCTGACCGACGTGCAGGAGATGTACTGGTCCGGGCGCAGCCGCCTCTTCGACCTTTGGGCGCCGGGTGGCAACGTCTACATCGAATACGAGCTGCCGGGTGACGAGTGGTTCGTCGACCAGCTCGAGCAGGCCATGCGGCGGCTCTGCGACCGCCACGACATCCTCCGCTTCGTGATGCGGCCGGACGGCCGGGGGCAGCTCCTCCAGCGCCTGCCCCCCTTCCGCTTCGAGCTGGCCAACCTCCGCGACCTCGAGCCGGCAAAGGTGGAGGAGCGGATCGCCGCGGCGCGCGAGCGCTTCCGCTACCACGAGGGGCCGGCCGGGCAGTGGCCGCTCTTCGGTTTCCTGATCCATTTTTTAGATGGCGGGCGCATCCGCATCCACGTCTGGCTCGACTGCCTGCTGGTCGACGGCCTGTCGCGCGACAACCTCTGGCGCGACCTGCTCCAGATCCTCGACGACCCGGACAAGGAGCTGCCCCCGCTCGACATCACCTACCGCGACTACGCCGTGACCTGGGAGGAGATCCGGCAGAGCGAGGCGTACCGCCGCGCCCGCGACTACTGGCAGCGGCGCGTCCCCCAGCTCCCGCCGCCGCTGGAGCTGCCGCTCGTCGAGAGCCTCGGCCCGCACACGGCCACCCGCTGGGCCGATCAGTTCGCCCCCGTCCTGGAGCCCGAGGCCTGGCAACGCGTCAAGGACCGGGCCGCGCGGCTGGGCGTCACGCCGTCGAGCGTGCTGATCTCCGCCTTCGTCGAGACCATCCGCGCCTGGAGCCGCCGGCCGAAGTTCTTTTTCAGCCTGGAGGGGACCTACTGGCCGCAGGTCCACCCACAGCTCCGCGAGATGGTGGGTAATTTCAATACGATCTACATCCTGGCCGCGGACGATCTGACCGGGACGTTCGCCGAGCGCACGCGGCGCCTGCAGGACCAGCTCTCCGAGGTGATCGAGCACCGCGTCTTCACCGGCTTCCAGGTGCTGCGCGAAATCCGCCGCCATCTCGGCGGCGGCACGCGAGCCCTCTCGCTGGTGATGTTCAACAGCCTCATCGAGTTCAGGCACGGCAGCTATCAGGACAAGCCCCTGCCCACCGGGGCCGGTGCCGCACCGGCACCCGCCGTGGTACCCCCCGCCGCGGTTCCGGGCGTGGGCGACGGCCCCGCGCCGCCGCCGGACGCCGGTCCGATGGTGCAGTTCGAGGAGACCGCGTACATGCCGCAGCTCCTCATGCTGCCGGCCGTGTTCGAGGGCGGAGCGGGGCATCTCGTGGTCAAGTTCCAGACCGTCGAGCACCTCTTCCCGCCGCGCCTGATCGCCGACCTCCGGGACGCCTTCGTCGGCGTCGTCCGCAAGCTCGCCGACAGCGAGTCGGCCTGGAAGGCGCCTTTTTTTGCCGTGGCCCCGGCAGCCCACCTGGAACGGCGCGCCGCTCCAAGGGCTCCGATCGCTGCTCCGGCCCAGGCTCCGGCGACGCTCTGGTCCCTCTTCGCCGCGCAGGCCGCATCGGACCCCGGCCGGCCCGCGGTCGCGGCGCCCGACCGGACGCTCACCTACGGCGAGCTGACCGAACGGGCCGAAACCCTGGCGCGCCGCCTGCTGGCGCTCGGCGCCGGCCCCAACCAGCTCGTGGCCGCCGTGCTCGACCGCGGCTGGCAGCAGGCCGTCGCCGTCCTCGGCATCCTGCGCTCCGGGGCCGCCTGCCTGCCGCTGGAGCCTCATGCTCCGGAGAGTCTCCTAGTGGATCTCCTCGCCAAGGGAGTCCGCCTGGCCGTCGGAACGCGGCGCGCCGGGCCGGACGGGCTCCTCTGGCTGGACCTGGAAGGGGAAGAGGCCGCGGACGACCGCTCCCTGCCCGAAGCGGGGACCCGCGACCTGGCCTGCGCCGTCCTGACCCGCCTCCCGGCAGGGACCACTGCCTGGGCACTTCTGGAGCACCGCGCCGTGGCGCCGGTCGTCGCCGACCTCGCCCAGCGCCTCGGCCTCGGCACCGGCGACCGGCTGCTGTCGTTGGCGCCCCCAGGCTCCGACCTTGCCCTCTGCGATCTCCTCGCCCCGCTCGCGGCAGGTGCCGCCGTGGTGCTTCCTGCCGCGGCCGACAACGACCCGGCGAGCTGGGCGCGGCTGGCGGCGGAGAGCGGCGCCACCGTCTGGAGCGGCCCTCCGGCCCTGATCGAGCGGATGCTCTCGCGGTTTTCTGGTCCCATCGCTGGTCCCATCGCCGGTCCAATCGCCGGCCCGCCGCGGCTCGTGCTGCTCGAACGTGACACCGTCCCCGTCACCCTGCCCGGCCGCCTGCGCGACCTCGCGCCGGACACCCGGGTGTTGGCGCTCGCCGGTTTCCCGGAGACCGCCTGTGCCGCCGCGCTCCACGAGGTCGAAGACGTTCCGGATGCGGCGGTCCGCATCCCGGCCGGCCGGCCCATCGCCCGCCAGGTCCTCCACGTCCTCGACCACGCCCTGGAGCCGCGTCCCGACTGGGTGGCTGGAGACCTGTACATCGGCGGCCCCTGCCTGGCCCGCGGCTATCTGCGCGACGAGGCCGCGGCCCGCAGCCGTTTCCTGGTCCATCCGCGCACCGGCGAGCGCCTCTTCCGCACCGGCCTCCAGGCCCGCTTCCTCGCGGGAGGCGAGCTCGAGATCCTCGGCCGGGAGCAGGAGATGACCGCCGACATCCTCGGCTATCTCGCCGACCTCCGCCAGACCGAGGCCGCCCTCGAACGGCAGCCAGGAGTCAGAGCCGCCGTCGTGCGAGCCGAGGAGGACCCCGCAGCCAGAAGGCCCCGGCTCATCGCCTGGGTGGTGCCGGAGAACCCTCACCCCCGACCCCTCTCCCATCCGCACTCCCTTCCACCGGGAGAGGGAAGCCCTCACCCAGAGGCTTCCATGGCAGTGCCAGTTCCCCCCTCTCCCGGGTGGGAGGGAGTGCGGATGGGAGAGGGGGGCCAGGGGGGTGAGGGCCCACTCCCCTGGTACCTCATCCCCGCCGAGATCCACACCCTCGACGAGCTCCCCCTGGACGCCCACGGCGCCGTCGACCGCGCGGCCTTGCCTGCTGGCATCCCTGCGACTGTGGCGCCGCCGGTCCCTGATCTGACCGCCGATCCCCTGGTGCAGGATCTTTCCCGCCTCTGGTGCGAGATCCTGGAGATCGATCACGCGGGCGTCGACGACAACTTTTTCGAGCTGGGCGGGACCTCCTTCACCGCGGTCCGTGTGCTCGCCCGCATCCAGGAACGGGTGCCCGATGCCGGCGACCTCTCCTCGTTCCTCGTCGAGCCGACCGTCCGGCACCTGGCCGGGCTCCTACGCTCCCGCCGCGGAGAGCAGCCCGTACCCGCGCTGGCCGGCGCGCCGCCGCAACCGGTCTCGCTCTGGCAGCGCCTCACCGGCTGGCTGCGGCGCAATCCCCCACCCAGGGAGATAACCAAGGAGAACGACATGGCAGCACCCGACGCACAGCGCAGATGGCGGACCTTCCTGATCCTCTGGTTCGGCCAGATGATCTCCAACTTCGGCACCGCCCTCGGCAGCTTCGCCCTGGGCGTGTGGGTGTTCCAGCAGAGCGGCAAGGCCACGAATTTCGCCATGGTCGGATTCGTCGGCATGGGCACCGGCCTGCTGATCACTCCAATCGCCGGCGTCATCGCGGACCGCTTCGACCGCAAGAAGGTGATGCTCTACTCGGATGCCTGCGCCGCGCTCGGCACGCTGACCATGGCCTGGCTCTTCTACACGGACCAGATGCAGATCTGGATGGTCTATCCCATCGTCATCTGGATGGGCGGCTGGGGCACCTTCCAGGGGCCGGCCCTGGCCGCCACCATCAGCATGCTCGTGCCGCGCGAGCAACTGGCCCGCGCGAGCGGCATGGGACAGATGGTGGGATCGGTCACCGGCATCGTCGCGCCCCTGCTGGCCGCGGCCCTCATCGCGACCATCGGCTACCACGGCGTCATCATGCTCGACTTCGCGACCTTCCTGTGCGCCGCGGCCACCCTGTTCCTGATCCGCCTGCCGCGTATCGCGGCCATGGATCCGGGCGCGCACCGGCGCTCGCTCCTGCGCGACTCCGCGTTCGGCTGGAAATACATCCGCGAACGCAACGGCCTGTTTTCGCTGCTGGTCCTCTTTGCGCTCACCAACTTCAGCATCGGCATGGTCTCGGTCCTGCTCGGGCCGATGATCCTGAGCTTCGGCTCGCCGGGCGACCTCGGCACCGTCAACGCCGCCGCCGCGGCCGGAGCCCTGCTCGGCGCCCTGGCCCTGACCATCTGGGGCGGCCCCAAGGTCCGGGTCTGGGGAATCTTCGCCGCGCTGGTGGTGCAGGGGCTCATCCTGCAGCTCGGCGGCATCGAGCCAAGTATCCCGCTGATCGCCGTGGCAGCCTTCATCTTCATGTCCACCGGCCCGATCGTGGCCGCCTCCAGCCAGGCCATCTGGCAGAGCAAGGTCGCCCATGAGGTCCAGGGCCGCGTCTTCGCGATCCGGCAACTGGTCGCCATGAGCACCATCCCCTTCGCCTATCTGGTCGCCGGTCCGCTGGTCGACAAGGTCTTCGGCCCCCTGCTCCTGCCAGGCGGTCCGCTGGCCGACAGCGTCGGCCGGATCGTCGGCGTCGGGCCGGGCCGCGGCGCCGGCCTGATGATCATGGTCCTCGGCCTCTGCATGATCGTCGCCGTCATCATCTCCTTCCTCAACCCCCGCCTGCGCAAGGTCGAGCAGGAGCTGCCGGACGTCCAGCTACCCGGCGCCGCCGGCCCGGGCCAGGCACCCCCCGCCGCCCAGCCGGAAGCAGCCGCTGCCGGCTGAACCTACCCGAGGATCATCCTGGCCTCCCTGCCAACCTCCTGCTCGGAGGGCGGAGGGAGGCGCCCTGTCCGGGCGCGGGCGCATAGCTCCCTCCCTTGGTTGTGAATACGATCTCCAAAAGTCCCCAAGTTGTCAAGACGTCTCTTGATAAACGAAAGATTATCAGCCACCGTATGCACATTCACGAAGCACGCGGCGCCAATTCCGGCGCCGGGATGTCTCCGCAAGGAGAGAGAAAGGAAGACAGTATGGCCAAGATCCCTGAATACCTGAACACCCTCAACGGCTGGATCAAGCTCCTGGCCGCCCTGGCTGCCCACGCGGCCGAGCTTCCCGTACCTGGCCGAACCCGCCGCCCGGCTCGCGAACCTGCTCCAGCAGGCGAACGGCCTGAGCACCGAGTACAGCGCCCTGACCGCGAACAAGCAGGACGTCGGGCAGAGGCTGCGGCAGGCTCTTCGGGAAGGAGACGCCCTGGCGGCCTTCCTGCGGAACGGGGCGCGCGAGCGCTTCGGCACCCGCTCGAAATGCTGGTCCAGTTCGGGATGCAGCCGTTCCGCGGCCGCCTCCGGTCGGTGAAGCCGGCACCCGAGCCGACGGACCCGGAACCCCCCGCTCCTTCTCCTGAGACGGAGTAATCGTAGCCCTCCACTCCAAGGGGCGTGCGGACCGCGCGCCCCTTTTCTTGATCCCCACACAACGATGAGGAAAGACGGCCAGGGCTTCCGGGGCGAGCCGGAGGGCTTCCGTGCCGATCCGAAGCCCTGGAAAAACTTTTGGAGGGCTCCAGAAATTTTCCTAAGCCTTCCAGAAATTTTTTGAACCGTCCAGAAATTTTCTGGAAGCCTTCGGAACCGATCCGAAGCCCTGGAAAAACTTTTGGAGCCCTTCAGATTTTTTCGGAAGGCCTCCAGAACCGTCCGGCCGTGAGCCCGGCGTACCGAGACGGCGACCTGGTCGACGAGATCGACGGTGACCTCCTCGGCCTCGGCGGCCTGCTGAAAAAGGAGCAGGGCAGCCATGGCATCGGGATGGACCCCGCCGGCTTCGAAGATGGGGAGCATCTCGGAGGCCTCGCCGGTATCCAGGAGCTCCTTGGGTACGCGAGTGTCAAAGACCGCCGCCGACCGCGGTCAACGCCTCCGCCTCGCTCTCCCAGACCGTCTGACCTACGCCCTGTCTACCTCGTTCAGGAGCCAAGCCCGAATCGAGAGCCAGAAAACCAGCTTTCTGGTATGATGGCTCCATGAAGACGACGCTCGATTTACCTGATGACTTGGTGCGTGCGGTGAAGATCCGCGCCGTCGAGGAGAACAGAAGGCTCAAAGATACGATCGCCGACCTCCTCAGGCGAGGCTTGGCCCACGAGCGCGGCAAGCCGGCGAACGTACGTAGACGCCTCAAACTGCCGCTCGTCGAATGTGCTCACGCGGCCCGGCCCAGTGAGGAAATGACCCCCGAGCGGGTGGCGGAAGTACTGCTCGAAGAGGAGGCCGGGTTGCGCCATGATGCTCTGCGATAGCAATGTGTGGCTGGCTCTGGCTCTTTCCAAACACGGCCACCACACCATCGCGCGCGAGTGGCTGGACACCGTCCAGGAGCCGGCGACAGTCCTCCTGTGCCGAGCGACGCAGCAGACCTTTCTCCGGCTGCTCACCAACGCGTCAGTCCTGAGCCCGTACGGAAACCCACCATTGACAAATCGCGAGGCATGGTCAGCCTACGAAACGCTCCTCACCGACGACCGTATTGTCTTCCGGGCGGACGAGCCGGCAGGAGTGGAGCCCCTGTGGAAAGAGCTTGCTGCACGCAAGACTGCTTCACCCAAGCTCTGGATCGATGCCTACCTCGCCGCCTTCGCTTTGGCCGGACGGTATCGGATGGTAACGACGGATGCGGCGTTTCGCCAGTTCCGAGGACTGGATCTCCTGGTTCTCGGCAACGCCTCGGCATCGCTCTCCCAGACCGTCTGAGCCCGATGTCCTGTCGCGAAGCATGCGACCCTGCACACCTGAGGCATTATGCCGAGTCCCGGATTATGCCGAGTCGCCGACCCGAGTTCGCCCCAACTGCTTGAAAGCAGGGAGGATCCCGGTTTCTATCCCTACCTGGGCTCGGCATAATCAGAGGCTCTCCAAGAAGGCCAGAAGAGGTCGTCCGGTCAAGCCCTCTGACCCTCCTTCCCGGCAGCCGCTCTCTTGCTAGAACACTGATTTCGATGTCCTCTTTCCTCTGGCCGTACGGCCAGGAAAGGAAAAGACATGGTCAATCGGTTCTATAGCGCCCCCTGGACCTTGCGGCGCCTGCGAAGTGGCCCCCAGGAAAGCCCTGGCACCCAGAAGAGCTCTTGATGTGAGCGACCAGTGTGGATCGCGCCCAGCCATGCTGGATGACCTGGGCCGCATACCATTCCCGCTCGGGGCCTTCAGGAACCTTGGTGAGGAGGGTCATGAGGTAGAACCAGGGTAATTGGTCAGCAGGCCGCTGACCAATTAGGCACGCGGGGCACATCTGCGCGAAGAACCAGCGGAGCCTTGCGGGAGCTGGCGAGGGCTTCGACGAGCTCTCCGCGCACCCGGCGGTCGCGGACCTCCAGGCCGGCCAGGTCGATGGCGTCCAGGAGCTCGTCCCGCTTCAACTGATCTAGTAGAATCTCACGCTTCGAAGGCATAGACCTCCCACCGGGTCCGGCCGCGGCCGGACCCGTGACCCGACTATTTTACAGTGCGAGCGGGGCCGGCGCTCTCGGCGTCGACGGCCAAGGACGCCGAGGTGTGAGTGGCCAAGCCCCGCGCTCTTTCCCCCGGAATAGGGTAGCTGGCACCTGAGAGGTCGCCCAACAGGCCGGGTTATCGAGGCTGCGGAACAGGTGCTGCGGAACAGGTGCCAGAGGATTCTTGGGGAACGTGGGTACGAGAGGCCCATGGGGTCTGCACTCAGCCTGTAAATCAACATCCCGCGGCACCCGAGCGAGCCCTTTGGATGCACTCAAGGAGGATCGAGAGCGATTTTCCCGCACTCTTTGAGATCTGAACGGCGACCGGCGGTAGGCCGGGCACAGCTCCGCGCGAAGGTGGGTGAAGGCGGGAAGGTTTGAGAGTTGAGGGCGACCTGCCCGGCTATCCGGGCACGGGAATGAGACCGCGAGGTGGCTGATCGCTGACGAACGGCAGATGAGGTGGAAAGCTCCCTGTCGGGAACCGCGTATTCCGGTCGCCGCTCTTGAGCTTGTCCGCCGCCTCACGAAACGCCGCCACGAACCAGCCATAGGCCTCGTAGAGCTCTTTGCGGATCTTGCGGCTGAAGGCATGGAAAAGCGGGGCGGGAGACATCTTGGTCTTCACCGGCTGATCGGTCGGCTTCTGGCACAGGATCGCCTTGACTCCCAGAGGTTGGCAATCGGTCTGCTCTCTCTCGGCCGCCGCTTCGGCTTCGATCTCGGCGATGAGCTCAGCGATCTTCGCTCGATACTGCTTCAGCGTGAGATGAGCCCAGCAGGGTAAGGGCTCGAAGTGCAGGGTCTCGGTCTGCGCGAAGTCCCGTACACCAAAGGACTCGCCCCGCTGACGCGCAGTGTACTCGGCAGTACGGCTGAACCAGGTCCCTTCCAACGACCGGCCTTCGAGCAGGGCCGCTGCACAATGCACTCCCGGCCATTGGAGGACCCTGGCCACCAATCCTTCCTTAACCCCGTGTGCAATTATATATTTCAGACGTTCGGCCTGAGCTCCGGCCTCGTCGCTGATCACGATGGCCTGATATCGCCGGGCCCAGATGCCGTGCCTCCAACCGGTCAGCCTCTGGACCTCAAGAGCCAGGCCGGAATTGACATCGCGCATGAAGTCGGCGAGTTGTTTGGCATCAGTCACGCGGAGGATGAGGTGGTAGTGATTCGAAGCGAAGGCCGCGGCTATCAGGACGACTTCATAGATTCGTTGCGCGCGCCCGAGGATACCTACGATGATGTCGTTGAGCTCCGGGCTGGGCCGGAGGAGGAAGCTGCTCTGGACGGTGCGGCAGGTGACCTCGACAAGGGCGCCTCCTTCGGGGATGAATCGCAGTCTCCGGGCCATGGCCGGGCACAGAAGGCAAGGCGGCTGCCAACTTGGGCTTCGGAGCCAAGCCGTTGATTTCAGGAGGTTTGCCGGAAAGTGGGTGCGGGGCGGCTTCACGTTCGTGTCCAGTTATCTGGCGGGGGGTAGGGGCGAAATGGCCCGCAAAGGCCCGTCGTTGTTGCATTTTGGTCCGTGTCAAGTGATTAGGCGGGGGCGCAGAATCTTTTGCGGGCGACCCAAATCGCGGTGTTTCGGGGGTTGGAACGTCGCGTACAGGGCGGGATAGCACATCGAGGGCGGGGTAATCGTGGCCTTCTTCCGCGGAAAGCACGGGCAGGCGTGTCCGCCAAGGATCCCGAGGATCCTGGCACCTCAAGGGGCGGTCCCTCCCCCACCTTCTCCCTGCTCAGCTCCACCTAAGACGTTGCGGAAAGCTTCCGCAACGTCTTTCCCGAAGCGGTGGATTGGGCGGGGTGCCCCGTCAGAACTCGATGCAGTTCGAGGAGGCCGGGCAACTGCGGGTGATGCCGTTGCAGGTGATCGCGCAGCCGGTGTGCTGGCAGTTGCCCGAGGTGCTCTGGCACTTCCAGTAGGGCTGGCCCGGGCAGAACAGCCAGGCGGTGCAGGTGCCGCCGCTCCAGGTGATATAGGTCGAACGGTTCTCCGGCGCCGGCGTCAGAAAATCTGGCAGGGCCTCGGGCGCGAGCGGGCTGGCCGGGGCGAGTTGGGCGGTCGGGGCCGGCGAGTCGGCCTCGGGAACGGCGGGGACCTCCACTTGCGCCGCGTAGAGGAAGGAGGAGAACAAAACCAGACCTGCGCCCAGGATCAGGTGTTTCATGACGGGACCTCCTCTTGAAGGCGGCGAGCGGATTTGCGCGCCGCAAACTCCGACGATCCGCTCGCGCTCGGAGGCGGGCGGCGATGCTGCGAGACAACCGGAGCCGCTCTTCCGTGGCAGGAACCTAAGGGGGATCGCTCGTCGCGGCTCGAAACAGGAAGCTTTTAGCACATCGAGTTTCGTCTATCAAGGAGACGGGACTGGCGTCGTGTGCTGCGGCCTAAAAGCATACTGCCCCCTGCCCCCCCGGATTGGGGGACAGGGATGGGTTCGATGGAGGGAGGGTCAGCGGCGGGTGGTGGTGGTGGGGACGACGGCTTCGCTGCTCTTGGCGAAGCCGGTGACGATGTAGGTGCCCGAGCGCTGGTCTTTTTTCAGCTTGATGATGTTCTTGCGCGCGGCGTCTTCGAGCAGCTCGGAAAACGAGCTGTAGCCGTAGTAGCCCTCGTTGAAGGAGGGTTTCTTGCGCTGCATCGTCTGCTTGATCATCGAACCCCAGAGGACGTCCTTGTTCTCGCGGATCAACGCCTGGATCGATTCGATCATCAGGTTGAAAGCCTCGGCCGTCTTCTTGTTGAGCCCGTCCAGCTTGGGTCCCTTCTGGTTGTCGCGCCAGACGTCCTCGTAGTAGATGAACTCGTCGCAGTTGTCGATCAGCAGGTTCGACGACGAGTTCTTGACGCCGATGCCGATCACGTACTTGTTGTTCTCCTTGAGCTTCGAGACCAGCGGCGAGAAGTCGCTGTCGCCCGACACGATGACGAAGGTGTCGAGGTGCTCCTTCGAGTAGGAAAGATCCATGGCATCGACGACCATCTTGATGTCGGCGCTGTTCTTGCCCGAGTAGAACTTCTGCGGGATGTCGATCAGCTCGATGGCGGCCTCGTGGAAGGTGCGCTTGTACTCGCTGTAGCGCTCCCAGTCGGCGTAGGCCTTCTTGACGATGATCTTGCCCTTTTCGAGGAGGCGCTCCAGGATCAGGTTGATGTCGAGCTTGCTGATCTCGGAGTCGCGCACGCCGAGCGCGATGTTCTCGAGGTCGCAGAACATGGCGATCTTGCGCTCGTCAGGGCCGGTGCGCTGGCGGTCCGCGATCGAGATGACGATCTCGCGCGGCAGCGGCTCGTCGGCGGGCAGGCTGACGGTCTCGCTGACCCGGTAGGACCGCGGGATCGCGGCCGGGACGCTCACCATCTGGACCGGGGCGGCAGGCGGGGCGTGTTGGATGGTGTGCCGGCGCCGTGCCGGGACCGGCTCCTCGAAGACGGGCGGGGGCTCCTCGCCGAACAGGCCCTCGTCCTCGTCGTCCTCCTCGTCGGCCGTGTCGGTGGCCGCCTCGGAAGCCGGAGCCGCCGCGCGGCCGTTCTTGCTCCGTCGCCGGCTGCGCCGCGGGCGCTTCCTGCGGCTTTCCGGCTTCTCCTCGTCCTGCGCTTCCCGATCCTCGGCCGCGACCTCCACCTCGCCCACCTCGCCGGCCGCCGCGCTGTCTTCCTCGGCGGGCTCCACAGGCAGGGCCTCTGCGGCCGGATAGGCCTCAGTCGCCTCGGGGTCGCGCGGCGCCACCTCGTCGAAGAGGCGCGGCGGCTCGGGCTCGGGACCGGGGAGGGGCTCGTCGACGTTCTCCCGCCAGTCGGGCTCGGACGCCGGCTCGGTCCCCTGGGAGATGGGAAGCTCTTCCGCAATCGGAGTTGCTGGGGTGGAGGGCTCTTCCTTCTTCTCGCGGTTCTCTTCGTTCAGGCCTTCAGCCGTGGGGCGTAGCCACCATGGACTCAACGTTTAAACTCCCTTCCCGAGCCCCGGGCGGGGCTCGAACTCGTAAGTGCCTGTCGGGCCGTGGCGGCGGGGACGGCCCGGCAGCCTTGCAGATTCTACCATGGGCGAAAATCGCCCCAGGGCATCTCGCTAGTCGAAATCGAAGGGCCGGCGGGGCGGACCCTCGTCCGGCTCTTCCTCGGCCCGGCGCATGGCCTCGCGGAACTTCTCCTCGAGGAGCCGGTCGCGGTCCTTGATGGCGGCGACCTCGCGCTGGAAGATGTCCTCCGCCCTCTCCTTGTCGTCGTCGAGCCCTTTGAGCAGAGCGTCGAAGTCCTTGCCGCCGGCGGGCAGTTGCTTCGCCTTGCGGTGGGAGAGGATCTGGCCGGTCGCCGCATCGATGACCAGGTCGGAGTTGCAGTCGGGGCAGCGGACGGTCAGCTTCCGATTCTCGCTCACTCGTCCATTCTACTCAGTTCTGCTAAGTTACGCGCCATGACGGAGACGATGACCGAAAGAGTCCCGAGCCGTGACGAGGCCTGGCAGCTTCTCTGCCAGTACACGGAGAAGGAGCCCCTGCGCAAGCACGCCCTGGCCGTCGAGGCCTCCATGCGCCACTACGCCCGGCTCTTCGGCGAGGACGAGGAGCTCTGGGGGCTCACCGGCCTGCTCCACGATTTCGACTACGAGCGCTGGCCCGAGGCCACGGACCACCCCTACCGGGGCAACGAGATCCTGACCGCCCAGGGCTATCCCGAGGCGCTGCGCACCGCCATCATGGGCCATGCCCCCTACACCGGGGTGCCGCGCGAGACCCGCCTCGCCAAGACCCTCTACGCCTGCGACGAGCTCTCCGGCTTCGTCGTGGCCGTCGCCCTGATCAAGCCGAGCAAGGCCGTCCGCGACGTGGACGTGACCTCGGTCAAGAAGCGCTTCAAGGAGAAGGCCTTCGCCCGCGGCGTCCACCGCGAGGACATCTTCCAGGGCGCCGAGGAGCTGGGCGTGCCGCTCGACGAGCACGTCGAGAACGTGATCAAGGCCCTCCAGGCAGCGGCACCCAGCCTCGGGCTGTAGCGGCCCGCGAGCTTGACACCCCCGCCCCCTGGGATAGAGAGGGGGCCTCCATGTTCCGGGTGGCCTACAAGCTTTTCCGCTTCCGCGGGCTCCTCGCCACCCTGACGGCGCGCGAGCTCAAGGCACGCTACCGCGGGTCGGTCCTCGGCTTCCTCTGGTCGCTGGCCAACCCGCTCCTGCTCCTCGCGGTCTACACCTTCGTCTTCGGCGTGCTCTTCAAGCCGGCGCGCAGCGCGGGGATCGGCGGCCCCTATGCGCTCTTCGTGGTCAGCGGCCTCTTCCCCTGGATCTGGCTCTCGACCTCGACGCTCGAAGGCTCCATGTCGCTGATCTCCAACTCGGGGCTGATCCGCAAGGCGGTCTTCCCGGCCGAGCTGCTGCCCATGGTCGTGGTCCTCTCGAACCTCGTCCACTTCCTGCTCGCCTTGCCCGTGATCGGCGCGGCTCTGGCCACGAGCTGGCTGCTCAGCGACCGCGGAGTGGGAGGGCAGGCCGCGGTGCTGCTGCCGCTGGTGATCCTCCTCCACCTGCCCATGGTCGCCGGGCTGGCCCTCGGGGCCTCCGCCCTCACCGTCCACTTCAAGGACGTGCGCGACCTGCTGGCCAACCTGATGACTCTGCTGTTCTTCCTCACCCCCATCCTCTACCATCTCGACTTTTTCTCGGGAGGATACCGGGTCATGGCCTGGCTGGTGCGGCTCAACCCGTTCACGCCGTTCACCCTGGCCTACCAGCAGGTGCTCTTCTACGGCACGCCGCCCTCGCCGCGGCTCTGGGCGCAGATGGCTCTGATCAGCCTCGCCTTCTGGGCGGCGGGCGCGTCCCTCTTCGACCGGCTGCGCGAGACCCTGGTGGAGGCGGCATGAGCGAGGCCACCGCGCCATCGCGGCCACCGAGGCGATCCGCGTCGAGCAGCTCGTGAAGCTCTACCGCCGGACCCTCCCGGGCGACCGGCTGCGCACCCTCAAGAGCGCGCTGCTCGAAGGGAGCCTCACCAGCAACCTGCGGCGCGACGAGGCCATCGTGGCCCTGGAGGGGATCGACTTCTCTGTGGCGCGCGGCGAGGCGTTCGGCGTGGTCGGCGGCAACGGCTCGGGGAAGTCGACCCTGCTCAAGCTGATCGCCGGCATGCTCAAGCCCACCGCCGGGCGGATCACCGTCACCGGCCGGGTGGCGGCGATGATCGAGCTCGGCGCAGGCTTCCATCCGGAAATCTCGGGCCGCGAGAACGTCTTCATCAACGGCGCCGTGCTCGGCCTCTCCCGCCGCGAGATCGAACGGCGCTACGAGGAGATCGTCGAGTTCTCCGGCCTCGGCGACTTCATGGAGGAGCCGGTCAAGAACTACTCGTCCGGCATGTACGTCCGCCTCGGCTTCGCGGTGGCCATCCACACCGATCCGGACGTGCTGCTGGTCGACGAGGTCCTGGCCGTGGGGGACGAGGCCTTCGCCCATCGCTGCGTGCGGCGGATCGAGGAGTTCCTCGCCGCCGGCCGGACCCTCCTCCTGGTCAGCCACTCGCTCGACCTCGTCGCCGGCCTCTGCGACCGGGTCCTCTGGCTGGAGGACGGGAAGCAGCGCCTGGTGGCCTCGCCGCGGCGGGCGATCGACGCCTACCGCCAGGCCGTGGCCGAGCAGGAGGCGGAAGGGCACCAGGCGGCCAAAGAGGCCAAGGAGGCCAAGACGCAGCGCGAGGCCGCGGCAGGGGACGAGCAGGCCGAAGAGAACCTGCGCTGGGGCTCGCGTGCGGCCGAGATCACCGCGGCCCGCCTCCTGGGCTCCTCGGGCGCCGAGCACTACCACCTGCAGTCCGGGGAGGACGCGGTGTTCGAGATCCAGGCCCGGGCCGAGCAGCCGCTCACCGACTTCGTCTTCGGCGTCGCCGTCAAGACGCCGCGCGAGGTGGAGGTCTGGGGAACCAACACGGACCTGGAAGGCTACGTCCCCGTCTCCTTCCAGGGGGAGGCCACCGTGCGCCTGGTCTGCCCGGCGTTGCGCCTCGCCCCGGGCGACTACACTGTCGACGTGGCGGTGCATGCTCGCGACGGCGCCCCCTACGACTACCGGCGCCGGATCTTCACCTTCACCGTCACTGCCCCCACCGGAGGGATTGGCGTCTACTTCCCCGAGCACCGGTGGGAAGCTCGACGGCGGAGTCCGCTGGGAGGAGCCGCCGTCGCCGTAGGGGCAGCAGACCGCGCCCAAGAGGAGCACGCGCCATGGCTCAACCGCCGCCCGACGAGCTCACCGAGCTGGCCCGCCGGCTCGTTCCGCTGGCGCTCGCGGCGGTCGATTCCGAGCGGCTGGTGCGCGACGAGCTCCAGCGGCGGGCCGCCGCCGGCTTCGCGGCGGTCCTCGCCGTGGGCAAGGCCGCGGCGGCCCTGGCGCGCGGTGTTCGAGGCGCCCGCGGCGCTCTCGCCAACTCGCCGCGCTGCCTGCTCATCCGCCCGCACTCCAGCCCGGCGCTCCTCGATCCGGGCTGGGAGCAGACGAGCGGCGGCCACCCGCTGCCCGACCGGCAGAGCGTCGCCGCCGGGGAACGCCTCCGGCGGTGGCTCGCCGCGATGGGCCCTTCCGACACGCTGCTCGCCTTGATCTCCGGCGGCGCCTCCGCCTGCATCGAGGTGCCCGCCCCCGGCCTCACCCTCGACGACCTGGTGGCGACCCAGCGGGCGCTGCTGGCCTCGGGGCTGCCGATCGCCAGGATCAACGCCGTGCGCAAGCACCTCTCGATGCTCAAGGGAGGCGGCGCCCTGCGCTGCACCCGTGGCCGGGTGGTGGCGCTGCTCCTCTCGGACGTGCCGGGAGACGACCCGTCAACCATCGCCTCCGGGCTCTTCGCCGCGGACCCGACCCAGTACGCCGATGCATTGGCGGCCGTCCTGCCTCTCGACGTGCCGCCGCGGGTGCGCGACCACCTCGCGGCCGGTGTGCATGGCGCCGTGCCCGAGACGTTGAAACCGGGCGATCCTGACCTCGCCCGGGTGGAGAGCGCGCTCCTCGGCAGCGCCGGCACGGCCGTGGCCGCGGTGGCGGCCGAGCTGCGGCGCCAGGGTTTCGCGGTGGAGGAGGGGAGCCTCGGCGGCGAGGCTTCCCGCGCGGCCCGGGACCTGGTGGCCCGCGGCCGGAGCCTCGCCGGCGCACGGACCGCCGTGGTCCTGGGCGGCGAGACCACGGTCACCCTGACCGGCCCGGGCAGCGGACAGGGAGGCCGCAACGGCGAGCTGGCGCTCGCCGCGGCCCGGGACCTGCGAGAGGGGTTTCCCGGCCAGGACGAGGCCGTCCTGGCCCTGGCCACCGACGGCGAGGACGGGACGACGCGGACCGCCGGAGCCGTGGTGAGCAGCCGGACCTGGGAGGCGGTCCGCCGCGCCGGGATCGATCCGGCGGCGGCCCTGGCGCGGCACGATTCGCTGCCGGCGCTCGCGGCGGTCTGGGGGACTCTCCTCCGCACCGGCGTCACCGGAACCAATGTCGGCGACCTGGTGATCTACCTGCGGGCGCCGTCTCCGGGAATGGGATAGCATGGTCCAAACGAGACGACAAGGAGGTCCCCTGTGGAGGAGCCGAAGGGACTCGGCATCAAGATCGGCGACGAAGAGCTGAGGGGCCGCTACTCGAACCTGCTCCGCATCACCCATACGCGCGAGGAGTTCATCCTCGACTTCATCAACCTGGCGCCGCCGCAGGGGATCGTCACGGCCCGTGTCGTGACCAGCCCCGGCCACCTGAAGCGGATCATCGGCGCCCTGGTGGCGAACCTGGACAGGTACGAACAGACGTTCGGCATCATCCAGGAGGCGCCGGAGCCGACCGAGGACGGTGGCGTGCATTGACATGACCGGACCTCGCCGCGGAGGGCCTTGGCTGGTGCTCATCCTGCCGCTGCTCTCGTGGCTCGCCCCGGGCTGCCAGTCCGGAGGGGGTCGTCCGCCGTCCACCGGCGCGGGCGGGCTGCTGGACGGCCCCACCCGCTGGCTGATGCTCCCCGACGAGATGCGGCAGGCCCAGCATCTGGAGACCACCCGCGAGGCGGTCGACTTCGTCGAGGCGTTCTGGCGCCGGCGCGATCCCGATCCGCTCCAGCCCGGCAACGAGTTCGCGAAGGCCTTCAACGAACGGGTGGAGGCCGCCGACCACCTCTACGGCGAGGGCGGCGAACGCGGCAGCCTGACCGACCGCGGCCGGGCCCTGGTCCTGCTCGGCCCGCCGCCGGTCCTGCGCTACAACCGCAAGCGCCTCCCCGCCTGGGAGCCCGGCAAGCTCGGAACCCGGCCCGCGATCCAGACACGCACCGCCATGGTGGAGGTCTGGGTCTACCCGCTGACCGACCTGCCGCCCGAGCTGGCCAAGGCGCTCCTGGACGAGGAGCCCGAGGCGGAGCAGATCGAGCTCTCCTTCCTGGAAGAGGGCGACCGCACCCGCCTGATCGAGGGAGAGAAATTCCTGGAGATCACCGCCCGCGCGGCGGTGCGCGACCTCACCCCCTAGCCCCCTCTCCCATCGCTCTCCCTTCCCTCGGGAGAGGGGGAACGCAGGCGAGGCAATGGGGTGTATCCAAGGCTACAGATCCGTGCGGAACCGGGTGTGGACGCAGGTGCCCGGACTCGCCTAGACGGCCTGAGCCACGTCCCCCCTCTCCCGGGGATGGATGGGTGGGAGATGGGAGAGGGGGACAGGGGGTGAGGTCATAGCCCCAAAAGCCGCTGGCGCTGTTCTCCGTCACCTGCCTTTGCCGCTGCGCCGCCTGATCCGGGATCGCGCGAGCCGTCATTTCCACGGCTACCCCGGAAAGATGACCACCCGCCGGTAGGGCTCCTCGCCGCGGCTCTCGGAGATGAGGCCGTAGCGCTCGATGATCTGGTGCTGGAGGCGCCTCAGATAGTTATTGCGCGGCGTCAGCTCGACCGGCCGGCCCTGGTCGAGGGCTTCGTCGATGGCCTCTTCGACCTCGCGCAGGGCCTCTTCGTCCTGCGACCGCACGTCTCCCACTTGGAACTGGGCACGCAGGAAGTTTTCGATCTGGACGATGGTGTTGCTCTTGGCGATGTGGATCGGCAGGCCCTTCTCCGCAGCGTCGCGCAGGCGCCGGGGCTGGCGGCGCTCCTGCGACTTGAGGCTCAGGACCAGGTCCGCGTCGTCGAGGTCGTCGACGATCACCGCGGGGACCCGGAACTTGCGGATGGCCTTGTCCAGCTTGTCTCGGCTGACCGCGTAGGGGTAGATCCGCACGGTCCGGCCGCGCGCGGGACGGCGGTCCGGTTCTGCGGTGGCCGGCGGCAGGGACGGCGCCCCCTCCTCCCGCAAGGGAAGCCGGATGCCAGGGCCGGGGAGCGGGCCGTTGTTGCGGCGATCCCTGGCAGCCGGTGCGGCCGGCTCTTTCCGGCCTCCACGGCCCCGCATCGTGGACGGCGGGTAGGGCGACCGTCCGCCGCGGCGGCCTGGAGCCTCCCGTTGCTCCGGCGGCCCGCCGCTCTGGATCTCGACGCCGCCGTCGGCCGTCCGCGTCCGCAGCTCCGGCCGCGGCGGGATGTCGCGTAGCAGGCGGTCGACCACCTCGGCCAGGTCGTGGTGGACGGCGAGGCGGTCCTTGTCCTGGATCTCGATGAGCACGTGGAAGGTGGGCGGGGCCTTGCGCTCCAGCACGGTCTTCTGGGTGCCGCGCCGGCGCGCCTCCTCGTCGGAGAGGGTGACGGCCTGGATGCCGCCGACGAGGTCCGAGAGGGTCGGGTTCTGGAGCAGGTTTTCGAGCGAGTTGCCGTGCGCCGTGGCGATGAGCTGGACGCCGCGTTCGGCGATGGTGCGTGCGGCGAGCGCCTCGGCCGTGGTGCCGATCTCGTCGATGACGATCACCTGCGGCATGTGGTTCTCGACCGCCTCGATCATCACCGCGTGCTGCTCGGCCGGGGAGGGGACCTGCATGCGCCGGGCGCGGCCGATGCCCGGGTGCGGGATGTCGCCGTCGCCGGCAATCTCATTGGAGGTGTCGACCACGATGACCCGCTTGTTGAGCTCGTCGGCGAGCACGCGGGCGGCCTCGCGCAGCAGGGTGGTCTTACCCACGCCCGGCCGGCCGAGGAGGAGGATCGACTTGCCCTCCTCGATGACGTCGCGCAGGATGTCCACCGTTCCGAACACCGCGCGGCCGACGCGGCAGGTCAGGCCGACGACGTCGCCGACCCGGTTGCGGATCGCCGAGATGCGGTGCAGGGTGCGCTCGATGCCTGCGCGGTTGTCCTGGCCGAAGCGGCCTACGCGCTCGACCACGCAGGCGAGGTCCTCGCGGGCGACCGGCTGGTCCGAGACCTCCTCCCAGCGCTCGGGAAAACGGATCTCGGGCAGGCGGCCGAGGTCGAGGACGATCTCGATAAGCGCTCCCCGCTCCGGCTCCGCCTCGATCGCCTCGCGCAGCCGGGCCGGCAGGACACTCAGCAACAGCTCAAGGTCGTCCGCGATCTGTTCTCCCCTCACGCTCACACCTCCTCCTCGCCCGCGGGTGAGGCAAGATCGGTGCCGAAGTGTAACCTCTCGGGCCTTTCGCGCGTAAGGTGGGTGGAAGGAGGAGATTCCTATGCGAAATCCTGTTCTGCGCACGCTCGGACTGACCCTGCTGGTCCTGGCCTCCGCCACGGCGGCCGAGGCGGTCACTCTCAAGGACAAGCTCACCAAGACGTCGCCGCTCAAGCCGGGCGGCATCGTAGTCATCGAGAACGTCAACGGCGGCATCACCCTGGAGGCCTGGGACCGTCAGGAGGTCCAGGTCGAGGCCGAGAAGCGCGTCAAGGCCGACGACGAGGACGTCGCCAAGAAGGTCATGGCCGAGATCAAGTTCGACATCAAGGCGGACGCCAACAGCTTCCGCATCAAGACGATCATGCCCAAGCGGAACGACGGCTTCTTCGACTGGCTGAGCGGCAACAATGCGAACGTCAGCGTCGAATACCGCGTCCGCGTTCCCCGCGAGGTCGCGCTGGAGGTCGACAACACCAACGGCGGCATCAAGGTGACCGGCACGCGCGGCAAGGCCAACCTGAGCACGACCAACGGCGGCTTCAAGCTCGACCGGACGGCCGGTGACATGCGCCTGAGCACGACCAACGGCGGCATCGCGGTCACCAATGCCGCGGGCACCGTCAGGGCGGAGACCACCAACGGCGGCATCGATGTGCAGCTCAACAAGGTCGCAGAGGGGGCGGACCTGTCGTTCGTCTCGACGAATGGCGGCATCACCGTGAAGCTCCCCCGGGACATCCGTGTATCGCTCGACGCCTCAACCAGCAACGGACGGGTCCACAGCGATTTCGACGTCGAGGGGGGGACTCCGGGCAAGCGCAGCCTGGAGGGCGATATCAACGGCGGCGGCGGCAAGCTCAAGGTCCGCACCACGAACGGCGGCGTTCACCTCGTCGCCGGGTGAGCCCTCTCCCCCTGGCCCCCTCTCCCGTGCGGCCCCCGGCCGTCCACCCCGAACGGGAGAGGGGGAGAGTCATTGCAGCGACACCGAGTGGCTGGTGTCCGTGAGCCAGATCAGCCCGTCGTATTGGCTGGCGACCGCGGCGGGATAGAAGGCGCAGCGGACCGCCAGGGCGCCGATCGAGCGGAAGGGCCTCTCCGCGGCGAGCCAGGGAGCGGCCGGCGAGCCGCCGACACTGCGGAGGTCGACGATGAGCCGGGGGAGGCCCGCGCTGCGCAGGGTCGCCCTTGCCACCTTCGGTCCAGGGAGCCTTGTCGGAATACCGCATGCGCAGGCTGCTGCGGCCCGACTGGAACACCTGGGTGTCCGGCCGGATCTCGTAGCCCATGCTCCCCGAGTACCAGCCCCCGAGGCAGTCGGGAGCTTCGAGGTCGAGGTCGAGGTACGGATTCGCCGGCGCGCCCTGGACCGGCGCGTTCGCGAGGAGAGGAGGAGACCGAGGGCGAGCCAGGACCAGCGGGACGTCTTCACAGCGGACATCTCCTTTCTAGAGATCGATCTCGTCGAGCGACAGGAGCCCTTGTTTCAGAGCATAGATCACGGCCTGGGCCCCGGCGGTCCCTCGGGTACGCGTGGGCGCCCAGGCGCGCCGGGCCGGGCATTAGTGGCACGGCGGCTTCCCACCCACCGTCCGCCGACGCATCCTGGAGAGATGCTCCTGGAGGAATTCCTGAAGCCGCTCGCCATCAGCCAGTCGACCTTTGCCATCCGCCTTGGAGTCTCCTTCCCGAGACTCAATGAAGTCATTCGGGGCAAGAGGTCGGTCACTCCCGATACGGCCCTCCGCCTGGCCCGCGTCCTTGGCACCTCGGCTGACTTCTGGCTGGGCCTGCAGCAGGACTGGGACCTGTGGCAAGCCCTGCACGGCAAAGAAGCGGCCGCAATCGAGCAGCTCGAGCCGCTCCGCCTTCCCGCATGAGCGGGAGGTTGTGAAACAATCCGGTTCCCGGAAGGAGGGTCGTGCTCTGCGCAGGGTCGGAGTGTTCGGATGGGGTGTCGTCGCGCCCCGGTCCCCCAACATCGAAGCGTTCGCCAGGAACCTCGCCGATTCGGCGAGCTGGCTGAGCCCGTTCCAGGGGTTCGGACCGAACAACTTCCTCGTCGGCATGCCCGAGTTCTCGTTCCAGGACTACCACGACTGGCTCGACGCGCGCTTCCCGCCCAGCCGCTTCCGGCAGCTCCAGGAGAAGATGGACCTGACGACTCTCTACGCGGTCGGCTCGTTCATCCAGTCCCTGGGCCAGAACCCGGGGATCGAAGAAGAGCTGGCCCGGCTGGGCACCGAGGCCCACGTCTACGTCGGCACCGGCATCGGCAACATCATCACGATTTCCGAGCAGACCCGCGTGCTCGACCGGGCGCAGCGGCGCTGGGACCGCTTCTGGGCCGAGCGCAACCCGGATCTCCAGGCCTGGCGCGGCACGCCGCCCGGGCAGCGGATCGCCGCGCCGGGCATGCCGCCGGACCCGGACTGCCTGCCGCCGGAGGAGCGGCCGGACGCCGAGATCGCCTTGTGGCACTGGTGGGCCGGCCGGTCGTCCGACCTCCAGGTCTATCTGCAGGAGCTGGCCGCAATCGAGTCGCTCACCGTGGAGGGCGACGTCGAGAGCGGCAAGATGAGCGTGCTCAAGGAGAAGCAGCGGCGGCAGAAGCAGCTCCAGGAGCGCTGGGGCGCGCCCCAGCCGCCCTGGCAGGCGATCTCGGCCAACCTGGTCTGGAACCTCCACAACACGCCGGCCTCGCAGATCTCGATGCTGGGCAAGATCACCGGCCTCGCCTTCTCCCCGGTGGCCGCCTGCTCGACCTTCGGCGTGGCCTTGAAGCTCGCCGTGGACGCGATCCAGCGCGGCGAGGCCAAGGCGGTGGTGATGGGCGCGACCGATCCGCCGCCGCACCCGCTCTCCGTGGGAGCCTTCTACGGGGCGCGGGTGATCTCGTCCGACACGAGCGTCTCCAAGCCCCTGACCGGCATGCGCGGGACCCACGTCGGCGGCGGCTCCGTCATCTGGATTGTCGGTGACTACGAGCACATGACGGCGCGCGGGTTCCGCCCGCTGGGCATGGAGCCGGTGGGGGTGGGGGTCAGCTCCGACGCCGACCACATCATCACCCCGTCGGTCGAGGGGCCGACCGAGGCCATCCGCCAGGCCTTCGAAATCTCCGGCGTGAGCCCGGAGGAGATCGGCACCTGGGACCTCCACGCCACCGCCACCCCCGGCGACTACCAGGAGATCCACAACCTGCGGTCGGTCCTGCCGTCCTCCGTCCTGGTGACCGCCCGCAAGGGCACCTTCGGCCACGGCATGTCGGCGGCCGGCGGCTGGGAGCTGACCGCCCAGTACCTCGGCTACGAGCGCGGCGCGCTCTTCCCGACGCCGCTCCACCCGGAGGAGCTGAACCCGCAGATCGAGGCGGTCCACACCCGGTTCGTCTGCGACCAGGCCGTCCCCCTGCCTCCCGGTCTGGCCGGCAAGCTGTCGATGGGCGTGGGCGGGATCAACGCCTGCATCATCTCGCGGCCCTGGGACAGGGGGTGAGAGGCTACGCCTCGCCCAGGGTTCACACCCTGGGCTACCGAATGGCGCCCTCCGGGCTCGTAAGAACGGCTGTCGAAGAGCCCGGGATTTGAGAGCCCAGAGGGCGAAACTGGGTAGCCCCGGGTGTCAACCCGGGGCGATCTACGCCCGGTTCCGCTCCTTCGGCGGTGCGCTGCGGTCCGCCTCCGCCTTCCGTTCCTTCGCCGGAGCTTCGGCCTCCAGCGCACCCAGCTCCTCCTCGAGCTTGGCCTCCGAGACGTAGTGGATGCGGCTGTCCTTCTGGTACTTCTCCGCCTGCGCGATCAGCCGGTTGAGAAGGCGCGAGTGGCGGGTGTCGAAGGTGAGCTGCCTCAGCTCGGGGTAGAGGAGGCCCGCCACCGCCAGCACGAAGGCGAAGACGTCTTCCCAGATCGGGATGAAAGGGGCCGCGATGATCAGCCCGCCCAGGACCAGGCCCAGGAGAGCGAAGGCGGCCCGCGCCACCGGATCGGCCTGGCGCCAGACGTCGTAGCCGGTCTTTTCGAGCCGCGTCTGCTCGATCGCCTTCGGGATGTACTGCGGCATCGAGGTCTCCAGCACCTCCCGTTCGAGCTCCTGCCAGTAGGGGAGCGTGCCGCCGCACTCCTCATAGCTCTGCCGGACCTCGGCGAGCTTGCGGCGGGCGGCTTCCATCAGGCGGGCCTGCGCCTCGTTCGGCAGCAGGCTCCGCCGCACGTGCTCGCACTCCTGGAGCACGGCATAAAGGACGGTGCCGAAATCGTACGAAGGGCCGGCGAGGTTCAACATGGCTTCACGGCCTCCCGTCGTTCGCCGGCTGCTGCTGGTTCTGGTAGTACTGGATCACGCCGAGCTGCTGGAGCAGCTTGTTGCCGTCGATGATCACATTACCGGCCGGCAGCTTCGGGATCTGACGGATCTCTTTTTTCTGCAGCGCCTCGATGAGCTTGCCGCGGACCTGCTGGGCAAACGGAGACTGCACCCGAAACCGGGGGTTCTTGATGGATTGGAACATGGTTTTTTTATGCTTTCGGTTGGAATGCTACGTAGCTAGATACGAAGCGGGCCGGCAAGAGTTGCGAAAAGCTGGGGGACCTCAGAACCGCCCCCGCGCCTGGGCACGAAACCGGAGGCCGTCGCCGAAGCGCGCCCGCATCAGGTCGAGATAGCAGTCGAGGACCTTGACCTCCTCGGCGAGCGGCACCTCGTCGGTCTGGGTGGTGCGCAGCGAGGCCCGCAGCAGCTCGGCGAGGCGGTCGAGCATCTCGTCGGCCGCCGCAGGGTCGCTGTACATGGTCGAAGAGATGGCGTTCAAGGCGTTGAACAGGAAATGGGGCTGGAGCTGGAGCCGGAGCGACCGCAGCTCGGCCCGCGCCAGGCTCCCGGCGAGCTGCGCCTCCCGCACCTCGCGCTCCCGGGCGCGGCGCAGGGCGGCGACGCCATGGAGCACCGCCACCATCACGGCGAGCCCGATGGCCTGCATGGGCAGCTCCATGGCATAGCGCAGGGGCATCTTCCCGTAGTCGTAATTTCCCAGGCCGGCCAGTGGGAAGAGGACCTCGCGCTGCCCCCACATCAGGCTGGTGTGGCAGACCGCGAAGAGGAACTCCACGCTCTCGACGTCGCCGACGCCAGGGGATCGGTTCCCGACACTCGAAGCTGCGGCCGCAGCTCTCAGCGTTTCTCTCTGCCTTCATCCTCCGGGCCGTGAGCGCTCAAGCGCGGCGAAGTAGACCCGGACACTTGATTGAGGTATCATTGTTTAGAATCCAAGGAGAATCCCCATGAACAGGCGCCTCGTCAAGGTGGTCGTCTGGCTGGTACTTCTGGTGTTCCTCGCGGTCCAGGCGCCGAGCGCCGGAGAAGAGAGGAGGGTCGGAACACGGGATTTGGGCAGGTTGGCGAAAGCGGCCTCGGCGGCGCAACTCATCAGGGCCCTGCCCAAGATCCTGGAACGGTTCAAGGCGCGGCGCCAGGAGCTGTTGGCCCGCGGTGGAGGCGACTCCTATCCGCAGGCCGGGGTCGCCGAGCTGCTCGACTCCACCGAGGCCTCTCTCCAGAAGGAGCTCAAGAAGAAAGACTTCGCTCCCTTGCGCGATTACGCCGCGGAGGTCTTCGACGAAGCGCGCAGCGGTCTCGGGTTCCCAACCAAAACAGCTCTCCGCTCCCTGCCCGTACCGCGGGCGACGGTCGCTTCGCTCCACCTCAACCTGGCTCCGGAGGCCACGAGCTCCACGATGGAACGCGGCCTGGTCGACCTCTTTGTCGGCCCGATCGAAAGATTCCTGGATGATCTCGTGAGGCGGGCTCAGGGAGACGATCTCACCGTCGCTCTCTGTGTTGTGAGCGAGCCACCGAAAGCGACGGTCTCGCTACGCTCGCCGGGCGGCCGGAAGATCGATCCCACGAAAACAAACGGCAGGTTCATGAGCCTCGTGCGTGGCAACTACTTCTATGCAGTGAGCAAACGGGGCTTTCGGAAGATCGAGGAACGGATCAGCATCTATGACAAGAAAAACCCGGTCCTGAGATGCGATCTGAACGATGGCGAGGTCTGTGGAGTCGAGGATGGCTGGCCCAAGGACTGCCGTTAGCGGCTCCGGCCGCACGGCCTCCCCTCTCCGCCGCCTCGCGCTGACCTTCGTGGTCGGATTCCTCCTGGGGCTCGCTCCCTTCTTCGTCTGGATCCTGGACCCTCTGACGGATCTTATTCCTCAGAGCCTGCGCAGAGGCCTGATGACAACGACCGCTTTGCTCGGCGGGTTGATTGCACTGACCGCCCGCAGCGGTGAGCCGTTCGGCCGCTCTGGCCGCAAGGTGCTGAAGGTATGGGCGGTCGCGGCCTTGGCCGGCCTGATCCTGCTGACCTACTTTCAAACTCTGTTCATCGTCCCGGTCCGGCTGTGGAGCGGCCAGGCTTCGGAGGTGGTCGTCGCAGGGAAGAGGCTGACGGGCTGCCCGTGCGGCAAGGATGTTTCAAATCAAAAGTGTCTGTCCGAGCTCAACCTGGATCCACTCGACATGGATCAATGCTGGGAGAAGCTCCCGGCGCCAGTGGAACCGGTTTGCCTGGACCTTCGGCTACCTGCTGTTGGTCGGAGGAGGCCAGTCCTTCCTGGGGCTGCTCTGGGGCGGCAGCTTCAGGCGATCGCGGACTGTATCTCAGCCTACTGCCGGCGCGGCGCGCACTCTTTTCCTCAGCTACTCACGGGTCGACCGGGATTTCGCCGAGCGCCTCGCGGGCGACCTGGAGAAGAGCGGCATCACGGTCTGGTGGGACTCCTGGGAGATGGAGGTCGGAGACTCGCTTCCCCGGAAGATCGAGGAGGCGGTTTCCCGCAGCGCCTGGTTCGGGATCATCCTTTCGCCCGACGCGGTCGCCTCTCCCTGGGTGCGGGCCGAGCTCGATCTCGCGCTCACGATGGAGATCGAAGGCGGGCTCACCATCCTGCCGATCCTGCACAGGCCCTGCGAGCTTCCGCTCTCGCTCCGCGGCAAGGTCTGGGCGGACTTCACCGCCTCCTATCAGGAGAGTCTGAAGTCTCTCCTGCGCCGCCTCGCTTCAGAGCTGCGACCGTAGCAGCGCGGCGGCGATCCCGTCGTGTATTGTGGAACCGTCAGGCCGCCAGGGCTTCGCCGGAGACCTCACCGGGAGTTGGGGGGACCGCCGCCATCTGGCGCAGGCGGCGGGGCGTCTCGTCCTTGATGTGGACCGCGGACGGGCGGTCCTCTATCTGCCCCTCACCCCGGCTGTCCAGCGCCACGGCGATTCCGGCGACCACCAACGCGAGGAGCGCCAATCCGACGATCCACGGCAGCATGCCGCGGCGCTTGCGTTCGATCCTGATCTCTGTCACGTGCGTCTCCTTTCTCCCGGTGCGATCCCTGGCAGCGTCGAGCTCGCTCTCACACGCGAGGGGGCTTTGCAAGGTCCGGGCCTGACCGGGAGAGGGGGGATCACCCGATTAGATATGCCAGCGGTGTTCAGGCGGTCTCATTGGTTCCACCACAGAGGGGAAAGGGTTTCAGGGATCGCCAGTTGTGACCACCTTCGGCCAGTAAGCGTGGAGTTGTGTGACCCGGGCGTGACCCAGTTATGCTATACTTACGCCCATGAGCTACAACATCAAATTTGAGGATCGCACCCTGCGCGGTCTCCGCGTTCCCGATGGCAAGGACAGGCAGGAATGGAGTGATACTGTGGTCCCGGGACTTCGCTTCCGCAAGAGCGATAAGGGTCATGGCGCCTTCTCCGTCGTCTACAGGGTCAAAGGGCAGGAGAGGCAGGACCGCCGGACGATCGGGCCCGTCTCCCGGGTCTCGGTCGCTCAGGCTCGGGAGGAGGCCCGGCAGGACCTCATCGCCGCCAGCTCAGGGCAGGGTCCGAAGAAACTCCGGACGGCGCCGCCTGTGGGACCCGAGGTGCCCGAGGCACCCGAGATGACGTTCGCCGAGCTCTTCGAGCTCTATATGGAACGCCACGCCCGTGAGAATCTCGTGACCTGGCCCGAGATCCAGCGCAAGATCCGCAAGGATGCGCTTCCCATCATCGGCCACATGCCGGCCGGGGAGGTGCGCAAGAGCCATCTCCAGCTGGTCATCGACCGGCTGATGACCGGAGGGCACGCCGTGACCGCTCGCGACCTGCTGATCGCGATTTCGGGAATCTATACCTGGGCCGAGGGGCGAGAGCTCGTCGAGTACAACCCTGTCCTGCGCTTCCCCTATCCGAAGCCGGCGCAGCCTCCGCAGCGCAGGAGCTTGGCCGACGACCAGCTCCGGACGTTGTGGTTCGCGCTCCTGGAGATCACCGACCATCCGGCGGCCGGCCAACGGGCGTCCCGGCGCAACGGGCGGTTCACCTCAAGCAGGGATTTGTTGACCTTGGTGGTGCTGACGCGGCTCTCGTTGGGCCAACGCACCACCGAAACGGTCGGTATGCGCCGCCAGGACCTGGAGGCTCAGTGGTGGAATCTGCCGGGCTACATCGGGCGGCGGCGGTACACAAAGACGGGACGGGATCACCGGGTGCCGCTGGTTCCGCTGTGGAGCGAGTATGTGCTGCCGCGCGTCGAAAGGCTGACTGCCGGGCGGCCGTATGTCTTCGCCAGCGATCGGCGGGAGGACCGGCCGCTCAGTGCGTTGTCCATCGGGACCTTCTGTGCGCGGGTCGCCTCCAAGATGGGGTTTCCCTTCGTGGCGCGCAATCTGCGGACGACGTTCCTCACCTCTATGGCTCGGCTTGGGGTGCCACAGGAGGTCCGGCGGCGTCTGGTCAACCACAGCGATGGGACCATCGAGACGATCCACTGCAACCTTTATGACTACGACGCCGAGAAGTGGGCGGCCGGACTGCGTTGGGACGCCCATCTGCGCAGCATCTTCTACGGCGAGACGGCTCGGGTGGAGCCTGCTCAAACCGCCTAGGCAGCCCAATCACGCCGGCCCTCTTAAGGGCTGCTGCGGTCTGCTGACGTTTTTCATTGGTTTTCTCTAGATCCAGAGGGTTATGACGCCTTCGTAAGGCGAGGCGCCCTGAGAAAGCTCAGCGGAGCCCCGAGGGATTCCGGTGCTTCGGGCGGTGCTTGCGCCTCTGCGGGTCGCATGGCCGCCTGGACAACGTGCAGGGGCGGCACTAGCTGCTCCGGACGCAAGGGGTGTACGGCGGGAGCCGTCCCCTTCTCCCCTCTTACCCCGCCGGGCTGGGTGGGGGAAGGTTGAACGGGCCGCCGGAGAGCAGGTTGCTCTCCGGGGCGCAGTTGAGCCTTTCATTTCCGCCTCGTCCTTTCTCTGTAGGTCTGGTCGAAGGGCACCGGGATGGTGCCGCGGGTCAGGGTCGAGCCAATGTCCCAGTGCCGTTTGCAGAAAGCGAGGAGGGGTTCGTCGAGGGTGATGATGGTGGCGCGGTCGTCTTCCTGGCGAGCGATGATGACGTTGTAGAGGCAGGCGATCCCCCGGTCTCCTAGGACGTGGGTGAGGTCGTCGATCACGAGGAGATCGGCGATGCAGTCCTGGTGGGCCCGGGTCTTGGTCTCTTCTCCGAGGAAGCCGAAGAGGGCATCGACGAGTTGGGAGGCTCGCCACTCGGCGGCCGTCTGGACGTGCGGGAGCCTCTGCCAGAGGAGCTCGGCGGCGAGCATGCTCTTTCCTGCGTTTCCTACACCGTGCAGGACGGCGTCCCAGGCGCCCGGCCTCCGGTCCAGGGAGGCTAGGTCGTGACCGAGGACGTGAGGCAGGCGTTGGAGGTCGGTGCCTCCGGCGAGCCCCCGGGGGTGGGCGGGCTGGAGGGCTTCGGCCAGAGGGGCGAGGAGATCCTCTCCCGCGATCGGTACGGCGGCCCAGGGGGCTGCAGGAGGTGGCGGCTGAGATGGTAGGGCGGGTGGCGGGGGGTAGCATCCCGAGATCGCTACGCGGGCCGAAGGCAGCGCCCTGCGGTGCCGGAATGTTTTCGAGGAAGGCCTTGAGCAGGGCTTCGGGGTCTTGCTTTTTGTCTCTCTGGCCGGCCCGGATCTCTCGTTTCCGCCTCTCGGCGTCTGCCTTGCAGTGAGCGAGGTATCTCTCCCAGATGACGATCTTGAGGGGAGAATCGGGCAGGGAGCGCCAATGCCTGGACCAGCCGGCGATCTGGCTCGGGTTGTTGGGATGGTTGTAGCGGATGCCGTTGGTCAGGAAGATCAGGCCAGCTTTCCAATCGACTTGGACCAAGCCTTCGGGGAGCAGCTCAGCAGAGCGGTCGAGGAGTGCTTCCGGAGGCCATTCCAAGGACTCGGCCAGCGCCGCGGCGCCGATACGGATGACCCCGGCAGCGGACCAAGCTCCGGGCAGATGAGGAGGTGCTTGAAAAGTCCCCGGCCGGAGGGAGGCTCTGGAGAGAGGGCAAGGACTTTCGCGTCTCCGTGGATTTGGCTGCAGGAGGGGTTCGGAGAACGGTTTCCGGACGGTGGCGGACACCGTCCGCGCGCGCGTGCGCGCATCTATCTACTCATTCTCAACCTGGATACTGAACAGGCAGTCTCAGAAAGATAAGCCTTTTCGCGCGCGAGGCGCCAGCCCGCGAGGGGAGGGAGAAGGGACGGACGAGCACGGACCTCAAGGAGGGCAAGACCACCCCAAAGACCAGCAGGAGCGGACGGCCGGAGTCTTGTATTCAGGCAGAGAGGAACCGGCCCTCCTTGTACATCTCCCGCTGCACACCCTGGAACAGGTCGGCGGCGCGAATCTCCTGCGGATCGCGGACCACGGCCTTCAGGCAGGCATAGCGCAGCACGTTGACGATGCTGCCGCCCGCCAGCTCGTGGTCGCGGGCCAGCTTGCCCAGGTCCACGCCGGCAGCGAGACGGTAGGGCTTGTCCTTGAAGTTGTCCTCCCACAGGCGCAGCCGTTGCTCGGCGTCAGGTATTGGAAAATGGACCATGGCCTGGAAGCGCCGGGCGAAGGCCTCGTCGAGGTGCGAGCGGAGGTTGGTCGCCAGGATGACCAGGCCCGGGAAATCCTCGATGCGTTGCAAGAGATACGACACCTGCTGATTGGCGGCGCGGTCGTTCGCATCCCGCGACTCCGTGCGCCGGCCGAAGAGCGAGTCGGCCTCGTCGAAAAAGAGGATCCAGTCCTGGTGCCGGGCGTGATCGAACAGGCTCGCCAGGTTCTTCTCCGTCTCGCCGATCCATTTCGAGACGACTTTCGACAGGTCGACACGGTAGACGGGGCGGCCCGTGGCCTTGCCCAACAGGGAGGCGGTGAGCGTCTTGCCGGTGCCGGGCGGGCCATAAAAAAGGGCACGGAAGCCCGGCTTCAACCGTTTGGCGAGCTGCCACCCGTTCATCAGCGTCTCTTCGTGCCGCACCCAGGCAAGGATGTCCTCGACCTCGTCGCGCGACGGCGGATTGAGCACCAGGTCGTCCCATTCGTACGGTGTGGTGATGCGCTGCGCCGGGAACTCCGGGCTCAAGGGCGGCTGGTAGGAGCGCCCGGTGGTGAGCCGCTCGACATATTCGGCGGTGAGCTGCAGCCCCGCGGAATGCCACGGCTCGTCCTGGTGCCGGTGATCGAGCCGCAGGACGTTGTGTACATAGAGAGCGTGCTCGTGGCTGAACAGCTCGTAATAGCGCAGCCGTGCCGCGACGTCCTCGCCGGCGAGCAGGAACAGGGCGGTCTCCGCCGAGGGGAGGAAGCCGCCATGCGAGACTCCGGTCAGACCGCCGAACTCCGTGAAGCGGCGGTCGAGCGCCCGGTTCTGGATGAAGAACACGTCGAGCACGTCCGGCCGGATGTGCGGGATGAAGCTCAGGACGAGCACCAGCCGCCCGGCCGCTCCCAGGCCGAACCGGTGCACCACGTCCGCATAGGGGGAACCGGCCGCCGGCAGCGGCGGCGGCGCGAAGGCTTCCAGAGGATCGCCGGTCACCTCCTCCTGCCCGGCGTGCAGCTTCATCCGCAGCTCCAGGACCGCCCGGAACCAGGCAATCTCGCGCTCGATGACATCGGCATTCGTGGCGTTCGCGGTCAGACCGGCAAGGTCGTCTGTGCTCATGGGCTCACCATGCTACCTGAAGAGGTTGCGGCATCCAGCGGTGGAAGATCATGGACAGACTCCAGGGGACTTCGTCGACCAGCACGTCGACCGTCTTGCGCTGCACCCGCAGCTTCCAGCCCTCGGACGTCCTCTCCAGCCGTCCCTCGCGCTGCAGGAAGGTCTCCTGCAGGCCGGCGACCGAGGTGTTCTGCACGATCGTCCAGTTGGCAAGCAGGGAGCGCAGCAACGTATCGCAGACCTCCCGTTCCCACTCGGTCGGCGCGATCTCGAGCGCGACGGGCGACTCCAATGGCAGGCCGCAGAGGATCTTGTTCAGGGCGAGGGCCGGCTCCGGGCTTGCTGTACAGCCATGGATCAGATATTGCAACAGATGGACGGCGCGCGAGGCCGTCTCAACATCGCGCAGTCGGACCTTGCCTGCCGCGTCCTCGCCCAGCAGGTCCAGCATCTTGAAGAGGTGCGGCAGGAAGGCCCCGGCCAGCACGAGGCCGGCGTTGTCGACATAGAGCGGCTCCGCCTCGTCCCCGGCCTTCGCCTGCCGTACCGGAGGCCGGTTCTCTCGCCGCTTGCGGGCCGGCGGCTTCCAGAGCGCCAGGAGGCGCGGCCGGCCGTGCCGCAGAGCGGCTGCGGGCGCGCATGACCGCCCGCGGCCGCCCGCCGGCCGGCGCTCTCGAACAGCCTCGCGCCGGCTGTGGCACGCGCGGACGCATCCCCCCGGTAGCGCCGGGCCACGTGCTCGAAGAACTCCACGGTGAGCCGCTCCACCGAGACCTGCCCTCCCTGGACGGCGGGCCAGGACCTCCAGCAGGAAGCTCCAGAACGCCCGCCGGCCGGTGAGCGCCGGATGGCCGGGCGGAGCTGTCTCTCCCCAGGCCGCGGACAGCACCTCGGCGGCTTCGAGCAGCGCGCGGTGCCGCCGCGGCGCCAGCTTTTCGACCACCCGCTCCAGGGCGGGCTCGGGCAGGAGCTTCATCCACCGCTGCCGCAGCCGCCGGTCCGCCGCATGGCGGGCGAGGAAGTCCGCGGCGCCCACCGTCTCGTCCGGCCTCCCCGGGCACCCGCGGTCCGCACCGCCGCGAGGAACGTCTCGTCGCCGGCCGGCCCGCCCACGGCTTCGCGCAGCAGGAAGCGCTCGACCACCGCGGGCAGAGGGGACGGGAACAGCTCCTTGAGCAGCCGGTGATAGGAATCCTCCATCAGCCTGGCTCCCTCGTGAACGAGCAGGGCCTCGCCGAGGAGCGCACGGCGGACGCGCTCCTCGGGCCGCGGCCGGTAGGGCGCCGGAATCCGGGCGAAGAGGTGCAGCAGCGCCTTGAGCGTCCTGGCTTCCGTCGGGCACAGGCGGTCGAGCGCGCTTTCGAAAAGCGCCTGCGGGATCGACCCCACCAGCTCCGAGCGCCGTTCCGGCTCGCTGTGGAAGGCGGAGATGAGCTGCTCCGCGTCCGCCGGGGCCTTACACCCGCCCCAGGCCCAGCTCGCGCACCAGGTCGCCCACCACGGCCGGCAGAGAAGAGCGAACGGAGCGTCGGGCTGCCGTCCGATCCAGGCCCTGGCGCAGCGCCGCGAGCACGTCCGCATAGTCCAGACCCTCGCGAGCGGCGATGCCCCGCAGCACCGAGCGCACGAAGCTCCGGCGGTTGAATTGCGAGCCCGGATCGCGCACCAGATAGGCCTGCGCCAGCAGCCAGAGGACGCGCGACAACGCTCGCTCGGAGAGCGGCACCACCGGCTCGCCGCGGTGGGCCTCGCGGATGTGGCCGATGTAGGCGATGATGAGCGCCGCGTGCTCCGGCGCGAGGAGGCGGACCAGCTCACGGAGCCCCCGCTCCCGGAGCTGGAGCACGATACGCTCCAGCACCCGCGTCTCGCGGCCCAGCCGGAGCATCACCTCGACGATCCCTTCCGGATCGCTCGCCGCCATCTCCAGCACCAGCTCCTCCAGCGAGAAAGCCGAGCGCTCCGGCACCCAGAAGGGGAGTGTGCCGCGAAGCAGAAAGTGCTCCAGCAGCTCGCGCTGCACCGCCTCCTCGGACCGCGAATGGCCCGCCTCCGTGGCCTCCTCGCCGATCTCCCCCAGCGCCGCCTTGAGAGACCGGCGCAGCTCCACCTCCAGCCGCTCGACGACCGCCTCTTCGAACCCGGTAAACGGCACGGTGCCGAGGTCGATTTTCAGCTTCGCGATCCGCGCCTGTCGTCCCGGCACGTCGATCTCGTCAAAAACCCTTTCGATCACGGGCAGCGGCCCGTCGGCGGTTGAAGTCCGAGAGGCGCGGCTGGAGGGCCAGTGCTACGGCCTGCGAGGGGGTCTCAAGGTCGAGGGTCTGGTGGCGGAGAGTGTGGTGGAAGGGGTTCATGAGCGCTCAATTCTTTCCTCGCAGTGCCCTCGTCCCCGTCACTTCCGCCTCCCGTTCCAGGCCCGCATCGTCGTTGATCGCTGTCTCTCGGACCTGCATCGTTGGCCGCACCCGGCCCTGCATCTGCTGCACGACGTGCCGGCCCTCATGCGGCAGGTGTCGCTGCTGTCCCGGCGCGACGTGGATGTCCTGCCCTGGGTGTAGGCATGGGCCTGAATTTGCGCGGGCTTGGGCGAGTTGTAATGAACCCGCACGTCGGAGAGGTCCATGCCGAGGGGTGCCCAGGCCGGTCTTGAGACCGTCGCTCAGGCCAGTCGAACTTTCGGCTCCGGTCGTGCTGTTCACCGCCTCCCGGAGCTGAAGGGCGTTCTGGACGCCACGGCTTTGATTCGCCGCCTCTTCCCAAGCCGCGAGCTGGCTCACTTTGGGACTCTGCACCTCCGCGGCTTGCGGGGGGGTGCCTTTGAGTGCTTCGCTTGGCCAGCTGGCGCGCTTCTTCTTTTTCCGCATGCTCACATGCGTAGCACATCAGGGTTCTCTCCTTTCTTGCAGAAAATGGCGCAGGGCTGCGGACGTGTCGATGATCCGTCGCCGGTCCTGCTCGCGCAAGGCGCAACGCCAGGCCCGGTCGAGGCTCTCGAAGTCGCACATCTGCTCAGGGCTCAGGAAACAAACGTCCACCACGACATGCGGGGGCGGATACTCGCGGATCACCTCGCGGGCGAAGCGCCGGTAGTCCTCGTTGCTGTCCGGCGGCGCCGAGAGCACGACGGTGATGGTGAAGCTGTAGACGAAGGCGGGGTCCGCATTGCGGAAGCGGCCGAAGCGCAGCAGGTTGTGCTCAACGGCATGGAAGTGCTGCTGCGCATCGAAGGCGCTCATGCCGAGTTGGATCCGGCTCTTGATCTCCAGGCCGGCGACGTTGCCGCGCGAGGGACGCTCCAGATAATCGAACCCCCGGCCCCGATTGTGGGTGCTGGCGGTCAGGTGCCGCAGCAGGGCCCGCTTCGCCCGCATTGAGAAGGCTCCGCCCGTGTCGGCGTCCTCCTCGCCGCACGGGGTGAGGTCCCAAGACGGAAGAGCGATCGAGGTCCTCGCCATAGAGCGCCAGCAGAAAATCCAGGAACCGGCTGCGCCGCGCGACGAAGGAGCCCTGGCCTTGGACGATCTCCGGCAGGCCGCGCCGGTATCCCTTCTTCGCCCCCCACGAGCAGCGGCTCGATGTTCGGCACCGCGCGGTCCAGGTATTGGATAGGAATAAGTGCTAGGAGCGTCCTCCGCGGTGGAGAAGAGGTCCCGGACGTGCGCCAGTTGGGCGAAGAAGTTTGCCATCAACTGATCGTAGACGAGCAGATAACCCTTCAGTTGCTTGGCTTGTGCCTTGCGCGCGGCCGTGGCATCACCAGCCACTCCATAGGCGTTGATGCCGTAGACGTTGGTGTATTGATTCTGGATGGAGTAGTACCGCGTGACGTCGTGGTATTTTCCTTTGGGAAAGCCGGCATACTCGACATATTCCGCGGCCAGGGGGTAGATGCGCCGCTGGTCCGCCCACAGCCTGGCGAACTCCCGCTCGACCCGCGCCGGATTCGGCTGGATCTCGATGCCGTTCCTGTACAGCTTGATGCTGAAGCTACTGCATTTTCCATTCGGCCGGGCGTCGAGCTGAAGGATGCTCCGACGCGGCACCTAAGATTATATCGTTTCCGCTGTAGGCCCGTGAGTCGTTGGCCACGGTGATCTTCACGCCACGGAGGCTGGCGACTCCCGCGCTGCGCGCGATGACCCGGACGTTGTCCTGCACCGGGATCGTCTCCGCCTTGGGTCTGAAGCTGTTGGTTCGCAATGAAACCGTTGTGAAGCAGCGGACCGTCGACCCCCTCGGACGGGGGTACGCCTGCGTCGACGAGGCTTTTCAACGACTGGCGGCGCAACTCCGGGAGCGAGGAAATTGGCGACGTTGAAGAGGATGCCCGCGGCAGATTCGTCTTGCGGGCGGGCGTCTCCAGGATGTTCACTTCGGCCTTGACCGTGATGCGTACGGCTGCAGGACACGGATGGAACGGACATCCTCGCCCAGGTTGCGGTGGCGGCAATAGAGGCGCCGCACCTCATCGCGCTACTTCCGCTTCGGCGCTCTCCCGGCGGCGGGCACTCCGGTTCCAGCCTCTGCATGTAGTAGCCCGAAATCCCAGAGGCCTTGAACGCAACGTTTGGAGGTGCCCGCACTTGTGGGGCGTGGGCCAGACGTTGGCGATCTCCGGAAGGCGATCCACGATGAGCTTGCGGTAGTCGTTTTCCGTGACCGGATTGCACGGGAAGATCCGTTTGGCGGGGAACAGCGCCTGCCGCCGCGGGTCGATCTTGCCAGTGATTGGATCGATGAGCAGATCTTCCAGCGGCAGCTCGGCGCGATAGGAGTCGGCGAGCGCATAGCAAAGCTGCTCGAGCGTGGTGACGCCCGGACCCGACCGTTGTAATCGGTCCAGACCTCGCCCGCGAGACGCTGGGACGATCCAGGTGCCTTCAGCCTTGAGAAAGGCGTAGTCGAGGCCCGGGTTCAAGGGCTCTTGCGGATTGACGGGCGACGGGTTCAGTCATGAGAGTCCCGTTGCCGGCCCGTGAGGCGTCATGATTACATGCCCGGCAGCCGAGGTGAGGAAATACCACTCCGGCCTCACCGGGGGGTCGTACGAAAACGCGATCGATTCGAGGGCGGCCAGCGTACGGCCGGGTCTGTACGAATTCGGAGATCTCGTCCTCCGTGGCGTAGTGTCCTTCCTTTGCGGCATGCCGCGTCGTCGTACCAGGGCGAGAGGTACTGCACGAGGTCGGCGTTGAGCTTTGCGATGTCTGCGCCCGGATCGTCGTCGTTGGAAGGTCACGGTGGCGGTCACCTGGATGCGGACGTATTGGGGATTGACCACGTGGAGGCGGACGAAGGGGCTGGTCCTGGCTTCCAGATATGCCTGGAGGCGGTGGAGCAGGTCGGCCGGGGCGAGCGGTGTCGTGGGGTCCTGCACCTGCGGCTTTCCGCGCCGGGAACGACCACCACCAGCACGTCGCCGGGGGCGTTGCCGTGGACGGTGTTGCGGGCCAGGGCCTGCACCTTCCACACCTCGGGAAAGCGCTCCAGGACCAGGCGTTCGTAGTCCCAGGCGAGGATGGCGCGGTCTTTGTGGCGCAGGCGCTCGCCCAGGCGGATGTCAAGGCTGCGCCGGTCTTCCGGTGGCCGGCCGCCGAAGGACTCCATGGGTTGATCGATGGCGGCGATGCCCGCGAGGTCCTGGACCGAGGAGGTGATGGTGTGGGCCGGCAGCGGCTCGCCCGAGCTGCCGCCGCCCTGCCGGGTCGCGGTCAGCACGTGAGGATAATGCCGGCCGTGCGAGGGAAACCCGGGTCTTGTGCCACGGCGGCGCGCAGCCACCGGAGGCCGCCGGGAAGGATGGCGTCGTTTGCAGGGTTGAAGGCCGGCAGGCTCGAGGGTAAGGATGCCGGAAGTCTCCAGCCCGTTCGTGGTGTCGGAAAGGATTTCCGCCAGCGTTAAAGGCTGCCAGGGATTGGCGGCGTCGGCAGAGAGGCAGCTCCAGGCCACGGGCGGCAGGCCCGATGCATTGCCTCCTGCCGTCATCTGGAAGAGCAGGCTAAGCTTTTGCGCCGGCGCGAGGCCCGAGAAGCCGAGGTACAGGTTTCCCGGCTCGGGCAATTGCGGCAACAGGGAGACGCCGGTCGGTGCCGGCCGAAAGCCCCCGAAGGGGAGGAGGTGGAAAAAGCGGCCGTTGGACGGCTCGCCGGCTCCGAGTGTGCAACAGGTCGAATACGTGAGGGTTACGCTTTGCGCCTGCGGCAGCCACGGCTCGTTGGGATATTTGAGCTTTTTTCGGGTTCGGCTTCGGGCAGACGTCGGGAAGGTCTTCGATCACCGCGTGGAGCACGTTGAGGGTGTAGAGGTCGTTACCGAAGGCGTAGCTCGGCTGGGTCAGCTCCAGCCGGATGGCGCTCGCGGCGGGGTCGTAATACGGCGGCACGGTATGGGTGCGGACCTCGAGGTGGTCGAAGACAGTGGCGTCGCAGAGCTTGCCGTCCGGTTCGGGAGGAGATGCGTTGCAGTCGTTCGTGCGGAAAAGATACGGTGGCTCCGAGCAGGGGGCAGCCTGGAGGGTCCAGGCACCGGGTTTCCGGATGCTCCAAACGCCGCAAAACCGGGCGTTGTTGAAGAGATCGGAGTCGTGTTTGCGGTTCAGGTCCAGGACATAGTCGCGGTACCAACCTTTGAAGCCGTCGTTGTTCGGCGGCAGGCCGAACCAGCGGACGGTGATTTTCAGGTTTTTGGGGACCTTGGCGAGAGTTCGCGTGGCGGATCTCCAGGTACGATTCCCGGACCGGCACGGCGCCGAAGAAGGGGAAAGGCGAGCTGGGATCGATCTCGCCGTCGGTGTTGGCGAGGGCCAGCTCCGGCAGGCCGGTGACGTCGGTCCGGATCTCGAAGGACGCGGCCTTGATGCCGTCGAGGAGCGAGAGCGGATAGACCTCGGCTTTGGTACCGTTCGAGCGGGTGAGCGTGACCGGCTGCTGGCGCAGCCAAGCCGCGAAGGTCGGCAGGGCCGGATCAGGGTTCGTTCCTGCGAGCGCGGGGTCTTCCGGCGCGAAGGGCACGATGGACGGCACGGCGGCCGGCAGATCGAAGGCGAGCGTGAATCCGTCCCAGGACTCGGGCGTGAGGACCTCGTAGTCGTCGAGCCGGAACCAGCCGGCGGCGGTGGAGAGATCGATCGCGAAGGCTCCCTTCAGGACGTCCCGGAAAGCCTGGGCCGTAGCGGAGTCGTCGGTGTCCAGCAGGAGCCGGAGCGTCTCTTTCGCGGCCTCGGTGTCGCCCACGACGGTGATCTTGACGTGGCGCTCGCCGCCGGTCAGCAGCAGGTACTCGGAGGCGAGGGCGAAGCCCAGCGCGGCAGGCTCGGCCCCGGCCGCCGTGCCTCCGAAGGTGGGCCAGGGCTCGCCGCCCGGCACGATCTCGGCAGTGAGGATCTGGCGGTTCACAATGGCGCCGTCCGGCGAGCCGGGGAGGAGAGGGTCCGAGAGCACGCGCAGGGCGCGAATCCGGTCGAGGCGAGCGGCGGTGACGGTGAGGCCGCGGTCCGCGGCGTAGAGGACGTCGTTGCCGCCGGCGTCCTGGCCGGCCGGAAAGAGAGTGCCCTGGGGGACGTTGGCCCGTGTTTCGTCTTCGGCCACGTAAAGGTCAGGTAGACGTTGTCGGGGATGCCGGCAGGCGGCGCGCTCGGAGGACGTCGTCATAGTAGAAGCGGAGAAAGCGGGAGGAGAGGGTGTTGATCCACCTGTGCCGTGCGGAAGATCGGCGAAGGCGATGTAGAGCGCGATCTGCGGCTTGTGCCAGCCTTCGGCGAGCGTGGCGGGGACGGCCGTCCGGGCGAAGGATTGGAAGTCCGCGCTGCCGTCGAGCAGGGTGTGGAAGAGCGCCGTGACTGCGGTAGGGCGTGATCGATCCTGCGGTTGCCGGTGGCGCCGGATAGATCGAGCTGTCCGGGCCGACGAAATCGAGGTCCCAGAGGGGCAGGAAGCCGCAGTAGTCGAGACCGATCGGCTGTCCCAGGGCCGCCGGCCGGGCGGCCCCCAGGTCAAAGCCTTGAGCCGGCGCAGGGCCTGGCCGAGGCCGCCAACGCCGCCAGTTATTGTTGCTTCCATCTCCTGGAGAGCGTTCTGCGCCGCCTCGCTGTGCGGCGAGCAGGCGAGCGCGCGCAGCCAGCCGTCGCTCTGCCGGGCGAGCGCGAGCACGGCGGCGAAGACCTCCCGCAGCAGCGAGAATTTGCGCTCGAACGAGCGCTCGGCCGCCGTCTCCCGCACGAGCGCGGCGAAAGCGGCTTCGCGGCCCGCAAAGTCCGCGGCGCCGATCGAGGCGAGGACCATGGTGGGATCGGCAAGAAAGAATTCGACCCAATCGCCGTCCGGCTGGTCGCGCAAGTCGTAGAACTGGACCAGGCGGCCGAACCGGACAGCGAAGTCGAGCAGCTCGGCAAGAGATCGGCCGTCCACCTGCGCCCAGGCGGCGTCGAGCGCGCGGCGCCAGCGGTCATGCTGGCTCGGGGCGCTGTTGAGGACGATCTTGCCGGCGTGCGGGTCCATGAGCGTCAGCCTTCCTGCGCGACCAGGGTTCCTTCCTGGAGATAAAAGGGATACACGAGGTTGCTCCGCGCATTAGTCCGGCGGACGGTGTACGAGATGGAGATGAGGACAAGCCCGGCGGTGGTGGCGTCGAGGTCACGTCGACCTCGCCGAGGTCGACGCGCGGCTCCCAGTCGACGATCGCCTGGCGGACGGCCTCGGCCACCTGGGTTTTGAAGCCGGTGGTGACGTTGCGAAAAACGAGCTGCCAGATCGCGCAGCCGTACTGCGGCAGCATGATGCGCTCGCCCAGCGCCGTCGACAGCAGGATCCAGAGGCTCTGCCGGACGTCCACGTCGTCGCTCGCCATCTCGACGCTCGCCGCGGGGCGCGAGAAGGTGGGCGGGAAGGCCCAGCCGGTGCCGAGGATCGATCGATCGAGAAGTTTCATCGCGTTCAACCGCCGATCATCACGAGAGGAAAACCGAGCAGGATGGTGCTGCCGTGCGCGGTCTTGTCGCCCATGCGCGCGGCCGGCAGGCCCATGATCTTCACCGTGGACGAGCCCTTGATGACGGCGTCCGGCGGACCGATACAGATGGCGAGGTCGCCCACCTTGGCGGCCGGCAGGCCACCGATCAGGACGGTCGGCGCACCGGGGCCGACGATGGGCCCGCCCACGTGCGGGATGGGCGGCACGGCCGGGGTCGACAGCGGGCACTGGTGAAAATCGGTGATGCGGGCGGCGGGTGGCATGGGAACCTCCATTGTCTCCATCAGTTGATCTTGACCAGAGCGCCCTTGACGGTGAGCAGCCCCGAGGCGCTGAGCTCCGCCATGCCGCTCGCCTTGGCCACAAACTGTCCCTTGGCCTTGTGCTCGATCTGCAACCCTTCCATCGAGGCCTTGGCCTTGGCAATGGCGGCGAGGTTGGCGCCGGCCTCGATCTTGACGTTGCCTTTGGCCTTGAGCGTCAGGTTCGAGCCGCTCTCCAGGACGATCCCGCTCTTCGACAGCACGACGCTGTTCTTGTTCTTGTCGCGGATCGCGACCTCGCCTGTCTTGTCGTTGAGGGTGATCGTCTGCTTGCCGGGCGTCCTGATCTCCAGGACCTTGTCCTTGTCATCGAAGGTGATCTCGAGCTTCCCCTTGGTGACGATGGCTTTCTTGCCGTTTTTCTCGTCGGGCGGATAGGGTGGCGCGAGCTTCTTGCTGTAGACACTGCCCAGAATCACGGCGTAGCGCGGGTCCTGGTTCATGAAGCCGACGATCACCTCATCGCCGGTTTCGGGGAAGAAGACCGCGCCGCTCTGGTTCGAGGCGTAGAACGTGCCGAGGCGCGCCCAGACACCCTTTGCGTCATCCTGGAGCAGCGGCAGGGAGACCAGCACGCGGAATTCGCCTTCCGGGTCTTTGGCAATCTTTTTGACGATCCCCGTCTGCAGGCCCTTGACCGGCGGGAGCTGGCCCGAGGCGTCGGGCGCCGCGATGCCCGGCGTCTCGCTCGCGAACCACTGCGCCGACAGGCCGAAGTCCGCGGTGGTGAGCCATTCGCCGTTCCGGATGTTGTGCTGCACACAGCTGATCCAGGCTTTGCCTTGGAAATGCGGGCCGAGGCCTGCGAGCTCGAGGGTCTTGCCCGGCTGCGCGAGCGCGCTGCCCTGGAAGCGTACGAAGCCGCGGATCTTCGACAGCTTCGCCTTGAGGAGCTCCGCCGCGGACCAGTCCTGGAGCGCGGTCTTCGCAATCGAGCCGCCGGTCTGCTGATTGAGCTTCTTGACCTTGAACACCTTGGCCAGCTCGTCCGACGTCACGTCGCCCGTCTCGTCGATGCTCACTGTGCCGGGACCGGCTTCGATCAGCTTTTGCGCGGCGACGTCCCAGGTGTAGCTCTTGATGGCCGAGGGCGCGAGCTGGGTCGAGGCGTCCATCTCGGCCTCCAGGTCGTAGATCGAATCGCCGTACGTGACCAGCAACGCGGCCTTCTGGCGGGTGTCCGGCTCCTTGACCGTCACCTTGCCGTTGCTCACGATCACCACCAGGCCGTTCATCTCTGCGCGCGTCAGCATCAGGTCCCAGTCGCTGGCGTAGTACTGGACGACGGTCTCCTGCACGGTCTTGGTGGCCGCCACGTCTTTGGCGAGGCCGTTGGCGGCGATCAGCTTGCCAATCAGATCGCCGTCCTTGATCTTTTCGAACAGGGCGTTCTTGCGTTCCAGGGTCATTCTGATCGCCTCGTCGGTGACTTCGACGATCAGCTTCGAGCCCTCGGTGCGGTCGATCTCGACCCCCTGCTTGACGATCACGCCTTGGAAGATCACGCTCTCCTTCTGGTTGTAGCCGGCGGCGATCGAAACCTTGGCGCCTGGCAGGAACGTCTTGAGCCCGCTGATCGGGAAATTGCTCTCGGCGGCGTCGCCGTCGAACAGGACGAAGCGCGCTTTCGGAACCTTGTTGACGTGGCTCCACGTATCGATGGAGATCACCTGGTAGCTGCTCTGGATCGGCTTGCCGTCTACCGTGACGGTGAAGCTGGTGAGCGGCGTGTCACCGGCGAGGGGGGAGGGAGGGGTCATGCCGGCTCCTCACCGAGCGGCGGGAAAAGGAGCTCGGAGCCCACGGTGAGCTGCCGGAAATCGTTGAGGCCGTTGATGCGCGCAACCTGGGGGTAGAAGGCGCTGCTGCCATAGATGCCGTAGCACAGGAGCGGCAGCGTGTCTCCGGCCTTGACGGTCACTACATGGGAGAGGTCGGGCGAGGTCTTGTTGGCCTTTTTGGCCAGCTCGGTCTCGTCGGTGTATTCGAGGAAGGCGGCGTCAGCCCGCGCACGCAGGGGCGTGCCGTCGGGCTTGAACAGGGTGTAGGTGACGGCGAGCTTGGTAAGCCGGCAGCGGAAAGTGAACGTACCCCACAGCAGGCGCAGGAATTTCGGGCTGTGGATCTTGCCGGAGTAATCGAACACCACGGCTTCGAACGCCGCGATCTGCCGGGTAATCCCGTGTTCGCCATAGGGGACGACTCCAGGCAGCGGGCTCGGCACCACGCCGGTGCCGTCGAACACCAGCTCGAGGTGGACCACCCGGGACTTCATCTTGTTGAACTTGGGCGAGCCGCCAGGGCTGCCCTGCGCCTGCACGTCGTTGTAACAGATCCTGTAGGTCCGGGTGTACTTCTCCGGATTGATCATCACCGCATACTCGCCCAGGGCCTTCTTGAAATCGCCCTTTTCGTAGGCGGTGATGACCATCTTCTCGAGGCTGCCGGAAAAACCCATTGTCATCTCCCTCGCTGGTTCCGCAGAGCCTTGAGGACACGCTTGACGCACTCGTCCACGATCTCCTCGCGGTCGAGCTCGCCGTCGCCGCACCTCTCGGTGGACTCTTCCTCGCGTTTCTCCTTTTTCTCCTCCGCCTCCGCGTCGCTCACCCGCATGTGGATGCCGATCTCGCTGACTTCCAGTGCCATCGCCGCGCTCCTTTCCTTCAGACCAGCCGCGCCGCGGCCTGGGCCAGCCTGGTGGCGGCCGCAAGGCCGCTGCCGAGGTTGAACCGCTCAAAATAGTTGTAGGCGAGCTCCAGCGTCTCGACCAGGATCTCATTGCGCTGCGAGTCGAGCGCTCCCACCTCCCAGCGCACCGGCCAGGCGTTGACGAACATCCAGGCCATGGCCGGCAGGCCGTCCGGCTTGAGCAGGGTCACCAGCAGGTTCTGGGTGATGATCGGTAAAGACATGCTAGAGCCGACCGTCTGCCCGAACCATTCGGCGAGAACCGAATCCTTGGTGACCACGCCTCGCTTGAGCACCAGGTTTGAATATCTGGCCGGCAGAGGGAGGCGATGCACGAAACGGTTCTCGCCTCCCTCTGCCACCTCCTCCACGCCGAATTCGGCCTTGATGCCGGTGACCTCCTGGAAGCTGGCGTCGATGCCGGTGAGCATGGACAGAGCCGTCCCCGAACCGAGGATATTCACGGTGAAGTTAAACGCTGCGGGGGGGTAGTACTCGGCCGCCATCGTCGTGCTCCGCTAGGGTGCGGCCACCGTCAGGGTTTCGTAGGCGACCTCCACCGACTCGACGGCGACCTCGTTGCCTTCGCTCTTCAGATCGGTGCCGGTGATCTTGGTCGGCCAGGCGTTGTTGAGCGTCCACGTCCGTTTCGGCTCGCCGTTCTCGTCCAGCAGGTTGATCACCACCGTGCGGCGCGCGATGGTGTTCATCTTGATCTCGTTGTACCAGGCCCAGAACGCGTTGTCGTTGACGAAGATACCCCGCCGCATGGTCACGTTGCCGACCTTGCCCAGCCCCGGCATCTTGATCGGATAGTAAATGGGACTGTTGCCGTGCCGGTACTCGATGACCTGGGTCTCGCTGTCCAGGCCGTCGACCTCCTGGAAGTTGACGGTCGCCTGGTCGTCTCCGAGCTGCACCGCGAAATGGAACTTGGGTAACGGCCAGATTGCGTCCTGCTTTTCACCTGCCATAATGCCTCCGTTCGGGTGAGAAATTGGGGTTCTCAGGGTTCTCAGGCGACGCCTTCCATTTTCTGGATGAACGACAGCTCGATGAACTCGGCGGGACGGATCATCTGCAGCGTGACCTGGACGATCATGTAGCCGTCGAGGACGTGCTGCCCGGTCATGGTGCTGCCGAGGCCGCACTCCACGCCGAACGCCTCGGACGCGGTGGCTCCCATGAGGCCGCCTTGCGACCAGAGGCCTTTCAAGAAGCCGGAGACCATGGACACCACGTTGGTCCAGGTGTTGCCGTCGTTGGGAGCGAACACGAACTGGTTGATCGCCGCCTTGATCGACTGCTCGATGTAGATGAGCGTGCGCCGGACCTGGATGTAGCGGTAATCGTTGCTGTTGCCGTCCAGGGTGCGGGCACCCAGACCACGGTGCCGCGGCCGGGGAACTCGCGCAGGGCGTTGACGGCCTTGCCGTCCACCGGCATGTTGAGATCTTCCTGCAGTTTGTAGTTCAGCTTGAAGGTCGGCGACTCGACGGCGCGCAGGTTGACGTTGGCCGGCGCATTCCAGACGCCCCGGCTCTCGTCGGTGGCGGTGTACACCCCCGCCATGGCGGCGCTGGCCGGCAGCACGTTGTTCTTGCGGGCCACGAGGGACTCGATCTCGGTCAGGAGCGGCAGGGCGGCGGTGAGGTCCTGGTTGAGCTTTGCGTCGTCAATCCCGGATTTGCCGATGTTGTCGATGTCTTGCTGGACCTTGCCCGCCCGCCCGCCCCGCCTCATACAGCATCTTCCGCTGCCATGTCAGAACCTCCTTCAGGTTTTGGAAGGGATCGAGGGACGGAGGGTCGACAGTGATTTCGCCGGGACGAGTCGGGACGGGTGGGGTGACGGCAGCGAGGGCGGCGGCGACAGCAGCGGCGCAGGGGTCGGAAGAGGCGGCGGCGAATTCTACGCCGCCACCGTTGGCGGACGACAACACGCCGGAGGTCCGCACGTTGGTGTAGGAGACGTCCCTGACTGGAAACACCGTAGCCTGGACGAAGGGAAAGTAGACCATCCCATAGCTGAGGTGGCCGTTGCCGACATTCTTCCTCAGATCCTCGATCACTGGCAGCGGCTCGGCACTGGTCTTGACGTTTTGAGCACCGTAGACGTCGAGGAGGGCGACCCGGTCCTGCAGCTCGGCGCATTGATCGAGCGCCTTTTTGGCCACGTCGTAGTAGTCTGTGTCCGGAGCCAGGTTGACGGCGTCGGGGATGACGATCATCGTGGGGCCGGACTGCTCCCGGAGGACGTCCAGACCGGTCTCCAGTTCTCTCTTGGCGACCGCGGCCGCCGAACCCTCGCCCGGCCCGTAGCAGCCCACCGAGACGACGTAGCAGCTGCCGCCGCCGTTGTCGTAGAACAGCCGCATGCTGTCGTAGAGGTTGAAGGGAAGGCTGCTCCTCTCGAGCTTGTAGTACGTGTCGGCTTTGAAGTCGTAATCCGCCTCGGTGGCCGCCTTGATGGCATACAGCGGCTTGATGCCCTTGCCGAAGATCTGGTCATATTCCGCCAGCGAGCTTATGGGGATGGCCTTGTTGAAGACCGGCTTGCCGTTGATCGTCGCTTTCTCCGTATAGCCGATGAAGCCGGGGACCGCGGTCGCCACGCCGATCACTGTCGGCGGAAAGGCCGAAAGCTCCTTGACGTAGACGCCGGGGGTCTTGTAAGGGGGGTTACTCACAGGCACCTCACTTTCATGTTTGAAGGTTTGACAGGTCCGGCGTCCACCGCTACGGTGCGGCCACCGTCAGGGTTTCGTAGGCGACTTCCACCGACTCGACGGCGACCTCGTTGCCTTCGCTCTTCAGATCGGTGCCGGTGATCTTGGTCGGCCAGGCGTTGTTGAGCGTCCACGTCCGTTTCGGCTCGCCGTTCTCGTCCAGCAGGTTGATCACCACCGTGCGGCGCGCGATGGTGTTCATCTTGATCTCGTTGTACCAGGCCCAGAACGCGTTGTCGTTGACGAAGATACCCCGCCGCATGGTCACGTTGCCGACCTTGCCCAGCCCCGGCATCTTGATCGGATAGTAAATGGGACTGTTGCCGTGCCGGTACTCGATGACCTGGGTCTCGCTGTCCAGGCCGTCGACCTCCTGGAAGTTGACGGTCGCCTGGTCGTCTCCGAGCTGCACCGCGAAATGGAACTTGGGTAACGGCCAGATTGCGTCCTGCTTTTCACCTGCCATAATGCCTCCGTTCGGGTGAGAAATTGGGGTTCTCAGGGTTCTCAGGCGACGCCTTCCATTTTCTGGATGAACGACAGCTCGATGAACTCGGCGGGACGGATCATCTGCAGCGTGACCTGGACGATCATGTAGCCGTCGAGGACGTGCTGCCCGGTCATGGTGCTGCCGAGGCCGCACTCCACGCCGAACGCCTCGGACGCGGTGGCTCCCATGAGGCCGCCTTGCGACCAGAGGCCCTTCAGGAAGCCGGAGACCACGGACACCACGTTGGTCCAGGTGTTGCCGTCGTTGGGAGCGAACACGAACTGGTTGATCGCCGTCTTGATCGACTGCTCGATGTAGATGAGCGTGCGCCGGACCTGGATGTAGCGGTAGTCGTTGCTGTTGCCGTCGAGGGTGCGCGCGCCCCAGACCACCGGGCCGCGGCCAGCGAAGTCGCGGATGACATCCACAGCCTTGCCGCTTACCGGCACGTTGAGGTCCTCCTGCTGCGTGGAATCGATCCGGAACGTCGGCTGCATCACCGAGTTCAGGACGATGTTCGCCGGCGCGTTCCAGACACCCCTGGTGGCGTCGACGACGGTGTAGACGCCCGCCATGCCGCCGCTCGGGGGGAGCGTGTTGTTCTTGATGGCGAGGGTGCGCTCGATGTCGAGCAGCAGCGGCAGGGCGGCGGTCAGGTTCTGGTTGAGCTTCTGGACGTCAGGCGCCGTGCCCATGTTTTCGATGTCCGCGTGCACCGCCACGGCCCGCGTGTTCTTTGGGTCCTTGTAGTCTCCGTAGAGGTTCTGGCACTCCCATCCGAGGATCGTCTTCAGTTGGCCGAGCGGCACCACGTTCTTGTAGGTGAACTCTCTGGCGGACACCACCGAGGTCTCGAGGAAGGGGAAGTAGGCCATGCCGTAGTCGAGCGCGGTGTCGCCCACGTCCTCGCGGAACTGTGCGATGATCGCCTCCCAGTTGGCTTTCGTGGCATGCTGCGTGCCGTAGACGTCGAGGATGGCGACGCGGTCCTGCAGCGCTTGGCACTGGAGCAGCATGGCCCTGACCACGGCTTGAAAGTCCGCAGAGATCCAGGGCGTTGCTGCGGCGGAATCTGTCGCTGTCGGAGGGAGCAGCACCGCGTCAGGGACGACCAGCATCGTGGGTCCGACCTGCTCCTCGGTGACAGCCAGGCCCTTGAGCAGGGCGTCCTTGCTGATCGTGGCTCCATTCGTGTAGTTCCCCACGGAGACCACGAAGGCATCGCCGCCGCCGTTGGCGTAGAAGAGACGTACGCTGTTGTAGAGGTGGAACTCCGACTCCGTGGTCCGGTTGAGGACGTAATATTCGGTCTTGGGCAAGGCGGCCGTGAGGTCGATGACCTTGAAATCGAAGGCCCCCGCGGCGATCTGCTGCGTGGTGGCCGGGGCGATGGTGTACTCCGAGGGGGCGTCCTCGCCAAAAACCGCAATGTAGTCGGCGAGCGAGCCGATCGGGATCGCCTTGTTCTTGACCGGCTTGCCGTTGAGCATCGCCTGCGCGGTATAGCCGATGAAGGCGGGGACGGCGGTCTGCACGCCGACAATGGAGGGCGCGAAGGCCGGCAGCTCCTTCACGTAGACGCCCGGGGTCTTGTAAATATTGGTTGCCATTCGTCACCTCATTCGTGTTGATGGTTGATCGATCGTCACATGTAAACGAAGATGTCGGCATGGGCGGGCGCGTGGCGACAGCGCGACGGCACGACCCGTTGGTTGGACGCGACCGGCAGGCGGTCCACGAGCACCTGCTCGTGCGCCGACAGTTCGTGGCGGCCCCAGAGACGGAAGTTGTAGAACGACCGCTCCATGAGCGGGAGCGCTTCCTTGGAAGTAAAGCGGTAGGCCGGCTGTCCGTTGGCCAGCATCACTGGACTCGGCCCCAGGAACTCGGTCTGGGGTTGGCTTTCGATGCGCAGGTCCTCGAAGCCGGAGTGCGTGGGCGCCACGATGTAGTAGCGCCATTGGATCGACCGTCTTTCGAAGCGGAGAAGGTAGTGGACAGTGACGATCTGCGCCTGCGAGGACAGGTCGACCACCGGATAGATCCCGTCGGACTCCTGCGTCGGGGCGGCGACCAGAAGGTCGATCAGGACGAAGGGAACGGGATAGGCCTGGATAGATCACCTCCTGGGTCGAAACAAGCGTCTGGCCATCGAGTTGCTGAAGTGTGGACTTGTCCTCGGGCAGACCGGCGAAGTCGAGGAAGACCTCGTTGCACCCGGCGCAGCGGTCCTTGCAAAGGACCTCCTCACCCGCGATGTCGAGGACCCGGACCTTCTTCACTGTCTCGGTCACCGGCACCGGCAACTGGACAGGGATTACCCGCAGGCACTTCTCGAGCTTTTCGGGATCGAGGACCGCAGCGGCCGGCGTGCCCACAGCCTGCTCATTGCTGTAATAGAGGTTCTTCGTCGATGGATTGGTGCCGATCGGCATGTCGGTGAAGCTCACGAAATAGGGGTTGGTGAGAGCGAGGGTGAATGTCAACCGCGTCCAGCTCTGCCACCGTTGATCGGACTTGTTTCTCTGTCTCTGCCGCCGCAGGTAGTCGAGGAGGCCCTCCGCGCGCTCCTTGGTTGCGTCGTAGAGGACCGAAAAACCGGCCGCCTCGGCTCGGAAGAGGAGGCCCAGGTCTTTCATCAGCGCCGCCGACGCGGGCGTGGGCCGGCACGTGAAATCGGGGCAAACGTCCTGCGAGCCGTTGTAATAGTTGTGGCGTATGGCGACTTGCATCAGCAGCTCGTAGAAGTATTTCCGGGCCTGGTCTTGGGGTCTCTGCCCATCGCGACCTTTCACCGAGCCCAGGATGTGCTCGAAGGCACGGCGGTTGGGAGGATTGGACGGCATCGGCTTCGCACGCCCTAAGGCTGCGTCTCCCTGTCCGCGTCGGGATCCTGGTCGGCGACGCCTCCCGGCGTCTGAAGGCCCTGCACGGCAGGCACCTCGGCCTGCATGGCCTCGCTGACGAAGGGAATCATCCGCATCTTGTAGTAGACCGAGGGCAGGTACTTCACGCCGGCCAGGCCCATCAGATGGCTGCGATCGACCGGCTCGAGATTGGTCAGCTCAAAGCTGAGCTTGTCGATCCGCGGATCGAGGCCCGGCAGGGTGTCGCGAGTGAACGAGGCGTTCTGCTGGAAAAAGACGATCGTGCGCGAGATCGTCGACAACCCCTCGGCGTAGCTCTTGCCGGAGAAGTTGGCGTAGAAGAGCAGCAGCAGGTCGATGTAAAGAGGCGGCGCGACGAGTGCAAAGCGATTGCCGGCGATCGGCACATTCGGGTTGTAGGTGCTGATGGCGGTTTCGCGCTGGATGCCGGCCAGGAATATGACAAGCTTGTTCTGCGCCTCGGCCACGGGGTTACCCTCCAGATCGACGAGGTCGGACAGAACCACCCAGTCGCCTTCGCGCGGCGTGGCGTTCCAGAGGAATTCGTTCAACCGTTTCCGGATCGTTTCCAGCGTGCCTCGAATCTCGCTCATCGCGGTTCTCCTGTGCTGTGTCGCTTCATCCTTACCAATCGCAAACCGCCGGCGGGGGAAGACATCGGAGGCGAAAGTCTCCGCTGGCTTCAGCCGACACCTGTCTGCTTCTTCTGCCTCAGGATGACCCAGGTACGGATGAAGGAACGAGGTTGCTCGCGCTGTTGCTGCAAATTCTTTAATTCATCGAGATTCCGGTTCAAATAGATGCTCATAGCCCGTTGCCTACGTCCCCCGGGTGCGAGTTGCTTCGGGTCGGCATGCGTGCTGTGACCAACACGCAGAGGTTCGTTCTGCTGGAATAATTCTTTTACCTGCGATCCCTTGATATTCACATGTTTAAACAAGGCCCGCGCCACTGCCTTCTGTGTTTCACTGAGATCAGAGCGCTCGAGGTCGTTCACGAGTTGCTCGTAAGTGTACTGCTGATTGTGATCAACTCTATTTGAGATGACAGAGTTCTGTAATAGTGAGTTTACCTGCCGCCCCTCGATTTTTAGAGCTTTAAGCAAGTCGAGCGTCGATGCTTTTTGCATTTCACTGAGACTAGAGCCTTTGAGTTCGTTCACGATTTGCTCGTAAGTGCCCTGCGCATTGTCATCAATTCTCAGCTCTGAGAGGGTAGAGTTCTGTAATAGTGCTTTTACCTGCCGTCCCTCGAATTTCAAAGTTTTAATCAAGGCCAGCACCGCTGCTTTTTGCATTTCACTGAGACTAGAGCCTTTGAGTTCGTTCACGATTTGCTCGTAAGTGCCCTGCGCATTGTCATCAAATCGCAGCTCTGAGATGGTAGAGTTCTGCAAGAGTGTGTTCACCTCCCGGCCATTGATTTTCACATTGTTAATAAAAGCCCGCGCCACTGTCTTTTGCGTTTCACTGAGATTAGAGCTCTCGAGGCCGTTCACGAGTTGCTCGTAAGTGACGTGCTGCTCATCGCCCATTTGCACCTCCGGGATGCGGTGGTCATAGAACGGAGTGGCGTGCCAAATGGCAGGGTCAATGAAGCTGGCGCGTCCATATTTTGGTAGGATATCTCCTTTGATGGAGCCATCATCGCGATTGGCAGCACGGCTCCTCTCAATTAGGTTTTTGGCCGGCTGAGGCATACGGTCTTCGTAGGCCGCATGTCCCTGATCGTCTGCGACGTACTCGGGGGATACACCTTGGTCGGCATTGTTGTAGGTCAGGTTGACGAACAGTGTCTCGCCCACTGAGTCTTTGTGCAAAACCCCACTTCGATCAGGCAGCCGGTTGGGGTAGTAGTCAACATCAACATAGACGTCGTGCGTCCGACTGATTTCTTCCCAGTTGGCCGCTAGCCACTGAAACTGCCCGGCGCTGAATAGAGTTTGGTTCACATTGGCTTGGACTTGTTGCCGTATTCCGGCCAGCTCGGGAGGAAGAAATGCCTCTTGTACGGACGAGGCAACCTGTGGCTCGATCTTCTTGAGAGCCCAATTGGTGATTAATAGCCCGCCACCATTCCGTACGAATTCTAAACTTGCGATACGCAACGGCTTGCCCGGGTTTTTTGCAATGAAAGCAGCGACTTGTGGTATATTGTTGAGCTCGGTCATAAGGGCCGTTTGCTGGTCAAAGAAACTTTTGCTCATTGATGCTATCTCGATGTTCGGCAGCGCGGGTTTGACACCCAAGGTTTCCCAATCTTTGGCTTCTATCTCGACTGTAACGGTGTCGCCCACAGATACGCCTTCAGAAATGTTTGATGCCCACCAGTCTCGTGCCTCTGTCGTCAATAGCCTAATTGGCACATCTTTTTTGTTTTCAGGATTGCCCGTGTATTCGTTCGCAAGGAGCTGTTTCAGAGCCGGGGGCAATTGGTCAGGTGTACGCTGGGCGTTATAATCGGGAAACAGCACCCGCTGCACCACCCCACTCGCACTGTGGCTGGTGTTGAGCCTGTGGCCGAGTGCCATCTGTTGTACCACGCGCGGACTGTTGTCGATCACGTCCTTGCGCGCATTGAGCTCCATCACTTGCGGGCGATTTTGTGCCATATCCACATCAGCCGACGTAGCCTTCGCTTTTCTGGTGGAGGCCGATCGAGCGGTATGGCCTTGCTGTAACCGTTCAGGTTTAGCTTGCTCTGATGCTTGAGATTTCATGACAGTTCATCCGAATCGTCTTCCGGACCGTCTTCCGTTTCAGAGGCCAAAAATCCGACGTGCTTCCAATAGTGCTCGTCGATTGCGTTTTCATTTCTTTCGATTTCATCATCATCAGTATCAATATCCAAATAGATCCCGGGGATGTGGTAGCCCACCGTGGCCAGCTTCATCCTTAATTCATCTGATTTTGAGGGTCCACCGCCGGTCAAAGCGTGAGGATAGTTATGTGTGATATATTTCACTACCGCTTGGGAGTTTGCATCAGTGGCTTGACTCAGCGCCGCGATCACCTCCCTCATGGCACTCAACCACTCACGATCGCCAGAGACGAGGTTTTTGTGACTGTGGGTCACGCTCGTGAAGGTACTGCCCCCCTTATGTATGTGCAAATGTGGTACACCCACGTTGGGAATGTAATCATCGCGAACTACCCTCTGGACGACAGCATGCGGCCTGCCGTTGATCATGTCGCTGCGTTCTTTGAGCTGCGACACCCGCGGGCTCGAGTCCATCATCTCCTGCCGCTGGCGTTGTGCCACCGTTTCGGAGCGGTGATCCATATCAGACGGCCTAGCCCTCGTTTTCGAAGAGGAGGCCGGTCGAGAGGTGTGACGTCCCTGGATCTGTGCAGCTTGTGCTGGTGCTTGAGATTTCATGATAGAACCTCCTGAATGATCCTGCCTGCGCTGCGTCGCATTACCCCCACCATCGCAAACCGCCGCCGACAGGAGACATCGGCGGCGAAGGTTCGTCCCCCAATGGAGCGCTGTCACGGTTCCAGGGTGATGGTCACCGTGCCGCCGTAGGTATTGCGCTGCACGTTGCAGATGCGCTCGGTCTGACAGACCGGTTGCGTCGGAAAACCGGGGCAGACCGCCGGGCCGACCAGACCGGTGCAGTCCGTGCAGTCCTTGGGGTAGACGCCGGGATTGCCGATGTTGCGGCCCAGGGGCCGGTTGTAGATTTCGCTGATTGGCGTCCCGCTCGGGCCGTAGATCCAATCTTCCCCGCCACGCATGGAGATCGAGACTTTGTCGCTGTAGCCGTTGACCAGGCTGATGTCGACCGCTTCATCGCCGAATGCCGGGTTGAGGGTGAACTCAGCGGTCGTGGTGCCGGTGGGGAAGGCCGCAGTGGGGCAGGTCGCATAGCCACGGAAGGTCACGTTGCCGCTGAGACAGGTGTTCGGGATGTCGGGAAAACGGACGGAAGAATTGGCCTTGATCGTCAGAAGGCATTTCCCCGCGTAGGGTGGGTGCTCGGATTTCGTGACCTGGGAGCAAAAGCCCCTCGCGGCGAGCTGATCGGCCGTCACCGGCGGATGGCTCTCCGGACAGGCACCTCCCAGAGCCGCCAGGATGACCCCAACCTGTACGGATTGGCCGGTCGCGTTCTTGAGCACCAGGGCCGTACGGTCCGCGGCACTGGCAGGGGCGGCAGCGAGGAGGCAGGACAGTGCCAGCAGACCAAGGCTGTGGGCGGCTCGCCATGGGTTCGATCTCGAGAGCTCTTTCATCGTTCGTCTCCTTTGTTCCTTCAGGAACAGGTTGTAAGGCGCTTCACCCCTCTAATCGCAAACCGCCGCTGGCAGGAGACATGGGCGGCGAGCAGCCGGCAAAACGCGACGAGCCGCCTGACGGCGGCTCGGGAAGGGCGATGCGTGGTGGGAACGAGGAGATGAGAGGGCTTGCTACCAATCGCTTCCGTCGTCGTGGATCTTGGGGTCGTCCCAAATCGGCTGGTTGTCTGCCCCGAGGACAGCCAGTCGATAAATCCACTTGCTCTGACTTCCAAAGTTGAGGGTGACCAGGGACGTTTTATCGTCATTCTGATCTGGCCATTTCGTGATGGCGGGCGTAACTTCACCACTTGAAGGTAGGGACCAGTGTTCTGCCACCGAAGGCAGCGGTTGGCCTGCCGCGGCAACCTGGAACCCTGCGAAGAATGGGTTCTGTGCGTCGAGCGGGCCTTCGGCGAGCGACCAGTTCTTGGTACGGAATTGGACGATCCTCGAAAGAGGAGGCGGATAGATGTTTCCGCCGGAATCCACTTGCCAGCCGCGACAGCAGTGGGTACAAGCGTACGAGAAACGGCCGTAGCGTCGATCGAAGAAGACGGTGACGATGCAGCTCGGCGTATGGGGGGTATCTATGAGGCCTATCATGGTCGCTCTCCTTTCGTCACGGAGGCCGATGGGCGGGCCTCCGAGGATTCGGGATCCTCTCAGTTTTATCGCAAGGCGCCGAAAAATGAGGACACACCGGCGGACGGGATTCATCGAGCGCCACCGGCCTGGTGCTGGCAGAGCCCGGAGAGCCCGGGCTCCGAGTAGCTCAGAGCCTTCAGCGTGTTCTCCACAGGGCGCGCTTCTTCGAGGCGGCCGAGGCAGCGCAGCGCAGCGGCCCAGGGAGCCAGCAGGCGGCCGTCGCGGCCACCGCGGGCGAAGGGAGCGATCGTCTTTTCGGCGCGCTCGAAGTCGGCCCTGGCGGCGGCCGGCGAGCCTTCGAGGCTGCCGAGCAGCAGGTAGCATTGGCTGAGACAGCGGTGGACGTCACGATCCGGATGCCGTGACGCGGCGAGCTCCTGGAGGATCTTCACCGCGTCGAGTAGGCTGGCGCGGGCCGGCACGCCATGGGCTACCTGGAGGAGCGCGAGCTGGTAGAGACCGATCGCCTTGGTGCGGCGCCAGGCGTGAGGCGTTTCCCGGGCGAGAAGCTCGTCGATGATGCGCCGTTCGGCAGCCAACGACGTTCCGGCCTGGGCCAGGTCGCCCCGGGCGTAAGCGGTCCTGCCGAGATGGAGGTGGCTCCAGGCGAGCTTGAACTGCCAGGAGGCGTTGGCCGGGTCGTGCGCCACGAGGGCGGTGAAGAGGGCGCGCGCCTGCTCGAAATGCCCGGCAGCCGCCGGCCAATCTCCGAGGAGAGAGAGGTGGATGCCCAGGCGGCTGTGGCTGGTGCCGAGGAGGTCCCGCAGCTCGAAGCTCGCCGGCTCCGCCGCCAGCAGAGACTTTCGGATCTCGAATTCCGCTTGCAGATGCTCGCCCGCCTCGGTCAAACGGCCCAGGTCCTGGAGCACTACGCCGACGGTGTTGTGAGTCGCCGCCATCTCGGATTGGGCCTCGCGGTTCGCCGGCTCGGCCGCGGCCAGCTCCTTGTCGTTCGCGAGGGTGGCCAGGAACTGTGCCAGCGCCGCATCGAGATGGCCCTCGGCCTGGAGCAGCGAGCCGAGGTTGCTGTGCGCGTAGGAGAAGCTCCCAACGCCACGTGAGATTGGCGGGGTCCTTTTCCACCAGGCGCCGGGAGACGTCGAGATAGGCCTCGAAGGGCTTTCGCGCCGCCGTGAGGTCGCCCTGTTGCCAGTGGACGAAGCCGACCCAGTACTGGCTCTGGCCGAGGGCGAAGAGCCGTTCGCCGTCGTCCGGCGCGAGCTCGGCCAACCGCCGGGCGAGGGCCAGCGATTCCTCCATCGGCGCCACCGCGCCTGCCAGATCGCCTTGCTGGATGCGCACGTCGCCGATCTGGTAGAGCATCTGCGAGCGGCGGAGGAGCTCGGCCTCGCTGAGCTCCTCCGCCGGCACCGCCGCGAAGTACTTCATCGCTTCGCCGCCGACGTCGTCGAGGACGTCGAGCCGGCCCAGGGAATCGAGCTTTTTGTGCAGGTCCACCACCATGAAGCGGATGAGCTGCTCGGCCTGGCCTTGCCGCAGCTCGGCGCGCTCCCTGGCCGCGTCGGCGCGCAACGCGAAGACTGCCACGGCCACGGAGGCGACGAGAAGGCTCGCCGTTGCCGCAGCCGCCAGGCCGGCGAGGAGCTTGTTGCGCAGGACGAAACGGGTCAGGCGATAGGCGAGGCCGGCGGCGTAGGCCTCGACCACCTCGCCGTCGAGATAGCGCTGGAGGTCCGCGGCCACGGCCCGCGCCGAGGCATAGCGCTGGTCGGGATCGCGGGCGGTGCAGCGCAGGATGATCGCTTCGAGCTCCACCGGCAGGGTCGGCAGGCGCTGGCGCGGCGGCGGCAGATCCTGATCGAGGGCCTGGCGCAGGATGGCGACCGTGTCCTGCCCGGTGAACGGGAGCTTGCCGGTGAGCAGCCGGTAGATGGTGATCCCCAGGCTGTAGATGTCCGAGCGGCGGTCGACCGCGGCTGGCGAGGTGCTCAGGCGTTCCGGCGCGATGTACTGGGGCGAGCCTGCGACCGCGTCCATTGCGTCTGCATCTCCGAGGTCGGTGGCGAGGCCGAAATCGGTGACGAGGGCCTTGAGGTCGCCGTCGGGCGTCTGCTCGACGAGGACGTTCGAAGGCTTGACATCGCGGTGCAGCAGGCCTTCGCGGTGGGCGGCGTGGAGCCCTTCGGCGGCCTGGGCGAGGAGCCGTACCCTGTGCTCCAGCGAGAGAGTGGCGCCAGCCTCTGCCAGGGTGCCGCCGGCGACGTAGCGCATCGCGATGAAGGGCTGGCCGTCGAGCTCGCCGCTGTCGTAAATTTCCAGCACATTGGGGTGCTGCACCCGTGCCTGGACGCGTGCCTCGCCGAGGAAGAGGCGCAGGATCGCCGGATCCTCGTGGGTGAGGAGCTTGAGCGCCACGGACCGGCCGAGCTGGCGGTCGAAGGCCAGCATCACACGTCCCATGCCGCCCTCGCCCACGCATTTCCCGGTCGTAGCGTTCGCCGGCCGGTAGCGCCGCGCCCGGCGCCGGTTCGTCGGGCCCATCGGAATCGCCTGCGGTGCCGGCCAGTCGGACGGCTGCAGGGGTGGCGAGAAACGAGTCGGAAAGGTTTTCGGCGGCGGCAAGACGGCGGCGGGCTTCGGCGGCCAGCCCGAAATCGCTGGCGGCGAGGTCGCTGAGGTAGGTTTCGCGCTCGGCGCCGTCGAGGCCGGCGGCCATCAATACGGCCTCGTCCAGGCGCAGGTGGCCACAGGGCGCCGCCGGCTCGTTCACACGATGGGCCTCAGCTCTCCGTGGAGCCAGACCCGGACCGTTTTCCAGTCGCGGACCACGGTGCGCGGCGTGACTTCGAGGACTTCCGCCGTCTCTTCGACTGACAGCCCGGCGAAATAGCGCAGCTCGACGAGCTGCTCGTGGCGCGGTTGGATCCCGGCCAGCTTGACCAGGGCCTGATGGACCGCCAGGACTTCTTCGGGACGGCGAGCCAACGGATCGGCGATCTCCGGCAAGATCCCGTCGAGCGTCAGCGTCTCCCCTTCACCGCGTTTCTTGGACAGTTGATGACGCGCTTCGTCGGCGAGGACGAAGCGCATGGCGCGGGCGGCGACGGCGAAGAAGTGGCGGCGATCGCTCCAGTCCACTTCGCTGCCGAGCAGGCGGAGATAGGCCTTGTGGACCAGGCTCGTGGCCTCGTCCCGGGCTCCTCGGCCCTGACGGCGCAGCACGCCGCGGGCGAGGCTCTTGAGCTCGCCGTAGAGGATGTGCCAGAGCTCGTCCAGAGCGTCGCCGCTGCCGCCCTGCCAGGCCTGGAGGAGCCGGGTGATCTCGCCGGGGCCTTTGTCGTTCTGCATCGGCAATCGGCACCGGCGGCTCCGAACCTCCAAGCGCCCCGGGCGTCTCCAGGCACTGTTCCAGTGGTACTCCTCATTTACTGGCGGAAAGTTGCAAGAGATAAGCACAGATCGACTCCCGCGGTCAACTGGCTTATTGGAATAGTGCCATCGAAGAATGTTGATGTCGGTCGCGCGTACGCTGCGTGTTTGGGAGGGGGAAGGCTGTGAGGACGGGACACGGACTGGCACGGACGGCAAGGAGAGGGCGAGTGACCAAAGCATCATTTTGATCACCGGATTGCCCGGTCGGGCGGCTTGGCGGAAATGACTGTCCGGCAATGATTTGCAGGCGAGAAAGCGTCGTGGAGCCCCCTCGCGCCCACCAGAACAGCCGAAAACGAAACAAGTTTCGCTTTTTGCGACGCGGAAAAGCCCGCCGGGATTGAGTTTTCTCGATTTTGAAGGTCAAAAAGGCTGGTTCAAACCGGTGTGGAAAGGCAACCGCAGGAAGGTAGTTAAAACCAGTGGTCTGGTGAGGGTCGGGAGGGGGCGCCGCTGCTGGCGCGGGACGAGCCACCTGAGCGGAGGGAGAGACACGGACGGACACTCCCCCGCCCGGACCCTCACCCCGACCCTCTCCCACCCGTAGTCCCTTCCCTCCGGGAGAGGGCGCCCCCGACCAAAAAGCCGGACTGACCAAAACTCATGTTCTGATCAGTGGTTTTCCACACCGGACGGCGTCGCGGAAATGCCTGTCCGGCTTGAGTTTGCTCGCACTGAACCGTCCTCCAGACCCCCCCGCGGCCGGCTCTACCACGGAAAACGAAACTGAGTTTCGTTTTCTGCGACGCGGAAACGCCCGCCGGGATTGGGTTTTCCTCGATTTTGAGGGGGCGAAAAAGGCGGTTCAAACCCCTGTAGAAAGGCAACCGTAGGAAGGTGGTTAAAACCAGCGGTCTGGTGGGGGTCGGGCCGAGGCCCCTTGCAGGGGCCGGAGGGGGGTGGGCGGGGCGGGGTGGTCAAGATAAACCCGGCAGTTTGGCGCAGCGCTTCGAAGGCATGGCTCCATCGGCCAGAGGAGCCAATCTGGCGGACCTTGTTGCGGGGGGAGGCCCGGGTAGGTGCCCGCCCCTGGTTAACATAGTGCAGTCCATTATGTTAAGGCGAAGCCCGTAGGCGGGGAGTGGCGCAGGGCGAGGGTCGGATAAAGTCGTTCATTTATCGGACCCTCGCCCGGCGGGAGGGGGAGCCGCCCCCGCCGGAGCCAGGGGCGGGCAGCTCCCGGGCCGGAGGGTGGGGGAAATCAAGATGGGTGGGTGGACGGAGATTTGGGTGGGCGCACCGGCGGATCGACGGCAGGCTTTCCACGACCACAGTCTCCGGGGCGGCCACCCGGCCTTGTTGAAACACGGCCGCCATCCCCACGGCGGAATGGACCTTGAGAGGGTCGGGTGGCGGGGTGCTGCCATCGCACGGCGGTGCCCGGCGCGCGGGGCGGCGGGCTTTGCGCAGCGTCTTGTGGGGGCGCGCCTGCGAGGAAAGATCCGAGGACGCGGGTGGGTGGCGGGACGTTGCCATCCCCACGGCTGGTTGGACCTCGCGCGGGTGGCGGGACGCTGCCATCGCCGCGGCGGCTGCCTGGCGCGCGGGGTGGTAGGTTTTGCGCCAGCGCCTCTGTGGGGGCGCGCCTTCTCGGGAACTCCGCATGGGTATGTTGCCTTCCCCACCTTCGGATGGAGCTCGAGCGGGCGGGAGCAGGTTGCGGAGCGTCAGCGGAGTCAAGCTGCGTCGGCGGAAAGCTGCGGGGACCACGAGAGCTCTACCGCCAGAGTAGCTCCGGTCGGCGGAGCGGGTGGGCGGCTGGGTGGGCCGAGCCGGAGCTTCTCTGGCGGGGCACGGCGGCTCGCAGGCCCTCCTCATCAAATAGGTGGGCGGCCGGGGATTGGGTGGGCGCGCCGGAGGACCGGAGGCCGGCTGTTCACGGCCGCAGGCTTCGGGGCTGCCACCCGGCCTTGCAGGATGGAGGCTCCGACTGCGAAGAGGCTGAGCGCAGAGAGGCGGGAGCAGGTTGCGGAGCGCCCCGCGCGGAGTCAAGCTGCGGGGCGGAAAGCTGAAGGGGCCACGATGGCTCTACCGCCGATGGAGCGAGTACGCCCCCGCACGGAGCTGCATCGGCGGGGCACAGCGGCTTGCAGGCCCTCACCATCAAATGGGCGGGCGGGTGTGGAATCGGGGTGTGCGTCCTGGAGGACCGGAGGCCAGCTGTTCATGGCCGCAGGCTCCAGGACGGACACCCCAGCCTTACAGGATGGAGGCTCCGTCGGCGAAGAGGCTGAGCGCAGAGAGGGCGGGAGCAGGTTGCGGAGCGCCCCGCGCGGAGTCAAGCTGCGGGGCGGAAAGCTGAAGGGGCCACGATGGCTCTACCGCCGATGGGGCGAGTACGCCCCCGCACGGAGCTGCATCGGCGGGGCACGGCGGCTCGCAGGCCCTCACCATCAAATGGGCGGGCGGCCGGGGAATTGGGTGGGCGCGCCGGAGGACCGGAGGCAGGCTTTTCACGGCCGCAGGCTTCGGGGCGGCCACCCGGCCTTGCAGGATGGAGGCTCCGACTGCGAAGAGGATGAGCGCAGAGAGGGCGGGAGCAGTTCGGCGGAGCGCCTGCGCGGAGCCGATCTGCGGGGCGGAAAGCTGCGGGGACCACGATCGCTGAGCCGACAGAGGAGCGGAGGTCGGCGAACCGGACGGGCCGGGGGTGGTTCGCCGACCCGGAGCTGCTCTGTCGGGGCAAGACGGCTCGCAGGCCCTCCCATCAAATGGGCGGGCGACCGGGAGATTGGGTGGACGCGCCGGAGGACCGGAGGACGGCTTTTCACGGCCGCAGGCTTCGGAGCGGCCACCCGGCCTTTTCAAAAGACGGCCGTCGTCCCCGCCGGCGGGCGGACCTCGCGCGGGTGGGTGGATGGCGTCGTCGTCCCCGCCCAGGCTGTTGGGCGCCCGGGGTGGTGGCGTGTGCGTCAGCGGAGTGGTGGGGGCGCGCCTTTCACGGGAGTCTCCGAGGACGCGGGTGGGTGGCCGGGACGTTGCCGTCGCCGCGGTGGGATCGACCTTGCGCGGGTGGTCGGCGGGGCGCCGCCGTCCCCGCCCGGCTGCGGGAGGCAACGTTTCCGGAAACGAAACTCGGCGGCTGCTACCACCGCGGCGGCCGCCTGGCGCGCGGGGCGGTGGCGTGTGCGTCAGCGATCAGGTGGGGGCGCGCCTTTTCGAGAACTCCGGGGACGCGGGTGGGTGGCGGGGAGGTTGCCATCGCCGCGAGAGCTGGCCGGAGAGGGGATGGGTGGGGGTGTTGCCGATCACTTGAATCCGTAGAAATTTGAACCACGAGGTCGGCAGCATCATCCCGCGCGAAGCGGGGTCGGTGGGGCGCCGGGCCGACGACGCTCAGAGGCTGTTCAGCCGCGCTGCCGCGGATATGCGCCAGCCGTTTCCTCCGATCGACCATGGAGCCCCCCACCTGCCAGGGGACCCTTCCCCCTCGGCCACTCCCCCGCTATCCAGGCGGGCAGGTGAGAGGCCTTAATTTAACCGCCACGCCGGCGGCCCTCACTTCGCCCGAGTTCACCCCTCGAACGTCCTCTGCCTCTCCGACAGCGAGGGAGGCACCGCCGGCCAGGCCCCACTTGATCTCCCCTGAATGGCGCCACCCTCTATCCCTCCCGTGCCCTCGACGACCACCACCCCGCCTAGCCCCACACCGCCGCCGACCTCCTCCGCCAAGGCACACCAACCTGCCCCTCGGCCAGTTCCTCCAGCTCACTTCCATCGAGCACCCAACTAACGGCACCCCGTCTAGGCGAGGCCTCTCTCCTCTGCAGGCGGCCCTGATGTCAGAAGCGCTGACCCTAATGGAACACAGAGTTGCGCCCTCATCCCGCAAGATATAACATCAATACTGTAAAACCTCTTTTGTGGAGAATGGATGATGCGATTTCCTCCTCCCTCACGGGGGCGTAGCGACGCCCTGCAAGGCTATTTCCCCGGCGGCCGGCCCATACTTCCCGGTCTGGTGCTTCAGGCGCGCGCCGCCAACCTGACGGCCGGCGACGCCACCGCCCTGCCCGCCAACTTCTCGCTACCGGCCCAGCGCGGCCAGGAGCTACCGCCCGCCCTGCGCGAGCACATTGAGCGCACTTTCGGCGCCAACCTCTCCTCGGTGCGCATCCACGTCGGGCCGCAGGCTTTGGCCATCGGCGCGCTGGCCTTCACCGTCGGCGACACCGTCGTGTTCGCCCCCGGCCAGTATGCCCCCGACACCCCGCGCGGCCGCCAGTTGCTGGGGCACGAGCTGGCTCACGTGCTGCAGCAGCGGGCCGGCCGGGTGCACAACCCGCTGTCCAGCCTGGCGATCGTGCAGAACCCCGCGCTGGAATGCGAGGCCGAACGCATGGGGCTAAAGGTGCTGATTGCCGCTCCGCCGCTTGAGCGGGCACGCGGCGGCCGGCGCTCGTCGAGTTCCTGCGGGGGGCGGTGCCAGGACCGCTGCGGGGGCAAGTGCGGCGGCGGGCAGGGCGCGGTGCAGCCCATGATGAGCTCCAACACCAAGACGGACCCGCTTGGCATGATGACCCGAGGGGCCTTCAACGCAAAGGAAATGGAGCTGAACCGCCAAGGCCTCAGCCTGGAGAACATCCTCAACGGAACGCGCATACCCAAGAAGCCGGACAAGTATGGCGCGACCTGCCTGGGCTATCCGGGCGTACAGACCATCTTCGTGGGGGGGCAGCGCTACGACATTCCTTACGACCCGGCCCCTCATTGGTATGCCTGCTTCGATCCGTGGTCAATCGCCAAAGTGCTCATCGCCTATACCGGCGGGCGTATGGGCGATGCCAACGCCGCCAACTTCGCTAGCCACCGCGCCGCCACCCCGGCCTTCTATACCTGGCACCATGTCGAGGATTACGACCCGGGGACCAACCGCGGACACATGCAACTGGTACAGAGCGCGCCGCACAACAACTGCCACCACCGGGGCGGTGTCTGGATGTGGCAGAACCACCACGGGCAACTCTACGGCCCGTAATCCGTCACCACCCCCTTGCTCCGCTGGACGGTGGAATAGAGCATGTAGTTGTCGTGCAGCCCCGACGCCGACAGCACCGTCACCCCACCGCAAGCATGTGGTGAACCTCTTCGCGGCAGGAGGCGGCCCCCTGTTAACTCTCACCCCGATCCGTAGGAATTTGGACAATTCTGGCGCGGAATGATGATGCTGCTCGACCTTATGGTCCAGATTTCTACGGATTCTGGTGATCGCCTCTCAAGAAAGTACCCAGTTTCTTCCGGCCATTGTCCGCGCCCCGGGGCCGGTTGCGACGCTATAGTTGGGGAGTCGTCCGCTTCCAGCGGCCGGAGGGCAGAGCGCAGGACGGTCCAGCCCCCGCGTGGGTGGTGGGCTTCTTCTTTTCCTTTTCCTTCCTGCCTCTTATGGCCTGCTCGTCGAGGCTTTGTGTAGCCGGTCAGCTTCCATAGCCTTGGGCGGGGGAAAGTGATCGTTCCCACGAAGGATGGAACTCGAATGGGCGGCGGGAGGTGATTGCCCCCGCGGTGTCCGGAGCTTGCGCGAGGAGGCAATTGCATCCAGCGCGGGCGGTGGAGCTGACCGTCGCCATGGACGGTGGGACTCGCGAATTGGGTGGATGGAGTGGCCGTTTTTGGGAAATCGCATAGATAAATGGCTATGCGAAGCCCTTCTTTCCGAGTTCATAAGGCGCCCCGGGCCGAGCCCAGGCCTGCGTGCTGGCTTGTGTAGCCCGCGTGCGGACTTGCGTGCAGACCTGCGTGCGGCTCCCCCAGAGCTACAGACTTTGCGTGCGGCTTGCGCGGCATTCTGCGGCCCCCACCCCCCTCCGCTCCCTTCGGTTCAGCTCTCTCGCGGATGAAAATTTCGGCGGAACGGAACGAAACCTGAGGAAATCGCGGAATGACGAATCTAGAATTTTCTCACTAGATCTCAAATGGAGCTCGGAGCCTGCCTTCGGCGACACAGGGATGAAACAGCGTGCCACTGCCAGCCACCCGCCGCCCACTTCGTTAGAACCGGGGGGCAGGTGCCGCGGTGACCGGACCTAGATGGTAGGCTGCCGATGTAGGCCGCTGGAGTGCTCAGCACGCGAACCGACTGGCGAGCCAAGCGGCTTGGCCACTCGATGGCCGTGGCTGGCCGCTGGCGATCCAGGCGGCTCCAGTGCCTCTGCAAGGCGCTCTACGGCGTTTCCCGGCCGGCGGCAAGGGGCACAAGGGGCGGCACAGCCAACGGGCCCACAGGCTCAGAGGAGCTGTCAAAAGGGGCTTGGCTTTGATCGGACTGCTGGAGCACGATCGCAAGCAACGGGTGAGAGTGAGGGACCCTGCCCACCGGCCGGCGATGACGCGGACGCCTTGCTCACAGGAGTCGAGCCCCCAAGCCAGCCAGAGGCATGCTCGGAGGGCCTCGGGTTCCCCCTTCAAGAGGGCCGCGATTCCGCGGCTCAACAGTCGGCGAGGTGCCCCGCGGCAAGTCTTGTTGACACTTTGTTACCCCCTAGTGACCCGGGAGCGCTAGTGAAAAGTGAAGACACTGAAAACAAACAACTTACACTCAGTGCCCGGGTCTGGGGGGACGAAGGCGAGGCGTTATAGACTCTGCGGAAGATTCGAGGAGACACGACATGCGCTGGAGACCTCTTGGCGGGATGCTGGCGACCGTGGGAATGCTGGGGATGCTCGCTGGCGGCGGTGTTGCCGCGGCGGCGACCGATCCGGCCGGGACGGCGGCAGTGGCCGAGGCCCGCGGTGCGGAGCGTCCATTCGACCCGGTGGCGGCGACGGAAGCGTACCTGGCGCGCGTGCCCCCGGACAAGCGGGCCAGCTCGGACGCCTATTTCGAAGGCGGATACTGGCTGCAGCTCTGGGGCTTCCTCTATGGGCTGGGCGTGGCCTGGCTGCTCCTCGGCACCGGGCTCTCGGCGCGCCTGCGGGACTGGCTCGAGCGGCGGATCCGTTTCCGGTTCCTGCAGGTCTTCCTCTATGCCGCCGCCTACACGGTCCTGACGACGCTGCTGACCTTCCCGCTGACCCTCTATGCGGGCTTCTTCCGCGAGCACAAGTACGGGCTCGCGACCCAGAGCTTCGCAGACTGGATGATCGACCTGCTCAAGGGCCTGGGCCTGGGGATCGTCCTCGGCGGGTTGGCGTTCACACTGCTCTATGCGGTCTTCCGCCGGGCGCCCCGGACCTGGTGGATCTGGGGCGCCGTGGTCGCCATCGTGCTGACGGTGATCGGGATCCTGATCGCGCCCGTCTTCATCGCGCCGCTGTTCAACAAGTACACCGAGCTTCAGGAGCCGGCGTTGCGGGAGTCGATCCTCTCGCTGGCCCGGGCAAACGGTATCCCGGCCGAGCATGTGTACGTCTTCGACGCCTCGAAGCAGACCACGCGGGTCAGCGCCAACGTGAGCGGCGTCCTCGGCACGATGCGGATCTCGCTCAATGACAACCTCTTGCGGCGCGCCTCGCCCGCCGGAGTCGAGGCGGTGATGGGCCACGAGATGGGCCACTACGTGCTCAACCACATCTACGAATCGATCCTCTTCTTCTCCCTGGTCTTCCTGGTGGGCTTCGCCTTCCTGCGCTGGGCCTTCGACCGGGCCGTGGCCCGCTGGGGGGAGCGCTGGAGAGTGCGCGGCATCGCGGACGTGGCCGGCCTGCCGCTCCTCGCAGCCATCTTCTCGCTCTACTTCTTCGTCCTCACGCCGTTCCTCAACACCTACATCCGCACGAACGAGGCCGAGGCGGACATCTTCGGCCTGAACGCCTCCCGCGAGCCGGAGGCCTTCGCCGAAGTGGCCCTGATGCTGGGCGAATACCGCAAGCTGGCGCCGGGGCCGGTCGAGGAGTGGATCTTCTTCGACCATCCGAGCGGCCGGAACCGCATCCTGATGTCCATGCAGTGGAAGGCGGAGAACCTCAGCCGCTAGCTTCCGACCATCATCTCGGGCGGGTCCGCCCGGAACACAGCGGACCCGCCCAAGCGGACAGCGGCGCCCTTGGACCCGGGGGCCGCCGTCCTTTCTCTGTTGTCAAAGAGCCGCGCAATCCGTGGCCCTCTGCCACACGCCGCAGTGCGAGCCTCGAACACGCCGATGATGCGGTAGCCTGACATAGATGAAAGGGAGACGTCAACCGGGGGCTTGACAGTTTCATGCACCTCATGCAACCTATGCACACAACGGCGCCACTTTCGTGCCGGCTTGTTCAAGCCTCCGGGCTCAAGAGGAGAAGGAAATGACTGAAGCCACCCATGCAGGGAAGCTTGGCGCACTGGCGCGGTTCCTCACCGTCCTGACCGTCAATGCGTCCGAGCTCGTTCACCTGGACGGCATGCGTGCCGAGCTCGAGGCGATCGTGGCAGAAGCGCAAGGAGCCTCGCGGGAGCAGACCGCCTCGTCGCCAGCAAGCAGGAGGCGAGCCGGAGCATCCGGGTGCTGCTCACCGAAGGCGAGAGGCTGTCGACCACAGCAGGCAAGGTCCTCCAGAAGCACTACGGCCTGTGGCCGGAGAATCTCGTGGAATTCCACCTACAGCCATTCCGAGGCCGCAAGGCCAAGGCGCCGCCAGAGCTCCCCGTCCGGCCCCGCGACTCCCGCGGCCCTCGCGATCGACACCCTGTAGCCTCCACCCCTCCGGCGAGCGTGCCCGTCATGCTCCCTCGTGTTCCGCTCCCTCTCCGAAGGCGCCCACCGCTGTCCAAGTGTACCCAGCGCAGAGAACGGTATCCACGCCAGCGTAAGCTTATCCACCGCAGATAAGCTTATCCGAGCCAGCGTAAGCTTATCTGGCGTAGATAACACTATCCGGCGCAGATAACGTTATCCGGCGCGGATAAGCTTATCTACGGCAGTGTAAGCTTATCCAGCGCAGATAAGCTTATCTGGCGCAGATAACACTATCTGGCCCAGATAACGTTATCCAGCGTGGATAAGCTTATCCGTGCCAGTGTAAGCTTATCTGGCGCAGATAAGCTTATCCAGCGCAGATAAGCTTATCCAGCGCAGATAACGTTATCTGGCACGGATAACACTATCTACCGCGGATAACGTTATCTGGGCCAGTGTAAGCTTATCTGGCGCGGATACGCTTATCCGGAGCATGTGGCAGTATCCCCAGCCGATGTCCTTCATCCCATAATACGCGCCAAGGACGACGGCGCTCTACCTCGTCAGTTACATGGAGCCGTAAGCAGGTTGTGTAGACCCGTGTCCGCTGGGCTGGGAGGTCGGCGCGTGAAGTGCTTTGAGTCGGTGCCGCACGTGGCGCACAACGATATGGGCCTCAGCGGGCGGAACCGCGCATTATGCGGTTCCCTTCCGCTGCAGGCCTGGGTTGGCCGCCCTTCGCGAAGCGAGGCCATCGCACGAGTTACCTGCCGGCCCTTGTTGCTCTTGCGGTACTTGTCGCATTTCTATCCCGCGGGCCACGATCGACTCATTTGGGCTTGGCCGAGAGGATTTCATTCGCCACTCCGAACCCCTCGATCGCCTGCCAGCTCGCGATGAGGAAACACCCTAGGGAAGCGAGACTGCATAAGAGCGTGATTCCAAACATGCAGGCCCTTGTTCTGTTCGAGGTGGTGGTGCGGGAAGAGCCCTGACGGGGCTCGGGCATAGAGCCTGGCGCTTCAGCGCCAGGTAGGGCATCCCCATTTTCCCTAAGCCCTGAAGGGGCGGGGGCATTCTTCGGCCTCAATCTGTGTGCTCCCACCACCGCATCGGGGCTCGCGCCCCTCGCCCGTGCCGTCGCCCCTTCAGGGCTTGGGTCAATATCGGGTCTCGGTCCTGGGGTTGAAACCCCAGGCTTGTGCGCCCGTGAGCGCACACGTTCAGAGAGGTGAAAGTCCTCTTCAGGCATACGCTCTCCGGCCTGTAACCGAAGGTAACTGCGTCGCCCAAAGCGAGGTGGAGAGCAACCGGAGGTGAGAGACCAGTCCGCAGGAGACGAAATCGATTCGGCCTTGTGACCCCGACGAGCCTGCAAGCCACTGGCGAAGTCTGGACCCTCAAGGGAGACCCATCGAGCTGAGGGGTAGCGTGCGAAAGCGGCGATGGGGGGGCGTAGGGTGATTGGATGCAGAATGGTCTCAAAGGACGTGTGACGTGAAGCGGGGAGACCTCGGTCGGGCAGGAGACTTGCCGAGGAGTCAGAGTCCTCATAGGAGCTGAGAAGCGCCGTAACGGGCGTGGAGCAAAGGGGGACAGGGAGGTGGATGCGTGACGACTGGACAAGCGGAAAGCAACCGCGCGTCAGTGCCTGTAAGGGCTAAACAAGCCGGAGAAGTCCGGGGCCGGTGGCCCTGGGTGGAACCGCATGTCTGGACGGATCGCATGTTGACGGCCCTCGAAGCTGGGGTCCAAGGAGGCCAATGGTTCAGTCTGATCGACAAGGTCTATGACTCGCGCAACCTGGACTCTTCCTACCAGCGGGTCAGGCGGAACCAGGGAAGCGCTGGGGTTGACCACGTGACGGTCGCGCAGTTCAGCGCCCACCTCGGCAAGAACCTGGAGAACCTGGCGGCTAGTCTGAAAGACGGCAGTTATCGTCCGCAGGCGATTCGCCGGGTGTGGATACCCAAGCCGGGTAGCTCCGAGGAGCGCCCTCTGGGGATTCCGACGGTTCAAGACCGGGTGGTGCAAGGAGCGCTGCGCAATGTCTTGGAACCGATCTTCGAACGGGAGTTTGCAGCCCAGAGCTACGGATTCCGTCCGGGGAGAAGTACCAAGGCTGCGCTGCGTCGCGTCTCGGAGCTGCTGGAGGCCGGCTATACCCATGTGGTGGACGCCGACCTGCGCAGCTATTACGACACGATCCCTCGCCAGGGTTTGATGGCGAGAATCGAAGCGAAGGTATCGGACGGCCGGGTCTTGGACCTGGTGCGTGCCTTTCTCGACCAGGAAGTGATGGTGGGTCTGGAGCACTGGACTCCTGAGGAGGGAACTCCACAAGGAGCGGTGATCAGTCCCCTGCTGTCGAATATCTACCTGGACCCTCTCGACCATCAAATGGCCGAACAAGGTTATGAGATGGTGCGGTACGCTGATGACTTCGTGATTTTGTGCCGTAGCCGAGAAGAGGCCGAGCGAGCGTTGGCGGAGGTGGAGGAGTGGACGGCAGCCGCCGGTCTGCAACTTCATCCCGACAAGACGCGCATCGTGGACGCCACCCAGCCGGGTGGCTTCGACTTCCTTGGGTACCACTTCGAGCGCGGCTATCGCTGGCCGAGCAAGAAGAGCCTGAAGAAGCACAAGGACACGATCCGTTCCCACACCAAGCGCACGCACGGCATCAGCCTGCGAGAGATCATCCGCCGAGTCAACGCAGTCCGTCGGGGCTGGTTTGAGTACTTCAAACACAGTCACGGCACCACGTTCAAGCCTCTCGACCAGTGGGTGCGGATGCGCCTGAGGAGCATCCTTCGCCACCGGCAAGGGAGACGAGGACGTGGCCGGGGTCAGGACCATCATCGCTGGCCGAACGCCTTCTTTGCTGAGCATGGGTTGTTCTCCTACGTCACAGCCTATGCTCAGGCCCGTCAATCCTCTAGCAGGTAAAACCACCAACTGGAGAGCCGGATGCGGGAGATCCGCATGTCCGGTTCGGAGGGAGGGGGAGCCGGGAACTCAACCGGCCCTCCCTACCCCTATTATGCCTATGCCCCTTCGGGGCTCCTCTCAATCCACGCACAGAACCGAACAAAAATGTGTGTAAGAGGGCGGTTTCAACCCGGGGTGCGGATGGCTACCAAGCCATTCCCGAGCCCCTTTCAGGGGCGATGGCACGGGCGCAATGCCGTCGGTGTGAGGTGTCCGCGACGGCGGACCGGTGCGCCACCAACCCTCGCCGGTGCCCCTGAAGGGGCTCGAAAACGAAATCGGTCTCCGCAACCCCGGGTTGAAACCCGGGGCTACATGCCGGCGCCCACAAGGGGCGCTTCCCCCGCCCCCCGATATGTGTAACGGCATGGTGTCAACCTGGGTCGATCGGGCCAGGGGGTGAGGTCTACGTCAGCACATATCCCCGCGCCAGCTCCGTGTACTCCTCGACCTGCTGACGCTCCCAGCCCGCATCCCGCCCCAGCTCTTCCGCAAGCAGGCGCGCCACCGCGGGGGCGGCCTCGGCGCTGGCCCTGGCGTCGAGCAGCAGGGAGCGGGTGCGGCGGGCGAGGACGTCCTCGACCGTGCGGGCCATCTCGTGGCGGGCGGCCCAGACCACCTCGCAGAGCCGGTAGGGGAGGCGTGGATGGAGAAGACCCTCCCAGCCGGGACGCTCCCCGGCGAGCTCGTCCACGGCCGGGGCGTCCGCGCCATAGGCGGTCCCCTCCACGGGCTGGACCTGCTCCGTCCAACCGTGCAACGGCAGCGACGCCGTGACCGAAGGGAGGTCCTCCAGACCTGCTGCCCGTGCGGCCTCGTCGATCGTGTCCTCGCCCATCTTGCGGTAGGTGGTCCACTTGCCTCCCGTGATGGTGACCAGGCCCGAGGGGGAGACGAGCAGCGTGTGGTCGCGCGCCAGGGAGGAGGTGCTCTTGCCGTCCTTCGCCGCCCGCACCAGAGGCCGCAGGCCGGCAAAACAGGAGAGGACGTCTGCCGGTCCCGGATCGTGGTCGAGGTAGCGGGCGGCGTGTCGGAGGAGGAAATCGACCTCCTGCGGCAGCGGGCGCGGCTCGGGCGACGGCTCGCTCACGGGCGTATCGGTGGTCCCCACCACCACGCGCCCGCGCCAGGGGACCGCGAAGAGGACCCGGCGGTCGTCGGTGTGCGGGACCATGATCGCGCAGTCGCCGGGCAGGAAGGACCGGTCGAGGACCAGATGGACACCCTGGCTGGGTGCCAGAAGCGGTGGGCTGTCCGGCTCGTCCATCTGCCGCAGGCCGTCCGCGAAGACGCCGGTGGCGTTGATCACGACCTTCGCCAGGACCTCGTGCTCCGTGCCGGTCTCGAGGTCGCGGACCACGGCGCCACGGATCTTTCCTTCGTCCTTGAGGAGCGCGACGGCCTCGGCGTAGTTGACCGCGGTCCCGCCGAGGTTGTCGACCAGGGTGCGGGCGAGGGTGACGGCGAGGCGGGCGTCGTCGAACTGGGCGTCGTAGTAGAGGATGCCGCCGCGCAGCTCATGCGGCTCGACCGTGGGGATGCGCTCCAGCGTCTCCTCGCGCGAAAGGTGGCGGGACGGGCCCAGGCCCATCCGTCCGGCGAGCAGGTCGTAGAGCTTGAGCCCGGCACCGTAGAAAGGCGCCTCCCACCAGTCGTAGTTGGGCACCACGAAGGCCAGGTTGTGCACCAGATGAGGGGTGTTGCGCAGCAGGAGACCCCGCTCGCGGAGGGCCTCCAGCACCAGCCCGACGTTCCCCTGGGCGAGGTAGCGCACCCCGCCGTGGACCAGCTTGGTGCTGCGGCTGGACGTCCCCTTGGCGAAGTCGTGGCGCTCGACGAGCAGCGTCCGGTATCCCCGGGACGCCGCCTCCACCGCCACGCCGAGACCCGTCGCCCCGCCGCCCACTACGAGGACGTCCCAGGGCTCGGGCTCGCGGAGCTGCTCCAGCGCGTGCTCGCGGTTCATCGCGAGGAGACTCTACTGCCCCCCGCCGCTCTCGATCTGCTTCAGCCGCTCGAGGTTCTGGGCGGCCATCTGGTCCTGCGGGTTGATCTTGAGGACCCGCTCCAGGAAGGCCTTGGCCTCGGGAGTCCGGCCGGTGGAGAGGAGGAGCACGGCGAGGTCGTTCATCGCCGCTGTGTGCCGGGGCGCGATTTCGAGGGCCCGGCGCAGGTCCTTCTCGGCTGCGGTCATGTCCCGGCGGGACATCTGGACGACGCCGCGCTGGTAGATCAGGTCGGGGTTGTCCGGCTGGAGCTGGAGGGCCGCCTCGGCGGCCTGGAGCGCCTCGACGGGGCGCTGCAGAAGGAGCAGGAGCTGGACCTCGAGGAGCCGCGGCCGCAGCTCGGACGGCGAGGCCTTGATCTCCCGGCGGACCGCCTCCACGGCCTTCGCGCTCTCGCCGCGGGACATCAGGCCCAGGGCTTCCTGCATGTCCTCGCTGAGGACCGGCTGGGCCGGCGCGCTCGGCGTGGCGCCCTGGGCCGGCCCCGGAGCCTGTGCCGGAGGCGGAGCCGGAGGCGCGGCCGGCCGCGTGGCCGCCTGGACCAGCTCGTCGACCCTGGCGCGCGCCTTCTGGGCGTCGTCCTTGCGGCCGGCGGCGTCGAGGGCCTGCGCCAGCCCCTTCCAGGTCTCCTGGCCCTGCGGGTGGAGGCTCGTCGCCTTCTCCAGGTACGGCACCGCTTCCTTGGCCCGCCCGGCCTCGACCAGCAGGCTGCCGAGCTCGACCGCGATGCCCACGGCGGGGCGCGGATCGCCGACCTTCGCAGGATCGGCGGGGATCTTGTCGGCCAGCGGCTTCAGGGTCGCGATGGCCGCCGCGGCATTGCCGGACCGCCGCTGCGCCCGGCCGAGGAGGAGGACCAGGCCCGGATGGCTGCCGGTGTGCCCCTGGAGGACCTGCAGGGTCTGGGCGGGCTCGCCGGCCGCAAGGTGGGCTTCGGCGAGGGCGCGGCGCACCTCGAGGTCCATCCCCTGGGGGTGCTTGTCCAGGAGCGGCTTCAGGACGGCGACCGCCTCCTTGCCGTTGCCCTTCTGGGCCAGCGCCCGGCCGCGCAGCAGCCGGATGGCGGGATCGTCCGCCGGCAGTCCGGCGAGGAGCGTCTCGGCCTCGTCCGGGCGCTCGAGCACCAGGGCGAGGGAGGCGGCCATCAGCCGCGCGTCGCCGTCCTGGGGGTTGCGCAGGGCCCAGGGGACGAGGAGCCCGTAGGCCTCCACCACCTTGCCCTCGCGCATCATGGCGAAGCCGAGGTCGCGCGCCGCCGGGGAGGCCGGAGCCTGGAGCGCCGCCCGGATCAGATAGGTGCGGGAGCTCTCGTTCTGGCCGACGGCCGCGGCGGCCCGCGAGGCGTTGTAGAGGACCGCCGGGTTCGCCCCCTCGAGATCGGCCAGCGGCTTGAGCACCGCCAGAGCGTCCTGCGGCCGGCTCGCTTGCAGGTAGAGGGCTCCCAGCAGCGAGCGGGCGGGGGCCGTCAGCTCGTTGCGCCGGCCTTCCAGCATCTGGACGGCGCCCGCCACGTCGCCGGCCTCGACCTTCTTCAAGGCCTCGTCCATGAGCGGATCGGCGGGAGCTGCCGGGGCGGCAGCAGGCTGGGAAGGCTGCTGGGTCTGGACCGGCTGGGCCGGGGCCGGCTGGCTACCCGCGGCCGGCGGGTTCTGGGCCTCGGAAGCCTTCTGCTGGCCGCACGCCGGCGACCAGGCCAGGAGTGGCAGGATCAAGAGGACGCTGAGCTTCTTCATCGGTCGGGCTCCGATCGTTTGCACGTCTGATTCTCTCTTGGGAACGTTTTGGCGGAAGCGGGTGTTCCCGTTGTGCGCTGGCCAGTCGTGAGCCGTCACATGGCTCCCTGCTCGCCATAGAGCAGCGCTGCCCGCAAGACCTCTTGCAGCTTTCCTTGCCGCAGGGCGGCCAAAGGGTTCCTGCCCTTGAGAGCTGCGTTCTCGCTCAGGAAGAAAGCCAGCTTCATCCAGGGATCGTGCTCGGCGAGGGTCCTCAGCACCTCTTCAAACCCCTGCAAGACACCGCCGGGGCCAAACTGCCAGGCGGGGAAGGCATACCCATGCCGGCCACAGTCGACGGCGAGCAACCGCCCGGCCCGATAGCGCTTGTAGACCGCCTGCCGGGAGAGGTTCAAGAGAGACGCCACCTCCTGGATGCCGAGAGTTCCTCCTTCGGCGGTCAGGAGCCGTTGTCTCGCCTCGACGCCACGAAGCCGGGCTTCGGCCAAGGGGTCATCCTGGGTCAGGACCGCAAGGCCCGGTGCCGATTCCAGCGCTGTGAGCAGGACGCCATAGTCCGATGGAGCCGAGACAGCCTCCCGCAGGGAGGCCTCTCCCATGTGCGCCGAGAGCCGCGCTACCGCCCGCAGGGCCCGCCGGGCAAACGCCCCGCGAACGGAAGCATCGCCGGGATGGACTAGGCCACGCACAGTCTTCTCGATCTCGTCGTCGTAGGAGGTGAGTTGAGCGGTTGCGGTCATGAGGAAGCCCGCCTTCTGGTCCGGTTGACGTTTTATCACGGACCAGAAAAATGGTAACCCGCGCTGGCGCACGACACACACGAGGCAATTGAATTTCGTCGCTTAGAATGCTATATACTCTTTATGTTCTTCCGAAGGGAGGCTCTGATGAAGTCACCAGTACACATTGTAGTGCTCGTGGCCCTGCTTTTGGCGCCTGCCCTGGCGATGGCCGAGAGTTCGTCTGTGGGAACCGAGGCGAGCACACCCTTGCTGCAGGCCCTCGAAGGGGCAACCTGCGGCCAGTCGGTCGTGGAACAGGGAATCCCCAAACCGATGTGGAAGACGTGCACCGCAGACCTGGACTGCCCTGACGGGTGTACCACGTTGCACTGCGTCGGCAATACGACTTGCGTGGTGGGCTCGACCTCAGTGACCTGTGACGGCGTCGCCACTAATTGCCCCTATCCAGCGTGCTCCCCTCCGCAGTTTTGCCCCAATAAGTGCGATTACTGCGAGTGTGTGGCCCTGGGTATCCCGATCTTTAACTGTGTGCGGGCCTACTGTTCCTGGTGAGCCACTACCCCGATAGCGCGCGCAGCTCCTTGCTGTCGGGGTGCACGGCGAGGGCGTGCCGCAGCAGGGCGGATGCTCCCCGTGGATCGCCCAGGATGCGCAGGGTGCGGATAGCTTCGGCGTAGGCGGCGGGCGAGCCGTTGCTTTCGACCAGGCGCCGCAGCACTGCCAGGGCTTCGTCGGATTTCCCCTGCGAGGCGTAGAGCATCGCGAGGTTGGCCCAGGAGCGGGTGTCGGCGGGGAAGTCGCGGATCTCCTGCAGGAAGGCCTGCTCGGCTTCGGCCTCGCGGCCGAGGCGGGCGAGGACGTCCCCCCGGATCAGGGAGAGGCCGGCGAACTTCTGGCCCGCGGCGCCGGTCCGCGCCAGCTCGGCAGCGGCCTCTTCGACGGTGCGCAGGGCCTCCTCCAGGTGCCCCTGCTTCTGGAGGACCTGCGCCAGGGTGAGCAGCGGAGCGAGCCGCGGCCCCGGCGCGTCCAGGGCCGCCCGGGCCGCCCGCTCGGCGTCGTCGAGCCGGTTCTGCGCCAGGGCGGTCTGCGCCAGCAGGCTGTTGGCCATGGCCGGGCTGACCGCGAGGCCGAGCTCGGCGTGGGAGCGCGCCTCGTCCAGCCGCCCCATCTCGAGCAGCAGCGAGCTCGCCGCGAGCGCGATGTGCGGCGCGCCGCCCGAGCCCTTGAGGGCCTTCTGGTAGGCGGCCAGCGACTCTTCGTGCTGCCCGAGCTTCTGCAGCGCCAGGCCGAGGTTTTCCCAGGCCTCCACCATGTTCGGGTTCGCCGCCACCAGCCGCCGGAGGACCGGCACGGCCTGCCGGAAATCCTGGCGCGCCACGAGGCCCAGGGCCCGCTCGAGGCTCCGGGAGGTCGGCGATGCGGCTCTTCGGGTCCGGCAGCGTCTCGCCCTCCCCGACGCGGACCGTGCCGCCGGCGTAGCCGAGGGCGGCCAGCCGCGCCGCCGTCTCGGGATCGACCGCCGCCGGCGCCTGAAGCTCCCGCCGGAAGCCTCCCGCGGCCTGGCGCAGTGCCGCATAGGCCCGGCGCTCGGCGCCCAGGACGTTCTTCGTCTCGCGCGGATCGGCGGCGAGGTCGTAGAGCTCGGGGTCGGGGCCCTCGATGTAGTGGAAGCGGTCGCGGATCACCGACGACAGCTCGCTCCAGCCGAAGTGCAGCCGGGGGTACCAGGTCTCGGCATAGAGGTCGCGCGGCGCGCTCCCGGCCGGGGCCAGGAGCGACCGCCCGGACAGCGCCGGCTCGCCCTTTCCCATGGCGGGAGCCTCGACGCCGGCCAGACCGAGCAGCGTCGGGAAGACGTCGACCAGCTCGACCGGCGCGGAGACCGCCTCGCCGCCCCGCTGCGCGCCGGGCAGCTTGAGGAAAAGGGGGACCTGAAGCGCTTCGCGATAGAGGAGGATGCCGTGCTCGTTCTCGCCGTGCTCGCCAAGCCCTTCGCCATGGTCCGAGAGCAGGACGACGACCGCCCGGTCGTAGACCTCCAGGCGCTTCAGCTCGTCCAGGAAGCTTCCCACGATGGCATCCGCCGCCGCGATCTCGCCGTCGTAGCGGTCCGCGTAGCGCGCGGCGAACGGCTCGGGCGGCGCATAGGGCGTGTGCGGCTCGTAGAGGTGGAGGAAGAGGAAGAACGGCTTGTCCTTGTCCGCCGCGAGGGTGCGCACCCAGCGCAGCGCCGCCGCCGCGGCCTCGCCCCCCGGCCGCTGCGAGGAGCCGAGCGACTCGTTGAAGCGGACCTTGACGCCGTCGTCGTAGGCGTCGAACCCGTGGCCGAACCCGGTGTCGCCCCGCAGCACGTAGGCCGAGACCGCGCCGCCCGTGGCATAGCCGGCCGCCTGCAGGATCCCCGGCAGGCCGGGGGCCTTCGCGGCGTCGTAACGGTAGCCGACGTTGTCGCGCACGCCGTGGTCCCCCGGCAGGCGGCCGGTGAAGATCGACACGTGCGAGGGCAGGGTCAGCGGGATCTGGCTGTAGGCCCGCTCGAAGAGGATCGAGTCCCGGCGCAGCGCGTCCAGGGCCGGGGTCTCGACCTTGCCGTAGCCATAGGCCGGCAGGCGGTCGGACCGCAGCGTGTCGATCGAGATCAGCACGATCGGCGCGTTGCGGAAGACCGGCGTCCCGTCCGACTTGCTGCCGCGGTCACAGGCGGCGAGCAGGAGGAGGCACAGGCCGAGGGTCCTCACCCCCCGGCCCCCTCTCCCATCTCCCTTCCACCCCCCGCCGGGAGAGGGGGAGAACGACGAATTCAGAAATTTGAACATAGATTTTCTCCCCTCTCCCGGTGGTTGGGGAGTGCGGTTGGGAGAGGGGCCGGGGGTGAGGGTCCGCATCTATCCCCCGAGCTGCGCCAGGACCTGGCGCGCCTTCTGGATGTCGGCTGCCCAGCGCGCGGGCGGGGCGGTGGCCACGAACCGCGAGAGGGCCTGCTTGGCCTCCGCCACCTGCCCTGCCTCGGCGGCCGCGAGGCCGAGGTTGTAGAGGGCGTCAAATTGCCGCGGATCGATCGCCACGGCGCGCTGCCAGGCGGCGAGGGCTCCGGCCGGATCACCCAGCCTGTAGCGGGCCACACCCAGGGTGTTCCAGGCGATGGGGAGCTGCGGGTTGAGCTGGAGCGCGCGCTCCAGCCGGACGCGCGCCCCGCCGGCGTCCCCCGTGCGCAGCAGGACGATCCCCAGGTTCTCCTGGACCTTGGGGTCGTCCGGGCCCGCCGCGGCGGCCCGCTGGAGGACGGCGAGGGCCTCGCCGTGCCGGCCGTCGTCCGACAGGGCGATGCCGAGCGCGTTGAGGGTGGTCGCGTCGCCCGTCTCCGCGAGCGGCTGCAGCACCTCGACCGCCTCGTGGGCGCGGCCGGCCTCGGCGAGGGCCAGGCCGAGCCCGCGCCGCAGCGAGGCGGTCGGGGTGCCTCGCCGGAAAGCGTCCTCCAGCACGTCGACCGCCTCGGTGTGCCGTTCGAGCTGGCGCAAGGCCAGGGCGAGGTGCAACGCGACCTCGGTCATGTCGGGCCGCTCGGCGAGGACCTCGCGGGCGACCGTCGCCGCCTGCTCGTAGCGGCCCTGCGAATAGAGCTCGATCACCTGGTGCATCTGGCGGTCCAGGCCCACCAGGTTCTTGGGGTCGTCCGCTGCGGTGTAGACCTTCCTGGCCTCGCCCGAGCCGGTGGAGTAGCCGAGGCTGCGCAGCCGCGCTTCCTGCTCGGGAGAGACCGCGCCCTTGGGCGGTGGCCAGACCGATTCCGCCGGGAGAGATCCCTCCAGGGCCCTCGCCGTCCGCCGCTCCTCGGCGTAGAGGTTAGTCTTCTCCTGCGGGTCCTTCGCCAGGTCGTAGAGCTCCGGCAGCGGCAGCTCGATCAGCTTCCTGCGCTCGCGCAGCAGGCCGCGCAGGGGGGCCCAGCCGCGGTTGAGGCTGGCCGAGAGCGCCTCGAAATAGGTCGACGCCGCGGGGTCCGGGCTCGCCAGGAGCGACCGCCCGGGGAGGCTTTTCGGCGGATCGAGCCGCAGCGCGCCGAGGACCGTGGGGAGGATGTCCACGTGCCGCGCGGGGCGGGCGTCCCGTCCGGGCCTGATGCCAGGTCCCCAGACCACGAGCGGCACCTTCAGGGTGGCCTCGTAGGCGAAGAGGCCGTGGGTCTGCTCACCGTGGTCGCCCAGGGCCTCGCCGTGGTCGGCGGTCACCACCACCAGGGCGGGTTGCTTGCCGTCCAGGAGCGGCCCGAGCAGGGGCGCCAGGAACGCATCGGTGGCCGCGACCTCGCCCAGGTACGGCTCGTCCCGGAAGCGGCCGGCGAACGGCTCCGGCGGGGTGTACGGGGAGTGCGGATCGTAGAGATGGATCCAGAGGAAGCGACGCTGCCCGCGGTGGGCGTTCCACCAGACGAGGGCCGGGCCGACCACCTGGTCGCCTCGCCGTTCAGCCATGGCGAACTCGTCCGGCCGCGAGCCGCGGGGGAAGCGGTCGTCGTATTCGTCGAACCCCCGGGCGAGGCCGAAGCCATGGTCGAGCGGATAGGCGCCGACGAAGGCCGCGGTGGCCCAGCCCGCCTGGCGCAGGAGGGTGGCGAGGGTCGGCACGGTATCCGGCAGCACGAAGCCGCTGTTCTCGCGCACTCCATGCTGGTATGGGTAGAGCCCGGTCAGGATGTTGGCGTGCGAGGGGAGGGTGACGACGTTGTGGGCGTGGGCGTCGTCGAACACCCGCCCGGCCGCGGCCAGGCGGTCGAGCACCGGCGTGGCGGCGCGCCGGTTGCCGGCGAATCCGAGAGCGTCGGCGCGCAGCGTGTCGAGTGTGATGAGGAGGACGTCGGCCCCTTCGAGGCTCGGCCCGGGGTCAAACGGCCCGGCAGTGTCCTGAGCAGGCTGATCAGGGTTGGGGACCGGGCCTGCCGCGCGGTCGCGGCAGGCGGTCACTGTCATGAGCAGGGCGCCCCAGGCCAGCAGCAGGACGGCGAGCGCCGGGAGGCGGCGGGGGCGTGGGCGCATGAGGACGGTCGAGCCGGCTTACAGAGCCTTCAGGAACTCCTTGACCTCCTCGACCTTGGGATGCTTCGGGTCGAGCTCGAGGAGCTTCTGGAAGTCGGCCTTGGCCTCGGCGGTCTTGTTCAGGTTCAGGTAGACGAGGCCCCGGTAGTAGTAGGCGTCCGCCAGGCTGGGGTTCTCGTGCACCACGCGGTCGAAGTACTTGACGGCGTCGTCCAGCTTCTTCTCGTTGTAGGCCTTGATGCCGAGGTTGAGCAGCGCGTTGGGGTCGACCGTCGTGCCCTGGGGGAGCTTGGCCATCCACGTCTGGGCCTCCTCCTCCTTGCCCTCGGTCACCAGCAGGTTGACGAGCACCTGGATGGTCTCGGCGTCGTCGGGCTTGATCGTGAGCGACTTCTTCAAGGTCTCGATGGCCTTGTCGGCCTGCTTCTCGTAGCTGTAGGCCTGGGCGATGCCGCGCAGGATGGGCGGCTGGAACTCGGGCTCGACCTGCGCGATGGCCTTTTCGTACTCGGCGCGCGCTTCGGCGTACTTCTGCTGGCCCATGAGGGCGTTGCCGTTCTGGACGGCGGTGAGCACGACCGAGCGCTTGTCGTTGGCTGCCGCCTGCTCCTGGACCTCCTTCGGGATCAGCTTGAGCGCGATGTTGACCGGCGGCGCGGGGCCGAACTCGTTGACCCTGGTCTGGCCTTCGGAAGGCATGTAGCCCTCCTTCTCGATCAGGATGCCCCAGTTGCCCCCGGCCAGGCCGAGGACGGACCACTTGCCGTCCTTGTTCGTCTTGATCGGGTCGGGACCCGGCTGGGATGCGTCGACGCGGTCGGTGCCGATGCGGAGGGTGATCGTGGCCCCATCCACGGGGCGCTTCTGCTCGTCGGTCACATTGCCCTGGAGGCGCCCTCGTCCCGCCCACTCCTGGCTCCACGCAGGCGAGCCGAGGACGAGCAGGAGAGCGGCCACCAGAAAAGGTTGAAAGCGGCGAAGAGGCATGGTGATCTCCTTTGTCCGAAGCTGCGTCAACTCCCGCCGGAGGCGGGCGCTCCGCTACCCATGCAAACAACGTGCGGGCAGGTGAGTTTACTCCCGGCGGGTCCATAAAAAAACCGCCGGGGTTGCCCCCGGCGGTTTTGACTCAGCTGCTCAGACAGCCGCGATCACCGGAAGCTCAGACGAGCGCCGATGCGGAGGATGCGCGGGCTGAGGTGCTCCAGGAGGTGGTTGGTGGTGGCCAGGCCAAGACGGTGCTGCCGCTGCATGACCGTGGCCTCGTTGGTCAGGTTGAAGGCGTCCACGCCGATGGTCACACCGACGTCGCTGAAGGTGAACTCCTTCTCGACGCGGGCATCGATGGTGTGGATGTCGTCAAACCGGAAGTCGTCCGGACCCGGGGTCGCCGCGATGAAGCCGCGGACCGGAGCCGGCTGGTAGTTGGCGGGGAAGTTCACGCGGGTGAAGTACGGGATCGGATAGCCCTGGCGGCCCTGGAAGTTGAGGGCGAAGTTGAAGCCCCAGGGACGATCCGGCGAGACCTGGTAGAGACCATTCACGCTGTACGACCACTCGCTGTTGATGTAGACGGCGCCCTTGGAGCCCGAGCCGGTGCCCGAGCCCTGGAGGACGGGGTCACCCTCGATGTCACCGCCGCCGAGGCTGATGGAGAGATCTTCACGCTCGCTGTCCGGAACGCTGCTCCACTGCCAATCCGCCCACGTGAAGTTGCCACGCAGCATCCAACGATTGGCAAGGCGCTTGTTGAAGACGAGCGACGCGCCCTGATACTCCTGCTCGCGGTCGCCGTTCTCGAGGAACGTGCCGCCGCGGGTGCTGACGCCGTTCCTGAGCTGGAAGTAGTTGATGACCCGGGACTCGCCGTTGGGCAGCCGGACCGTGGTGGAGACAGGCACGTAGTCGTCCCGCCGGTGCAGGCGGCCGACGCCGTTGAGGCAGGAGTTGCAGTAGGGGTCGTTGCCTTCGAAGACGAGCTGCTCCTGCTCGAGGATGCCGGTGATCTGCCGGAAGGTCAGGTTCAGGCCGACCACGAACTCCGGGCAGGAGCGCGTGCTCGACGCTGAGCAGAACCTCATCGGTCAACGGCGCATCGAGGTTCGGGTCGAGCCCGAAGGACTGGATGAGACCGCCGGTCCGCGGGTCCACGTTGGCGCTGACGCCGAAGATCGGGCTGGTCAGGTCGGCCAGGGTGATGTTCGGGCCGGTCGAGTTGGTGTAGGCGTAGGCGTAGCTCTGCGAGCCGAGCGGGTTGAGATAGGACGCGATGCCGGTGCCCATCTGGTCCGCGAACCGCGAGTAGCTGGCGCGCAGCAGGGTCTTGCGCTCAGCGCCGAGCGCGTAGGTGAGGCCGAGGCGCGGGGTGATGTCCGTCCACTCCGGCGTCGGGTCGCTGCCGTCGTAGTTCACCGCGGGGAGAGCGGACGGCACCAGCGAGTTGGCCGGCACGCCGACCGCCAGGTTCTTGGCCTTCTGATTGTCGTACCGGACGCCGATGTTGGCCGTCAGGTTGCCGGCCGACAGGGTGTCCTGAACGTACAGGCTGGTGTACTCCTGCTCCACCGACGGCAGAGCCGCCCGGCTGAAGGCGATCAGGTTTCCACCCGGTGCGCCGATCAGGGGACCGTTCTGGATGACGCCGACACCCGGCCAGGTGGACCGCGAGGTCACCTCGGCATTGCGGTAGCCGGCGCCGAACTTCAGCTCGTGGCTGAGGCTGCCGGTGTTGAAGAAGTTGGAGGCGTCCGCCTTGTACTGCTCCTGCGGGCGCTGGGTCTGGTAGAGGGCGAAGCTGTGCCGCCAGGTGGCGGTCTGGTCGAGGTAGGGGGTCGGGCCGGTGGAACCGATCCCGATGCCACCCTGCGGGATGAGCTGGAACCCGCCGTTGACGACCGAGTACAGGCCCGTCAGGTAGAAGTTCGAGCTGAAGATGTGGGTGTCCTCGAGCTTGTACGCGGTCGGGTCGTCACCGAACTTCGACTGGTTCGACCGTGGTTTCCTGCGGCCGGGTGGGACCGGCGTTGCGGCCGATCTTGATCTTGTCGCTGTTCAGAGCGAACAGGGTGGCCGAGTTGCTCGGGGCGATCTGGGCGTTGAGCTTGACGTTGGCGGTCTCGAGCTCGGTGAAGTCCTTGACCCCGTTGGGGAACGTGGGCAGCGCCGGAGCGGTGCGCAGGTCCACCTTCTGCAGGCCGTAGGCGCCCCAGATCCACAGGCGGTCCTTGATGATCGGGCCGCCCAGCTCAGCGCCGTAGTCCTTGACGCTGATGATCCGGTTGCCCTGTGCGAAGTTCGCCTGGTTCGCCGACGGACCGGAACCGTCGAAGTCACGGCCGAGGTCGGAGTTCTCGAGGCTGGTGTCGGACTGCCAGTCGTCGTCACCGAGGAGGTAGCGGCCGGAGCCGCGCCACTCGTTGGTGCCGCGCTTCGTCACCATGTTGAGGACGACGCCGCCGGTCGCGATGGTGGAGTCGCTGCCGCCGGTCGTGACCTGCATCTCCTCGAAGGAGTCGAAGTCGTAGTAGGCGGGAGAGGAGCCGAGGGCCGCCATGTCGGTGATGACCACGCCGTCCACCGACCACACAGCCTGGTCGCCGCCCGAGCCCGGGCCGACGTACTGCGACTGCTGGCCGCTCTCGTTGCCACCGACGTTGATGCGGTCGGTGAGCACGCCCGGGGTCGTCGACAGGATGGCCCAGGGGTCGCGCGAGGAGGGGATCTTCTCGAGCTCGGTCTGGCTGACCGTCGCACCCGTGCTGATGCGCCGCTCGTCCAGCAGCGGCGTCTCAGCCGAGGACCGTGATCACGTCCTCGACCGCGGCCGAGAGCGTGACCTCGATCGACGTGTTGCGACCGATGTTGATCGTGACGGCCGGATACTCGATCGTCGAGAACCCTTCCAGCTCGGCCTTGAGCTGGTACGAGCCGGGGCTGAGACCCAGGAAACGGAACTGTCCCTGGGCATTGGTGACCTGCACTTGCGGAGCACCGCCGCCGGTGACGGTCACGGTGACCCCGGGCAGGGGGCTGCCCTGCTCGTCCACGACGGTTCCGTAAAGGTTGCCGGTCTGCAACTGGGCGAACGCGGCACCGCCGCCGACCAGGAGCAGTATCGCGGCGACCGCCACGATCTGTCCCCAAAGGTTCGTGTTCTTCATATTCAATAAACCTCCCATTGAGTGATTGGTGAGCCTGCCGCGAGGGCTCGCGAAGGCTCGGGACGAAACCAGGTGCGCTGTGTGCTCAGTTTCCGAGGCGACACCTCCTTTCCCTTTCGCGGGAACCATAGGCTGCTGGGAACGACTGACATTAACGAACATGACAGCCCTGGGTCAAGCAAGGGGGGTGCCACGCCGGACAGGCATTCTTTCGCGAGGTGCAAGCTCTTGGAAACATACGACTTTGGCCCGCGGCGCGATGCCCGGCCTGGACCCTGCAGGGCCGCCCGATCCAGCCCCTTGAACCGAGGCGATCCAAAACCTTGAACCGGCTGTCGGACCGGTCCGGCAGCCCTCCCGGCAGGGACCGGGGAATTTCCCTGGCACGTCCCCTGCTATATTGAGTTACGCCATGATCCGGATGAAGCTTACTGTTCCTCTCTTCTGCCTCGGTGCTACCCTGGCAGGGGCGGCGGGGTGCTCGCAATATCAGAAGTTCGACTCGGCCGGCCACCTGCGCCAGGAGTATGCCAGGAATGCCGGGGCCGAGGTGGCGGCCAGGACCATCGTCCCCTTCGAGCTCGACGACGATCTGCGCAAGACGCTCGAGGTCAGGGTCAAGCCCGAGCCCACCGACCTGCGGACCATCAATTCCGTGCTCCGGTTCATCTTCGAGGACCTCGATCTCCGCTATCAGCTCACCCCCACCCTCTCGGCGGTCGAGGCTTTCCGGACGCAGCGCGGCAACTGCCTCTCCTTCGTCAACCTCTTCGTGGCGGTCGCCCGCGAGAGAGGCCTCGACCCGTCCTACGTCGAGGTGACGGACTATACGAAGTGGAACCACCGGGCGGGGATGGTGGTCAGCCAGGGGCACATCGTGGCCGGCATGTACCTGGACGGCGAGCTGCAAGACCTACGACTTCCTCCCCTACCGGCCGAAGGCCTACAAGGCCTTCAAGCCGATCGACGACCTGACGGCCGCGGCCCACTTCTACAACAACCTGGGCGCCGAGGCCCTGATGGACGGCGACCTCGCCCGCGCCCGCGGGCTGCTGCAGACCTCCATCGGCATCGCGCCGCGGTTCAAGGAGGGGTACAACAACCTCGGCGTCTGCCTGGCCCGCGGCGGCGACCTCGAAGGGGCGCTGGAGCTGTACCGCAAGGGCCTGGAGATCGAGCCCGGCAACGCCATGCTGCTCACCAACATGACGCGCGCCTACCAGCAGCTCGGCAGGACCGCCGACGCCGAGCAGCTCCTGGCCGAGATCGACGAGTCGAATACGGGCAACCCGTTCTTCTTCGTCTATCAGGGCGAGATGGCCCTCTCCCGCGGCGCGACCGACAAGGCGCTCGAATACATGACCAAGGCACTGCGCCTGGAGAGCGAGGCCCCGGAGGTCCAGTTGGGCTTCGTCAAGATCTACCTGGCCCTGGGCGACACCGAGAAGGCCCGGCACCACCTCGCCCGCGCCCTCAAGCTGGACGCCACCAACCAGGAGGCACTCCGTTTCGCCAGCATGCTGGGAAAATGAGCCGGAAACCTTTCCGGGGCCCGCGGGGACTCACGGAGGGGTGCCGCCGCACCCGATGCACCCGACCACCCCCACCCGTCGAGGCCGTACCGTAGTACCATGGCACCCTGGCGAAGGAGAGCTGTCATGACTCCGTTCCGTGATGTCCGCCGTCTGTTCCCCCTGCTCCTGCTGACCCTTCTGCTCCCGTCTGCCGCCGTCCTGGCCGCCGCACCGCCGGCCCGTTCCGACAATTTCCAGGAGTCCTCCCAGGTCGTCGCGGTCGAGGTTCCGATCAACGTGGTCGACCGGGACGGCAAGCCGGTGCGCGGGCTCACCGCCGCCGATTTCGAGATCTTGGACCAGGGGGACGCCCAGACGATCACCGGCTTCGAGGTCGTCGACCTGGAGCAGGCCGGCAAGCCCGCGCCGGCGGCTGACGCGCTGCCCGAGGAGCCCCGCACCGCGAGCGCCCGGCGCCACTTCCTGCTGTTGTTCGACCTCTCCTACTCGTCCCCGACCGCGATCCTCAAGGCGCGGCTGGCGGCGCGGGAATTCCTGCTCGAGTCGCTGCACCCGCAGGACGTCGCGGCGGTGGCCACCTTCTCGGTCCAGCGCGGCCCCCGCCTGGTGGTGGCCTTCACTCCCGACCGGGCGCAGCTCGCGCGGGCCATCGACACCCTCGGCCTGTACAACGTGCTCGACCCGACCGTCGAGCGCGACCCCCTGCGCCTGGTGCTCGAGGCGCCCGAGTCCTCCTTCAACCCCGCCAGCGGTCCAGAGAGCGAGCTCCGCGACGCCCTGAAGGCGCAGCGCGACCAGGCCGTGCTCGAGCACATCAGGACGCTGACCGCGGTGGTCGAGCAGAACGAGCGTACCTTCGCCGCGGCCCGCATCTCCGGCTTCACCCGCGCGCTGGCGGAGGTGGCCCGGGCGCTCAACGCCGTCCAGGGCCGCAAGCAGGTGATCTACTTCTCGGAAGGCTTCGACGGCAGGCTGCTGCTCGGGCGCTCCGACCCCGGCAGCCAGGAGGCCGAGCAGGACACCCAGAACATCATGCGCGGCCAGACCTGGCTGGTGGACAGCGACACCCGCTACGGCAACACCGGCCTCCAGAACGACGTCAACCGCATGCTGGAGGAGTTCCGGCGGGCCGATTGCGTCATCCAGGCGATCGACATCGGCGGCCTGCGGGCCGAGGCCGGGGCGGGCCAGCGCAGCGAGAGGCAGGACGGCCTCTTCGTGCTGGCCGACGGCACCGGCGGCGAGCTGTTCCGCAACGCCAACGACTTCCGCGGCCAGCTCGAGCGCGTGCTGGAGCACACCAGCGTCACCTACGTGCTGAGCTTCGAGCGCACGGACCTCAAGACCGACGGCTCCTACCACCGGCTGCGGGTCAAGGCGAAGAACCTGCCGGCCGGAGCGCGGCTCTCCTACCGGACGGGCTACTACGCGCCGCGGCCCTTCCAGGACCTCGACCCGCTGGAGAAGAGCCTGCTCGCCTCGGACGGCATCATCAGCGCCGTGCCGCGGCGCGACCTCGCGCTGAGCGTGCTGGCCACGCCGTTCCGCGCCACTCCGACGCGGGCCTACGTGCCGGTCATCATCGAGGTCCCGGGGCGCAGCCTGCTCGAGGGGCAGCGCGGCAACAAGCTCACCGTCGAGTTCTTCACCTACGCCAGCGACGGCCAGGAGCAGATGCGGGACTTTTTCTCCCAGATGGTGACCCTCGACCTCGGCAAGGGCCGCGCGGCGCTGGAGAAGACCGGCATCAAGTATTACGGCCATCTGGACCTGCCGCCCGGCAACTACCGGGTGCGCATCCTGGTGCGCAACTCCGAGACCGGCCGCACCGGCATCGAGTCCCTGCGGGTGTCGGTCCCGACCTACGAGGAGGCGCAGTCGATCCTCCTGCCGCCCCTCTTCATGGAGGACCGGCAGGGCTGGGTGATGGTCCGCGAGAAGGACAGCGAGACCCTCCAGACCTCGGTGGTCTACCCCTTCACGGTCAAGGGCGAGCCCTACGTGCCGTCCGCCCGGCCCGTCCTGGAGCGCGAGCGCTCCGCCTCCCTCTGCCTGGTGGCGTACAATCTGGGGCAGGGGGACCTGGACCTCGAAGGGAAGGTGTTGGCGGCGGATGGACAGACCTTGCCGGCCGGGCGCCTGTCGCTGATCGAGCGCACGTCGACCGGCATCTCGGGCCTGGACAAGCTGCTCGCCACCTTCGACCCCAAGGGCCTCCAGGCAGGGAGCTACGTCCTGCACGTGGCGGTGAAGAACTCCGCCACTGGACAGCAGGAGGTCAACTCGCTGCCGTTCACGATCCGCTGAGCGCTCCCCGGAGCCCGGCATGTCGTTTTTTGGTGTCTTGTTGTTGCGTACGTGAGGGCATTCAACGCCGACGCGGTCCGCCGGAGCTTTCCGGCGGCGCGGTGCGGAAAGGGGAGATCATGAGAGGAAAGCTCGAGCTTCGCCGGCTCGGCGCGCTGGCGGCCGTCCTGGCCCTGGCTCTGGCCACCACCACCCAACCAGCCCCGATGGCTGCCCAGACGTTCTCGGAATCGGCCGACGTGGTCGTCGTCGAGGTGCCGGTGCAGGTCGTCCGCGACGGCCAGCCGGTGCGTGGCCTGACCGCCGCGGACTTCGAGGTCTACGACGGCCGCCAGAAGCAGGCGGTCACCGGGTTCGAGGTCCTGGACCTCGAGGTCGCGGCGCCCGCCGGACGGGCGGCGGCGGAGGTCCCGGCCGCCGGCCGCCGTCACTTCCTGATGCTCTTCGACCTCTACTTCGCCGAGCCCAAGTCGGTCCTCAAGGCGCGCACGGCGGCCGCCGACGTGGTCGACAAGCTGCACCCGACGGACATGGTGGCCGTTGCCACATACACGGCCGCCAAAGGGCCGCAGATCGTCCTCGGCTTCACCTCGGACCGGCGGCAGATCGGGGCGGCGCTCAACAGCCTGGGCGTGCCGCAGATGCTCGACCGCAGCCCCGACCCCCTGCGCCTGGTGCTGGCGGACACGCAGGCGGCGCAGAACAGCCCGCAGAAGAGCGGCTCCGACCTCGGCCTGGATGTGCGCGCCGCGATCGACGAGGCCGCGGTCGATCTGGCCGAGACCCTGGCCGGCGTCTCGGGGAGGGCTCAGGCCGCGCAGCAGAAGGCGGTGATCACCGGCATGACGCGTTCCCTGGCCGATCTGGCCAAGATGATGGCCGGCGTCGAAGGGCGCAAGCACGTGGTCTACCTCTCCGAGGGCTTCGACTCCAAGCTCGTCCAGGGCTCCCTCGGCGCCAGCACGTCCGACACCGGGAGCCTGGGCGAGGACAGGCCGACGAACAGCAACGTGTCGGAGAGCGGCGAGATCTGGAAGGTCGACTCCGAGGAGCGTTACGGCGACATCAAGACGGGCAACGACGTCGAGAAGATGCTGGAGGAGTTCCGGCGCGCCGACTGCGTCATCCAGGCGGTGGACATCGCCGGCCTGCGCGGCCAGGCGGATCTGGCCGGCCGACGGACCGGCGGCAAGGACACGCTCTTCAACTTCGCCAAGAGCACGGGCGGCGAGCTGTACGAGAACTTCAACGACCTCTCGGCCGCCATGCAGCAGATGCTCAAGCGGACGAGCGTCACCTATGTGCTCGCCTTCCAGCCCGACCAGCTCAAGGCCGACGGCGCCTACCGTCGCCTGCGCGTCGAGCTGAAGGGCCAGCCGCGCGGCACGCGCGTGATCCACCGTCCCGGCTACTACGCGCCGCGTCCCTACACCAGCCTGACCGGCCTCGAAAAGATGCTCGACGCCGCCAACGACATCGCCAGCGGCGAGGAGGCCGGCGCCATCCGCACCTCGGTGCTGGCGGCGGCGTTCAAGGTGGCCGGCGAGAAGGCCTATGTCCCGGTGCTGATCGAGGTCGACGGCCCGACCCTGCTGGCCAACACGCAGGGCACGACCCTGCCGGCCGAGATCTACGTCTACGCCATGGACAAGGGCGGCTCGGTGCACGACTTCGTCAGCCAGACCTTCGGCCTCGACCTGGCCAAGACCGGGGCGCAGCTCCGCCAGACCGGCCTCAAGTTCTTCGGCCACGTCGACCTCCTGCCCGGCGACTACTCGATCCGGGTGCTGGTGCGCAACGGCGTGACCGGCGCCTCCAGCCTGCGGGTCCTGCCGCTCCATGTGCCGGTGTTCGCCCAGGCCGGACCGGTGCTGCTGCCGCCGTTCTTCCCCGAGCCGATGAACAAGTGGCTGCTCGCCCGCGAGCAGCGCGAGAACCAGGTGCAGGTGCCCTACCCCTTCCTGCAGCAGGACCAGCCGTACATCCCGTCGTCGAAGCCGGTGCTCGGCTCCGAGCAGGAGTCCGCACTGTCGCTGGTGGCCTACAACCTGCCCGCCGGGGAGCTCAAGGCACAGTCCAAGGTGTTCTCCCGGGACGGCAAGGAGCTCGGCGCCGGGGAGCTCCGGCTGCTCGGACGCGAGAGCGGCTCGCCCGACCGCCTGAAGGCCACCTTCCGGCCGCCGCGGCTCGAGCCGGGCGAATACCGGCTCCAGGTGACCCTGGTGGATGCCAGCGGGGCTTCCCAGACCAGCTCCACCCCCTTCGTCGTCGGCAAAGGCGCGAGCGGCTAGGAGACGACAATGCGAACCGCAACGATGCTCTCCAGGACCGTGCTCGCCGGCTGCGCCCTCTGGGCGGGGGCCGCGGGCGTGGCGCAGGCTGCCGAACAGAAGACCTTCAGCGACGTCACCGAGGTCACCGCTGTCGAGATCCCGGTCCAGGTGGTCCAGAACGGCGAGCCCGTCCGCGGCCTCAAGGCCGAGGACTTCGAGGTCTTCGACGGGCGCAAGCGCCAGCCGGTCACCGGCTTCGAGGTGCTCGACCTCGAGATCCCCGCCGCCGGCCCGCGTGCGCAAGCCGTCGCGGCCACGGCGCGGCGCCGCTTCCTCCTCCTCTTCGACCTCTCCTTTTCCCGCCAGGAGGCGGTCACCCGGGCGCGCGGCGCCGCCCGCCAGGTGCTCGGCAAGCTCCACGCGAGCGACCTGGTGGGCGTGGCGACCTTCAGCTTCGCGAAGGGGCCGCAGATGGTCCTCGGCTTCACGGCCGACCGCGCGCAGGTGGAGGCGGCCCTCGACCGGCTCGACTTCGTGGAGCGGCGCGGCGATCCTCTCCGGCTGACCTTCATGAGCGAGGGCCTGACCTTCGGCTCGGACGTGATGAAGCCGGAGACCAGCCGCGGTCCCGCCGGGAGGGCGGCGGACGCGATCGAAGCGAAGGAGGCGGCGGAAGGGACGCCGGCTGCGGCGCCGGTCATCACCCTGCCGGACATGGGGACCTTCAGCGGCAACAGGAAGGCTGCCCGGGACGCCGAAAAGAGCGACCTCGTGGCCTTCACCCAGGCGCTCGGCGCCTTCTCCAAGGCGCTGGGCGACGTCCGCGGGCGCAAATACGTCGTCTTCCTGTCCGAGGGGTTCAAGAGCAACATCATCCTGGGCACGGACAACCCGGATGAGGTCGAGGCCATGAACACCTCCTCGATGCGCGGCGACGTCTGGAACATCGACTCCGACCGCCGGTTCGGCAGCACGGGGGCGACCAACGCCCTGGAGGGCATGCTCCAGGAGATGCGCCGCGCCGACTGCATCGTCCAGGCCGTGGACATCGGCGGCGCGCGCATCGACGACGCCATGGGGCAGGACGGGCTCTTCATCATGGCCCAGTCCACGGGCGGCGACCTCTACCGCAACTTCAACGACCTCTCGGCGGCCATGGGGCAGATGCTCAGGAAGACGAGCGTCACCTACGTCCTCTCCTTCCAGCCGGACGGCCTGAAGCGCGACGGCTCCTACCACCAGGTACGGGTGGAGCTGAAGAGCGGCCCCAAGGGGGCGCGGGTCGTCCACCGGCCCGGTTACTACGCGCCGCGGCCGTACGCGGAGCAGAGCGGGCTGGAGAAGATGCTCGACACCGCCAGCCGGGTGGTGAGCGGCCAGGACGGCGGCCCGGTCGGCCTGTCCGTGCTGGCGGCGCCCTTCCGCATGCCGGAAGGCAAGGCCTACGTGCCGGTGATCCTCGAAGTCGACGGCACGTCTCTCCTCGCCGGCCTGGACGGCGCGCTCCTGCCGGCCGAGGTCTACGCCTATGCGCTGGACGGCAACGGCGTCGTCCAGGACTACTTCGCACAGAACCTGGGCCTGGACCTCGCCAAGGCCGGACCGGGCCTGCAGAACCGCGGCCTGAAGTTCTTCGGCCACCTCGACCTGGTGCCCGGGGAGTATTCGCTGCGCGTCCTGGTGCGCAACGGCAAGACCGGGAGCTTCGGCATGCGGGTGGTCTCGATGCAGGTCCCCGCCTTCAGCGCCGCCGATCCCGTCCTGCTGCCGCCGTTGTTCCCCGACACGCAGCAGGACCGCTGGCTGATCGTGCGCGAGACGCCGCGCGGGGAGGCGCGCGAGGTCGCCTATCCCTTCATGGCCGGCGAACGGCCGTACGTGCCCGCCTCGCTGCCGGTCCTGGCCGCGGGCACCGAGGTCCCGCTGGCCCTGGTCGGCTACCACCTGCGGCCCGGGCAGCTCGCGGCCGAGACGCGCATCCTGACCGCCGACGGCCGCGAAGCGGGCGTCGGGCAGATCCGCGTCCTCTCCCGGCACGGCGGCGCGGCGAAACCGGACCAGCTCGTGGCGACCTTCCGGCCGCCGCCCGCCCTGGCGGCCGGCGACTACCTGCTGCTGATCACCGTGACCGACACGACCGGCGCGACCCAGACGAGCGCCGGGTCCTTCCGGATCGCGCAGCAGGGAGGGCCCGGATAGCGGGCGTGGCGGCGGCGCCCACCGAAGCGCGCCTCTGGCTGAAGCCTGGGCGGGACAAGAGCGTCCGCGAGGGGCACCCGTGGATCTTCTCCGGCGCCGTGGCGCGGCTGGAGGGCCCGGAAGACGCGCCCCTCGCCCGCGTTTTCGACGCCGCCGGCCGCCTCCTCGGCCTCGGCTTCTACAGCCCGCGGTCGCAGATCCGTGTCCGCATGCTCGGAGCCGGGGTGGAGGAGGTGGCCCCTGCCTTCTTCCAGGCCCGGTTGGACGAGGCCATGGTCCTCCGCCGCGCCGTGGTCCCTGCGGACACGACCGGCTACCGCCTGCTCAATGCCGAAGGGGACGGCGTGCCCGGCTGGACCGTCGATCGCTTCGGCGACGTGCTGGTCAGCCAGGTGACCGTCGCCGGCCTCGAAACGCTCCGCGGCGAGGCCTACGCCGCCCTGCGCGGCCTCTTTCCGGAGAGCCCGATCCTCCAAGCCAACGACCTGCCGTCGCGGCGGGCCGAGGGGCTGTCCCTGGAGGACGAGCCAATCACGGAGATATCGGGAGACGCACCGGCCGAGGTCCCCTTCACCGAGTCCGGCCTGTGCTTCACGGCCGAGCTCGCCGGACAGAAGACCGGCTTCTACTGCGACCAGCGGGAGAACCGGCGCCTGGCCGAAACCCTGGCCGGAGGGCGGACGGTCCTCGACCTCTTCGCCTATACCGGCGCCTTCGGCGTCTACGCCCTGCGCGGCGGAGCGGCGCGCGTGACCCACGTCGAGTCCTCGGCTCGCCTGGCCGAACGGGGGATGGCCCAGGTCGAGCGCAACGGCCTGGACACCAGCCGTGTCGAATGGGTCAAGGCCAACGTCTTCCAGGACCTGCGGCAGAGGACCGAGCGCTACGGCCTGATCATTTGCGATCCGCCGCCGCTGGTGCGCAAGAAGCCCGACCTGGACGCCGCGGCACGCGCCTACAAGGACCTGAACCGTCTGGCCCTGGGCCGGGTGGAGCCGGGCGGCTTCCTCCTCACCTTCAGTTGCAGTGGCGCCGTGGACACCAAGCTCTTCCGCCAGATCTTTTTCGCCGCCGCCGTCGAAGCCGGCGTCCGCGTTGCCCTCCTGCGTCCCCTCGCCGCCGCGCCGGATCATCCGGTGGCGATCACCCATCCGCAGGGCGAATACCTGAAAGGGTGGTGGGCGGCGGTGACCGGGCCGGTGTGAGGCAGGGTGTCCCGTAGCAGCGGGGGGCCTCACCTTTCAGGGTAGAGGTCCCAAGAAAGGAGAGGAGCGATGAAGAAGAGGGTGAAAAAGTTGAGCCTCAGCCGTGAAACGGTGCGCCTGCTCGAGAGCGAGGCGGTGCAGGAGGCGAAGGGCGCCGTGAGCACCTCCTGCTGGAGCGACTGCTACTGCACCAACTACTCCGCATGTTGCGGCGGCGGCGGAACGCAGCTCTGCTGGTAGTCCTCGAACCGGGACGTTGACGGTCCCCTTCCACCGGGCCGTCAACGTCCGCCTGCCTCGTCGCTTTTCGCCCATCCCTTGGCGCGCTCCACTGCCTTGGCCCACAGCGCGCGCAGCAGGTCCGCCACACCTGCCTGGATGCGGCCATAGGTCACACTGGCGGTCTCTTGAGGCTCGTCTGTTGCCCTCGGGAGGTAGATGGGCCTATGATTGGGATATGAAAGCCGTCACAGGTACCATCGTACACGGTAGAATTGAGGTTCCAGTAGATTTTGCGGCTGAGGGAGCCCAGGTCGTCGTGCTGGCTCCCGAGTCCGGCGGGCCCATCCTGCTTTCCCAGGCCGAGGAGAGAGAGCTCTTGGAAGCGATGGAAGAGATTCGCCGAGGTGAGTATGTGACCGGTGAAGACCTTCTGAGTGAGCTGCGCTCTCTGCGGTCTTGAGATTTCGCATCCGGGTTTCTCCTCGCGCAGCCACTCAGATCCGCGTTGCCGCGAGAGGGTGGTCCGAAAACCGCCCGAAGGCTCCAGAGGCCTTAAGTTCGGCGGGTTCTCTTGGGGCGCATCCGCTACCAACTCTATTACAGCGTCTCACACGAGAGCGGGACGATCGAGATCCTGACGCTCTGGCACACAAGCCGAGGTAGCTCGCCGAAGCTCTAGCGGCTACAAGGGCCCGAAAGGTCTCTCGAAGCCTCAGGGCTGCGCCCAGCCGCTGGCGCGCTCCACGGCCCGTCCCCACAGCGCACGCATCCCGGCCGCCTTGTCCGCGCCCATGGCAGGCTCGAAAATCCTTTCCACCCGCCAGCGGGCGGCGATCTCGTCGAGGTCCTTCCACAGGCCGACGCCCAGGCCGGCAAGGTAGGCGGCGCCCAGGGCGGTGGTTTCGGGCAGGGCGGGCCGGACCACCGGCACACCCATGAGGTCGGCCTGGAGCTGCATCAGCAGGTCGTTGGTGGCGGCGCCGCCGTCGACGCGCAGCTCGGTCAGCCGGACGCCCGAGTCCGCCTCCATGGCGCTCAGCAGGTCCGCCACCTGGAGGGCGATGCTCTCCAGGGCCGCGCGGGCGATGTGCCCGGCCGTGGTGCCGCGGGTGATGCCGACCAGGATGCCGCGGGCGTACGGATCCCAATGCGGCGCGCCGAGGCCGGTGAAGGCGGGGACCATAACGACACCGCCGGAGTCGGGAACGCTCGCCGCCAGCGCCTCGACCTCGCCGGAGGAGCGGATGAGACCGAGGCCGTCCCGCAGCCACTGCACGACCGCGCCGCCGACGAAGACGCTCCCTTCGAGCGCGTAGTCGGTCCGGTCCCCCAGCCGCCAGGCCGGCGTGGTGAGCAGCTTGTTGGCCGAGGGGACCGGACGGCCCGTGTTCAGGAGCAGGAAGCAACCGGTGCCATAGGTGTTCTTGGCCATCCCGGGCCGGATGCAGGCCTGGCCGAAGAGCGCGGCCTGCTGGTCGCCGGCAACTCCCGCGATGGGGATGGGCCCGCCGAGCAGGCCGGTGGCGGTCTCGGCGTAGACCTCACTCGACGAGCGGACCTCGGGGAGCATCGCTCGGGGCACACCGAGGAGGCGCAGCAGCTCCTCGTCCCAGGTGCCCGTGTGGATGTCGAAAAGCAGCGTGCGCGAGGCGTTGGTCACATCGGTGACATGCAGCGCGCCGCCCGTCAGGTTCCAGATCAGCCAGGAATCGACGGTGCCGAACGCGAGCCGGCCGGCCTCGGCCCCTTCGCGAGCCCCGGGCACGTTGTCCAGGATCCAGGCGAGCTTGGTGCCGGAGAAGTAGGGGTCGAGCAGCAGGCCGGTCTTCTCACGAAAGAGCGGCTCGCGGCCGTCATGGCGTAACTGATCGCAGAGGCCGGCGGTGCGGCGGTCCTGCCAGACGATGGCATTGCCAACCGGGCGCCCCGTGGCGCGGTCCCAGACCACCACCGTCTCCCGCTGGTTGGTGATACCGATCGCGGCGATATCCCCGGCGGTCAGCCCGGCCCGGGCCAAAGCCTCGGCCGCGACGCCGATCTGCGACGCCCAGATCTCCATCGGGTCGTGCTCGACCCAGCCCGGCTGCGGAAAGATCTGCCGGAACTCCCGCTGGGCAAGGGCGACGACGGTGCCCTCCTCGTCGAAGACGAGCGCGCGCGAGCTGGTAGTCCCCTGGTCGAGAGCGAGGATATGCGGCACGGCACGTACTATACCGGCCCGCAGCGCGTAGAGACGCCCTAGTCCACGACCACCACGCTTGTGGCAACCCCTGCGGCCAGGGCGTCTCCAAGGCCCCCGCAACCTCCAACGCCCCGCCAATGCCACACGGTCCCGCCAGCATGGCACCAAACCTTTGCCAACATCCCGGCGTCTCTACGGGTGGCGGTGGCGAGACTTAAACTGTTGCTTTGACATCCTAAGGCTTCGTTGCCTACCGGACATCGCGGTCCAGATCGCGCACTTCGCCCTCCATACCTGGGACGGCAGCGGCACCACACCCAGAACGGCGGACCTGGCTCGCACCTCTCCTCAGCGTACTATCGGCAACGCCGTCCGCTCTCGGCGGAGCGATGCCTCCACAAAGGGCGTACGGCACCAGGTCCGGCGGCATCGCCGCAGCGCCGAGCCTGCCGCGCACCGCACTCGAGGCCTCGCGGACCCGAGTCAACGTGGCGTTTCCTACAGTCAATGCTTGAAAGCCCCGGGTCCGCGGGCCGTTTCCTTTAGTCCATGCTACAGGGACCCGAGTCAATGGCCCGTTTCCTGTAGTACCTGCTACAGGGACCCGAGTCAACGTGCCATTTCCTTTAGTCAATGCTTGAGGGACCCGAGTCAACGTGCCGTTTCCTTTAGTCCGTGCTACAGGGACCGCGGTCAACGAGGCGTTTCCTTTAGTCAATGCTTGAGGCACCGCGGTCCGCGAGGCTTGAAATGGGGACCATGTCTCTCGGAGGCGACACAACGAGCCCTTGGACGAAGACGATGCCTCTTCGAGCGGGCCTGGGATGACGAAGGAAGCTCTCCTCGCCTGCTGCTGTGCACTCGGCCATCCTCACAATTTGGCGGCTTGGAGAGGTCGACGCACTGCCTGCAGGAACATACCCCGCACAGCTACACGCCACAATCACAGGTAGCCCGCAACCGGATGACATCGGCAAGGTGGTCTTCGCCATTGACCGGGCTTTTCGCTTCGACCTCAAGAAGGTTCAACCTCAAAAGTAGGCGGCGAGGAGATGGGCGAGAAGAAAAGGGAGCCCGGAGCGCCATGCGGCGCCCCGGGCTTCCCGGAAACCGTCGGGAGGCGGCTGGGCTTCACACCCCTTGGCAGTACCACTGACCGCACTCGGACGGGCAGCTCTGCTGGGTGATGGTGATGGGGCAGTTACAGTAGGTCACGAAGCAGGTCTGGGTCTGTGGGCAGATGCGCTCCGAGGCTCCCCCCTGAACGGCGGACATCTCCCCCGAGTTGAGGTACCGGAGGGTCTCACGGTTCAGGGTCAGGCGGAGTTTCACGGTCCTTTTCATGACGGTCGGCTCTCTTTCCGATCCCGGGACGGATTTGTCCACGAGAGCTCCCGAAGAAGGGGGCTATAGAGGGATGCGGATTCCGGGCGCGAGAGGGGCCAAGCCCGCCGCAAAGAGATCTACCGCAAGTTCTCTTGAGCCCCGGAGAAGACCCCGCCGGGATGCTTATCGTCCTTCACCAGTCGCGTTGACTCTCTCAAGACGGGGGGCGTATCCTTCTTCAAGTTGAGGCTCTCGTGGAGGGTGCGTGATGCAGACCAGGATTTCAGCATGCAACTAATCAGAGATCTCGAAAAGACCAGGGACGAGACGCTGCAACACTTCTCGCTCGACGAGCGTGACCTGGCGCGCACCTACTCGCCAGGCAAGTGGTCCGTCCGGTTTGTCCTCCACCACCTCGCTGATAGCGAGACGGTTCTCTTCGATCGCATTCGCCGAGTCCTCAGCGAACCTCGGCAGGTCCTTTGGGTCTTTGATGAGGATGCTTGGGCCAAGGGGCTCGACTATTCTCAAGTGCCCCTCGACATCTCGCGGCGGGTCTACGAATCGGTTCGCAATGCAATCATCTACTACGCCGGCCTGCACTACGAAAGCAAAGGCCACCTCGAGTTCGTGCACAGTGTGACGGGGGTGCGGACATTAAAGGATGAATTCGACAAGGTCGCCTCTCATAATGAGCATCACCTGGCCCAGATCAGGTTGGCGCTGCAGGGCTTTCCCGGTCCCCGGGGATGATGGGAAGCGACCGAGGGTTCCCCCAGGTCAATCTCGGCGAAGAATCGGCAACACGAGATGAGCACGCGACCCTCGGCCTGAGCCCGAGCAAAGATGACCACGTCATCTTCCTTCTGAAGCCCATAGTCCCGCACATGAACCGCGTCGGAGCCGGCTTGCCGCAAGCCTTCGGCTACGAGCGGTGAGAGGGCGTTGTCGATCAGGAACTTCACGACGCCCGAAGGAGGGGGAGCTCGCGTTCGCGAACGGCTTCCGCGGCGAACAGAAGGGCTTCGCGGATGTCCTCGGCTTCGAGGTCCGGATAGGCTTCCAGGATCTCCTCAGTGCTCATCCGGTCTGCCAGCATCGCGACCACTGTCGCGACTGGGATGCGGAGCCCTCGGATACAAGGCGCGCCGCCCATCTGGGCTGGGGAGATCGTAATCCGTGTGAAGGTCATCCGTGTTCCTCCGTGCTTGATTCTACCGCAACCTCCCCGCTTGGTGCAGGCCCCGGACATGCGGCCAGCGGGGCCACTGGGGTAGGATCGACGTCCTGATGAGGTCACTGGAGGTGAGCGAGATGGAACCAAAGCCGGAAAGAGACGTCGAGAAGGGTTATCCAAAGGCAGACTTCGTCGCAAAATTGCGGCGCCTGGCGGACGCCATTGAGAATGGTGAGCGCTTCGAGATCCAGATTGCTGGCGAGCGCATCTATGTCCCTGTCAGGGCCACTTTCAACATCGAGCACGAGAGGTCCGATGGCGAAGAAGAGATCGAGTTTCAGATCAAGTGGGAAGCGGTAGCCTAGCCCGTTCCCACTGTCCTCTCCGCCACCACGGTGTTCAGGGCGTCTCTCTCCCCGTCACCACAGCGGCATCGACCTCACGCCCGGATCACCGCGGTCCGGCGCCGGTCGCCTGTCCCGTTCCCGCCAGGGCAGGTGCAGGCTGGCGAGGCCGGTGGGTGCGTTGACCGGGGGTGTTGGGGGTGGCGGGGGCCTTGGAGACGCCCTGGCCGCGGTGGTTGCCACACGCGCGGTGGTCGCGGACTAGGGCGTCTACGGGGTGGCCGGTGTGGTTGCGGCGGGGCCTGGCGGCCGGCATAACGTCTCTTCTTTCCGCTATTTACCGAATTTTTACACGTCTGGGCCGGTCCCCGGGATAACATATGGCCCCCGGTCTGCGTACACCAACCGGGTAGTAATGACGCCCGTGGTGTGCCAGTCGGACAGGGCCCGGAGATACGGGCAGGAGGAGCTCTCGGATGGGATTGAGGCAATCGGTGGGGTCGAACGCGGTGCTTGTGCAGTCGCTGCGGCTGCTTCTGGTGGCGGGGATTCTTGCCGCCGGGCCCCTGGCCGGCGCGGAATGGCCGGCTTGGCGTGGGCCGGCGCAGACGGGCGTCTCGCCCGAGACCGGGCTGGTCTCGAAGTGGTCTCCGGCCGGGGAGAACCTGGTCTGGAGGGCGGACCTCGTCGGCCGCTCGACTCCGGTGGTCTTCGACGGCCGGGTGTGCGCCAACGGCCGCACCGGCGAGGGGATCACCAAGCAGGAGTACGTGGCCTGCTGGGACGCCGGCAGTGGCAAGAAGCTCTGGGAGCACTACCTCGACGTCTACCTCACCTCGGTCCCTTTCAACCGCGTGGGATGGGCCAGCGTGGTGGGCGACACCGAGACGGGCAACCTCTACGTCCACGGGGTCGGCGGTCTGCTGGTGGCGTTCGACCGCGCCGGCAAGATCGTCTGGCAGCGGTCGCTCACCGAGGAATTCGGCTTCTACTCGGGCTTCGGCGGGCGGACCCATACGCCGATGATCGACGAGGACCGGCTCGTCCTCTCCTTCGTGAACACGGGCTGGGGTGAGCAGGGGCCGCCGCGCAACCGTACCTTCGCCTTCGACAAGAAGACGGGCGCGCTTCTCTGGGTCTCGACGCCGGGCGGCAACCCCTATGACCTGAACACCCAGACGACGCCGGTCGCGGCCGTCATCAACGGCCAACGCCTGCTCATCGAGGGGAACGTGGACGGCTGGGTGCATGCCATCAAGGCGCGCACCGGCGAGAAGGTCTGGAGCTTCCAGCTCACCAAGGGCGGGATCAACACCACGGTGGTCGTCAACGGCACGATGGTCTATGCCGCGCACAGCGAGGAGAACCTGGACTCGGCGATCATGGGCCGGGTGGTGGCGATCGATGCCACGGGCACGGGCGACGTCACCAAGACCCACGAGCGCTGGCGGTCTGAAGGGCTCGGGGATGGCTTCCCCTCGCCCATGATCCACGACGGCCGGCTGTATGTGGTGGACAACTCGGCCAACCTCTTCGCGCTGGATGCCGCGACCGGCAAGGAGCTGTGGCGGCACAAGCTGGGGACGGTCGGCAAGGCGTCGCCCGTCTGGGCGGACGGCAAGATCTATGTCACCGAGACCAACGGGCGCTTCCACATCCTGAAGCCGAAGGCGGACGGGGTCGAGACGCTGGACATGGACGAGATCTCGGTGACCGATGCCGGCGGAACCCACTACGCCGAGATCTACGGCTCGCCCGCCATCGCCTACGGCCGCATCTATTTCACGGCGGAGTCGGGGATCTACTGCCTCGGCGACAAGTCGAAGCCGTTCCAGGTCACCCGTGACAAGCCGGCCGTGCTGCCCGGGGAGGCCGCCGCGAAGGGTGCGCCGGCGGTCCTCCAGGTGGTCCCGGCGGAGGTGCTGATCCGGCCGGGCGAGACGGCGCGGTTCGAGGTGCGCGCCTTCGACGCTCAGGGCCGCTCTGTGCCTGTCTCCGGACGCTCCGGAGTGGGCGCTCCAGGGGCTCGCCGGTAAGGTCGAGGGCGGCGCCTTCACGGGCGAGGCGGGTCGCCCGCAGGCCGGCAAGGTGGCGGCGAAGCTCGGTGGGCTGGAGGCGGCGGCCCGGGTGCGCGTCGTCCCTCCTCTCCCGTGGAGCTACGACTTCGAAGCCGTCGAGGTCGGCAAGACGCCGCCCTGGTGGATCGGCGCCGGCCTCAAGTTCCCGGTCAAGGAGATGGATGGCGGGAAGGTCCTCTCGAAGCCCCCGGTGGCGGTGGGGCTTGACCGTTCGGACGTCTTCCTGGGTCCCCCGGCGCTCTCCAACTACACCATCCAGGCGGACCTGCGAGGTGCGATCAAGGGACGGCGCCGGCCCGACGTGGGCCTGGTCAACGGCGGCTACACGCTCGACCTGATGGGCGCGCACCAGAAGGTGCAACTGCGCGCCTGGGCCTCCGAGCTGCGGCTGGAGAAGTCGGTCGACTTCAAGTGGGACCCCGACATCTGGTACACGATGAAGTTCCGGGTCGACCAGCAGGGAAATAAAGCCTTGCTTCGCGGCAAGGTCTGGCCCACGGGCCAGCCGGAGCCGGCGGAGTGGACGATCACCGCCGAAGACCCCAAGCCGGTCCGCCAGGGGAGCCCCGGGATCTACGGGTACTCGGCCGCCGAGATCTATTACGACAACCTGAAGGTGATGGGAAACCAGCAATGACCACGAAGATAAAAGGTTTTGTCCAGGGCGGCCTGTTGGCGGCGGCTCTCCTGACGGCGGCTAGCAGCGGGGCGCAGGTGGAGATGTTCGGCGGCGATCCGTCGCGCAACATGGCGTCGGACGAGAAGGGGCTGCCCACGAAGTTCGATCCCGAGTCCGGCCTGAACATCAAGTGGTCGGCCGCGCTCGGCTCGCAGAGCTACGGCGGCCCGATCGTGGCCGGCGGCAAGGTGTACGTCGGCACCAACAACGAAGGGCTGCGCAACCCCAAGCTGACCGGCGATCGCGGGGTGCTCATGGCCTTCAATGCCGCCGATGGCAAGTTCATTTGGCAGGCGGCCTATCCCAAGCTGCCGGCGGGCCGGGTCAACGACTGGCCGCTGCAGGGGATCTGCTCGAGCCCTGCCGTGGAGGGCGACCGGATCTATTACGTGTCGAACCGCGCCGAGGTGGTCTGCGCCGACACCGAAGGTTTCCTCGACAAGGAGAACGACGGCCCGATCGCCAATGAGGCCGAGAAGAGCGATATCGACGAGGACGTGGTCTGGAAGTACGACATGATCGCCGAGCTCGACGTCTTCCCGCACAACCTGGCGGCCGGCAATCCGCTGATCGTGGACGACATGCTCTTCACGGTGACCGGCAACGGCGTGGACGAGGGGCACATCAACATCCCGTCGCCGACCTCGCCGAGCTTCATCGCGCTCGACAAGAAGACGGGCAAGCTCCTCTGGGAGAATTCGCTGCCCGGCGAGAAGATCCTGCACGGCCAGTGGTCGAATCCCTCCTACGGCGTGATCAAGGGCAAGCCGCAGGTCGTGTTCGCCGGCGGCAACGGCTGGATCTATTCGTTCGAGCCCAAGACCGGCAAGCTGATCTGGAGCTTCGACTGCAACCCCAAGGACGCGATCTGGAAGATCGGCGGCGCGGGCACGCGCAACTACATCATCGCCACGCCGGTGATCTATGACGACAAGGTCTATCTCGGCGTCGGCCAGGACCCCGAGCACGGCGAGGGGATCGGCCATCTCTGGGTGGTCGATGCAACGCAGGAGGGTGACGTCACCGGCAAGGCCGTGGTCTGGCACCGCGGCGGCGAGGACTTCCACCGCACGCTCTCGACCGTGGCGATCGCCGACGGCATCGTCTACGCGTCCGACCTCACCGGTCACCTCCATGCTCTCGACGCCAAGACCGGGGAGGAGCTCTGGGTCTATGACGCGTTCGCCGCGATCTGGGGCTCTCCCTTCGTCGCCGACGGCAAGGTCTACCTGGGGGACGAGGACGGCGACATCGTGGTGCTGCGCGCGGGCAAGAAGAAGGAGCTGCTGCACGAGGTGAACATGGGCAGCTCGGTCTACACCACGCCGGTGGCCAAGGACGGCGTCCTCTACATCAACACCCGGGCGAAGCTCTTCGCCATCGCCGAGGGCGCCGGCAAGCAGCCGGAGCCGAAGAAACCGTGAGACCGGAATGGTGGACACCCTGACGCAATCCCCTCTCGCCGCAAAGGTGGCCGCGGCGCGCGACCGCCTCGACGCCCATGTGCGCGAGATGGTCGCCTGGCACTTCGACCCGGCGACCGGCTGCCCGTTCTGGCTGGAGCGCGCGGCGAGCCTCGGCTTCGATCCCCGCAAAGAGGTGCGCGGGTACGACGATCTCAAGCTGTTCGGTCACTTCGAGGACTCGTGGCTGCGCGGCGGCCCGGTGCGGCGGTGGATGCCCAAAGGCTTCGAGGGCCGGCCGGCGCATGTCTTCGAGACCGGCGGCTCGACCGGAGTGCCCAAGACGCGGGTCAACATCGAGGACTTCCGGATCGATTATGAGATGTACAGCGACAGCCTGTCCGAGGAGGGTTTTCCGCACGGCGCGGACTGGCTGATGCTGGGGCCCACCGGGCCGCGCCGCCTGCGCCTGGCGGTCGAGCACCTGGCGCAGCACCGCGGCGGCATCTGCTTCCACGTCGACCTCGATCCGCGCTGGGTCAACAAGCTGATCAAGGACGGCCGGCCGCGCGAGCTGGCGGCGTACAAGGCGCATGTGATCGAGCAGGGGCTCACGGTCCTGCGCGCTCACGACATCCGGTGCCTGTTCACCACGCCCAAGCTGCTGGAAGCGCTGTGCGAACGGATCTCGCTCCAGAAGGCGGGCATCCGCGGCATCTTCTGCGGCGGCACCGAAATGAATGCTCAATTCCACCGCTTCGCCCGCGAGGAGCTGGTGCCGGGGATCGACTTCGTCCCCACCTATGGCAACACGCTGATGGGGCTCGCCCGCTCGCTGCCGTACGATCCCGCGGCAAAGGAGCCGTGGGCCATCACCTACTATCCGCCGGCGCCGCGCGCGGTGTTCGAGCTGGTGAAACCTGATGATCCCGAGACGCCGGTCGAATATGGGGAGACCGGGCGGGTGATGCTGACCACGCTGACCCATGATTTCTTCATGCCGCGCTTCCTCGAGCGCGATGAGGGGGAGCGGGCCGAGCCCACGGAGCGCTTCCCTGGGACGGCGTGCGCAACCTGCGGCTTCTGTCGTCGCTCCAGGAATCGGTCATCGTGGGAGTCTATTGATGCTCCAGCTTCCGATCCTCCGCGCCGGTCAGGCCTATCACAGCCTCGACAAGGCACCCTTGCGTGATGCACGCACGGGGGAGACGTTGGCCGAGGTGTCGCAGGCGAACCCCGGTCTGATCGCGCGGGATCTCAAAGATATCGAGGCGAGCGGCCGGGCGCTCCGGGAGCTGGGCACCGCCGAGCTGGTGGCGATCTGCCGCCGGGCCGCGGCTCTCTTCATGGAAGCCGATCTGCCGCTGAATGACAATGTTTTGCAATCCCCGGCCGACTACGTGCGCCGGCTCTCCGCCACCTCGGGGCTGCCCGAGACGCTCTGCCGCGCCAACATGGAGAAGGTCCGTGCCACGCTCGACGGCATGGAGGCGGTGCTCGACGGGTTGACGCGCGGGCTCGATCCCGCCGTGCTCGACACGGGCTGGGGCTGGCAGGACGGCCGGAGGCTCGAGCTATCTCCGCCAGGCCGATGTGCTGGGAGCGATCCTGCCCAGCAACTCGCCGGGCGTCAACACTCTCTGGATGCCGGCGATCGCGCTCGGCATGCCGGTGGCGCTCAAGCCCGGCCGCGAGGAGCCCTGGACGCCGCTGCGCATCGTCCGCGCCCTCGCCGCCGCAGGCTGTCCGCCGCAGGCGCTGGGCTTCTACCCGACCGATCACGCCGGCGCCTCCGAGATCCTGCTGCGCTGCGGCCGGTCGCTCCTCTTCGGCGACGCGGGGACGGTCGGTCCCTGGCGCGACGATCCGAGGGTGCAGATCCACGGCCCCGGCTTCAGCAAGGTGATCTTTGGAGACGATCAGCTTCCGGTCTGGGAAGCGTACCTCGACCTGCTCGTCGCCAGCATTGCGGACAATGGCGGACGCTCGTGCCTGAACGCCTCAGGGGTCTGGGTGCCGCAGGGCGGGCGGGGGCGCGAGATGGCCGAGGCGCTCGCCGGCCGGCTGGCGGCCATCGAGGCGCGCCCGCTGGACGATCCCGCTGCACGGCTCGCGGCTTTTACCCGGCCCGAGACGGCGCAATGGATCTCGGAACGGATCGACCGGATGCTGAGCATCCCGGGCGCCGTGGACCTCACAGCGAAGATGCGCGGGAGCGGGCGCGTGGCGGAGGCCGGCGGCTGCACGTTCCTGCTGCCGACCCTGATCTGGTGCGACGACGCGGACCATCCGCTGGCCAACACGGAGCTGCTGTTCCCCTTTGCCGGCGCCGTCGAGGTGCCGCGGGAAGAACTGCTCGACCGGATCGGCCCTTCGCTGGTGGTGACGGCGCTCACCGAAGACCCGGCCTTCCAGCGCGAGCTGCTCGGCAGTCCGTGGATCGACCGGCTGAACCTGGGCGCGGTTCCGACCTCGCGGATCGCCTACGACCAGCCGCACGAGGGGAATTTGTTCCAGCACCTTTATCGGCAGCGGGCGTTCCAGAGCCCTCACCCCCCTGGCCCCCCTCTCCCATCCTCACACCCTATCCCCCGGGAGAGGGGGGAAGAGAGCAGTCCCCAACTCCCCTCTCCCGGTGGCTCGGGTGTGCGGATGGGAGAAGGGCCGGGGGTGAGGGGCCCGGAGGCTCAGCCATGATGGCGGCCCAGGTCATGGCTGCGGCGCCGGTGGGCACCGAGTCCTGGAGCGCCGAGATCGGCTCGATCCGGGTCCATTTCGGTCCGGGGTCGATCGAGCAGCTCGGCGACCTTGCTCGTGAGATGGGCGGGAGCCGCGTGCTGGTGGTCACCGATCCCGGAGTGCGCGCGGCGGGGTATGCCGAGCGGGCCATGCGGGTGCTGCAGGGGGAAGGGATCGAGGCCTCCGTTTTCGATCAGGTTTCGGAAAATCCCACGACGGTGGACGTGGAGGCAGGCCGGGATTTCGCCGCGGAACGGCGGATCGACCTGGTGGTCGGGCTGGGCGGCGGCAGCGCCATGGATTGCGCCAAGGGGATCAATTTCCTTTTGACCAACGGCGGACGCATGGAGGACTACCTCGGCTTCGGCAAGGCTTCGCGGCCGATGCTGCCGTCGATCGGCGTGCCCACCACGGCCGGCACCGGTAGCGAGGCGCAGTCCTATGCGTTGATCTCGCAGGCGGAGACTCACCGCAAGATGGCCTGCGGCGACCGCAAGGCGCGCTTCCGTGAGGTGATCCTCGACCCGGACTTCTGCGCAACGGCGCCCCAGAGGGTGCGGGCCGCGACGGGGATCGATGCCGTCTCCCACGCGGTCGAGAGCTTCGTCTGCACCCGCGCGAACCCGGTCTCGCGGATGTTTGCGCGCGAGGCCTGGCACCTCCTGCAGCGGAGCTTCGACATCTCGTCGTCGGGTCCGGGTCCACTTGGCGACATGCTGATGGGCGCCCACCTCGCCGGCGCCGCCATCGAGGGCTCGATGCTGGGCGCGGCCCACGCCTGCGCCAATCCGCTGACCGCCCGTTTCGGCGTTGTGCACGGCGTGGCCGTGGGGCTGATGCTGCCGCACGTGGTCCGCTTCAACGGCGAGGTCGCCGCGGAGCTGTACCGGGATCTGTCGGGCGGCTCGGCCGAGGTCCTGGTCCGGCGGATCGAGGAGCTGCGGTCCGCGGCGGGCCTGCCCACCCGGCTGCGCGATGCTCTCGGCAGGGACCTGGACCGGCAGACCCTTCGCGAGCTGGCCGAGGACGCGGCAGGGCAGTGGACGGCACGCTTCAATCCGCGTCCGGTGGAGGCGGGGGATCTGCTTCGGCTGTACGAGGTGGCGTTGTGAAAAGGTTTTCAACTCCGATCGCCCCGAAGGGGCATGGGCATAAAGCCTGGGGTTTCAACCCCAGGACAGCGACCCATTCAACCCCTAGCCCCGAAGGGGCGACGGCATGGGCGAGGGGCGTGAGCCCCGATGCATGGGAGGGAACGCCTGCGCCCTTTCAGGGCTCGGGAAAAATCGGGAACGCCTACCTGGCGCTGAAGCGCCAGGCTTTATGCCTGCGCCCCTTTGGGGCTCTTCACAAGATCCTCCTTCTCGCCCTGGCGCTGCCTCTGCTCGCCGCGGCCCCGAGCACCCCGGGTTGGACCATGTTTCGCGCCGATCCGCGGCTCTCCGGGCGAGCCCAGGGGGAGCTGCCGGCCGATCCCAAGCCGCTGTGGACGTTCCGGGCGGAGAAGGGGATCTCGTCGACCGCCGCCATCGCCGGCGGCATGGTCTACGTCGGCGCGCTCGACGGCAACCTGTATGCCCTCGATCTCGCCACCGGGAAGCTGCGCTGGAAATACGCGACCGGAGCCGAGATCAAGTCGTCCCCCTCGGTGGCCGGCGGGGCGGTCTACTTCGGCGACGGCAAGGGGATCTTTCACGCGGTCGACGCCAAGACGGGGGCCCGCCGGTGGGTCTTCAAGACCGAGGGCGAGATCGTCTCGTCGGCCAACTTCGCGCCGGGCTGTGTGCTCTTCGGCTCCTACGACCAGTTCCTCTATTGCGTCGCTCCCAAGGACGGCAAACCGGTCTGGAAGGTGGAGACCGACGGGTATGTGCATGGCACGCCGGCCGTGGATGGCGACCGGGTGGTGTCCGCCGGGTGCGACGGCTGGCTGCGCGTGCTGCGCGCGAGCGACGGCAAGGAGCTGCGCCGGGTGCAGCTCGGCGGCTACACCGGCGCCAGCCCGGCGATCGACAACGGCCGCGCCTACGTCGGCAACTTCGAGAACAAGTTCCTGGCGGTGGACCTTGCGAGCGGCGCCGTGGCCTGGACCTACGAGCACCCCGTCCGCAAGTTCCCGTACTACTCCTCGGCCGCCCTAGGCAACGGCTTCGTGGCCGTGGGCGGACGGGACAAGCTGGTGCGCGCCCTCGACGCGAAGACCGGCCGCGAGCTGTGGGCCTGGCCGGCCCGTGCCGCGGTCGATGCCTCGCCGGTCCTCCTGGGCGACCGGATCTTCGCCGCCGACAAGGGCGGCCGCATTTTCGCCCTCAACGCCCGCACCGGCAAGCCGGTGTGGACGTTCGATGCGGGCGCCGGCATCGAAGCCTCTCCCGCCATCGGGGAGGGCCGGCTGGTGATCGCCACCAGCGAGGGCACGGTGTACGCCTTTGGCGCCAAGAAGGGATGAGCAGTCATGAGCAACGCTGAGCCTGCAACCGCCACCCACCATGAGGAGACCGCAACCGAGGTGGGGAGCGTCTTCGTTTCCAACTATCCGCCGTACTCGGTGTGGAGCGAGGCCGAGCTGCCCCGGGCCCTGGAGGCGCTCCAGGCGCCACCGCGCCCCGGCGTCCCGTTCGGCCTCTACCTGCATATCCCCTTCTGCCGCAAGCGGTGCAAGTTCTGCTACTTCCGCGTCTACACCGACAAGGACGCTGGGGAGATCGGCACCTACCTGGACGCCCTGGCTACCGAGGTAGAGCTCTACAGCGGCCTGCCCGCGACCGCCGGCCGGCCGCTCAAGTTCGTCTATTTCGGCGGCGGTACTCCTTCTTATATCAGCGTCCGGCAGCTCCAGGGGCTGGTGGACCGCGTGCAGGCCGCGATGCCGTGGACGGGCGTCGAGGAGGTCACCTTCGAGTGCGAGCCGGGGACGCTCACGCAGTCGAAGCTGGAGGCGATCCGCGCCATCGGCGTCACCCGCCTGTCGCTGGGGATCGAGAACTTCGACGACGAGATCCTGCGCGAGAACGGCCGCGCCCATCTGTCGCATGAGATCTATCGGGTGCTCCCCTGGATCCGCGACCTCGGCTTCGATCAGCTCAATGTGGACCTCATCGCCGGCATGGTCGGGGAGACCTGGGGGACCTGGCGGGAGACGGTGCGGAAGACTCTTGAGATCGAGCCGGACAGCGTGACTATTTATCAGATGGAGCTGCCGTATAACACGGTCTATTCGCGCAGCCTGCTCGGCGATGGGCCGGACGCCCCTCCGCTCGCCGACTGGCCGACCAAGCGGGCGTGGCAGGACTACGCCTTTGCCGAGCTGGCGGCGGCGGGCTATGAGGTGTCGAGCGCCTACACCATGGTCAAGAAGAAGGGGAGCTCGTCGAGCTTCGTCTACCGCGACGCGGTCTGGCATGGCACCGACATGCTGGGGACCGGCGTGGCCTCGTTCTCCCATGTAAACGGCGTCCACTTCCAGAACGTGGCGGGGTGGGGCGAGTACCTGGCAACCCTTGCGGAGAGACGGCTGCCGCTCGGGCGCGCCTATGTTGCCAGCCCGAAGGAGCGGCTGACGCGCGAGCTGATCCTGCAGCTCAAGCTGGGGGAGGTCCACGCCTCCTATTTCCATGACAAGTTCGGCGCCGACGTCGTGTCCGAGTTCGCTCCGGCCTGGCGGAGCCTCGAAGCCGAGGGGATGCTCCGCGTCGAAGGCGAGCGGGTGGCGCTCACCCGCGCCGGCCTGCTGCAAGTCGACCGCCTGCTGCCCGAGCTGTACGACGAGCGCTACCGCAATGTTCGCTATACCTGATCGATCGGGGGACTGACATGCGAGACCTGCGTAATCCGATATTGCTGACCGTGGCCCTGTGCCTTGCGGCCGGGGCCGTCCTTGCCGCGGACTGGCCGCAGTACCGCGGCCCCAACCGGGACGGCATCTCCCGCGAGACCGGCCTGCTCAAGAGCTGGCCGGCTGGAGGGCCCAAAGTGCTCTGGAAGGTGCCGTCCGGCGACGGGTACTCCCACATGTCGGTCACCGGCGGCCGCCTCTACACGATGATCGGCCAGGGTGGGGACGAGGTGGTCGTCGCCCATGACGCTGCGACCGGCAAGCAGGTCTGGCGCGTCCGCGCCGACGCCAAGTACAGCAGCGACCAGGGCGACGGCCCGCGCTCGACCCCGGTCGTCGACGGCGGCATGGTCTACGCCTTGAGCGCCGGCGGCAAGCTCCTGGCCCTGAACGCGCAGACCGGCAAGGAGGCCTGGCGGCACGACCTGCCTGCCGAGATGGGCGCCGAGCCGCCGCAGTGGGGGATCTCCACCACGCCGCTGGTCGAGGGCAATCTCCTGCTGGTGGACGTCGGCGGCTCGGACGGCAAGTCGCTCGCCGCCTTCGACAAGAAGACCGGCAAGGTGGTGTGGACCTCGCAGACCGACCGGGCCGGCTATTCGGCGCCCATCGGCATCACGGTCAATGGCGTGCGCATGGTGATCTTCTTCACCGGCTCCTCGGTGGTCGCCGTGGCTCCGGCGGACGGCAAGCCCCTCTGGCGGGTGCCCTGGCGGACCGACTGGGACGTGAACGCGGCGACGCCGATCTTCATCGCGCCGGACAAGCTGTACGTCTCTTCGGGCTACGACACCGGGGCCGGCCTCTTCCGCATCAAGGCGGCCGGCAAGCTGGCCATGGTCGAGGAGGTCTGGAAGAGCCGCGGCATGAAGAACAGGTTCAGCTCCTCGGTGCTCCACAACGGGCACATCTATGGTTTCGACGAGAAGACCTTCAAATGCATCGAGGCCGCCACGGGCAAGGAAAAGTGGAAGCAGGGCGGGCTCGGCCACGGCTCGCTGATCCTTGCCGACGGCCATCTGATCGTCCTTTCCGAAAGCGGCCGGCTGGTGCTGGTCGAGGCGACCCCGGCGGCCTACCGCGAGAAGGCGGGCGTCGATGTCCTTTCCGGCCGGTGCTGGACCGCGCCGACCCTCGCCAACGGAGTCCTCTACGTACGTAACCAGGAGACGATGCTGGCCCTCAAGGTGGCCGGCTGAATAAACCCATGAATACCCGGAAGCTGTTTGGCTGCCTCGCCGTCTGCGCGTTCCTCGCGCTCCCCGGTGTTGCACAGCAGGAAGGAAATACGGAGGAGGATCGATCCTCCCAGGAATCGCAGGAGCCGGTCGCCTCCTACGAGGACGTCCTGTTCGTGGAGGATTCCCTCCCCTACGTGCCGGACTCGAACACCATCGCGACCAAGCTGCCGCTGCCGCTCCTGCAGACCCCGGCGAGCGTCGGCGTGGTGAGCCAGCCGCTCTTCCAGGAGCAGGGAGCGATCAGCCTGGGCGACGCCCTGCGCAACATCAGCGGCATGAACGTCCAGACGCAGAACGGCGTGGCCGACTACTTCCTGGTGCGCGGCTTCGACTCGGTGGCCAACGGCCTGGTGATGACCGACGGTGCCCCCGAGCCCGAGATCAGCTTCTACCAGCTCTACAACATCGAGCGGGTCGAGGTCCTGAAAGGCCCCGGCGGCTTCCTGTACGGAGCCTACCCGATCGCCGCGACGGTCAACATGGTCCGCAAGCAGCCCGCGCCGGGCCAGTTCGTGGACCTCGGGGTGTCGGCCGGGAGCTTCGGCACCCTCGGCGGCACGCTCGACTGGAACACGGGTGGGGACGGCCCGTTCGGCTTCCGTCTCAACGGGCTGTGGCAGGAGTCCGACGGCTATCGCGACGACAAGCCCAGCGAGGTGCGGGGGGTGAACCCCGCCTTCTCCTGGCGCACCGGGACCCGGGGCGTGCTCAACGTCAACTTCGAGTTTCTGGACTCCAGCTTTTCCCCCGACGCCGGGCTTCCCCTGGTGACGGTCTTCGGTCCGCCGCGCCCCGGCGGACCTTTCCCCATCCCCGGACCGCCGGTCGGCATGGCAGTGGCGGACGTGCCGCGCACCCGATCGTACCAGTCCCCGTTCGATCGTTCGGAGCAGGAGACCCGGCGCGCCCAGATCGACTACGAGACGGAGGTCTCGAGCCGGCTGTCGCTGCGCAACAAGACCTTCTACCGGCGTCTCGACTGGCTTTCGGACGGCACGATCCTGAACGGCGTCCTCCCTGGTTTCGGCTTCTTCCCCGACCAGGTCATCCGCACCCTCGTGCTCCTCGCCGACACGCAGGAGTTCCTCGGCAACCAATTCGAAGCGGTCTACACGGCCAAGACCGGCAACGTCGGCCACCGTCTTCTGGCCGGCGTCGAGGTCGGGCAGTACGACGACCAATTCACGCTGGATTTTGCTCTGCTGCCCCTCATCAACCTGAACAATCCGGTGGAGACGGCGCGAGAACCGCTGCAGCGGTTCCCCAACCAGGCGGCGGACGCATCGAGCCGGGTCCTGGCGCCTTATGTGATCGATCAGATCGCCTTCTCCGACCGCTTCCAGGTCACCGTGGGCGGGCGCTTCGACGACATCGACTATGAGGACGAGGTCTCCGGGACCTCGCGCGACTTCTCGAAGGTCTCGCCGATCCTGGGGTTCGTCTACTCGCCGACCGCCTCGTTCTCCCTGTACGCCAACGCCGGCGAGGCCTTTGCGCCGCCGTCTTCGCGCGTCGTCGGGGAGCGCAAGGCGGAAGAGAGCCGGCAGGCCGAGGTGGGAGCCAAGGCCGAGCTCTGGGGCGGGCGGATGCAGACGACGCTCGCCGTCTACGAGCTGGAGCGCGAAAACGTTGCGATCCCGGACCTCACCGGCTTCATCCAGCAGACCGGCACCCAGCGTTCCCGCGGCGTCGAGCTGGAGGTCGCGGCCGAGCCGGTCCGCGCTCTGCGCACGCTCTTCGCTTACGCGTACACCGACTCGGAGCTCACCCGCTTTTCCGAATTCGTGATCACCGGCCCCAACCCGACGGACTTCCAGGTGATCGACCGCTCGGGCAACACCTCGGCCTTCGCTCCCGAGCACATCGCCAACCTCTGGGTGAGCCGGACCTTCGGCGCCGGCCTCGGCGTGGCGGGCGGCGCGCGCTACCTTTCGAAGCAGTTCATCGACGCGGCCAACTCGTTCGAGATCGACGAGACCCTGACTTTCGATGCCGCCCTGTTCCTGGACCGCGGAGACTGGCGCTGGAGCGTCAACGCCCGCAACCTGACGGATGAAGAGTACTGGACGCAGGGATTCGGCTCGACCTCGGTCCTGCCGGCTCCAGGCCTCACGGTCCAGGGCGGAGTCCAGTACCGTTTTTCGCTGAGGTAAGCTCATGACGTATGACGTAATTGTGATCGGTGGTGGGCCGGCAGGTGCCACGGCAGCGACGTTGATCGCGCAGAAGGGGCACAAGGTGCTCCTGCTCGAGAGGCTGCGCTTCCCGCGCTTCAAGATCGGCGAGTCGTTGATGCCGGCGACCTATTGGACGCTCGAGAGGCTGGGCGTGCTGGAGAAGATGAAGGCCAGCGGGTTCGTGCCCAAGCACAGCGTCCAGTTCTCCAGCCCGGCGGGCCGGTTCTCCAGGCCCTTCTATTTCTCGGAGACCGATCCGCACGAAAGCTCGGTCACCTGGCAGGTGCTGCGCAGCGAGTTCGACGCCATGCTCCTCGACAACGCCCGCGGGCATGGGGTCGAGGTGCGCGAGGAGGCGCCGGTGAAGGAGGTGCTGTTCGAGGGCGACCGGGCGGTGGGCGTCCGCGTCGAGTTCGGCGGCGAGGGAGAGGAGAGCGCCGGGTCCGTCCGGCCCGGGCAGAACGGAGGGCGGCGCAGGACGGGACAGGCCCAGGACATTTTTTGCAAGGTGGTCGTCGACGCGAGCGGCCAGAGCTCGCTCATCGCGCGCAAGCTGGGGCTGCGCCGGCACGACCCCGAGCTGAAGAAGGCCTCGTTCTTCACCCACTTCCAGGGGGCGTACCGCGACCCCGGCATCGACGAGGGGGCGACGCTGGTCCTCCACACCGAGGGGGCAAAATCCTGGTTCTGGTACATCCCGCTGCACGACGACAAGGTGAGCGTCGGCGTGGTCGGCGGCATCGACCATCTCGTGACCGGCCGCGTGGCCAATCCACAGCAGGTCTTCGACGAGGAGGTGGCGCGATGCCCGCCGCTGCCGGGCCGGCTGGAAGGTGCGAAGCAGCTCTTCCCGGTCGTGGCGACGCGCGACTTCTCGTACAAGTCGAGCCGCATCGCCGGCGACGGTTGGGTGCTGGCCGGGGACGCCTTCGGCTTCCTCGACCCGATCTATTCGTCGGGCGTCCTCCTGGCGCTCAAGTCGGGCGAGCTGGCGGCTGATGCGGTCAACGATGCGCTCGCCGCCGGCGACGTCTCGGGGACCCGCCTGGGCGCCCATGGCCCGCGTTTCCTGGCCGGCATGGAGGCCATGCGCAAGCTGGTCTATGCCTACTACGAGCAGGATTTCAGCTTCGCGAAGTTCCTGCGCCGCTTTCCGGACCAGCGCATCGAGCTGATCCATCTGCTGGTTGGCAACGTTTTCCGGGAGGAGGCCGGCAACCTCTTCGAGGACATGGGGCAGATGATCCGGTTGCCGGAAGCTGGCTATCTCGAGGCGATGAACCCTTGAAAAAGCCCGCATGGAAGTGGCCGCTCTATGCGGCTTTGGCGGTGCTCTACCTGCTGCACAACGACCTGTGGCTGTGGAATGATCCGTCCCTGGTCTTCGGCATGCCGGTGGGGATCGCCTACCATGTGGCCTTCTGTGCCGCCACCTCGATCGTGCTCACGCTGCTGGTGATCTACGCCTGGCCGGAGCACCTGGACGCCGAGGCGGAGGAGAGGCGGCCTTGACCCTCGCGATCATTGCCGTTTATCTCGTCGCCGTGCTGGTGATCGGCATCTTCAGCCACCGCTTCTTCCGCGGCACGAGCGAGGACTGGTTCGTCGCCGCCCGCACGCTGGGTCCGTTCATCCTCCTGGTCTCGCTGTTCGGCGCCAACATGACCGCCTTCACCCTGCTCGGCGCCTCGGGCGAGGCGTACATGGAAGGGATCGGCGTCTTCGCGCTGATGGCCTCCTCGTCGGCGCTGGTCATCCCGACGGTCTTCTTCTTCGTGGGCACAAGGGTCTGGGCCCTGGGCAAGCGGCGCGGCTATCTCACGCCGGTCCAGCTCTTCCGCGAACGGTGGGGTTCGGACGCGCTGGGGTTGCTCATCTTCATCGTACAGATCGCCCTTCTTGTTCCCTATCTGCTGATCGGAGTCATGGGCGGCGGCATCACCCTGACCCAGGTGACGGACGGGCAGGTGCCCGACTGGGTCGGCGGCCTCGTCATCTGCGTCGTGGTGCTCGCCTATACGACCTACGGCGGGATGCGGGGGACGATCTGGGTCAATGTCTTTCAAACGGCCGTGCTGATCGCCCTGGGATCGATCGCCTTCTGGGTGATCGTCCACAAGCTCGGCGGCCTGGAAGACGCCATGGCGCGGGTGGCCGCGAGCCATCCGGACATGCTGATCCGGGGGGAGCACATCCAGCCCTGGAAGCTGCTGACCTACACCTGCATCCCGCTGTCGGTCGGCATGTTCCCTCACATGTTCGTCCACTGGCTGACGGCGCGCAGCGCGGGCGCCTTCCGCGCGCCCCTGGCCTTCTACCCGGTCTGCATCGCCATCGTCTGGGTGCCGAGCGTAGTGCTGGGCGTGCTCGCCCGCCCGGATTTCCCGAACCTGAACGCGGCGGCGGCCAACTCGGTGCTGGTCAAGATGATCGACCTCTACGCTCCGGGGTTCCTCGCCGGGCTGCTCGCTGCCGGCGTCTTCGCCGCGATCATGAACTCTTTCGATTCGCAGGTGCTCTCGGCGGGCACCATGTTCACCCAGGACATCGTGCGCCATTACGGCTTCCACGACCGCATGAGCGAGAGCAAGCAGATCATGGTGGGCCGGCTGTTCATCGTCGGCATCCTGATCGCCACCTACATCCTGTCGCTGTTTGTCGACCGCAGCATCTTCAAGCTCGGCGTCTGGTGCTTCACGGGCTTCGCCGCGCTCTTCCCCGTGGTGGTCGCGGCTCTGTTCTGGAAGCGCAGCACCAAGTGGGGGGCGTTCGCCTCGACGTGTTGTCGGTCATCGTGCTCTGGCTCTATTTCGTGCGCGTGGGGTGGAATTCCGCCGACTACACGATCGGCGGCAGCGGCATCATGCCGGTGGCGGTGATGCTGGTGGTCTCGACCCTCGCCATGATCGTGGGATCGCTGCTGACCCGGCCGCCGGAGCGTGCGGTCCTTGCGAACTTCTTCCCGCAATGAAACCGCAATGAAAATCGCCTACATCGCGGCAGGTGCCGGCGGAATGTACTGCGGCACCTGCCTGCACGACAACACGCTGGCCGCCGCGTTGCAGCGAAGGGGGCACGACGTCGCCCTGGTGCCGACCTACACGCCGATCCGGACCGACGAGCCCGGCGTGAGCATCGACCGGGTCTTCTTCGGCGCCGTCAACGTCTACCTGCAACAGAAGATCACAGCCTTCCGGAGCCTGCCGCTGTTCGATCGTCTGCTCGACCGGCCCGGCCTGCTGCGCCAGGCCGCCAAGCTGGGCGGGTCGACCGATCCCACGTCGCTCGGCGCCCTCACGTTGTCCGTTCTCAAGGGGGAGGACGGCTTCCAGGCCCGCGAGCTGGCGAAGCTCGTTGACTGGCTGCGCGACGATTTCCGCCCCGAGATCGTCCACCTGACCAACTCCATGTTTGCCGGCTTCGCGCGCACCTTGAAGCGCGAGCTGGGCGTGCCCGTCCTCTGCTCGCTCCAAGGCGAAGACCTGTTCCTCGACCAGCTCCGCGAGCCCTGGAAAGAAAGGGTTTTCGCGGTGCTGCGCGAACGGGCGCGCGACGTCGACGCCTTCCTGGTGAACAGCCGCTGGTACGGCGACACCATGGCGGCCTGCCTGGACGTGGAGCCGGAGCGGATGCGCGTCATACCGCTGGGCGTCTCGCTGGACGGCTATGAGAAGGACAGCGCGCCCGGCGTCTCTGGAGACCCCGGAGATTACCGGCCGCTGACGATCGGCTATCTCGCCCGCATCTGTCCCGAAAAGGGGCTTCACGTCCTGGTCGAGGCCTTTCGTCTTCTGACCGCGAGCGAGCCGGGCCCGGTACGGCTCGCCGTGGCCGGCTGGCTCGGGGAACGGGACCGCTCCTATTTCAAGGACATCCAGGAGCGGATCGCCGGCTGGGGGCTCTCCGGCTTTGTCGAGCACGCCGGCGAGCTGGACCGCGATGGCAAGCTCCGTTTCCTCCACGGCCTCGATATCCTCTCCGTGCCGACCACCTACAAGGAGCCCAAGGGTCTGTTCGTCCTGGAGGCGCTGGCGAGCGGCGTGCCGGTGGTGGAGCCGCGGCATGGCAGCTTTCCGGAGATGATCGAGGCGACCGGCGGCGGCGTGCTCGTCGAGCCCGGCTCGGCCGAGGCGCTTGCCGAGGGGCTGCGGTCGCTGCTGCGCGATCCGGAGAAGCGGCGGGCATTGGGCAGGCAGGGCCGCGAGGCGGTCCACGCCGAGTTTGATGATGAGACGATGGCGAATCGGACGCTCGCGGTCTATCGAGACGCAATGGGGTGACATGCACGAATTCCGGACGCAGCGCAGGGTCGAGTTCTCGGACACCGACGTGGGGGGCATCGTCCACTTCGCCCGCTTCTTCGTCTTCATGGAGACCGCCGAGCACGAGTTCTTGCGCGCCCTGGGCACCAGCGTCCACCTGGACGTCGACGGCCAGAAGATCGGCTGGCCCAGGGTTTCGGCCACCTGCGAGTACCTGTCGCCGGCCCGCTTCGAGGAGGTGCTGGACATCCTGGTCCGGGTGGAGCGGAAGGGGAGCAAGTCGATGACCTATGGGTTTGAGATCACCCGCGGTGAGACGGCTATTGCACGCGGCAGGATCACTTCGGTCTGCTGCATCCTGAACGCGCCTGGAGGGGTGAAAGCCATTCCCATTCCCGACTTCCTCGCCGATCGGATCGAGGAGGCGCCGTGAGGCTCCTCCTCCGCGACGTCTCCAAGCACTTCGACACCGCCGCCGGCCCCGTCGCGGTGCTGCGCGGCATCTCCTTCGAGATGGCGGAAGGAGAGGCGCTCTGTGTGATGGGGCCGTCGGGGTCGGGCAAGAGCACGCTTCTGCACCTGATCGGCACCCTGGACCGGCCGTCGTCAGGAGTCATCGAGATCGACGGCCGCGCGCCGCATGGGCTGTCCGAGCCGGAGCTGGCCCGCTTCCGCAACCGGTCGATCGGCTTCGTCTTCCAGGACCCGCACCTGCTGCCGCAGTACTCGGTGCTGGAGAACGTCCTGATCCCGACCCTGGCCTTTCCGCAGAAGGGAGACGACCCGGCGGCGCACGAGGCGCGGGCGCGGGAGCTGCTGGACCGCGTCGGGCTCGGCCACCGGCTCGGCCACCGGCCGGCCGAGCTGTCGGGCGGCGAGCGTCAGCGGGCCGCGGTGGCCCGGGCGCTGATCTACCGGCCCGGCCTGCTGCTCTGCGACGAGCCCACCGGGAGCCTCGACCGCGCCGCCGCCGCTGCCGTGGCGTCGCTCCTCTTCGAGCTGCACGAGGCGGAGAAGGCCATCCTCCTGGTGGTGACCCACAGCCTGGACCTCGCCGGCCGCTTCGCCCGGCGCGGCGAGTTGGTGGAGGGACGGCTGTCCTGGTCCGCATGACGGCTTTCCGGTCGCTGCTCTTCTTCTGGCGCGAGAGCCTCGCCGTGCTCCTCGGCACGGCCGTGGCTTCTACGGTCCTGACGGGTGCGCTCCTCGCCGGCGATTCCGTCCGCGGCAGCCTGCGCGATCTGACCCTGGAGCGGCTGGGGCGGATCGACCTCGCGCTGGTCTCCGAAGGCTTTTTTCGCGAGAAGCTGGCTGAGGATCTGGGTGGAGCGGCGCCGGCCCTGGCGGCTCGCGGCTCCGCCGTCCATGGCGGCTCGCAGGCCCGCGCCTCGCGGGTGGAAATCTGGGGCGTGGACGACCGTTTCGCGAAGCTGTACGGCGCTCGCGGCGGCGAGCTCGGCTTCACGACAGGTCAGATTTTCCCGCCGCTGGTCGTCAACGAGACGCTCGCCCGCGAGCTGGGCGCACGGACGGGGGACGAGGTCCTCCTCTCCTTCGGGACGGCCAGCGAGATTCCGCGCGAGACCCTGCTCGGGGAGAAAGACCCGGGCGAGCTGTTGACCACCCGCCGTTTCACCGTGGCGCGGGTGATTCCCGACCGCGGTATCGGCCGTTTCGGCCTCGCGGCCCACCAGCAGAGGCCGCGCAACGCCTTCGTGCCGCTCGCCGAGCTGCAACGGGCGTTGGAGCAGGAAGGGCGGGCCAACGCCCTCTTTGCTGCCGACGGAGCGAAGTTGCCGCGCCGGATCGTCCAGCTCGAAGACCTGGGGCTCACCCTGCGCCGCGGTCCCGGCGTCGTGGTGTTGGAGAGCCGCGAATTCTTTCTGAAGCCGGCCGCGATCGAGGCCGCGGGTGCGCTGGCCAAGGAGATGGGTGTCCCGGCGCAGCGGGTGCTCACCTACCTCGCGACTCGCCTGGAAGCGCGAGGACGGCTCGTTCCGTACTCCCTCGTCGCGGCAGTCGATGCATCGGGGGCCCGACCAGGAGAGATCCTGCTCGATCGTTGGGCTGCCGACGACCTCGGTGTTGTTCCCGGCGAACCCATCGCGCTGACCTGGCTGGCGCCGGGCCCGGGCGGCACACTGCTGGACAAGAAGGCCACTCTGCGCCTGGGCGGGATCGTCGAGATGTCCGGCCTTGCCGTGGACCGCACCCTGACGCCCCGGCTCGCTGGCGTTGACGAGGCCGAGGACATGGCCGGCTGGGACCCGCCGTTCCCGGTGGACCTCTCCCTAATCCGCCCCCGGGACGAGGCCTTCTGGGACGAGCACGGTCCGACCCCCAAGGCCTTTGTCGCCGAGGAGACCGGCCGTCGCCTGTGGAGCAGCCGTTTCGGCGATACCACCTCCTTGCGGTTCGCCATCCCACCTGGCGCCGATCCGGCCCGTTTGGAAGAAAGAATTCTTCGCGAGCTGCCGCAGCGGATCGACCTCGCCGCGTTCGGCCTCCAGCTCCGGCCGGTCAAGCAGCAGGGGCTGGAAGCGGCGGAGGGGGCGACCGACTTTGCCGGCCTCTTCCTGGCCTTCAGCGTCTTCCTGATCGCCTCCGCCGCGATGCTCGCAGGGCTCCTGTTCAGCCTCGGCGTCGAACGCCGCGCAGGCGAGCTCGGCCTGCTGCTCGCCGTGGGCCATCCCGTCCGGGCCGTGCGCCGCCGGCTTCTCCTAGAAGGAGCCGTGCTGGCGGCTGTCGGCGCGCTGCTGGGGCTGGCCGGCGCCGTGGGCTATGCCGCCCTGCTCATGGCCGGCTTGCGTACCCTGTGGCTGTCCGCGGTGGGGACGCCCGACCTCTTCCTCCACGTGGAGCCATCGAGCCTGATCGTGGGTTGGCTCTCCTCGGTGCTCGTGGTCCTCCTGGCGATCTGGCTCACCGTGCGCCGCCTGGCGAAGATCCCCTCTACCGCGCTCCTCGCCGGCTCGACAAGCCTTCCCGTCGCACGGAAGGTCCGGAGGCGCTGGCCGGTCTGGGTGCTGACGGGGACCGGTGTGCTGCTCGTCGCCTGGGGACTTCTGTCGCGGGAGGCCTCGCCAGGACTGTCGTTCGCTCTGGGTGCGTGGGCTCTGGTGGCGGGGTTGGTCGCATTCTCAGGGTGGTATCGGCGGGGGACCCTCACCCCCCTGGCCCCCCTCTCCCATCCGCACTCCCTTCCCCCGGGAGAGGGGGGAAAGAAAAGGTTTTCACTCCCCTCTCCCGGGGGTTTGGGAGTGCGGATGGGAGAGGGGCCGGGGGTGAGGGGTCTCCTCGGCATGGCTGCCCGCAACGGCGCCGCCAACCCCGGTCGAAGCCTCCTCTCCGTCGCCCTCGTCGCCTGCGCCTGCTTCGTCCTGGTCGTCGTGGCCGCGAACCGCCGAGGCGGCGCTGTTCACGGGGAGGAAGGCGGCGGCGGCTTTCCGCTGCTCGCCGAGTCGGACATCCCCCTGCTGCATGACCTCGACCGCCCCGAGGGACGGATGGAGCTGGGTCTGATGGAGGACGAGCTGCAAGGCGCCTCCATCGTCTCCTTCCGCGCCGTCCCTGGCGAGGACGCGAGCTGCCTCAACCTGTACCGGCCGTCCCGTCCCCGCCTGCTCGGCGTTCCGTCGGGCTTCGCGGAGCGCAGCCGCTTCTCGTTCCAAGAGGGCTCCTGGGGCCTGCTGGAGAAGGACCTCGGACCGAATGTGATTCCGGCGGTGGCCGACGCGGGCTCGGCGCAGTGGATCCTCCATCTCGGGTTGGGCGACGACCTGGTCCTGGAGAGCGAAACGGGCGCGCCGGTCCGCCTCCGGCTGGTCGGTCTGCTCGGCAAGAGCATCTTCCAGAGCGAGCTGCTGATCTCGGAGGCGAATCTGCTGCGGCACTTCCCGAGCCGCGCCGGAAGCTCCTTCTTCCTGATCGGCGCTCCCGCCTCCCGCGAGACGCAGATCGCCCGGGTGCTGGAAGAGGGACTGCAGGACTACGGCTTTGACGTCACGACCACTGCCGAGCGCATGGCGTCCTTCCAGGCGGTCGAGGAGACCTACCTGGCGACGTTCCAGACCCTGGGCGGCCTCGGTCTGCTGTTGGGCACCCTGGGCCTCGGCGTGGCGCTGTTGCGCGGCGTGACCGAGCGCCGGGGAGAGCTGGCGACCCTACGCGCCTTCGGCTTCCGCCGCCGCCGGCTCGCCGGCCTGGTGACGGCCGAGAACGCCTTCCTGCTGTTCGCCGGGGTCGCCCTCGGCACCGTGGCCGGAGGCCTCGCGGTTGCGCCGCACCTGCTGTCCAGCGCGGACCGGATTTCCTGGCCCTCCCTGCTGCTCACCCTCCTGGCGATCCTCGCCGCGGGGCTGCTCTCCTGCGTCGCCGCCGTGCGCAGCGCCCTGCGCGCGCCGCTGCTGCCGGCGCTCAAAGCGGAAAGATGAGGTGATTTCATGAGCTGGCTCGGTTTCGCCCTGATGACCGTCGTCTCCTGGGGGCTCTACGGCGTCTTCCTGCACACCGGCCAGACGGCCATGGCCGATCCGGTGAGCGGGCGTTATAAGGCCTTTCTTTTCGTCGGCCTCGCCTACTTCCTGACCGCCGTGCTGGCGCCCCTGTTCGTCCTCAAGGTCCAGGGCGCCTCGTGGGCGTTTCCCGGGCGAGGCATGGCCTGGTCGCTCCTGGCCGGCACCGTCGGCGCCATCGGGGCCTTCTGCGTCCTCCTCGCCTTCGGCGCCAAGGGAAGCCCGAGCGTCGTCATGTCCATCGTTTTCGCCGGTGCCCCCATCGTGAACGCCCTTGCCGCCTGGGTTTTCCATCCGACGAAGCTGCGCTGGCAGTTCCTGGTGGGGCTCCTCCTCGCCGCCCTCGGCGCCTTCCTGGTCACGCTCTACCGGCCGGCTCCCACCCCGCCGCCCCCGACCCAAGCCATGAGGAACAGAGGAACAGAGGGACTCTCTTGACTGTTTTCCTGCTGCAAACCTTGACCAGTACTTGAGCGGGGAGAAGAGCCTTGGCGGCGACGAGAGTCTTCGTTGACACGCTCTTCGTCGTTGCTCTGATCAACCAGCGCGATCAGTACCATCAGCAGGCCTTGAGGCTAGCCGCCAGACGTTTTCAGCGCCTGTATGCCCACTTGGAGGGTTCCAAGGGCAGACCTCTCCCGATCCCGCGCGCGGGAAGTCAGCGGCGGGCCGAAAATTGCGAAAGCTGTCAGCGGCCCGAATGCCCGAAGGCCTACCCGCTCACCCAGGGCAGGGCCGGCGGGAAGCTGCCCGCGGGGAAGACGACGTCTCGCACCCCGATCTACACCCATGTTCTGAATCGTGGGGGAAGGGGAGTCCTGAGCCCGATCGACGACCTGTAGAGGCTTACACGAGCAGGCGCACGTGCTAAGGACTTCACACCTGTTCTCCCAAGTCGTTGATCTGGTTAGGCTTGGGCGTCCTTCCTAGGACGCCTTCATATCCGATTCCGGCCCGTAGATCCTTCCGCTGCACCCGCCAGGGTCGGCCTTCGCCGGCGAATAAGTCTTCCGCGTGTGACTCAAATAGCAATACTGCGTAGTGTCAGCTCCGCCGGAGGAGCGTCCTTCGCTCGTCCAGGAGGACGTCTTTGCGACTTGCGTGGTACCTGCCCGGCGAGAAGGCATATCAAGCGGCCTCGCGGCCTTGACGTGGATACGCAAGCGACGTAAGATGCAGTACACTTGAGACTTGGCACTCTCTCGCCCGCGCGAGGCAGTGGAGCTGGCGGGGCTGATTCGAGGATATGTCGGCGCAACAGGGTACCGGTGAATCTGTAAGATAGAGGATACACGGCAGAGAATGGGTGCGAAGAGCGAGCATGCGAGGAAATAAGCGCCAACCCCTCGGGAGGGCCGTCACAATCTGTTTGGCTGGTGCCGGACTCTTCTTCGTTTTGAGATTCTATTTCGTTTCTCTAGGCTGGCACGTTGTGAGTGAGGTTACCTTACATGTGGCGGTCGCTTTTCTTGTCGCGCTGATAGTCATAGTTGCCCTTGAATACAACGCTCACCAGCAAACCCATAGAGAAGTTATGGATTTTGTAGCTCTTGTCGCCGAACAGGGATTCCAGGCGTTATTTCGAGGCCTTCCTGACTCTCTTTTCGCAGAGCTATCTGCACTTATGAGGTCCGAAGTAGTTCGAGTGGACTGCCGTTATGTGATCACCTTCAAGGAAGGAGATCCCAAGTTGGGTCCGAATCACGCCTTGCTACGGCGTGAGACGGCTTTTATAGCTCGGAATATCTCGGATCACGAAAGTGAATATTCTCTCGACTCGAGCAACTTATCTGAAACAAAAATTAATGGAGAAACGGTGGTTCTCGGCGCCAAGCAATTGGAGTTGCGAGAAAGCGGCCCCGCCATGTTCTCTCACTCTGTCTTGCTCCCTCCTAATGGCTCAGCTAGCATCTATCTATCGGGAGAGGAAAATGTCTCTCTAGGGGCAGGAAGATTTAGTTTCGTGCTGGGTACTCCCACGGTCGGCATCACGATATTTATTCGAAACGAGTGCCCAAAGCTACTGACCGATTTAAGAGTTTTGATGATTCATGGAAGTAGGATGGAGCTGCGGCAGGATAAGCAGGGCATGTACCGCTTCGACCGTGCTATCCTTCCAGGAAACGGGTTTGAGGTGTTTTGGAACCAGGAAATCGAGGTTGCCGTGTAACACCGGCAGTCGAGCGGACGGAACCGCAAACAGCGCGGTCCCGCCGCTCACCGCCAGCGCGGTTGGGCGGCCAGGAAACAACCATGAGCACTGATGCACCCAAAGATCGTGTCAGGTCGGCGAACCTCGCAATGATCGAGCGATGGTTGCCTCATTCTCTGTCCATCATAGCGATCACACTCTCGGTGTGGGCCCTCGTCCAAAATCGGTCAGACCTGGGGCAGAGTCGAGCGGAACGGGTTACTGAACTTCTCGACGAGGGGTTTGATCTCCTCTCCTCAGATCCGCACCTCCAACAGGGTGCTCATAACCGGGTAACGGATCCAAAGATTCTAACTTCCGTCTCAAGAAAGATCGACCGCGCTCTTCTTCTTGAGCCTGGGTCCGAGCGGGCCTATCAATTGAAGGCATTCTATCACGCCACTCGCGCACAGTATGCTTTAGCTGAGCAATCCGCTAGAAAGGCTATTGATATTGCGCCGCGTTCGGCTTTTGCGTATTACACTCTTGGTAACGTGTACCACGCAGCCCTTGACCTTCCTAAAGCGGAGTCTGCGTATAGATTCGCGCTCGCGATGGATCCTCAAAGTTCGGAAGCCCTCGAAGCCTTCGGAACCCTTTTTCTGTTTCACGGACATCCCGCTAAGGCCATACCCCTTCTCCAGCGTGCGGCGGCGCTGCCACATGCAGACTCAGAAACTTTTCTTTACCTCGCTTTTGCGCTTGGCCGAGCCGGCCGCCTTGACGAGGCGAACGCTGCTGCCTCCCAAGCTGTTGAGCACAACCCCGGCGACCCCTTGGCCCTTGAAACCCTCGCATACACTCTTGCAGGCATCCATCGTCCTGAAGACGCAATTCGGGTCTTCAATAAAGTCGCGCAGGTCAATTCGGCAAGAGCCAAGAGCGCCACCGAAGCTGCTCACTTGCTCGCTACGCGCTCAGACCTGCAGGTTAAATTTGTGGCGCACCCTGAAGACTCTCTCGATCTGCTGCTTGGACCGGAGTCGGAGAATTGAGACCTTGGTTACTGGCCACCCAACCCAAGCGGTCGAGCGGACGGAAACCGCAAACAGCGCGGTTCCCGCCGCTCATCGGCACAGCGTCAAGCCTCCATTTCACTTTCGTTGCGGAGAGATGAGCTTATGGTGATAGTCGAAGGCCCGCAAGATTCTTCAAGGGAAGGTCGTCGGCTGAGGTTTCTCTCGGTTGCCATACTTCTAAGCTGTTCTGCGGTACTGTCTAGCTGTGGCCAAGTAGCATTCAGTGACAAGCACACAGCCGAAGAGAGCGGCTACCTCTCGCAATTTAAGGCTGCTTTTACGGCTGCATGCCGGGTCGGGACCACTCAGATAGTACAAACTGGCGTTACTCCAGTGCAGGTTTCGTGCGGCGCAGCCCCGGGTACCGGAGGTTATACTTGCACTCAATACATGCCGACCTATTCTACCGTCAAGATTGATTGGCTTTCCGATTCAGGCATCAATGCCATTGACATTTCTCCCCAGCTAGACAAGACTTTGCCGCCATCAGGTCTTGTCCAAGCACAAGAGTTCCTTGCTAGCACACTACTTTCTGAGTTACAACGGGACACCAGTATTGGGAATCAATCTTCAAGAGCCTGTCAGGCCTTTACCGAGTTCGAACAATCTGTTCAAGCACGAACCGAGTCGTACAAGACCACCGAATCGCTCTTTATAACGTATAAACCGCCGGTCCCAGTGCTTCCCGGAATTGAGTATGACACGAGGAGCGGCTTTGGCTTAGCAGTCGATAAATCCATTACCGTTCCAACAAAGTACGGCAACGTCACGGCTGGATATAAGTCGGCCCCCGGCATTCACATGCTGCGAGTTGTGAGCGAAGGAAAGCAACGTTACCTAACTCTCGATCGACCATTCGAGTTCTATATTCCCAAAGGATACTCTACCAGTGTGGCATATGAAGGTAAGGATGAGCTCATACTGCTGGTCAGCAAGAGTTAGGCGTTTCGAACCTTCGGCCCCTATAAACACAGAGCCGAAACCATGTCGAGGTCCCGGAGGTGCCATGGTCGAGCAGGTAGCGCAAAGACCAGTCTCGTGGTCGGGCTCGCCAAACTGCCCGGTCTGCGGACCGGCCGAGCGGTCAGGAAACCTCGTGGAGCCAAGCGGGTGCCTGGTGCCCAGGGGGGCTGAATCGTGGACTCGGAGGTCCGTTGTATAATCAAAAAAGGCAGTGCGGTGTAACCATAGCTATATACGCGAGTAGGAAACCTTGTGTTCCGCCAACCTACCCCTGCACCGGACGGCTGGGCTCGCGCCCATCCGCCGGTGAGGGGACACAGCGTTGGCGTACTGAAGACCTGGAGAGCAACCGGCGTACACATTTAACACGCCCAGGGTAGGGATTGGAACGCAATTCGCTACTCTGCTTCGGAGCGATCGGAGATGTACCAACCACACCACTCGCCCGAGACACTTTCTTCCGCGGTCGGAAGGCGGATCGTGTTCATATCGTCCGCCCCGGGCGAAGATCAGGCGGCGAAGGGGTGGAGGCAGCCCAAAACTGCATTCGGCAATGGCGTCCGGAGCTGCTAGCCTAGCACGAGCGATGATGCCGAAGCGGAGTAAGGCTACGCCCGAAGGGCGCGGTGAAGGGGCGTAGTTCGGCGCCCTCCCTACTGCTCACCCTCCTGAGAATAGGTGCCTGGGGATTCTTGAGGACCTTGAGTATGGGAGGCCCGCGGGGCCTGCGCCAGCCTGTGTTCATCCTCCCGAGGAGCCTGAGCGAGCCTCTTGGACGCACCCAAGGGAGGATCGAGAGCGATTTTTCCCGCACTCTTTGGGGATCTGACGGCGACTGGCGGTAGGCTCAACTCTGCCCGCCAAGCAGGAGAAGGGAGAAAGCTTCTGAGAGTTGATTGGCAGCCGGTCCGGCTACCCAGGCACGGGAATGAGACCACGGGGCGGCTGATCGCTGACAAAGGGCAGGTGAGGCGGAAAGCTCCCTGCGGGAAACCGCGCATTCCGATCGCCATCCTTGAGCTTGTCCGCCGCCTCCCGGAACGCCGCCACGAACCAGCTATAGGCCTCGTAGAGCTCTTTGCGGACTTTGCGGCTAAAGGCGTGAAAAAGCGGGGCCGGGGACGTCTTGGTCTTCACCGGCTGATCGGTCGGTTTCTGGCGCAGGATCGCCTTGACCCCCAGAGGTTGGCAACCGGTCTGCTCTCTCTCGGCCGCAGCTTGGGCCTCGATCTCGGCGATGAGCTCGGCGATCTTCGCTCGATACTGCTCCGGCGTTAGATGCGCCCAACAGGGTAAGGGCTCGAAGCGCAGGGTTTCGGTCTCCGCGAAGTCCCGCACTCCAAAGGACTCGCCCCGCTGGCGCGCGCTGTACTCGGCGGTGCGGCTGAACCAGGTCCCTTTCAACGACTGGCCTTCGAGCAGGGCCGCCGCCGAATGGACTCCCGGCCATTCGAGGACCCGGCCCACCAATCCTTCTTTAACCCCGTGCGCAATTATATATTTCAAGCGCGCGACCTGGGCTCCGGCTTCATCGCTGATCACGACGGCCTGATATCGCCGGGCCCAGATTCCGTGCCTCCAGCCGGTGAGACGCTGGACCTCGAGGGCCAGGCCCGAATTGACATCACGCATGAAGTCGGCAAGCTGTTTGGCATCGGTAACCCACAGCACAAGGTGATAATGATTTGACGCAAAGGCTGCGACAATCACGGCGACTTCGTAGATTCGCTGGGCGCGGCCGAGGATGCCGATGATGATGTCGTTGAGCTCAGGGCTGGGCCGGAGGAGGAAGCGGCTCTGGACGGTGCGGCAGGTGACCTCGACGAGGGCGCCTCCTTCGGGGATGAATCGCAGTCTCCGGGCCATGACGTGGGCGGTGGCAAGACGGCTGCCAATTCGGGGCTCTGGGTCAAGTTGTTGATTTTAAGTGAGTTATCGGAAAGAGGGAGCGGGGTGACCCGGATCTCGTGTCCAGTGATCTGGCGGGGGGTAGATGCGAAATGGCCCGCAAAGGCCCGTCGTTGTTGGATTTTGGGTCGTGTCAAGTTATTAGGCGGGGGTGCAGAATCTTTTGCGGGCGACCCAAATCGCGGTGTTTCGGGGGGTTGGAGCGGTGGGTGCAGGGCGGGACGGTACTTCGAGGGTGGGATAATCGCGGTCTTCTTCCGCGAGAAGCACGAGCATCCGCTTCCGCCGAGGATCCTCTGGCACCTCAAACCTGGCAACGAGCCAGCGGAGCTTACATCGGCGTGGCGGAGCTTACGCTGGGCTAACGTAAGCTTACATCGGCGTGGCGGAGCTTACATCGGGCCAGCGGAGCTTACGCTGGGCCAGCGTAAGCTTGCAACGAGCCAGCGGAGCTTACATCGGCATGGCGGAGCTTACGTTGGGCTAACGTAAGCATACATCGGCGTGGCGGAGCTTACATCGGGCCAGCGGAGCTTACGCTGAGCCAGCGTAAGCTTGCATCGAGCCAGCGGAGCTTACATCGGCATGGCGGAGCTTACGTTGGGCTAACGTAAGCATACATCGGCGTGGCGGAGCTTACATCGGGCCAGCGGAGCTTACGCTGGGCCAGCGTAAGCTTGCAACGAGTCAGCGTAAGCTCCGCCGAGGCAACGCAAGCTCCGCGACGCCGATGCAAGCTTGCATCGCGCCAGCATCAGCTCCGCTGAGGCAACGCAAGCTCTTCTACGCCATGGCAGGCTCGCATCGTTCTGACAGATGTTCCGCTGAGCCCGTGCAAGGATCGCTGGGACGGAGTGAGCGGACTTTGCTCCGGCCCTGGCTCCGCCAGGCCGGCGTGGCCAGCGCCGGGGCAAGGGATCGAGAGGGCGAGACCGCGGAAGGAAAAAAAGAGGGAGCGTGCCGGGCACGCCCCCTCGACGAGACTGGACAGCCGATCAGGTCGCAGGCTCTTGGACCGGGGCCTTGGCTTGCGGCTCCTCGGGAGCCGACTTCTTCGCCTTGAGCCCGGCCGCCTTCCGGCCGCGGAACGGCTGCAGGCCGAATTCGGCGAGCTTCTCCGACCGGATCCCGTAGTGCTCCTTGACCGACAAGCGCAGAACCGTCGCCAGCCGCTCGCCTTCGGTGACGATCACCTTGAGCCGCTTGGACGCCTCCTGCTTGCTGGCCGCCATCGCCTCCTGCTGCTTGTTGATGTCGACCCCCTCGGCCAGCAGCCCTCCCAGCTTGGTCCACTGCGGCTGCAGATGGCCGAGCTCGCCGACGTTGGCCTCCAGCTTGGGCAGCATCCGCTGCCAGTCCCCAAACACTTCCGAATACGTACGCGCCTTCGACATGACCTGCCTCCTTCTTTCTGGGTCCTCAGGACCCGAACATCCGGCGCCGCGCCGGAAGAGCGATCTGTGCTGGCGGGCCTGAACGCCGGCCCTGTCTACTCGCTTCCTACGCGGGAACTATGGGGTATGTTACCGGTGTTGTCAAGACTGTTTCTCGTACTTCGGTTCTCTTGTATGTGCATAAAAACAGAGAAGAGAAAAGGGGGCATGTTGGCTTGCACGCCCCCGAGACAACAGGCTACTTCAAGGGGCCGGAAATAGAAGCAGGCACCGGCACCGAGATGGGGCGCCGGTCTGGGCAGATCTGGATATCCGCCTTCTGTATTCAACTGCAACGCAGGAATAGTCGGATACGTCCAGGCCCTCTGTCAAGTCTTTTTTACTTGACCTGACCGGGTGTTATGGCATAGGATGAGGCCATGCCAAGGAACCCCCAGGCTCGGCGCCAACGCCAGCAGGCAATCGTGGACCTCATTCGGGAGAAGAAGACGATCGGCAGCCAGTGGGAGCTCCAGGAGCTGCTCGCTGGCAAGGGGATCCTCGCCACGCAGTCGAGCATCAGCCGCGACCTGCAGGACCTCGGGGCCCGGCGGGTCAAGGGGTCCTACGTGTTGCGGCCGTGGCGGGCGGTGGGCGATTGGGACTTCGACTCGATCATCGGCCTGGTCGAGCAGATCACCAAGGCAGGCCCCTTTCTCGCGGTGGTCCAGACGAACCCCAACGCGGCCAAGCTGGTGGCCCGGGCCATCGACGAAGCCGGCTGGGAGGAGCTCGCGGGCACGGTGGCCGGGGAGGACACGGTCTTCATCGCCACGCGCACCCCGGAAGGCCAGGAACGTCTCTTCCAGCGCTTCGCGAAATATCTCAAGGCGTGAGCGGTAGGGGTAGACTGCGCGGATGCTCCGCAATCTGGCCTGGGGCTATTTCGTTCTCTGCGTGGTGATGACCGTGCTGGACGTCCGCGACAGCTTGGAGCGCCAGTGGCCCAGGTGGCTGCTCGCGCTCGACGTGACGCAGACCGTTCTGGCGCTCCTGGGCATGCTGCTCTGGCTGACCGGAAGCGCTCCGGAGCCTCTGCGCTTCGCCTGGCGGGTCGTAGCGCCGCTCCTCGTCTTGGGTTTCGTCACGGTCTCGGTGCTGGAGGTCCGCGCTCTGGAACGGAGACCCGATCCAGATCTCTCGCCGCGGGAGAGCGTCGTAACGCTCTATCTCGGCGTCGTGCTCGGGATCCTCGTCATGATCCCGATCCTGTGCGTCAACTGGCTGCTCGCCTACGGCGAGCTGCCCTGGTTCGAGAGGTGATTTCATGAGCTGGCTCGGCTTCGCCCTGATGACCGTCGTCTCCTGGGGACTCTATGGCGTCTTCCTGCACACCGGCCAGACGGCCATGGCCGATCCGGTGAGCGGGCGCTACAAGGCCTTCCTCTTCGTCGGCCTCGCCTACTTCCTGACCGCCGTGCTGGCGCCCCTGCTCGTCCTCAAGGTCCAGGGCGCCTCGTGGGCGTTTCCCGGGCGGGGCATGGCCTGGTCGCTCCTGGCCGGCACCGTGGGCGCCATCGGAGCCTTCTGCGTCCTCCTCGCCTTCGGCGCCAAGGGAAGCCCGAGCGTCGTCATGTCCATCGTCTTCGCCGGCGCCCCCATCGTGAACGCCCTCGCCGTCTGGGTGATGCATCCGTCGAAGCTACGCTGGCAGTTCATGGTCGGCCTGTTGCTCGCGGCGCTCGGCGCCTTCCTGGTGACCTTCTACCGGCCGGCGCCCGCCCCGCCACCCACGGCGCAAGCGACACAGAGCTCTCTGCAATGACGAACCTGGAGACGGCGAAGCGGTATCTGAAGGCGATCGAAGACGGGCCCCTTTCGAGGAGGTCGCGGCCTTCTTTACCGAGGACGTGGTCCAGGAGGAGTTTCCGAACCGGCTCATGCCGAACGGCGCACGGCGGAGCCTGGAGGACATGCGCGAAGGCGCGGCCCGTGGACGGCAGGTCATGTCGGCACAACGGTACGAGGTCCTGCGTGCGCTGAGCGATGGAGACTCCGTGGCCCTCGAAGTGCATCGAGTGGATCATGAAGCCCTCACCGCTCTGCCCGTGATCACCTTCGCGAGATCCTGATGTGTAGCTCCGAGAGCAAGAAGCGAGCGGATCAAAAGATCCAACGACACAGACACATCCGCGGCTTCAGCCTTTGCCACGCGACTCTGGCTCGATTGGAGCAAATCGGCAAGTTGAACTTGTGTCAGGCGCTTCTTCTTTCTGTATTCGCGGACCGCATCGCTGAGCTTGAGCCTGAGCTCGATGTAAGCGGCTTCCTCAGAAGTCAGGCCGAGGAATTCTTCAGCCGATCCGACTCTCCACCCATGAGCTTCGAGACGAGCTTTCTTTTCCTTGTCCATAGCTGCAGCTCCTAGCCAATCTGGTCATACTCGGCAAGGCGGCGCCGGCAAGCCTGGAGCACCGCCCTTGGAGTCGTCGCCGTCTTCTTCTTGAGAACCTCCAAGATCACGATGGCATCTAGGTCGATTCTGTAGAAGATCCTCCAAGTCACGTCAGCGTCACCAACGCGCAGTTCGTGGCAGCGGGGGCCGATCGAGGGCATGGGGCGCGACTCCGGCATCGAGAGAAGCTCACCTCGTTGCAGGCGTCTCAAGAGATGACCAGCTTCAAGGCGTGCGTACACCGACATGGGTGGGGTCTTGATCTCGCCGTGCAGCCACACGAGCGCCTTGTCCCCCTCTCCCATCGGCGGTAGCATATATGCCAGATCCGACATGAGTCAACTGCCGGTAGAGAGATCCCTGGCACCTCTGCGCAGCGGTGAAGCAGAAGACGCGCCGCACACATTCGTCGGCGCCTGCGGTGCTATCTTTGGAAGCAGTGGGGTAGACGAGGCTATCGGGAGCTGAAGCGTCGGGGAGTAAGTGTGGACCTGGCGTGGAACACGTCGAAGTCGGCGCATGGCCCTTGGCGGTTGAGCCAGAGCCCTGCGTTGACCATCGCCCTGCCCGCCAGGTACTTCCGGAAGCTGGGTCTACCGAGCTTGGTGAACGGATAGGGAGACCGACTCAATCAACCGAACCGCCGTGTACGTGATCCGTATGCACGGTGGTGTGGGAGGGGGGGGCCGTAAAGGGCCCCCCCTATCCCGTTATGCCGACTGATCTTCATTCTTGCCCAAAACTGAGATGCGCTTGACCTTCGTGGTGTGTCATGCGTTGCTCGCCTCGGCGCAACGGAAGGATCTGCCACCAGCTGAACTACGACTGCTTCGATTCGTGGTGAAACCAGCCGAACGGGCCGCCTCGGACTCCGCTGGGAGCGCCGGCATCCTTGCCGGCCGGCTGACCAAAGACGAAGTAAGAAGGCCGGCAAGGATGCCGGCGCTCCCAGCAAATCCTCGAGAGAGACCTCTGGAAGTGCTGCATGGCGCGCAGCCGAAACTCCGGTTCCATGGGGTCCGTAGTGGGAGCTGAAAGGAGCTCCCATGGATCCAGCGATGACAACCACGACCTTCGGGTTCGAGGGGTATCAGATCAAGAGGCAGCTCGGCGTAGTCCGCGGTATCACGGTGCGCTCGCGCTCGATCTTCGGCACGATCGGCGGCGCGCTCCAGACGCTGGCGGGCGGCAACATCACCCTGTTCACCGAGCTGTGCGAGAAGACGCGCAGCGAGGCCTTCGAGATGATGGTCCGCCATGCCGAACAGATCGGCGCCAATGCGATCGTCGGCATCCGCTATGACGCGACCGAGGTAATGGACGGCGTGACCGAGGTGCTCTGCTACGGCACCGCGGTCGTCGTGGAGCGAGCGAGCGCCTAACGCTTTCAGGGCCGCTTTCCTGGCCAATGTCGCGACTGAATCGCGAGTCAGCCAGTGTACTGAAAGCCTTCCGCAACGTTGAGGAGTGTCGCACCAATGGCATCGGTGACCGTCACGGCCACGATCCCGTCACTCTTGGCGGGAGGAGTCACGGCTGAAAGTGTATTTGGATCGACGACCTGCACACTGGTTGCAGTGTCGCCGCCGAATTTAACCGTCGGGGTGCCGGTGAAGCCCGCTCCCTTAATGACAACCGCTGTGCCACCGGACTTGGATCCAGAGGCTGGGGACACCGGTGTGTAAAGGTAGGCCCCAGGAAGGGTAGAGGACAGGTTGCCGGTACCGGTGACTGTGACTGCGACACGGCCTGCGGGATGGGGTGGCGTCACGGCGGACAGGTTCGTGGGTGAGACGAAGTGGCTGGAAGCAGCCTGACCATCAAACGTCACTTTGTCACCAGCCGAGAATCCTGTGCCAGTGAGCAGGACGAGAGTGTTGCCGTCAATCGACCCTACGTTGGGTGCGATCGAGGTCACCGTTGGTCCGACGGCCGTTGCGGCCGGCGGTATGGGTGGCGCCTGATTGGCACCCTGCGGCGGCTTGGTCAGGATCGCCTCGGTGATGTCTTTGAGCTTCGCCACGGCCTGTTCACTGAACATCCCCACCAGGATGGCGATTCCGACAATCAGCAGTCCAGTGCCGCCCTTTTCTGGCTTCCAGAGACCGGCGCGCATGATCAGGTAAAAGGCCGCCGCCACGAGCCCGCCGGTGAAGGGCAGAAGCACGTACCGGAGGGTCCAGTTCCGCACCAGGGTCTTGTTGCCAAAGTACCAAGAGAGTGAGCGCATGGCGTGGAGTGTGGCGCCCAGCATGCCGGCGAGGAGGACGGCGATGAAGAGCCGCACCTCGTAGGTGGCGGGGCAGGTGAAGGTATACGCCGCCTGAAGCATGGCGCTCTGGCCGTCGCTGTTGCGCACTTCCACGTTGACGGGCCCGGCGGGATGACCCGGCGCGGTGACCACGAGCACCTCGTCGCTCCCATGGACCTCGCGTGCTTCGACGCCGCCGAAGGTCACCGATGGGTTCTCGAGGAAGCCGCTGCCACGGAGAATGACCTTGCTACCGCCTGTAATCCGCCCGGAATCGGGGGAGACCGACAATAGCTGGACGCGCCGGATTTCACGGTACTCATAGCGGACGTTCTCGTTGCTGCCGACGGTGGCGTCCTGGTTTAAGACCTTGACCGACACCGCGCCCGCCGCATGGGCAGGCGCGGTGAGCCGAATTGTTCCCGAGTCTTGCGGTGTCGCCTGGACTCGCTCCAGACCGTCGAACTCGACAAAAACCGTCGGCGTGAACCCGCGGCCGCGGAGGACGATTGTATTGGCGCCGGAGACGGGGCCGCTCCGGGGTTTGATATCTGTGAGATTGGGCTGCGTCCCCGGAGCGGCAAAGGCCGCGGCCGGTGGGTCTGTTGCTTTCTCGTCGGCGACGATGACCTCAGGCTGACAGCAGAAGGTCTCCAGAGACGGCCAGAGCCCGAGGAGAAGACCGATACAGGCCCCGGTAATCAACAGGAGATAACCGGCAAGGAGCCCGGCTCCCAGTCCGCGTACCGGAACATCGCCGGCCCCGACGCCAACCGCCGGAGGAGGAGCCACCGAAGGAGGAGCCACCGGGGCAGGAACCGCTGGGGCGGGAACCGCTGGGGCAGGAACTGCCGGAGCAGGAGCCAGCCTCTTGATTTTAGCGATGAAATCAGACCAGATTCCCATTGCGTTCTCCTCTGGGGTGCTACACCTTTCTGTCTTGCCCTTGGTGTCATGCAGGTGAAGAGACGGACGCCACCATTGATTTTTCCAGAGGAGGGCGGGCTGTCTCCTCAACGGAAGCGGCTGGCTTTTCGTGAGAAGTTACGACTGCTTCGAGCCGTGGTGAGGAGCTGAGCCCGCGATGCTCCAGCCGATCAGGCCGCACAGGGAGAATCCGAGGGCGTTGGAGGTGCCATGGAAAACCCACATCCTGGGATAGTCCAGCCCACTGAGCGGGAACCAGGACCGGGAGCCATACAGGCCGGCGAGCACCATGCCGGCGGCGAGGGTGAGGCCGGCGATCGCCCAGAGAAGGCGGGCTCGCGTGGGCCGCGAGGGATCGAAGACCAGCCGGAGGTGCAGCCAGGCCGCGAGGAGCCCGGCGAGCGCGGTGATCCCGGCGGCCACGGTCTCCAGAAGTGGGCCAGAGCCGAGCTGTGAGGCTGTGATGCCAGTGGCCACCAGGGGCACCCCGGCGATCACCCCCAGAGCGGCCAGGTTTGCGAGGATTCCCTGCCGCGCCTGTCCTGCCAGGCCGGTCAAAAGGGGTAGGGCGAAACCGGCGTAGTGGAAGTGCACGGCGGTGAGCAAGACGACGATCGTGGCGAACTGCAAGGGGTGGACATCCGCGCGGTCCAGGAAGGCCCAGCCGGCACCGACGAGAGGGAAGGCCAGGCCTGCATCGATCGCGAGGTCCGGAGGTGGGCGCAGGCCGCGGCGCAGAAAACGCAGGAGCGCAAGGAGGGCCATGACGCCGGTCGTGGCGAGCCAGGGCAGGGCCAGGCCGGCCGCTGCAACGCCCTGCGGCAGGATGAAGGCCGCCGCGAGGGCCAGGGCCGCAGGGAGCTGCAGAACCACCGCCGCCCGCCAGCAACGGCCGGCGCCGCTCGCGAGGTCCTGAGGCTCCACCAGGCGCAAGCCCAAGGGCACCAGGGCCAGGGGCGCCAGGAGGAGGAGGGAGACAACCCAATCCGCCGAGGACGGGGAGGGCGGCCGGACAGCGAGGAGCGCGAGCCAGATGACGCCGCCCGCGACGGCGCATCTCAGTGCCCAGACGCTCCAGCGGCGCGTCACTCCGCCTCCCGCGCCGCTTGCTCCATGGCCGCTTTCGACTCGACCTGGAAGCGCTTCTGGAGCCGCCGTGCCAACGGGCGGCCGAGCCTGACCATCCAGTGCCGGGGCCGCGAGAAGGCGAAGAGGTCGTACCACACACTGCCGTCGGCGAGCTGCTCGACCATGAATCGCTCCTCGCCCTGCTCGACGTGATCTTCCAGGGTCCCATAGGCGAAGCCGAACCGGCGCACCGGGCTGTCCTCGTCCAGTGTGTAGACGACCCGCGTGGCGTTGAGCCACCAGAGGCCGAAGTAGCGCACCAGCATAGCGACCTCCAGTTCGGGCGTGATCGGAGCGTCGGGAGCCTGCAGCTCGACCCATCCCAGCCGGGCCATGCGCCAGCTCCGGATCGCCGCGCACGCCGCCGCAAAGACGGCGTCTCCCGAGCCCAGCCGGACCCGGTTGTGGTCGACCTTGTACCCCGCTGGCGGATCGCCCCGCGAGGCGCCGACCTCGGCATAGGAGAAGGGCCGGCCGTGCTGCCGGTCCAGGAAGGCCTGGATCCTGGCGGGGGTGGGGCGGCGGAGCGAGATCACTGGAACCGGATTCTAGCGCTGCGGGCTGGATTGTGGCATCTTCTACAGAACCGTATAAGGAATAGGCATGGGCAAGAAGAGCTGCACGATGCGGGTCGCCTGTCGGGTCCTTTGCTACACCCTTCTGCTCCAGGCGAGCCCGGCGGCACAAGGTCAAGGTCTCCCAGCCGCGCCGAGCCCCGAGTGGGTGGAAGCCGGAAGGATCGCCGCTGAGCCGGACCGTCCCGCCATCGGGGGCTTGCCGGCGGCCTCCGCGAGCTCGCCAGCACCCCGGCCTCGCCAGACCCGGGCGGCCTCCGTCGAGCCCCGGACCGCTTTTCGGGCCGAGCTCCGGAAGGCGCCTGCCGAGGAGAGGGTTGAGGAGCCCCCATCGGCGCCGGCCCCCATCCGTCCGGAAGACCTGCCGCCGTTTCCTCCCGCAATGGAAGGCGCCACCCTGCCCCGCGCCGCGGCCGCGACGGCGCTGACCGCCACCTCGCTGATCCCTGGCTGGAATCTCGCCTCCGTCCAGAACCAGCCCCCTGATCCCACCCCGGCCGCGGTCTTCTCTTCGATCGCCGGCACGTTCACCCGCGTTTGGGCCTACGACGCCTGTGCTCCGGGAGACCCGTGGAAGGTCTACGACCCGGCCGACGCGGCGGTCAGCAACCTGACGGCGGTCGATCAGGAGATCGGCTTTTGGATCGAGATGACGGCGCCCGCGCCGGTGCCGAGCCCCGGCACCCTGGCGGACGAGACCACGATCCACCTCTGCACCGGTTGGAATCTGATCGGCTTCCCGGCGGGTCAGGCGCGGCCCGTGCGCACCGCCCTCTCCTCGATCGAAGGCAAGTACGCCCGCGTCTTCGGCTTCGACCCGGCGGACACCTCCGATCCGTGGGAGATCTACGACGTGGCGGTGCCCGCCTGGGCCAACGACCTGGAGCTGATGCAGCCCGGCCGCGGCTACTGGGTGCTGGCCACGTCGGAGACCGACCTGGTGATCTCCAATGCCGGCGCCGAGCCGGAGGTGGCCATCACCGCGCCGTCCGACCTCGCGGTCGTCACCGCGCCTACGGACGTGATCGGAACAGTGAAGAGCGACCGGCTCGAAAGCTGGACTCTGTCCTATCGCGCTCACGGCGACGCGGAGGGGGCCGTCTTCGCATCGGGCAACACGCCGGTCGTGAACGGCCGTCTGGGCACGTTCGACCCCACGTTGCTGCTGAACGGCGGCTACACAGTGGAGCTGACCGCGACCGACTTCAACGGCCAGAGCAGCACCGTCTCCATCGACGTGAGCGCCGAAGGCCAGATGAAGATCGGCAACTTCACGTTGCAGTACATCGACCTGGAGATCCCGCTTTCGGGGCTGCCGATCCAGGTGGTCCGGAACTATGACAGCCGCGACAAGCGCCGGGGTGACTTCGGGGTCGGCTGGACGCTGGAGCTGCGCCAGGGCACGTACCGGAACAACCGTCCGCCAGGAGAGGGCTGGGACATCTCCTCGGGCTTCCTGCCGTGCCAGGAGGTCACCGAGATCGAGACGCACCTGACGACGATCCGCCTCTCGGACCAGGAGATCTACCGCTTCAAGCCCGGGCTCGCGAGCCCAGCGCCCACGCTGGGCGGCTGCTTCGCCCAGGCGCGCTTCGATTTCGTGGACGGTCCCGTGCCCGGCGCGACGCTGGCGATCCTGGGCAACACCGAGGTCATCTATCAGAACGGTACCGACTACGTCGTGGACTCCGGCTCGTTCGAGATCTACGAGCCGCAGCAGGTACGGCTCACCCTGCGTGACGGCCGCGTGTTCGACCTGCACATCCAGCAGGGGGTGACCCGGCTCCAGGACGTGAGCGCCAATACCCTCTCGATCACGCCGGGTGCGATCACCCACTCCAGCGGACGCTCGGTGGCGATCCAGCGCGACAGCCTGGGCCGGATCGCCAGCATCACGGACCCTGCGGCGAAGAGCGTCACCTATGCCTACGACGCCGCAGGCGACCTCGTCTCGGTGACGGATCGCGAGTCGAACACCACGCAGCTCACCTATGCAGCCAACCACCATCTGTTGGAGATCGAGGATCCCCAGGGGCGCCAGCCGGTCCGCAATGAGTACGACGGCTCGGGCCGCCTGATCCGGACCACGGACTCGCAGGGCAGGACGGTGGAGTTCGAGCACCGGCTCGGCGACCGGGTGGAGGTCGTGACGGACCGGCTGGGGCGCGTCCGCGCCCTGGAATACGACCAGCGTGGCAACGTCGTGCGGGAGGTGGACACCGCTGGCAAGGAAACCTTGCGGACCTTCGACGCGAAGGACCGCATCCTCACCCAGACCGACCCGCTGGGCAACACCACGGCCTATACCTATGACGCGTTCGGAAACATCACCAGAGTCACCGACCCCGCGGGAAACGCCACAGCCTATACCTACAACAGCCGCGGGCAGGTTCTGGCGATGCTCGACTCTCGCGGCAAGCTGACCAAGCGTACCTATGACGCCAAGGGCAACCTCACCACCGTCATCGATCCGCTGGGCAACACGACGAGCTACACCTACGACGGCGCCGGCAACGTCCTGACCGAGACCGGCCCGGAGGGCCACGTCACCGCCTATGTGGTGGATACCTTCGGCAATACGGTCAAGCAGGTCGATGCTCTCGGCCACGAGACCACCTTCACTTTTGACGCCAATGGCAACGAGCTGACCCGGACGACCAGCCGTACCACGGCCTCGGGCACGGAGACGCTGACCTGGACATCCGTCTATGACGACGCCGGACGCCTGGTCCGGTCCGTGGATCCCGACGGGACCTTCACCACCACGGCGTACGACCATCGGGGCAACGTGGTGGAGAAGGTGGACAAGCTGGGCCGGCGGACGACTTTCGCCTACGACGGTACGGGGCTGCTGACGACGACCGCGTATCCCGACGGCACGTCCGAGGTCCGGACGTACGACGCCGAGGGGAGGCTGGCGTCGCAGACCGACCGGGCGGGCCGCACGACGACGTTTGAGCGCGACCCGCTGGGGCGGCTCCTCAAGGCGGTGCTCCCCGACGGCTCGGAGATCCAGAACACCTACGACGACGCCGGCCGTCTCATCGCAATCCGGGACGCCCGCGGGAACACCACATCCTATGAGGACGACGACGCCGGACGCAGGACGAAGATCATCGATCCCGACGGCGGAGAGATGGTTTTCGGGTACGACCCCAACGGCAATCAGACCTCCGTCAGGGATCCACGGGGGAAGACGACGACCTACGAGTACGACGACGCGAACCGCCTGATCCGCATCCTCTTCCCTGATGGCACCGACAGGGAGATCGGCTACGACCGGCGGGGCAAGAAGACCGCGGAGACCGACCCGGCCGGAAAGACAACCCGGTATGCCTACGATGGGCTCGGCAACCTGACCACCGTCACCGACGCCCTGAGCCAGGCCACCCGCTTCGCCTACGACGAGGTGGGCAACCGGGTATCTCAAACCGACGCCGCGGGCCGCGAGACGCGCTTCGAATACGATCGCCTGGGCCGGATGGCGCGCCGGGTCCTGCCCCTCGGTCATGCCGAGAGCAGGACCTATGATGCCGCCGGCAACCTGATCAGCCGCACCGACTTCGGCGGCTCCACCGTCACATTCACCTACGACTCCGACGACCGGCTGATCCGGCGGCGCTATCCCGACGGCAGCTCGGTCAGCTTGACGTACACCCCCACGGGCCGCCGGGCCTCGGCCACGGACGCGCGGGGCACGACGGTCTACCAGTATGACGACCGGGACCGCCTCACGGGCGTGGACCTGCCGGGCGGCCGCTCGCTCTCGTATGCCTACGACCGCAACGGCAACCGCACGGCGCTCGGACTGACCGTGGCGGCGAGCACCTTCGCGACGAGCTTTTCCTACGATGATCTCAACCGCCTGGAGGCGGTGACCGATCCCCAGGGCCGCCTGTATCAGCACGGCTACGACGCCAGCGGCAACCGGACCTCCCTGGAGCACCCGAACGGCGTCCGCACGACCTACGCCCATGACGACCTGAACCGCCTGACGGGTTTGGAGGCTCGGAACGGCGTTGGTGCCGTCGTGCAGTCCTATCTCTACACATTGGGGCCCGCCGGCAACCGGACCCGCGTCGAGGAGCATGGCGGAGCCGTTCGGACGTACGAGCACGACGACCTCTACCGCCTCAGCCGCGAGACCGTGAGCGTTGCCGGGGTGGCGCAGCTCGACGACTCCTTCACCTACGACGCGGTGGGCAACCGGCTCTCCCGGACCCGCATCGACGGCTCCGGGACCGTGACGACCCCGTACACCTACGACGCCCGCGACCGGCTTCTCACGAAAGGCGGCGACAGCTTCACGTGGGACGACAACGGCAATCTCGTCCTCCAGTCCGGGGCGGACGGCGCCGCCTACGTCTGGGACTACGACCACCGGCTCGTCCGCGTGACAAAGCTGGACGGCACGGTCGTCACCCATGCCTACGATGCCGACGGCAACAGGGTCCGGACCGAGGTGACGCCGCCGAACGGACCGCCCACGGTGACGGAATATGTCGTCGACGCTTCCCGCGAGCTGAGCCAGGTCGTCGCCGATCTCCTGGGCCACGCGGTCGTCGCGTACTACCTGCGCGGGGACGACCTCCTGGCGGTGATCCGTGGCTCGGGCACCCGCTTCTACCACGCCGACGGCCTCGGCTCGATCCGGGCTCTCACGGACGAATCGGGCAACGTCACCGACACCTATACCTTCACGGCGTTCGGCGAGCTGTTGTCGCACGCCGGCTCCGATCCGAACGCCTACCTCTTCGCGGGCGAAGCGCTCGATGCCAACAGCGGCTTCTACTACCTGCGCGCCCGGTGGATGGACCCCGCCGTCGGACGGTTCGCGAGCATCGACCCGTTCGCGGGCCTGGCGTTCGAGCCGCTCACACTCCACAGGTATCTGTACGCAGGCGCCAACCCGGTCGACTTCGTCGATCCCTCGGGCCTGGTTGTCGGCGGGTTCTCCGGGCTGATCGCCGGCGCCATCGCGAGCATCCAGGGGCGGATCGCAAGCCTCAGCAGCAGCGGCCTCGCCTTCCTCTACGTCATGCGCAACCTGCGTGCCCTGAACTGGACGCTGACAGCCCTGCGCGCCATCCAGGCCCGCTTCGGCAACCTTTTCGTCACCCTGGAAGAAGCCCTGGTGCGCTCACGCGGCAGCATCGACATGGTCTTGCGCCGCGCGGCCGGAGCCCTGCAGCGGGTCAGCATCGAGCTGAAGAACTGGAACATCGATGCCATCGCGCGCTCGCCGCAGCGGGCGCAAGGCATGCTGGACCAGCTCCAGAGGCAGGCCCAGAACTTCCGGGCCGAGAACGTCGAAGCCATCTACGGGTTCGCCGAGAAAGCCGCCACGCCGCAAGGCCAGGCCCTCCTGATCCAGATCCGCAACATCCTGACCACGAACGGACACAGGATCACTTTCGGGACGCAGCAGCTCCTGGACGAGATCGGGAAGTACCTCTAGGGCCATGGGCAACGCGAAGCTGATCGAGGTCCCCGACGGCGCGGCCCTGCGGGCGGTGGAGCTGCTCCTCCGCGAGCGTTCCAAACAGGGTGAGGCACGAGCCGTGAACCTGATCTTCACGGGGAAGCGTCTCCAGGACCTCTGCGAGCTGGAGGGGCTCACGACCAGGCCGCACTACGGGATTCACGGATTCCTGGGCTCGGATCTCGACGCAAAGGCCGAGGTGGGCCGTCTGCTGACCGCCGGCCCTACTCAGGTCTCCTTGAGCCTTCACTATGCCTGGGGCGTCCTTCCTGTCTTCCTCAGATCGGCGACCGCCTCCAGGAAAGGGTCTTTGGATATCGACTTCGACCCGCCCTCGCGGGGCTGGTTTCTCCAGGGTCTCTTCGCCGGAGTGGCGCCGATCCTGGGACTGGAGAAGGTTGCAACCGGCCCGATCCCCGGGGGCGGCGAGCTCGCGGTGACATCGTTTGAGAACGCGAGCCGCGAGGGGATCCATCTCTCGTTTCCATCCGGGCTGGCCGGTCGCGTGGACGAGCCTCCGTGAGCTGGTCAGCCGCCTGTATCCGCCGGCGAAGGTGCACGTGATCCTGACCGCGGACCTGAAGACCGTGCGCGAGCTGCACGAGTCGGGGAAGGTCGTCCCCTGCTCCTGCTGCGCCTGGCATTTCGGCTACGTGGACCTCCTGGCGGAAGAGAGCGACGTGCACCTGGGCCGGCTCAACGAGGTCGCGCAGCTCCTCGCGCGGCGGCTGGGCCGAGACCGCGCCCTGACCTTCAGGGGTTTCACCTGGAATTGGGAGGAAGGCCTCGACCCTTCCGTGGCGAATGCGGTGGTGTGGAGCGTTCCGAAACGAGGGCCGGGATGGATCGAGGTGCGCTGGTACGACCCCCTGCCGCGCGCCACCCTCAGCTCTCTGAAGGACGAGGTGCGGCGATTCATTGCGAGCCCTGAGGCGGGTTCGAAGCTCTAATCCCCTTCCACCAATCCCTCGAACCGCGCCTTGTTGGTGGCCTTCAGGTAGGCCTCGCGGGGAGTGATGCGCATCCTCTCGACCATGTCCATCAGGGCGTCGTCCATGAGCTGCATGCCCGCGGACTTGCCGCCCTGGATGATGGTCTGGATCATCGGCGTGTTGCCTTCGCGGATCACGTTCGACAAGCCGGAGGTCTTGAGCAGGATCTCGGCGACGGCGCAGCGGCCCTGGCCGTCGGCGGTGCGCAGCAGGAGCTGCGAGACGATGCCGGCGATCGACTCGGCGAGCGTAGTGCGGATCTGCGCCTGCTCCTCCGTGGGGAAGGCGTCGACCAGGCGGTCGATCGTGTTGGCGGCGCCATTGGTGTGCAGGGTGCCGAAGACCAGGGCGCCCATCTCGGCGGCGGTGACCGCGAGGGAGATCGTCTCCAGGTCGCGCATCTCGCCCACCAGGATCACGTCCGCGTCCTGGCGGATGGCGGAGCGCAGGGCGGCGGCGAAGCTCTCGGTGTCCGTCCCGATCTCGCGCTGCGAGAAGATCGACTTCTTGTTCTTGTGGACGAACTCGACCGGATCCTCGATGGTGACGATGTGCTTGGCGTAGGTGCTGTTGATCCGGTCGATGATGGACGCCATGGTGGTGGACTTGCCCGAGCCGGTGGGGCCAGTGATTAGCACGAGCCCCTGCCGGAGATGGGCGAGGCTCTCGATGGCCTTCGGCAGGTCGAGACTCTCCAGCGGTACGATCTCCTCGGGAATCAGGCGGAAGACCGCCGCGGCCCCGTTCTCCTGGCACAGGTAGTTGACGCGGAAGCGGCCTACTCCTTCGACTCCGTAGGCGAAGTCGAGGTCGCCTGTGCGCTCGTACTCGCCCCATTGCTCCTCGCTGGCGATCTCGCGGAGGAGGTCGCAGAGGTCATCGTGGGAGAGGACGGGCCAGCCCTCGACCGGCTCGAGGGAGCCGTGGAGGCGGATGCGCGGCTCGAGGCCGGCGGCCAGGTGGAGGTCCGAGCCGCGGCGGTCCTTCAGGGTATGGAAGAGCTCATGCAGCCGTGGCATGGGGAGCTCCGGCCGGCGCGGCGGCGAGCTTTTGCGGCTCTTCGGCGTGCCGCGCCGCCTCGTCGCGGGTGATGACCCTGGTCTTGACCAGCTCCTGGAGCGATCCGTCGAGCAGGCACATCCCCTGCGCGCCGCCGGTCTGGAGGACGGAGCGGATCTGGAAGGTCTTGTTCTCGCGGATGAGGTTGCCCACGGCCTTGTTGCAGACCAGCACCTCGAGGGCGGGCACGCGGCCGGTGCCGTCGGCGCGGTGGACCAGCCGCTGCGAGACCACGGCGCGCAGCGATTCGGCGAGCATGGTGCGGATCTGGTCCTGCTGCGCCGCCGGGAAGACGCCCAGGATGCGGTTGATCGTGCGGATGGCGTTGCTCGTATGCAGGGTGGCGAGCACGAGGTGGCCGGTTTCGGCCGCAGTCAGGGCGAGCGAGATCGTCTCCAGGTCGCGCAGCTCACCGAGGCCGATGACGTCCGGGTCCTCGCGCAGGGTGGCGCGCAAGGCGCGGGCGAACGAGCCGGTGTGCCGGCCCACTTGGCGCTGGTTGACCACGCACTGGCGGGAGCGGTGGATGTACTCGATCGGGTCCTCGATGGTGACGATGTGGTCCTTCCGGTCCTGGTTGATGATGTGGAGCAGGGCGGCCATCGTCGAGGACTTGCCGCAGCCGGCAGGGCCCGTGAGCAGCACCATCCCCTGGTGGTAGTTGCAGAACCGGGACAGGGTCGCAGGGAGCCCGAGAGCCTCCAGGGTGGGCGGCTCGGGAGGAATGGCGCGAAAGACGGCGTCGAGCCCCCGCTGCTGCCGGTAGGCGTTGCTGCGGAACCGGCCGACCCCGGCCAGGGTGTAGGAGAAGTCGACCTGGCCGTGGGCGTCCAGGGCGTTGCGCTGCTCGGGCGTCAGGATCTCCCGGATGATCTCGTGGCCCAGCCCGGGATCGAGCGGCGCGGGCTCCAGCTCGGTGAGCTGGCCGTGGATGCGCAGCCGCAAGGGGGCGCCGCTGTGGACGTGGATGTCGCTCGCCTGGCGGTCCACCGCGGCGGCGAGGAGGGCGTCCAGCCGCCGCTCCGCGGTCCGCCAAGCCAGGGGAGCCGGGCCGAACGGCGCGGCGGTGGAGCCCGGAGGCGGCTCGGTATCCGCTGCGTCCGCGGCATGCTCAAGGACCGCGGGAGCCCCGGAGGCCGGAGCGGTCTGGGTCTTCTGCTTCGCCTGGTAGTCCCGCTGCACCGCGCGGAGCTGCTCGAGCTGCCGCTCGTTGAGACGGCCCTGCTCGACGAGGATCTCGCCCAGGCCGCGGAGGCCTCCTTCGGCGGCATGCTGGGTGGCAGCCTCGGTGAGCTGCTCCTGGGTAACGAGCTTGTAATGCAGGGCGATCCGCCCGAAGAGGAGGTCATCTGGACCGAGGGACATGGTGGTGCGAGGGTACGAGAGGCGGCCCTCGTCGTCAACGGTCCCCACGTGATTCCGCTCCCGGGCTGGTAGAATGCGCGCGCCGAAACGTTGGCGGAGCACCTTTTCTGAAGGAGGAGGTCGTCCAAATGGCTGAGCCCACGGGCACGAACGGGGTCGCATCGGAAGGACGGGGCGCGAGTTGGGGGATCGCCGTTGCGCTGGTCCTGCTCGCCCTGCTGCTCCTGCTGGCGGTGGCGCGCCGGCAGCCGCCCGATCCGCGGCCGCAGGACGCTCCGGCGACGGAGTTCTCCGCCGGCCGGGCGCGGGAGGTGCTGCGCGAGCTGCTGGGGGACGGCCGGCCTCATCCGGTGGGCAGCGAGGCCAATGTGCAGGTGCGGGACCGGATCCTCGCCCGCCTGCGAGGCCTCGGCTATGCCCCGGAGGTCCAGGAGGGCTTCGCGTGCAGACCGGAGTGCGCCCGGGTCGAGAACGTGCTCGCGCGCCTGGAAGGGAGCCAGCCGACCGGGACGATCCTGCTGATGGCGCACTATGACTCGGTCGCGGCCGGACCCGGCGCGTCCGACGACACGGCCGGGGTGGCGGCGGTCCTGGAGGTCGCCCGCGTCCTCAAGGCGGGGCCGCCGCCGAAGAATACAGTCCTCTTCCTGCTCGACGACGGCGAAGAGCAGGGGCTCCTGGGCGCCAGGGTGTTCGCCGAAAGCCCGGCGGCCCGCGACGTCAAGGTGGTCGTGAACCTCGAAGCGCGAGGTTCCTCGGGCCCGAGCCTGATGTTCGAGACCAGCGGCGACGATGGCTGGCTCATCCCCCTCTATGCGGCCGGCGCCTCGCATCCGACGACCAGCTCGGTCTTCGCCACCATCTATGACCTGATGCCCAACGACACCGACCTGACGATCTTCAAACAGCGTGGCGTGCACGGGCTGAACTTCGCCTATGTCGGCAACCCGACCCACTATCACACCGCGCTGGACAATTTCGAAAACGCCTCGCCCGCCAGCTTGCAACACCACGGCGACAACGCCCTGGCGGCGGTGCGCGGCCTCGCCGGGGCGGACCTGGCGAGCCCGCCCCCGGGCGACGCGGTCTTCTTCGACGTCCTCGGCACGACGGTGGTGCACTGGCCGCAATCCTGGACGCTGGGGATCGCCGCGCTGGCCCTGGTCCTGGTGCTGGCCGTCATCGTCCTCGGCTTCCGCCGCCGGCTCCTGACCGGAGGGGGCGTGAGCTTCGGCCTGCTGGCGTTCCTCGGGTCCGTCCTCCTCGCGGGCGTGGTGGCCTTCGGGCTGACGACCCTGCTGCGCGCCACGCCGACGCCGTGGGTAGCGAAGCCGCTGCCGGTGATCGCCTCCTTCTGGCTGCTCGCGCTGGCCATCACCGGCTTCGTCGTGGCCAGCCTGGCGGGGCGCGCCGGTCGGTTCGGCCTGTGGGCGGGCATCTGGCTGGGTTGGGCCGTTTTCGGGCTCCTCCTGGCGCTGAGCGCGCCGGGCCTCAGCTATCTCTTCCTGATCCCTACGATCGTCGCCGGACTGGCGGGCCTGTTCGCCTTCCGGCCGGAGAGCGGCGCGACCACCTTCACGTTGGCCGCCCTTCTGCCGCTGCTGGTCGCGGCGATCCTGTGGTTCCCGATCCTGACGCCGCTCTACGACGGACTGGGGACTGGAGGCTCTGGCACCCATCGCCGTGCTGCTGGCGCTGCTCTTCACGGCCATGGGGCCGCTCTTCGCGGAGAGCGGCCGTCTCTGGCAGAAGGCGGTGCCCCTGGTCGCCGGCGTGGCGGCCCTGGTCCTGTTCGTGGTGGCGATGGCCTCGCCCCCCTTCTCGCCGTCATCGCCGCGGCCGTTGAACGTGGAATTCCACCAGGATGCGGACACGGGCAAGGCGCGTTGGCTGGCATGGGGACCTCAGCCGTTGCCGCCGGGGTTCCAGCAGGCCGGCCCGTTCTCGCAGCGGCCGGAGCCGGCGCAGCCCTGGGCGCCCTTCGCCCGCGTGCCGATCGCCCCCGCGCCGCCGCTCGGTGCGCCGGCACCGGAGCTGACCGTGCTCTCGGATACCCAGGAGGGCGGCCGGCGGAGTCTCCGGCTCCGCCTCGCTTCGCCTCGAGGGGCCTCCAGTGCGTCGGTGATGATCCCGGAGGCGGCGCGGGTGGAGTCGATCTCGGTCGAAGGGCACCGTGTCACGGCTGAGCCCCCGCGGCCGTCCTGGCCTGGCTGGTTCAATGCCACGGTGCTCACGCTGCCGCCGGGAGGTGCCGAGCTCGAGGTGGTGCTCGGCAACCCGGCGCCGCAGGACTGGTACGTGCTGGACCGCAGCCTGGGCCTGCCGCCTTCGGGGGCCGCTCTGCAGAAAGCCCGGCCGGCCACGGCGACCACGAGCCAGGATGGGGATACGGCCGCGATCAGCCGGAAGGTGAAGATCTGATACTGGCGCCCTGAGACACGAAGGCGCGGGCCGCCGGGCGCCCGCGCCTGTTCAGATCAGAGCCCGAGGCCGCCTCACTCGGCCTTTGTCATCTCGATGCTCGAGACCTTGATGGTGTCGCCTTCGACCTCGCCGGAGACCGTGACCTCATGGCCGAGGTGCTCTTTGGCGACGTCCTGCTTGTCGAGGTTATAAAGCTTCTGGTCGGCGGCGTTGTAGAAGACCAGCTTGCCGCCGTTCTCGAGGCACTTGGTGGCGCAGCCCTTGTGCTCGGCCTTGGCGCCCTTGGCGCCGCAGTGGTCGTCGGTGATCCACCCGGTCCACTCGCCCGCCAGGGCCAGCGTAGGGGTGAGGAGGAGGGCACAGAGGGTCAGCAGTGCGAACGTCTTCGTCTTCATGGATTTCGTCTCCTTGCAGATCAAGAGGCCCCCAGGAGGCCCCAGAGTAGCCTGACAGCGGCCAGCATCTTAGCATGGTACGGATGGGGAGGGGCGGGAGGATGGGTGGGAGATTGGGGCTTCCGCCGAATCTCCGGAAGGGGTAATCTCGGGGTACGTGGAGTCAGACATCGTGGCGATCACAAAGATCAAGGTCTCCAATTTCAAGAGCTTCGATGAGTTGAAGCTCGATCTTCGGCCCTTGAATATCGTCATTGGCGCGAATGCAGCAGGCAAGTCGAACTTCCTGGAGATCTTCCGGTTTCTCCGGGACATAGCGGAGCATGGCATCGAGAACGCGGTTTCTCTCCAGGGCGGGATGGACTACCTTGGCAACCTGCAGATCAGAGATCGCTCCACCCGTGTAGCCTTCGAAGCCCATGTTCCTTCTGGAGATGGCGATACCTCCTTGTCGGGAGAGGTCACAATCCTGCCTCGGTCCGGCTCTCCCGGCTTCCAGATCGTCACAAAAGAAACCTCCTCGGGCTTCCCCGACCTCCTTGAGATCCTGTCGGGTGACATCAGGATCTTCGACTTCGATCCTGGGCTGTCCAAGCGCGCCATACCGGTGAGTGGCAAGGCCGACCTCGAGCCCGACGGCAGCAATCTGGCGCTCATCTTGAGGAGGGTCCTTCAAGACGAGAAGGATCGCTTTATCTTCACGGAGCTCTTGAAGGATGCCTTGCCGTTTGTCGCAGACCTCAGGGTCGAACAGTTCACGGACAGGTCTCTTCTGCTCGCGCTCAAGGAAAATTATTCGTGGGACAGCTATGTCCCGGCTGCGTTCCTCTCCGATGGCACGATTCATTTGGTCGCCCTGATCCTTGCCCTCTACTTCGAGCGAGGGGAGATCATTGTCATCGAGGAGCCCGAGCGGAACATCCATCCCCGCCTGATCTCGAAGGTGGTCGGGATGCTCAAAGACACGTCCCGCCGGAAGCAGGTGATCGTAACCACTCACAACCCTGAGCTGGTCAAGCATGCTGATCTGGCGGATCTGCTCCTGGTCCAGCGGGACGAGCTGGGATTCTCGCGCATCTCCCGTCCGGCCGAGAACGAGGAGCTGAAGGTGTTCCTCGAGAACGATCTGGGCATCGAAGACCTCTACGTCCAGAACCTGCTCGGCTTGAGGCATGCCGTATAGGCGGCTGTTCCTCTTCGTGGAAGGTGATGACGACGAGCTTTTCTTCCGCTCGGTGATCCTGCCCCTGTGGGCGCGATCCTACGACGACGTCCAGTTTGTCCCCTTCAGTGGGCTGAAGCGTGAGAAGGTCCGGGCCTTCCTCCGTAGCGTCCGGGCGATGGAGGCCGACTATCTCTGGGTGCGGGATCTGGACCAGTATCCCTGCGTGACCGCCGCCAAGCAGGCCGTCCAGCAGATCTATTCCCAGATCGATCCGGCCAGGATCCAGGTCGTCAAGGTGGAGATCGAGAGCTGGTACTGCGCTGGAATCCGTGCCCATGACACCGAGCTCGGCGCGCTCGACATCGCAACCTGTCCTGACACCCAGACGGTTACCAAGGAGGCCTTCGAGCTCGCCGTCTCGCAACGGAGAGTCCCGAGGGTGCCCGCCCTCCGGGCGATCCTGGCGAGCTCGACCAGGAGGCTGCGGTCCGACGCAACGACTCCTTCCGTTACTTCCTGGACAAGCATGCTCCGGCCGGTGGGACATAATCCCCCCCGATGCCGACCTATCGACTCACGCTCGAATACGAGGGCACCCGGTACCACGGGTGGCAGGAGCAGAAGAATGCGCGCAGCGTGATGGGTGAGCTGCGGCGGGCGGTCGAGGAGGCGGGCGGAGTGGTGCGCGACCTCGGCGGCTCGGGGCGGACCGATGCGGGGGTGCACGCTCTCGCCCAGGTGGCCCACCTGCGGCTCGCCGGCAGGATCGAGACCGACGTCTTCCGTCGCGACGTCAACGACCGGCTGCCGTCCGACATCCACGTCCTGTCTCTGGCGCCCGTGCCGAAGGAGTTCCACGCCCGGCATTCCGCCGTGTCCCGCTCCTACCTCTACCAGGTCTCCCGCCGCCGCGCGGCTCTGGCCAAGCGCTTCGTCTGGTGGGTCAAGCGCCCTCTGGACGACCGGCGGATGGGGGAGGCCGCGGCGATCCTGCCCGGCCGGCACGACTTCCGCCTGTTCTGCGAGAAGCCGTCCGAGCAGCCGAGCACCGTGGTGGTGGTCGAGAGTGTGGAGCTGGCGACCGCCGGCTCGTTGATCCTAGTCCGCCTGGTCGCGTCGCACTTCCTCTGGAAGATGGTCCGCCGGGTCGTCGGCACCCTCGTCAAGGTGGGGACCGGCGAGCTGGACCGCCGCGGTTTCGAGGCGCTCCTCGCCGGCGAGGCCCCCCGCTCCGGCAAGGGTCTCCCGGCGGAATGGACAGCCCCGGCCGCCGGCCTGTTCCTCGAAAGGGTGCTCTATCCCGGAGATCCGCCGCTGGGCGAGATCGCGCCGGCAATCCCCGTCGCCGCGGAGTGATCCCGCGGTAAGATCCGGGGTCGAACGATCTGCTGGACTGGAAAGGAAGGACGCCGTGCGGAAGCCGACCATCCTGCTCACTCTCCTGGGTCTGCTCTGGGCATCCGGGGCGGCCGCCCAGCTCTGGCGTGGACCTGCGGCCCTGGAGGTTCGGGCCGACGGGCAACGCGGCAAGTCGATCGCCGGTGCGGAGGTGAAGCTCACCTACCTGGCGCTCGAGCCGCCGGACGGTCCGGCGCCGGTGAAGGTGGATTCGAAAGGACGGGCGGTGGTGGGCGGCCTGGCGGAAGGGCTCTGGCGGGTGGAGGTGAGCCAGGAGGGGTACATGACCTTCCAGGCCGAGGTGGAGGTGCGCCAGGACGGCAAGCCGGATGTGGTCTCGACGCTCCAGCTCAACGTACCGAATGCCGTCCACATGATGGACGTGCGCTTCGCCAAGGCGCGGTCCGCGCCGGCGGCCATGGCGCCAACGCCCGCTGCGTCTGCCCCGGCCCGCCCGGCACCCGCGGCCCCGGCTCCGTCCCGGCCGGTCGCTGAGGCGCCGTCCTCCCCGACGCCGACGCCCGTTGCACCCCCGGCGCAACCTGCGCCGGTCCGTCCGGAGCCCACCCCGGCTCCATCTCCGGCGGCCGAGCCCGTGCCGGCACGACCAGAGCCGACGTCGGCGCCTCCTTCAACCCCGGCACCGCAGTCGTCCGCACCGCGCGCCGAAGCTCCGCCCATCCCCCCGGCGCGGGCACCCGAGCCGGCTCCACCGGTCCCTGCTCCTGTCCCGAGAGTCGAGCCGCTGGTCCCGGCTCCGACTCCCGCTCCCACCCCTGAGCCTCCGGCGCCCACGGTGCGCCGCCGCTCGGCCCAGGACCGCACCTGCTTCGAGTGCAAGCCGGGCGAGTCGGCGCTGTCGGTGGAGGAGGTCGTGCCGGCCGGCGAGGCGGCCGGGGGCTGCGGCCAGGGGATCCAGGATCTTCTGAGAAATGCGGACGGAGCGGCCGGCCTGCCAGCGGGCTGCCGGATGCTGCGGATCGACCTCCCCGCCGGCTTGCGTTACACCGGCTACCGCTACGAGGTCCAGGAGGGCGAGCAGACGCTCGACTGCCTGGCCGGCAGGGAGTGCACGGCCGGAGCAGGCCGCTGGCCCATCGATCCGGTCCTGGCGCGTTCCGCCGCCGGGACCACCATCACCGCCGCCTTCGAAGCCCGGGGCTCCAGCCGCGAGCGCCGCGCCGTGCTGACCGTCTACTACTCGACAGCCACCACGCGCCGGAGTCGCGGGACCGGCAACTGAGCTGAGGCAGTCACGGCCGGTGCGATCCGTATCGCGCCGGCCCTCGTTCCTTGGGGAAGGGCAGCGACTGCCCAACGCTAACACCCCCTCCGTTGACGAAGGGCAGTTGCTGCCCAACGCCAACACCTTCTCCGTTAACAAAGGGCAGTGACTGCCCAACCTTAAGGGGTCTCCTCTTGACGAAGGGCAGTGACTGCCCGACCTTAATGGGTCGCCCCTTAACAAAGGGCAGCGACTGCCCATCGCTAACACCTCGCTCGTTAAGGAAGGGCGGTCACTGCCCTTGGCCTCCTCGCCGCGTTTGGACTATCCTCGTCGCGCCATGGGGATGGATCTGGTTTACACGGCGCACGTTCCGGACGGGGAGGGGCCTTTCCCGACCCTGATCGCGTTGCATGGGTGGGGTGCCAATGCCCACGACCTGCTCGGGCTGGCGCCCATGATCCATGATGGGAAGGCGCTGGTGCTTTGCCCCGAGGGGCCGGTCCGCGTGCCGCTCGGCGGCGGGGCGTACGGCTATGGGTGGTTCCCTCTGGTGCCAGGGCAGACGACCGATCCGGAGGAGTTCAAGGCCAGTGCGGAGAGGCTGCGCGGCTTCCTCGACCAGGCGATGGAGCGTTATCCGATCGATCCGGAGCGCCTGGCCCTCGGCGGGTTCAGCCAGGGCGGTGTCATGGGCTATGCGCTGGCCCTGCAGCAGCCGGAGCGGTTCTCGGGGCTTGCCGCTCTGTCGTGCTGGCTCCCGGAGCCGCTCGCCGAGCATCTGCCGAAGGCGCCGGGGCATGAGGGGTTTCCGATCCTGATCCTCCATGGCACCAACGATCCGACGCTCCCGATCGAGCGCGCCCGCGAATCGCGGGAGCTGCTCCGTCCCTATGGCGTCTCGATCACCTACCGCGAATTCGACATGGGACACGAGATCCGCCCCGACGCCTTGCGGATCCTGTTGCGCTGGCTCGACGAACGGGCGTTCGCACCTTCGGCGCGCGCTGTCTGACGAACCCCAGCATCGTCAGGCCGCGGCCAGGATCTTGACGATCGGAAGGATCTTGCCGGTCACGAGGAAGAAAGGGCCGTGACTTCTCCGAAGAGATCGAGATGCCGGGCGGCTTCCTTCGCTGCCTCGGCATCCTGGCTCAGCTCATCGATCCGCAGGAGCTCGCCGGGGGTATAGAGGCGCTCTCGGAGGGCCCACCGGCTGGCTTGGGAGAGAGGAGCGATGATCGTACGGCCGCTTTCCATCGTGACGACCCGGATCTGCTCATCCGTGAGCTCTTTGGCGTCGAGCAGGTCGGGACTGTGAGTGGTGACGATCACCTGGCGGTCCCGAGCCGTGTTGAGGAGGACTTCGACGACCAACTCGGCCGACGCAGGATGGACCGTGGCTTCGGGCTCTTCAATGAGGAGGATGGAGGGACGGCGAGGCTGGGGATGCGAAGCGTCCCTTCGGACATGTCGAAGCCTGAAAAAGAGGTAGGGCTCTGGTCGCCTGCGTCTTTGCGGAATCGAAGATCGACTGTTTGTTCCAGAGTCCTGGCGCTGACGGTCAGAGGCTCTCCTACGACATGGGCCAGCAGTCCATTGATCAGCTCGCCAGCGTCCGGTTGCCGTTGCTGCAGAGCCCTCAGGACCGAGGCGGCGTTCTTGCCGGTCGAATCCAGAGACATGCCGGAGTCTGCAGCCTGAGCGAATCTCATCCACTGGTGCTCGATGGAGTAGGCCCGGATCGTCGAGAGAAAGTCATACAGCGGCCGATACTCCTCGGTCGCGGACGCTGCGAAGAGGGCGAGCCGGTCAGGCTCCATCTTCGACCGGATTCCCGCGATCTCCCGAACGAAGCTGCCCTCGTGGACCTCAAAGCCATCTTCGCGATCCGGAGCCCGCATCATGCACCTTTCCTTGGAGACCCGGTAGGCGCCGTCCTGCTTTCCTGTAATCTCGAAGGAATAGTCGGCGCTGCTCTCCTCGGGCAGGTCGACTCGCAGGCGAAACCCGACTTTGATCTCTGAAAGACTGGACCAGCGGGGGAAAACAGAAATTTCGCCAAGCCGACCGAAAGCTTCGCCGATCGACAAGGAGAGGCACTCCTGCACGAACGTCAGGGCCTGGATGAAATTGGTCTTTCCTGCCCCATTGGTTCCCACCAGCGCCGTGAACGGCTCCAGATCAACCACCGCCCTCTCAATGCTCTTGAAGTTCTGGATCTGGATCTGGCGGATTTGGGGCACCATAGGGGCGCTCATGCTTCATCCGATGCTATCATGACGCTCCTGCCCCGCCCCGTCTGATCCGGCTCCCCCTTGAGGGGGGCTCCCGGCCGGCGGCGTTGTCTCCCCTGGGCCTCCTGGCAACACTCTGTTGTAGAGCCGTGGCGGTCACCCCAGGGAACGAGCCCATAGCAAGGTGGTAATATGGTGGGTCCCGGCGGGCGTTTACGGCCGCTCTCCAGAGCCATGAGAATCCACGACACAGAAGCACCCCAGGCCTACAGGCCGACGTTTTCCAGGATTCGATCCAAGGACAGGCACTGATGTCCGAGCCTGCCGTCTGGCCTGGAGTCCGGCCTACCACCCTGGCCGGCCTCCTTCGAGCTCGCGCCGCCGAGCGGCCTGAGCGCACGGCGTTCACCTTCCTGGCCGACGGGGAGGTGGAGGGCGCGCGGCTCACGTACGGAGAGCTGGACCGGCGGGCGCAGGCTGTCGCGCACACCCTGCGGGAGAGCCTCCAGCCCGGGGATCGGGCCCTGCTGCTCTATCCGCCGGGGCTGGACTTCATCGCCGCCTTCTTCGGCTGCCTCTATGCCGGGGTGGTGGCGGTGCCGGCCTATCCGCCGCGGCTCAACGACCGGGTTCAGACCCGGCTGCGGGCGATCGCCCGCGACGCCGAGCTGCGGGCCGCGTTGACTACTTCGGCGCTGTTCGCGGCGGCGATCGACCGGGACGGCTTCGCCGCGCGCGTGCCGGAGCTCGCGGCGGTCCGCTGGATCCCGACCGACGCGCTGGGTGGCTCCAACCTGCCGGACATCGAGCTGGCCGAGCCCGATCCCGGCTCGATCGCCTTCCTCCAGTACACCTCGGGATCGACAGCGACGCCCAAGGGGGTGATGGTCACCCATGCCAACCTCCTCCACAACGAGGGGATGATCGGCGAGGCGTTCCGGCAGGACGAGGATTCGGTCGTGGTGGGCTGGCTGCCGCTTTATCACGACATGGGCCTGATCGGAAACGTGCTGCAGCCGCTCCACGCCGGGGGCCGCTGCGTGCTCATGGCGCCGGTCGCCTTCCTGCAGAAGCCGCTGCGCTGGCTGCAGGCGATCCACCGCTACCGCGGGACGACGAGCGGCGGCCCCAACTTCGCCTACGAGTTGTGCGTGCGCCGGATTCCTCCGGAGCAGAGGGAAGGGCTGGACCTCTCGTGCTGGCGGGTGGCCTACAACGGCGCCGAGCCGGTGCGGGCCGAGACGCTGGAGCGTTTCGCGGAGGCGTTCGCCCCCTGCGGCTTCCGGCGCGAGTCATTCTATCCCTGCTACGGCCTGGCCGAGGCGACGCTCTTCGTCACCGGCGGCGACGCCGGCCGCTGGCCGCGGATCGAGAGCGAGCCTCACCCCCCTGGCCCCCCTCTCCCATCGCCCCCCCTTCCCCCGGGAGAGGGGGGAACGCGAGATCGATCCGAAATCGAGACGGGAAAGACAACGTTTTTCTCCCCTCTCCCGGTCGGTGGGGGGGCGATGGGAGAGGGGCCGGGGGTGAGGGGCCGCCTCGTGAGCTGCGGTCACGGTTGGCAGGGCCAGCGGATCGCGGTCGCGGACCCCGAGGCGGGTGCTGAATTGGCGCCCGGACGGGTCGGGGAGATTTGGATCTCCGGCCCGAGCGTGGCGCGCGGCTACTGGCGCAATCCCGAGGCCACGGAGCACGACTTCCGGGCGCGTCTTGTCACGGGCGATGGACCCTTCCTGCGCACCGGCGACCTGGGCTTCCTCCTCGGCGGCGAGCTGTACGTCACCGGCCGCATCAAGGACCTGATCATCGTCCGCGGACGCAACCACTATCCGCAGGACCTGGAGCTGACGGCCGAGCGGAGTCACCCCGATCTGCGGCCGGGCTGCGGCGCCGCCTTCTCGGTGGAGGCGGCCGGCGAGGAGCGGCTGGTGCTGGTCCAGGAGGTGGAGAGGCGCCGTCGTGACGGCCTGGAAGAGGTCGCCGAGGCGGTGCGGCGCGCGGTGGCCGAGGAGCACGAGGTGCAGGTGCACGAGGTGGTCCTGGTGCGGGTCGGTACGGTGCCGAAGACGTCCAGCGGCAAGATCCAGCGCCGCCTGTGCCGCGAGCAGTACCTGCATGGCGAGCTGACCGTGGTGGGGAGGAGCGCGGTGGCGCAGGAGCCTGCCGCGACAGCCGGGCCGGCTCTTGTTCTGACCCGCGGCGGCCTGATCGCCCTCGATACGGCGGAGCGCCGCGCGGTGCTGGAGCGGTTCCTGCGCGAGCGCGCGGCGGCGGCGGTCGGCGTGGCGGCTTCGGCCCTCGATCCGTCACAGCCGCTGACCGGCTTCGGCCTCGACTCGCTCGGCGCCGTCGAGCTCAAGGCGGGCGTCGAGGCCGCGCTCGGCGTGCCGCTCCCACTGGCCGACCTGCTCGAAGGGGCCGGGACAGCGGAGATCGCGGATCTCCTCCTGCCGGCGCTCGACCAGGAATCTCCGGAGGGTGACCTGCCGGCGCTGCGGTCCGGTGGGGCGGAGACAGGCGACCGGCCGCTCTCCTATGGCCAGAAGGCGCTCTGGTTCCTGCACCGGCTGGCTCCCGAGGGCGGCGCCTACAACATCGCGGTCGCGGCGAAGAGCCGCTCCAAGCTCGATCCAGAGGCTCTGCGGCGCGCCCTCGTGGCCCTGGCGGCCCGGCACGACGCGCTGCGCTCGGTGTTCCCGGTCGTCGGAGAGGAGCCGGTGCGGCGCGTGCTCGAAGAGCCGGCGATCGACTTCGGCCTGGAAGACGCGGCGGACTGGAGCGAGGCCCGGCTCGCCGAGAGGCTGGGGGAGGAGGCGTGGCGGCCGTTCGACCTCGCCCGCGGCCCGCTGGTGCGCGTGCGGGTCTTCGACCGCGGGGAGGACGAGCACGTGCTGCTGCTCGCGGTGCACCACATCGCCGCCGATTTCTGGTCGCTTGCCGTCGCGGCGCGCGATCTCGCGGGCCTGTACAGCGGGGAGACGGAGAGCGGCCCGCCGCTGCCGGTCTCTTATGGCGACTATGTGCAATGGCAGGAGGAGGTGCTTGCGGGTTCGCGGGGTGCACGGCTGTGGGAGTACTGGCGCGAGGCGCTGGCCGGCGTGCCCGATCTCGACCTGCCGGCCGACCGGCCGCGTCCGCCGGTCCAGACCTGGCGGGGCGGCGCCCGCACGCTGGAGCTGCCGGCCGGTTTTTCGGACGGAGCGGACGGAGTGCGGGCTCTGGCGGCGACGCACGGCGCCACGGTCTTCATGGTCCTGCTCGCGGTCTTCCAGGCCCAGCTCGGCCGCTATGCCGGCCAGGAGGACCTGGCGGTCGGCTCGCCCACGTTCGGCCGCGGCCGGCCGGAGCTCGGGGCCTTGGCGGGCTACTTCGTCAACCCCGTGGCGCTGCGCGGCGACCTGGCGGGCGATCCCTCCTGGTCTCTGTTCCTCGGCCGGGTCCGGCGGGTGGTGCTGGGAGGGCTGGAGCATGGCGACTTCCCGTTCGCGTTGCTCGCGGAGCGGCTGCGGCCCGTCCGCGACCCGGCCCGCTCGCCGGTCTTCCAGACCCTGTTCCTCCTGCAGAGGACGCGCCCCGGCGACGAGCCGGGCCTGGCCACCTTCGCATTGGGCGAGTCGGGCGGGCGCATCGCCCTGGGCGGCCTGCAGCTCGAATCGCTGCGGATCGAGGAGCGGCGGGCGCAATTCGACCTGACCTTGCGCGTGGCCGAAGAGGCCGGCGGCCGGCTGCGCGCCTCGCTCGAATACAACGCCGACCTGTTCGACGGCGAGACCGCCGAACGGATGCTCGGGCATTTCCGGACCCTGCTCGCGGGCGCGGTGGCCGATCCGGAGAGGCCGCTCTCGCGCCTGCCGCTGCTCGCCCCGGCCGAGCGCTGGCAGCTCCTGGTGGGCTGGAACGCCACAGCGACCGGGCAGGCGGAAGCGCGGGAGCTGCGCCTCCACCAGCTCTTCGAGGCGCAGGCGGCGCGGACCCCCGAGGCGGAGGCGCTGGTCGCCGGCGACGCCCGGCTGACCTACGAGGAGCTCAACCGCCGGGCCAACCAGCTTGCGCGGCACCTGCAGGCGCTGGGCGTCGGGCCCGAGGTCCGGGTCGGGGTCCGGCTGGGGAGGACGGCCGAGCTGATGGTATCGCTCCTCGCGGTGCTCAAGGCGGGCGGTGCCTATGTGCCGCTCGACCCGAAATATCCGCAGGAACGGCTCGAGCTGATGCTGGCGGACAGCGCGGCGCGGGTGGTGCTCGGGGAGGATCTCCTCGCCCGCGAGCGGACGGCCATCGATGCCCGGGACGGGTCGAACCTCCCGCCGCCGGCCCTGCCGGCCAACCTGGCCTACCTGATCTACACGTCGGGCTCCACGGGCCGGCCCAAGGCGGTGGCGATCGAGCACCGGAGCCCGGTGGCGCTGGTGCGGTGGGCGCGCTCGGTGTTCTCGCCGGAGGAGCTCTCCGGGGTCCTGGCCTCGACCTCGATTGCCTTCGACCTGTCGGTCTTCGAGATCTTCGTTCCACTGTCCTGGGGCGGCCGGGTGATCCTGGCTGAGAACGCCCTGGAGCTGCCGCGGCTGCCAGCCGCTGGCGAGGTGACGCTGGTCAACACCGTCCCCTCCGCCATGGCCGAGCTGGTGCGCGGCGGCTTGCCGTCCTCGCTGCGGACGGTCAACCTGGCCGGCGAGCCGATCCCGCCCAGCCTGGTCGACGCCATCTATGGCGTGCCGGGCGTCGAGCGGCTGTACAACCTCTATGGCCCTTCCGAGGACACGACCTACTCGACGTTCACCCTGCTGGCTGCCGGGCAGCCGGTCTCGATCGGCCGGCCGCTCGACGACACGCGCGCCTTCGTGCTCGACGCGGCTCTGGAGCCGCTGCCGGTCGGCATCCCCGGCGAGCTGTTGCTGGGTGGCGCAGGGCTGGCGCGCGGTTATCTCGGCCGGCCGGAGCTGACGGCGGAGCGGTTCGTGCCGGACCCGTTCCCGGTGGAACGTGGGGCGCGGCTGTACCGCACGGGCGACCTGGTGCGGCGGCGGCCGGATGGCGACCTCGACTTCCTCGGGCGGATCGATCACCAGGTCAAGATCCGCGGCTTCCGCATCGAGCTGGGGGAGATCGAGGCGGCGCTGTCGCGCCATCCGGCGGTGCGCGAGGTCGCGGTGCTGGCGCTTCCGGAGCGCTCGGGCGACGGCCGGCGCCTGGCCGCCTACGTGGCTCTGCGGGAGGGGGAGGAGGTCCAGGCCCTCCAGCCCCTCCGGACAACGGAGCTGCGGGTCTTCCTGCAAGACCGGTTGCCGGATGCCTTCGTGCCGACGGCCTGGGCCGTCCTGCCGGCCCTGCCGCTCTCCCCGAACGGCAAGGTCGACCGCAAGGCCCTGGCTCGCATCGAGCCGCGGACCGAGCTGGAGGCGGAGGCGACGGCGGCGGCGGCCGGCGCGGCGGGGGAGCCGCGCAATCCGGTCGAGGAGGCGCTCACAGGGATCATGGCCGAGGTGCTCGGCCTGCCGCGGGTCGGCATTCACGACGACTTCTTCGCGCTCGGCGGCCATTCGCTGCTGGCGGCGCGGCTGCTCGCGCGCGTCTCCCGCGCCTTCGGGGTGGAGCTGCCGGTCAGCGCCCTGTTCCAGGCGCCCACCGTGGCGGCGCTGGCCGGCAAGCTCGTGGCGGCCAGCTTCGCGGACACCGCCGCGGGAATTGCGGGAGTGCCGCCGATCCGGCCGGTGCTGCGCCCGCACGAGCAGTGCGAGGACCTGCCGCTCTCGTTCGCCCAGCAGCGGCTCTGGTTCCTCGATCAGCTCCAGCCGGGCGGCGCCGCCTACAACATGCCGGGCGCGGTATTGCTCGAAGGGCCCCTCGCGGTTCCCGCGCTCGCCGCGAGCCTCGCCGCGCTGATCCGTCGGCACGAGGTTCTGCGCACGCGCTTCGAGCACCACGGCGGCCGGCCGGTGCAGGTCGTCGGTCCGGCGCAACCCTGGACGGCCCTGCCCGTCGCCGACCTTGCGGACCTGCCGGAGCCGTTGCGCGACGAGGCGGCCCGCAGCCTGGCGCGGGAGGAGGCGGCGCGGCCGTTCGATCTCCATCATGGCCCCCTGCTGCGGGCCGGCCTGTTGCGGCTCGGAGCTGAACGGCACCTGCTGCTGCTGACCCTCCATCACATCGTCGCCGACGGCTGGTCGCTGGGCGTGTTGATGGGCGATCTCGCCGCCCTCTATCTTCCCCCCGGGGCCGGGGGGGTGAGGGGCCTGCCCGAGCTGCCCGTGCAGTACGCCGACTACGCCGTCTGGCAGCGCGAGCAGTTGTCCGGCGGTGTGCTCGCGCTGCAGCTCGCCTGGTGGAAGGAGCGGCTTGCGGGAGCTCCCGCGAGCCTGGAGCTGCCGGCGGACCACCCGCGGCCGTCAATGCGCACCCAGCGCGGGTTCCAGGTCCACACCCGGGTTCCGGCCGCGCTGGCCGGCGGGCTGCGCGATCTCGCGCGGCAGCGCGGGGCGACGCTGTTCATGGGGCTGCTGGCCGCCTTCCAGACCCTGCTGCTGCGCCTGACCGGCCAGGAGGACCTGCTGGTGGGCTCGGTGGTGGCGAACCGGAGCCGGCCCGAGGTCGAGGGGCTGATCGGCTTCTTCGCCAACACCCTGGTGCTGCGGGCGGAGCTGGCGGGCGATCCGTCCTTTGCCGAGGCGCTGGCGCAGGCGCGCGAGAGGACGCTCGGCGCCTACGTACGCCAGGACGTGCCGGTCGAGAAGCTCGTCGAGGAGCTGCTGCCGGAGCGGGAGATGGGGCAGACGCCCCTGTTCCAGGTGATGATCGTGCTCCAGAACGTACCAGCACCCATGGGCCTGCCCGGGCTCAACCTGCGCCGGGTGCCGGTCGAGACGGCGACGGCGAAATTCGACCTCACGTTGGAGCTGACCGACGGCGAGGAGGGGCTCTCCGCGGTCTGGGAGCTGAGCCGCGACCTCTTCGACCCGGAGACGGGTCGGCGCATGGCGGGCTGGTTCGAGACCCTGCTGCGCGGCGCGGTGGCGGAACCCGACCAACGTCTTTCGGACCTCCCCTTCCTCGGCGAGGAGGAGCGGCGCCAGTCGGGGCGGATCGACCGGCAGGTCAAGGTCCGCGGCTTCCGCCTGGGGTCCGGGGGGCGCGCGGCGCGGCACGGCTACGCCCCGCCGCGCAATCCGATCGAAGAGCTGTTGGCCGGCGTCTGGGCCGAGGTGCTCGGCGTCGAGCGGGTCGGCATCCACGACGGCTTCTTCGCCCTGGGCGGCCACTCGCTGCTCGCGACGCGGGCCGTCTCCCGCATTGTCGAGACCCTGGGGGTAGAGCTGTCGCTGTCGCGCTTCTTCGAGGCACCGACCGTCGCTGCCCTGGCGGCGAAGCTGTCCAGCGCCCGTCCCGTGGCCGAGCTGCCGCCGCTGTCGCAGATGGCTCAGACACCGCGCGACGAGCCCTTGCCGCTCTCCTTTGCCCAGCAGCGCCTCTGGTTCCTCGACCGGCTCGCGCCGGGTGGTGCGGCCTACAACCTGGCGGCGGCGGCGCTTCTCGCCGGCCGCCTCGACGCCGCGGCCCTGGAGCGGAGCCTCGACGAGATCGTGCGCCGGCATGAGGCGCTGCGCACCGTGTTCGCCGAGATCGGCGGCCGGCCGGTGCAGATCGTCCGGCCTGCCGAGCCGGCCGGGCTCGCCCGCCTCGACCTGTCGGGTCTTGCGGGCCCGCCAGACATTGAGCGCCTGCCGCGGGCGCGCGAGGCGGCGGCGCAGGAGGCCGCCCGGCCGTTCGACCTGGCGGCGGGACCCGTGGTGCGCTTCCTGCTCGTGCGGCTCGGCGACCGCGAGCACCTCCTGGTGGCGACCTTCCACCACATTGCAGCGGACGGCTGGTCTCTGCAGGTCTTCCTGCGCGAGCTTTCCGCGCTCTACGGCGCCTTCACCGCGGGACTCCCGTCTCCGTTGCCCGACCTGCCGGTGCAGTACGCCGACTATGCCGTCTGGCAGCGCCGCGCCCTCGGCGGGAGCGCCCTGGCCCAGCCCCTGGCCTTCTGGCGCTGGCGCCTCGCCGGCGCCGAGCCGCTCGAGCTCCCCGGCGATCTGCCAGGTCATCTGCCGGGTAATGGGCCCGGAGGTGTGAGCGCCCGCTCTGGCTCGCCGGCACGGACCCTTCGGCTCGATCTCCCTCCGGCCCTGGCGGAGAAGGTCGCCGGCCGCGCCCGCGAGGCCGGCGCGACATCGTTCATGGTCCTCCTCGCCGGCTTCTCCGCGCTGCTGTCGCGCTGCACCGGGCGGACCGACTTGACGCTGGGCGCCCCGGTCGCGGCGCGCGACCGGACCGAGGTCGAAGGGCTGATCGGCTTCTTCGCCAACACCCTGCCGCTGCGGGCCGACCTCGGAGGGGATCCGGACTTCCGGGAGCTGCTGGAGCGTGTCCGCGCGATGGTCCTGGAGGCCCACGGGTACGCAGAGGTCCCGTTCGAGCGGATCGTCGAGGAGCTGCAGCCCGAGCGCGCCGCGGGCCGCAACCCGTTCTTCGACGTCCTGCTCGCCTATATGAGCGCCCCGCCCGCGGCGATCGAGATCCCCGGCCTGGACCTCACCCCGGTCGACCTGCCGGGCGCCGAGTCCAAGGTCGGCCTCGCGTGGACCGTCCACGAGCGGGAGGGAGGCCTCGCCGGTACCCTGGAGGCGCGCGCCGGCCTCTTCAGCGAAGCGGCCCTCGCCCGCCTGGCGGAGCACCTGCGGACGTTGCTCGACGGCGCGCTCGCAGCACCGGGGCGGCGCCTGTCCGAGTTGCCGCTGCTCGGCGCGGCCGAGCGCGCCCAGCTCCTCGAGCAGGGGCAGGTGGAGATTTCGGAGATTACAGCCGGGCCGGGGAGCTGTCTGCACGAGCTGTTCGAAGAGCGGACGCGTCTCGCCCCGCAGGCTCCGGCGATCCTCTTCGGCGCGGAAGAGATCTCCTATGGCGAGCTCGCGGCGCGCGCGCACCGGCTGGCGCGCCACCTGCTGGCCCTGGACCTCCGGAACGAGGCGCCCGTGGGCGTTCTCCTCGAGCGTTCGCCCGATCTGGTGGCGGCGCTGCTCGCCGTGCTCGCGGCGGGCGGCGTCTACGTGCCGCTCGATCCGAGCTGGCCGCGGGAGCGGCTGGAGCTGCTGCTCGCCGACTGCGGCGCGGCGGCCCTGGTGAGCCGTGCGCCTCTCCTCGATCGGCTCGATCCATTGGACCTCCATGGCGCCGCGCCCGTCCTGCTCGACGCCGACGCCGACGCCCTCAGGGCGCAGAGCGCGGAGGCGCCGGATCTGGCCGTCGATCCGCGTAGCCTAGCCTATCTCATCTACACCTCGGGCTCGACCGGCCGGCCCAAGCCGGTCGGCATCGAGCACGCGGCGGCGGCGGCCCATTGCGAGACGGTGCGCCGGGTCTACGGCCTGACCCCGGAGGACCGGGTGCTCGGCTTCGCCTCCATCGGCTTCGACGTTTCGCTGGAGCAGATCCTGCCCGGCCTGGCCGCGGGGGCCGCGATCGTGCTGCGTGGAGAAGACCTCTGGGAGCCGCGCGACCTGGCGCGCCGGATCGGCGAGCTGGGGCTTACGGTGGTCAACCCGCCGCTCGCCTACTGGCGGCGCTGGCTGCGCGAGGGCGAGGACCTGGAGGCCGCCGGCCCCGGCCTCCGCCTCATGATCGCCGGCGCCGAGGCGATGCCGGCGGAGGCGGTCGATCTCTGGCACCGCTCGCCGCTGGCCGGCATCCGCCTGCTCAACGCCTATGGGCCGACCGAGGCCGTGATCACCGCCACCGTGCGCGAGGTCGCGGCCGGGGATGGCGATCCGGCCGTGCCGGTGGTGCCCATCGGCCGGCCGCTGCCCGGCCGCTCGGTGTACGTCCTCGACCGGTACGGCAGCCTGCTCCCCATGGGCTCGCCCGGCGAGCTGGCCCTGGGCGGCGTGCTGGCGCGCGGCTATCCGGGCTCGCCGGCCCTGACCGCCGAGCGCTTCGTGCCCGATCCTTTCGCCGCGCAGCCGGGCGAGCGCCTCTACCGGACGGGAGACCTGGGCCGGTGGCGGGCGGACGGCGGCCTGGACTTTCTGGGGAGGGTCGACTGTCAGGTCAAGATCCGCGGCTTCCGGGTCGAGACCGGCGAGGTCGAGAGCTGCCTGCGCGCCCACCCCGAGGTCGTGGACGCGGTCGTGGTGGCGGTCCGCGACGGCGGGACCGCGGCCGGCCTGGCGGCTTTCTTCGTCGCGGTTCCGACGCTCCAGGTGTCGGCCCTCCGCGACCACCTGCGCCGGAGCCTGCCGGAGCACATGGTCCCCGCGCGCTTCCACCGGCTCGCGACCCTGCCGCTCAGCCCCACCGGCAAGCTGGACCGTCGCGCCCTGGAGCGGCTGGCCCTCTCGGCGGACCTGCCGGCGGACCGGGACGAGGCATCTGCGGCGCCGCAGACGCCGGTCCAGGAGCTCCTCGCCGGGATCTGGAGCGAGCTGCTCGGCGTCTCACACCTCGGAGTGGACGACAGCTTCTTCGACCTGGGCGGCCATTCGCTGCTCGCCACCCAGCTCGTCGCCCGGGTGCGCGCCGTCATCGGCGTCGAGGTCCCGCTGTCCGACCTCTTCGCGGCTCCTACCCTGGGGGGGATGGCGGAGCGGGTGGAGGCCGCTCGCCGCGCCGCGCAGACCGCGGCCGCGCCGTCGCCGCCGTCGCAGTTGCCGCTGGTCCGCCGGACCCGGCCGGAAGCGGACGCCGAGCTCTCCTTCGCCCAGCAGCGGCTCTGGTTCCTGCAGCAGCTCGAGCCGGAGAGCGCCGCCTATCACGTCCCCGGAGCGTTGCGCCTGACCGGTCCGCTCCGCCCGGATGTGCTCGCCGCGGCTCTGGGAGAGATCGTCCGCCGCCACGAGGCGCTTCGTACCGTCTTCGTGGACACCGAGGCGGGTCCCAGGCAGCGGGCGCTCCCGTGGGCCGGTTTCCCGGTGCCGTTCGTCGATCTGGGGGATCTCGCGGGCATTCCCGGAGGTGTTCCCGGGGCTGGGGCCGAGGCGGAGCGCCTGGGGCTCGCCGCGGCGCTCCGGACGTTCAACCTGCGGACCGGACCGCTGCTGCGCGCCCTGCTCCTCCGCCTCGCCGGCGAGGAGCACCTGCTCGTCGTGGTGATGCACCACATCGTCTCCGACGGCTGGTCCCTCGGCGTGATGATGAGCGAGCTCGCCGCGCTCTACGGCGCCTTCGCGGCCGGCGCGCCGTCGCCGCTCCCCGAGCTGGCTCTCCAGTACGCCGACTACGCCACGTGGCAACGCAGCACCCTGCACGGCCGGGCGCTGGAGGGGCCGCTCGCCTGGTGGCGGGCCCAACTCGCCGACCCGCCGGTCCTCGACCTGCCCGCCGACCATCCGCGCCCGCCGGTCCCCTCGGGCCGCGGCGGCTGGCTGCCGGTGGCGCTGCCGGCCGGGCTGCCGCGCGGCTTGGTCGACCTCGGCCGCGGCGAGGGGGCGACGCTGTTCATGGCCCTGCTGGCCGGCTTCGCCGCATTGCTGCACCGGTACAGCGGGCAGGACGACCTGACCGTGGGCTCGCCGATCGCCAGCCGCAACCACCAGGAGATCGAGCCGCTGATCGGCTGTTTCGTGAACACCTTGCCGCTGCGCGTCCGGCTGGCGGGCGATCCGACTGTCCGCGAGCTGCTGGCGCGGGTGCGCGAGGTGACGCTCGGCGCCTACGACCACCAGCGGGTGCCGTTCGAGAAGCTGGTCGAGGAGCTGGCGATGGAGCGCGACCGCGCCCACAGCCCGCTCTTCCAGGTCATGCTGGTGCTGCAGAACGCGCCGCAGCCGCCGTTGCGCCTGGGAGACGTGATCCTCTCCCGTTCCGAGCTGCCGACCGGCACGGCCAAGTTCGACCTTACCCTGGCGCTGGCCGAGGAAGCAGACGAGATCGCCGGCGTGCTGGAGCACAACGCCGACCTGTTCGAGACGGCGACCGCCGTGCGCCTTCTGGGGCACCTCGCCGAGTTGCTGGCGGGCGCGGTGGACGATCCCGGCCGGCGGATTTCCGATCTGCCTTTGCTGACCGCGGCCGAGCGCGCACAGCTCCTGACCGGCTGGGAGGTCTCCGGGCGCGCCGCAGGTCCCCGGCTGGACGATCTGATCGCCGCGCAGGCCGCGCGCACACCGGACGCCCCGGCCGTCGTGGGCTGGAAGGATGGCAGGGAGGTGCGTTTCGCCTATGCGGACCTCCTGGCAAGGGCGGACCGGCTGGCGGACCATCTCGCGGCGCTGGGCGCCGGCCCCGAGGCGCGGGTGGGCGTCTGCCTGGAGCGGACGCCGGATCTTCCGGTGGCTCTCCTGGGCGTCCTGCGGGCGGGCGCGGCCTACGTCCCTCTCGACCCTGCCTATCCCCAGGAGCGGCTGGAATTCATGCTGGGCGACTCGGGCGCCGGCATCCTCGTGACCCAGCGCTCATTGGATGGGCGGTGCGGACCGTTCAACGGTGAGGTGGTGTGGCTGGATGAGCCCTCACCCCCGGCCCCTCTCCCATCCGCACTCCCAGCCCCCGGGAGAGGGGGGAAAGCCGGCAACCTCGCCTACCTCATCTACACCTCGGGCTCGACCGGCATGCCCAAGGCGGTGGCGATCGAGCACAAGAGCGCCGTGGCCATGGTCCAGTGGGCGCACAACGCCTTCTCGGCCGAGGAGCTGGCCGGCGTCCTGTTCTCGACCTCGGTCTGCTTCGACCTTTCGGTGTTCGAGCTGTTCGTGCCGCTCGCCCGCGGCGGCAAGATTATCGTGGCCTCGAACGCGTTGGAGCTGCCGGGCCTGGCCGTGGCCGGCGAGGTGACGCTGGTCAACACCGTGCCGTCGGCCATGGCGGAGCTGGCGCGTGGCGAAGGTTTTCCGACGTCGGTGCGCACGGTCAACCTGGCGGGAGAGCCACTCAAGGGGGCCCTGGTGGACGAGGTCTATGCCTTGCCCGGCGTGCGCAGGGTGGTGAACCTCTACGGCCCCTCCGAGGACACCACCTACTCGACCTGGGCCACGATTCCTCCGGCCCCGGAGCGGCGGGGCGAGCCGGGGATCGGCCGGCCGATCGCGGACACGCGGGTCCACCTGCTCGACCGCGCCGGCCAGCTCGTGCCGGAGGGGGTCCCGGGCGAGCTGCTCCTGGGCGGCGCCGGCCTGGCGCGCGGCTATCTCGGCCGGTCCGCGCTGACCGCCGAGAGGTTCGTGCCGGATCCTTTCGGCAAAGACGGGGACAGGCTGTACAGGACGGGCGACCTCGCGCGCTGGCGGTCGGGCGGACAGCTCGAGTACCTGGGCCGGCTCGACCATCAGGTCAAGGTAAGAGGTTTTCGCATCGAGCTGGGGGAGATCGAGGCCGCTCTGGCCCGCCATCCGGAGGTGGCCGAGGCGGTGGTGCTGGCCCGCGACGAGGCGGCAGGCGGCAAGGCCCTGGCCGCCTACCTCGTACCCCGCGCGGGGGGCGTGCTCCACCCGCCGGAGCTGCGTCCCTTCCTGCGCCGGAGCCTGCCCGAGCACATGGTGCCGTCCGCGTTCGTGGAGCTGGCCGCCCTGCCGCTCACCGCCAACGGCAAGGTCGACCGCCGCGCCCTGTCCCGGCTCCGCCTCGACGCGGCGCCGTCCGCGGAGCCGGCGGCGCCGCGTACTCCTACCGAGGAGCTGCTTGCGGCCCTGTGGTGCGAGGTCCTGGGCCGCGAGAGCGTGGGCGTCCACGACAGCTTCTTCGAGCTCGGCGGCCACTCCCTGCTCGCCACCCGCCTGGTCTCGCGCGTGCGGGCCACCTTCGGCTGCGACGTGCCGCTGGCGCGGCTCTTCGATGCGCCGACGGTCGCCGAGCTGGCGCGCGCGGTGGACGAGGCGCGGACCGGCGGCGCGCCGCAGGCGGCGCCGATCCGGCCGGTGTCCCGCGCCGCCTTCGGGGGGGATCTGCCGCTCTCCTTCGCGCAGGAGCGCCTCTGGTTCCTCGACCGTATGCAGCCGGGGGCGCCCTACAGCATCCCCCTCGTGATGCGGCTGCGCGGGCCCCTGGACACGGCCGCTTTCGGCGCGGCGTTCGGTTCCATCGTGGCGCGCCACGAGGCGCTGCGCACCGTCTTCCCCGACCGCGACGGCGAGCCGTTGCAGCGCGTCCTGCCGCCCGCGGAGCCCTCCGCCTGGCCGCTGCCGGTCGTCGACCTGGCCGGCCTGCCGGCCCCGGAGGCCCCGGAAGACACCGAGACGGAGGGGAGGGCCCTGGCGGCGCGCGACGCGCTCCTGCCGTTCGACCTCGCCGCGGGGCCGCTGCTGCGCACGACGCTGGTCCGGTTGGGCGCGCACGAGCACCTGCTGCTCCTCAACATGCACCACATCGTCTCGGACGGCTGGTCGCTGGGCGTGCTCCTGCACGAGCTGGCCTCGTTCTACGGGTCCGCGCCGGCGTTGCCGCCCCTGCCCGTCCAATACGCCGACTACGCCGTCTGGCAGCGCGAGTGGCTGTCCGGCGAGGAGCTGGAGTGCCAACTGGGCTTCTGGCGGCGGCAGCTCGCGGGGTCTTCCGCCGTGCTGGAGCTGCCGGCCGACCGTCCGCGTCCGCTGGTCCAGACTTCGCACGGCGCCTCCCGGCCGGTCCACCTGCCGGCCGGTCTGATCTCCCGCCTGGCCGCTCTCGGCCGCCGGCAAGGGCTGACGCCGTTCATGCTCCTCCTCTCCGGCTGGGCGGCCCTGCTCCACCGCCACAGCGGCCAGGCGGACCTCAGCGTCGGCACTCCCATCGCCGGCCGCAACCGGTCCGAGATCGAGCCGCTGATCGGCTTCTTCGTCAACACGCTGGTCCTGCGCGCCGACCTGTCCGGCGCTCCGGCCTTCACGGACTTTGCGGCGCGGATGCGCCAGGTTGCTCTCGCGGCCTACGACCACCAGGACCTCCCCCTCGAGAAGCTGGTGGACGAGCTGAAGCCGGAGCGCGACCTGAGCCGCCAGCCGCTCTTCCAGGTCCTGTTCGCGCTGCAGAACGCCCCCCTCGGAGAGATGGCGCTGCCGGGCGGGCTCGCCCTGGAGCCGGTCGAGCCGGCTGCGGTCGCCGCCAAATTCGACCTCACCTTGAACCTGCGGGAGGCCGGCGGCGAGGTGGTCGGATCGCTGGAGCACAACACCGACCTGTTCGACGCCACGACGGCCGCCCGCCTGGCCGCGCAGCTCGCGGTGCTGCTCGCGGCCGTGGCGGACGATCCCGCGCAGCCCGTGGCCGAGCTGCCGGTGCTGACCGCGGGAGAGCGCCAGCAGCTCCTGGTGGAGTGGAGCGCCACGCCGGCCGGCGCCGCAGTGGACGTGCCGGTCCACCGCCTCTTCGAAGCGCAGGCCGCGAGGGCGCCGGAGCGGATCGCGTTCGTCTTCGGCGCGCGGCAGGTGAGCTATGGGGAGGTGAACGCGCGCGCCAACCGGCTGGCCCGCCGTCTGCGCGGCCTGGGGGTCGGCTGCGAGAGCCGGGTGGGCGTCGCCCTGGAGCGGTCGCCGGAGATGGTGATCGCCTTCCTGGCAGCGCTCAAGGCCGGCGGCGCCTACGTGCCGCTCGACGTCTCCTTTCCGCGCGAGCGCCTGGCCGAGATGGTCGCGGAGGCGGGCGTGGAGCTGGTGGTCGACGGGGAGCTCCTCGACCGGGAGAGCGCCGCCGTCGCGGCGCAGAGCCCGCGGGACCTGCCCGGCCCGGACCTCGGCGGTATTGGCGACACTGGCGGCTTTGGCGGCATGGCCTACGTGATGTTCACCTCCGGGTCGACGGGGAGGCCCAAGGCGGTCGCCGTCGAGCACCGCGGCATCGTGCGGCTCGTCCGCGGCGCGAGCTACGCCGATCTCGGCCCCGAGCAGGTCTTCCTGCAGCTCGCGACCGCCTCGTTCGACGCCTCGACGCTGGAGATCTGGGGGGTGCTGCTGCACGGCGCCCGGCTGGCGTTCCTGCCCACGGCGCTGCCGTCGTTCGACGACCTGGACGAGGTCCTGGCGCGGCATGGAGTCTCCATCCTGTTCATCACGACCGGCCTCTTCCACCAGATCGTCGAGAACCGGATCGACCTGCTGCGCGGCGTGCGGCAGGTCCTGACCGGCGGCGAGGTGATCTCTCCGCAGGCAGTCGACCGGGTGCTCGCGCAGCTTCCCGGCTGCCGCCTGATCGCCTGCTACGGCCCCACCGAGAACACGACGTTCACGACCTGCGTCGACGTGCGAGAGCCCATCCCGGCCGGCCGCAGCGTCTCCCTCGGCCGGCCGATCGCGGGGACATCGGTCCATGTCCTGGACCGCGGCTTCCAGCCGGCGCCCGCCGGGGCGCCGGGCGAGCTGTGCACGGGAGGCGATGGGCTCGCGCGCGGCTATCTCGGACGCCCGGAGCTGCACGGCCGAGCGTTGGGTGCCCAGCCCGTTGGCGGGCGCCGGCGACGGGCCCGGGGCGCGCGTGTACCGCACCGGCGACCTGGTGCGCTGGCGGCCCGGAGGAGAGCTGGAGTTCCTCGGGCGGCTCGACCGCCAGGTCAAGATCCGCGGTTTCCGGATCGAGCCGGCGGAGGTCGAGGTGGCGCTCGCGCGTCACCCCGCGCTGGCCGAGGCGGTCGTCCTGGCGCGCGACGAGGCGGCGGCCGGCAAGCTGCTCGTCGCCTACGTGGTCCGGCAGGAGGGTGCCGACCCGGCCGCCGCCGAGCCCGGCGAGCTGCGCCGGTTCCTCCGGGAGACGCTGCCGGAGTACATGGTGCCTTCCCTGTTCGTCGAGCTGCCGGACCTGCCGCTCACGCCGAACGGCAAGGTCGACCGCCGCGCGCTGGCGGGCGTGGCGCCCGCGCCGCGCCGCGAACACAGGACGTACGTCGCTCCTTCCAACGACCTGGAGGCGGCCATCGCCCGCGTCTGGCGCGAGGTCTTCGGCCTGGAAGACGACCCCGGCGGCCTCGGGATCGACGACAACTTCTTCGACTCGGGCGGCAACTCGCTGCTCCTGGTCAAGCTGCACAGCCGGCTGGAGAAGGCCCTGGACCGCAGCTTCCCGCTGGTCGAGCTGTTCAAGCATCCGACCATCCGCACGCTGGCGGCGAGCCTGGCGGCCGAGGCGCCCGCGCGGCCCTCCCTGGAGAAGGCACGTGCCCGCACCGACACCCGCCGCGAGTCGCTGCGGCAGATGCAGCAGCTCCGCGAGCAGCGCCGTGGCCAGAGGAGCCCCGGGAGAGGACGATGAGAACCCTGAGGAGCGCCTCATGAGCGAACCTGTCCACGATCCCGCGCACGGGATCGCGATCATCGGCATGGCCGGCCGTTTTCCCGGCTCCCCTTCGTTGGAGCGCTTCTGGCGCAACCTGCGTGAAGGGGCCGAGTGCGTCACCTTCTTCCGCGACGAGGAGCTCCTCGCGGCCGGGGTCGATGCCGCGGAGCTGGCGAATCCGCTCTATGTCAAGGCGCGCGCGCTCCTCGACGGCGTCGAGCTGTTCGATTCCGCCTTTTTCGGCTTCACCCCGCGCGAGGCCGAGGTCCTCGACCCGCAGCACCGGCTGTTCCTGGAGTGCGCCTGGGAGGCGCTGGAGACCGCCGGCTACGATCCCGACCGCGTCTCCGGCCGCGTCGCGGTCTTCGGCGGCGCCGGGTCCGGCTCCTACCTGCTCCACAACCTGCTGCCGCACCGCGAGCTGCTGGACCAGATGGGCGCCCTCCAGGTGATCGTGATGAACGAGGGGAGCTTCCTCACCACCCGGGTCTCCTACAAGCTGAACCTCAAGGGTCCCAGCGTGGACGTCCAGACCGCCTGCTCGACCTCGCTGGTGGCGGTCCACATGGCCTGCCAGAGCCTGTTCGCCGGGGAGAGCGACATGGCGCTGGCCGGCGGCGTCTCGATCGACGTGCCGCAGAAGAACGGCTACTTCTACCAGGAGGCGAGCGTCATGTCGCCGGACGGCCACTGCCGGTCCTTCGACGAGCGGGCGGCCGGCACGGTCACCGGCTCCGGCACCGGCATCGTGGTCCTGAAGCGCCTGGCCGACGCCCTGGCCGACGGCGATCCGGTGCACGCCGTGATCCTCGGCTCGGCGATCAACAACGACGGCTCGGCCAAGGTCGGCTATACCGCGCCCAGCGTGGAGGGGCAGTCCGAGGCGATCGCCGAGGCCCTGCTCATGGCCGGCGTGGAGCCCGACACCATCGGCTACGTCGAGGCCCACGGCAGCGGCACGCCGCTGGGCGACCCGGTGGAGATCGAGGCGCTGACCCAGGCCTACCGCGGCGGGACCGACCGCACCGGCTTCTGCGCCGTGGGCTCGGTCAAGAGCAACATCGGGCACTGCAACTCGGCCGCCGGCATCGCCGGGCTCCTCAAGACCGTGCTCGCCCTGGAGCACGGCGAGATCCCGCCCAGCCTGCACTTCGAGAGGCCGAACCCGCAGATCGACTTCGCCTCCAGCCCGTTCTTCGTCGCGACCCGGCTCGCCTCGTGGCCGGACGACGGGATGCCGCGCCGGGCGGGCGTCAGCTCCTTCGGCCTCGGCGGCACCAACGCGCATGTCGTGCTGGAGGAGGCCCCGCCGCGCGAGCCGTCGGAGCCCGCCTCCCGGCCCGCGCAGCTCCTGGTCGTCTCCGCCCGCACCCCGGCGGCCCTGGAGGCGGCGGCCACGAACCTCGCCACCCACCTGCGGAGCACGCCGGAGGACGAGCTGGCCGACGTGGCCTGGACCCTCCAGATGGGCCGCAGGGCCTTCGACCACCGGCGCATCGTCGTGGCGAGCCATCGCGAGGACGCCGCCGCGGCGCTCACCGATCCCAGGCGCGCGGTCAGCGGCCGGCGCGAGGGTCCGCCCGAGCGCCCGGTCGTCTTCCTCTTCCCCGGCCTGGGGGACCAGTACGTCGACATGGCCCGCGAGCTCTACGACGCCGAGCCGTTCTTCCGCGAGACGGTCGACCTCTGCGCCGAGAAGCTCCTGCCGGAGCTCGGCCTCGACCTGCGGACGGTGATCTTCTCGGAGGGGGACCAGCGGCTCGTCGCCAAGGTGTCCGCCGGACCCGACCTGCGGGCGATGCTGCGCCGCGGCACCGAGGCGCAGGACCCGGCTGCGGCCCGCCTCGCCGGGACCGCGGTGGCCCAGCCGGCGGTCTTCGTCGTCGAATACGCCCTCGCCCAACTGCTCATGTCCTGGGGCATCCGGCCGCAGGCGATGATCGGCTACAGCATCGGCGAGTACGTGGCCGCCTGCGTGGCGGGCGTGTTGACCCTCGACGACGCGCTGACCCTGGTGGCGCGGCGGGCGAAGCTGATCCAGGAGCTGCCGGCCGGCGCCATGCTCGCCGTCCCCCTGGCCGAGGGCGAGGTCCGGCCCCTGCTCGCGGACGACAGGTTCTCCATCTCGGCCACCAACGGCCCGCACTTCTGTGTCGTCGGCGGCCCGCGCGAGGCGCTGGAGGAGCTGGAGGAGAAGCTGCGCGAGCGCAACGCGAGCTGCATCTTCCTGCAGACGACCCACGCCTTCCACTCGGCCATGATGGAGCCGGCCGTAGCCCGCTTCACCGCCATGGCGGCGGGGGTCGAGATGCGGCCGCCCGGGATCCCCTATCTCTCCAACGTCACCGGCACATGGATCTCCGGAGACGACCTGGAGGACCCCGCCTACTGGGCGCGCCACATGTGCGGCACGGTGCGCTTCGCCGAGGGGCTCGCCGAGCTGCTGGCCGAGCCCGCGCGCGTCCTGCTGGAGGTCGGCCCCGGGGGCACCCTGGGCACGCTCGCCCGGCAGCACCCGGACGCGCCCGCGGACCTGGTGTCGGTCGCGACCCTGCGGCGGGGGAGCGAGGGCTGCTCCGACGTGGAGCTGCTGCTGGAGGCCGCCGGCCGGCTGTGGATCGCCGGCGTCCCGGTCGACTGGGCCGGCCTCCAGGGCCTGCACGGGGGTGAGCGCCGGCGGCGGGTGCCGCTGCCGACCTACCCGTTCGAGCGCCAGCGCTGCTGGATCGACCCGCCGGAGCGCTCCGCGGCCGCCCGCCGCGGGGCCATGCTGCCGCCCGCCGAGCCCGGTGTCTCCCGGGGGGCGGCGCCGGCGGACCTGGCGGACTGGTTCTGGGTCCCGGTCTGGCGGCAGGCGCCGCCGGCCCGGCTGTTCCCGGCGGGCCGCGGCACGCCCGAGAGCTGGCTGGTCTTCCTCGACCGCGGCGGCCTGGGCGAGCGGCTGGCCGCGCGGCTGCGCCGGGAGGGGCACGGCGTGATCACGGTCGCGGCTGGAAACGAGCACGCCGAGCTTGCAGACGACGCGTACGCCGTCGATCCCGCGGCGCTCGGCGGCTACGAGCGTCTGGTCGAGCGCCTGCGCGCGACGGGCATGCCCGAGCGCATCGTCCACCTCTGGGGCGTCACGGACGAGGAGCCCGCCTACGACGAGGCGCAGCGCTCGGGCCTGCTCAGCCTGATGTTCCTGGAGCACGCCCTGACCAACGCCGGCCCTCCGGCGGGCGCGGCCGGCCGGGCCGTGCGCATCGGCATGGTCACCAACGGCGTCCACGCCGTGATGGACGGCGACCGGGTGGTGCCGGCCAAGGCCACCGTGCTCGGCGGCTGCAAGGTGATCCACCAGGAGTCGGCGCAGCTCACGTGCACGAGCATCGACGTCTCCCTGCCGGCGGCCGGCTCGCCGGCGGAGGAGCGGCTGCTCGGGCAGCTCCTCGCCGAGATGGAGGTCCCCGAGGAGGAGCTGGAGCCGGCCGTGGCCTACCGGGGCCGGCAGCGCTGGGTGCGCCGGTACGAGCGGGTGCGGCTGACCGAGGAGCTGTCCGCCGCCTCCCGGCTGCGCGCCGGGGGCGTCTACCTGATTACGGATGCCATGCATGGCAGCGGACTGGGAGCGGCGGACTTTCTGGTGCGCTCGGCCGGAGCGCGCGTGGCTTTGGTGGTGCCGCCGGGCTTCCCGCCGCGGGACCGGTGGGAGAGCTGGGAGCCCCTGCCGCCGACGCCTCCGGGCCAGGACGCCGTGGGTGCGGCCGTGCGCCGCCTGCTCTCCCTGGAGCCGCTCCCCGGGGTCCTGATCGTCTGGGCCGACATCGGCGATCCCGCGGGGATGCGGTCGGCCCTGGCGCGTGCCCGCGAGCATTTCGGCGCGGTGGACGGCGTGCTCCACACCCCGGGGTCGTTCACCGGCGGCCTGATCCAGCTCAAGACTCCAGAGGGCCTCGCCTCCACCCTACGCCCCGCGGCCGGCGGCGCCGAGGCCCTGTTCGCCGCCCTGGCCGCGGAGGCCGGGGACGGGCACCGTCCGGAGCTCGTGGCGCTGTTCGCTTCGACCCTCACCTTCACCGGCGGCCTGGGCCAGCTCGACATCGCCGCGGCCGGAGCCTATCTCGACGCCGTGGCGCAGCGCCATGCCGTGGAGGAGGGCGGACCGTTCACCCAGGTCGTGCACTGGGATCCCTACCAGTGGGACGGCTGGCTCGCCGCGGGCGCCGCCCTGCCCGGCATGCAGCCGGAGCAGCTCAAGGGCGACCTGGAGACCTTCGGCACGCCGTCGGAGCGCAGCGGCGAGGCGCTGCGTCGGCTGCTCGCCAGCCCGCTGCCGCAGGCCATCGTCTCCGCCCGCGACCTGCACGGCCTGATCGCAGACACCGACGCCTTCACCATCGACGCCTTCATGGCGCAGATGGAGAAGGCCCGCTCGGCACAGGGGCCGGCGCGCGGGCGCGAGGGGGTGGCGATCGCCTACGTCGAGCCGCGGTCGGACCTGGAGCGGCAGGTCACCGCGATCTGGGAGGAGCTGTTCGGCATCCGGCCGATCGGGATCGACGACAACTTCCTGGAGCTGGGCGGCCATTCGCTGCTGGCGATCCAGATGGCCACCCAACTGCGCAAGGCTTTCGCGGTCGAGCTGCCGGTGACGGTGCTGTTCGAGGCCCCCACCGTGGGGGAGCTGGCCGCGGCCATCGCCCGCGGCAAGGAGAGAGGGGAGGACCCCGACGAGATCGAGCGCCTGCTCGCCCTGGTCGAGGACCTCTCGCCCGAGGAGGCGCTGCAACGGATGCAGGAGCTCGGCCTGGCGCCGGAGGAGGTCCTTTCGTGAGCGTGACCGACCGTATCTCGGCGCTGACGCCGGAGCAGCGCGCCCTGTTCGAGCGGCTGCGCCAGCAGCAGAAGCCGAAGGCCCCGGCCGTGCCGCCGCCGCCCCCGATCGTCCGGCGCGGCCCGAGTCGCCCGAGTCGCCCGGATACCACCTGGCCGCTGTCGTTCGACCAGGAGCGGCTGTGGTTCCTCTACATGCTGAATCCGCAGGATACGGCCTACAACATCGACACGGCCAACCGCATCCGCGGCGCGCTCGACTTCGCGGCCCTTAACGGCGCGTTCCAGGAGATCGCGCGGCGGCACGAGATCTGGCGCACCGCGTTCCCGGCGGTGGACGGGCGGCCGGTCCAGGTGGTCCTGCCGGAGATCCGCCTGCCCAGCCGGATGGTCGACCTGCGGGCGCTCCCGGAGGATCGGCGGCTGCCGGCCGCCTTCGAGCTGATGGTGCAGGAGACGCGGATCCCGTTCCGGCTGGAAACCGGTCCGCTGGTCAAGGCCCTGCTGCTGCGCCTGGAGGACGAGGACTGCATCTGCCAGCTCACGGTCCACCACATCGTGACCGACTGGGTGACGTTCCAACTCTTCTGGAAGGAGCTGGGGATCCTCTACGAGTCCTACCTCGCCGGCCGGCCGTCGCCGCTGCCCGCGCCGGCCGTGCAGTTTGCCGACTACACGGTCTGGCAGCGCGCGTGGATGCGGGACGAGGTCGAGAAGCACTATTTGCGGTATTGGGTCGACCGCCTGCGCGACGCCCCGTTGTCGCTCGACCTGCCGACCGACCGGCCGCGCCCGCCGGTCCAGACCAGCCACGGCGACCGGGCCGCGGTCCGCGTCGAGCGTGCGGCGGAGCTGAAGAGCCTGGCGCGGCGGGAGGGGATGACCCCCTTCATGTCCGTGCTGGCCGTCTACCAGGTCCTGCTGGCGCGCCAGAGCGGGCAGGACAAGGTCATCGTCGGCTCGCCGAACGCCAACCGCAACCGGCTCGAGATCGAGGAGACCTTCGGCTTCTTCCTGACCCAGCTCCCCTTCTGCGTCGACCTGTCGGGCGATCCGACCCTGCGCGAGGCGCTGCGGCGGGTGCGCGAGACCGCCCTCGGCGCCTACACCCACCAGGACCTGCCGTTCGGCAAGCTGGTCGAGGCGCTGCAGCCGGAGCGCGACCTGTCGCGGGCGCCGATCATCCAGGTCGTCCTGCTGCTGCTCGACGGCGCCGTCCTGTCCCCCCGGCTCGCCGGTCTCGAGCTGGCGCCGGTCGACATCCACGACGACAACGCCCGCTTCGACGTGATGTTCGCCATGTGGGACCACCCCGACCTGATCCATGGGTGGTACGAGTACAACAGAGACCTCTGGGACCACACGACGGTGGAGCGCCTGGTGGAGGGCTTCGGCCTGGTGATCGAGGAGCTGCTCGCCGATCCGGAGCGCCGGGTCTCGGAGCTGTCGCTGCTCTCCCCGGCGGCGCGCCAGCAGGCGCTGCTCGAATGGAACGACACGACGGAGGGTGTCGGCGCCCCGGTTCCATGGCTGGTGGCGGCGCGCGCCGCGGAGCGCCCGGACGCGCCGGCTGTCATCGGGGAGGAGACTGAGCTGACCTACGCGGAGCTGGAGCAGCGGGCCGGCCGCATCGCTCTTCAGCTCCGCCAGATGGGCGTGCGCCGCGGCGACCGGGTCGGCGTCTGCCTCCAGCGTAAGCCGGACCTGCCGGCCGCCCTGCTCGGCGTCTGGCGGGCGGGCGCCGCCTATCTTCCTCTGGACCCCGGACACCCGGCGGACCGCCTGCGCCTCGTCCTCGCCGACGCCGGGGCCGTGGCCCTGGTGGCCGACGAGCACGCGCTGGCCGCTCTCGCCGAGGCGGGTGCGCCTCTCGACCTCCCGGTGCTGCGCCTGCCGCTCGGTGCCGATCGGTGCGATCCGACCGATCATCGGACCGATCGGACCGATCCGACCGACCTTGCGTACGTGATCTATACCTCGGGCTCGACCGGCCGTCCCAAGGGGGTGGAGGTGACCCACGGCGCCCTGGCGAATTTCTTCCAGGCCATGGCCTCCCTCCACGGCATCGGACCCGGGGACGCCTGGCTGGCGGTGACGACGATCGCCTTCGACATCGCGGCCCTGGAAGTGTTCCTGCCGCTGATCTCCGGCGGGCGCGTGCTCCTGGCGAGCCGCGAGACGGCCGGCGACGCCCGGCTCCTCGCCGCCGCGCTGGACGAGCGCGGCGCCACGGCGCTCCAGGCCACGCCGGCGACCTGGCAGCAGCTCGTGGACACCGGCTGGAAGGGCCGCCCGGGGCTGCTGCGCATCTGCGGCGGCGAGGCCCTGGGCCGCGACCTTGCCGACCGCCTGTCGGAGATGGACGGAGAGGCGCTCTGGAATCACTACGGGCCGACCGAGACGACGATCTGGTCGGCCGTCCAGCGGGTGGGAGATGGATGGCGGCGGGGTGCGACCGAGCCGGTCGGCCGTCCGATCGCCAACACCCGGGTCTACGTGCTGGGCGCGGGGCTCCATCCGGTCCCGCTGGGCGCGGTGGGCGAGGTCTTCCTGGGCGGCGCCGGGGTGGCGCGCGGCTACCTCGGGCAGCCGGCGCTGACCGCCGAGCGCTTCCTCCCCGATCCGCTCTCCGGCGCGCCGGGAGACCGTTTTTACCGCACGGGCGACCTCGGGCGCTGGCTCGCCGACGGCCGGCTGGAGTTCCTGGGCCGCACCGACCATCAGGTCAAGCTGCGCGGCTTCCGCATCGAGCTGGGAGAGATCGAGGCCGCCCTGCGCCGCCACCCCGCGGTGGCGTCGGCGGCGGTGGTGTTGCAGCAGCACGCAGGAGACCTCCGCCTGACCGCCTGCGTGGTGGCGGCCGACCCTGCTGCGCCGCCGGACCCCGCGGATCTGCGTGCCTCGTTGCGCGCGGACCTGCCGGACTACATGATCCCCACGGCCTGGGCGCTGCTCCCCGGGCTGCCTCTTTCTCCCAGCGGCAAGGTGGACCGCCGGGCGCTGGCCCGCGTCGAGCCGGAGGTCCAGGCAGGGAGCGGCGCGGCGCCGCGCGGCGCGGTCGAAGAGCTCCTGGCGCAGATCTGGACGCGGGTGCTCGGCGTCGAGCGCGTGGGTGCGGCGGACGACTTCTTCGCCCTGGGCGGGCAGTCGCTGCTGGCGACCCGGCTGACCTTCTTCGTGCGCGACAACTTCGGGGTCGACCTGCCGGTCCGCGCGGTCTTCCAGGCCACGACCGTGGCCGCGCAGGCGGAGTTGATCTCCTCCGCGCTGGCCGGCGGCTCGATCCAAAGCCAGGGAGCCGGCCCGATCCGGCTCTTGCCGAGATCACAGCGCCCGGCCGGCGAGCCTCTCCGGGCCGCAGCTCTCCTTCGCCCAGGAGCGCCTCTGGTTCCTCGACCGCCTGCTGCCGGCGAGCCCGGCCTACAACCTGGCCGCTGCGCTGCGGCTCGACGGCCCGCTCGACACCGCCGTGCTGGCTACGGCCTTCGACCTCCTCGTCGAGCGGCATGAGACGCTGCGCACCCGCTTCCTCGAATCCCCTGAAGGCGATGGCCGGCCGGTGCAGGAGGTGGCGCCGGCCGCTCCCTTCGACCTGCCGGTGATCGACCTCTCGAGCTTCCCCGGATGCGGAGAAGGAGGCGCGCCATCTGGCGGCGGCCGATGCGATGCAGCCGTTCAACCTCGCAAGCGGGACTCTGCTGCGGGCGACCCTGCTGTGCCTGGGCCCGGAGCGGCACGTCCTGCTGCTCGCCATCCACCATATCGTCGCGGACGCCTGGTCGCTGGGCGTGCTGGTCGACGACCTGACCGCCCTCTACGCCGGCCGGCATCTGGAAAAATTGCCGGTGCAGTACGCCGACTATGCCGCCTGGCAGCGCGGCTGGCTCACGGGGGCCGAGCTGGACCGCCAGCTCGCTTTCTGGCGCGCTCATCTGGCGGACGCGCCGCGCGCCCTGGAGCTGCCTCTGGACCGGCCGCGGCCGGCGGTACAGAGCTATCGCGGCGGCGCCGTCCCGTTCGCCCTGCCGGCCGAGGCATCCGCCGCGCTCGCCGGCCTCGCGCGCAACGAGGGCGCGACCCTCTACATGGCCCTGCTCGCCGCCTGGGGGGCTCTGCTGTCGCGCCTCTCGGGGCAGCGGGACCTGGTCCTGGGCACGGCCGTGGCGAACCGCGACCGGCCGGAGCTGGAGCGGCTGATCGGGTTCTTCGTCAACACCCTGGCGCTGCGCCTCGACCTTGCAGGGGACCTGGGCTTCGCCGGGCTGCTGGCGCGGGTGCGCCGCGTGGTGCTCGACGCCTTCGCGCACCGCGACCTGCCGTTCGAGAAGCTGGTCGAGGAGCTGCACCCGGCCCGCGACCGCAGCCGCCAGCCGGTCTTCCAGGCGATGCTGACCTTTCAGAACGTGCCGCGCGGTGGGATGGACCTCCCCGGGCTCGCGCTACGCCCGCTGGAGGTCGACAGCGAGACGGCGAAGTTCGACCTCACGATGACCCTGGTCGAGGAGGAGGGCCGGATCCTCGGCCGGCTGGAGTACGCGAGCGACCTGTTCGAGCGCGCCACGGCCGAGCGGATGGCCGGCTATCTCGCCACCCTCCTCGCCGGGATTGTTGGCTCGGCGCAGGGGAGCGTGGCCGAGCTGCCGCTGCTCTCCGCGGAGGAGCGCCGGCAGGTGCTGGAGACCGGGAGCCGGACGGCGGCGGGCTTCCCGCGCGAGGCGTCGATCCACGACCTCTTCGCCCAGCAGGCCGCGCGCCATCCGCAGGACGTGGCGGTCGTCTGCGGCGACGAGCGGCTGACCTACGGCGAGCTCGACTTCCGCGCGACCCGTCTGGCCCGCCGCCTGCGCGCCCTTGGCATCGGCCTCGAAGACCGCGTGGGCCTCTGCGCCGAACGGTCCGTCGACCTGATCGCGGCCCTCCTCGGCATCCTGCGGGCCGGCGCCGCCTACCTGCCCCTCGATCCCTCGCACCCGCCCGAGCGCCTGGCCTGGATGCTGGAAGACGGTGGGGCGCGGGTCCTGCTGGCCGACCGCCGCATCGCAGACCTTGCTGCGAACGCCGGTCCTGTGTTCGGGGTCCAGGTGCTGTTCCTCGACGAGCTCGACGTGGTCGACGAGCCGTCGTCCACGCTCCCCGACGTCTCCGGGGTCCCCGCCGAGGCCCTCGCCTATGTCATGTACACATCCGGCTCGACCGGCACCCCTAAGGGTGTGGCTGTCACTCATCGCAATGTCGTGCGCCTGGTGCGCGGGTCCGAGTACGCGGCGATGGGCCCGGAGGAGGTCTGGCTGCAGAACGCGCCGGTGTCGTTCGACGCCGCGACCCTGGAGGTCTGGGCGCCGCTCCTGAACGGCGGCCGGCTGGTCCTGATGCCGGGCGCACGGACATCGCTCGACGACCTGGCAACGGCGGTCGGCGAGCACGGCGTGACGTCGCTGTGGCTGACCGCGGGCCTCTTCCACCAGATGGTGGACCACCGGCTGGAGGGGCTGCGCCCGCTGCGCCAGCTCCTCGCCGGAGGCGACGTGATCGCGCCGGCCCACGCCCGCCGGCTGCTGGAGGCCCTGCCGGACGTGACCCTGGTCAACGGCTACGGGCCGACGGAGGGGACGACCTTCACCTGCTGCCATCGGATGACCGGCCCGGAGCAGGTGGGAGCTTCCGTACCCATCGGCCGGCCGATCGCCAACGCACAGGTGTACGTAGTGGACGAGGGGCTGCGGCCGGTGCCGCCCGGCGTGGTGGGGGAGCTGGTCGCGGGCGGCGAGGGCCTGGCGCGCGGCTATCTGGGACGGCCGGAGCTGACGGCGGAGCGGTTCGTGCCCGACCCGTTCGCCGGCGGTGGTTCGGAGGGGGAGGGTGAGCCCGGAGGCCGGCTCTACCGCACGGGCGACCGGGTGCGCTGGCTGCCGGACGGCACCCTGGAGTTCCTGGGGCGGGACGACGGACAGCTCAAGATCCGCGGTTTCCGGATCGAGGTCGGGGAGATCGAGGCGGCCCTCGCCCGGCATCCGGCGGTGCGGCAGGCGGCGGTGCTGGCGCTGGACGACGACCGCCGGGGCGGTCGGGACGGGCGCGAGCTGGCGGCGTACGTCGCGGTGTCCGAGCCGGTGGCCGTGGCGGCGCTGCAGCGCTTCCTGCGCGAGCGGCTGCCCGACCCCATGGTGCCGTCCTCCTGGTTCCTGATCGACGAGCTGCCGCTCACCCCGAACGGCAAGGTGGACCGCCGCGTCCTCGCCGCGGCCGGGGGGGAGGCCGCCCGCTCCGGAGTGGAATACGTGGCCCCGCGTAACCCGTTGGAAGAGCACCTGGTCGAGGTCTGCGCCGAGGTGCTGGGTCTCGACCGGACGCGGGTGGGGGTGCTCGACAACTTTTTCGATCTGGGCGGCCATTCTCTGCTGGCCACCCAGCTCGCGGCGCAGCTCCGCAAGAAGTGGGGGATCGAGGTCCCGTTGCAGCTCTTGTTCGATACCGCCAACCTGGCCGAGCTCGCGGAGCGGATCACCGAACGCGAGCTCGCGGAGGTCGACGCCGAGCTGCTGGAGGAGATGCTCGCCGAGCTCGGCAAGACGACCGGTTGAGGCGGCAGGCGGCGGTGGATTCTGTGATAAGCCATCTGGATCTCAACGACCGCCTGTCGCGGCTGTCCCTGGAGGAGAAGGCGCTCCTCTTCGAACGGCTGCGCCTCAGGAAGGACGAGGAGCGACGGCATGCCCCGGAGGCGGCTCTGGAGGCGACCATCCCGCGGCGCTTCCTCTCGGCCGGTACCGCCCCCTCGCCGCCGCTCTCCTTTGCCCAGCAGCGGCTCTGGTTCCTCGACCGGCTGGCGCCGGACGATCCGAGCTACAACGTCCCGCTTGCCGCCCGGATCGAAGGGCCGCTCGACATCGGCGCTCTGCGCCGGTCTCTCGACGCGATCGTCGCCCGCCACGAATCGCTGCGCACCACCTTCGGCGTGGTCGACGGCAGTCCGGTCCAGGTCATCGCTCCCACGCTGTCGTTCCGGCTCCCTGTCATCGATCTCGAAGGGCTCGCGGCCGCCGAGACTCACCGCCTCGGTGACGAGCTCATCGCCCGCCCCTTCGACCTCGCCGCCGGCCCGCTGCTGCGGGGCGCGCTGATACGGTTGGGACGCGAGCGGCACGTGCTGGTCCTGATCCTCCATCACATCGTCAGCGACGGCTGGTCCCTGGGGATCCTGGTCCGTGAGCTGACGACTCTCTATCAGGAGGCCCTCCGCGGGTCCGGGGGGGACCTCGCGGCGGCTCTCCCCGAGCTGCCGATCCAGTACGCCGATTTCGCCGTCTGGCAGCGCCAGTGGCTGAGCGGCGAGCGTCTGGAGGCCCAGCTCGCCGTCTGGAAACGACGGCTGGAAGGCATGCCGCAGGTTCTGCCCCTTCCGACCGACCACCCCCGGCCGCCGGTGAAGACCTCGTCCGGCGCGACCCGCTGGCTGTCTTCCACCCCGGGTCTCGGCACGCGCCTGCAGGCCGCCGCACGCGAGGAGGGGGTCACCCCCTTCATGCTCCTGCTCGCGGTCTGGCAGACCCTGCTCCACCGTTACACCGGACAGGAGGACCTCCCGGTCGGCTCCGCGGTGGCCAACCGCAACCGGATCGAGCTGCAGGGCCTGATCGGCCTTTTCGTCAACACCCTCGTGCTGCGCGGCGATCTCTCCGGCGATCCGCCGTTCCGCGCGCTGTTGGGCCGCCTGCGCGCGGTGGCCCTGGAGGCGTTCGCGCACCAGGACCTGCCCTTCGAGAAGCTGGTGGAGGAGCTGCGGCCCGAGCGCGATCCGAGCCGCTCTCCGATCTTCCAGGTCTCGCTCTGCTTGCAGAACACGCCGCCGTCGGGCGCCGACTTCGGGCCGGACGTCCGGCTCGAGGTCGTGGACTACGACCCGGGCCTGGTGAAGTTCGATCTGGAGGCGTCGTTCGAGCCCGGTTTGCAGGGCGAGCTGCACGGCGCGCTCACCTACGCCCGGGACCTGTTCGACACCGTAACTGCGGACCGCATGGCGCGCCACCTGGAGACGCTCCTTGCCGCGGCGCTGGAGGACCGCTCCCGCCGGCTCTCCGAGATGCCGCTCCTCACCACCGAGGAACGGCGGCAGCTCACGGCGTGGAACCGGACCGGGGCCCGCTGGCCGCACCGCGCCGGGCCGGCGGAGCGGGTCGGGGAGCACGCGGCGGCCCGGCCCGAGGCTGCCGCGGTGGTGGCGGCCGGGCGTGTCCTCACCTACGGCGAGCTCGACCGCAAGGCGAACCGGCTGGCGCACCTGCTGCGGCGCCTCGGGGCAGGTCCGGAGGTCGCGGTGGGCGTCCTGCTGCCGCGCTCGCCCGAGCTGGTCGTGGCGGCCCTGGCGGTGGCGCGGGCCGGCGCCGTCTACCTGCCGATCGATCTCGCCTACCCGGAGGAGAGGATCGCCGGCACCCTCGAGGATGCCCGGGCTCCGGTGGTGCTGACCCTGGAGGAGCTGGCGGAGCGGCACCCGGCGCTCGGTTCCGGCCGGACGGTGCTGTGCCTGGGTGATTGGATCGAGGAGGAAATGTCGACGGAGTCACCGCAGCCGCTGGGGCATGCGGAGAACCTGGCCTATGTCATCTACACCTCGGGCTCGACCGGCCGCCCCAAGGGAGTGGGGGTGCCGCGGTCCGCGCTGGCAAACCTGATCGCCTGGCACCACCGCGATCTGCCGGTCCATCCCGGGGAGCGCTCCACCCTCGCCGCCGGTCCGGCCTTCGACGGGGCGATCTGGGAGCTCTGGGCCTTCCTGGCCGCGGGAGCCGAGATCCACGTGCCGGAGGAGGAAGTCCGCCTTTCACCGCCGCGGCTGGCCGAGTGGCTCGCCCGCCAGCGGATCGCGCACTCGTTCCTGCCGACGCCGCTCGGCGAGGCCTTTCTCGCCGAGCCCGCGGCGGCCGCGGTCCCGCTACGGCTTCTCTACACGGGCGGCGACCGGCTGCACCGGATCGCGCGTCGCGACCTCGGCTTCTCGGTCGTCAACCTGTACGGCCCCAGCGAGACCGCGGTGGTGGCCACCTTCGAGGCAGCTTCCGAGCGGGAGCGGCCGGACCGCGACCCCTCCATCGGAATTCCCATCGCCAACGCGCGGGCCTACGTGCTCGACTCCCGGCTCCAGCCGCTGCCCGTGGGGGTGCCTGGAGAGCTTTGGGTGGGCGGCGAGACCCTGGCGCGCGGGTACCTCCACCGGCCGGACCTCACCGCGGCCGGCTATCGGCCCGACCCGTTCTCCGGTAGAGCGGGGGCGCGCATGTACCGCACCGGCGACCTGGCCCGCCGGCGGCCGGACGGCAAGCTGGAGGTCCTGGGCCGGATCGACACCCAGGTCAAGGTGCGCGGGCTGCGCATCGAGTTGGGAGAGATCGAGGCCGTGCTGTACGGCCATCCGGCGGTGAGCCGGGCGGTGGTCATGGTGCGGCAGGCGCCGGGGGGGCCGCGCCTCGTCGCCTATATGATCGCCGCCGCGGTGGTTACCCCCTCACCCTTATCCTCCCCCTCCCCCTCGCCCTCGCCCTCAGACATCGAGCTGCGGGCCTGGCTGCGGCGGCGGCTCCCCGAGCCCATGGTCCCCGCCGCGTTCGTCCGCCTCGCCGGGCTGCCGTTGACCCCGGCGGGCAAGGTGGACCGGTACGCCCTGGCCCGCCTCGCGCCGCCGCCCGCCCCGGAGCGGGAGCTGGCCGAGCCGCGCAGCGAGACCGAGCGGCGGCTCGCCGCGGTCTGGGCCGAGGTGCTCGGCTGCGACCGGGTCGGGGTGGGCGAGAGCTTCTTCGACCTCGGCGGGCATTCGCTGCTGCTGACCCGGCTGCAGGCGCGGCTCGCCGAGCAGCTCGGGCGCGAGGTGCCCCTACTCAAGCTCGTCGAGCACCCGACGGTCCGCGCTCTCGCCGCCTGGCTGGAGCGGGATGCTCCGGCAGCGGCGGACGGGGCGCCGGAGCCCGGCGAGGCGAGCCGCGACCGCGCCCGCCGGCAGCGTGAGGCCTTGGCGGCGCAGCGCCAGCGCCTCGCCCAGAGGGGAGCGCGATGAGCGGCCCCGACCGCCGTCTGGCCGGCCTTTCGGCCGAGGCGCGGGCGCAGCTCTTCGAGCGACTGCGCGCGAAGAAGTCCCAGGAGGCGGACCGCGAGCCGAAGACCCCGAGGATCGTGCCGCGCGACCGGGCGCTCGATCCGCCGCCCCTGTCCTTCGCCCAGCAGCGGCTCTGGTTCCTCGACCGGCTGCGGCCCGGCGACCCGGTCTACAACATCCCCTCGGCGCTCCGGGTCACCGGCCCGCTCGACCCCGCGGCCCTGCGCCGCGCCCTGGCGGCGGTGGTGGCGCGGCACGAGTCGCTGCGCACCACCTTCGGCCTGGCCGGGGCCGTTCCCGTGCAGGTGATCGCGCCGGCTGCGGAGGCGCGGCTGTTGCTCGCCGACCTCACCGGTCTCGCGCCTGCGGATTGCCAGATCGAGGGCGAGATTGAGCGCCTCTGCAGCGAGGAGGCCCGCCGGCCCTTCGACCTCGCGGCAGGGCCGCTGCTGCGGGTCATGCTCTTGCGGCTCTCCGCGGAGCGGCACGTCCTGCTCTTCACCCAGCACCACATCGTCAGCGACGGTTGGTCGAGCGGCGTGCTGAGCCGCGAGGTGATGGCGCTCTACAGCGGGGCGGCGCTGCCGGAGCTGCCGGTCCAGTACGCCGACTTCGCGGTCTGGCAGCGGCAATGGCTCACGGGTGAGACCCTGGAGCGCCAGGTCGACCTCTGGCGCCGGCGGCTGACGGGCGCGCCGGCCGTGCTCGACCTTCCTACGGACCGGCCGCGCCCGGCGTTGCGGACCACGCGGGGCAGCTACTGCAAGCTGCGGCTCCCGACGGAGGCAACGGCCCGGCTCAAGGCGTGCGCCCGCGGGCTGTCGGCCACGCCCTTCACCGTCCTCCTCGCGGCCTGGCAGGCGCTGCTCCACCGCGTCACCGGCCAGGAGGACCTCTGCGTGGCCGCGCCGGTCGCCAACCGCGACCGGCGCGAGACTGCCGGCCTGATCGGGTTCTTCGTCAACACCCTGGTGCTGCGCGGCGACCTGTCGGGCGATCCGGGGTTCCGCGAGCTGGTGGCCCGGCTGCGCGAGGTGACTCTGGAGGCGTTCTTGCACCAGGACCTGCCGTTCGAGAAGCTGGTCGAGGAGCTGCGGCCGGAGCGCAATCCGGGCGTGCCGCCGCTGGCCCAGGTCTCCCTCAACCTGCTGAACACGCCGCGGGCGCAGGTGGCCGCGGGACCCCTGCAGCTCGACCCGATGCCGACCACGACCGGCACGGCCAAGTACGACCTGACGCTCACGCTGGACGAATTCGAGGAGGAGGTCTACGGCTGGCTCTTCTACAGCGCCGACCTGTTCGATGCGCCGACGGCGGCCCGGCTGGCGTCCTCTTTCGAGATGCTGGTCGCTGCCGCGGAGCCCGGGAGGCGCCTCTCCGAGCTGCCCCTCCTCTCGGCGGCGGAGCACGCTCAGATCGAGCGCGAGTGGAACGACACACGCGATCCGGCAACGCTGCTGCCGTTCCACCAGGTCTTCGCGCAGCAGGCGCAGCGCACGCCGGACGCCGTGGCGGTCGAATCGCGGGAGCAGTCCTGGACCTACCGCGAGCTGGATGCTCTGGCAGACCGCCTCGCCGGGCACCTCCAGGGTCTGGGCGCAGGCCCCGACGTCATTGTGGCGATCCAGGCCGACCGCTCTCTCCTTTTGGTCCTTGCTGTCCTTGCTGTCCTCAAAGCCGGCGGCGCCTACCTCCCGCTCGATCCCGCCTACCCGCGCGAGCGCCGCTCCTGGATGCTGGAGGACGCCCGGGCGGCGGTGCTGCTGTGCGAAGGGCCTTGCGACCTGCCGTTCGCCGGCCCCGTGGTCCGGCTGGGGGAAGGCCCTGGGAGCGCCGGCGTCCCGCCGGCTCTTCACGAGGCTATGGTGCCCGGCGCAGCTCCGGGCCGGCGGGACGCCGGCGCTCCCAGGATTCCCTCGCTGGACAGCCTGGCCTATGTGATCTACACCTCGGGCTCGACGGGGGCGCCCAAGGGAGTCCTGGTGCCCCACCGGGGCCTCGCGAACCTGGCGGCGCGGATCGGCGTCTTCGGGCCCGCCGGCCCAGGCAGCCGCATCCTCCTCTTCGCGTCGCCGGGCTTCGACGCCTCGCTGCTCGACCTGGTGCTGGCCCTGGGGACCGGGGCGATGCTCTGTCTCGCTCCGGCTCGCGAGCTGCCGCGGCTCGGCCACCTCCTCTACGAGCGCGACATCACGCACCTGCACCTGCCCCCCTCGGCCCTGGCCGCCCTCGTCGAGGGCCCGCTGCCGTCGCGGCTCCGCTGCCTGATCCTCGGCGGCGAGCCGCCTCCCGAGGGCACGGCCGACCGCTGGGGAACGGGGCGCCGGCTCTTCAACGACTACGGGCCTACCGAGGCGACCGTCTTCGTCACGGTCGACGAGCTGCGGCAGGGGCGCCTCACCACCGGGCGGCCGATCGGCAATGTCGAGGTCCACGTCCTGGACCGCCGGCTGCGGCCGGTGCCGGTGGGCGTGCCGGGAGAGGTCTGCCTCGGCGGCGACGGGGTCGCCCGCGGCTACCTGGGGAACCCGGCGGCGACGGCAGAGCGCTTCGTGCCCCACCATTCCGGTGCGCGGCTCTACCGCACGGGCGACCTCGGCCGCTGGCTGCCGGACGGCTCGCTCGTTGTCCTCGGCCGGATCGACGGCCAGGTCAAGGTGCGCGGTTTCCGGGTCGAGCCGGAGGAGGTCGAAGCGGCCCTGCGGCGCCATCCCGCGGTGCAGGAGGCGGCTGTCGTCGTCCGCGAAGGCAGCCTCGTTGCTTTCGTCGTCACGCCGGAGGCACCCGAGGGGCTGCGCGGCTGGCTGCGGGAGATGCTGCCGGCCCACATGGTGCCGGCGTCGGTGGAGATCCTGGACCGCCTGCCGCTCAACCCGCACGGCAAGGTGGACCGCCGGGCTCTCGCCGGGCGCCCGCTCGCCCGGGCCGAGGCCTCCGTCGCTCCTCGCAGCGAGCTGGAGGCCACGCTGGCCTCGCTGTGGGCCGAGGTGCTGGGCCTGCCACGGGTGGGCGTCGAGGAGAGCTTCTTCGACCTCGGCGGCCACTCCCTGCTGCTCGCCCGCCTCCAGACGCGCCTCGCCGAGCGGCTCGCCCGCGAGGTCCCCCTGCTCGTGCTCTTCGAGCACACGACCGTCGGTGCCCTGGCCGCCTGGTTGGAGGCGCAGGGCTCACCAGCGACAACAGCCGCACCAGCGGGGGAGGGCCGCGACCGCGCACGGCGGCAGCGTGAGTCGCTCGCGGCGCAGCGGCAGCGCCTTGCCCGCCGAGGAGAAACGGGAGGACGATGGACGACCTGAACCGCCGCTTGGCTGGCCTTTCCCGGGAGAAGCGGGCGCTCCTCTTCGAGCGCCTGCGCGAGCAGAAGGTGGGCGCCGCGGAGCCCATGCCGAAAATCGCGCCGCGCGACCGGGCGCTCGATCCGCCGCCCCTGTCCTTCGCCCAGCAGCGGCTCTGGTTCCTGGACCGGCTGCGGCCCGGGGATCCGGTCTACAACCTCCCCTCGCCCTTCCTCGTCGTCGGGCCGCTGGACGTACGCGCGCTGGAGCGCGCGCTGGCGGCGCTCGTCGCGCGCCACGAGTCGCTCCGCACCACCTTCGGCGCGGCAGGGTCCGTCTCCCAACAGCCGGTCCAGGTGGTCGCGCCGGCCGTTGCAGCCCGGCAGAGCCCCCCTCTGCCGATCGTCGACCTTTCCGGCCTCGACGAGGAGGTCCGCGAGCGCGAAGCCGCCCGGCTCACCCGCGAGGAGGCGCGCCGTTCCTTCGACCTCGCCGCCGGGCCGCTGCTGCGCGCCGCGCTGCTCCGCCTGGCTCCAGGCCAGTCTCCCGACCGGCACGTCCTCCTCCTCACCCTGCACCACATCGTTGCCGACGGCTGGTCCGTCAGCGTGCTGATCCGCGAGCTGACCGCCCTCTATGCCGGCGTGGCCCTGCCGGAGCCGGCCCTCCAGTATCCGGACTTCGCCGTCTGGCAGCGGCGGTGGCTCGCCGGCGAGCTTCTCGACCGCCAGGTGGACGTCTGGCGCCGGCGGCTGGAGGGTGCGCCGGCAGTCCTCGATCTGCCGGCCGACCGGCCGCGGCCGGCGCTGCGCACCAGCCAGGGCGGGGCCTGCGCGCTGCGGCTCGGACCGGAGACGGCGGCCCGGCTCAAGACCCTCGCCCGCGCCCTCGCGGTCACGCCGTTCACCGCCCTGCTGGCGGTCTGGCAGACGCTCCTCCACCGCTGGTCCGGGCAGGACGACCTCTGCGTCGGCGCGCCGGTGGCCAACCGCGACCGCGCCGAGACCGCCGAGCTGATCGGGTTTTTCGTCAATACCCTGGTGCTGCGCGGCGACCTGTCCGGCGATCCCACGTTCGAGGAGCTGGTGGGCCGGCTGCGGCCGGTCGCGCTGGAAGCCTTCGCGCACCAGGACCTCCCCTTCGAGAAGCTGGTCGAGGAGCTGCGGCCGGAAAGGAACCCGGGCGTGCCGCCGCTCTACCAGGTGTCCCTGAACCTCCTCAACGTGAGCACCGCGCGGCCCTCGGCGCGGACCGGCGGCCTCTGGCTGGAGTCGCTCCCGGCGGACAACGGCACCGCCAAGGTCGACCTGGCGCTCTCGTTCGAAGAGGCCGGCGACCGCTTCCTCGGTACGCTCCTCTACAGCGCAGACCTCTTCGACGCGCCATCGGCGGCGCGGCTGGCCGCCGGCTTCGCGGCGCTTGCTGGAGCGGCCACGTCGACACCGCAGAGGCGCCTCTCCGAGCTGCCCCTCCTGTCCGATGTGGAGACAGCTCAGGTCGTACGCGAGTGGAACGACACCCGGGAGGCCGGAGCAGAGGCAGCTTTGGTGCCCGAGCGGTTCCTGCGCGGGGCGGCGCTCCATCCGGAGCGGCCGGCCGTGGCGTGCGGCGACCGGAGACTCACCTATGGCGAGCTCGCCGATCGGGCCGGGGAGCTGGCGGGGCGGCTGCGCCAGCTCGGGGTCGGGCCGGAGGTGCGCGTCGCTCTCCAGGCCGAGCGTTCGGTCGAGACCGTGGTGGGGCTGCTCGCGGTGCTCCTGGCCGGCGGCGCCTATGTGCCGCTCGATCCAGCCCTGCCGACGGCCCGGCGTGCCGCGCTGATCGCGCAGTCGGGCGCGCTCCACCTCGATGACCTGCCTGTCGACATCTCTCCGGCGGACGGGCCGCTTCCGGCCGTGCTGCCGGAGCAGGCGGCGTACGTGATCTTCACCTCGGGCTCGACCGGCGATCCCAAGGGCGTGGTGGTGGAGCATCGCCAGCTCCGCCACTACGTGGACGCGGTCGGCCGCCGGCTGGACCTCCCGGACGGCGCCTCCTACGGTCTGATCTCGACCCTGGCGGCCGACCTCGGCCATACCGCGCTCTTCCCGGCGCTCTGCGGCGGCGGCTGCCTCGTCGTGGTGCCGCCGGAGCGGGCCCTCGATCCGGAGGCCTTCGCCGAGCTGGTCGCGGCGCAGCCGATCGATTGCCTGAAGATCGTCCCCTCCCATCTCGCGGCCCTGCTCTGCTCCATGCAGCCGGCGCGCGCGCTGCCCCGCGAGCTGCTCGTCCTCGGAGGCGAGGCTGCCTCTCCGGAGCTGATCGAGCGCGTCGCCGCACTGGCGCCGGGGCTGCGGGTCCTCAACCACTACGGACCCACCGAGTCCACGGTGGGCGCCATCACCTCGCCTCTCTCGCCGACGTCGCCGATAGTCCTCGGCCACCCGCTGGCCAACGTCGAGGCCCATGTCCTCGACCGGCGGCTCCAGGTGGTCCCGCCGGCCGTCCCCGGCGAGCTCTGCCTGGCCGGCGATGGGGTGGCGCGCGGCTATCTCGGCCGGCCGGACCTGACGGCCGAGCGCTTCGTCCCCCATCCGTTCGCTGCCGGAGCGCGCCTGTACCGGACGGGCGACCTCGTGCGCTGGCGGCCGGACGGCGCCCTCGAATTCCTCGGCCGCGTCGACCGCCAGGTCAAGATCCGCGGCTTCCGCGTCGAGCCCGGCGAGGTCGAGGCGATCCTGGCCGGCCATCCGGAAGTGAGAGAATGCGCGGTCCTGGCGCTACCGGGCACGGGCGGCGCGACCCTGGCCGCCTACGTGGCAGGGGAGGCCGATCCGGAGCAGCTCCACGCCTGGCTCGCCGGGCGCCTGCATGACTGGATGGTCCCCTCCGCCTGGACGGCCATCCCGGCCCTGCCGCTCACCACCAACGGCAAGGTGGACCGCCAGGCCCTGGCCCGGCTGGACATTGCGGCAGCCAGGGCCAGGGGAGCGGACGATGCGGCCCCGCGCACCTTGACAGAGGAGGCGCTGGCGGAGATCTGGTGCGAGGTGCTCGGCCTCGAACGGGTGGGCACCAACGACAGCTTCTTCGACCTGGGAGGGCATTCCCTCCTGCTGCCGCGGGTGCAGCTCGCCGTACGTGAGAGGCTCGGCTGCGACCTTCCGTTGCTCCAGATATTCGAGCACCCCACGGTGGGGGCGCTCGCCGCCTGGCTCGGAGGCGCGGCCGAGGCGGACCTGCCGGCGCAGGGAAGCCGCGAGCGGGTGCAGCGCCAGCGCCAGGGTCTGGAGCTGCAGCGGCAACGGTTGGCTCAGAGGAGATCGGCATGACGGACGACGTGAACGGGGGCCTCGATAGCGGCCTGGACATCGCGGTCATCAGCATGGCCGGGCGCTTTCCCGGCGCGCCGGACCTCGAACGTTTCTGGGAGATGCTGCGCGACGGCCGCGAGGGGATCTCCTTTTACTCCGAGGAAGAGATCCTGGCCCGCGGCGCCGACCCGGCGCGGGTGGCGATCGCCTCCTTCGTCCGCGCCGGCGCGCAGCTCCCCGACGTCGACCTCTTCGATGCCGGCTTCTTCGGCTTCTCGCCGCGCGAGGCCGAGCAGATGGACCCGCAGCAGCGGTTCTTCCTGGAGTGCGCCTGGGAGGTGCTGGAGCGGGCCGGCTACGACCCCGAGCGCTACCCGGGCCTGATCGGCGTCTACGCGGGCAGCGGCACCAACGAATATCTGCTGTTCCACCTGCTGCGCCACCTGACCGACCTCTCCAACGTCCTGCAGCTCACGATCGGCAACGAGAAGGACTTCCTGGCCACCCGCGTCTCCTACGAGCTGGACCTGAAGGGGCCGAGCATCAACGTCCAGACCGGCTGCTCCAGCGCCCTGGTGGCCGTCCACCTCGCCTGCCAGTCTCTCCTCGGCTACCAGTGCGACATGGCGCTCGCGGGCGGCATCTCGCTCCAGATGCCGGACGCTCCCGGCTACCTCTTCGAGCCGGGCGGCATCCTGTCGCCGGACGGGCACTGCCGCGCCTTCTCGGCAGAGGCCCAGGGCGCGGTCGCGGCCAGCGGCGTGGGGATCGTGGTCCTGAAGCGCCTGGCCGACGCGCTCGCCGACGGCGACACGATCCATGCCGTGATCAAGGGCTCGGCCCTCAACAACGACGGCGCGTCGAAGATCGGCTATACCGCGCCGAGCATCGAGGGGCAGGCACGGGTGATCGACATGGCGCAGGCCGCGGCGGCGGTCGATCCACGCTCGATCACCTTCGTCGAAGGGCACGGCAGCGGCACTCCGCTCGGCGACCCGATCGAGATGGCGGCGCTCACCCGCGCCTTCCGCGCCGGCACGGCGGACCGCGGCTTCTGTGCCCTGGGCTCGGTCAAGACCAACATCGGCCACTGCGACACCGCGGCCGGGGTCGCCGGCCTGATCAAGACCGTGCTCGCCCTGAAGCACCGCCAGATCCCGCCGACGCTGCACTTCGAGCGGCCCAACCCGCAGCTCGACTTGGAAAGCAGCCCGTTCTACGTCAACGCCCGGCTGATCGACTGGCCGGCGGGCTCCACTCCGCGCCGCGCCGGGGTCAGCTCGTTCGGCATCGGCGGCACCAACGCCCACGTGATCGTCGAGGAGGCGCCCCTCCAGACGCCGGCCGATTCTTCCAGCGCGGACCGTGCCTGGGACCTCCTCGTCCTTTCGGCGCGCAGTGAGGAGGCCCTGGAACGGGCGACGGACAACCTCGCGGAGCACCTGGAGCGCCACCCCGGCGCGAGCCTGTCCGACGTGGCCTGGACCCTCCAGGCGGGGCGCCGCCGCTTCGCCTGGCGCCGTACGCTGGCCTGTCCGGGCGGTGATGTGTCCGAGGCGGCGCGTGCTCTGCGGGAGCGCGATCCGCGCCGGCTGCTCTCTGCCTCGGAGGAGGCGGTGGACCGTCCGGTCGCCTTCCTTTTCCCGGGGCTGGGCGATCACTACCCGGGCATGGCCGCCGGGCTCTATCGCGACGAGCCGGTCTTCCGCCGCGAGATCGACCGCTGCGCCGACGTCCTGGCGCCGCTCCTCGGCCTCGACCTCCGCCAGGTGCTCTTCCCCACGACGGAAGCCGAGGAGCCTGCGGGGATCGACCTGCGGGCCATGCTCGGCCGCCGCGATCCGCTCGCCGGCTCGCCCCTGGTCCGCACGGCCGTGGCCCAGCCGGCGACGTTCGCCGTCGAATACGCCCTGGCGCGCCTCTGGGAGAGCTGGGGGATCCGCCCGGCGGCGATGCTCGGCTACAGCCTGGGCGAGTACGTAGCGGCTGCCATGGCCGGCGTCTTCACACCCGAGGACGCCCTGCGGGTGGTCGCCGAGCGGGCGCGGCTCATTGAAGAGCTGCCGGCCGGCGCCATGCTCGCCGTGCCGCTGCCCGAGGCGGAGACCACGGAGCTGCTCGGCCGCCGGCTCTCGATCGCGGCTCTCAACGGCCCCGGGGTGACCGTGGTGGCCGGCCCGCCGGAGGAGGTGGAAGGGCTCGCGCGTATCCTCGAAGGCCGCGGCCTGGCCGCGCGCCCGCTGCCGACCACGCACGCCTTCCACTCCTGGATGATGGAGCCGGTCGCCGGCGCGGTGCGCGAGCTGCTGGCGAGCGTACGGCTGCATGCGCCGTCGCTCCCCTATGTCTCGGACGTGACCGGCGGCTGGATCACCGCCGCGGAGACGACCGATCCGGAGTATTGGGTCGCGCACCTCCTGCGGCCGGTGCGCTTCGCCGCCGGGCTCGCCGAGGTCTGGCGCGAGCCGGCGACCGCCCTTCTGGAGGTCGGCCCCGGCCAGAGCCTGGGGAGTCTGGCCGTGCAACACACCGCCGATCGGAACCGGGTCGTCGTGCCATCCCTGCGCGGTTCCTGGGAGAAGCAGCCGGACGGCGCCTTCCTGCTTGCCGCGCTCGGCAAGCTCTGGCTGGCCGGCCGCCGGGTCGACTGGGCCGGCTTCCATGCGGGGGAACGCCGCCGCCGCATCCCCCTGCCCACCTACCCCTTCGAGCGCAAGAGCTACTGGGTCGGTGGCGCGCGACGCTCCGGTCCGGCGCCGGTGCCGCTGTGGGCCGTCGCGGACCAGCCTGCCCCGGCAGCCGAGCCCGCGCTGGCGGCGGCGCCGGCAGCCCGGCATACGCGCCCAACACTGCGCAACGCCTTCGTGCCTCCCGGCACCGAGCTGGAGCGCGCATTGGCGTCGCTCTGGGAGCGGCTGCTGGGGATCGAAGGGATCGGCCTGCACGACAACTTCTTCGAGCTCGGCGGACATTCACTTCTCGGCACCCAGCTCGTTAATTTGGCGCGCGAGGTGCTGGGCGCGGACCTGCCGCTGGAGGCGCTCTTCGCGACGCCCACCGTGGCCGGCATGGCCGCGGCCGTCGCGGCGGCTCGCACCGGCTCGGCCGGCCAGGCGCCGCAGCTCGTACCGGTCGGGCGCAGTGAGCGGAAGGGTGACCTGCCGCTCTCCTTCGCGCAGTCGCGGATGTGGTTCCTGCACCAGCTTGCCCCGGGCTCGCCGGTCTACAACATCCCCTTTGCCGTCCGGCTGGCCGGCGCGCTCGACCCGGCGGCCCTGACCGCCGCGGTGCGGGAGGTCGTGCGCCGGCACGAGGCCCTGCGCACCACCTTCCACGACGTGGGAGGCCGCCCTGCGCAGGCGATTGCGCCGCCGGAGGCTGCCGTGTCGCAGGTCGTGCCGGTGATCGACCTCGGGGCGCTCCCCGCCGGAGCGCGCGAGGCCGAGCTGCGGCGGCTCGGCGCCGAGAGCGCCGGGCTCCCCTTCGACCTGGCGCGCGGGCCGCTGCTCCGGCTCGGGCTCGTCCGCCTGGAGGGAAGGGACCACGCCCTGCTGCTCAACATGCATCACATCATCTCGGACGGCTGGTCGATGGGCGTCTTCGTCGGCGAGCTGGCGGCGCTCTACGAGGATCTGCGCTCCGGCCGGCCACCTTCCCTGCCCGCGCTGCCGATCCAGTACGCCGACTTCGCGGACTGGCAGAGCCGCTGGCTCTCCGGCGAGGTCCTGGAACGCCATCTGGCCTGGTGGCGCGGGCGGCTGGAGGGGAAGCCCGCGACGACCGAGCTGCCGTTCGACCGGCCCCGGAGCGAGGCCGGCGCCGCCCTGCGCGCCGTGGCCGGCAAGCGCCGCCTCGTCGTGCCCGCCGGGCTGACCTCGGCGCTGCGCGCCCTCGCCGAGCGCGAAGGGGTGACGCCGTACATCGTCCTCCTCGCGGCGTTCGACGCCGTGCTCGCCCGGTATGGACGGCAGGACGACATCTCGGTCGGGACGCCGACCGCCAACCGCACCCGCGCCGAGGTCGCTGGGCTGATCGGCTTCTTCGTCAACACCCTGGTGCTGCGGGTCGATCTTGCGGGCGATCCGACCTTCCGCGAGCTGGTCGGCCGCGCGGGGGAGGCGGCCCTCGGCGCCTTCGCGCACCAGGACCTCCCCTTCGAGAAGCTGGTCGAGGAGCTGCACCCCGAGCGCGCGCTGACGGTCACCCCCCTGTTCCAGGTGATGTTCTCCTACCAGAACGCGCCGCTGCCGCGGATCGAGCTGCCGGGCCTGACCCTCTCCGGCGTCGAGTCCGACACGGCGACCGCGATGTTCGACCTCACCCTGACGACCGGGGAAATCGGGGCCGGCCCCGACGCGGGCGGCCTGCGGCTGACCCTCGAATACGCGAGCGCGCTGTTCGAGGCCGCGACCGCGGAGCGCATGCTCGGTCACTTCGCGCACCTGCTCGCCGCGGCGGTGGCCGAGCCCGGCCGGCGCCTCTCCGCCCTCCCGCTCTGCTCCGAGGCCGAGCTCTTCCAGCTCCTGGCCGAATGGAACGACACGGAGGCGGACGCGCCGGATGTCCTCCTGGCCCACCAGCTCGTGGCCGCCCGGGCCGCGGCCGACCCGGAGGCCCTCGCCGTGGCGGGTGGCGGCGAGCGCCTGAGCTATGGAGAGCTGGATGCGCGGGCCGGCCGGCTGGCATGCCACCTGCGTGAGCTGGGGATCGGGCGGGAGGCCGCTGTCACGGTCTGTCTCGAGCGCTCTCCCGCCTTGTTGGTGGCCATGCTTGCCGTCCTGAAGACAGGCGGCGCCTACCTGCCGCTCGACCCGGCCTATCCGCCGGAGCGGCTCGCCGGCATCCTGGCCGAGGCCGCGGCGCCGCTCGTCCTCACCCGCGAAGGGCTGCGCGATCGCCTGCCTGTGGAAGTGTCCGGCGCCCGGGTGCTCGCCCTGGACTCTCTTGATCTTCCCCCCTCTCCCGGTGGATCGGGAGTGCGGATGGGAGAGGGGGGCCAGGGGGGTGACGGCCTCGCCTACGTCATCTACACCTCGGGCTCGACCGGCGTGCCCAAGGGGATCGAGGTGACGCACGGCTCGCTGCGCAACCTGATCACCTGGCACCACGGCGTCTACGGAATCCGTCCCGGCGACCGGGCGGCGCTGATCGCCGGTCCGGGGTTCGACGCCTCGGTCATGGAGATCTGGCCGCTCCTCGCGGCCGGAGCGAGCATTCACGTGCCGGACGACGAGACGCGGATCGCGCCCCGGCGGCTCCTCGACTGGCTCGTGCGCGAGCGGATCACCCTCTGTTTCCTGCCGACGCCGCTGGCCGAGCTGGTGCTGCGCGAGGAGATGCCGGCTGGCCTGGCGCTGCGGGCGCTGTTCACCGGCGGCGACAAGCTGATGCGCGGGCCGCGGCCGGGCCTGCCGTTCCCGGTCTATGACCACTACGGGCCGGCCGAATGCACGGTGGTGACCACCTGGACACCCGCCCCGCCGGACCCGGCCGCGCCCTCGATCGGAAGGCCGATCCGCAACGACCGCGTCTACCTGCTGGACCGCGACCTGGCGCCCGTCCCGCTCGGCGCGCCGGGCGAGCTGTTCTGCGGCGGCGGCGGCCTCGCCCGCGGCTACCGCCGGCGGCCCGACCTGACCGCCGAACGGTTCGTCCCCGACCCGTTCGCGCCGGGCGGGCGACTCTATCGCACGGGCGACCTCGCCCGCTTCCGGCCGGACGGCATGCTGGAGTTCCTCGGCCGCCTCGACGACCAGATCAAGGTCCGCGGCTTCCGCCTCGAGCTGGGCGAGGTGGAGGCGGCGATCACCCGCCATCCGGGCGTTGCGGCCTGCGCGGTGGTCGCCCGCCGGGATGACCGCGGCGATGTGAGGCTGGCGGCCTACGTGGTCCCCGAAGCGGCGCTGGAAGAGCCCCCGATCCAACTAACCGGCTCCGATCTGCGCCGCGCCCTGCGCGCCCGCCTGCCCGAGCACATGGTGCCGGCGGTCGTTGTGCTGCTGGATGCCCTGCCGCTCACCCCGAACGGCAAGATCGACCGCCGGGCCCTGCCCGAGCCGCCCGCCGCCCAGGCCGCCGGCGCCGGCGGGCACGTCCCGCCGCGGACCGCGGTCGAGGAGGAGCTGGCCCGCATCTGGGCCGGGCTGCTGGCGCTGCCGTTCGACCGCGTGGGGGTGAACGACAACTTCTTCGACCTGGGCGGTCATTCGCTGCTGGCCACCCAGTGCGTCGCCCAGGTGCGGGAGCGCCTGGGTGCGGAGATCCAGCTCCAGAGCCTGTTCGGCAATGCGACTCTTGGTGAAATCGCCGACGCCATCGTCGAGGCCGAGCTGCGGCAGGTGGACCAGGACTCGCTGCGCGAGATACTCGCCGACTTCCAGGGGCTGGACGAGGAGGCGCTGCAGGCCCTGCTGGCGGGAGAGGAGCCGCGTTGAGCGAACGGCCGGGACCCGCAGTCGCCATCGAGGAGGCGCTCGCCGGGCTCTCGCGGGAGGAGAAGGCCCTGCTCTTCGAACGGCTGCGCAAGCGGGAGAAGCCCGGCGGGCGGGACTCCGCGATCCCGCGCCGCCGGCCGGGCGTGGGGCCCCTTCCTCTCTCCTTCGCGCAGGAGCGCCTCTGGTTCCTCGACCGGCTGCAGCCCGGCGACCTCTACAACGTTCCCTACGCGCTCTCGATCCGCGGCAACCTGGAGCCGGCCGCGCTGGCCGCCGCTCTCGGCGGGGTCGTGCGGCGCCACGAGGTGCTGCGCACCACCTTCGGCGAGCGCGACGGCCAGCCGGTGCAGGTCATTGCCCCGCCCGGCCCCTGGCGGCTGCCGCTCGTCGACCTCGCCGGGCTCCCCGCGGCGCAGCTCGACGAGGAGCTGGCACGGCTCGCGGCCTGGGAGGCGCGGCGGCCGTTCGACCTCGCGGCCGGCCCCCTGCTGCGCACCACTCTTGTGCGTACCGCCGCGGCCGAGCACACGCTGCTGCTCGTCCTGCACCACATCGTCGCCGACGCCTGGTCCATGACGGTGCTGGTGCACGAGACCGCGGAGCTGTACCGCGCCGCGTCAATGGGGCAGGCCCCGATGCTTCCCGAGCTGCCGATCCAGTACGCGGACTTCGCGCTCTGGCAGCGCTCCTGGCTGCAGGGAGAGGTGCTGGAGCGCCAGTTGGCGTATTGGCGGAGCCGCCTCGCGGACGCCCCGGCGGCGCTCGACCTGCCCTTCGACCGGCCGCGGCCGGCCGTGCCGAGCTTCCGCGGCGCCGCGCGGACGATCGCCCTGCCGCCCGCCCTTGCGGCCGGCCTGCGCCAGCTCGCGCGGGACGAGCGCCTGACCCTGTTCATGGCCCTGCTCGCGCCGCTCCAGGGCCTGCTCGCGCGGCTCGCTGGCGTCGACGACGTCGTGGTCGGCACGACCGTGACCGGCCGCGACCGCCGCGAGCTCCAGGGGCTGATCGGCTTCTTCATCAACACGCTGGCCCTGCGCACCGACCTCTCCGGAGACCCGGACGGCCGCGAGCTGCTGGGCCGGGCGCGCCAGACCACCCTGGACGCGTTCAGCCATCAGGACCTGCCGTTCGAGAAGGTGGTCGGCGAGCTGAGCCTGCCGCGCGATCCCTACCGGCCGCCGCTGCTCCGGGTGCTTCTGCAGCTCCTGGCCCATCCCGAGGGCGGCCTGGACATCCCCGGGCTGACGCTCGCGCCCCACGGCCTCGACCGCGAGACGGTCAAGCTCGACCTGATCCTGAACGTCCACGACTACCCGGGCGGCGTGCTGACGGAGTGGCTCTACGACACCGACCTGTTCGACGCCTCCACGGTGGCACGCCTGGCCGGCAGCTTCCTCACCCTGCTCGAAGGCTGGGTCGAGGACCCCGCGCGACGGCTCTCCGACCTGCCGCTGCTGACCGCGGCACAACGCCACCAGCTTCTCGTGGAATGGAACCCGGGTCCGGCAGGGGAGCCCGCCTGGGGTTGCCGGGGCTGCCTGCACCGGCTCTTCGCCCACCAGGCGGAGCGGACGCCGGATGCGCCGGCCGTCTCGATGGGAGGTGGACGGAGGACGTACCGGGAGCTGGACGAGTCCTCCAACCGCCTCGCCCGGCACCTGCTCGCCGCCGGGATGCGGCCGGGCGATCGTGTCGCCCTTTTCCTCGACCGCTCGCTGGACATGGTGGAGGCGATCATGGCCGTCCTCAAGGCGGGCGCCGCCTACCTGCCGCTCGATCCGGCCTACCCTCGCGAGCGGATCGCCTTCGCCCTGGAGGACAGCGGAGCCGCGCTCGTCCTCACCGTCGCGGCGCGCTCCCCGGAGTTGCCGGAGATCCCAGAAAACACCGCGCGGGTGCTCGTCCTCGACCGCGAGCGCGACGCCATCGCCCACCGCAGCAGCGGGCCGGTCGAGGCCGCGGCCGATCCGGAGCTGCCGGCCTACGTCATCTACACCTCCGGCTCGACCGGCCGCCCCAAGGGGGTGGTGGTGCCGCACGGCAACGTCACCCGGCTCTTCACCGCCACCGCGCCCTGGTTCGGCTTCGGCCCGCAGGACGTTTGGACCCTCTTCCACTCCTATGCCTTCGACTTCTCGGTCTGGGAGATCTGGGGGGCGCTCCTCCATGGCGGCCGGCTGGTCGTGGTGCCGTACTGGGAGAGCCGCGCGCCCGAGGCCTTCTACAAGCTGCTGCGCGATGAGCGGGTGACGGTGCTGAATCAAACGCCATCGGCTTTCCGGCAGCTTTTGTGGGCGGAGGAGGCGGTGGGACCTCACCCCCTGTCCCCCTCTCCCATCTCCCACCCACCCTATCCCCGGGAGAGGGGGGACGTTGCTCAGGCGATTCCAGCGAGCCCGGGCACGGGTGCCCTGGATGCGTCCCCCCTCTCCCGGCGGGGGGTGGAAGGGAGATGGGAGAAGGGGCTAGGGGGTGAGGACACGCTCTCTCTGCGCTTCGTGATCTTCGGCGGCGAGGCGCTGGAGCCGGCGATGCTCCGGCCCTGGTTCGACCGCCATGGCGACGAACGGCCACGGTTGGTCAATATGTACGGCATCACCGAGACCACGGTCCACGTCACGTACCGGCCGCTCGGGCGGGAGGACAGGAGGAGCGTCGTGGGCCGGCCGATCCCCGACCTGACGCTCCACGTGCTCGACCGCAGCCTCCAGCCGCAGCCGCTCGGGGTGGCAGGGGAGATCTGCGTCGGCGGGGAAGGGCTCGCCCACGGCTACCTGGGGCGGCCGGCGCTGGCCGCCGAGCGCTTCGTCCCCGATCCCTTCGGGGTTCTCCGGGGCGAAGCGGGCGCGCGGCTCTACCGTTCGGGCGACCTGGCGCGGCGACTGGTGGACGGCGACCTGGAATACCTGGGCCGCGTCGACCACCAGGTCAAGATCCGCGGCTTCCGCATCGAGCTGGGGGAGATCGAGGCGGCGCTGACGCGCCATCCGGCCGTGGGCGAGGCCGTGGTCCTGGCGCGCCGGGATGCCGGCCACGGCGAGGATCGCCTGGTGGCCTACGTGACCGCCGGGCCGCAGCCCTCTCCCGCCCTGCCGGAGCTGCGGGCCTTCCTCGCCGGGAGCCTCCCCGACTACATGCTCCCCGCGGCCCTGGTGGTCCTCGACCGCCTGCCGCTGACGGCCAACGGCAAGGTCGACCGCCGTGCCCTGCCCGCTCCGGAGGCCGTGTCCACGGCCAGTCGCGAGCAGGTGCCGCCGCGCGACGCGTTGGGGCACGCCCTGGCCGGTCTCGTCCGCGAGGTCCTGGCGATCCCGGCCGAGCAGGAGACCGGCGTTTTCGACGACTTCTTCGAGCTGGGCGGGACATCGATCACAGGTGCCATCTTCATCAACCGGCTCCAGGAGACGTTGGAGGAGATCGTCCAGGTGGTGGTGATCTTCGACTATCCCACGGTCGATGCCCTGGCCGGCTATGTCCGGCACGAGCACCCGAAGGCCGTGGCGCGGCTCTGGCCTGCGGCTCTGGAGCCGGTCGACGAGACGAAGCCGGCCCGGTTCCGTGGCCTCGTCCGCCCCGTCGCCCATATCGCCGAGGATTGGTCCGCCATCCAGCCGGCGGGCTGGCGCGAGGGCGAGCCCATCCCCCTGTCGTCCGCCCAGGAGAGGCTGTGGTTCCTCGACCGGCTCGCCCCCGGCTCGCCGGTCTACAACATCTCTACCCCCCTGCGGCTGAGCGGGCCCTTGCGAGTCCCGGCCGTGGCCGCGAGCTTGCGCGAGATCCTGCGCCGTCACATGGCATTGCGCACGCGCTTCGTGGCGCTCGGCGGCGTGCCGCACCAGGTCGTGGACCCCGTTCCGGAAGACGTCCTCCCGGTGGTCGACCTCGCGGGGCTGCCGGAACCGCTCCGCGAGGGCGAGGCCCAGCGTCTCGCGGCGGCCGACGCGGTCCGGCCGTTCGATCTGGCGCGCGGGCCGATGCTACGCACCCTCCTGCTGCGGCTCGGCCCAGAGGAACACGTCTCCCTTGTGGCAATGCACCACATCGCCTCGGACGGCTGGTCCATGGGCGTGTTGATCCGCGAGCTGGCGGTTCTCTATGGCGCGTTGGCGCAGGGCCGGCCTTCGTCCCTGCCGGAGCCGGCCATCCAGTACGCCGACTTCGCCGTCTGGCAGCGGCGGTGGCTCCAGGGCGAACGGCTGGAGCGCGAGATCGCCTACTGGCGGGAGGCGCTGGCCGGCGCGCCGGTGCTCGACCTGCCGGTCGACCGGCCGCGACCGCCGGTGCAGACCTTCCGCGGCGCCCAGTTGGGATTCCACGTGCCGGCCGAGGTGGCCGCCGCGTTCGCCGCGGCCGGCCGGAGGGAGCGGGCGAGCCTGTTCATGACGCTGCTGGCGGGCTTCGCCGTTCTCCTCTCCCGGTACGCGGGCCAGGACGACGTCTCCGTGGGCTCGCCGGTCGCCAACCGCACGCGGAGCGAGATCGAGGGGCTGATCGGGTTCTTCGTCAACACCCTGGTGCTGCGCACGGACCTCTCCGGCGATCCCTCGTTCGGCGAGCTCCTGGGCCGGGTGCAGCGTACGGCGGTGGGGGCCTTCGCCCACCAGGAGGTGCCCTTCGAGAAGATCGTGGAGGAGCTGCAACCGAAGCGCGACCTGTCGCGCTCGCCGCTCTTCCAGGTGATGCTCACGCTCCAGAACGCCTCGTCCGAGAAGCTGGAGCTGCCGGACCTGACCCTGAGCCCTCTCGAGGGCGGCGGGACCACGGTGGCGAAGTTCGACCTGACGCTCGCCCTCTTCGAGGCACCGGACGGCCTGGCCGGGAGCTTCGAATACAACACCGACCTCTTCGACGCCGCGACGATCGGCCGGCTCGCACGGTGCTTCCAAACGCTGCTGGCCGCGGCCGCGGTGTCGCCGGAGCCGGTTTCGGAGCTGCCGCTGCTGAGCGATGCGGAACGGCGCCAGCTCCTGGAGCGGGGCAGGGCGGAATCGTCCGGAGGCATCGTCTGCCTCCACGAACGCTTTGCGCAGCAGGCGCGGGAGGCGCCGGCGGCCCCGGCGATCACCTTCGCGGGTGCGACCCTGAGCTATGCCGAGCTGAATCGGCGGGCGAACCGGCTGGCTCATGCGCTACGTGCGCGCGGGATCGGCCCCGGCGACCTCGTGGGCCTCTCCCTGGAGCGCTCGCTCGACCTGGTGGTCGCGATCCTGGGCGTGCTCAAGTCCGGAGCTGCCTATGTGCCGATCGATCCGGACTCCCCGGCCGAAAGGACCGCCTGGATCCTGGCCGACAGCCGGGTCGCGCTGCTGCTGACCGACAGCACGTTGGCCGAGGCGGATAAGACTGCTGATCGGGACGACGACCAGGTGCCGTGGTCCGCTCCGGAGGATCCGGCCTACGTCATCTACACCTCGGGCTCGACCGGGAAGCCCAAGGGCGTCGTGGTCACCCACGCCAACGTGGCGCGCCTGTTCGCATCGACCGAGGGCTGGTTCGGCTTTGGTCCTGAGGATGTCTGGACGCTGTTCCACTCCACGGCCTTCGACTTCTCGGTCTGGGAGATCTGGGGCGCTCTGCTCTACGGCGGGCGCCTGGTGGTGGTGCCGTACTGGGTCAGCCGTTCGCCGCAGGACTTCTACCGCCTGCTGGTGACGGAGCGGGTGACGGTGCTCAACCAGACGCCGTCGGCCTTCCGCCAGCTCCTCTGGGCGGAGGAGTCGGTGCTCGACGGCGGCCCCCCCGACCTGGCTTTGCGCTGCGTCATCTTCGGCGGCGAGGCCCTGGAGCTGTCGAGCCTGGCCCCCTGGTTCGCCCGCCATGGAGACCACCGTCCCGAGCTGGTCAACATGTACGGCATCACCGAGACCACGGTCCACGTCACCTGGCGTCCGCTGCGGCAGGAAGACACGGCACGAGGAAGCGTCGTGGGCCGGCCGATCCCGGACCTGGCGCTGCACGTCCTGGATCCCAAGCTGGAGCCCCAGCCGCTCGGGGTGCCAGGGGAGATCTGCGTCGGCGGCGGAGGGCTCGCCCTGGGCTACCTGAACCGGCCGGACCTGACGGCGGAGCGCTTCGTCCCCGATCCCTTCGGGTCTCCTGGAACGCGCCTGTACCGCTCGGGCGACCTGGCGCGGCGGCTGACGGATGATTTGGAATACCTGGGGCGCATCGACCAGCAGGTCAAGATCCGCGGCTTCCGCATCGAGCTGGGCGAGATCGAGGCGGCGCTGTCGAGCCATCCCGCTGTACGCGAGGCGGTCGTGGTCGCCCGTGAAGGGCAGCTCGTCGCCTACGTGGTGGCCGCTCCCGATCAGGAGGAGCCCACGCTCGAAGATCTGCGGTCGGCGCTTACAGCCCATCTGCCGGACTACATGCTGCCCTCGGCGTTCGTGCTGCTGCCGGCCCTGCCGCTGACCGCCCATGGCAAGGTGGACCGGCGGGCCCTGCCGGAGCCGGAGTGGAGACCGGCGCAACGGCAGTCGGTCGCGCCGCGCACGGACCTCGAAAGGCTGGTGGCCCACCTGTTCGCGGAGACGCTGGGGCTCGACCGGGTGGGAGTGCACGAGGACTTCTTCGAGCTCGGCGGCAGCTCGATCACCGGTGCCATCCTGATCAACCGGCTCCAGGAGGCGACCGGCGAGGCCATTCCGGTGGTGGCGATCTTCGAGACGCCGACCGTCGCCGGCCTGGCCGAGCGCCTGTCTCCCTCCGCGGTGCGCCTTGGCGATCAGGCGCCGCCGCTCGTCCCGGTGCCGCGTGAGCGCGACCTTCCGCTCTCCTTCGCCCAGCAGCGGCTCTGGTTCCTCGACCGGATGGAACCGGGGAGCCCGGCCTACAACCTGCCCAACGCCGTGCGCATCCGCGGCCGGCTCGACGTGCCGGCGCTCGGCCGCACGCTCCAGGAGTTGGTGCGTCGCCACGAGACGCTACGCACCTCCTTCGCGCTGCGTAATCGCCAGCCGGTGCAGGTCATTGCGCCGGATGTCCTGGCGGGGGTTTTCGCTCTGCCGGTCGTCGACCTGGCCGCGCTCCCGGAGGAGGCCCGCGAAGCCGCACTGCCCGCCGAAGCCGCGGCCGAGGCGCTCCGGCCGTTCGACCTGAGCCGGGCACCGCTGCTGCGCGCCACGCTGCTGCGGCTGGGGGATGACGACCACGCCCTGCTCCTCACCATGCACCACATCGTCTCGGACGCCTGGTCGATGGGGGTCCTCGTCACCGAGGTGACGCGGCTCTACGGCGCCTTCGTCCGTGGCGAGCCCTCGCCGCTCCCCGCGCTGCCGGTCCAGTACGCGGATTTCGCGGTCTGGCAGCGCCAGTGGCTCCAGGGCGACGTGCTGGCGGCCCAGCTTGCGTACTGGCGGCAGCAGCTCGCCGGCGCGCCGGTGCTCCAGCTCCCCACTGACCGGCCGCGTCCCGCGGTGCAGACCTGGCGCGGCGCCGATTTCTCCTTCCTGTTGCCGGCTCCCCTCATCCAGTCGCTGACCGCTCTCGGTCATCGGCACGGGCGCCACCGGGCCACGCTGTTCATGACGCTCCTGGCGGGCGCCCAGCTCCTGCTCTCCCGGTACAGCGGCCAGGACGACGTCACCGTGGGCTCGACGATCGCCAACCGTACGCGGCCCGAGCTGGAGGGCCTGATCGGGTTCTTCGTCAATACGCTTGCCCTGCGGCTGGATTTGACGGGGGACCCGTCGTTCGCGGACCTCCTGGACCGGGCGCGGGAGGTGACCGTCGGCGCCTATGCCCACCAGGACCTGCCGTTCGAGCAGCTCGTGGCCGAGATCCAGCCGGAACGGGACCTCGGACGCTCGCCGCTCTTCCAGGTCCTCGTCCAGCTCCAGAACACCCCGGCCGGCACCGCGGAGCCGGCGCCCGGCCTGGTCCTGGAGCCTGTCCAGAAGCCGGGCCAGACCGCGAAGTTCGACCTGGTCCTGAACCTGGCCGAGACCGCCGAGGGCCTCTGGGGCCAGTGGAAGTACAACCGCGACCTGTTCGAGGAGGCGACGATCGCCCGCCTGTCGAGCGATCTGGAGACCCTGCTCGCCGCGGTGGCGGCGGAGCCGGAGCGCCGGATCGCGGAGCTGCCGCTGCTGCATGGCGAGGAACGGCGCCAGCTCCTGCCGCAGGCACCGGCCGCCCCGGTGGCCGCCTTCACGGGTGCGACCCTGGGCTACGCCGAGCTGGTCGAGCCGCGCAACGAGGTCGAGCGGTTCGTGGCCGGCCTCTTCGCCGAGGCCCTGGGGCTCGACCGGGTGGGAGTCCACGAGGACTTCTTCGCGCTCGGTGGCAATTCGATCACCGGCGCCATCCTGATCAACCAGCTCCAGGAGACCCTCGGAGAGATCGTCCAGGTGGTGGTGATCTTCGACGCCCCGACAGTCGCCGAGCTGGCCGACTACCTGGCGCGCGAGCATCCGCAGGCGGCGGAACGGCTCTGGGGCCTGGCCGCCGTGGAGCAACGAGGAGCCGGGCGGGTCGGCGATGCGCAGATCGCGGCGCTCCGGGCGCTGTTGGGTGGCGGCGCCCCTCTCCCGCTCGGGGTGGGGGATGGTGGACGCGCGGGGGAGGGGTCGGGGGAGGGGGCCCTCTTCGTCCTGGCGCCGCCGCGCTCGGGCACCACACTCCTCCGCGTCATGCTCGGCGGCCATCCGGCTCTCTTCGCGCCGCCGGAGCTGGAGCTCCTGTCCTTCAACACCCTGGCCGAGCGCCGGGCCGCCTTCCCGGGCCGCGACAGCTTCTGGCTGGAGGGGCTCGTCCGGGCCGTTATGGAGATCCGCGGCTGCGGCGCCGAGGAGGCCGCGGCCCTGATGGAGGACCTGGAACGGGAGGGGCTGACGACCGCCGAGCTCTACGGCCGGCTCCAGTCCTGGCTCGGCGGGCGGATGCTGGTGGACAAGACGCCGTCCTACGCCCTGGATCCCGCGGTCCTGCGACGGGCCGAGGAGGTCTTCGACGGGCCGCGCTACATCCATCTGATGCGCCACCCGCTCGGCATGATCCACTCGTTCGAGGAGGCCAAGCTCGACCAGATCTTCTTCCGCTACGAGCACTCGTTCTCCCGCCGCGAGCTGGCCGAGCTGATCTGGACGGTGAGCCACCAGAACATCGTCGATCTCCTCCAGGACGTGCCTGCCGAGCGGCAGCACTGGGTCCACTTCGAGGAGCTGGTGCGCGAGCCGGAGCGCGTGCTGCGCGGGATCTGCGCCTTCCTGGGGATCGACTACCACCCCGCCATGGCGCAGCCCTACGAGGAAGGCTCCGCGCGGATGACCGACGGCCTGCACGCCGCGTCCCGGATGCTCGGCGACGTCAAGTTTCACCAGCACCAGGGCGTCGACGCCCGCGCCGCCGAGCGCTGGCGGGAGGAGCTCGGCGAGGAGGCCCTGGGCGAGCCGTCGCGGCAGATGGCGGCGCGGCTCGGGTATTCCCTGGAGACAGGCGGGAAGGAGCTGGGGCAGATCGCGTCCTCCGGCTGGCACGAGGGCGCTCCGCTCTCCTTCGCCCAGGAGCGGCTCTGGTTCCTCAGCCGGCTGGACCCCGATTCCGCGACCTACAACATCGCCGCCGCCCTGCGCCTCCGCGGCCGGCTCGACACGCCGGCCCTGGAGGGGGCTCTGCGGCAGATCCTGCGGCGCCATGCCGTGCTGCGGACGACCTTCGACGCCGTGGACGGCCGCGCGCGCCAGAACGTCGGACCCGTGGAGGGGTTGGACCTGCCGCTCGTCGATCTCTCCGCCCTGCCGGCCGCCCTGCGCGAGCCCGAGCTGCGGCGCCTGATCGACGAGGCGGCCCAGCTCTCCTTCGATCTGGAGCGCGACCTCCTGCTCCGTCCGCTCCTCCTGCGCCTGGGCCAGGACGAGCACGGCGCCGTCCTGGTGATGCACCACATCGCCGCGGACGGCTGGTCCATGGGTGTGCTGATCCGCGAGCTGGCCGCTCTCTACAGGGCTTTCACCCAGGGCCAGCCGTCGCCGCTGCCGGACCTGCCGATCCAGTATGCGGACTTCGCGCGCTGGCAGCGCGAGTGGTTGAAGGATGAGCGGCTCGACCGCGAGCTCGCCTTCTGGCGCGACGCGCTCGCCGAGGCGCCCGTTCTCCAGCTCCCCACCGACCGGCCGCGGCCCCCGGTGCAGACCTTCCGTGGAGGCAGGCGTTTCCTCCTGATGCCGGCACGGATCGGCGAGCCTCTGACCGCCGTGGGCCAAGGGGAGGGCGCGAGCCAGTTCATGACTCTGCTGGCGGGCTTCGCCGCCCTCCTCGCCCGCTACGCCGGGCAGGATGACGTCTCGATCGGCACGCCCATCGCCGGCCGCACCCGGGCTGAAATTGAAGGGCTGATCGGGTTCTTCGTCAACACGTTGGTCCTGCGCACGGACCTGTCCGGTGATCCGCCGTTCCGCACCCTCCTCAGACGGGTACGGAGCGCCGCGGTCGCGGCCTTCGCCCACCAGGACCTCCCGTTCGAGAAGGTGGTCGAGGAGCTGCAGCCGGAGCGGGACCTGTCGCGCACGCCCCTCTTCCAGGTGATGTTCACCCTGCAGAACGCCCATTCCGAGACCCTGAAGCTGCCAGGGCTGACCCTGGAGCCCCTCGGCGCCGACACCGGGGCGGCCAAGTTCGACCTGACGCTGGCGATGGCCCAGGGTCCGGCGGGCCTCTTCGCAACGTTCGACTACAACCTCGACCTGTTCGACGGCCCGACGATCGACCGCATGGCCGAGCACCTCGCCATGCTCCTGGAGGGAGTGGTCGCGGAGCCCGACCGCGCAGTCTCCGAGCTGCCGCTTCTGACCGCGGGCGAACAACACCAGCTCCTCGCCGAATGGCCGGGCACCGCTCCCGCGGGCTGTTCCGTCCCTGTCGATCAGCTCTTCCGCGAGCAGGCCGCGCGGACCCCGGGCGCCGTGGCGCTTCTGTTCGGCGACGAGCGGATCACCTATGCCGAGCTGGACGAAAGGTCGGACCGGCTGGCCCGGGAGCTGGCGGCGGCCGGCGTGGGCCCCGAGGTCCGGGTCGCCGTCGCCCTGGAGCGCTCGCCCGCTCTGATTGAGGCGTTTTTCGGCGTGCTCAAGGCGGGCGGGGTGTACGTGCCGATCGATCCGTCCTATCCGGCGGAGCGGATCGAGTTGATGCTGGAGGATTCCGGCGCGGCGGTGGTGCTGCGGGACCCTCACCCCCCTAGCCCCCCTCTCCCATCCGCACTCCCGATCCCCCTGGAGAGGGGGGAACAAAGCAGAAGCAGTCTTGAGCTAGAGAAGCTTTTCTCCCCTCTCCCGGGGGAAGGGAGTGCGGATGGGAGAGGGGCCGGGGGTGAGGGCCCCGCCTACGTCATCTACACCTCCGGTTCCACCGGCCGACCCAAGGGCGTCGTCGCCCTCCACCGCGGCCTCGCGACCTTCAGCCTCGCTATGGCCGACGCACTGGGCCTCGGTCCCGGCGACCGCTTCCTGCAGTTCGCGTCGCCTTCCTTTGACGCCTCGGCCGTGCAGATCTTCCCAACGCTGCTGAGCGGGGCCACGCTCGTCCTTCACCCCGATCCGACCGCGCTGTCTCCGGCCGAGCTGTTGGTCTTCTGCGCCGACCAGGGGGTGACCGTGCTCGACCTGCCGGGGGCTCTCTGGCGCCAGACGGTGCAGGAGATGGCGTCCGGCGCCGCGCCACATCCACCCGTCCGGGCCTGGTTGACGGGCGGCGAGAGCCTGTCCCTCGAAGCCCTGCGGCAGTGGGCCGGGACGGTGGACGGTGAGAGCCTGTTCCTCAGCTCCTACGGCCCTACCGAGGCCACGATCACCACGACCGTCTTCACCCTGCCCGCGCGGGAGGTCGCCTCCCTTCCTGCCTTCGGCGCTCCCGTGGGCCGGCCGCTCGGCGGTGCCGAGGTCTACCTGCTCGACGCGGCCCTGCAGCCGGTTCCGGCGGGCGTGGCGGGCGGCCTGTACATCGGGGGCTCCGGGCTCGCCCGCGGCTATCTCGACCGGCCCGAGCTGACCGCGGCGGCGTTCGTTCCCCACCCCCTGGCCGGTGGAGAGCCCGGAGCACGCCTCTACCGTACCGGCGACCTCGCGCGGTGGCGGCCGGACGGCTCGCTGGAGTTCCTCGGCCGGGCCGACCAGCAGGTCAAGATTCGCGGCTTCCGGGTGGAGCCGGGCGAGATCGAGGCGATCCTGGCGCGCCACCCCGCAGTCGCGGACGTCGCCGTCGGCGTGCACGAGGACCGGGGTGATCGCAACGATCAGCGCCTGGTCGCCTGGGTGGTGCCCGCGGAAGCCGGGGATGCCCTCGTGCCGAAGCTGCGCGCGTTCCTCCGTGAGCGGCTGCCCGAGCACATGGTCCCCTCGGACTTCGTGCCCCTCGCCGCGATGCCGCTCACCCCGGGTGGCAAGGTGGACCGCCGCGCCCTGCCGGCGCCGGACCGCTCGCGGCCGGAGGACGGCGCCGGCTTCGTTGCGCCGCGCGGTGCAGTGGAGGAGACCCTCGCCGCCGTCTGGTCCCGCCTGCTCGGGGTCGAGCGGGTGGGGGCGGACGACGACTTCTTCGAGCTGGGCGGCCATTCGCTCCTGGCCACCCAGCTCGTCTCGCGCCTCCGCGAGGTCTTCGGCGTCGAGCTCCCCCTGCGCCAGGTCTTCGAGGCGTCTCGCCTCGCCCGGCTGGCCGCGGTCGTCGAGGACGCCCGCCGCGACCAGCGGGGCATGGCGGTCCCGCCGCTCCAGCCTCTTCCCCGGACCGAGGACGAGCCCCTGCCCCTCTCCTTCGCCCAGGAGCGCCTCTGGTTCCTCGATCAGCTCCAACCGGGGCGGCCGACCTACAACATGCCCACCGCCGTGCGGCTCGGCGGACCGCTGGACGCGATCGCCCTCGCCGCTGCTCTCGGCGAGGTCCGGCGGCGGCACGAGGCGCTGCGTACCCGCTTCCCGGTGCAGAGCGGTGCGCCGGCCCAGGTTATAGCTGAGCCCGACCCGTTCTCCCTGCCCCGGGTCGACCTCTCCCGGCTGGAGGGACCGGTCCGCGAGGCCGAGGCCACCCGCCTGGCCGTGGCAGAGTCCAGCCGGCCGTTCGACCTCGCCGCCGGACCGCTCCTGCGCGCCACCCTGGTGCGGCTGGCCGAGCGCGAGCACGTGCTCCTGATCACCCTGCACCACATCGTCTCGGACGGCTGGTCCATGGGTATCCTCATCGAGGAGCTGGGCCGGTCCTACCACGCCTTCGCAGCCGGTACCGGGCCTGACCTGCCCGCGCTGCCCGTCCAGTACGCCGACCATGCCCGCTGGCAACGCGGCTGGCTGCGCGGCGAGGCGCTCGCGGTCCAGCTCGGCTACTGGCGGGACAAGCTCGGCGGCGAGCCGGTATCCCTGGAGCTGCCTCTCGACCGGACCCGTCCGTCGGGTGACGTCTTCCGCGGCGCCCGGCAGACCGTCCATGTCCCTCTGGCCGCCCTGAAAGCCCTGGAGGCCCTCGGCCGGCGCGAGGAGGCCACCCCTTTCATGGCCCTGGTGGCCGCCTTCGAGGCGCTGCTCCACCGCGTCACCGGACAGACCGACATCTCGGTGGGCACGCCGATCGCCGGCCGCACCCGGAGCGAGACCGAAGGGCTGATCGGCCTGTTCCTCAACACCCTCGTCTTGCGGGACGATTTGTCGAGAGATCCGACATTCCGCGAGCTGATCGGCCGTGTCCGGCGCACGGCCCTGGACGCCTACTCGCACCAGGACCTGCCGTTCGAGAAGATCGTCGAGGAGCTGCAACCGCAGCGCAGCTTCGGCCAGACGCCGTTCTTCCAGGCCATGTTCGTCCTGCAGAACACGCCGGCCGGCGCACTGGAGGCCGGGGAGCTGACCCTGGCGCCGGTCCCGGCCTATAACGAGACAGCGCGGTTCGATCTCACGATGTCCGTCTCCCAGACCCCCGCCGGCCTCTACGGCTGGCTGGAGCACAAGCCCGACCTTCTCCACGCCACCACGGTCCAGCGCTGGATCGAGGGCTTCCGGCGCATTGTCGAAGCCGTCGCCGCCGATCCCGACCTGCGGCTCTCCGAGCTGCCCCTCCTGTCGGCCGCCGAACGCCATCAGGTCGTGAGCGAGTGGAACGATAGCGAAGCCCCAAGTCGGGACGTCTGTCTGCACGACCTGTTCGCGGAGCAGGTCGCGCGTACGCCTGGGGCCGTGGCCGTGATGGGCCTCGACGTGGATCTCACCTATGCGGAGCTGGCAGCCCGGGCGGAGGACCTGGCCGGCCGTCTGCGTGCCCAGGGCATCAGGCCCGGTGACCGGGTCGCGATCCTGATGCAGCCCTCGCCGGACCGTGTCGCGGCGGTGCTCGCCGTGCTTCAGGCCGGCGCGGCCTATGTCCCCCTGGACCCGGCCTATCCGCAGGAGCGGCTGGACTTCATGGTCCAGGATGCGGGTGCGTCGGTCGTGCTGACGGACCCTCACCCCCGGCCCCTCTCCCATCCGCACTCCCTCCCTCCGGGAGAGGGGAGGATTGCAGTGAGAAGGCTTCTTTCCTCCTCTCCCGGGGGATCGGGAGTGCGGATGGGAGAGGGGTCGGGGGTGAGGGCCTACGTCATCTACACCTCAGGCTCCACCGGCCAGCCCAAGGGCGTCATGATCGAGCACCGCCAGGCGGTCAACACGATCCTCGACATCAACCGCCGCTTCGGAGTGGGGGAGCGGGACCGGGTCTTCGCCATCTCGGCCCTCTCCTTCGACCTGTCGGTCTGGGACCTCTTCGGCACCCTGGCCGGCGGCGGCACGATCGTGCTGCCGCCGCCGCAGACCGAGGGGCCGGACCCGGCTGCCTGGGTGGAGCGGCTGGCGGCCTGCGGTGTCACGATCTGGAATTCGGCTCCACCTCTGCTGGAGATGCTGGTCGAGTCCGGAGCGCGGCTGCCGGCGACGTTGCGCCTGGCGATGCTCTCGGGCGACTGGATCCCGGTCTCGCTGCCGGGCCGCGTCCGCCGGCAGGTCCCAGAATGTCGTGTCATCAGCCTCGGCGGCGCCACCGAGGGCTCCATCTGGTCGATCCTCCATCCGGTCCAGGAGGAGGACGCGCGGCGACGGAGCATCCCCTACGGCCGGCCGATGGAGAACCAGCGCTTCCATGTCTTCGACGGTCGCGGCAGGCCGGTGCCCATCGGCGTGGTCGGCGAGCTGTGCATCGGGGGCGCCGGGGTGGCCGGCGGCTATCTCGGCCGGCGGGAGCTGACCGCCGAGCGCTTCGCCCCCGATCCGTTCGGAGAGCCGGGAACGCGCCTCTACCGCACGGGCGACCTCGGGCGCTTCCTGCCGGACGGTACGATCGAATTCCTCGGCCGCCTCGACCACCAGGTCAAGATCCGCGGCTTCCGTGTAGAGCTGGGGGAGATCGAGACCGTGCTGGCGCAGCACCCCACGGTCCGCGAGGCGGTGGCCCTGGTGCGTGCCGAGGGTGCCTCGCCGGCCGCGGGCGGTGACCGCCGTCTGGTCGGGTATGTAGTGCCCCAGCAGGAGGCGGTTGTTGATCCTGCCGAGCTGCGCGCCTGGCTCGCGGTTCGGCTGCCCGAGTACATGGTGCCGCCGCAGATCGTCGTCCTCGACCGCCTGCCGGTGACCCCCAACGGCAAGCTCGACCGCGCCGCCCTGCCGGCTCCCGAGGCGCTGGCCCGCGAGGTGGTGCCGCCGCGCGATGCCGTCGAGGAGACGCTGGCCGGGATCTGGCGCCGCCTCCTCGGGGTGGAGGTGGTGAGCATCGACGACAACTTCTTCGAGCTGGGCGGCCACTCGCTCCTGGCGACTCGCGTGCTGGCCGCGCTGCGCGAGGAGCTGGGTGTCGAGCTGCCCGTACGCGAGGTTTTCGATCGACCGACCATCGCGGGCTTGGCCCTGGCCGTGGCCGAGCGCCGGGTCGAAGCCGTGCCCGAGGAGGATCTCGCCCACATGCTCGACGACCTCGACGGCCTGTCGGACGAAGAGATCGAGCGCCTGCTCGCCGAGCCGGAGGAGGCCACCATAGCCGGCGGAGAGCCTCCATGAGCTTGCAGGAGCTGGCCCGGGCCGCGGGGCTCGACCTGGACGACCTCGACCTGCTCGCGGAGATGCTGCGGGAGGAAGGGGTGCAGGTCGAGGAAGAGACCGGCATCCGTCGCGTTCCCGCCGCCGAGGCGCCGCTCTCTTTCTCCCAGGAGCGTCTCTGGTTCCTCGACCGGCTGACGCCGGGCACCGCGACCTACAACATGCCCGGCCCGCTGCGCCTGCGTGGACCGCTCGACACGCGGGTGCTGGCGCGCTGCTTCGCGGAGATCGCCCGCCGCCACGAATCGCTCCGCACCCGCTTCGCCATCCGCGAGGGGACCCCGGTCCAGGTGATCGATCCTCCGGGCGCCTGGACGATCCCCGGCATCGATCTGACCGCCCTCCCCGCGCCGCGGCGGCAGGCCGAAGCCGAGCGCCTGGCCAATGAGGAGTCGGGCTGGCCGTTCCAGCTCGATCGCGGACCCCTGCTGCGCACCCTCCTGCTGCGTCTCGATGATGGTGAGGGTGGGGGCGAGCACGTCCTCCTGCTGACGATGCATCACATCATCTCGGACGGCTGGTCCATGGGCGTGCTCTTCCGCGAGCTGACCACCCTTTACCAAGCCTTCACCGCGGGCGAGCCGTCGCCCTTGCCGGAGCTGCCCGTGCAGTATGCCGACTTCGCCCGCTGGCAGCGGGAGCGACTCGCCGGGCCGGACCTGGAGACCCAGCTCGCCTACTGGCGGGAGCGCCTCGCCGGCAGCCCGGAGGTGATCGACCTGCCGCTCGACCGGCCGCGCCCACCGGTGCAGAGCTTTCAAGGCGAGGCCGTCCAGGTCGCGGTCCCCCGGCCGGTCGCCGAGAGCCTGAAAGCGCTCGGCCTCGCCGAAGGGGCCTCCTCTTTCATGATTCTGCTCGCCGCCTTCAAGCTGCTGCTGGGCCGCTGGAGCGGACAGGAGGACGTCCTGGCCGGCACACCCATCGCCGGCCGCGCGCGTCCTGAGGTCGAAGGGCTGATCGGCTTCTTCCTCAACACCCTCGTGCTGCGCACCGATCTCTCCGGCCGTCCCACCTTCCGCGAGCTGGTGCGCCGGGTCCGTGAGGCCGCCCTCGGAGCCTACGCCCATCAGGACGTCCCCTTCGAGCGGCTGCTCGAAGACCTCCAGTCGGAGCGCGACCTGTCGCGCACGCCGCTGTTCCAGGTCTTCTTCAACATGCTGAACCTGCCCCGTTCGGAGGTGCGGCTTCCGAGCCGGCTCACCCTGGAGCCGCTCGCGGGCTCGACCGTGGTCGAGTCCAAGTTCGACCTCACGGTCTACGCCGCCGAGAGGGAGGACGGCTTCGCCTTCAACCTGGTCTACAACGCCGACCTGTTCGACCGGCCGCGCATGGAGGAGCTGCTGCGCCAGTATCGCCGCGTCCTGGACCAGGTGGCGGCCGACCCCGACGCGCCGATCGATGCCGTCTCGCTGGTCACTCCCGCGGCTCTCGACCTGCTGCCCGACCCGGCCGCGCCGCTCGGCGATGCTTGGCACGGCGCCGTGCACGAGCTGTTCGCGGCCCGCGCCCGCCGCCATCCGGACCGGCTGGCCGTGATCGACGGCGAGGGCACCTGGACCTACGGCGACCTGGCGGAGGCTGTCGCCCGTCTCGCCTCCCGCCTGCGGGCGGACGGGATCGTCTCCGGTGAGCCTGTGGCGATCTGGGCGCACCGCAGCGCGCCGCTGGTCTGGGCGGTGCTCGGCGTCCTGGAAGCGGGAGGCGCCTTCGTGGTCCTCGATCCCACCTATCCGCCCGCCCGCCTGGCCGACATCGTGCGCCTGGCGGCACCCCGCGCCTGGCTGGAGATCGCAGCGGCCGGGGCTCCGCCGCCCGAAGTCGAAGACCTGCTGATGGACGGCCGGGAAAGCCCTCTCCCCCTGGCCCCCTCTCCCGTGCGGCACCCAGCCTTCCGCCCCGAACGGGAGAGGGGGAACGCTGTGGCGGCTGGAGAAGGGGAAAGTCGTTTGGGCGGAGGCGCCCCTCTCCCGCTCGGGGAGGGGGGTGGTGGCCGCGCGGGGGAGGGGTCGGGGGAGGGGGCCACCGGCCTCCGCTGCCGGCTGACTCTCCCGGGCGGAGGACCGGAGAGAGCCCGCGCTCTGCTCTCGGCCTTCCCGGAGCCCAGACCCTCCGCCGCGGTCGGCCCCGACGATCTGGCCTACATCGCCTTCACCTCGGGCTCGACCGGCCTGCCCAAGGGAATCCTGGGCCGGCACGGGCCGCTGTCGCACTTCCTCCCCTGGCAGCAGGAACGGTTCGGCCTCGCGGACTCCGACCGCTACAGCCTGCTCTCGGGGCTGGCGCACGATCCGCTGCAGCGGGACATCTTCACGCCCCTGTGCACCGGGGCGACCCTGTGCGTCCCCTCCGTCGAGGAGATCGCCACCCCCGGCCGCCTGGCCGCCTGGATGGCCACCCAGGGGATCACCGTCGCCCACCTGACGCCGGCCATGGGACAGCTCCTGACCGAGACCGGAGGTGGGGGACCGTCTGTTCGCATCCCCGTCCGTATCCCAACATTGCGCTGGGTACTGCTGGTGGGAGACATCCTCACGCGGCTCGACGTCGACCGCATCCAGGCCCTGGCGCCGGCGGTGACCTGCGTCAACCTCTACGGCAGCACCGAGACCCAGCGCGCCGTGGGCTATCACGTGGTGAAGCCTGAGAGAGCCAGGACAGGGGAGCACGCCAAGCAGATCCTCCCCCTCGGCCAGGGAATGCGGGATGTCCAGCTCCTCGTGGCCGGCCGAGTCAGCCGGGTCGGGTCGACTCCCTCGCCGCGGCTGGCGGGAATCGGCGAGCGCGGGGAAATCTGGGTGCGCAGCCCGCACCTGGCGCGCGGCTATCTGCACGACGAGCCCCTGACCGCGGACCGTTTCCGGACCAACCCCTTCACCGGAAAGCCGGGCGATCGGATCTACCGGACCGGCGACCTGGGCCGCTACCTGCCGGACGGCGAGGTGGCCTTCGCCGGCCGCGCCGACCAGCAGGTCAAGATCCGCGGCTTCCGGATCGAGCTGGGCGAGATCGAAGCCGTGCTCGGCCGGCTGCCCGGGGTGCGCGAATCCATCGTCCTCTTGCGCGAGGACGCGCCAGGCGGCGAGAAGCGCCTCGTCGCCTACATCGTCTCCGAGAAGGACGGGACGGTGGACGCCGCCCAACTGCGCGACGCGCTGCGCACACAGGTCCCGGCCTACATGGTCCCGGCCGCCTTCGTGCTCCTGGAGCGGCTGCCGCTGACCCCCAACGGCAAGGTGGACCGCCGCGCCCTGGCCCGCATCGCGCCCGAGCGGCCGGACGGCGAAGGGGTGGAGGGCTTCGTCGAGCCGGCGAGCGACCTCGAACGGGTCATCGCCGGCATCTGGTGCGAGGTGCTCGGCCTGGAGCGGGTGGGAGCACAGCAGAATTTCTTCGATCTCGGAGGCCACTCCCTCCTCCTGGTCCGCCTGCACGCCCGCCTCCAGGAGGCCCTCGGGAGGGAGCTGACCCTGGTCGACCTCTTCAACTATCCAAACGTCCGCGCCCTGGCCGGGTTCTTGAACCGGGAAGCGGGCCGCGGTACTGGAGGTCCTGGCGACGCCGGGCTCGCCCAGTCGAAGGACCGCGCCCAGAAGCAGATCGAAGCCGCCCGCCGCCAGAAAGAGCTGGCCCGCGCCCGCCGAGGCACGTGAGTCGGGGAGCGGCTCTCCGGGGCCCAGACCGGACCGCTCCCCCTCAACGCGTACATCGATTTTCAAAGAGCCCATGACGGCGACCCTGTTGCCTTCGCCATCGATGCGTCGATGCTATGGTGACTCTACTGCATCTGTCAAGGCATCTTCTGCATGTCATCCTGAGCGAAGCGAAGGATCCGGGGGATGGAACGATCCAGCGTCACCCGATAAGCATCCCGAGCCACCTGGATTGATCCCGAGTCACCGACAAGCATGCAGCCTCACCCGCGATCGATCCCAGGCCCCTCGGCCGCGTCCCGAGCCTCCTGGATCGATCCACCGTCACCCGGCAGCCTCCCGGGTCCCCTGATCCGCGTAGCGCTCCGCCCGGAATGATCGGACCTCACCCGAAGGCATCCCAAGTCCCCTCGATCGCCCCAGCCTTACCCAACAGGCATTCCGGGTCGCCCTGGATCGATCGCGGCCCCCGCGAAAACATCCCGAGCCCCCTGGAACGATCGGCCCCACCTGACAGACATCCCGAGTCACCCGATCCGCATACAGATCACTCCGGATCGATCCAGGAACCGGCTCGGGAGGGCCCTGGGAGCGCCGGCGTCCCGCCGGCACATGCCACAGAAGCCGGCGAAGACGCGGGACAGCCGGCGCTCCCAGGGATAGCGCGTATAGGGGATGAGGGGGAACCATCTGCGAAACAGCGGGAAGGGAAAAAGGGGAGGGGGCGGATGGCAGGCTGCCCCCTCCGGAGAGGAGCTACTTCACGGTGTCAGGAGTGGAGGCCGGGCTCAGCAGCTCGGTGGACTCGGGGCCAGGCTCCGGCTCGGGTTCCGGCTCCTCGGGCAGCGGCGCATTGACCTTCCGGTTGCGCCCGCGGAACGGCTTGATCCCGAACTCGACCAGCTTCTCGCTGGAAGGGCCATAGTGCTCGCGGACCCCGGTGCGCAGCAGGTCCACCAGGGCATTGCCGGCCCGCAGCACCTCCAGCAGTTGCCTTGTCGTCTCCTGCTTGCTGGCGGCGAAGGCGCTCTGCTCGCTGTAGAGAACCTCTGCCCGGTCGCGGAGCCCGTCGAGCTTCACGCGAGAGGGCTCGAGGTGTGGGACGTCGGCCGCATTGGCCTCCACAGCCGCGGAGGTGTGCGCCCATCCATTGGTGGTGTTCATGTAAAGCTTGACACTGGACATCGCCGTTCTCCTTTCGGGAGAACTTCCGGCACCGGTATTGATGCCGGAAGACTTGAAGCCGAGGGTGTCCGGGTATCCCGAATCATCCGCAGCGGCTCCAATGCAGCGCAGGATGCACCAATGTTTCCACGATGTCAACCCCCCATCTTCCTGCTTGCCTGTCCAAGCCTCGGAACGTCTCCGACGGATCAGGGAGCGCTGCGTTGACGTGCATACGGAAGGGGTGTAGGTTGATAACGTCAGGTGGTAAAGGAGCTTGCAAGCTCGGCATCTAAGGAGGCGATAGAGCGGAAGGGCAGGTTCGATGAATATGTCGGCGCACAGGAGTGCCGGCCACCTATGTGAAGCACAGTGAAGCAGCGCCGAAAGGGTACGAAGTTTGCCGCACGTTCACGCGAAATGTCGGCCGAGCCAATGCCCTTCGACGGCGAGCGCGTCGTTTTACTGCGGCTTCGGGTGGGTCATCACGATGGAGACATGACATGGTGAAGCCAGCAAAGAACACGATTTGCCTTTGGTACGATGGCGACGCCGAGGACGCGGCGCGGTTTTACGCCAAGACGTTTCCCGATTCATCCGTCGGCGCGGTGCACCGCGCACCGGGAGACTTTCCGTCCGGAAAGAAAGGGGATGTGTTGACGGTCGAGTTTACCGTGATGGGGATTCCCTGCCTCGGGCTCAATGGCGGACCCGAATTCAAGCACAACGAAGCATTCTCGTTTCAGGTCGCAACCGCCGACCAGGACGAAACCGATCGTTACTGGAATGCAATCGTCGGCAACGGCGGCCAAGAGAGTGCGTGCGGCTGGTGCAAGGACAAATGGGGATTGTCCTGGCAGATTACGCCGGTCGCTCTGACCCAAGCGATAACCGATCCCGATCCCGCCGCCGCCAAGCGCGCGTTCGATGCGATGATGGAGATGCAAAAGATCGACATCGCCGCAATCGAGGCGGCGCGCCACGGTTGAGGTTGCATCTTCGAAGCGTGCATCTCGGAAGCGCAAGGGGAACATGACGGGCGGACCAGAACCCGCTCGGTCCTGAGCCTGCGGTCATCGCCCGCGATCGATCTCAGGCCACCTCGGATCGACCCCGAGTCCCCTGAATCGGTCCACGGCAACCGACAAGCATCCCGAATCCCCCTGGTCCGCATACAGCTCCGCCCGGATCGATCAGAGCTATCCCGAGCCCTCTGGATCGATCCAGCCTCACCCGATAGGCATTCCGGGTCGGCCTGGATCGATCGCGGCGTACGCGGATGCATCCGGATAGATCGATCCAGAGTCACCTGACAGCCATCCTGAGTCACCCGATCCGCCTACAGATCACTCTGGATCGATCCCGGAAGGCGGGTGGGAGGGCCCCTGGGAGCGCCGGCGTCCCGCCGGCACTTGCCACAGAAGCCGGCGAGGAAGCCGACAGCCGGCGCTTCCAGGGATCGCGCGTATGGGGATTAGGGGGGATCAGGGAGTCTACTTTGCGAGCACCGAGGAAGGAAAAAGGGGAGGGGCGGATGGCAGGCTGCCCCCTCCGGAGAAGAGCTACTTCACGGTGTCAGGAGTGGAGGCCGGGCTCAGCAGCTCGGTCGACTCGGGGCCCGGCTCGGGCTCGGGCTCCGGCTCCTCGGGCAGCGGCGGCTGAGCCTTCTTGGTCCGTCCGCGGAACGGCTGGATCCCGAACTCGACCAGCTTCTCGCTGGAGGGGCCATAGTGCTCGCGGACTCCGGTGCGCAGCAGGTCCGCCAGGGCATTGCCGGCCCGCAGCACCTCCTGCAGTTGCCTCGTCGCCTCCTGCTTGCCGGCGGCGAAGGCGCTCTGCTCGTTGCTGAGAGCTTCGGCCCGATCGCGGAACCCGTCGAGCTTCACGCGCGAGGGCTGGAGGTGTGGGAGGTCATCCTCATTGGCCTGCACAGCCGCGGAGGTGTGCGCCCATCCACTGGTGGTGTTCATGTACTGCCTGACACTGGACATCGTCGTTCTCCTTTCGGGAGATTCCGGCACCGGTATTGATGCCGGAAGACTTGAAGCCGAGGTGTCCGGTATCCCGAATCATCCGCAGCGGCTCCAATGCAGCGCAGGATGCACCAATGTTTCCACGATGTCAACCCCCAATCTTTCTGCTTGCTTGTCCAAGCCTCGGTGAGCCTCCGGCGACTCGGCAAAGGGATCGCTTCATGTCTGAAGCTCGCGACAATGTTCTTACACGACCGGACCTCGACGGAGAAGACGCCACGCCGGCCGCGACAAGTCGCTGCCCTGCCGGAGCTTGAGCCTCTTTCCTAGGACGGCTTATTGCCGAAACCAGCCCCGCAGAACGTGCCGCTGCACCAGCTCGGGTCGGCCTCTATTCGAGGTATAGCTATTCCGCAGTTCACTCAAATCCCTGATCCGCGCAGGCGCAGGTCCATCCCCGAGGAAGGCTTCGCTCGTCCAGTAAGACGTCTTTGCAATCGTCTGGAGCCAAGCCCGGTCAGTGCCTATTCAACGCTCCTCACGGTCTTGACGTGCATACGGAAGGGGTGTAAAGTCGATAAAATCAAGAGGCAAAGGATCTTGCAACCTCGGCATCTCGAGAGGCGATAGAGCGGAAGGGCAGGTTCGATGAATATGTCGGTGCACAGGAGCGCCGGTGAATCCTTAAGGCAGGGGTTAGCTGTCGAGAGAGTGTATAGGCTAATGGAACTCGTTTATCGGAAGTTCAAAAGGCGCCGTGAAGGATCCTGCAACATTTGTGGGAAGATCGGCCCACTCAGTTGGGATCATGTTCCTCCTAAAGGAGGTATCGAGCTAGAGCCTGTGGAGATAGGGCGTGTGGCTGCCGTTTTCGTGTCAGGATTAGCCTCAGAGCATCAAGAGATATCCCAGAACGGTCTTAAATTCCGCACACTATGTGCCAAATGCAACTCGTACCTCGGCTCTCAGTACGACCCAGCGCTGAATGACTTCGCACGCACTGTCGGGCGCTTCCTCCGTACGAGCCTTGAACTTCCACCGATCGTACATGTAGAGGCGCCGCCCACAGCTATTGCGCGCGCAGTGCTCGGGCATATTCTCGCTGCTCGACTTTCCACCCAAGACAGTTTCTTCGACCCACTTATACGTCAGCTTGTCCTCGATCCCGCCATGGCTATACCCGAAGACATGAGCATCTTCTATTTTGTGTACCCGTATGCACAACAGATAGTGTTCTTCGGGATGCTATTATGCCGCTGCGCCGAGGAGATTTCTCGGATGGTCAGCGGTTTGGCTTGCTAAAATATTTTCCTATCGGCTATCTTATTACTACGGCGACAGCCTATGAAGGCTTAAACTCCTTGACAGCTTGGCGAAACGAACCCGCTTCAACCATGGTCAGGCTTCCTCTGCATCTTCGCAACGTTCACGACCCTTACTGGCCAGAAGCGACGTCTCCGGGCAACTATCTATTCGGTGGTGAGGACCTCATGCAGTCTGTCCAAGCATATCCAGCGAAACACAAGCTAGGACAACTCCGAAATCAAGCAGCTAACCCCGCGCTCAACCGGACGGATACCGCGCTATCGCGCGGCCCCGCCGGTTAGCCCAACTTCGGCGGTTTTCCTGAGGAACTCCAGGAGAACCGGGGGTTTGGCGAGGTTTTCGTCACTATCCCTGGGGGTCCTCCTCTTGGGCCGGCAGCCAGGTCTTGAGGGGAGACATGACCTCCTCGGGGATGGCGAGGACGCGGTAGATGAGCCGCTGCTGGGGATCCGGCGTGGTGGCCCGGCGGATCTTCAGCAGGCTACCGTCGGTGGTCGGCAAGACCGCGGTGACGACCTGATGGGTGCTCAACTGTTCGCGCAGCGTCGCCTAGGAGGTGTGGATGTCCTGGTCGAGAAAGCTCTTCTCGATAGCGATCAGCAGATGGTAGGCCAGCACGCAGAGGAAGATGTGGGTCTCGACACGGTGCTGGAGGTGGTGGAAGATCGGCCGCTCGCTCAGCGGACTCTTCATGTCGCGGAAGGCGTCCTCGACGCGGGTCAGCAGGACGTAAAGACGCCAAGCTTCCTCGGCCGTGAGATCTTTGCGATCCGTCTTCAGCAGGTAAGAGCCGTCGAGACGCAGGGCACGCTGCTTCTTCTGGTGATCTTCCTGCCAGTCCAGTTTCTGCTGGGCCACGTCATAATCCATTTTCCAATAGCGGGCCACGCGAGGGTAGCGCTCCTTGAGCCGCCCAAGGGCTTCGTAAATCTTTTCTGAGCGTTGCAGCCGGCCTGCTTCAATACGTTTTTGCAGTCGAGCCAAGTCCGCCAGCAGACGTTTTTCCTGCTTCAGGCGGATGGCCTCATCTTTGGCCTTTCGGCCTTCACTGCGGCACAAGACGTAGAGATGTTCGGCGGTCTCGGCCTGTTTGATCCAGACTCTGGATTTCTTCTGCGCCGGATTGCGCGGCGAGGGCTGACGGATCAGCTCCTGCCAGCCCTCCTCCTCTTCGAGCTCGTCGAACCAGGCCTGTCGCTCGCTCTGGCGGCTGGCCACCAGGTAGTGGTGCCCACGCGCCTTGATCTGGGCCAAGTTGTCCTCGTAGGCCATGCCGCGATCGACGATCACTGTGGCGCCGCCGCAGCGACCGCTGCGCTTTTCGAGGCAGACTCAGCATCTCTTCGAGCGAAGCACGATCCTGACGGTTGCCCTCGAAAACCTCGTGCGCTTTGGGGAATCCATCCCGGTCCAGCACCAAGCCCACCACCACCTGCTTGCAGTCCGGTCGCTGGTCGCGCGAGTAGCCGCGTTGGGCCTTCGGGTTGTTCTTGCACTGACCTTCGAAGTAGGTCGAGGTCAGGTCGTAGAGGTAGTACGTGTCGTCGAGGTTGAAGAGGCTCTTCTCTCGTTGCGCCAAGGCGCTTTCGATGTCCTGCCGGTTCGGGTGGAGACGGTCCAGGTTGCGGTACAAGGCGGTATCGCTGAGCTCGCTCAGATCGACGCGCAACAGGTCGCTCAGCGCCGTGCGCTCAATCCACTCCGGCATGGCGTGCTCCGAGCACGGCGCAACCAGGCGGTTGAGCACCATCACTTCGCTGAGCAGGCGAGCCCGCGCCGACAGGCCGATTTCCTCAAGGATCTTCTCCAGACCCAGCCGTCTCCAGAGCTGATGGCCCACGTGGACGGGCCCGGCCTCACGCGCCTTCTCCAAGCTCACCTGGTCGGTGTGCACCGCCACCACGTCGTCGCCTCGCGGGGCCAGACTTTCCCCGGCCGAACGAATCCGGCTCACGATGTCGTCGACCAGGGGATCGGGCCCTTCCAGGGGCACCTGCCCCTGCAGCGCCGCCTCGATTCGGTTCGCCAAGCCCAGCCATTTCTCCCGCGGCCCTGGCGACAAGTCGCCTAACGAGCAGATCGTCCGCTGTCGCGGACCCTGGGGAGTGCTCACCGACTCCACCAACAGGTAGCTGGTGTAGGTCTGGTCCTTGTAGCGTTTGACCGTCTTGCGGATGAACACGGGGATCTCTATACCAGAGATCCCGTCGCGACGCTTTCGTCACTATTTGCGCTAAACGGGAAAACCACCCTCCTGGAATCAATAACTTACGAGCGGGCTCTCCCCCGATTCCCGCCTTTTTCCACAGGGGGCCGCCGAAGTTGGGTTAGCTTCCTAGGGCGTTATGCGGTAGGCTAAGGAGGTTATCACGCAAGTACTCAGTACTCTGGTGGCTGTTCTCGTTGGAGCCTTGCTGAGCTGGGCCGGGAGTTTTATTACTCATCGGGTGCAGCAGAGTACGGTACGCCGGGGCAGACTCGAAGCTGCATACTCGCGATGGTGTAGACGCCCGCCTTATTTCGTGACCGCCGCCTGAGTTTTTCCCAGTTTTCAGCGTGGTCAGGTAGATTCGTCGGCGCAGGAGTGCGGGACGATTTTGCCTGTGGAGAGGTCGGGCAAGGCAAGCGAAGCCCGCCGGGCTCTCCTTGTGTCTTTTGGCGGACCGGGGATGACCCGACGGGCTTCCGAGAGGAGGCCATGTTAAGTCTGAAGGGCGTGGGCTGCAAGCAGTATCGAGAGCAGATGGACGGCGGGGCGGTTCCCGAGCTGAGCTGCCCGGATCCGGATTGTCAGAGGACCCGTCTGCGGGGCCACGGCTCCTACAAGCGCTTCCTCGCAGGAGTGCTTCAGGCCTTGCGGCGGGTGCGGTGCCCGCGTTGCAGGGTCAGCCATGCGGTGTTGCCGGAGGACGTGTGCGCCTATCGCGATTTGACCTTGGCGGCCGTGGAGGCGGGTCTGGCTGCGGGGAGTCCGAGCGAAGGCGCCGAGGTTTCAGGGCAGTGCGGCAGTTCGGGGGTGCGGCGGGTGCGGGGTTGGCTGCGCAGCGCGCACGAGCCCTTTGCCGCCAAGCTGCAGGCGCTGCTGGGGCCAGTGCCGGCTCCGTGGTGGCGGGGGGCGCAGGAGGTGGTGGGCCAGGCGGCGGGTTGGTTGACGCGGCTGCGGCACTTTCTGTGGTCGTCCTGGGGCTGCTTTTTCGGCGGAGTGAGCGGACTGTTCCGCCACGGCCGGCCGTCCTGGCGGTCAGGGGAGGCCTCTCCATAGGTTGGTAACTACCCATCGCAGGGTTCTGCCACGAAGCTACTGGCGGGGGCTGTGGGATGGTCCCAGAGCCCGATTGCGGAGACTTCGTGCGATGGATGAGAGCCAAAGAGAGCAGATTGCGTTGTTTCGCCACAGCGTCATTGCCGAGCTGATCAGCCGGCCGTTGGCGCCACGCGAAAAAGAGAAGCTGTTGTGTGCGATCGCGGAAAAGACGTGGACGATCCCGGGCAGCGCGCGCAGCCACGTCGGCCGTTCGACGGTGCGAGATTGGCTCGAGCTGTACCAGATCCATGGGTTTGAGGGGCTCAAGCCGGGCCCGCGTACCGATGCCGGGCGCTCGCGGGCGATCCCGGAGGAGGTGCAGGATCTGCTGCTGGCGCTGCGGGCCGAGCGGCCCGGTGCTTCGCTCGACAGCCTGATCCGCGCCGTGCATCTGTGCGGCCGCTTTGCGCCCAATCTGCGGCTGTCGCGCAGCAGCGTGCACCGCTTCTTCGCCGCCCAGGCGGTGCCGGCCCGCCAAGGGTCCAGCGCCGAGCCGGACGCTTTGGCTTTCACCTTTCCGCATGTCAACGACCTGTGGACCTCCGACCTGATGCACGGGCCCCGCCTGCTGGTGCCGGGGCGCAAGGACGGCGGCAAGACCTACCTCTACGCCTTCCTCGATGACGCCTCGCGCATGGTGCCGTTTGCCGCCTTCTACCTGGCCGAAAACGCCGCCTGCTTCCAGGACGCTCTGAAGCAGGCTCTGCTGCGCCGCGGCCTGCCGCGACGGCTCTACTGCGACAACGGCGCCACCTTCCGCACCCACCACCTGCAGGTCATCTGCGCCACGCTGAACATCTCCCTGGTCCACTCCCGGCCCCACAAGCCGCGCGGTCGCGGCAAGATCGAGCGCTTCTTCCGCCACGTCCGCACCGCCTTTGTCCCCCACCTCACCAGCGAGGTCCTCGCCGATCTGGCCCAGCTCAACCGCGTCTTCTGGGCCTGGCTGGAGGGCGAGTATCACCAGACTGCCCACGGCGGCCTGGACGGGCAAACGCCTCTGGACCGCTTTCTGAAGGACCAGGCCCTGATCCGCCCGGCCCCCGAGCACCTGGAGGCCTGGCTGCGCATGAAGGTCACCCGCCGGGTCGGCCGCGACCGCACCGTCCACCTCGACGGCCGTCTCTATGAGGCTCCCGATGGCTATGCCGGTGAGACCGTCGACGTCCTCTACGATCCCTATGACCCCGCCCGGCCCGTCCACTTTTGCCGCAAAGGCCAGAGCGCCGAGCTGCCTCTGCGCCGGCTCGACCTCGCCACCAACGCCACCCTGCGCCGACTCGAAAGAAACAGCGAGCCGGCCAGAGAAGCGCCCACCACCGGCATCAGCTACCTCGAGCTCATCGCCAAGAAGTTCTATCAGGGGGAGCCCCAGTGAACCTCTATACCACCGCCTTCGGCTTCACCCGGCCGCCCTTCCACGGCCCCCTCACCGCCGACTCTCTGTTTCGGCCTCAGGGGCTCGAAGAGCTCCACAGCCGTCTGCGCTACCTGGTCGACTCCAGGGCCATCGGCCTGCTCACCGGCGAGCCGGGCAGCGGCAAAACCACCGCCCTGAGGCGACTGCGCGACGATCTCCACCCCGACCAGGTGCGCGCTGTGTACCTGCACGACACCCTGGTCAACCCCGCCGACTTCTGCCGCCAACTCGCCCTTGCACTCGGCCTCCAGCCCGAATGGTCTCGCGCCATGACCTTCCGCCTCGTCCAGCAAGAGATCCAACGCCTCGTCAAAGACCGCCACATAACCGTCCTGCTCATCGTCGACGAAGCCCACAACCTCAGGCCCGACGTCCTCGCCCTCTTCCCCCTGCTCGCCAACTTTGAATGGGACGCAGAAGGACGGCTTGCCTTTCTCCTGGCCGGTCAATCCGGATTGCGACAGATCCTGCGCCTGTCGCATCTGGAGGCCCTCGCTCAGCGCATCACCATCCGCTTCACCCTGCGCGGCTTCGACCGAGACACCACCTGCTGCTACCTCGAACATCGCCTCAAGATCGCCGGCCTGGATCGACCCCTCTTCACCGCCCCCGCCCAGGAAGCCCTCTTTGAAGCCTCCCAGGGCATCATGCGCAGAATCGACACCCTGGCCCACCACGCCCTGGCCGCCGCAGCCACTTCCAGAGCCAAGCTCGTCGAGCCCGAGCACGTCCTGCAAGCCGCCGAGGAGATGCGCTCATGAACACACCCGAACCCATCCTCGACTACCTGCAAAACCAGGTCCCCGAGTACCCGTTCGATCGCAAGCTCGACGAAGAGTTTGTCGACGAGCTGATCGCAGACTTCCAGGATCTCAACATTCTCGAGGAGACCAAGACCTTCAGGTGGTATCACAACAACCGGCCGGCCGCCCGTTTCAAGAACGTCCGTGTCGGCCTGCGGCGCTGGATTGCCAACTCCTGGGCGCGAAGACCAGAATGAATCAAAGCAACTGCTGAAAACTCGGCCCCTTCGGTCAAAAACAGTCCCGGATTCCACCGCCACCCGGCCCAATCCGGGACTGCTCTCTTCCCCCTTCTGTCCGCCACGAAATATTTCGAAAAGGTGGCCACGGAATTACGCGGGACTCGACAGATGGTTTGCGCTCCACGCCATAGTGACAATAAGGTACAGAGCGATCTATGGACTTTTGCCTAACCCTCTTGAGACTAAAAATGCGTGTGAGGCTATGTTGACGGAGTTGGATAAGCTAATACCCTTCTTGGAGGAGGCTCTTCAGCTGGCGCATGAAGTCGTTCTCCTAGAAAGGACACCTGCTCTGCGAGACACCTTGTACGATTCGAGCGAGCTACTCGGAGAACTGTATTCGCTATTGTATGCTCAGCTAACAATAATTCGAAGCAACCTGGGCCTAGTTGAGCAAATTAACGGTTTAAGCAGTCAGTTTCGGAAAGATTTTGCCGGGGACGAGGGGAATGCGTTGGGGGAGCAAATTTCCTCCCTTAAGGAAAGAATATACACGGCGCACACGGGATTCCTGACAGATGTAGCTGCAGCAAACAAGGGAATCGCAGAGACCCTTGCAAGGTTATCGCAGAACATAAAAAGACTCATGGGCGTCTTGCCCCACAGATTTAAGCGATGGCCAAAAGAGGCTGAATTTTGAGCGGCATAACCCTGCGGCTCGAGTCGGACTGCCCAATAGGTGCCACGCGATTCTGAAGCCTTGAGGCGGATTCGGGTCTGTCGGGCCGATCGAGGGAACCTCTTCTGCGCTTCCAATCGCTACGGACTGACCTTCAGGACTTTGAAACGACAGGCAGTCGCTGATTTCCCAATAGGTGCCACCGCCCGATTCTGAAGCGTACCAGTCCCCCCGCGGCGCGATGCTCTCCGCACAGTCGACTACGATCACGCCGCCCTGGGCCGTGCCGAGCACGGCTTTGCCGCCGGGCAGAAAGCTTGCGGTATGCACGCCGCCGTGCTCGGGCAGCGCAGGGCGCCAGGCGCGTCGAGATTCTACGTCCCGCAGCTCGAAATGGCCGTTCTCGCCTGTGCTCAAGACGTAGCTCTCATCTGGCGACATATCGTGGAAGCGCGGTGGTGTTCCGAAACGATCCGCATGCGGGTCATCATGGATGCTGAGCAGCGTCTCGCCCGATGCGATCTCGATGACGCGTTTGCTCGTCAGCAGACGGCTGCGGCCGGCGTGAACCGCGGACTCCAGAGCCTTCATGGCAAGCGGCAGGATGATCTTTTGCAACGCTTCGCACTCGCGCGCCGCGCGTGTGCCGACCCACGGCGGCGCACCCAGAGCCACGAGCACCGAAACGCCACGCGAGCCGCGCGGAAGGCATCAAGCGACAGCGACCCGCCGACGATTCGTAGCGCACCCCTTGCACGCCAGGTACTGGCCATTCGGCGAGGCGGAGAGATTCGTAATCCGCCGTCCGAGCGGACCGAAGACAACGAAGTGGAAACTGGGCATGACGACCTCCCGCCCGCAGGTGTCTCGGCAAGCCCTCGAGGCCGGGCCCGCCTCAGCGCTCTGTGTAGAATGGTGCTCTCGGCCGCGGCGGGCGAGAAGCTTACTCGCCCACTTTCGTCAACGCTTCGTCCATCAATGCCGGTTTCAGGCGCAGCCCGGCCTCGCGAAGCGTCTCGATGACAGGTCGTGCTGCGCTGATGACGCCGCGATGGCGGCAGAGAATGACAACGCCCAAAGTGCCTATCATGGAAAGGCCCAGACTGCGTGCGCAGCGACGTGCCGCCAGATCGTCCAAGACGACCTCCGATCCTGGCCGTTCAAGTCCATGGGCCAAGACTTGGGACTCCCCGGCCCCCAAGTTCCAGAAGCGGATCCGATCGGGAACCGGTCGATTGTCAACTTGAAGTATCGAGGGGAGATCCTTGATCTGGTCGGCCGTCCCGTCGCGATCGGACCCTGCTTGGATCTCCCGGATCACGGCCTCTGGTACGACAAGGAGCTTTGCGAGGGAAGCCAGGAGATCGAGACGCTCGATGCGGGCGAGGAGAATCAACGGCGAAGCATTGACGACCAGGGCCTTATCCACGCGCCAGGACCTCGTCGAGATCCTCCAGCGTCTCCTGGCAAGCCGAGACGCCGCTCGCCGACAGGGCATCAATGAGCTCGGCCCGACTCACGCCCGCGAGCTCCGCAGCACGACCCTGGGAGACACGACCCTGGGCATACCAGATGACCGCTGCCGCCAAGCGCATCTCCTGGACAACCTCCTCCGGAGATCTCCGCAAGGTCGCAAAAACGTCGGAGTCGAATTCCACTTGGACGCGCGTCATCGTTGGCCTCCCCTTTGGTGCATCGGCCTCGATGCATTATAAGCGGCTTGAGGCGAAACGGGCACGACCTGAGGGGCACCTTCCCGAAACAACCACGGCCACCCATAGTAAAGATTAAAGGCGGCCGTGGTCTTTTCTCACGCCCCCGCGGCCTTCACCTCCCTCCCCAGGATGTCCCCGACCTCTTCCTGGGTTGCGGAGCCGGCGACATCGAGGAGGGTGGCGAGGTGCTCGGCGGATTGGGCGGCGCAGGCCAGGACGTGGCAGGCGAAGATCCATTCGGGATCGTAGGAGCGCACGTGCCCGATCACGGCCCCATCCCGCTCCACCGCATAGCCGCCGCCCGGCCGCGAAGCGTCCACTTCCTGCAGCCGGTAGTAGCGCGCGCGCCGCAGGGCCGCCCGGGCTGTCAGCGCCAGCCGGGCGTCTTCGTGGCTCTTGAAGACCGCCTCCGGCCCGTCGCCCGCCTCGGGGCTCTGCCAGGGGCGGAAGAGCCCGAAGCCGTCTCCGATCTCCCGGATCACGAACGGCCCCGTGTCCTCGCCGGCCCAGGGCGCGTCCGGCTCGTTCCTCTCGCGAAGGAAGGCCAGGTACTCCGGCGAAAAGGCGCTGCTCGGCATCGATGCTCGATCCATGGAATTCCTCCTCCCGCCGGACCGCCTGAGGTCTTTCCCCGGTCGTCCCGGCACGGTTTAAAGTTTCCCTCGCCCGCAACAGCGCGGCTTCCTTGCTGTTTCTACATCAGAGGATTGGACGCCGTCAAGATGCATCTTTGGGGACAAACTTGCTGTCTTTGAGAGACTGAGGTAGACTACCCCCTATGAACAAAGACATGGACGAGGTACGGCGCACTCTCGATGTACTAAGGACGCTCAGTCGGATGATGGGGATCTCCAACCGCGAGGTTGAACGGCGTCTGGGTCTCCATCCGAGCTTCCTGACCCGGTTGTACAGCGGGCAGGTGGAGGCCAAGCTGGAGGTGGTGCTGGGGATCGCGCGGGCGATCGGTCTCGAGTATCCCGAGCTCTTCGAGCTCCTCTATCCCGAGCGGCCTGTTCCGGAGCGATGGAGCCCCGCGGCCCAGAGGATCCACGCCATGCTGGAGGGCCTGCATCCGCCGAGGGTCCAGGCCGGCGCGGTCCCGGGGCCGCAGCCCCGCGAGGAGAGGGCGGCGGCGGCGACGGCCGCCGCCGATACCGAGGCGGTGAAGAGCGCGGTGCGCGAGGTGATGGCGGAGATCCTGGACAAGCGGGACAAGCCGAAGGCCAAGAGCGGCGGTTGAGCCGGCCTACCTGAACCCGTGCTCGGCCGCCTTCTTGCGGATGTACAAGACCGCGTTTTCCATGATCTCCACGGTCACCAGCCGCAGCCGGAAGGCTTCTTCGAGGGCGGCCACACAGTTCAGGATCTCGCGCCGGATGTTCAGGGACACGAAGACCGCCGCGGCCCCGAGGACCTCCTGCTCCGCCTCGTCGATCCGGTGCTGGCGCAGGAGGGCCAGGCCGAGCTCAAGGGCGGCGAGGGCGGAGGCGAAGCCCAGCCCCAAGGCGTCGAGATCGTTCTTGACCTCACGAAGGATTACCTCAGCGGCAACGAACTTCCCCAGGCCATAGTAGATCTGGCCCTCGATGCCCTGGATCTTCACCTGGTTGACCCGGCCCGCACGGAGGAAGCGGGGCCGGCTCTTGAAGAGGAGCTTCCTGGCCTCCCGGAAACGGCCCAGCTCGGTCAGGAACATGAGCTGATTCTGGAGGGCTGTGGTCATCAGTGCGGACTGACGTTCCGGATCGATGCGGTCAAGTGCCTGCTGGTTCAGGCTCAGGGCTTCCTCGGCCTTGCCCGAGTAGAATGTATAGAGAGCCGTGGTGACCAGAGTGCGGACGGCGAGATGCTCTTCGCCCTCTTGCTGGTAGAGGGCCGCGACGGTCCTCAGCGTGTCGTGGGCCAGCGGGACCTCTCGAATGGTTCCATAGAACGAGGCCTGGAGATCGAGAAGGCGAGCCTTCAGCAGCCGGTTCCCGGTGCCTTGCCTGGCGAGCGCGAACGCCTGGCCGAAGGCTCCTTCCGCCGACTGGAGCTCGTCCGCGGCGCGGTAGGCGTTGCCGAGCTTCTCCCCAGGCCCGCGCCTGGTAGTCCGCAACCTCCCGGACCCCAAGGACCAGCGGGTCGAGGCTCTTCGCGATTTCGACGGCGCTCCTGGCCAGGTGGTACATCTCCTGCGGGTTGTCGAAGCGGACGGACCAGCTCCGGGCGAGGAGCGCCTCGTAGACGCCGAGGCCCTCCACGTCGATATCGGCCTCCAGCGTGAGGACGAGGATGCCGCGGCCCGAGGCGAGGAGGGGGAGGGCTCTGGAGAACTGTTCCCGGTCTTCGGGCAGGAGGGCATCGGCCCGCAGGGCGAGCTCGGAAGCGCGATCTAGGGCGGAGTCGTACGCGGCGTCCTGCTCGGGCGTGGGCGGCTCGAACGAAACCGGCCGGAGACAACCCCGCCAGACGGCGTCGCAGCATGTCTCGCAGCCCTGGAGGAAGTGGGTGAGGAGCACCCGCCCCCTCTCGGACGCAAGAGGACTGCTGAGCTCCTCAAGAGTGATGCACACTCGCGTGTCTCCTTTTAGGCGCCGCCATTCTCGCACAAGCGAGGCCCGGGGCGGCGTGCCGCCCCAGGCCCGGGTAAGGCCTAGCCGTTTGGATCGGCCCCGAATCCCTGGTCGCCCGGATCTCCTGCCGTCGAGCTGTCCGGGCACGCAGAGCCGTCCGGGTTGGTGCACGGCCCCTGGTTCCACGGTGTCAGGCTGCCGCTCCACGACCAGAGCTGGGACACGCCGCTCCGCCAGGCTTGGGTGAGCCACTGCAGGACATCCGAGGGGTCCTGGAAGCCCCGGCCTTCCGCCCGAACGGGCCCGGCGAAAGTGAGGGCTGCGGCCAGGATTCCAGCGCCGACGAGACGACCGACGATTCGCTGAGACATCAGATCCTCCCTCCCACGAAGCGCAGCCGAGCCTCCGTGGCCCGGCGGTCCGTAGGCAACAGAGACTCAGTGTCGCAGGGCTTCAACCTCGTGTCCGGGGGATTGTCCCACGCCTGCGCTCCCTCGGGCCAGCCGACGTTCAGGCTCTGGTCCAGAGTAGACGCAAGGACTTTCTTGGATCATCCGCAGATTCTTCGATGCGATTCGAGCATCAAATGTGTTGACAAAGAGGAAGGGCTCGCCTAGTCTCTGCCTTGCCGGTGCCAATGAAGGTGCCGGGTGCTTGCGCCAAGGAGGTTCGAGATGAAAGCAGAACAGGTGTGTCAGAAGCCGTCCCCCAATCCTCTCGGTTTGAAGGCCGAGAGGGTGCAGGAGGCGCTCGCCGCGATTGGGGAGACCCATGGCCGGCTGAAGGCCGAGCGGGTGCAGGAGCTGCTGGAGGCCGGCTGGAGCCTGACGCAGGGCGGTCAGGTGATACGGCGGCTCCGCGAGTTCCCGGAGGCGCGAGTGGCTTCGGCCTACTCGGGCTATGTCTCGGAGCTCGCGTCCGCGCTGCGGCTGCCGGTCCATGTGCAGCTTTCCGGCAAGCAGCTCGCGGTCGTGCTCCGGGTGTTTTCGCGGCGCGATCCGCGGCTGGTGGATGGCCTGATCGCCTTTGCCGGCGGGCTGGGCTGAGGGAGGAGGACACCGGAGTCGCCTGCAACGACCCCGGCGTCCGCTTCACGGACGTGAGACAGCCTGTAGTCTAACCTACCCCCCCTGGGGGGTGCAAACGCGCCTCCCAGGGGGCCTTTCCCGGGGAATTGGGAACGAGGCCTTCCCGTTAGTCCCCCCGGTTGCCGGGCGGCTGTCGAGACACCCTCCAGGCCGGATGTGGCACTTACTCTTGTGGCGGGTTTTTTGAGGAGGACACGATGCCCGAGGTGCTGAACGAACGGATCTCCAAGCTGTCGCGGGAGGAGCGCGCTCTGCTCTTCCAGCGGCTGCGGGAGAAGCGCGGGAGCGAGCCTGCGGGCGGCGATCGGGGCTATCGGATCACGCCCCGTATCCGGCCGGCTTCCATTCCGCTGTCGTTTGCCCAGCAGCGGCTCTGGTTCCTGGACCAGCTCGATCCGGGCCAGTCGACCTACAACCTGCCGGTCAGCTTCCGCATTACCGGTCCGCTGCGGCCGGCGGCCCTGGCCGCGGCGCTCCAGGCCGTCTCCGACCGCCACGAGTCGCTCCGCACCACGTTCCGGGACGAGGACGGGAAACCGGTCCAGGTGATCGCGCCCCGCCTCGCCTTCGCGCTGCCGCTGGTCGACCTGGCGGCTCTTCCTTCAGGCGTCCGGGACGCCGAGCTCCAGCGCCTTCTGCTGGCCGACGCCAAGCGGCCGTACGACCTCGCCGTGGGGCCTCTGGTGCGCTCGACGCTGGTGCGGCTCGGCCGCGAGGACCATGCCCTGCTGATCGGCATGCACCACATCGTGAGCGACGGCTGGTCTATGGGCGTTCTGGTGAGCGAGATGACGGAGCTCTACGCCGCAGCCGCCGAAGGGAGGCCGGCCGAGCTGCGGGTACTGCCCATCCAGTACGCTGATTTCGCACTGTGGCAGCGCAAGTGGCTCCAGGGCGAGGTGGTCGAAAAGCAGCTCGGCTATTGGAAGGAGCAGCTTGCGGGCGCGCCCGAGGCGCTGCGGCTGCCGGCCGACTTCCCGCCGCCGGCCGTCCCTACGCCGGCCGGCGGCCGCAGCCGGCTCCGCGTCGGCGGCGATGTCATGGAGCCGTTGCAGGCCCTCGCCCGCGAGGAGAGAACGACGCTGTTCGTCGTCCTCCTGGCCGCCTTCGGCCTGCTCCTCTCCCGCTGGTGCGGCGAGGAGGACGTGCCGGTCGGCACGGTCGTGGCCAACCGGACCCACGCCGAGACCTCCGGCCTGATCGGTTTCTTCATCAACACGCTGGTGCTGCGCCTCGACCTGTCGGGCGATCCCGGTTTCCGCGAGCTGCTGCGGCAGGCGCGGGGTGTGGCGCTCGGCGCCTACGCCCACCAGGACCTCCCGTTCGAGAGGCTCCTCGAGGAGCTGCGGCCCGACCGCACCGCGCGTTCGCCTCTGTTCCAGGCGATGCTCGTGCTGCAGAACATGCCTGGGTCGCGGTTGCACGCGGCCGGTCTCCTCTTCGAGTCGCTGCCGGTCTACTCGGGGACGGCCAAGTTCGAGCTCAGCGCCACCGCGATCGAGGAACCCTGGGGCCTGCTGGTCGATCTGGAGTACAGCCGCGACCTGTTCACGGCGAGCACGATCGCGCGGATGGGGGACAGTTTTGCCGCCCTGCTCGGGGAGATCGCCGCCGATCCGGAGCGGCGCCTGTCGGAGCTGCCCCTGCTGAGCGCTGCGGAGCGCCGCCAGATCCTCGACGAGTCGGGTGCGGAGCCGTCGGAGGCGCCGCTCGGCACGCCGGTCCATCGCCTCTTCGAGGAGCAGGCGCGGCGGACGCCGCTACGGACCGCGCTGGTGGCGAGCGACGGGCTGGAGGTGACCTTCGCGGAGCTCAATGCGCGGGCCAACTGCCTGGCCCGCCACCTGAGGCGCCTTCTGGGCGGGAAGCCGGAGGGCCTGCGCCCCGAGGCCCTCGTGGGGGTGGCCCTGGAGCGCTCGACCGCCCTGGTCGAGTCCTTCCTCGCAGTCCTCAAGGCGGGCGGAGCCTATGTGCCGCTCGATCCCAACTGGCCGCGCGAGCGCGTCGACGAGCTGGTGCGCGAGGCCGGCATCCCGCTGGTGATCACGGAGCGGCGCTGGCTGGAGCGCCTGCCGGAGCTGCCGGCGCCGCTCCTGCTCGACGAGGACGAGGGGATCTGCGCGAGCCCTGTTCCCTCACCCCCGACCCCTCTCCCATCCGCACTCACACCCGCCCGGGCGAGGGGAGCCTCCACCGGGACGCTTTCTGACAGTGCATTTTCTCCCCTCTCCCGGGGGAAGGGAGTGCGGATGGGAGAGGGGTCGGGGGTGAGGGTCCAAGGCGACGTCGGCAGCAGAATTTTCCAAACACCCTCTCAGGCGGAGACCGACCTGCCGGGTCCGGACGTCGGCCGTCTGGCCTATGCGATGTTCACTTCCGGCTCGACCGGGCGGCCCAAGACGGTGGGGATCGACCACGACGGCATCGTGCGGCTGGTGCGGGGCGCCGACTACGCGGATTTCGGGCCGGAGGAGGTGATCCTGCAGCTCTCGGCGCCGGCTTTCGACGTCGCCACGGTCGAGATCTGGGGCGCGCTGCTCAACGGTGGCCGCCTGGTCCTCCCCCCGCCGGAGGCGCCGTCGCTCGAAGAGCTCGACGCGATTCTGGCGCGGCACGGCGTGACCATGCTCTGGCTGACCGCCGGCCTGTTCCACCGCGTGGCCGAGGGCCGGATCGAATCCCTGCGCGGTGTGCGCCAGCTCCTCGCGGGAGGCGACGTCCTGTCGCGCGAGGCGGTGAACCGGGTGCTCGCGGAGCTGCCCGGCTGCCGGATGATCGACGGCTACGGCCCGACGGAGAACACGACCTACACCTGCTGCCACACGGTGCGGGAGCCGATCCCGCCGGGCCGGTCGGTGCCGATCGGCCGGCCGATCGCCGGCACCTGGATCTACATCGTCGACCGCTGGCTGCAGCCGGTCCCCCCGGGGGCTCCGGGCGAGCTGCTCGCCGGCGGCCCGGGGCTGGCGCGCGGCTACCTGGGCCGGCCGGACCTGACCGCCGAGAGGTTCGTGCCGAGCCCGTTCGCGGGGGAGAGCGACGCGCCGGGTGAGCGCCTCTACCGCACGGGCGACCTGGTGCGGCGGCGGCCCGGCGGGCCGGTCGAGTTCCTGGGGCGGATCGACCAGCAGGTCAAGGTGCGCGGCTTCCGCGTCGAGCCGGCGGAGGTCGAAGCGGCCCTGGCCTCCCATCCCGAGGTCGGCGAGGCCGTGGTGGCGGTGCCCAGGGACCGCCGCGGCGAGGCGAGCCTGGTCGCCCTGGTCGTGCCCCGGCGGAGCGCGGGGGTCCCCCACCTGGCCCGCCCTCCGCGCCTTCCTGCGCGAGCGGCTGCCCGAGCCGATGATCCCCGCGGTGGGCCTGCTGCTCGACGCGCTGCCCCTGACCCCGCATGACAAGGTGGACCGGCAGGCCCTCGCCCGCCTGGGCGTCCAGGCGCTGGAGGAGCGGCTGGACCTCGCCGGTCCCGATCGGCACTATGTGCCGCCGCGGACCGCGGTCGAGGAGCTTCTGGCCGGCTTCTGGGCCGAGGTGCTCGGGCTGGGTGATCAGGAGGGGGGGCAGCGGGTTGGCGCGGACGACAACTTCTTCGAGCTGGGCGGGCACTCGCTGCTGGCCACCCAGCTCATCTCCCGGGTGCGCGGAACGTTCCAGGCGGAGCTGCCCCTGCGCGCTCTCTTCGAATCGCCCACGGTCTCCGCCTTTGCGCGGCAGGTGCTGGCGCGCGAGGCCACGCCCGGGCGCAGCGAGTCCGTCGCTCGCGTGCTGCTGCGCCTGCGCGGCATGTCGGGCGCGGAGAAGGAGGCGGCGCTGGCGCGCCGGAAGATGCCGGAGGAGCGGCCCTCATGAGTGACATGGGGAGCCTGGAAGGCATTGCCATCGTCGGCATGGCGGGCCGCTTTCCGCGCGCCAGGGACGTCGAGGAGCTGTGGCGGAACCTGCGGGACGGCGTCGACTGCGTCTCCTATTTTGCCGACGACGAGCTGGAGGTCCCGGTGCCGCCCGAGGTGCTGGCCAACCCGAGCTATGTCAAGGCGCGCGGGGTCCTGGAGGACGCCGACCTGTTCGACGCGGGGTTTTTCGACATCGCGCCGCGCCAGGCCGAGCTGATGGACCCGCAGAACCGGCTCTTCCTGGAGCATGCCTGGCATGCCCTGGAGGATGCCGGCTACGATCCGGCCCGCTTCCCCGGGCCGATCGGCGTCTTCGGCGGCGTGACCCTGAGCAGCTATTTCCTGAGCAACCTGCTGAGCAACCCGGAGCTGCTGCGGACGGTGGGCACCTACCAGGTGGCGATCGGCAGCGACCGCGACTACCTGACCACGTTCGTCTCCTACAAGCTGGACCTGCGGGGGCCGAGCCTCGACGTGCAGACCGCCTGCTCGACGTCGCTGGTCGCCACGGTCCTGGCGTGCCAGAGCCTGCTCTCGTACCAGTCGACCTGGCGCTCGCCGGCGGTGTGTCGATCAAGGTGCGCAGAAATCCGGCTATCTCTACACGCCGGGCGGGCTCGATTCGCTGCGCGGACAGTGCCGCTCGTTCGACGCCGAGGCGGACGGCTCGGTCTACGGCAGCGGCGTCGGCGTGGTGGCGCTCCGGCGCCTGGAGGACGCGCTGGC
>CAWJGT010000020.1:0-136510 GCA_963842525.1 uncultured Holophagales bacterium
GATCACACTGTCAGGACGCTCCTGGGTGGGGGCTCCCCTCTCCCGGGTGGGTGTGAGTGCGGATGGGAGAGGGGCCGGGGGTGAGGGGCCAGGACTCGCGCAGGAGTTTCCAGACATCTCTCAGAACGATCGCCTGCCGAAGTTCATCGCGAGCTGGGCAAGGTCCCTGCCGTCGATCATGGCGTCGCCGTTCAAATCGGCGGAGTTGTTGAAGCGGGGGTCCCCTTGGCGCGCGCCGAAGCGCAGGGCCAGGGCGAGGAGGTCGGCGCCGTCGACCCGGCCGTCGCGGTCGATGTCCCCCGGGAGGAAGACGGCCCCTGCGATCTCGAACTTCGCCACCATCCGCTCGATCGTATGCGGCGGGTTGGCCGTATCGCGTGTGCGAAGGCCCACCTCGACCGCTCCCACCCAGGGCTGCGGCGGGGTGTACCGGATCTCGAGCTTGCGAGGGCTGCCGGTGAGCGGCGTGTCCACGACCTGGTTGTTGATCAGCAGCTTGGTGAAGGCGAGGTCGATCCCGGCGCCGAAGTCGTAGACGTCGATCTGGAGCGGGGTGGTGGCCGGCACGCGCGGGGCGCCATTGGGCGGCTGGACCTCGCCGGTGACCGGATGCACGCTGTCGACGTTGGTGAGCACGTCGGCGAAGATCTGGGCCAGCAGGTCGTATCCGTCGTTCTTGGGATGGAGCTTGTCCACGCCGCCGACGTAGAGCTTCGTGAAGTCGTCGGTCTGCCGGAAGAAGACCTCGAAGGGGTCGGCGAGGCGCCTCTCCGTGAACCAGGCGAGCTCGCGGATGGCGCCGGCCAGTTCCTCGGTCACCTGGTTCTTGCCGTCGAAGTTCGCGCTCGGGAGGCGGGGGACCAAGGTGGCATGGACCACCGACAGGCCGCGCGCCTCGGCCCGGTCGGCAATGGTGTCGAGGTTGAACACGATGGTCTCGTTGGAGACCCTGTCGTTGACGTCGTTGGTCCCCTCCATGAGCAGGAGCACGTCGCCCGCGCTCACGCCGGCGCTATTGAGGACGGAATTGATCCGCGACACCCCCTGAGTGGTGGTCTCACCGCTGACGCCGGCATTCACCACGTCGGCCGACTGGCCGCGCGAGGTCAGGAGCGTCTCCAGTTGAGGCGGGTATCCCGATTGGGCCCGCGAGTCGCCGACCCCGAAGGTGATGCTGTCGCCGAACGCGATGTATTTCCTGGGCGTGGTCTGCGCCGCGGTCATTGCCGGCAGCAGGAGCGCGAGGGTGGCCAGCGCGAGAGGACGGCGGCTCACGGCTTGCGCTCCATTCGGGAGACCTTTTGCCAGTCCACGGTGCGCTCGATCCTGGCTGCCGGCCAACGGAACGAGGCGGCGCCGGATTCTGCCGAGATGACGGGACGGGAGCGCTCGGCAACTGCGATCGCCGCGGCGCGTCCGGGACGGCCGGCGGTATCGAGCTCGACGGCGATCCAGCCGCTGGGCACGGCGGTGCGGAAGAGCAGCAGGGGCTCGCCCTTATCGCGAGCCTCGAAGCTCGGGAAGTCTGAGCCGGCAGGGCCGGCGGGCTCGGGCCGGCTCCACGTACCGCCCTGGAAGCGGGAGACCACGACGCGGTATTCGCCCGCCTGGAAGCGGCTCCAGGCGAGGAGCGCACCGCGGCCGGCAGTGGTCAGAGCGGGCGTGATGTCCGGCACCTCGTTGCCCGCGGCCACCACTCGCTGGGGCTTGCTCCAGGCCCCATCCCGGCCGCGGCTCCAGACGATCTCGTCGTCCTGGCCGTCGAAGGCGCTCCAGGCGAGGAGCCAGGAGCCATCGGAGAGCCGTGCGGCAGTCAAGGCGAGCTGGCTCCCCGGACCAGGCGCGGCGATCGGCCGCGGCTCATCCCATCCGGCGCCGTTCCAGGCGGCGAAGCGCACGCCGAACGACCGCCGGCTGTTGCCCTCGAGCCAGACCAGGCCGGCCAGTCGACCGTCCTCGATCAGGGGCAGCGGCTCCTGGCGCAGCGCGGCGGCGCGCCCCGCAGGGACCGGTATTTCCAGGACTGTGCGCCCTTCGCCGCGGAAGAGCACGAGGTCGCGCTGGCCATCCGTCTCCGGCAAGGGACGGGTGCCCGCCGCAATCCAGCCGCTCTCCAGGGACGCCGTCGCCTCCAGCGCGGCTCCGGCCGGAAGCTTCAGGGAGATCCGCTCTCCGGATGCAAGCTCGATCCGCGCCTCGCCGCTCGGGGAGAGGAGCACGGGCGCGCGCTCGGCCTGGAGGACGACCGGGGACACGGATAGACAGAAGGCGAGGACGACCGGGAGTAGGCGCATACAGCAGGAAATCGTAAAGGCGGGGCGGTAGGAGAGTCAAACGGGAGTCAAACCCCACCCCTGCGATATCATCCCGCCCCATGAAGGCGGCCATCCTTGCGGTCGGCTCCGAGCTGTTGGGGACCGACCGGCTGGACACCAACTCTTTGCGGCTGACCCGGACCCTGGATCGCTATGGCGCCGAGCTGCGCTACAAAGGTGTGGTCGGCGATTCCGAGGACGAGCTCGCTGGCGAGATCCGCCGCCTCCTGGCGCGGTTCGACGTCGTCCTGGTCACCGGCGGGCTCGGGCCGACCGCGGATGACGTGACGCGCGAGGCCGCGGCGGCGGCGCTTGGCAGGGGGCTGCGCTTCGACGGGGAGGTGCTCGCCACGATTGAGCGCCGCTTCCGCGAGCACAACCTGCGCATGCCCGAGGTCAACCGCCGGCAGGCTCTGATTGTCGAGGACGCCGAGGTGCTTCCCAACCGCTGGGGCACCGCGCCCGGGCAGCGGATCTCGGGCGAGGGCTCGACCCTCTGGTTGTTCCCGGGTGTCCCTTCCGAGCTGGAGGGGATGATCGAGACCTATCTCGTGCCCTGGCTCGCGGAGCGCTCCGGCGGGTCCGCGCGCGAGACCGTCACGCTCAAGGTCGCCTGCCTGCCCGAATCGGCGGTCGAGGAACGGATCTTCCCGGCCTACGCCGAGCTCGGGCGGGAGAACATCACGGTCCTCGCCAGCCCGAGCGACATCCGGGTGCGCGCCACCGCGGAGGGGCCGGAGACCGAGCGGCGCCAGCGGCTCGCAGAGATGTCGGCGCGGCTTTCCGGCCTGATCGGCGATGCGGTCTACGCAGTCCGCGAGGAGGACACGCTCGAGGCGGTCGTGGGCGAGCTGCTTCGGAAGGCCGGCGCCACCCTGGCCACGGCCGAGTCGTGCACCGGCGGGCTGGTCAGCGAGCGGGTGACCCGGGTGGCCGGGAGCAGCGACTATTTCCTGGGGGCCGCCGTCACCTATTCGAACGAGCTCAAGACACGCCTCGTCGGGGTCCCTCCCGAGCTGCTGGCCGAGCACGGCGCGGTCTCCGAGCCGGTGGCGCGCGCCATGGCCGAGGGGGTGTGCAAAGCGCTCGGCAGCGACTATGGCATCGGCATCACCGGCGTTGCCGGACCCGGCGGCGGCAGCGAGGAGAAGCCGGTGGGCACCGTCCATATCGCGCTCGCCGGCCCAGGCGGGGAGGGGACCGGGCACCGCAAGGTGCGCTTCCCGGGCGACCGCGAGCGGGTGCGCCTGCACGCCAGCCAGCTCGCTCTCGAGATGCTGCGCCGGCGCCTGCTGGGGATCCCGGTCCGGTCATGAGGCTCTTTGTCGCCCTGGAGATTCCGGAGGCGGTCCGCCGCGAGGTGGGGCGGCGGGTGGCGGGGCTGCGCGACCGGCTGCCGCGCGCCCGCTGGGTCGATGCCGAGATCCTCCATCTCACCCTGCTGTTCCTGGGGCAGGTCGAGGATGCGAAGGTGCCGGCCCTCGCCGCCCGGCTGCGCGAAGCCTTTGCGCAGCACCCGCCGCTCGACCTGCGCCTCGAAGGAGCCGGCACCTTTCCGCCGCGGCGCCCGGCCCGGGTGGCCTGGCTCGGGATGGAGGGCCCGGAGGACCTGGAGGCCCTGCAGAAGGACGCCACCGAGGCCGCGGTCGAGGCCATCGGCTTCGAGCCGGAGGACCGTCCGTACCATCCCCATGTTACCCTCGCCCGCTGCGAGCCCAACTGGCCGCGCGATGCGGCGGAGAAGCTCGTGGCCGCCTTCCCCGGCACGATCGGCCAGCCCTGGACGGCCGAGCGCGGCGTCCTCATGGAGAGCAAGCTGAGCCCGCGGGGCGCGCGCTACAGCGTGGTCGAAGGTTTTCCGCTGGAGGGGGAGGCGGCATGACCTCCGGCCTCTCCGTGGCCCTTGTGCTCGGGGCCTACCTCCTGGGCTCGATCTCCTTCAGCTATCTGATCGTCAAGGCGAAGGAGGGCATGGACGTGCGCACCGTGGGGAGCGGCAATGCCGGAGCCACCAATGTGATGCGCGCCGCCGGCAAGAAGGCCGCGGCCCTCGCCCTGCTGCTCGACATCGCCAAGGGGATCACGGCCGTGGTCGTCGCCCGGGCCGTGGGCGCCACGCCTCCGGTCGTGGGCGGCGCCGCGGTGGCCGTGGTGCTCGGGCACGTGTTCCCCGTCTTCTTCGGCTTCCGCGGCGGCAAGGGGGTGGCGACCTCGGCCGGCGCCCTGGGAGCGCTCGCGCCCGCGGCCATGTTCGTGGCCCTGATCGTCTTCGTCCTGGTCGTCTACTGGAAGCGCTACGTCTCGCTCGCCTCCATGGCAGCCGCCGCGTCGGTCCCGGTCCTGGCCTGGGCCGGCCAACGGCTGGGCTGGGTCGAGGGTCCGGACCCCTGGCTGATCGCCGCGTCGGCCGGGATCGCCCTTCTCGTCGTGGTCAAGCACCGTTCCAATCTGGACCGCCTGCGGCAGGGGAGCGAGCCCCGGCTGGGCGAGCGCAAGGTGGAGGCGTGACATGAACGGTCTTCCGAAGGACGTCGGAGTCCTGGGCGCCGGGTCCTTCGGCACGGCCCTCGCCGTCCATTTTGCAGGAGCGGGCAACCACCGCGTCCTGCTCTGGGCGCGCAATCCGGAGCTGGTGGAACGGATGGCGGCCGAGCGGGCCAACCCCGACTATCTCGAAGGGGTGACGTTCCCGCCGAACGTGGAGCCGACCGCCGACCTGGAGTCGGTCGCCGGCTGCGAGCTCGTCCTGGTGGCCGCGCCGTCGCACGGGTTCCGCGACGTGCTGCGCGGCCTGTTGCGCGTCCACTCCGGAGGCGGGCCGGTGCGGATCGTCTCCGCGGCCAAGGGGATCGAGACCGAGACCCTGGCGCGGATGAGCCAGGTGGCCTTCGAGGAGGCGGTGGCGGCCGACCGCGAGCTGCGCTTCGCCTGCCTCTCGGGACCCACCTTCGCGGCCGAGCTGGCGCGCAACATGCCGACGGCCGCGGTGATCGCCTCCGACGATCCTGCCTACGCGACCGAGATCCGTGAATCGTTGTCGACCCCCGTCTTCCGCCTGTATTCCTCGTCCGATGTCGTCGGGGTGGAGCTGGGTGGCGCGGTCAAGAACGTGATCGCCATCGCCGCCGGTACCGTGAGCGGCCTCGGCCTCGGCGCCAACACCTCGGCGGCGCTGATCACCCGCGGCCTCCACGAGATCACCCGTCTGGGCATTGCCTATGGCGGCCAGCCGCGCACCTTCGCCGGCCTGGCCGGGCTGGGCGACCTCGTGCTGACCTGCACCGGCAGCCTGTCGCGCAACCGGCGCACCGGCCTCGACCTGGCCGCGGGCAAGACCCTGGCCGAGATCACAGGCGGCACCCATTTCGTCTCCGAGGGGATCCGCAACTCGGTCTCCGTGGCCCGGGTGGCGGCGGCCCGCGGCGTCGAGATGCCCATCACCGAGCAGATGGTCCAGGTCATGTATCACGGCAAGGACCCGCGCAAGGCCGTCGAGGAGCTGATGACCCGCGGCCTCAAATCCGAGACCGAGCTGTAGGAGACCCTTCGCCCCATGCCCGAGACCACAGACTTTTCCGCGACCCTCGAAGCGGACCACCAGACCGTCCTGATCCTCGATTTCGGCAGCCAGTTCACCCAGCTCATCGCCCGGCGGGTGCGCGAAAACCGTGTCTACTGCGAGGTGCATCCCTTCAGCCTGTCAGTCGAGGAGATCCGGCGGCGGCGGCCGGTCGGCCTGATCCTGTCGGGGGGGCCGCAGAGCGTCTACGAACAGGACGCCCCGAACGCCGATCCCGAGATGTTCCGCCTCGGCATACCGGTCCTCGGGATCTGCTACGGCATGCAGGTCATGGCGCACCGGCTGGGCGGTGGGGTCGAGGGCTCGGACCGGCGGGAGTACGGTAGGGCCGAGATCGCGATCACCGATCCGGGCCGGCTCTTCCAGGGGTTGTCGGCTTGCGAGACCGTGTGGATGAGCCACGGCGACCGGGTGGGCGAATTGCCGCCGGGGTTCCGGCCGACCGCGAGCACCGGCAACGCCCCGGTGGTGGCCTTCGAAGACGCGGAGCGGGGCCTGTACGGCATCCAGTTCCACCCCGAGGTGTCGCACACCGTCTCGGGCGGCGAGATTCTGCGCAATTTTCTCTTTGGCATCTGCGGCGCCCGCGGCGACTGGCGGATGGCCTCGTATCTCGAAGAGGCGGTCCGGGTCGTGCGCGAGCGGGTGGGGGAGGACCGGGTGATCTGCGCCCTCTCGGGAGGCGTCGACTCCTCTGTGGTCGCCGCCCTCCTGCAGCGCGCCGTGGGGGAGCGGTCGACCGCCATCTTCGTGGACAACGGCGTGTTGCGGAAGGACGAGGCCCTGCAGGTGATGCGCAGCCTGCGCGACGGCCTGGGCATCCCGGTCCTGGCGGTGGACGCGAGCAAGCGGTTCCTCGGCGAGCTCGCCGGGATCGAGGACCCGGAACAGAAGCGCAAGACCATCGGCCGAGTCTTCATCGACGTCTTCAAGGACGAGGCGCAGCGGCTGGAGGGGGCGCGCTTCCTCGCCCAGGGGACCCTTTATCCGGATGTGATCGAGTCGGTCTCGGTCAAGGGGCCGTCGGCGGTGATCAAGACCCATCACAACGTCGGCGGTCTGCCGGCGGAGCTGGGCTTCGAGCTGATCGAGCCGCTGCGTTTCCTCTTCAAGGACGAGGTGCGGCAGCTCGGCCGCGAGCTGGGGCTCCCCGAGCAGATCCTTGGCCGGCATCCATTCCCCGGCCCCGGCCTCGCGGTGCGCATCCTCGGCGAGGTCACGGCCGAAAGGGTGGCCCTGCTCCAGGAGGCGGACGCCCTCTTCCTCAACGAGCTGCGCGAGAGCGGCTGGTACGACAAGGTGAGCCAGGCCTTCGCCGTGCTCCTGCCGGTCAAGAGCGTCGGCGTGATGGGCGACTACCGCACCTACGAGAGCGTGATCGCCCTCCGTGCCGTCGAGACCCCGGACTTCATGACCGCCGACTGGAGCCCGCTCCCCTACGACCTCCTGGGCCGCGTGGCCAACCGCATCGTCAACGAGGTCAAGGGGGTCAACCGAGTCGTCTACGACGTGACCAGCAAACCCCCGGCGACGATCGAGTGGGAGTGACCACGGCGGGCGGCCGGCAGTAGAATCAGGACCATGGCCATTCTACCGATTGCTCTTCCGCAGCGTCTCCTCGAAGATTTCTGCCGTCGTTGGAAGGTTCGCGAGCTCGCCTTGTTCGGCTCCGTCCTGCGAGACGACTTCCGTCCCGGGAGCGATATCGACGTGCTGGTCGCCTTTGCCCCCGAGGCGCGTTGGAGTCTTTTCGATATGGTCGAGATGCAAGAGGCGCTCGAAAGGATTGTGGGGCGCAAGATCGATCTGGTCGAGCGCGAGGCGGTGGAGCGCAGTGAGAACTACATCCGCCGCAACCGTATCCTCGGCAGTCTCCTGCCCATCTATGTGGCGGGATGACGCCTATCTCCTGGATATCGTGATCGCGGCCCGTAAGCTGCTGCGGTACACGGAGAGCTTGTCCTGGGACGAATTCCGGGATACGCCGCTCATTCAGGATGCCGTCGTCCGCAATCTGCAGGTGATCGGGGAGGCGGCCAACAGAATTTCCGAGGCCTTTCGAGCCGCCCATGCCGAAATCCCCTGGAGGCAGGTGGTCGGCATGCGCAATCGGCTAGTGCACGAATACTCCCGGGTTGACATGGAGAAAGTCTGGGAGACAGTACGGGACGACATCCCGGATCTGCTCCGACAGATCGAGCCGCTGGTCCCGCCCGAGGGGTAGAGTTGAGCCAGAGGATGGCGGTACCTCATGCTCTTCCGCCGCCCCGTCCCCCCCGCCCGGTATGAGCTGGTGACCCGCGCCGGCTGCCATCTCTGCGACGAGATGGCGGACCTGCTCGACGCGGTCCTGCCCACCCATGGGCTCGGCTATGCGCTCCGTGATGTGGATGCCGAGCCGGACCTCCGAGAGCGGTACACGGATGTCGTACCCGTCCTGCTGCGGAACGGCAAGCCGGTCGCCAAGATCCGGCTCGACCGCCGCTCCCTCGAACGCATCGTGCGCGGCTGGCGCTAGATCAGCCGGGCTCCGCCGCGAGGCCGAGCCGCCGCCGGATCTCGGCGGCGGCCTCCTCGGGAGGCCCCGTCATCGACGACTTCTGAGCCAGCTCCGTCCCTCTCTGTGGCGGCGACCACGAATTCCTTCTGGCCGGCTTTTCAAGGCCTCCCCAGCGAAAATCCTAGGGCGGTGCTCACCGAGCTGGGAGTGAGCTGCTGGAGCACTGTCGAGATCCCGAGTCCCCAGAGGAAGGCCAGGAGTAGGTCCTGCAAGGTGCCGAAGCCCGGATCGGGGAGGATCAGAACGGCAATTCCCGAGAGCACGGTGATCAGCCCCCAGGCTAGCCAGGCCGCGGGGCTCAGGCGCTGGATCCGAACCTGGATCTCCTCGGAGGTCAGTTGGGGTGGGTTTTGCGCCTGCATCAGGGCACGCCGCGCCGGGGGCTGGAGGTTGGCGAGAATACTTTGGACCTCCGTCCAGGCCTCGGTTGGATTTGGCAGGGGAGAGCGGAGGGCGATCTTGTTCAAGTCCGCCAGGGCTTTGTGGATCTGGGCGTCTCCCGCCGTCCCCTTTTGCTTCATCACCTCGACCGCGCCGTCCTCAACGAGGACCCTGTAGGTCTGGAATGCGCCATCCAGGCCCTGTAGGAAGGTCTGGTAACCTACAGTATCAATCATAGGGGAGCCGACCGGGGAGGGCCACTTCGGCGGAATGTAACTCCTGGCGTCCAGCGTCTTGTCCGAGAGAGAGAAGCTCCATTTCCTCGACTTTTGTCCTGACCGAGGGCAAGTCCAGGGCAGGCTGGCTCTGAGGGGATGGGAACAGCTCCTTGATCCTTGTCTTCAAGGCAGCGACCTTTCCCCGCAGGAACGCCGCAGGGATGAGCGCCTGGAGTCGATCCAGTCGGCTGCGGGAGAGGACCCGCAGCAACCACCCGAGCGCGACCCCCGCCGCGATCAGTCCGATCCCGAGCCAACGGACGCCACGGCTCGTCTTATAGATGTTGAGGTCGATCGTTTGAAGATCGGGTTTCTGCTGTGTCCCCAGGCTGAGCTTGCCACTGAACTCACCATGTCCCTCGAAGGTATCCTTGAGGCAGATCCGCAGAGGAGTGTAACGGCGCGGAGGCAGGTGGATCGGTCCGTTGCAGCCGGTCTCCCAGCATAGGCGGAGGTGGTCGAGACCGAGCCGTCGCTTCGAGCTCCCTTCCACCAGAGTCGACTTCAGCAGCCCGATTCCAGCCGCGGGGATGTCTCCTGAATAGACGTGGATCGGAGTGCACCACTGCTGCTCCTTCCCGGGCTCTTGGTCGATCAACCAACTCTCAGCCGACGGGATGATCGTCAGGGAAAGGTCTTTGGGTGAAAGATTGGTCACCCAGTAGGTGTGCTCCTTCCCCGAGATAGACAACCTACGCCGGAGGAGCAAGTTGGCCGGCAGGGGATTCGCTCCCTGCGACGATGCCACAGTCACCGGGATGTACCACAGCGTCGCGTCCTCGTGCTGGTGCCTCTCGGGTGGCATAAATGTCAATGTCACTGACAGGGGACCCGCGCTATCGATCGGCTTGACATCAGGAGCGGCCTCGGTTCCCTTGATTCGCACCGCCAACTCGTCTATTCCCTGGGCCCCCGCGGGGATCTGGACAATCGGGTCCTCGAGAGTGCTCTCGAAAGGTTTGGGAGGAGCCTGGGCGGCGGCCTGAGGCGGCGGCGGCACGAGCACGGCGAGCACCAAGGCGTTGAGCACAATGAGGACCAGGGTGAAGAAGAGATTCAATCGGGATGACCTCGGCGGCACGAGCACACCTCCTTTCTCTCCCGTGAGACGGACGCGTGACGGGGTTTCCTGGAACGCATCGTCCGCGGCCGGCGGTGATACCATAGAGCAGCCTTTCAAACATCTTCTGGAGGAGTCTCATGGAGATCCTCGGGCAGCTCTTCTCCGGTCTGTTCGCCTTTGCCGGCTGCTTCAGCGGATTGCCGATGATCCTGGCCGTGGTCGCGCTCGTCGACTCCATCCGGGTCGGTGCCGGCTGGTACTGGTGCCTGATCATCTTCGGCTTCCCGGTGATCGGGCCGATCGCCTACTTCCTCGTGGTGCGCAGTCCCATGCTCGGCGCGCGCAATACCCTTCTGATGTCGCCCGGGGTGGCTCGCCGGCTCCAGGCCAAGCGCCGCCTGCGCGAGATTCAGGTGCAGCTTGCCAACTGGCGCGGCCCCGGCCTCCTCGTCGAAGCGGGGGAGGAGCTGCTCGTCCTGGGCAAATACCGCGAGGCCGAGGCGCATTTCCGCGAGGCCCAGGAGAACGGCGCCGCGGTCGAGGACCTCAACTTCGGCCTTGCCCAGAGCCTCCAGATGCAGGGGCGTTTCGCCGACGCGGCTCCCTTCCTCGAAAAGCTCTGCGCGATCGAGCCCGACGCCCGGCTCGGCGAAGGCCCCCTCGCCCTGGCGCGCAGCCTCGACGAGGGCGGCCGGCGCGACGAGGCCGAGGCCGTCCTGCGCCGTGTGATCGAACGGCGGAGCAAGATCGAGGCGCAGGTGCGCCTCGCCCGCATCCTTCTCCAAAAGGGGGAGTCCCAGGAGGCCCGCCAGCTCCGCACCGAGATCGCGACCGAGAGCGCGGCCCTGCCCCGGTACCTCAAGCGGCGCTACGGGAAGTGGATCAGGGCCGCCAAGTCCCTCCGCGCCGGCACGCGGATGCCGCGGCCGGAGATCGAGGGCGCCTTTCCACCTGGCCTGCGCCTGAAGATGGGGCTCGCCGCGGCGGCAGCCGTCCTCATGATCACCGTGCTCGGGATCGGCTATGTCTCCTTCGTCGCGAGCGGCCTTGGGGGCGTTGGTGCCCAGGTCGCGCGGACCGAGCAGCTCCGTACCCGTCTGGGGGCGATCGGCCAGCAGCACCCCTGGACCCGCGGCGACAACCTCGCCCAGGTCGATCTGACGTCTGAGGACCTCGATCGCTTTCTGCGGGTGCGGCGAGGTGTGGAGCCGGGCCTGCGGGAAACTGCACGACAATACCAGCGCTACACAACGCAAGCCGCCGGTTTGTCCGGGAACCCCTTCACTGCGGCGCGTAGTGCCGGCGCCGCATCCACCGCCTGGGTCACGGCACAGAACGATGTGGTGCAGTCTCTGGCCGAGGAGCTGGAGCGGGAGCGTATGGGTCCGGAGGAGCTCGAAAGGCTGGTCGCACTGATCGAATGGCGCTTCCTGCGCCGGCGCGAGGCGCTGGTCTTCGCATTGCCGGACTACGAGCGCCAGGACTGGGTCCTGGCGAGCCAGACCTCCCAGCCGGATGCGGAGCTCGCGCAACAGAACGCAGAGCTCCAGAAGCATTTTGAACGGGCCAAAGCCAAGGCAGCGAGCATGGAAGAGCGGGCCGCCGCCGCAGTCGATCTCTCGCCCGCCACCCGGCAGCTCCTCGACAGACGCCGCGCCGAGCTCGACCGGCTCGATCCCTCGGGGCTCCGTTATCTGATCAATGCTCTGGACGCGACGCTGATCCCCTGGGAGGAGGACTGACGATCACCTCGTGTCCGGGACCTCGACGGTGAACCGGGTCTTCGTATCCCCACCAGTCACGAAGGGATCGTGGGTCAGGGCAGAGGCGTCCTGACCGCTGTTTCCCTCGTAGAAGATCTGCCCCTGATTCTCCACGACCCTTGGGAGGACCGCATTTGGTGGAAGCTTGATCGTCGCAAAGACGACGATCTCGACGATGCCGTGTGAGGGGATGCTTCCGTCCCAATGGACAGTACTGCCGCCTGCATCCACAAGGACTGTACCTCCTCCTTGAAGGGCTCCGGCGTGGCGCAGGACCAAAGAATCGGGTAGCTCGTCTGTAAGCTCATGCTGGGCCGCATCGTCCTGTTGCAGGTCCGGGCCATTGTTCGCCAGGACGATGCGATAGACGACCTGCCCCCCTTCCACGAAGTGGCCGGAGACAACCTTGACGCCGGAGACATTGGGCGAATCGGAAGGCAAGGAGACTGCGCTGACGGCGGTGTCGTTGCCAGGGTCGGGGTCTCTCGCGTCCAGGGCCGTGGCCGTTGCGCGATTGAAGAGTGGGCCTGGGAGGACGTGATCCGGATCTTCCTGAACCTGGCCGGTGATCTCGAAGAGCACGGAAGCCCCGGCGGGCAGGGAGGCAATCGTCGACAGGCCATCCTGCCCTTGGTCTTCGCAGCTCGCGCTGGACTCGTCGTCGACCGGTTCACAGGTCCATTCGATCCCGGACAGTAATGCTGGAAATGTGTCCTCGACCTGTACCAGGTTGGCATCGCTGGGCCCCAAGTTCGTCACTGTCAGCTTATAAGAGACGTTTTCTCCGCGCTGGACCGTCTCGGGATTTCCGTCGAGCGCGAGATGCACCCTCAGGTCGGCGACGCGTGTTACGAGGGTTTCGTTTCTCGTGCTCCGTCCGTCGGCTTGGCCTGGCTCCGGCTCGACCGGCTCGCGCTCTTTGGCCTCCACGGAGGCTATAGAGACGAGCAGAAGCTGACTCGGGGCGGCGGTCACACGCACGGGGATCTCGATCTCCGCAAGGCCCGGATTCGGGGGCAGAATACCCACCGTCCACTTGGCCGTTTGTCGGTCGATCTCCACACCGCCCGGCGGGTTCGTCGGGGAGCTCGATCCCGTTGGGAAACGTGACCGTGACCACCGCCTCGGTGGCATCGCTTGGGCCGGCATTTTCCAGCTTGATCTTGTAAATCAGCTTTCCTCCGGCGACTGCAGGGGAGGGGGAAACCGCGATCGACAGCGTCAGATCGGCTTGGCCGATCACTCGGGTGGACAGCGGCTTGGTGACACGCGGAGCTTCGTTCGCCGTCGCCTCGAGCTCCCAATCGTGCTGATCCCTCCGCGCGGGCAGGACAGTGAGGGTGACATCGATTGTGGCGCAGTCGTGCGGCTCCAAGGTTCCCACTGACCAGACATCGCTCCCGGGAGGGAAAGGGAAGATGCCGGCCGAAGGCTGCGCCGAGACAAAGACCATTCCCTCTGGCACGGGGATCTTCACCTCGACATCGGTGGCATCGCTCGGCCCGTCGACGTTACAGACCTTTACGACGTACGGGAGGCCTTTTTCCTTTCCCGCGACGACCGGAGAAGGCGCGGCGCTCCCGTCGAGGCTCAGTGTGGCGACCGCCTTCACCTGCGGGTCTGGGCTCACGCTGTTGTTGCGAAGATCGGGGTCTTTGTCGGTCTCGGAAGAGGGGAACTCAACCCTGGCTGTGTGCTCGAGCACCCCGCGACGACTCGAGATCACTCTGGTTACGACCTCCCGACTGACGCTGTTGCGGCCGGCCGCCGCCGGCAGGCTTCCCACCCGCCACTGCAAAGTGCGGGTTGTGCCATCGAACGAGATCACTCCATTGGGCTTGGGTGAGACGAGCTCAACCCCCTCCGGCAGAAGGAAGGTGTTGACGACCCCGACGGCGTCGCTAGACCCGAGGTTGGTCGCTCCGAGGGTGGAGCGCAACTCCTGTCCTGCGATAGGTTCAGAATGGAAGTGCAGGTCCACTCTCAGGTCGGAACGCGTCTCGACGGTTACCTTGACGCTGTCCGGTTCCTGCGAGGGGTCCGGCTCAGCACCGTCGATGGAGGTGCGGGTCGTGAGTGATCCGCGGGCGCGCGCCAGCACCTCGGTCTCGATGCCCAGGGTCGAGCTCGTGGCTTTTGGAGCCGCACCCGGGGTCCCGGTCAGCCGGCGGACGTTCCAGAGGATCTTCTGACCTCCGGCTTGAGTCTGAACGGTGCCCTGGCTTGGATCCGACGACAGGAGCTTGAGGTCTCCCGGGAGATCGACGGTGACGACCACGCGGGTCGCATCGCTCGGCCCCTGGTTGGTCGCCGTGATCGTATACAGGATCTTGCTCTGTCCCGCGATGGCCGGGCCCCCATCCACCACCTCGGCTTCCAGATCTACCGTGAGGTCCGCCCGGGGATTGACGGGGAGAGGCTTGAAGAGAAGATTGTCGTCGGGGACTGGATCGACCACGCCGTCGGGGCCTCGTACTGAGACCTCATTCCGCGCGTCCCCTCGCACCCAGGGCGGGACCGTGGCCTCGAGCAGATAGGTGACGTCCGCTCCGGGAGGAAGGACCACCTGGTCATCGACGAGGGTGTCGCCGCCGGGATCGACCCGGCAGTCGTTCTCGCAGCAAGAAGCGTTCTGATTCCCTGACGAGCAGGTGATGCGGACGCTGGTGAGCCGGGGGTCGAACGTGAGGCTCACCCGGACCCCGTTCAGGAAGCGCGAGCTGCGGTTCGTGACCGTGGTCTTGTAGGATGTCGCAGTGCCCGGAACCAGGATCTCGGAGCTCTGAGCCAGAGAGAGCCCGGCCAGACCGAAGGCGAAGGCTGCACCCGCATCCTCCGTCCCCTCGACGTCGGCCAGAGGAGCGCCGGCCGCGAGGATCCCCTCCCGCACAGCAACCGACCGGCCAGCTCATCCTCGACGCCTGTCACGTTATCAATTTTGGCCGTGAGCCGGGCGCCGTCGTCGCTGATCTCGAAGATGTAGACCGATCCCTTCCGGCCGTCGTCCCGGCGTGCCCCCGCGACGAGAGTTCCGTTGTCCCCGGAGAGGGAGAACCCAGCTCGTCGCCCGCCTCGCGGTCGCAGACGTTCACGGGAGGGCTCGTCGAAGGCCAGGAGCCTCCGGCCCGTCGTGTGAAGAGGAAGACGGCGCCTGACGCCGCGTCTCCCTGGACGTCCGCCCCAGGGGCGCCCACGGCCACGGTGCTCCCGGCCAGGGCCACCGCGAAGCCGAAGGCGTCGAACGGCCGACCCCCTTGGGCCGCGAGCCTGCCGGCGGTGCTCCAGGCGCTCTGGGACCGCTCGAACACATAGGCCTTGCCGGGCCGGCCCGTCGAGGGGTCTCCCGAGACCCGCGGCTCCGGCTGGGGGGCTCCCGCCGCGATCCGCGCACCGAGGATGTCGACCGCCACAGAGGTCCCGAACTGGTCATCCCTCTCGGCATCCGGCGCGGTGAGCTTGGCGGTCGGGTCCCAGCCGCCATCGCCGCGCTCGAACACGTACACCGCGCCCGAATTCCCCCGGCCTTCCAGGGCATCGTGCAGGGGCGCACCAACGACGAGGGTCCGTCCGTTGGGGCCCCCCAGTGCGACGGAGAAGCCGAACGCGTCGAAGGCCGTCGTGTCGTTGCCGGTGAGCTTCACGCGGGTCCAGCCGCCGCCGCTGCGCTCGAAGAGATGGACAGCGCCGGCCGAGGTCCCCTTGTCGCCGTCGAGCGGGGCGCCCACGGCCAGCAGGTTGCCGTCACGGCTGATGGCGACCGACCATCCAAACCGCGTGCCCGGTTGGGTGTCGGTGAAGTCCGAGGCCGATCTCTCCCACTCCGGTCCGGACCTCTCGTAGAGGAAAGCGGCCCCGACTTTCTCGGGCTCGCCGGCGCGGGTCGCGGCCGGCGCTCCGACGAGGATCAGGTTTGCCGTGTCCGGACGGCCTTCGCTGCCCACGGCCACGGAAGTGCCGAGCAGAGAGCTGTCATCCGCCAGGAGGCGCGTCACCGAGACCAGGGGGTCGAGGTCCGCCGGGCAGTTCTGCGCACCGGCCGCGCCCGGGGTCAGCAGGAGGGTTGCGAGAAGCAGGACGGACGGATGGTTCGATCGCATCAGGTCACCTCCGGCTGAAGATTCCGCCGGGGTCGATCCCCTCCAGCAGAGGCGAGTCCAGGATCGGTCCCAGGAGGTTTGCGAGGATCGCGAGCACGCTCTCTTCGGTACCCGGGCGCCGGCCGCCCAAGGGATAGGGGGGAGCGGGGTCGCGCCCCTTGTCGACCACGGTCTGGAAATCCTTGCGGACTACCCGGGGGCGGCGGCTCGTCCGGCTGGCGGAGGCTCACCTCGACGCTGCCCTCCCAGACCTGGACCTGGGTGGTCCCGCGGGGATCAGCCTTCACGGCGACGCGGGTCCCCAGCAGGCAGATCACGGCGCTGGTGGTTCTCACCGCGGCAATTCCCGGCCCGCTGGTCGAATCGTGCAGGATCCAAAGGATGCCCTCTTCCAGGGAGACCCCGGACACCACCTGGAGGTTTCCCTGGCAGCCCGGCAAGTCGTCCGCGGTGAGCACCCGGATGCGGCTGCTTGGGCCAAGCTCGATTCCGCCGTCCCGGTCGAACCGCAAGAGGAGGCCGGCCGCCGGACCGGTGCGGAGGATGTCCCCGGTCCAGATCCCCCGGCCCGCCTGGGCCGGCATGGGTTGGTTGCCGCGGATCAGCTCGGCGTCGGCGGAGGCCTTGAGGATCACGCCGACCTCCAGGTCCGGATCTCCCAGGTTCGACGAGGCGGCGGTAGCGATGGGTGTTGCCGTGGGAGCTCCATCGGTGGCTTGGAGCGGCAGACCGAAGGAAAGGACGGCGACGAGACAGCCCAGGAGGTGTCGCAGCGCGGGTACAGCGGCGGGGCCCATGCCGAGCATCTCTTCAGAACCTCCAGCTCAAGCCCAGAGAGGTGATCGTCCGGTCGTAGTCGTAGGCCTTCGGCGTCGCCGGCGTCCCGAGGTTCGAGTCCCGCTCGACCCAACTGAAGCGCGCGGTCGCGACGAGCGACTCGTAGACCACCCACGAGAGCGCCGCGAGCCCACGAACGACCGTGTCGCGCCGTGGCCGGCCCCGGACGCCGGGCTCGAACTCCGGATCGAACGGGCTGAACACGGCGAAGAGATCGGACTCCGGATGATCGAAGTCGTCCTCCTGCCAGGTCGCCGCCAGGGAGAGGGTCCAGGACCGCGACAGGGGGAGGGCGAGCTCGGCGCCGCCGCGCAAGAGCGAGCCTGCGAAGGGCTTGCCGGCGCGCCTTTCGCCGCCCAGGGCTTCCAGCCGTAGGTAACGGTCCTCGCGGCCCAGGAAGACATACTGGCTGAGCCCCAGGCGGATCTCTTCGCCGCTGCGCTGCCCTACGGCCGGCTCGTCGGCGAAGCTCTGGTCGAGGAGCTCGACGTCGAGCCTTGTCGCCAGGGTGCTCGTCTCGCGCAGCCGCAGCGAGGCCGCAGCGGAAAGGGTCCGCAGATAGGAGTCGCCATCGAGGAGGGTGTAGGACACGCCGGTCTGCACGAGGGCCGCGAAGCGGCTCATGCCGACCGGCACCCGGGCCGGGCCGAGGGGACCGGAGAGATAGCCCAAGGGGGTCCTGCCCCAGGCGAGCTGGACGGTGCTCCGGGAGCTCGCTCAGGTCGAGGAAGTCGAGGTCCTGGTAGAGCGATTGCCGTGCCTCGACCGCCCAGCCCGCGTTCCAGGGATGTGCCTCCTCCTGGCTCGCGAGCCGGTGGAGGGCCAGGCGCAGATCCACGTTTGCGGCCACGTCCCCTTCAGCCCCCTGGACAGTCTGGTTGGAGGTCGGTACGCTGACGCTCAGGTCCTCCGACAGGAGGCTCGGGTTCGAATCGCCGCTCGCCGCGAGGCCGACATGCCCTTCCCAGAGGCCCCACCGGTGCGTGGCGCTTTCGGTGCTCTCGTCCTGCTGGGAAGCTGGCTCTGCGGACGGCGGCTCGGTTTCGGGGCTCGGAGGCTCCGTTGCGCGCGCGGGAGCGGTGAGCACCGAGAGCAGGGCCAGAGTCCACAGACCGGTGGCGAGAGTTTTCATGGCGCGACCTTTTCTTTCGGCTTACTCTCAAGTATAGTGGCTGACAGACCTCCGGGCAAGCTGAGTCGAAATGACGACGACGACGGACGACTCCGATTCACTGGATTGGGGCACGCTGCTGGATTGTATCGACGAAGGGAGGTGCACTCCGTTCCTCGGCGCCGGGGCCTGCCACGGAGTGTTGCCTCTGGCCAGCGACCTGGCGCGGGACCTGGCCCGCGAGTACGAATACCCTCTCGAGGACTGTACCGACCTGGCGCGGGTTGCCCAATACCTGGCCGTCACTCGGAACAGAATGCGTCCGAAGGACCTACTTACCAGGCGGCTGAGCAAGATCCCGCCTCCGAGCTTCGACGAGCCGGACGAGCCGCACGGAGTGCTCGCCAGACTGCCTCTACCAGTCTATCTGACCACCAATTACGACAACTTCCTGTTCCAGGCCTTGCGGGGACAGAAGAAGGACCCGCGGCGCGAGGTCTGCCGGTGGAACTCCGCCGTCCGGGATGAGCCGTCGGTCTTCGATGGAGAGCCACGCTTCGAACCGAGCCCGGCCAACCCGCTGGTCTTTCACCTCCACGGCCACTTTGACCTTCGCGAGTCGCTGGTCCTCACCGAAGACGACTATATCGATTTCCTGGTTCGCGTCACCCGGGACGAGGCGCTGCTGCCGCCTCGGGTCCGCCGGTCGCTGACCGGGGCATCCCTCCTCTTCCTGGGATATCGGATCTCTGACTGGACCTTCCGTGTCCTCTACCAGAGTCTCGTGGTCTATCTGGAGAAGAGCCTCCAGCGGGGTCATGTCTCAGTCCAACTCGTGCCCGGAGGGGAGGAGATCACGGACGAGCAAAAGGCGAAGGTCCAGAGCTATCTCAACCGATACTACAAGCACCTCGATATCCATGTTTACTGGGGAACCTGCCAGAAGTTCGTCGCCGAGCTGAGCGAACGCTGGGAGGCCTACACCCGTGGACGGTGAGCCCTACGTCGGACCTCGCTCGTTCGAGGAGAAGGATGGCGGGCGCTTCTTCGGCCGCGACCGGGAGGCTGACGACCTCGTCTCCCTGACTTTCGCTCATGCTGCGGTGCTGCTCTTTTCGCAATCCGGAGCCGGCAAGACCTCGCTGCTCCAGGCCCGCCTCCTCCCGAGGCTGCAGCAGGAGGGATTCGAGGTCCTCCCGACAGTCCGCATCCGCGTCCTGGGAAGCGTCGGCGTCGGGCCCGGAGCGGCCGGAAATCCGTACGTTCGCAATACCCTGGTGAGCTGCTCCGGCGAGACCGCGGACGCGCAACGGTTGGACGGGCTTTCGCTCTCCGCCTTTCTGCAGGCGCGGCCCTACCGGCTCCGCCGGGGAAAGGAGCCCTCCCCGCGCGTGCTTGTCTTCGACCAGTTCGAGGAGGTCTTCACCACCGGCCCCTGGCAGGCCCGCAAGGAATTCTTCCGCCAGCTTGGCGAGGCGCTGGCCGCCGATCCCCTCCTGCGGACCATCCTCTCCCTGCGCGAGGAGTACCTGGCCCACCTGGACCCCTATGCCTCGCTGATGCCCGAGAGGCTGCGCTGCCGTTTCCGGCTCGGGCTGCTGCACCGGTCTGAGGCCCTGAAGGCGGTCACAGGGCCCCTTGAAGGCCGAGAGCCCCAGTTTGCTGACGGCGTGGCGGACGCCCTCGTGACGAACCTGATGCGCGCCAAGGTGCAGGGCGAATCCGGCGACTGGATCGAGGAGGAAGGGGAGTTTGCCGAGCCGGTCCAGCTCCAGGTGGTCTGCCAGAGCCTCTGGCGGGACCTGCCGGACGGGACCGCCGAGATCACTCACGAGCATCTGCGCGATTTCGGCGATGTGGATGAGGCGCTGACCGCCTTCTTCGAGCGGTGCATCCGCGAGACTGTCCAGAAGGATCCGAACCAGGAGGCTTCAAAACAGGGGACTTCGATTCAGGAGGGGCGCCTGCGCGGATGGTTCGAGATGGAGCTGATCACTCCGAGCGGCACGCGGGGAATGGTGCACCGGGGCAAGGAGGAGACCGGCGGCATCCCGAACGCGGTGATGGACGAGCTGGACCGCCTGCACCTGATACGCGGCGAGTGGCGAGCCGGCGCCTGCTGGTACGAGCTGACCCACGACCGTTTCATCGAGCCCATCCGGGAGTCCAATCGCCGCTGGCGGGGGGAGCGGGGGATCGCGGAGCAGACACGCCGGAGGTTGGAGGAGAGGGCTCGCAGGTGGAAGCGGGGTGAGGAAGCGCTCCTCGACGAGGTGGATCTCCGCGAGGCCGAACGCTGTCTGGCTGCTGCCGGCCGTGACGAGATCGGGGCCTCGGAGGCCCTGCTGTCCCTGGTCGATACCAGCCGCGCCCGGCTGGAGCAGAAGCGCCTTCAGCGGTTCCTTTGGATCGCGGCCCTGGTTGTGCTGATGCTCACGGGGCTCGTCGCCTGGATTTGGCTCACCTGGGCGAACGAGAAAAGGGAGCGCCGGATCGTCCAGTCGGCGCAACTCGCCGAAGCCGCGCGCGCCGTCAGCGCCACAAGCTCCTCGCGCGGCCTGCTGCTCGCCATCGAGGCAGCCCGGATCGCCCAAGAGGCCGGACAGGAGCGTCCCCCGGCAGCCGAGTCGTCCCTGCGCTGGCTGCTCGCCCGCTCCGAGGGCTACCCGGTCGCGGGACCGGGTGAATGGCCGTCGGGCTACGCCGTGAGCGCCGACGGCCGCTGGCTGGCGACGGCCGACAGGGACGGCACGCTCCGCTTGAGGAGGTTCAGCCGGGGTGGGATGGCGCGCGCACCCGCGGTGCTGAGAGGGATGCAGGACACCCTCACCGCCGTCGCGGTGAGCCCGGACGGCCGCCAGGTGCTGGCCGCCGGCCGCAATCAGGCTCTGCTCTGGGATCACGGTTCCGGAAGCGCACCGCAGCCTCTGGACACGGACGGCCAACCCATCGAGCGGCCGGTCCTCGGTCCCGAGGGCCAATGGCTGCTCGATGCTCCGCCGTTCGGGGCGCTGCGGCTCTGGCGTCTGGAAGGAGGGAGCTTCCGCCCCACCCCCGCTCTGAGCTGCCCGCGAGGGCTGGTCGCTCGGACCGCGCTCGACTCCGGCCTCCGCCGCGTCGCTGCGGCCTGCGAGGACGGCACGGTCCTGACGTGGGAGCTGACCGCGCGCGGTCCGGAGGGGGCGACGGAGCCTCTGCGCGGCCTCCGGCGTGTCTCTAAGCTGGCCGTGAGCCCCGGCGGGAGCTGGATCGCCGCTTCGAGCCCCGAGGGCGAGGTGCGAGCCTGGGACTTCCAGACGGGGCAGGACGTCTCAAGAGCTTTCCTGGGGGAGGTGCTCTTCCTCGAATTCACCTCCCGCGGTGCGCTGGTCGTAGACACGAACGATGGGCCGCCCCGGCTCTGGGATCCCGGCGGGCGAGCCGGGCCGCGCGCCCTGCTCGAGGACGAGCAGGCCCAGGTGAGGGCCCTGAGCGCCTCGGGGCTCCGGGTTCTCCTATCAGACCCGGAGGGCCCGCCGGTCGTGCGGGACTTCCACGAGACAGAAGGCCGGGGGGAGACCCTGGCGCAACCGGAAAGGGATGTCACCACCGCGCGGTTCAGTGCCGACGGCGCCTGGCTCCTCACCGAAACGGAGGACGGGGGAGTCCGCCTGTGGGATCTTTCCACGCCTGTGCCGAGCCGTGCCGAGCCGGCTTTCTTCGGTGCGTTCCCCGCAATCGCCGCGGTAGATCCCTCCGGACGCCGGCTCGCGACGCTCGACCAGTTCGGCGGCATGAACCTTTGGGAAGCTCGAGGGCGAGGGCTCTGCTCCCCGGGCGCGCCGGCTCAGCTCCGATCAGGAGCTGAATTCCGTGGCGTTCACCCGCGACGGCCGCCGGCTGGTGATCATCTCCTCCGGCCGGGTCTTCCTCCGGGATCTCTCCTTTCCACCTTCCACACAGACCCTGTGGGAAGGCGCCGCCGACCTGAAGGCCTTTAGCCTCGCTCCCGGAGCGCGCTGGCTGTTCCTCGCACTCCCCGGAGAGCAGGCCATGCTCTGGGACCTGAAGTCTCTCCAGAGCCGTCGCTTGTCGCTCTCCGGACTCCAGAGCCCTGTCCTCGTCGGGCCGGGAGGCGACTGGCTCGCCTCCTGGAGCAGAACAGAGAAGGGGGAGGTGGCTTACCTGTGGGACCTTTCCGCGGGCGAGGAGCCTGCGCAGATCGGCCTGCGGGAGCACCGGGGCGTCTTCCGTGCCGCCTTCAGCCCAGGCGGACGGTGGCTCGCCACGGCGGCGGGAGGCGGCGAGCTACGCCTATGGGACCTGCCGGCGGTCCGCAACCGCGCCCGGGGTGCCCCGGCCGAGCCCGCCCGCACCTACCGGCACGACGGCGACATTCTGGCCCTGGCCTTCAGCCCGGACGACCGTTGGCTGGCCGCCGCGAGCCGGGACCAGAGCGTGAGCGTGTGGGACCTGTCCTTCTCGACGGAAGGGAGCCTTCGTTCCGTGGCTCCCCGGCCGCGGCTCCTCTACGAGCCGAACGGCGCGGTCACCGCCCTCGCCGTCAGCCGGGACGGCTGGCTTGCGACCGGCAGCGGCGGAGGGGTCGTCGGGCTCTTGCGCCTCTCCTCGTCCGGCCCCTCGAGAGGGCGATCCGGTGGGAGACGAACGAAAGCCGCATCCAGGATCTCGTCTTCAGCTCCGGATCCGGCCTGCAGAGCCGTTGGCTGGTCGCCGTCAGCTCGACCGAGGTCTTCCGTTGCAACCTGCGGCTCGACGAGCTGCTGGACCTGGCCTGCCGGATGGCGGGCCGCAACCTCACGCGGGACGAGTGGGCGCAGTTCCTGCCCGGCGAAGAGTACCGGAAGACCTGCCCGGTTCCTTCGATGCGACGCTGATCCCCTGGGACGGCAAACGGACCGGGTTGACTCCCGCTTCGTTCCTGCGCACTCCTGGGGCGATTCTGCTCATGCGTCCCCGAATGGGGGGCTGGCGGCACTGTTGGGAGTGGTGCGGACGGCTCTCGTTGGCCCAGAATGGGTCGAGAGCCGAGCCCCAGGAGGGATCGCATGGTTTGCCCTGTGTGTGGGTTGGAGTCGGTGGAGGGGATTTGCGGTTGCTTCGAGTCGGATCCGGCGCTGGCCGATGAGGCCGGGGCCGGAGCAGAGGATGGCATCTTCCTGCCCCTTGTCGCGAGCGGGGACGTGGTTTTCTTCTCCAAGGTGACGTCGCGCCTGGAGGCGATGGGGATCGCGTGGTTCGTGCAGGAAGAAGAGTCGGTGGCGGTGATCTACGCCGCGGCGGAACGGCTGGACGAGGCGCAGGCGGTGGTCCAGGACCTCAGCCTCGTCGGAGCGGGCGCCAGCTCCTAGGCCAATCCGCCGGAACGCCGGTCAGGAGCCGCCTTCCCGCGGCTCTCCGGCGGACTTTTCTGGAGTCGGATCGATCGCGGGCTCGTGGGCTTCCCGGGATGGGGAGGGCTCGGGGCGCCGCGGTGGTCGAGGTATGCCGGGCGGAGCCTCGGCCTCGCGCCTCACCTCGCGCAGGTCCATCTTCGCGATCTTCTCCGGCTGCTTCTTGAGCTCCTTGGCCAAGCGGATGCCCAGGTCGCGCTGGAGGCGGCGCCGGTCGGCCTCGCCGGGAATCCTGGACAGGTCGACCCATCCGCCCGCGGTCCGGCCGTGGCCGCCTCCCTTGCCGCGTCGGCGCAACAGGCGGTGCATGAGCGCGCCCGCGTCGGCTCGGGTGTTGGTCGTCCGGATCGACAGGTACAGCCGGTCGCCGTAGAGCCCGGTGCAGAGCGACCAGGTCTTGCCCTCCATCCGCAGCAGCAGGTCGGCGATCTCGGGCACGATGTCCGGCTGCTCGACCGTGCCGAGATGGCTGAGGACCAGGGTGTCGACCGACTCCAGGTTCTCCAGGGCGTCGTGGAGGTTGCGGAAATAGGTGAGGGGCAGGCGCGGGCTCTGGATGCGGGCGAGGAGGCGGTGGTTGGCGAGCGGGAAGAAGTGGTCGTAGATCGCCTTGTCCGGTCCGGTGTACTCGCGCGCGAAGTCCTGCGTCTCCGAGCGGATCGCGTAGATCAGAGCTGTGGCTTCGGCGTAGGTGGGGCGGACGCCCGCGGCCAGCATGTATTCGCCCAGGATGGTGGCCGTGGCGCCGTAGCGCGGCCGGATGTCGTAGAACGATGCGCTCTGCGTGTTCGGCCGCACCGGGTGATGGTCGATCACGATGTCCGGGATCAGCCGCGACGGGAGCTGGTTGTTGCCGGTCCTGTGCTGTGTGTCGACCAGGGCGAAGTGCTGGTACCGCTTCAGGCTGAGGTTGCGGATGTGGCTGAGCCGCAGCCGCAGGCTCTTGACCATCTCGCGGTTCTCGGCGCGGCCGATGATGCCGCCGTAGGCCGTGGTGACCTTCTGCTTGAGGGCGGTGCGCAGCACGCGGGTCAGGATCGCGGCCGCGGCCAGCGCGTCCGGGTCCGGGTTGTCGTGCGTCAGGACGAGCCAGCGACCGCCCTGGCCGTCCTGTTGCACCAGCTCCCTGAGCCGCGCGAAAGAGTCGCGGGTGGTATCCGTGATCGTCGTGATCATGGGGTTGCCGATTGTATCTCGGGGCCATGCTAGGATTGCGCCGCCTTCGGGCACCCTCTCATGATCCAGGAGCTCTTCCGCATCGGTTCGTTCTCGATCAGCCCCTTCGGGGTGATGCTGGTCTTCGCCTTCCTCGGCAGCTATCTCCAGCTCCGGTGGGGGATGCGCCGCCTGGGGATCGGCGACGAGGAGGACGCGAGCGCGCTCGTCTTCGCCGCCGGCGTCGGCGGGATCGTCGGCGCCAAGGTCTATTACGCCATCCTCAATGCGGACTGGCGCCTCCTCTTCGACCGCTCGGGTCTCGTCTGGTACGGCGGCTTCATCCTCGGCGCGATCGCCGTGCTGGTCACGCTGCGCCTCCGCCGGCTGCCCGCCTGGCCCATGATGGACGCCGCGACGCCGGCCCTGGCCCTCGGCTATGCCATCGGCCGCCTCGGCTGCTTCCTGGTGGGCGACGACTACGGCCGGCCGACCGACCTCCCCTGGGGCGTCGCCTTCCCCGTCGGCCTGCCGCCGACCACCGCGGGGGAGATGCGGCAGATGTTCGGGCTCGACATCCCTCCATCGGTGCCCGACGACGCGCTGCTGCGCGTCCATCCGACGCAGCTCTATGAGACGTTTGGGTGCCTCGTCATCTTGGGCATCGGCCTGTGGCTCTTCCGGAAGAAGCTGCGCCCCGGCATGGTGAGCCTCATCGTCATCGCGCTGCTCGCCGTCGAGCGCTTCCTCGTCGAGATCCTGCGCGCCAAGGACGACCGGTTCTTCGGCCCCTTCACCCTGGCGCAGGTCATCAGCCTCGCGGTTCTGCTGATCGTGGCTACCCTGGCATGGCTGCTCGCACGCCGGGCCGCTCAGCCTGCACCGAGGACGGCCTGACGCCCGCACGGCCGTGACACCTAAGCTGCAGACCTCGCCCCGGACTCCGCCCAGGCTCCTCACCATCGCCGGCTCCGACTCGGGCGGCGGCGCCGGCATCCAGGCCGACCTCAAGACCTTCGCCGCCCACGGCGCCTACGGGATGAGCGCCATCACCGCGCTGACTGCCCAGAACACCCGCGAGGTGCGGGCGGTCCACGAGGCGCCGGCGGATTTCGTGGCGGCCCAGATCGACGCGGTCTTCGACGACATCGGCGTCGACGCCGTCAAGATCGGCATGCTGGCGAGCGCGCCGATCGTCCGCGCCGTGGCCGACCGGCTGCGGGTCCACACCCGGGGCGCCCGGGGCGCTTGGAGGATGCCGATCGTGCTCGACCCGGTGATGATCGCCAAGAGCGGCGATCCGTTGCTCCGCGACGACGCTGTCGAGGCGCTGGCCGGCGATTTGCTTCCTCTCTGCACCCTGGTCACGCCGAACCTCCCGGAGCTCGCGCGGCTCACCGGGCTGCCGGCGGGGACCGAGGACGAGCGGCGCCGGGCCGCGGAGGCGCTGGCCGGGCGGGGACCGGCGGTGCTCGCCAAGGGGGGACACGCGGAAGGGCCCGAGGTGGTGGACCTCCTGTTCCACAACGGACATTGGCATCGTTTCGCCCACCCGCGCATCGCGAGCCGGGCCACGCACGGCTCCGGCTGCACCCTGTCGTCGGCGATCGCCGTGCGGCTGGCCCGGGGCGACGAGATGGCGCGGGCGGTGGAAGGGGCGATCGGGTATTTGCAGGCCGCGATGAAGGCCGCCTATCCCCTGGGCGGCGGGCACGGCCCGGTCGATCATCTCTACGAGTGGAGGAGGGAGACGTGAGCGAAGTCTTGGATCTTCTCGTGGTGGGGGCCGGGCCCACCGGTATCGCGATCGGAGCGGAAGCGCGGCGGGCCGGCCTCTCGACGCTCCTCGTGGACCAGGGGCCGCTGGTGTCGAGCATCCAGGGGTACCCCACCTTCATGGAGTTCTTCACCACCCGCGACCGGCTGGAGATTGCCGACCTCCCGTTCACGATCGCGGAGGACAAGCCGACCCGGCGGCAGGCGATCGCCTACTACCGCATGGTGGTGGACCGCTACCAGGTGCCGCTGGCCCTCTACGAAGAGGTCCGCGAGGTCCGCAAGGAGGGCGAGGAATTCGCCGTGACCACGGCGAAGCGGACGCTGCGGGCGCGGGCGGTGGCGATCGCCACCGGCTATTTCGACAACCCCATGCGGCTCGGCGTCCCGGGCGAGGACCTCCCCTGGGTCCACTGCCGCTACAAAGAGCCATACCCATACTATGGCCTCGACGTGGTGATCGTCGGCGCCGGCAACACGGCGGCCGAGGCGGCTGTCGACCTGTGGCGCAACGGCACGCGGGTGACGATGGTGCACCGCGGCCCCCACCTGAAGCCTGGGGTCAAGTACTGGCTCAAGCCGGACGTCGAGAACCGCATCGAAGAGGGCTCGATCAAGGCCCGGTTCCACTCCCTGGTGCGCGCCTTCCGCGACGGCGAGGGGGTGGAGATCCAGACGGCGGAAGGGTCCGAGATCCTGCCGGCCCAGGCCGCCTTCGTGCTGATCGGCTACCGGCCGGACGCGGACTTCGAACGGCGTTGCGGCATCGAAGTCGATCCCCGGACGCTGATCCCCACCTTCGACCCGGACACCTGCGAGTCGAACGTCCCGGGCCTCTACGTCGCCGGAACCCTCCAGGCCGGAGCCGCCACCGACCGCATCTTCATCGAGAATTCCCGGGACCACGGCCCGAAGATCGTCCAGCACCTGGTGGAGCGGCTCCTGAAAAGACCCTCGTAGGTCCAGTCCATCGAGGAGATGGGGCTGAACGACCCCGTGCGGCTCGCGCATGAGCCACGGGACCCTGGACGCTCCCTGCGGTGGCTCACGGTGGTCCCGCGGCGCCGGCAGGTTTCACCACGGGACCAGGGACGTTCCCTGCGGTGGCTCCCAGTGGTCCCGCGGCACCGGCAGGTCTCACCGCGGGACCATAGACGTTCCCTGCGGTGGCTCACGGTGGTCCCGCGGCACCGGCAGGGTTCACCACGGGACCATGGACGCTCCCTGCGGTGGCTCCCAGTGGTCCCGCGGCACCGGCAGGTTTCACCACGGGACCAGGGACGCTCCCTGCGGTGGCTCCCAGTGGTCCCGCGGCACCGGCAGGGTTCACTACGGGACCATGGACGCTCCCTGCGGTGGCTCCCAGTGGTCCCGCGGCACCGGCAGGGTTCACCACGGGACCCTGGACGCTCCCTGCGGTGGCTCCCAGTGGTCCCGCGGCACCGGCAGGAGCCACCACGGGACCATGGACGCTCACTGCGGTGACTCGCAATGGTCCCGCGGCGTGCAGCCTCTCTGTGGCCGCGTTGAAGAGCCGAAATTGAGACACTTATTCTGTGCCGAGCGCCGACCAACCGCTTAAGTAACCAGCCCAAGCCGTGACCGACCCCTCCCGCTCCGACCTCCCCGAAGGCATCGCCCTCATCGGCATGGCCGGCCGCTTCCCTGGCGCACCGGACCTCCACCAATTCTGGCGCAACCTGCGGGACGGCATCGAGTCGATCTCCTTCCTCTCCCGCGAGGTGCTTCTGGCCGCCGGGGTGGAGCCGGCTCTGCTGGACGACCCTCGGTTCGTGCCGGCCGGTGGAGTGCTGCCCGGGATCGATCTGTTCGACGCGGCGTTCTTTGGCTTCGGCCCTCGGGAGGCCGAGATCATGGACCCGCAGCAGCGGGTCTTCCTGGAGTGTGCTTGGGAGGCCCTGGAGTCGGCGGGGTACGACAGCGAGCGCTATCGCGGCTCGATCGGCATCTTCGGCGGGATGGGGATGAGCACCTATCTGCTGCGGAACCTCATCTCTCATCCGGATGTGCTGGCGGCGGCCGGGCCGCTTCAGATGCGGATCTTCAACGACAAGGACTTCCTGGTGTCGTTGGCGGCCTTCAAGATGGGCCTGACCGGGCCGAGCATCAGTGTGCAGACGGCTTGCTCGACGTCGCTGGTGGCCGCCTGTCTGGGCTGCCAGGCCCTTCTCACCTTCCAGTGCGACATGGTTTTGGCCGGCGGCGTGACGATCGCTCTGCCGCAGGGGGGCCAACTGCCGATGGAGGGGGTCTCTTCGCCGGATGGCCGTTGCCGGGCGTTCGATGCCAGCGCTCAGGGGACGGTGCCGGGGAGCGGGGCCGGCGTGGTGGTGCTCAAGCGGCTGGCGGATGCGATCGAGGACGGCGACACGATCCGCGCGGTGATCAAGGGCTTTGCCACGAACAACGACGGGGCCTTGAAGCTGGGCTACACGGCGCCGGGGGTGGAGGGGCAGATCGAGGTGATCGCCATGGCCCAGGCGGTCGCGGGCATCCGGGGCGATTCGATTACCTATGTCGAAGCGCATGGGACGGGGACGCCGCTGGGAGATCCGATCGAGGTGGAGGCGCTGACCGAGGTGTTCCGGTCGGCCACGGACCGGACGGGCTACTGCGGTCTGGGGTCGGTCAAGACCAATATCGGACACCTGGACACCGCCGCGGGTGTGGCGAGCCTGATCAAGACGGTGCTGGCGATGGAGCACGGGGTGATCCCGCCAAGCCTGGGCTTCGAGCAGCCGAATCCGCAGATCGATTTCGCCAGCACACCGTTCTATGTGCCCACCGAGGCGCGGGAGTGGCGGACGGACGGTTTCCCTCGACGCGCAGGGGTGAGCTCGTTTGCCATCGGCGGCGTCAACGCTCACCTGGTGCTGGAGGAGGCGCCGGCGCTGGCGCCCTCCGATCCTGCGCCCCCCTGGCTGCTTCTGGTGCTGTCGGCGCGGACGGAGACGGCTGTGGAGAGGGCGACGGAGAATCTTGTCCGGCTCCTTCGCGAGCAACCTGCGGGCGGGACGCCCGCGGTCCCAGGGGTGGCGGATGTGGCCTATACGCTTCAAGTGGGCCGGAGGGCGTTCGCCCAACGTCGGGCTGTGGTCTGCCGGAACCGGGAGGAGGCGATCGCGGCCCTGGAAGCGCGGCGCTTTCTCGACGGAGCGGAGGAGCCCCGCAAAGAGACAATCGATCCGGCGCCCTTGCTGGAGATGCGGGATCCCCGCGAGGAGCTGACCGCCCTGGGCCGGGCCTGGCTCGCCGGAGCCCGTGTGGAGTGGTCCTCCCTCTGGGCCGGACAGAACCGTCGCCGAGTCCCGCTGCCCACCTATCCTTTCGAAAGACAGAGATATTGGATCGAGCCGGCCCTCCTCGCCCAGGGTTCACACCCTGGGCTACCGAATGACGCCCTCCGGGCTGGAGATACCCAGGATTCGAGAGCCCGGAGGGCGGACTGGGTAGCCCAGGGTGTGAACCCTGGGCGCGGGCGGCGGCCCGCCCCCGCCCGCGCCTCCCGAACGCCCATGTCGAGCCGCGCGACGACCGCGAGCGCGCAGTCGCCGAGGCCATGCGGGACCTGCTGGGGCTCGACCGGGTCGGCCTCTACGACAGCTTCTTCGATCTGGGCGGCGACTCGCTCATGGCGACCCGGCTGATCTCCAGGCTGAACGAGAGCTTCGGGTCCGATCTCACCTTGAAGGCGGTTTTCGAGGGACCTGCCGCGGCCGACCTGGCGCTGCGGATCGTGCCGGCGTGTCCTGTTGTCAACCAGGGAATCGGACGGCTGCCGCGGGATGGACGGCCGATCCCGCTGTCCTTCGCCCAGCAGCGGCTCTGGCTGATCGACCAACTCGCACCGGGGCATCCCGCCTACAACATTCCGGCCGCTGTGCGCCTGACGGGCCGTCTCGATCGGGCGGTGCTGGCGGCGAGCCTCACCGCGGTGGTGGCGCGGCATGAAGCATTGCGCACCACGTTTCCGACGGTCGACGGCCGGCCGCTCCAGCGTATCCATGAGATTGTCGAGGGTCCGCCGTTCGACCTGCCGCTGGTCGATCTCGCAGCATTGCCGGACCCGGGGCCAGAAGTTCGCTGCCTGGGGGAGGAGATCCTGGTGCGCCCGTTCGATCTGGTCCGCGGTCCGCTGGTGCATGGCATCCTGCTGCGCCTTGGCACGGAGGACCACGCGGCGCTCATGGTGATGCACCACATCGTCTGCGATGCCTGGTCGATCGGCGTACTGATCGACGAGCTGGCGGCGCTCTATCCCGAGTTGGCCGCAAGGCGGCCGTCGCCTTTGCCGCCGCTGCCGGTGCAGTATGCGGACTTCACGGTCTGGCAGCGGGAGCAGCTCACCGGTGCAACGCTCGAAGCTCAGCTCGGCTACTGGCACGAGCGGCTGGCGGACGCTCCGCCCCTCCTGGAGCTTCCGGTCGACCGGCCACGGCCGGCGCTGCCGAGCGGGCGTGGGTTCGTGCGCCAGGAGGTCTTCCCGGCACGGCTCGCGGCAGATCTGGGGACCCTTGCGCGGCGCGAGGGAGCGACGCTGTTCATGGTCCTTCTCGCCGCGTTCGCGGCCTGGCTCCACCGTCTGACCGGCCACGACGATCTCGTCGTGGGGACGCCGATCGCCAACCGCACCCGCCCCGAGCTGGAGGGCTTGATCGGCTTCTTCGTCAACACGCTGGCCCTCCGGACCGACCTCTCGGGCGCTCCGACGTTCCTCGATCTGGTCGGCCGCGTCCGCGAGGCGGCGCTCGGTGCCTATGCCCATCAGGACCTCCCGTTCGAGCGGCTCGTCGAGGATCTGGCGCCGGAACGCTCCGCCGCGGGGGCTCCGCTGTTCCAGGTGATGCTCCTGCTGCACAACACCCCGCTCAAAACGCTGGAGCTGCCCGGCCTGCGCCTGAGTCCCTTCGATTTCGAGGCGAGCACGGCGAAGTTCGACCTCACTCTCTCGTTCCTCGAGAGCGAGGCGGGGCTCGAAGCCTTCCTGGAGGCCAGCAGCGACCTCTTCGACGAGCCCACTGCGGTCCGGATGCTCGGCCAGGTCCGCGAGCTGCTGGAAGGCGCGGCAGCCGGCCCCGGGCGCCGGCTCGAAGACCTGCCGCTCCTATCCGCGGCGGAGCAGGCCCAGCTCCTCGTCGAATGGAACGACACGGTGGCTTCAGAGCCGGCAGGGCGTGGGGTCCACGAGATCGTCGCCGCACGGGCACGGGAGAACCCGACCGCCACCGCGGTGGCCTGGGAGGGTGGGCGGCTGACATATGCCGAGCTGCACGATCAGGCGGCGCGGCTCGCCCGCCATCTGGCGCGTCTGGGGGTCGGCCCCGAGGTGCTCGTGGGCGTCTGCCTCGACCGGTCTCCGGATCTGGTGACGGCGGTGCTGGGGGTCCTCCTGGCGGGCGGCTCCTACGTGCCGCTCGATCCCAATGATCCGCCTGAACGCCGGGCCGCGTTGCTGGACCGGGTGGCGCCGGCGGTGCTGCTGACGCGGCGGAGCTTGTGGAAATGGGGACCTCACCCCCTGTCCCCCTCTCCCATCTCCCTTCCACCCCCCGCCGGGAGAGGGGGGACGCAGGCGGAGCCGTTTGGTGAGCTCGCCACAGAGGCATCAACGACGTCCCCCCTCTCCCGGGGCTGGGCGGGTGGGAGATGGGAGAGGGGGACAGGGGGTGAGGATCCGCCGTCTCCGCCACCGCTTGTGGTCTGGATGGACGATCAGCTCCCCGATAGGGAAGAAATCGAGCTGCGGCAGGCCGATCCTTCGAGCCTGGCCTACGTCATCCACACCTCGGGCTCAACCGGCGAGCCCAAGGGCGTCTGCATCGACCACGCCGGCCTCCTGCGGCTGGCGGCGTGGTACCGGCGGGCCTTCGACCTGGGACCCGGGGACCGGTGCTCGCTGGCGGCGGCTCCCGTCTTCGACGCTTCGGTCCTGGAGATCTGGCCCTGCCTCACGGCCGGCGCGGCTCTCTGCATCCCCCCGGAGGAGGTCCGCCTCTCTCCCGGCCGTCTCGTGCGCTGGATGGCGGAGGAGCGGATCACCGTCTCGTTCCTTCCGACCCCGCTGGCCGAGGCGGTGCTGGCCGAAGATTTCGCGGGCCTCGGGCCATCTCTTCGGGTGCTCCAGACGGGCGGCGACCGGCTGCGGTGCCGGCCGCCCGCTGAGCTTCCGTTCCCGCTGGTGAACCTCTACGGACCGACCGAGGTGACGGTCGTCACCACCGGCGGCCGGGTGGAGGCGATCGGCCGGCCGGAGCTGCCGCCGATCGGCCGGCCGATCGGGCACACGGCTGTCCGTGTGCTGGACCCGGCCCTGCGGCCTCTGCCGATCGGCGCCGCGGGCGAGCTGTGGATCGGCGGCCCGCGGGTGGCCCGCGGCTACCTGGGCCGGCCGGATCTCACGGCCGAGCGCTTCCGGCCTGATCCCTGGGGCGAGCCCGGCTCCCGCATGTATGGCACCGGCGACCGGGTGCGCTGGCTGCCCGACGGCCGGCTGGAGTTCCTGGGCCGGCTCGACGCACAGGTGAAGATCCGCGGCGTCCGGCTGGAGCCCGGGGAGGTCGAGGCGGCGCTGCGGCAGCATCCGGGAGTACGGGACGCGGCGGTCGTGGCGCGCCAGGACGGCCGCGGCGGAGCTCGGCTGGTGGCGTTCGTCGTCCCCGCGGGGAAGGAGGATCTGCCCGCTGACTGGCGGACCTTCCTGCGGACGCGCCTGCCGGATCACGCCGTCCCCTCGGATTTCGTTCTCCTGGAGGCCCTGCCGGTCACGAGCTCCGGCAAGGTGGACTGTCGGGCCCTGGCGCGCTGGGAGCTCGGGCCGGACAGCGGTTCGGGCGCTCCGGAATACGTCGCGCCGGCCTCGCCGTTCGAAGAGTGGCTGGCGGATGCCTGTGCGACGCTGCTCGGCCGGGAGCGGGTGGGGATGCGGGACAATTTCTTCCATTTGGGCGGGCATTCCCTGCTGGCTGCCCAGCTCGTCGGCCGGTTGCGCGAGGAATGGCAGTTCGATGTGCGCCTCCAGACGGTCTTCGAGACGACAACCCTGGCTGAGCTGGCGGAGCGCATCCTCCAGCACGAGTTGGATCAGGTCGACTCCGAGGCCTTGACGGCGATCCTGGAAGACCTCGGGAGCCTGGGGTAGGATTCGCTGGCTCCGGGGGGGTGAAGCTCCGGGGTTCCCGCCCGCGTTTGATCCCTTTGGGCTTCTTCGGGAAGATTCGCCGCACTTCATAGATGTCATGAGCCAGCCGCACGACAAGGCCCCAGAAACCGCCGAAGGCATTGCCATCATCGGCATGGCTGGCCGTTTCCCGGGCGCGGCCGACCTCGACCGGTTCTGGCGCAACCTGCGGGATGGCATCGAGTCGATCTCCTTCCTCTCCCGGGAGGAGCTTTTGGCGGCCGGCGTGGAGCCGGTCCTGCTGGACGACCCCCGATTTGTTCCCGCCGGCGGCGTGCTGCCCGGCATCGAGCTGTTCGACGCTCCGTTCTTCGGCTTCGGCCCGCGCGAGGCCGAGATCATGGACCCGCAGCAGCGGGCGTTCCTCGAATGCTCCTGGGAAGCCCTGGAGTCGGCGGGCTACGACACGGACGGCTACAGGGGGTCGATTGGCATCTTCGGCGGCATGGGGATGAGCAGCTACCTGCTCCGGAATCTCATCTCGCATCCCGACGTGCTGGCCGCCGCCGGGCCGCTCCAGATCCGCATCTTCAACGACAAGGACTTCCTTGTCTCGCTGGTCGCCTTCAAGATGGGGCTCACCGGGCCGAGCATCAACGTCCAGACCGCCTGCTCGACGTCGCTGGTGGCGACCTGCCTGGCCTGCCAGGCGTTGCTCAACTTCCAGTGCGACATGGCCCTGGCGGGCGGGGTGACGATCGCGCTGCCCCAGGCGGGCCAGACGCCGATGGACGGGGTCTCTTCACCGGACGGCCACTGCCGGGCCTTCGACGCCAGGGCCGAGGGGACGGTAGGGGGGAGTGGTGCCGGGGTGGTGGTGCTCAAGCGCCTGGCCGACGCGATCGAGGACGGCGACACGATCCGGGCGGTCATCAAGGGCTTCGCCACGAACAACGACGGCTCGCTCAAGGTGGGCTACACCGCCCCTGGAGTGGAGGGTCAGATCGAGGTGATCGCCATGGCCCAGGCGGTTGCGGGCATCCGGGGCGATTCGATCACCTACGTCGAAGCGCACGGGACCGGCACGCCGCTCGGGGACCCGATCGAGGTGGAGGCCCTGACGGAGGTCTTCCGATCGGCCACGGACCGGACAGGCTATTGCGGGTTGGGATCGGTCAAGACCAACATCGGCCACCTGGACACGGCGGCAGGCGTGGCGAGTCTGATCAAGACAGTGCTGGCCATGGAGCACGGTGTGATCCCGCCGAGCCTCGGCTTCGAGCGGCCCAACCCGCAGCTCGATCTGGTGAGATCGCCGTTCTACGTGCCGACCGCGGCGCGGGAGTGGCGGACGGACGGCATTCCCCGGAGGGCCGGCGTGAGCTCGTTCGCCATCGGCGGGATCAACGCCCACCTGGTCCTGGAGGAGGCGCCCGCGCTGGTGCCCGCGCTGGTGCCTGCCGACCCGCCTCCGCCCTGGCATCTGCTGGTGCTGTCTGCACGGACGGAGACGGCTCTGGAGAGGGCGACTGAGAATCTGGTCCGGTATCTCCGGGAGCAGCCTGCGGGCGAGACGCCCGCGGTCCCAGGGGTGGCGGACGTGGCCTATACGCTCCAGGTGGGCCGAAGGGCATTTCGCCACCGCCGCATCCTGGTCTGCCGGGATCGGGAGGATGCGATCACGGCCCTGGAAGCACGGCGCTGGCTCGACGGAGCGGCCGAGCCCCGGGATGAGACGGTCCAGCCGGAACCGTTCACAGCGATGAGCGACCCGCGGATGGAGCTGACCGCCCTCGGCAAGCTCTGGCTCTCGGGAGCCCGCATCGACTGGTCCTCCCTCTGGGCCGGACAAAGACGCTGTCGCATCCCGCTGCCCACCTATCCTTTCGAACGCCAACGCTACTGGATCGATCCCGCGAGACCAGCGGCGGCAACGCCTGCGTCCCCCCTCTCCCGGGAGGCGGGGGGGCGATGGGAGAGGGGGACAGGGGGTGAGGCCCGCCCCCGCCCGCGCCTCCCGAACCCTTACGTCGAGCCCAGGGACGACCGCGAGCGGGCCGTAGCCGACGCCGTGCGTGACCTCCTGGGCCTCGATCGGGTCGGCCTTTACGACAGCTTCTTCGATCTGGGCGGCGACTCGCTGATGGCGACCCGCCTGGTGTCCCGCTTGAACGAGACCTTCGGGTGCGGCCTCACCCTGAAGGCGGTCTTCGAGGGTCCCGCGGCGGCCGACCTGGCGCTGCGCATCGAGGCGCGGGAGCCGGCCGCTTCGGTCCCTGAAGAGGCTCTGCCTGCGGGTCCCTCTCCGATCGAACGCCTGCCGCGGGACGAACGTTCCAGACATACCTTCCCGCTCTCCTTCGCCCAGCGGCGGCTCTGGTTCCTCGACCAGCTCGCCCCGGGAGACCCGTTCTACAACGTCCCGGCCGCGTCCGAGCTGCTCGGCCCGCTCGACCCCGCGATCCTCGCCCGGTGCTTCGAAGAAATCGTCCGCCGCCATGAGACGCTGCGCACCACCTTCGGCGCGGCGGACGGCGAGCCCTTCCAGACAATCGGTGATCCACGCCCCTGGATGCTGCCTCTGGTCGACCTCGGCGCATTGCCGGAAGAGGCCGGCCGGACCGAGTTGGAGAGACTGGTGCGCGACGAGGTGCGCAGGCCGTTCGATCTGGCGCGCGGGCCTCTCCTCCGGACACTCCTGCTCCGGCTGGAGCCCGACCGGCACGCCATCCTGATGACACTCCATCACATCGTCACCGATGGCTGGTCGAACACCGTGCTCCTGCGGGAGATGCTGGCCCTCTACGAAGCTTTTGCCGCGGGCCGGCCGTCACCTCTTCCCGCCCTGCCCGTCCAGTACGCCGACTTCGCGGTCTGGCAGCTTCGGCAGCTCGAAGAGGGCCTGCTGGCGGACCAGCTCGCCGCGTGGAAGGAAAACCTGGAAGGACTGCCGCCGGCCCTCGAGTTGCCGGCCGACAGGCCGCGTCCGGCCGTCCAGGGATTCGCGGGTGCCCAGGTTCCGGTCCGCATCGCGGCCGAGCTGACGGAGGCGCTGCGACGGCTGGGACGGGAGGAGGGCGCCACCCTCTTCATGACCCTGCTCGCCGCGCTGGACGTCCTGCTCTTCCGCCATACCGGGCAGGAGGACTTCGCGGTCGGCGTCCCCGTGGCCAACCGCACCCGGACCGAGGTCGAAGGGTTGATCGGCTTCTTCACCAACACGCTGGTGCTACGCGCGCGGCCCGACGCCGCCGCGAGCTTCCGCGAGCTGCTGCGTCAGGCCCGGGACACCGTTCGAGAGGCCCTGCAACGGCAGGATCTCCCGTTTGAGAAGCTCGTCGAAGAGGTCCAGCCGCAGCGCGACCTCTCCCGGTCCCCCCTCTTTCAGGTGATGCTCGTGAGCACCCCGCTGGACGAGACGAAGCTCCCCGACCAGGTGCGGCGCCTCGGCATCGATCCCGGGGTCGCCCGGTTCGACCTGCTCTTCGACCTGAGCGAGAGCGGACGCGGGCTCTCCGGCTTCCTGGAATTCAACAGCGACCTCTTCGACGCCGCGACCGCCCGGCGTCTGGTGGAGAGGCTGGAGGTGGTGTTGGCAGGGGTTGCGGACGATCCGGACCGGAGAGTGGGGGAGCTGCCTCTGATGTCAGAGGAGGAGTGGAGCGCGGCGGTGGCCCCTCACCCCCCGACCCCCTCTCCCATCGCCCCCCCTGCCCCCGGGAGAGGGGGAGACCTGCTTGTTCATGATCTCGTCCAGGCCCAAGCCGCGCGGACGCCCGACGCTCCGGCGGTGATCGGGCTCGACGGCGACGAGGTCACCTATCGCGACCTGGTGCAGCGGGCGAACCGGCTCGCGGGGCACCTGCGCCGGCTGGGCGTCGGGCCGGAGGAGCGGGTGGCGTTGAGCCTTGAACGCTCCCCCGAAGCGCTGGTGGCGGTCCTTGCCGTCCTGAAGGCCGGTGGGGCCTATGTGCCGATCGACCCTTCCTATCCCGAGGAGCGGCGGCGGTTCATGCGGGAGGACTCCGGTGCCGCCGTGCTGCTGGATGGGGAGTTGCTCCGTGCGCTGGAAGCGGCAGGAGATATCCCGTTGCCGCCGAGAATGGAGGTAGATCCGGACAATCCGGCCTACGTGCTCTACACGTCGGGCTCGACCGGCTGGCCCAAGGGGGTCACCATGCCTCATGGTGCGCTGGCCAACCTGATCTCCTGGCACGTGGCGCACCTTCCTGGGCAGCGGCGGACGCTACAGCTCGCGTCGCTGAGCTTCGACGTCTCGTTCCAGGAGATCTTTGCCACCTGGGCCGCGGGCGGCGCGCTGGTGCTGGTCTCGGAGGACGAGCGGCGCGACCCGGCGGCGTTGCTCGCCCTGCTCAGGAAACGCGCGGTGGAGCGGCTTTTCCTTCCTTTTGTCGCCCTCCAGCAGCTCGCCGAGGCGGCCGGAGAAGAAGAGCGCCTGTCCACATCCCTCCGCGAGGTGATCACGGCGGGCGAGCAGCTCCGGATCACTCCGGCTGTCGCCGCTCTGTTCCGCCGCTTACCGGGAGCGCACCTCTACAACCACTACGGTCCGACCGAGGCGCATGTCGTCACCGCCTATCCGCTCCAGGGTGATCCCGCGGACTGGCCGCCTCTGCCGCCCATCGGCCGGGCGATCCCCGGGACGCGTGTCCTCGTGCAAGACCCGGCCGGCGGGCCAGCCCCGCCCGGGGTCGCCGGCGAGCTGTTCCTCGGCGGCGTCTGCCTGGCGCGGGGCTATCTCGGCCGGCCGGATCTGACGGCCGAGCGGTTCGTCCCCGATCCGTTCGCGGGCTTCCGAGGCGAGCCGGGCGCCCGGCTCTATCGCACCGGCGATCGGGCACGCCGGCGGACCGACGGAGTCCTCGAGTACCTGGGCCGGCTCGACAAGCAGGTCAAGGTCCGCGGCTACCGGATCGAGCCTGGGCGAGGTCGAGGCCGCGCTGGCCGCGTGCCCAGGTGTGGCCGAGGCCGTCGTAGGCGTGCGCGAGGTGGGGGAGGGAGACCGCCGCCTGGTCGCCTGGCTGGTGCCGAAGCCGGAGAGCGCGCTGGACGCCGCCGGCCTCCGTGCGCTCCTGGCCGCCCGCCTGCCCGAGCACGAGGTCCCCTCGGCGTTCGTCTTCGTGGACGCGCTGCCGCTTACGCCGAGCGGCAAGGTGGACCGCCGCCGGCTGGCGAGCCTCGCTCCCGATCCGGCCAGGGCCGAGCCGGAGGCGGAAGGCGCGGTCCCGCGCACGCCGGCCGAGGAGATGCTCGCCAGGCTCTTCGCCGAGGTGCTCGGCCTGCCGCGGGTGGGGATCCGCGACGATTTCTTCGCCCTGGGCGGACACTCGCTCCTCGCCACCCGGCTCGTTGCGCGGGTGCGGACCGCTTTCGGCGTGGATCTCCCCGTGCGGGCACTGTTCGAGGCGCCCACCGTGGCGGCTCTGGCGGCGCGGATCGAGTCGCTCCGCCGGCACGACCAGGGGATCTCTGCGCCGCCACTGGCCCGCATCGATCGCACAGGGCCGCTCCCGCTGTCCTTCGCGCAGGAGAGGATCTGGTTTCTGGAGCAGCTCCAGCCGGGCACGCCGATCTGGAACCTGCCCATCGCCGTGGACCTGCGCGGAGCGCTCCGGCAAGAGGTCCTCGCCGCCATCCTCGGCGAAGTCGTCCGCCGGCACGAGGCGCTCCGGACCACCTTCCGGACGCTCGCCGGAAAACCTGTCCAGGAGGTCCGGCCCGCCTCTCCCATCGCTCTGCCGTTCGTGGACCTCGGGAGCCTGTCCGAGGAGGACCGTTACAGCGAGGCAGAGCGTCTCGCCGTTCTCTGGTCCCGCGAGCCGTTCGATCTCCAGAGCGGGCCGCTGCTCAGGGCGGCACTGCTGCGGCTCGGAGCGGAGCACCACCGGCTCGTGCTGGCGATGCACCACATCGCCGCGGACGGCTGGTCGCTGGGCGTCCTGGTCCGGGAGATCTCGATGCTCTATTCGCTCCTTGCCGCGGTCCCGGCCCCTCACCCCCGGCCCCTCTCCCATCCGCACTCCCCGACCCCCGGGAGAGGGGAGTCGCGAGAGTCAGATGCTCCAGCGCTTGCGGATGTCCTCCCCCCTCTCCCGGGGGGCTGGGAGTGCGGATGGGAGAGGGGGGCCGGGGGGGTGAGGGACTTTGCCTTGCCCGAGCTGCCGGTCCAGTACGGGGACTTCGCGGTCTGGCAGCGGGAGTGGCTGCGCGGCGAGGTCCTCGATCGCCTGCTCGCAGCGTGGCGCGAAAGGCTCGTGGGGGCGCCGCCGGCCATCGAGCTGCCGACCGACCGGCCGCGCCCGCCCGTCCAGGGCACCCGCGGCGGTAACGCGCTCGTCCGCCTCGGCCAAGAGACCTCCGCCGCCCTGGCCGCCCTCGCGCGGGCGGAAGGGGCGACCCCGTTCATGGTCCTCCTCGCCGCCTTCCAGGCTCTGCTCCAGCGCCTCGGCGGGCAGGACGACCTCGTGGTCGGCACACCGGTCGCCGGGCGCGGCCGGGAGGAGCTGGAGGGGCTGATCGGCGTCTTCATCAACGCCCTTCCCCTGCGCACCGACCTGTCGGGCCGGCCATCCTTCCGCGAGCTGCTGCGGCGGGTCCGCGAAACGGCGCTCGACGCCTATGCCCTCCAGGACCTCCCGTTCGAGAAGCTCGTCGAGGAGCTGCACCCGGTGCGTGACCTCTCCCGGGCCCCGATCTTCCAGACCATGCTCATCCTGCAGAACGCGCCCCTGGGGCCGCTGGAGCTGCCCGGGCTCGCTCTCGAGACCCAGCCGGTCGACAACGGCACCGCCAAATACGAGATGCTTCTCTCGCTGGCCGAAGAGCGGGAAGAGGTAGCCGGCACCCTCGAATACAGCGCCGACCTCTTTGACTACGCCACGGCCGAGCGCCTAGCCCGCTATTTCGGTACCCTGCTGGGCGAGGCGATTGCCGATCCTGTCCGCCCGGTCCTCCGCCTGCCGCTCCTGTCCACGGTGGAGCGCGAGCAGCTCCTGGCCGACTGGTCTCTCGGCCCGACTCTGGAGCCGTCCAGCGCCTGCCTGCACGAGCTGTTCGAGGCGCGGGCGGATGCTGCGCCGGGGTCGGTGGCGCTCTCCTGGGCCGGCCGGGACGTGACCTGCGGCGAGCTGGACGCCCGGGCCAATCAGCTTGCGCGCCACCTGCGGGAGCTGGGCGTCGGACCGGAGGTGCGTGTGGGCATCTGCCTGGAGCGCTCTCCCGAGATGGTCGTGACCATCCTGGCGGTCCTCAAGGCGGGAGGAGCGTACGTGCCGATGGAGCCAGGTCATCCTGCCGCACGGCTGGTTCTGATGGTGGAGGACACGGCCATGCCGGTGCTCCTCGCCCGCCGCGGGCTGGCCGCCTCGCTGTCGGTGACCGGCGACAGGGGCGTCCGGGTCGTCGATCTGGAGGAGGACCGACAAACGATCGAGAGCCGGCCGGCGTCCCGTCTTGCTCCTCTGGCAACGCCCGGGAAATCTGGCCTTACGTCCTCTACACCTCGGGCTCCACCGGTGTGCCCAAGGGGGTGGCGATCGCGCACCGGAGCGCGGCAGCCCTCGTGCGCTGGGCCCGCAGCGCGTTCCAGCCGGACGAGCTGGCCGCGGTGCTCGCCTCGACCTCGATCACGTTCAACCTCTCGGTCTTCGAGCTGTTCGCGCCGCTCGCCGCCGGAGGGCGGGTCGTGCTGGTCGAGAACGCCCTTCGGCTTGCGGAGCTGTCTGGAGCCGAGGGGGTAACTCTGGTGAATACCGTACCGTCCGCCATGACCGAGCTGGTGCGTATGCGGGCCGTTCCAGCCGCGGTGCGGGCGGTGGCTCTTGCCGGAGAGCCGCTGCGGCGGCGTCTGGCCGCGGACCTCCACGAGCTTGGCGTGGCGCGGGTCCTCAACCTCTACGGCCCCTCGGAGGCCACCACCTACTCGACCTTCGCCGAGGTCGGGCCGGGAGACGCGGCGGAGCCGTCCATCGGCCGGCCGATCGCCGGCACCCGGGCCTACCTGCTGGACCGGGAGCTGGAGCCGGTGCCGGTCGGAGTGCCGGCCCAGATCTGCCTGGCCGGCGAGGGCCTGGCCCGCGGCTATCTGGGCCGGCCGGACCTCACCGCGGAGCGCTTCCTGCCCGATCCATTCTCTGGGGAAGCGGGAGGCCGGCTCTACCGGACGGGCGACCTGGCGCGCTGGCGGCCGGACGGCGATATCGAATTCCTGGGGCGCTTCGACCACCAGGTGAAGGTGCGCGGGTTCCGCATCGAGCTGGGCGAGATCGAGGCGGCGCTCGTTCGCGAGCCGGAGGTCGCCGAGGCTGCTGTGGTCGTGCAGGAAGATGCGGGAGGCCGGCGGCTGGTGGCCTGCCTCGTCCCCGCGTCCGGGGCCGAGGATCTGGACCTTGGCCGGCTGCGCAGCGCCCTGCGGACCCGTCTGCCGGAGCCCATGGTGCCCGCGGCCTTCGCCGTGCTTCCTGCACTGCCCCTCACTCCCAACGGCAAGATCGACCGCCGTGCCCTCGCTGGACTGGCCGAGACGTCCGCGGCCCCCGCCCGGTCGACCGCGAGGGAGCCGGAGGCTCCGAGGACGAGCTCGAAACCTGGCTGGTCGAGGTCTGCGCCGATCTTCTCAACATCGAGCAGGTGGGAATCCACGACAACTTCTTCGACCTCGGGGGGCATTCGCTCCTGGCCATGCAGCTCGTCGGCCGCCTGCGGGAGGAGTGGGGCATCGCCCTGCCGCTCCAGGCGGTGTTCAACGCGCCCGACCTTGCGAGCCTGGCCGACCGGATCGCCGAGGTCGAGCTGCTCTCGGCGGACGACGACGAGCTGGCGGAGATGCTCTCGGAGCTCGAAGGCCTCTCGCCCGAGGATCTGAAAGTCCTTCTCGCGGGAAAGGGATGAGCTTCACCCTGCCGCTCTCGCCAGGCCAGCGGGGCCTCTGGTTCCTGCATCGCCTGCATCCGGACAGCTCGGCCTATCACCTGGCCCTGGCGTCGCGGATCCTCAGCGCGATGCCGGCGGAGGCGATCCGTGGCTTCTTCCAGGAGCAGGTCGACCGCCACGAGGCCCTGCGCACCACGTTCCCTCTCGAAGGCGACGAGCCGGTCCAGCGCGTGGCCGATCCCTCCGAACACACCGAGTTGGCGTTCGAGGAGATCGACGCCACCGGATGGAGCGAGGCCGCTTTCCGGGAACGTCTGGAGCAGGAGGCGTGGAAGCCGTTCGATCTGGAGCGCGGGCCGCTGTTCCGTGTCCAGGTCTTCCAGCGGGTGAGCGAGCGGGTGCTTCTGGTCGTGGTGCATCACATCGTGGTGGATTTCGGGTCGTTCTACGGGATGCTGAGCAGCCCTCTCCCCCTGGCCCCCTCTCCCGCAGGAGCGGGGGAGGGGGAACGGCTCCAATACCGGGATTTCCTGCGCTGGCAGGAAGAGATGCTAGGGGGGAAAACGGGGGAGGAGCTGTGGGCGTTCTGGCGGGAGCGGCTGGCGGGATTGCCGGTGCTGGAGCTGCCAACGGACCGGCCGCGGCGCACGGGTGTCCCGGAGCGGGGCGGCAGCCGCTGGCACGAGATCGGGCCCGAGGTGGTGCGGCCGCTCAAGGCGCTGGCGCGCTCGCAGGGAGGGACGCTCTATGTGGCTCTTCTGGCGGGGTTCCAGGCGCTTCTTTCTCGCTACACGGGGCAGACCGATTTCGCGGTGGGCTCGCCCGCGGCCGGCAGGCCGAAGGGCTTCGCCCGGACGATGGGCTACTTCACGAATCCGCTCGCGGTGCGGGCGGATCTCTCCGGCGACCCGTCTTTCCTGGAGCTGCTCGGCCGTGTCCGCGCCCGGGTCTCCGAGGCTCTGGACCACCAGCACCTACCCCTGCCGGTCATCGTCGAGCGTCTACGTTTGGAGGCGTTCCGGACGCTTTTCGTTTTCCACCGGGACCCCTCGGGCCTGGAGGGGATGGTGGGCTTCGCGCTCGGCGAAGGGGGAGGTCTGCTGCGCTGGGGCGATCTGGAGCTGGAGCCGGTGGCCCTGCCGCCGCGGGCGGCACAGTTCAACGTGACCCTGGCGGCGGGAGAGCGGCGGGGGAATCTGGGCCTCCAGCTCGTGTACAGCGCGGACATCTTTGACGCTTCGACCGCAGGGCGCTGGCTGGAGCATCTTGCCGTGCTCCTCGAAGCCGCAGCGGCCCAACCAGAGATGCCGCTCCGGGAGCTGCCGCTGTTGACCGCGTGGGAGAGGCAGCAGGTCCTGCTGGAGGTCAACGAGGCGAGCGAGATCGATCTGCCCTGGTCCCGTCTGGAGGAGGGATTCGAACGGCAGGCAGACCGGACGCCGGAAGCGGTCGCGGTGATCGACGGCGACAGGCGGATCACCTACCGCGAGATGCGGGATCGTGTGATCGCGCTGGCCGAGTCACCTGAGCCATCTGAACGGGCAGGTGGTGGGGGTGAGGATGCCCCGGAACGTCGAGATGGTGGCGACCCTGCTCGGAGTCCTGAAAGCAGGAGCCACCTACCTGCCGCTCGACCCATCGTATCCAGAGGAACGAATCAACTTTCTCCTGGAGGACTCGGGGGCCTGTTCTGTGCTTCAGAGCACCAACGACGTTCCCCCTCTCCCGGCGGTGGGGGGGCGATGGGAGAGGGGGCCAGGGGGTGAGGTCGCCTACCTCATCTACACCTCCGGCTCCACCGGCCGTCCCAAAGGCGTCGCCATCGAGCACGCCAGCGCCGTCCGCCTCGTCGCCTGGGCCGGCAAGACCTACTCCCCCGAAGAGCTTTCCGGCGTCCTGGCCTCGACCTCGATCAGCTTCGACCTCTCCATTTTCGAGATCTTTGTCCCCCTCTCCTTCGGCGGGACGGTGATCCTGGCTGACAACGCCTTGGCGTTGCCTACCCTCCCGGCTGCCGGTGAGGTGACGCTGATCAACACGGTCCCTTCGGCCATCGCCGCCCTGCTGGACCTCGGGCCGCTGCCGCCACAGGTGCGGACGGTCAACCTGGCTGGCGAGCCGCTGCGGCGCTCGCTGGCGGATCGGGTGCTCGCCACCGGCGTCCGGCTCTGGGACCTCTACGGCCCCTCGGAGGACACGACCTATTCGACGGGCGCGGAGGTCCGGGCCGGCGATCCGGACGAGCCCTCGATCGGCTGGCCCGTAGCGGGATCGCGGGCCTACGTCGTCGATGCTGTGCTCCAGCCCTTGCCGGTCGGTGTCCCTGGGGAGCTGTGCCTGGGTGGAGGAGGGCTGGCGCGGGGGTACCTGGACCGGCCGGATCTGACGGCCGAACGGTTCGTGCCCGATCCGTTCTCCGGCGGAAGGCTCTACCGGACAGGCGACCTGGCCCGGAGACGGCCGGACGGAAACCTCGAATACCTGGGCCGGCTGGACCACCAGGTCAAGATCCGGGGGTTCCGCATCGAGCCGGGGGAGATCGAAGCGGCGCTGCTGTCCCACCCTGGGGTGCGCGAAGCGGTCGTGGTGGCGCGTGACGAGGCCCTGGTGGCCTACGTCGCGCTGACCTCGGAGACCCCCGATCTGGCGGCGTACCTGCGCTCCCGCCTGCCTGCGCCCTTCGTGCCATCGGCCTTCGTGGTGCTGCCGGCCCTGCCCCTCACACCCAACGGCAAGGTGGATCGCAAGGCACTTCCTGCGCCGGAGCGGATGGGAGCGCAGACCGTCGAGGAGCCGGTCGGTCCGGTTGAAGAGGCGCTCGCCGGAATCTGGGCCGAGGTCCTCGGCCTTGATCAGGTGGGCCGGCACGAGAGCTTCTTCGAGCTGGGCGGTCATTCGCTGCTGGCGGTCCAGGTAGCGTCGCGCGTGCGCCGCGTCCTCGGCCGCGAGATCCCCCTGACTGACATCTTCGAGGCGCCCACGGTCGCCACACTGGCGAAGCGGCTCGGCGATGGGCTGGGGGCGGCACCCTCGCCGCCGCCGCTCCTGCCGGCTGACCCGGAGCTTCGCGCCGCGCCCGCGCCGCTCTCTTTCGCCCAGGAGCGGCTCTGGTTCCTCAACCGGCTCGATCCCGGCTCCGCCGTCTACAACATGCCCGCAGCGGTTCGCCTGACAGGGGATCTCGCCGCGTCCGCGCTCGGCCGCGCGCTCGCCGAGATCGTCCGCCGCCATGGAGCGCTGCGTGCCGTCTTCCACCCCGGCGAGGAGGGACCGGTGCAGGTGGTCTCGAAGGCGGGTTTCCCGCTGCCGTGGATCGATCTCACAGAGCTGGTTCGAGAGGTCGAGCCGGAGGCCCGGCGGATCACCCGGGAGGAGGCCTCGCGGCCCTTCGATCTGGAGGCGGGGCCGGTCTTCCGCGCCATGCTCTTCCGGCTGGGCCCTGGGGACCACCTGCTCCTGGTCAACCTCCACCACATCGTCAGCGACGGCTGGTCCCTGGGCCTCCTCGTCCGCGAGCTGACGTTTCTCTACGACGCTTTCCGCGAAGTCTCTGCCTTCTCCCTTGCCGGAGCTGCCGGTCCAGTATGCCGATTATGCCCGCTGGCAGCGGAGCTGGCTGGAGGGCGAGGTCCTGACCTCCGAGCTGTCCTGGTGGCGCGAGTCCCTGGCCGGCCTGCCGGAAAGGCTCGATCTGCCTACCGACCATCCCCGCCGGGCAGGGATGGGGACGCGGCGCGGAGCCAGGCGGCCCGTGCGGCTCGGCACCAGCCTGACGCGACAGATCACCGATCTGTCCCGCCAGGAGGGCGCCACGCCGTTCATGGTGGTGCTTGCCGGCTTCCAGGCCCTGCTGGGGCGCTGGGCCGGTCAAGACGATCTGGCGGTCGGCAGCCCGATCGCCGGCCGGACGCGGATCGAGGTGGAGAACCTGGTCGGGCTCTTCGTCAAAACGCTGGTCCTGCGAGGAGACCTGCGCGGTGACCCTGCCGTCCGCGAGCTCCTGGCCCGGACGCGGCGGACCGTGCTGGCCGCCCACGAGCACCAGCATCTCCCGTTCGAAAAGCTGGTGGAGGAGCTGGCACCGGCGCGGGAGCTGGGGAGGACCCCGCTGTTCGAGGCGATGCTGGCCTTTCAGACCGCCTCTCCCGGCGCTCCCGAGCTGCCCGGCCTGGAGGTCGAGGTTGTGCCGGTCGAGACAGGGACGGCGAAATTCGACCTCCTCCTGGACCTGACCGAGCACGCCGGCAAGCTGGCGGGCTGGCTCGAATACGACGCCGGCCTGTTCGAGGCGCCAACAGTCGATCGCCTGCTGGGGCATTTCGAGGCGCTGCTGTCCGGCATGGTGGCCGCCCCTGGAGACAAAGTCCACGACCTGGCGCTGCTATCCGAGGTCGAGAGACATCAACTGCTGGCGGAGGCGAACGACCAGGGGGCGGCTGAGCCGCGCTGGGCGTTGCTCCACGAGGGCTTCGAGCAGCAGGCGCAACGCACGCCGGATGCAGTGGCGGTCGTCTGGGGCGAGGAGAGGATCACCTACCGCCATCTGAACGAAAGCGCCGACCGGCTGGCCACAGAGCTGCGAAGTCGAGGAGCCGGCCCGGAGAGGATCATCGGGATCTCCCTCCCGCGTACCCCCGAGATGATCGTGGCCCTGCTCGCCGTGCTCAAGGCTGAAGCCGCCTATCTCCCCCTCGATCCGTCCTATCCGCCGGACCGGATCGCATTCCTGCTCGCGGACGCTGGTGTGGACCTCCTCATTGGCAGCCCCGTAGGGGCGGCCGGAATTAGCCCGGGATTTCAATCCCGGGAATCGGGCGCATCCCCAAATCTCCAGAGCCCCGCCAGGGGCGACAGGAATCCGGCCGGCGAGCCCCTGCCGCCCCTAACGGGGCTGGTGGATGGGGGTGGCTTTCCCTTCCGGGCCTGAAGGCCCGGGCTAATTCCGGCCGCCCCTGCGGGGCTAGCTCGCCTACCTCATCTACACCTCCGGCTCCACCGGCCGCCCCAAAGGCGTCGCCATCGAGCACGCCAGCGCCGTGCGCCTCGTCGCCTGGGCCGGGGAGACCTACTCGCCCGAAGATCTCTCCGGCGTCCTCGCCTCCACCTCGATCAATTTCGACCTCTCGATCTTCGAGATCTTCGTCCCTCTCTCTTTCGGAGGGACGGTCATCCTGGCCGAGAACGCCCTCGCCCTGCCCACCCTGCCCGCGCGGGGAGAGGTGACCCTGCTCAACACGGTCCCTTCCGCCCTCGCCGCCCTGCTGGACCTCGGGCCGCTCCCGCCGTCGATCCGCACGGTCAACCTGGCTGGCGAGCCGCTGCGGCGCGGGCTTGCCGAGCGGGTCTATCGGAGGGGGCGGCGGGCGTGGAGCGGCTGTGGAACCTCTACGGCCCGTCCGAGGACACGACCTATTCGACCGGCTCGCTCGTCGAGCCGGGCTTGGCCGGGGAGCCCGCGATCGGCTGGCCGGTGGCCGGCTCGCGGGGCTATGTGGTCGACGCTTCGTTGCGGCTCCAACCCCCCGGCGTTCGCGGGGAGCTGTGTCTGGGCGGGGGAGGGTTGGCGCGGGGCTACATGGGCCGGCCGGAGCTGACGGCGGAACGGTTCGTGCCCGATCCGCTCTCCGGCGAGCCGGGCGGGCGCCTCTATCGGACGGGAGACCTGACCCGCAGGAGGCCGGACGGGGCTCTCGAATACCTGGGCCGGCTGGATCACCAGGTCAAGATTCGGGGGTTCCGGATCGAGCCGGGGGAGATCGAGGCGGTGCTGCTGTCCCATCCCGAGGTGCGCGAGGCAGTGGTGGTGGCTCGGGAAGGGGCTCTGGTGGCCTACGTCTCGCTCACTTCGGAGGGTCTGGATCTGGCGGCGTACCTGCGCTCCCGCCTGCCGGCTCCCTTCGTGCCCTCGGCCTTCGTGGTGCTGCCGGCTCTGCCCTTGACCCCCAACGGCAAGGTGGACCGCAAGGCTCTGCCGGCGCCGGAGAGGATCGGGCAGAGGATCTTCGAGGAGCCGGTCGGACCCGTCGAAGAGGCTCTCGCCGAGGTCTGGACCGATGTCCTCGGCCGTGACCGTGTGGGCCGGCACGAGAGCTTCTTCGAGCTGGGAGGGCATTCGCTGCTGGCCACCCGGGTGCTGTCCCGGATCTCGCGCCGGTTCGGCGTGGATCTGCCGTTGGGTGCGCTCTTCGAATCGCCGACCGTGGCGGCGCTGGCCGGCAGGATCGCGGCCGCCGGTGGAGACGCAGCGCCGCCGCTGCGGCCTGTGCTCGTTCCACACGAGGGGCGACAGGACCTGCCGCTCTCCTTCGCCCAGCAGCGGCTCTGGTTCCTCGACCAGCTCCAACCCGGCTCGGCGGCCTACAACATGCCCGGAGCGGCCTTCCTGGAGGGACCGCTCGCGCCGGCCGCGCTGGCCGCGAGCCTCACTGCACTCGTGGCGCGGCACGAGGCTCTGCGCACGCGCTTCGCCGAGCGCGACGGTCGTCCGGTCCAGATCATCGATCCGCCGCAGCCGGTGGAGCTGTCCATGGTCGAGGCTTCCGAGGAAGAGGCGTACACACTGGTCCAGCGCGAAGCGGCGCGCCCCTTCGATCTCGGCCGCGGTCCCCTTCTGCGTGCCGGCCTGGTACGGCTCGACCCTGAGCGCCACCTGCTGTGGCTGGTGCTCCACCACATCGTCGCCGACGGCTGGTCGCTCGGCGTTCTGATAGGCGACCTGGCGGCTCTGTACGCAGGGCTCTCCCTCCCCGAGCTGCCGGTCCAGTACGCCGACTACGCGATCTGGCAGCGGGAGCAGCCTGCCGACCTGGACTGGTGGAAGGAGCGCTTGGCAGGTGCGCCGGAGACCTTGGAGCTGCCGGCGGACCGTCCGCGCCCAGCCGTGCGCACCCAGCGCGGCTTCCAGGTGAGGACGTCGCTGCCGCCCGATCTGGCTGACGGCCTGCGTGACCTCTGCCGCCAGCGTGGAGCGACCCTGTTCCTGGGCCTGCTGGCCGCCTTCGAGACCCTGCTCCTCCGCTACACCGGCCAGGAGGATCTGCTGGTGGGATCGGCGGTGGCGAACCGCAACCGGCCGGAGGTGGAGGGGCTGATCGGCCTCTTCGCCAACACTCTGGTGCTGCGCGGCGATCTGGCGGGTGATCCGTCCTTCGCCGAGGCTCTGGACCGGGCGCGGGAGGGCACCCTCAGCGCCTTCGCCCACCAGGACGTGTCGATCGAGAAGCTCGTCGAGGAGCTGCATCCTGGCCGGGAGTTGGGACAGAACCCGCTCTTCCAGGTGGTCATCGTCCTCCAGAACGCGCCCATCCGCCTGGAGCTGCCGGGGCTCACGCTGCGCCGGGTCGAGGTGGAGACCGGGACCGCGAAGTTCGACCTCACCCTGGAGCTGACCGAGAGCGCAGAGGGGTTGACCGCCGTCTGGGAGCTGAGCAGCGACCTGTTCGAGCCGGCGACAGGGCGGCGGATGGCGGCTCATTTCGAGAGCCTCGTGCGGAGCGCGGTGGCAGCGCCCGACCAGAGGCTTTCTGATCTGACTCTGCTGGGTGAGGACGAGCGCCGGCAGCTCTTGTTCGAGTGGAAGCTCGGCTCCTACGGCAGCGCCGCTGGAGCCGCTGGAGATACCGGTCCACCGCCTGTTCGAAGAGCAGGCCCGGAGCACGCCGGACCGGATCGCGCTCGTCGCGGGCAACCTGGAGCTGACGTATGGCGAGCTGGACGCGCGGGCCAACCGCCTGGCCCGTCATCTCCAGGACCTGGGCGTCCGGCCCGAGACCCTGGTGGGCGTGCTCCTCGAACGGTCACCGGAAATGATTGAGGCGTTCCTGGCGATCCTCAAGGCCGGCGGCGCCTATGTGCCGCTCGATCCCTCCTGGCCGGAGGAGCGCCGGGCCGAGCTGATCGATGAGGCTGGCGTCCGGGTCATTCCCTGGGACCGCGGGCGTCCCGCCCGCACCATCCAAAAAAATGCGGGCGGGACGCCCGCGGTCCCAGGGGTGGGACTTCTGGCTTATGCGATGTTCACTTCGGGCTCGACCGGCCGGCCGAAGACGGTGGGCATCGAGCACCGGAGCATCGTGCGGCTTGTGCGCGGCGCGGACTGGGCGGATCTCGGGCGGGATCAGGTCTTTCTCCAGCTTGCTTCGCCTGCCTTCGACGCCGCGACTCTGGAGATCTGGGGCGCTCTCGCCAATGGCGGACGGCTGGCACTTTTCCCGCCAGGAGCCCCGTCGGTCGAGGACCTGGGAGCGGCCCTGGAGAGGCACGGGATCACCACCCTCTGGCTCACCGCGGGTCTCTTCCATCAGGTCGTCGAGAGCAGGATCGACATCCTCCGCGGCGTGCGGCAACTCCTGGCTGGCGGCGATGTGCTGTCGCCCGAGGCGGTCGACCGGGTGGTCGTCGAGCTGCCCGGCTGCCGGATGATCAACGGCTACGGTCCGACCGAGAACACCACATTTACCTGTTGTCACGAGGTCCGGGGGCCTCTTTCCGGCCGCACGGTGCCGATCGGCCGGCCGATCGCGGGGACGACGGTCTACGTTCTGGACGCCCATCTCCAGCCGGTCCCGGAGCTCGTTCCCGGGGAGCTTCTGGCGGGCGGCGAAGGTCTGGCCCGGGGCTATCTGGGCCGGCCCGACCTGACCGCCGAGCGCTTCGTGCCCAGCCCCCCCTTCGAGGATGAGCCGCCGGGTGCGCGCCTCTATCGCACGGGCGACCGGGTGCGTTGGTCGCCCCGTGGCGAGCTGGAGTTCCTGGGGAGGCTGGACCGGCAGGTCAAGATCCGGGGCTTCCGCGTCGAGCCCGCCGAGATCGAGGCCGTGCTGGCGCGCCATCCCGGTGTGTCCCAGGCTGCCGTGATCGTGGTCGACGATACGGCGGACCGGCGGCTCGTGGCCTGTGTGGTCCCCGCGGGCGAGGATCTCTCTGGGCTGCGCGATTGGCTGGCAGACCGGCTGCCGGCGTATCTCATCCCCTCCCTGGTCACACTTCCCGATCTTCCGCTCACGCCCAACGGCAAGGTGGACCGGGCAGCGCTCCGAGGCCGTCTGCCCGAGGTCGAGCCGCAGAGCGGTTATGTCGCACCGCGCACTCCGGTCGAGGAGCTGCTGGCCGGCGTCTGGGCCGAGGTGCTCGGCGTCGAGCGCATCGGGATCCACGACGACTTCTTCGAGCTGGGTGGGCACTCCCTGCTCGCCACGCGAGTCGTCTCCCGGGTGCGGGCGGCGCTGGACGCCGAGGTGCCGCTGGCCGCGCTGTTCGAGACCCCGACCGTGGCAGGGCTGGCCCGCCTGATCGAGGAACGGCGCGTCCGGCAGAGCCCTCTCCCCCTGGCCCCCTCTCCCGTGCGTCCCCCGTCCGCCCGCCCCGAACGGGAGAGGGGGAACGAGAGCGGGCTGGGTGGTGGCGCCCCTCTCCCGCTCGGGGTGGGGGGTGGTGGCCGTGCGGGGGAGGGGTCGGGGGAGGGGGGCGAGGCCCCTCTCTCCTTTGCCCAGGAGCGGCTCTGGTTCCTGGACCGGCTGGAGCCCGGCTCGGCCACCTACAACTTGCCGGTGGCGGTGCGGCTGCGCGGGAACCTGGACATCTCCGCCCTGGAGAGGAGCCTGGGCGAGATCCTTCGCCGCCACGCGGCGCTGCGGACCACCTTCCACGAGTCCGGTGATGGACCCATCCAGGTCGTTGCCCCGCCGGAGCCGTTCCGCCTGCCCGTCGACGATGCGCCCGGCAGCATGGAGGAGGAGGCGCGCTGTCCCTTCGATCTGGAGGCGGGACCGATCTTCCGCGCCCATCTCTTCCGGCTGGCTCCCGGGGACCACCTGCTCCTGGTCAATCTCCACCACATTGCCAGCGACGGCTGGTCCATGGGCATCCTCGTCCGCGAGGTGGCGGCTCTCTACGGCGCCTTCCGCGAAGGCCGGCCGTCGCCTCTGCCCGAGCTGCCGGTCCAGTACGCCGACTATGCCCGTTGGCAGCGGAGCTGGCTTTCCGGCGAGGCCCTGGCCGCCGAGCTGGCCTGGTGGCGAGAGACCCTGGCGGGCCTGCCCGAGAGGCTCGACCTGCCTACCGACCATCCGCGCCGAGGCGGAGCGGAGACGCGAAGCGGAGCCAGACGGCCGGTGCGGCTCGGCAGCGAGCTGACGCGGCAGATCGCCGGCCTGTCCCGCCGGGAGGGCGCCACGCCGTTCATGGTGGTCCTCGCCGCCTTCCAGACTGTTCTGGGGCGCTGGGCCGGCCAGGAGGATCTGGCCGTGGGCAGCCCGATCGCCGGCCGGACGCGGATGGAGGTGGAGGATCTGATCGGGTTCTTCGTCAATACGCTGGTCCTGCGGGGAGACCTGCGCGGCGATCCCACCGTTCGCGATCTGCTCGTCCGGACGCGGCGCATGGTGCTGGCGACCCATGAGCACCAGCACCTCCCGTTCGAGAAGCTGGTGGAGGAGCTGTCGCCTGTACGGCAGCTCGGGAGGACCCCCCTGTTCGAGGCGATGCTGGCCTTCCAGACCGCCTTGCCCGGGGCACCCGAGCTTCCAGGTCTGGAGGTGGAGATCGTGCCGGTCGATCCGGGGGTGGCGAAATTCGATCTCCTCCTGGACCTGACCGAGCGTGGCGGCGAGCTGGTGGGCTGGCTGGAGCACGACGCCGACCTGTTCGAGGCGCCGACCCTCGATCGTCTGCTGGGGCATTTCGAGGCGCTGCTGTCCGGCATGGTGTCTTCTTCTGGAGAGAGGGTCTTCGGCCTGCCGCTTCTATCCGCGGCGGAACGCCACCAGATCCTCGAGTGGAATGCGAGCGCAGTAGCCCGGCCCGCGGAGGCTTCGATCCCTGCCCTGTTCCTGGAGCAGGTGGACCGGACCCCTGAGCAGGAGGCTGTCCGCTTCGCCGGCGAGAGCCTCACCTACCGCGATCTCGAAGAAAGATCGAGCCGGCTCGCCCGCCACCTGCGCCGGCTCGGAGTCGGACCGGAAGTCGTGGTGGGGATCGCCCTGGACCGTTCCCTGGAGCTGATCATCGCGCTCTACGCCACACTCAAGGCGGGCGGCGCCTACCTGCCTCTCGATCTCTCCCATCCGGACGAGAGGCTTGCCTTCCTCCTGGCCGAGGCCGGCGCACCGGTCGTCCTGACCCTTGCGGAGCACGCGCCGCGCTTCGCCGGCTCCCGGGCCGCGGTCGTCCGCCTCGACGCCGAACGCTCCGTGATCGAGGCGGAGAGCACTGACCGTCCACCCCTGGAGATCCGGGGCGATCATCTCGCCTACGTCATCTTCACCTCGGGCTCGACCGGGGCTCCCAAGGGAGCGATGAACACCCATGCGGCGATCGCCAACCGGCTGCTGTGGATGCAGGAAGCCTATCGGCTGGACGCGTCGGACCGGGTGCTGCAGAAGACGCCGTCCACCTTCGACGTTTCGGTCTGGGAATTCTTCTGGCCTCTGATCGCGGGTGCGACTCTGGTGATCGCCCGGCCGGAAGGACACCGCGATTCTTCGTACCTCCTGCGGACGATCCACGACGAGGCGATCACGGTCCTCCACTTCGTCCCGTCCATGCTGCAGGTCTTCCTCGACGAGCCGGGGGTGGAGGAGGCGGCCAGCCGTCTGCGGCAGGTGATGGCGAGCGGCGAGGCGCTCCCGGCCGACCTTGCAAGTCGCTTTGCGGAGCGCCTGCCGGGAGTGCGGCTGCACAACCTCTACGGACCGACCGAGGCCGCCGTGGACGTCACCTCGTGGACGGTCGAGGCCGGGGAGCCGGCGGTCTCCCTCGGCCGGCCGATCGCGAACCTCGAGATCCATATCCTGGACCGCTCTTTCCGGCCGGTGCCCGTTGGCGTGGCCGGGGAGCTGTGCATCGGCGGCGCCGGTCTCGCCCGCGGCTATCTCGGCCGTCCGGATCTGACGCCGGAACGCTTCGTCCCCGCTCTGAGCGGGGCTCCTGGAGCGCGCCTGTACCGCACCGGCGACCTGGCCTGTTTCCGTCCGGACGGCAGGATCGAGTACCTGGGGCGCATCGACCACCAGGTCAAGATCCGCGGGCTCCGCATCGAGCCGGGGGAGATCGAGGCCGCGATCCTCGGCCATTCAGTCGTCAAAGAAGCGGTGGTGGTGGCCCGCGAGGACCGGCCGGGCGACCGCCGCCTGGTGGCCTATCTGGTGCCGGGACAGGGGGAATTGCGCATCGAGGATCTGCGGGCCTCCCTCCGCGCGCGGCTCCCCGAGCACATGGTGCCGTCGGCCTTCATGGTGCTGGAAGCCTTGCCGTTGACCGCGAATGGCAAGCTCGACCGCCGGGCTCTCCCAGCTCCGGAGGGAAGACCACGGGCCGCGAGTGTCCCGCCGCGCACCGAGGCCGAGCAGGCCATCGCCGGCGCCTGGCGCGAGGCGCTCGGGCTGGAGGCGGTCGGGGTCGACGAGAGCTTCTTCGATCTGGGCGGCCATTCGCTCCTGGCCACGCGGGTGCTCTCCCGGATCCGGGAGGCGTTCCGGGTGGACCTGCCGCTGCGCGCCCTCTTCGAGGAGCCGACCGTGGCCGGTCTCGCCCGGCGGATCGAGGCGGCCGTCCAGGGGCCACATCTCCCGAGCCTGCCGATCGTTCCGATTCCGCGCGTGGGTGCCTTGCCGCTCTCCTTCGCACAGCAGCGGCTCTGGTTCCTCGATCAGCTCGAGCCCGGCGCCCCCCTCTACAACATCCCCGCGGCCCTGCGCGCCACCGGACCGCTCGACGTCCCTGCCCTGACGCACGCCCTCGGCGAGGTCGGCCGTCGTCACGAGGCCCTGCGGACGACCTTCGCCTCGGTGGAGGGGGCGCCGGTGCAGGTCGTCCAGCCGCCGTCCGCCTTCTCTCTGCCGGTCGTGGACCTCTCCGGTCTCGCAGAGCCTGAAGGGCCGGTGCTCGGGCTCGCGGCGAAAGAGGCCCTCCGGCCCTTCGACCTGGCGCAGGGACCGGTCTGGCGCGCTCTCTGCCTGCGGCTCGGCCCGGCCGACCACGTCCTCCTCGTCACCATGCATCACATCGCGAGCGACGGCTGGTCGATGGGCATCCTGGTCCGCGAGGTGCTGACACTCTACGGAGCGCATTTACCCCTGCCCGAGCTGCCGGTGCAGTACGCCGACTACGCCCTCTGGCAGAGAGACCGGCTCCAGGGCGATCTCCTCCAGAATGAGCTGGCGTACTGGCGCGAACAGCTCGCCAGCCTGCCGGCGCTGGAGCTGCCGACCGACCGGCCGCGCCCCGCCATCCGCAGCCATCGCGGCAGCAACCGACCGGTGGAGCTGGGGGCCGACCTGACGGCCGGCCTGCGCCGTCTCGCCCGCCGCGAGGGGACCACGCTCTTCATGATCCTGCTCGCCGCTTTTGAGGCCCTGCTCGCACGGCACAGCGGCCAGCGCGACCTGGCGGTGGGGAGCCCCATCGCGGGCCGGGAGCACCTGGAGATCGAGGGGCTGATCGGCTTCTTCGTGAACACCCTGGTCCTGCGCGGCGACCTGTCCGGAGATCCGCCGTTCCGCACCCTGCTCGCCCGGGCGCGCGAGACCGTCCTCGCGGCCCACCTCCATCAGGAAGTCCCCTTCGAGAGGCTGGTCGAAGAGCTGGAGCCGGACCGGAGCCCCAGCCGCACCCCCCTGTTCCAGGTGATGCTCTCGCTCGGCAATGCGCCGCGCGACATCCCCGAGACGCGGGGCCTGCGGCTGTGGCGCATGGATGCGGCCGAGATCCTCCCTCCGGTCGCCCGCTTCGATCTGAGCCTGGCTCTCGAAGAGCGGGAGGGTGGGCTCTCGGGTGTGTGGGAGCACAGCGCCGAGCTGTTCGACGCCACCACGATCGCCCGCATGGCGGGCCATCTGGAGAGGCTGCTCGCGGCTGTGGTCGCTGATCCCGGGCTCCGCCTCTCCGAGCTGCCGCTGCTCGGCGAGGTGGAGCGGCACCAGCTCGCCCTGGCGTGGAACGACACGACCGCGCCGGCTCCTCCGGACCTCCTCGTGCACCAGCTCTTCGAGGCCCAGGCGGAACGGCAACCCGAGGCGATCGCCTTGCGGCAGGGGAGCGAGGTCCTGACGTACGGCGAGCTGGCCGCCCTCTCCCATCGCCTGGCCCACCACCTCCGGCGCCTTAGGGTCCGTCCCGAGGAGCCGGTCGGGGTCTGCCTGGAACGGGTCCCACTGCGCATCGCGGCTCTCCTCGCGGTACTCCAGGCCGGCGGCGTCTATCTCCCGCTGGACCCGGCCTATCCGCGGGCGCGCCGCGAGCTCATGCTGCGCGATTCCGGGGCGCGGGTGCTGCTGACCTCCGGATGGCTGGCGACGCTGGGCTGGCCTGTCCCCAGGGTCGTTCCGCTGGACGAGATCGGGGCGGAGCTGGCCGCCGAGAGCCTCCAGTCCGCCGGCCGGAGCCGTGCGGCCCGAGATCCTGGCGTACATCCTCTACACCTCGGGGTCGACCGGCACGCCGAAGGGAATCGGGGTCGACCACGCCGCCGCCGTCGATCACTTCACGACGATCGTTCGTGCCTACGGGCTCGTTCCCGAGGATCGGGTGCTGCAGTTCGGGGCGCCCGGCTTCGATGTCTCCCTGGAGCAGATCCTCCCCACGCTGGCAGCCGGGGCCACGCTGATCCTGCCGCGCAACGAGCTGGTCAGCCCCGGCGAGCTGTTCTCCGTGCCTCCCGAGAGCGAGGTCACCGTCGTCAATGTGCCGACGGCCTATTGGCAGCAATGGGTCGGCGAGCTCGCCGACGGGAGAGCGCTTCCAGACCGGCTGCGGTTCGTGATCACCGGCGGCGAGGCCATGGCGCTCGAATCGGCGCGTCTCTGGGCCGCGCTCCCCGGCAGCGGGCGGGTTCCGATGTTCAATGGCTACGGTCCGACCGAGGCGGTCGTGACCGCTACGATCGTCCCTCTCGGAGGCGACGGTCCCGGCGCTCCGGCGACGGTGCCGATCGGCTGGCTGCTCGCTCGCCGCACCGCCTGGGTGCTCGACCATGACGGCCGGCTCATGCCGCCGGGAGCCCATGGCGAGCTCTGCCTGGGCGGCGTGCTCGCTCGCGGCTATATCGGGCGGCCCGACCTGACGGCCGAGCGCTTCGTGCCGCACCCGTGGGGCGAGCCCGGGGCGCGGCTCTACCGGACCGGCGACCTGGCGCGGTATCTCCCCGATGGGAATCTCGAGTTCCTGGGACGGCTGGACGAGCAGGTGAAGGTCCGCGGTTTCCGCATCGAGCTGGGGGAGGTCGAGGCGGTCCTGGCCAGCCATCCCGCGGTGCGGGAGGCGGTGGTCCTCGCCATCGCGGACGGCCAGGGGGGCCGCAGGCTGGCGGGATTTGTCGTTCCCATCCCGGACGCCGCGGTCGCGCCGGCCGATCTGCGCGAGCACCTCCGGGAGCGCCTGCCGGACTACATGGTCCCCGGCGCCTTCTCGGTCATGGAATCGCTGCCGCTCACGCCCCACGGCAAGGTGGACCGGCGAGCCCTGGCCCACATCGCCCCGACGCCCTTATTGGCCGGGGAGGAGCACGCGGCCCCACGCGGCCCCGTCGAAGAGATCGTGGCGGCCCTCTGGGCCGACGTGCTGGGGACCGACCGGATCGGCCGTGGCGACGGGTTCTTCGAGCTGGGAGGCCACTCGCTCCTGGCGACCCAGGTGGTCTCGCGGGTGCGCAAGACCCTGGGGATCGAGATCCCCCTGCGGGCCCTCTTCGAGGCGCCCACCCTGAGCGGCTTCGCCGGGAGAGTGGCCCGGGAGATCGAGGCCGGAAGCCGGACTGCCGTGCCGCCGATCCCCTCCCTGCCAAGGCGCCCCGGCGAGCGCTTCCCCCTGTCCTTCGCCCAGCAGCGGCTCTGGTTCCTGGATCAGCTCGAGCCCGGCTCCGCGGTCTATAACCTGCCGCTCGCGATCGATCTTTTTGGGCCTCTCGATGTGTCTGCGCTCGCCCGCGCCCTGGCCACGATCGCACTCCGTCACGACGCGCTGCGCACGACCTTCCCCGCCGAAGATGGCAACCCGGTGCAGGTCGTCGCGGAGCTTCGGCGTCCCGTGCTCCCGGTGATCGACCTGACCGGCGTCGAAGGAGCCGTGGACACGGTCGCCGGAGAGCTGGCCCGCCGGCCGTTCGACCTGGAACGGGGCCCTCTCCTGCGCGCGTGCCTCCTGCGGGTGGAGAAGGAAGCGCACCGGCTCGTCGTGAGCATGCACCACATCGTGAGCGACGGCTGGTCGGTCGGCGTGTTCGCCCGCGAGCTGAGCGCGCTGTACGAGGCCTTCCGGGCCGGCCGGCCCTCTCCGCTGCCCGAGCTGCCGGTGCAGTACCCGGCCTTTGCGGTCTGGCAGCGGCAGTGGCTCGCGGGCGAGGTTTTGGACACGGAGCTGGCGTACTGGCGCGAGCAGCTTCACGGCCTGCCGCGCCGCCTGGAGCTGCCCGAGGACCGTGCCTGGAGGCGCCGGCGCGGAGCCGCGCGCGGAGGTCTCCGCCCGGTGGTTTTCTCCGAGGAGCTGGGGCGCCGCCTGCGAGAGCTCGCCCGCGCCGAGGGAGCGACGTCGTTCATGATCCTGCTGGCCGGCTTCCAGGCGCTCCTCGGCCGCTGCGCCGGGCAGGAGGATTTCGCCGTCGGCACCCCCGTCGCCGGGCGCTCCGCGGCCGAGCTGGAGGGGCTGATCGGCTTCTTCGTCAACACCCTGGTGCTCCGCGCCGACCTGGCAGGGGAGCCGGGTTTCCGTGCCCTCCTGCGGCGGGTTAGGGAGCGTGTTCTGGCGGCGCAGGCCCACCAGCACCTCCCGTTCGAGAAGCTGGTGGAGGAGCTGGAGCCCACGCGAAGCCTGGAGCACGCCCCCCTGTTCCAGGCCATGCTCGCCTTCCAGAACACGCCCCGCGAGACGTTGGACCTGCCCGGCCTCCTCACCATTCCGGTCGATGTCCATACCGGGACGGCCAAGCTCGATCTCCTCCTGTCCCTGGAGGAGGTCGACGGCCGCATCGCCGGCGCCCTGGAGCACGACGCGGACCGCTTCGACGCCACCACGATCGACCGCCTCCTGGCGTGGTACGAGGCGCTCCTCGCCGCCGCGGTGGCCGCTCCGGAACGGCCGGTCTTCGACCTGTCGCTGCTGTCTGCCGCGGAGAGTCACCAGGTGCAGGTGGAGTGGAACGACCGCGGAGGGGTCGAGCCCGGCTGGACGCTCCTGCACGAGGGCTTCGAGCGACAGGCGCAGCGCACGCCCGAGGCGATAGCCCTGGTCTGGGGTCAGGAGCGCCTCACGTACCGCGACCTCAACGAGAAGGCTGACCGCCTGGCCGAGGAGTTACGCCGCCGCGGAGCCGGTCCGGAGCGGGTGGTCGGGATCTCCCTCCCGCGCACCCCCGAGATGATCGTCGCCATGCTCGCCGTCCTTAAATCCGGGGCCGCCTATGTCCCCCTCGATCCATCCTACCCACCGGACCGGATCGCGTTCATGACCGACGACGCAGGTGTGAGCCTGATCCTCACCTCCGAGGGTGGATTGGGGGACAAGCCCCAAAGGGGCGCCGGCATAAAGCCTGGGGTTTCAACCCCAGGTCGGCGGCTTGAGGATTCAGGCTGCCCCTATCCTGGGGTTGAAACCCCAGGCTTTATGCCGGCGCCCCTTCGGGGCTCCGAGGTCGCCTACCTCATCTACACCTCCGGCTCCACCGGCCGCCCCAAGGGCGTCGCCATCGAGCACGCCAGTGCCGTCCGTCTCGTCGCCTGGGCTTTGGAAGCTTTTTCTCGCGAAGAGCTGTCCGGTGTCCTCGCCTCGACCTCGATCAACTTCGACCTGTCGATCTTCGAGATCTTCGTCCCCCTCTCCTGCGGTGGGGCTGTGATCCTGGCCGACGATGCCCTTGCCCTGCCATCCCTGTCCGCGATGGGGGAGGTGACCCTGGTCAACACGGTGCCGTCCGCCATGGCCGCGCTGCTCGACCTGGGGCCGCTCCCACCCTCGATTCGCACCGTCAACCTGGCGGGCGAGCCGCTGCGGCGCGCTCTGGCCGAGCGGGTATATGGGTCGGGTGTGGAGAGGCTATGGAATCTCTACGGCCCGTCCGAAGACACGACCTACTCGACCGGCTCTGTGGTCGAGCGGGGCCGAAATCCTCACCCCCTGACCCCCTCTCCCATCTCCCTTCCACCCCCCGCCGGGAGAGGGGGAACATATCCGAAGCCATTCGGCGGGCTCGCCACGGGGGCATCAACAACGTCCCCCCTCTCCCGGGGATGGGAGGGTGGGAGATGGGAGAGGGGGACAGGGGGTGAGGACCCACGGCCTGAGCCGTCCATCGGCCGCCCCGTCGCCGGCTCCCTGGCGTACGTGGTTGATGCTTCTCTCCGTATCCAGCCCTTCGGTGTGCCGGGCGAGCTGTGTCTGGGTGGAGGAGGGGTGGCTCGGGGCTACCTCGGCCGGCCGGAGCTGACGGCTGAGCGGTTCGTGCCGGATCCGTTCGGTGTGGCTCCCGGCGGCCGGCTCTACCGGACCGGCGACCGGGTGCGCTGGCGAACGGACGGGTCGCTCGACTACCTGGGCCGGCTGGACCGGCAGGTCAAGATCCGCGGGTTCCGGATCGAGCCGGGAGAGATCGAGGCGGTCCTGCTCGCCGGTCCCGGGGTCGAGGCGGCGGCGGTGCTGCCCCGCGGCGGCACCCTCGTGGCCTATGTGGTGGCTGCAACGGGCACCGGAGAGCTGCGGGCGTGGTTGGCCGGCCGGCTTCCGGCGCCCTTGGTGCCCTCGACGTTCGTCCGGCTCGATGCGCTGCCACTGACTCCGAACGGCAAGGTGGACCGCTATGCTCTCGCCCGCATCGCTCCGACCGTGGAGGCCCGGGAGCTCGCGGCTCCCAGCGGTCCGATCGAGGAGACCCTGGCGGCGATCTGGAGCGAGGTCCTCGGCATCGATCGGATCGGCGCCGGCGACTCCTTCTTCGACCTCGGCGGGCACTCCCTTCTGGCCACTCGCGCGCTGGCCCGGGTGCGCGAGGCCTTCCAGATCGACCTGCCGTTGCGCGACCTGTTCGAGGCGCCGACGGTCCAGGAGCTGGCCCGCCGGGTGGAGGCGGCTCTGGGCGGGGCTGCCGCACCGGCTCCGCCGATCGTCCCGGTCTCCAGAGAAGAGGACCTGCCGCTCTCCTTCGCGCAGCAGCGGCTCTGGCTCATCGACCAGCTCGAACCCGGCGGCTCGGTCTACAACGTCTCCCTGGCACTGCGGCTGGATGGCCCCCTCGACCCCGAAGCCCTGGCCCGCGCCTTCTCCGAGGTGGCTCGCCGGCACGAGGTCCTGCGGACCACCTTCGCGGTGCGCCACGGCGATCCGGTCCAGGTCATCGGGCCGCCATTGCCCATCCCCCTGCCGGTTCTCGATCTGACCGGGCTGCCTGAGCCGGTACGGTCGGCCGAGGTCAGGCGGCAGGCTCGCGAGGAGGGCGCTCGGCCTTTCGACCTTGGGACGGGTCCGCTGCTGCGGGCCGGCCTCCTATGGCTCGGCAGCGAAAGCTGGGTCCTGCTCGCCACCCTGCACCACATCGTGAGCGACGAGTGGTCGCTGCGCCTGCTCTTCCGTGAGCTGACCGTGCTCTATGCCGCCTTCCGGCAGGGGCTTCCGTCACCTCTGCCCGAGTTGCCCGTGCAGTTCGCGGACTTCGCGGTCTGGCAGCGTCGCTGGCTTACAGGAGACGTCCTGGAGGCGCAGCTCGCCTACTGGCGCGGACGGCTGGGGAGCGATCCACCTGTGCTGGAGCTGCCCACCGACCGGCCGCGGCCGTCGCTCCAGACCTTCCGCGGCGCCCGCCTCGGCTTTTCTCTCCCGGCCGGGGCCTCTGCCGCGCTGCAGGCTCTCGGCCGCCGGCGGGGCGCGACATCGTTCATGACCCTGCTCGCCGCGTTTCAGGCCCTACTGGCGCGCACCAGCGGGCAGACCGACCTCACCGTGGGCACCCCGATCGCCGCCCGGCACCGCGTCGAGGTCGAGGATCTGATCGGGTTCTTCCTCAACACCCTGGTCGTGCGGGCCGACCTGTCCGGCGATCCGGGGTTCCTGGAGATCCTCGGCCGGGCGCGCGAGCGGTCCCTGGAGGCCTTCGCCCACCAGGATCTGCCCTTCGAGAAGCTCGTCGACGAGCTGAAGCCGCGCCGCAGCCTCAGCCATCCGCCGCTCTTCCAGGCCCTGTTCGTCCTCGTCCACGCCGCGCGGCTGGAGGCGGAGTCGCTCGACATCCGGCTGAGTAACCTCGACTCCGAGGTCTCGACCGCCAAGTTCGACCTCACCTTGTCCCTGCTGGCCGATGGCGAGGCCCTCTCGGGCGTGATCGAATTCAACACCGACCTGTTCGACCGCACGACCGTGCTGCGCCTGGCCACGCATCTGGCGGTGCTGTGCGATGCCGCGGCGCGCGATCCGGAGCAGCCTCTTTCGGCCCTGCCGCTCCTCGCCGCGGCCGAGGAGCACCAGGTCAGCTTCGAGTGGAACGATACGGCAGTGCCGGGCCGGGCGGAGGTCCCGGTCCACCGGCTGTTCGAGGCCTGGGTGGAGAAGGCGCCGGATCGGCCGGCGGTGATCTGGGACGGTGGGGTCTGGACCTACGCGGACCTCGACGGCCGGGCGGCGCGGCTGGCCCGCCGTCTCCGGTCGCTCGGCATCGGCCCCGAAGTCCCGGTGGGAGTCTGCGCCGAGCGCGGCCCAGAGCTGTCGGTCGCCCTGCTGGCGGTGCTCAAGGCGGGAGGCGCCTACCTCCCGGTCGATCCGCGCTACCCGCGCGAGCGCCAGGCGTTCATGCTGGCCGACGCCGGGGCGCCGGTCGTGCTCGTGCAGGAGGCCCTTGCTGGCTCTCTCGCGGAGCACACGGGGAGGACCGTCCTGCTGAACGACGACGCCTGGAGCGGCGAGGCCCTGGAGACAGCGGTGCCTCATCTCGGCCCGGAGCAGATGTGCTATCTCATCTACACCTCGGGCTCCACGGGCCGGCCCAAGGGGATCGCCCTGACGCACCGGACCCTGACCAACCTCGTGCGCTGGCAGGTCGATCCCGGCCGCGCGGCGGCCACGGCCAGCCCGGCGCACACTCTCCAGTTTGCCTCGCCGAGCTTCGACGTCTCCCTCCAGGAGCTGTTCTCGACCTGGGCGAGCGGCGGCGCTCTTGTGCTGATCACCGAGGACGACCGGCGCGATCCGGAACGGCTGGCCGCGCGCCTGGCCGAAGGGAAGGTCGAGCGCCTGTTCCTCCCCTACGTGGCCCTCCAGCAGCTCGCGGACGTCCTCGCCAGGACCGACACCCCGCTTCCCGGCCTGCGGCAGGTCGTCACCGCGGGCGAGCAACCGCAGACGACGCCGCAGCTCGCCGAAGCCTTCCGGCGGCTCTCGGCGTCGACCGGCGGGGCCGGCGGAACCACCCTGCACAACCAGTACGGTCCGTCCGAGACCCACGTCATCACCGAGCTCGTGATGGAAGGCGATCCGGCAGGCTGGCCGGCGCTGCCGCCCATCGGCCGGCCAATTGCCAATGCGCGGACGTACGTCCTCGACCGCTCTTTGCGGCCGGCGCCGATCGGCGTGCCCGGGGAGCTGGTCCTGGGCGGCCTCCTGCCGGCGCGCGGCTACCTCGGCCGGCCGGACCTGACGGCGGAAAAATTCGTCCCAGATCCCTGGAGCGCAGAGCCGGGCGCGCGCGCCTACCGCAGCGGCGACCTGGCGCGGGTCAGGCCGGATGGCCATCTCGAGTTTCTGGGGCGGATCGACTTCCAGGTCAAGCTCCGCGGCTTCCGCGTCGAGCTGGGGGAGATCGAGGTCGTCCTCGCCGCACATCCGCGGCTGCGGGAGAGCGCGGTGGCCGTGCGCGAAGACCGCCCGGGAGACCGGCGGCTGGTCGCCTACTTCGTGGCGGACGAGGAGGTCGCTGCGGCCGAGCTGCGCGACTGGCTGCGCGAGCGCCTGCCGGAGCACATGGTGCCGGCGATCTTCGTCCGGCTCGACGCCCTGCCGCTCACAGGCAGTGGAAAGGTTCAGCGCTCAGCCCTGCCCGCGCCCGAGGCCCTGCGCGTCGAGAGCGCCCCCTACGTGGAGCCGCGCACCGCCATGGAACGGACGATCTCCGCCGTCCTGCGCGAGGTGCTCGGCGTCGACCGCGTGGGCCGTGACGACAACTTCTTCGACCTCGGCGGCCATTCGCTCCTGATGATCCGGGCGGCTTCGGGCCTCTCGGAGAAACTGAGCCGCAAGGTCCCGGTAATCGATCTCTTCCGCGCCCCGACCGTTGCCTCCCTGGCCCGCCATCTTGCCGCGGAAGGAGACGTCCTGCCCGCTCTCGACCAGCTCGAGCAGCGCGCCGAGACCCGCCGCCAGTCCCTCGGTCGCCGCCGCGAGCTGCGCCAGGGGCGGGCGAAATCCTGACCCCATTGGCAGCAAATTAGAGCAACAAGGCCGCAGCGGAGCGTCATAGGTTTGCATCGAATCGGGCTTGACGCGCTGCGAAAAAAGGTCATACTGCTGCGACCCGAGGTCGTGCACGAGCCGCGCACGCTCGCGCCGCTGTGACTCACGGCCGAGTCGCAGCGACGCGAGGATGGTTTGCATCACGCCGACGCAGATTTGCACCGGCACAAGGTAGAGTCGCAGCAAAAAGAGCCCGTGCGCGAGCGGCAGAGGGACGATTGGCAGCGGCTGGAGGTCGAGCACGAGCGGAAGAGGGTCGCCCGTGCCGTCAAGGGCCTCATTTCGCAGCAAAAAAAGGGCGAGTCACAGCGGCGCGAGGCCGGCTTGCAGCAGCGCGAGGTCGAGGGCTGCGGAAGAGGGTGAGCTTCAAAGCCGCAGCACTCGGATCCTCCGTCCGCGGTGCTCGACCTCGTTTTCGGAGCAACGATCCGGGGCTGGCGGAGCCTCGGAGCGGCCGTCGAAGATGATCAGCGTGCCCGTGTCCAGGCCGAGCCGTTCGAGATAGCTGGAGAGCTGCTCGAGGCCCTGCTCCAGTGGATCGGGCCGGCCATCGCGCCAGACCTTGAGCTCCAGAGCCCAGCGCTGCATGCCGCCCGGATAGGGCCAGCGGATGTGGAGGTCGATACGTCCGCTGCCGACGGCGTACTCCCGGTCGATGAAGCCTCCGCCATTGACGACCCGTTGGAGATAGGCCATGAAGACGAGCTGGGCCGCGGCCTCGGAGTAGGGTTGCCGCTGGAGGAAGAACTCGGCGTGCTCGCACCAGAAGGCGCGGAAATCGGCGAGCAGCTTCTCGAATCTCAGGGTGCCGTCCGGAGCGATGTAGGGCGCGCGAGGCACCGGCAGGGACTCCTGAACAACCCAGGCCAGAGCACGGGGTATCACCTCGCGGTAGATCGGGTTGGCGATCTCCAGGCCGGCGGGTCCGGACGTGACCAGGCCCAGGTCCTTGACGAACTGCATATCGTCTTCGAGCAAGTCCGGAGAGAGGAGCTCGCCGGCAAGGATCGGCTCCAGGACCCGGCGAACACGCGGCTCGCGCAGGCGGTCGATCAGGGAATCGAGATGGGTGTCCCGCCGCTCGATGAGCGCTTCCTTGGCTCGCTCGATATGGCTGGCTTCGATGGCGACGGTGCGATCCGGCACCTCCTTGAGCACCGCCTGGCGCGCCAGGGCGTTCACCAGCCAGGGTTGGCCTCGCGTGAGCTCGTAGGCCAGGGACTTCGCTCCTTCGGTGAAGGCCTGCCCTGTCTCCTCTGTGTGCTGGTCGTAGAGCTCGGCCACCTCTTCCGCGTTAAAGTTGCGTATCGTGAGCGATTCGACCTTGATGTTGAAGGGAGATGAGGTGCCGAGGCTCTCCGACTCAGACCGCACGCGGATGCGGTAGTCCCGCACGTCCCGCAGGCCGACCAGAGCCACGGACTGGGGAAAGCTGCCAGGGCGGTCCGAATAGCCGGACCGGAGCTGGCGCAGGACTGACAGAAGAGTATCGTCCTGGAGGGCGTCGATCTCGTCCAGGAAGAGCACCACGGGCCGGGGGGAGCGTTGGCACCAGTGTGTGAGGTAGGTCAGGAACCGGGTCTCGGCATTGACAGCTTCGAAGCTCTCCACGGGCTCCGGCTGGATCTCAGGCGGGAGCGACCGCGCCCGTAAAGCAATAGACTGGAGCACCGCGGAGACTCCCTTGTCGATGTCGTTGCGAGCGGTCTGCCCGCTCTCGCAACTGGCATAGAGGGCAGCATAGCGGCCTTCAGCCGTCAATTTCCCGGCCAAGATCCGCACCGCTGTGGTCTTTCCCGTCTGGCGGGGTGCATGGAGGACGAAGTACAGCTCCTGGTCGATCAGCGCACGGACCTGGGGCAGCCGGCGCTCCGGCGGCAGCATGTAGTGCTTATCCGGATCGCAGGGACCGGCGGTATTGAAGAAGCGAGCCATGATCCGCAACTGTAGCACCAGCCCTCCGGCATCAAACTGGCATAATACGCAGCGTATGTACGACGAGCTGTTGGAAACCGCCCTGGCGGCTGCACAGGCCGGGGCCGAGGTGATCAAGCGCTGGTTCCGAGATGCGGATCTGGAGGTGCGGCGCAAGGGACAGAACGACTTCGTCACCCGGGCCGATCAGGAGAGCGAAGCAGCGGTCCTGGCCGAGATCCGCCGGCGCTATCCAGACCATGGCATCCTCGCCGAGGAAGGGACCGGCAACGAGGCCGTCCGCGGCAGCGACTACCAGTGGCTCGTGGACCCGCTGGACGGCACCACCAACTTCCTCCAGGGGCTGCCGGTCTACTGCGTCTCGGTCGCCTGCCGCCGCGGCGACGAGCTGGCCGCCGCCGCCATCGTCGATCCCGAGGGCGGCAACATGTTCACGGCCACCCGCGGCGGCGGGGCCTTCTGGAACGGCCGCCGGATGGAAGTCTCGCGCCAGGAGGGGCTCGACGGCTCCTTTCTCGCCACCGGCTATCCGTTCCGGGCGCTGCCCACGCTCGACGTCTACCTCGCCATCTTCCGCGATGTCTTTCTCCATTCCAAGGCCATCCGGCGCTGCGGCTCCGCGGCCCTCGACCTCGCCTACACCGCGGCGGGGGTCTACGATGGCTTCTTCGAATTCCGACTCTCGCCTTGGGACATCGGGGCCGGCATCCTGCTGATCCGCGAGGCCGGCGGGATGGTGACCGACCTCGACGGCGGCCACGCCTACTTCCGGAGCGGCAACATCCTGGCCGGCGGACCGGCCGTGCACGAGGGGCTCCTCGCCGTCGCGGCGCGCCATGCGAGCGAGGCCGAGATCGACCTGCTGAACCCGATCGCCAACCCCGTCGCGCCGGCCGCCTCCGTGGGGGCTCCATGAGGCTCTTCGGCCGCCGCTTCGAGCATGCCCCCACGCCCGAAGCGAGCTGGAGCCTCGAGGTCCAGATCCATCCCGGCGACATCCGCAAGCGGGTCCGCTATCTCTTCCTCTCGCGGATCCAGGTCACCCTCCTGTCGATCGTCGCTCTGACCTATCTGTTCCTTCTGGCCTTCACCGCCGCGGTCGCTCCCGGCGTCGTCGGCGGCATGCTGAACCGCCACGAATACCAGGCCCTGGCTGTCGAGCGCGCCCGCCAGGGAGAGCGGGTCCAGGCCCTCGTCGAACGCCTGGAGCGCCTCGCGGAGCGCACCGACGGTTTGCGCCAGCAGATGGACAAGATCTTCCTCGCCTATGGCGTGCCCCAGGGCCGGGCCGCCGGCCAGGGAGGTTTTCCTTTTACGGCGGCGCCGGTGCCCGCATCCATCTACTCCCAGGCGATCCAGCAGGGCAACCGCGTACGTGCCCGCGCCGGCGAGCGGCTGACGGTGCTCGAGAGCTATCTGACCGAGCTGCGACAGTTCGAGCGTGAGCACCCGGACCAGGTGCGTGCGACACCATCGGTCTCCCCGCTGCGTGGGGACTTCGTGCTGATCAGCTCTTTCCGCACCCGCCGCAGCCCCTTCACCGGCGAGCTCGACTTCCACACCGGGTTCGACCTCGCCGCTCCGCTCGGCACTCCAATCCACGCTCCCGCCGACGGGATCGTCTCCTTCGCGGGCCTCTATCCCATGGGGCGCAGCGCGGCCTGGTGGCGCTACGGCAACCTCGTGGCCCTGCGTCATGGCGACATCTTCGTGACCGTGTTCGGCCATTGCGAGGAGATCCGCGTCCGCCCCGGCCAGAGGGTGAGCCGCGGCGACGTCATCGCCACGGTGGGCAACACCGGCTGGAGCACGAGCCCGCACGTTCACTACGAGATCCGCCGCCAAGGGGCGGACGGGGAATTCCGGCCGATCGATCCGGTGGTCCACATCCTGGATCACCACTGGCAGAACGAGGACGACCGGTCACTCCTGCGTGCGCGGAGCGGCCCCCTCCGCAGCGGCTACGAGCCACTGCCGCCCGGATTCGCGAAATGAGGGCTCCTGCCGACGACGTCGCGCCGACGATGCTCATCCCCCGGGGCACCCGGATCGAGCTGGACGCCGACGGACAGCTCTCGATCCACGCCCCCGGCAACCTGGTGGTCCAGAGCTCGGGCAAGTACGGAACCCTGGAGTCCATGACCGGTTCGATCCGCATCGACCGCGGGGCCGAGGTCGAAGCTGTGACGGTCCGCTGCGCCGACACCTGTTATGTGCAGGGATTCCTGACCGCCTGGAAGGTCTCCGCCCGGTCGCTCCAGCTCGAGGGCTCGGCGCGCGCCCACGTGGTCCTCCAGGAAACGCAGCGTCTGGAGATCGGCCGGGACGCGCGGCTGGTGGGCAATTTTTCCTCCGAGAAGGAACTCTTCGGCCTCTTCTCCCGCTTCGCCCATCAGCTCCGTTCGATCCCGCTCTTCTTCGACCGGCGGCAGGCCCCGGCCGAGCTGCCCCCCGCGCGCGAGGACCAGCGCGGGGAGCGCAGTGATCGCCACGATCGGAACGATGAGACGATTGACATCCGGCCGCCGGGCAAGCCGGCCTCGCAACTTCCGGAGCCGCTCCTGCTCGCCATGGTCCTCCTCGAGCGCGAGGCCGAGCGCCGGATCCATCCCATCGCCGCCCAGCGTGCCCTCGACCAGCTCATCGAGCTCCTCCAGCAGCAGGACCTCGACACCCTGGAGCACACCTGGCGCCTCCTCTTCCGCCGCATCGCCGAGCCCCGCGAGCACGTCAAGCGGGCCTACGAGCTGGTGGGGGAGCACTACGCGGACGCCTCGGCCCAGGGCAGCTAGGATCCGGCGTACCCGCTGACACCCGCTGACTACCGGGCTGGAGAACGCATCCCCGGCCTGCTAGACTCTGCCGGCTCCACCCGAGCCGGCTTCCTGGACGTGGTTTCCCATTTGAGAGGAGCTCCTGATGAGTGACATTTGTATCGGTGTGATCGGCGGCAGCGGTCTGTACGCCATGGAAGGGCTGCAGGTCCGGGAGGAGAGGCGCATCACGACGCCGTTCGGCGATCCCTCCGACGCTTATGTCATCGGCGAGCTCGAAGGGCGGCTGGTCGCTTTCCTGCCCCGCCACGGCCGCGGCCACCGGCTCTTGCCCACCGAGCTCAACTACCGGGCGAACGTCTTCGGTTTCAAGCTCCTGGGCGTCGAGCAGATCGTCTCGGTCTCCGCCGTGGGCTCGATGAAGATCGAATACAAGCCGACCGACATCGTCGTCCCCGACCAGTTCTTCGACCGCACCCGGCACCGCCAGGACACCTTCTTCGGCAACGGCCTGGTTGCCCACGTCTCCCTGGCGCGGCCGATCTGCCCGCGGCTGATCGACCCGTTCGTCGACGCGGCCCGCGCCGCCGGCGCCACGGTCCACCGCGGCGGCACCTACCTCAATATGGAGGGGCCGCAGTTCTCGACCCGGGCCGAGTCGGAGATCTACCGCCAGTGGGGGATCGACATCATCGGCATGACCAACCTGACCGAGGCGCGCCTCGCCCGCGAGGCCGAGATCTGCTACGCCACGCTCGCCATGGTCACCGACTACGACTGCTGGCACGAGCACGAGGTCACCGGCCAGGAGGTCATGCAGGTGGTGGCCCAGAACGTGAAAATGTCGCAGGAGGTGGTGCGGCAGATCGTCAGCCGCATCCCGGAAGAGCGGCCGGCCGACTGCCTGTGCGCCAGGGCTCTCGCAGAGTCGCTCATCACGGAGCGGTCCCTGATCCCCGAGGAGACGAAGCGGTCTCTCCAGCCCCTCATCGGGAGGTACATCCCGGTTTGACCCGCATCCTGGTGACCAACGACGACGGGATCTTCTCCGAAGGGATCCGCTGCCTGGCCGAGGCGCTGGCCGAGCTGGCGGAGGTCGTCGTCGTGGCGCCCGACCGCGAGCAGAGCGCCACGGGCCATGCCCTCACCCTGTCGCGGCCCCTGCGCATGCAGAAGGTCCGCGAGAGCTGGTACGCGGTGGACGGCACGCCCACCGACTGCGTCAACCTGGGCGTCCTCGGGCTGCTCAAGGAGAAACGGCCGGACTTCGTGGCCTCCGGCATCAACTTCGGGCCGAACCTGGGCGACGACGTGACCTATTCGGGTACGGTGAGCGCCACGTTCGAAGGGACGCTCCTGGGCATTCCCTCGGTCGCCTTCAGCCAGGAGATCTCGGAGGGGTTCTCGTTCGGCCCCGCGGCGGTGTTTGCGCGCGACCTCTTCCGCATCCTGATCGAGACCAAAGAGGAGCTGCCGCGCGACCTGCTGCTCAACGTCAACGTCCCGGCCGGCGGCATCCGCGGCGTGCGCTTCACCCGGCTGGGGCGGCGGGTCTACAAGCAGTCGGTCATCGAGAAGCTCGACCCGCGCGGTCGCAAGTACTACTGGATTCATGGCGTGCCGCAATGGGAGCAGGCCAGCGGCACCGATTTCGAGGCCATCTCGCTCGGCCACGCCTCGGTGACACCGCTCCATCTCGACCTCACCTACTACCCCGGCCTGGAGAGCTTCGCCCACCTCCACGAGAAGCTCTCCGGCCTCCGCTTCGCGGACTACGGGCCCGCCGGCTCGGAGCCGGCCCGCCGGTCCGAATGAGCCGATGAGCGACCCTTTCGCCGTCCAGCGCGAGCGGATGGTGCGCGACCTGATCGCCGCCCGGGGCGTCAAGGACGAGCGGGTCCTCGGGGCGCTCCGTTGGGCGCCGCGGCACCTGTTCGTCAAGGACCACCTGCAGCGCCAGGCCTACGGCGACCACGCACTGCCGATCGGCGCCGGGCAGACGATCTCGCAGCCCTATATCGTGGCGCGCATGACCGAGCTGCTGGAGGTCAGCCCGGAGCATTCCGTGCTGGAGATCGGCACCGGCTCGGGCTATCAAACGGCCGTCCTCGCCCGGCTCGCGCGCTGGGTCTACAGCCTGGAGCGCATTCCCGAGCTGGCTCGCGACGCGATCCCGCGCATGCGCCAGCTCGGCCTCGCCAACGTCAAGATCCAGGTCTTCGACGGCACGGTGGGATGGAGCGAGTGGGCGCCCTACGACCGCATCCTGGTGACGGCCGGAGCTCCCAAGGTGCCGGAGCCGCTCCTCGGGCAGCTCGCTCCCGGCGGCGTCCTGCTCGTCCCCGAAGGGCCGTTCAACGCCCAGAAGCTCGTGGTCTACCGCAAGTCGGCCCGCGGCGGCATGCGGCGCAGCGAAGGGGAGGACGTGGCCTTCGTGCCGCTGCTCGGCCGCCACGGCTGGAAGGAGCCGCCGAAATGAGGGCGGTCCGTCTGGTGCTCCGCGGGCGTGTGCAAGGAGTGGGCTTTCGCTGGTTCACCCGCCACGCGGCCCGCGAGTTGGGGATCGCGGGCCGGGTGCGCAACCTGCCGGACGGGGCGGTGGAGGTGCACGCCGCCGCCGACCCGGAGACGCTGGCACAGTTCGTCGAACGGCTGCGCGAAGGGCCGCCGGGCTCGCGGGTCACCGCCGTCGACGAGCAGGAGCTGGCCACCGTCCCCGACGGGGACGGCTTCGATATTGAACGCTAGAGGACCGCTAGAGGGAGATGGAGAGTATGGACGACCTGAAGAAGCACATCCGCGAGGTGCCGGACTTCCCGAAGCCGGGCATCCTCTTCTACGACATCACCACCCTGCTGCAGCACCCGCTGGCGCTGCGCAAGACGGTCGACCAGTTCGTCTGGTTTTTCTCCGAGAGGAACATCGACAAGGTCGTCGGCATCGAGTCCCGCGGCTTCATGTTCGGGCCCATCGTGGCCTACGACCTGAACGCCGGCTTCGTGCCGGTGCGCAAGCCGGGCAAGCTGCCGTGGGAGAAGATCCGCGAGACGTACGAGCTCGAGTACGGCAACGACACCCTGGAGATGCACCGCGATGCCATCCAGCCGGGGGAGCACGTGCTGGTCGTCGACGACCTGGTGGCGACCGGCGGCACGGCGCTCGCCACGGCGCGCATGGTCGAGAAGCTCGGCGGCAAGGTCGCAGGCTTCGGTTTCATCGTCGAGCTGACGTTCCTCGACGGGCGCAAAAAGCTGGAGGCGGCAGGATACGAGGTCGCTTCGCTGATTCAGTATTGACGATGCAAAGCGGACGAGGGAAGGCGCCGGAGGCGGTTGGGTTATAATCCCGGCCGCCTGTGCGGCTATAGCTCAGGTGGACAGAGCAGGAGTTTCCTAAACTCTTGGTCGGGGGTTCGAGTCCTCCTAGCCGCACCAATCCTGACGCTTCGGCCCTGTTCCAAGACAGGACAACTTTTCGGGAGTCTGTTTGATGAGCCAACGTCTGACCCGCAAGGAGATCAAGCGCGACGAATTCACGTCCGTCATGGGACGGGGTGTCGAGTATGCCGAGACCCACATCCGGACGATGATGCTCGCGATCGGCGCTGTCGTTGCCGCCGTCTTGATCAGTTTCGTGATCTACCTCCTCCTCGGCATGCGTTCCGAGAAGGCCAACGAGGCCCTGGCGCGCGCGATCAAGGTCTATAACGCGCCGGTCGAAGCCACCGGTGCAAAGCCGGACGATCCGAAGTCCCCGAGCTTCGCCGACGAAGCGGCCCGGACGGCACGCGCCAAGGCGCTGTTCGAGGCGGTCCGCGACGACTATGGCATGAGCGACGCGGCCGATGTGGCAGGCCTCTACCTCGCCCAGGTCGCGGTGTCCGAAGGCAATCTCGACCAGGCGCGCAAGCTGTGGACCGACTTCGTGGACGACCACGGCGACAGCCTCCTCGCCGGCGAGGCGCGGATCAACCTGATCCACCTCGACCGCCAACAGGGCAAGGGGCAGGACCTGGCCCAGCGTCTCAAGACGATGCTGGAGGAGCAGGAGCCGCCGCTGCCCAAGGACGTGCTCTTGAACGAGCTGGGCCAGACCCTCGAGCAGCTCGGCCGCCGGGAGGAGGCCGCCCAGGCGTACCGCCAGATCGTCGACGACTACCCGCAGTCCCGCTACCGCGGCGAGGCGCAGCAGAAGCTCTCCGCTCTCGATCCCACGCGGGCCGGGGGCGGCGCCGGCACCCCCATGCAGGCGATCCCCGGCTTCCCGGGCTCCTGACCGCGGCAAGCGGCAAGATGATCCTGCCGTACCGGGTTCTGGAGCGGAAGCGCGCCGGGCTGCGGCTCACCGACGAAGAGATCGGCGCCGTGGCCCGCGGCGCGGCCGACGGCTCCTGGAGCGAAGGCCAGCTCGGCGCCTTCCTGATGGCGGCGGCCATCCGCGGCCTCGACGCCGAGGAGACCCGCGCTCTCACCCTGGCCATGATGGAGTCGGGCGAGCTTTGGGACCTTGCCCGCGACCTCCCCGGGGTCTGCGACAAGCACTCGACCGGCGGCGTCGGCGACAAGGTCTCGCTCGTCCTGGCGCCGCTCCTCGCGAGCTGCGGCGTGCCCATCGCCATGCTCGCCGGCCGCGGCCTGGGCCACACCGCCGGCACCATCGACAAGCTGGAGAGCGTCCCGGGGATGGTCCTCGAGCTCGACCGCGCCCGCTTCGTCAACCTCGTGCGGCGCTGTGGCATGGCCATCGGCGGCGCCACCGGCGCCATCGCTCCGGCCGACCGCCGCCTCTACGCCCTGCGCGACGTCACCGCCACGGTCGATTCCCTCCCCCTGATCACCGGCAGCATCCTCTCGAAGAAGCTGGCGACCGGCGCGGCCGTGGTTGTCTTCGACGTCAAGTGGGGCAACGGCGCCTTCCTGCCCCGGCGGGAGGAGGCGTCCGAGCTGGCGCACCAACTCGTCGACACCTCGCGCGCCTTGGGCCGGGTGGCGAGCGCCCTGATCACGGACATGAACCAGCCCCTCGGCCGCTGGGTGGGGCACGCCGCCGAGCTCATGGAGTCTCTTGAGTGCCTGGAGGGGCGGGGCCCCACGGACCTGGTGGTGCTCACCCTGGCCCTGGCCGAGGAGGCGGCGCGGCAGGCCGGCCATGCGGTGGACCGAGCCGGCCTGGAGCGAGCTCTCGCCAGCGGCCACGCCCGCGAGCGCTTCGACCGCTGGGCCGAGCTCCAGGGGGCGGACCCCGCATGGCTGCGCGCCCCGCGCTTCGACCTGGCCCCGGTCGAGCGGCCGGTTCGCGCGCCGCGTTCCGGACGCCTCGCCCGGGTCGACACCCGGCATCTCGGCCTCCTCCTCGTCGAGGGCGGAGGGGGCCGCACCCACCCCGGCCAGGACGTCGACCTCGGGGTCTCGGTCCGCATGGACGCGCGGCTCGGCGACCCGGTGGAGGAGGGGCAGGAGCTGGCGCGCCTCCACCTCCGCCGCGACGACGAACACCTCGTCCACCGCTTCGCCGAGTGCTTCACCATCGGCGACGAGGCCGAGGCGCCCGAGCTGATCGTGGAGCGGGTGGGGTTGTAAACGCCGCACTCCTCCGACCCCCGCTACGGCACATTTTTCAGCCCCTTCCCAGCAGGTGCTCCGCGAATGCCCGGTCGCTGGGCGCCAGGTCGTAGGTGGGTAGCTCCTCGGGGAGGACCCAGGCGAGGGCCGAGTGCTCCAGGGCGATCGGCTCGCCGGCGATCTCGACGGGGTGGAATTCGACGATGAAGGCCGAGCCGGGGTCCGGCACGGAGAGGAGCAGCTCGCCCATCGCGGTCATCTCGACCCCCAGCTCCTCGGCCAGCTCGCGACGGGCGGCGTCGAACATCGATTCGCCGGGCAGGAGCTTGCCGCCGGGAAACTCCCAGAGGCCCGCATGCCGCTTGCCCGGCGGGCGCCGGCAGAGGAGCAGGCGTCCGTTCCTTTCGATCACGGCGGCAACGACCTTCATGACATCCTCAAGAATCTTGGCATCCCTCTCGCAAGCACTCTATCGTTCGCCGTACACCGAGAGGAGCTTGCCGGAGAGGACACGCAATGGTCCATGGAGTGGAACCGGACAGGGACGAAGAGGCGCCTGCGCCGAATCCATGCCCGCTCGTCGGGATCGGCGCTTCGGCCGGAGGCCTGGAGCCGCTCCAGGCGCTCTTCGCCGCCTTGCCGCCCGACAGCGGCATGGCCTTCGTGGTGGTGCAGCACTTCGACCCCCGTCACGAGACCCTGATGCCGGAGCTGCTCGCCCGGCACACCTCCATGCCCGTGCAGCTCGTCTCCGACGAGACGAAGGTCAAGACGAACCACGTCTACGTCATCCCGCCCGACGCCACGCTGACCATCGACGACTGCGTGCTGCGTGTCACCCGGGCGGACCGGGCGCGCGGCCGGCGCACTCCGATCGACAGCTTTTTCCGCTCTCTGGCCGAGGACCAGGGGGACGACGCCGTAGGCATCATTATGTCGGGGACCGGAGCGGACGGCGCGCTCGGCCTGCGGGCGATCAAGGAGCACGGCGGCCTGACGCTGGTGCAGGCGCCCGCCACGGCCCGCTATGACAGCATGCCGCGCGCCGCCATCCTGACCGGCATGGCCGACCATGTCCTGGCGGTCGAGGAGATGCCCGACAAGCTCCGGGACCATCTGCAGAGCCTGATCGCGGTGCGCGGCGGCGGCACGGTCCAGGAGTTGCGCGAAAAACTGGAGCAGCAGCTCGGCAAGGTCCTGTCGCTCCTTCGTGGCCGGACCGGGCATGACTTCAGCCGCTACAAGCGAAGCACACTGGTCCGCCGCCTCCGCCGTCGCATGGGGGAGCTGCGGGTGGACTCCGTCGACGTCTACCTGGAGCAGCTCCGCCAGGACGGCCGCGAGGCCGACCATCTCTTCCACGACATGCTGATCGGCGTCACCCACTTCTTCCGTGACGGCGAAGCCTTCGAGGCCGTGGCCCGCCGGGTGATGCCCAAGCTGTTCGAGAGCAAGGGGCTCGACAGCCAGGTGCGGGTCTGGGTCCCGGGCTGCTCGACGGGGGAGGAGGCCTATTCGCTCGCCATCCTGCTGCGCGAGCACGCGTTGCGGCTCGACGAGCCCCCCCACGTCCAGGTCTTCGCCACCGACATCGACTCGCAGGCGCTGGAGGCCGCGCGCCAGGGCTGGTATCCGGAGAGGATCGCCGAGCAGGTGTCTCCGGAGCGGCTCTCCAGGTTTTTCGTCAAGCACGGCAACATGTACCAGGTCTCGAAAGAGATCCGGGAGATGTGCCTGTTCTCGACCCACAACCTGATCACCGACCCGCCGTTCTCCCGCCTCGACCTGCTCTCGTGCCGCAACGTCCTCATCTATCTGGAGAGCGACCTCCAGAAGAAGCTGATCCCGCTCTGCCACTACGCCCTGCGTTCGGGGGGATTCCTCTTCCTTGGGCCTTCCGAGAGCGTGGCGAGCTTCCCGGAGATGTTCCGCGTGGTGGACAAGCGCAACCGCATCTTCCAGGCCAGGGACGTGGTCCTGCGGCCGCCGGTCAGCTTTCCGCTCCTCGAGCGAAGCCGTGTCACGTCGATGCGTCCGTCAACGGAGGAGCCCACCCGGCCGAAGGCCTTCAGCCAGCAGGGGATCGCCCGGGCGTTCGAGCGCATCCTGCTCGACCACTACAGCCCTGCCTGCGTGCTCGTCAACGAGCGGGGCGAGATCGCCTACTTCTCGCCGCGCACCGGTAGATACCTGGAGCCCCCGGGAGGCACGCCCACCCTCAATGTGCTCGAGATGGCGCGCGAGGGGCTGCGCCTCGACCTGCGGACGGCGCTCCACAAGGCGGTGACCTCCCGTGCTCCGGTCACCCATGAGGACGTCGCTTTCAAGGTCGACGGGAGCGTGCAAAGGGTCCACCTCTCCGTCCGGCCGATGTTTGAGCTCGGAGAGGACGCCGGCCTGTACATGGTCGTCTTCCAGGACGTCCCCCAGGGCGAAGGCAACCCTCCTTCCGAAGGCTGGGCGAGCTCCGTGCCGGAGGTCGCTCCCGATACCGCGTCCAATACTGCAGAAGTCATTCGCCGCCTCGACGCCGAGCTGCGGGCCACCAAGGACCACCTGCACGCAACCCTGGAGGAGCTGGAGAGCTCGAACGAAGAGCTGGTCTCCTCGAACGAGGAGCTCCTGTCCATCAACGAGGAGCTGCAGTCGGCCAACGAGGAGCTGCAGACGTCCAAAGAGGAGCTGCAATCGGTCAACGAGGAGCTGGAGACGATCAACTCCGAGCTCAAGAAAAAGATCGAGGAGCTGGACCGCGCCAGCAGCGACCTGCTCAACCTGTTCCAGAGCACCCAGATCGCCACCATCTTCGTGGACCGCGAGCTGCGCATCAAGCGTTTCACCCCGGCGGCCGTCGACGTCTTCCGGCTCATCGAGACCGACATCGGGCGCTCGATCGCCGACATCGCTCCGCGGTTCGCCGGCGGCTCCGACCTGCTCCAGGACGCCCGGGCCGTCCTGCGGACGCTCTCCGTCCGCGAGCGGCAGGTCCGGCTGGTGGACGAGGACGCCTGGTACATCCTGCGCATTCTGCCGTATCGCACGGTCGACAACGTCATCGACGGCGTGGTGCTGACCTTCGTCGACATCAACGAGCTGCGGCGCGCCCAGGAGCAGCGGGCCCAACTCGCGCGCATCGTCGAGTCCTCGCAGGACGCCATCCTCGGCAAGACCCTCGAGGGGATCATCACGAGCTGGAACTCCGGGGCGGAGAGGATGTACGGCTATTCGGCCCAGGAGGCGATCGGCCGCTCGATCGATTTGCACATCCCCTTCGACCACATCCACGAGCTGGGGCCCATCTTCGAGAGTCTGCGGCAGGGGCACGTGGTGGAGCCGTTCGAGACCGTCCGTGTGTGCAAGGACGGCCGGCGAATCGACGTCGTGCTCACCGTCTCCCCGCTGTTCGACGCCACCGGCCAGATCGTCGGCGCCTCGGCGATCGCGCGCGACATCACCGACCGCAAGCGCACGGAGGAGGCCCTCCAGGAGGCCTCGCGCCGCAAGGACGAGTTCCTGGCCATGCTCGGGCACGAGCTGCGCAACCCCCTGGCGTCGATCCGCAACTGCCTTCATGTGCTCGGGATGGCCGACGCCACAGAGGCCCAGGTCGAGCAGGCCCGCGTCACGATCGAGCGCCAGGTGTCCCACCTGACCCACCTGGTGGACGACCTCCTGGACGTGTCGCGGATCTCCCAGGGCAAGATCCTGCTGCGCAAGGAGCGCCTCGACCTGGTCGAGCTCGTCCGCACCACGGTGGAGGACCACCGCGGCGCGCTGGTCGCCGCGGGGCTGACGCTGGAGACGGATCTGCCCTCTGGGCCGCTCTGGGTGAGCGGCGATCCCACCCGCCTCTCGCAGATGGTGGGCAACGTGCTCCACAACGCCGGCAAGTTCACCGACCGCGGCGGGCGGGTGTCCGTCGAGATGCGGGAGATGCAAGGCATGGCGGCCGTCGCGGTGCGCGACACCGGGATCGGCATGGATCCGGAGGTCCTCGCGCAGCTCTTCGAGCCGTTCAGCCAGGCGCCGCCGGGCCTGGCCCGCAGCCGCGGCGGCCTCGGTCTCGGCCTCGCCCTGGTCCGCCGCCTGGCCGAGCTGCACGAAGGGCTCGTCGAGGCCGTGAGCGAAGGGATCGGGAGGGGATCGGAGATCCGCCTGCGGCTGCCGCTGGACGGCCCGCGGCAGACCGCGCCCGCCGCCGCCACCAGGGAGGGACCGGAAATGCGCCCGCGACGCTGCCTGTTGATCGAGGACAACCACGACGCCGCGGACAGCATGGCGCTCCTGCTCCAGCTTTCCGGGCACGAGGTGGAGGTGGCCTACGACGGGACCGAGGGACTGGTGAAGGCGCGGCGTATGCGGCCGGAGGTCGTGCTGTGCGACATCGGCCTGCCGGGCGCTCTGGACGGCTACGCCGTGGCCCGCGCCCTCCGGGAGGACCCGGATCTGGGGCCGCTCTATCTGATCGCCCTGACCGGCTACGGCCAGGAGGAAGACCAGCGCCGCGCTCAGGAGGCCGGCTTCGACGTGCACCTGACCAAGCCGGCCGACCTGGACGCGCTGAAGCGGCTCCTGGCGAGCTCTCCATGAACGACATGCGCAACCTGAAGCTCTCTGCCGCGGTGTGTCTCGCCGCCATCCTCGCCGGACCCCCCGCCCAGGCCGGCCAGACCCAGGCCGGTCAGACCGCCGAGGCGGCCGATCTCAAGAGGCTCAGCATCGAGGAGCTGATGCAGATCGACGTCACCTCGGTCTCCCGGCGCGCCGAGCCTTTCTCCCGGGTCGCCGCGGCCATCTCGGTGATCACCGGCGAGGAGCATCCGTCGCTCGGGCGCCAACAGCCTCCCTGAAGCCTTGCGCCTGACCAACACCCTGCAAGTCGCCCGCAGCACCCAGGGGAGCTGGGGGATCAGCGCCCGCGGTTTCAACGCCACCACCGCCGACAAGCTGCTCGTCCTGATCGACGGCCGCAGCGTCTATACGCCGCTGTTCTCCGGCGTCTTCTGGGACGTGCAGGACGTGCTCCTGGAGGACATCGAAAGGATCGAGGTCATCCGCGGCCCCGGGGCGACTCTGTGGGGTGCGAACGCGGTCAACGGCGTCATCAACATCATCACCAAACGGGCCGAGGACACCCAGGGAGGGCTGGCGGTCGCCGGCGGCGGCACGGAGGAAAAGGTGTTCGGCGCGGCCCGCTACGGCGGCACGGTGGGCGACCGTGGCCATTTCCGGGTCTACGGCAAGCACTCCGAGCGCGATGCGCTCGTCTTCGTCACCGGCGAGGATGCCCGCGATCCGATGCATCTAAGCCAGGGCGGCTTCCGCACCGACTGGCGGACCTCGGAGGCCGATTCCTTCACCGTGCAGGGAGACGCCTACACCGGCAAACTCGGCGCGGCAATCCGGGACGACACCGATCTCGACGGCGGCAACCTGCTCGGCCGCTGGAGCCGCCGCTTCTCCGAGCAGTCCGCTCTGGAGGTACAGGTCTACTGGGACCGCACGCACCGCCGCATCCCGGGCCTGTTCGAGGAGCACCGCGACACCGTGGACCTCGACGTGCAGCAGACCCTCCGCCCGCGCGAACGGCACGAGGTGATCTGGGGGCTCGGCGTGCGCCGCACGCGCGACCGGGTGGGCAACAGCCCGTCCCTCGCCTTCCTGCCGGCGCGCCGGGAGCAGGACCTCTTCAGCCTCTTCGCCCAGGACGAGATTGCCCTGCAAGGTGACCGGCTGTACCTGACCCTCGGGACCAAGCTGGAGCACAACGACTCCACCGGCCTGGAGGTCCAGCCCAACGTCCGCCTCGCCTGGACGCCGAACGAGCGGCGCACGGTGTGGGGCGCGGTGTCGCGGGCCGTGCGTACCCCGACGCGCCTCGACGAGGACCTCGTGACCTTCGCGGCCGGCCGGCCGGTCCTCACGGGAAGCCGTGATTTCGAGTCCGAGAAGCTGCTCGCCTATGAGCTCGGCTACCGGTCGCACATCAACCCGGAAGTCTCGCTCGACGTGGCGGCCTTCTACAACTTCTACGACGACCTGCGCAGCCAGGAGCCCCAGGTGGGCGGTCCGATCGTCCTGGCCAACAAGCTGAGCGCCGAGGCCTGGGGCGTCGAGGTTCGAGCGAACTTCCAGCCGCTCCCCTGGTGGCGCTCGTACTTGGGCTACGTCTGGTTCGACAAGGACCTCCACTTCGATCCGGACAGCCGGGACCCGACCGGGGGCGCGGGGGAGGGCAACGATCCCGCGAACCGGGCGATGGTGCGGACGAGCTTCAACCTGCGCGGCGGCGTCCAGCTCGACGGATTGCTGCGCTGGGTGGACCGCCTGCCGTCTCCGCCTGTGCCGTCCTACCTGGCCCTGGACCTGCGCGTGGGCTGGCGTCCCGTGCGTTCGCTGGAGCTCTCTCTGGTGGGCCAGAGCCTGCTGGAGGACAGCCATGCGGAGTTCGGCCCGGCCACCCCCCAGCGCGAAGAGGTCGAGCGCAGCGTCTACGGGAAGCTGACATGGTCGTTCTGAGGGCGCGAGCCCTGGCGCTGCTCGCCGCGCTGCTGTACTTCTCGGGAAGGGCGGCGGCGCAGCCGGGCGTGTATCAGGAGTACGACGTCAAGGCGGCCTTCCTCTACAATTTTGCGAAGTTCGTCGAGTGGCCGCCCGACGCTCTCGGAAGCCCCGAGGAGCCGATGGAGATCTGCGTCTTCGGGGACGATCCGTTCGGCGAGAGCCTGGACGCCGTCGTCCGTGGTGAAACCCTGAACGGCCGCCGGCTCGTCGTCCGCCGGACGCGCAGCCTCGCGGACCTGCGCGACTGCCAGGCCGTCTTCCTCCCGGGCGCGGAGAGAAGCCGGCTCGCCGAGGCCCTCGCCACCCTGCGGGGCGCCAGCGTCCTTACGGTCGGGGAGGTGGACGGGTTCCTTTCCCAGGGGGGAATGATCCGTTTCGTCCTCGACCAGGGCCGGGTCCGCTTCGAGATCAACCAGGAAGCTGCGGAGCGCGGCGGGCTCAAGCTGAGCTCGAAGCTGCTGCGTCTGGCCCGCGCGGTCTACCCCGAACGCTAGGAGCGCCCTCTTGCCCGACCTCCTGCTGCGCAACATCCCGATCCGCCGGAAGATCGTCCTGATCATCATGCTGGCGACCGGCGGCGCCCTTCTGCTGGCGGGTGTGGCGCTGATCGCCTCGGAGCTGCGGCGCTTCCGCCGCGAGATGGAGGACGACCTGAAGACGATGGCGGAGATCATCGCGCACAACAGCACCGCCGCCCTGAGCTTCAGCGATCCGGCGGCGGCGGCGGAGACCCTGGCGGTCCTGCGCAAGAAGCCTTCGATCAAGAGCGCGGCCGTCTATGGCCAGGACGGTTACCTGTTCGCCACCTATCGTCGCGACCAGGGGGGCCGCGAGCCCCCGGCCCGCGCGGGCGCGGACCGCGTGGCCCGCGGCGAGAGCGCGGTCACCCTGTTCCAGCCGATTCTTTTGGAGGGGCGGAGAATCGGCACCGTCTACCTGGAGAGTGACCTGAGCGAGCTGTATGGCCGGGCCCGCGAGCAGACCCTGACGGTGACGGCGGTCTTCGTGGTCTCGGGGCTCGCGGCCCTGGTGTTCTCCTCCGGCCTCCAGCGCGTGATCTCGAAACCGATCCTGGAGCTGGCCGGGACCGCCCGCGCCGTCTCCGAGCGCAAGGACTTCTCGATCCGTGCGCACCGGCAGAGTGGCGACGAGCTGGGCCGGCTGGTCGACGCCTTCAACGAGATGCTGGAGCAGATCCAGGCGCGCGATTCGGAGCTGCTGCAAGCCAAGGAAGGGCTCGAGCGGCGGGTCGAGGAGCGCACCGTCGCCCTGCGTCACGAGCTCGCCGACCGGCTGCGGGCCGAGCGGGAGCTGGAGGAGAAGAACGCCGCGCTGGAACGGAGCAACCAGGACCTCGACGACTTCTCCTACATCGCCTCGCACGACCTCAAGGAGCCCCTGCGCGGGATCCACAACTTCTCCGCCTTCCTGCTGGAGGACTACGCCGACAAGCTCGACGACGAGGGGCGCTCGCGCCTCGAGACCCTGACCCGCCTCAGCCGGCGCATGGAGGATTTGATCGACTCGCTCCTCCACTTCTCCCGCCTGGGGCGGGCCGACCTGGCGATCGACGAGGTGGACCTGAACGGCGTGGCAGCCGAGGTGGTCGACGCGCTCGGCATCAACCTGCAGGAGAGCCGGGCCGAGGTCCGGATACCCCGGCCGCTGCCTACCGTGCGCTGCGACCGCGTGCGGGTGCGGGAGCTGTACCACAACCTGGTCGTCAACGCGATGAAGTACAACGACAAGCCGGAGAAGTGGATCGAGATCGGTTACAGTGACGACGGTGCCGGCAGTCCGCCGACCTTCTATGTCCGCGACAACGGCATCGGCATCCAGGAGAAGCACTTCGACTCGATCTTCCGTATCTTCAAAAGGCTGCACGGCCGGGACAAGTTCGGCGGCGGCACCGGCGCGGGCCTGACGATCGTCAAGAAGATCGTCGAGCGGCACAACGGCCGCATCTGGGTCGACTCGGCCTGGGGCGAAGGCACGACGATCCATTTCACCCTGGACAAGGAGGCCTGAGTGCGTACGCCGAATCAACCGATCCTGCTCGTCGAGGACAGCCCGGAAGACTTCGAGGCCACGGTGCGGGCCTTCAAGAAGTCGGGGTTGAAGAACCCCATCGTCCGTTGCGAGGACGGCGACGGAGCCCTCGACTACCTCTACCGGCGCGGCCCCTGGGCCGACCCGGAGGAGTCGCCCCGCCCGGGGGTGATCCTGCTCGACCTGAACCTCCCCGGCACGGACGGGCGCGAAGTCCTGACCGAGATCAAGAAGCACGACCAGCTCCGCCACATCCCGGTCATCGTCCTGACCACCTCCAACGACCAGCGGGATGTGGAAGCCTGCTATCAGGCAGGCGCCAACAGCTACATTCAGAAGCCGGTGGACATGGACGGCTTCCTCAAGGCCATCGAGCGGCTCAACGGCTACTGGTTCGAGGTCGTGGTCCTGCCCCGAGGGGACTGATGGGACCGAGGGGACCGATGGAATCAACGAGCCCGGCGCCTCTGCGCATCCTGATCGTCGACGACAGCCCTGAGGACCGGGACCTGTACCGGCGCCTCCTGTCCCAGGACCCGGAGCGCCGGTACCAGCTCCTGGAGTCCGAGACGGGCGAAGAAGGCCTGCAAGCGGCGCTCGACCCGCGGACGGACTGCCTGCTCCTCGACTACCGCCTGCCCGACATGGACGGGCTGGAGTTCCTGGCCCGCCTGCGCCCCGAGCGGCGGGTGCCGGTCATCGTGCTGACCGGCCAGGGGAACGAGGCGGTCGCCGTCGAGGCGATGAAGAGCGGGGCACAGGACTACCTGCTCAAAGGCTCGGTCACGCGCCAGACCCTGCAGAGCGCGATGCGCAACGCCATCGAGAAAGTGGCCCTCCAGCGCGAGGTCGAGGAGCGTACGGCCGAGCTCGGCCGGGCCAACGAGGCACTGCAGAGGATGTACGACGATCTGGAGCTCCTCGTGCGGCAGCGGACGGCCGAGCTGTCGCGGGCCAACGAGGATCTCAAGCGGGAGATCGCCGTCCGCCGTTGGGCCGAGGACGAGCGGGCCAAGCTCCTGGTCCGCGAGCAGGAGGCCCGCCGGCAGGCCGAGGAGGCCAACCGGATGAAGGACGAGTTCCTCGCCACCGTCTCGCACGAGCTGCGCACGCCTCTGAACGCCATGCTCGGCTGGGCCCAGGTGCTGCGCCTGGGCAAGCTGGACGACGCCGCCTCGGCGCGCGCCCTGGAGACCATCGAACGCAACGCCCGCGCCCAGGCCCAGCTCATCGCCGACCTCCTCGACGTGTCGCGCATCATCACCGGCAAGCTCCGGCTCGACGTCCAGCCCGTGGAGCTGCCGCGCATCATCGAGGCGGCCCTCGAGGGAGTCAGGCCGGGAGCGGACGCCAAGGGCATCCGGATGGACATCGCGCTCGACCGGCTGGGGAGCCCGGTGCTGGGGGACGCCGACCGCCTGCAGCAGGTGGTCTGGAACCTGCTCTCGAACGCCATCAAGTTCACGCCGCGGGGCGGCTCGGTGGCGGTGCGGCTCCACCCGCGAGGGCCCAACGCCGAGATCCGGGTGAGTGACACCGGCGCGGGGATCCGTCCCGACTTCCTGCCCTATGTCTTCGACCGCTTCCGCCAGGCCGAGAGCGCCATCACCCGCACGCACGGCGGCCTCGGCCTCGGCCTCTCGATCGTCCGCCACCTGGTGGAGCTGCACGGCGGCTCGGTGGCCGTGGACAGCGATGGGGAGGGCCGGGGGGCGGCCTTCACCGTGCTGCTGCCTGTGCGCGCGGCTGTCCCCGAGGACGCCGGGGAAGAGGTCCCGCTCCTCGAGGCCGGCCTGAAGCCGCAGGTCTGGGACTGCCCCGCGCTCCTCCAGGGGGTGCGGGTCCTGGTGGTCGAGGACGAGGAGGACACCCGCGAGCTGCTGATCACTGCGCTGGAGCAGTGCGGCGCGCAGGTGACGGGCGTCCCCTCGGCGGCGGACGCCCTGGCGTCTCTCGACCGCCTCCCCGCGGACGTCCTGGTCTCGGACCTCGCCATGCCCGACGAAGACGGCTACTCGCTGATCCGCAAGGTGCGCGCGCGGGAGGCGGAGAGCGGCGGCCACCTCCCGGCCGCGGCCCTCACCGCCTACGCCCGGGCCGAGGACCGGACCAAGGCCCTCGGCGCCGGCTTCCAGATGCACCTGCCGAAGCCGATCGACCCGTCCGACCTGGTGGCTGTCGTCGCCTCGCTGGCGGGGAAGACGACGGCCTGAAAGACCACAAGGACGGCAAGGACCACAAGGACGCCCTTTTCATTGTCGTCCTTTGGGTCTTGCTGTCCTTTTCGTCCTTGAGCGGGGCCACCCCGGCGGCGGGGTATATTGCCCCCATGCCCGCCTCACCCCCTGCCCCCATCCTTGCCATCGTCGGCGCCACGGCCACTGGCAAGAGCGCCCTGGGGATGTTCCTGGCCGAGGAGCTCGGCGGCGAGATCGTCAGCGCCGACGCGCTCCAGGCCTACCGGGGGTTCGACATCGGCACGGCCAAACCGGGGCCGGAGGAGCGGGCGCGGGTCCCGCACCACCTGATCGACATCCTGGAGCCGCACGAGCGCTACTCGGCCGGAGAGTTCGCGCGGCGGGCCCGCGCAGCCATCGCCGGCATCCAGGCCCGCGGCCGGCTGCCGCTCGTGGTGGGGGGGAGCGGCCTCTACCTGCGCGCCCTCTTCGCGGGGATCAGCCCGACCCCGCCGGGCGATTCAGCGGTGCGGCAAAGGCTCCACGAGCGCCTGGCGGAGGAGGGGCTGGAGGCGCTGACCCGCGAGCTGGAAAGGGTCGATCCGGCCACCGCGGAGCGGCTCGCGACGGGAGACACCCAGCGCGTCCTGCGCGCTCTGGAGGTGGCCGAAGTGAGCGGAGAGCCGCTCTCCGCCTGGATTTCGCGCCAACCCTTTGGGATTCAGCGGATTGCGGCAGACCATGTCGGATTGACGCTTCCGCGGAGCATCCTATACGATCGAATCGCGAGCCGCGTGGCTCGGATGATGGACGCAGGCTGGCTTGGCGAGGTCGCCCGGCTGCGGAGCCGGGGCCTCGATCCCGGCCTTCCTGCGTTCCAGGCCATTGGGTACAGGCAGCTAGCCCGTTATGTGAAGGAGGAAGAGGAATGGTCCCTCGATCGAGCCATCGCCGAGACGATTCGAGCGACCTGCCGCTTCGCCAAACGACAGGAGACCTGGTTTCGGAAGGAATCCGATATCTCCTCTATTGCCTGGTTCTCGGCCCAGGATATGAACCATCTTTTTCCTAGGGTACTAGAACATGTCAAATCCAGGGGTCTCGGGAGGTGGAGGGCGTATGGCTAAGCACAACATCAACATTCAAGACGGCTATCTGTTCCAGAGCCTGAAGGAGGGGCAGACGATGTACCTGGAGCTGGTGACCGGGAAACCGCTCCTGGGGCGTCTGAAGCGCTTCGATCGCTTCGCCGTGGTGATCGAGAGCGAAGGGAAAGAGATCCTGATCTACAAGCATGCGATCGCGACCATTGCCGCAGCGCCTCATCCTGCGGCGTAGCGCGACAGCCGCCGTCCTCCTGGCCCTTCTGGAGGTCTGGCTCGGGGCCTGTATACCCCGGCCCGCGTCGGCACCGCCCACCCGACAGCCCGAAAAGCCGCCGGAGCTGGCGCTTGCGCGCCAGGAGAGGGCCTATCTCCTCGACCCCCTGGAGGGCTATCCCCAGGAGGTCGATCCGGTCCGCCGCGAGCGCCTCGAGCGGGCCACCCGCGCCTTGCTCACGGGCGACCTCGAGGCCGTCCGGGAGACCGCGGCCGAGCTCCTGGACGTGGACCCCGGCTTTGCCCCGGCCCACGTCCTGGCGGCGCAGGCCGACTTCGCCGAGGGCCGCCATCGCGGAGTAGTGAGCCGTCTGCTGCCGGTCGGCGACCAGACGCCGGGCTATGTCGCGAGCCAGCTCCTTTTCGGCCGCGCGGCCGAAAAGGAGGGGGACCTCCCCCTCGCCTATGCCGCCTATCGCGCCATCGCCACCCGCAACCAGCTCGCCTTCCAACGGCTGGGCGAGCTCCACCCGCGTACCATCGAGATCCTCGCCAACCGGCTGAACGAGGCGCTGCGTACCGGGCACACCGAGGAGGCGGACAAGCACCTCGCCCTGCTGCGGAGCTGGGGGCCCTCGGAGACCGCGACCCTGGAGGGCGCGCGTGCCGTGGCCGTGGCGCGCGCCGACCCGAAAGCCGAGCTGGCGGCCGTCAAGGAGCTCTCGCGCCGCAAGCCGGGCGACCGGCCGCTGCTGGAACGGCGGGCGGACCTCGAGCTGACGGTGGGCGACCCCGGCGCCGGGCTGGAGATCATCCAGGGCCTCGCGGCACAGCACCCCAGGGACCCGGCGCTGGCCGAAAAGCTGGACGCCGCCAAATTCCTCTGGCGCCTCTCGCTGCTGCCGAAGGCGGTCCAGGAGGTGGCGGCGAAGCCCGCGCTCAACCGGGCGGGCTTCGCCGTGCTGCTCTACTGGCTGGTGCCGAGCGTGCGCTACGCGCGCCCGAACGCCGGCCGGATCGCGACCGACGTGCTCGACCATCCGCAACAGGAGGAGATCGTCCGGGTGCTCAACCTCGGGCTGATGGACGTGGACTCGACCCTGCACCGCTTCTCCCCCTCGGCAACGATCCGCCGGGGCACCGCGCTGCGCAGCCTCGTCCGCCTGCTCTCCGGCTCCGGGCAGGCCATCCCCTGCCTGGGCGGGGCCAGGCCCTCGTCGCAAAGCGGTGTCTGTACGACTGCTGCGGCCTGCGGTCTGGTCCCGCAGGGAGAGGACTGCGACACCGGGACGGCCCTGTCGGGCTTCGAGGCGGTGGAGCTCATCCGGCGCACACAGAAGCTCCTGGGCGGCTCGTGACCTTCACCATCCCGAACCTCCTCTCGCTGCTGCGCATGGGGCTGGTGCCCCTGTTCATCATCGCCGTCCTCGACGGCGAGCTGCGCAAGGCCTTCCTGGTCTTCCTGGTGGCCGGGATCACCGACGCGCTGGACGGCTTCATCGCCCGCTTCGCCAACCAGCAGTCGCTGCTCGGCGCCTACCTCGACCCGATCGCCGACAAGATGCTGCTGACCTCGGCCTATGTGACCCTGGCGATCCCGAGCCTGAACCACGGCGCGCCCATCCCGATCTGGATCACGGTCCTGGTGATCGCCCGCGACGTGCTGATCCTGGTGATGGCGCTGGTCTTCTACCTGGCGGCCGGAGTGCGGAAGTTCCCGCCCTCGATCCTGAGCAAGATCACGACGGCGGTCCAGGTGATCGCGGTCGTGCTGGTCCTGACCTCGGCCTTCTGGCCCGGCCTTGAGCCGGTGGCCACCTGGCTCCTCTTCCTGGTGGCCCTGCTCACCGTCGCCTCGGGCCTCGCCTACGTCGTCCGCGCCCCCAGGCTGCTCGCAGGAAACGCCTAGCGGCTCAGCAGCGGGTCGTGCCGAAGGCGCGGAGCGGGTGCAGCATAGAATCTCCGCATGCCCTGCTCCGGCTGCCGCCTCGTTCTTGCCATCCTCCTCGTCGTCTCGATTCTTCTGCCGCAGACACCTTCCGTCGCGGCCGGTGGAGAGGCCTCGCTCCTCCTGACCGGCGCACGGGTGTGGACGGGCGATCCGGCGCGGCCCTGGGCCGAGGCCGTTGCGGTCGGCGGCGAGCGGATCCTCGCGGTCGGCACTGGGGCGGAGGTGGCTGCCTACCGCGGGCCGGCCACCCGGGTGATCGACCTTCAAGGCCGCTTCGGCGGCTTGTTTAGATGTGGCTCGAGGATCTCTGCCACGATCTGAGTGACCGCAGCGTAGTGAGGATCGGTTGTCAGCAAGACCGAGCCACACTGCATGGCGCCTGCGGCGATCCAGATATCATTTCGTCGGAATTGGAGAGCCAACTCGACGCAAGGAGTCGGAGAATGAATGCGTAGCGCTCCGCCGTCTCCTCGTCCGACTGCGAGGCTTCCCGGATTCGATGCCGAATTTGCGGATGGCCCCTTTTGAAGGCGGAGTAGGCGGAGGTGTCGAGGAAGATCCCGCTCACTCCCAGAGCTCCGGATCGACCCTGCGCTGCTCGGCCAGAGCGCCCTCGAAGGCCGCCGCTTCCTCATCAGACCAGGTGCCCGCGAGGTGATCGAGGTCGTGGTGAAGCTCGCGGCTAACGGCCCGCTGTCCCGTGGCTTCCTCCAACATGCGGATGACCGTCCTGTTGAGACTGAGGCCGTATGTACCCGCGCGCCTGCGGATAGTGTCCTGGAGCTTCGGGGGGATGTTGCGCAGAGTGATGGCTGTCATCACAGGGCTCCTTCCGGTTTCAGGCGGCTGCATCACTCCGTGCAGCATGATGCATCATACCATGGCGTCCTGGTGAATCATGAGGCCGGGGGGGTGAGCTTCGGTCTCGTCTTCTGATAACATGCCCCTTGGATGTCCGACTTCGTTCATCTCCATCTGCACAGCCAGTTCAGCCTGCTCGACGGCGCCAATAGGCTCGGCGATGTGATTGCCGCGGCCAAGGAGGCGGGCATGCCTGCCATGGCACTGACCGACCATGGCAACATGTTCGGCGCCATCGAGTTCTACAACCGGGCGCGGGCCGAGGGGATCAAGCCCATCATCGGCGTCGAGGCCTATGTCGCCCAGGGCGACCACCGCGACCGGACTCCTGGGAAGGGGAGCAGCAACCACCTCGTGCTGCTCGCCGCCAACGAGACCGGCTACCGCAACCTCCTCAAGCTCACCTCCACGGCCTATCTCGAGGGTTTCTACTATAAACCACGGGTAGACAAGGACTTGCTCCACCGGCACAGCGAGGGGATCATCGCCCTCTCGGCCTGCCTCAAGGGGGAGGTCAACGAGAAAATCGTCGCCAACCGGGAGCGCGAGGCCGAAGCCGCCGCGCTTGAATTCCTGGAGATCTTCGGCGAGGGGCAGTTCTATCTGGAGATGCAGGACCACGGCATCCCCGAGCAGCGGCTCGCCAACGAGGCCGTGCGCCGCATCTCCCGCCGCACCGGCATCCCTCTCGTCATCTCCAATGACTGCCACTATCTGCGGAAGGACGACGCCTTCGCCCACGACGTCCTCCTCTGCATCGGCACCCAGAAGAACCTCAGCGACCCCGACCGCCTCAAGTACGCGTCAGACAATTTTTATCTGAAGTCCGCAACGGAGATGCACCAGCTCTTCCCCGACGACCATGCGGCCATCGAGAACACGCTGGCCATCGCCGAGCGGTGCAACCTGGTGATCCCGACGGGGACCTTCCACCTGCCGGAGTTTCCGGTGCCGGAGGGGTACACGCTCCAGTCGTTCTTCGAGAAGGTGGTGCGCGACGGGCTGGAGGAGCGGCTCGCGGAGCTGCGGCGGCGGCGCACGCAGGGTCTGGTCCGGCATCCCGAGGAGCTGTACCGCCAGCGGCTGGAGCACGAGATCGGGGTCATCGAGAAGATGGGCTTCCCGGGCTACTTCCTGGTGGTCTGGGACTTCATCCGCCACGCCCGGGAGCACGACATCCCGGTCGGCCCGGGCCGCGGCTCGGCCGCCGGATCGGTCGTGGCTTACGCGCTGCGCATCACCAACATCGACCCGCTGCAGTACGACCTGCTCTTCGAGCGGTTCCTGAACCCCGACCGCATCAGCATGCCGGACATCGACATCGACTTCTGCATGCGCCGGCGCGGCGAGGTGATCTCGTACGTGGGCGAGAAGTACGGGCGCGACCGGGTGGCCCAGATCATCACTTTCGGGACCCTGGCCGCCAAGGCGGTGATCCGCGACGTCGGCCGGGTGATGGGGCTCCCCTATGCCAAGGTGGACCGGGTCGCCAAGCTGATCCCGGACATGACCAAGCTGGAGGAGGCGGTCAAGGACAACGACGCCCTCGCGGCCGAGATGAAGGACCCCGAGGTCAGGCAGGTCATCGAGGTGGGCAAGCGCCTGGAAGGCCTGACCCGCCACGCCTCGGTGCACGCCGCGGGCGTGGTCATCACCCCGCGCCCCCTGGACGAGCTGGTGCCGCTCTACAAGGTCACCAAGGGCGACGAAGAGCAGATCATGACCCAGTGGGACATGAACGTCATCGAGAGCCTCGGGCTCTTGAAGATGGACTTCCTGGGTCTGCGCACGCTCACGGTCATCGACGACGCGGTCAAGATCGTCCGCCAGCAGGGGATCGACCTCGACCTCGACGAGATCCCGCTGGACGATGCCGAGACCTTCCGTGTGTTCGCCGAGGGGCGCACGAGCGGCATCTTCCAGTTTGAGTCGCGCGGCATGACCGACCTGCTGCGGCGGGTCAAACCGTCGCGGTTCGACGAGCTCGCGGCCTTGAACGCCCTCTACCGGCCGGGCGCCCTGACGTCCGGGATGGTCGAGGAGTACATCCAGCGCAGACAGGGCCGGCGGTTCAGCTATCTCACGCCCGAGATGAAACCCATCCTGGAGGAGACCTACGGCGTCATCGTCTACCAGGAGCAGGTGATGCTCATCGCCGTGGCGGTCGCGGGCTTCACCATGGCCGAGTCGGACACGCTGCGCAAGGCCATGGGCAAGAAAAAGGCCGACGTCATGGCCAAGATGAAGGAGAAGTTCGTCGCAGGTGCCGCAGCCCGCGGCGTGCCGCGCGAGAAGGCGTCCGGGCTCTGGGAAAACATCGAGCCCTTCGCCGGCTACGGCTTCAACAAGAGCCACAGCGTGGCCTACGCGGACCTGGCCTACAAGACGGCCTGGCTCAAGGCGCACTATCCGGTGGCCTTCATGGCCGCGATGCTCAACTGCGAGCTCTCGTCTTCGGACGGCATCGCCAAGTACATTGGCGAGTGCCGCAACATGGGGATCGCCCTGCTGCCGCCGGACATCAACGAGAGCGGCTACGTCTTCACGGTGACGGGGAACCAGATCCGCTTCGGGCTCGGCGCGGTCAAGGGAGTGGGGGAGGGGGCCATCGAGTCGGTGCTGGAGGCGCGGCGCCGGCTCGGCCGGTTCAGGAGCGTCGCCCAGCTCGCCGCCGAGGTGGACCTGCGGGCGGTCAACCACAAGGTCCTGGAGTCTCTGGCCAAGGCCGGCGCCTTCGACAGCCTCGGCGTCCACCGCGCCGCGGTCTGGGCCTGCCTGGACGACTTCCTGGAGTACGGACAGAAGCGGCGCAAGGAGCGCGACGAGGGACAGGTGAGCCTCTTCGGGGCCCTGCTTGGCGGGTTTTCCGGAAATGGCGGAGATGGAGACGGAGCGCACGCCATGGAGCCGAGGCCGGACCCCTCGACGCCGCCCTGGCCGGAGCGCGAACGGGTGCGCTTCGAAAAGGAAGCGCTCGGCTTCTATCTGACCGGCAACCCGCTCTCGGAGCACCAGGCCGAGCTCGAGCGCATGGTCAGCCACTCGATCTCCGACCTCAAGGAAGGGGTCGAGGACACGGTGACCGTCGGCGGCATCGTGAGCTCCTTCAACCGGGTGAAGATCAAGACCGGGCCCAACGCCGGCCGCTTCATGGGGCGCTTCGTCCTGGAGGACCTGAGCGGCAGCCTGCCGGTGACGCTCTTCGCCAACCAGCTCCAACAGTTCGGCCATCTCATGTTCGAGGACGCCCTGGTGCTCGTCCGCGGGCAGCTCCGCGAGCGGGCAGGCGACTTCGAGCTGACCGTGGAGGAGATCGTCCCCATGGACAAGCTGGGCGTCCGGCCGCTGGAGAGGGTCGATCTGCTGCTGCGCGATTCCATTTCGACCGGCGACATGCTGCGGATCCGCGACCTGCTGGTCGAGCACCCCGGCGAGGTGCCGGTCACCCTCAACCTCCGTCTCCCCGACCGCACGGTCCGCGTCACCACCCAGGAGAGCTACAAGGTCGACTTCGTCCCCGAGCTGGCGGCCTCGCTCGAGCAGCTCCTCGGGCAGGGGAACGTCAAGGAACAGTTCCAGGCGAGCGTGGGGTAGACCGTCGTGCAGGAGGAGGATCGAAGGCTCGTCTGGTCCTTGCCTTGTACCGGCGATGCGCAATAGAATTCTCATCTAGGAACGACTCCGAAAGGGAGCACGCCATGAGCCAGCCAGCCGTCGCGGCACTCGCGCCTCTACCCTTCGAGCTCGTCTACAGCGACGGGGAACCCTTGGAATCCGAGTGGCATGTTCACCAGTTGCCCCTCCTCTGGGAGGTGATCCGCCAGGCCATGGTGGAACAGGGACGAACCGACTTCTACATCGGCACCAACATGTTCGTCTACTACTCCCTGGAGCAGGCGCGCGAGGTGGCGCGCGAGGTGGAGGAGAACCTGGAGCCCCGAGCCTTCCGCGGCCCGGACGTATTCTGGGCGGGCGGCGTTTCCGGGCACATGCGCAAGCTCTGGGCGGCATGGGAGGAAGGCGGGCGCTTGCCCGATGTGATCATCGAGCTGCTGTCGCCGTCCACCGCGAGGAAAGACCGCACCGAGAAGAAGGATCTCTACGCCCGGGTCTTCCGGACGAAGGAGTACTTCATGGCGGACCCGGAGGCCCGGAAGCTGGAAGGGTTCGATCTGGCGGGCCGGGCCTATCGGGCGAAGATGCCTGCTGGGCAGGGATGGCTCTGGTGTGAGCAACTCGGGGCCTTCCTCGGATTCTGGCACGGTGTCTGGATGGGCGGCGAGGCCGACTGGGTCCGGCTGTTTCGTCCCGACGGCAGCCTGCTGCCGACAGAGGCCGAAGAGGAGCGGCAGAAGGCCGAAGCGGAGCGGCAGCGGGCCGATTCGGCGGATCAGCGTGCCGAGGCGGCGGAGGCAGAGCTCGCACGCCTGCGCGTTCTTCGAGCAGAGCGCGGCCGGGGATGATCTAGCTCAATCCCATGTTTGCGATCGTAGAGGCGAGTCGACGTCCTCCACCGCATGAGGCAGCGGCTCGAGAGGCACCTGAAAGGGCGGAACTGTGTCTTTATGCCAAAAGCCGTGGCGCTGGCTCTCCGCCACCTGTCTTTGCCGCTCTGCCATGAACGCAGGGCCAGAGGCTTTAGCCGTAGCTTCACTGCCATAGATCTTTGGGCCAAAGACCATGGCGGAGAGCCAGAGGTTTTAGTCACAGCTTCACTGCCACGTGTCTTTGCGCCAAAGACCGTGGCGCTGGCTCTCCGCCACCTGTCTTTGCCGCTCTGCCATGAACGCAGGGCCAGAGGCTTTAGCCGTAGCTTCACTGCCATAGATCTTTGGGCCAAAGACCATGGCGGAGAGCCAGAGGCTTTAGTCACAGCTTCAATGCCACGTGTCTTTGCGCCAAAGACCGTGGCGCTGGCTCTCCGCCACCTGTCTTTGCCGCTCCGCCATGAACGCAGCGGCAGAGGCTTTAGCCGCAGCTTCACTGCCACATTTCTTTGCATGAAAGGATAGCGAGCTCCAGGATGGACGTTGCGGGCCGCGAGGATCTTGCCGTCGTCCGCTGCCGCTGCCGGTTCTCCCTCTCCCGGTCGGTGGGGGGCAATAGGAGAGAGAGCCAGGGGGCGTGCATGAGGTCCACCGCGGATCAACCAAGGGTCTCCTGGCAGTCGACCGGTCCGTTCTCTCACTTGCCGCAGTCAGAGCGGGCGACCCAAATGGCGGTGTTTCGGGGATGTGGAGCGTCGGGTGCAGGGCGGGACGGTACTTCAAGGGCGGGATCATCGCGGTCTTCTTCCGAGAGAAGCACGAGCGTCCGCTTCCGCCGAGAATCCTCTGGCACCTCAAAGGCCGGAAAGTCACCCCCTGGGACCGCGGGCGTCCCGCCCGCACAGGCTCCCAGCGACCGTTGTGTTGCCGGAAAGCCTGTGGCGGCCCCAAAGCCCGTGGAGGGCGGGCGAGACGCCCCGCGATCCCAGGGAAAAACAAGCTAGCTCATGCGCCCGGGGTGCCTTTCTGCTCCAGGAGCGCCTCCAGGTTCTGCAACGAGTGCCAGGCGATTCTCTGGCGATTCTCTGGATCTGTGGGGCCGACCGGGCAACCGGCCGGGTCTACCCGATTCTCCGGCGGCGTATTGCAGTGAAGTACGCCGCCGCGGTAAACCCGGATTAGCGATAATTCTGATAGGATGGGAGTCTCGTCCAACGCGCCAGTCTGAGCTTGGGCAGGATCTGGGTCAACAGCTCCTCGATCTCGCGGGGCGGCTTCTCAAGCTGATTGGGATCTCTCGCCTTCACCCGGTCTCGATGGCGCTCGAGTTCGACCGCAGTCGCGAGAGCCGCATCCACCGCCTCCCTTTCCTCTTCGGGAACAAGGTCGGACAGCTCCTGGATCAACGCCTTGAACTGGTAAGAGCGGAGGGCTGGATAGAGGTCGGAGGGTTTGACGTCCGGGAACCAGAGCACGTTTTGGTATGTCGTCGGCGTCTGCCACCCGATCTGCTGGTTTTCATCGAGGGCACGCTCGAACGTCGCCAGGCGTGACGCGATCTCGCGATCGAGCGACTGGATCCTCGCGGTGTCGCCAGCGGCTTCGGCCGCTGGCGACCGCGCGACCGGCGTACTCTCTCCTCGCGAGAGCCGCGCCGCCCCGGTACCCTCTCTTTCCTCGCTCGTCGGGGAAGGTATCGCGCCGCTCGTTGCCCTGTCCTCCAGACCTTCGTCGCTCTCCTGCACGGGGGCGCTCGTGAGTTCGCGCATTCCTTCTGCTCGATTCGAGGCGCCTCTTCCGCGCCAGGTCGGCGCGGTCACAAGCAGCAGAGTCAAGAGCGCCAAGACGATCCCCATCGCAAGTAGAGCCTGCCGAATCCGCCGCGGTCGTTCCCTTTCATGTCTCTCCTCGTCAGGCCTGGAGACGCTCCCCAGGACCTGCAAGAGCCGCACGAATTCCGGATAGGACCGGCTCCCGCTCCAGCCGCTCAGGTCGATGCTCGGGGCGCCACCGAATTCCGGTGGCAAGGCTACAGGCTCCACCTTGACACCAACCAGCTTCCTCCGCCCTAATGCCCACTCAGCCTCGGCCCTGACCCAGTCGGACGCCAGTCCCCGGGGAGACCACAGGATCAGGACAGCTCCGGAAGATTCGAGGGCACGCTGGATTGAACTCTCGAACGATTCACCGACTGGGATCGAAAAGTCCCACCAGACCGGCAAGCCGCTCCTCTCGAGCGCTTGGACGAGAGCTTCCGCCCTGGCTCGGTCGTCGCGGGCATATCCCAGGAAGATGGGGTCTGCCGACGGCTTTGTCTCGAGGGGGATCAGGTCCGACTCGGCAGGTCTCTCCTGCAGGGGCTCTGTTCCCAGGTGCCGCCGTAGAGCGTCGAGGAGCCGCTGCAACTCGCCGTGATCCGTACTCGCGCCGGCCCATGTGGACAGATCGGCGTACTGGACCAGCCTGAAGGAGATCGGGACATGGGCGGGGCGGATCATGGCCGGAAAGAGCTTCCGGTGCTCCATCCCGAAGTCCGCTTCTGTCCTGACCCAGCGAGACTCGACGGAGTACGGCGACCAGAGGGCCGTGATCGCCCTGGCGGCCGGGAGCTTCTCGTCGAGTACCTCGTCCCAGCTCTTGCCGATGGGAATAGCTCGATCCCAGAAGACCTCCCATCCCTCCCGACTGAAGACCTCAACGAGTCTTTCGGCCGTCGCCCGATCTTCGTTCGCGTAGCTCAAGAAAATATCTGGCATACGGGTTGCCGTTCGCGTATCTACCGGGCGCTGGCCACGCCCGGCGCGCCTGCTTTCCCGCGACATCCTCCCCTGTGGAGGTACAACCGCGGCAGTCGCCTGCCCCGAACGTCACTTGAGGAGAATCGTACACCCTCTCGACCATCAACCCTGCTACTTAGGGCTCGTCACGAAATAAGTGTCGCAGTTTCGGTCTTCCAAAGAAGCTCGCCAGCGATCCAGGAAGGTTCTCACCGCAGAGCCCGGTCTATCGTGTCATGCTGAACGGGAGTGTAGGATCTAGGGCGGGAAGCCGGCAGTCCTGCTGGTCCCGCGGACTGGTTCGACTCCCCGCGGTGGATGGAGCTGCTGCCGCGGTGGGCGTTGCCGCCGCCGCGGCAGCGGTTCGACTTCCCGCGGTGGCTGTAGCTGGTCCCGCGGTGGGCGTTGCCGCCGCCGCGGCAGCGGTTCGACTTCCCGCGGTGGCTGTAGCTGGTCCCGCGGCGGGCGTTGTCGCCGCCGCGGCAGCGGTTCGACTTCCCGCGGTGGCTGTAGCTGGTCCCGCGGTGGGCGTTGCCGCCGCCGCGGCAGCGGTTCGACTTCCCGCGGTGGCTGTAGCTGGTCCCGCGGCGGGCGTTGTCGCCGCCGCGGCAGCGGTTCGACTTCCCGCGGTGGCTGTAGCTGGTCCCGCGGTGGGCGTTGTCGCCGCCGCGGCAGCGGTTCGACTCCCCGCGGTGGCTGTAGCTGGTCCCGCGGCGGGCGTTGTCGCCGCCGCGGCAGCGGTTCGACTCCCTGCGGTGGCTGTAGCTGGTCCCGCGGTGGGCGTTGTCGCCGCCGCGGCAGCGGTTCGACTCGCGCAAGGGCCGAGCCATCGCCCACTGGGAGCGCCGGCGTCCCGCCGGCCCACAGTCCCCGCGGCTACGGCGACCGGCGATGGGCCTCCGCAGCCAGCCCGAACCCCCACCTCGCTTCCCGCCGTTCTTCCCAGAAGGCCGGGCTTTCGGCCCGCTGTCTTGATGATGCCGGCGAGACGCTGGCGCTCCTAGCGTCGCGCCGTACCTTTGGTGCAGTCGTCAGACGGCGTTGACTTCCCGGGGCGAGAGAGCCCGCAGATGAGACACTTATTTCGTGACGAGCCCTTAGTGCTCGGCACGAAACAAGTGTCTCAGACGCCAGTTTTTAGCGCTTTGTGGGGGTCTCGATCGAGAAATTCGGACATGAGACAGTTATTTTGTGCCGCGCACTTAGCTATAGCTAGAAGCTTCCTTCGGGCCAACTCCTCTTCGATCCGATCGGCGTGCCTCAGAGATAGGTGCCTGTGGATGCTCGGAGCCTGCGGCCAGCCTGTACTTACTCACCTGGACCTCTGAGTGAGCCCTTTGCAGGAGCTACAATCCCCGCCCATGGAGCTCCTCACCACCCACATCAACGCCGACTTCGACGCCGTTGCGGCGATGGTTGCGGCGTCGCGGCTCCATCCGGAGGCGGGCCTGTTCTTTCCGGGGTCGCGCGAGGAGTCGGTGCGCAGGATGCTGGAGAGCGGCTTGTTCGAGCTGCCGGAGCTGCAAGCGCAAGGACGTCGATCCCGGCGTCCTGACGCGCGTCATCCTCTGCGATGTCCGGCAGCGCGACCGGATCGGCGTGGTGGCGGATTGGCTTGCGGAGAATCCGGGGATCGAGGTCTGGGCCTACGACCATCATCCGGATTCGGATGAGGACATCCCCTTCCGCGGCGGCATTGTGGACCCGGAGGCGGGGTCGACGTCGACTCTGCTGGTGGAGGAGATGCGGCGCCGCGACATCTCCTGTACGAGCACCGAGGCGAGCCTGCTGCTGATGGGGCTCTACGAGGACACGGGCTCGCTCACCCATGCGACCACGGGTCCGCGCGACTTCATGGCCGCTCTCTGGCTTCTGGAGCACGGCGGCGACCTCGCCGCGGTCCGCCGCTTCGCGGCCCGCCCGCTCGATGCGCAGCACATCGACGTCCTCCACCGCATGATCCAGCGGCTGGAGGTCCACCGGCTCCGCGGCCACCGGGTCGGCCTGGTGGAGTTGGACCTGGGCGGCTACGTCGAAGAGCTGGCGCCGCTCGTCTCCCGCTGCCTGGAGACGTTCGAGCTGCCGCTGCTCTTCGCCCTGTTCGGCGAGGGGGAGGAGAACGATCGCGTGACCCTGATCGCCCGCGGCGAGCTTGAAGGGTTCGATCTCGGGCAGGCCCTGGCCGGCTTCGCGGAAGGGGGCGGAGGCCATGCCACGGCCGCCGCCGCGCGCCTGCGCGGACGGACCACGTTGGAGGTCCGCGAAGAGCTTCTCGAATATCTACGTCGCACTTTGCCCCCCGCAGCCCGTGCCCGCGACCTCATGATCTCGCCGTTCTTCGAGCTTCCCGCGGGGACCGCGGTCGATGACGCCAAAGGCCGCCTCAATACATGGCGGGTCAACGCTTCTCCTGTGATCGAGCCCACCGGACAGGCCATCGGGACCGTCACGCGGCAGCTCCTCGACGCTTCGATCCAGCATGGGCTGGGACAGCGGCCGGTCGAGACCGTGATGTCCCGCGACCTGGTGTGGGTCGACCCGGCCGCGCCGGCCGAGGAGGTGGGGGAGAGGATGCTCGCGCGCCATCCCCGGTTCGTGCTGGTCGGCGATCCCGCGTCGGGCCGTCCGATCGGGCTCGATCACCCGCATGCAGCTCCTGCGGCATCTGCACGGCCGCATGGCGACCTTCGAGGAGCGCCTCGACCGCCGGGCCGAGCAGCAGCGGGAAAAGCGGATGCGGGTCGCGGATCTCCTGGAGCAACGCCTGCCGCGAGCTCTTGAAGCGGCGGATCGAGCGGATCGCCGCAGTCTCGCGCGAGACCGGCAGCCCCGTCTACCTGGTGGGTGGGCTGGTGCGCGACCTGCTGCTCGAGCGGGAGAACCGGGACCTCGACCTGGTGGTGGAGGGGGACGGCCTCGGCTTCGCCGCCCGGCTGGCCGAAGCCCTGGGGGGACGGGTGCGGGAGCACCAGGCCTTCCTCACCGCCGTGGTCGTCGACGCCGAGGGGTTCCATATCGACGTGGCCACGGCGCGCAGCGAGTTCTATCGCGCTCCGGCCGCGCTGCCGGAGGTGCAGATGTCGGCCCTCCGCCAGGACCTCTTCCGGCGCGACTTCACGATCAACACCCTGGCGATCCGGCTGGGGCCCGAGCCGGTCCCCGAGCTGATCGACTACTTCGGCGGCAGGAACGATCTCAAGGAGAAGACCCTGCGGGTGCTGCACAGCCTGTCCTTCATCGACGACCCCACGCGCGTCCTGCGTGCCGTGCGGCTGGAGCTGCGGCTGGGCTTCCGCATCTCGGCGGAGACCCTCCGTCTGATCGAGGTGGCGCTCGCCGAAGGGGTCTTCGATCACCTTTCGGGCGGCCGGCTCCGCGAGGAGCTGCAGCTCCTGCTCGACGATCCGGCGCTCGCCTTGCGCGGGATCGAACGGCTGGGCGAGCTCGGCGTCCTGCGCGTCGTCCACCCGCGGCTCGAGATCGGCGACGCTGTCCGCGAACGGCTGCGCGTCCGCGCGGGCGGCCTACGACTGGTACCAGCTCGAAGGGCTCGACCGATCCCCCGGTCGTCTCCTGGCGCCTGCTCCTGATGGCGCTGACGCGCGACTTCGAGAGCGCGGACCTCGAACGGGTGGCCGATCGACTCCTGCTGGCAGGAGAGGACCGCCGGCTCCTGACGACCTTCCCACAGCGCCTGGCCCGGGCGCACGCGGTCCTCGGCGCTGGGGAGACTTCGGAAACCGTTCCGCCTCACCGCGCCGCCGAGGTGCTGGAGCCGCTGCGCGGCGAGGAGCTGCCTGCTCCTGATGGCCGAGGGAGACGAGGCGGTCCGCGCCTGGGTGCGCCGCGACCTGACCGAGCTGCGCCGGCTGGAGCTGCGCATCCGCGGCGCCGACCTGATCGCCGCGGGCGTCGCGCCGGGACCGCGGATCGGCCGCGCCCTGGAGGCGACCCGGCGGGCCCGCCTCGACGGCCTCCTCGACGGACCCGAGGAGAGGCAGGCCGAGCTGGACTATGCTCTCTCCGTGGCAACGGAGACGACGGCGTGAAGACCCTCCTCGTGATGACCCTGGTTGTCCTGACGTCCCCGGCTCTGGGTGCGCCGGCCGACCCCCGCTCCCTGGAGGTTCTGCGGTACGACTGCGCCAGCGAGCTCGGACGGCGGGAGGTGACCCTGTTCGGCAACGGCACCATCCGCCTGCGCGAGGGTCCGCTGGGCAAGGAGCTGATGGGGCTGGCGGAGCTCAACCCGGACGAGCGGGAGGGCGCGGTGAACCGGCTGAAGGCCGAGGACCTGTCCGAGGCGAAGCAGCTGCCGAAAGGCCTCGAAGGGGCCTGGATCGAGAAGTGTATGCTGGCTCTCCAGCTTCCCGGCCAGCCGATTCAGGTGTTCCACTTCGGGCGCTATGACACCCTGCCGCTCGGGATCTCGCGGGTGGTCCAGGTCGCGCAGGACCTGGCCGCAAAGGTGCCGGCTCTTAAAGGGGACGAGGAGCTTCCGCACGACTACGAGCCGAAGGAGTGGGACGTGCTGAAGCGGGTCGACGGCTACCCCTACCGGGTCGTCGGCTTCACCTGGGACGGCCAGGGGATCGAGATGCTGGGGCTGGAGCAGCCGATCACGCTCTTCGTGCGCAAGGACCAGCTCCGCAACGAGTTCGTGGCCGTGCTGTCGAGAGGCCGGTGAAGCCGGGGGTCCGGGTCACCGGGGGGGCGCACCGCGGGCGCGGCCTCGCCGTGCCTCCAGGGGCGCGGCCGACCGAGGGGAGGGTCCGCGAGGCGCTCTTCTCGATCTGGGGCGACCGCCTGGAAGGTGCGCGGGTCCTCGACCTCTTCGCCGGCAGCGGCATCGTCGGCCTGGAGGCCCTGAGCCGGGGCGCGCTCTCGGCCCTCTGCGTCGACGAGAGCCTGCGGGCGGTCCAGATGATGGAGCGCAACGCCGGGCTCCTCCAGGAGAAGGCCGCCGAAATCCGCCGCCTCACCCTGCCCGCCGGCCTGGCGCGTCTGGTCGCGGAAGGCGCCGGCCCGTTCGACCTCGTCTACATCGACCCCCCCTATAATTTCAATCTATATGACGAGCTGCTCGCCGCCCTGGCGCCACTCCTGACGAAGCACGCCGAGGTGGTCGTCGAGCACTCCTCGCGGCGGGACATGCCGATCCAGGCAGGACCGCTGGTCCGGGTGGATGCGCGACGGTATGGGGAAGGCTCGCTGAGCTTCTATCGCTGGGAGCCAAGGTAGGGGAGAATGGGGGGGCGATGACACCTGAACGGCTCCGGCAGCTCCTTGGCGGCGAGTCCCTCGAAGTCGAGTACAAAAGCGAGCGGAGAGGGCCATTCAACGACCGGGATCTGGTCGAGGCAGTGGTCTGCCTGGCCAATCGGCCGGGAACTGGAACCGGCTACCTCCTCCTCGGAGTGGAGGACGATCGCCAGGTGACCGGCGCCAGACCCCGGCACGAAAGCGGTCGGCGGACCGATCCTCTTCTCGTACAGACATTGATCGCTCACCGGACCAGCCCCTCCCTCATCTGCCGAGCCGAGGTGGTGCCGGTTGAAGAGCGCGAGGTTCTGGTCATTGAGGTACCGGTCTCAGCAGTGCCGGTCTGCACCACTGACGGAACCTATACGAGGCGAAGGCTCGATCGGCAGGGGCGGCCGGAATGTGTCGCCTTCTCTTATCACGACATGCAGACGCAGCGGGCCGACCGGGGTCTCCTCGACTACTCTGCCCAGGTTGTCCCCGAAGCGCGGTGGGAAGATCTCGATCCCCTGGAATTCGAGCGGTTTCGCCGTAACATCCGGGAGAGCGTAGGGGTCGGAGATCGCGCCCTCGATGAGTTGCCGGACTTGGAACTCGCCAAAGCTCTGGGGGCTGTGGAGGCGAACCATGAAGTCCGAGCGATTCGGATCCTGGGTCTGTTGCTCTTCGGCACCCCTGAGGCGCTCGGCAAGTGGATCCGCCCCTATGAGGTTGCCTTTCAGGTGCTTTCCCCTCAGGTCGAGGTCAACGACTTCTTCCACTGGCCGTTGCTGCGGGTGATCGACGAAGTCCTCACCCGCTTTCGTGCCCGCAACCGGGAGGATGAGATCTTCGCCGGATTCCAGCGAATCGGAGTTCCCAGCTACTCGGAAATCGCTTTCCGCGAGGCCGTGGCCAACGCCCTCATTCATCGAGATTACACACGCCTCGGCGCAGTCCACATTCAATGGTGGCCGGATCGGATCGAAATCTCAAACCCCGGAGGGTTTCCTGAAGGCGTCCGGCTCGACAACCTGCTCGACACTACACCGCGGCCCCGGAACCCGCTCCTGGCAGACGCTTTCAAGCGAGCCGGAATCGTGGAGCGGACGGCCCGCGGCATTGACACGATCTTCTATGAGCAGCTTCGGAATGGACGGCCGGAGCCTGATTATGGGAGGACTTCCTCGACGAATGTCGTCCTCGTCCTCCCCGGAGGCGCCGCGGATCTGGCTTTCGTCCGCCGGGTCGTGGAGCGAGGCCTCGCCGGTGAGCGGCTGGGCCTGCCTTCGCTCCAAGCGTTCTGGCAGGAATGGCAAGGAGCCAAAGCTCAATCCTCGCCCGAGCGCCTCTTGGAGCCCACCGGTGAGGATGGGCTGATCATCATCTCCATTGGAGGCGAATCCATTCGGCCGACTGTCGAGGCATCCCTTGAAGAGTTGGGTCTTCATCCAGCCCTCGTTCTCGTCGACTTCCACTCCACCGAATACGTGGCGCCGGAAAGGAGGGGATGGGAGGCGGAAGCACGGCAGATCCGGAATCTCGTCAAGAGCTTCGTTGAAGACCCCCGCGTCTCGCGCCTCCACCTCTTCTATCGCGGGCCCGTGGTCCTGGCCCCTTTGCTCGGGGCCTTGATTGCACCCGTCAAGCCTCTGATCGTCTATTATTACCAGGACGGCGGCTACCGGCCGGCGTACACCTTGAACAGGAGGTTCCTCATCTCCAGAGATTGAAGAGGTCAGGGATGGCTTGACACAAGGCCCTCCGTCGCGCGAGCGGCGGATGCAAATCGGGTGAATTGCCGGAAAGCCCGGGGACGGGTCACCGGCAGCCAAGGCCGGCATGGAGGATCGCGATCCGAGGGGCTGGCAAGGTTCAGAGACTAGGACCCGAGCGAAAGCGGTAATGGTCCCACGAGCGCCCGACGCCTCCCTCGGGAGGCGATGAGATAGTCCGTTCTACCGACATGATCCGGTGTTTCTTGAAACGGTAGAAGCCGGGGATAAAGAGCCTCGGCGGTAACAAACCCTGGCTAAAGTTCCCAGGACCTCTTCAGCGGCAGCTCATTTTTTCGCCTGACCGGATAGAATCCCCCTCGCCAACGGTCATGCGTCCCATCTCCCAACGCCGGCGCGCCGGCACGCCCTTCGGCTGCCTGATCCTGTTCTTCGGGATCTTCCTCGCCTTCGGCTCGGTGTTCCTGTACTTCTTTTTCCTGCGGCCGGTCGGAGGCCTGCTGGCAGCCCGCTCCTGGACAGAGGTGTCCTGCGTGGTGCTGGAGAGCCGGGTGGCCGAGAGCTCCGACTCGGACGGGACCACCTACAAGCCGGACATCCTGTACTCCTACTCGGTCGGCGGCATCGTCCATCAGTCCCGGCGCTACGACATGATGGAGGCCTATTCGAGCGGCTATGACGGCAAGGCCGAGATCGTGGCCCGCTACCCTCCCGGCAGGCAGACCTCCTGCTGGGTCGATCCCGCCAACCCGAACGAGGCGGTGCTCTCGCGAGGCTTCTCGGCGGCCTATCTGGTCGGGCTCTTCCCGCTGATCTTCGTGGCTGTCGGTGCCTTCGGGCTCATCTGGGCGGTGCGCCAGAAGAACAAGACGCGCACAGCGGCGGCGCGGACGGGTGGCCCTGGCGACATCGCCTCTCCTTTCGGAGTCCAGATCCCCACCGAAGCCGCGGGTCCACTGGAGCTGCGGCCCAAGATGACGCGCCTCGGCAAGCTGCTCGGCCTTCTTTTCGCCAGCGTCTTCTGGAACGGGATCGTCTCGGTCTTCGTCTGGCAGGCCGTACAGCTCTGGCGGCAAGGACAACCGGACGGCTGCATGACCACGTTCCTGATCCCCTTCGTCCTGATCGGCCTGCTCCTGATCTTCGGCGTGTTCCAACAGCTCCTGGTGCTGTTCAATCCCCGTCTGAAGATCACGCTCAGCCGGGGTGTGCTCGCGCCGGGAGAGCCCGTCCACCTCCAATGGACGCTCTCGGGACGGGCTGCCGGTGTCCACCGCCTGCAGATCGTGTTGGAAGGGAAGGAAGAGGCCACCTACCGCCGCGGCACCGACACCTGCACCGACCGCGAGACCTTCGCCTTGGTCACGGTCGTCGATACGACCGAGCCCTTCACGATCCCGGCCGGCTCGGCGCCTCTCGAAGCGCCCGCCGGGACCATGCCCTCGTTCGCAGCCGAGCACAACAAGATCATCTGGACGCTGAAAGCTGTCTGTGAGATCCCCGGCTGGCCCGATTCCGAGGACGAGTACGAGATCCTGGTGGCCCCCGGGAGCTATGGAGGCTGGTCGTGAGCTGGATCCAGGTCGAGACCGCCGACGGTGTGACCTCCTTCCTGCCGGGCGCTACGGTCGAGGGTAAGACCTTCTGGCGCCTCGATCCGCCGCCCGAGAGCGTCGAGCTGCGGCTTTTCTGGTACACGGAAGGGAAGGGAGACCAGGACGTAGGGATCGTCGAGGCCATCCCCTTCGCCGACCCGGCCCGGGAGGACCGGCGTTCCTTCCAGCTCCGCCTGCCCGAAGGGCCTTTCAGCTTTTCCGGCAAGCTGATCTCGCTCACGTGGGCGATCGAGGTCGTGGCCCAGCCCGGCGAACGGATGGGGCGCCTCGAGATCACCGTCTCGCCGACCGGTCAGGAGATCCGGCTCGCGCCTGGAGGAGGGTCCCATCCGGGCCCGGGATAACCCCTTCACGGTCCAGCGGGTCCTGGCTGTCCGCTACCGGCCCTCCGGCACCACCTGGGAGGAGCTGCTCGCGAGGCTGGCCGCGTTGCGCTACCGGGCCGCGATCGTCGGCCCGCACGGCCGTGGCAAGACGACGCTCCTCGAAGACCTGGCTCCCCGCCTCGCCGCGCTGGGGCTGGCGATCCGGACGATCACCCTGAACGAGGCGCATCCGCGGCTGGACGGCCGGGACCGCGAGCTGCTCCGGCGCCTCGGCCCACGCGACTGCCTCCTCCTGGACGGGGCGGAACGGCTGGGCCGGCTCGCCTGGCTGCGCCTGCGCCGGCAGACCCGGACCGCCGGAGGCCTCGTGATCACCGCCCACACCCCGGGCCTCCTGCCGGCTCTGATCACCTGCGAGACCACGCCCCATCTGCTCGACGGAATCGTCCGCGACCTCCTCGGGCCGGAGGCGGACGGCCTGCGACCCACGGCGGAGGAGCTGTTCGCCCGGCACCGGGGCAACCTGCGCGATGCTTTACGGCAGCTCTACGACGTCTACGCGGAAGGGAGGAGAGATTGAAACGTCCCATGCTTCCACTGGCCCTGCTCCTGTTGACCGGCTGTGTCGCCGTTCGCGAGGCTCCGGAAACCCCGCACCCGGCCCGCCGGGTCATCTCGACGGACCGTGCTCCGGCGGCCATCGCGGCCTACTCGCAGGCCATCCAGGTGGGGGATACCCTCTGGCTGGCCGGCCAGATCGGCCTCGATCCGGCCACCCGCGAGATCGTCCCAGGAGGCCTGGAGGCGGAGACCCGCCGCGCCCTGGACAACTGCAGGGCCGTGCTGGAGGCGGCCGGCTTCTCGCTGCGGGACGTGGTGCAGGTCCAGGTCTTCCTGGCGGACATCAGCGACTACACAAAGCTCAACGAGGTCTATACCGGCTACTTTCCCAAGGACCCGCCGGCTCGCGCCGTCGTGGCGGTCGCGGCCCTGCCGCGAGGTGCGCGGGTGGAGATCGTCATGACCGCGGTCCGCCACGGAGGCGAGGATTGACCCGCTGCCTCGGTCAGCGATAAGGTCTCCCCCAGATTCCAAAAAGAGAGGAAACGGGCCATGCCTGATTCGGTGACCGTGAGGAGCAGTCAGTCGTGGTTTTCCCGCATCGGCGGGTCGATCAAGAGCGTCCTGGTCGGCCTGCTGCTGTTCGTCGCCTCCTTCCCGATCCTGTTCTGGAACGAGGGCCGGGCCGTGCGCACCGCCAAGAGCCTGGAGGAGGGCGCCGGAGCGGTGGTCAGCGTGCCGGCGGACGCGGTCAATGCGGCGAACGCCGGGAAGCTGGTGCATATGAGCGGCGCCGTAGCAACGGACGCGCCCCTGGTCGACCCGGACTTCGGCGTCCAGGCGTCCGCGGTCAAGCTGATCCGGGACGTCGAGATGTACCAGTGGAAGGAAAACGAGAAGTCCGAGACCAAGAAGAAGCTCGGCGGCGGGGAAGAGACGGTGACGACCTACACGTACGAGAAGGCCTGGTCGTCCGACACCATCGACTCGGCGAGCTTCCAGGAAACCTCCGGGCACGAGAATCCGGGGAGCTTCCCGGTCCAGGCCAACACGGTGGTGGCCGATCCGGTCCGGCTCGGCGCCTTCCAGCTCTCGCCCGAGCAGATCGACAAGCTCACGGATGCGCAAGACCTGCCGGTCAACGATGCCATGGGCGAGGCGATCCCCGAGCCGATGCGGGAGCAGGTCCAGGTGAGCGGCGGGGTCTTCTACATGGGCGAGAACCCGTCCTCGCCACAGATCGGCGACGCGCGGATCCGCTTCCGCGTCGTCCGGCCGTCGACGGCGAGCGTGGTGGGCGTCCAGACCGGGAGCACCTTCGCGCCCTTCCAGGCCGAGGCAGGAGATGCGGTCCTCCTGGTGGAGGAGGGTACCCACGGCGCGGCCGAGATGTTCCAGTCGGCCCAGGACGCCAACAAGGTGATGACCTGGATCCTCCGCGCGCTCGGCTGGTTCCTGATGTTCATCGGCCTGACGATGGTCTTCCGGCCGATCTCGGTCTTCGCCGACGTGGTCCCCCTGTTCGGCACGATGCTGGGCGCCGGTCTGGGGATCTTCTCCTTCCTGATCTCCGCGGCCCTCTCGATCCTGACGATCGCCGTCAGTTGGCTTTTCGTCCGGCCGCTCCTGGGGATCACATTGCTGGTGGTGGCCGTCGCCGCCATTGTCTGGCTGGTGCGGCTCGGCAAGAAGAAGAAAAAGGCGCGGATGGGGGCGCCGGTAGTGCAGACGGCGTAGGGCCCTCACCCCCCTGACCCCCCTCTCCCATCCGCCCTCCCGGCCCCCGGGAGAGGGGGGAAGAATAGAATTGAGAGGAGGCTTTTCGGAATGGCATTCCGTGGCTCTTTGGAGCGGAGGGACTCCTTACGGCGGGAGGACTTCACCCACGCGAAACGCAAATCGCGGGAGCTGCGCAGAGAGCCGACCGAGTCCGAAGCGGCGCTCTGGGAGTTGCTGAGGAACCGGAGCCTCGTTGGAATGAAGTTCCGGCGGCAGGTGCCGGTTGACCGCTACATCGTCGATTTCTACTGTCACGACCGAAGGCTTGTCGTAGAGGCTCGACGGGGACATCCATGCCTTACCCGAGCAGGAGATGCATGACGCAAGTCGTGACACCCACCTGCGCTCCCTCGGTTTGAGAATTCTCCGCATCCCCAACGCTGTGATCTTCAAAGATCCCGATGCAGTCTTGAGGGCAATTCGCGAGGCGGCAAACCGTCCCGTGGCCATCCCGAAGAGCAGGTAACCCTTCCCCCTCTCCCGGGGGAAGGGAGGGCGGATGGGAGAGGGGGCCAGGGGGTGAGGGGCTCCCGAAGGCTACAATGCCCCTGTCATGGCTGAAGTCGTCATCCCCTCCAACGTAGTCGCCACCGTGCTGGCTCCCGAGACCCGTCTTGGCCGCCCGTCCCTCGCCGCATACATCCCGCCGGGGGGGACGTCCGATCCGGACGAGATCCTCTCGCGGTTCCTGGAGTGGGTATCCGCGATCGGGCTCGAGCTCTATCCGGCGCAGGAAGAGGCCCTGCTCGAGATCATGGCGGGCCGGCACGTCATCTTGAACACCCCGACCGGGTCGGGCAAGTCGCTGGTCGCCCTCGGCCTCCACTTCAAGGCCATGTGCGAAGGCAAGACCTCCTACTACACCAGCCCCATCAAGGCCCTGGCGAGCGAGAAGTTCTTCTCCCTGTGCGATGAGCTCGGCGCGGTCAACGTCGGCATGCTGACCGGCGACGCCAGTATCAACCCCGACGCCAAGGTGCTCTGCTGCACGGCCGAGGTGCTCGCCAACATGGCGCTGCGCGAGGGGGAAGGGCTCGACGCCCCCTACGTGGTGATGGACGAGTTCCACTACTACTCGGACCGCGAACGCGGCTGGGCCTGGCAGGTCCCTCTCCTGCTGCTGCCGCGGACCCGCTTCCTCCTCATGTCCGCCACCCTCGGCGATGTGAGCGCCATCGCGGAGCACGTCCAGGAACGGACCGGCGTCGAGGTGGCCGTCGTCAGCTCCGAGCATCGCCCCGTCCCTCTCGACTTTGAATACCGGGAGACGCCGCTCCACGAGACCGTGGAAGTCCTGCTCAAAGAGGGCAAGGCGCCGATCTACATCGTGAATTTCACCCAGCGGGAGTGCGCCGAGCTCGCCCAGGCCTTGACCAGCATGCAGATCACCACCCGCGAGGAGCGCGAGCGCATCCGCGACGCGATCGGCAATTACCGGCTCGACACCCCGTACGGCAAGGAGTTCCGCCGCTTCCTCTCCTTCGGCGTTGGGGTCCACCATGCGGGCCTCTTGCCCAAATACCGCCTGCTCGTGGAGCAGCTCTCGCAGCACGCGCTCCTCAAGATCATCTGCGGCACCGACACCCTGGGCGTGGGGGTCAACATCCCGATCCGTACCGTGCTCTTCACCAAGCTCGCCAAGTACGACGGCAACAAGACCTCACTCCTGTCGGTCCGCGACTTCAAGCAGATCGCCGGCCGCGCCGGCCGCAAGGGGTTCGACGACAAGGGCAGCGTGGTCTCCCAGGCGCCCGAGCACATCATCGAGAAGCGCAAGAGCGAGAGCAGCGGCAAGAAAGGCAAGGTCTTCAAGGGGCCGGCCAAGGGGGAGGTCTCGTGGACCCAGGAGACCTTCGAGAAGCTCATCCAGCGCCCGCCGGAGACGCTCAAATCCCGGTTCCATATCACCCACGGCATGGTGCTCAACCTCCTGCAGCACGATGCCGAGCAGGACGACCCGAACCTCCGCAACTTCGACTCCCTCCGGGAGCTGATCCGCCGCAGCCATGAGGACGAGGGAAGCAAGAAGCGCCTCCTGACCCAGGCCGCGGTCCTGGTCCGCTCCCTGTACCGCTCCGGCATCATCCGTATGAAGCGGGATTCGGTGACCGACTACCTGTGGGCCGTGATCGCCGAAGACCTCCAGTGGGATTTCTCGCTGTTCCACGCCCTGTCGCTCTATCTCGTCGAGACCGTCGGCCGGCTGGAGCCCGAGTCGCCGGACTATTCGTTCAACCTGATCTCGCTGGCCGAGTCGATCCTGGAGAACCCGGACATCATCCTCCGCCGCCAGGAGGACAAGCTGAAGCAGGCGCTCCTCGCCCAGCTCAAGACGGACCACGTCCCCTATGAGGAGCGGATGGAGAAGCTGGAGACAGTGAGCTATCCCAAGCCGCTCTCCGATTTCCTCTACGGCACCTTCAACATGTTCCGCGGCCACCACCCCTGGGTAGGAGGCGAGGACATCCGCCCGAAGTCGATCGGCCGCGAGATGTGGGAGGGCTATCTGAGCTTCGCGGACTACGTGAAGCACTACGGCCTCCAGAGGAGCGAAGGGGTGCTGCTGCGTTACCTCTCGCAGCTCTATCGGACGCTCGACCTGAACGTCCCCGAGGCGGTCAAGAACGAGGCGGTGCTCGACGCGCTCGGCTTCCTGCGCACCGTGCTGGAGCACACCGACACGAGCCTGCTGGAGGAGTGGGAGAGCCTGATCCACCCCGAGCTGGTCCTGCAGCGGGGCGAGCAGCGGAAGGTGGCGACCGAGGCGCTGTGGATCGAAGAGCTGGTCCACGACCCGAAAGCCTTTGCCGCCCGGGTGCGCGCCGAGATGCATCTCCTGGTAAGGGCCCTGGCAAGCCGGGACTGGGAAGAGGCCGCCGCCTCGATCCGCCAGGACCCGGACGATCCCGAGACCGTCTGGGACGCCGAGCGTTTCGAGGCCGCACTGGAGCCCTTCTTCGCCGAATACAGCGAGCTCGTCTTCACCGCCGAGGCCCGCCGCCATCAGTGGACCCAGGTCCGTCCCACGGGAACGCCCCGCGTCTGGGAGGTGAGCCACACCCTCGTCGACCCCCAGGGAGACAACCTCTGGGCCCTCCTCGGCACCATCGACCTCAGCCGTCCCGACGAGATCGACGGGCCCCTCCTGCGGCTGCAGAGGATCGGGCCGTGAGCAGGCCTCAGAAACCTGAGGCGCTGCAAAAGCGTAGTGTCAGCAGGGAGGATTCTCGATGGGCAAAGTCCTCGTCTGGCTGATCCTGCTCGTCATCTGCTGGCCTCTGGCCCTGCTGGTGCTTGTCCTCTATCCGTTCGTCTGGCTCCTCTCTCTGCCGTTCCGGCTGGTGGGCATCACCCTGGACGCGGTATTCGAGCTTCTCAAGGCCATCCTGTACCTGCCGGCCCGGGTCCTGAGCCCGCGGCGGGCCTGAGGCCTGGTCGCCGGGGCTCGTGGTACCATCCCTGCGTATGGCGGTCGCCTCCCAGCTTCTGACCGCAGAGGATCTTCTTCGGATGCCTCGTGACGGCTGGCGTTACGAGCTGCGTGGAGGGGGAGCTTCGACGCATGCCGCCTCCGGGCTTCCAGCACGGCACAACGGCAGGAGAGATCAGCGGACGGCTCTTTCAGCACGTCCAGGCGAACAACCTTGGCGTGGTTCCGGCCGCAGAAACCGGCTACAAGCTCCAATCGAATCCGGACACCGTTCGCGCACCCGACGTCTCCTTCGTCTCCCGGGAACGGCTCTCGGCGCTTTCCTTTGATGAGGAGGGGTACTTTCCCGGCGCCCCGGACTTCCTTGTCGAGGTCGTGTCCCCATCGGACAGCTTCGCCGAGGTGCAAGAGAAGGTATACCTCTGGTTGGCCGCCGGCGCCAAGCTCGTCGTCGCGATCCTTCCGCGTCAGCGAGCCTGCTTCGTCTACCGGCCTGGACAGGCGGTTCTCCGCCTCGGGTCAGCGGACACTCTCGACGCATCCGATGCAGTGCCCGGCTGGACCCTGAGCCTCGCAGAGATCCTCAAACACTGAGGGCGCGCCGGCTCAACGGACCGCGTCTCGGTTCGACGGGATTCCCGCACCTACCAGGTAAGAGAAGCCCTTCTATCCTGCTCCGTTTCTTGCAAGCTTTTAGCGGGCCCTACGAGCTGGCCCTGACGTCCTGGGGCCGGCCTCTTCGACGGCGGGACTGTTTCCCGCTGCTCCGTCCTGGTTCAAGGAGAAGCTCGGTATGTCCAATTTCACCCTGCCCCGTCGGCTGCCCTGGGCGGCCGTCGTGGCAACTTCTCTGCTGCTTTGGCCCACGGCTTCGTCTGCGGCCGGCGCTCCGGCCGGCGAGGACGCCTCTGCACCGGCGTCCGTGCCGTCCGACGTGCAGCCAGCGCCCTCTCCGGAAGAGATCCAGAGAGAATTCGCGCGCCTGAAACAAGAGAACAAAAAGAAGGATGAGGAACAGAAGGAAGCCTATCTCCGCTCCATGCCGTACCCAGGCGGGCAGCTCGACGAGAGCGATGTGGTCCGGATGCACTCCGCCCGCCTGTGGTATCTGTTGACCTACCCGACGGGCGTCATGCCGTCCACGCCCTGGACCAAGGCGAAGAAGCACGTCAAGGGCAAGGTGAAGGATGCGGAGCCCTGGCCGGGCGAGCCGCTCCGATCGATCTTCGACTCCGCGGCGGATGAGGAGATCGCGGGAGTGTCCGGCAAGGCGGTCATCCCGCCCGGCACCAACACCTGGGTCCTGTACGGGCCCAAGCCACTCGACTCCGTCGGCACCACGAACAACGCCTATCGCTATGGCATCGTCACCGGCCGCGTCAGCGCGGGCGGCCTAGCCGTCGACCCCAGCAATCCGAGCACCGCATATGCCGCATTCTCCGCGGGCGGTCTGTGGAAGACCACGAACCTGGGCGCGGCCACGGTGACCTGGACGCCACTCTGGGAGGACAAGGACTTCGTCACCCAGTCGGCCGGCGCCATCGAGATCGATCCGAACAACAGCAACGTCGTCTACGTCGGCACAGGAGATTGGGACGCTAACGATCAGTTCGGCGAAGGGATCATGAAGACGGCCGACGGCGGCGCGACCTGGGCCCACCTGGGCGCCGACGTCTTCACTCCTTATTCGCCGACCCATCCGGCGGGCGGCAACCGCTGGTCCAACCAGAACATCCGGACCATCGAGGTCGACCCGAAGAATTCGAACAGGATCCTGGCCGGCACCCGCTTCGACCTCTACATCTCCCATGACGCAGGCGCGACGTGGCAGATCTGCGGCTTTGGCAACGGTTACACCAATCCGGCGGCGAGCAATCCGACGGCCAATGCTGTCAACCGCATCAGCAGCATCTACCTCGACGGTCGCGGCGCGACCACCGTCGCCTATGTGGCAGTCGGCTACTATGCGAACAACGGCAACGGCAACAACGGCGTCTACCGGTTCAACATGCCGGCGAGCGGCTGCCCGGTATGGCCGTCGGGCTTCACTCTCCTGTCGGGCGGGTTCCCTGCCAGCACCGGCAACGGAGTCAACCAGGCTGCCGGTGGCAGCATCACCGGCCGCATCGAGCTGGCGGCGGGGTTCGGCACTGATGGCCTCCTGACCCTCTATGCCCAGGTCGCCAAGGCCACGGACCAGACGGCAGAGGGGACCTACGTGCTGCGGCCGGACGGCGGGTCCACGACCTGGACCAAGCTGACGGGCAGCACGACCTATCCGACCTGCGCCGGCGGCTCGAGCGGCACGGGACAGGATTGGTACGACCTGTTCATCGCGGTCGATCCTGCCAATGACAAGACCCTCTACATCGGGCACATCGACGCGTTCAAGTCGACGGTGAACGCCACCTACACCTCGATCACGGCGTCCAACTTGACGAATGTCTACACGACCTCGTGTCCGTCCTACGGCAAGGTCCATCCGGACCAGCACGCCCTCGCCTTCGTGCCGGGCACGAGCGGCTCGACGTTCCTCCTCGGCAACGACGGCGGCGTCTACTACAACAACAACCGCGGCGACGTGAACGCCTGGAAACAGCTCAACGACACGATCAACACGACCCAGTTCTACGCCGGCCAGATCGGCAAGGACTTCGCCGGAGGCGGGGCCCAGTGGTGGCTCGGCGGCATGCAGGACAACGGCAACGGGAGTTGGGACAGCACGAAGCCGACGCTCCTCTCCACCGGCCGCTCGGTCGGCGGCGACGGGTTCTTCTCCGCCTTCGATGTGCTCGCGGGCACCGAGACCGCCGGCTGGTGGTTCACGGAGTACACCTACGGCTCCATGTACTGCTCGCGCAACAGCGGCGCCGACGGCCCGTTCTCCTCGGCCTGCGGCCCGAACCAGACCGGGACGGCGGACTGGAGCGCCCCGTTCCTGATGGACACGCTGCACTGCACGAGCAGCGTCTGCCGCAACATGATCTTCGGCGAGGACTACGTCCATGCGGCAGGCGCCTTCGGCGTGCAGAAGCCGACCTGGAAGCGGGTCTCCCCCCGGCTGACGCGCGGCGGCTCGGTCGATTCCATCATCACGCTCAACCTGGCTCCCAACAACCCTCGGGCCGCGGCCGCGGGCACCAGCGACGGCAAGCTCTGGTGGTCGGACAACATCCACACGGGTACGAATTGCACGCAGGCGGCGGCCAACACCTCGTCGTTCTCGTGCTCTCCGAACATGAGCGCCACCTGGCGTGACGTGGACTCGACCAACGCCGTGCTGCCGAACCGGGCGATCCAGGGCGTCGCCTTCGATCCGACCGATCACACCCGGATCTACGGCGCCGTGGGCGGCTTCAACATCAACACCCCGACCACACCGGGCCATTTGTTCGAGCTCAAGTGGAACGGCTCGGCCTGGACCCGGGCCAACAAGACGGGCAACCTGCCGGACGTGCCGGCCGCGTCGGTGGCGGTCAACCCGCTCAACCGCAAGCAGGTCTTCGTGGGCACTTTCTTCGGCTTCTACTACACGGACGACATCGACGCGGCCACCCCGGTCTGGGCGCGCTATCAGTGGGGTCTGCCCAACACCGTCATCCAGTACCTGACGGTCGATCGCGGCCCGGCCGCGAGCCCGTTCCTGGGCACCACGCTCATGGCCTTCACTTATGGCCGCGGCGTCTATGCCATCAAGCTCCCCACGGGAGGCGCCAGCTTTCCGGCGCACTGAAGGAAGAGGGAGTCAGGGGGTGAGGGCCACGACGGTCACTCGCCCCCTGCCCTGGTCGCTCGGATCGAAGAGGAGCACCTCGGGCCGGCCGTCGCCGTCCAGGTCCTCCGTGCGGGGGCCGGCGAGTTGGGAGCCCGGCCCCAAGACGCGGGTCCCCACCCCGCCGGTGCCGAGCGAGACCTCCACCGCCATCTCGCTGATGCCTGGGATCTGGACGATCTGGCGGGGCCGGCGGTCCAGGATCTCCTTGCGCGGATCCGGCGTCCCGGCGAAGACGACGAGCTGGCCCCCCTTGGCGGCCACGAGGTCGGGGAGCCCGTCGCCCGTGACGTCCTGTCCGAAGCTCCAGGCCTTGGCCTCCAGCTCGTTGAGGAACGTCTTCCGGCTGGACGTCTCGAAGCGGCCGTTCCCGCGGCCGAACCAGGCTTCGACCACCATGTCTCCGCCGAGCATCCCCTCCGGCTGCAGCAGGACCAGGTCGTCGTGCCCGTCCCGGTCGAGGTCGAGGACGACCGGCTGGGCCGGCTGCCAGCGGTGGCTGACGGTCTGGACCGCGAGCACCGGACCGGTCCCGGAGCGGCTGCGGTCGGCGCCGAGGAGGAAGACGCGGAGCTTCCCCTTTTCGAACAGGCTTCCCCCTTCCGCAGTGGTGACGAGCAGGGCCGGACGTCCGTCGAGCGCGACGTAGCGGTAGCTGTCGACCGACTCGGGGGCGGGGAGGCGCGACCAGCTCTCGGTCCGCTGCGTGGCACCCCCGGGCCCGGGCTCGAGCAGCAGGGTCCGCAGCCGGATGTTGCCCTGCGCATCCGGGCCGGCGGCCCAGACCGGAGGACCGTCCCGGCGGGGGATGGTGGTCACCGCAGGGGTCGAGAGCCAGAGGCCCGTCGCCTCCCGGCCGGCCTTCACCGGCAGCTCGAGATCCGGGCCGGCAACGAGCCGGCCCGAGCCGTCGGCCGTCCAGGCCCGGAAGCGTCCTACCACGGTGGCTTCGAAGCTTGCTTTCGTGCCTGCGTTGGTACCGGTACTCCATCTCAGGTCGAGCCCTGGCTCGGCGAGGAGGAGGAGCGGCGCGGTTGGGCTGTCCGGGATGCCGACGCTGTGGATCTTCCCCGGCTCTCCGACCAGCACCTCCTCGCTGCCGTCGCCGTCCAGATCGACCGCTGCAAGGGCGTTCGCCGCGGCAGGCAAGCCCTCGCGCAGGAGCCACGGCGGACCGCTCTTCGCGGGATCGACGAGATACAGCGAACGTGGGCCTTCGGGCGTGTCGCTGTCCTCGGGGCCCTGGGGAGAAGGCGGCGCCGTCAGGGCTACGATCCGGCGCCGGCCGTCGGCGCCCTTGGGGAGAGCGACCGCGATCAGGTTCCCGGGCAGCACGGCGTCGACCCGCCGCCCGCCGGTGACCGGAGTGACCGTCACGCCCACGGCGGGCGGTGGAGGCGGAGGCTTCTCCTTCTCGGCGGCCACGACGATCGCCGGGAGAAAAAAGAGGACGAGGAGAATCGCGAGCCGGAGTGGTCCCTCACCCCCAGCCCCTCTCCCATCCTCACTCCCAGCCCCCCGGGAGAGGGGAGCCGTAACTCCTTCCAGCCTTAGCGTCTCTCCTGCCTTTTCCCCCCTCTCCCGGGGGAAGGGAGTGAGGATGGGAGAGGGGGGCCAGGGGGGTGAGGGCCTTCTCACGATCCACCCTCGCTCAAATAAAGATCAAGGCGGACCGGATGCGTGGTGCCTCGATCGTCGCCTCGCTTGGGCGCCTGCGGCTGGATGACCAGGAGGTCGGCGAGGCGGTCGCCGTCGAAGTCGCGGACCTGGACGAGGCCGAGGTCGCGCGGCGCCTCTTCGAGCTGGACGGCGAGGTCGGGCTGCGCGGCGTAGGAACAGTCCGGGTGCCCGCGATGGATGGTCACGGCCTTGCCCCTTCCCATCTGCACGAATTCGGGCCGGCCGTCGCCGTCGAAGTCGCCCGCGAATTGCGAGACGTGGCCGATCTTCAGGTTGTTCAGGTTCAGGTTGAATCTCCCCGAGAGGTCGAGCCCCCGCACCGGGCGGAAGGCGCCGCCGGTCTGGCACAAGACGTGGAAGTCGAGGTCGATCCCCAGGCGGCGCACGGTGACGATCTTGGCGACCTGGAACACGGAGAAGTCGAGGGTCATGGCCACCAGGTCCATGCGGCCGTCGCCGTTCAGGTCCTGGAAGCCGCCCGGCAGCCGGATCTCTCCTTCGTCGTTGCCTCCCCCCATAGCGTAGCCCTCGGCTTCGAATTGCTGGTAGGGGCGGGGCTCCATGGAGAGGTCCGGCCGGGCGCGGTGGAGCTGATAGAGGAACACGGGCCGCTTGGCGTGCTTCATCTCCTTGCGGAAGCCGGCGTTTTCGCCCGGCCCCTTGTCCTCCTGGGTCACGTATTCGGCCTTGCCGTCGCCGTCCAGGTCGCCGAACCAGACCGGCTCGGGCTCCGTGGAGTCGGTCTCGCCGGTCTTCCGAGTCTGCACGGTTTCGCCCAGAGGAGCGATCGGCTCGGCGAAGCGGCCGCCGCCCAGGTTGCGCAGCACGCGGAACCCCGGAAGGCCTCCCTGCGAGGGCCGCAACAGCAGGTCGGGCAGGCCGTTGCCGTCGAGGTCGGCCACCTCGGGCAGCGGATAGTGCCGTAGGAGGGGGCTGGAGCCAGGAGGTTGGAGGCCGTCGACGGGGAAGCGGACCCGCGAGGCCGGAGACGTCCGGAGCCCCTCCGGGCCACTGAGGTAGACCGAGGCGCCCTCGGGCGTGGGGAGCAGGAGGTCCGCCCTGCCGTCGCCGTCGAGGTCGCGGACCAGGCCAAGACCGGAGAGGAAAACGCCGGTCCCGGTCAGCACGGACCGTTCTGCGAGGACCGGCTCCCAGGCCAGCTCGGAGCCTCCAGCCCGCATCCGCAGGACCGACAGCCCCGCATCGGTGAGGGCGACGATCGGCAGGCCCGGAGGCCCGGCTTCGATCGAAAGCACCGATGGATCGAGAGCGAGCGCAACGCCCTGCAGCTCGAATCCGCCGGGGCGCCCCCGGAAGACCCGCAGCTCCCGCCGGTCGATCAGCGACGGGACGACCGTGAGGACCTCGACCAGCCCCTCGACGTCGTCCATCTTGGTCGACTCTTCGATGCTGATCTGGTCCCACCGTGTCACGGCGGTCACCACCGTGAGGTCGATCCGGCCGTCGCCGTCGACATCCGCCGGTACGACCGAGGCCGGCGCGCCGGGAAGCTCCAGGACCTGGTAGCGGAGAGCGAGCTTCTCGCGCCGGGCGAGGGTGGGGGAGGAGAGAAGGCTGAGCAGGAGGAGGACGAGGAGCGAGCGCGAGCGGAACATGCTTCTACAGAGACGTGGGAGCGCTCGGAATGTTACCTCGTCCCTCGGAGGGACCACCGTCCGCGTCTCCGGCGCCGCGAAGCGCGTCACGCGGACCGCGGGTCCTGTGACTGGACTCGCCAATGTGCGTCCGGCTTCGCAAAGCCGGTGACAGGCACCACGGTCCGCGTGACCGGCCTCATGGTCTGTGTGGCAGGGACCACGGTGCCTGTGACATGGACCGGAAGATGGGGCCGCGCCTTTCGAGGCCGGTGACCGAGACCACGGTCCGTGTGACAGGGACCGCGAAGCGGGACGCGCGACGCTTGGCTCGCCACCGGGCGCTTCCGAGCCCGGCGGCCTCGATGTTGCCGGAGCAGACCGGACTGACGGTCCCGGACGCTGGAGCGGCGGGTCCGGGCGAATCTCTTCAGTACGGTTTGCAAGCCAGCGGCCCGAGCAGAGGCGAGAAGTGCTTCAGATTCGTCGTAAAGAGAGGGAGTTGGAGACGATGAGCACAAGCAGCGATCAGGCAATCCATCACATCCACATTGTGGCTCAACCGAAACGCGAGAGATTGACGGATAGCCCAGTCGAAATCCCCGGACTGAGGATCAATCCGTTGGAAGCGGTTCAGGAGCTTGACAGCCCTCCGTTGTTCCTGCCGATTCACTGCGCCATCCAGGGTCTCGAGCCAAACCATGGGTGTAATGCCGAGCCGGGGCTCTTGCTCGATCCAGGAGAGAGAAGGCGGATACCCGCGGAGGAGATCGACGAGGACCACCGTATCGAGCAGACCGGTCACCACGAACGCCGCTCGCGCCGCCGTCGCCGTTGCTCTTCGACCCATTCGGCGGCATCAGTGATTCCCTTGTCCTTCCAACCGCCGGTGAGCCCTGCTGCAACGATCTCGGCTCCGGTCATAGGCACGACCTTCAAGGCCTCATCGAGCTCTTCGGGGGTCCAGGCCGGCTCAAGGGGGATTTCGATCGTGACGCGGGCCTCTCCAGGAGGAAGACCCGGAGGCAGCTCAACCTCCAACTCGCCCTTTTCGGTGATACGGCCGTTCAACTGGATCATCGCCATTTCGCTCCCCGGGTATTCTACTCCGAGAATTGCTCGCGGTACACCTCTATATTCCCTCTCTCCCGGGGTGAGGCCGGAGCCGCGCCAGCACCTCGTCCGCCCCATTCTCGCGCATCCTGGCCACGCAGGCCGTGGCGACCTCGGCAGGGTCGCGGCCGGTCGCCTCGGCCTGGGCGACATGGCGGCCGTCCGGTGTGGCCAGGAGTGCAGTCAGGCGAAGGCCGCCGTCGTCAGAACGGGCCCAGGCGGCGAGGGGGAGGGTGCAGTCCCCTCCGAAGGCGGCGACCACGCGGCGCTCGGCGTCGGCGGCGCGGGCGGTTGGCTCGTGATCGAGGGCGCGGCAGAGCGCTTCGGCGGGGGTGCCCTGGCGCGTCTGTAGAGCGAGCGTGCCCTGGCAGGGAGCGGGGACCAGGACATCCGGGGGGATCGGATGGAGCGGCAGGTCCTGGAGCCCGAGGCGGGCGAGGCCCGCGCCGGCCAGGATCACGCCGGCGGCGCCGGTCTCCCGCCACTTGCGGAGGCGCGTGTCCACGTTGCCGCGGATCGGCTCGATGTGCAGGTCCGGCCGCCGCATCAGGATCTGCGCGCGCCGGCGCAGGGCACCGGTGAGCAGCACGGCCCCGGCAGGCAGCTCGTCCAGGTCCCCGGCGACCTCGCTCACCAGGACGTCCCGCGGATCCGCCCGCTCGGGATGCGCGGCCACCACCAGGCCCTCCGGCAGGCGGACGGGCAGATCCTTCATCGAGTGCACGGCGAGGTCGAGCGAGCCGTCGAGCAGGCCGCGCTCCAGCTCCTGGGTGAAGAGCCCCTTGCCGCCCACCTTGGCGAGGTCGCCGGTCACCACGTCGCCGGTCGTGATCGACCGGCACCAGCTCGACGGTCAGGCCGGGGTGCAGGGCTTCGAGGGCGCGGGCGACCATCCCGGACTGCGCCAGGGCCAGCGCGCTCCCGCGGGTGCCGAGGCGGAGCCGGCGGGCCTCAAGCGTTGTCGTCGTCATCCAGGTGGAACAGCTCGCGCACGAAGTCCAGCCGGGAGAGGTCCTGCTGCGCCCCGTCGCGGGCCCGCAGCCGTGTGCTCGGATGGTGAAGGATCTTGCGCACCAGCGACCGGGTGAGGCGGTCGAGCTCTTCGTGCATCTCGGGCGGGAAGCGGGGGAGCGCCTCCTCGAGCTCGTGGCGGCGGATGCGCTCGGCCTGCTTCTGGAGGCTCGCCACTACCGGCTCGGCCTCCAGGCCGCTGTACCAGGAGCGGAGATGATCGAGCTCCTGCTCCACGATCTCCTCGACGCGGGGGACCTCCTCCTTGCGCCGCTTGAGGTTGCGCTGGATCAGGAAGTCCAGCGAATCGACCGTATGGAGGAAGAGGTTGCCGAGCTTGGCCGCGGAGGGCTCGACGTTGCGCGGTACGCCCAGGTCGACCACCAGCAGCGGCCGGGTGGGGCGGTTCCGCATGGTCTCCTTGAGCTGCTTGCGGGTGAGCACCGGCTCGTCCGCGGCGGTCGAGACCACCACCACGTCCGCCTCGCGCACCGCGGACATCCGGTCCTCGAAGGCGATCAGCTCGGCCTGCGGGATCTCCTCCTTGAGCTGCAAGGCCCGCTCGCGGCTGCGGTTGGCCACCTCCAGCCGGCGCGCGCCGCGCTCCACCAGGGGGCGGGCCACCGAGCGGGCGATCTCGCCGGCGCCGATCAGCAGAATGCGGCTCGCCTCCAATCCGCTGAAGATGTTGCGCGCCAGCTCGACCACCGCGTAGCCGAGCGAGACCGCGCCGGCTGAAATCTCGGTTTCCTGGCGGGAGCGGGCCCCGGCCGCGAGGGCGCTACGCAGCAGGCGCTTGAGCACCGGGCCGCTCGCCCCGACCGTTTCTGCGAGCTGGGCCTGCTGGCGGACCTGGCCGAGGATCTCCGGCTCGCCGAGCACCATGGATTCGAGGCCGCTGGCCACCCCGAGCAGGTGGCGGGCCGCCTCGCCGTTGCGCTTGACGTAGAGCCTCCCCGGCTTTTCCAGCTCCGGAGCCTTCCGCAGGAAGACCAGCTCGAGGGCGGCCCGGTAGGCCTCGTCTTCTTCCCGCGGCTGGAGATAGACCTCCGTCCGGTTGCAGGTCGAGAGGATGTACGCCTCGGCGATCCCGGACCGGGCCAGCAGGTGAACCAGGACGTGCTCCGCCTCCTCGCCGTTGCAGGACACCCGCTCGCGCAGCTCGATCGGCGAGCACCTGAAATCGGTGCCTACGAGCAGCAGGGGAGGATCCGGATGCATGACGGCCGCCTACAGGAAGACATGGAAGTCCGAGAAGAAGAAGTTGACCGCCATCAGCGAGAAGAGGATGGCCGCGAAGCCGGCCAGGCTGGCGACCGCGGTCTGCCGCCCCTGCCAGCGCTGGAACCGGCGCAGCAGGAGGGCCAGGGCGTAGAGCGCCCAGGTGGCGAGCGTGACCAGGATCTTGGGGTCGCGCAGCCAGCCCTCGTGGAAGAGCCGCTGCGCCCAGAAGCCACCGGTGATCACCGCGCCGGTCAGGCTGACGAAACCCACGAACAGCGCGCCGAGCATCATCCGCTCCAGCACCTCGAGGGGTGGCAGCTTGCCGTAGAAGGTCGAGAAGCGGCCGGCCTTCAGGTCTCGATAGAGCTGCAGGAACAGGAACGCGTAGGCCGCTCCCACCACGAAGCCGGTGTAGCCGAGCAGGGCGAGCGAGACATGGACCGCGAAGAACGGGTCGTGGAAGATGGCCCGGTCCGGCGGGTTCGGTCCGTTGAGCACGGAGGCCAGGAGCTGGAAGAAGAAGACCAGTGCCACCATCCAGAAACCGGTCGAGCGCGCGCGGCCGTGCCACTCCACGAAGACGTAGACCACCGCCACCGCGAAGGCGACGATCGACAGCGCCTGGGACACCGTCGCGGCCGGGAACTGCCCGTGATGGACACCGAGGGCCACCAGATAGACCAGGTGCAGCAGCACCGTGCCGCGCAGGGCCGGCGTAGCGGCCCGGTTCGCCACCGGGTGCGCGCTGAAGAAGAGGACGCCGTAGGCGATCGTCGCGCCCAGATAGAGGAGCGGGAGCAGAAGGGTCGCGAGGTCCAGGAACGTGCTCATGTCGCGTGACAGATCAGGAGAATGCTAGCACTCCTGGGGGTCGGTTGCCCGTCTGCGCATCCTCTGCTACTGTCCCCCGGCTTGGGGAGACGGAGCACCGCGCCATGGCCAATGTCATCATCGTCGGGATGCAGTGGGGGGATGAGGGCAAGGGGAAGATCGTCGATCTCCTCTGCCCGGCCTTCGACGGGGTGGTGCGCTATCAGGGCGGCCACAACGCCGGCCATACGGTCCGGTTCAAGGACCGCCATTTCTCACTCCACCTGATCCCCTCGGGCATCCTCCACGAGGGGATGCTCTGCGTCCTCGGCAACGGGATGGTGATCGCGCCGGACGCCTTCCTGACTGAGCTGGGCCGCCTCCACGAGGCCGGCATCCGCTCCGACGGCCGGCTCTTCCTCTCCAACCGTGCCCATGTCCTGATGCCCTGCCACGCCCAGCTCGACCGCGCCCGCGAAGAGGCGCGCGGGGCCGGCAAGATCGGTACGACCTCGCGCGGGATCGGCCCCGCCTACGAGAACAAGATCTCGCGCTTCGGCATCCGCATGTGCGACCTCTTCGCGCCGGACCTCGAGGACCGGCTGCGCGCCCAGGAGGTGAAGATCCAGGCCGAGCTTCCTGGCCCTGGGTGTGGAGGAGAGCCCCGACCTCTCCGCGCTCATGGCCTCCTGCCAGGCCTGGGGGGAGCGGATGAAGCCCCTCCTGCGCGACACCGAGCAGCTCCTGAACGGCTGGATCGCCGAGGGCCGGAGCCTCCTTTTCGAAGGCGCCCAGGGCGCGCTCCTCGACATCGACCACGGCACCTATCCCTTCGTGACCAGCTCCAATTCGACCGCTGGCGGCGCCTGCACCGGCACGGGCGTGCCGCCGACGCGGATCGACGGCGCGATCGGCGTGCTCAAGGCCTATACGACGCGGGTCGGCGGCGGCCCCTTCCCGACCGAGCTCTCGGGAGAGGTGGAGGAGTTTCTGCGCCAGCGCGGCAACGAGTTCGGCACCACGACCGGCCGCCCCCGCCGCTGCGGCTGGCTCGACACGGTCGTCGCCCGCTATGCCCAGCTCCTGAACGGCGTCGACGCCATCGCCCTGACCAAGCTCGACGTCCTGGATGACTTCGACGAGATCCCGGTCTGCATCGGCTACCGGGTCAAGGGGGAGACCCTGCGCGACCTGCCGCCGGACCAGGCGTCGCTCGACAGCGTCGAGCCCGTGCTGCGCACCATGAAAGGTTGGAAGCGGTCGACCGTGGGAACCCTCGACCGCGCCGACCTGCCGCCGGCGGCGCGCGACTACGTCGACTTCATCGAGCAGGAGATCGGCGTCCCCATCCCGCTGATCTCGACCGGCCCCCGCCGCGAGGAGACCATCGTGCGCGAGGACTCCTCCCTGGCCCGCCTGACCTCGGGACGGCTGGGCAACGTGCTCGAAAACCGATAGACGGTCGCTGACGCGGCCGGCGTGCCCCGTGGTATTTTTGCCCGGCCATCCCAGGCAGAGCCGGAGAGGATCGACGACCATGTACGAGAAGGTGAAGATTCCCGCCGAAGGCGAAAAGATCACGATGGGGGAAGGAGGCAGGCTCCAGGTGCCCGACCGTCCCATCGTCCTCTTCATCGAGGGGGACGGCATCGGCCCCGACCTGTGGGCCGCCTCGGTCCGCGTCCTGGACGCCGCGGTCGAGAAGGCCTATGGCGGTGGCCGCAGGATCGCCTGGGCCGAGGTCTACGCGGGGGAGAAGGCCAACCGCGTTTACGAAACGGACATCTGGCTCCCGGACGAGACCCTCAAGGCTTTCCAGGAGTTCCTCGTCGGCATCAAGGGACCGCTGACCACGCCGATCGGCGGCGGGTTCCGCAGCATCAACGTCACCCTGCGCCAGAAGCTCGACCTCTACGTCTGCCTGCGGCCCGTCAAGTGGTACGAGGGGGTGCCCTCGCCCGTCAAGAAGCCGCACCTCGTCGACATGGTGATCTTCCGCGAGAACACCGAGGACATCTATGCCGGCATCGAGTGGCTGGCCGGCACGCCGGAGGTGGAGAAGGTGATCCGCTTCCTCCAGCAAGAGATGGGGGTCGACAAGATCCGCTTCCCGCAGACGTCGAGCATCGGCATCAAGCCGGTCAGCGAGGAGGGCACCCACCGGCTCGTGCGCGCCGCCCTCCAATTCGCCCTGGCCAACGGCCGCAAGAGCCTCACCCTGGTGCACAAGGGCAACGTGATGAAGTTCACCGAGGGCTACTTCCAGCGCTGGGGCTACGAGCTCGCGAAGCGTGAATTCGGCGACGCCATCGTCACCTGGGAGGAGTGCGCCGGCAATCCTCCGGCCGGCAAGCTCCTCATCAAGGACGCCATCACCGACAACTTCCTGCAGCAGATCCTCACCCGGCCGGACGAGTACGACGTGATCGCCACCATGAACCTCAACGGCGACTACGTCTCGGATGCCCTCGCGGCCCAGGTCGGCGGCCTCGGCATCGCCCCGGGAGCCAACATCAACTTCGTCTCCGGGCACGCCTGCTTCGAAGCCACGCACGGGACGGCGCCCAAGTATGCCGGGCAGGACAAGGTGAACCCGGGCTCGGTGATCCTCTCCGGCGTCATGATGCTGGAGTACATGGGGTGGAACGAAGCGGCCCGTCTCATCGAGCAGGGCATGGCCCGGGCGATCAACTCCGGCCGGGTGACCTACGACTTCGCGCGCCTGATGCGCCAGGAAGGGCGGCAGGACGTGCAGGAGATCCGCTGCTCGGAGTTCGGGACCGAGATCATCCATCAGATGGACAACGTGATGGCCCCCAGTTAGAAATGTAGGGGCGGGGCTTGTCCCCGCCCGGCCTCTGTCCCTTCCTTTCCCTCCCGCGCACCAGACCTTTTAGAAGTCGTTCTGAAGGTCTTCGTTCCCCGCGAGCTTACTCGCAGGCCGGCAGGGAGCCGGGCTGCTTCTGTGCGGAGGTAGAATCATGTTCCAGCGGAGGATGACGTTCGGTCTCGCGTTGGCCGGCACCGCGCTCGCCTTGGTCGGGGCGGTGGCTCCGGCCAGGGCGCAAGGGAGGATCAAGGTCGGGGACGAGCTGCCGTACAAGGTCGCGTCCCCCGCGGCCTATCCGACCGGCGCCGCCCATCGCCCGGTCGTCTGGTCCGAGACGGTCGTCTCGCCCGGGGCGACGTTCCTGCGGCTCCACTTCAACAAGTTCAACCTTCCGGACGGCGATTACCTCACCATCTCCAGCCCGGACGGGGAGGAGTTCTGGACCTACACCGGCAAAGGGCCGCGCGGCACGGGCGCATTCTGGGCGTTCAGCGTCGAAGGGGACACGGCGGTCCTGGAGCTGCACACCGGCAATCGCCTCGACCGGGCGCGCGCCCGCCGCTTCGGTCTCGCGGTCGACCGCATCGCCCACGGCACGGCGCCGCTCTATGAAGAGCAGGGCCCGCCGGCCAAGATCATCTGCGGCACGGACGGCCGGCGGGACGCGGCCTGCTACACCAGCATCAACACGCGGCCGGTGGCGCGGCTGTCGTTCCAGAGCGGCGGCTCCAGCTTCGTCTGCACCGGCTGGCTGGTGGCCGGCTCGAACAGCAGCACGATGCTGACCAACAACCACTGCGTCGCCAACCAGACCGAGGTCAGCACCGTCCAGGCGCGGTTCAACTACCAGCGCACCACCTGCGGCGGCACGACCACGGCGAGCTTCACGACCTATGCGGGCGGCACCTTCCTGCGGACCAGCTCGAGCCTCGACTACACGCTCCTGACCCTCCAAGGCAATCCGGAGGCAACCTGGGGCGAGTACACCGCCACCTCGAAGCTTCCGACGGCGGGCCTGCTCATCAACTTCCCGCAGCATCCGGGCGGCGGCTTGAAGCGGGTCGGCTTCTGGAAGGACTCGGCCCAGACCCTGCGGTGCGACACCGCTTCGGTGGGCGGCAGCTATGGGTATACCTCGGGCAGCCAGATGGCGTATTCCTGCGACAGCGAGGGCGGCTCGTCCGGCTCGCCGATCATGGACGCGGGAACGGGCCGGATCATCGGCCTGCACCATCTCGGCGGTGTGGGGGGCGCGACCTGCCTGAACGCCGCGACCATGATGAGGAACGTCTGCCCCAACGCCGGCGCGCTCCTGAGCTGCGCCACCAACTGACCAACTGCGATTCCATCATCTGGCAGCCCCTGGCCTCCGCGCTTCCGGAGACCAGGGGGTGCCATGCTTCCCGTTTCTTGCTCCCGCCCTGTATTCAAGGTACAATCGTAGAATAGCAAGAACAGATATATCAGAGATATATTGCCAATTCCAAAGGAGAAGGTCATGCCCTCATTAGGAGACTGGCTGGTGACTCGCGGGTGCACGAAGACTGCCGCAATGGTGACCAGGGGCAGTCAGGTCGTACGGAAGAATTTCCAGTGGAACCCGAACGTCCCGCTGGAGGGCGGGGCACGACACCGCCCGACGTTCAAGGAGCGGTACGGTCTCGATCTCGACGAGCGCCGGGGCACCCTCCCAGTGGAACCCGCGGACATCAGCGAGCTCGAGAGCTTTCTCGCCAGGCGGCCCGACGTATTCGGCCTTCCAGCCGGCCACAAGCTGACCGAGCAGGACAGGACGGACCTCTTCCACGTCCTCGGGCCGCTGAACAATCTGGCGATCAAGGACCTGGTGCTCCCCGAGATAAGGAAGGAACACACCACGCCCACACCCACGCCGAGACCCACACCTACACCGACACCGAGACCCACACCTACACCGACACCGAGACCCACACCTACACCGACACCGAGACCCACACCTACACCAACACCGAGACCCACACCTACACCAACACCAATACCAACACCACCAACCCCGCCCAGGCCTTCCCTGGGAGACTGGCTGGCCAGCCAGAGGTGCACCAAGACTGCCGCCCTCGTGAGCGTGAACGGGCGCCTCGTGCGAAGGGATTTCCAGTGGAACCCGAGGATCCCGCTCGAGGGCGGAGCGCGATTCCACGAGAGCTTCAAGGGCCGTTATGGCGTCGCCATGGCCGACCGCCGGAGCTCGCTCGAGCAGGAAACCATTGTGGAGGCCTTCAACGCCTTCGAGGCATTTCTTGCGCAGAGACCTGACGCCTTTGACCTTCCCGCGGGCCACAGGATGACCGAGCAGGACAAGACAGACCTCTTTTACGTCCTTGGGCCGCGGAACAATCTGGCGATCCGGGAGCTGGTGCTTCCTTTGATCGCAAATCCCCCTGCGCCCACACCGACACCCAGGCCAACACCCACACCGACGCCTACGCCCAGGCCGACGCCCACACCAACGCCCATACCGACACCTACACCAACGCCCACACCCACGCCGCCCACACCCACGCCGCCGACACCCACGCCGCCGACACCCACGCCGCCGACACCCACGCCCACCAGGCCTTCCTTTGGAGACTGGCTGGCCCGCCAGGGATGCACCAGGACGGCCGCCTTGGTAGGCCCCAACCTCGTACGGAGGGAGTTTCAGTGGAACCCGAACGTCCCGCTTGAGAGTGCGCGATTCCTGGAGACCTTCAAAGCCCGCTATGGTGTCGCCATGGCCGACCGCCGGAGCTCGCTCGAGCAGGAAACCATCGTCGAGGCCTTCAACCAGATCGAAGCCTTCCTCGCCCAAGCTGGAAATCCCAGGATCTTCGACCTGCCGGATGGCCATCGCATTACCGAGCAGGACAAGACCGACCTCTTTTATGTCCTGGGACCCTTGAGGAATCTGGCGATCCGGGAGCTGGTGCTCCCCAGGATTCCCCGGGGTTGATTGATGGAGTGGGGAGGGGATTGGTGGGCCGTCAGAGACTCGAACTCTGGACCCGCGGATTAAAAGTCCCATGCGGGGCAACACGAGCCAACGTCAGCCAACAGGATAAACCATTGTACACCAGAGGTTTAGGGCAACATACCCGAGCCTCTGGCGTGGTGCTCTGTAGGCGAAAGTTGAGCGGCACTGTCCCCCAACTGTCCCCCGATTGTCCCCGAAACGAAGGGTCGCGAAGGCGAGAACGACCCGTTTCGTTCCGCTCCCTGAGTTCCACCATTCGCGAGAGAGATGATCCGAAGGGAGGGGAGGGGGGTGGGGGCCGCAGGATCCGGCCGGCGCAAAGCCGCGTGCGGCTCTGCCGGAGCCGCGCGCAGAGCCGCACGCAAGTCCGGACGCAGCCCCGCCGAGCCCGTGGGAGGCCCCGGGGACCTCTCCGAGCAGGTCGGCAGGCCGTCCGCCGCCTCTCAGGATTGAAGCTGTGAGCGGAAGCTGAGGCGTTCCCCCACCCAACGGCTGTGGAATCTGACCGGGCATGGAAAGCTCCGGGCCGCCGCGGCAGCGTCCCCGCCGCCCACCTGCGTCCCCGGAGTTCCCGCGAAGGCGCACCCCCACCAGAGCGTTGACACAAATGCCACCGCCCCGCGCGCCAGGCAGCCTGGCGGGGACGGCGGCCCGCGGCCGACTACCCCTACCAGTGGAGCAAGAACACGGGCGCCATCGCTGCTAGTGCGGCGCCGACTTGCAGCGCTAGGACGGGCACAGCCTGCCTTGGTGACCGCGGCAGCCATTTCATCGCGAAGAACAACACGATAGGCACCTGGGCAGCCATGAGGAGCTGCCAAATGTGGGCGGCTGCACCCTCATCTGCCTGGGGGGCGGTTCCGTGCAAGGCGACGAACATCAGCACGGTGGCGAGGGCACCGAGGGACATGGTCACAGGAAGGAAAGCGCTCGGGTGCTTCAGCAAGGTTGACTCCTTTCGATCGGGGCGGCATCCGAAACTATTGTAAAGCACTTTGCGCCAAAAAGCAGCTCAGAGAATCGCGGCTCCTCTCTGGGCCAGCAGGGGCGCGGGGACGGCGGCGCCAATCGACCACCCCCGCGAGGTCGATCCTGCCGCGGCGACGGCAACGTCCCCGCCGCCCACCCGCGTCCCCGGAGGCTCCGTCGAAGGCGCGCCCCCACCTAAGCGTTGACACACGCCACCACCCCGCGCGCCAGGCAGCCAGGGCGGGGATGGCAGCCCACTCGACCATCCGCGCGAGCTCCATCCGCGGGCGGGGACGCCGGCCGCCTCTTGAAAGGCCGGGTGGCCGCGCCGGAGCCTGCGGCCGTGAAAAGCCGTCCTCCGGTCCTCCGGGCGCGCCCACCCAATCCCCGGCCGCCCACCCATTTTGATTTCCCCCGCGCGCGGGATCGGCACAGTGCACGTGACCACCAGCCCGGCCGCCCACTCACGAGCACAGTGCGCGACCCGCTCCACCCGCGCGAGTTCCAACCCAGGCGGTGATGGCGGCCGTCTTTTGAAAAGGCCGGGTGGCCGCGCCGGAGCCTGCGGCCGTGAAAAGCCGTCCTCCGGTCCTCCGGGCGCGCCCACCCAATCCCCGGCCGCCCACCCATTTTGATTTCCCCCGCGCGCGGGATCGGCACAGTGCACGTGACCACCACCCAGGCCGACCACTCACGTGCACAGTGCGCGACCCGCTCCACCCGCGCGAGTTCCATCGGCGGGCGGTGACGGCGGCCGTCTTTTGAAAAGGCCGGGTGGCCGCGCCGGAGCCTGCGGCCGTGAACAGCCGTCCTCCGGTCCTCCGGCGCGCCCACCCAATCCCCGTCCGCCCACCCCATTTTGATTTCCCCCGCGCGCGGGATCGGCACAGTGCACGTGACCACCAGCCGGCCGCCCACTCACGAGCACAGTGCGCGACCCGCTCCACCCGCGCGAGTTCCAACCCAGGAGGGGACGGCGGCCGTCTTTTGAAAAGGCCGGGTGGCCGCGCCGGAGCCTGCGGCCGTGAACAGCCGTCCTCCGGTCCTCCGGCGCCCACCCAATCCCCGGCCGCCCACCCATTTTGATTTCCCCCGCGCGCGGGATCGGCACAGTGCACGTGACCACCACCCAGGCCGACCACTCACGTGCACAGTGCGCGACCCGCTCCACCCACCAGGCAAGGTCCGGCAGATTGGCTCCGCTGGCCGCTGAAGCCATGCCTTCGAAGACCGCTGCGCCAACCTGCCGGGCTTATTCGATCACCCCGCCCCACCCATCCACCTCCGGTCCCTCAAGGGGCCTCGTCCCACAAGGCCGGGTGGCCGCGCCGAAGCCTGCGGCCGTGAAAAGCCGTCCTTCGGTCCTCCGGCGCGCCCACCCAATCTCCCGGCCGCCCGCCCATTTCGATTTCCCCCCTCCCTCGCAGCTTGACTCCGCTAGCGCTCCGCAACCTGCTCCCACCCGCTCGAGCTCCATCTGCAGGTGGCGGCGGGCAACGTGTCTCCATGCGGAGCTTCCCGTGAAGGCGCGCCCCCACAAAAGCGCTGGCGCAAAACCCACCACCCCGCGCGCCGGGCAGCCGCCGCGGCATGGCAGCGTCCCGCCACCCGCGCGTGGTCCATCCAGCCGTGGCGTTGGCAACCTCCCGCCACCCACCCGCGTCCCCGGAGCTGCCGCGAAGGCGCGCCCCCACAAGACGCTGGCGCAAAGCCCGCCGCCCCGCGCGCCGGGCACCGCCGCGAAGACGGCAGCGTCCCGCCGTCCTCTCTCCGGTGTATTTTTCGTGGTGATTGCAGCCGTGTTTCAACAAGGCCGGGCGGCCGCCCCGGAGCCTGAGGCCGTGGAAAGCCAGCCGTTCGATCCTCCGGCGCGCCCACCCAATCCCCGTCCGCCCACCCCGTTTTGATTTCCCCCACCCTCCGGCCCGGGAGCTGCCCGCCCCTGGCTCCGGCGGGGGCGGCTCCCCCTCCCACACGGGCGTTCGTCCGATAAGAACTGCATTATCGGGACGAACGCCCTGCGCCACTCCCCGCCTACGGGCTGCGCCTTAACATAATGAAGCACTATGTTAACCAGGGGCGGGCACCTACCCGGGCCTCCCCCCGCAACAAGGTCCGCCAGATTGGCTCCTCGGGCCCATGGAGCCATGCCTTCGAAGCGCTCCGCCAAACTGCCGGGTTTATTTTGACCACCCCGCCCCACCCGATCCCCCTCCGGCCCCTGCAAGGGGCCTCGGCCCCCACCCCCCGTCAGCCCCCGTCCAAACCACCTTCCTGCGGTTGCCTTTCTGCGCCGGTTAGAACCAGCTTTTCGGTTCCCCAAAATCGCGGAAAACCCAATCCCGGCGGGCCTTTTCCCCTGTGGAAAAAACGGAACTGGTTTCGTTTTCGGAGCTGTGGCGGGAGGAGAGGAGGCCTGGAAGACGGATGACCGCGGCCAAACCCAAGCCAGACAGGCACTTCCGCGACGCCGCCAGGCCGGAAACAGCGGTGCCCAGAACCACGTTTTTGGGCACTCGGGCCGGAGGGACCGGGATCTCCCGGTCCCTCCTCGAAGCGGCGCTTCAGCAGATGGGAACCTGCGTGCAGAAGGAGCCATCTGGGCAGGGGCCCTCACTCGACCAGCAGGGCCTGCAGTCGCTAGCGCAATAGCCATGATAGACGGGGGGCCAAGCTTGGGCTCTGGGCGCGGTGCTAAGGATTGAGATCATCAAGAGCAAGAGCGAGATGGCGAGTTTTCTCATCGAGTTTCTCCTGGACGTGGCGAAGAGGCCATGCTGATGCCTTGCGCCTGTTTGTGCTCCCGGTCCTCCGGCAGCCTTGGGGACCGGCGAAACATTCACTAAGACGCATGTTAGCAGATATGGTTAGATAGAGCGAAGTTCCTTCAGAACCATCTCCATCGCCGGCCGCAACGAACTCGTGGCCTTGCGCCGCCGCTGTTCGAGAGGACTCCGCCGTACCAACACCGCCCCCAGCCGATCCACATTCACATGCAGATACCGCTCCGTCGTCGCAATCGACCGATGCCGCATCAAGAGCTGCACCTGCCGGATATCCACCCCCGCATCCAGCAGGTGGGTCGCTAGACTGTGCCGTAGCACATGAGGCGAAATCCGCCGCCCACCCGCCTCGATCCCCACCTCTGCGAACCGGCGAAGCAAGATCTTCCGCACTGCCCCCCGCGTCAGCGCCCGTCCCCAGAGAAAACGCCCCGCTGGCCGCGCCGCCAGCCACACCGCGAGCATCCGAGACACCGGCCGATCCAGCGGCAACCGCACATCCGTGCCAGCCCCCTTCCCGCGTCGCACGAGCACACTGAACGCCTGCGTAGCCTCCTGCCAGACCACCCCCTCCGCCTCCAGCGGCCCGATCTCCGACGCCCGCAGCCCCGCCACGTAGGCCACGCCCAGCAGCACCCGGTCGCGCATCTGTAGCGGATCGCGCGGCAGCGTCCCCGGCCGATCACCCCAGAGCAGCCGCGACACCTCGCCGACCGTGAGCACCTTGATTTCCCGCCGGTAGGGCCGAGGCCCCGACAGCGACGCCCAGGGGTTCACGTCGAGGATGCCGTGAGCCAGGCACCACTCGCCCAGCGAGCGGATCGCCACCACCACACCCTGCCGCACCGACTCCCCGCGCCCGGCCAGATGCAGCCGCCGCAGATGCTTCTCGACGTCCTCCCGGCCGAGCTGCACGAGAGGCTTCCCGGAGTCCGCCAGCAGCCGCTCGACGAGCCGCCGATACCTGGCAGCCGTCCCTTCCGTACGCCCTCGGACGCTCACCAGGAACGCCGTCCATTCCTCCACAAGGACCAGATTATCTGGTCCTTGGAGCGCCTCTTTTTTGCGCAGTATCTAACTGGAAATCCTCGACTTAGCAGGGACACGACGAGCTGGGCCGATTTGGGGTCTTGCGCTCATGTCCTCAAGCTGCCCACGAACGAGGAGCGCTGTCAAGATGCCGAAGCGGACACAGCAGGGGAGCAAAGGCAAGGGCGGCCGGCCCAAGGGCAAGCCTCTGTCCGCGAAAGAGCGCGCCCAGCGCCGAGCCGCCGCGGTCAAGACCGGCCAGTACGCGACCACCGCCCTCGGCCAGGCGCTCCCTCCCTGCAAACCCTCAGTCTGTCCGAACGGCGGCACTGGCACCTGCGACGTTAAGCGTGCCGTCGAGTCGCGCGGCGCCGGCCTTTCGGCCTGCCTCGTCTCCCTCGGCCATCACGATGTGATGGAGAAGTACCTCGCCGCCATCCAGGCCGGTGACCTCAACGGCCTGGCCGAGCTCGCCGCGACTTCGATGGCAGGCCAGCTCGCGCTTGCCCATGGCGAGCTCGCCGTCCTGATGCAGGAAGGCCTCGTCGTCCAAGTCCCTGTCGTCGGCCGCAATGCCGAAGGCGAGCTCGAGATCGTCGCCGAGCGCCCCGTCGAGAACCCTCGGGCGGCAAACACTTTCCAGCTCCTGCGGCAGCTCGGCCACACGGCCACCGACCAGGCGATCACACCCAAGGCGAGCGGGGAGCGCGAAAGAGACCACGGACTCGGCCTGGCGGGAAGGGCCGCCTGGGTGAGCCAGATGCGGAGAGGTCTGGCGGGGGAGGGGGAGGACTCCGATGCATAGCATCGAGCTGCTCCATCCCGCGCTGCCCGAGCTGATCGACGCGCTCCTGCGCCGGAAGCGCTGGTCCTGGCAGGCGCTCGAACGAGGCGACCTCAAGCTCGGCGACGAGGTCCTCGATGTCGATCGGCTCCAGTGGTGGCTGATCAATGCCGACCCCGTCCTCTGGGTGGAAACGAATCTGGTCAACAAGCCGGAAGACGGCGGCGGGCTCTGGAGCCTTTTCCCTTACCAGCGCCCGTCCATGCGTTTCCGCGGCCACGTTGTCCATCAGGACGGCGCCGAGGTGGGGAAGAGCCGCGAGATTGTCGGCCTGCTCCTCTGGGGTTGTCTCGCGGCAGAGCGGGGAAGCGTTCTCGTCGGGTCCGCCCTCGATGGCGATCTCGACGAGATCTGGGAAGAGGTCGAGTGGCAGCTCACTGCCAATCCCTTCCTCAATGACTCGCTGCGCACCCGCACCACGAAGCCCTATCGCCGCCTGACCTGGCGCAACGGCCTGCGAGTCCTCTTCCGTCCCGCCGGCCACGACGGCCGCGCCTACCGTGGCATCCATGTGCGCGGCTGGCTTCTGCACGACGAAGCGGCGAAGGTCGTCAATCCCAGGAGCTGGGCCGAGTTCTGGCGGGCCGCCAAGCCCGGCTGCGAGATCCGCATCTATTCCGTGCCCACCGGGGACCGCCTCTGCACCTTCCAGCGGATCGCCGACAACGCGGTCCCCGCGGAATCGGTCGTCCCCGCCGACACGCCCAGGCTGGTCATCGAGCAGCTCCTCCGTCCCACCTCTGCGACGACCCCGGAAGGCAGTCGCGCGCCCTGGCTCGCGACCTCGGAGGCCGGATCTGGGTCCGCTTCCACTGGCCGAAAACCATCATGCCCGCCCCCTTCTGGAGCGAAGACCGCCGCCAGGAATTCATCGCTTTCTACGGCGGACCGGACGAGCCCGGCTACGTCCACAACGTGCTCGGCCTACCCGGCGATCCCGAGTACTCACTTTTTCCCGAGCGCCTCCTCAAGCCCGCGCTGACCTGGATCCCGGACTATCTCTCGATCTCTCTGAGATGGGACGCCCGCGCCGGCCAGCTCGACGCTCTCTCCCGCCGCCTCAATCCCGCCTATCCCTGGGGCGAAGAAAATCCTCCTCCCCTCTCCCGGCGGGGGAGAGGAAGGGAGATGGGAGAGGGGCCGGGGGTGAGGATCGCGGCGCCGACGACCTCCGCGACGAGGATCTCGAGGGGGAAGCCACCCTGCAGCCCTACCTCTCCGTCCTTCAGGACACCCTCGACGTCTCCGCCTGGGACACCTGGGACGCCGACCCAACGCCGGAAAGCCATAGAGGACCTGGCCCACTTCTTCCTCCGTCCCATCCCCGGCGACCTCACCGCCGGAGTCGATGTCGGGTCAGCCACGGTCACCGAGATCCTCTTCGAACGCCGCAACGGCTTGGCCGACACCGTTGTCCTCCGCCTCCACCTCACCGGCTGGAACTGGTACGCCCAGCGAGACTTCATCCTCGCCCTCGACGCCATCCTCTGCCCGGCCGGCGGCTGGGGCATCGACGCCACCGGAGTCGGCCGCGTCCTGGTCGATCTCCTCGCCCCCGAGCTGGGCGACCGTCTCTCCGGCTACGTCTTCAATCGCGCCACCCCCGCCCTCGATCCCACCACCGGGGAAGCCCAGCTCGATCCGGCCACCGGCCGCGAGATCCTCATCTCCTACAAGGAGCTGGGCACCCAATTGATCGAGCGCCGTCTCCACGGCCGAGGCCTCGAGCTGCCTTTCGACCCCGAAGTCCGCCACCTCCTCGCAAACCACACCTATTCGCAGTCCGGCGAAGCCCGCCGCTTCTCCAAGGTCAACGACCATCTCGTCGATGCCCTGCGAGTCGCCGAGCTGCGCAAGCTCACCGCCGATTGGGGAGCCTTCACCCCGCCCCTGATCTACGCCACTCCCACCGCAAACCCGATCGATTCCCTCGACATCCTGAGGAGGATGTGACCATGAAAC
>CAWJGT010000021.1:0-105186 GCA_963842525.1 uncultured Holophagales bacterium
CCCATCCGCGACCTCGGCCTGCGGATCGAAGGCACGTCGCTGGAGCCGATCCTGGAGGAATTCGGAAAAGAGCTGGACCGGGCAGGCATCCGGCGGGTCCGCCCCCGTTTCTATCTTTCCAGCGAGTGGGGCGTGCCGTTCGGCACGGTGGCCATCGCCATCCCTTTCTACCTGGCCCAGCCGGAGCTCACCCGCCTGCATGCCGAGCGGACCGGGCACGTCGAAGGCCTGGGCCGGGCCGACATCCTGCGCTACCTGCGGCACGAGATGGGGCACGTGGTCAACTATGCCTATCGGCTTTACGATGCGGAGGAGTGGGTGGAGCGTTTCGGTCCCATCACCCGGCCCTACCGGGAGGAGTACCACCCGAAGCCCTTCAGCCGCCGCTACGTCCGCCACCTGCCGGGCTGGTACGCCCAGAAGCATCCGGACGAGGACTGGGCCGAGACCTTCGCCGTCTGGATGACCCCCGGCTTCGACTGGCGCGCCGAGTACGACGCCTGGCCCGAGGCGCTCGCCAAGCTCGACTACTGTGATCGGGTGATGGCCGAGATCCGCGAGCGGGAGCCGCTGGTGACCGCCGAGGACCTGGACGAGGACGTGGGGGAGATCGCCTACACGCTGGACGACTACTACCGCGGGACGGCGTCCGCCGACGGCGACTTTCCGCCGGGGCCGCCGGGGCCGCCGGGGCTCGACGGAGCGCTACGCGCCATCTTCGAGGACCTCGGCCGGCCGGAGGACCTCACCACCGACGCGCCGCGGCGGCCCGCCGCGGGCCTGATCCACCGCCTGATGCGCGACCTGCCGGCCGATGTCTACCGCTGGACCGGCCATTTCCCCGAGCGCACCCGCCGGCTCCTCGCCCATCTCGCCGAGAGGGCGGAGATCCTCGGCCAGGTCTACCCCGAGGACCGGGAGGTTCCGGCCGTCATCGCCCTGACGACGCTGGTGACGGCGCTGGCGATGAATCACGTGCACCGGGGGTCGTACATGCCGTAGAGCCGTAGAGGAGGCTCAGGCCGTGGCCGCCACAGCCTCTGATTCAGCCGGCGCCGGCGCGGTCACCCCGTACCGCTCCAGCGCCAGGTCCACGATCTTCTGGATCAGCGCCGGGAACGAGAGGCCGGCCGCCGCGGCGGCGACGGCGAATTCGCTCCCTTTCTCCAGATAGCAGTTCGCATTGACCTCGATGACGTAGATCTCGCCGGTCTCGGTGAGGCGGAGGTCGACGCGGCCGTAGTCGCGCATCCGCACGGCGCGCGCGGCGTCGACGGCGGCCTTCTGCAGGCGGGCCCGCAGCTCGTCCGGGAGGTCCTCGGCGAGGACCGAGCGGGTGCCCTTGTATTCGATGCTCTCCGGTGACCATTTCGCCTTCGAGCCGAGCACGCGCGGCACCCCTTCGGGCAGGCCCGAGAAGTCGACCTCGATGGGCGGCAGGGCGATCGGCTCCCGGTTGCCCAGCACGCCGACGTAGAGCTCGCGCCCCTCGATGTACTCCTCGACCAGGGCCGAATCGTTCACCTTGTCGTGGATGTCGAGCACCCGCCGCATCAGCGACATCGTGTCGCGGACGAGCGAGTCGCCGTCGATCCCGATCGAGGCGTCCGCGCTCAGGGGCTTCACGAAGAGAGGCATGCGGAGCTTGCCGCCGGTCTCGAAGTCGGAGTCCTGACTGAAGACGGCGAAATGGGGATAGAGGATCCCCTCGAAGGCGAAGACCTTCTTGGCCAGCGCCTTGTCCTGCCGCAGATACAGCTCCCCGGGACCGCCGCCGGTGTAGCGAACTCCCAGGAGGTTGAGGAGGCCGGCCACCGCTACGTCGGCCGACGTGTCGTCCCCGAAGCTCTCCAGAAGGTTGAAGACCAGGTCGGGCTTGCGCTCTTTGAGACCGTCCGCCAGCTCCCGGACGTCGTCCCATACCGCCAGGATCGAGACCTCGTGCCCGTTCTCCCGCAGCGCCTCGGCGACCTGTCCAACCACCTCATCGTGCGAGGTTGCATCTTTCGTCTCGAGTCCCGTCAGGACCGTGATGTTCATCCTTTCCTCCTCCCGTTCAGCCGCTGGACATGCAAGGGCTGCGCCGTGGCTCGGCAAAGGGGCATCGACTTTGCAGGGGCAACCTGCGTCGACCCGGATCGGCAGCGATCCCGCGGCGACCCGAGACGAAAAGGAGAGACGTGCCATGGTTCGCAAGATCCAGAGACATCACCAGGCGGTCGCCGCGCTTTTGGCCTTCGCGCTCGTCGCGGCGGCCTGTTCGACAAATCCTGCAACCGGCAAACGGCAGATCGCGTTGATGGGCGAGCAGCAAGAGATCGCGATGGGCCGGGAGGCCGCCCAGCAGGCGGTCCAGCAGATCGGCCTGTATCCGGATGATCAGCTCCAGGCCTATGTCTCACAAATCGGCAAGAGACTGGCGGCCGACTCGGAGCGCCCCAATCTGCCCTGGACGTTCCAGGTCGTCGACGATCCGGCGGTGAACGCTTTTGCCCTGCCCGGCGGCTTCATCTTCGTGACTCGCGGCCTGTTGACGCACCTCACCAATGAGGCCGAGCTGGCCTCGGTGCTCGGGCACGAGATCGGACATGTGACGGGCCGCCACTCCGTCGAGCAGATGAGCAAGGCGCAGCTCGCTCAGATCGGCCTGGTGGCCGGCATGCTTCTCAAGCCGGAGCTGGGGGAAGCCTACGGCGGCCTGGCGCAGCAGGGCCTGCAGCTCATGTTCCTCAAGTATGGCCGGGACGACGAGAACGAGGCCGATTCCCTCGGCCTGCGCTACATGGTCCGCGATTCCTACGACCCGCGGGAGATGTCCGGGGTTTTCGAGACCCTGCGGCGGGTGGGTGAGCGGGAGATGAAGGGGGCCAAGGTTCCGCAATGGCTCTCGACCCATCCGCATCCGGAGAATCGCGTGCAGCGGATCAACGAGCAGGTGGCGAAGCTCGGCCAGCTTCCGGCCCAGCCCACCGTCGGCCGCGAGCGTTTCCTGCAGGCGGTCGACAACGTCGTCTTCGGCCAGAACCCGCGGGAGGGGTACTTCCGGGGCAACACCTTCATTCAGCCCGAGCTGGCCTTCCAGATCACCTTCCCCCAGGGCTGGAAGACGAGCAACACGAAGCAGGCCGTGGGCGCCATCAGTCCTCAGCAGGACGCCATCGTGGTGGTGACCCTCTCGGACAAGAGCTCGCCTCAGGCGGCGGCGCAGGAGTTCTTCTCGCAGCAGGGCGTGCAGCAGGGCCAGGCGCTGCAAGCCAACCTCGGCGGCCTGCCGTCTGTAGCCCGCGTCTTCGGTGTGCAGCGCGGCCAGTCCGGCGACCTCCAGGGGGTCGCGGCCTTCGTCGAGCACAACAACCGGGTCTACCAGGTGCTCGGCTATACGATGGCCGACCGCTGGCGCAACTACGACGACGTGCTCTCGGGGTCGCTGGGCACCTTCGAACGGGTGACCGACCGCAACCTCCTGAACGTGCAGCCGGCGCGGGTGGACATCGTGAGCCTGCCCGCATCGATGACCCTGGAGGAGTTCGCCCGGCGCTATCCGTCGAGCGTCGACCTCCAGACGCTCGCCATCATCAACCAGGCCGACACCAACACCCGGTTCCCCGCCGGCACCGAGGTCAAGCGGGTGGTGGGCGGCGTGCAGTCGTAGACCTCAACCTCGCCCCGGGTGTCACAACCCGGGGCGCTGGACCGGCAGCACCCCGATCAAACTGTTCAGGAGGTAAACCCTTTCGGATCTTGCCAGGTCTTCGGGCGTCAGCGACCGCTCAGCAATCTTGCCTTGCTCCAGCAGGCGCCGCCGCACGGTCCCCGGCAGGCAGCCATCCGCAAGCGGCGGCGTGAAGACCCCTTCGGGAAGGGCGACCGCCACATTGCTCCTTGATCCTTCGATCAGGAGCCCCCGTTCGTTGAGCAGCAGGGCCTCGAAGCACCCCGCGGCCTCGGCGCGGCGAAGTGCCAGCCGATTCATTTGATAGGAGAGGCTCTTGAGCCCCGCGAGCGGGCTTCGCGAATCGACCCGCAGATCGGGCAGGAGAAGAACGGCCACGCCGGTGCGGTATTGCTCTTCCGACGGCGGGTCGTAGGCGGAGGTGGTGATCAGCCGGGTCGGTCCGCCGGTGCCTCCGCGGGTGATCGTGATCCGCAGGCGGGCCACCGGCGTGGGGGCTTCGCGGGCGACCACCTCGACAGCCCTTTCCAGATCCTCCCGGCGCTCCGGGATCTCGATCTCCACCCGGGCGAGCCCGGCGAAAAGCCGGTCGAGATGAGCCTCGATGTCGCGGGCCTGCCCATCGTCCACCCGCAGGGTCTCGAAGAGGCCGTCACCAAAGAGGAGACCGGCGTCGCCCGGGGTGATGCGGACCGCGCCCTGGGGCCAGAGCTGGCCGTTCCAGAAAGTGAGGCTCACGTCGTCTCCACGGCGTCCAGGGCCGTGAGGAACGCCCGCGCCTTGACCGCGCTCTCCTCGTATTCCAGCTCGGGATCGGAGTCGACCACGATACCGCAGCCGGCGTGGTAGGCGACGCGCCCGTGGGCGGCCACGGCCGTGCGGATCGCCACGGCGAGGTCCATTTCGCCGCCGAGGGAGATCCAGCCGAGGGCGCCCATGGCCGGCCCGCGCCGCCTCTCCTCTTCGGCGGCGGCCACGGTGACGGCCCGGATCTTGGGCGCGCCGGTGATGGAGGCCGGTGGAAAAGCGGCCCGCAGCAGCTCGACCGCGGCCTCCGGACCGGTGCCGCGCAGCCGGCCCCGGATGGTCGACATGGTGTGGTGGAGCGTGGGGAGCGTGACCACCTCGCCATGTTGGGAGACCTCGATCGTGCCAGGCTCGCAGACCCGGCCGAGGTCGTTGCGCGCCACGTCCACGATCATGGCCAGCTCGGCACGGTCCTTCTCGCTCTCGGCCAGCTCGCGGGCGAGGGCACGGTCCTCCCGGGGTGTCCTTCCGCGCGGGCGGGTCCCCTTGATCGGCCGGGTCTCCACGACGCCGTCGCGGGCCGCGAGGAACAGCTCGGGGCTGATCGACAGCACGGCCCGGCCCTCTCCGAGGTCGAGGAACGCCCCATGGTCGGCCGGGCTCGCCGCGCGCAGCCTCTGGTAGAGGGGCCAGACATCCTCCGGTGAGAGAGGAGCCTCCAGCCGCCGGCAGAGGTTGACCTGGTAGATCTCGCCGGACCGGATGCGCTCGACAGCGCGGACGACGGCGGCCTCGAAGCCCGGCCGGTCCGGACGGCTCGTCACCGGTCCGGAGGTCAGCCGTCCTGCCGGAGCCTTCGGGGCCTCTGGAGCCATCGTCGACCGGGCCGCCGCGAGCCGGCGCTCGGCCTCGTGGACCGGGTCGGGCCGGCCGTCCACCCCGCGCCAGGCAGCCGTGCTCTCCAGGGCCCAGCCCTGGCCGTCCCACCGCAGGGCCGCGTCGAACAGGGCCAGATGGAGGTCCGGCAGCCGGAGATCGTCTTCCAGATCCATCGGGGACGGAGCAAGCTCTTCGAGCTCAACGGCCAGCTCATACCCGAGGTACCCCACCAGGAAGCCCTTGCCCGGCCCGCCCCAGGCCGCCAGCGCGGCTTCCAGGAGCCCGAACCCGCCGATGCGGAACGTGGCGGTCCCCATGGGACCGGTCACGGTGGCTTTCCCTCTCCGCACCGAGAGGACGGCCAGCGGCCGGGCGTGCAGGCGGTGGCCGCTGCCGGAGCCGTCGAGCCAGGAGAAGCCGGGCTCGCCTCGCAGGACCTCGGCCACCTGCTCGGGACGGACCGTGGAGCGGCCGGGCGGCAGGCGCAGCGGCGTGGTGGCGCCCCGGGAATGGGGGAGCGGAGCAGGCAGGAGGGAGCGCAGCCGCTCGACCAGCCGCTGCCGTTTTCTCGCGGGCAGGCGGTCGGACCACACGGCTGCCTACCAGGTCTGCGAGCGATAGACGAAGTTGAACAGGAGATCGCTCCCCAGCTCGGTCAGGAAGAGCTTCGGATCGAGCTGCACGCCCTCGATCCCGAGGCCGGTCAAGCGGAGGCCCACCACCGCGCCGTCCTCTTCGGCCCAGGCGCTGAACTCCAGGAATGTCGGCTCGTAGCTGCCGTCCACGACCAGCGACTTGTACCGGGCAGCCGTGAACGGCGTCGGGAGCGCCTCGAAGATGCCCTTGCCGTCGTGGCGGATCGACGAAGCCTTCCTCTTCAAGGGCCGCTTGGGAGAAGACATCCGGGCCCCGGCGACCAGGGCGACCACCTGCATGCCGAGGCAGATCCCGAGGACCGGGATGTCGCCGGCGAGGTGTTGCACCACGTCCTTGCAGACCCCCGTGTCCTCCGGCCTGCCCGGCCCCGGGGTGATGAGGATCCGCTTCGGCTTCATCGCCCGGATGCGGCCGAGGCTCAGATCCTCCGGAGGACGGACCTCGCACTCCGCCTCCAGGGCCTCCAGCGCCTTCACCAGCTTCGGCGTGGATTTGTCGCCATTGTCCAGCACGAGGACGCGCATGGGGCGAGAGTCTATCGGAGGTTCCCGGCGAAGGGTCGCTGCCCTACCGCAAGGGGATCGCCGAGGCGCTCAACTACCTGGCCGATCGAGGGAACAAAAACTAGATTCCGACGCGGGCGGCGCGCTCGTCGGCGCCTTCGAGGAGGACCTCCGAGCCCTTGAGGTCTTCGGTGGGGCAGGACTGGAGGTCGAGCGTCGCCACGCCCTGGAAGACATCCCTCTGGAGGCCGTGCTTCTTCAGCCACTGGTAATAGCGGGAGCTTGCGCCCTCCCCTGCGAGATCGCCGGCCCGGTGCCAGTCGCCCACCGTTGCGGAGACGCGGCAGAGGATCCGGTCCGGGGCGAGGAAGGTGAAGGTCGCCGGCTCGGCGGACGGCTGGGTGCGGGCGCGGAGGGCCACCACGGCGACCAGCCCCTGGCCCGGGACCGAGGAGAGGGCCAGCAGGGCCGGGCGCCCGGTCCGCGAGCTTGCCCGCACCACCTCCCGGCGGTCGGCCTCCGCGACACGGGTCATCAGCCGTTCCCAGGCCGCCGTGTCCGGTGCCGGCCGGGCCGGGGGCGCCAGGAGCTGCTCGTCTCCCGCGTAGACATAGTTGGCGGGCAGGGCGAAACCCAGCCCCTGGGACGCGTCCACCCGCGAGGAGACGATCCCCACCACCCGGCCATGCTGGTCGAGCAACGGCCCACCGCTGTTGCCGGCATCGAAGTCGGCATCGATCTGCAGATAGGCGAGGCCCAGGCGATTGCGCGCCGTGTGGCTCACGACCCCTTCCTGGACTCTGAGCTCCAGCCCGTTCGGCGCGCCGGCGAAGACCACCCGGTCGCCGGTGCGCAGGGTGGTCGCGTCTCCCAGGGGGAGGGGCGTGCCGCGGGCGCCCGGCACCCGCACCAGGGCGAGGTCGAGCCACGCGTCCTGCCGGACGGCCTGGCCCGCCGCCTCACGTCCATCCGAGAAGACGGCGCGAATCGCGGTGCCGTCCCCGCAGAGGACGTGCGCATTGGTGAGGACCAGGTCTTCGGTCACGAAGAAGCCGGAGCCGGTCGAGTCAGGGCAGCGGAGCGTCACCGTGGCCGGCGTGGCGCGCGCCGCCAGCTCCCCGGTGGCGAAGACCGGACCCTGGGCCGCAGGCCGGGGCGCCTCCCGGGGCATCTCGATCTCCTCGATCTCCCCCGGCTGTCGCACCTTCCAGGTCCAGGCGTAGATTGCGAAGCCGGCGACGGCGAGCAGGCAGACGATGGCCACGAAGCTCGAGGTCCGTCCGCCAGACGCCGCCACCGCCACGCCCGCCTCATCGGCCGCGGCAACGGTGCGGCCCCGCCCGCCGTGCTCCTGGATCACCCGGAGCACCTTGCGGGCGAAGTCCCGCGTCACGCCCGATGCGAGAACCGAGTGCGGGATGCCGATCGCCTGCTGGGCCGCGCCGAACGAGATGGGCGGCGGATCGAACGCGGAGACACCGCGGGCAAGCTGATAGCGCGCGCGGGACTCGGCCGGAGCGGCGTCGAGGACGACGTCCACCAGAAGGCTGCCGTTGCAGTGCGGACAGACGCGGGCTGCCAAGGCGGCCGGCTTGCGGCAGCGGGGACAAGGCTCCCGCTCATTTTCAGAGGACATGATGTGGTGGGATTGTAGCGCAAAACCTCACCCCATGTCCCCCTCTCCCATCGCCCCCCCGCCGACCGGGAGAGGGGGGACGTAGTTGGGGCTGAAAAGCGAGGTCGAGGCTTTTTCGAGAAAGAGAGTTTTCTGAGAAGAAACTGCCAGCTATCCCCTAAGGGCTCGTCACGAAATAAGTGTCGCAGTTTCGGTCTTCCAAAGAAGCTCGCCAGCGATCCAGGAAGGTTCTCACGGCAGAGCCCGGTCTATCGTGTCATGCTGAGCGGGAGTGTAGGATCTAGGGCGGGAAGCCGGCAGTCCTGCTGGTCCCGCGGACTGGTTCGAACTCCCCGCGATGGAGCTGCTGCCGCGGTGGGCGTTGCCGCTGCCACGGCAGCGGTTCGAACTTCCCGCGGTGGCTGTAGCTGGTCCCGCGGCGGGCGTTGTCGCCGCCGCGGCAGCGGTTCGAACTCCCCGCGGTGGCTGTAGCTGGTCCCGCGGTGGGCGTTGTCGCCGCCGCGGCAGCGGTTCGAACTCCCCGCGGTGGCTGTAGCTGGTCCCGCGGTGGGCGTTGTCGCCGCCGCGGCAGCGGTTCGAACTCCCCGCGATGGATGGAGCTGGTCCCGCGGTGGGCGTTGTCACCGCCGCGGCAGCGGTTCGAACTCCCCGCGATGGATGGAGCTGGTCCCGCGGGACATCTTGCTGGTCCCGCGGGACCACTTCGTGTCACCGCGGGGAACGTCCATGCAGTTGTCTTCGGCGCAAGGGCCGAGCCATCGCCCACTGGGAGCGCCGGCGTCCCGCCGGCCCACACTCCCCGCGGCCACGGCGGCCGGCGATGGGCCTCCGCAGCCAGCCCGAACCCCCACCTCGCTTCCCGCCGTTCTTCCCAGAAGGCCGGCTTTCGGCCCGCTGTCTTGATGATGCTGGCGAGACGCCAGCGCTCCCAGCGTCGCGCCGCACCTTTGGTGCAGTCGTCAGACGGCGTTGACTTCCCGGGGCGAGAGAGCCCGCAGATGAGACACTTATTTCGTGACGAGCCCTAAGAGCACCAACCACGTCCCCCCTCTCCCGGGGGAAGGGGGGGCGATGGGAGAGGGGGACAGGGGGTGAGGCTACAAATACCCCAACGATTCGAGCAGCTTCCGCGTCTCCTCGTCCATCTGCCGCGGATCGCCGCAGGTGCCACCCTGCTCGTCCACCTCGACCTGGAGCTGCGGCGCCCGGTCCCAGCTCCACAGCTCGCGCTTCAGGCGCTCGACCTCCTGCGGGAGCTGGTCGGCCAGGTTCTTCGTCTCGCCCGGGTCGTTGGCCAGGTCGTAGAGCGTGAAGCGCACCCCCTCGCCGCCGATCCAGCGCTGCTCCGGACGGGTCTGCGCGAAGATCAGCTTGTACCGGCCGTCCCGCACGACCTTCTGCCACTTGTCGTTCGTCTCCCAACCCGCCTCCGAGAACGCCAGGCCTGGATGGGGGAGAGCGCCGCTGCCCCCCTCCGATACCGCGGCCTTGTCCTCACGCGCCTTCGCCGGAGGAGGAGGGGCCTGGCCGCGCAGGCGCGGCGTCAGGGTCCGGCCCTGCATCCACACGCCGTCCTTCAGGGCCACGCCCGCCGCTTCGAGGACGGTCGGAGCAAGGTCGACCAGCACGGTCGGCTCCTTGTCCACCCGCGGCCCGAGGACGCCCGGATAGTGGAGGATCAGCGGCACCCGGAGACAGGTCTCGAAGCTGAACCGCCCGTGGTCGAAGTAGTAGCCGTGATCGCCGAGCGACTCGCCATGGTCGGCGGTGAAGGCGGTCAGCGTCTTGCCGAGCAGGCCGCGCGTCTTCATCTCCTCCAGCAGCAGCCCGATCTGGGCGTCCGTGTAGGCGATCTCGGCGTCGTAGCGCGCCACGTAGAAGGCGAGCTCGTCGCGGCCGTCGAGCATCCGCTCGCTGCCGATCGCCCACATCTGCTGCTTCGGCTTGTCCGACAGCGGGATGCGGAAGGTGGGATCGAAGTGCTCGTCGTTCTGGAAGCGGTCGCGGAACGGCTCCGGCGGCTCGTAGGGGGCGTGCGGGTCCAGATAGTGGACCCAGAGGAAGTACGGCTTGCCGCTCTGCCGGATCTTGTCCAGCAGGCCGACCGCGAGATGCGTCACGGCCTCGGCCCGGTTGGGGTCGGCCCCGTCGGCCCCGTGCGGCAGCTTCCAGGTCTCGACGAAGGTGTCGAACCCCTGGTCGAAGTAGAACTCGCTCCCGACCGCGCCGTTGGCCACGACCGCGTGCGTGGTATAGCCCTGCCTCTGGAGCGCCTCCGCGAGCATGAGGAACTTGCAGGAGACCGGCTGCCCGGCCGTGCGCACGATCCGGTTGTCCTTGGCGTACGTCGACGTGAACATCGAAGCGAACGAGGGCGTCGTCTTCGGCCACTGGACCTGCGCCTGGTCGAAGCGCACCCCCTCGGCAGCCAGCCGGTCGATGACCGGCGAGGTCGTCCGCACATAGCCGTAGCTCGACAGATGGTCCGCCCGCAGGGTGTCGACCGTAATCAAGAGGATGTTGCTCTTCGCCGGCAGCGGCTCGACCCGGACAGGTGCCGCCTCCGGCTCGCCGGTGCAGGCCAGGAGCGTCGGCAGCAGGAGGAGCAGGGCCGCAGAGCGGAGAGCAGAGGTCGAGAGGCGGGGCATGGGCAAGGTTCCGTCTGATGTCTAGTATGAGCCGCGATAGGTGTTATCCGGTCGAAGCGGCGGCCGAGGGCGTATCTTAGCCTCAATACAGCTTGATGAGGTCCGCGCTGCCGCCCTTCAAAGCCCCATTCATGGGGCGCTGACCCTAGCCCGGCGATTCATCGCCGGGGACCCAGAGGCTTCTCGGAGGACCTGTTATCGATCCAGGCCGCTCTGGATGCATCCGGGGTGAGCCGCGATCGGCGCCGGCCGGCCCGTATGCGTATCTGTGACCCGCGATGTTTATCGGGTGAGGCTGGATCGATCCCGGACGGCTTGGATGCGTTCCAGGTCACCGCGATCGATCCCGGCGGATTGTAAGCGTATCGGGTGACCCGCGATGCTTATCGAGCGGCCGGGATCGATCCGGGGTGGCCTGAGATCGATCGCGGTGACTCGGAATGCCTACCGGGTGAGGCTGGGTCGATCCAGATGACTCTCGATGCTTGTCCGGTCTGGGCCCCCGGAGAGCCGCTCCCTGCTCGCGCGCCTTGGCTCTCAAAGGCAAAGGTGTCCGCTCGACCTGCAGCTTCGGGCTGCCGCTTTGCTTCGCGGACCGGACTGGACAGGAACTGTGGTATCCTCTGTACACTAATTTTGAAAAACACTGGGAGTCCCCGTGGTACGCCTTCCGCAGGGTTGGAAGCATGGAGTCCGACCAAAGTTGCCTGATGGCTCCGGGAGCTGGCCGGAGGAGAACCCGTCGCTTCCCCTCGACAGCATCGGGCGCGAGGACTGGTATGTCGACGGGGAGCCGCAGCAGCCGCCCGCGGTATCGCTTCTGGCGGCCGGCGACATTGTGGGGGGCTACCGGATCCTCGGGCCTCTCGGCGCCGGGGGCATGGGACAGGTCTTCCGCGCCCGGGACAACGATCTCGAACGCGACGTCGCGCTCAAGCTCCTCCATCCGAAGCTGACCTTCCAACCCCACGCCATGAGCCGGTTCCGTCGCGAGGCGCGGCTGCTCGCGGCGGTCCACCACCCGAACATCGCGACCCTCTTCGGCACCTTCGAAGACAGCGGCGTCCGTTTCCTGGTGATGGAGCTCGTGGACGGGGAGACCCTGGCACAGAGGCTCGACACTGGCCGGATCGCCGTGCCGGAGGCTCTCGGCATCGCCCGCCAGATCGCAACCGCCCTCGAGGCCGCCCACCGCAAGGGGATCGTCCATCGCGATCTGAAACCCGCCAACGTCATGGTGTCGCCCGAGGGCTGGGTGAAGGTGCTCGACTTCGGAATCGCCAAGGTGCTGTCCGGCGACGGGGAAGGCTCCGCCGCCCCGTCCGAGAAGACCGAGAAGACCCGCGCTCAGGGAGCTCTCGGGACGGCGCCCTACATGAGCCCCGAACAGTTGTGCGGGCTCGCGACCGACTGGCGCATCGATGTCTGGGCCTTCGGTTGCGTGCTCTTCGAGCTGGTCACCGGCAAGCGTGCCTTCACCGGGAAGTCCCGGACCGAGCTCGTGCGCGCCATCCTCGACGCTGAGCCGTCGTGGAGCGAGCTCCCGGCGGAGCTTCCGGCCCCGGCCGTGGACCTGTTGCGCCGGTGCTTGGAGAAGGACGCCTACCTGCGCCCGCCGATGAGCAGCGTCCGCATCGTGCTCGAGGAGGCGCTGGCCGGCCTGCCGAGGATCTCGGGCCCGGCCGAGGTCGCCCCGACGACCCTGGGGATCGATCCGACGGCCTTGGGTCACCTCGACAGCCGCGCTACTGTCGACGCCAGGAAGCCGATCGAGCGGGCGAAGACGGATGGTCCTGAGCGCAAGCCCTCGCTGCTCGACTGGGCGCGGCAAAAGCCGGTCGAGGCGATCGCCGTCGCCGGTGCGCTCCTGATGGCGCTCGGCGCAGGTCTGGGCATCCTGGGCCTGGTGACCGAGCGTGCCCGCGAGGGGCTGATCGGGCTTCCGCCGCTCTCCTACTCGAAGACCGATCTCGTGCTGACCGGCGTCCAATCGCTCTGGTCCCTGCCCTGGCGGGCCGTGGCCTCTCTGGCCGCGCCACATCCGGTGCTTCGCGGGTGCGCAATCGCCTGCCTCCTCCTCGCCGCGGCTCTCCTCGCCGGTGCATGGTTCCTGCGGAGCGGGCGCCGGGGGGCGTTGGCGCTCACCACGCTCGCGTCGAGCGCCAGTGTGCTCATGGTCGGCGCCTGGTTGTACTCGGCGGCAGTCCATACCGGCCTGGAGACCCCTGGCCCGGGCCGCGGCCTTGCCTGCGAAGAGCAGCTCAGCCTGCGATGGGACGTGAGCGCGGCGTTCGAGACCTGCACCTGGCTGGTCAACGACAACCCGAGGAACGACGAGCGGCGACAGGGTCTGGGCGGCGTCCTCGGCTTTCTTCTTCTGGCAGCCGGCGGCGGGGCCTGGATGGGAGCGCGGAGCAAGGGTCTCGGGCCGCGGGCGTCGTGGGCTCGGTGGGGCCTCGTGGCTGTCCACGCAGCCCTCGTCCTGTTTTTCCTCCGGCTGGTGCCGGCAGCCCACGCCTACAGCACCTGGGGTGTGCGCTATCCGCCGGTGACGGTGAGAACCGACCTGCCCGGCTGCGATCAAGCGCTCGGCCAGGCGCTCGCGGCGGGCTCGTGCTGCGCCTTCAACGTCTCAGAGGACGCGACCGAAGGCACCGTGTTGCTCTTGTGGGGAAGCGGCTGCCCCGGCGGCGCCGGTTTCAAGGCCCCCCAAGACGTCGAGGCGATCGGCAAGGGCTGCCTCAGCCAGGCTCTGACGCCGCAGACCGTGAACAGCCGCTGTCTCTGAAGGGTGTTTGGGAAAATCCAGATGTCGACGTCGCCTTGGACCCTCACCCCCGACCCCTCTCCCATCCGCACTCCCTTCCCCCGGGAGAGGGGGGAAAATGCACTGTCAGGAAGCCTCTGGGGGGAGGCGCCCCTCTCCCGGGCGGGTGTGAGTGCGGATGGGAGAGGGGTCGGGGGTGAGGGAACAGGACTCGCGCAGGAATTTCCAAACATCCTCCAAGGAGACGCTCCATGCCGCGCGTGCTACTGATCTTCGGCACCGCCTTCATCCTGCTCGCCGCAGCACAGGCGCCTGATCCGGGGCCGCCGGCCTGGGTCGAGGTCGACCCGAACGCCATCCAGAACGCCGACCAGCCGATGCAGATCGACGTCGGCGGCATCCCGCAAGGGCAGACGGTGACGCTTCAGATCCTGCAGGATTGCAACAGCGATCACCGGCCCGACCTTCGAGGCCAGGGAGACTGCAAGAGCCCCCTGGTTGCAAGGAATAGCAGCAAGGCGGGCTCGCGGAACAGGGTCGAGGACTCCCTCGATTTCATCGCCCTGGAAAAGAGCGGCACCTCCCTGCCGCGGAATCGGGCGCTCTGGCTGCGCGCCTCCCGGCCGGGCTCGCAGCAGGGGGTCCTGACTCTCTTCGGGCTGGTCGACGATCCGTGCACGCTCTGGCAGGCCACGCTGGAGGTCTTCCGCCTCGGCGCATGCAGCAAGAGCGGCGTGGCCCAGGCGTTGCGCCGCCACCGCGGCCCTCTCGGCTTCGAAGAAAAGACGTTCGAGGTGAGGCGCCTCGATCCGGCCGGAGACGCACCGCCCGTCTCGATCGCCGGCACCCGGGGAGCGACCGGCGTGGCCTGGCTGAACGCGCAGACTCTGGTGGTGACCGCCGCCGAGGCCGGGTCGAAGCTCCTCCGCGTACCGCTCCAAGGGGAGCCCACCGTCCTCTGGAAAGACCCGGCGCAGGACGGCCTCTCCGCCGCCGCTCCGCTGGCTCTTCCCGGCGGCCCTTCCGGCGAGAAGATCGCGTTCGTCCGCCAGAGGCTGCCCGGCCAGGAATCCGCCGAGGGACGGCCCGTGGCCTTCCTCAGCCTCTGGACCGGCGGGAGCATGGACCCGGCCCACGACGTCGTGCTGCCGTTCCGCATCCAGCAGCTCCTCGCGAGCTCGCCCGACGGCCGCCAGATCCTCGCCTTGAGCCTTGGGATCGGGGAGAATCTGCCCTCGTTCCTGCAAATCGATCTTGCCGAACGCACGGTCCAGAACCTCGGCTACAGCCCCACCCTCTACCAGATCGCATTCCGCTCCCCCGAGACCGGGGCTTCGGTCGTCTCTTTCGAGGACGTTGCCACGGACCACGGCTGGGACCTCGTGCTCGCCGATGACAAGGGCCGCCTCGTCAAAGACCTTCAGGCTCGCAAGCAGGACGACATCCTCCCTGCCTGGCAGCCGGACGGCAAAAGCCTCGCCTACCTGGCGGAAATCGAAGCCAAGGAGAAGAAGCCATGAGTCTCCGCAGATGGTTGGTCCTGATTATCTTCGCGCTGGTGGCGGTCCTGGGAACGGCTCAGACGAACGAGCTGTCTGAAGAAGTGTCCGCCCGTCTGGAAGCCCGACTGAAAGCCTTGTCCGACCGCTGGGACGAGATCCCTCCGCCGTTGATCCCGGTCTCCGGCCGATCTTCCGAAGAAATCCTCGCCACGGCTTCCGAGGAGGAACAAGCCATTGTTTCGAAATGGATCACGTTTCTCGCTCTGAGCCTTCCGGCAGAACGCGCCGCCCTCATCAACCGGGAGCTTCAGGCCCGGCCGCTCTCTGAGGTCGACGTCTGGCTTCCGGAGAGATTCACCGACGATCTTCGAACAACGAGCCTGGAAGAGCCAATGCTCTATATAGAAGCCTGGCTGGAATGGGCGGAGGCCCTCGGCCGGAAAGACGCGCTTCTCGTGGCTGCCAGCTTGGGGTTGGAGCGGTTAGCTCTTCGAGCAGAGTCGCAGAGCTTGCTCGAAACTGCCTCTCGCTGGGCAGGCCTTCCCTCTCCGGACCATGCCACACGGGGAAGAGCAGATATCCTCTCCCAATATGCGGCCCGGCTCTATGCAGCGGGCGAGAACGAGAAGGCTCTCGATACCTACAGAAGCGCTCGCAAGCTCTTCAACGAGGTCGGGGACCGAAGGGGACAGGGATACACGTTTAAGGGTGAGGCGGACGTCCTGTATATGTTGGGCGCCAACGAGAAGGCTCTCGACGCCTACAGAAGCGCGCGCAAGATCTTCGAGCAGGTCGGGGACCGAAGGGGGCAGGGATACACGCTCAATGGTGAGGCGCCCATCCTGCTTCGGTTGGGCGACAACGAGAAGGTTCTCGAAGCCTACAAACGTGCGCGCAAGATCTTCGAGGATGTCGGGGATCGAAAGGGACAGGGAAAAACACTTCTTGGTGAGGCGTACTTCCTGTCTCGGTTGGGCGCCAACGAGAAGGCTCTCGATGCCTATAGAAGCGCACGCAAGATCTTCGAGCAGGTCGGGGACCGTCGGGGACAGGGAAACTCCTTCTTTGGTGAGGCGTACGTCTTGTATCTGTTGAGCGAGAACGAGAAGGCTCTCGACGCCTACAGAAGTGCACGCAAGATCTTCGAGCAGGTCGGGGACCAACTGGGGCAGGGAAACACGTTCCGTGGTGAAGCAGATGCCCTGTTTCAGTTGGGCGAAAACGAGAAGGCTCTCAATGCTTACAGAGGCGCCCGCAAGCTCTTCGAGCAGGTCGGGAACCGACTGGGACAGGGAAGCACGTTCCGCGGTGAGGCGGAAGTCCTATCTCGGTTGGGCGAGAACGAGAAGGCTCTCGACGCCTACAGAAGCGGCCGCAAGCTCTACGAGCAGGTCGGGGACCGACTGGGACAGGGAAACACCTTCCGTGGTGAAGCGGAAGTCCTATCTCGGTTGGGCGAGAACGAGAAGGCTCTCGACGCCCACAGAAGCGCCCGCAAGCTCTTCGAGCAGGTTGGGGACCGACTGGGGCAAGGGAACACGTTCCGTGGTGAAGCGGAAGTCCTGTTTCGGTTGGGCGAGAACGAGAAGGCTCTCGACGCCTACAGAAGTGCACGCAAGCTCTACGAACAGGTCGGGAACCGACTGGGACAGGGAAGCACATTCTATGGTGAGGCGGAAGTCCTGTTTCGGTTGGGCGAGAACGAGAAAGCTCTCGACGCCTACAGAAGCGCACGCAAGCTCTACGATCAGATAGGGAACCGACTGGGACAAGGAAACACGTTCCAGGGTGAGGCGAACATCCTGGCTCGGGCGGGCGACATCGAGGAGGCTCTCGACGCCTACAGAAGCGCGCGCAAGCTCTTCGAGCAGGCCGGGGACCGAGTGGGGCAGGGAAACACGTTCGTTGGTGAAGCGGAACTCCTGGTTCGATTGGGCGAGAACGAGAAGGCTCTCGATGCCTACAGAAGCGCACGCAAGCTCTATGAGGAGGTCGGGTCTCTCGGCGGTCTTGGAGATTCGCTTTTGGGAGAGGCAAGTCTCCAGAGCCGCCAGGGGAGCGAGCGGGATGCAAAGAGCCTCGCCTCTCAAGCGGTCGCCACCTATCGCAAATTCGGCTCCGAGGGCAGTGAACGGTCCGCTTGGCTCGTCATGGCGGACGCGGAGTACTCTTCAGGGGACTTGGAGCCTGCGGTCTCGGCTGCCCGGGAGGCTGTTCGCCTACATGCAGCTTGGCGGTCCAAGAGGATCTCCGAATCGCAGCGGGCGGAAGAGGACGAGTCGATCTCGGGCGCCTATGACATCCTGGTGCCCGTCCTTTTGTCTCAGGCGCGGACGGAACAAGCCCTGGCCGCTGCCGAGGAAGCACGATCCCACGTGCTCCTGGATCTCCTGGCGGCAGGTTTCAAACATGGCAAGCCGGGGAAAGCGATTGATCTGCGCGCGGAGCGCCGGCGCCTCGAAAGCGAGCTCGCCCAGGTCGAGACCGAGAGCCGGCAGGCTGCCGATGCAGACCGCCTGGCAGAGCTTCAAATGCACCGGAATCGAATCGATCGCGAGCTCGACTGGAACCAGTACCAAACGCTCGCCGCCGAGCAGAATGCCTTGCTCACTGCCCAACCTCTGGACACCGAGGGGATCCGAGCCATCGCACGCGAGACCGGGCCCATCCTTCTCTACTATGCGGCGGACAAAGAGCTGATCGGCTTCCTCGTACCTTCCCACGGGACGGACGTCTTCGCCGCGCGGATTGATCTCTCGCGAGGCCGCCTGACCGAGGCCGTCCAGCGGTACATCCACGACGCGGCGAATCCTTTCTATGAGGAGCGTGCGGCTCGACAGAGCCGTGAGCTATGGGATCTTCTGCTCGCGCCCTTCGCGGCGCGTCTTTCGGCAGAGGGGCCGTCGGGCGGGCCGCTCGTGATCATTCCGCACGGCCCGCTGCACGAGCTGCCCTTCGAAACCTTTCTCGATCCCACCGGAACGCCGCTCTTCGAGCGCTGGACCGTGAGCTTCGCGCCCTCGGTGTCGACTCTCGCCCGCGCCCGCGAGCGGCACAAGGAGCCGCAGCCGAAGGATGGATTTCTCGTCTTCTCCTCCGGCCGTGGGCTGGATCTGCTGGAAGCGGAAGGCGGTGAAGTGGCGCAGCTCTTCGGTAATGACAAGGCGGCGTTCAAGCCGACCGAGGCGAGCTTCGAAAACTACGAGAACCTGGTTCCCAGCGCCCGGCATCTCCTGATCTCCACGACCGGCACCTGGGCACCAGGAGATCAGCGGAAGACCTATCTCGAAATTCTTCCCACCCCTGGCGTTCATGACAGCAGGCTGAGTGTGGCGGAGATCGCGGCCATCCCTCTGTCCGCGGAGCTCGTGGCCCTGGAGGCCTGTGACACGGCACGGGGAGAGACGCGGCAGACCGACGAGAGGCTCGATCTGACACGGTCATTTCTGATCGCCGGGGCCGCGTCGGTGCTGGCGACGCGCTGGAAGGTACCGGATGAGCCGGCGACCACCCGCTTCCTCCTCGACTTCTACCACGCCTACCGGCAGGGCGGCCCCGGCGGCAAAGGGCTACGAAAGGACCAGGCGCTTACCGAAGCCCGCCGCCGCTCGCGCGAGCGGGGCGACCCCGCTCAGGTCTGGGCGGCGTGGATGTTGGTGGGGGATGCACGATGAGCCTCCGCAGATGGCTTGTCCTGATCGGTTTCGCGCTGCTGGCGGTCCCGGGGACGGCTCAAACGAACGAGCCGGCGGGCTCGGAACACGGTTGCCTTGAAGACATCTCCGCCCGTCTGGAAGCCCGCTTGAAAGCCCTGCTCGAGCGCTGGGACGAGATTCCTCCGCCGTTGGTGCCGGTCTCCGGCCGGTCATCCGAAGAAGTCCTCGCCACAGCTTCCGAGGAGGAACAAGCCCTTGTCTGGGAATGGATTACGTTTCTCGCTCTGAGCCCCCCGGCCGAACGAGCCGCCCTCATCAGCCGGGAGCTTCAGGCCCGGCCGCTTTCCGAGGTCGACGTCTGGCTTCCGGAGAGATTCACCGACGATCTTGGAGCGACGAGCCTGGAGGAGCAGGCGCTCTATATCGAAGCCTGGCTGGAATGGGCGGAGGCGCTCGGCCGGAAAGACGCAATTCTGCAGGCTGCCGGTTTGGGGCTGGATCGGTTATCTCTTCGAGCAGAGTCGAGGAATTTGCTCGAAATTGCCTCTCGCTGGGCAAGCCTTCCCTCTCCGGAATATGCCATACGTGGAAAAGCAGCTGTCCTCTCCCAATATGCAACCCGGCTCTTCAGAGCGGGCGAGAACGAAAAGGCTCTCGATGCCTACAAACACGCTCGCAAGCTCTTCGGGGGTGTCGGGGACCGACGGGGACAGGGAAAAACGTTTAGGGGTGAGGCGGAGGTCCTGCTTGTGTGGGGCGAAAATGAGAAGGCTCTCGACACCTATCGAAGCGCCCTCAAGCTCTTCGAGCAGGTCGGGGACCTACGGGGGCAGGGAGACGCGTTCAGTGGTGAAGCGGACGTCCTGTTTCTATTGGGCGATGTTGAGAAGGCACTCGATGCCTACAGAAGTGCACGCAAGCTCTTCGAGCAGGTCGGGGACCTACGGGGTCAGGGAACCACGTTCCGTGGTGAGGCGCGCGTCCTGGGTCAGTTGGGCGACTACAGGAAGGATCTTGACGCCAACAGACGCGCACAGAAGCTCTTCGAGCAGGCCGGGGATCAATTGGGACAGGGAAACACATTCCTTGTTGAGGCGGACGCCCTGCGTATTTTGGGCGACTGCGAGCAGGCTCTCGAGTTGTACAGAAGCGCCCACAAGATTTTTGAGCAGGCCGGTTACCTGATGGGACAGGGACACGCTGTCAGAGGTGAGGCGGCGGCCCTGATTCAGTTGGGCGAGAACGAGAAAGCTCTCGACGCCTTCAGACGCGCACGCAAACTCTTCGATCAGGTCGGGAGCCGGCGAGAACAGGGAAACACGCTCTTTGGTGAGGCAGACGCCCTGAATATATCTGGCGAAAACGAGAAGGCGCTCGACGCCTACAGAAGCGCACGCAAGCTCTTCGAGCAGGTCGGGGACCTACGGGGACAGGGATACACGCTCAGGGGTGAGGCGGATATCCTGTATACACTTGGCGAGAACGAGAAGGCACTCGACGGCTACAGAAACGCACGCAAGCTCTTTGAGCAGGTCGGGTTCCGACAGGGACAGGGACAAACGTTCATTGGTGAAGCGACTGTCCTGTCTACATTTGGCGAGAACGAGAAGGCTCTCGACGCTTATAGAAACGCACGCAAAGTCTACGAACAGACCGGGAGCCGACAGGGACAGGGAAACGCATTCCTTGGTGAAGCATTCCTTTTGTTTCAGTTGGACGAGAACGAGAAGGCTCTCGACGCCTACAGGAACGCACGCAAACTCTACGAGCAGATCGGGCACAGACTGGGGCAAGGAAACACGTTCCTTGGTGAGGCGGATGTCCTCTTTCAGTTGGGCGAGAACGAGAAGGCCCTAGCCGCCTACAGAAGCGCGCACAAGCTCTTCGAGGAGGTCGAGCATCCTGTAGGTCTAGGAAATACTCTCTTAGGAGAGGCGAGGCTCCAGAGCCGCCAGGGGAACGAGAACGATGCAAAGAATCTCGCCTCTCAAGCGATCGCCGCCTACCTCAAAGCAGGTTTCGTGAGAGGTGAACGATCCGCTTGGCTCGTCATGGCGGAGGCGGAACACTCTTCAGGGAGCCTGGAGCCTGCGGTTTCGGCTGCCCGGGAGACAATTCGCCTCCATGCGGTCTGGCGTTCCAAGGAAATCTCCGAAAAGCAGCGAGTGCGAGAGGACGAGTCGATTTCGGCCGCCTATGACATGCTGGTGCCCGTCCTTTTGTCTCGGGCGCGGACGGAGCAAGCACTGGCCGCTGCCGAGGAAGCACGGTCCCACGTGCTCCTGGACCTCCTGGCAGCAGGTTCCAAACAGGGCAAGCCGGGGGCGGCCATCGATCTGCGCGCGGAGCGCCGGCGCCTCGAAAGCGAGTTGGCCCACGTCGAGAACGAGAGCCGGCAGGCTGCCGATGCAGGCCGGCTGGCAGAGCTTCAAAGGCGGCGGAGTCGAATCGATCGCGAGCTCGACTGGAACCAGTATCAGACACTCGCCGCTGAGCAGAATGCCTTGCTCACCGCCCAACCCCTGGACGCTGCGGGGATCCGAGCCATCGCACGCGAGACCGGCCCCATTCTTCTCTACTATGCGACGGACAAAGAGCTGATCGGCTTTCTTGTGCCCTCCGACGGGACGGACACCTTCGTCGCGCGGATCGATCTCTCGCGAGACCGCTTGAGCGAGGCCGTCCGGCGGTACATCCACGACGAGGCGAACCCATTCTATGAAGACCGTGCGGCGCAACAGGGCCGTGAGCTGTGGGATCTGCTGCTCGCGCCCTTCGCGGCGCGTCTTTCGGCAGAGGGGCCGGCGGGCGGGCCGCTCGTGATCGTTCCGCACGGCCCGCTGCACGAGCTGCCATTCGAAACCTTTCTCGACCCCGCCGGAACGCCTCTCTTCGAGCGCTGGGCGGTGAGCTTCGCGCCGTCGGTGTCGACTCTCGCCCGCGCCCGCGAGCGGCACAAAGAGCCGCAGCCGAAGGACTCCTTTCTCGTCTTCTCGTCCGGCCGTGGGCTGGATCTGCTGGAGGCGGAAGCCGGTGACGTGGCATTGCTCTTCGGCAACGACAAGGCGGCGTTCAAGCCGACCGAGGCGAGCTTCGAAAACTACGAGAACCTGGTTCCCGGCGCCCGGCATCTGCTGATCTCCACGACCGGCACCTGGGCACTGGGAGATTCGCGGAAAACCTATCTGGAAATCCTTCCCACCCCTGGCGTGCACGACAGCCGGCTGAGCGTGGCGGAGATCGCGGCCATCCCTCTGACCGCGGAGCTGGTGGCCCTGGAGGCCTGCGACACGGCCCGGGGAGAGACGCGGCAGAGCGACGAGAGGCTCGATCTGACACGAGCCTTTCTGACCGCCGGAGCCGCGTCGGTGCTGGCGACGCGCTGGAAGGTGCCGGATGAGCCGGCGACCACCCACTTCCTCCTCGACTTCTACCGCGCCTACCGGCAGGGCGGCCCCGGCGGCAAGGGGCTGCGGAAGGACCAGGCGCTGACCGAAGCGCGCCGCCGCTCGCGCGAGCGAGGCGACCCCGCCCAGGTCTGGGCGGCGTGGGTGTTGGTGGGGGATGCACGGTAGGCAAACTGGCGGCGGAAGTCGTGGCCAAGGAGCAGATCCTCTGTTTAAAAAAGCGGCAATTGCCGTGGATGGAGAGCAGAGGACTCCGGCGAGAGTAGCTGCCGCGGTGGAGGTGCCTGCACTTCGGCGATCATACCCTCCAGCGGCAGGTGGACCCAGGTGGAGACCGTCTTTCCGGGCAGCGCCCGGGCCACGACGTCCGCGTAGCAGCCGAGCTGTCCGGCCAGCGCTTCGGCTTTCGTTTGCGCGGTTGCCCATCCGAAGCACTTGTGGTCGATGATGGCGAAGGTTTCCCCAGTCTCGACGAGGAGGTCCGCGGTGCCGAGGAGGAGGGTTCCGGTTTCGAGCTTGAGGCCCAGGGGCCATTCGGTGCGCAGGCGGCTGTTCGGGCCGAAACGTTTCCGCACCCAGCGCCAGAGACGATTGCCGAGCTCCAGCAGGTCGGCAGGGGCCAGGGCGCCCACGACCTGGAAGCGGTCGAGGAGCCCGGCGGCCAGGGCGAGGCGGTCCGGTTTGGGACCCAGGGGATCGTCCGCGGCGAAGAAATTGTGAAGGGTGGTTCCCAGGACGTCCATGTCGACCGAGCGGTGAATGCGCACGGGAGGTCCCAACCGCTCAGGTTTTCCCAGCCGAGCCGGACGCGGGGAGGCGGACGATGGCGATAGGGAGGCAGGCTCGTGCAGGATGACCGGCCTGCCGGCGCGAATCGTTCCCGGCTCCTGGCGCGGCTCGATGGGCTCGGCGGGTTGAGAGGCGGTGACCTGGAGCTTGAAGTCATGAGCGGCCCAGGTGGTTTCCACGAGACCTGCGGTAACAGCGGGCTCGCGGAGCATCCCAGGCTCGATCGCATCCAGGGTGCCCAGCAGTCCGCCGAGCAGCTTGCCCTGTTGCGCGGCCAGGATCAGGTGATCGCAGGCGCGCGTCCAGCCCACATAGAGCACGCGCAGCGCTTCGCGCTCAGCCTGGCGGGAGACGTAGCGGTGGGCTTCGCTCTGTGCGTAGGCGTCCTTCACGGGGCCGGTCTGATTGGAGGTCGTGTAGGGATTGGGCCAGAAGTGAATCCAGCGGCCACCGAGGGGATCACTGACATCGAAGGCTTTGCGGTCGCTGAGCACGTGGACGCCATAGGCGGCGGGCTCGCGCACGGATTCGAGGCCGAAGAGGACGACGATGGGCCATTCCAATCCCTTGGCGGCGTGCCAGGTCGAGACCGTGACCGCTGCGTTGGAGCCTACGCGCGCGGCGGTGTCGCTGCGCGACTCGCCCCAGCCGGAATCTTGCGCAAGGTTTTCGAGATGCGCCAGGAAACCCACCAGGGAGGGCGCGTCGCCGCCGGCGCGGCGTTGCTCACAATAGCGCATGGCGTGGCTCATCAGAGCATCGAGATTGGCGGTGCGCTGAATGGGCTCGCCCCAGGCGGCGCACAGGCGCCGCAGGTCGAGAGCGTCGACGACGGTGCTCACGACGGCGAGGACATCCAGATCCGGCTCATTTTTTCGCGCCGTCAAAACAGCATCGACCGCGGCGCTGCGCGCCAGGTTCTCAGGGCTCTCGAGATCCAGGACCTTTTCGGCGAAAGCCGCCGCGTCGTCCGGATGGTCCAGGATCCGCACCAGCGTGGCGGCGGCCAAGCGGTCGCGCGGGTCCACCCAGAGGCGCAGCCCGGCGAGGAGGACCTGCGCCTCGGCCGCTGCGAGCAAGCCGACGCGGGCGACCACGGACGCGATGCCGAGCTGGCCCAGGCCCTCGGAAACGTGCCGGCATTGATCGTTCGTGCGACAGAGGATCGCCAGATCGGCCGCGGTGGCTGTGCGGTGGCTGCGCGTGCGGCGATCCCAGATCGTCGGCCGTGTCGCGAGAAGATCCCGCACGCCTGCGGCGACAGCCTTGGCTCGGGTGCTCCTTGGACTTGCCCGGGCCGGAAGCGGCCAATGACTGATTGCGGGACCCAGCTCGGTGGACTCGATCCTTTCGGGCTGCGGTGCGTACCCGCGCCTCCGGCATGTTTTGCTGCTGCGAGAAGGCGCGCGAGAAAATCGCATTTGTCAGCTCGACCAGGGCGGGCCGGCTGCGGAATGACCGCGACAGAGTGTCGACCCGCGACTGGCGCTCGACCGTATCCAGCGCCGCGATAATCAGATCGGCATCGCGGGAGGGGCTCGACAGCGACTCGATCGCCGCGTCCATGAGCGCGGGATCGGTGCCGCGGAAACCGAAGATGGCCTGTTTTGGATCGCCAACCCAGACGGACGGCGCGAGCTCGGCCAGCTTGAGAAAGATCGCGAGCTGAAGCGGACTCGTGTCCTGAAACTCGTCGACCAGAACCAGATCGAGCTGCTCCGCCAGGATCTCGCAGATGTCCGGGAGGGAGAGCAATTGGAGCGCCCACACCTCTTGATCGACGAAATCGAGAAGCCCCTGATCCTGCTTGAGCCGCTGGTAGGCCCGGAGGCCGTTCTCCGCCACCTCAAACATCAGCCGGATGAGCCGGTGCAGGTCTTCCCTCAGGCGCGGGTGGCCCAGGTGCCGGGCGGCGGCGGCTTGGACGGGCGCGGTGTGGGCGAGAGACTTTTTCGTGGGGAGTTTAGTCTGTAGCTTTGCCCAGTCCCCCCAGCTGAGCCGGCCGCGGTCGAAATCACGGCGGCACTCCGCCAGAAGCTCACAATAGGACTGAGTGCCCTTTGTGGTGTCACCGTTGCATTGAATGACCTCCAGAGCCCGCTCGATTTCCGATCGGAGCGCGCCGTCCAGCTCTTCCGCCGTTCCCGTGACCGGCCCCAGGCACTGATCCAGCGACGCGACCGAACGCTCGGCCGACGCGGCCAGGCTGCCTTCCGCGTCGAGACCGTTGGCGCGCGCGGCTTCGATCAGGCGCCGCACCTCGTAGTGCCAGTTGAACTTGAGGTCGAATTTGTCGCAAAAGGCCTGGAACTCGTTCGACACGTCATCCGTGACCACCGCGGCGAGAGCCCGCTTGAGCGCCAGCTCGGCGCCCGCTTCGTCGAGGACCCGCAGCTCGGGAGAGAGGCCCAGCTCGAAAGAGAAATCCGCCACCAGCGAGCCGCAGACGGCGTTGACCGTGCCGATGCGGGCGGTGAGCAGCGTCTGCGCCGCCTGGCCACGACCGTCCTTGAGCAGGCGGGTCCTGGCGCGGTTGAGAAGCTCCGCGGCGGCCTGCTTGGTGAACGTGGTGGCCAGAATGGCCTCGGGGCGGGTCTGGCCTTGCACGGCCTCGCTGAGCAGTTGGGCCAGGCGCGTCGTCTTGCCGGTCCCGGCGCTGGCGGTGATGATCCGGATGTCCATGGCTGGAGATGATTGGCTTCGATCAGGCCTGTCCGCGTCCGCAGAGCCCCGGGTAGTCGCAGTGCTTGCAGGGCGGTGCCACTTCCAGCCCGGCCGGCGAGAGCGCCGACTTCACAGAATCGCCGGCCGCTCCCGGCGCATCGAGCCGCCCTCCGGCCATGGCTTCGCGGCGGCGCTCCAGGGCCGCCGTGGCGGCCGGCCAGACGGCGGAGGCGCGATGCGTGCCTGGAACCTTGGCATCGTCGGCGAAACGCCCGCCGGGCTCGGCCAGCAGCTCCTGGCTCTGGAGCACGAAGTAGGCGGTTTCCACGGGCCGTCCTTCGGCTTCGCGCATCGCCGCATAGTTGGCGAGCTGGATGGCGGTGCCGGTGAGGAGCTTTTCAATATACGTGCTCTTGCCCCATTTGAGATCCAGCAGCACCGCCGGATCGTCCCAGGCGAGATCCAGGCGTCCCGCGACGGCCTGCCCGGCGGCCATAACCTGTCCTGGGGTCTCGGTTTTCATGCCGCTCGCCCCGTGTTTTTGCGCCAGCCGAAGCAGCTCCCGGGCCGATTGGACGACCGCGTGCCGCACCGTCGCCCGCACGGCTTGATGCCGGGGAAGAGCCAGGTCCTCGCAGAGGTCATCGCACTGCCGGTCGAAAAGCGTCCCGGCGAGGAGGGCCGCCGCCTCCGGCGAGGCATGCACCTGTGCGAGAGCCTGTCCGAGGATCCAGTGGGCCAGAGTCCCGAAGAGCAGCGGGCCGGGTGGCGGCGGACCTTCCGCGAGCCCGGGCCGCAGACGGGCGCGGTAGTGCAGCGCCCAGGAGAGCGGACAGCCGAGCAGCTCTTCGAGGCTGGACGGCGATTCGACGTCGCGCAGGACGACCGGCGACCTCAGGGTCACCACCGGGGCCGGCTCCACGAGCCGGAGCGGCGCGGCAGGGAGGAGCCGTGCCGGCGCGAGCTGAGTGATGAAGTCGCGCTCCAGCAGCCTCGCGTCGTGGAGGTCCGCGCGCGCGGCCGTCACGTCGTCCCAGAGAGGATGCGGATGATTGGGCTCGCCATTCGGAGCGATGAGCGGGCAGGCCAGAATCAAGGCCTGCTCCGCCTGCAGGAACGGCCTGCGCCAGCCCTCCGTCTCGATCGCCATGGCCAGCGCAGGATCGGGAGCCTCAGCGCCCACGGCGCGCAATCCTTCGCGCTCCGCGCGGGTGAGCAGCACGCGCTCAGGGCGCGGCACCGCGTCGCGCGAGAAATTCCACCAGACGATGGCCCGGGCCGGCGCCAGAATCGCTCCCGGGCGGGCGACGTGGGCCAGCCCCGCTTGCGCCGGCTGCCAGGTCCAGGCGGGCTCGCCGAGACTGTCGCAGAGCCGTCTGAGCTGATCCCAGGAAAGCTCGCTCACCTGCCACAGATCGATCGCCTGGAGCAGCGACCGGATACGGCTCGACAGTTCCAGGAGAGACGGATCGAAGGCCACCCGGGCGCGTGCCCATGTGTCGAGGGCCTTCATGCGCCCCCCCAAGGCCTGGATGGACAGCTTTTCGGCGCGTCCGCAGACCGGCGAGAGCAGATCCGCCAGCCGCTTCTCGACGTCCTCGCGCCTCTCCTCATCAATGTGGGCAAGCCCCGCGGCGAGAGCCTCCTTCCAGGCGGCCGTCCGGCGTCCCGGGAGCTGCCGGATCGCCGTCATGAGCTCCGCCGCGACCGCCCTCGGAACCGGCCCGGGGCTGGCCACCAGCAGCGCGTGCAGATCCCTCATCTCCATGGGATGGAAGGCGGCTTCGAGGACGAGCGACAGGAGGCGCGACGAGGCCGGAGGCCCCGCATGCGCGCCGACCCGCGGCAGCCCGTGCCGCGCCAGCGCTGAATCGAGCACGCTGTCCGCGCCGATGAGGACGACGCCGTCCAGAGTGTCCCAGGCCGCCAGCGAGGCGGCGACCTCATCTGCGACATCGAGAAGCTCCGTGGCGCCGCAGCAGACAGCAGCGCCGGTCTTCCTGCGGGGCGAAGCCGCGGGTCTGCAGCCTCTCCTCGACCGCCACGCCGGCACGCCGCAGCCCCTGGAAGAGCGCGCGCCAGAGCGGGGCGAGAGAGGAGATGTTGGTGTAGCTGACGAGAGACCCGATACCCGGCGAGCGGACGGCCAGAGCCTGCGCGACCGCTGTCAGCCGATCCGGGATTCCGGGAGACGCGTCCGCCGTGGCCGCCGCCAGCTCTCCGAGCCGCTGCGAGACCGGCTGTCCCGTCCAACCCCAGAGCCGAAGCTCGTCCCGGTCGCGGAGGAGACGCCGGCTGGTCCCCAGCGGATCGACGGCGAACGAGGGCTGCCAGAACCCCGGCAGATCGCGAATCCCGGCGGCGAGCCGGCAGGCCCGCTGGAGCGGCTCCTCGAATCGGCCGCCGAGACCGAGGCGCGTCTCCAGGAGATCGAGGATTCCTAGGGGGCCGAGCCAGACCTCACCGAACGCGAAGCCCGCCTTCCCCAGGGAACCCGGCCAGCCGGGGCCGTCCAGCGCCGCATCGAAAATCACTCTCACGGGGAGAGCATCTTGTCACAGGCTTCCGAGAGACTCCGGCATCCGCGGCGGCGGGCTCGCGCACAACGTCAGAATCACATCGTCCCGGCGGCTCCTCGACTTCTACCGCGCCTACTGGCAGGGCGGTCCCGGTGGCCAGGGTCTGCGGAAGGACCAGGCGCTCACCGAAGCGCGCCGCCGCTCGCGCGAGCGGGGCGACCCCGCCCAGGTCTGGGCGGCGTGGATGTTGGTGGGAGATGCACGGTAAGGGGCGGCTCAGAGGCTCATGGTAGACTGCGTTCTCTCGACGGCGCCTTCATGAGCTCTCTGCGATTCGATGGCTCAACGCTGGACCTGTCCCGCACAGGTACGGACGTGGTGTGGGGCAAGGGCGACCTCGCCTTCGAGCCGATCCCCACGCTGACCATCCTGTTTCACCCGCAGGTCCTGCGCGTCGGGGCGCGGGCGTATCTGGGCCAGATCGTTCGCGGGCAGGAGGCCCGCCTCAGCCGGCTGGAGCCGGACTTCGAGCAGCCGGGCTCCCAGGCACCGCTCAACGACCCCTATCTCAGCCGGCGGCCGATCCGTTTCCTTCCCGTCCCTGGCGGCATCGAGATCCGGCTGGACGAAGGCCACACGCGGATCGCCCTGAACGGGGAGCCGGTCGACGGCAGCCGCGTGCTCTCCCTGGCCGAGATCCGGGAGGGGGCCGTGCTGGAGATGGCAGGCCTCGTGGTCCTGCTGCTCCACCTCTTCGTTCCGCCCAGGCTCCCGGTCTGCGAGCCCCACGGCCTGGTCGGGGAGAGCTCGGCGATCGCCCAGGTCCGCGCGGAGATCCATCGCGTCGCCGATCTCGCCGTCCCGATCCTGATCCGGGGCGCGACGGGGACGGGCAAGGAGCTGGTCGCGCAGGGAATCCATGCCGCCAGCCGCAGGCATCGCGGTCCGTTCGTCAGCGTCAACCTGGGCGCCATTCCCCCGTCGCTGGCCGCCTCGGAGCTGTTCGGCGCGGCCCGCGGGGCCTTCACGGGCGCGGTGCAGGCCCAGGACGGGTACTTCCGGAAGGCCCAGGGGGGCACTCTCTTTCTCGATGAGATCGGCGAGACGCCACAGGAGGTGCAGGCCTCGCTCCTCCGCGTGCTGGAGGCCGGCGAGATCCAGCCGGTGGGTGCACAGTCCGCCCTGCGGGTCGACGTGCGGGTCCTCGCGGCCACCGACGCGGACCTCGAGCAACGGGTCCAGGCGGGGACGTTCCGCGAGCCCCTCCTGCACCGGCTCGCGGGGTACTCGATCCGGCTTCCGCCTCTGCGGGAGCGGCGCGACGACATCGGGCGCCTGCTGGTCCACTTCCTGCGCCAGGAGCTGGCCGCCACCGGCGAGCTGGAAATCCTCGACCGGGACTCGCCCCACCTGCTCTGGATGAAGCCGGCTCTGGTGGTGCGGCTGGCCCGGTACGACTGGCCGGGCAATGTGCGGCAGCTCCGCAACGCGGTCCGGCAGTTGGTGATCGGCAGCCGCGGCCTGCCGCAGCTCCAGTCCAGCCCGGGGTTCGAGAGTCTCCTCGGTGTCCTCAGCGGTGGCCTTCCGGTCGAGCCGCCGGCCGCCGCGCCGGCCGTTTCCGCTCCGGCGCCGGCCAGCGGATCGGTCGCTGCCCGGCGGAGAAAGCCGGCGGACATCTCCCAGGACGAGCTGCTGGCCGTGCTGCGCGCCCATCGCTGGCGCCTCAAAAGCGCGGCCGAGGCGCTGGGGATCTCGCGGCCTTCGCTCTACGTGCTGATCGAGCACTGTCCGGCGATCCGCAAGGCGGGCGACCTCAAGGTCGAGGAGATCGTGCTCTGCCATCGCGAGTGCGGAGGCGATCTCGATCTCATGGTCGAACGCCTGATGGTCTCGCGCGACGCTCTCCACCGCCGCATCCGCGAGCTCGGCCTGGTTTCCTGAAGCGAGCTTGGACGTGGAGCAGGAGAGCTCTCTCGGACGGATCGGGCCCTACCAGATCCTGAAGCGGATCGGGGTGGGAGGTATGGGCGAGGTGTTCCTCGCCTATGACTCTCGCCTCGACCGGAGAGTGGCGATCAAGCGCATCCGGCCCGGGTCGGTGGTCACGCCCGCGAGCCGCGAGCGCTTCCGCCGCGAGGCCCGGCTGGCCGCGCGGCTGAGCCACTCCGCCATCGTACAGGTCTACGACATCCTGGAGGAGGAGGGGAGCGAGTACATCGTCATGGAGTACGTGGAGGGGACGACCCTCCGCAACCAGGTCCGCCAGGGACCGATCGACGTGCGCGCGGCCCTGGAGCTGGCGCGCGAGCTGGCCGCGGGGCTGGACGCGGCGCATCGCCAGGGGATCATCCACCGCGATCTGAAGACCGAGAACGTCCTGATCTCCACCTCCGGCGGACCGAAGATCCTGGACTTCGGCATCGCCAAGCGCCTTCTGGACAGCGAGGAGGGCTCGCTGACGGCCGACCAACGCGATCGTCGGCACGTGCCGAGCGATGTCGCCGGAGCAGGCCCGCGGCGAGCCGCTGGACCCCAGCACCGACCTCTTCGCGCTGGGTGTGCTGCTGTATGAAACCTTGACCGGCACCTCGCCGTTCGAGGCGGAGAGCCACGCTGAGCACCCTGAGCCGCGTGATTCTGCACCGGCAGACGCCGGTGCACAAGCTCAATCCGGCGATCCCCTGGCAGCTCTCGCAGTTGATCGACCGGCTCCTGGAGAAGACCAGCGGAGATGCGCCCCGGCTCGGCCGCCGAGGTGCGGCGGGAGCTGGAGGAGATCGCCGCGCGCCTCGGCACCACGAGCAGCTCCGGCGCACCGGCCGGGGGCACCGTGGCGACCGAGATCCAGATCCCCACCCTGGTCGACCTCCCGGTCCGTCCGGAGCCGCGCCCGGCGCCCCCGCGCCTCTTTCATCTCGTCCTCGGGATCGCGCTCCTGCTTCTGGTGGCTCTCGCTCTCGCGTCGTGGCTCCTGCGGAGCGGAGCCCGCGATCTCTCCGTCCTCACGGAGCCGGCCGACCGTCTGTTGCCGGCCGGCGCGGGCGCGACGTTCGCCGTCCTCCGGTTCCAGGATCTCTCGGCAACGGGGGAGAGCTCCTGGATGGGCACGGCCTTCCCCGAAATGATCACCGGTCTGCTGGCGATCGACGGGCGGATGAGCAGCGTCGCGCACCGGGACGTTCCGCTCGCCGAGCTGGACCTGCGTCTCTCCGGGCTGGATGGGCTCGCCGACTATCAACGGAGACTCGACGTCGATTATTTGATCGCCGGCTCGTACGAAACGCGAGAGGATGAAAAACTGATCGTTCGGTTCCTCGTCTTCGACAGGTCGGGGCGGCGCTCTCTCTCGGAAGTCCTGCCAGGCTCCGTGCCCGGGCTCCTGCAGCTTTCCAGCGAGATCGCCGCCGTGGTCCGCCGGGAGCTGCGCCTGCCGCTCCCCGGGGCCGACGGCCGGAGGGCCGTGGATGCGATCTATGCGGACCTCCCTCCGGAGGCCTGGCCGGGCTACTTCGCGGGGCTCGGGCACGTCTATGGCGCGAATCACGAGAAGGCGGCGCAGCTCTTCGCGGAGACGGTGCGCCTGGCGCCGCGGTCCCCCTTGCCGGCAAGGGCCTTGGCCCTGGAGTTGAACGCGACCGGACATCGGGCGGATGCGGCGCGCGCTGCGTGCCGGGCCCAGGAGCTGGCCGGGCTTTTGCCCGCGCAGGACCGCGCGGAGATCGCCGCGCTCTGCCACGAGATCAGCGGCCGGAGCACAGAAGCCCGGAGCCTCTATGAAGCGCTCCTCCGGGAGAATCCCCGAGACCAGGCCCGCTTCCGGCTGAGGATCGCGGTGCTGGACCTGTACGACCGTGAGACGGATCGCATGAACGACGCGCTCAACGTCCTGCAGGATCTCCGCGGCGCCGACCCGAAAACGTTGCGCGCGAGCGATCGGCTCGGCGCCGACCTTATAGAAGGCCGAAGTCCTCTTTCAAAAAGACCGGTATCCCGAGGCACTGAGCCTCGCGCGCGCGGCCGCGGCGCGGGCCGGCTCCCTTCATGCCTTCGTCGACCGGGCCGCCGCGCGCCGGCTCGAAGGCGTGAGCCTGCTGTATTCCAAGGATTATCGCGGCGCGATCGCACCCTTGCAGGAAGCCTGCACCCAGTTGGCGGCCACCCGTCAGGAGCTGCACGGCCGCCAAATGCAAGGAGAGTCTGGCGATGGCGCAGTTCTTCGGCGACCGGACTCCGCGCTACGACCTGCTGGCCGACGCCCGGGAGACCTACCGTGCGGCCGGCAACCTGGTGGACGTCGGACGGGTGCTCCAGCTCGAATCCGTCCTGCGGCAGGTGCGGGGCGAGCACGCGGACGCCGAGCGGCTGTCCCGGGAGGCGGAAGCGCTCTTCAAACACATTGGAGCGCACCAGGATCTGGCGACCGGACGGGCCTTCATGGGCGGCCATCTCCTGTTCCTGGGAGAGCTCCAGGAGGCCCGGAAGGTCCTCGATCAAGCCTACGCCGAGCTCAGCCGTCAGGGGCAGGCAGCCTACGCGGCCCTGGTTTTGCGGAATCTGGGAAAAGTTCGCTTCTTGCGCGGTGATCTCCGTGGTGCGCGGCAGGCGTACGAGATCTCGTCGTCCGGAGACAGCGCCCATTCGCTGGCTCTGATCGAGGCGGCGGAAGCGAGGTCCGCGCGGGCGGTCGAGCTCCTGAAGCCGCTGCTCGTCCAGGAGGAGCAGCGGAATCCCGCCCTCGCAGCACAGATCGCCATGACCCTGGCGGATCTCCGGCAGGCCGACGGGGCGGCCGGCGAAGCCCTGGAGCTCGCTCGCCGCGCGGAAAAGATTCTGGCAGGCAGCGAGCAGCGCACTCTCATCATCCAGGCTCAGCTCCAACTCGTGAGGATCCACCTCGCACAGAAAGATTTCGCCGCGGCGGACGAGAGGTTCGAGGCGATCCGTGAGCGCGCCGAAGAGAGCCAGGATTATTGGGTCACTCTCGAATCCCGCATCACGGCGGCGCGCTTGAAGGGTCTTCTCGGAGGCGGGCAGCGGCGAGACGAGGCGCTGGACGATCTGGCCAGGATCGGGCGCGACTGTCTACAGAAGGGAAACGTGATCGATGCCTTCGAGGCCCGGCTCGCCGCCGGTGAGCTGATGCGGCCGCCGGAGAGAGGCGCGAGGCTGGAGGAGATCGCGCGCGAGGCGCGCCGGCTGGGTCTCGAACAGATCGCCCGCCGGGCGGAAAAGATCCGGGGGGAGGAGTAGGCTCTCCTCCCGCCCGGTGCTCACACATTTCCACTGCATCAGGCCGTCTGCTCCATCGCCGTGGTCCCCTGGTAGGGCGGCGGCGGCCACAGCGGGGGGGGCTTCGGGATGAGGATTTCCGGCGGGTCGACGATGCTGCTGATCAAAGGCAGGGGCAGGTCGTCAGCCTGCGCTGCGAGATTCGCGGGAGAGGCCGCGGTGCCCAGTGCCGGGACGGCCAGCCACAGCGGAAGAATGCAAACAGCGAACAGCCGAGGCAGCGTGGATTCGATCATCTTTTGAATGGACATGACTTTCCCCTTTTCCGGTGAAGCAGTTTTTAGTTCGCGTTTCAGTTTTTCGATCGAATCCGGATTCGAAAAACTGATGATTGCAGCCGGCGTGCCAAGCCGGCTCCCGGGGGAAGTCAGTCTGTCGGGAGGCGCTAAAGAGGGAAAACGTGATATTTGACATGTCAACCCGGAGGCGGTTGACATGTCAAAAGCCGAAGGCGGCGAGCCGCAGGCGCCAACTTTGGGCGGGAATCTTCGTGTAGGGGCGGGTTTGGGGGATGGGAGGTGGCGCAACCCGCCCTCTTCGCGCCGATGCGCCCCCACCCAGGGCGGGTCCCGCACCCATCCAACCGCCCAGACCCGCCCCTACGCGAGGCGTCCTGGGCAAAGTTAGCGCCTATGGGGCCAGCGGTGAGGATGCCTTGACATCCTAGGCGTCATAGCCTAGGATGCCTTGGCGTTCTAGGCATGGAGCCTGGCGCCGGGAGGTAGGACACGTGGCAAGACAGAAAGCGGAACAGAAAGCGGACCTGCTGCAGGGTACGCTCGACATGCTCATCCTCAAGGCCGTCTCGCTCGGCCCGTTGCACGGGTACGGCATCATCCAGCGCATCCGCCAGATATCCGGCGAGATGCTGGACGTGGAGCAGGGCTCGCTCTATCCGGCGCTCTACCGGATCGAGCAGCGGGGCTGGGTCTCTTCGAAGTGGGATTTGAACGAGACGGGCCGCCGCGCCAAGTTCTATACGCTCACCAAAGCCGGCAGGCGCCAGCTCGAGGCCGAGGAGGCGAGCTGGGACCGCCTGGCTCTCGCCATCGCCAAGGTGCGGCAGGCCACGTAGGGGTTGCAGTATGAGACAGCTCAGGATTTTCTCGGCTCGTCTGAATGGGCTCCTCCGGCGCGAGGCGGTGATCGGCGACATGGATGAAGAGATGCGGCTCCACCTCGAAATGGAGGCGGAGGCGAACATGAAAAGGGGCATGCCTCCCGAGGAGGCGCGCCGGGCCGCTCTCCGGAGCTTCGGCAATTTTGACAAGCTCCGGGAGAGAGGTTACGAGGTGCGCGGCGGCGGGAGGCTCGAAACTCTTTTCCAGGACCTCCGCTACGGCGCGCGGGTCCTCGCCAAGAACAAGGCTTTCACGGCGGTCGCGGTGCTCACCCTGGCATTGGGGATCGGTGCGAATACGGCCATCTTTTCGGTCGTCAACGAGCTGCTCCTGCGCCCGCTGCCCTACCGCGATCCGGAGCGGATCGTCATGTTGTGGGAGGTGACTCCGGAAGGAGAGCACCAGAACACGACCTCGCGCATCAATGTCCGGTCCTGGCGCGAGCAGAGCACGGTTTTCGAGAGCATGGCGGCGTTCGCGGACTTTCGCCGCAGCCTGACCGGCGGCAACGGCGAGCCGGAGGAGGTCCCGGCCCAGCTCGCCAATCCCGAGCTGTTCCATATCCTCGGCGTCAAGCCGATCCTCGGCCGGGTCCTGACGCAGGAGGACGCCCGGCCCGATGCACCGGCTGTCGCCGTCCTGAGCAACGGCCTCTGGCGGAGGCGGTTCGGGGGCGACCCGGGGGTGATCGGTAAATCCATTACGCTCAACGGCGCGCCCTGCACGGTGGTCGGCGTCCTTCCTCCGGGTTTTGAATGGCATCTCCGGGCGAAATCGCGCACGGGCAAGCCCGCCGAATTGTGGACCGCGCTGTCGATGCCCACGGAGGGGGATGGCGCACTGCGGGGCCGGTTCCTTTCGGCGGTGGCACGCCTGAAGCCCGGAGTCTCGTTCCAGCAGGCCGATGCCGAGATGAAGACCATCATGGCCCGCCTCGCACAAGAGGAGCCCTGGTACAACAAGGGGACCAGTGCAGAGGTCGTTCCGCTGCGTGAGCAATTCGTTGGCAGGGTCCGGCCCGCGCTCCTGATCCTTCTCGGCGCCGTCGGTTTCGTGCTGCTGATCGCGTGCGCCAACGTCGCCAACCTTTTGCTCGCTCGCGCCGCGGCCCGGGAAAAAGAGATCGCGCTGCGGACGGCGCTCGGCGCGAGCCGCAATCGTGTCGTCCGGCAACTCCTCACCGAAAGCCTGCTGCTCGCCATTCTGGGCTCTCTGGTCGGTCTGGGGCTCGCATGGCTGGGGATCCGGGCGCTCGTGGCGATCAGCCCGTCCGATGTCGTCGATCTGCGGAGCGTCGGCCTGAATCTCCCGGTGCTCGCCTTGACGCTGGTGGTTTCGCTGGCGACCGGAATCCTTTTCGGCCTGGCGCCCGCCCTCGAGGCGACGCGCCTCAACCTCAACGAGACGCTCAAGGAAGGCGGTAAGGGGGCCGGCGGGCAGGGCGCCCGGAGCCGCCGCCTGCGGGGCACCCTGGTCGTCGCGGAAGTCGCTCTGGCGCTCGTGCTGCTGGTCAGCGCGGGGCTGCTGGTGAAGAGCTTCGTGCGCCTGCAACAGATCGATACCGGGTTCAACACGGAGAACGTTCTGACGCTTGTGGTGAATCTTCCGACCGCCAAGTACGACACCATGGAGCGGGTCGTCGGCTTCTTTCGCGAGGCCACGGAGCGCATCCGGACGCTCCCCGGTGTCCGCTCGGTGGGCGCCGTGAACTACCTGCCGTTGTACGGCGGGCTCGGCACAACAACCAGTTTTCTGATCGAGGGCAGGCCCGCTCCTCCGGTGGGCCAGGAGCCCAGCACGGACGTGCGCGTGGCCGACTCCGGTTATTTCGGCGCGATGGGCGTCCCCCTGCTGCGCGGCCGCAATTTCACGGAGGTCGAGACGACCGAGGCGAGGAACGTCGTGCTCATCAACGAATCGATGGCGCGGCAGCACTTCGCCGGTGAAAACCCCATCGGAAAGCGCATCAGCGTCCATATGTTCGAGGAGCCCGTGCCCACGGAGATCATCGGCATCGTCGGCGACGTCCGCTACGACAGCCTGACGGACGAAGCGCCGCCGATGGCCTACCTCCCTCTCCCGGTGCTCACCTATTCGTCCATGACGCTCGTCCTGCGGACCACCGGCGACCCGGCGGGCATGGCACCCACGGTGCGGCGCGTGGTGCACGAGATCGACCCGAACCAGCCCATCTCCGACGTGCGGACAATGGATCAGGTGATGGCCGCCACGGTAGGCCGCGCCCGTTTCAACACGCTGCTGCTCGGGCTCTTCGCGGGGCTGGCAACGCTGCTGGCGGCGGTCGGCATCTTTGGCGTGATGAGCTATTCGGTGACTCTGCGGACCCGCGAGATCGGCCTCCGGATGGCGCTCGGCGCACGGCAGGGCGAGGTGCTGAGGCTCATCCTGAAGCAGGGATTTCTCCTCACATTGATCGGGATCGGCCTCGGCCTGGCCGGCGCGCTGGCCCTGACGCGCCTCCTGTCGGGCCTGCTCTATGGAGTCGGGTCCACCGACCCGGCGACGTTTGCAGCCATCGTTGTGCTCCTCACCGTGGTGTCCCTGATCGCTTGTTACATCCCGGCGCGGCGGGCGACGCGCGTCGATCCATTGAGTGCTCTGCGGTACGACTGAAGAGGATGAATCGTGAAAAGATTCGCTGCTCTTGCTTGTATCGTGCTGGCATCCGCACAGCCATCAACACCCGTCGCCCAGCAAGGCGCGTCGCTGGCGATGAGCCCGAGCGTGGATCTGACCCGGGTGCGGTGATAGATTACGCGGCGAAGCCGCCGCGAAACATTCCTCGCGTGCGCGCGTAATGCCTGTATCGCCGACTTTTGGGAGATCTGATATGGCCATCGTGCAGACTGACGAACCGACTCCTCGGAAGCCGCTCCGGCTGTGGCCCGGCGTCGTTGCCGTGGTGGTGCAGTGGCTGGGCTGGTTCGTCCTCCCCGTGCTCTTTCCCGAGGCCGCGATGTACGGGCTCCTTGCGGGGGTCTTCTGCGCGCTGGTGATCCTCCTGTGGTTGCTGTTCTTCAGCCGGGCACCCGGGCTCGAGCGCCTGGGCGCCATCGTCCTGATGGCCGGCGGGCTGGCCGCGACTTGGCCCCTCCTCCACCCCTCGATTGCGGGCGGCGCGATGGGGTATTTGTTCTTCGTCTTGGCCATCCCGGTCCTGAGCCTCGCCTTGGTGGCCTGGGCGGTGGCCAGCCGTCGCCTCTCCACGGGCTCCCGGCGTGCCGCGCTGGTCGCCACCATCCTGATTGCGTGCGGAGTGTTCGCGCTCGTACGGACCGATGGCATGTACGGCGCCGGCAAAGCGGATCTCCACTGGCGATGGACGCCGACTCCCGAGGAGCGGCTCCTGGCCCAGGCCGGCGACGCGCCGGCGGCGCGTCCGTCCGCTCCGGCAGCGGCCGTTGCAGCGTCGCCGGAAAAGCCGCTCCCGGCACCCGCCAGCGCCGAGCCGCCGACGCCCGCTCCGGCCGCCGCGCAGGCTCCCGAGAAGCCGCTGGTTCCGGCAGCAGAGGAGACAGAGACACAAGCCGACTGGCCCGGCTTTCGCGGACCCGAGCGCAACGGCGTGGCTCGCGGCGTACAGATCGACACCGACTGGGCCAAGTCCCCGCCCGTCGAGCTGTGGCGCCGGCAGGTCGGACCGGGGTGGTCGTCCTTCGCGGTCCAGGGCGACCTCGTCTACACCCAGGAGCAGCGTGGTGACGACGAGGTCGTCTCCTGCTACAACCTGACCACCGGAAAGCCGGTATGGCAACACGGCGACGCGGCCCGGTTCTGGGAGTCGAATGCCGGCGCCGGTCCGCGCGGGACGCCGACCCTCAGCAATGGCCGCGTCTACACATTGGGTGCGACCGGAATCCTGAACGCGCTCGACGCTCGGAACGGCGCCGTCGTGTGGTCGCGCAATGCGGCGTCCGAAACTGGCGCGAAGCTCCCGGGCTGGGGCTTTGCCGGCTCGCCGCTGGTGGTCGGCGACGTCGTCATCGCTGCCACCTCCGGCACGCTCATCGCCTACGACGCCGCCACCGGTGAACGACGCTGGCTCGGCCCGGACGGCGGCATGGGCTACAGCTCGCCACATCTCGCGACGATCGACGGAGTCACGCAGATCCTGCTGCTCCACGGAACCGGCGCGATGGGCGTCGCGCCGGCCGACGGCAAGGTGCTTTGGGAGCACAAGTGGCCGGGCGACGGCATCGTGCAGCCGGCCCTGACCGCGGACGGCGACGTCCTGCTCGGCGCCGGCTCCGGCATGGCCGGAAGCGGCATGCGCCGCATCGCGGTCGCGCACGGGTCCGGCGGATGGACCACCGAAGAGCGCTGGACCTCGATCGGCCTGAAGCCCTACTTCAACGACTTCGTCGTTCACAAGGGCCATGCCTTCGGCTTCGACGGCAGCAGACTCGCGTGCGTCGGCCTCGAAGACGGCAAGCGCAAGTGGAAAGACGGACACTACGGCCACGGCCAGCTCGTCCTGTTGCCAGATCAGGACTTGCTGCTCGTGCTATCGGAGAAGGGTGAGCTGGCGCTGGTCCGGGCGACCCCCGACCAGTTCACGGAGCTCGCGCGGTTCCCGGCGATCGAGGGCAAGACCTGGAACCACCCGGTGCTGGCCGGCGACGTCCTGCTGGTCCGCAACGATCAGGAAATGGCCGCATTCCGGCTGTCGCTCGCAGGCCGCTGACGGACGGCGGGCCGGAGCGGCCAGGCGACCGCCGCGAAGCCGCCGGTCATCAGGCCCTTCGGGTTGAGGTAACTCCTCTCGCCCCCGGGAGCGTTCTTCCCCTGGACTTTGAGGATGCGGTAGTAATAGCTCCCCCTTACCGCGGCCCCGCCTCCACCCCTCGAGCCGCTCCTCGGGAGTCGGCGTCCATCGCCAGTGGAGATCCGCTTTGCCGGCGCCGTAGCAGCGGCGAGACGAGGCGCTGGACGATCTGGCCAGGATCGAGCGCGACTGTCTACAGAAGGGAAACGTGATCGATGCCTTCGAGGCCCGGCTCTCCGCCGGTGAGCTGATGCGGCCGCCGGAGAGAGGCGCGAGGCTGGAGGAGATCGCGCGCGAGGCGCGCCGGCTGGGTCTCGAACAGATCGCCCGCCGGGCGGAAAAGATCCGGCGGGAGGAGTAGGCTCTCCTCCCACCCGGTGCTCACACATTTCCACTGCATCAGGCCGTCTGCTCCATCGCCGTGGTCCCCTGGTAGGGCGGCGGCGGCCACAGCGGGGGGGGCTTCGGGATGAGGATTTCCGGCGGGTCGACGATGCTGCTGATCAAAGGCAGGGGCAGGTCGTGAGCCTGCGCTGCGAGATTCGCGGGAGAGGCCGCGGTGCCCAGCGCCGGGACGGCCAGGAACAGCGGAAGAATGCAAACAGCGAACAGCCGAGGCAACCTGGAATCGATCATCTTTTGAATGGCAAACATGACTTTCCCCTTATCTGGTGAAGCAGTTTTTAGTTCGCGTTTCAGTTTTTCGATCGAATCCGGATTCGAAAAACTGAACATTGCAGCCGGCGTGCCAAGCCGGCTCCCGGGGGAAGTCAGTCTGTCGGGAGGCGCTAAAGAGGGGAAAAAGTGATATTTGACATGTCAACCCAGGGGCGGTTGACATGTCAAAAGCCGGAGGCGGCGAGCCGCCTCAGCAGGACGTCGCGGTCGATGTCTCCATAGGCGGCCAGGCCCGGCTCGCGCGGGCCGGTGAGCCCTTCGCCGTCCGACTCCGCCGTGGCGCCGTCCAGCCGGCACGGGCGGACGCTCGCGGCGCGCTCGGGGCTCTCGCCGGAGAGCCAGGCCACGAGGGAGGCCCCGGCCACCGGCTTGCCGTCCGGATCCAGAACCCGGCCGGCGATCCGGGCGGCGGGCTGGAGCATGGAGCGTACGGTCTACGACCAGCCCGGCCGCATCGTGCCCTGGCGCGCCTCCGGCTACATGAAGCGCAAGGACGGATTCGAGAACGCCCCCTATCTGAGCATGGACCTTCTGTGGGCCGCCGGGGCCTTGATGTCCACGGTGGACGACCTGGCGCGGACCTACCTGAGCGGTGGGACGCTCCGGACGGCAGCGGCCCCAGCCGCGGTGCCACGCCTCACGAAGCAAGAGGTGCTGCCCCGGGGAACCGAGCCGCTGGCCGCGAGCCCCGAGGCGTTGACCGTGGGCAACGGGTCCAGGACCGCGAGCCGAGCCCTGCCGATCGGGAGCCGCGAGCCGGTGACCCGGGGCGGCGAGCCGGCGACCGCGCGCCATGAGCCAGAGACCGGGAGCCGAGAGACGCTGACACGGAGGCGAGCGACACCGGCCTATGTGAACGAGCCGGTGGCAGCGAGCGGCGAGCCGGTGACCTGGAGCGGGGAGCCGTGGACCGCTGTCACGGAGATGCTGACCGCTGTCACGGAGACGCTGACCTGTGCCTGCGTGCTGGCGGCCTGGCTCAAGGAGCCGCCGAGCTGTGTCGCTGGGCCGTTACCCCATGTCGCGGGGACGCCGACCCAGGCCGCCGAGTCTTTGACCTATGTCGCCGGGCCGTTGATCGCTGTCGCTGGGATGTCGCTCCATGCCGCTGGGGCGTTGACCTATATTGCGGTGTCGTTGACCGTTGTCGCTGGGCCGTTGCCCTGGATTCCTGGCCCGTTGACCGATGTCAGCGAGGCTCGGATCCAGGTCAGCGCGCCGTGAATCGTGGTCGCCGGGGCACCACCCCGGAACGACGAAGCGGTCAAGGCAGACATCGCGGCTCCGGACCCCGGCGATGAATCGCCGGGCTAGCAACAGCGCCCCATGAATGGGGCTTGAAGCCGGGTTCACCCGGCGCTGTTCCTAGCCCGGGCATTCATGCCCGGGCGGCAGGACGGCTAGACGAGCCATTCACCGTCCAACCCGAAAGCTCCGCGCCGCCCCCTCCTCTCCAACGACGGTCCAGTAGTACTCGACCCCCGGCCGGAGCTTCCGTCGCTCCTCTTCCGGGAAGGCGACTTTTCCGTCCACCGCGGGCGGGCTCGTCCAGACGTAGCTCTGGGCGGCGTCGTAGACGGTGATCCGCCGGGCCTCGCCTCCCAGGTCCGGGAAGACGAATTCCGCCGGGACTGCCTCGAGGGTCCCCTCAGGACTCCAGGTGCCGACGACAGGACCGCCGTTCCGGGTCACATCGTCCGGCGGCTGGACGTCTTGCCGGACCGCTATCCAGAAACCGAGGCCGATCACGCAGAGCGCGAGCACGGCGGCCAGAGCGAGGACCGGATTGCGCTGTGGCGGACGGCGGACCGCGGGCGGTCCGCCGAAGCGGGCCCAGGCGGTCTGGATGTCGCGCGCCGCCATCGGCTCCGGAGCGTCGAACGCCTCCTGGCGCAAGATCTCCTCCGAGCAGGCCGCGCAGACCGCGGCATGGGCGAGGTGCTGCTCCGCCTCGTCGGTGCGCGGACCGCTGCGCGCCTCATAGAGCTGCTCCGGGGTCGGATGGGGACCCGGAGCCCGCGCGGGGATCGGATCGTTCATGTCTCCTCCTCCAACAAGCCCCTCAAACGCCGCCGCGCATTCCAGATCTGGACCTTGACCGTGGGGAGGGACAGCCCGAGCCTCCGGGCGACCTCGCCGTAGGGCAGCTCCTGCTGGACGTGGAGCAGGAGGCAGGTCCGCATGCGGGCCGGCAGCTTCGACATTGCTGCGATCGTGCGTTGCAGATCCTGCCGGTCCGTGGCCCGGTCGGCCGCCGAGGGGCCTTCGGCGGGGAGGGTCTCCTCGATCGGCTCCATCTCCCCGCTCCGACCCCGGCGGCGCCACTCGTCCCGCGCCACGTTCCGGGCGATGGAGTAGATCCACGGGGCGAGCCCGCCTCCCCCCCGGAATTGCTCCATGGACTTATAGACGTTCCAGAGCGTCGTTTGACTTAGATCCTCGGCATCGGCCGGCTGGAACCCGCAGGACTTGAAGAAGCTCCGCAGCCGCGGGAAGAACTCCACGAACAGGTCGTGGAAGTCCTCCCGCCCGGACTGCGGACCCGTTGGGGATGAGGAGAGCATCGCACCCTCATCTGAGCCCAACCCTGGCTGGCGTGTCAACGGGCGGGAGAGACTAATACCACCGCGCCCTTCCTTCGTCTTCCCTGGTGAATCACATCGATCGACTGCACAGGGAGGATGAAAATGCGAGATCTGAGAAAGTCTGTGATCAGGGGCGCCGCGCTGGCCGTGGCCCTCACCTGGACGTCCGCCGCCTCGGCCGATCCTCAGATCGGGCTGAACCTGCCGTTGGCGGGCGGCGTCCCGTCCACCCAGGACGAGACGTCCGTCGCGGTCAACCCGAACAATCCGCTGCAACTCGTGGCCGCGGCGGTCACCTACTTCGTGGAGAACAAGAAGGGGTGCGTCTCCCCGGCCGATACCGGGGAATACATCAATAGCAGCACTGTGGCGCTTTATGGATCGAAGGACGGTGGCGCAACCTGGGAATACCATTGCGCCCCCTGGCCTTCTGCGGTGGCCGGCGGTCTGGAGGGTGCGGACGAGTGGTACGGCGACGATCCGTCCGTGGCCTGGGACGCCGAAGGCAACGCCTATGCCGCCTACATGCTCCTTTCCTGGCCGTACGGCGAGACGCTCCATCTGTCGTCTGCGATCGCCGTCGCCCGGACGACCGACGCCGGAACCAAGTGGACCACGTGGAGCGTCGTGGCCAACGACATCACGAAGCTCCACCCCTTTCATGAAAAGCCGAAGATCGCCGTCGACACCTCTACCGAGGGCCGCTCCTCGCACCCGAGCCGCGTCTACGTCACCTGGAGCCGGGACCTCACCCAGCAGGTGGCCTGGTCGGACGACGGAACGACCTGGAAGCAGAAGTCCTTCAACTTTCCCTCAGGGGATCATCACGGCGGCAACGTTGCGGTCGGGCCTGACGGCGCCGTCTATGTGATCTGGAACAAGATCCATCCGGTCGACGAGCTGTGGCAGCCCAAGGCGTACGACACGGTCTGGCTCAGCAAATCGGTCGACGGCGGCGACACCTGGTCGGAGCCGGTGCAGATCCTCTCCCTCAACCGCGGCTCGCTGGACGCCTACTACCTGCCCCCGGCGCAGGACAATTGGTGGGTCAATTCCTACCCTTCGATCGACATCCAGCGCAATCCCGAGTCGCCTTACTACAACCGGATCCATCTCGCCTGGACCGACCGGACGACCTGCGTGCCCTACCAGCCCTACCCCTGTGGCTCCTATGACATCTACAGCAGCTATTCGGCGGACGGCGGCGCCACCTGGTCCCCGCGCCTCCGTGTCAACGACAACGCCGACGAGGCCTACCACTTCCTCCCGTGGCTGGCGGTCGACCAGAGCGACGGCGCGGTCCATGTCGCCTGGTATGACACACGCCTCGATCCAGAGACCCATGAGCCGACGCAGGTCTACACGTCGCGCTCGGCCGACGGTGGCGACTCCTTCGGAAGAGACCTCTGCCTGACGGACGGCGGCTCTACGTTCCAAAACCACATCAATTACAGCAACCTGAACCACAAGACCAATGACGACACCCCCTCGGCGACCCAGTACGGCGACTATCTCGGGGTCGCCGCGTTCAATCGCAAGATGATCGCGGTCTGGACGGACAGCCGGCAGTTCTTCGACCAGGTTTACACCGACCTGCTCGAAGACGCCGCGGTGGGATCTGCCACCTACTGCTCACGCCCGAAGTGGGCTCCCGGCCCGGTGCCGGAGGTTCAGAGCCCCGCGAGCGGCTCGATCCAAATCACCCTGCCGCAGCTCCTGAGCTGGGGCACCAATGCGACGGGAGGAACCACAGACCTCCTGCGCTACAGCGGTGCAGACTGCACAGGCGTTCCGGTGGAGATCCAGGTGCCCGGCGGCGCGCTCCAGGCAACGGACGCCCCTCCCATCGCGGGGACGTACTCCTACCAGGTCCGGGTGCGCAACGACTGCCCGGGCACCGAGCTGACGCCGATGTCGAGCCTCTCCGTGTGCTCCACGCCGGTGATCTTCGTGCCCTGATCCTATCGGCCGTCCCCGATCAGCTCGAAGGCCGCCCAGTGGTAGGGGTGGGCGACCTTCGGGTCCCCGTTGTGCAACAGCTCGCGCTGGGCCTGCTGGAGGGCGCCGTCCTTCGGCTGGCCGGCGCGCAGCCGTGTGTAGAAGCGCCGCATCAGCTCCGCGGTCGAACGGTCCGAGACGGACCACAGCGAGGCGAGGATCGAGCGCGCCCCGGCATACTGAAAGGCGCGGGTCAGGCCGATCAGCCCCTCGCCCGCGGCATCGCGCCCGAGGCCGGTCTCGCAGGCGGAGAGGGTGACCAGGTCGGCGTCGATGCGCAGCCGCTCGAAGATCTCCCATGCCTGGAGCAACCCGTTGTCGTCCTGGTCGGCCCCGCCGGGGATGGACAGGGCGAGGGCGGAGTCGAGCGGGAAGCGGTGGTCGAGAAGGGCATGAGCGGCAAAGTGAACGATGCGCGGCCTGGCCGGAAGGTGCTTGGCCCGCGCCTCGGTTGCCGCCGAGCCCAGATAGGCGACGGCGTTCGACCCGTACAGGGAGGTCAGGCTGCCGGCCTCCTCGCGGGACGCGGGGAGTGGGGGCAGGCCCCGGCGGTAGCGGGCCAGCGGCGACGCCAGGGGATCTGACGACGCGCCCGCGGCCGGCCGGTATCGCGGGTCCGCGAACGCTACCACCTCCGGGCCGGGCTCTGCAGGGCTGGATCGCTTCAGCTCCGCGTAGAGAGTCGCCGAGAGCACGCTGTGGAGGGGTTTCCACTCGGTCAGGAAAACGGGAGAGCTCCCAGGCCGGACGAGCGCCGCGAACGGCAGCGTCTGGAGCGGCCCGTCCGGAGAGATCAGCACCCGCCGGGAGCGGCCGATCCAGGGCACGGCCGGAGCGATCAGGAGATCCCAGAGCCGCCGGCCCTGAGCGAGCAGGGCCGGCTCGACCTCGGGGCTCTCGGTTCCGCGCAGGATCAGGCTGCGGAAGATGGAGACCTGCCGTTCAATCTCCTCTTCGCCGGCCGGCCGGCGGAAGACCTGGACCTCTTGGTCGGGGGTGACGACGAAGAGGAATGTGTCCTCCTCGGTGACGCAGTAGGAGAGCCAGACGGTCCCCGGGTCCAGGGCACGGCGGATGCCTTCGAGGTCGAGCGGCCGGGGATCGCGCAGGGATGCGTAATGGGGAGATGCCTTGGCGATCCGGCCCGCCAGGACGGATCGCTCGTTGCGCAGCCGGGTCAGGCGGGCGAGCAGGGCCTCGAGGTCTTTCGTCTGGCGCGGATCGGCGTCGACGATCTCGTCCTGCGTCGTCTCGTAGTCGCCGTCGAGCCGCTGCTGCTGCTCGAGGAGTTGCACCGGGACATCGGTGCTGAAGACGAGGTCGCGCTCGGCGAGCATGGTAAGGAGAGAGCGTGCCCGCGAGCGCTCCAGGGTGTGCAGGGCTGCGGCTGGATTCCCCTGCTCGATCTGAAGCCGTATCAGATCCTTGTAGATCGAATCGTTCTTTGCCTGGAAGCTCGACCGCGACTCGTCCGAGCCGCCGAGGCGGCCGATCTGTGCCTCCAGGGCCTCGATCGCCTCGATGAGAAGGGGCTCGCTCTCGGCGGCACGTCCCGATTTCCAAAGGGCGACGCCGAGGTAATTGAGCGTCTCGGCCTCGCCCTGGCTTTTGGGGGCGATCCGGCGGAAGATCGCGAGCGCCTGCTGCAAGTAAGGCTCGGCCTCCGCATGCCTACCGGACCGGAAGGCGGCGTCTCCCAGGAATTGCAGGACCTGCCCTTCATGAAGCGTTCCCGGCGCCGCCTGGCGCTGTATTGTGAGCGCCTCCCCGGCGAGGCGCCTGGCGGCGGCGCGATCGCCGCGATCCCAGGCAATCCTCCCCAGCATCGACAGGCTGACCGAGACGTCGGTGCTGACCGGAGAGAGCTGTCTGCGCAGGGCCAGGGCCTGGCGGGCGAAGCGTTCCGCCTCGTCGAGGCGCTTCCACTCCAGGGAGATGAAGGCGAGATTGCTCAGGGTCTTCGCCTCCTCGGCCGACCCTGGAACCTGCTCGCGCTGGATTGCCAGGGCGCGCCGGAACAGCGCGTCGGCCTCGGCATACTGGGAGCGCTCGCGCGCCAGGAGCCCCAGCCCCGCGAGGGTGACTGCGACCTGGCGGCCGTCCGGCGCGATCTTCTCGAACCGGCGCAGGGCATCCCGCAGGTAGTCCTCGGCGAGCGCATAATCGCCGCGGTCCGTGGCGAGCGCCCCCAGATTGGCGAAGGTGCGGGCGATTTCGGAGCTTCTCGGGGTCGAGCTTCTGCCAGAGGCGCACCGACTCCCTGAAATAGCGCTCTGCGGCCCTCGTGTCGCCGGTGGCGCGGGAGACGAGGCCCAGGTTGTTGAGCACGAGCGCCTCGTCGGTGCTGCCGGGAAACCGCTTCCGGATCAGACCCAACGCCTGCTCGTAGAGGCGCCGGGCCGCGGCCAGATCATCCCGGTACCAGGCGTTGGTGGCGAGGTTGTTGAGGGTCGAGGCCTCGGCGAGGCTCCCGGGAGCGAGCTGCGACCGCAGGCGCAACGCCTGGCGGAGGGCCTTCTCGGAGGCGTCGATCTCGCCCCGCGACTGCTCGAGCCAGCCGATCGAGAGCCAGATGGACGCCTCGGACAGGCTTTCCGGAACGAGCTCCTGGCGCATCCGCAGCGTGGTGCGGAAAGCCTTTTCCGCCGCCGGGAAGTCGTCCTGGATCATGGAGGCGACCCCGCGCTGCTGGAGGATGTGGGCCAGGAAGAGCTTGCGGCCGTGGCGCCCGGCCTGCCGCGCCGCCTCCTCATAGGCGGCGTGCGCCTCGGGCCAGCGGCGCTCCTTGGCAAGGCTCTGCCCCCGCGCGAGCGCCACGCACTCCTCCTCCCCGGGACCGAGCGGGCGGACCGCGAATTCCCATTCCCCCGGGGGCATCTCGACCGTCAGGGCCTCCTTGCCGCGGACGAGGCGCAGCTCGACGGGTCCGCGAGCCGCCTGCTCGACCTCGATCGCCGGGAATTCCGTACAGGAACGGATCGGGCCGCCCGCTTCCTCGGGATGGGCCGGCGGCGCGGCCTTGCGCCGCCAGGAGAGGACGAGGTCCCCCGGGCGCAGACCGGCCCGCGCACCCGCTCCATTGGGTGTGACCGTCTCCACGGCGATCGCCGCCGGCCGGTCCGGCTCGCGGGAATTGCAGGACCAGGCCGTCAGGGCGAGAGACAGGGACAGAGCGGCCCTTATGGCGCCGGTGGGCGACCTCCAGAAAGAGTGGGGCATATGGCAACAGTGTAGCGAATCAGGTGGAACGTGGCGGCCTTACCGCGCGTACCCCAGCGACCGCAGCCGTTCGAGCGTGTAGGAATCGAGATCGGCTTCCTCTCCGTCCCGGAGGCGCAGGACCTGGCGCGCGCGGCGGCCCTGCGCAGCGAAACCGGCGAGAAGTCTCCTCCCTGTCGCGATCTCGCCCTGCGCGAACGGCGCCAGATCGATCCGCTCGCCAGGATCGCGCTGCAGGTCGTAGAGCTCCTCGCGGCCGGTCATCTCCCAGCGGATGTACTTGAAACGGCCGAAGCGGACCGCCTGGCGGTCCTCGAAGCGGTTGAGGCCGAGGCTGACGAGGGGGGCGGGCGCGGGCGAGTTTCCCTGGAGGTGGGGGAGTAGCGAGGGCTCGGCCGGGTAGCCGGACGGCAGCGGCAGGCCGCAGAGGCCGAGCACGGTCGGCATCACGCTCGCCGTCGAGACGGGGAGGTCGACCGCGCCGGTCCGGACCGAGCGGGGCAGCTTCAGGAGCAGCGGCACGTGGAGGAGCTCGTCATAGAGCGTGTGGCCGTGCCCGTAGGCGTCGTGCTCCCAGAATTCCTCGCCATGGTCGGAGAGGATGACGAGCAGCGTGTCCTCATAGAGGCCCAGCCGCTTCAGCTCGGCCACGAGCCGGCCGGCGAAGTCGTCGGCATAGCGCACCTCCCCCAGATAGAGCTGCCGGATCCACTCGCGCTCGGCAGGTGTAGGCACCCAGGTCCCGTCCCGGATCGCCTCCTCGTCCCACCCCTCGAAGCGCCACCAGCCGCCCGCAGGCGGTTGCCTCCCCGCCAGGTAGAGCCGTGGCGGTCCATACGGGGCATGGGGATCGAAGACGTGGACCCACAGGAAGAAGTCCTCGTCCCTGTGAGCCTGGAGCCAGCCGGCTGCATGCTCCGCCAGGTCCGGCGGCGGAGCCTCGTCCGGCCGAAAGCGGTCGACGTGGCGCCGGAGGAGACCGGCCCCAAAGGAGCGGCCGAGCCAGGGACCCGGGAAATGGCGGTACTCCTCGAATCCCTGATCGAGGCGCACGGCCGGGCCGAGGACGGTGCTCGAGACCAGGGCCGCCGTCCGATAACCCGACCGGCGCAGAACCTCGGCCAGGGTGACCAGCTCGTCCGGCACCCGGCTGCGGCTGTGGAGGGCCTGGTGGACCTGCGGCGCCACCCCGGTCATCACCGAGGCCATGGAGGGCAGCGTCCACGGTGCGGGAGAATAGGCCCGCCGAAAGACCACCGAGCCGCCCGCCAGCCCGTGCAGGCTCGGTGTATGTGCCGCCGACACCGCATCGGCCCGCAGGGTGTCGATGCTGAGCACGACCACCCGCGGGACCGCGTGCCTCCGCCGGGATGCCCTCAGTACAGAACCGTCCTCCGAAGCCCAGGCGGCCAGCCAGGGTCCGGCGAGCGCGAGCACCGCGGCGCCGGCCAGCCAGGGCCGAGGGGAGAGGGGAGGGCGAAGCCGGACCAGGAGGACGATCGTCAGCACGGCCACGACGGCCAACCCGACCGCGGCGGCTGCGGGGGAGAGGCGATAGCGGCCGAGCCAGAGGGCCAGGAGAAGCTCGGCGCTGAGGAGGGGGGCGGCGAGGAGGACCTCACCCCCTGTCCCCCTCTCCCATCTCCCACCCACCCATCCCCGGGAGAGGGGGGACGTCGTTGATGCCTGTGTGGCGAGCTCGCGGAAAGGCTCCGCCTGCGTCCCCCCTCTCCCGGCGGGGGGTGGAAGGGAGATGGGAGAGGGGGACAGGGGGTGAGGTCTCCGGCCGAGCCGCACCACCACCGCCCCAATCAGACACACCACCAACACCATCCCCACCGTCACCCCCACCGCCCACACCACATGGACCCCGGACCTGAGCCCCCCAGGCGCCTCCTTCCAGAGGCTCCACGCCACGTCCAGGCAGCCGGCCGTGAGAGCCAGGCTGAGGCCGGCCGTCACGGCCCAACCGGGGAGAGCCAGGCGGCGGCGAGGAGGGTCGGCGGGACGGGTCGCGCTCATGCGCGTCTAGAATATGCCCATGAAGACCCTCGTTTCGATCCGTTCGACCCTCCCGACCCTCCTCCTTGCAGCAGTCCTGGCCGGCTGTGCCGGCACCACCGGCCCCCGCGCCGGAGCCGCCGCCGGGCGCGCCCCCGACGTCGAGCAGGCAGCCCTCCGCAACGACGTCCACCTCGCCCTGCTGGACAAATTCGGCTCGGAAGCCCTGGGCATCGCCGTCAAGGTCGACGGCGACCGCGCCTTACTGAGCGGCGAGGTGCCCAGCCGTTCGACCCAGGAGCTGGCCGAAGAGGTCGCCCTCTCGGTCCGTGGCATCCGTCGCGTCGACAACCTCCTCACCGTGGACGCGGATGCGAGCAACCTGGCGACGCCGGCCGGCCGGGCGGTCGACAACGCCGACTCCGAGGTCCGCGATGCCGCCCTGGAGATGCGGGTGGGCCAGCGGCTGCTCTCGGAGATCGGCCGCTACGCGTTGGATCTGGAGATCGAGGTGACTGACGGCGTCGTCAGCCTGCGCGGGAAGGTGCCGGACGACGAACGCCGGCGTCTCGCTCTCGCCACTGCGGAGAAGACGCCGGGCGTCAAGCAGGTCATCAATTTACTGCAAGTGCAGTAGTGGTGGAGCCGCCGCCGCCCGGGACCGGGCAGCTCGCCTGGGAGGCGGTGCGGAGCCAGTCCTCGTTGCCGGAGTAGGAGAAGACGAAGCTCCCGCCTTTGATCGTGTCGATCACCCGCGGCGCCATCTCCTGGGACAGCGCCGGGCAGCCCCAGCTCCGTCCGAGCCGGCCCTGGTTGCGGGCGTGCTCGGCGCTGACATACCAGGCGCCGTGCATCACGATGTAGCGGGCCTCGGCCCTGTCGTTGATGCCCTCGTCCAGGCCCCGGAGCTTCATCGAGTAGCCGTTGCCCCCTTCGTAGGTGCCGCCCGTCAGGAACAGGCCGAGGCTCGTCTGGTGGCTGTCGTTGAGGTTCGAGAAGCGGGTGGCGTAGTTGTCGCCGCTCCCGCGCCCGTGCGCCACCAGCTCATGGAAGAGCACCTCACCCTTCTCCAGGTCGAGCACCCAGAGCCGCGGCTTCGTCGACGGCAGGGAGTAGTCGATGATCGTCAGCAGGTCGTCCTTGCCGGACGTGCCGCGGGCGCGCGCACAGGAGACCGCGTCGAGAGCCATCGCGAGCACCTTCGGCGACAGCCCCTGGGCCTTGTCCTGGAAATTATTGAAGACCGCTGGCACCGTCTTTGCTACGACTAGAGCTGGAGCCGCGGACGTCTTCACGGCTACAGGCTTGACGGTCTTGGGTGCCGGAGCGGCGTCCGCCGGGGTGGAGAGGTTCTTGGTCGCACCGGCGGCGATCAGGGTCAGGGCGATGGCGGGGAGGCAGAGCCCCCGACCCAGGGAGCGCAGTTTTGTCGAGCTCTTTGTATGCATCACGTGAAGTATGCCCTCCGAAAAGTCTCTTGTACAGCCTGCCCTGCCGGGCTCGTCCAATTGTGCGGACTCTCTACAACGCTCCCTTCCTACGGGAAATTCCAGTCGCCGCGATCGGCACGCGTCCTGCAAATCCTTCAAGGAGTCAGGTGGAAAACCGCCAGGAGGTACAACATGACCCATAGAAATATTCCCTCGATCAGCCTCTTCGCAGCGCTCGTTGCTGCTCTTCTCTTCACCGCCTGCGGCTCCTCGGGGATCGGCGACATCCTCGGCAGCCCCCGGGACGACAGCCAAAGCTCGTACCCCGGCAGCGTCGGCGATGTGCGCGGTACCGTGGAGCGCGTGGACACCCGGGACCGTTTCATCGTCGTGAACGGCGAGGAAGGCTACCGGAGCAACCTGCGCAACGGCAATGACGAAATTATCGTCTATTACGACAACAACACAACGGTGCGGCACGATGGCCGGACCTACCGGCCGGAGGATCTGGAGCGCGGCGACCGCATCGAGATCGACGTCGACCAGAGCGGCAGCCGCCTGCTCGCCCAGGACATCCAGGTCGTCTACGACGCGACGGCCGGCAGCGGGACGGGCTCCTCGCAGGATGACTACCAGACGATCTCCGAGCTGCGGGGCACCGTCCGCTATGTCGACACCCGGGCCCGCACGCTGGAGATCGAGCCGCGGAGCAGCTCCTTCTCCACGGGGTCGTCGGACATCGTGACCGTGCGCTACGACACCTCCACCACCGTCGAGTTCGAGGGGCGCAGCTACCAGCCCGAGAACCTCGAAAGGGGTGACGAGGTGGAGATCGAGGTGCGTGACCTCAACGGCCAACTGCTCGCCGAGCAGATCCTGGTGGTCGGCGAGGGCCGGTCGACCGGCCGCCGCTGAACCCTCTCCCCAACCCCTCTCCCGCGCGTCCACCACCTCCCGCCCCGAGCGGGAGAGGGGCGCGCTCTTCTCCTTTTCCCCCTCTCCCGTTCGGGGGTGGCGGAGACGAGGGACGCACGGGAGAGGGGGTAGGGGGTGAGGGCGCTGCCGGCAGCGCCAAGCTGCTAAGATCCGCCCGCCATGGGTGTCCTCCAGAAGAACAACGTCAAGCTGTCGGGGCGGGAGACGGGCCAGGCGATGCTCTTCGCCCATGGCTTCGGCTGCGACCAGAACATGTGGCGGTTCGTCGCGCCCGCCTTCGAGGGCGAATACAGGATCGTCCTCTTCGACCATGTCGGCGCCGGCGGCTCGGACCTCTCGGCCTGGAACCGCGTCCGGTACGATTCGCTGCAAGGCTACGTCGACGACGTGCTGGAGATCTGCCGCGAGCTGGAGCTGACGCAGGCGGTCTTCGTCGGGCACTCGGTCAGCGCCATGATCGGCGTGCTCGCGGCGATCCAGGAGCCTGACCGGTTCGAGAAGCTGATCCTGATCGGGCCTTCGCCCCGCTATATCGACGACGGAGACTACGTCGGCGGGTTCAGCCGGGAGGACATCGAAGGGTTGCTCGAGTCGCTCGACAGCAACTACCTGGGCTGGTCGAGCGCCATGGCCCCGGTGATCATGGGAAACCCCGACCGGCCCGAGCTCGGGTCGGAGCTGACCAACAGTTTCTGCCGCACCAACCCCGAGATCGCGCGGCACTTCGCTCGTGTCACCTTCCTCTCCGACAACCGGGCCGACCTCTCCAGGGTCCAGGCCCGCTCGCTGATCCTCCAGTGCTCCGAGGACGCCATCGCCCCGCAGTCGGTGGGGGAGTACGTGCACCGGCAGATTCCCGGCAGCGAGCTGGTGCTGATGACGGCGACCGGGCATTGCCCGAACCTGAGCGCTCCCGAGGAGACCATCGCGGCGATCCAGGCATTCCTGTAGCTGGTGGCGCCTTGTCAGGTCACGACGAAGCTCCCGATGCCCCGCCTGCGACGCTGCTCGAGGAAAGCGCCGAGGACCTCTACGAAAACGCCCCCTGCGGCTATATCTCGGCTCTGCCGGGTGGGCTCATCGTCCGGGCCAACCAGACGTTCCTGACCTGGATGGGCTACCGGCGGGAGGATCTCGTCGGCCGCAGGCGGTTCCAGGATCTGCTCACCGCCGGAGGCAGGATCTTCCACGAGACGCACTACGCTCCCCTGCTGCAGATGCAGGGGAGCGTGCGGGAGATCGCGGTCGAGATGGTCTGTGCGGACGGCCGCCGGCTGCCGGCGCTGATCAACTCGGTGCTCCGGAGAGACGAGGCGGGAAAGCCGCTGCTGGTCCGCACCACCGTCTTCAACGCCACCGACCGCAAGGAGTACGAGCGCGAGCTGCTGCGCGAGCGGCAGAAGGCCGAGCAGACGACCCAGGCCATGGCGGACTTCATCTCGATGCTCAGCCATGAGATCCGTACGCCGCTCAGCGCCATCATGGGGGTCGGGCCTTTCCTCGGGCTGACCGAGCTGTCGCCGCAGCAGCAGAAGCTCGTCCGTATCCTCCGGTCGTCTTCGGAGAACCTGCTGAACCTGGTCAACCAGATCCTCGATTTCGGAAAGATCGAAGCCGGCAAGGTGTCCCTGGAGGAGAGGAGCTTCGATCTCCGCCAGCTCGTCTACGGGATCCTCGACGGCCTCCGGATCAAGACGAAGGAGGGAGTGGCTCTCGAGGCGCACATCGACGAGCGGGTGCCGAACCAGCTCCTGGGCGATCCGGTCAAGATCGGGCAGGTGCTCACCAACCTCCTGGCCAACGCGATCAAGTTCACCCCCCAGGGATCGGTGACAGTGACGCTCCAGGTCCGCGAGCTGATCGCGGACGGCGTGTCGATCGAGCTTCCGGGTCGCCGACACCGGGATCGGGATCGCCGCGGACCGGCTGCCCCACATCTTCGACGACTTCACCCAGGCCAGCTACGACATCGGTATGAAATACGGCGGCACCGGCCTCGGGCTGGCCATCAGCAAAAAGCTTGTGGAGATGCACGGCAGCCGGATCACCGTGGAGAGCGAGTTGGGGCAGGGGACGACCTTCCGCTTCGACCTGCGCCTGAAGATCCCACCCGCTGCCGCTGAGCCCGCCGTGCCCGCCAACGCGGAAGGCGAGCCCCTCAAGGGACTGAGGGTCCTGGTGGCGGACGACAACGAGGTCAACCTGTTCGTGCTCACCGGATTCCTGCGAAGCTGGGGTGTCGAGCCCGACGTCGTAGCGACCGGGAGACAGGCCGTCGAGCGTATCCAGGAGAAGGATTACGACCTGGTGCTGATGGACCTGTCGATGCCCGAGCTGGACGGCTACGCCGCCACACGGCAGATCCGCTGCCTGCCCGACCCGAGGTTCCGGCAATTGCCGATTTTCGCAGTCTCGGCCTCGATCCGGATGGACCCGCAGCACGAGATCGAGGAGGCAGGCTTCACAGATTTCGTCGGCAAGCCGGTCAGCCCCGACATCCTCTTCGCGAAGATCGTCCGCCACATATCTCGGATGCACTAGCTCCTGTGCTGATTTGTCCTTCCCAAAAGGACAAATATCGACTAAACTGTCCTTCATGGAAGGACCAATTGGTCCTGGTGAGCTCGTCGACGAGCTGATCGCGGATTTCCAGGAGCGGGATCTGCCGCGAGTGACACCGCGTGACCTCTCCCTGCCGGAGCTGCCTGGCAAGGCGGATGCGGTGGTGGGGATGCGCCGGTCCGGCAAGACCTACTTCCTTTACCAGCAGATCGAGAAGAGGATCGCGAGCGGGATCGACCGCAGTCGGCTCCTGTACGTCAACTTTGAGGACGAGCGGCTCCTTCCCTTCGCTGCGGCGGATCTGGCGCGGATCCCCGAGGCGTTCTATCGCCGGTTCCCCAGCAATCGAGAGCAGCTCTGCTGGTTCTTCTTCGACGAAATCCAGAATGTTCCGGGGTGGGAAACTTTCGTGCGCCGGCTGCTCGACAGCGAAAAGGTCGCGCTGGTCCTGACCGGCTCCTCCGCCCGGCTCCTCAGCCGCGAGATCGCCACCAGCCTGCGCGGACGGAGCCTCTCAACCGAGATCCTCCCGTTCAGCTTCGCGGAGTCGTTGCGCCACGAAGGAATGGAGCTGCCCGAGCGCTGGCCGCCCGGAGCGAAGGCACGCTCGCTCTTGGAAAACCGATTCGAACGGTATCTGAAAACCGGTGGATTTCCCGAGGTCCAGGCCATCGATCAGGATCTGCGGGTCCGCGTGCTCCAGGAGTACGTCGACGTGGTGATCTTCCGGGACGTTGTCGAGCGTCATGGGGTGGACAACCTCCCGGCCCTGCGCTACATGGAGCGCGGCCTGCTGGCGAGCCCGGCCGGCAAGTTCAGCGTCAGCAAGCTGTTCAACGACCTCAAGTCGCAGGGGATGCGGGTAGCCAAGGACACGCTGTACGAGTACCTCGCCCACCTAGAGGACAGTTTCCTCCTCTTCACGATCACGGTCGCCTCGCCCTCGGCGCGGGTCCGCCAGGTCAATCCTCGCAAGTGCTATCCGATCGATCCCGCCCTGCCCGCGGCTGTCTCCTTTCGGGCCTCCGAGGACGTTGGCCACCTGCTGGAGACCGTCGTTTACCTGGAGCTGCGGCGGCGTGGGCGGTCCGTGGCCTACGTGACGACCCATTCCGGCTACGAGGTCGATTTCCTGGCGGAAGGTCGCACAGGGGTCCGGGAGCTGGTCCAGGTCTGCGCCAGCCTGGAGGACCCGACGACCCGTCAGCGCGAGCTCCGCGCCCTGGAGGAGGGGATGCGAGAGACCTCCTGTGAGCGGGCCACCCTGGTCACACTGCGGGAAGAAGATTCCGTGGAGATCGCCGGCCGCACGGTCCGGATCGTTCCCGCCTGGCGCTGGCTTTTGGAGCCCGAGGGGACCTGATTCACGGCTCCCGCTACCCGCAGATCCAGAGCCAGGATTTCGTCCTGGTCCCGCAGGTAGAGCCGGCCGCGGGCGAGCGAGGGCGAGGTCCAGGCTGTGCCCTCCATGACCTGGAATTTGCCCTTCTCGCGATAGCCTTCGGGGGTCGCCTCGGCCAGGGCCAGGGTGCCGCGGTCGGAGAGGATGACCAGCCGGCCGTCCGCGGCGGTCAGCGACCCCTTGCCGAAGCCGCGGTAGGCCCATTTCTCCTCCCCCGTGGCCGCGTCGAGGCACTTGAGCGTGGCGTTGTCGAAGCCGTAGAGGAAGCCTCCCGCGGCCACCGTGGAGCTGAAGTGGTTCTCCGGTAAGCTCCACGGCCCCATGGCTGCTGCTCCTCCCGCCCGGATCGGAATTTCTGATGAGCAGGCTCTCTTGTCCTGATCAGCGAATACGCCATCTGCTGGTAGACTTCGCCATGAGACAAGCTCCTGTTACGAATCTGCTTCAGAGGTGGAGCCAGGGAGACCGGGAGGCTGCGGAGGAAGTCCTGCCGCTCGTCTATGACGAGCTGCGCCGCATCGCCGCCAGGGAAGCTCCGTCGTGGGCCGCGAGGCCAGACCCTTCAGGCCACGGCCCTCGTCCATGAGGTCTACCTGCGCCTCAGCAGCCGCGAAGGCTTCCGCCTCTCCAGCCGGCCCCATTTCTTCGCTCTCGCGGCCAAGTTGATCCGGCAGATCCTCGTCGACTATGCCCGCCGCCAGAACCGGCTCAAGCGGGGAGGCCAGGCAGAAAGAGTGACGCTGACCGAGACGGCCGGCCTTGTGGAGCCGAGGGGGCCCGACCTGCTGGCGGTCGACGAGGCCCTGGAAAAGCTGGAGGAGCTCGACCCCAGAAAAGCAGCGATCGTCGAGCTTCGCTTCTTCGCCGGCCTGACCCTGGAGGAGACCGCCACGCAGCTCGGCATCTCCCCGGAGACCGTCGGCCGCGAGTGGCGCCGGGCGAGGGCCTGGCTGTGCAACGAGCTGGAGGGTGGAGCATGAACGATGCCGAGCGTTGGCGCGAGGTGGACCGCGTCTTCGAGGCGGCGCTCGACCGTCCTCCCGGCGAGCGGACCGCCTTTCTCGAAGCGGCCTGTGCGGGCGATCCCGTGCTTCGTCACGAGGTGGAGAGATTGCTCGCCGCGGATGCGCGGGAGGCCGCCTTCATCGATCGGCCGGCCGACGAGGTCCTGGGATTGATGGTGGGCGATCGCGGGGAGCCGCAACGCCTCGGACCCTACCGGCTGCTGCGCGCCATCGGACGTGGCGGCATGGGCGCTGTCTATCTCGCTGTGCGGGACGACGAGCAGTATGAGCGTCTGGTCGCGGTCAAGATCCTCCGTTCCGGTCTCGAAGACACCGAGCTTCGCCATCGGTTCCTCGTCGAGCGGCAGATCCTGGCCCGCCTCGAGCACCCCGGCATCGCCCGGTTGTACGACGGCGGAACCACGGAGGACGGCCGGCCGTATCTGGTGATGGAGCTGATCGAAGGGCTGCCCGTCGACGAGTATTGCGATCGTCACCGGCTGGCGATCGACCAGCGCCTCGCGTTGTTCCTGCGGATCTGCGCCGCCGTGCAGTACGCGCACCAGAACCTGCTCGTCCACCGCGACCTCAAGCCGGCGAACATCCTGGTGACTCCGCAGGGAGAGCCGAAGCTCCTCGACTTCGGCATTGCCAAGCAGCTCGAGCCGGCGGCTGCGGCCGATTCCCGCACGCGGACCGGGCTGCGGGTGATGACCCCCGGCTATGCCAGCCCCGAGCAGGTGAAGGGTGGAGCCATCACCACGGCCAGCGACGTGTACTCGTTGGGGGTGCTGCTCTACGAGCTGCTCGCCGGCCGGAGCCCCTATCAGGTGGAGGAGGGAGCGCCGCCCTACGAGCTCGAGCGCGCCGTCAATGAACAGGAACCGGAGAAGCCCAGCATGGCCCTGTTGCGGCCCGGCAATCCGTCGCCCGCGGACATCGCCGCCGCCCGGGGCAGCCGGCCCGCGGCGCTCCGGCGCCGGCTGGCGGACGACCTCGACACGATCGTGCTCACGGCCCTGCGCAAGGAGCCGCCACGGCGCTATGAATCGGTCGCCCGGCTTTCCTCGGACCTGGAGCGGCACCTGAAGGACCTTCCAGTCTCCGCCCGTCCTGACACCTTGGGCTACCGGACGAGGAAGCTCGTCCGCCGGCACCGCATCGCGGTGGCTGCCGCGGCGGTTGTCGTCCTGCTCGTTGCGGTGCTGCTGGCGGGCCTTTTTCTCCAGGGCCGGCAGACCGCCCGGCAGAGGGACAAGGCCCGCTACGCGCTGTCGTTTCTGGTCGACACCTTCAAGCAAGCCGATCCTTATCGAACGCAGGGAGAAACACTCACCGCCCGTGAGATCCTCGATCAGGGAGCCGATCGCATCTCGCGGGAGCTTGCGGGTGAGCCGGACGTGCAGGCGGCCGTGATGGACGCCATCGGCGAGGTCAACCTCGGCCTGGGACGATACGACGCCGCGGAGCCGCTCCTGAAGCGTTCCCTCGCGATCCGCCGCCAGACCTTCGGCCCCGAATCCCTGGAAACGGCGGAGAGCCTGGAGCACCTTGCCGAGCTCCGGAATGAGCGCGCCGAATGGGCTGGTGCGGAGTCGCATCTGCGGGAGGCCCTGGCCATCCGGCGGCGGCAGGGTGGCGAGGACCTCGCCGTGGCGAAGACCCTCAATCGGCTCGGCCAGACTCTCCTCGGCAAAGGCGCCTCTGCCGAGGTTGCACCCGAGATCGAGGCGCTCCACCAGGAGGCCCTCGCCATCGCCCGCCGCGTCGAGGGACCCGACGGCCTCACCGTGGCCGAGACTTTTTTCGCGCTCGCGAATCTGCAAGGCGTGCTAGGGAACTATGCGGAGTCGGAGAACCGCTTCCGGATGGGGCTCGCCGTCGGACAGAAAGCCCTGGGAGAGCAGGATCCGCGGTACTGGCGCGACCGGTCGAGGCTCGGGGACGGCTTGTTCAACGCGGGCAAATTCAAGGAGGCAGAGGCCGTGTACCGCCAATGCCTGAATGTGCAAAAAAAGGTCCTCGGCCGGGAGCATCCGGACGTGGCGCGCACGCTCATCGGCCTTGCCGCGGCACTCCACCTCCAGGGCCGGTACACCGAAGCGGAGGCTCTGGAACGCGAGGTGCTGGCCCTGGCTCGCTCGCAATACGGTCCGGCGCACTGGCTGGTGGCCGAGGCCCTGTGCAATCTGGCAGCGAGCCTCGTGGGGCAAGCCAGGAGGGACGAGGGAATCCCTTTGTTTGAAGAAGCGCTGGAAATCCGCCGTCGGACTCTGGGTGAGAAGCACTGGAGAGTGGCTCAGGTCCTCCTGCTTCTCGCCGAGACGTACCGTGTTCAAAAGGAATTTCCCAAAGCGCTCGGGCTCGCACGCCAGGCCCACGATGTCTTCGCAGCCGGGGACGGTCCGGACCATCCATTCACCGCCCACGCGCTGCTGGAGATCGGCAGGAACTACCTGGAGCAGGACCGCCCGACGGAGGCCGAGCCCTTCCTGCGACGCTGCCTGGAGATCCGGCAAAAGAAGCTCGAAGCCCGCCATCCCGACCTGGCCAGGGCGCAGTTCCGGCTTGCGGAGTGTCTGATCCAGCAGAGCCGCTCCGAGGAGGCAAGGCCCCTGCTGCGGGAGGCGCACACGACGTTCATCGCCGTCTATGGACCGGCCAGCGAATCGGGCAAAAAGGCAGCAAAGCTGCTGGAGACGATGCCCCCCGCACCCTGAGCCCCGCTGCCAGACAGATCACCTGACGGACTCTTCCCCCATTTGACGTATTCCGGATTGAGGGCCTGCCGGCTGGCAGGCGCTGACACCTGATGGACAGGTGACGCAAAAACCTCGAGAGGAGAATGGTGTTGAGCCCAAAAATCAAGCTGTTCCTGCTGGCGCTCGTCGTGCTCGCCGTCGTCGTCACCACGCCGTTGTCTGCATTGAAGCAAGATACGGGTACAGGCGGGGGCTCGGGCGGCGGAGGTTGTTCCACGTCGTGCTCCAGGGAGTGCGCCGACGGTTCATGGTCGGGAATTGGCTGTCTCGCGAACCAGTGTGCCTACTGTACGTGCAGCGGCTCTCCGGTCCGGGCCAATCCATACTGCTCCTGATCGCATAGAGGACGACACCGCAAGTCCTGCCGCGCCTTCTCCTGGAGAGAGGCGCGGCAGGATCTTTCGTCGAAGCCGGCTCGGTCACGATCAGCGCCTGGGCGATGCCGAAGCGCTGGAGCATGCCGCCGGAAAAGCCGGACAGCATCTTTTTGCGGACGCTCCACAAGTTGGTCTGATGGAGAAGGGTTTCGACGGTCGTCTTGCGGTCCGCAGCCGAGGCGATGCCCTTCAAGACTGCCTTGAGCGTCCATGGTCCCGCGGTGGCTCCTGCCGGTCCCACGGGACCACTGCGTGCCACCGCAGTACCGTTTTTCAACCTCGGTGATTGCGCGCATAGAGCACCAGCTCCATACGGCTCATCGGCCCCACCTTTTCATAGATCCTGTTCAGATGAGTGCGGACCGTCGGCACCGAGACGCCAAGCTCGTGGGCGATCTCCTTGTTGCCCAGGCCCCTGCCCAGCAGCCGTAGGACATCCATCTCGCGTGGGGTAAATGCGTCGCCGGGAACCGGCCCCGGAGGCCCCGGAGGCCCCGGAGACGAGTGGCGCCCCGCGGTGTCTTCCTTCGCCAGGCCCAGGAAGGCCTGGGTCACCGCCGGGCTGAGATAGAAGCGCCCCTTGAGCACCTCGCGGACGGCGGTCTCGATCTCCATGGCAGCGGAGTCCTTGGTGAGGTAGCCATAGGCGCCGGCGTCGAAGGCTGCCTGCACCCATTCGGGGTCGGTGTGGACGCTGAGGATCAGGACCCGCGTCTCGGGAAGGAGGTCGCGCAGCCGGCGCGTGGCCTCGATGCCGTTGATCACCGGCATCGAGATGTCCGCGAGGACCAGATCGGGCCGCCAGACCTCCGCCAGCTCCAGGAGAGCGCGGCCATCCGTCGCCGTCCCCACCACTTCGAAATCCGGGTTGAGGATCTCCCTCAAGTCTTCCAACATCAGCGGATGGTCGTCAGCAAGAAGAATTCTGGGGCTCCGTTCGCCCACAACCTCCCCTTTCCTCCGAGTGGCCCGGCGTGGCCATGAGCGCACCCGGCGCACCCGGCACCGCCTCGCAATACTGGGCCTGCTTGCCGATCACGGCGTACGGGCAGGCGGCCTGTTCGAGCAGGTAGAGGACCGCGGCGCGGTTGCGGGCGGTCTCGGCCGGGATCACCTCGTCCGGCGGATAAAAGCCCGGCGAGGAGCTCACCGGGTACATCTCGAAGGTGTAGGCAACGGACAGGTCAGCCTCACCTGGACCGCGGCGAGCGGCGCGAACCTGTACCGCGTCCACCGCGCCACGGTGAGCGGCGGGCCCTACACGACGATCCAGAGCAACCTCACCGGCACGAGCTTCACCGACACCGGACTGACCAACGGGACAACCTATTACTACGTGGTGACCGCGACCAATGGAGTGGGGGAGGGGGCGAATTCCAACGAAGCGTCGGCCACGCCGGTTGTTCCGCCGACCGTCGTGACCTTCACCTCGGCCGCCTCCCACGACGGCTGGGTGCTCGAATCGTCCGAGGCCTCCAACGCCGGCGGCTCGATCGATGCGACCGCCAGCACGACCAGCGCCCTGCGGGTGGGCGACGCGACCAGCGACCGCCAGTACAAGTCCGTCGTCTCGTTCAACACCTCGTCGATCCCCGACGGCGCCACGATCCTTTCGGTGACCCTGCGCCTGCGCCGCGGCACATCCTCCGGCACCAGTCCGTTCACCACCCACGGCACCTGTTGGGCCGACGTGCAGACGGGGAGCTTCTCGGGCTCGACGACGCTCCAGACGGGCGACTTCCAGGCCACGGCGACCGTGGTCCAGGCGGCGAGCCTCGGCAACGCCGCCTCGAACGGGAGTTGGTCGGAAGGCAGCTTGAACGCATCAGGTCTCGCGGCGATCGACAAGACGGGCACGACGCAGATGAGGGTCTATTTCAATCTCGACGACAACGACGACGGAGGCAACGACTACATCGGCTACTACTCCGGCAACAACTCGACTTCGGCGAACCGGCCGCAGCTCGTGGTGACGTACCAATAGGCCGGATCCCAGGAGGAGAAAATCATGCCAAACAGAGGAGAGTGTTCGATGGAAACGAGATTTCTGTTCACCCTGGCCCTCGCGGCCCTGCTGTTCGCACCGGCCGTGCAGGCGCAGCAGACCTTCGTCACCACCACCGTCGACGAGGCCGACGGGTCCTGCGACGACGGCGACTGCTCGCTGCGCGATGCCGTCGCCCTGGCCCCCCCGGCACCACCGTCGTCGTGCCTCCCGGAACGTACGTCCTCACCCTGGGGCAGATCACGATCGACAAGAACCTGGCCATCGAGGGGAGTGACACCCGCACCACGATCATCGACGGCAACGATGCCAGCCGGATCTTCGAGACCGCACCCGGCACCCAGGTCGTGTTCCGAGCCCTCACCCTGACCCGGGGCAATGCCGCCGGAGACGGCGGAGCGGTCCTGAGCCAGGGTGCTGCATTGGTCCAGTTCTGCACGGTCAAGGACAACACCGCGAGCGGCGAGGGCGGCGGTGTCGCGGCCGGCGGTGATTTGTCCGTCGACTTTTCGACCTTCAGCGGCAACAGAGCTTTCATCGGAGGTGCGATCGTCCGCGTTGCTCCAAGCGATCAGACGATCTCCAACAGTACCTTCAGCGGCAACGTCGCCCAAGCCTTCGGGGGTGCTTGGACCTGTGGCAACGGTGCCTTCCCAGGGACTCTCGACCTGTTGAACAGCACCTTCACAGGCAACGAGGCCGGCAGTGTCGATGCGTTGGACCTCGGTTGCGATGACACGGTCACCACTGTCGCCAACACCATCTTTGCCGAAAACGGCAGCGATGCTGTGCAAGACTGCGCCTTCGCTGGCGGTAGCAACATAGAGACGACGAGCCACGTCCTCGGCAGCGACGGCAGCTGCACGTTGGGCGGCCCCGGCGACCTGCCGAACACCGATGCTCTCCTCGGCCCGCTGGCGAACAACGGCTTTTTCACCGACACCCACCTCCCCGGGGCCGGCAGCCCGGCAATCGACGCCGGGGATGCCGCCGTGTGCGACGCGGCCCCCGTCGGCGGCCAGGACCAGCGCTTCGTCTTCCGGCCCCAGGGCGCAGGCTGCGACATCGGTTCCGTCGAGGTCGAGGTCATTGCTGCCCCCGACGACGACGGCGTCGCCAACGACGTCGACAACTGTCCGACGGTTGCCAATCCCGGCCAGCAGAACTTCGACAACGACGCCTTCGGCGACGCCTGCGACAACGACCTCGACAACGACGGGAAGACGAACAACCACGACGTTTGCGACTTCACGCCCGCGGGCCAGGTGGTCGGCAAGCTCACCGGCTGCTCGATCGCCGAGCTCTGTCCGTGCGACGGTCCGCTCAGCTCACACCACGGTTGGCACAACCATGCCCAGTACGTGAGCTGCGTGACCGTGATGGCGACCGCCTTCCGGCTGGAGCACCTGATCACGACCCAGCAGAAGGTGCAGGTCATCAACGCCGCCGCGCAATCGAGCTGCGGCCGGTAAGGGAGCCAACCATTTGAGAGCAACCCGGGCCGGGCCCTTGCGAGGGCCCGGCTCTTTTCTTCATCCCACGGCCCAACGGGCCGGGAGAGCATAGCCCAGGGATGAGGCCGAAGGCCGATTCCCTGGGTCAACAGGCCCCCGCAAATCCAGCGGCCTGAAAGGCCGCGAGAGCTTTCAATCCCAGACGTAGCGCTCGTCAAATTCGATTCCATAGGCCTCGAGGAACGCACGGAGCTCCTCTTGAAACGACTTGACCCGGTGATGCTCGCGTTGGTTGCGGATGTAGGTCCGAACGTCTTCGACTTGCGATTGGCTCACCGAGAAGACTGCGGAGAGATTCTCGCGGCCTTTCAGGCCGCCAGGAGGTGGGCGTTCGTCGACCCAGGGCATCGGCCTGCGGCCTCAGATGCTATGCAGGGCGGGGATGCAAAAGCGGGTCGCCGGTTGTATGTTTCGGGGGAACTTTAGCGGTTAGAAAGGAGAACCCCGATGAACCAGACAACCCGCATTGCAGAGTCTACGCGAACGGAGGCGGTGTTACATATGGCCCTGGAGCTCGGCGCCAGCGAGTGGAAGCTGGGGTTTGGTGTAGAGGCTGGACGGAGGGCAAGTCAGCGGACAGTTGCAGCCGGGGACCTTGCCGGGCTGATGCTGGAGATCGCGCGGGCCAAACATCGCCTTGGCGTGCCGGAGTCGGCTCGGGTGGTGAGTTGCTACGAGGCCGGACGGGATGGATTCTGGCTCCACCGGTTCCTGCTGTCGGAGGGAGTGGAAAACGTTGTCATGGACTCCTCGAGCATCGAGGTGAATCGGCGGCATCGCCGGGCCAAGACGGATGGGGTGGACGTGGAGAAGTTGCTGTCGTTGTTGATCCGTTACGAGCGCGGGGAGAAGAAGGTGTTCGGGGTAGCGCACGCGCCGACCCCCGAGCAGGAGGACGAGCGTCACCTGGCTCGGGAGCTTGAGTCTCTGAAGCAGGAGCGCACGGCCCACACCAATCGGATCAAGGGCCTGCTGGCCAGCGTGGGGGCTCGGGGGGTGAAAGTCGGCAAGGGCTTTCTGCAGCAGCTGGATCAGGCGAGGCAGTGGAACGGCGAGAGGCTGCTGGCGAGCTTGCGGGAGCGTTTGAGGCGAGAGGGCGAGCGTCTGGCTGTGCTGGAGAGTCAGATTGCCGAGCTCGAGCGGTTTCGCCGGACGGCCAGCGTGGAAGCGACGGAGAAGGTGCAGCGGCTGCAAGAGCTCAAGGGGATCGGAGGCAACAGTGGTTGGCTGTTCGTGGTGGAGTTCTTCGGCTGGCGGCAGTTCCGCAACCGCCGTGAGGTGGCCGGTTTGGCGGGTCTGACGCCGATGCCTTATCAGAGCGGTGACACGGTCAACCACGAACAAGGGATCAGCAAGGCGGGGAATCGTCGGGTCCGGGCGATGGCGATCGAGATCGCTTGGGGCTGGTTGCGCTTCCAACCGCAGAGTCGCCTGAGCTTGTGGTTTCAGGAGCGTTATGGTCCTGGGAGCCGCCGATCTCGGCGGGTGGGGATCGTGGCCCTCGCCCGCAAGCTGCTGATCGCGCTGTGGCGCTATCTGGACTACGGTGTGATTCCTGAGGGTGCTGAGCTGAAGACGAAGTAATCTGGGAGGAAAAAGCTCGGAGAGAAACGACTGGTGGAGCGTGCCCGGCCCAGGGCTTGGTTCGGCTTCCGAACCGTTCTCTCAGATGGGGCCGCTCCGAGAGCTTGCCTGAGTCGCTCGACAGCGCATGCTGCATTTGGTGTCCTGACCCAAAGAGGTCAGCACGGATAGAAGCTGGAAAGGACGACTCCCCAGGTCCCTGCACACTCCGGGCAAGCGCCAGACGGACTGAGAACCAAGAAGCGAGAAAACCGGTGACAGGAGGGGGGCCAGGAAAGGGAAAACGACGAACCACCACCCCGAGACGCTTGACACCGGTGGCCCACATAGAAGCCCTGAGCTATGTTCTCCCGGCCCGTTGGGCCGGATGGAGACAACCCTATACATCCGGCCCGGCTCGTGCGCGGCCTCGCTACCGTCACCTGGCGGCGAATGCTGCCGAAACGCTCGGGGCGGTTTTCGGCTGAATCGAGCCCTGGAGATCGAGGATCATGCGCGCGGGCCACGTGGCCGGCCCGTCCGGCCCAACGGGCGGTGCATGGCGAACCCGTCCGGCCCAACGGGCCGGGAGAGCATAGCCCAGGGATGAGGCCGCAGGCCGATGCCCTGGGTCAACAGGCCCCATAAATCCGGCGGCCTGAAAGGCCGCGAGAAATCTTCCCTAAACTCCCCCAACCAAAGGTTTTCGCAGGACCCCCTACCCAGAGGGGCAGGCCCTCCCTCCTCTCTAGAGTGGATCTTGCCTCCTCTCCAGAGAGGAGGCGGAGGCCTCGAAAAATCATCGCTAGAGAGGATGGTCACGCCGCGTCGTATGCGCTAGCCTGAGCTGCAATCAGGAGCAGCCTGAACGAAAGGCCAAGGAGGGGGAGCTCCCCCGGCTTGACGACACAACGAAGGGAGGCCAGGCATGATCAATTGCTTGGCAGCTCTTTTTTCGGAAAGGAGATGGCCGATGAGCGCATCCAGATGGTTCGTGTGCACGGTTGTGACCGCGATTTCCCTGATTGGCGCGGGATCGGCGACGGCGGACGACTTCGTGGTGCCGGCCGGAGGAGGCTGGATGGTCGATACCGTATCGGTCGTCGGCCAGTATTTCAACGGGCCCGGCGGCCCTGCCCCCACGGTCCGCGTGACCTTCTACGACAACGCGGGGACGTTGCCCGGATCGGCCATCGCCGCCTGCGACTACCCAGCGATCGTTCCGGTCGATGCCGGAGGCAGCTTTACGCTCAGCCTGGACTCCGCGTGCATGCTGGCGCCGGGAACCTACTGGGTTGCGGTGGTGGCGAACATGGACTTCTCCTCGGGGGGCCAGTGGGGTTGGGGCATGCGCACGGCCACTTCGAACAACCCCGCAGCGTGGCGAAACCCGGGCGGTGGCTTTGGGACCCCGTGCGGGAGCTTCGGGGCTCGCGGCGCAACCTGCGGTAACGTACCAGAGGCGCCCGACCCGTTGTTCTCCCTCTCCGGCGTCGTGAACGAGGTCGACAACTGCCCGCTGGTCGCCAACCCCGGCCAGGAAGACTTCGACCACGACGGCATCGGCGACGCCTGCGACAACGACGTCGACAACGACGGGCACTCGAACAACCACGACATCTGCGACTTCACCCCCCCGGGCACGGTCGTCGGCCGGCTCACCGGCTGCTCGATCGCCGAGCTCTGTCCGTGCGACGGTCCGCTCAGCTCACACCACGGTTGGCACAACCATGCCCAGTACGTGAGCTGCGTGACCGTGATGGCGACCGCCTTCCGGCTGGAGCGCCTGATCACGACCCAGCAGAAGGTGCAGATCATCAACGCCGCCGCCCAATCGAGCTGCGGCCGGTAGCGCGCCTTCTCCAACGATCACCTATCCGCGAGCAACCACCGGGCCGGGCTCTTTCGGGAGCCCGGCCTTTATCCCAAGGAGCTCTCGATGCACGGTCCTTCGATCGCCAGAAGTGTTCGGCCATCCCTTTTCGGGCTGGCGTTCATGTTGCTGGTGGGGCTCGTCCTGGCCGCGCCCGCCGCCGCCCAGCCCACCAAAGACACCGAAACCTACAAGATCTCGAACGTCTTCGACGCCCGCGCCCGCTCCGCCATCGCCGCCACCGGCGCGGACGTCTTCGAGGTCGGCCACGACTACGTCCTGGTCGAGGCGACACCCCGTGAGGCCCGGGCCTTGAAGCGGCTGGGCTTTGCGCTGGTCAAGTTCCGGACGCAGACGGAATTCCTCAAAGTCTTTCCGGCCGCCGACTCGGCCTACCACGACTACGCCGAGATGGTGGCCGAGCTGGAGCAGGCCGCGTTCGACCATCCCGACATCTTCTCGCTGTTCAGTCTCGGCACCTCGTACGGGGGGCGCACAATCTGGGCCGGCAAGATCTCCGACAACGCCGGCGCCGACGAGGCCGAGCCCGAGGTGCTGTTCATCCACCATCAGCACGCCCGCGAGCATCTGACCGTCGAGATGGCCCTCTACACCCTGAAGATGCTGACCGACGAATACGGCGTCGATTCGCAGATCACCGGCCTGGTCGACAGCCGCGAGGTCTGGATCGTCTTCGACCTGAATCCCGACGGCGGTGAGTACGACATCGCGACCGGCAGCTACGCCTCCTGGCGCAAGAACCGCCAGCCCAACGCCGGAACGAGCGCCGTCGGCACCGACTTGAACCGCAACTGGGGGTACTCGTGGGGCTGCTGCGGCGGCAGCAGCGGCACGCCGAGCAGCACGACCTATCGGGGAACGGCCGCGTTCTCCGCCCCCGAAACCGCGGTGGTGCGCGATTTCGTCGACAGCCGGGTGATCGGCGGCGTGCAGCAGATCACCTCCAGCATCGACTTCCACAGCTACGGCGAGCTGGTCCTCTGGCCCTTCGGCTATTACCTTCACCGACGTGCCGCCCGACATGACCCAGGACGACCACGACGCCTACGTGGCGATGGGCCAGGCGATGGCGGCGACCAACGGCTACACGGCCGAGCAGGCGAGCGAGCTCTACATCACCGACGGAACGATCGACGACTGGACCTACGGCGTCCACAACATCTTCACCTACACCTTCGAGATGTACCCTGTGACGTCGGGACAAGGCGGCTTTTATCCCCCGGACGAGGTGATCCCGGCCCAAACCGCCCGCAACCGCGCGGCGATCCTCTACTTTCTCGAACAGGCCGCCTGTCCGTACGCCACAATCGGCAAGCAGGCCCAGTACTGCGAGAACCTGCCGGCCGCGCCGGGCGCGCTTTCGGCCACGCCGGGCAACGGGCAGATCGGTCTCGCCTGGACGGCCGCGAGCGGCGCCACCGGCTACCGCGTCCACCGCGGCACGAAAAGCGGCGGGCCGTACACGACCGTCCGCAGCAACCTCAACCTCACGAGCTTCACCGATACCGGCCTGGCCAACGGCACGCCCTATTTCTACGTCGTGACCGCGACCAACGGGGTGGGGGAGGGGCCGAATTCGAACGAGGCGTCGGCGACGCCGGTGGTTCCGCCGACCGTCGTGACCTTCACCTCGATCGCCGCGCAGGACGGCTGGGTGCTCGAATCCGGAGAGAACACCAACGTCGGCGGCTCGATCGACTCGACCGCCACCACCACCAGCGCCCTGCGGCTGGGCGACGACACGAGTGACCGGCAGTACAAATCGGTCGTCGCCTTCGACACCTCGTCGATCCCCGACGGCGCGACGATCCTCTCGGCCAATCTGCGCCTGCGCCGCGGCACGTCTTCCGGCACCAACCCCTTCACCACTCACGGCACCTGCTGGGTGGACGTCCAGACGGGGAGCTTCTCGGGCTCGACGACGCTCCAGACGGGAGACTTCCAGGCCGCGGCGACCGTGGTCCAGGCGGCGAGCCTCGGCAACGCCGCCTCGAACGGGAGCTGGTCGGAAGGCAGCCTGAACGCGTCCGGGCTCGCGGCGATCGACAAGACGGGCACGACGCAGATGCGGGTCTATTTCAATCTCGACGACAACGACGACGGAGGCAACGACTACATCGGCTACTACTCGGGCAACAACTCGACCTCGGCCAACCGGCCGCAGCTCGTGGTGACGTACCAGTAGCATTCACCGGAGAATTCGAGGCCGGGCGCCTGCGGGAGCCCGGCCTCTTTCCACACGAGGAGAGAGCGCAATGAAAATTCAACGATCCTACCGTTGGCTGTGCGGGCTCGGGCTGGGGCTCACACTGCTCTTCGGGCTCGGCCTGGCGGCTCCCGCCGCCGCCCAGCCCCTCAAAGAGACCGAGACCTACAAGATCTCGAACGTCTTCGACGCCCGCACCCGTTCCGCCATCGCCGCCACCGGCGCGGACGTCTTCGAGGTCGGCCACGACTACGTCCTCGTCGAGGCGACAGGGAAGGAGGCCCGGTCCTTGAAGCGGCTGGGCCTGGAGCTCGTGCGGTTCAGAACGCAGGAGGAATTCCTCAAGGTATTTCCCTCCGCGGATGCGAATTACCACGACTATGCCGAGATGGTGGCCGAGCTCGAGCAGGCCGCGTTCGATCACCCGGCGATCTTCTCGCTGTTCAGCGCCGGCCTGTCCTACCAGGGGCGCACGGTCTGGGCCGGCAAGATCTCCGACAACGTGGGTACCGACGAGACCGAGCCCGAGGTGCTCCTCACGCATCATCAACACGCCCGCGAGCACATCACCGTCGAGATGGCCCTCTACACCCTGCGCATGCTGACCGACGAGTACGGAACCGATCCCCAGATCACGAGCCTGGTGGACGGCCGCGAGATCTGGCTCGTCTTCGACGTGAACCCGGACGGCGGCGAGTACGACATCGCCACCGGCACCTACGCCTCCTGGCGCAAGAACCGCCAGCCCAACTCCGGCACGAGCGCCGTCGGCACCGATCTGAACCGCAACTGGGGGTACAGGTGGGGTTGCTGCGGCGGCAGCAGCGGCACGCCGAGCAGCGAGACCTACCGCGGGGCGGCGCCCTTTTCGGCTCCCGAGACCGCGGTGGTGCGCGATTTCGTCGACAGCCGCGTGATCGGCGGCATCCAGCAGATCAAGACCCACATCGACTTTCACAGCTACGGTGAGCTGGTGATGTGGCCCTACGGCTACACCTTCACCGACGTGCCGGCCGACATGACCGTGGACGATCACGACGCGTTCGTGACCATGGGCCAGGCCATGGCGGCGACGAACGGCTACACGCCGCAGCAGGCCAGCGAGCTGTACATCACCGACGGCGGCATCCGGGACTGGCTCTACGGCGCCCACCGGGTCTTCAGCTTCACCTTCGAGATGTATCCGGTGACGTCGGGGCAGGGCGGATTCTATCCTCCGGACGAGGTGATTCCGGCCCAGACCTCCCGCAACCGCGCGGCGCTCCTCTACCTGCTGGAGAATACCGCCTGCCCCTACGCCGTGATCGGCGAGCAGTCTCAATATTGCGAAGCGGTGCCGGGCGCGCCGGGATCGGCTCACGGCCACGCCGGGCAACGGGCAAGTGGGCCTCACCTGGACCGCGGCGAGCGGCGCGACCGGTTACCGCATCCACCGCGCCACGGTGAGCGGCGGGCCCTACACGACGATCCAGAGCAACCTCGCCGGCACGAGCTTCACCGACACCGGCCTGACCAACGGGACGACCTATTCCTACGTGGTGACCGCGACCAACGGAGTCGGGGAGGGACCGAATTCGAACGAGGCTTCGGCCACACCGGTCGCTCCGCCGACCGTCGTGACCTTGACCTCGGTCGCCTCCCACGACGGCTGGGTGCTGGAATCGTCCGAGACCTCCAACGCCGGCGGCTCCAGCGACAGCACCGCCAGCACCACCAGCGCCCTGCGGGCCGGCGACGCCACCAGCGACCGCCAGTACAAATCTGTCGTCTCGTTCGACACCTCGTCGATTCCCGACGGCGCCACGATCCTCTCGGCGACCTTGCGGCTGCGCCGCGGCACGTCCTCCGGCACCAGCCCGTTCACCACCCACGGCACCTGCTGGGCCGACGTGCAGACGGGGAGCTTCTCGGGCTCGATGACGCTCCAGACGGGCGACTTCCAGGCCACGGCGACCGTGGTCCAGGCGGCGAGCCTCAGCAACGCCGCGAGCAACGGCACCTGGTCGGAAGGCAATCTCAACGCTTCAGGCCTCGCAGCGATCGACAAGACCGGGACGACGCAGCTCCGGATCTATTTCAACCTCGACGACAACGACGACGGAGGCAACGACTACATCGGCTACTACTCGGGCAACAACTCGAGCTCGGCCAACCGGCCGCAGCTCGTGGTGACCTACCAGTAGGCCCTGGTTTGCCGCGAACGCGGGCCGATTCGTGGTGAACCGGCCCGCCTTGCGTCGTCCCAGCGCTTTCTGCCCACCCCTGCCAGTTGCATAAGAATGTGAGCAGTAAGCGTGAAAAAGACCGCGCCTGTTGGATTCACAGAGCATTTGGCCGCTGTCTTTGGACTCCACCACCAGTGCGATCCAGAAACAGCGGAAGAGGCCCCGGAGGGGCCAGTCCGGGGCCTTTCCCGCGTTCTTATGCAACTGGCAGGTCAAAGGTGGCCGTGCCGTCGCCGCCAGTACTCGCGGAACGACCGCAGCCGTGGTAGAGACTCGCGGTCTTTCGCGCGGCCGCTCGCTTCCTTGCTGGCGATGATGTCGTCGAGGTGGCAGACGGAGAAGCCTTCGACTTCGACCCGCCGCCGCCAGGCGTCTGCGAAACGCTCGATGCCGTCGGGGGCGAAGACGAGGTCGAGGTCGAAAGGTCCGTTCTTGAGCTGCACGAAGTCCTTGCCGCGCTCGATTTGCGCCGCCTGCTCGTCGTCGAGGGCGAAACCCAACTCGCGCAGGGCGGCGACGATGGCCTGGCCGTTTTCGGGACTCTTTTCCACGAAGAGGTCGGCGTCCTGAGTGGTGTCGGGGAAGCCGAGCAGAATGGCGCCGGACTTGCCGAGGAAGAGATAGCGCACGCCGTGGCGGGCGAAAGCGTCACGGATCTCCTCGGCCTGCCGGTATTCAAACGCGCCCATATCCCAGCCAGTCCGGCAGGTTCTGCTCGCACCAGCGGCGGTAATCGGCGGTGGTGTCGAAGGCGCGGAACGGCTCGTCGTCGAGCACCGGCTTGTAGGTGTGGATGAAGGCGTAGCGGAAGCGGGTCTGCAGCGGCCGGCGGGCAGCGGCCTCGAACTCGGCTAGCCACTCCGCCGGAATGTCGTCCTCTCGTGGCGTGGCGGCCCTCGGCTGCGCCGTCTCAGATCCCATGGCCGATGATTATAGAGGAGCGATGCACTTTCCAAACACCTCAGAGGGTGTCTCAAAAGTCCCGTGGCGGCCGGCAGAGCCCTCTCCCCCGACCCCTCTCCCGCGCGTCCACCACCCCCCACCCCGAGCGGGAGAGGGGGCCAGGGGGAGAGGGCTCACAGCGGCGGCCCCCTCCACCAGCACTTCTCGGGATGGTCGGCCCCGAGGAGCGACTCGCGGATGGCGAGGGCGCGGTGGAAGATCGGCACGGCGTCGCCTTTGCCGGAGAGGTGCGCCAGCGAGCCGAGGCGGACGAGGGTCTCGGCGACCTCCACGTCCTCGGGGCCGCGGAGCCGCTCGCGGATCTGCAGGGCCTCCTGGAGCAGCGGCCGGGCCTCGTCATAGAGGCCGAGGCTGGTGTGGATGCCGCCGAGGGTATTCAGAAGCTGCGCTCGCAGGAGCGGCTGGTCGCGCAGCTCCTTGCCGAGGCGCTCGGCGCCGCGGTGCAGGATCTCGCGGACGTCAGGCGGCTCGCCGCGGGCCTGCCGCGGGTCTGAAGCCTGGAAGAGGTCCTCCAGGAAGTGTGCGGTGGCGTCGGCCCGCGCCGCCTCCAGCCGGGCGCGCCGCGCCTGGACCTGGGTGGTGACGAGGCCCGCCGCGAGCGCCAGGATCACCAGCGCCGCCGATGCCACCAGGCCCCGGTGCCGCCGCGCGAGCTCGCCGAGCTGGGTGAGCACGCCTTCGGCCGCGGGCAGCGGCACGGTGACCTCGATCTCGGTGCCGGCGCCAGGGGATGAGGCGATGCGGCACCGGCCGCCGAGCAGCTCCGTGCGTTCCTCGATGCTGGCGAGCCCCAGCCCGCCGGCCTGCCGTGCCGCGCCAGGATCGAAGCCGCCGCCGTTGTCCGCCACCACCAGGCGGGCCGCCGGCGGCGGTCCGCAGCGTCACCCGGGCCGCCCTGGCGTTAGCCTTGACGGTTATAGCCAGTGTGGCTATAGTAGGGCCATGAACGATCGCGAGCTCATCGAAAATCTCCTGCCGCTGCCACCGGCCACCTTCCACATCCTCCTCGCGCTCACCGACGAAGAGCGCCACGGCTACGCCATCATCCAGGACGTCGAGGAACGCACCGGCGGCGAGCTGCGGCTGAGCGCCGGCACGCTCTACCGTTCGATCGCCCGCATGGTGGAGCAGGGCCTCATCGCCGAGGTCGTCAAGCGGCGCCCGGTGGCCGATGACCAACGGCGGCGCTACTACCGCCTCACACCATTCGGCACCGCCGTCGCGCGCGCCGAGATGCGGCGCCTGTCCCAGCTCGTGCAGATGGCCCGCGCACGCGGGCTCAAACCCGAGACCACGTGATGCGCCTCTACCGCACGTTGTTACATCTCTATCCTTCGTCCTTCTGGGCCGAGTATCGCGAGGAGCTGTGCCATGCCTTCGCCGAGCGGACCCGCGGGCTCTCCGGCCCCTTCGCCTCGCTGATGATCTTTCTGGCGGCGCTCACGGATGTGATTCCCAATGCGATCGCGGCGCATTGGGATGTCCTGCGGCAGGACCTCCGCTATGCCGCGCGATCCTTGCGGCGCACGCCGGGCTTTGCGCTCACTGCCGTTCTCGTCGTCGCGCTCGGTGTCGGCGCCAACACGGCAGTGTTCTCGCTCGCGGACTTCGTCCTCGTGCGGCCTCTTCCGTACCGGGACGCGGACCGGCTGGTGAAGCTCTGGCAGCACACGCCGGGGTACGAGACGATGGAGCCGTCGCCGGGAAACTATCGCGATTGGAAAGCGATGACGACGTCGTTCTCGGAAATGGGGGCCTATGCGGGAGGGGAGGTGAACCTCGTGGGCGCCGGCGAGCCGAGGCGCATCGATGTCCTGGCCGCCACGCATGAGGTGTTGCCGATGTTGGGCGTCTCTCCGTCAATCGGCCGCATTTTTACGGCGCAGGACGCGGAAAACACTCTCCTGCTCAGTCATGCGCTCTGGCAGTCGCAGCTCGGCGGCGACCCCAAGATCATAGGGACCACCGTTCGCCTCGACGGCATGCCGTATACCGTGCTCGGCGTGATGCCGGCTTCTTTTCAGTTTCCGAGCCGTGACATAGCGGCGTGGAGGCCGCTCGTGTTCGTCGAGGACGATTACACCGAGCGTGACAACAATTACCTCGAAGTCCTGGCGCGGCTGCGGCCAGGGGTCTCCAAAGAGCAGGCGTTCAGGGAGCTTTCCGTCGTAAGCGCCCGCCTGGAGCGGCAATATCCCAAGTACAACAAGGATGTCGGTGCGAACGTGCTCGGGTTGCGCGATGACCTGTCGGAGCGCTCGCGGCTGCTTGTCCTGGCGCTCTGCGGCGCCGCGCTCTGCATCCTGTTCCTGGCGTGCGCCAACCTCGCGAGCCTCTTCCTGGCTCGCGGCACGCACCGGGCGCGCGAGCTGGCGGTCCGTGCCGCGCTCGGTGCGGGACGCGAGCGGCTGGTGCGGCAACTGGTGACCGAAAGCCTGGGCATCGCCATCTTGGGAGGCGTCGTGGGGATCGCTGCCGCCGTCCTGGGCCTTCCCCTTCTCGCCCGGCTCGTGCCGAACGAGCTCCCCATCGCCGAGCGTGCGACGCTGGACCTGCGCGTGCTCGCGCTGGCCGTGGGATTCATGCTGCTCACCGGTCTTGCGTTCGGCCTCGCGCCCGCGTTGCGTGCGGGGCGGAGCAACGCTCTCGACGCGTTGCGCAATGGAACACGTGCCGGCGGAGGACAGACTCAACGGGTGCGCGCGGCGCTCGTCGTGGTCGAGGTCGCGGCGTCCGTCGTGCTGCTGATCACGTCCGGCCTCTTGATCCGCGCGGTCTGGCGGATCCAGTCGACCGATCCAGGGTTCATTGCGGATAACGTGCTCACGATGAGGACCGCGCTTCCCGTCAGCAAATATGACTCACCCGCGAAACGTGAGCAGTACTTCCAGCACGTTCTCGAAGAGCTGAGCGCGTTGCCCGGTGTGCAGGGCGCCGCTTTCGCGACGGGGCTGCCGCTGGCGACGCGCGGCCGTATCTGGCCGGTGTCGCTTGCGGGCGAGGAGGTGGTGCGGGGGAGCGAAAACACGGTGAGCCTGCGTTTTGTGACACTGCACTATTTCGAGACGCTCAGGATTCCGCTGCGCCGTGGCCGCGACGTGGCGGAGAGCGATACCGACGGACAACCGATGGTGGCCGTCGTGAGCGAGTCGTTCGTCCAGCGACACTGGCCAAACCAGGATCCGCTCGGCAAGCGGTTCAACGTTGCGTTCAGCGAGCGCACGGTCGTAGGTGTGGTGGGGAACGTGCTGGTGCGCGGGCTGGAGCGGCAGAGCGAGCCCCAGGTGTATCTGCCGTACCAGCAGCAGGGCGAGAGCCTGCTCGGCTACATCCCGCAGGACCTCGCGCTGCGGACCGCCGGCACCTTGGATGCGGGTACGCTCCTGCCGCGGATTCGCGAGATCATCAAGGCGACGGACGCGGAGCAGCCGGTCTCAAATATTCAGACGATGGAAGCGATCGTCGCGGAGGACACGGCCTCGCGCGTGACGCAGCTCCGTCTCCTTGGCGCACTCTCGGCGATCGCTCTACTGATCGCGGGGCTCGGCATTCATGGGCTGCTCACCTTCACCGTGTCGAAACGGTCCCAGGAGCTGGGCGTGCGGCGGGCGCTCGGAGCGCAGGACCGCGAAATCATCGGATTGGTGCTGCGCGAAGGGCTGGTGCTCGCGCTGATCGGCATCACGATTGGCGTCGCCGTGGCCTGGGCCGCCGCGAGAGGGATGGGCGCGCTGCTTTTTGGGGTGCGTCCCGAAGATCCGCTCACGATCGCCGTCGCCACGGCGCTATGCCTCGCCACCGCCGTGGTGGGGTGCCTGCGTCCTGCAATGCGTGCCGTGCAAGTCGACCCGCTGTCGGCGTTGCGCGCGGAGTAAGTGATGACCAGGATCAGAGCAACATGGATCTCTTTCCTCCTGATTTTCGCGGCCCTTTCTGTTGAAGCGGACGGGCTGGAGGGCCTTTGGAAAGCAAAGCGGTGGTTCGGGCCCTTTGCTCGCGGCCCATTGGTCATGCAGCGGACCGGGACGACGTACACCGCCGAGATGATCGGACGGATTGTGCCCGTCCGCCAGGACAAGAACGAGCTGTCCTTCGACCTGCCGAACGGCCAGGGATCGTTTCGTGGCAAGCTGCAGGCCGGAGGCGCCATTGTCGGTCAATGGTATCCGCCGGATGCTCTTGGGATGGTCTTCAAGTATGTGTCTCCTGTCCATCTGAAGCCGGACGGTCCGGACCGGTGGAGCGGACAGGTGGCCCCCTTCGAGGACACGTTCACGTTCTATCTGATGCTACAGAAGCGGCCGGACGGGTCGCTGGGAGCATTTCTTCGCAATCCGGAGCGCGACTGGGGCGCCCAGATCGGAGTCGAGCGGCTCACCCGCGACGGCAATGTCGTGAAGCTCCTCGGCAAGCGTCCGGGTCAGACGGAGGAACGTGAGCTGGTCAGCGGGACCTACGATGCCGACCGTGAGGTGATCACCCTGACGTTCCCGTCTCGCGGCGGGACCTACGACTTCCGCCGCGACGACGAGCAGAGCGATTTCTATCCGCGAGGCAAGAACCCGGGCCGCTATGAGTATCATCCGCCGCTGGCCCGCGACGACGGCTGGCCCACGGGGACCCTGGAAGAAGCGGACATCGATCGCGCGGGCATCGAGAGCTTCATCCAGAGGATCCTCGAGACACCGATGGAGTCGGTGGACAGCCCCGAGATCCACGGCATCCTGATCGCTCGGCATGGCAAGCTGGTGCTGGAGGAATACTTCCACGGCGAGCAACGCGACAAACTGCACGAAACGCGATCGGCGGCCAAGAGCCTCACGGCGACCCTCATCGGCGCCGCGATCCAGGACGGCGCACCGCTGAAGCTGTCGACGCCGGTCTACGAAATCATGAACGGTGGAGCCTTCCCCCCGGACCTGGAGCCGCAGAAGCGGGCCATGACCCTGGAGCACCTCCTGACTATGTCGTCCGGGTACTTCTGCGACGACACCAACCCGGACGCGCCCGGCAACGAAGAAAACATGCTCGATCAGACCGACGAGCCGGACTACTACCGCTATACGCTGAAAGTCCCGATGGCTTCGGTGCCTGGCGAAAAGGCCGTCTATTGCAGCATCAACCCGAACCTCGCCCTCGGGGTCCTGAGCCGGGCGACAGGTGAATCCCCGATGGCCACGTTCGACCGCCTGCTCGGGGTCCCGATGAAGATCCATCGCTACGGATGGATTCTGGATCCCGCGGGGAACCCGTATGGCGGTGGCGCCGTGCAGCTCCTGCCGCGCGATTTTATGAAGCTCGGACAGCTCATGCTCAACGGAGGGACCTGGGAAGGACGCAGGATTCTCAGCCGCGAATTCGTGGCCCGAGCGTCCTCGCCTCTATACCACCTGCGTAATGTCGTTTACGGATATCTCTGGTGGGGGATCGACTATCCGTACAAGGACCGCACCGTGCACGCCTTCTACGCCGGGGGCGCCGGCGGTCAAGGGGTCATGGTGATCCCGGATCTCGACCTCGTCATCGCCACCTACGCGGGCAACTACAGCAGCAGAAGCGCCGCGATCAACACGCAACAGAACCTCACTCCCAGGTACATCCTGCCGGCCGTGCGCGAGCAGGGCGACGACAAGAGCGCGCCCGTCGTTCCACGGGAAGACTACGTCACCCCGTACGGCCGATCGCCTGTGTCGGGGCCGGTCTCGGGAGCTACGGATGTTTCAGGAGCCGGTCCCGGTCGAGAACCTCGCCGTTCAGGATCACCAGACGGATCTTCTTGAGATTACCGACGTCCTGGACGGGGTCCGCGTCGAGCACCAGGAGGTCCGCGTTGTAACCGGCTTTCACTTGACCCACGGTGCTCCAACCGAAGAGCTCGCCGAAGTTGCTGGTCGCCGCCGCCAGCGCCTGGCGCGGAGTCAGCCCGATGCGCGTCAACAGCTCGAGCTCGGTGTGGAGTGAAATTCCGGGCATCGTGCCGAAGGCATCGGCTCCACTGCCGGCCACGAATTTCGCTCCCGCCTTCCGATACTGCTCATCGAGCATCAGCATCGCCTGAGGCACACCGGGAGGGAAGCCGTCCATCGGATTGCTGGTCGGATCCGGGTTGTCGCGCTCGCCGGTCGCCGGATTGGCAGGCAGGTGGATGTCCTTCGGATCGAGAATCGCTGCGATCGGCTCCTTCCAGGGATTTTTATGGCCCGGCATCTCCAGGTACATCATGCTCGCCGTGGGAATGAGGCCCACCCGGCCAGACGCAAGCACCGCGGCATGCCGTTGCAGGGCCGGATCGCTCGGGCTCAGGCTCACCAGATACTTGTAAAACTTGATTCTGGGCGGACCGAAAGGAGCGTTGGCCACCTCCTGGCGCAGCTCAGGAGGCGTCACATCCAGCGAATAGCGGCTGGTGTGGACGAAGGCATTCACACCGGCCTGAACGCCCTCGGCATAGGTGGTCGCTCCAAACTCGCCGATCGTCGCCATGCCGAGCTCACGGGCGCGGCGGGCCGTCACGCGCACCTGCTCGGGGGTCATGCCGTAGTGGAGAAGCAGCGCCCTGGCTCCGCCCCGGGCCACAGCATCGATCTGCTGGATCAATTCAGGCTCTGACGTCGAAGCGGTATGACTCCATTGCCAATCGAGCCTGTAGATCCGGGGGCTGGGCTGCGCATCGACGAAGAGAGGGCCGCGCCGTCCGCCCGGCGGCTCACCCAGCCCGATGATTGAGGTCACGCCCATGTACAGATGGGCGTTGGCCTGGGCCTGGTTGTTCAATGCGGAAAACGCATCGTTCAGCCCAGGGACGATATACTTGCCGGATACATCGGTCACCGTTGCCCCGGCAGGGATTCGCACCTCCTTTCGCGGACCGGCGGCAACGATCTGGCCACCGCTGATGACCACGACCGAGTCTTTGATGTCGGACGTCGAGCTTCCGAAGCCCGAGACATCGACGAGGGTGCCTCCTGCGAGGACCAGGGTGCGTGGCGGCTCGGCCGTCTGAGCCTTCGCGCCCGGATCCTGCGCGGCAACGGTGCTGCCGGCGAGCAAGAGCAGGGCAAGAGCGGAGAGTCGTATTCTCATGGATGGTTCTCCCCTGGACTTTCTCTGCTTGAGCCGTCGCGGTAAAGATTCAGGGCAGCAGCACCGGCCGGTCAATGCTACGGAAGTCGCTGTCTACCGCGAGGATGGGGCAATCTTCCACTGTGGCCAGAGCATAGGCGAAGCAGTCACCGAGATTGAGCGGCAGCCGGAGTCGGGCCTCTGCGGCGATCTGAGCCTGGCGAACATCGGGAGGGATGAAGAGTATGCCGCTGCTCAGCAACTCGGCCTCCATCTTGTCGTAGAGCTGCGGCTGTAGGTCGCGAATCCGGATCAGCGCCTCTGTGAGATTGACCGTGCTCATCCGCAAGTCGGCCGCATGTTCCTCCATCTGGGCCACAGCCCACTCCGCGTGAGGTTCCGCAAAGAAGATCGCGAGCAGGGCCGAGGTATCGACCACCATGATCAACCCCAGAGGTCGGCGTCCGAGCGGAACCTCGGCTTCGGATTCACTGGGGTTTGTCGGCCCAGGCCCAGCCAACTCGAGAAGTCTGCGGGCGACCGGCGTCGGCGCTCGCGCTCTGCGGTCTCCAAGACTGCCAACCGGACCGCCTCAGACTTGGTGCGCAGCTGACGCAACCTCATCAACTCGTCCAAGGCTTCCTCGAATTCAGGTGTCAGATGGAGATTGAGCTGGGGCATGGGGCTCCTCCTGTACAGAATATATACAGAACTCGCCGGCCTCGTCAATGGAGCCTGCCGCACCCCAGGCCCTTCCTCCCACCCCCTATGGATACTTCGGATACGCCGCTCTCTTCGGCGTCCACTTCTTCGCCTTCGGGATCTCCGCGAGCACGGCCTTGACGGCGGCTTCGAGCTGCGGATCGCGGCCGGCCTGGAAGGATTCGGCGTCCCATTCGATCTCTAGGTCCTGGTGGATGCCTTCGTTTTCGATGCCCCAGGTGCCGTTCGGGTCGTAGGAGGCGCGGTTGGGGATGGTGATCTGGCCGCCGTCGATCAGGTCGGGACCGAAAAGGGCTCCGCCGATGCCGCCGCCGCCGGTGCCGACGACGCCGCAGGGCCATCGCCATCCGCCGCAGGTCCGGCTTGCCATGCCGCAGGTCGGCCCTCAGGGATAGATGCCGCTGAAGGCCTGGCCTGCGCTGACGTCGTCGCCGATGCTCGCGGTCTGCGAGAGCGGCATCGTCTCGTGGGGGAAGAAGAGGAACTTGACGAGCTTGTCCTTGTCATGCGAGCTGGTCCCATAGCCGTGGTATCGCATGGCGCTCGAGAAGCTGAAGCTGCCGATGAATTTCCAGGTGACGCCGTCCACCGACCCCCAGCCCTGGACCTGCTTGCCGCTGTTGCTGATCTGAAGCTTCACATAGCCGAGGGTGTCGTCGTCCACCGTGTCGGGCGGTGCGATGGGGACTTCCACTTTCTTCGTGTCCTTGCCTGTGGCTTCCCGGTATTGGATACGCAGCGGCTCGGCGGCGGGGCGCACCACGGCCAGATAGGCGGCATCGTCGTCGAGCGACGCGCGGGCCATGAGAGAGCCCTTGGCCCATTCGTCGACGTGCGAGGCGGGGCTGGAGATGAAAGTGACGTAGGTGCGGTCGGCAGTGCCGGCATCGGTATAGTAGAAGAAGAAGCTGTCCTCGTCCCCCCACAGGTCCTCGGACTTGCACTGCACGCCGTAGACGACGCCGGGCTCCGTCAGATCCGGCGAGATGGAGATCTGGATCCCTTGGAACGGCCAGCCCTTGTCGTTGTCGGTCTGTGCCCACGGGTCCTCGACGGAATTGACCTTGTCCGTGGCGATCAGGTGGACCTGGCCGCTCACGGCTTTGTTCCAGTCGCTCTGGGAGTTGGCGGAGAAGACCCGGCTGACGAAGCCGCTGGAAAAGACCTGGGGTCCGAGGGAGGCGGCCTGCGACATCTGCAGGTTGAAGTAGACGACGTAGTTTTTGGCGGTGATGTCCGAAGTCTGGGAAATCTCGGGGGCGATGAACGCCGCGCGCTGGTTGGCCATATTGCCGTTGTCGACATAGACGTTGAGCTTGTCGGTGCTGCTGCCCACGCCGCCGCCGGTGAGCACGAAGATGAATTTGCCACGCAGGTCTTCCAGCCGCGGCCAGCCGCCGCTCACCGCCGATTGCAGGTTGTTGGACGAGGGGCTCAGGTCGCCCGGGGTGAAGACACGGTCGCGCCCCAGGGAGAGGAGCATCTGGTCGAGATTCTCGATCGTATGCGTAGCGTCGAAGTTGTCCTTGAGGTCGATGAAGATGGTCGCGACCTCGTGATCGGGCACGGCGAGCTGGAGCCCCTGGAAGACGGTCATCGCGTCGGAGAGCTTGTCGACGGTCGTGCCCGGCTCCACGATATCGACGTGGTAGACGTACCAGTTGCCGGTCAGCTTCTCGCGCCCGGTCTTGCCGTTGTGGATGTCGATCTCCATCGACCGCAGGCGCCAGTAGAGGAACTGGTCGTAGAGCCCCTCGTCCTTGTCGTAGGAGTTGTGAGAAGACTTCTGCCGCACCTGGTTGTAGCGGATCTCTTCGTAGGGTGTGTAGACCATGGACGATCCCTCCTGGAAAACAGCCTTGTGTCGATAGGGTGGCCCCCATGACCGCCCTCCAGAGGTGTAGTGGGGCGGGACGTGGAATTATCGCGCCGGTGCGGCGCCGGCGCCAGGGGTTTCACCTGCTCAGCTCTCCCTGCCTCGCAGCCGGAAGGGCGCATTGCCCGGCGAGGTGCAATCCGGGCGGCGTTGAAGGCACGAGACTTTGCCCGCGCCCATGCCCTGGCCCAGCGCTATCTCGCCGACGAGGGCACTCCCAAGTCCCTGCGGACGGCGTTTCGCGAGATGCTGGAGGAGGATGCGCGAAGGCAGGGACAGTGAAATGGGCCTAGATCCGCGATTGGGCTCGCGGTGCGATTGGAGGCAGGAAGGCCCTCCCCTCCGCGAACGCTCGCGTGCTCGTATTCTGGCTCAGCGAAATCCGATAAAATGGTGACTCTGCCCCTCTTGCGCGATCAGAACGGCGTCCCGATCGGCGTTCCATCCCATGAAGAGGGGATCGAAGCGGATCTTCTCGCATGCCATCTGGAGATAATGAAGCTCATGGCATGAAGGGATCTGGGGCTCGGCAGCGAGCCGATCGTAGACCTGCCAGTCGGACTCGCTCTGCGCGGCGAAAGCGGAGGCCCACACTTCCCGGGAGGGCGCCATCAGGACGGCTCGGGGCGGACGAAGCGTTCGAGACGGGCAGCAGCATCCTTGGCGTGCAGTGCGCTCATGAAAGGAGTCTACTCCGATGGCGGCTTCACCAACTGCGTCAAAAGCCCCTGAGGTGACGGAAGCTCAATCCCGGAGGGAGGTGAGGATCTCGACCACCGAAGCAGTGGTCGTCGCCTGGCGGAGGACGGATTTGAGGGTTTCCGACTCGTTGGAGCTCGCAAGGGCGGTCCGCAGGTCGTCGTCCACTGCGAGGCCGCGGGCAGCCAGAACCTCGACGATAGCCTCTCGGAGTCCTTGGAGCCTCTCCCTCGGCGCGGACATCCTCCAGGCTGGCATAGCCCTGGCGCTGGAGGAGATTGCGGAAGATCACCCGGCGCGCCGCCTCGCGGTCGTAGAGGGCCTCCACCGGCAGCGGATTGGCGAGGATTCCTGGCGCTTCGAGCTGCTCGCCGGGATTCGCGATGCGCACCCTCTGGCCCGGCTGGTGCACCTCCACCCGCCGCGGACCGGTCAGCCGCACCACCCAGATATGGCGGGTGCCGGCGGCGAAGAGCTCTTGGATCTTGACCTGCAGATCCGCTTCGTCCTGGCCTGTGTCGGCGTACTCGACCGCCAGGGGAGGTGCTCCCTCGGCCCATCCCGGCTGGTCGGGGATCTCGCCGACGGAGAGATCGGGGGCGCGGAGGATTTCCGGGGACGGGGAAAAACCGACGTCGACGCCAACGTCCTGGACCGCGGGATCGCTCGCGAGCACTCCGTCTCCCACGCTCGTCGCCTTTCCTCCCCGGCGGCCCGTGGGCAGGCATTCAATGGGATGGCCGTTGGACAGCTCATAGGGGTCGCCGGAGCGAAGCTGGTCAGCACGGAAAGGGCCCTGAGATCTGGCGTGCAGCGAGTTTTTCGTCATAGGGCAAGTATAGCACCCGGCCCCAGGTTGTCCATAAAGGGAACACCAGGTTTGCGACTGCTCACCCGGCGAGAGCGAGCGCCGGGGGCGCGGCAGGGGGCGTGGCTTTTGCCGGATCCCGGCGGCGGCGGGCGATCACCTGGATGATGCCGGGGAGGATTTCCACGTGGTCGGCGATCAGCTCGTGGAGCGTCCCGCGCTCGATGGCGAGGAGGCTGGACGGCTCGACCGCCTTTGCCGAGGCGGTACGGACTCCGGTCTCGACGGCGGCGATCTCGCCCAGGAGCTCTTCCGGCCCGCTCCGGCCGACCACCTGGCCGCGGACCTCGATCTCGATCCCGCCGGCCACGGTGATGTACAGGTTGTCGCCGGGGTCGCCAGCCTGGAAGAGCAGCTCGCCCGGACGCAGCCGGACCTCGGTGATGGCTGCGGTGAGGCGGACCAGATCGGAGGGGCGGACCTGGCCGAAGATCGGCGAGCGGCGCAGGATCTTCGCCTTCTCGAAGAGCAGCAGGGGCGGCTGGTCGCCCTCCCACCCCAGCCGGCGTTCGAGGGTTCGCAGATCCTGGGTCGGCAGCGATCCCCGCCGGCGCGCATAGAGCCCGCTGTCGAGCCTGTGGACCGCCCAGGCGGCCATCTCCCGGATCATCGGCTCCGGATGGTGGAGGACGGCGAGGAGCTCGTCGGGGACCGCGGAGGCGGGCATGTCGACCAGGGCTCCGATCGCGCAGGCGCGGGTCCAATGGTCCATGTGTGAGCTGCCCTGGTGGATGATCTCGCACAGGCGCCCCACGCGGCCGAGCTGGCGCTGCGGGAAGCAGCGCTGGAGGCGCTCGAGGAGCTGGGACGGCGGGAGCTGCTCGAACAGCGGGAAGAGGGCCTCGCGCACGTCCGGCGGGACGACCGCCTCGGCGATCTCGAACACATAGGCGTGCCCCTGGCCGGCCGGGTCGGCCAGGCTGTGGCGCATCAGCTCCACCGCCTGCGGATCGGCCACCAAGGACAGAAGCAGGAAGATCGAGTCCCAGTCCCGCTCGAGGTCGCGCGCGAGGGCCGCCACCACCTCTGCCACGGCGGGCTCGGTGCCGAGGTCGATCTGGGCCGCTGTGATCCAGGCCATGTGGCCCGCGATGTTCTCGACCTGCTGCTTGACCACGTTGTCCTGCAGGTCGTCGGCGTGGAAGCCGCGCCGTGCGAGGGAGAGCAGCGCCTGCCGCTGGACCTTGCGGTTTGGGTAGGTGATCTTGTCGAGAAGGAGGAGGTCCGTCTGCGGCCCGGGCACCTGCTCGTAGACCCGAACGATGCGCAGGAGGGTCTGGGGGCTCTGGTCGGAGCGGCGGAACATCTCCTCCAGGGAGTTGAGCATGGGCGCGCCGATCGTCACCAGGGCTGCGGCGGCCTCGCGGCAGCACTCGCTCGCGCGGAGCTGCTCGACGACGCGCGGCCAGACAGACCGGCCGAAGGGGCTGGCCGCCGCTCGCAGGGCCTCCCGGCGGACGGCGGTGTTGGTGTCCCACAACAGGCGCGGCAGCAGCTCGGCGGCCTCCTGCTTGGACAGGCTGGCGAGCAGGGATGCCGCGAGGCGCCGCTCCTCCGCGTCCTCCGACGTGGCCAGGGCGCGGACCCGCTCGTACGTGGTGTTGACCAGGAGGGACTCCAGGGTCCGCACGGCCTGGCGCAACGCGGCCCGCACGTCGAACCGCAGCTCTGTGGCCTCGCGGCGCTGCAGCTCGGCGAGCCGGTGGAGGAGGCGCAGCCGGTCGATGCGCTCCGCGGCCTCGCGGCGCAACTCCGGGTTGTCGGACGCCAGCAGCTCGCAGAGGGCCTCCTCGTGCAGGATGGAGTCGGACTTCTCGAGGACGTTGAGCGCGTAGGCAACCTCGCCGACCGGCGCGGTATGGAGGTTGCGCCGCATCTGGTCGACGGGCGAGATGACGATCGGACGGCGGGTCCGGCGGGAGAGGAGCTGCAACAGCCGGACGCGGTATTCGCGGTGCGCCAGGAGAGTGACCGCCAGCCAGGCCACGAGGAGGAACACCAGGATCCAGATCACGCTGGCCGGACCAAACGCCGGAGGGCCGATGAGGAGCAGGGCGAGCCCCGCCAGGCCGAGGGAGACCTGCTTGACCACCCCTTCGACTCGGGTCTGGAAGACGAACCGCTCGCTCTCGTCCACCGGCTGGAACAGGACCTTGAACGAGGGATCGAACAGCGAGCGGCGGACCACGAACTCGATCAGCTTGGCGAGCGAGAGGAAGACGAAGAAGCTCAGGGCGGCGGTGCCCTGGACCCCCGCGCTGGCCGCCGCCAGCAGCGCGCAGAGCAGGACTCCCAACGGCAGGGACAGGAGGCCGAAGAGGAGCCCGAACTGCCGGATCAGGCGGCCGGAAAGAAACGTTTTCATCACCAGCTCGACGATCTTGGTGGCTCCCCAGAAGACGCCGAGGAAGATGGCGAGGGCCTCTTCGTTGCGGAACGTGCCGCGCGTCGCGCTGAGGAACCCGAAGTCGACGAAATAGAGGGAGAAGACGAGGAAGACGGCGAGGAGCGACAGCAGCACGAAGTAGCGGTCGCGGAGCACGTGGGCCGGCGGGGCCTTTTCTTCCTCTACCTGGGCCGGGAGCGCGGGGCCGGCGACGGCCTCGGCCGGGAGCCTCCGCAACCCGGCGAGCACCACCAGCAGGCAGAGCGCCAGCCCTACGGCGGCGACCAGCAGGAGGTCCGAGGTGTCGCGGGAGAAGAAGGAGGAGACGAGCACGGGCACCAGGAAGAAGCCGAAGATCTCGGCCACCACCTCGCCGGAGCTGACGAGGCCGAACAGGCGCTTGCCCTGCTGCAGGTCGTAGGTGCGGCCGGCGAGGCCCCAGAAGCCGAGGTCGAGCAGCGTCAGCAGAGGATCGACGCAGATGAAGACGAGGAAGCTCATCCACAGCGGATCGCCGAGGCCGAAGGCCAGCCGGAAGGCACAGACCGCTGCCAGGAGGAAGGTCAGGTTGCCGATCAGCAGCCGGCGGAAGGGGAGGCGGCGCTGGAAGAGCGAGAAGAGCCACACCACCAGCGCACCCACCACGCCCGACGCGATGTAGGCGTAAGGGAGCCAGCGCGTCGCGTAGTGGCTGAGGAACGTGGCATTGGCAAAGGCGAAGAAGAAGGCGATGAAGATGCCGTTGCACAGCGACTGCCCCAGCAGGAACAGGGTGGGCAGACCCTCGCCCGGTCGGAGATCGAAAGTCCGGAAGAGGAAATCCTGGAGTCGGGTGCTGTGGCGGAGGTCCATCGCTCGCAGTCTCCCCCTCGTTCAGCGGCGGAACGACAGCCGCAGGAAGACGGCGCGCCCGGGCTGCGGCAGCACCCGGGCAAAGCTGACGCCGTCCGCCGGGGAGACCCCCGGATCGTCGTAGCGGGCGTCCAGCAGGTTGTTCACCACGAGCTGCAAGCGGACGCCGGGCAGGACGTTCTCGTACGCCACGGCGCCATTGACCACCAGCGACGGATCGACGCGCTCGCCGTAGGGGTCGACCGGCCGGCCGAGGCGATCGACCCACAGCTCCTGCGGCTCCCGCAGCAGGTCGAGGTTCTGGCCCGCGCGGCGCTCGCTGGCCCAGTTGCCTCGCACGTTGAAGGTCCAGCGGTCGGCGACGCGGCCGGTCAGCCCGAGGTTGACGCGGTGGTCGGCGATGTCCTCGATCCGTACGTCGACGATCGGGCGGCCCTGCTGATCCTGCAGCGGCGTGCCGTCGCTGTGCAGGGGATCGGTCCGCGGGTCGGTCCAGGTGTAGCTCGCGTCCAGGTCGAGCCGGCGGTAGCGCCATTTCGCCGCCGCCTGCACGCCGGAGATCTCCAGCGACCCGAGGTTCTGGTTCTGCAACGTGCTCGGCTGGTTCGGCCGCTCGATCTCCTTGGTGGTGACCACGTCGCTGTAGCGGGCCTGGAAGGCCGCCGCTTCCAGCGACAGCTCGGGCCGCGGCTGCCAGCCGGCGCTCACCTCCAGGTTGCGCACCCGCTCCGGAGCCAGTGCGGGGTTGGGCAGCTCCCGCAGGCCCGGCGCCGTGGCATAGCGGTTGAAATTCGACGGCGCCTTGAACGCCTCGGCATAGATCGCCTTGAGCACCCAGGAGGACGGGCTGTAGATGAAGGCCAGCCGCGGGCTCGCCACGGTGCCGTAGCCCTCTCCCCGGTGCTGGGTGTTGTGGTCGACGCGGGAGCCCAGCACCACCTTGAAGTGGTCCCGGAGCCGGTAGGACGCCTGCGCGAAGGCACCCACGTCCAGCTCGTCGAAATATTGGGGGTCGTCGCCGGCCAGGTTGTCGGTCGTCAGCAGGTAATCTCCCTGGACCATGCTGTTGCGGGCATCGAAGCCGCCGACCACGGCGAGCCGGCTGGAGGGGCTGTAGACGAGCGTCGCCTCACCCTTGAACTGCTCGGAGAGGAGCGCATAGGAGGTCTCCTGCCAGAAGGAGGCGCGGTCCGTCGCAAGGTCGCGGAGACCGAGGCCGCCGTTTGCATAGCTCTTGAGCAGTTGCTCGCTGGTATCCCCGCCCAGCGTGTGCCGCTTGTAGCTGCTCGTGAAGCTCAAGGCGAGCCTGCGGCTCAGCTCGTTGTCGTACTTGACATAGAAGAGGCTCTGCTGGGGCACCCACAGCGTGCCGTTGTCGGCACCGGCATAGAGGCCGTCGGTGTACCAACTGCTGAACCCCTCCTCACGGCGCCAGGTCTGGAAGCCGAGCGTCAGGTTGAAGAGGTGCAGCCGGCCGCCGATCGACCAGTCGTCGGTCCTGTCCGAATACCGCGGCAGCCGTCCTTCGACCGGGATGGCGAGCGCCGCTTTGTCGAGGGCGCGGGCCCTCTCGGCGCCCGCCGGCGTGAGCTCGAAGCCGCCGCCCGCCGCCGGCCTCACATAGGGGGAGGCGCGCAGGAGCGCCTCGTCCGCCGCGGACAACGAGCCGCTCTCCGGCCCGGTGCGGAGGATGCGGGAATAGTCCAGCCCGTCGTAGAACGACGGGTCGTAGTCCCAATCGGGGAATTCCGAGAGGTCCCACTCGTCGGACTGGTAGAGGCGGGCGCTCAGCGCGAGCGAGACCTTCTTGTCGCGGCGGCGCGTCGCCAGCGTGACGTCGGCCCAGCGGGTGTCCCAGGCGCCGCCGCCGGCCGTCAGCGCGGTGGCGAAGCGGCGGCCCTCCGGGATCATCTCCTCGGTTTCGCGCGTGATCACGTTGATCACTCCGGCGAAGGCATTGGCGCCGTACAGGGTCGAGGCCGGGCCGTAGATCACCTCGATGCGGTCGACGTTGCTCAGCGGAAACTGCCGCGACAGATGCGCGGCGTTCGACCACAGGTCGTTCTCCTCGATGCCGTCCACCAGGAACAGCGTGCGGTCGTTGCGCGAGCGGTAGCCGCGCTGGTAGAAGACCGAATAGATGTCGCCGTTGCCGCGGGAGAAATCGAAGCCCGGCAGGTCGTGGAGCACCTGCTCCAGGTCGAGGTAGCCGCGGCGTTCGATCTCCTCGGCGGTGATCACCACCACGGTGGCGGGCGCCTCGCGCAGCGACTCGGGGGTCTTCGACACCGAGGTCACCACGGCCGACGTCGGCTGCCTGTCGCGGATCTGCTGCACTCGCCGGACGAACGGCAACGGATCGTCGAAGGCCGGACGGAAAGAGGGGTTGAGCTCCAGCAGGCTGGCGATCGTCCGATCGGCCCGCTCGATCTCGTCGAGCGCCAGCCAGGCCTTGGCAAGCAGGGTGTAGGCGCCTTCCTGCTCGCTGGGCTCGAGGTCGTGCGCGCAGGGCTCGAGCCGGGAGACCACGAGCTCCAGGCGGCCGATCTCGAAATCGGCCTGCGCGGCCTGGAGGTCGCAAGCGGTCTCCGCCCGGACAGCCTGCGGAGCGAGCCCCGGCAGGAGGAGGGCGAGGCCGAGGAGGACCGGGCTCGTGAGGCGGAACGGGGTCGGGGTCCGCATGGTCGTTACTTCCCTTCGGGCAGGTCGGGACAGGTTCTCTCGTAGGCGAGGCCGGCGGACATGAAACGGCCCCACTCGGCCTGGCTCAGGTTGCGGCCGACGCTCCGGCAGATGGCCTCGGCATAGGCCGCGGGGCGCGTCCAGCGGAGGCGCACCCGGCGGTCGGCGCCGCCGGAGATCAACCGCTGGCCTTCCGGCGTGAGCGCCACGGACCACACCCAGCCGCCGTTGTCCGCCAGGCGCAGCGGCTCGACGCCACGGCGGTTGACGTTCCACAGGCGGACGGTCCCGTCGAGTGCCCCCGAGGCGAGCAGGGCGGGCGGCGAGAAGGCCACGGAGCCGACCGCGGAGGCGTGGCCCGCGAGCACTGCCGGGGGAGCCGAGGGATCGGCGAGGCTCCAGAGCAGGATGGTCCCCTCCACCGTGCCCGCGGCCAGGAGCTGCCCGTTGGAGCTGAAGGCCGCCGAGCGCAAGTCGCGTCCGCTGGCGAGCACCTGCGGGGACGCGGGGAAGCTCCACAGCCGCAATCCGCTCGCGGTCGCGGCCGCCAGGCGCGAGCCGTCCGGGCTGAAGGCGAGTGAGGCGACCCGGGGGCCTGAAGGGAGCAGCACTTCGGTCACGTCGGGATTGGCGGGATGGCGCAGGAGCACTCCCCCGTCGCCGCTGCCGGAGGCCAGACGGCCGTCGGCCGCCCGGAAGGCCAGGGCACCAACGATGCCGGTATGGCCGGGCAGCGGGCGGGGCGCGCTTCCGGGCTGGGAGAGGTCGCGCAGCAGGAGCGTGCCGTCGAGCCCGCCCGCGGCGAGATACCGTCCCTGGGAGTCGAGCGCCAGCGAGCGGACGCCGCCCGGCAGCCTGGCCGCGACCTCCGGATTACCGGTTGCCTGGCGCAGATCGAGGAGGCTCACCGTGCCGTCGTCGGCGCCGGCCGCCAGGGTGCGGCCGTCGCGGGAGAGGGCCAGTGCGCGGACCGCGTCAGACTGCGGGAAAACGGGCTCCGTGCCGGGGGCGACGCGGAGGGCTCCCTGACGGAGAGCGCCGAACACATTGGCGTCTTCGGGATCGCCGTCTTCGCGCTGGTGGATCCGCCAGGCCTGGAGGGCGAGCAGCGCGGCGAGCTGCCGCTCGTCGGCGTCCTGGAGGCGCGCGAGCTGAGCGATCAGGGAGCGGCTGAGCTGGAGCTGCCCGAGGCGCCGGGCCTCCTCGGCGGATTCCTGGGCCTGCCGGCGGAGGTCGTCGGCCCTCTCCTTCTGCTGGCTGATCTCCACCGCGGCTGCCTCCGCCTCTGCCCGCGCCTCGCGGGCCCTATCCGCCGCGGTCTCGGCCGCCGCGCGAGCGTCGTCGGCCCGGCGCTTTTCCTCCAGCGCCACGACCGCGCTCTGGCTCGCCCGGAGGCGCTCGCTGTCCGCCACCCGCCTCTCCGCCTCGGCCGCCCGCCGCGCCCTGTTGGCCGCGATCTTTTCGCGGTCTGCGGCGCGGCGTTGCTGCTGTGCGAGGATCGTCTGGCTCTGCGCCTCGTTCGCCTTTTGCAACGCCAGCTGCGCCTGCTCCTCCGCCTTGTTGGCCGAGGCCTTGGCCTGCGACTGCCAGACCACGGCGAAGATGCCGAAGAGGAGGATGAGGAGGGCGGCCGAGCCGAGGATCACGGCCAGCCAGCGGACTTTTCGCAGCTCGCCCAGGCGCTGCAGCTCGCGCGACGCGAGGGCCAGGTCGCGCTCCCGCTCGCTATATTCCAGGAAGAGCAGGCTGCGCTCGAACGCGAGGTCGTAGCGCTGCGCCCAGAGCGCCGTCGGCTTCTGCCGGTCCCGCCAGTTGAGGGCCACCTGCAGCTCGGGGTCGCGCCACAGCCCGGCGGTCCCCTCCTGGTATTGCGTTGCGGCCTTCGACAGGCGCAGGTAGAGCTGCGCCGAGCGCGCCTCCTCGTCCACCCACTGGTGGAGCCGGGTCCAGGTCCGCATCAGGCTCTCGTGGGAGATGTCGAGGACGGTATCGGCGGTGAGCAGGACGCGCGCCGGCGGCATCAGGAAGGAGCGCCCCGGCCGGCGGAAGCGCTCGACCACGGCCACCACCTCCGTCTCGGTCGCGCCCGCCAGCTCGCAGATCTCGCCCAGCCGTGTCGGGCGGCGCACCCCGCGGGCGTCCGAGCCCTTGTCGGTCAGCGCCTTGAAAAGGGTCTCGGCGATCTCGCGCTCGCGGTCCGAGGAGAGCTCCAGGTAGGCCTTCTCGGCGTGCAGCGAGAGCGCCTCCTTCATCGTGCCGGTGGCTTCGTAGTGGCGCAGGTCCAGGGGCTCGTCCTCGCCGTGATGGCCCGACCAGTAGTCCCAGGTCCGCATCAGGGCGTGCTGGAGGATGGGGAGCTGGTCGGGGTCGTCCCCCATGTCGTTCAGGAGGCGCAGCACCAGGCGAGGCGCGACCTCGGCGCCGCCCACGGCCACCGGACCGACGATGGCGGCGCGGCGTTCCTCGCGGGTCATCCGGGGCACCAGGTACTGCCCGTCGTTGACCGCCTCGGCCAGCCCGGGGAGCTCCGTGCAGTTGCCGATGAAGTCGCTGCGCATGGTGAGGACGACGTAGATTGGAACCTCTCCCTGGCGGACCGTCTCGAGGAGAAGGCTCGCGAACGCCGTGGCCTCGTCGCGGGAGTTGCTGATCCGCGGGTTGCGCTTGAAGCGGAAGAGCTCCTCGAACTGGTCGACCAGCACCAGCAGGTTCTCGCCGGCCGGCAGGCGCGCCTGGCGCACGCACTCGATCAGCCCCCGGGTGCTGCGGTGCAGGGTGGCGTCGAGGATGGAGCGGTCGACCTGGGCCATCTCCGGGTCGCCGCCGCGGCCGAGCACCGCAGGTGCGTTGAGCGCCGTCGCCAGATTGCCGATGGGATCGTCCCCCGGGCGGAAGATGGCGACCCGCCAGCTCGAGCCGGCCTGGACCATGAAGCCGCCGTGGAGCGACGGGATCAGCCCGGAGCGGACGAGCGACGACTTGCCGCTCCCCGACGTGCCCACCACCGCCAGGAACCGGGTGCGGCGCAGGCGTCCGAGCAGCTCGTCGACCTGCCGCTCGCGGCCGAAGAACAGGTGCTCCTCCTCGGGCTCGAAGCTGCGCAGGCCGGGGAAGGGATTGAAGCCGACCGCCGTGTCGAGGATCACGCGAGCACCCCCACCTTGCCTTGGAGCTGTTGGAAGAACGGCGCCAGGTCCGCCGGTGAGTAGCCATCGATCTGCTGGAACACCAGGGCTTCGTGCGTGCGGAACCGCCGCTTCTGCGGGTTGTCGGGCCCGGCCACGAAGACCCCCCGCGCCCCAATCGGCCGGGTACGGCCGTAGGCGGCGCTCTTCTGCACCTCCCGCAGCTTCTGGCGCAGCCACAGCTCGCTGCCGGCGCCGTAATAGAGGAGGACGGCGTCGCAGAGGGCCAGGCTCTCCTCATGGTCCCGCCGCACCATGGCCTCATCGCCTTCGAACACCGGCAGGATGACCTCATGGCCCAGGCCGAAGAGGTGGTCCTCCAGGGCTGCCGTCTGGTCGAGGTCGCGTTGGTCGCAGATGAGATAGATGCGTGTAGGCCCGCCATCCGCCGGCCGCTCGGGCGCCGCAGCGGCAGGCGCGAGCCGCCGGTGGAGGGCCACCTTGAAATCCTCGAGCGGCGTCTCCAGGAGGTCCGCACCGTTCTGCAGCCGGGAATCCGTCTGCAGATGCTGGAGGAAGCGCTGCTGCCGCTCGTCGCGGGTCTCCAGGCCGGGAGGGATCCAGATCAGCCGGGAGAAGCCGCCGGCGGATCCGCGCTCGATGGCCAGCTCGTGCTGGAGCGCCACGATCGACTCCGTCGCCCCCTCGGGCACCACGCCGTAGTTCTGGCCCACCATGTGGACCGAAAGGCTGCAGCGGCCGAGCTGCTCGCGTACGAACGCCTCGCACTCGGGCCCATAGAGGGGCAGGGGCCGGTCGGGCAGCACCGTCCAGCCGTGCTCCTGCAGCTCGCGCTTGACCGTATCCCGTTGGTCCTTGAGATCGAAGCTCGCCTCGGCCAGATAGACCGCCCCGCGGCTGGGGCTGGCGGGGGCCTCCCCGGCGGCGTCCTGCTTTTCGAGGATCGACAACAGGTCGGAAATATCGTGGGCGAGGTCGTCGAGCCGCGTCCAGTAGTGGCGCTGGATCTCGGGGTCGGCGATCTGCGAGAGCTCCCGCTGCCGGCCGGTCTCGGGCTCCACGACGAAGAAGTCATAGCCCAGCAGATCCTGGAGCTCCGAGGGGTGCTGCTCCAAGGGAACCGGCGTCTTGACCACCTTGAACACCCGTGCCTTGTTGGCGACACGCACGCCGCCGGTGCTCTCCGAGGCGCGATAGAACTCCTCGACCTCGCGCAGGCACCAATCCGATTTGACGTAGCGGGGCGACAGGACCGAGACCAGCAAGGCGGTGTGGGGAAGCTTCTCGCACAGCTCGTCGGCGAAGTAGTCGTTGCCCTGGAGCTTGGGGTCGCGGAAGATCCTGGGCGGCTTGCCCAGGAGCTGGGCCAGGCGGACCTCCAGAGCGTGGTGGAAGGTCGAGATCCAGCCCTTCTGTCCCTCGGTCAACGCCTGATCGTCGATGTGGGCGTAGCTGAGGAAGACGTCGCTGTCGAATCCGTTCATCCTCACCTGACCGGCCTCACATAGGGACCGCCGTCGCCTGTCCGGCCGACGTTCATGTCACAAACCTCCGAAGCTCAAGGTTTGCAGTATCATAGATCATGCCTGCCCCCGTGAGTGGGGCGAGAATCAAGAAAAACCTGAAAGTGAAGGACTTGCGCCGCGTGGAGAGGCGACGCCGGCGGCCTGTGTCAGACCGTGTCAGATGTGTCAGGACATGTCGGCGTCATGTCGGCACGCCGTAGACCCGCTATTCGTCGTCCTGCGGCGGAAGATCGCTCTCCGGCTCGGACCGTTTCCGCCAGCGCCGCCAGTGCAGGACGAGCGCCCAGGGAACCAGGATCCACCAGCAGACGAGGACGGCCCACAGGCCGAAGGAGGGCCGGTTGGCCAGGGTCAGGAAGGTGTTGTTGCCGAAGACATTGTCGTTGACCAGATAGGTCCAGGTGGAGGAGGGACCCCGCAGCCCTTCACGCTCCCAGTCGACGCCGTCCGCACTCCTGGAGCTCGCAGCGCTGGTGCTCGAGAAGCTGCCAGTAGGTGAGCAGCCGGGCACGGAGATCGCCGTGCTGGCCTTCGACGATGCGCTGCACGCGCGCCACCTCGCGCCGCACGGCCGGATGATCGACGGCCCGGTCCGCCTCTCCGGATTCACCGGCCGCGCGCAGTCCCTGCAGGAGCTTCGGCGGCAGCAGCCGCTCGATGCCGCAGCGTTGCAGCAGGCTGTCCTCCAGGCTGAGGATGAACCGGGACGAGCCGGGGTCGCCCTGGCGGCCGGCCCGGCCTCGCAACTGGTCGTCGATGCGCCGGCTCTCGTGGCGGTTGGTGCCGAAGATGTACAACCCGTCGAGGGCCATGACCGCCTCGCGCTGCAGCTCGCCCGCTCCCCCGAGCCGGATGTCGGTGCCGCGGCCCGCCATGTTGGTCGAGATCGTCACCGCGCCCAGGGCGCCTGCCTCGGCCACGATCTCGGCCTCCTCGGCATCGTTCCTGGCATTGAGCACGCGGCAGGCGATCCCGGCCTGGCGCAGGTCGGCGGCGAGGCCCTCCGACTCTTCGACGCTGACCGTGCCCACCAGGATCGGCCGGCCGGTGGCATGGGTGCGGGCGATCTCCTCCAGGAGGGCCCGCCGCTTCGCCTCCGTGGAGGCATAGATCACGTCGGGGTGATCGACGCGGATGCACGGCCGGTGCGGTGGGATCGGCGCGACTGTCGAGGTTGTAGACGCTGGGCCAGCTCCGGTGGCGGCGGGCCGCGCCGTGGCGGTCATGCCGCAGAGCCGCGGATACTTCCGCAGGAAGTGCTGGACGGTGATCGAGCCGAGGATCTTGCCTTCCGGCTGCGCAGCGCAATCCTTCCTTGGCCTCCAACGCCGCCTGCAGACCGTCGGGCCAGTGGCGGTTCTCGGCGACGCGGCCGGTGAGCTCGTCGACCAGCTCGATCCGGCCGTCGCGGACGATGTAATCCACGTCGCGCCGCAGCAGGGCCTCGGCGTGCAGGGCGTTGCGCACCTCGGCGAGCAACCGCACGTTCTCGCCGACAAAAAGGTTTCCAGCAGCCGAGGAGCTTTTCGGCGCGGTGCACGCCGTGCTCGGTCAGGAAGATGTTGTGCGCGTACTCGTCCGTGTCGTAGTCGCTTTCCCGCTTCGAGCCGGCGGGCGATGCCGGCCAGGCGCTCGAGGTCGACGCCCGTCTCGTCGAGCGTGCCGGCAATGACCAGGGGGATGCGTGCCTCGTCGATGAGGATCGAGTCGGCCTCGTCCACCAGGCCGAGATGGAAAGGCCGGTGCACCTGCTGGCCGCGATCGAAGCAAAGGCCGTCGCGCAGGAGGTCGAATCCAGCTTCCTTGACCGTCAAGTAGGTGACATCGCAGCCGTAGGCCCGCTGCCGCTCGGCGGTCGAGAGCCCCTCCTGGACGCAGGCGACGGTGAGCCCAAGCCGTTCGTAGATAGGCCCCATCCAGGCGGCGTCGCGGCGGGCCAGGTAGTCGTTGTAGGTGAGGACGTGCACGCCGCGGCCGGTGAGCGCGTTGAGCACCACGGGAGCGACCGCCGCCAGCGTCTTGCCCTCGCCGGTCTGCATCTCCACCAGCTTGCCCTGATGCAAGGCGATGCCGGCGAGCATCTGGACGTCATAGGGCCGTTGGCCGAGCGCCCGCCGGGCGGTCTCGCGCACCAGCGCGAAGCAGTCCGGCAGGAGAGTGTCCAGCGGTGAGCCGTCGCGGGCCTGCCGGCGCAGGTCCCCAGCCCGGTTGCCCAGCTCCTGATCGCTGGCGCGGGCAAGATCCGCCTCCCTGGCGTTGATGGCGTCCAGCTCGGAGCTCGTCAAGGATAGGGGCCTCTGCGGTGATCATACCCGCTTTCGGCTAGAATCTCCGGATCTCGAAGGAGGAGAGCCATGATCCGTTTCAGCCGCATGGGGCTCGCCGGCGCGGCGTTGCTCGTCCTGGCGCTGCCGGCCGTTGCGCAGCGCGAGATCCAGAAGCCGCGGGACAACTGGCAGCAGCCGGGCGAGATCCAGGTGCCGAAAGGCATCCAGGCGATCCGCGCTCAGGAGGAGCGGTGCAGCAAGCGCTTCCTGATGGTCTCGGATGCGCTCTTCGAATTCGACAAGGCCACGCTCTCGCCGGATGCCGAGGAGACCTTGCGGGCCCTGGTCCCCCTCCTCGCCAAGGCCGGCAAGCATCCGGCGACGATCGAAGGCCATACGGATGCCAAAGGCGCCGACGCCTACAATCAGACGCTGAGCGAGGCGCGGGCCCGGACGGTCAAGGACTGGCTCGTAGCCCAGGGGGCGCTCCCCGCGACGACGCCCACCCAGGGCTGGGGCGAGCAGCGCCCGGTCGCACCCAATGCCAAGCCGGACGGCTCGGACGATGCAGCCGGGCGCCAGAAGAACCGGCGGGTCGAGGTGGTGCTCGACCTCTGCGGCCAGGCGGGCCGGGCCCGGTAGTCGCTTCCGGGCGCCGCCTCAGGTTCCCGGAGCCGCGGTGACCTGGAACCGCCGCGCCGCGACGGCCTTGGCCTTGCCGGCGTCACCTCCCAGGCGCAGCTCCAGCAGGTAGCTCCCGGGCGGCAGGGAGCCGGTCCGCAGGCGCGCAGTCAGGAGATCGGGCTGACCGGCCTCGCCAGGGGTGATGGCGAGCAGCTCGACATCGCCGCCGGTCGCGGGTTTGCCCGCGGCGGTGAGGATGCGTCCCTTGACCCACGCGCCCTTGCCTGTGAAGCCGTGGCCGACGAGCAGGAGCTGTGCCTCGCCGGCCGCGGGAAGGTCGGCTTGCGCGGCCGGCAGCACCGCGCGGCCGTGGACGTCGAAGGCCCCCTCGGCCGAGCGCACGAGCAGCCAGGGATCGTTGGCCGGCGACAGGAAGAGGGCTTCGAGCCGGGGGTCGGGCTCGGCGGAGGTCTCGTCGAGGTGCAGGGGGACCGAGAGGAGAGACAGGCGCCCGTTGCCGCGGTCGCGGACCAGCACGCGCAGGAGGTGCTGTCCCGGCGGAAGGTCGAGGTTACCGAGAACGCGCACGCCGCTCCGGGCAAGGCGGGTCCCGACCTTGGCCGGGTCGAGCTCCACGGCCTGCGCGAAAAAGTCGCTGCTGCTCCCCCTCTCGTCCAGGGCATAGCCGAAGACCTCGAGCCCGATCCGCGTCCCGGAGGAGAGGAGGCGCTGTCCCGGAATCTCGACCAGCACTGCCACGGAGGTGGACTGCGCGCCGGTCCGCAGCGGCACGGCGACGACCTCGACCCCCAGATCGTCCTGCTCCTCGTCCCCTGCCACCAGCCGGGCCGCTTCGGCGATCCGCTGGACATCCTTCTGCTTGCCGAACGGAAGAGGGGCGAAGAACCCGCCGCGGTGGTGGAGGCCGACGCCTCGGCCGGCGTTGCGGAGCCGCACCTTCAGGGTGTGATAGGCGCCGTCGGGCTTCACGTCGTCGGCCTGGACGGTGAGCACGTAGCTATGGGCGCTGCGCCGCAGCGCGCCGTCCAATCCCTGGGCGAGACGGTTCGTCCCCTCGACCAGCGTGCCGCCCGTCTCATTGGCGAGGAAGAAGAGCCCCTCGGAACGATCGTCGCTCCGCCGTACCCCCGCGAGGTCCACGGAATGGATAACCCAGCCCGAACGCCGCAGGTCCCCGAGCGTGGTTTCGAGCCTGTCGAGCAGATAGCTGCCGCCCATGGTCGGGTCATCGATGTTCTGGGGAAAGTCGGTGGCGATGGACATGGGGAACCCGTCGCTGAAGAGGGTCAGGTACTTCCTGCCCACCACGGACCGCAGAACGTCGGCGAGGCCGGCCATACCCTCGGCCATGGTCGCGACGTGACTGCGCTGGCGGGCCTCGATGTGCGGCTTGTGGAGCACGGACGAGTGGGAAAGAATGTTGTGCTGCAGGAACGAGCCCCAGGTGCCGTCCATCTTGCCGAGGCTGGCGAGCATGTCCGAGGCGAAGTTGCGGTCGTCGAGGCGCCAGGACTGGGTGAGAAGGTCCCGGGCGCCCATGCCGGTCAGCCGCAGCGGGTCCGGGTTCGCTCGATCGGCCTCCGTGAGCTCCTTCCCCGTCAACACTCCTTCGAGGGCCGCGAGGATCCGGGTCGCGGCGGCGCGGTCGGACGTGAAGCTGAGCAGCAGTTGGAGCTCTCCCTTGGGGAGATAGATCGCGATCCCCACCATGTCGGTGGGATTCAGGCCGGTGGCGACGAGCTCGCGGGCGGCGGTGACCCCATGGGCGAGCCGTTCAGGGCGGCTCAAGGCGAAATCGTAGAGGAACAACAGATGCCGCCGGGCGGCCGGGGACGGTGGCGGGGCGGCAGGAGTGGGCGCCCCCGGCTTGCCCCGGAGCTCCAGGTCGACCGTCTCGAACGCGACGATCGGCAGGGTGCGGCCCTGTTCCAGGACCTCGAAATCGGCGGCGGTGAGCCCCTTGACCGGATCGCTGCCGCGCCTCACCTCGACGGGGATCTCTACCAGGGTCACCGCAATCTCGGACGAGACCTCCGGAGTTTCTGCGGCGCGCTCCTGGGCGCCGGCCGTAACGCTTGTCACCAGGACCACAAAAGCCAGGACTGCGAGGCTCCTTCTCATACCATCCTCCCATCTCAAAAAAACGCAAACGTATTCTTGGGGGCAGGGCAAGACGTGTGCCATCTGTTCCTTCCTCCTGGGGACAGGCGTCATTCGCCACCTGCGGAGGACGCGCCTGTCATTCCGGGGAGACACGTCGTTGTAGGATCTTGACCATGCAACGAGAACGCATCCTGCCGCTGGCTGGTTGGCTCAGCGTCGTCGTGGCCGTGCTCCATGTCGTCATCATTTTTCTGGGGCCGCCTGCCTACCGGTACTTCGGAGCCGGCGAAGAGATGGCCCGCCAGGCCGAGGAGGGCTCTCTCGCCCCGGCCGCGATGACGCTTGCCGTGGCCGCGGTCTTCGTGGTCTTCGCTCTCTATGCCTTTGCCGGGGCAGGGCTGCTGCGACGACGGCCGCCGCTGCTGCGGACCGGTCTGGTGGCCATTGCCACGATCTACATCCTCCGCGGGCTCGCGTTGCTGCCCGAGATGGCACAATACGTACGGGACTCCGGCACCGTGATGCCGCGTCAACTGGCCTTTTCTGCCGTCTCCCTGACGATCGGCCTTCTGTATCTCGTGGGCACGGTGCTTCTGTGGCCCCGACTCAGCCCGGCTCGCAGGCAGCGATAGCGCGCGGCCTTCATCGGAGCGGCGATCGCTCAGCGATAGCCAGTGGCCTGCAGCTCGAACAGCTCGGCGTAACGGCCGTCCTGCGCCAGCAGCTCCTCGTGGGTGCCCATCGCCTCGACCTGTCCCTCGGCGAGGACCAGGATGCGGTCTGCCATGCGCACGCTGGAGAACCGGTGCGAGATCAGCACGGCGGTCTTCCCTTCGCTCAGCTCCTTGAAGCGCTGGAACACCTCGAATTCCGAGCGGGCGTCGAGCGCGGCGGTGGGCTCGTCGAGGATCAGCACCGGGGCGTCGCGCATGTAGGCGCGGGCAATGGCAATCTTTTGCCACTCGCCGCCGGAGAGGTCGACCCCGGTGCGAAAACGTTTGCCGATCATCTGATCGTAGCCTTCCGGCAGCTTGTGGATCACCTCGTCGGCGAGGCTGCTCGCGGCGGCGGCGGCGATGCGCGTGCGGTCACCGCGGGCCTCGATGCGGCCCACCGCGATGTTCTCGGCGGCGGTGAGGTGATAGCGCACGAAATCCTGAAAGATCACACCGGTGTTGGCGCGCAACGCGCCCACGTCGTACTCGCGCAGGTCGTGGCCGTCGAGCAGGATCCGCCCCTCGTCAGGGTCGTACAGCCGCGCCAGCAGCTTGACCAGAGTCGTCTTGCCGGCGCCGTTCTCGCCGACCAGGGCCAGCACCTCACCGGCCTGCAGGGTGAAGCTCAGATGGCGCACCGCCCAACGCTCGGCGCCGGGATAGCGGAAGCCGACGTCCTCGAAGGTGAAACCCTTGCGGATCGGCCTCGGAAAGGGCCGCGGGTTGTCCGGCGAGACGATCTCCGGCTCGATCTCGAAGAAGGAGAACAGGTCGTCCAGATAGAGCGCCTGCCCGGCCACCTGCGAAAAGCCGATCAGCAGGCCTTCGAGAAGGTTGCGCAGCCTGCGGAAGGAGCCGGAGAGGAAGGTGAGGTCGCCGATGCTGAAGTCGCCGCGCAAGGTCCGCCAGGCGATGAAGGCGTAGGCCACGTAATAGCCGATGGTGCCGACGGCGGCCAACAGGCCGCCCCAACCGGCGCGGCGGGTCGCCAGCTTGCGGTTGTCCTGATACATGGCGCCGGACAGCGCGCGGTAGCGTTCGATCAGGAAGGCATTGAGGCCGAAGATCTTTACTTCCTTGGCGGTCTCGACGCTGGCGCCGGTCTGGCGCACGTAGTCGAGCTCCCGCCGCTCCGGCGTCCGGGTGTAGTTGAGCGAATAGCTCTGGGCGTTGAAATGGGCCTCGCCGAGGAAGGCCGGCACCAGCGCCAGGATGAGCAGCGCGATCAGCCAGGGTGCATAGACCACCAGCCCGGCGGCGAAGCTGATGATGGTCACCATGTCCTGCGCCTGGCCGAACAGTTGGCTCATCAGGCCCATCCGGCCCGTGGTCTGCCGGCGGGCGCGTTCGAGGCGGTCCTGTAGCTCGCTGTCCTCGAAGTCCTCCAGGTCGAGCGTGGCCGCATGCTCCATCAGGCGCACGCTGGTTGCGTTGGTGAGCTGCTCGCCCAGGAGCGAGTCGACCAGCGAGACGATGCGGCCCAGCACGTCGGACAGCACCGCGAGGCCGAATTCGGCGGCCAGCAGCCAGCCGAGATGGCCGAGCAGGCCGCTGGCCAACCAGGCTCGCAGGCTCCCGGGCGCGCTCTCGATCCCGGCCAGGCGGACGACCTCGTCGATGATCAGCTTGCCGACGAAGAGGGTGGCGACCGGCAGCAGGGCGCGGACCAGGCGCAGCGCCAGGTCGGTCCCGGTGAGGCCGGGGCTGGTCTGCCAGATGAGCTTCAGGAACGGCGGCAGGTTGCGCAGCGCGCCAAAGCGCTCGCGCAGCGACCGTGGCGCCGGAGGCGTGCCGCCCGGCGCTCCCGTCCCTGCCGAGGCTGTGGCGCGGCCGCCCATGCTGTACTGCCGAGGCATCAGGCCTCCTCCCTTCGAGCCCGGCAGGTAGCGAGAAGGATGCCAGGGTCGAGTGAGCAGGCCCTACGGCTTGGCGAGGAACACCAGGGCCAGAGCAACGACCGCCGGCAGCGCCTGGACCACGAGGATCCGACGGTTGACCGTCACCGCGCCGAAGATGCCGGCGACGACCACGCAGGCAAGGAAGAACACCTTCAGGAAGAAGCCCGCCTCGCCGGCGGCCAAACCCCACACCAGGCCGGCCACGAGGAAGCCGTTGTAGAGCCCCTGGTTGGCGGCCAGGCCCGCGGACTGCTTCGCGAAGTCGGCAGACAGCCCGAACGTGCGCCGGCCGAAGGGCTTCGTCCAGAGGAACATCTCGAGCACCATGAAATAGAGGTGGAGGAGTGCTACAACCGCGACTGCGACGTTGGCGGCGGTGTTCATGGCCGGATTCTATGCCGGATGTTTCCTACACCGCGATCCTGTGCTCGGCAGACGCCGCGGTCTTCCGGCGCAGCATGCCGAACGCGTCGAGCACCGGCGACGCCATGAAGGTCGTGACGAGCGCCATCAGGACCAGCATGGCGAAGATGCGCGGCGACAGGATACCGAGGTCGTAGCCCACGTTGAGCACGATCAGCTCGACGAGGCCGCGGGTGTTCATCAGCACGCCGAGAGCGAAGGAATCGCCCCAGGCCATCCCCGTCCAGCGGGCCGCGAGCATGCTGCCTCCCAGCTTGCCGGCGATCGCCACCGCGATGATGCCCGCACAGGTCAGCCAGCTCCGCCAGTCGTCGAGCAGGCCGATCTGCGTGCGCAGACCTGTGAAGGCAAAGAAGAGCGGCAGCAGGAAGACTGAGCTGAAGGTCTCGAGCCGCTCGCGCAGGTACTTCCGCAGGCCAGGGCTCGGCGGCATGCACACGCCGGCGAGGAAGGCGCCGAACAGGGCGTGGATGCCGATCACCTCGGTGCACAGGGCCGAGATGAAGACGAAAAGGAGGATTCCCGCCAGGAGCCCGCCGCTGCGGCTCTCGTCCGGCGGCCGCTCACCCACCAGCCGGGCCACCCGCGGCCGGACCACAAAGAACATCCCGGCGATGAACAGCAGGGTGAGGACGATGGTCATCAGCGCGCCGCTCAGCCCGCTTGAGTGCGCAAGCGCGACCACGACGGCGAGAAGGCACCAGGCAGTGATGTCGCCGACCGCTGCGCAGGCGATGGCGGTGCTGCCGAGGAAGGACGTGGTCATCTTGCGCTCTTCGAGGATGCGCGCCAGCACCGGGAAGGCCGTGATGCTCATGGCCACGCCGAGGAACAGGGCGAACGCGCTGAACCGGGTCCCGGCGGGCGCGAGAGAGCGGTAGAGCAGCAGCGCGGTAGCGGTGCCGAGGAAGAAGGGCACGACGATGCTCGCATGGCTGACCAGCACCGCCGCGTCCGCCTTCTTTCGCAGGAGCTGTACGTCGAGCTCGATCCCCACCACGAACATGAACAGGATGACGCCGACCTGGCTGAGCAGTTGGAGCGATCCGAGCGACGTGGCAGGAAACAGGAACCCCTGGACGCCGGGTGCCAAGAGGCCCAGCAGCGAAGGGCCGAGGAGGATCCCCGCGACGATCTCGCCGATCACGCGAGGCTGCCGGATCTTGGCGAAGAGGCTGCCCAGCACCCGCGCGGCGGCAACGATGACAAGGACCTGGAGGAGCAGGAGGCTCAGCGGGTGCTTCAGGTTCTCGACGAAGGCCCGAACAGGCCCGCCCGCGGGCGCCTTCCCATCCGCATGCGCCGCCGAGGAGCCCTGGAGGGACGCAGCAGGTGCCTCCTGGGCCGCCTCCGGGGTAAGGCGCGCGCCGAAGCTCAGGATCGCATAGATGCCCGTGCCGAAGAGGGCCAGAAGGACAAGGTAGAAGAGCAGGTTCTTTGGCATGGCAGGACGCCAAAGATACCATGAGCCCCTCTGCTCGATCCCCGCTCGAAGGGCCTCCCCGGCGACCGTGACGCGCCCGCTCGCCCCGGGGTTGACACCCGGGGCTTACCCAGTTGCGCCCTCCGGGCTCTGGGATCCTCGGCTCTGGCGAGCCCGGAGGGCGCCCTTCGGTAGCCCAGGGTGTGAGCCCTGGGCCGGAGCGGTGTCAGGCGGCAACCAGTCGCTGTATTTGCCCGTGGCGAGGAAGTATCCGCAAGCGATCATCATCACGCTGAACAACCAGAGCGCACCACTCGGCGTCGTCGGAAGGACCGTAATGGACGCCACGACAGCCGACGGAAAGATCAGAACAAACGACCACGCCAGCCACGGCGCCAGGAACCTCCGCCGCAACGCGGACACGCCCACCATCATCGAGCCAACCATGATGAAGTTCATCCCCATCATGTGCACCGCGTACGCCGTGTTGGCCACGGGGTTGGTTCCCGGAGTCGGTATGGCCAGGCTATTCTGATGCCACGTCCACGTGTGGATCGCGTCACCCGGAATCACCATGCACAGTCCCGCCAGGACAATCCAATACCCTTTGGTTCGAATCCGGCCCTGGGTATCTCTCATCTGGGCGGACAATCCAATAAGGCCAACCAGCATGAGCACCAACGCCATGGTATAGACACTGCCATATGCCATCCAAAGCCCTGGCGGCGACGCAAACTGGAGCAGGCCGCCCAACGCTTCCTGGGCGGCACCAACCCATATCGGTCTCGGGATGACAGCCCACCCTGTCATGTACTTGATGATGACCATGATGGGGGCCAGAAGCAGGCCCAGGGCGCCGCCCGCCATGGCAAGGTACCCAATGCACGAGTGAGCCGAACGATTCTTCATTCGAGGGCCCTCATGCTTCGGCGCCTCTGACATGCGCCAACACTTGCCGGGGAGTGTCTTCATGGTTCCTGGATTGCGATTTTACCTGGATTCACGGGCGAGCCCCATCGTTCTCTCTTCGTCTGGATTGTCGCATTGTCCGGACCACCTGCACCAGCCCTCGCTGGTCCGCCTGAAGCAGGACCTGGCGGCCTTCTACCAGGCTGCCACCGCGCGCTGAGGCCTCACCCCCTGTCCCCCTCTCTCATCGCACTCCCTTCCCCCGGGAGAGGGGGGACGCAGGCGGAGCGTTCCAGGCGAGGTCGATGCGGCATCTCGCTGGCCAGTCTGTAAGGGCGCAGCATGCTGCGCCCCGCCGACCTTTCCGCACCCCACCCTGCCCGTGTCGCCGTAGATCGCCTCCTCTACGTCCCCC
>CAWJGT010000022.1:0-103155 GCA_963842525.1 uncultured Holophagales bacterium
GAGATCGTCGCGCAGTCGCCTCAGGGCGGTGGTTTTGCCGCTGCCCGGCTCGCCGGTGAGCAGGCCGATGGCCCTGGAGTCGACCAGGTAGCGCAGACGGCTGTGGGTTTCGAGCCCCTGAGGCCGAAACAGAGAGTCGGCGGTGAGGGGGCCGTGGAAGGGCGGCCGGGTGAAGCCGAAGGCGGTGGTATAGAGGTTCACTGGGGCTCCCCCTGATAGAACTTCTGGCGATGAGCTCGAGGTAGCTGATGCCGGTGGTGGGCGCTTCTCTGGCCGGCTCGCTGTTTCTTTCGAGTCGGCGCAGGGTGGCGTTGGTGGCGAGGTCGAGCCGGCGCAGAGGCAGCTCGGCGCTCTGGCCTTTGCGGCAAAAGTGGACGGGCCGGGCGGGGTCATAGGGATCGTAGAGGACGTCGACGGTCTCACCGGCATAGCCATCGGGAGCCTCATAGAGACGGCCGTCGAGGTGGACGGTGCGGTCGCGGCCGACCCGGCGGGTGACCTTCATGCGCAGCCAGGCCTCCAGGTGCTCGGGGGCCGGGCGGATCAGGGCCTGGTCCTTCAGAAAGCGGTCCAGAGGCGTTTGCCCGTCCAGGCCGCCGTGGGCAGTCTGGTGATACTCGCCCTCCAGCCAGGCCCAGAAGACGCGGTTGAGCTGGGCCAGATCGGCGAGGACCTCGCTGGTGAGGTGGGGGACAAAGGCGGTGCGGACGTGGCGGAAGAAGCGCTCGATCTTGCCGCGACCGCGCGGCTTGTGGGGCCGGGAGTGGACCAGGGAGATGTTCAGCGTGGCGCAGATGACCTGCAGGTGGTGGGTGCGGAAGGTGGCGCCGTTGTCGCAGTAGAGCCGTCGCGGCAGGCCGCGGCGCAGCAGAGCCTGCTTCAGAGCGTCCTGGAAGCAGGCGGCGTTTTCGGCCAGGTAGAAGGCGGCAAACGGCACCATGCGCGAGGCGTCATCGAGGAAGGCGTAGAGGTAGGTCTTGCCGCCGTCCTTGCGCCCCGGCACCAGCAGGCGGGGCCCGTGCATCAGGTCGGAGGTCCACAGGTCGTTGACATGCGGAAAGGTGAAAGCCAAAGCGTCCGGCTCGGCGCTGGACCCTTGGCGGGCCGGCACCGCCTGGGCGGCGAAGAAGCGGTGCACGCTGCTGCGCGACAGCCGCAGATTGGGCGCAAAGCGGCCGCACAGATGCACGGCGCGGATCAGGCTGTCGAGCGAAGCACCGGGCCGCTCGGCCCGCAGCGCCAGCAGCAGATCCTGCACCTCCTCCGGGATCGCCCGCGAGCGCCCGGCATCGGTACGCGGGCCCGGCTTGAGCCCCTCAAACCCATGGATCTGGTACAGCTCGAGCCAATCTCGCACCGTCGAACGGCCGACGTGGCTGCGCGCGCTGCCCGGGATCGTCCACGTCTTTTCCGCGATCGCACACAACAGCTTCTCTTTTTCGCGTGGCGCCAACGGCCGGCTGATCAGCTCGGCAATGACGCTGTGGCGAAACAACGCAATCTGCTCTCTTTGGCTCTCATCCATCGCACGAAGTCTCCGCAATCGGGCTCTGGGACCATCCCACAGCCCCCGCCAGTAGCTTCGTGGCAGAACCCTGCGATGGGTAGTTACCAACCTATGGAGAGGCCTCCCCTGACCGCCAGGACGGCCGGCCGTGGCGGAACAGTCCGCTCACTCCGCCGAAAAAGCAGCCCCAGGACGACCACAGAAAGTGCCGCAGCCGCGTCAACCAACCCGCCGCCTGGCCCACCACCTCCTGCGCCCCCCGCCACCACGGAGCCGGCACTGGCCCCAGCAGCGCCTGCAGCTTGGCGGCAAAGGGCTCGTGCGCGCTGCGCAGCCAACCCCGCACCCGCCGCACCCCCGAACTGCCGCACTGCCCTGAAACCTCGGCGCCTTCGCTCGGACTCCCCGCAGCCAGACCCGCCTCCACGGCCGCCAAGGTCAAATCGCGATAGGCGCACACGTCCTCCGGCAACACCGCATGGCTGACCCTGCAACGCGGGCACCGCACCCGCCGCAAGGCCTGAAGCACTCCTGCGAGGAAGCGCTTGTAGGAGCCGTGGCCCCGCAGACGGGTCCTCTGACAATCCGGATCCGGGCAGCTCAGCTCGGGAACCGCCCCGCCGTCCATCTGCTCTCGATACTGCTTGCAGCCCACGCCCTTCAGACTTAACATGGCCTCCTCTCGGAAGCCCGTCGGGTCATCCCCGGTCCGCCAAAAGACACAAGGAGAGCCCGGCGGGCTTCGCTTGCCTTGCCCGACCTCTCCACAGGCAAAATCGTCCCGCACTCCTGCGCCGACGAATCTACCTGACCACGCTGAAAACTGGGAAAAACTCAGGCGGCGGTCACGAAATAAGGCGGGCGTCTACACCTGCTCCTCCACCCGCTGGCGAAGCTCACCGTTGTCTTGGCGAAGCTCAGAGTTCTCTTGAAGGAGTTCCTCGTAAGTCGGCATGCCTGAAAGACATTAGACCATGCCGAGAAGAGAACTTCAAGCCCTTGCGGACGTGCCACCGCTCGGGGAAGGCGGCACTAGGGCGGTAAACAGATACCCCGCTACCTAGCCATTGCCCGGCTTGTGGCTGCCAGGAGAGCAGGTCCCTCACGGTTCCCGCCCCGCACGCTTGCGCGTGCCTCTGTACATTGTCGGAGCCGCTCTTTATTCAGGCCCCTAGGTTCACCCGGTGGTACGGGTGGTTCCGTCTCTGACTGCGAGGGGAACAACTTCATATATAAAGCGACATCGTGTCGCAGCAACGTGATGCGCCTCAGCGGCGCCGCAAGGCGTCCGCTGCAGGCGCCGGGTTAGCAGTCAGTCCACGTCGGCTATCATATATCTCATTCACAATACGCCCCACTATCCGCCGATATTCGAATCCTGCGGGCTTACCGACGACCAGGCTGGGCTTCCAGCCTTCTCCAAATTTAACAGCGATAGCTTCCTTAGGCAGGCCGAGTGGCAACTTCACTTGCAGCCGCTCGGCAATACTCTCCGAGAAGCGCTTCCATGTCTCGTCGAAATTGAAGGGCCTCGGCTGTGGCACAAAGAGAACAGTCCTCGAAGGCTCCTTCGTAGAGTTAATGTGTTCGAATTCCCAGAGTAGCCCCGGAGTATCTCCTATCGTTATACACACGACATCACTTCTGGCAGCGAGTTCAATAAAGTGGTTCATCCACTCTCCGGGAGGGACATAGTCGCGGTATGCGCCAAGGGGTGGAGCCAATCTGTCGGGTCTCCCAAACGCAACAACAGGGCCAAGTTCTTGTAACCCAGAGCAAACAAGCTCCTCAAAGGCCCACGGCCGCTTGTTGACCCAGAATTCCGTATTTAGCATATTGTGAGAGGATGGGGAATTCTGACTGCTCTTTCTCGAATCTTCGCGGAAGGATCTAAGATAGAGAATTGTAGGGCGCTTATCACACTCAACCGCCTGGGTAGCAGGTATCTGTTTACCGCCCTAGTGCCGCCTTCCCCGAGCGGTGGCACGTCCGCAAGGGCTTGAAGTTCTCTTCTCGGCATGGTCTAATGTCTTTCAGGCATGCCGACTTACGAGGAACTCCTTCAAGAGAACTCTGAGCTTCGCCAAGACAACGGTGAGCTTCGCCAGCGGGTGGAGGAGCAGGAGCGCCAGATTGCGCACCTGAAGCGCCGAATCGTCGATCTGGAGAAACTTGTCGAGGAGCTACGGCGCCGGGGCAAACGCCAGGCTGCCCCCTTCTCGAAGGGAGATCCGAGCGAGGATCCCAAGTCTCCAGGGCGCAAAGCCGGGGATCAATATGGTCAGCAAGCGACTCGAGCTGTGCCCGATCACGTCGACGAAACCATCGTGGTGGAGTGCCCGCTGTATTGTGAGCACTGTGGGGGTCAGGTCATTCCGCAGGGCGAAGCTCGCCAGTATCAGACCGATCTGCCGCCGATTCGGCCGGTGACGACGGAGTTCATCCTCCATTATGGGAAGTGCTCGGCATGTGGCCGGGAAGCTGTGGGGCGTCACCCGCGCCAGACTTCCCAGGCGTTCCGGGTCGGCAACGTGCAACTCGGTCCAAACGTGTTGGGGCTCGCCGCCTGGCTCAACAAGGTCGGAGGCTTGAGCTACGGCAAGATCGCCGCGTTGCTGAAGGAGCTGGCTGGACTGTCTGTGTCGCGCTCGGCCCTGTGCCGCGCGCTGCTTCGCATGAGTAAGAAGCTGGAGCCCTTGTACGAGGAGCTGAAGGCGAAGATCCGGAGCTCTCCTGTGGTGTACCCGGACGAGACGGGCTGGCGGGAGGGGGGCTATAGCGTGTGGTTGTGGGTGTTCACCAATCGCAGCGAGACGGTCTACAGCATCCAGCCGGGTCGTGGCTATGCCGAGGCCTCTGAGGTCCTGGGGGAGGGCTTTGTCGGCGTGCTGGTGGCTGATGGTTGGGCTCCCTATCAGAAATTTGAAGGTATCTGTTTACCGCCCTAGTGCCGCCTTCCCCGAGCGGTGGCACGTCCGCAAGGGCTTGAAGTTCTCTTCTCGGCATGGTCTAATGTCTTTCAGGCATGCCGACTTACGAGGAACTCCTTCAAGAGAACTCTGAGCTTCGCCAAGACAACGGTGAGCTTCGCCAGCGGGTGGAGGAGCAGGAGCGCCAGATTGCGCACCTGAAGCGCCGAATCGTCGATCTGGAGAAACTTGTCGAGGAGCTACGGCGCCGGGGCAAACGCCAGGCTGCCCCCTTCTCGAAGGGAGATCCGAGCGAGGATCCCAAGTCTCCAGGGCGCAAAGCCGGGGATCAATATGGTCAGCAAGCGACTCGAGCTGTGCCCGATCACGTCGACGAAACCATCGTGGTGGAGTGCCCGCTGTATTGTGAGCACTGTGGGGGTCAGGTCATTCCGCAGGGCGAAGCTCGCCAGTATCAGACCGATCTGCCGCCGATTCGGCCGGTGACGACGGAGTTCATCCTCCATTATGGGAAGTGCTCGGCATGTGGCCGGGAAGCTGTGGGGCGTCACCCGCGCCAGACTTCCCAGGCGTTCCGGGTCGGCAACGTGCAACTCGGTCCAAACGTGTTGGGGCTCGCCGCCTGGCTCAACAAGGTCGGAGGCTTGAGCTACGGCAAGATCGCCGCGTTGCTGAAGGAGCTGGCTGGACTGTCTGTGTCGCGCTCGGCCCTGTGCCGCGCGCTGCTTCGCATGAGTAAGAAGCTGGAGCCCTTGTACGAGGAGCTGAAGGCGAAGATCCGGAGCTCTCCTGTGGTGTACCCGGACGAGACGGGCTGGCGGGAGGGGGGCTATAGCGTGTGGTTGTGGGTGTTCACCAATCGCAGCGAGACGGTCTACAGCATCCAGCCGGGTCGTGGCTATGCCGAGGCCTCTGAGGTCCTGGGGGAGGGCTTTGTCGGCGTGCTGGTGGCTGATGGTTGGGCTCCCTATCAGAAATTTGAAGAAGCGACTCATCAGACCTGTCTGGCGCATCTGTTGCGCCGTTGCGAGGAGCTGCTGGAGAAGGCGACAGGGGGTGCGGTGCGCTTTCCTCGGGCGGTGAAAGAGATCCTGCAGGCCGCCTTGGAGGCGCGAGATCAGCGGGACGCGGGCAAGCTCAGCGGCGAGGCGCTGGAGAAGGTCAAGCAGGACTTGGAGCTCCAGATGGAAAGGCGTCTGTCGGGGCAGTTCACGAACCCCGACAACCAGCGTCTGGCTCAGCATTTGATACGTCACCAGGAGCAGCTGTTTGTCTTCCTGGAACGCACGGATGTGGAGGCGACCAATTGGCCGGCCGAACAAGGGATTCGCCCGGCGGTCATCAACCGCAAGACATCTGGGGGAAATCGGACGGCCGAGGGGTCCCAGGCGCAAGCGGTCTTGATGAGTGCCCTGCGCACATTTCAGCAACACCAAGTCGGGACACTCGAGATCTTGCCCCAGCTTCTGCGCAGCCCCCAGCTACCGAAGCTTGAGGCAATACTTCCTGCGTCACAGCCACCGTAACAGTTCTCGCCACGAGTTATCCGTGGCTCCAGGTCGGTAGCCGCTCGCCCTCGTCAGGTCGCCTGGCCAGCGCGGACGTGTGTCCAGGGAAAACCTTCCCCAAAAGTGCCGCTGACGGTAAACAGATACCCTTGGAGGTGCCGGCGCCCGTGGCTCCTGCGGAACGGCAGCTCTCCCTGCGGCGGGCGTGGAGCTACCGGGCGGACAGTTGGGGCGGTGGGCGTCCGCTCCAAAGGTTGTGCGCGTCCGATGGTCGGAGGTGGCCCGCCCCAGCTTCTCAGCTCTTTTCTGCGTGAGGAAGAGGGCGGGCCGGCCCCCCGCGGGACGCTGAAGCTTCGTCTGGGCCTCGTCCCCGCGGCCCCGCCGGGCGCTCAAGCTTTCGGTGGGGCTGGCCAGGATCCGCTGGCTCGGGGGGTGGGAGCGGCCGGGCAGGGCGTTGCGCCTGGACGACTTCCGGCGGGAGCGGGTGCGGGTCAGCGTGTTTTCGACGCTTCGGGTGGCCAACAACGTCTACTCGGTGGTCTCGCGTCTGATCGGCGAATGGGTGGACATTCGGCTGTATGCGGAGCGGATCGAGGTGCACTTCGCCGGTGAGCGGGTAGCCGAGATGGAGCGCCTGCGGGGCCGCGGCCACGCCGCCATCGACTGTCGTCACCTGATCTGGTCGTTGATCCGCAAGCCGGGAGCTTTCGAGCTTTCGCGCGCTACCGGTACCGGGAGGCGCTGTTTCCGAGTCTGATTTTCCGGCAGACCTATGATGCGCTGGAGGGGCGGCACGGAGCGCGGGCGGACGTGGAGTACGTGCGGATTCTGCACCTGGCGGCGAGCACGGGAGAAAGCGCGGAGGAGGGTGTGCTTTCGGCCCTCGCGCGCCGGATCGATCCTACGGTCCCACCTTGAGAGTAAAACGGAACTCATGCCGCCTCCAAGGCGCGCTGGATCGCCTTAGGCGGCGGCACCGGAACGCCACCGGCAACGATCTGAACCGCTACCCCGTCCGGACCCAACCCCAGGAGATTGTTCCCCCGCCGGGGTGGTCCCCGGTTACGCTCACGCTGGAACTCCGCCAGTACTCCTCCCTTTTGAACGGAGCGAAATTTCCACCCTACCGGCGTAGTACCTCCTGAGTGCCGTAGCACCTTTGGCCGAGATAGTACCTAACCCGGCCGAGCCGGAACCAAACAAGTAGCGGAAAGAGAGAGAGGGTATGCTCTTGGGGTTGCCGAGGCAGGTGTTTCGGCATCTTTGGAGGGCACGCTGATGGTTGCGTTGACGGAACGGTATACGGACCAGATTTTGGGAGTTCTTTCCTGCTTTGACCGGGTCGTGATCACGGGGACTCTGCCTGAGATCTGCCATGCTGGAGCGATGAGTGCCTATCTTGGCTCCCAAGGCATCCGGATCTTCGACTACACCCGGTTTGCCGAGCCGCTGCGCGATGAGATCCGCAAGCACGCTGAACGCCTGGCCGCCGAGGCGGGCCTGACGATAGAGTTCATCAGGCGGAGAAACTTTCGCAAAGAGGAGCGGATCAAGGAGATTCTGGGGAAGCGCGGTGACCACCCGGGCCTGGTCCACATCTTCTCGGCTATGGAGCCTTGCTCTTCCTTCAGGCCCTGGCACGACAAGAAGACCGGCAAGACCTTCCTGAAGTCGACCGAGGCGAAGTGCCTCCACTACTACTTCTACTTCGTCTGGGAGGGTCTGGGACTCTGCTACTTGCGTGTGCCGACCTGGGCTCCTTTTCGTCTGCAGTTCTACTACAACGGCCACAACCGGTTGGCAAGCCAGTTGAAGAAAGCCGGGATCGGCTTCCAGATGGCTGATAACGCCCTTGTCGAGATCGCCGATTTTGAGCAGGCCCAAAAGCTGGCCGACGACATGCGCGTGGATGGGTTGCACGGCATCCTTGACCGAGTCGCCACATGGCTGTGCCCGGTCGGCGTCCGTTTCAAGGGCGGCTATCACTGGAGCGTGATGCAGATTGAGTACTCCACGGACATCATCTTTCGCAGCAAGGCCGACCTCGAATCTCTCTACGAGGTTTTGGTCCGTACTGCCATCCATACGGTAAAACCAGACAACGTGGCGACGTTTCTTGGCCGCAAGCTCGATGAGCGCTCGAAGGTCGAGATCGGCAATGACTTCCATACCCGGATCGAGGGGACTCGGATCAAGCACCACATGGGCCCCAATTCGATCAAGATGTACGACAAACTGGGCCGCGTTCTCCGCATCGAGACGACCAGCAACGACGTGACATCCTTTAAGCACCACCGCAGGGTGGAACACCGAGATGGCACCTGGGAGATGAAAAACGCCCCGGTCAAGAAGACCATCTATAGTCTGCCTGACCTCCAGGAGTTGATGAGAGCAGCAAACCGGCGCTATCTCGAGTTCCTTTCGGCTCTGGAAGATCCGACCGCCGGGATCAAGAATCTGGAGAAGATCTCCAAGCGTGTCCACGATGGGCAGCGCACACAGCGCGGGTTCAACCTCTTCGACAGCACTGATCGCGCCGTCTTTGAAGTGATCGTCCGAGGTGAGCTCGACATCAGCGGTTTCCACAATCGTCACTTGCAGGCTTTCTTGCCTGGGATGAGCAGCGGACAGATCGCTCGCATCCTCAAGCGGCTCCGCACTCACGGTCTGGTCAAGAAGATCGGTCACACCTACAGGTACTACTTGACTCAGCTTGGCCAGAGGGTCGTCTGCGCGGCGCTCAAGCTCAGGCGACTGTTCCTCATTCCCGAATTGGCCCAAGAGGCCCTTGCATGAAAAGTGACGTACAATCGCTACCAGTTTGGCGAAGATCTCACTGGTAAGGGACTATGTAGTACCTACGGATGCCCCTGTCTCAGGCTGGAGGGTCTGGCAAGCTCTTTATCTTCTTTGGTTTACGCTGGGGTCGACGATCGGGATTGAACCGATGACCTGCTGATTACGAATCGGCAGCGGCGCACTTGACCAGGTTTGACCGGCCCCTATAAACCCTTGATCCTACTCACTTTCCTCTGCACAGTGCTATGATACCGCCATACCCGATTTGACGCAATCTGCTGAGTCAGTGCTGAGTCAGGATCGGATCAGCAGGCCTCGGGCGTATGCGGGGAGGGATCGGAATGGCAAGGCTCACCAAGCGCACCGTGGACGCCCTGAAGGTCGAACCGGGCCGCGCCGTCATCGTCTGGGACACCGACGTCAAGGGCTTCGGGATCTCGGTCTCGCGCGGCGGCGTGAAGTCCTTCCTGCTGAACTACCGGGGAGCCGGCGGCCGGGAGCGCCGCTACACCATCGGAAGGTTCGGCGAGTGGACCGTGGAGACCGCGCGGGAGGAGGCCCGGCAGCTCAAGGCCGCCGTGGGCCGTGGCGAGGACCCGCTCTCCCAGCGGCAGGCACGGCGGCAGGCTCCTGACACGGTGCCCACCGTCGCCGACCTCGCCGCTCGCGTCCTTTCCGAGCACTACTCCAAGAAGTCCGCCAGCTCGCGCCGGAACGCCGAGATCCTCTTCCGGCTCTACCTCCTCCCGGCCCTCGGCTCGCGGACCGTGGAGAGCGTGACGTGGCAGGATCTCGACAAGCTCCACCGGGACCTGGGAGCGAAGCGCCCCTTCATGGCGAACCGCCTGCTCTCCCTGGCTTCCAAGGCGTGGGCACTCGCTCAGCGCTGGCAGTGGTTCCCCCAGGACCGGAGCAACCCCGCCGCCCGCCACGACCGCTTCGCCGAGCCCCACCGGGGACGCGATCTCACCCGGGAAGAGCTGGGGCGTATTGGCGCCGTTCTCGAACAGGAAGAGGACACGGCGGCGGTCGCGGCGTTCAGGCTCTGCCTGTTCACCGGAGCGCGGCCGGGAGAGGTGGTCTCCGCGCGCTGGGAAGATCTCGACGTCAAGGCCCGCACCTGGCAGCTCAAGGCGGCGAAGACCGGCCCGCGGGTGGTGATCCTGGGAGAGGCTGCGTTGGAGGTGCTCGCGGGCTTAAAGAAGCGTGGCCCGTGGGTGTTCGTTCGCCCCACCAGCGTCAACGGCGAGCCCCTCCCGAGCCTGCGCCCACTCTGGGAGCGTGTCGCGGCCCGCGCCGAGCTTTCCGCCGGCATCCGGCTGTACGACGCCTCACGGCACGCCTTCGGCACGGCGGCGGCCGAGCTGGGCGTGGACCGCGAGGTTCGGAAGCTCCTCATGGGCCACGCGCCGGGAACCGATGCTCACGACCGCTACAGGTCTACGTCGGAATGGCCGTGGTCTCCCGCCGGCATGCCGGGTTCGCCCTGCTCTGGGTGGGGATCACCTTGGTTCTGAATGCTCTGATCGTCCCGCTGTCCGTCTCTGGATTGGAGGCGGTACCGGTCTGGCAAATTCTCGCCTCGCGCTCGCTCCGGGTGGCGTGGGGAGCGGGCCTCGGCGTGCTCTCCACCCTCTGCGTGTGTGGCTGTCTCTGGGCCGACGTTCTGCGCGAGGGCCCCGAACTCGGGCACTTGCTTGGCCGCATCGAGCAGGAGCAGGCTCGGCGCGAAGTGGCGGAAGCGCAGCTCGGCGCGCTGCGAGCGGAGGCTGAGCGCGCTGGCAGCGCCCGGACACTGCCATTCTCACGAGAGGGGATGGGCGCCTCTTGCCGTCGCCGGCTCTGGTACCCCGCGAAGCGTTCGGCCCGCTTCTGGACTGTCGCTCTGTTGTATACTCTTTGTCGCGAAATCTATGCAAGTCAGGGGAGCCCAGGTTAGGTTCTGAGGAAATTAGGTAGTCTCCTCATTCCAGGAGAAATAACATGCCTCTACCGATTCTGGTTACCGGTCCAACGTACGGCGCGATTCCGCATGGACAAACAGCCCCTTCGCCGGGCTCCAGCCCCCAGGCGATCGCCTTCGGAACGAATGACGATTTCTTTGCCTACCTCTTCTACAACACGCCGTCCTCCCAAGGAAATTATGACATTGTTACATATGTCTATAGTCCCGACGGAGCGCAGACTTGGTCAGCGGAACAACAGACGGAGGTCCCAGGCCTGGGCTTGATGAAAACGACTTCGGTAGCTCCCGTAGCTTTTGGCTCAACGCTGTACCTCTTCTACAACGGCTGGGGAAACAATGGGATTTGGGTCACAAGAGCCAGTTGGGTCGAAGCGAACCTCGACTCCCTGTCGTCGTGGAGTAACGGGTCGTCACTCGTCCAAAACGGTGCCACGGGGATGATCGTGCAGCCGGCTACCAGCCCGGCAGCAGTTGTTTTTGGCTCAACCCTTTATGTCTTTTATACAGGCACTGATGGCAATATCTGGTTCACCACCACCACGGATGGCACCAGTTGGACTTCGGCCCAGTCGACCGAGACGAACGGTGCTTCAGGAATGGATGGGCAGGCCGCTACCAGCCCAGCAGTCGTTTACGACGGCAGCACCCTTTATGTCTTTTATTTGGTAGCTAGTTCTAGCAGCATTGGCATCTCGTTCACCTCCAGCCAGGACGGTAAGACTTGGGCCCCGGTGGCGTCGGTCGCCCCCGGTGGATTCCAAGATATGGAAATCACAGGTGGCACGTACCCAAGCGTGCTCTACCGCGATAACACTCTGTACGTTTATTATGTGAGTGGGGAAATCGAGAGTACGACCAACTCCATGGTTTATGCGAATCCCTATTACACGTGTAGCACGGACTCAGGTCTAAGTTGGGAAGAGCCTGTAATGGACAGTCAGATGATTACAGGGTGGCAGTATGGAGAAATCCCGCCAAGCCCTTGCGCCGTGAGTTTGTTCGATTTATTATACCTTTTCGTAAATTACGGGGGGGAGACGTTTTGGACCACCGAGGCAGTATTTGACCAGAGTGACACCGCCTCGGTTAGCCAATACTTTGGCCACTACCAATTCGTCCTTCAATACAGCGGCAACGCGGCTAGCGCCTTAGAACAACTGCTCCAAGAAAGCCCTGAGCAACCGATTCCCGTTCCCCTTAATACAACGTCGCCAACTTCGAGCCTACCCCCGGTAGATCCTTGGGAAGGAATAGGCATTTTCTTAGCGGTTGGAGGAGTGATTGTTGGAGCGATGCTTTGTTGGATTCCTATTACGCGTTATTACATGCGTGCTAGAGCCCGCCTCGGCCTTCAACCTCCTCAGGCTCCCTTACTCAGGTCCGCCGGCCGATCCAGCGAGGCCGAGATACTACCGTCTGGCGGTTCTCGCGATACTGGCCTACGGCCGCGTCCTACCGGATCTGAGGGAGGATCTGCGGAGGCTCGTCTACGGCCAGAAAACTCCTCAAGGTCTCCGAGAGCTCGCCCTGAAGGCCCTGATCCATGAGACGTCCAACAAGCCCGATCTCTTGGCTGCCTTGGAGGACGTTCAGGAGAACATCCTTGACGACAGGCGGACGCTCGATGGCGAATGCCATGGAGCGGCGTGGGCCTGCGAGGGGGGAATGAAGGTGGAGCGGCTTCCTTACGCTTGCAGCGGCAGAAGCGGAGGGCAGAGGCGCTGGGGAGCGGTTTCACGAGCTGCGGGCCCAGCCCCTGTCTTCAGGGGTGCTTGGCCGACCTTCCCCGCTATCTGCGCGCACCTATTGGTTGCTGCGGAAGCCGCCTATACCGAGATTGAGATAGAGACTCGATTACCCTCTAGGGTCCGAGGAGGACAGACAGCTTGGGGCTCCGACCGAGCGCGCTGTTATAAGACTCATGACGAATGTGCCGTACCAGCCGAGCTACTCGCACGCAAAAGGCCGCGCAGATCGTTGATTGCCTCAAGGAGGTCTCGAATCAGTTGTCTATCCTCTTCCAAGAGCGCACCCGCGGGGGCTGCCGGTGCCGGGGATGCTCCTCCCCAAGCTTCTCCTGATTTCCTGCCGGGCCGGCCCTTGCTATAGATGCGCTGAAAGATCTTGAGCGCGTTCCTGGGATAACGGCGTCTTCTTCCCTCCCCAACTGCCGGAATTTCAGCAGAATGCTCCTGAGCGTACTTGATGAGGGTCGGATAACTAATACCCGTCTTCCGCTGAATCTCCTTAAGCGAATACAGCTTTTTCGGTCTGGGCATCTCTCCCCTCAGATCTCACGCCGCCATCTCTAATTCTGCCGTCTGCAAAGAAGCAAGCTTCGCATGCCAAAGGGCAAGAGCCTCTTTGCGCTCCTTCCAGAATTCATAGAGGATATAGGTTCGCTTCAGGTCGTCCTTAGCGTGATTCAGCAGAGCTTCCCCGACTTCATCCCTGACACCTAGCATGGAAATATGGGTGCGACCACTACGGCGGAAGTCGTGAGGTCGGATGTCTCCGAGGTTCGTCAGCTTACGCAATACCCGATTCGCCCTCTTGAGCTGATGGGGATACTCCGTCTCCGTCTTGTACTCCCAAAAGAGCGGACCCTGTCCTCCAGCCTCACGATAGCGCCGATTGATAATCTCTCCGATGGGGCCGCTCAGCGGAATGAGAAAATCTCTACCGTTCTTGGTATCCGGAAGCCTCCATACCCGCTCGCCATTGACGAGGATCACGTCCTCTGCCCGAATTGACGCGGCCTCTCCAGGCCTGCACATCGCCGCGAGAACCAGGGTGTAAACATCTGCCGCCTTCTGGTCTTTCAGTTTCGGCAGACCGGCAAGAAGGGTTCTAAGCTCCGCATCGGTCAACCAACGATCCCGCTTGTTCTTGGGGACAGTGACCGGTACCCCTAGGCAGGGATTATGCCTGACTCCCTTCACGTGTGCCCTGCCGTAGCTGTAGGCGTAGGAGAGGACGTTCTTCACCTCCCGCACCATCTGAGGCGCGGTGCGGCAGATAGACCCCCTGCCCTCTCCTGCCACTCGGGTGCTCGCCGAAGTAGTGCCGCTTCTGGGCGGGGCGTCCGGTTGCCGTGATGACCGTAGGCGACCTGTACTTGATGAAGAAGGTCTTGCGCCCGTGGCGGGTGACACGAATCCCGGCCGAGGGGGTGACGGAATGTAGGATGTCCTCCTGGGTCTTGCCCGTTTTGAGGCTACGGAGGACGGCCTCGGTAAGTCTCTTGGGCATGCTCTGGTCTCCTGTAGTGGACAGGCAAAGGGAACCTACAGGGAACCGGAACGCATGTCAAGAATTATACAGCCTGCTCATCGTTGAGACGGATCGAGACGCCCAACTATAAGACTATGAATAAGTTAGGCAATGAACCGAGACCGCATGACATCCCGTGCAACGAACCAATACAGATCACTACCACTTACCGGGAGAGGGGGGACGAAGAGGAGGCTTCAGAGACGGAGCCGTAGCTTTGACTCCTCTTCGGCTCCGCATGTCGAAGCTGCTCTCTTGGTGTCGGGGCCTTTACGGCTCATTCCTCTTCCGCCAGGCACTGCTCCAGCGCCATGCCTCCGGCAGGCCGGCGAGTCCCGCCTTGACTGGGTTCTGCTCAATATAGGCGACGGCATTTGCAAAGTGCCGGTCATCGCGGATGAAACGGTCATGGTACTCGCGAAACCAGAGCTCGCCGCAGCGGCCCAGGATCTGGTTGGCTCTATGAGCGGTGTAGGACTTCCAGGAGTGCACAAGGGTCGCGAGAGGCCAATCCTCCTGCGTCTCGATGAGGCCGTGGACATGGTTGGGCATGACGCACCATGCGATCAGCCGATAGCGTTGGCCATCAAAATGCAACAGCGCATTTTCCACGAGAGCTGCGATCCGTTTGTCGCGAAGCCAGCAGGCACCGTGGCCGGCATCCTCGTAGCGGGCGATACGTTTGCGGATCTCGACATCCTGGGAGCTGGCGTCAGCACGACCTTGGTGGGACAGCTCGGCTTTCCACGCTTCGAGCACAGTCTCGGGAACGGCGTCGTACAGGCGAATGGTGAGGGACTGCAAAAGCTGGGGTTGGTCGAAATGGGGGAGGTAACCTCGGGAGCGCCACGCGATTGAACGCGGCAAGGAAGAAGAGGCCGCTGAGGCGACGGCGCTGCCAGGCGAATGTCTGCTCATTGGTAGAGATGAGAATATACCGGGGCGGAGAAAAAGATGAGGGCGGTGGGCAACCCCGCCTCATCCATAGGCTCGTGAAGAGCCGGCGGGACGCCGGCGCTCCCAGGGCCCGCCCTCCCGCCCCGGCTGATCGGGGTCGGTGGCCCCTCTCGGCCCCGTATTCCGCCTTGTCTCCTGACGACGGATCTTTCTCGAAAGGAGACGGGACGATGAGTCAGTGGACGAGAGGGTTGACGGTGGTTCTCCTGGTCCTCTGCGCGCGCGTGGCGGTGGCGCAAGGGGATTGGGATCAGGCGTACGGCAGCATGGGCAACAAGAGCTTCATGGCGGTGCAGACGAATCTCAGTCCGCGTCCGCTGTGGGAGCTCGAGCTCAACGGCCGCGTGGATTGGGGAGGGCCGGCGGTCGCCAACGACGGCACGGTCTACCTTGGCACCTCGAACGGGCACTTCTACCCGGTCGACCGCAATGGCACGCTGCGTTGCACGGTCACCTTCCGCGACGGCGTCTTCGACTCGACGCCGGCAGTCCTGCCAAGAGGCGACGTTGCGTTCCTGGTGCACCGGCAGATGGCGGGCGACACCATCGCCACCGAGCTCGCTCTGATCAGTCCGGATTGCCAGGTCCTTTGGACGGAGCGGCTGCCGGCCGGCACCGCCGGCGGCGTGGGTGGCTTCGGAGGAGGCTCGGTCAAGGTCTGGTCGAATATCGCCGCAACCTTCCTCTTCGTGCACGGCTACCTGACCAACGACCATCCGGACGTGACGGATGACGAGTACAGCCCGCACGAGCTGCTGGTCTATACGGACACAGGCGACCTCTTCGCCCGCCATCAGGTCGGCGGCATCTGCCTCGAGGGCGGTGGTAGTGACTGGCCCAGCCCCTGGGACATCTGGGACTTCATCGCGGGCATCGGAGAGCCGGGGACCGTGCCGCCGCTCTATCAGCAGCTCGGGTTGCCCGGCTCGACGCCCGCGATCCTGGACGCACCGATCGACGGCTTCTCCTCCCCCGAAACGCCTTTGGTGGCGGTGACGAATTGGGGCCCCTGCCAGCCGCAGCTCAAGGTCCTGCAGTTCTTTCCGACGCTGCCGTTCGACGATCGCCTGCAGGCCCGTTGGACGCGCAACGAAGACGGCAAGGCCGATCACTTTGCGTCGCCGGCCGTCCTGCCCGAAGGCAAGGTCGTCGTTGGCAGCACATCGAAGTGGCTCCGGGTCTACGACCTCCAGTCGCGGTCCGTCGATTGCGACGTGCAGCTCGAGGGACCGATCACCCATCCGCCGGCCATGGGCGATGGCAGGTGGTTCGTCGGGGTCGAATACCACGTCAACATCGTGGAGCCGGACTGCGATCTCGCGGATACCAGGCGGCCGCAGCCCTATCCGATCGGCGGTACGCTGAGCGCTCCGGCCATCGGCCTGAGCCAGGCCTTCGTGCCGAACTTCACCGGCTTCGAGATGTTCTCCTACGACCTCCGGGCCATTACGCATGCGCTCCAGAGCACGAGGTTCCGCACCGCCAATCCCGCCGTGACCGCGGAAGGCCGTGTCTACGTCATCGGCGAGGAATTCGGCGAGGGCAAGCTCTTCGCCTTCGGACGTCCCTGAGGGTCCTGGTTCGCCCGGCGGACAGTCTCACGGTCCGACGGGCGATTCCGAAGGGCTTCAGAGTCTCCGGGAAGCCTTCCAGAAACTTCTCCAGGCGTCCAGAAGTTTCCGGAGCGCTTCCGGACGGTTCCGAAGCCTTGAAGAAGAATTCCGGAGGCCTTCAGAGTCTTCCGGAAGCGTTCCCGAAACTTTTCCAAGCGTCCAGAAGTTTTCCGGAAGGCTTCCGGACAGTTCCGAAGCCCTGGAGAAGAGCTCAGGAAGGCTTCAGAATCTTTCCGAGGCCCTGGAAAAATTTTTGGAAGGCTCCAGAAACTTTCCGAAGGCCTTCGGAACTGTCCGGAAGGTCTTCAGAACCGTCCGGAAGCCTTGGAGAACCGTCCGGAAGCCTTCCTGAACCGTCCGGAAGCCCTGGAAAAAGTTTTGGAGGGCTTCAGAACTTTTCCGAAGGCTTCCAGCACTGTCCGGAAGCCCTGGAGAACCGTCCGGAAGGTCTTCAGAACTGTCCGGAAGCCCTTCCGAATCGTCCTTGAGCCTTCGAGATCTCCTCCGAACGCTTCACCATCGTCCCGAAAAGCAGGAAAAGAACCCGTCAACTGGTCTGCGCCTGCCCGAAGCGGAGCGAAGAATCCGTCCGCGCCTCCTGAAGATACTTCGCATACTCACGGACGGACTTGACCGTGAGCTGCTCCTGGCGGGCGGCCTCCTGAAAGAGCATGAGCGCTGCGACCGCCTCGCGGTGGACATCCTGCGCCAGGAAGATGGGAAAGATCTCCTCCGCCAGCCGCTTCACATCCGCCACGCGCCCTTCCCGGACATAGAGTAGCGCAAGGTCCTCGATCGACACCATGGCCGCGTCATACCCGATCCCCTGGGCCATGAAGCCGTCGCGCACCGCCAGGAAGATCCGTTCGGCCTCCTCGCTCCGGCCGAGCCCGGCGGCAATTTTGCCCCGCAGCCACGAGAGCCGGAGCTGCGTCCAGGCCTCCGGAAACTCCCGATAGAGGCCCTCATCAAGGAAAAGCATCTCCGCCGCCTCGCGGTACTGCCCGTCCTCCGTGAGATAGCGCGCCAGATTGTACCGCGCGCAGAGGTAGAGCCGCGGGTCGTCCCCGGCCCGGAATGCCTCGAGAGCCGCGGTGGTGGTCTCGATGGCGGGAGTGATATCGCCGCGGTAGAAGTACATGAGCCCCAGAGTGATGAGAGCCCGCGCTGCCTCCACCTTGTCCCCGCTCAAGCGGTACAGCGTTGCGGCGCTCTACCCGTCCGGGTCCATGATGGAGCCGAGATCAGGGCTGCTCTGGCTCTGGGGGCACCCGTCCGGGTCCATTCCGGAGCCGCTTTCACTCGGGCAGGTGCTGGCTGTCAGACCGTTGAAGCCCGTGCCGGAACCAACTCGCTCGAATCCCAGCCAGGAGACGAGCTCACCGAGAGCCTGCCGGATCGTGGCAAAGAGACCGGCTGAGCCCGCGGCCGGCTGAACCCGGCCACCGGCCGCGACAGCCGGGACCGCTGCGAGTGTCAGAGTGAGAACGACAAGGAAGAGGGCGATACGGGATGAGCCATGGCGCATCGGGGGACCTTTCTGGAACGTCCACCGCTCGCCTTCCGCCGCGGGAGGGAGGGGGGCGGTCCGCGTCCATAGAGATTGTCGGGGAAGGAAGGGCGGCGATCGTAGAAAGATTCTGCCAGAGGCGCCAGGAAGCCCTGAAAGTGCGGCCGTCTCGCCAGCCTCATATACGACCGGGGACTTCACACCACGCCCGGCAAGTCACTGAGCTGCCGAGACTTGAGCCCTCCCCTACGGCGCCTTCATGCCCGATCTTCCGCCGCAGATCGCTCTGCTGCACTTGGCCAGGGTTGGCCGGTGAACCCCCGCCTCCTTTAGGGTCGTGTCTAGGGTCGTGTCTTGTTCGGATCTTCCCCGGCCCGTCTGTCACCTTCCGCGTTTTCGGTGACATTGTTTTGGCTTACACCTTTTTGACGCGCCAACATCCATGAGATGATCTCATTTTCCAAATCGCTCAGCGGAACGTGTCTCAAGAGGCCGAGAAGCACCGCAACCAACTGAAGGCAGTGCGGGGTTGCGGTCGAGGAGTAGATTGGCGTATCATTGCGTAAACCTCGACGGCGGGAGCGTCTTGGGGCCCGCTGTCCCAGGAGGCCGGCGAACGCCGCGTGCACGGGCACATGTAGGCATACGTAATAGGCGATGCGAATCTACATGGACAACTGCTGCTTCAACCGGCCTTTCGACGGCCAGACCCAGGCACGCATTCGGCTTGAGACGGAGGCGAAGCTGCGCATTCAGGAGCGTATTGCGGCTGGCGAGATCGAGCTCGCTTGGTCCTACATTCTGGACTACGAGAACGCGGCAAACCCCTTTGAGGAGAGACGGACAGTTGTCAGTTCGTGGAGAAGTCGGTCTGTCGTAGATGTTGCTGAAACCCCTGCGCTGCTGGAATATGCCAAGTCGCTGGTCGTTCAAGGGCTTCGCAGCAAAGATGCTCTCCACGTTGCCAGCGCAGTCGAAGCTTCTTGCGATTATTTCGTAACTACAGACGACATTGTCTTAAAGAAGCTCGCCAAGGAATCGCGCATCATAGTGGTTGATCCGGCTACCTTTGTTAGGAGTACCGAACCATGATTACAGACGAAGAACTGAAGGTGCAGGGAGTACGTGTACTGATTGCGGCGCTTGGGGATGTTCAGGCGGAGAGGTTTGTGAGCTTACTCACACGCGCACCGTTTGACTATACGAAATGGCAGGCAAGTCTTTGGCCGGATGTAGGAGTAGAAGAATTGAGCCATAAGGCGATGCGGATGCGTACTGATCTGGGTAAATGAAAGAACCGCCGAACCCGGCCGATCGAGCGGACGGCAAAGCCGCCGCTCATCGGCATCCCCGTTACTGCGACACGATGTCGCTTTATATATGAAGTTGTTCCCCTCGCAGTCAGAGACGGAACCACCCGTACCACCGGGTGAACCTAGGGGCCTGAATAAAGAGCGGCTCCGACAATGTACAGAGGCACGCGCAAGCGTGCGGGGCGGGAACCGTGAGGGACCTGCTCTCCTGGCAGCCACAAGCCGGGCAATGGCTAGGTAGCGGGTAAGGTAAACACATGTGAACCTGTGCAACGACCGTCAAGCGCGAACGAGCTAAAGTGGCTGACAAGCTCGAACCAAAAGGTATGGGGGCCGGAGGTGGATTTAACGGTGCCACCTCGTGGTCGATAGGGCTCCCCGGTCGACAGCAGGTACCTAACCCCGCGCAGACTTCAGGAGCGGAACGTGGTAACCCCGTATCTTCGCCCGCAAGGGCAGGTGAACCGCAAGGGGATCTATTGGAGGTGCGGGCTTGGGAGGTCGGAAGAAGCGAATGCCGTCCTGTAATGGTGCGGATACGGGTTTCAACGTCACCCGGCACGAAAGTGAGCCCACGTCCGACTGGTGCCTCTTTGCGAGAGCGTATGGAGAACACCTTGAACGGGGAAGGCAAATAGGAGATGGAGGTGGTTCGGCCACCCGTCTGTGCGCCCCCTCCTCTGGCTGGTCCAGAGCTGGTGCCTGCCATGGTAGTATCGCAAAGGATGTCCAGTTGTAGGGACAACCGGGTCGGTCACGGATCGGCCTTTGAGGTGCTTGAGCCGTATGCGGGGAAACTCGCACGTACGGTTCTTAGAGGGGCTGGGGGGCCGTAAGGTCCCCCGGCCTACTCGGCGACGACGCAGCAATGTCGCACGAGTTCAAACGACAGTTCGAAACCCTCGCAGCAGGGGATGCCGCCCGACTAGAACAGCTCGCTCGTGAGCTTTCGGGCTTCCCTCATGGCACAGACAGCTTCATGCACCGACACTGGATCACAAACGCAATTGATTCTGGGTCGATTCGGTCGGTGAAGTGGATGCTCGAAAAGGGTGTGGACCTCAACTTTCGGGATGCCGAAGGCTACACGCCGCTTCATAGCGCTCTCGAACAGCCCGAGCGAGTCCGGTATGGACTGTTGGAACTGTTGCTTGAGGCGGCTGCCCCGATCAACATTAAAGGGGTGAACGACTGGACGCCCGCGCACGCCGCAGCCGCAAGAGACGATGTTGAAGCTCTAAAGATTCTCGTGAGGCATGGCGCCGATCTTAATGTACGAACTTCAATCGACGACTACGCGACTCCGCTTGAGGAGGCCAGAAACCTTGGCAAGCTTGAAGCCGTCAAGTTTCTCGAAGGCGTCGTCTAACACTTCGCTGGAGCGGACGCGTGAGGGATAAAGTGCCAAGCTCATACATCGGCGCGCGCGCCGCTCAGCTCAACCGTTCGCCGTCGCGCACCGGTGTTGTCGCCCTGGCCAGGAGTTGCTGAGGCTGGCCTGGGGCCTCAGGGTCCAGCCTCAGAGTTGCTTCCGGACCCCCATGGGCAGCGAAGGTTCGGTGCGACTGCTGCCGGGCCTGCCTCTGTGGCTGCACCACCGACATACCCACTTGCAGGGCTATACACCCACTTGTATACTGGCCCCGTGCCTGATAAGATGATCGTCTGGGTTGGGGCCTCCTTCGAGGATCTGCGGGACTTCGCCCCAGAAGCTCGGAGGACTGCCGGCTACGAACTGCGCCGAATCCGTGGTTTGATGCCGACCGACTGGAAGCCGATGCCGAGCATTGGGCCAGGTGTCAACGAGATTCGAATCCATACGCATGTAGAGCATAGGGTGATATATGTGGCGAAGTTTGAAGAGGCGGTCTACGTGCTGCACGCCTTCGAGAAAAGAAGCCGGCGGACTGGCGACGCAGACCTCTCCCTGGCACGCGAGCGCCTCAAGGAGGTTGAAGCCCTCCGCCGCGAGGAAAGGAGAAGGAAATGACTAGCCGGGTTCGACACTCAACCGGAAATGTATTCAGGGATCTCGGATTCGGCGAAGACGAGGCAGAGAACCTCAAGATCCGAGCCGATCTAATGATTGAGCTGACCAAGTTGATTGAGGCCCAGGATCTCACACAATCCGTCGCCGCGGAGCTCCTCGGAGTGACTCAGCCGCGGGTCAGCGACCTCATGCGAGGGAAGATCGACCGCTTTAGCGTCGATAGCTTGATTGAGATGCTCGGTCATGCAGGCGCTTGCGTGTCGGTTGTGGTCACTCGGCGCAGTCAGGTTGCATAGCCGGCGGCGAACCCAGCCGATCGAGCGGACGGCAAGCCGCCGCTCATCGGCATCACGTTCGCGCGAGCTATCAAGCCCAACCGTATTCATGGCCGCGAGATTCAAGACGAGATTCGAGCCCTCCTGCTTCAAGAGGGGGATCCAATCGGTGTCGTGGAAATTCCTGAGGCTTAGGATGAGTACGATTCCTATATTGGTGGCGTATACCAGCTTCTCGCTTCAGGTGCTGATGCTCGCGCAATCGCCGAGCACCTCTTGCGGATCGAGAACGTCCAGGGCTTGGCTCCAGAAGCGTCGAGTCCCTTCTTCCCGTAGCGGAGCGCCTGTGGGCACTCCAAAAGCAGCCCCGGCAGGGGCGGTAGCCGTCTTGGTTTTCACCCCGAGGAAAGAAGAGCGCAGATAGCCCCGTTTGCAGAGCAGCACTTCGCGCATCTCTCTCGCCTCACGAAGGAACCGGTTGTCGTCACCCGCGGTGGCAAGGCCATCGCCGCGCTGGTTCGCATCCGGCCATCCGACCTTGAATCGTTTTTGGTGAGTGAAAGCCCGGTCTTCAAGCGGATCGTCCGGAAGTCGCGTACTTCATACAAACGCGATCATGGGCTCACACGGGAAGAGCTCGAGAAGCACTTGGCGAGTGCTCGCGGCGACTAGCTGCTTGGAACCCCCGGGCCCGGCGAGCCGGCCCGGGGGGTGAGTGAGTGCGTCCTACTTCTGGAACACCTGCGCGATCGGCACGATCTCAATCGCGGTCGGCTTCACCGGCAGGGCCTGGATGGTCTTGTCGACCTCGAGCACCTCCGGTGCGACCTGGCTGCCGTACTTCTTCGGGCTGGGATCGTCCTTCTGGAGCGTCGCCTTGAGCTGCTCGGCGTTGTCTGTCACCAGGACGGCGTCCCAGTTGTCCGTGGTCAGGTACTTCTTGATGGCCCGGTTCACGTCGTCGACGGTCATCGTCTTCAGACGCTTCTCGATCTCGTCGATGTAATACGGCATGCCGTAGTACTTGCTGTCCATCAGGAAGCCGAGCCGGTCGGGCTGGCTCTGCGCCCAGAGCTTCGAGTAGTTGATCAGCAGGTCGCGGATGGACTCGAACTCCTGCTGGGTCATCCCCTTGTCGCGCAGCCGCTGGACCTCGTAGAGGCCCGCGCGGAGGGCGAACTGGGCATCGGCGGGGACGACCGGCCGGATCCAGACCGAGAAATACTGCTGCCGGCGCGGCACGTTCGGCATCGGGTAGTCGGTGCCAGGCGGCACGAACCAGTACTCGATGTAGGAGTAGTCGCCGTAGTTCAGGCCACGGTTGCCCCGCAGCTCGTTCATCAGCCGGCCGAAGAAGGTCCGGTGCTCGCCCAGGTAGCTGTTGGCCACCATGAGCGGGTAGTAGTCCGGATGGGAGCGGTTGATCGGCAGGGGGTAGCCGAAGTGGATGCCCACGGAGCCGGTCTCTTTCTCGATCAGGGTGATGTTGCGCCCCGCGATCTTCGGCGCCGGAGGAAGGTCCTTCGGCCCCTTCGCTCCGGTCGCCGGCAGCGCCCCGAAGTCCTTGGCCAGCTTCGCCGGGTAGTCCTTCGGATAGCCACCGGCCACGCCGAGCATCAGGCTCGGCTGGGTATAGTGCTCCTTGTAGAACTTCTTGACGTCGTCCAGCGTGATGCTCTGGAGCCCCTCGACGGTGCCCGCGGGGGAGTGGCCGTAGGGATGGCCGCCGTCGAAGATCTCCTGCTGCATCATCTCCAACCCGAGCATCTCGTCGTTGCTGCGCAGGTTGTTGGTCAGGTTGGCGAGGAGCTGCTCCTTGTTGCGATTGAAGTCGCTCTCCGCGAAGCCGGGCTGGAGCAGGACCTCTTCCAGGAGGGCGGTGTAGTCGGCGAGCGTGTCGCGGTGGACCGTGCCGGCGAACAGGGCGACCTCGCGGTCGACGTTCGAGTTGATGGAGGCGGCCATGGGATAGAGGGCCGTGGTCAGATCGGTGTAGGAGCGCTTCGCGGTGCCGGCTTCCGACACCATGAGGGCGGTGAGGGCGGCGAGCCCCTCCTTGCCGGCCGGGTCGTAGATCGAGCCGGCATTGAACTGCAGGTGGACAGAGACCAATGGGGAGTCGGCGTTGGGCAGCTCGACGATTTGAGGGGTCTGGATCGTGGAGGCTCCCTGGGCGAACGCGGCCGGGGCCGCTGCGAGAAGGGCGAGGACGAGCACGGCGATGCTCTTAAGGGTCATTGCGCACCTCCCTGGGCCGCGCCTGCCTTGGACGACAGGGTGACCACCGTCTCGTTCTGCGGACGGAGGATCTCGCGGGCAACCCGCTGGATGTCTGCCGGCGTCACCTTCTGGTACTGCGCGAAGCGCTGGTTGATGGCATCGACGTCGCCAGTCAGGCCGATCGCCGTCGCGGCGCTCTCGGCGACCGCCTCGGGCGTCGCCAGGCCGAGAGCGAAGCTGTAGCGCAGGTGGGACTTGATGCGCTCCAGCCGCTGCTGGTCCACCGGCTCGTTCTGGAGCTTCTTGACGTGCTGGGCGATCGTCTCGCGCACCTTCGGGACCAGGTCTTCGGACTTGGCCCGGGCCACGATCTCGAAGAGGTAGGCGTCGCGATGCGGGTCCGTGCCCCCTTCGATGAAGTCGACCCACTGCTTGTCGACCACCAGCTCCTGGTAGAGCGGCGCGGTCTCAGCGAACAGGAGCTGGCCGAGGAGGTCGAGCGCCGCCGAGTCGACCTTCTCGGTGGAAAAGGCCGGCGTGTGGTACCCCATCATGAGGTGCGGCCGGATCGGGTTGGGCCAGTCGAGGTGTGCCTGCCGAGGCTCGGTCTGGGGCGGCTCGGGCTCGACCTTGGGAGCCTGGTAGCCCTTCTTCCAGTCGCCGAAGTACTTCTTCGCAAGCGTCACGACCTTGTCCGGCTGGACGTCGCCGACCACCAGCAGGGTGGTGTTCTCCGGCCGGTAGAAGCGGTCGAAGAAGCCCAGGCTGTACTGGTAGTACTCGGGCATGGCCTTGATGTCGGCGAGGAAGCCGATGGTCGAGTGCTTGTAGGTGTGCTTCTGGAACGCGAGGTCACGCAGCTTCTCGAACAGCGGCAGGAACGGCGAGGAAACGCTCTTGTTGTACTCGCCGAGCACGGCCAGGGCCTCGGTGCGGAAGCCCTCCTCGTCGTACTTCAGGTTCTTGAAGCGGTCGGACTCGAGGTCCATCATGGTCTCGAGCTCGCGGGCCGGGCCGATGATGTGGTAGACGGTCCGGTCGTCCCAGGTGGAGGCGTTGGAGTTGGCCCCCATGCGCTTCATCTGCTCGTTGTACTGGGCCTGGGAGTAGCGCTCGGTGCCGCGGAACATCATGTGCTCGAAGAAGTGCGCGAAGCCGCTGTGGCCGGGCTCGACCTCGTCGCGGGAGCCGGTGCGCACCACCAGATAGAAGGCCACGATCCCCGGGCTGTCGTAGGGGATCGCCACGACGTCCAGCCCGTTGTCGAGGCTGGTCTCGTGGACTTTGTAGGGAAACACGTCTCCGGTGGACGCCGGCTTGTCGGCCGCCTGGACGGCGACCGCGCAGACGAGCATCGCCAGGAGAGCGAAGCTGATGCGGAAGGACACGATGGAGGACCTCCTTTCGTGGAACCTGCTTTCGGATTGACCCGGGCCGCAATGCCCGGCCATATTCAGACGACATTCAGGCGACGTTCAGGCGTCGGTTCCAGGCGCCCGGTCGGAAAGGCACCATGGGGGGGAACCGCAGTACCCCCGGCGGGGATTCCCATCTTATCCTACGTGCCATGACGCAGAGAGATTTCCTTCTCCGGTCTCTTCTCCCCTTCTCGTTCGCTGTTTGCGGCATGCTGCTTGCTCCAGGCGAAACCGCGGCGCAATCCGCCGCCCGCCGCACCCCGGTCGTCGTGGCGGTGGAGCGGGTGTCGCCCGCCGTGGTCAACATCTCCGCCGAGTCGACGGTGCGCGAGGTCGACCCCTTCTTCGGCCTCTTCTTCGGCCCCAGCCGCCAGGACCAGTCGCTGGGCTCGGGCCTGATCGTCGACGCCAACGGCATCGTGGTGACCAATGCCCACGTCATCGAGGGGGCCTCGCGGATCGTGGTCACGATGCTCGACGGCCGCGAGCTGGACGCCGACGTCCTGGGCTCCGACCGCGACTCCGACCTCGCCGTCCTCAAGGTCGACGCCCGCGGCCTGCCCGCGATCCCGCTCGGCCACAGCACGGACCTGATGATCGGCGAGCCGGTGATCGCCATCGGCAACCCCTTCGGCCTGTCGCACACGGTGACCACCGGGGTGCTCTCGGCCCGCGGCCGGTCGGTCCCCTCCGAGCGCGGCGAGCGGCGTGTTCACCGACTTCCTGCAGACCGACGCCTCGATCAACCCCGGCAACTCCGGCGGGCCGCTGGTCAACATCGAGGGCCACGGTGATCGGCGTCAACACCGCGATCATCCAGGGGGCGACGGGGATCGGCTTCGCCATCCCGGCCGACCGCGCCCGGCGGGTGGTGGAGGAGCTCCTGCGCTTCGGCGAGCTGCGGCCCCTGTGGACCGGGGCGCGCCTGCTGACGCTCGACGCCGAGCTGGCCCGGCGCAACGGCCTGTCCGAGCGCCGCGGCGCCCTCGTGCTGCGGGTCTATCCGGACTCGCCCGCCGCCACGGCCGGGCTGCAGCAGAACGACGTGATCGTCTCGGTCGACGGGCACCCGGTGGTCAACCGCGAGGACGTGACCACGGCCCTCTACACCGCCCAGGTCGGGACCCCGATCCGCCTCGACGTGCGGCGCGGCGACCGCTCGGTCGCGGTGACGCTGCGGGCCGTCCGGCCGCCCGAGGGGCTCGGCCTGCGCTTCCTGGAGAGCAGCCTGGGCTTGAATGTGAAGGCGGCCGGCCGCCAGGGGCTGGTCATCCAGACGGTCAACGACGGCTCGCCCGCGGCCCGGCGGGGGCTCCGTCCCGGCGACGTCATCCTGGGCGCCAACGGCCAGGAGCTGGAGTCGACCGAGGCCCTGGGCCGCGAGGTCCTGCGCGGCATCGAGCGCGGCGGCATCCTGCTGGCGGTCCAGCGCGGCCGGTACGTCTACAACCTGGAGCTGCCGCTGTAACCCGCCCTCGCAGACGAACGCCTCAGCCATGTTCCCCCTCTCCCGGGCGCAGGGTGGTCGGGAGCGGGGGAGAGGAGGAAAGGGGGTGAGGTCGTCGTCCTCCGGCGGCTCCACCTCGCCCGGGGTGACCCCGATCCGGGCCAGCTCCTCGTAGAGCGTGCGGCGGACGAGCTCCTCGATCTCCTCGCGGGTCAGGGGCAGGCCTTCTCCGGGGAGTGGCTCCGGCTCGGTCCCCTCCTCCTGCGGGACGCCCGCGCCGAGCTGGTCGAGGATCCACTGCGGATCGCGCGGCGGCGCGGCCTGGAGGAACAAGAGGAGCGGCTCGATCCCAAGCTCGCGGGCGAGGGTGTACACATGCGAGACCTTCAGCTCGATCCGGCCGTGCAGGAGGCTTCCCAGATAGCCCTGGCTCCACCCCAGAGCCCGCTCGATCCCCCGCCGGGACCGGCGCGATTCATGGATCGCCTCGTCGAGGAGCGCGCACAGGCGCTTGGCTTCTTCTCCGTCCATGACGAATCCTTCCCGATGTTGGTGAGAAGAATATCACAAGCGTGGAGGATTCGCCCGGGTCTTCGCAGGGAAAATCGTCAGCCGGGCTGGAATGGGGTGCTATAAACCAGCCGACAGCTCGAGCAAGTCCAAGGCCGGGAGTCCGGTGGCGATCCCAGTGATGAGACTCGAGGCGAGGCACGGGACGGCGGCCTCGCCACCATAGAGGCCTGCCTGTGGACCGGGGGTACATCGCTGGATTCGACACGGCTCCCGGTCCGGTCGCTGGAGTGGAGGGTCCGCTCGACAGAATTTTCAGAGACCCTTCAGACCTCGAACTGCGTCTTGCGAGGAGCCGCGGCGAGGCGGGCCAGCGAGAACCGGGGGAGCGGCTCGGCCTCTCCCAGGACCAGCCCGGCGGCGTGCTCTCCGACGGCCGGGCCGAGCTTGAAGCCGTGCCCTGAGCCGCCGCCGAGAAGCCAGACGTTGGCGGCTTCGGGATGACGGTCGATCAGGAAATGGCCGTCCGGGCTGTTCTCATATTGGCAGACGCGGCTTTCGACCAGGGGGGCGTCAGCCAGGGCGGGAAAGCGCAGGGCCAGATAGCGGCGCGCCCGTTCGACCGCCGCCGGATCAGGGGTCCGGTCGCCCGCCGTGGGGTCGAAGGGCTCGCCGCGGGTGTCGTCTGCGACTTTGAAGCCGCGGTGGTCGTTGCCGGGGATGCCGTAGAAGAACCGCTCGCCGAAATCGACCCAGACCGGCAGTGTCCCTTCCGCGAAACGGGGATCGCCGGCCGGGGTGCCGAAGAAGAGGATGTCCTGCCGGGTGGGGAGGACCGCGTCGCCGATCACGTCGGGGAAGACCCGGCCGAGCCAAGGCCCGCAGGCGAAGACATAGGCGTCCGCCTCCAGGGCCGGGCCGCCGGACAGCTCCAGCCGCTCCATCCGGCCGCCGCGGACCGGACCGGGACGCGCCTCCGCCTCCCGGACCTCCCCGCCTTCGGCTGTGAAAGCCGCAGCCACCGTCTGGCAGGCCCGCCGGGCGGCGAGCCAGCCGGCCTCGCGCTCGAAGAAGACTGTGCGGATGCCTTCGAAATTGATTTGCGGGAAGCGCTCCCGGGCCTCGGCCACGGAGAGCTCGGCGACGAGAAGCCCGACCTTGTCCAGATAGGGGAGCGAGGTGCGGGCGTAGTCGTCCTCAACGCTGAACATCCAGAGCGCCCCGGTCCGGTGGTAGAGGGGGGTCTTCCAGCGCTCCTGGCTCTCCCGCCAGACGTCGAAGGAGCGGGCGACCCACTCGACATAGACCTCGTCCGGCCCATAGATCCCGCGGATCACCCGCGACTCGCCTCCCGAGCTGGCCCGCGAATTCCCCGGCCCCCAGGCGTCGACCAGGGTGACCCGGCACCCCCGGCGCAACAGCCAGAGGGCGGTCCACCCTCCGAACGCACCAGCCCCCACCACGGCGACGTGTAGAGGCGATGTGCTGGGCATGGGGCGGAGATCGGATCGTTATCGGCGTTTCGAAATCGGTGGCAACCCTGGGCGCGGACTCGCGCTTTTGCCCCTCAGCTCAGCTTCAGAGCCGCAAGGCTTCGGCGAGCACAGTCGCCTCGTCCTGGCCGCGCTCCGCGACCAGGAAATCCAAGTGCTCTGCCAGTGTCCGTTCCCGCATAACCGATCCCTCGCATAGTTGTCCGGCAGCGGAGCGTGTTCGAACACCGAATCGAAAAGTCTGACCCGTCTCGCTCTCCAATTCAGGGGAAATATCGCCGACGGCGAAAGCGGCGATCCCGAAAGCAGGCTGATCGCGGATCACGTCCTCGGGCCGGCTGTATTTCTCTCGATTGACGGAAAAGGATGGGAAAGGCAGGAAGGCATCGGCGAGGACACCGTCCAGGAGGTGGTCGGGATGGATGCGCCGGAAAAGACGCTCGGTGTCCGCGAACGCAGGGTCCGGGACCAGGGGTGCGGCTTGCTCGGCCGCATGTTCAGGCATCGAGGAAAGTCGTGATCCGCTCGAGGGCTGTGCGGAAACCCTCTTCGTCCGGGGTCAGGGGCCAGATTGTCGGTTCCTGGGCAGGCTCTGACGTGATCGCCAGAACCTCGCCGTCGTTGAAGCACTCGATGTCGGCGTACTTCGAGCTGTCCCTGGCAAAGACGAGGGCTACTCCCCCCTCGGCCGAGGGCGCGACGAGGACAGGAAGCGAGCTTTCGGAATCCATGAGGAAGAGAAGGACTTGTCGTGCGTTCTCGAGCGCCGTTTCGTTGGGAGGCTCCGCCTCGTAGCTGTCCCAGCCCGGACGTAGATTGCGAAACGATTCCAGTTTGGACAGATGAGCGACCACATCCGTCTTCCGCGACGGGTCTGGAGAAGGATGGGCGTGGAAGGCGAAGTCTCGAACGGCCATGACGGCTCCCGGGTCCGTCGACATCTTAACACGGGACCTCCACCTCGCTGAATCCCCGCGGCGTTCCCTCTGCGCGTTATCGGCCCGCCGTCTCTACAGCGCGGCGTGGGGCGGTGGCGTCTCCTCCGGCGGCGGCGGTGTCTCCTCGACCGCCGGGGCTGGCGGTGGCGTTGGGACCGGCACGGGTGCGGCGGGCGGCGGGGTCTCCGCGGGTGGGAGGGTTTCCGGCGGGCTGGGATGCGAAGGGCGGATGAGGATCGTGCCGTCCGCGTTCGGGTCCTCGCCCTCCACGGGCTCGATGTCGACCGGGCCGCGCCGGGAAAATCTGGGCCGGCGGGTAATCCTCGGTCGCCTCCTCCGGCAGCTCGACCGGCTCGAAGTCGGTCAGCGGCTCGCCCTCCGGGTTCTCTCCGCCGTAGCCGTAGGGGAGCGCTGCCACCCCCTCCTCATAGGCGCCGTAGGCTCCAGTGCCGTAGTAGCCGTTCAGCGGCTGCCCGGTTGCCGGATCGATCTGCGGCGCGTTGCTCATCCCCGCCCAGGTCTCCTGATAGCCCGGCTGATGGCGGTGGCAGGGCTCGGTCGGGACCTGCCAATCGGGGAGCAGCTCGGTGAGCCGGTACGTGCAGTACGGGGTGGCGAGCTGGCCCGTTGCCGGATCGATCGTCACCTCGGTCATGCCCGGCGGCGGTGTGAACGGGAGGTAGCCCCGGGCCGGACGCACCGTGGCCATGAAGCGGCTCCAGATCGGCAACGCGGCCCGCGCGCCCGAGAGCCGCGTCTTCGAGTTGTCGTCGTAGCCCACCCAGACCACCGTCACCCGGTCGGGGGCATAGCCCGCGAACCAACTGTCCCGGCGGTCGTTGGTCGTGCCCGTCTTGCCCGCCAGCGGGTCGCGCAGACCCCACTGGGCGGCGCCGGCTCCCGTGCCGTGCGCGACCGCGCCTTGCAGGATCGAGGTCACCAGATAGGCCGCCTGCGGCGGCAGCACGCGGCGCGGCGCCCCGAGGTCGTCGCCCAGGATCGCCTCGCCATAGCGGTCGAGGACGAGGGTCAGGCCATGGATGCGGGGCTGGGCGCCGTTGCTGGCCAGCGTGCCATAGACCTTGGCCATTTCGAGCGGGCTCGCCTCGAAGGAGCCCAGGGCGAGGGCCGGCACCGCGTCGATGTTCCCTTCGATGCCAAGGTCGTGGGCCAGCTCGATGACCCGGTGCAGCCCCACCTGCAGGGCCAGCCGCACAGTGGGGATGTTCAGGCTCTGCTCCAGGGCGACGCGCGCGGTCACCCAGCCGCGGAAGCCGCGGTCGTAGTTCTGCGGCTTCCAGGGCCGGCCGCTGACCTTGACGGTGATCGGCGAGTCGCGCAGCAGCGTCGCCGGCGAGGCCACTGCCTCGGAGAACGCCGCCGCGTAGATGACCGGCTTGAAGGCGCTCCCCACCTGCCGGCGCGCCTGCGAGACCCGGTCGAACTGGCTGACCTTGAAGTCGCGCCCGCCGACCCAGGAGAGGATCGAGCCGTCGCGCGGGTCGATGGAGACCAGCGCCGCCTGCAAGGGGTTCTCCTCATTGCGGCGCCGTTTCTCCCACCCGTTCTCCAGCGCGGCGAGCCCACGGGCCACCGCGGCCTCGGCCGCCCTCTGCTCGCGCCAGCCGATGGTGGAGAAGAGGACGTAGCCCTCGTCCGGCAGGTCGTCGACGTCGAACCGCTCTTCGGCTTCGGCCTGGGCAAACTTGGCGAAGTAGGCAGCCAGCGGGCGCGTCTGCACGGTCCGCGGGTCGACGACCAGCGGTTGCTGCCGGGCCCATCGTGCCCGCTCCTCCGGGACCGAGCCCAGCTCACCCATCCGCTCCAGCACCCAGTTGCGGCGCTCGATCGTCTCCTGGGGGTGCGAGACCGGCGAGTAGTCGCCCGGCGCACGGATCATGCCGGCGAGCGTGGCCGCCTCGGGAAGGGTGAGCTCCGTGGCGTCCTTGCCGAAATAGGTCCAGGCCGCGGCACCGAGGCCTATGATGTTGGCCGGCCCGCGATGACCCCAATAGATCTCGTTCAGATAGGCCTCCAGGATCGCCTGCTTGCCGTAGCGCGCCTCCAGCATCACGGCGATGACGGCTTCCTTGGCCTTGCGCTCGAGCGTCCGCTCGCTCGACAGGTAGACGTTCTTGACGAGCTGCTGGGTGATCGTGCTGCCCCCCTGCTGCAGCTCGCCGCCGCGGAGGTTCACCCAGAGGGCGCGGGCGATGCCGGGCACCGATACGCCGGGATGGACGAAGAAGGCGTCGTCCTCGGCCGCCAGCACCGCCTGGATCACATGCTCCGGCAGCTCGTCGAGGGCCACCGGCCGCCGCTCCTCCAGCTCGGGCCCGTAGAACGAGGCGAGCAGCGGTGGCTCCAGGACCGCGTTGCCCGCCGCCCGGCCGGCCACCTCCAGCCGGGAAATCCGGCCTTTGCGGAACTGGACGGAGAGGGGGACGCCTCCCGCCATGCCCTCGGCGGTGGGGAACCGGCGCAGGTGGACGACGAGCTTGTCGTCGACGATCCGGAAGGTCCCGCGCTTCAGGGGAGCGTCCGCGCTCTGTGCCGGGCGGTAGCCCTGGCCCTTCAGCTCGGTGGCCAGGGCCTTGGCCGACAACGGATCGCCCGGGGCGAGGCGGCTCGCCTGCCCGTAGAGCCGCGACGGCTGGCGGAACGGCGCCGTGGGGAACTGCCGGGCGAGGTGCCAGAGGTAGATCACGGACGAGAACCCGGCCACGAAGAGCAGGCACGAGGCGATGAGCGCTGCGAGGACCGCGCGGCGGCGGGCCGGCGGCAGGAGGTAAAGATCGTCCCACAACGAGCGGAGGGACCTGGTGCGGACGTAGGCGGTGGTCTGCATGATGTTTTTCCTGGGAGAGCCTCGCCGGTCGGCCGGTTCGCTCCACCTGGCGCTGGGGTAAGGCAAGGGCCGTGCCACCCACCGGCAGACGTGACATGATGGTCTGGAAGGAGGTGTGGCGATGGGTGATCTGGCATCCCGGACGTGCAAGCCCTGCGAGGGGGACACCCCCGCGCTGCGGGGAGAGGAGCTGAGGAAGCTCTACAGCCAGCTCGAAGGCTGGACCCTGGTCAGCGAGCACCACATCGAGAAGGAATACCGCTTCCCGGACTTCCGCGAGGCCCTGGCCTTCGTCAACCGGCTCGGAGAGATCGCCGAGCAGGAAGGGCACCACCCCGACATCTTCCTCACCTGGGGCAAGGTCCAGGTCACGCTCTGGACCCACTCGGTCGGTGGGCTCTCCGAGAACGACTTCATCCTGGCAGCGAAGGCGGACGCGGCGGTCTAGGAGGCCGCGCCGGCGCCGCGAGCCAGGCTGGCCACGATCGCTGTGACGTCGTGGATCTGCACCGGCTTGGCGAGGTGCATCTGGAAACCGGCATGCAGGGCCCGCCGGCGGTCTTCGCCGCGCGCGTAGGCGGTGAGCGCGGCGGCCGGGATCGTACCCCCCTGCTCGGCAGGCAGCTCCCGGACCTGCCGGATCAGGGCGTAGCCGTCCTGCTCCGGCATGCCGATGTCGCAGAGCAGCACGTGCGGCCGGAACCGCGGCAGCACCGCAAGGGCCTCGCCGGCCGAGCCCACCGCCAGCGTCTCGGCATCGCAGTGCGCCAGCATCTCGGTCAGCGTCTCGCGGGTGTCCGCCTCGTCGTCGACGACCAGGACGCGGACGCCCCGCAGGCTCAGGGCCGGGTTTTCCCGGCAGTCTGCGCCCTCGACCTCGACCCGCGGGTGGACCCTCTCCTGCGGGTCCTGCTCCAGATGGGCGACCGACAACGGCAGGCGGACGACGAAGGTCGCGCCTTGGCCCTCTCCCGGGCTGCGGGCCTCCACCGTGCCGCCGTGCAGCTCGACCAGGTGGCGCACGATGGCCAGCCCCAGGCCGAGCCCGCCGTGCTGCCGCGTCGTCGAGCTGTCGGCCTGGAGGAAGCGGTCGAAGACCAGCGGCAGCAGATCCTCGCGGATGCCGATCCCGGTGTCGGCCACCACGATCTCGACGTGGGAGTCGACCCGCTCCAGGCGGACCTCGACCCGTCCTCCCTTGGGCGTGAAGCGGACCGCGTTGGCGAGCAGGTTCCAGGCCACCTGCTGCAGGCGGTCGGAGTCGCCCGCCACCGGTCCGGCCTGCGGGTCGAGCAGGCGTACCAGACGGATCTGCCGGGCCTCGGCAGCCGGCCGGACCGCCTCGACGGCGGCCTCGATCACCGGCACCAGGTCGATCGTCCGCACGTCGAGCCGCATCTTGCCCGAAATGATGCGCGACACGTCGAGCAGGTCGTCGATGAGCTGCGTCTGGAGCCTGGCGTTGCGGATGATCGTTTCGAGGCCGCGCTGGAGCCTCTCGGGCTCCGGGCTCGCCTGGAGGAGCTGCGCCCAGCCCAGCATGGCGTTCAACGGCGTGCGCAGCTCGTGCGAGACGGTGGCGAGGAACTCGTCCTTGCTGCGGCTGGCCGCCTCCGCGGCGGCCCGGGCCTCGCGCGCCTGCCGGTAGAGGCGGGCGTTGTCGACGGCGATCGCGGCGTGCACCGCGATGCGGGAGAGGATGCGCTCCGCGCGCTCGTCGAACATCCCCGGCTCGGGGTGGCCCAAGAACAGACCGCCCAGCACCTCGCCCGAGCGCGAGACCACCGGCGCGGCCAGATAGCTGCGCACCGGCAGATGCCCCGGCGGCATGCCGCTGTACGGCGCGTTCTTCCCATAGCGGGGATCGCGCAGGATGTCGTCGCTGCGCACGATCCCTTCGCCCCGGAAGGTCGGCCCGAAGACCGCGGTGTTGCGCGGCATGGGAAAGCTGGCGAACGCCTCGCGCGGCGCTCCCGAGAGGGCGTAGAGCGTGTAGCTCTCCCCCCGTTCGCCGATCACGTTGTAGAAGAAGGCACCGAACCCGGCGCCGGTGACCGCGGTCGCCTCGTCGGTCAGCACCTGGACGAGCCGCTCGAGGTCGAGCTCCGCAGCCAGCAGGCGGGCGATGCGGACCATGGTCACCTGCTCGTCCAGCAGGTGCCGCACCTCCTCATCGTCCTGCTGCACCTCCTCCTGCACCAGCCGCAAGCTCTGCGCCTGCCGCAGGTGCTCCTGCGCCGCGGTCTCGATCTGGCGCCGCGACCGGTGCAGCGCCTCCAGGAGCAGCGAGATCAGTGTTCCCAACGCCGTGAACAGCGCGATCTGGAGAGCGTGGGACGGCGAGAGCGGGAAGAAGGAGAGCGCCGGCGGTACGAACAGGTACCAGGCCACGATTGCCGAGAGCGCCGTGGCGAGCAGCCCAGGGCCCAGCCCGCCGATCCAGCCGCCCAGCATCACCGCGGGAAAGAAGAGGATGAACGGCACACCCGGCCCCAGCAGCGGGTCGAGCAGCCAGCGGAGGAGCGCCAGCACCGCCACGGCGAGGACCGCGGCACCGTAGCGCAGCAGGGGATTTTCTTTGTCGGAAGCGGTTGGGAGAGGAGGCAGGGCCATGGCAGCTTACATCGATGGGCGTCGATGAAAGCAAGAAGGGTGCCGGGGTCCTCACCCCCTGTCCCCCTCTCCCATCTACCACCCTCCCTTCCCCGGGAGAGGGGGGACGTTGTTGATGCCCCTGTGGCGAGCTCGCGGAATGGCTCCGGATGCGTCCCCCCTCTCCCGGCGGGGGATGGAAGGGAGATGGGAGAGGGGGACAGGGGGTGAGGACCTACGCCGCGGGCTCGCCACCTGCGCCCCGCCTGCGTCCCCCCTCTCCCGCTCGGGGCGGGGGGTGGTGGACGCGCGGGGGAGGGGTCGGGGGAGGGGGCCTACGCCGACGGCATCCGGCAGGTGTCGCCGCCGGCGGCCGGGAGATAGCACTGCCGGACGTAGTCGATCACCATGCGGTCCGCGTTGTAGCGCCAGGCGAGCGTCCGCATCGCCCGCTTGACGCGGCGGATCCAGCCCTGGGGAATGCCCGCCTCGTCGCGGTGGTAGTAGAGCGGGCACCACCTCGTTCTCCAGCGTCGCGAAGAGCGCCAGCGCGTCGCGCTCGTCCTGCACGTCGGGATTGGCGTGGATCTCGCCGCGGCCCACGGCGAAGCCGTTGCCGCCGTCGTAGCGCCTCGGCCCACCAGCCGTCGAGGATCGAGCAGTTGAGCACGCCGTTCAGGATGCACTTCTGGCCGCTCGTGCCGCAGGCCTCCAGCGGCCGGCGCGGCGTGTTGAGCCAGGCGTCGACCCCCTGCACGAGCTGCCGGCCGACGTGCATCGAATAGTTCTCCACGAACACCACCCTGCCCGCGAAGCGCGGGTCCTTCTCCAGGTTGGAGACCCGCTGCGCCAGCGCCTTGCCGCCCGTGTCGCGCGGGTGGGCCTTGCCGGCGAACACGATCTGCAAGGGCCGCTCGGGGTCGTTGACCAGGCGGTCGAGCCGGTCGAGGTCCTGGAACAGGATGTCCGACCGCTTGTAGGTGGCGAAGCGGCGGGCGAAGCCGAGGGTGAGCGCGTCGGAGCGGAGCGGCTCGCGCTCCGGGGCGGGCAGCCCGAGGCGTGCGCGGCGGTCGGCGAGGCGGCCCCGCACGAAGGTGAGCAGGCGCGACTTGAGCACCTGATGCACCTCCCAGAGCTCGGCGTCGGCGACCTTCTCCGGTCGCCGTCCACAGGTCGGGCCGGCAGAGCGATTCGAGCCAGTGCGGGCCCAGAGCGGAGGCCAGCAGGTTGTGCATGTCGGCCGCCAGCCAGGTGCGCACGTGGACGCCGTTGGTGATGTGGCCGATCGGCACCTCCTCTTCGGTCCGGCTCGGATAGAGGTGGTGCCACATCCGGCGCGACACGCGGCCGTGCAGGGCCGACACGCCGTTGCTGCGCCGGGTGAGGTGGAGCGCCAGCACCGTCGGGCAGAACGGCGACGCCGGATCGTTCGGGAACTCGGCGCCGAGCGCCACGACCCGGTCGAGGGGCATGCCGAGGCCGGCGGCGAGCGCCTCCAGGTACCGGCCGGCGAGGTCGGTCTGGAAGCGGTCGTGCCCGGCCTCGACCGGCGTGTGGGTCGTGAACACGCTGGTCGCCGCCACCTCGCGCAGCGCGTCGTCCGCGGAGAGCCCCTGCTGCTCCACGATCTGGCGCGCCCGCTCGAGCAGGGCGAAGGCGGAGTGCCCTTCGTTCAGATGGAGCACCGAGGGCTTGATCCCCAACCGGCCGAGAGCGCGGTAGCCGCCGACGCCGAGCAGGACCTCCTGCTGGATGCGCGTCTCCTGGTCGCCGCCGTAGAGGCGCGCCGTCAGCTCCTGGTCCGTCGGGCGCGTTGGCGTCGTCACGCGCGTCGAGCAGCAGGAGCCGGCTGCGGCCGGCCGCCACGCCCCAGAGGCGGACCCAGACGTTGCGGCCCGGCAGCTCGACCGCGAAGCGCACCTGCTGCCCGTCCGCGCCAAGCACGGGAGCGGCCGGCAGCTCCGCCCCGGAGATCGGCTCGTAGATGTCCTGCTGCCAGCCGTTTTCGTCGATGAGCTGGTGGACATAGCCCTCGTTGTAGAGGAGCCCCACCGCCGACCACCGGCACGCCGAGGTCGCTCATGCTCTTCAGGTGGTCGCCGGCCAGCACGCCCAGGCCGCCGGAATAGATCGGCAGCGACTGGTGCAGGCCGAACTCGGCCGAGAAGTACGCCACCGGGAAGGCGAGCAACGGGCCGGCATGGGTCGTGCCCCAGTGATCGGCGCCCAGGAGGTATTGCTGGAGCTGCCGGTGCGCCTGGTTGATGCGGGCCTGCATCTCGAGGTCCTGGACGCGGCGGGTGATCTCCTCCTCGCTCACGCGCTGCAGGAGGGCGACGGGGTTGTGGTGGACCACGCTCCAGACCTCGGGAGCGATCTCCCGGAAGATGGCGCGGATCTCGGGCTGCCAGGACCACCAGAGGTTCTGCGCCAGCTCGCGCAGCTTCTGGATGGTGCCGTTGGATTCGGTCATGAAGTCCTCTCTCCCTCGCTCCAAGGCGACGCTTCCCCGGGCGGTCCCTGGACGGTTCCGCGCAGCACGCTGCGACCGCTCGGGTGGAAGGACCGACTATAGCGCGAAGGCGGGGGTGTGCCGAAACCCTCACCCCCGGCCCCTCTCCCATCCGCACTCCCTTCCCCCGGGAAGGGGAGAAATGCATGATCAGATTCCGGTCCCAAACCTGCCAGCGGACCTGCGAAACGCGTCACGCGGATCGCGGCCCGCATGGCGGGGACCACGGTCCCCGCGACCGGACCCGCCGGTCCTGAGCGAGATTGGCGGTCCGCGCCGCTGGGACCATGCTCCCTGTCACTGGACCCATGCTCCGCATCACGCGTTTCGCGGTCCCAGCGACACGGATCACGAAACCCAGGCGAGCTTGGCGGTCCCAGTCACAGGGATCGCGGTCCGAGGGGCAGGGAGCGCCAAGGGACAGGGGGGAGGCTCCGGTGGTAGATTCCCCTCGTGCCTCCCTCCGCCCGACCCGTGCTCTCGACCCGCCGCCGCTGGGTCCTCGCCATCGCGTTGACAGCCCTGGCTCTGGCCGTCTGCGCGCTCGCCGCGCGCAGTGTCGCGGCGCTCGGGACGCGGATTGACATGCCCACCGGATCGGCGCAGTGGATCTGGGTGGCGCGCGATTGGCGCGACCTCACCCCGGTGGCATTTTACGCTGTCCACGACTTCGATCTGGATGATTCCCGCGAGCCACCGGCCCGGGCGCGGCTGCTGGCCATGGCCGACGAGGAGTACGACCTCTCGCTCAATGGCCGCCGGGTCGGCACGGGGCGCTGGCAGCCGGGAGGCGGCCTGGACGCCTACGAGGTCGGCTCCCTCCTCCAGCCGGGGCTCAACCGCCTGATGGCCGAGCTGCGCAGCGACAGCGGGTCCGGCGGCTTCCTCGCCAGCCTCAACGACCCGGCGAGCGGCCGGCAGCTCGTGGGCACCGACGAGCGCTGGAGGATCGTGCGGCGCCACGAGCTCGGCCTGGTGCGTGGCTGGCTGCCGCTCGCGGGGCCGGGCTCCGTCGCCACCGAGCCCGCCTTCTGCCTCGGCCGTCCGCCCACCGGGCGCTGGGGCCGTCCGGCGGTCGGACCTCCGAAGCCGCTGGACGCCGGCCTCCTCCGCGGCCGTCCGGTCCCGGCCGTCTCGGCACGCCACGTCCGTTTCGCGAGCCGCGTACCGGAAAGGCCGCAGCCGCCGCAGATCCTGTTCGACTGGGGGCGCGAGGTCGTCGGCTACCTCGAGCTCGAAATGCCGCGCTCCGACCGCCTGGGCATGGCCCTCCTGTTCACCGGCCTGGCGCCACCCGATCCGCTCGCCGGGCCGCCGGCAGCAGACATCCTGGTCATACCTGGGAAGGACCGCTGGCTCGACGCCCAGCCGCGCCGGTTCCGCTATGCGCTGGTCGTGGGAGCGCCCGGCCCGCGGGGAAGCTCGAATGCTGCCTGTCGACGAGGCGGCGCTCGGCCGGTTTCCGCCGCCGCGCGCGGCGGCCCCGGTCCGCGGCGTGCTGGGGATCGTGCCGCCGCCGCTACGAACGCCGGTGGAGGACGAAGTCTGGCGCGAGCTCGAGGGCGTCCCGGGCGTCGCCGGGCGGGAAGAACCCTAGCTCCCGCTTCGCCTGGGCCGCGTACCCTTCGGCCATCTCCCGGACCTCCTCCAGCGTCCCCTCGGCGCGCACCAGGCCGAGGATCTCCTCCGGCGCGACGCGGGAGAAGCTGCGGTCCTCGAGAACCATCTCGACCCGCCGCCGGTCGGCCGTGGCCACGCGCGGCAGCAGCAGGAGGAGCGGCAGCGTGAGCTTGCCCTCTTTCAAATCCGAGAGCACCGGCTTGCCGAGCTCGCTCTCGCGTGCCGTGAAGTCGAGAAGGTCATCCACGAGCTGGAAACAGGTGCCGAGGGCGCGGCCGTAGCGGGCGAGGATCTGGCCGGCGTCCGGGCGCTGCGGCGGGATCAGGCTGGGGATCGAGCAGGCGGCGGCGAAGAGGTATGCCGTCTTGCGGTCGATGATCGAGAAGTACTCGTCGACCGGCAGGTCGACGGCGCCGAGGCGCTGGAAGGCGAGCAGCTCCCCTTCGGTCATGCGCAGCGTGGCATCGCAGAGGCGGCGGATGACCTCGATCTCGCCGTGGTGCAGCGCCATCTGCATCGCCTTGGTGTAGAGCCAGTCGCCCAGCAGGACTGTCAGGTTGTTCCCCCACAGGTTGTTGAGCGTGGGCTGGCCGCGCCGCAGCGACGCGTGGTCGATGATGTCGTCGTGGATCAGCGTGGCGGTATGAATGAGCTCGATGACCGCGCCATAGGTGACCTCCTCGTCGCTGTCGTGCCCGAGCAGGCGGGCCGAGAGGAGCAGCAGTGCGGGGCGGATGCGCTTGCCGCCGCCCTGGGAGATGTAGTCGCCCGCCAGGTGGATGAAGGGGACGTCCGAGTCGAGGTTCTCGCGGAAGACCTCCTCGGTGGCCACCAGCTTGTCGGCGATCAGCTCGAGGAAGCGGGCGGCGAGGGCCCGCGGCGGGACGGTGTCCTCCGGAGGAGGCGCGATATTGGTGAGCGGTTGGTTCTGCACCTGGGGTGGTCCTTGGAGGGGGTTGGCCCGTCAGGGATCCTTGACGGGTTCGAACGGGACCACCTGCTCCAGGCGGCCGTCCCGGAAGCGGTAGACGCGGCCGGCGTCGAAATACCACCAGGAGACCTCCATCCACCCGGGATACTGCACCCGCTCCACCTTGTCGGGACGGCCCATCTCGCCATAGACCCGCTGCTCGTCGGCGCTCTTCACCGAGGCCATGAACTCGCGCAGCGCGCGGACGAACTGCGAATTCTGGACGACGATCGCCGAGACCACCGGGCTGCCCGCCAGGGCGCGCCGGGTCACGTCCGTCCGCTCGAGCTCCTCCAGGCGCTCGTCCTGCGCCTTGCGCACGGGCACGCCGACGACCAGCTCGAAATGGTTGAAATAGCTGTCCCAGGGCCAGTCCAGGGAGTACTCTCCCTGGCCGTTGGTCGTCGTGCTCACCCGCCGCATCTCGGCCTGCTCGCGCCGCAGGTGGCGCAGGCTGAAATACGTGCGGGAGGCTTCGAGGGCCACCCGCACATTGGCGAGCGGCTGCCCCTCGCGGTCGGTGACCACGCCGGTGAACTGAACGCGCTCTCCCTGGGCATACGAGGCCGCGGCGAGCGGCGAGATGCTCGGCATCAGGCCGGTCGCGAGCAGCGAGGCGACCAGCAGGAGCCGGAGGAGCGGGGACTTCTGGGAGCGGGCTCTCACGTCGATCGGTAATTGGTGAACGTGAGTGGAAGGTCGAGGTCGAGCGCCTTGAGCGCCGCGATGACCGTCTGGAGGTCGTCGCGGTTCTTGCCGGACACCCGGACGGTGTCGCCCTGGATGGCAGCCTGCACCTTGAGCTTCTTCGCCTTGATCTCGGCGACGAGCTTGCGGGCCGTCTCCTGGGGGATCCCCTGCTGCAGCGTGATCTTCTGGCGCGCCCGGCCGCCGCTCGCCGGCTCGACCTTGCCGTAGCGCAGCGACTTCAGATTGACGCCGCGCTTGACCAGCTTGGTCTTGAGCACCTCTAAAGACTGCTCCAGCGAGAACTCGTCGGCCGCCTCGACCGTGATCTCCTCCTTCTCGAAGCGGAGCTCGGCCGCAGCCTTCTTGAGGTCATAGCGGTTGGCGATCTCCTTGTCCGCCTGATTGAAGGCATTGCGGACCTCCTGGAGGTCCACCTCGGAGACGACGTCGAACGAGTTCTCAGCGGCCATATCTCAGTCGGGCTCAGTCACTTCGATCGAACCAGCAGGAACCAGGAGCCCGATCGCTGGAGGTGATTATACTTGATCCGGACCTCACCCCCTGTCCCCCTCTCCCATCGCCCCCCCTTCCCCCGGGAGAGGGGGAACGCAGGCGGAGCTATCTTCGTTCTGTGCAGCCGTCTTTCAACAGAATCTCTGTGGAGCCAGGGCTTCGGCTTCTCCCCTGGAGCCTCCTCAACGTCCCCCCTCTCCCGGTCGGTGGGGGGGCGATGGGAGAGGGGGACAGGGGGTGAGGTCACCCTTCCCACCGGATGCCGGTCGGCGGCGAGAACTGCCCCTGGCGCGGAACGCCTCGGTAGTCCTTGATCTCGAAGCGCGTGAGGTTCCCCTCCCGGTCGTGGTAGGAGACCGCGATCAGGCGCCGGTTTTCGGCGTCGACGGTCAGCGTGGCGTCCGCCAGCTCGTCGACCTTGCCCTTGGGCGACAGCGCGACCTCGACCCGGCTGCCGTCGAGCGGCTTGCTGATGGCCGTGTAGCGGCCCTTGAGCTCTTCGACGCCGAGCAGCAGCAGGTCGAGGCCCGGCTCGTTCTTGCGGTCGATCCGGTAGCGCCGGCCGGTCTGGTCCTGCGGGTTCCAGGAATGGGCGACGCCGCCGCAGAGCAGGAAGCTCTTGGGGTATGGCTCCTGATAGTCCCACCGCAGGCAGTCTGGCAGGGCCAGGGCCAGGCGGCCGGACTCCTTCTCGCCCGACGAGAACCCGGCGGGGATGTACGTCTGTGTGAACGTGGCGCCGGTCGGTCCGGCCTCCACCAGGCTCTCGCGAACCCCTGCGAGCACCTGCCAGGGATCGGAGCCCTGGGCCGAAGCGAAAACAGCCGTCGCCAGAGCGGCGACGGTCAGGATCAGGACGTGCTTTCTCATCATCTCTTCCTCCACATGCACCTTCCGGCAGGGAAAACACGGGAGGACGGAGGAAGCTTCCCGGGGGCCCCTCACCCCCGGCCCCTCTCCCATCCGCCCCCCCTTCCCCCGGGAGAGGGGAGCAAGGCTCATCCCCATTGCTGATTTCCTGCGTTTTCCTGGTTCCCCCCTCTCCCGGTGGGTTGGGAGTGCGGACGGGAGAGGGGGGTTAGGGGGGTGAGGGGCCCTCAGTGCCGGAAGTGCCGCGTTCCCGTGAACAGCATCGCCACCCCCTGCTCGTCCGCCGCCGCGACCACCTCGTCGTCGCGCTTGCTGCCGCCGGGCTGGACCACCGCGGTGACGCCTGCGCGGGCGAGCACGTCAAGGCCGTCGCGGAACGGGAAGAAGGCGTCCGAGGCGGCGGCCGTGCCGGCGAGCGGGAGCTGTGCCTTCTCGACCGCCAGGCGGCACGAGTCGACCCGGCTCATCTGGCCCGCGCCGATCCCCACCGTCTGGTCGCCGTTGGCGATCACGATCGCATTCGATTTGACATAGCGCTCCACCTTCCAGGCGAGCTCCAGGGCCCGGCGTTCCTCGTCCGTGGGAGAGCGCCGGGTCGGGCAGGTCCAGGCGGACGGATCGTCCAGTAGGTCGTCCGGTGGCTGGGCGAGGAAGCCGCCCGCGACCGGCCGCAGCTCGAGGCGTCCCTCGCGAGGACGGTAGAGCGGGCACTCCAACAGGCGGAGGCTCTTCTTGACCGCAAAGCGCTCCCGCGCCACCGCGTCGAAACCTGGAGCGAGGAGCACCTCCACGAACAGATCGGCCAGCGCTTCGGCGAAAGCCCCGTCCACCGTCCCGTTCACCGCGATGATCGAGCCAAAGGCCGACACCGGGTCCGTGGCCAGGGCCCGGCGGTAGGCCGCCAGGAGGTCATCCCCGCGGCCGACGCCGCACGGATTGTTGTGCTTGACGATCACCACCGCCGGCTCGTCGAAGAGAGCCGCCATGCGGCGCGCGGCGTCGGCGTCCAGGAGGTTGTTCCAGGACAGCTCCTTGCCCTGGAGCTGGCGAAAGCCGCCGAGCACGCCGCCTCCGCCGGACCGGGCATAGACCGCGCCGGCCTGGTGCGGGTTCTCGCCATAGCGCAGGTCCATCTCGCGTTCGAGCTGGAGATGGAGAACGAGCGGCATCTCCTCCTCCAGGTCCACGTCCTCCTCATGGGCCAGCCAGACGGCGACCGCCTCGTCATAGAGCTGCGTATGGCGGAAGGCCTTGACCGCGAGATGCCGGCGCAGCGTCTGGGGGAGAGCGCCGCCGGCGGATTCGAGCATCCGCAGCACCTCGCCATAGTCGGCGGGGTCCACCACCACTCCGACGCTGGCGAAGTTCTTGGCCGCGGCGCGGATCATCGCGGGGCCGCCGACGTCGATCATCTCGATCGCCTGCGCGAACGAGGCTCCGGTGGCGACCGTCTGCTGGAACGGATAGAGGTTGACCACCACGAGGTCGATGGGGGAGATCCCGTGCTCGGCGAGCTGGCCGGCGTGAGAGGGGACGGCGCGGTCGGCGAGGATGCCGCCATGGATGCGCGGGTGGAGCGTCTTGACGCGGCCGTCGAGGATCTCGGGGAACCCGGTGACGTCCGAGACCGCGGTCGCGGGGATCCCCTTCTCCTGGAGGAAGCGGAGCGTGCCGCCCGTCGAGAGGATCTCGATTCCGAGGCGTCCGAGGCCGCGGGCCAGCTCCTCCAGGCCGGACTTGTCGAACACGGAGATCAGGGCACGGCGTGCCGGCTGCATCGTCGAAGCTCCTCCGGGAGCCGTGGGGATGGATCAGCGGGCGCGGATCGCCCGCGGCAGGACGAACAAACGTTGGCCGCCCACCACGCTCGTCCGCTCGTCAGCGCCCCCCGCGGCAAGCCAAATATAGCGCAGCGTCAAGGCGACGTCGGTCACCGCGTGGCTGAACGACAGCGAGGCGACGCCGAAGGCGCTGGACCGGTCGTCGAACCGGCCGAGGCCGGAGGCGAACCCGATGCGCCGGTACTCGCGGCCGACCTGCGCATAGAGAGACCGGCTGCGGCGCAGCGTCTCGGCGAGCAGCGGCGCGACGCCGTTGCCGCCATCGGCGCCTGGGCGGGCACCGTAGAACACCAGGGGAAAGCGCGGCTCCGCGCTCTGGGCATAGCGTAGATAGTCGACGAAATACCGGCCCTCCTCGGGATCGGCCGCCGAAGCCGCCAGCGGGTTGTTGGCATCGGCCACATAGTGGGAAACCACCCCAAGGCGCCGCACGATCTCGGCGAACGGCCGATGCGACCGGATCGCCTCGATAGCCCCCTGAACCTCCTCCTGAAGCACGCGATCGAGCGAGCCCGCCCCGTCGGCGTTCTTCATATGCCGGCCCGGGTCCTGATCCTGGAACGGAGCCACCGCCCCGGCCTCCATCTCGCGCCGGTGCTTGTCGATCTGCCGAGCCAGGTCCGGAGGCGCCAAACGAGCCGCCTCGCGGGCGATCGACACCTGCGTCTCGGGAGTCCACGCCGAGGCCGGGAGGGGGAGGGCAAACAGGGACACGAGGGCCGGGAGCACGCCAGGGAAGAACTGCAGCCGCCGCATGATGGGCCTTATTGTAAAGCAGGATTGTAAGGCAGGCCCGTATCTGAAAAGATCCCCCGGCTCTCGCGAGGAGCCTTGCCGTGCCCCCCGACCGCTATCGCCTCGACGTCACCGGCACCTTCTGCCCCCTGCCGATCCTCCTTTCGGCGCGGGAGATCCGGAAGCTCCGTCCCGGCGACCTCCTGGAGATCCTGGGCGACGACCCCGGCATCCTGGAAGACATGCCCGTCTGGTGCGAAAGAGCCGGCCACCGCCTGGTCGAGATGGTGGAAGAGGGGGGACGATCCGGTCCCTGGTGGAGAAGGGCCAGCCGAAGCCGCGCCGCTGATCCGGAATGCATCCGCTCCCGGACCTGTTCTCAGACCGGGGGAGACTGCGCCGCCCGGCGCTTGACTTGGGGCTCCGCCCCTGGTAGAAATCCTCCCCTTGAGGCCGTCCGGCCTCTGCCCAGGTAGCTCAGTTGGTAGAGCACGTGACTGAAAATCACGGTGTCGGCAGTTCAATTCTGTCCCTGGGCACCAGCTAAACTCAACAACCAAAACTATTTATTCGCCTCCTTCGGGGATATCTCCGGCCGCCCTTTTCGGGCCTGGGGACTCGTTCGAAGAGCGTTGGACCTAAGTCCTATGGCGCTTACCCGGCATGCCGGTCAAGGTGGCGTAGACCTCGGCGAGGCTGTGCGCGCCGCAGCAGGAGCCTTTTTTCCCGAAGCGGCCATATGGCGGCGCAAAGGCCCGGCGGGCCTCACAGACAACGGCAGCGGGTCACGCAGTATCCGCTTGCCCGGCGCAAAGAAGCGCTCAGTGCGCCGTTGGATGACTAGAGTGCGCCGCAAATCCATCCTTTGCGACTCTTTATCGATAATTTGCGACGGCAAAACCTTCTGTCGTCGTGCTGTTGGCGCACAGCGAAGCGGTGAGCGCCCATTTTGCGCCGCTGTGCGACTCTATTGCGCCGTCGCGGGTCTACGTGCGACGGTGCAGCGCTTCGTCGTGGCGCAAAACCCATCCAGGAATCGAGGAAGGCTTATCGAGGCGCGAAGGATCGATCCAGTGCGACGCGAGATCGATCTTTGCACCGCTGAATCGCTATCGCGTCGCACTGAATCGCTTCTTTGCGCCGAGGCATCGATTGAGTGCGCTGCTGAATGGCTGGCTCGGCGCAAAGGAAGCTCCGTTTGCGACGTTCGGCGCGAAGTGCTCGGCGCGGCGCGCAGGATCGCGGCGGGCTCCAGGTGATAGCAAGGCGACGGCGCCAGGATGGCGAGGACCAGCAGGCGCTCGTCGCCGGTGTTGCGGATGCCGTGGAGGACCCCCCTAGTGCCGCCCTGCTGGAGGTGCCAGCCTCCTATTCGGTTGCTCACGCGTTCCTTTCGACCTCCTGCTCCGCCAGGGGATCTACGGCGCCCGCGCCCTGCGGGTACGGTGAGCGGGCCTCGCAGGCTACCCCGGGCAGAAGGGCGCGCCGCAGAAGGAGAACAGGTACACCCACTCGCCGCCGATGCATTGGTACCGCTCCTTCGGGGTCGACATCCCGTCCTCGCAGCCGCAGGTGGGGCCGACGGTCACGTTCTTGAACTGTCCTTCGGTGCACTGGGAGGACTGCGCGGCCGGCACCTGGATCTGGAAGACCGCCGCAAATAGAAGCAAGGCAACAGCGAGCCGGATTGTCGATCTCCTCATCGCTTCTCCTTTCACGAAATGGCAGCTCCGGAGGAGCCTCCATAAGAAAGAGGTGCGGCGAGCCGGCGAAAACGAGCCCGAGATAGGTACCAGCCACTTATTCTGGAACAGGACAACCCGCATCCACACAGCCCTTACGGCGACGACGCAATCCCAGGAGGACCAGAGCCTACCCGGGGCCGTCCTTCATCGGAGTCTGGCCGGGATTGTCCACGTGTTGTGCACCCTTGGCGGACGGCAGGTCCTTCTCCTGGACCGGCGTGACGTTCTCGCGGCCCGGCTTCTCGCTCTTTTTCATTTTCGCCTCCCTGGAAGATACGGCTGATTCTACTCCCTCAGCGCCCGATCGCCCCCTCGCTGGCAGCACCGGTGGAGTCTCGGGCGCTTTCGATAACGGCTGTGCGGCATATCATGGGCGCGTCATGTCCGAATCCTTGATGCAAGGGCGGGGCAAGGGGTGGATGTACGCCGCGGCGTGGCTGCCCTTCCTGACCATCTATGTGGCGGCCTTCACCGCCAACGACGTCCCGCTGCAGCTCGCGGTGCGCAACGTCCTCGCGACGGTCCTGCCCCAGGCGTTGCTCGGCGCGCTGGTCCTGCGGCTGCCGCGGCGGCTGCCGTGGCCCGAGGTGAGCAGGGTCCGCTTCTTCTCGGCGCACCTCGGGCTTCTGCTCGCTTTCATTCTCGCCTCGACCGCCGGGTGGATCGCACTGGTGAGGCTCGACGCGCACCTGTTCGGCGGCTCCTTCGATCCAGGGCTTCATCTGCGTATTTTGCCGTGGCGAGTCCTCAACGACCTGCTCATCTATTGCACCCTCGCCGGGCTTTCCTATGCATGGCACAACGCGGCCGCCAGCCGTGAGCAGGCGGCGCGCGCAGCCCGCGCCGAGACCATGCGTGCGCGAGCGGAAGCTCGAAGCCCTGCGGAGTCAGCTCAATCCCCACTTCATCCTCAACACCTTCCACGCGCTGATCGGCCTGGTGCGGCGCGAGCCCGCGGTCGCGGAGGCGGCGTTGGAGCGGCTGGGCGACCTGCTGCGCTACAGCCTCCGCATCCAGCGCGAGAGCCTGGATGAGATGACCCTGCGTGATGAGTGGTCGTTCGTCCAGAGCTATCTGGACCTCGAGCGTCTGCGGCTCGGAGACCGGCTGCGCGTGAGCTTCGAGGCCGCGGCGGCCACGCTGGACTGCCTCGTACCGAGCTTCGCCCTCCAGACCCTGGTCGAGAACGCCATCCGGCATGCCATTGCCCCGCGCGCCGAAGGCGGGCATCTGGCGGTCAGCGCGCATCAGGTGGATGGCCGGCTGAGGATCGAAGTGGAAGACGACGGGCCGGGAGACTCCGCACAGCCGCCTGCCGAGAGCCACAGGCTCGGTCTGCGGCTTCTCCAGGAACCTCTCCCGCCACCCCAGCCGGGAGAGGGGCGCCACCACCCGTCGATTTTCCCCCTCTCCCGGGGTGGGCGGGAGGCGTGGCGGGAGAGGGGGCCAGGGGGGTGAGGGCCTAGTGCCGCCCCACGATCCCGAGGGTGAAGCTCCTCCCCAGCGCCAGGGCCGCGGTCTCGTCCGCCGACTCGGCAAAGCGGCGGTCGGTCAGGTTGCGGCCGATCACCCGCACCTCCAGGGCCTCGGTGACGTGGTAGCCGACTCCCAGGTCCAGAGTGGAATAGCCCGGGCGCGCCAGCTCGGCCGGCCCGGGACGGTCGTCCTCCATGTAGTTGAGGGACCGCAGGTAGGTGTAGCCCCGGTCCATCGACCAGCGCAGCGTGGCGAAGGCACCCGGCGTCGGGACGTCGGCGAGCGATGAGCCGTCCCCGGCCTCGCCCTCAGCCCAGGCGGCCGCGAGCTCCAGGGCGAAACCCGCCGGCAACGGCATCTGGAGCTCCAGCTCAAGGCCCTTGATCTCCGCCTCGCCGCGGTTGCGGAAGAAGAAGTCGTTGGCCGGCCGGAAGCGCTCGATCAGGTCCTCGATCTGGTAGAGGTACCCGAAGAGGCCGACCGAGCCGCCGCCCACGATCCAGCGCAGCGAGCCGTCGTATTGCAGGCTCCTCTCCGGCTCGAGATCCGGGTTGCCGACGACGAACCCGCGCCCGGAGGGGCCGCGGAAGTAGCGGTCCGACAGCGTCGGATCGCGGAAGCCGCGCGCTACCTGGAGGCTCCCCGTCAGGTTGTGCGGCAGGCTCGCGGTCAGCGCCGCATAGCCCGAAAGCGCCTGGTGCGAGGTCGACCGGTCGCCGAAGAATCCGCCCTTGTTCTCGGACTCCACGCGGTCCCCCCGCAGCCCGGCGGAGAGCAGGACGGACGAGGAGACCGGCCGGTCGTAGGACGCGAACACACCGGTGTCGGTCCGGATGGCGTCTTCGATGGCAACCGTCCGCTGCAGATCGGTCTGCTGGCCGGCCAGGTTGAAGAGCCGCCGATTCGTGATCGACTCGACGTTGAAGCGCGAGACGACCTCGAAGCCGACCTGCAGGCGTCCGCCGGCCAGGGGCCGCGCCGCCACGCCGCGCAGCGAGCCGTCGTCGGCGTCGGTTTCCGAGCTTTCGATCTGGCGGGTCACCGTGGCCGTGGGGAGCCTGTCGCGGTCGAGGGCCAGCCGGTAGTTGCCGAGGAAGAACCCGAAATCGAGCGAGTCCCACCCCCCGACCGGTCCGGAGGTGAGGGCGAGATTGAACCGCCGCGAGTCCTCCCATGGGTAGATCGAGCGGGTGATGTTGGAGTCGATCGCCGGGCTGCCCGTGTCGTAGCCATTGGTCATTGAAAAGCCGGCCCGCAGCCGGCCCACCGGCGTGTCCACGGCATAGCGGAGGGCGCCGCCCCGGTCGCGGTAGGAGGAGTTGTCGATGGTCTCCCCTCCGCCTGACTCGGCTTCCCCGGAGCGCCGGATGTGGAACTGGCCGAGGATGCCGCCGCCGAACAGGTTGCCGGCGGCCTCGATCCCGGCGGACTCCTCGTCGTCGCCGCCGAACCCCTTGTTGAGCGTGTAGCGCAGCCAGGACGAGCCGGGCTCGGGATAGCGCGGGCGCGCGTTGATGACGCCGCCCAGGGCGTCCGAGCCATAGGCGACCGAGCCGGGACCGCGAGCCACCTCCACCGAGGCGAGGGTGAAGGGGTCGAGGAACCCGGCCGAAGAGCCGGCGCGGCGCTCGGTCGTCACCCGCGAGCCGTCGAGCAGGAGCAGGGTCCGGCCGCGGGCGAGGCCGCGGATGGATGGCACGCCCGTGGGGCCTTCGCCGGTGGTCTGGGTGCCCGGCACAGCCTCCAGGACCTCGGCGAGCCGCTGCGGCCGCCGCTGCTCCAGGTCCTGCTGTCCGACCAGCGTCGTGGCCGCGGCGGGAGGGGTCTCGAGCCCGGGAGCCACGCCCGCGGTCACAGTGACCGAATCGCGGAAGGACTCCTGGATCCGCACCTCCAGGGGGCCGGACCCGGGGAGCGCGGCTACCTCGATCGCCGGTGTCACCTCGCCGGCCGGACCCACCGCCACGACCTGGAACGGCAAGGCGGGGTCCGGAGAGATGCGGAACCGGCCCTGCGCGTCGGTCGTCACCGAGATCGGGCGGCCGACGACGGAGATTTCATAGCCTGCGGCGGGCGTGCCGTCGGGCAGCAGCAGCCGGCCCTCGAGCGCCAGCGTCCACACCGGGAACGCGGCAAGGAGAAAGAGAAAAAGGAGCACAGCGGGCCTTTGGGGCCCGCGCGAAATGTTACGCATGAAGGACCTCGATCCTCGAAAAATGTACGTAGTCCATCGAGCCGCCCTCGCAGGGCGCCTCCGCTTCGGCATTGTTCGAGAGGACCGAGGCTCTATTCGTTATAGCGGTGAATGAGGGTGCGCACGTCGGCCGTGGGAAGGATGGCCGGATCCGCGGCAGGGAGGTCCCGGCGCTCTGGAGGAGGCTGGACGTCCGCCGTGGCGGGAGGCGGCAGGCTCGTCCTGGCGGAGCCGGGCCCGAGCAGAGGCATCCAGAACCCCGCAGCCGGCTCGACCGCGCGCACGGACGGCAGCGCGGCATGAGCCACCATCTCGCGCAGGCGCGAGCCGTCGCGATTCCCTTCGACCCAGACGACCACGCCAGGGTTCCGGGGCCGCGCCCGCTCGCCGCGCGTCAGAGCCACTCCGCCTTTGAGCAGGCTCAGGGCCGCCGGGCCCGGCGCGGGCACGATCGAGAAGAGTCCTGGCGCCTCGACCTCCACCTCACGCCGCTCGTCGCCGAAGCGCAGCAGCAGCCGTGCCCGGGGCGTGGGAACGTCCGGTATCCGGACCGTGAAGCGCCGGATCGAGATGTCCAGGTGGGGCGTGATCCGGACGGGCCACGTCCGCCCGCCGTCCGCCGAGAGGAAGGCCTCCCACTCCACGATCTCGGAGGGCAGCTCGCCCGCCTCCCACTCGACCGTCACCCGGGACCCGGCGGTCACCTCCGCCCCGGCAGCCGGCGAGACCAGCCGGACCGGCAGGTCCGCCCCCGCCGCCGGGACCGCGGCGGTCAGGAGAGCCAGGAGGGGGAGCAAGCTGAGCCGGCGCATAGGTAACGATGTAGCTTCTTCCTCGGCGGCTCTCCTGTCAATGGCGCCGGAGGGCCCTCACCCCCCTGGCCCCCCTCTCCCAACCGCCCTCCCATCCACCGGGAGAGGGGGGGAAAGAGATCGAGGAAAAGCCGTCCAACCATCTTTGCTCCCCTCTCCCGGGGGTCGGGGAGGGCGGTTGGGAGAGGGGCCGGGGGTGAGGGGCTGGGCCGCCACGGACTTTGACAGGTCCCAGAGGCTCACCCGGGGCTCGTCCCGACCTCGTCCTCCTGCACCTCCGGCCCCTCGACCAGGTGCGCACGCACGATGAACCGCTTGGGTGCGGACCCCACGTAGTAAAAAGGATAACAGGTGACCAGGGTGAGCGAGGGACCGTCCGTGCCGGTGAGCACCTCGGTCTGGGAGGGACGGACCACGCGGGTCCATTCGACCTGGTAGCGCCAGGTGCCGTCGAGCGTCGTCAGCTCGATGATGTCGTTCTTGTCGATGTCCTTGAGGCCGCGGAAGAAGCTGTCGCGGTGGCCGGCGATCCCGACGTTGCCTCCGATCTCCGACGGCAGCGAGGTGCCCGGGATGTGGCCGACGCCGTGCCGCAGCGTGCGATGGGAGATCCCTTCGAGGAGGATCGCGGAGACGCCGGTGCCGGGAATCCGGATCCGGCCGAGCAACCCCCCCTCTCCCTGGTCAGGAGATTCGGCCTCCCACTTCCAGACCTCCTCGCCGAACGAGGCGAACGAATCCGTCTCGGAGGCCGGCGGCGGAGTGTCCGTGGAAGATTTTTCCTTCTCCGCTGGAGTTTCCTCCGCACGAGGAGAGCGCTCGTCGGCCTGTGCCTGCTTCCGCTGGGCCGCCCGCTCCTGCAGCTCCTGATCCAGCCGGCGGTTCTGCTCGCGTTCGAACAGGCGCGCATCGACGAAGGCGAACCCGTAGATCCCGAGACAGGCGATGCCAACCACCAGCAGAAGGCGTTCGATCCAGCGGCGGATGGGTGCTCTCTTCTTCAAGTCTCCCCTCCTCAAAGGAAATCACCTGGCACCGGAAGGCGCCAGGTGATCGGCCGATGTTGCCCATCGGCGTAGCTCAGGCTGCGGGTCTAGAAGCGGCGCACGACGAGCGCGGCGCCCAGCGCCAGCAGGCCGATCAGGCCCACCAGCGGCAGGTTGGTCGCCGTGGCGGGCAAGGAGTCCGACACCGTGTCGGTCTCGTTGTCCAGCGAGCCGGTCTCGTCGATGCCGGAGGCGTCCGTATCGGCGTCCGTCGTGCTGTTCACATCGACGTCCACCAGGCCCTCGGCGTTGCTGCCGGTATCGACGTCGACGTCTACACCCGTGCCGGTCTCGGTCTCAGGCATGGTCGTGGTCGGCTCCTGGAGCGGGAGCGGGTTGCCGGGATTCGGCAGGTCGTTGCTGTTCAGCCCGGGCTCCTGCTGCTTCGTGGGGCCGGGGACCGAGGTGTTCGGGCCCTGAGCGACGGCGGCGCCCGCCACCGTCAGGGCGAAGATGGTCAGTATGGAAAAAACAAGACGTTTCATGATGTGGTTTCTCCTCTCCAATCCTGCTGGTTGTCCGAGGTCTGGGGACCCTGAGAGCGCCCTCCGCTTCAACTCGTACTGCAAGGGGGGGAGACTCGGTTTGCCGGCAAACCGGCGGGCGCTTCGGCTAGCACGTCGGGCCCTCCGCCCCTCCCCACTCCACTCGCCCAGAAATTAGTGCAAGCCCGGTGCCAAAGGCCCCGTTGTAGGGCCGGGCTCCACCGAGATCGCCGTCTCGGGATAGAGTAGCCCTGGGGTTCAACCAGGCGTCCAGGTCATGAGCAACATCCTGCCGATCAACGTCGACGACCTCCTCCATTTTCGAGGCGTAGAGTCCGCCCGGGTGGAATTCAAGGAGTCCTGGAACACCGGCCCGACGGGTGCTCAGGTGCTGCGCACGGTCTGTGCGTTCGCCAACGACCTGCAGAACTTGAACGGCGGCTACGTCATTCTGGGCATCGCCGCGAAGGATGGCATCGCGCAACTTCCGCCCGCCGGCCTGCCGCCCGCCAAGCTTGAAGAGATTCAGCGGTGGCTCCGGGGACGCTGCAACACGCTGGACCCGGTTTACCAACCGGTGCTCTCGCCCGAGTCCGTCGACGGCCGGCACATCCTGGTGATCTGGGCACCGGGAAGCGACACGCGACCACACCAGGCTCCCGAGACCTCGGAAAAGGGAGCGCCTCGCAAGTATTACGTCCGGCTCGGCGGCGAGACCGTCGAGGCCAAAGGTACTGTTCTGACTCAGCTCCTCCAACTCACGGCGAAGGTTCCCTTCGACGACCGCCGTGCCCTCGGCGTGCCCATCGAGAAGATCCGGGAGACACGGATCCGCGAGTTTCTGGCCGACCTCAAGAGCGGTCTATTAGAGGAGACGGACGCGCGGGAGATCTACCGCCGGATGTTTCTCTCGGCCCGGGTGAACGGCTACGAGGTTCCCCGCAACGTTGCGTTGCTCTTTTTCTCCGATGACCCCGAGGAGTGGTTCCGGGGCGCGCGAATCGAAGTCGTGCAGTTTGCGGGGGACGCCTCCGGCAATATTCTGACGGAACGGGTCTTCCGAGGCCCTCTGCACCAGCAGCTTCGAGATGCCTTGACCCATCTCGAGGGCCTCGTGACGAGGTACGTGCAGAAGCTCGACGATCGGCCCGAAGCCAGAACCTGGACGAGCTATCCGGTGACAGCGGTTCGGGAATGCCTGGTCAATGCCATCTATCACCGCAGCTACGAGGGTGAGCCGGAGCCCACAAAGGTATATCTGTATCCGGACCGCATGGAAATCATCAACTATCCCGGCCCGATGCCGGGAATTGAACGAGAGCATTTCCGCCCGGGCGCTGGCATCCCACCGGTCCCGGCGCGCAACCGCCGCATCGGAGAGCTCCTCAAGGAGCTCCGGCTCGCCGAGGCCAGGGGGACGGGAGTGCCCAAGGTCTTTCGCGCCATGGAGCACAACGGCTCGCCGCCCCCGAGGTTCGACTTCGACGATGCCCGAACCTACTTCAGGGTAACGCTGCCTGCGCATCCCGAGCACCCGGTCATGTCCTGAGATCTTTGAGCTTGCCGCGATGGCGTCGCTCAGGATCTCGCGGCGAGCTCGGACATGGTCTTGCCCTGCGCTTGCGGCCGCCTACGGGCTGAGTGGCCGAGCGATCAGCCCCCTGCGGCCCGACGTCGTGGACGCCCCTCCTCGGAGCCCAGGAGCAGGAGAATCCGCTCTTTGGCCGCATGGAAGTCGGTGAAGACCTCTTCCGGTCCTTCGAACAGGCCAGCCGCGGGATCGCTCGATGTATCCACCAGCGAGACTCCGAAACCGAGCCGTGGTCTCCACTCCACGGCCACGAACCGGCCGTGCTCTGCGACATCCAGCCAGCCCGGAGCCTCCGGCTCCCCAGACCAGTCAAGAGTGAGGTCGAGATCCGGAGAAGAGGCGCGCAGAGCGTCTACCAGTCTTTCGAGGTCAGTCATCCCAAACTCCTCGTCCGTCGCGGCCGGGCGCGCGGAAGACGATCTCACTCTCCCGGACGGTGACAATCTCGACGGCGCCGTTCTCGCGGATGTAGGTGTTGTGCCCCTTGGAGCGCCATCGCGTCACGTCCGAGCGACCCGGCACCGGACGGCGACTGTCCGGTAAAGGTGGATACAGACGCCCATCCGTCTGCCACCTCTCCGGATTGTAGAGGATTCCCGCCAATTCGTCTTCCACCTCGTTCAGGGTCGTGCTCAACACGGCGAGCGCCTCCTCCATTGAGGAAGCGGGCAGCCTCTGTGCGAGGCGCCGGAAGAGCTCCCGAAAGCCGCTGTGCCCGCGAAGGAATCTCTCCGATGATCCACCCCCCCTCCATTCCCTGTCGTGCGTTCTGTCCCTACGTGCAAATTTAGCCTGGGCCGTATCAAAAAGTCGACTCCCGTCTCTACGATGCCCGACCAGACCGACGCTCCCCTGACCTGGAGAGGGGGGACACGTCCGGACTGTCAGGCTAGCCAGAACCGTCGGTGTTCCGGTCGAGCCGCCGAAGTCAATCGCACTTCTCCGGCCCCGGCAGCGCCTCGCAGGTCTTGCGGTAGGGTTTGTCGGCGCCAATATAGTTTCGCCATTCCTCGCAGGTCAGATTCCGATTGGCCGTGCGGCAGGCCTCAGCCATGAGGACACCCAAGTCCAAGTCCCACAGGATGACGGTGTGGTCCTCACCCGCCGAGGCCAGCCGCTTCCCGTCCGGGCTGAAGGCCACGTCATACACCCCGCCCCCGTGCCCCTCCAGCGTGGCCAGCGGCTTGCGGCTGTCCACGTCCCACAAGATCACGGTCTTGTCGTAACTCGCCGAGGCCAGCCGCTTGCCGTCCGGGCTGAAGGCGACATCCCAGATCCGGCCCTTGTGCCCCTCTAGCGTGGCCAGCAGTTTGCGGCTATCCACGTCCCACAGGATCACGGTCCTGTCCCGACTCGCCGAGGTCAGCCGCTTCCCGTCGGGGCTGAAGGCGACGCTGTAGACCGATTCCTTGTGTCCTACCAGCGAGGCCAGCGGCTTGCGGCTGTCCACATCCCAAAGGATCACGGTCTTGTCTCGACTCGCCGAGGCCAGCCGCTTGCCGTCCGGGCTGAAGGCCACGCCATAGACCTCGTCCTTGTGCCCCTTCAGCGAGGCCAGCGACCTGCGGCTGTCCACGTCCCAGAGGATCACGGTCTTGTCCACACTCGTCGAGGCCAGACATCTCCCGTCCGGGCTGAATTCCACGTCAATGCCCAAACCCTTGTGCCCCTCCAACGTGGCGAGCGGCTTGCGACCGGCCACGTCCCACAGGATCACGGTCTTATCCAGACCCGTCGAGGCCAGCCATCGACCATCCGGGCTGAAGGCGACGCCATTGACCAAGTCTTTGTGCCCTTTAAGTGTGGCCAGCGCCTTGCGGCTGTCCACGTCCCACAGAATCACCGTCTTGTTCAAAGTTGTCGAGGCCAGCCGCTTCCAGTCCGGGCTTAAGGTGTTGCCGAGAACTTGGTCCTTGTGTCCCAGCAGCACCGCCTTGCGGCTGTCCACGTCCCACAAGATCACGGTGTTGTCCCAACTCGCCGACGCCAGGTGCTTCCCGTCCGGACTGAAGGCGACGCTGCTGACCAGGTCCGTTTGCCCTTGCAGGGTAGCCAGTGGCTTGCGGCTGTCCACGTCCCACAGAATCACCGTCTGGTCAGCGCTCGCCGAGGCCAGCCGCTTCCCGTCCCGGCTGAAGGCCACGCTTTCGACTCCACTCTTGTGCCCTTCCAGCAGGCCCAGCGGCTTGCGACTGTCCACGTCCCACAAGATCACGGTCTTGTCGTAACTCGCCGAAGCCAGCCGCTTCCCGTCCGGGCTGAAGGCGACGCCCCTGACCAAGGTCTTGTGCGCCGCCAGCGTAGCCAGCGGCTTGCGGCTGTCCACGTCCCATAGGATTACGGAGCTGTCCTGACTCGCCGAAGCCAGCCGCTTTCCATCCGGGCTGAAGGCCACGCCCCAGACCCGGTCCTTGTGCCCCTCCAGCGTGGCCAGCGGCTTGCGGCTGCCCACGTCCCACAGGACCACGGTCTTATCCCAACTCGCCGACGCCAGCCGCTTCCCGTCCGGACTGAAAGCAACGTCCCTGAGCCGGTCCTTGTGCCTCTCCAGAATGGCCAACGGCTTGCGGCTTTCCACGTCCCACAGGATTACGGAGTTGTCCTGACTCGCCGAGGCCAGCCGCTTTCCATCCGGGCTGAAGGCGACGTCCCAGACCACGTCCTTGTGCCCCTTCAGCGTGGCCAGCGGCTTGCGGCTTTCCACGTCCCATAGGATCAGGGTCTTGTCCTTGCTCGCCGAGGCCAGCCGCTTCCCGTCCGGACTGAAGGCGACGCTGTTGACCCGGTCCGTGTGCCCCTGCAGAAACGCGGAGAGTTGCGGGTGGCTCATGAAGCGCCGCAGAAGCCCAGACGCCACATCAAGTGTCGGCTCTACTCGAACCGCTTCCAGGTTGACCAGAAGGGATGCATCATAGCTGCCGTCCTGAAGCCGATCCGCGTTGGCCACCAGCCGCGTGATCTCCGCCTCGCGCAGCAGATCGGCGGCTTTCCACGCGAGCCACCCGGCGAGCACGATGAGGACGATTACGACGACCGCTCCTGCCAGCACGAGCGCCGCATTGCGCCGGTTGCGCCGCTGCTGCTCGCGCGCCGTCCGTTCTCGCGCCTTCACTGCCTCTTCGGCCTCGCGGGCACGGCGGCGGTCGCGGCTTTCCTTGACCACGCGGGTCAGCACGTCGTGGGTCAGCTCGAGGCGGCGCACGCTCTGCCGCTCGTCCACCCGCAGCAGGCGGCGCCGGATCAGCGCATCGACCGCCTCGGAGGTGACGCCCGGCAGAGTCTCGTCCAAGGCGTGGCTGTCGCGGTGGCCGCGGCCGGTGATGAGCTCGTCTTCGACAAACGTGCGCACGCTCAGATCAAGGCCAGCCACGCTGCGCTCGTAAAAGCCCGAGAGGATCTCGCGATCGGCTCCTTCCAGCAGCTCGGTCGTAATGCGCTCGAGCGGAGGTTCCGCTTGCTGGCGCTTGTGATTCAGCTCGCTGCATACCACGCTGAGCAGTGCCGGATCGATCTCGATCTTGTGGAAATTCGACGGAAAGACGGGGGGGCTGGGCTCGTTCTTCCAAGCGAGCATGAGGATCCGCCGTGCGATGACATCGTCGACCAGGTGGCCGCCCGCACGGATGACGACCTCGTAAGCCTGCGCGCCATTCATCGCCAGCAGGCGAAAGCGGTTGTACATGAGGGAGGGCATCCGCTCCTTGAGCCCCTCCATCTCGGCCAGGAAATCTTCGCGGAAGCTCAACACTAGCTTGACCGTCGAGCGCTTGAAATCGAAGCGTCTCGCCGCCGTGGATTCGGCTTCCAGCGCCTTCCGGACCGCGTCCGGCGGCCTGTTCTCCACCAGGTCACACAGCTCGGCCAGGAAGGCGGCCGAACGGGCCCGGGACGCTTCGCTCTCCTGACCGAGCGTGAAGATTTCCTCGAACTGATCGAACACGACCACGGGAGTCACCGGGCGGTTGCGTTCGCTCCAGAATTCCGCGTCGCGCCGATGGAAGAACGACCACAGGCTTTCGTCTCCCGCAGGCTGGGCCGCCTGGACCCGATCGGCCTCACATGCCACCTGCAGGGCGCGGAAGATCTGCTCTCGCAATGCAGGCGCTCCTTCGGCATGATCGAGGCGTACATAGACTGGCAGATAATCTTCGTCACGCAGCAGAGGAAACAAGCCAGCTTTCAGCAGTGAGGTCTTGCCCAGCCCGGATCGTCCGAACAGCACCGTGAGCAGCTCGCGGCGGACCAATCGCACCAATTCGCCCGCCTCCGCCGCTCGGCCGTGGAAGTACTCTCGGTCGGTCTCGTCGAAGGGATCGAGCCCGGGCCACGGGTTGTCGGGGCTGAGGGCTTGTCGTTGCAGATCCATTATTTCACGCCGCTCGCTGCCGGCGGTGGAAGTCGCGCACGAGCTCGACGAGCAGCTCGGCGACGTCGGGCGTAACGTTGCCGTCCGGCAAGCTCTTGCCTTGCGCTCTCTTGAAGGAGTCCGGCAGAAGGGCGCGATCGATGCGCGTGTCGTCGATCACCACAGGAACGATGAAAGCCTCGTCCGGCGCCATCCCGCGGGCGAAATCGTCCGCGTCGTTCCACTCCCGCCAGAAATATCGACGCCGGTTCTCCTCACTCACAGCCTGGCGCGAGATCACCGGCAGGAAAAGCGAACAGCGCTCGATACCGCGGCGGATGCTGCGTGCCCAGTCATCTGCCATCTGCAAGGCATTCTTGTCGAACCAAACCTCCAGGCCAGCCGAGCGCAGGCCCTCGGCCAATCTGCTGGCGGCTTCGCGGTCCTCGCTCGCGTAGCTGACAAAAATCGCCCCGGTTGGGATGCTCCTTCCGGCCGTGCCTGCCTCGGGCTCCGCTTTCCGCGCTTCTGCCGGATGGGTGGCTTGCCAGCGCCGCGCGAGCTCTGTGACGAACTGCGCTGCGGTCAATGGGACGACGCGGGTGTCGGGGCTGAAGCTTTCGAGGAACAGCGCCAGCCTGGCGTCATGTGCAATCTGGTCGCCGACCAGCACGTCCCAGCGCCTGCGCTTCTGAGACAGCTCGAGGCTCCTCGCGGTACGCAGGAAAAAGCGCGCGAGCCAGTCTCCGTAGTTGCAGCCGAGGATGAGCAAATGGTTGCCGCGCAGCTCGTCGAACAGTTTATTGGGCTGGCGCTGCTTGTCCTGCATGCCATGCAGGAACTCGAGCAGGTCTTCATCGCAGATTGCGTAGTCCGGGGAAGCCGACGCTCGCCCCAGGAGATGGAACACCATCGGCTGCCGGAGCTCAGCCTTTGGACAGGGGAGGTCTCGGACGGTCTTCGGCGAATAGGCGATTTGTTCAGCACGCGGCCCGCCGCCGATCCGTGCAGCGCCGATGGCATCCGCAAGCAGCGAGTCAAAGGTCAGCGAGACGAACAGGTCGAAACCAGGGATGCCGGCCAGCGCCCGCAGCGGCTCGGGCGGTGTCAGCGCGGCGTTGCGCAGCATTCTGTGGATTTGGGCGTAGAGCTCGTCCCTCTCTCCTCGCCGACGCTGGTGCAGCGCAACGACATGGTTGAGGTCGAAGCCCGCGGGAAGCTCCGCGGTGGGCAGCTCGAGATCGGCCGCCAGCCGTTGCGCAATCCAGCGATAGAGGGGCACATCGCGGTCGCCTTCCCGAACCGTGACCAGCTCCGAACCGATGACGGGAATGACGGCCCGGTCCTGGATGTAGTCCAGGAGATTGTCCCAGAACCCCTCCTGCAAGTCGGCCATGGCCGCACACCCCCCCTTGGGAAGTCCTCTGCAGCGTAGGTGAGGGCTCAGTTTAGCTGATTCGGACAGATGCCGTCCGCCGCGCCGTAATGTCGGTCGTAACACGGCGCCTTTTAGACTTCGATGTTTCCAGGGAGAAAACGGTCCGATGAGTGTGCGGTTCCGCAGGAACGCTGCTGAGGTCTTTGACGTGACCCGCGCCGTGCTCGCTCCATACATCGGGGATCTCATGGCGCGGACGGCCGCCGCCGCCCACTGCCGCAGGCTTGGCATCGAGGGGCCGGTGCTCGACCATCACGAGGTCGAATTGCTGCTGGAAAAGCTCGGCCTCGGGCTGGTCATCTTCCTGGGCCATGGGAAGACCGCCCTCGTGATTGCCTCCGTCCGTCAGGCGATCGAGGGTCTGTCTTCCCCCTCGTGAACCATAACATCGCGGCTTTCGTTACGTATCTGGAGAGGAGCGGCCGGCTTCTCCATGGCCGGCCTCAGCTTCCTTTCAAGGAGTTGACAGTCATGCATTCACGAATCCTCCGTCCGGGGGCACGGACCCTCGGTGCCTTGTTCCTGTTGATGACCCTCACCGGCCTTCCGGCCGCGGCGGCGCCTCCATCGGATACCGAATTGACCCGCTTCGCGGACGAGCTGCTGTCCAAGACCTACCCGGCGGACGCGCCGGGCGCTTCGGCGCTGGTGGTCCGGAACGGCAAGGTGCTGCTGCGCAAGGGCTATGGCCTTGCCGACCAGGAGCTCGGCGTGCCGGTGCGGCCGGAGATGGTGTTCCAGCTCGGTTCGGTGACCAAGCAGTTCACGGCCGCGGCGATCCTGATGCTCCAGGAGCGCGGCAAGCTCTCGGTCCAGGACGAGGTCACCAAGTACCTGCCCGACTATCCGACCCACGGCCAGAAGATCACGATCGAGCACCTGCTCACCCATGCCTCCGGCATCCCCAGCTACACAGGGCTGGCGGAGTGGCCTCCGAAATGGCGCGAGGACCTCACGCTCGACCAGCTCATGGCGCTGTTCAAGGACAAGCCGCTGGAGTTCAACCCCGGCGAGCAATGGGCCTACAACAACTCGGGCTACATCCTCCTCGGGGCAGTCATCGAGAAGGCGTCGGGCAAGACCTATGAGGACTTCGTCGAGCAGGAGATCTTCGCGCCCCTCGGCATGAAGCACTCGTTCTACAACCACAACGAGGAGCTGATCCCCGGCCGCGTGCAGGGATATGAAAAGGAAGGGGAATATCGGCGGGCGCGTTATCTCAGCATGACCCACCCCTATGCCGCCGGCTCCCTGATCTCCAACGTGGACGACCTGTGGCTCTGGGAGCAGGGGCTGTCGGCTGGCAAGCTCATCCGCCAAGAGTCGCTCGATCAGATGTTCACCCCCGCCAAGCTCACCTCGGGGGTCAATTCCCACTACGCCTATGGCTGGAACACCTTCGAATACGGCGGCCGCAAAGTGTTCGAGCACGCCGGCGGGATCTTCGGATTCCTCACGCACGTGACGCGTGTCCCCGACGAGCACCTGTACGTGGCGATCCTGTCGAACAACACCTCGAACGACCCGGAGGATCTGGGGTTGCGGATCGCGGCCAAATCGACCGGCACGGCGTTCGAAGACCGGCCGTCGGTGTCGCTCGACGAGAAGACGTTGGACGAGTACGTGGGCGTCTACCGCTTCGACGCAAACACAACGCGAACAATCACCCGCGAAGGCGGCAAGCTCTTCTCCCAGCGGAGCAGCCGCGAAAAGACGGAGATCCTGGCGTCCGCCAAGGACGAGGTCTTCTTCAAGGACACCCCGGCCCGCATGCGCTTCCAACGCGATGCCCAGGGGAAGGTGACAGGCATGGAGGCTCCTGGCCAGCGCCGGGCCCGACGGCGTCGGAGTACGGACCGACGAGCCGCTGCCGGCGGAGCGCGTAGCGGTGAAGCTCGATCCGGCGGTCTACGACAGCCTGGTGGGAGTCTATGAGCTGGCGCCGGGCTTCGACTTCACCATCACCCGCGAAGGGGACCAGATCTTCGGCCAGGCCACCGGCCAGGGGAAGGCCGAGCTGTTCCCGCAGTCCGAGACGGAGTTCTTCGTCAAGGTCGTCGACGCCCAGTTCACCTTCGAGCGCGGCCCGGACGGCAAGGCCACAGGGCTGGTGCTCCACCAGAACGGGCGGAACATTCCGGGGAAAAAGAAGTAGGCCCCTCACCCCCGGCCCCTCTCCCATCCGCCCGCCCGCACCACCGGGAGAGGGGAGCGGAGACCATCGCACCCGCATCTCGTCTCGAGACTTTCTTTTCCCCCTCTCCCGGAGGAAGGGTGGGCGGTTGGGAGAGGGGGTAGGGGTGAGGGGCCGAGCTGCCCCCGGTCGCCGGATGCGATAACATGCGTCGACTTCGAAGAGGAGAAGGCGCGTGCTACCATGCAGGAGAGAGGCTGGAAGGGGGCAACCATGGCCGTACGAGACACCGCCCGCCGCAAGCTCACGTACCAGGACTATCTGGCCTTCCCCGATGACGGGCTGCGCCACGAGCTCCTGGACGGGGAGCACTACGTGAGCTCGGCGCCTTCGCGGAGGCACCAGGCGGCCTCAAGGCGCCTGTGCACGCGTTTCGACAATTTTCTGGAGCGGACCGGGCTCGGCGAGGTGTTTCCGGCCCCGTTCGAGGTCAAGCTCTCGGAGCACGACGTCGTGCAGCCCGACCTCCTCTTTATTTCCAACGAACGCGCTGGCATCCTGACGGAGGCGAATGTCCTGGGTGCTCCGGATCTGGTGGTCGAGATCCTCTCGGATTCCTCCCATCAAGCAGACAAGCTGGTCAAGCGCCGGCAGTACGAGCTTTTCGGGGTGCGGGAGTACTGGATTCTCGACCCGGTCCTCCGGACGGCCAGTGTCTATCGTTGGGGCCAAGGACGCTTCGCCCCGCCCGAAGAGCTCTCGGCGGCGGCAGGAGATATCCTGTCCACACCCCTCCTCCCCGGTCTCGCGATCCCGCTGGTCGAGATCTTCATTTAGATAGCAGCGCCTCGACCTCCCTTTTCTGCAACGGATCGAGCTCGACCGCCCGGGCCAGGGCCCGGCGCGCCTCTTCCGTTTTTTTCTGCTGCACGGCTGGATCGCGGCTGGCCCGGGCGGCGAGGAGGAGGTGGGCTCCGCGCTGGAGCTCGGCTTCGGCGTTCTTGGGGTTGATGGCCAGGGCGCGTCTCGCGGCGTTCAGGCCCTTGGCGATGGCGGTGTTTGCGGCATCCGCATTGGCGCCTCGGGCGAGGGCGTCCTCGGCCCGGATCTGCTCGGCGCCGGCCAGGATGATCCAGGTCTTCGGGTCCTGGGAGTTGATGTCCAGGGCGCGGGCGAGGTCTCGGTCCGCGGCAGCCAGGTCCGGGGCCGGAGAGCGGCCTCGGGTGCGCGCCCATCTCGCGGCGACGAGGGCGAGGTCGGCCCGGCTGGCCAGGACTTCGCCGTCGTTGGGGTTCAAGGCGAGGCTCCGGTCCGACGCGCGACGGCCTTCGGCCACCGCCTCGGTGGGATCGAGCTTCCGCCCGAGGAGCGCCAGCGCGCGGTTGTGCTCGATCGTCGCCAGATTGGCGTGGACGAAAGGGTCATTCGGGTTGAAGGAGAGGCTCGCCTGCACGTCCTCCCGGGCCCGCGCCAGGATCGGCAGCGGGTCGAGGCCGGTCTGCAGCTCGTACTCGGCCTGCATGACAAGCACGGCGCCGCGGTTTTCCTGCGGTGGACCGTAGCCGGGCTGGACCTCCAGGGCGCGGGTGTAGCTCGCCGTGGCCGCGGCGAGGGTGGGGCGTGGATCGATCCCGTGCGTCAGCTCGTATTGGCCCTGGACCGCATGGGCATTGCCCAGGTTCAGCCAGGCCGGCGCCGCCCCGGCGTCGATCGCGAGAGCGCGCTGATAGCCGGCGATCGACTCGCGCAGGACGGGACGCGGGTCCTGGCCGCGCTCGACTCCCCATCTCGACATGTGGTAGCGCGTATAGGCCAGGTGATGGTGGAGGATCGCCAGGGAGCCGTCGATGGCGAGCCCCCGCCGGTATGCGTCCACGGCCCGTCTGAAGGAAGGGAGCGGGTCGATCCCCTGGGTCATCTCGTACTCGCCGAAGGAGAGGTGGGCGTAGCCGAGAGGCTGCCAGGAGAGGGCGAAGCCGGGCTGCAGGTCTACGGCCTTGCGAAGGCTCGCCAGGGCCTGCCGATAGGTGGGGCGCGGGTCCTCTCCCCGGCCGGCGGCCCGCTGTCCGAGGTACATCTGTGCCATGCCGAGCCGGTCGTGCGCCATTGCGTAGACCGGATCGGCTGCGAGGGCCCGGCGGGCAAGGGAGATCGCCGCCTCCAGACGTTCCAGAATCTCCTCCCCCCGCCGCCGATCCTGCTGCGCCACCCAGAGGTGGAGCTTCGCCTGCTCGGTCAGCACACGGGCGCTCTCGGGGTCCACGGCCAAGGCCCGGTCGCAGACGGCCAGGGCGGCCGGCAGGAGCGGCGCGAGGGGGGTGTCGCGCGCCATGCCCAGGTCGAAGGCATGGACCTCGCGAGTGCAGATGGCGGCGTAGACCTGGGGATCGGAGCGCGCGATCCGGGCCGCCTCGGCGTAGGCGCGGCGGGCCTCGTCGAGGCGGCGGAGGGCGTCGTCGTACCGGCCGACCCGGCGGTCCGCGCTCGCCAGCTCGGTCTGGACCTCGCCCTGGAGGAGGGCGGCTTCGTAGACGGAGGGGTCTTCGCGCAGGGCCTGGGCTGCGAGAACGAGCGCCGCGGGACGGCGCTCCTCGGCATAGGCCAGGAGAGCCTCGACATAGCTGGGGCTGGCGGCGACCGCACCTCCGCCTCCGGCGCTCTCCTTGCCCCTTCCATGGACAGACCGAAGATAGCGCCGGGCCGGCGCGAGGAAGTCGCGGGCGACAGCCTTGCGGTGGGCATCGCGAAGGGAAGCCTCGGCGATCCGGTTGGCGTCTTCGAGGCCGCGCTGGTAGCGCCCGGCCAGGACGCGGCCGAGGGTCCAGGCCACCTCCGGGGGACGGTAGCCGAGCCGCCAGGCCGCCTCCAGGTCGCGCTGCGCGGCGGCGAGCTCGTCCAGGGCCAGGTGGCCGCGCCCCAGGGCATAGTGGCCGGGGCCGGCCGCGAGGTCGCCGATCTCCTCCATCTGCCGCGCGATGGCCCGCATCCGCTCGCGCACCTGCCGGCGGTCGCGCCGCACGTCGTGGAGCGGCAGCAGGAAGGCGATGCGCAGGCGGCTTTCGATCTCCTCGACCTGCTGGCCGAAGCGCTGGGCCGCGAGCGCAGTCTCGGCCGCCCGCCACTGGGCACGCAGAGCCACGGTGCCCAGGACGGCGACGGCGGCCACCGACACGGCGAGCACGGCGGCGAGCGTCCGGTTCTTGCGCACCCGCTTGAGCAGGCGGTAGGTCCGGCTCGCCGGCCGCGCCAGGACCGGCTCGCCGTCGAGCCAGCGGTCGAGGTCCTCGGCAAGCTCCCGGGCCGAGCCGTAGCGCCGGGCGGGGTCGCGCTCCAGGCATCTCATGACGACGGTATCGAGATCGGCCGGGATCGAGCGCACCCGCTTCCGCAGGGGGACCGGGTCCTCATTCAGGATGCGCAGGACGAGGGCGGCGTCGTTGTCGGCCTCGAAGGGACGCTCGCCGGCCAGCAGCTCGTAGGCGGTCGTGCCCAGAGCCCAGACGTCCGCGCGGCGGTCGATCCCGGCGCCGCAGAGCTGCTCGGGCGCCATGTAGTCGAGGGTGCCCAGGACCATGCCGGTGCGGGTCATCCCCGCACCCGCGGTCTCGCGGGCGAGGCCGAAGTCGAGGACGTACGGCCGGAAGACCCCCTCCTCGGTGCGCTCCACCAGGACGTTGGCCGGCTTGAGGTCGCGGTGGATCAGCCCGGTGCGGTGCGCGGCGTGCACCCCCTCGGCCACGTCGCGCAGCACCCGCATCTTCTGCTCCAGCGTCATCTCGCGGCCGGCCTCCAGGAGTCCTTCCCCTGAAGGAGCTGCATGGCGATATAGGGCTGGCCGCGGACCTCACCGACCTCGTAGACCTTGCAGACGTGCGGGTGGTCGACGCGGGCCTGCGCCTGCGCCTCCAGAAGAAGCCTTTTCACGGCGACGGGATCGCCGGTGCGCAGGCACTTGAGGGCGACCGGCCGGCGGAGCGCCGGATCCCACGCACGGAAAACGCGGCCCATGCCCCCCTCGCCCAACAGGGCATCGATCCGCAGCTTGCCCCACGAGCCGCCGGGCCGCGGAGTCTCCCAGGCCTCGGATGCCAGGCGCAGGATGCGGTCCCCCTCGGCAGTGATCTCCGGCAACGTCGGCGCAGTCTCCCGCCGCGGGTCGTCCGGGATCACAGTGGTCTCGGGGTCGTCGGGTCTCATCCAGGCTCCCGGGGCTCGGTGGGTGGGTGAGGGTTGTGCGCGGGAAGAGTGTAGCGCGGCGTGGGCGGAACCTCACCCCCTGTCCCCCTCTCCCCCCTTCCCCCGAGAGAGGGGGGACGCAGGCGGAGCTCTCTGCGCTCTGTGTAAGCGATCTTCCAACAGAATTTCTGTGGAGTCAGAGCTTCGGCTTCATCCCTGGAGCCTCCTCGTCCCCCCTCTCCCGGTCGGTGGGGGGGCGATGGGAGAGGGGGACAGGGGGTGAGGTTTGATGTACCGTATACCTCGTAGCCTTTCGCAGGTCAGGAGGCCTGTTGTCCATGCCCAATCCGTTCTCGTGGCTCCGGGGCAAGCTCGGTCCCCGCATCGGTTCCGTCGTCCGGCGCAAGTGGCACTGGAAGGACGTCGCTCTCCTCGTGATGGCCCTGTTGCTCGTGTCGGTCGGCGGCTATGCGTTCCGGGAGCCGATCGCGGTGGCGGTGGCGAAGCTCCAGGCCCAGGCCCAGGGCGGCGAGACGGTCTCCGTCTTCGACGTGGTGCTCGACCGCGAGAACCGCCAGTTCGTCGACATCCTCTTCGACCGGCCGCTCGGTGAAGGCAAGGTCGACGAGATCGTCGACCCCCTCCGGCCACGGTCCAGCCCGCCCTCGGCGGTTCCTGGAAATGGAAGGACACCAACGCCCTGCGCTTCCAGCCGAGCGGCGGCTTCCCCGTCGCCAGCGAATACACGATCAGCCTGATCCCCGAGCGGCTCCTGAAAGAGGGGCAGGTCTTCACCGGCGACACCGACCTCGTGGTGCGCACCGACAAGTTCCTGGTCGAGAACGTCTCGGTCGGCGAAGAGCCGGCGCTCGAAGGCGAGGCCAAGGTCATCTTCCGCGGCGAGATCCGCTTCAACTACCCGGTCAACCCCGAGGTCCTCGCCCCGCGCGTCAAGCTTGTCGATCCCAGCCGGTCCGAGCCGATCGCCGTGACCCTTGAGACCGACTGGGAGAACCAGACCATCGGCTACCGCACCGACCCGGTGCAGCGCGAGCAGGACGAGAGGAAAGCTCAGCTCGTCATTGCGGGCGACCTCACGCCGGCCAACGGCAACGCACCGCTGGGCGAGGACTTTGTCCACGAGATCCTGGTCGGATCGCGTACCCGCCTCGCGGTCTGGAAGGTGGAAGCCTTCCCGTCCCCGCGCGAATCGACGATCCAGGTGCAGTTCTCCTCTCCGGTCTCGGCCGCGGTGGTCGAGAAGTACCTGACGATCGAGCCCAAGGTCCAGATCCGCCTCTCGGCCGAGCGCAACGTGCTGACGATCTCCGGTGGCCTCGAGCCCGGCCGGACCTACAAGCTGACCCTCGCCGAGGGACTGCCCGCCACCGACAACGCCGTGCTGCCCGAGAAGTACGAGGCCGACGTCGCGATCCCCGACCTCGAGCCGTCCGTGGCCTATCAGAGCCAGGGGATGTTCCTCTCCGCCGCGGGCGCCCACACGGTCAACGTCGAGACGGTCAACCTCTCCAAGATGCGGGTCGCCGTCGACCGGGTCTATCTGAACAATCTCTTCTTTCTTTTTCAGTACGGCGGCTTCTTCGAGGACGAGTACGGCTGGTTCGGCGAGCTCAACCACGCCCTGGGCGACCGCCTGAAGGAGGTCACGCTGGATGTGGGCGGGCGCCGCAACAAGCCGCGCGTCACGCCGCTCACCCTCGACCGCTATGTGGATACGAAGCAGCCCGGCCTCTACCGCGTCTCGGTCGGCAAGCCGGACGACTGGGAGGCGGCGCAGCGCTGGCTGCTGCTGACCGACCTCGGTGTGGTGGCCAAGCGCAGCGGCAGCGAGTTGCTCGTCTGGATCGCCTCGTTCCGTGACCTGGCACCGATTGAAGGGGCGCGGATTTCCCTGATCTCCGACCAGAACCAGACCATGGGGAGCGGCACGACGGACGGCGCCGGCATCTGGCGGCTGCGCGATCCGAAGGCTCTGGCCAAGGGACGTCCCTATCTGATCACGGTCGAGAAGGGGGATGATTTTACATTCCTCCTGTTCGATCAGATGCCGGTCGACACAGTCGGCCTGGACGTCAGCGGCAGTGTTGGAATCGAGGGGCCTCCGGGAGAGGGTTATCAAGCATTTCTCTACGGCGAGCGCGACATCTACCGGCCGGGCGAGACGCTGGAAGGGCTGGCCATTGTGCGCGATGGCAGCCTCCAGGCTCCGCCCGCCATGCCGGCCCTGCTGCGCCACCGTGACCCGCAGGGCCGGGAGCTGGAGACGCAGCGCCTGGAAGTCGACGCCCGCGGCCTCGCCTCCTTCCGGCTCGACCTGCCGGGCTATGCGCTGACCGGCCATCACACGCTGGAGATGGTGGTGGCCGAGAAGGTCATCGGCCAGTACCGTTTCCAGGTCGAGGAGTTCGTCCCCGACCGGATTTCGGTTGAGATCGTGCCGCCCAAGCAGGTCGGCCCCGGTGAAAAGCTTTCCTACCAGGTCCGCGGCCTCTACCTGTTCGGTCCGCCCGCGGCCGGGCTGCCGGTCGAGACCCGCGTGCGGCTGGTGGACTCGGACTTCGCCCCCAAGGGGTTCGAGGGCTACAGCTTCCGCAATTCCGAGCGCAAGCTGGACGACCGGGAGATCCTCTCGGCCCAGGGCAAGCTGGACGACCAGGGCGTGAGCACCTTCGAGGCCACCATGCCCGCGGGCGCGCCGGTGCCGTCCTCGCTGGAGGCGGTGATCACGGCGCGGGTCCAGGAGCAGGGGGGCCGCGGCGTCGCCGCGCTCTCGCGGCTGCGGGTCCATCCCTATCCGTATTACATCGGGCTGCGGCGGCTCGGCGAGGGGTATCCGCAGCCCGGCCAGCCCGTCGAGCTGGAGTACGTGGCGGTCGCGCCCGACGGCAAGCCGGCCTCCTCGGGCGGCCTGCGGGCCGACCTCTTCCGCGACCGGTGGAACACCGTGCTGCGCCGCACCTCCAGCGGCTACAAGTACGAATCGACCCGCGACCCCGTCCTGGTGACGAGCCGCACGATCGAATCCGGCAAGAGCAAGGGACAGTTCGACTTCGCGCCCCGCGACTGGGGGAGCTACCGTGTGGTCCTGACCGATCCCGAGACCCAGGCTTCGGCCGAGGTGGAATTCTATGTCGCCGGCTGGGGGACTTCCCCCTGGGCGATCAAGAACCCGTCGCGCCTGGACCTCGCCCTCGACAAGGACGAGTACGCGCCAGGCGACACGGCCCGCCTCCAGGTGCGCGCCCCGTTCTCGGGCAAGCTCCTGGTGACCGTGGAGCGCGACCGGGTCTTCGACACCTGGACCTACGATATGGCCGGCAACACGGCCACCATCGATGTGCCGATCCGCGGCGAATACCGGCCGAACTCCTACGTCACCGCGACGCTGGTCCGCAAGGTCGCGGACCTGGAGCCGGGCTCGGCCGGCCGCGCCTTCGGCGCCGTCCCGCTGCCGGTCGACCGCAACGCCAACCATCTGAAGCCGCAGATCGTGGCGCCCAGGGAGATCCGTCCGGGCTCGAAGCTGGACGTCGTGGTCAAGACCGCTCCGGGCGCCATCGTCACCGTGGCCGCGGTGGACGAGGGCATCCTGCAGTTGATCGCCCAGAAGACGCCCGATCCGTTCGAGTATTTCTACCGGCGGCTCGCCCTGGGGGTGACCACCTACGACACCTTCAGCCTGCTCCTCCCCGAGGTCAAGCCGGCGCCGGCGGGCGGCGGCGAGGGCGAGGAGGGGATGGCCCAATACGTGCGGACCGAGGGCATCCGCCGCGTCGAGCCGGTCGCCTTCTGGTCCGGCCCGCTGACGGCGGACGGCGAAGGCAACGTCCGGGTGAGCTTTCAGGTGCCGGAGTTCCAGGGCGCCCTGCGCCTGATGGCCGTGGCCCATGTGGACGACCGCTTCGGCGCCGCGGAAGAGAAGACCCGGGTGCGCACGCCCCTGGTCGTCCTCACCACCCTGCCGCGCATCCTCTCCTTCGAGGAGACCCTCCAGGTGCCGGTCCAGGTGCGCAACGACACCGGCCGGCCCGGCAAGTTCCAGGCCGGCCTCGCGGCCCAGGGGCCGGTCAAGGTCGAGACCCCGGCCCAGGCGCTGGAGTTGCCGAACGGCCGGGAGAAGACCGTCTACTTCACCGTGCGCACCGGCGGCACGCAGGGCAACATCCGCTTCGTGGCCACGGCCAGCGGCAATGGAGAAACAACCCGGTCCACCACCAACGTCTCGGTCCGGCCCGACCTGCCGCCGGTGGCTGTCGAAGAGGCCGGCTCGGTCGCCAAGGCGACGATGGAGATCGGCGCCGCGAGTACTGGGACGGATACGGCGAAGTACCGGTCGGTGACCCGGCAGCTCCGCCTCGGTCCGCTGCCGCTGCTCCAATTCGCCGGCAAGCTGGAGCACCTGCTGCACTACCCCTACGGCTGCCTGGAGCAGACCCTTTCCAGCTCCTTCCCGCTGATCTACCTGGGCGACCTGGCGCGCGCCTTGGCGCCCGAGGTGCTCGATCCCAAGAAGGGGCACGGCGATCCGGCGGACATGGTGCAGGCCGGCGTCCGGCGGATCGCGGCCATGCAGCTCCCGAGCGGCGGCTTCGCACTCTGGCCGGGCAGCCAGGAGGTCTACCCGTGGGGGAGCATCTACGCGACCCACTTCCTGGTGGAGGCGCGGCGGGCCGGGCACCCGGTCGACAGCGGCATGGTGGATTCCGCTCTTCGCTGGCTCGCCGGCGAGGTCAAGGCCAAGCAGGCCTATGGAACGGAGGAGCTGCAGCGCACCGCCTACGGCCTCTGGATCCTCGCCCGCGCCGGCCGTCCCGACCGCGGCACCATGGACTTCCTGCGCCAGAAGCAGGCGAACAACCTGCGGCCGGAGTCGCGGGCCATGCTCGCTGCCGCCTACGCCGCGGCGGGCAATCCAAGGGCGGTGCAGGACCTGCTGGCCAATCTTGGAGACGTTGAACGGGTGGAGCGCCAGACCGGCGGCAACCTCAATTCGGCGATCCGCAACCGTGCCCTGCTCCTGCTCTCGCTGCTCGACGCCGCGCCGACCAGCCCGCGCATCCCGGCCCTGGCCGACCGCCTGGCCCGCGACACCCGCGAGGTCCCCTACTGGACGACGCAGGAAGAGTCCTTCGCCCTCCTCGCCCTCGGCCAGCTCGCCCAGAGGCAGGCGAAGCAGCCCGCATATTCGGGCACGGTCTTGGTGGCAGGCAAGAAGGTCGGCACCTTCACCAACCAGACCGCGACCTTCCCCGGCCTCCCCGCCGGTCCGATCCGTATCCAGATGAGCCAAGGCTACAAGCCGGGAGCGGCCTTCTACCACGTCCTGACCCGCGGAGTGCCGACCGACGAAGCCTTCGCGCCGGCCAAGGCGGGCCTGGAAGTCGAGCGCGCCTTCCTCACCCGCGAAGGCCAGCCGGTCGATCTCAACAACATCCGTCAGGGCGACCTGATCGCCATCAAAGTAAGGGTGCGGAGCGCCTCCGGCCCGGTCAACAACGTGGTGGTCGTCAACCTCCTCCCCTCGGGCCTGGAAGTGGAAAATCCGCGCCTCCAGACCACCGAGCAGATGCCCTGGCTGACCGACGCCAGCCAGCAGCTCGACTACCTCGACCTGCGAGACGACCGAGTCCTGCTCTTCGTCGACCTGCCGGCCGGCTCCTGGCAGACCTACTACACCCTCGTCCGGGCAGTGGCCCCCGGCAGCTTCCGCCTGCCGCCGGTCCAGGCCGAGGCCATGTACGACCCGGCCCTGCGGGCAACGGGGGAGCGGGGGAGGATCGAGGTGAAGATGCGGGAGTAGGAGGCGCTGAGGCGGCCTTGGGGATATGCTCAGGGAGGCTCTGCAGGAGACCGCATGGAGACGAAGACAACCACGATCCAGGAGCTTCTCGAGTTCCTATCCCCGGACCTTGCACGCAGCGAGACCCCTCCTGCCTGGCCGCCGGACGCCTTCGGGCTGACGGCGGCGCTGCTGCTCGAGTCGGGCGCCTACCTCTCAGTCGTCAAGGAGTGGCCGATTGCAGGCTCCGTGCAGGAGGGTTTTCTGGATTGTGCGCCTGGAAAATGGGCGAAAAAGGTCGAAGAGATCGGCAAGGCATGGCGCAGGAGCGAGGCATGGCGGACTCCCGGTAAAGCACCCATCCCGGAAGAGGTCACTCACTGGTGGCGTATCATCCGCTCGAAGGGAAATCGACCCCTAGCACAGATCAGGGAGCACAAAGCGGTTTTCTGCGCGCTGTTACAAATCTGCGCCGCTGCCGACGAAGCGTCGTATTCAGTGGGATTGGCAGAAGAGAGAGATGCCTTCGGCGATGACGCCGAGTCGGTGCTGCTGCCGAATAGAAAGACCGGCTCCACTCTTTGCAAGCAGATCGATCCTTCCAAGCTTCGCGTTCTCCCCAAGGGCCATACTCCGCAGACGGGGATTACCCTGCGCTCGCTCTCACTCTACCTGTCCCTCGAGACCGGCTCTGACGTGACACCCCTCTGGTTCACTGCAAGCCTGAAGCAGGAGGAGCCTCATGGCCCAACTGGTCAGGAGGAGTCTCACAGCCTGAGCCTGCTTCTGATCCCTTGGCCGGCACGTGTGACGCCGAGGCAGTTCGTGCCCGCGCAGCCAAGCGGTGGCCACCTCCTGAACATGCCGAGAAAAAAGTTCGGTTTTTTCACCTATCGCAGCACGTCCGACCCCGCGGCGTTGAAGACGATTGGTGAAATCTATCAGGCCGCGGTGGAGCTGACGGGCCATATCGATGGCGTGATCCTGCCGGAGCTCGCTCTGGACGAATCTGAGTACGATTCGATCCGCGATTGGGTGACTGGGCAGAAGAGCTTCCTGATCGCCGGAGTGGGCGCTGCCGGCGAGGGCCTGGAAACGGGTAAGAACAAGGTGGCCATCGAGGTGCCGACGGGGAAAGTGGAGGAGATGGAGAAGGGTCATCACATCAGTGCCTTCCAGGACAAGCACCACCGCTGGCGTCTCGATCGTTCACAAATAGTCCAGTACGGGCTCGGCGGCCAGCTAGATCCTGAGCGGCTCTGGTGGGAGAACATCAGCGCGGAAGCCCGACATCTCACGTTTATCTCGCTTCAATCTTGGCTGTCGGTCTGCGCGCTCATCTGTGAGGACCTGGCCCGTCAAGAGCCAGTCGCCCGGCTCGTACGGGCGGTGGGGCCCAACCTCGTGATCGCGCTGCTCATGGATGGTCCCCAGCTCACATCCCGTTGGCCCGCACGCTACGCCACGGTGCTGGCAGACGATCCCGGTTCCTCCGTCCTGACCTTCACGAGCATCGGCATGTGCGAGTTTTCCCGGCCGGCGGGCAAGCCGGCGTCACGAACGGTCGCTCTGTGGAAGGACTCTTTCTCCGGAGAAACCCGGGAGATCGACCTGCCTGTCGGCGCGGAAGGCCTTGTTCTCAACCTGGTCCGCCGAATGGGCGAGGAGTGGACGGCCGATGGCAGGTCCGACGGCGGCAACGCTGGGTATCCCGCCCTGGCGGGGGTGCATCCCGTCTTCGTGAGCAGACCGCAGAGAGGCGGATGAGAGGATAAGAGTCATCCCGGGCGGTGAAAAGGTACCTGTGCTATTCTTGCGGCGTGGAGGTGATCCTCAGTGACAGAGCTTGACCCGTTCGATGCTTCAATTCTTCATGTCCTGGCCCGAGTGTCAGAGGACCGGCTAGATCTGCGGGAGCAACTGCTCGGTCGTCTGAGCACCGACGAGGGCAAGAAAATCGCCCGCGCGATCTTGTCGGACGACCCCGAACAGCTCGATGTCTCCGAAGATGTAAAAGTAACCGCAGCTTCGCTGAAGCGGGCTGTCGGCAAGCGCTGAGCTGCCACGGACCGACGCCGGTCCCTCTTCTACTTGCACACCCGGCGCTGCGTCACCTGCCGGGCCTCGACCCTGCAGACCGCAAACTGGCGGTTACGGGCGGCGATCTCGTCCACCAGGCGCAGGCGCTCCTCCGTGACCTGGGCCAACTCGGTTTGGGCTCCCTTCCGCGTGCGCTGCTCGGCACGCAGGCGCCGGTCTTTCGCGGCAAGCTCGGCGAAGAGCTGCTCTTCCCGCTCGTCGGCGATGCGCTGTACCGAGGCGACGGCCGCTGCACGGTCGAGGACGAGACGCTGGACGAGCGCGCGGTTTTCGGCGGCACGGTCGGGAGAGGGAGCCTGGCCCTGGACCGGAGCCGGTAGGATGCTGCTCGCGATGAGGGCCACAAGGAGGAACGAGGGCCGCATGCCGTACTCCTCGCTGCGCCTGGAACAGGCCAGCCACAAGATTAAAGACTTATCTACCAAACAATAGCATGGGCGGCGTGGCGAGGCGCTTGGTGCTCTGGTGCGGAAGCTCGGTTAGGCCCGCGAGAGTGTCTGCCGGGATCGGTTCTGCTCTCGGTTCAGCCCGGAGGTCTCGCGGCCTTACAGGCCGCCTGAATGTGGGGACCTATTGACCCGGGGCATCGGCCTTCGGCCTCAGCCCCGGGCTGGAGTCTCCCGGCCCGTTGGGCCGGCTTGGACGCTTCCCGGCTCCGCAGTGGGGGAAGGCAACTGGAGCAGCGCCTCGAGACAGTGGCTCAGCGCACGCTCCGCAAAGCCAGTGTGAGCTCACACTGGCGCAGCGTGTCGGGACGCTGGCCCAGCGTGCGCTCCGCAAAACCAGCGTGAGCTCACACTGGCGCAGTGTCTCGAGACGCTGCGCCAGCGTACGCTCCGCAAACCCAGCGTCAGCTCGCGCTGGGCTACCCTCTTCAGAGTCTTGACCTCCGGGTATCTACGTGATTACGATGTGGGTACGACGGGGCACAAGACCATGAGAACACACATCATCCGGATCGGTAATTCCCAGGGAGTGCGGATCCCGAAACCCCTCCTCCAGCAAACCGGCCTCAAGGATGAGGTCGAAATCGAGGTCGAGGGCAGCCATCTGGTGCTGCGTCCAGTCGCCAAGCCGCGAGCCGGCTGGGCGGAGAGCTTTCAAGCGATGGCTCGCGAAGGGGACGACGAGATGCTCGACCCCGAGCTTGCAGCGAGCCGGTGGGATGAGGACGAGTGGCGGTGGTGATCGACCGTGCGAGCGTGTACCTTGTCACGCTGGACCCGACGGTCGGGAGCGAAATCCAGAAGACGAGGCCTTGCCTGGTCATCTCTCCTGATGAAATCAATCATTTCATCCGCACGGTGATCATTGCGCCGCTGACCACGAAGGGGCGGCCGTATCCGACTCGCGTCCCCTGCCGTTTTGAAGGCACCGAGGGTCAAGTGGTTCTGGATCAGATCCGAACTGTCGATTCGTCCAGGCTGGTCAAGAAGCTTGGTGCAGTGGATGCGGAGACCATGACGGCAGTCCTCGAGACACTGCAGGAAATGTTCTCGCCCTAGGGGGCGCCTTGAGCCTCTTGCGGAGATCACGACCTCAGCCGCCCAGGCCGCCTCTGCCTCCCGACAATCTCCTCAGCGGCCTGGGTCCGGGAGACTATTGGGAGGTCGGCTCGCAGACCGTCTCCCTGATCGAGCGCACGGTCGGTGTGCGCCGTTCCGACAGGGTGCTCGACGTCGGCTGCGGCCTCGGCCGGATCGCCTGGCCTTTGGCCCGGCGCCTCGGCCGGCGGGGAAGCTATACGGGCCTCGACGCAGCCGGGGTGTACATCGACTGGTGCAGGAGCAACCTGGCGCTCGACCCGCAACGCTTCACCTTCCACCATGCGGACCTGCGCAGCACTGCCTACAACACACACGGCACGATCCTCCCCGAAGAGTTCACCTTCCCCTGGACCGATGGGTCGTTCGACCTCACGGTGGCCACGTCGATCTTCACCCACCTGCTCCCCGGGGCCGTCGAGCGCTATCTGGGCGAGATCGCCAGGACCCTGCGTCCCGGCGGCCGGCTCTACTCGTCGTTTTTTCTCCTCGACGACGAAGGGAAGAGAGCCGTTGCCGCGGGCTTCACCTATCCGACTTTCACGACGCCGATCGAGCACGGGATCGTGCACGACCCAGAGGTGCCGGAGGACGGGGTCGCTTATGACCCGGACTGGGTTTTCAGTATCTTTGCGGCAGCCGGGCTCGAAGTGACCGCCGTCCATTCCGGCCATTGGAAGGAGTGGGCGGAGCCGGACAGGCCTACGTATCAGGATCTCGTCCTGGCGGTCCGGAGCCCGAGGAAAAGGCGTTGGTGGGGGTAGGAATCCACCACACAGCCCCCGCCGCCAGCCCCAGCGCGGCCAGGATGCATCCCCACAGGAACGACCGCGGCCGGTAGAGCAGATCGATCCTGTGCTCGCCGGCCGGGAGGGGCACGGCGACGAACGGGCCGTCCAGCATCCCCGCCGGCACAGAGCGGCCGTCTACGAGCGCTCGCCAGCCGCCGTCCTGGAAGATGCTGGAGGCGAGCATGGCTTCACCTCCGGTCGGAGATTGTGCCTGCACCCACTGGGCTTCGAGGCGCTGGATGCGGACCCGTCCCTGGGGGTAGAGATAGACCCGGGGGAAGGGGCCCGGCACCTGCCAGATCCAGGCGTCCTCGCCTGCGAAGACGCGCTTCAGCGGCGCCGGCAGCTCGCGGCCGGGAGCGGTCAGCAGAGAGCGGACGCCCAGGCGCGGGTAGAGCGGGTGGGTGGGGACGCCGAGCTCGGGGATCTCGCTCCACCAGGCGGCGATGACCGGGGAGATGTGATCCACATAGGCCCGCGGCGCCATGGGATTGAAGATCCGGACGTCGGCGAGCCCGTAGAGCGACGGGACGTTGGGCGGGAAGTCCCGTCCCAGGGCCGCCATCCGGGTGCGCTTCAGGTTGTCCTGGAGGAAACGGATCGCGGGGGTGGCCGGCAGGGCGAGATGCTGCGGCATCGGCGGGTTGGCCGGCAGGTGGAGCAGGAGGAGCTCGGCCGCGATGAGGCCCGCCACGGCGGGAGGCATCCAGCGCCGGCCCCGCGTCGCCACCAGCAGCAGGACGGTCAGGACGAGGAACCTCCCCTGCCAGCGCAGCCAGCCGAAGCGCAGGATCGCCAGCAGCTCCGGATTGGTTGGATGAGGATGGGCGACGTAGCCCCAGGCGATCACCAGCCCGAGCCCGGCCGCCGCCGCCAGCACCGGCCAGCGGCGCGCCTCACCGGTCCGGAACCGCTCCAGGGTACACGCGCCCACATAGGCCAGGCAGAGGGAGAGCGGCAGCAGGAGGCGGCGGCTGCCGTAGATCGATCCCACGGTGGGCAGCACGGCGAGCAAGAGAAGACAGATTGCCACGGCCGCGAGCGCCAGCCGCTCCTGGGGGAACCGACGTTGGCCTTTTCGAATCCCCAGAGCCAGCAGGGCGGCGAGGAGCGTGGCTGTGCCCACGAAGCCGCTGGCGTCCTCGTTGGTGTTGGTGAGCCCCCAGTAGTCGACATAGCGGCTGTTGCCATAGGCGTTGGGAGCCGCCAGGGGGAGCCATCTCCGGGCGAGCTCGTCTCCTGATTCCGGAAGCTTCCACCCTTCGAGCCCCACTCCGGCGACGCGCAGGAGGGAAACCCGCAGGGTCTTCGGGAGCAGCTCGACGGTAGGCAGGAGCAGGGGAGCGGCAGTCAAGCCAGCTATGCCCATGGCGGCGACCGCTGCGAGCAGGCGCCGCCGGCGGACCGCGGCCGACGTGCCATCGGTCCCGTCAAACGCCTGGCTGGCCGCGAACGCCAGCGCCAGACCGAAGGCGTAGACCGTGGTCTCGGGATGGCCGCTGGCCAGCAGGGAGAAGGACCCGAGTGCCAGAAGGACGAAATCGCGCCGGCCGCCGAGCTGCCGGCAGCGGGCCAGGGCATAGAGGACGAGAGGGAGGAACGCGGCCGAATTGGCGATCGGCCAGCCCACCCAGAGGAGCACGAAGCCGCCGAGACCATAGGCGAAGGCCCCGGCGAGAGACGACCCCGTGCTCAGCCCCTGCCGGCGCATCCAGAGGAAGGCGAAGACCAGGGCCGTGAAGACCCGCAGCGCCGCGGTCACCCCGGCGGCCCGCATCCAGGGCAGGGGTGTGGCCAGGACGATCAGCGGCTGGAAGGCCTGTGCCTGGGGATCGGCGAGGAGAGGCATCCCGGCCCCGACCCGTGCGTTCCACAGCGGCCACCGGCCCGCGGCCCAGGCCTCGCGCACAGAGGCGACCGACGGGCCAACCAGCTCGATCAGGTCTCCCTGGAGGAAGTTGCCATGGGGATCCATGGGCGGGAGACCCTGGAACGGCGGGTGCCCCCGCAGGCTGTCCAGAGGGAGGAGGAGCTTGCCCCCGAAGAGCACCGGCCCGAAGAGGATCAGGAGGGCGAGGCCGAACGCAGAGGCCACCGTCCAAGGCACCCGGTCATACCACCGCCGGAGGGCCGCCAGGAGCAGCCAGGCGAGGAGGCCCACCCAGAGGCCAGGCAGCAGGTCCACCGGATGCCAATCGGGCATGACGGCGGGAGTGTAGCCGGGATGGTGTTGGGATCCCCACCATCTGTGCTTGCCCGGCCGGGGAGCGCGTCGGTTAATATGGGCCGGCAGCACCTCCCCATGCACGACCCGCAGCCGCAGCTCCTCTCGTCCCGCAGACGCCGGGCCGCGGCGGTCGCTCTGGCCCTCGTCGCGATCGGGCCGTTCTGCTGGTTCATACTTCTCAATGCCCTTTTTCCCTTCCCCTGGGAGACCCTCCGCCGCCCGCCGGCCGCGATGGTGACGGACCGCGAGGGCGAGCCGCTGCGGTTCTTCCTGCCGGCGGACGAGCGGTGGCGGTTCCCGGTGCGGCTCTCCGAGCTGCCTCGGGAGCTGCCGCAGGCGTTGGTGGCGTCGGAGGACAGGTGGTTCTGGCGGCATCCGGGGGTCAATCCGGTGGCGGTGGTGCGGGCGGCGTGGTCGAATCTTTGGGCGGGAGAGGTGGTCTCGGGCGCTTCGACCATTCCCATGCAGATTGCCCGCATGGCCGAGCCGGGACCGCGGACGCTGCCCCGCAAGCTGCGCGAGGCGTTCCGCGCCCTGCAGCTCGAGCGACGGTACTCCAAGGGAGAGCTGCTCGAGGTCTATCTCAACCTGACCCCCTATGGCGGCAACGTGGAGGGGGTCGGGGCCGCGGCCTGGTTCTACTTTGGCAAGACTCCGGACCGCCTCTCGCTGGGGGAGATCGCGCTGCTCACGGCGCTGCCGCGGTCTCCTTCCCGGTACGACCCGACGCTGCACCCCGCGGCGGCGCGGGCGGCGCGCGACCGGGTGTTGGCGCAGCTCGCGGCGCGCGGGGTGTTTCCGCGCGGGGAGATCGAACATGCGGCCGCCCAGCCGCTGCCGAGCGAACGCCGCCGGCCCCCGTTCGCGGCCCCTCATTTCGCCGAGCTCGCGACCGCCAGGATGCCGAGCGCGACGCGCCTGCAGGCCACGCTCGACCGGAGCGTCCAGAGCATCGCCGAGGAGCAGGTGGCGCAACGGATCGGCGAGCTGCGGAGCCTGGGGATCTCGAACGCCGCGGTGGTGGTGCTGGAGAACCGGACCCGCGCGGTCCGCGCCCTGGTCGGCTCGGCCGGTTTCCAGGAGAAGGCCTTTCAGGGGCAGGTGAACGGCGTAATGGCTCGCCGCTCGCCGGGCTCGACGCTCAAGCCCTTCCTCTATGCGCTGGCCTTGGACCAGGGGCGGGTGATCCCCGACTCCTGGCTGCTGGACGTCCCCACCGACTTCGCCGGCTATGTAGCCGAGAACTATGACGAGCGCTACCGCGGCCGGGTGACCGTCCGCGACGCGCTGATCCAGTCGCTCAATGCCTGTGCCGTGCGGCTGCTCGCCGAGGTCGGCCTGCGGGACTTCCACGGCCTCCTCCTGCGCGGCGGGCTCGCGACCCTGGACCGCCCGGCTCACCAGTACGGCTTGCCGCTGGTCCTCGGGGCGGGCGAGGTGCGGCTGCTGGATCTGGTCAATCTCTATGCGTCGTTGGCGGAGGGGGGGCGGTATGAGGCGGTCCGGATGGTGGAGCCTCACCCCCTGTCCCCCTCTCCCATCGCCCCCCCACCGACCGGGAGAGGGGGGACGCATGCGGAGCGACGGAGGCAAGGTCAAGCCGATTTTCTCTCAGCCATGGCTCCCGATTCCAGTCTGCTTCCTGTCCGTCGCACACCGCCTGATCTACGTCCCCCCTCTCCCGGGGGAAGGGGGGGCGATGGGAGAGGGGGACAGGGGGTGAGGCTCTTCTCTCCTTCTGCCGCACGGCTCGTCACCCAGATCCTCACCGACGTGCGCCGGCCGGACCTTCCCGAAGCCTGGGACCTCGCGCGGGACGTGCCGTCGGTCGCCTGGAAGACGGGGACCTCCTATGGGCACCGTGATGCCTGGGCGGTCGGCTTCTCGCGCAATTTCACGATCGGCGTCTGGGTGGGGAACTTCGACGGCCGGCCGCGGCAGGGGATCTCGGGGAGCCAGCACGCAGGGCCTCTGCTCTTCGACCTCTTCCGGGCGATCGATCCCGGCGGCCTGCGGCCGGGCGACGATCCGGCGGCGCGGCATGGGGTCGACGAGATCGAGGTCTGTTCCGAGAGCCACGAGCTGCCGGGCCCCTTCTGCCCGACGCGCATCCGGGTCCCCTATCTGCCGGACCGTTCGCGCCTGACCGCTTGCACCTGGCACCGGCGGGTGCTGGTGGACGCCGGGAGCGGCGACCTGCTCGCCGGCGACTGCCTGGGCGGACGCTCCCACGCCTTCCGGCTGTTGACGATCCCGCCGCCGGAGCTGGCCGCCTGGTGGCGGGCGCAGGGGATGCCGGTGGCCGACCTGCCGCGGCTCTCGCCGGCCTGCCGGGGCATCCCCGCGGGCGAGCCGCCGCGGATCGTCTCGCCGGACGCCGCCACCCCGTACCGGCTGCGGCGCGACGCCCCGGCCGAGTTCCAGCGCATCCTCCTGACCGCCCGCACCGGCCCCGGCGTCTCGCGGCTCTTCTGGTACCAGGACGGTCAACTGGTCGCCGCCGCGGCGCCCGCCGAGAGCCGTTTCCTCCCCCCTGTCCGCGGCGAGCACCGGCTGGTGGTCACCGACGACCTCGGGCGATCCGACGGCATCACCTATCGCGTAGAGTGATTGCGTTCCCCCTCTCCCGGGTGGGTGGGAGTGCGGATGGGAGAGGGAGCCAGGGGGTGAGGGAACTCTTTGGTCTCAGTTGTGCTCTAATAGGGGCGAGGGAGCTGTCCATACTTTTCCGGGGGACCTTGTTTCCCCCTCTAGCCAGAGGGCCCGGCGTGAGTTGAAGGTTGCTCACGCTGTGCGCGTCGGATGAGAAGACCGTGGTCGATCTCCTGGACAGGGGTTTGACAGCGGTTGCCTACCCGAGTAGAGTGACATGCTTGAAGGGGAAGGTGGATGAGAGCCGCCCATAGAACGATCCCTCTGCTGCTCCTTTTCACCCTGCTCGGCAGGGCGGGCGCGGAGGCTGCGCCCGCAGCCGGTGTCCAGGGACAAGTCCTCTCGGAAAGCTCGCCTCTCGCGGCAGCGGGTGTCTACGTCTACAATCTCGCCGACTTCAGCCGCCAAAGGGTTCAGACGGACGCGCAGGGCAAGTTCCTCTTCGAAGATCTCCCCGCCGGTCTCTACAAGGTCATCGCCCACAAGGCCGGGTTCGTTCCCGCCGTCGTGGTCGTGATGCTCACCCGCACTGCGGCGCAGAGCTACCAGACCGTCGAGCTGCAGCTCGACAAGCGCGCCCGCGGCGCGGCCGGAGCCAAAGACGACTTCTGGTCGGTCCGGTCGCGGATCCCGGGCGACGTGCTGCGCGACCTCGACAAGGCGGAATTCCAGATGGCCGGGCTCTTCGCCCCGGGATCTGCCGATGCCATGAGCCTCGCCGGCTTCAGCACCCAGATGGAGGCGATGACCGGGGTTGACCAGATCTCGGACGTCGAAGGCCAGGTCTCGGGCGGTGGGCTCGACATCCGCGGCAACCTCGGCTCGGTCCAGGTCGGCTTGCAGGGCAAATTCTGGTCGCTCAGCGGCGATCCGGGGCCGCGGCCCGGCGGTCCGGCGGCCGGCGGCCAGATGAGCTCCCTGTCGCTCGACCTCCAGGCCGGCGATGCGAGCCGCATCAGCGTGATGTCGCTCAACAACCGGCTGACCCGGGGCAACGACAGCACGGCGGAACCGGTCGGCTTCGAGCACTACCAGGTGAACTGGTCGCAGGGCCTGGGAGAGAACGGCCGGACGGACGTCGCCGCCCAGTACACAGCGGAGAGCAACTTCCACCGCCAGGGCTCGATCGATCCGCTGGAGATCCCTGAGGCGTCGCGCACCTGGCGCATCGAGGGGGCGTACACGGCCGACCTCGGCGACCGCAACACGCTGCAGGCCGGGCTCCGGTACCGCGAGCGCCAGCTCGGTGTGGGAGGAGGGGCCGCGAGCCTGCGGTCGGAGGAGCTGACGGGAGCGTCCACCCTCGACCTCTTCGGCCACGGCGGCCTGCGGGTGCAGCCGGCGATCCTCCTGGAGTACGGCCTCTACAGCACGGTGTCGGACGGCAGCCTGTCGCTGAGCCCGCAGGGCGGCATCGTGCTCCAGCTCGGACAGAACTGGCGGCTCGAGAGCTCGGCCCGCCAGCGCGTCTATGAAGACGTCCGTTTCCTGCCGACTTTCCTCCCCACGCTCTTCGCCGAGGGCGACCTCTGCGAGCAGGGGAGCGAGGCGTGCTACCAGGTCAGCGTCTCGCACCACAGCGGCGATGACGACTCGTTCGTCCTCTCCGCCACCCACCGCAAGGTCGGCGAGACCCTCCGCCTCTACTTCAGCGAGGAGCTGTTCGACCGCCTGGAGAGCCTGTACCTGGTCCGCGGCGACGAGCTGCCGGAGCTGCGGTTGCAGATGACCCGCAAGCTCTCGCCGCAGGTGCTCACGACTCTCGAGTCGAGCCTGGCGACAGGCGGCGGCGGCACCTTCGTGGCCGCCAACCGCCGGCCGTATGAAAACCAGGTCAAGTACATGGTCACCTCGCTCGACACGCAGTTCCTCAGCTCCTCGACGGGGCTCTTCGTGGCCTTCCACCATCTCGCCCAGGAGCTCCAGCCGCTCGGGCCGAGCACGCCGAACGCGTCGCGGGCAATGGGTCCGCAGTACGAGCTCGACCGGGTCCGTCTCATGCTGACGCAGGACCTCGGCTTCATGCTCGACCTCGCTTCGGACTGGGCGGTGCGGCTCGACATGGAGCTCAGCCGCGGCCCGGTTTCCTCATCCGCCAGCAGCCCCCGCGACAACGAGGTCCGCCGGCGGCTGATGGGCGGCATCGCAGTCAAGTTCTGATCCTCACCTCACCCAAAGCCTTGAATCCTGAAAAATGGATGTATCCATTTTTCCGGATCGCATCCGGCCAAATTGTGGCAAAATAGGGGCGTTGGACGCATTCAAAAATGCGTCGCGGCGGGCACGGAAAGTGCTACCTCGGATTTGAACCATGGCTGCCGTCGCGCAATGAAGCGGACACGTATCTTCAAACTCACCCTGGCGCTGGTACTCGCGCTGGCAGTGGTCGCTCTCGGCGGATGGAGCGTCCACCGCAAGGTGCAGTCGTTCCAGACCCTCGGGTTCGAGCCCGAGGTCGCCGGTGGGCTGATCGAGGTCGGCCGGGTGGACGATCCGTGGACCAGCCTGAAGACCGGCGATCAGATTCTGCTTCTCAACACCCGGAACGAGGCCGCCAGTTGGGGCGAGCTCGTGCAGGCCTTGCGCGAGAAGCCGCAGACGACCGTTCCGGTGCTGCGCGGCGCCGAGGTCGTCCAGGTCTCCTACCACCGGCCGCCGCTCGACATCGACATCCCGTTCCTGATCCTGGCGCTCTCCGGCGTCGCCTATCTGCTCATCGGTCTCTATACGCTGCTGCGCCAGGGCGGCAATCAGGGCTTCCTGTTCTATCTCTGGTGCCTGACCTCGGCGGCGTTCTACCTGCTGAGCCCGATGCGGCCGGAAGACTCGATCTTCAGGGCAGTCTACCTGGGCGATGAGATCGCGCGGATCTTCCTGCCGGCGTTGACGCTGCACCTGTTCCTGGTCTTCCCGGAGCCCTTGGAGCCCCTCAAGACACAGCGGCGATGGAGCGAGCGGATCATCCCGTTCCTCTACCTGCCGGCCGCGCTCCTGCTGACCCTCCAGCTCGATCTCGCGCTGACGGACGGCCGCTGGATCTTCGGCCGGCCGCTGCTGGAGCGCCTCCTGCTGCTCGACCGGATCGAGATGGGCCACCTTGGCCTGTTCGCCATGGCCGCGGTGGCGGTGCTGATCCGGCGCCTGCTCCACGCCCGCAACTGGGAGCAGCAGCGGCAGATGCAGTGGCTGGCCTTCGGCCTGGGCGGCGGCTATGCGCCGTTCCTCCTGCTCAACCTGATCCCCGAGACCTTCGGGCTGCGCGGGCCGGAGCTGCTGGAGGCGGCTTCGGTCCTGCCGCTGGCGCTCGTGCCGCTGACCTTCGCCTACGCCATCCTGCGCTACAAGCTGTGGGACATCGAGGTGATCGCCCGCGACACGATCTCGCTGACGCTCACCCTGCTGCTCGGCATCCTCGGCTTCTCGCTCGCCAATCTGGCGATCAACCGCGGCATCACCCAGGAGATGGCGGAGGCGCGCAACCTCCTCTCGTTCGTCGCCGGCCTGGCCATCGCCGGCCTGCTGGTGCCGACCCGCAAGGGGATCGGCTCGGCGCTGGAGCGGTTCCAGTACCGCGGCAGCTTCGGCAAGCGCCGGGCGCTCTCTGAATTCGGCCGCGAGCTGCTCCACGAGCGCGACCTCGGCCGGCTGTGCAGCGCGCTGCTGCGGCAGATCGAAGAGGGGGTCGACCTCGACCGGGTGAACCTCTGGCTGGTGCACGGCGAGGTGCTGGCGCCGGTGCGGCCCGAGCCGGAGCTGCCCGCGCGGCTGCCCTTCGAGGCGCTCGGTCTGGAGCTGTGGAAGCGGGAGTGGGTGCCGCTCTCGGGCATTGTCATGCCGGGCGAGCCCACGTCGCTGGAGCAGCGACTGTTCATCGCCGGCTATCGCTATGCCTTCCCGCTGACCCTCCGCGGCCATGGCGTCGGCCTCGCCCTGACCGGGTTCAAGGAAGAGCACGCGCCGCTCAACAGCGACGACACCGCGCTGATCCGGCACCTGATGGACCAGGCGGCGCTGGCGATCGAGAACGCGCAGCTCCTCGGGCAGCTCCACCTCCAACTGGAGGAGGTGCGCCATCTCCAGCGCTATTCCGAGGGGATCTTCGAGTCCTCGCCGGCCGGCATCGCCGTGCTCGACGCGGAACGCATGGTCGTCTCCGCCAACGCGGCTTTCGCGGAGATCGCCGGCCGCGAGCGCCAGTCGATCCTCGGGCGCAAGCTGGCCGAGGTCCTCCCGGTCTCGCCGCTGCCCGCTCCGGGCGACTCGCTCCAGGTGAGCTGGTGCGACGCCTCCGGCCAGGAGCGCTACCTGCAGATCAGCCTGGCGGCCTATGAAGGCGGGTTCGACCAGGAAGGCCTCCCGGAAGGCGAGCTGCGGGTCCTGGTCATCCACGACGTCTCCGAGCGGGTGGCCATGGAGAATGCGTTGCGCGAGAAGGACCGCCTGGCCGCTCTCGGCATGCTGGCGGCCGGCGTGGCCCACGAGGTCAACACGCCGATCACCGGCATCTCGAGCTACGCCCAGATGCTGCTCGCCGACACGGCGGAGAGCGATCCGCACTACGAGATCCTGAAGAAGGTCGAGCGCCAGACCTTCCGCGCCGCCCGCATCGTCAACAACCTGCTGGAGTTCGCCCGCGACCGGCAGAAGGAGCGCAAGCCGGTCGCGGTCGCCCCGCTGCTGCGCGAGTGCGTGGAGCTGCTCGCCGAGCAGATGCAGAAGCGGCGGATCGAGCTGGTGTGGGATCTCCCCGCGGAGGCCGCCGGACAGGAGATTCGCGTGATGGGCTGCGACGGCGAGCTGCAGCAGGTCTTCACCAACCTGCTGGTCAACGCCTTCGACGCCGTCGCCGGCACGCCCTGCTCCCCGGAGGCCGGTGCAGCATCACCGGCCCGCCGGCGGATACCGGGAACACCGGGCCGGATTGCCATCGTCCTGGAGCCCGGCGAGGACCGGATCCAGGTGCGCATCGAGGACAACGGCGCCGGCATTCCGCCCGAGAAGCTGGAGGCGATCTTCCAGCCGTTCTATTCGACCAAGCTCAACCGCGGCGGCACGGGGCTCGGCCTGTCGATCAGCTATGACATCGTGCACCGGCACGGCGGCGACCTGCGGGCCGTGAGCCATCCCGGCGAAGGCGCCTGCTTCGTCGTCGAGCTGCCGCGCCTGCGGGCTGTCGAGCCCAACCCATGAACATCCTGATCGTCGACGACGAGGAGGTCCTGCAGGACGTCCTGACTGTCCTTATCCGCAAGGAAGGGTACAACCCGATCTCCGCCTACACGGGCGAAGAGGGGCTGGAGATTCTGGACCGCGAGGAGATCGACCTCGTCCTCCTCGACCTGATGCTGCCCGGGATGCACGGGATGGCGGTGCTGCGGGACATCCGGCAGCGCCATCCCGATCAGGTGGTGGTGGTCATCACGGCCCACTCGTCGATCGAGAGCGCCATCGAGGCCATGCGCGACGGGGCCTTCCATTACATCCCGAAGCCGTTCAAGAACGAGGAGGTCCTGCTCACGGTCCGCAAGGGCCTGGAGCAGCGCCGGCTCACCACCGAGAACCGGTCGCTGCGCGAGCAGCTCCGGCAGCGCTTCGGGTTCGACAACATCATCGGCAAGGGCAAGCCGATGCAGCAGGTCTACGACCTGATCAAGCTGGCCGCGCCGTCGAAGAGCAACATCCTGATCCTGGGCGAGAGCGGCACCGGCAAGGAGCTGGTCGCCAAGGCGATCCACCACCACTCGCGGCGCGCGCACGGCCCCTTCGTCACGGTCAACTCGGGCTCCATGCCGGCCGACCTCCTGGAGAGCAACCTCTTCGGCCACGTGCGCGGCGCCTTCACCGGTGCCATCGCCAGCAAGAAGGGCCTCTTCGAGATGGCCGACAACGGGTCGATCTTCTTCGACGAGATCGGCAACATCCCGTTCGACACGCAGGCCAAGCTCCTGCGGGTCATCCAGGAACGGGAGTTCATGCGGCTCGGCGGGGTCGACACCGTCAAGGTGGACGTGCGGATCATCGCCGCCACCAACGCCGACCTCGAGGGCGCCGTCCAGCAGGGGGCGTTCCGCGAGGACCTGTTCTACCGGCTGAACGTGATCTCGATCAACCTGCCGCCGTTGCGCAAGCGGACGGAGGACATCCCGCTGCTCGCCCAGCACTTCCTCGTCCACTACGCGCGCGAGAACGAGAGACCGATCCGCGAGATCTCGCCGCGGGCCATGGAGGTGCTGCTGGACTATCACTGGCCGGGCAACGTCCGCGAGCTCGAAAACGTGATCGAGCGGGCCGTCGTGCTGTCCACCAGCGCGTTGCTCGACCTCGACCTGCTGCCCATGACCGTGCGGCAGCCCGAGGCGGTCGGGTTGCCGCCGCCGTCCCTGCCGTCCAACGGCATCGCCTTCAAGGACGCGGTCAGCGACTACGAGCGGCAGATCATCATCAAGGCGCTCCAGGCCTGCGGCGGCGTGCAGAAGCGCGCCGCCGAGATGTTGCAAGTCAAACCCACGACGCTCCACGAGATGATGAAACGCCTCAACATTTCGTCCGAGAGCATCGCCTCCTCCTGAGCCGGCGCCATGTCATTCTTGATGTCCCCCGCTGCCGCGCGGGCCGGATCATTTCTTCTTCTCTGTCGAAGACGAGGGCTTTCCACATGTTCCGCAATGTTTTCGTTTCCGCCGTCGCGCTGGCGTTCTGCGCGACGCTGACGCTGGCCGAGACGCCGGCCACGGCACCCGGCTCGACCGGCTCGACCGTCTCGGGATGGCTGGCGCCGCTCTCCCGGGGGGAGGTCCTGGAGATGCCCGCCCTGGATGCGAAGGTGCCGCGGCCGGACGCGGTCCTGGGGTATCCCCTGGGCAGCCGCTTCACCTCCTGGGACCGCATCCAGGACTACCTGGAGGCGGCGGCCGCGGCCTCGCCGCGGGTCAGGATCTCGGAATACGGCCACACCTATGAAGGCCGGCCGCTGCGGCTCGTGGCCATCACCAGCCCAGAGAACGCGGCGCGCCTCGAAGAGATCCGCAAGGACCACCTCCGCCTGTCCGATCCGGGCTCGCTGTCCGAGGACGAGCGGCAGCGGCTCACCCGGAGCCTCCCGGCGCTGGTCTGGCTGGCCTATGGGGTCCACGGCAACGAATCCTCCTCGGCCGAGGCCGCGATGGGTACGGCCTATGTCCTGGCGGCGGGCCAGGGCGAGGTCGCCGAGATGCTCAAGGGGATGGTCGTGCTGATCGATCCGCTCGCCAACCCGGACGGGCGCGAGCGGTACGTCCAGTCGTTCCGCCAGCGGATCGGCGAGACGCCCAACCCGAACCGGGTCGCGGCCGAGCACTGGGAGCCCTGGCCGGGCGGACGGCAGAACCACTATCTGCTCGACTTGAACCGGGACTGGGCATGGGCCACCCAGCAGGAAAGCCGCGCCCGCATCGCCGCCTACCGCGCCTGGGAGCCGCAGGTCTTCGTCGACTTCCACGAGATGGGCAGCGACTCGAGCTATTTCTTTCCGCCGGCCGCCGATCCGGTCCACCCGCAGATCGACCGGCGCGTGGTCTCGTGGCTGGAGACCTTCGGCCGCGGCAATGCCGAGGCCTTCGACCGCCAGGGGTGGATCTATTTCAAGGGGGAGAATTACGACCTCTTTTATCCCGGCTACGGCGACTCCTATCCCAGCCTGCGCGGCGCCGTGGGCATGACCTACGAGATGGCCGGCGGCGGGCGGGGCGGCCTGGCCCTGACCCTGGCCGACGGCAGCGTGCTCACCCTGGCCGACCGCGTGGCCCGGCACCTGACCACCTCGCTCTCCACGGTGCGGACGGCGTCGCGCAACGCCCGTCGCCTGGTGGAGGATTACGTCGCCGGCCGCGGCAGCTCCGCCGCAGGCAGCCGCGTCTACCTGTGGCCGGGCGACCAGCAGGAGGCGCGGGCCCTGGCCGACCTGCTGGCCCTGCACGGCGTGCGCGTGCAGCAGCTCGCGCAGACGGCCGAGGTCCCGGTGCGCCACCTGAAGGGCGGCGAGGAGACGACGCGGCGGTTCGCGGCCGGCGCCTACGTGGTGTCGACCGCGCAGCCGCTGGGCAACCTGATCGAGGCGCTGATGCAGCAGGAAGCGCCGATGGCCGAGAGCTTCCTCGAGCGCCAGCGGCAGCGGCTGGAGCAGAACCTCGACCCGGAGTTCTACGACATCACGGCGTGGTCGCTGCCCCTGGCCTACAACGTCGAGACCTGGGTGGCGTCGCGCGAGCCGGGCAGTCTCCGTCCCCTGGCCGAGCCGGGCAAGCCGGAGGGGGGGCTGCGCGGCGACGGCAGACTCGGCTGGCTCGTGCCGCCGCAGGGGCTCGCCTCCTACCGGCTGGCCGCGCAGCTCCAGCGGCGGCACATCGGCCACCGGATCGCCCTCGCCCCTTTCACCAGCGGCGGCACGGCCTATCCGCGGGGGACCCTGTTCATCCCGCGGCACGGCAATCCCGAGGATTTGCAGGCCATGCTGGAGGGCGTCCTCCGGGACAACGGCCTCACCGGCCAAGCGGTCGCCACGTCCTTCGACATCAAGGGGCTGTCGCTGGGGTCGAACAGCATGCCCACGGTGCGCCCGGTCCGCATCGGCCTGCTCTCCGGCGACGGGGTGGACGTGACCTCCTTCGGCTTTCTCTGGTCGCTGTTCAACCGGCAGATCGGCTTGCAGCACGACCGGATCGACGTGGCGTCGCTGCGCCAGATCGACCTCTCCGAGCTCGACGTCCTGGTCCTGCCCAGCGGGGACTACGAGGACCGCATCGGCGAGCGGGCCCGGACGGCCCTGGATGCCTGGGTGAGGGGGGGCGGCGCGCTGGTGGCGGTCGGCGACGCCGTCAAATGGCTGCAGGACCACAAGCTGACCTCGGTCAAGAGCTGGGAGCCGCCGGAGAAGAAGGACGACGACCGGGCCGACAAGCAGAGCGAGGACCCGGAGGGAGGGGTGAGCCCGCTGGAGAAGGAGCTGGCCTCGCGTCCCATCTTCACCCCGGGCGCGGCCCTGGCCACCGTGATGCAGCCGCTCCACCCGCTGACCATCGGACTGCCGTCCTCGCCGGCGGTCCTCTACGAGGGGACGCTGGTTCTGGAGACAATGGGCGATCCGCGCAAGGACGTCCTGGTGGCGGTGGACGAGGATCCGGTGGAGGCCGGATTCGCCTGGCCCGAGGCCGAGGAGCGCCTGGCTGGCTCGCTCCTCGTCGGCATGGAGACGCGGGGGAGCGGCGCCGTGGTCCTCTTTTCCCAGGACCCGGCCTACCGCCTCTTCTGGCGTGCCACGACGCCGATCCTGCTCAACGCCGTCCTCTATGGCCCGAGCATCGGGGTGGGGAGCCGGTATTAGGGCGCTCCCATGGTCTTGACAGACGCAACAGATGCTGTAGCTGGCGGTAACTCGGCAGGAACGTTCCCGGAAAGGAGGTGCTTCTCCCAGACGAACGAAACCGGCAACCCCTCGTGATCCTTTTCGAGGAAGAACCCGTTTCGAGAAGAACCTAAACAGACGGCCCGGAGCGAAGTAGGAGCTTCACCCCGAGCCTGACCAACGCACGGAGGATAAGTCCAATGCGTGGCTACACTCGGAAGCCAGCCGGTTTGGGAGGTTCCTGGTGGCCCCGAGATCCCGTGCCGTCCAACAAACTGCCGGCGGACCGTGTCGTATAGAGCAAAGGCCGATTCTTTCGGCCCGGCTCTTTGACAACTGAAGGCTGCGGGAAAAAACCATGCCAGTCAAAATTGATGCCAGCTCAAAAATGCCATTCTGGCAACGGGGTAACGGCGGAGGCTCCAATTGTTGAAAACACGGGGCTTGGCGTCATGAACGGTGCCGAAAATTGGCCTCGCGAGGGCCCGCGGCGAAGGCCCAAAAGGGGGGTAACGGCGGAGCATGGGTTAAGTCGCCTGAAATCAGAGGCTTGGAAGGGCTACAGTCCGAATTGACCAGAGCAGTACGGTGGGATTGCGACGTCCCTGGGCATCTGGTGCCATCGAGGCCGATCTATGTCGTCCGAATTGACCAGAGCAGTACGGTGGGATTGCGACTCTTGAGCCACAACACTTTTATGTCTCCCCAGAACGAGCCCCTGTAGTCCGAATTGACCAGAGCAGTACGGTGGGATTGCGACTCTTGATGCGGTCGACCTCGAAGCGTCCGGTCGCGGGCACCTCGTCCGAATTGACCAGAGCAGTACGGTGGGATTGCGACAAATCTAGCTACCTTCCCAGCGTCAATAGCATATGAGTAAGTCCGAATTGACCAGAGCAGTACGGTGGGATTGCGACTTCTTGGCAGCTTCCACGCCGTGGGTGTTGACGTACTTAGGTCCGAATTGACCAGAGCAGTACGGTGGGATTGCGACCGATAGCTTATGGGGTCAACACGAGCAATAAACCTAAAAAATGTCCGAATTGACCAGAGCAGTACGGTGGGATTGCGACGGCGGTGTCGATGTCGACGTAGGCGCCCCAGTCACTGTCCGAATTGACCAGAGCAGTACGGTGGGACTGCGACTTTCTGTCCGCGCCAGTTACACGTATTCGTTGAGTGGGGCCCGATGCGATGATCCGGCCCGACGGGCCGGCAGAGCAAAGCCCAGGGCTGAGGCCGAAGGCCGATGCCCTGGGTCAACACCCCCGCAGCCCTGCGGCCTGACAGGCCGCGAGAGTCGCTCCCGGAGCTGTTGCCAGTCCAGCGAGGATCTCGCGGTCCTTCAGACCGCAGGGTTGTGGGGCCTGTTGACCCAGGGCATCGGCCTTCGGCCTCAGCCCCGGGCTGGGTTCTGCCGGCCCGTTGGGCCGGGGTCCCGCAAGCACGACCGCCGGGAGCTCGCAGCCTTCCTGCCCCCAGATCCTTCGCTGCGCTCAGGATGACACGACGGGCGATCGATCAGGGAGGTGCGGCGGCTGCCGGGGCGAGCCGCAGCTCGAAGCCTTCGAGGTCGCTGTCGGCCACGTGCACGGGCTCGGGCGGGGAAGCCCCGAAGCCTCTGGCACTGGCGGAGAGCCGGTAGTCCCCAGCCCGAACCGGAAGGACGAAGGTCCCGTCGACGCGGCTGACGCCGCGTACGAGGCCCTCGGGATCGTCGGCCACCAGGAAGACGTCCGCGCCGGCCACCGGCGCTCCGGTCGGATCGGTCACCCGCCCGGCGACCTGGGATGTGCGCTCGAACCGCAGGTCCAGGCTCTGCAAGCCGGGTCGGACCGCCATGCGGATCCAGGCTTTCCGTCTCCGTGACTCCGCCAGGACGGTATGGGGTCCGGCCTCCAGCCCCTCCAGCCGGTACCGCCCGTCTCCGTCGGCCGATGTGCTTGACTGTCGGGACAAAGTCGGTGTGGAACGAGATGCCGTCGATGCTGTTCGGGACCTCCGCCTTGCGGGCCGTCACCGCGGCCCCGGGGACGGGATTCCCCTGCTCGTCGAGCACGCGGCCTTCGAGCACCGCACCCTTGTCCAGGGCGATTTCGATCGGCCCGGCCTCGGCCCTCTGTGAGAGCTGGATGCCTTGGACGAGCCGCGCCCTGTAGCCCTGCGCCCAGACCCTGATGGTCACGGAGCCTGGCCTGACGACCGGCATCCGGAAGCTCCCGTCCTGCCTGGATGCCACCACCGAGGTCCAGGCTTCGGCGGCGTCCTCGTCCAGGCGGGCCCGGATGTCCGCTCCGGAGATCGGCTCTCCTGCCGGCCCGACCACCCGGCCTGTGAGGACTGGAGCCTCCTCCAGCACGATCCGCAGCGGCTCGCGGGTCGGGGCCTCCACGTCCAAGGCTCTGCCCGGGAGGTATCCCTCCAGACGGATATGGAGGTCGTACCGGTCCCCCGGGCGGAGCCCTGTGAGGCGGAAGCGGCCGTCGGGGCCGGCTACTCCTCCCTCAGGGTAGAAGACTTTCCACGAGTCTCCTCCGGCGGAGCCGAGGACGAGAACATCGGGCTGGCGCGGGCTCCCGGCAGCGGCTCCCCGCGCGCATCCACCACCCGTCCCTCGATCCAGGAGTCGGCGAGAGCCGGATCGTCCTTTCCTGCGAGCCGCAGACGGGCCGTCTCTCCGGGCGACCGGGCCTGGAAGAGCGACACCCGGGCCGGGCCGCATTGCGAGGGGAGCTCGACCCGGCCTGAGATCCAGACGGGCTCGGCGAGGGCCGGGGTGGCGAGGGTGAGGAGGAGGAGAAACGACCTCACCCCCTGTCCCCCTCTCCCATCGCCCCACCCCCGACCGGGAGAGGGGGGACGCATGCGGAGCGTTCAAGGCAAGGTCGAGGTAATCTTGTGGGGGGCTCGCGTGTCTGAAGAGGCATGAGACCTCCAAGCTTCCAAACCGACGCTGCTCAGACTCGCTCGCGCCTCCACTGGCGGCTCGGGCTGGCCGCTCTGGTTTTTCTTCTTCCATGGACCGCCTCGGCGCTCGACCGGGCGCGCTTCACCGCCGCACCCGAGCCCGGCCGCGCGGAGGCGTTCGCCGTGCGCCTGGACGACGACATGCTGATGTCCGGCCGCCTGGGAGACCTGGCGCGGATCCAGAGCCTGCGCAACTCGCTCGACGGAGATTTCGTCTGGATGCGCCATGAGGGCCGCGAGTACGTCATTCAAAACCCGGACCTGCTGGGGCAGATCGACGAGCTGTGGTCGACAGGGAACGAGCCCCTGGTCCGCGAGGAGCAGGAGCTGGCCGAGGGCCGCGGCGCGCTCCTCGAGCAAGAAAAGAAAGACCTCGCGCGGCGCCGGGAGGAGATCCGCCAGGAGCAAGACCGGGTCTCCAGCGAGGAGAGCCGCCTTTCCGACGAGCACAGCGCGCTGTTCTGGCGTAAGTTCGATCTGGATATACGGTTGCCGTTTACCGAGAGTGAAGAGGTCGCCTGCATGCTGCGGCGGGAGATCGACGACATCGACGCACAGCTCCGGGACGTCGAAACCCGCCAGGACAGGAAAGAAAAAGAAGCCGACGAGCTCGACCGCCGGATGGACGAGCTCTACCTGGAAGAGAAGGAGCTCAAGCACGAGGAAAACGCGATCGAAATGGTGCAGCGCCAGATCGATGCGCGGCGCGACGATCGCCTCCGCACGCTCGATGCAACGCTGCTCCGCCTGCTCGAGCAGGCGATCGCCGACGGCACCGTTCAACCGTTGAAGTAAGGGGCATGTGACGCGGCGTGTCATAGCCCAGCGTCAGCTCGCGCTGGGCGCTTCAGGGCGGTAGGCTCTCGTGCTCGATCAGGGCTCAATGCTTGTCTTACTGTAGAGGGTGGCGCGAAAGTCTTTACCAGCGAACACGATCGACCGGCTGGTGATCCGTGGCCTGTCGTGTCATCCTGAGCGCAGGGATCTACATGCCGGATTCGGACGAGACGGGGGAGACGCGGCTGGCGCCGTAATCCGCGATTCCGGCGAGCAGAGCTTCGAGAACCTGGAAGTCCACCGGCTTGACCAGATGATGATCGAAACCCGCCTCCCGCGAACGGCGGCGGTCGTCCTCCTGCCCCCATCCCGTCAAGGCAATCAGCACCGTATCCTCCAGCCCAGGCTGCGCCCGCACCCGGCGGGCGACTTCGTAGCCGTCCATCCCCGGCAGGCCGATGTCGAGCAGAACCACCGCCGGATGCCAGGCGCCGATCGCGGCGAGCGCGGACGGGCCGTCGCCGGCGACCTGGACTTCGTTCCCGCGGATTTCCAGGAGCGTGCCGAGGCTCTCGGCTGCGTCCCGGTTGTCATCCACGATCAGGATACGGCGCGCGGCCGGCGCGGCGGTGTGCAAGCGGTCCTCCCGCCGTCCTTCCTCCGAGCTGGGACGGACCTCCGGAGCGAGCGGCAGGCGGACGACGAGCTCGCTGCCCTGCCCGGGGCCGTCGCTATCGGCGTGAATCGTGCCGCCGTGCATCTGGACCAGGCTGCGGGCCAGGGTCAGCCCGATCCCCAGCCCTCCCTGGGCGCGGCCGAGCGAGCGGTCGGCCTGCGCGAACATCTCGAAGATGCGGGGCAACATCTCCGCGGGGATGCCGATGCCGCTGTCCCGCACGCGGAGGACGGCCTCGATCCCGTCGCGCTCGGCAGTGAGCCAGATCCGGCCGCCGGGGTCGGTGTACTTGGCGGCGTTGTTGAGGAGGTTTGCCACCACCTGGGCCAGACGGACGGGATCGGCGTCGAGGACCAGCGGCTCGGGGGACAGATTGACCGTCAGCTCATGGCACGACGCCTCGATCAGCGGAGAGCTGGTCTCGATCGCATTCTGCACGACGGCCGCGAGGTCGATCCTCTCCTTGCGGAGATCGATCTTGCCGCGGGTGATCCGGGAGACCTCCAGCAGGTCGTCGACGAGATGCACCATGTGCCGGACCTGGCGCTCCATCATCTCTTGGACCCGCTCGCTGCTGCCGGTCATCCGCAGGATCTGCAGGGCGTTGCTGAGCGGCGCCAGGGGATTGCGCAGCTCGTGGGCCAGCATCGCCAGGAATTCGTCCTTGCGACGGTCGGCCTCCGCCAACTGCTCAACCCTCCGGTTGCGCTCCTCCTCCACCCTCCTGCGCTGGAGCACGATCGCCGCCTGGTTGGCCGCGATGCCGAGCAGCAGGCGGTCGGTCTCGCCCGGGAACTCCGGCCGCCGCGAGCCCACGGCCAGGACTCCGCAATCTCCCGCGATCCCGATCGGGACGATGACGGTCTGCAGCGGCCCGTCCGCCGAGGGATCGGGGATGGCGACGAGGTGGCCGGAATGTCCGGGCTCCAGCCAGGGTGCCAGAGCACTGCGGATGTCTTGTGCCTGTTCGAGGGTGGCCTGCCGGGGGCCGGTGTAGGCGACCTCGAACGGAGCCGTTTCGGGCGAGCCCGCCACCCGGATGAAGATCAGGTCCAGGTGCAGGGTGCGCTGGAGGACGTCGGCCAGGTGCTCGGCGATGCCGTGCGCGTCAAAGGAGCTCCAGACCGCGGGCAGCGCCGAGAGGGCCACCAGGTCGCGGATGCAGCGGCGGAGCTCCTGGACCTCATCCGCTTTCGCCGGCTGCATCGGGCGCGACCCTCATCCCTTCCGACCTGGGAGGCGTACTGGCAGGAGAGCCCGGGCCCTCCCGCTCGCGGAGCTCGCGCAGGAACTCGTCCGGCGGGACGAAGAAGGGGTTCTCCTGCAGGATGCCTCCCAGGATGACCATGGGATGGGTGCGGAGGATGTCGAGCACGATCCCGGCGCCAAACTTGGCGCAGTCGTACGTTCAGACCACGGCATCGTCATACTTGGGGAGGATGTAATTGAGCCGGGCCTCGTACGCCACGATATCGTTCACTCCCGGCCGGTCCTCCAGCGCCCACTCCATGTTAGCCACCAGGCGGGTCAGGGGGAATCCCTGGGACTTGCCGCCGTTCAGGACCACCTCGATCAGCGCGAGCATGGCATCCTGGTCGAAGTGCCCCTCCCGGAGATACGCCTCCTCCCACGGGAGGACCTCCAACTGGCCCGCGTCCTGAGCCGTTGTGACGTCGATGCCAGCCTGTGCCAGGTGCCGCAGGTGGTCCGCGCGGCGCCTCCCGTCGACGATATGGAAGGCCTTGTCCCCCACCTCGAAGCCCTCCTGGATGAAGGGCAGGAGGACGCGGTACTCCTCGTCCTTGCTGTTGAAAAAGGCGCAAACGTGCCGCGAGCGGTCGAGGACGGACCCCGCCAAACGCACAGCTTCTCTCGCATGGACCATAAGCTCCTCCTTCAGATGCAAGCTGATTCCGGCTCCAGAGAACCCTTCGCGCTTCCTTCTTGCCCAGTATAGTCTCAAGGGCCTCTGGGCTCATCGCGACGGCGAACGGGTCTGGGACCTCGCCGAATCGCTGCGGGCTCCGGCCGGTCCTGAGACCCTTCAGGGCCGCTCTCGATGCGTAACGGACGGTCCTCGACGCGGTCCGGACGGTCCTCGATGGATTTCGAACCATCCGGAACGCCCAGCGGACGTTCCTCAACGCGTTGAGAACCGTCCGATATGCATAAAGGACGGTGCGAAAGGCGAAAAGGACGATTCGCAACGCGTTCCGGATCGTCCGTTGCGCCTTCAGAACCGTCCGCAAGGCATTCAGGACCGTCCGAAACACATATCGAACGATCCTCGATGCGTTCAGGACCATCCGGAACGCCTATCGGACGGTCCTCAAGGGGCACAGGACCGTCCGCAACGCGAAGAGGATGGTGCGGAACGCATTCAGAACCATCCGCTGCGCACTCGGAACCGTCCTCAACGCGTTCAGAACCGTCCGGAACGCCTAACAGATGACCCTCGATGGGTTCAGAACCGTCCGCTTCGCGTGCAGAGCGCCCCGCATCGCAGGAAAGACCGTCCGCTCCCTGTGGAGAGCCGCTCGGACTGCGAGGAGAACTGTCCGCTTCCGGGCCGGGAATCCGTTGCAGCAAGTTGCCATCTTTGGTAGCTTGGACGCATGAAGTTCGAGCGGCTGCTGGAGACCGTAGGGGACGAGCCGGTCTTCGAGCCTGGGCTCCTCCTGGCAGGCGACGTCGATCCTGCCGATGTCCGCCGCCAACTCTCGCGCTGGGTCGAGGCCGGCCGCCTCTACCAGCTCCGCCGCGGCCTCTACGCCCTGGCGCCGCCGTACCAGAAGGTCAAGCCCCATCCGTTCCTGGTCGCCAACCGCCTCGTCCGGGGCTCCTACGTAAGCCTCCAGTCGGCCCTGGCCCATTGCGGCCTGATTCCGGAGTACGTCCCGGTGACCACCAGCGTCACCACCTCTCGTCCGGCCCGCTGGGATACGCCCCTGGGGATCTACGACTTCCGGCACATCCAGAGCGAGCACCTGCGGGGTTACAGGCGCACGGACCTGGGAGGCGAACAGGAGGCGTTCCTGGCCACGCCCGAGAAGGCTCTCCTGGACCTGATCTATCTGGAGCCGGGCGCTGATGCGCCCGCCTACCTGAACGAGCTTCGTCTGCAGCACATGGAGGTTCTGGACCTGGACGAGCTCCGAAGACAGGCGGAAGCTTTCGGGAAACCCAAGATCCTGCGCGCCGCTGAGCACGTGGCCCGGTTGGCGGAGACCGAAGCCATGGAGTACGAGGCTCTATGAAAGAGGATCTGCGGAATCTGGTCCGCGGGGCTAAGGGTGCGACGGACGCCCGGAACCGCATCCGCGAGTACCTCCAGGCTCGGATTCTCGGGTCGCTCCAGCGCTCCGGCGCCATGATCCCCCTGGCGTTTCAGGGGGGCACGGCCCTGCGCTTTCTCTACTCGATCCGAAGGTACTCGGAAGACCTCGACTTCGCTCTCGAGCGGCCGGACCGCGGATACGACTTCCGGAGCTACCTCAAGAATATCCGCAGCGATCTTCAGCAGGAGGGTTACGAAATCGAGCTCAAGGCCAACGATGCCAGGACCATCCACAGCGCCTTCATCGGCTTCACCGGTCTTCTGTTCGAGGTGGGCGTCTCACCTCACCGAAACGAAAAGCTCTCCGTCAAGCTGGAGGTCGACACCCGCCCTCCGGCCGGAGCGGTTCTGGAGACCACCATTATCCGCAGGCATCTGACGTTGCAGCTTCAGCACCACGACCGGGCTTCTCTTTTAGCCGGAAAGCTTCACGCGATCCTCCAGCGTACCTATCCAAAGGGCAGGGACATCTACGACCTGATCTGGTATCTGAGCGACCCCACCTGGCCCGCGCCCAATCTCCTCCTGCTCAACAATGCCCTGGAGCAGACCGGCTGGCCCGGTCCATCGCTGACCGAGCGGACCTGGCATTCAACAGTGGCCGAACGAGTTCAGCTCCTCGGCTGGAAGCGGATTGAGGTAGACGTTCAGCCGTTCCTCGAATCCTCCCATGAGCTAAGTCTGCTGACCCGAGAGAACATCGTCCGGCTGCTGAGTGATTGACCGCCGTTTGAGCTCGGCCATAGATGTCTCGGTCAAGCGTAGCTCTCACACAGCGGATCCTTTCTGACGACCCAAAGATACTATAGATGGCACCAATGCGCATCTGCAAGGGTGTTGAAATCCAGCGTTCTGTGCTCTATATTTAGTTAGGTCCGGAAGACAGCGAAGTTATCGAAGCGGTATCGCCCACGGCTGACCGCCACAATCCCCACCTGATCCCCCCAGAGAGGGTTAGGCTCCTCGATCGTCTTGACGCGCTGCTCGTTGATGTACAGATGGATCGAATGCCCGGCTCCGAGTATAGCCAGCCGGTTGAGTTCCCCGGTGCGGATCGCCGTAGAGAGTTCGCTATAGACTAGGCCGAAGCCTTGGGCATCGAAGCGATAGAAGGCGAAGCTCTGCCCGGGTTTCAGCAGAAACGCGTAGTAGCATCCAGTTCGCGAGTCGCAGCGATAGAGGAGCCCCGCTCCCGCTAAGTCCGGTTCCCGGGCCACGCTTTCGATTGCGACCTCGACAGAAACAGGCGCCTCAGAGAGATTGAGCATGTTATCGCTCAGACAAAAGTACTTGATGTCTTCGCGCTTGCCATCGTTAATCAATACATAGCCGCCTTCGACAAATACACCTGTCCATGCGCCCCGCCGGCCGGTGAGAAGTGAGTTGCTTGGCGTGGTTTCGCGCGCCGCCTTAAGCCGTGTAGGAGGAGTGAAGTCAACGATAAACAGGGGCTGCATATCCGCCCAGACCACTCAGACAAAATCTTCATTCACTCCGTCGGCATGGCCCCGCGCTTCGGCGTTTTGCGCGCTTGGTGCAAAGAGCCGCCCGTCAGGGACGTTCAGGAAGAGAGCTGGCGTCGCCCATTCAAAGGAGTAGGGAGCCGCGCGATAGATCGCAAGGCGGCCCTCGGACGCCGCCCTATCAACCGGATCGCCGGCCGGCTAGAGCTGAGTAGAACGCTCCACTGAAGCAGATTGCGGCCTCGTCGGAAATCGGAAACTGCATGGCGAGCACGGAAGGAACACCCCGCATAACCAGAGCGTTGGCGACGCCTGTATAGGGTCTTGGCCCGATCGGCGGGAGAATGCTGCGCTCTGGCAGGCATTGAGGACAACGAGGCGCAGGGACCGAATACCGCGTAGGGTCTCTCCCAAGACTTCCCCTGCAACTGGAGCACTCCATCCGGTCTCGTCTTCGAAAAGCAGCACCCCTTTGTCCGCGTCAAAGTCTCCATGCCCCATGAAGTGCAGCACCTCATATGCACCGTCCCGCAGCTTCTGATAGACATTTTCAATGCCGGCGTGCTCTATGAAATCGACAGTGACTCCAGAGGTTCGAGCCCAGGCCGCCTCGATCCGTCGTCTCTCGGCTGGCAGATCGAGGGCCTGGGCATCGGTGGGGCTCGCCATCGCAACTAGAATACGCAAAGGTCCCATGATCGGAAGCGCACGGCTGGGTTGCTGGACATTGAGGAAGCGGCATACCGGCGTCCGCACATCCCGTGCAAGAAAATGGCGAGTCTGAGGGCGATAGAGCAGCTCCCAGGGAAGAGCGCAGAGAGGGGCGATCTCGGGCCGTGAGGGATCGAGGACCAGTCTTATGCGAAGGCCAGCCTCCGGCTGGGCCTCGACCAAACCAAGGCTCGACAAGTATCTCTCGCGTACCGTGCCGTGAAGAGAGCTTCGAATAGGACTTCTCCCACGGTCAGGGCTATCGGATTAGGAGCACCCTCTGGACTAAGGGGAGTTTCCGCCTCTACAAGCGTTAGATGCCTAGCCTGCGCGCTGGCTGTCGAGCCGCACCGACACACCGAGTTCTCCAATTCCGTAAGTAGCTCCTGCATCTCGTCGCCGGCAAGCGGCAAGTTGAAGCGAGCCTCGCCCCCTCCATAAGGCGAGCGCAGCAACCGCACCCGAAAGTCACTCCCGTCGGCCTCTAAGGTGAGGGCGAAGTCTCATAGTGGGTGCTACTATGGCCAACTCTCTGCCCGCGCTCCGGTGTCGTCATCTTTGTCATCCCCAAGCAAGTCAACGAGTCTACCACATCCTCACGTCCACTGAGACTATGGACACCCATCGAGATCTCGCTTAGAGTAGACATCTGCACCAGGATACATGGGGAGGAACCCTTATGGGAGGATCTGATCTTCTCGCGCATCGAAGGCCCGATGAGACGCAGCCTATCTCGGGGAATGTGGTCACGCCTATGGTAAATGGAGAGGCAGCGTACCCACAGATGCTTGCTGCCACGAGAACGCGCGCTGCTCAATATCACTCGCGACATACTATTTTGCCAACGACAAAGTCGGAGACCTCTTTTGCGGTACACTTGCAGCAGCCGTCGCGAGGGGAGTTAAAGTTCGAGTGCTGATCGACGGCCGGCTCTCTTTTCGCAGGATGTTCCTCAGGCTCAGGAAGTGCGGATTACGGTCCGCCATCTCTTGCTACCCCGTAGGACTCGCAATTTGTCTCCCGATATCGTAGGAGGATTCTCATAGTAGATGGCCGTTTTGGCTTTAGTGGGGGCATGACCATCAGGGCCGCTCAGATGGTTAAGAGTGGAGATCCGAAGGTTAATCAGGATGTGCACTTCAGAATCGAGGGTCCAATTCGACCTCATTCTTTCAAAGTTTGTTCACAAGGGATTGGCATGATGTCTCAAGTGAGCTTCTTGAGGGAGAGGAGTGGTACCCACTCTTGGAGCGTCATGGTGACGCAACTGTGAGGCCTCTAGTTACCGGCCGCGGGTATCCGAGGGCCCTGCTTGAGACCTTTCTTTGCCGCGCGATTTCGTCCGCCAAGCAGCGAATAGATGTCGTGACTCCGTACTTCTTGCCCACAGATGCCTTGAGGAGCGCCTTGGTCGATGCCGTCAGAAGGAGAGTCATGGTGCGTCTTCTAATACCGCAATACAATTTTGCTGTAGTCGAGTGGGCATCGAATAGGCATTTAGAACTACTTCTCAAGGAGGGGTGTATAATTTTGGCCACCCCCCCGCCTTTTGACCATTCGAAGCTGATGACGATCGATGAAGATTGGTCTCTAATAGGATCAGCAAATTGGTACTCCTGGGAGCCTATTTGTAAACTCAGAAGTCAACTTCGAGGTGCATGACAACCGGCTCAGACAGCATCTGGGAAGGATAGTTGAAGAGAAGGCGGCTAAGGCGTTACCTGTAACACTTTCTAACGTTTCTACCGTTTCGAGAACAAAAAAGCTGCTTTGTTGGTTAATAGAAGCTTGGCTATGATATATCAATCACGTTTAGATTTTCAATCACAGTCAAAACCTTTTCTGAGGAAGATTAATTTCCCGAACTGGTTTGTGTGGAGGTAGCGACAAACAATCCTAGCGACGTACTCAGGCGAGAGCATCGTCTCCGTTCTTGCCGAAGGATTTATTGTCTTTTGAAGACGCGTGTTTACCTTGCCAGGTGCGACGATGTTCACGACAAATTCCCTTAGATGCCAAGCGTGCTGCGTCAGATTCAACAAGTGCGTTAAGGGCCGCCTTAGAGGCAGAATAGATCGGTATCCCCTGGCGTCCCCATGCGGACGCTGTGGAGGAAATCAATACAATGTTGCCTTCCCACCTTCTTGATTCCGCTTGAGATAGAATATTAAAGCAGCTAAAGAAATTAACTCTCATAATATCTTCAGGTGACGCGTTATACTCGCCTGCTGTGTGGATCACAGCATTGCACGTGGTTAGCTCCGAAAAGCCCTGTTCGCGGTCGAGGTCGAGTTGCTGGTGGGTGGGCGCATTATAGGTTGCCCCGAGCTTTTCAAGCGCATCCATGCGTGACATTGCCGATGCCACCACTCCCGCCCAATACAAGGACATGGAGGCCATGGAGATCGGGAGGGTCTTCGGCGATTTCTTT
>CAWJGT010000023.1:0-427593 GCA_963842525.1 uncultured Holophagales bacterium
CCCCCCTCTCCCGGTCGGGGGGAGGGCGATGGGAGAGGGGGACAGGGGGTGAGGTTACAATGCCCCCGGGGAGGAAACACACCTTGGATCGCAACCAGCTCCTGGACAGATACCGCCAGACTCGCGCGCTCAGCGTCGAGCTCTGCCGCCCGCTGCGGCCGGAGGACTACCGCATCCAGTCCATGCCGGACGTCAGCCCGCCGTGGTGGAACCTCGGCCATACCACCTGGTTCTTCGCCAAGAACATCCTGGAGCCCTTCGGCCTCTACACGCGAGGAGCGACGCCCGGCTGGAGTTCGTCCTCAACTCCTACTACGAGTCGCTGGGGCCGCGCATCCGCCGCGACCACCGCGGGCTCGTGACCCGGCCGACCAACGAGGAGGTCTTCCGTTTCCGCGAGTCGGTCGACACGCGCGTCGAGGAGCTGATCCGCACCGCCCCGGACGCCGACCTCGAGCGCCTCGAGCTTCCTGGTCGTCACCGGCATCCAGCACGAGCAGCAGCACCAGGAGCTGCTGGTCACCGAGGTCAAGCACATCCTCGGCTCGCAACGTCCCCGAGCTGCGCGAGCCCTACCGGGCGGCCGCGTCGAACGGCCACCGGCAGCATCCCCGGCCTCCAGTGGGTGCCCTTCGAGGGCGGCCTGCACGAGGTCGGCAACCTCGAGGGGGGCTGGTGCTGGGACAACGAGATGCCGGTCCACAAAGCCTGGCTGGATGATTTCTCGCTGGCGAGCCGGCTGGTCACCAACGGCGAGTACCTGGAGTTCATCGAGGACGGCGGCTACCGCAACCCCCTCCTCTGGCTCTCGAACGGCTGGGCCAAGGTCCAGGATCAGGGCTGGACCGCGCCGCTCTACTGGGAGCTGGGGGAAGACGGATGGAGGATCTGGACCCTCGCCGGAGACCGCGACCTCGACCTGGACGAGCCGGTCTGCCACGTCAGCTTCTACGAGGCCGACGCCTACGCCCGCTGGAAGGGCGCGCGCCTCCCCACCGAGCGCGAATGGGAGCACGCCGCCCGCCTGGCCGGCTTTCCGGGAGGGGGCAACTTCCTGGACAGCGGCCTCCTCCATCCAGCCCCGGCCGAAGGCACGGAACGGAGCGCTCCTCCAGATGGGGGGCGACCTCTGGGAGTGGACCTCGAGCCACTACGAGCCCTACCCCGGCTACAAGCCGTTCGAGGGTCCCCTGATGGAGTACAACGGCAAATTCATGGACAACGTCCGAGTCCTGCGCGGCGGCTCCTGCGCCACCCCCGCGAACCACATCCGCGCGAGCTACCGCAACTTCTGGGCGCCGGATACGCGGTTTCAGTTCACGGGGATCCGGCTGGCGCGGTAGAGCTTCGGTCTCGCGTAGCATGGACATTGCGACCATCAAAGCAAAGGTCCATTCGGACGACTACGTCTACACAGCTCACGCCGACCTCGAGCGCAAGGCTGAGGATCTGACACTTGCTGAAATCGAGAGGGCTCTCCTCGCGGGGTCGATCCTTGAGACCTACCCGGATACCGGGCGGGGAGAAAGTTGTCTTATCCTAGGGTTCTGTGGAGATCGCCCCTTCCATGTCGTCTGTGGCTGGCGTGGGGCCAAGGTAGCAATCATTACGGTCTACATTCCGGGGCCTCCCAAGTTCCTGGACCCCTGGACACGGGCGAGGTAAGTCATGGCAAAGAAATGCCCGATCTGCGGAGCAGACAAGGCGGAGACGAGGAAGGTCGACTATCTCTACAGCCACCGTGGCCGCTATCTCCTTGTCCCCAACACGCCCGTCGAAATCTGCCTGAGCTGCGGCACGGCGTTCTACGAGGCCAAGGTTCTCAAGGAGATCGAGCGGCGCTTCTTCGCCATCGAGAGTCAGGAGGAGCAGCCGGAGGGGTATCTCAAGATTCCCATGATGGCTTACTGATACTATAACATGGACGAGTTGCCTGTGGATGTCACTGCGAACTCCATGACTACCCGAGGGGGGGCAAGCCCCCCTCGGGGCTCCCCCCTCCAATCTGATAGTCCAGAGATTCAGAGGCCAGAGGGTTCAGAGTTCAGAGGAGAATGCGCTCCGCGTCCACTCCCAGACGTCGCCATGTCCGCACAGCCGTAGGGGGAATCTCCTCGGGGAGAAAACGAGCCTACGGGCGTCGTCGTTCCGCCGCGGGCACGCCCCCTGCGGAGAAGCCCCCGGCGAACAGGCTTCGAACTCTCCGCCGTATTGGCGTGCCCCTCCCTCCATTCAGCTCCCCAGGGATAACGCCACCCGTCGGTTCCCCGCGCCGCCTTTTCCCACTCGGCCTCGCTGGGAAGGCCGAATCCGTTCCACCTTGCGTACTTCAAAGCATCATGCCAGCTCACCAAGACGACGGGGTGATTGGCGGCACTATTTCGCCTCACAAAATCCTTGTCCTCAATCTTGGAATCATTCGCCACCAGGAATTCCCAGAACACGCTCACGGTCACCGGATATCGGCCGATATAGAAAGTCGGCAGGTAGAGCGTGTGCTGCGGCCTCTCATTGTCAGAGCCTTCCCCTTCGGCGCTCCCCATCAGAAACTCGCCGGCCGGGACCTCGACGAAGCCGAGGTCCTCTGGCCGGCCGAGCTCACACCAAGCCCAAGCCGCAGCCGCCTTGAGGGCCGGCTCCTTCTCCTCCTGCGCTGCTTTCAACGCTCGGAGCACCTCGGCATCGAGAGGCACCTTCAGGCCGGCCAGGGCTTGCAGCGCCCGGACCCGGACCTGCAGATCACCACCCAGGCGAAGGAGGAGAGCCGCCAATGGCCGCGCCTGCGATTCTCCCAGCTCCGGGAGGAGCTTCCAGGACCCGCTTCTGCCGCTGCGGATCGCGCCCGCACAGCTCCTCCCGCATCCATTCCCGGGCCGCCTCCAGGTCCGCCGCCATCAGCGCTCCGGCCAACCGCCGGAACGGACCCGCGGTCTCCTCCCGCGTCAGCCGGTCGAGCAGCCGGCGCCGGACTTCTGCGCGGAGGTCGGTTCCGAGCTGTACATCCTCGGCCAGGGTAAGCCCGGCCCTCTCCAGCTCCGCCGCGGACTCGCTCTCCTTGGAGAGGAACGCCCCGATCAGACGCTGCGCTCTGGTCGCGGGAGCGAGCCCGGCGGCGATCAGGATCACCTCGCGCCAGCGCTCCTCCCCCGCCCGTGCCAGCAGCAGATCGTCCAGCTCGTGCTCCACGACATAAGCTGCGGCCAGGAAATCGTGAAGCGCCCGGTGGGCGAAGCCGTACCACCCCAGGCGCTGCTCCTGCAGGAGGCCGGACCTCTGCCAGATCTGGCGGATCAGTGTCTCCGCCGTGATCGTGGCCTGGATGCGGGACAGCAGCGGCTCGATGACCGGGCGAAGTGTGGCTCTCATGGAATCCAGGAGATTCTACGGGATCAGCGGGCCGCCACCAACCCAGAGGTGACTCGGGGCACCTTGATCGTGCTATGGAACCCACCACGGCAATATTGAAACTATCTTGACATCATAGATGAATGGATGTACCTTCTCCTCCGTTGCCGTAGTAACAGCACCCTCGGCGTCAATCTCGACGCCGGATTCTCCGAAACGGAGAGAAAGGAGTCCGTAGAGATGGCACAAAGAAGTCGAAGCTACCCGACCGTCGTTACAGGGTTCGGCATGGTCTCCACAGGCCTGAGGGCCAATGTGGCGGATCTTCCACACTTGGAGGGTCACGGCACCCGCTTCGAAGTCCTCCTGGGTGACATCCACACGTTGAACGCCCAGCAGAGCGTTTTCACGGCGAGCAAGCAGGAGGTCTCCAAGAAGCTTCAGGCCGCTTTGCAGGAGGCGTCGACGCTGGCGGACTTCCTGCGGACTGGAATCCGGGAGCACTACGGGAAAGACAGCGAGAAGCTGGTCGAATTCGGCATGCAGCCGTTCCGCGGCCGGCCCCGGTCTCCGAAGCAGCCGCCGGACCCCACCCCCACTCCTGACAGCGTGCAGTAACCCATCCATCCCGAGGGGGCGTGCTGCTTACGCGCCCCCTCCTCTTTCCGACAGCAAGCCCAGGACACCTGGCGGCGTACCTGAGAACGATGGCGCAACGCCTCTGCCACGGGCGGAGCGGCTCCGCCATCGTCTTTGGGCCAAAGATCGTCGGCAGTGAAGCTGTGGCTAAAGCCTCTGGGCCAGTGACAGTGGCGGAGAGCCAAAGACACGTGGCACTGCACCTCCGCCCACGGTCTTTGGGCCAAAGATCGTTGGCAGTGAAGCTATGGCTAAAGCCTCTGAGCCAGTGACAGTGGCGGAGAGCCAAAGACGCGTGGCACTGCACCTCCGCCACGGTCTTTGGGCTAAAGATCCTTGGCAGTGAAGCTGCGGCTAAAGCCTCTGACCCTCCGCCAGTGACGAAGAGGCTCCGCCATTGTTCGCGGCCAGCGTGCCAGATGCCTTCAGCGCCGGCTCACCACCCCGCCGTCCCCGGCTCACCCTTGAAGGGTCCGACCACGTCCCCGGTGATCCAGCCGCCGTAGAACCCTCCCGGCTGCGGTGTCACCTTCTCGCCGTCGACGTAGCAAGCCTCCATGAGATGAGGATAGAAGGCGATCCAGCCTTTCATCTCCTCGTAGATGCGGGTGGGGAGGGGATAGAACCACGCGGCGGCGGCGGCGCGGCGGCCGGCCACCTCGAGGTCGTAGTAGCGGGCGAGACCCTTCCACTCGCACCAGGAGCTGTCGGGGATCTCTTGCAGGTACCCCAGCCGGACGTCGTCCGGCGGGAAATAGTAGACAGGGGGGTGACTGGTCTCCAGGACGCGCTTGGCGCGGCGCGTCTCGGCGATGCGGACGCCGTTGAACCACACCTCGAGGTGCCGGGGCGTGTCTTCGACGCGCGGAGGACGCGGGTAGTCCCAGACGGATTCCTGGCCCGGACCGGGCTCGATGGGCTCGACGTTCGGTTGGACGTTCATCGGGCGGCGATTCTAGAGGAGACGCCGCTTTTTACAAATCCTGAACCTGGGTCCGCACCTCGTCCTTGAGCGTCTTGACGGTCGTCGAGGCCACCTGTTTGCCCTTGTCGAGAGCCTCGCGGCCGGCTTCCTTCGCGTCGTCCAGCAGGCGGTCGCGGGTCTCTCCCAGCAACTCGTCCTCCCGCCGGGTGGACGGGATGGCGAGACCCGCCAGAACACCGAGGGCGATGGCCGCAATGCCCACTCCCAGCGGGTTCTCGTCCATCTGCCGCCAGAAGCCGATCCGGGCCTGGCGGGCCTGGTCGCGCGCGCGGTCGACGGCCTGGGAGACCCGGCCGCCTTCGTCCTCTTGTGCCTGCCAGTCGGCGTTGTAGCTCTCGGGGGAGCTGCCCTGGACGCGTTCTTCGTTGTCTGACCGGCGCCGGGTCGAAGCGGGCCGGCCGGATCCCTTCACGGACGTCTTGGTTTGAGCCATCTTTGTCCTCCTCAGGCCGTGCGACGCTCGGACGAGGCTTTGAGGAAGCGGGCCAGCAGCACGCCGGCCAGGAAGGCGCCACCCAGGAACAGCTCCGGACGGCGGCGCGCCACGCTCTTGGTATCGTCAAGAAGTCCGTCGAGGTCGCGGTCGCGCAGGTAGGCCGAGAGGCGGTCCACCTGCTCGGCGGCGCGATCCACATAGCGGCCCAGGCCAGCGCCGGCCTCCTCGTCCAGCCGCTGGCCGACATCGCGGAGTGTGCCGGCGAGGCTGCCCAGCCGCTGGGCCGCCTGCTCTTTACGCTCGCCGACGATGCCCTGGACCTGGTTGCGGACCTGCTCGCGGGCCTGGCCCGCCAATTTCGCCGTCTCGCGCTTGGCCCCCTCCATGAGGTTGTGGGCTTCCTGCTTCACCTTCCGGGTCACTTTCCGGCTCTCCCGGATGGGTAGGTTCGATTCGGGGTTGGAGCTTTGTTTCGCCATCGTGGCCTCCTTTGCAGACACCGTCAGGCATCCGCAAGAGGTGTGCCACGTTGGGCCAAGGGGCGGCTGGGTCGCCCCGCCTGGCTAATCGTCCCCGTGGTCCTGACCCCGTCCGGGGCCCATGATCCGCAGCTCGAGCAGCTCGTCGACGGAGAGGTTCTTGTGTCCCTGCCTCTCCATCTCATGGATGAAGTCCGCATTCACCCCGTGGATGCGCATGGCCACCAGCTCCTCCGGCTCCACATCGCGGTAGCCTGCTCCGGCGAGCTCGGCGAGGAATTCGGGCGTCACCCCGTGGATGCGGAATTCGACGAGGCGCTCTGCCGGCAGGTCGCGATACCCCGCCTCCACTATCTTCGCGACGAAGTCCGGGGTCACGCCATGGATGCGGTACTCGACAAGCCGGTCCGGCGACAGGTCGCGGAATCCAAGGCCCACGATCGCGCGGACGAAGTCCGGCGTCACGCCGTGGATGCGGAATTCGAGCAACCTCTCGAGCGGCAGGTTGTCGTAGCCGACCCCTTGCAGCTCGCGCACGAAGGCCGGCGAGACGTCGAAGATGCCGAGCTCCAGCAGGTCGTCGTTGTCGACCCGGTAGCCCAGCGCGGCCATCTCCGGCGCAAAGCTCGGGTTGGGAACGAACGTGAAGAGGCCGGCTCCCTGGGCACCAAGGCCGCTGCCGTCGAATTTCCCCTCGAAGCGGAAGGTGCCGGCGGCGCGGCGAAGCTCGAACCGGACGTCCGGGCCGGCGCCCAATCCGACGAGCTCGCCCTCACGGATCTCCAGCGAGCTGTTCATGTTTCCTTTGCTGTTGCGTACCCGGATCTGGAGATCCAGGCCGTCCTTCGTCCGTTCCGCGGTCCATCCTCCGGTGGCCTTCGAGCCGCGGGGCGGCAGCGGCGCGTCCTTGTCCTGATGCTCCGCAGCCGGCTCGGCCGCACGCGCGGAGGCGACCCGCACCGACTGCACGGCCGCTCCGGACAGGAGGAGGGCCAGGACGACGGCGACGGCCAGCCCGGCTTTCGGGCGTGCCCCGGCCGGAGCCCCGACGATCCGGCGGATGCGGTGCAGCAGCGAGCCGCAGTTCGCGGCCATGGCGAGGTGTGGCGCAGGGAGCCTCAGCTCTTCCAGCGTGGCCAGTGCGCGGGCGTAGCGCAGGCGGTCGCCGCAGACCGCCAGGGCCAGGTCATCGCAGCAGTCCTCCCGCTCCAGACGCATCTGGCGCGACACCCACCAGACGGCCGGATGGTAGAAGAACAGGGTCTCGACGACAGCTTGCAACAGGTTAACCAGGTAGTCGTGGCGCCGCACGTGCGCCAGCTCGTGAGCGAGGACGGCCTCCACCTGCTCCGGGGTCAGGCCGGAAAGGACGCTCGCCGGCACGAGGACCACCGGACGAAGCCAGCCGACGACGGACGGCACAGCCACCGCCGTCGACTCCAGGAGCCCGACGGCCCTGCCGATCCCCAGGCGCTGCCGCAGATCGGCCAGCAGGGCCACCCAGCGCTCGGCCGCCGGACGGGTCCCGCGCCGGACCAGCCGCCGCACCGCGAGCCATCCTCCCAGGTGATAGAGGGAGAGGACCACGACGCCCGCGATCCAGAACGCGAGCAGGGCCGGCAAGAGCGGCTGGACCAGCGCGCGAAGATCGGTTTCAGGCGACTCCGCAGGAAGCACGGCCCGGAGAGCTTCGGGTACGGCCTCGCCGGCAAAGCGGACCGGCGCGGCAGCCCGGAGCACCGGCGCTCCGTCACCCAGGGAGGAGAGAACGGTCACGGCAGGCCAGGCCAGCATCGCGAGGAGGGCACCCGCCGCCAGGGCATAACGCAGCGAAGCGCTTCGACCGCGGAGGACGGCGAGCGCACCCGCCAGGACGAGGGCCACGGCGGTGCCCTGCCAGAGGAATTGCACGAGGGCCCACGCCAGGGCCTGGGCTCCAGGGGTCGACCAGAGCACATCGGTTCCGCTCATCGCCTCTCTCCTTCGAGCTCATCCAGCATCTTCCGGATCTCGGACAGCTCCTCGGCCGACGCCGGCCGGGAAGCCAGGGCGCGCATCACCAGGCGGCTCGCCGAGCCCCCGAAGGCGCGGTCGAGCAGGTCTCCCACGAGCTGGCCCTGGGTCTCCTCCTCGGGCAGGCGGGTCGTATAGACGTGCGCCCGCTGCGACTCGTCCCGGGTGACCAGCCCCTTCTCGGTCATGATCTGGAGCAGCTTCAGCACCGTGGTATAGACGGTCGGCGTGGCACTCGCCAGCCCTTCATGCACCTGCCGCACCGTCGAAGGACCGTTGCGCCAGAGCACCCGCAGGATGGCGAGCTCGGCGTCGGTCGGCCTGGGAAGAGTTCTCTGCGTCATGGTTCTGGTTCCTCTACGAAGCCGTCGAGGAAAAGATATACGAAGACCGTCGTAAGAGTCAACGAAGATCTTCGTGGTGGTCCGCGGTCAACGGTCTGCCTACTTGTCGTAGTGCAGCTCGACGAACTCGTAGATGAAGTTGCCCGTGCCGGTAGCGTCGGAGAATTCGTTGATCACCACCCCCTTGCCGCAGCCGGCCCCGGCGCCGCTGCCGGGCGTGCCGTTGGACGAGGCCGTGGTCGTCCAGCTCGCGCTCGCCGAGGGGGAGTTGCAGGGGTCCTTGCGCTGCACGGTGCTGCCGCCGCTCGACGGCATGGCGACGGTCTGCCCGTCCACCAGCGTGTTGGAAGCGTTGTAGAGGTTGTAGGCCTCGGAGCCGTTGATCACCGGCATCGTATCGGCCGCATTGAGGTAGACGGTGTTGGCGGGCAGCGTGCGGTTCCAGAACGTCTGGAACTGGGCCTTCGTGGCGTTGCGCCCGATCACCAGGTAGCCGTTGTCCGGGATCACGGTGCCGGTCGGGATCGTGTAGTTGAAGGTGGCGTTCACCTGGTTGACCCGCCAGCCCGAGACGTTGATGCCGGTGCCGCCGCCCGGGCCGTAGGTGATCCACATGGGCGACGACCAGAGGTCGTGGCCGTCGGCTTGCACGGCATGGACGTAGTAGTAATAGGTCCCCGAGCTCAGGGTCTCCGTGAACGTCAGTGTCGACTGGTTGGGCGCCGTGCGGTAGGCCGCCGCGGGCACGCCGCCGCCGATCTGGCCGCGCCAGACTTCCAGCGTGGAGACCGCCTCGCCAGCCGGATCGTAGACCGCCGCCCGCAGCGTCGCCGAGCCGGAGGCGCTGAAGATGTCCCCCATGACGTGGCCATCCGAGGTGGCGAAGACGAGCTGTGCGTTCGAGTCCTCGCCGGCGAAGAAGTGGCGCGCCTTGTGGGCCTGGAGCAGCGCGGTGCGGGTGAGGACCGCCGAGGTGCCGTTGGGCAGCAGGTAGACGGTGCGGTTGGGGATGCCTACGCCGTAGTTGTTGCAGTGCGCGTCATGGTCGGCCACCGGCCCGAGGTGGAAGCCCTTGTTGAGCGCCTCTTTCCAACGCGCCGAATAGTCGGTCGAGCCAACGTTCGCGTTGGCGCAGTTGGTGGCTGTGTTGAATGCCAGGCCGCTGCGCACCGCGATCCCCTGGAGGGCCTGGTCGGCGTCGGCATTGAAGGCGTAATTGTCGAATTCGCCCGTCGACGGATGGCAGAGGATGCCGAGCGCGCCGGCGGACGACGGGTTCTCGACCGACCGCTTGTACAGGGTGAGATAGCCGAAGCGCTTGGGGGTGAAGACGTCGAAGTAGCAGTTGGTGCCCGGCGTGCACTCGGCGCTCGGCCCGTTGCAGGTGGAGCAGGTCTCCCAGCCGAAGAGCTTCGGAGTTTCCAAAAGCGTCACATGCCCCTGGTCGCCATTGGTGGTCACGCCCCACTCCATGCCGTAAAGGCCGACGAAGACGTTGTTGACCGTGGCCGCCTGGGCCGCCGCGAGCCCCGCCGCGTAGCGCTGGCGCACCTTGGCCTCGGTGACCGGCGGGTTGTTGGTGGCCACGGCGTCGTTGATCAGGTGGTTGTGCTCGTTGATCACCCAGTAGTCGAGGCCGGCCGAATTGCGGGCGAAGTCGTAGACCGCGGCGGGATCGAAGGTGCCGCTGCCGTAGGCGTTGCCCGACGAGCAGTTGGTGGTCGGCATGGCCGCCGTCGGACCAGTTGGAGTGGCTGTGGGTCGAGCCGTAGTAGAAGTTGTAGCCGAACCCGCTCTCCAGGGTCGTGTTCTGCTGCACCTCGCACGCGCTGGCGGCGAGGCTCTGGCGCAGCCGGGCCGCGGTGTCCTCGGTCAGGTCGTAGCGGACGATCACCTCGTCGGTCGAGGCATAGGCCTCCCCCACCTCGGCCTTCCCCTTCAGGTCCTCATACCGCGAGGCCGCCGTGGCCAGGCGCACGCGGTCGGGCAGGAAACGGCCGCGAAAGGTGTAGAGGTACTTCCCGGGCGGCACCAGCCGGCCCTGCCCGTCGCGGCCGTCCCAGAGGAAATCCGCCACCGCCTGCCCGCCGGCGTCGATGCGGGCCTGTCCCCGCGCCGTGCGCACGAGCCGTCCTCCCTCGTCGCGGATCTCCAGCAGCCAGAAGGCCTTGCCGGGATCTCCCAGCGCCGCCGCCTTCTGATACGAGAGGACGGTGAACAGGCGGACCGTGCCGAGCTCCCCGGCATGCGCGGGAGAGAACTGGTAGGCCTCCGACCCGAGGTAGGCGATGAAGCCGGCATCGCAGTCGTCGTACGGCACGGCGGCCGGCGCCGCGAAGGCGGTTGTCCCGGGCAGCAGCGCCAGGATGAGCAGGGTCCAGCAGCGCGGTCGAACAGATCGGCTCATGACGGCTGTCCTCCTCCAGAGCACCGCCCCGCCATTGGAGAGGCCTCTACAGGTAGGTGGTGCGGGTGGCCGGTCCGCGGGCGCCTGCGGTACAGTAGCGGCGAACGGAGATCTCATGCACAGGACCGACCCGGGGCGTCGGCGGCGTCTTCTGCTGTGGATGGCTGTGGCCGGGCTCTGTCTCGCTCCCCTTCCCGCCTCGGCTTTCGAGCAGCGCTTCGGGCTGGGAATCCACTACTGGGAGACGGTGGATGAGCTCGCGGACCAGGCGCTCGACGGCTTCGACGAGAGCGGCGTGGCCTGGGTGGCTTCCTATCAATTCGTGCCGGTGAGCTTCCTCAAGCTGCAGGTCGACGTCGAGTTCTTCCCCCAGGGTTTCCTGGGCTCCGGCGAGGAGGCCTGGTCGCCGCAGGGCTACGTCGTGCTGGGCCGGCGCCTCTACGCCGCGGCCGGAGCCGGCTGTGTCTACTCCCAGGGGATCGAAGGCAACCTCTCGGACATCTTCTATGCCGCCCGGATCGGCACCGACCTCCGGATCGTCTCCCGCTTGCGGCTCGACCTGAACGCCAACTACCGGTTCAACGAGTGGAGCCAGCTCGACCAGGTGGACACCGACCTCGTCACCCTCGGGGCAGTCCTGCGGCTCGCTTTTTGAATAGAAAATGCAAGCAGGCCAGTCTGCTTCGGGGATTCGGGGGACGGGGGCCGGAACAGCGGAAACCTGCTAATCTTGAAGCCATTGCTCCAAAGGGAGAATGAAATGCCGATGCCTCCGACCACGTTCGAGGAGCTCGACCCGGGTCCCGGCCATGAACGGATGGTGCTCTGCAGCGTTCCCTCGGTTGGATATCGGGGGATCATCGCCCTCCACAGCACTGTGGCGGGCCCTGCGGTGGGTGGGACGCGCTACTGGTTCTACCCCGGCGACACGGAGGCAATCGCGGACGCCCTGCGGCTTTCGCGTGGCATGACCTACAAGAACGCCATGGCCGGGCTCCCCTTGGGAGGAGGCAAGTCGGTCCTCTTCGCCAACGACAAGGCCGACCGCGAGGCGCTCTTCCTGGCGCACGGCCGCTTCATCGAATTCCTCGGCGGAAGCTACATCGCCGGCGAGGACGTGGGCACGAGCCCGGCGGATATGGCGGTCATCCAGCGAGAGACGGCGCACGTGGCAGGGCTCGGCGATGCGGGCGACCCGTCGCCGCGGACCGCCCGCGGCGTGCTCCAGGCCGTGTGCGCCGCCGCGAAGCACCGCTGGGGGTCCGACGACCTGGCCGGGCGGACGGTGGCGCTCCAGGGCTGCGGCCACGTCGGCCTGCTCGTCGCGCGGCTGCTCCACGAGGCCGGGGCCCGGCTCTTCGTCACCGACATCTCTGCCGAGCGGGTCCAGGAGGCGGTCGAGCTCACCGGAGCCGAGCCCGTGGCGCCGCGCGCGATCTACACCACGGAGGCGGACATCTTCGCCCCCTGCGCCCTTGGCGGCATCCTCAACCGCCGGACGATCTCGCGGCTGCGGGTGGAGATCGTCGTCGGCGCCGCCAACAACCAGCTCGAAGAGGACGAAGATGGTCAGCGCCTGCACGACCGGCACATCCTCTACGCCCCGGACTACGTTGCGAACTCCGGCGGCGTGATCAACGGCTGCCGCGAGATCCTGGGCTTCAGCGAGGACGAGGCGCGGGAGCGGATCGATCGGATCTACGACACGATGCTGGAGGTCCTCCAACTGGCCGACGACCAGGGGATCACCACCAACACCGCCGCCGACCGGATCGCCGAGGAGCGGTTGTCGGCGCTGCGCGGCGAGCGGCGGCAGGCCGCGAGTTAGGCCACAACACAGCTCGTAAAGCTGAACGTATAGACCTGCACGCCGGGCTGCGAGGATCGCAGCGTCACCCGCCTCCGGCGGAAGGTGCCGCCGATCAGCCGTACCATGCTGGGCCGGCTCCACACCGCGAAGGTCCGGCCCTCCCGTTCCACCACGTCCGGCCCCCTCTCCGAGGCCGTGACGGGCGCTCCATCCACCTCGACCTCCAGCTCGCCGGCCGGCGCCAGGACGGCGTTCACACCTGCCGCGTCGCACACCAGCTCGAGCTCGGCGCCTGCCTCGCGCGCCTCCAGGTATTCGGCCTCGTGGAGCCACAGGCCGCGGGCGGAGAACATGCCCGGCGGCGCCGCACCCTCCTCCCGGCCGCGATGCCGCACCTCCTCGTGCGGGCGGTAGCCTTCGGGCGCCAGGAGCTTGCCGCGGTGATAGCCGGCGTGGATCTCGCGGGTGGCCGGATGGCAGACCGCCCCGGGCCGGTCCTCGCCGCGCACCGGCTCCAGGATCTCCGGCAGAGGTGCCGTATCGCCTGCCTCGCGGAGCAGCTTCTGGATCCACTCCTCGGTGTCCCCGTACGCGCCCTCCCCGAAGTGCTCATAGCGCAGATAGCCCCGCGCATCGACCAGGTAGCGAGACGGCCAGTAGTGGTTGGCAAAGCGCTGCCAGGTCGCGCCGTCGGCATCGAGCAGCACCGGATAGGGGATCCCCTCGGCCACGACTGCCGCCGCGACCACCGCCGGGTCGCGGGTGAAGTCGAACTCCGGCGTGTGGACACCCACCACCGTGAGCCCGCGAGAGGCATAGCGCTCGTGCCAGGCCTTGAGGTACGGCAGCGTGCGCAGGCAGTTGACGCAGGTCGACTCCCAGAATTCGACCAGCACGACCGCGCCCCGGTGGAACGAGATCGATACCTCGGGCCCCTGAATCCAGCGGCCGGGGGCCAGCTCGGGTGCGTGCAGAGGGACGGTGATCGGGGGCATCTCCTGTAAGATATCGTTCTCCGTCACCGTAGACCCATGATCGAGCCGTACGAGACTGAGCCCATCATCGCTCCTCCTCCGGAGGAGGCTCCTCGCAGGAGCCGCCGCCGTGTGGTCATCTACACCCTCCTGGCCCTTGTCGTCCTCTACCTGGCCTGGGAGGCGATCACCTGGCCGCGCGTGGCGGCGCTTGCCAAGGAGCCACCGGAGACCACGGCCTTCATCGAGCGCTACCGGCGCGGGCCCTGGCTCGGTCTCGGACCGAACCGCAAGGTGGAGTGGAAATGGGTCTCCTACTCGCGGATCTCGTTCGAACCTCAAGCGGGCGGTCCTGGTCAGCGAGGACATCCGGTTCTTCGGCCATGAGGGATTCGACGAGAAGGAGATCCGCGCCGCTCTGGAGGACGCCTGGGAGGACAAGGAGCTGCCCCGCGGGGCCTCCACCCTGACCCAGCAGGTGGCCAAGAACCTCTGGCTCACCCCCTCCTACAACCCTCTCCGCAAGGTCAAGGAGGCGATCCTCACCTGGCAGCTCGAGCGGGAGCTGAAGAAGCGGCGGATCCTGGAGATCTATCTCAACGTGGCCGAATTCGGCCCGGGGATCTACGGAGCGGAGGCGGCGGCCCGCCACTACTTTGGAAAATCGGCCGCCAGCCTCTCCGAGCGCCAAGCCGCCGAGATCGCCGCCGGCCTCCCCCGCCCCAGGTCGTGGCACCCCGGGGTCAAGAGCAAGGGCTACCAGAGGAAAGTCCGCTCGATCCAGCGGCGGATGGCCAAGGCCCGCTGGCTGCGGCGGTCGCTGTAGCTCTCTGGCAATGCGCTTGCAGCCGCCTCGGAGAAACCGGCCGTCCCGGCCGGGCTTTCTCAGGAGGTGTGCTCATGGCCGAGGTGCTCGTTCAATTCCAGGAGCCGATCTCCGCCGAGGGCAGGTTCTACGTGGCGAGGGTCTGCGGCCGCGCAGCCCCCGACGGCGATGGATGGGAGGGCTGGATCGAATTCGTGCCCGGTGACGGCTCCGAGGTCCTGCGCTCGCGCAGGGAGACCCGGCAGTCGAGCCGCGACGATCTCCTCTACTGGGGCTGGACCGCCGGCGGCCGCTCGTCGGCGCGCTCCCACGCCTTCACGAAGCGTTCCTGGACCGCCGCGGCCTCCTTCTCCTTCTTCTGCGCCCGCAGGCTTTCGGCGAGACCGGCCAGGGACCAGCCGTTCTCGGGATTGCGCCGGAGATCCTCCTCCCAGACCTTCTGCGCCTCGGCGGCCCGGCCAGCGGCCTGAAGGACGGCACCCAGCTCCTGGCGCGCCGGGTAATACCAGTCGGGTGGCTCGTTGTAGCGCAGGGTGTCCTCGACCTGGACCGCGGCCTGGAGGCGTTGCACGGCCTCGTCCATCTGCCCGCGGGCAGCCGCGAGCCGCCCGTCGAGGATCCCCGCGGCCACGTCCAGCAACGTTTTTGCGGAGTTGAGCCCCTGCGCCGCCTTGTCCGGCACGGACGCGGCAGACGTCCTCATCAGCTCGCGCTCGGCGGCGGCCTCGTCGAGCTTGCCGAGCCCAACCAGGGCGACGCCACGGGCGGCATGCCAGACCGCGCGGACGTAGGGGAATCCGAGCGGCGGCGCCGGCTCCGCGAGCACGTCCTGCCAGCGGCCCAGCCGGACGAGGCTCCAGACCGGGTAGCCCAGCAGGAAGTCGAGGCCCGGCATCTGCTGCAGCATCTCGACAGGGGCCTGGGCCACCACGGCCCGCGCGTTCTCGAGCGCCTCGGCGCTCCTCCCCTGCATCAGGGCCGTGAACCAGAGGAACTGGTAGTTGTGCGCGGCATACATGAAGTAGAAGCCGAGCGGCCCCGCGCTCTCCAGGTACCGCTTGTCGACCCGGATGGCCTGCCGGTTCGCCTCCGACGCCTGCTCCCAGCGGCCGGTCCGCGCGTAGATGTGCGACGGCATGTGGACGACGTGCGCGGCGCCCGGCGAGAGCGCGGCGATCCGGTCGGCGGCGGGCAGCGCCTTCTCGGGGTTCGGCGACGCCTCCATGGCGTGGATGTAGTAGTGGTTGGCCCCGGGATGGGCCGGGCTCTTCGCCAGCACCTTCTCCAGCGTGGCAACGATCTCCTCGGTGCCAGGCCTCGGCTTGCCGTCCATCGTCCAGAGGCCCCACGGGCGCAGGTTCATCATCGCCTCGGCGAAAAGGGCCGGCGCGTCCGGGTCGTCAGGAAAGCGGCGCGCCACCTCGCGCATGGCATCGGCATAGGCCGTGTCGAGCGCTTTCTGGGCTTCGGGCGTGTACGGCGGCGGGTCGGAGTAGCGCTTCGTGAGGGCCTCGATCAGGGCGCTCTCGACGGGTGTGACCTTCCCCTCCTTGGCGAGCGCGGCGGCCCGCTGTGCCGCCTGGTGGGCCGGCTTGGTGCGGTCCGGCTCCCCGGCAGGTTGATGTGCGGTCCGAGGCTCATCCCCACGCCCCAGAAGCACATCGCGCACGCGGGATCGACCTTTGCCGCCTGCTCGAACGAGCGCTGCGCCTCCTCCAGGTTGAAAGCGAAGAGGAGCCGCAGCCCCTGGTCGAACCAGCGCTGGGCTTCCGGAGAAGCGGTCGTGATCGCCCGGTGCCAGGTGCCGAGATCGTCGTAGAGCTGGGCGCCCGGTGCGCTGCTCGCAGCATGCGCCGCATTCTCCGGATGATGCTCGGGCACCGCCGTCGGTTGCGGGTGCGTCTGGGCTTCAGCACCCTTGGCGGCTCCCGCGACGGCGAGCCAGGGGATCAGGACAAGGCCGGCGACGGCCTTCCAACGGCTGCAATCCAGGATCATCGGGCACCTCCTCCGTTCCGATCCACTCGTCCGGATACAATACGACGCCTCTGACAGGGAGGGACCGGTATGCGCCTGTTCGCGTTCGAGGGACTTCACTACACACCCCAGGCGGGCGACGCCGGCGAGCTGGCCGCGCCGCCCTACGACCAGATCAACGACACGCTGCGCGATCGCTTCCATGCCCAGTCGCCGCACCAATTCGTCCATCTCACCCGGCCGGTCGACCCCGCGGACCACGACGTCTACAAAGCCGCGGCGGACCTGCACGGCCGCTGGATCGAGGAGGGGGTCATCGCACGGGACGCACGGCCGGCCCTCTATCCCTATGTCATCGAGCTCGCAGGCGGCGGCCGGCGGCTCGGCGTCTGCGGTCTGGTGGAGCTGGCCCCCGCCTCGGTGATCCGCCCGCACGAGCAGACCCTCGACAAGCCGCTCGCCGACCGCCTCGCCCTGCTCTCGGCCATGCAGGTGGACCTCGAGCCGGCCCTCCTTCTCTCCGAGGACGCCGGCCGGCTCGACGCCCTGTTGGAGGAGGACCTCGCGGGCGCCCAGCCGCTCGTGCGCCACCGGGACGCCGACGGCAACTTCCACGTGCTCTACAGGATCGATGATCCGGACCGGATCGCCCTCTACCGGCGTGCCCTGGATGTGCCCTCGGCCATCGCCGACGGCCACCACCGCTACAAGGTGGCGCAGCGCTTCGCCCAGGAGAGAGGTATCCGTCCCGGCACGGCAGCCTCGGCCAAGCTCGCGGTCATCACCAGCCTGGATTCGCCGGCCCTGACGATCGAGCCGATCCACCGGGCCCTGCGAGAGCCGGCCGACCTCGCCAAGCTCGCGGGCGCCTATGCCGGGACGCAGGCCTTCCACGGAAGCAGCGGCCGTGAATTCGCCGCGGCCGTGGCGGCGGCCAAGCAGCCCGCCCTCGGCGTCTGGGTCACCGGCCGCGAGCCGGAGATCTGGACGCTGCACGGCGCCACGCCGAAGCTGGCCGTGGAAGCTCTTCCGGGAGACGGTCCTGTCGCCTCTAGGCCTCGGCCCCGAGGCGGCCACCGATGGCACCGTGGTCTACCGCTCCAATCCCGACGAGCTATGGAGCCAGGTCGCGAGCGGCGAGCTGCGGCACCGGCTTCTTCCTGCCGCCGATGCAACCCGCCCAGTTCGCTGCGGCCATCGCCGACGGCCAGATGCTGCCCCCCAAATCGACCCGCTTCATGCCCAAGGTGATGTCCGGGCTGGTCTGGGCCGACCACGAGTCGCAGGTGCTGTAGTGCCGACCCGCTACCTCGACGACGAGACCCCGGTCGTCCAGTTCGATCCGCAGCTCGAGGTCTCGCCCTTTGCGCTGTTCCGGCTCCTCAAGGACGGGAACCCTCCCCTGTTGATCGACGTGCGGCCGGAGCCGGGACCGCTCTCCCTGGCGGGCGCCATCCCCTACCCCGGCCCGGAGTGGTCGCCGCCGGAGGACCGGGACGTGGTCCTGTTCGACGACGACGGCGCGACCGCCCTCGACGGCGCCCGCCACATGCAATCGGCCGGCTATCCGCGCGTCAAGGCGCTGTTCGGCGGGCTGGAGCTCTGGGAGTTCTCGCTCGACCCCGAGGTCGTGGGACAGGAGACGTTCCTGGTGCGGGCCTGAGGCTGAGAGCCGCCTCAGCTATTCTTCGCGTGCGGCGAGCTCCTTCGCCTGCTCCTCGATCCGCGTCCCCATCTCCACGCTGCGCCGGTAGGCGGCGTCGATTGCGTCGGTCAGCACGGCGGTGAAGCGCCCCTGGTGGAGCACATGCATGGCGCGCGAGGTGGTCCCTCCGGGCGAGGTCACACCGTCGATCAGCTCGCCGATGTGCCGGTGCGAGGCGAGGATCATCTCGGCGGTGCCGATGATGGTCTGGAGCACGGACTCGCGCGCCAGCGGCCGTGACTCGCCGATGAAGTTCGCCGCGTCCTCCAGCGCCTTGACGAAGTAGGCGATGATTGCCGGGCCGGTGCCATTGACCGCTGTGGCGCGGTCCACGTCCAGCTCGTCCGAGACGTAGATCTCCTTGCCCATGGTCTGGAGGATGCCCCGCACGCTCTCGCGGGCCGCGGGCGTGACCTCCGGAGTCGCGGTCCAGATCGTCATCCCGCGGTGGATCTGGCACGGCAGGTTGGGCATGCAGCGGACGATCGCCGGATGGCCCAGCGCGGAGCCGATGACGTCCATCCGCGCGCCCGCGATGATGGACATCACCAGGTGCTGCTGCCGGATGCCCTTCCGGAGCTGGCGGAGCACCTTGGGCAGCGTCTGCGGCTTCACCGCCAGGACGACGATGCCCGCGTTCGTCACGGCCTCCAGGTTGTCGGTCGTGCCATGGATTCCGTAGGTCTCGGTGAGCTGGCGGGCGCGCTCCTCGCGCGGCCCGGCGGCCCAGATCTCTCCCGGCTCCCGCACCTGCCGGCTCAGGAGCCCGTTGATCATCACCTCCGCCATCACCCCGGAGCCGACGAAGCCGATCCGGGACCTCTGCTCTCCCGTCCCCTCCCCGTCCTTCACTGTGCGCCGCATACGATCTCCACCGGCCGGGAGAACCCGCCGATCCCGCCCTGGTCGCGCACTTTGAAAGAGACCTTTTCCCCCGGCGTGCAGGCGACGGGCACGGTCCAATGGCCCTTTGACTCCGACGTAGCCATTTCGTAGCCCTGGTTGTTCAGCCCATGGAACACGGCGTAGGGCGGGGTGCCTCCCCGTGCCGATCCCGAGCAGGTGCCACCGCAGTGCGGCTCAGGATCGTCCTCGCACTCCCAATCGCAACCGGTGACCGCGACCTCGGGGCCGCAGAAGTTCTCGAAATCGAGGTACGACGAGTGCACCTTGTCCAGGCAGTGGACCTGACGCCCGCCTGCCTCTACCGCCGGAAAGACATAGATCCGGATGCGGAAAAGGCCGCAGTCGTTGAACTTGATGCGCAGGTTCCAAGGCCCCGAGGCGCCGGTGCGGGTCTCCGCGAACCAGCGATCGTTGTCGATCCGGTAGTCGATCAGCGCGCCGACCGCGCCGCCAGCCACCGACCAGGTGCCTTCGGCCGTGAGGGCTCCGTCCGCTAAGCTCACCTTCGTCCCGGCGCCCTGGGCGCTGACCGACGCACAGACAGGATCGACCGCCGGAGGGAGGAGCACCGCCTGGGCCTTCACTGGGGATCGCCAGAGGGCAAACAGGGCGATCGCGAAGGACGCCCGGAGAGGCAAGGAGCACGACTTCATGGGATTCCTCTCTTTCAGAGCGTGACCACCCGGCCGGCCTCGCGGATCATCCGGGAGAAGCTCTGCCAGCCGAGAAGGATATCGACTTTCGCCTGGACGGTCGCGGCGTCGAGGCCCAGCAGGCGGGTCGAGGCGCTGCAGGCATAGATACGGATGAGGCCGTCCTCCCGTCCCGGCGCGAGCATCTCGGAGAGCGGCGGCATGTCGAGCGCCTCCAGGCGGTCCGCCGAGATCGGCGGCGCCGGATCCAGCTCGTCCCAGCGATCCCGCACCCACGCATCGAGAGCCGCGAAGAACAGCGCGAGGTCGACGCGATCCCCTCCCGCCGCCGCGCTCGCCGCCAGCGACGAGATCTGGAACCGCATCTCCCAGGTGCCCCCATGGGCGAGGATCAGGAGGTCCGCCATCGGGGAAGAGTAGCAGACATCCCGGGAGCTCAGATGATTGACTGCACTCTGATGCAGTCGTAGAATGCATCTCGATGCGGCACCTCACGATTCGCAACATCCCCCCTGAAGTCGCGGAGGCCCTCGAAAGAGAGAAGCACCGCTCACAGGCCTCCCTGAATCAGACCGTGGTCGAGCTTCTCCGTCAGGCGTTGGGAGTGAACCATAATGGTACGAAAAGAAACGGCCTGGCTCATCTCGCCGGGACCTGGACGGCGGAGGAGCACGCTTCCTTCGAGGCTGCCGTGGCAGTGACCGAACAGATCGACGAGGAGCTCTGGCGCTGAGCCGCTACTGCCTCGACACATCCGCCTACAGCCACTTCAAGCGCGGAGATCAACCCGTGGTCGACCTCATCGACCGCGCGGAGTGGATTGGGATGTCCTCCGTCGTCCTGGGCGAGCTCTGGGTCGGCTTCCTGCTCGGCTCTCGCCGGGAGAAGAACGAGACCGAGTTGGAGGATTTCCTCGCTCATCCGCTCGTCGAGGAGCTCGTCGTGAATCAAGAGATCGGCCGGATCTATGCAGAGATCGTCGTCTCTCTGCGCAGGACTGGGACACCGGTACCTTCGAATGATATCTGGATCGCAGCCACCGCCGCTCATGTCGGAGCAACAGTGCTGACTTACGATCCCCACTTCGATGCGATCCAACGCGTCGGCTCTATCGTGCTCCCGACTTCTTCCTGAGAGTCCGGTTGGCTTGATCAGACGATCGGCCTGCCACCGAGCAACTCCCTGCGCAGGGCATGCAGGCAACGGGTCGTGGTCTTCTTGAGACTCGAAGGCCGGTAACCTAGCTGTCTGGCGGTCTCCTCCGGAGTCAAACCAAGCCCATAGCGGAGCTGGATCAAGGCCCGGTGGCGAGCCGGTAGACGTTGGACCAGCGCGCGCAGATCCTGACGCAAGCCGTAATCCGCCTCCGAGAAGGGCGGGCTCGCCAGTGCCTCTAGCACGCGCTCCTCGACGGCGGTCTGCATCTGCCGCCCCGCTCGGCGGCGGTATCGCAGGCATTCCAGCCGAAGCGCGCGGAGCAGCCAAGCCTCGTGGTTCTCGATCTGGAACCGCTTGCGCCACAGCGCCAGCAAGGCCTCCTGCAAGACGTCCTCACCATCCTGGGGTGCCACCTGGAACTGTGTGAGCAGCGCCCGCAGCCTCGGGCGAGCACGCGCGAGAAGACTGACGAAGAACTCCTCATCGGTGAGGTTCCGCACCGGAGTGGACCTCCTTTGCTGGCGGCCTGTCCACTGCAGCCACCCTGCTCTCCCAAGCTCCAAGGTTCTTGTCTACCGGATGGGAGTCTGCAGCGGCTTTACCCTTGAAGATATTCTACCACGCGCATACGTCGCGGTAGACAGAAGAGATCAGAGACGAGCCAGCTCGTCCAGGAATCCACAAGGTCTCAGACCGAAAGGAGAGAAGTATGCGTCACATGAGAACGGCGTTGGCACGTCTGGCTCTGGGAGCGGTATTCGCCTCGTTTTGCCTGTTGCCCCAGTCCGCGATGGGAGAGCCCAGCCAACCTCCGAAACCCGTTGCCGAAATGAGCATCGGTGCAACCCGCGTCGATTGGCTGCCCGTAGCCGATGCCGAACGCTGGGTGTTGTCGGTGACGGGTCCCGGCGACCTCTTCCTCCGGCGCGAGTTCGAGCCCGGCCAGTCTCCCTTCCTCAGCCTCTTCGACGAGAATGGCAATCGGCCCGCTGACGGCATCTACACCTACGAGTTGCGTGGGGTGCCGCGCGGTGATCGCGAAGCTCGTAATGTCCCGAAAGAGGCCCCGGGCACCGGCAGTTTTCAGGAGCGGGCCCTGCTGCGATCGGGTTATCTCGTCATTCGCGACGGCGGGTTCGTAAGCGCCCCTTCCGCTGAACCCGAAGCAACAGGCGAGCCGCGATCCGCGGTACAGCCCCCGATCCGTCAGATCTCGGAAAAGCAGATCGTCTCGGAAAACCTCTGTGTCGGCTTCGAGTGTGACACAGGTGACGATGACTTCCCCGTCCTGAAGCTAAAGGATAGTGTCGTAGGGGTCCTCTTTGAGGACACCCCGTATGTATTCAGCCCTGCTGACCGTGACTGGTCGATCTTTGTGAATGACGCCTTTTTCGGCGAGGGCGAGTACTTCGCCATCTCGGACTTGGATGCGGGGACCGTGCCGTTCAGGATCGAAGGCACTGCACCCGACCACTCCCTGTACGTCCGGAGCAATGGAAACTTGGGTCTCGGGACGTCGACCCCAGGTGCCAAGCTCCATTTGTACGCGAGCGCGACGGCAGATACTTTCGGCAGCGCAGGCCCGGATCCCGCTTCTGGCCCAGCCTTCAACTTTGGCTACGGTGGCGCCTCCTTCGGCCGCGGGGCAGGCTTCCTCAACGCGAGGCCCGACGCTTCCGCAACGGCGCCCAATCCGTCTCTGCGGTTCCTGACTGCGAACGTCGAGAGGATGATTATTACCAATACAGGCAGAGTCGGCATCGGCACAACGGGGCCGAGCGAGATGGTAGACATCTTCGAGAATGTGAACGCGAATTCAATCGCCCGGATACAGAACACCAACACAGGCGACACCACCAACGCGGCTTGGCGTGCCTCGTCAGACAGCACGAACGTGAACCTGGTCGCGCACGGGAGTGGCAGGACGATAACAAGATTCGGCGTGGCGCTAGGCAGTCGGGGGGAGATCCTCCACACGGGCGGCAATGGACTGGTGATCGGGACGCTCGAAGCCGACAACATCATCCTGGGCACGAACAACACCAACCGCCTCGAGATCGGTGGCACCGGCGGCGTGACCGTCACCGGAAACTTTACTGCGACGGGCACAAAGAACTTCGCCGTGGTGGATCCCGAGGATACCAGCCAAGCGATCTATTACGCCGCGCTCGAAGGTCCCGAGGCCGGTACCTACTTCCGCGGTACGGCCAGGACAAAGAGCGGCGAGGCCGTCATCGATCTTCCCGACTATTTCGCCCGTCTCACCGAGCCGGAGCGCCTGACGGTGCAGTTGACGCCTCTCGGCAGTTGGGGCCAACTCTACGTCGCCGAAAAGACTCCGAGCCGCATTGTCGTTCGCGTGCCTCCGGGGAGCGCCGATCTGGAGTTCAACTACTTCGTGCAGGGCGTCCGCAAGGGATATCTGAACTACCAGGTGAAGCGACCGAACACTCTGCCGCAGTAGCTCTCAAAAACGAAAACGGCCGGCGTCTCCGCCGGCCGTTCCATTCCCCACGAAGAGTGGTTTTTCAGCTCACCGCACCCTGCTCCGGCACGGTCCACGTATCCCCAGCCTTGAGGAGCTTCTCGAGCTCGCCCATGCCGAGACGCTCGGTCTCCTGCTGCATCTGGCTGACGACCCGCTGCTCGTAGGGCACCTTCTCGACGTTGCGGAAGAGGCCGAGGGCGGTCGGGAAGTTGGGCGGCAGGAGCTGCGCGGCCAGGAAGGCAGTGGCTGGATTCTCCAGCGTCGCGTCCCAGACCAGGCAGTCCTCGACGCCAAGGCCGTTGCCGAGCTCGATCACCTCCATCTCGGTGCCCCGCATCCGGATGCCCTTGTCCTTATTCTTGCCGTAGACCAAGGGCTTGCCCTGCTCCAGGTAGAGGACGTTCTCGTCCTTGGTGTCCTTCTCGGTCATGTAGGTGAACGCCTTGTCGTTGAAGATGTTGCAGTTCTGGTAGATCTCGACGAAGGCGGTTCCCTTGTGCTGCGCGGCCTGCCGCAGCGTGTCGCGCAGGTGCGCCTGGAAGATGTCGACGCTCCGCGCCACGAAGGTGGCTCCGGCGCCCAGGGCCAACGACAGCGGGTTGAACGGATAGTCCACCGAGCCGGACGGGGTCGACTTGGTCTTCTTGCCCAGCTCGCTGGTCGGCGAGTACTGGCCCTTGGTCAGGCCGTAGATGCGGTTGTTGAACATCAGGATCTTGACCCCGACGTTCCTCCGCAGCGTGTGGATCAGATGGTTGCCGCCGATCGACATGGCGTCGCCGTCGCCGGTGGCGATCCAGACCTCCAACTCGGGCCGGGCCAGCTTGAGGCCGGTCGCGACCGCCGGAGCACGGCCGTGGATCGAGTGGAAACCGAAGGTGTTCATGTAGTACGGGAAGCGGCTCGAGCATCCGATCCCGGACACGACCACGAACTGCTCCCGCGGGATGCCCAGCTCGGGGAAGACCGACTGCACCGCCGAGAGGATCGCGTAATCCCCGCAACCGGGGCACCACCGCACTTCCTGGTCGCTCGTGAAGTCCTTCTTGGTCAGCGCCGGCGTGATCGTCTCAGTGAAATCAGTGGACATTGGCGTTCGACTCCAGGATCTGCAGGATCTTGTCGAAGATTTCCTGCCGGGTGAACGGACGCCCCTGCACCTTGCTGAAGGTGATGACATCCTTGAGGAAGCGGGCGCGCAGGAGCAGGGCGAGCTGCCCGAGGTTCATCTCCGGTAAGAGCACCTTGTCGAAGCGCGACAGCACGTCGCCGAGGTTCGCCGGGAACGGGTTCAGGTAGCGCAGGTGGGCGCGGCTGACCGAGAGGCCTTGCCGCCGCGCGCTGTTGACCGCGCCATTGATGGCGCCGGCCGTCGAGCCCCAGCCGAGGACCAGCAGGTCGCCGGCCTCGTCGCCGTACACCTGGAGCGGCGGGATGCTGTTGGCGATCCGCGCCACCTTCTCGGCCCGCAGATGGACCATGCGCTCGTGATTCTCCGGATCGTAGGAGACGTTGCCGCTGACCTCCTCTTTCTCGATCCCACCGATGCGGTGCTCCAGGCCCGGCGTGCCCGGGATCGCCCACGGACGCGCCAGGGTTTCGGGGTTGCGGGAATACGGCTGAAAGCCCTCGGGGTTCGTCCGGAACTCGGTCCGCAAGTCGGGCAGATCCTCCACCCGCGGCAGCTTCCAGGGCTCGGAGCCGTTGGCGATGTAGCCGTCCGAGAGCAGCACGACCGGAGTCATGTAGCTCGTCGCGATCCGCACCGCCTCCAGGGCGACGTCGAAGCAGTCCTTCGGAGACGAGGCGGCGAGGATCGGCACCGGCGACTCGCTGTTGCGGCCGAACATGACCTGCAGCAGATCGGCCTGCTCGGTCTTGGTCGGCAGGCCGGTCGACGGCCCGCCGCGCTGGATGTCGCAGACGATCAGCGGCAGCTCGGTCATCACCGCCAGGCCCATGGCCTCGGCCTTGAGCGCGATGCCAGGGCCGGAGGAGGCGGTCACGCCGAGAGCGCCGCCGAAGGAGGCCCCGATGGCAGCGCACACCGCGGCGATCTCGTCCTCGGCCTGGAAAGTGGTCACGCCGTAGTTCTTGTATTGGGCCAGCTCATGCAGCACGTCCGAGGCCGGGGTGATCGGGTAGGCGCCGAGGAACAGCGGCAGGCCGCTGCGCCGGCTCGCCGCGATCAGGCCCAGGGCCAGGGACACGTTGCCGGTGATGTTGCGGTAGAGGCCCGGCTCCAGGGCCGCAGCCGGCACCTCGTAGCGCTCGTGGAAGAGCTCGGTGATGTCGCAGAAGTTCCAGCCCGCCTTGAGGACCTTGGCGTTCGCCTCGGCGAGGTGCGGCTTCTTGGCGAACTGCTTGTGCAGCCAGGAGATCGTGTTGTCGAGCGGCCGGTTGAAGAGCCAGTAGCACATGCCGAGGGCGAACATGTTCTTGCAGCGCTCCGCCGACTTGTTGTCGAGGCCGCTCCCCTCCAGCGTGCGCCGGGTCATGGTGGTCAGGGCCACCTGGAAGACCCGGTAGCCGGCAAGGCTGCCGTCCTCCAGCGGGTTGGCCGTGATGCCGGCGCGGGCGAAGTTGCGCGGGTTGAACTCGTCGGTGTTGACGATGATGATGCCGTTGGGCTTGAGGTCCTTCAGCTCCTTCTTCAGGGCTGCCGGGTTCATCGCCACCAGCACGTCGGGCGCATCGCCCGGGGTGTGGATGTCGTAGTCGGCGATGCGCACCTGGAACGCCGAGACCCCAGGGAGGGTCCCGGCGGGCGCGCGGATCTCGGCCGGGAAATCGGGCAGCGTCGACAGGTCGTTGCCGATCATCGCCGACGTATTGGTGAACTGGGTGCCGGTGAGCTGCATGCCGTCGCCCGAGTCGCCCGCGAAGCGGATCACGACCTCGTCCAGCTTCTCCAGGGCGACGTCTCGTCGTTCGTTTTCTGCGACCGTGGTGCTCATGGATTGTCTTCTTCTCTCTTGGCCCGAAACCAACAAAAAAACCCGGCCGTCAGGACCGGGTCTCTAGACGATGATCGTCAGTGCGGGCAGGCACGGCAGCCCGCTGGTCCTGCGGTCCTTCTTCCTCTGTCTGAAACATCCCGCGTATCTTAGCAGAGGGACCCGCTCCGGACATCACCGCCCCGCCCGCGCCGCGGTCTCCTCCATCTCCTGGGCCCGCTTGGCCTCCTGGACGAGGTCGAAGGCGTCGCGCCGCATGCGCGCCCGCTTGACGTCCTCCTCGGGATAGAGCGGACGGTAGCCAAGGCGGCTCTCGTCAAAGGTGAAGGGCTTCATCAGCTCGTTCTTGCCGACGATCGACTGCTCGCGGTTGAAGTAGGCCATGTCGTAGTTGTTGCTCATGATGATGGCCTCTTCCGGGCAGGCATCCACGCAGTAGCCGCAGAAGATGCACCGCAGCATGTCGATCTCGTAGACGACCGGGTACTTCTCGATGTTGACGTCCGGGTGCTCGCTCGCCTCGATGTGGATGCACTCCGCCGGGCAGTTCTGGGCGCAGAGGTAGCAGGCCACGCACCGCACCGATCCGTCGGGCCGGGTGGTGAGGATGTGGTGGCCCCGGAACCGATGGCTGTAGTCGCGCCGCTCCTCGGGGTACTCGATGGTGTACATCTTGCTGCGCCCGAAGAGGTTGCGCAGGAAGTGCTTGAGGGTAATCCACATGCCGCCGAGCAACGGCAGGTAGAGCCGCTCGGCGAGCCCCGGCCGGTACGGCTTCAGCTCCGTGGGATACGGCTCCCTCAGGACCGGCCGTCCGGCGGGCGGAGGCATCACGGGCGTCGCGGGCGTCTGTGCAATCGGCTGGCTCATCTCTCGAGCTCTCCGGCCACGATGTTGAGGCCTCCCAGCGACACGATGGCGTCGGACAGCGAGCCGCCGTTGATCAGGCGCGGGAAGGTGGAAAAGATCGGGAAGCAGGGTGCGCGGCAGTGGTTCCGGTACGGCTTCCCCGTGCCGTCGCTGAGGATGTAGAAGCCGAGCTCGCCGTTGGCGCCCTCGACCATGTTGTAGGTCTCCCCCACCGGCACCTGGATGCCGTCCATGATCAGCTTGAAGTGGTAGATCATGGCCTCCATCTGGTTGTAGCAGGCCTCCTTGGGAGGCAGCGCGATGTGCGGGTCGTCCACGATGAACGGTCCTTCGGGCATGCCGCGGTCCAGGAGCTGGCGGATGATCTTCAGGGACTCGCGGATCTCCAGCATCCGGATGCGGTAGCGGTCGTAGACGTCGCCGCCGTAGAGCACCGGCACCTCCCAATCGACCGTGTCGTAGAGGTCATAGGGATGGGCGCGGCGCACGTCGTAGGGCACGCCGCTCGCGCGCAGGCAGGGGCCGGTCCAGCCCCAATTGACCGCCTCCGCGCCGGAGATCGCCGCGATCCCTACCGAGCGGTCGAGCCAGATCCGGTTCCTGTCGACCAACTTCTCTGCATCTTCGACAAAGGGCGGGATGATCTCCAGCAGGCGCCGGCAGCGCTCCATGAAATCGGGCGGCAGATCCTGCGACAGGCCGCCGACGCGGCCGTAGGAGACCGTCAGGCGGGCGCCGCAGCAGGACTCCAGCAGCCCGTAGATCTCCTCGCGCGGCTGGAACAGGTACCAGAAGTTGGTCAGCGCCCCGGCGTCGACCAGCGTCGTACCGTTGCAGACGCAGTGGTCCATGATGCGGGAGAACTCGGACAGGATCGTCCGCGCCCAGACCGCCCTCGGAGGCGCCTCGATGCCCAGCAGCTTCTCCACCGTCTTGCAATAGCCGACGTTGTTGATGAAGGAGGAGCAGTAGTTGAGCCGGTCGGTATACGGCACCACCTGGTTCCAGGTGTGGGTCTCCGACATCTTCTCGAAGCACCGGTGCAGGTAGCCGATCTCGACGTCCGAGGCGATGATGGTCTCGCCGTCGAGCACCGCCATCAGGCGGAAGGTGCCGTGCATGGCCGGGTGCGAGGGACCGATGTTGATGGTCATCCTCTCGAAGAGGTCGTCCTCCCCCTCCTGCGGCGGCAGGTCGAAGTGGGGCTTGTAGATCTTGTCCTCGGTGAGGATCCAACGCCGCGCCGGGTCATAGTCCTTGCGCAGGGCGTGCCCCTGGAACCCTTCGTGGCAGAGGATGCGCCGTAGATTGGGGTGCCCCTCGACCTTGATCCCGAACATGTCGTAGAGCTCGCGCTCGAACCAGTCCATCCCCTTGTGGACCTTGATCAGGGACGGCACGACCGCGTCGTCCTCGCGCAGCTTCACCTTGAGGCGCAGGCGCGAAGCGCGCGGGATCGAATAGAGGTGGTAGACCGCCTCGAAGCGCTCTTCCCGGTCGGGGTAGTCGACCCCGCAGAGGTCGAGCGCCAGGTCGAACTGGGTGGCCGGGTTCTCCTTGAGCTCCCGGACGAGATCGACCAGGACGTCGCGGCGGACGAACCAGGTCGGCTGGTCACCCGGGGCATCAGGCCCGTCCTGAGGCGTGACGCTCCCCGCGGGGAGCATGGCCCGGACCGCGGCGAGCTCCGGCGTCTCGAGGCCGGCAGCCTGCGTGTCAGGCGGAGGCGGAGCCAGCGTCGGCACCGAGGGTCTCCTTTTCGGGTTCGGACTGCGGTCTATCTTGATGGGGGCCTTGCTGGCGGGCAGCGTGCTTCTTGCGGTCGCGGACCACCTTCTCCTTGAGCTGGAGGATGCCGTACATCAGTCCCTCCGGCGTCGGGGGGCAGCCCGGCACGTAGACGTCGACCGGGATGATCTCGTCGATCCCCTGCATGACGTGGTAGGCCCGGTAGAAGCCGCCCGAGCAGGCGCAGGCGCCCATGGAGACGACCCACTTGGGCTCGGACATCTGGTCATAGATCCGCTTGAGGACCGGCGCCATCTTGTCGTTGATGGTGCCGGCGACCAGCAGGACATCGCTCTGGCGGGGCGAAAAGCGCACCACCTCGGCGCCGAAGCGGGCCATGTCGTAGTGGCTGGACACCGTCGACATGAACTCGATGGCGCAGCACGCGGTCCCGAACGGGAAAGGCCAGAAGGAGTTGCGCTGCCCCCACTCCTCCAACGCCTCGAACTTCGACGTGATCCAGCTCTCTCCGATGACCTTGTCCATAGGATGCTCCCTGCCCCTCTCGCGGGCACCGCCGAGTCTATCACCAACTTGTGACCCTCGTCACAAGCTCTGCAAGTCTCTGGAATCGCGGGGTTTGAAGGCGCGCAGCAGGGATGTCGGACCCTCCCACCAGCCCACTTCCGCCCCATGATCTCCAACGCGGCGGACGGACGGTAGCATTCCAGGCTGTGGAGCCCCGCCGACCCTCCAAGTGGAGCCGCTCAATCAGGCGGCGGGCTCCCACTGGATCGAGAGCTTTTTCCGGTGCGCCGCGCAATCCCTCAAGTACAGGTTGATCAAGGTCTGGTAGGGAATCTCCATCTCGCTGGCCAACGTATGAAAATACTCCAGAGTTGCTTCGTCGAGCCGAATCATGACCTGCTTCTTGAGCCGTTTCGCGTAGGGATTCTTCTGCGCCTTGGAAAAATCGTAGTGCTCTCTCATCGTGTCCACCTGCGGTTATACATGCGCCCGCTCCTCCGGGTCGGCTTTGCGGGCCGAAATGATGCGGATCAGATCCTCCTGTCCCGAAAGCAGTGGCAGACAACAGAGTCCGCAACGAGGAGCTGAGGCCGAGGAGCAGGAACCGATCCTCGCTCTCGGAGTGATCCGGATCCCCCAGGAAGAGGGCATGATCATCCGAAAAGACGGTTTGTGCCTCCTCGAACGACACGCCATGCTTGCGCTGGTTGCCCTCGTTTTTGGCCCCGTCCCAGTCGAAACGAAGGTCGCTCACCAATCACAGTGTAACTACAAAGTAGGGTGAAAGAAGAGGCACCGTCTCGCGCGTCTCGCATGGTCCCGCCCTGGGGAACGGACCCAGGGCGGTCGCTCTGGCATCTTGTTACGGAGTGTGGCCGTTCCTCAGATCGCATATCCAGCAGCGGTACTGGACGTAGCCGTCCACCTGCCACATGCCCGTGTTGGTGTCCCAGTGGCAGCCGGCCGTGAGCACGAGGGCTCGGGCGCAGCGACCGTCCGGACAGTCGATATAGGCGCTCCGCCTGCGCCGAAAGATTCGCCGTCGCCTGCTGGCAGGTCGAAGCCTGGGCCCAATCCTGCGGTGTGTACTCGTAGCCGCCGCAGAAGCAGCCCGGGAGGGGCTGCCGCGGAGCTGTGCGGCAAGGCAAGGACACCAAAAACGGCGCCGAGGACGCACAGGAGACCGAAGAGACGCTTCATGATGAGGACCTCCTTCTGTGGTTGCGGACAGACACTGCATCTGCCCTCGGTTCTACAGCGCTCCCGAGCTTAACTCATACCTGATTGGCTATACCAGCCTGACGGCAAGCGCTGCCGCACCTAGCTCACGCTTGGCCTTGCGCTCCGAAAGGATGTGGATGAGAATAGCTATGGAGGTGCGGAGAGCCCGATGAGAACCGTCCAGATGACCCTCGATGATTCGCTGGTCGAAGAGGTCGACCGTACCGCCACGGCCCTGGGCACGACGCGGTCTGCTTTCACGCGGGACGCCCTCCGGGATGCTCTGGCGAGGATTCGCGAGCGCGAGCGCGAACAGAAGCATCGCGAGGGATATGAGCGGCAACCTGTCCAGCCGGACGAATTCGGTGGGTGGGACTCTGAGCAGGTCTGGCCCGACTGATGCTTCGTGGCGAAATCCGCTGGTACAGGTTCAACCGGCCGGATAAGACCCGACCCGTGCTGCTCCTCACCCGGGACTCCATCCTTGATCGCCTGGGCGAGGTCACGATCGCCCCAATCATCTTCGACCGTCCGGGACATCCCCTCCGAAGTCCTGCTGACGGAAGAAGATGGGATGTCCAGGGCCTGCGCCATCAACCTCGACCATCTCCAGACCGTCCATAAGGACCGGCTCGGAGCCCTGATCGCCACGCTCTCGGCGGACCGGATGAGAGAAGTCCGCTCCGCCCTCCTCTTCGCGCTGGGCTTTCGGGAATAGATCCGCTCACCACGCTGTGGCGCGCGGAGCGCTGCCCAGAGGAAAGTTGCGAGTAGGGACGACGGCGAAGCCGGTATAGGTTTTCTGCATCCGTCCCATCAACGCTTCCTCGCGGTCTCGGGTTCGGGCATAATCGTGGACAGCCATGAGTCCAACGGTCTTCCGAAACGGCCCTTATCGGTTCTACTTCTTCTCCAGGGAGGAGCAGCGGCTGCACGTCCATGTGCAGTCGTCCGAAGGTGAGGCAAAATTCTGGCTTGCTCCAGAGGTCGAGCTTGCGAGAAACTACAACCTCAGCGATCGCGATCTGCAGCGAATCCGTAAGCTGATCGAGGAGAACGAAAATGAAATCCGGGATGCCTGGAGCCGCCACTTCGGACGTTGAGGTCACCAACATCTCCAAGCATGGCTTCTGGCTCTTCTTGGACGACAGAGAGCTCTTCCTGCCCTTCGAGGAGTTCCCGTGGTTCCAGAACGCACCCGTCGGTGCGATCCTCAGGGTCGAGAGGCCCCATCCACATCACCTATACTGGCCAGACCTCGATGTCGACTTGGCCGTCGATTCCATCGAGAACCTGGGCTTATATCCATTGAAGGCCAAGATGACCGCGTAGTTGGCCCGCCCCGTGACGAAAGATACAGCTGACGATCACGATGACCTTCGCCCCGAGCGGGTAGACCGGCGCACGTCATGTACCTCGCCATCGAGCTCGGAATCGGCGTCGTACTGGCCCTCGCCCTCATCGGCGGGACGAGGAGGCTCCGGCTCGTCGAGCTGCGCGTTTATGGCTGGTTCCTGATCGTCACCGCGGCCTTCTATGTCGTCATGGCGCTCGTGCGGGGAGCGATCGGCGCACTGCCGCTGGAGCTCAGCGGCCTTGTCCTGTTCGGCCTCCTTGGCATGCTTGGGCTTCGGGGCCGCCCTGCCCTCCTCGTCATTGGTTGGGCCGGACACGCTCTCTGGGATGTGGCGTTCCATACGGGCGGCCGGGGCGCCTATGTGCCCGAGTGGTATGCAATGCTTTGCGTGGGCTTCGACCTCCTCCTGGCCGGCTATATCGTTGGGCGGCCCTGGCGGGCCGCAGATGCTTCGTAGAGACGCCCCCAGTCCTCTGGCACTGCGGCTCCTGATGATTGCTCTGGCCGCATTGCTCCTCGCACCGGCCGCGGGCTGCGCGGAACCGCAGCGGACGGAGGCTCCTGTGGATGTCCTGACCCTGGTCGAACGCTTGGTGGCGGCGCGTCCGTTCAGCCGCCGGAAGGTGGAAACGCTCACCGGTGTGCCTCTTCGCGAGGACGATCTCCGCTTCGGGCTCGGCCGCTCCTCCGGGCTTCTAGAGGCTGTGATCATCGACGCCGAGCGATAGGCCGGCCAAGGGCAGACGGCTGCCAACGAGAGCTTCCGCCAACCCTGGCGTTCCCCGCGGAGACTCGCAGTGGTCCCGCGGGACCAACAGGATTCACCACGGGACCATGGACGTTCCCTGCGGTGGCTCGCAGTGGTCCCGCGGCACCGACAGGAGCCACCACGGGACCATGGACGTTCCCTGCGGTGGCTCGCTGTGGTCCCGCGGCACCGGCAGGAGCCACCACGGGACCATGGACGCTCACTGCGGTGGCTCGCAGTGGTCCCGCGGCACCGGCAGGAGCCACCACGGGACCATGGACGCTCACTGCGGTGACTCGCAGTGGTCCCGCGGCACCGGTAAGGTTCACCACGGGACCATGGACGCTCCCTGCGGCGACTCGCAGTGGTCCCGCGGCACCGGCAGGAGCCACCACGGGACCATGGACGCTCACTGCGGTGGCTCGCAGTGGTCCCGCGGCACCGGCAGGAGCCACCACGGGACCATAGACGCTCACTGCGGTGACTCGCAGTGGTCCCGCGGCGTGCAGCCTCGCTGCCCCCAGATCCTTCGCTACGCTCAGGATGACACGACAGGTCTGGTGTCCAGGGACAGACCTTGTCAGCTCGCTAGAAGGCCGCGTTGAAGAGCCGAAATTGAGACATACGCTCCTCGTAAGACAGAGGCATGGCGTTCACGATAAGATCTTGCGAAGGTTCATCCATGGCCGAGACCCTGACTTCCGATGCGGCGGCCCCGCGGCGGTTGCGCCTGCTGGCGCTGGTTGCCGTGACCGCAGTGGCTGCGGCGATCGTGTTTTCCAGGCCTGCGATCCCTCAGGACCCGGCGTACCACCGGTTCGCCGACGGCCGGACGCTGCTGGGGGTCCCCAACTTCTGGAACGTGGCCTCGAATGCCCCGTTCCTGGTGGTGGGTCTCGTCGGCCTCGTGCGGCTACGCCGGAGGCTTGGCGAGCCGGACGCGCCCGGCACGAGCGAGAAGGGGGCATGGCTCTCCCTGTTCCTGGGTTTGGCCCTGACCGCCTTCGGCTCTTCCTGGTATCACCTGGCGCCCTCCAATGCCACGCTGCTCTGGGATCGGCTACCGATGACCCTGGGATTCATGGGGTTCCTGGCCGGCGTGCTCGGCGAACGGATCGGCCGGCGCGCGTACCGGCTGCTGTTCTGGCCGCTCCTCGGGCTCGGGGTGGCGAGCGTGCTGTACTGGTATGCCAGCGAGATGCAGGGGGCGGGTGATCTCCGCCTCTATGCCCTGGTGCAGTTCTTTCCCCTCCTCATCATCCCCCTGGTGATGACGCTCTATCAGCCGCGCTACAGCCATGGACGGTGGATCTTCCTGGCCCTCGGCTGCTACGCGGCGTCCAAGGTGCTGGAGTACTACGACGGACCGATCTACGAAGCCCTGGGCTTCGGCGGCCATGCGCTCAAGCACTTCGCGGCTGCCGCGGGGTGCCTGGCGCTGCTCCACATGTTCACTGTCCGGGCGCGGCTCTGATACCGAGCGAGACGCGGTATCGGACCTGCCACACGCCATGAAAGGATCATCTATGAAGAAGGGTGAACCGGACTACGAGGACGATCTTCGCCCCGAATACAAGCGTGAAGAGCTCGGCAAGGGCGTACGGGGGAAGTACTACCAAGCCTATACGAAGGGTAGCAACCTTGTCCTGCTCAGCCCCGATGTGGCCGCCGCATTCCCCACGGCAGATGCAGTCAATGAGGCCCTACGATCGTTGATCAAGGTCGCTCAGGCGTCAACTCGGCTCACTCGAAGCCCCAAAGCCACTCTCAGAAAGGCCGTGGAGCGCCAATAACCCCGCCGATGTCGAGCGGTGGACCGGCTGCACTGGCCCGAAAGTTCGGCCACGGAGACTGCTTCTCAAGCTCACTGTCCAGGCGCGGCTTCAGGCGTCCGCTCGATCAACCAGGCGGCGCTCAGGGAGGCGAGCAGGGCGAGGCCCGCGGCGGTCAGCATGACGCCGCGGAAGGCTTTCAGGAAGGAATGGTCCACGGCGGAGCGGACTTGCGTCCTCGCCGTCCTCTCCAAGGCTGGCGGGGATGTCCAGGGCGGCGAGCTTTTCCTTCTGGTCCTTCACCGCCTGGCGCACCGCGGGCGGTAGAGATGTCGCTGCCAACCGGCGGTCCAGGTCGCGGTCGAAGAGGCCCAGCATGATGACGCCCAGCACGGCGACGGCAAGGAGTCCGGCGCCTCGCGAGACGGCGTTGTTGATCCCCGAGGCGATCCCGGAGTGGCGGTCTTCGACGGAGCCCATGACCGTCGCGGTGAGCGGCGCCACGCTGAGGGCCATGCCCAGCCCCAGGACCAGGACCGCGGGGAAGAACGTCGTCCAGTAGCTGCCACCCAGGCCCGGCACGGCGAACAGGGCGAACCCGACGGCGGCGATGGCCGGGCCGACGATCAGGGGGAGCCGGGCACCGTAGCGGTCGATCAGCCCGCCGGACCAGCGGGACAGCAGGAACAACAGGAGGACGAACGGGAGCAGAGCGGCGCCAGCGGCCAGGGCCGAATAGCCGCGGACCTGGATCAGGAGGAACGGCACGAAGAACAGCGAGCCTCCCAGGGCGGCGTAGAGCCACAGGGTCAGGAGGTTCGCGCCGGCGAACGTCCGTGAGCGGAAGAGGGAGAGGGGCATCATGGGAGCCCGCGATCGGGACTCGACGAACAGGAACGCCGCGAGAGCGAGCGCGCCGAGGATCAGCGCCCCCGGCACCAGCGGGTGACCCCAGCCCAGGCGCGACGATTCGATGAGCCCGAAGGTCACTCCTCCGAGCCCGAGGACCACGAGGAAGGCGCCGGCCAGGTCGAGCCCAGGCGGGGCCTGCGGGTCCCGGCTCTCCGGCACGAACCGGAGGCCGATGACGAGCACCGCCAGGGCCAGCGGAAGGTTGATGAAGAACACCCACCGCCACGAGGCGTGATCGACGAGCCAGCCTCCCAGCAGAGGACCCGCGGCCGTGGTGATGGCGCTGAAGCCGGACCACGTGCCGATGGCCCGCCGCCGCCGCGACTCGTCGAAGGAAGCTGAGAGAAGAGCGAGGCTCCCGGGCACCAGGAGGGCCGCGGCGATCCCCTGGACCGCCCGCGCGGAAATAAGCTGCTGCGGGCTCGCCGCGAAGCCGCACCACGCCGAGGCGAGGGCGAATCCGGTAACCCCGAGGAGGAAGACCCGGCGCCGGCCGAAGCGGTCGCCCAGGGACCCTCCCACCAGGAGCAGGGACGCGAGGAGGAGGGCGTACGCCTCCACCACCCACTGGACCTCAGTCACGGTGGCGCCGAGGTCCGCCTGCAAGGCCGGCAGCGCCACGTTCACCGCCGTGCCGTCGATAAATGCCATGCTGGAGGCGAGGATCGTGGCGGCCAGCACCCACGGGCCCGCCGCACGCTCACAGGGAACCCCGTCCTTCCCCGCAAGGACCACTCCCTCGTCGCACGGCGCTTTCAGGGCTTGCATTGGGCAATTCTAAGAGGGTGTTTGGAACTCTGCTAGAGGCGTCGCTTTGGTCCCTCACCCCCGCCCCCTCTCCCATCCGCCCTCCCTTCCCCCGGGAGAGGGGAGAAATGCATGATCAGGAAGCTCCTGGGTGGGGGCTCCCCTCTCCCGGGCGGGTGTGAGTGCGGATGGGAGAGGGGTCGGGGGTGAGGGACCAGGGCTCGCGCAGGAATTTCCAGACACCCACTATGCCGCGGACCCTGCTCCGGCGCCGTTCACCTGGGGGGGTGACGCTACCGCGGCACCCGCGCGAACCGCAGGTCCCGCACCCGGCCGAGGCCAAGGCTGAGCCCGGTCACCTTGCCATCCGGACCGCGCTGGAAGCGCACGATCCAGCCGCTGGCGGCCACGAAGGCGTCGGGGTAGGACGGCGTGAGCAGGAGCTTCAGGTCCGGCCGGGAGCGGAGCTCGAGCTTCCCCTCCTCCAGCACGACGCGGTAGGCGGCCTCGGCTTCGTCGCTCTCGTACTCTCCGGCGTACTCGGCAAGCTGGGCCGGGGTGGGCGCAAACTCGTCGACCGGCTCGAAGCGGACGACATCCCCGTTCGGATACTGGATCCGCATCACCACCCGTCCGCTGCCGGGGGTGTCGTCGAAGGTGACCTCGACTCCGCTGTCGATGTGGAACTGCGTATCGGAGAGCGGCGTCAGGCCCATTCCCCCCCTCGTGCGGAGGCGGCCTTCGGTCACCTGGAGCCGTAACGACTCCCCGGTGCGCTCGTTACGATAGAGCCCGGCCCGGGCCGCGAGCCTCTCCGGAGCCAGCTCAATCTTTGCGACGGGTGCGACGGGTGCGACGGGCGCAACGGCTGGAGCGGGAGCCGGCTTCGGCTGCCCCGCTAGGAACAGGTCGACGACCTTGTACCCGAGCTCGCTCGGATCGGTGTCTCCCGCGTTGCAGAGGACCGCCACCGAAAGCCGCTGCTCGGGATACCTGGCCAGGAAGGACCGGTAGCCGGCCGTGGCGCCGTCGTGGCTGACCTCCGGGACTCCCTTGTAGGTGCCGATGAACAGGCCGCGGGCATACTCGATCTCCCGCCCGTCGTTCAGCCGGCCGCGCTTCTGGAGCTCCTGGCCCAGGCCCGGGCCCCCGACCTTGCCGTGCACGAAGCTCTCGTTCCAGAGGAGCAGGTCGCCGACCGTGGTCAGGAGGCCGCCGTTGCCGAACACCTTCTCGAAGGGCATGTCGCTGTGGAAGCCGTCCTCTTCGCGGTCGTAGGCGATGGCGCGCCCCTTGACCACGCGGGAGAAGTCGTCGCGCCACTGGGTGTGCGTCATGCCCAACGGCGCAAAGAGGTTCTGCCGGCAGAAGCCCTGGAACGTCTGGCCGCTGACCCGCTCCGCGAGCATGACGAGGAGGTTGTAGCCGGTGTTGGTATAGGAGTACTCGGCTCCCGGGGCGTGGTTGAGGGCCTTCTGCCGTGCGGCGATCTCCAGCACGTGGGCATGGGTATGGATGCGGGTCCCCCGCGGCCAGCCGGCGATGCCGGCCAGCGCGCCCCAGTCGCGCAGGCCGCTGGTGTGATGGAGCAGGTGCTCGACGGTGATCGGGGTCCCATAGTCTGGCATCTCGGGGAAGTGCTTGCGGATGTCGTCCTGGAGCGCCAGCTTGCCCTGCCGGGCCAGGAGCGTCACCGCCGCGGCGGTGAATTGCTTGGACACCGACCCGGCCTCGAAGACGCTGTCGGGCGTGAGAGGCACGTCGTGCTCCAGGTCCGCCATGCCGTAGGCGCGTGAGACGACGGTCCGGCCGTCCTGGCCGACCGCCACGGCGCAGCCGGGCGCCTCCCGCGAGCTGAAGGCGGCAAAGATCTCGTCCACCCGGGCGGCAGGGTCCGCCGCGTTGGGCGCAACCGCCTGGCTCCAGGCGAGGGCAGGGAGGAGAAGGAGAACGAGGGACGTGGAAAGAGCACGCAGGTTTCTCATCGGCTGGACCTCGAAAGGCGCCAGTCTACATCGGCGCCGACCCGCTAGACTACCGGCGCCTGTCGGTCCGGGGGTTGACAGTCCGGCACTAATTTGTTATTCTGTACGTCCCTTTTCTCGAAGCGGGCGAGCGGGGCACGGTCCGTAAAGTAGGGTGTCCGGGTTTTTTCGTAGGCCTCTTGTCTCATCCATGAAGTCACACACTCCCGTGAGGCCGGGTGGCACCCCTGTGTCCCGTCTCCCGAGCGCTGTAGCACTTTGGAGCTGCGGTACCTTCGAGAGGTCCGTCAAACTTCTTCCCACATTCGGATCCGGTAGATCCGAAGAGAGGAGACTCGATGAAACGATTGCTGTCGCAGTGTGCCCTGTTCACCGTGCTCGTCTGTCCCGCGGCGGCGTGGGCCCAGGCCCAGCCCGTGGAGCCTCTTGAGCCGGCGCCCGCCGCCTCGATGGAACCTGTCGAAGACGGTGTCTCCACCTGGTTCGTGGAGCTGCAGGGAAAGCCAAAGTCCAAGGGCGGATCGGCCGCCAGCCTGTCGCAGGAGAAGCAGGCCTTCCGGGCCGCCGCCCAGGAGGCGGGGGTAACCTTCCAGGAGCGCTACAGCTACGACGGTCTCTGGAACGGCGTCTCGGTGCGGGTGAGCGAGGTCGGGCTGGCCAAGCTGTCGCGGCTCCCCGAGGTCAAGAACCTCTACCCGGTCGTGGACATCGCGGTGCCGGAGCCCGAGCCGGGGGAGGGGGCCGATCTCGTCACGGCGCTCGCCCAGACGCAGGCCAACATTGCCCAGAGCGGCCTGGGCCTGACCGGCCAGGGAGTCATCGTGGCGATCATGGACACCGGCGTCGACTACGATCACCCGGACCTGGGAGGCTGCTTCGGTCCCGGTTGCCGGGTCGAGGCGGGCTTTGACCTCGTCGGCGACGCCTACGACAGCAGCACGAACCCGGTGCAGGTCCCGGATCCCTTCCCGGATGACTGCAACGGCCACGGTTCGCACGTGGCGGGCATCGTCGGTGCCAACGGCGGCATCAAAGGCGTGGCGCCGGGGGTGAAGCTCCACGCTTATCGTGTCTTCGGCTGCGGCGGCACGACCAGCGCCGATGTCATGGTCGCCGCGATGGAAATGGTCCTCGCGGGCGGAGCCGATGTGCTCAACATGAGCATCGGCGCCGCCTTCCAGTGGCCGCAGTACCCCACCGCCGTGGCCTCGGACAATCTCGTCGACGCGGGCGTGGTGGTCGTGACCTCGGCCGGCAACAACGGCGCCAACGGCATGTATGCGACCGGTGCCCCCGGCGTCGGCGGCAAGGTGATCGCCACCGCCAACTTCCAGAACACCCACATCAATTTCCCGGCCTTCACCGTCTCGGCCGACAACTCCGCGGTCGCCTACAACGCCGCAGCAGGCGCTCCTTTGACGCCGGTCTTGGGCACCTATCCGCTGGCCCGCACGGGCACCACCGCCTCGCTGGACGACGCCTGTAACGCAGTGGCGCCGCCTCTCGGCAGCCTGACCGGCAAGATCGCTCTCATCCGCCGCTTCGGCTGCCCTTTCAATGAGAAGGTCGCCAACGCCCAGAACGCGGGTGCGATCGGCGTCGTGCTCTACAACAACATTCCGGGTGCTCTGAATCCGAACGCGGCCGGCGCGGTTCCGGTCACGGTTCCGGTGGTGGGGATCAGCGACACGGACGGCGCCCTGATCAACGGACGCATCGCCGCCGGTGCGACCACCCTGACCTGGACCCCCAATTCGGTGAGCATTCCGAACCCGCTCGCCAACCGCATCTCGGCCAGCAGCTCGTGGGGCGTCGCCCCCGACCTCACGCTGAAGCCGGACATCGGCGCGCCGGGCGGCAATATCCGCTCCACCATCCCGGTCGAGATCGGCAGCTATGGCCTTCTGAGCGGCACCTCGATGGCGTCGCCCCACGTGGCCGGCGCGGTGGCCCTGCTGCTGGAGGCCCATCCGGGCATGACGCCCGCGGCGGTGCAAGCGCTCCTCCAGAACTATGCCGTGCCGCAGCTCTGGACCGGCAACCCCGCCCTGGGCTTCCTCGACATGACGCACCGGCAGGGCGGCGGCATGCTGCGGATCGCCGATGCCATCAACGCCACCGTGTCCGTCCAGCCCGGTGAGCTCGCGCTCGGCGAAAGCCAAGCCGGTCCGGCCACCCGGACGCTGACGGTCCACAACTCCGGCAGCTCGCCGGTCACTCTCGACCTGTCGCACACGCCGGCGCTGGCGACGAACGGCACCTTCACCATCAGCAGTTTCAACGCCCCCGCGACGGTCACCTGGAGCGCTCCGACGCTCACGGTGCCTGCCGGCGGCACGGCCAGCGTCAACGCGACGATCACGGTGAACGCGGGCCTGCTCGACAAGAGCCTCTACGGCGGCTACCTGGTCCTGACCCCGCAGGGCGGCGGCCGCGCGGTGCGCGTGCCCTATGTCGGGTTCAAGGGCGACTATCAGTCGATCCAGGTCCTGGTGCCGACGGTGAACGGCTTCCCCTGGCTGGCCAAGCTGGACTCCGGCGGCAACCTGGTCAACCAGCCGGCCGGCGCGACCTACACGCTCCAGGGAGACGATGTTCCGTTCTTCGTGGTGCACTTCGACCACCAGGTCCAGCATCTGGAGATGAAGATCCTCGAGGCGGGCTCGGGCAATCCGGTCCATCCGGTGTTCCACTTCGCCTTGAAGGACGACTACCTGCCGCGCAACAGCGGCGCCGCCACCTTCTTCGCCTTCACTTGGGATGGCACGCGGCTGCACAGCAACGGCAACAAGAACAAGACCAAGGAGGTCCCCGACGGTCAGTACCTGATCGTCCTCCGGGTCCTCAAGGCGCTCGGCGACGCGAACAACCCGGCGCACTGGGAGTCCTGGACCTCGCCGGTCATCACCCTCGACCGCCCGTAGCCCCCCCCTCCCCCTGCCCCCCTCCCCCGCAGAGCGGGAGAGGGGGAGCTGAATCCAAGAAACATCGCGGGCCGGTGGGATCTCCCACCGGTCCCTTTCTTTTTTGGCAGGGAGGGGGCGCCCCTCTCCCGCTCGGGGCGGGAGGCGGGGAGGCCGCGCGGGGGAGAGGTCGGGGGAGGGGGCCCCTACGACAGCGGCGCGGACGGTGCCGTGCCGCGGTCGACCTCGGGGGGAAGGACGACATCGCCCTGGGCGGCGTTGGCCTCCTGGCGGAGCGCTTCCAGCTCGCGCAGGTGCTCCTTCTGCGCGCCCACCACCTTGAGGAAGACGTCGGCCACGTGCTCGTCCACGTCGCGGATCATCCGCGGGTAGAGGGCGTCGATCTCGTACCGCTCCTCGGCGATGGCGTCGCCCAGGTTGGCATCCAGGGAACGGACCTGCTCGGCGGCTTCGAGGAGCTCGATGGCGAGCCTGTCCTTGGCGGCGGCCAGGCGCAGCCAGCGCCGGGCGAGGTTCGGCCGGCCCTCGCGATCGGCATGTTCGGCATAGGCACGGAAGCGGGCGGCGCTGGCGGCCTCCGCGGTGAAGGCCGTCTTCAGGTGCTCCTGATAACGCGGGATCCTCGACACGGTGTCTTCTCCTTCTCGTTCGCGCTAAGATGGCCGGGCGCCCCCGGGCGTGGCAATTCTATGCGAGGGCGGAGAAACTTTGCGCCTCCCCCCACGTAACCCCCTTGGCCGTGAACGAACGATCTCGCCGCAGGCTCATCGCCCTCACGCTGGTCGCCGCGGTTGCCCTCGCGATCGCCCTCCTGGGCATTCCCTACCTCAGCGCCTTCTTCAAGATCACCCTGGCCGGCGGGGCCGTCCTCCTGTTCCTCCGGCTGTCGTGGAAGGCGTTCAAGACCTTCCTCTACAAGGTCGGGCGGCGTCTCGCCTTCTCGTACTTCCTCCTCGGCGTGCTGCCGATCCCCATGGTCCTCCTGCTCCTGGGGTTCATTGCCTACGTGCTCGCCGGGTTCTTCCTCGGGCACCTCTACCGGGATACGGTCGCGGAGCTCCAGGCCGAGCTCGACGCGGCGGCGCGGAGCCACGTCCAGACGCTGGTCCGCACCGGCAAACCGCCCACCGTGCGGGAGCCTGGCATCGCATTCGGCTATTACCACAGCGGGCGGCGGATCGCCGGCGACCCGCGGACTCCCGCGGCCTGGCCGAGCTGGGCGGGCCAGGGCAAACCACCCGAGCGCCGCCTCGACCGGGAGGAGGCCGCGCGCTTCTTTGCGCAGTCCAATGGCTCGCCGTCCCTGGGCACGGCCGCCATCGAGGCGGGGCACGGCGTCCTGGCCCTCACCACAACCCACCTCGACCGGGAGATCAGCCGGCGGGCCGACCTGTGGGTGGAGACGGACCGTCCGGACGATCCGGACCTGATCGGGTTCGCAGGGCGTACCATCACTCTGCGCCAGTTCCGCCGCGAGCACCAGGTTGGCGAAGCCGAGCAGTACTTCAAGAGGATCTCGGGTGGCGAGCGGATCTGGGACGACCCGGTGCTCTGGTGGGCGGAGCTCACCGGCCCCCTGCTCGAACCGGCGACCGGAAGCCGCCTCTCAGACCAGTTGACCATCACGCTCAACAGCACGCCGCGCACCGTCCTGCGCCACCTCTTCTCCACCTCCGGCGAGACCGACTCGAAGGTATGGGCCGCCCTCGTGCTGGTCGCGGTGCTGCTCCTCGACATCTACGTGATCGCGGCGCTGATGGCCGTCTTCATGATCGTTGGGCTCTCTCTCGCGGTGAACCGCCTCAGCCGGGCCACCGCCGCGGTACGGGAGGGGGACTTTTCGGTGCGCATCCCGGTGCGGCGGCGCGACCAGCTCGGCGACCTCCAGCGCTCGTTCAACGAGATGTCGGCCAACCTGGAGACCCTGGTCGCCACCGCGGCACAAAAGGAGGTCCTGGAGAAGGAGCTGGCGATCGCCCGCGACCTCCAGAAGAGCCTGATCCCGACCGACCTGCCGGCCGGCCAGGAGATCGAGCTGGCCACGCTGTTCGAGCCCAGCGCCGCGATCGGCGGCGACTATTTCGACGTGCTGCGCCTGTCCGAAACCCAGCTCGCGGTGATCATCGCGGATGTCTCGGGCCACGGCCTGCCGACCGGGCTGCGCATGGCGATGCTCAAGGCCGCCCTGCTCATCCTGGTCGAGGAGACCCGCGAGCCGGAGGAGATCCTGCGCCGGCTGGACGGGGTGGTACGAAACCAGAAGAGCCGGGTGTTCGTCACCGCCACCCTGGGGATGCTCGACCTGCGGACGGGCGACCTGCGCCTGACCAACGCCGGCCATCCGCCCACCTATCTGCTGCGCGGCGGCGCGGTCGAGGAGATCGTCCTCCCCGGCTCTCCCCTCGGCGGCCTGGGCCACACCTACGGGCGGGCCACGGTGACGCTCAAGCCGGGCGACGTGGTCGTCTGGCTCTCGGACGGGCTGATCGAGGCCACCGACGTCCACGGGGAGCCGTTCGGCTATGAACGGGTCGTGCAGACGTTTGCGGCGTTCAACGGCACCCGGCCGCGGGCGGCCCAGGTCCGCGACAGCCTGCTCGCGGCCGTGGAGCGCTACGCCGGCGGCCAGCCGCCGAACGACGACCGGACGCTGGTGGTGATGCGGTATATGGGGCCGCGGGAAGTCGCCCCCTGACCATTCTGCGGCACCCAAACGGCAGGACGAAAAACTGCTCCCCACCTCGACCTCGGCCGCCTGCCCATCCCCGGCCCCACCTTCGTCGGCCGCGACGCGGAAGCTCGCCCGTTTGGACGAGGCCTGGGAGGACCCGGCCACCCACGTCCTAACCCTGGTGGCCTTCGGAGGCGTGGGCAAATCGGCGCTGGTCGCCCGCTGGATGGACCGCATGGCGGCCGACGGCTGGCGCGGCGCCGCGCGGGTGCTCGACTGGTCGTTCTACAGCCAGGGGAGCAAAGACCAAAACACCTCCGCCGAGCCGTTCATCGATTACGCTCTCCGCTTCTTCGGCGATCCCGACCCCAAAGCCGGCTCCCTGCACGACCGCGGCACCCGCCTCGCCTCTCTAATCAGGATGGAGCGCACCCTTCTCGTCCTCGACGGCATCGAGCCCCTGCAATACCCGCCGGGCCGCCCGGAGATCGAGGGCCGTCTCAAGGACCACGGCCTCTCCGCTCTCCTCAAAGGCCTGGCCGCCGGCAACCCGGGCCTCTGCGTGGTCACCACTCGGGAGCAGATCGCCGACCTCGCCGGCTCCCCAAACACAGCGCCGCAGATCCCCCTGGAGGTATTAGAGCTGGGTGCGTCTGTGTCCTTGCTCCGCCAGCTCGGCGTGGCCGGCAGGGAGGTCGAGCTGCGCACCGCGGCCGAGGAGTTCCAACGGCACGCCCTTACCCTGACCCTCCTCGGCAACTTCCTGCGCCGGGCCCACGGCGGCGACGTCCGCAAGCGGCGCGAGATCGACCTCCATCAAGCCGACAAGAAACAGGGTGGCCACGCCTTCCGAGTAATCGCGGCCTATGCCCGCTGGCTGGGAGAGGGACCGGAGCTGGAGATCCTGCGCCTCCTCGGCCTCTTCGACCGGCCTGCGGAAGCCAGCGCCCTGAAGGCCCTGCGCGCCGCGTTTGCGCCCGGTCGTTTGGTGGTGACGGACTGGGGCGTCTCTACCTGCGTTCCAGACGGGAGAGGGGACCCCTACATCTCAGCCAGCGTCAATCCCAGATTCGAGAAGATCCGCCGCACGTAGTTGCGGGTCTCGCGATAGGGGGGGATGCCCTGGTAGCGGAGGACGGCGTTCTCGCCTGCGTTGTAGGCGGCGAGGACCTTGGCGAGGTCGTTGGGGAATTGGTCGACCAGCCAGCTCAGGTAGCGGACCCCGGCCTCGACGTTCTCCGCGGGGTCGAAGAGCTTCTCCTTGCGCACCCCGAAGCGGATCGCCGTCGCGGGCATGAGCTGCATGAGGCCGCGCGCACCCTTGTGCGAGACCGCCCGCTTATTGCCGGCCGACTCCTGGCGGATCAGCGCCGCGACCACCGTCGGGTTGACCTTGTGCTTGCGCGCCGCCTCGTAGATGAGCTGGCCGTAGGGGCCTTCGGGAACCGGCTGGTCCTCGGCGAAGCGGAGCGGGATGGGGGGCTCGGGAACGGGTGGCACCTCCGCGGCAGCGGCCACGGCGGCCGGCTCGGGCTCGGGCCACTCGACCTCGTCATCCAGGACCCGCTCGACGCGCTCGATGGGAAGCGTCATGGCCCCGCCGAAGCCGAGCGTCAGCCGCGCCTGGTCCTCCCCCGCCTCATAGGCCTTGACCTTGAAAACGCTGCCGTCGGTGAGGACCACGAGCCCGCCCGCACGGGCACGGCGAAGCCGAGGAAGGCGATGGGGACGAGGAGGACGGGATTACAAGGTCTGCGCGTCATTGCTGCCGGCTCTCCGGGTCAAGGCGTCGCTGATTGTACGGACAGACGGGCCAAAACGCCTAGTCCCGCCCAGAAAAACTACGAGCTTTGCTCAAGAGGGAGAACCAGGAGCGGGACGGCAGGTATTCCGGAAGCGAGAGAGGGGGCCGCCCCCAGCAGGAGCGGCCCTGGTGACGCGCTTCAGTTGAGCAGATAGCAGTCGCGCTCCGCGATGGTGTCGCACTCGGTGTAGAAGATGGCGTTGCTGTAGACGTACGCCTTCTTGCACTGCGGCCCGCCCGGATTGATGGTGAACTCCCAGACCGAATAGCCGGAGGACGGATTGTCCGACTTCCAGGCGAAGGTGACCTTACGGTTGTCGATGAACGTCATGCCGGGGTCCTTGAAGCGTTCGATCCCGCGCTGCAGGGTAAAGCTCCCGGCGACGTTGATCTCGGAGGACCCGGTGCCGATGAAGTACCCGTTCTGGAAGTGGTAGCAGAAGTAGCTCCCGGAACGCGGCAGGACGACCGCATGGGCAGAGGCGGCGGCGACGGTGGCGAGCAGCAACGCGAACAGAACGACCTTTTTCATGACTCACTTCTCCTTGCCAGAGTGGCGGAGCGGGGTTGATTCCCCGTGTTCGCGCTCTTCTCAAGGCAAGGCGGAGGCCAGACGCCAAGCTATTGAGAGATAGAGACTTGTAAGATCTGCCCGTCCCGTCTTCGGGATGGGAGGCCAGTAGGGAAGGAGATCTGTCCCGAATCCGGGACCGGCTCAGGCGGGGGCTTCGCCGAGCCCCAGCTCCTTGAGCTTGCGGTAGTACGTGGTGCGGGAGACTCCGAGCAGCTCCATGGCCCGGGATGCATCGCCTTCGGCGGCGGCGAGGGCCACGGCGAATGCTTCGCGCTCGGCGCGCAGGACCGTCTCTTCGAGGGTGAGGCAGCGGGCACCCTGGTCAGGAACCTGGCGGACCCGCTCCGCGAGGTGCTCGAGGTCGAGGGGCTCCCCCGGCTCCAGCAGCAGGGCGGCCTTGGCGATCTCGTTCTGGAGCTCGCGGACGTTGCCGGGCCAGGGATGGCGGACCAGGGCGCCCAGGGCGGCGCGGGTGATGCCGGGGCTCGTGAGCCCGTTCTTCTCCAGCTCGCGGTGGAAGAAGCGGGCGGCGAGCGACGGGATCTCCTCTTTCCGCTCCCGCAGCGGCGGGAGCTTCACCTGGAAGGCGGCCAGGCGGTGGAAGAGGTCGCGGCGGAAAACCCCCTCCTCCACCAGCGCGTCCAGCTCCCGGTTGGTCGCCGAAATCAGGCGAACATCGACCTGGACGGGGTTGCGCCCGCCGACCCGGTAGAAGCTCGTGCTTTCGAGCACCCGCAGCACCTTGGCCTGGGTCTCCGGGGCCATGTCGCCGACCTCGTCCAGGAAGACCGTGCCGCCGCTGGCGCGCTCGAGGAGCCCGGGCCGGGCCTCGACGCCGGTGGCGACCCCGCGCTCGATACCAAACAGCTCGGCCTCCAGCAGCTCCTTGGGCAGGGCCGCGCAGTTGACGGCCAGGAAGGGGCCTTCGGCGCGCCGCGACCGGGCATGGATCCAGCGCGCCAGCACCTCCTTGCCGGCGCCAGACTCGCCGAGGACCAGCACCGGCACGTTGCCGCGCGCCACCTTGCCGGCGCTGCGGTAGATCCGCGACGTTTCCCTGCCCAGGCCCGGCGGCGGGATCAGCTCTCCCGAGCCGCGCGAGGGCCGGGATGAGCCTTCGCTCTCGCCCCAGCGGCGCCTGCGGCCCGGGCCGGCGTCGAGCAAGGCGAGCGCCAGCCGGAGCAGGGACGTGAGAGCTACGAGGCGCACTGGCTCGGGCGCGCGCAGCCGGACCTTCCAGCCGCCGGGTCCTTCGACCTCCAAACTCTCCACGGCCCCGGGGGCCTGCTGCAGGGTCGAAGCCGCGGCGACGAGCGCGTCTCCCCGCGTGGCCGGGCGCAGGAATTCGACCCGGCTGACAGGGAGCACCTCGATCCAACGCTGCGCCAGGGCGGCGGCGGTCTCTTCGGGGCCGGCGGAGGTCTCGAGCAGCGGGACAAGGACTTCCTGGAGGCTTTCGGCCAGGCGCTCGACGGGGTGGAGCCCCACGGTGGTGAGCCCCTCCTGCGGCGGCGTCTGAGCCTGGGCTATGCCTGCACCCTCGTCCCGTGGGGGAGAGAGCAGCACCTGCATCCGCGCCGGATCCTCGGTCTGGAGCAGCGTCTGGACCGCGCCGAAGGCGATCGCCGCAGAGCCGCAGACCCCGCAAACCACCACTTCCTGGATGCGCCGCCCGGCGAGGAAGGTGCCGTTCTTCGAGCCGAGATCCGTGACCACGGCTCCGCCGTCGGCCAACACCCGGAGGAGGGCGTGCCGCCGGGAGATCCCCGGCAGGTCGAGCGGGAGGTCCGCGTCAGGGGCAGAGCCCACGACGTGCTCGCCCGGCGCGAGGCGGAAGCGCCGGACGGTCGAGCCGTCGCCGCTCAGGATCTTGAGGACGTAGAGGAAGTCGGGCTCATCGGCCACGCGAGGAGTCTACTCTCGCGGCAGGCTTGCGAGCTGCCTCGCCGGGCGGCCCGGCGATGCGCCATGCGCGGCGAGCCAGGCTTCATTCTGCTTCCTCTGCGCGACGGCCACGGCGCTGGATCCGTAGCCATCCAGGGCGAGGCGAGCCTGCTGCAGCGCCCTCTGCCGGTCGCCGCGACCGTCCCAGAGAGAGCGCGCCAGGACGAAGCGGGCCTCGGCGATGAAACCCGGATCGATGGGCCGGCCCTCGCGCAGGGCCAGGGCGCGTTCGGCGAGCGGCAGGGCCTCCTGGGCACGGTCGAGCTCCAGGAGAGCTTTGGAAACTCCGATCAGGCCGACGGCCAGGTCCGGATTGTCGGGACCAAAGCTCTTCTCGAAGATCGCCAGGACTCTGCGGAAGGCGGCCAGCGACTCCTCCTGGCGCCCCTGGAGCGCCAGCGTGTCGCCCAGGCCGCTCAGCGTCATGCCCACGTAGGGATGCTCGGGCCCGAGGCCCTTCTCGAAGGCCGGGAGCGCCTGCTCGAAACAGCGCAGTGCCTCGCCAAGACGGCCGCTGTCCTTGTAGGCGAGCCCCATGCTGTAGAACGCGCCGAGGGCCAGGTAGTGATCGGGGCCATAGTGCTGCCGAAGCGTCTTGTAAGCACGCTGGAAGGCGCTCAGGGCTTCCTCCTCACGCCCCAGGTTCATAAGGATGTTCCCGAGGGCGGTATACGACCTGCCGAAATCGGGGTGCCCCGGCGCCAGAATCTTTTCGCGGATCGCGAGGCCTCGGCGGAGGTGGCGGAGCGCCTCCTCCTCGTGCCCCATCTGATCCTCGATAGCGCTGAGGTTGGTCAGGAGCGAGGCGACATCGGGCTGCTCGGGGCCGAGGCTCCGCTCGGCCAGCGCCAGAGCGCGCAGCGAGACATCGCGCGCCTCGGTGAACCGCCGCTCTTCCGCCAGGACCATTCCCAGATGCCGGAGGACCCCGGACCGTACGTTGTCCCCCATCCGGCCCCCTTCCGCCATCCCCTCGGCGAGACGCGCCCAACGGTACCCCTCCTCGGGCCGGGAGAGCTTGTGGCCGACGATCGCGGCGAGCTGCGAGGCGGCCTGCGCTGCAAGCTCCTGGTGCCCGGCTACTTCGGCAGCGACGAGTGCTTCGAACAGGGTCGCCTCGGCACCCTGGAGATCGCCGGTCACGTCTTGGAGGCGGGCCTGTTGGTACAGCGCTTCCGCCTCCAGGGGGCGGTAGCCAAGCCTCCGAGCCAGGTCGACGGCCACGCCGGCCTTCGGCAACGACTCCTTGTGCTTGCCCGCGATCAGACCGGCCAGCACCTCCGCCACCTTCGCGCGCACGGCCTCCACCCGCGCCCGCAGCTCCGGGTCGCGCGGCGGCGGGACCTTGGCGGTCAGCGCCTCGCGGTCCGCGCAGGTCTCGATCCGCGGCAGGGCGCTCACGGCATTGAGAGCCTTCTCCACCACCTGCGCATCGGCCTGCGCGAACAGGCCGACCGTGGCATCGACCTCCTGCATCCTCTGGTCGAGGCAGAACATCCGCCGGTCGAGGAGGTCCTCCGACTGCTCGCCGCGCAGGCGCGTCGCCTCACAGGACTCGCGATGCATCGTTGCCCAGCGACCGGTGTGCTCGTCGAGCGCGCGTTCCACCAGCGCCCAGACCTTCCCGGCCTGCGCCAGGCCGGTCGCCGCAAAGGCTGCCCGGACGGCCTCCTTGCGGTCCGCATTCCAGACCCCCGCGACCCGGCTCTCCGCGCCGCGGCAGAGCTGGTTGCGCGCCGTGCGGTCGCGCTCCCAGGCGACGAGGCCCCCGATGGCCACCAGGACCAAGGCCGCAGCGGCCAGCCAGCGCCAGCGGACGGCCGTTGGATCGCGGTCCAGGGCGGCGAGGAGGTCGTCCATCGAGGGATGGCGCCGCGCCGGGTCGGCATCGAGGCCGCGGAGCACTACCTGGCGCAGCCAGGAGGGGACGCGGCGGTCCATGGCCGTCTCGCTGCCCTCCTGGTCCGCGGCCGGCCGCACGCCGAAGAGCGCTTCGTGGAGGGTCACGCAAAAGGCGTACTGGTCGCTCCGCGCGTCAGTAGACTCGCCGCGGCGCTGCTCCGGCGCCATGTAGGCCGGCGTCCCCACGGCCATCCCCCACGCGGTCAGCGATGCGGTCAGGGGGCTCACCTCGATGGCCGTGGGCTCCTCCGGCTTGTCGCCGGGCCGGCCCGCCTGCCGCGCCAGGCCAAAGTCGGCGACCCGCACCCGCCCGTCCCCTCCCAGCAGGACGTTCTCCGGCTTGAAGTCCCGGTGTACCAGGCCGGCCGCATGGGCCGCCGCAAGACCGCGCCCGGCGGGGAGCAGGACGGCGAGCACCTCCCGCCAGGAGCGCCGCTCCTCGACGAGCCACTGCCGCAGGTTCCGTCCCTCGACGAGCTCCATGGCCACGAAGACCCGGTCGTCGAAGGTCCCCGTGTCATAGACAGCCACGACATTGGGATGGGAGAGGCGGGCGATGGCCTGTGCTTCACGCAGCAGGCGGAGGCGGTCCCCCTCTCCGGAGGAGCCGGTCCGGTCCGGACGGAGGAGCTTGAGAGCGACCTTGCGGTCCAGCTCGGGGTCGTAGCCCGCATAGACCACCCCCATGCCGCCCCGGCCGATCGCGTCAAGGACCAGGTAGCGGCCGACCGAGGCGCCGCGCGGCAGGGGTGCCGGGTCGGCGGCCTCCCGCGGGACCCACGGGCCGCCCTTCGCGGCGATGTGGACGGTGTCCGTCGCTTCCGGGGGCCTCTGGGAGGGGGGTAGATCGGGCATGGCAAGCTCCACGGTGCAGGACAGAGTGTGGCTCTTTCATGTCCTGGTGCGCAAATGCACCGATCTATTTCGGCGGACCTACGATCGCGGATGGAAACGGTCGTAGAGGGTCTTCAGGCGCTGCTGGTGGATGTGGGTGTAGATCTGGGTCGTCGAGATGTCGGCATGGCCGAGCATGGTCTGGACGGCCCGCAGGTCGGCCCCGTGCTCCAGCAGGTGGGTCGCGAAGCTGTGGCGCAGGACGTGAGGGGACAGCGGCGAGCACACGCCCGCCGCGAGGCCGTGTTTCTTGAGGATCTTCCAGAACCCCACGCGGCTCATGGGATTGCCGGCGGCGTTCGCGAAGACGGCCTGGTGCCGCCCCGGGGCGAGCCGCGGCCGGACCTCCCGCAGGTAGCGCTGGACCCAATGCTCGGCCGCCTCGCCGACCGGCACGATCCGCTCCTTGCTCCCCTTGCCGAAGGCGACCAGGAAGCCGGCCTCCAGACGGAGCTGCGGGAGCTGGAGCCCTACGAGCTCGCTCACCCGCAGCCCGGTCGCGTAGAGCAGCTCGAGCATGGCCCGGTCGCGCAGGCCGAGCGAGGTCGCGACGTCGGGCGCGTGGAGCAGGGCCTCGACCTCCTCCTCCGACAGCACCTTGGGGAGCGGGCGCCCGAGCCGCGGCGGCAGGAGGTTGACCGCCGGGTTGTCCTTGCGTTCGCCGAGCAGGATGAGGTTTTCGTAGAAGCCGCGGAGGGCCGAGAGTGCCCGACTGATCGAGCGCGGGGACAACCCCTGGCGGTTCAAGTCCCGCAAGTGGCCGGCAAGGGCCTGGGCGTCGGCGGTGAGCAGGTCGCTCTTCTTCTTCGCCAGCGCCTCGCCCAGCCGGGTGAGGTCGTTCCTGTAGCCGTCAACCGTGTTTTTGGAGAGGCCCCGCTCCACCGCGAGGCTCTCCAGATAGCGATCGAGGGCGCGCCGCCAGGTGGACCCCTCACCCCCGGCCCCTCTCCCATCCGCCCTCCCGGACCCCCGGGAGAGGGGAGTCGAGACGTTTCGGCCCGTATCTCCTTTTCTCTTCATGATTCCCCCCTCTCCCGTGCGGTTGGGAGGGCGGATGGGAGAGGGGGGTCGTCAGGGGGGTGAGGGGCCGTCACGGCAACGCCCGCGAACGCCCCTCTCCTGGGGTCAGCCCACGGGCCTGGCAGATCTCCAGGACCTCCACCTCCTCGAGGACGGCCGGCGCGTTCTTGGCACGCTGGAAGATCTCCTTCACCAGGTCGGGAGCGGCCTCGATCCCGCGCTCCTGGAGCCAGTAGACGACGTTCGACTCTCCGCTCATCGGCCCGATCTCGATCGTCTGATGGCAGCCGATCAGGCTCGCCGGCACCGAGGAGTAGACCCGGTCCGCGAGCCAGTCCTCGCCGCGGGCACGCGCCTTGATGATGGCCGCCGCATGGACGCCGGTGCCCGTGCGGAAGGCGTCCCGGCCTACCACCGGATAGTTGTCCGGCAGCGGCACCCCGGTCTTTTCGGCGACGAACCGGCAGTACTCCCGGAGACGGTGGAGGTCGCGGTCGATCCAGCCCAGGAGCTGCATGTTGACCAGCAGCAGGTCGATCGGGCAGTTGCCGACCCGCTCGCCGATGCCGACGGCCGTGCCGTGCAGGCGGTCGGCCCCGGCCTCCGCCGCGGCGAGCGCATTGATCACCCCGAGGTCGCGGTCCCTGTGGCCGTGCCAGTCGACCTGGACGTCCTCGCCGGTCGCGTCCACCACCTCGCGGATGAAGCGGATCACGTTGCGCGCCCCGTTGGGCGTCGCATGGCCGACCGTGTCGGACACACAGACCCGCCGCGCCCCGGCCTCGACCGCCTCGGTATAGAGGCGCCGCAGGTCCTCCGGCTTGGCCCGGGTCGTGTCCTCGGTGACGTACATCACCGGCAACCCCTCCTTGACGGCGAACTCGACCGACTCGCGCGTCAGGTGGAGCATGCGGTCGATCGTCCACCCTTCCGCGTACTGGCGGATCGGCGAGGAGCCGAGGAAGCAGGCCACCTCGATGGGGATGCCCACCCGCTGCGAGATCTCGACGACCGGCCGGATGTCGACGATCACCGTCCGGGCGGCGCAGTTGGGGAAAATCCGGAGCCGGCTCTGGACGATCTCGCGGGCCAGGGCCTCGACGTCCTTCACCACATGGGGCCCGGCGCCGGGGAGCCCGAGGTCGGCCGACTCGATCCCGAGCTCGGCGATCATGTGGAGGATACGGATCTTGTCCTCGATCGAGGGCGAGCGGACCGACGGGGATTGGAGACCGTCGCGCAGCGTCTCGTCGTCCAGCTCGACGCGCCCGCGCGCCGGCCGCAGGTCGGGTCCGCCGGCCCGGTTCCAGTCGTAGATCAGCTCGGATTCCTTCAAGCTCACTCGGGTCTCTCCCTTCGGGACGATTATAGACGGAGGCGAGGAAATCCTTGCCGGCGAAGACTTTGGGGGAGCGTCCGTGCTCAGCGGCGGGTGAGGACCGACTCCGCCACCGTCCGCGCGAGGAGGTCGCCCACCTGCGAGGTGGTCATCGACCCGCCGAGGTCTGGCGTGGTCTGCCCTTCGCGGACCGAGCGGGCCACCGCCTCCTCGAGCGCCAGGGCGGCCTCGGCGTGGCCGAGGGTGTCCAACATCAGCGAGGCGGACAGCACGGCGCCGACCGGGTTGGCGCGGCCGGTGCCGGCATACTTGGGGGCCGAGCCATGCACCGGCTCGAACATCGACGTCTGCCCAGGATGGAGATTGGCCGAGCCGGCCATCCCCAGGCCGCCCTGGAGAGCCGCGCCGAGGTCCGTAATGATGTCGCCGAACATGTTGTTGGTGACGATCACGTCGAAGCTCTCGGGCTTGAGCACCATCTGCATGGTCAGGGCGTCGACGAACATGTGGCGCTTCTCGATCTGCGGGTACTCGGCGCCGATCTCGGCAAAGGCGCGCTGCCAGAGGTCGTGCCCGTAGCGCATCACGTTCGACTTGTCGCTCATCAGAACCTCGCGCCGGTCGTGCCGCACCGCGTACTCGAACGCGGCGCGGAGGATGCGCTCGACCCCCTTGCGGGTGTGGATCTCCTCCTGCACGGCGATCTCGTCCGCGGTCCCCTTCTTGAAGTTGCCGCCGACGTTGACGTAGGCCCCCTCGGTGTTCTCCCGGAAGACCACCATGTCGACGTCCTTCTCGGACTTGCCGGCGAGCGGGCAGAGACGGCGGTCGTAGAGCTTGATCGGCCGGAGATTGATATAGAGGTCCAGACCGAAGCGGATCCCCAGGAGGATGTCGGCCGCGTGCTTCATGTCGGGCACCCGGGGGTCGCCGTAGGCGCCGATGAAAATGGCCGCGTAGTTCCGCCGGAAGTCGTCGAGAGCGCCGGGCGGGAGCGTCTCGCCCGTGGTGAGATAGCGGTCCGCGTCCCAGTCGAACCGGACCAGCTCCAGGGGCAAGTCCCAGGCTTCTGCCGCGGCCTCCAGGACCTTGACCGCCTCGGCGGTCACGTCCTTGCCGATGCCGTCGCCGGGCAGCACGGCGATGCGTTGTTTCGCGGCGGGGGTGTGACTTGCGGTCATGCAGCGGATGCTAGCACGACGCCTGCCGCTGCTCCGGAGCCCTCGCGGCGCTCCGGACAGCCCGGAATATCTCCGGCACGCAGCAGCACGGGGCTCGCCACCCGCCCCGCCGCGGGATGGGGGACGGATGGCGGCATGGCGACCTTGGGAACGAGCCCGAGCTCGAAGACGAAGGGGATCTCCGGGCAGAGGAACGCCGAATGCAGCGGGGGCCAGTCCCCAATCCCATCGGCGGGCGCCAGGAGTCGCCGGAGGAAGAGGTCTGCGCCGCGCACCTCGGCGTGGAGCGGCCAGCTCGCGGCCGGAGGGTGGCGCGCCTCCAGCTTGTGGAGGACGCCCGAGTCCTCGGCATAGCCGCGCGGCCGCTCGTGGAAATAGCGGACCGTCTGCTCCCAGGAGCCGAGTCGGGGGCCCTCCCCCACCTGCGGGCTGTCCTGCCAGGCCCGGGCCTCGAAAGGTGCTCCGCCGCGCCGCGCCTGCCAGAGCCACGGACCCTGACCCGGATCGCGCGACGGCCGCGGGAAATGGAGCCAGGCGCGGCAGGCGGGCTGGTGGGTGAGCAGCCGGACGCCCGGGGCCACCCAGGAGGGCATCAGCATCCGGCGGAAGAGGGCCGCGGGGGCCCCCTCGCCGTCCAGCACGTAGAGCCGCAGGTTCATCTGCGGAAAGCCAAAGCGCAGGAGCGGCACGCCCGGGAAATGGACGGCGTCCTGGTGGAAGAGCACCGCGGAGGCGAAGACATAGTCCCGCCCCTGCCAGGAGTGGAGCTGGTACCGCAGCGGCGGCGGGGGCTCCGGGAGCCTTTCGGCCGGCAGGGCCCAGTTGAGGTAAAGGCAGTCGCGAACCATCATCTGCAGCTTCATCGATCGCTGGTCCCCCCGCTGGTCCCCAGACATCCGCCCGGCCGACCACGGGCCCTCCTGGGAACATTAGCGTGCGGCGGTCCGGGCCGCAAGGCGGGGGATCAACCGGCCTCCACCTCCTCGACACAGCGGAATCCGAGGTCGTTGGAGTAGAAGCTGGGCAAGGCGAGGCGCTGCAGGACCGGCAGGCCGTAGATCTGGCAGGTCATGGCCCACGAACCGCCGAGGATGGCCTTCTTGCCATCTCCCGCGGAGGTCACGGTCCACTCCTCGACATTGCCCACCATGTCCAGACACCCGCAGGAACTGGCCCCGCCCGGGAACCTGTCCACCGGCGTCGTCTTGCCTCGACGGCTCTCGGCCGAATTGCAGCGATCGCTCTCGAAGACATCTCCCCAGGGGTAGATCCTGCCGTCGTCGCCCCGGTAAGCCTTCTTCCACTGGTCGGCCGTCGGCAGGCGCTTGCCGGCCCAACGGCAGTAGGCCTCGGCGTCGTTGTAGCTGACATAGACAACCGGATGGTCGGGCAGCTCGTGGAGGCGCCAGTTGCGCGGATCGCCGGCCCTCTCCGCGTCGGTCCGGTAGTGGGTCGCATCCACGAACTGCCGGAACTGCGCATGGGTCACCGGCGTCTTGTCGATCCGGAACAACGGCAGCTCGACGGTCGTTGGCGCCTCCCTGCCGAGAGCCTTGCGGGCGGCGGTGAGGTCGATCGTCAGGTCCGCCTTCTCGAGCTGGTCGAGCAGGGCTTCGATCTGCTGCGGCGTCAGGCCCTTCCGGAAGGGGCCGGCGGGCACGACGACCATCTCGCCGGGGTCGGGCGGGGCGGCGGCCGGAGGAGGCAGGACGAGCGGCTCGCGCTCCTCCTGAGGGGCGGGCGCCTCCTCTCCGCCGTCCGGCTCCTGCCTCGGGCCGAGATGGATCACGTCCTGGATCCGCCCCGCGACGGCCCGCGCCAGGACCACCAAGCCTCCCGGCGTGCTGGAACGGGACTTCACCGACCGGACCACCTCTTCGACAGGGCGGCCCTCGCCGAGGACCCACTCGTAGAAATCCGACGCCAGCATCTCGGCGTCCTTGGTCTCGACCGGCCGCTGGTAGGCGATGACCGTCGGGATGTCCTTCAGCATGGCCAGGGAGGTCGCCAGGCCGGCCAGAGGGGAGCCGAACGGCTCGTTGCCGGTCCAGCAGGCGTTCAGGATGACCCAGCGGATCGCAGGCGCTTCGCTCAGCACATTGCGCAGGTCGCGCGCATAGATCCGGCGCTGCCTTCCCTGCTCGTCCTCACCGGCAAAGAATCCTCCCCTTTCGTCCACCCCTCCGTGCCCCATGAGGTGGAGGCCGATCACCGGCGAGGTGGCCCGCAACTGGTGGACGAGCTGGACGAGCCGGCCCAGGGTCGGCCGCTCCTCGATGACGTGGTAAGCGACCCGGCCGGCGAGGCGGTCGAGCGCGTTGCGCAAGTTCTTGACTTCCCTGGCGAGCGATTCGGTCACCGCCGATTGCGAGAATTCCTCCGGGTCCGCCTTGACGATGAGGACGCTCGGCTTCTGCAGCGGGTCCGGGGCCGGCGAGCCCGGCGCGTTGCCGAGATAGCGGAGGATCGAAAAGTTGGCCCGGTTGATCTGGGCGGCCCATTTTTCGTCCAGGGGACACTCGAGCAGCTCCCACGGGAGGTTGGCAAGGTCGCGATGGAGCTCGAGTTTGAGGCGGAGGGAGTCTCCCGGCCCGAGGAGCTCGCAACTGCGGCCGAGCAGGTCCAGATTGTCCGAATGGGGCGGAAAAAGGAGCCGGAACAGGGCGGCTCCGATCTCCTCCGGCGACAGCCGCCTCTCTCCATCGGCCTCCTGGACCATCAGGAACCCCACATCTCGCTGGAAGGATAGGGAGATGCCGTCGGCCAGCCACCGCTTCCGCTCCGCCTTCTTGAACGTGAGCTCCCCGAACGATTCTCCGAAACGCAGTGCCGGGCATTCCGCCACGGCAGTGACGAAACGGTCGCCGCCCTTGCCGGCGACCTTGTTGACCATGAGGTGGAAGTCAAGGAACCTGGGCATCGCGCGCCTCCCTGAAGATGGGCCCCCCTGTTGACCCCGGGGCTCCACGAAATGTTCAGGCGGCAAGCTCCTGTCCGGCTCTGAACAAAATCCTGAAGCGCGTGTCTCTAGGGGTCCACAGCGCCTGCTCCGGACAGCCCGGCAGGCCGGCCGACTCCCGAAAGGCGGATGCTCATGCCCGGTGAGAGCCTCGCATATGTCTGGGACGTCTGGGATCTCCTGTTTCCCAAGGATTCTCCCGCCGCCCTCGCGATCAACCGCCTGATCGTGGCGTTCTTCCTGGTCGGAGTCCTGGACGCCCTGGCGGCGATCGGGCTCCTCTTCCGGGAGCGGCGCCGGATCCGCCAAGCCGCGAGCACCCTGGAGGCCGCAGGGAGCCGCCGCCCGGCCTTGTCCGTCGAAGCGATCATCAAATTCCTCGGCGTCCCCTCCAACAGCACGGTGGCGCAACGCGCCGCGCGGGCCTTGCAGCTCCGGACGGCCCGGATGGGGGGCCTCCAGCAGACGACCAGCAGCCATCTCGACCGCTATGGGCTGCTGGCCCGTTATGTCGCCGGCATCCTGACCCTGATCGGCCTGCTGGGGACCGTCCTCGGCCTGAGCTTCGCGCTGTTCAAGATCCAGGGCGCGCTGATGGGCATCGACGAGGTCGAAAAGCTCCAGGACCTCACGGAAGCCCTCGGCAGCACGCTGAGCGGGATGAAGACGGCCTTCGCCTGCACCCTGGCCGGCCTCGGCACCTCTCTCCTGCTGTCGCTGGTCAATCACGCCGTCCGCCGCTTCCAGATCTCGCTGGCGGAGCAGCTCGACGATTTCACCTTCCGCGGCCTGCTCCCCTTTTTCGAAAAGCTGGACCCGGGAGCCGACCAGGCGACGAAAGCTTTCGTCCAGAAGCTCCAGGATTCGGCCGAGGCACTGGACAAGGTCCGCGAGGCCGTCACCTCCGCTGCCGGGCAGTATGTGGCAGCAAGCACAGGCTTCGCCGGAGCGGTCGGCAAGCTGGAAGGAATCGTCTCTTCCTTCGAAAAAAGCGTCTCCAGGCTGGCCGACAATCAACAAGGCTTCACGCAGACGATGGCCGAAACGCGGGATGCGGTCCGCAATCTGAGCTCGGGGATCGAGACGCACAGCGCACGGCTCACGGGCCTCGCCAACGAGCACAGCACCGCCCTGCGCGCCTCCTCCGATGTCCTGGTCGACCTGGGGCTCAATCTGGGAGCCCTGTTGGAGAAACAGGCCGTGGCCGACAGCGCCGAGAGCCATCGCCAGCTCCTCGCAACCCTCCAGGGGTTCCCCGATCATTTCAAGCCCATGCTGGCGGAGCACCAGGGCCAGCTCAAAGCCTTCATCGCGAGCGTCCTCGAGGAGCTGAAGGGCTCCTCGGCGGCGCTGGCCGCCAGGCTCGACCAGGAGCACCGGGAGAAGGCCGGGGAACAGATGAAGAGCCATGGCAAGGCGTACGAAGAGGCACTCCGGCGGTCGGTCCAGGAGATGGAAAAGCTCATGAAACAGAGCGAGGAGCGTCTGCGCTCCCTGTTCGAATCCCAGGCCACGGCACTGCGAGCGGTCTCGGACATGGCCGTGGACCTCCATCACAACGTAAGCCCGCATTTCGAAAGGAATCTCACCGGCAACGGCCGCCCTGCGGCGCCGGGCCGGTAGGAGAGCACCATGGAACGAGGCGATTCCGAAGTGCAGGTGTTTCCCGCTTTTACGGACGTGTTGATGATCGTGATGATCATGCTCGTCTTCTACCTGTTTGCACAGGCGCTGATTGTCGACCGGTGGGGTAAGGATATCGAGAAGTGCCAACGCGAGATCCGCGAATCCGTCGAAAAGAACGTGCCCGCCGTCCTGCGCGCGAACATGCAGATCAGCGAGGACGGCAGCATGCAACGCTACACCTTCGCCGACCGGATCCTGTTTGACAGCAGCAAAGCGGACCTGAAGCCCTCCGGCATGGAGGCATTGAGCGCTCTAGGGCGCACCTTCAAGGAACACGAGAAGACGGTGTTGAGGATCCAGATCGAAGGGCACACCGACAAACGCCCCATTCAGGGGCAGTTTCCTTCGAACTGGGAGCTGTCGAGCGCCCGTGCCACCTCGGTCGTCCGCTTCCTCCACGATCACTCCAAGCTGGACGCGAAGCTCCTTTCGGCCACGGGGCTCTCGGAGTTCCATCCGGTCGATCCGGGTGACAGCGAAGAGGCCCTGGCGCGCAACCGTCGCATCGAGGTGGTCGTCATCTGTTCTGTCCATTCGGGAAAGCCATCATGACGGAAATCAACGGCTCCCGCCCGCTCTCCGAGATCCTCTCGCCGGAATCGCTCGAAGCTCCGGTCGCAGCCGGCCTGGAAGCGGCCCTGGGGATGGCGCAGCTCACCCGTTTCCCCGCGGTCCATCCTTCGCACATCGCGCTGGCCCTCCTGAGCGCTGACCAGGGATTCCTCGACACGGCCCTGCGCAAGCGCTTCGCCGGCCTGCGCGCCGCGACGATCACCGAATCCCTCCTGGAGGTGCTGGAGATCGAGGCCGACCTGACCGGCAGCGCCGCCGGCAGCCTTCCGGGCGAAGGGCTGCCGGCGCCCGAGCACCTGGCGGCGGAGGCGCAGGCGGTGCTCCGGCGGGCCGGCGAGCTGGCCGCCGGGCGCGGCGCGGCGCACATCGGTCTCCCCCACCTGATCCGCGCCCTGTTCGAGTCGCCTGAGCGCTTCCTCGCCGAGGCCTTCGGCGATGCCGGAGTGACCCCGGCGGACCTCCAGGACCTGGCGGAAAAGCTCGACGAAGGCGCGGCGTCGCCAACAAGCGCCTCTCCGCCGGCGGTGTTTGCCGGCGGCCGTCTGGACCTTGCGCTCTTCGGTCCGCTGGCCAGGGCGGCTCTCCAGGCTCTGGCCCGGGCGGCCGCGGCGCAGCCGGACCCGCCGTTGCGCGACGTCGATCTGTTGATCGGTTTTCTCGAGCGGGAAGATTCCCGCCTGGTCGCCGCGCTCCACCTGCTGGGCGTCCCGGTGGCCGGCGTCCGCCGCGGCCTCGCCTCCCTTTCGGGCCGTCCCTCCGCCGCCCGCGGCGCCGCCGAGCTGCCCGAGGAGAGGATCGGCCGGCTGCTGCGCAGGGTGCTCGCCGGCGCGGCGGCCCTGGCCGCAAAGGAAGGGTTTCCCCTCGTCTCCGAGAGCCATCTCCTGCGTGCGCATCTCGACCGGGTGGCCGAGGGCGGCAACAACCTCTATCAGCGTCTGGGCATCGACACGATCCGCCTGCGCAGCTACCTCCAGCGCTATCCCGAGGACCGGGCCTCCGAAGAGGCCGGGGAGCGCGCCGAGCCCATCGCGGACATCGAAACCTTTCTCCGCTCGCGCGTCGTCCATCAGGACCACGCGGTGCGCCGCGTCGTGCCGGCCCTCGCCCGCCTGCGCACCGGCATGGCCGAGGCCGGCCGGCCGATGGGCGTCTTCCTGTTCCTGGGTCCTTCCGGGGTAGGCAAGACCGAGTTGGCGCGCGCCATCGCCGAGGTGGCCTTCGGCCCCAAGTCCGGCGTCCGCGATCCCTACCTCATCAAGCTCGACTGCGGCAGCTTCGTCGACAAGCGCGACATCGTCCAGCTCCTCGGCGCCGCCCAGGGGCTGGTCGGCTACAAGGAGGGCCAGCTCACCAACGGGCTGCGTGAAAAGCCCCGCTCGGTGATCCTGTTCAACGAGGCCGAAAAGGCCGACCCCCACATCTGGCAGAGCCTCCTGCCCCTGTTTGAAGACGGCATCGTCCGCGAGGCCGACGGCACTGAATATGACGCCACGAGCTGCATCGTGGCGGCGACCTCGAACCTCGGCTACAAGGAGGCCATCCAACAGCTCCGGCTCTGGGACGTCTCGCCCGAGCAGAGGGTCGAGCTCCAGCCGCAGGTCGAGGACCTCGTCTGGTCGCGGGTCGAGGAGTATTTCTCGCCCGAGTTCCGCAGCCGCTTCGGACGTCAGAACGTCATCTTCTTTCATCACTTCGATCCCGCGAGCTACGAGCACATGGTCCGCATGCAGGTGGAGAGATTGATCGAAGAGATGGAAGAGCGCGGCTTCGAGGTCAAGGTTCCGGAGAAGGTCCGGAAATTCCTGGCAAAGCTCGCCTGGGACCTGCGGGAAGAGGGCGCGCGCCCGGTGCGCCGGCTGATCACCGAGCATCTCCGCGATCAGATCGTCACGGCCGTCACCGCCGACCCGCGGCGCACCGCCTTCCGTTTCACGGCTCTGGAGGGACGAGGGGAAATCGTCCTCGAGGGCTGAGATGGCCGTCTACGAAGACATCCTCGGCTCGCTCGTGGGAGAGCGCTACCGCGTCACCCGGCCGCTGGGGGCGGGCGCCTTCGGCCAGGTCTTCCTGGCCCAGCACGAGATCTTCGACGTGCCGCTGCGGCCCGTGGCCCTCAAGCTCTTCATCCGGGACTACGTGACGCGCGACAACGCCAGAAAGGTTTTCAAGGAAGCCCTGCTGCTCGAGTCCCTGGCGGCCGGAGCCCGCAGCCAGGGAGAGGAGACCCACCTGGTGACGGTCTATGAGGCCGGCGTCCTCAAGGACTACCAGCACATGCCCTACGTCGCCATGGAGTACGTGGACGGCGGCAGCCTCAAGGACCGCTTGGAAAGGGCCCGCCGGTTTCCCTTGCAGACGGTGATCCGCCACGTCCGCGACATCTGCGCCGGGCTCCGGCTGGCCCACGAGGCGTCGCCGGCGATCATCCACCGGGACCTGAAGCCGGAAAACGTCCTCATCACGCACAGCGGCTTCGTCAAGGTCGCCGACTTCGGCGTCGCCATCGACCGCTACGAAGCGTTCCTGGCGGGCGGCACGGCCGGAACGATCACGTATTCGCCGCCGGAGAGCCGGCAGGACCGGGGAGCCTCACCCGCCTGGGACGTCTATTCGCTCGGCGTCATGATGCTCGAAATGCTCACAGGGGAAAACCCCTTGATCCCTGCGCTCCGGAAGGCCAAAGAGGCGGACCGGCCGGTCGAGCGGGAGCTGGATGCGGCCCAGGAGAGGCTCGCCGAGCTCCACGACCCGGCGACCGGGCGTTCTTTCAACGATCTGATCGAAGAGCTGCGTCTGTGCAAGCCCTGCCAGAAAGTGCTCGCCGGCTGTCTCGCCTGGAGCCCGGCCGCGCGCTATCCGGACGCCCGAGCCCTGGACGAGGCTCTCCAGGCTTGCGAAACGGGCGGAGTGATCGTCGAGATGATCGAAACGTTCGAGCAGAAGCAGGAGCGGCTGCGTGGGCTCGCCGGCCAGGCGCGCCGGTTTGGCGACCTCGAACAGGCCCGGCTCCGGCTCGAGGAGGCCCGGTGCGAAAAGCCAAACGATCCGGGCCTCCTGTTCGAGCTGTCGGAGGTCTACGCCGCCCTGGAGCGCTGGGACGAGGCCATCCGTCTGCAGGAGGAGGGTCTGAAGAGCCGGCGCACCGGGGCAGGCATGCTGCGCCTGGCCGACCTCTACGACCGGGTGGGCAAACAAGGCCAGGCCAGGACCCTGCGCGGCCTGGCGAAATCCATCGGAAGCAAGGGCTGATCCGGGAGCGGGACATGCTCGACCTGAAACCCATCGATCCCTCCGTCTCGCGCTCCCTTCTTGCGCGGTTCAACCCTTTTCAGCCCGGGCTGCACCTGCGCGACAGCATGCCGGAGGAGATCCTGCAAAAGCCCCTCGATCACCAGGATCTCCTCCGCCAGCACGGCTGGCGCCGGGTGCTTCCCTTCTATGAAGAGGAGCTCTTCCCCGCCCTGAAGCGCCTGCCTGCGAGCCGCGAGGCCTGGCGGGTCCGCTACGAGATCGGCTGCCGGGCCGTGGCCCTGCGCGCCGCCAACGAGCCTGATGCTCGCATGACCCGGCTCGCCACGGAGCTGGCCGGCGACCTGGTGTTGGCCCGTTTCGAAGAGAACCCCGCCGGCGACGCGGCGGTGCGCCGCCAGGTGAGGGATTTCCTCGCGACGCAGCTCGCCGAAGCGGTCGGCCGGCTGCGCCGCGAAAGAAGAATCGTGGAAGCCTGCCAGGTCTACGAAGCGCTCGAACGGCTGGGAGGGCTGAGCCCAACTCACCGCACGGAGTACGCCCGGCTGCTCTGGCAGGACCAGGACCGGGGAGGCGCCGCGGCCCTGCCGGTCTACCTGCGCCACCTGAGCGACCACGGCTGGAACGGCGGACCGGTCACCGGCGAGATGAAGGCTTTCGTCCTGAGCCAGATCGCCATTGACGACCGGACGCCGCAGCACGAGATCCCCCGGCGCCTGCTGCTCAACCAGTCGGCCCTGTGCTCCCCCAAGGCGCCGGTGGAAGCCGCCCGGCATGCGGGCCTGGCCTACCTCCGCCTGGATCAACCCGAACGGGCCGTCCCTTACCTGGAGCGGGCCCGATCCGGCAATGGCCACGATCAGGGCGTCGCCGCCTTCCATCTCGGCCAGGCCCTGTTCCGCACCGAGAAATTCGATCCGGCCGCGACGGCCTTCGAGCAGGCAGCGCAACAAGGCTACAGCAGCGCACGGATCGAGGCCTGGAAGGGTCTGGCCTACGCCCGGTCGGCCCGCTGGGAAGAGGCTCTCGCGGCGTTCCGCCAGGCCCAGGCGGACCTCGGCGACATCCAGGAAGGGGACTTCTTCGTCAACTGGGGGCGCGCCGCCTTCCTGATGAAGGACGTCGAAGACGCCGAGCAGCGTTTCTGCCGCGCGCTCGCCGTGGAGCCGGGCAACGCCCGTGCGGCCCAAGGCCTCGCGATCTGCCTGGAGCAGCAGGGCCGGAGACCGGAAGCGCACGGCCTGTTGCAGCCCCTCGCGTCCGCCGAGCCGGTCTTCGCTCCGGCCGTCCATCTCCTCGGGCGCCTGCTGGAGGCGGACGGCCGGCGCGAGGAGGCCCTGGCCTGCTACCGGCAGGCCCTCGCCGCCAACTTCGGCGATCCGGGGTACGCCCTCTCCCTGGGGCTGGCCCTGGACGAGATGTCGAGCCCCGCGGCCCTCCCCCACCTGGAAGTCGCAGCACAGGACGGCTTGGGCGGACCCGAGGTCGTGCGAAGGATCGTCCTTCTGCGCTTCCGCCAGGGCGACCGGGACGGGGCCTGGCGCTGGCTCGAATGGCTCCAGAAAGCCGGAGCCCTGCCGGACTCTCTGGCGCGGCTGCGCGCCCGCGAGCTCGCCACCGAGGCCACCGAAGCCTTCAACGCCGGCCGCTATCCCGACGCCGCCAGGCTCTGGGACGAGGTGAGGACCGCCTGGCCGGACAATCCCCGGGTCGCCGAAAACCTTTCCAAATCTCTGCTCTGCGACGCTGCCGTCCGCCTCAAGCAAGGCGAGCTGGACGGCCTGTGGGACCAGATCGACCGTGCACACCAGCTTGCCGAAAGCTTCGAGTCCCGCCTCCTCCTGGCGATCTCGCTCCTCGTGCGGGGCGACCTGTCCGCAGCCCGGGAGCGGCTGGAGACGCTCGCCGCGGAGCACCCGGAGCACCCGGCCGTTGCGGTCTTCTGCGCCCTCGCCGCCTGTTTCAGCGCCGCAGGGTCCGCCGAAGAGGAGTTGCAGAGCCTCTCCTCCCTGGCCGGCGAGCTCGTCCCGGCTCCCCTGCTCGCCTTCCTGAAGATCCAGCTCGCGGCCCGCCGCGGCGACTTCGAGGCCGCCGCGCAAGCCGTGGACGTCTGGGTCGAGGACCCGGAGCCCGTACGCGCCTTGGGCCTTCCACGTTCTCAGGTGAACCTGCTGGTCGCCCACTGCAAGCTCCGCGGCACACGCAGCAGGAGGCAGCGGGTCGTGCGGTCCCTGGAGGAGCTGACCGCCCGGTACGGCGGGGGCTACTGGGATCTGGGACTGGCCCTGGCCCAGCATCACCTCGCCACCGCCGCCGGCCTCGCCCGCGCCGGAGAGGCAGATCCAGCCGCGCTGGCGGCCTGTGACGCGGCCTACCGGGCATTTTTGAAAACTGCGTCTGCCGACGAGCGCGGGCCGGCCCAAAGGAGCCATGCGGAGCTGCTCCAGTTCCTCGCCTGCCATCACCTGCAGCGCGGCGATCTCGGCGCCGCCCTGGAGGCCCTGGAGCGCCTGAAAGAGCTCGGCGCCGACGCACCCCGTGCGACCGAAAAGCTGCGCAAGGCTCTGACGGCGCGGATGAAGCGTCCCTCCCATGCCAAGGCCTTCTCCCTTCTCGCGCGAGATCCGGACGGCGCCCGCACCACCTGGAAATCCCTGCTGAAGGAGAACCCGAACGATCTCATCGCGCTCCATCATCTCGCCTGCCTGGCCTGGTCGCACGCCTGGGACGAGGTGGTCGAAGAGCATTACGAGGCCTCTCTCCCCTACTGGCGCGAAGGGCTGGAGCACTACCGGCAGCTCTACTCCCGCGACGACTTCTGGGACGGCCTCCGGCAGAAAGGCCAAGCCCTCGGCCAGATGGCAGCCCATCCGTTCCACGAAAAAACCTTCGACGAATGGCGCGCCGCGGCCCTCTACGAGCTCGCGCACACCCTGATCGACCTGATCTTCCACGTCCTGACCGGCTTCGACTTCGGCAAGCGGCAGACGGCCGTCGATCCGCGCATCCTAATGGCCCGTTCGCTCATGGAGGTCCTCCTCGACTCCAAGCTCGACGCCGCGCTCAAGGACCGGCTCTCCGAAAGCCTGGCCGACCACTACCTCGATCCGGACCCCACCCGCCTGTCCAACTTCGACGCCTCCACCCACCGCGCCGAGGTCGTGATCGATATCGACCCGGCGAGCCTCAAGGCGCGATCGTTCCTCCTCCGCGCCACTGTCCACCAGATCGACACGCAGCGCAAAGAGGGTGTCCGCAACTTCTCGCGCATGGCCAAACAGCTCGACGCCCTCAAGCTGCACGCCGAGTGGCTGGCGCAGCGGTTGAAAGAGCTGCCGGAAGACCGCGGGCGGCGCATCCGCATGGATCTCACCGGTTATTACGAACAGCTTGGTTGGGTCAAGCATGACGAGGGCGACGAGGAAATCCGAAAGCTCAAGAGCCTGGCTGCGGGGCAGCCCCAGCAGGCCAGGGCCGCGCTGCGGCGGCTTCGCGAATGTTTCCAGGAATCGGATGCCGCCCTACGGAAGTCCCTTTCCTTCGATGCGCTCAATCCCCACGCGCAGGAGGCCCTGGAGTACCACCGCGGCTGGTACGAGCAGATCGACCAAGTCCTGACCTGACGGGAGACAAACCATGGGACGGATCGACCCGAACAGGAATCCTTGCCGGCACAACATCTTCGATGCCTATGCGATCGACAAATCGGAGATCGACATCAAGGTCATCCGCGGGGCCTCTCTGAAAGCGAGGGACCAGCTCAAGTTCGGGAAGATCGTAGCGCGGGACGGCGCCGAGCTGCAGTTGACCGAAGCCGAACTCAACGAGATGGACAAGGTTCTCTTTGATCCCGTGGCGCGGCTCAAGTCTGAGCAATTCGTCCATCAGGCGCATTCCTTCTCTCAGGACGAAGAGCTAACGGTCTTGGTGCGCCAACTGGAGGAGGCGCGCGATCCCTTACCGGACCTCCTCGCCAAGATCCAGGCGAGGACACTCGCCACCCTCGTGCGGCAGGTGCTGCCGCAACCCGTACCGCAGCCGCTCGCGGACGACCTGACGCCGGTTGAGCTTGAGCCGCTTGATCTGCAGCTCGAATCGTTGCGGGATGCCATTCTGCGGGACCGTTAGTTAGTGCTTCGGCGAACCAGGAGTGCAGACCGTGGCGAACTATACTACTGATCTCAAGTATCTTCTGGAGGAGTGTACATACACATCTGGCGTCCAGCAGCACGAGGCCAGTGTGTATTACCAGGAATCTCTTAGAGAGGATTCCCTACCGTTCCTAGCAATCGGCCACATGGACAGCAGGAATCTGCGCGAAATTCTCCGGCATCTCACAGGATGGCTCCGGTTCAGAATCGTTCTCCAAGCGCTCAGCAATGTCTGTGAAACTCTCGAATATGCACACCGCAACGGCATTGCCCACGGCGCGATCGCCCTAGAAAAGATCACCTTCTCTCAACGAACCCGGCGATTCAGACTCGCCTTCGCGTCTCCTTCTCCGCTTCTGTCTGATGACAATATAGGAATCACTGCCGCAGAGCACATGGGAAGAGCAGTTCAGAAGGACCTCTCGGACTTGGAGGCCATCTTCGCGAACCTTCTTTCCGGAGTACGGGTGCCTTGGCTTGAGAAGATCCTGCTCAACTGCCGAAATCGACGCTTCACGAATGCCACCGGACTCTTCCGGGCGATTGTTCATCGGGAGCCCGAAAGAGCTCTTCTCATCGTTTTGTCGGCTCACTATAACGCCGACGCTCAGATTATCCACTACGACCTCGACATCGGAGGCTCAAGATCCCCCGAGATACTCGACTTGGGAGTCAACCACAAAACGATCAGCGATCTCTGTGCACGCTGGGACCATATCGGCGAGCTCGCGCTACAACGTGCAAATAGAAAACGCGATTGCGCTCTAGTAGTCAACGGCAACCAAGGGATTCAAGAGTTAGTTAAGGAGGTTTCCGAGGACGCCACGCATTTCGTTCTTGGTGCCAAGGTGCAGAGAGGGCTCGAGAGGTATCCGCAAGCAGCCCTGTGGATCATGTATGATCCGCGCCTTTCTGCGATCCCTTGGGAGCTGCTGGAAATCAGCGGCGCTCGTTTCTGCCAGCAATTCCATGTGGCACGCTCGCCGCGGGTGGCCGCCCGCGTGCTCCATCCCGGGCTGCAGGCGGAAAACAAAATTCGCCTGCTGTTCATCGAAGACCCAGATGGCAATCTTGAAGGCGCACGAAAGGAGTGCCAACGCCTAAGAGCGGGGCTCGAATCCTCTCCCTTTGCCGACCGTATAGATATTTGGACCGTTAATCGACGCGATGACTCACTTGCAATTCGTGGCCGAATGTTGCGCAGCGACATCATCCACTTCGCCGGACATGGCCTCTTCCATAAAAAATACACAGAAGACAGCGGCCTGAGCCTCGGCGGCGGCGATATTTTTCCCGCGAGCCAGCTCAAGGATTTTTGGAGGTACGGAGCCCCATCTTTGGTTTTCGCGAATGCTTGTGGTTCAGGGCGGACCAACAAACAGATATCCCGGCATCGGGTCTACAGCGATGCCGCGACCGGTCTGGGTCAAGCGTTCCTCGCTGCCGGCGTCGCCAACTATGTGGGAACCCTTTGGAATGCTCCGGACGGCGACGCCACGATTGACTTTGCGGTCGAGTTCTACCTCTGGTTCCTCTCTGGATGCACGGTGAGTCTGGCTATTCACGAGGCGCGGAACCACTGCATCAAAAAATACGGCGAAGACGACCTCACCTGGGCTCGCTACGTCCTCTTTGGGCACCCCCTGAGTCGCATTGAGATTTGAGGAAAGACCATGAGCACCGAGACGATCCCCATTCCCGGCTTCCTGCCCACCCCCCTGGCCACTACGCCCCGCGAGCTCCAGGGGCTCGCGCTGGAGCTCTATCGGCACCTGGCGGACAACGCCCGCCGGCTGGAGGAATGCGAGCGGAAAGCGAAGGACGAGCTCGCCTCGCAAGCGCGAGAGCATGACCGGATGATCGCGCGCCTGGCCGCGGAACGCTTCGAATTCCAGCGGCTTCTGGATCGCGTGCTGCCCCAGATCGAGCAGGGCGAGCTCCTCCGGACCTGGCCACGGCGCTGACCCTGCAAGCCCGGAGCTGGGACGCAGAGCTTGCGCGGGCGCGGATCGAGGTGATCGATCTCGCCGGGCAGATCCTTACCGATGCGCTCGCCGAAAAGGTTGAGGTCGAGAGCGCAATCCCGGATCCGGATGTGAATGAGACAGTAGTGCGAAAAACGCTGACGCCGCTCGTCCTGCACGAGGGCCGGGTGGTAGGCGTGGCCAAAGTGATCACGTCAGTCCCCTTGCCGCGCAGCAAGGAACAAGAGCTGAAGGAGGGCTCGTTGTGAAGATCGTCGGCATCGATCTCGGGACCACCAATTCCTGTGTCTATTACCTGGACGATGAGGGCAACCCCGTCCTCGTCACCGACTCTCTCAACCGGAAGATCTTTCCCTCCGTGGTCTGGTCGGCCGGGCCGGGCAAGGAGGTCATCGTCGGACACAAGGCGAAGAGCCGCCTGGGACAGCAGCCCTCTCCGGTCGCTGCGGTGAAGCGGAAGATGGGGACGACCGAGGAGGTTCGGCTCGGCGGACAGGGAGTCGCTCCGGTCGAGGTCTCGGCCCACATCCTCTCTTATGCAAAGCGTCTGGTCGAGGAGGCGACCGGAGACCAGGTGGGCGGCGTGGTAGTCACCATGCCTGCCTACTTTGACGCCGCACCCAAAAATGACACCTATGAGGCCGCAGTGCAAGCCTTCTTCTGTGGCGACGCCGCGGCGGCTCGAGGCCGGCTCGAGCTGCAGCTCGAGCCGGTGGCGGCGGCCTACGCCTACACCCTGGAAGATCCCGCGGAGCGCCTCCGCATCCTGGTCTACGACCTGGGAGGCGGGACGTTCAACGTGACCCTGCTCGACAAGTCCCCCGAAGGCGGCCTCACGGTGCTGAAGTTCGGCGGCGATCCCCATCTCGGCGGCGACAACGTCGATGACCGCGTCGCGGCCTGGTTTCTCTATCTCCTGCGCGGCGGCAAGCCGGAAGCGCTGGACAGGATCCTCGCTCCGGGCCGCTATCCGGCGGACAGGCAATACACCCTCCTGCAACAGCTTCTGACCAACGACACGGCAGGACTGCGCGGCGAGCTGCGGCCGGAGGACCAGGACCTCAAGATCGGCGCGAAACCCCGTTACGCCCTCGATCTCGAAGCGAGCAACCCGCAAGATCTGGAACGTATCCAGACACTCAAGGCCCTGGCCGAGAAGGCCAAGATCGATCTCTCCGTCTCGACCGAGGCGACAATTTCGAAGCTGGGCGCCTTCACTGACCAGGATGGGGAGATCGTGGACGTCGACCTGACCCTCAACCGGAGCGAATTCAACCGGCTCATCGGCGACATGATCGTCCGCACGATCGAGGAGACCGCCCGCGTCGTGGAGGGAAGCGGGCTGACCCTCGATCAGATCGACCGCATCATTCTCGTCGGAGGCTCGACGCGCATGCCGGTCGTGCGCGACGAGCTCGAGAAGGCGTTTCATCGCCCCATCCAGATGGCGGATCATCCCGACCTGATCGTCGCCCGGGGCGCCGCCTTGCGGGCCCGCGAGCTCAGCCTCGCGACGCCGGACGACCGCAGCGACGGAAAGATCTCCCTCGAATACCCGCGCCAGACGCCCGAGCCCCGGATCAACATCAAAGGGCAGGTGAGCCAGCCTCTCACCGGGCATCAGGTCTATCTCTCCCGCGGCGGAGAGGATGTGGCCGCCGTGCCCGTCCACGGGGACAGGTTCCTCCTCACGGACATACCGCTGGCGCACAATACCGAGAACACCTTCCATCTGGAGGTGGCGGACGCGGAGGACAACCTCTTCGCCGCCACGGAGGTCACGGTCCGGCACAGCGATCAGGCGATCGCCTCGACCGGCCCTCTATCGATACCGCTCACCAAACCGATCAAATCTCGCGGCGTAGGTGGGTTCACGACGATCCTTGAAGAGGGAACGGTGCTCCCGGCAAAAGAACCTGTCACCTGCTACCGAGCGACCCAGGACGATCACATCGTCATCGAGCTCTACGAAGGCGAGCGCAAGCTCGCGGACTTGCGGATTGAGGGGCTCGACCCAAGTCTGCCTCTGAGATCAGCCATTGACGTCGTCGTCAACCTCGACAAGGACTACACATGCCACGCCACGGCCACGATCCGGACGACCGGGCAGAGCGCCGGTGTTGCTTTCAGTATTTCTCGTCTTCAGATCCCGACCGTCGAGACCATGGATCAGGATCTGGAGAACGTCCTGGAGGAGATCGAAAACGACATCCTCGGGATACGCGATCCCAATCTACGAGCCGGGTTTTCCCGCAAGGCCCGCCGCCTTGCAGCCGACTATCGCAAGGCCCGCCGGGAGCTGACCCGTGATCACCACAACCTCTATTCGATCGTCGGAGAGCTGCGCAAGGTCCTGATCGAGATCCGCGGTGCCCACGACGTCCTGGAGCCGCCCTTCGAGGTGCTCGGGCAGCTCGCCCGCATCAACCGCGGAGCGGCCGATCAGTTGGAGGGCACAAGCGCCATCCCGAAAGAAGACGCTCTGGAGAAGATCGCTGCTCTGGAGCGGGCGGGCAAAGAGGCCTGGGAAAAGCAGGACGCCCCGACCTGGAAGGCGATCATCGGCGAGCTCGAGAAAATGAAAGGCGATCTGGAGCATGCAACCAGGCCTGCGGGCCCAGGCCCACGGGATTTCCCGCCCGACTTCCTGCAACGAGAGATCCTGTCCTGGCTCGGCGAGCTGCGCGGCCGAGCCAAGGAGAACGACCTGGAGCAGCTTTTCAGCGTTGATCTTGAAACGATCGAAAGGGCCGTGCGGCACGTCGATCTCCGCAATGCGGACCAGGCGCGGAATGCTCTTATCCAGATCGTCCAGGAGCAGATCAAGCCGCTGGACCACAAGATGGAGCGCATCATCCGCGAATCCGGAGGCACCCTTGCGCAGTCCGGCGATCGGGTCTACGTGGAATGGTAAGACGCGGGCCGAAGGAGACACATACCATGAAAAGCTGCGGCATCGACCTGGGCACGACCAACAGTTGCATCTTCGTCGTGGAGGGCGAGGGCAACCGCCTCATCAGCGACGATCAGGGGAATTCGATCTTCCCTTCCGCCGTCTATATCAGCCGCAACGGCATGCGGAGCGTGGGGGTGACGGCGCGCAACCGCATGGGCGAGCAGCCGCCGCCGGTGGTCGCGGTCAAGCGGAAGATGGGCTCGACCGAGACGGTCACCCTGGGTGGCAAGGAATGGACTCCGGTCGAGGTTTCGGCGGCGATCCTCTCCTTCCTCAAGGAACTGGCCGAAACGCAGACCGGCGCGGTGATCGACCGGGCCGTGGTGACGGTGCCGGCCTATTTCAATCACATCCAGCGGCAGCAGACGGACGAGGCCGGCAAGGCGGCGGGGTTCCGCAAATTGGTCACCCTGCTGGAGCCGGTCGCCGCCGCCCTGGCCTATTCCCTGGCCAGCGAGCGCGACACGCTGCGGGTGTTCGTCTATGACCTGGGCGGCGGGACCTTCGACGCCACGCTGCTGGAAAAGGACCCGCAAGGCGGCATCAGCGTCCTGGCGTTCGGCGGCGATCCCTTCCTGGGCGGCGAGGACGTGGACGCCCGGCTCGCCCGCGTGCTCCTCCAGAAGCTGACCGAGCGGGGCTATCGCCTGGAGCTCGACCTCGGGCACCCGGAAGATGCAAGCCGCTTCCAGCGCCTGAAGTTCTACGCCGAGCTGGCGAAAAAGGAGCTGTCCGAAAAAGAGGAAGCCAGCCTCGTCCGCCAGGGACTGTTCGAGGACCAGAAGGGTGAGACCGTCGATCTGGACCTCACCGTCACCCGGCACGAGCTCGAAGCCTGCGCCGAAGACCTGATCCAGCGCAGCATCGACGAGTCCCTGGCGACCCTTGAAAAAGGGGGCGTGCCGCTCTCTTCGCTCGACGAGGTCATCCTGGTGGGAGGTATGTCCCGCATGCCGCTGGTGCAGCGCAGGGTCGCCGAGGCTTTTCAAAAGCAGCCCCGGCTGGTGGACCCGGACCTGATCGTCGCCCGCGGCGCCGCTCTCAAGGCGGCGGAGGTGTTCGGCGAGCAGGCCGTCGCAGGCTCCGGGCTGCGCCTGGAGCTGCACTATGACCGCAACACCGAGCAGGACCGCGTGCGGATCGGCGGCCTGCTCGACCGGCCGCTCTCCGGCCACACCATCTTTCTCCTCGGCGGCCCGGACGAGCTCGTTCAGCCGATCGAAGGCACGGACCGCTTCAGCTTCGAGAACGTGCTCCTGGCCCCGGACGCGGAAAACGTTTTCACACTCTCGATCGAAGACGCCCGGGAAAACCTTGTCCTGGAGCACGAGGTCAGGATCGTCCACAGCGCCTCGGCCCGCCGCATCCTGCGCTCGCCGGGCTCGGTGGTGACGAAACCGATCGCAGTCTGGACGGTCGACGGCCGCCAGGTGCTGCTGTCGGAGAATACGGCGCTCCCCCACAGCGTGTCCCACACGTTCGAGACGGCCGACCAGGGAGGCCGGATCGTCGTGCCCATCTGGGAAGGCAACCACGAGGTCACCCGCATGGAGATCGAAGACATCCCCCGCGACCTCAAGGTCGGCACGCACGTCGTGGTGAGCGTTCAGATTCATTCCGACTACCGGATCGAGGCCGTGGCCACGGTGCCCGAGATCGAACGCTCGGTGCAGATCGACTTCCGCATCGAGCCGGTGGACACCGCGAAGATCACACCGGACTTCGTGCGCCGCGAGCTCGCCGCCCTCGAAGAGCAGGCGCGCGCTGCTGAAGCGGAATGCCCCGGCGAAAGAGCGCGCGACATGTTCCGGGTGCAACTCACCTCGCTCAAAGACCAGATCGACAAGGAGCTCGAGGAGCCCGAGCCCCAACGGAGCCGGCTCCACGAGAAGCTGAGCGAGATGCGTGCGCTGATCGCATCCCTGCCGAAGAAGGACGCGGGCGCTCCGCTCGATCCCGCCTTTGAGGAATTCAGCAGCCGGTTGGCGGACGTTCTGAGCACAGCCATCGAAAATGAGCATCCCAATCTGCCGCAGGTCCGGCCGCAGATCGAGGCGCTGCGGGAGCGGGCAAAAGAGGTCTGGAAGAGCCGGGATGCCATTGCCTGGCGCCGCGTCCAGGAGCAGCTCGGGGCCATCGCCAGGAAACTCATGCCGGAGATGAGCCCGGAAGAGAGGGCCCTCCACATGGCGGCATGGTTGATCGTCGACCAGCTCCCGAGCCTCGAAGCGGCCTCCGGAGGGGCTCTGGCGTCACAGGTCCAGGCGATCCGGAGCGAGATCGAAGAGGTCTTCCTCTCGCTCCAGCTCCTGGGAATGGACCCGCAGGAGGCGATCCAGAAGCTCCTGACTCTCTATCGGGAAAGCATCCAGCCCCTGCGGCGGAAGCTGGGCCTGGACGCGACCGCCGAGGTCGGAATGGCCGATCCCTCGGCTTTGAAAGGTTTTGTACGCGGACGCAAGCCGGCCCTGGAGGGAAGGGCGTGACGTTCCGCAAGGAGGGTTGAGCGATGCCTGCATGCCCCTACGGTCCACACCGGCTCGTCCTCGACGAGCGCCTGTGCTGCCGCCATTGCGGCGAGGATCTCCGGCTCTACGCCGCTCTGCGCGATCTGCCGGTGAGCCTCTACAACGAGGCCCGCCGCCTGTGGGAGGAGGCCGCGCTCGTGGAGGCTGCGGCATGGCTCCACGCCGCCCTGGAGCTGCGGGAAGACTTTCCGGAGGCGCACTGGCTCCTCGCCGCGGTCGAGGCCCGGCAGGGCCGGCCGGAGAGCGCCAGGAGCCGGCTGGTCCGCGCGCGCGCGCTCGGAGCCGAAATCGATCCGGACTGGATCCCGCTCCCTCTACCCGAGGAGGTCGAGACCTCATGAGCGTTCTCCTGGAGCCGAAAGCAGCACTGCGCGAATTGATCGTCGGAGCGGTCGACCGTCTCGACCCGTCCGGCATGGGGAACACCGCGCCAGGAGAAATCCGGCTCCTTCCAGAGCCTGCGGCCAGCACGCTCTCGATCGTGGACAGCGGCGCCGGCCTGTCCCTGGCGGAGGTGGAGGACCTGCTCGGCAATGCAGGCTCGGATACGGAAGGCTTCTGGGCCGGCCTGCTCGCCTGCCGGCGGCTCTGCTCCCGCCTGGAGGTCCTGACGCGGGCTTGCGACAGCGGAACCCGCATTCTCTTGACGGAGGACGGCGAGATCCGGATCGGCGCCGCCGAGATCGAGAGCCCGGGGACCGCAGTGCACCTCCAGCTCTGCCGGGAGCATTCCAGCCTCCTGACCGACGATCTGCTGACGCGACTGATCAAGAAATCCTGCGATTTCGTCCGCGTCCCCATCTATCTCGGCCGGGGCTGGGATCCGGTCAACCTCATGGACGCGCCCTGGTACCGTGAGATCCCGGACCTTCAGCTCAAGGGAGAGTTGGATAGAACCCTTCAGATCCGCACGCTTGCCGCCTTCCCCTTCCAGATCTCCGACAATGCCGGCCCGCGCCTCCGCGGCACCCTCTACATCCGCTCCTGGCGGCATTCGGCCACTCTGCGCCTCTACTGCCGTCGCGTCTTCGTGGCTGCGGCCGAGGCCGACCTTCTGGGACCGGGGCTTCGTGAGCTGGTATCCGGCGTGATCGACGCGGATGCCCCGTCGCGGGCCGAGAGCCGGCAGCTCCTGGAGCCGCGCTCCTCCCAGGGTGCATGGCTTCAATCGGTCCTGCTGCGGATCGTTGCGCAAGGATTTCTCGGGTTGGCCCGGCAGCGGAGAAAGCAGCTCCAGCAGCTCATGGACGATCACGGTCCGTCCATCAAGGCGGCCTGCCTGGCCTTCCCTGAAGAGCTGGGTGAGCTGCGCAACCACCTGCCCTACCGCACATCTCTGCGGGACGCCGCCACCCTCCCCGAAATCCTGGAGGGGCGGCCGGAGCGGACGGTCATCTACGCCGACGACTTCGACATCGCGGCCCCTCTGGTCCCGCTCTACCGCCGGACCAACACCGAGGTCGTTTACATGACGGCGCCGGCCGACGAAAGGCTCCGGGCGCAGTGGTCGATCGAAAGAGACGGGATCATGTTCCGGCGGGCCGATCTGGAGCCGCCGCTCCCTCCCGCGACCGGTGAGGAAGGTGCGCTCGCGGGGCGTCTCGAGCACCTGTTCCAAACCTCGATCGATCCCGGGCTCGCCGTCGAGCTCCGCGCACTCAGCCCTGACGCACCGCCCGCGATCCTCTCGATATCCGACGAGGGCCGCCGGAAGCTGGAGATGCTCGCGGCGATCCGTTCCCGCCAGCAGCAGGGCCGCACCAACGAGCTGCCGCCGGAGACTCCGGCATCTCGCCGAATCGGGAGCACTGGATACGACAACCATCCCCCAGAGGCTCATCCTCAACAGCTCCCATGGGATTGTGGCGCAATGCATCGCTGCCCTCGACGGGGCCGAGCTTCCTGACGACGGTCCCACGCTCCTTTTCGCCCGCTTCCTGCATGCGCAGGCCCTGCTCTCCGCCGGCTTACACCTCCCCCGCTCGCGAATTGCGGAGCTGTCCCGCGCCATGACTGAATTGACGACCAACCTGCTGCCTCAGACCGAAAGGAGTGGAGCATGACGCTCAATACAGCGCAGATGGAATCCAGGTCGATCAACATCAACCTCAAGACGATTCTCCCGTCGCTGGCCAAGAACCTCTACGGCGACGACTGGCGGATCACCATCCGGGAGCTTTTGCAGAACTGTCACGATGCCATTGCGGAGCGTGCCTTTTGCAATCCCGGCGAGACCGAGGCGGCAAGAATCGACATCTTCCCCGATCCCACGCCCGGCATCTATACCCTGACATTCAGGGACAATGGCATCGGCATGACCCTGCAGGAGGTGGAGGACAATCTGGCCACCGTGGGCGGTGATCACAAGAGCACAAAGATCGAGAAGCTTGCCCAGGCTGGTACGGCAGACCGCTCCGTGCTCGCGCAGCTCATCGGCCAGTACGGGATCGGCTTTCTCTCCTGCTTCATCATTGCGGATTCTGTCGAGGTGGTGACCCGGAGCCAGGCCGAAACATCGACCGGTGTGCGGGCCGTGTTCACCGGAGAAACCCGTTGGTTTTACAGTGACGAACCCAACGCAGCTCCCGGCACCCAGATCACCTTACACCTGAAACGGAACGAAGCGATCCGCGATCCGGCGACGGGCAGGGAGATCCCTTTGCAGGAGCTTCTCAACTTCGAGCGGCTGAAGCAGGAGGTGCGGCGTTTCGGCGATCTCCTGCCCTATCCGGTCTACGTCCACCGCAGCCCGATGGACATCGCCGGTGATCTCTGCAACACCATGAAGGCGCCGTGGGAAAACCAGGCACAAGCGAGGGACGAGCTCCTGCGGTTCCTCCGGGACCGCCATCCCGGCGAGAACGAGCCCATATCGCCGATCGCCTTCAACCTCGACCGCAACAAGGACAAAGTCAGTGCACAGGGTGTTTTCTATTTTCCCCGTACAGGGCAGGAAGCGAGCCGCTCGTCCGAATCCGTCGCCCAGGTCGAGCTTTTCTGCCGGCGGATGTTCATCACCCAGGACATCCCGGCCCTCCTGCCAACGTGGGCCAGCTTCGTCTGCGTCGTGGTCGAGTGCCCAGACATCGTTCCGACATTGAACCGCAACGACGTGATCCGCCACGGCAACGCCTTTGTAGAGCTCAAACATGCCCTGGGCCGCCACATCATCGAAAGCCTGCAGGTCCTGGCACAGCGCTACCCGAAAGACTTCGCTGATATCCAAGTGGAGCACCGCGAGCGCCTCTACCGCGGCTTCCTCTCCGACTTCAAGAGCACGCCCTCGAGGGAGGAGCATTTCTTCCGGACGCTCATCGACTACATACCCTTCACGGTTATCGACCGCACGAAGCCGGCTGGCGAGTCCATGACCCTGCGCAGATACCGCGACGAATCAAGGAAGCGTAACACCCTGGCGAAGCCAAACGAGCCCACTCGGGATCAGATTTATTATCTGGATGCCTCCGAGGCAACGGGGCAATACAAGGCGATGATCATGCAGCGCGACATCCCGGTGATCCTGGCGAATCATCCGGCGGAGCCCAGCCTCCTGCACGCCTACGGTTCTGCCTTCGGAAGCGAGGTCGAGGTGGAAGATGCGCGGGCGATCCTCAACCTGTACGTGGAGCCGGTCGAGCAGGCGCCTTACGAGGCCATGAAGCAGTTCCTCGCCAGCCTGGATGGCGGCGGGCCGGACGAGGTGAGCGCATCTCGTTTCGAGCCGAGCTACGTGCCGGCCATCCTGATCGTCAGCTCGGCGAGCTCCCCGGAGAGGGCCGAGGCGCTCGAAAGGCTTCTGCGGGAAGGAGCCCCCGTCCTCACGGGCAAGGTCCGCAGGATGATGGAAGACGAGATCATGGGCTCACGGACCGGCCGCGCCACGGTCAGCGCGGTGCTGAACGACAACAATCCGGTTGTGAAAAAAATACGGGACTATTGTGCGGAAGGAAAGCCCCTGACCGGGATCGTCGCCGATGTTCTCCACGAGATCTATCATCTCGCCAGGGCATACAGCGACCGGGCCGCGGCGGAAAGCCCACATTTCTACGAGCACAGAAACATCCTTCTGGCCAGACTGCTGGAGACCGAGCAACAACTTGTCACGGTGCAGAGCGAGCGGGACCTGCTCGTGCTTGAGAAGCGCAAGTCTTTGGAGCCCCCCACTCGTATGGAGGCCCGAACCTGCGCGATGCTCCTCACCGACCTGCGCGGTTCCTCCCGGATGGTGGGTTTCCTCGACAGCCTCCAGAGCGCGGAGATCCTGCAACAGTACGCCGGCGATGTCCAGGCGATCGTGGAAAAGCTCGGTGGAAAGATCGAGAAGTTCACCGGCGACGGCGTCTTCGCCCATTTCGCGCTGGATGGAGCAACCACTAAGGAGGTCATCGAAAAAGTGTCGGACTGCGCTCTCGAGATTCAGATGTTCACTAAGAAGTTCTTCTCCCGCGGCGAGGTCGCCGAGACGCTTCTCCATGCGGGCGGGATCCTGGTGGAAGGCTCCCGGACCCTTCTGCACGTGGCGCGGGTCATGTACGGCACGGTTGCCGGAGCTCCCGCCCTGGTGGGCAAGCAGGTCGTCGCCCTCTTCCGCGCCTGCGATCAGGACGAGCTCTTCGAGCAGTCCCCCATCGTGCTCTCGGAGCCCTTCCTCTTCAGTCTCAACCCCCTGCCCCAGCCGAAGCCGATCGCCATGGACATGAAGCTCGACGCGAGCCTGCCGGGCATGAGCTTCTATCCGCACCCCAACTTCGTCCGGCCGTAGAGCCCTCACCCCCTGTCCCCCTCTCCCATCTCCCACCCGCCCTATCCCCGGGAGAGGGGGGACGTTGCTCAAGCCACAGCGGCGAGCCCGCGCGAAAGGGACCATCTTGGAAGGCATGCCGGCATGGCTCTGTTAGAGTCTCCGGACTGAACGACCATGGAGAGCCACGCATGACCCATCCGTTCTTCACCACCCCGCCCGCAGCCGGGCTCACTCTGCTCCTCGCCCTGGCCCTTCCCGCCGCCCTCGCGGCGCAGGCCCCGACCAGTGCGGCGGACCGCGCCGCCGCACAGATCGACCGGAGCAGCCTCGAAGGTCCGATCCGCTTCCTGGCGGACAACCTCCTCGAAGGCAGGGGACCGGCCAGCCGGGGCGACCTGCTGGCGCAGCTCTATCTCGCCACGACGCTCCAGTCCCTGGGCCTCGAGCCTGGCCTCGAGAACGGCTACGTGCAGCCGTTCGACATGGTGAGCGTCAACGCCGAGGTGCCCAAGGCCTGGGCCTTCCGCAAGGGCGGCCAGGATCTGACTCTCAAGTACTGGGACCAGTACATCGCCGCCAGCGGCATCCAGGAGGACAGGTCCGCGATTGACGGCGCCGAAGTGGTCTTCGTAGGCTACGGCATCCAGGCGCCCGAGTACCAGTGGGACGACTACAAGGGGATGGACCTCAAGGGGAAGGTTCTGCTGATGCTGAACAACGACCCCGAGTCGGACCCCAAGCTCTTCGAGGGGAACCGCCGGCTGTACTACGGCCGCTGGGTCTACAAGTACGAGAGCGCGGCGCGGCAGGGGGCGGCCGGGGCGATCATCATCCACACCCAGCCGTCGGCCGGCTACGGCTGGCAGGTGGTGCAGAGCTCGTGGACCGGCCCGCAGTTCGAGCTGCCCGCCGAGGGCGAGCCGCGGACGCAGATCAGCGCCTGGGTCACCGAGGACGCCGCGCGGCAGCTCGCGAAGCTGGCCGGCAAGGACCTCGACGCGCTGGTGAAGCAGGCCCAGAGCCGGGACTTCCGTCCCGTGCCGCTGGGCGTGACCACTTCGCTCGCCGTCGCCAACAAGATCGAAAAGGTGCAGACCGCGAACGTGGCCGGTCTCCTGCGCGGCTCCGACCCGAAGCTCAAGGACGAGGTGGTGATCTACACAGCGCACCACGACCACCTGGGCATCGGCGAGCCGGACAAGGCAGGGGACAAGATCTACAACGGCGCCCTGGACAACGCGGCGGGCGTGGCGCAGGTACTGGCGATCGCCAAGGCCTTCACAGCCCTGCCGCAGAAGCCGCGGCGGTCGGTCCTCTTCCTGTTCGTGGCGGCCGAGGAGCAGGGCCTGCTGGGCTCGGAGTACTACGCCCGGCATCCGACCTTCCCGCCGGGCAGGATCGCCGCCAACGTCAACTTCGACGGCGGCGCCATCTGGGGGAGGGCGACGGACCTGACCTACATCGGCTTCGGCAAATCCTCGCTGGACCAGGTGGTGAAATCCGCCGCCGCGAAGCAGGGCCGGACGGTCGTCGGCGATCAGTTCCCCGACAAAGGCTCCTTCTACCGCTCCGACCAGTTCAACTTCGCGAAGATCGGCGTCCCGGCGATCTACCTCGACGCCGGTACCCACCTCCAGGGCCGCTCAGAGGATTGGGGCCGGCAGCAGATGCAGGCCTGGGAGGACGCCCACTACCACCAGCCGAGCGACCAGCTCACGCCCGACTGGAGCTACGACGGCATGATCGACGACGCCCGCCTGGGCTTCCAGGCCGGCCTGGAGATCGCCAACGCCGACAAGCTCCCCGCCTGGAACCCGGGCGACGAGTTCGAGGCGACAAGGAAGAAGGCGCTTGCGGAGGTGGGGGGACGGTAGGAAACAGAGAGAGTCCGCTCCATTGGGCTCGGAGCAGACCGGAGGCGGCCGCAGGGCCGCCTTTTTCTTTGAATCTGTTCGAAACGATCCGGCTTCAGGCTCACCGGCTGAGCTGTGCCCCCCGCCGTACAGCTCCCCGTGGCTGCGCGAAGGATCGTCCAGTATCCAAAAGCCGATCGGGGGTCTCCTTCCGGACGACCCGGATCGTCACCTGCCGCACGATCCACTCCTTGTCGGGGAACTCGGAAGGGTAGAGCTTGCGCTTGCGCGGCGCCTCCCCCGCCATCATCGTGAAGAGCTGGCCGAGCACGCCCTTCGGCACTCCCCGCTTGACCGACAATGGCTGCTCCAGCGCCGGCATCCGCAACCAGTCGAAGCTCGTCGTGCCCCTGGTGGCGAAGATCTTGAAGATGTCGGTCCCCGCGGTGAAGCCGGGGGGCAGCCAACCGCGGACCGCCAGCGGCAGGGACTCCTCGGGACCGAGCGTATGGTCCGTCAGGCCGTAGCGCGGCGGCCAGATCGCCTCGATGGACCAGTCGGGCCGCAGGTCGAGCACGGCGATGCTGAGGTCCCACGGCGAGCCGTTGAAGATCTCGACCCGGACGACTTCGTCGGGAGCAGCTTCGACGACTCCTGGCTCGGGCCGGCCGGGGATCCGTACCTCGAACCGCTCGAAGAGCGGATGCGGCTGTGGGTTCTCGAGCTCCGCGATCGTCCGGTAGCGGGCGAGGTGGTCCAGGCGCCTCAGCAGCCGTGGCACCGATGCGGCCTGGGAGATCGGCAGCGGCGGATGCAGCGGGATCGGTGAGCCTCCACGGTCCAGGATCTCGTACTCCCCCTGGTCGGCGACGGCCACCTGGAGATCGGCCTCCCTGCCGTCCTCCACAAGGCTGATAAAGCCCGGCGCCCTCTCGGCGAGAGACCGGCGAGCCAGGTCGAGGGCACTTTCCTCACCAGGGACCGGCACGCCTTCCGTGCGCGGCACGACGGCCACCGCACGCTGGAGCGAGAGGGGGCCCGCCGCCGTGAGGACAGCCTGCGCTCCGGGCTCGATCGGGCCCGGCGACAGCTCGCGGACGACTTCGGCCCAGGACTCCACCGCCCCGGCCTGCCGGACCTCGACGAGCGCCTGCCGGAGGTCGCTCCGGTCAACCTGCGCCCCCGGAGGGAAGATGGTGAATTGCTCCCCGACCCGCACGCCCTGCGCCCGGCCGGTGTTGAGCAGGAGCTGCCCCCTCTCGAGGCGGATCACCAGGACAGGCCCGCCGGTCTCGACGGGGAGATCTCCGGAGGCCCGTACGGCGTCAGTGCGGCTCGTACCGAGGAAGGGCCGGTCGCCATCGCCCAGGAGCACGGGCGTCTGTTGGGGGAGGAGGCCGTGGATGCGCGCCACGAGGAGGCCGTGAAGCTGGCGGCAGGCGAGGCCCGTGCCCTGGCGGCGGAGGATATCGAGCAGCCAGTAGGTCAAGGCTCCGTGCTGCTCTCTGTCCGGAAAGGGCATCTCCATGGCGCGCTCGCGCTCCCGGCAGGCGGCGACGAGGACGTAGCCGTCGGCCGGGGGGAGCCAGCCTGGACCGCCCAACCCTGCCGGGTGGAGCCGGCGCCAGGCCTCCACGAGGTCTTCACGGGTCCCCGCCCCGCTCTCCGCCGGCCGGGCCGTCCGATCGACGCGCAGTTTTCCGCGCGCCACGGCTCCTGTTCGCCCCCGGGTCGCGCCGCCGCTGTGGCAACTGTCGAGGACGACGGTGACCGAGAGGCCGCGGGCCGTCATCCGGTGCAGGAGCAGCCCCAGCTCGACGTCGCGAAGATAGCGGGTCTCCGAGAGGCAGATGTCGCATGGCGCCAGGCACTCGTCCCAGCCGCTCTCCCCCTTGAGCTCAGGGAACAGGGTCGGCGTCCGTGCGCCGTGGCCGGCATAGTGGATGTAGACCTGGTCGCCTGGGAGGGCGGCTTCGGTGACCTGCCGGAAGGCGGCGACGATGTTCTCGTAGGTGGGCCGCCGCCGTGGATCGCCGGCCGGCATACCGGGGGCCGCCGTCAGCTCGACCATCTGGTTATCGGGCAGCTCAAAGCGGTCGCGCACGAAGGCTGCCACGGCTTCGACATCCCCGACCGCGCCCGCCAGGTCTGGACAGGAATCCCCGTCCGGGAAGTGGTTTGGCGCATAGTCGCCAACCCCGATCAGCAAGGCGAACAGGCGGGAGCTCATGCCGAAGCCGCGGGTCTGGGCAGCCGCACAGCGGGATCGCCGAGCACGATGTAGTTGCGGGCGTCGTTGCAGGCGATCCACAAGGTGGCCAGGTACTCCGGATCCTCCGGCCCACGGTTGCGCAGACGCTGCAGCTCCTTGGCCAGCGGGACCGAGAGCCTAGCGAAGCGTTCGCCGAATACCTCCATGGCCTCTCCCACCGGCCGTCCCTGGAGGATCATGTCCAGTGCGTCCTCGAAGGGTTGGATCTGCTGGCCGGCGCCGCCCCATTCGATGGAGGACGGCCAAGCCGTCTCGATGTGGCCGATCACGGCGAGAGCCCCGCCCCTCGGATGTGCGAGGAGCCGCTGCGGCAGGCGGGCGACGAACGGTTGGGGAGCGACCTCTGCCGCAGCGTCCGACTCGTAGCGGAAGTCGTTCTCCCGCGGGGAACCCGCGCTGTAGCAGGCGAAATGGAAGGAGATCATCCCCCGCAGGCGCTCGGTTTCTGGACAGAGGTCGTTGGCGCAGAAGAAAAACTCCCGTGGCGCCGGCCCTTTGAACCGGTTCGGCCCGGGGTGCTCCCGGCACACAATGGAGCCCTGATACTCCTGCAGGACCGCGCTCTCGCGGCGCAGGACCATGCCGTGGCTGGCGGTGAACAGGAAATCCGGCGTCTCGTCGCCGCCCAGCAGGCGGCGCAGGCGGACCTTGGTCGCTTCCTGCCGGAACGCCTCGTTCACCTCCCAGCCGGCCTGGTCCCGGGCGCGTTTCGCGAGCGGCTCCGCCAGGTGGCGGACGCTGAGCTCGGTCGCCGGGTCGCCCTCATGCTCGACAGCAAAAAAGGCGGCCGTGCGGCCCTGCTTCGGCGGCTCCGTCTCCGCGGCCACGACCTGGCAGGCGTAGCGCTCGTATTCCGCGAGCGTGTCGAAGCAGATCCGTCCAACCGCGTACTCGATGTCAAGCTCGTACTGGAAGTCCCAGGGGATCTCTTCCGGGCCTCCTACGATCAAGAGGTAGTACGGCATTTTCGCCGGCTCGACCGCGTCCGGACCTACGCCGAACCGGCGCAGGTAAGCGTCCTTGGTGTCCCCGGCCTTATACCCCTCCTCGGAGACAAGCTCGCGGTAGTAGTGGGGGCGCTTGATGCCGACCTGGCTCTTGCGCAGGTCCAGAAGAGGTCGGAGAGCCTTCAGGAGGTCGAACGTCCGTTCGTCATTCTGGGCAAAGATAATTCCCCAGCCTGCCTGCGAGAGATCGCCGGCATCGGCTTTCCGGTCACGCAGCCGCCTCTCCCGGCCCTTGACCCAGAGCTGGAGATCCTCGACATCCTCCCGCTCGGGCTGCCGGCGGACCCATGCCGCGAACTCTTCGACCGTGGCTGGAGAGTAGGCGTACTCTCCGGTCTCGAACTGGATCCCATTGGGGACGAGCAGTCTCTGCTCCATCGCGTCCTCCTCGGTCGTGGCGATGGAGGCGGCGGGGCTGAGGAACCCGCCGCCTCCCTATCCTTTCGCGGTCCGAGCCCGGGGTCAGTAGGTGCTGGGATCGTCGGAGGCCTTGCCGTAGCCCGGCTTGATAGGCTGGTCCGGGATCGGATCGTCGCCCGGCTCGCCGTAGCCGGGTTTAGGCGGCACGTCCGGGATCGGATCGTCGCCCGGCTCGCCGAATCCGGGCTTGGGCGGTCGGTCCACAATCACATCGCCCGTCTTCAATGCCTGCGGATCCACCGGCTGCTTCATGTCGCTCATCAGGGTGTCTCCTTTCTGATTAGCTCGGCCGTTCTCTTTCCCAATAGACACGGGGGGGCATGGTTTTGTTTGGCTCACTTCCAATCACCCTGAAGGACGAAGCCAGCCCAGTAGTAGGGAGCCTCCCAACCCGGATGGCTCCGCACGGCCATCTGGGCTTTCCGCAAGGCCGCTGCCGGGGAGAGCCCTTCGCGGAGCATGGCGCTGTAAAAGTGCGTCATCAGCTCTGCGGTGGCTCGATCGCTCACACTCCAGAGGCTGACCACGACCCCCTTGGCGCCAGCATAGAGGAATCCGCGCGTCAGACGAGACACACCCTCGCCCCTGACATCCTCACCCAAGGCTGTCTCGCAGGCGCTCAAAACGACGAGCTCCACGGGGAGATCCAGACCGTAGATTTCCAGGGCATGGAGAAAGCCTTCCCGCCGGTTACCCTGCTCATCGAACTGGGAAAGGACGATGCCCGACAGCTCGGGATGCGGATCGAGCTTGCCGTGGGTAGCGAAGTGGACGATGCGATACTGTCCAAGCAGCGGGCTCTTCGCGGTCTCGAGATTGGCATCGAAGCCGAGCGCGCGGAAGGACTCCCCGGCGGGGACGAAGGAGAGAATTGCTTCCGCCTCGGCCCTTGACCAATACAGGGGCGGCAGATCCTGGAAGTCCTCTTCGATCGCCGCACGGGATGACGTGCCGAGGGCGGCGGCGAGCCGCGAATCCGCGGGGCCGAACACGGGGTCGGCCAGCACCGCCACAGCGTGAGGCGCCGGCCGGCGCAGGGCCCTGTCCCGGCGAAGAAGGGCCAGAGCGGAGGCGGAAGGGAGATGGACGATCTCGTGGCCGGCCACCAGGGGGCGCGCCGGCACGCCCGCTTCCCCGCCAAGCTCGGGCAGCGCCGCGAACGGAACCAGGTGGAGCGCTCCGTCCGCGACGATCAACAGTCGCTTCGCTTCAAGACGACCGGAGACCGGCGCGAGCAGCAGGTCCGAGAGCCTGCGCGCGGCTGCCGCGAACTCTCCCTGGGCAGCACGTCGACGGTTCCTGACCAGAAATTGGCCGAGATCGAGGACCGCCGCCTCGATCGTGCGACGTTCCGGGAGATCAAAGACCTCCAGAGAATCGCGGCCGACGAGGAACAAAAAGCTCCGTGGCTCCGCCAGCACATAAGAGAGCAGGAGGGAGTCGCCGTCCAGCACCTCGCGCCGGACCTCCTGAAGAGTCAGGGGGCTGGATTGGACCAGGGCAGCGTATCTTGGACTGGCGGCGCGGATCTCGGCCTGCAGGTGGTCATGCTGGACCACGAGGTCCGAAAGCTCCCGCTCCAGGGCAGCCAGCCGCCGCAAAGATTCCTCGTCCTGAGGCCTCGAGGGCCAGATCTGAAGCGCGCGCTCGCGCTTCTTGATCTCCCGCAAGAGGCGTGTCTCGGCCTCGATGAGATTGGGATCGACCCCGGTGCGGAGGTCGGCTTGCGATTCGGCCAGCTCGTCGAGCAGCGACCGGGCCCGTGCCCGCTCGCTCACCTCGAATGCCTGGACATCCAATCCCTTGCCGGGCTCGCGCCGGTGCGACCGGATGAGCAGGTCGATATAGAAAAGATATCGCTCGCGTACCTGAGCGGCGAACGAGGACCGCAGATCCTGGCTGGTCGTACCAGTCCGCAGGGACTCGGTCAAGTCGAGCCCCTCTGAGGCGAGGTTGCGGGCAGTAGGGAGATCGCCGAGGTCACGCCAAGCCCGCGCAGCACCGTCGAGGATCCGGGCCTCAGAGTCGGCATCGCCCGCCGCCTGTGCCAGCTTCCGGGCCTCGTCGAACAGGCGGACGGCCTCGGTTTCACGATTTTCGAGATCGCAGATCCGGGCCAGATTGCCGAGCGCGTAAGCTTTTCCACGGATGTCGTCGATCCGGCGCGCAACCTTGAGTGCCTTCTCCAAATACGCCTTGGCCTGATCGATCTGCCCGGCTTCGAGAAGGAGATGCCCCATCCAGGAAAGAGTGGACGTCTCGTTCTGGGCCTCACCGAGCCGCTGCGTCAACTCCAGGGCTCTAGACAGATTGTCGAGGGCCTCGGGGACCTTCCCCAGCTCCAGGTACGCCGCGCCGATGCTGCTCAAGGTGACAGCTTCCCTGGCGAGCTCCCGCTCCACGCCGTGCTGCAGCAAGAGCGCCTCCTGGAAGGAGCGGAGAGCCTCGGACGGCCTCCCCATGGCCAGGTCCACTTGACCGATGTTGGAAAGGATGATGGCCTGGTTCCCGCGCCCTCCGAGCTTCCTCCAGAGGGCGAGCGACCGATGGTAGAAGGCAAGGGCGTCCTGGACTCTCCCTCGCCTCTTGTAGACCAGGGCGATGTTGCTCAAGGTGTCGGCCTCACCAGGGCCGTCGCCGAGTTGTTGATAGAGGGAAAGAGACCGGAGATAGGCCCCGAGAGCCTGTTCGAGGTCACCGAGGTGGTAGCGCGACCGGCCGATGGCGTCAACAAGCAGCGCCTCGCCGGCCCGATCTCCTGCGGCGAGGAACAAAGGCAATGCCTGTTCGAAGAGGTTGCGCGCTTTCTGATGCTCTCCGAGGTTCTCATAGCTGCTGCCGAGCCAGAGGAGCGTGAGCGCCCGCTCCCGGGGCTCGGTGGCCGCATCCCAGAGATCGAAGGCGCGTTCAAGCTCTCTGATCGTATGACGGTGCGCCTTGGCCGAGGGTTCCCGGCGCGAGGCAAGGCCTCGCGAAAGGTGGATTGCCGCGAGAGCCCGGCGGCGGTCTGTCAATGTGGCGCGACGGGAGGTCTCGAGCGAGAGGGCATAGATGCCTGCCCGGCTCGAGCCGAGCTCCAGCCGGTAGCCTCCGTTGACCTCAGCAACCGCAAGGAGGGGCTCCGGAGGCAGCAGGCCACTACCAGGCGCTTCCAGATCGAGCAGACACTCTCCCGTGGGACTGAAGAGGGTGACCCGGAGATCGATGCCACGGCTGGCAATCTTTCCCCGGAGAGCCTCCCCGGCCTTCAACGGGATCTCATATGCCTGGAGGTCTTGCCCGCCGCGCAGCTTCCCCTGGACGGCATCGCCGGGCCAGAGCCGGCGCGCGGGAACCTTCGGCGTTCCCGGGGATGATGAGCGAACTGGAAGGCCGGAGCTGAGGGCAAGAGCCTCAAGGCCAAGGAGGCTGACGACAACCCAAGCTGTCGATGATGTCCGCGGTCTCACATCGATTCGATTCAGGTGGGAGGGGCGACTTCGAAATCATAGGTGTCGACAAGCGATCGCTGCGGTCCGCTGCCGCCGTAGAGCTCCAGTTGGTAGCTGCCAGGGGAAAAGTGCTGCCGCGACAGCTCCATGGAAAGAATGCCTTCCTCATTGCGTGTCAGCCCAGGCTTGACGAGGACTGGCTTGCCGCCATCGCCGGTCCGCCGGAACACCGCCTCGTACTCGGAGAATGCCGGCGCATTCCAGGCATGGACCATGAGAACGAAGCTCAAGCCGCCGGGCGGCACTACGTTCTCAGCATCTTGCGGACCCGCGCTGCGCCTGACTTCGTCAGGAGCGTACAGGTCGGCATAGGCGACGTTCACCTGCGGCTGGTTGATCTCCTCGATTGTCCGCCGCAACGCAACCACCCAGACCGACAGCCCCACCGTACAGACGAGCAGCGCCGCCGCCAGCCCGTAGGCGAATTGCGGCGCGGCGAACCACCGCCGGCTCGTCAAGATCTTCCGCTCCTCCAACCGCGGCCGCAACCGCCGCCAGGCTGCCTCGACCTGGGCGTCGGACAGGCCGGCCTCCTCCGGCTTGCCGTTCTCGAACTCCTTCAGGTCCAGCAGCAACTGCGAGCAGTCGGGGCAGAGCGCCAGGTGGTCCTGGATCCGCTCGTCATCCGGCGGGGTCAGCTCGCCGGCGCGATAGGCGACCAGCTCTTCGGGAGTGGGGTGATCGTCCAGGCCGCGCCGGGCCTTGTCGGCCAGCGCTCGCAGGGTGGGCCCGAGGGGCGGCTTTGCGTCCACTCTCTTCTCGCCGTCAGAATCCGGGATCGTCGAAATAATCGCCCAGCTTGGCCTTCAAGGCCTGCCGGGCCTGGAACAGATGCGCCTTCACGGTGTCGATCGAGACCTTCATCAGCTCCGCGATCTCTCGGTATTTGAGGTCCTGGTCCAGACGCAGGAGGACGCAGCGGCGCATCTGGGTCGGCAGGTCGTCCAGGGCGCCGTAGAGCAGCCTCGCTCTCTCCTCCGCCAGCACGCCTTCGAGCGGCCCACGTCCTCCGGCCTCCAGCAACGTCGTACGGTCCCCTTCCTCCGGTGAGCCTCCCAGGGCCTCGTCCAGCAACACCATCTCGGCATCACGCTTCTGGGTCGACTGGCTGCGCAGGGTGTTGCGGTAGACGTTCGCGGCGATCTGCCATAGCCAGGTCTCGAAACGCGCCGCACCCCTGAAATTCGCCAGGCTCCTGTACACCCGCAGGAAGGTCTCCTGGACGAGGTCCTGGCACTCCTCGGTCGAGAACCCCCTTTTGGCGAAGAACGAGAAGACCAGGCGCGAGTACCGGCAGAAGATCAGGTGGAAGCTCTCCTCCATCTCCACGCCCGCCTGCCACCTCTCGATCCATTCGTTGACGGGCCTCCCCCTCTCCGAGCCGGAGGGTGGACGGTCCGAGCCAAACGAGGTTGGGTGTAAAGCCATGCGCCTTCCCCAAGGGTCCCGCGATCACGGAGATCAAGACCTTGTTGAACCCCTATCGTAGCCCACATCAGGGGTAAACAGAAACGGCCGGCGAGGACGCCGGCCGTTTCCTGGGCGCAGAAAGCGGGCTCTACTTGGCGGGAGCCGCGGCTTGGAGGTTCGAACTCGATCGAGATGTTGACCTTGACGTCGTCGCCCAGCACGGGACCGGCATCGAGCACGCGGTTCCAGACCACCCCGTAGTCCTTGCGGTTGACCGTAAAGCTCGTCTCGAAGCCGGCCTTCACGCCGTTCGGGGTCTTGAACGTCCCCAGGACATCCACTGGAATGGTGACCTGCTTGGTCACCCCGTGCATGGTCAGGTCGCCCGTGACGTCCAGGGTGTCGGCGTCCTTGGCCTTCACCTCGGTGCTGGTGAAGGTGAGGCTCGGGAACTTCTGGACGTCGAAAAAGTCGGCGCCGCGCAGGTGGTTGTCGCGGTCGGCGTTGCCGGTGTCGATGGACGCCGCGGGGACGGTGAACTCGACGCTGGACGCCGCCGGGTTCTGCTTGTCGTACTTGATCGTCCCGTTCGAACTCCTTGAAGCGGCCGGGAACGTTCGAGACGAAGTGCCGGATGCTGAAGCTGACGGCGCTGTGGTCGGGGTCGACCTTGTAGACCACGGCTTCGGCCGAAGCCAGGGCGGGCGCCAGCAGCGCCAGCGCGAGAGCCAGGGTGAGTGACTTGCGATTCACGATCTCTGTCCTCCTTCGAGAGGTCTGCAACAGGGCAGCAGCTCGGGCGCCCTACTCTACACCAACTCGGCGCCCCCGCGCTGTAAGGGATTCGTAAAAGCGAACGTCAACCCCACTCGAAGACCACGCCCATGACCTCCTCGCGCCTTTCGGCGAGGAGGCCATAGGCGTCGGCGGCGCGGTCGTAGGGGAAGCGGTGGCTGACCAGCTCGCGGACGGACAGGTGGCCTGCGGCAATGTGGGCGAGGAAGAGCTCGCCGTGGCGGCGGCCGGTCCAGGGGGTGTTCGGGGTCTCGACGGGCGGATGAGAAAAGCCGTGCGCTCCGACGATGGTGAGGCTGCGGCGGTTGCAGAGGTCGTGGAAGTCGAAGAGGGTCGCGTCCCGCGGGCTGCTCAGGAGGAGGAGGCGGCCCTGGTCGCGCAGGAGGACGGGCTCTTGCGGGATCACCTGGGGATTGCCGGTCAGCTCGACGACGACATCGAGAGCACGCCCGGCGTTGAGGCGGCGGACCGTTGCTTCGAGGTCTCCCTGGCCGTCCAGGGCGTGGAAGAGCGGCCCTTGCGGCATCAGGCCCCGGCGGAAGTCCGAGGGCTCGATGCCGAAGACGGGGCCGGCGCCGGCCAGGGCGCAGAGCCGGACCGCGAGCTGGCCGAGGAGGCCGAGGCCGAAGACGGCGACGCTCTCGCCCCAGGTGAGGCCCACGCGGCGCAGTCCGTTCATCGCCACCTCGGCCAGGCTGCTGAAGGTGGCCTCTTCGTCGGAGACCTCGCCGGGCACGGCGCGCAGCTTGTCGGCCGGGCAGGTCACCCAGAGGGCATGGCGGGTATGGGTCTCGACCCGCTTCCCCGCCCAGGTGGGATCGACGCCCTCCCCCGCCTCGACCACATCGCCCACGTTGCTATAGCCAATCTGCTGCGGATAGCGGCTGAGGCCGGCCCAGACCGAGCTGTCGCGCGCCTGGCCGGAGAGGAGCGTCAGCTCGGTCCCGGTGCTGATGAGTGAGCGGCGGGTGCGGATCAGGACCTCCCCGGCCACCGGCTGTGGCACGGGCCGGTCCAGGATCTCGACCTGGCCGGGTGCGGTGAAGAAGATGGACGGATTGCTCATGAGATGGCTCATGAGGCTTTCGGCTCGATGACCACTTTGATGGCGCCCGAGCTTTGTTTGTCGTCCGCGGCGGCGAACGCTTCGCCGATGCGCTCCAGGGGGAAGCGGTGGGTGACGAGAGGCTCGGCGTCGACCCGCCCCGCGGCCATCAGGTCGAGGGCCGTCCGGTATTCGCGCTCGCCGCGCCAGGACGAATAGCCGTTGGACCAGCGGAGGGTGATCTCCTTCTCGTTGGCCTCGCGATAGCCGAGGGCCACGTCGCCGACGAAGGCGCCGAGGACGACGACGACGCCTCCGCGTCCAGCGGCCTCCGCCGCCTGGCGTACGGTGTCGCCGCTGCCGCCCACGGTCTCGAAGACCACGTCGGCCCCCTCGCCGCGGGTGAGATCGCGCACGGCCTCGCCGAGGTCTTCGACCCGGCTGAGGTCCAAAGCGAGATCGGCCGCACCCACCTCCCGCGCCCGCGCCAGCGGCTCCTCCCGGCGGCCTACCAGGATCGTGTTCCGGGCGCCCAGGGCGCGGGCCACCTGCCCCAGGGCCAGGCCGACGGGGCCGGTGCCGAGGACGACCACGGCGTTGGCGTCCGCCACGGGCGTGCGGTGGACGGCGTGCACGGCACAGGCGTAGACGTCGATCATCGAGGCAACCCCGAAGGAGAGGATGTCGGGCAGGGGGAAGACGTTGCCGGCCAGGGCGAGATCCAGCTCCGAAAACCCGGCGCTGGTGCGCCGCCTTCCCTTGTGCAGGGGCTTCCGCGGACAGAGGTGATAGTCCCCGCAGCGGCAGAGACGGCAGGTGCCGCAGCCGGCGAGCTGGGTCGGCTCGATCCCCACCCGCTGGCCCACCATAAGGCCTTCGACATCAGGGCCGAGCTCGACGACCCTACCAGCCAGCTCATGGCCCGTGCGGCGCGGGCCGGTACCGATCGAGCCCCAGGGGTCGTGCCCCCGGTAGCGGTGCAGGTCCGAGCCGCAGATGCCGGCGGCGCCCACTTCGACGAGGACCTGGCCGGGACCCGGCACGGGCACGGCCATCTCCTCGATGCGGATGTCGCGCCCGCCGTAGAAGACGGCTGTTTTCATGGTGGATTTCCGCACCGGATCGATCCTCTTCGCGGCTGGCGAGTATAGCGTGGTGTGCATTCCCGAAAGAGCCCGGAGATGGTAGATTCCACGGGAGGACGACCTTGGCAGACCCGCAGCACGACGGACCCGAGCTCTGTACGCGGCGCCAGCTCCTGAAGGGCGCGGCGGGGCTGGGCGGCGTGCTGCTCCTCTCCGGCCTGCGGGCGCCCGTCTGGGCCGCGGCGGCGACGGCGGAGGCTGCCGCCGGGCTCGCCGAAGCGGATCTCTTCCAATTCCCGGCGACGGCCTTTGCCGAGCCCCAGGTGCGGCGCTCGGTCGAGGGGCAGCTCAAGACGCAGCTCCGCGTGGCCTACGCCCAGCACAGGATCGGCAACGATCCGGTCCGCCTGCGCTCCTATGAGGGCGCCCTGACCGGCCCGACGCTCCGCTTTCGGCCCGGGGACGTGGTGAAGGTCGATCTTCTGAATCAGCTCCCGGCCGAGCCGCCCGTCCACCAGCATCGCAACGGGCCGCACAGCCTGAACACCACGAATCTGCATACCCACGGTCTGCACGTCTCGCCGGCGGGCAACAGCGACAACGTGCTGATCGAGGTGCCGCCCGGGCGCCGGATGCATTACCGCTTCGCGATCCCCAAGGACCACCCGCCGGGCGTTTTCTACTACCACGCCCACAAGCACGGCTCGACGGCGGTGCAGCTCGCCAACGGCATGGCCGGCGCGCTGATCGTCGAAGGGGACATCGACCGGGTGCCGGAGATCCGGGCGGCGCGCGAGCGCCTGCTCGTCCTGCAACAGTTCCCCTACAGCCGGAAGGGGACGGTCGAGTGGAAGGACATCGCCTTCGACGACGTGCGCGCCCTGACCACGGTCAACGGCCGGCTGAAGCCGCGCCTCGAGCTGCGGCCGGGCGAGGTGCAGCGCTGGCGCTTCGTCCACGGCGGAGCCAAGGAGGCGCTGAGCCTCTCCCTGGTGGACGTCCGCAACGCCGCGCAGACCCTTCACCGGATCGCGGTGGACGGCATCACCACCGGCCGGCGCGAGGCCCTGACCGCGTTCGAGCTGGGGGCCGGCAACCGCACGGACGTCCTGGTCCAGGTCAAGACGCCGGGGACGTACTACCTGGTGAAACGGGAGGTGCGGCCCGCCGGACCCGGAGCGCGGAGCCGCGTCCAGATCGTGGCCGAGGTCCGGGTCGCCGGCGAGAAGCTCGCCATGGCCCTCCCCTCGGAGGCGTCTCTGAAACCCCTGGCCCCCTACCCCAGCCTCGCGAGCTTCGCCAAACCAGGGCGCCAGACGGCCGAGCTGTCGATCGACCGCGACAAATACATGGTCAACGGCCGGCCGTTCGATCCACGCAACGGCCCGCGCCGGCTCAAGCTGGGGGCTGTCGACGAGTGGACCGTCAAGGTGGGCCGGGGGACCAGCTTCCTGCACCCGTTCCACATCCACGTCAACCCGTTCCAGGTGATCGCGATCAACGGCAAAAAGCTCGCCCACCCGGTCTGGCAGGACACCATCCTGGTGGGTGGCAAGGACAGCGGATATCCCACCCAGGAAGTGGTGTTCCGCACGAAGTACCGCGACTTCCCTGGAAAATTCATGCTCCACTGCCACAACGCCGTCCACGAGGACATGGGCATGATGGAGCTGGTCGAGATCGTGCCATGACCCCTGAAAACGCCCCGGTCTTCGTCCTCTCCTGCGCCCGCACGGGCTCAACGCTGCTGCGGTTGGTGCTCGACACGCATCCGGACGTCTACGCCCCACCCGAGCTGAACCTCGGCCGCCTGGCGAGCGATCTCTATCTGGCCTGCTCCAGTTTGCAAGGCCGGAAGGTCGCGCTTCACGCCGCGCGGCAGGACCCCGAGGTGCTGGCGCACGTGCGCGGCACGATCTCCGGCCTGCTGGACGCGGCCACGGCGCAAAGAGGAAAGAAGATCTGGTGCGAGAAGTCGCCCGGCAATCTCGAGCATCTCGACCTGGTCGCCGGGCTGTACCCGGAGGCGCGCTTCCTCTGCCTGCATCGCCACTTCGCGGACGTGGCCCACTCCTGCCTGGAGAACTGCCGCTACGGCTTCATGCCGGTCCTGGTGGACTACGTGCGGCAGAGCCCGCGCGACATCCTGGAGGCGATCGTCCGCTACTGGGCGGACGGCACCTCGGCGCTTCTCGACTTCGAGCGGCAGCGGCCGGAGCAGTGCTTCCGCATCCGGTACGAGGACCTGGTGGACGCGCCGGAGGCGACCTCCGCGGCCCTGTTCTCCTTCCTCGGCCTGCCTTGGGACCCGGCCCTTCTCAGTGCGGTCTTCACCACCCGGCACGACGCCGGGATCGGCGACAGCAACGTCCAGTTCGCGGGCCGCATCCGGCAGGACAGCGTGGGGGCAGGCCGCGACATCCCCTTTGCGTTGCGACCGGCTCTCCAGTCCCGGGTCCACGAGCTCCTGGGCCAGCTCGGTTATGACGCCCTGCCGCCCGCCAGGCCCGCCGCGTCCACACCGGCCGCGCAGGCCGCCGCGCCGCAGACTGCCGCCTCGCCCGACGGGCCGCGCTGGGTGTTCGAGACCCATCTGCCGGAGCGGCTGCGCAGCCGGCCGGAGAAGCTCTCCGCGATCGGCTCCTCCTACCGTTTCGTGGTGGGAGGAGACGGCGGCGGCGCCTGGGTGCTGGAGGTGCGCGATGGAGACTTTGTGGTCATTCCCGGCGGCGAGCAGGCCGCGACGACGATCGCGATCGACGCCGCCGACCTGCTCGGCATCGTCCACGGCGAGCTCAACTTGCTGAAGGTCCTGCGGGAGGGGAAGATCCGCGCCTCGGGCGAGGTCCCCGGGACCGAGCAGCTCCAGGAGCTGGTCATGCTCCTGCGGACGGATCTCTAGCTAGTTCCAAGACTTACGGTCAGGAATGGCCCTCGAAGCGCAGCGGATGGCCCCTGAGGGCCGGCCGATGGCCCTCAAGGGCGAGCAGATGGCCCTCAAGGGAGGCCGCGTTGCCCTCAAGGGCCGGCACGCCTCCCTCAGGGGCGAGCACGCTGCCCCTGGGGGCGAGCATGTTGCCCCTGAGGGCGAGCATGGTGCTCCTGAGGGCGAGCACGCTTCCCTCAAGGGCCAGCAGCGTGACCTCAAGGGCCGGCAGGGTGCCCCCAGGGGACAATGCGCCTCCCTCAGGGGCAGCTTGGCGACGGCTGAGGTCCCGAGCATGCCAGTGAGGGGCGGGCGGACGCCGGACAGATGTCTGCAGCCGGTCCGCCAGCGGTGCGAGCGACCGTGCCAGGGCCGTTTCCACGGAGTCATGGTTCTTTGACACCGCGCCGCTGCTAGCATGAGCCATGTTCGTGCTCACCTACCACAACGTCCTCGGCGAAGAGCCGGACGCCCTCGACTGGCCGTCGCTCCGCGTGGCGCAGCACGAGCTCGACCGGCAGATGGAGTTTCTCGCCCGCCACTTCCACCCGCTGCCGCTGGCCGGGCTGCTGCGCCAGTTGGACGAAGGCACGCCGGATCCGCTGGGCGTCGCGGTGACGTTCGATGACGGCTTCCACGGCGTCCTCGCCCACGCCCTTCCGGTGCTCTCCCGCTGGGGGATTCCCGCCACCGTCTTCGTGGTGACCGGCTGCTGCGGCGCCCCCGCGGAGAGCGAGCTGCCGTGGTTTGCCTTCGTCGAAGCGGCGTTCCGGCTGACCCGCCGCACGGAGGTGGACCTCGGCTTCTGGGGTGATCCGCCCCAACCGGTCGCGGACCCTGCGAGCCGCAATCGCGCTCTGAAGCACGTCTCGGAGAAGCTGAAGCTCGCCTCCGAAGAAAACCGCCGGCGCTGGCACGACCAGGTGTTGGCGGCGCTGGAGGTGTCACCCGAGGAGATCCGCGCCTGGGCCGCGACCCAGGAGGAGAGGTTCCGCATGCTGACCTGGGAAGAGATCGGGCAGCTCCTGGACGCCGGCATCGAGATCGGGTCCCACACCCGTTTGCACCGGACCCTGAGCCGGCTGGCGCCGCGCGACCTGGAGGACGAGATCGCCGGCGCCCGCGACGACCTCCGCTCCCGGCTCGGTCTCGAGGAGATCGCCTTCGCCTATCCGTACGGCGGGGCGGAGCACGTCGGCACCGTGGCTCCCGAGGTGGCGCGCCGGGTCGGATACACCTGCGCCCTCTCCACGATCCCGGGCCGCAACACGCCGTCCACGGACCGCTTTCTGCTCCACCGGGTCGACGTGCGGGCGTTCGCGAGCCTTACGGCTGAGTCACCGCGGCAAGGCGGCGACAGTTTCGCGGAAAATGCCGAGCAGGCGGTCGACGACGTAGCCAGGTGAAAACTCTTCGCGCTCGGCGTTCTCCCGCGCCCCCTGCGCGAAGCGCTCCCGCGCCCGCGGCTCCCGCATGCTCCGGATCGCCTCCGCCCAGGCCTGGGGATTGAGGTAGTCGGAGATCACCAAACCTCCGGTGCCGACCATCTCCGGCAGCCCGCCGCGTTCGCTGACCAGTGCCGGAATCCCGCTCCACTGGGCTTCGAGGACCACCCGGCCGGCGGCCTCCTCCACGATGGAGGGGACGAGGAGGAGCCAGCCCTGCTGGTAGACCTGCCGGATGTCGGCGACCCGCGGCAGAAAGCGGACATTGGGCAGGCCTTCCAGGGCTGCACGGACGGCCGGGAGGTCGTCGTTGAGCGGCCAGCTCTCGACGAGCAGGAAGCGCTCCTCCGGAAGCAGGCGCGCGATGCCGAGAAAGGTTTCGAAACCCTTGAGCGGATGCGGATTGATCATGAGGATGGAGCCGTCGGGACTGGGCTCGACCCGGTATTCCTCGGCCGGCACCAGGGGGTAGAGGACCTCCGGCAGGACCCCGGACCTCTCCTCCACCCAGCGCGCGATGTAGCGCGAGCAGGCGAGGAGCCGGCCGCCGGCAGCGGCCACCGCCTGGACCCCTTCCGATTTGAAGCGGACGTCCTGGACCAAGCAGACGGTCGGGACGCCGTGGGCCTGGCCCAGGCGCGCGATGGGCACTGGATCGGCGCTCGTGGTGAAGATCACCGACGGCGCGAAGCCCGCGAAGGCCGACTCCAGGGCCGGATCGATGGCGTCGACGATCCAGATGGGGTAGCCGCAGTCGAAATACCAGCGGTCTCCTTCGTCGCGGAACTCGCGGACGCCCAGCGTCGCGAAGTCGGCCCGCTTGGGGAAGTACTCGGGACGGGGCGTTCCGATGGCCGACCTGGGAACGATCGTCCGGCACTCGACCCCCCGCTCGAGGAGGAGCCGGAGCAGCGTATGGACGACGCGGTGCCCCCCGGCGAGGCCCAGGGGGTAGGCCGTGAAGGTGTCCGTGTAGAGGAGCCTCACCCGGCGTTCCCTCCTCCCGCCAGCCAGGAGATCCACCGCGCGTGGGGGTCTCCGGTCGCCAGCGACTCTTCCCGCTCCATCCGCCCGTCCCGCCAGACGGCGGCGGCGAGCCGGGTATCCCCCTGCGGCTGCTCGGCGCCGATCTGGACGACCTCGCGATCCTCGGACAGCCGGGTGAGCTGCTCCTCCAGGCCGCGGCGGAGCTCCGGGGTGAGCTGGGTGGTCAGGTAGGTGTGCACCACGCACAGCAGGGTGTCGGAGCGCAGGTCGGCGCAGCAGCGGGCCAGGTCGCGGCACACATCGGCCCGCACCACGGGCCAGGGCGCGCGGCGCGCCAGCTCGACCGCGGCGCGGAAACGGGCGATGCGGTCGGGGTGATCGGCCCAGAGAAGGGCGGTGAGCCAGCGCACCTCGTCGGGGCTCTCCAGGTTGGGTGGATCGAGCTCCAGGCCCAGCCGTTCGGCGATCGCCGGCGCCTGGGCTCCCCGCTGGCGGGGGATCGTGCCCTCCCGCACCTCGCAGCGCAGCCGCACCGGCGACGCCGTGTCCCCCGCCCACAGATCGCCGTCCGGAAGGACGAGCTGCATGGCGTACCGGTCCCAACAGAGATTGAGACCCGCGCTGGCGCCGATCTCCACCAGGCTAACCGGCTGCGCGCCGTAGCGCAGCCCGAGCCACTCCAGCCCCAGGCGGATATAGACCGAGCGGCCGACCTCGTTGGTCTGGACGCTGCGGGACTCGACGAGCGGCTGGATCGTCTCCGCGTGCTCGGCGCAAAAGTCGCGGAAGAGGGGGAACGGATCCTCCTCTGGCGGCCGGCCCGCGGCCAGGTCCGCGTAGACGGCGGAGAGCGGATGGGAGACGCCGCGGAGGATCAGGTCGTGGACCGCCGCGAGCAGCATGAGAGCCGGGGACTGCCCCGGCCGGGAGCGGGCGGCGAGCCCGAGCAGGAACGGATCGCGGGCCGCCCCGGCGCTCAGCGCGCGGTAGAGCGGCGCGTGGCGGAAGAGCGCAAGGCTGGCCTCCTCGAAGACCAGCGCGGTCTCTTCCAGGTTCCGGCGCGGGCCGGAGGGGGGGGTGGGAGAGGCGGCGGGCCCGCTCATCCTCAGAGCCCGGGCGCCGTGAGGTCGGCCTCCAGCTCGGTGCCGCGGAGCAGGGCGCCGAGCTCGGAGAAGTTGGCGATCAGGTCCCGCAGGTCCTGGGAGATCTGCTTGCGGGTCGACTCCCGCAGCGTCACTTCCGGCGTCACGGACAGGAAGTGGAGCAGGCGCAGGCGCTCCTCCTCGGTGGTCAGCTTCTCGTAGGTCAGCTCCAGCCAGCTCTGGCCCATGGAGCGCAGGGCGTTGCAGATCCGGCTGTAATAGGTCTCGTTGAGCTCGATGTGCCGGCGCAGCGCCGCGAGGTCCACGTCGACGGAGGGCTTCTCCTCGCTCAGCGGGATCCCCGGATAGCTCTCCCACTCCCCCGTCCGCTCGGCGATGACCTCGGAGACGTAGGTCTTGATCCGGTTGCGGCGGCGGATGACGATCTTGCGGACGTCCGGATCGGCCAGCACCGCGCGGAAGACCGCTTCGTTCTGCCCGCGGTTGAGCTTGAAGCCGACGGCCCGATAGCCGGAGCAGGCATCCCAGACCCGGTCGAGGAAGCCGAGCGGATCGCGGTTGCGCTGCTCCAGCGTCCCCAGGTCCAGCTTGCCGCGGCAGGAAAGCGAATAAAGAATCCGCTCCGGGTTGAAGATCTCGTGGTGGCAGAGGATCTCCGGGTGGGAGTCGAGCAGCGTGCAGAGCCAGTTGCTGCCGGTCCGCGGCGCGGCAAGGACCACGAAACGCAGCAGGCCCTGGAAGTCCCGCTTGCGGGACAGGACCGGCCCGATCTCCTCCTCGGTCAGCAGGTGCTCCATCTTCTCCCGCTTGGTCTGCATGTAGAAGGAGCTCTCCGGCGAGGCGGAGACGACCAGCGGCACGCGCTCGACCACGCGCACCCCCCCGTCCTCCAGGCTCCGGATCTTCTTGGGGTTGTTGGTGAGGAGGCGGATCTCGCGCACTCCCAGGTCGCGCAGGATCTGGCCGGCGATGCCGTAGTCGCGCAGGTCGGGAGGGAACCCCAGCCGCTCATTGGCCTCGACCGTGTCGAGCCCCTGCTCCTGGAGCGTGTAGGTCTTGAGCTTGTTGTAGAGACCGATCCCCCGCCCCTCCTGCCGCAGGTAGAGCAGCACCCCGTGGCCGGACTCGGCGATCCGCTGCAGGGCGAGGTCGAGCTGGGGGCCGCAGTCGCAGCGTAGCGACCCCAGGGCATCGCCGGTGAGGCACTCGGAGTGGATGCGGGTCAGCACCGGGGTGCCGTTCCCCACCTCGCCCCGCACCAGGACCATGTGCTGCAGGCCGGTCAGGGGCTCTTCGTAGGCCAGCGCGCTGAAGACCCCGTAGCGGGTAGGCAGGCGCGCCGGCGCCGGCAGGCGCACCAGCTTGCCATGGGCCTGCCGGCGGCAGTGGTCGATCAGGCGGGTCATGCCGACCACTTTCAGGTGGTGCCGGCCGGCGAATTCGTCGACCGGATGCAGGGAGAGCTTGCAGACGAGGCCCATCGGCCGGAGCCCGGCCAGGCGGGCCAGGTCGAGCACCGCCTCGACCGGGGTTGGACAGACCAGGATGCCGCCCCACGCCGCCCGCAGCGGGACGATCCCCTCCGGCATCAGGACCTCCTCGCCCGCGGCGAGCTGGATCAGGTGCTGGAGGGCCACCGCGTGCTGCGCCGCGACCCGGGCCAGGACATCATCCCCATCCTCCTCCGGGGAGACCGGCCCTGCGGCCGGGGAGAACGGCGCGGCGCTCTGATCGAAGGGCACCGGGATGATGCCCAGGGTGTCGAGGCGCTCGGGGGTCATGGCGAGCCCGAGGACTCCCGGACCGTGGCGCAGCAGGAAGGCGAGGCTCTCGGCCGACGCCTTCTCGGCCGCGGCGAGCAGATAGCCCTCCGCGGTGTGCTCCTCGTCGCGGACGAGGACGATCTCCCGCCCGTTGCGGAAATCGGCCAGCGCTTCTTCGATCGGTGCAAGTCTCATGGTCAACCTCATCGGCCACCCCCCTCAGGAGGGCGGCGCCAAGCGTCCGGACCTTCAGGCCACCTTGCGGTCGTCGACCCGCTGCTGCATCGCCCGTGCGACCTGGACCACGGACAGGTCACCGGGCGCGACCAGGTAGGCGCCGCCGTCGTAGGAGGTCGCCACCACGTGATCGCCGCTGCGCGCGAGCGAGCTGATGCCGTTGCCCGCGATCTCCCGGCGCGTCACCTTGCCGCTGGCGAGCTCGACGCGGATCACCGTCCCCCAGTAATCGCCGACCACGACCGTGTCCTCGTCCCAGAAGCAGAGCGACTTGAGCGAGCGGCGGCCGAGGGGGATCGAGTGCAGGAGCTTGCCGTTGTCGAGCTGGAAGACCTTGACCGTGAAGTCGCGCGAGACGCTGGCGAGCCGTTCGCCGCTCGGGTCGAGATCGACGTCGTTGATGATGGCCGTGTGGCCGAGGTAGCTCTCCAGGAGCTCGCCCTCGAAGCTCCAGCCGAGCAGCAGGCCGTCGGCGCCGCAGCTCACGCCCATCGTCTTCGCCGGGTGCAGGCGTAGCGACTTGACGGCGCCCTCGTGGACGTGGATCTTGCCGCGCACCTGGCCGTCGGGGCCAACGCGCACGATGGCGCTGCTGTAGCAGCCGACGAACGACTCGCGCTCGTAGCCCGGGTGATGGGCGATGCGGATGGTGTTGATCGGCCCTTCGCCGAGGAAGACCTCGATGCCGTCGCGCAGGTTGCCGTCCGCCAGGCGGTAGATGTGGATCTTGTTGTCGTGCGCGCCGCCGACCACCATGCCGTACTCCTCGTCGAGGGTCACGGCGTTCATCAGCATGCGGCCCGAGGCAGGCTCGATGCGGGCGCTCCAGGAGGCCTCGTCCGGGGTGAGCCGGCCGAGGCGGATGTAGCCGTCGTCGCTCACCAGGGCGACCGTGCCGCCGGAGGACGCCGAGGCCTCGTTGAAGCAGGCGTTGCCCGGCTCCTCGTCGATCCGGCCCACTTCCCGCGAAAGCCGGCCCGAGGCGGCATCCCAGACCAGGACCGTGCCGTCGAAGGTGCCGGCCACGATCTGCGAGCCGTCCGGGGTCCAGCTCAGCGAGCGCTCCCAGACCGAGGGGACGCGCTCCAGGCGGAGCTTTTCTTCGAAGGTCTCGCCGTCCCAGACGATCAGCTTGCGGTCGTAGGCCGCCGACAGGACGTCCCCCGTGGCCGGCGACACCGTAACTTTCTTGATGCCGGAGGTGTGGGCAGGGATCTCGCGGACGAGGTCGCCGGTGCCGGTGTCGAAGATGCGGATCGCGCCGTCGTCGCAGCCGAGGATGGCGCGGCCGTGCACCGGGTCGATGGCGCAGGTGTCGGTCTCGTTCTCGAACGGCCCCCAGACGCTCAGCAGCTCGCCGGTGTCGAGGTCCCAGACCCGCAGCGTCTTGTCGTCGCCCGAGGAGTAGATCCGGCCGTCCTGGTAGGCGAGCGACAGGACGTCCTTCTCGTGGCCTTCGAGGATGCGGAGGATGGCGCCCGTATTGAGGTCCCAGACGAGCACGCGGTGGTCGCGCGACGCCGAGACGCCGACCGAGTCGCCGGCAAAGACGAAGTCCTCAACGTCGTCGCTGTGCCCGCGCAGCACACGCAGGGGCCGGCCGGTCTCCAGGTCCCAGATGCAGGTGGTGTAGTCCGACGAGCAGGAGGCGGCCCGGCGGCCGGACGGATCGACGATCAGGCGGTTGACGAGGTGGCGGTGATAGCCCAGGAGCTCGACCTCCCCGGTCTTCAGATCGAACCGGGCGACTGCCCCGTCATAGGCCGAGGTCACGGCCTTGTCGGTCCCCGGGACGGCGGCCACACCGGTGACGGGCCCCCGGTGGCGCAGGAAGCTCAGCGAAACCATCTCTGTTCTCCTTTCTGGATCTCGGAACGAACTTGTTGTCCGCCGCCGGGTGCGAGCAGGGACCGCAGGGCCTCCCGGCCGTGCTCGGCGAGCTTTTCGATCGTGCTCTGGCGGTGGCAGCTCTCGCTGTAGGTCCAGTCGATCTGCAGCCGGCCGTCGACGACCGCGGCGGAGACGTAGACCAGGGCGGGCCGGGTGGTCGACGGATCGGCGAAGGCCCCGAGCGACCCGGCAGACACGCGCAGCAGCGAGTCCGGCCGCGGCGGCCGGATTCCCTGGTTGCCCCGGTAGTTGAAATGGACCTCGGCCGCGGGAAGCCGGCGTATCGCCGCCGCGATCTCCGGATGGCGGCTCAGGTAGCGCAGGACGCCATAGCCGAGGCCTTCGCGGGGGACTCTCCGGAGCTGCGCCGCCACCCCCCGCAGGCGCTCGGTGGGGTCGTCCGCCTCGGGCAGCTCCAGGACGACCGGATGGTCGATGGCGAACCAGCCGATGGTGCGCGTGACGTCGAGGTCCGCGAAGACCGGGTGCCGACCGTGGCCGACGAGACTGAGGAGCTGCACGGGGCTCCCGGTCCAGCGGGCGAGCGCGTCTGCGATCCCGGTCGCGAGCACCTCCTCGGCGGTGACGCCCAGCTCCCGCGGCAGTTCACGGAGGAGGGCCTCGGTCTCCCCGGCATTGAAGGCGGTCGACACGGCGCGGCGGGAGCGGGCGGTGTTGTGGCCGCCGGGATGGTCCAGCGGCAGGCGGACGGTGCGCTCCCAGGGGAGCCCCAGCCACCAGTCCGCCTCCGCCTCGGCTTCGGGCGAGCCGGCCCAGGCCGTGAGCCGCTCGGACCAGGTTTTGAACGAGACGAGCCGGGGAGGGACGCGGACCTCCTCGCCCGGCCCGCGCTGGACGAGCTGGCGGTAGATCGCCTCCAGGTCCTCGGCGAGGAGGCGGACCGAAACGTGATCGAGCGACAGGTGGTGTCCCACGAAAAGGAGGCGGTCCGGCACACCGGCGCCGAGCTCGAAGGCGACCAGCCGGAAGAGCGGCCCCTGCGAGAGGTGGAGGCTCTGCTGCACCTTCGCCGCTGCGGCTTCGACCACCCCCCGCAGACGGCCTCCGACAGGCAGCCCGGAGAGGTCGATCGTGGAGAACGGCATCTCCCCGTCCGGCTCGGCGGCGACCTGCCGCCACCCCTCCCCCTCTCGGTTATCGCGGAAGAAGCGGAGGCGCAGCGCCTCGTGATAGTTGACCAGGTGCCGCAGAGCCGCAGCGAGGCGCGCCTTGTCGAGGGGATGATCGAGGAGCTCGTCGACCTCGCAGAGCAGGCTCACGTTCCAGTGGTGCGGGTTGACGAACGGCCGCTGGAAGAACCAGTGCTGGTTGGGGGTGAGCGGGATCGGGCCGGTCTCCGGGGGCGGCGCGGCGGCGAGCGGCGCGCTCCCCTCGGCGACCGCCGCGAGGTCCCCCAGGCGGGGGTGCGCGAAGACCTGCCGCAGCTCCAAGGAGAGGCCGCGTTGGCGCGCCTTGCCGAGAAGGCGGATGGCGAGCAGTGAGTCGCCGCCCAGGGCGAAGAAGTGGTCGTCGCGCCCGATCTCCCGCACGCCGAGGAGGTCCGCCCAGACCTCCGCGAGGGCGATCTCCGCGGGAGTCTGCGGCAGGGCGAGCGCCGCCGGCCGGCGCAGGCCCTCCCCCTCGGGCCGCGGCAGGGCCTTGCGGTCCACCTTGCCATTGGGTGTCTTCGGCAGGGCGTCCAGGACGACGAAGGCGCCCGGCACCAGGGCCGCGGGCAGGCGGCCTTGGAGGAAGCCCCGGAGCTGGTCAGGATCAGGCGCGCTCCCCTCCTCCGCCGGCCGCACGGCGACATAGCCGACCAGGCGCTCGGCCGGTCCGTCATCCGTTCCGCTCCAGGCCACGACCGCGGCCTCGCGAATTCCAGGATGACCGAGCAGGGCGCTCTCGATCTCGCCGGGCTCGACCCGGATGCCGCGCAGCTTGATCTGCCGGTCGATCCGGCCGAGGATCTCGAGGGTGCCGTCGGGCCGGCGGCGGGCGAGGTCGCCGGTGCGGTACATCCTCTCCCCCGGCCGGCCGCTCAGCGGATCGGGCCGGAAGGCCGCGGCCGTCAGGTCCGGGCGGCCGAGGTAGCCGCGGGTCAGCCCGGCGCCCGCGATCCAGAGCTCGCCGGCCACGCCGAGGGGCATCGGCGCGAGGTCCCGGTCCAGGACATGAAGGCGGACGTTCGCGATCGGCCGCCCTGCCGGGACGGTGCCGGTGCTGGCGTCCGCGTCCGTGAGCCGGTGGACGGTCGTGGTCAGCGTGCTCTCGGTCGGGCCGTACTGGTTGACGACCTGGACCGCGGGAGAGAAGACCCGGCGTGCCCGCTCGCGGGTCGCGGCAGGGAGAGGCTCGCCGCTCGCCAGCACGAGCCTCACGGATTCGCCAGGAGGCCCTTCCGCATCGAGCAGCTCGGCGAGGAGCGTGGGGACCACGCTCGGCAGGCAGGTCACCCCATGCCTCTCGATCGCCCGGCGGAGTACCTGGGGATCGTGGGCCTCATCCTCCTCGACCAGCACGACCCGGGCGCCAGCCGAGAGCGGCCCGATCAGGTCGCGCAGGGAGGCGTCGAACGACAGCCCCGCGATCTGGAGGGCCACGTCGGACGGTCCCAGATCCCACTGCCGGAGTAGGTAGCCCAGGTAGTTGACCACCCCGCCATGCCGGCCGCAGATCCCCTTGGGCGCCCCGGTCGAGCCCGAGGTGTGGACCACGTAGGCCAGGCCCTCGGGACCGGCGAGCGGAGGGAGATCGGAGCGGTCCTCGCTTGGCCCGTGGTCGAGCAGCTCCTCCCGGGTCAGCACGAGCCGCGGGCGGGTCGCTTCGAGGATCGCAGCCCGGCGGAGCGGCGGGGTATCCGGAGCGATCGGCACGTAGGCACCACCCGCCTTGAGCACCCCGAGGAGGCCCTCGACCATTTCGAGCGAACGCCCGGCCTCCAGGGCGACTGTCACCTCCAGCCCGACGCCGAGCCGGCGCAGGTGGCGGGCGAGCTGGTCGGCGCGGCCGTTGAGCTCGGCGTAGGTGACCGACCGGTCGCCGAGCGTCAGGGCGACCGCGTCCGGGGCCTCGGCCGCCCGGGCCTCGAACGGCTCGTGGATCGCACGCGCGGCGAGGGTCTCCTCGTCCGTATCGTTGGGCTCGTGGACGACCTGGTGCCGCTCGGCCTCGGTGAGGAGCGGGAGGTCGCCGGGGCGCCGGGCAGGGTCTTCGGTGATCGCCGCAAGAAGCGTCTCGAGCTGGCCAGCCAGGCGCTGCAGCGCGGCCGTGGAGAACCGGTCCGCGTCGCCGATCAGGTGCAGCACGGTCCGGTCGGCCGGGAAGACCATGAGGGTCAGCGGATAGCCGGTCCGCCCCTCGGAGCGGAAGAGGTCGCGGATCACGGGACCCTCCCCGGCCCCGACCAAGTCCTCTCCCTGAGGGAGATTTTCGAAAATCACCAGGCTCTCGAAAAGCGCCTGGCCCGACGGCACCTCGCTGTGCTTCTGGACCTCCAGAAGCGGCACGTGCTCGTGCTCGCGCGCCGCCGACTGCTCGGCCTGGATCTCGTGCAGCCCGTCGAGGAGGGGCGCGTCGCCGCGCAGCCGGACCCGCACCGGCAGGGTGTTGATGAACAGGCCAACCATCTGCTCGACGCCCAGGAGGGACGGGGGGCGGCCCGAGACCACGCCGCCGAAGACCACGTCCTCCTCGCCCGAGGTGCGGCCGAGCAGGAGCGCCCAGGCCCCCTGGAACAGGGTGTTCAAGGTCAGCCGGTGGCGCCGCGACAGCTCGCGGAGCCCTTCCGAGAGCTCCTGGGAGAGCGCACCCTGGAACAGCCGGTAACTCCGCCCGGCCTCCTCGGCGGCCGGCCTCTCCGCGGGGAGCGGGGTCGGCGCGGTGAAGCCCGCGAGAGCGCGGCGCCAGAACGCCTCGTCCTCGGCGCGGCTGTTGGCCTCCAGCCAGGCTACGTAGTCCCGATAGGGCCTGACGTCCGGCAGCTCGATGCGCCGCCCCTGCCGGATCCCGGCGTAGAGGGTGAAGATCTCGCGGAACACCAGCGGCACGGACCAGCCGTCGAGCAGCAGGTGGTGGTAGCTCCAGACGATCTGGACGGAGTCGCCTCCAAGGTCGAAGGCCACGAGGCGCATCAGGGGGGCGAGCCGCAGGTCGAAGCCCCGGCGGCGGTCCTCCTCCAGGAAGGCGCGGAGCCGCTCCCGTTGCGCGGCGGGGCCCAGGGCGCGCCAGTCGACCCGCGTCCAGGGCAGCCCGGTAGTCCGGCGGACGACCTGGAGCGGCTCGTCGAGCCCCTCCCAGAAAAAGGCCGTGCGCAGGATCGGATGGCGGGCGATCACCGCGCGCCAGGCCTGATCGAAGGCCTCGGCGTCGAAGCCGCCCTCGACGGTCCAACCCACCTGGAGCACATAGTCGCCGGAGCGCGGCGCGTAGAGGCTGTGGAACAGCACTCCTTGCTGGACCGGCGCCAGGCGGTAGGTGTCCTCCATGTCATCGAGAGCTACTTCGGCCAGGAGCGTGGCGAGCCGCTCCCGGTCGAAGACCGCGAGAGGGCGGCTCTCCGCCGGCCGGTCCGGCTCGGAAACCGTTCCCGCTCCCAGAGCCGCCGCGAGCTGCGCGACGGTCTGGAATTCGAAGAGCTGGCCGGGGGCGATCTCCAACCCGGCGCGGCGCGCCCGGGCGACGATCTGGATGCCGAGCACCGAATCGCCTCCCAGCTCGAAGAAGTTGTCGTGGAGGCCGACCTCGGTGACGCCCAGCATCTCCCGCCAGAGCGCGGCGATCCGGCCCTCCAGCTCCGTGCGGGGCGCGGCATACGGGGTGCTCAGCGCGGGCCGGGCGTGCCGGGCCGCGGAGCCTGTGGGCTCGATGTCCGCAGCGGTTGCCGCCTTGTCGAGCAGGCTCGAGGAGGTCGCCGCCGCGGCCTCCGCCAAAGCAGCGTTCAGGTCGGTGGGCGAGATCACGACCTGCGGCGGCACCCGGTGCGCCAGCAGGCGGCGGAAGACCTCGATCCCCTCCTCGGGTGACACGCCCATTTCGAGGACCCGGGCGAAGGGATCGGCGCCGCTCCCCTTCTCCGCCTCGGCGGGTTGGGATTCGAGGGGCGAGCGGGCCCGGAGCTGCTCGGTCGGGTTGTTGACCCGCTTCTTGCCGTAGCCGCGGATCTCGACGAGCTCGGTGCCGTCCTCGTCCATCAGGACGACGTCGAACGAGATCGTCTCCTTGCGGGAGTAGTCCCGGTCCTCCAGCAGGCGGGCGTGGCTCCAGAGCTTCCGCGTCAACGGGGCGCGGATCTTCAGGCTGCGGTAGGCGAGCGGCAGGTAGAAGCCGTCTGTCAGGTCGACCAGGAACTGCTCCCCCAGGCCCGCGGCGCGGTCGAGCAGCGCCGGGTGAAGATGGCAGGCCGCGAGGTCCCCGGCGAGCAGCGCGGGCAGCTCGAGCGTGCCCAGCACCTCGCCGTCGCCGAGCCAGGCCTGCTGGACGGTCTGCCAGCGCGGGCCGAGGTCCTCGTACTTCTCGTCCTCGACCGCGGCGAGGACCCGGCCGCGGTCGCAGCGCGCGAGGATCTCCGGCAGGTCGTGCCGCTTCGGGGGCTCCGGAGCGAGCGGGCGCACCCGGCCGAGCATGGTCTCGTCCCAGGTCCCCGCGCCCGACCGGCAGGCGACCTTGAAGTCGAAGCCGTCCCCCGAGGCTTCGAGCTCCAGACGTACCTCCTTCTCCTCGTCCTCGCGCAGCCGGACCGGCGTCAGGAAGAAGACGTCGTGCAGCTCGACCGGACCCGGCCCCTGCCGCAGCGCGAACGCCGCGCGGGCCATCTCCAGGTAAGTCGTGCCCGGGATCACGGGCTGGCCGGCGATGCGGTGCTCGTCGGCCACCCACTGCCGCGCGGCGCTGAAGCGGGTGTGGAAGACGTCCCGCCCCGGCTCGGACCGGCGGCGGTCGAACAGGGGGTGCTCGACCGGCTCACCGTCGTCCAGCTCGGCCGGCTCCTCCGCGGGCCGCGCCTGCCCGGCCGCCGCGGCGAGCATGCCGACCTGCCGCCAGGCGCACCAGTCGATCGCCAGGGTGAACGGGCCGCCGGCCGACCGGCAGGCGTGCGCCCAGGCGTCGAGGAAGGCGTTGGCCGCGCAGTAATCGGCGCCGCCGGCCTGGCCGAAGAGGGCGCTGCGCGACGAGCAGACCACCAGGAAATCGGGCTCGTCGCCGAGCACCGCCTCCAGCACGCGCGTCCCCTGGACCTTCGGCGCCAGGACCGCGGCGGCGGCCTCGGCCGAGCGGAGCTGGAGGAAGGCGCCGGTCGAGACGCCCGCGGCATGGACGACGCCATCGATCCGCCCGAACCGTTCGCGCGCAGCACCGACCGCCCGGCGCATCTCCTCTTCGGAGGCGACATCGGCTGCGAGGACCAGGACCTCCGCTCCCAGGTCCTCCAGTCGGGCCACCTGGCGAACTCGCGAGGCCGGCAACCCGGAGCGTCCGAGCAGGACGAGCTTGGCGCGCACCGTGCGGGCCAGGAGCTCCGCGATCGACAGGCCGATGCCACCGAGCCCGCCGGTGATCAGGTAGCAGCCGCCGGGGCGGAGCCGCGCCAGGTCTCCGGATTCCCCGGCTTCCCCCAGGCGGACGGGCTCGAAGGTCTGCACCCAGCGGTGGGAGCCGCGCCAGGCCACGACCTGGTCGTTTGAATCGGCGAGCAGCTCCTCGCAGAGGCGCTCGATCAGGGCAGTCCGCTCGCGCGGGGAGGCGGCCGGCAGAGTGTCAATGCTGCGGCAGCTCACCCCCGGGATCTCCTTGGGGATCACCTTCAGGGGGCCGAGGAGGGCCGCCTTCTCCGGCCAGAGCAGGTCGCCGCCCACGACCTCCTGCATCTGGCTCGATACAACGTCGATCCGCAGCGGCTCCGGGCTGCCGCGGCGGCCCAGAGCCTGAGCGAGCGCGATCAGGCTCTTGTAGCCGCGGCGCAGGTGCTCAGCCGCCAGATCCCGCCGCGGGGTCTCCTCCGCGAGGGATGCGCACCCCAGGTGGACGATGCGCTGGACGCCCGCGGGGAGAGGCTCCACCTCCTCCTGGATAGCGACCTCCTGCCCCAGCTCGGTGAGGCGCTCGGCGAGAGCGTTCCATTCACCTCCTCCGAGGAGCAGCCACCTCTGCCGGGGCCTGTGGTCCGTGCCGAGCCGCTCGGCCAGGGCCGAGCGCCGCCAGCTCGGGACGTAGAACCAGTCCGCGAGGTCCGGCTTCCGCTCCGTGGCGGACAACCCGCGCTCGCTTGGCGCGGGCTCATACCAGTAGCGCTGGCGCTCGAACGGATAGGTCGGCAGCGGCACGCGCCGGCGCCGCTCGTGAACGGAAAACCCTTTCCAATCGACCGCGGCCCCCGCGAGCCACAGCCGCCCGAGCGTGGTCAGCAACGCGGCCCGCTCCGAGCCCCCTTCCTTGGGGTGGCGCAGCGAAGAGAGCACCAGCCGGGCGGACGACCGGGCCGGGTGCTGGCGCACCAGGGCCGCCAGCGTCGTGCCAGGGCCGACCTCCAGGAAGCCCGCGTCCGTCTCCCGGAGCACCCTCTCCACGGCCTCCGAGAAGCGCACGGTCTGCCGCAGGTGCCGCGCCCAGTAGAGCGGGTCCGTGGCCTCCCCGGCGGTGATCCAGGTGCCCGTGACGTTCGACAGGAAGGGGATCTCCGGCGGCTTGCGCGCCACCCGCCGCACCCGCTCCGCGAAGGCCGCGAGGACCGGCTCCATCAAGGGCGAATGGAAGGCGTGGGACGTGAGCAGCCGGCGGCAGACCACCGCCTGCGCCGCGAGGTCCCGCTCCACGCGCTCGATCGCCTCCGGGGTGCCCGAGAGCACGCAGAGCGAGGGCCGGTTGATGGCCGCCAGTGCGAGCTCCGGGGTCTCCGGACCGACCCGGTCGAGGATCTCCGCCTCCGAGAGGTGCACCGCCAGCATGGCGCCCGGCGGCAGCTCCTGGACGAGGCGCCCGCGGGCCGCCACCAGGTCCAGGGCGTCCTCCAGGGAAAAGACGCCGGCCAGGCAGGCGGCCACGTACTCGCCGATCGAATGGCCGATCATTGCCTTGGGAGCCATCCCCCAGGACATCCAGAGCCGGGCCAGCGCGTGCTCGATCACGAAGAGCGCCGGCTGCGTGAGGAAAGTCTGGTCGAGCCGCTCGCCGCCCGCGAAGATCTCCTGCCGCAGGTCGCACCCCAGGGGCGCCAGGAGCCGCTCGGCGCAGCGGTCCACCTCGGCGCGGAACACCGGCTCGGATTCGTAGAGCTCCGCCCCATGCCCGCGTGCTGCGCGCCCTGGCCCGGGAACAGGAACACCAGGGGCTGCTCCCGCGGCTCGTGAGTGCTGGTGTGGACCCGCGTCGGATCCAAGCTCGCGAGGTTGGCGGCCGCATCGGTGGCGTCGCGGCAGACCAGGATCCGGCGGTGGCCGAAGGCGCGGCGCCCCGCCTGGAGAGTGAAGCCAATGTCGGCCAGGTCGGCCTCCGGGCTCTCTTCGAGATGGCGGCGCAGATTCTCGGTGGCGGACTCCAGGGCCGTCGCGGTCCGCGCCGACAGCACCAGGAGCTGCCAGGGGCGCGAGGGTCCCGAGGGCGCGGGCCGCGGCGCCTCCTCCAGGACCACGTGGGCGTTGGTGCCGCCGATGCCGAACGAGCTGACGCCCGCGCGCCGCGGGCCGTCCGTGGCCCAGTCGCGCAATTCGGCATTGACATAGAAGGGGCTGTCCTCGATCCCCAGGTCCGGGTTGGGCCGCTCGAAGTGGAGGCTGGGAGGGATCTGCCGGTGCTCCAGGGCGAGGACCGTCTTGATCAAACCGGCGACGCCCGCGGCGGTGTCGAGGTGGCCGAAGTTGGACTTGATCGAGCCGAGGGCGCAGAAGGACCGCTTACCGGTGCGCGCGAAGACCTTGCGCAGGGCGGCCACCTCGATCGGGTCTCCCATCGGGGTGCCCGTGCCGTGACCCTCGATGTAGGTAACCTCGTCCGGGCGCACCCCGGCGGCGCGCTGGGCCACCGCGATCACCTGGGCCTGGGTGTCGACGCGGGGCGCGGTGTAGCCCACCTTGTTGGAGCCGTCGTTGTTGATCGCCGAGCCCAGGATCACGGCGCGCACCGGATCGCCGTCCGCCAATGCCTCGGAGAGCCGCTTGAGGACAACGACTCCGGCGCCGCTGCCGCCGATCGTCCCCTGGGCGCGGGCATCGAACGGGCGGCAGTGGCCGTCCGGCGAGGCGATCCCGCCCTCCGTCCAGAGATAGCCGGCGGTCTGCGGCACCTCGACCGCCACGCCGCCGGCCAGGGCCATGTCGCACTGGTAGTCGAGGAGCGACTGGCAGGCGAGATGGACCGCCACCAGCGAGGTCGAGCAGGTCGTCTGCACCGTCACGGCGGGCCCGCGCAGGTTCAGCTTGTAGGCCGTCATCGTGGTGAGGTGGTCGGCGCGGTTGCCGATCGCGGCCTGGAGGCTGCCGACCGAGGCGACGAAGCCCGGCGAGCCGAAATTCGCCAGCAGATAGGTGCTGAGGCCCGTGCCCGCGAACACGCCGATGGCGCCCGGAGGGCGCTCCGGGTCGCAGCCGGCGCTTTCCAGCGCCTCCCAGGCGCATTCGAGGAAGAGCCGCTGCTGCGGATCGGTGGCGGCGGCGACCCGCGGGGTCATACCGAAGAAGGGGGCGTCGAACAGCTCGATGCCGTCGAGGACCGCGCGCGCCTTGACGTAGCGCGGATCGCGCCGGAGCGCCGGCTCGATTCCCGCCCGCTCCAGCTCCTCGTCGGTGAAGAAGCGGATCGACTCGACGCCGTCGCGCAGGTTGCGCCAGAGCTCGCCCGCGTCGCGGGCGCCGGGGAAGCGGCACGCCAGGCCGAGGACGGCAATGGCCTCGGGCCGCTCGTCGTTCAAAGCTCCTCCCTCCTCTCGCGGAGAGCGCGGCGGCGGCGCTCCGCGGCCTCGACGTGGCGGCGGGCCCGCGCCTCCACCTCTTCGAGGAGATCGTCCTCGGCCTCCTCCTCGCGGCTCAGGAAGCCCGCCAGCGCGCTCACCGTCGGCCGCTGGAAGAGGTCCAGCATGGACAGGTCGCGGTCGAACGCCTCGCGCAGGCGGCCGTGGACCTGGACCATGAGCAGCGAGTGGCCGCCCAGGTCGAAGAAGTTGTCGTGCATCCCCACCTTCTCGACCTGCAGGACGCGCCGCCAGATCTCGGCGATCGTGCGCTCCGCCTGGCTGCGCGGCGCAACATAGCGGGCCGCGGCCTCGGACCCTGCGCCCTCGGGCGCCGGCAGGGCGCGGCGGTCGACCTTGCCGTTGGGGCTGACCGGCAGGGCGTCGAGCAGGACAAAGGCCGAGGGCACCATGACGTCCGGCAACTTGCGGCGCAGGAAGTCGCGCAGCTCGCCGGTCGAGAGCAGGGGCGCAAGCGGCGCCGGGGCCGCGTCCCGGGCCTCCGGCGCCTCCTCGCGGACCAGGCGCCGCCCTGCCGCGGGCCGCACGGCGTAGAGCACGTGCCGGTCTGTGCCGGTCAGCAGCTCGTCCTGCCGCGCCAGGGCCTCGAAGCCGTGGCTCTCCAGGAGGTCGAGGATCGTGCGGATGCGGCCCTGGCTTTCGGAGCCGGCGGCGTCGTGCACCTCCATCACCACCTGCTGGACGCGGCCCCAGTCCTCCTCGTCGAGGCCGCGCAGCACGTCGAGCTCGGCGCGCTGGACGTCGATCTTGAGGAGGTCGATGCGTTCGATCTCCTCCTCGCGGAGGATGTCGGAGAGGCGGCGCAGCCGCGCCTTGTGCGCCTCCGCCTCGAAGCGACCCTCCAGGAGCTCGTCGGCGTGCTCCAGGAGGACCTGGGCGCTGCCGTCGCCGCTCGCCCGGGCGTTGTCGAGGAAGCGCTTGATGACCTCGACCTCCCCTTCGGGGTCGGCGTAGCGGCGCAGGCCCGACATCATGGAGTAGCGGGGATAAAAGGCGAACGTCTCGGTCGTCTCGCGGTCGGAAAGGCCGTAGGGGAAGAGGCGGATGTCGCCGTCGACGGCATCCAGCTCGACGTTCAGGCGCAGGGTCTCGAAGATCGGCGGGATCGGCTCGAAGGCGTAGATCCGGGCGCGCGGCAGGAGCCGGCGGACGAACAGGGTGAACATGCCGATGTTGGCGCCGACGTCGACCACGCAGGCGTCCTCGGGCAGCTCGATGCCGTGCCGCAGATAGGCCCGCTCCTCGAAGATCTCGCGGTAGAGGTAGTCGGTCTCGTTGCGGTTCTGGTGCACGACCGCAAGGCCGTTCGGCAGCACGTAGCGCGGCCGGCCGTCGATCGCGGCGGCATAGCGGCGGTGCGGCACGGCGTAGGCGACGAGGCGCGGCTCCCCGGGCTCGTCCTCGCGCACCGCGACCACGGCCTCGCGCACCCCGGGATGGCCGGCCAGGGTGGCCTCGATCTCCCCCAGCTCGACCCGCACGCCGCGCACCTTGACCTGGTGATCGACGCGACCGAGGAATTCGAGCGAGCCGTCCGGGAGGTGGCGGGCCAGGTCGCCGCTCCGGTACAGGCGCTCGCCGGGATCACTGCCGAAGGGATCCGGGACGAATCTTTCTGCGGTGAGGTCCGGGCGCCGGAGGTAGCCGCGCCCCACCCCCGCCCCGCCGATGCAGATCTCGCCCGCCACGCCCACGGGCACCGGCCGGAGGCGGTGGTCGAGCACATAGACGCGGACGTTGGCCAATGGACGGCCCAGGACCGGACGCTCAGGCGACGCCGACACCGAGCAAGCCGTGGTGTCCACGGTGCACTCGGTGGGGCCGTAGACGTTCCAGAAGTCGGTCTTCGGATGGGCGGCCAGGAGCTTCCAGGCGGCGGCATCGAGCGCCTCGCCGCCCACCAGGACGAGGGACGGCCCCAGCTCCGGCCGCTCCGCGAGGCCGGCGGCGAGGAGCAGGCGGAGCTGCGTCGGCGTGCAGTCGAGGGCGTCCAGCCGGTGCCGCCCGATGAAGGCCAGCAGCTTGCCGCCGTCGAGCCGTTCCTCCGCGGGCACGATGTGGAGCGTATGGCCGCGCAGGAGCTGAATCACCTGCTTGACCGAGGCGTCGAAGGCCAGGGGCGCGTTGAGGCCGACCCGCAAGGCCGGGCGGCCGGCGTAGATCGTCCGGTCGAGCGCGCCGAGGAGATGGGCCAGCGCGCCGTGCCGGATCATGACCCCCTTGGGCCGGCCGGTGGAGCCCGAGGTGTAGAGCACGTACGCCAGATTGTCGGCGGTGGCCCGGCTCGCTGTCGGCTCCCCGCTCCACCGCTCGATCGCCTCCCGGTCGGCGTCGAGGCGCACCACCGCCAGCGGAGCACCCGCGAAGCCCGCGGCCAGGCGCTCGTCCGTGACCAGCACCGGCGCGCCGGTGTCCTCCAGCAGGAAGCGCAAGCGCTCCTCCGGCAGCCCGGGATCGAGGGGGACGTAGCCGCCGCCGGCCTTCCAGATCCCCAGGAGGGCAGTCATCATGGCCGCCGAGCGCTCCAGGCAGAGGCCGACCGGGGTTTCGGATTGAACGCCGAGAGCCTGGAGGTGCCGCGCGAGCTGGTTCGCCCGCCGCTCCAGCTCGGCGAAGGTCAGCTCCTCGTCCGGCCCCGCCACGGCGATCGCCCTGGGGGTGGCCGCGGCCTGCGCAGCGAACAGCTCGTGGGCGGTCGTTTCGGGAAAAGGCTCCGCGGCGGTCCGGCTCCACTCGGCAAGGATCCGCCGCCGCTCGGCCGGCCCGAGGATTTCCAGGTCAGCGATCGGCGCGAGCGGGTCCTCCGCCGCGCCGGCGAGAAGCGTCTCGATCTGGCCGGCAAGGCGCTCGACGGCGCCCTCGAAAAGACGCCCGGGTACTCCCTGGAGCTCGATCTCGCAAGCGTCGCCGCGGCGCAGGAGGGTGAGCCGGAGCTTCGCGCGGTCCGGGGTATGGAGCCGCAGGAGGCCGGCCTCGATCCCGCCGAAGCGCTCGTCGGGCCAGTCGACCGCGTCGAGGAGGACGTCCCGGGCCGGGGTGTCGGCGAGCAGGTCCTGCCAGGCCTCGACCGCCTCGATCTCCGCGGCCACCGCGGTCATCACCTCGCCGAAGCCGAGGGCGCCCTGCAGCCGGACCTCGACCGGCAGGGGGCGGGCGAAGAGGCCCAGGGCCTCCTGGAGCTGCGCCACGCCGCGGCCGGGCGAGAGGCGGGCCAGGGCGAACCGCGGCTGGCCGGTGTGACGCCAGAGCACAGCAGCGAGCGCGGCCAGGAGGACCGCCTCGTCCGGCACCCCCGCCGCGCGGGCGAGCGCCCCGACCTGCTCTCCGGCCTGGGGCGAGAGGGCCGCGCGCACGCTCCGGGACGACGCTTCTGCGCCGGCAAGCTCCAGCGGCAGCCTCGGCGGGGGCACGGAGGCCGGATCGTGATCGCGCCAGAAGGCTCTCCCCTCTTCCCCCTCCTCGGCGTCGAGCAGCTCGTTCTGCCACTCGGAGAAGTCGGCGTACTGCACCGGCTCCTCTTCAGGCTCCTGGCCCGCCAGCGACCGGCAGAGCTCGCGCGCCAGGTTGCGGAGCGTCGCGGCGTCGGCCGCCAGGGCGGGCAGCGCGAGGAGCAGGAGGCTCTCGCCGTCCAGCGCCAGCCGCGTGGCGCGCACCAGGGGACCCCGCTCCAGGTCGAACAGTGCGGAGATCTCCTCTTCCCACAGCTCCTGCCAGTCTCCCCGCAGATCGATCTCGCGGAACGACAGGCCCGCCTCCTCGCCGATCACCTGCACCGGAACGTCCATGCCGGTCAGGCACTGGAATCGCGTGCGAAGAACCTCGTGCCGCCGCACCGCCGCCCGCAGCGCCTCCTCCAAGGAACCCTGGAAGTCGCCGCGCAGCCGGACAGCCGCAACGGCGGCGGACGCGCCAATCCCGCTCCGCCAGGTCCACCTCTGCTGGGGAGAGAGACGGAACCCTTCGATCGCCTGGCTCATGCCGAGGGCTCCAGGCTGCGGTGGGACGGGTCGGTGTACAGCTCGGCCATGGCCACCACGATCCGGCGCGGGCCGGTGAACGGCTCGCGGCCATGGGAGGCCAGGAAGTTGTCGAGCAGGAGCACGTCCCCCTGCTGCCAGGGAAAGGTCACCGCTGCGGCGCGGTAGGTGGCGCGGATGTGCTCCAGCACGTCGTCCTCGATGCGCGAGCCGTCGCCGTAGAATGCGTTGCGCGGCAGCTCGTCCTCGTCGAACACGGCGAGCAGCCCTTCGCGCACGGCCGGCTCCAAGTTAGATACGTGGAACATGTGCGCATGGTTGAACCAGACCGTGTCTCCTGTTTTGGGATGGGTGGCCACCACCTGGCGGACCGCGCGCGTGCGCAGGCGGTCGTGGTCGCGCCACTCGTGCTCCATGCCGGCCTTGCGGCAGTAGGCCTCCACCTCGGCGCGGTCGGTCGTCTGGAAGACCTCCTGCCAGGGGAGGTCCACGCCGCCGCCGTAGTTGCGGACGTACATCACCTTCTTGTCGAGGAAGCGGCGCCGGACCTCGGGATCGATGCGGCCGATCACCTGGCGGTCGTCGACCACGGGCGTGGCACCGCCGCTCTGCGCCGGCTGGACGCAGTGGAACCAGATCTTGGTCGGCCAGTTGTGCGAGTAGGACATCTCGTGGTGCAGCGGGATCGGCTGGTCGGCCGGGTATTCGGTCGAGGTGAAGACATTGCGGGCGACCTCGAAGCGCGGCGCCGCCCGCTCCTGGTAGTCCAGCAGGTCCGGGGAGACCGCGCGGGCGACCTGCTGAAAACGCTCGACCGAGTCGATGCCGAAGCCGCGGAAGAGGAGGGCGCCGTGCTCCAGGAGCCACCCCTCGACGAGGTCGCGCTGGCCCTCGGCCCAGGAGGCCAGATTCGTGTCGGCCACCCGCGGACGCACCACCCGGGGGAACTCGCCGCCGCCGTCGAGGGGTCCGGTTTCGACCAGCTCCTCGGCGGAGAGGCGGACGGTCTTGCGCCCGCCCGCCCGAAAGCCGGAGCCGAAGGTGGGTGCCCGCTTGTCTTCACCGCTCATGGTTCGTCATCCCCATGCTCCTTATGTGTCCCCAGTCGGCTCAACGGGACAGCTCCGCGGGCCGCACGCTCTCCCAGGCCGTCGGGTCGGCCATGCCCACGACGACCTTGCGCTCCCCCTGGAAGGGCTCCCGGCCGTGGGCCACCAGCATGTTGTCGAGCAGCAGAATGTCCCCTTCCTGCCAGGTGAACCGCGTCCATTCCCGGCGGTAGAGGGCATGGAGCCGCTCCATCACCTCCGGCTCGATCGGCGAGCCGTCGCCGTAGTAGGTGTTGTTCGGCAGGTCCTCCTCCGGGATCTGCCCCAGCAGCCGGTCGCGGACGGCGGCCGGCAGGGTGGAGACGTGGAAGAAGGTGGCGTGGTTGAACCAGGTCAGCTCGCCGCTCCGCGGGTGGGCGGCGATGGCCGGGCGCACCTGGCGGGTGCGCAGCCGGCCGCCGGGCTTCCACTCCACCTGGATGCCGTTGGCGCGGCAGTACGCCTCCACGGCGTCGCGGTCGGAGGTCTGGAAGGCGGTCTGCCAGGGGAGTCCGAGCCCGTCGCCGAAGTTGCGGACGTATATGTAGCCCTGGGCGAAAAACCGCTGCCGGATCCCGGGGTCGAGGTCCGCGAAGACCCGGCGGCAGTCGGCGATGGGCGTGGCGCCCCCTTCGCGGGCCGCGCGCAGGCAGCAGAAGTAGATCTTCCTGGGAAAGGTCAGGTTGTACGACTGCTCGTTATGGAGAAAAATTTCCTGGTCGGCCGGATGGTCGGTCGAGGTGTAGATCCCGCCGCCGACCGCGCTGCGCGGGGAGGAGCGTTCGACATAGGGGAGCGCGCCGCTCGAGCTCGCGGCCACGAAGTCCTCGAAGCGCTCGGCCGAGCCCACGCCGAAGCCGCGGAAGAGCAACCCGCCGTGGCGGGTGAGGAGGTCGTCGATCCAGCCATGGTGGGCCGCCGCCCAGCTCACCAGGTTGACGCCGTCCACGCGGGGCGAGACGACGAGCGGCAGGGGCCCGCCGGTGTCTGGAGGGTCCAGGGGTCCGGTCGTGACCAGCTCCTCGGGCGAGAGCTGAAGGGGCTTGCGCTGCATGGGCCGCCCCGCGCCGAACGCGGGCTTGTCGGGTCGTGGTGCGCTCAAGATAAAGGTCTCCTTTGTCTCCGGGCGAACCTCCCGGTTTTGGCCTCCTGCCATTGCCGGAGGCGCTCCGCCTTCCGTTCCTGCTCCGCGGCCGTGAGCACCTCCAGGGTGGAGAGCCGGGCCGCGGGATCGGCGGCGAGGCGGCCGAGCAGGGCTTCGAAGCGGCCATACAGTCTTTCTACGGTGGCCGCCGCGAAAAGGTCTGTGCTCCAGGTCCAGGCCGCGGTCAGGCCGCCGGCCTCCTCGGTGATCCAGAGGGTCAGCTCGAAGCGGGCCATGCCGGGGTCCAGGTCGAGGACCCGGAGGTCCAGGCCCGGCAGCTCGGCCGGGTGGTCCGGCGTGTTCTGCACGCCGAAGGCGACCTGGACGAGGGGCCGGCCGCCGGTCGCGCGCTCCCAGCGCAGCTCGGAGGCCAGCAGCTCCAGCGGCAGGTCCTGGTGCGCGAAGGCCCCCAGGGTCACCTCCCGTACCCGCGCCAGCAGCTCGCGGAAGGTGGGGTCGCCGGCGAGCGAGACGCGCAGCGGCAGCAGGTTGATGAAGCAGCCGACGAGCCCCTCGACCTCGCTGTGGTTGCGCCCGGCCACGGCGGCGCCGACCACGAGGTCGTCCTGGCCCGATGCGCGGTGGAGGAGGACGTCGAATGCGGCCAGGAGGAGCATGAACAGCGTGACCTTCTCGCTGCGGCAGAGGGAGCGCAACTCGCGGTGGAGCGCGCCCGGGATGCGGAACGACCGGCGCGCGCCCCGGCCGGTCAGCTCTTCTCGGCGAGGACGGTCGGCCGGGAGGTCGAGCGACGCGGGGCTGCCGGCCAGCGCTCTTCGCCAATAAGAAAGGTGCGTCTCCAGGGCTTCGCCGCGCAGCCAGCCGCGCTGCCAAGCGGCGTAGTCGGCGTATTGCACCGGCAGGTCCGGCAGCGGCGACGGGCGCCCTTCCGTGAAGGCCGGGTAAAGCGCGGCGACCTCGCGCACCAGGACGCCCATCGACCAGCCGTCGCCGGCAATGTGATGGATCGTGAAGAGCAGGATGTGGCGGTCCTCGCCGAGGCGCAGGAGGCCGAGGCGCAGCAGGGGCCCGCGCGCCAGATCGAAAGGGCGCCGCGCCTCCTCTCCGGCCAGGCGCAGCGCCTCCGCCTCGCGCGCCGACTCCGGGAGCGCCGCGAGGTCGACGACCGGCAGCAGCGTGCGCGACTCCCCCACGACCTGCACGAGCCGGTCGCCGCGCAGGACGAAGCTCGTGCGCAGGGCCTCGTGGCGGCGGACGATCTCGGCGAACGCCGCGGCGAGCGCCGCCGGCTGGAGGAGGCCCCGCAGCTCGACCGCGGCCGGCTGGTTGTAGAAGGGGCTCTCCCCGCCCGCCGTGCGGTCGACGAGCCAGATCCTCTGCTGCGCGAAGGAGATCGGCAGCTCACCCCGGCGCGAGGCCGGCGCCAGGGGCAGGATCGGAGGGGCCACGGCAGCCTGCCCTGCCGCGCGCTGGGCCTCCACAGCAGCGGCCAGTCCGGCAGGGGTCGGGGTCTCGAAGATCCGCCGCAGCGGCAGCTCGACGCCCAGGGCCTCGCGGATCCGCGACACCAGCCGCGTCGCCGCCAGGGAGTGCCCGCCCAGGGCGAAGAAATCGTCCTCGACCCCGACCCCCTCGAGGCCCAGGACCTCTTCCCAGATCCCGGCCAGCAGCTCCTCGACCGGGCTGCGCGGCACCCCGGAAGGACTGCCGGAGAGGCTGCCGGCGGCCTCCTCCGGGAGGGGCAGCGCGCGGCGGTCGACCTTGCCGCTCGCGCTGCGGGGCAGGGCCGGCAGGACGACCCAGGCCGCCGGGATCATGGCGGCCGGGAGCAGCCCCTGGAGGTGCGCGCGGAGGCTGGCCGCCTGCGGGGGCCGCTCGCCGCGCGGGGTCACATAGGCGACCAGCCGCCGGCCGCCGCGGCCGTCCTCGTGGGCCACGACCGCAGCCTCGCGAACCTCCGGGTGGGCCGCCAGCGCAGCCTCGACCTCGCCCGGCTCGATGCGGAACCCGCGGACCTTGACTTGGCGGTCGATGCGTCCAAGCACCTCGAAGTCGCCGTCCGGCAGCCGACGTGCCAGGTCGCCCGTCCGCAGCAGGCGCTCGCCCATCCGCAGAGGGAAAGGATGGGGGACGAACCGCTCGGCCGTGAGCGCGGGATGGCCGAGGTAGCCGAGGGCCAGGCCGGCGCCGCCGATCGAGAGCTCGCCCGCGATGCCCAGCGGCGCCGGGTTGCCCCAGGGATCGAGGACGAGCATCTCAGCGCCCTCGACCGGCCGGCCGATCGGTACCCGGCCCGACGGCGGCAGGCCGGCCATCTCCCAGAGCGACGAGGTGATGGTGGACTCGGTGAGGCCGTAGCCGTTGAGCGTCCGGACCCGCGAGCCCGCGAGCCCGCGCCAGGCTTCGAGGGCGCGCTCCGGCACCGGCTCACTGCCGACGATCAGCAGGCGCAGCAAGGGGGGTGGCGGCGAGGCCGCCTCGGCGAGGGTCGACACCCAGCCCTCGAAGAAGGAGGACGGCAGGTTGAGCACCGTGAGCCGCTCGCGCTCCACGAAGCGCCGGAAAGCCTCCGTGGGCGCCGGCACCTCCTCGGGCTCCAGCACCACGGCGGCACCACGAATCCAGGAGGGGTAGAGCTCCTCGGCCGCGACGTCGAAGGTGAGGGAGGCGAGCTGGAGCACCCGGTCGTCCGCCGCCAACTCGTACCGGCGGGCCATGGCCAGGGCGTGGCGCGCCAGGGCGCGGTGCGGTACCAGCACCCCCTTGGGCCGGCCAGTCGATCCCGAGGTGTAGAGGACGTACGCCAGATCGTCCGGTCCCGCCGCGGAGCCCGGGACCGGGGACGGAACCGGATCGAGCACGTCGAGCCGGACCCCGTCCGCCTCCCCCGCCGCCAGGAGGAAGCGCGGGCGGGCGTCCTCGAGGACCACGTCGAGGCGCTGGCGCGGCGCCGAGGGATCGAGGGGCAGGTACGCGGCTCCGGCCTGGAGGATCCCCAGCATCGCAGCGCTGGCCTCGACCGAGCGCCGGAGCTGGATCGCCACGAGGTCTCCGGGTCCCGCGCCCGCGGCGGCCAGCCGGCCGGCGAGATCGCGGGCGAGGCCGGCCAGCTCTTCGTAGGTCACCTGCCGGTCGCCTGACACCAGCGCCACTGCCCCAGGGGTCCTGGCCGCCTGCTCGGCGAAGAGATGATGGACGCAGCGGCCTTCCGGAAGGCCCGGATCGTCGCGATCTGCGAGGAGCTGGGCCAGCTCGTTCTCTTCCAGCAGGGGGAGGTCAGACAGGCGGCAGTCCGGCCCGGCTGCCACGCCCGCCAGCAGGGACCGGAGGTGCCCTGCGAACCGCTCGACGGTCGCGGCGTCGAAGAGATCGGTGGCGTACTCGAACGATCCTTCGAGCCCCGCGGGCGTCTCCTCCAGCGTGAGGCTCAGATCGAGCTTCGCCCGCACCTCCCCCGCCGGGACCGGCTGCACCTCCAGCCCGGCCAGGCGGAGGTCCGGCCGCGGAGCGTTCTGGAGGGCGAACATGACCTGGAACAGCGGGTTGTGCGACAGGTCGCGCGCCGGCAGCAGCTCCTCGACCAGCCTCTCGAAGGGGAGGTCCTGGTGCGCATAGGCGCCGAGGGAGATCGTCCGCACCCGCGCGAGCAGCTCCCGGTACGGCGGATCGCCCGCCAAGCCGGCGCGCAGCACCAGGGTGTTGACGAAGAAACCGATCAGGCCTTCCAGCTCAGCCCGGGTGCGGCCCGCGACCGGGGTCCCCACCGGGAGGTCGTCCTCACCGGTCCAGCGCTGGAGCAGCACGGCGAAGGCGGCGAGGAGTGTCATGAAGAGCGTGGCCCCCTCGCGGCGGCCCAAGGCTGCCAGCTCGCCGGCCAGCTCCGCCGGCAGCCGCAAGGCCCGGACGGCCCCACGCGAGCTGGGCATGGGCGGGCGCGGGCGGTCGATCGGCAGGGGCAGGGCCGCGGGCGCGTCCGCCAGGCTCTCGCGCCACCAGGCCAGCTCGGCGGCGAGCCGCTCCCCCCGCAGGCGCTCGCGCTGCCAGACGGCGAAGTCCGCGACCTGGAGAGGCAGCTCCGGAAGGGTTGAGGGCATGTCTGTGACGCAGGATTCGTAGACGGCGGCGATCTCGCGGACCAGCACGCCCATGGACCAGCCGTCCGCCGCGATGTGGTGGACCGTGACCAGCGCCGCGTGCTCCTCCGGGTCGAGCCGCACCAGGCGGACCCGGAGGACCGGCCCCCGCGCGAGGTCGAACGGGAGCAAGGCCTCCTCCCGCGCGAGACGCGCAAGCTCCTCCTCCCGCCGCACCGGAGCCAGCCCGGCGAGGTCGATCCGCGGCACGGCGAGAGGGACATCACGATCGATCACCTGCCGCGGCTCTCCGCCGCCTTCCGCGAAGCGCGTGCGCAGCACTTCGTGGCGCCGTACGACCTCGCGGAAGGCCGCTTCGAAGGCGCCGGCCGCGAGCCGCCCCGCCAGCCGGAAGGCCGCGGGGATGTTGTAGACGGGATCGCCGGGCTGGAGGCGGTCCAGGAACCAGAGCCGCTGCTGGGAGAAGGAGAGCGGGAGGTCCCCGTCCCGCGAGGCCCGCTGCAACGGCGGCTCCCCAGGCCCGGGCGCGGCGCCGAGGGCCTCCTCCACGCGCGCCGCGAAGCCGGCCACGGTCGGCGCCTCGAAGAGGACGTGCAGGGGGAGGTCGATCCCGAAGACCGTCCGCACCCGCGAGATCGCCCGGGTGGCGAGGAGCGAGTGCCCGCCCATCGCGAAGAAATGGCTGCCGCGGCCGGCGCTCTCGACACCGAGGAGCTCGACCCAGAGGCCGGCCACGACCTCTTCAAACGGAGTCCGCGGGGCCTCGGCCGTGCCGGCCTCCTCCTCCGGCCCGGGCGGGGGCAGCGCCCGGCGGTCCACCTTGCCGTTGGGGGTGAGGGGCAGCGCTTCGAGCGCGACCCAGGCCGACGGCACCATGTACGACGGCAGTTGCGACGCCAGGAGATCGCGCAGGCTCCCGGCGTCCAAAGTCCTCCCCGAACGGACCGCCACGTAGGCCACGAGACGCTTGTCGCCGGGCCGGTCCTCGCGCACGATCACCGCCGCCTGCTCGACCGCAGGGCTGCGCAGCAGCGCCGCCTCGATCTCGCCCGGCTCGATGCGGAACCCGCGCACCTTCACCTGCTGATCGATCCGCCCCAGGAACTCGATATCGCCGTCTGCCCGGCGGCGCACCAGGTCCCCCGTCCGGTACAGGCGCCCGCCCCCACCCCCGAACGGATCGGGCACGAAGCGCTCCGCGGTCAGATCGGGACGGGCGAGATAGCCCCGCGCCAGACCGTCGCCGCCGATCCACAGCTCGCCCGGCGCCCCCACCGGCACCGCGCGGCCACGCCGGTCCACCAGGCAGATCCGGGTGTTGGCGATCGGCCGGCCGATCGGCACCGAGTACCGGCACGACGTCACGCTCAGCTCCGCGCAGCAGGTGAACGTCGTCCCTTCCGTCGGACCGTAGCCGTTGATCAGGCGGACTCCGGGAAGCTCCGCCAGAGCCCGGCGCACGTGCGGCAGCGACAGCGCATCGCCGCCCGCCAGGAGCTGGCGCAGCCCGCGCAGGATCCAAGGGCACGCGTCCATCACTTGGTGAAAGAGTCCCGCAGTCAGCCACAGCGTCGTGACCCCATGGCGCTCGAGCCCCTGTCCAAGCTCCTCCAGCGAAGGCATCCGCTCGGCCGGCAGCGCCAACCGCGCCCCGTGCAACAGCGCCCCCCAGATCTCGAAGGTCGAGGCGTCGAAAGAGATCGGCGCAATGTGGAGGAAGACCTCTGCGGGGCCGAACCAGGCGTAGGCGGTCTCCCGCACCAGCCGCACGACGCCGCGGTGAGGCACGGCAATGCCCTTCGGCACTCCTGTCGTGCCGGAGGTGAACAGCACGTAAGCCAAGCCGTCGGCGCAGACCGGCACCTCCAGCGCCGTGTCCGGGCAGCCGGCGATCGCCTCCGCCTGAGCCAGATCCAACACCCTGCGGCCGCCCGCCAACACCACCGCCGCCAGGGACCCCCGCGCCACCAGCACTCCCACTTCCGCCGCCATCCGCTCCAGCCACTCCAACGGATACGACGGATTGAGAGGCAGGTACGCCCCGCCGGCCTTGAGGATCCCCAGCAGCACCGCCACCAGCTCGACTCCGCTCTCCAGCAGGACCCCCACCAGCGATTCCGGTCCGACTCCGAGATCCCGCAGACGGTGCGCGATTTGGTTCGACCAGCGGTCCAGTTCCCCGTAGGTGACCGCCCCTCCGTCCCACACCAGCGCCAGCGCCTCGGGCCTCTCCGCCGCCTGCGCCGCGAACAGCTCGTGGATGCACGCCTCCCGCGGATAGGCCGTGGCCATGCCCATCGACAGCACCTGGAGCCGCTCCGCGGGCGGCAGCAAGGGCAGGTCCCCCACCGCCAGCTCCGGACCCGCCGCCACACCGGCCAGCAGAACCGCCCACTGCTCCGCCAGCCGGACCATCGTCGACGCGTCGAACAGCTCCGTCCGGTACTCGAAGCTGCCCGCCACTCCCGCCTCCGTCTCCGCCAGCGACAGAGTCAGATCGAACTTCGCCTGCCCCGTCTCCACCGCCACCGGCTCCAGCCGCAGACCTGGCAGCTCCAGGCTCCCCAACGGCGCGTTCTGCAGCACGAACACCACCTGGAAGACCGGCGTATGGCTCAACGAACGTTGCGGAGCGATCTCCTCGACCAGCTTCTCGAACGGCAGGTCCTGATGCGCGTAGGCCTCCAGCGTCGTCTCGCGCACCTGCTTCAACAGACGTAGAAACTCCGGGTCCTCCCTCAGGTCCGCCCGCAGCGCCAGGGTGTTGACGAAAAAGCCGATCAGCGGCTCGGTCTCCACCCGGTTGCGATTGGCGATCGGCGAGCCCACCACCACGTCCTCGACCCCGCTGAACCGGTGCAGCAGAACGTCGAACGCCGCCAGCAGGGTCATGAACAGGGTAACCCCCTGCCGCCGGCTCAGCCGCCCGAGCTCGGCGAGCCGCTCCGCCGGCAGCGCCACCGCCAAACGCCCGCCCTGGAAGCCCTGCACCGCCGGCCGCGGCCGGTCTGTCGGCAGCTCCAGCAGCGCCGGCGCTCCGGCGAGGCGATGGCGCCAGTGAGCCAGCCGGACCTCCAACGCCTCGCCCGCCAGCCAGCCACGCTGCCAGACGGCGAAGTCGGCGTACTGGATGGGCAGCTCCAGGAGCGGCGAGGCTCGGCCCGCCGCGAACGTCGGGTAGAGCGCCGTCAGCTCCCGCACCAGCACACCCATCGACCAGCCATCCGAGACGATGTGATGCAGGGTCAGCAGCGCCAGATGCTCCTCGGGCGCCAGCGCCACCAGCACCACCCGCACCAGCGGACCGCGCGCCAAATCGAAGGGACGCGCCGCCTCGCTCCGCGCCAGGCCTTGCGCCGCGGCATCGCGCAGGTCCCCGGGAAGAGCGCGCAGGTCCACCACCGGCACCGCCAGAGAAAGCGGCGGCGCGACCACCTGCACGGGCCGCCCCTGGACGCTGGCGAACGTTGTCCGCAGCGACTCGTGACGCCGCGCGATCTCATCCAGGGCCGCGGCAAAGACCCGCCCATCCAGCGCCCCCGAGACGCGTACCGCCGCCGGCACGCCATAGGGCGAGCCGCCCGGCTCGAGCTGGTCGAGAAACCACAACCGCTCCTGGGCGAAGGAAAGCGGCAGCGGCTCCTCTCTCGACACTCGCACCAGGGGCGCCACAGCCACCAACCCCGCCCCCTCCTCGCCGCCGCGCAGCGCCGCCTCCACTCGCCCGGCCAAGCTCGCCACCGTCGGCGCAGCGAAGAGCTCGCGCAACGCCAGCTCCACGCCGAAGGCGTCCCGCAGGCGCGAGACCACCTGCGTGGCCAGCAACGAGTGGCCGCCCAGCTCGAAGAAGTTCTCCGCCAACCCCACTCGCTCGACACCCAGCACATCGCACCAGATCCCGGCCATCAACTGCTCGGCCGGCGCGCGCGGCGCCACGAATCCTTCACCGCCCCGCGCCGCCTCCGGCGCCGGCAGCGCCTTGCGGTCCACCTTGCCATTCGGCGTCAGCGGCAGCTTGTCGAGGACGACGAGCTCCCCGGGCACCATGTACTGGGGCAGTTGAGACGCTAGAAGCTCCCGCAGGCGGCCGGCCTCCAGCGTCGCGCCCGGCCGCATCGCCAGGTAAGCCACCAGCCGCTTGTCGCCCGGGCGGTCCTCCCGCACCGTCACCACCGCCTGCTCGACGGCTGAACTGCGCAACAGGATCGTCTCGATCTCCCCCGGCTCGATGCGGAAGCCCCGCACTTTCACCTGCTGGTCGATGCGGCCCAGGATCTCCAGCTCGCCATCGGCCCGGTAACGCGCCAGGTCCCCCGTCCGGTACAAGCGGCCGCCCCGGCCGCCGAACGGGTCGGGGACGAACCGATCGGCGGTCAGCTCGGCGCGGCCGAGATAGCCCCGCGCCAGGCCGTCGCCGCCGATCCACAGCTCCCCCGCCACGCCCATCGGCACCGCGCGGCCGCGCCGGTCCACCAGGTAGATCCGGGTGTTGGCGATCGGCCGGCCGATCGGCACCGAAACCGGGCATGACGCCGCGCTCAGGTATGCGCAGCAGGTGAAAGTCGTCCCTTCCGTGGGTCCGTAGCCGTTGATCAGTCGCACTCCGGGAAGCAGCTCCAGCGCCCGCCGCACGTGCGGCAGCGACAGCGCATCACCACCGGCCAGGAGCTGGCGCAGCCCGCACAGGATCCAGGGGCAGGTATCCATCACCTGGTGGAAGAGACCCGCCGTCAGCCACAGCGTCGTCACCCCATGGCGCTCGAGGCACCGCCCAAGCTCCTCCAGCGAAGGCGTTCGCTCGGCCAGCAGCGCCAACTGCCCGCCGTGGAGCAGCGCCCCCCAGATCTCGAGCGTTGACGCATCGAAGGAAATCGGTGCCAGGTGGAGAAAGACCTCCCCGGGGCCGAAACGCGCGTAGTAGACCTCCCGCACCAGGCGCACCACGCCTCGGTGCGGAACCGCGATCCCTTTCGGCTCACCCGTCGTCCCGGAAGTGAACATCACGTACGCCAAGCCGTCCGCCGAAACCGGTAACCCCAAGGCGCTGTCGGGACAGCGAGCGAACGCCGCCAGATCCAGGTCCACCACCTGCCGGTGGCCGCTCAGGGCTGCCGCCACGGCCCCGTGCGACACCAGAACCTCCACCTCCGTCGCCATCCGCTTCAGCCGCTCCAGCGGGTACGACGGATCGAGCGGCAGATACGCCCCGCCGGCCTTGAGAACGCCCAGCAGCACCGCCACCAGCTCAGCGCTCTTCTCCAGCAGTACGCCCACCTGCGATTCGTGCCCCACTCCGAGATCCCGCAGATGGTGAGCGATCCGGTTCGAACCAGCGGTCCAGCTCGCCGTAGCTCAGCGCTCCTCCGCCCCACACCAGCGCCACCGCCTCCGGCCTCGCCGCCGCTTGCACCGCGAACAGCTCGTGGATCACGACGGCGAGAGCCTCGGGAGCTCTCGCCGCCCTGGCTGACACCGACTCATGAACCGGCTGGATCCTGTTCACACCGACCGCTGTGTCGTTCCATTCCACCGCGAGCTGGTGGACCTCCTGCGACGACAGCAGGGGCAGGCCGCCGATGGGACAGTCCGGCTCCGCCACAGCAGCCTCCAGCAAGCGCCGGAAGTGCGTTGCCATCCGCGCCAGAGTGGCGGGATGGAACAGCGCTGTCCGGTATCGGAACCGGCCGCGCATCCCATCGGAAGTTTCGGTGAGCTCGAGGGTCAGCTCGAACTGGGCAGCGCTGCCGCCGATCTCCAGCGGCGTCATCGCGACGGCGCCTGCGCGCCGGGCCGGTAGAGCATTCTGGAGCAGGAGCATCACCTGGAACAGAGGGCTGTGGCTCAGCTCGCGCTCGGGCTGCAGCTCCTCGACCAGCCGTTCGAAGGGCAGATCCTGCTGCGCGTAGGCACCCAGAGCGGTCTCCCGCACACGGCCCAGGAGATCGCTGAAGGAAGGATCCCCTGAGAGGTCCAGCCGCAACACCAGGGTATTGACGAAGAACCCAATGAGGTCCTCGATGTCCCTACGATTCCGGTTGGCCACCGGACTCCCCACAGCGAGATCGGTCCGGCCTGAGTAACGCGACAGCAGCACCGCCAACACGGCGAGGAGAGTCATGAACAAGGTCGCCCCGTGCCGTTCGCCGAAAGTCTTCGTGCCATCGACCAGCGACGGGGAAAGAGTCCAGGCCAGAGCCGAGCCGCGGAAATCGGTCTCTATCGATCGCGGCCGGTCGAGAGGCAGATCGAACGACGGCCTGCTGCCTTCCAGCCGCTGCCGCCAGTAGGCGATTTGAGCCTCCAGAACCTCGCCCCTGAGCCACTGGGCCTGCCAGGCGGCGAAGTCGGCGTACTGGATCGGCAACTCGGGGAGGGCGTCGGGCCGGCCCGTGGAGAAGGCATCGTAGAGGAGTGATAGCTCGCGCAGGAATACCGCGACGGACCAGCCGTCGCAGACGATGTGATGCGCGACCACCGATAATACATGGCGCTCCCTCCCTAACCGCATGAGCACCGTGCGCAGGAGGGGGCTGCGGGCCAGATCGAACGGCCTCTCCACGAGCTCGGCGGCCAGGCCGAGGGCCCGCCCCTCGCGCCCGGGCGCGGGCAAAGCCTCAAGATCGATCAGCGGCAGGCTCAGGATCAGCGAGGGCGCCACCGCCTGAACCGGCCTGCCCTCGACGTTAAGGAAAACCGCCCTCAGGGTCTCATGGCGAGCGACGATCCGATTCAGGCTGCGAAGGAGCGCCGCGACATCGAAGGGGCCAGACAGGCCAATCGCTGCGGCTGTTGTGTAGAGCGGTACACTGGGAAGGAGCTGTTCCAGGAACCAGAGGCGCTGCTGAGCGAAGGAGAGCGGATGGTTCGTAGGATCGCTCCGGCGTACGATCTCCCTTTCCTGAAAGCCTGCCTTGCGCTTGCCGACCAGGAGGAGCTCGAGCCGAGCGCGCTCCTCAAGAGAGAGAGCCGCGACCTGATGAAGGAGCCCGCTCCTGTCGGCCATCACTTCAACTCGATTCTCTTTCGTCGGAGACGATTGCCGCCGGCAGAGGTTCCCGGACCGGCAGGTCCCCCCGTACGTTACGGAGGAGACGCGCCATCTCATCGTCATCCTCCTCCGCCAGCAGGAGCTGCGTGATCTCTAAGCACAGCGCGGCGAGCGTTGGCCGCTGGAAGACGATCCGCAGCGGCAGATCGAGGCCGAAGGCCTCGCGCAGGCGCGAGATGACTTGCGTCACCAGCAGCGAATGTCCGCCCATCTCGAAGAAGTTGTCATCGACGCCGACGCGAGGCACACCCAACACCTCGGCCCAGATCCCCGCTACCAACTCTTCGATAGGGGTGCGCGGAGCGACGAAGGAGCGTGAGGCCTGCTGCCGAATCTCTTCCAGGGTAGGAAGCGCCCGGCGGTCGATCTTGCCGTTGTGGGTGAGCGGCAGACGGGGCAAATGTGCGAAGACGCCAGGAATCACCGGCCCTGCAACCCATAAGGCCAGGAGGCTCGCGCAGCTCCGCCGTCTCAATGGGCTGTCCGGAAACGTAGTAGGCGACCAGCAAGTCATATCCCTGCGCATCTCTCGTCACGGCCACGACACTGTCCCGGATCTGGGGATGGCGATTCAGGACGGACCGGATCTCTTCGGGCTCGAGCCGGTAACCGTGGAGCTTCACCTGATCGTCGATCCGGCCCAGGAATTGGAAGACGCCGCTCGGGAGCTGCCGAGCCCGGTCGCCGCTCCTGTAGAGCCGCCCCCCGGGCCGCGGGCTCCATGGATCTGGGATAAATCTCTCCGCGGTGAGGCCCGGCCGCCCGAGATAGCCCCGGCTGACCAGATCGCCACCGATGAGCACCTCTCCCACAGCCCCCGGAGGAACCGCTTGGAGGCCCCCGTCCGCGAGGTAGGCTCTGGCACCCGCCAGGGGACGGCCGATCGGTACCGTGCCGGCGCGGGCGGCCTCTGGAGCCGTTGCGGGGCGGAAGGTGAGGACGCCAACGGTCGTCTCGGTCGGGCCATAGTGGTTCAGGATGCGAAGACCCGGGGCCAGCTCTCGGATCCGGTCGATCAATTCCCAGCGACAGGCCTCGCCGCCGAGGACCAACCAGCGGCGTGGCAGGACCTCCGGAAAGCCTCGGCTCAGGAGGGCCTCCAAGTGCGAGGGGACGATCTTGAGAATATCCACTGGCCGGCGGCGGAAGCAGGCAGCTACCGCCTCGGCATCGGTGGCGGCCTCCTGCGGCACGATGTGCAGGCAGCCGCCTCGGGTCAGTGAGGTAAAAACGACCGTGTTGCCCAAGTCAGCCGAAAAGGTTGAAATGATGGCGTAATTGTCTCTGGGGCGCAGATCCAGCCGCGCCTCGATGGCGTCCACATAAGCGGCGAGCTGGCGGTGCTCGACCGCGACCCCTTTCGGCCTGCCTGTCGAACCGGAGGTGAAAAGCACGTAGGCGAGCGCCGCTGCGCCGACACGAGCCCCGAGGTCCCCGGCAGCGCGGCGGACGAGAAGCTCGGCGCCCTCATCAAGGCACACCGTCCGCCAGCTCCCTGGGGGAAGGCGGTCCCGCAACCCCGCCAGGGTCACTACCACGGGCGCGGCCACCTCCTCCAGCATGAGGGCCAGCTTCTGCCGGGGCATGTCGGGATCGAGGGGCACGTAGGCCCCTCCCGACTTCAGCACGCCGAGGATGCCCACTACGAGATCCAGAGAACGCTCGAGGAATAGCCCGATGCACACCTCCGGCCCGCTGTCCAACTCCCTCAGGTGGCGAGCCAGTTGATTCGCCCGCCGATTCAGCTCCCGGTACGTGAGGAAGCGCTCTTCAAAGACCACGGCGGGCTCCTCGGGCCAGCGCCGCGCTTGCTCTTCGAAGAGCTCGTGGACGAACCTGCCGGGCGCCATCCCCGGGTCCTGCGAATCGTTCCATTCCACCCAGAGCTGCTGTCGCTCGCCCGGGGAAAAAAGCTCCAGCTCTGCAAGCGGTCGGTCGGGCTCCGCCGCGGCTGCGCACAAGAGCGCCTGAAACCGGCCGGCCATGCGCGCTATCGTGACGGCGTCGAAGAGGTCTGTGTTGTACTGCATGGATGCCGCGAGCTCCGTCCCCGCCTCCGCCATGCTCAAAGTCAGGTCGAGCTGTGCGATGCGCCGGCGCCAGGGCAATGACTCGAGCCGCAGGCTGCCCAACTCCAGCACGCTTCCCGCCTCGCCTAGAGCGAAGGAGGCAAGCTCGCGACGGGTGAGCACGCTCGTGCCATGGAGCGCAAACATCACTTGGAAGAGTGGAGACCGGCCGGGGTCACGGGCCGGCTGAAGCCGCTCCACCAACCGGGCGAAGGGATAGGCCTGATGCTCGAACGCTTGCAGGACAGCTCGGGTGACCCGGCCGAGGAGACCCCGAAAGCTCGGATTGCCGGAAAGCTCCGCCCGCAAGGGGAGCGAGTTGACGAAGAAGCCCACCAGCCCGGCGAGCTCAGCCTGATTGCGGCCGGCGGTGGGCGATCCCACGACAAAGTCGATCTGACCGGTGTACCGGCGCATCAGCTCCTGAAAGAGAGCGAGGTGGGCCATGTACAGGGTTGCGTTCTGGTGGCGGCTCAGCAGCTTGATGGCGTCGGCGACGGGCTCGCCAATCCGGAAGGCCCAGGACGATCCCTCGAACGTCTGCACCACTGGCCGTGCGCGATCGGTGGGCAGGTCCAGCACGGGGATCTCTCCGGCCAGGCAGTCCCGCCAGTAGGACCAGAGCCGTTCGCCCTCCTCTCCGTCCAACAGGGCGGCCTCCCAGTGGACGAAGTCGGAATAACGAAGCGGAAGCGCGGGGAGCGCTGGCGCCGGTCCTCCCGATGTCGCTGCCGTGTAAAGGCTCCCCAACTCGCGGGCGAGCACGGCCAGGGACCAGAAATCCGCCACGATGTGGTGCACTACCAGCAGTAAGACGTGCTCCTCTGGAGCGCACCGGAACACATGGATGCGCAGCATGGGACCCTGGTCGAGGGCAAAGGGGCGGTAGGCTTCCGCGGCCATGCGCGACTCCAGGGCCGCCTCATCCCAGCCCGCGGCGTCGGTCAAAAAAAAGGGCACGTCGACGCGCTCTTGGACTCGCTGCACCGGCCCCTCGGGGAAGACGGTCCGCAGCGATGGATGCCGGTCGATGAGCACGGCCCACGAGGCGCACAAAGCCTCCAGATCGAGTGGTCCGCGGATCCGTGCCGCCCCCACGAGGTTGTAGGCTGCGCTCTCCGGAGCCAGCCGCTGCAGGAACCACTGCGACCTTTGACCGTAGGAAAGCGGGTGCTCCACGGCCGATCGGAAGGCCGCAGTGACCGCCGGCAATGACCGAGATGACGGCTCGTCCAACGCCGAGAGGATTTCGGCCGCAAGCTCGACGATGCTCGGGCCACCGAGGAGCCGGGACAGCGAAAGAGGCACTCTCATCCGCGCTTCGACGCCGTTCATGAGCTCTACCGCCATCAGCGAATCCAGCCCGAAGCCGCTCAAAGGCTGAGCTGGATCGAGCTCTCCGGGATCCCTGCCCTGGGCACCCGCGAGCCAGTCCCGAAGGGCATCTTCCAGCGCTTGGGAGCGACGCTGTGCAGGCAGAGCGAGCAATTCCTCCCGACCGAGGCGCAGCTCCGCCGAAAACCGAAGATCCGCGCTCTCGACGCTGCGTCCGGCCACCTCCAGCTCTCCCGCCAGATAGGCTGCCCGGGTGGAGCTGCGACGAACCTTGCCGCTGGAGGTCCGCGGCAGCGAGCCGGCGCGGATCAGCACGACCTCGGACGCATGCAGCTCGTGCTCCTCCAGGATGCGCTGCCTCACCGCCCGGCAGATGGCCTCCACGTCTTTCTCGGTATGGCGTTGAACTTCGAAGACCAGGACTAGGCGTTCCTCTCCATGGACCTCGAGCGCGAAGGCCACGCCTCCGCCGGGCACCAGCGCCGGATGGCTCGGCTCGGTGGACAGCTCGAGGTCCTGTGGATAGAGGTTCCGCCCGCGGACGATGATCAGGTCCTTGCGCCGGCCGGTGACGAAGAGCTCGCCGCCGCGCAGGAACCCGAGGTCGCCGGTGCGCAGGAACGGGCCGGCGTCCGGATCATCCGCGAGCCGCGCCCGGAAGGTCTCCTGAGTCGTCTCCGGACGGCCCCAGTAGCCCCGAGCCACGTTCGGCCCCGCCACCCGGACCTCCCCTACCCGGTCCGCGGCACAACGCGCACCGGTCTCCGGATCGACGATCACCACCTGCTGCCCCGCCGCCGGCCGGCCGCAGCCGACCAAGCGACGCCCCGTTTCGGGTCCTCCGATGGGATCGGACACCCGCCCCTTCTCCAGGGCCGCTCCGTCCACCTCCGTCAGGACAGGCTCGGCCGCGGGATCACCCCCCGTGACGAAGAGCGTTGCCTCGGCCAGGCCGTAGCAGGGATAGAACGCCCGCCGCCGGAACCCCGCGGGCGCGAAGGCTGCGGCGAACCGGTCCAGGGTTTCGGGTCGCACCGGCTCGGCGCCGTTGAACGCCACGTCCCAGGTGGAAAGGTCGAGGCCGGCCCGCTCCGCCTCCCGGACCTTGCGCACGCAAAGGTTGTAGGCGAAGTTCGGCCCGCCGCTGGTCGTGGCGCGATACCGGCTGATGGCCTCCAGCCAGCGGGCCGGCCGCTGGAGAAAGGCCACCGGCGAGAGCAGGATGCACCGCGCCCCGAGATAGGCGGGCTGCAGCACGCCGCCGATCAGCCCCATGTCGTGATAGAGCGGCAGCCAGCTCACGATCACCGACTCCCGGGACTGGCCGAAGGCGCGGCGGATCATCTCCTCGTTGTAGAGGAGGTTGCCGTGGCTCACCTCGACACCCTTGGGGAGCGCGGTGGAGCCCGAGGTGTATTGCAGGAAGGCCAGCGTCTCCGGCCCGGCTCCGGGATCGGTCCAGGCTTCGGCCCAGGCTTCGGTAAGATCCGGATCGATCGCGTCCGTCGCGAGGCACCGCACCCCCGCGGCCCACTCCGTGATCCGCGGCAGGAGGGCGGAGGTGGTCAGGACCACCCGCGGCCGGGCGTCCGCGGCGATCGCCTCCAGACGCGGCAGCGAGCGCTTCGACCGCGGCGGATAGGTCGGCACGGCGACCGCTCCGGCGTAAAGGCAGGCCAGAAAGGCGGTCACGAAGTCGAGACCCGAAGGATAGAGCAGGAGGACGCGCTCGCCGCTCGCTCCAACCTGCTGGAGCCGCGCCGCCACCGCCCGCACGCGAGCCTCGAGTGGGCCGTAGGCGAGGCGCTCCCCCTCCTCCTCGCCCTCCTTCAGGAAGACGTAGGCAAGATCGTCCGGCTGCTCGGCGGCACGGCGGCGGAGGAGATCGACGAAGCTCCGCGGTGCCTCCAACGGGGCGGCGTAGAGAAGGGACGACTCGTACACCTCGGGCATGTTGCGACCACGTCCGTCTATTCGGCTCGCAGGACTTCGACCGCTTCGATGCGGGTGACCCGCCAGGCCGGGATGAAGCTCGCGGCGAGAGCGACCCCCAGGAGCACCAGACAGGTCGCGGCCAGAACGAGCGGATCGGCGGCGCTCACGCCGTGGAGGAAGCGCGCCAGCACGCGGGCCAGCGCGAGGGCCGCCGGCACGCCCGCGGCCAGGCCGAGAAGCGCCAGCACCGCGCCCCGGCGCACCATCAGCCGCAGCACGTCCCGGCGCAGCGCGCCCAGGGCCATGCGGATGCCGATCTCCCGCCGGCGCTGGGCGACCGCAAAGGAGACCACCCCGTAGATCCCGACCGCGGCCAGGACCAGCGCCAGCAGCGCGAAGAGGCTCATGGTGAGGACCAGGAAACGGTCGCGGGCGGTCTGCCGGTCCAGCCGCTGCTCCATGGTCGCGGCATCATACACGGCGAGGTCCGGCGCGATCGCCCGCACCTCGCGCCGCAGGGCCTGCACCAGGCCCGGGGCGGACGCGCCGGTCTGGCGGACCAGGAAGTTGAGCGTAGGCGGCGTGCGCGGCGGCGATTGCAGCAGCGCGAGATAGACATCCGGTGCGGGCCGCTCCTCGCTCCCCAGACCCTGGTGCCGGATGTCGGCGACCACCCCCACCACGGTGAGCCAGGGAGTCATGTCCGCCGGCTTGAGGCGCAGGCCGATCGGGTTCTGCCCCGGCCAGAACCGCTGCGCCACCGCCTCGCTCACGACCGCCGCCCCGGTCGACCGCTCATCCTCGCCGGGAAGGAAGTCGCGTCCGCGCAGCATGGGGATGCCGAGGGTCGCGAAATAGCCCGGGCTCACGTGGTGGTAGAGCAACACGACCGGCAGTTGCGTGGCAGGGGCGCCGCGGCTCTCCAGGACGTAGTCGTAGCCGTGCCAGTCGTCCGTGGGGATGCCGGGACCCGCCAGGGCCACGGCGCCCACGCCGGGCACGTGCGGCAGGCGCTCCAGGAGCTGGCGCGCGAGCTGCCGGACGATCCCGTCATCGGCATAGCGCTCCCCCTTGAGGTCGATCCGCAGGGTGAGGAGGTTCTCCGTCCGGAAGCCCAGGTCGGTGCTGCGCAGCCGCTGGAAACCCCGGATCGTCAGACCTGCGCCGAGCAGGAGGACCAAAGCCAGGGCCACCTCGGCGGCGACCAGTGAGCCGAGGAACCGGCTGCGGCCCGGCCCCGCCGATCCCCGGCCGCCCTCCTGCAGGGCCGTGCCGAGGTTGACCTCCGAGGCGAGCCAGGCCGGCGCCAGGCCGAACCCCAGGGCGCAAAGCAGAGACACTGCGAGAATGACGGCGATCACCGGCAGGCCGACCCCGAGCTCGATGAAGCTGCGGAAGTCGACGGCGCTTGCGGCGACCAGGAGGCCCGTGGACCAGTGGGCGAAGAGCAGGCCCAGGACACCCCCGGCCAGGGCGAGGATCGCGCTCTCGCTCAGGAGCTGCCGGATCAGCCGGCGCCGGTGGGCTCCCAGCACCGCGCGCAGCGAGATCTCGCGCTGGCGCACCGCGGCCCGGGCGAGGAGCAGCCCCGCGACATTGGTGCAGGCGATCAGGAGGACGAAGAGGGCGCCCCCCAGCAGCGTGAGCAGGGCGAAGCGCAGGTTGCCGAACCAGGCCTCGCGCACCGGTTTGAGGCGCACGCCGATCCCCAGGTTGGCGCGCGGGTTCTGCTGCGCCAGCTCGGCGGTGATGCCGTCCATCTCGGCCTGCGCCTGCTCGATCGAGACCCCGGGCCGCAGGCGCCCCGCTGCCGCGAGCCAGCGGATGCCACGCCGCTTCAGATAGTCGGGCGAGATGACGCTCGCCGCCGAGGCCACCGGAAGCCAGATCTCCGCCTTGTCCGTCAGCCCCTGGAAACCGGGCGGCAGGACTCCCACGACCTCGAACCGCTGTCCGTTGAGCAGGAGGGAGGAGCCCACGAAAGACCGCTCCCGGCCGGCGAGGCGCTGCCAGAGGCCGTGGCTCACGAGCGCGACCGGCAGGGCTCCCGCGACATCATCGTCCTCGACGATCAGCCGCCCTGCGGCGGCCTTGAGCCCCAGCAGGCGGAAGTACTCCGCCGAGACCATCTCGCCCAGGAGGTGCTCGGGCCGGCCGCCCGCCAGGAGGTTGAAGGAGCGGGGCTCGCTATAGACGGCGAGGGCCGCGAAGGACTCGCTGGCCTCCTGCCAGTCCAGGAAATCGCGGTAGGAGCTCGGGACCTCGTCCACCTCGGACCCCTCGGTCAGGGTGCCCGCGAGCAGCACGAGCCGGTCCGGCTCCGGGTACGGCAGGGCCGACAGCAACACGGCCTGCACCACGATCCAGACCGCGGTCGTGGCCCCCACGCCCAGCGCCAGGGTGAGGACCGCGACGGCCGTGAAGCCGGGGTGCCGGACCAGGGTCCGCAAGCCGAAACGGAGGTCGCGCCAGACGTTCTCCATGTCCTTAATAGTGCCGAGAAGCCCCGAAATGAGCCCCGCGGCCCTACCTCATCAAGACTGTATACGGTTGGCCGGCGACTTTGTATGACGCGGCCCGGCTTCCGGCGAGAATCGCGGAGGTGGGATGGGCGCGGGCGCGGGTGTCCCGGGTCGGTAGCCAGACATGGTCCCGCCGCACCACGATCAGCAGACGGTGCTCGTCCCCCACCGGCACCAAAGTGGCCGACCCCGGCCGGTAGACAGGAAGCCCCAGGCGGTCGCCCAGCGAAGCGACCTCGGCGCCAACGTCGTCCACCACCAGGCCGATCTCGCTGGCATAGAGGATCTCCTCCTCCGAGAACGGTCCGGAGGTGGCGTTCCGGAGGTTGTGCCGGGCGATGAGCTCGACGATGTTGCCGGCGGGATCGTGGAAGTAGATGGAGTGGGCGTTCCAGCTCTCGAAGTGAAACACTTCGCGTCCCTCCTTGGTCATGAGCGGAACGGGGGGGACCCGCCGGCTGAGCCACTCCGTGGCCGCCGCGAGCTTGTTCTCCGGGATGTTGAACGCGAAGTGGTAGATGGGGTGGCCGTGCTCGGGTCCCGCCTGGAGGAAGGTGAGGTGGGTCCCGCCTGCCTGGATCGTGATCCGGCCGGCGGTCTCCTCCACGACAGGCAGATGGAGCGTCCGAGCATAGAAGTCGCGTTGCCGGTCGAGCTGGCGGGCCAACAGCTCGAGCTCCAGGATGCCCCGGGCGCCCCCGGGGCCGGCGGATATCGAGGGTTTCACAAGCTCTCCCAGCACAAGCCCCGGCAGCGCGGCGCCCAGGAGCCGGCATAGCTCACGGCGACTAAGATCCCGGAAGCCATCGACTCTCTGCATGACCTGCCCAAGATCAGGAAACCATCGGGTACGCCTTCTCCGCATCGACCCCGAGCTCGCCGATCGCCTGCTGCGCCCGGTTGCGGTCCACTGCGCCGAAGCGGGCGAGTTGGAAGAGGGCGGCGATGGCGATGCTCTCGGCGTCGATCTCGAAGAAGCGGCGCAACGCTTCGCGGGTTTCGCTCCGGCCAAAGCCGTCGGTGCCCAGGGCGAAGAACCGGTGCGGCAGCCAGCGCGCGATCTGGTCGGGGACCAGCTTCATGTAGTCGGTCACCGCAATGATCGGCGCCTGGTCCCCCTCGAAGAGGGAGGCGACGTAGGGCTTCCGCTCCTCCTGATCGGGATGGAGCATGTTCCAGCGCTCGGTCTCCAGGGCGTCGGCGCGAAGCTGCTTGTAGCTCGTGGCGCTCCAGACGTCGGCGGCCACGCCGAAGCGCTCGGCGAGGATCTGCTGCGCTCGCAGGGCCTGGCCGAGGATCGTGCCGCTGCCCAGGAGATGGACCCGCGGGCGCTCCGCCGGGCCGTCCGGCGCCTCCTTGAACTTGTAGAGGCCCTTCAAGATCCCCTCGTCGATCTCTGCCCCGCCCGGCTTGTGCGGCATCGGATAGTTCTCGTTGTAGAGGGTGATGTAGTAGAAGATGTCCTCCCGGTCCTCGCACATCCGTTTCAGGCCGTCCTGGATGATGACCGCCAGCTCGTAGGCATAGGCCGGATCGTAGGCCCGCAGGTTCGGCACGACGGCCGCCAGCACGTGGCTGTGGCCGTCCTCATGCTGCAACCCCTCGCCGTTGAGCGTGGTGCGGCCGGCCGTGGCACCGAGCAGGAAGCCGCGGACGCGCTGGTCCGCGGCGGCCCAAATCAGGTCGCCGACGCGCTGGAAGCCGAACATCGAGTAGAAGATGAAAAACGGGATGGCGTCGATCCCATGCGTGGCATAGGAGGTCCCGGCGGCGATGAACGAGGCCATTGAGCCGGCCTCGGTGATCCCCTCCTCCAGGATCTGGCCCTCCTTGGCCTCCCGGTAGTAGAGGAGCATGGTCTTGTCCACCGGCTCGTAGAGTTGGCCGACGTGCGAGTAGATGCCGAACTGCCGGAAGAGCGACTCCATGCCGAAGGTGCGCGCCTCGTCCGGCACGATCGGCACCACCCGGGAGCCGATCTCCTTGTCCTTCATGAGCTGGGTCAGCATCTGGACGAAGACCATCGTCGTCGAAACGTCGCGGTCGACCCCTTCGGAGAAGCGCTCCCAGATCCCGGCCTGCGGCACCGGCAGCGGCTCCTTGCGCACGCGGCGGCTGGGCACGGAGCCGCCCAGGCGGCTGCGGCAGTCCTTCAGGTACTGGACCTCGGGGCTGTCCTCGCCTGGGTGGTAAAAGGCGGCTTCGGCCACCTGCTGATCGGTCAGCGGCAGCTCGAAGCGGTCGCGGAAGAAGCGCAGCTCGTCCTCGCTGAGCTTCTTCTGCTGGTGGGTGACGTTGCGTCCCTCCCCCGCCTCGCCCATGCCGTAGCCCTTGACGGTCTTGGCCAGGATCACCGTCGGCGACCCCTGGTGCTCGACGGCTGCCTTGTAGGCGGCGTTGACCTTGATCGGATCGTGGCCGCCGCGGCGCAGGCTGTGGAGCTGGTCGTCGGCATAGCCCTTGACCAGCTCGAGAAGCTCCGGGTACTTGCCGAAGAAATGCTGGCGGACATAGGAGCCGGGCTCGACCACGTACTTCTGGTACTCGCCGTCGAGGACCTCGTTCATGCGCTGGATCAGCAGACCGGTGTTGTCCGCCTCGATGAGCGGGTCCCAGTCGCCCCCCCAGATGACCTTGAGGACGTTCCAGCCGGCGCCGCGGAAGGCGGTCTCGAGCTCCTGGATGATCTTGCCGTTGCCGCGCACCGGGCCGTCGAGCCGTTGCAGGTTGCAGTTGATGACAAAGATCAGGTTGTCGAGCTTCTCGCGGGAGGCCAGGGTGATGGCGCCCAAGGCCTCGGGCTCGTCGGTCTCGCCGTCGCCGAGGAAGGCCCAGATCTTGCGCCCCTGGGAATCGCGCAGGCCGCGGTCGCGCAGGTAGCGGTTGAACTTGGCCTGGTAGATGGCGCAGAGCGGCCCCAGGCCCATGGAGACCGTGGGGAACTCCCAGTAGTCGGGCATCAGCCAGGGATGGGGATACGAGGAGAGGCCGCCGGCCACGGTGAGCTCGCGCCGGAAGCCCTCCATCTGCTCGCGGCTGATCCGCCCTTCGAGGAAGGAGTAGGCGTAGATGCCGGGCGAGCCATGGCCCTGGATGTAGACCATGTCCTGGTCGAAGCCCTGCTCGCCGCGTCCGCGGAAGAAGTGATGGAGACCGACCTGATAGAGGGTGGCCGAGGAGGCGAAGGTCGAGATGTGTCCGCCCAGGCCGGGGAACTTCTTGTTCGCCTGGACCACCAGGGCCATGGCGTTCCAGCGGACGATGCTCTTGATGCGCCGCTCGATGGCCCGGTCGCCCGGATAGGGAGGCTGCTTGGCGGCAGGAATGCTGTTGATGTAGGGCGTATTGCCGGTGAAGGGAAGGATGACGTCCTTTTCGTAACCCTTCTCCAGCAGCTTCTTCAAGAGGAAGCAGGCCCGCTCGCGCCCCTCGGCCGCGACGACCTGCTCGAAGGCGGTCAGCCACTCCTCGGTCTCGTTCACGTCCGTATCGCGACCTCCGCCCGTGTACCAGTTGAGCGGAGCGCTGTAGTCGTTGCTCATGGATCGACCTCCTCACGTCCGGCCGCGGCGGTGTCCCGCGGGAAGAGGATAGATTGTCACGTCTCTCCGCCCCCTGCCAATCGCATCCCGTAGAATCCGGGGCGGAGAGGGGAAGCGATGCTGTTCCTGGAAATCGTCGACAAGAAGAACGGCCACTGGATGAACGAGGTCTCCACCGTTCTCGATGAAGAGCTGCTGGACTATTTCGCCCGCTTCAACGAATACCCAGCCTTCCAGGAGCTGCGCCTCCTCGACCCTTACGACGACACCCTGCTCGGCCCGCCGAGGTGCCGGCAGCTCAAGGCGGAGATCGCGGCGATGGCGCCGCTCGTTCGAACGGCGGGAGCTCCCCGAGCCGCCGGCCTACGTAGGGCTGGAGGAGACCGGAGACATCCGGGTCGGGGACGAGCTCGGCTGGCCGGGCCTCCAGGAGTTCCTCACCCGTCTCCACCGCCTCCTCGCCCTGGCAGAGGATCCGGAGCTGGAGCTCTGGGCGATCGGGGAGTGACCCCTTACGCGCTGATGCGCACCGCCGGGTCGCCGACGACGACGTAGTTGCGTGCGTCGTTGTGGGCCGTCCAGAGTCGGACCAGCTCACGGGGATCGACTACCTTTCCATACCGCTCCCCATCCAGCATCTGGGTCACCCGCACTGCAAGCTCGGCGTAGCGCTGGTTGAAGACCTCCATGGCGCCACCGACCGGCCAGCCGTCCAGCAGGAGCCCCAGGGTGTGCTCGAACACGTCCACCTGCCCCTCCAGGTTCCTGCCGAGGAACGAATGGCCCCAGGCGCGGTCGATATGGCCGATCACCGCTAGGGCGCCGCCATGCGGGTGCCCCAGCAACCGGCGCGGCAGCTTGGCGACGAGGTCGTGGGGCGCGATCTGCTTCGGCGGCTCTCCCTCCGTCCGGTGGGCAAAGTCATCGAGCTTCGGCGTCCCGGCGCCATGACAGGCAAAACAGAAGGCGATCAGGCCGTCGACCCGGGCGTCGTCCCCGACGTCGTCGGCCGAGAAATAGAAGGAGGGCGGGATGGCGCCCTGCCAAGCTTTGGGCCCGGGCCAATCCTGGCAGAGCAGGGCGCCCTGGTGCTCGAGCTGCCGCGGATCGTCCAGGCGAAAACCCATCCCGTGGCTGGCGGTGAAGAGCAGGGCCGGCGCATCGTTCCGCAGCATCTCGCCCAGGCGGGCCTTGGTCGCCTCTCCGGCCAGATGGGTCTGGACCTGCCAACCGTCCGCATCGGCCCCACCATCGGCCAAACGCTCCGCGAGCGGGGTCACCAGGTAGTCCGCGCTCAGCGGGGTCGCTCCGTCGTCCGCGTTGCGGGTCGCGAAGAACGCGACCTCGCGGCTGCGGGCCATGCCGTCGGTCTCCGCCCGGACCACCGTCTGGGCATAGCGGGCATACTCCTCGACCGTGTCGAAACAGATGCGCCCAACAGCGCGCTGGACGTCGAGCTGGATCTGGAACGGATACGGGATCTCTTCCGGTCCGTCGGCGATCAGCAGGTAGTACGGCATCTGGTCGGGGTTGGCCATGCCTGTAACAACGCCATGGCGGTAGAGGAAGTTGTCCACGTCCTCGCCGGGCCGGTAGACATACTCCTGGTATCGCTGCCCGCGCTTCTTTCCCGCCTCCTGCCGCCGGTGCGCCAGGAGGGGGGCCAGGGCTTCGCGGATCTGGGGATCGGCGCCGTGCGGGAAGATGACGCCCCAACCGCTTGCCGCCAGGCTCTTGGGGTCCAGCCCAGGGATCACGCCCCGCGGCATCGGCCCGGCCCGGCGGCGCCGCAGGACACCAAGGATCTCGGTCTGGGTCATCGGCGGCAGCAGGTACTCTCCTGTCGAGCCGTCGATGCCGTTGAAAACGCAGACCTCCTCGGGTGCGGCTCCGTTCGTGCTCATGAGTCTCCTCTCGTTCAGCTCCGGGCAGGCAGCGAGTAGCTCACTCCGAGGGGTCCGCTGATGCGCCATGCGGACTCCCCGGAGGCGGACGGGTTGGGTGATCTCTCGAAGGTGATCTCGAGGTGGACCACCTGGCCGCGCACCTCGGGAGGTACGTCCTCGCCGTCCAAGAAGGTGTAATTCCACCAGATCCACCGCTCGTCGCCGACCAGGACGCTCTGCCGGGTGTCGGGCTCGCCCAGCAGGGCCGCGACCTCCGCCGCGCTCTTGCCGGCGACCAGCTCCCGGATCTGGTCGAACGACCGGTCCGAGCGGGCCGACGTCTTGTCGCAGGCGAACGCCAGGACAAGCAGCCCCAGCGCGGCGCAGATCAGTTTCTTCATCGACTCTGCTCCTCAGCTTTCTTCATCGCCACCGGGGAACGAAGGCGGCTCCACGATGGGCGGCGGCGGAGTGGTCGGCTCGGTGGAGGGAGGCGTCGGTGGCTCCCAGTCCCGGTCCCGGGGATCGATTTCAGTATCCGGATTCGTGCCATAGGTCTGCGGCTGTGGTTGCTGGGCCATGACGATCTCCTTTCTGAGGAATGTCGTCGACGTTCTCTCGGGAAGACACCCTTAGAGGACAGGATGTTTAGGAACGAAAGCCTCGCCAGTCGCCCTGAAGCACGAACCCGGACCAGTAGTAGGGATCCTCCCAGCGCTTTTCGCGCCACATCGAGAGCTGAGCCTGGCGGAGGGCCGCCGGAGGGGGCAGCCCCTTCAGCAGCATGCCTTGATAGAAGCGCTCCATGAGCACGGAGGTCGCGCGATCGTCCACTTTCCAGAGACTGACCAGGACCCGGTCCGCGCCGGCCGCAAGAAAGCTCCGGGTCAGCCCCAGCAGCCCTTCGCCGCGGACCGGCCGGCCGAGTGCGGTCTGGCAGGCACTCAGCACCACCAGGTCCGCTGGAAAATTGAGTTTCTCGATCGTGGCAGGCTGTAGACGGCCATCGAGAGGACGGCCCGCGGCGTCGAAACGCGACAGCACGAGGCCTGACATTTCCGGGTGCTGCTCGTCCACCAGCGCGTGCGTGGCGAAGTGGAGGATTCGGTACCGAGCGAGCAGTCCGCTCATGACCAGCTCCCGGCTCGCCTTGAAACCGACGGCCGGCAGGGCTCGCTCCGCCGGCACGAGGCGCAGGATGGCTTCGGCCTCACGGCCGGCGAACCAGAGCCGCGGCAGCCCGCCGCCCGGAAGCGGCTCGGGAGAGGAGGACGCCACCGCGCGGCTCCGGGCCTCGCCTTGCAGACGGGGATCGTCCGGCTGGAAGACGGCATCGCCAAGGAGGGCCAGCAGCCCTGGCGGTGGAGCACGCCCGGCGTTGCGCCGCTGAAGGGCGTCCAGAGCCGAGGCCGAAGGGAGGACGACGACTTCGTGCCGCAGCAGGAGGGGGTCCACGCCGGGAGGCTCCGGAAGAGCGCCAAACGGAACATAGAGGAGCGCCTCATGCGGGATGATGAGCAGCCGCCGGGTCCCCAGGCGGCCGGCCACTGGCCCCAGGAGCAGGTTGCCGAGGCGCCGCAGCCGGATCTGCGCTGCCACCCGGCTGGTGGCCTGGCGGCTGCGGGAGAGGAGCCGGTGGACCTGCCGGGCCTCGGCTTCGAGGCGCGCCTGGCCGGGCAGCTCAAAGCTGGCCATGGACATCCCGTCGAGCACCCAGAGGAAACTCTTGGGCTCGGCCAGGTGGTACTCGAGGACGATCGTGTCCTGCCCCTGGATTTGCCGCTGGATTTCGGGCAGCGACAGGGGGACCGCCGGGGCGCCCGCGCCGGCGATCGTATCCAGCAGATTGCGCGCCCGCGCCCGCTCGCTCACCGCCAGCGCGAGGGCGTCATAGTCTCCGGCAGGGCGACGCCGGTGCTCCTCCATCAGGAGGTCGACCAGGAAGTCGTAATAACCTTTCCATTGTGAAAAGTACGAGAGCTGGAGGTCACGAGCCGTGATCCCGCCGCGCAGCGACTCGATGATGCCGAGCGCGGCCTCGATTCGCGCCCGCGCGGTGATCGGGCTGCCTCTCTGCCGTTCGGACCGGGCCGTGCCGTAGAGAGATGCGGCCTCGAGATCCTGATCGCCGAGGGTTCGGGACAGGGACAGGGCACGCCGATAGCACTCGAGCGCCTCCCGGATCTGCCCGCGCTCGGAGTAGATCCACCCGAGGTTGTTCCAGACCGTGGCTTCACTCGCCCTATCCCGCAGCTCCTGGAAGAGGCTCAGGGCCGCCCGATGGTGGCCGAGGGCCGTTGCGTGCTCCAGGAGGTGATAGTGAAGCTTTCCAAGGCTCGTCAGGGTCACGGCCCGGCCGGCCCGGTCGCCGGCCCTGCGTTGCAGCACCGAGGCGACCGAGAGTAGCAGCAGGGCACGCCGCGTCTCTCCTGCGCCGGCATAGGCGTTGGCGACCTGCGTCAGGGTCTCCGCCTTGTGGCGGTGGTCAGCGGCAAGGAGCGTCAGAGCTTTCTGGAGGTGGACAGACGAGGTAACCGGTTCGCGCAAGGCAGCATAGACGGCACCGATCCCTGTGAGGGCGAACGCTTGGCCGGTCGTGTCCGCTCGTACGAGCCCTCGCAGGCCCCGGCTCGCCCAGCTTTTCCTGCGCCCTGCCAATATCGTTGAGAGCGATCGCCCGGCTCTTGGGGTCCCCGAGGCGCTGGGATAACGACAGCATCTCCTGGCTGGCGGCGAAGGCCTGCCGGAAGTCACGCAACTCCAGAAGGATGCTGGCCTTTTGATGCAGAGCACCGGCTTGGCGTCCAGGCTCGCCGGCCTGCTCCCAGAGCGTCGCTGCCTCACCATAGCTGAGATTTGCGCTCCTGAGCTCGCCGCGATTCTTCAGCACCCGGGCGCGGCCAAGGGCTTGGATTGCCTGGACCCGGATCCGGTCCTGGGAGCTCGGCCGGCGGAGCGCCGCAATGCTCGCTGCATATCGGCCGGAGAGGCTCGGCCAGGGGAGCACCTCGGCTCGGTAGGAGCCCGGCCGCTCCGCGATCCAGAAGAGGTCCTCCGGACCCTGGTCCCCGTTCGGGCTGTCGGCCTCCAGGAGCCGCCCCCCCGCCGGACCGAGCAGCCGGACCACGATGTCCACACCGCGCTGGTCCACGACGAAATGCAGGTACTGGCCGGCTTCGAGGTGCAGCCGGTAGACATGGACGGTCCCCTGCGCCAACTCGCGTTCGACGGCGCGGCCCGGTCCGAAAGCGAAGCCCTCGACCCGAGGAGGCGCCGGGGAGGGGACGGCTGCGAAAGCTGCGCACCCTACCGCCAGAGCGCCCGCGGAGAGCAGGAGGACCCTGCGCGACCGAGACATGACCGCGGCTTCGTACAGCAACATGCCGCGGATATTTTATCTCTTCCGGAGGGGCCTCACTGATACAGCAGACGCATCGCGTACTCCTCGACCACCTTCGCCCCTCCTCCGCCATCGTGGAAAAGGAGGATCCGGTACTCGCCGGCCTTCAGGAATTGGCGCGACAACCCGATGACGAACGTGCCCTCGTCCGTCCTGGCCAGCCCGCTTCCCGACCAGACCTCTCCTCCGTCGCGAGTCCGGATCTCGAGGCGGTACCCAGTCTCCATCGGCTCCACGAGAGGCGTCAGGACCAGGAGAAAGGACCGCACGCCGGGGGGTACCACGAAGCTCGACGCCGGCTGATCTCCGCGCGTGGCTTCGGCGAGATGAAGATACGCGATCGGCAGGTTGAGCTGCGGCTCCTGCAGCCATCCGACCTCCCGTTGCAGAGAGGTCACCCAGAAGGAAAGCCCCACCGAACAGGCGAAAAAGCCGGTCGCGAGGGCGTAGGCCATGGGCGCGGAGGGAAATCTCCCGACCAGCCTCGCGACGAAGGAGCGCCATCTGCCCGCGTGCGTTTCGGCGGCCAGACGGGCGCGCAGGGACTCCCACGACGCGGCGACCCAACTGTCCGAGAGCCCCGGCACCTCCTGGTCCGCGGCGTCCGGCGCGGTGAAGGTCTTGTAGTCCAGGAGCAGCTCCGGGCAGTCGCGGCACTCGAGGAAGTGCTCCTGGATGCGGTCGTCCTGCTCGGGCGTCAGCTCGTCCGCGTCATAGGCGGTCAGCGCCTCGGGCGTCGGATGCTCGGCCAGCGCCTCCTGGACCGGCGCTCGCCGGCGGCCGAAGCGCCGGAGCCAGCGGACCGGAGATGCATCCTGCCCACTCACGCCGTTCCTCCGTCGTGCCCTCCCCCTCTCCCGGTCGCCCGTGCGAGCCAATGCCGCGCCTGGTCCAGATAGAGGCGGACGGTCTCGACCGGAATCTTCATCAACATGGCAATCTCCTCCTCGTCGAAGCCCTGACCGACGCGCAGCACCCAGCACCGGCGTACCTCATTCGGCAGATCCTCAAGGCCGCGCGACGCCCCCTGTGAATCGAAACGACGAAAATCCACTATCCCTATAGACCCTGAATCAGGGGTCCAGGGTGAGGCGGCGCCCCGGCGGCGTCAGAGCGAGGCGATCACGGGCGCGCCCAGCAGCTCCTGGCCGAGGGCGGCGAACTCCTCGTCGAACCGCTGTTCCAGGGCCGTTTTCTCGGGCGCGGGCAGGAAGGACTGGCGCAGGGCGGCCAGGGAGAGGCCGGCCAGCTCGGCGGCGGTGTAGCCGAAGGCGCGGTGCAGGCGGAGGTACTCGTCCACCAGGGTGGTGTTGAAGAAAGGCGGATCATCGGTGTTGACCGAGACGCGGCAGCCGCCGCGATAGAGCCGGTCGAAAGGATGACTCGCGAGGTCAGGAGCGACGCCCAGGCGGACGTTCGAGGTCGGGCAGACCTCCAGCGGGATGCCCCGGTCGCGCAGCTCGGCGACGAGCGACGGATCCTCGACCGCCCGCACGCCGTGGCCGATCCGTTCGGCCTCGCAGACCTCCAGGACAGAGCGGATCGACGCCGGGCCGGCATGCTCTCCTGCGTGGGCCACCCGGTGGAGCCCCGCACGGCCCGCGGCGGCGAAATGCTCCCGGAAGGGCTCGCTCGGGAAGCGCGACTCGCTGCCCGAGAGGCCCAGCGCCACCACGCCCCGGTCGCGGCCGGCGAGCGCCCATTCGAGGGTCTGGTCGGCGGGTCCCGGGCCGATGTTGCGGACGATGTCGGGGATCCAGCGCACGGTGGTGCCGAAGATCCGCTCGGCCTGCCGCACCGCCTCGTCCAACGCGGACAGGATCTCTTCGCCGTTCCCGCCGTTCGCCAGGTGGGTGGAGATGGTGAAGTGCACTTCGCTATAAACGACGTTCTGGCGCGCCTGCTCGGCCAGGAAGTCGCTCGCCAGCAGCCGGAAGTCCTCCGGCCGGCGCAAGGCCCGGGAGCAGGTGAGGTAGACCTCGACGAAATGCTCGAAGTCGCGGAAGCGGAACCACTCCCGCAGCCCCGCCTCGGTGTCCTCCGGCAGGGCGGGCAGCTCGACGCCGTTGCGGCGCGCCAGCTCCAGCAGCACGGCCGGACGCATGGCCCCCTCCAGGTGGACATGGAGCTCCACCTTCGGCATGCGGAGCAGGAAGAGCTCGAGGCTCATGCGGGGACCGGGGTGACCGGATCGAGCGGAGCGGGGGCACGGAGGCGGTCGTGCAGCCGGGCGAGAACCGGCTCCGGGACCAGGCCGGTCAGGTCTCCACCAAAGGAGAAGACCTCCTTGACCAGCCGGCTCGAGAGATAGATGTAGTCCTCTCGCGGCATCAGGAAGGCCGTCTCGGTCCGCGGGTTGAGACGCCGGTTCATCAGCGCCATCTGGAACTCGTACTCGAAGTCCGAGACGGCGCGCAGGCCGCGGATGACCGTGCGCGCCCCGATGCGGTCCATGTAGTGGACGAGAAGGCCGGAGAAGCTCTCCACCCGGCACTCGGGACGGTCGCGCAGCAGGTCGCGGATGGTCTCGACCCGCTCCTCGACGCTGAACAGCGGCTTTTTGGCCTCGTTGAACAGCACGGCCACGACCACCTCGTCGAAGATCGGCCGGCAACGGTCGATGATGTCCAGGTGGCCGTTGTGAATCGGGTCGAAGGACCCCGGATAGACGGCGATCCGCTTGGTCATCGGTTCTTGGAGAGGTCGAAGGTGATCACGTTGTAGGCGGCGTCGGTGACCCGCAGGAGGAGCAGGGCGCCGTTCTTTCCGGGTTCGAGGAGCAACGTCTCGGTCCGCCCGTCGAGCAGACCATCCACCGCCTCGACCGGCTTCCACTCCTCGGCGTCGAGGCTGTAGACCGCCTCGCGCAACGGGCTCGCCGAGTCGCGGACGGTGACGCGCAACTGGTCGCTGTCCTTCTCGACCTTGCCCAGGACGGGGGAGGTATGGTCGACCACGACCGGATCGCTCACCTGCTCGGCCTGCAGAGCGTCCTCCCGGTCGTTGGAAGGCTGGTCCGAGGCGACCAGGCGGAAGCGGTAGACCCCGTCCGGGAGGACGGTGGCGTCGAAGCTGTAGTAGTCGTCCTTGAGGTCGCCGGCCATCTTGAGCCAGGGCCCGGTGGATTCCGCCGGACGGAAGGAGAGCGCGTAGGCGAGCTGGTCGCCGTTGGGGTCGGCAGCGCTCCAGCGCAGGGTCCGGAAACCCTTCTTCCACAGCGGCTTGGTGCGCCCGCCGTCGTCCTCCGCGGGGCCGCCTACGGAGGTGAAGATCCCCTCGCGGTTCGGATGCGCGGGCTCGAAGACCTGGCTCGACGGGTTGAAATTGGCGGGCACCAGGACCTGCCCCGCGTCGAGCGCCGCCAGCAGGGCGATCCTGGGTTTCAGGTTCTCCTGCCGGTAGGAGAGCTCGGTGCCGTAGATGCGGGGCGACTTGTCGCCGTCGGCGCGGAGCTCGGTCCGCCACTGGACGTAGCGGCCGAGCGGCACGCCGTCGAGCGGGACTTCCTGGTTTTCCCCGTCACGCCAGTCGGTCCATGGCGACCAGGTGCGGTCCGGCTCGGAGCTGATGCCGCTGCGGAACGAGAAGCGCGTGTTCCCCCGTCCCGAGGCACCAGGCTCGTCGCCGCGCCAGCGGAAGGTGCCGAAGCGGGCCACCTGGCCGGCGTCGAGCGCCGCGCTGGTGTAGGTGCCGGTCTTCTCGATCCCTTCCGTGATGCGGAAGAAGGCGGCTGCGTTGGTGGTGGCGAAGGCCGGGCCGGACGCGCCGGGCAGCAGGGCCACCACCTGCCGCTCGTCCACGTCCTTCTCCAGGAGCATCTGGGCGTCGCGGTAGCTGTAGAGCTTGCCCTCGAGGCCGGTGGCCACCCAGAGGCGGTCGTTGGCCCAGAGCAGGTCGTAGGCGGTCTCCTCCGGGAAGGTCCACAGGCTCTCGACGACGCCGGCCGGCGACACGCTCAGGATTTCGCTGCGCGGGCCCGCGGCCCCCTGGCGGGTGCCCGTGGCCGCAGTGGCAGGCGTCTCCTCGACCACGGTCACCGTCACGGTGGGCTCGCCGGGCTTTGCCGCGGCGGCGTCCTTGGACAGATCGACCAGGCTCGCCTCGGAGGCGGCCACGGCGGCGTAGAAGCTGCCGTCCGCAGCGACGGCGAGCGCCACGACCTCAGGCGACGCGGCATCGTAGAGGGTGCGCACCTGGCGGTCGCGGCCGAGCCGCAGGATCAGCCCCTCGCCGGCCGTGCCGATCAACACGTCGCCGCCGGGCAGAACCTCCAGCGACCGCAGATGCGTGTCGTCGCTGTCGTAGAGGGTCTCTCCTTTTCCGCCGGCAGCGACCCGGAAGAGCTTGCCCTGGGTGCCGGTGGCGACCAGCAGGGCGCCGTCCGCGGCCCGGGCGAGGCTCCAGATGTAGGTTTCGCCAGGATCGAAATAGACCTCCCCCGTCTTGCCGCGGGGAATCCGGTAGACCTTGCCGCGCGGCGATGTGGCGGCGTACACGGTGCCGTCCGGATCGGCCAGGACGGCGAAGACCTCCGGCTCGGGAGCGGCGAACAGCTCGGTGACCTTCCCCTTGCGGTCGATCTGGAGCACCTTGCCCGCATTGCCGGTCCCGACGACCCAGCCGTCGGGGTGAACCGCGGTGGAGAGCAGGAAAGGCTCCACGAGCGAAGCCACCTTCTCGGCCCGCGGGGCGAGCCCCATCCGGCCGAGCGCGTCGATGCTCACACCTTCGAGCGTACCGGCGAGGAAGCCGGCCTGGCTCTGCGTCTGGAAGATCTTGACCTGGGTGGCGAGCGCCGGCCGCGCTCCTCCCAGGGACACTGCAAGCAACACGGCCGGCAGCACGACGCTCCGCAACCTCATCGCCCCCCCTTGCCTCCATTCGTCTGCGCGGCGGCGTCCTTCGCCGTCCCGCCCCCTGTCTTGCCCTCGCCGCTTTCGCCGCTTTCGCCAGACACCGGCTCCAGCCGCCGCACCTCCAGGTCGACCCGCACCATGCCGTCCACAGGGACGTCCATCTCCTGGCGGATCTGCTGGGCGACGGTCGAGCGCAACGCCGTTGCGCTCCCCGAAGCCGCCGCGTTCCACAGCGAGCGGATCGAGGCCGGCAGGCGCGGCATCACCTCGCCCGCCACCGACAGGCCGGGGCCGCCATAAACGCCCAGCACCATCAGGTCGCGCCGGGAGTGCAGCGAGCGGATCAGCTCCAGGGCCTGCGGGAAGCTCACCGGCTCCGCCGGCTCGAGAGCCAGGCGGGCGGCGTCGACGCTCGATCCGTCGCCCACGATGAGCGAGTAGCGGCCGGCCGGCAGGTCCTCCGGCAAGTCGACCACCAGCGAGCGGCGGAAGCGTTCGCCACGCCACGCCACCAGGTCGAGGTTCAGGTCGACGCTCTCGCCCGGATAGACGACGGTGCGCCCGGCGTTGGCTCCGACCAGGGTGGCGGAGCGCGGCTCGACCGACTGCTTGACGTCGACCTCGATACTGTCGAACACGACCCTCTCGAAGGGGTTCTGGACCAGGTAGGCGGCGAAGACGAGCACGAACGCCGCCGCCTGAGTGGCTGCTCCGTCGCCGTCGAAGCTCTGCTTGATCTCGAGCTCGCCGTAGCGGGCGAGCCGGAAGCGGGCTGTCAGGTCGAGCGCCGGCTGGCCCCCCGTGTAGGCGGCCGACTCGATGCCGGCGAGCACGCTGCTGCCGACGAGCATGGGCGTGAAGAGGGGGAGGTCCGCCACGCGCACGTGGTACTCGCGCGGCTTCTCCCCGGCTCCCCCGGCGATGCGCACCACCATCGGCGTCATGACCGCCGATTCGCCGATCCGTCCGTGGATGCCCACCTGGCGGTCCTGCTCGAAGGCGCCGATGATCTCCCCGATGTTGGAGATCTTGAACGAGGAGTACTGGTTCGAGAGGAGCATCACCGTCTCGGCCTTGGCCATCGGGATCCGCATCGGGCCCAGCCCCCCCAGAAAGGGGTGGCCGAAGGCGAGGACGTGATCGCCATAGCGGTCCGTGACGGTGCCGGTCGCGGCCATCAGGAAGTCGCCGTCGACGAGCACCGCGGCCACGGCGCCGCCGAGCGGGAGGTCCTTGTCGGTCGAGGGAGCCGCCCTGCCCGCAGAGGAGACGTTGCCCAGCGCGCGCCGCAGCACCCCCTGCGACATGTCGCCGAAGCCCACGGTCGTCCACTGGAGGCTCGCCTGGGCGCCCAAAGCGACCTTCGGCTGCAGCCGCGCAAGCTCTCGCTCCAGGAGGTCCTTGGGGATCCGCCCGGCCTGGAGGTCGGCCAGGCCGACCGGCGGCAGCGGCGTGACCGCGGGCATGCCCTTGAAGGTCGAGAGCTGTCGCATCGACTCGATGGGCGTGATGCCGGCGATCGCCTCGTGCGAGAACGGCCAACTGAAGGCCACCGCGCCGGCCAGGCGGCCATCGAGGAACACCGGGCTGCCGCTCATGCCGTTGGCAACGCCGCTGCGTTCGAGGTCGTGGCCGGTCAGGCGGGCCAGGATGTAATTGGTGTCCGGCGTGACCTTCCGCATCACCCCGATGACCTCGACCTCGAAGCGCTCCGGCTGGGTGCCCGAGAAGACGGACAGGCCGTAACCCTTCTGCCCTGCCTGGACCTCGTCGATGCCGATGGTCGGCAGGGTGCCGACCTCGCCCAGCGCAGGCACGGCGGACGGCGGAATTTCGTTCGACGCCTTCAACTCTCCGGCCGCCAACGGTGCGGCCAGGAGCGCCAGGAGCATGGTCGTCATCCATTGCTGTTTCATACTCGTTCTCCGTGGGCTACCGGCGCCGCCACAGATCGAGCTGTGCACGCAGCCGTTCGACAGGGAAACTCCCTGATCGTAGAACCACCGGACCCGGCTCCTCTATTGCCACCAGCGTCGACGGCGGACCGCCGGGCAGGACTCCGCCGTCCACCACCACCGCATTCTCGCCTGCCAGAAGCGCGGCAGCCTCCTCTGGATCGAGGACCGGCGCGCCGCCGCTCCGGTTGGCGCTGGTGGCGGTCAGGCCGTGCCCGAGCTCTGCAAGCAACCGCCGCAGGCCGTCGTGCCGGGGGATGCGGACCGCGAGGGTCGGCTCCCCGGCGGCGGCCGGCACCGGCCGCGCGAGCGGCAGGAGCACGGTGAGGGGCCCTGGCCAACACGCCGAAAGAGGCTCCAGTATAGGGAGGTCGGGATCGATTCCCAAATCCGCGAGCTGCGCGAGATCCGCGACCACCACGGGGAGCGCCTTGCCCCGTTCCCGCTCCTTGATCCTGTAGATCGTCTCAACCCCGATCGGGTTCCATGGATCGGCGCCGAGGCCGTAGCTCGACTCGGTGGGAATGGCGAGCACACCGCCGCGGGTGAGGACCGCGCGCAAGGGGGCGACGGGGTCGCCGGGACGAAAGATCCTCACCCCCTGTCCCCCTCTCCCATCGCCCCCCCACCGACCGGGAGAGGGGGGATCACCCGATTAGTGATCTCAGCGGTGTTCATGTGATCTCATTGCGGCCTTCCTCGGGGGGAAGAGGTTCCATGTGTTGCCATTTTGGACCAATTCTCGCCAGAAAGCGTTGAGCTGTGTGACCCGTGTGTGACCCAAGTTATGCTATACTTACGCCCATGAGCTACAACATCAAATTTGAGGATCGCACCCTGCGCGGTCTCCGCGTTCCCGATGGCAAGGACAGGCAGGAATGGAGTGACACGGTGGTCCCGGGGCTTCGCTTCCGCAAGAGCGATAGGGGGCATGGCTCCTTCTCCGTCGTCTACAGGGTCAAGGGTCAGGACAAGCAGGACCGCAGGACCATCGGACCCTTTCCCAGGCTCTCGATCGCTCAGGCCCGGGAGGAGGCTCGACAGGATCTTAACGCCGCCAGCTCGGGACGGGACCCGAAGAAGCTCCGGATGGCTCCTCCCGAGGCTCCCGAGGAGCGCCCCATTACCTTCGCGGAGCTCTTCGAGCTCTACATGGAGCGCCACGCTCGCGACCATCTCGCGACTTGGTACGACGTCCAGCGGCGGGTCCGCAAGGATGTGATTCCCGTCATCGGCCAGATGCCCGCTGGCGAGGTGCGCAAGCGCCATCTCCATCTGGTCATCGACCGGCTCGTCACCGGGGGGCACGCCGTCAGCGCTCGCGGCCTGCTGTTTGTGATCTCGGCTGTCTTCACCTGGGCCGAGGGGCGCGAGCTCGTCGAGTACAACCCGGTCCGGCGCTTCCCCTACCCCAAGCCGGCCGTGCCTCCGGAACGCAGGAGTCTTTCCGACGACCAGCTCCGGGCGCTGTGGTTTGCCCTCCTGGAGATCGCCGACCAGCCGGTGCCCGAAAAACAGGAGGAGCTGCACAACGGCCAGTTCACTACGACCCGGGATCTGTTCGCTTTGGTGGTGCTGACGCGGCTCCTGCTGGGCCAGCGCACCACCGAAACCGTCGGCATGCGCCGCCAGGATCTGGAGGCTCAGTGGTGGAACCTGCCTGGCTACATCGGGCGGCGGCGGTACACGAAGACGGGACGGGATCACCGGGTGCCGCTGCTGCCGCTGTGGAGCGAGTATGTGCTGCCGCGCGTCGAGAGGTTGAGTGCCGGGCGGCCGTATGTCTTCCCCAGCGATCGGCTGCAGGACCAGCACCTCCACGCCGAGAGCATTACGTCGTTCTGTTCCCGAGTGTCGGCCAAGGTGGGCTTCCCCTTCGTGGCTCGCAACCTGCGGACGACGTTCCTGACTTCCATGGCTCGGCTTGGTGTGCCGCAGGAGGTCCGGCGGCGTCTGGTCAACCACACTGATGGGACCATCGAAACGATTCACTACAACCTTTATGACTACGACGCCGAAAAGTGGGCGGCCGGGCTGCGTTGGGATGCCCATCTTCGGGGCATCTTTTTCGGCGAGACGGCTCAGGTAGCGCCCTCTCAGGCCGCCTAGGTGGCTAAAACCGGCTGCCTGCTTCCGGTTTTTCAGCGGAAAACCGGCTGCGGGCAGCCGGTTTTTTCTAGGCGGCCCAGTCGCGCCGGCCTTCTTGCCATTCGCGGAGCTTGTCCACGCGAAAGGCTTCCCTGCCTGGGCTTAGCGTCTCCGGAGCGGGGAATCGGCCGACCGCGATTTCCCGCCGCAATGTGGACCGGGACAGGCTTGACCAGTTGATCACCTCGGGCCAGGTCATGAACCGGGGGAGCACCTCACGGACGTTGGACAATGTGTGGCGGCTCGGCAAGGGCTGATGCGGTCTGCGGTCGTTTTTCATTGGTTTTCTCTATTGGGACCCTGAATGCTACGTTCCGCACAGTGTATGTGTAGAGCGGCATCGATGTCAAGGGAAAGGGCAGGAATTCCGGGTTTTCCGAGAGGGGATTGCTTATGCGGCTAGCGACACCGTATCATGTTGGTATGGCTGCTAAAGATCCCTTTGAAGGACTTGGACAAGCGCTCGCCCGACTCCGGGAGTGGCGCGGCTTCGCGACGCAGACGGATGCGGCAGAGGCCCTTGGCTTCGACAAGGGTCAGTTGTCGCGCTGGGAGAGTGAGAAACCTCGGCCCACTCTCGAGAACCTCGGCCGCCTGCTTGCGGCCTACGGAGTCGGCCTGGCGGACCTGGTGGCTCTCTTGGAGGAGGTCCGCCGGCCGAAGCGGAAGACACTGGATCGATTGGCCTATGACGCCGAGATGGCCCGGTTGAGCGAGTTGCTTCGGCAGATGGAGGAGAACCAGGCCGAAGCAAAGAGCCGATTGAAGACGCTCGAGGGGCTGTTGTATGAGAGCAAGGGATAGCCTGCCGGGCCGAAAGGGTGCACTCCGCTGCACCCTTTTCCGAGAAAGGGTGCAATGGGCTGCGCCCTTTTCTGCCGAAAGGGCGCAATGGGCTGCGCCCTTTTCCCGAGAAAACGCGCGCTTGGCCGCACCTTTTCCGCGAGAAACGCGCGGCGGGCCGCGCTTTTTTCCGCGAGAAAACGCGCAGTGGGCCGCGCCTTTTTCCACGAGAAACGCGCGGCTTATAGGTTGAATGTCGGACAGGGCCAGGCCCTATCTCTACCTGGAAAAGAGCTGGGCGGCTGGGACGGACATGGAGGGTCTTCGGGCGGAGCTTCTATGTGGACCACCGGTGTCAAGCGTCTCAGGGTTGTTCGTCCTCCCCTCCTTTTTGGGTGGTTTCGCCGAGGGCTTCTGCATCGCGTTGGGGCGTTTGGTCTCCCTTTCAGTTTCTGGCGCTTGCCGGTGTGCCAGGACCTGGTCGTCCTTTCCAGCTTCTATCCGTGCTGACCTCACCTTTGGGTCAGGCACCAAATGCAGCATGCGCTGCGAGCGACTCAGGCAAGCTTTAGGAGCGGCCCCATCTGAGGAAAACGGTTCGGAAGCCCGAACCAAGCTCCGCCCCGGGCACGCTCCACCAGTCTTTCTCGGAGACCTCCCCTCTTGTCCCTCCTTACCTGGAATTCTGTTCCAGACTACTTGGTCTTCAGCTCAGCACCATCAGGAATCACTCCGTAGTCCAGATAGCGCCACAGCGCGATCAGCAGCTTGCGGGCCAGGGCCACGATCCCCACCCGCCGAGAACGGCGACTCCCAGGGCCATAGCGCTCCCGAAACCACAAGCTCAGGCGGCTCTGCGGTTGGAAGCGCAACCATCCCCAAGCGATCTCGATCGCCATCACCCGGATCCGGCGATTCCCCGCCTTGCTGATCCCCTGTTCGATGTTGACCGTGTCACCACTCTGATAAGGCATCGGCGCCAGACCCGCCAAACCGGCCACCTCTCGACGGTTGCGGAACTGCCGCCAACCGAAGAATTCCACCACGAACAGCCAACCACTGCTGTCCCCAATCCCCTTGAGCTTTTGCAGCCGCTGCACCTTTTCCGTCGCTTCCACTGTGGCCTTCTGGCGAAATCGTTCGACCGCTGCAATCTGACTCTCCAGAAGAGCCAGCCGCTCGCCCTCTCGCCTCAGACGCTCCCGCAAGCTCGAAAGCAGCCTCTCGCCGTTCCACTGCGTCGCCTGATCCAACTGCTGCAGGAAGCCCTTGCCGACCTTCACTCCCCGAGCCCCCACGCTGGCCAGCAGGCCCTTGATCCGATTCGTGTGGGCCGTCCGCTCCTGCTTCAGCGACTCAAGCTCCCGGGCCAGGTGACGCTCATCCTCCTGCTCGGGCGTCGGCGCGTGCGCCACCCCGAACACCTTCTTCTCCCCGCGCTCGTAACGGATCAACAATGACAGCAACTTCTCCACGTCCACCCCATCCGTCTTGGCCCGCCGATGCCGCCGATTCACCTCGATGCTCGAGGAGTCCATGACGACGTTTTCCACTCCTTCCGACAGCAGGAACCGATGCAACCAGAACCCATCCCGCCCGGCCTCGTAGCAACTCACCACCCGAGCCGACTCCGGCACGCCGAGGCGATGCTTGGCCCGAGCGATCTCCAGCATCAGCCCGTTCAGATCGCCGGCCGCAACCGTCCGCTGACTCGCCTTGCGTCCAGCCTCCACACCAAACCCCAGCCTCCACTCGCTGGCGCCGAGCTCCAGGGCCATGTGCAACACCGCCTCCGTTCGCGTAGACTCGGTCGTCTGGTTCATCGGGGTTCTCCTTTCTAACCCGTTAAAGTTCCCCGAAACATACAACCGGCGACCCGCTTTTGCATCCCCCCTCGCCCTGCATAGCATCTGAGATGGACCGGCGTAGCGGTAGGGCCTCAACTGCCCGCCTGGATACTCCCAAAAAACGTGCACTCGGCTTCCCCTTTTCTTGAAAAGGTGCAATGGGCTTCACCTTTTCCTGGGGTGCTTGCAAGAGAGCGCCGGCCTCTCTAGGCTGAGCGGCTCAGAATGAACGTTGATCTCTGGCCGCATCGGCTCTTCTGGATGGGGGATCCTCGGGCGGTGGCGTTTTTCAGTGTGAAAGTCCCGGTTGACGAGCTGGGACCCTGGCCCTGGGAGGAGTGGCGCCCCTGGCAGCAACGCTCGACATCCACGAAGCTGCTCGATGGATGGTTCGGGAACAACAAGCAGCACCTCCGCCGCGACTCCTTCGCCGCTAGCAACCGCTTCTATGGCTGGCACCGCGCCCAGGAGTATGTCGTCCGCCTGGGTGCGACTTTTGTGGACATCGATTGTGGCCGCAGCGCCTTCGACCTTTCGGCCCTGGAGGCCGCGGACATTCTGGTCGGGCTCGTGGATCTCGGCTTGCTGGTGCAGCCTTCGATGTTCCAGTTCTCTGGCCGGGGCTTGTGGGCCTTCTGGCTCCTCCGCGACGAGGAAGACTCGAGCACGACTCCTTTCGCGAACGCCCACAACCGGGAGCTGTGGACGTCGCTCCAGCAGCACACGGCCGACACGATCGCGGAGGCTTTCCCGAGCCTGAAGCTGGACCGGCCGGCGGGCGAGCTCACCCGCGTGACTCGGCTGCATGGAAGTGTGAATCCCGCGGCTGGCCGGCGAGTGCGTTACGAGCTGCTCCCGAATGCGGCCGGCGAGCCGGTCCGCTACAGCCTGGAGGAGCTGGCCGATTTCTACGGCCTGTGGCGGCCTGGCCGTCTCCGGCCTCTCGACGAAGCCGAGGAGGACCGGCGAGATCTGGCGCTCGAAGCCCACCGCAGGCGAGAGGACGCGCGGGAGGAGGAACGCCAGCGGAAGGAGGCCGTCCAAGCAGGGGGCGGTCCGAGCCACTCGGAGCGGGGACGGCAGGGACACGTGAAGCTCTGGCGAAATCGGTTGCGCTTCCTCGATCGGGTGCGGGACGAAATCTATGGCGGTGTGATCCCCTGCGGCCACCGGTACCACATGCTCTCCGCCTATGCCTACTGCTACGCGAAGCTGATGCAGGATTTTTCGGAGCTGGCGGGCAAGGTGGCGACGATCGGCCGCAAGTACTGCGCGCAGCCGGCGGGAGACTTGATCACGGACGCCGAGCTGCGGCGGATCACGGCGCACGCCCTGGGATGGGCTCGGAGCGGGCACCAGATCACGAATCGGAAGCTCGCGGCCTTTGCGGGCCTCGATCCGGTGGCGGACCGGGAACGGATTGAGCGGCTCGGCTTGAACCTCTCGACCGGCCCCAAAGGTCGGAACGAGCGAACGCAGGCGCGGCGCGAGTTGGCGCGGGAGATTCTTCGGGCGGCGCTCGATCGCGGCGAAGATCCGCCAAGCGCGCGGAAGCTCGCGCAGGTTCTCACGGATCAGGGGTGCGCCACCGGGCGATCGACTGCGCATGCGCTCCTGGTGGAGCTTTCGGCGGAGCTCGGGCGCGGAGATGGCCCGTAGACGCGGCGTTTTTCAGTGTACGCGCTTGCGCCGAAGGGCGCGGACGGCCATATAGGGCATGATTTGGGTTCCAGGTTCGCTACCGCGACACCCTGCCCCCTTTATAGGTTAAATGTCGGACAGCCAGCCGGGCGCGAACCGGCACGCGACTCGGCCGGGGAAACGACTTCAGGGGAAAAAGGTGGCGCTCGGCCGCCCCCTTTTGCGCAGAAAGGTGGTGGCCGGCCGCCACCTTTTCGACCCCACGCACGTGCTCGGGCGAGCACGCGACTCGGCCGGGGGAAACGACTTCAGGGGAAAAAGGGTGCGCTCAGCCGCGCCCTTTCGGGCTGAAAGGGTGCGCTCTACCGCGCCCTTTTCGACCTCACGCACGCGCCCGGGCGAGGGTGGCAGCGACTTCGCGGGCCAGATCGGCGGTGGCGGTTTCGCGGCGGGCGGCTTCCTGGAAAACGAGGAGGGCGGCCAGGGCTTCGCGGGAGATGTCCAGGTCTCGGAAGACGGTCACTGTCTCGTCGGCCAGGTGGCGGACTTCGGTGGCCTCCCCCTCTTCCATGTAGGAGATCGCCAGATCCAGGGCGGCGAGGGCGGCGTCGAAGGCGTTGCCGTCGTCGAGGAACTTCTGGCGGACCTCGGCCAGGAGATCGCGGGCCCGGACTTGGTCTCCCAGGCCGGCGACGATGCGGCCCTCCACCCAATCCAGACGGACTCGGTCGAGAGCGCTTCCGTGGGCTGCGGCTACCGCCTTCAGTTCTGGCAGAAGGTCGGCCGCCTCTTGATGTCGGCCGGCCTTCGACAGGCTGTCCACCAGGTTGTGGCGAACACAGAGGACGAGACGCGGCTCCCGGGCCGGGTCTATGAGTCCGTTTGCCTTCCTCAAGGCCTCGATGGCGGCCTCAGGTTCGCCCAACTCGATGAGCGCTCCGGCTTTCAAGATGAGACTTCGGCCGGCGAGGTGCGGATCCCGGTGCTCGGGTTGGCCCTCCAGGAAGAGGGCCACGGCCTGGTCGAGCAGCTCGAAGGCTTCGGGAAAGCGGCGCTGCGCCACGCGAAGGGAGGCCTTCAGGTCCAGGAGGACAGGCTCGTAGCCGAGGGCGTCTTCGGAATCCTCGGTTCCCGCCTCCCACCAGGAGTCCGACATCTCGAAGCACCGCTCGCCTGCGGGCAGATCGCCCTGCACTCGGCGGGCGTTGCCGAGCCCGGCCCAGGCAAGGCTTCGGAGCTGGTAGACCCAGCGCTCCTCGAATAGCTCGCTGTCCGAGATCCTGTCCGCCACGTGGACGGCGAGGTCAGCGAGGTGGAGGGCCTCCGCCGGCTGCTCCGGCGCGGTCTGGCAGCTCCTGCGGACCAGCAGCTCGCAGAGACCCCAGCTCACGAAGCGCGGGTCGGCGTGGAGGCGGGCCAGGCGGTCCTCCGGATCGAGCGGCGCGAGCTCCTGCAGGAGCCGGGGGGCCTCGGCCTTGGACCGGGCGAGGGCCGCGTCGATTGGACCAAAAACAGGAGGGAGGGCGTTGGCCTGGTGAAGCTCGAGGAGCCAGCCGCCGACCTCTCTACAGCGGGGACAGAGGTCCAGCAGGTGGAAGAGTTGCTCATTCTGCTCCGCCGTCCGATCCGTGGCGAGCAGACGCTCCAAAGCGGCGGCGTCGAGGTGCTTGTGCTCCATGCGATCCCCTCCTCGGATTGTTCTCGGCGGAGAATAATAGCGTAGGTGCGGAACATCGAGAAGGCTGATGGCGAAAATGCGGGCCGGAAAACCGCCGCCCGGCCCGCAAGCACGCTCAAGGACGGCCGTTGGGATCGAGGATGGAGCCGTTTTCGCTGCCGGGCTCGGAGCTCGTGCTGGCGCCGCTCGACTCAAGGGCGGAGCCGGTCTCGCTCCAGATGGCGGAGAGGAAGCTCCAGAGCTGGGCGAAGAGGCCCGGGGTTGTCTGGGAGTGCTCGGAGGTTGAGTGGATGGTGTGGCCCAGGGGCAGGGCCTTGGCGTGGGCGGGGGCGAGGAGGATAAGGGCCAGCAGGGCGAGGGTGAGGATGAACAGGGGACGGGTGGGGTGTCGGGGCATTTGGACCTCGTGAGGGCCGCCACGGCTGCGGCCGCCATGGCCGGAGGGGGCGAGGCCTTCAGGAGGAAGTGTGCGCTGCCCTACCTGGAACAGAGCTGAGATGTGGGGGACGGACACAGAGAGACTTCGGGCGGAGCTGCGAGAGGCCGGCGTGGCGGTAGGGCCGCAACTGCCCGCCTGGATGCGGGGGAGTGGCCGAGGGGCGAAGGGCACCCTTGGCGGGTGAGGGGCCTCACCCAGGAGCAGATACACTGGGAGCTGTAGATCGACCGGCGCCGTGGCGTCGAAGAGGGTGGCATGATCGGGCGGACCTGAGTGGGGGCCGGCGTGGCGGTAGGGGCCTCAACTGCCCGCCTAGAACTCCACGGAGGGCCGGAGGACACGGGAGCTTACCCCCGGGCCGGCTGCGATAGCCGCCCTCGGGAGGAAACGGGTGGCACGTATTCCGGGCGCACCTATCCCGGGCACCTATCCCGGGGTGAGCGCGTGGAAACATGGAGTCCCGCGCTATCGTTCTTCGCCTCCCCCTGTCCTGCTAAACATCTGGTATCATTGCAGTGCAGGGCAGTCTTTAGCAGGCGTTAAATTTGTCGCAGAGCCTGGAAGAAGGGCGCCGCAGAGTGCCCTCGGGTTCTGCGAAGCCTGCTGGAATTGGGAGTACAGCATCAAGTGCGAAGAGGCTTAGGGGTAACCGGGTGCCACTCCCAGGGCCTTCGGACTGATCATTGAGGAGACAATGCTTGTGCCCAGAGGACGCTGAAAAGTCTACCTCTCGAACAACTAGCGCAGGAGGTGTGGTTCTCAACCGCGAGGACCACGTTCTAGTTGTAAAGCAAAGAGATGATACTTGGTCCCTTCCCAAGGGCCATGTAGAACCAGGCGAAGATGTTCTCACCGCTGCACGCAGGGAGATTCTTGAAGAGACTGGATTACGCGAATTACTCTATATTGCGCCGTTGGGCTCGTACACTCGGCTGAAGAAATTCTCAAGCAGATACAACGGCCCAGAATTGAAAACCATCCATATGTTTCTATTTCGAACTCAAGAGGAAGAACGCCTGAGTCCGCACGACAAAGACAATCCTGAAGCGAAATGGGTCTCTAAAGAGCACGGTGGCCAAGCTTCTTTCCTACCAAGAGGACTGCGATTTCTTTCTTGGCATCGTCAGCGGAATCTAGGTACTTACTAGATACTTTATGCGAGACGCCGCTAGGAGAAACATTGAATGAGTCGACTTATTATTGTAGGTGGTGCCTCTGGAGCTGGAAAATCATTTTTGCTACAAAACATTGCACTACTCGATCTCACTGTGGTAGTCGTTCGTAAATTGACAACAAGAAAGCCTCGGCCCTACGAAAGCGCTAGCGGACCGGTTGAAGATCTAGAACTCAGCACGCCGTTAGCGAGCGTCAAGCAATGCGACTATGTCTATCAATATGGCAAAGACTGGTACGGCGCGCGGCGGCAGGACATCAAACAGGTCCTCTTGGCGGGGAAAAACCCGATTCTCATAGTTCGAAACTGCAGGACTATACATAAGATTCTGCACGATTTCCCAGGCGCACTGGTTGTCTATCTTCAATCTGGATTGAGCGGTGACGATCTCAAGGAAAAGCTTCTAGAACAGGGGCGTCAAGATATCGACATCGACGAAAGGATGCGACGGAATCTGGCCGACTTTAACGAATATGTTCGTCACATCTACTTGTTTCGTCATGTCCTAATAAATTTTTTCGATGATCTTCTATTGGATCAAATGCAGGCTATCCTTCAGTATGAGATAACCGATGACGATATTTTGCCAGATTTCGTTTTTGTGTTGATGTCATTCAATCCCGATTTTACAAGTGTGTACAAAGCTATGTGCGCGGCGGGCATGCTGGTTAAAGGGCGGACCCTGCGCGTGGAGCGCATAGACGCAAAGCTCGGTGATTACAAGATAACAAATGAGGTGCTTCGCAGTATAAGAAGATCTGCACTTATTCTTTGCGAGGTCTCAGAGGAGCGACCCAATGTTTACTATGAACTTGGCTATGCCCGGGGGCTCGGAAAGACAGTAATTCCTTGCGCCAGAGCTGGAACAACTCTTCCCTTCGATGTCAAAGACTTTCGTACTATTTTCTACTCCGACCCAATCGATCTACAGGAAAAACTAGTGGCGGAGTTCATCGCCGCCTTCAACGGAAGTGAGAAATGAGGAATACAGCGCAAGGCTTTAGAGATCGCTTCGCTGATGCTCAGGCGTCGATTATTATTCTTGGCACCAACCCCCTTATTCCATTTCTTGAAAGTAGCGCGCAATTTTTCGCAGATCTTCTGACTCTTCGAACAAAGCTCAGGCTGAGCATTCTCTACGAGAGCGACAGCGAGAACTTCAGCCAGTCTTTGTGTGTCGATACTCAGCACTCGGAGAACAGATTTTCATACGAGTCACTTCGAGTTCACAGAAATAGAATAAGCGGGACAAAGAAAGAAGGTGAAGGTGGAATTTTTTTAGAGATTGGCGAGTGTTTGAGTGACGACATGCTGAGAAAAGCGGTCCTGAGACGCGTAACCCTTCGACAGGTCAACTTGAGGCTCCCGCTCAATATCATTTCGGTCGACAGCCGACTATGGTTCTGCGTAGTTACCAATTCCATGCCCGTTATAGAAGACTATATCGAAATTAAGAAAAATGATCCATTGTATCTGGTCGTTACTGATTTTCTTGATTTTTATACTGACCAGGGAAAAGGAGGGATATATCTTTCCCAGCCGAAGGAAGAGTTAATCCAGCTTTATGACAAGGAGGCCTACCCTAGGGGTATATTCCCGAGGGCCTGCTTCTACACAACCGAATTTCAGCGTTTCTCCATCTGGGGTTTCATCTTTAACCGAAGAGGGAAACTGTTGCTGCATAAGCGCAGCATGGCTACTAAAGACGGTCGCGGTCTATGGGATAAGTCAGTCGGAGGACATGTTGACTTGCTTGATTCGTCAACCTTCATCACGGCCCAACGCGAGTTGGTAGAGGAACTTTTCTTGCCCGAGGCGGAATATTCAAAGCATGTTCGTGCGGATCTCGGAGACATCATAAACTTTGGCGATTGGAATCCCACAAAACGACCTGAACGTGTATTCAAAAATGCCTTCGCCGGCCTTGGCGCCGCAGATTGGATTCAGTTTCGCGCAACAGATGGAAAGGGAGAGCCCCTTACGGTGACACGAGTTTCTAACCGAAGAATCCATAGGGACGACGGAAGCGTCAGGATTAAAAAAACCGTGTTTAGGAGCGATGTATATTTGTTCATAGCTCCTCCGGAATACTTGGATACTGATGAGCAGATGCGACGGTTGCTCGAAATAGCCGAACAGAAAGGCGCGGCTTCGGATCACAGGTTGATATCCGTTGGTGACTTCAGGAAGTGGATCGACGATACCGAAAAGGAGGGAAAATCAGATGAAATCTTCACTGACGACCTGTTATTCATTAATGTTAGTCACCGCAACCTGCTGGAACAATTCGCAGAATTCGTAACGTTCATGTTTTAGGTGGAGGCAAGCTGTGAGTGGGTGCTTGTACATCCTAACGGGCGCGTCAGGGTGTGGAAAGACGACGCTCTTAAACAGCGTCTGTTCAGGGGCTCTGCAGAAGAAGTATTCAGCAGTTAAGGCTCCGAAGTACTCGGAACGATCATCGCGCGGGCCGGATGATGATATAGAAACTGTCGAGCGAGTGGAACTCGGGGCCTTCGATCTTGCCTATGTAATCAATGGTATCCGATATGGAATACGCATCAGAGATATAGAGGTTCAGATTGAAGCAGGGAAAAACTCATTTATAATACTGAGCGACTTCCGAATTGTCCGACGTCTGAAGGCTATGCTCCATCACCGAGCGAAGGCTATATATATAGCGTCCAGTGTTGATACAAGAAGAATTGAAGCCATTCAAGAGGCCCGGTACGGATTCAATCCAGACCCCAAACAGCGAAAGCGACTTCAAGTTCAGTTCTCTAGACTGGAGAGCGCTGCTCGCCTCGGTTTATGGAGAAGCGTTTTTGAATGCATGGGAGAGCTAGCCAATGACTGGCGAGAGTTTATTCCTGAGGCCAAGTCGACGGAGATCAGAGCGCAAAAGATCCGCGCATTTCATAACAGGTACATCGATAACCTGCATCTTTTTGATCACGTTCTGTTGAATTACAACCAAGGTCACCCAGAGGAAATGACAGAGCAGTTGGTTAATATTTTGAAGTGTTCATCCACGAGAAGGCCCCGGATAAATAGCCGACCAGTTCTGTTTGTTGTAGCCGCTTCTTCGGGTGCAGGCAAAGGCACCCTAATGGAAACACTCAATATGATAGGGAGAGATCAGGTTGCGATCGTAACCAAAATGGCTCGACGCGACCCGAAGACAAATGACAGAAGAGATGGAATGGTGGCAATTGGGAAAGACGGAGTGTTTCCTGAAGTATTTGATATGCATTGGACCTTCCATGAGCCGATGCGAAAGCCCACGAAGCGGGGGCGTCGAGAATTAGTGGAGGCCGGAGATGGACAATCCGACAGGAGAGAAATGGAGAAATATGCAGGTACGGAGTACGCGATAGGCACAAAGGAAGTGAGAGATAATTTTGAACGCGGGGTTCAGCAGATTGTTATTTCTAACATGAAACAGTTCCCGCGATTCCGTGAGTTGTTTGGAGAAAAAGTTGTTTTCCTTTACCTTCATCGATTGGTTAGCGCAAAGGAAATCCGACGTTTTCAACTCGAGAATTGCGAAACAAAGGATGAAGCACTCCAGAGGATATTCGAGATTCGCGAAGTACATAAAGATTATATGAAAAAGATAGCTGAGTTCAACCATGTCCTTTTGAATACAGCTTATAGAGAAGATCTATTTGACCAGATGTTCCAACTAATTGATTTTTACCGATAACAGGAACCTTCTGAGTTTCGCGGGAGTCTTTTCTGGCATTGGAGAGCCGGCTATGCCTGGCCCCTCACCCTCGGGCCACCTCTCCCACTCGCACTCACACCCGCGCGGGAGAGGGGGCGCAAAGACCGCAAGGACGACTCCAAGGGGGCGGGTAGATGTGCGGTTGCTGCTGGATCGGCTGGTGTCGCGGACGCTGGAGGTATGACTGACGGCGCGGCCGGCGGGACAATTCGTGCGTGCGGGCGCTGACCGCGGGGGTGGTGCGCGAGATCCTTTACTGACGGTGGGCAGAGGTGAAGGAGCCCTTGGAAGGGCGGCGGGGGGAGAAGGGTGGAAGTTGGCCGGCCGGCGGTGGAGACGGATATGGGAGGAGTTCGGTGAACTCGTGCCAAACGCAACCGGGCGCTTCTCTGGCGGGGCCGCGGCCGTATCGGCGGGAGATCAAGGTGCTCTCTGTCGCCGAGGTGGGCCGGCTGCTTTGGGGTGAGGTGCCGGGGACTCTTCCGCGGGATCCGCGGGAGATGCGGGACCGGGTGTTGCTGGGGGTCGCATATGTGGCGGGGCTTCGCCCCCACCGACCAAGACACAGGACGGACGCGGACTGTGGCAGGGACAGGCACGGACGGCGGCTCGGCTGCGGGGCTTCGGTGCGCCGTGAGGTTTGGCCTTGGCCGCTCGGCCTGGCTTTGCCCTACCTGGAGCAGAGCTGGGATGCTGGGACGGATACGGAGGGTGCTCGGGCGGAGCTTCTATGTGGACCACCGGTGTCAAGCGTCTCAGGGTTGTTCGTCCTCCCCTCCTTTTTGGGTGGTTTCGCCGAGGGCTTCTGCATCGCGTTGGGGCGTTTGGTCTCCCTTTCAGTTTCTGGCGCTTGCCGGTGTGCCAGGACCTGGTCGTCCTTTCCAGCTTCTATCCGTGCTGACCTCACCTTTGGGTCAGGCACCAAATGCAGCATGCGCTGCGAGCGACTCAGGCAAGCTTTAGGAGCGGCCCCATCTGAGGAAAACGGTTCGGAAGCCCGAACCAAGCTCCGCCCCGGGCACGCTCCACCAGTCTTTCTCGGAGACCTCCCCTCTTGTCCCTCCTTACCTGGAATTCTGTTCCAGACTACTTGGTCTTCAGCTCAGCACCATCAGGAATCACTCCGTAGTCCAGATAGCGCCACAGCGCGATCAGCAGCTTGCGGGCCAGGGCCACGATCCCCACCCGCCGAGAACGGCGACTCCCAGGGCCATAGCGCTCCCGAAACCACAAGCTCAGGCGGCTCTGCGGTTGGAAGCGCAACCATCCCCAAGCGATCTCGATCGCCATCACCCGGATCCGGCGATTCCCCGCCTTGCTGATCCCCTGTTCGATGTTGACCGTGTCACCACTCTGATAAGGCATCGGCGCCAGACCCGCCAAACCGGCCACCTCTCGACGGTTGCGGAACTGCCGCCAACCGAAGAATTCCACCACGAACAGCCAACCACTGCTGTCCCCAATCCCCTTGAGCTTTTGCAGCCGCTGCACCTTTTCCGTCGCTTCCACTGTGGCCTTCTGGCGAAATCGTTCAACCGCTGCAATCTGACTCTCCAGAAGAGCCAGCCGCTCGCCCTCTCGCCTCAGACGCTCCCGCAAGCTCGAAAGCAGCCTCTCGCCGTTCCACTGCGTCGCCTGATCCAACTGCTGCAGGAAGCCCTTGCCGACCTTCACTCCCCGAGCCCCCACGCTGGCCAGCAGGCCCTTGATCCGATTCGTGTGGGCCGTCCGCTCCTGCTTCAGCGACTCAAGCTCCCGGGCCAGGTGACGCTCATCCTCCTGCTCGGGCGTCGGCGCGTGCGCCACCCCGAACACCTTCTTCTCCCCGCGCTCGTAACGGATCAACAATGACAGCAACTTCTCCACGTCCACCCCATCCGTCTTGGCCCGCCGATGCCGCCGATTCACCTCGATGCTCGAGGAGTCCATGACGACGTTTTCCACTCCTTCCGACAGCAGGAACCGATGCAACCAGAACCCATCCCGCCCGGCCTCGTAGCAACTCACCACCCGAGCCGACTCCGGCACGCCGAGGCGATGCTTGGCCCGAGCGATCTCCAGCATCAGCCCGTTCAGATCGCCGGCCGCAACCGTCCGCTGACTCGCCTTGCGTCCAGCCTCCACACCAAACCCCAGCCTCCACTCGCTGGCGCCGAGCTCCAGGGCCATGTGCAACACCGCCTCCGTTCGCGTAGACTCGGTCGTCTGGTTCATCGGGGTTCTCCTTTCTAACCCGTTAAAGTTCCCCGAAACATACAACCGGCGACCCGCTTTTGCATCCCCCCTCGCCCTGCATAGCATCTGAGTGGGGGCCGGCGTAGCGATGCGGCTTCAACTGCCCGCCTGGAACTCCACGGAGGACCGGAGGCCACGGGAGCTTACGCTCGGGCCGGCAGCCCCTCCCGAGGAAACGGGTGGCACCTATTCCGGCAGCACCTATTCCGGCAGAACACGGACGGGCACGGCGACTCGGCCGGCCGGGAACGGCTTCAGGGGAAAAAGGGTGCGCTCTACCGCACCCTTTCGGGCTGAAAGGGGGCGCTCTACCGCACCCTTTTTCGAGGTGCCCTTGCCCCTCGGCTTGGCTTTGTCCTACCTGAAGTAGAGCTGAGATGCTGGGACGGACACGGAGGGCGCTCGGGCGGAGCTCAGGGTGGCCGGCGTGACGGCAGGGCCTCAACTGCCCGCCTGGATGCGGGTCTGCCAGAGGAGGTAGGCCTCCGCCCCAGGCGAGGCTACTCCAGAAGGCTCTTGAGGAGGGCATCCCTTGCATCCACGTAGAACTGGATGCTCAGCTTGGCGGCCATTTCGTCGGAGAGGTCCATGAGCTGCTTGCGCGCGGAGATGGAGACCAGGAGGGCTGAGGCCCCCTTCTCCACGGCCAACTCGGCGATGTTGACGGCGCCGTGGACTGGATCGATGGAGCCGCCGAGGTTGAGCTGGCCGACTACGATGAGTCCTCCTTTTACGTTTTTCTGGAGAAGAGCGCTGCAGAGCGCCAACAAGGCTGCCAGGCCGGTGGCGTTTCCACTTTTGGCGGTGTCGAAGGCTCGGAGCTGCACGGAGAACTCGTGAGAGCGGGGGTCACGGTCTCCCACCAGTTCCTTGGCGCGTGAGTAGAGGTTCTGCTCGGCGTACTTCACGCTCTCCCGGAAGGATGGCGGGGTGGGTGCATTCAAGATCCTGACTCCGGAGCCGGCTCCGACGGTGACGTCGATCCTGAAGAGACCGACCGGATCGTTGGCTCCGCCTGGGCTGATTGTCCAGATCTGACCCGGAGGCAGTGGATCGGGTCCGATCTCGTTCTCGCTCTGGAGCTCTGGGGTCGCCACGAACTTTTCGACGCCTTCCGTCCCGAGGTGATAGCTGAAGTGGGTGTTGCGGAACTCGGCCGAGCCGATCCGCTTTTGCTGCTCCTTGACGCGGCGCCGACACTCCAGGGCAAGTCGCACCGCCCACTCAAGGTCCTCGTCTGAGACCTGGGACTCTGGATTCGGAAAGACGAGCTTGAGCAGGCCGGTGACGGTCTTCTGAACGGCTGTGATGTCGCGGCCACTCAATGCCCCTCCCCAAAAGACGCGGTTTTGGAGAACACTTCCACGCCCTTGCATACGCACGCGGTGCCAACACTCGGAGAGGAAATCGCTCACGAGCCCGAAGTGGTTGGTGAAATGTTCCAGCGGGGAGAGCTTCGGAACGTCCCATCCGGCGAGATAGGCGTGGATCCGGTCCATGAAGGCGGTGTCGTTCCGCATCTCTGGAGGCAGGGGGCCGAGGAGGTGGCCGATCCGCTGTTGGTGCTCCACGTCCACGTCGAAGTTGCCGACCATGACGATGCCGCCGTCGGCGCGGATGCTCTCTTTTCCGCGGCTGAACTCGCCGGACTCCATGTAGCCCTTCATGATGTTGACGCCGTCCTTCTGGTCGAAGGAGACGCCGGAGACCTCGTCGAAGCAGACGACGTCGTACTGGCAGACGAGGCCCCGCTGGCCGGTCGCGTTGTTGACGAACATCCGGGCCACCGTCGCCTTGCCGCCGGAGATGAGGTGGGCGTACGGCGAAACCTGCTGGAAGAGGTGGCTCTTGCCGGTGCCACGGGGGCCAAGCTCGACCATGTTGTAGTTGCGCTCGACGAACGGGACCATGCGCAGGAGCATTATGTCCTGCGCCCGGGGCGTGAGCGCTTCGGGCTCGAGGCCGATGCTGCGGAGCAGGAACCGCTTCCATTCCTCTGTGGAGAACAGCTCTCGGCCGCGGTAGAGTGGCTCCAAGATCTCGCGCTTGCAGAGCTGGATTTCGCGCAAGCTGACGACGCCGAATGGCCGGCCGTTCTTCTCCTGGGCGATGGCGGCGTCGTACTCGAGCTCCACCTCGGCGTAGAAGCCGCCGGTGAGCATGCGCTCGTTCTCGCTCACCAGCCGGCTGTCGATCCGCACGTCGTTGAGCTGCAGGCTCGGAAGGGTGACCAGGTAGGAATCGGTCTTGGCATCGAGCCGTGTCTGGACGATGTCGATGATCTTGACCGATCCCTCTTCACGCGCACGGGCTTTGAACAGCTCCTCCTCGCCTGCACGGACCGTACGGTTTGAGAGCTGCCGCTCGACGATCTGAAGACCTTCCTGGATCTCCTCTTCGTCGGTGCTGGCGCAGTAGCGGCCGAGCAGGAACTCCACGACGTAGGTCGGGACCGGATACTGGGCCTTGAATTTGCGCACCAGGTCTTTGCGAACCACAAAGCCCTCGAAGGCCGTGGCCGCAAGCTGGTCGATGCCATCGAGCACGAAGATCATTCTTCTTCACCTACGACAGTATTTTTCCGGGCCACGACGCGGCCCTGAGGGTCCAACAAGACCACGGTCGCCGCGGTTCCTTCGTCATCCGGATTCTCCACGACGAGGGAGCTTTCTCCTTCAGCACTGACGGGTTTGGGCTGCGCATCCTTGGCAAGGGAACTCGCCGGGTCAGCGGCTTTGGTACGTAGGTCCACCTGCCAATCAGTTCCGGAGGACACAACCTGGATGCGGCAACGCAACCCGAGCCACCGGACAGAGACCACGGCCGGCGGCGGGCCGGCCGGCTGGGCAGCGCGCACCACGAAGCCCGGCACGACGCACTCCTGCAAGCTTAGACTGCCGTGGGAGTATTCGATTCCCCCGCGGAAGCTGCCGATTCCAGGCGCGAGCGCGATCCGTATGTCGGGATTCCAGTGCCATGGAGCTGTCGGGAGATCGACCTTCGATCCTGGCTTGAGGATTCCGCAGCGCGTCCATTGGGTTTCTACCAGGTAATGGGGCATTTCCACTTTCGGGAGATTTCCCGGAACGAGGAGCCAACCATGGTCCGTGACCACGCGGACCTCACGCCAGCCCGCCTCAAGGAGGCACCTGATGCGGTCCACGAGGCCGGCGATTTCTTCGGAAATGCGGCCCGCGAGCTTCGCCCCCTCTTTGTGCCCTCGCCGGTCAATTTCTCCGCATTCGGTCCATGCACGGCCTGTGGGGTCGCCGGTATCGTCACCGCGCAAATCCTGAAAGCCTCGCTCGGTCAGGAGCTTGCGGAAGCGCTCGCTGGTCAGCGGCTGGCCCGTGGCGCGGACCAAGGGGCGGAACGGATCGCCGTCGATTCCCTCTCCGGTGACGAGATCGGCCACGGGTGAGGCCGCAGGCTTGGCCGTGGGAGTGACCGGAGGCAGGGGAACCCAGCGCCAGCTCTCTTCGACGAGCAAGCCGTCTGACTCCAGGGCTGTGCGCAAGCGTTTGCCGACATCGAGGCGTAAGCCGTCCGCAAAGACGATGCAGGTTCCCGGCTCGATCGCAGCCAGCTCCCGAGGTGTCGCGCCCTGGATGTCCCGAGGGTTCTCGCGAACGAGATCCTGGAAGCGCTCGGCTCCCGCTTCAAGCCATGGATTGTAGACAGCTTGGACCGCGGTCTTGACGGCGGCCAGATCCGCAGCACTGGCGACCCCTGCGAGAGCGTCGAGAACCGCGGCGTCAGCCCGCCAGCCCTCGGCCACGTAGGCCCTAGCCATGGCGGGCGCATCCTCGCCTCCGAGCTTCGTCCGTGTCGCACGGGCCAGAAGGGACAGAGGCTCGAGTACCCTTGCGAGCGGTGCCTGCTCCAGCTTTGCCCAGACCCATCCGCGGCGCTCACCGTGCATCGACTCGAGCTTCTCGATCTCAGTGGCGGCGGCATCCGGCGGGAGCGAGCCGAGGCGCTCCAGGGTGCTCCGCAGCTCGGCCTCGGCCCTTTCGTTGCATTGGGGCCAGCACTCGCGCTTGAAAAACAGGGAGTCCTCGTCTTTCGGTTTCGCGCGGCGCATAAGCACCGTCAAGTTCGGGTAAGCCTTCGGCGCCTCCTCGAACCGTGACCACACCAGATCCCACTTCTTGTCCCGCGTTCCCAGACTTTCCGCCGCCACCAGCTCTCCGTCTTTTTCGGGATCGAAGTGGTAACGCTCCCGGCAAGCATCGCGGAATACCTGCCACTCCTCGGTCGTCCAGCCCTGGCGCGTCGCCGCGGGCGCATTGAGCCAGCGGAGGAGCTGTTTCACGTGGTCCGGATGGAGGAGGGCGTGGAAGTCGGCCGCGTAGAGAGGGCGCACGCGCAGCTCTGCCACGGGGGTGTCGGCGAGCTTGGCGAGAGCATGAAGAATGGATTCCCGCGTGGTGGGGTCGCTTACCACGTCGAGCTCAAGCCCGCCGCGCTTGGAGCTGAGGAAGCCGGAGACGGTCCAGTCCTTCGTATTCTCCTGGGTAAACCACACTCCCCGGTATTGCAGTTCTGCCAGGGGTTGGAGCTCTCGCGGGCATTCCTCGACTGCACGAAGCTCTTGCCGACTGACTCCCGGGAGGTACAGGATAGGAACCACTTGCTCGGGCCAGTCCGCCTCTGGAAGCGTGCGCGCGAGCATGCACTTGAGCCAGATCGCAGGTCCCGTCCGCTCACGCGGTGCATAGGTGCCGAGCGTCAGCAGTTCCGGGAGAGCTTCGCGCAGCCGGTACGCGAGTGGCTCCCACTGGCGGTCCTTATCCGTCCAGAGGATGACATCTGGCCGAGTCTGATCCTGTGCGTTGTACTCGCTGGCTCGCCGGAGCGCCCGCACCAACTCGAAGAGAACCGTGCCCTCGCGTAGGTTTGTGGGCTCGCGCTGCGGCGCCGCTGCGGTACTTTTGGCCATCTATTTCCCTCGCGGGGCCCGCGCGGCGCGTTTCTCAGTGTTGGTGTAGTGGCAATCGTTCACCCGCTCGCCGGTGAACTCGCCGTTCTTCCAGAACCAGGGGAACTGCTCCTCGGGGCGAAGGCTCTGTGAGTCGGTGCCGCGGTCCTTGGTCCAGTTGATACGTGGGTCTTTGCGAAGCACGCCAGCTTCCACGAAGGGGCGGATGTTCGTGCGCACACCGTCATTCAGATCCGGATCCCAGCCGATGGGCTGGGAATCGAGGGGCTTCCAGCGGACGAAGATGTCGTAGGGCGGCTCACCTTCGAGAATTAGGGCAAGTTTCCTCTGGAGGGTCTCGACCGCTGCAAGGCGGTCTTCTGCGCCAGGCTCCCCGGCTTCCATCCCATGGCGTTGATGTATGATCCAGTCACCGAGTACCGTGTAGGCGAGGCGCTCAAGGAGTTTGTGGTCCAGTTTGTGATAGTTGACGAGAGCCGCGAAACCGTCGCGCCGTCCGTCCCAGATGTGCCAGATAAAGGGATTCTGATGAAAAATTTCGCAGTGCTGCTCGAAGAATCTATCGCGTAGCCAGTTTTCGAGAGAGCTGCCTGAAAACCCTGCCTTATCAAGGAGGCTCAGGCAGCGTGGCCGGCGTCCACGCAACGTCATAAGCTTGCACGATAAGTCTATGGATTCGGTCCGCAGCAGCCTGCTCGCCACGCACGGGCGGGATGCATACAATTCCGTCAAGATCGACAAAGCTGAGTAAATCGGCACACCGCTGGGCCAGACCCCTGGCCCGGCTGCTGAGGTGCATAGTTTCATCGACCTCCGCAGGCCAGCGGTAGCCTAACAGACGCGCCAGCACCACCTGCAATGGCGCACTAGAGGCCTCCGGGCGGCCATGAAACAGCCACTGCGTCGGATCGTCGCTCTCTGGTTCAGGCAACCCGCCGGGATATTTCTCGGCGGCCATTTTTTGCCAGTGACTAAGGTCAAAAGGGACCTTACTAACTGTGGCATTGTTCACCTTAACGGACTGCTCTAGGTCCTTAAGAAAACCCTTGAAGAGAGGAGAGCAGATGAATGCCCATAAAGCTGGAAGATGAGCCTCGTTCTTTGGCACTACGGCGGTCACGTTGCTGTCAAAAATTTCACCAAAGTACCTGGCGGCCGTGACGCCGCCCATGAGCTTTACGACCACTCCCTGTCTGCCCCATGCGGATCGCCCTTGTAATCTTGCGAAAGGCGACTCACCTTGCTCAAAGTCTACTGCATAAGAGGCTCCATCGACTAGTCGAGTAGCCCTTGGTGCGCCATGCAGCAATCGCCATCGCGTACCAACACTTTGCACTTCCCACCAGTTCCGCCGTAGTCGACCGTCATCTCCTGTCTTTATGCCTTGCGGCGCCAAAGCATAAAAGGCAAGAGGAGAATGAGGAGACAGTGACTTCATGCCGATTCGCGCGTCGGGATTCGTAAGTTGCTCTTTCTGTTCAAATAATAGCGTGATGTCCTCGGTACCAGAACGAAGGGCAGCCTCCTTGTAGGCATGCTTCTTTGACGCGGAAGCATCCAAGCCGAACGCGACATGTTTAAGGTGAGCAGCTGAGTTAGTGATAACCACTAATGCGGTAGTTGCGGCCCAGAAATTCATGCGTCGGAACGCATTAGCACCAAGTCGAACGATGACATCCAGTTGCGATTCGCGGAGTAGGCGACTACGAGTGTCAACGTATGCAGGAAGGAAGAGCCAGTTTTGCGGGGTGACTAGTGCTGCTGAGCCGCCTCTGTCGCAGAGATCCAGGCAGCGAAGTACGAAACCGGTGGCTAGATCGGCCTTACTTTTACCATAATGTTTCTCAACATGAATCTTAAGCGCGTCGTCCTGCTTGCCCCGGCCGAGGTAGGGAACGTTAGTGATGACCAACGTGTGCGACTGAGCCAAGATCGCCCCGGCGCTTGCCAATCCCTGCGCTACGATTCCGACCTCAATGGCCTGCGCGTCACTTCTCACCTCCTCGCGAGCAAGCGCGTGTTCTACCAATGGCCGCAGCTCGTCAAAGGGTACTTCTTGGAGAACTCTCTGCTCCAACTCTCGCCGCGGATCGATTAGACTTCCAAGGATGGGAGAATCCTTAAACAAATGGTAGAGACGCCGGATACCCTGCCGCAGGCGTTCGTCCTTACCTGCCAACTTGAGCCACTCCTCTTCCTTCGCTCCAACCGAAAGTCCTGAGCACGCAATATGGAGCTTAGGCAGAGGTCGATAGCCACCGGCCTCAGGGTAGGTCCAAGCTGAGAGAGCCAAGTTGAAAGCTGCGATCTGCGTGCACCGCTCGTCGATCTCCAAGCCGAAGAGGTTTTCGCGCACTACCGCCTCACACGCCTGCCGGGCCGATAGCTCCTCCTCGATCCTTCGGAGGGACACGAGAATACGGAAAGCTTCCACAAGAAAGTGCCCCGAACCGCAGCAGGGGTCGAGCACCGCAATGTCGGCAGCCCGGTCGGGCCACCCATTGAAGGTGCCCGCCGTCGGGCGCCATGGACTGCGCTCCTCCGGGCGTATAAATCGTAGATAGCTCCACTCGTAACCGGGAAGCGCACATGCAGCCCGAAGCTCCACTTCGCTCGTTGCCGTGACAGCCAGATCCGGCTTCTGGGCCAACACCTTTCCCGCCCACCAGGCACCCAAGGTGTTGTGGAGCAGGAACTGCACCATGTACGGCTCGGTAAAGAGCTGCGTAACCGCCGGAAGCTCGTCGGCACCAATCTTGTGGCCACTCTTGTTGACTTCCTTCTTCCGTTTTGATTGCCAGAACTGGTAGACCCAGCCCAGGCCGTCGTCGGCTGTGAAGACCTCGCTCGGAAGCCCGGCGAGAAACCTCTCCAATGGTTGCTGATGCTCAGGCGCCAGACGCACAGAGAGGACGGGATCGTCCGGCCGGAAAATCGCGGGCAGCATCCGGGCCGCGAAACGAGCGGCCAAAGTCCATCCGTTCTCCACGCCAGCCTCGGCCGCGAGCTCCTCGCATTCAGCGAGCGTCACGGGCACTTCGTGATCGGGGTGGATGAGGAGTTGATTCTCGGCCAAGAAGCGGGCAAAGAGCATCCGGTGCCAGTGTTCGTAGGCACATTCTGAAACCAGGTGCCCGATCTCCTGTTCGCCGTTCGCCTTGCGGGAGTCACCGAGTTGGCGCGCATGGGCTCGGAGATGGGTCCGGAGCTCTCGATCTCCGCCGGAGTCATGGTGGCGAACGGCTCGGCAAGCCCGACGGCCAAGCGCTGGAGCGACGCGCGGGCGCCCTCTTCTGCCTCGTCACGGGCCTTAACCACCGTGTTTTCGAGCCGGCTTCTGAGTGATTCCGGAAGTGATGACATCAAGCCTGTCCTCTTGTCAAACGATCACGGGACCATCGCCGAGCTTTTCGCGGACCGTTGCCTCTGCCCTCTTGAGCCAGTCCTTGAGCTCCTCACCGTTATGAATCGTTGCCGTGGGAAGCGTGACGCGGACGGCTTTCGGCTCGAGCAGCCGGGCTGCCTCTTCGAGAGCCCTCGCGAACCGCAGCAGGAGTGCGTCGCGGCGGGTACCCCAGGATTCGAGCGAGATCTCCGCGAGGGAAGCCAACAGCTCCTCCTCAGTACCGACACGGATCTCCGGAACTCCGGCCACCTCCTGCCGATTCAGGATGTCTGCCTGCTGCTCCGCTGAGAGACGCTGCCAAGTGTCAGTGGCGGCGAGACGGTCCTTCTCCTGTCCATAGAGGATTGTATAGGCCTCTCTCTCCTTCTGCAGCGCTTCGCGGAGAGCCTGGACAAGCCTGCCGATGAGCGGTGTTACCGGATCGGGCTCATTCAACAGTGCCCGGTTCTTCCGCAGAGCATCCACCTGAGGAGCCACTTCGGCAGCGACCGGAAGCGCTCGCGCGTGCATCGCGAGCCTTTCGAGCACCTGCCAGCGCGGGTGGCGTTTCACGATCAGATCCACCCGGCCGCTCCACTCGGCGTTCCAGGCCGAGAGCTCGTCGCGGGCATCGAACAGGGCAACGAGCTGTTCATTGCCCGCAAGTGCGGCGAACTCGTCGAGCCGCGGCGGGTTTGGAACTGAAGGTAGGGGCGCATCCCCGCCGGCGCGCTTGGCCAAGTCTTTCAGAGCCCGAAGGTAATCGCGGGCCGCAGCTACCTCGTCGTCAGCGGCGGCCTGGATCCCCGCCTCCTGGAAGAGCCTTCGCAAGGCGATTTTCTGGGGAGCCGTGACCGTGGCGCTTTCACGCCGGAAATCGGCCACGCCCAGATTTTTCTGATCGAGATGCTTATGGTTGAGGGCCCTGGCATCCTGTGCGGCACGCAGGTGGCTGGTGGCGACCAGGAGGATCAGTGCGCCGTCGATCGCATCCTGGGGCCAGCCATAGGGCGGAGCCTCGAAGTGCTTGCGGATCTCCCGGCCCCTCTTGCCTCCGGCGACGAAGCCGAGAAGGGCGTGGCAGACCCGGTGCTTCTCGGAATCGCCTGTAAACTCCACAACTGTAAGAGCATCGGCGGCTCCCTTCTGTGCTCTCTCGATCACCTTGCCCCAGTTCGCATGGTCCGCATGATTGAAGAGAGGGTAGAGGCGCAGCAGGGCATCGGCAGCGGCGTCCTTCACCTTCTCGGCGAGACTTGAACCGGACTGCTCGCTACCACCAGCGAGAATCACGCGAGCGCCCGCGAGGACCTCCCCGAGGAGCTCGTCGCGTTGCTGCTCGGCGATGCGCTGCCGCGTCGCCATACCCTGGCGCGCCTCGTGACCTTCGTTTGTGCCCGGCTTGCCCTTGGCGGCCAGAGTCTCGTCCGCGGCTTTGGCGTTCGCCAGATGCTTCTTGAGCTCACCGGTCCCATGCTCGGGGAGATACATGATCACGAGAGGGCTCTCGGGACCTGCGGCACGCGCATCGGCGAGGACTGATCTCTCGTCGTCGGTCCAGCCGTCTCGCACCCAGACAGGCACTTCGGGAACGCCTGTGGGGGGTGCGTCCGGCCCGAAGTGGGGCTGGATCTTGCGTTGGATCTTGCTCTTGCCATGGACGAGCCTCACACCCTTGAGCGCTTCGGCCACGCGTTCCCGCAGGCGGTCTGCCCGCTCGATGGCGAGCCCGGCGTTGTCGTTCTGGATGCGGGAGAGGCGGTCGCGGTATTCGCTTTCCCAGGCGGCGCTCTCCCGAGTCTGTATCCGATACTCCTCGCCCACCTGGATCAGCGCCCCCGCCTCGACCAACTCTTCCAGGAGTGGGGGGATACGGATCTTCCGCAGCTCGTGGCTCCCCTTCTCCAGATCCTCGACAAGGAGATCCGCCAGCATGTCGGGCGTGGCGCGGAGGCCTGAGTCGGCGCCGGCTTCGGGCCGGAGCTTCCCGATCAGGAAGCAGAGAGCACACAGGCGCGATTTGAGGCGTCCGGACTCGCTGCCGTCGTCGAGGCGCTCGATCACCTCCTGGATCTCGCGGAGCAATGCTCCCGACTGGACCATCTGCGTCTTGTTCTGGTGGTAGAGAAAGTCCGCCGGAACGACGTTCATCAGGTCTTTATCCGCAGTGGCGATCACGGCCTCATAGACGTTGATAAGCTGGTTGCGGAAGCTCGGCCTTGGTCCCGGTGGGATCGATAGCCCGGAGGGCCAGCTCCCAGAAGCGGCGGCGCGTTGGGAGGAGAGGGTAGTCGGCCACGAGAACCTCGTCATCCTCCGGACGCGGAGCGAGCCGGGTACCGGGAAGGTGGCGGGAGATCTCACCGCTGGACTCGGTCAGTCGCTGGCGAAGGATCGTTTCCTTGTCGGGCTTCTTGGCCAGCACGATCTTGCGAACGACAGTATCCACGTCCCTATCGGAAAGCTCGATCGAAATCCTGAAGCGGGCCTGGAGCTTCTGGAGCTGGGGTGTGCCCGTAATGGCGGTCTGGCCGGTGCCGACGAAGAGAATGCGGGCGCCGAAGCGCTTCGAGCAGGCTTCCGCGACCTCCTGTACGCGATAGGCCCGTTCGGTGCTGGTCTCGCCGATGTACTGCTGCACCTCGTCGAGGACAATCAGCGTGGCCGGAAGCTTGCCTCCGGCACCGAGCGCCTCCTCTATGGCGCTGGTCATGTCTGCGTCGGAGATGTCGTTCGGCCGTTGAAACTGCGCGGTGATCTGACCGAGGACCGCCTCTTCGCTCGGGGCAAACGTTGGGTGCACGGCGAGGAGAGCCTTGGCGAGGACCGGGGAGACGTAGAGGTCCTTGAGCTCGCGGTCGAAGGCGCGGCCTTCCGCCTCGATCGCTTTCTGCACGGCGCCGAGGAATCCGTTCCTCTTGAGGAAGAGGACGAACCGGGCGGCGGCGTAGTCTTCCGGCAGGCCGGCCGAGCGGAAGATGAGCCCGAGGAGAGCGAGGCGCACGCTGCCTCCGGCCCCGGCCCCCAACTTGCCGCCGGCGGCATGGAGGCCGCCGAGCCGCTTGCCCTGGGTGGACAGCTCCCGGAGCTGGGCATGGATGTCGTCGGGAAGATGATAGGCGAGGCCACGGGCGGTGGCGCCGTCCTGGAACCGATAGTCCGTCCACAGGAAGCGCAGCATCTTCACGAGGTGGGACTTGCCGCTCCCGTAGAAGCCGCTCACCCAGACCGCCGGCTGCTCCTCCCGGTCGAGGCTCGCGAGGTAGGTCGAGAGGATGCGTTCGAGGCCCTGGGCGTACTGCCCCTCGCACACGAAGGTTTGGAGCTCATGGCGAAGGGTGCGGATCTCCTGCTCCGAGCCCGGCTCCGCGACCTCGACGACGCCGTTGTTGACGAGCCGGTTCTCAAGCGGATCCTTGAGGAAGACATCCCGGTTCTTGATGTGCTGCGTCATGCGCTCTCCAAGCCGCCGGCCGCCGTGATGGGCACCGCATGGTAGTTCCAGCCATCTCGAGCGTCGAGAAGGCGATAGGTGTTGTCCTGGTACTCGCCGGGGAAGAAAACGAGGAGGCGGCCCGGAATGGAATTCTGGACCATCTCCATCAGCCTCGCCACCTTCATGAATCCGAAGAGCGCGGCCACGCCTGTCACGGCGACGACTGTGCAGCTCGTCCGTCTCCTCCAGGACCCGCAGGACCTCGCCGGCCACGGCCGCCTCGAAGTCGGGATGAGGGATCAGGAGCTTCTGGGGAGACTTGAAGTAGGCCTCGCGGTATTCCTGCTGGGCCATCCAGCGGGCAAAGGCGCCGATCAGGTCGCAGGATCGCCAGCCGTGGCCAGCCTCTTTCGTGGCGATCTCGAAGCTGGTCAGGTGCAGGCGGAGCCGGCGCTCGTCGGCGGGGTCGTAGACGGCGAACCAGACGCGCTGCTGTCCTGGCAGCGACCGGTCCCAGGGGAGGGAGACGTACCGGGTGTAGCTCGCGCGCAGTGCTTCAAGTCGATTCACGAAGGACTACCTCTTCCTCGGGGGTCAGAAGTCTCGGGAATCCTACATCGACAACCGACCCGACGCGACGCAAGTCGATCCTCCCGCGCTGGGAGGCCGCGGCGGCCAACTCGTACAGCGTCTCGGTCGGCACATCCAGGAGAGCCGTCCAGAAGGTCGAGAAGAGGAGCTGGCCGCGCGCTCCGGCGAGCCGGCCGAGGACGAGAGCATAGACCGCCGCCTCCGGGGAGAGGACGGGATGGGCACGCTTGCGGATCTTGCCCTGGGTCAGGTAGCCGGACTGCGTCCAGGAGGAGAGGAGATTTCTGCCGATCGACTGAAGAGTCTTGGGGCTGAAGCGATCCGGGGCCGCCTGTGCCATCGCCTGGGCGAAGTCACCGGAGCTGACGGGCGAGCCGATCGGGGTCTGCAGGACGACTGCGGCGCTGGTCCGCAGGAGGGGGTCGCGGGCACACGCACAGAGGACCGCCAGGAGCGGCCGACCGGCTGAATCGACCTCCCAGATTTGGCGAAAGCACCGAAAGACCGTCAGGCGCGGATCGAGGCCGTAGAGCTCGCGCAGCTTCTTCCAGGACCAGAGGCGTGTGGAGGCGGTTCCTTTGCCCAGGGCATTCTCTTCGAGAATGGCGGCGCGGTAGGCGTCGCTCGACGCGCCGGCCGGGGTCGCAGCGAGGAGCTGCTCCAGGTCGGCCAGCATGATGCTGCGGCTGGCATGGGTGCCCCGCTCCCCGGAGCGGAAGCCGAAGCGGGCCGGGAGGTCGGCGGGGAGGACGTTGTACTGAAGAGGTGCGATTCTCGCCATCTTGGGTTCCGGACGGCGGGAAGTCTATGGGGTGAGAAGGGTGGGGGCAAGGGAGGCTTCAGCGGTCTGGTCCTCGCTGATTAAGGTAGAGCTACGCCACCCGCGGGAGTTTGCGCGGACCGAGAGACGAGGCCTTTCACCAGCAGATCCGCCTGGACCCAGGGCATAGGTGCCCCGTTCTGAAGGAAGCGCAGGCGAATCACGTCCAGGCGGGGAGGCCAGGGTTGGAGGCTCAGCTCCTCACAGAGGCTCACGAGATCTGCGAGTGGGCCGCGCACACTGAAAAGCACCGGGTTTTCGAGTGCCGCCTCCGTGGCGACTCCTGGGGTGGGTTGCAGCCGCCGGATCTCGAGGTCGTGAGCCGCGGCGAGGCGCTGCAATCTACTCAGCAAAACGGCCTTTCCCGTAGGCTCCGCGCTCGCGGCAAGAGCTTCTTCGAGCAGGCGAGCCTCCTCGCGGAACCTGGGAAGTTGCTGCTCGGCTGCTCTACCCTCCTGGATCTTGGTCTGCAACTCGGCGAGCGTTGCTTCCCTGCTCTGGATGTCGTCCCGGACGGAGGCCGATAGGAGCCAGTGTCCCGCGAAGCCCGTGATCACAGCCGCAGCCAGGAAGGCAGGAAGCCTGGACAGTACATGGGTGATCTTCATTGGGCGTCCTCGCTGCCAGGAATTGGGGCCTGGATCTCGAAAACGCCCTCGAAAGCAGCCGCTCCCGGCTCATCGGAGAGTGTGCCGCGCACTCCAGTCGCTTGCGCAATTTCCTGGAGCAGAGCGAGAACCGCGGCGCGATCACCAGTAGCCCGGAGACTCATCTCGTCGCCTTCGATGGACAGGCGATCGAGACCGGCATTGTGCGCAGTGGCTCCCGACAGTTGCCTCAGCACGAGAAGGACCGTTGCCTCTCGCCTCTCGGAAGTCCTCTTGAAACTTGCGTGATCAACGAAGTTTTCAAGTTCGATTTTGTGGGCTTTATAGTTTTCGATCTCCTCAATCACGGAGCCCAGAGCCTCGACCTCAGCTTGGGCTGAGGCGATCCACTCTATCTGGGCCTCGCGATCCGACCGCAGGACCCGGCCATCGTAGTACACAATGACCAACACGCCGACGACTGCACCGTAGAGAGCCGCACGTGCTTGTGGATGGAGTTGCTGGTGACGCGCCCAGAGCCAGGAGGCGGCCCGGCGAGAGCCCTGAATCATCTCCTTGAACGCCATACTTCCCCTCATGCTAGCATTTCTTGAAAGCTCCTGGATTAGCCGACGCCCGGTGAAGCCGGTGCTGGTCACGGTGGCGAGGTCTGGACTGTCCTGATTGGAGAGATGTCCGTGTCGATCTACGAAGTGGCGAAGTCGGAGCCCTCCTTGGACTGGGAGGACCTCCTGCTTTGCGTCCAGGAGCGACGCGTCATTCCGATTGTCGGTCGAGAGCTTCTCATTTCGGATACCGATGCCGAGGGACGCAAGCTCCTGCTCGATCATCGGCTCGCCGTCCGGCTTGCAGCCTTGCTGGATCTGCGCGATGGAAGCCTCCCCCCGGATGCCGACCTCAATGAGGTCGCGATGGTCTATCTGCAGCAGGGGGGGCAGCGCCGGAGGATCTACTCGAAGCTCAAAGGCCTGCTGGACGCGGAGTCGCCTGCGGTCCCGGAGCCGCTGCGCAAGCTGGCGGCGATTGACGATTTCCGGTTGTTCCTCAGCACCACGTTCAACTCGCTGCTCGCCACCGCCCTGGACGAGATTCGCTTCGGTGGCGCACCTCGCACGGAGCGGGCCGCGTTTTCGCCTCACCTGCAGATTCAGGATCTCCCTTGCGAAGCGCAGCAGCTCGAGGCGCCGCTGGTCTACCAGCTCTTCGGCACCGCGACTGCGGCGAGCGACTACGCGGTAACCGACGAAGACGTTCTGGAGTTCCTACACACTCTGCAGTCCGAGACGCGCCGGCCACAGCTTCTTTTCGACAAGCTCAGGACCCATCACCTGCTCTTCATAGGCTGTGGGTTTCCAGATTGGCTGGCCCGTTTCTTCGTGCGTACCGTGAGCAACCAGAGACTCTTGAATCCACGCGAAACTTCAGAAATTTTAGCTGATAGCCGTCTGCGAGAGGACCCTCCATTGGCGCGCTTTCTTCGGCTCTACAACGCCGAGACGTTCGCGGAAGGTCCGGTGGACTTCGTCGATGAGCTCCACGAACGATGGACGCGGAGTCGTTCCCTCGCTTCGCAACCCGTAAGGCCTGTGCCTAGTCACGCACCAGCCGAGGCGATCTTCCTCAGCTACGCCAGCGAAGATCTCGCTTGCGCCGAGCGCCTCCAGAGGGCCTTCGAGGTGGCGGGATTGGACATCTGGTTCAACCGCAGCCACCTTGAGTCCGGCGACGCCTGGGATCTCCGCATCAAAGCCAACATCCGCCGCTGTTGCCTGTTCATCCCCTTGCTGTCGCGCAGCGCCCAGAGGAGGCGTGAGGGCTACTTCCGCAAGGAGTGGCGTTGGGCCATCGAACGGGCCGAAGGTGTTGATGACGATGTGCCCTTCATCGTACCGGTGATCCGGGACGAAATTACCCCCGGGGCACCTGGAATACCCGAGTACTTCTGGACGCGACAGTTCCACCGCCTGAAAGAGGATGAGCCGGAGGCGGAACTGGTTCAGCGCGTCCGGGAAATCGTCCGCGAGCTGCGGGTGCGGGAGGCCGGATGATCGCGGGGGCTAAAGAGGCGGCCGAACCGACAGTCGCTGCTGATTCTCAGAACCCTTATTTAGGGCTACGACCCTACGATGAGTGGGATGCCCCCTGGTTCCATGGCCGTGAGCGGGAGGCGGGCGAGCTCCTGCGGCTGGTTCGCCGCGAGCCACTGACCGTGCTGTTCGGTAAATCGGGATTGGGAAAGACCTCGTTACTCCAGGCGGGACTTTTCCCCCTTTTGCGGCGCAGCGAGTATCTGCCCGTTCTGGTCCGCCTCGACCAGGGCGCGACCAGCCCGGAGCTTCCGGCCCAAGTCGCAGCACTCCTCCGAGAGGCGGCTGATGAGGCCAGCCTCGAGGTAGAGGAACCCGGAGCGGGAGCCACTCTTTGGGAGCACTTTCACCGCCTGCGCGTCTGGAGCCCGCGCAATCGCCTCATTACACCGGTGCTCGTCTTTGATCAGTTCGAAGAAGTTTTCACCCTCGGCCGAGGGGACCGCCGGGTCGCCGCTTTTCTCGAGGAACTCGCGGATCTGGTAGAGAACCAGATCCCCAGGGTCGTTCGGAGGCTGCTCGAAGAATCGGGCGAAACACTGCCCTTCTCGTACAACCAAACGCGATGGAGAGTCGTGCTGAGCCTGCGGGAGGACTTTCTGCCCCAGCTCGAAGACTTGCGGCCGGCCCTCCCGTCCCTTGCTCGCAATCGCTTCCGCCTGCGAGGCCTCTCCGGCCAAGCCGCACTGGAAGCTGTGCTTGGGCCGGCCATTGGCCTGATCCAGCCCGATGTCGCCGCAGCCGTCGTGCAATTTGTCGCAGCGGCACGGGTCGACGCGGCCGCCAAGGCAGTAGGCAACGCCGCGCCGGAAGTTGAGCCCTCCCTCCTCGACCTGGTCTGCCACGAGCTCAACCAACGCCGGATCGAGCGCCAGCTTCCGGAGATCACAGCGGACCTCCTAGCGGAGCAGAAACAAGAGATCCTTTGGGATTTCTACCAGCGCAACGTAGCCGACCTCCGACCCGACGTCCGGGTGTTCATCGAAGAACGCCTGCTCACCGCCTCGGGATACCGCAGCACAGTGGCAGTCGAGGACGCCCTGCGCTTTCCGGCGGTGGATCGAGAGGTCCTGGAACGCCTGATCGGGAGGCGCCTCCTCCGTATCGAGGAGCGGCTCGGCATTCCTCATGTCGAGCTGGTCCACGATGTCCTCACCGAGGTAGTTCTGCAGAGCCGCCAACGCAGGCGACAGCGCGAGGCCCAGCGCCGCCGCTTCCGGAAAGCGGTGTTCGTGGCGGGCCTCTTTGCCCTGCTTGCAGTGACCTTTGGGGGTGTAGCTTTGATGTCCCTGAGGTCGCGGGATGAGGCCAGGGCGCAACGGCGAGAGGTCGAGCGGCGACTGGCCGAGCTCTACGAAGAGCAGGGACGCCAGGAGCCTCTCCCGCGGAGATTGGCAGCGCGCTCTCCTCTATCTCGGCCAAGCGTACAGGACTGGGCCGGTGAGCGCGTCCCTGCGGATCCTTCTCGGCCAAGCCACGCAGCCCCTGGACCGCCGTCTCACCTCGCTGGAAGGACACCAGGATGAGGTGTGGGACATCCAACCCTCCCCGGATGGGAAGCAGGCGGTCACGGCAAGCCGTGACGGCACAGCGCGGATTTGGGATCACACCAAAGGCCGTCAATTGGCCGTTCTGGCCGGCCACTCGGCAGCTGTAGTATCCGCTCGCTACAGCCCCGACGGCCGACAGATTCTTACCGCCAGCCGCGATGGCACGGCCGCACTTTGGACCGCTGCCAACGGGCACCTCATCGCCCGTCTCGCCGGGCACAAAGGGGCTGTCTGGACGGCGGAATTCAGCCCGGACGGGAACTGGATTGCCACCGGCAGCCGCGACGGTACAGCCCGCCTCTGGGATCGGCGAGGGCAGGAGAGGTTCAACCTGACCGGCCACGAGGGGCCGGTCTCCTGTGTCCTCTTTGCGCCCGATCAGCGGTTCGTCGCCACCGCCTCGTGGGACGGCACAGCGCGGCTCTGGGAGATGTCGACCGGCCGGCCTGTCGCCACTTTACGTTCGAGCGGGAAACCCCTTCTAAGCCTGGCGCTGAGCCCCGACGGGCAAAAGCTTGCCTCAGTTGCCTCCGACGGCCGGGTGGACCTTTGGGACCTTCCTATGGGAGCGGTCGTGGCAGTCCTCCGCACGAGCAGCGAGCTCCTGGTTTCGGCTGAGTTCAGCCCCGACGGGACGCGAATCGCTACCGCGACCACGACCGGCCGGGCCTTGCTCTGGTCGGTGCCGGAAGGGGAGCTGTTGCGGACCTATGGAGTGGCCGGCCCTGCAGAGCCAGAGAGCGGCGACCTTGCGACCCGGATGCGTGGCGGTCCCTTCGACCTCGACGAGTCTCTGCTCGCCGGGTCCGTGGATCCAGTCAGCGGCGATCTGCCTGGCGGGGCAAGCTCCATCTGGACCGCTACCTCCGCCAGATTCTCGGCCGACGGCGACAGCATCCTCATCGGTGGGTCGGACGGGGCCCTGCGGTTCTGGGACCTGGGCAGGCGGCGCTTCTCCACCGCCGTTGGGCCCGAGGATGACGAGGCCCTGGTCAGCGCCACGGCAACCGCCTCCGACCGCGTGATCACCGAGAGCGCCGGCGGCACGGTTCGGCTCTGGGATCTTGCTTCGCGCCGGCCCATCGCTGCTTTTGAAGCCGGTGCCTTCTATCCCTCCAGCGGCGATCGGCTCCTGCTCCCCTGGTCCAGTGGCGGGCAGCTCGTCGAAACCCGCCGAGGTGCAGTGGACTCCGCGCTGCCCACCGGTCTCCTTCGCTACGCCACGTTCGACCCTTCTGGGAAACGATTGTTGACCCTTTCCAGCGATTTCCGGGTGCAGCTCTGGGACGCGTCTCAGGGAAGCTCCGTGGCAAGCCTTGGAGAGACTACGCACGGGAGCACCACGGCCCTCAACCAGCGAGTCCAGTTCAGTCCCGATGGACGCCGGGTGGCGACAGTAGGTCCATCGGGAGTCCGTCTGTGGGACGCCGGAACCGGAGGGCAGATCACTGAGTTTCCGGGTGCCCGCGCAGTGGCTTTCAGCCCAGACGGCCGTCGCCTGCTGATGGAAGGCACGCCTGGCGAAATTTGGAATACTGAAAGCAGCTCCAGTGGCCCTCTCGCCGCAGCTCCGCCGGTAGCTGGGGACACAGTCCAGCTTGGAATTGCAGGAGAGATTGCCTATCAGGTACGGAGCGCACCCGGAGTCGATCCCTCGGTTCTCCTCTGGAGCACTCTAGACGGCCGCTGGTTGGGCGTTCTCCCTGGTAAAGCTCTCCAAGGAGCCTGGCTCATGGCGCAGGAGCCCACCGGCGCCAGGATGGTCGTAAGCGGCGATAATGCCTCATATATCTGGGATCTGCGGACGAAGACGCTCCAGAGGACACTTCCTTTCCGACTCGCGGACATCTCCTTTCATCCCAGACGTGCTCTTGCCGCCGCAAGGTCGATCGAAGGCAGTGTCTGGCTTCTCGACCTGGAAAGGGGGACAGACTTCCTCGTGGGAACTGCTGAAACATCACCCGGCACTTCCGCGAGCGGTCTCGCTGGGATCGCTTCGTCAGCAGCAGCCTGGTTTGCCTCGGCCCGATTCAGTCCCGATGGCAAGAGTCTCTTAACCGCCGGTCCGTCCGGCGCCACGGCCATCTGGGACGTTGAGAGCGGGCGTCTGATCCAGGCGCTTGCAGGGCATGCGGGACCGGTCTGGAGCGCCCGTTTCGCCAACTCCGGCGATGTGGTGCTCACCGCGGGGGCGGATCAGGCGGCAACGGTCTGGAATGTCAAAACAGCTCACAGCACGGTTCGCCTCCGACTGGCGGGCCCCCTGGTAGCTGCGGACATCACCAACGACGGCAAGCGTGTCGCAGTGGCGAACGGCAGCGGGGTCGCCGCCTTGTTCGACCTGAAGAGGCCTCGGCGCGCCGTGCGGCTTTGGGGCTCGCCAGGCCTGCGCTCGGTCCGATTCCGATCTGATGGAGAACTCCTGGCAGGAGGCGGCGAGGACGGGCGCGTCCGCCTCTGGAGCGCCCTGCGCGGAGGGCGGCCTCGGGCGACTCTGGCCGATCCCCTACGGATGGCACGCAACGGCATTTCTCAGGCGATCGTCGGCCTGGACTTCGATGCTGACGGACGACGCATCGTGACCGTTGGAGAGGATCGGGTCTCCCGCATCTGGGATCTCGACGCTTACTCCGTGGTGGGTCGATTCTCCAACCGATTCTATGCCCTCCAGGCGGCAGCCCTGGCACCCGGCGCCGAACAGGTCGCCATCGGCGGGGACAGCACGGCTCAGATCTGGAACGTCGGCCGGCCTCGCCCGTTCACGTCATTGGCGTTGGAGCCACACTCATCGATCTCCGCGATCCTGTTCAGTCGCGATGGATCACAGATCCTGACCGCCGGCCGGCCCCCCACGGTTGAGCTCTGGGATACAGAACGCGGTGAGGCAGTAGCGAGCCTCGAAGGCCATGTCGGCACCGTCTGCTGCGCTGACTTCGACCGAGACGGCGATCTGGCACTCACCGCAGGCGCGGACGGTATGATGAACGTCTGGGACCCCCGACGGGGCAAACGGCTCGCTACCCTCGAGATGCGGGCCTCCAATGCCATTCGTGCCCGCCTAGCTCCCGATGGGTCCCGCGCGACGGTGGTGTTCGCCGATGGCGTGGTGAGACTCTTCGACATCCCCTTGGAACAAAGGAGCCGCGAGGAAATCGACCTCCTCCTGCGCTGCTATGTCCCCCTACGCCTGATCGATGACCGCGTGGCTTCCGCCGCACCGGATCCGTCAGCCTGTCGGCAGGTCTTCACAGTCGAGCGTCTGGGCCGGAAGCCGGGGTCGTCTCGACCTGGAGAAAGGGTATCACCATGAAACAGAAGGTAGGCGTGAGCCTCCTCGTCGCATTGGCGCTGGCAATGAGGCTTTTGGCCATAACGCCCGCGGAGCGAGCCAGGGGGGTGTGGGGGGATTTAGAAGACGCAACGATTTCACTGATGTCGCAAGAGGAGGCACTCAAGGCTGCAAAGAGCCTGGAATCGCAGTGGCAGAAGGATGCTGCTCTTCACATGGCGGTAATAGAAGCCAGGCTCGGCGATCTCTATCTAGCGGCAGAGGACTTTCGACAGGCGGCGTCGTTCTACTCCGAGGCTGCTCGACATGGAAGTACTGTCGAGAGTCACCGCGGAGCACTTCAGGGAGGGAGCCTTTACTTCCATGAGATCTATCGGTCTGAGAGATATTCTTCGAGCTTCCCCGTTGAGACTAATTATCTGCTCCGGATCGATCCGGCAACTGGACAGGTGCGGGAGAGGTATTTCCTACCAGGCGTGCCGGTGGCCTACCAGGTACGTGGCGAGTGGGGCGCGATTGAGTACCGGATCCCATCGGTGAGTGGCGAGGAGCATCTCGCAAAAATCCGGTTAAAAAGGGGACGGCTCGACCTCCCCATCAGCACTATCGGGATGACGGAGGATATGTATCAGGCATTTCGATCAATGGAGGGCGGCTGGGCTTTGGCCGTCAACTTTCTTTACAAAAAGGACGAGACGGGGAAGGATCGGGAGAGCCGGCGCTTCACCGCGCGTCAAGACCCCTACGCGGATGCCCCGTCCCGAGCTGCGGACCTGGAACGCGCACTGCGCGCCCAGATTGCTCGAGACCCGACGCAACCCTGGCATTTTTTCTTTCTAGGACAAGCCTTATCTGTTCAAGGGCGGCATGACGAAGCAGCAGCTAGCTGGGAAAGGATCTTCTCAGGAGGCTTTCCGGAAACCCCATACTGGGAATTCGGCTGGATGGCACGACTTTTCGAGCGCTATGACCAGAACTCTTGGGCTGACCGAGCCTTTCGAGAATCCCTTGAACGGCGCCGTAAGCTACCACAGCCGGTCGTCTTCGATCATTTTAGTACTTTGCACGCTCCATTCCGCTATACAGCGACAGTTGAGCCTTCTCCAACCAGGTCCGCCCCCGACCGGGCCTACATCTGGTGGCTGAGAACTCGGGAAATCGTAGGATTTTCAGACCGTGGACGATTTTCGAGCTCACGCTTGGGCCGACTACTTCGGAAGTCATGGAGATGCGGAGAAAGAGAAGAGAGAGCTGGCTTACCTGGCGGACATCAACCGAATTCGCGGAGCTCCTATCTTTGTTATTACCGATCTGGCATGGGATGACTACGGCGGATGGCTCCTGCTCGCGAGCCTCGCTGGAGCATGTCTCGTTCTCGCCAACTGGCTGCGCCATGTATCACGGAGTCATCTTCTGCCGCTCGGCCACCGTCTACAGGAGTTGGGGAGATCCGAGCCCCTCACGTCGATCCTACTGGTTGCGGCGCTCGCCACTTCAATGGTGGGTATTGTCTTCGAAAGTCTCTGGCTGTTGGAAGTGAGTATCGCGATGGGCTCGCTGTGTCTGGCTCATTTCGGCTGGCGTGCTTGGCGCCGGAAGCCAATATTCCGGCATATTTTCAAGCCCGGGTCGCGACCTCTAGCTTCCTTAAACAGGATCAAATGGGGGGGGCATGGTATCGTGGTCATCGGGTTGATCGGCCTGATCATCGGGACCTTTCTCCATGGGACAGCAATCAGCTACTTAAACCGACAGGACGCCCTCTATTCAGGGTCCAGTGGAAGTCACCACCAAAGCGAAAGCGGCGAGGTGCGGTTTGCCGAAGCCGTCTCAAGCCATCTTTCTGGAGACCTTGAGCGAGCCAAGAATATCTATCTCTCACTGCCATCGGATCCACGCGCCCGAAGTAATCTGAAAGCGTTGGAGCAAGGCCGACTACCCTTGAGCTTGAGCAATCAACAAGAACTCTATCGAGTCAACTTCAGCTCCCTGCTACTCGAGGCAAGCCGGCAAACCCTACGACCTTGGAAAATCTGGTCGAGTTGGGCTAGCATTGGCTTCTATCGGGGAAGTCTTGCCGTGTTTGCGCTTCTGGCTTTTCTTGTCGCCTTTGTCCCGCCCAGGTCTACCTCCTCGACCATCGGCTGGAGAGCCCGGTCTGAGGCGTGGGGCCGGGCGCGTCATCACCTTCTTGATTCCCGGAGCCCGCGCGAGCCGACCACTTCGAGGTTACCTGGCTTTCACCCTGCTCGTCCTGGCAGCCGGCCCGATCGCTTGGCTTTGCGTAGGAGGCATCAATCTCCCCTATCCTGGGGCCTATAGTGCGTCCATCGGATATACTCCAGCGGAAGACGCTCTGGTGCCGGTCCCGGTAGGAATGACAGACCCTGGTGACATCGAAGAACACTTCTATTGGGCCTTCTTCTGGTCCTTTCCATTTGCCAAGGAATTCTGGACGCTGATCGCGTTGTCACTGCTGACCTCTCTTGCCCTACACCTGGCGTCGTTTCGGGCCGGGGCGCGTCTCGTGAAGGAGACAATCCTCCTTGATTCAGTGCATGAAGGAACCGCGGGGGTTGGTGGGGAGGATAGGACTGCAAGGACAGCAGGGACAGCCAAGGACGAGAGGAAGGCCCCTGGTGTGCTTACTCCTGAAAAGGGTTGAGGAGGGGATCCGGCACTCCTCAAAGTGCCGGACGTTGCGGGTGACGAGGGCCAGATCTTGCTCCTGAGCTGTCGCGGCGATGATCAGGTCGGCAGGGGATCGCGTCTGGCCGTGCGCCTGGAGCTGTCCTCTGGTCTCGCAAGCACGTTTCGCTGTGTTCTGCTTGCGGTATCATTTGCCTCGTGGCATGACGCACCAGCAACAGAAGATACACTCTTCCGATATGGCCTTGCAACGCTTCAACGGCAGCGAATATTGGATGGGCTCGCACCGCTACTTTCGAAGCTGCCCTGGCTGATCGACCACTCCCGGCGCACGCTGGCCATCATCCGCCAGAACATCGGCTTCTCGCTCCTGGTCAAGGCCGTGTTCGTCGTCCTGACCTTCGCCGGCCATGCCTCTCTCTGGGCGACCATTGCCGCTGCTATGGGGCGTCTCTACTGGTCATCTTCAACGGGCTCCGGCCTGCTGGGGCGGGAGGAGACGAGATGAAGCGGGGCGGATCAGCGGCAGGTCTGGAGGCAAGGACAACAAGGACGACAAGGACGATAAGGACCGCGGGGACGAACACGACGGGCAGGGACGGGCAGGGACGGGACACGGACAGCGGCGCCGAATTTTGCTTGCTCCTGATCGCTCCTGACCGCTTCTGACCTGGCCCACTTGACAGACTCTGGCCTCACCAGACAGGGTTTTTCTATGGACACAAAAGCTCAATCCACCATTTCCAGTAGCAGAGGCGTGACGGCACGGAAGAGTGGACGGATGATCTGGCCATTCTTGATGCTTGGATGTCGGCTCTGGTCAGCGTTCGGGGGCGATCGCAAGCGACCGCGTGGAGATACCGGCGGCTTGTGGAGCGGCTGCTCAAGGACGTGGCGCAGCCGATTGCGCAACTCGACCAACGGTTGATCGAGAAGCATCTGCGGCGCCTGCACGTGGCGGGGCGTGGGGAGAGTGTTCGCCGAGGGTTGGTCGTGGCGATCCGGAGCCTGGGCGAATGGTGCCTGGCGCACGGGATCATCGAGAGCAACCCGGGCGCTTCGCTGGCGGGACCGCGGCCCTACCGGCGGGAAATCAAGGTGCTGACGGTTGCAGAGGTGAGCCGTCTGCTCTGGGGGGACGCGCCCGGGACGCTGCCGAAGAATCCTGTGGAGATGCGGAACCGGGTGCTGCTGGGGGTGACGTATGTGGCGGGGCTGCGGGCGTCGGAGATCGGTCCTCTGGAGGCAGAGGGGGTGGTATGGCACGAGGCCGGCCTGATCTTCAGCATTCTGGTGCGGCGCGGGAAGGGCTCGGGCCAGGACGTCCGGCTGCCGCTTGACCGGCCGGTGTCTCGGATGCTCGGAGTGTGGCTGGCGTCCAGGCCGGCGGGGCGGTTCCTGTGGGGGCGCCCGCTGACCCGGGGGGCGGTGCGCAATATTTTTCTCGATCGCTGCGCGGAGGTGGGAATCGCGGCGGCGGGCCGGAGGCTTTCGCCACACATCCTTCGACATAGCCTAGCGACGCATTTGCTTCAGGAAGGTGTGGACATTCGTCAGGTTCAGCTCTTTCTGCGGCATCGGTCGATCGCGACGACGGAGATGTATCTGCATGCGGATGTGGACCGTCTGGGGTCGGTGTTGATCCGCAAGAGTCCTCTGGAGCGGGGGCGGCGGAAGAAGGTGGCCCCGCTACGCCAGGCGCTGGAGCAGCTCCTGGGGAAGCTCGGAGGGTTGGCGCGTCCCACCTGAGCGGAAGGACGAACACGGACGGACACCCCGCCCGGACCCTCACCCCAACCCTCTCCCACCCGCACTCCCTTCCCTCCGGGAGAGGGCGCCACCGCCCAAAAAGCTGGACTGACCAAAACTCATGTTCTGATCAGTGGTTTTCCACACCGGACGGCAGCGAGGAAATGCCCGTCCGGCTTGAGTTTTCTCGCACTGAACCGTCGCCCAGACCCCCCCGCAGCCGGCTCTACCACGGAAAACGAAACCCAGTTTCGTTTTTTGCGGCACGGAAAGGCCCGCCGGGATTGGGTTTTCCGCGATTTTGAGGGGGCGAAAAAGTTGGTTCTAACCCCTGTAGAAAGGCAACCGTAGGAAGGTGGTTTGAACCGACCGCCGAAGGCGGCGGAGGGGGGCGGGTGGGCGGGGATGAGATCGGCTCGGATTGGGTGGGCCCGCTGGAGGTTCGGAGGCCGGCTTTCCACGGCCGCAGGCTCCGGCGGGCCCACCCGGCCTTAGGCCGAGGCCCCTTGCAGGGGCCGGAGGGGGATGGGCGGGGCGGGGTGGTCGAATAAACCCGGCAGGTTGGCGGAGCGCTTCGAAGGCATGGCTCCAGCGGCCTGCGGAGACAAGCTGCCGGACCTTGTTGCGGGGGGAGGCCCGGGTAGGTGCCCCCCCTGGTTAACATAGTGCAGTTCATTATGTTAAGGCGAAGCCCGTAGGCGGGGAGTGGCGCAGGGCGAGGGTCGGATAAAGTCGTTCATTTATCGGACCCTCGCCCGGTGGGAGGGGGGAGCCGCCCCCGCCGGAGCCAGGGGCGGGCAGCTCCCGGGCCGGAGGGTGGGGGAAATCAAAATGGGGTGGGCGGCCGGGGATTGGGTGGGCGCACCGGCGGATCGACGACAGGCTTTCCACGACCACAGTCTCCGGGGGGGCCACCCGGCCTTGTTGAAACACGGCCGCCATCCCCACGGCGGAATGGACCTTGAGAGGGTTGGGTGGCGGGGCGCTGCCATCCCACGGCGGTGCCCGGCGCGCGGGGGGAGGGCTTTGCGCCAGCGTCTTGTGGGGGCGCGCCTTCCAGGAAAGATCCGGGGACGCGGGTGGGTGGAGGGACGTTGTCATCCCCACGGCTGGTTGGACCTTGCGCGGGTGGCGGGACGCTGCCATCGCCGCGGCGGCTGTCCGGCGCGCGGGGTGGTGGGTTTTGCGCCAGCGTCTTTGTGGGGGCGCGCCTTCTCGGGCAGCTCCGCATGGAGACGTTGCCCTCCCCCACCTTCGAATGGAGCTCGAGCGGGTGGGAGCAGGTTGCGGAGCGTCAGCGAAGTCAAGCTGCGGCGGCGGGGGGAAATCGAAATGCGGGCGGCCGGGAGATTGGGCGGGCGCGCCGGAGGACCGGAGGACGGCTCTTCACGGCCGCAGGCTTCGGCGTGGCCACCCGGCCTTATGGGTCGAGGCCCCTTGAGGGACCGGAGGTGGATGGGCGGGGCGGGGTGATCGAATAAACCCGGCAGGTTGGCGCAGCGGTCTTCGAAGGCATGGCTTCAGCGGCCAGCGGAGCCAATCTGCCGGACCTTGCTTGATGGGTGGAGCGGGTCGCGCACTGTGCACGTGAGTGGTCGGCCTGGGTGGTGGTCACGTGCACTGTGCCGATCCCGCGCGCGGGGGAAATCAAGATGGGTGGGCGGCCGGGAGATTGGGTGGGCGCGCCGGAGGACCGGAGGACGGCAGTTCACGGCCGCAGGCTTCGGGGCGGCCACCCGGCCTTGTAGGGTGGAGGCTCCGACTGCGAAGAGGCTGAGCGGAGCGCGGGTGGGAGCAGTTCGGCGAGCAGCTTGCGCGGAGCCGATCTGCGGGGCGGAAAGCTGCGGGGACCACGATGGCTGAGCCGACAGAGGAGCGGAGGGCGGCGAACCGGACGGGCCGGGGGTGGTTCGCCGACCCGGAGCTGCTCTGTCGGGGCAAGACGGCTCGCAGGTCCTCCCCATCAAATGGGTGGGCGGCCGGGGATTGGGTGGGCGCACCGGAGGACCGGAGGCCGGCTTTTCACGGCCGCAGGCTTCGGCGCGGCCACCCGGCCTTGCAGGATGGAGGCTCCGACGGCGAAGAGGCTGAACGGAGAGAGGGCGGGAGCAGTTCGGCGAGCAGCTTGCGCGGAGCCGATCTGCGGGGCGGAAAGGTGGGAGGCCACGATGGCCCTACCGCCGATGGAGCGAGTACGTCCCCGCACGGAGCTGCATCGGCGGGGCACGGCGGCTCGCAGATCCTTCCCATCAAATGGGTGGGCGGGTGTGGAATTGGGTGGGCGCGCCGAAGGACCGGAGGACGGCTGATCACGGCCGTAGGCTTCGGCGCGGCCACCCGGCCTTTTCAAAAGACGGCCGCCGTCCCCGCCCGTGGGTGGAGCTCGCGCGGGTGGCGGGTGGAAGGTTGCCATCCCCACGGCCAGGTGGATCTCGCGTGGATGGGAGCAGGTTGGCGGAGCGGATGGCCGGATGGCCGCCCCGAAGGCCGCGGCCGTGAAAAGCCGGCCTCCGGTCCGCCCGCGGGGCGGCGCTGAGTGGGGCCGGTGTGGCAGCATGGTCTCAACTGCCCTCCTGGATGATCCACTACAGCCATGGTAAGCTTTCCTTCGATAGCCATGGAAAATCTTAAGATCTGGCTTCTTGTTGCAGCTCTGGTTGCAGTCGGCGTGCTCGGAGCGACAGTGTCGCATCAGGTGCAGACTATCGCCCATCTTGAAAAGGGCCTCTCCTCACCTCAACCGGCCTCAGCGCCTATAACGGCAGTAGGAGGCGGCCGTGTATCGAATGAAAGCGGCGGTGCCTACGGCCGAACCGCTGAGGCGCCAACAGAGAGTACGACGACGGAGTTGCTGGTCATAATCCAGGGCCGCGATCGCTATAAGGCCGGTCTCTAACGGTGTGTCGCTGAGTTGAATGGTAAAGTAGCCACCGCCGAAGCCCTGGAATCTAGCTGCATGATTAGGCGTGCTCGAACATCTTGATTATTATCTGAGCCCCTGGGGCCTAAAAGTCGATGACTGAAGAAGAATTGCGGGGAGCTATAAAGGCACGGACAAACGAGAAATGGTTGATCTATATTCACGGATTCGCTTCGTCGGCCATGAAATCCCTGGAACGGGTAAACAAAATTGCCGAAGGTGAAAGATTTAATGTTCTTCTCCTAGATTGGCCAAGCGGCATTATGTTGGCGGGGTTATGGCCTCGTTATGCTCACGGTAAATACTTGAAGGCAGGAGAGTCAGGGGATATATTTTCTCCATTGCTTAGAAGGCTATTTTGGACTACCGAATCGAACGCGCCTCAGGTTCGTGAACTTGACTTGGTGTCTCACAGCATGGGCGCTGAAGTTTCACAGAGGATCTTGCGATCTGTTCCAGGAGGTATTCAAGAAAATATTCTCATTGCTCCGTGTACTTACGCGAAGTACTTCGAGCAGGATCTCAAAGGGCTAGCGTCCAAAGTTGTGCGCGTTACAGCCTATGGCTCCACAATAGACAAAGTATTGGCCGCTGGTCACGCAGGCAATCAAGGGTACGTGGATGACTCGCGTTCATTGGGGACTCTTTATCGACATAGATATAACGACGATTACGACCTTATCAATGTAACTTGCCAGTATCCCAACTGGTCTATTTCAAATCTCGTCTACGCACATTTCCCAAAAACAGACGATTTCTACGAAGACTTGCATGAGGTGCTGCAGCACAGTGCCATAGAGGAGCGAGCCAACATCATTTGGGTTGAGTTTAAGTACCGCACGCCTCTGGGGTTTGAAGAGTTCAGATATAGCCTTTGGAACATGGGTGACTGGGCATGCTCTAAAGCGAAGCAGGGTACGATGCGGCCTATACCTAGGCGTTAGCCACCTCACACCTCACCTGCCGAGGGCGTCCTCTCCGCGTCTCCGCTCAGGGATGGAGTTCGCGCGGGGTTGGCGCCGCCGTCCCGCCTGGATGCTTGTGCGCGGGGCGGCGGCGATTGTGTCAACGCTCAAGTGGAGACGCCTGCGAGGGAGCTCCAGGGACGCGGGTGGGGGGCGGGGCGGTTGCAGTCGCCGCAGCGGGAGCGACCTCGTGCGGTGGTCAGGCGGCGCTGTCATCCCTCGCGGAGGCTGCGGGGGTCGATAACGTTTCCGGAAACGAAACCCAGCCGGCGGTCGTCGCTGCGAGGGCTGTCTAGTAAGAGGTGGTCGGGTGGCGTTGTCCTCGCCGCGGCAGGTGCCCGGCGCGCAGAGCGGTGGGGTGCGTCAGCGAGATCATGGTGGCGCGCCTTCGCGAGTGGCTCCGGGACGGGGGTGGGTGGCGGAGAGACCGCCGCCACCTCGGGAGCTGACCGGAGAGGGTTGGGCGAATGGCGTGGTCCTCCCCCACCACCCTGGAACAGCGATCGGTCCGGATCTGCGGGCGGAGGGCTTCTTCTTTTCCCACGGACGGTGAGTCCCGCGAGGGTGGGCGGATGGGGGGGCGTGCTCGTGGAATGCGCATAGACAAACCTAAGTTCTTCTTTCCGGGCTTGCCAGAGCCGCCCGGGCCGCCTCCAGGCCTGCGTGCGGGCCTGCGTAGCCGCGTGCGGACTTGCGTGCGGCTCGCGCGGCAAATTCTGCGGCCCCCACCCCCCTCCGCCCCCTTCGGTTCAGCTCTCTCGCGGATGGAAATTTCAGAGGAACGGAACGAAACCTCAGGGAATCTCGGTATGACGATCTGAAATTTTCTCACTAGATCTCAAATGGAGCTCGGAGCCTGCTTTCGGGACCCAGGGATGAAAAAGCGTGCCGCTGCCACCCGCCGTCCACTCTCGTCTAGAACCGGGGTCAAGGTGCCGTGGCGACCGGACCCTAGATGGTAGGCTGCCGATGTTGGCCGCTGGAGTGCCCAGCGCGAACCGACTGGCGAGCCAAGCAGCTGGGCCACTCGATGGCCGTGGGGACTGCTGGGCCGCTTGGCGATCCAGGCGGCTCCAGTGTGCCTCTGCAAGGCGCTCTGCGGCGTTTCCCGGCCGGCGGCAGTAGCAGCAGGGGGGGCCGCACAGCCAAACGGGTTCACAGGCTCAGGGTAGCTGTCAGAGAGGCTTGGCTTTGATCGGACCGCTGGAGCACGATCGCGAGCAACGGGCGAGAGGTGAGGGACCCTGCCCACCGGCCGGCGATGACGCAGACGCCTTGCTCACAGGAGTGCAGGGTCGAGGCGAGCCGACCAAGCCAGCCAGCGGCATGCTGGGGAGGGCCTCGGGTTCCGCCTTCATGAGGACCGGGACCCCGAGCGGCTCAACGGCCGGCGCCGCACTCCCGGCCAGTCGTCCATGTTGACACTTTGTTACCCCCAAGTGACCCGGGAGCACTCGTGGAAAATGAAGCCACTGAAAACAAACCACTTACACGCAGTGACCGGGTCTGGGGGGACGTAGATGAGGCTATGTACCGTATAGGAAGCGGAGAGCGGTACAGCCAGGTCGGCTGGCGCAGCACGCTGCGCCCCTACAGCCTTTCCGGAAAGATATCGGATGGACCTGGCTACGAACGCTCCGCCTGCGTCCCCCCTCTCCCGGCGGAAGGGGGGGCGATGGGAGAGGGGGACAGGGGGTGAGGTCACCGTCCCTTGGCCGCCCCGGCGATCAGCTCCCGGGCGTGGGAGAGGGAGAGCTGGGTGACCTTCTTGCCGGCGAGCATGCGGGCGACCTCTTCGATGCGGGTTTCGGCGTCCAGCGCCTCGACCCGCACGCTGGTCCGCCCCTCCTCGACCTGCTTGCTGACCTTGAAGTGGAGGTCTGCATGCGAGGCCACCTGCGGCAGGTGGGTGACGGCGAGGATCTGCCCCAGCTTTCCCCGGGGCGCCCTGGCCAGGCGCTGGAGCTTCTTGCCCAGGGCCGCGGCCTCGGCGCCGCCGATCCCGGTGTCCACCTCGTCGAAGACCAGGGTTGGCCGCGCTTTCTCCTCGCGGGAGGCGAGCTGCAGGGCGAGATGGATGCGCGACAGCTCGCCGCCCGAGGCGATGCGCGCCAGCGGACGCGGCTCCTCGCCCGGATTCGGAGCGAAGAGGAAGACGACCTGGTCGACCCCGTCGCGGCCGAAGTCGACCGCCTCACCGTCCATCAACAGCGGGCTGTCGGACCGGCGCCGCCGCTCCAGGCCGACCGTGAGGCGGGCCCGGCCGAGCCCCAGGTCGCTGAGCTCTCCTTCGACCCGCTCGACGAGGGCCTTCCCCCACTCCTCTCTCTTCTTCGAAAGGACGAGGGCTGCCTGCCGGTAGTCCGCCAGGGCCGCGGCCACCCGCACCTCCAGCTCGTCGCGGTTCTCGGCGTCTCCTTCGAGCTCGGCGAGCTCGGCCTCGATCTCCTGGCGGCGCGCGAGGACGGCCGCGCTGTCGGCGCCATGCTTGCGGAAAAGACGTTCCAGGAGGGCCAGCCGGTCCTCGATCGCGTCGAGCCGTGCCGGATCGGCTTCGAGGCCGTCGAGCCGCCGGCCGAGCGCCGCGGCCAGCTCGGCCAGCCGGATGTGCACCTCCTCGAGCTTCCGCAGCCCAGCCGGTCGCCAGCGGCTCCCAGGTCTTGACATCCGCCAGGAGGTCCTGGCTCTTCCCGATCCTCTCCAGGGCTGAGCCCTCGTCCTCGGAAAGGAGCGAGAAGCAGGTACCGAGGGCGCGGACGATCGACTCGACATTGCGCAGCACCGCGCGCTCGGCGTGCAGCTCGGCGTCCTCCCCGGCCCGCAGCTTCGCCGCGTCGATCTCGCCTGCCTGGAACCGGAGGAGGTCCAGCCGCTCGCGGCGCGCCCGGTCGTCGCCGGTCAGCCGCTCCAGCCGCTCGGCGAGCCTGGCGTGCTCGTCGAACACCGCGGCCACGCGAGCGAGGAGCGGCTCGGCCTCGGGGCCGCCGCTGCGGTCGAGCAGCCCCTTCTGCAGCTCGGGCTCGACCAGCCCCAGCTCGTCGCGCTGGCCGTGGATGCGCAGGAGATAAGGAGCGAGATCCGTCAACAGCCGAAGGGTCGTGGGCTGATCGTTGACGAAGACCCGGTTCCGGCCGCTCCGGGCGATCTCGCGGCGGACCAGAACCTCTCCGTCCTCTACCGCGAGCCCCGCCTCGTCGAGCACCCGTTGCCACTCCGTCCCGGACGGCTCGAAGACCCCGCTCACCGACAGCGTCTCCGCGCCGCTGCGGATCATCTCGCCGCTCGCCCGCGCTCCGGCGAGGAGGGACAGCGAATCGACGACGATCGACTTGCCCGCGCCCGTCTCGCCGGAAAGGACGTTCAGCCCCGGCCCGAACTCGACCGATGCCTCGGCCAGGACGGCCAGGTTGCGGATGTGGATCTCGCGCAGCACGCGGGGTGTCTACTGGGACTTCGTCCACCGGGGGACGTTAGCGCCGGAGCATATCAAAAGAGGGGCGGGTACGAGCGGGATTCCCGGTTTCGGGAACGCGAGCTTGTCATGGGGCACCGCGTTTAGTGTATCATTCGCATCTGACATGGCTCCCCATACCGTAACTCTACAGCTCCCACCACCGCTTTATGAAGAGCTGGTTCAAAAGGCCGCTGAGGCCCAACGCAGCTTGGAGGCTGAGCCTTGGAGTTGCTGGTGGCTGTCATGCCCTCGAATGAGACGCTGCCTCCTGACCTTGCCCAGGCCATCGAGGGCCTTTCGGTCCTGGACGAGGACGCACTCTGGCAGGCGGCTCGCCATCGCTTGGCGACCGATGCCTGGCGCTGAGCCTCAATCGGCCCTCTCTGGTTACAGCGCGCCGTCTGTGGACGGCTGTAGGCTGGCATCCGCCTAAAGATTGATCCCCTCACCCCTTCTTCGGCCCGTTCCACGTCGTCGGCACGAACTCCGGATCCTCCTGCGCCCTTCGTTCGAAGGCGAGGAAGTCGTAATAGCCGCAGCGGTTCTGGCCCGGGTAGTTGCGGCAGATCTCGGGCCTCGCCTCGTAGACCGTGCAGCGGCGGGTCTTCCGGTCGAGGAAGCGGCAGGCGGTGCCGTAGACGGGATCGGGCAGGTGGCGCAGGACGATTTCGCCTGGCTCTTCGCTCTTCTTGGTAAACTTCCGGGCTGCGACCTCCAGGCTGACCCCGAAGTGCTGGGCCAGCCTGGCGACGTCGGAGGGCTCGACCGGGATGCGCGGGTAGGAGCAGCAGTACGCGGGGCACCGGTCGCAACAGTAGAAGATCGGCAGTGAAGCACCCATTCATGGCATTGTAGCCGCAAAAGACCGACGGCAACGACGGAGATCTCATGAGAGCCAAGACCCTGGCATCGATCCTCACCGCCCTCCTGCTCGCGCTCGCGAGCGGCACCGTCCGGGCCGCCGAGCCGGACACCGACGTCGTGCCTGTCCCGGACAGCATCGTCGTCAAGAACGTCCCCCCAATCCAGGGGCGGACCGACGACCTCCTGCCGTACGAGAACATCCGGACGGCGACCGTGGCGGACTGGTTCCCCAAGGAACGCCGGCTCCTCATCCGGACCCGGTTCGCCCAGTCGGTCCAGCTCCACGAGGTCGGGATGCCGATGGGCGCCCGCAAGCAGCTCACCTTCTACAACGATCCGGTCCTCGGCGGCTCGGTCCGCCCCAGCGATCCGAGCCAGGTCGTTTTCACCTTGAACGAAGGGGGCGCGGAGAACTTCCAGATCTTCCTGCTCGACCGCTCCACCGGCCAGGCACGCCGGTTCACCGACGGCAAGAGCCGCCACCAGGGCGGGCGCTGGTCGCGCGACGGCAAGCTCATCGCCTATGTGAACAACGCGCGCAACGGCCGCGACCTCGACCTCTATGTGGCCGATCCGGCGGTGCCGGGCAGCGAGCGGCGGGTGATCGAGCTGCAGGGCTCCTGGGGCACGCTCGACTGGAGCCACGACAACCAGCGCATCCTGCTCTCCGAGGACATCTCCGCCAACGAGGGGTACCTCCATTGGGTCGACATCGCGACCGGCAAGCTGCACACGATCACGCCGCGCGGCGAGAAGAGGGAGCCCACGGTCTCCTACCAGGGCGGCCTGTGGTCCAAGGACGACCGCGCGGTCTACACCACCACGGACCGTGATTCCGAGTTCCTCCGCCTCACCCGCCTCGGTGTGGACGGCAAGGCCACCGTCCTCTCCGGCGACATTCCCTGGGACGTGGACGGCTTCGACCTCTCGGACGACGGCAACCTCCTGGCCTTCTTCACGAACGAGGACGGCTTCAGCAAGCTGCACTTCGTCAACCCCGAGACCGGCGCCTCTCTGCCGACGCCGGAGCTGCCGCCCGGCGTGGCCGGAGCCCCGCGCTTCCGCCCCGGCGCGCACGAGGTGGCCTTCGCCATCAGTTGGGCCCGCTCGCCCTCGGACGTGTACACCTACGATCCCGAGAGCCGGCGGCTCGAGCGCTGGACGGCGAGCGAGGCCGGCGGCCTGAACACGGAGGTATTCGCCGTGCCGCAGCTCGTCCGCTATTCGACGTTCGACGAGGCCCGCCCTGGCGAGAAAAGAACGATCCCGGCTTTCGTCTACCGGCCGCCGGCGGACCGCTTCCCGGGCCGCCGCCCGGTCTACATCAGCTTCCACGGCGGACCCGAGGGGCAGGCGCAGCCGGACTTCCTCGGCAGCGCCAACTACTTCATCAACGAGCTGGGAGTCGTCCTCATCTACCCGAACGTCCGCGGCTCGACCGGCTATGGCAAGACCTACCTCAGCCTGGACAACGCCGAGAAGCGGGAGGACTCGGTCAAGGACGCCGGCGCGCTGCTCGACTGGATCGCCACCCAGCCCGACCTCGACGCGCAGCGGGTGATGGTCTCCGGCGGCTCGTACGGCGGCTACATGGTGCTCGCCTCGCTGGTGCACTACGGCGACCGCCTGTGCTGCGCCTATGACACCGTCGGCATCAGCAACTTCATCACCTTCCTCCAGAATACGAGCGACTACCGGCGGGACCTGCGGCGGGCCGAGTACGGCGACGAGCGCGACCCGAAGATGCGGGCGGTCTTCGAGCAGATCTCCCCGGCCCGCAAGGCCGACCGCATCCGCCGGCCGCTGCTGGTGGCCCAGGGCGCCAACGACCCGCGGGTGCCGCTGTCGGAGTCCGACCAGATCGTCGCCGCGGTCGAGAAGAACGGCGTACCGGTCTGGTACGTCATCGCCAAGAACGAGGGGCACGGGTTCCAGAAGAAGACGAATACGGACTACATGCGCCTGGTCCAGATCCAGTTCATGCGGCAGTACCTGCTGGGGGACGAGGCGGCGGCGAAGACCAGCCGCTGAGGTCTACGGCGTAAAGATCGCCACGCGGTTGCGGCCGCTGCGCTTGGCCTTGAGAAGGGCGCTGTCGGCGGCGTGGTAGAGGTCCTGGGGGTTGGCCATGCCCTCGGCGAGCTCGGCGACGCCGAAGGAGCAGGTCATCGAGATCTTGAGATCACCGTAGCGGTGGTCCAGGCCCACGATCCGGTCGCGCAGCTTCGAGGCCAGGGTCTCTGCCCCCTCGGCGCTGGTCTCGGGCGCCAGGATCACGAACTCATCGCCCCCGACCCGGGCCAGCATCTGCTCGGGCCGCACCAGGTCGCGCGCCAGCGAGGCCACCTGCTTCAAGACGAAGTCGCCGCAGAGGTGGCCGTACGTGTCGTTGATCTGCTTGAACTCGTCGAGGTCGAAGATGACCAGCGACAACGGCCGGTTGTGGCGCAGGGCGCGGGCGAGCTCGCGTTGCACCTCTTCCTCGTACTTGCGCTTGTTGTAGACCTCGGTCAGGCCGTCGCGCGACACCAGCTCGTAGATCGCCAGGTGATAGGCGCTCTCGACGTCCTGCTCGTGCAGGAACTTGAAATGCACGGCCGCGGTCTGGAACCGGTCGCCGCTGCGCAGCACGGTCCGGCCATGGATCGGATGGCCGTTGATATAGGTGCCGTTGGTGCTCCCCAGGTCCTCGATCGTCACCGTGGAGCCGACGTAGCGCAGCCGCGCATGCTTGCGGGACAACGACATCACCTCGGGCAGGCTGATCCGGAGCGAGGCCGACCGCCCGATCTCCAGCGTGGTCGCCGGGGACAGGCGGTATCTCGTCCCGAGCCGCTGGCTCTCCGGATGGGCGATCAGGATGATGTCGGCCTCCGACTCGAGGAGGGACGGATTCTCTTCGTCCGGAGCCCGGCTGACATTCTGGAAGGTATGGGTGAGCCCGCTCTCCTGCGAGATCGACAGCTCGTCCGTGTCCGAGCCCCCTCCCCAGGAGGGGCGGTCGCGGGAATCGGACATCTGCGGGTCGCTCATTGGCCTGCGCTCCGGGCTCATGGGTGAAGATAAGGCAGGAGTGATCCTACCATATCGGCGCGCCTTCTCCGGAAGGCCGGAGGGTGGGCTCACCCTGAGCGCCCCTGTCCTGGACACGCGGCGCGATTTGCGTAACAATATTGGCAATCATGCATCAGTGCGGACCTGTCCTGGCGAAAAGAATGGCGATCCACTGGATCCGCGTCCTGCTCGCCGTTCTCTGCGTCCTCCCCGCTGCCGCGGCCCGCGCGCAGACCAACGCTCCGGCCCATCCCGGGTTTCCGGCCCCGCCCAATGGCAACAACCTAGGCCTCGTCACCAACAGCAAGGCCCTGGTCGTCGACCTGGACAACAACGGCAGCGCGCAGGAGATCGTGGTGGGCACCAACACCGGCCGGTTGCTCGTGCTCAACCACGACGGGACGGTCCGCACCGGCTGGACGGGCGGCAAGACCCTGCGCTCCGAGGTCGCCTCCAGCCCGGCGGCCGGCAACCTGGACGCGGACAGCCAGCTCGAGATCGTCGTGGGCTCGGGCTCGGCGGTCCCGGGCAATGAAGACGGCGAGGTCGTGGCGTTCAACGCCGACGGCTCGGTCCTCTGGCGTTTCTCACCTCTCGACCACTATCCGCTGGACGGCCTTCCCGACGCCGTGTTCGGCACCCCGGCGCTGGGGGACCTCGACGGCGACGGCAAGGACGACGTCGCCTTCGGCGCCTTCGACTTCCGGGTCTGGGCGTTGAAGGGGACGAACGGCGCGGTGCTGCCCGGCTGGCCGGTGTTCGTGCGCGACAGCATCTGGAGCTTCCCCGCTCTCGCCGACCTCGACGGGAACGGCAGCCTCGAGATCATCATCGGCTCGGACGTCCACCTGGAGGGCCCCCCCATCAACACGCCGCAGGGGGGCGCCCTGTGGGTCTTCCGCAGCAACGGCTCGAATCATCCGGGCTTCCCCCGCTTCCTGACCTATGCCGAGCAGGGGGTCGAGGTCGGCATCCAGGCCTCTCCGGTGGTGGGGGACGTCACGGGGGACGGCTGCCCCGACATCGTCGTGGGCACCGGAATGCCCTGGCCCACAGGCACCACGGTCGGCCGCTTCCTGCACGTCTATCAGCGCGACGGCACGATCCCGCCGGGGTGGCCGAAGGCCCTCGCCGGACAGGTGGTCGGCTCCCCCGCGCTGGGCAACCTGGACGCCGACGCCGCGCTGGAAATCGTCGCGCCGGTGATCAAGTTCGTGAACGCCGGCGGCTTCGTGGCGCCGAACGAGGGCTACGTCTACGGCTTCAACGGCGACGGAACGCAGATCTTCCAGCTCCGGCCGAAGACCTACACGGGAGCCAACGCCGACACGATCGGCGAGCCCATCATCGCCCAGGTCGGGGCCGACAACCCGGCCATCCTGGTCAGCTCGGTCGGCTTCGACGTCGCCCTGATCTCCAAGACGGGGACGCAGCTCTCCGAGGAAGGCCCGCCCTACGACAAGCTCATCTACACCACGCAGCGGCCGGTCGCCGGGCCGGCGGTCGCCAACCTGGACGCCAACGGCACCCTCACGCTGGTCGCCGCGTCCGGGAAGAACGTGGCCGATGCGGACGATCTCGGGGTCTTCGCCTGGGACCTGGGCGCGGTCGGCGCCCTGCCCTGGCCCCAGTTCCGCCAGGGCCCGAAGCGCACGGGCACGGCGCCCGGGACCACGGGCTGCGCGCTCCCCTCCGAGTCGCTCAACTACTTCACCTTGACGCCCTGCCGGGTCTCCGACTCGCGCCAGGCGGGCAACCTCACCTACGGCGGCCCCAAGCTGGTCGCCGGCGAGCAGCGGGAGATCACCTTCCACAGCAACCCACACACGAGCTGCGGCGTGCCGGGCACGGCCAAGGCGGTGGTCATCAACGTCTCGGTCACCGCGCCCACCCACGCCGGCTCGCTGCGCCTCTTCCCCGGCGGCGACGGCGTGCCGTCCAGCTCTACCGTCTCCTTTGGACCCAACCAGACGCGCGCCACCAGCGCGGTCATGCCCCTGTCCTTCGACGACCGGGGCAACCTGGCCGTCTATGTGGACATGCCGGCCGGCGGGCAGGTGCACGTCATCCTCGACGTCTTCGGCTATTTCCAGTAGGTAGAAAAACAGCGACTTCATGTGATCAACTTGTCCTTGGGGTCGGCTTGCCGATCCGAGGACACGGGGGTCTTGTGGTCATGCCGACGGCCGAACGCGAGCTGGACGTCTGGGACCGGCACTGGCGCGGGTTCCGCGGCGAGCGCTCGCTCTTCGGAACGGTGGCGTCGCTCGTGCGCCGGCTCGTGCTCTGCCGGGCGGTTCGCCACTACACGGGGCGCTACTTCGCGCCGCAGGGCTGGTTCGCCGATGCGGGGTGCGGCACGGGCCAGGCCTCGGCGCAGATCGAGCCCGCCGCGCGGCGCCTCCTGGGGCTCGATTTCTCCTTCGAGGCTTTGCTCGAGGCCCGCCGGACCTCTTCCTACCGTGCGCTGGTGCAATGCGACATCCGTCATCTGCCCTTCCGCGACGGCTCCCTGGCAGGGGTGTGGAACCTGGGGGTCATGGAGCACTTCCATCCGCCGGAGGGCCAGGAGATCCTGCGGGAGCTTGCCCGCACCCTGCGCCCGGGCGGCACCGCCCTCCTCTTCTGGCCGCCCGAGATGGGCTCGTCGCGCCTGGTCGTCGCCCCCCTCGAGTGGGTCCGCACCCACGTGAGCGGCAGGAAGTTCGAGCTCTTCCCGGCGGAGGTCAACCGGCTCCGCTCCTTTCGCCACGCCCGGGCCATGCTGCGCGGCGGCGCCCTCGAGCCGGCAGCCGTCCACTTCTCCTTCCACGATCTCTTCATTCACTTCGTGGTGGTGGGTCGAAAGCTGCCGACGTGACCCGGATCGTCGCGGTCATCGCCGCCTACGACGAGGAGGAGACGATCGAGGCCCTGGCCCGGCGTCTCCACGTCACCTTCCAGGGTATGGAGGGCGTCGAGGGGGAGATGCTGTTCGTGGTGGAGGGCCGGGACCGGACGCGGGAGATCCTGGAGCGGCTCTCCGGCGAGATCCCCGGCATTCGCATCCTCTACAGCCCTGAGCCGGCCGGTCTGGGCGCCGCGTTCCGCCGCGGGTTCGCCGCGGTGCCCGCCGGCGCCGACCTCGTCGTCACCATGGACGCGGACCTCAACCACCAGCCGGAGGAGATCCCCCGCCTCCTCGCCCGCATGCGGGAGTCGGGCTGCGACATCCTCGTAGGGTCGCGGCACCTGGACGCCAGCCGGGTCGAGGGGACTCCGATCTGGAAGAGGCTCCTGTCCGGGTCGGTCAACGTGCTGATGCGCTTCCTCTATGGCGTCAGCGTCCGGGACCAGACCTCCGGCTTCCGCCTCTACAAGGCCGCGGTGGTGCGCCGGGTCGAGATCCGGCGCACCGGCTTCGCCTTCCTGCCTGAGATCCTGATCCGCGCCTGCCGGATGGGCCTGCGGGTGGACGAAGAGCCGATCCATTTCATCTTCCGCCGCCAGGGCCGCTCCAAGATGGCCTTCTGGCGGACCAGCCTGAGCTACCTGGCCCTGCTGGGCGCCCGCATCGATGCCCGGACCGCAGCGGTCCTCTGCCTGCTCCTCGCCGGGCTCGCCCTGCGGCTCGCGCTCACGTTCCCGGCCCACAAGTACGTGGGAGATGCGGACTCGCTGCTGACCGGGATGCGGGCTTTTCATGTGCTGCGCGGCGAGACCCCGGTGTTCTTCTCCGGGGTGCGCATCGGCTCGATCGAGCCCCATGCCGCAGCGGCGGTCTTCCTGGTCGCGGGCGCCTCGCGCACCACGCTGGCGGCGGTCCCGCTCCTCTTCGGATTCGGCCTGCTGGCAGCTCTCTTCGGCCTCTACCGGGAGCTCTTCCCGCGCGACGTGGCCCTCTGGGCGCTGGTCTTCGCCGCCTTCCCCGCCCCTGCCTTCCTGGCCTGGACCTACATGCCGAACGGCTACGCCGCCACCCTGTTCCTGTGCGGGGTCCTCCTCTGGCTGGCCGCCCTGCTGGTGCGGCGCGGCCCGAGCCGCGCGCTGGTCGTCCTGTTCGGGGTCGCGGCCGGACTGGGCTGGTGGCAATCTTTCCAGACGCTGGGGGTGCTCGGCGCGGCCGGGGTCTGGCTGCTGTGGAGCCGTCGCGAGCTGTGGCGCCGCCCCCGCCTTTGGGCTCTCGGCCTGGCCGGCTTCGCCCTGGGCGCGTTCCCCTGGATTGCCTACAACGTCGTCTGGCCCCTCCGGACCTTCCGCGGCAACTACGCGGCCCGGCCGGCCCAGGGGAGCGAGGCCATCCTCGACAACGCCCACTACTTCCTCACCTACAGCCTCCCGGAGATCGTCACCCCCGTCCGAGAGAACTGGGCAGAGCCTTGAAGGATCCGGCCATCGTGCTGCACGACGGCCTGCGTGTCCCCATCCGGCTCCTCTTCGCCGCCGCGGCCCTGCTGTTCCTTGCTGCGCCCGCGCTGCCCGGACAGCCGGGCCGGGCGGTGCGGCAAAGGGTCGGCTCCTCGCCATGGCTCCTGTTCGTCCTGGCCATCCTCGCCTACGCGGTGCTCAACATCTTCTCGGAGGCCGGACAGACTAGAGTGACCTCGGTGCGCTACGTGCTGCCGCTTTATCTCGTGGTTCCGGGAATGCTCGGGGCGCTCCTGTCGCTCGCCGCCGCGCGGAGCCGGGTGCTGGCCGGTCTGCTCGCCCTCGCGGTCATCCTCTTCAACGTCACGGCCTACCACTGGCCCGGGCGGGCTTCGCGCGATGCCTGGCGCGACGGGGCCGAGAGCGACGATCGGCTGGTCGAGCTGCTCCGGCGCCGGGGCGTCACCGCGGCTGTGGGGGGCTATTGGACGGCCTATCCCATCAACTTCCTGAGCAACGAGCAGATCCTGGCCCTGCCCTGCAACTCGGACCAGTACGCTTACCGGGACCGGCGGCCCCCTGATCGCCTCTACCGCTGGGCCCTGGTCTCGGCCTGGCCCGACGAGCTCGAGAGGTGGGCGGCAAGGGCCGGTGTGGCCGGCTCGCTCGAGCTCGCCGCGCCGCAGCGCGCCGTTCTCGTCCTCGCGGACAAACCCTCCAATCCCATGGCCCAGGAGCGGCTCCTGGGCAACCTCATCGCGACCTGCAAGACCCAGGACTGAGCTTTTTCAGCGGGGTTTCTCGGCGATCATCGACAGCGGCAGGCTCCAGTACCGGTAGAGCCAGTCTCCCGCGGCCCGGCTGCGCAGGAGCCGGCAGACCAGCGCGCGGCCCCAGGAGCTGGCGGACAGGCGCCGCAGGGGCCCGGGGGCGCCGGACAGGAAGTCTTTGTCCGGGTACAGGAGGCGATAGCGGACCGTGCGCGGAGTGAGGCGGCGGCAGCGGAAGCCGTGCTTGCGCAGCGCCGCCTGGTACTCCCGCAGGCTGTAGAAGTTCTCGTTGATCCCGGCCTCCGTCTCGACGTTGTGCGGCTTGTTGCCCGGGATCGACTCCTTCTTGCAGGCCTCCGAAACGAACACCAGCCGCCCTCCGGGCCGCAGCACGCGCCACACCTCGGCAAAGAGGCGGTCGATGTCCGAGGAGTGGTGGATCGCCGCGCAACTGAACACGGCGTCCGCCCAGCCGTCGGCGAGCGGCAGCCCGTGGGCGTCGCCGCGCAGCCGCTCGAAATGAATGCCGTCCATCTCCAGGAAGATGTCGGCGGTCTCCAGGCCGAGGAAGCGGGTGGCGAGGACGTCGACCGCGACGACCTCCGCGGCCCGGCCGAGGGTCTTGAGGAAGCGCGACGACCAGGTGCGGCCCGCGCCCAGGTCCACGACCCGCTGGCCCGCGAAGTCCACGTGCTCGAAGATCTGGAAGAAGTCGGGGGCCACGTGGGGCCAGGGCTCGTGCGGGAAGCACGGCAGCGCGGTCATGACCGGCACCAGCCCCTCGTGCAGGGGGCCGGCGAGCTGGATCCATCCCTTGATCTCGCTGGCCAGGACCTCGTCGTCGGGATCGAGGAAGTCCGGGATTCCCCGCTGGATGGTGAAGACGCGGCCGCAGGAGCAAAGCAGCTCCCCCTCGCGCACCTCCCGGCCGTCCTCCTCGTGCACGGAGAGCGACAGGCCGTTGCCGTGGCAGAAGGGACAGCGGATGCTGCCGACGAATTCCCGTTTCACCCTTGACCTCGCCGCGGGGCGGATCGCGAGAGAGGCAACTTGGGAGTGTTCTGGATGTCGAGGCTCACCCCCTGCAGGAGGAGCTGGAAGCCGAGGATCAGGGGCACGACGGCGACCATCACCGTCCCCGTGGAGGCCGCGATCCCGGTCCTCGCCGACCGCACCCAGTGGACCACCCCCCAGAGGAACCCGAAGACGGCGAGGGGCAGGCCGGCGACCAGGAAGAGCGAGACCGGCGAGAACTCGCGGACGAAGTACTGCAGCCAGATGCGCCGGAACAGGGCGGCGAGGAGCTTGCGGGGGAAGCGCACGAGCGCGCTCGCCGCGGACAGGGAGCTGCGCTCGTCGGCATACCTGGCCGGGATCTGCACGTCGCGCACCACGGCGCGCACCAGGTTGAGCTCGATCAGCATCGAGGTCTCGAAGAACCAGCGCCGGTCGATGTTCTGCCAGTCGAGCACCTCGAGCGCCCGCCGGTGGATCGCCGTGTAGCCGTTGGTCGGGTCAAAGACGTCCCAGTATCCCGACGAGGCCTTGGTCAGGAACGAGAGCCCGAGATTGCCCACCCGGCGCAGCAGCGGCATCTGCCGGAGCTGCCGGGTATGAAAAAACCGGCTGCCCTTGGTATAGTCGGCCTCCCCCGCCAGGATCGGCTCGATCAGCGGGATCAGGTACCCAGGGTCCATCTGCTCGTCGCCGTCCATCTTGACGACCACGTCGGCCCCCAGCTCGAAGGCGTGGCGGTAGCCGGTGATCATGGCCGCGCCGACCCCGCCGTTGTGCTCGTGGCGCAGCAGATGGACCCGTGGATCCGCGAGGCCGCCGACGATCTGCCAGGTCTCGTCGGGGCTGGCGTCGTCGACGACGACGATGTCCGAGACGAAGCCAGGAATCTCCCGGACGACGTTCTCGATGTGCCGGGCCACCCGGTAGGCCGGAATGACGACCGCCACCCGCACCGGATGATCTCCGAGCTCGAGGCGCGTCGGCGTGGCACGGATTTCGTTCAGAGGGCTCGCTGCCAAGGGTTTCATCGCTGGGAGACGAACGGAGTGATATCGTAAGAACAGGCCGTCCCCTTGTCAAACGAAACCACGACCTGCCCCGCCTGCAAGGGCGTCCTGGAGCAGCGGCTGGAGAGCTGGCTGCTGCTCTGCCCCGTGTGCGGGCTCTGGCGTTCGCGGCTCGGCACCGAGGACCGGCTCCACGAGAGCCAGGCCATCGACGAGTCGCGGCGGGTGGCGGGGCTCGCCGCGCTGCGGGACGAGAACTACCGGCGCACTCTCGACACGCTGCGACGGCTCGGCCCCTTGGAGGGCAAGCGGCTCCTGGATGTGGGCTGCGCCTACGGCTGGTTCCTCCGCACCGCCCGGGAGGCGGGGATGGTCCCGGTCGGGCTCGAGCCGGACCCCGGGATCGCCGCCGCCGCGGCCGGCGACGGCCTGGAGGTCCTGGCCGGCTACTTTCCCGCGGCGGTCCCGGCCGGGGAGATGTTCGACGTCATCTCCTTCAACGACGTCCTGGAGCACCTGTACGACCTCGATGGCGCGCTCGCCGCGTGCCATCGCCTGCTGCGGCCGGGGGGGCTGCTGGTCGTCAGCGCGCCCGACAGCCGCGGCACCCTGTTCCGCGTCTCCAGGGCGCTGGCGCGGCTCGGCCGCAAGGACCTCCTCCATCGGCTGTGGCAGAAGGGGTATCCGAGCCCGCACCTCAGCTATTTCAACCACTCCAACCTGGCGATGTTGACAGGTCGGCACGGTTTCGTGCCGCAGGAACAGCGGGAGCTGCGCAGCCTGCAGGCCCGCGGTCTATGGTCCCGCCTGCACATGGACCGCCGGCCGTCCCTGCGCTCCGTCCTCTCCTACCTCGTGCTCGCCGCGAGCCTGCCGGCGCTGGTCCATCTCTTCCCCTCCGACCAGCTCTTGGGCGTCTATGGCCCCGCCGGAGACACGGCGGGCCCGTAGGCCACCGCGACGCTTGACGACCGCCGCCCCCGGGCCAAACGGGCCAAACGGGGTAACGGCTTGCCACCGGGCCGCCGCCGCCGTACCATCGAGCGCCCCGGCCCGCGAGACACCCCCGCTACGCCATGGATGACAGAACACCTCCCGACACCGACGCACCGCGGCCTCTCGTGGTCACGGGCATGCACGGCTCCGCCACCTCCCTGGCCGCCTCCTTGGTGGCCGGCCTGGGCGTCAACCTGGGTGAGCGGCTCCTCGCCGCCGACGCCCACAACCCGGCCGGCTACTTCGAGGACCTGGACTTCGTCGAGCTCCAGAGCCGCATGATGCTTGCCGCGACTCCCGACGACGACGGCGGCCACCCCGACTGGGGATGGACCGAGCACCAGGCGATCGATCCCCGGGCCCTCGAGCCGTGGCGGGACGCGGCTCTCTCCCTGGTGGCGGCGCGCGCGAGCCGCGGCCGGCCCTGGGGCTGGAAGAATCCCCGTACGGCGGCCTCCCTCGACTTCTGGGATTCCCTGCTGCCCGATGCCCGTTATCTGTTGATCTATCGCTATCCCTGGGAGGTGGCGGACTCGTTGCAGCGCCTGGGGGTCGAGGTCTTCCTCCGCAACCCCCGGTATGCCTATGCCATCTGGGAGCTCTACAACCGCCGAATCCTGGAGATCCTGGAACGCGCCCGCGACCGCTGTCTCCTGGTGAGCGCCAACGCTTTGCTCTCCGACCCGGAGCGACTCGACGGCCTGCTGCGAGACCGCCTGGGGCTCGCCGCACCCGACGGTTACGTCCAATCCAAGGTCCGCCCCGACCTCTTCCGTTCCGGAGGGCGGGGGTGGGACCCCCTGGTGACCCTCCTGGAGGCGGTCCGCCCCGGGTGCCTGGACCTCCTCCGGGAGCTCGACCGGTGGGCCGACCTGCCGTCCGCCGGCCTCTGGGGGGCGCCGCCCCGGGCCAGTTGGAGCGGCGGGCCTGGAGCCCCGCCTTCGGTCTCGGTTGTGGTGCCCTGCTACAACCACGGCGAGCTTCTCCTGGAGGCGGTGGCCAGCGCCGAGCAGGCCTGCCGCGAGGAGCCCCTGGAGGTGGTGATCGTCGACGATGGCTCGGACGAGCCGTGGACCCTGGAGGTCCTGGAAAATCTGCGCCGCCTGGGCTACAGGGTCCTGCGTCAGCCGAACCGCGGCCTGGCGGCTGCGCGCAACGCCGGCGCGGCGGCGGCCAGCGGCGAGCTCCTCCTCCCCCTGGACGCCGATGATCGGCTGCGGCCGGATTTCCCGGCAGCGGCCCGGCGCGTCCTGGAAGCCGAGGCCGAGGTCGGGGTGGTCTATTGCGACCACTGGGAGTTCGGCCTGCGCACCGGCCACGTGCGCGCTCCCGACTTCAAGCTGGCGCGTCTGCTTCGCGGCAACTACGTGGCCGCCTGCGCCTGCCTGCGCCGCCGCGTCTGGGAGGAGTGCGGCGGATGGGACGAGGCCTTGTCCGCCTGGGAGGACTGGGAGCTTTGGATCGGAGCGGCGGGACGCGGTTGGCGGTTCCACCGCTTCCCCGGCATCGGTTTCGACTATCGCAAGCGGCCGGACTCGATGGCGACCGCCTGCCTCCGCGCCGAGGTGGGGATGCCTCTCCAAGAACATATCGTTCGCAAGCACCAAGCGGTCTATCTCCTTCATCTACCGGAGCTTCTCGTCGAGGCCCAGGATGCGGTGCGGGAAGCCGACGCCGCCCGCCAGGAGCTCGCCGAGATCCGCAAGGAAACTGATACTGTTCGCCGGGAGCTGGGCCAGGCCCTCCGCCGACTCGAGGAGGAGGAATCGCAGGGGGAGCAACTCGCCAGCCGGGAGGCACGGCTGGTGCGGGAGCGGGACCGCCTCTATCAGGAGCTCGAGGCCTGGCGCGAGCGGGTGGCCTTCATGGAGGGGACGTCCGCCTGGCGGATGCGCCGCTGGCTCCTCGCCCTCAAGCGGTCCCGGGGCGGCGCGAGCCGCGTGGGCGCGCCGGCTGGAAAAGATGGAAGAGGTAGGAAGGGATGAAGTCGGCAGCGATTCGTGCTATCCTTCGTGGAGAGACAAAAATGGAGGACGACATCGTGAAGCGGATCTCTATCGTGAAAGCAACTCTGCTTGCCTGTGCCACTCTCGCGGCGGTGCTGCCCGACAGCGCCTGGGCCGACGGGCCGTTCCAGTTCTTCGCCACGACCCCCTGCCGGGTGTACGACTCCCGGTCGGGTGGCGCACCGCCCCTGGCCAACGGTCTTCATTCGATCCGGGTCCAGGGTACCTGCGGCATCCCCGTGGGCGCCAAGGCGGTGGCCCTGAACGTGACCGTCGTCGGCCCGAACAGGACCGGCCACATCACCCTCTGGCCGGTGGGAGTCTCGGAGCCCTTGGTGGCGACCCTGAACTTCGTGACCAACGAGCCAGCGCTGGCGAACGGGGCGATCGTTCCACTCGGCCCGGACAGCGGCGGGGCAAACGATTTGAATTTCCGGTATTCGATGCAGAGTCCTCCCGGCACGGGCCACATCGTCTTCGACGCCACCGGCTACTTCCAGTAGTAGGGCCTCCATCCACCGGTTCGCCGCGCGCGAGGATCGCCTCCGTGCGCGTGCGACGAACCGTCCCGGCGGTCGCCAATTGCACGTATTCTTCGGTTCCGAATCGGCCGGGCAACGCCAGCGGCTCGCCGCCACCGCGGCGTTGCTCGTCCTGCTGACCGCGGCCACCGCCGGCTGGCTCGCGGCAGCGGCCCGCATCCCGTTCACCTCCGACCAGAGCATCATCTCGCTGATGGCGCTCGACATCCTGCAGGAGGGGGTCCATCCCGTCTTCTGCTACGGTGCGCAGTACGGCGGCACCCTGGAGCCGCACTACCTGGCTGCCGTCTTCTCCGTCCTGGAACCGTCGCCGCTCGCCTTCCGGCTCGCCATGGGTGTCCTGGTGATCGGCATCGTCCTCGTGGTCTGGGCCATCGCGCGCTCCTGCTACGGCGAACGGGCCGGTCTGCTCGCCGGCCTCTATCTCGCCCTGGGGCCTTCGTTCTTCTTCTACAAGGGGCTCACCTCGGACGGCGCCTACGCCTCCCTGGTCCTGGTCTGCGGCCTGGGCCTCTGGCTGCTGCTCGTCATCGAGCGCCGGCTCGCCGAGGGCCGGCCCGCAATGCTCCATCAGGCCCTTTTGGGCTGGCTGCTGGGGCTGGCCTGGTGGATCCTCCCCATCTCGGCCTTCATGGCGGCCGTCGGCGCCGCGGCGGTTGGCGCCGGCGCGACCCGCGCCTGGTTGGCGCCACGCGGTGTGGCTGTCCTGCTGGCGGCGTTCCCGCTCGGCGGCCTGCCCTGGTGGTGGTACAACCTCCAGACCGGTTGGGCGAGCCTCAAGGCTCCGGAGCTCGCGGCGGCGCCGATCGACGGCATCGCGGCGCGGCTCGCCTCGCTGTTCCGCGACGGGTGGAGCATCCTCCTGGGTGCCAGCTCGGTCACCACCGGCGAGGTGACCTTCCCGGGCTCGCGCCCTCTCGCCTGGGCCGTGCTCGCAGCCCTGATCAGCTTCGGCCTCGTCTCGCTGCGGCGGGGTCCGACACCGGCCGCCCGCCATGGCTCGATCGTCTTCCTCGCCGTGCTCGTCGCCGTGCCCTGCCTTGCCCTCTTCGTCGCCAGGACCGACTTCGCGGAGCCACGCTACCTGCTTCCAGCGTACCTCGGGATCGCTCCTCTGGCGGGCGGCCTGATCGCGGAGCTGTGGGAGCGGCGGGCTGCCGGAGCCGTCCTGGTAACCGCCCTTCTGCTCGCGCTCAACCTCGGCAGTCAGATCGGGTCGCCCCGGCTCCAGGGCAGGCTGCGGATCGATGGCAAGATATGGGTCGATAGCAATCCCCGGGAGGTCGTCCGCCGGCTGCGTGAACGGGACGTGGACGCCGTCTACGCCTCCTACTGGGTGGCCTACCGGACGACCTTCCTGTCTGGCGGCACGCTGATTGCCGCCCCCTTCGGCAGCGGGAATCGCGGCTTCGTGCGCCACCTCGAGCACCAGGCCTTCGTGGACCGGCACCCGGCGCCCGCATTCCTGTTGAATGGCGAGGACCGAAGCCGGTTCGAGTCATACCTCTCGCGCTTCGCGGTCCCGCACCGCCGCGAGTCGTTCGAGGGCTTGACGCTGTTTACCGGCCTGCCCCCGGAGGCGGTCGCCACGATACGGAGCTGCAAGTGCGTCCCGGAAAGCGTCAAGGCGGGCGACATCCAGCCCTAGGGGGATCGAATGCGAACGACGCTGTTCAACCTGCTCAAGGCCCTGGACGGCTCCGTCGACTTCCCGGAGCCGGTCTACGAGTTCGGAGCCTTCCGCGTCCCGGGGCAGGAGCACCTGCCCTACGTGCGCGACTTCTTCCCGGGCAAGAGGTTCGTTGGCTGCGACCTGCGGCCGGGGCCAGGGGTCGACGAGATCCAGGACCTCCATCGCCTGGCCCTGCCGGACCGATCGATCGGAACGGCGTTGATGTTCGACACCATCGAGCACGTCCGCGAGCCCTGGCGCGCCATGGCGGAGCTCCACCGGTGTCTCAAGCCAGGCGGCCTCCTGTTGATGAGCTCGGTCTGGTACTTCCCGATCCATGCCTATCCGGACGACTACTGGCGCTTCACTGCGAGCGGCTTCTCGACCCTGCTCCAGGACTTCCACCCGCTCGCCGTCGGCATGTGCGGCTTGAAGCGCCTCCCGCACACGGTCTTCGGCATGGCGTCGCAAGGCCCGATCGACCCCGCCGCCGAGGAGGCGATCCGGGCCGCGTTCGAGAGCTGGAAACGCCACGGGGCGCGATCGTGGAAGGAGACCATGCTCGAAGTTGCGCCGCCGGTGCTCCTGATCCCGGCCTACGATCTGTTCCTGCGCGTGATGAAGCTGCTGCCCAGGCGTGGACGCGCGACGGGCAGAGAGCCAACCGGCAGGCCATGAGCCCGCCGCTCGAGCAGTCTGGTCCCTGTGCTTGTATCTGATCACCTCGGCTGCTCACCCTCCCGCCGGGCGATGGCGAGGAGCTGGTAGCCGAGGAGGGTCGGCATGAGGCGGGAGAGAGCGAAGAGGATCAGGGTTGCCGAGAGCAGGAGGAACCTGGGGAGGCGGGGAAAGGCAAGTTGGAGAGGGACGGTCGAGACCTCCTCGCGCACGATCTCGAAGCCGCTGCGCCGGAGCGCCTCGCGCAGCGAGCGCCGGGTGTAGAAATAGCGGTGCGTGCGGTCCAGGATCCCGCGCTCGGCATAGGGGAACCAGCCGAAGAGCAGGGCCAGCCGCACCGCGAGGTGCGCGATGTTGGGCACCGAGATGAACAGCAGGCCCCCGGGCGGCAGGGCATCCTTCATGAGGCGAAGCATCCGCGCCGGGTCGTTCAGGTGCTCCAGCACGTCGGCGGCCAGGATCGCGTTCCACCCGCGGGGCAGGCGCGGCAGGTCCTCGAGGTCCACCAGCGCGCCTCCCGAGAGCTCGCGGCTCAGGGACTCCAGGCAGCCGAGGTCGGATTCGAGACCGATCCAAAGCAGGTCCCGGCGCCGCACCAGGCGCGCCAGATTGGCGAGCCCGGGGCCCAGCTCGAGGAGGCGCGTCCCTGGAGGCAGGGTGTGCAGCCAGCTCGCCAGGATGCGGTGGCTGGAACCCGGGAAGTCCTTGAGGGCGTAGCGCTCAGCCGAAGATTGCGAAATGGCGGATCCCCTTCTTGTGCAGCTTGTATTTCAGCAGCACCCAGAGGATCGAGAAGCCGTACCGGACGCTCCTCCAGAAGCCGATCTGGGAGGCCTCGTCGAAATAGCGGGTGGCGATCGGGGTCTCGCGGATGCGCATCCCCTTCCAGACCCCCTGCGCGATGATCTCGCTGTCGAAGACGAAGTCGTCCGAATTGGCCGCCAGGTTCACCGCCTCGAGATAGCGCCTGCTGTAGGCACGCAGACCCGAGTGGTACTCCGACAGGAAGACGTAGAACGCCGCGTTGGCCACCGCCGTGAGGAAGAGGTTCGCGAAGTACTTCCACTTCGGCATGCCTCCTTCGATCGGCCGGCCGCCCAGCATCCGGCTGCCGAAGACCGCATCGCAGTCCCCCTGCAGCAGGGGCTTCACCAGCTCCGGGATGTACTTCGGATCATACTGGTGGTCCGGATGGACCATGACGACGATGTCCGCCCCGCGCGCGAGCGCCTCGGCATAGCAGGTCTTTTGATTGCCGCCGTAGCCGCGGTTGCGCGGGTGGACCAGCGTGTGGAGCCCGAGCTGGCCCGCGACCTCGACCGTGCGGTCACGGCTGGCATCGTCGACCAGCACGATGTCGTCCACCCATGCGAGAGGCAGGTCGCGGTAGGTGCGCTCGAGAGTCTTTTCCGCGTTGTAGGCGGGCATCACCACGCAGACCTTCTGCGTACGAGGAAGAGCTTCCGGCTGCACGGCGCGAGAGTCTAGCATCTGTTGCGGCCATCGATGGGCGCCGATATACTCGCGCCCTCGCGTAGGTATTCCCGCAGAGCATGAGCGAATCGGACGAGACCATTCAGGCGAAGCACCTGGGCCGCACGGAGGCCGAGGCCTTCGATCTGCGCCTGCGGGCGATCGAATCGCGCGAGCGCGAGGACCGTCTCGCCCGCCTCGTTGCGGAGCGCTCCGACCTCTCGGCCGTGGGCACCCCCGCCGGGCACAGCGACACCGCCGCGATCGAGCGGCTGCGGCGCGAGGTCGACCAGCTCGCCACCTTCCAGCGCCTGGTCATGCGCTCCAGGGGCTGGCGCCTCGTCCAGACGGTCCGCCGCCTTTTCGGACGGGCCTGGTGAGCCATGGGGGTGACGCGAGAGTCGGAGCTCATCGCCCGTCTGGAAGCGCAGGTCGCCGCGCTGGAAGCCCTGCTCGAGCGCCGCTCGCGCGAGCTGAGGCTCTTCCAGGAGCACATGTGCCACCGCGACCTGATCGTCCTCTCGCGCATCACCGCCGGGGCCGTTCCCCTCCCCTTCGGACCCTTCGAGCCCGAGTTCTGGCCCGAATCGACGGACCTCACCCAGGCCGAAGTCGGAGACACGCTGGAAGCGCTCTGGAGCTCTCTGGCCCCCGACCTGCGCGGGCTGCGCTGAGCCGCATGCGAAAAGCCACGCTGATCATCCTCGCCTGGAACCGCTGGGACCTCACCCGGCGCTGTCTGGAGACCTTGCGCGAGACCGACCTCACGGGGGCCGAGGTCGTCGTCGTCGACAACGGATCGACCGACGAGACGCCGCGGCGGCTGGCCGGGATCCCCTGGGTCCGCACCCTCACCCTGCCGCGCAACCTCGGCTTCGTGCGCGGCAACAACGCCGGCCTCGAGGTCGCCGATCCCGAATCGGACATCGTCCTGCTCAACAATGACCTCGAGCTCACCCAGCACGACTGGCTGCAGCGGCTGCGCGACTGCGCCCACTCGGCACCGGACCTGGGGATCGTCGGCTGCCGCCTGGTGCAACCGGGCGGCCTGCTGCTCCATGCCGGCACCTACATCCTGCCGGATACCGTATGGGGCCAGCAGATCGGGTCCCTCGAGCGGGACATCGGTCAGTACCCGGGCGTGCGCCGCGTCCAGGGGATCGTCTTCGCCTGCGCCTACATCCGGCGCGAGGTGATCAACGCCATCGGCGGCCTCGCTCTCGACTTCGAATCGTACTTCGAGGACACCGACTACTGTCTGCGCGCCCGGCAGGCCGGCTTCGCGACCGCGGTCTGCGGCGAGGTCACCCTGGTCCACGACGAGCACGGCTCCACCCGCGAGCACGAGGGCGCTCTCATGCGCCTGTTCCGGCAGAGCCAGGAGATCTTCCGCAAGAAATGGAAGAAGGCGCTCTGTGGGAATTACCGGCACGAGCTGCTCTGGCAGTCGATCCTGAACTTCCCGACCGGTTACGCCATGAGCTGCCGGGAGATCCTCCGCTCCCTCGAACAGGAGGGGGTGCGCACCATCTACCGTTATGTCTACGGTCAGGGCTCCCCCTTCCCCGTGGCCGAGCCCGAGCAGAGCGGCGACTACCGCCTCAACGTGATCGCCAAGCGCGAGCCGCCGCGCCGCCCGAAGGTGGCCGTGGTCTACGGGCAGGGGGACGTCTTCCAGCGCAACCGGGGCCGCTACAAGGTCGGCTACACGATGCTGGAGGTCGACGGCTTCCCGCCCGAGTGGGTACGGCAGGCCAACGAGATGGACGAGGTCTGGGTGCCGACCGATTTCAACCGCCGGGGGCTCCTCGAGAGCGGCCTGAAGCGGCCGGTCCACGTCATCCAGCTCGGCATCGACACCGACTATTTCCATCCCCGCATCCAGGCCCATCCCAACCCCATGGAAGAGCTCGTCTTCCTCTCGATCTTCGAGTGGGGCGAGCGCAAGGAGCCCTGGCTCCTCCTGCGGGCCTTCAACGAGACGTTCTCGGCCCGCGAGCCGGTGCGCCTGCTCTGCAAGGTGATCAACAAAGACGGCGGCCTGCGCCTCAAGGACGAGATCCGCAAGCTGAGGCTCAAGGAGAGCGGCGGCAGGATCTCCTGGCTGCTCAACTTCGAGTTCCCCCACTACCAGCTCGGCTCGCTCTACCGCTCCGCCGACTGCTTCCTCGCGGCCAGCCGCGGCGAGGGATGGGACATGCCCCTGATGGAAGCCATGGCGTGCGGCCTGCCGGCCATCGCCACCGACTGGGGGGCCCATACCGAGTTCGTCCACGAGGGGATCGCCTATCCATTGCGCAGCCGCCAGACGGTCCCGGCGGTCGCCAAGTGCCCCTACTACGCCGGCTTCTCCTGGGCCGACCCGGATCCCGAGCACCTCCGGCACCTGCTGCGCGAGGTCTACGAGAACCGGGACGAGGCGCGGCGGCGCGGCCAGGCGGCAGCGAAGGAGGTGGCGGCGCGCTGGAGCTGGCAGAGCACCGCACGTAAGATCGTCACCCGGCTGGAAGCAATTGGAGCGTGACCCCCCAAACGCCCCTGATGCCGATCTCTCCTTCTCCCCGGCTCTCGGTCGTCGTCCCGACCCACGACACCCGCGAGCTGACCCTGCGCTGCCTGGAGTCGCTGGCTCGCGCGGCCCCTCCGGACGCGGAGGTGATCGTGGTCGACGATGGCAGCCGCGACGGCACCGCCGAAGCGGTCGCGGCGCGCTTCCCCACCGCGCTCGTCCTGCGCAACGACGCGCCGGCCGGCTTCACCCGGGCCGCCAACCGCGGCCTGGCCCGGACAGGGGGAGATATCCTGCTGCTCCTCAACAGCGACACCGAAGTGGAGGGTCCTGCTCTCGCGGCGCTCACAGCGCGCTTCGCCGCGGAGCCGTCGCTCGGCGTGGTCGGGGCGGCGCTCCACTATCCGGACGGCAGCCCCCAGTGGAGCGGCGGGATGGAGCCATCCCTCGCCTGGCTCTTCGCGCTGTCCAGCGGCCTGCCGGTGCTGCTGGGACGGCTCCCGCTCTACCGGCGCGCCCGGCCCCTCGCGCCGGGGGATGCCCCAAGGCGCGTGAGCTGGGTCACCGGGGCGGCGCTGGCGATCCGGCGCGCGGCCTGGCAGCAGGCGGGGCCGCTCGACGAGAGCTTCCGCTTCTACGGCCAGGACCTCGACCTCTGCCTGCGCGTCCGGCAGGCCGGCTGGGAAGTGCAGATCGCGCCAGGGTTCCGAGTCCTCCATCATCATGGAGCGACCATCGGCCGCAGTGTTGGAACGATGGACACGATGAGCACGATGGGAGCGGTGGGCCGTCAGCATCCGGAGCTCCTGTGGACCGACCTGCTGCGCTGGGCGCGGAAGCACCGGAGCGCGAGGTGGGTCGCGCGGGCGCGGAGTGCCCTGTTCTGGGGCGCCGCCCTGCGGCTCGCGGGACGGGGGCTCGCCCGCCCCTTCCTCCCCGCAGGGCAGCGGGAGGCGTGGCGGGCGGACAGCCGGGCGTTCCGCGAGGCGCTACGGGCGCTCCGCCGCGAAAGGCTCAGTCGGGAATGAAGGTGCAGATCAAGAAACCCGGGGTCTCTCGCTGGTTGGGCATCGTCCTGGGGGCGGCTCTTCTGGCGGTGTTGCTCCTCCTCGCGCACCCCGGCCGTCTCCTTGCTACCCTGCGAGCCGGCGATCCACTGCCTGCCGCTGCCGCCGTGGTGCCGTTCGCGGCCGTGCTCCTCCTGGAAGCCCTGCGGATCGCGCTGCTCTTCGAGCCCTACAACCTGGGCTATGGGACAGCGCTGCGTGTCACGTTGGCAAGCATGTTCTTCGGCAGCTTTACGCCAGGCACCCTGGGGGGAGAGGTCTACAAGGTCTACTTTGCACATCGCAGGGCACCCGGGCTGGCCCGTCCGATCGCGCTCACGGTCCTGCTCCGGCTCGCGGGAGTCGGCGCCACCCTCGTGCTCGCGGCGCTTTATTGCGCCGTGTATCCAGAGCGGATCTCCGGCGCCTGGGGAAAAGAGCTCCAGCAGGCCCGCTGGGGCGGGCCCTCGCCGGCGGTTCTCGCCGCGGCAGCGTTCCTCTTGGCGGCGGGCGCGGCTCTCGGGCTCGCAAGCCCTCGTGGCCGCGCGCTTTGGCGACGCGCCCGGGCCGCTCTGGCGGAGGCGGGCCGGGCCCTGCGCCGGATCCGCCCTGCCCAGATACCCGGCCTCACGCTCGTCAGCCTCCTGATCGCGGCGGCAAGGGTCGTCTACCTCTATCTCCTGGCGCGCAGCTTCGCGCCGGACGTGTTCCTTCCCGACCTCGCTCCGGTGGCCGCGGCCGGCGTCCTCGCCGGCGCGATCCCCCTGACTCTCGGCGGCCTTGGCATGCAAGAGGGAGCGCTCGCGGCCGGTCTCGTTCTCTTCGGCCTCCACTACCCCGAGGCGATCGCGGCCTCCCTTCTCAACCGGGGTTTCCTCTGGGCCGCTGCCGCGGCCGGCTGGGTCGTGGTGGTGAGCGCGAGGAGGCGCACGGGCCCTTGAGAGGTGCCGGCGAGTTGCGGCGCGCGAAAGAGTCCACTATGCTCCGCGGAGAACTCTGATGGACCTTCAAAGCCTCCACGGCGGCGCGGCGCCGGCCCTCGCGGATTCGAGCGGGAAGACCGGTGCGGCAAGCAAGCAGACGGGGAAGCAGGCGCTTTGGCTGCGGCTCCGGGGGCCGGGGCCCGCCTGGCTGGCCTTCCTCCCTCTGGGCCTGCTCGCGGTCAACTCGAACTGGATCTTCAGCGGCCCGCACCGCGACGCGTGGATCTATTACGGCTACTATCAGAATGCGATCTTCTACCTGAGACAATTCCCGGACCTCTATTACTCTTCCCGTCTCGCGGTGGCCCTCCCCGGCTTCCTGGCCCACCACATGCTGCCGACGATGGCAGCCAACTTGGTGCTCCACCTGGCGCTTTACTGGGCCGCGGTCCTGTCCTTCTATCTCGTCGTGAAGGATCTGTTCGGTGCCCGCGTCGCGCTGCTCGCCTCCCTCGCCCTGGGTTGCCACCCATTCTTTCTGCAGGCTGTGGGCTGGAATTACGTCGACGGCTTCGGTATCGCCTATTTCCTCGTCACACTGCTGCTCCTGACCCTCGCCAGCCGATCGCCGTTGTGGCGACCCTTGCTCTTGGCAGCGGGGGCCATGGTCACGGCCCTCGTCTCGACCAACGTCTTCTATGCGGTCTACCTGCCGGTGCTGGCCGGGCATTTCCTCGTGCTCAACCGGCAGCGCAGGCAGATCTCGCCGCTCGCCGCCGCCCTCTGGGCAGGCCTGGGCGCAGCGAGCCTCTTCGCCCTCTTCAGCTCATTCACCAGGGTCCTGGGCGGGAGCTCCTTCTACCTGCACGCCTCGCTGCAGTTCCTCGCGGGCTCCATCGGGACCGCAAACGTGTTCCGCGACGCCACCTACTCATGGCTCCCCAAGGCGGTCTGGCTCGTCTTTCCGGCGGCCACTCTCCTCGGCAGCGCCATCCTCTTCAAGCGCGCGCGGACCGATCCTTCCCTGCGGCGGGACCTCCCGCTCCTCTGGTCGCAAGTCCAGCTCGTTTTCCTGGTCCTGGTGGCCCTCTACTTCCAGGTCGCCGGAGATGCCGCGGTTCTGCAGCATTTCTACTATGCGAGCCTGCTCATTCCCGCTGCCTTCCTGGCTTTCGCCGGCCAGATCGCGACGCTTGTCGCAAAGCTCTCCGACCAGCGGTTCGGCGTCCTCGCAGCGGTGGTCACTCTGCTTCAGGTCATACCTCTGTTCCTGCCGCACTTTCAGGTCTTCTCGCCCACTGATGAGCCCTCGTCCGCTCCGGCGCTCCTCGCTCTCCTTGCCGGGATCGGCGCCGCGATCGCCCTCGGATGGAGGCGGGCCGGCACGCGCGTGGTTCTGGCGGTCTTCCTGTGTCTCGCCGTGTCGCAGGGCCTTGTGCGGCAGGAGGCCTCCATCTTCTGGAGCTCCGAGCGCCATGGCGGCGACGGCCCCGGCATCTTCCGGCAGCTCAGCCAGGCCGTGGCCGACATCGAGGCCTTCGACCCTTCCCAGGACGTGCGCCTCTGGTACGACCAGGACGCGGAGGACGGGATCCTCTACGATGCCGTCGCCTCGGCGTTCCTGCTCTGCCCCCGCATGATCAATCTCGACTTTCCGGACCTCTCCGGCGGCAGGATGTGTGACGGCTCCCCGCTCGCGCCGGGCGTCATGATCGCCGTTCTCTCGGCGGACCCGTCCGCCTTCGACCAGGCCGCCGCAGCCATCCGGAGCGTCGGGCTCTCCGCCCGCCTGGTCAAGCGCGACGAAATCGAGGGACCGTCTCGCGAGTTCACCATCACCTACCTGCGGACCGAAGCGGGAGCCGTTCCATGAGCGTGCAGCCGGTGCACGCCCGGGCGCTTCCTCAGGCAGAGGCAGTCAAAGCCCCGATCCCGTTCAACCGGCCGGAGCTCACCGGCCACGAGCTCGACTACCTGCGCGACGCCGTCGGCCGGGGGCACCTGTCAGGTGACGGCTTCTACACCCGCCAATGCCAGGATCTCCTCGCCAGGATTCTGGGCGGCGCGCGCGTCCTGCTGACGACCTCCTGCACGCACGCCCTGGAGATGGCGGCGCTTCTGCTCGACATCGGGCCCGGAGACGAGGTGATCGTACCCTCGTTCACCTTCGTCTCGACCGCCAACGCCTTCGTGCTGCGCGGGGCTCGCCCCGTCTTCGTCGACATCCGCCCGGACACGCTCAACCTCGACGAGAATCTGCTCGCTTCTCGCGTTACACCGCAGACGCGGGCGATCGTCCCAGTCCACTACGCCGGGGTCCCCTGCGAGATGGACCACATCCTCGAAGGAGCGCGCGCCGCAGGAGCTGCCGTGGTCGAGGACAACGCTCACGGCCTCTTCGCCTCCTACCGAGGCCGCCCCCTGGGGACCTTCGGTGCCCTGAGCACGCTGAGCTTCCACGAAACCAAGAACGTGTTCTGCGGCGAGGGGGGAGCCCTGGTGATCAACGACCGCACCCTGGCAGACCGCGCCGAGATCCTGCGCGAGAAGGGCACCGACCGGAGCCGCTTCTTCCGCGGCGAGGTCGACCGCTACACCTGGGTCGACCTGGGCTCCAGCTACGTGCCCTCGGATCTTCTGGCCGCCTTCCTCCTGGCCCAGCTCGAAGGGAGGGAGCAGATCCAGGCGCGGCGGCGCCGGATCTGGGAGCGCTACCAAGAAGGGCTCGCCGGCTGGGCCGCCGCGCGCGGAGCCCGCCTGCCGATGGTTCCCAGTCACTGCCGGCAGCCCTGGCACCTCTTCTACGTCCTCCTCCCGTCACTCCAGGAGCGCCAAGACCTCATCGCCCATCTCAAGAAGGCTGGGGTTCAGGCGGTCTTCCATTACCTCCCTCTCCACCTGTCCGAGGTGGGACGGCGGCTCGGCGGCCGGCCGGGCGACTGCCCCGTCGCGGAGAGCGTCAGCGATCGGCTCCTCCGCCTCCCTCTCTTCCCGGGGTTGACCGAGCCCGAGCAGGAGCGGATCCTGGAGGCGATCCACGCTTTCTGAGCGTCAGCTCCTCCGTGCCCGCATCAGGAAATGGCTGTAGGGAATGGCGAGCCGGTCCGTCACCAGGCTCGTTTCGATCTCGGAGAAATAGGGCGCAACGAGCGCGCGGTATCCTTCAGGCGAGCGGACCTGGCGGCCCCGGTCCCGCGAGACGAGGAAGCGGGCGATCCGGGATTGCCCGGGATGGAGGACGGGATCCGCGGTGACGAGCCAGCCGCCCTCCCGCAGATGCGCGCGCGCATTGCGGACCAGGCGGTCCGCGTCGGCATCGCTCAGGTGGTGCAGGACGCCCTTGGCGACCACGAGGTCGAAGCCGCCCGCCAGTGGCGGCTCGTCTCCCACCCGGGCACAGAAGAACTGGCCGCGGCTTCCGTAGCGCCGCTCGGCCGCGGCGATATAGCTGGGGTTGGGATCGTAGCCGGCGTAGTCCACGTCCGGCGGCAGGTGATCGAGCAGCGAGCCCGTGCCGCAGCCGATGTCGAGGAGCCTGGCTCCAGGAAATGGGCGCAGCCGCTCCTCGACGAACCGCTGCCGCACGGCCTGGGCCCCCAGAAGACGCTGGAACCACTCGTAGAGGCCCGCCCTCTCGAGGAGCCGGTAGATTCCGTGCGAGACCTGATCCATCAGCGGTGCTCTTCGCCTGCGGGAAGGCCGACTCGGCGGCGGACGAAGTAGGTGGGCCGGTTCTCGCTGCTCTCGATGATCCGGAGGAGATACTCCCCCACTACGCCCAGGCTGACGAGGAGCAGGCCGCCGATGAGCAGCAGGGCCGAGAACAGGGAGGCCCAGCCCTGGACGGCCACACCGTACATGATCTTCTTGTAGATCACCAGCGCCGCGAGAAGGAAGCTGATCGCGGCAAAGGAGATGCCCACCGCGCCCACCAGCCGAAGCACCAGCGAGGAGTTGCTGATGAGCAGGTTGCTGAACACACGGACCAGCTTCCGCAGGGTGTAGCCGCTCTGGCCCCCCCGCCGGGCGCCGTGGCCCACGGGGACGCTGACGACGTCCTTGCTCACATGGAACATCAGGGCCGGCAAGAAGGGGTGCGGCGTGCGGATCGAGAGGATGCCGTCCACGACCGTGCGGCCGAGCAGGCGGAACGAGCTGAGCTGAATGCTCTTGGGCTTGCCGATGAGGATCTGGTCGAAGTAGCCCTTGACGCGGCTCGCGACGCGCCGGAAAAGACTGTGCCGTTTGCGCCTGAGCTGGGCGATGACAATATCCCGGTCGGCATGGGCCAGCAGCTTCGGAATGTCCTGCGGGTCGTGCTGCAGGTCGTCGTCCAGGGTGACGACCACCTCGCCGCGGGCCTCGCGCAGGCCGCAGAGCGTCGCCGCCTGCTGGCCAAAGTTGCGCGTCAACTGGACTGCCTTCACCTGCTCCCGCTGGCGCGCGAGCCGCTCGAGGGTTGGCCAGACATCGGTGGCCGGGGAACGGTCGTCGACGAAGATGACCTCGTAGTCGTCCTCGGGACGGTCCCGGAACACGGCGTCGATCCGGTCGGCGAGCTCCTCCAGGACCGGGCTGCCGTAGACAGGGATCACGATGGAGACGCGCATGCCTCCTCCGTGCGGAGAAGATGGCTCCGTGCCCCTTGCGGTCCTTCGTTGAGCAGCAGGTCCAGAATGCTCACCTCGTGAATGAAAGGGGGGGAGAAAAGCTGCTGGTACTCCGGGTAGCCGGAGTAGTCCATCCAGCGCACGGCGATGCCCTTCTCGGCAAATCGGCTCTCTTCCAGGTAGGCCCTGGCCGCCGGCCCCGAAAAGTACTCTCCGGCCCCGGTCTGCTCGCAGAGATCGACCAGGCGATCGACCCGGTCACCCTGCAGGCAGTAGTCCGTGGAGCGGGTGATGCGAGTGCCGACTCCCAGGAGCCCGCAGATCTCCCGCAGAAACATCTCGTTGACACGGGTCAGGAGCAGCTCGCCGGCGGCGCGCTCGTACAGCCCGCCGAGGATTGGCGCGAGCGCTGGAAACCAGGGCGCCCGGGCGTAATGGGTCTGGATGGACGTCCAGTGTCTCGCCGCCCAACGTGGATCGCGGATCTCGACCTCCCGGATCAACTGTCCAAAGCGGCCTGTCTGGAGCACCGGGATGGTGATCCAGGCCGTTCCTTCACGGGTCTTGATGCGGTTGCGATTTCGCCAGCCGTTCTTGCTGTATTGGACATCGTCGTAGAGGATGAACTCGTCCACGGCGCCGATGATGTCGAAGTACCCCTTCCAGGGGACGTAGGACGACTGGAGGATAGCGACGCGTTTCATCCGGGCGGTGCTGGCTGTCGCGGATTCTAACGCAATCTGTTACCGTTCCGGGCGCTTCCCCGCCACGCCTCATGAATGGCTTCACTGTCTTCCTCACCGGCATGCAGCGCTCGGGCACGACGTTGCTCGAAAGGCTGGTCGATCTCAACCCCGACGCGTCAATGCTTGCGCAGCCGTTCCCCCTGCTCTTCGTAGAGGCGAAAAGGGACTTTCTGCGCGGGCTCGGCAGGAGCGATCTCCGCTATCCTCTGGGCCACCTCTTCCGCGAGGACGGGTATCGGCAGGAGGACTTCGACCGCCACCTGACAGAGCTGCGGATCGACGGCGCGCGCCTCGAACGGATCTTTGAGGAGATGCAGGGTTTCTCCGGCCAATACACACGCTTCAACCGCTCCGTCTTGAAGCGGGCCATCCGGCAGCTTCCTCCCGTCGGCTTCGCCGAGCTCCTCGCTGGGCTCTACCGCGCCCTCTCGCCCGAGCCGAAGGCCCCTGTAGCGGGTGGCAAGGAGACGATCTGCGAGGAGCTGCCTCCCCTACCTCCTAACCCGCGGATGGCGATGCGTGCTCATCCTCCGCGACCCGCGCGACGTGGTGGCGTCGCTCAACCACGGCCGGGGCCCCGAGTACGGGGGCCGGCTCAAGCCGACTCTCTTCAACATCCGCAACTGGAGGAAGAGCGTCGCATACGCCCTCCACCTGGAGGGCTGTCCAGGGTTCCTCTGGCTGCGCTATGAAGACCTGGTCGACGATCCTCCGAAGGCCCTTCGCCGGATCACGCAGGCTCTCGGGCTCGGACCCCCGAGCTTCGCTGCCGGCGAGATCCGCGACCGCTCCGGCCATGTCTGGACCGGCAATTCCTCCCATGGCGAGCGCCCCGGCGTGAGCGGCGCGTCGGTGGGCGCCTATCGGCAGATCCTCGAGCCCACGGTCGCCCGGTTCATCGAGGCCTCCTGCTTGCCGGAGATGCGGCTCCTCGGCTACCCCATCAGCCTGGACGCCGAGGAAGCACACGGCGTCCTCCGCGCCTTCGAGGAGCCTTACGAGATCACGCGCGAAGGCCTGGAAGGCGACGCCGCCGGCCCCGCAAACGCGAGCCTGGAAGTCCGGCGCCTGGAGCTCCTCGCCGGCCCTCCGGACGCCGCAACACTCCCCTGGTTCCTCTTCGAGCGCGCCCACGCACGGCTCCGGGAGGCCCTCCGACCATGATCGTCTTCGCGGCCCGGGCCTGCTCCATTCTGTACGACCTCCTGCGCTCGCGCGGGGAGGAGCGACCTTTTCTGATACCGGCCAACGTCTGCCCTATCGTCCCGGTAACCTTCCTGGAGGCGAGGCGCCGCTTCGAACTGATCGACATCGCCGAGCCCACGCTCGGGATGGACCCCGACGCCTGCCTTGACCGCCTACGGCGGGAGCCGGGGAGGATCGGAGGAGGCCTGTTCGTCAGACCGTACGGCAGCGAGCGGGATGCGGACCCCTTCTTCCGCCAGCTCAAGGAACTGCAGCCGGACCTGCTCCTGATCGACGACAAGTGTCTCTGCCGCCCGGATTGCGAAGGCGTCAAAATCTCGCCCTGGGCCGATGTGACCCTATTCAGCACAGGGCAGCGCAAGCACGTCGACCTGGGGTATGGCGGCTTCGCGCATATCCGGGAGGGCGTTCCCTACCGTCGCGGCAATGGGCCACCGTACCGCGAGACCGCGCTGGACGAGGTGACCCGCCGATACGAGAAAGCTATCGCCGAGAGGTTTCCCTTCGGAGGGATCTGCGAGGGCTGGCTCGATTTCCGGGTGCCGGAGGTCCCCTGGGAGGAGCACCGCCGGCGCACGATCGAAGCGCTGCGCCTGGTCGACGAGCACAAGCGCCGCCTCAACGCCCTCTACACGGACGCGTTGCCGCGGGAGATCCAGATGGCACCCGAGTTCCAGTCCTGGCGCTTCAATATCCGGGTACCGGCACCGGAGAGGCTGGTCGAGCGCCTATTCGCGGCGGGACTCTTCGCCAGCCGGCACTACGCCCCGCTGGCGGGCTCTTTCGGAGAGGGCGGTTTCCCGGTCGCCGAACGCCTCCACAGTGAAGTGGTGAACCTCTTCAACGACTGGTACTTCGACAAGGATAGAGCGGCGCGAGCCATCGACCTCGTGCTGCGGCATCATGGGGCAGAGCGGCCCGGCCTACTGAAATAGAAAGCGGAGACCCAGCGAGCACTGGGTCTCCACTCCAACAGGGAACAAACTACCGAGATCTACTGATTGGGAAGGTCGTTCGCCCGCTCCACCTCGAAATCGAGGTAGCCCTTGCGGACACCCTGCACGAGGTAGTCGAACTCCAGGTCGGACGTGCCCGGAGCCGCGCGGATGACGAGCCGCTCGGGCGACTTCTCGGCGACGAAGAGCTGGCCCCAGCCGCCGACAGGCGTGAGCTGCACTGTCATCCGTTCCCGCTCGGTGATGCGGGAGAAATAGCCCGGGAGCTCGATCACGGCCTCGCCGTTCTTCGTCTTCGTCGTGCCACGGAAGTAGGTGCCGGCCTCGGGGCCCTCGAGCGCGGCATAATAGATGGCGCGGTGGGAATCCGCCGGATCCACCATGGCGAACGCCTTGGTGCCCGTTACCGTGAAGTTGCCGCTGACCGTCACTGCCCCGGTGGCGCCGTCGATATTCAGACGGTTCACGTTGTTGGTGCCCAGGATGATGGTGTCGGGGCCCGACGTCCCTATCGCGAGGCCGTTGCCCGCGGGCAGGAGAACCTCGCCCCAGCTCGCAAGGTTCTGGCCGAACCGGTTGATCGAGTGGCCGCTGCCGTGGGCCTGGAAGTTAAAGGTTGCGCCATTGGACAGGGCGCGCACAACGGCCACGACGTCACTTCCGGTGTTCGGGTTCTCCATCAGGATGAACGAGTTCGCATTCACGTTCTCGAAAACGTGCAACTTCTCGTCCGGTGCCCCCGTGCCAATTCCCACATCGCCGTCGGAGGAGATGTCGAGGCTGCTCGTGGGCGCGCCGGGCCGGATGCGGAAAGGCAGGAGCGAGCCGCCGGTGACATCGCGGACAAAGAAGTTCGCCTCGTTGGCGCCGATGTCCCAGGTCTGGGCGGTGAAACCGCCGGAGTTGTTCTGCTCGAGGCGGATCGACGGCGTGTTGCTGGTGTTGATATGCAGGTCGAGGACCGGCGTGGAGGTGCGGAGGCCCACCCGGCCGGTGCTGTCGACGAAGATCGAGTTGGTCGCGGCACCGGCCGTGACGGTGAAGGGGGTCCTGGCGCCGGTGCTGTCCTCGATCGAGAACTTGCTGGACCCGCCGCTCGCCGAGTCGTTGGCGACGAGACGCCAGTCGTTGGCCGGGAACCCGACTTGCGTCGAGGTATCGTCGAAGTGGATCCGCAGGTTGTTCTCCTTGAGGCGGATCGTGTCGAAACCGAAGTTCTCGTTGTTGACACAGTCGAGGCCGACACAGGCGCTCCCCTGGACGATCAGGTCGTCCGGGATCACTTGATCGGCGGCGGTGGTGTTGCGGATTCCGCCGCTGCTCCCGGCGGCCGTGCGGGGCCGTGGCTGGCGCCCCTTCGGCTCTTCCGTCTGGCCTGGGGTGACGAAGCTTCCGTTCGCAATCGCGAAGCTGCCGGACTGGACCGGCTCTTCGGGCAGCTTGCCCTCTGCACGCATCTGTCGTACAGCCTCATCGTCACCGGTCCGCCGGGCCGCCGCGAGCCGCTGCTGGACCTCGCGGTTCAGCGATGGGACCGCACGCAGCTCCCAGGTGTAGCTGCCTTCCGGGAGACGCTGGCCCTTCTCGTCGAACAGACCGAGAGTCGGCGTCTTGGCTCCTTCGAACTCGCGGCGGATGTTCAGACCGTCCGGACCCGACACCGTCAGGACCAGGCGCTCGTAGCTCGCCAGGGGCTGCCATTCGACCGCGGCGGGCCCCGCGTTCAGCTCGGCAACCGGCCCTGCTGCCTGGGCTGCGGCCACCGAAATCAAGGGCAGGGCTCCCATCAACAGCACCACCACCCACAAGTTTCGTCGTGCGCTGCTCATCATGCTTCCTCCTCCTTCATGTGTTCGCGTTGTCCCCGCACAGGGGGGTTGGGACGCTGCGGAACGCTGGGAGCGTTCCGACCCGGAAGTAGAAATGAATGCATTGCCATGTGCCACCCGTCTCGCCAAGGTCGGCAGGGCCGCAAGGAATAAGGACAATCATACCTCAATCGGTCCGCCCTTTTTCGTCCTTTCCACGAGCGGACATCTTTTGGGACTTAGGAGAATGCCGATCCGCTCGGAAGGGAGCACATCTCCTCAGGCGGCCGGCAGCGCCCTTTCGTTACGGTGTCGCGGTTGATCGGCTCACGCGGGATGGGGTGCAGCCGCGGGGAACCCGGCCGGAGACGCGGACCGGAATTCCCCACGGACTCCTCTTACTGGACTGGGATCGCGGTGAACGGGCCCGGCGCTGTCGAAATATTGCCGGCAACGCGGTTGTTCCCGGCCGACTCGATAGTCCCGGCGGCGGTAATACCAGCGTTGTTGTTGAAGATGTCGTTGTTGGAGAGGCGGATGATTGCGCCACCCAGGGAAGCGTTGATGCCGGCGACGTCGTTGAACGACACCTGGGAGCTATTCACGTTGATGCGGCTGGTCGCGGCACTGGCGAGGACCCCGTTCGAGGCGTTGCCAGCGATGACTGAATTGCTGATCGTGACCCGGCTGTTGTTGGCGCCCTCGATTCCGTTGGTCGTGCCCTCGAGGTGGACCCCGTCGAGCATGGCGCGGGCCAGACCACCGGTGGTGTTGACGAAGACGCCGGTGGGAACCTTGGTGATGTGGGTGTTCCTGACGAACAGTTCGGCGTTGGTCGTCACAGACATGTCGATGCCGCGCGTCGTGAAGCCGCTGATGGTGCAGTTGTCGACGACGAGGCTCTTGCCGGCAAGGAAGCGGATGCCGCTGATGCCATTCCCGGTACCATTGATCGAGATGTTGCGCAGGACGACCCTGTCGTTGACGCCGGCGTTGACGATGACCCCGGTGGTGAGAGAGGCGAGGATGCCGGCGAGCGTGCCGTCGCCGTTGATGGTGATGGACTTGGTGATCGTGATGGCGCCGAAGCCGCCCGGATCGAGAGTGGAGATCTCGCCTCCGGCCGCGGTCTTCGAAATGGCGCCTGCGAAAGTCTTGCAGGGAGCAGTGCGGCTGCACGGATTGGCGTCGTTGCCGACGCCGGAGACCCAGGTGCGGGTGGCCTGCGCATTGGCGGCCGGCGCCGCCAGCAGGGCGAAGAGGGCGACGAACACAAACGCGGTCGCAAGTGGCTTCATGAGCGGTTTTCCTCCTGTACCAGAACAACGTTAAATTCGCACTCGATGACCGGACACTAACCGGAAAGGACCGGCTGGAAAAGAGGCGTTCTATGGAGCTCCAGCGTTACAAACGGGAAATCTTACACTCAGCAAATATTTTAGCACACGAGGCGGAAAGCGACTCCACTGGCTGCGAGGCGTCTCGTACGAGAGGCTCTGGGGCCCTGCGGGAGGTCTCCCCCACCGTCCGGCAGGGGAGATGATCGGCATCGTGGGCCCAACGGCGCAGTAAGAGCATGCTGCTCACCTACGTTTGAGCGGCCTCATAAGCCGCCAGTGCCGGGCCGGGAAGACCCGGACCAGAATTCCCCGCGAGTTCTCTTACTGGACAGGGATGACGCCGTTGGGCGGCGTTGACGCAGTATTGCCGCCAACGCGGTTATTTCCGGCCGACTCGACGGTCGCGCCGGCGGCGATGGTGATGCCCGAGACGGGGTGGTTGAAGATGTCGGTGTCGGAGATGCGGATGATTGAGCCGCTGACGGAAGCGTTGAGACCGGCGACGTCGTTGAACGACACCTGGGAGCTATTCACGTTGATGCGACTGAATGCCGAGCTGGTGAGGACCCCGTTCGAGGAGTTGCCAGCGATGACCGAATTGCTGATCGTGATCCGGCTGTTGAGGGCCCCCTCGACTCCGTTTGTCGTGCCCTCGATGTGAACCCCGTCGAGCATGGCGCGGGCCAGACCCGTGGTCGTATTGACGAAGACGCCGGTGCCGACCTTGGTGATACGGGTATCCCTGACGAACAGATCGGCGTTGGTGGTCACAGACATGTCGATGCCGCGGGTGGTGAAGCCGCTGATGGTGCAGTTGTCGACGAGGACGCTCTTGCCGGCAAGGAAGCGGATGCCGTTGATGCCATTCCCGATACCGTTGATCGCGATGTTGCGCAGGACGACCCTGTCGCTGGCACCGGCGTTGACGATGACCGCGTTGGTGAGGGAGGCGATGATGCCGGCGAGCGTGCCATCGCCGTTGATCGTAATGGATTTGGTGATCGTGACGGCGCCGAAGCTGCCCGGATCGAGGACGGAGATCTCGCCTCCCGCCGCGGTCTTTGAAATGGCGCCTGCGAAAGTCTTGCAGGGAGCGGTGCGGCTGCACGGGTTGGCGTCGTCGCCGACGCCGGAGACCCAGGTGCGGGTGGCCTGCGCGTGGGCGGCCGGGGCCGCCGCCAGAGCGAAGAGGGCGAGGCACACAACAAAGGCGGTGGTGAGCGACTTCATGAGCGGTTTCCTCCTGTACCAAGGACAACGTTAAATTCGCACTCGATCACCGGACACTAACCGGAGAACCGGCTAGAAGTGAGGCGTTTCTATGGACCTCCAGCGTTAAAACGGGAAATCTACAGTCAACGTGTAGTTTAACACAGCGCCGCGGCAAGCGGCCCTGGATGCCGCGGCCCAACTTGCCATCCCGGACCAGGCGTTGTAGAAAGCAACCCGCATGACGGACGTCTTCCGCTACCGCGACCTGGTGCGCGCCCTGGTGGCGCGCGACCTCAAGGTGCGCTACCGGCGCTCGGCCATCGGCTTCCTCTGGACGATGCTCCAGCCGCTGCTGACGATGCTGGTGCTGCAGCTCGTCTTCAGCCAGATCTTCGCCATCCGCCTCGACTACGGCAATTACCCGATCTTCGCGTTGTCGGGCGTCCTCTTCTGGAACTTCTTCAGCCAGAGCATCGTAGCTTCGATGAACAGCCTCAAGGGCAACGCCATGCTCCTCCAGAAGCTGCCGGTGCCCAAGGCGGTGTTCCCGCTGGCCACCGTCATCTCCGGCGTCGTGAACCTGGTCTTCGCCCTGGTCCCCCTGCTGCTGATCCTGCTCATTACTGAGCACCACCTCCCGCCGACCCTGCTCTTCCTGCCGGTGTCAATCCTGCTGGTGGCGCTCTTCACCCTGGGAGCGGGGCTCCTGCTGGCGCCGCTGGCCGTCTTCTTCAGCGATGTGGTGGAGCTGGTGGGCGTGCTCCTCATGCTGCTGATGTACCTGACGCCGGTCATCTACCCGAAGGAGATCGTGCCCGAGCACCTGCGCTGGATCATCCGCTTCAATCCGGTGCGCTCGATCCTGGAAGTCTTCCGGGACCCCATCTACCAGCGCGAGATCCCGCCGCTCTCGCACCTGACAGTCTCGGTGGTCATCACCGCGCTCGTCCTCCTGCTCGGCATCTGGGTTTTCCGCCGCAGCAGCGACCGCATCCCGTTCTACGTGTGAGCGTCCGAGACCTGGAGATGACCGAACCCGAGCTGCGCGTCCACCTCCAAGAGGTCTCGCTCTGTTATCGCCTGGCGAAGCAAAGAATCCCGTCGCTCAAGGAGTACGCCATCCACTGGCTGCGGGGGGCGCTCTCGTACGAGAAGCTCTGGGCCCTGCGAGAGGTCTCCCTCACCGTCCGGCAGGGCGAGACAATCGGCATCGTGGGGCGCAACGGCGCGGGCAAGAGTACGCTGCTCAAGGTGATCTCCCGGGTGCTCAAGCCGACGGCCGGCCAGGCGGAGGTCCGCGGCAGCCTCTCCCCGATCCTCGAGCTCGGGACCGGCTTCGACCACGAGCTGACCGGCCTCGAGAACATCTTCCTGAACGCTCTCCTCCTGGGCCGCACGCGGCGCGAGATCGATGCCAGGGTCGAGGAGATCGTCGAGTTCAGCGGCCTGGGGGACTTCATCCGGACGCCGATCCGCAACTACTCGTCCGGCATGCTGGCGCGCCTCGGCTTCTCCGTCGCCACCGCCTGGGTGCCCGAGATCCTGATCCTCGACGAGGTCCTGGCCGTGGGAGACGCCGCCTTCACCCAGAAGTGCGAAGAGCGGATCCGCCAGTTCCACGACGCCGGCACGACGGTCTTGATGGTCTCGCACAGCGCGAAGGCCGTGCGCGACAACTGCAGCCGGTGCGTCTGGCTCGACGCCGGACGGCTGCGTGCCGACGGTCCCACCGAGGAGGTTCTCCGCCTCTACGCTCACGCAGGCACCGAGCCGGACCAGCGGCCGGCCGGTCAGCTCCACCTGGGGTGAGCGGCCTCATAGGCGGCCAGCAGGTCCGCCGCCACGCGGCCCGGGTCGTGGCGCTCCAGCAGGGCTCGCCTCCCTTCCTCGACCAGCCGCACGACCAGCTCCGGCTCGCCCTGGAGGCGGCCGATCGCGCGGGCGAAACCCGCTGCATCGCGAGCGACCAGCGCCTCCCGGCCGTCCACCGCCTCCAGGCCGGCCAGGGCCTCCGGAGTCCCGACGACCGGCACGCCGCGCGCCCAAGCCTCGAGGACTTTCATCCGCACGCCGGAGGCGATGCGGAGCGGCACGGCCAGGATCGAGCCGGGAGCGAAGGCTTCGTCGCTGTCGCGCGGCGCCGGGCGGACCGCGATGCTCTCCGGAAGCCCCCTCCCGGGACCGGCGCCGAAGAGGTGGAGCCGCGCGCCGGGAAGCCCGGCCGCGACGGCCGGCCAGACCTCGGCGAGGAACCAGTCCGTCGCGTCCTCGTTCGGCAGCCATCCCCGGCTGCCGAGGACGACGACCGGCGGCTCTCCGGGCAGGGGCGGGACCGCTGCGGCGGGAAGCCCTGGGAAGGGCGCGCGGACCACACGGACCTCGCCGCTCCCGTGGGCCAGCTCCTGCAGTCGCGAGGCGTCCTCGGTCGTCAGCGCGAGCGTGAGGGCCACGCGCCGCACCGACTCCCCCTCCCAGCGGGCCAGGCGCCGCGCCTCGACGGCGAGCAGTAATCCCCGCCAGCCCCGCCAGCCGCCACGCCTCCGGGCGGTCGCCGCCCAGAGGTCGCTCTCCACGTTCTGGGCGCGCAGCACCACCGGCACGCCACGGGCGAACGCGGAGGCGGCCTGCGGCAGGGCCTGGAGCTGCTCGGCGTGCATTACGTTGAACCGTTCCGCCGCGAGCCGCCTCTCCACTTCCCGGCGCACAGCCGGCAGCGCATGGCGGGCCACCGACCAGGGAGCACGCAGGAACCGGAGCGGCGCCCAGGCAGGCCGGGCTGGCACCAGGAACGGCTCGCAAAAAGCCGCCAGCTCCTTCCGGACCCGCTCCAGATCGAAGGCCGCCGGGTCCACGGGCGCTACCAGGGTCGGCCGGACCCCGACGACGGCGAGCGCCCGCAGGGTGTTCCCGAGCAGGAGCCGGCCGCCGTCGACGGGGGGCCAGGGGGCCTTGGTGGCGACGATCAGGACCTTCAAGCGAGGCCGATGCTAGCATCCGCCGCCATGGAAGCCTCCCGACGCCAGATCCTGGCCGGCGGTGCTCAGGACGCCGAGGCGGTCACCTTCGAGAACTTGAAGGAGATCGGCGAAGACGACCTCACCGTGGTCGAGAACCGCGTCCAGACTCTGACCCCGGGGGTAGCCCGCGGCCGGCTGAGGTCGAGGTCGACGCGACTGCCGGCACCATCCGGATGCTCGAGCCGGCGGTCGTCTAGGGGCGCCCCCATAGGAGCTAACTTAGCCATCCCGCGGCGGGGAGCCACAAAGCCTGCGGGCGGATGTGCGAAAGGCGTGATCGGGACCGCGGTCCGCGTGACCGGGACCACGAAACGCCGACTGCGGACCATGGTCCGTGTGACCGGACTCGCGAATCCGGACCGAGCTTCGCGGTCCGCGCTCCTGGGAGCGCGGTCCCTGTCACAGGGACCACACCTCCAGTCACAGGGACCACGGTCCGCGTCACGCCTTTGGCGGTCCCCGCAATACGGACCGCGAAACCCGGACGCGTTTTGTGGTCCCAGCGACAGGGAGCACGGAACCAGTGGCAGGGACCGCGGCCCCGATGGCGGACTGTGCCATTCTCCGTCCCCAGGATTCCCTCCAACACAAAGTTAGCGCCTATGAGGGGCGGCCCCCCACCCCCGGAATCCGTTCGCCCGAAAAAAGTCGGACGAGTTATGCAAGATTCGGGGTGCGTTTTACGTCTTTTATAAGGGTGATGCTAGCCAGAGCCATCACCGCCACGCCCTGGGGTATCGACGCCCGCCCAGTCCAGGTCGAAGTCGACGTCCACAATGGACTGCCGCAGGTTCAAATCGTCGGGCTCGCCGACGCCGCGGTTCGCGAGAGCCGTGAGCGGGTGCGCGCCGCGATCAAGAACTGCGGCTACGACCTGGCCCCGAAGTCCGTCATCATCAACCTCGCCCCCGCCGACCTCCGCAAGGAGGGCAACCACCTCGACCTGGCCATCGCCCTGGCCCTGCTCGCCGCACACGAGGAGATCCCGCTGGAGATTCTCCAGGGCCGCCTCCTCTGCGGCGAGCTCGGTCTGGACGGCACGATCCGCTCCGTCCGCGGCGGCCTCGCGCTCGCCGACCTGGGGCAGCGTCTCGGCGTCGAGGAAGTCCTGCTGCCGGCCGCCAACGCCGCCGAAGCCGCGGCGCTCGGCGTCGCCAGGGTGATCGGTGTCGCCAGCCTGTCCGAGGCGCTCGGGCACCTTCTGGGACGAGCCCCGCTGCCGGCCGTCGAGCCGCTCCCGATCTCCATCCAGGTGGCGGAGACAGCACCGGACCTCTCCGAGGTGCGCGGCCAGGAGGCCGCCAAGCGCGCCCTGGAGGTGGCCGCTGCGGGAGGACACAACCTCATCTTCATCGGTCCGCCGGGGTCGGGCAAGACCATGCTCGCCCGGCGCCTGCCCGGTCTGCTGCCGCCCCTCACCCTGGCGGAGTCGATCGAGGTCACCAAGGTCCACTCCCTGGTCGCCGAAGAGCCGCCGGCCGGGCTGATCCACCGCCGCCCCTTCCGCAGCCCCCATACCGGAATCAGCACAGCCGGCCTGGTCGGAGGCGGCAGCTCGCCGCGCCCTGGCGAGGCGAGCCTGGCGCACAACGGCGTCCTCTTCCTCGACGAGCTGCCGGAGTTCCGGCGCGACACCCTGGAGGCGCTGCGCCAGCCGCTCGAAGAAGGGCACGTCACGGTGGTCCGCGTCCGCGCCCACCTGGTCTTCCCCGCCCGTTTTTCTTTATTGGCCGCCCTTAACCCATGTCCTTGCGGCCATTTAGGGGATCCTCGGCACGACTGTCGATGTCCGCCACCGCTCATCGAGCGCTATCGCAGCCGCATCTCCGGTCCCCTGCTCGACCGCATCGACCTGCACGTCGAGGTGCCGGCCGTGAGCCTGCGGGAACTGCGTTCGGGACCCGGAGAGCCGACCGCCACCGTCGCAGCCCGGGTGGAGGCCGCCCGGGCCATTCAGCGCGAGCGCTTCGGTCCGGCCGCCTCGACACCGGTCAACGCCACCATGGGGACAGAGGCACTGCGGCACTTCTGCGCCGTCGACCCAGCCGGCCGTGCCCTGCTCGATCGTGCCTTCGAAAAACTCGGCCTCTCCGCCCGCGCCCTCGATCGCATCCTCAAGGTGGCCCGCACCATCGCCGACCTCGCCGGCAGCGACGAAGTCCGCGCCGCGCACTTGGCCGAGGCCATCCAGTACAGGACTCTCGACCGGAGGGTGACGGTATGAGAGGAGGCGGAGTCTTCCGTCGACTATTGGGTTGACGGCCCGATCACCGAGTTCATCGAGGATGTCTGGCGTCTCATGGAGGAACAGAAGGTCTCCCGGGCCGAGCTCGCGCGGCGGCCGCGGCGGCGCGGTCATCGTGAAGCTGCGAGAAGGGGCGCCTTCGAGGCAGCCACTCCCGAGCCCCTCTCTCTAGGAGCGGTTGGCTCCCCAGCGGCAAGCTCCTGCCTCTTGTCCCAGGGCATACCTCGCGGAGCACCCTGTTGAGTGGGGGGCGGATGGATTGTGCCGTCAGCCAGACGTTGTCCCGGCTGCTCTGACGATCCTCGCAGGCAAGTGAGCTTGAAACATGCGGTCGTTGCCGCTACACTTCGATCGCTGAACATAAGCGTCCAAGTTGTCTGACGAACGATCGGTGGGAAACTCCACCAGGCGAGAACCTGCCATGCGGCTCGGTCGAGCACATACGACGATCTTGGCGGCGGCCCCGCTTCTGCTGCTGCTCGTTGGCTGCAGGCCCTCTCAGAAGTTCAACGGCGAGGTGGTGGAGCCCGCTCAGCCGGCGCCGGAGCTCACCGGCGTCAACTGGGACGGCAAGCCCTTCCGCCTGAGCGAGCACAGCGGCAAGGTGACGGTGGTCTTTTTTGGTTACACCTACTGCCCTGACGTCTGCCCGTTCACGCTCGCCAAGATGAAGCAGATCTACAGCAAGCTCGGGGACCAGGCCGCGGGCATGCAGGTGGTCTTCGCCTCTGTCGATCCGCAGCGGGACACGGTCGAGAAGCTGTCGCGCTACGTGCCAAGCTTCGACCGCCGCTTCTACGGCCTGCGCCTCGAGCCGAAGGACATCGAGGCGGCGACCAAGGGCTTCGGCCTGACCGTCCAGTACGGGCAGCCGAAGAACGGCCCGGAGTCGAAGAGCTACTACTACGTGGACCACACCGGCACTTTCTTCGTCCTCGACCGTGCAGGGCGGCTACGGCTCAAGTTCCCGCCCAATGCCACGGTCGAGCAGATGCTGCCGGACCTCGAGAAGCTGCTCGCGACCTGACCGGCGGGCGCGCCTGCCGGCCCGAGAAGGAGGGTGGATGCCGAGCCGAGACATTGGAGCCCTCAACCTGCTGCCGGGCCTGTGCCTCGGCATCGCTCTCTTCGCAGCGACGGGCGGCTGCGGCGGACCGGCGGCCGAAACCGGGCAGACCGTGGCGGACCGGCTGGAGGTCCGCGACCCGCGGGTCACCATGACACCGGACGCCGGGGCCGTCTATCTGACCGTGGTCAATCCGGGCCCGCGGGAGGACCGCCTGCTGCGCGTCGAGACCGCCGCGGCGCGCGGCGCCCAGATCCATGAAAGCATCGAGGAAAACGGCGTGATGCGCATGGTGGCGCACCCGGAAGGCTTGACGGTCCCTGCCGCCGGCAAGCTGGAGCTGCAACCCGGGGGCAAGCACATCATGCTGATCGGGCCGCACGTGCCGGCGGGAGTGGGGGGCACGATGGGGTTGACCCTGCACTTCGAGCACGCCGGGGCGATCGAGGTGCAGGCGGTCCTCGCGGGAGTGGAGGACATGGATCACAGCGGGCACGCCATGGACCACGGCGCCATGGGTCACGAGGGGATGAATCACGAGGGCATGGACCACGGCGAGCACGCCGGGAAACCCGGCGGAGGGAGCTGAGCCGCGATGAGCAAGACCGACGAGCCGGACGTCGCCGGACGCGGCGCCTCGCGGCGCCGCACCCTGCGCGAGCAGAAGAGTCAAGAGGAGGCCCTGCGCTGGTTCCGGAAACCGGGAGTTCTCGTCTTCTTCGGTGCCCTCGCCCTCGCCGCCGCCGGATGGTGGCTCCTGATCCACGCCGCCCGGCGCCTGCCGGTCCAGGAGGCAACGATCGAAGGCGTCCACACGCGCCTCGACGATGCGCGCTGGGTCCTCGACCAGATGGACCATGGCGAGAACTTCAGGCAGCCGGCGGCGATGATGCCCGACATGCCGCAGCTCGGCCAGCAGCGCGTCACCATGTACCTGGCGCTCCAGAACCGCGCCGACGAGCTCCGGGAGTACCGCGGCGAGGAGTTCTTCCTCGTCCCCGAGATCGGCGACGAGCTGCCGCCGTACGGCGCGGTGATCGGGCAGGCCAGCCTGGAGCCCGGGCAGACCATCAACACCGCGATCCATTTCGACGTCGAGACCAGCAAGCCCCACGGCAGGCTGCTCATGGAGTGGCGCCGCGCGGGCAAGACGGCATACTTCCCCGTCCCCGAGCCTGCCGAGCACTTCCACCTGCGGCCGCGGGGCGGCGCCGACCTGCCGCCCGACGCGCGGCTGCTGCTGCCGATCGGCAAGGCGGGCCGGGGAGCGCGGCTCTACGCCGGGACCTACGGCTGCGCCGCCTGCCACGGCGACCCCGAGGTGCCCGACAGCAACAACATCGGCCCTCACCTGGGGCAGATCGGCGCCGTGGCCGCCGGCCGGGTCAAGGACCTTCGGCCCGAGCAGTACATCTACGAGTCGATCATCGAACCCGGCGCCTTCATCGCTCCCGATTGCAAGGACGGCATACCCTGCGAGGCGCCCACCGCGATGCCCGAGTACTCCAGCCTGGTGACCGTGCAGGACGCCGCGGACCTGCTGGCCTATCTGCTCGAGCTGCGAGGGAGCTGAGCCGCAATGTGATCGATTCCTGGAGAGGAGCTGTCTGATGCGTGCCGGAAGCTCGTTCCTGCTGGCCCTCACCCTGCTCGGCCCCGCACCTTCCCTGGGGCTCACGCCGCGCCTCGTCAAGGACATCAACACGATCCCGGTTCCCCAGGGCTCCTTTCCGCAGGGATACGCGAGGGTCGGCGGGCTGGCGTTCTTTGCCGCGGATGACGGGGTCAGCGGGACCGAGATGTGGCGCACGGACGGCACCGTGGCCGGGACGTTCCAGGTCGCCGACGCCTGCCCGGGGGACTGCAGCAGCCGGCCCGTCATCGTGGCGCGCACCGAGGGGGCCGTGTTCTTTCGGGCCTTCGGACGCGGCTTCGGCCCTGTGGACCTGTGGGTGACGGACGGCTCGCCGGCGGGCACGCTCCGCCTCGCCGGGCCTCTCCTCCTTCCTGATTCCGGCCGCCGCAGCCTCTGGATCGCCAGCCGGGGCCTGTTCTATTTCACCGCCAACGACCTCGGCCTCGGCCAGGGCCTGGAGCTCTGGCGGTCCGACGGGACTCCCGCCGGAACGTTCCAGGTGGAGGATCTGGCACCGGGGCCCGCTGGCTCCGATCCTGACGAGCTGACCGAGCTCGAAGGCCGCCTCTTCTTCCGCGCCAACGACGGCGAGCACGGGCCCGCGCTTTGGACGAGCGACGGCACGGCCCAGGGCACGCGGCTGGTGCGCGACCCGCGGCCGGGCACGGCTTCGCACCTCGGGCCGTTCCTGCTCCGCGCCGTGGGCAAGACCCTCTTCTTCGTCGCTCCGGTGGCGCGGCGCCGCGATGCGCTGTGGACGAGCGACGGCACCCCCGCCGGGACCTCGCCGCTGATCGACTTCCCCACCTCCCCGGCGGCGCCGGCCTTCCTCGACGCCGCCGTCCTCGGAAACCGGCTCCTGTTCGTGGCGCTCGATCCGGGAAGAGGGCACGAGCTGTGGGCGTCGAACGGAACGAAGAACGGCACCCGGCCGCTGACCCGTTTCACCCTCACCTCCCCGTTCTTGCCCCTCAGCAGCTCCAACAGCCGGCTGCTGCCCCAGACACCCCTCGGAAGCACCATGATCTTCCGCGCCAATGACGGCGTGCACGGCGTGGAGCCCTGGATCACGAACGGCCTGCCCGGCGGCACCCGCCTGCTCCGCGACATCTGCCCCGGCCCCTGCCTCGGCGCGATCTCGACGGACGACGCCGGCGTCGCCAGCACCGCGGCCGGCAACCGCCTCTTCTTCTCCGGCAGAAATGTCGGGCGGGGCACCGAGCTCTGGGCGACCGACGGTACGGCACCCGGCACCCGCCTGGTTCGCGATCTCTGCCGGGGGAGCTGCAGCTCCGAGCCCGTCGCCCTGCATGCCGGAGACGGAGCGGTGTTCCTGCTGGGCCGCAGCGGCCAGAACGTCCTCCAGCTCTGGCGCTCGGACGGCACCTCGCAGGGCACGGTCCGGCTCACGGGCTTCCAGCAGTCCACCGCCCTCGCCGGCCCTTCCCAGGGTGTTCCCCTGGGAGGCGCCTTCCTGTTCAGCGCCGCTGACGAAGACCATGGCCGGGAGCTGTGGAGGAGCGACGGCACGCCCCAGGGCACCGGGCTTTTCCTGGACTTGAACCCGGAGGACTTCGGCGGCTCGTTCCCCACGCAGATGCGCGTGGCCGCGGGCAAGGCCTGGTTCTTCGCCGATGACGGCATCCACGGCTTCGAGCTGTGGACGAGCGACGGCACCGAAGCGGGAACGGTCCTGGTCGATGAGCTCACCCCGGGAGAAGGGCCGGAGGCTCCCCCGGACTTCGCAAGCGCCACCGAGCTCGCGGGCAGGGTTTTCTTCCTGGTCCGCCTCTCCGAGCCGAGCTTCTCGCTGTGGCGATCGGAAGGCATCCCGGGCAGCGCTGTGCGGCTGACGCCTCCGGATCTGCAGATCCTCGCCCTCGAGCCCCTCCGTGCCGCCGCCGGCCGGGTGTTCTTCGTCGCCGCCGGCGCGGAGCACGGCGAAGAGCTGTGGACGAGCGACGGCACCGTCGAAGGCACCCGGCCGGCGGCGGACCTCGAGCCGGGGGGTCAGGGGTCGCAGCCGCGGAGCCTGGCGGTGTTCGAGGACCGGCTCTACTTCACCGCCACCGTGGGAGAGACCGGCCGCGAGCTGTGGGCGAGCGACGGCACCGAGGCAGGGACCGTCCTCGTCAAGGACATCGATCCGCGGCCGGCCCTCGGGTCCGAGCCCCAGCTCCTGACGCCGCACGCCGGCCGGCTCTATTTCCCCGCCGCCGACCAGGAGCACGGCCGGGAGCTGTGGAGCACCGACGGCACGGAGGCCGGCACCACCCTCGCCGCCGAGATCACGCCGGGGCCCAACGGCGTCCTGATGACCCACCTCGTCTCAACCGGCCCCCACCTCTTCTTCTCCGGCGGCCCCGCCGGCATCTCGCAACAGGGCCTGTGGGTCAGCGACGGCACCGCCGCCGGCACCCACCGGCTCAGCCAGAAGCCGATCCATATCGACACCCGGGAGATCGGAGCCCCGAGCGCATTCGACGGCCAGTTCTACTTCGCATCCGACAGCGACGAGATCCTCTGGAGCAGCGACGGCACCGAGGACGGGACCGGGCCGCTCCTCGACGCCGAGGGCTTCGAGATCGACGAGCCCGAGGCCTTCCATGCCTTTGACGGCCGCCTCTTCTTCACCACCGGCCTCACCAGCCTTCTCTACCAGACCGATGGCACGCCGGAGGGGACGGCCGTGGTCCACGGGCTGGCGTCGCCTTTCGAGCTCGGCGGCGAGTCCGCTTCGTTCGAGCTGGTCACCATCGGTGGCCGCCTGCTCTTCCGCGCCTGGCAGCGGGCGACGGGCTCGGAGCTGTGGGCGCTGGACGCCGAGTAGCGCAGACGCCTACCCGGCCCGAGTCATGTAGAATGGAAACATGGAAGAGAGACAAGTTATCCATCTCTTGGTCGACGAGCTCCCTGATGACGAACTGGCAGCGGCTAAGCGCTTCCTTGAGTACCTTCGATTCCGCAGTACGGATCCCCTACGCGTGTTCCTCGATGAGGCCCCCTTAGACGACGAGCCGGTGACTGAGGAGGATCGGGCCGTGATCCGCGAAGGCCTTGCCGAGAAGGCGAGAGGGGAAGTTGTTTCCCAGGAGGAAGCCGAACGTCTCCTCCTGCAGAGTGGACCAAGCGAGCCCTCAAAGAGGCCGCACGCTTGGATTCCACAACTCGGCAAAGGGTTCTCGCTCGCCCCAGAGGGGACGCTTACAAGGAGTAGATCTCCTGCCGCAGCATCAACCTTGCGATCCACAATCATTCACTCCCACCATCCTGAGTCCTTGCCGCCGAACGGAGTATGAGTTCAGCGGCGACACCCTGCTGGGCCGCCAAACGAAGCCACAGATGGTGGACGCCAGACGCGACGACGCCACAAGATCTCACCAGGGTGTTGTCCGCTGCAACGAGGGGTTAGGCGTCGCACCGATAGCGTTGGAAATGGATTCTGCGCGAGCGGGCCCGCGGTGGCGAGGACTACTGCAGCGCGAGTGCAGCAACCAGAATGAACGAGCCGAGCGCAATCGAGGCTATCGCGATGACCTTGAGGTAGCGAAGAGCCTGAGGGACTGTACGTTGGGCGAAGCGATGATGCCAACGCCAAGGCACAGCCAAGAGGACGACGGTCGTGGCTACCAGAACCCAACCGAAGGAATTGAAGATGAAGGAGTACTGCATCTGCGGCGCGCGAAGGATGAATGCTGTTCCAACCGTCAGGCGAATGAAGAGCTCGAGGTAGTGGAGAGAGGGACTGGCTGCGTGCCCCAGTAGAAAGCGAGAGCCCAGAACGGGTGAGGCCAGGGACACCACGGCGAGCGCGAGGAAGTAGCAGCCTGTTATGACGACAACGAGAAGTGCGGCAGAGTCAACCATCTTGCCTTTCCTAAAAGCGATGTCTGGGGTGCAGCGGCCGTACCGAGCGACGCCTAACTGTAGGCTTCTCCGTAGCCGAAGAGCGTCGTATAAGCTCTCCAGGGTTGTCGCAAAAGCATCGGCAGGAGCCAGGCCTTGACTCTCGAAGCCCCTGGGCGAAGAGTTTCTCCCTGGGACCGCGGGCGTCTCGCCCGCTCTCTCCTCACGCTCGGGCCGCGTCGGGTTAGCGGCAACGCCGCGGTCGATGAAAGTTTGTGCGGGCGAGACGCCCGCGGTCCCAGGGGGCCCCCACCACGCCCAGAATACCCCTGGCCTGATACGATGCATGATTCGTCAACACGAAAACCTGCCGCCTGCCTTTTCTCGATCCTGGCGATTTCGGGCTTGACAGCCGGGAGCGAGCCTCTCTACAATGTAGGCGGTATCAAGGCAGTAACTCGGAAGGGAGGTGGCCGGACAGGAAAGCCAAGAGAGCGTGAAGCGGTGCCGTCGTGTTCTCGCCGGCCGTGCGGTATCACGGCTATCCCAAAAAGCGGCCCGGAGGTGAGTGGGAAGCTCACTCCCCGGACCTGACCCAACAAGGAGCGTCACTCCATGAAGGGCTCTGAGAAGGATAACACTCCGTCTGTCCCCGAAGTTTCGTCTTCGCAGTACATTCCCAATCCCCCCAATGCGTTCACCCCTGAGTTTCTGAAGCGGGTGGGCGAACGCGATGAGCCTCTTACGGCGGGCGAGGCCGATATGGCCGGGCCGTGGCAGATCGAGGAGGTCCCCGGCTCCGGCTGGGGTTTGTTCCGCCTCGGCGAGAGCTCGGCCCGGCGGTTCCGGCCTTTTGCGGTGTTCCGCCGGCGGTCGGTGGCTCTGCTCGCCGCGGCCATCCTCCCCGGCACGGGCCGGGATGCGGCTTTCCGGCTGCAGGTCGATCCGGAGCTGGCCGGCTATGCCGTGGTCGGCAGCGGCGAGCTCGTCGGTCATCTGGCCCTCTTTGACGACCAGGTGATCGCCGGGCTGCATGTGGCCGAGATGCTGGTGCGGTCGCCCGATTCCCTGGCCCGGCTGCTGGAGGCTGCCGGCGCGATTGCTCTGGAACGGGCCGGAGCGATTCTCGACCGGCAGGTTACCGGACCGGAAGGTTGACCTTATTTAGATAGGGGAGCGCGCAACCCGCGCTCCCCCCTCTCTCTTCTCCCGCTCCGGCGGCCGACCAGCGCCAGCTCCGCAGAGCCAGTGCTCACGGCCATTTCTCCCGTCCCGGGACAACGGCGCCGTGCGGGCCGTTCAGTCGTCGCGATAGCCGGCTATTGCCCGCTGTTGAGCCCGGAGTGCGGCACCCCGTTCACCACCGTACGGAAGCCGATGTCCGAGATCCGGTCGATCTCCAGGAGCCAGTAGCGGTGGTAGGTGCGCAGGTAGGCGGGCTGCAACTGAAAGGCGCCGCCGCGCAGGATCTTTTCCCTGCTCTTTCCCAGGTTGACGGGATTCTTTTTCGGCGAGCTCGCGTAGAAGCCGGGGAGGTAGCTGTCCTCGCACCACTCCCAGACGTTGCCGGCCATGTTCATGGCGCCATAGGGTGAGGCGCCCTCCTGGCAGCAGTTCACCGGCGCGGTGGAGGTCAGCGACAGCGGGTGGCCTTCAAACATGGCGCGGTGAGGGGTCGGCTGATCGTTGCCCCACGGGAATTCGCGGCCGTCGGTGCCGCGGGCCGCTTTTTCCCACTCCGCCTCGGTGGGCAGCCGCTTGCCGGCCCAGGCCGCGTACTTCTTCGCCTCGATCCAGGTGACGTGGACCACCGGGTGGGCGTTGCGCAGGCCCCAGTCCGGAGGATGGACGACGGGCTCGCGGACGTTGGGCACCGTGCGATAGGGCAGGCCCGAGGCTTTCCACTTGCGCCAGGAGACCTCGTACTTGTCGATGTAGAAACCGTCGAGCTCGACCGTGTGTGCCGGCTTCTCCCACTCCTGGCCCTGGTCGCTGCCCATGGTGAACGGCCCCGGCGGGACGTAGACCATGATCGAGCTGTCTTTCTGCCACACGTACTCGCCGGTCGTCGCGCCGCGTTCGAGCCCTTCCGGCAAAGCCTCTCCATACCAGCCCTTGCGCGGGGTTTGAGCCGGTGTTTGAGCCATAAGGGCCGGCGCGAAGACGGCGCAGAGGACGGCGGCGGCCAGGATCGACTTCAGACCCGATGCCTTGCACATCTCGGCTTCTCCTGCTGGTCAAACGGTGAAAACCCCCGCCGGGCTTGCCCGGCGGAGGCAGTGATCGAGAATCGAAATCGATAACCGAGGCCCGGGTGCCGGAGCACCCGGGTCGTACGGCTGCAACAACGGACGATCGGGCGTCTACTGCCGCTCGTTCTCGTCCGCCTCCATCTCCTCGAGCTCCGCGAACTCCTGCTCGAACTGCACCTTCAGGTCGCGCCCGCGCAGGATCTCCTGCGCCGCTTCCTGCAGCCTCTGCGTCCGTTCGGTCACCAGGCCCGCGGTGGGACCGCTCGCCACGCCGCCGCCCGGCGACTGGAAGCAGACCTGCCTCGGGGCCGTGGCGCCGAGGTCGAACTGCCAACGGCCGTTGCCACGGTTGACCTGGGCATTGCCCAGGCGCTGGCCGGTGCACCTGCCTTTGGCTGCGGCGCCGCCGAACACCGCGAGGCGCCCGACGGTGTCGCCGGCGGGCTTGGGGCTGACGACGCCGCGCACAGTCGTCCTGCCGCCCTTGGCCTCGACGGCGGTGACGGTGATGACGTCGGTTGCGACGAGGGCGCCGCCGGCACCCGGGTCGGTCACCCGCAGGATGTTCCACAGGCCGGTCTGGAGGAAGTTCTGCGAGCGTTCCAGGAACAGGTAGTCCCCGGGCGCCTGCAGGTCACCCCCGGCGCCGCCGATGTACTCCATGTTGAGCGTCATGCCCGGAGCCAGCACGTCGTTCCACAGCACCTCCGAGCCGGGCATGCCGGGCTCCTGGAGGTAGCGGTGGCCTTCGACGGTCGGCAGGTGGGGCGTCTCGGCCCAGGGTACACCGGCGCGGTAGATGAGGGACGCCCCCTTCGGCACGGTGACGACGTGCCGCGGGTCGCCAAAGAGTGCGGTGCGGAAGACGTTGGCCGGGTCTGCGATGAAGTTGCGCAGGGACCACGGCTCGTTGCTGTAGCTGACCGAGTTGGTGAACTCGGGTTGGGGTGGATAGGGCATGCGGTCCTGGTTCATCTCGTCCTCGGCGTCCATGAACAAGGCCACGAACTCGCGGGTGGCGAGCCCGTCCTTGACGATGTCCGCCTGGATGCCGACGCCGCCGCCCGGCAGCGGATTGAGCGTGCCCGGGCTGCGGTAGGTCGAGCCTTCCGGCTCGACCACGACGCCGCCCCAGGCGCCCACGGCGAGCGAGTCGGAGTCCGCCAGGTTGAGCGCCAGGGTGAGGCCGAGGTCCTTGTCGGCGTAGTACTCGTAGGTCCGCGTCGAGCCCGGCCCCACCGTCGAGTCGTAGTTGAGCCCGATGGCGGCGCCATAGGAACGCTGCGGATCGAAGAGCAGCTCGCCGACGCTGAACCCCGACCGCCTGCTGGTGCGCAGGTTGGTCAGGTTGACTTGCAGGCACTGGCCCTTGTTGACGCGCACGACGATCGGCGTACGGGTGTTGGTGATCGGATCGCCATTGAGGAAGTAGGCGACGCCGGCCTGGCCGGGCAGCGCGTCGTTGTAGATGATCGAGGTGTCGGCGATGGACAGGTTGTAGGTCTTCCTGGTCGCACCTGCCGGGCAGGCGTCGCCCGGTCCGTCGGCCAGCGACGTCGGAGGCGGACCAGGCGGGTCAGGCGCGCCGGCTGCCGCGGTGAACGCCGGGAACCCCGACGAGCCGTTGGGGTATCCGAACCCCGGCAGCGGCTTCAGGTCTCCCTTCTGCTGGTCGTAGACCCGCAGCAGGCCCCAGGCTCCGGCCTCGAAGTCCCTTGCGAGGGTGGAGTAGTACATGTAGTCGCCGGGGTACTTCTTGGGCCCGCCGGCGCCTCCCTCGAGCGAGAAGTCGTAGCGTTCGGAGATGCCGAGGAAGGTGGTGTCGCGCAGGTCCGAATTCGCGTTGTAGCGTTCGATGTTGAAGCGGTGCCCGGTCACCCGGATGCCGCCCACCTTCTCGATCAGGCCCATGCCGCGGAAGACCACCGGGTCGCCCGCGTAGGCCCTCACCTCCTGGGTGAACGGATCCCCGTGCGTGACCGACGAGAACCGGTAGGCCGCGTCGCCCGGACGCAGCGACCAGGGCTCGGCGCGCAGGTTGATGGTGCCGCCGCCGAGGTCGAAGCCGCCGACGACGGGGTTCTGGTTGTGGACGAAGGCCATGAACTCGCGGAACGAGCCGTTGACGCCCGCGGCCACCGGCTTGCCGCCGAAGAACGGGTTGACGTGGATGTCGGCGAGAGTCCCGGCACGGATCTCGTCACCGGTGACCGGGTCGTGATAGGTCGAGCCCTTCGGCTCCACGATGTGGGCCCCGAACAGGCCGTGATCCCAGTCCTTGCTCTCGACGTGGGTGTGGAAGAAGACCGTGCCGAAGTCGACGTCCGAATACCAGTTGTAGCGGACGAACTCGACGCCCACCGCCTCGCCGATGTCGTGGTCCAGCAGCAACGGCAGGTTGAGCGTAATGGTATCTGTCCCCGTGATCCCGGTGATCTTGCGGATCTCGGTACAGGGGAACGGCTGGCCCAGGATGCTGCCGCAGGTGCCTTCGCCGAGGCCGATGCCGATCCAGATGCCCACCCGCAGGTTGGTGACGTTGGTCACCTTGAGGGTCGAGCTGAACTGGTCCGCATCCTGGGTCAGCGTGCGGTTCTCGGTCGCGTACGGGCGCACCGACTGCTCGTAGGAGAAGCCGGTGATCACGCCGTCCGAGGCCTGCGTGTCGAACTGCACGAAGTGGCTGTGGATGTTGACCTTCGACCAGTTGTTGTTGAGGCCCGAGTCGGCGATCTCGTTGGTGAAGATGATCTCCACGCAGTCCCCGACGTTCGAGCGGATGGCCAGCGGCTCCCGGGGCTTCGTGGGAGGATTGGCCAGGATGGCGTCCTTGTGCTCGTTGAGCACGAAGAGCATGCCGTCCGGGTCCGTCTTCGACGGCCTGCCTGGAGGCGTCGCCTTCGTCACGTCGATGTCCAGCTTGACGGCGCTCACCGGATAGAACCGCTGCGCCTTCAAGCCGACGAACACATTGGGATGGACGAGGTTGTTGGCGCACAGGCCGTCGTAGCGGCCCGGGATCATCTGCTCGCCGAGCCAGGGGGACCCGGAGTGGCGCGCCGTGAAGGGAGGTCGCTGGGCCGCATGAGGCCGGAACAGCGGCCAGGCATAGCGGCCGTTCTTCGGGTTGAACTTGACCTCGGGCCTCACTCCCGGGGTGGGCGACTTCCAGTTGGCCATCGCCAAGGTCTCTTCCGGCTCGCCGAAGGCCTTGTAGGTGGCGTTGGGGGACCCGGTGGTGGTCCAATTCCACACCGTCGCGTCGTTGGCGTCGATGCGCACGCCCGGCGGCGGAAGCTGGTCCGCGATCCAGTCGGAGAGCTTCACCTGGGTAAAGGGGTTCGAGAAGCTGCTGTCGGCGACGATCGTGCGGCCCCAATCCACGCTCAGGCCGATGAGCTGGCCGGCCGAGACCGCCGCTGCCGGCGGCGTGTTGGACGGCGCCTGGCTGTCGGAGAACACGTTGTCGGACTGGAACAGGTCCGGGTCCGCGAACAGCGCATGGCCGTGGATCTCGTTCTCCGCCGTCTGCTGGGTGGCATAGACGCGCCAGAACGACCACATGCCGGCGACGTAGTGATGGCCGATGTGGCAGTGGAAGAGGAACTCGCCCTCGCCCTGCTGGCAGCCGCCCGCACCGCACTCGTGCTCGAGGTTGTAGCTGCTGCCGGGTCCGATCGACTGCGAGTCGAGATGGACCGACTTGAGGGTCTGGTTCGGGACCTTGGTCAGGCCCTTCCAGAAGTTGCTGTTGGGATCGGCGTCGGGATTGCGCCGCCAGCGGTCACCGCCGCCGTGCAGATGGTGCACGTGGAAGATCTCGGTGCCGGCGTGGAGCACCCGCGTCTTGGTCGCCTCACCCAGGTAGGAGCGCGGCATCGGCGTCGGCGGATCGCCGAACGGGTACGAGGCGTAGCTCAGGTTCTTGCCGTGCCGGATGCTGCCTACGGCATTGCCGAGGATCAGGTCGTTCAGCTCGATGCGGCGGCGGAACGGCTCGCTCCGGTAGTTGATGGCACGGCCCACGATCTTGTAGGCGCCGGACAAGGCATTGTTGTCCAGGTGGGGCAGGATCGCGCCCTTGAAATCGAAGAGGCCGCGGAAGTTCTCGGCGCCGAACTCGTGATACAGGACCACGAACTCGCGGAAGCTCTTGCCGTCCGGCCGGTCGTGCACATTGGGGTCTTTGATGATCGCTTCCCAGGTGCTGCCGGTCACGGTGTCGAGCGGCTGGCCGGTCTCGACGTCAAGGTAGGTCGAGCCCTCCGGCTCGGCCACCAGGGCGCCGAACAACCCCAGGCCCTGGCGCAGGCGCCAGTCGAAGCGGCCCGGAGCCGGCGGGTTCATTCCCACGACAGTGCCGGCGCCATGATCGTGGAAGTGATAGGCGCGCTCGGCGGCGGGGTCCTTGGGGATCGGGATCTCGTAGGTGACGGTCTGCCCGGCAGCGGCATAGCTGGGGGCGTTCTGGCCGACCGCGCTGCCCGCGTTCTGGACCGTGTGCGACAGGCCCAGGATGTGCAGCGACGTCGGGTGCCCGTCGACGAGGTCGTTGGTGAAGTGGATCCGCACGCAGTCGCCCAGGTTGGCGCGGATCACCAGCGGCTGGATCGGGTCCTTGCGCAGGCCCGGGGTCACGCGGGTGATGCCAGGCAGGTCTGCGTTGACGTTGTTGGCGGCGACCAGGGCCGCCCGGCTGTTGATCAGGTCCTGCTCGAAGGCCCGAATCGCCGGGATGTTGGCCTCCAGGGCGTACATGAACCCAGGCACGAAGTCGAAATAGCGGTTGACGGTGTGGACCACGTTGATCGCGTGGACCCTGTACTCCTTGACCGGCCCGCCGGCGGTGCAGGCGTTGTACGGCGCGCCGCCGCCGGTGGGAGCCACGACCTGCCCGGCATAGGACTGGCCCACGCCGTTGCCGTAGCAGAACCCCAGCAGGCCCACGACGGCGATGGCGCCGAGGCGTACCGGCCGGGCCCACCAGCGCAGGAAGGCGAGAGTCTGCTCGCGGTCCGCCCGCGGCAGCCCGGCGCGGTGCCTGAGGAACAGGCCGAGCAGCAGCAGGGGCAGCAGCGCCGCAAACTGGATCAGCAGGGCGCTGGCGCCGGCCTCGATCCGGTACATGAGCGGCATCCCGGGGGCGTCGGGATCGCCGACGAGGCCCGGATTGCGCACCGAGGCGAAGGAGCAGAGCTGCTTCGGCTGCTGCACCGTGAGCTCGGTGCTCTGCACCTGGGTGACCTGCACCTCGGCCAGCGACAGGCCATAGGTGTTGCCCATCCATTCATGGGCCAGGTCCCGGGTGCCGGCCACCGGCACCATCAGGACGAGGAACACGAGGGAGACCAGGCCGGCGATACCCAGCAGGCCGGACCACTCCCCCGCTTCCATGTGGAACCTGCGGGCCAGCCGGGTGCCCGCCCACAGGGCGAGCCCCACGAGGGGCAGCACCATGGCGAGGTCCAGAGCCATGTGCGCGCCCACGCCGGTCAGGTTCCAGTCGACCGGGTTCATCGCCGCATTGAGCAGATACTCCCATGCGACGACGGCGAGGGACAACAGCACCGCCAGCCTCGGCTTCGTCAACCGGGCCCGGCGTGCTGCTCCCTCATCTTGAGTCTTGGAGACCGTGAACAATGAATCCATGCCTTCCTCCTTTGCCAGAGGGCCCCCCGAAAGGGAAGGACCCTGGACAGCGCGGAACGGAGGTCCGGGCAAAGCCCGGCGGCAGGGAAAACGCCACTCCTCAGTGCTGGTCGTACCGAGTTGTCAGGCAGCGCTCGACCTGACCGATCGACAGCTCATCTCCTGGAGGCACGACTTGGCGTCGTGTCCGGAGAGCACGTCCACGGTGATGAAAGGCACGAAACCTGGGAGACGGTCGCGTTGGGGCAGGAATGCTTAGATGGGTGCGCCGAGTGCCCCCTCCACAAAATCAAGAACTTCAGGATCTCCCATAGTATAGAGTGCGGCGCTCGTCGAAAGCGTGACAAGCTTGTTGAAATGACTTCCCATCCCGTCGATGGGCGGATCTACTTGACCTCGAACGAAGCGTCCGCGCGAGCCTCGGCCCCGCTGTTGCGGTCGCGCGCCACGGCGACCACCTTGTAGGTGCCGGCGAGGTCCTTCGGCTCGAGCTGGATCTTCATATAGGAGGTGCCGAGCTGGATGATCCCGGGGTGCGGCGCCTTCTGGTTGCGCCAGAGCGGGGCTCCCTTGCGGTTTTCAAAGGCCGAGCCGCGAGGGTCGATGCCGAGCAGGTCGAGGTCGACGTTGCACTTGCCGGCATTGTCCGGCTTGCAGTTCTGGAAGAAGACGAACGCGGCGATGGGCTTGCCGCGCGGAGCGACCTTGACCGGCTGGGCGATGGCATGCTTGCCGTCCGGCCCTGTCGTGGGGCGGAACACCTTGTCGGGCTCCGCCGTGACCAGCAGGCGGATGTCGAGCTTCCCCATCGGAACCGCTCCCGGTGTGGCCGGCGTGCGGGCCTGTGGGAGAGCCGATGGGACGGCGGTCAGGAGCGAGGCGAAGAAGGCCAGGGAGAAAAGAGTCGGGCGCATCATAGGACGGATTCTGCCATAGACCTCCACTCGATTCCTTCTGGAGGGCTTCCCCTGGTCGTTGTCGTATCGTCAAAAGGCTACCTCCGGCTTGCACCGGCGGATCGAAGATGGTCTGATCGGGAGCTGTGACGACGGCCACCGAGACCCATCGCGCGATCGACGCAGTCTGGAGGATCGAGTCGGCCCGGCTCATCGCCGGCCTCGCGCGGATCGTGCGCGACGTTGGACTTGCCGAGGAGCTCGCGCAGGATGCTCTCGTCGTCGCGCTGGAGCAGTGGCCGGAGTCGGGCGTCCCGCGCAACCCGGGCGCCTGGCTCATGGCCACGGCGAAGCACCGCGCGATCGACCAGATCCGTCGAAGGACGATGCTCGAGCGCAAGCACGAGGAGCTCGGGCGCGACCTGGAAGCCCGGCAGGAGTTGGCCGTGGCAGAGCTCAATGCCGCGATCGCCGCGATCGACGACCCCGTCGGCGACGATCTCCTGCGCCTCATCTTCACGGCCTGCCATCCTGTCCTCTCGACCGAGGCGCGCGTTGCGCTCACGCTCCGCCTGCTCGGAGGCCTGACGACCGACGAGATCGCGCGGGCCTTCCTCGTCCCGGAGCCGACCGTCGCCCAGCGCATCGTCCGGGCCAAGCGGACCCTCGCCGAGGCGCGCGTCCCTTTCGAGGTCCCCCGCGGCGCCGAGCTCGCCGCCCGCCTGTCCTCGGTGCTGGAGGTGATCTACCTCGTCTTCAACGAGGGCTACTCGGCGACCGCCGGCGACGACTGGATGCGGCCCGGGCTCTGCGAGGATGCGCTCCGTCTCGGCCGGATCCTGGCCGAGCTCGCCCCCGACGAGCCCGAGGCCCACGGCCTCGTCGCGCTGATGGAGATCCAGGCGTCGCGCTCCTGGGCGCGCGTCGGCTCGTCGGGGGAGCCCATCCTCCTCCTCGATCAGAACCGCGTGCTCTGGGACCGGCTTTTCATCCGCCGCGGCCTCGCGGCGCTCGAACGAGCCGAGACGCTCGGCGGCGCGCTCGGCCCGTATGCATTACAGGCCGCAATCGCCGCCTGTCACGCGCGAGCGCAGACCGCGGAGGAGACGGACTGGGTGCGCATCGCGGCGCTCTACCAGGCCCTCGCCCAGGTTGCGCCGTCACCCGTCGTGGAGCTGAATCGAGCGGTCGCGCTCGCCATGGCGTTCGGCCCAGCCGTGGGCCTCGAGCTCGCCGATACGCTGACCGCCGAGCCGTCGCTCAAGAGCTACCATCTCTTGCCGAGCGTCCGCGGCGACCTCCTCGCCAAGCTCGACCGCTTCGACGAGGCCCGGGTGGAATTCGAGCGCGCGGCCTCGCTCACCCGCAACACCCGCGAGCGCGAGCTGCTCCTCGAACGCGCCGCCGCCTGCGCACGCAGGCCGGCAACACTCGAGCCGCAGTAAGAGGGCGTCTGGAAAACTCTGCTGCGGGCGTCGCCTTGGCCCCTCCCCCCCGGCCCCTCTCCCATCCGCACTCACACCCGCCCGGGAGAGGGGAGCCCCCACCCAGGAGCTTCCTGATCATGCATTTCTCCCCTCTCCCGGGGGAAGGGAGTGCGGATGGGAGAGGGGCCGGGGGTGAGGGACCAGGGCTCGCGCAGGAATTTCCAGACACGCTCGAAGAGCCTATTCACCGCCCTTGGGGATTTCCAGGCGGCGCCATCCCTCATGGCCGAGGCGGCGCATCGTCTCGATGTTCTTTTCGGAAATTTCGGAGGTGTCGGGAACAGAGGCCACCGCGCGCTCGACGCTCGCCTCGCGCAGCAGATGGAGCATCGGATAGGGCGAGCGATTGGTGTAGTTCCCGATGTCGTCCGGCTCCGTGCCGGCGAACTGGTACCGGGGGTGGAAGCTGGCGACCTGGATCTCCCCCTCCAACCCCAGATCGGCGACGGCGGCGTCGGCGACGTCCAGGAAGTCGTTGTAGTCCGGGAAGTCGCCGAGCACCCGGGGATGGATCAGCAGCGTGGTGTCGATCGCCTCCGGATCGGCCGCCGCCAGCGCCCGCAGCTCGTCGTTCAGATCGGCCAGGAGATCCTCCGGCGCCTCCGCTTCACTGACCACGTACCGGATCTGGTCCCGGACATGGACCGCCCGGGCGAACGGGCACAGGTCGAGGCCGATGACGGCCTTTTCGAGCCAGGCCCTGGTCGCGGCGATGACCTCTTCGTGGGGCGGGTCGGTGGTGTGAGGATCCATGGCGCTTGGGGGCTGTCGCCTCACCGCTCCCGGTGGGGATGATCCCATTTCATAGTATCGACCGGCAGCCCTGCAGGTGTGGAGAGATCGTACCAGGGTATCAACTGTTGACCTCTTTGGAGGCCGCCCCCTTCGAGGGTGACGGTCTGAGGAGCTCTGCGCGAAGGAAACACTTGGCCGGCGGAATCCGTATACATATAGCTTCGAGCATATGCAGGGTAACCGATTTTGACCGCTCCCCACATCGCCTCGACAGCGTCAATCCGTCGCGGGATCGGATCGTGACGTTCATAGGGAACCGCGCTCCGAGCCGCGTCTTCTGAAAGGAGCAGACTGATGAGAAAGCCGCTTTACGCCTTTCTACTTGTCGCCATCGCCCTGATCGCTGCGCCAGTGCTGGCCCAGCCCTCCGTCACCGTCAATGGTCCGTCGAGCGTCACGATCGTCGACACCTGTGAGAACGTGAGCTGGACCTGTTCCCCCAGCGGCGGCGTGCCGCCCTATGTCTGGTATGCGTGGAGGCGGAACGGGGCGCTGGTGGCTGAAGGCGAGAGCGTCACCGGCTATACGAAGGCGTACTGCCATCCCGAGGGCTCCCCGCCGCCGCCCTTCACCGACACGATCTCCTGCACCGTCACCGACAGCAACGGCCGCGATGGCGTCGGCTCGAAGAACACGACGATCACCTTCCAGTAAGGAAAGCTGAGGCCCAGGCTCCAGGGAAAGGAGCCGGGGCCTCTGTCATGCCTGGGCGAGTTGGTGAACCGGTCGTGATTCGCCGTGAACGGAGACGAGATCGCCGCGAACGCGGCCGATTCATGATGAACGGGGCTGATTCACGGGAAACGGCTTCGCGGTCACGGCGAATCGGGCCGGTTCACGGCGAATCGGGCCGAGATCATGACGAACAGCGGCCGGATCGCCGCGATGAGGGCCGGTTCACCATGAATCGGCCCGCGTTCACGGCAAATCAGAGCCAGTTCACCGTGAATTGGCCCGCGTTCATGGCAAACTAGAGCCAGTTCACCGTGAATTGGCCCGCGTTCGTGGCAAACTAGAGCCAGTTCACCGTGAATCGGGACCGGTGCTGTTCGCCCGCCAAATAATAGCACGCGGCTCCCCTCTCCCGGGCGGCGGGTTGCGGACAAGGAGTAGATTGGCGTATCCTTACGTAACCTAGACGGCCAGGCCTAGTAAGGGAGAGCATGAGTGCCTGAGATCAGCCGATTCTTCGGAATCATCGTTTTGATGTACTTCAACGATCACCCTCCGCCCCACTTTCACGTCCGCTATGCTGGACAGCGGGCGCTTATCGGCATCGAGTCGCTTACCATCCTTGAGGGGAAGTTGTCGCCGAGGGTTCTAGGGCTGGTTGTCGAGTGGGCGTCCATGCATCAGGAAGAGCTCATGGTCGATTGGGAGCTTGCTCGGAGGCAGGTGCCTCTTGAGCCCATTGTTCCTCTGGAGTAAGAAACATGCTTAAAGACATCGTTGAAGCTCGGTCTATCGGCGGGCATCGGCTCTACATTCGGTTCGAGGATGGAGTCGAGGGAGAGATCGATCTCGAAGCGTTGATCCCCTTCAAGGGAGTCTTTGAGCCTCTCAAGGATCCAGATGAGGTCGCGAAGGTGAGGGTTGATTCCGAGCTTGGTACGATCTGCTGGGAGAGTGGCGCCGACCTTGATCCTGACGTGCTTTATGCGGAACTGACTGGTGAACCGATCCAGCTTCGGGAATCGGCCTCCACTCGCTGAGAGAGGCCCAAAATCAGGCTATGCCGCTTTCAAAGTAGGGGCCCTTCGCCGAAAAAGGCCCCAGAGGGGCCCACGGCGTGTAGCCCGGGGTCAGAGCGACGAAGGAGCGGCGACCCCGGGTAAATAGCCGAAATATTTCCAAGCCCCAGAGGGGCGGCAGCAGATGCGACAGGGCACGGGCAACTCCTCACCGCACCAGACTCCACCGTCTCTTGCCCCCTCCTGCCTCCGCCGTGGTCTCAATCGCCACACCGACCGCCGCGAGGCTTTCGAGAAGCTTCTCCGCCTGGTCGACCTGAACCCCCTTGAATCGCCGCGGGATCTCATCGGCCGTTGCCTCCCCGAGCTCGGCCAGGAGGTCGCGCACGGCCACGACGCGGGCAGGCAGATCCTTCGGCCAGGCAAGCTTGGCGGCCTTTTTACCCTTGGCGGCTTTCGCAGGCTCGGCGGCCTCGAGACCTGCTTCGACGAGAGTGACCTGGGTCGCAGCCTTCGTGCCCTGCGGGTTCTGAAACTCCGGCCGCAGCCAGCGCACGAGGCCGCGCTTCTCCTCCTCGGCGCGCTCGTGGTTTAGGGCGACCAGGCGCTCGAGGATCTCTTCGTCCGTCAAGGTCCGCGGCCAGCCGTAGGCATCGAAGACGGCCGCGTCGAGGTCGTCGTGGATCTGTTTCAAAACCGAGACCAGACCCTGCTCGTGGATCTCGCGCTCCTTGTCGGTGAGCGCCTCGCCGCTCCGGAGCTTCTCTAGCACGTTATACATCCCGGTCATCGTGAGTGTCGGGTGCTGAGTCTGCTGACGCTTACGGTGAGCGTCGAGAGCTTCGCCGAGGGCTCGGATGCGATGCTTTAGGATATCCGAGCAGGCAGGGAAGGGGAAGCGGTCGAAACAGACACTTTTTGTATATCGAGGATCATTTCCGACCCCCATTCTGCCGCCGGCTGCCAGACTCCAGAGCACGTGTATCCGACACGAGAGTATACCGAGCATGGCCGCGTCCTCAAGGGCGACCGCGATAAGCATATTGTCTGGAACAACCTCTGAAGGGAGAAAGACAAAGAATCGATGCTTCGACGTTTCAACGGTGGCAATAAACCGAGGAAGTCCCCTTAGAGCAGATCGAAGTTCTGTATTCTTTCTCCCGAAGAGCCACCAGTTCTCGCGCCGGTATCTCTCGTTATTGAGCTCTCGTTCGGGCTTTACGCGCTCAACCACCCACTGGAAGACTTCAGGAAAACGCTCTTTCAGTTGCGCCTGGGTAAGACCGTGTAAATCGATAACGAGTACACCGCGGCTTCGGTTCGTCAGATCCTTGCCGTTCCGGTAAGGGCGAATGTGCTCTTCAAGCCCCTTGACGCGGCCGAGACCAAGCCGCTTAGCTTCGTCAGGGGAAACGATGAAACCTGCACCATGAAGCTTTACTCCGGGGCTAGCGAGGCTGTCGTTGGCTTGAAGCGGCGAAGCCGAAGTGACATCCGCACCGATGGTCAGATTGGAATGAATGCGTCCGCGGTGCTCCACAAGGTCAACTTGGGCGTACTCATCATTTGCTTGAGTCTCTCCCAAGACCTCAAACAACTGCCCACTGCCTTCGCCGTTCTTGCCCACGGTCATCGCCACCCTCACCGCGGCGCCGTCCTCTGAGTTGACCCACGGGTGATCTGGAACGGCGAATACGATCGTTCCTCCTTGATCGAGCAAACTTCTCTCCACGACCCGGCGCCCCAGTGACTGCGAGATGCTGTTGGTCGTGATCAATCCAAACCGACGCGTACCGCCGGAGCAGACCTGTTCGGCTGCTCGGTGCCACCAATAGAGTACGTAGTCACTGGATTGGGGGACTTCCGGATAAGTCGAGCGCAAGCTCTCAACATAGCCATCGCCAAAGACTTGGCGCATCCTCCAGTTCCCGATGTAAGGCGGGTTTCCAATGATGAAATCCGCCACCGGCCACTCTGCTCGGCGTGGATTCTCATACCGATAGACTGGCACGCGAGCTTTCTCATCCGGTATTTCCTCTCCCGTCGCCGGCGAGACCTTCATCGTCTCGCCATCCCACCGCGTCACCGGCTTGCCCTTCTCGTCGCGCAGCAACTCCTCCCGGTCGTACGCCAGCACTGCATCACGGCATACGATGTTGCCGTAGTCGCGCAGGACCGGCTGCGGAACGGTCAGAGCGCCGCCGGGTTGACGCACCTGCCATTGCAGATAGCCGATCCACAGAACGAGCTCCGCCATCTCTTTCGCCCATCGCTTGACCTCGATTCCCAGGAACTGCTCCGGCGTCACGCGGTAGTCCTTCATCTCGAGACCCAGTTGCTTGTAACCGAGTTCCGTCAGAAGCGCGAGGACCTCGCTCTCCAAGCGCTTGAACAGGTCGAGCGTCACATAGAGGAAGTTCCCCGTGCCGCACGCCGGATCGAGCACCCGTGTTCTGCACAGCATATGGTGAAAACTCAGGACGCGCTTCTGCGCCTCCTCGACCTTGCCCAACTCCACGAGCTGCTGCACCTCCGCCCGCACCAGATCCCAATCGCCTCGCAACGGTTCTTCGATCGTCGGCTTCACCAGCCGCTCCACATACGCCCGCGGCGTGTAGTGCGCTCCGAGCCGGTGGCGCTCCTTGGGATTCAACGCGCGCTCCAGCAGAGTCCCAAAAATCGACGGGTCCACCTGCGACCAGTCGCTCTTCGCCGCCTTGAGGAGCAGGATGAGTTGCTCCTTCGTGAGCACCGGCGCGTCATGCGTCGAGAACAAGCCGCCGTTGAAGTGCAGGAGCTTGCCGGTGACGAAGTCCGCTCCCCGATCCATCGCCCGCCAGAGCGAGCTGACACCGCTGGGGAACGAGGCAGGATTCGGCAGCCACCAGTTTTCGAGCGCGTGCGAGAAAGGCTTGTCTGTCAGGAGCCCGACATCCTCCGCGAACATTGTGAACAGGCATCGCATCAGGAACGTCGCCACCCTCTCTGGATCTTGCCCTGCCGCCTCCAGAGCCCGCGCCAGCGCCGCAATCTGTTCGGCGATCTCACGCGTGACGGCAGCCGTCCGCTTCGATGGGTCGAGCGAGAACGGATCGTTCCAGACCGCACGCAGCAACTCCACATGCTCAGCGAGATCTCGCAGGAAGAAGCGCTTGCGGTGACCATCCGGGAAGACTCGGTAGACGCCTGTTCCGTTCGAACGAGGCGTAGACGGCGCCGGACTCTGGAACCCCGGCGGAGATCTCGGGCCTTCTCGCCTCGATTCGTGCTGAGCATGGGGTGCCCGCCCTGGTTGCCGCCGTGGGGCATGCGGACGGCTCCATCCAGACCGGCGCCGTCGGAGCCCGCGTCCTGGGAAGGCCCGACAAGGTCACGCCGGACGATTGGTTCCATATCGGTTCGGTCACCAAGCCGATGACGGCCACCGTGGTCGCTCTGCTTGTCGAGGAAGGGAAGCTCCACTGGTCGACTCCGGTCATCCAGGCGCTGCCGGAGTGCGGCTCGACGATGCGGCCGGAGTACAGGGAGGTGACCGTGGCGGACCTGCTGGCTCATGAAGGGGGTCTGCCGGCGTTCGACGACGAGAAGGCTCTCCAAACGGTTCCCCGCCTGGCTGGCTCCCTGACCGCGCAGCGGCTCGCGTTCTCCTGCCTGGCGCTCTCCAGGCCGCCGGTGGTCGGGCCAAGGAAGGCGTTCTCGTACTCGAATGCGGGCTTTACCGTCGTCGCCGCGATCGCCGAGAAGGTTTCGGGGGTCTCTTGGGAGGAGCTGATGCGGACCCGCGTCTTCGCGCCGCTCGGCATGAGGACGGCGGGGTTCGGGTGGCCGGCGAAGGGCGGGGCGCCTCAACCCTGGGGTCACTGGAAGCGGCTGTGGAGAGTCGTGCCGCAGAATCCCGACGGCAAGTACCAGCTCCCCTCCTTCCTCGCGCCGGCGGGAGACGTCCACATGAGCATGCCGGATCTCGCCCGCTTCCTGGCTGCGCATCTGCGGGCCCTTCATGGCGATTCCGCATTGCTGAAGCCGGAGACCGCGCGCCTGATGCACACGCGGCGCATCCAGAGCGGGCTCGGTTGGGGGGTGCAGCCGCTGGCGGGCTTCGACGCGGTCAGTGTCTATCAGGGAAGCGCGGACACGTTCATCACCCTCGTCGCCATCGTGCACGACGGCGATCTGGTGGTCGCCGTCTCGGCAAATTCAGCCACCCAGGAAGCCGACGCCGCGACCAAGCAGGCCTTCAAGCAGCTCCTGGCGCGGTATGCCAGGCAGCTCGGGAGCTGAGCCGGAGAGCGGAAACCCGGCGGCATCACTTTCACCAATTTACACGCTCTGGGCATGCTGAATCACCATATTTTATTCCCCTCTTGACAAGCGCGTTTCGGGCTGTACAATACGCAGGCTTACATCGTTCCGGTCGTTTCCGGGTCCTGTTGCACCCTGCTGAGCTGACGCAGTTTTGGTGTCGTCTACTGGATGGTCTTTTGTAAAACGGACATGGCTCACCAGCACCATACGATCATCTTCGTCCCTCACGCCCACGCCCGGCTGCGCAAGTGGCGGGTGACGAACCTCCAGATCGGCCTGGTTGCCGGCGCCCTCGCTCTCCTCACCCTCGCCTCCCTCTACTTCATCTGGTCGCACTTCCACACTCCGGTCAATCCGGTGGAGATCGCGCGCCTGAAGAAGGAGAACGAGTCGTTGCGGCAGGTGAACACGCAGTTCGAGACGAGCCTCCAGAAGCTCCAGGGTCAGCTCAACAGCTACGAGGAGCGCACCCGCGACCTCGCCCTCGTGGCCGGTATCGAGAGCCTCGGCGAAGGCGTGGAGGCCGGCATCGGCGGCGATGTGCCCGTCGAGGAAGCTGAAGAGGTCGGGATCGGGGACCTCCCCCAGATGGCGGCCCGGGCGGCCCAGCTCTCCGGGGCCCTCGACGCGGTCGAGACCCGGCTCGACGAGCGCAAGCAGTGGATCTCCTCCACTCCGACCATCGCTCCGGTCAAGGGGATCTTCACCAGCGGCTACGGCTCGCGCACCGATCCGTTGACCCATGGGCGCGGCAACCACCAGGGCGTCGACATCGCAGCGGCCCCCGGCCAGCCGGTGCAGGCGAGCGCCGACGCGATCGTGATCCGCACCGGCGTCCAGGGCGGGTATGGCAAGGCTGTCTTCCTCTCCCATGGCTACGGCATGACGACCCTCTACGGACACCTGTCGGCAATCACCGTCAAGCCGGGCCAGCGCGTCAAGCGCGGCGACATCGTCGGCCGGGTCGGCAACACCGGGCGCTCGACCGGCTATCACCTCCACTATGAGGTGCGCCTGGACGGCGACGCGGTGAACCCGGTGGGGTACATCCTGAACGACGCGGGCTCCGCGCAGTAGGGCCCGCCCCAGATCCTCACCCCCTGTCCCCCTCTCCCATCGCCCTCCCACCGACCGGGAGAGGGGGGACGTAGGCGGTGCTCTGCGGGAGGGCCGGAGGAATCTTTCTGCTAGACTGCGGGTTGTACCCCGTCGCGGGGTAACACCCCACGCTTCTCCAATTCCTGACGAGATCTCCTCGATGATCAACACGATTCTGACCAAGATTTTCGGCAGCCAGCACGAGCGGGACGTCAAGAAGCTGCTGCCTCTCGTGGCGGCCATCAACGAGCTGGAGCCGCAGATCAAGGCCCTCTCGGACGATCAGCTCCGCGGCAAGACCGCCGAGCTGCGGCAGAAGCTCGCGCAGGGCGCGACGCTCGACGACCTCCTGGTCGAGGCCTTCGCCGTGGCGCGCGAGGCGGCCTGGCGGACGGTCCACATGCGGCCGTTCGACGTCCAGCTCATGGGCGGCATCATGCTCCACCGCGGGCGCATCGCCGAGATGAGGACCGGCGAGGGCAAGACCCTGGTCGCCACCCTGCCGGTCTATCTGAACGCCCTCGAAGGCAAGGGCGTCCACGTGGTCACGGTCAACGACTACCTGGCGCGCCGCGACTCGGATTGGATGGGCCGCATCTACCGCTTCCTGGGCCTGTCGGTCGGGGTCATCCAGCACGACATGCCCGATGACGACCGCAAGGCCGCCTACGGCTCGGACGTCACCTACGGCACCAACAACGAGTTCGGCTTCGACTACCTGCGCGACAACATGAAGTTCGAGCTGGAGTCGATGGTGCAGCGCGGCCACCACTACGCCATCGTCGACGAGGTCGACTCGATCCTGATCGACGAGGCGCGCACGCCGCTGATCATCTCCGGCCCGTCCGAGGAGTCGATCGACAAGTACTACCGGATCGACCGCATCATCCCCAAGCTGGTCAAGGGCGAGGAGATCGACGAGGGCGACGGCAAGAAGAGCACGACCGGCGACTACCTGGTCGACGAGAAGGGGCACTCGGCCAGCCTGACCGACGAGGGCGTCGAGAAGGTCGAGAAGCTGCTCGGCGTGCGCAACCTCTACGACCCCGAGAACATGGAGACCCTCCATGGGGTCAATCAGGCGCTGCGCGCCCACGCCCTCTACCAGCGGGACGTCGACTACCTGGTCAAGGACGGCAAGGTGGTCATCGTCGACGAGTTCACCGGCCGCATGATGCCGGGCCGGCGGTGGTCGGACGGCCTGCACCAGGCGGTCGAGGCCAAGGAGGGGGTGAAGATCGAGCGCGAGAACCAGACGCTCGCCACGATCACCTTCCAGAACTACTTCCGCATGTACAAGAAGCTCGCGGGCATGACCGGCACCGCCGACACCGAAGCTTCGGAGTTCGCGCAGATCTACAACCTGGACGTCGACGGTCATCCCGACCAACCAGGACATGATCCGCGACGACCGGGCGGACCTGGTCTACCGCACCGCGCACGAGAAGTGGGCCGCCGTGGTCGAGGAGATCCGCGAGTGCCAGGAGAAGGGCCAGCCGGTGCTGGTGGGCACGGTGTCGATCGAGAAGAGCGAGATGCTCTCGAAGCTGCTGCACAAGCCGCCCGGGGTCAAGCACGTGGTCCTGAACGCCAAGTACCACGAGCGCGAGGCGTCGATCGTCGCCCAGGCGGGCCGCAAGGGCGCGGTCACCATCGCCACCAACATGGCCGGCCGCGGCACCGACATCGTCCTCGGCGGCAACCCCGAGGGCCTCGCCCGGGCCGAGGCGGACCCGGAGACCGAGCCCGAGGCAGTACGAGGAGGCGCTCGCCCGCTATATCGAGACCTGCGCCCGCGAGCGCGACGAGGTGCTCGCCGCCGGCGGCCTGCACATCCTCGGCACCGAGCGGCACGAGTCGCGGCGCATCGACAACCAGCTCCGCGGCCGCTCCGGCCGCCAGGGCGACCCCGGCTCGTCGCGCTTCTATCTGTCGCTCGAAGACGACCTGATGCGGATCTTCGGCTCCGACCGCATCCAGGGCCTGATGGGCAGGCTCGGCATGGAAGAGGGCGAGGCCATCGAGCACGGCATGGTCTCCAAGGCGATCGAGCGCGCCCAGAAGCAGGTCGAAGGACGGAACTTCGAGACCCGCAAGCACCTGCTCGAGTACGACGACGTGATGAACAAGCAGCGCGAGGCGATCTACAAGCTGCGCCGCGACGTCCTCGAAGGCCGCGAGGGGCGCGACTATGTGCTGGAGATCGCCGAGCGACCTCGCTGGACGGGCTGCTCGAGACCCATTGCCCCGAGCAGCCAGGACCCCGACGACTGGGACCTCTCCGGCCTGCGCACGGAGGTCCTGGCCTACTTCAACATCCACACCCAGCGACCTGGGCCTGGAGGAGCTGGGGATCGACGAGCTGCGCGACGTCCTCTGGCAGACGATCGAGCAGCGCTACGCCGAGCGCGAGGCGCGCCACGACCCCGAGGTCATACCGCAGCTTCGAGCGGGCGATCATGCTGCACGCCGTGGACGTGATCTGGAAGGACCACCTGCTGGCGCTCGACCACCTCAAGGAGGGCATCGGGCTGCGCGGGTACGCGCAGAGGACCCGCTCAACGAATACAAGAAGGAGAGCTTCGACCTGTTCCAGGCCATGAAGGACCGGATCGAGGACGACATCGTCCAGAAGCTCTTCCGCTACGAGCCGGTGACCGAGGAGCAGATGGCCGAGCAGCGCCGCCAGCGCGAGCGGGCCGCCGCGCCGCGCATCGAGCTCTCCGCGCCGCCCAAGGTGGAGGGGCAGCGCCCGCAGCCGGCCGTCAACAAGCGACGTCAAGGTCGGCCGCAACGACCCCTGCCCCTGCGGCTCGGGCAAGAAGTACAAGAAGTGCCACGGCGCGGCGGTGACGGTGGGGTGAGGTATCGCTCCGCCGCCCAAATGACTCGACCATCCGCAGACGCCGACCGCCTCGCTCTCACTTTCGACGACGTCTCCATCGTCCCGGGCCTCTCCGAGGTCCACCCCAACCAGGTCGGACCTCCGCACCTGGGTCTGCCGCGGGATCCGCCTCAACATTCCCATCCTGTCCGCCGCCATGGACACGGTCACCGAGTCCCGCCTGGCCATCGCCCTGGCCCAGGAGGGGGGCATCGGCATCATCCACAAGAACCTCCCCATCGAGGCCCAGGCCGAAGAGGTCGACCGGGTGAAGCGCTCGGAGGCCGGGATGATCGTCGACCCGGTCACCATGCGCCCCGAGCAGAGCATCCGCGACGCCCTGGACGTCATGGCGCGCTACAAGATCTCCGGCGTGCCGGTCACCGAGCCAGGAGGGGCAACTGGTCGGCATCCTGACCAACCGCGACCTGCGCTTCGAGGAGACCCTCGACAAATCGATCGGCGAGCTGATGACCAAGGAGGACCTGGTCACCGTCCCCGAGGGGACGACGCTGGAGCAGGCCAAGCAGCTCCTCCACAAGCACCGCATCGAGAAGGTCCTGGTGGTCGACGCCCACGGCAACCTCAAGGGCCTGATCACGGTCAAGGACATCCAGAAGGCCATCGAGTACCCGAACGCCTGCAAGGACGAGCTCGGCCGGCTGCGCTGCGGCGCGGCCATCGGCGCCTCGGGCGACTACCTGGAGCGCGCCGCGGCCCTGGTCCGCGCCAAGGTCGACCTCCTGGTGCTCGACTCCTCGCACGCCCACAGCCAAGGCGTGCTCGACGCCGCCGCGAAGGTGCGCGAGCGCTTCCCCGACGTCCGGCTGGTGGTGGGCAACGTGGCCACGGCGGAAGGGACGCTGGCCCTGATCGAGCGCGGCGCCGACGCGGTCAAGGTCGGCATCGGGCCAGGGAGCATCTGCACGACCCGCGTCGTGACGGGCGCCGGCATCCCTCAGGTCACGGCGGTGATGGACTGCGTCCAGGCCGCGGCCGAGCACGGCATCCCGGTCATCGCCGACGGCGGCATCAAGTTCTCGGGCGACGTCACCAAGGCGATCGCCGCCGGGGCGCATGCGGTGATGATCGGCTCGCTCTTCGCCGGCACCGAGGAGAGCCCGGGCGAGACCATCCTCTACCAGGGACGCACCTTCAAGGCCTATCGCGGCATGGGATCGCTCTCGGCGATGTCGCGCGGCAGCGCCGACCGTTACTTCCAGGAGGGGGCGGCGCCGTCCGGCGGCAGCCTGGCCAAGCTGGTCCCGGAAGGGATCGAGGGCATGGTGCCGCTACAAGGGAAGCCTCCACCAGATGCTGCCTCAGCTCACCGGCGGCCTGCGCTCCGGCATGGGCCTCGCCGGCTGCGGCTCGATCGACGACCTGCGCACCAAAGCCCGCTTCGTCCGCATCTCCCCCGCCGGCCTCAAGGAAGGCCACGCCCACGACGTGGTCATCACCAAGGAGGCGCCGAACTACTGGGTCGAAAGGCCCTGACCTCACCCCCTGTCCCCCTCTCCCATCTCCCACCCCCCATCCCCGGGAGAGGGGGGACGTTGAGCTGGCATTCGTGGCGAGCTCGGGCAGGTGGCTCCGGATGCGTTCCCCCTCTCCCGGCGGCGGGTGGAAGGGAGATGGGAGAGGGGGCCAGGGGGTGCAGCTACGGAGTCGAGCACCGGCATCGAGATGTGGGCCAGCGACGGCAGCGGCAACGGAACCGCGCTTGGGTGTAGAAGCCGGCGGGAATGGGCTATCCTGACCGGCCATGCGGGCCGGTCTGCCGATTGTGGTCGTGGGTGCCGGAGCCGCTGGGCTGGCGGCCGCGATCTTCGCTATAGGCCGGGGCCGGCGGGTGCTGCTCCTCGAACGTACCCGCGACGGCGGGCGCAAGATCCTGGTCAGCGGCGGCGGGCGGTGCAACGTCCTTCCCTCGCAGCTTGAGCCGGGCCGGTTCGTCACCGGCTCCTCTCCGAACACATTGCGGAAGATCCTGCTCTCCTGGCCTCTGGCCGAGCAGCGGCAGTTCTTCGAGGAGGAGATGGGGCATCCCCCTGGCCCTGGAGGCCGAGACCGGCAAGCTCTTTCCGGTCTCGAACCGCGCCCGCGACGTGCGCGACGGCCTCGTAGCCCTCGCGGCCCGGCGCGGCGTGGAGACCCGCTTCGATGCCGTGGTGGACGACCTCGCGCCGCGGTCCGGCGGCGGCTGGTCGGTGAGTCTCCGGGATGGCGAGGAGATCGCGGCGGCGGCGGTGATTCGTGGCGACCGGCGGCCTCTCGCTCCCAGGCACCGGCAGCGACGGGATCGGCTTCGAGATCGTCCGCCGGCTCGGCCACACAGTTCACCCCACCTACCCTGCGCTCACACCCCTCACTGCCGATCCCCCCCGGCATGCGCACCTGGCAGGGATCTCCTTGACCGTCACACTCACAACCGGCTCCCGGCAGACCCGGGATGGCTTTCTCTTCACCCACCACGGCTACAGTGGTCCGGCGGTGCTGGACATCTCCGACATGGCTGTCCGCTCGCGCCTCGCCGGCGGCCCTCTCCAGCCGATCCTCGTCCGGTGGACGGACCTGGACGACGCAGCCTGGGACCAGAAGTTGAGGGAGGGGTCCGGCACCGTCGCCGGCCTCCTCCGCCGCGAGCTTCCCCGACCGCCTCGCCGAAACCCTGATCGATGAGGCCCGGATCGATGCCGTCCAACCCCTCCACCAGCTCCGCCGCGAGGATCGGCGCCGCCTGGTCGACCTCCTCGCCCGCTATCCTCTTCCCTGGACGGACGACGGGGGCTACCGCAAGGCCGAAGTCACCGGAGGGGGCGTCGCGCTCGCCGAGGTCGACCCGTGGACCCTGGAGAGCCGCCGCCACCCTGGGCTCTTCCTCTGCGGGGAGATCCTCGACGCTTTCGGCCCGATCGGCGGCCACAACTTCGCCTGGGCTTGGGCCACCGGAAAGGCGGCGGGAGTGGGGGCGAGCCGTGCTGCTTGAAAGGGAGCGGTTCGACTGCTCGCGGTGGATGGAGCTGCTCCAGCAGTGGCGTCGATCGGTCCCGCGGGAGCGGTTCGACTGCTCGCGGTGGATGGAGTTGCTCCAGCAGTGGCGTCGATCGGTCCCGCGGGAGCGGTTCGACTGCTCGCGGTGGATGGAGCTGCTCCAGCGGTGGCGTCGATCGGTCCCGCGGGAGCGGTTCGACTGCTCGCGGTGGATGGAGCTGCTCCAGCAGTGGCGTCGATCGGTCCCGCGGGCGCGGTTCGAACTGCTCGCGGTGGATGAAGCTGCTCACGCGGTGGCGTCTACCGGTCCCGCGGGCCGGCGAGACGCCGGCGCTCCCAGCGGGCGATGGCTCGGCTCACGTGCCGCAGGCGACTGATGCAGCCCTCGGCGAGACCCGGATAGGCTCTCCGCGATGGCCCTGACCTCGACGATCTACCAGCTCGACATCGCGCTTTCGGATGTGGACCGGGGCGTCTACGAGACGCTCGCACTGCGGGTGGCGCTCCATCCGTCCGAGTCCATGGAGCACATGCTGACCCGGGTGCTCGCCTACTGCCTCCAGTACGAAGAGGGGATCGCGTTCTCGAAGGGCGGCGTGTCCGACGGGGACCAGCCGGCGGTCTCGATCGTCAGCCTGGATGGCCGGCTGCGGGCCTGGATCGACGTCGGCATGCCCGACCCAGAGCGGCTCAACCGGGCGGCCAAGGCGGCCGAGCGCGTGGCGGTCTACACCTGGCGCGATCCGGCCCAACTCCGGCGGCAGGCCGCGGGCCAGCGCATCCACCGCGCCGGCGAGATCGCGATCCACGCCCTCGACCGCCGCTTCCTCGAACCGTCGTGCCGCTGATGGACCGGAGGACGAGCTTCGAGCTGACGGTGACCGGTGGACAGCTCTATCTGACCGTGGGCGGGCAGAGCTTCTCGGGAGAGGTTGCCGAGCACCGGCTGGATGGGGTCTGAGGCACCGCCCGGCGATGAATCGCCGGCATTCATGCCCGGGCGGCGAGCCGGCCCAATGCTGATACTGTCCCACAGGTGGTGGACAATCCCTATCTCGAGCTGACCAAAGAGCTCGAATCGGGGGCGCCTGCGGGTCCTGCTCAGCTCGGGCCAAGCGGTGGTTGTCCACCGGTTGGCCGTCATGAGCAAGGACGGTGACTGGATCGTGCGCGAGGACGCCGAGGCCGTCGGCCACGTGCTGCAAGCTCTCTCCAGCCATGGGGCGCGATACCGCTTCGGAGCGCCGCTCGATGTGCGCTGGCTCGCCGGAGGTTGGAGCGCCCATCTCGAATCCCGCCGGGAGTCTCTGCGGCTGCGGACCGATTTCGTCACCCGGCCACCGCGGATCGCTCCGGAGCAGTTGGCTCGCATGTGGGACGAGGCGGAGGCGACGGGCGACGACGTCGTCGGCCTGGAGCCCTTGGCGGCGCTGAAGCTGACGAACCGGGAGAAGGATTACGCCGTGATCGGTGAGCTGGCTCGCATGATGGCCGATCCTCGCTCGCAGCTCCTGTACTCTCGCAGCAGCCGCGATCTGATCGAGCTCGCCGAGGAGCATCCTGAGGCGCTGGCGGAGGCGGTCCCGCAGCGGCCGCTCCTGGCCCGCATCCCCGAGGGCCGGGACGCCTTGGACGAAGCACTCGATCGGGAGCGCCGCGTGTTGATGCGGGTCAACGAGGAACGCCTGGCGCGCTACCAGGCCGCGGCCGAAAGCTGGTCCAGGCTCTGGCCGGAGGTGCAGCGCCAGGTGGAGGGCCTTCCGCTGCCGGAAGCCCATCGCCTGATCACCGCTCGTGCCGAAGGGGTGCTTCCCTTCGAGCCCGAAAAGGGAGAGACGCCGTGACCGGTATGAGAGACGAGTTTCTGAGCGAGGAAGACCTCGACCTGCGCAATCTGTCGTGGGATGAGCTCATCGCCTACTGGAACCTGTGGCTCCACCAGGCCCAGGCGACGAACGACCTCGACGAGGCACTCTACTCCCACGGCGTTTTCGATCGGGATCCGGCGGTGGTGGAGAAACAGTCGGCCAAGCCCCGGAGCGGTAAAGCCCTCATTGCCCGTAACGGGGACATGGGGAACGCGCTCTATTCGTGAGGAGGTCCCTCGATGAGCCCACGGCTTCGGCTCGCATCCATCCTGACCCTCGCCGTCCTCCTCGCGGCGCTCACGCCCGAGGATGGCTACGACCTGATCTCGACCGTCCTCGCAGGGAAGGACGCCGAGCGTGCTGCCGCGGCCCGGAGGCTGGCGGAAACGCGCGACCCTTCGCTCGTGCCCGCCATGGTGGACGCCCTGTTCTTCACCCCGAAGGCCGGGCGCGAGCCGCTGGTCGAGGCGCTGCGGAAGCTGACCGGCGAGGACGCGGGTCCCCGCTACCACGACTGGGTGGAGCTGGTGGGCCGGCGCGCCGACCTGAAGCCTGCACCCGGCTATCTCGCCTGGAAGGGTGGCCTCTTCGCCCGCATCGACCCGCGGTACCGGCAGGTCTTCGACCCTGGCGCCCCGATCCGCCTGCGCCCCGAGGAGATCGTCTGGGGCGGCGTGCCGCTCGACGGCATCCCGTCGCTCGACGATCCGCCGCGGGTGCCGGCCGCGAAGGCGCGCTCGCTGGACGACCGGGAGAGGGTCTTCGGCGTCAGCCTGGGCGGCGAGCACCGGGCCTATCCGCTGCGCTACCTCTCCTGGCACGAGATGCTCAACGACACGGTCGGCGGGCAGCCGCTCAGCCTGAGCTACTGCACCCTCTGCGGCACCGGCATCGCCTACGCATCCCGCCTGCCGGACGGCACGCGCCATACCTTCGGCACCTCGGGCCTCCTCTATCGCAGCAATAAATTGATGTTCAACCGGGAGACCCTGACGCTGTGGAGCAACCTGACCGGCGAGCCCGTGCTCGGCAAGCTGGCTGGCAGGCCGGTCCGGCTCGAGATCCTGCCCATGACCCTGACGACCTGGGGAGAGTGGAAGGCGCTGCACCCGGAGACGACGGTGCTGGAGCTGGATGCCGCGTATGGCGCGAAATGGGGCTACCGGTATCTTCCTGGCAGCGCGGACCAGAAGCGTGCCGGGGTCTCCTTCCCGATCTGGGCGAAGAGCCGGCTCCTGCCCGAGAAAGAGGAGGTCTACGGCCTCCGGCAGGGCGACCGGGCGAAGGCCTGGCAGATCGAACGAGTGCTCCGGGAGCGGGTGGTCAACGACCGGCTCGGGGACCTGGAGCTGGTCCTGGTCGGGAGTCCGGAATCCGGCGCCGTGCGGGCCTACCGCCGGGACGGCAGGGTATTCCGTACCAGCGCCGCGCCCGGCGAGCTGCGCGACGAAGCGGACCGGATCTGGAAGGTCACCGAGGACGCGCTGATCGCTGAAGGGGCGGCCCCGCTGCCGCGGGTCCCCGGCCATGTAGCCCTCTGGTTCGCATGGTTCGGCTTCTTTCCCGAGACCGAGCTGGCGGGCCGTGAGGTAGGCTCTCTCCCATGAGCGATCTCAGCTATCCCATTGGCAAAGAGGACGTGAAGCACGAGCTCACCGACGCCGAGCGGCGGGAGGCGATCGAGGTGATTGCCGGCACGCCTGCCCGTTTCCGTTCCGCCGTCGAGGGCCTCACGGACGAGCAGCTCGACACCCCATACCGGCCCGGTGGCTGGACCGTGCGCCAGCTCGTCCACCACCTGCCGGACAGTCACGTCAACGCCTACATCCGTTTCAAATTCGCTCTCGCGGAGGACGAGCCGACGATCAAGCCCTACGACCAGGATGTCTGGGCAGCTCTGCCGGATTCACGGACCACGCCGGTCGAGGTGTCGTTGACCCTCCTCGACTCCCTCCACCAGCGCTGGGTGGAGGTGCTGCGCGGGATGAAGCCGGAAGATTTCCGGCGCCGGCTGCATCATCCCGAACGGGGCATCCTGACGCTCGACGCGATGCTCAATTCGTACGCCTGGCACAGCCGACATCACGTGGCGCACGTCACGGCGCTGCGGGCACGGATGGGATGGGGGTAGCAGTCCGCCCAATCGCCTGAAGGAGACGGTCCGCCAGCACCCGGACGTTCTCCGGGTCCTCGATCGCGGTCACATGGTTGCCCGGCACGGGCACGATGTCGATCTCTCTAGTCAGGGCTGCCCAGCCATGGGACAGATCGCTGTCAGTCCCGTCCGGTTGCTCCTCGGCAGCGAAGAAGGTGACGCGGCCTGGATAGGGGGCTGGATGATCGGTACGCGCCACCTCCAAGTGAGCCTTGAACCGGGCGAGAAGACGGCGCGCGTTGTCGGGGGACCAGTCCGGCGGCAGGTCGCCCCGGCGCTTCGCCTGCTCGACCAGGGCGGCGACCGGATCGGCGGCGCGCCGCAGCTCGTCGCGGTCGGCCGGAAAATCGCCCAGCGCTTCGATCAGGAGATCGGCATCGCTCGCTCCCGGCCGGCCGGGCGGCTCGACGAGGCCGGTGTCGATCATCCCCAGGAAAGCCACCTCTTCGCCTTCGGCTCGGAGCTGGCGGGCCATTTCAAAGACGACCCGGCCGCCGAAGGACCAGCCTGCCAGGAGGTAGGGTCCGGCGGGCTGGACGGTCCGCACATGCCGCAGGTACTCCGCGGCGAGGCCGGCCAGGCTGCGCGAGGTCTCGGCGGGTGCCACGTCCTGGAGCCCCCAGACCGGCTGATCCAGGCCGAGGGCGCGCGCCAGGTCGAAATAGGAGAGGACCTGGCCGCCGGCCGGATGGACCAGGAAAAGCGGCGGACGCGCTCCTCCCTCCTGAATGCGCACGAGCGGTGACTCCTCTCCTTCCGTCGCCTCCCGGCGCAGGAGCCGAGCCAGGTCCTCGACCGTGGGCGCCTGGAAGAGCGTCGCGAGCGGGAGCGTGCGATCCAGATCCTGCGCGATGCGGGCCATCAGGCGGACGGCGAGCAGGGAGTGGCCGCCCAGGTCGAAGAAGTTGTCCGTGACTCCGACCGGCGCGGTCTCCAGCACCTCCTCCCAGATGCAGGCGAGACGCAGCTCGAGACCGTCCCGAGGTGGCACCCGGAGGGCGGCGCGCTCGACCGTCGGCAGCAGGTCCGGCAGGGCGCGGCGGTCGACCTTGCCGTTGGGGTTGAGAGGCAGCCGGTCGAGCGGCACGAAGACGGACGGGACCATGTAGGCGGGAAGGCGTTCCCGCAGCCGCTCGCGCAGCTCGTCCAGAGCCGGAGGCTGGGCCGAATCGAGCACCACGAAGGCCACCACCCGCTTTTCTCCGCTCGGAGCATCGCGCCCCACGACCACCGACTCGCGCACGCCGGGCAGCCGGCCCAGCTCGGCCTCGATCTCGCCGGGCTCGACGCGATAGCCGCGGATCTTGATCTGCTGGTCGGCGCGACCGGCCGCCGCCACCTCGCCGTCGGGCAGGTAGCGGCCGAGGTCGCCGGTCAGGTAGACCCGATCGGCCGGATACCCCGTGAATGGATTGGCCACGAACCGCCTCTCGGTCTGCTCGGGGTCGTCCAGATAACCGTGCGCGAGGTGCGGGCTGCGGATGGCGATCTCGCCGACCTCCCCGATCCCTGCCAGTCCGGCACCGCGTGAGAGGACGAGAAGCTGGACGTCGCGCTTGCCGCGGCCCAGAGGCAGGATCTGCCGCTCGCGCGCCTCGCCCTCGCCTTCGAGGCACCCCTCCTCCACCAGGTGATAGCTCAGGGCGCGCTGGGATTCCGTGGCGCCGTAGACGTTCACGCAGACCGCCTGCGGAGCGAGCCGCCGGACACGGGCGACATCGCGCCGGGTCAGGATGTCGCCGGCGAGGACGGCGCAGCGCAGATCGGGGAGAACCTCACCCTCTCCCTCCGTCAGGAGCTGCGCCATGGCCGGGGTGAGGTGAGTGACGGTGATCCGCTCGTGCCGCATCCAGTCCGCGAGATAGCCCGGCTCGCCGATCCGGCCGGGGTCGGGGATGCAGAGGGTCGCGCCGATCGACAGGGAGTAGAAGACATCGCGCTGGAGCGGGTCATGAGCGAGCCCCGAGAGCAGGGTGAAGCGGTCGGACTGGTGATAGCCCAGGACGTCCTGGTGCCAGGGGATGAAATGCGACATGGACCCGTGCGTCTGGAGGATCCCTTTCGGGACCCCGGTTGATCCCGAGGTGAAGGCCACGGCGGCGATATCGTGCGGACCGATGTGGGAAGGAAAGGCCGGCCCTCGCCCTGGGTTTACACCCTGGGCTACCGAATGCCGCCCTCCGGGCTCTTGAGAGCCGAGGATTCCAGAGCCCGGAGGGCGGAACTGGGTAGCCCCGGGTGTCAACCCGGGGCGAGTGATGGCCAGCCGGAACACCCCCTCGCCAGCCACATACTCCTCCACCACCGCCGGCAACGGCCCGGCCGCCTCGACGTGCAGCACGGCGCGCGGTCGGGCGAGGCGAAGAATGTCCACGAGGCGGGCCGGCGGGTAGACAGGGTCCAGGATGCCGAAGGCCGCACCGGACCGCAGAATGCCCAGCAGAGCCTGGATCAGCCCCGAGCTGCGATGAGCATAGACGGCCACCCGGTCCCCCTTGCCGATCCCCTCGGATCGCAAAAGGTCGGCCAGGTGGTCCACCGCCCGATCGAGCTCGCCGTACGTCCAATCACCACAGGGCTCGGTGAGGGCGATACGCTCCGGATGGCGCCGCGCCTGCTCTGTAAAGAGGTCGTGGACCGCTCCCACCCAGAGTGGATCGAGACGCGCCTGCGGATCGGGCAGCACGGTCCGCGCCTCGACAGTCAGCAGCGAGTAGGTGTCGATGGGCGCTTCGGGCCGCTCCGCGATCTGGGCGACCAGGCAGGCGTACTGGCGCAGCATCTCCTCCATGCGATTCCGGTCGAAGAGGTCCGTGTTGTAGACCAGGTTCAGGATCAGGCCGTCCCCCCGCTCCGCCAGGTAGAGGGTGAGGTCGAACTTGGCGAGCACGCCGCCGGGTTCGTAGGGCTCGATCTCCAGCCCCGGCAGGTCGAGCCGGGCGGCCGGCGCGTTGAGCATGTTGAAAAGGACCTGGAAGAGCGACGGCCGCGACAGGTCGCGCTCCGGGCGCAGCTCCTCTAGAAGCTTTTCGAAGGGGACGTCCTGGTGGGCATAGGCCCCGAGGGCGGTCTCGCGCACCCGGCGGACCAGCTCCGGGAACGCCGGACGGCCCGAGAGGTCGGCGCGCAGCACCAGGGTGTTGAGGAAGCAGCCGATCAGCCCTTCGACCTCGGGCTGGGTACGGCCTGCGATGGGCGACCCCACGGCGAGGTCCTCCTGTCCGCTCAGGCGAGACAGCAGGATCTGGAACGCGGCAAGCAGGACCATGAAGAGCGACGCGCCCTGCGTCTGACCGATCCTCCGGAGGCGATCGACGAGGGCCGGCGGCAGGAGCCGCAGCTCCGAGGCGCCGTGGAAGGTCTGGACCGGCGGACGCGGCCGGTCGGCTGGGAGATCCAGAACCGGCGGCAGGCCACGCAGGCGCTCGCGCCAGTAGCCCACCTGGGATTCGAGCGCCTCGCCCGCGAGCCAGCCCCGCTGCCAGCGGGCGAAGTCGGTGTACTGGACCGGCGGCTCGGGCAGGATCTCGCCGCGATAGAGCGCGGCGATCTCGTGCGCCCAGAGCCCCATGGACCAGCCGTCGCAGGCGATGTGGTGGGTGAGGAAGAGTGCAGCGCTCTCGTTCCCGCCCAGCCGCACGAACAGGGCTCGGACCAGGGGGCCGCGTTCGAGGTCGAACGGCCGCAGCGCCTCCTCCCCCATCACCCGTCGCGCCTCCTCTTCTCGGACAGTTTCAGGGAGAGCCGCGAGATCGACCGTCGCCAGAAGGCTCGCAGGCCCGGGCTCGACCACCTGGAGCGGCTGGCCATCCTGGACCGGGAACCGCGTGCGCAGCGTCTCGTGCCGCCGCACGATCTCGCAGAGCGCCCGGTCGAGGGCCGCCGCGTCCAGGCCGCCGTGCAGCCGGAAGGCCGTCGGCATGTTGTAGGCCGCGCCGTCGATCTCGAGCTGCTGCAGGAACCAGATCCGCTCCTGGGAGAAGGAAAGCGGCGCCGGACCGGCTCCTGGATCGCGACGGATCGTTGGCACGACGGCCGCCGCCGGATGGCGCGCCTCCAGCCAGGCCGCCAGACCCGCCACGGTCGGTGCATCGAAGAGGGCCGTCACGTGCAGCGTCTCGCCAAGGCGCCGCCGCAGACGATTGATGAGCACGGCGCCCTTGATCGAATCGCCGCCGAGCGCGAAGAAGTTGTCGTCCACGCCGAAGGGGACCCCCAGGGCTTCGCGCCAGAGCTCCGCGATCAACTCTTCGAGCGGCGTCTGCGGAGCGGTCCTCTCCTCTGTGCCGGCTTCGATGCCGACGAACGGGTCGGGCAGGGCACTGCGGTCGATCTTGCCGCTGGCGGTAAGCGGCAGGGCTTCCAGCTCCACGAAGATGGTCGGGAAGCATGTAGTCGGGGAGGCGGTGGCGGAGGAAAGTGTGGACCTCACCCCCTAGCCCCCTCTCCCATCGCCCCCCCACCGACCGGGAGAGGGGGAACGTAGTGCTTGCAGGTGTGGCGATAGCAGGCGGCAAGCCCTCCAGGTGTTCCCGCAAGGCCGATGCCTGGACCTCGCCGGAGAGCTGAGCATGCGTCCCCCCTCTCCCGGTGGAAGAGGGGGCGATGGGAGAGGGGGACAGGGGGTGAGGACCCGGCACCACATACGCCACCAGCGCCAGCCCCCCGCCTCCCTGCGGCCGGGCCACGACCACGCACTGCCGCACGGCAGGGATGCTCGGCCACGACAGCGGTCACCTCTCCGACCTCGATGCGGAAGCCGCGGATCTTGACCTGATGGTCGCGCCTGCCCAGGAACTCCAGCACGCCATCGGGCAGGAGGCGAGCGAGGTCGCCGGTGCGATAGAGGCGGGCACCGGCCTCGAACGGGTCCGGCACGAAAGCCTCGGCGGTCCGTGCCGGATCGCCGAGATAGCCGCGGCCCACTCCCGTTCCGCCGATAAAGAGCTCACCGGCTGCACCAATCGGCAGCGGACGCAAGGCAGCATCGAGCACGTGCAGCCGGATGTTGGCAAGCGGCCGGCCGATCGGAGTGACCACCGCGGAAGGACCCGGCGGAGTACGCTTCAGGTGCTGGCTCACCCGGTCGGTGCACTCGGTCGGGCCGTAGGCATCGACCAGCGGGATGTGGGGATAGATCGCGTGCCAGCCGCGGGCGAGATCAGGCGGCAGCGCCTCGCCGGTGGCGATCAGCCAGCGCAGCGCCTCGAGCCGTGGGTACGAATCGACCGCATGAAGCATGGCACCCAGGAGCGACGGCACGACCTCCAGGACCGTGATCCGTTCGCGATCGGCCTCCTCCAGCAGGGAGACGGGATCGCGCACGACCTCGGTCCGGACGATCTGCACGCGGCCTCCCACGAGCAGGGCCGCCAGGGACTGCCAGATGGAGATATCGAAGATCTGGGGAGCGGTCTGGGCGACCACGTCCTTCCCGGTCAGATCGAGACTGGCGATCCTGGCCCGCAGGTGGTTGAGCAGGCCGCGGTGGGTCAGCATCGCGCCCTTAGGTACCCCGGTCGAGCCCGACGTGAAGATCACATAGGCCAGGTTGTCCGGCAGAGGGCGGACGGGCAAGGCGGCGAGAGCCTCGTCGTTGCCAGAAGCCAGGAGTTGGGCGAGATCAATGATCTCGGGAGTCGGATAGGTGGCGGAAAAAGCCCCCGCAGGGGGCGCAGGCATAAAGCCTGGGGTTTCAACCCCAGGAAGGGAGTCCCCCCGATTTTCCCCAAGCCCCGAAGGGGCGCAGGCAGCTTCTCCACCCACTCGGGGTTGGAACCCCGCTCCCGATGCCTCCGCCCCTTCGGGGCTTGGAATCAATATGGGCTGCTGTCCTGGGGTTGAAACCCCAGGCTTTATGCCGACGCCCCGTTGGGGCTTCCCCACCCGATCCGCCGCTGAGTCGGGTGATGAAGAGACGATCACCCACCGCGCACCGCTCTGCTCCAGGATCTGCTCCCGCCGGCGCGGCGGGTGGGCAGGAGCGAGAGGCAGGTAGACGCTACCAGCCTCCAAGATCGCCAGCAGAGCGATCAGATATTCGGGGCTCCGCTCGCCGAGGACGCCAACAACCATCTCGGGACCGACACCGCGGGCGATCAGCCGGCGGGCGGCACGTTTGACGCTCTCGCGCCAACTCGGCATAGGTGAGCGTCCGGCCCTCGCAGGCCACCGCGATTACTCCCGGCGTGAGCTCGGCCTGGCGCGCGAACAGCTCTGGGAAGCAGGCTTCCGACAGCTCGGTGGCCCGATCGTTCCATTCGATCAGCGCCTGATGGCGCTCGCCTTCCGTCAGCAACGGCAGGTCAGTCAGCGAGCACCCGGGATCAGCCAGGAGCCCGCGCAGCAGCACCTGGAGCTGGCCGATCAGGCGCTGGACGGTCGCGCCGTCGAACAGGGCCGTGTTGTAGCGCCACTCGCCGGAAAGGCCGTCCTCCCCCGCTTCGAAGTGGAGCACCATGTCGAATTTCGTGGTCCGGCTCTCGACCTCCGGGATTTCCAGGACCAGGCCGGGCAGGTCGATCCCGGCGGCCTGGTCGCCCGGCATCTCAAGGACCTGGAAGAGAACCTGGAAGAGCGGCGTATGGGAGAGAGAGCGCTCCGGCCGCAGCTCGGCGACGAGCTTCTCGAACGGCATGTCCTGATGGGCAAAGGCCGAGAGCGCTGTCTCGCGCACACGTCCGATCAGCTCCAGGCCGCCCATGTCGGCCGATATCGGGACGCGCAGCACCAGGGAGTTGACGAAGAAACCGATCAGTCCCTCGATCTCGCCGCGATTGCGGTTTGCGCTCGGCACCCCGACCACGATGTCGCCCCCGCCCGTGAGCCGGTGGAGCAACGCGTCGAACGCGGCGAGGAGGGTCATGAACAGCGTCGAGCCGGCGCGGCGGCCGAAGGCGTGCAGGGCGGCCGTCAGCTCGGCGTGCAGCACCACCGGTCGCGCATCGCCTTCGAAGGACTGGGCGGCCGGCCTTGGGCGGTCGAGAGGCAGGTCGAGCACCGCAGGGGCGCCGGCCAAGCGCTCGCGCCAGAAGCGGAGGTACTCCTCCAGGACCTCTCCCCGCAGCCACTCCCGCTGCCAGAGAGCGAAGTCCGCGTACTGGATCGGCAGCTCGGGCAGGGGCGCCAGCTCGCGCGATCCACCTTGCCGGTAGAAGGTGGCCAGCTCGCGGATCAGGATGCCCATGGACCAGCCGTCCGAGACCACGTGGTGCATGGTCAGAAGCGCCAGATGCTCGGTCCTTGAGAGCCGCAACAGGGCGGCGCGCAGCAACGGGCCATCGACCAGGTCGAACGGCCGCTCGGCCTCCTCGCAGGCCAGCCGGCCGGCTTCCGTCTCCCTGAGCCCGGCCGGCAGGACTTCCAGATCGACCTGCGGCAGCGTGCCGGACCGCGGCGGATCGATCACCTGGACGGGATGCCCTTCAACCGTCGGGAACCGGGTGCGCAGACTCTCGTGACGGGCCACGACGGCGTCCAGTCTGCGCCCGAGCGCCGCCGCATCGAGGGTCCCGGTCAGCCGGACCACCATCGGCATGTTGTAGGTCGAGGTCCCGGGCTGGAGCTGTTCCAGGAACCAGAGCCGCTCCTGGGCGAAGGAGAGCGGCAGGTCCGCCGAGTCGTCCCCATCGCGCGGCACGATCGGCGGTGCCTGCCGGGCCGGATCGGCGCGCAGGAGGCCGCCGATCCGCAGGGCCAGACCGGCGATCGTCGGCGCTTCGAAGAGCCAGCGCAGTGGGATCTCGACGCCGAATACCGAGCGCACCCGCGAGACCGCCTGGATGGCGAGCAGCGAATGCCCGCCGAGCGCGAAAAAGTCGCTCTCGATCCCCGGGCGCTCGATGCCGAGCACATCGGTCCAGACCGCCGCGAGCATCTCCTCCACCGGATCGCGCGGCGCCGTGGTCCCCTCCTCCACCCCCTCCGATTCCAGATCCAGCCGCGCCAGAACACCGCGGTCCGGCTTGCCGTTCGGCGTGAGCGGCATGCTCGGAAGGACCAGGATCGCCGCGGGCAGCATGTACTCGGGGAGGCGCGCCGCGAGCCAGTCCCGTACCCGGGCGGCCACCCCCTCCCCCGACCCCTCCCCCGCGCGTCCACCATCCCCCACCCCGAGCGGGAGAGGGGCGCCACCACCCAGCCCGCTCTCCTTCCCCCTCTCCCGTTCGGGGAGGGAGGTCGGGGGACGCACGGGAGAGGGGGCCAGGGGGTGAGGGCTCGGCACCACGTAGGCCACGAGGCCGCGCCCGCCCGGCAGACCCTCCCGCACACCGACGACCGCCTCCCGGAGGCCCGGACAGCCGGAGAGCGCCGCCTCCACCTCGCCGGGCTCGATGCGGAACCCGCGGACCTTCACCTGGCGGTCGATCCTTCCCACGAAGCGGAGGTTGCCGTCGGGCAGCCAGAGGACCCGGTCGCCGGTGCGGTAGAGCCGCGCCCCGGGCTCGCCCTGGAGAGTGCCCGACGGATCAGGCACGAAGCGCTCGGCCGTCACGTCCGGCCGGCCGAGATAGCCGCGCGCCAGGCCGTCGCCGCCGGTCAAGAGCTCCCCAGGGACACCCGGCGGCACCGGCTGGAACGCCTCGTCCAGGACCTGAACGGTCGTGCCGGGGATCGGCTGGCCGATCGGCACCGGGCTCCCGGGCGGGATCGGCTCGCGGATCGTGAACATGGTCGTGTGCGTGGTGTTCTCGGTCGGGCCGTAGCCGTTGATCAGCGTGCACCCCGGCATCTCGGCCAGCATCCGGTTGACCGCTTCGGGCGCAAGGACATCGCCGCCGGGCAGGGCCTCCGCGAGGTCGCGCAGGATTTCGATCCCGTGCGTCACGATCTGATGGAAAAGCCCCGTGGTCGGCCAGAGGATGGTTACGGCGTGCCGCTCCAGCAGCCCGCGCAGCTCCCCCAGAGAGAGGGCTTCGCCCGGTCCCAGGACCAGCCGGCCGCCGTTCAGCAGCATCCCCCAGATCTCCGCCGTGGAGCCGTCGAAGGTGATCGGCGAAATCTGGAGCATGGTCGCGTCCGGCGGGAACCGGCCAAGAGTCAGCCGCACGATGCCGCGGTGCTCGATCGCAACGGCCTTGGGCACGCCGGTCGAGCCGGAGGTGAACATGACGTAGGCGAGGCCCTCACCCCCCTGGCCCCCCTCTCCCAACCGCACTCCCACCTCCCGGGAGAGGGGGGAAAAAGCAGGAGAGATCTCGGAGTTGGAGAGAGCCACATCTCCCCTCTCCCGGAGGTTCGGGAGTGCGGATGGGAGAGGGGCCGGGGGTGAGGGGTCTGGGCCGACCGTGCGCGCTCCTGGGATCTCGAGGCTCTGCGCGCCCTCCGTCACGATGAGCCCGACCCCTGCCTGCGCCACCATCTGCGCCAGCCGCTCCTGCGGATCGCCGAGGTCGAGCGGGACGTACGCACCTCCCGCCTCGAGGAGCGCCAGGAACAGGACGATCCGCTCGATCGAGGGTCCGAGAGCGATGCCCACCGGAGACTCAGGTCCTACGCCCTGGGCACGCAGCCAGTGGGCCACCTGGTTGGCCCGGACGTTCAGCGCGCCGTAGCTCAGGCAGGCGTCGCCGTCGACCAGGGCGATCCGGTCCGGCTCTTCCACGGCCTGGCGCTCGAAAAGACGGTGGACAGGGATTTCGGTATCCGGGACCGACCCGCCGTCTCCCCACGCGCCGAGTTGACGCAGCTCGGTCTCGGACAGCAGAGAGGCCTCCTCGTGGAGCACGTCCGGCGCGGAAACCATGGCGGCAAGCGCGCGAACGTAGGTGCCGGCCATGGCCTCGGCCTGGCGGGAATCGACCTCCGATTCCTGATAGCTCAGCCGCAAGTCGAGCCGAGTGCCCGACGGATCGAGCTGAAAGCTCGGACCCAGCGGAAAGTCGGTCTCCTCGTAGCCGTACCAGTCGAGCAGCTCGACGCCCGGGGCCTCCTGAACCGCCTGGTAGACGTGGAAGTGGACGAAGTTGAAGACCGTGTCGAAGAGCGGTCCGCCGTCGCGCTCCGCCTGCAACTCGGCCAGCGGAAAGCGCCGGTGCGGCAGCATCTCCCTTTCCGTCTCGAAGGTCGCGCGGACCAGGCCGGCCCAGCTCTCGGCGCCCAGATGTGCCCGGAACGGCAGGGTGTTGAGGAAGAGCCCCAGTGCCCGGTCGCTCCCCTCGGTCTCGGGCCGGCCGTTGGCGACCAACCCGGTGATCACCTCGCGGCGGCCCGTCCACCGGGAGAGCACCTTGAGATGGGCCGCGAGCAGGACGCTCTTCAAGGGGACGCCGACCGCGCGGGAAACTGCCCGCAGACCGTCGAGGGTCTCGCCGGGGATGGCCACGACCACATCGCGCGCCCTGCCGGCGAGCTTCCCTTCCACGGGCCAGCGCGGCAGCCGGCTCGGCTCGGCCCCGGCAAGCCGTTCCCGCCAGAAGCCGCGGGTCTCGGACGATGCGAGGGCCATCTGTTCCAGCCGCACGAAGTCGCGGAACGCGGCGGGCGGCGGCTCCTCGTTTACGGGCTTCTCGGAGACATAGCCGCGGAACAGCTCGGCGAGGAGCGACGCCGCGCTCCAGCCGTCGAGCACCGAGTGATGGAAGCTCAGGGTCAGTTGAAAGACGTCCTCGTCCAGCCGGTGGACGTGGAAGCGCACCAGCGGCGGCCGGCTCCAGGAGAAGCCGCGGTGCCGCTCCGACTCCAGCCAGGCCGCCACGACTTCCGCCCGCTCGCCCTCCGGCAGGCCCCGCAAGTCCTCCAGCTCGAACGGCGCCTCGACCTCTCCATGGACGAGCTGGATCGGCTCGTCGAACGAATTCAGATCGAACGAGGTCCGCAGCACCGGGTGGCGGGCCAGGGCGCTCTCGACCGCGAGACGCAGCCGTGCGGCATCGAAGGGAGCGCGCAGGCGGGCGCTGAAGACGTCGTGGTAGACCGCTGTCTCCGGGCTGTACTCGGTGTGGAAGAGCATGCCGGCCTGGAGGCGGGCTAGGGGGTAGGCGTCGATGATGGAGACCTCACCCCCTGTCCCCCTCTCCCATCTCCCACCCTCCCATCCCCGGGAGAGGGGGGACGTAGTTGTTGCCTGTGTGGCGAGCTCGCGGAACGGCTCCGAATGCGTTCCCCCTCTCCCGGCGGGGGATGGAAGGGAGATGGGAGAGGGGGCCAGGGGGTGAGGACTCCCGCCCACCTCCCGCGCCAGCTCCCGCAGCACCGGATGATGAAAGAGCTGCTGAAGGCTCAGCTCGATCCCACGTTCGCGCGCCAGGGCCAGCACCCGCAGGCTCAGGATCGAGTCGCCGCCCAGGGCGAAGAAGCTGTCCCGCGCCCCCACCCGCTCGACGCCCAGGACTTCCTCCCAGACCTCGGCGAGCGTCTCCTCCACCAGCGTAGCCGGCGGCTCGAAGCCCTCCGTGGCCACCACCTCGGGCCGGACCTCCAGCCGCGCGAGAGCCCGCCGGTCCAGCTTGCCGTTGGGTGTGAGCGGCAGCGCGTCGACCTCCACGAAGGCGGCCGGAATCATGTGGTCGGGGAGACGGATGCGGAGGAAAGCCAGAACCTCACCCCCTGTCCCCCTCTCCCATCGCCCCCCCACCGACCGGGAGAGGGGGGACGTAGTGCTGGCTGGTGTGGCAATAGCGGGCGTCAAGTCCTCGGGGCGTTCCGCGGGAACAACATCCTGCGTCCCCATATGCTCCCGTGAGGCCGATGCTTGGATCTCGCCGGAGAGCTCCGGACGCGTCCCCCCTCTCCCGGTCGGGGGGAGGGTGATGGGAGAGGGGGACAGGGGGTGAGGCACCACATACGCCACCAGCATCCGTCCCTCTCCGCCCACCCGCTCCCGTGCCAGAACCGCGGCCTCGGCCACGGCCGGATGCGCCGCAAGGGCCGCTTCGATCTCCCCCGGCTCGATACGGAAGCCGCGGATCTTGAGCTGGTCGTCGCTTCGCCCAAGGTACTGGAGGTCCCCGCCGGGAAGCCGCCGGGCGAGGTCGCCCGAACGGTAGAGCCGCGCCCCGGGCTCGGAGGCATCGGGGACGAAGCGCTCGGCCGTCAGCTCCGGACGGCCGAGATAGCCGCGCGCCAGGCCGCGCCCACCCACGCAGATCTCGCCGGGCACGAGGTCCGGCACCGGCCGGCCGTGGCCGTCGAGGAGCGAGATCCGGAGGTCCGGGATCGGCTCTCCGATCATGCTGCCGGGCGCATTCGCGAGGTCGGCCTGCACGATCCGCCGGAAGGTCACATGCACGGTCGTCTCGGTGATGCCGTACATGTTGGCCAGCCGGGGCCGCTCGCCGCCATGCCGCTCGATCCAGGGCGCCAGGACCGGCAGCTCCAACGCCTCGCCGCCGAAGATCACCCACCGCAGGGACGGCCCCACGGGGACTGCGCCAGCATGGTCCCGCTCCCACTGCACAAGTTGGCGGAAGGCCGACGGGGTCTGGTTGAGGACGGTCACCCGCTCCTCCGCCAGCAGGCGGGCCAAGGCCTCGGGCGAGCGGCTCACCCAGAACGGCACCACCACGAGCCGGCCGCCCCACGCCAGGGCGCCCCAGATCTCCCACACCGAGAAGTCGAACGCAAAGGAGTGGAAGAGCGTCCAGACGTCCTGGGACGAGAAGCCGAACCGGGGCTGGCAGGCGGCGAGCAGGCGGGCCACCTCGGCGTGACGGACCACGACACCCTTGGGCCGCCCCGTCGAGCCGGAGGTGTAGATCACATACGCGGCGTTGTCCTCCTCTGCACCACCCGCGAGGCGTTCGGGGTTTTCCAGGTCCTGCAGGTCATCGAGTCGCACGAGGGCCAGGCGGTCCGCCCCGGGCAGGCGCCCGGCAAGCTCATCCCGGGTAACTACGACACGGACGCCCGAATCCTCCACAAGGAACGCCAGCCGCTCGGTCGGAAGGTCCGGATCAAGTGGGACATAGGCGCCGCCGGCCTTGAGGATGCCGAGGATGCCGAGCGGGGTCTCGGGCGAGCGCTGGAGGCAGAGCCCGACCCGGATCTCCGGGCCGACGCCGAGGCGCCGGAGCCGGCGGGCCAGCCGGTTCGAGCAGCGCGTCGAGCTCGCCATAGGTCGTCCCGCGTCCCTCGAACAAGACGGCGACCGCTCGAGGGTCCCGGTCCGCAGCGGCTTCGAAGAGGCGGTGCAGAGCCCTCTCCCCCTGACCCCCTCTCCCGTGCGGCCCCCATTCCTCCACCCCGAACGGGAGAGGGGGAACGCTGTGGTGATCCTCGGAAGAAACAACTGACGGTTGGGTGGCGGCGCCCCTCTCCCGCTCGGGATGGGGGGTGGTGGACGCGCGGGGGAGGGGTCGGGGGAGGGGGCTCACAACGGCCCTGATCTCCTCCTCCGTCAGCATCGGCAGCTCGGAAAGCCGGCGCTCCGGATCGGCCGCCATCCCGGCGAGGAGCGCCTGAAAATGGCCGGCGATGCGGGCGGCGGCCGGGGCATCGAAAAGGTCGGTGCTGTACTCGAAATAGCCCTCGAGGTCGTCGCCCGCCTCGGTGACCGACAGCATCAGGTCGTAGCGCGCCGTCCGCGCCTCGGTATCCAACGCGGCAAGCTCGACGCCGGGCAGGTGGAACGCGACGGGTGGCGTGTTCTGGAAGGACAGGACCACCTGGACGAGCGGCGGGCGCAGCGGATCGCGGTCAATCCGCAGCTCCTCGATCAGCTTTTCGAAAGGGAGGTCCTGGTGTGCCTGGGCGCCGACGGTCGCCTCGCGGGTGCGCGCCAGGAGGGTGCGGACCGAGGGGTCGCCGGACAGATCCGCCCGCAGGACCAGGGTATTCACGAAGAGCCCGATCAGTCCTTCGAAGCTCCGCCCGGTTGCGCCCGGCCACCGGCGAGCCCACGAGCAGGTCGGTCGCGCCGGAGTAGCGGTGCAGCAGGATATCGAGCCCGGCGAGAAGGATCATGAAGAGCGTCGCTCCCTCGCCGCGGGCCAGCGCCCGCAGCTCTGCCGGGAGATCTCCCGCCAGAGTGAAGAGCTGGTCCGCACCGCCGGAGCCGCGGACGGCCGGCCAGGGACGGGTGACCGGCAGCTCGACGACCGGCGGCGCCCCGTCGAGAGCCTGCCTCCAGTAGCCAAGCTGCGCCTCCAGCCGCTCGCCTTCGAGCCACTCCCGCTGCCAGACGGCGAAGTCGGGCACCTGGACCGGCAGCTCCGGCAGCGGCGAGGGCCTCTCCAGCAGGCGCGCTTCGTAGAGGGCCGCGAAATCGCGCACGAACACGGCGATCGACCAGCCGTCGGACACGATGTGATGCATCGTCACCAGCGCGACGTGCTCCTCCGGCCCGCAGCGCAGCAGGGCGGCCCGCACCAGCCGGTCCCGGGAGAGGTCGAACGGCAGCAGCCCCTCCTCCTCGACGATGCGCTCCACCTCGGCCGAACGGACCTCCGCGGGCAGGCCAGCCAGGTCGACGATCGGCGCCGGCAGCGGCTCCGGCGGGCGGACGACCTGGACCGGCCGCCCCCCCACGACATCGAAGCCGGTCCGCAGGCTCTCCTGCCGCCGCACCAGCTCGTCGAAGGCCCAGCGCAGCGCCGGAATGTCGAGGCGTCCCTGGAAACGGGTGGCCGACGAGATGTTCCATGCCGGGTTGCGCGGCTGCCACTGGTCCATGAACCAGAGCCGCTGCTGGGCGAAGGAGAGCGGCAGCTCACGGTCGCGCGGCACCGGCCGCAGCTCGAGCTCGTCCGGCTCGCGTTCGGCCGCCTTCCGCCGCAAGCGAAGCATGAGCAACGCCCGCTGCTCCGGCGTGAGGCCGGCCAGGCTATCGTTCAAAGCGGTCGAATCGATGACTTCGGGGCTGCTCATGGCCAGAGGGAATGACCGGAGGGAAGCCGGTCAGAGGAAGAACGTAGACGGTCTCACAGATCTCTCATGGATTCAACCGGGGCCTCCGCGGCTCGCCGCGCTTTCTCTACGGAGTGACCTAAAAGGCATGGATTGGAGCGGCTCCTTGCCGCTTTTCACCCTACGATCCGACACTGACGCCGGAGGGGCTGCGAGCGGTTTTTGCCGTCGCACCTCTACCCTGACGAGCTTCCCTCTGCCTCGGGAGAAAACAGCGACAGCACCGGCAGCCCCAGCCGCTGGCGCACGATCTGGAACCGCAGCCGCTCGCGCGAGCGCTCCAGCTCCTCGGCAGGCAGCCGGGCGCGCAGTCCGGCGAGGGTCTTCTCCACCGCCGCCTCCACCTCGGCCCAGCCGGCCTCATCCAGCGCGGCTCCGGCTCTGGCGAGCATCTCGGTGTCCAGATCGGACAACCCTTCCTCCACCGTCGGGGGATCTCCCGCCAGCATTGTGATCCGGGAAGCGATCTCTTCGCGGCCCGGGAGGCTCTGCGGTAGCGCCGCAGCGAGGGCGTGCAGGCGACCAGGGATGTGGAACGGCGGCGCCTTCGCACGCTCGCCAGGGGCGGTCAGCTCGCGCAGCTCCGCCCAGGCGGCCTCGACGGCAGGGGCGCAGTAGCGAAGGCTCGAAAGCCTGCCTCTGGCGCCACGCTCCTTCCCACGCTCCTTCCACTTGGCGAAGGCATCCTCCAGGACACGCTCGATCAGGTCCAGAGGAATGCCCGCCTCATACCAGCGGAAAGCGACGTGGTAGTCAGCCGGAGGGAGCAGCGTGGCGGAATTCCGGAGCCTGAGGAAGATGTCCTCGATGGCCAGGAAGTATGCGTGGCCACCAAGATCGTCTTGAACCTCCATCATGGTGTCCGGAGGTGTTTTCCCCTCAGGGGGTGAGGTCATCCCCGATTCCGGTCATAGATCAGCTTCAGCCCCGCCAGGGTGAGCATCGGGTCCACGTCCCGGATGTACTTCGAGCCCTCGGCGATCAGGTCGGCCTGGCCGCCGGTGGCGACCACGGTCTTGATCCCCGGGATGTCGGCGAGCAACCGCTCCAGGATGCCGTCCACCAGGCCGATGTAGCCGTAGTAGATGCCGGCCTGCATGGCCCCGGCGGTGTTCTTCCCCACCAGCTCGTGCGGCTTGCGGACGTCGACCCGGTAGAGCCGCGAGGCGTGCGCGAAGAGCGCCTCGGCCGAGATCATGATGCCGGGCGCGATGATGCCGCCCACGTACTCCCCCGCCGCGCTCACCACGTCGAAGGTGGTCGCCGTGCCGAAGTCCACCACGATGACCGGCGCGCCGTAGCGCTCGCGGGCGGCCACGGCGTTGACGATGCGGTCAGCCCCGACCTCGGCCGGGTTGTCGTAGCGGATCGGCATGCCGGTGCGCACGCCCGGCTCGATGAAGAGCGGCTTCTGGCCGAAGTAGCGGCGCGCCAGGTGGTCGAGGGTCATATGGAGCGGCGGCACCACCGACGAGATCACCACGGCCTCGGCCGCCATGGGGTCGACTCCCCCGCGGGTGAAGAGCGGCAGCAGGAGCGAGCCGTACTCGTCCGCCGTCCGCTCCGTGTCGGTGGAGAGCCGGAAGCTCTCGATCAGCTCGTCCCCTCGATAGACCCCGAACACCGTGTTGGTGTTGCCCACGTCGACCAGGACGATCAGTCCGCTCGTGCTCCCCTCGCCGTCCCGCGTCCGCCTCCGTCCGTCTGTCATTCGAGCACCTCCCCCGAGGACAGGAGCAGCTCCTCGCCATCTTTCGTCGCTAATTTGAGCCGTCCCAGATCGTCGAACCCGCGGAACGTCCCTTCGACGGTCCCCTGCCCGACCTGGCAGGTGATGGGCTCGCACTCCCGATGGACCGACAGACCGCGGTACTGCTCGACGGCGTAGGCGGCGTCGCCCAGATGGACCAGCTCGGCCTCGAGGCCGGCGACCAGGTCCCAGACCAGCCGGCCGAGCGGTATCAGGATGGGTTCTCCGCCGAGCAGGCGGAGCGAGGTGCCGGTCTCCGGCAGCTCGCCGGCCTCATGGCCATGGTTCACTCCGAAGCCGATGATCGCCAGAGCGCAGTCATCCGGCCGGACCACCGCCTCGATCAGGATCCCCCCGATCTTCTTGCGTTCTCCATGGGTCTCGACCACCAGGTCGTTCGGCCACTTGAGACGGCAGGTGGCCGGCAGGTGCCGGGCGAGCCCGCGGCAGAGCCCGATGCCGACCAGCAGCGGGAGGGTCTGCAGGAGCCCGGCCTCGTGGGCCCACAGCACCCGCGTGGCATAGACCCCCTTGCCCGGCGGGCTCATCCAGCTCCGGCCCTGCCGCCCGCGCCCGCCGCGCTGCTCCAGGGCGAGGATCAACACCGAATGGAGCTCCTGCTCCTCCTGGTCGTACTCCTTCACGATCTCGCGCGCCAGCAGGTTGGTCGAGTCCACGCTGCGCACGATGACGAGGTTCTCGGGGATGCGGTACTCCGTTCGATCTTCCTGGGGCGGCCGGGTCCGCTCCAACTCGTCCAGATAGGCGGCGAAAAGGTCCCCGGAGCCCACCTCAGGCGCCTCCCAGGCGCGAGCTCAGACCCTGGCGCCGCTCGCGCATCTCGGCGAGGCGGGCGCGGCCGGTCTCGACCACGTGGGCCGGCGCCTTGGCCAGGAACTGCTCGTTGCTCAGCCTTTCTTCGGAGCGCGTGATCGCGACCTCCAGCTCCTCCAGCTCCTTCCCCAGCCGCCGCCGCTCTTCTTGTCCCAGCTTCTGCTCTTCGACCGCGACCGCGATCTCGACGCCCGCCGCCACGTCCCGCCGCGCCCCCTCGGGTCCGGGTCCCAGGGTCAGCGATTCGACGCGGGCGAGGAAGCGGATCAGCGGCTCCTGCTCGGCGAGCAGGCGGCCCACGGAGCTGTCGGTCGCATCTAACCAGAGGTCGAGCCGCGCCTTCGGCGGGAGCCCCAGGTCGGTGCGCAGCGAGCGCACGCGGGTGACGACCTCGATGAGCGCCTCCATGCCGGCCTCCACCGCGTCATCCTCCCACGCCGGCTCGCGCTGCGGATAGGGGGCGAAGCAGATGGTCTCCGGGTGGATCGCCTCGTGGCCGGGCAGGCGCTGCCACAGCTCCTGGGTGAGGAAGGGCATCACGGGATGGAGCAGCCGCAGGCTGCGGTCGAGGACGGTCAGCAGCACGTCGGCCACCCGCGGGCGCGGCGCCTCGCCCGACAGGGCCGGCTTCGACAGCTCGATGTACCAGTCGCAGAAGTCGCCCCAGAAGAAGTGGTAGAGGCGGCGGCAGGCCTCGTCGAAGCGGAAGACCTCCAGCCGGTCGTCGATCTCCGCCGCGGCGCGCGACAGCTTCGAGAGGATCCAGCGCTCGGGCGCGGCCAGCCCGGCGGGATCGAGCGACGGCTGGACGCGTGCGTCGGGGTCGATCCGCGACAGGGCGAAGCGGGTGGCGTTCCAGATCTTGTTGCCGAAGGCGCGATAGCCGGCGATCTGGTCCCGATTGAGCGGGATGTCGCGCCCCGGGCTGTCCAGCGAGGCGAGAGTGAAGCGCACGGCGTCGGCGCCGTAGTCGTTGACCAGCTCTTCGGGGTCGAGCACGTTTCCCTTGGTCTTCGACATCTTCTGCCCTTCGGCATCGCGCACCAGGCCGGTCAGGTGGACGGTGCGGAAGGGGACCTCGCCGGTGAAATGGAGCCCCGTCATCACCATGCGCGCCACCCAGAAGAAGAGGATGTCGTAGCCGGTGACCAGGACATCCGTCGGATAGAAGGTGCGCAGGTCGGCCGTGTCCTCGGGCCAGCCGAGGGTGGAGAACGGCCACAGGGCCGACGAGAACCAGGTATCGAGCACGTCGGGGTCCTGGGTCAGCCGGCCGGTGTCGTCGAGGCCGGCGACGCCAGCCAACCGCGCGGCCTCTTCGGCGTCGTGGGCCACGAAGACGCGGCCCGCCTCGTCGTACCAGGCCGGGATCTGGTGCCCCCACCAGAGCTGCCGCGAGATGCACCACGGCTTGATGTTGGAGAGCCAGTGCTCCCAGGTCTTGTCCCACGACTCGGGCAGCAGAGTGAGGCGGCCGTCGCGCACCGCCTCCAGAGCCTGGGCGGCCATGCCCGAGACGTCGCAGAACCACTGGGTCGAGACCATCGGCTCGATCGGCTCGCCGCTGCGCTGGCTGTGGCCGACGTTGTGGACGTGGTCCTCGACCTTCACCAGGTAGCCCTGGTCGCGCAGGAGCTCGACGATCTTCGCCCGCGCTTCGAACCGGTCGAGGCCAGCGAAGTCGGAACCGGCTTCCGCGGTCATCCGGCCGTCGCGGCCGATCACGGCGATGCCGGGCAGGCCGTGCCGCCGCCCCATCTCGAAGTCGTTCGGGTCGTGGAACGGGGTGATCTTGACCAGGCCGGTGCCGAACTCGCGGTCGACCGCCGTGTCGGCGATGAACGGGAGCCGCCGGCCGACGAGCGGCAGGACGGCCGCCCTACCGAGGAGATGGCTGTAGCGCTCGTCCTCCGGATTGAGGGCCACGGCGGTGTCGCCCAGCATGGTCTCCGGCCGGGTGGTCGCGACGACGATTCTTTCGTCGCTTCCCTCCACGGGATAGGCCACATGGTAGAGCTTGCCCTGGACGGTGCGGCTCTCCACTTCCAGGTCCGAGACGGCGGTGCCCAGGGCGGGCGACCAGTTGACCAGGTACTCGCCGCGGGTGATGAGGCCCTCGCGGTAGAGGCGGACGAACGCCTCGCGCACGGCGCGGGACAGGCCGGCGTCGAGGGTGAAGCGCTCCCGGCTCCAGTCGCAGCTCGCGCCGAGGAGGTCGAGCTGGCGGCGGATGTTGCCGTGGTACTGCTCCGTCCACTCCCACATACGCTTCAGGAACTCCTCCCGTCCGAGGTCCTGGCGGCGCAGGCCTTCGGCGGCGAGCTGGCGCTCGACCATGAGCTGCGTGGCAATGCCGGCGTGGTCGGTGCCGGGGAGCCAGAGGGCGTTCCTGCCCTGCATCCGGCGCCAGCGGGTCAGCAGGTCCTGGAGGGCGGACTGGAGGGCATGGCCGACGTGCAGCTTCCCCGTGACGTTCGGGGGCGGGATCATGATGCAGTAGGAGGACCGGCCCGAAGGGGTGTCCGCAGCGGTGGCGCGGAAGATGCCCTGCTCGGCCCAGCGCTGCTGCCACTTCTGCTCGTAGCTCCGGGGATCGAAACGCTTATCCATGTCAAGGCCCGTTGCGGGCCGGCCGGGTTCGGTCACGTCTGCCTCGTCGTCTGTCTCGTCGTTGTCTCGCCGCAAGGGAAATCCCTCGCCTCTCGTATTTCTTCCCCCTCTCCCGGGGGGTCGCGAGGGCGGATGGGAGAGGGGGTCAGGGGGTGAGGGGTTCCCTACAGGTCCTCGGCCTGGCTCTCGAGCTCGCGCAGGCGCTCCCGGATGACCACCTCGGCCATGTCCGGGATGACCTCCCAGGCGACGTCCCGGACGGTCTTGTCGCCCAGCAGCTCGACGACCCGCCGCGCGATCCGATCCACGTCGTCGTCGCTCAGCCCGCCGCCGCCGTTGGCGGATGCAGGGGTGACCGAACCTACCGCTAAAGGCGCCGATAAAGGCGCCGGTAGAGGGGTCGCCAACGGCGGCGGGGCGGACCAGGAAGACTCCGGCTCGTGCGCGGCTGCGAACGACGGCGGAGGTGGCGCCTCGATCCGCGCTTCCATCTCGGAAAAGCTGTCCACCAGAGGCGCCGCCTCCAGCGGCACACCGAGCCGCTCTTCGGGCGTCGCGGCGAAGCCGGCCGGGCTGCTCACTTCGGGAAAAACGGGGTCGGCGAACACCGGTTCGTCGAGCGAGACCTGCGGGCTCTCGAGGTCGAACAGCGGCTCGTCCACCGGGAAGGCGGTCTCCGGAGCCGCGTAGGCCAGGGCCGAGCGGTCTTCCTCCAGGACGAAGGGGCTCTCCTCGTCGAGGAACGGGCTCTGCAGGGGCGGCTCCGGCTCGGCCTGCACCTCGGGCCACTCCGGCCAAGCCGGGGCGGGAGGGGCCCCGGCCGCCTGGGCCATGGGATCAGTGACCGAAAGGTCCGGCTCCGGCTCGGACAGCGAGAGGGGCAGCTCGGCGACCCGGGCCGACGGAGACCGGGCGAGCAGCTCGTCGACCCGCTGCAGCAGCTCCTGGGAATCGAAAGGCTTCTTCAGGAACGAGTCGGCGCCCGCGGCACGCGCCTGGCTCTCGTCGAACGGCTCGAAAGTGCCCACGAGCAGCAGCACCGGCAGGTCCGGGCGCGTCGCCTTGGCGCGCCTGCAGACCTCATAGCCGTTGGCCCCGGGCATGTGCACGTCGGCGATGACGAAGTCCGGGTCGAGCTTCCGGCAGCGCGGCAATGGCGTCGTCGCCGTTGCTGACCGCTCGGACGTCGTAGTCCTCGTCCATGAACGTCAGCTCGATCACCTTCTGGATCGTGACGCTGTCGTCGGCCAGCAGAATACGTCTCTTCATAGCTCCTCCGCGAGATTTGGCGACGGGATCAGGCCGCCTGGATGCGGTCCTGCAGATAGCGCACGATGTCCTTGGTGGAGGTCCCCGGCAGGAAGATCTCGTCGATGCCCGAGCCCTTGAGCACTGCGACGTCCTGCGCCGGGATGATGCCGCCGGCAAAGACCAGGATGTCCGCGGCTCCCTGCTCCTTGAGCAGGCGCGTCACTTCGGGCAGCAGCGCATTGTGCGCCCCGGAAAGGATCGAGAGCCCCACCGCGTCGACGTCCTCCTGGACGGCGGCCGAGGCGATCTGCTCCGGCGTCTGGCGCAGCCCGGTGTAGATCACCTCGTAGCCGGCGTCGCGCAGGGCCCGCGCCACCACCTTCGCGCCACGGTCGTGCCCATCCAGGCCCGGCTTGGCGATCAGGATGCGAATCGGTCTGTCCCTCATGGCGCGCGATTGTAACACCTCACCCCCACCCCCCTTTCCCGGGGGGTGAGGTCAGAACGTCTCCAGGTCCACCAGCCGCAGGCCCTGGCCGAGGAGCTCCTTCCACTTGGCCGCGAAGGCCGGCCACTCGGCGGGCGGCTGCAGGTCGCCCTTGAGCCCGCTGTGGAGCCCGGCATCGAAGAGGCGCTTGCCGCCCTCGGTGTAGCCCTCGATGTCGAAGATCTGCGTGCCGCCGTCGCTCGCCCTCTTCCACTCGCTGTAGAGCTTGTCCCAGTCGTACTCGAACCACAGGCCGTAACCTCCGGCGCCGGCCCGGAAAACGCCGGCATAGAGGCGCTTGCCGCTGTCCGACCGGTAATGCTCGAGGTCGACCAGGCGCAGGTCCTGACCCGACAGCTCGTACCACTTCTTCTGGAACTCGTCCTTGTCCTGCCCGACCCAGAACGACTCCGGGTCCCATCCGTTGTGGAAGAGGCCGTTGAAGAAGCGCTTCCCCCCCTGCTCGTAGATGACGACGTCCACCAGCCGCATCCCGTCGTCGGTGAGGTTCTTCCACTTCCCGGAGAAGGCCTCCCACTCCAGGCCGGTGACGATCTCGCTCTTCTCCGGGCCGGAGTAGAAGATGCCGCTCCACAGGCGCTGGCTGCCGTCCATCCAGGTCTCCAGCATGGCCGGGTGCGACCCCTTGGCGGCGAGCCGGTCCGACCGCGCCTTGAAGCGGTCCCAGGGCAGGCCGACCACCACCGCGCGTCCGCCCGGCAGCTTCTCGTAGACGCCGATCCACGTGCGCGCCGCCGCGGGCTTCTTTTCCTTGGCCGCAGCCGGTGCAGGCGGTGCTGGCGGCGTCCCGATCTCCAGGCTGTCCACGGCCAGCGTGACATGCACCGTGCCCTCGTCCTCGCTCCCCAGCTTCAGCACATAGTCGCCGCCTCCGGGGATGCTGATCGACTCCTTCTGCACCTCGTCCCAGGCCTCGGAGAACCAGCCGTCGTCCTCGAACAGGGTGCAGGCCAGGGCGACCGGGAAGCTCTGGACGTCGAACGTCTTGTTGATGTCCAGCGAGCTGGCCCCGACGACCTCTCCGGCGACGATCTCCTGGTCGCGGCCGCTGCCGATCCGGCAGGCCAGCCGCCATTCGCAGGCACCGCCCTCCTCACACCTTTCAGCCTTCATCTTGGTGAACGCGATCCGTCCCTCCGCCCGCGCGCCGGCCGCTCCGCCCAGCAGGAGCAGCCCTCCCAGCGCGGCAGGCAGGGCACGGCGAGAGACTTGGCGCATCGTGGCCAGAACCATCTGGAATGTCATAGGGATACCCTCCGTCGCAGAATCCGTGGCCTATCTTAGGCCAGAAATCGCGATCGGGGGGTAGTTATCGTAAAAGATAGTCGACCAGGTCGGTCGCGGGGGGCTGGTGGCCGAGCTGGCGCAGGAGAGAGGTCACCTGGCCGCGGTGGTAGGAGGTGTGGTTCACCAGGTGGAGCACCAGTTGCCAGAGCGGTGCGGTGCGGGTCTCGCCCTCCGAGCTGGTCCAGGTGATGAGGTCGGCGAGGTGAGAGTCCGTCAGGCTGGCGACGAAGGCTTCGACCTCCGAGGCCATCTCCTCCCAGCCATGGATCCAGGAGAGGAGGTCCGGGAAGTCCTCCAGCCTGGGCCGGTGGTCCAGCGGCTGGCCCGAGAAGCGCGACAGCCAGAGCTTCTGCGAGCCGAGCGTATGGACCATGGTGCCGAGGAGAGACCCGAAGCTGACCCCGGCCTCGCGGGTCAAGTCGTCGGGCGACACCGCCCGCACCGCGCTGAGCGTCGTGCGGTCGGCCCACAGCATGTAGAGAAGCAGGTCCCGCACTGCCGCAGAAGAGATCGACATGGGCGCCCTCCGCGGTCAGAAGACCGCCGGCTCCTCGTAGGTCCCGAAGACGTCGCGCAGGGCGTCGCTGATCTCGCCCACCGTGCAGTAGGCCTTCGCACAGTCGAGGATCAGGGGCATCGTGTTCTCGCTGCCCGCGGCGCCCGTCTTGAGGGCATCGAGCGTGCGCTCGACCTCTCCCCGGTCGCGCCGGGCCTTGACCGCGTCGAGCGAACCGACCTGCCGCTCCGCCAGATCGTCCGGAATATAGAGGATGTCGATCGGCGGCTCGTTCTCCATCTGGAAGGCATTGAGCCCGACGATGAGCTTCTCCTTCTCCTCGAAGGCACGCTGGTAGGCGAAGGCGGCGTCCATGATCTCGCGCTGCGGGAAACCGGCCTCGATCGCCTCCACCATGCCGCCCAGGTCGTCGATCCGGCGGAAATAGTCGAGGGTGCCGTCCACCATCCGCCGGGTCATCTCCTCGACGAACCAGCTCCCGCCGAGCGGGTCGATCGTGTTGATCACCCCCGACTCGTGGGCGAGGATCTGCTGCGTCCGCAGCGCCGTGCGGGCATTCGCCTCGGTTGGCAGGGCGAGGGTCTCGTCGAGGGCGTTGGTGTGCAGCGACTGCGTGCCGCCGATCACCGCGGCAAGCGCTTGCACCGTGGTCCGCACCACGTTGTTGATCGGCTGCTGCGCGGTCAGCGAGCAGCCGGCGGTCTGGGTGTGGAAACGCAGCATCCACGAGCGCGGGTTCCTGGCGCCGTAGCGCTCGCGCATCACCCGCGCCCAGATCTGGCGCGCCGCCCGGAACTTGGCGATCTCCTCGAAAAAGTCGTTGTGGCTGTTGAAGAAGAACGACAGCCGCGGCGCGAACTCGTCCACGTCGAGCCCGGCGTCGACGCCGTACCGGACGTATTCCATGCCGTCGCGCAGGGTGAAGGCCAGCTCCTGGAGCGCCGTCGAGCCGGCCTCGCGGATGTGATAGCCCGAGATCGAGATCGTATTCCAGCGCGGCACGTGCTGCGCCGCAAAGGCGAACTGGTCGGTGATCAGCCGCATCGACGGCCGCGGCGGATAGATGTACTCCTTCTGCGCGATGTACTCCTTGAGGATGTCGTTCTGGAGCGTCCCCGAGACCTGGCGCGCGATGTCCACCCCCTGCTTCTCGGCGACCGCCAGGTACATGGCGAAGAGGATCGGCGCCGTCGAGTTGATGGTCATCGACGTCGTCACCTCGCCGAGCGGGATGCCGTCGAACAGCGTCTCCATGTCGGCCAGGGAGTCGACCGCCACGCCGCACTTGCCGACCTCGCCCTTGGACATGTGGTGGTCGGAGTCGTAGCCGTAGAGGGTCGGCAGGTGGAAGGCCACGGACAGGCCGGTCTGCCCCTGGGACAGGAGATACTTGAAGCGCTGGTTGGTGTCCGCCGCCGTGCCGAAGCCGGCGAACTGGCGCATGGTCCACAGCTTGCCCCGGTAGCCCGTGGGGTGGATGCCGCGCGTATAGGGGAACTCGCCCGGGATGCCGAGGTCGGCGATCGGGTCGATGCCCGCCACCTGCTCAGGGGTGACCAGGTGGGGCACCTCCATGCCGGAGACGGTCGTGAAGTCCTTCTTCCAGAAGGGCACCTGGGCCTGGGTCCTGGCGCCGGCCGTTTCCCACCGCTGGCGCGCCTCGGCCATGGTCTCGAGGGCCTCCTCCTTGAAGACCGGCTCCGCGGGCGCCGCCGTCTCACCGGCCGGCCCTCCGGCGGTCGCGGTCAACACGGTCGGTTCCTGATCCTTCACGGCCATCGAGGGCTCTCCTTTCCAGGCGGGCGGGGCAAAGCAGTGCCGGGCGCCCCTCCCCGGGTCCCGACAAGTATAGCCGACACGCGCTCTCCCCTCCCCCGACCCCTCCCCCGCGCGGCCACCACACGCCCACCCCAAGCGGGAGAGGGGCGCCACCACCCGGCCCTCTGACTGGATGGAAAGGTGGCGGGTCAGATGCGGAGTTGGCTCGCCACCCGGCCCAACGGGCCGGCAGAGCATAGCCCGGGGCTGAGGCCGCAGGCCGATGCCCCGGGTAGAAAGGCAACCAACCAATGCGGCCTGAAAGGCCCGCGAGAGATTTTTCTGATCGGGTCGGCCTCGCCGGTCCGGCGCGTCCCATCCTCGCAAATGCAGCACCCGGAGCCTTTGAGACTCCGCGCGACCCGGACCGCGAGTCCGGTCACAGGGACCGCGCAACGCCCCACACGGACCACGGGTCCTGTGACCGGACCCGCCAATGTGCATCCGGTTTGGCGAAGCCAGTGACAGGGACCGCGGTCCGCGTGACCGGACCCACGGTCCGCGCAGCGGGCTTCGCGGTCCCGGCCACACGGAGCGGAAGACGGGGCCGCGTTTTGCGAGGCGGATGACGGGAACCACGAAACCAGGAGCGCGACCCGCGGTCCGCGCCGGGGATCGCGTGGGCCCGCAGGCCTCGACATCCCAGGAGCCGACGCGGCTCGCGAGGCCCGTCGCTGGAGCGGCAGGTCCGGTCGCCGGCTCCGGGACCGGCCACCGCCCAGATCCTCTCGCTACGCTCAGGATGATACGACGGAACTGACGCTTGGCTGGTCCATCTCGTTCGCTGGCAAGCCCTACGCCGACCCCAAGACGAACTGATTCCCGTCCGGATCGGCGAAGATGGCCGGCGAGGCCACGGTCCAGATAAGCCTTCTGGACATCTCTGAGGGAACCGGCCTGTCGAAGCGACTCAGTGCAGGAGGCGTTCCGCTTGCTCTCCAAGCGCCGGCTGCTTTCGATTCAGCGCGAGAGCATCACGGCGATCCCTCTCTACACCGTGCTGCGCCCGTCAGACCTTCTCCACGATGACGTCGTGTGCGTATTGAGCGAGAGCGCCGAGATCGCCAGGATCCGAGGTGAGCACCGTTCCGCCTGGCTCGGCCAAGGCGACTACGAGCGCATCGACCGCGGAGCCTCGCCGTGCCAACCTCCGCAACAGCGCAGCTCGCCGTGCCAGCGGCTCGCCGATCTCCTCCACGAGATCGCACGTCTTGAGAAAGCTGTTGGAGAGAGCGTCGCGGCCCGGATGCCCGTGCAAACACTCCACGAGCACGATGGAGGGAACAAGGGGCGGCCACAGCCCCTCTTCGCGAAGCGCCAGGATCAGCGCTGCCACCTGCCGGGACCGCTCGGCCAAACGGCTGACTCCGCCCGAATCGAGGACCAGCACGGCGGTCAGCCCGCCTGACGCGTGCGCTGTCGCGCAAGCCGCCGCGCGACGGCGGCGGCGCGCGTCCGATCAGATGCGGCGGGTGGCCCCACCTCGGCGACCAGATCCGTAATGTAGCGGTCGGTTTCGGCGAGCAGATCCAGCCGTCGCAGCTCCGCGCGCACAGCCTTCTGAAGCAGCTCCGAGGCCGGAAGACCGCGGGCCTTCACCTGTGTGTACAGGTCGTCGGGGAGGTAAACCTGCATGCGAGCCATACGCCTAAGTATACACCGGGAAGTGGTGCGTCACTCACCGAGAAGGGCTTCCACCTGGATCGCGAAAGAACTCTCGACATCGGCTTCTGCCGAGTCCTCGGCAAGCATGTCGTAAGCCCTGCTCAGGCGTTCCGCCACCGACCGGTCTGCCATGTTTCTAGCCGCCCGATAGACATCGTCGGGCAGGTTCACAGTGAACTCATGGTCCATCTCCGTGGGACCCTCCTTATTGGAGCTGCCAGCCGCGGCTCACTGGGAAAAGCGCCGCGCCGCATCAAGGGCGGTGCCGAGGGCCGGCTCGATCTCTCGCCCTTGACGCAGCCAATCCACCACGGAATGCCCCTCCAGCGAGCGAGACGGCGCGACCAGCCAGCCTGCCAGGGTCCAATCATCGACGCCGGTATTCCGGAAGCACTGCAAGATGTCCGGCAGACGCGGCAGGGTACCGTTGTGCTCGTCGAACTGGAAGGCAGGATAGACAACGACGCCGTCAGCCGTCCGCAGACCGAGCAGCGTCCGCCGGGCGCGGCGGTTGGCAACCGCCTGGCGGGAGACGTCTCCCAGGAGCTTCGAAACCGTGCTCACGGTGTAGAAGGGGCCAAGGAGATCTTCCCAGCGCGATGGCTCCGGGATGGTTTCGACCGTCCTCTGCACAGGCACCATGTCGCAACGTTACGCTGCGGGCGCAATCCTGTCCAGGTCGTCAAGGAGAGCCACCCTGGCATCATGGCGATCCGTGTTTATACTGTGCTACCGCCCGTGGGCCTGCTAGCCGCGACCGCCCCTTCGGATACGAGCCCGTATTCCAGTACAATCCTCAGGGAGCCATGCTCATGAACCTGCCCGCCGTGTCCGATCCCGTGCCTCTGACCCTGGCTGAGGACAGCGGTGTGATCCGTGTGGCCGGGACGCGTGTCACTCTCGACACGGTCATCGGAGCCTTCAAGAGCGGGGCGACTCCCGAGGAGATCGCTCAGGACTACTCGTCGGTCCCGCTGGCGGACGTGTACGCCGTCATCACCTACTACCTCCGGCATCGATCCGAGGTCGAAGAGTACCTGGACAGGCGTGCGCGGGAGCACCGGGAGCTACGGTGTGAGATCGAGTCACGCCCCGGCTACCAGGAGTTTCGCGAGCGGCTCCTCGCCCGCATGCAGAAGGCACGGGCAAGCGCGGCCTGATGCTTCGCCTGGCCGCCGACGAGAACTTTGACGGCCGCATCGTACGTGGGCTGTTGCGAGTCCTTCCCGACCTCGATCTGGTCCGCGTGCAGGACACTCCCCTTGCGGAGGCCCCCGATGAGGAGGTCTTGGAATGGGCAGCCCGCGAAGGGCGCTTGGTGCTGACCCACGACGTTGGCACCATGACGGCGGCCGCTTGGGCTCGTGTCCGGGCCGGCCTTCCGATGCCTGGTCTCATCGAGGTGAGCTCCGAGCAGCCGATTGGCCGGGCGATCGATGAGATCCGCTTGGTCGTCGTGGCATCCCGAGAGGGAGAGCACGAAGCGCAGGTGCTCTTCCTCCCGCTTTGACACCACTCGACCGCCAGCCTGACTCCATGATCGAAGCTCCCTACGCACGGGACCTGCTGCTGCTCGGCGGCGGGCATTCTCATGCCCTGGCTCTCCGCATGCTTGGGATGCGGCCGCTGCCCGGCGTGCGCGTCACGCTGGTGAGCGACGTCTCTTCCGCACCCTACTCGGGCATGCTGCCCGGGCATGTTGCGGGCTTCTATTCGTGGGAGGAGATGCACATCGACCTGCGCCGGCTGTGCGCCTTCGCCGGCGCGACGTTCGTGCTCGGCCACGTCGAGGGCCTGGAGCCGGAGGCCCGTCTCGTCCACGTGGGCGGCCGGCCGCCGATGCATGCGGACGTCATCTCCCTCAACATCGGCAGCACGCCGAGCTTGCGGGACGTGCCGGGCGCGGAGGCTTGGGCCATCCCCGCCAAGCCGGTACCGCAGCTCCTGGCGGGCTGGGAGCGGGTGAAGGCCGCGGCTGCGCAGCGCGAGCAGCGCCTCGTCCTCGTCGGCGGCGGCGCCGGCGGTGTGGAGCTGGCCTTGACCATGCACCACCAGCTCGGCCGGCGAGGCTCCATCACCGTCGTGCACGAGGGCCCACATCTGCTGCCGGGCCACAACCCGCGCGTGCGCAAAATCCTGTCCCGGCTGCTCATGGAACGCGGCATCGCGGTCCGCATCGGCACGAGGGTCGTCGAGGTCACCCCGGAGGGCGTGCGCCTTGCGACCGGCGAGCTTCCTGGAGGCGGACTCCGTGTTCTGGGTCACCCAGGTCTCGGCGCCGCCCTGGGTCGCGGCGAGCGGGCTGGCCACCACGGCGGAGGGGTTCGTCCGCGTGACGCCGACGCTCCAGGCGGTCGATCACCCCTGGATCTTCGCCGTGGGTGACGTGGCGACGATCGACGGCGAAGCCCGTCCCAAGTCCGGCGTCTTCGCCGTCCGCATGGCCAAGCCGCTCGTGGACAACCTGCGGGCGTCGTTTGCCGGCCGGCCGCTGCGGATGTACCGTCCCCAGAGCCATCATTTGGGCCTCCTCGGCACCGGCGACGGCCGGGCGGTGGCCTCGCGCCGCTGGCTGGCGGGCCATTCCGCCTTTTTCTGGCGCCTCAAGGACCGCATCGACCGCCGCTTCATGGCCAAGTTCGAGGACCTGCCCGTGATGCAGGAGGAGCCCGCGGCCGGTGAGGCCGGCGACGGGCTGGCCGGGCTCCGGCAAAGGGCTCACATGCGTTGCCTCGGCTGCGCGGCCAAGGTGGGCAACACTACGCTCGACCGCGTGATCGCCCGCCTGCGCGCAGAGCACGGCACGGCCTGGCAGGATGCCGCACGTACCGGCGCCGTGCTCGCCGGCCTGGAAGCGCCGGATGACGCCGCGGTCTTCTCCGTGCCGCCGGGCCGGGCGCTGGTCCAGAGCGTCGACTACATGCCGGCTTTGGTCTCCGATCCATTCCTTTTCGGGCGCATCGCCACGCTCCACAGTTGCAGCGACCTGTTTGCCATGGGCGCGGCGCCGCATAGCGCGCTGGCCGCCGCGCTGGTCCCTTTCGCCTCCGAGGAGGTGACCGAGGAGACGCTCTATCAACTGCTCAGCGGGGTCCTGCGCGAGCTCACGGCCCTGGACGCCACGCTGCTCGGCGGGCACAGCGCGGAAGCCTCCGTGCTCGGCCTGGCCCTCACGGTGAACGGCCTGATCGATCCTGCCCGGATCCTGCGCAAGGGTGGGCTGCAATTTGGCGAGGCGCTCCTCCTCACCAAGCCTCTCGGCACAGGCGTCCTCTTCGCCGCGCACATGCGGCTGCAGGCCAAGGCGGCATGGATCGAGGAGGCGATCGCCTCGATGCTGGCCTCCAATCGGGCCGCGGCCACGATCCTGCGCGATCATGGAGCCCGCGGCTGCACGGACGTGACCGGCTTCGGCCTCGCCGGCCATCTCCTGGAGATGCTGCGGCCGCAGCGTCTCGGCGCGAAGCTGCGTCTCGCCGAGGTCCCTGCCCTGGCAGGAGCCCTGCCGTGCCTGCAACGCGGGCTTGCCAGCTCGCTGCAGCCGGCGAATCAGCGCGCCGTGTCCGCCATTGCGAATGCCGCGGCCTTCGCCGGGCACGAGCGATTGGGGCTGCTCTTCGATCCCCAGACCTCCGGCGGCCTCCTGGCCGGCGTGCCGGCGGAGCGCGCCGCCGATTGCGTCGAGGCTCTCCGTGCGGCAGGCTACGTCCACGCCGCGATCATCGGACAGGTCACCGAGCGCGACGACGCCGAGGCGCCCATTCTTGTGGAGTGATCGATACGTGATGAAGCGCTGGAAGACCTGGCTCGTCGTGCTCGGATTTCTCGTCGTGGTGTTCCTGCTCACCCGCGGTCCGGAAGCGCCGACGCCGAATCCACCGGGGACCTTTTCCTTTGCCGTTCTGGGCGACGCTCCCTATTACGCGTGGGAGGAGATCCAGTACCGCTTCGTCCTGCAGTCGCTCGACGCCCACGACCTCGGCTTCGTCGTCCACGTGGGCGACATCTTCTGGCGGCCCTGCACCGACGAGCACTACCGGCAAGCCCTCGGCTGGCTCAACGGTCTGCGGCACCCGGTGATCTATACCCCGGGCGACAACGAATGGGTGGATTGCTGGGAGCCGGGCTCCGGCGGCTTCGTGCCGCGCGAACGGCTCGACCGCCTCCGTCAGATCTTCTTCGCCGACCCGACCCGCAGCCTGGGCGGCAGCCGCCTGTCGCTGGTCAGCCAGGGAGGCCGCGAGCCCTATCCCGAATTCGTCGAGAACGCCCGCTGGGTCCACCAGGGGATCGTCTTCGCCACCGCTCACATGCCGGGAAGCATGAACGGTCTGGATACCACCTGGCGCATCGAACCCCCTGACGACAAAGCGGGCCGGAGGACGGAAGCGGCAGCCGCGTGGGTGCGCGAGACGTTCGCCGAGGCCAGGGCTGCGAACGCCTCGGCAGTGGTGCTCGGCTTCCAGGCGAACGCGGATTTCGAGAATCCCGTCGACGATTCTTACCGCCGGGCGTTCAACCCGTTCATCCTGGCGGTCGAGGAAGAGGCCGAACGGTTCCCGCGTCCGGTGCTCCTGGCCCATGGGGACGGCCACAATTACACCGTCGATCACCCGCTCGTCCGGCGCACCACGCGCCGGCGCTTGAAGAACCTCACGCGCCTCCAGGTCCCCGGCTCACCTCTGGTCGGCTGGGTGCGGGTCGTGGTCGCCCCCGGCGCCGAGAGTCCGTTCGCCTTCGAGGAGCACGTGGTCCCGCGCTGGAAGTATTGGTAGGAGTCAGGCTTCACCACCGGCCGCCCGCGTCCAGGCCGGCTCGAGGCGACGCCACAGGCCCACGAGGATCTCCTCGTCGTCGGCCAGCGGCCTTTCCCGGGCGCCGGTGACGCCGGACGTGGCCAACTCCCGGTTCCTCAGAAGGACGTGGACTCCGCGCTCCGTACGCAGCGCTGAAGGCTTGGCGCCGGCCCATTCGGCGCCGGCCTTGCGCAGTTGGAGGACGAAGAGGCGGTCCTGGACGAGGAACGCCTTGACCACGTCCGAGAAGAGCGCGGCGGCGACGAAGGTGGGAGCGGCGATCCGGGAGGCCCCGAAGGCCACGTCGATGCCCAGGGTGCTCTCGACCTTGCCGGCGAAGTCCGGGTCGAAGAGGCGGACCACGGTGCGGATCTTCGGGCTCATGCGCCGGGCGGCGAGGCCGATCCCCAGGTTCACGGCGTCGTCGCTGGTCGCCGCGACCACGGCCCGGGCTTTCGGCAGCCCCGCGCGGAGCAACGTGTCGTCCAGGCGCGCATCTCCCACGACCAGCGGCGCCTTGGTCCGCACGGTGGCCAGGAAGGCGCCGTCCGGATCAGCGTCCACCGCCACGACCGGCACCCCCAGCGCCACCAGCTCATCGACGACGCGATACCCGACGTTGCCCATGCCCACGACCACGACATGGCGGGACGCCGGCATCGGCGGACTACCAATGAGCTTGCGCAGCCGCGAGCCCACCAGGTAGTCGGTGAGCATCGAGTAGATGGTGGCCACCGTGATCGAGCCGAGAACCATCAGCAGGATCTCGTACATCTTGATCTCGGGCCCGGCCTCGGTGAGACCGACCTCGCCGTGCAGGCTGGTCACCGTGAAGAAGACCGCATCCGCCACGGACGCCCGCAGATAGGAGCGAAAGAAGAGGATCGAAAGCGGGATGAGGAGGCACAGGGCGAGGAAGATCGCACGCAGCGCCAACGGCTCGTCGAGCCAGGCGGAGACCATCCGGCGGCCGAGCCGCGCGAGCCGCTGGCGGAGGTGATGCAGGAGCGGCTTCCTCTGGTCCAGGAGCGGCACCTCCGTCGGATTGAAGAGCGCATCCCAGTCCTCCTTGCGGCAGAGGAGGGAGAGACGGTCGCCGGGCTTGAGCGGCTCCTCCCCCGCCGGCAAGGCCAGGGGCTCCTCCTCCGGCCGTTCCCGCGCCAGGACCAGCAGGCCGAAGCGGCGGGCCACGGCATCCACGGTCGGGCAGCCCGCCAGCGGACCTGCTCCCACCTCCTGGCGTCCGACCACGTACGCGTCGTCACCGAGTGAGAGGCTCGCCAGGACCGCGTCGCCCAGGGCCGCGGCCGTGAAGCTGGGCGCGGCGAGAGCCGACATGCCGAGCGCCCGGCGGATCGCGAGCGAGGTCTCGAGCTGGCGGGCGAGCATCTGGTCGAACAGTCGCGCGACGACCGGCAAATCAGGTCGCCGGCGGCGGACGTCGAGAGCGACCTCGATGTTGACCAGATCCTCACCCGTCGCAGCAATCACCGCCTGTGCCGTCGCGAGGCCGGCTTCCTCCAAAAGGCGGTCGTTGCGGGCATCACCCAGGAGGATACGGACGCCGAAAGCCTCGGCCGTCTGCCGCCGCTCGTCCCGGACCCGCTCCGTGATCACGACCACGCTCTCGCCCAGCCGGTGCAGGAGCTCCACGATCCGGTATCCCACGTCCCCCATACCGCAGACGATGAAGTGGCCTGCCACGCGGTGTGCCCTCCTCTTCGGGACCTCTTGGAGCCTCACGCAGTGTAGCGTAGGGGCAGGTCAACGCATCTTGACATCGACCGGCCGGAACAAGCATGATGCATTCATGCGACCGGAAGCAGCGGCAAAGGTCTCAAGGTGACAGTCAACGAGCCCCTGAGAACCGGCCTCGGAAGGACGGAGATGCCTGTCCATCCGTCGAAGTTCAGGATCCGGGCCTTCCTCGACGGTCTCGAGCCGGGTATCGATCCCGACAAGATGAATCGGCTGTCGGACGAGATCGAAGCCAAAGAGCTTGCGCGGAAGCACCGCGGGTGATCCTACCTGACCTCAACCTCATCCTCCACGCTCACAACCGCGGGTCGATGTTTCATGTGCCCGCGCGGCGCTGGTGGGAGGCGACGATGAGCAGCTCGCACCCGGTGGGGCTCTGCTGGGCGGTGATGCTGGGATTTATTCGCCTGTCCACCCGGCGTGTCGTCTTTCGTGAGCCTCTGTCAGTCTCTCTCGCCTGTGACGAGATCCGTGCTTGGCTTGCCCAGCCGCAGGTGATCATCCTCGAACCCGGCCGGCACCATGCTGCGATCGTCTTCGATCTTTTCGAAACGCTCGGCGCTGGCGGAAACTTTGACGACCGACGCTCACCTGGCTGCTCTCGCGATCGAGCATCAATGCCAGTCTCTGCACGACGGACGGCGACTTCTCCCTCTTTCCGGGCTGCACTGGTCGAACCCGTTGACGGCTGCGCGATAGCCCGTTGCGGCGTCACTCCGCGAGCAAAGGCCCACCTGAACCGCGAAAGGGTTCTCGACTTCGATCTCTGACGAGTCCTCGGCAAGCATATCGTACGCACTGCCCAGACGTTCCTCCATCCACCTTTCCGCCTTCTCTGCCAGAGCTTCCTGCTCCAGTCGGTCCATGCTGATCTCTCGCCGGTCCGCCGCCTTGCTGCGGAGACGGATCAGGGCCGTCGAAGTCCAAACGGAGCGAAGGGTAGCGGCAACCGACGACGGTGCATATCAAAGGGCCAGATTTCCGGAACCTTTAACTGCACGAGCGCAGAGCGTTCAGCAATAGCCAGTGGCCAAGTGAACTCCGGGGCTGATCGCTCCGGCACAATGATATATTGACCATTGGATTGTACCCCGATATGAATCGTTCCTTCGCATCGGGTAGTCAGTACGAAACGTCGCCTGAGACTGGGCAATGGTAAAACCGGAATGCCTCGTGCGCGCCATCGATACCGATCTGTCGTATCTTGACTAGCATAGCGGCGCCTAGCATCAGAAATAACAAAAACATCAGGTTGACAGAATTGAAACACATCTTCACAGCATCCGTTCTCCCGTCCGTGGTGGGAAGCCACAAACACAGTGACGGAGGCAAGATCTGCGACGAAACCGGGCTGCCGCAACAGTGCACGCCAACCAGCAGTCTCTAGATCACCGGCAAACAAGATCGTGAAAGCGCCATAACGGATGAAAACGGCCAAGCTAAGATTGTTCGTATCGGTGAAGTCATTTCCATATTGATTAAAGTAGGCCCATGCTCGAACACCCCCGCCATCGGCGATACTACCAACCAGTCCTGATCCAAAGCGCTTGAGGATGCCCTGCATCATCCGCACTCCTCTTCCCATACCTCCAGCGCGTTTCATCGCCGCGAGCGCATCCGCATGGACAGTTGGGTTGCTAAATATGGAACGGATCGACACATCCCGCCAGAGATAAGATAAATCTCCGACATGATCTTCATCGAGATTTACGATTGCGAGAAGATCGATCGGGCTTCCTCTAAAGGCTATAGAGGGGAACCACGGAGGTTCCAAACGGTAACCACAATCAATCATTACACGGGCGCCATTTGGACAGGTAATTCCAGCACAACTACCGTGGCCTACGTCAAAAATGTCGATGAGCATTTTCATTCTAACCTCTTCATTACAACAGCTCTCGGAAGGAGCCGATCTCCATCCGATAGCGGTTCTTCTCTAACACGGATCTTGCCTCTTCAGCTTCATCCACGGTCCAGTAGCCTGTCCGGATGGCGAGAAGGAAGAGGCCTGGAGTGTTGAGGAGGCGATCAGGCCCAAGGAGCCTCTTGGCTTCACTGCGGACGCTCCGCTTTTCATCGCAAGCAAATAGCCATCCTCTGGATACCGCGAGCGTGAGGCATGCAGCCTCTCCCAGCTTCATCTGCTTGCGAAATTTGAAGAGTTGGACCAGCTCCGATGGCTGGTCGAGGGAAACTTCCTGCAGGATCCCGACCTCAAGCGCTGCACGCACGCGACTCTTTTGGTCGGGCTTTTTCACCTCTGCCAAGACTTCGGCAGGAATCACAAACTGAAGTCGGTCGAGTGCTCCGAAGAGTTCGAGCCGGTCGAGTATGACCATGTTGATCAGCACCGAGGTGTCCATTACAACAGTCTCTGGCTCGCCTCCGCTCACTCAAGTCCCTCAGGTAGGAGGACCTCGCTCTCCGGCTCTTCCTCCATGCCTACCGCCCGAAGCACCCGATCCAATGCTGAAGAGGAGAAATCTACGATCGAGGCCAGCTCGGAGAGCTTCCCGCGGGAAATTTTTTCTCGCCGGTATGCCTCGACCGCAAAGGCGAGGAAGCGGGACCGAAAGTCTTTTGAGCCCGCCGGTCGTTTCCCTTTCTCCTTGCGGGGAACGGCAAGGCGTAACGATCGTTCGATCTCCTTTCCTCGACCCTCCTGCTCTTCGCGCAGCAGCTCGTCTAGCTTGGCCTGTGAGATCACGCCAAGGTTCTTGAGCCGATAAAGGGCAGCGAGGCGACTGACCCCAAAGTGATGTGCCATGAGCACGACATCGTAGAGCTGGAGAGCCTGGGAACCCGGTTCGGCTCGCGCCTCGGCGGAGACCACCTCTTCTTCGTCGAAGATTGCCCATTTGTCGCGGCTCGGCTGACCCTTTCCGATTCCCGCGAGAAACTCGCGCACTCCAAGCTCGGGCATTAGGAAAGCAGCAGCGAAAGCGTTGGCCCGAACCTCGGAAAAATCGGCACGGTCCGACTCCCGACTGACCGTGCCTTTGAGGTTGCGATCGAACAGAATATGAGCGTACTCATGCACCCAAGAGAACCGAGCCCGCAACGGGTGGTGACGCTGGTTCGCCACCACAAGGAAGCTAAGGTTCGGCTCCATGAGGGTGAAACCAGAAACATCTTGGGGCAGGTCTCGGAGGACCGTCCGAATCCCTTGGCTCTGTAGGAGGTCTTCAATATCGCCGAGAGGCACCTCGCCCAGGTTGAGGCGACGCCGCTCCGCGGCCGCCGCACGAGCTCCCTGTTCGAACGCCCTGCCATTTTGAGTTGAGCACGGGATCGGCATAGGCGGGTGCACGGAGGGAAGACCGGTCGATACCGAGCAGATCTTCGAGGTTCGCAAGTTGCCGAGCCAAAGCGATGCAGAGGGAGACTGCCTCGGCAACCTCTTGTGCCTCGGCAAAGCCGGCTTCCGCTCGGAAGAGCGCGAACAGAGACTCCTCCGGGTGGAATTCCTCGGCGAAGAACTCCTCGACTCCCCGGCCATAGTGCCGAGCCAACGCCTCCAGCTCAAGTCCCGAGACAGTACGATTCCCGAGCTTCCACCTGGGCCAGCGACGAACGTGGCAGTCCCAACTTGCGCGCAACCGCCTCCTGAGTCAGCCTTGCCGCTTCGCGAGCCATTCGGAGGCGTGAGGCTAACTCCTCTTGAGTGATCGGCATCAAGGGCTCCTTCCCGTAGCGCTTCGACCCAAGCCCATGCTACACAATCGAACAGGCTGTGTCAAGAAAATCCGGCCTGTGCTGCAAAAGAGAACAAGCCTGTGGGGAGACATCTCTGCCAGCTTGGAAAATCCTGGCGTGGCGGCAGGAAGCCTGGCGACAGGTGCGGGCCGGGCCGCACGCTAACATTCCGGCCGACAAGGCGGGCGAGACGCCCGCGCTCCCAGGAACTCTCCTACCGGGCCTTCCGCTCCTCGGCCGCCGGCTGGGCGAGCCCGTAGACGTGGTTGAGGGTGCGCACGACGAGCAGGCCACCGGACATGGCCGGCGTCGACATCACCGTCTCGCCCATCGGTTGAATGGTGAGGAGCTCCGGCTCGGGGCCCGCGCGCAGGACGTAGACCTCTCCCGTCTCGCTGGCGATGTAGAGCCGGCCGTCGGCCGCCACCGGCGAGGCGGAGAACGAGGCGCCGGCGGCGCTCAGGCGGATCTGCGAGAGCTGCTCGCCGGTCTCCGCGCGGTAGGAGGTGAGGATGCCGTTGTTGTTGCAGGTGTGGAGGATGCCGCGGTAGAGGATCGGCGTCGGGATATAGGTCCCGCCGCGGGGATGGCTCCAGGCGACCGCCGGCGTCGCGCTCTGGCCCGCGGGCAGGCTCAGGTCGCCGCGGTGACCCGGTCGCACGGCATAGACCGGACGCACCGGCGGGTAGCCGGCGGTCACGAAGGCCATCCCGTCGCCCACCACCGGCGTCGCGACCACGACCTCGGAGCTCGGCCCCAGGCTCCAGAGGAGCCGGCCGGAGCGCGGATCGTAGGCGCGGATCGTCGAACCGTTGGTGATCAGCTCGTCGCCGGAGGGTGAGGGGAGCACGTTGGGCGTCGCCCAGGTCGAGGGCTCATCGCGGGCAACGCGCCAGACCTCCTCGCCCGTCGCCAGCCGGTAGGCGGCGAGGAAGGAGTCCTTGCGGCGGTCCCCCTGGATGAGCACCAGGTCGCCATAGAGGACCGGTGAGCTGGCGTGCCCCCACTCGGCGCTGCCGGACTGCGGGTCGTTGCAGTCCAGGATGCCGATGTCGCGCTGCCAGAGCTGCTTGCCCTCGAAGTCGTAGGCGGCGAGCTTGCCGATCGGGCCGAAGAGCACGACGATGCGCTCGCCGTCGGTGGCCGGGGTGGCATTGGAGAGGCTCGATTTGAGGTGGCGCCGCACCTGGGGCGTGCCGCGGTGGACCTCGCGCTCCCAGAGCACCTTGCCATTGGTCGCGTCGAGGGCGTAGAGCCGGAAGGAATGCTCGGAGAGGTCCTCGACCGAGGTGGGGTCGCCGTAGAGGCCGGTGCGGAACGTCGTGTCGCCCTTGCTGCTCACCGCCGTGGTGAGGAAGATCCGGTTGCCCCAGATGATCGGGCTGGACAGCCCGATGCCCGGGATCGGCGTCTTGAAACGAACGTTTTCGCCGGCCGCGACGTTCCAGGCGGCCGGTGCGCCCTGACCGTCGCCGATCCCCGCGGCCCGCGGGCCGCGGAACTGCGGCCACGGGCGGGCAGGAGCGAGCGCCGCCGGCTCGGCTTTGGCCTTCTCATCGGGGCCCGGCGCGGCAGTCCGCACCGGCGTCGGATCGGAGGTCATCAGGCCGAGGAAGGAGACCTCGCCGCCGCGGTTGACGCGCGCCCATTCGACGATCCCGCCTCGCCCGCCGAAGAAGACCGACAGGTTGCCGTCGGGACTGTCGAACCGGCGCTCGGCCACCGCGCCGAGCACCGTCTCTCCCTGGCCTGCGTGCCTGGTCAGGAAAAACGACTCCAAGGCCTTCGCCGCGCACGGTCACCGTGACCTCTTTGCCGATCTCCGTGCGGTAGCGCCCGGCATAGATGGACAGTTGCTCCGGTGCAGCCCGGTACGGGGGGCGTTGCCGCGGCTTCGCCGTGGCCGCGGCGAGCAGATCGCGCAGGGCCGGCGCCACGCCTTCTCCTGCGGTCACACGGCGCGCTGCCGCGAGGTCGAGCGGCTCGAGGAATCCGGTGGCGAGCGCGGCGCGCGCCAGCTCGAGGTCACCGCGATCGATCGCCACCTCGAGGACGGTAGCGGCGTCCTCGGCCCCATGGGCGAGGAGATACCGCACCAGCTCGAAGTGCTCGCCCTGGAGCGCCATGCCCACCACCGAGGCACCGAAGAACCGGTCCGTGGCATTGACGTTGGCCCCGCGCTCGACGAGCAGCCGCGCCGCGGCAAGGTGCCCCTTCTCGGACGCAAAATAGAGCGGGGTCTGGCCGTAGCGGGCCGGTGCGTCGACCGGCGCCCCGGCGGCGAGCAGCGCCTGGATCCGCGCCACGTCCCCGGCACGCGCCGCTTCGCGGAGGGCCTCACCGGGATCGTCGGCGCCGGCTGCGGGCACCGCGGTCGCGGCGACAAAGAAGAAAGCGAGGCAGAGGAAGAGAGCGCGACGGCAGGAGTGCGAGACGGTCATGGGGTGCCTCCAGAAAAGGTTCGGACGACAAGGCCTTTCCTACCACAAGAGGGGGGCCATGCTCCAGGCTGGCCTGTACCCCCGCTCGGCAGGATACGACAACTTCGCCAGCGTCCCGATTGGCCGCTCTGCGCTACTCTTGCGGCCGCGATCGCGGTCACCTCGAAAAGGATGTGGAACTGGGACGAATCGGGATCGAGCAGCTCGTAGCGGCTGTACTCGTCCGCCTCGCGGGGCGGCGCCTCGACAGGCTCAGTGCCGCTCGCCTGAGCGGCGGCCTGCGGAGGCGCCGGTGCTGTCACGACACGGGGCTGCCCTGCGCAGGCGACGAGCAGTGGCAGCCCGAGGCAGAGGACAACGAGACACAGCACAGCGCGAGTATATCCGCCTTCAGAAACCGGGCAACGCGCTCGTGTCGCCGACGCTGGTGTAGCTCCCCTTCGGATTCGTATACGTCTTTACATTGCCGGTCGAGACGTCGGTCACGGTCAGCGTGTATTCGGCGTTGGACAGGCCGCCGTAGAAGACCCAGAACCTGTTGTTGACCGGGCGTCCGTCGATGACTTTCATCAGCAGGTCGAGGGTGCTCCCTCCGAAGCTGAAGTAGCCGCTGCCGTCTCCCAGCGACGTGGCCTTCGCCGCAGTGACCTTGCCTTTCGCATCCTTCCAGGTGACCTCGACCTTGAATCGCTTGCTGCCGAGACAGAGGGTCGTCGAGCCGGCCTTGCAGGTGCCGCCACCACCGCTGGCGGTCTCCTGGCCGCGCAGACGGAAGACGAAATCGGGCTCGTCACCGGCACCGCACGTCGAGCGGCGGGTCCAGTCGGAGCAGCCGGTGTTGTAGCCGTTGCCGGGGTTGCGCCACACCGAGGCTCGCTCCTTTTGGACCGTACGCTCCAGCCAGCCCCACTGGCCCGCCGTGGTCCGGTTCTGGTTCGCCTGCACGGCGATCCAATAGCGGCCGGCGGCCAAGCGGCAAGAGCCGCTCAGATTGACCTCGAACGAGCCGGTGTCGAGGCCGCTCCGCGGTCGGAGCTGGCGCTGGTTGCACAGCAGACTGCCGGGCCGCCCGTTCTGATCGCCATAGACGAAGACGTTGACCGACTGTGCCGGACCCTGCGGAACGTTGTCTCCATAGTAGGCGCCCACGACGTCGATCCCCTCGACCAGCCAGGTCTTCTGTGCCGGGACCACGAAGTCATCGGCCCCCTCGCTGTTGAACGGCGTACCGCCCGCGTCGAGCCGGTTTTCGCTGCTGACGATGACGTTCCCCAACTGGTCGCCCTGGTACCAGAGCACCTTCTGCGTTGCGGGCTGGGTTGCCGAAAGGATCGCGAAGCGCGCCTCGCCCTGAACCTGCTCGACCTCCGCCGGCCAGCGCGAGGACGGACGGGAGCCGTCGGCCCGCACCACCGTCTGGGGCAGGACCTCCGCGTCGCCGCCGAATTCAACGCCTTCCTCCGGAGGCGGACCGAAGGCGGTGTCGTCCGCGAAGCTGCGGAATTCCCCTTCCACGCTCGAATAGACGCGCGTGTCGCCGGTCTTCGAGTCGGTGACGAAAATCGAGTAGTCGAGGCTGGTGAGCGCTCCCGAGAAAACCCAGATGTGCGCATTGGCGGCCCGGCCGTCGACCAGCTTGACGCCCAGCTCGGCGTTGGCCTTGTCGACGAACCAGAAATATCCGGCCGCATCGCCCAGAGCCACGGCCTTGGCGAAGCCGCCACCGCCCTGCGGCAGCCGCCAGAGCACCCGCACCTGGTATCTCCCCTGGAGAAGACAGAGCGTTTCCGGGCCCTTCGTACAGGTGAAGCCGTTGGCCGGGACTGCGATGGTGAACGTTTGATCGGAACGTGCAGTATGGCCGGTCGCGCGGTCGGCGACCACGGCGCTGTACAACGGGCCGGCAGGCAGGAAGTCGATGTTGATCGGTTGCGAGCCGTCGTCCGCGGTGTCCAGCAGGTACCAGATTTCGGAGCCGTCCGAGATCGCCAGGCCCACCGTCGAGCCGCAGGAAGGGCCGGTGGTCGTCCAGTCGATCCTCTGCTGCTTCCCCTTGGTCCAGACCTCCCCGCCGTTGGGCCGGACGATGCGGGGATCGCAAATGGCGGTCGGCGGCGGGCAGCCGGTCGTTCCGCTCTGGGAATAGGTGGTGGATTCCTGATCGAAATCGGGGCCGTCGGACACCGTGACCTCGATGTTCTGTGTGCCGCCGGAGATGAAATCGGTGGCCCAGCTCAGGAGGTATTGCTGCGCGAACGTGCGGCCGATCGCCGCCAGGATCGCCTGCAGGTCGGCCGAGCTGCCGCCGAGGAAGAAACGGGCGCCGGTCTGCACGGCAATGTTGCTCAGCACGGAAGAGTCGACGCCGCCAAAACCGATGGTGAACACGGGGACGCCGACGGCGCGGGCGGCGTTGATCGGCACCTGCGGGTCGCGCGTGCCGGTGTTGTTCTGTCCGTCGGTCATCGCCACCAGCGCGCGCCTTCCGAGGGCCTGGGTGGAGTGCTGCGCGGACTCGATGATGGCATCGAACAGCGCGGTCGCATTCCCGTCGCCCACCGCGCCGCCGCGGTTGTCGAGGGCATTGATCGCCGCTTTGGCCCGCGCCTTGTCGGAGGTGTAGTCCTGGACGAGGACCACGCCGTTGGCAAAGTGATAGACGGCCACTTTGTCGCGCGGCCCGAGGAGGTCGACGAACCGCCGCGACGCGTCCCGGATGTTGTCGACGTCGAAACTCGAGAGGCTGCCGCTGGCGTCGAGCACCAGGGCCACCGAAATGGCGCTGTCGCTCACCTGGGCCTGCTCGACGTCGACCGCCTGCGGAACGCCGTTCTCGTTGAGCGTGAAGTTGGCGCGGGTGAGGTCCGGCACGGGCTGGCCGCTGGTGCCGAGGACGCTGACGATCGCCTTGACCAGGGGGCATTTCTGGGCGTCCACCTGGTTGATGGTCAGATTCACGCCATTGCGGGTCTGCGGGGTCCAGCGCATCCATTCCGAAATCAGGTCGATGTTCTGTGCGACGAGACGCGCGCCGCTGTTGCCGTTGTTGGTGGTGTCTCCGGTCGAATGGACCGCGATGGCGCGGACCTGCCCGCCGCCGAGGACCTGCCAGACCGGGCTGCCGCTGTTGCCGGGGCTGGTGTCGACCTTGTAGCGCAGGAGCCGTCCCAGAACGCCCACGACCTTGTCGGAGTGCGTCCACTGGGCCTTGGTTTCTTTTTTGCTCACCTCTCCGGGATAGCCGGCGACGTGAACGGTCGATCCCGCGGCCGGGCTGACGTCGAAAGCGAGCGGCATGTAGGTCGAGATGCCGGCGAACGGCGTATCGAAAAAGGCGGCCGCATAGTCGAACTGGATCTTGCCCGTGGCAACCCAGCCGGGGTTGGTGGCGAGGCGTACGGCGCTGCGCACGCCCGCGGGCTGCTCGATGCCGAGCGAGGACTCGTACTGGCCCGGCACGATCGTCATATTGCGTACCAGCGCCCTCTTCTCCCCGTCCCAGACCACATGGCCGTTGGTGAGGAGCACGTAGGGGCCGACCAGGAAGCCGGTGGCGCGGCTGACCGCCGGCTGGCCCCGGAGGGTGGTCAGGAAGCTCAGGTACGAGATGAGCTGATGCGGAAAAGCCCTGGTGTTGGGGACGCGGGTCCGGTCGTCCTTGCCGCCGATGACTGCGCCGCCGGTCTGGACGCTCAGCCCCCCACCGACCTTTGCGTGGTCGTCCGTCTCCCCTTCCCCCTCCGGCTCGTCAGGCCCTTCGGGGCCTACCCAGCCGACGACGCCGCGGTCCGGCTGCCGGTCCGGCGACAGGTCCGGCGTCGCATCTCCCTTCCAGGGGATGGGGGTTCCAAAGAAGGGATCGCCCGCAGAGAGGGTATTCGCCTCGGAAGAGGCCAGCGCCTGCTCGACCCAGAAACTCGACGCCGTCAACAGGACCTGCGCCTCCGCAGGGGTGAGCACCCGGTCGTACGGCTGGCGCATCACGACGCAGTAGGACGCTCCCGGCGTGGCCGCGAGGTCGTACTCTTCCCAACCGTAGAACGTGTTCTCGATGTATTGGAGCACCCGGCGGCTCGGCTGGCGCAAGGCGACGTCCTGCGGACAGCCGGCGATCCCGAGCTCCTCCTGCGCGATCAGCCGGCCGGTCACCCGCTGTGGCAGCTCCTGCCACGGGACCTGCCGCATCTCAGCCTGAGCCCGGGCCGTCCCGAGGACGACCGCGAGAAACGTTGCGAACAGCACGGCGACGCGCTTCGACATGGAGCTCCTCTCCGGGGCGTGGATTCGCCCCCCTCACAGTCGGACACGTTCGGGCTGGAAATTGTTTAGAGGGTGTTTGGATGACTCTGCTGGGACCGCGGGAAGTCGAACCGCTGCCGCGGCGGCGACAACGCCCACCGCGGGACCAGCTACAGCCACCGCGGGAAGTCGAACCGCTGCCGCGGCGGCGACAACGCCCACCGCGGGACCAGCTACAGCCACCGCGGGAAGTTCGAACCGCTGCCGCGGCGGCGACAACGCCCACCGCGGGACCAGCTACAGCCACCGCGGGAAGTCGAACCGCTGCCGCGGCGGCGACAACGCCCGCCGCGGGACCAGCTACAGCCACCGCGGGAAGTTGAACCGCTGCCGTGGCAGCGGCAACGCCCACCGCGGCAGCAGCTCCATCCACCGCGGGGAGTCGAACCAGTCCGCGGGACCAGCAGGACTGCCGGCTTCCCGCCCTAGATCCTACACTCCCGCTCAGCATGACACGATAGACCGGGCTCTGCGGTGAGAACCTTCCTGGATCGCTGGCGAGCTTCTTTGGAGCGTGCCCCGTTAACAAAATGGCTCCTCCGGCGTTTCTCTGGTGACGGCATCCGACGGGAGGATCTACCGTGATCGGGACGCCCATCCTTCTGCACCTTTTCCTCAATGCTCTCTGGATCATGCTCCAGGCCCAGAGCCCGCTCCTGACTGGCCGCTGGATTGGACAGTTGGACCTCGCGGGAGAGGCCACGGTCTTCCGGCTCAACGGCACCTCCGGCAGCGCGACGGTCGACCTCCTGCCGTCGGGGCCGTCGGCGCTGCCGGTCCAGGGCCTCTCGTCCCAGGAGTCCGGCATCCATTTCGAGCTGCCACTCGGGCCTTCGTCCCTCGTGTTCAACGGCCGGTCCGACGCGCAGGAGATCGCCGGGACCGTCCGCCGGGACGGCGCGGAAGGCCGCTTCCGGATGCTGCGTCTGGCCGACCTGGAGCCCTCCCGGCGCGAGCTGGTCACGGGCAACTACGAGACCGAGTCCGGACGGGTGATCTGGGTCGGCCCCTTCGGCGAGTTCGGGGCCGATCTCTACGTCCTCGACTACGCAACGGGCCGCTTCGGCGCGCTCTACCCGCGATCGGAGACAACTTTCGTGGCGGGGCCGGCGATCGTGACTCCCCTCTTCCCCCTGGCCCTGACCCTCACGTTCGAACCGGACGACAAAGGCCAGATCACCGGCCTGCTCTACCAGGAGGGCGACCACCCGGCGATCGGCGCGAGCCGCGCGCGCCGCCGCGACCTCACCCGGGAAGAGGTTTCGTTCCGCAACGGCGACGTGACTCTGGCCGGCATGCTCACCCTGCCACCCAAGAAAGGACCCCACCCGGCCATCGTGCTCATCCACGGCTCGGGACCCGAGGACCGCAACTTCCTGGGGCCGTGGATCGACTTCTTCGCGCGCCAGGGACTGGCCGTCCTGTCCTACGACAAGCGGGGCGTGGGCGCTTCGGGAGGCGACTGGCAGGACGCGGGCTTCGAAGAGCTGGCAGGCGACGCCCAGGCGGCCTTCCGATACCTCGCGGGCCGCGGCGACGTCGACCGCCGGCGGATCGGCTTGTTCGGCATCAGCCAGGGCGGCTGGATTGCGCCGCTCATCGCGTCCCGCCACCCCGAAGTCGCCTTCATCGTGCTCCACGCCGGCGCGAGCGTCACCGCTGCGCGCCAAGGGGAGCTGCATCTCGAGCACGAGCTGCGGGCCTACGGCCTCCCCGAGGAGGAGATCGCGGCAGCGCTGGCGTACAAGCGGCTCGATGACGGGTACACACGCACCGGCCAGGGCTGGGAGAAGCTCCAGGCAGCGGACCGCAAGGCGCGCGAAGCCCCGGCGCAGTGGCTCTACGCCGACCTCCTGCCCGCCGACGCCCCGTTCCGCCGCATGTTCCGAAAGATGATGGACTTCGATCCCGCCGCTGCGTGGCGCCAGGTGAAATGCCCTGTGCTCGCGTTCTTCGGCGAGCTCGACCTCAACGTGCCGCCGCAGCCCAACCGGGAGATCCTGGAAAAGACCCTCGCGAGCGCCGGCCACACAGCCCATACGATCCGGGTCCTGCCCAAGGCGAACCACCTGTTCCTTCAGGCGGAGACCGGCGTCATGACGGAGTATCCCCGCCTGCGCGGCTTCGTCCCTGAATACTTCACGGAGCTTGGAGGGTGGCTGCAGAAGGTTGTGCCCCTATCAAACCCCGCCATGTAGGGGCGGGGCTTGTCCCCGCCCGGGAGGGGGACCGGGCTCGACCTCAGCCTGTCGGGCGGCCTGAGTGCGCGAAACGCTTGGGTCTTTGCACCACAAAGTAAAGGACCGCACCGACAGTGTGGGTCAGAGCGATGATGATGATCCAGACCAGCCGATTGGGGTCATCGACCCTCTTTGCACAATCGACAAGCATCCAGATCCAGAAGACAGTGGCGACGCCAACCAACAGCAGCATGAAGAGCTCGGCAGGGCCAATGCCAGGCATTCCAATCTCCTCTTATGATCCCTGGTTCAGAACGGGCGGTAAAGTCTCAGCTTGCTGCTGATGGAGGTACCTACCTCGAAAGCCTCCACCGACCAACCGGCGAAGGGGACATGCAGGAGCTTGATCTCGGCTGGCATCTCACCAGCATCAGTTGTTACAGTAACCCGAGCCTTCGAGCCGTCCTCAATGTACGCCGTTGCGCAGGATGTCGTCCAGGGCCGAGGCCATCTCGGGCGCCAGATCGTCCCGACATGGATGCAGCTCCCTTTCCGCGTCCCGGGCGCAGGATTGTCGAGCCCCGGCATCTCGCCGGGGCTCCCGGAGAGGCCCGGCGCGCACCACACCTGTTAGAAGTGCGCCGTTTCCGGCTCGCGGCAAGGGAGCCGCGACCTACTTTCTGGGGAGACACATCATGACAGGCAAAGGCATTTTCCACCGCTGGTGGGCCATCCTGGCGGCAGGCATGATAGCTGCCACCACTTTCACGACGGCGGCCACGGCACAGCAGGTCGATCAGAACCGGGGTGTGGATCCCCGGGTGGACTACCCCTCGTTCGTCCAGCTCGGACCCTGGGATGACCGCAACTACCGGGTCACGAAGGAGGATCTCGCCGTCCTCGCCCCCAACGAGCACGAGCTCAAGGACCCCATCCCCGTCTTCTTCCGGATCGAGCTGCGCAAGGCCATCCCCGGAATGCCGCGCATCGGCGTGGCCCAGTACCCACGGAGCGCTCTCCAGGTCTTCGAGCTGAAGTACGGCGGCTACCTGATCGGCAAGACCCTGTACAAGGGGGCGACCTACCGCAATGGCCGCTTCGAGGTGGTGCAGACCAAGGGCGTCACCGTGGAGGAGTTCGAGAACAAGGCTCTGACCAATGACGTGCGCGTCACCTCGCCGACCGGCGGCGCCGAATCGGCGGTGAAGATCCATCCGACGGATGTCAACAAGGTGGTGGCTGGATCGAACGGGCCCGGCTCGGGCCAGATCATGTGGTTTTCGACCAACGGCGGCTCCACCTGGACCCAGGCCGCTGCTCTTCCCCAGGGCGGCACCTGCTGCGACCCCACGGTCGACTGGTCCTCGAATGGCCAGTTCGCCTACACCTCCACCCTCGGCGGCTGCGGTGCGGTCTGCAATGTGTGGGTCTACCGCTCCTCCGACGGCGGCGCCACCTGGAACGACCTGGCGACCATCACGCCGGGAGACGGCCGGCGCGAGGTCACCTCGGCGAACACCAGCGACAAGCAGTACATCCACGTCGACAAGTTCGCGACCTCTCCCTTCCGCGACAACATCTACCAGTGCTGGCACGACAACAACGTCCTGAAGCACTCGCGGTCGACGGACTTCGCCCACACCTGGAGCGCGCCGCTGACCATGTCGAGCGGCACGAGCCAGTCGGGCATCGGCTGCGATCTGACGACCGACAAGGCCGGCAATGTCTATTATTTCTGGCCGGCGGTCAACGGCCAGACCATCCTGATGCGCAAGTCGACCAACGGCGGCTCGAGCTTCGCCGCGGCCGCTACCGTGTCCACCACGTCGGACGGCTACGATTTCGCCATCCCGGCGATGGAGACCCGCCGCGCTTTCATTTACGCGTCCGCCGATGCGGACGTTTCGAACGGCGCCTTTGCGAATTCAATCTACGTCGCCTGGACGGACACCACGGCTCCCGAGACGTCGCCCCCCGCCAACAACCATGGCCGCATCCGGGTCGCCTACTCCCGGGACGGCGGCGCCACCTGGACGGTCCGCACGCCGCACGAGACGGCCGATGCCAACACGGTCGACCGTTTCCATCCCTGGCTGGGAGTCGGCCCGGACGGCAAGGTCTATGTCATGTTCTATGACACCCGCCGCAGCCCAACCCGGGTGGGAGTCGACATCTTCTATTCCGTCTCCTCCGACGGCGGCAACACCTGGCCGACGCCGGTCCGCCTGACCAGCGTGCTGTCGCCGCAGATCGACACCGGCTTCGAGTGGGGTGACTACAACGGTCTGGACATCGTCGGCAACCAGCTCATCACCATCTTCACCGACAACCGGCACGAGACCGGCGGTACCGCCGACTCGGTCGACGTCTATGCCGCAGGGGTCCAGATCGGCGGCGGCCCGGGCAATACGCCGCCGGTCGTGACCATCACCGCGCCGCCCAACGGCACCTCGGTGGCGCAGGGCACCTCGGTGACCTTCAGCGGCACGGCCACGGACGCCGAGGACGGCAACATTTCAGCCAGCCTGACCTGGACCTCGAGCATCAACGGCATTTTCGGCAGCGGCGCCTCGTTCAGCACCTCGACGCTCTCGGCGGGCACCCACACGATCACCGCTTCGGTGACCGACAGCGCCGGCGCTCCGGGCTCTGCCCAGATCACCCTGACAGTGACCTCCGGCTCGACGACGGTGACCTTCAATTCGGTGGCCGCGCAGGACGGCCGCATCTGGGAGTCGGGCGAGAACACCAACGTCGGCGGCGGCGGCAACTCGACCGAAAACCTGACGACCGCGCTTCGGATCGGCGACACCAACGTCGACGAGCAGTACAAGAGCATCGTCTCCTTCGACACCTCGTCGATCCCGGACGGCGCGACGATCCTGTCGGCGACCCTGCGCCTGGTGCGCGGCGCCATCTCCGGCACCAGCCCCTTCTCCACCCACGGCCCCTGCGTCGCCGACATCGTGACCGGCGGCTTCGGCGGCTCGACCGCCTTTGCCTTCGCCGACTGGCAGGCGGCGGCGACAGCCAACGCCGTGGCCACCATGTCGAGCCCGGCCAGCAACGGCTCCCCGTCGACGGGCAGCCTGAACGCGGCCGGCCTGAGCGCCGTCAACAAGACCGGAACGACGCAGCTCCGCGTTTACTGCACGCTCGGCGACAACGACGACAACGGCTACGACTACATCGGCTTCTACCCGGGTGAGGCCACCACGGCAACCAACCGCCCGCAGCTTACCGTCACCTACCAGTAGACTCCGAGGAGGCAACCGGTCAAGGGGGGCGCGATCCGTCGCGCTCCCCCACTCCGGGACGCCGATGACCAGCGGCAGCGCGCGCAGCACTGGCAAGGCCGTCGCCCCCGTGGACCCAACCGAACACTCGCCGGGCACCTGTTCGGCACGGTTTGTAGACCATGCCGGCGTTTTACGGCGTAGAATGACGGCGTCATGGTCGAAGCGGTACTGCCACGGATCACGGTCGCGCCGAAGGGCAGCTTCTTCCTGTTCGGTGCCCGCGGAGTCGGCAAGAGCACCTGGGCACGCGAGACCTTCCCAGGTGCTCACCGCTTCGACCTTCTCGACGAAGGGCTCTTTCAAAGCTTCCTTTCCGACCCGGCGTTGTTCGGCGCCGAGCTGCGGACGCTCGAGCCGGGCAGTTGGGTGGTCGTCGACGAGGTACAACGGATTCCCGGGCTTTTGAACGAGGTCCACCGCGCGATCGAGGAGCTACGGCTGCGCTTCGCGCTGCTCGGATCGAGCGCCCGGAAGCTCAAGACCGCGGGGACCAACCTCTTGGCCGGCCGGGCTCTATGGCGAACGATGTACCCCTTCGTGCCGCAGGAGCTGGGCGCCGCTTTCGACCTCGAGAGCACCTTGCAGTTCGGGAGTATCCCTCTGGTGGTGGCATCCGAGGATCGAGGGGCGACCTTGGCGGCCTATTTCCAGCTCTATATCCGTGAGGAGATTCGGGGCGAAGCGTTGGTGCGGAATCTTCCGGGCTTCGTCCGCTTTCTCCCGATCGCTGCTCTCGCGCACGGCCAGGTTGTCAACGTCGCCGGCATCGCCCGCGATTCGGGCACCGCGCGAACCACCGTCCAGGGCTATCTCGAGATCCTCGAGGATACCCTTCTCGCCTGGCGGCTCGCGGCTTTCGAGACCCGCCTGCGAGTGCGGGAACGCAAGCACCCGAAGCTCTACTGGCTCGATCCCGGCTTGGTGCGCGCGGTCAAAAAGCAGGTCGGCACCGTATCTTCCGAGGAGGCGGGCTCCCTGTTCGAAGGCTGGATCCACACCTTGCTCCGCGCCTACGGCGGCACGGGCACGCTCTTCGACGAGATCGCCTACTGGTCGCCGGCCGAAGCTCGGTCGGTCGAGGTCGATTTTCTCCTCCAGCGGGGCGGCGAGCACCTGGCCCTCGAAGTGAAAGCCGGGGCGCGCTTCACGCCCGCCTGGCTGTCCGGCCTCACGGCGATCGGCGACCTGCCGCGGCTCGCGCGGCGGATCCTGGTCTACACCGGCACACGCGAGCTGCGCACTCCGGAGGGAATCGAGGTCTGGCCGCTCGACAAGCTCCTCACCGCGCTCGCGGACGGGACGCTCTGGCCGTGAGCCTCGCCGGCCGGCGCCGAATCACAGCCCGTGCCGGCAGCAGGGGCGCGATGGATCGCGCCCCTTTTCTTTCGCGGCGCGCCTCGGGCGAGCGGCCGTGCGTCAGCGCCGCCCCGGCCCCTCGGGCATGGATGTTCCGCCCGGCCGCAAGATCCTCTATAATCTTTGTCGCAACCCTGTAAGCCGACGATGTACCGACGACTGCTCGCCCTCGCTTCTGCCGCCCTGCTGGCCACGGCCTGCGACTCCACGAACCCGGTGGCGCCGCCGGCTCCGGACGACCCCGGCTCGCCCACGACGCTGACGGTCACCGTGGCCTCGGACCGCGGCCAGATCGAGGCCGGCTCCTCGCAGGCGGCCAACTTGACGGTCACGGCGAAGAAAAGGGACGGCTCGCCGGCTCCGGACGGCACCGAGGTCGCCCTCAACACCAATCTGGGCAGCTTCGGGTCGGACAACCTGGGCAACCCGGTCCAACTCGTCACGAAGACGCTCGCCGGCGGCACCACCACGGTCCAGTTCTTCGCCGGCAGCGCCCAGGGCACCGCCAACATCCTTGCCCAGGCGGGCACCGCCTTGGGGCAGATCAACCTGCCGATCGTGGCGGCGTCGGCCCCGCCGGTGGCGGAGTTCGCCTTCGAGGCCAGCGGCCTGTCGGTCCTCTTCGAGGACGCCTCGACGGGCACCCCGACCGCCTGGATCTGGGACTTCGGCGACGGCAAGGTGAGCACGGCGAAGAGCCCGCTCCACACCTACTCCGCGGCCGGCAGCTACGCGGTGTCGCTCACGGTCACGGCCGCGGGCGGACAGAGCACCAAGCGCAAGTTCGTCACGGTCGACGAAGGCGATGCGCTGATCGCCAACTTCACCTTCTCGACGAACGGCCTGACCGTGCTGTTCACGGACGCGTCGGCCGGCAGTCCCCGGAGCTATTTCTGGGACTTCGGCGACGGCAAGACGAGCACGGCGAAGAGCCCGAGCCACACCTACGCCGGGCCGGGCGACTATACGGTCACGCTGACGGTCGCCAATGCCTTCGGCACCACGGACAGCCTGAGCAAGTTCGTGACGCTGTCGCTTGGCACTGCGCCGGTGGCGGAGTTCCAGTTCGAGACCGACGGCCTGCGGGCCCTGTTCACCGACGCATCGACCAACACGCCGACCCGCTGGGCCTGGGACTTCGGCGACGGCGGGACGAGCACGCAGCAGAACCCCTCCCACAACTTCTCCACCGGGGGCACCTACAACGTGACCCTCACGGCCTCGAACAACGGCGGCTCCTCGTCGAAAACCAAGTTCGTCACCGTCTCGCTGGGCACGCCGCCGGTGGCCTCCTTCGAGGCCACGCCCAACGCCCTGAACGTCGCCTTCACGGACACCTCGACGAACACCCCCACGAGCTGGAGCTGGGAATTCGGCGACGGCGGCACGAGCACGCTGCAGAACCCCTCCCATACCTATGCGGCCGCCGGCAGCTATACGGTGGCGCTGACCGCCTCGAATGCCGCGGGCTCCAACCGCACCACCAAGGTGATCACCGTCTCGGCCAGCGCAAACCCGCCGGTGGCCAACTTCTGCTACCGGCGCAACGGGCTGGCCGTGGTCTTTTCCGACTTCTCCAACCAGGGCCCCACCGCCTGGCAATGGAATTTCGGCGATTGCAGCACCTCGCCTTCGACCTGCCAGAGCACCCTCCAGAATCCCGCCCACACCTATGCCGCGGCCGGCACCTTCGCCGTCGTGCTCGCGGTCTCCAACTCGGCGGGTGACAGCTCGATCAGCAAGTTCGTCGAGGTCACCGGCACGACCGTGGACCTCGTGCCGATCTGCTTATAACCGAGAGGCCGAATGTGCAGCGAGCTCAAATGGGTTTCGCCCTGCTGCTCCTGGCGATGTCTTCTCCGGTCTACGCCTGGGGACCTATCGGACACCGGACCGTCGGCAGGATCGCGATAACAGGATCAACCAGCTCCTCTCTCCCCGGGTTTCGCACCAAGACGAGACCAACCGGTCTCAACGCTGCGGGGTCATCGCAATGCCGTGCTCCGCAGCAGCAGGATCGCTTTCTCCAGAAACAGCCGCGCCTGCAGGATGCGCGGGCGTACCGCCGCCTCGTCTTCGTCCGCCAGGTCCGACACCTCCAGGGCTTCGAGCGACTCGGACACGCGTATCAATGTCCGCCGGTGACCGGCGAGGAGCGGCCTCGCCTCCACTCTCTGCCTTACCGCGGTATCCAGGCCGCCGCCGTTCGGCAGCGTCACAACAAAAGTTTCGATCAGATCGTCGATCATTCAACGTCTCCACGAAAAAAGGGGCTGGTGCGACCAGCCCGATCCAAGCACAACGCGAGGCCCCTCCTCAGCTCTTCTCGTCCACGACCGCCAGCAGCGCCCGGAGCAGCGGCTCGACATGGTCCCTCAGCAGCCCCTGGACCGAGATCCGGAGGCCTGTCACACCTTCCGGGTGCGTTTTGAAGTCCTCCAGGTCCAACTCCTCCGGCGCCGCCGGGAGCATTTTTTCGATCAGGAACAGCCGCGTGTGCAGCGCCTTGAGGAGCCGGACGCGCCTCTCCTCACGCGCGAGATCACCACCTTCCGGCTGGTCGGGGCCGCGTACCGCAGGGCCAGCGAGACACACCGCGTGCGCCTCTATACCCGTGAGGAGATCGAAAGCGAGCTGCGGCAGGCCGGGTTCTCGGTCCGTGTGCAGCGCCGCTATGGCACGCAGGAGGTGGGGCCGCAGCGGCTCGTCTTCTGCGCTCGCAAGATCTAACTTCGCGCGTCCCAGGCACTCTTGACCAGGGTGGCGAGCAGGATGATTGCGGCCCCTGCGATCGACCAGGCGCCGGGCCGCTCGCCGTGGACGATCCAGGCCCAGACCGGATTGAGCACCGGCTCGAGGAGCAGCAGCAGCGAGGCCTCGAGCGCGCGGATGCGTTTCAGGCCGCGCAGCAGGAAGGCGTAGGCCACGCCGACCTGGAAGGTGCCGAGGTAGGCGATGATCGCCCAATCGGCCCCGGTCGTGGGCCCGAGCGGCAGGGCCATCGGAAGGCAGCAGAGCGCGGTGATCACGCTCCCCCACAGGGCCGAGGCGGGACCCCAATTGCCCGAAGCCCTCCCCAGCGCCCGGAGCCCTATGATGGTGATCGCCCAGGTGAGCCCGGACAGGGCGCCCAGGATGTTGCCGAGGAAGGGGTTCGGCGCGGTCACCGAGACCGGATCGAGCCCGACGAAGAAGCAGCCCAGCCCCACCCCCAGCGCCGCCATGTAGATCAGGTCCGCGGCGCGCACCTTCTCGCCCAGCAGCCATGGGCTCAGCAGGACCACCCAGAGCGGCGCGGTCGCCTGCAGGTAGATCGCGCCCGCCGCCGTGGTGAGCTTGTTCGCCTGGACGAAGAGCACCATGGTCGCGGCGTAGACGGCGCCGACCCCGAGCACCCGCAGGGTCGGGCGGCGCCGTGCCTCGGGCAGCAGGACCAGGAAGGCGAGGGTGGCCACGGCCGAGCGGAAGCTCGCCACCTGCCAACCCGTGAGATGGCTTGCCGCCTTGACCGCGGCCCCGCCGGAGGAAAAGAGCGCCGCCGCGGCCAGGACACGCAGCCGGGAGCCCAGGGCACCCGGAGTCTCTTCAGCATGGGAGGACGTGGGCTCGGATGTCGGCATGGGATAGGAGGATGCCGTGTGGACGGCCGGGCGGAGATCTTAGAGCGCGAGCCGGCGCCGCGAAAGCCCTCACCCCCGGCCCCTCTCCCATCCGCACTCCCTTCCCCCCGGGGAGGGGGGAAATACATCACCAGGAAGCTCTTGGGTGGGGGCTCCCCTCTCCCGGGTGGGTGGGAGTGCGGATGGGAGAGGGGCCGGGGGTGAGGGACCTCGGCGGCGACCTCGCGCAAAATCTCGCAAAACCTCTCAGCCTCCCCCCAGTTCTGTAGTACTCTTTCCCGGTTCTACCTCCAGAGCTCGAGCGATAAGGAGAAGCGGTGATATGTGGCAACGTGGTCTGTCCTGGATCCTGGGCCTGAGCCTGCTGGCGGGAGCGCTCCCGGCCGCCGCCCAAACGGCCTATTCGGTCCGCTCCGACGGGGGCTCCTCCGCGAGCAACTTCGACGATCACCTCTACGCGATCAACCTGGCGAACGGAGAGGCCACCCGCATCGGGCCGACCGGATTCGAAGACGTCGAGTCGCTCGCCTTCGACCGGGGGTGCAACCACCTCTTCGCGGTCGACGACGTCACGGACCAACTCCTCACCTGCGACCTGCAGACCGGGGATTGCACGCCGGTCGGGCCGCTCAAAGTGAACGTGACCGACACCGGTCTCGCGTTCGACCTCGCCGGCAAGCTCTACATGTCCACCGACGCACCCAAGAAGCCGACCTTCCTCTACCGCCTCAACCTCTACACCGGCGAAGCGGTCCGGGCCGGCGACCAGGGGCAGTCGGTCACCGGCCTGGCCGTGAACGACACGGCCATCTACGGGCTCGGCGGCGACAACGCCAACAACCTCGTGGTCATCGACCCCAGGACCGGTGCCGCGAAGGCCATCGGCTCCCTGGGGTCAACGGTGAAGCTGTCCGACGGCGGCCTCGACTTCGCGGCGGACGGCCTCCTCTACGGCATCAGCGACGCCAGCGGCAGGAACGGCCCAAGCCAGATCTTCACGGTCAACCCGGAGACCGGGCACGCCACGGTCGTGGCGACCGTCCACGACGCCCAAGGGAAGCCCATCAGCGGCTTCGAAGGGCTGGCGGTCCAGGGCGGCATCTGCTCGATCCCGTCCCCGGGGACCATCACCGACGTCCCCACGGCGAGCGAGTGGAGCCTGGGGGTGCTGATGGCGCTGCTGGTGGCTGCCGGCATCTTCATTCTGCGGCGCGGGTGAGGTTGCCGCTCGCCCTCATCTGAGCTAGCCTGTCGGGTGACGGAGCCATTCCGTCAAGATCTTTGGAGAGCGATCGCAGCCCCCATGCCTGAGCCTCTGCGCAAAATCTTCGTCCTGGATACCTCGGTCATCCTCTACGACTTCAACGCCGTCCAGAACTTCCAGGAGCACGACGTCGCGATCCCGATCACGGTGCTGGAGGAGCTGGACCAGTTCAAGAAGGGCAACTCGGTCCTGAACCTCCAGGCGCGCGAGTTCATCCGCCAGCTCGACCGGCTGGCGGGGCGCAACATGCTGAGCGACTGGATCCCCCTGGACGGGCCGGCCCGCGGCAAGATCCGGGTGCTCACCGACGAGAGCTCGCCGGCCGAGGTCGCGGAGGCCTTCGGCGGCAACCGCAAGCCCGACCACCGCATCTTGAACGCCGCCATCCGCCTCGCCCAGACCGAGCCGGACCGCCGGGTCGTCCTGGTCACCAAGGACATCAACCTGCGCTTGAAGGCGCGGGCCCTGAACTTGCCGGCCGAGGACTACGAGACCGTCAAGATCAAGGACGTCGACCACCTCTACACGGGGAAGAGCGAGCTCGAGGTCCACGATCCTGCCGTGATCGACCAGCTCTACCGGGAGGAGCACGTCCCGGTCTCCGCCATCACGGCCGAGCCGCCCCCGGCCAATCAGTACTTCATCCTGCGCAGCGAGACGAAATCCGCCCTCGCCTGCTACAACCCGCGCCTGGAGCGGGTCGAGCGGGTGGTGAAGTCGATGGCCTATGGCGTCTCCCCGCGCAACGCCGAGCAGACCTTCGCCCTGCACGCCATCCTCAACCCGGAAGTCCCGTTGGTCTCCCTCTCGGGCGCCGCGGGCACGGGCAAGACCCTGCTCGCGCTGGCCGGCGCCCTGGAGCAGCGGCGGCTCTTCCGGCAGATCTACCTGGCACGGCCGATCGTGCCGCTATCGAACAAGGACATCGGCTTCCTGCCGGGCGACGTGCTGTCGAAGATCAACCCCTTCATGCAGCCGCTGTGGGACAACCTCGGCATCATCAAGAACCAGTGGGGCGAGCGCGACCGCGAATACAAGAAGGTCGACGAGCTGGTCGAGACCGAGAAGCTCCACATCGTGCCGCTGGCCTACATCCGCGGCCGCAGCCTCTCGAACGTCATCTTCATCGTGGACGAGGCGCAGAACCTGACGCCGCACGAGGTCAAGACCATCATCACCCGAGCCGGCGAAAGCACGAAGATCGTGCTGACAGGCGACATCTTCCAGATCGACACGCCCTATCTGGACGCCCACAGCAACGGCCTTTCCTACCTGATCGACCGCCTCCGCGGGAATCCCCTCTACGCGCACATCAATCTGGAGAAGGGGGAGCGCTCGCAGCTCGCCAACCTGGCGAGCATGATGCTGTAAGGGGGCCTTGGAAGCCGCAGGAGCCATGGCCTACGTGCGGTGCCTCCAGAAACGGCGGAAACGACGATAAAGTTTACGCAACGGCCCAAGTTGCTGCCGTCCTTTCCATGTGTCAAGCGCGTCATCTCGCCTTGGAGCTCGCTGATAGAGGACCGGGGCCGCTAAACGGGCGAGGTTCGCTTGGCTAAGCACTCGGTAGCTCACATCCATTGCATCGGAGATGCCGCGACCGGCGACAAGCAACCTATAAAACGTTTGGCTAAATGCAGCAACCGCCACCTGATCGTCGACATAATGCTGGAGGGCGACTACAGATGGAATTCCAACTTTGACAAGCTGGTTAGCCACCCGCTGAACCGGCTCAAAATGCGCATCTTGCTTGAATTGCCCCGATAAGCAGGCGTCTAAAACCACCAAGCGGAGTGTCTGAAGGCCGCGTAGACTACTGGCGAGATCGGCACGCCAAGACCATGCTGCAGCACCGACCGATTCAATTTGGAGGTGTCGCACCCCGCGCGCGGAGCCCACCTCATTCGGACTACCATGGCCCACGAAATGGACGACTTCGTAACCACCCGAACGTAGGGCTTCTCTGAGTATTTCGGGTGTCGAAAGCTTGTGGGTAGTAAACTCGATTCCCTCGACTCTCTGGAGCGCCATGGTCATACTGGCGTGTTCCGATGGTACAAAGCAGGGGTGGCCCCATGCTACAGAATCTACAGAATCTACAGAATCATCCCCGACTTCCGAACAATTCACATAAAGGATACGCAAAGGATCTACACGCTTCGGATGCCTAGACCCTGCGATAACTTTATCGAGTAAGGCCCAAGCGTCCCAACGGCCAACAGACGGATCGTCCTGGCGTCGCAGAGTCGAAGCCCACCTTTCTAAGATCTCCCGATGATTCTGGATCGCCAGAAGAGAGTTGCTGCGGAGGATTCGTTCGAGAACTTCGCCGACACCGCCATAGGTTGCCAACGACTCGACGAAGTCGCGAAAGAGACCCGCCCTGACCGCCGTTGCCAGTGCGCATCTTCGGTCCTGCTCGGAGCCAAACACCCGGTCCGGAATTTGCTCCCACGCCTCGTAGACTGAGACGATTTCTCCCTGGAGCGATCCCAATCGAAAGAGGAGTTGCTGGGACGGTTCGGATCGATGGGTGCAACAGGAGAGCGCTCCCGGCAGATCTCCATCGGCCGGAAGGGGATGAGAGTGGAGGACGCTTTCAACATATTCCAGGACCCCTGGAATCGCGAGCAGCTCCGTCAATTCTTCGGCCGCTTCCCGCCTTGTATCGTGCGTCAGTTGAGGATCGAGGAGGATCAAGGCAATGTGGAAGGCGTCGGCTTTTGTGGTCGCGAGCTGCAGCTCACGGGCCACCTCCGGAAGCTCGACATCCTCCAAGAATTGGAAATCCCTGGCATCTCCGAATAGGTATGGGATCTCGCGGTCCCGCCGGCGGACCACCTCATCCGTCTTGCCGGCGTGAAGCGAAGAGAATTTGTCTCCTTCGACGAGGAGAGCGACACCCACCTGTCCTGAGATCACAGCCTGCATCACCGATACTCCAACTCTAGCCCCATCTCCTCCATCCTCGTTCGGAGAGCCTTGCGAATTGCCTGCCGGGGCGGGCGGGCCCCGGTGGAAAGAACGGCGCGTTCAAAGGACCGGATGGACAGAGATCCCCAGATGTGCACTTCAACGAAACGGTCGTTCTCAGGATCGGCTCCCTGTTCCAAGAGTAAACCAGGGAAATCAGCCGGAGTCGTATCCTTGTGAATCCACTTGGTAAGCTTTGCGACACAGAGCTTGGCCCGCTCTCGCCACGGGGCGCGTTGCCCCGGAGGCAGCTTGTAACCGCGGTCGCGGAGGAACACAGCGGAGTTATCCTCAAACACCGAAGCCCGGTGCGCGATCAGGTTCTCCCGGAGGACGAACGTGCAATCACCATAGCTCCGCAAGCCCATACCATCCAACGAAAGCGCCGCGAAACGGATCGGCTTCGCATAGAGAGGAAAAAGCTCCGCATCGGCCTTGACCCGTAGCCGGTCCCATTTGTCGCCGTAAGGCAGTTGAAGCCCGGCTTCGAGCCGTTGGTAAAAGCTTGAGTACAGTTGCCGATCCGAGGACGCCAAGCGTTCGACCTCAAGCAGCGGGCGATTGATGACCGCCTTCGAGGCGGTAATGGCGGCTTCGAAGCTCTCCAGGACATCGCGGCAACCCCGGCCAGCCGCGTCCTGAACTGCAGCCTGGTATCGACTATCCAGCGCTGCTGCCTCCAGTCGCGCTGCTTTGACATTCGGGACCTCGCCCGCTTGGTTGCAGTGCGGACAGTGCTCGACCTCCAGGGGGACATTATTCGCACAGAAACCGCAAGGGCTGGAGTCCATGATGGCTCATTGTAGAGCTTCTCAGCCCTGCCCTACTCGCCGTTGCTCCAACTCCCGCCGCAGCCGGGCCAACTCTTCCTCAGCGGCACGGCGTGCCGCAACCGCCTCCTCATACCGCAGGTACGGCTCGCCGGTCGCGGTGTCTACGACCCGGATCCGCTGCCCTTCCCGCCGGAGCGTCACGCCCGTGGTGCGGCTAATGAGCGAGCCGTCCGGCTCCGGGGCAACCTCTCGGTAGCGGCCGGATTCGAGCCGGAGGCCCTGGAGCGGCGGATCGAGGTATTCCTCGAAGGGATCAAAGAGGAAGTACTCCTCCACCCCGAGATCCGCGTAGGTCTTCCTCTTGCGGCCAAGGTCTTCGTCCCGGGTGTTGTCCGAGGTCACCTCGATTACCAGACAGGGCACGCGGCCCTCTTCCTTCCAGAGCAGGTAGGTTCTGCGCGGCGGCTCTTTGGCCGCGCACGGCACGACGAAGAGGTCCGGCGCCACGACAGCGCGTGGGTTGCCCTGCTCGTAATAGAGGAAGAGGTTCCCAGCGACATACACATCCGGCTTCTCCCGAAAACGCTCTCGGAAGGCTTCGAGCAGGTACGTCATCTCCTGGACGTGGAGAGCTCGGTTTCCGCCATCGGCTGGCCGTCGGACTCCGGATAGTCGACCGGACGCTGGAGAGGGATCGCGGCCATGCGTGCCTTCCTTTCTCCGGTTGGTGCCCGAATCCCATCACAAGGACCGCCGGAACGCAACTCGCAGTATGATACCAGGCCTACCGGTAGATCTCCGCGCCCGCCTCCCGGAACTCCTCCGCCTTCTCCTGCATCCCGGCCTCCAGGGCCTCCGCCTCAGCAAGCCCCAGTTGCGCGGCGTACTCGCGGACCTCTTCGGTGATCTTCATGGAGCAGAAGTGCGGGCCGCACATGGAGCAGAAGTGGGCGACCTTGGCGGACTCCTGGGGCAGGGTCTCGTCGTGGAAGGCGCGGGCGGTGTCCGGGTCGAGCGAGAGGTTGAACTGGTCTTCCCAGCGGAACTCGAAGCGGGCCTTGGAGAGGGCGTTGTCGCGGATCTGCGCTCCGGGGTGACCCTTGGCCAGGTCGGCGGCGTGGGCGGCGATCTTGTAGGCGATCACGCCCTGCTTGACGTCGTCCCGGTTGGGCAGGCCCAGGTGCTCCTTTGGAGTCACATAGCAGAGCATGGCCGTGCCGTACCAGCCGATCATGGCGGCGCCGATGGCCGAGGTGATGTGGTCATAGCCGGGCGCGATGTCGGTGGTCAGCGGACCCAGAGTATAGAACGGGGCCTCGCCGCAGGCCTCGAGCTGGCGGGTCATGTTCTCCTGGATGAGGTGCATGGGGATGTGCCCCGGACCCTCGATCATCACCTGGACGTCGTGGCTCCAGGCGACCTGCGTCAGCTCTCCGAGGGCATCCAGCTCGGCGAACTGGGCGGCGTCGTTGGCGTCGGCGATCGCGCCCGGACGGAGGCCGTCCCCCAGGCTGAAGGCCACGTCGTAGGCCTTCATGATCTCGCAGATCTCCGCAAAGTGCTCCCAGGCGAAGCTCTCGCGGTGGTGGGCCAGGCACCACTTGGCGTGAATCGAGCCGCCGCGCGAGACGATGCCCGTCATCCGGTTCGCGGTGAGCGGCACGTAGGCGAGGCGGACTCCCGCGTGGATGGTGAAGTAGTCGACCCCCTGCTCGGCCTGCTCGATCAGGGTGTCGCGGAAGATCTCCCAGGTGAGGTCCTCGGCCTTGCCGCCGACCTTCTCCAGAGCTTGATAGATCGGGACCGTGCCGATGGGGACCGGCGCGTTGCGGAGGATCCACTCGCGGGTCTCGTGGATGTTCTTGCCCGTCGAGAGATCCATGACCGTGTCGGCGCCCCAGCGGATCGCCCAGATGAGTTTTTCCACTTCTTCTTCGATCGAGGAGGTCACGGCCGAGTTGCCGATGTTGGCGTTGATCTTCACCAGGAAGTTGCGGCCGATGATCATCGGCTCGCTCTCCGGGTGGTTGACGTTGGAGGGGATGATGGCCCGGCCGCGCGCCACCTCGTCGCGCACGAATTCCGGGGTGATGACCGGCGGGATGCTGGCGCCCCAGGAAAATCCCGGATGCTGGGCCACGCCGCCGCCCCAGGCTTTACCATTCATCGCCTCTCGAGCCTGCTCGCGCCGCTGGTTCTCGCGGATGGCGATGAATTCCATCTCGGGGGTGACGATCCCCTTGCGGGCATAGTGCATCTGGGTGACGTTGGCGCCCGGCTTGGCGCGGAGCGGCTTGCGGGTCCGCGCGAAGCGGATCGGCGCGAGCCTCGGGTCCGTCTCCCGCTGCCGGCCATAGATCGAGGAGACGGACGCGAGCTCCTCGACGTCTCCCCGGCCCACGATCCACTCCCGCCGCAACGGAGGCAGCCCCTTGAGGAGATCGACCTGGTGGTCCGGATCGGTGTACGGCCCCGAGGTGTCGTAGACCGTGACCGGCGGGTTCTCGACCGTCAGGCCCGCATGGGTGCGGGTCGGGGCAGACCTGGATCTCGCGCATGGGCACGCGCACGCCCGGCAGTGTCCCTTCGATATAGACCTTGCGCGAGGCGGGGAGCGGCTCGGTGCTGAGGGCCGGGCGGCTCGGGACGGGCATGGACGTCGGCTCAGTCATCGGAGACATCGGAGGCTCCTCGGGCTCGGAGGGGGAAGACGAAAAAACCGCACCGGGGGTGGCGCGGCTTCGCAGGCAGAGGCGGAGATCTTCATCGCTTCCCTACGCTGGCATGACCCAGGTCAGGTGATGAGGGTGGTCCCTGAAGGGATCTCAGCCTTGCGGCCCCCCTAGCAGGGTTCATCCTACACCGGATGGGCAGGGAGTCAATGAGGCGCCGGAATCAGCACGGAACCAGCAGGAGCGGGTGGGTAGCGGTACACTCGTCGTCCGATCGAGGCACCGGCGGGCACCACCCCGTTGCCGGAAGCATTCCATGGCCGAAGAGAGTGAGGAAACGCCGATGAAGGAGGTCTTCACCGACCCGGGTAGCGAGCTTTCGTTTGCCAGTGCTGGAGACTTGACACGGCAGCTCAGCGAAATGGACTCTTCCGTCCCAAGAAGAACGGAGGGACGGCGGTCGCATCACCGCGAGAGGTACTGCATCGTGCGCTACCTCACGGCTCTGGCTCGGTCGTCGCTGTTGAAGTTTCCCCTCCGGGTCGAGAAGTCGGAATCCCCGGACTTTCTTCTCCATCTGTCCGATGGAACTGTCGCTGGGATTGAGGTCACGGAAGCGGGAACAGAACGCTCGCAGCGTGCTGCAACCCAACTCGAGAAGAGCCCTCCCGGCTCTTTTCTGGAAGACGAAGATAAATTGAGGATGCCCGGTGAAGAGTTGCAAGGGCGGGTTTATGCAGGAAACGAGCCCGAGATCGAGCTGGCCAAGATCTTCCTCAAGGCAGTTATAGACAAAACCGGGGCGCTGAACCGGGGCCATTATACAGAAGCAGGCCGGTACGAGCTCCTGATCTACGACAACAGCCATCTTGCCGTTCTCACCGATCTCGGAGGCCTGGCTCCCTTCTTGAAGCCTGCCTTGAACGAATGGCTCGCGCAAAGCCAGACGGAGAAAGCTTTCAGTGTGATCTCAGTATTGCGCGATTCTGAGCTGTTGTACGACTGCGCGGGAGCAAGCACTATCTTTGGGGTCGGTGACCTTCCCAACCTGCGGCTCACTCGTGGCGTCGTAGCCCCCGAGATTATCAAGGCAGCGGGACTGGCCTCCCAGAAGCTCCACGAGGCCAACATCCCCCATGCCCTCGCCGGAGGTCTTGCCGTGGGCGCCCATGGCTACCCGCGGACGACCGACGATGTGGACTTCCTGGTCGGCGATGAGGCGTTCGAGAAGCATGAGGGCGGCTTCGTGACCCTGAAGGTACCCCTGATCGCCATCGGCAACGTCCGGATCGACTTCGTCTCGATCGATGAGTCGAAGGGCGAGGAACGACAGTTGCGTCCTGCAGTAGAGGAGCCGCCTCAAAGCAACGGAGTTCCGATCGTGCCGCTGCCTGCGCTGGTGTACATGAAGCTCAAGGCAGGAAGACAGAAGGACACCGCAGATCTGGTGGAGCTTCTGAAGCGTGGCAGAGTCGATCTCGAGGCGATGGATGAGTATCTCGAGGAGTATGCGCCGGAGCAGACCCGGCGCTGGCAAAGGGTCAAGGAAATCGCAGCGCGAGAGGAGTAAGGCGCGCCCGACTAGACTTAGCAGGAGTTCATCCTACACCGATCAAGTGGGGAGTCAACGGACGGCAGGGGCAGGCATGGCGTGCCGGGATGGTGGAAGGAGGGGGCCTTCGTCGAGGCGGCGCCAGGCTTCCTGGATGAGGTCCTCGGGGCGCCAGAGCCAGCGCCGGACAGATGTCCCGACGATGCCCGCCAGCCATCTTCGGTCGGCCGAGAAGGCGAGGCCGGTCACGGAGGTCCCCGTGCTCGAAGTGGGAGACCTTGCGGCGGAGGACCAGGTCCCACACCTCGGTGGTCTCGTCCTCGAGAGCCGTGGCCGCGTACCTGCCCTGGGCATCCAGGGCGACACGAATCGGTTTCGCCGAATAGCTCGCAACCCAGGAGGGACAGGTCCCGCGTAGATTGCAGACCCACTGGGTCCCGTCGCGACGGGCTGCCACCAGGAGATCTCCTCGCGGGCTGAAGGCGTAGTGGCTGACCGTCGAACGCAGCGCGGCGACGATCGGCCGCGATCCGGCGTTGCGGATCACGACAAAGCCACCGTCAAAAGAGGCGGCGAGATGGCCTTCGTCGGCGCTCCAGGCGAGGCTGCGCAGCATGCCGCTCAGAGGAACGCGCTCGATCCGGGCCGCCTTCCCCCGCTCCAGGTCCAGGGACCAGATCTCCAGGGAGCGGCCGCGGTCCGGACCCATCATCGCGAGATACCTTCCCCGCGGGCTCATCTCGCCAGCGAGCATGCGGTGGTCTACCGGGATCTCCACGCGCGGACGCTCCTCGCCCGTCCTGCGGATTTCGATCCGCTCGCGCCCAAAGACGGCGAACAAGCGCTCCTGCCGGTCGAAGCTCACGTTGACGCTGAGCAGGGACGGTGCTGGGACCCTTCGCCCCGAAGGGATCTCCAGCATCCAGGAGTGTTCCCCAAAATCGCCTGCGAGGTACGCCCCCGTCGGGCTGAACGCGACATAGCCTTGCAGACCGCCGGAGAGGCGCTGGTCGAGGACCCGCTGCGCGGTCCGGATCTCCCAGACCTGGACACGATCGAGCATCGCCGCGGCGAAATATCTGCCGTCCTGGCTCATCGCGACCTTGCTGCCAGCGCTGCGTACCCCCAACGGTATGTCCTGCGGGCTCGGCGTCAGGTCCCAGACGTGGACCGCGTCCCTGCCGATCGTGCCGAAGGCCGCCAGGGAGTTGCCGTCCGCGCTGAATGCCAGGTCGCTACCGCCCCCTTGCAGGCGTGCGAGCTCCGCCCGGCTCGACAGATCCCAGAGCTGAACCCTGAACCGGTTCCCCGTCGCCAGCGTCTGGCCGTCGGGGCTGAAGGCGAGCGCCTCCGGCGCCTCGTCTCTCATCGGCAGGCGTGCGAGCTCGTGTTTACCGAGGACATCCCAGACGACGACCTCGTTGTCGGGCCCCGGACCCCGATCGACCAGGGCCGCGGCGAGGTGGTACGCATCGGGGCTCAGGGCGACGACCTCGACGGCCTGGGACCACGTGCTCAGCCCCTTCGTCCGCGCTGTGAAGCGCGCGGTTTCTTTTCCGAGGTCGGTGTCGAAGAGGCGGACCTCCTCCGCTTCCCGGGTGGAGATCGCGATTGCGATCGAACGGCCGGCCATGGCCTGAGCCCTCTCGCGGCGTTGCTCTGGACGGTCCGTAAGGAGCAGACGGGAGGGTGGCTCCTGCGCCTCGGCAAGGTTCCAGATCTGGACCTCCCGCGCCTCCCGGTCTACGGCGAGGAATCGATTTCCCCCCGCGCTGAATGTGGCCGTATCTCCTTTGTAGGAGCCAAGCCTTCGGCAGTGCGGGTCCGGCGTCTCCCAGCCGTCGCAGATCCAGAGGGAGCCGTCGTGCCCAGCCAGCGCGAGGCGCCCTTGATGGAAGGCCATGGCTCGGCATCCCGTCGCCGTTGGATCGGGCAGGCTTCCGGCCCTGTGCAGCTTGCCGGCCAAGCTCCAGACTTCGATCCCCTGGTCATAGAGGGCGACGAGCCGTCCGTCCGGGCTGAACGCCATGGCCTTGGCCTCGAGACCCGAGGGAGCCCTGATCTTGGCCCTGAGGGGACGCACCAGTTCCATGCCCTTGCGGAGGGTGCGGTCGGCCTGGAGAGAGGCTGTTCCCAGGTCGGCGAGCCGGCGTAGCGACTCTGCCGCCAGTCGGACACTCTCATGCAGCGAGTCGAGGTCCCTGGTGCGGAGTGCTTCGGCGCGATTTGCCAGACCGAAGGCCTCAGCAAGGCGCTGCTGATGGACAGCCTCGACTCGGGCGCGGCCGGCATCGCGCAAGGCGGAGTCCCGGGCACCGCGGGCAGTTTCAGCCTCTTTCTTGAAGAGTTGGGAGTCCTTTAGTGCCTTCTCCCGTTCGCGACGCGCGTCTTCTGCCCTCCGCGCGGCGATCTTTGCACCCATCCGGGCCCACTTCTGCTCGAACTCGGTAGCCTCCCGGCGCTCCTCGGCCCCGCGGACCCGGAAAAGGGAATAGAGAGTTGCGACCACAATGATGGTTACAACCGCTCCGGTCACCCACGCGAGCACCTGACGCAGGCGACGGCTGCGGCTGACGAAGTCCTCGGCGCCGACAACCCGCTGGACGACCGCGTCTGAGACCACCCCTTCTTTCAGTGCAGAGAGTGGCTCCCTCTCCTCCGTGATTCCGCCGACGAGGTCGCGCCAGACCGCCACCTGGAGCGCCCCTTCGAAGTCGATGGGGATTGCCTGCCTTTCCAGCGGGTTGAACGCCACAATCTCTTTACGGACGTTCTCCGAGGCCGCCGCCGCGGGACCCGCAACGACGACGAGCATTGAGCTGTTCCTCGCCTGAGATAGGACCCTCGGAGAGACCGTGGTCCCAGGCGGTGAGCCGAGCCGGTCGTAGTAGCAAACGAGGCCTTCGCGGGCGAGCCTGCGGACGAGGGCCTCCGGATAGAGGGTTCCGTCTCTTCGACCGTAGGAGACGAAGACATCGTTGCCGAGAAGGAACCGGTATAGTTTCCCATAGAGCTTGCCCATGGCCTCGTGCCAGGGCAGCCAGAGGAACACCCGGCGCAGGGCTCTCCGCAAGATGGCATCCATGGATGCGAGGAATTCTAATCCCGCTGAGAACGCAGCTCACACCGAAGCCGCTTCAGATCGGCTCCATGGTCAAAGAGTCGGGCAAAAAGACATGTCTTCCCAAGATCTCGAAGAGCGGCTAGACTCGTATTCCGGAGGTTGTATGGCTGAGCCCCTCAAGCGGCTGTTCACGCGCGACGAGTACTACGCGATGGCGGAGGCCGGGATCCTGAAGCCGGAGGATCGGTTTGAGCTCATCGAAGGAGAGATCTACTGCATGCCTCCGATCGGCAATCCCCATGCAGGTTGTGTCAATCGGCTGGTCCGCCAGTTCTCCGTCCTGACGGTGGCAGATCGAGCCGTGTTGTCTCCCCAGAATCCGGTCAACCTGACGGACATCTCGGAGCCGCAGCCTGACATCACGGTGCTCCGCCCTCGCGCGGACTTCTACGGCGAGGGCCATCCGACCCCGGAGGATGTGCTCCTTCTCGTCGAGGTGGCGGACAGCAGCCTCGGGTTCGATCGAAATACCAAGATCCCCCTGTACGCCCGGTGCGGCATCCCCGAGGCTTGGCTGGTCGATCTGGTCAAGGAGATCCTCGAGGTCTACCGCGATCCCTCGCGAGACGGCTACCGGAGCGTCCAGCGGCTCCGCAGGGGGGACCGGATCGCGCCGCTGGCGTTCCCGGATTTCGAGATCACCGTCGAGTCCATCCTCCCCTGACCCATATACTCGCCTTATGGCGAGCCCCCGCGACCTGCAGTCCCTTCGCGAAGCCATCGAAGTTGTCGACCCGCGAGATCCTGGCTCAGCTCCGTCGCCGGATGGACCTCGTCGAGGAGGTGGTCGGCGCCAAGCTCGATGCGGCTTCTCCCTTCCGCGATCCGGTCCGCGAGGAGGCTCGAACGGTTTTTCTCCCCTCTCCCGGTGGAAGGGAGTGCGGATGGGAGAGGGGCCGGGGGTGCGGCCCGTATTTGGTACAGTTCGCCCCGCCCCCGGAGGTGCCATCATGTCCAATCGCGCGTGCAGGCTCGTCTTTTCCCTCAGCTTTCTGTTCCTTCTCGCCCTTCCCCTCACAGCTCAACAGCCCGCCTCTCCCATCCCCCGGGAGTGGCTCACTCCGGCCGAGGTCGCGGGCTTCGAGGCCACGCCGAGCTATGACGAGACGCTCGCCTTCCTGCGCAAGGTCCAGACCCGCCTGCCCGCGATGTACATCGGCACCTACGGCAGCTCCGGCGAGCACCGGCCGCTCCCCTTCGTCGTCGTCTCCAAGGACAAGGCCTTCACCGCCGACAAGGCCCGCCAGCTCGGCAAACCGATCGTCATGATCCAGAACGGCATCCACGCGGGCGAGATCGACGGCAAGGACGCATCCCTGATGATCCTCCGCGACATGGCCCTGGGCCGCCATGAGGAGATTGCGGAGATCCTCAATGCCGTGACCCTGGTGATCGTGCCGATCTACAACGTCGACGGCCACGAGAAGGTCTCGCCCTACAACCGGGCAAACCAGGACGGGCCGCGCAAGGGCATGGGCTTCCGGACCACCAGCAACGGGCTCGACCTCAACCGCGACTACCTGAAGCTCGCCTCCGAGGAAGCCCGCGCCCTGGTCGGCCTGATCGCGGACTGGCGCCCCCATCTCTTCGTGGACAACCATGTCACCGACGGGGTCGACCACGACTGGGTGCTGACCTGGTCCTGGGCCGAGGCGCCGCAGAGCCCGGCGCCGGTGGACGCGTGGATGCGCGCCCATCTGCCCGCCGCGCTCGCCAACACCGAAAAGGCCGGCCACCGCACCGGGCCGTACGTCGACTTGAAGGACCGCAACGATCCCGCCAAAGGGTTCAGCTCCTGGGTCGGCGGGCCTCGCTATTCGTCCGGCTACCTGCCGCTCCGCAACCGCGCCGCGGTCCTGGTGGAGACGCACTCGTACAAACCCTACCGGCAGCGGGTGCTCGCCACGCGCGACTTCCTGGTCACCCTCCTCCTGGAGGCGGCGAACGACCCGCAGAGTCTGCGCAAGGCGGTCGCCGACGCCGAGGCCGCCACCGTGGCGATGGGACGGCCGGACGCTCCGCCCTCCGAGGTCGCCGTAGCGTACGACGAGAGCGAAACCGCGGACCGCATCCGCTTCCCCGTCTATGCCTGGGACATGAAGACCTCGGCCGTGACCGGCCAGCCGCTCCTGGTCTACCGCCGCGGCGAGGTCAAGGAGATCGAGGTCCCCTGGTACCACGCTCCGAAGGTGGCCAAGGCACTCCCCCGCCCGCGAGGCTACCTCGTGCTCCCCGGCTGGCCGCAGATCGAGCAGCGCCTGCAATGGCATGGGCTTCGATTCGAAAAGCTGACCGCGCCCGCCGAGCTCGAGGTCGAGACGCTGCGCGTGTCGAATCCCGATCCGGCCGATGGTCCCTACCAGGGCCTGACCCAGGTCTCGGCCCAGGTCGAGCACAGGACCGAGCGCCGGAAGATCCCCGCCGGCGCGCTCTGGGTCCCGGCCGACCAGCCCGACTTCGCCGTCGCCGTGCACCTACTGGAGCCCGAGAGCCCCGACTCGCTCTTCGCCTGGGGTCTCCTCTCCACCGTCTTCGAACAGAAGGAGTACATGGACGCGAGGGTCCTGGAAGGGCACGTGGCCGAGATGCTGAAGGACCCCAAGGTCGCCGCCGAATGGCAGGTCGCCCTCAAGGACGAGAAGCTCGCCGGCAATCCCTTCGCCCGCTATCGTTGGTGGTATCTGCGGACGCCGTATTGGGATGAGGCCGTGGGGCTGGTGCCGGTGTTCCGGGTCCTCAGTCCCTGGAATCCTTCAGCCCGGCCGGCGAAAACGGGACAGCACAAACCCTACGCCACCGGCGAGAAGCAAGACTCCGCCCATCAACCATGAAAGCCAGACCAGCAGACCGAAGCCGAGGGAGTTGCCTCCCTCCGGGCCGAAGGTGCGATCCAGCAAGAGCGGGACCGGACCTCCGATCATCAGGAGAACGCCGAGCACAAGCAGGGTCCAACTCGCGCCCCTGACGATCTTCGGGGTTTCGCCTTCCGGCGGGCTCGCCTCTTGATCGCTGTCGCTCGTGCTCATGGTGGTACAGGGGTGCAGTATAGACTCCCCCGCCAATGACGATCTGCGTCCTCGGCGCTTGGACCGGCGGCCGTCTTCTCTCACCTCATGCCACGAAAAAAACTGCTCAGCCGGTTGGCCGCCCTGGATCCCCTGATTCCTGAAGCCTGCCTGACGCTGCTCTGGACCTGCTTCGAGGAGGTTGGGCTTTCCGCCGTGGAAAACGCCATGCGATCGAGGAGGATTCATCCCATACGGCTCGAAGCACACCGCCCATCTGGGAGATCCATTCGCGATCTCCTGTCCGCCGGCGTCGAGGATCTGCGGGCCGCCGGTAACGCGGAGGACTTCGACCTGCTTGCCCTACGCTGGCTGAAATGGCTTGATATCTGGCTGGGGGAGGGAGAACTCGAGGACTTCGAGAGTGACAGATTTACAGGGCTCGACGGAAGGCTCTATGCCGTACGGCGCCGTAACGCCTTCCTCGCCTCCCACTACGAGGGATCAGGGGTCGCCGTTCGATGGAGCGCACATCAGGGCCTCTCCCTTGCGGCTTATTGCCGCAACTTCGTCGTCGTCCCCTGCGAGCCAGTGCACGGGCTACGCATCGTGCCGCGCGCTGCAGCCCGCTGGGGTACACCCTATCTGCACGACCGGCTTCGGATGGAGAGCGAGGATCTGCGGATCATGCTCTGGCCCCTCCGAACGGCTCTGGACTACCCCTCTCTCGCCGCTCTCCAGAGCTCTCCTCCGCCGACGTTCCTCAGCTTCGATCAGATCCGGAACGAGCCCGAACTCCAGGATGAGGTGCTGCAAGCGCTCACCATTGCCCGCCACGAGAGAGCGACGGTTCTCGTCTTTCCCGAGCTCGCGATTCCCCCGACCACGGAGCAAGGGATCCGACGCACCCTGGCCGGCCACGGCGTGGACGGCCACCCCATTCTCACCCTTTTCGGATGCTGCCACCGCCCGAACAGCCGGGGGGATCTTGACCTGAACGAGGCGGTTCTCCTCGGGTCGGACGGCTCCGAGCTCCACCGGCACCGCAAGCTCGCTCCGTTCACCGACTACTCTTTCGGAGAGGAACACCCTTGTGGAGAAAGGCTGGAGCTCGGAACGGACGTGACCGTCCTGGAATCGGCACTCGGCAACCTCACACCGCTGATCTGCCTCGATCTGCTGAATGGGAGCGTCGCCGAGGCCCTCTACCGGAGTCACGCGAACCTCTTCGCCGTCCCTTCCCTCAGCCAAGAGACCAGGGCCCACCGGAGCGCCGCAAAGCGGCTCCAGGTGAGCCTTCAGGCTAGCACCTTCGTCTGCAACCGGTGGGTTGCCGCCCTTTCGGAGGAGCGCACGAGCTTCTTCCAGATCCCGCGCCAGCAAGGTCTCGTCTGTCACCTCCCCGATCGCAGCGACAAGCCATACCTCCTCTTCGATCTTTCCGAGAGCCCAGGGGTGGACAAGTCAACAATCCGGCAAGTATGATGTCACCTGGTTGAGAGATGATTGTCATGCTAGCAAGCCCGCCCATTCTCCTCGCGCTTTCGGTCTTCCGGGATGCTCCGCCCTCCGAGGTGGCGGACCTGCTCGAAAGAGCGGCTACCGAGCCGCAGGAGGAGGCGCTCTCGGCTCTTTCGGCTCTGCTGATGAACCGGACGCTGCGTCTGTTGCGCCAGGGATCGCGGCAGGAGATCCTCGAAGAGTCCTTGATGCTCAACCGCTTCCTGGCGATAGACGCCGGAGACCGGTTGCGGCGAGCTCGCCTCGATGTGTCCAGCCGCTGGGCCGCTCTGGGAGAGCTCCTCTCGGGGGCCGCGCGCTCAACGAGCCGGGCGGCGGTCCCCTCGATCCTGAAGAGCACGCGGGGGCGCGGTCAGGAAATCCTGGAGCTGCTGGCCGGCGAGGGGCGTCCAGTCCCCCGGTCGGAGGTCAAGCGGCGCCTCGGCCTCGCGGAATCCCACCTCTCGCACCTTCTCCGCGACTTGGAGGGAGCCAACCTTGTCGTCCGCTATCGCCCAGAGGGTGGAAAAGAGGTCCTAGTGGCCCTCGGCCCGGCCGGAGAGGAAGTGGTCGACGAGTCGGTATTGCCACCCTGGATCGAGAGGTTGGCAGAGGCTCTCGCCGCGGTCTCCCGCGGCGTTCGGATCGACGGAGAGGAACTCGCCCGAAGCCTGCACGACTCGGGCGCCCCATCCCGGCTCGCAGCCGGCAGGCTGGCCGAGGCGTTGGGGAAGCTGAGCCTCCCTTCCGAAGCTCCCGCCACCGGTTATGCCGCAGCAGAGGACACAGATTCACCAGCTTCCGAGGCTGGGCAACGTCGCGAGGCTGCTCGCCGGACAACAGAGCGGGTAAAGGAAACGAACCCGCACTTTGCCAACGTGCTGACCTTTCAGCGCGAACGGCGACCCGGCGCTCTCTTCTCCGCACCCGAGCCTGATGCGGGGCCGCGCTCGGCCGGTGCCGACGGCCGATGATCGTCACCTTCTATTCGTTCAAGGGCGGAGTCGGACGCAGCTCAGCTCTCGTCGAGGTCGCAGCACAGCTTGCCGCGCAAGGGCGGTCGGTCGTCGTCTGGGATCTGGACCTCGAAGCCCCGGGCCTCCAGAAAATGCCCGACCTCCAGTCGCTCGACCAGCGGCTCGAGATCGGTAGCCTCGACCTGCTCCTGGAATTTCAGAAGAACAACTACACCCTTCCCAGGGAAGGCGCTCTCCGTCGGGCCGTGATCGACCTTCCTCTCTACGGCCGGCTGGCGAAAGCGCAGGGGAGGCTCTCCTTCTTGCTTCCCGCCCGGCTCGACGACGGGTATGCAGCCAAGTTCAGCCAGGTGGACTGGGCGGCTCTCTTCGAACCGGAGGGAGCGGGCCCGGCGTTCTTTCACAGTCTCGCCGGCTCTCTCCTTCAAGAGCTGGGCTACGAGATCGTCCTCGTCGATTCGCGGACCGGTTATACCGACCTCGGAGCGGTCTGCACCTTACAGCTCCCCGACCTCGTGGTGCTCGTCTTCAACTTCAACGAGCAGAACCTCGCAGGCATCGAACGCGTCCATCTGGCCGTCACTCAGACCCCGGCGCGCCATTCGGGGACCATCCCGGTCTTCCTCCTGGCGAACATGCTCCCGGACCGGCCCCGCGAGCTGTACGCTCGGAAGAAGGAGGCCCTCGCCGCCAAGGGGCTCCGTCCGCACGCCGAAGTGATCCTCCGGCCCGAGCTTCTCCTGAGCGATCGAGTACCGACTCTGGCGGGGATGGACGAGGCCGCAGCGGCTCTGCGGCCCGTCGTCGAGGAGATCGAGAGTCGGATGCGCGAGCTCGAGGCCACGGCGGAGGCCGAGGCCCGCAGCCGGCTGAGCCGCGCAAAGTCGAGAGGCGACGAAGAGGAGCTCGAAACTTTGCGCCGGCGCGGCATCTACGAGAAGGCCAAGACTTTCGAGGACAAGGTCGCGGAGCTCTTCGCCCTGCTCGGCTACCGCACGACGGTCGACTATAAGCGGGACGACCTCCAGCTCGACATCCGCCTGGAGGCGTCGTTCGGGTCCCTGCCGATCCATGCCCTCGTGGAGTGCAAGGACACCGAACGGCCGGTCACGCAACAACAGGTCCGGGACTTTGCCTCCAAGGTGGAGTACGTGAGCCGGGTCGACAAGCGGCCGTATCAAGCCATCCTGGTCGCCCGCTCGGCCTTTGCAAATAACGCCCATACGGTGGCTGAGAACTTGCACGTTAACCTCCAGACCTTTCAGCATCTCCTCCTCTCTCTCGTCGATCTCCGTCCGAATCTGGAGGCGGCGACCCGAGCTTTCCAGGGAACACCCTTGGAGCGGCTCTACGTCGAGCAGAGCGTAGTGCTGGAGGCGGACATCCGGCCCGGCGAGGATCTCCACCCGCGTGGGCTCACCGACACGGTCCTCCAGTGGCTCGATCAGCCGGGAGACACTTTCCTAACTCTGCTCGGCGACTTCGGGTGCGGCAAGACGAGCTTCTGCAAGAGGCTTGCATGCGAGTTGGCCCAGCAGGCCAAGGAACGGCCGGACCAGGTCCGGACACCGGTGCTCATCGATCTGCGGGAAGGAGGCTCGACGACGGTCACGCTGGAAAACCTCCTCACCTATCACTTCCAGCGCCTCTCTTCGCAGCCGTTCAACCCCCAGGCCCTGCTCCACCTGAACCGGGAGGGCTACCTCCTCCTGATCTTCGACGGTTTCGACGAGACGATCGCCTATTCGGAACCGGGCCGCTATGTCGAGAACCTGCGGCAGATCCTGCGCGCCGCCGAGGGGAAGGCGAAGGTTCTTCTCACCTGCCGCACCCACTATTTCCGAGACCGCCCGGAGGCGCTGCGGCGCCTGGGCAAGGCGCCGGAGATTCCGACGACGACCGGGGCGACCCGGCTTTACGAGGAAATCCAGGAGCGACCCGGCGCCGAGGTCGGCTATGTCCTTGAATTCGGTGAGGAACAGGTCCGGGAATACCTGCGTAAAGCCCTTCCGCCGCCAGCGGACCCGGAGGCGTTTCGCGAGCAGATCCGGCGTAGATACAACCTGGAAGACCTCGCCCAGCGTCCGGTCCTCTTGGAGATGATTGTCAAGACGCTGCCGCGGCTCACCGCCTTTGGCAATGGTGAGGTCTCGATTGCGGATCTCTATGAAGCCTATTGCGAGGGATGGTTCCAGCATACTGACTTCCGTCTCACCCTGACGCGGGAGCGCAAGGTGGCCTTGGTGGAGTACCTGGCGCGCTTGATCTGGGACTCCCCCGAGAACCGCGTCCACTACGAGGTGCTGTCCGAGAAAGCGGCCGAGTTCTTCAAGGACCGTCCCTTCACGGTCTTCGAGCGGGAGCGTGTGGACTACGAGGTGCGCACGGCCCTCTTCCTCCGCCGCGACGCCGAGGGCCACTACTCTTTCATTCACCGCTCATTCCTCGAATTCTTCATCGCTCGCACTCTGCGGGCCGGGCTCGTAGCAGGGAATCCGGGCTGCCTGGACCTGCGCCGGCTGACGCGAGAGGTGGTCTTCTTTCTGGAGCTCTGGGCGGAGGCACAAAGGATTCCTGACCTCAGTTGCAAGGTGTTGGAGCAGGATTACCGGCCCCGGATCTCCGAAAACGCGCTTCTCCTGCTCTACCTCCACGCCCGGGCATCTCTGGGGCCGCTCCTTGGCACGGGTGCGGAAGGGGATGACGGGCAAGCAGACCTGGGAAGGGTGCGGGAGGTATTTCAGCGGACACGTCCAAGAGCTCTTCGGCTCGAAGGAGCGGACCTCGAAGGAGTGATGCTGGCCGGGGCGGATTTGAGCGGGGCCTCGCTCATCGCGGCCCGGCTGGCCGGGGCGGACTTGCGGGAGGCCTCTCTCGACGGTGCCTGCCTCGCGAGAGCATTCCTCTCTTCCGCCGACCTAAGGCGTGCTTCGGCATTGAACGCGGATTTCAGTGAAGCCAATCTGGATCACGTGGATGCCCAAGAGGCGATCCTCCAAAGGGCAAACCTCCATGGAGCGAATCTCTGCTTCGCCCGGTTCACTCGGGCGAATTTACTGGAATCCGACTTGGGCGATGTCCTTGCAGATGGGGCTGGATTCCTCAAGTCCGAGATGTCCCCAGGTTGGGAGCTGTCTTCCACAACCGGTGCGATCGAGCCGCGCGTCTTGGAGCTTCGCGCCCAGGTTGGACATTCCTCTAAGGTTACTCGCCTAGCCTGGATGCCCGGAGGTAGAATTATCGCTTCCACATCTCTTGATGGCGCAATCCTTCTCTTAGATGCCGTTTCGGGCCGTTTGCTCCAGACGCTGGAGGGCCATCCAGGTGGAGCGCTGTCAGTCGCCTGGGCGCCAAACGGAACACGACTGGCTTCCGGTGGTCGTGACCAAATGCTTCGGCTGTGGCGTCCGGGCCACCACCAACCTGAGCTCGTCCTACAACACAATCAGGGCGATGTTTACGCGGTCGCATGGTCTCCAGATGGGAAGTTATTGGCTGGCGCTTCTGATAAAGTCCGAGGTTGGGATTCAGAGAGTGGCCAGTTGATCTTTGAGTTTGGAAAGAATGCAGGAGCAGCCGCGTGGTCTCCCGACGGCCAGCAACTTGCCGTCAGTACCAATGACCACATCATCCTTTGGAATCTAGCAGCAAGGCAGTCCGTCCTATCCTTCCATGCTCACCAGAAGCCTATCACTGCTCTTTCATGGTCTCCCGACGGTCGGTTATTAGCATCTGCCTCCCTCGACGATACAGCCGGGCTCTGGAATACAGTAGATGGCACGCTCATCCAATCCCTTGCCCATCGGAGCTGGGTCTTGGATGTTTCTTGGGATTCCAGAGGTGGGCAACTCGCCTCGGCCTCGGACGATCAAAGAATCCGAATCTGGGATTCAGTCACAGGAAAGCTCATCCAATCTTTTGCGGGTCATGGATCTGCCTTCCATGCTGTGTCCTGGTCTCCAGAAGGAGGGCGGCTTGCGGCAGGCTCCGACGATGGCCAGATTGAGATCTGGGACGTCGAGGCCGGTCTTTCTGTTCTCGTATCGCAGAGCTCTCGGACTTCCGCTCACATGATATCTTGGGACCACAATGCTGCACGCCTTGCCTCCTCCTCGGCAGATGGAATTCGGATCTGGGACTCTCGAAGCGGAAAAGTAATACTCAGCCGACAAGAACCAGCAGGTTATTATTTTTGGATACCGGATGGAGAGAAACTACTCGCTATCGACTTGCTTTATGGAGAAGTCAGGATCTGTGATATAAGCGAAAGAGAAGACGTGATTCTCAGGTCTTCGCGAAAAGGAAGCTATAAGCCCCCGTTCGTCGCCTTCTCTTTATCTCCTGACCATCATTGGTTAGCATATGGCGATTTCCAAGGCCTTATGTATGTCGGCAAAACCGCGGACCATGCTAGTCTGCGATCTATAAAAAAACACAATAGTTGGGTCCACGCTATCGCTTGGTCCCCTGATGCAAATCTTATAGCTTCCGCCGCTTCTGAGCCTACCATCCAGATCTGGGAACCCAGTTCCGGGAGAAGCATTCATACACTCTTGGGGCATGAGGATATGATTGGGGTTCTTGCCTGGGCCTCAAATGGAGCCTTGCTTGCTTCTGCTTCAACAGATGCAACAGTCCGGCTCTGGGAGCCCGTCTCCGGGCAGTGTCTCGCAACCCTGGAAGGTCACCTGAGCGCTGTTGTAGCCCTCTCGTGGGCATCCGACAACGGCCGGCTCGCGTCCGCTTCCGTCGATGGGACAGTCCGTCTTTGGGAGCCGAGTTCCGGTTCACCTCTCCATACCCTCGACGTCCCCGCGCCCATTGACCTGGAATGGTCCCCCGACGGAACGCGAATAGCGGTCACATCAAATCGTGGGTTTATAGAGCTATGGAACGTCGCCACCGACCCACCTCGCCCTCTCGGCCGGCTCTATCAGACCCCGGACGGCACCGGCTTTGCCGCCACGCCGGACGGCTACGTTTCCGGCCCGCCGGAGGCGCTCGAATGGGTGCGCTGGGGTGACGGGTGGGCACTCTATGATCTGACGGATGTGCCAGATCGGCTGTCGCCCGAGCGGGTCGCAGCAGCACTTCGGGGTGAAGGCCTTCCGACAGGTAGGCGAAGACGAGGGGCTGTCCCTACGAAAGCGTCCCGGCGGCGGCCAAAGCCAGGGGGCTGAGCCAGGTTTCCGCCGTCCACGCCCAACCCATAGACAAGCGGCCCCCGATCCCCCTGTGGCGGACTGCATCGGGAAAGCTGCCGACTGTGGCGGGAGTCTCGTTGCCGCCGCTCCCCGCCCTGAGGCTCGCGGTCGGTTTCGCATCGACCCCGAGCCTCGTCTCGCCGACCCAGGCCGGCAGCTCATTGACCGTGATCAAGGTCTCGCTGCTCGTGATCTGAGCCTTTCTGCCCGCAGCCAGCGGCTTTCGACTCCCTGACAAAGCAACGCTGACACGTGTCGACGTCCCGGTGACAGCAGCCAGCGGCTGGCTGACCCAAGCCAGGGCCTCTCTGCTCCCGAGGCGGCTCTCTCTGCTCGCGGTCAGCGGCTGTCGGCTCCCTGTCAGAGTCACGTTGACACGGGTCAACGTCCCATGGATCGCAGCCAGCGGCTCTCTGATCCGGGTCAGAGCCTCTCTGCTCCCGAGGCGGCTCTCTCTGCCCGCGGTCAGCGGCTTTCTGGTCCCTGGCAGAGCCACGCTGACACGGGTCAACGTCCCATGGATCGCTGCCAGCGCCTCACTGACCCAGGTCAGGATCTCTCTCCTTGCGGTCAATGACTGCCTGATTGGGGTCAAGAACTTCCGGAAGAGCGCCGGCTCTGCCAGGACCGCGGCCGCCAGCGTCCTCGTCCAAGTCTGAAAACGCTATTCCCGCCGGTCTGCCGCGGGATTCGGTGGCAAACGTGTCGCTGGTTCTCGCTGTCAAATAAAAACCAACTGGTGGAATGTGTCGGCCAGATCTCCGAGCGTGATCTCGAGTTGATCTTCGTCGCGGATCACCACTCGACGCGCCGGAGCACGCTCCGTGCCGTTTCGGTCACGAAGCGATCCTCGGGCTCTGCGATCGAATCCCAGACTTCGTTCAGACGCTCAGTGATCGTATCCGGGTTGTGGCGGGCGAGGTATTCGACCAGTGCATTGGTGTAGAGCTGGCTCCTGGTCGTCTCCAGACGTTCGGCCACTCGCTCAGCTTCCTGGAAGATGTGGTCCGGAACAGAAATCGCAGTCTTCATACTCGGAGCATAAGCCATCTCGGCGCTCCCAGGGCACCCCCGCCCGGCGCAAAAGTTGGCGCCTATGGGGGACGGGGCTGAGGGCCTACGGCCAGCCATCGAGGTGTCGCCTGTCAGGCCCCATCCCGCTTCAGCTTGTGCGGCGTACAGCGCCCCTCCGGGCCATGGTACGACGGCCCGGAGGGGTTGGGTTTCAGCCCTGCTGCGATGGCCGGACGCGGGTCGATCGCTCTTCCTTACCGGCCCGCCTTTCCTGCCCGCTTCTCACCGTCGACCGAGCCGAGGCTCACCATGGCGTCGTCGGCCATTACGACGAACGGCCGCGGCTCGATCGAGAGCCCGCCTTCGCCGTCGTGCTCGATGACCTGCATGGTCCCCATGCCGTAGCCCATGGGGCCGCGGCTGTAGTAGTGCGCCCGCAGCTTGTAGGGCGCGGCAACCCGTCCCGCCGACGCGCGCACCACGAAGCATTCCGGGCCATACCCCGTGGTCACGTCGGCGTAGAGCTCGCCGCCCGACGGCAGCGCAGGCTTGCCATAGAACGCGTGCCCGCCGCGCTGGTCGTAGACGTGCAGGTCGACGTCGTTGGCGTCGGTCTCCCAACTGAGGACGAAGCGCAGGGACGGCTCGCTCTCGATCCGCGCACCGTGGGTATTGAGGCGTTCGAGCACCTCCTCACGCCGGGACGGCTCGGCGCGCAGCCAGGCCGCCGCCAGGAGTCCCAGGTCTTCCTGGAGGACCCGGTCGACGCCGGCGAAGCGGCCGTCCGGGTACTTCTGCTCGATGCCTTTCTCCAGCGCCTCGAAGGCTTCCGCGAAACGGCCTGCGCGCAGCAGCGCCCAGGCGAGGAGGCGGTGGCCCGAGGGGTGGTCCGGCCGGTCCAGGACGGCCTTCTCGTAGGTGTCGATGGCTAGCGCGAGCCCTGCATCGCCCAACCGTTCGAGGCGCTCGCCGGCCAGCCGCCGCATGTCGACGCGGCTCGGGAAGAGGTCGATGAGAGAGCCATAGGCCCGCGCCGCGGCAGCCTTGTGCCCGGCGGCCTCCCAGGCCTCGCCGAGCGCCAACAGGGACAACACGTCGCCGGGTGATTCCGCGTTCCAGTCCTCGGCCAGGGTGCGAGCCCGCGCGACCCGCCCGGCGGCCAGATGCTTCATCAGCTCGTCGAAACGCCCGGTGTACGGCGCGACCCTGCTCTCCTCCTTCTCCTCGGCACGCTCATCGAGCACGATGCTCTCCTCAACGGCATCCGGGGAAGCGACCCTGAGTGCCACCCCGGGGTCCCGGGCTGTCGGGATCCTCTCGAGCTCGTCCTGGGAGGGCCCTGCTCCGAGCACAGGCTCCGGGATTTCAACCGGCTGTGCCATGGATGGGCTGGCGCGCGGCGCTGGGGGCGGCATGGCGGCTGCTCCGGCGGACACGCCTCCCGGTATACCACCCGGTACGCCCCCAGGCGCCCCGCTCTCCACCCCCTCCTCCGCCTCAAGCTCGCCGGCAGGGCCGATGTCGTCGGGCATCTCGAAGGTGGGCTGCATCCGTTTGGCCGCCCCCGTTGCGATGCGGGTCGCCGAAGGCGAGAGCCGTGAACGGTTGAGCACCTCCAGCCCGCCCGGGCCGACGGTCAGGATGTCGGCGAGGGTCTGCTGCGTGAGGCCGAAGCGCATGTAGTCGGTCTCGGACTCCAGCACCAGCATGGCGGTGAACGGAGTCAACACCCGGTGGCGGACGCTCAGCTCGGCGATCTGGAGCCCGAGCGCCTGGCGCGTGTCGGCGTCCTCGGCGTGAACGGTTTCGCGCAGGTGCAGCAACCGGTCGATGCGGGCCTGCGCCCAGGCCCGTTCGAGCAGGGGCTGCTCGGCAGGCGCCAGATCGCCGAGCGCCAACGGCCTGCCGTCCAGAGAGAGGCGTAGCGGCCGGCCCGCCGGCAGGTCGGCATAGACCAGCACCTGGTCGCCGGGCTGCACGCCGTCGAGGGTCTCGGGCCAGATCCAGGAAGCCCCCTCGACCGCCACCCGGATGCCGGAGCGGCAGGCGAGGGTCAGCCGCCGTGCGATCTCGGAGAGCGGCGCCGTGCCGTTGATGCGCTGGCCGTCGTTCGCCAGATTGCCGGTGGTCAGCCCGCGCAGCACGGCCTCGTCGCGCAGGCCACCAACCGCCAGGACGTCGAGACGTTCGACACCGTGCGCGCCAAGAGCCCGCACCGCCGCCTTGAGCGCCCGCGTCTCGATGTCACCCGCCGTGGCGACCCCATCGGTGATGAGCAGGACCCGTGGGTACTTGCGGCCCTCCCGCTCCAGCCGGCCGTCGAGCCAGGCGAGGGCCCGTTGGAGGTTGGAGGCCCCCAGCGGCCGGCGGGCGCTGAGCCGCCGCACCTCCTCGTCCCCGAAACCGCCGGCCGTGCCTTCGAAGACGGGCACGACCTCCTGATCGAACGCGGCGATGCCCACCGGCGTGGAGCCGCCGGCACCGTTGCGCAGGCCGGCGATCAGCTCGGCAAGCCGGCGTACCTGGGTGGCGTAGCCCAACGCGCGCGACGCGCTCGAATCGACGAGCACGTAGAGCCCGGCGATCTCCTGAGGAGCGGCCTCGACGGGCGCCGCGATCCGTGCCACGGCGAGGTTCGCGTGGCGCAGCCCGGAGCGCCCCGCAACGCGGTCCTGCTGGACCTCGAAGTCGCGGTCGGGGGTCCACCGCTGCTTGTGCAGCTCGACGACGCGACGGTCGCTGACCTCGCCGCCGAGGTTGCTCGCCGCGCCCTCGGAGGCCGGACGGTCACTGAGGAGCATACGGATGTCGAGCCGGCCGATCTCGGAGAGCCCCAGGAGCGGGAGGACATACGGCTCGTCAGCCCGCGGCAGCGCGTGCGACCAGGAGACGATCAGCTCCTTGCGTGCCCGGGGCGGGATCGGGAAGACGCGGGCCGAGAATTCATTGCCCGCCTCCTGCTCCAGCAGCGCCGGGTCCACCCGGCGGTGCAGCGACTCCTCGTAGGCCACCCGGGCGCGCTGCCGCTCCACCACCTCGCCCTCCTGCCAGGAGTCGCCGATCTTCATGGCAAACCGGGAGAGGGCCGCACCCGGCGGCAGGGCGATGCGGAAGCGCCCTTCGATCGTCGCGTCGCGCGGGTTCTCGAAGGTCAGGTGCAGCTCGGTGAAAGCCAGAGGCGGCTCGAGAAGGCCGTTCGCCTCCAGGGCGACCAGGGCGAGGCCCGTGCCATCGGAGGCCGTGAGGCCGATCGGGGCGGCCTCCCCGGACTCCGGCTCCTCGAAGGTTTTCTGGAACCGGAACGAAGCCGGAACGAAGTTGGCGGCCGTGGAAGCGGCTGCGGTGTCCGCAAGATTGGCGGTCTCGGCGGCGGCGGGCGTGCCGCCGGAGCGCGTCGTATCCACAGCGAGACCGCCGGTGAGACCAGCGGCCGCGAGGCTGAGCAACCCGAGCAGCGTAGTGGTTCGGGACATGGAGATCTTCCTCCCCGATCGATGTGAAGGCCCGGTCTTGAGCCCCTCACACCACTTAGACCCGCGACGCGGCGAAAACGATCCTGTGTGCCTCATCCCGTGAACCGAAGCGACATGTGTTTGACAGCGTACCGACTGCCCCGGCGCTATGCTCCCCTACTGTAGGACGCCGACCGTGGGGATCGTCATCGACTGCAGCGGCGACGTCGGTTCAAAAGCCAGCGCTGAGCAGACGGTCGAAGGCGCCGAGGTCGTCTTACCAGATCGGGACACCCCGTGGCGAACCTCGACCCGATCCAGACGGCCAGCCTTTCAATTCGGTCCGCTTAGCGGCCGCTGAGACGCCCCGGGGCGTCTCGACAGCTCTGGGGGCAAGCGCGAGCGGCATGAAGATCTTGAGATTTCTGCCTCGGTACGGCAGTGGCACCTTCCCGCCGTCCCGCAGCTCTTTGGCCTGCAGAATCTGGCAAACATTTTCGCCTCCTTCCACCAATCAGGTTTCTACTCGCTGCGCAGCGCCTCCGCTGGATCAACCTCGGCCGCACGGCGCGCCGGCTCCAGACAGGCGAAGATCGCGACGCCGAGCATCGCCAGCGGTGCGACAGAGAAAGCCACCGCGTCGAGCGGCTCGACGCCGAAGAGCAGGCTTGCCATCAACCGCGTCACGGCCAGCGCCGCGCCGATCCCGAGCGCGAGGCCCGCCACGGTGAGCACCAGCCCTTCGCGCAGGACCAGGCGCAAGAGCCGCGCCCTGGTCGCGCCGAGCGCGGCCCGCACGCCCATCTCGCGCCGCCGCTGCGAGACGCCGTAAGAGAGCACGCCGTAGAGGCCGATCGCCGCCAGGGTCAGCGCGAGCGCGGCGAAGACGGCGAGCACGAGAGCCGCAAAACGCGGCTGCGCCACCGCGGCGGACAGCCGGCTCGTCAGACTGCCGACCTCGTCGAGGGCGGCCAGCGGCTCGATGTCGCGCACCAGCCGCCGCAGGTCCGGCGCGAGAGGGAGCGGATCGCCCTTGGTGCGCACCAGAAGGAACACCTGGGCGCCGAGCTTCCCGGCCGTACGACCCCGCCGCAAGATAGATCTCGGGCTGCGGCGGCCGGCTGGGCCCATCCTTCAGGACATTGTCGACCACCCCCACGATCTCGGTCATCGTCTCGTCATCGCCCCTGGCGAGGATGCCGGTATACCTCCGGCCCACCGCGGGCTTGCCGTCCGCCAGGAACAGGCGCACGAACTCCTCGTTCACCACCATCGCCTGCGTGCCGGACGTGAGGTCGCCGGCCTGGAGGAAACGACCGCTCTTGACCCGCAGCCCGAGCGCCTGTCCGAAGCCCGGAGTCACCATCCAGGTATTCGCGCGGGCGACCGTCTGCTCGCCGTCGGGTCCGCCCGCGGGCAGGGTGAACCCGCTGATCGCAGTGCTGTTCCCGAACGGCGCCATGTTGGCCGCGCCTGCCGCCACCACGCCAGGCAGGGCTTGCAGGCGTGCCATCAGCGTATTCACGAGCGCCGTGCTCCGCACCTCTTCCCCCTCCACCGCCGGCAGAAAGAGCTGGGCCGTGAGCACGTTCGACGGCTCATAACCGCCATCCACCTGGATGAGCCGGGCGAAGCTGCGGATCAGCAGGCCGGCGCCGATGAGGAGGAGGACGGCGAGCGCGGCCTCGGACACGAGCAACCCACCGCGCAGCCTCTTGCCGGCCGCGCTCGTCGCCCGGTTGTCGCCCTCGTGCAGGACGGGCGCCAGCCCGCTGCGCGTGCCCCGCCAGGTCGGCACCAGGCCGGACAGCAGGCCGGCGAGCAGCGACGCGGCCACCGCGAACGCCAGGACGCGGCCGTCGAGCTGGATCTCTTCGAGGCGCGGCAGGTCTTCCGGCGCCAGCGCCGGGACCGCCCGCGTGAGCCCCCAGGCGAGCAGGATGCCGAGCGCTCCGCCGAACATCGACAGCACCAGGCTTTCGGTGAGGAGCTGGCGGGCCAGCCGCCCGCGGCCGGCGCCGAGCGCGGACCGGACGGCCAGCTCCCGCTGCCGTGCGACACCCCGCGAAAGATAGAGATTGGAGACATTGGCGCAGGCGATGAGCAGGACGAGGCCGACCGCCACGGCGAGCACGACGAGCGCCGGCCGGATGCTCGCCGTCAGCTCGTCGACCATCGGCCGGATACGCACCTCGACCGGCTGCCCCTTGCCGAACAACATATCGGCCGCCATGGGCCGCGGCACCGCGCGTGCCGCCGCCGTCCCCTCGGCGGCAGCCTGAGAAGGCGTCATACCCGGCTTCAGCCGTCCCAGCGCCGGGAACACGTGCATCCCGCGCTGCTCCGGGTTCTCCGGCCGAGGGATCACGTGCGGCATCCACAGCACGACCTCGGGGCTCGGGAAGGCGAAGCCCGGAGGCGCCACGCCGACGATGCGGCGGGGCCGGCCGTCAAGGAAGATCGACTGGCCGACAGCCGCCGGACTGCCGCCGAAACGCTCGCGCCAGAACGAATGACCGAGGACGACCACGTCGTCAGCCCCTTCGACAGCCTCTCCGGGCTCGAAGAAGCGGCCTGCCGCGGGAGCCACGCGGAGCAGCGGAAACAGGGACGGCGACGCCGACGCACCCGGCAGCCGCACCGGGTTCTCCCGCCCGACCGTAAAAACCTCGTCGTTGTAGGCGGCCACCCCTTCCAGTGTCCGCATCGCCGGCGTCCAGCTCTCCAGGGTCACATCGCTCAGGAGGGCCCAGACCAGCGGCGAATTGGCGCCCGGATGCTCCTCCGAGATGCTCACCAGCCGCTCCGGATCGGCATACGGCAGCGGCTTGAGCAGCACGCCGTAGATCACCGAAAAGATCGCCGTGTTTGCGCCGATGCCGAGCGCGAGCGTCAGGGAGGCGGCGGCCGTAAAGCCCTTCTGCCTTCCCATCCACCGCAGCGTATGCCGGACGTCCTGCCAGAGCTTTTCCAAAGGTCACCTCATCGAGCAGAATGCAGTCTACCCTTCCCTCTTGGACGACCCGCGGCAGGGATCGGTTCCCGGTCCGAGGAGCCTCCTACTCCCCCCGCAACGCCTCCGCCGGATCGACCGCCGCCGCACGGCGCGCCGGGACCAGACAGGCGACGACCGCGACGCCGAGCATCGCCAGCGGTGCTGCGGCGAAGGCCACCGTATCGAGCGGCGTCACGCCGAAGAGCAGGCTCGCCATCAGCCGCGTCACGCCCGCGGACGCGCCGATCCCGAGGGCCAGGCCGAGAGCGGTCAGGATCAATCCCTCGCGCAGGACGAGGCGAGTTGGCGCCCGGATGCTCCTCCGAGACACTGACCAGCCGCTCCGGATCGGCATAGGGCAACGGCTTGAGCAGCACGCCCCAGACCACGGAAAAAATCGCCGTATTCGCGCCGATGCCGAGCGCGAGCGTGAGAGAAACGGCGGCCGTGAAGCCCTTCTGCCTCCTCATCCACCGGAGCGTGTGCCGGACGTCCCGCCAGAGCGTCTCCACAGGTAACCTCGCCTTCGCCTGCTGTCCAGGAAACGAAGTCTATGCGCGGCATCCCTCAGGGGCGGCTCACCAGACCGCTTGCTCCGGATGATCCTGCCGGCGTCTTGCGGTAAGATGACTCCATGCGGCCAGTTTTCGCGGATCCCAAGACCGACTTCGTCTTCAAGCGTATTTTTGGCAGCGAAACCCACAAGCCGCTCCTCATCGAGCTGCTCAACGCCCTGCTGGAGCTCTCAGGAGACCACCGGATCGTCGACCTCAAATACCTCTCCCCCGAGCAGCACGTGCCGGTCGAAGAGCTGAAGCTGTCCGTGGTTGATGTCAAGTGCTTCGACCAGCGCGGCCGGCACTACGTGGTCGAGATGCAGGTGCTCAACGTCGAGGGATTTGAAAAGCGGGTGGTCTACAACGCTTCCAAGGCCTACGTCACCCAACTGCGTACCGGCGAGGACTACCCCGGCCTCGACGACGTGGTGGGGGTGACGATCTGCGATTTTCTGCTCTGGCCCGGACCACCGGCTCCTGGTGGCGCGCCGGTGCCGATGCTCAGCCGCTGGCGGATGCAGGAGCAGCACGGTGGCGCCCTCGGCCTTTCTCAGGTCCAGTACGTGTTCCTGGAACTGCCCAAGTACCGTGCCGGCGCCGATCCGCGGGGAACGATCGACCGTTGGGCCTACTTCTTCCGCGAGGCGGAGAACCTGGAGATGGTGCCACCAGCCCTGGCGCAGCCGCCATACCGTGAGGCCTTGGAGGTTGCTCGCATAGCGGGCTTCAGCACCGGCGAGCTCGACCTCTACGACCGAGCGAAGATCGCCGAGCAAGACGCCCGTGGCGCCCTCAGCCTGGCCGAACGGCAAGGCCGCGAAGAGGGGTGGCGCGAAGGCCACGACGAGGGGTTGCGAGAGGGCCGCGACAAAGGACTGCGAGAGGGCCGCGACGAGGGGCTGCGAGAGGGCCGCGACGAAGGACTGCGCGAAGCGATCCTCATCCTTTGCCAGACCCTGGAGATCGATGTCGACGCGGAGCGTGAAGCCCTCCTGGCCGGTCTGGGAGCTGGCGAGCTGAAAGCGCTGCAAGCCCGCCTGCTGCGCGAGCGGCGCTGGAGCTGAAGTGCTCTCCCAGGAGGCATCTTTTTTCAGTCCTTCGGAGCGCCAGCGGAGCGTCGAGAGGAGATCTCGAAGGGCTCGGGAGGATTCGGAAGACCTTCCGGACGGTTCTGAAGAGCTTCCGGACAGTTCTCCAAGGCTTCCGGACGGTTCCGGAGGGCTTCGGAAGAATTCTGAAGCCTTCCAGAATTTTTTCCAGCCCTTCGGAAAAATTCTGGAAGCCTCCAGAAACGTTCTTCAGGGCTTCCGAGCTGTCCTGAAGCCCTCCGGAAGACTTCTGAACGACTCGAAAAGTTTCTGGAAGGCTTCCGGGAAGCTGTGGAGCTTCCCGGAATTTTTCTTCAGGGCTTCGGGTCCACGGCCTTCGGTTGCGGCTTCCCCGAGATCGTATCGTCGATCCACCGCGCATAGGCCGAAACGCGCGTGTAGTACTCGACGACGCCGTAGACGCCCTCCCGGCCCTGCTCCCGGTTGTCCTGACCGGAGCTGACTCCGGCGACAAACAGGGTCCCGTCCACTTCGAGCAAAGCCGGGCCGCCGCTGTCTCCGGGTCCGCTGATGCCTTCGAGCGGAGTGCCGCCCGGAGGCTCGTCGAAGCGGAAGACCAGCATTCCCTGGGTTGTCTTCCACACCTCGTTGGTGGCTCCCCGGAAGAGGCCGTCGCGCTTCTCTGGCCCGGTGAGGCCGGTCCCGAACCCTCCTCGTCCGACGAAGGTTACGATCCTGCCGGCCTCATCCCGGCCGCGATAGAGCGCGACCGGCCGGGTTCCCTGCACCTCCCGCACGAGCTTCACGAGGGCCAGGTCATCCTTGCCCTCTCTCCCATCCGGATAGACAGCCACCTCCGCCACCTCATACTCCGCGTCCGCGCACCGCACCGTATGCGCTGGCTTGAACCACTTTGCGACATGGGCGGCGGTCAGGATCCAGGCCGGAGCGACCAGAGTCCCCTCGCCTCCAGGCAGGTTCATCGCACAGGTCACAGGGAAGCGGGCTCCCAGCTCCAGATATCCAGCGTCCTCCCGATCGTGACGGATCACGATCGACCCCGCGGGTACCGCCATGGCCACGATCAGCACCGGCAGCAGGGCTCGTTCAACGGACCGTTTTCTCATGTCCCACTCCTTTGCGGGCGGCGCAGATGGCGAAGGCAACTATGCTCGCGAGCGTGCGTATCATGGCTTGACCGGGCGGTGCCCGGCTTTCAAAAAATTGCGATGCTGACGACCGAATCCGATCTCGTCCGTTCTCCCCGCCATCCCGAGATCGACCATGTCCTGTTCGCGAGCCGGCATGTGCTGGTCGGGCAATTCCGGGTCGCCGTGGGCAACGCCGTTTTTCACGACACGGGTGCGATCCAGAACTACCTGGTCGCCTTTCCTCGCATCAGTGTGCGGATTCGCCACGAAGGAAGGCCAGCCTTCGTCGCCGACCCTTCCATCGCCACGATCTACAACCGCGGTCAGATCTACCGGCGGGACGCTATCTCCGCCGACGGGGACCGCAGCGACTGGTTCGCGATCGATCCGCTGCTCGCCCGCTCGATCGTGGCGAAGCTCGATCCTTCTGCCGCAGAAGCTCCGGAGCGTCCGTTCCGCTTCGAGTTTGCTCCGGTCGCGGCGCAGCTCTTCTTACGGCAGCGGCTGCTGGTCCGGCGAGCACAGGCTGCACCGCTCGAAGAGCTGGAGATGGAGGAAGAGGCCGTCGGCATCGTCGCCGATGTCCTCTCTGCGGCGGGTGCAGCTTTTGGGAGGAAGCCGGACGCTCAGAAGGTCGATCCGCGGCCGCTGGCGGAGCACGCTCGCGAGCTGCTCGCCACGACGTTCGCCGAGCCGCTCTCCCTGGTGGAGATCGCAGACCGCCTGGGCTGCTCCCCGTATCATCTCTGCCATTGCTTCCGCCGCGCGACCGGAACGACCCTCCATGGCTACCGGATGCAATTGCGGCTGCGCACCGCGCTCGAACGGTTGGGCGAGCCGGACGTCGACCTGACGGAGCTGGCGCTCGACCTCGGCTACTCGAGCCACAGCCACTTTACGATGAGCTTCGGGCGCTTCTTCGGCGCGGCGCCTTCGAAGCTGCGCACGCAGTTGCGGGCGGCGTCGCGACCAGCAGGAGGCGATCCCACTCCGGCTCGACCGAGGTGACAGTGGCGAGCAACGCCAGGCCAATGCCTGCGGCGCCGGTCAGGAAACCGACGTCCTCCCCCCAGACCGACGGCCAGTCCTGGCCGGCGACCCGGGCCTCGAGCCCCAGCCGGTACCACAGGCGCGCGGCGTCCGCGAACAGCTCGTTCCCGCCGGCCTGGTAGATGCGGTTGTACAGGTGGGCGAGCCCGAGAGCGCCGTGGCACAGTCCCGTGGCCTGCACGCCGGCATCTTCCGGCGCGGCGCAGGCCGCATGGGCGGCGATCGCCAGCGCCATGTCCTCCCACTCTTTCATCCCGACAGCGCGGGCGGCATAAAGAAGGGTCGCAGCAACCCCTGGATCGCCGTAGCACCAGGCGAGCCGCGAGGGCTTCGCCTCGATGCCTGTGCCGACCCGGGAGGGGTAGCAGGCCCCCTTCTGCCCTGCGAGAGGCTGCAGCGCCAGCCAGCGCACCGCACCGTCGAGCAGGGGGCGCGCCCGGTCCTGCCGGATTCCCAGGCGGCAGGCGGCGGCCAGCAGGGCGATGATGCCGGGGACGCCGTGCGCCACCCCCAGATCGTAATAGCCGTAGGGCGTGTGCTCCCGGCCGGCGCTGGACAGGACCTCGGGGGGCCTGAACCAGGTGACCTCCTGTCCGTTCCTCTCGGCGCTCTCGTCCAGCCGGTCGACGATGGCCTCCAGGCAGCGTACGGCCGACGGGCGGGGGAAGCGCTCCAGGGCATAGACGCCGAAACCGACGAGCCCGCTCGTGAGGTCGTAGTCGCCCGCCCAGGAGAGGCGGTCGAGCGCCGTCAGGAGGGCCTGGTCGACCTCCTCGCCCATGTCCTCGTCTTCGACTCCGCTCGCCTCCTCCTCCTGCTCGTCCTGGCCGTCCAGCAGGCTGCCCAGGTGCTCCGCGGCCCAGGCGACGCCTGTAAAACCGGAGTAGAGGGCCGGGCGGGTCGGGGCCATGGCGAGGGCCTCGACCGCCTGGTTCAGGCGCTGTCGCGCCCACGCGGCATGGCGTTCGGCCCCCGTGGCACTGAAGAGATAGCCGTGGAAGAGCGCCTGGCCCGCGGCGCCGCCGCCCAGGGAGACGACGCGGTCCATCCAACCGTCGGCGTGATATTCGCGGGGATCTCCAGGGGACCAGGCCTCTAGGGCCTGGGCGACGGCGTTCACCGCCTCCCAGGCCCGGACTGCGAGGTCGCCATCGAGCAACGGGCGCCAGCGGCTCGATTTCACAGTCCTAATCGCAACAAGCAATGGTCCCCGGAAAGCTGCAGTCGCAGGTGGCGTAGGCTTGAGTCCAGCCTGGACAAGTATAGCGGCCCTGGGTGGGAGCTGCCCCAACCACTTCCTGCAGATTGCGCTCGGACAGGTTGCGCAGGGTCTCTCGGTGGAGCTGGAGCTTCTTGACGTTCTTGTTCATGCGGCTCTCCTTCAATAAAGAGTTGTGTGTGCCAGGTTCTCGCCTCAGACCAGAAACCGGCCGGGCCGCTTCCTGGCTCACATCTACTGTGGCGTAATCGGCGACGCCCGGCTATCAGAGTGGAAGAGCGCCTGGCCCGCGGTGCCGCCGCCCAGGGAGACGATGCGGTCCATCCAACCGTCGGCGTGCTGTTCGCGGGGATCTCCAGGGGACCAGGCTTCGAGGAGGGCCTGGGAGACGGCGTTCACCGCCTCCCAGGACCTAGAGGCTCGATTTCACGGTCAGCCAGCGCCTCCGCGGAGCGTCGCGCTACTTACCCGCAACAAGCAAAGGTTTCCGGGAGACTGCAGTCGCAGGTGGCGTAGGCTTGAGTCCAGCCTGGACAAGTTCGGCCCTGGGTTAGAGCTGCCCCGGCCACTTCCTGCAGATTGCGCTCGGACAGGTTGCGCAGGGTCTCTCGGTGGAGCTGGAGCTTCTTGACGTTCTTGTTCATTCGGTTCTCCTCTGCGAAGAGTTGTATGTGCCAGGTCGCACCTCAGGTCAGGAACCGGCCGAGCCGCGTCCTGGCTCGCGTAGAGTCTGGCGCGACCGGGCGATGCCCGGCTATCAAAAAATTGCTCCGCGGAGGCCTACCGGATGCGTCCCCCCTCTCCCGGCGGGGGGTGGAAGGAAGACGGGAGAGGGGGACAGGGGGTGAGGATACAGGGCGACGCCGACAGCAGGACTTTCGAAAAGCCCCCTTACTTACTCACCCTTCTCGCAGTTGACCATCCAAGGCGTGCCGAACCGATCGGTGACCATGCCGAAGCCGCCGACGGCCCAGAAGGTCTTTTCGAACGGCATGATCACCGTCCCACCCTCCGCCAGCGCATTGAAGGTGCGTTGTGCATCGGCCGACTTCTCGATGTGGATCGACACGAACAGGCCTCGGGGTTTCTCGTACCGGTCCGGCGGAGCGTCGGACGCCATCAAGGCCTGGTCGCCGACGACGAGGTGGGCATGCATCACCCTGTTGTGCGTCTCGGGCGGCATCTCGGCTGCCATCGGCGACTCGCCATAGGTCATCATCATTTCGATCTTGCCGCCGAACACCTGCTCATAGAACCGGAACGCTTCCGCGCACTGGCCTTTGAAGTTGAGATATGGAGTGAATTTCATGCTGTCCTCCTTTGGTGGTTTCGAGTGACTCTAACCGCCGGCGATGGCAGCTACGATGAGAAAAGGCTCCGCTCCCGTCGCGACTGCCTCGGGGACCGGGGCGTCCGGCGGCTCATGGGAGAGGTCCTGCTCACAGGCAAAGAACCTTACGAAGGGACGACGACGCAGCGTGCCGTGGTCGCGGATCGTCCCGCGCAGCACCGGATAGCGGGCTTCGAGAGCATCGAGGATCGAGCGCTGCGTCGCCGGGCCCTCGACCTCCAGCTCCACCTCTTCGCCGGTGCGCGCCAGCGTCCGCAGATGGGGAGGAATGACGACCCGGATCATGGCAGCGTCTGGACCTCGACGGAGAGGACGGGCGGCAAGTCCCGGACGATCGGAGCCCAGGTGTCCCCGGCGTTGGACGAGGCATAGACCTGCCCGCCGGTCGTTCCGAAGTAGATGCCGCACGAATCCAGAGCATCGACGGCCATCGCGTCGCGCAGGATGTTGACGTAGCAGTCGCTCTGCGGCAGCCCGTTCGTGAGCGCCTCCCACTCGTTTCCGCCCGTCCGGCTGCGGTAGACACGCAGCTTCCCGTCGGGGGGAAAATGCTCGGAATCGCTCTTGATCGGGACGACGTAGATGGTCTCGGGCTCGTGCGCGTGGACCGCGATCGGGAAGCCGAAATCGCTCGGCAGGTTGCCGCTGACCTCGTGCCACGACTCGCCGGCGTCGTCGCTGCGCATGACGTCCCAGTGCTTCTGCATGAAGAGCACGTCCGGGCGCGACGGGTGCATGGCGAGGCAGTGGACGCAGTAGCCGACCTCGGCATCCGGATCGGGAAGCTCGTACCCCATCTTCAGGCCGCGGTTCACCGGCTGCCAGGTCGCCCCGCCGTCGTCGGTCCGGAACGCGCCCGCGGCCGAGATGGCGATGAAGATCCGGTCGGGATTTCTCGGATCGAGGAGAATCGTGTGCAGGCACATCCCGCCGGCACCCGGCTGCCAGAGGTGTCCCTTGGCGCTGCGCAGCCCGGGGAGCTCCTCCCAGGTCTGGCCGCCGTCGACCGACCGGAACAGGGCGGCATCCTCCACCCCTGCGTAGACGGTATCCGGATCGGTCAGCGACGGCTCCAGATGCCAGACGCGCTTGAACTCCCAGGGGTGCTGCGTGCCGTCATGCCACTGGTGCGTGCCGGGGACCCCGTCGTAGGCGAATTTATTGCCGACCGCGTCCCACGTGCTGCCGCCGTCGTGGGAGCGCTGGATGATCTGTCCGGACCAGCCGCTGGACTGCGACGCATACAGCCGGTCCGGGTCCACGGGAGAGCCCTTGACGTGGTAGACCTCCCAGCCCGCGAAGTGAGGCCCGCTGACGTCCCACCGTTCGCGCTTTCCGTCCGACGTCAGGACGAACGCGCCCTTGCGTGTACCAACCAATACCCGTACCCCGCTCATCCGTAGCTCCTTTCTACGCTGAAATCCCGCCGGCGAGCATCGCGCCGGGGCACAGTCTATCCGAAAGCGGTGTCAGGTCGACGTTGCCATCGACTCATTCGCTCTCGGGGTTCTCAGGTAGCCCGGACGGGGCCTCCGTCCGCTCATGCACCCCTCGTGTAGTATTGCCTGGGGCGGAGCGCACCCCCCAACGGAAACCGAGGGCATTCTGCTCGCAGGAGGAACCGCGATGGCCAGCGAAGTCTCCGAGACTCACCACTCGCCGCCCGCGCTCGCCGAGATGCACGTCGTCTGGGTCACGGCCGGCCTCGGATGCGATGGCGATACCATCGCGATGACCGCCGCCACCCAGCCCAGCCTCGAGGATCTGGTCATGGGCGCGCTGCCCGGTGTCCCGCGGGTCCTGCTGCACAACCCCGTGCTCGCCTACGAGAACGCCGACGAGTTCCTCGCGATCCTGCGCCGCGCCGCCGACGGGCAGCTCGATCCGTTCATCCTCGTCTTCGAAGGCTCCGTCCCCGACGAGACGCTCGCCGGTGAGGGGTGCTGGGCCGGCCTCGGCGTCGATCCGCTGACCGGCCAGCCGATCTCGACCTGCTCCTGGATCGACCGCCTGGCGCCCCGCGCCTGGGCGGTGGTCGCGGCCGGGACCTGCGCGACCTACGGCGGTATTCATGCGATAGCCGGCAATCCCACGGGCTGCCGGGGCCTGCCGGACTACCTCGGCTGGACGTGGAGGTCCAAGGCGGACATCCCCATCGTCTGCGTCCCGGGCTGCCCGATCCAGCCGGACAGCTTCATGGAGGTCCTGCTCTACCTGCTGTACCAGGCCGTAGGCTCCGCGCCGATGATCCCCCTCGACCAGGCGCTGCGCCCCAACTGGCTGTTCACCGAGACGGTTCATGAAGGATGCGATCGCGGCGGGTTCTACGAGCAGGCCGACTTCGCCAAGGAGTACGGCACCAAACCGTGCATCGTGAAGCTGGGTTGCTGGGGCCCGGTCGTGCAGTGCAACGTCCCCAAGCGCGGCTGGATGAGTGGCATCGGCGGCTGCCCCAACGTGGGAGGGGTCTGCATCGGCTGCACGATGCCGGGCTTCCCCGACAAGTTCATGCCCTTCATGGACGAGCCGCCTGGGGCTCACATGTCGACTGCGGCGGTCGTCACCTACGGGCGCACCGTGCGGGCGCTGCGCCAGTTCACTCTCGGCTCGATGAATCGCGAGCCGGAGTGGCGGAGGCCGGGCAACGGGCCGACGGCAGCCGGCGAAAACCTGGGCGGAGTCAAGGGAAAGCCGGGGAAATAGATGCCGGTCGACGGTAGAAACCTGACGGATTTGTCCTGGGATCCGATCACCCGGATCATCGGCAGCCTCGGCATCCACACCAAGATCGACTTCGCCAACCGGCAGGTCGTGGAGTGCCGGAGCACCTCCTCGATCTTCCGCGGCTACAGCGTCTTCATGCGCGGCAAGGATCCTCGGGACGCCCATTTCATCACCAGCCGGATCTGCGGCATCTGCGGCGACAACCACGCGACCTGCGCGGTCTATGCCCAGAACATGGCGTTCGGCGTCAATCCGCCCTGGCTCGCCGACTGGATCATCAATTGCGGCGAGGCAGCGGAGTACATGTTCGACCACAACCTCTTCCAGGACAACCTGGTGGGCGTGGACTTCTGCGAGCAGATGGTACGCGAGACGAACCCGAGCGTGCTCGCCCGCGCCGAGACGACGCCGGCGCCGCACGCTGGGCGCCACGGCTACCGCACCATCGCCGACATCATGCGTTCCCTCAACCCCTTCAGCGGCCCGCTCTATCGCGAGGCCCTGCAGATGAGCCGCCTGGCTCGCGAGATGTTCTGCCTGATGGAAGGGCGCCACGTCCACCCCTCCACCCTCTACCCCGGCGGCGTCGGGACGGTGCCGAGCGTGCAGCTCTTCACCGAGTACCTCGTCCGCCTCATGCGGTACATCGAGTTCCTCAAGCGGATCGTCCCCCTTCACGACGACCTCTTCGACTTCTTCTACGAGGCGCTGCCGGGATATGAGGCGGTCGGACAGCGGCGGGTGCTCCTCGGCTGCTGGGGCGCCTTCCAGGACCCGGTGGCCTGCGACTTCCGCTACGAGACGATGCCCGCCTGGGGTAGGGCGATGTACGTCACGCCCGGGATCGTGGTCGACGGCCAGCTCCTCACCACCGATCTCGTGGAGATCAACCTCGGCATCCGCATCCTGCTGGGCAGCTCCTTCTACGACGACTGGCAGGACGGCGAGACGTTCGTGAAGGCCGATCCGCTGGGCAATCCCGTCGACCAGCGCCATCCCTGGAACCAGACGACCCATCCCAAACCGCAGAAACGCGATTTCGCGGGCCGCTACACCTGGGTGATGTCGCCCCGCTGGTTCGAACGCGCGCTCGCAGTCCTACCTCGCCCTGGACACCGGCGGCGGCCCGCTGGCGCGGTTCTGGGTCACCGCGCTCGCCGGGCTCGTCGACATCAGCACCGTCAAGGCCACCGGCCATAGCGTCAAGATCCTCCTGCCCAGGACGGCCTCGCTGCCGGAGACCGAGTTGGAATGGAAGATCCCGCGCTGGGCCAACACTCTTGAGCGGAACCGGGCTCGCACCTACTTCCAGGCCTACGCGGCGGCGGCGGCCCTCTACTTCGTCGAGCGGGCGATGAAGGAGGTCCATGCCGGCCGTCTGCAGACCTGGAAGGAGTTCCAGGTACCCGAGGAAGGCATCGGCTGCGGCTTCCACGAGGCGGTGCGGGGATTGCTCTCCCATCACGTGGTCATCCGTAACGGGATCATCGCGAACTATCACCCCTACCCGCCGACCGCCTGGAACGCCAGCCCCCGCGACTGCTTCGGAGTCCCCGGCCCGTACGAGGACGCCATCCAGAACACCCCGTTGTTCGAGGAAAATGGACCCGAAACCTTCAAAGGAATCGATATCATGCGCACGGTGCGCAGCTTCGACCCGTGCATGCCCTGCGGGGTTCACATGTACCTGGGAAACGGCAAGGAGATCGAGGTGCGCCACTCGCCCACGTTCGGCATTTCGGCGCCCTCCGTGGAGATTCGATGAATCTCGCGTCCGTCGAGCCGATCGCCGATGCCGTCCTCTTCGAAGGCTACCTTCTCTACCCCTATCGGGCCTCCGCGCTCAAGAACCGCCACCGCTGGATCTTCGGGGTGCTCTGCCCACGGACTGCGAGCGAGGCGCGGGGCGGCCTCGAGCCCTGGACCCTGCAGAGCGAGTGCCTCCTGGTGGGTAGTGCGGAGACGGAGGTCGAGGCGGTCGTCCGCTTTCTCCACCCGCTCCGCCGCGACCTGGGACGCCTCGGCCAGCCGGCGGCCGAGCTGCCGGCGACCGGGGCCGACCTCCAGCCGGTGGACTCGCTGCAGGTCGGTGACCGCCTGATCGAAGCCGGCGAGGAAGCCTCTCCCGCGCGGATCTGCCCTCGACTCCTCCGCCTTCGCGAGCTGGAGGAAGGCTGGGTCCGGCTCCCTTTCGCCTGCGCCGCGCGGCGCGATTTCGAAGCGATCCGTGACGGAGCGGGTCTGTCGGTGGCAGCATTCGTGCGGGAGCAGGAACGCCTCGAAGGTCTCGTGGAGATTGCAGCGGCGCGCGTCGCCGATGACGTCTTCAAGCTGACCGTGCGGGTGTTCGAACGTGACGCCGCCGCGCGCGGCGGCGACCGAAGGAGACCGCAAGGTCCTCGATTCGTTCGTCTCGACTCATTGGATTCTGGGCGTCCGCGGCGGCGAGCTCGTCTCGCTCCTGGATCCGCCGCCGCCGCTCCGCGCTGCGGCGGAGAGCTGCCGCAACCTCGGGGTCTGGCCGGTGCTGGTCGGGGCCAGAGGGCGGCGCGACACCGTCCTGTGCTCTCCAATCATCCTCGACGACTACCCCGCGGTCGCGCCGGAGAGCCCGGGAGACTCCTTCGACGGCACGGAGATCGACGAGCTCCTGACCTTGAGCATCCTGGCGCTCTCCGCGGAGGAGCGGCAGCGCATGGCGGCAGCCGACGAGCGCACGCGCGCCCTCCTCGAGCGGACGGAGGGGTTGCGGCCGGAGCAGCTCCAGCGGCTCCATGGCACGCTGCGGAGACCTGCCCCGGCTGCCGGCGCCTGGCTCGGCCCCGGCGACCGGGTCCACCTCCGGCCGCGGGGCCGCGCCGACATCTTCGACCTGGCGCTCGCCGGCCGCCGCGCGACCATCCTCTCGGTCGAGCAGGACGTCGAGGACCGCGTCTACTACACGGTGACGGTCGACGACGATCCAGGCCGGGATTTGGGAGCGGAAGGCAAGCCCGGTCATCGGTTCTTCTTCGCTCCCGAAGAGGTCGAGCTCGTGGAGAGCGAATGATGCGCGTCCTGGTCGGCGGCATCGGCAACGTCTTCCTCGGCGACGACGGCTTCGGCGTCGCGGTGGTGGAGCGCCTGCGCACAGCGCCGCTGCCGCCGGAGGTGGACGTCGTCGACTTCGGCATCCGCGGCGTCGATCTGGCCTACGCGCTGAGCGAGTACGAGGCCGCCATTCTCGTCGACTGCGTGCGGCAGGGCGGAGCGGCGGGGACGCTCTACGTGCTGGAGCCGGAAGTGCCGGCGGGCACGGCGGGCGTCGCCATGCATGCCATGACGCCGGAGCGCGTGCTCCAGTGGCTGCCGCCGGGCAGCGCGCCGCCCATCCTGCGCCTCGTCGGCTGCGAACCGGTCGACTTCGGGCCAGAGGGTCTCGGGCGTGAAGGTCTGTCGGGACCGGTGCTCGCCAGCGTCGAAGAGGCCGTCGGCCTCGTGAAGGGGCTCCTCGACGAGCTGACGCGGGTCGGGGCAGGCCATGCATGAGCTGGCGATCACTCAGGAGATCGTAGCCCTCGTCGCCGAGCGCGCGGGCGAGACCCGGGTCACCCGCATCGTCCTGGAGATCGGCCGATTGTCGGCGGTGTTGCCGGACGCCGTCCGCTTCTGCTTCGACCTCTGCGCCGAGGGGACGCCGCTCCAGGGCGCGACGCTGGAGGTCATCGAGACGCCCGGACAGGCGCGCTGCCGGCAATGCGGGGAGACGGTGAGGCTCGAGCGGCCGTTCGGCTGGTGCCGTTGCGGCGGCTCGGACCTCGAATGGCTCAGCGGCGACGAGCTCAAGATTCGCGAGATCGAGGTGACCTGATGTGCACCACCTGCGGCTGCTCCGGCCACACCCACGAGCCTCACGACGACGATCATGGACGCCATCCCCACGCGCCGCACGAGCACGGCCCTGAGCACGCTCATCAACACGAGCACGCTCCGCCGGCCGCCACCGTGATCCGCCTCGAGCAGCAGATCCTGGCCCGCAACGACGAGCAGGCAGAGCGCAATCGCCGCCGGCTCGCCGCGCAGCGGGTTCTGGCCCTCAACCTGATGAGCGCTCCTGGAGCGGGAAAGACCACCCTCCTCGAGCGCACGGTGCGCGAGCTGGGCGGCAGCCTCCCCTTGCAGGTGATCGAGGGAGACCAGGCGACAGATTACGACGCCCGCCGCCTGCGAGAGACCGGCTGCCCGGTGGTGCAGCTCAACACCGGGACCGGCTGCCACCTCGACGCCAGCATGGTGGACCGCGGCCTGCACCACCTCCCGCTCGCCGACGGCTCGATCCTGGTCATCGAAAACATCGGCAACCTGGTCTGTCCGGCCTTGTTCGACCTCGGCGAGCACGCGCGCGTGGTGGTCGCGGCCGTGACCGACGGGGACGATAAGCCGGTCAAGTACCCCCACATGTTCCGCGCCGCCACCCTGGTCGTGCTCAACAAGATGGACCTGCTGCCCTACGTCGCCTTCGACCTCGACCGCTTCCAGGCGTTCGCCCGGCAGATCAATCCGGGAGTCACGGTGCTTCCGCTCTCGGCCAGCCGTGGCGACGGCGTCGACGCCTGGATCGGCTGGCTCCGCGAGCAAGCTCGGAATGGCGCCGCGTGAAGACGTCCCGCTTGCCGAGCTGACGGACGCATTCCTGGACGGCCAGGCCCCGGCCGACCTCCAGGAGGCGCTCTCCATCCCTCTCTGCTCGGTGGCGCCAGCCACGGCGGCGACGCCGGCTCCTCCAGCGCCGCCGGCACGCCTGTATGGCCGGCCGGAACGAGCGAGGGAAGGGAGCTGCAGCTCGTCGAGGCGCGCTACCGGGCGCTGGTCGAGCAGATCCCGGCAGTGGTGTTCCTCGCCTCGGTCGAAGGAGGCTTGAACGACATCTACGTCAGCCCGCAGATCGAGTCGCTGCTGGGGTTTACGCAGAAGGAGTGGACCAGCAATCCCGTCCTCTGGTTCCGGCAGCTCCACCCCGACGACCGCATGCGGCTCAGCCGCGAGTTCGCGAAGACCTGCGTCACCGGCCAGCCGTTCCGCAGTATCGTGCGGGTGTTCGACCGTGCCGGCGCCCTGGTGTGGGTCCATGCCGAGGCGAGGCTGGTGCGCGACGGGTCCGGTCGTCCGCTCTTCCTGCACGGCGTCGGCTTCGACGTCACCGAGCAGCAGAAGGGCGAGCAGACGCGCCAGCAGCTCCTGCTGGAGCAGCAGGCGCGCGCGGCGGCCGAGGAGGCCTGGCGGCGGGCTTCCTACTTGGCCCGCGTGAGCCACGCGCTGAGCGCGAACCTCGACTATCCGTCGATCCCCGGCGAGGTGGCGCGGCTGGTCGTCCCCGAGCTGGCGGACCTGAGCGCGCTCACAGGGCGCTCCAAGGGCTCGCTGCAGACGCTGGCACTTGTCCACAGGGATCCAGCGCGGCTCGAGCTGGCGAGGCGGCTCTGGGATGGCTATCCAGAGGGGTTGCACGCTGCGGGCGAGATCGGTCGCGGCAGGTGGAACGGAGAGCCTGAGCTGGTCTCCGAAGTCGACGATGCCGTCCTGGGCGCCATCGCCCGTGGTGCGGAGCACCTCGCGCTGCTGCGCCAGCTGGCGCCGAAGTCCTTCATGATCGTGCCGGTCCGCGGCCGGAATCTCGTGCACTGCGTCTTGACTCTGGTGACCGCCGAGTCGGGACGGCGCTACGGGCCCGAGGATCTGGCTGTCGCGGAGGACGTCGCGCAACGGGCTGCCCTGGCCATGGACAACGCGCAGCTCTATCGGGAAGCGCAAGAGGCGAGCCGCCTCAAGGACGAGTTCCTGGCCACCCTCTCGCACGAGCTGCGTACGCCGCTGAACGCGATCGTCGGCTGGACGCACATCCTGCAGGCCAACGCCGACGATGCGTCGCCGAACGTGCGCAAGGCGATCGAAACCATCGCGCGCAACGCCCAGGTGCAGAACCAGCTCATCGCCGATATCCTGGATGTATCGAGGATCGTTGCCGGAAGCTCTCGCCTCAAGGTCCAGCCGGTGGACCTGGTCAGCGTGATCGAGGCGGCGCTGGACACGGTGCGTCCGGCAGCCGAGGCGAAGGAGATCCTGCTGCAGACGATCTTCGACGCCTCGGCGGGATCTGTGTCGGGGCGACCCCGACCGGCTGCAGCAGGTGGTCTGGAACCTGCTGTCCAACGCGATCAAGTTCACGCACGCGGCGGGGCAAGGTGCAGATTCGTCTGGAAGCCGTCGACTCGCATCGTCGAGATCGTGGTCGAGGACAGCGGTCCCGGGATCGATCCGGAGTTCCTGCCCTACGTGTTCGAGCGTTTCCGCCAAGCCGATTCCTCCAGCACCCGCCGTCACGGCGGGCTGGGGCTTGGATCTGGCGATCGTGCGGCATCTGATCGAGCTGCACGGCGGCACCGTCCACGCCGCCAACCGCGAGGACCGGTCTGGCGCCGTCTTCAGGGTCACGCTGCCCGGCGTAGCGTGGCGTCCGGCGCGACCCACGCGTTCTCCCACCCCGCCACCGCGGAGGAAACCGGGTGGCTGCAGGCGACGCCTCGCTCGCCGGCCTGCGGGTCTGGTAGTAGACGACCAGCGGGACGGGCGCGAGCTGGTAGCCACGGTGCTCGAGCGATGCGGCGCCAGGTCACTGAGGCCGCCTCGGCACGCGAGGCCTACGAGGCGCTCCAGCGCGCCGCTTCGATGTCTTTCTCGCCGACATCGAGATGCCCGAAGAGGACGGCTACTCGCTGATCCGCAGGATCAGGAGCTATCGGCAGGGTGGGAAGATGCGCGCGCGCTCACGCCTATGAGAGCGCTCAGGATAGCGTGCGAAGCTTGGAGGTGGCTTTCAGATGCACTCTAGAAACGGTGCAGCTTGCGAGCTGGCGGCGGCGGTGGCCAGCCTGGTGCGGATCAGGAAGCGCGGTTGGGCGGGGAACGGCGAGCTCGGCTGATGGGTTCGGGGATGCGCAGGTATAGTGGTGCATGGAACGTCGCTAGATAGCGGTACGCGGCATGTACAGGGGGTAGGCTTCCGGCGTTGTCTACGGGTTGGCGGGACAGCTCGGGCTCCACGGATCGGTGCGGAATAGGGCGGCGAGGTGCTCATAGAGGTAGAGGGCTCGCTTCGGTGCTAGACGGTTCTGGACAGGATCGCTGGGAGCTGCGCCTCTGGCTCGCATAGAGGACTGCGCTGGACGTAGAGCGAGGGCAGGGATAGGCGCGCTCGGACGAGCGCGATTACGGATCGCGCGAGCGATGACGCGGCGACGGCGCGCTCGGAATCTCCCCCGACGTCGCCTTGCGAACACTGCCTCGCTGAGCTGCACGATCTGCGGATCGCGCTATCGCTACGGTTCTCAATTGCACGCAGTGCGGGCGCGGCTGACGATCACCTCGCTCTGCGTACGACGCGAACGCACCACCTGGCGGCGTCGCCTCTGTCTGGTGAGACAGTAAGAGAGCTCGGAGGATCGCAGGTTCCACGCTCAGCGCATCGCCTGCGCGGCTTGCGGCTCGCGGCTCCGGTGGCGCAACGCTGGCGGCGGCGACGCGGATGATGCGGATGATGCGCTCGCGGCGCGGCGCGGAGGATCGCAGCGGCGGCCTCGTCGCGATCAAAGGAGTGGCGGCTTCATCTCGCCTGCGATGCCGCTCAGGAAACGCGGTAGACGCCTGCGGGCGGGCAAGGGACGAGGCGACAAGCGTTCGCGCTCATGGTGCAGACTTGCGACGGCACGCTGGCTGTGCGAGCTGGACGAAGCGGCTGAGCGCTGCTGGCGCCGCGGAGCGGCGGTGGTCTCCTGCGCGGCGGCGCGGAGCGCGGTGGCGCTGGGCGTCGCTCCCGGGGGCGCTCTCCTCGGCCTGCTCCTGCTCTACTCGCCGCTTCACGACTTCTCCTGGAGCGGCTGGGGCGACGGTAGTGCTCACGAGCGGCAACGCAGCGGCGAGCGATGGCGATAGAGGAAGGCGAGGCGCGGCGCGGCTCGGGGATGTCGCTGATGGATTCTGACTCGCGACGCTCGATCGCGTGCGCTGCGACGACAGCGTAGTGCGCTGGACCGGACGGCGGCTGATCTCGATGCGCGCTCGCGCGGCTGGGCGCGCGGCCGGTGAGGGCTGGCCTCAAAGCGTCCGGCGGTGCTGGCTCTCGGCAGTCATGAGAAGAACACTTCTGCCTGCTGCGGGGGGAGAACGCTATCCTCTCGCACCACATCGGCGACCTGGACACAGTAGAGGCGATCCGCGACCTGCGGTGGCTCTCTCCAATACCAGCGCCTGCTCGACTTCACGCGCAGGTAGTGGCCTGCGACCTGCACGCGGACTATGCATAGACGGTTGGCGCGAACTCTGGCGGCCTGCGAGGTCTGCCGCTGGTGCCGGTACAGCGTCACTATGCGCACGTTCTCAGCGTGCTCGCTGAGCACGAGCTGGTGGGTGGCGCTCGGCATCGTCCTCGATGGTAGCGGCCTGGGAACGGACGGGACAGTCTGGGGCTGCGAATCCCAGGCGGTGGAGGCGGGGATGGCATGTCTAGACCAACAGAGCGGGTGCGCCTGCCGGGGGCGAGGCGCGTGCGCGAGCCTGGAGAATGGCGTCGCCTGGCTGCTCGGGCCTGGGATGGCGAGCTGCTGCGCTCGACCTGCCGTGCTCGCGGCAGAGCCACGAGCGCGGCACGCGTCGAGCGGCTGGTGCTCGCGGAATACAGGCGCGCTCGCCTCGAGCGCGGCGGCTGTTCGATGCGGTGGCCGCTCTTCTCGGCCTGCGTTCCAAGGTGTCGTTCGAGGGACAGGCCGCCATGGAGCTGGAAGCTATCGCCGCAGCGGGGCCGGCACGGCGTACGCTTTCGCTCTCGACGCAGCCGCGGACGGTTTCGTGCTGCGCTTCGACGCGGCGATCCGCGCCATTGCCGAAGAGGTTGCCGCCGGCGCTGATCCCGGCCGGATCTCCGCCCGCTTCCATCGGACGCTCGTCGACGCGCTGGTCGCCGGCGCGCGCCGGGCACGCGAGGAACAGGGGCTCGAATGCGCGGTGCTTGCCGGCGGCTGCTTCCAGAACGCCGTCCTCCCGAGGGGACAAGCGAAGCGCAGGCGGCGGCGGGATTCACGGTGCTCGTGCCCGTCAACGTCCCCCCGAACGATGGTGGACTGGCGCTCGGCCAGGCCGTGGCCGCCGCGGCGGAGGAGCTGCTGCCATGTGCCTAGCGATTCCCGGCCAGGTCGTCTCGTTCGAGGACGAGGCCGGACAGATCGTCAAGGTCGACGTGGCGGAAGTGCGCCGCCGGGTGCACGTCGGGCTTCTGGACCCCCTGGAAATGGCGACAGGGTGGAGTCCACGTCGGCCGCAATCTCGAGGATCGACGAGGAGGAGGCGGCACGGACGCTCCGCTTCCTCGAGGCGCTCGGCGCGCAGTTCCAGCAGGAGCTCGAAGAGCTGCGGAGAAGTGAGCCATGAGCCTCCGCGGCGCCGACGCCCGAGCTCGAGCCGCCCTCCGGCCAGCGCGCCCCCGACCTGCACGCGCTCGGGCAGGCGCGGTTCGGCCGTTCGCAGCAGGCGGTCGAAACCTTCTTCACGGCCCAGGCAGACGCCGTGTCGGCGGCCTGCTGGGCGATGGCGCGGCGCTTTCACCGCGGCGGACGGCTGCTGGCCTGGGGAGCCGGGGCCGCGGCGAGTGACGCCTGGCACGTCGTAGACGAATTCGTCCATCCGGTGATCGTCGGCAAGCGCGCACTGCCAGCTCTGGTGCTCGAGGACGAGCCCGCCGTCGTCTCTCCCTTCTCGGGCGCCCCACCGACATCGCGCTGGCGATTTCGCCGGGCGGCGACGATCCGCACGGAGCGGCCCTGCTGGCGCGGGCGCGGCAGCGCGGCCTGTTGACCATCGCCCTGACCGGCCGAGGGGCAGTGGACGCTGGAGCCGACCATTGCTTCGCGGTCGAGGATGACGACCCGACGGTCGTCCAGGAAGTGCACGAAACGCTCTATCACGTGCTCTGGGAGGCGTCGACGTCTTCCTCGAGCAGCCGGGGCTCCTTGAGCCAGGGAATTTTCGTTCCATGAGCCACGGCCCCGAGTCCTTGCTCTATCCGTTCCTCGGCTCCGAGACCGCGGACCCGGCCCCGGTGCTGGCGGACGTCCGTGCCTCCACCCTCCGCAAGGCTGTCGACGTCGTGGCGCTGCGCGCCGCCCTCTGGGAGCGCCACGCCGGAGATCTCGCCGCCGCGGCCCCAATTCTTCGGCCGCGTTTCTTGTGGGGCGCAAGGTCCTCGCCTTCGGCAATGGCGGCAGCGCCACGGATGCCCAGGACCTGGTGAGCGAGCTCGTCACGCCACCCGTCGCCGGGTGGCGCTCGCTGCCGGCGCTCGACCCAACCCGCGATAGCGCAGTGCTGACGGCGATGGGCAACGACGTCGGCTACGAGAACGTCTTCTCGCGCCAGGTGATCGCCTTGGGCGAGCCGGGGAACATCGCGGTCGGCTTCTCGACCAGCGGCAACAGCGCCAACGTGCTGGCCGCTTTGGAGCGGGCGAGGAAGCACGGGCTGCAGACCCAGGGCTTCAGCGGCACCGACGGCGGCGACATGGCTGCCGCCGGCCTGGACATCTGCATCGTGGCGCCGTCCAGCTACATACCCCGCATCCAGGAAGCGCACGCCACGGCGTGCCACACAATCTATCACCTGCTCGAAGCCATCTTCGACTCATGTAATACATCGATGAATACCGCGATCCAGAACTGGCCACCGCCCTCCTGCGGCGCATCGAGAAGCTCGCCGCCGGGGACCGGCGCAAGTTCATGGAGGTGTGCGGCGGGCACACGCACGCGATCTACAAGCACGGCCTCGATCAGCTCCTGCCGGATGGCATCGAGCTGGTGCACGGCCCCGGATGCCCGGTGTGCGTCATCCCCATGGGGCGGGTGGACGACGCGATCGCGATCGCCGAGCGGGGCGTGATCTTCTCGACCTACGGCGATATGATGCAAGTGCCCGGAAGCCGCAAGAGCCTGCTCGATGCCAAGGCGGCCGGCGCCGACGTGCGGGTGGTCTATTCTCCGCTCGACGCCTTGCAGCTCGCCGTCCGCCACCCCGACCGCGACGTCGTCTTCTTCGCCATCGGCTTCGAGACCACCGCGCCGGCCACCGCCGTCACCGTGCTCCGCGCGCGGGACCAGAGACTGCTGAACTTCTCCGTGTTCTGCAACCACGTCACGATTCTGCCGGCGATCAAGGCCATTCTCGACTCGCCCGACATGCGGCTCGACGGTTTCATCGGTCCGGGTCACGTCTCGACCGTGATCGGGACCCATCCCTATCGCTGGATTCCGGAGCGCTACGGCCTGCCGATCGTTATCTCCGGGTTCGAGCCGCTCGACGTCCTGCAGTCGGTCGCCATGCTCCTCGAGCAGCTGCGCGCCGGCCGCTGCGCCGTCGAGAATCAGTATCTGCGGGTGGTGCATCCCGCGGGTACTCCTCGAGCGGTCGAAGCGATCGCTCAGACGATGGAGCTGCGGCCACAGTTTGAATGGCGGGGGCTCGGATTCATCGGCCAGAGCGGACTGCGACTGCGCCCGGAGTTCGCTGATTGGGACGCCGAGGCCCGCTTCGCCGTACCGGGTCTGCGGGTGGCCGATCCCAAGGCCTGCCAGTGCGGCGAAGTCCTCAAGGGCGTCCTCAAGCCCTGGGAATGCCGGGTCTTCGGCACCGCCTGCACGCCGGAGACCCCGATCGGCACCTGCATGGTCTCCTCGGAGGGGGCATGCGCCGCCTACTACAACTATGGCCGCTACGATCTGCGTCGCCGCGCCGCCGAGGCGGCCGGGGAGGCCGGGTAGTGGGCGGCAAGCCGACGCTCGGCGAAGCGATGGCGCGGATCGACAGCGCCGCGGAGCATCGTCGGAGCGCGCCGACGTTCCGCGACGAACGGGTGACGCTCTCCCACGGGTCCGGCGGCAAGGCCACCCGGATGCTGGTCGAGGCGATCTTCGCAGCCGAGCTGGCGAACCCCTTCCTGAATCCGCTGGACGACGCGGCGCTGTTGCCTCCAGCCGCCAATGGACTCGTCTTCACCACCGACTCCTACGTCGTCAAACCGCTCTTCTTCCCCGGCGGCGACATCGGCCGGCTTGCCGTTTGCGGCACGGTCAACGACCTCGCCGTGGCGGGGGCGACGCCGCTCTATCTCTCGCTGGGCGTCATCCTGGAGGAAGGTTTCCCGATCTCCGACCTGCGCCGCATCGTGCAATCGCTGCGTCAGGCGGCGGACGAGGCGGGCGTACGAGTCGTAACCGGCGACACCAAAGTGGTCGAGCGCGGCAAGGCGGACGGCGTCTACATCAACACGGCCGGCATCGGCCAACTGCGTCGCGGGGCGCGGCTCGCGGCCGCCGCGGCGCGCCCAGGCGACCGCATCCTGGTCTCCGGCCGCCTGGGCGATCACGGCGTGGCGATCCTGGTGGCGCGCGCGGAAGCTCGACCTCGAGTCGGAGGTGCGCAGCGACACGGCGCCGCTCCACGGCCTGATAGCCGACCTGCTGGATATGGCCGGCGCCGGCGTGCGCAGCCTCAAGGACCCGACCCGCGGCGGCCTCGCCACGGCGCTCAACGAGATTGCGCTCGCCGCGGATGTCGGCATCGCCGTCGAAGAGTCACAGGTGCCGGTGGGCGCCGAGGTGCGCGGCGCCTGTGAGATCCTCGGCATCGACCCGCTGCACCTGGCAAATGAGGGAAAGCTGCTGGCAATCGTTGCGCCGGAGTGTGTCGCCGTGGCACTCAGAGCACTGCGAGCCCATCCCCTCGGGCGCGAGGCCGCGATTGTCGGCGAGATCGTCTCCGAGCCGCGCGGCATGGTGTTCCTCCGCACCGCAATCGGCGGTCACCGGGTGCTCGACATGCTCTCCGGCGACGCGTTGCCGCGTATCTGCTGAATCCGGGGCCACGGCTCGACGCTGATTCCAATCGGCTCTTCCCGGCTCCTGGTTGGGAAGGCGCAGACCTGATCGACGGCGGAGACGACAAGGAGATCCTCGTGGGAGACCTGGTAAACGACATCATCGTCGGCGGCAACGGGAACGACGATCTGTATGGCGGAGGGGATAACGATGCCATCGTAAGCCAGGCCGGGACTGACGGCAGCGGCGGCACGGATTATTGCGATGCCGAGACCGAGCTCAACTGCGAGGGCCTGAGCCGTCCGAAGGGTCTGTGCACCGCAGGCCCGCCGACTCACGTCCGCGCGCTGAAATATTTCCTGGCCTTCCTGCCACTCATGGCTGGAGGGCCAACAATGCCTCACGCAGACGTCTCCGCGAAAGTCGCTCATCTCACGGATCGAGAATTACTGGACCTCTACCTCTCCTTGCCTCCCACGGCACGCGACGAAAAGTTCGTCGACACCGCGCAAGCCGCGGAGATCACAGGTGTATCGATCCGTACCATTCAGCTTTGGATCGAAAACGGAGCCGTGCGAGCAATCGTCATCGGCAGGAAATACAGAGTTGTCCTGGACTCCCTGAGGGCACATCTGGAGATTCAAATGTCCAAACAGCTTGGCGAGCATCCCATGTCTTCCACAAAGTTCACGAACTTCACGTAACCGGCGCATCCGGCGAAATTCGTGCTAGCCCCATCTCCTCCGGGTTGTTAATTTGCACCGGTTGAAAGCAATCCAGCCAACCGAACCAAGGAGGAATCCAGCCATGAGAACCATCCGACTGTCGTTGCTCGCGTCCTGTCTCGCCGCTTTGCTGTCTACCCCTGCTGCCAGGGCAGTCTGCACCTTCCCGGCCGCAGCTCGTGAGCCGCAGGATCGGGACTCTCGCCCTGGCACGTGCCGGGAAGCTCCGCGGCAAGGTGGTGGACCTGCAAGGCCGCCCCCTGGCTGACGCCGCGGTCCTCGCCATCCCCCTGGGCGCTCTCGGAGAGCGGGCCTTCTCTCCGTCCGATCCCGTGGCAGACCGGGTGACGACGGATTCTCAAGGCCGCTTCGAGCTTCGTCACGTGCGGCCCGAGCAGAGCTATGAGGTGCGGGCTTCCCGGGCCGGAGCCTTCCCGGCGGCACAACGTGCCACGGTGGGCGATCCCTTGGCGCAGACGACGCAGACCCGCGAGCTGACGCTCGTCTTGGCCCCGGCCCGGTCAGCTCGGGGCAAGGTCCAGGATCCTGCGGGCCGGCCGATCGCGGGGGCCGAAGCGGTCGTGCGACCGGCCCTGCGTCCCGGTTCTCCGGCCAGCGCGGCTGACGGCGAGGCCGGCACTCCCCCTGTCTTGAGCGATGCCCAGGGCCTTTTCTCGTTTCCTGAGCTGCCGGCCTCCGAAGTGGAGCTTACGGTCCGCCGGAAGGGGTACGCCCCCGCGACCCTCCCGGCGCTTCGGATTCCTGCTGGGACAGGACCCGCGGACCTGGGCATGGTGACCCTGCGCCCCGGAGCCACCCTCGCCGGCCGCGTGATCGACCAGCACGGCCAGGCCGTCCCCGGCGGCGAAGTCTTCCTCCTGAGTCAGCCGGCCAGTCCCAACGAGACAGAGCGGACACTGAAAGGACGCAAGCCCTCCACAATGGTCGCGGCGGATGGACGCTTCTCCATCGAGGAGCTGGCCCGGGGGGCTCCGGTCCATGTGGCCGTCCGGGCGTCCGGTTATTTGATCAGTCAGCTCCGTGCGGTCCGCCCTCCCACTCCCAAGCCGGTCGTGATCCGTCTGGAGCCCGAGGCGACCCTGCGGGGCCGGGTCGTCGACGAGACAGGCGATCCGGTGCCCGGCGCGCGCATCGATCTGCACTGGCAGGCGTTCCTGCCGGAGGAACCGGACCGCCCGGTGGGAGAGCCGATCCTTCGCAACACGCGGGCCGATGGCGACGGTCGCTTCGAGCTCCGCGGCCTTCCCGCCGGAGCCGCGCGGGTCAGCGTGACCGCGCCGGCCTTCGTTCCGCTCGAGGGTGTCGAGGTCGGTCTGCCCCGGCCGTCGACCGCCGGAGAGCTCCGGCTGGTGCTGGAACGGGGAGCGCTCCTCCAGGGGCGTGTCACCACCGCGGCCGGCGAGCCGGTGCCGGCGGTCCGTGTCGGCGTCAGCGGATCTTCCGCTGCCACGAACGACGACGGCTTGTACTGGCTCGAAGGCGCGGAGATCGGCCGTCAGGATGTCATCTTCCTCCATCCGAGCTGCGGCCGGCTGGCGAAGCCGTTCAAGATCCGGCCGGGGATCAACGTGCTGGACGTGACGTTCGAGCCCGGCGTCGAAGTCACGGGACGCGTGATCGACGACACCGGCAAGCCCGTGCCGAACGCCAAGGTCGAGCTTGCCCCCGAGAACCGTTTCGAGCCAAGGCAATATCGGGACATGACCGGCGAGGACGGCCGCTTCCGCCTCGCACCGGTGCTGGCGGGCAAGTACCGGTTGAAGGCCGGAGCCGACGGCTTCACCGACACCGAGCACCCGGGGACGCTCGCGGTCGACGGCGAGCCCGCGACCAACCTCGAAATCACAATCGAGAAAGGGGCCGTCCTCTCCGGAAAGATCCTCGGGCTCCCCGCGGAAGACCTGCCGCAGGTGGAGGTCGAGGCTCGTGGCGACCGCGGAGAGACGGTGGCCGCCTGGACCGATGGCCGGGGCCGCTACGAGATCCGGTCCCTCGCGCCCGGCGACTGGACGGTGACGGCCCGGCTCTGGGACGACCAGCGGCAGGCCAGGAGCCGCGTCGCCATCCGCCGGTCCGACCGCGAGGTGACGCGCGATCTGGAGTTCGAGAAACGCCTGGCGCTGACCGTCCAGGTGCTCTATGACGAAGAGCCGCTCCCCGACGCCTGGGTCTCCCTGGGCGGACAGCGGATCACGGCCGAGCGCATTGCCACGACCGACTACGAAGGGCGGGCCCGCTTCGACGACCTCGCGCCGGAAATCTACCGCGTCGGGTTGCGCCACGCCCGGAACATGATCGTGCACAACGACCAGATCGACCTTCAGCAGGACAGAGACCTGATCATCCGTCTCCAGGGCGCCACGATCGGCGGTCTGGTGGTGAGCGCGGCAGACGGCGAGCCGGTCCGGGATGCCCTGCTCTCTTTGCGGCCTGTGGAGGGGCCGGAGTATCTCGTCACCACGGGAACGAAGAGCGACGGCCGTTTCGTAGTCCACCGGGTGCAACCGAACCGCTACCGCCTCCAGACCGATGCCAAGGGGTTCCTCGCGGCCGAGCAGGAGATCCAGGTGGCCGCCGGCCAGACGCTCGACAACCTGGAGCTCCGGCTGAAGCCGGCACCGGGCGCCAAGGTCCGCGTCCGGCTCGCCTCCGGCCAAGTCCCGTCCCGCATGCACGTGCAGGTCCGCGACGCGTCCGGCGGGACGGTGCTCGCCGAGACGCACGAGGTGGATGCATCAGGGGAGATCGAGCTGTCCCTGCCGCCCGGCTCCTGGACCCTGTTTCTCCGGGCCGATAACAGTGCCCTGGCCACGGCGGGTCTGATGATCCCCGCCGCCGGGCCCCTCGCACTGACCCTGGCGCCGGCCGGAAGGCTCAATGTACGCGTCCCGGCGCTCGTCACCTCGGTCCTGATCGGAACGGTCCACCTCCTCGGATCGGACCAGCAGCCGTTCTGGACGCTCGGCCCGGGAGGAAGGGTCGAGCAGCAATGGTCGCTCGTCGGCGGAAAAGTGGTGATTGATGGGGTGCCCGCCGGAAGCTGGCTCCTCCAGGTGGAGACCCCGGATGGGCAGAGATGGCAGGGCGCGGCGGTGACCTCGGGAGCGGCGGAGGCGGCGGTGACGATCGAATCAGCCTCTCAGCAGCAAGCGCACTCGGTACCGTTATTTAGCTCTACGGGAGACCCTTTCCGCTCAAGAGGAAGGCCTTTCCGTGAGCACGTCCTGCACGACGGTTCAACGGCTAAGGTGCCGCCGCAGCCGACGCATCGAGGTCAGCGCGGAAGCGCCTGGCGTCGATGGAGGAGATGGACTACCTCGTAGCGCCCGCGCTTCCCTTCCGGGTGGATTTTGCGGTACAAGGATGTGCTCATGAGCCACCTTGTCCGATCCTGCACTCTTACGCTGCTCGCCTTCCTCGCCTTGGGAACCGCTCTGGCGGCCAACGATCTGGCTGAACGCCACTGGCCGCAGTGGCGCGGCCCGCGCGGCGACGGCGTCGCTCCCCACGGCGATCCGCCGACGACCTGGAGCGAGACGGCGAACGTCCGCTACAAGGTGGAGATCCCGGGCCGTGGCCACGCCTCGCCGGTGGTCTGGGGCGAACGCATCTACCTGCTGACGGCGATCGACGCCGAACCGCCGGCCCAGGCGGCGCCGGCCGAGGTGGCGCCAGCCGCCGGAGCGCCGGAGGCCGGAGCGCGCTCGTTCCGCGAGCGCGGCGTGGCTCCCGACCACGACCTGCGCTTCGTCGTCCTGGCGCTCGACCGCGCCACCGGCAAGACCGTCTGGGAGCGCGCGGTGGTCCGGGCGCGTCCGCACGAGGGCACCCACACCGACGGCACCTGGGCGTCGGCTTCGGCGATCGCCGACGGCGAGCGGGTCTGGGCGTTCTTCGGCTCGCGCGGGATCTACTGCCTGCGCAGCAGCGACGGCGAACCGCTCTGGCAGCACGACCTGGGCGACATGCAGACGCGCAATAGCTTTGGCGAGGGCGCTTCCCCGGTGCTCGCCGGCGACACCCTGGTGGTCAACTGGGATCACGAGGGCGAGAGCTTCGTCGTCGCCCTGGACGCCCGCACCGGCGCCGAGCGCTGGCGGGCCGCGCGCAACGAGCCCACCTCGTGGTCGACCCCGCACATCGTCGAGGTGGACGGCCAGCGGCAGGTTGTGGTCAACGCCACCGGCAAGGTGCGCTCCTACGATCTCGCCACCGGCAAGTTGATCTGGGAGGTGGGTGGGATGACGGCCAATGCCATCCCCACGCCGGTCTCGGCCGGCGGCCTGCTGTTCGTCACCAGCGGCTTCCGCGGCAACGCACTCAAGGCGATCCGGCTCGCCGGCGCGCGCGGTGACCTGACAGGCACCCTCGCGGTCGTCTGGAGCCATGACCGCGACACGCCCTACGTGCCGTCGCCGTTGCTCTACGACGGCGTGCTCTATATCCTCAAGCACAACACCGGCATTCTGAGCGCCCTGGACGCCGCTACCGGCAAGGTGCACTACGGCCCGGAGCGGCTGGAGGGAATCGAGGGCGTCTACGCGTCGCCGGTGGGCGCCGCGGGCCGCGTCTACGTCGCCGGCCGCAACGGGGCCACCGCCGTCCTCGGCGCCGGCCCCGCGCTCAAGGTGCTGGCGCTCAATCGCCTCGACGACGGCTTCGAGGCCTCGCCGGCCGTCGTCGGCCGCGAGATCTACCTGCGCGGCCGGCGCCACCTCTACGCCATCGCCGAGCAGGCACCCACGGCCAAACGGTAAAGCAGCTCCGGGACGCGGCTTCTCGTCCCCCTCCGCTCACTGATCGCCCTCTATGAAGCGGCACCTCTGTGAGCGCGCCCGCGGGCGAGGGTTACAATCGGTTCTCGTGAGCACCGCCTCCGTCATGAGCCGGGAGCACTGGGAGCGGACCGGCGAGCTGCTGGAGGGGGCTCTCGCCCTCCCGCCCGGCGAGCGGCCGGCCTACCTCGCCGCGGCCTGCGGCGGCGACGCGGACCTGCGCGCCGAGGTCGAGGAGCTGCTGGCGGTCGACCCCGGCCTGCTGGCCGGCCTCGAACGGCCGGCGCTCGACCTCACCGTCCCATCGTGCCCTCCCTGGCCCACTGTCCCGGGCTACGACCTGGTGCGCGAGATCGGCCGCGGCGGGGTCGGCGAGGTCTACGAGGGCCGGCCGGAGGGGGAGCCGCGCCGCGCCGTGGCGATCAAGGTGTTGAAGCGCGGCATGGACAGCGAGGAGGTCCTGGCCCGCTTCCGCGTCGAGCGGCAGGTCCTCGGCAACCTCAAGCACCCCAACATCGTCCACCTCTTCGACGCCGGCCTGTGCGGCGATGGCCGCCCCTTCCTGGTGATGGAGCGGATCGAGGGGGAGCCGATCGACGGTTACGCGCGGCGGCACGGGCTCGACGCGCGGCGCATCCTGGGGCTCCTCCTCAAGGTCTGCGACGCGGTGCAGGTGGCGCACCGCAACCTGGTCGTCCACCGCGACCTCAAGCCGGGGAACATCCTGGTGGACGTGGCCGGGGAGCCGAAGCTGATCGACTTCGGCATCGCCAAGCTCCTCGAGCCGGGGTACGACGGGGCGGCGCCGGCCACCCGGCTGGGCGGTCAGCCGATGACGTCCCTCTACGCCAGTCCGGAGCAACTCGCCGGCGGGCCGATCACCACCGCCACCGACGTCTATGCGCTCGGGGTGGTCCTCTGCGAGCTGCTGAGCGGCGAACGGCCCACGCCGGAAGGGGGTGTGCCCAGCGGGTTGCGGGGGGACCTCGCGGCGATCGCCGGCAAGGCCCTGCGCCACCGCCCCGAAGAGCGCTACGGCTCGGTCGCGGAGCTCGCCGACGACCTCCGCCGCCACCTGGCCGGGCTGCCGGTCGAAGCCCGGCCGCCGACCTGGGCCTACCGCGCCACCCGCTTCCTCTACCGGCGGCGCCGGGAATCGCTGGCGGCCGCGCTCTGCCTGCTGGCGCTCGCCGGCTACGAGGCGCGCCGGGTGGCCGAGCACCGGCGACTCACGGCCCAGCTCGAACGGACGGGGCGCCTGGCCCGCTTCCTGGGCCAGGTCATAGCTCCCCCCAACCTTTGGCGGGAGGGGCGGAGCGAGCTGACGGTGCGGGAGATCCTCGACCGCGGACGGAAGAAGATCGAGGGTGAGCTCGCCGCCGAGCCGGAAGCTTCCAGGCGATCGCCCTCACCTCGATCGGCGAGGCCTACCTCCGGATCGGCCTCTACCGCGAGGCCGAGGAGGCGCTGGACACCGCCCTCGAAGTCCGCCGCAAGGCCCTCGGCCCGGAGCATGCGCTGGTCGCCGACAGTCTGGAGGTGAAGTCGGGGCTCAAGGTCCACCGGGGGCGGTTCGCCGAGGCCGAAAAGCTGCTGCGCGAGGCCTACGCCCTGCGCCTGCGGGTCTTGCGGGCGGAAGACCCGCGCTTGACCAACACCGTGGTCGGGCTGGCCGCGCTGCGCATGGACCGCGGGCACTACGGAGAGGCGGAGAGCAGCTTCCGCGAGGCGCTGGTGCGGCTGAAAGAGGCCGGAGAAGGGGGGACCAAGGCCGAGGCGGCGGTGCGCGGCAACCTGGCGCTCTGCCTCTTCTACCGCGGGCGCCTGGCCGCGGCGGAGGGCGAGGCGCGGACGGCCCTCGCCCTCTCGCTGCGCCACCTGGAGACCGGGCACCCCCAGATCTCGGCCCACTGGACGGCCCTGGCGCGGGTCCTGGCGGCGCAGGGGGAGTGGGCGGCGGCGCGCGGGCTGGTGGAGCTTGCCTGGACGGTGGTCGAGCGCCGGCATGGCGAGGAGCATCCGGCCTCCGCCCGGCTTCTGACCCTGCGCTCCCAGATCGCGGCCGGGGAGGGGGACCTCCCCCGGGCGGACCGGCTCGCCTCCCGCGCCCTCGCGGTCTGGCGCCGGAACGCCGGCTCCGAGCTCCATCCGGACGCGGCCTCGACCCTCGCCACCCTGGCCGGCATCCGGCGCCGGCACGGACGGCTCGGCGAGGCGCTGCCGCTGGCCTCCGAGGCCGTCGCCCTGCGACTGCGGAGCCTGGGGCCGGACCACCCGGACCTCGCGGGCGCCCTCCTGGAGCTGGCCCGGGTGCGGCGCGCCCAGGGGGCCGGAGCCGAGGCGGCGCCGCTGGTCGAGCGGGCACGCGGCATCCTCCTGCGCGGCGGCCTCGCGGACCACCCCTGGCTCGCCGAGCTGGCGGCGCTCAAGGCCGGCTGAGCTCGCGCGCCAGCCAGCGCTTGGCCGTCGTCCAGTCCCGCTCGACCGAGGCCCGCGACAGGTCCAGCACGCCGGCGATCTCCTCCACCGTCAACCCCGTGAAGTAGCGCAGCTCGACCACCCGGGCCGGGCGCGGATCGATCGCCGCCAGCCGGCCGAGCGCCTCGTCGAGGGCGAGGACGAGGGCCGGCGGCAGGCCGCGCTCCACCGCCGGGTCGAGGCCCGCCTCCAGGGCCAGCGGGGGGACGCCGCTGCCGCGCTTCGCCGCCAGGCGCGCCCGCGCGTGGTCGACCAGGATCTCGCGCATCAGGCGCGAAGCGCAGGCGAAGAACTGGGCCCGGTCGAGCGGCCCGGCCGAGCCTCCCGCCCACCAGCCGGAGGTAGACCTCGTTGACCAGCGCCGTCGGCTGCAGGATGTGCCCCGGCGCCTCCCGCGCCAGATAGAGGCGGGCCAGGCGCCTGAGCTCCTCGACCACCAGCGGCATGAGCCGGGCCAGCGCCTCGTCGTCCCCCTGCCGCCAGCGGACGAGGACATCGGTGATCGAGAGGCCGGAAGGAGTCTGGAGGTGCGGGAGGGGCGGGCGCTCGAGGGGCATGAGGGGTTTTACGGGCGGATTCCGCAAAGGGTTCCAGGACCGGGCCCGGAGCGCAGCTCCAGCCCATTTTCCCAAGGAGAGTGAACATGTTTCGATCCGCCGGCGTCCGCATCCTGTTCCTGCCGTCCCTCGTGTTCCTGGCCCTCGCGGGCTCGCGGGCGGAAGGGCAGCTCTATCTCCCCTTCGACGCCAACCAGACCTGGTACGTCTGCCAGGGGTACCTGGGTACCGCCTCGGGTACCCACAACAACAAGCACGCCCTCGACCTCACGCTCAATCCGGACGGGATCGGCACGGCCGGCTGCGACGGCAATCAGAACTACTCCGCAGGCCAGCCGGTCCTGGCTCCCGGCAAGGGGACGGTGACTCACCGGGACTATGAGATGCAGACCTGCCCGCCTGAAGAAGAAATCGACGATGGGGTGTGCGACGAAGTGTGCGATTGCACGTGCATCGAGATCTGGACCAGGGACCTGATCTGCCTCAACCTGGACGTCGGAGGGAGCCTGGTGATCGGCCACTTCGCCCCCGGCAGCCGCGTGCCGCAGGGGCAGGTCGAGGCCGGGGTCGTCCTGGGCACGCTGGCGGTTCAATCCGACCGCTGCAGCAACGACGGGATCCACAACGGCGAGTACGCCCACATCCACATCGCGGCCTACGAGAGCGACGACTGCAGCGGCGATTCGACGACCCCCTTCAGCGGAGACACCTATGGGTTCTGGGGCGTCCCTGACCTGCCGGACATGTCCGACCGGTCCGGGCTGCCCCAATTATTCCGCAACCACTGGTTCGGCACCGGCCTGAGCAACCTCGAGGTCCAGGGGGATTGGGACGACGCGGGCCACCTGGGGACCGAGACCGACTGCGACGAAGGCCACGGCTTCAACGAGGTCTATTTCGGGCACTGCCCCTCGGGCGACGAGATCATCAGCGGCTTCCGCTTCGAGAACCTGCCGGTCGGGAGCGGGACCTACATCTCCTCGGCCGCCATGGTCCTCACCGCCGACGGACCCTACTGCTCGTCGCTCGACGTCAAGATCTCGGCCGAGAAAGGCATGTACGCAGAGCCCTTCGTCAGCTTCAAGATGCCATCCGACCGCATCGACTGGACCTACGGCGAAGTTGTCTGGACGATCGACGAAGACTGGGATCTCGGCGACATCGTCGAGACTCCGGAGCTCCGCTCCACCCTGCAGCCGATCGTCAGACCTTCGTCCTGGCCGCGCGATTTTAACAGCGTGGCCTTCCTGACCCAGCCGAACGGGTACAAGCGGAACCTCCCATCGCCGGGTGACGGCCTGGGAGCGGGCTCAGTTCCAGCCCGTCCATCTGCCGCCGCGCCTGGTGGTGACCCAGTTCCGCACTCTTTCGCCGTTGGACGACTGGAAGGGGAACAATCCGCCGATCGCCAACGCCGGACCGGACCAGCTCTACTCGGGCTCCGGCATCCGCATCGACCTCGACGGACGGGATAGCTCAGACCCGGACCAGCAGGCGATCGCCTACTCCTGGGCCCAGGTCGATGGCCCTCCGGTGACGCTCCACGACTCGCTCACTTCCACCCCCTGGTTCGTCACCGGCCTGGTGGCGGACTTCTACGAATTCGAGCTCACCGTGACCGACGACGGCTGGGGGGAGCTGCTCACCCGCGACACCGTAACCGTCACCTTCGACACGACACCGTAAGCGTCACCCGAGAATAGGTGCCTGGGGATTCCACGGGACGCGAGCTGTAGGCGGTGGCGCGCAACGTGCACCGGAACCAAGCGGTACCAGGGAGCAAACGAGTTGCTCCCCCTACGCTCTGAAGGGAGTGACCGATGACCGAAGCGATGACCGAAGCGATGACCGAGCCGGTGGACGAGCAACTGCAGGCGACGCCGAGCGCCGAGGCGCGGGCTGACCAGCCGCAGCCGCTCGAGCTGGGCGAGTTGATGGTGGCGCTCACCGCAGACGATGTCGAGCGCAGCTTGCACTTTTATGCCGATGGATTGGGGTTCACCGTCGAAGAGCGCATGGAGAAGGACGGCAAGCTGCTCGGCGTGATGCTCGTCGCCGGGGCATGCCACCTCGGGCTGTCGCAGGATGACTGGGGAAAGGGGCGCGATCGGAAGAAGGGGATCGGGTTCCGCATGTTCGTCGACACGATGGACCAGGACCTCGACGCGCTGGCGGCGAGGTTCCGCGAGCAGGGCATCGAGGTCGATGGCCCCAAGACCGAGTCGTGGGGCGAGCGGGCGCTGACGGTGGAGGACCCGGACGGGTTCAAGCTGACCCTGAACCGCAAGCCTTCCTGAGCCGGGCCGACTCTCACGCCGAGGGCGCTCGTCGGCACCGTGCTCCTCGTCGCCGCGGCGCTCCGCAGGGTCCCCGTCGCCTGGCCGCAATGGGCCAAGGCCGCGGCCTACGGAATCGGCACGATGGCCACTTTCTGGTTCCTGCAGAGAGAGCCGCCTCGCTGATGTGATCAGCGGTTTCTGCCTGCGCGCTGGCTCGCCATGGACTGGAGGCCGCACTCTTTTAGGTGAGGGCCACGTGGGCCCTCACCCGAACGATGCAGCGTTCTCCCTATGGAGGATCGGCGACGTGAAAAAACAGCGGCCTGTCAAGAAACTACAGCTCAGCAGCGAGACCCTGCTCCGTCTCAACCAGCTCCCGCTCGTGCAAGGCGGAGGGTTCGCGGGCACCCTGACCTTCGAGGGGACCTGCGAGAACTCCCTTTGCCCTGTTTGCACGGAGCTGTGCACCGGCGACACGCAGTAACGGAGGCACTCATAGATGTAGATATTGATGGAGGAAAACGAATGCGACTCACCTACTCGAACCCGTCCATCCGGCGTCTGGCGCTCGTGCTCGCGCTGGCGCTCGCCTCCTCGGCACTCGTGCTGCTCGTTCCCGGTACCGCCAGCGCGGCCTGCGCTTACGATTTAGAGGTCCGGACCTACTACTACAGCGACCCGGAGCTGACCAACTTCGTCGGCCAGTGCTTCAAGGCCTGTTGGTCGGGGACGACCTGCAGCGGCGAGCAGACCGAATACTCCCAGATCGTGAGCGTGCGTATGTGCCCCCCGCTCTGCCAGTAGCCACCGGGCGCGGACCGGGGCGGGTGCCAACGTTGAGAGCGCCCCGCGTCCTACGCCCATAGGTGCCAGGGGAACATCCGGGGAAGGCCGCGGGAAGCGGCGGACAAGCTCAAGGCTGGCGATCGCAATGCCCGGTTTCCGACAGGGAGCTTTCCACCTCATCTGCCGTTCGTCAGCGATCAGCCTCCCCAAACAACTCTTGACGGGACCTCTATCTTGGAGAGCTTGTATCGTCTTGGCGGAGCTTACGGCGTCTCCGGGCAAGCTTGCGTTGTCTGGGCGGAGCCTGCGTTGCTTCAGCGAAGCTTGCGCCGGCTCGTCGCGAGCTTCTGGCGCCTTGGCGGAGCTTGTGTCGTCTCGGCGGAGCCTGCGGCGTCTCAGTGCAAGCTTAGGTTGTCTTGGCGGAGCTTGCGTTGTTTCAGCGGAGCTTGCGCCGGCTCGTCGCAAGCTTGTTTCGTCTTGGCGGAGCTTGTGTCGGCTTGGCGGAGCTTGCGGCGTCTCAGTGCAAGCTTACGTTGTCTTGGCGGAGCTTGCGTTACCTCAGCGGAGCTTACGCCGGCTCAGCGTAAGCCCCGCTGGCCCGATGTAAGCTCCGCTACGCCAGTGTAAGCTTACATCGGCTCAACGTAAGCTCCGTCAGGCCGTTGTAAGCTCCGCTGGCTCAATGCAAGCTTACGCTGGCTCAGCGTAAGCTCCGCTGGCCCGATGTAAGCTCCGCTACGCCAGTGTAAGCTTACATCGGCTCAACGTAAGCTCCGCCAGGCCGTTGTAAGCTCCGCTGGCTCGATGCAAGCTTACGCTGGCTCAGCGTAAGCTCCGCTGGCCCGATGTAAGCTCCGCTACGCCGGTGTAAGCTTACATCGGCTCAACGTAAGCTCCGCCAGGCCGTTGCAAGCTCCGCTGGCTCGATGCAAGCTTACGGCGGCTCAGTCTGGGACCTCGGACGGGGCGGGGGAAAAACCCCGCCCCGCCGCAGGGACTTGCAGGAATCCGGGGCCTCAGCCCAACGGTGCGAGCGCTCGGGCCAGCGCGATCCTGCCGCTGTGCTCCAGGGCGATCCCGCCAGCCGCGTCGTACAGCCAGGAAAGATCCCGGGGCGCCGAGAGCAGCGCGTCCACGACGTTCAAGGCTGCGGCCACCTCCTCGTCGAAGAGCCGGAGGTGACCGACCCGCTCGCCGGAGCGGAAGAGCGGAAAGCCGTGCTCGTCCGGGTCCGGGCCAAGCCGGTACCGGCGCTCCCGGCCCGTGCCGGGAAGGATCGCCGCGGCGAGCTGCGCGACGTCGAGACGGTTGAGGATGGCGAAAGGTGCGTCGCGGTCGAGGCTCTCGCCCTCGCGCAGCAGGGCGAGCCAGCCGGACCTGGTGGCTTCGAGACGCCACGGCCCGGCCGTGTCGGCCTCGCCCGCGGTCAGGGGCTCGTCGCGCTCGGCGAGGAGCGCGAGGTACTCGGAAGTGAAAACCTGGGTGGGAACAGCAGCGGACGGACGGGTGCTACCATCAACAGAGTTGCGCATGGGACGTTGACTCCTTTGCGTGACAGGGCTCGGGTGAGCTTCCGACTCACTCGGGCCCGCCTTCCTGGTTTTCAGCTCTGGCCGGAACCGCTCCGGCCGCATCAGCCAAAGACACTGCGGGTCCTTTTCAGATCCGTCTCGGGATTCCTGTCGCCTCACCTCCTCTCGCGGGTTGTTGCGCTGTACTACTGCCCCCGAGAGTAGGAGAAAAAATAGCGGGAGTCAATACTTCCCGCGCACTTCTCAAGACTCAGAGATTCAGAGGTCAGAGCGAAATGGGGACAGCACAACCCGAAATCCGATGAAGTCGACCCAGGCGTCCAGGTCGAACCTGATGCGGGCGGCACAACGGACATCCTCGGAGCTGAAGTAGAACGCGCCGCCACGCAACACGCGGAGGCCGTCTACCGAGAGAGCCTCGCGCCGGGCCCGCTCCTTCGACCGAGCCGGGTAGGGATATGGCCTATACAGGCTTCGAGTCCATTCCCAGACGTTCCCGCTCATCTCCTCGCAACCGTACGGGCTCGCTCCTCCCGGAAAGCAACCCACAGAACTCGGGGTTCCGATCCCGCTCTCGTCGAAATTCGCCTGCTCCGGGTCGGGCTCCTTCCCCCACGGGTAGATCCGACTCTCGGCACCGCGAGCCGCCTTCTCCCACTCCGCCTCCGAAGGCAACGTCACCCCCAACCGCCCCGTGGCCAACCCCTCCCAGAAGTCGTTATCCTCCGCCAGACTCTGCACCCGGACCGCCGCGGTCTCCCGCAGGCGCTCGTCCAGCCAGCCGCAATACGCCAGGGCGTCGTGCCAACTTACTCCAGTGACCGGGTTGGTCGAGGGACCCGCCAAGCTCCAAGGATCGGCTGTATACGAGGTCTGCTCGATGAAGCTCCGGAACTGCTGCACCGTCACAGGAAACCGCGCCAAGTAGTACGCCAGTAGCTCGACTTCATACGCCTCATTCCCCATCAGAAACGATCCGGCCGGGACGTGGACGAAGCCCAGGAGCGGCTCCTGCGGCAGGAACCACGCCTCCGCGTTGAACCGCGGGTCCCCGAGACGGCTCAGGACTTCACCGGCCTGCGCCCGCTGGACCGGCGCTGCATTTTCACCACGCATCGTCCGCAGCAGCGCTTTGACTACCATCTGTCGGCAGGCCGGCGTCACACCGCCAGATCCGGCGTCCACGACCGCACGGCCCGCCAAAATGACCGCCTGCCCCGGTGTGCCGGGCGCCTGGTCCAGAAGCGACTGCACCACTGCGCTCGCCGCTTCGTCCCGCCGCTGGCCGATCCCCAGGTACCCGATGGTCAGGAGGATCACCTCGTGCCAGGGCGCCTCGTCCACATGCCCGGCCAGCGCCTCCACCACCGGCCCGATCTCCTGCTGCCCGAGCTGCGCCAGGGCGACCGCCGCCAAGTACTCCTGGAAGGTCAGGTGAATGAAACCGTACTGGCGGCCGCCCCGGTCGAGGAGCAGGGCGGCGTGGCCCCGCACGTCCTCCAGGAACTGCCGGGTCGCCCGCTCCGGGTCCTGCTCGCCCCGCTCCCGGTAGATCCGTTCCAGCTCCTGATGCAGGTCCCACTCCTTGACCAGGCCCACGCCCGGCGACGTCCGGTGCATCCAGAGCGCCAGCGGGGCCAGGATCTTCAGGGTCTCCACCAGATCCAGGTCGCGGGCGGCCCGGCCCTCCAGGCTCCGCACCAGGTTCCAGCTCCGCAGCAGCGTTTCCACGTAGGTCTGGTACAGCTCGACACGCCGCTCAGGAAGGGTCACCCCTTGCCGTTTCATCAGGGCCAGGATGGTCAGCAGCAACGGGTTCGCGGCGAGCGACCGCACCCCAGGGTTGCGCACGGCGGCGAGCAGCTCTTCCTGCTCGCGCTGCGCGTCGAGGGCGGCCTTCTTCGTGTCCCCCGCCGCCGCGCGCTCCAACGCGGAGGTCCACTTCGCCACGAAGGCCTGAATCTCCCTGTCGTCGAAGTCCACCAGCGTGCCTTCGACCAGCCCTTCGGCGGCAGGCCGGACCTCCCGGTAGCCCACGATACGGCTCGTAAGGACAAACTTGTTGCCCTGCTTGCGGTAGAGCTCGTAGAAGTCCCGGACCCGCTCCACCACGGTATTGCGCAGGCCCAGGTCCCGGACCTCGTCCAGACCGTCCAGGAGAAACAGGACGCCGCCCCGAGGGGAGCTCGCGCTCGAGGAGGGCGTCGAGGGGCAGGTCGAGGCCCCGATGCTCCTGGTGGTAATGGGGAAGGAAGCGGCCGAGAGGGATGTCCTTTTCGGCAAGGGCATTGGCATAGGCGGAAAGCGGGAGGAGCACCGGCAGGCGGTCTGCCAGGCCCAGAGCCTCGCCCTGGGCGAGAGTGAGGGCCAGGTATTTGAGAAAGGTGGTCTTTCCCGATCCCGGATCTCCCAGGAGGACGAGGCCGTCGTGGCTCTGCAGGAGATCCAGGACCGGCTGCGGCTCGCTGAGCTTCCGGCCGATGGCGTCCGCTTCGTCCTCAGTGGGCTTCCTGCCGGCCAGGCGGAGACGCTCCCAGGTCTCACCCTCGGGCGTCTCCAGGCGGGCCTTCAAGGGAACGTACATCTCCAGCAGGGGGAGCCGGATCGGTACGCGGTCCGAGACGCCGAAGCCCTTGAAGTCCAGATAGCGGTAGCGCTCGACGAGGTGGGCGAGGTACCGCTCCCGAACCTGGACGAGGTCGGCGGCCGGGGCTCGGCGGGAGCCCTTCGGCTTGCGGTTTCTCCTCTTCTCGAGATTCCGCAGAGCCGCCACCACCTTGGTCGCCAGAGCGTCGGGATTGGCGTCGAAAAAATCGACAGTCGCTTCCTCCCGGACCCGCTGGCGGAAACGCTCCAATCGCTCGTAGAGCTCGTCCGGCTCGCGCAGGCTCCGCGGCAGCGGGAAGTCCTCCGCGGACAGGAAGATGAGCCGGGGGATTCCCGCGGCACCGGCGGCCTCGTATTCGCGCTCCGTGAAGGAGGTCTGTGAGCCCGGAGGTGAGCTGCCGTAAAGGCCTCCAACGAGCCCCACGAGCACGTCACACTCGGCGACCTTTTCGCGGCAAAGAGCGTCCGGCACCTGGTCGCGTGCCCCGAAGTCCTCCATCCGGACGCACGTGCAGTCATCGCAACGCTGGATCGCGCGGTACACCGCATCGCGGTAGGGACCGAGATCGCGGGCCGTGGAGCTGAGGAAGACCTTGATGGTAGACATGGGGCTGCCGGTGATTTTAGCAGCGGCCTTGAACGCGTAGACGCTGGAGGCGTTCGCGTGCCGCGCCGGTCAGGCGCGGGCAGGGTGTCCTGGCCAGCCTCCTTTCGGGATCATCGAACAGTCATCGCGCGGCGAGCCGGCGCGTCACCACAGGCCTCGTGAGGTCCTTGAGCGCGTCCTTCCCCACCCAGCGCGCCGCGGCCTCCGGGGAAGCCGACAGACGTCGGGCCAGCGCCACCGCGGCGGCGTTGAGCGCGGGGTTGCGCCTGCCGATCCGGCGCAGGGCCCAGCTCACGCCCTTCTTGACGAAGTTCCGTTCGTCGGTGGCGGCGCGCTCGATGAGGGGCAGGCTCTCGAGGAACGGCTCGTCGGCGGCTTTCTTGTCGTGCCCGGCGAGGCTGGCGAGGAGCGCAAAGGCCGCGCGCTTGACGAACTCGTCGCGCTGATCGCTCCACTCTGCGACCTTGGCCCAGGCGTGCGGCGTGCGGTCGAAGAGATGAAAGCACACGGTGTCGCAGATGCCCCAGTTGTCGAAGTCGCGGCACCAGCGGTCCATCTGCGCGGGCGTGACGCGCGCCGGCTCGTCGACAAACGAGGTCAGCATGCGGGCCTCGTACCAGCCGGTATCCCAGAGGGCAGCGGCAAGCTCGTGGTTGCGCCCGAGGCGCTTCGCCAGAACCTGGATGTTGGCCATCGACACGCCGAAAGCCTTGCTCGCGGTAATGCCGAACCGCGCCAGGTTTTCGCGGTCGCGTTGGGTGCTCGCCTGCTCGAGCCACGACAGCGCCTCCTGCACCTGCTCCTCGAGTGGCTGCTGTGCGCCGGGCGCCTTGACGGGCGTGCTCTTTTTCGTACTCACAACTCGAGCTCCTCCCCATCCTCCAAAACCCTGAACCCCCGTGCCTCGATCGCCTTGCGGGCCGGCCCGTCCTTGTCCAGGGCCGGATTCGAATGGTTCAGGTGGGTGAAGTAGACCCGCAGCTTGCCGGCCTTCACGAGCGGCTCCAGGAGGTCCATCGAGTCTGTGATGAGCGGGTGCTTGATCTTGGTGACGTCCCGGTCCGGCAGCTCGTCGGGAGAGTAGAAGGTGGCGTCGAGGAGGGCGTAGTCGACTTTCTCCTCTTCGAGGAGCCGGGGCAGCGGGCGGGGCCAGGTGCGCCAGGTGTCGGTGTCCGGGACGTAGAGAAGGGCCTTCTTCGGGCCGCGGATCAGGAAGGCCATGGTGTCGCTGTACTCGTCCCGGTGCGGCACAGGGAATGCGGTGACGGTCACCCCTTCTCCCAGGGAGAAGGGCTCGCCGGGCTTGATCTCGCGCAAGGCGACGTTGTTGAGCCGGACGAGCTGGCTCCACGGGCCGTTGGTGCGCAGGTACTCGGCCATGCGCGGCGAGCAGTAGACGGGGAGGTCCTTGGTGTTGAGGCTCTCGAAGCCGAAGTGGGCCAACCCCAGGTAGTGGCCGATGTGGGCGTGGGTCAGCAGCACGCCGTCGAACGGTGCCCGGTCCACCTTTCCCTCCGGGTGCTTGCGAAAGGTGTGGACCTTTTCGATCTGGGCCGGCAGGTCCGGCGTGGCATCCACCAGGAAGGTGCGGTCGCTCGCCGGGAAGTCGATCGCCAGGCTGGACACCCGCCGGACGAGCTTCAGATCCTTCCGCGCCGCCACACACAGGGCGTGCTCGCAGCCCGTCTGCGGAAACCCGCCGTCCTGGGCGGTGCCGAGGACGACGATGCGGGGTGATTGCTGTTGCGGAGAAAATACCGATGCCGAGCCCTCCAGGAGCAGAGAGGCCAGCAGGAAGGAAAACAGCGTGGTCGGGAACGACAAGGGCGGATGCTACTTGAAGCTGGTGGCGACCTTTTTCGAGCCGCGGGTGCCGGATCTCCTTCCGGAGTCTCCGGCGGCCCACTCCTTGATCTCCGCCGCCGTCTCCTGGGCGGGCCGGGAGAAGGAGCGGGTCGTCTTCTTGTCCGCCAATACGGCCTCGCCAATCTCCCTGGATTCCTCGTTGCTGAGCCGATCGAGCAGGCGCGCTCGCGCATCTTGCATCTGTGCCGGGACCTGCGCAAGGAGAGCGAGGATGGACGCATCGCTGGGAGAGAGGCTCCTCATAGCATCTAGGTATTACAGAAGACGGATTTTGTCAAGCTTTTTTAGCGGCTGCGGGGGCGGCGCGCCTTCCGGGAGCTTCCCTTTCTTCGGCTCGGAGCTCTCCTTCCTCGACTCCTCCTCCAGGAAGACTGGATGGATGCCCCCGAGGATGGGATAGCCTGCCGCGCCCCCATCGGACCGCCCGTCCGCGCTCCACTCCTCGTCGAGCTGCCGGGCGAGGTTGAGGACGATTCCCTCCGCTCCCGAAGGCAGATCGATCTGCCGCGCCGCTCCCGATTTGGCATCCTTCCAGAGCCCGATGGTGCGGGCGGGCGCAACTCCTGGAGGCCGGCTGAGCTCGGCCATGCCCACGCTGGTAAGCGTCAGGACCGACGAGCCCGGATCGTCCGCCAGCACCGTGGCATAGCGGGAGGACCAGCGCGAAGAGAGCTGGGGACCGTCCATCAACAGGGCGATCACAAGGTTGGGGCCGACCGTGCGCACGAGCCGGGCCACGGGCTCCTGGCGGGCGAGGTCTTCGCAGACCAGGGCGCAGACAGAGAGCCAGGGGAGCAGAGAGACGAATGCGACGTTGCGCGCTTCGGTCATGGTGTGCTCCCACCAGAACCGTCCCGGATCGAGCTGCCCTCCGAGACCGTACTGGACGATCTGGGATCGGTCCAGACGCCAGCGGTGATGCTTGTTCTGCTGGATTGGGATCGAGTCCCAGGAGCTGATCGGCACCTCCAGCCCCAGATAGTTCCGCCCCGGCGTTCCGCGCCGGGATGGTTTGCCGATGCCGCAGAGCAGGGAGACCCGTCTCTCGAAAAGCCACGCCCTCACGGCGTTCGAACTCAGATTCGTCAAGGGCGAGCTCCGGCAGGACGATCATGTCGATCCGGCCAACGAGCTCGACTCCCCTTTCGTAGGCATTGGCGACCCGCTGGACCATCTCCCGCGCCCTCGACTCCTTGGTGAAGGTGAAGAAGCCGAAGGATTCCGCCATGTTGGTGAGGGTCCCCCAAGTCGGCCGCGCCGGACGGAACTGATTCGGCCGAACCGTCTTCGGCCAAGGCAGGAGCAGCAGGTTCAGGTTGTGCCTCTTCACCTCCCGCGGGCGGTTGACCGGCAGGGTATACCAATGGGGCCGCACATCGCCTCCGGGCACGAGGGCGAGGTGGTGCGAGAGCGAGCTCAAGGTGATCCCGTTCTGGGGGGTGTGGGACTTGGGGAGAACCCGGGACTTCGAGAAGTGGATGTCGTAGCAAAGCGTCGAGCCGCTCGCGGAGTCCGGAATCAACTGGCTCTCCGCCTCGATATTGAACCGGTCGCGGCGACCTGCCAAAGAGAAACCCACTCCCCAGCAGGCCTCATCGGCGGCCGCGCAGATCTGGAGCAGGCTGTTGCAGACCCGGTTCTTTCCGCCGACCTCCTCGAGGGGGTCGTTCATGTGCTCCCGGAGGATCGTCCACCAATGGACAACCTCGGCAGGAGGTGCGGCTCGCCGCGACCAGCGCCGCCGCTACCTCTCTCCAATCTCCCGGATCTTGCCGCTCCATTGCTCCGACGTCACCTGGAGACATCCATCTTCTGCAGTCCCCGTCGGCGGCCACTTCGCCACCGCCGAGAGATAGGCTCCGGACTGCAGCAGCGCCGACGCGGCCAGCGCAAAGGCATCCGGCGGCCACTCGGGAGGCCCCTCCTTCTCCGCCAACTTGGGAGAGAGATAGTGGAAGAGCTCCCAAAGGGTCGCTCCTTGAGAAGCTCCTACGACGAGGGATCCGAAGCCTTCAGCCATTGCTCTCCGTACTATAGAGCAAGCCGGCCGTCCACGAGCTGTTCCGAGGGCCGACTCGCGCCGGCCCTCACATGGCAGATTCCGATCAAACGGCCGCGATCTTGGGCAGCACGAGATCCCGCATCGCCAGGTTGTTTCTCGGTCCGAGGACGTAGAAGAGGTCCGTCTTGTCCTGCTCGGTCAGCCTGTAGCCGGCTGGAAGGCCGAACACGTCCGGTTTCTTGGCGAGAAACGCCTCCAGTGTATTAAAGGCCTCCACGAGGGTTTCCACCTCGATGGGGCTCCGGCGTTCCTGGAAATCGACGCCGATCCGGGCTTTGAACGTCGGGAAGAATTGAGCCCCGCCTCCAAGAGGGTAGAGTCGGCGGCGGGCGCGGTGTCTGTAGGTCGAGGGAGTAGCTGTTTCCGGCGGCTTTCGCCACTCGCCGGTGCCTCAGTCTCGGCCGTGTCTCCGTTTCCCACCGCCGCTCATCGAACCGGACTTGCGGATCTCCCGCATCCGGCTCTCGGACGGGCTTCACGAGAGGGCATGCACGGGACTTCCTTGCAGGCGCCTCTGGCGGATGTCGATCACTCCCGCCTTGCCATGGATCTCAGAGTAGCTGAATCGGCTGGTTCCGCTGACGCGCAGCTTATGCCGCCGGCAGAGGAATCGCCGAACCCGTGCCCGCACGTGCCAGCTGATGGCTGTGTCAGCTTGGCCCGTAAAACCGAAGCTGAAGTACTCGGCCCACCCCGACAGGAGTCGGTTGAGCCGGTCTCGCAGCTTGGGCCAAGGGGTTGGGTTTCCCCGGCGTAGCCGGATGTTGATCTTCTCCTTGAGCCTCTTCTGGGCCTTCTTGGATGGCCGAGCCGAGATGAATCTCTTCCCGCTCAGCCAGTGCCGCACCGGCCCGAAGGTGTAGCCCAGGAAGTCAAACGGCTCTTCTCGGGCGTGACAGAGGCGCGTTTTGGTGGGATGAAGCGTCAGCCCGAGCTTCGCCAACCAGCGCGATACCAGCGCCAGACTTTCTTCGGCCTGGCGGCGGCTTGCGCAGACAATCACGAAGTCATCGGCATAGGAGACGATCTGTCCCAACCGTTGCGTCGCCCCGGTCTTCCTCCAGTGGCGCAGAAGACGGTTGATGTAGATGTTAGCCATCAGAGGTGAAACAACTCCGCCTTGAGGAGTCCCCCGCTTGCTCTTCTTGCCGCCTGTTATCCGCCGGTTTCCCCTCTCATCCCTCTCTTCCGCCGGGGATTTCAGCCACAGCTTGAGCAGATGCAGGATCTTCCCGTCGGCCACCCGCCGGGCCACGCTCTGCAACAGCTCGGCGTGGGGGATGGTGTCGAAGTACTTCGTCACGTCGGCATCTACGACGTGCTGCTGGCCTCCATACAACCGCCCCTGCACCTCGGCCAGTGCGCCGTGCGCACTGCGCTCCGGCCGGTAGGCATAGACGTTGTCCTCGAAATCAGCTTCGAAGATCGGCTCAAGGATCAGCACGACGGCGGTCTGCACCACCCGATCCCTGATGGTCGGGATTCCGAGGGGACGCTCGCCTCCGCCGGGCTTCGGGATCATCACCCGCCGCACCGGTTGGGGGCGGTAGGTCTCTTCCACCAGTTCCTGCCGAAGCTCGGCCAGCCACCGCTCTACACCGTACGCCTCAATGTCCTCAAACCGGACCCCGTCGACTCCGGGCGCTCCGTCGTTGGCTTTCGCCTGTCGGTAGGCCCTCTCCAGGGTTTCCGCCCAGCACACCTTGTCGTACAGCGTGTAGAACCGAAAGTCTGGCTCCCGCTTGGCCTTCTCATACAGCTTCTTCCGGAGTCGCTCGACTTGATCGGGTTCTAGACTCATCGTCAATTCCCGGTCTCCTTCTCGTTGAGAAGCATGCCCGAACCAGGGCTCCGTCCCTCCACCGGCATTACCCGGCTTCCTCGGTACCACGGCCCGAGGCTGACCATTTCAGATCACCTCGGTTGGTGGCCGCGACCCACCACCTATGTGGATCTCACACGTTGCCTCAAAGACCTTGTCTGCGCATGCTGACCCCACTACCCCGGCTGGAGAGGACGGGTCTTCGGTCGGTTGCTCCCCCACCCCCCGACGGCCTTCCCCTTATGGCAGGAGGGTCGGCTCCAGCGAGAAACTATCGAGGCCTGCTCAGGGTTCACGTGCTTTTCGGCCTGCGCATTTGCACCTCGGTTGCACCGAGGACTTCCCCGGAGGCTTCAGCCGGACGATTGCTCGAGCTCGGCTGCTCCAGTGGCTACCGGGCGAACCGACAATTCCCCGGGCGGGACTTCCACCCGCTGGCCTTCGAGACCCAGGAGGTCTCTCTGTAATCTGCAAATCAGCTCACATCAGACCTCCCTTCGTGTCGCACTGCCAGGGGATTCCACTTGAAGCTCTTCCGCGTGAGGTTGCTGCCCACGAGGGCTGCGGTCCGGGTGCATCCCTGTCCGGCCAACCAGTTTCCGAAGGAAGCCCCCGCAGGCGGCGTGGGTGTAGGTGTTGGTGTAGGCGTCGGCGTGGGGGTGGGAGTCGGCTTGGGCGTCGGGGTGGGCGTCGGCGTGGGTGTAGGCTTGGGCGTCGGGGTTGGAGTCGGCTTGGGCGTCGGGACAGGAGTCGGCGTGGGCGTCGGCGTCGGGAGGGGATCTGCAAGCCTGGGCAGCACGAGCTCGCGGAACGCCAGAGTGCCCCGCGGCCCGAGGACGTAGAAGAGGTCTGTCTTGTCCTGCTCGGTCACTCTGTAGCCGGCTGGAAGGCCGAATACATCAGGCCTCCGGGCAAGAAAGGCCTCGAGCGTGTTGAAGGCCTCGACCAGAGTCTCCACCTCGATAGGACTCCGGCGTTCGTCGAAGTCGACGCCGATGCGGGCTTTGAACGACGGACGAAACTGCGCTCCGCTTCCGAGCGGTGCGTTCGCGCTCCATGAGAAGGTCTTGCGGACAAGGCGACCCTGGAGATTCACCAATGCAGCGGTCTTTGTGCAACCTTGAGCGGCCAGCCAATCTCCAAATGAGGGCATGGGCTTCTCCTTTCATCGGCGGTATTGTTGATGTCCGACCGTCATCAGGTACTGTAGGCAGCCGAGGGGAAATCTCATTCCACGCCTGAATCTCATAGACTCCTCCCATGCGCATCGTCTCCCTCGTCCCCAACGGCACCGAGATCCTCTTCGCGGTCGGCGCGGGCGACCTGGTCGTCGGGGTCAGCCATGAGTGCGACTGGCCTCCGGAGGCGCGGACGCGGCCGATCCTGACCGGCAGTGCTTTAAGACCGGGGATGAGCGCGGCGGAGGTGGATGCGGCGGTGGCGGCGCAGGTCGGGAGCGGGGCGAGCCTCTATACGCTCGACGAGGCGAGGATCGCCGAGCTTCAGCCCGATCTCATCGTCACCCAGCAGCTCTGCCCGGTCTGCGCCGTCAGCACCGAGCAGGTCGAGGGCGCGGTCCAGCCCCTTTCCCGCTGCCCCGAGGTGGTGTCGCTCGACCCGACGACGCTCGCGGAGGTCTTCGCCGACATCCGCCGGGTCGGCGAGGTCACCGGCCGGACGGCGGAGGCCGCAGCGCTCCTGACCGATCTCGAACGCCGGCTCGAGGCGGTGCGCGCGCAGGTCGCGGATCGGCCCCGGCCCCGCGTCCTGGCCCTGGAATGGCTCGATCCTCCCTTTGCCGGCGGCCACTGGGTGCCCGAGATGATCGGGCTCGCGGGCGGCCAGGACGCCTTTGCGCAGCCTGGCGACCACTCCCGCCGCCTCTCCTGGGACGAGATCCAGACGGCTGATCCCGACCTGATCGTGGCCATGCCGTGCGGCTATGACGAGGACGGCGCCCGCTCCCAGGTCGACCTCGCGGCCGCTCTGCCCGGCTGGCAGGCGCTCCGTGCCGTAGACGCCGGCCGCGTCTTTCCCGTCGACGCCAATGGCTGCTTCAGCCGCCCCGGCCCCCGGCTGGTCGACGGCATCGAACGGCTCGCCGGGATCTTCCACGCGGCCGGGTGACGTGAAATCTTTTGCATCCTCGCATCATTCTCTAGAAGAAGTCTCCCGATAGGTCGGTCGCAACTTTGTTCCCGGTGCCCCGTATTGGGCCGGGACACGCACTCTAGCTGTATTCCGCTGTATGTCCCGGCTGTGTCCGGGGAGGGGTGATCTCATGTCGCAACCACGATTGTTGTCGTTGTTGTCCATCCTTTTTGCTTTCGCCGGCCCGGCGTTCGGGCAAACCGTTTCCTTCCTCGATGCCCAGGGCAACCCCGCCACGGTCTATCTCGAAGGCTCGCGTGTCTTTCTGCGGGTCGAAGACCCTGCCGCCAATACGGACGGCTCGACCACTGAGATCGTCGTGGTCGACGTCTCGGCTGCCCTGACAGGCGACGCCGAGCAGGTCCAGCTCACCGAGACCGGACCGGCCACGGGCGTCTTCGCCGGCTCGATCCAGCTCTCGCTCGCCGGGCCTTCCGTGGACGGGCTGCTCCAGACCTCGCGGTTCACGACCACATCTCCCCCAGCCTTCGACACCCTGACGGCCACCTACGGCGCCGCCTCGGCCAGCGCCGGCACGGAGGGGCCTACTGTCGCTGTGCTCGACGCATCCGGCAACGAGGTCACGTCCTTCATGGTTGGGGATAAGGTCCACTTCCGGCTGCGCGACGGCTTTGCGAACGGCGGTCCCAGCGTGGACACGATCTGGTTGGAGGTGATGGCGACGGTCCGGAGCTGGAACGAATATGAGCTCGTCAATCTCACCGAGACCGGAGGGGATACGAGTGTTTTCGAGGGCTCGGTCCAGACGGTCCAAGGGATCGATCCGGTCCAGATGGACGGCGTGGTCGAGCTCGAACCGACAGATCTTCTCCAGGCCCGGCACTACTACCCCGCTTGGGGGCCCTATGTGATCGCTGAGGCCACCGCCTTGTCGGACCTCCCGGTGACGATCACATTCCTCGCGTGGAATTTCGCCACGGACGAGCCGATCTCCGAGATCTACGAATTCTCGTACTTCCAGATCCGGGTCACCGACGGCGCCGCGGCCGGCCAGAACACGATCACCGTCCGGGTCACCTCCGATCTGCGCGGCGACGAGGAGCTGATGACCCTCTCGGAAGACGGCAACAACCTCGGCACCTTCTACGCTCCCTACGGGATCGCTGCCACGATGAGCCCCACTCCTCCCGCCACGGACGGGTTGCTCGAGGTGACCGAGATCCCGGGCCCGCCGCACCAGTTCGATACCGTCCGGGCCACGCCGGTGACCTGCTCGGTCTCGCCCTGCCCCACGGCCGTGGCCGGGGTGATCGGCTCGTCCGTCCGGTTCCTCGACAGCCAGGGAGAGGACACTCTGACCTACTCCGCCGGTGACACGGTGACCCTCGAAGTGAGGGACTACACGGTCTCTCAGCAGCCCATCGCGCAGACCACCGCGACGCTCGTCAGCCAGGCCGGCGATTCCGAGACCGTCAGCATCCTCGCGTACTTCCCTTACACAGGGCTGTACCGCGGAAGCATCCTGTGCGAGGAAGGGCCGCCCGTCCCGGGCGACGGAGTGCTCCAGGTCGAGGAGCCCGATACGATCACGGCGAGCCACCTCGATCCCCTTGGCTTCTCCTCCTCGACCGACACCGCGACGGTCGGATCCGTCACGGTCGTCTTCCTCGACCGGTTCGGCAATCCGGCCGACTTCCAGTTCGAGAGCGCCTGGGCCCGCGTCCAGGCGAGGCACCCCGGCGCCAACCTCTCCCCGGGGACGGCCGACACCCTGGCCGCGACCCTCCAGACCGTGGATGTCGACGGCAACCTGCGGGATTCCGAGCCCGTCCAGCTCACCGAGACCGGCCCGGACACCGACGTCTTCACCGGACAGATAAAGCTCTTCACGCACTACAACCCCCAGCCCAACGACGGCAGGCTCGATAGCTGGTACAAGTTGTTCCCCCAGCCCAGCATTCCGGACAACATCACCGCGACCGTGGACACGGTATCGGCGACGGTCCCGCTCCTCCGCTCGAAGATCTGGTTCATCGACTCCAATGGGGCCGACGCCACGCAATACCCCGCCGGCAGCCCCGTCTACGTCCGGCTGGAAAGCGAGGGGGTGAACTTCGACCCGGCGGTTGCGGATACGCGGTTCGTCCAGCTCGTGAACCTGTCCAACAACGATTTCGAGTACCCTCTCCTGACCGAGACCGGACCCGACACCTCCATCTTCGAAGGCTCGTACGCCACCAACCTGGCCCCGCCCGAATGGGACGACGTCCTCAACGTGCAGCCTGGCCACACGATCCGGGCGGTCGACGCGGGGGGCTACGCGCCGAACATCACGGACGAGGCCAGTATCCTCGCACCCCTCCAGCCGGACGCGGTGAATGACACCGCCTCGCTGGCCGAAGACGGTCCGGCGATCTCGATCCCGGTGCTTGCCAACGACACCGCCCCCGAGGGGCGCACGCTCGCAGTCTCGTCCGTGACGCAGGGCACCCGCGGTGCAACGGCGATTCAAGGCGACGGCACCATCACCTACACGCCGAACGCCAACGCCAACGGCTCCGATTCGTTCACTTATACCGTCACAGACAGCCTCGGCCTCACCGACACCGCGACGGTTTCGATCACCATTTCGGCAGTCAACGACGCGCCTGATGCGGTGAGCGATTCAGGCAGTACCAACGAGGACGCGGCCGTCACGGTCTCCGTCCTCGCCAACGACAGCGATCCGGAGAACAACTCACTTGCGATCACCGCCGTCACCCAGGGGGCCAACGGCGCGGTTTCGAACAACGGCAACGGCACCGTGACCTACACGCCGGGCCTGAATTTCAACGGCTCGGATTCATTCAGTTATTCGATCGCCGACGGCAACGGCGGGGCGGACACGGCCACCGTGACCGTCACCGTGCGCGACTCCTTCTCGCGGGTGGCCGTGCTCGGCACCAACAGCGTCTGGCTGCGGACCGGCTCGGACGTGCTATCGGGCGACGTGATCGTCAACCAGGCCGGTGCCGGGCCCTTCCTCAACGGCAGCGTCGAGCTGAGCCTCGGCGGGACGGTGACCACGCCGGCCGGCTGGGACGTCCAGGCGGACAGCGTCACGATCGCCGGCGGCACGACGGTGGCGAGCGACCTCTTCTACAACCAGCTCACCAACAACGGCACGGTCACGGGCTCGCAGAGCAGCCCGCTGGCGCTGCCGGTCTTCGCCAGCCTGCCCACCTTCCTGACGGCCACGCCGGGGAGCACCGACGTCAACGTCGCCAACAACGGCAGCCAGACCCTCGCGGCCGGCAGCTACCGCGACCTGATCGTGGGAAGGAAGGCGACGGTGACTTTCACCGGTGGCGTCTATCACTTCCGCACGATCCAGGTCGACCGTGAGGCGAAGCTCTATTTCTCGGCGGCGAGCGAGGTCCGGGTGCAGCAGAAGCTGAGCACGAAGACCCTCACCACGGTCGGACCGGCGACCGGCGCCTCGATCACGGCGGCGAACATCGTCTTCCATGTCGCCGGAGTCAACGGCACGAGTGGCGGCCTGGCCGCGACGCCCAAGGCGGTCGACGTCGGGACCAACAACGTCTTCAGCGCGAACGTCTATGCCCCGAACGGGACGGTCTGGCTCGAGGATGGTACCCAGGCCCGCGGCGCCTTCCTGGGCCGCGACGTCCAGGTGGGGATCGACGTCCAGGTGACGCTCCAGAGCGCCTGGTAGCCCTCGTCCCCTGCCCCCCTCTCCCGCGAGCGCGGGAGAGGGGGTGATAGGAAAGCCTCGGCGTTCTCGCCTCTCTTCCTAGAGACGTTTCCCTCTGACTGTGTCCATTTGGATGTCCGGCTCTGTCCGGAGGAGAGAGGTGACTTCATGTTGCAGCGACGGTGGTTGCTGTTGTTGTCCGTCTTTTTCGCTTTCGCCGGCCCGGCGTTCGGGCAGACCATGTCCACCCTTGCCGTGCTCGACGCGTCCGGCAACGAGATCGACTCCTTCCTGGTGGGAGACACGGTCTACTTCCGGGTGGTCGATGCGCTGGCGAACGCCACTCCCGGCGTGGATACGACGCAGGTGCACGTCTTTGCGACCGTGCGGACCTGGACCGAGTACCAGCCCGTCTATCTCACCGAGACCGGAGGGGACACAGGGGTCTTCGAAGGATCGATCCCGACGGTCCATGGGATCGATCCGGTTCAGCACGACGGGGTGGTCGAGCTCGAGCCGGGAGACGTCCTCGCGGCCCGGCACGACGATGCCAATGGGGAGACCGAGTCGACAGCCGAGGCTACGGCCCTGTCGGACCTCCCCGTGAGCATCGGATTCGTGGACGGCAGCACGGACGAGCCTGTCTCCACGGTCTACGAATTTTCGTCGGCCACGATCAGGGTCACCGACGGTGCCGCTGCCGGTCAGGGCGCCGTCAGCGTCCGGGTCAGCTCCGATTTGCGCGGTGACGAGGAGCAGCTCACCCTTTGGGAGGACATCTACAATCCCGGCGCCTTCAAAGGCTCCATCTACGTTTCTGCCACTCTGAGCCCCTATCCCCCATCGGCTGACGGGTTCCTGGAGGTGACCGAGAGCCCGGGCCCGCCGCACCAGCTTGACACCATCCGGGCCACGCTTGATACCTGCTCGGTTGCGCCCTGCCCCACGGACGCGGCCGCGATGATCGCCTCCTCCATCCGTTTCCTCGACAGCCAGGAATTCGACACCCCGGCCTTCGCCGTCGGCGACACCATGACCCTCGAGGTGACGGACTTCACGTCCACCGGGATGACCACCGCGACGCTCGTCAGCCAGTCCGGCGACGCCGAGACCATCGACCTCCTCCAGGACTACGCCCATGCGGGTGTGTTTCGCGGCAGCATCCTTTCCGAGGAAGGCCCCGCCGTTCCGGGCGATGGTCAGCTCCAGGTCCAGGAGCCCGACACGATCACGGCAAGCCGTCTCGATCCCCTCGGCCTGTCGTCCGCGACCGATACCGCGCAGGTCGGAGCAGCCAGCGTGGAGTTCATCGACCGGTTCGGCAACCCGACCGACGTCCAGTTCGAGGGCGGCTGGGCCCGGGTCCGTGTGACACAGCCCAGCGCCAACCTCTCTCCGGGAACCGCCGATACCCTGTACGCGACGCTCCAGACCGTGCGCGTCGACGGCACCGTGCGGGACTCCGAGACGGTCCAGCTCACCGAGACCGGACCCGACACGGGAATCTTCACCGGGCAGATCAAGCTCTCGGTGTACTACATTCTCCAATCCGGCGACGGAGTTCTCACGAGCTTCTATACCTTCGGCGAGGAGCCCCCGGCCGCTGACAGCGTTGCCGCGATCGTGGGCACAGCCTCGGCAACGGCCTCGTTCCTCCGTTCGCGGATCTGGCTCGTGGACGTCAACGGAGCGGATGCGACGCAATATCCCGCCGGCGGCCGCATCTACGTCCGGCTGGAGACCGAAGGGGGAAATGCTGATCCAATGGCTCAGGACTCCTACTTCGTCTGGGTGCAGAACCTCTCCAACGCGGATTACGAGTACTCTCTCCTCCCCGAGACCGGTCCCGACACCTCGATCTTCGAAGGCTGGTTCGACACCAATCTGGCGCCGCCGGGATGGGACGGCTTCTTGAACGTGCAGCCCGGCCATACGATTCAGGCCGTCGAGGATCTCGGCTACGGCCCGGACGTCACGGACCAGGCCGGTATCATCGTGCCTCTCCAGCCCGACGCGGTGGATGACGCTGACGCCTTGGCAGAAGACGGTCCGGCAATTTCGATCCCGGTGCTGGCCAACGACGCCGCCGCCGAGGGGCTGACCCTCTCGGTCTCGGCCGTGACGCAGGGCGCCCACGGCACGGGGGTGATCAATGCCAATAACACCCTGAGCTATACGCCGGCCGCCAACTTCCACGGCACCGACTCGTTCACCTATACCGCCGTGGACAGCTACGGCTCCGTGGATACGGCCACGGTCACGGTCACCGTCACGCCCGTTGCCGATCCTCCGGTCGCGGTCAACGACAGCATAGTCACCAACGAGGATACGGCGGCCACGGTCACCGTCCTCGGCAACGACGGCGACCCGGATAACGACAGTCTCACCGTGACTTCGGCCACCCAGGGCGCCCACGGATCGGCCGTGATCAATGCCAACGGAACGATCACGTATACGCCGAGCACCAATGCCAACGGGAACGATTCGTTCACCTACACGGTCTCGGACGGCAACGGCGGCTCCGACACGGCCACGGTCACGGTCAACGTGGCGGCGGTGAACGATCCGCCGGATGCGGTGAACGATGCGGCGACCACCCGCGAAGGGGGCGCGGTCACGATCACGGTCCTGGGCAACGACACGGACCTCGAAGGCAACGCTCTCTCCGTTTCGTCGGCCGGGACGCCCACCAACGGCTCGGCCGTCGTCAATGGCAACAACACCATTACCTACACGCCGGGTGCCAACTTCGCCGGCATCGCATCCTTTACCTACACGATCGGCGACGGGCAGGGCGGAGCCGATACCGCCACGGTGACTGTGACGGTCACGGAGGCGCTGGAGCGCGTGGTGGTGCTGGCCACCAACAGCGCCCAATTCCAGTCCAGCGCAGACGTCTTGTCGGGCGACGTGGTTGTCAACCAGGCCAGCCCCGGCCCCTACCTCAACGGCGGTGTCGAGCTGAGCCTCGCCGGCACAGTGACCATGCCGGCCGGCTGGGACGTCCAGGCGGACAGCGTCACGGTCGGCAGCGGCACGACCGTGGCGAGCCACCTCTTCTACAACCAGCTCACCAACAACGGCACGGTGACAGGCGTGCAGACCACGCCGCTCACCCTGCCGGTCTTCGCGCCGCTGCCCACCCTCCTGACGGGCACGCCGGGCAGCTCCGACGTTGTGGTGCCCAACAACGGCACCCACACCCTCGCGCCCGGCAACTACCGCGATCTGATCGTGGGAAGAAACGCGACAGTGACCTTCACCGGCGGCGCCTACCGCTTCCGCGGGATTCAGGTCGAGCGCGACTCGAAGCTCTACTTCTCGGCGGCCAGCGAGGTCCGGATTCAGCTCAAGCTGGTCGTCCGGAACAACACCACGGTGGCGCCGGCGATCGGCTCCTCGATCACGGCGGCGAACATCGTTTTTCACGTCAACGGGGTCAATGGCAGCGCCGGCGGTCTGGCGGCGGCGCCCAAGACCTTCGAAACCGGAACGGACTGTATTTTCAGGGCCAACGTCTACGCCCCGAACGGCACGGCGTTGTTGCGGGACCGCACCCAGGCGACGGGTGCATTCTTCGCCAGGGACGTTCAGGTGGGAGTCAACACCCAGGTGACGCTGCAGAGCGCCTGGTAGCCCTCTCCCCCTGCCCCCTCTCCCGCGAGCGCGGGAGAGGGGGATTTCTCACTTTTGAATCGATCGCAGCCAGGCGATGACCTGGGCGTCCAGGCCGAGCCCTTCCCCCAAACCGGCGTTGAGCCTTCTTGGAAAGGCGACGTGGCCTCCGGTGCGCAGCCATTCGACCCGCAGCTTCGGCGCCTCGATGCCTTCGAGGGCCGGCCGCACGGACCCGGCGGGGACCATGGGGTCGTATTCAGAATTGATCAGAAGAGCGGGGATGCGGAGCTCTCCGAGCCGGGAGACGACGCTCGCGCGGGCATAATAATCCTTGGCGTCGGCGAAGCCGTGCCGGGGCGCGACAATATGGTCGTCCACACGCGAGAAAGGTGCGGATTTCGTCCAGCCGCTCGGCCGGGAATGGCACCGGCCGGCGGCTCGCGACGCCGGCATAGATCCGCTTGAGGTTTTTCAAAAGGTATTGCCGGTAAACCCAGAGCGACGAGGCGTCGATCGCCACCTGTGAGCGGGCCAGATCGATCGGTGAGCAGACCGCCGCGACCGCGGCCACGCGCGGATCAGCCGGCTCCGTCGCGAAACGCAGGACCACGTGCCCTCCCAGGGAATAGCCGAGCACGTAGACCCGGCGATAGCGGTGCAGCTCCGCGCTCGCCAGCGCCGCATGCACGTCGGCCGTGAACCCGGCGTGGTAATAGTCGGTCGCCCCGGGGTCGGACCCACGCAGGTTGAGCCGCAGGCAGGAGAGTCCCGCCGCTTCGGCCGCGGCGGCGCCGCGGTGCATGTAGTGGCTCTCGATATACCCTCCGAGCCCATGGACCAGGACCAGGACCTCGTCGCTGCCGGGGATCTCGTGCAGCCGGCCGGTGAGCCGCACCCGCCCGGCCTGCGGGTCTTCGACGAAGGTCTCCCAATCCCGCGATTCCGGACAGGCGAACGGCCGCCGGCATGGCGGAGCCGGGGACCGATCGTCCAGGCGTGGGCGAAGAGGGACATGGCGAAGAATGGTACATCACCTCTCCCTCTCCCATCCCCCTTCCACCCCCCGCTGGCGGTCGGGTTGCGTTTCTATTGACGCTCACCCGAGCGGCTCCAGCGCAATAGATGGGAGAAGCCTTCCTCCGTATGCCTTTTCAGAAAGAAAAGGATCGAGGAGGAAGCCCTCATGCGCCTGCGAGCCCCTGTTCTCTTACTGATCCCGCTGCTCTGCATCGCCGTCCCGCTCGCCGCCGGTGTGAACCGCTGGACCCCGATCGGACCGCCAGGCGGGTACGTCACCGTCCTCACGGCCGCTCCGTCCAAGCCGGCGACGATCTATGCGGGCCTCGAGGCCGGCGGCGTCTTCCGGAGCCTGGACCACGGACAGACCTGGCAGCCTACGGGGCTCAGCATCAGCACCTCCGTCCACGACATCGCGGTCGACCCGCAGGCACCCCAGACGGTCTACGCGACGAGCTCCGGGGGGTTCTATACATCCGTCGACGGAGGCGCCTCATGGCGCGGGCCCTTTCCCGTCGGCGCGGGACCACCGGTCGGTATCGAGATCCACCCGCGGGACACGCGCGTCCTGTTCGCTGGCGGGTGGACCCTCTTCAAGAGCACCAACCGAGGGCGGACCTGGAAGACGGACGCCGGCTGGCCCGAGAATGTCGGGACGCTCGCCTTCGACCCGGCCCGGCCCGCCACCGGCTACGCCGGTACGGGCAGCCTCGGAGCCTGGCGGAGCGACAACGGGGGCGCGACCTGGAAGCAGATCGCCAGCGGCCTGCCGGAAAACCTTTCGGTCCGCAAGATCGCCGTCGACCCGCGGTCGCCCGAGACCCTCTACCTGGTCACGGGCTATCCCGCGAGCATCTTCCGGAGCAGGGACCGGGGGGAAACGTGGAAGCAAAGCAGCAACGGCCTGGGCAACCGCTCCCCGTTGGACGTCGCCGTGGACCCTGCCAATTCCTGGGTCTATCTGGCCACCTTCCAGGGTCTCCTGCGGAGCACCGACCGGGGTGCATCCTGGAAGCCCGCGGGTACAGGGCTGGGGGCTGCTGTGCCGCACGAGCTCGAGGCCACCCGCCAGCGCCTCCTGGTCGCCACCACCGACAGCGTATTCGCCAGCACCGACCGCGGCCTCTCCTTGCGGCCGTCCAACGAAAACCTGTGGGCGAGATTGATCGGGGGGCTCGCCATCGACTTTCAGCAGCCTCCCGTTCTCTACGCGAGCGACGTCTACGCCGGGGTCTTCAAGACGCGCCGGCGGGGTCCACCCTGGAGCCGCCTGCCTCTCGAAGTGGCGGACCCGGGTCTCGCCGAAAGGCTCCCCGTGGCCGTGGACCCGCGCACTCCGTCGGTCCTCTATGCGGGGGTTGAGAGCAGAGTCGCGAAGAGCACGGACGGTGGGGAGCACTGGACTTTGATGCAAGTGCTCCCCTGCCTGTCCCTGGCCTCGATCCGGATCGACACCGTCGAGCCCTCGACCCTCTATGTCGCGGGCGTCTTCTTCACCTCAGGATGCTTCGATGAGCCCGACGCCTGCGCGAGCTACCGGAGCCTGGACGGCGGGGAGACCTTGACCTGCCTGGCAGACCAGTCGCCGCAATCTTTTTATGTCAGCGCCATCGATCCATTCACCTCGGCGATCTATTCCCTCTCCGGCGCCGATCTCTATCGCAGCACGGACCGCGGCGACACCTGGACCCTGGTCCATGCGGGCCTGGGTGCGACCACCTTCCTGGCCGCCTCGCCGGTCACACCCGGGACGCTCTGGGCCCTGCGGCCAGGCCAGGCGGGCCGCAGCACCGATGACGGACAGACCTGGCAGCTCTACCGCGCGCGCGGCCTGGATGCGACGGGCCATTTCAGGCTGGTCCCCGACCCTGTCAATCCCTTGCGGCTCTATGCCGTATCCCACGACGTCTTCCGGAGCGACGACGGTGGCCACACCTGGGCTCCGGTCGGCCCGGGGCTCAGGGGACCGCATATTACGGACCTCGTCATCGATCCCATTCACCCGCGGATTCTTTATGCCGGCACAACCGGCCGTAGTGTGCTACGGATCGAGCAGAAGGAGTAGGCCGACAGGCGCTGGACTGGCCGACAGGGGAGGTAATATAGTCCTGCCATGGGTCATCTGCCTCCCCACCTCGCCCAGGTCGTCGCCCAGCTCCGGGAAGGTCTGAAGAAGCTGTACGGAGACCGCTTCCGCGACCTGCTGCTCTACGGCTCGTATGCCCGGGGGGATTTCCGGGAAGACAGCGACATTGACCTGCTCCTGCTGCTCGATGGACCGGTGAACGTTTCTGAAGAAATCGTGCGTGCGAAGGACGTTTCCTGGCCGCTCTCGCTGGAGAACACCATCGTCCTGTCCATCATGCCCGCCAGCTATCAGGCCTATCAGCGAGGTGAAAGCCTGTTCCTTCGGGTCATTGGAGGCCGCCCGGGCCGCATGAGCAAAGAAGAGAAGGAGGCTTTCCTAGCGAAGGCTGCGCGATCGCTCGAGACGGCGGAGCTTCTACTACAGGAGGGTCATGCGGACTTCGCCGCCTCCAGCATCTACTACGGTGGCTTATATATTGCCCAGGTCCTGCTCGCATCTCTCGGCCTGGAGTATGGAAATCATGATCAGGTGAGCACGCAATACAGGCTCCACTTCGCCAAGACGTGCCGCCTTGACCCGTCCTTCCACACCCTTTTGGAAGAAACTTACCTTCTGCGGCAGAAGGCCGATCATGCGACGGCCACCATCGAGGCGGATGCCGTACAAGACTTGATTCGACGTGAACAAGGATTTTTGAGGGCTGCCACCGACTACCTGGGCGTCACTGCGTGAGAGGTGCATTACGAAAGAGGATTGCTTGCCCCCGTCCTCTTCCTGTAGAAACAGCGAGAGAAAGGCTTACAACTCTTAGGCCGGCAGGGAGATTTCTGAAGGTCAACCGAAGTGCGAGCGGAATCCCCGGGAAGACGTTCTCTTGACTGTTACGTTCCCTTCCAAATGCCACATCTGCATGGCCGAACTGGCTTCCCGAGCTGTCGTAAAGGTAAGTAGTACTGCTAACATACACCTTAATTGCAGCCTCCGTCAGGTTTTCGACCAGCACCTCGCAGCGCACGCTTCCCCCTGTGGGCACGCAGCTCTTCAGCGTGAAGCGAATCCCCTCCCATTCCACGGGCTTAGGCATCCCTGCGGGCGCTGGTGGTTGCCTGTCCGGCTGCGGCAAGGGCCCCATACCGCCGACACCTCGCGCCATGAGCTCCTCAATCGCCTTGGTCTTCGGGATTTCCGCCGTCGTGGCGGCAACGATGCGAGCAGTGGAAGTATCGAGCACCTTGAGCGTGAGCCGCACGGTATCGCCGAAAGGAGTGAGCGTACCGGTGACAATGGCGTCGACTCCGGCGATCTGCCCCAGCTTTTTGGCCGTGGCCGGATCGATCAGACCGGTCGCCGAAAGCTTGTTCTCCCGGACCAGGACTTTGAGATGAGTGCGGTCGACCATCTCGAGGGGCCGATCGCCGCTTGCCAAGGCAACAGATATCTCCTCGGCGAGGAACCGGCCGAGCTCGGTTGCCTCGCCTTGGAGGTCAGTGAAGTCGACCACCGCGAAGCTCCTCTTCCCTGCGGCGGCAAGCTTCTCGCTGACCGCATTCGCCGCCGCCTGGACCTCGCGTTGGTAACCGCTGGCCGGCGTCGAGCCGAGCACCAGCCAGCAAACCGAGCAGAACACCGCTGCGGTGAAAGGCAATCGCCGATGTCGTCCAAGCATCACAGTCTTTCCTTTCCTTCAACGCGGCACCACTGCCGCCCTACTTGGATGAGATGATTCGCTTCCCGTGCTGCTGGACAAGCATCTCGACGGCGCGGTCGCGAGCTGCGTCTTCCGAGAAGCCGGCTCCCGCTACGGCAACATGGCCGGTATTGGCAATCGCACCGTGCTTGTCGAAGATCTTGAAGTACAGGCGGACATCACAGGTAACGAGGTCGCTGTCGATCTGGCCCGTCGCGCGGCAGGCCCGCTCGACACGCCCGATCAGGATCCGCTCGACCGCAGCCAGCGCACCGCTGCTGGTCAAAGCGTCCGTGTCGCCATCGTACACGGCTCGCAGGAAGCCTTGCTCCCTAAAGGCCGGCTTGAAGAAGCCGGGCACGAGCCGCAGCTCCGCTGAGGAAACCCCCTGAGCCAGAGCCGCCTCCATCAACTCGACGTCCCTTGAGTCGCCGTCGAGCGCGATGGCCATCATGGGAATCGAGCCAGGCGACATCGGCTGGCGGTTGATGAGCGACTCCATCCTTGAGGCGCTGGGCTCCGGCGTCTGCCTGTTCGGCTCGCGGTCCTCGGTTGCCGCGCGTATGCTACTTTCGGGAAGAGACGTGGAAGAGCCCTCATCATCGGCTTTTTGGAGGACAGTTTCTGGAGCTTTCCTCTCGACCGCCTGGCGCGGCTCCGGGACGTTTGGCGGAGTCTTCGCGGGGCGCTGCCATCGATCGAGAATCTCGAACGTGGCTGCGATGGCACAAATCAACGTGCAGAGAGCAGTGACCACCTTCCCCACGCTAACGCCGGGCCGCACCTCGTCCCCTCCTTTCAGGGCTTGGCGTCGCCACCGTGCCCCTCCGTTTCGCCGTTTCTACTCGCGCAGCGCGAGCATGAGAGAGTTCGAACGGTAGTCAATTCTACTCCCTCAGCCCCGGCAAGGGGTGCGGCGAGCCGGCCCGGCCCCCAGATCCTTCGCTCTCGCTCAGGATGACACGACGGATCTGGGTGTCCAAGACAGAACCTTGGTAGCTCGCTGGCGGTACCTTTCAACAACCAGGACGAACCGTTTTTCCCTGGGACCGCGGGCGTCCCGCCCGCCTTCCCTCCAGGCTCGGGCCTGCGTTGAGTTGGCGGCAACGTCGCGGTCGATGAAAGTCCGTGCGGGCGGGACGCCCGCGGTCCCAGGGGTCCCCCACCACGCCCGGCAGGAAACCCTCTGGCCTGAAACGCTACGCCTGCCCCTCTCTCGGTCGGGGGATGGCCGATGAGAAAGAGGACAGGTGTGAGGTTCCCCCGGCGTCGCCGGCGGACTTTCGGGACACCCCTCTTCAAATGACCCGCTCATTCCCCCCATCCACCGGGATCTGCGCGCCGGTCGTGCGCGCGAACAGCGGACCGCACAGCTCGGCGGCCAGCTCGGCGACGTGGCGGCTGGTGACCTCTTCGCCCAGGACGTTGTTCTTGCGGTAGGTCTCGACGTCCATGCCATAGGCGGCGGCGCGGGAGGCGAGGACCTCGTCGGTCCAGACGCCGGTGTCGAAGACCGCGTTGGGATGGAGGACGTTGATGCGGATGCCGTCCCTCCCCCACTCCAGCGCCGCGACCCGGGCGAGCTGCGTGAGGGCGGCCTTCGAGGCCGAATAGGCTGCGGCCCCCGGTCCGGGCGCAGGGACGTTCTTCGAGCCGATCACCACCACCCGGCCTCCTTGCGGCGCCAGCTTCAGAAACGGCTGGCACTCCCGCAACAGGACGAGGTTGGCGTCCAGGTTGATTGACAGGACCCGGCGCCACTCGTCCATGGCCAGCTCGTGGATCTGCCGGGTTGCAGGAAAGATCCCGGCGTTCAGGATCAGCATGTCGAGCCCGCCGAAGGCGTCGACGCACGCCGCCACGGCCTGCCGGAGACCCTCCTCATCGGTGACGTCGCAGACGATCCCCAGGAAATCCTTGCGATTGTGAAGCGTTTCAATGGCCGGGTTGCGATCGAGCCCCACCACCGCCGCGCCGCGGGCGAGGAGCGACTCGACGCAGGCCTTGCCGATCCCCGAGGCGGCGCCGGTGACCAGCGCCACCTCGCCTGCGAAGACCGGCGGCTTGCCGGCCTTGGCGAGCTTGGCCTGCTCCAGGTCCCAGTACTCCATGTCGAAGAGGTCGCGCGGCCGGCAGCGCCCGCCAGCCGCCGAGCAGCTCGGCCCGCTCGATGATGTCCATGCGTGTGCTCGTAGATCTCGGCCGCGATCGCGGCGTCGTCGCTCGCCGGCCCGCGGCCAGCAGCGCCGAGCTCGGGGTCGAGGACGACCCGCGGCGCCGGGTCGAGCATCGTCTTCGGCTGCTTGGCCTGCGGCGCGTGCTCCGCGAAGTAGCTCCCGGTAGGCCCGCGCGTAGGCTGCCACGTCGCGTCCCAGCAGCGGCAGCCGCTTGGTGCGGATGACGTGGTCCGGCGTCGCCGGCCCCTGCTGGGAGATCGACCGCCACGTCCTCCCGCCGGGCGAAGGCGAGGCTTCGCGCGTCGCGCCGCGAGGTCAGGATCATCGGGAAGCCGGCCTCGCGTGACAGATCACGGCGCAGCGCCGGCGATCTCGACCGGGTCCGGCCGCGAGACGGTCTCCGGAAGCGGCCGGCAGCTCCCAGGCGCCCTGCGCGGCCAGGTACTCCTCCGCCTGCGTGACGAGCTCGATCATCCGCTCGTAGGACTCCCGGGCCGTCGCGCCGAACGAGAAGATGCCGTGGTTCATCAGCACCATGCCGATCGTCTCCGGGCCGGCCTGCTCCGGGAAGAGCCGGCGCACAGAGCCGGCGAGGTCGAAGCCCGGCATGACGTAGGGGATCACCACCACTTGGTCGCCGTAGATCTCGCGCACCCGCTCCTCGCCGTCGGGCGTGTTGGTGACCGTCACCACCGCGTCGGCGTGGGTGTGGTCGACGTACTTGTACGGCAGGAGCGCGTGCAGGATGGTCTCGACCGACGGCGCCGGCGCCGACGGCGCGGGTCATGTGCGTCACCAGCTCGTTGACCATCTGCGGATCGGACAGCTCCTCCAGCGTGGCGAGGCGCAGCAGGTGGTCGCAGCCGCACCGGGGCGAAGCCCGCGGCCTCGATCGTCTCCAGGTCCCAGCCGCTGCCCTTGACGTAGAGGAGCTCCTCCTCCTCGCCGAAGAGGTTGGGCTCGCGGACCTTGACCGAGGTGTTGCCGCCGCCGTGCAGGACCAGCGTGCTGGTCGCGCCCGAGCAGGCGCGAGGTGTAGACGCGCTGCCCCAGGTCGCCCGGGTATTCGGCGGCCTCTTCGTCCGTCCAGAGACTCTTCATGCGCCCGCACGCTACCATGGAGCGGGGAAGACCTCACCCCCTGTCCCCCTCTCCCATCGCCCCACCACCGACCGGGAGAGGGGGGATCACCCGATTAGGGATCTCAGCGGTGTTCATGTGATCTCATTTTGGCCTTCCACCGGGGGAAGAGGTTCCATGTGTTGTCATTTTGGACCACTTCTCGCCAGAAAGCGTCGAGCTGTGTGACCCGCGTGTGACCCAAGTTATGCTATACTTACGCCCATGAGCTACAACATCAAATTTGAGGATCGCACCCTGCGCGGTCTCCGCGTTCCCGAAGGTAAGGAAAGGCAGGAATGGAGTGACACCGTGGTCCCGGGGCTTCGCTTCCGCAAGAGCAATAAGGGGCATGGCTCCTTCTCCGTGGTCTACAGGGTCAAGGGCCAGGACAAGCAGGATCGCCGGACCATCGGACCCTTCCCCCGCGTCTCCCTCGCTCAGGCCCGCGAGGAGACTCGACAGGATCTTAACGCCGCCAGCTCGGGACGGGACCCGAAGAAGCTTCGGACGGCCCCTCCCGAGGCTCCCGAGGAACACCCGATGACCTTCACGGAGCTCTTCGGCTCTACATGGAGCGCCACGCTCGCGAACATCTCGCGACTTGGTACGACGTCCAGCGGCGGGTACGCAAGGATGTGATTCCCGTCATCGGTCAGATGCCCGCCGGCGAGGTGCGCAAGCGCCATCTCCATCTGGTCATCGACCGGCTCGTCACCGGGGGGCACGCCGTCAGTGCTCGCGGCCTGCTGTTTGTGATCTCGGCTGTCTTCACCTGGGCCGAAGGGCGCGAGCTCGTCGAGTACAACCCGGTCCGGCGCTTCCCCTACCCCAAGCCGGCCGCCCCTCCGGAACGCAGGAGCCTCTCCGATGACCAGCTCCGGGCGCTGTGGTTTGCCCTCCTGGAGATCGCCGACCAGCCGGTGCCCGACAAACAGGCGGAGCTGCACAACGGCCAGTTCACTACGACCCGGGATCTCTTCGCTTTGGTGGTGCTGACGCGGCTCCTGCTGGGCCAGCGCACCACCGAAACCGTCGGCATGCGCCGCCAGGATCTGGAGGCTCAGTGGTGGAACCTGCCGGGCTACATCGGGCGGCGGCGGTACACGAAGACGGGACGGGATCACCGGGTGCCGCTGCTGCCGCTGTGGAGCGAGTATGTGCTGCCGCGCGTCGAGAGGTTGAGTGCCGGGCGGCCGTACGTCTTCCCCAGCGATCGGCTGCAGGATCAGCACCTCCACGCCGAGAGCATCACGTCGTTCTGTTCCCGGGTGTCGGCCAAGGTGGGCTTCCCCTTCGTGGCTCGCAACCTGCGGACGACGTTCCTGACTTCCATGGCTCGGCTTGGTGTGCCGCAGGAGGTCCGGCGGCGTCTGGTCAACCACACTGATGGGACCATCGAAACGATTCACTACAACCTTTATGACTACGACGCCGAAAAGTGGGCGGCCGGGCTGCGCTGGGACGCTCATCTGCGCAGCATCTTCTACGGCGAGACGGCGCAGGTAGCGCCCTCTCAGGCCGCCTAGGTGGCTAAAACCGGCTGCCTGCTTCCGGTTTTTCACGGGAAAACCGGCTGCGGGCAGCCGGTTTTTTCCGGAAAGTGGCTAGGCGACCCACTCGCGCCGGCCTTCTTGCCATTCGCGGAGCTTGTCCACGCGAAAGGCTTCCCGCCCTGGGCTGAGAGTGTCCGGGGCGGGGAATCGGCCGGCCGCGATTTCCCGCCGCAACGTGGACCGGGACAGGCTTGACCAGCTGATTACCTCGGGCCAGGTCATGAACCGAGGGAGCACCTCACGGACGTTGGACAATGTGTGGCGGCTCGGCAAGGACTGCTGCGGTCTGCGGTCGTTTTTCATGGTTTTCTCTGGCTTGATCCTGAATGCTACACTCCGCACAGTGTATGTGTAGATCGACATTGATGTCAAGAGGAGAGCAGATGTTCCGGGCTTTTTCTGGCAGAGGCTTGCATATGCGGCCCGCAACATTTACCATGTAGTTCATGACTGCGACAGATCCCTTTGAAGGTCTAGGACAAGCGCTGGCCCACCTTCGGGAGCGGGCCGGCTTCGCGACGCAAAAGGATGCGGCAGAGGCTCTTGGCTTCGACCAGGGCCAGTTGTCGCGCTGGGAGAATGAGAATCCTCGGCCTACGCTCGAGAACCTCGGCCGCCTGCTTGCGGCTTACGGAGTTGGCCTGGCGGAGCTGGTGGCGCTCTTAGGAGAGGTCCGCCGGCCGAAGCGGAAGACTGTGGATGGACTGACCTATGAGACCGAGATGGCCCGGTTGAACGAGCTGCTTCGTCAGATGGTGGAAAACCAAGCCGAAGCAGAGAGCCGATTGAAGGCGCTCGAGGTGCTGGTGCGCGGGGGCAAGGGATAGCCCGCTAGGCCGAAAGGGTGCAGCCTGCTGCGCCCTTTTCTGCCGAAAGGGCGCAATCCGCTTCGCCCTTTCCCGAGAAAGGGTGCAATCGGCTGCGCCCTTTCCCCGAGAAAACGTGCAACGGGCTGCACCTTTTTCTGCGAGAAAACGTGCGATGGGCCGCGCCTTTCCGCGAGAAACGCGCGGTGGGCCGCACCTTTCCCGCGCGGGGACGACCCAGAGGCACGGCGCTTTTCAGTGCAAGCGCTTGCGCCGGAGGACGGGACGGGGCAGCCAGGCCCTAGATAGGGCCATAGGTTCGCTACGCGACACCCTGCCCCCCTTATAGGTTAAATGTCGGACAGTGCCAGGCTCTGCTCTACCTGGGAAAGAGCTGGGCGGCTGGGACGGACATGGAGGGTCCTCGGGCGGAGCTGAGATGGACCGGCGTAGCGGTAGGGCCTCAACTGCCCGCCTGGATGCTCCCAAGAAAAGGTGCAATGGGCTTCCCCTTTTCTCGAAAAGGTGCAATGGGCTTCCCCTTTTCTTGAAAAGGTGCAATGGGCTTCGCCTTTTCCTGGGGTGCTTGCAAGAGAGCGCCGGCCTCTCTAGGCTGAGCGGCTCAGAATGAACGTTGATCTCTGGCCGCATCGGCTCTTCTGGATGGGGGATCCGCGGGCGGTGGCGTTTTTCAGTGTGAAAGTCCCGGTTGACGAGCTGGGACCCTGGCCCTGGACGGAGGAGTGGCGCCCCTGGCAGCAACGCTCGACATCCACGAAGCTGCTCGATGGGTGGTTCGGGAACAACAAGCAGCACCTCCGCCGCGACTCTTTCGCCGCTATCAACCGCTTCTATGGCTGGCACCGCGCCCAGGAGTATGTGGTCCGCCTGGGCGCGACTTTTGTGGATATCGACTGTGGCCGCAGCGCCTTCGACCTTTCGGCCCTGGAGGCCGCGGACATTCTGCACGGGCTCGTGGATCTCGGCTTGCTGGTGCAGCCTTCGATGTTCCAGTTCTCCGGCCGGGGCTTATGGGCCTTCTGGCTCCTCCGCGACGAGGAGGACCCGAGCACGACGCCTTTCGCGAACGCCCACAACCGCGAGCTGTGGACGGCGCTTCAGCAGCACACGGCGGACACGATCGCGGAGGCTTTCCCGAGCCTGAAGCTGGACCGGCCGGCGGGCGAGCTGACCCGCGTGACTCGGCTGCATGGGAGTGTGAATCCCTCGGCCGGCCGGCGAGTGCGTTACGAGCTGCTCCCGAATGCGGCCGGCGAGCCGGTCCGCTACAGCCTGGAGGAGCTGGCCGAGCTCTACGGCCTGCGCTTTGGATGCCGCCGGCCTCTCGAGGAGTCCGAGGAGGACCGGCGAGATCTGGCGCTCGAAGCCCACCGCAGGCGAGAGGACGCGCGGGAGGAGGAACGTCGGCGGAAGGAGGCCGCCCAAGCTGGGGGCGGTCCGAGCCACTCGGAGCGGGGACGGCAGGGACACGTCAAGCTGTGGCGAAATCGGTTGCGCTTCCTCGATCGGGTGCGGGACGAAATCTATGGCGGTGTGATCCCCTGCGGCCACCGGTACCACATGCTCACCGCCTATGCCTACTGCTACGCGAAGCTGATGCGGGATTTTTCGGAGCTGGCGGGCAAGGTGGCGACGATCGGCCGCAAGTACTGCGCGCAGCCGGCGGGGGATCTGATCACGGATGCCGAGCTGCGGCGGATCACGGAGCACGCCCTGGGATGGGCTCGGGGCGGGCACCAGATCACGAACCGGAGGCTCGCGGCCTTTGCAGGCCTGGATCCGGTGGCGGACCGGGAGCGGATTGAGCGGCTCGGCTTGAATCTCTCGCCCGGGCCCAAGGGCCGCAACGAGCGAACGCAGTCGCGGCGCGAGCTGGCGCGAGAGATCTTGCAGGCGACGATGGACCGCGGCGAAGATCCGCCGAGCGCTCGGAAGCTCGCGCAGGTTCTCACGGATCAGGGGTGCGCCACCGGGCGATCGACCGCGCATGCGCTTCTGGTGGAGCTTTCGGCGGGGCTCGGGCGCGGGAATGACCCCTAGGCGCGGCGCTTTTCAGCGCAAGCGCTCGCGCCGAAAGGCGCGGACGGCCATATAGGGCATGATTTGGGTTCCAGGTTCGCTGCGCGACACCCTGCCCCCCTTATAGGTTAAATGTCGGACAGCCAGCCGGGCGCGAACCGGCACGCGACTCGGCCGGGGGAAACGACTTCAGG
>CAWJGT010000024.1:0-203994 GCA_963842525.1 uncultured Holophagales bacterium
CACTCATGAAGCAGAAAGGTCTTGCCGGTGCCGAAGTCGCCGAGGAGGACGAGGAAGCGCCCGTGGGGTGAGGCCAGCCACTCCTGGACCTGCGCCAGAGCGTCTTCGACCTCCTCCTCTTCCGCACCGACAAGCGAGATCGTGCGCATCCGTTGCTCGACATAAAGCCGAGGCGGATAGATAAGGTCGGCGGTGAGCTTGGCGGTCTGGCTGGCGAGGTAGGCCCGAAAATCGATCAGGCCCTGGTATTCGACGAAGCTTTGGAGGTGGACCCTCTTTGCATGTGCCGCGTTTGCGAGGTCTGGTATCGCTGGGGGACCGCTGTAGACCAGATGGGAAATCAGAGCAGGGTTGTTCTTCCGATAGGGCGCATCGATCTCGTCAAGAAAAGCTTGAAGATTCTCGCGGGAGAGCCCATGCTCGATCGCCCCAAGAGGAAAGATCTCCCGAAACGGACCGACTCTGCGGCCTATGAGCAGGTGTCCGGGCAGTCGCCGGATATCCGCGTCCGGCTCATGTAGCCGGCAGACCGCTTCGACCTGGTCCAGAAAATCGGTCTCCTGCCCCCAGGGCTCGTGTTCCGGAGCCCCCCGATCGAGGATCTCCAGGATCTCTTTGGCAATTCTCGTCAGCTCCCCGTCAAGGAGGTTGCCGCGACTGGGGAGCGCTTTGCCGTCTAGCGGGCGCATCTGGAGCCGCTGAAGCCATTCCACCTTTTCCCAGGCGCATGGCCGGACGAGGACTGGAATCACCGTCAGACCCTTCTCTTTTCCGCCGTTCGAGCAGCTTCGGGACCTCCTCGGCGAGGATGAACTTCGAATTCAGGAAGTCGACCGAGTGTCCGGCGTCAACTAGATTTGAGGGTCGGCGACAATTAGAACTGCGGGATCCTCCTCCAGTTCGTGTCAACACTCCTACGGGGGGCGGGGGGGCTTCTTTTAGGGGGCCAGGTGGGGGCTGGTCGGCTTTTGACCTCCTTCCGGGGGCAGGGACTTAGCAGGGAAGGATGCCCGCAGCTGCGGGCATCCTTCAGCGATTGCAAGTATGCGCCGTAACATGGCCTATCCAAGCTCCGGAGCTCATGCCCCGCGGGCCCCCTTGGCTCCTGCAGCTCTCTCCTTGGCCGCCTGCGCCCGGTAGCTCTCGATGCTCACTCCAGGATCACCGAATGATGGACGATCCGATCCACCGCGGCCGCCGTCGTCATCGGGTCCTTGAAGATCTGCTCCCACTTGCTGAACACCAGGTTGCTGGTGATCAGCACCGAGCGCCTCTCGTACCGCTCGGCGATCAGGGTAAACAGAACCTCCATCTCCTCGCGGCTTTGCTCGACGTAGCCGAGGTCGTCCAGGATCAGGGCTTCGAATCGGTCCAGCCGCTTCAGCTCGGCCGCCAGACGCAGATCCCGCTTCGCGGCCAGAAGCCGCTGGACGATCTGATACGTCGGGGAAAACAGCACCGTCCGGCCCCCGCGCACCAGCTCCTGGCCCAGACCGCAGACCAGGTGCGACTTGCCCGTCCCAGGGTTGCCAAACACGATCAGATTGGTGGCTTGGTCCAGAAACGAGCCGTCCTGAAGAGCGGCCAGGGCCGCCCTGGCCTTGGGCGGAAGCCGGCCTACCTCGAAGCCCGCCAGGCTCTTTTCCCGCGGCAGCCTGGACTCCTGAAGCAGTCTCTCGACCCGGCGCTCGCACCGTTCGCTGGCCTCTTGCTCGGCAAGGGCCAGAAGATACCCCTCGTGGGTGAGCCCCCCACGCACCGCCTGAGCGGCCACCGTCGCGTACTCCCGGGCGAAGGTCGGCAGGCACAACGACTTCAGCAGCAGCGGCAACCCCGCCTCGCTGGCCGGCTTCACAGGCCACCTCCTGCCGCGGCGATGCACTCGTCGTAGACCCGCAGGTCCGGAGGATCGATCCGGCACACCGGCGGCTCCAGGCGCACCGGCCGAAGGGCCGTCTGTACCTGCGCGAAGTCCCGCAGCTCGCCGCCCTCCAACAGGGCCGAAAGCGCACCCTCCACCGCGCTTTCTCCCGTGCTCGCCGCCAGGTGCAGAATCCGCACATACTCCACGTCCGCCCGCGCTCCGTGACGCCCCTCCAGCGCATCATAGGTCTGCCGGAAAACCAAGCTCGGAAACAGCGCCTCCCGGTACCGGTAGCGCGCGAACGCTCCCGGCTTGCGGATCAACGACCAGATCAGGTGGCGATAGTCGATGGCGGCGTGACCGCGGCCCCGCAGGCGCTCCATCTCGGCCACCCGCTCACCGGCAAAGTGCACCTCGATCCGCTCCGCATACAGCCGAATGTCCACCCACTCGCCGATCAACCGCGAGGCCACCGAGTAGACGTTGTTGGCCACCCGCAGGGTCGAAAACACGCTGACCCGCACCCGCTCCCGCCGGAAGTCGTCCAGGCGCGACAGCGGCAGATCCCTCATCCGCTCCAGCTCCTCGCGCAGCTTGACGGCTCGGCCACGGTTGCGCCCCGAAAAGATCTCACCCAAAAACACCTCGTACGCGGCGCGGCTCGAAAACTCCCGGCCCCCCCGCAGCAGAAGCGCCTGCTGGACAGCCCGCTTGAAGCGGTGGTGCGCCTGCTCCACATCGCCGTTTTCGTGGCCACGCCCAGGGGTGTTGCAGTCGGGCTGGACCTGGTAGTGCGCCAGCGCACCCAGGTAGCGCTCGTTGAACGTCCGGCCCCCCTCGCCCAGCTCGTGGGTGGCCGCCGAAAGGTTGTCCGTCCGGTGTAGCTTCGGCACCTTGCTCAACTCCCAGACGGCGGCCTGGAAACCCCCGATGAGAGCCTCGAAACTCTCCGAAAAGCAGATCCCGCCCGTCTCCCAGTTCGAATACGGCAACACGAAGTGGAACATCAGGTGGTCGAACGGCTCGCCCCCGAGGCAAATCCCCAGCTCCGTCATGCTCGTGAAGTCGCTCTGGGCGTACTCCCCCGGCCGGTGTTCCTGCGCGAACATGACCTCCCGCTCGGGACCCTGCGACGCCCGCCAACGGCGGATCCGCCGCTGCAATGTACGCAGCTGACCGTCCGAAAAGCTCAGCTCCGGCCGCCCCCTCAGCAGCTCGAAGATCGTCACCGCCTCCAGGCCGGGCGCCTGCTTGAGCATCCCTTCGATCTCCGGCCACACCCCGGCAAACGGGTCCGGCCGGGTCCGATACTGCCGCATGACCTTGCGCTGGCCCGGAAGCGCACCCTCGCGATACCGCCGTGCCGTGTTCTCACTCATCCCAGAGCGCAGAGCTGCGCTCGACAGCGACTCTCCCTTGCCAAGTTCCATCCTCAACCTCCTTACCTGCTTATCCGTCAACATCAGCCCCCCAATTCATGAGGGGCAAGAGCCTACGGGACAAGCGTTTACGAGGACTGGAACCCCGCAATTCTAATTGTCGTCACCCCGCAGTTCTAATTGTCGCCGAACAACCGAGATCAAGAGGACGGCGACGCTCGCGCGGGCCATGGCTGCCTGGATCTCCTCGAACCAGTCCGAACCCGCTCCGATGCGGCGGTCGTCCCAGGTTTCGAGGAGCCCCTGCTTTTCCAGGACGCCCAGGTGGGTCCGGAGGCGGTCCTTCCACACCTCGTCCTTGTGGCTGTAACTCAGAAATACGGAGGGCATTCGCGAATCCTATCCCAACCGATGCGATGAAGAACCTCACCCCCTGTCCCCCTCTCCCGTCTCCCTTCCACCCCCCGCCGGGAGAGGGGGGACGTTGTTGATGCCTGGGTGGCGAGCTCGCGGAGGAGGCCCCGGATGCGTCCCCCCTCTCCCGGGGAAGGGAGGGTGGGAGATGGGAGAGGGGGACAGGACTTTGACGGAGCCCTGAAACACCTATATGCCGTGACAAGCCTGGGAGGATTTCGTCGCAATATGTTGCACCTCCGCCGTCAACGGCGCATTGACCGGACTTATAGCGATATTGCCTGCAGGAAACGTCGCAATGTCTCGGTTCAACGTTGCATTGTCCGTAGTCAATGCGACATTGCCGGGTCTCCGGGAGGCGATGCCTCTCCTCCCCGCTGCGCAAGGTGCTCTTCTCCTGTGGTTGAGGACGGGTAATGTCGCAAAGCCTCGGCTGAAGCACCTGCGATCTTGACCTTGTGCGACATTGAACGAGTGATTCGGCACGTTGCGTGTGCTTAACGCGACAATGTGTCGAGGCATTGTCGCATTACCTGGGCATCTCGCCTATTCGAGGCGGGTTTGTGCTTCGAGGAGTCCTGGGAATGTCGCAATTTCCCTGGACAAGAGACCGAGACGGACAGTCTTCGCTTCTTGCGGTACACCCCTCAGGGAGACAGGTGATCGAAACGCGACATTTGTCCGGCTTATTGCGGCAATCTATAGAGTCGATGTGGCTCGGAGCGCTCCGAACGGCGCGGCGAGCCGGGGCATTGCGACATTAGTTGTCAATGCGGGAGTCGGGCCCTAGAGGGTGTCTCGAAAGTCCTGCTGCCGGCGTGGCCGTATCCTCACCCCCTGTCCCCCTCTCCCCTCCACCCCCCGCCGGGAGAGGGGGGACGTAGCGGGGCGTTCGTGGCGAGCCCGATGTCAGCGCTTTTTGAGGCACAGGGTTGCGACCTCGTCTCGGGTGCACCAACCGCGTCCCCCCTCTCCCGGGGGCGGACGGGTGGAAGATGGGAGAGGGGGACAGGGGGTGAGGATGCATGGCCACGCCGGCAGCAGGGCTTTCGAAACACCCTCCTACTCCGGCGGCTTCCGGTCCTCGCTGGCCTGCTTGTCGTCCCCCTTGTCTTTGCCGTCTTTGCCGAAGACCTTCTTGAACCAGTTCCGGACGGTCCGGGGCTTGCGTTCGCGGCGGTTCTCGACGGCTGGGGCGATCTCGTCCTCGTCTCCCCTCTCGCCTTCCTCCGACGACCGCTCGACGACGGCTTCCGCCACTCCATCCCCGTCCAAGTCGGCGACCTCCACCTGATACCAGCTCTGGTGGCGGTCACAGGTCTCCATGGGGACCTTGCCCTGGCGGAAGACCTCGGTGAGGACATAGGGGCAGTACTCGGTGGCTAGCAGGCCGGTGGTGGGGTCGATGACGGCCGTCGTGATGCCCGGCGGCTGCCGGAAGCTCGAATAGCCGGTCCGTGGGGCGACCCGGGAGGTGAAGCGGACCCAGATCGGCAGCGCCGCCCGCGCGCCGGACAGCCGGGTCGAGGAGTTGTCATCGTAGCCCACCCAGACCACGGTCGCCCGTTCCGGCGCGTAGCCGCCGAACCAACTGTCCCGGCGCTTGTTCGTGGTACCGGTCTTGCCGGCGACGTCCCCCTGGATCCCCGCCGCGGCGCCGCGCGCCGTGCCGCGGACGAGCACCCCCTGGAGGAGCGAGGTCACCAGGTAGGCCGTCTGCCGGGAGAGCACCCGCTCCGGCTTGGGCAGCGCCGCGCCCTGGACCGGCTTGCCGTAGCGGTCAAGGACCGCGGTGAGGCCGTGGACCGGAGGCCTCACCCCTTCGTTGGCCAGGGTGGCATAGACCCAGGCGCAGCTCCACGGGCGTGACCTCGACGGCGCCCAGGGCGACCGAGGGGAAGGGGTCCATCTTGCCCGAGATCCCCATCTCGTGGGCGAGGTCGACGATCTCCGGCATGCCGACCTGCAGCGCGAGCCGCGCCGTGGCCGGGTTGTAGCTCTTCTCGATGGCGGTGCGCACCGTCACCCAGCCGTGGAAGCTGCCGTCGTCGTTCTTCGGGCTCCAGCGGAGGCGGGCCAGCCGCACGGTGAGCGGCGTGTCCTCCAGGAGGGTGGTCGGCGATGCCTTGCCCGACTCGAAGGCGGCGGCGTAGACGACCGGCTTGAAGGCGCTGCCCGCCTGCCGGAGGGCGCGGCCGGCGCGGTCGAACTGGCTGCTGGCATAGTCCCGGCCGCCGACGTAGGCCACGATGCCGCCCGTCTTGGGATCGACGGACACCAGCGAGGCCTGGAGAGGCTTCCCGGTCCGGCCCGTGCGGCCTTTCTCGTATCCCTTCTCGGCCCTCTCGAGCCCCTCTTGCACCGCCTTCAGGGCCTCGCGTTGGCTGCGCCAGTCGAGAGTCGAAAAGAGGACATAGCCGGCGTCGGCCAGCTCCTCGAGGCCGAACCGCTTCTGGGCCTCGACGGTCATGGCGTCGGCGAAATAGGGGGCGCGGCGGCGGACGACCGGCTCGGGCGAGAGGCTCATCGGCTCGGCGAGGGCGCGCTCGATCCGCTCGGGCTCGGCGAGCCGGAGCTTGCGCATGCGGCCGAGCACCCAGTCGCGGCGCTCCTTCGCACGCTCGGGGTGCGCCAGGGGCGACCAGCTCCCGGGCGACTGGATGATCCCCGCCAGGGTGGCCGCCTCGGCGAGGTCGAGCTGGCCGGGGTCCTTGCCGAAGTAGGCGCGGGACGCGGAACCCACGCCGAGCAGCGAAACGCCGCCACTGCTCCCCAGATAGATCTCGTTGAGATAGGCCTCCAGGATGTCCCGCTTGGAGTACCGCGCCTCCAGCAGGACCGCCAGGAGCAGCTCCCGGACCTTGCGCCCCCAGGTCCGCTTCTGGGAGAAATAAAGGTTCTTGACGAGCTGCTGCGTCAGCGTGCTCCCGCCCTGGCGGATCTGGCCGCCGCGGAGGTTGACCCACACCGCCCGGGCGATGCCGCTGGGCGAGAACCCGGAGTGTTTGAAGAAGCTGTCGTCCTCCGCGGCGATCACCGCGTGGACGAGGTCTTCCGAGACCTCGTCGACCGTGACCGGGCGCCGTTCCTGGAGGTGATCGTCGTAATAGGCGCCCAGCAAGGGGGGCTCGAGGGCCACCGACTTCGCCGTCCGGCCGTCGACCTCCAGGCGGGTGATCCGGCTGCCACGCCAGGCCACCTCGACGATCCGGGAGCTCCGCTTGCCGTCGGGCAGCGAGAAGCTCCGCTGGTGCACGGCGAGGCTGGACCTGGTCCGGCGGTAGCTCCCGGTGGGGAGAGGGGACGCGCCCTCATGCTCGCGGTACCCCTCGTACTCGAGGTCTTCGATCAGGCGGTCGGCCGGAAGGCTCCGTCCCGCGGCGAGCACCGTCGGCCGGCCGTAGAGCCGCGACGGCTGGCGGTAGGTCAGGTCGTCGAACTGGCTCGACAGGTGCCAGAACGGCCGGATGACGAAGACGCCGATGGCGAGGAAAATGACGGCGAGGAAGGCCAATCCCCACCGGATCTTCCGGCCGCGGGGCTGGGCTTTGGCAGAGCGGACAGCGCGTCGAACGACTGACATCGCAGGGGCCGTGTGCAAGAAGCAATCCACGGAGCCGGACCATCTTGCATGGTTCGGTGCCGTTTGTCGAACCGGGAATCCCGGGCGGGCCTCCGATCGTTCTTCCCGAAGAACCGCACCCCGCGGGTGCCTGTCTGGCTCAACCCTGGTATAAGATCTCCGGCTCGTATGATCGCTGTCACCGATCTCGGCAAATCCTTCGGTCCCCAGACCCTCTTCGAGGGGGTCTCGATCCAGTTCAACCCAGGCAACCGCTATGGCCTCGTCGGGGCCAACGGCTCGGGCAAGTCGACCTTCCTCAAGATGCTGGCCGGAGAGGAGCTGCACAGCGAGGGGACGATCAACATCCCCAAGCGGCTCAAGCTCGGCGTCTTGAAGCAGGACCACTACCGCTACGAGCACATGCCCATCCTCGAGGTCGCCATGATGGGCAACCACGAGGTCTGGGAGGCGATGGTCGAGAAGGAGCGCCTCCTCGCCAACGCCGACCAGGAGTTCGACACCGACCGCTACGCCGAGGTCGAAGACCTGATCCTGCGCCACGACGGCTACACCCTCGAAGCCCGGGCCGGCGAGATCCTCGAAGGCCTGGGCATCCCGACCGAGATCGCACCGCCAGCCCCTGTCGACCTTGTCGGGCGGCTTCAAGCTGCGCGTCCTCCTGGCCCAGGTGCTCGCTTCCGACCCCGGCGCCCTGCTCCTCGACGAGCCGACTAACCACCTCGACATCCTGTCGATCCGCTGGCTGGAGAAGTTCCTCGTCGAGTACAAGGGGATGGCGATCGTCATCTCCCACGACCACCGCTTCCTCGACAATATCTGCACCCATATCGTGGACGTGGACTACGAGACGATCACCCTCTATCCCGGCAACTACGCCGCCTTCCTGGCCGCCAAGGTGACGAACCGGGACCGCAAGGAGGCCGAGATCGAGAAGCGCGAGGCCGAGATCGCGCGCCACAAGGAGTTCGTCGACCGCTTCCGCGCCAAGGCCACCAAGGCGCGGCAGGCGCAGAGCAAGATCAAGATGATGGAGAAGATCGTCATCGAGCGGCTGCCGCAGACCTCGCGCCGCTATCCCACCTTCAAGTTCAAGCAGGGGCGGCCGAGCGGTCGGCAGGCGCTGGAGCTCGAGGGGATCTCGAAGTCCTATGGCGAAAAGCAGGTGCTCAAGGACGTCTCGCTCCAGGTGCAGCGCGGCGACCGGCTGGCCATCATCGGCCCGAACGGCATCGGCAAGTCGACCCTGCTCAAGATCGCCATGGGGCAGGTCGATGCCGACGCGGGCCGCACCGAGTGGGGCTACGAGACCCATCCCGGCTATTTCTCGCAGGACCACAACGAGGTGGCGAAGACGAGCCGGCAGACCGTCGAAGCGTGGCTGTGGGAGTTCGTCCCCGGCCAGCCCATCGGCTTCGTGCGCGGCAACCTGGGCATGGTGCTCTTCTCGGGCGACGACGTGAAGAAGCCGGTCGGCAACCTTTCAGGGGGTGAGGCGGCGCGCCTGGTCTTCTGCAAGCTGTCGGTGACCAAGCCGAACGTCCTGATCCTCGACGAGCCCACGAACCACCTCGACCTGGAGGCCATCGAGGCCCTGGTCGAGGGGCTCAGGGCCTACGACGGTACCCTGATCTTCGTCTCCCACGACCGCTGGTTCGTGTCACAGCTCGCCAACCACATCCTCGAGATCTCGCCGCGGGGGATCAACGACTTCCCGGGCACCTACGAGGAGTACCTCGAGCAAGCTGGGCGACGACCACCTGGACGCCGACGCCGTCCTGCGCATGCGCCGCGAGCAGAAGAAGAAGGCTGCCACCGCGGCTAAGGGGAACGGCGACTTGGCCCCCTCCCTGGACGACCGCCAGCGCCAGAAGCTCCAGAGGGAGCTGAGCCGGAAGCTGGAAGAGGTCACCGCGGCGGTGGAGAAGGCCGAGTCCCGCATCCACGACATCAACGAAATGTTCTGCGACCCCACCTTCTTCGACCGCACCTCGCGCGACCATGTGAAGAAGCTCGAAAACGAGCAGAAGACCCTCTCGGGCCAGGTCGAAGGTCTGATGGGGGAGTGGGAGAAGCTCGAAGAGCAGATCGCCGAGCTGGGTGCCTGATACGGTCACTCACCGAAAGTCATGCGGGTCAGCTCCTCCTTGAGACGGCTCTGCTCCTCTGGCGGGCCGCTGCCCTGGCCGCATCTACAGATTCCAGCCGGGCCTTTTTTTGCGTATTGACGGGTCGTTGTCGCCCGGATAGGATCACGCCATGATCAGAACAATGGGCATCAAGAACCTCAAGGCATCCTTCTCGGAGAACCTGGCCCAGGTCAAGGCTGGAGACGAGATCGTCGTCACCGAGCGAGGCATACCGATCGCGAAGCTCGTCCCAGTGCTGTCTCCCGAGGAGAGCATGGAAGATATGGCGCGGAGAGGGGTGGTTCGTCCGCCCACACGGACCATGGACCCCGAGGAGTTCTTGCGGCTACCTCGTCCCGACGACCCCGAGGGGCTGGTCCGTGCCGCCCTGATCGGCGACCGCCGGGACGGCCGGTGAGGTTCTGGGACAGCTCCGCGATCGTGCCTCTGCTGGTTCGAGAGTCAACCAGCAAGCGGATGCACGATCTCTATCTGAGAGATCCGGGGATCGCCCGCTGGTGGTGTACTCCGGTTGAATGCGCAGGTGCTCTGGCTCGAATCCACCGCCAGGAGCGGTTGCGGCTCTCCGACCTGAAAAGGGCGCAGATTACCCTCGGCACCTTGATGGAGCTTTCCTTTGAGATCCTGCCTCTGGAGAGCATTCGCCAGCAGGCGCAAAGGCTCATCGGCGCGCACCGCTTGCGGGCCGCGGACGCTTTCCAACTCGCCGCCGCCATCGTCTGGCATCAGCAGTTTTCCGGCACTGCCTCGTTCGTCAGCCTCGATGATCGCCTCCGCCTCGCCGCCGCACTCGAAGGCTTCCGCGTGATGCCCTACTCCGAAGAGGTCCACGAGCCGGCTTTCGACGGGCTCGACGACTGACATAGTCCCAGGGAAGGGGAGAGGCCCGGCGGGATCCACGGATCCCGGCCGGGCCTTTTTCCATATGACGGGTCGTCAATCGTGCGACACCAGCTTGACCCCTGCGGTCTCCAACCGCTTCTTGACCTCCGGCCACTGGCTGGCGAACTGCCTCTCCGCCTCGACGGAGATGGCGGCCGGCATCTGCCGGTTCGGGCGGTCGGCGGTACCCGGGAAATTGAGCTCGGTATGGGCGCAGCTCGGGCGACCCGACAGCACGCGGACCCGTGCCTCCGCCGTACCTTCCGACACCCGGAAGACCTCGTAAGGGATCGACCACGTGCAGATGAAGACCGTGAATTGGCCCCCGGGCAGCTTGCTCCGGATCGTCTCGGTGTGCGACGCCTCGACATGCTGGGCCTCGCGCTCCTGATCGTTGACGAAGCTCTGGTATTGCGTGCTGAACTTGGCCGACACACCCCCGGTCGTCTCGGCCGGCTGCCACCCGACTCCCCGCCGACGCTTACGCTGTGGCTGACATCCTTGGTGGCTTCGACCGTGTGGCTGACCAGGTACGTGAACTCGATCTCGCGCTCGTCGGTCTGGCCGGGGTCGAGAGCCAGATTGTTGAAAAACTGGTAGTGGATTTCCGGGGCTTCGAAGTGCGTCTCGCGCTCCGCCTGAAACTCCGGCAGCAGCTCCAGAACGGCGGCGTCCTTGATGAAGGCGCGATGGAGGAGCTCCGTCCGCTCACCCTCCTTGCCGGTGATGACGACGCTGTCGAGGAACCAGTCGGGGGAGGCGAAACTCTGGTCGCTCTCGACCTTGATGCGGACCACCTTGCCCAGGCCATCGTCCCATAGCGTCACGTCGTCGGTCTGGCCTTGCTCGAACGCGTTGCCCAGGATCTGCCCGTTCAGGCGGTGGCGTTTGCCCTGCTTGCCGCTCTGGTCGAAGAGGGTGAAGAAGATATTGGAATCGGTACCGGCCTGCGCCTGGTCCGCGGTGACGATCGCGAGACGGTAGGCCGACCAGTTGGTACCCGGACAGGTGTTGCAATCCGCCGTGATCTGGCCGTCGTCCTTGATCGTCCTGTTGATCTTGAAGGCGCTGGTGCTGCCGTCGGGATTCTTGATGCTCGCTGAGTCGACAAGCCAATCGTTGCTGGCGAAGGCGCCGTCGCTGTCCAGCGTGATCCGGGTGATGGGGCCGATCAGGTTTTGCCCTCTGGGACAGATGGAGAAGCCGTCGGTGTCCCCGCTTTCGAAAGCGTTTCCCGAGATCAGCGGGTTGATCACCGTCGAGAAGCTGACGTTCCGTTGGCCTGTAATCGTCATGGTGATGTTGGAATCCGTGCCGTCGTCGCCGGTCACGATGGTGATGCCGTAGCGGTTCTCCTCGTCCCCGTTGCACGCGGCGACCTGCGCGTGGCAGGGCGGTGCGAGCAGGCCGGCGGCTGCGCAGCAGATCATCGTGAGGGCGAAGAAACGGAGCGGGCGGAAGCGGTTGCGGCGGTTCATGATCTTCTCCTTTCCAGAAGGGTTGTGGATCCGGAGGAGCGGCGGTCCTGGGGTTTTCCTCCGGATTGCCGCTCTGCCGGGGCTCATCCGGGCTGTACGCAACCCGCTGCTCCGACCGGACACGGTCGGCTTGAAAGCCTTCAGGAAGCGAGGTACTCTCGGGAGGAACCCTCGATTCTCGGCCCGAGAGACAGGAGCAGGTGGCTCAGAGCACGGACGATCCGGCATCCCCGGGTGAGGTCACCCGGCTCCTGGCGGCGGCCCGCCAGGGCGACGCGAGCGCCATGGACCGGCTGATGGCCGTGATCTACGACGAGCTGCGCGCCGTGGCCCGCCGGCAGCTCCGGCGCCGGCGTCCGGGACAGACGCTCGACTCAACAGCCCTGGTGCATGAGGCCTGGCTCAAGCTGGGAGGCCAGGCCGGCGGCGGCGCCTGGCAGGACCGGGCACATTTCCTGTCCGTCGCGGGAGTCGCCATGCGGCACATCCTGGTGGACGCGGCGCGCCGGCGCGCGGCAAGTAAGCGTGGCGGCGAGGATCTACGGGTCACCTTCGACGAGCTGCGGCCGGCCCGGGACGCGCCTGAGGCAGATGCCTTCGCCGTCGAGGTCCTGGACCTGGACCGGGCGCTCACCGCTCTCGCTGCTTTGGACGAGCGGCTCGGCCGGCTGGTGGAGCTGCGGTTTTTCGCCGGGCTGACGGAGGACGAGGCCGCCGAAGCCCTGGGGACCTCCGGGCGGACCGTACGCCGAGACTGGCGCAAGGCTCGGGCCTTCCTTTCCCGGTTCCTGGGCGACGAGACCGCAGGATGAAGCCCGTCCTGCCCACCCGTCCCGAGCGCTGGCGGCAGATCGGAAGCCTCTTCGACGACGCAGTGGAGCTCCCGGCCGGAGAGCGCGGCGCCTTCCTCGACCATGTCTGCGCCGGGGATGCGGACCTCCGCGCGCAGGTGGAGGCTCTGCTGGCCGCGGACGAGAGGACGGACGGCTTCCTCGGTGCAGCAGCGCGCGAGCAGGCCGCCGCTCTCCTGACGGACCTCCCATCGCAGGAGGGAGGCGGTGAGGGCCTCCCGGGTTGCGACCTCGGACCCTACCGGCTGCTTCGCGAGATCGGCCGCGGCGGCATGGGCGTGGTCTACGAGGCGTTGGACACCCGGCTCGGGCGCCGGGTGGCGATCAAGCTCCTGCCGTCCGGATACGGCCGCGATCCCGTCGCCAAGGAGCGCTTCCTGCGCGAGGCGCGGGCGGCGTCGGCTCTCGACGACCCTCATATCTGCACGGTTCATGACCTCGGCGAGAGTGCGGGCCGGCTCTATCTCGTGATGGCCTACTACGAGGGCGAGACCCTCCGCCAGAGGCTGGAGCGGGGGCCGCTGCCAGTGGCGGAAGCCCGCCAGGCGGCGGTGCAGATTGCGCGCGCCCTGGCCCGCGCGCACGAAGCCGGCATCGTCCATCGCGACATCAAGCCGGCCAACGTGATGCTGACGCGCCGCGGTGAGGTCAAGATCCTTGATTTTGGCATTGCCAAGATCCGCGGCGACACCGATCTGACCCGCACCGGCAGGTCTCTGGGCACGCCGGCCTACATGTCGCCGGAGCAGGCCCGGGGCGAGCCGGTCGACGCCCGCACCGATGTCTGGTCGCTGGGCGCGGTGCTCTACGAGATGCTCGCCGGCCGGCGGCCGTTCCCGGGAGACGACGAGCTGGCGGTCCTCCATGCGATCCTGAGCCGCGAGCCCGAGCCCCTCGAAGCAGTGTGCCCGGAGGTGCCTGCGGCGCTGGCACAGACCGTGGCCCGGGCCCTGGCCAAGGACTCCGCCCGGCGGTATCCGACCGCCGCGGAGCTCCTGGCCGACCTGGAGCCGGGGCGGATGCCGGCGCCGGCGCCCGTCCCGCGCCGCCGGCGGTCCGCCGCTCTCGCCGCCGGCCTCCTCGTGGCCGGGCTGCTGGCGACGGGGGTCTGGTGGGCGGTCCGGCAGGAGGGAGGGCCGTCCGGCCCTGCAAACTCCTCCGGGGCGGTGGCCGGCGAGGCGGCGGTGCCGTGGGTCGGCGTGGTGGCGTTCAACAACCGCACCGGCGACCCCGGACTGGACTGGTACGGCGCGGCCATCGCCCGGCTGGTCATGGATTCCCTTTCGCCGTCCCGCCATCTGCGGGTGGCCTCGGAGCCGCGTACCGCCGTGCTGGCAGAGGCAGGAAGCCCGTCGGAGCTCGCCCGCCGGGCCGCCGCCGGAGGCCTCGACGTCCTGCTCACCGGCGAAATCCTCTCCACGCCTCGCGGGCTGCTGGTCGCCGCCCGGCTGCAGGAGACCCGGGGAGGCCGGGTCCTGGCGGCGCGCCGCCTCGACGGCCTGGCGCCCGGCGGGCTGCTCCTCGCCGGGGACGAGATCGCGCTGGCGGCCCGCAAGGGCCTCGGCGTGCCGCCCGACGAGGCGGTCGGCGGCCTCGCCGCCGACTTCCTCGCCGCCAACCCCGAAGCCTATGGGGACTACGTGCGCGGGCTCTCGGCCTTCCTGCGCTACCGGTACGCCGAGGCGGAGCCCGCCTTCCGGGCGGCCCTCGCCAAGGCCCCGGACTTCACCATGGCCCGGTACCGGCTGGCCCTGGTCCAGTACGTGACCAGCCGCACGGACGAGGCGCTGGGGAGCATCCGGCAGGCCCTCTCCGAGGCGGACCGCCTGCCCGGCCGCGAAGCCGGCTATATCCGGGCGGGCGAGGCGCTGTTCGCTCGCCGGACAGAGGAGGCCATCGCGGCCTACCGGCAGCTCGTCAAACACTATCCCCACGAGACCGAGGCCCGCTTCCTCCTCGCCCAGTCGCTGATGAGCCGCGGGCGCCACGAGGAGGCGCTCCCGGTCCTGGAGGTTTTGGCGCGCCTCGAGCCGCACAATTCCCTCGCTCCGGCCATGGCGGGCGAGAGCCACCTCGCGCTGCGCCGTTTCGACCGGGCCGTGGCGGATCTCCGCGAAGCCCTGGAGCGCGATCCGGCGGACGCCTACGCCCGCTACACTCTGGGCCGCGTCTATCAGGCCCTGGGGGAGCTCGACCTGGCCTCCGGCGAGCTCGCGGACACGTTGCGCCGCGAGCCGGGCTACCATCTCGCGGCTCTGGCCCTGGCGGAGGTGGACGTCCTCCTGCGCCGCCAGGACCTTGCCGAGCAGCGGCTCCGGACGCTTTCCGCGGCCCCTGCCGTGCCACCGAGGCACCGTATCAGCGCAGCCCTGGACCTGGCGTCGCTCTACCGCGCCCAGGGCCGCTTCCAGGCGGCGGCGGAGCCCCTTGCCGCGCTTGGCGAGGAGATTGCCGCCGAGAGGGTCCGGGAAGCGTCCGTCCTGACGCTGCGTGGGCTGCTGTGCCTGGACGCGGGCGACCTGGCCGGCGCCCGGCGCTTGCTCGATGCCGCCGTGGAGCGCGCCGGAGATCACCGGAGGCGCCGTCTCTGCGCGCTCTGCTCCCGCGGCCTGCTCGACCTGCGCCAGGAGCGCTGGCAGGCCGTGGAGGAGGCGGCCCGGGAGATCCGCGGCGTGGCAGCGCCTCCCGGGGACCCGGATCGGGGGGAAGAGAAGGCGGCGGCCTATCTGCTCGGCCTGCGCTGGCTGGCCGCAGGACGGACCGGCGCGGCCGTCGACGAGCTCTCCCGCGCCGTGGCGCTCGCGGGGCACGAGTGCGCTCTCTACAGGCTCGGGCTCGCCCGGGCCTACCTGGCGGCGCGGAGGCTTCCCGAGGCCGTGGCGGCGGCCCGGGAGGCGGCGGCCGGCCGCGACCCCGCCGACCCCCGCCTCGACCTCGAATTCGACCGGGGCCGCGCGCTCCTCGTCCTGGCCCGGATCCAGGAGGCCCTGGGCCGGCCGCGGGAAGCCGCCGCTTCGGCCCGCCAGTTGCTGGAGCGCTGGGCTCGCGCCGATCCCGGCGTGCCCGAGTTGGCGGAAGCCCGCCGCCTGCTCGCCCTCGGCGATGAGCTTCCCGCGGCCTTTCAGCCCGCCGTGCCATAGACCGCTCCCAGGGGGCCGGCGCAATCGGCCGCCAGTCCCTGGAGCAGCGCGGCAGCCGTCTGGATCTCCCTGCTCCGTGCCTCCAGGCGGTCGCCAGCCGCCGTCACTCCCAGGCGGCTGACGGCGGCCTGAAGCTTCCGGAGCTGGTCCTTATCGATCGTCAGGGTCGCCTGGTCGAGCATCTCCTGGTTCAAGGGGGGGAGGTCCGCGAGGTCGATCTCGGCGCCGGGGAACTTTTCGAGCCGGTTGACCGCCTCGGCCAGCCGCACCGATTCGAGCCAGAGAATCGGGCCTAGGATCGGAGGGGCCGGCAGCGTGAAGCTCCCCTCGGTTTTCCACCGCCCGACGAGCTGGTCCACGACGGGCTTGATCCGTGCCTCTTCGATCGGTGCGGAGCGGAGGCGCTCGATCGCTGCTCTCTCCTCGCCGGTCGTGGCCGTCGAGCCGGCCGCCGACTGCAGGGCTTTTTGCGTGTCCAGAGTCATTTCCTTCTCCTTTCCGTTTCGTCTCGTTGCTGAGTTGAACGGAAAGATCCCCGCCAGGCGGACACGGCCGTCAACGCTCCACACGGAATACAAATCGCGCCACCGGCACCGCGGCGTCCTGCTCGACCAGGAGGCGGTAGTCGCCCGGGGGGAGCAGGAAGGAATCGAGGCCGATAGCGAGCGTGCCAGTCGGCCCTGGTTGCAGCCCGGTCCCCGACCAGACGACGGCGCCGCCGTCCCGCCGCCGCAGCGTGACCCGGTAGGGTCCGGGTTCGGGGAGGTCCAGATCGAGAGAGAGGACGATCTGCTCCCCGGGCGGCGGACTGATGCGCTGGAAGGGCTCGCCCGCGGTGGGGCCGGAGCGCGTCGGCACCAGGGCCACGACCCAGGCGGCGCCTGCCCGGGGGCGGCGCTCGCGCGAGAGCTCCTCTTCGAGCCGGCCGCGGGCCTGGCTCTCCGCCGCCAGACGCTCCTGGAGCGTTGCGGCTTTCCGTTCCGCCGCCGCGGTCCGCCGATCCTCCTCGGACTGCCGGCTTTCCGAGCGGGCCAGGCTTGCCCGGGCCGCGTCCAGCTCACGATCGAGCCGCAGGGTCCGCCAGGACAGGACTCCTACCGTTGCGAGCGCCGCCAGGCCGAGGACTCCGGCCGCCGCGGCCCAGCGGCGCCGCGCCAGTCCGGCGATGACGGCGGCCAGCCCCACGGGCCCCGCCAATTCCTCGGCGGCCACGTCCCGGAAGCCGGTCTGGAACCGCTCGGCGAGGTCCAGCCGCCGGACGCACTCCTCGCAGGTGAGGTAGTGGTCCTCGAATCGGGTTGCGTCCGCTTCCGGAAGCCGCCCCATCACATACTCTTCGACTACCTGATGCCGTTCGATGTAGTCATGGTCCATCGGACCACCTCGGATCGCTTTTTGGCACGCCTCGCAGAGTGGCGAGGCGGCGGTCCTCCGCCTCTTCCACGAGCTTGCGGAAGCGCTCGCGGGCGCGGAAGAGGACCAGGTTGAAGTTCAGGCTGCTGAGACCGAGGTCCCGGCAGATCTCTTCTTTGGCGTGCTCGGCGATGTAATAGCGGTAGAGGAGCTGCCGGTCGCGGCCGGAGCGCATCTCGCGCAGGACCTGGCGGACAAGCCCGGCGGCCTCCTGCCGCAGGACGCGGCTGAGCTGGCTCTCGCCGGGGTCCACGGGGCCGCGCTCGGGCTCCAACTCTTCGACTCCTTCCAGCCTCTCGCTCTTGCGGTGCTCCATGATCGCAAGGTTTTTCGCCGTCTGGCGGAGGAAACCGCTCAGTTTTTCCGGCTCTCGCAGCTCGCCGGCGCGGATGCGGCGCAACGCCACCTGAAACGTCTCCTGCAGGAGGTCCTCGCTAAGGGTGGGGCTGCCGGTGATCTTGCGCAGCAGGTAGGAGAGCCCGAGACGATGGCTCTCGACGAGCTCTCCTTCGGCCGCCTGGTCTCCCGCCTGGATCCTTGCGACCAGGGCCACCGGGTCGGGTGTCGCCAAGCTGCTCATCTCCCCTCGCCGAGCAGGATGAAGGAGGCCCAGTGGTAGGGATCGCTCCAGCCGCGGCGGGCGCGGACCGCGAGTTGGGCCTGGCGCAGCGCCGCGGCCGGCGTCGCCCCCTGCTCCAGCAGGGCCTGGTACATCGCGCCCATCAGGTCCGCGGTGGCCCGGTCCGGGACCTGCCAGAGGCTGGCGATCACGTTGCGGGCGCCGGCATCGAGGAAGCCGCGGCTCAGGCCGACCAGGCCCTCGCCCCGGATCTCCCGGCCCAGGGCCGTCTGGCAGCCGCTCAGCACCACCAGGTCCGCGGCCAGCGAGAGGTCGTGCAGGTCGGGCAGGCGGAGGAACCCCTCCTGCGGCCGGCCGGACTCGTCGACGAGCGAGAGAACGATCCCGGACAGCTCCGGATGCTCGGCATGAAAGGTGCCGTGGGTGGCGAAGTGGAGGATGCGGAAGCCGGCGAGGCGGCCGTCGGTGAGAAGCGAGCGGCGGGCCTGGAAGTCCAGGGCCAGGAGCACCTCTCCGCCCCGCGCCAGCGACGCGATGGCCTCGGCCTCGCGCCGCGACGAGGTCAGGCGGTCGAAGAGCGGCAGGCCCTCCCCGATGCCGCGGACCGTGTCTGCGGCCCCGCTCGCGGCAACCTCCTTGCCGCCGCGCACGCGCGGGTCCCGGGGATCGAAAACGGGATCGGCGAGCACGGCCAGAGCTCCCGCGGCCTGCGGGCGGGACGAGAGCGCCCGGCGCTGGACCGCCAGGAACGAGGCGGACGGCAGCGTCACCACCTCGTGGCGGGCCAACAGGGGCTCCTGCGACGCGGGGTGCGGCAGCGCGCCGAAGGGGAGGTAGAACAGCGCGCCGTCGGGGACGATGGCCAGGCGCTGCGCCCCGAGGCGGCCGGCCACCGGGCCGAGGAGAAGGCGGCTGAGCTGGCGGGCGTCGCCGTTGTCCGTGGCCTGGGTGTCGAGGGTGCTGAAGCGGCGGTAGACACGGGTGGCCAGGGCCTCGATCTCCGCACGTCCCGGCAGCTCGAAGACTTCCAGGGACGAAGACGAGACCGCCCAAAGGAGGCTGCGCCGCTCTCCCAGGGCGTACTCCAGGAGGAGAGCGCCGCCGTCCAGCAGTGCCTGCACCTCCGTGATGCTCGTTGTCGTGGGAACGGCACCCGCGGTGCGCCGGGAGATCTCGCCTTCGAGGAGCTGCAATTCGAGTAGGACGGTCTCCAGCTCACGCTCGACCTGCTGGCGGCGCTCCGGCGCAGCGTCCGAGGCAATCAGGGCAAGCCTCCGCAGCTCCTTGGCGCCGGCCCGTTCCCGCAGGAGCCGGCGCCTCTGCGCGAGCGCGGGATCGGTCTCCGGAGGCAGGTCGCTCCCTCCCGCGGCCAGGAGGTCCAGCAGGCTGCGAGCCCGGGCGCGCTCGCTCACCTCCAGGGCCGCGCGGTCGTGGCCCGCTTGCGGATCGCGTCGATGGAGGTCCAGGCGGATGTCGATCGCCAACTCGTAGGCCCCACGCTGGGCCGCCAGGTAGGAGGCGCGCAGCTCGGGGGATGCCACGCGGGACCGTAGGGCTTCGATGCGCTCGAAGGCCTCGTCCAGGCGAGCCAGAGCCTCGGCGGGCCGGCCGAGGGCCCGCTCGGCCCGGGCCAGGGCCGCCAGGGCCCGGGCTTCGCCGGAGCGATCGCCAACAGCGTGCAACAGATCGTTCGCCGTCTGCAGGGCCTCTGCGGCGCGGTCGAGCTGGTCCAGCGAAATCCAGGCTTCGGCGGCCGCGGTGAGAGCCCGCCCACGCCCCACCGGGTCACCCCGCTCACCAAGACCGGCGCGGGCTGCAAGAGCCGCCTCGATGCGGCGCACGGCCTCGGACGGCTCGCCGAGCGAAAAGTGGACGGCGCCCATCTGCTCCAGCGTCAAGGCGCGGCCCAAGCGGTCTCCCAGGGCCTCGCGCAGGGCGAGGGACTGTGCGAGGAGGTCGAGCGCCTCGCGAGACTCGCCCAGGCGGTCCAGGACCGACCCCAGATTCTGCAGAGTCACCGCCTCGCCTCGCCGGTCGCCGGTCTGGCGGCGCAGAGCCAGGGCCTGCTCCAACAGCCCTCGTGCCCGCCGCGGCTCGCCCAAGCCGAGATAGGCCATGCCGAGGCTGTTGAGCGCCGTTGCCTCACCGCGCCGGTCGCCCCGGGAGCGGAAGAGGTCGAGGGCCTGCCGGTAGCCGAAGAGCGCCTCCTGCACCTCTCCCAGAGCGCGGTGGGCCGTCGCCAGGTTGAAGAGGAGGCGAGGTTCTTCGCTGCGCTCGATCGTCTGCCGCAGCAGCTCCAGGGCCTTGCGGTAGCCCTCCAGGGCGCGACGGGGCTCGCCGAGCAGATCCCACACGCCAGACAGGTTGTTCTCGACCCTTGCGGCCTGGGCAAGATCGCCGACTTCCTGGAATAGGTCGGCCGCCGGCTCATAGCGCTGTAGGGCCCGCCGCAGCTCGCCTTGGCCGTGGTCCACGAGGCCGAGGTTATTGAGCGTTTGCGCCTCTCCATGGCTGTCGCTCAGGCCGCGCCACGCGGTGAGCGCCAGTTCGTAGGCCGCACGGGCTGGCTCGGGCCGGCCGGTCGCCCAATGGAGGTAGCCGATCTCGTTCCAGACTGCGGCCGCTCCTCCGGCGTCGTTCTCGGCCTCGAAACGAGCCCGCGCCCTTTCCAGAGCCTCCAAGGCGGGGACGGGCTCATCGAGGAGGCGGTGGAGGACGCCCAGGAGGAGAAGCGCCCGGCCGGGCTCCTCGCCGGCCTCGCGCCAAGCGCCGAGCGCCAGGCGAGCCTCCTCCGCGGCGGACCGCCATGCGTCGCGTCCGTCTCGACGGAACAGGCTCGCGGCGCGGGTGGCGGCGAGCTCGGCGGCGGCCTGACTGCGCTCGCGGGAGGTCCCCTCCGGGAAGCTCGCGGACCTCGATCCGGTAGCTGCCAGCGATCGTCCCACGCCTTCGGGAGAGGACGATCAAGCGATGGCCACCGGAGACTTCCGGCCGGACGGCGATCACCTCGAGCCCGCGCGGGCCGTTCGGGCTGTCTACCCACGCCAGCTCACGGCTGTCCGGGGCTTCGATCCGGACCTCCAGGTCGATCCCGCGTTGCTCGGCGATCGCGAGCAACGGCCGGCCCGCGGTGGTATCTATCGTGTAGACGTGCTCCTCTCCTGCCACCAGCGGGCGCTCCACCGGCGCGCCGGGGGCGAGCGGCTGCGAAGGCACGGACTCTCCCCGACCCCCTGTGAAAGGGAGCAGGACGAAGATGGCAGAGACGATCGCGCTTCGCAGTCGCTTTAACTCCCGCGATGCTTCATCCGGCGTGCCGAGGACGCCAGCAGCTCAGGTGCACTCACCCTGCGGCGTCGGCCGCTCCTCCTCGGCTACCCAGACGCCGGTGGCCCCGCTTTCAATGCCGGCATTGAGCTCATAGAGCTGGCCGCAGAGGTACTGCGGAGCTCCGATTCCCTGCGCTGGACATACCGTGACCACGATCTGGAAGAGCTCTTCGTCTGCTTCTCCCTTGGGGTGGCCGAAGTCCCCCCGGAAAGTGCCGGGCACGGTGTCGGGGAAAGCCTTGTCCTCCAACAGAAGCAGGCTCAGGGACTTCTCCCACTCCACCGCGAGGTCGATGCGGGCCGCGTCCTGTGCCCTGGAAATCAACTTGACCTTGGAGTGGACCGGAAAAAAGCGGCTGGTGCTGGAGATGATGCGCCACTCCTCACTTTGCTTGGTCATGGCTCCTCCAATAGATTTCGAAGATCCTAGCAGTCCTTGCCTGTCATGGCAGCCCGGGCCTGTTTCACGCCGAAAAGAGCCGCACCTCCCAGCCCGCACTGCGCTGGAGCTGCGACACGGCTCCCCGGCTGTCGATCGTGGCGTCGCGGAAGACCCGGGGCAGGGTCACGATTACCGCAGGCGAGCCGGGTCCGAGGGAGAAGACCGACACGTACGGCGTATCGATCACGAAGCCCGCGCTGCTGCGGGCGTCGGCGGTGAAAAGCGCGTTTTCCAACGAGGTCGCAGGAAAAGGAGCCTCGCGGAAGCCGGTCAGGCTGTAGGTGGACCGCTTGCCGTCCCGCAGCACCTTGCCGGTGTAGAAGAGGGGGTCGGGCAGGCCGTCGTCTTCAAGCGGCCTGAGCTTCGGCTCTTTGTTCAGGAACCGGGCCAGCAGGCTTGCCGGGCGATAGAAGCCGTGGAGCCCGCCTGAGGCCGGCACGCAGGGCGGCGCCGGCAGGGCGGCCGAGGTCGAGGCGTACCAGGGCTCCAGCCGTTCGGCGGTGGACCAGGTGGCGGCGAGCTTGCCGCTGTCGTCGAAGCGGTCGCAGACGCCGGCCACGACCTCGACGTGGCGGGAGAGGGTGGTGGACGCCTTCGTGTGCTCGAAGAAGCGGTAGGCCTTGACCACCAGGCGGAAGCCGCGGGCCTGGACGATGCCGCCGTGCACCAGGCCGTGGGCCTCGGGAAGCCGCGTGACGTGGCCGGGCACCTCCTCGACCACCGGCGCTCGCTGAGGGAAGCGGACTCCAAGGCCGGCGATGGCCTGGACCTCGCGGTCATAGGCCTGGGAGAGCGCATTCGTCGAGGCCGATGCCGCCGCGGCAAGGCTGCGCGGGCCTGGCTGGGCCTCCTCGCCGTCCGGACCGATCACCGTCGCCGCCTCCCCTGGGCCCGGAAGCTTTCCCGGCTCGGCCTGCACGATCGGCCGCCGAGAGCGCCGCCCTCGCGCCGCCTCGACGCTTCGCAGCACCTCGGCGCCGAAGGCGCGGTAGACCTCGGGGGCATCGGGCGGCAGGGACTCCACCGCCTCGCGCACCGAGGCGGCGAGGGCCTCGTTATGCCCTTCCACATCCAGGCGGTGCCGGAGCTCGGCGAGCTCGGCAAGATGGTCCTCGATCGTTGTTGCTGTGCTCATGACCCACCTCGACCCACCTCAGTCCCTGAACCGAGCGCCCGCTTGAGGCGGACTCCGCCGCCGCCGAAGGCGAGCGAGCTCTCGGACTCGACCCTGCGGCCGTACTGTTGGACAAATGCATCGATCGTTGCGTCGTCCATGACCTTTTTCCTTTCACGCCGAGAAGAGCCGCACTTCCCAGCTCTCCTTGCGCTCGAAGCGGTAAACGGTTTTGTTGTCCTTGCCTACCGTGGCGTCGCGGAAGACCCGCGGCAGGCTCACGATCACCGCGGACGAGTCGGGCCCCAGAGAGAAAACCGACACGTAGGGCGTATCGATCACGAAGCTCGAGCTGCTCCGGATGCCGAGCTTGTCGCGCTCGCGCTTCAAGCGCTTCCAGCGATCCCAGCTCCTGATACCCCTGCCCCTGAAGCGAAAGAAGCCCTGGATCCCGCCTGGGATCGTCGCGAGGGGTGGGGGCGGGAGGGCGACGGCGGTCGAGGCGTACCTGGACCCGAGCCGCTCGGCGGTGGACCAGGTGGAGACGAGCTTGCCGCTGCCGTCGAAGCGGTCGCAGACGCCGGCCGCCACAGCGACGAAGCGGTAGAGGGAGGAGGACTCCTGCTTGATCTCATAGAAGGGAAAGGCCTTGACCACCAGGCGGAAGCCCCGCGCCTGGATGACGCCGCCATGGACCAGGCCATGGGTTTCGGGGAGCGCCGTAACGTGGCCGGGCACCTCGACTCTCGGCGCGGGCAGGGGGAACCGCAGGTCGAGGCCGGGGGTGAACACGACCTTGTGGTCCGATCCGGCCGCGGCGAAGCCCATCGCCTCCTCCCCTGGACCGGACAGCTCTTCCGGCTCGACCTGCATGCTCGGCCACCGGGAGCCCTGCCCTCGGGACGCCTCGACGCTTCGCAGCACCTCGGCGCCGTAGGCACGGCAGACCTCGGGGAGGTCGGGCGGCAGGGACTCCACCGTCTCGCGCACGGAGGCGGCGAGGGCCTCGCTGTACCCTTCCATGTCCAGGCGGTGCCGCAGCCCGGCGAGCCTTGCCATCTCGGCGAGGCTGCTCTCGGCCGCCGCCGCGATCATGGCTCCACCCCGTTCGTAAGCCCCCCGTCGTAGAGCGTGCCGCAGACGAAGGTTTCTTTCTGAAGCTCCTTGCGGATCACCGTGATCTTCTTCTTTTTCTTGAAAAATGAGCGCTTCCGCTTCACCGTGATCGAAACGGACAGCTCGTGGGAGCTCTGGCCGGTGCAATAGTCGGCGAAGAGGATGCGCCCCGGGCCGTCCACCGGCTGGAGCGAATAGACGGCCAGGTTCAACGGGGGATGCTCGCGGTGGGTGACGTCGATGTAGAGCCCCGGAGGCCGGCCGCTGCGCAGGAGGTCGCCGCCACCGCTGGCGGTGGCGGCCAGGGCAAAGGCCGGGTCGTCCTCTGCCCCCTCGACGATCCCTTCCTCCACCTCGATCTCGCCGTCGGCCCCAACCGTATAGTCGGGATAGTGGACCGAGAGGAGAGGCTCGGTGTCGGGAAGGTCGAGCTGGGCGAGGGCGGCCTTGACGGAGACTCCGCGGGCCTCGACGGCGAGCCTTCGCCTCTCCGCGCCCCCCTGCCGGTCGAGAGAGCCCTGGGGCAGCGGCGGGAACGGCAGGCCCGCGGCCTCCCGGTAGGGCTCCACCATCCTCCCCTGGGCGCCGTAGCGGGCGGAGAGGAAGCGGTTGCCGAAGAGGACGCGCTGCGACTCCTCGTAGATCACCCGCACCTTGAGCTTGGCGATGGAGACGGGGCCGAAGCTGCCGTGCTCCTGCTTGAGCTTCTGGACCAGGGTGGTGCTGACGGCCTTTTCATAGAGCGGGGTGTCGATGCAGTGCAGGAGGCCGCCGTCGTCGAGCGGGACGACCAGGCTCACGGTCATGGCTGCAGGGCCGAGGCGGCGCATCGTCAGGAGGAGCCAGAAGTCGTAACGTGCCTCCGGATCGGGGTTGACGAGCTTCCAGCAGAAGGAGCCCTCGGCAGGCATCTCCCCGCAGTGGCCGGCGAGCGGAGCGGTACTCGGAGCCAGCGGAGCCAGCGCAGCCCGCCGGGCCTTGCCGAGGTCGGGCACGAGCCCGCGCAGGAGAGCCTCGGGTGCAAGCTGGGAATCGATCGAAACCGGCATGGTCTTGTCCTTTCAACTTTCCCTGCATACGAACTTGTCCGGGCCGACGTCGACCGACAGGCGTTGCCACGCCTCGAACTTGAGCTTCGAGTGGAGCTGCATGAAGTTGAGGTCGAATTTCACCGGCTGGCCGGTGGCGGGATCGGTCTTCGGCTGGCCGTTCTCGTGGACGGCGTCATCTTTCTTGGGGCTGGCGTTGACGACGCCCGACGGGGGCAGGCTGAGGTTGAATCCGAGGCCGATGCTGAAGCCGATCTGGGTGAACTTCAGGGTGTGTTTGAGCAACACCTTGCGTTCGTCCTCGAACTCGAACTGTGTGGAGCAGACGCGGATCTTCCTGGGCGCGTCGGGGACGAGCGGATCGTTGATGGGGATGGTGGTCTGGACGATCCCGAAGTTACCGAAAAAGCAGGTGTGCGCCGTGATGAGGAAAGGGATCAGGCGGATGCCTCCGGCGGCGGCAGGATCGGCGATCGGCCAGTGCACGACCTCGGTCGGCCGGTTCCAGTTTTCAGGGCAGGTGCCGGGCTTGACGTCGGTGAAGATCCCCTGGACCTGCTTGAGCAGCTCGGTGTTGTTCTGGAACGCCGACTCGATGGCGGTCTGGATGCCGGCACCCGGCTGCCCGGTGGAAGGGGTTCCGGTCTTGCCATCGGTCTTGTTGTCGGTGACGCCCCGGCGCGACGAGGGGCGGAGGCGGGCGAAGCCTTCCGCGCTGCGGCCGTAGTCGAAAACCTTGCGAACCTGGTCGGCGCGGAGATCCTGGAGTTGCTCGCGCACGTCGCGCTCCGTGTAGACGTGGACCTGCACCCGGCCCTGCGGGGCGGCCCCCAGGACCAGCAGGGCCTGGTCGGGGTCGCCCAGGTGGTCGAGGCGGACATAGTGGCGTTTGCGGTCGAGCTCTCCCTGCGGTGCCGCGAGGAGGTCTCCGAGGCGTTGCGTGGTCAAGAGAGTCGTCATGGCAGCCTCCTAAGCAAAAACCTTCTCGAACTCGAACTTGCCCTTCGCACTGAACTCCAGGAAGAGCACCTCGACGAGCACGTCCCCGCCCGGCAAGGGATAGGTCTTGTCGCCGGGCTCCTGGTCTTTGAGCTCTTTCCCTGCGATCCTGACCCCCACTGTCCCCTTCCCGAGATTGCGGATGGTGACCTCCTTGAGGTTCGTCGAAACGCCGTCGACAGGTTTTCCGCTGTTCACCGACCAGTCTTGTGTCGCAGTCTCTGTTTCGCTCATTGCCTTCCCCTTCTTCGGTGAGTGGGCCTTGCAGCCCGGGTTCGGGCACTCTGTGCGGGAAGGCGGCCGGCTATTTCATGTATGACATCTGTCACCCCCAACTCCTGACGTTCCACCCTGCCCCGCCCCCTCCCCCTTCGCCGAGAATCCTCTCGGAAGGAGGAGAATGCGATGCCAGACAAGACGGACATCCGACGGCCCCGGCCCGGCGAGACGATCGCCGAGCTCAAGGGGGCTGTGAAGCGGTATGGGAAGGTGACGGCGTTGGAGGGGGTCGACTTGCAGGTGCGGGCCGGTGAGGTGCTGGCGGTGCTCGGGCCCAACGGGGCGGGCAAGACCACGGCGGTGCATCTGCTGCTCGGGCTGCTGCGGGCCGGCGGCGGCTCGGCCAGGCTGTTCGGGCTCGATCCGCGCGATCCGGCGGCCCGGGTGCGGGTTGGCGCCATGCTCCAGATCTCGAATGTGCCCGAGACGCTCAAGGTCCGCGAGCACATCGACCTGATTTCCAGCTACTACCCGCGGCCTCTCCCGCAGCGCGAGACGCTGGCCGCGGCCGGCCTGGAGGGGATCGAGGGCCGGCTCTTCGGCAAGCTTTCGGGCGGGCAGCGCCAGCGGGTGCTCTTCGCTCTCGCCCTCTGCGGCGATCCGGACCTGCTGTTCCTCGACGAGCCCACGGTCGGGCTCGACGTGGAGGCCCGGCGTGGCCTCTGGGCCCAGATCCGCGGCAAGGTGGCGGCCGGCCGCACGGTGCTGCTGACCACGCACTACCTGGAGGAGGCGGACGCCCTGGCCGACCGGATCGTGCTGCTCCACCAGGGCCGCGTCCTCGCCGAGGGGACCCCCGCCGAGATCAAGTCACGCGTGGGCGGACGGAAGATCCGCTGCCGGACCGCCCTGGCGGTGCAGGACATCGCCGCCCTGCCCGGCGTGCGCAACGCCCGGAAAGACGGCGAAACCACGGAGCTGTTCGCGGCCGAGGCCGAGCGGGTCGTCCGCGAGCTGCTCGCCCGAGATCCCCGGCTTATGGACCTGGAGGTCCGCGGCGCCGATCTCGAAGAAGCGTTCCTGTCCCTCACCGGGACGGGACAGAACCATCCGGAAAGGAAAGAGGTGGCAGCATGAGCGCCGGGACGCTGTCTCAGGGAAGAAACCTCTGGCGGATCTACGGCCTGGAGGCGAAATACGAATTCCTCAAGCTGTTGCGGCTGCCCATGTACGCCATTCCGACGCTGGCCTTTCCGCTGATGTTCTACCTGCTCTTCGGCCTCTCCATGAAGAGCAAGACGTTCGCGATGGGGACCTACCTGCTCGCCACCTACGGCTCGTTCGGCGTGATCGGCGTGGCCCTCTTCGGCTTCGGTGTGGGGATCGCCGTCGAGCGCGGCCAGGGATGGATGCTGTTCAAGCGGGCTACGCCCATGCCGCCGCTGGCCCACGTCTTCGGCAAGCTGGTGATGTGCCTGATCTTCTCCACGATCCTGGTGGCCGCGCTGTTCACCCTCGGCCTCACGGTCGGCGGGGTGGACCTGCCGGCCACGACCCTGGCGGCCCTGGCAGGGGTGCTGATTGCCGGAGCGATCCCGTTCGCCGCCTTCGGCCTGGCCCTCGGCTCGTGGATGGGACCCAACTCGGCACCGGCCATTGTCAACCTGATCTATCTGCCGGCCGCCTTCGCCTCCGGCATGTGGATCCCGATCCAGGCGCTGCCGCAGTTCTTTCAAAAGCTGGCGCCGTGGCTCCCCATGTATCACTACTCGCAGCTCGCCCTTGGCGTGATCGGCATGGCGCGGGAGGACAACCCGGCGAAGGCCGTGGCGGTGCTGGCCGTCTTCACGGTCTTGTCGTTGGCGCTCGCCGTGGCGGGCTTCCGGCGCGACGAAGGACGGACGTTCGGGTAATCTAGTCCCATGCGCCTGCGCCTCCTCCCCGACCTTCCCGAGCTGAGCTGGACGCCGTATGCCTGGCTGATCTACCTCGGGATCTTCCTGATGAACCCCATCCTGGGGGAGGCTTCGGCGGGCGAGTGGGCCTTGACGATCGTGGGCCTGCTCGCCTTCCTGGTCCTCTACTTCGTGGGGTACTGGATCCGCGACGCGCGCATCCTCTGGATCGTGGCGGGCATTACGCTGCTGGGCGTGCTCTTCGCTCCGTTCAACACCGGGTCGAGCGTCTTCTTCATCTATGCTGCCAGCTTCCTCGGCTACAGCCTGCGCCCGGCGGTGGCGGCCCGCATCATCGCCCTCCTGGTCCTCCTCCTCATCGTCGTGGCCTGGGCGTTCGAGCGTCCGCCCTACTTCTGGATCCCGGGGATCATCTTCACCATCCTGATCGGCGGCATCAACGTCCACTTCGCCGAGGTGTCGCGGGGTCATGCCCGGCTCCAGGCGTCCCAGGAAGAGGCGCAGCGCCTGGCCCGCACGGCCGAACGGGAGCGGATCGCCCGCGACCTCCACGACGTGCTGGGCCACACGCTCTCGGTCATCACCCTCAAGTCCGAGCTGGCGGCGAAGCTGGTCCCGCGGGATCCGGAGCGGGCCGCCCAGGAGATGCGGGACGTCGAGAGGATCTCCCGCGAGGCCCTGCGGGAGGTGCGAGCGGCGATCGCCGGTTACCGATCGGAGGGGCTCGCGAGCGAGATGGCCCGGGCACGGCTGGCCGTCGAGTCGGCCGGGATGAAGATCGAGTACTTCGCGGTCCCCGTGGAGCTCGGCCCTGTGGAGGAGACCGTCCTCGCCCTGGCCTTGCGCGAGGCGGTCACCAACGTGGTGCGTCACGCAAGGAGCAGCACCTGCCGGATCTCCCTGGAGCCGATCGATGGCGGCGTGCGCCTGGAGGTGCGGGACGATGGCCGGGGCTCCGACGCACCCGATGGAGTAGGCCTGTCGGTCATGCGCGAACGGGTCGAGGGGCTCGGCGGCTCTCTGGAGCGGAAGGTGGATGGCGGCACGGTGATCACCGTGACCGTGCCGTACCGGCCGGCGCCGGCCGAATCCGTCGAGAAGGCTCGCGAGCACCCGTCGTCGGGAGCCCTGGCGCCGGAGGGCGCCCGCTGATCCGCCCATGATCAGGGTCCTGATCGCCGAAGACCAGTCCATGGTCCTCGGAGCGCTCTCAGCGCTTCTCGAGCTGGAGCCGGACCTGGAGGTCGTCGGCCGTGCCCGGGACGGCCGCGAGGCCCTGGACCTGGCCGGCAAGCTCCGGCCGGACGTGATCGTGACCGACATCGAGATGCCGCGCATGACCGGCTTGGAGCTGGCCGCCGCCTTGCGCGAGCAGGGGAGCACGGTCCGCGTGGTCATCGTCACGACCTTTGGCCGCAGCGGTTATCTGCGTCGGGCCCTGGAGTCCGGCGTGACCGGCTACCTCCTGAAGGATTCTCCCGCCGAGCAGCTCGCCGAGGCGATCCGCCGCGTCCATGCCGGCCTGCGGGCCATCTCTCCCGAGCTGGCAGCCGCCGCCTGGGACGAGCCCGATCCCCTGACCGACCGCGAGCGCCAGGTCCTGCGCCTGGCCGGGGACGGGCTCTCCACCGTCAAGATCGGCTCCGAGCTGCACCTCTCCGAAGGAACCGTCCGCAACTACCTCTCGGAAGCGATCAGCAAGCTCGGCGCGGAGAACCGGGTGGAAGCGGCGCGGATTGCGCGGCAGCGGGGGTGGTTGTAACCGCCGCGCCTTTCCCGTGTCGCAACGTCAAAATCCCTGGCGCAGCCTCTCCGTCACCTGCCTTTGCGGCTCCGTCACTGCCGCAGAGCCAGAGGTTTTAGCCTGAGCTAACGTGACACCTGCCTTTGCCGCTCCGTCATGTACGGAACGCCAGAGGTTTTAGCCGCAGCTAATAACGCGTCACGTGCCTTTGAGCCAAAATCATGACCTTTGGCTCTCCGTCACTGCCGCAGAGCCAGAGGCTTTAGCCGCAGCTAACGCGTCACGTGCCTTTGCGCCAAAGTCATGACCGCTGGCTCTGCGCCACGTGCCTTTGCGGTTGCGCCGTGTCACAGCACAGGATTTTCCCTTCCACGCGGGGGAGAGAGCTGGCGGAACCGAGAGGACGCTATCCTTTTCCTGATTGGGAGAAGACTCTGCCGGGGGAGTTGGCGCGCGTCAGTCCCATCCCAATTGCCGTACGCTGCCAGCCCCGAAGGGGCGACAGCATAGAGCCTGGGGCGTCAGCCCCAGGAAGAAGACACCCCAAGAACCCCGAGCCCTGCAAGGGCGACAGCAGACGATAGCCGGTAGCCTGTCCATGACATCGTCACGAAGCAGCAAGGCGGCGGTCTGCTGCCGCCCCTTCGGGGCTGAATGAGGATAGGTGGCCCTGTTCCTGGGGCTGACGCCCCAGGCTCTATGCTTCCGCCCCTTCGGGGCTGCCTGTGTCGCCGAGAGCCGCGACGACCTCCGGGGCGTCGCGCGGCGAGCGGCGCTCTTCGGCGTTCGGGACGAGGGGTGTGACCGTCCGCGGTGGGAGAGACCGCGCGAGCAGGTCTTCGACCGCACGATCTCGCTGCGGACTCTGTCGAGGTCCGGGGCCTCGAAGGTCCACTCGACGGCATCGAGAAAACCCTTCCACCCTTCCGGCTCGGCGTCGAGCCAGGCCACGGCCTCGGCGAGCCATTCCGGAGGAAGTTCATCCCCCAGCACGATCGAGCGGATGGCGGCGCAGACTTCGGGCCGGCGGTCTCCCTCCTGCCATGCTTTCAGGAGATCGAAATCCAGGCCGCCCTTGCGCGACCGCCTCCGGTACGCCGTCGTGGTGAAGAGGAAGCGCCGTTCCCTTCCCTCTGGTTGGAGGGTGGCGTAGCTGCGCAGGAACTGGCGCAGGCTCTCCACCACGGCCCTGTCGGCAAGCCCCAGGCCGCCTGAGTACGCCTTGACCTGCTCGAAGATGCTCCCGCCGCCGAGGATATGCCGGTCGAGATCCTCGTCTCCTTCACAGACGAGCACCTCTCCCGGCTCCAAGTCGACCCAGCGCAGGACGCCCAGGCAGGTCTGGTAGAGATAGCCGCGGATCGTCGCGTGGGCGGAGCGGTCCCGGCGGGGTGGAGCGGGCGTTGTCGGCGTCACCTTGAAGATAAGGATAACGCCGTGGCAAGCGTTGGGAAGAGGAGCTGGCCCAGCGCGCGCTCCACAAAACCAGCGTGTGCTCGCACTGGAGCAGCGTCTCGGGACGCTGGCTCAGCGCGCGCTCCGCAAAACCAGCGTGTGCTCACACTGGAGCAGCGTCTCGGGACGCTGGCCCAGCTTGTGCTCCGCAAAACCAGCGTGTGCTCGCACTGGAGCAGCGTCTCGGGACGCTGGCCCAGCGTGCGCTCCGCAAAACCAGCGTGTGCTCGCACTGGAGCAGCGTCTCGGGACGCTGGCCCAGCGTGCGCTCCGCAAAACCAGCGTGTGCTCGCACTGGAGCAGCGTCTCGGGACGCTGGCCCAGCGTGTGCTCCGCAAAACCAGCGTGTGCTCGCACTGGAGCAGCGTCTCGGGACGCTGGCCCAGCGTGTGCTCCGCAAAACCAGCGTGTGCTCGCACTGGAGCAGCGTCTCGGGACGCTGGCCCAGCGTGTGCTCCGCAAAACCAGCGTGTGCTCACACTGGAGCAGCGTCTCGGGACGCTGGCCCAGCGTGTGCTCCGCAAAACCAGCGTGTGCTCGCACTGGAGCAGCGTCTCGGGACGCTGGCCCAGCGTGTGCTCCGCAAACGCCGAGGTCTGCGGCCGTTGATCGGCCGCTGACCAGGCCTCAGAGAGGGTTGTCGAGCCCTACGATCGCCGGGCGCAGGAAGCGGCCGGACCGGTCGACTCCTGACGAGGAGCGTCCCGCCACGGCGTCCCGGATGTTCTGGAGGAGCTCTTCGAGCGAATCGCCCCGGGTGGCACAGCGGAGGGCGGGGACAACCGCCCAGAACCCGCCCTCTTCGACTTCGTGGATGACGACCTTCACCTGCATGGCGTGCTCTCCTTGATGCAGACACCGAGGCCCTGAAAACTACGAAAAGGGCCGCTGAAGAATGGCGATTCTACTACACTTCAGGCACGCGGGGTGAAGCGGCGGACGCGGGGAGTGGCGGCCTGCCCCTGGGCGGCGGGATCGCGGCCGAGGACCTCGGTCTTGATCTCCTCGCGCTGGATCTCGGCGAGGCGCCGTGTGGCCCGGGCCAGACCCCTCTTGCGCATGGCGAGGATGACGAAGAACTCGAGCGCCACCAGGGCGATCCCGAGCGTGGTGTCGCCGGTGAAGGCGACCAGGAGGGCCAGGACGCAGAAGGAGAGGACGACAGCGTAGATCACCGCCACGATGCGCGAGCGGGCGCCGCCGAAGTGGGAGAGCAGGTGGTGCAGGTGCTGGCGGTCGGCGTGGAAGATGCGCAGGACGCGGCCGGTGAGCGGCCCTTTGGGACGTTCGAGGAAGCGGACACCCATAACCAGCATTGCGTCCATGACCGGCACGCCGAGCGCCAGGATGGGGACCAGGATGGCCACCGCCGCCGGTGCCTTGAGCGAGGAGTGGACCGTGGCCGCGGCGAGCAGGAAGCCGAGGGTCAGCGCTCCGGAGTCGCCCATGAAGATGCGGGCGGGCTCCCAGTTGTGGCGCAGGAAGCCGATGCAGGAGCCCGCGGTGGCCGCCATCAGCAGCACGGTGCCGGGGTTGCCCTGGACGACGGCATAGACCAGCATGCTGGTCGAGATGATGGCGACGACGCCGCTGGCCAGGCCGTCGAGCCCGTCGATCAGGTTGATGGCATTGGTCACGGCAACGATCCAGACCACGGAGACGACCGGACCGAGGAGGCCCAGGTAGACCTCGCCCACGAGCGGCAGCCGGAGGACCTCGAACGACCAGCCGATGCGCACCAGAAGACAGGCGGCGACGATCTCGAAGAAGAGCTTCTTGTATGCCGAGACGCCGAGCAGGTCGTCGGCGACGCCGACCAGGAAGACCAGGCCGGTGCCGAGCATCAGCGCCACCATCTCGCCACGGTCCAGGCCTTCCCACTCGCCGAAGCGCGAGATCCCCGCCAAGCCGGCGCCCAGCGCGAGGCCGATGGCGATTGCGACCCCGCCCAGGCAGGGCACGGCCTTGGCCTGGTGCTTGCGCTCGTCGGGGTGGTCCAGGGCGCGCAACGCGATGGCGAGGCGCGTCACGGGCGGCACCATCAGGTTGGTGAGGAGGGCGGCGATGACGGCCGCGCCGAGGGCGTAAAAAAGAATGTCGTCCATCTACAGCACTACAGCACCAGACTGCCGCGAGAGTCCCGGTGGTGCGTTCCTTTCGTTGACCCTTAGGGGCTTGGCGCTATTCTGGGGGGAAACGGGGCTGGATGCAAGTCCCGATCTCCTCCAGCGCCTGCGCCACCCCCGCCGGATGGCCCACGTCGATCCTCCTGTATAGGTCTTCCGGCAGGCCCTCGGCGCAGAGGAGGTGGACGTCCGAGGCCGGGCTGCCGACGAAGAGCACGCGGCGGCCGGAGCGGATGCAGCCGTGGACCTTGGAGGGGAGGACGTAGCCGACGAACTCGTCGCGCAGGGTGATGAGGTGGGCGTCCGGGGTGACCAGCAGGCGCGGCAGGAGGTCCAGGGGCACGGGCCGGCCGCGGTGGACCGGCAGCCCCTCGCGGCGCAGGATCTCCTCGACCCGGTCGGCCTTCGCGCCCGCAGCATTGAGCCAGAGGACGACGCGGCCCGAGCCGTCGCGGTGGTGGCGGCGGTAGCCTTCGACGAACGTTTCGTGGTCGTGGGCGACGCCGAAGTTGCCCGAGTAAAGGAGGACGGCCCGGCCGCGCAGCTCCTCCGGAACCTCCAGCGGCTCGGTGCCCGGCGGGATCTCGACCGGCGCGGGGTCGCGCTTGAGCACGATCCGCTCCGGACGGACGCCGATCTCCAGCAGGCGCCGCCGCTGGTCCTCGCCGAGCACCTCGAAGCCATGGACGCGGCGGCGCAGGGCCACGGTCCAGCGCTGGAAGAGCCGCAAAAGCGCGGGCGCGCGGCCCAGCTCGGCGATCAGGCACTCGGGATGGAAGTCGGTGATGCGGTAGGTGAGCCGCTTCCGGAAGAGGAGGTTGAGCGGCACCAGGAGCTGGATCAGGAAGGGGGGGCTTCCCGTGAAGAGGACCTCGTCCGCCCGGCGGATCTCGCGGCGCAGCGCCCAGACGAGGCCGAGGTCCGTGCGCAGCGTCCACAGGGCGCGCCGCTTGAAGTCGGCCCGGTCGTAGAGCGCGGCGCGGCGGCGGACGATGCGCAGCCGGCCGCGGCCGACCGCCTCCTCCTCGACCGAGCCGGCGGTCGAGGAGAGCCCGGCGAGCACCACGTCCTCGCCGGCGGCGGCGCGCTCGCGGGCGAAGAGCAGGCTGTACTGGCCGACGGCGCCGAAGTCCGGCGGCAGCCAGTCGCAGAGGTAGAGGAGGCGGTGCACCGTGACGGCCCGCGCCGGGAGTCGCGTCAGCCTCGAGCCGGGGCCGTTGCTGTGGCCAGCCGGTCGCTGGCCTGCAGCAGCGTCAGCCCGTGCCGGAGCGCTCGGTCGGAGTGCAGGTGGAGCTGCGAGAGCTCTGGATGGGTGTCGCGCAGCCAGTTGACGAACCGCCGCTCTTCATCCCAGGGCGCGTACTCCTCGGCGGAGAGCCATCCTTGGGGGCGGTCCGCCGCCCAGACGAGGTGCTCGGGCCGCATGTGGGTGCGCCGCCAGGTCCCGGTGTCGTGGACGGCGAGGATCGCGCACGGCGCCAGACAGGGCCACAGCTTCTCGAACGTGGCGACGTTGAGGCCAAGGTCGTGGGCCGCATCCAGGAGGACGAAGTCGATCTCTTTCCCTCCCACGTCCGCCGGTACGAAGCTCTCCTGCGGCTTGTGGTGATAGTGGAACTTGCTGGTGCCGGCGAAGAGCCGCGCCGCCATCTGTGCAGCGCCCTCTGTGACGTCATAGCTGTGGAGCTCGCCGTCGGACGGCAGGGCGAGCAGGAAGTTGAGTGCACTATGGCCGCGGTGGAAGCCGAACTCCACGATCACGCGCGGCCGCAGGACGCGCACCAGCGCGAAGAGCAGCAGAGCCTCCTCCCGTTGGATTGGCCCGCAGGCCGCCTCCTCCTTGAAAAACCGGAGGTGGCTGAGATCCGGCCGGCCAGGGAGGACACCCACGAGCTCGCGCAGCCCGCGCGAGCGTACAAACGCTCGACGAGCCCAGAGCTGAAGCTTCTCGAGCACGGGGCCGCCCTACCGTTCGGTGAGCATTTCCTCGAGGTACCCGCTGACCGCCTCCCGTTCGCGGGACCCGAAGTACCAGTCGATGGTGCGGTGCAGGCCGTCCATGAACTTCATCCGCGGCTCCCAGCCCAGGAGCTCGCGGGCCAGGCGGTTGCTCGCCACCCGGTTGAGCGGGCCGGTGGGCATGTGGGGGAGGAGCTTGACCTCCGCGCTGTGGCCGGTATAGCGCAGGACCTCGCGGACCGCGTCGATCACGCGGGTGCGCTCCTCGGTCCCCAGGTTGACCGCGGTGCCGTCGTCGATCTTCTCGGCGGCGAGCACCATGCCGCTCACGATGTCGCCCACGTAGGTCCAGTTGCGGATCTGGGTGCCGTCGCCCCAGACCTCGAACGGGTCCTGGCGCACGAAGGCGCGGGCGATCATGGCGATCACCGCGTGGTTCTCGACGCCCCTTTCCCCATAGACCGTGAAGAACCGGCAGGACGCCGCCTTGAGGCCGAAGTCGCGGGCGTAGGCCTTGAGGGTCATCTCGGTCATCAGCTTGGCCCAGCCGTACATGTTGTCGGCGTCGTAGGGCGGGCCCACCATCTCCTCGGTGAGGTAGAGCTCCTGGTCGACGTCGCCCTGGAGGAAGTTGGGGTAGACGCAGCCGGAGGAGGCGAAGACGAATTTGCCGGCGCCGGCCTCGTGGGCGGCCTTGATCAGCATGCCGTCCATCGCGAGGTTCTGCGCGCAGGCTGCCTGGTGGAGGTCGACGAAGCCGCGCCCGCCGTGAATGGCGGCGAGGTGGAAGACGACGTCGATCCCCTCGACCATGCGCTGCGGCACGCCGGGGTGGAGGAGGTCCTCGCGATGGAATTCCACGACGCCGGAATCGAGATGGGTTTGGATGTTGGCGAGCCTGCCGCTCGTCAGGTCGTCGACCACGCGGATCGAGCGGGCGCCTTTGTCCACGAGCAGGTCGATCAGATGGGAGCTGATGAAGGAGGCCCCCCCGGTGACCAGGATGCGCTGCTGAGTCCAATCCATCGAGGAGACCTCCCTTCGAGAGCTGCCGGGCGGATGAAGCGCGTAGTGTATGCGAGGAAGCCGGTCAGCGGTAGTGCTCGGTGCCATGGCGCAGGGCCGCCCGGCGTCCGGCGAGCTTGTCGGCGAGGTCCTCGGGCCGCCGGACGAGGAGGCGCCCGGCCAGGCGCAGGAGCAGGATTTCGAAGCGGAGCCGGGCCAGGACGAGCGCGCGCACCAGCCGCGGCCGGCGGATCTTGCCGGACTTGCGCAGCAGCAGCCAACGGGTCTTGTGGAAGCGCAGGACGCGCTGGCTCGTGGCCTGCGGCGCGCCCGATCCCTGGTGAAAGGCGACGATCTCGGGCGCCGCCTCGACCCGCCAGCCGGCCCGGTGGGCGCGCATGCAGAGGTCGAGGTCGAGGTCCAGCCAGTCGAAGGCCTCGTCGAAGCCGCCCAGCGCTTCGAAGGCGCTCTTGCGCACCGCCATGGCGCAGGTGAAGACGCAGAGCGGCGCGCCGCGGTCGAGGAACCGGCGCAGGCGGGCGTGGAGCCGCTGGCCGAGCACGAGGCTGGCCACTCCGGGCTCGGGCTCGCTGGAGCCGGTGGGCCTCCCCTGGGCGTCGACGGTGGCGAAGCCGAGGATACCGAGGCGCGGGTCCGCGGCGAACCGGCGGAGGGCCGGTCCGGCGAAGCCGGTCAACGGCCAGGCGTCGGAGTCGAACAGCACCACGACGTCGGCGCCGACGGCTCGGATGCCCAGGTTCAGGGAGCGCACGAGGCCGAGGTTGCGCGGGTTGACGTGCAGGCGGACGGGCCCGTCCAGGGTTTCCAGCCCGTCCGGCGCCGGGGCGCTCGAATGGTCGTCCACGACGAGGACGTCCAGGGAGCCGTGCAGGTCCCCGGCGGTGGCGAGCACCTGGCCGAGGCAGCGGCGGGTGAGGTCCCAGGTCTCGTAGTTGGTGACCACCACCCCCACGGTGCGGGGCTCCGAAGGCTCTTTCACCGGCGGCTCCGCAGGCTCTCCTGGATGAGCTCGGGGCGGACGCAGAAGTGGACGGCCAGGCGCGCCAGGCCCCAGCCCGTCCGGCGGGAGACCGCGCGCACCGAGGCGGCATTGCGCCGCGGCCAGGACTGGCCTCCCTGGTCGATGCGGAAGCCCGCGCCCAGGTCGCCCGGCCGGCGGGCGCAGAGCCCGTCGAGCAGCAGGGAGGTCGCGGGCAGGGGGGCGTCCCAGGGCAGGGTCGCGGGCCAGGGGGCCGAGTCGACGCTCACCCCGGGGCGGGCCCTGGGCAGGAAGACCCGCACGCCGCCGCACACGCGGACCGTCTCCAGGGGCGGGGCCGGCAGCGGGTGGAAGCCATGATCGGGGCCGGGCGGCGTGAAAAAGAGCCGGGCCAGGGCCGTCCCGGGGGGATCGGCACCCCGGTAGCGGACGCCGTACCAGGCCTGGAATGCGAGAGGCGCCGCGGCCAGCACGAGGACGGCGGGCCCGACGAGCGCCCGCCGGCGCGCCGCCGCCGCCAGGACCGGCGGCAGGAGCAGCGCCGCGGCCTGGGCGCAGAGCACCCAGAAGAGGAAGAGCCCGTAGCGGAAGGCGGGGGCGAGGACGAACCAGGCCGGCAGGGCCACGGCCAGGGGCAGCAGGAGGACCGGCGCGTGGCGGGGCCGCGGCCGGCCGGCCGCCAGCCAGAGCGCGATCCACACCGCCGTGAGCAGCAGCGGCACGAGGCCTTCGTGCAGGGCGGGGCGGAGCTCGACCCGTAGCCAGTAGGGCAGCCAGTTGGTGGCGTCCTGGTGCAGCATGCGGTCCCAGGCGCCGGGCGTCCGCGTATAGGCGCGGGTCCACCAGACCATGCCCGTGCCGTGCTCCGCCGGCAGCCGCCAGTCCACGTCGAAGGCGGCGGCGGTGGAAGGGAAGAGGGGATAGCCGCTGAGCAGGACGTTGCGCGCCAGCCAGGGCACGCCCGCGGCGAGCGCGAAGGCGACGGCTATGACCAGAGGACGGACGGCGGCGCGGCGCCGCGGCACGAGAGCGGCGCCCAGGACCACGATCCAGGCCGCGGCGGCGAAGATCCCGGCGGTGGCCTTGAGGCATGGCGTCACCGACAACAGGAGGAGGGCCGCGAACAGGCGCGGCTCGGCCTCCTCGCGCGGGCGGCCGTCGCCCAGGGCCTCGACGGCGAGGCAGCAGGCCGCGAGCACGGTCAGGCTGGCCGGCACGTCCGTGGTCAGGCTGGAGACCCAGACGCCGTTGCCGCGGTTCACGATCATGACGGCGGGATAGACCAGGACCGCCGCGAAGAGCCGGCCGGGAGTGGGCATCTCCCGGGAGGCCAGCAGCTCTCCGATGCGGCGGGCGACCAGGAGGAAGAACAGGACCAGCACGAAGCCGTTGGCGAAGTGGCTGCTCCGGCCGGTCCCCGGACCCTGCTCCAGGAGCGCCGGGAAGAGGAGCCCCGACAGGTTGACGCCGTAGACCGGGTTCAGGTTGGCCAGGCCGGGGACGACCGGGAAGCTGTCGAACCAGCGGACCAGCGTGAGGTGGTAGTTGGCGCTGTCGTAGCCGGCGCCGGGGCCGGCCGCGCGGTCGGCCACCCAGAGGGCGAGGAGGGCCGTGAGGACCACCACCGAGCGCGGCCACCGGAAATCCTCGCCTCCCTCCTTCCTGCCCGGGCCGCGGAGTCCGGCCAGCCAGCCCGCCAGGCTCGCCGCGGCCAGGGCCGCCAGGGCGCGGGCGTCCACCGGCAGCGCGAAGTGCCAGACCTGGAGCGCGGCCAGGGCCGCGGCGTAGCCGATCCAGGCGGCGAGGACCAGGTCCGCGGGACCGGACCGGCTCCCGCAGCCGGCGCGCAGGAGGCCCAGCCCCAGACCGGCGCAGAGGAGGAACAGGCCCCCCCAGACCGCCAGGATGCAGGCCATGGCGAAGGCGAGCGTCATGACGGCCGCCCGGCCCGCGGACGCAGGAGCAGATAGCGGGCGTTGGCGAAGAGGAGCGCCGGATCCTCGTACAGCCCGAGGCCGGCCCGCTCGCGCTCCAGCACCACGAGGTCGGCGCCCAGGACCTCCGCGATCCGCCGCGCCGCCACGGCGTCCACGGGCTGCGCCAGGTACGCCCCGGCCTGGCGGAGGGCCGAGCGGGCGGCCCGCATGGCCTGTGGGTTGGCGTAGGACAGGGTGACCGGGTCCTTCCACATATAAGCCAGCGGGACGTAGAGCTGGCGCAGGAAGTCGAGGTCGTCCGGGATGGCCACCACCTCGCCGGGGCGGCGCAGCGCCTGCAGGGCATGGACCAGCTCGAGGCGGGCAAGGGGCACCTCGGGGGGCCGTCCACGCAGCAGGCGCAGGCTCGATCCCGAATGCACCGCCATGTCGCGCGCCGAGACGGCCAGCGAGCCGCCGTAGCAGGCGAGGAGGAGGGCGCAGCCGGCGAGCGCCGCCGCCCGTTCGCCGAAGGCCCCGGCGACCAGGGGCCGGCCGTCCCAGGAGAGGCGCATCCGGCCGCCGAGGCGGCGTCTTGTCGACCTGTGGCAACGCACCGCCAGCCCCAGGGAGGCGACCAGGAGGACGTCGACGTAGCGCAGGCCGCGGATGAGGTCGGTCTGAAGCGGCAGCCGGCCCGCCGCCGCGGCCAGCGCCCAGTCGACGGCGGGCACGGCGAAGACCACGAGGCAGAAGCCGGCCAGCGCACCCCAGAAGAAGCGCAGGCCGTCCCGGCGATCGTTCCGAGATTGGGTGGACCGCAGGGTCTGCCAGGCCAGGAAGGCCAGGACTGCGAAGAAGAGCCAGAACCGCGGGTGGCCCAGGACCATGTGGAGGGCGTCCGCGTAGAACACCCGCGGCACGAAGCCGGGCCGGAACGCGGCCAGCTCCGCGAGGCCTCCCCCGCCGGCAGGGGCGGGCTGCTTCGTGACCAGGACGAGGGTGTAGGGGGCCATGACGGCGAGGGTGACCGCCGCGGCCGCCACGGCGCCCGCCAGGCGGGAGCGCAGCGGCGCCGGCCCCCCCAGCAGGAGCCCCAGCAGGAGGGCTCCCGACAGCACCGGCGAGCTCACGGGGTGCACGTAGAAGAGGAGGGCCGCGGCGCCGGCCGGAAGCCACCAGAGGCGCGGCCGGGCACGCACGCGCAGGGCGAGGAGGACGACCCAGGGGAGGAGGGCGGTGAACAGGGTGCGCGGCCGCACCTGGGAGAACGACCAGTGCTCGTCCGGCGGGTAGCTCGCGGCGAGCAGGGCGAGGCTCAACGTGGCCAGGAAGCCGAACAGCCGGGAGCGCGAGGCCCGGGACAGCAGGAGGTCGTACCCCACGAGGCCGATCAACGTGCCGAAGAAGGCGAAGACCGCCACGCTGACGTCATAGGGGAAGCCCAGGGCGTGGATGCCGCGGGCGGCGGCCACGTAGAGGGGGGTGTACCAGGTGAAGTTCCGCGGCTCGGCGAGGAGCGCGTCGCGGGTGAAGGCGGCGGGCCGGTCCAGGGCCGCGGCGAACGAATTGATGGACGCGTTGTCGGTGTCCCCGCTCAGCCAGGGGGACCCCGGAAAGTGGGTGACGAACGAGACCGCGGCCAGGGCGAGGTAGAAGAGACCCTTCGCCGTGCCGGCCAGCGGCCGGAGCCGCGTGCCGGCCCGGAGCCGGATCAGCCGGGAAGCGCAGAGCGCGAGCCCGGCGAGCACGGCCAGGGCAACGGCGAGCCCGGCGCGGCGGAAGAACGGCTCGCGCGCCGGCGGCACCTCCAGGCGCAGGACGAGGTCCCGCGGGCGAAAGGCCTCCGGCGGCAGCACGACCTCGCAGCGCTCGCGGACCTGCAGGTAGTCGTCCCGCGGCGACCAGAGCACGGCCCGCCGGTTCGTCTCGAACGTGGCTCGGGACAGCACCCGGGGCGCCGCCACCTCGCCGGTCCGCCGGTCCACCACCTCGGCCTTGGGAGGCCGGCCGTCCCAGTGCAGGCGGAAGGGCGGCCTCGTCTCCACGGAGCCGCGGAGCAGGCCGCGCCAGGGCTGGAACACGGCGCGCTCCAGCGGGATCTCGACGACCTCCATGGCGGCCAGCCGGCGGAAGGCGAGACCGGCCGCGATCACGCAGATCCCGGCGGCAAGCAGGAGGCCGGCCGCAGCCAAGGCGAGGCCGCGCGTCCCGCTCACGGCGCGGCCCGCCGCGACACGGCCTTGGCCGGATCGGATAAATCCATCATGCTCCGGCGGGCGGCACGGCGAGGGTGTTCCACGGGGGCACCGCCAGCGGCTGTCGGAGGTCCGGAGCTGCTGCCGCATCGAACAGGGTATAGCTGTGTCGGCGGAGCAGATCGCCCACGGCTCTGCTGTTCGCCTCGGTGACCTCGAGGAGAAGGACCGGCCGGACCATGGACAGCAGCCGCTCCGCGCCCTGGAGGCATAGGTCTTCGGCCCCTTCCACGTCGATCTTAACCAGCCCGGGAGCCGGAAACCAGTCCAGGAGCCCGTCGAGGGTGACCGTCACTACCTTGCGGGTCTCGCGCTGGCCGCCGGTCTGGGTGGAGCCGGGGAGGCTCTGCAGGTAATTGCCGGCCCGCCCGCGCTCGGCAATGCAAAGCTCGGCAATCCCGGGGCGGTCGGCCACAGCGGCAGCGAGGACATCGACTGGCGCATAGCTCGGACCGGCTGTGGCTGCGGACCGGCGCACCAGGGCGGCCAGCCAGTCGTCCGCCTCGACGGCCAGGACGCGGCCGAAGGGGCCGGCGCGGTGGGCTGCGGCGAAGGCGAAGAGGCCGACGTTTGCGCCCACGTCCCATACCGTCGCACCCGGATTCACCAGATCCCTTGCCCACTGCAGCAGAAGGGGGTCGACCTGGGCGAGGTCCCGCCTCCACAGCTTGAGGGCCGCGTCCGGAGAGACGTACAGCGCGTGCCCGCCGTGCTCACTGGGCAGCCGTCGGCGCAGGACGCGGCCCCGGCTCAGCTTTTCGAGGAGGGATCGGATCAACGTCCATCAACTCCGGGAGACCACGACGTCCCCCAACACCAGGCGGTCCATGCGGGTGCGCAGGAAGCAGTCCAGCGCCTCGGCGGGCGTGTTGACGATGGGCTCGTTCTCGTTGAAGGAGGTGTTGAGCACCATGGGCACGCCGGTCCGCTCCTCGAAGGCGCGGATCAGCTTCCAGTAGCGCGGGTTGGCCCGCCGCGACACGGTCTGCAGTCGTCCGGTGCCGTCCACGTGGGTGACGGCGGGGATCAGGGGCCGCTTCTCGGGCCGGATCGGATAGACCTTGATCATGAACGGGTCCGGATGGTCGATGGTGAACCACGTCGCCCGTGCGCTCCTCCAGGACCGAGGGGGCGAACGGTCGGAAGGACTCCCGGCGCTTGATCTTGAGGTTGAGGAGGTCCTTCATGTCCGCCCGCCGCGGATCGGCCAGGATCGAGCGGTTGCCGAGGGCCCGCGGCCCCCATTCCGAGCGTCCCTGGTACCAGCCGACGACCTCGCCGCGGGCGAGAGCCTCGGCGGTCTCCACTGCCAGGCGGTCCTCGTCAGGGACCGCCTCGACACGGACCTCCCCCCACCTGCCGTCCATTCCCCCCGACTCCGGGAGCCCCGCGGCGATCGCCTTGCGGATCTCCGCCTCGCCGTATGCCGGACCCCAGGAGCAGTGCTCCATGACGAAGCCGTTCCGTGGCGCGCCGAGCACGGCGTGGTGGACCCAGAGGGCCGCTCCCAGGGAGGTGCCGGCGTCGCCGGCCGCGGCCTGGATGTAAACGTCCTGGACGTCCGTCCGGTCGAAGAGCTTGCCGTTGGCGAGCGAGTTCATGGCGCAGCCGCCGGCCAGGGCCAGGCGCGACAGGCCGGTCCGCCTCTGGAGGGCGCGCACCAGGGCGAAGAAGCGCTCCTCGTAGACGGCCTGGAGCGAGGCGGCGAGGTCCTTGTGGCGTTGCGTCAGCTCCTCGTCCGGGCGCCGGGCCGGCCCCAGGAGCTCCTCCAGCGCCGGGGTGAAGACCCGGCCGAGCTCGGGGTAGCCGTCCTCCCAGGTCATGTCCACGCCCTCGGAGAGGTGGCGGAAGTAGCGGAGGTCGAGCCGGAACGTGCCGTCCGGCCGCGCGGGCACGACCTGCCGGAGCTCGGCGGCGAACGCGGGCTCGCCGTAGGCCGCGAGCCCCATCACCTTGTACTCGTCGCCGAAGCCGGGGAAGCCCGAGGAACTGGGTGACCGCCGTGTAGAAGAGCCCCAGCGAGTGGGGGAAGTGGACCCGATCGAGGACCTCGACCGAGTTGCCGCGGCCCACGGCCATCATCGGGGAGACGAAATCGCCGAAGCCGTCGACCGTCAGGCACATCGCCTCCTCGAACGGCGAGCAGAAGAAGGCCGAGGCCACGTGGGCCAGGTGGTGCTCGACGGAATGGAGACGCGGCGAGCGTCCGAAGACGGCGGCGACCCGCTCCTCCAGCGACTGCACCTGGGCCAGGTTGCGCGCGCGGCCGGCCGCGCGGCGCAGGCGACCGCGGGTGCGAGAGGGCGAGCAGGGCCTTGCGCAGCAGGTAGGCGCGCGGCTGGCGCGACACCGCCAACGCGGAGACGTCCTCCATCCGGCCGCCCAGCTCGCCCAGGCAGAAGCGCAGGGCCTGCTCCGGGAACCCCGCCCAGTGCTTGATCCGCCGGAACCGTTCCTCCTCGACGCCGGCCACGAACCGGCCGTCCGCCACCGCCGCGGCCGAGGCGTCCGCATGAAACGCGCTGATCCCGAGGATGCGCGTCATGCCTTTTCCCCCTCTCCCGGAGGTCGGGAGGGCGGTTGGGAGAGGGGGTCAGGGGGTGAGGGGCTCAACATCTCCTCCAAGCGCACGTCGACGATCAATCGGAACCAGAAGGCCTGGAGGAAATGGAAGACGAAGCCGTTCTTGCCGTCCAGGAACCCGAACAGGAAGAGATACCTGTAGACGAAGTAGAGGAACGGCCGGACGTAGAGGGGCATCCGGTACCAGCGGGTCTTGAGCCAGAGCACCCGCTCGTCGGGCGTGCCGAAGAGGCGTGGCGCAATGCGCCAGGGCAGGCCGCGCCGCCGCTCCACCTCCTCGCGGGCGAAGGCTTCGGCATAGCGCAGGTGCTTCTGGAGATAGAAGAAAATCGCGTCCTCCTTGCGGTTCCATTCCTCCAGGGGCGTGCGCAGGCGCCCGACCGGGCCGCTCACGTAGACCCGGGTGTCCTGCTCCACCGGGTCGAGCTCTGCCCTTCCCGCTGCGGAAGAGCTTGAGGAGGACCTTGCTGCCGTAGCCGCCGAACCGGATCGGCTTGCCACGGAAGATCTGCCGGCGGCGGATGTAGAAGCCGTCCATATCCAGGTCAGGCCGGGCGAGCACGGCCGCGATCTCTTCGCGCAGCTCCGGGGTCAGGGCCTGGTCCGCTTCGAGGATCAGGATCCACTCGTTGCGGATGGGCAGGTTGTCGAGCCCCCACTGGAAGATCCAGGGGATGATGCGGCCGTGCTCGTAGGGGAGGTTGCGTACTTCGTTCGCATAGCGGCGCGCGATCTCGATCGTCCGGTCCTCGCTCTCCGAATCGATCACGAAGACCTGGTCGGCGAAGCCGTGGACGCTCTGGAGCGAGCGCTCGATGTTGGCCTCTTCGTTGCGGGTCGTGAAGAGGACGGTCAGGGGGGCGCGGAGCCGCGGAGCCTCGTTCACGCCCCGGTCGCCTGGCGTTCTTCCGGCCGGCAGGCCAGGACCGTGATGAACCGTTCGCGTCGCGTGATCCGGGCGCGAATCCGCACGAAACCGGCGGCGTCCAGGAGCCTCGTCGACGACTCGACGGAATGGTGGGCCACGTGGATGGGCAGCTCGAGATAGCCCAGAAACGGCGAGGAAGCGAGGTCCTCCACCTCCAGCCACGGGTAGATGGAGGGGAAGGTCATCACCAGCAGCCCGCCCGGTCGCAGCAGCCGGTGGAGCTCCTGCAGGAGGTCCAGGGGGGCCACGAGGTGCTCGAAGACATGCTCGAGGCGGACGCAGTCCAGGGAGGCTGCAGCGAGGCGCGCCAAGTCCCCAGGAGGGATGACCCGGATCCCCTGGGCTGCCAGCTCCCTCCCCCTCTCGCTGTTGGCCGCGATGTCGTAACCGGCCAGGTGGGAATACCCCAGGAGCCGCAAGGCCAGGAGCCACGAGCCGCTGCCGTACCCGTAGTCGAGGATGCTGGCGTCCCTGGGCAGGGTGAGAGGGATGCCCAGGGTGAACGTCACCGTTTTCCGGGTCAGGGCCTCGGCAAGGGCCGCCACGAGGGAGCGGGCGTTGTTGACCCACCCCGGATGGGTGAGGTGGAGATAGCGCAGGCGGGCCAGCGCGTACTTCAGGGAGCCCACCTCCTGCCCCGGGTGGTCGCCCGCGGCCTGGTAGTAGGCGTAGTCGCTTGTATAGAAGCGTTCCAGCACGGCCTCGGACGGTGTCGGATGGACGAAGCCCAGGCGGCAGCGGCTACAGAGCCGGAGCTCGATAGGACAGGCTGGCGGTCCGGCCGTCGTCCTGGTAGGTCGATTCGCCCTGGAGCAGTACGCGGGTGTTGGCGAGCGTGCAGTCGGGCTCAAGACAGAAGCGATTGACGGGCAACCTCGGATGTTCCTCCAGATCGGGCTTTAGAATAGAACGAACCCCTGCCTCCGTCGAGCCGGGCTCAACGGGCCTCTCCGCCGCGGATGCGGGCGGCGGCCTGCAGCAGGCCCCGCCAGGTGGCGGCGTAGTCCCAGGCGGCGAGGACGGCCCGGTTGTGCTCGCGGACCTGCTCGGGCCGGAGCAGCAGGGCCTCGTCGATCCGCCGGCCGAGCTCGCCGTCATTGCCGGCCTCGTAGGTGGAGCCGTTCTTCCCCGGCGTGATCAGATCGAGGGCCGCGCCGACCCGGGAGGAGGTGATGACCGGCAGGCCGCAGGCCAGGGCTTCGGCCACCGAGACGCCCCAGCGCTCCTCCCGCGCGGGATGGAGGAAGAGGTCCGACGCCGCATAGACCGAGGGCAGCTCCGGATAGGGCACGTAGCCGAGGAAGACGACGCGCAGGAGACCCCGTTCGCGGACGAACCGCTCGAGCTCGGGGCGTTCCGGGCCGTCTCCCGCGAGGACCAGCCAGATGCCCGGATCGTAGCGCCGCGCAAAGGCGCGGAGGAGATCCCACGGCGCCTCCCGCGGGTGGAGCTTGGCCACACAGAGGAGCACGCGGGCGTCCGCCGGCACGCCCCACGACGCCCGCACCGCCGCCCGTTGCTCGGGCGAGAGGGCCGAGCGCCGGCGGAAGCCGGCCACGTCCACGGCATAGGGAAAGAGGGCCGTGCGCTCCTCGGGGACGCCGAAGTGGCGAAGATAGCGGAGGGTCAGCGTCCCGACGCCGAAAAAGAGGCGGTACATCCGCTTCAGATAGAGGGCGAAGAGCAGCCGCCTGGTGTGCTCGCGGGGCGGCGGCGTCTCGAAGAGGGCGGAGTCGAGGCGCAGGCCGGTCGGGCTGCCGGCCAGCCGCGCCATCGCAGCCGCTTGCAGATAGGCCTTGTGGGTGTAGCCGTTGACGATGACGAGGTCGTTGCGCTCCCGCCGCAACTCGCGGGCGAGCCAGCGGATCCGCCCCTGCGCCGGGCAGACCGCGTGATCGTAGCCGCTCAGCAGGTCGAACCCCCAGGACACGGTGTGGCCGAGCTCGGGATCGAAGACGGGCTGGTCGAGGCGGGGCTCGGTATAGATCACGCGCAGCCGGTTGTCCGGATCGGTGGCCGCATAGCGGTACAGGGGGACCTCGAACTGGGTGGGACGTTCGACGACGAAGGAGAGCCTCACCCCCTGGCCCCCTCTCCCATCGCTCTCCCCCCGACCGGGAGAGGGGGGACGTTGCTGGCGCGGATGTGGTGATAGGCGGCTTCCATCTCGGCGGCGACGGCCTCCCATCTGAAGCGCCGCCTTGCTGCCTCGGCTCCTCGTCGGCCCATGGCGTCCGTGGCGGCGGGATCGGCGAGGAGGTCTCGGAGGGCGGCGCCGAGACGGCTCGGCTCTCCCTCGACGACCACACCCGCACCCTCCTCCTGGACGACCGCGGCGAGGCCGACCTCAGGGGTGACGACGACGGGGCGGCCTGCGGCCATGGATTCCAGGGCGGAGTTGCCGAAATTCTCGGAGTAGGAGGGGAGGACCAGGGCGATGGCGCGGTGGAGGAGCGCTGCCTTGTCCGCACCGTCGACCGGGCCGAGGAAGACCACGCGATCGGCGACTCCCACCTCCCTGGCGAGGGACTCCAGCTTCGGCCGGTATCCCTCCTCGTCGTTGCCGGCGAGGGCGAGGGTGGCGCCGGGGACGTGGGCCAGGGCGGGGATCAGTCGGTCGAGCCCCTTCTTCCAGCTCAGGCGTCCCAGGAAGAGGAAGAACGGCTCCCGGACCGGGATGGAGAGCCCGTCGCCGTCCGGGTCCGGATCGATCCCGTTCGGGACCACGAAGACCGGCGGCATCGGCAGGCCGAGGCGCGCCGCCTCGTCCGCCTCCAGCCCGGTCGTGGCATGGAGCCCCGCCGCCCGGGCCAGCGTATGGCGCTCGAACAGCCGGATCCACAGCGCCTTGCGCCACCGCCCCCGCCGCCGCAGGAGATCGGACACCAGCATGCCGCGCGGTGCGAGCAGATACGGCACGCCGGCCCGTTCCGCCGCCCGCGCCGCCGCCGTCGTCGGCCACAGGAACACCGAGTGGAGATGGACCAGGTCGAATCTCCCGATCTGTTCCTTCAAGGCCCTACCCATCGCCGGCGACCTGTACAGCCGCCGCGGCGCGCGCACCGGGAAGTACCAGACCTCCACGCCATCCACCTCGACCGCCTCTCCAACCCGCACCGCGCCATCCGTATCCACGTCCGTCGTGAACACCGTCACCGCATGCCCCCGCGCCGCCAGCGCCCGGCACAACCCATGGACCGACCGGATCGGCCCCCCATGTTTCCACGCCGGCACGTACGTCGGTACCACATGCAGAAGCCTCACGGCAGGAAGCCTCGCAGCAGAGCCGCCAGCCGCTGGTGGTAGGCCGGCCACGTCGCCGCCTCTGCCGCCCGCCGGCAGGCATCCCGCATCGCCCGCACCTCGCCGGGGTGGCGTGCGCACCAGAGCATCCTTTCGGCCAGGGCCGGCACGTCGCCGACCTGCACCACCCAGCCCGTCTCCCCCTCGCGCACCAGCTCCTTGGCGCCGACCATCTCCGAGACCAGGACCGGCACGCCCGCGGCGAGTGCCTCCGTCACTACCATCGCATAGGAGTCGTTGCGCGACGGCAGCACCAGGCAGTCGGCGCGCCGCAGCTCCGCGGCAAGGCCCTGTTGGTCCTTGGTGCCGGTTGCCACGATCCGTTCGTCCCGGCGCTCCGCCAGCAGGTGCGCGGCATCGCCCGGCGGGCCGACGATGCGCAACCGGACCCCCGGTTGCGCCACCCGGGCGAAGGCGTCGAGCAGCAGGTCGAACCCTTTGCGGTGGATCGAGGCGCCGGCGAACAGGAAGGTGAAGCCGTCCGGGTCGGCCTCCCCGTCCTGTCGCGGCGTGAACAGCTCCACGTCGGCGCCTAGAGGCATGGCGTGGACCTTCTCTGGCGGAACGCCCGCCTCCAGGTAGGTCTGGCGGGCGAGCTCCGAGACGGTCAGGACATGAGAGGCGAGGGCGATCTCCTCGTCCTTGACGAGGGCGATCCGGCGGTGGAGGGTCGGCGGGTCCGTGGTGCCGTGCAGCCGGTCCTGGGCCGCGTGGTGGATCGACGGCGCGTCGAGAATCGTGGCCATCCCCAGCCGGCGGGCCTCGCGGAAGGTGTCCAGAGCCGAGATCTCGCAGGCGAGGACCGCGCCGGCCCGTGCATCCGCCAGGGAGGCCGCCGCCCAGCGGTCGAACAGCCGGCAGGCCCGGAAATCGTTCCAGGCGGCGGCGCGGGCCGGGAGCCAGGCGTCGCCCAGGCGGCGCAGGGCCGGCGTCACGGGGAACCAGCGCACCAGGGCCGGGTCCAGAGGCACGGGGGCGTAGCGGCCGAGCCGTGCGCGCAGAGGGCCGGGGACCCTCCGGACCTGCTCCTCCAGCACGGGCACGCCCGCCCAGTAGCCGGCGAGCATCCCGGCCTTCTGGAGGCCGAGCGCCGCCTGGTGTGAATGCTGCCGCCCCGGATGGGTGACGACGATGCGGGGAGCACCGCTCAAGGCCGGAGCCTTTCCACGGAACGGAGGTGGTGGGGCACCGGCAGCCTCTCGCCGGCGGGGCCGGGCACCCGCGGGCGCGCCCGGACGGCCGGCGCGCCTGGAGCACTTGGAGCCATCGCCGGGACGGTCTGCCGGTCGAGGCGGACGATCAGCATCAGGAGGCCGGCGAGGAACCAGTAGTAGACCCCCGAGGTCACGTCGAACACCACGCCGCCGGGGAGGGACGCCAGGAAGAAGAGGAAGCAGGCCACGGCCAGCGAGCGGTGGAACCGGGTGCGCAGGCGCAGGACCTGGCGGAAGGCGAAGACGACCAGCGCGACCCGGGTCGCGTAGACGAGGAAGAACCCCAGGGGGCCCAGCTCGATCATCACCCGCACGGACTCCGCCTCGTGCACCATCCCGCGGAGCCAACTGTAGGGCACCAGTCCCGGCGTCACCGCGGCGGCGGTTTGGTGGGTCGACCCGATCCCGAAGCCGAAGAGGTCGATGGCTTCCAGGGCGCGGAAGGGCGCGGTCCAGGGCGCCAGGGCACGATCGACGATCTCCTGGCCCGAGCCGGCCACCCGTTCCTGGAAGGCCCCGATGGCCGCGGAGCCCGTGACGCTCACCAGGGCGGCCAGGATGGCCACGCCGACGATGATGCGCCCCGCCGTTGCGCCGCGCTGCTTCTCCCGCCCCACGGCCAGGCGCCAGTAGACCGGGAAGAGGGCGGCCAGGACCACGATCGGGCCGCGCGAGCCGGTCATGAACATGCCGAGGACCGTCATGCCCAGCGCCAGGTAGGTCTTCAGGTTGCCCCGGAAGCGCCAGCCGGTCATGCCCAGGACGGCCAGCAGCAGGAAGGCGGTGACGATCAGGTAGGCGGCATAGCCCGAGATGAAGGAGAAGGTCGCGGTCACGCGCACGAAGGTCGAGCTGCCGAACGTGACCACGTAGTCGGTCTCCGAGCGGGCATAGGTGTTGAGGATGCTGGAGGCCGGGCTGAAGAACTGCGCCATGGCCAGGGCCCCGACCGGGATCGAGATCAACAGGTAGCGCCGCAGGAAGCGGGCGAGGGCGGCGTCGGAAGGCAGGGTCGCCGGGACGATGAAGAGAAGGGGCACGTAGAAGAAGTAGGCCTTGAAGCCCAGGATTCCCACCAGCAGGTTCGGCAGGTTCGGATTGAAGATCTCCAGAAGCCCGAAGAGGACGCTCAGCGCAATGGTCCCATAGAGGAGAGGAGCCGAAGGGAGCCAGTCCACCTGAGTCTGCCTCCTCCGGGTCAGAAAACCGGCGTAGGCGGCGAGGAGGAGGACGTCCTTGGCGAAGTAGATGAGATCCTGCGCCCCGGGGAACAGCCACTTGCGGATGGCGCCCTCGAAGATCAGCAGCACCATGGCGATCTGGATGGCCAACCGCCAGCGGCGGAAGGCCCAGAGCGCGACGCCGGCGCCGGCCACAAGGAGGAGGATGCGGATGCTCATCGTCGTCTGCGCCCTTCCAGGGCCTCCTCGAACACCTCCAGGTAACGCCGGGCCACGGCGGCGGCGGTGTGCTCCGCCAGGTGGGCAGGGGCGTGCCGCAGCATCTCCGCCTGGGCCTGGGGCGAGCCCAGGACCTCCGCGAGGACCCCGGCCAGCGCCGCGCTGTCGCCGTTCGGAAAGGTCCGCCCGCAGGGACCCATGGCTTCGCGCAGCCCTCCCCGCTCGGAGCCCACGACGACGCAGCCACAGGCGATCCCTTCGAGCGCGACGATACCGAACGGCTCCTCGTAGCGCGAGGGGGCAACCAGGACGCGGTGCTCGTTGAGCAGCCTGACGAGCTCCTCGCCGGTCCGGGTCCCCGGGAAGCGCACCTGCGCGTCGAGCCCGAGGCGCGCCGCCTGCGCCTGGAGGGCCGGTGCCTCGGGGCCTTCGCCCACCACGGACAGATTCGGCCGCAGCCCCTCCCGGGCGAGCCGGCCGAGGGCGTCGAGCAGGACGTCCACCCCCTTGTCCGAGACGAGGCGGCCGAGGAATATCAGGTCGCGGCGGCGCTCCACCTCCGGCAGCCGCCGGAACAGCTCGTCCCGGTAGGGATTGGCGATGACGACCGACGGCGTGCTCAGGTCCGCCGCGATGGCCTCGCTCACCGCGACCGATCCCGCGGCGCGGCGCAGGAGGAGCCGCTTGAGCCGGTCCTGCCAGGCGATGCGGCCGTCGCCGCGCCGGTACCAACTGTGGTGGGACACCACCCAGGGGCGGCGGACGAGGAGCAGCGGCCACAGCCCGCGCAGGCTGACGTTGGGCTGGAGGAAGAGGTCGCACCCGCGGGCCAGCCGCAGCAGCTCCCCGGGAGACGGACGCCGGACGACCCGGTACGGAAAACGGTCCGGCTCGCCGGCCGGCGTCGTCGTGGCCACGACCACCTCCTGGCCCAGGCGCACCAGCTCGCCGGCCAAGGTGGCCACATGGATTTCCAGGCCCCCGATCCAGGGCAGGAAGGCGCGGGTGGAGATGAGGATCCTCATGCGGGCCGCAGCAGATCCGCCAGGGCCACGGCATGCCGGCCGAGGCCGTGGCCGCCGTACCAGGCGCGGGCGGCATCGGCCGTGCCCTGCAGCGCGCCTGGGTCCGGAGGCCGTCCCGGAGAGAGATAGTGCCGCCCCGCCTCCAAGCCCTGCACGGGCGGCACGGAGGTGGTGCAGAGGGTGGCCAGGCCGTGGGCGCAGAAGGCCGCGAACACCGACGACTTGGGGAGGAAGTCCGCCGGATAGGCGAGGAACCCGGCGCGCGCGCGCAGCAGCGCCGCGCTCATCTCCGCGGCGGGGAGCACGCCGAGGTGGACGCGCGGCACCGCGCCTGGACCGGGCGTCGGCGCCGCGACCGGCGGCCCGGCGTCGGCGACCTCCTCGATGCCCAGGGCCCGGCAGGCGGCCTCCAGCTCCTCGGCATGGTCGCGGTAGACGCGCAGGCGGTTGCCGGCGCTGCCGAAGACGAGCATCCGCGGCGGGCGCTCCGCCAGGGGCGGCACCGCCGCGGGCTCCCCCAGCGAGGAGGCCGCCGGCAGGACGGCCGCGGCAGGCCGCCAGCGCCGCAGGAGGCGGGCGTACAGGTCCAGGCTGGTGGCCGTGGCGTCGCTGGCGCGCGCCAGCCGGGCCGCCAGGCGTCGCTGCACGGGCGAGAGCCAGAACGAGCTCTGCCAGGGCCGGCCCGTGGCATAGACCTCGTGGAAGAAGGTGACCAGGCGGCAGCCGTCCGCCTCGGCGCGCCACCTCTCCAGGCCATGGACCAGCCAGGTGGGGCAGCCTCGGGGCTGGTATCCGTAGCCGACGTAGTGGACGAGGACGGCGGCCGGCTCCGCCGCCGTGCCGCCGCGCCACTCCCGCAGCAGCTCCAGGAGAGCCCCGGCGTCGCGGGCGCGCAACACGGCTGCGGTCCCCTCTTCGGACGGCGCCGGGCGCCAGGAGGGATCGGCCACGGCGAACCGCACCTCGCCGAGCGCGCCCAGCGGCCCAGCCAGGGAGAGGGCGTAGCTGCCCACCCCGTCGGCAGCCGGGGGAGAGTCGGCACGATCTGCATCAGCCGCATGCCCGCAGCTCCGCGAGCCAGCTTTGGTAGACCGCCGCCAGCCGCGCCACGGCGTCCGTCCAGCGCAACGGCTGGACCCGGCGCCGGCCGGCCGCGGCCACGCTCCGGCGCAGGGGCTCGTCGAGCGCCAGCCGCCGCAGGGCCCGGTAAAGGGCCGGGGAGGCGGACCCGTCGAGGAGCACCGCCTCCTCCTCGTGGCGCAGCGCGGCGGCGAAGCCCACGGGCGAGGCGACCAGGGCGCAGCCGCAGGCCATGGCCTCGGCGGCGGCCAGCCCGAAGCTCTCGTAGACCGAGGGCAGGATGGCGATCGAGAACCGCCGGTAGAGGGCGCGCAGGCCGTCGCGGCGGTCGGCGAAGGGGACCACCTCGATGCGCGGCAGGACATCGGCCGGGAACCATTCCGCGGGGTCGAACCGGTCCCCGACGCCCACCAGGATGAGCTTCCAGGCCGGCAGCTCGCGCAGCAGGAGCGGCAGGTCGCGGGCGATCAGGTCCACACCCTTGCGCGGGATCCAGGAGCCGCAATAGCCGATCACGGGCTCGCGGGCCAGGTCGTCGTCGAGTCCCAGGTATTCGTCCGGGAGCGGGTTGTCGAGAGCGAGGATCCGCTCGGGAGGGGCGTAGCCCTGGCGCAAGGCGTAGTCGCGGTCGAAGCCGGCCACGGTCACCAGGGCGTCGGCGCGCCGGAACCCGGCGGCGAAGAGACGGGAGTGATCGAGGTGGTACCAGGCGTCCCCGCCGCCGGCAAGGCGGCCGTCCGCCCGTGCCGCGGCCAGGATCTCGGCGGAATGCGTCTCCAGACCGTTTGAATGCGAGACGACCAGGAATGGCCGTCCATGCCGCCCATGCCGGCGATACCGTCGGGTGAGCCGGGCGATGGCGAGCCAGGCCTCGCCGCCCCAGAGCTCCACCACGTCGTAGTCTTCTCCGTCCAGGCGCCGGGAGACGGCCAGGGCCATGCCCAGGGCCTGCCGGTAGCGGATCGCCCGCGAGAGCCGCGGCAGGACCTCGTACTCGGGCGGACCGTAGAGGTCCACGCCGTGCCCCAGCGCGCGGAGACCCTGCGCATACCGCGAGGTCACGTATCCGGAGCCCAGGCTCTCGTCGAGGGGGCAGTTGCTGAGGCTCAGAATGCGCACATCCGTCCCGTCGTCAAAGCGACCCCAGGAGGGCGCGCAGGGGGAGCCGCCAGCGCGCCCGTCCGTGCTGGGCCGAGAAATAGGGAGCCAGGCGCCAGCCGCTGCGCACGGCCCGCCAGCGCCCCCGGCGCTCCAGCCCCCCGCGGTAGAAGGCGACGAGCTCGTCGAGGACGGCGCGGTCGGCGTCGTCCAGCAGGGCCAGGCCGCGGGCGTCCCCGAGGCGGGCCAGCTCCCCCTGGCAGAGGCTCCGCCAGCCGGCGCTGTAACTGCGTCCGAAGACCGTCAGGAGGCCGGCGCGCCGGTGCCGGACCGGGTCCGGATAGGTCATGCTGGCCGGGTGGCGCCGGTAGGTCTGGAGCCGCTCGTCCAGGTAGCGGATGCCGCCCAGCTTCGCGGCCACCAGGGCGAGCCAGCCGTCGTGGAAAACCTGGTGCGGCGGAATGGGCAGGGCGTGGCGGACCAGATCGCGGCGGAACATCAGCGTATGGCTCACCACCCAGTTCTCGGCCAGCAGGTGGCGCGCAGGCCGGCCGCTGCCGCGGGTGCGGGCGAAATCCACGACATTGGCGAACGAGCCGTCGATTCCCACCGCGCCCTGCTCGTCCACGTACTCCTGACCGTTGCAGTAGATCAGGGTGTGATCGCCGATCCCGCCGGCCAGCCGCTCGATCTTCTCCGGCTTCCAGAGGTCGTCCTGATCGCAGAGGGCGATGAGCTCTCCCCGGCACAATGCAATGACGCGCTCGAAATTCCTCACCAGCCCCAGGTTGCGCGGGTTGACCTCGTAGCGCAGGCCGTGGCGGCGGGCGGCATCCGCCAGGATCTCCCGCGTGCCGTCCGTGGAGGCGTCGTCGCTCGCCACCACCTCCAGATTCTTCCAGGTCTGCGCATAGAGGGTGTCGAGCTGCTGGCGCAGGTAGCGCTCTCCGTTGCAGGTGGCGAGGGCGACCGAGACGAGAGGCTGGCTCAAGGCTTGCGCGCGCAGGTGCGGAACTGGAAGACGAAGAGGTCGTGCAGCCGGCGGAAGGTCAGGAGGTCGAGGGCCTTGTGCCGCAGGCCGTAGGCCCCCATGTTCTCCTCCATGGCCTCGACGACCAGGCCGGCCTGCTCGAAGAGCTCGCGGACGTTCTTGCGGCAGAAGAAGCGCAGGTGCGAGCGGTCGAGGAGCCCGGCCGGCTGGTAGCGGAAGTCACCCTGGAGGACGATGGTCCGCAGTGCCCGGTGGTTGCGCACATTGGGGATGCTGCTGAGCAGGAGCCCCCCGGGCTTCAGGAGGCCCGCCAGCAGCGAGACCACCCGCCAGGGGTCGACCAGATGCTCCAGCACGTCCGCGCAAAGGACGGCGTCGAAGCCGCGCGGGAGGGAGGCCGCGTCCAGGCTCTCGATGTTCCCGCGCAGGAAGAGGTCGACGTCCGGCGGTTCCCCGGCCGCGGCGGAGGGGGCCACGATGTCGATGCCCGCCACGTAATCGGCGAGGCGAAGGGCCTTGGCGGCGCGCAGGGTGGCGCCGTCCCCGGCGCCGAGCTCCAGGAGGCGCAGGCCGCCGCCGCGGGGCAGCATGTCCAGGAGGTCGGTCCGCGCGGCAGTGAAATACCCGCGGTCCTTGCCTTCGTAGAGCCGGGCCGTGGCGTCGGTCATGGCGGCGCTATTTTCTGCCAGCCTTCGCGATAGACGTCCAGGGTCCGGCGCGCGATGTCCGGCCAGGAGTGGAGGGCCGCCACCCGCAGGCTGTCCTCCGAGAGCGCGGCCCAGCGCTCGGGGGGCAGGGTCAGGATCTCGGCGACCCGGGCGGCGAAGGCCTCGGTGTCCCCGACCGGCACCATGGTGGAGATGGACTGGTGGCGCAGCGTGTCCCGCGGGCCGGGGGCGTCGTAGGCCACCGTGGGAAGGCCGGCGGCGACCTTCTCCAGCACCGAGAAGCCGAACCCCTCCAGGTAGCCGGGAAAGGCGCCCAGCGTCGCCCGGGAGAGCAGGCCCGGCAGCTCGTCGCTGTCGAAGGAAGGAACCACCTCCAGGGCGGCCTGGTCTTCCGGCGGGAAGCTCCGCAGCACGAGGTCGCGCCCGAGGCCGGTGCCGAGGAAGGCGAAGCGCGCCTGCGGAACCCTCTGCCGCACGCTCCGCACGATGCGCGGCCAGTCGCGGGCGCCCTTGCGCGGGTTCCAGGTCCCCACGAAGGCCACCGTCCGGCTGGCCAGCCGCTCGGCGACGCCGGCCCGGGCGCGCAGGAAGTCGGACCGCCGCGCCGCCGAGAGGCCGAAGGGGAACATCACCGTCTTGCCGCCGTGCCCCATGGCGGCCACGGCGGCGAGATCGTCGCGGTTCGAGACGTTGATCAGGTCGGCGTGGCGGAAGCTGCGCTCCGCGTCGCGCAGCCGGCGGCGGTGCCCCGGCAGGGTCAACAGCCGGTGGACCCCGCGCCGCAGGCTCGGCGGCTCGGGCCAGCTCCGGGCGGCCTGGCGGTCGAACTCCTCGTAGGCGGGGATCAGGCCCACGGACCGGGCCACCAGCAGCCCCGGGAAGCCGAGCCGGCTCTTGGGGAACGGCAGGTCGGTCTGGTTGGCGTCGATGACGTCGAAGCGCCGGCCGTGGGCGCGCACGAAGGCGGCGGCCCGGGCGGCGAAGCTGAGGTTGGTGCGCAGCATCCCTTCGATCCGGCCGGCCTTGCCCGGGAGAAAGGGAGCCGTCCGCGGGAAGGCGTCCTCGAAGCTGAATTTCTCCACCTGGCAGCCGAGCTCGCGCAGCTCGTCGGACAGCTCGATCTGGGCCCGCGGCCCTCCCAGGTTGCGCGTCCAGGGGGTGTGGATGACCATCAGCAGGCGCAGTCCCGGAAGGCTCACCGCTCCGCCCCGGGTCCCAGGCCCAGGCGCAGGGCCAGGGCGTCCCGCCAGAAGAGGTGCCGCACCTGGCCCACGTAGTGTCGCGCCGCCCAGGTCCGGCCCTTGAAGGAGGGCGCCAGGGAGAACCGGTCCGTCTCGTCCAGGGCGATCTCGCCGGCGGGCCAGGTCCGCGCCCCGAGCTGACGGTCCGCCTCGGCCAGGATCGTCTGCTCGGTCACGCCGATCCCCCTCTCGGCCGCATAGTCGAGCAACGGCCCCACGTCGCAGGCGTCCAGAAAGCGCCCGGCGGCGAAGAGGAAGCCGGCGCAGAAGAAGGGCGGGCTGGCCAGGCCGGGCAGGGTGCCCGGCACCAGCTCGGGGTCGTAGGAGGGCTGGTAGTCCGGCGACATGACGAGGCGGGGACTGCTCTCCGCCAGCAGGCCCTCCAGAGTGGGTGGGACGCGGAACCAGAGGAGGTCGACATCGCAATAGAGCGTCGGCCCTTCCGCCGCGCTGGTGACGACCGCCGCCATCTTGCGGCCCATGGCGTCGCGTTGCGCAAACCGCGCCAGGGAGCCCTGCCCGTCGAGACCTGCCAGGACATGGTCCCACGGCAGCAGCTCCCACGGGCCGGGCCACCAGCCCAGCGCCGCGCGGGCCTGCTGGAGATCGACAGTGCCGTCCGAGACGACCCGCAGGCGAGGCAGGCGCGGCCAGGACCGGCAGAGGGACAGCAGGGATTCCCGGAGCATCTCGAGGTGGCGCTGGCCGCTGAGCGTCAGGTAGGTCAGCTCCATCATCTCCGGGGCGGGCCGGACCCGCGGCTTCGGCAGCGGCAGGGCCAGGGCGGTCCGCCGGTAGAGGGCCGACGAGCGGTAGGCCGCAGAGCGCAGCAGGCGCCGCGCCACGGTCATGCCAGGAGCCTCCGGTAGGCGTCCATCGTCTCCCGCAGCCCGGTCTCCAGATCGATCCGCGGCGTCCAGCCGAGGCGCCGCTCGATGCGGCCGGTGTCGCAGAGAAAGTCGCCGGTCTCCACCTTGCGGAAGCCCTCCGGCCAGGGAACGTCCTCGATGCGGCCGGAGCCGGCCACGGCCACGATCCGCTCGGCCATCTCGCGCAGGCTCACGGAGGCGCCATAGCCCACGTTCAGGGTCTCGCCGACCGCCCGCTCGTCGGCGCCGGCGCGCAGCAGGGCGGCGGCCACGTCCGCGGCGTGCACGTAGTCCCGGAGCTGGGGGCCGCCGCCGTAGAGGCGGATGGGCTCGTCGCGGAGTGCGGCCATGACGAAGCGGTTGACAATGCCGTATTCGGTGCGGCGCGGGAGCTGGAACGGCCCGTAGGGGTTGGTCAGGCGCAGGATCGTATAGGGGATGCCGTGGTGCTCCCAGTACAGGCGGTGATAGTGCTCCACGGTGAGCTTGTGCAGGCCGTAGAGGCTGGTCGGCCGCGGCGGGTGGTCCTCGCCGACCGGCGCCGGGCCGGTGACGCCGTAGACCAGACGGCTCGAGGCGAAGACCACGCGGGGAGGGTCCGGCATCCCGCGCAGGCAGTCCAGGAGGTTGAGATGGCCGGCGATGTTCCCTTCCATGTCGGTCCGCGCCTCCCGCAGGCTCTTGACCGCCCCCGACTCCCCAGCGAGGTTGATCACCACGTCCAGCCCCTCCAGCCATCCCGGCATTCCCTGGGGATCGGCGATGTCGCCCTGCACGACGTCCAGCCGCCGGCCGCTTGCGACGCGGTCGAGCCAGCGCAGGGCGAGGGGGTCGAGCGACCGGTTGAGGATGCTGACCTCCGCGCCGGCCTCCAGCAGCGGCCCCACCAGGTTGAGGCCGAGGAAGCCGAGCCCCCCGGTGATGAGCACCCGCCGTCCCCACAGGTCGTCCATGCCTTCTCTCGTCGCCTCAGGGCATCCAGGCCCGGGCCTGGTGCAGAAGCCTGCGGAGCCGCAGGGTGAGCCGGTCCAGCAGGAAGAGGTTGAGGCGGGCGCCCGGGCCGAGGGGGTTGCGCCGCCGGTTGATGAACAGGGTATCGCCGTGGTGGCCCGACGGCCGCGACATCACGACGCAGGTGAAGCCCATCCGCCGCAGCCGCCGCTTCAGCGCGGGGATGCGGCCGGCGTCGAAGCCCTCCAGGAAGTCGTGCAGCTCGACGGTGATCTGCCCGATCCGCCGCAGGGTCTCGTCGGAGGTCGCCGCGAGGACCGCGATCTCGGCCCCTTCGATGTCCAGCTTGAGGAGGTCGGCGCTGTCGAGGCCCGCCTCGCGCAGGAAGCCCTCCAGCGTGGAGAGCCGCGCCGCCAGGGTCCCCTGGCTGCCGGAGGCGCGGGCGAGCGGCTCGTAGAGGCTGTGGGCCTGGGGGTTGCCCGAGAGGTGGAGGACCGCCTCGCCATCGGCGCCTCCCAGGGCGAGGGGGAAACGCCGCAGGTGCGGGCCCTCGGCGATCTGGTCCAGCAGCGCGGGGACCGGCTCCAGCGCGTAGCAGCGGCAGCCGAAGCGGTCTGCCAGCTCGCGGGAGAAGGCGCCGGTGTGGGCTCCGGCGTCGATCGCCACCGCGGCCTTGGCCAGGCCCGGCGCGAACACGTGGTGCCCGTGGACGGCGACGAGCCCGGCGGCCCGGCTCTGCAGGCGCGCGCCGGCGTCGGCGAGCCGCCCGGGCAGCGACCTCACGCGGGCGAGGAGCGAGCGCTCAGGCATGGCGCCAGCGGACCCAGGACGGGCGGCGGAATCCGAGCTCCAGCAGCACCACCTGGAGGGCCAGCGCGGTGACCGCGCTCAGCAGGGTGAACCGCAGGACTCCGGACGTGGTGGACAGGGGCACGATCTGGACGAAGACGACCTGGGCGGCGAGCTCCAGGACCACTGTGACGGTCTGGAAGCGGGTCCAGCCGCGGGCGAAGTTGACGCTCATGACATAGCTGCCCAGGAGGGCCACCCCGGACCCGGCGACGATCAGCAGCAGCTCCCGGTGGAGGCCCTTGTAGTTGGGGCCGAGGAGCATCAGGAAGAGCTGCGGCAGCAGGGCGGCGGCGGCGAGCAGGGCGAGCGCGGCCAGGGCGAGCAGCAGGCCGTACTGCAGGCAGCGGCGCCGGTACCGCGCGTCCTCGGTAATCGCGGCCAGGCGCGGCAGGAGGACCGCGCCGATCAACCCGGAGAGGAGCCCCACGATCAGCCCCAGCCGGCTGAGGGCTCCCACCTCCGCCACGTTGCGCGCCTCGCCGAACGTGGCGGCGAGCCAGACCACCAGCGGGCCCTGGATGGAAAAGAAGAGCGCGCCGGGCAGCGTCGGCAGGAGATAGCGGACGACGCGCAGCCGGAACGGCTTCAGATCAGGGCTGGTCGCCGGGGGATGGGCGAGCTCGGAATCGGCGAGCCGCGACACGAGCAGGGAGCCGGCCGCGGAGACCAGGACGGCCAGCCAGGCCTGAAGCAGGGCGGCGGCCACCAGGGCCGTGGCCAGGACGAGCCGCAGGGCGGCGCCCAGGAGCTCGGCCCGGTAGGACGGGTTGTAGCGGCCATGGAGCCGCAGGGCCAGCAGGTGCAGCGACGAGGCGATCTGGAACCAGACGCCCAGGAGGATGCCGGCCAGGGCCGCCAGCGACTCGACGGTGCCGAACCCCTTGGCCGAGGCCATGAGGGGGAATGCCACCAGGACGGCCAGGGCGCCGGCGGCGAAGACCCCGCGCCGCAGGGAGAGCACGGCGCGGAAGTAGTCGCCGAAGGGCTCCCCCGTGCTCTTCGTCTCGCGGAAGAAGTGGAGGAGCGACGCCGTGCTCCCCAGGTCGGTGGCGAAGGAGAAGAAGTTGAGGATCGAGGTGGCCAGGGTGTAGAAGGCGAACTCGCGCACCGGCAGGAAGTTGATGAAGAGCAGGCCGGTGGCGATCCCGAGGAGCTGGGTCAACGTCTGGGCGGTGAAATACGCCGACAGGATCCCTACCCATTCCCGTGCTTTCGCCGCCAGCGGCGGCAGCGCCGCCTCGCCTCGCAGGCTCAAATCCCCATCTCCGCCAGGACCCGCAGCGCCAGCCGCCGCGACTGGTCCCCCAGGCTCCTCCGGCCGCCGCGACCCGGCTCCAGCCACTCCAGGACCGGGATGTAGAACCCGGTCTTCGGCCGCTCCCAGAGGGCCGCCGGCAGCTCGGGAGCGGCCTGCCGGACGAGCGCCGCCTTGCCCCGGCTCCGTGCCGGCTCGAAGCTGTGCGCCGCGAGCTGTGCCCGCAGCACGGGGTCCACCAGCGGCACCCGCAGCTCCACGGAATGGGCCATCGAGGCCCAGTCCGAGTCGCGCAGGAGCTGGTTGCGCATGTACAGCGCCGTCTCCATCCGGTGGACGGCGAGCCATGGGTCGGTTGCGCCGGCGTGAGCGGCGTCCGCCGCCACCACCGGGTCGTACGCCCGCAGCCCCTCCTCGGCCCGGTCGCGGCCCAGGATCCCGGGCAGCTCCTCGGGGAGGAACAGGCCCCGGCGGAGAAAATAGGCTCCAGCGAGCGTTCGGCCATGGCGGAGAAGCCCGCGGAGCTTGGGGCGCCCGGCGGCGAGCCGGCTGGCGAGCGGCCAGAGGGCGGGCACGACCGGCGTCCGTGCCATCCGGTCCGCCTTCGCCACGATCTCCGGGACGTCCCGGAACGAGGGATAGCTGCCGAAGAGCTCGTCGCCGCCCAGGCCGGAGAGGACCACCTTGAGCCCAGCCTCGTGCGCCGCCCGGCTCACCACGTAGGTGTTGAGGCCGTCGATGCTCGGCTGGTCCATGGCCGCGATCGCGGCGGGCCAGAGGCCGGCGAAATCCGCCCGGCCCACCCGGCGCTCGACGTGGCGGGTGCCCAGGGCTCGCGCGACCTCCGCGGCGAGCGGGCCCTCGTCCTGCGGCGTACCGTCGAGGACGTCGAAGCGTAGCGTGAAGGTAGCCGGCGGCTCGGGCAGGTGGCGGCGGGCCAGGGCCGCGATCAGGCCCGAGTCCAGACCGGCGGAGAGGAAGATCGCCACCGGCACGTCCGAAACCAGGTGGGCGCGCACCGCGTCCTCCACCGCCGCCGCGGGCGGGAGAGGCTCCTTCGGTACGTCCTCGCCGAACCGGTACCAGGCCTGCGGCTCGCCCACCCGGTTGCCCTCGACCGTGAGGAAGCTCCCGGCCGGCAGGGAGCGGACCGCGCGCCGGATCGTGAGCGGCTCGGGGACCGAGCCCCAGAGCAGGAACCCGCAGAGCCCGGCCGGGTCGACATCCAGGGAGACCCCGCCGCCCTGCTCCAGGGCTTTCACCTGCGAGGCGAAGCGGAGGAATCCTCCCCCGGCCGAGTAATAGAGTGGCTTGATCCCCAGGGCATCGCGCGCCAGGAGGAGGCGCCGCTCTTCGTCGTCCCAGATCGCCAGGGCGAACATGCCGCGAAGCCTGGGCAGCATCGCCTCGCGTTCGAGGAGGTAGAGATAGAGGAGGACCTCGGTGTCGCTCTTCGAATGGAAGCGGACGCCCTTGACGGCCAGCTCCTGCCGCAGCTCGCGGAAGTTGTAGATCTCGCCATTCAAAACGATGACGAACCGGCCTTCCGGGGTCGTCATCGGCTGGTGACCGGCCTCGGAGAGGTCGAGGATGGCGAGGCGCCGGCTGGCGAGCGACGCGTGCTCCGAGATCCAGGCCCCGGCGTCGTCCGGACCGCGCGCGGTCATGGCCTCGCGCGTACGGATCACCTCGTCGCGGTCGATCGGCGGAGCGTCGGGCCCCAGGCGGACGATGCCGTTAATTCCGCACATGCGATGTCACCAGCTTCTCGATCAGCGGCCGGATCTGTTCCGTGAACCGCTCGGCGCCGAACCGCTCGCGCCAGCGCCGCTGCCCGGCCTCGCCCATCCGCCGCGCCAGCCCGGGCTGGCCGAGCAGGGTTGCGAGCGCGGAGGCCAGCTCCTCCGGGTCCTGGCCGACGAGCAGACCGGTCGCACCGTCCTCCACGATCTCCTCGGCCGCGCTGCCGCGGGCGGCCAGGCACGCCTTGCCGGCGCGCATCGCCTCCAGGAAGACCAGTCCGAACCCTTCTCCCAAGCTGGGCATGACGAAGGCGGCGCAGCGCCTGTAGAGCTCCATGAGGGTAGCTTCGGCGACGAATCCGGTGAAGACCGCGCTCTCCGCGAGCCCCAGCGCTGACGCCTTCGCCTCCAGCCGCAGCCGGTCGCCGCCGTCTCCCGCCAGGACGAGACGGGCGCCGGGATGGACGGCGAGGAGGCGCGGCATGGCCTCCAGAAGCTGATCATGGCCCTTGTAGCGCTCGGTCGGCGCCATCCTCCCGACGACGAGCAAGAAACCCTCGCCGAGGCGGCCGAGCAGGGCCTCGTCGGGCTGCCCGGAGGGGCCGCGCTCCTCGAGGGCCAGCGGCACGACGGCCGCGCCGTTCAAGCCGGGGCAGAAGGGGCGCGCCCGGCCGACCGTGTATTCCGAGAACGCGAGCTGGACCGCGGCGTTCGCCAGTGCCCGCCGGCGGCTCCAGCCCAGGGGCTGCCAGACCTCGATGCCGTGCAGGGCGACGAGGTAGGGAGCCCGCCGCCGGGCCGGCAGCCAGGCCTGGATGCGCGCCGGCCCGAGCAGGTCGTAGACGCAGGCACAGCGCCGGTCCCGCCACTGCCGCCGCCAGACCGCCAGGGCGAGAGCGCGCTGCCCGCGGGGATCACCATCGAAATACCGCGCCGGAGAACGATCCGGCGCGCCAGATCGTCCCAGGGCCAGGACCTCGAAATTGACTCCCCATTGGCGGGTGAGCCCGGCGCAGGTCCGCGCCAGGAGCCGTCCAGCCAAGGCCCGGCCGCCGCCGTCCAGGTCCAGGCCGGCGGAGATGAAGACGAGGTCGCGTTTGGCTTGCATTATCGTCCAGACAGGCTCCGCCCCCTTCGGTGTACATCGGAGACGACACCGCCGGGGAATGGAAGCTCGCGGCGGGCTGCTCAGCCCGCGATGCGGAACCTGCGGCTGCGGCCGGGCCGCACGGGAGCGAGCACCTCCCGGTCCAGCTCCGCCGCCACCGATTGTCGCAGCAGAGAGATCGAGACCACCAGGCGCATCCGCCCCTTTTCCCGCAGCACCGTGCCCGTCCACCCCTGGAACGGGCCGTCGACGATCTCCACCTCGTCGCCCGGCTCGATCCAGGGATGCGGCACCAGCGGCGCGCCCGAGAGCTGCAGGCGCCACAGGCTGGCGAGCTCTTCGTGCAGGCGCTCCTGGTCCTGGACCGGCAGCACCTGGACGATCAGGTTGCTCTCCAGGGTCGTCCGGCGCGCCGCGGCGGCGCCGCGGAAGAAGAGATAGCCGGGGAACAGCGGCAGGTGCGACACGAACGTCCGACCCGCGCGCCGCACCTGCTTTTCGGCCTGGGGCAGATAGAATCCTACCCCCTGCTCCTTCAGGTGGCGCGCCAGCCCCTTCTCCTGCCGGCTCCGTACGTACACCGCCCACCAGGGACGGTCCACCGGCGACAGCTCGAACAGGTTGGGGGGGAAGCAGTCGACTTCGCGCTTGAGGATCGGCACGTCGGGCTGAGGCTCTACTCCAAAGTTACGGCAGCAACAGATATCCGCGAAAACGCGGCAGTATTGTGTCAGAAGGGCGGGGGCAAGACAAGGAGGGGGTCGCAATCCGTGACGACCTCCTCGCAGCCGTCGACCGCGCCGCGCAATCGCGTGGCGAGTCCAGGAACCGGTTCGTCATCCAAGTGCTCCAGCAGGCCGTTCGTGCGCGCCGTGATGCCGAGGTTACAAAGCGTCTGAACGATCTCTTTGCCGATGTCGAGCCCAGGGAAGAACAGGCGCGCACGGTCTCCGGAGGGTTCCTGTCGGCGATCTGCTAGGCCGGTAGTCCCGGCCGAGCGCCATGGCGTCGCATGAAGAGGATACACCAGGAAGGCAAGGGGCACTCGTTCCCTCAACCCAACTCGTCGGCCGCCGGCAGGCCGAGTGCCGCCGCGCTCGCGCGGGCACGCAGCAGAAGCGTTCGTAGCTGCTCCAGAGGAACATCTCGCATCGCGTTCCATTGCCGATAGGCCTCCGGCTGGTGCTGCGCCAGCTTCTCGAAGGTGGCCATCAGGTTGGGGTCTTCGAGGCGGACGATCAGCCGGTGAGCGAAGCGTTGCGCGAGGCTGACGTGGACCGGGCTTTCGTGATGAAAGGGGCTCGCGGGCGGGGATGGAGCGAAGCCATAGCCCGGTTGCCCGTCGAGATCGCGTGCCTGGTGTGCGAGGGCGCGGACAGAAAGGTGAATGAAGACCACGCTCTTCAGGGACCTGGATGATACGCCGAGGAGCTCGGCCGCTGCGACGATCACTTTTGAATAGAGCACGAGCCGGCCTGTCGTGTCGTATTGACCAAGGAGGTTCCCCGTCACCAACTCGCGGCGGTCCAGTCGCTCTCGGAGAAGGCGCCGCAAACCAGCAGCGGACGTCAGCAGCTTCCTGCCTTTGTCTCCAAGGTTCTTCTCGGCTTCCTCCAGAGTTACATGCCAGTTCCGCCGATCTTTCCTCAGTAGCTCTTCCCACAGAAGGAAAGGGGGCGTCTCATCGGAAAGCCCGAGGTTCTCGGCTTGGTCGCTATGACGCCGGTGGAGCCATTCAATGGGCGCCCAATCCTCGCGCTCGTCCGAGTGCTCGTCGTCTGCACGTCGCGAAGCCAGAATCTGACCTCCGGCGAGCGCGATCCGGTCAGGGTCGTAGCGGAGACCCATCAGGTCTTCGGCTAAGAGGCGATAGCCAGCCAGGCAAGGAGCTTGGCCTCGGTATTGGGTGTATTTCAGAACCGCCTCGACCGGGAGGCGCCAGAAGAGTGGCGCGAATAGATCCTTCGCAACCCAATGATCCAGGTCTCCTCTGAACGGCCAATCATCCTTGAATTCGCGGTGCCACCGAACGGGAGCGGAAGGTGAAGCCTGGTGCAGAATGCGCGCCGCGAGCTCAGGCTCCTCTGTGGCTGCCAGCCCGTCGAGAACCCTGCGAGCTCGTGTGGGTCGCCAGGGTGGAATCCGGTGGACCGCCGCAACTGCGGCCATGTTTTCCCGCCACTCGCTGATCAGCCACGCCACGGCCTCGACATGACCATGGCGCAAGGAATCGAGCATCGCATCGACGGACTGATCCCCCACATCTGGGAGAAGGTCGAACTCTCTGGGCAAAGGCGGGTCCCATCGATCGGTGGGCCGTAGCGCGGCCTCGGCAGGACGACGGGCGTAGATCCGGCGCTCCACTCCATCCTTCTCGTTGCGGCAAAGGAGCACCAGACAACGCACGGTGGTGCTTTTATCCCAGAAAACCTTCGCCGCGTCCGCCTCCTCCTCTGTGACGTACTCCACAGCCATCAACGGTCGGCCGGCGTCGCTGTGGCAGACGAGGTCGGCGTAACGACTGCCTCGGGGACGATGCCCCTCAGATCCGTACAGAACCCCTTCCTCGATCGCGGATTCGTCCCAGGGAGCAAGGATATCGAAGAAACCGTGTTGCTCCCTCCGCCTGGTAAGATCCTCCTTGAGGGAGGCGACAGCCTCCAAACGCCCCAGCGCATCCTGGGCACGCTGGGCGGAGGAGGGAAAAAGCTCTCGGAACAACTCCAAGTACGACTTGTAGAGAGGGGAAAAAGCGCTCGCGGTGCTCTCACCACCAACGACTCGGTCCGCCGCGCCATGCATTTCATCATGGGGGAGGACGAAGGGCTTGCGTTCCTTGGCCTTTTTTTCCCTGGCTTCGCGTTCCTCCCCGAGCGCAAGCAGCCTTTCTACACCTGCCGCGAAAGGTCCCTCGCCGGGAGGCGAGGATGTCGCTCGGGCGAGCACCGGTACGATCCGGACCCGCCGCCGTTCTTTGGGTCTCGGCGCTGACTTCACCGCCTCAGCCACGGTGAGGGTCCCGTCCAGCGACTCCTGATTTGCAACGAACATGCAGACGACGGTGTCGGCGAGAATCGTGGTTGCAAGCCCCCCGAGCTCCGTCACTCCGGTGCGGGCATCGATCAAAAGGTAGTCCGGTTTGAGCTCCTCCTCGAGGCGAGCGTGCAAGTCGAGCAGGGGTAGCAGCCCTTGTCCGCTCGGATCGTCGAAGCGGACCTGCTCTCCAAGCTGCTTGAGCGCCGCCCAGTAGACCCGGTCCGGGGCCGGTCCCGCGGGCATCAGCCGCAGCCAGCCGCCCGAGCCCGGAGGCACCGGGACCTCGATCATGTGTTCTTCCAGCGGAGGGGGAGACAGGGCTCCTTGAGCCGTCGCGACCAGGTAGGGAACGGCGCCGCCCATCCTCTCCGACGCACCTTCATGGCTCGCCGCGCGGCCCAGCTTGTAGTGCAGCCCAGGTGCCTCGAAGTCGAGATCGAGGGCCACCACGCCCCTGCCGAGCGAAGCCAGAAAGCGCGCTGCGTTCGCCAGGAGCAGTGAGCGCCCGACTCCTCCCTTGTACGAGTAGAAGGCCAGCGTCTCCACGGTCGATCAGGCCGCCAGCCCGAAGGCGCCGCCCTGTTGGAGCCGGCGAGCCAGGACGCGAGCGTCGTCTACGCCGTGATGTCTTGCCGCGTAACGAAACCGGCTGGCGAGGGTCTGCGCATCCTCCTCCAGGATTGCGCGAAGCGCGGTCCGCAGGGTCTTGGGGGCGTGCTCCTCGGCGAGATAGCGCTGGGCCAGGGTCTGGGCGCGGGCGTAGTCCCGGGCCTTCAGTGCCGCCCGCACCGCACCTCGCCGGGCGATACGCCCTTCCGGCTGCGCGACGGGGAGGGCCGCCGCCAGCTCCTCCTCGAGCGACGAAACCTCCGCCCAGGCCAGTGGCGCGGAGCTGACTCCGTGCTCTTCGAGCTGTTCGGCGCGCCAGATAGCGGCGGTGACGAGCGAGTGCAGCACATCGGTGCTCACGGCCGCCTCGCCTTGGTTGAATGGAGAGCTGCCGCGGGCTCTTCGAACCCTACGACGCCGGCCCACCTTTGATCCACGTCCTCACTATTTGCAACCTGGCCGAGCTTCTCGGCGAGCCTGGGTGCGATCTCCCCACGGTCGACGCCACTGACTTCCAGCGCGACGACCTGGCGCGTACCCTCGCTCGTCTTTTCAAGAAGCCAATCGGCGTGCTCCTCGCGCTGCATCCGCCGCACGACGCGCCAGCCTCGATCCCGGTGCGCCAGAGCAAGCGCGACCGCCTCGGCGCCGTCCTCCGTCACTCGGTTGTAGTCATGTTGGTCCAGGCTGGCGAGATCGGAGCTGGCCCAAGAGAGCACCCCCTGGGTCACGACGCGCTCGAGATCCAGGCTGATCGCTGCTGGAGACCCATGGCCGTTTCGCTGCAGGCCGAGTGCGGCGCGAGCCGTCATTACGAGGACGAGGTCTTCGGGTAGTCGTGGATGCATCTCGTGAAGCTCGCCGAGGTTGATCTCCATACCACTGAATCTTCGCCGGTTTTGGTGCGGCGAAGCAACCCCCGAGCCAGAGCGTCCAGAGCGTCGCTGGGGGTCCCTCAACCAGCCCCTGCCGCCGCCCGCCGGGCGATCTCCTCTTCGATCTCCGGCAGGAGCTGCGGCGGGGTGGCGATCAGGCTCGAGAGGAGCGGCTTCGGACGGTTGAAGCGGTGCTCCTCGGGGCTGCCGGCCACGATGGCGCCGCCGGCGGCGAGGACGAGGGCTACGCCCGCTGCCACGTCCCACTCGTGCTTGGGGACGAGGGTCCAGGTGGCGTCCGCCTGGCCGGAGGCGACCAGGCCCAGCTTGTAGGCGACCGAGCCGCAGGGCCGGATGGTGAACAGGTCCTCGCGGTAGCCTTCCCACTCCTTCCGCTTCACCTCGCTCCGGCTGGCCACGACGGTCGCGCCGGCGAGCCCCGGCCGGCCGCTGACGTTCACCGGCTGGCCGTTGCGGGTCACCCCCATTCCCCTGGCCCCCACGATCCGCTCGCCGGTCGCCGGGTTGCAGATCCCGCCGGCCACCGGCTCGCCGTCGACCACCAGGCCCACCGAGACGCACCACTCCGGGATCCCCTCGACGAACTCGCGGGTGCCGTCGAGCGGGTCCACCACCCAGGCCCGCCGGCAATCGACCCGCGACAGGTCGTCCCGCGTCTCCTCCGAGAGCCAGCCCTCGCCGTCCTGCGGCAGGATGCGTTTCAACAGGGCATCCACAGCCAAATCCGCCTCGGTGACCGGGTCGTCCCCCTGCTTGCGCTTGGCTTCGATATCGCCGGGGGTGAAGCGCTGGAAGAGGGTGTACGCCTCCTCCAGCGCCCGTTCGATACGCGCCAGCTCGGCGCTCCAGCTCACTGAGCCACCATGCTGGGTCCCAGATACCCCTCGCGCTCCAGGTGCAGCAGGATCTCCTGCGCCGCCTCCTCGGGGGAGAGCTGCGTGGTGTCGATCACCAGGTCGGCGTCGGCCGGCTCCTCGTAGGGGTCGGAGATACCGGTGAACTCCTTGAGGATGCCGGCGCGCGCCTTGGCGTAGAGCCCCTTGCGGTCGCGCTCCTCGCAGGTCTCGATCGGCGTGGCCACGTGGACCAGCATGAAGCCGCCGCCCGGCTCGATCAGGTGCCGCACCTCCTTGCGCACGGTGTCGTAGGGCGCGATCGGCGCGCAGATGGCGATGCCGCCGTTCTTGGTGATCTCCGAGGCCACGTAGCCGATGCGGCGGATGTTGATGTCGCGGTGCTCCTTGGAGAAATTCAGCTCCGAAGAGAGGTTCTTGCGCACGATGTCGCCGTCAAGGAGGGTCACCGGCCGCCCGCCCGCCTCCAGGAGCTTGACCAGCAGGACGCTCGCGATCGTCGACTTGCCGGCGCCCGACAGGCCGGTGAGGAAGACCGTGAAGCCCTGCTGGTGGCGCGGCGGATGGGTGCGCCGCAGCTCGTCGGCCACCTCGGGGAAGGTGAACCAGCCCGGCAGATCGCGCCCCTCCTGCAGGCGCTTGCGCAGCTCCGTGCCCGAGATGTCCAGCGTCCGTGAGCCTGCCGGCACCTCGTCCTGCGGCAGGTAGGTGTCGAGGTCCTCCACGTAGCTGAGCATCTGGAACGGCACCATCTCGACTCCCAGCTCCTCCTGGTGCTGGCGCAGCAGCTCCTGGGCGTCGTACGGGCCGTAGAACGGCTTGCCCTGGGAGTCGTTGCCGGGGCCGGCATGGTCGCGGCCGACGATGAAATGGGTGCAGCCGTAGTTCTTGCGGATGAGGGCGTGCAGCACCGCCTCGCGCGGTCCGCCCATGCGCATGGCGAGCGGCAGCAGCGCCAGCTTCGCCGTGTGCTGCGGGAAGCGGTGCAGGACCGCCTGGTAGCAGCGCACCCGGGTGTAGTGGTCGAGGTCGCCCGGCTTGGTCATGCCCACGGTGGGGTGGATCAGGAGGTTGGCCCGCGCCTCTTTGGCCGCCCGCAGCGTCAGCTCGCAGTGCGCCCGGTGCATGGGGTTGCGGGTCTGGAAGGCCACCACCCGGCGCCAGCCCTCGCGGGCGATTTCGGTCCGCAGCTCGGCCGGGGCCGGGCGCAGCGCGCGGAAGTCGTAGTGCACGGGGAGCTGGAGCCCTTCGAGCCGGCCGCCGAGAGCCACCGGATGCGTGCGGTCGAGCAGGTACGCCACACCGGGGTGCTTGCGGTCGAGGGTGCCGAAGGTCGCCTGGGCGCTCGCCTCGCGGTCGAGGTCCCAGATCTCGTCGACGTGCAGGGCGGCCAGCATGACCCCCTCCGGGTCGCGCAGCGCCAGCACGCTGGTGCCCTGGCGCAGCTTGCCGGCCAGCTCGCGCGGGACGTCGAGCAGGATCGGGATCGGCCACAGGGTGCCGTCGGCCAGGCGCATCCGCTCGCAGACCGCATCGTGATCGGCCTTGCCCATGAAGCTGCGGAGCGGCGAAAAGCCGCCGTTGAGCAGCAGCTCCAGGTCGCAGAGCTGGCGTCCGGTCAGGTCCCAGGAGGACCAGTCGCGGGACGCCGCCTTCAGCTCGGCGGCGCGGTCGGCGGTGGCCAGGAGGTCCACGAGCTCGCCGCCGTGGGGCTCGATCAGATGGCTCGCCGGGCCGTCGGACGGCCGGTCGGAGCTCGGAATCGGAAATGGGGCAACGTTGGTCATCGGGTGTTCCTTTTTTGCACAAAAGATGGCAATGGATCGGATAGGTCCCCCGGGGCCGGTGCGGCGCGGGAATTCCCTCGGACGCTTTAGAGGTGCCGGCAGGGCAGGGAAGAGGGACGAAAACCCCCCGGCCGCCCCTTGGTTGCAATCCCGGGGCCGGCGGGTGGAAGAGCGGAGGCGCTACGGCCGGGCGGGCGAGGGCTCCGGATCCTCGTCGGTGACGATCACACCGATGACGCCGCTCGCGAAGGCGGGCACGAGGATCTTCGAGCGGTCCCACCAGACCACGGCGCAGGGGCCGCAGACGTCGTCCGAGCGCCGGATCCCCTGGGAGTTGATGCGGGTGACGATCCCCTTGCAGAGGAAGCCCACCACCTTGGCCCCCTGCTGCTCCGGCCGGGTCTCCCCGATCGTGAGGTTCTCGGCGACCCCCCGCTCCTTCGGGCTCAGGCGGATCTCGCAGCCGTCGTCGACCGGGGCCTTTTTGGCCTCCGACCGGGCGCCGATGCGGCCCGCGGCGTCCACCATGGCGACGTAGTACTCGATCTCGGTGTTGCGCTTCTCGGGCTTCGCCGGGATACCCCACAAGCGCCGTCCGGGCTCGGACTCCATGGCCACCCAGTAGAAGTCGGTGGAGTCGTGGTTCTTCCAGCGGAAGTAGAGCCGCGGCGTCTGGCCGACCGGGTCCGCGGAGAGCGTCGCCCGGATCACGGCGTTGTCCTCCTGCGGCACGCACTTCAGCTCGTCGAGCGCCACGGTTGGCCCCGGCTGGGCCTGCGCGACGGCGCAGGTCAGCAGAAGGCAGGCAGGGATCAGGACCTTCCGGATGTTCATGGCGGATCTCTCCTCAGAGAGTACATTCTACACCAAGGAGGGACGTCAAGGCTGACGCCGCCCAGAATTGCTCGGCACCGTGCCACCGCCGGCGGCCGGAGGCTCGCTGCCGAGGATCTTCTTCGTATACGAATCGATGTACGGGCTCCGTTGCAAATTGGGCAGGGAGCGCCGGAGCGCCTCGGCCGCCGCCTGCGCCTTGCCCGACTCGTAGAGGGAGACGGCGAGATAGAACAGCCGCTCCGGCTCGTCCTCGCCGGGCCCGCCGCCGTTCTGGAGGTAGGCGGCGGCCTCCTGCCAGCGCGACACCCGGTAGGCGGCCTCGCCGGCCAGGTGATGCGCTTCCCTGGAGTCGGGGTGCGCGTCGGCCACCTCGCGGGCGAGCTGGAAGGCCTGCCGCAGGTCGCGTGCCTTCTCCTTTTCCGCCAGGAGCTGCTTCGCCGTCGCCAGCTTCTTCTGCTCCTCTTCGGTGATCGGCGATGTGGGCCGCGGCCCGGCCGGAGCGACGGCAGGGGGTGTGGTGTTTGCGGGGTCCGCGGTCGTCCCGGGCGGCGCGGCGGGCGGGCTCGCCGCGGGCGGCTGGCTGCGGGGCTGCTCCCGGCCCCTCCGGTCCTGGACGGCGCCTTTGGCTGTCTGGGCCTCCGGCTTGCGCCCTGCCAGGGTGCGGAAGGCGGGCGGCGATCCGGCCAGGGTCGCCGCGGGAATGAGCGCGGCCAGCCGCGCCTCCAGGGCGCCGCGGACCTCCGGCGGGAGAGTGCTCTGGCTGTACGCCTGGAACCGCTCCTCCAGCACGACGAGGCGCCGGAAGGTCTCGCGGAACCCCTCCCGGTCCGTGGCCTTGTCCTGGGCCAGGGCGAGGCGGGCGAGGCACTCCGCCAGCGCCACCGGCTCGTCGAGCATGCCGAAACAGGCCAGGCGCAGGCTCCTCGCCGCGATAGGGAAATTACCGCGGTCGTACTCGTGGATGCCGTCGCGCAGCAGCTCGAAGTAGGAGGGGTCGATGGCCCGCAGCGGGGCCGGGCTCAGCAGGACGGCAGCCAGGGCGGCGGCGCAGAGGACGAGTCTTGGCTTGATGGGCTTGATTGGCTTCATGCTTCACCTTCAAGGAGGTCCGGGGGAGGCGGCAGCGGCCGGTCCTCGATCACGGCGCGGGGGTGATCGAGGGTCAGCCGCTGCGCCATCTCTTCGCTCCAGCGCGCGGCGATCGTCTCGTAGGCGCGGCGCAGGCCGGGCGGGCGGCGGGCGGTGTCGTGCGAGTCGCTGGCCACGTAATGGACGAGCCCGTCCTCCAGCAGGCGGTGCGCGTCCAGCATGGGCCGGCGGCCGAAGTCGCCGGTGACGCTCATCGCCGTCACCTGCACGGTCGCGCCCAGGCGGACGAGGCGCTCCACCAGGCCCGGATCTGACCCCAGCCAGGGGATGAGCTCGGGATGGGCCAGGATCGGCCGCCAGCCGGCGACCGCGGTCTCGTGGACCAGGTGGAAGGCCTCGTCCGGGGTGCCGTGGACGGCGAGCTCGAGGAGCAGGTAGCGCGAGCCGGCGAGGCTCAGGATACCGCCGTCCGGCAGGCGCTGCACCTCGTCGAGGACCTCCGCGTCGGCGTGGACCTCGCCGCCCAGCAGCACGCGGAAACCGTCGCCCACCGCCTCCTGGAGCTCGCGGGCGAGGGCGCGCAGCCGGTCCCGGTCGTCGTTCCACCAGATGCCGCGGCGCTGGTGCGGGGTCGCCACCATGGCCTCGCAGCCCTGGGCGGCGGCCAGCCGGCACATGGCGACGGCCTCGGCGAGGCTCTGGGCGCCGTCGTCGACCCCCGGGAGGATATGGCAGTGCAGGTCGATCATCAGGCGGCGGATCCGGCCTTCGACCCGCTCTCTTCCGCCCCGTACCCGTAGGACTCGTACTCGCGATAGCCGCGGGGGACGCCCGCCTGGAGGGACCGGTACCGGTTGAGGACGGCGCCGAGGATCTTGATGTCCGCCTGCCGCAGGCGGTCGCGGACGAGGCGGGCCTCGTCCCGCGTCACCTTTTTGCAGCGCAGGGTCAGCACCACGCCGTCGGCGGCGATGCCGACCAGGGTGGCGTCGGTGACCGCCAGGGCGGGCGGCGTGTCGATGACGATGGACTCGAAGCGGGCGCGCAGCGCGCGGAGCGTCTCCCGCATACGGTCGGAGGAGATCAGCTCGGACGGGTTGGGTGGCGTCGGCCCGGAGGGGATCACCCAGAGGTTCGGCACCTCGGTGGGCAGGATCACCTCGTCGAGCTCCGCGGAGCCGGTCAGGGCGTTGACCAGGCCTATCCGGTTGGAGACGTGGAAGACCTGGTGCAGGCGCGGCTTGCGCAGGTCGCAGTCGACGAGCACGACCGGGCGGCCGAGCTGGGCGAGGACCACCGCCATGTTGGCGGCGGTGGCGGTCTTGCCCTCGCCGGCCACCGCCGAGGTCACGGCGATGACCTTGAGCTCGCGGGCGGTCGACAGCAGCAGGGCGGTGCGCAGCGAGCGGTAGGACTCGGAGATCAGCGTGCGCGGCCTCTCGTGCGGCACCAGCTCGATCTGCGGCGGCGACGAAGGGGGTGCCTTCTTCTTCTCCAGCCAGCCGGCGGGCGTCGAGCGGCTCGCCCGGACGCGCGGGCGCTCTCCCGACGGCGGGTTGCCGTACCCGGAGGCGGAGTAGTAGCCGTAGGCCTTGCCGACGTCGGCGATGTCCTGGATCACGGCCAGCGTCGGCAGCCCCAGGCGCCGCTCGACCTCCTCGGCCGTCTTGATCGTGCGGTCGAGGAACTCGATCAGCAGGGCGCCGCCGATGCCGAGCAGCAGGCCGAAGAGCAGGCCGTAGGTCAGGTCCTTGCGCAGGGCGGGGCGGAACGGGCCGTCCGGCACCAGGGCGTAGTCGATGATGCGGATGTTCGACTCGCGCGTGTCCTGCATGCGGGCCGCCACATCGGTCTCCGACTGCTGCTTCAGCAGCTCGTTGAGCAGCGTGCGGCGGGAATCGATCTCGACCCTGAGGTTGGTGAACTGGACGGCGGCCGAGCTCTGGTCCATGGCATTGCGCTTGGACGCCTCGAGCTCGTTGTTCAGCGACTGCTCCTGGCGCAGCACGGTCTGGTACTCGGACCACGCCGTGCTGCGGGCCTTGCTCACCATCTCGCGGATGACCTCGTCGACGTGCTGCTGTCCCTTCTCGATCTCGGCGCGCAGCGAGACCATCTCGGGCCAATCCGGCTTGAAGGTCTTGAGATTGGTCTCGTACTGGCTCTCGAGCCCGAGCTGCCGCGTCCGCAGGCCGCCGACCACGCCCGGGGCCAGGCTGTCGGCCACGGTCTCGGCGGGGGCCGTGGTGATCTCGTGATATCTCGCCTCTTTCTGGATGCGCGCCTTCTTGGCGTCCATCAGGCTGGTGTTGAGCGACTCGAGACGCTGCAGGAGCACGTTCTGGCCGGGCTCCAGGACCACGATGTCGCTGCGCCGGCTGAAGGCCTGGAGCTGGGCCTCCTTGTCCGAGATCTCCTGCTTCAGGCTCTCGATCTGCGAGCCCAGGAACGTCGAGGCCTTGCCGGCCGAGGTGTAGCGGTCTTCCACCCCCATGTCGATGAACGACTCCCCGAAGGCGTTGGCCGCCCGGGCCGCGAACTCGGGGGAGGCGGAGGAGAACGACAGCCGCACGAGCTGGGTGTTGCGCACCGGCTCGACCGACAGGCCGCCCTTGACCTGGCTCGCCAGCCGGCCCAGGGTCGCCTCATCGTCCTCGGCCGTCGTGGCACGGGCGCCTCCCCGCTCCGGTCCGGCTCCCGGATTGAAGCTCGGGTCCTCCATCAGGTCGAGCTTCTTGACCACCCGCTCGGCGAGGCCGCGGCTCTGCAGCAGCTCGTACTGGGTGGGGTAGAACTCCAGGTTCCAGAAGTTCTCGAACCACGGGCTCTGGCCGGTCCCCACCGGCGCCATGTTGCGGCGCTCGATCTGGATGGTCGACGTCGCCATGTACTGCTTGGGGGTGATGGCGAAATGGACGGCGGCGGCGACCAGGGAGACGAGGCAGGCCACGGCCACCAGCTTCCAGTGGCGGCGCACCATGCCGAGGTATTCGGACAGGTTGAAGTCGAATTCCGTCTCCGGCCCGAAGCCGAGATCGTCCTGGGATGGGGCCGGGGAAGGCTGGGAAATCAAAAGAACGACTCCTTGACGTAGACGACGTCGCCCTGCTGCAGCTCGATGTCGGGGTCCTTCCCCGCGAGGATCCGCTTGTAGTCGGCGGTCAGCTCCGAGGCGATGCCGTGCAGGTTGCGCTTGATGATGACCTTCTTGCCGGCGCGGTCGGTCAGGCCGCCGGTGCGCGCGATGGCGGTGAGCAGGGAGATGCGCTCCGAGCTCTTGAACGAGACCGAGCCGGGCTCCTGCACCTCGCCCATGCAGTAGACCACCACCTCCACCGCCACGGGCACGTTGATCAGGTCGCCGGCGAAGATCGGGATGTTGACCCGGGGGTCGGCGCGCGCCATGAGGTCCTGCACGGAGACCGCGACCTGGTCGGAAAGACCGTTGTCGGACCGGCGCAGCACATAGACGACGCCGCCGTTGCCATCGGCGAGGCCGCCGGCGGCGGTGAGCGCCTCGAGCAGGGTCCAGCGCCCCGACAGGGCGAGGCTGCCGGGCTGCCGGACGGCGCCGATCACCGAGATCGGGCGCGAGCGGTACTCCAGCACCTGCACCGAAACGGAGGCGCGGTTCAGCAGCTTCTCCTCCAGGGCCTCCTTGATCTTCTGGGCCGCCTGGGTCTCGGTCAGACCCGCCACCTCCACGTCTCCCACCAGGGGCAGGGAGACGGTGCCGTCCTCGGCGACGCGCCGGCTGACGTTGAGCTGCTCGGTCTCGAAGACCTTGATCTCCAAAAGGTCCCGGGGGCCGATCCGGTAGGACGGGTTCTTGTCCGGAGCCTGTCCGGACGCGGGGCCGGCCAGCAGAACGAGGGAGAGGACGACGGAGGTGAGGCTGACTATCTGCTTCATTGTAGAAAGCTTACCGCCCTATAGCATACACGGAACACCGGTCCCCGGTCCAGAGGGGGCTCCTAAAGCCCTAAAGCCGGCCCAGGATGACGGTGACGCCTCCGGACACGTAGGAGCGATCCTGACCGGTGTCGGCGACGAAGTTGCTGCGCAGGGCCCGCGCGATCACCTGGATGGAGCCGGGGAAGATGATGCGGAGAGAGCCGCCATAGGAGGTGACGTCGTCGGTCCGCTCCGGCCTGCCGGAGAAGGCGGAGATGAAGTCGTCGGTCCCGATCTCCCCGAAGGCGCGCACCGATGCCTGCTCCGTCAAGTTCACCTCGAAGGCCAGCCCCTGGCGGCGGTCGTCGAGGTAGGCGTAGCTGGGCGAGAGCGAATAGACCAGGTTGCGGTTCGCGTAGGTCCAGACCTCGATCCGCTGCCGCGGGCGCAAGGAGACGATCACGCTGCCGGTGACGCCGTCGAAATCCACGAAGCGCGAGGCGTTGCGGGCCTCCAGGGAGCGCGCGGCGACGTCGAGCTGGACGAAGAAATGGCGGCGGTCGACCAGCGCTTCCAGCACCGGGGCGGTGCCGGTGTTCGAGGCGTCGAGGAGCGGGTGCGTGAACTCGACCTGCGAGCGCTCGACCCCCACGCCCACCATCCATCCCTCCCGCGGCCGCCAGCGCACCCCCGTACGCGCCACCAGCTCCTCGCGGTCCAGCAGCCCGAGGTCCCGTTGCGGATCGCCCTCCTCCTCGTCCGTCAGGTTCTCCTGTTGGACGTGCGAGATCCTGGCGAAGGCGGAGAAATGGCCGGTCGGCCTCACCTCGGTGGTCACCGCGATCCGGTCGTTCCGCGCATTGACCAGCCGCGGCAGCTCGGGGGTGAGGATCTGCAACTGCTCGTCCCGCTCCGCCAGCGCCTCCAGGGTCATGCGATTGAAGAACCCGTACGTGGTGAGCCCGAAGCGCTGGTTCACGCGCCGCTGCTCGGACCGTTCGCGCCACCAGACGTACTCGGGCAGGACGTGGGGCACCCAGACGACCTTGTCGCCGGTCCGCAGATAGGCGCGGAGCCCCGCGCTGAGGGTGGCCGTGAAGTCCGCGTTGTCGTTCCCGGTCTGGAAGAAGTCGCGCACGTAAGCCACATTGCGCAAGCCGGCCGACGGGGTCACGCGCAACGCGCCCAGGTGGAAGCGCGCGGTCTCCACCTCGCGGTCCAACTGCGTCTTGCGGTCTACGGGGCGGTCATCCAGCCCTCCAGGTTCCGTATACTGGATGAATTGTGCCCGGGCGCTACCCGCAGTCACGACGAGTGCTGCAATAGAGAAAGTCAGGATTCTCAGACGCATGGTGTCTCCACGAACGATCTCCGCCACGATGGATCCGGTCGCTGCCGAGCCGAAGGGTAGCGCGATGATACGCCATGCCGGTCTCGCGCTGACCGGCCTGCTGGCGGTGCTGCTGGCCTGGGCCCCGCTGCCGTTCGGCGGCGTCACGCCCTGGGCGGTGGCCCTTCTGCAGGCGCTCTCGCTCGCCGCCCTGGCCCTGGCGGCGTGGGCCGTCGCCCGCCCGGCGGCCCTGCGGCCCGCGGCCTTCCCGGCGGCGGCTCTCGGCGCCGTGGCCCTGCTCGGCCTCCTGCAGGCGCTCGCCTGGCCGCCGGCCCTCGTCTCCCGGATTTCGCCCGGGCACGCCGCGGCCTGGCGGCAGGCCGCCGTGCTCCCCGGCGTGGAGGCGGACGGCGGGCCGCGGCTGACCCTGGCCCCCGGGGCGTCGCGGGCCGCGGCACGGACCTGGGCCGCTGCTGCGGCCTGCCTGCTGGCCGGTGCGGCGGTGGGCCGGCGGCGCGCCCGGCGGCGCTGGCTCGCCGGAGCCGTGCTGGCCGGGGCGCTCTTCCAGGTCTTCTTCGGCGCGCAGCAGTGGTTCGCGCGCTCTTCTTCCCTCTGGGGGGTGGACATCCCGCGCAGCCCCCGCCTGCACGGCACCTTCGTCAACCCGAACCACCTGGCGCTCTACCTCGAGATGGCTCTGGCCGTCGCCTTCGCCGCGGTGTGGTGGGGGGCCCGCCGCGCCCGCAAGGAGCCGCTGGTCGAGCGGCGGGTGATCCTGCTGGCGATCCCCGGCCTGCTCTGGCTCACCCTGTTCACCGGGCTCGCCTTCACCGGGTCGCGCGGCGGCCTGCTGGCCGCGGTGGCGGGTGTCGGTGCGCAAGGGCTGCTCGTCGCGGCCGTGCGCCGCCGCTGGCGCTCGGCCGTTCTGGGGTTGGGCGCCGCCGCGGCGGGGATCGCCGTGGTGGCGGCGGTAGGCCTGCGCGAGGGGCTCGGGAGGATCCTGACCACCACCGCGGGCGACGCGAGCTGGGGCGCTCGGTGGCGGGAGTACGGCGCCGTGGTCGACCTCTGGCAGCGGTTCCCGGCCACTGGGACGGGGCTCGGCACATTCCGCGAGGCCTTCCCCGCGGTGCAGCCTCCGGATCTCCAGGGGACCTGGTGGCACGCCCACAGCGACCTGCTGGAGCTGCTGGCCACGACCGGCGTCCTGGGCCTCCTGCTGCTCGCGGCCGGGCTCGTCCCCCTGGTCCTGCGCCTGGCCGCGGTGCTCTCCGGCGCGGGTCGCTCGGAGGACCGCGCGGCGGCGCTGGCCGTCCTCGGCGCGCTCGCCGCCGTCGGTGTCCACGAGGTCCTCGACTTCGGTCTGACGATGCCGGGCAACGCCCTGACCCTGGCGGTGCTGGCCGGCGCTGCCGTGGTCGTCGAAGTGTCCGGCGCCTCAGCGCAGGCGGACGGCCCCCGGCACCAACCTGCCGCCGCCCACGGAGCCGATCTCCAGGAGGTGCAGCCCCGGCCGCAGGGTGAGGTCCAGGGCCAGGGGCCGCGCCGGAAACACCGGAAACGCTCCTAGCACGGCGCCGTCCAGCCGCGGCTCGACGATCGCGCCGTTTTCCGGCACCTCGTCGAGCTGCACCTCGATGCCGCGCGCCGGACCGTCGATCAGCATCTCCAGGCGGGCGCTCTCCCGCTGCCAGGTCCAGGCCCAGGCCGGCCATTCGCGCGCCTGGAGCTTCGCGCAGCTTGCCCTCGGCTTGCAGCCCGGCGCCGATGTCGCCGCCGGCCCTGGCCAGCTCGCGGCGTGCCAGCCAGTAGGCGGGCCGCCGCCACCAGGAGGCGTGGGCCAGGTCGAGCGCGGCCTTCGCTTCGTCGAAGCGCTGCCGCTGGGTCATGACGCGCGCCTTCGCCACCAGGTAGGGGGCCCAGGGCTCGCTCCAGAGAGTTTCCGAGCGCCGTTCCAGATCCAGGGCCCCGGGGAGGTCGCCGGCGAAGAGAAAGGCCATGGCCTCCTGCGGGGGCGAGGCATCGCCCGCCAGGCGTGCCAGGCGCTTGAGGGCAGGAGGGGAAAGAGGGCAGCCGGCGAATTGGCACCTCTTCACGACCCAGTCGAGCTGCCGGCCGAGCCGCTCCGCCGTCTCGGTACCGACCGGGCCGGCGGGGCAGTCCGTCAGGGCCGCGTTCAACAGGTCCTGATCGCGCGGATCCGGGCGCACCTCGCCGGCAACGGCGAGATAGTGGCCGCGCGCCTCGCGCAGGTGCCCCTGGTCGAGATGCTCGTTGGCCTCGGCGAGCCGGGTCTGGAGCTGCGCCCGCAGCGTCCGGTCCCAGCCCACCTGGGCGGCGCGGAACCCCGTCCAGTCGCCGCGGCTGGCGAAGAGCTGCTGCACCCGCTCCCAGGCCCGCGGGTCCGGGGGGAGCGCGGACACCAGGGTCTGCTTGTCGGTGGCCGCGGCGAGCCAGGGATCGAGGAACGTCCTGAGGTCCTCCGGGTCGCGCAGCAGCTCGGCCACCAGGATGCGGGTGCGCTCCCGTTTGCGCGGCGAGAGGGCCGGCCAGATCTGCAGGTAGGCCGCGGCCAGGAGGCGGAGCGGCTCGCGCTTGGCCGGCGCCAGGCGGCGGGCCGCGAGGAGCGGCTCCTCCCAGTGCTCCGGCGTGGTGAAGAGGCGCGGGTCGCGGGCGTTGGCCCACCCCTGCCAGGTGGCGGCGCCGAGGACCATGGCGGCCTCCCACGAGACCGGCCGGCGTGCCAGGACCTCGCCCGCCTGCCGCGCCGTCTCCTCCAGCCGGGCGGCGCTCTGCCGCAGCTCCGCCCGCCCCTCCGGCGTCGCCGGGTCGAGAGAACCGGCGCGCTTCATCTCGCTCGCCAACACCGCCCGGGCCGCCCGCAGCCGCACGCCGTCCGGGTCCGGCTCACGCGCCAGCTCCCGCGCCAGACGCGGGTCGACCCGCACTCCCGAGCGTTCGAGCCAGGCGGTCTGCGCCTCCCGCTCGCCGCGCAGGGTGTGATGGCGGGAGACCGCGAGCAGCGCCAGGACGGTCGCGAAAGCGGCGCAGGCGAGGCGCAGAGCCAGGGGGAGCACGGCTCCATCGTACCGCACCGGTTCCCCCATGGCATCATGGCGCCGGAGGTTTGTACGAGTTGACCTGCACCTCGGCGCAGAGAGCCCCTTTTTCAGCAGAGTGAGGCCAGGGCTCGGCGAGCTTCGCCCCGTGACGCTCTCGGGTGAGCCCTGTGCCGGAGCGGGCGGGGTGGGCTCCGGCGCGTTATCCTCCTTTCGATGCCCCGTGCGATCCGCTTCTCACCGCCTGCCCTCCAGGTACCGCCTGAGGTGCGGTGGATGCTGCTGCGTGCCTTCGGGCCAGTGGGAGAGCCTGGCCCCGCGGTCGATCCCCAGGCGGCACTGGCGGCGGCGCGCCGGTTCGAGATGTCGCCGCGGATCGCCGCCCGTCAGGGGAGGGAGCGCCTTGCCGCGGAGCTGGGGGCCGAGGGCGCGTTCGGCTTCCACCGCGACCAGGCTGGCGCAACCGCCCAGGGCCTGCGCCTCCAGGGCCTCGTCCAGGACGTCGCGACGGTGGCGGCCGAGCTTTCCATGCCGCTGGTGCTCCTCAAGTTCGCCGCCCTGGAGGCCTCCGGCCCCGGAGCCCTCGGCCGGCGGGCGGCCGGGGACGTCGACCTCCTGGTCCCGGCCGGTCGCGCCGGCGAGCTGCGGCGCACCCTGCTCGACCGCGGCTGGCAGGGCTCCGGCCTGCCCGACGCCGAGCACCAGCTCGCCGCTCTTTCCCATCCGCTGGGCGGGGTCGTCGAGATTCACCGGCTGGTCCTGGGGGTCCGCCTGGACGGGATCGCCTCGGCCACGGCGGAGGCGCTGGAGGGCCGCGGCCTGCTGGCGCCGGTGCCCGGGATGGCCGGCCGCTGCTTCGTCCCGTCCAGGGAGGTGCAGGCGGCGCACACGCTGGTGCATGGCCTCGGGCAGCACGGCTGGTGGCCCGATTCCTACCCCCTGCTCAAGATGGTGGCCGACCTGATCGACCTCGGGCTCCATGAGGACGAGAACCTCGCCCGGCGCGCGGGCGGACTGGTGGCGCGGGACGTCGCCGCATCCGAGGCCGAGGCCGTTCGCCGGTTGTGCGCCGCGCTCGCCCTGGGGTCCGACCTCACCACGGGCGAGACCGGCGAGGCGGTGGTCCTGCGGCACATCCTGGCGGGCCGGCTCGACGAGCGCTATGCCGCCTCGCTCCGCATGGGCCTCTTCCGGACACAGCCGAGCGACCGCCCCGAGCCGGTGCGGCTGGCCCGGTCGCTGCTCGCCGCCGTCTTCCTCACCCGCGCCCAAATCGATGCGATCTACGGCCCTCCCCGCCGTCCGATCGGCTATCTGGCCCGCCGCGTCGCCCGCCCGTTCAACCTCCTGGTCCGCCTGGTCCGCTACGGCGCGCGTTCCGCATGGCTGAAAATCTGTGGTATCCTCTTTTCAGTATTCTAACGCTCTTGGAAGTTTCTAGAGGTATCTACGCCGGGGGGCTCGAGGTGAGGGGAAGAGCTCCGGAGTACCCGCCGAGTCAGGGTTCGTCCAGGCTGCTCCGCCCGTGCACGGTCTGTGGCAGGCCGCCCGCCGCCAGCGTCCAGGTTGGCGCCGGCCGCGCCGGCCTGATGCTCGGCTGGATCGAATGCCGAGGGTGCGGCCGCAAAACTGCAGACAATCAAAGCTTCGAAGAGGCGTGCCGGGAGTGGAACGCCATCCAGGCGGCGGCAGCGCCGTCGTAGCGGGCGGCTCGATCAGGTTGATCCCGGCTCCGAAGGCCCGCCGGGCTCGGGGGCCGCGGACATGTGCTCCAGCGCCTTCTGGATGCGCGCCGGATCCCCTTCCTCCAGCGGGTTGGGAAAGACAGCCTGGAAGAAGTTGGCCGGCGGGATGCCGACGGCCTCCAGGATGTCGAGGAGCTGCCGGAGCTTGAGCTCCCGCGAGCCGTGGAAAAGGCGGCTCAGATAGCCGCTGTGGTTGCTGAAGCCCATCCGCCGCTCGACCTCGCGGTTCGAGAGGCTGGCGAATCGGATCGAGGCCTGCAGCATCTTCCGGATTCGGGCGACTTCGCCCGCAGTTTTAACATCTCTCATTGTCTGAGGAGAGTACAACAGGTTGCGGGCTTCGGGGAAATCCCCCGTCGGGGCGGCCCGGCGGATGTGCTGGTCGTCCCAGCCCGGCCGTGGCATACTCAGATCGTCGGGGGAGGGCCTTGAGCACGAACACCATGGAGAATCGAACAGCGCCGCTTCACACGCCCGTGCAGGCTCCCACCGGGATCGCCAAGGCCGCGACCGGGATCGCCGGCCTGGACGAGATCACGGCGGGCGGGCTCCCGGCCGGGCGCCCCACCCTGGTCTGCGGTAGCGCCGGGTGCGGCAAGACCCTGATGGCCATGGAGTTCCTCGTCCGCGGCGCGACGCAATTCGGTGAGCCGGGCGTCCTCGTCAGCTTCGAGGAGAGCCCCGAGGAGCTGGCCGCCAACGTGCGCTCCCTCGGTTTCGACGTCGCAGAGCTGGAGCGCCAGGGCAAGCTCGTGATCGAGTACGTGCACGTCGAGCGCAGCGAGATCGAGGAGACGGGCGAGTACGACCTCGAGGGGCTGTTCATCCGCCTCGGCTACGCCATCGACTCGGTCGGCGCCAAGCGGGTCGTGCTCGATACCCTGGAGGTCCTTTTCGGGGGACTGCCCAACGAGGGCATCCTGCGGTCCGAGCTGCGCCGGCTGTTCCGCTGGCTCAAGGACAGGGGGGTGACCGCCGTGATCACCGCCGAGCGCGGCGAAGGGGCGCTGACCCGCCACGGCCTCGAGGAGTATGTCTCCGACTGCGTCATCCTGCTCGACCACCGGGTGACCGAGCAGCTCGCCACCCGCCGGCTGCGCGTGGTGAAGTACCGCGGCAGCATCCACGGCACCAATGAATACCCGTTCCTGATCGACGAGCGCGGCATCGAGGTGCTGCCCATCACCTCCCTCGGCCTGACGCACGGGGCGCCCGCCGAGCGGATCCCGACGGGCGTTTCGGGCCTCGACGAGATGCTGGGCGGACAGGGCTTCTTCCGCGGCAGCAGCGTCCTGGTCTCGGGCCGGGCGGGGACCGGCAAGACCAGCCTGGCCGCCCATTTCGTCGACGCCGCCTGCAGGCGCGGCGAGCGTTGCATCTATTTCGCCTTCGAGGAGTCGGCGCGCCAGGTCGTCCGCAACATGCGGTCCGTCGGCATCGACCTCCAGCCCTGGCTGGACCAGGGGCTGCTCCGGTTCCACGCCGCCCGCCCGACGCTGCACGGCCTGGAGCGGCACCTGGTGACGATCTACAAGGAGGTCCGGGACTTCCAGCCGAGGGCGGTGGTGCTCGACCCGATCACCAACTTCCTCTCCGTGGGCACGTCGGAGGACGTCAAGGCCATGCTGATGCGCCTGGTGGACCTCCTCAAGGCGCACGAGATCACGGGCGTGTTCAACAGCCTCACCCACGGACTGGACCTGGAGACGACGGACGTCGGTATCTCGTCGATCATGGACGCCTGGCTGCTGGTGCGCGAGGTGGAGACCAACGGAGAGCGCAACCGGCTGATCAGCGTCATCAAATCGCGCGGCATGGCCCACTCCAACCAGGTGCGCGAGCTGGTGCTCACCAGCGAAGGCGTCCGGTTGGTCGAGGTCTACCTGGGAGAGGGCGGCGCCCTCACCGGGGCGGCCCGCCTGGCACAGGAAGCGCAGGAGAGGGCGGCCGTCGTGGAGCGTCGCCGGCAGATCGAGCTGCGGCAGCGGGACCTGGAGCGCAAACGCCAGGCGCTGGAGGCCCGGATCACCGCCCTGCGCCTGGAGTTCGAACGCCGAGCAGGACGAGGCGGAGCGTATCCTCTCCGAAGAGAGGACGCGGGAGGAACAGCTCCTGGAGGACCGGAGGGACATGGCCAGGATGCGGCGAACCGAAGCTCCCTCCCCGGAGAGGAGGACCTGATGATGACGCACGAGAGCGAGAAGAAGGACGTTCAGCCGCCACCCAATCCCGGAACCGAGGGTGAGTTCTGGGACCTGCGCCTCTACGTCGCCGGCCAGACGCCGAAGTCGGTCGCCGCGCTGGCGAACCTGAGACAATTCTGCGACCAGCACCTGGCCGGCCAGTACCGGATCGAGGTGATCGATCTGGTCGCCAACCCGCACCTCGCGCGCAGCGACCAGATCCTGGCGATCCCGACCCTGGTGCGCCGCCTGCCGCAGCCGATCCGCAAGATCATCGGCGACCTCTCCAACTCCGAGCGCGTCCTGGTGGGACTCGACATCCGGCCGCGGGGCTGAGCCGTGATGACCGGCGAGCCCCGAGACGTTGCGGCGGGTGAGCGGGTCCCTCCTGCTGACGGCGAGAGCTTCGCGCTCTGTCTCTACGTGACCGGAGCGACGTCGGGCTCGAGCCGCGCCGTCGCCTGCCTCAAGGGGTTCTGCGAGGAGTACCTGCAGGGCCACTACGCTCTGGAAGTGATCGACATCTACCAGCAGCCCGACCTTGCCGAAGGGGATCGGATCTTCGCCACGCCGACGTTGATCAAGAAGTTTCCTTTCCCCCCGCGGCGCCTGGTGGGCGATCTTTCGGACCCGCAGCGGCTGCTGACCGGACTCGGCATGCAGCGCCGGACCTGAGAGGGACCTGGAATGGCCGAGACGTCGTACGACCCCAACCTGGAGCTCGAAGACCTCCGCTCCCGCCTCCAGGAGGCCGAGGAGACCTTGCGCGCGATCCGCCATGGCGAGGTGGACGCCCTCGTCGTCACGGAGCAGGGGAGCGGCGGCGAGAAGGTCTACACCCTCAAGAGCGCCGACCGGCCGTACCGGCTGATGATCGAAGGGATGCGGCAGGGCGCGGTCACCCTGACCCGGACGGGGGTCGTCCTGTACTGCAACGCCTGCTTCGCCGGCTTGGTCAAGGCCCCGCTGAGCAGCCTCGCCGGCTCGTCCCTGCTGCCGGTTCTCGACCTGGCGAGCCAGGCCCTCTTCCAGGCGCTCCTCGCGGAAGGGGAGGGGCAGGCCGAGGTCGAGCTGCGCGCTTCCGACGGTGTCCGCGTGCCGTCCTACCTCTCCCTGACCACCCTGCCGCTGATCGACGACGAGGAACCCGTTCTCTGCCTCGTGGTGACGGACCTGACGGAGCAGAAGCGCAACGAGCAGATCGTCGCCGACGAGAGGCTCACCCGCTCGATCCTGGAAGAGGTCGCCGAGGCCATGGTCGTCTGCGACCGGCAGGGCAGGATCCTGCGGACCAGCCGCGAGATCCACCGCCTGAGCGAGAGGCACGTCCTGTACGAGCCCTTCGTCGAGGCCTTCCCGCTGGAGCTTCCGCGACCCCGTGTACCCGGACGTCGAGTCCTTCCTCTCCCAGCCGCTGGCCGGCCGCCGCGTGCGCGGGCTGGAGGCGAGCCTCTCCGGCCCGGAGCGGCGGCTCGACCTGATCGTCTCGGCGAGCCCCTTCTGGGGCCCGGAGCAGCGCATCGAGGGCTGCGTCGTCACCTTTATCGACATCACCGAGCGGCGGCAGGCCGAGCGGGAGCTGGAGCGCGCCTGGGCTGCGGCCGAGGCCATGAACGAGGCGAAGGACCGTTTCCTGGCGACCCTCAGCCACGAGCTGCGCACGCCGCTGACTCCGGTCCTGGCCACCGTCTCCAGCCTGGAGGCCAGCAGCGACGAGCTCCGCCCCGCCTGCTCGACGACCTGTCGATGATCCGGCGCAATATCGAGCTGGAAGCGCGCCTGATCGACGACCTCCTGGACCTGACGCGGATCAGCCGGGGCAAGCTCGAGCTGCAGCGCCAGGCGACCGACCTGCGGCAGGTCCTCGAGCACACGATCCGGACCTGCTGCGGCGAGCACGCCGCCTCCGGCCGGCTCTCCCTGGAGGTCGATCTCGCCAGCTCTGCGGGGACCCTGTGGGCCGATCCTTCCCGCCTGACCCAGGTGTTCTGGAACCTCCTCAACAACGCGGTCAAGTTCACGCCCGAAGGCGGGCGCATCCAGGTGCGCTCCTGGCGCGACGAGCTGGCGCCGGTGCCCCCGGCGCCCCCGGAGATCATCGTCGAGGTCTCCGACACGGGTCAGGGGATCGAGGAGGAGCTGCTGCCGCGCATCTTCAACGCCTTCGAGCAGGGGGAGCCAAACTCGGCACGGCAGGCGGGCCTCGGCCTCGGGCTCGCCATCAGCCGGGCCATCGTCGAGCTGCACGGCGGCGAGATCTCGGCCCGGAGCGGCGGCAGTGGACAAGGCGCCACGTTCACCGTCCGTCTGCCGGTCGGCCGCGTGCCGGCGGTGTCCATGCCGGCGACAGAGGTGCCAGGGCTGGAAGCGCTGCCCGCTTCCTCGTCCCAGCCGTTGCGCCCCTTGCACATCCTGCTCGTCGAGGATCACCAGGACACGGCCCACGCCCTGGGCGAGCTGCTGCGGATCTGCGGGCACCGTGTCTCGATCGCCGGCAGCGTGACGGAGGCGCTGGCGGAGGTCCGTGGCCCCGCGGCGCAGGACGGAGCGCGCGGCATCGACCTCGTCATCAGCGATCTCGGGCTGCCGGACGGCAGCGGGCTGGAGCTGATGCGCGAGCTGTCCAACCGCCACGGCCTGCGCGGGATCGCCCTGAGCGGCTACGGCATGGAGGAGGACGTCCGGAAGAGCCGCGACGCCGGCTTCCTGATGCACATCACCAAGCCGGTCAACCTCCAGGTGCTGGAGGAGGCGATCCTCCGCACCACGGCCACGTCCGAGGTGACCGCTCCGTCGCGGTCCTGAGCCCCCTCGATTCCCTCGATTCCCTCGATTCCCTCGATTACCGGCCCGCCTTGCCCGCGCCCCCGCTCAGGACTTTGTTCAGCGACGCCTCCGGCTTCGTCCAGTCGTTGCTGTCGACGATGCGGCCGATCTCCTTCCCATTGACGTAGACGACCGCGGTCGGCACCCCTTTGACGTTGAGGCGCTGCACCTCGGGATCCTGCCAGGCCGCGGGCGGCTTCGGCAGGCCAAAGTACTCGAACTGGACCTTGGAGCCCTTGAGCTCGTCCTCGACGCGGAGGAGGTGCGGCAGGTTCTCCTTGCAGTGGGGGCACCACGAGCCGAAGAAGACCCGCACCCGCACCGGCTGCGCCTGCTTGCGCAACGCCGCGAGCATCTGCGGATTGGGCTTGTAGACGCTCGCGCCCCGCACGTACTCGGGGCTGTGCGCCTTGAGCTCGGCGGCCTTCTTGAGACCCACCAGCGGCGGCCTGGGGACCAGGCTCGCCGGCTTGCCCTGGGAGGTGAACGTCACCCTCTCGCCCGTCACCTGGAACTTCCCCTGGGGTGTCAGCGCGGCATCGGCCAGCAGGTCGACCGTGCCGTCCGGCTTCTTGGCGACTTTCAGGAGGCTGACCGTCTGGACCTTCATCCCGTCCCGCGGTGTCAGCAGGACGGGGGAGGGCAGGGCGGAGCCGATGATCAGGTAGGCCGGGATGCTGTCGCTGCGGTAGATCTGGGCACCCTGGTCCGCCTGGCCGTTGACCAGGAGCGTGTAATCGCCGGTCGGCGCAAAGCCGCGCAGCACGCTGTCGGAGGGGGTCCCCTGCGCGCGGGCAGGGACACCCGGCAGGGCCGCAAGGAGGGCCGGAAGGGCGAGGGCGAGCAGGGCCGCTGCGCGGAGGAAAGCTCGGTTGTGCGTCATGTCGTTGACCTTTCGAAAAGGGAAGCAGCCGCGATCTGAGAGAGAGGCGGCAGGCCGGCATAGGTCTCGGTCACCCGGCCGTCCTTCACCCGGAAGGCGCGCGGCAGGCGCCGGTAGAGCGGCCGTAGCAGCGCCGCGGGCGTCTCGACCACCGCGAACGCGGGGCCCCGGGTCCAGCGGAAGGTGAAAAGCTTCTCCGGCGCTGAGGAGCTCAGCATCCAGACCCGCGGACCGCCGGGTTGGCTGGCGTAGGCGTTGAGCGAGTCCATCGCCGTGCCCAGGGCGGGATCGTCCACGTCCGCGATGATCACCAGGTGCTCGCCCCGCAGCAGGCCGGCGGCGACAGTGCTCAGGCAGACCGGCGGATCGTCGCCGGCGCAGATCTCATCGATGCGGACCCCGGGGCGCAGCCGCGTCGCCAGATCGTCCACGGGCAGCTCCGGCGCTTTCCAGGCGAACAGCGCCACGGCGACGGCGGCGAGGCTGACGGCCGCGGTCCGCACGGGAGGGAAGCGCGTTCCCTGCCGGTCGCGGCCCAGGAAGGCCAGGGCCAGGGGAGGCGCCAGGAGCAGGAGATCCTGCCAGAAGGCCTCCGCCGGCGTGCGTTGCACCAGGTTGCCGAAACAGCCGCAGCCGGCCTCCTCGCTGCGCAGGCCGTGCGCGGTGAGGTACCAGGCGCGGCCGGTGAGGAGCAGGAAGAAGGCCACCAGGAGGGCCGTGGGGACGAGCACCCAGAGCCGGCGCACGCCCAGCAGGAGCGCGAGCCCCAGCCCGGCTTCCAGCGCCAGGGCGATCAGCACCACGGCCTCGGCGGAGAGCAGGACGTCCAGCTTCTCCAGGCGGATCTGCTCCACGAACGAGGCCGGGTCGAGAGCCTTGCCCCAGACGGCGATCAGGAAGACCATGCCCAGCAGCACGCCGGCGATCGTCCCCACCCAGAAGAAGCGGGGGTGGCGGTCCGAAGCGATGGGGGCGGTGCTGACCGATTCCATGGCATTCTCATCGTAAGCGGTGGCTCGCACCGCTGCAACTCGGTGTCCCCAGCCAGAACACGGCGGGGTTCCTTCCTGATTCCCCCTCCTGCCAACCTCACCCCACCGCGGCCATCGCCTCCCGTTCCGGCCAGCGTAGATGGCGCCGCAGCTCGTCGGCGGTGGGGCTTTCGGCGTGGTCCAGGAACGGCTCGAGCGGGCCGGAGTAGAGGAGCTCGCCGCCGTGCGTGCCGCCGCCGGGGCCCAGGTCGACGATCCAGTCGCAGCGCGCGATCAGGTCCGGGCTGTGCTCGACCAGCACCACGCCGTCGCCCCGCTGCACCAGCCGGCGCAGCGTGTGGTAGAGGAGGTCGATGTCGGCCAGGTGGAGGCCTGTCGTCGGCTCGTCGAAGAGGAAGAGCCGCGGCCTCTCCGCGGCCGGCCGGTCGAGGAAGCTCGCCAGCTTGAGCCGTTGCGCCTCGCCGCCCGACAGGGTCGAGGTCGGCTGGCCGAGCCGCAGGTAGCCGAGCCCGACCTCCGTGAGGACGCGCAGCCGCCGGCAGAGGCGCTTCTGGTCGGCGAAGAAGTCCTGGGCCGCGTCCACCGTCAGCTCCAGGACCTCGGCGATGTTGCGGCCCTTGACGCGGACGGCCAGCACCTCGGGGCGGAAGCGGTGCCCCTGGCAGGTCTCGCACCGTACGGTCACCGGCGCCATGAACTGCATGTCGACCTCGGTGATCCCGGTCCCCTCGCAGGTCGGGCAGCGCCCGCGTTCCACGTTGAACGAGAAGTGCGCCGGCGTGATCCGGCGCGCCCGGGCCTCCGAGGTGCCGGCGAAGATCTTGCGGATCTCGTCGTAGGCCTTGATGTAGGTGATCGGGTTCGACCGGCTCGACCGCCCGAGAGGCCGCTGGTCGACCAGGGTCACGTCCTCCAGCCCGTCGAGCCCCAGCAGGGCGTCGCACGGGCCGGGCTCGACGTCCACCACCCCGCGCGCCCTCTGGTAGGTACCGTAGAGGACGTTTTCGACCAGGGTCGACTTGCCCGACCCGGAGACCCCGGTCACGGCCACCAGGGCGCCGAGGGGGAAGTCCACGTCGACGCCCTTGAGGTTGTGGGCGCGGGCGCCGCGGATGGAGATCTGGGGCAGAGAGGAGATTTCCTGGTCCAGGCTCTCCCAGCCCTGCTCGCGCCGGAAGCGGGCCATGTGCCGGCGGGCCGGAGTCGGCGGGCGCTCGCGCAGATAGCGGCCGGTCAGCGACTCCTCGCAGGCCAGAATGGCCTCGATCGGGCCCTCGGCCACCACCTGCCCGCCGCGCTCGCCGGCCGCCGGACCTAAATCGATGACGTGGTCGGCGCCGCGGATGAGCGTCCGGTCGTGCTCCACGACCAGGACCGTGTTGCCCCGCTTCGCGAGGTCGCGGAGCAGACCGAGGAGGCGCTCGCTGTCCTGGGGGTGGAGACCGATGGTCGGCTCGTCGAGCACGTAGAGGGTGCTGGTCAGTCCGGAGCCGAGGGCCGCGGCCAGGTGGATGCGCTGCGTCTCACCGCCGGAGAGGGTGCGCGCCTGCCGGTCCAGGGTCAGGTAGTCGAGCCCTACACGGTGGAGCACCTCGATGCGCTCGGTCAGCTCGTCGATCAGGTGGCTCGCGACCTCGCGCTGGCGGTCCGTCCACCGCCGCTCGCGCAGCCAGGCGCGGAGCTGCTCGACGCTCAGCGCCGCCAGCTCGGGCAGGGTCTTCCCCTCCAGCAGGACCGCCAGGGCCTCCGGCTGGAGGCGGGTCCCGCCGCAGTCGGGGCATGGGTTGTAGGCCCGGTAGCGGGCGAGGAGCACGCGCACGTGGACCTTGTAGGTGCGCCCCTCCAGCCATTCGAAGAACTCGTCCAGGTTACTGAACTTGCCGCCGCCGCTCCACACCCAGGCGCGGTCCTCCTCCGGCAGCTCGCCCCAGGGGACATCGAGAGCGACACCCCGCTTGCGGCAGGCCTTGAGGAGGTCGTCGTAGAGCTCCTCGTAGGCCGGCGTGTTCCACGGCGCGATGGGGCGCTCGGAGAGGGTCCGCCGGGGATCGGGGACGACCCGCTCGCGGTCGATGCCGATGACGCGGCCGAACCCCTGGCAGGTCGGGCAGGCCCCGAGCGGGGAGTTGAACGAGAAGAGGGCCGGCGTCGGCCGCCGCACGGTCTCGCCGCAGACCGCGCAGGAGAGCTCGCGGCTGTAGTAGCGGACCCCGCGCGGGCCGCGGGCCTCGACCCGGCCGCCGGTCATCTTCCAGGCCTGCTCGAGCGTGTCGAGGATGCGTGCCGTGGCATCGGCGCGAGCCGGGAAGCGGCCGAGGACCAGCGGCAGCGGGTCGAGCCGGGCCGGCCACTTCGTCCCCGGCTCCATGCGGACGACCTCTTCGCCGTCGAGCCGCCGCTGGAATCCCTGGCGAATCAGCTCGGCCAGGGCCTGGTCGGCTCCCTGGTTGCTCCCCCGGTCGATCCCCTTGGGGGGCCGCGGGAGCCGCACCACCAGCAGGAACGGGTCGCCGGCCGCGCCCGCGGCCAGATCGACCGCGGCCTCCTCAGTCGTGAACGTCCGCGCCGGCCCGTGCCCATGCGGGCAGCCCACCTCGCCGAGATGGGTGTAGAGGAGGCGCAGGACGTCCATCACCTCGGTGATCGTCCCCACGGTCGAACGGGCGTTGCGCACCGCGTTCTTGGCTTCGAGGGCCACGGCGGGCAGGATGTTGTCGATGGAGTCGACCGGCGGACGTTCCATCTGGTCGAGGAACTGCCGTGCGTAGGTGGACATCGACTCGACGAACCGCCGCTGCCCTTCGGCAAAGACGGTGTCGAAAGCGAGGGAGGACTTGCCGGCTCCGGACGGACCGGTCACCACGGTGACCGCCCGGTGGGGAATCCGGCAACTGATCCCTTTCAGGTTGTGCGTACGGGCACGTTCGACGAGGATGGACGGCGTCTTCGACATCTGCAACCGCGACCAGGGAATCTCAACGTGGGTTTGCCAGGGGTCATTCCACCGCGTCCTCGGAGAACGCGGAGCGGACTATCATACCTCACCCTTGGCCCCTCTCCCGGCGGGGGCCGGATCACCACCAGCGGGCCCTCTCCCCCCTACTTTGCCGGATGAGCACGCGCGACGTCGTCCGCCTGGAGATCGAGGAGCTGGAGCGCCGGACCGCGCTGGAACGCCGATCCCGAGGACCTGCACGCACCCCTCCACTCGAGCGAGGGATTTCACGACCTCCTTGTCCCGGGCGTCAGCCAAGACACCAGAGAGCGCTCGTCTGGCAGCGCCTGGCCGCAGCTGACGGGGAGGATGGCGGGGACGAGTTCCGCCAAGCCTTCGGACGGTAACGGTATATAATCAACGCTGATTCCCGGTCTATGGGGTGCACCCGCCGAGATGTCACCAGGAGAGTCGAGATGTGCTTCGATCGGCGTTTCTTCACCGCAATTCTGGCCGTGATTTGCCTTGCAGGTCTCGCCTTTGCCGAGAAACCGCCTTCTCTGCCGCCGCAAGAGTTGATTGACAGGTACCAGGCCGCACGCCGGGAAGGTCGGCCCGAGGCCGCTGCCGAGCTCGTTGCCGATCATCGCTACGTGGTTGAGTCCCTCGTAACTCTACTTCTCAACAGCGCAGTACAGAGCGAGGCCGAGGGAAATCTTGAGGAGGCTGGCGTTTGGAGGAATTTGGCTCATGGCTTCGCGGAAGACCACTCCCGGATATTCGGCAGCTCCGTACTGACCCGGCAGGTCAAGATCTACGAAGGATGGAGTATGGAGCAGAAGGGAAAGAAGGTCCAAGCCCTCCTGATCGGCACCCTTGCCGAGCAAGGGGCTGCGGTCGGCAACTACGAGGCTGCCCTTGCAGGGTGGCACCAGGAGCGAATTCTGCTCCGCGAGATCGGCGACCGTTGGGGAGAGGGATCGGCTCTGAGCAACATGATAGCGGTATATTACTACCAGGGCGAGTACTCGGAGGCTCTGCGCCAAGGCGAGGCTGCCCTGGCAATTGCCCGGGAAATTGGGGACCGCTGGGGCGAAGGAATCATCCTGGGAAACGTCGGCCTGTCCTACACTGAACTCGGCGAGTTCTCCAAAGCGCTCGAACTTCATCAGCAGGCTCTGGCGATTAAGAGGGACGCGGGCGACCGCGAGGGAGAAGGCATCTCGCTAGCGTCCTTGGGTCAACTCTACAACAACATGGGCCGGTACAAGGAGGCCGTCGAGTTTGACCTCCAAGCCCTGCCGGCTCTGCTGGAGAAGGGAAATCCATTCGCGCGAGGAATCCTGATCTCCAATCTCGGACTTGTCTATATGAATCTTGGCGATACCGAGAAGGCCCGAGCCTCTCTGGAGGAAGCTCTAGCTCTCCAGAAAGAGAGCGGCGACCGGCGGGGTCGTTCCGCGACGCTTCTCCATCTCGGTCGACTCGAACAACAGCAGGGGAAGCCCATCGAGGCACGGCAGCACATCGAACAAAGTCTGGCTCTTACCCGGGAGATCGGCATCCGTGAGGGCGAGGCGCAGGCGCTACAGCAGTTAGGTAATCTTGAGGCTGGCCAGGGAAGCTCCGTCGAGGCGAAAAAGAGATACACCCAGGCTCTGGAGATCAGCCAAGCGATCGGCACCCGCGACAGGGAGGCCAGCCTTCTGCTTGACTTAGGTAACATCGCGGAATATGGAGGCTATCGGGAAGCGTTGGAGCTCTACAACAAGGGCCTCGATACCTACCGTCAACTCGGCAACCGCTCTGGAGAGGGAGACGCTCTCCTCGCTGTGGGTGGTACGTACCTCGACATCGGCGAAAGCGCGAAGGCGCGGGAGTTTCTCGGTCGTAGCCTTGAGGTACAACGAGCCGTAGGGGACCGCGAGGGGGAGGCTCGTGCCCTCGAGGGTCTGGGCGTCCTCGAACGCGAATTGGGCCGTGTCCGTGAGGCCGTCGGGCTGCACGAGCAGGCGCTCGCCATTTTCCGTTCCCTTGGGTACCGTGCGGGCGAAGAGCGGGCGCTGACGAATCTCGGCGTTGCCAACCGGCGGCTCGGTGACTTTGAACGGAGCCTGCGCTTCCACCGCGAGGCCCTGGACATTGCTGGCCAGATTGGAGACCGCCGTGGTGCCGCCGACGCCCTCGGCAATATTGCAAGCGCTCTTATGCGCCAGGGGCTCTTTGAGGAGGCTCTTGAAGCCGCCCAGCAAAGCCTGGAGATCTTCCGGTCTGTGGGAGATCGCGAGGGGGAGTCAGGGGCCCTTGCAAATCTTGGCGTCCTTGAGATGTACCGCGGCGCCTACACGCAAGCCACGCAACTCCTTCTTGAGGCATTGGCTCTGGCGAAATCCACGGGATCCAACGCTAGTGCTGGGTCTACTCTAGGCAGCCTAGCCCAGCTCTCACACCATCTAGGCGACTATCCGCGGGCGCTGCGCACGGCGCAGGAAGCCCTTGATGTCTTCCGTCAAACCGGACATGCGGAACGGCAGTCAGACACTTTAAACCTTGTCGGGTCCCTCCACCACAGGCTCAATCATCCGGAACAGGCGTTGGAGTCCTTTCAAGAAGCGCTAGCACTAGATCGGGCCAGCGGCAACCGACCAGGGGAGGCCGCCACTTTGATCAATATGGCGGCGATCCACATTGCGGAAGGTCGGCGGGATGAGGCCCTCAAGCACCTATACGCGAGCTTGGAGATCGCACACGATTTGAGTCTCCCTCGGGAGGAAGGAACCGCCCGCAACTCGATAGCGGATATCCACTTTGAGCAGGGACATATCCAGCAGTCGTTCGAAGAGGCATCCAAGGCTTTGAGCCTTGCCCGTCAACTCGGAGGAAGCGAGGACATCTGGAGAAGTATGGTTCGGGTCGGGCGTTGTCTTGAGAGGCTCGGTCGGATCTCGGAGGCTCTGGACTACTACCGTCAAGCCGTAGCCGCGATCGAGACTCTGCGCGGAAATGTGCGTGCGGAGCGCGAGAGGACATGGTTTTTCGTCTCCCGGGCTTATGCATACCGGTTCCTTGTGAGCCTACTCATTGCCCAGCATGAGGCCGACCCGTCGAAGGGGTACGGCCGCGAGGCCTTCCGCTACGTCCAGTTGGCGAAGTCCCGCGCCCTACGCGATCTGCTGGAAGGCACCAGCGCCAGCATGAGCACGGGCGTGCCCCCCTCCATGTTGGAACGCAAACGCGAGCTTGGGCTTAGAATCACAGCCCTTTGAATCAGAGATGCGGCGGAAATCTGTGGACGCTCTGGAATCCCAGGACTCCGAGACCCTTCGGCACCTTCGTTCGGAAATCGACGAGTTCCGCCGCGAGGAGGTCCGCTTACTTGAAGAGATTGCCCGTCAGTACCCAGACTACGCCGCCCTCACCCAGCCACAACCGGTCACGATCGAGTCGCTGCAACGTGACGTGCTGCACCCTCGAGAGCTATTGGTTGAATATTTTTTGACGCCCAATCGGGTGGCGATCTTTGCCATCAGCCATGACCGCTTCGTCGCGGCATCGTTTCAAGCGCCGGTCGAGGCAACTCTGCTCCCCGTCCTGATGCTGCGCGACTCCATTACTCACCCCGAAGACTGGCATCCGGAGCTAGAGCACGACCTATATGGCCGACTGCTCCGGCCTATCGAGGCCCAACTTGCAGAAAAGGAGACTGTCTATGTTGCGCCTGATGGCGTTCTACACTACCTGCCCTGGGAGATCCTGAGTCTTGGTGAAAAGCCAGGGTTGCTTCTCGACGCATCGTTTTCAGTGTCTTATGTCCCTTCAGCCTCCGTGCTTGAGAGCATCCGCAAGCGAAAAAAACCGCGAGACCGGTTCGATGATCTTCGACGTCCGCTACTGGTTTTCGGTGATCCTATAGTGCCGCCTGCGGGAGACCGGAGCATACCTCTCGGCTCTGGTGAAGCTCTCCTGGATCTCTTGGGTGAAAAAGGGCCGTGCTCCGACCTCCTCTTCTCTCCCCTCCGTTACGCCGAGGCAGAGGCGCGGGCTCTTGCCGGGCTCTACGGTTTGGACCCTGCGGGTCCGGAGGTAAACTTACGGGAGCGCGCCACCGAAGCTCGCCTCCGAGCTCTCGATCTCAAGAAATATCGCTATCTCCATTTTGCTACTCATGGAATCCTCTGCGACGAGGGCGAGGAGAGTTGGCTTCAGTCTTCCCTCCTCTTCTCGCTGTCCCGGACCGGAGTGCTGGACCGGTCTCCGGACGACGACGGCGTCCTCCAAGTCGAAGAGATCTTCGGCCTCTCGCTCGACGCTGACCTAGTGACCTTGTCGGCCTGCCAGACAGGCCTGGGTTCCGATGTCGCCGGGGAAGGACTCGTTGGGCTTGCGCGGTCCTTTCTTTATGCTGGTACCCCCTCGGTGCTGGTGAGCCTCTGGAGCGTGGACGATCAGTCCACTTCTCTGTTCATGAAGCACTTCTATCGCAGCTTGGAACGTGGCCTCACCAAGGGCGCTGCTTTACGCGAGACTAAACGCTGGATGCGCGATGAGTCCTACGATGTGGATCAATACGGCAATCTGATCCGACACGACCATCCCTTCTTCTGGGCGCCGTTCATTCTGATCGGGGATCAGGATTGAGCGCGAGAGGAGGCTCTTTCCGATGCGCTACTTAAGCCTGGTCAGCCCTCTGTTCTTGAGCCTGAACCTTCTTGTGCTTACGGAGCCGGCACCCACCTTGGCGGAGATCGAGGAGCTACGCTTTGCCCCTCCGATTCCGCAGCCGGGCTCTATGCTAAGCCTTCGGATCGCCCTGCGACCCAGGGCCGGAGGGGTCTCGCCCCTTGTCGAGGTCCGGTTGGTCACCTGGACGGATCTCGACAACGACTGTACTTACGGCTCTCCAGGTGAACGGCAGTCCCAGGCGCCCCTGACCATACGAGACAACGAGACAGGCGATCGGGAACCAGCGCCGAACGAGATCCTGATCGATATACAAAAGGTGCCCGCGGTCCGACCGCCGAACAAGTATACTGGCATCGTGAGCACTGGGTCGCACTCCAGATCAACCTCAATCGTTCTGCCTTCTGCGGCCGGCTCCGGCTGCTCCCCCGGCCGAGGCTCCGCCCTGACGAAGCTGGCAGGCCCTGCACGGGTCTCCTTGGCGGCTCTACAAAAGCTGGGCGGGCTCAGGAGCATCTTCGCCAAGAGGAGTCCGGGGGATGTGGAAGGGGAACACAATCTCTACATCTGTGACCTGCGGACCAAGCGACTTTCGAAGGTTGCGGGAGCGACGACCGGCGTGCTGGCGGAGCCGAGTTGGTCACCAGACGGCGGTCGCCTTGCCATGACCCTCGATCAGGGAGGAGAGCGGGTTCTCATCCAAGTTCCTCGCGGTGGTGGCCAGGCCGTCCGCCTGACCGGAGGACCGGACGACCGGCAGCCCCACTGGCTGCCGGACGGCCGACGTCTCCTCTTTCTCCGTGGCTCTCGGCTCTACGTCATCGACACGGCCGACGGGAAGATGATTCCGCTGGCCGTGAGTTCCCGGGTAGACCGGGTGCTGGCGGTCACTGCCGAGAAGGATGGTGGTTTTGCGATCGTCTACGAGGCTCCGGACCCGGAGATCCCCATCGACCCGACGCAGGACTTCTTCCTTTTACAGCTGTCAGCACAATTGGAGCCCCGGGGAGAAGCCCTGCACCTGGCCCATGGTCCGGCTTGGCTCCTACTGGGACAGATCTCCCCCGTGGGCGACCGTATCGCCCTCATCAGGCGTAATCAGCTTTATCTCGCCTCGCTTCCAGAAGGCGAGACAACCCTCCTCACCGACGATAGCTACATTTATAAGGACCCCGTCTGGTCGCCGGATGGAATGTCGATCGCTGTTCTTTCCAGTCGTCCAGAATGAGGCGTGGCGAGGCAAGGATGCGCCCGAGGAACGCAGGACCTCCAGTGAAGAACGGGGTTCTCGACCTTCTCAAGGACCTAGCGACCATCGCTGGCGCTGGCGCTGTTCTACTGACGGCTGAGGGTTTTCTCGTCCTGCGCGCTCATGCCGCTGTCCTTGGACTCTCGAGCGTGCTGCACCATTCCGTTGCGGAGTATGCCGACGAAGGGGGAGCCTTTCTGCTAACTACGCTGCTCTGGGCGATTCCTTCCCTGGCCCTCAGCTACCCGCTGTTCTGGATAGGTACTGGCCTCATGGCCTTCTTCTTCTATCTCCAACGCAAGCCCACCCTGTGGCGTCGACTCCTGGGCTGGTTAACTTTAAACAGGAGAGTGAAGGAAGCCTGGCTACAGTTCCTTCTCGTGATCGCGTCAGCTCTGCTGGCCAGCTATGCAATCGCGCGTCTCCTGCCTTCCCCACAGGCGGAGGATCTGCTGTTCGCCACCGGCAATCAGGGAGAAATCGAGCTGCGGGCGACCGAGGAGGGGATGTTGCTGCTCGAAACGGATTACCTCGGCGGGCTGTTGACCGCACTCCTGTCCGGTATTCTCATTTTCTTTGCCTGGAAGTCTCTGTCTCCGCGCTCCGGAGGCCTCGCCACCCCTGGCCGTCTACTCCTAGTCACTCTAGTGCTCGTACAAGCCCTTCTCCTCCCTGTCCGCTACGGTCAGACGGTCTACTCCAACGCTTTCCACAGGGTCGACCGGTTGGTGGTGACGACGGAAGTACAGGCGAAGCTGCCGCAGTCAGATCAGGTTTGGCTTCTCAGCCGAAGTTCCGACCACTTCGTATTCTACTTCCGCGATTCATACAGCGTTTCGCTAATCGGGAAGGACTCCGTTCTTGAGCTCGCTCTCGCTGAGCGGCGGAACGTCTTCGCACCGGCTGCTCCGTGAGAGCGGAACGAATCCATAATGAGGTGGTGTTCTCGTGGGCTGCCTACAAAAGCTTAGAGTTCGTCATCTACAGCAGCCGCCCCAGCGGTCCCAGGTCCAGGTTCAGGTCGTCGGGGTCGAGGTCGAACCGGCTGGCGAGCTCGCGGACGGTCTCTTCGAGGCGCATGAGGGCGAGGCCAACAGACTCGGTTTCCTCGGGGGTGAGGGTCTCGGCGTCCATGCGGCGGATCGCCTGCCGCTCCATCAGCTTGCGCAGGAACTCGACCAGGGTCAGGACCAGGCGGGCGACCGAGCGCTGGACGTCCTCGGGATCGGCATTCCAGCGCGGCGCCTCGGCCGCGGTCCGGCGCTCCAGCTCCTCGCGGAGCGCCTCCAGCTCCTCGATTTCCAGGCGGACGACGTCACGCGTGCTCATCGGGCGAGATCCGGCGCGAAGGCGTAGGGCGGGAAGGGACCCCTGGCGGCGATGCGGAAGCCGCCGAGCCGAGGTGCGATTTCGGCGACGAGGCGGGCGTACTCTCCGGAGTCGGCACGGCCGATCAGGTCGTAGGCGAACCCCACGAGAACGCCATGCCCAAGGGACCGCTCGACCCGCTCGGCCCGGAGCAGCGGCCGGAGAGCCTCCCGCAAGGGCGCGATCTCGGGCAGGGAGAGGGCCCTGCGGCGTTCTTCGAGGTAGCGGGTTCCCGCGCCCGCAGATCCGGCAGCCCTTTGTGTCCTTTCCATCCTTTCAGCCGCCTCGCCGAACACCTGCAAGGTCATCTGCACGCACCCTTCCACCCGGGCGAGGGCCTTCACGAAGCCCTTCTCCCGGTCGGCCAGCCAGGACACCAGGGAGCGTTCGTCCGGCAGCGACTGGCCGAAGCGGACAGGGAGGATGGCGGAGACGAGCTTCGCCATCCGGCGGACCGTGACATCGTGAGCGGAGAGCGCATCGGCGCTCACCTCAGGCAGGACGGAGAGCTTCTCCCACGACTGCCAGCACCTCGCCCCCGCGCATCAGCCGCAAGGGCTCTCCGGCGAGCCCGGCGCCGAGGTCACTTTCCGGTTCGGTCCCGATCAGCGCATACAGATAGATCAGGTCGGTCACTGCTCCGGCTCCCGCGGCAGCACGCGGTCCGCCGCGCAGAGGATGGCCGAGAGGCGGAGATAGATGAGGTCCACTCCGGCCAGGCCCAGGATCACCTCGCCGTGCACGACCACCCCCTGGTTGAGCAGGTTGTCGACGAGGTCGAGCAGCGAGCCGTCCGCTCCGTCGACAATCTCGACGAGGTCGCCGCCGGGGCGTGTCATGCGGGCTCTCCGACGAAGTTGTAGGGAGGCCAGGGTCCCGTGAGGGTGACCTCGCAGGCCCGGCCGGCGAGCTCGTCGGACCAGCGCTGGACCGCTGCCTCGAACGCCTCGGACCCTTCCCTGGGCACCAGGAAGGCGGCGTCGAGCAGCAGCCGCGACGTCGCTTCCCCGGGTGGCTCGCGCCGCCGCGCCTCGGCTGCGCCTTCCGCCAACTCCTCGAAGGCGCGCTCCACCTCGGCGCGCACCCGGGCCGCCAGGGTACGTACGCCTTCCTGCTCGGCCTTCTTGCGCTGGAGGAAGCCGGTGCCCGTGGCGGCAGGGCTCTCCTGCGCCGCCGTCTCGGTTGCAGCGCGCCGGGCCCGCGCCTCGTCGAAGAGGATGCGGACCCCCCACTCCACGCGGCCGGCGATCCGTTCCAGGATGCGCTCGATCTCCGGCCGCCGTTGCCGCAGGTCGGCGAGCGCCCGCTCCTCGCCGGTGAACAGGGTGAAGAGCTTCATGGGGAGGACCGTGCCGTGCGCCGCGCAGTGCTCCACCACCTGCTCGTGGGCCATGGCGCGGTCCGAGACCCAGGAGAGGTCCGAGAGGCGCTGCTCGATCTCCTCGCTCCCGTACTCCGGCAGCGGGGCGTCGGCCATCACCACCCAGAGCCCAGCTTCGACGCCGTCGAGAGGCCGGGCGCGCGGCGGCGAGGTGCCCGGCAGACCGGCCGGCTCTCCGGACGAACCGGAGAGCGGCGGCTCTCCCGGGCTCTGCACGACGCAATAGACATACGTTGCGGAGCTCATTCCGATCTCTTCTTCCAGGTGCGGGCCCACTCGGCCAGGCCGCCGGCCCCGCGGGGCGGCGGGAACACGGCAGGAGCGAGGATGATATCGCACCGGTTGCTCTTCCCCTCGCGTTGACAGTCCTTCTCCAGCCACTGGATGTGCCGCTCTTCCGACTCCCTGGCGCGCCGGCAGACGGAGCACCCCGGCGGCGTGACGGCATCGATGATCACCGACGGGAGCCGAGAGGCCCAGTCCCTCCACGGCTTCGAGCAGGCGGACGGTCTCCCGGCGGGGGAGCTGGCCGCTCGGGTCACCGTGATGAACCTGGTCTGGTCCGGATCGCGCAGCACCTCGCCGAGCTGCCGCAGCCTCTTGGACAGCTCCAGCAGCTCGGTGGCCAGGCGGCCCAGGCCCAGGGCCTCCCGGTATTTGAGGAGCAGCGAGAGCAGGGTGTGCACCCACTCCATCATCAGCTCCGGCATCTCGAGGAGCTGCAGGGCGTGTCCGGTCGGAGCGGTGTCCACGACGATCAGGTCGTAGGGAGGGCGGTCCGCGGTCCCGAAAAGGGCGTCGATCAGGGCGGAGACGGCGGACATCTCGGCCAGCCCGGGCGGAGCGAGCTGGAGGATCTCCCGGAAATCTTCGGCCTCCACGCCGGAGCCCGCCTCGGCAAGACTGCCGATCTCCTCCGCGAGGGCCGGCCCATGGCGCCAATACCGCTGGCGCCACTCCTCGAAGGTCCGCGCCGGGTCCAGCTCGCGGACCCGCAGCCCCGGCGGACCCTGGGGGACCGGCCGTTCGTCGTCCCCCAGGGGGATCTCCAGGAGGTCGGCCAGCGAGTGCGCCGGATCGGTGGAGAGAAGCAGCATCCGGCTCGCGGGCCGGCGAGCGGACAAGGCGAGGGTCGCGGCCGTGGCACATGTGGTCTTGCCGACCCCACCTTTGCCGCCGAAGAAGAGGAGCCGCGGGCTCGGGGGCAGGATCGCGTTGAGGCCCGCGGGCTGCCCCTGGGATCGTCTCTTCCGCCGTCCATGCGCGCGAGAATCCTTCAGCTCCGGCCCTTCGTCCATCGCCCGTCCGCCCCTCGCCAGCTCCCGTGCGATCTCCCGCAAGGCCGGGAGCCGGCGGGGCTCCTCTTCGCGAGCGCCCAGGAAGTGGATCACCCAGCCGGGGAAATACCCCTGCAGCTCTTCGATCACCTCCCTTTCGGCGCGGCGCTTGGCTTCGCAGAGAAGGCAGGGCGCGTCCGGCGGCGGAGTGACCCGGTTGACGATCAGCTCGCGCACGGGGAGCCCGGCCTCCTCCAGCGTCCCCACGCCGTCCCGGGTCTCGGCGAGGGCCAGCGCCTCGGGCAGCAGGACCCAGCGGATGCGGGCGCGCGCCGGATCGCGCAGGATCGTCTGGATGTCCGCCGCCTGTCCGGAGATCTCCTCGATCAGCGCGTCGGCGCCGTCGGGCACGTGGCCGCGGCCGAAGCGGTCGGCGAGGAGGCGGTGCTTGGACTGGAAACGGTCGAGGGCTCCGGCGAAACGGCGCAGCTCGCCGGGCATCGCGAGAAGGCGCACGGTGTGGGCCGTCGGCGCCGTGTCCACCACTACCTCTTCGCAGGCGGACTCGCGGGCCAGCCGCAGCAGCTCGATCAGGCTGATCAGCTCGTCGACGCCGGGGAGGGAGAGGTCCAGGATCCGCTCGACGTCCTCGTGGTCCAGGAACGTGCCCCGTTCCACGAGCTGCTCGAGATTGGAGCGGCGCGCGCCGAGCCAGCGCTCGAGGGCCTGGCCGGCGTCGAGCTCGGCCGCCAGCAGCTCGCCGCTGCGCGTCTCCACCCGGGAAGGCTCGGCGCCCAGGCGCGTCCCGAGGGCGTCGCCCAGCGAATGGGCTGGATCGGTGGAAACCACCAGCACGCGCGTGCCCGCCTCGGCGAGGCCCACGGCCACGGCGGCGGCGCAGGTCGTCTTGCCCACGCCCCCCTTGCCGGCGAAGAGCTGGAAGCTGGCTACTCGTCCCCCCCGAACGTCACATCGACCCCCATCCGGCCCGCGTCAAACTCCATGGCGCCGGCCGGACCCTCCCGCTCCTCGCGGATCTCGCGCAGGCGCGCCAGGATGTCCGCCTCCAGGCCGGCGAATTCTTCCTCGTCCATCTCGCCCAGCTCGAGCTGCATCTGGGCGGCGAGCAGATCCTGCCGCAGGGAGGACTCGTCGTTCATCTCCTGGTCGACCGCGGTCGCGACCTTGTCGAGCACGAACCGGAGACCACCGATGAAGAGACTGTCCAGGATGATCATTCGGACTCCTTGGCGCGTTCGAGCTTCAGGCGGATGTTGACGAAATTGTAGGGCGGCCAGGGCCCGGTGTACTTGAACTTGAGGCTCTCGTAGTGCGCGTCGATCTCCTTCACCTTGGTGTCGAAATCGAGCTCCCGCTCGCGGGGTACGAGGAACGCGGCGTTCAGGATCATCTTGTCGCCGATGACCTTGTTGGCGCGCGACGCCACGGAGACGGCGCCCAGGGCGTTGAAGATGCCGGCGGCGAGCTGCTCGGAGCGCTCCTGGAGCAGCGAGTCCACCAGCCGCCCGTACTGCATGCGGGCGAAATAGGTCGACCCCTTCTGGGAGGAGATCTCCTGCCGCAGGAGGCGCAGGTTCTCGTTCTCCTTTTCGATCTCCCGGATGACGATGTCGGGCTCCCACAGCACCTTGAGGCCGAATTCCACCTTGCCCCTCATCTTGATCAGCACGTCGCGGAAGGCGTCGTAGGCAGTGCGCAATAGCTCGATGATGTCCTCGGAGGTCTTGAACACCGTGCTGAACGACATCGGGATCACGGTGTAGTCGCGCATGACCACCTCGTTGACCCGCTCGTGCGCCAGAACGTTCTCCCGCGTCGGGTCGTAGACCTCGAGAGGGGTGTCCGAGACGACCGCGGCGATGTCGTGGAAGTTGACGGTATGGACGTCCGCCGGCTCGCTGCCGATGCCGATCGGGCCGAAATGGAGCGATGCGTCCGCCTCGATGATGCAGTAGACGTACTTGCCGCTGCGTCCACTGGCAGCCGCGCTCGTGTAGGCCGCGTCGTCCAGGTCGTTCAGGTGTGCGAAAGGCATCAGGGGCTCGGCTGGAGCGGGAGGGGAGAGGACGGCCGGCTCGATGGCGGGGGCCTCCGCCGGTGCGGCGGTCCTGGTCCGTGCCCTCTCGGCAGTCCCCGCGGTGTCCCGGGCAGGACGAGCAGGGCGCGCCGGGCGGGCCGCCGGCTTTGCGGTGCGGGTGGGCTTCTTTCGTTCGGGCATCCGCGTCTCCTAGTCTCCGGAAGCTCTCGGGCTCCTCTCGAGCTGGCGCCGGACCTCCTGCTCCAGGTCCCTGGGGAGGACGGGCTTGGTCACCACCGAATCGCAGCCGGCCTCGCGCGCCCGGTCGTGGGTGCTGGCGAGCGCGTGCGCCGTCAAAGCGATGACCGGAATCAGGCGGGTCCGCTCGTCCTGCTTCAAGCGGCGCGTGGCCTCCCAGCCGTCCAGCTTCGGCAGCGAGAGGTCCATCAGGATGATGTCGGGGAGCAGCTCGAACGCCTTGGCCAGGGCCTCCAGGCCGTCGGCCGCCGTGGCGACCCGGAAGCCGCGGAACTCCAGGTACTCGGCGCAGATCTCGCGCCCGTCGTCGACGTCGTCGACGATGAGGACGAGCGGCGGCTCCAAGGGTGCGGCTCCGTTCATGACTTGCTCCAGCGACGGGGCAGGAGCAGCGTGAACATCGAGCCTTCGCCGATGTGGCTGACGAGCGTGATGCGCCCGCCGAGGAGGTGGGCGAGGCGGCGGCAGATCGACAGGCCCAGGCCGGTCCCGCTGTGCCGCTTCGCATACGAGCTGTCCGCCTGGCCGAAGGCTTCGAAGATCGTCTTCTGGTTCTCCTCGGAGATGCCGATCCCGGTGTCCGCCACGGCCACCGAGATCTCGTCCCCCTCGCCGTCGTAGTCGATGGCGATCGAGACCGAGCCCTCGGGCGTGAACTTGAGGGCGTTCGACAGCAGGTTGAGGACGATCTGCTTGACCTTCTGGCGGTCCGTGCGGATCTCCGGAATCTTTGGCGGCAAGGTCCGCGAGACCGCCAGGCGCGTGCGGGCGATCAGCGGCTCGACCTCGGTCATCACCTCGTCGATCAGGTCGGGCAGCAGCACCTTCTCCACCTGCACCGTCATCTTGCCCGACTCGATGCGCGCGATGTCGAGCAGGTCGTTGATGATGGCCAGCAGGTGGCGGGCGTTGGAGTCGACCCGGCCGAGCTTGTCGCGCTGCGAGCCGGAGAGGTCGCCGGAGACCCCCTCCAGCATCAGGTGGGTATAGCCGAGGATGGCGTTGAGCGGCGTGCGCAGCTCGTGCGAGACGTTGGCCAGGAACTGCGACTTGGCGGCCGAGGCCTGCTCGAGCTGGAAGGCCTGCCGCCGCAGCAGCTCGTTCTGCTCGGCGAGCTCGGCCGTGGCCTCGCTGACCTTCTCCCGCAGCTCCTCGGAGTGGCGCTTGACCTGCTCGTAGAGCTGCGCCTTCTCCACCGCCTCGGTGAGGTCGTGGAGGATGGTGACCGATGGCGGTCTCCTCGCCCTGCTTGGAGACCACCTTGCCGGAGATCGCCTCGAAGGGGACCGTGGCCCCCGTCCCCGGATCGAGCAGGTTGAGCTCGCCGCGCCAGCGCAGCGCCTGCCCGGCATAGAGGTTCGACACGAACGAGGTGAACACCGCGTCGTTGGCGCGCACCCGGCGCTCGGACTCGGGGCCGCCGTCCCGCCGGGCCGCGGTGAACATCCGCTCCGCCGGCGGGTTCATGAGCACGATGTTGCCGCCCGGGTCGGTTACCAGGATCGGGTCGAGCACCGAGTTGAGGATCAGGTCGAGCCGGTCGCGCTCGGCGCGGGTCTGCGCCTCGGCGGAGCGCAGCTTGCGATAGTTCTCCTCGATCTCCTCGGTGGCCCGGCGCAGGTCGGTGACGTTGCGCAGGATCGAGACCGTGCCGGCCTCGCCGAAGCGGATCGGCACCGGCGTGCTCAGCACCTCGAACAGGAGGTCCTGCCCCTCCGTGGGGTCGACCAGCAGCAGCTCGCGGCGGCTGGCCTCGGCGCCTTCGGAGTTGGTGAAGAGCGAGGCCGAGAAGAGCATGTTGTTCAGGGCGACCGCGCGCCGCCGTCCCTCGCTCGTCCCCTCGTCGGCCGTGAGCAGCATCTCGGCGCCGGTGTTGGCGATCAGGATCCGCCCGTCGCCATCGGTCAGCAGGATGGGATCGGTCACCGCGTTGATGATCCCGAACAGCCAGCTCCGCTCGCGCTTGTGCCGCCGCTCGTCCAACTGGATGCGGCGATACCAGAGCGACGCCAGGCGGACGCCGAGGATCTCGGCGGCCCAGCGGACGTCCTCGTCGAGCGGGCCCTCGCCGTTGCCGGAGAGCAGGAGCAGGCCGGGGCCGAGCTCGCCCATAGGAGCTGGAGCGCGAGAGCGGCACGGCGTGGAACGATTCAGAGCCCAGCGGCGTCTCGAACGGCCGCAGGAGCGCATGGGTCGAATCGTGGAAAGCGGCCGGCTCCGAGCCCGCCAGGGCGACCACAAGAGGGTGTGTGCGTTCCGACAGGTCGAGGCTGAAGGCATCCAGGGCCGCCAACGAGACACCGATCCCGGTCAACCCGACGAGACGCCCGCTCTCGCTGTCCACGACCGTGCAGAAGCCACGCTCGATACTTGCATAGCGGACCAGCCAGCGCAGCACCACGACGGCACAGGGCCGTGCTTCGCTCTCCGCGAGAAGAGCTTCCATCAGCGCGAGCTTGGCTTTCGGGCTCACACCGGCCCCCCCTCGGAATTCCGGCTGAGGATTGAGCTGGGCGACCCGGGCCATAGATTACGTCTTCGGCGTCTTCGGCGTCTGCCGAGCCCTGCGCGGTGCCGCGACCTCCTGGCGTGCCGTGGTGGTCGCGAGCTCGCGCGCCGTGGAGGCGGCGAGCTGGGCCCGCAACGACGCGTTCTCCGCCAGCAGGTCCTCGGAGGTCCGGGCCTCGATCGCAGGGCGCGAGACCGTCGGCACCTGGCCGACCGCCTCCGAGTACTTGATGTAGGTGTCGATGGATGCCACCACGATGCGGGCCTCGACGGTGAGCAGGTCGATGCCCACCAGAGAGACCCGGACCCAGGCATCGATGACGATGCCCTTGTCCAGGACGCGGTCCAGGACATCGATCAGACTGGTGCCACCGGAAGCTCGTTCAACCGGCATTTCTGTCTACCCCCTGGTCTTCTGACGTTCGGTCTGCTCTGCGGACCGCGCTGATCCGGCGCGCCGGCCCGGGCGAGCGGACTGCATCTCGAGCGCAGCTCACCTTCTCCTCGAGGAGGCGGACCTGCTCACGCAACGTGTCGTTCTCGAGCGCCAGCCGGCGGGCGCCCACGGAGAGGTTGGGGTCGTGCCGCCACCAGTCCAGGCCGATCTGCTCCGCCTTGTCGATGGAGCAGACCAGCAGCCGGATCCGGATCGTGAGGAGCTCGACCTCCGCCAGGGACACACGGATGTCCCCGGCCACGACGAGCCCCTTGTCGAGCACGCGGTCGAGCACGTCGACGAGACCCGTAGAGCGGCGGTAGGTCGGTTCCATGGTGGATGCGGATCTCGGCTCGTACAGTCACTACTCGGGCGATCAGCGATGTCAGCTAAGGGCCTTCACTCTAGCCAACATCCGTTCACGACGCAATGCATCAGGAGGGCGTGCAATCCCCCTGCCATGCGAGCCCGTTCCCCCCGCCGGGGAGCAGTGGGAGACCGGGAGGGGGCTCTCCCCCCTCGCGAGGGGAACCGACCCCGGGTTTGGACTGGACCGCTCCCCCTGCGAGCCGGACCGTCTCCCTGCCGGACGGGCGCCAGCCCCTGCCGAGGGAGGCCGGCCTGCCGCCGGGGGGAGCTGTCTCCCCCGGAAGGGAAGAAGGCCCCTTCACCACGGGGGCCCTTCCCCTCGCCAGGGAGAGAAGCCCCCTCACAAGGCGGGAGGTTCCCCTGCCGGGGGGAGACGCCCCCGGTGCTCCTCCCAGTGGCTCCGGAGCTGTTCCGGCGTGACGGTGGCGGTCTCGCGAAGCCGCTCGATCACCGGGCCGAGGTCCTGGTCGAGGACCGTCTCGACGGTCCCCCGGATCTCGGCCTCCACGTCGTAGGGCACTTCGTACAACAGCATGGTCTCGGGCGGCTCGCGCAGCGTGCCGTGGACCCGGCGCAGCAGCTCTTGGGCGGCTTCGATCCCTTCCGCCGCCAGCCAGAGCGCGGCCCGGGCATCGAGCTCGACGGGGACCCGCCGCGCCACGACACCGTCGAGGAGGATCTCGACTTCGATCCGGCCTCCACCTGCCGCGGCGTTCTCGGCCTCCTCGTCCGGCAAGGTCATCCGCAGGGCGCGCATCATCTCATCTCCGGCCTTCATGACGTTCTCCTCCCTCGGGCATGAAAAGTTCCCGGCTCCGATCACCTGACAATGATTGCATGGTCCACTCCGAAGCTGTCAAGAGGGATCGCATAAAAGGATGGTGTTGCTCGTTGGGCGGGGTTGCGGTAAGCTGGTTCTGCAATGCCCAAGCCGCGGAAGGTTGCGAGCAACGTCGAGCCCAGCCCCGAGACCCGCCGTCTGCTGGACGTCATGCGGATGGCGATCCGGGTGCTCGGGTACTCGAACCGCGAGGTGGAGAAGAAGATCGGGACGAGCGGCAGCTATCTGAGCCGGCTCTTTTCGGGCCTGATCGAGCTCAAGGTCGACCACGTGGTGGAGGTCGCACGGGCGATCGGCTTGGAGCCGGAGGAGCTGTTCCAACTCGCCTTCCCGAAGCGCCGCAAGGAATCGTCGCTCGCCGTAGCCCGCCTGCAGGACGCGCTCGCCGATACGCGTTCGGGCGTCTGGGCCGGCGAAGGCGCGCCGGAGGCGAAGGCCGCCAGCGCCTCGGACGAGCCGGCCTCGGAGCTGGAGCAGGCGCTGGAGAAGATGATGGCGAAAGCCCTCCACCGCGTCCTGGGGCGCATGGGGTAGGGGCTACAGCAGCGGCGGGTCGAACCGGGCGTTGGGGTCCCGCTCCGCCCGGCGCAGGAATGCGATCACCTCTGAAAGGAGCTCTTCGAGCTTCGCCGCCGGAGTGGTCTCCTGGACGAAACAGTCCCGCAGGAACAGCACGGCCACCAAGGCTTCTCGGTGGATCTTCAACGCAGCGAATACTTTGGCAGCTTCGATCACGATTTCCCGGGCCTCTTGAACGCGGCCCTGGCGAAGGATGGTTTCCGCGAGGTCGAGAGCCGCGAGCGCGGAGTGGAAGCCCATTTCGACCTCACTGAGCCCTCTGATGACCTCGCGGAAGATCTCTTCCGCCCGTAGGACCTGGGCCATCCCCGCATCGATCCTCCCCTCCAGCCAGCGCACCTTGAGTCGGCTGGTCTTGCCGGTGTCTTCGGTGCAGCGGGCCCGGTTGAGGAACAGCGCCTTGCGGGCTTCCTCGAAGCGGCGGCAGTCGATGAGGAAGTGGATCCGGTTGTGGACACCCTGGAAGACGAGCGCAGGGTCGCGGTCCTCAACGATGAGCCCAAGGCCGCGTTCGATGAGTCGGATGGCCTCGAGCGGCTTGTTGGCGTACCCGGTGTAGATGCCTTTCGTGATGAGCGCGCGGCCGGCGAGGTGGCGGTCGCGATGCCGCAGGTGCAGCTTATGGGCGTTGTCGAGGGTCATGCAGGCCATCCCGAACCGGCGGCACGTCCCATGGAACGAGCCCATCAGGTCGAGAAGGTGGGCGAGGAGGCGCGTATCCTTGCTCCCCTTGTGCCACCACTCCAGCGCATTGGCGAAAGCGGTCTCCGCCTGCTCCAACTCGTCGGCGACCCGGTAGGCATTTCCGAGCTCCGCCCAAACGCGGCAATAGGTGTCGGCCACCTGGTCGGGAGTGAGATCGCTGGCATCCAGGCGGCGAAGCGCGAGTCTGGCAAGCTCGGCCAGCTCGACCATGCGGGGTGGAGCATCATGGCGGACAGCCCAGCTCCGCTCCAGAAGCGCCTCGATCAGGGGGAGCCCGACCTGCCTGGGCGTAAGGCGGTAGAGAGCTTCGATTCCGTGCTCCTCCAGGCCGGCCACGATCTTCCGCACTTCGGCTCGCCGCCGCCGCAGTTTCCGTTCGGTCTGCCGCACGACGTTGAACACCCGCTCGATTGCGGCGTCGTACTCCGCGTCGTCGGCCGGGGGCCTCTCGGGCTCTCCAGGGATCTGGTAGGCACGCTTTACGATGACCCTGAGACAGCCCGAGCACCCCGCGAGCACGTGGAAAATGATCTCCTTTGACCGCTCAGGGGAAACCTCCCCGCGGCCGAGCCCCGCCAACTCGTGCGCAGTCGGATGGTCGCTCACGCCCCTGGCTCTCCTTTCGTGAGCCGATTCTCTCACAGGACATGGCATCCTTGACCAGGCTGGCTGCTTCTTGCTAGCCGTTCGGATCGATGCATGCCCCTGCATCGCCCTGACAGACAGGCGGGCCGCTGGTCACAGAGCTAGGGCAACCATCGGGATCGATGCACGCGCCCGCTTCCTGGTAGACCCGCGAGAATCCCCCATCTCCTTCCGGTGAGCCTCCGTCTGGGCCGGCGAGCCGCCCCGCCAGCCAGGCCCAGGCTTTTTCGAAGAGGGCCGGCGGCCCTGTCTCCCATCCGATCGCCTGGGCGGGAGCCCCGCACAGGAGGGCCGCCGTGACCGCCGCCAGGACGACCCGGTGCAGACCTTTTCTCTGGGACATCACATCCTCCTTGTCATCGGCCGCGGAACGGACCGGGAACCGCCACGGCCCCGGCGTCATCGGCCGGTTCTGACGTCTTCTGGGACGGATTGTCCCCCTTTCGGGGACGGATCGTCCCCCTCTTTTCTCCGCGACGCCATTGTCAGCGTCCTCCCTTTCTGAGGAGCACTCGGAAGTCGGCTTCATATTATCGACTTCCAGAACTCTAGCCGGATCTGTCAAAGAAAGTCAATCGCGTGGTATCAATGCACCATTCAAAGTCGATTCGATCTAGACGCCGGAGATGACAGGCACGTAGACGGAACGTCAACGCAGAAATCGAGAGGGAGGAGGCAATCAATGGAATCAAAGACGGAATGGTTGGAGCAGCGGCCGGAGCGCAACTTGCCTCGTGAAATGGGAGCCCGGATCGGGGCGCTGCGCCGGGAGAGGGGCTGGAGTCAGGCTGATCTCGCGGAACGGCTCGGGGTCACGCGCGAACGCCTGCGCAAATGGGAGGCAGGTCGCAACGCTCCGCCGCTCGAAGGGCTGATCTCCCTGAGCCGGGCCCTGGGGACCTCGTACGAAGAGCTGCTCACCGGGCAGAAACCGGGGCCGCAGCCCCTGGGCCTCAACCCGGAACAGCGCGTCGAGCTGGCGCAACACCTGGCCGGGATCGCACGGCTGCTGGAACAGGTCGGTTTTTCCCGCAGCACGGAGGGAGTATGACCGGCGTGGCCATCGACCTCCGGTTGGCCGCCCTGCTCCTCGCCGAGAGCCTGCGTGCGCAGCCGCGGATGCCGGAAGCTCTCCGAAGAGCTGGCGCGGATGGCGCTGCGGATGGCGGACCGCCCCTGGTCTTCCGAGCTAGGCGAGCAGGTCGATCGGATCCGGGCCCGCGCCTGCTGCCTCGCGGCGAGCGCCCGGTGGCTGCTGGGGGACGTGGAAGGGGCCGAGTCTCTGTTCCGCCAGGCGGCCTTCCAACTGACCGGCCCGCCGAATTGCAGCGAGCGCGCTTTCTATTGCCAGACGTTGGCGCGGCTGCGCCGGGACCAGGGACAGACCGACGAGGCGAGCAGGCTGCTCTGGCGAGCGACCCGCCTCTACATCGAGAGCGGCGACCGGGAGGGCGAGCGGGCCTGCCTGGCCGACTTGGACTTCTCGCGGGCGAGCCTTGAAAAAACTTGATCTTCCGGAGCCATGAAGGCCCGGATGTTCCGCAAAGGAGAACGAGTATGAGCACACAGCAAGCCGTTGCACAGCCGAACAACGTCGCCGCAACGCCCGGCCGCAGGCCGGCCCTCGACCGGACCCCGACCGCGTCGCAGCGGACCGAGGCGCGCCTCAAGGCCGAGCGCGTCCAGGAAAAGCTCCAGTCGATGCCCGGCTGGTCCGCGCTGCAAGGGCACAAGGCCGTCGACCGGGTGCGCGACCTGTCCGACCCGGTAACGGCGGCGGCCTGGGCCGGGTTCGTGGCCATGGCCGCGGCCTCGCAGCAACAGCGCGTCGGAGTGGAGATGAGCGGCACGCAGGTGACCGTCACGGTCTATGGCCGGATCGGCCGCCGCGACGGCGTGACGCTCGAAGACCTGGATTTTGCGAAACAGCTCGGCTGACCGCCGGGCACAACCCAAGGAGACCACGTCATGCCCAACAATTCGTCGTACGCAGACTTCATCGTCGACTGCGACAAGCTGGTGCTCGCAGCGGACGAGAACAGGGACCTTCTTCCCAGCGCGGAGCCGCATCTGCAGCGGATGCGGGAGACCGTCGACCAGGTGAAGGTGTTCAAGACGCGGCAGGGCTCGCACCAGGCGTCCCGGCAGCTCTCCACGCAGGAACTGGGCAAGCTGATCACCCAGGGACGCGAGGAAGCCATCCGACTGCGCGGAGCCATCAAGGCGGACCTCGGTCCGAAGAGCGAGCTGCTGGTGCGCTTCGGAATCACGCCGCAGCGCCGCCGCATCCGCCGGCCCAAGGACGAGAAGCCCACCCCCACCGATCCGCCGACCGGGACGACCCCGGAGGAGGAGACGGTGACTCCCAAGACGTAATGTGACCCCCAGGGCGTGTCCGGCCGGCGCGCCCTTGCTTGTTGGCATGACAGGGCAAGAAAGGAGCAGAATCCAGTATTATGATGTAGTCATAGGGCACGACTACGCCTTCGACGGCTCTAGGATTGGCGAGGAAGCCTCTTTTTGAAACGATGCAACCATGGCTGATCAGCGGACTCAAGAATCGCGAGTTTCACCTTCTACACCGTCAGCGGGGTTCGGTGTAGATGAGTGGGTTGAGAGGTGGCAGGCCGGCATCGAGCCTGAGGAAGCCTTTCGGCAAATCTTCGGCAGATATTACAGGGTCATCTTTTCTGTCTTCGCCAAAAGAGGTATTCCTAGCGAAGAGAGCCAGGATCTGGCACAAGAAACCTTCTTGAGAATCTTCCGGAGCATCTCGACGTACAGGAGGGATCTGTCTTCTTTTGAGACGTGGCTGTTTCAAGTTGCCGAGAATGTCCGAAGGAATGCTCTGCGGAGCAAGTCGACGCAGAAGCGGGACGCATTGATGGTCCCGATAGCAGAAGAAGTTGGGCTCAACAGTCCTCCTCTTCTCTCAGCCTCGGAGCAGGATCCTCTCGAAGACGCTCTAGCCAAGGAGCGTTCCAGATTGCTTCATGAAGCTGTGGCCGAGCTTCCTGCTCAGATGCGCAGGTGCGTGCTGCTCCGTATAGACCAGGAGCTCGAGTATCGGGAGATCGCTGATCTGTTGTGTTGTCTTCGATATCCACCACTGGTTGCCATTCGTGACTTGTTTCTCCGGAGACTCGATCAGAGCCTGTTTTTCTGAAATGGGAAGGCAGCAACTCTTGGCTGACGGAGAGATCCTCCAGCGGTTCTCGATTGGAGAAGACGCTCCAAAGCTCGCAGCCCTGAGGCATGGCGAATATCTGAGGAAAGAAAGTTTCTGTGTCGATCCGGCCGAGGTGAGGAACAGAGTCGAAGCCGAGGATTCACTCATCGAGTACCATCTCCACGGTCCTGTGAAGCGCGAAATCGTTCGGGAGGTGCGGATCTCACGTTCGGAATACCACCATTTGCGCGACCTCCTGGAACGCTACGACACCGTTGGAGATCCCAGGCGATGGGAGTTTGACAAAGTTGAGCGATTTCGGGAGATGCGCGTTCTGCTCGACAAATATAAAATACCTCTGGTCGTGGCGGAGGGAAGCTGAATGAGTGCAAAGCTCCTGGCGTTGGACGTGGGAGCAGGAGATGCTCTCATCTATTCCGAGGAACAGTGGTATTTGGCGTCTCTGGATCGAGCCTGGCGACCGCTGAAAGTGGATGGACGCGAAGGCGCAGTGGTCTGGGGCTTCTCCGCCTGGGCTCTCGTCGTAGACAAAGAGTATGAGAATCTCAAAGCCGCCATTCTCGAGGCGCGCAGGCTTTGCCTGACAGCCTTGGAGAGAGGCATGTCCTACTCGATGACCCCGGAGCTTCTCCAAGAGCTTGTTGAGGAGTTGCAGGAACAGCAGGACGGGAGGCCAAACTCAGAAAGGAGATTCGAAGGAATACTGTGGCAATTCACTCGCAGGCTCGATCGTTTTTTTGTATCCCGGGGTTGCTCGCCGGATGAGACCCTGCAACTCATCCTTGAGGTGTTCGGAGCAGTGTACGAAGACATGCCCACCGAAGAGGGCGAGCTTGCGCGGAGACTCTTCGAGATTGCAGGAAATGTCTACCATGAGCACACGGGGGCTGGAAGGAGGAAACCGGCTTTCCGGGAGCAGATTGAACGCAGAGTTGGCCCCGAGGGCGGCTCTTTTACAGAGGCTCAGGAGAGACGGGTCCTTCGTAACCTCTCGCGCCAGGAACTTCGGGCTCTATACTTCTGGACGCTACGGCGATACGGGATTCGAGAAATAGCGATACTGATGAATAGTTCCCTGGAAAGGGTGGAGACGGACCTCACTGCCATCGCGGAACGCTTCCACCGTCCTGTAGAAGAACTGCAGGAGGCGGCGTTGACGGCCGGGTGCTTCCAAGAGCTCCAGCGGCGACGCGAACAACCCTGACCGCTCAACCTTCCTCTGCGAACCGGGTACTACTTCCTACACAGAGTGCTACGAGAGCCGGACGGGCCGGCGCGTCCGGGAGCACGTAGCAGACCACCGTCGGAGAAGAAATTGAGCACCGGCCAACTGAAGAGACCCCAAGAGGATGCTCTTCCTGTGAGGGAAGCTGACGAGCACCTCCCTCTCGACCTCTTGGAGGCTTACCATAAGAGTCGCATCCAAGACGAGCAGGAGAAAGACCGGATTCAGCAGCACTTCATCTCGTGCCAAGAGTGTCGGGACATGTTCCTTGAGTTTGTGGACTTCCTACTAGAAGCCGCCGAGGAGACGCCGGACGAAGGACGTCTCTGGGACCTCGAAGTCATTGCGGCTTGGCAGGAATTGCGGGAGCGCTCAAGGAAAGAGTCCGACTAGCTCAGGCCGTTCGGCAGTAGAATCCCTCTCCATGCCGATCTTCCGAGCCTTCGCTCTTGTGGGAGCCGTTGTCGTCGCCGGCTCCCTCTCAATCCCGTCCGTCGTCCGCGCCGACGATGCCTCCGATGTGGCCGCCGCCCGGGCGCTCTTCGAGCGCAATCTCCAGGCGATCCGGGACAAGGACCGGGACGCCTATCTTTCCTGCTATCTGGAGTCCGAGCGCCTGGTGCGCACGGGACCGGATGGGCCGGCGTTGGGCTACGCGGACCTCGCCGCCACGGCGGGCCAGGGGTGGCCCGACCACATCGAGGCGGACGACATGCGGCTCACGCCGGTGCGGCCGGGGCTGGTCTACGGCACCTACCGCTACCGGGTGCGCTATGGCGCGCGGGAGGATGCTGGCCTGTCCGAACGCCTTTTCGTCGAGACGCCGAAGGGGTGGAAGATCGCGGTCAGCACCGCCTTTTCGGCCTTGCCGGGCGTGCCGCCTCCGCCCCGCGCCCTGGTGGGCGCCACGCTGGTCGACGGCACCGGCGCCGCTCCTGTGCCGGACGCCGTGGTGCTCGTACGCGAGGGGAAGATCGAGTGCGCCGGAACGCGCTCAGCCTGCCCGGTCCCGGCCGGCGTCGCGGTGACCGACCTGCGCGAGGCCTGGATCACCCCGGGGCTGATCGATGCGCACGTCCACTTCTCCCAGACCGGTTGGGCTGACGGCCGGCCGGATGCGCTGGACGTACGCGAGCGGCATCCTTATGAGGAGGTCGTGGCCGACCTCCGGGCTCACCCGGAGCGCTTCGGCCGGTCCTATCTCTGCTCGGGCGTGACGGCGGTCTTCGACGTCGGCGGGTACCCCTGGACTCTCAGCCTGCCGGCCTGGGCCGAGCCCCTCTCCGAGGTCCCCCGGGTCGCGGCGGCGGGCCCCCTCCTCTCGACCCTCGACCACTGGGTCAACCTTCCGGCCGAGAGACAGTTCCTACACATCCCGGACGAGGCGGCGGCCGTCTCCGGTGTGCGCTACCTGGCCGATCAGGGCTCGGACGCGATCAAGGTCTGGTACATCGTGACGCCGCAACGGAGCGCGGAGGCCGCAGCCCCCGTGGTGCGCGCGGCCGGCGAGGAGGCGCGCAAGCGCAACCTGCCCCTGATCGTCCACGCGACCGGGCTCGCCGAGGCCAAGGAGGCGCTGCGGGCCGGCGCGAAGCTGCTGGTCCACAGCGTCGACGATCGTCCGGTCGACGACGAATTCCTCGACCTCGCCAAGCGGAGCGGCGCGGTCTACTGCCCGACCCTGACTGTTGTTCGGGGCTATCTCCGGATGTACGAGGCGAACCTGCGGAAGCAGGCACCCAGCGTGGACGACCCAAACCGGTGCGTGGACCCGCAGACCCTCCGGAAGGTCGCGGAGACGGCGGATGTCCCGCCCGATCCTGAAGTCACCACCGAGAGGCTCGCCGCCATGGGGACGCGCACGGCCGGCCGGGAGCGGGTCGCCGCCGACAACCTGAAGCGGATCGCCGCGGCCGGCATCCCCATTGCCATGGGTACGGACGCCGGCAACCCCCTGACCCTGCACGGGCCCTCGGTCTATGCCGAGCTCGAAGCCATGCAGGAGGCCGGGCTCACCCCAGTGCAGGTCCTGGTGTCCGCCACCCGCGGCGGCGCTCAGGCCATGGGGCGGGAGAAGGAGATCGGCACGGTGGAGAAGGGCAAGCAGGCCGACCTCCTGGTGCTCGGCGCCGACCCCACGGCCAACGCCACGGCCTTCCGGCAGGTCCGCTACGTCCTGCGCGGCGGGGTCCTGCGCTCGCTCGCGGAGCTGTCGGCGCTGGCCACGGCGCCGGCGGATGCTCCCGGGGAGTGAGGGGAGTGAGAGGAGTGAGATCTTCCGGGTGCTATGATCGTGCCGGTTCCGACACTCGGCGACAACGACCATGCGGGAAGAGACGAATGCTCGGGAAGCTCGCTGGCTTTCGGATGTCCAGATTGGACGATTCAAGGCCGCGTTCAAGCCGGCGCCCATCCGTCTGAGCCCCTTCAATGTCGTCATCGGCCGCAACGGAAGCGGAAAGAGCACGCTACTGGAAGCTCTGCAGTGGCTCGACACCACGATCCGCCGGGACGCCCGTGAGGCCAGCGACCGGTATTACGGCATTCCCGATCTGATCAACCTGCGTTCGCAGGCCGAGCTGCCCTACTTCGAGCTGAGCTTGACTTGGGAGGCTGAAGAGCCGGGAGCCCCTCCGGTGCGCTACCGGGTCAAGGTAGAACAGGAGGACAGCACACCTTTTATCGCGGAAGAAGAGCTCCACACTGTCGACAAGAGCGGGAGAGTCCGAGAGAGATACCTGACAACTCGGCAGCGCGGCGAGCGCACGCTTCTCGCTGGCGAGCGGCAAGAGAACGGCTGGGGCGAGACGTTTCGCGACCCCGACCGGCTGGCCCTCGGCCGTCTCGGCTCGGCCGAGCTCGGCCAATTGGATCCGGCCCTGCGCTTCCTCGAGGGGTTCTGGGCGCGTGCCGTCTTCCTCCGTCTGAGCCCCAATCGGCTTGCCAACGGCTCGCTGGCGACCCGGAAATCTTTTGAGCCTCTGCTCGACGAAGAGGGGCAGACGCTGCCCGCTCTGCTCAACGAGCTTTCTCCGGAACAGAGGGATGACCTCGTCGAGGCCATCCAGGAAGTGCTCCCGGGGATTCGCGGCGTGCAGATCCTGCGTGCGGAGCTCGGGCGGGACGCCCGCGTCAATTACAGCCTCGAGGAGCAGATGCCCTACCGCGGCCGTTCCGGACGGAGCAAGTTCCCAATCCCGGCCTGGATGCTGTCCGAGGGAACCCGGCGGATCACCGCAATCCTGGCCCTGCTCGCGCGCGACCCGGCGCCTTCACTCCTCTGCATCGAAGAGATCGAGAACGGTCTCGATCCCTGGACCGTGCGGGCCATCCTGCGCCACCTGCAATCGGCGGCCGATCGCGGCACGCAGGTGATCCTCACGACCCATTCTCCCTGGGTCCTGGATGACGTGCCCATCGATTCGATCCTTCAGGTCCGGCGGATCGAGGGCGACACCCGCTATGAGCACTTCGCCTCCCGGCCCGAGATCCGCGCCTTCGACCCCTCGGTCCCGGCCGGAACTCGTTATATCCACGCGGAAGAGTGATGCCCGGCCTGCGCGTCGCTCTCTTCGTCGAGGGCAGCACGGCTCCTCCGACTGCGCGCGGGAGAGAGGCCCTCGAGCAGATCTGGAACCAACATCTCGGCCGGGCTTTGGGCCTCCAGCCGTTCGCCCCCATCGTCCCCATCGGCAAGACACACCTCGTTGCCATGGATCCGCGACGCCCGCCGATGAGCGGGGCCGGTGAGCGGCTCGATCAGCTCATGGCCCGCGTTTTGACCACACGGCCGTTCGATGCGGCCGTGGTCGCCTGGGATCTCGTCCCGGCATGGAATCCCCAGGGTGAGTTCTGCCGGTGGAACGAGACGGTGGATCTGTACCGCTTTCTGGCGGAGTCCGACTGCCTGCCGGCCGCCTGGAAGGAAAAGGCCCGCCGGAGGTTCGAAGATCTGTCCCGGAGGCACTCTCCAGCGTCCCGGAGCGGGCCGCCGGCCCTGGAGCCCGGCATGGTGCTGCCACTCTGCATGGAGCCGATGTTCGAAACCCTGCTGGTCCAGGATGAAGCTGCCGCCAGGAGAGCCCTGGGGGTGAGCGGCCGGGCGATCCACGGCTGGCCCCGCCAGGGTTGGGGCGATCCTCAGGAACGCCATCCGGACGACCGTGTGCTCGCGCCGGCCATCCGGTCCCTCCAACGGCTCCGCCCGAGACCCAGGATCTTGGGCACGGTACGCGGAGACATGCGCACCAACAAGGACGGCTGGGGCGAATACCTCTTACGGCAGATGCTCGGGGACGAGCGCGCCCGCCCGCTCATTCTCTCCCATGCTCTGAGCCGGAGGCTGTCCGAAGCACGATCGAGGGCTGGATCGCAGGCTAATTGACCCACGGTCCCTTGCGCCGGTCCTTGTCGCCGGGGATGACCCGCAGGTTCCGCTTGCGCTTCGCGCGGTCGAGCTTGCGGGCGATCCACCAGCGCTGGAGCCGCAGCCGCACCTCCCGCAGGCCGCGCCGGCCGGCGCCGTAGGCGATGTAGGCGTAGGTGATGCCCACCGCGGCACAGATCCCCAGGAACCCCGCGAGGTCGTGGGTCTGGAGGAAGCCGATAAAGGCGAAGAGGATCTCGATCGCCAGGAACCAGCGGGCTTCGATCGGCAGGATGAAGAAGAGGAGGATCGTCGCCCGTCGGTTGGCGGTCGCGAACGCGGCCACGACGATCGCCGTCAGGATCCGCTGGCCCTGCATGAGGCCGAAGGGGGCTGGGCCGACAAGCCCGCCCGCCAGGGTGGCCAGGACGTTCACCACCACGGCGACCAGGGCCGCCGCGATCGCGGCCGTCATGGTCAGCCGCCAGAAGTGCCGCCGCCCCATCCCCGCGTAGACGTCCCGTCCGAACCAGAAGAGGATCAGGAGCTCCAGCAGGAACCAGATGCTGGGGCCGCCATAGCCGATGAATGGATAGGTGGCGAGCTGCCAGATGAACCCCCGCTGCCAGACCAGCGGGGTCAGGCGGAGCAGGGCGGGGACGATCGACGTCGTTTCGAAGAACTGGAGCGAGAAGGTGGCGAACACCACCCCGAGGAGGATCAGGAGGTCCCGGGGGACCGGGCCCCCGCCGAATCCGCCGAGGGTGGCGCGCTGGGTCTGGCGGGTGTACATGAGGACAGTCTACAAGGTCGCCGTCCCCATCACGCGTAGCGCATCCACTTCCAGATCTCCTGGATCGTCGGCTTCTTGCCATACATGAGGATGCCGATCCGGTAGACGCGCGCGCAGGCCCACACCATCATCCAGGTGAAACCGATCGTCAGCGCGTAGCCGAGCAGAAGCTGCCACAGCGGCGGCATGTCCAGGGCGATCCGCAGCGACATCAGCAGCGGCGTGAAGAGCGGGATCAGGGACAAGGTCACGGCCAGGGTGGAGTTGGGATCGTTGATGAACTGGTTGATGAAGAAGAACGGAATGACCACGATCATGACCGCGACCCCCGCCACCTGCTGCGCCTCCTGGATGTTGTTGAAGGCGGCGCCGATCGCCGCGTAGATCGTCGAGAAGGAGAAGAAGCCGAGGATGAACAGGAGCACGAAGTGGACCAGGATCACGGGCGAGATCGAGGGGATGCCGCCCTTGGGGAGGAACGCCAGCGAGCCGGCGATCCCCGGGGCGGAGATCAAGAACATGGTGGTGAGCCAGATCGTGAGCTGGGTGAGCCCCACCAGGCAGATGCCGGAGAGCTTTCCCAGCATCAGCTCGAACGGCTTGATCGACGAGACCACGATCTCGACGACCCGCGAGCTCTTTTCCTCCAGGACCCCGTGCATCACCTGCTGGCCCCAGATGACGATCGACATGTAGAGCATCAGGAACAGGCCGAAGGCGATGAGCATCCCCATCAGCCCTCCCTCGGCGCGGCTCCCCTCCTTGGAGACCTTGACCGTCTCGAGCTCGACCTGCTCGCTCAGCTTGCCGACCCGCTCGGGGTCGAGGCCCGCCTGCTGGAGGCGGGTCCGGCGCACCAGCGAAGTGATGTCGTCCCGCAGGTTCTCCTGGGTGACGAAGTTCGAACACGCTGCGGGCGTGGTACTCGACCGGCTCGCCGGTGAGCGTGCCTTTGGGGATCCAGACCCAGGCATCGATGACACCATTGAGCACCTGCTTATCGAGGGCGGCCCTCTGCGCCTTCCGGTCGGCGTGCGCCGCCTCGGCCCGGATCCGGAAGTTGGCGACCTTGTCGAAATCGCCTTTTTTGACGCGCTTGACCCGTCCGGCCGCGAGGTCCGGGGCCACCTGCCCCGTTTCGTCGACCACGATGATGTCCTGGGAGGTCCGCGACTTGGCGAGGAGCAGGGTCGGCAGGATGATCGAGCCCGAGATGAAGAGCGGCAGGACCAGCGTGCCGATCCAGAACCCCTTGCTCTTGATGCGTTGCAGGTACTCGCGCTTGGCCACGACGACGACGTTTTCAGGCCGCATCCCGCACCGCCTTCAGGAAGATCTGCTCGAGCTCCGGCTCTTCGGAGCGGAATTCGTGGACGCGCAGGAACTGGACCATCTCCCGCAGGACGTCGGAGCCTTGGGCCTCGGGCTGCAGGAGGATCTTCACCACGCCGTTCTGGGCCACCACCTGCTCCACGCCGGGGACCTGATGGAGCCGGTCGACGTCCCCGTCGGCGACGAGGCGGTAGCTGTTACCGCCGAGCCGGCGCTTGATCTCGCGCAGCTCGCCGTCGATCAAGGTCTTGCCGTGGGAGATCAGGCAGATGTGGTCGCACATCCGCTCGGCGAGCTCCATGCCGTGGGTGGAGAGGACGACGCTCTTGCCCTGGGCGCGGTATTCGCCGAGCAGCTCGCGGAACAGCTCCTGGTTGAGCGGATCGAGGCCGGAGAAAGGCTCGTCGAGGATCAGCAGGTCCGGCTTGTGGAGGATCGTGCCGATGAGCTGGATCTTCTGCTGCATGCCCTTGGACAGCTCCTCGACCTTGGCCTTGGACCACCGGGCGAGGTCGACCCTTTCGAGCCAGCCGTGGATCTCGGGGAGGATCTCGCGGCGCTTGAGGCCGCGGATCTCGGCCAGGAAGACGAGCTGGTCGAGAACCGTCATCTTGCGATAGAGGCCGCGCTCCTCGGGCAGGTAGCCGACGCGGCGCAGGTCCTCGGGCCGGCGCTCGTAGCCGAACAGGAAGACCTGCCCGGCGTCGGGAGCGAGGATATCCATGATCATGCGGATGGTCGTGGTCTTGCCGGAGCCGTTCGGGCCGAGGAGCCCGAAGATGCTCCCCGGCGGCACGGTCATCGAGACCCCGTCCACCGCCACGAATTTGCCGTAGCTCTTGCGCACGTCGCGCAACTCGAGATTGGGTGTCATGAGGTGCATCCTATCCCGCCGGGAGATTCCGGGGGGTCCGTCCTGATGTACGGAGGGAGTTTGCCGCGACCGGGTTGGCGGCCGGCCGCGGCGGGTTGGGAAGAGAGTCGCCTTACCGGACTTCCTGGATCTCCAGCGGCTGGTAGACCGGCAGGAGCTGGATGTCCTGTTGCTGGACTTTGGCGCGGAAGGCGGCCACGTCCTCGGCGAAGAGGCGATTCAGGTCGGCCACCGCTTGCCGGGTATCCTTCTCGGCCCGCTCGAGGTAGGCGAGCTGGGCCGGGGTCGGCGTATCCCAGGACGAGCCGAGGGCGCGGGCGGCGTAGGTCACCTTGGACTCGGCGTCGGTCTCCGCCACGATGCCCTTGGTGTCGTCCGGCTGCCAGAGCCGCCGCTCGGCCTTGTCGAGCTTCTGGAGGAGCTGGCGGGCCGCGGTGAGGACCTCCTTGCGGGCCGGGTCCTCCTGTCCGCCGGTGCGCTTCGCCTCCTCGTCCCGCTTGCGGAGCTGGGCGGTGATGGCGTTCACGTCCGACCGCGTCCGCTGGATGCGCTCGACCGAGTCGGCCAGGGCTTCGGAGAGCTTGGCGGCGCGCTGGAGCGCCTGGAAGTTGGCCTGCCGCCCCGGGATTTCCCGCGCATAGCGGGAGTCGGCGTCGACCTTGACCTTGCCCTCGGCCTTGTGGTCGCCGAAGGTCAGCCGCACGGTGTAGGTGCCGGGCAGGACCTCGGCGCCGCGTCCGCGCCGGAACGGGTTCTCCTCCTGGTCGCCGGCGCGCTGGATCCGCCGCGGCGCATCCCGCCGCAGGTCCCAGACCGCCCGGTTGAGGCCGAGCTTGGGCGTGTGCTCGAAGGTGCGGATCACCTGGCCCGCGTCGTCCAGGATCTCGATCTTGACCTTCGGGCCTCCCCCTCGGCCACCGCGACCGCCCCGGCCCTCTTCTTCCTCGGCGGGCTCGGCGGCCTTGAGCTCGGGGGTGTCCTGGGCCAGCGGCTTGCCCCCCTGGGCGGACGCGGCCTGCGGCGCTCCGGCGGTTGGGGCCTGGCCCCGCGTGCTTCCGGCCTTTTCGGCCCGCTCCGCCTCCTTGCGCTCCCGCTCCCTCACATCGTCCGGATGCGGCACGCCCGGGGCCTTGATCGAGTAGTGGAGGAAGGCGCCGTAGGGGCGGGTCTCACCGCGGAACTCGGTGTCGCCGGGGAAGCGCGCGCCGGCGCCCTGCCCCTGCCGGTACTGCCGGGCTTCGGAGATGTCGAACAGATGGAGTGGCTTCTTCTGGACCTCCTCGGTCAGGGTGCGCAGCGGCCGGATGTCGTCCAGCACGTAGAAGGCCCGGCCGTGAGTCGCCAGCACCAGGTCGTGGTCCCGAGGATGGATCACCATGTCCATCACCGAGACCGTGGGCACGCCGTGCGTCCACTTCATCCAGCTCTTGCCGCCGTCGAGCGACACCCAGAGGCCGAACTCGGTGCCCAGGAAGAGGAGGTCGCGGTCGACCGGGTCCTGGGCGATGGACAAGGCATAGCCTCGGAGGTCTCCCCGGCGGTCATCGGCAAGGCTCGTCCAACTCGCGCCGTAGTCGGTGGTCTTGTAGACGTAGGGCGTCCAGTCCGAGCGCCGGTGGTTGTCGAAGACCACGAAGGCGGTGCCGGCGTCGTGCGGCGAGGGCGTGACGTGCGGGATCCAGGTATTGGCCGGCACGCCGCGCACGTTTTTCTCGACGCTCGTCCAGGTCTTGCCGCCATCGCGGGTGACGTGCAGGCGGCCGTCGTCGGTGCCTACCCAGAGTACCCCCTGCTGCATCGGGCTCGGCGCAATCGCAATGATGGTCGTGAAGTTCTCGGCGCCGGAGACGTCCGGCGTCAGGCCGCCGCTCTCCGCCTGCTTCTGCCACTCCGGGTTGTCGCTCGTGAGGTCCGGGCTGAGGACCGTCCAGGTGTCGCCGCGGTCGGTCGACTTGTGGAGGTATTGGCTGCCGAAGTAGATCGTGTCGGGCGCGAACGGATCGATGGCGAAGCCCGCGTTCCAGTTGAAGCGGAGGTCCCCCTCGCCCTCGGGCGGAGCGGGCCGGATGTCCTTGCGCTCGCCGGTGCGCAGGTCCCAGCGCAGGAGGAAACCCTCCTGGCTCATGGCATATCCCTTCATCGGGTCGCGCGGGTCGGGCGCGGTGTCGAAGCCGTCGCCGAAGCCCACCTCGTTCCAGTCGGCGTTGCGGATGGCGTTGCCGTCCCAGACGTTGCTGGGGCCTTTCCAGGAGCCGTTGTCCTGCATGCCGCCGTAGACGTTGTACGGCGTCTCGTTGTCCACGCGCACGTGGTAGAACTGGCCCACCGGCAGGTTGCCCACGAAGAGCCAGGTTTTTCCCCGGTCGAGGCTGATGGACACGCCGCCGTCGTTGCCCTCGAGGATGCGGTCCGGGTCTTTTGGATCGATCCACATGGCGTGATGGTCGGGGTGGACCCTGTTGAAGCCGCCGAGCGAGTCGAAGGTCTTGCCGGCGTCCGTCGAGACGTCCAGGGTGGAGCCCAGACGGTAGATCCGGTTGGGGTCCGCGGGGTCGACCCTCAGGTCGGCGTAGTAGAACGGGCGGGGGTTGACGTCGGCCTCGGTGTTGACCGACTTCCAGGTGCGCCCGCCGTCGTCGGAGCGGCCGAGAGCGCTCTTCTCCGCCTCCACCAGGGCGTAGACGATGCGCGAATCGGACGGGGCGAAGGCGACGCCGATGCGGCCCAGGATGCCCTTGGGCAGGCCGTCGTCCTCGGTCTGCCGCGTCCAGGAGTCGCCGCCGTCATAGCTGACGTGAAGGCCCGAGCCCGGGCCGCCGGAACGGAAGGACCAGGGCCAGCGCCGGTAGTCCCACATCGCCGCGAAGAGCTTGTTGGGGTTGGCGGGATCGAGAACCAGGTCGGCGGCGCCGGTGCGCTCGTCGACGTAGAGGACGCGCTTCCAGGTCTTGCCGCCGTCGTCGGTCTTGTAGACGCCGCGCTCGGGGTTCTCCCCCCAGGCCCGGCCCATCGCCGCGGCCCAGGCCACCTGCGGGTTCGACGGATGGACGACGATGCGGTGGATGCGCTCGGTCTTCTCGAGGCCGAGATGCTTCCAGGTCTTGCCGCCGTCGAGCGACTTGTAGACGCCGTTGCCCACCGAGACGCTGTTGCGCGGGTTCCCCTCGCCGGTCCCCACCCAGACCACGTCGGGATTGGAAGGGTCGAGCGCCACGGCGCCGATCGCCGCAACCGGCTGATCGTCGAAGATTGGCGTCCAGGTCAGGCCGCCGTTGACCGACTTCCAGACGCCGCCGGTCGCAGCGCCGACGTAGATCAGGTCGGGGTTGATGGTCGACGACTCGATCGCCGCGATACGGCCGCTCATGGCCGCAGGGCCGATCGAGCGCGCCTTCATCCCCGCCAGCAGGGACGGATCGACCGCCGCGGCGAGCGGCCCTGCCGCGAGGGCCAGCGCGACGACAGTTGCAGCAAGGAGACGGGTTGTGCTTCTCATTTCCACCTCCATAATGGAATAAGGACAAGGGGGCCACCAGAGGCCCGGTGAAGCCTAACATCCTCACCGTCTGGCGCCAGGGGGGCGTCCCGCTCGTCCACACAGACCGAACCGGCGGCGACCTAGCGCTGGGGCGCAGCAGCTTGAGACGTCAGTCAGGAAGCCTTCTTCTTGTGGGTAGCTATGGGCCGAGGCGGCAGTGTAACCGCCTTCCACCCGCCCTTCGCCTGCCGTTTGCGAGCCGCCTCTGCAATCTTCTCGGCGTCGTACCCGGACTCTTTGGCGAGTGCTTCGCGAATCGCGTGAATCTCTTCGATGAGGGGATCGGTCGGTGGCATGCCAGTTACTCCGCAGCGAGCTCGATGGGCGTGCAGATCGTCGGCGGCTCGACGCCGTGCAATCTACAAGTGGCCTCAACTTTACCACGCACTGCCGCGTTGGCGATGTGCTTGCAGTTCCAGCTCAGCAGGTAGTCCATGCCATGAACAGCGGCGATGGCGATGTGGAATGCGTCGACCATTGCACTCTTTGGAAGATCACCCATGCGGACCAACTCCCTCGCCAGGGTGACCGCGCCTGGGGTCGTGTTGAGCAGGGTCGCATCCCGGAGCGCCGTAAGCCGCTTGGCCGCCGCGCCCTGATCCCCGGCGGATGCTTCGTCGATGACGAACTGAGAGATATACAGCTCAAATTGTGCCCGCACGGCCCACCAGTCATGCGTGACTTGTTGATGCGCCGCCCGTACCAAGTCTCGACTGGGTAACGCAGTCAGATAGCTGACGATGCTCGTCTCTATATACAGCCGTGGCTTCATGGCGTCAATTATACTGCCGTGCTAGAACACGCCTGGGCCTTTCTTGGGGAGCCGTCTCCGCGGCCAAGGGGGCAGGAGCCCACTCTCCCCTGGGATCGCGGGCGTCCCGCCCGCCCTCCATGGCGTTGGGGCCGTCGCTTCAGAGCAGCCCTCCCATGAGAATTCTTTCGGTCGACTTCCGCCTCCCGCTCCACGGGCTCTTGGGCCTCTGCGTCAGCGAGCGCTCCAGGCCGTGGACCGCGAGAGCGCTGCGCTGGTCGCCTGAAACGCCGCCGGCCCGCAGCCGGCGCCGGCCACCCCAGCGGCCAACGCTGCCGATTTCTGGGCCACCTGCACCGCGGTCCAGACGACCTGCACCGCGGTCCAGAGGACCTGTACCGCGGAGCGGGCCGTCCCGCCGAGGTCCAGGCGGACTCCACCGCGGTCGGGCCCATCTGCACCACGGTCCAGGCCGACCCCACCACGGTCCAGGTCGACCCCACCACGGTCCAGACCACCTGCACCGCGGCGCGGATGCTCACGCCAAGGTCCAGTCCTTCTGGACCGCGGTCCAGCTCATCTGCACCGCGGTCCAGCCCACCTGCACCTCGGCGCAGTCGGTCCCCACCGCGGTGCAGAACGCCCAGAAAACCTCCAGGAAGCTCCAGGAAGCGGCTGGCTCGGGCGCCGAAGCCGCGCAGCTTGAAGGCTTTACGGTGCAGCGGGCACGCGAGCCGGAGCAGCCCTACCCAGCCGATTCTGTGGATGCAGCCGCATACAAGTCGTCCAGTCCAACCCCGGTCAGCTCCAGCGAAACCCGCCTGCCGCGGCCGTCGGTTGCGCAGGTCCGATCAAGCTTCCAGGCGGAACGCCGCCGAATCCGGCGAGAGATCTCCAGCCGCAGCGGCAGAAGCTGCCGGCTCGGAACGGCCGGCGCCAGGTCCTGCATTGGTGCCGCAACCGGAGCCGCGGTCTCCCATGAGGTATCCTATCGTTTCACCGAAGCCCGACCGTCTTCGAAGCGTATGCTGACCCACACCGCCCTCGCTCTGCTTCTGCTGCTCCCGGCTGCTGCCTCCGCGCAGGAGCTCGACACGGCTGTTTCCGCCGTGGTGAGGATCTCCGGTACGCGCGGCGGCACGCCGGTGCGGGGAACCGGCTTCGTGGTTGGCCTAGATCGCGACAAGGCCACTATCGTCACCGCCTCGCACGTGATTGAGGGGGCGCCGCAGCTCGAGGTGACTTTCGCGGTCGACCCCACCGAGAATTTCCCTGCCGGGGTCGTCTTCGGGATGGACGCCGGCAGCCCCCATGGCCTTGCCGTCTTCCAGGTTCGCGGTGCGCTTCCGGCGGGGGTGACCACCCTGAGCTTTGAGGTCGAGAGCCGGCCTCGTATCGGGGAGGCGTTGTTCTTGCTGGGCTTTCCGGAGATGGCGCTCGCACCACGCGCCACTCAAAGAGTGCTTTCTTCCCGGAGTGGGACGTTGCTGCTGGTCGACCAGAGGATCGGGGAAAGTTTCTCCGGTGGTCCGGTCCTCCAAGGCGGCAGGGTGGTGGGCGTGGTCACCGACATGGACGAGCAAACCACGTATGCCGTCAACGCTCTGGTGGTACGCGAGGCCTTGGAGGGCTGGGGGGTAAGGCTCGGACCGGCAGCGCCAGCGGTGAAAGCATGCGTTCCTGGAGAAGAGCACACCGAAAACGGTATTGTCTTCGTTCGTATCTGTCCGGGGACCTTCACCATGGGCTCGGCCGAGAACGATCTACGAGCCAATGCCGACGAGGTACCGGCCCACGAGGTTACGCTGAGCGAGTTCTGGATCGGCAAGACCGAGATCACCAATGAGCAGTACCGTCGCTTCCGCTCTGATCACAAGGGCGAGGCGAGCATGCCGGCGACCGGCGTCAGTTGGGCCGATGCGAAGGCGGTCTGCGAGTACCTCGGAGGCCGGCTTCCTACCGAGGCGCAGTGGGAGTACGCCGCGCGCGCCGGAAGCCAAACCGCCTGGTCGTTCGTTGACGACGAGCGCAGGCTCGGCGAGTACGCATGGTATGCCGAGAACTCGGGCGACACGACACACCCAGTCGGCATGAGGAAGGCCAACGCCTGGGGTCTTCACGACATGCGCGGTAACGTCTGGGAGTGGGTGGCCGACTGGTACGGCGCATACCCCAGCGTGGCGCAGACCGACCCTTCCGGCCCCGCGACAGGCACGCTACGAGTGCTGCGGGGGGGCTCCTTCGACTGCACGCCAGGGTGCTTGCGCTCCGCGTACAGGTTCAGGACCCAGCCCGGGAACCGGTACGAGGACTTCGGCTTCCGCTGCGCGCGCGCCCCGCGCCGCCAGCCTTGATAGCGGCTTCTCATCAGACTCGTCTGGGATATCTATCTTAGCGCTTCACCGAGATCCGACCATCTCCGAAGCGTATGCTGGCCCGCACCGCCTTCGCTCTGCTTCTGCTGCTGCCGGCTGTTACCACCGCGCAGGATCTCGACACGGCTGTTTCCGCCGTGGTGAGGATCTCCGGGACGCGCGGCGGCACGCCGGTGCGGGGAAGCGGCTTCGTGGTCGCCCTGGATCGCCGCAAGGCCACAATCGTCACCGCCTCGCATGTGATCGAAGGGGTGCAGAAGCTCGAGGTCACCTTCGCGGCAGACCTGGCCGTATCGTTCCGGTCCGAGGCCGTGCTCGGGGTAGACAAAGGCAACCCTCATGGCCTGGCCGTCTTTCAGGTTCGCGGTGCGCTTCCGGCAGGGGTTACCACGCTGAGCTTCGAGGTCGAGAGCCAACCTCGTCTTCGCGAGGCGCTGTTCTTGCTAGGCTTCCCACAGATGGCACGCGCACCACGTATGGCCCAAGGGAGGCTCTCTGCCCGGAGTGGAACGTTGCTGCTCATCGATCACGAGAGCGAAGAAGGTCTCTCTGGTGGGCCGGTGCTCCAAGACGGCAAGGTGGTGGGCGTGGTCACCAACACTGATGCTCAGACGACCTATGCCATCAACGCGGTGATGGCGCGCGAGGCCCTGCAGGGCTGGGGAGTCAAGCTCGGCGGACAGAGCAGCATCGTCCCACCGACCAAGCCGGCACCGGCAGAGCTCGTGACGTGTAGGCCCGGAGAAGAACGTACAGAGGCCGGTATCGTCTTCGTCCGCATCTGCCCGGGGACCTTCACCATGGGCTCGTCCGAGAACGACCGTCAAGCCTCGATCGTCGAGAAGCCGGCCCATCAGGTCACACTGAGCGAGTTCTGGATCGGCAAGACCGAGATCACGAACGAGCAGTACCGAGGCCTCCGCGGTGATCATCAGAGCGAGGCCCAGTTGCCGGCGACCGAGGTTACACGGGACGCAGCGGCAGCGGCTTGCGAGCACTTCGGCGGCAGCCTTCCCACTGAGGCGGAGTGGGAGTACGCCGCGCGCGCCGGCAGCCAGACCCCATGGTCGTTCGGTAACGATGAGAAGATGCTCGGCACATATGCTTGGTATAAAGAAAACTCGGGTAATATGCCTCATCCCGTCGGAACTAAAAATCCTAACGCCTGGGGTCTTTACGATATGCACGGCAACGTCGAGGAATGGGTAGCCGACAGGTTCTACACCTATCCTGAGATGGCGCAAATCGACCCCAGCCCCAAGACGGGTTGGAAGCTGAACCGCATTGTGCGAGGAGGCTCCTTCGCCCAGGAGGCTTGGCACCTGCGCTCCACAAGCCGGAATGTGACTCCGTTCCCAGAATGGAACCGGAACATCGGCTTCCGCTGTGTGCGTGCCCCCCACAGCCAGCCCTGACCCTCAACGCTCTTGATGCTTATGCTGACCCGCCTCACTCTTGCCCTGCTCCTGCTGCTCCCGGCTTCCGCCTCGGCGCAGGAGCTCGACAAGGCGGTTTCCGCCCTGGTGAGGATCTCTGGCATGCGCGGCGGCACGCCGGTGCGGGGAAGCGGCTTCGTGGTCGGCCTCGATCGTGACAAAGCTACGATCGTCACCGCCTCGCGCGTGATCGAGGGAGTGCAGCAGCTCGAGATAACCTTCGCGGCCGATCGCACCGAAAGCTTCTCTGCCAGGCTCGTGCTCGGGACGGAAGCCGGTAACCAGCGCGGCCTGGCCGCCCTCCAGGTGCTCGGTGCGCTGCCGGCGGGAGTGATCGCTCTGAGCTTCGAGACCGAGGACCGGCTTCAACAAGGTGAGGACCTCTTCCTGTTAGGTTTCCCGGAGGCGTCTACGACTCCTCTTGCTCTGTGGCGACGCCATGCCGGCCCGAACGGTAATTTCCTGCAACTGGATGGCTCTGTGGAAGAGGCCTTCTCGGGTGCTCCAGTATTTTTGAAAGACAAAGTCGTGGGGGTCGTGACGGTGACGGACGAGGATCTGCAGCGCGTCTTTGCTGTCAAGGCCACGGTAGCTCGAAAAGCAGTCGTCGGCTGGGGAGCCAGGCTCGGCGGGCACAGTAGCATCCAGTCGAGATGCGAGCCTGGAGAAGAGTATACCAGGGAGAACATCGTCTTCGTCCTCATCTGCCCGGCAACCTTCACGATGGGCGCTCCTGATAACGATTCGAAAGCCGATGACAATGAGAGGCCGGCCCATCAGGTTACGCTGAGCGAATTCTGGATCAGTAAGACCGAGATGACCAACGCGCAGTACCGCCGTTTCCGCCGTGGTCATAAAGGCCCGATCAACCGCCCGGTGACCGCCATCTCCTGGGAGGAGGCGAAGGCAGCCTGCGAGCACTTTGGAGGCCGCCTTCCCACAGAAGCAGAGTGGGAGTACGCCGCCCGCGCTGGCAGCCAGACGGTCTGGTCGTTCGGTGAGGACGAAAGGAAGCTCGGCACATATGCATGGTTTATCGATAACTCAGGGAACAAACTTCCCCTCGCCGGATCGAAAGCACCCAATTCCTGGGGCCTCTACGACATGCACGGCAGCGTCTGGGAGTGGGTAGCCGACTGGTATGCTCCTTACCCTGGCGCAGCGCAAACCGACCCCTCCGGACCCACGACAGGCGAGTATCATATTCTGCGGGGTGGCTCCTATCTCAGTGCGCCTGGTGACCTTCGCTCCGGGGTCCGGTCCAGGTACGACCCCAAGATCATCCGATCCGCCGACTATGGATTCCGCTGTGCCTACACCTCTAGCGAGCAGCCATGATGCTGATCCGAATTATCCTTGTCCTGTCTCTGTTGTTCCCAGCGGCTGCCTTTACGCAGGAGCTCGACACGGCTGTTTCCGCCCTGGTGAGGATTTCCGGGACACGCGACGGCACCCCCGTATGGGGAACTGGTTTCGTGATCGGTTTCGATCGCGGCAAGGCGAGGATCGTCACCGCCTCGCGCGTGATCGAGGGGTTGGAGCAGATTGCGGTGACCTTCGCGGTCGACCCCGGCAAAAGCTCTCTGGCCGGAACCGTCCTCGGGTTGGACGCCGGTAATCCGAACGGCTTGGCTGCCTTGCAGGTTCGCGGTGCCCTCCCTGCAGGGGTAACGACTCTCAGCTTTGAGACCGAAAGCCGGCCGCGCGCCGGCGAGGTGTTGTCCTTGCTGGGGTTTCCAAAGGCGGAATCTGCGCCGCTCACGATCTCCAAAACCCTGTCTGCCCAGAGCGGACCTTTGCTGCTGATCAATGAGGGAATCGGAGACGGTTTCTCCGGAGGTCCCGTGCTCCAAGGCGGCAAAGTGGTGGGTATAATCACCGACATCAAGGCACAGACGACGCACGCCGTCAATGCCATCGTGGCGCGCACGGCCTCGGAGGGCTGGGGAGTCAGCGATTGCGTGCCTGGACAAGAGCGCACGGAGAACGGCATCGTCTTCGTTCGCATCTGCTCCGGGACCTTTATCATGGGCGCAAATGAGAACGACCATAGAGCCTCTGACAACCAGAAGCCGGTGCACCGGGTTACGCTGAGCGAGTTCTGGCTCGGCAGAACCGAGATCACCAACGAGCAGTTCCACGGCTTCCGTCCAGATCATGTGGACGATTCTGATCTGGAGGGTGTGCCCAATATGCCGGTAACGAAGGTCAACTGGTTTGACGCGAAGGCCGCTTGCGAGCACTTCGGTGGCCGCCTCCCCACTGAGGCGGAGTGGGAGTACGCCGCGCGAACCGGCAAACGGACCACCTGGTCGTTCGGTGACGACGAGAAGATGCTCGACGAATACGCTTGGTACGATAAGACCTCAAGTGGCCTGCCGCACCCTGTCGGCACGAAGAGGGCCAACTCCTGGGGTTTATATGACATGGATGGCAACGTCTCTGAGTGGGTGGCTGACAAATTCAGCCGATCCTATCCGGACAAGCCGCAAACCGATCCTACCGGTCCCAGGGAAGGCGATCTCCGTGTGGTGCGGGGGAACACGTTCAGATTCCCATCCTGGCTCCAGAGTCCGGCTGTCCGGAGAGGGGGGCAGCCCAAGTCTGGGGACTGGACCACCGGCTTCCGCTGTGCGCGCAGCTCTTTCCGCCAGCCTTGACTCTTGTCATGAGTGTAGAAAGCAAGAGCCAGGGCCGGCGGAAGGGAAGCACGCGATGCGGGCGGGCGATCGCCGCGGTCCTCCTCCTAATCGCTCTGCCGCTCCTAGCTCAGTACGACCCCGCGCTCCAGTACCAGAACCGTGGCAACCGCTATGAGGGCCTCAAGCCCAAGCCGGTGAGCGGCTACGACATCGAGCTTCTCTCCGCCCTCGTCGACTACCGCGAGCCGAGCCCCGCCTGGCCTCCCACACTGCGCCTCAAGTTCTACCTCCCCGCCACCGAGCCGGTCTTCGTCACCGTCCGCCAGCCGCGGCCCAAGACCGCCTACTACTGGCTCGACAAGGTCGTCCCTCCTGCACCCTGGCGCCCTCGGGTGCTCAACGAGTTCTCCTGGCCCACGAAGCCCGTGCTCCAGAAGTTGAGCTCGGTGACCCTCGACGACCTGGGAGTCGTGGTGCGCCTGCGCCAGCAAGATCCGTCCAGGAGAGAGACGATCGCCCCGGCAGCGCTTTTTCACACGCAGCCACCACCGGCCGCGAGCGGCTATCGTTTTACGTTCAAGACCAACGGCACAGCCCACGTCACCTGCAAGATCTACCGGGGCGACAAAGAGGTCTACCAACGGCCCCAGAATCGTGAGAGGGCCGGCAGCCCTTTCACTTTGAGCTGGGATACCCAGGGCCAACCGGAAGGCGAGTACCGCCTCGCGCTCTCCGGCTACTTCGACGACAACACCCCGCTCGCCAAAGAGGTGCTCTTCTACCACAGGGCCGCCTGGAAATGAGCGCCGTGGAAAGCAAGAAAGCGGCGCCACGCCGCTCGCGTTCGCTCCTCTGGCTGGCGCTGCCGACCCTGGTCCTCCTGCCGCTGGTCGTGCTTTCAACTTTCTGGCACCTTTCCACCCGCGTCCAACTTGAGGTTGCGACCCAACGGCTCGCCTTCACCTTGGGAGGAGAGGGGAGCCACGAGATCCTCGGTCGCTCGGTGCCTTTCTCGTCCCTCGTCGTCGAAGATTGCGGCGCCGTGGCCTTCGCCGCTGAGAAGCTGGAGATCGCTGATCCGCGACAACTCGTGCCTGGAACAGAAGCCGGCGCAACACCGGACTTTCCCCCAGCGGCCTGGCGCGAGCTAACACCCACCGGCCCGGTGAAGCTTTTGTGCCGCGACCCGGCGGCCAAGCTGACCCTCCAGAACCCCGATCCCGTCGCCGGACGGTTGGGGCTCCTCGATCGCATCCGTTTCGCGCCAGGCTCGCAGGTGGTTCTCGAGGTCTCTCCGGGTCGAGAGCCCGCTCTCAGCCTGGAGATCGAGATGCCCCTGGAGCTCAACCTCGCGCTTGGCCCCGACCTCGAGGTCGTGACCGACTTCGTCGAGGCCAAGGGCATGGCCGTGCCCTTCCCCGCGGGCCTCCTGACCTGGCGGGCGCGGCTTCCGGAGGCGCGCCGGACGGTCGAGGTCACGAGCGGCGAGCACGGTCTGATCTTGATCGTGACCCCCGCTCGGGACCAGCTCGCGAAGCTCTTCCGCGAGCCGCTCGACCTCCCGCTCGCCTCGGTGGAGCTGCTCGAAGAGGATCTCGAAGGGAAGCTCACGACGCCGCTCCGCGACAGGGCCAGCCTCAGCTACCCCGAATATCCCGCTGTCCCGGCCGTGACCATCGAGAAAGACGAGGCTGTGGGGCTTGGGAGGCTCTCGCAGGCGCGCCTGAGAAGCCTGGAGCTCGACGCCGGGAAGGGTGCGCTGCGGGCGCGCTTCGACGGTGTGGCTGATCGTGCCACCAGCCGTTCCGGACAGTTTGTCAGCGACCACCGCCTGACGCTCTTCCATATCTTTCGCTATAGCTGGCGCTGGGGGGCGATCGCGGTCGCTGCGGCGTGGATCGTTTCCACGACCTGGGTTGCCTTCGAAGCTCGGAAGAAGCTCCAGGAGTGAGGTGCCCCCCGCGACTCTTCCGGGGGGCGGAGAGCAACTTCTTCGCCCTTTTGCGCGTATTCAGGCTCGTGGAGCGGGCCCTGCCCTGGCATCCGGGCACCGGATCGGCTATCCTGGCGGCCGGTTTCCCCAGACTCCGTAGATTCCGCACGACACGCAACACGAGGAGGAATATCGATGATACGCAAGACCTTCGCCTGCCTGTTCCTGGCAAGCCTGATCGGAGCCGCGGTGTCGGCCCAGACCGCCGACGAGCTGATCGACAAGGGCATCCAGGCCCGGGGCGGACGCGACAAGATCAAGTCCATCCAGAGCATCCGGATGACCGGCAAGATGATCATCAACCAGGGTGGGCAGATGCTCGAGATGCCCATCGTGATGGAGGCGGCCCGCCCGGACAAGGTCCGTATCGACTCCACCTTCCAGGGCATGACCATGGTCCAGGCCTTCGACGGCACGACCGGCTGGACGGTGATGCCCTTCATGGGCAAGAAGGACCCGGAGGCGGTCTCCGGAGAGCAGCTCGACCAGATCAAGAGACAGGCGGACGTCATCGACGGGCTGCTCGTCGACTACAAGGAGAAGGGCCATCAGGTCGAGTACGCGGGCAAGGAGGACCTGGAGGGCACGCCGGCCCATAAGCTCAAGGTGACCCGGAAGGACGGCGACATCGTCTATGTGTACCTCGACGCCGAGCAGTTCCTGGAGCTCAAGCACAAGCAGAAGACCAAGCTGCCGGGCGGCCAGGAGATCGAAAGCGAGGCCGCGATGAGCGACTACAAGGAGGTCGGCGGCATCCTCTTCCCCCATTCGATGGAGATGAAGGCCGGCCCCGGGACCATGAGCATGACGCTGGACAAGATCGAGCTCAACCCGGATCTGCCCGCCAGCCGCTTCGAGATGCCGAAGGCCGAGAAGAAGCCGGCCCAGTAGGCCGAGCGTCTTCCGTTCCCGCCGCGGGGCCCGGCACGGTCCCGCGGCGATCCTGAAGATCCCTTGTTTTCTTTTCTGAGAGAGGAACGCACATGGCGATTCTCCGTTCGATGATCCTCCGTCTTGCCGCGGCCGGCCTGATCCTCGCCACGGCCGCTCCCGCTCAGCCCCCTCAGGTTACCGAGCCGGCAGCTCCGACCCTTGCCCCCGCCGGGGTGGAGATCGACTCGGCGACGTTCGGCGCGCTCGAGGCCCGCCCGCTCGGACCGGCCGTGACGAGCGGCCGCATCGCGGCGATCGACGCCGTCGCCGACGACCCGCTGACGATCTGGATCGGCACGGCCAGCGGCGGCGTCTGGAAGTCCGCCGACGGCGGCATCACCTTCAAGCCGGTCTTCGACGACCACACCCAATCGATCGGCGCCGTGGAGATCGATCCCAAGGACCCGAAGACCGTCTGGGTCGGCACCGGCGAGTCCTGCACCCGCAACAGCGTCTCGATGGGCGACGGCGTCTACAGGACGACCGACAACGGCGAGTCCTGGACGCGCATGGGCCTGGAGAATTCCGAGCGCATCGCCCAGGTGCGGGTGAGCCCCGCCGACAGCAACGTGGTCTTCGTCTGCGCCACCGGCCACCTGTGGAACGCTCACGAGGAGCGCGGGGTCTTCAAGACCACCGACGGCGGCAAGACCTGGAAGAAGGTCCTCTACGTGGACGCCGACACCGGCTGCTCCGACCTCGACATCGACCCCCAGGAGCCGCGCATCCTCTATGCCGGCATGTGGCAGTTCCGCCGCAGCCCGGACTTCTTCGAGTCCGGCGGCCCGGGCAGCGGCCTGTACAAGAGCACCGACGGCGGCGAGACCTGGAAGAAGCTGGAACAGGGGCTGCCCGAGGGCGAGAAGGGACGGATCGCCGTGGCCGTGGCGCCGTCGCGGCCCAGCGTGGTCTATGCCCAGGTGGAATCCAAGAAGACCGCCCTCTACCGCTCCGACGACACCGGCCAGACCTGGGAGGAAGTCAACTCCTCGTTCAACATCCAGGCACGCCCGTTCTACTTCTCCCACCTGGCGGTCGATCCGGTGGACCACAACACGGTCTACAAGCCGGGGCTCAGCCTCACCACGAGCACCGACGGCGGCCGCACGTTCACCACTTTCTTCAGCGATTTCGGCGGCAACGTCCACGGCGACCACCATGCGCTGTGGATCAACCCGAAGAACCGCAACGAGCTGATCCTCGGCACCGACGGCGGCGCCTACATGTCCTACGACCGGGGCCGGCACTGGCGGCACATCGACACGCTGCCGGTGGCCCAGTTCTACCGCATCAGCTACGACATGGCCTGGCCCTATGCGGTCTACGGCGGCCTGCAGGACAACGGCTCGTGGTCGGCGCCGTCCCGCGCGACGGGCGGCGTCAAGCTCCGCAACTGGCGCAACATCGGCTTCGGCGACGGCTTCTACGCCTTCCCCGATCCCGCCGACGCGGACCTGGTCTATGTGGAGTACCAGGGGGGCGAGATCTCGCGGCTGCGCCTCTCCACCGGCGAGAACCGGGACATCAAGCCGCGGCCTGGCAAGGGCGAGCCCGACTACCGCTTCAACTGGAACACTCCCATCCACCTGAGCCGCGGCGAGCCGGGGACGGTCTACATCGGTGCGCAGTTCCTCTTCCGCTCGCGCAACGCCGGAGAGTCGTGGGAGAAGGTCTCGCCGGACCTCACCACCAACAACCCGAAGCTGCAGCGGCAGAGCCAGTCCGGCGGCCTGTCCCCGGACAACACCACGGCCGAGAACCACACCACGATCTACGCCATCAGCGAATCGCCGAAGAACCCGCAGGTGATCTGGGTGGGGACCGACGACGGCAACCTCCAGCTCACGCGCGACGGCGGCAAGAGCTGGACGAACCTGGCCGGCAACCTGCCGGGCGCCCCGGCCGGCGGGTGGGTCTCGAGCGTCGAGGCCAGCCGCTTCGACGAGGCCACGGCCTATGCCACGGTGGAGAACCACCACCGCGGCGACATGAAGCCGTACGCTTTCAAGACCACCGACTACGGCCGGACCTGGAAGCCGCTTGTCGCCGGCGACAGCGATGCCGTCGAGGGCTACGCCCACATCCTCCGCGAGGATCTGGAGAACCCGGGCCTCCTCTTCCTGGGCACCGAGCGCGGCCTCTACCTCAGCGTCGACGGCGGCGCCCGCTGGGCGCGCTTCACCGGCAACTTCCCGCAGTACGTGGCGGTCCGCGACCTCGCCATCCACCCGCGGGAGCACGACCTGATCATCGCCAGCCACGGCCGCGGCGTCTTCATCCTGGACGACATCACGCCGCTGCGGAAGCTGACCCACGACATGCTGGAGCAGGAGGTGGCCATGCTGCCGGCCCGTCCGTCAGTGATGGTCATCCCCTCGTCGGCCCAGGAGTTCACGGACGACTCGGAGTACGTGGGGCCGAACCCGAGCGAGGCGGCCAGCATCGTCTACTACATGAAGAAGCGCCATCTGATCGGCGATCTCCTGCTGGAGGTCTTCAACGAGAAGGGGGAGCGCATGGCCGCCCTCCCCGCCGGCAAGCGGCGCGGCATCAACCGGGTGGAGTGGCCGATGCGGCTCAAGCCGCCCAAGATGCCGGCGGGGCAGCTCGGTGGTCCAGGCCCCCGGCGCTTTCCTGGGCCCGCGGACCCCCATGGGGACCTATACGGTCAAGCTCGTCAAGGGAGGCCAGACCTATACCGGCCAGGTGGTCCTGGTGCCGGACCCGCGCTCCACCCACTCGGTCGAAGACCGGGCTCTCCAGCAGGAAAAAGCCCTGGAGGCCTACCAGATGCTGGAGCGGCTGACCTATGTCGCCGACGCGGCGGTGGACGCCCGCGATGCATTGCGCAAGCGGGCCGACGCGCTGCCGAAGGGAGACCGGCTGCGGCGGCAGATCGTGGCGGCGGCCGGCGAGCTCGACGTCGCTCCTGGCCACGCTGGCGGCCACCGGCGAGGGGAGCATCTTCGCCAGTGAGGAGCAGCTCCGCGAGAAGCTGGGCACGGTCTACGGCAGCATCAACGGCTACGACGGCCGGCCGACGAAGTCCCTGCTCGACCAGTTGGAGGTCCTGGGAGGGCGGCTCGACCAGGCCGCCGCGCGGCTGGAGGCGATCGCCGCCAAGGACCTCGCAGCCGTCAACAAGGCGCTCGTGGCACGAAAGATGGAGCCGGTGAAGCTGATGACGAAGGAGGAGTGGGACAAGAAGCAGGTGTGAGCCTCACCCCCTGTCCCCCTCTCCCATCGTCCTCCCACCCACCGGGAGAGGGGGGACGTAGATCAGGCCGTTTTGGCAAGCTGAGGCAATCCGGATCGCCCCGACCTCGGGGTCGTTCCGGTTTGCCTCAGAATGTCTGGTGTTTGGTATGGGGGTGAGGAACGCTACGCCAGACCCTGGCGCCGCTCCTCGAGCAGCTTGCGCATGATCTTCTTGCGAGCCTGCACGGCCTTGCGCTTGCGCTTGACCGAAGGCTTCTCGTAATGCTGCCGCTTCCGCAGCTCGGTCAGGATTCCGGACTTCTCGACCTTGCGCTTGAACCGGCGGAGCGCATTCTCGAAGCTCTCCTCCTCGCGCACGTGCACAACGGGCATTGTGAGTCTCACCTCTCTTCCGTGTCAGGATGCCGCGTCCGAACAGGACGCGAAGCTCCAATTTCGCTCAAGTGCGGTGGAAAGTCAAGCGCCGGAGCCGACTAGTCAGCCGGTACCCAGGCCGGTGGAGGAGGGCTCCGGGCTCGCGGGAGCGGCCGGGTAGCTCTCCGGCCGGAGGCCCTCGCGGCCCGGTCCGACCGCGTCGAAGTCCACCTCGTAGACGACGTAGCCCTTCCCCTGCTGCTGGAACCAGACCGCGGCGGCCCCGCCCTGCGCGTCCTTGGTGTAGAACCAGGCCGTGATTCCCTTTTCGGGGTACTCCCGGACGTTGTTCAGGTTGGGTTGCCCGAGGGCCGCCCGGACCTCCTGCTGGGTCATCCCTTCCTTGACCTGCGCGAAGCGCTCCGCCGTCATGTAGCGCCGGGCGCGGGCGCTCTCCAGCTCCTGCCGCAGGCGCGGGTTGTCCGGGTCCACGGCGAGAGCGGCCTCGTAGATGTCGAGGGCCCGCCGGTAGTCGCCGCCCCGCTCGATGTGCTCGCGGGCGAGGCGGATGTCCTCGTCGCTCTTCATGCGGACCGCCTCGAGCAGCCGCCCGGACAGCGGCTCGCCCTCGACCGCCGGATGGGCGTTGATGAAGTCGATCAGGCGGCGGTTGAGCTCGTCGGTCTGGCCGCGGACCTCCTGCTCGAGCTTCTCGAGCGTGTCGCGGGCCGCGGCCGGTGGGGGGGCCGGCGAGGCCGGTCCGTCCGGACGGGCAGCGGCCTGCGTCCGGGCGAGCTGATTGCGCTTGCCGTCCAGACGCTGCTTCGCCTGCCGGAGCCAGGCCCACTCGGCATCGTCGGCGGCCTGGACCTGCTCGTCGGCGCCCCGGCCGGAGCGGCCGCAGCCGGAGAAAATGCCTGCAAGGAGGCTGGTGGAGAGGAGCGTCAGGGCGAGCACGGCGGGCCATTGCGGGGGCCATCGCGGCGTGGGACGGCTGGGCTCGAATCGATCGCTGGCGGGCTCTCTGTCCATCTCGTTTCCCGGTCGGAGCGGCAAGGTACCACAGCCCGATAGGCCCCGCCAGTCCCGGGTCCGCCTCTAAGCCCTTGTGGAAACGGGGGTTTCGCGCCCGGCCATGCCTTGACACGTGTGGAACGGCTACAGAATAATGAGCTGCCTTCAGATGAGTCTGACGAGAACGCGCGGAGAGCTGAGGATGTCCCTTTCGGAAAGAGTCCAGCAGATCAATCGGGAGATCAGCGCCACTGTGGAGCGCGCTCTCTCCGGCCTGCGCGAGGAAGTCTCGCAACGCCTGCGCAGCAGCCACGAAGAGGTCCTGCGGCGCCTGGACGAGATTACCCCGGAGCTGCCGGGCGCCTACCTCGCCGACCAGGACATCCATCCGGTCGCCGAGCAGATGGCCTCGGCCGCGGCGGCCGTCGCGGGTGCCGTGGCGCGTCACAACGCCTTCGTCGAGGCCCGTGACGCCATCGCCGCGATCGACCGCTCCCGCTCGCAGGCGGAGATCCTGGCAGCGTTGCTGCGCGAGTCGTCGCGCTTCGCCTCCCGGGCGGCCGTGCTGCTGCTGCGCGGCGACGAGCTGCGCGGCTGGGGCGGCCAGGGGTTTGGCGAAGCCGAGCCGGGCATCCGCGAGCTGGCCCTTCCCGCCTCGGATGGAAGCCCGTGGGGCCGGCTGGCGCAGGCCCAGGGCGCCGAGCGGCTGAACGCCGCCGAGTGCGCCGCGCTGTGCAGCCGGATCGAGGCCCCCCTGCCCCACGACGGGCTCCTGGTGCCGCTGGTCCTGCGCGACCGCATCGCCGCCGCCCTCTATGCCGACCGCCTGGACGGCGACCTCGCGGTCGAGGCCCTCCAGGTCCTCTGCAATGTGGCGGCGCAGGCCATCGAGCTGCTGCCGTTCCGCGATCGGCCGTTCACCCCGACGCTGAATCTGGAGGGCGATGGAGCGGCCTCTCCCACGGTGTCCGAGCCCGCTCCCGCGCCGGTCCCCGTTCCCGAGCCCGAGCCGGCGACCGAGCCGGAGGCTGCCCCGGAGGTCGTCCCGGAGGCGTCGAGCGCGCCCGCCGAGCCGGAGCCCGCCGTCGCGGCAGAGCCCGAGCTGCCCGAGTTGGAAGCCGAGCCGGAGCCGGTCCCCTCTCCCTGGGCGTTCACGCCTGCGGAGCCGGAGGCGGAGGCCGAGGTGGAGACGCTCTCGGACGTGGAGGCGATCCCCGAAGAGCTTCCGGAAGAGCCGGCTCCGGCCTCCGAGCCCGCCAGGTTCGCCAATATCGCCTGCGGCCACCGTCTACCAGCCCATCCCGGTCCCTCCCCCGGCGGCCAGCGAGGCGACCGTCCTGCTGCAGCGGCCGAATCTGCAGTCCGTGCCGGCCCCGCCGGCGCCAGCGGCTCCAACACCGCTGCGGCCGGTGCCTCCCCCGGCGCCCTTGTCTCAAACACCGCCACCCGAGCCGGCCGAAGCCGCGCCCAGCAGCTCCCCGGCCAGTCTCGCAGGCTCTCCGGAGGTCAAGCCACCGAGCGACGTCGAGGGTCCGGGCTGGGCCTTCGCCACCGGCCGCGTCGCCGTCTCGCCGAGCGAAGAGGCGCTGCACGAAGAAGCCCGCCGGCTGGCGAGGCTCCTCGTCAGCGAGATCAAGCTGTATAATGAGGAGCAGGTTGAAGAAGGCCGACGCAAGCGCGACGTCTATGAGCGGCTCAAGGAGGATATTGACCGTTCGCGTCAGATGTACGAGGAGCGGGTGGAGCCCCGGATCCTCAAGTCGACCGATTATTTCTACCAGGAGCTGGTGCGGATCCTCGCCGCGGGGGACGCCAAGGCCCTGGGTATCTGAAACCTGCCAGTTGTCGCGCCTCCGGCCTTCCGGAGCGCTGGTGGAGCGCAGTGAGAAGTTCTAGAAGTGCTTTTGTAACGCGTAGGAACCTTTTCCCTCTCGCCCTGGTCCTCCTCGGAGCCCTGTTGCTGGGGTCCGCCCCGCAAACCCTGTCGCGGACCGGCTCGATCGCGCCGATCCCCGGCACCTCCGACCGCGCGGCGCTGATCTACGCCGAAGCGGCCGCCGCGGTCCGCAGCAAGGATTGCGCCGGCGCCTACAAGGTCCTCAACCCGCTGATGACGGGCAAGGGCCAGGAGGCCTCCTTCGCCCGCCTGCTGATCGGCTTCTATGCCCACGCCTGCGAGCAGGTGGGCTACGCCGAGGAGCGGCTGTTCGCCGCCAGCGATCCGGGCGGGTCCCTGGAGGACTGGCGCCTCTACCTGCTGAGCGACAGCGCGGCGGCCCAGGGGCATACCCTGCTCGCGCAGGCCTCCCTCGGCAAGCTGATCGGCGACTATCCCGCCTCTCCCCTGCGCCCGCGCGCCTTGCTCAAGGCGGCGACGATCGCCTGGGAGCGGACCGACTCGCAGCGCGCCCTGGAGCTGATCGAAAAGGCGCGGCGCGACGGCGTCAAGGGCGAGGAGAAGGCGCAGATCGAGCGGCTGGCCTGGGACATCGGGACCCGCCTGGACGACCCGGCGATCCGGCGTGAAGCCGCCCGGCACCTGCTCGCCGAGGCGCCCGCGGTGGCGTCCGAGCTCCAGGTGGCCGAGATCTTCCGCGGCCCCGGCGGCGACCTCGCCTGGGGGAGCTTCCTCACCGCGGAGCAGCTCCGCCGGCGGGCCCGCGCGCTGCTCGACATGAAGCTCGATCCGAACGCCGGGTCGTCGCTCGACGCCGTTCCCGCGAGCGAGCGCAATGTCGAATGGTACCTGCTCAAGGCCGAGTCGCTGACTCGCCAGGGGAAGGGCGAGGACGCGCTGTTGCTCCTGGCCTCGCGGACCACGGCCGATCCCGGGCAGGCGGCGGCGCTCGAATGGGCTCGCGCCATGGCGGCGGACGACGTGGCCACGGCCCGCCGCGGCCGGACCAACCTTCCGTCGGCCGAACGCCAGCGGATGCGGAGCCTCGCGCAGCAATACCTGCAGAAGGTGGCCCAGCCGGGCGCCGATCCCGAGCTGGCGGCCAAGGCCCTGCGCACCCTCTACGCCGACCAGATCGAGGACGACCTTTTCGATGCGGCCATCGCTTCGCTGCGCCAGCTCCGCAAGCGTCGATCCCGCCGACACGACCGGCGCGACCCATCTCTGGAACCTGGGCTGGCGCGAGTACGGCCGGCGCAACTACAGCGGCGCCGTGGGGTATTGGACCGAGCTGTACGCCCTCTACCCCAACGAATCCAGCGGGCGCCGGGGCCGGTACTGGACCGCGCGCGCTTTCGAGCTCCTCGGCGAGACCGAGCGGGCGCAGCAGATCTATGCCGACGTGGCCTCTGCGGACACCACGGACTTCTACCGCAAGAACGCCCTGGCGCGGCTGCGCCAGCAGGCTGCCGCCAGCCCGCGGGGCGGAGCGGCCACCGAGCCCTGGCCGAACGATCCGGCCGTGGCACGGGTGCGGCTGCTCACCGACCTCGGGCTCGAGGATCTGGCCCTCTCCGAGCTGGCCATGGTCCGGGAGGATGCGCCGCCGCGCTCCGTGCGCGCCCTCGAAGCGCTGATCCTGGCCCGCCAGGGCGACCGCCGCAAGAGCGTCATGGCCATCCGCGACGCCTTCCCGGCGCTGGGTGGCGCCTACCAGGCGAGCCTGCCGGAGGAGGCGCGCCGCATCTACTATCCGATCGACTACCAGGACACGATCCGCACCTGGGCGACGCGCAACCAGCTCCCGCTCCACCTGGTTTTGGGCATCATCCGCCAGGAGAGCGCCTTCGACCGCAACGCCCAGAGCTGGGCGGGCGCGCGCGGCCTGATGCAGCTCATGCCGGCCACGGCGCGCGAGCTGGCCGGCAAGCTCGGCCTTTCCTACACGCACGAAAAGCTCTCCGACCCGGACTTCAACCTCCGGCTCGGCACCACCTACTTCAGCAACGTGCTCGACATGTTCGGCGGCAACGTCGAGCTCTCGCTCGCCGGTTACAACGGCGGCCCCTACCGGATCAAGCGACTGTGGAAGGAGTGGGGGACATCGGAGATGGACCGCTTCCTCGAGAGCCTGGACATCGAGGAGTCGAAGACCTACGTGAAGCGGATCCTGGTCCTCTCGGACAGCTACCGGCAGCTCTACTCGATCCCGGGGTGAGTGACCTCACCCCCTGTCCCCCTCTCCCGTCGCCCCCCCTCCGGCCGGGAGAGGGGGGACGTGGTTCGGCGGCCGTGCCTACGTTCACCTATCGGGACGCGCCCGATCGCCCCGGGTTGACACCCGGGGCTACCCAGTTCCGCCCTCCGGGCTCTGGAACCCTCAGCTCTCGCGAGCCCGGAGGGCGACATTCGGTAGCCCAGGGTGTGAACCCTGGGCGAGGGCTGCTGCTGCTGCTCCTCCTTCTTTCCGCCTGCGCCCGCACCCCCGCCCCGCACGACGGCCCGATCGTGCTCGTCACCCTCGACTCCCTGCGGACCGACGTGGTGGACGGGCTCGGCGGTCCGCAGGGGCTGATGCCCCGCCTCTCGAAGCTGGTCCACGAGGCTGACTGGGCCGGCCCGGCCATCTCTCCCTCGAGCTGGGGGGTGCCGGCCATGGCCTCGATCTTCACGGGTCTGCAGCCGTGGCAGCACCAGGCCCTCCACGCCGGCCAGGCCCGGCTCGCGCCGGAGCTGGTCACGCTGCCCGAGGCGCTCGGTGCCCGCGGATACACGACCGCCGGGTATTTCACCGGCCGCTGGTACTCCGACAAGCTCGGCTATGCGCAGGGGTTCGACATCTTCCAGAACCTGGGCCGGGGCCGGCGCGCGTTCGACCGGCTGGGCAACCTCGGCGGCGGACGGCAGCTCGTCTGGGTGCACCTCCCGGAGCCGCAGGCGCCTTATGTATTGCGCGACGAGCTGATCACCCGCCTGGCGCCGCCGCTCCCTCCCACGCTGCCGCGGAGGATCCTGACCGCCCAGCTCGAGCCTTTTTTCGATCCCGCCGAGCCCCTTCCCCCGGGCCGACGCCGCCAGTTCTGGGCGATGTACCGGCTCAACGCCGCCTGGGCGGACGAGCGGCTCGGCCGCGTGCTCGACGCCCTGCGCGCCAGCGGCCAATGGGACCGGACGCTGCTGGTCGTCACCGCCAACCACGGCGAAGAGTTCGGCGAGCGGGAGCAGATCCTCCACGGCGGCAACCTGGGACGCCGGCTCCTGGAGGTCCCCCTGGTGATCAAGCTGCCCCAGGGGTTCGGCCGCCGTCTCCACATCCCCGCCGGGCAGCGGGTCGGGACGGTCCGCCTGTGGGCGACGCTCGTCGAGGCTGCCGGGGGCACCGCACCGCCGGCCGTGGCGCCCAGCCTCTTCCGCCCGGCGCCGGCAGGCGTGCTCTCGGAGCTCTACCTGACCAACGGGACCAACCAGTTTTCGTGGGTCGAAGGGAACGACCAGCTCCTCTGGGAGTCGCGCTTCGCGCCGCCGGAGCCGGAGTACTACCGCGCGCTCCGTGCCGTGGGCCGGTCCGGGCTCCGTCTCTCCGAGCCGCCGGAGGCGATCTTCGCGCGCCTGGATGCGGCCTTCCGGACCGCGCCGCCGCTCTCGGGGACGGGCGCGCCGCGCCTCACCCTGGAGCGCTGGGACGAGAGGGAGAGCCGGCCGGTGGTCGATCCTGCACGGACGGCCGCCATGGCGCGGCGTCTCGCCCAGGCCTGGAACCGGTTCGCGCCGGGAGAGCTGGTCCCCGGCGAGGAGGAGACCGCCTGGAGCCGGCCGTCCCCTCCGTCGGCGCCGGCCCGGAAAAAGGGTGGCTCCAGGCAGACGGCAGCTCGTGGGCAGGGATGATATACTCGCGAACCGCCCTGAAAGGGGCGCTTCCCGGGTCCATAGCTCAGCGGTTAGAGCATCCGGCTCATAACCGGACGGTCCCTGGTTCAAATCCAGGTGGACCCACTCCGAAGCTCGGACGGGGCTCTAATTTTTTCTCTTTCTTCCTAGAGGAGTTGCTATCTCATCCATGAACCCGCAGATCGAAAAGGTCGTGGAGCTGCAGGACGCGATCTCCCGCCTCCGCGAGGCCGAGCAACGGCTGCATGGCATTCCGGACTGGATGCGCGAGCTCCACGACGAGCATGTGGCCCGCCGCGCGGAGATCGACGTTCTCGACGAAGCCGCCCAGACCGCCACCCGCGAACGCCGCACCGCCGAAGCCTCGACGCAAGACGCCCAGGAAAAGCTCAAGAAATACCAGCAGCAGATCAATCGCGTCAGCACCCAGCGCGAATATGGAGCGTTGCTCCAGGAGATCGACACCGTGAAATCACAGATCTCCGGCTTTGAGGAGCAGGGCCTGGCCGCCCTGGAGAAGACCGAGCAGACGCAGAAGGAGCTGGAGGTCAAGCGCGAGGGCTTCCGCGAGCTGGACGAGCGCTACCAGACCGAGCTTGTCCGCTGGGAGAGCGAAAAACCGGAGATCGCCCGCCAGGCCGAGGAGCTGCGCGCCAGGATCGCCGCGCTGCGCGCCCAGGTGCCGCGCCCCCAGCTCTCGCTGTTCGACCGTCTCCTCGATCGCTATCCCGGCGGGGCTCTCGCGTCCGTGCGTCCCATCGAGCGCCCCGGTCGCACCCAGCGCGAGTGGCATTGCAGTGCCTGCAACTACCGGGTGAGGCCCCAGACCGTGGTGGAGATCCGCAACTCGGGCACCATGGTCCAGTGCGACAGTTGCAAGCGGGTCCTCTATCTCGAGCCCGAGCAGCAGCAGGACTTGTGAGCGGCATCGCCGGGCGTCTCGCCGAGGTCGAGGCCCGCATCGCGGCGGCCTGCGAGCGGGCCGGCCGCTCGCCCGCGGAGGTCACGCTGGTCGGGGTCAGCAAGACCCACCCCGCCTCCGCGGTCGAAGAGGCCTGGCGCGCCGGCCTCAAGGTCCTGGGAGAGAACCGGGTCCAGGAGGCGGTCGCCAAGAGCCGCGAGCTGGGCCATCTCCAACCACCGCCGGAGTGGCATCTGATCGGCCCTCTCCAGTCGAACAAGGTCCGCCAGGCCCTCGAGCTGTTCCGCACCATCCACTCGATCGACCGTCCCAGGATCGCCGAGGCGCTGGACCGTGAGGCCGGTGCTCTCGGCCTCCGCGTCTCCGGCTTCCTGGAGGTCAACCTGGGGGAAGAGGGGAGCAAGCACGGCTTTTCACCCCGGAGGCTTACGGACGCGGTCCGCCCGTTCGCGCACCTGGAGCACCTGCGGATCGTCGGCCTCATGGCCATCCCGCCCGCCGCGGACGAGCCGGAAGCCTCGCGCCCCTGGTTCATCCGCCTCCGCGAGCTGCGCGACGAGCTCGCCGCCCGCCCCGAGTGGTCGGGTTTCCCCGGCTGGCTCTCGATGGGCATGAGCCACGACTACGAGGTGGCAATCGAGGAGGGGGCGACCCACGTGCGCGTGGGCACCGCGGTGTTTGGTGCACGCGGCGCACGCGACGCGCAGGGGTAATCAGGCGAGAGTCCTTTTTTTATGCTAAGATAGCTATCTATTTTGTCCAGAGAGTGATCCGAACGGCTTTTCGGAGGTCCCATGGCGCTGACTCCCCTCGAGATCCAGAAGATGCGCTTCAGCCAGCGGATGAGGGGCTATGACGCGACCGAGGTCGAGAGCTTCCTCTCGCTGCTCGCCGAGGAGATGACGGCCCGTCTCGCCCATCTCGACAAGCTCGAACGGGAGAACCGCTATTACCGCCAGCGGCTGGAAGAGGGCGAGCAGCGGGAGCACCAGCTCCAGCAGACCCTGCTGCGGGCGCAGAAGGTGTCGGACGAGATCCTGGCCAATGCCCGCCGCGAAGCCGAGCTGACGGTCAAGGAGGCCGAGATGGCCGCCGACAAGATCGTGCAGCAGGCCATCGATCAGTCCACCCGCATCGAGGCGAGGATCTCCGAGCTGCGCGCCTCGCGCCGCGAGCTGCAGCTCAAGTTCAAGAACACCCTCGACCTCTTCCAGCACATCCTGGAAACGGAGATCGAGGACGAGCGGACCACGGCGACCGTCCTCACCCTCCCGCGCAAGCGGCGCGAGGCCTGAGGGTTTTGTCGGTTCCTCCCGGTGCGCGGCGGCTCTTCCCGCATCACGACGAGAGCGCCCTCGATCCCGGCACCTCTCTGCTGACCGCCCGCCTGTTGGAGGACGGTGACGCCGCGGACCTCTCCTGGCTGACTGCCAACGTGCCCGAAGCCGACCTCGCGGGCTGGCTCGAACGGCACGGCGGCCGCCAGCTCTCCCGCCGCAGCCGGGCCTTCTGGGAGGTCGTGCTCGGGCGGAAGGCCGTGCCGCCGCCGGAGTCGAGGAGCCTGCTCTGGCCGCTCTGACAATCCTTCACCCTGAAGCGCTGGCGCCGCGGGCCCAGGCCCTGATCGGCCGCATGGCGCCGGAGCCCTGGGCCGAAGATCTCTACCTGGCCGGCTCGGCCGCCCTCGCCCTCTATGTGGGCCACCGGCCGGTGCGGGACCTCGACCTGATGACCGCCACCAACCGGCTGACCCCGCCCGAGCGGCGCGACCTGCTCGGGCAGCTCCTGGAGCTCGACCCCGCCACGGAAGTCGAAACCGCCAGGGACGGCTACCTCTTTGCCCGTCTGGGCGGCGTGGGGGTGCGCTTCTTCTACTACCCCTATCCTCTGGTGGATGCTTTCGAAGACCTCTCCGGGCTCGCCGTGGCCTCGGCGGTCGACCTCGGCCTGATGAAGATCGCCGCGATCATCAGCCGGGGCACGAAACGGGACTTTGTCGACCTGTACCTCCTGTGCCGCGAGCTGCCGCTGCAGAGCTTGCTGGACCGGGCGGACGACAAGTTCGGGCACGTCCGCGACTTCCCCCTCCAAGCCCTGAAGGGCCTCGCCGACCTTTCCGAGACCGAGGGAGAGCCCATGCCGCGCCTCGCCGCGCCGCTCGACTGGGAGGAGGTCGAGTCCTGGGTCCGGGCCGAAGTGCGCGAGCTGGGCCGGGCTCGGGTGGGGTTGTAGGACCAGCCCCTGGCTCAGAGCGGATGAGGTTCGAGCGGACGGCCCTACACCGGCTCACAATCCGACTCGATCACATGCCCGATCGCTTTGATGACCTCGTCGACGTAGACCTCACCAGGCTCCATCAAGAGGCCTCGTCCAGACGTCGTCCCGCATTTCGGAGACCAACCGCCCGAATCGCCCTTTGCCGCCTTTCATCCTCTACGATCTCGCGGACAGCTTCATACTCGGTCAGGGGGACCAGAACATACGCTGCATTGGTCCGGGGATCCACCACCTGCGGAGGCCCGTCGTCCGGCGAATCAAGAGCGCGCTGCTGCTGTGCGGTCAAGCGAATAGCCATGGCACATTATCCCTCAACAACCCCTGTCTGACGACCTGCCAGCCCGCCGCCGTCGTCCCTCCGCTGTCCAGACCTTTCCAGGACAGGCCGTGAGGTAGACTTCCCCCGCATGCTCCTCATCCACAACCTCGCCGAGGTGGCAACTGCCGAAGGCTCCGAGCCACGGCGCGGCGCCGATCAGGGCCGGATCCGGCGCCTGGCGGGGGCGGAGGTGCTCTGCCGGGCGGGCCGGATCGCCTTTGTTGGGTCACCGGAGGAGCGGCGGCGGCTCTTTGGTGAGCTGCCGGATGCGGAGCGGCTCGACGGGCGCGGCGGCACTCTCGTCCCGGGCTTCGTCGACGCCCATACCCACCTGCCGTGGGCCGGCAGCCGCGAGGACGAGTTCGCGATGCGCCTGGCCGGCCGGACCTACCAGGAGATTGCCGAGGCCGGCGGCGGCATCCTCTCCACGGTGGCGGCCACCCGCCAGGCCAGCGAAGAGGAGCTCGCCGCCCTCGCCCGGCGCCGGATGGACCAGATGCTCGCCTGGGGAACCACGACCGCTGAGGCCAAGAGCGGCTACGGGCTCTCGCTGGAGAGCGAGCTCAAACAGCTCCGCGCCATTCGCCGCGCCTCGGAGGACCATCCGGTCGACCTGGTGCCGACCCTGCTCGCTGCGCACGAGGTCCCTCCGGAGCACCGGAAGAAGCGCCGGCGGTACATCGACCTGATCTGTGACCAGATCGTGCCAGCCGTGGCGGAGCAGGGCCTGGCGCGCTTCTGCGACGTCTTCTGCGAGCAGGGGGTGTTCAGCGCCGAGGAGTCGCGCAAGGTCCTGGAAGCGGGTGCCCGCCACGGCTTGGCGCCGCGGCTCCATGCCGATGAGTTCGCCGACTCGGGAGGGGCCGAGCTGGCCGCCGAGCTGGGCGCTCTCTCGGCCGACCACCTGATGGCGGTCTCGCCCGCCGGCATCGAGGCGCTCGCACGCTCCCAGGTGACCGCGGTGCTCCTTCCCGGCACCAGCTTCTTCCTCCGCCTGCATCGCTGGGCGCCGGCGCGGCGGCTGATCGAGGCCGGCGTGCCCGTGGCGCTGGCGACCGACTGCAACCCGGGCTCCTCCTACACCGAGTCGATGCCCATGGTCTTCGTCCTGGCCGTCTTCGAGCTGGGGCTGACGATCGAAGAGAGCCTCACGGCGGCCACCCTGAACGCGGCCTGCTCGCTGGGTCTGGGTGCCGAGATCGGCTCCGTCGAACCCGGCAAACGCGCCGATCTGGTCCTGCTCGACGCTCCCAATCTCCTCCATCTGGCCTACCACTACGGGATCAACCCGGTGGCGGCAGTCGTCAAGGAAGGACGCGTCGTCCGCCGGATGGCGTAGACTGGTCATCCCAATGCACCCCAGGCGGCTGTACCCCACGTTGATCATGACTCTGCTCGCCGGAGCAACGGCGGCCGTCCTCCAGGCTGCCCCGGAGAAAACCCCGGTCGTCGTGGTCACCCCCTCGGGCCTGCGCTACGTGGATCTCAAGCTGGGGGAGGGGGAGGAGGCCATTGAGGGCAAGATCCTCGAAATCGACTACACCGGCTGGCTCAAGGAGGGTGGGAGCAAGTTCGACTCCACCCAGGACAGCAAGCGCCCCCTCACCCTCCGCCTCGGCGCCGGCGACGTCATCAAGGGTCTGGACGAAGGGCTCACCGGGATGAAAGTGGGCGGAAAACGCAAGCTGATCGTCCCGCCCGAGCTGGGCTTCGGAAAAGAGGGAGGCGGTGGGGTGATCCCCCCCAACGCCATCCTCCTCTACGAGGTCGAGCTGCTCGCCGTGCGGGATCCGGGGTGAGGATCAGGCGCAGACCGCCTCTTCCTCGACCAGCTCCTCTTCACCTGTCACTGCCGGTTCCTCCGCTGGCTGCTCGCGCCGGCTCTCCGTCTTCGCGCTGGTGATCAGGGCCACGCCCGTGACGATCACCGCGGCGGCCCCCAGGGACCGTCCCCAGGGCGAGCCAGACCTTCCACTTCTCAGTCAAGGGACACCTCCTCTGCCACGTCTTCTCACCCCGCGCTGCTCCAGCTTGCGGATCCGCTCCAGCAGAGAGCGGGTCCGGAGCGGGCCCTACGGCCGGGACGGCGGCGCCCTTGGGCCTGGCCGCCGCCGTCCCCATTCTGTTGTCAAAGAACGCCTTCCGGCGGCGCTCACGTCTTGACGATCCTCCGGAGCCGCTGGAGCAGGAGCCGGGTGTCGTAGACGTTGTCCGTGGCGACGAAGAGCGTGTCGTCCTCGGCGAGGACTCCCCTCACCTCGGGCCAGGCGGCACTCTTGAGAGCCACTGCCACGGCCTTGGCCATCCCCGCAGTCGTGTCGAACACCATCATGTACGGCCCGGCGCTGCGCACCCGCCGGATGAACTCTTCCATCTTCCCGATCGCGCCTTCGTTCCCCTTCGGGTTGGGCGGCCGGTAGACGCCCTCGCGGCGCACGACCCCGAGGGCTTTCAGATCGCGGCTGACACTCGACTGCGTCACCTTGAAACCCATCTTGCGCAGAGCGCGCCCGAGGTCAATCTGGCGTCGGATCGGGCGGTCCGCCAGGATCTCGAGGATCGCCTTGCGGCGGTGGTCCTGAAACTCACGGTCGATCGGCATCACGTGCCTCCTTCAATATGCTGCATCCTACCAGGGCTGTAAGAAACTGTCCATCTGGCCCTTGACAACCGGATGCACCCCATGGATTCTATGCGCACCGAGCTGTCGGGGGACACCCTCCCTGGCGCCAATTCCGGCGCCTGGAGGTCAGGGGCCGGAAAGGCTCCAGCAAAGGAGACGGAGCATGCCGCACGAGACGCGGGGGGGCGGGCGCCAGGAACGCACGGCCGAGCCGCCGCTGCTCGGCCTCCAGCCGCTGCCGCACGGCCTCCAGCCGCAGCCGCACGGCCTCCAGCCGCAGCCGCACGACCCCGCGCCGCAGCCGCACGACCTCCAGCCGCAGGCGCCCGACCCCGCGCCGCTGCCGCACGACCTCCAGCCGCCGCCGCACGACCCCGCGCCGCTGCCGCACGACCTCCAGCCGCAGCCGCACGACCCCGTGTGGCAGCCGCACGAGCCCGTGCGGCTCGCGCACGACCGTGTGTGGCAGCCGCACGACCCCGTGCGGCAGCGGCACGACCGTGTGCCGGTTCCGCAGGCCGAGTAAGTTGGATTTCATGGGGGAGTGTGCGTTGCGCACGTCCCCCTGTTCTTTGACAACCGAAGTACTACCTTCCAAGCCAGGGATGGGCCTTGGCCGGAGGCCTGTCCCTCCCACCTGTCTGCTCCCCAGCCGCGCTACACCAGATAAGCGAAGGCTTTGCCTGCCAGCGCTGCCGAATTGGCCAATGCAGAGACGTTCTCGCCGATTTCCTGCGGCTCGGCGTCATTCACCTTGAATTCGGCCCACTCGGTTTCGTGTGGCAGCTTGCACAGCTCCCGTACCAAGCTGACCAGATACTCGGCGGGGCGGTCGGTGGTCACGGAGCCGACCCCGCCACCGCCTCTTCCACATCCCCCGACTGGATGTGCCACAGATCGGCGTAGGTGCCGCCGCGGGCGACGAGGTCGTCGTGGGTTCCCTCTTCGACCACGCCGCCGTCGCGCAGGACCAGGATGCGGTCGGCGTGGCGGATGGTCGAGAGGCGGTGGGCGATGATGAGGGCGGTGCGGCCGGCGGTCAGAGTGCGGAGGTTCTGCTGGATGGCGCGCTCGGTCTCGGTGTCCACCGAGCTGGTGGCTTCGTCCAGGATCAGGATCGGCGCGTCCTTGAGGATGGCCCGGGCGATCGAGAGGCGCTGGCGCTGGCCGCCGGAGAGCTGGATGCCTCTTTCGCCGATCTGGGTGTCGTACCCCTGGGGCAGCGAGGCCACGAAGTCGTGGAGCTGGGCGAGCTCGGCCGCCCGCACCACCTCCTCGATCGGCACGTCGCCGGTGCGGTAGGCGATGTTCTCGCGGATCGTGCCGTGGAAGAGATAGACGTCCTGGCTCACCAGGGCGATGTTGCGCCGCAGGTCTTGCAGGGACAGGCTGCGCAGGTCGATGCCGTCGAGCAGCACCGCGCCGGAGGTCGGGTCGTAGAAGCGCAGGAGCAGCTTGATCAACGTCGACTTGCCCGCTCCCGTCGGTCCGGCGATGCCGATCGTCTCCCCGGGGGCGATGCGAAAGCTGATCCCCTGGAGCACCGGCTCGTGGCTGCGCCCGCGGGCATAGCGGAATTCCACGTCGTCGAAGGCGATCTCGCCCTGCGCCCGCTGCAGCGGTGTCGGGTGCGGCGGGTCCTGGATCGAGGCCGGCGTGCCCAGCAGGCCGAAGATCCGCCGCGCGCTCGCCCGGGCCCGCTCGAAATCGTCGAGCGTGGTGCCCAGCCGGGTGAGCGGCCAGAGCAGGCGCTCGGTCATCATGGCGAAGAGGACCAGCTCGCCCGCGGTGATGATCCCGCGACCCTCCAGGACCCAGTAGCTCCCGACCAGCAGCACACCGGCAAAGCCGCCCACGATAGCCATGCGGATCACCGGGATGTAGAGTGCCGACAGGCGGATCGCGTCGTAGTTGGCCTGCCGGTAGGCGTCCGACACCTGGCGGACCCGCTCGGTCTCGAAGTCTTCGGCGGTGAAGCTCTTGATGACGTGGATGCCGGAGATGTTGTTCTCCAGCCGGCTCGCCAGCCCCCCGACGCCCTCGCGCACCTTGCGGTACCGCGGCGCGATCTTCCGCTGGTAATAGAAGCCGCTCCACAGGATGACGGGGATCGGCGCCATGCCCACCAGAGAGAGCTGCCACGAGATGGGCACCATGACCGAGACCGCGAAGATGACCAGGATGGCGACCTGGAGCAACTCGTTGAAGCCGGTGTTCAGGAACCGCTCGAGCTGGTTCACGTCGTCGTTGAGCATGGCCAGGATCTCGCCCAGCCGGTGCTCCTCGAAGAAGGCGATCTCCCGCGACTGGATGCGGTTGTAGGTGTCGATCCGCAGGTCGTGCTGAACGGTCTGGGCGAGGCGCATGAAGCCGAGCTGGTAGAGCCACTGGAAGAAGCTCTCGAAGAAGAAGATGCCGACCGAGAGCCCGGCCAGCACCATGGCCATGCTCCAGGGGTCCGAGGTCCCGGCGAGCGAAGCGATCCAGCGCGGCGGCGCGCCGCGGAGCGAATCGACCACCCAGCCCACCAGGAGCGGCGGCATCAGGTCGAGGATCTTGTTGGCGACGCTCGACCCGCTGGCGAACAGGAGCTGTCCTCGATAGGACATCAGGTAGCGGAACAGGCTCCGCATCGGGCGCTCGGCCTCGGGCAGGCGGGACAGGGCGGCGGGCTGGCTCATCAGCGAAATGGCGTGTCTAGCTGCCCGTCTTCCCCGCCAGTTTCGCGTTGAACGCCGCCGACTCGCCGCGCGGGACGGAGAGGGTCTGCCAGCCCTCGTCCGCGAGGACTTTGCAGAGGAAGACGATCTGGCCGACGTGGTAGGCGACGTGGGTGAGGGAGCGGTCGAGGGCCCGGACGACGGTGTGGGGCTCGGAGCGGATCGCCACGGTCTTCGCCAGGTCCTCTTCGGTCAGGGTCGCGAGAGTGCCGAAGAGGCAGCTCCAGCCCTCCTCCCAGCGCGCCAGGAGGTCCGCGCGGGTCGTCGCCTCGGCGACCTCGAACTCACTGTCCCGGTCGCGGTCGGGCTTCTCGCCGTCGGTGGTCAGGAAGTCGGTCCAGCGGGAGCGGAGGTTGCCTCCCACGTGCTGGAGCAGGACGGCCAGGCTGTTGGACTCCCGGCCGAGGTTTTCGAAGAGGTCTTCGTCGGGCACCTGGGCCAGGGCCCGGTCGGCCAGCTTCTTGAGGTCGCGGAACTGGGCGTCGACGTCCTTCAGATAGAGGGCCGCAGGCGAGTCGCTCATGCTGGCGAGGCTAGCACGCGCGGGGCGCCCGCGCACCGGGGAGTGCGATGCGCGCGGCGCCCCGCGCCGGCGGCTTCCGTCTGCCGGCGCCTTGCGGAGCCGGCAGCCCTTGCGACGGAAGCCTGGATCTCGAGGCGGCGTTCTCTGGGGGTAGACGGTAGCGCACCTGCGCGGAGCGCGCTGTGAAGCGCTGCACAGAGAGGGTGCGAGCTGCTCCACAAGCGGGCCGGGAGCCGGAAAGAGCTATACTTTGTGCCGTTAGAACAAAGGGAAAGTCAGGATCAGATGGAATCTCAGGCATCATGGGATTGACGGGCACCGCTCGCACCGCTCGCGGCAATGCCGAACGCGCGCGGGTCGAGCAGGCGTTGCGCGAGTCGGAGGAGCGTTTCCGCAGCCTCTTCGACGGCATCCCCGTGGGCCTCTACCGCACGACGCCGGACGGCCGCATGCTCGACGCCAACGCCGCCCTGGTGGAGATCCTCGGCTATCCCAGCCGCGAGGAGCTCATGCAGGTCAGCGTGGGCGACATCTATTTCGACCCCGAGGACCGCCATCGGTGGCAGCGCGAGGTCCTGTCCGAAGAGCGGATCTACACCTTCGAGGCGCGGGTGCGGCGCTGGCAGGGCACGGTCATCTGGGTCCGCTTCAGCCTGCAGGCGTTTCGCGACCAGGAGGGCCGCATCCTCCGCTACGAAGGGGCGCTGGAGGACGTGACCGCCCGCAAGGAGGCCGAAGCCGCGCTGCGCGCCAGCGAGGAGCGGTTCCGCGCGCTGGTGCAGAACGCCTCCGACCTGATCGCCATCCTGGAGGCGGACGGCACCATCCGCTATGAGAGCCCCTCGCACCGGCGGGTCCTCGGCCATGCCCCGGAGCAGCTCCTGGGCAAGAGCTTCCTCGACCTCGTCCACCCCGAGGACCGGCCGCGGGTCGCCGACGCCCTGCGCGGCCTCGGCGACCAGCCGGGGGAAATCGCGGCCGTCGAATACCGGCGGCGGCACAAGGACGGCGACTGGCGGTTCATCGAGTCGACCGTATCGAACCTGCTCGGCCATCCGGCGGTGGCCGGCATGGTCCTCAACTCGCACGACATCACCGACCGCAAGCGGGCCGAGGAGCGCCTCCTCCACGACGCCCTGCACGACGAGCTCACCGGCCTGCCGAACCGCACGCTGTTCATGGACCGCCTCACCCATGCCATGGACCGCTCGCGCCGCGAGCCCGGTCAATGGACGGCCGTGCTGTTCCTCGACATCGACCGCTTCAAGATCGTCAACGACAGCCTCGGCCATCTCGTCGGCGACGAGCTGTTGATCCAGATCGCGGGCACCCTGTCGTCGGCCCTGCGGCCGTCCGACACCATCGCGCGCATCGGCGGCGACGAGTTCGCCATCCTGCTCGAAGGGACCAAGAGCGTGCTCGACGCCGAGCACGTGGCGCAGCGCATCCACGAACGGTTGACGGCGCCGATCAATCTGCATGGCAACGAAGTGTTCCTCACCGCCAGCATCGGCATCGCGGTCCAGACGCCGGAGTACCAGAAGCCCGAGGAGCTGCTGCGCGATGCCGACACGGCCATGTACCGGGCCAAGGGGCAGGGGCCGGCCGGCCATGTGGTCTTCGACCGCGGCATGCACCAGCACATCATGGCGCGGCTGCAGCTCGAGACCGACCTGCGGCGGGCGCTGGAGCGCGGCCAGCTCCAGGTCTGGTACCAGCCGTTCATGGACCTGCGGACGGGCGAGGTGATGGGCTTCGAGGCCCTGCTGCGCTGGAGCCATCCGCGCCATGGCGTGCTCTCTCCCGACGAGTTCCTCATGGTGGCCGAGGAGACCGGCCTCATCGTGCCCATCGGGCGTTTCGTCCTGGAGGAGGCCTGCCGGCAGATCCGCGGCCTGCAGGTCCGCTACCCCCGGCACCGCCGCCTCAAGCTGAGCGTCAACCTGTCGAACAAGCAGTTCTTCCAGGCCGACCTCCTCGACCAGGTGCGCGAGGCCCTGGCCGTCTCCGGGCTCGATCCGTCGTGCCTGGGCCTGGAGATCACCGAGGGGGTCATCCTCCAGCACGCCGACTCGGCGAGCACCCGCTTCGCCCGCCTCAAGTCGCTGGGCGTCCAGCTCTACATGGACGACTTCGGCAAGGGTTATTCCTCCCTGAACTACCTGCACCGCTTCCCGATGGACCTGCTGAAGATCGACCGCTCGTTCGTGTCGCGCCTGGAGGAGGGCCGGGCGAACCTGGCGATCCTGGAGGCGATCGTGACCCTCGCCCACCAACTCGGCATGGAGGTGGTCGCCGAAGGGCTGCAGACCGCGGGGCAGGTCCGGAAGATCCGCGCCCTGGGCTGCGAGTACGGGCAGGGTCACCTGTTCTCGCGTCCGCTGCCCGGCGACGAGATCGAAACCCTGCTCGCCGGCTTTCCCGGCGGGGAGCCGGCCCCTGCCGACTGGGAGCTCCCCGCCTAGAATCGCCTAGAAAGCCGCTGTGTCCGCCCGGCTCGCCATTGTACCGGCCGGGTTGTGGTAGGTCTTCACCTTTCCGGAGAGCTTGTCGGTCACCGTGATCGTGTATCCGACAGCGCGCCGTAGAAGACCCAGTGCTTGCCGTTGACTGCGCGGCCGTCCAGGATCTTGATCAGCAGCTCCACGTTGTTCCGTTCGAAGAACCAGACATAGGCGCTGTCGGAGGTCAGCCCCACGGCCTCGCCCGACCCGGTCTGGCCGGTGCCCGGGATCCGCCAGGTGACGTCGACGCCGAATCGGCCGCCGTGCAGGCAGGGGAACCCGATCACGGGTGGACAGGCGAACGGCTCTGCGGCCGTGCTTTCCGGCGCAGGGAGCGACGCCACGGCGGACAGGGGCGGGCCGGAGCCCTCGAAGGCGCGCGTGTCCGCCTTGCTGGCCATCGTGCCGGCCGGGTTGTGGTAGACCTTCCGTTCGCCTGTGACAAGGTCGGTCACGGAGAGGTCGTATTCGACGTTCGAACAGGGCGCCGTAGAAGATCCAGAAATGATCGTTCAGGGCGCGGCCATCCAGGACCTTCACCACCAGCTCCAGGTTTTCCGGGCCGAAGAACCAGAAAGCGCCGGTGTCGCCGGTCAGGGGCACGGCTTGGCCGGCGCCGTTGCCGCCCGGGCCGCCCTGGAAGGCCACCTCGACACGGAAGCGGTTGCTCAGGCAGAGGCTGGAGGCGTCCGCCAGGCAGGTGGTGAAGCGCCGCGCGTAGAGGTTGCCGCCGCCGTCTTCGCCGGTCTCAGTCACCCAGGAGATCACCCAATCGCCCTGGCGCTCCACGACCCGGACGCCGGTCTGGTCGCCGGCGGTGTCGGCCGCGACGACGAAGGCGGGACCGAGCGGGCTCCCTTCGGCGTCGAAGAGGCGCGCCGACAGGTCGGCGTCCACGAGCGCGTCGTTCTGCGGGTCTTCATTGGACCAGACCACCAGGACGCGGCCGTCGTCATCCAGGGCGACCGCCTGGACGATCTGGTCGCCGCTGCCGCCCGCGGCGAGGATGGGGTCGCCGAACCGGCGCCCTTCGGAGTCGTACAGGCTCAGCCAGGCGTCCGCTCCCTGGTCCGGCGGAGACGGGAAGGCTCTGATCGACGTGGCCGTGGCAAAACGGCCGTTCCGAACCGCAACCAAGTCGCCGAAGATCAAGTGGGGATCGCCGGTCCGCCTTCCCGCAGAATCGAAGGGTTGGAAATACACCTCGATGCTCCCCCCGCCGGAAACGCTCACGACGGGAAGGAAGCTTCCATCCTCCAGCGTCGCGGGAGCTTCGTTGACAAGCTCCCGGTGTACGAAGGGCGGGGTGGAAAAGCTGATGCCGAAGAGCACGAGGTCCGCGCCCGATGGCTTGCCGTCCGCGTCGAAGAGCCGCGCCCAACTCGTATTGCCCTCCAGCCAGGTCGCCACCACCCCGCCCGCAGGCAGGGCGGCGAGCCGGGTCTGGCGAGCCTGATCGTAGAAGGCCGGGATCCGGTTCTCCTGGCCGATCGTTGTCCCGTCGCCGTCGAGCACGCGCAGGGACCCGGTCCCGGCGTCGCCCGCCTTGCCAATCCCGAGAGTGGCAGGAGACAGCGGCGTCCGGACGTTCTGCCACGCCAGCGCGAAGCGGTCCGAGGCCAGGGCGACGATAGCCGGGTCCGCCACAGGCTGGCCCGGACCCTGAACCGCGGCCTCCGGGCCGGCCGGCTCGCCACTGCGGCTGAAAAAACGGATCAGGATGTCGTCCGCGGCCGGGCTCGGCCAGGCTGCCAGGAGCCGCCCCGCACTGTCGAGGGCCAGGGCGGGCGCCTCCGTGGCATGGACATCGGCTTCGTTGATGCGGAATTCCGGGCCGAGCGGCACGAGCTGGGACGCGAGGGGCGCTGCGGCCCCGAGCAGCACGAGAGAGAACAGGGTCCACGAACGGCGCAGGCACTGGATCATGATCTGCCTCCTGTGAAGAATTCAGACCCCCGATTCTTGATGACTGCGCCGTGCGTTTCCTTTCGCACAAGCTCTCCTCAGAACGCCGACGTATCCGCCCGGCTCGCCATCGTGCCGGCCGGGTTGTGGTAGGTCTTGACCTTTCCCGTCAAATTGTCGGTCACACGAATCGTGTACTCCACGTCCGACAGCGCGCCATAGAAGACCCAGAACTTGCCGTTGAGGCCACGGCCGTCCAGGATCTTGATCACCAGCTCCACGTTGTCCTGGTCGAAGAACCAGACATAGACGCTGTCGGAGCTCAGCTCCACGACTTGGCCGGATCCGGTCTGGCCGGCGGCCGTCCGCCAGGTGACGTCGACGCTGAAGCGGCCACCGTGCAGGCAGGGGAGCCAGGGCACGGGTGGACAGCAGGGGACCCCGGTTCCGGGTGGACAGATCACCTCTTCAGGCAAGGCCATGCTCTGCGGCTCCTGGAGGAAGGACGCGGCAGCGGCCGGGGGCGGCGGGCCGGGTTCCTGGAAGGCGCGCGTGTCCGCCCGGCTGGCCATCGTGCCGGCCGGGTTGTGGTAGACCTTCTGCACGCCGGTCACCGTATCGGTCACCGTCAGGTCGTACTGCACGTTCGAGAGCGCGCCGTAGAAGATCCAGAAGTGATCGTTCAGGGCGTTGCCGTCGATCGCCTTCACCACGAGCTCGACGTTGGCAGGGTCGAAGAACCAGAAGGCGCCGGTATCGCCGGTCAGGGGCACCGCCTGGCCGGAGCCGTTGCCGCCGGGGCCGCTCTGGAAAGCCACCTCGGCACGGAAGCGGTTCGCGAGGCACAGGGTGGAGCCGTCCGTGACGCAGGTGGAGAAGCGCCGGGCGTAGAGCTCGCCTCCCCAATAGGTGTTGGCCGGCTCGCTGACCCAGGAGATCACCCACTCGCCGTTCTTCTCCACCACCGACGCGCCGAACTGATCGCCCGGTCCGGCGGCGACAGGGAAGGAGGGGCCGAGGGGCTGCCCGGCGGCGCTGTAGAGGCGCGCGAAGACATCGGAGTCCACGTAGGGGTCTTCGCTGCCGAGGCTGTTGGTCCACAAGACCAGGAACCGGCCGGCGTCGTCCATGGCCACCGCTTCGACGACCTGGTTTCCGGGGCCACCTGCGACCACGGTCGCTTCGGAGTTGAGGCTGCGGCCCTCGCGGTCGTAGAACGTGACATAGACCTCGGTGTCGGTCCGCTGGAGGTCGAGCGGGGGTAGGGGGCGTCCGGTCGAAGCCACGGCGAAGCGGCCGTCGGGAGACACGGCGACCTGCTCGGAGTGGAGCGCTACGGCCTCTGCGACCGGCTGCCCGGCTGCGTCGAACCGCCGGCTCCGGAGGCTCGGAGCGTACGGCGGCGGGTACGGATAGGTAAGACCAGGCTGTCCCCAAAAGCTCAGGAATCCGCCGTCCTGCAGGACCACGAGCGACCAATTGAACGCCCAATCGGCGGTGACGGGCGTTTCGGCCGCGGCCGGTGCTCCGTTCTCGTCGAAGGGACGCGCCACGATTTTGGCCTCCAGGCCGATCAGCCCGTCGACGTCCCCATTCCAGGTCGCCAGGAATCCGCCCGAAGGCAGCGCATCCACTTGCGGGCGGCCCCCTCCCACAGCGTGGGAATCCAGGTCGAGGCGGAGCTCCGGGCCGAGCGGGGCGCCATCCGTGCCGAGCACTCGGGCGGCAATCGTCCCATCGCCGCCGAGCGTGCGGTCCCAGGCCAGGACGAACCGGCCCGTGCCCAGAGCGGTGACGTCCGGATCGAGAAGCTGGTATCCCGGCGTGCTGAAGGCTCTTTCGGTGCCGAGCGGCACGCCGACGTGGTTGAAGGTGCGCGCCACGAGGGCGTCCTGGGTGGCACCCTGGCCGGGCCAGACCGCGAGCAGGGTGCCGGCGGCGTCGAGCGCGAGAATGGGCGCCTTCATCGTTTTGAGATCGGCTTCGTTGACCCTGAATTCCGGGCCGCGAGGGATCAACTGAGAGGCCAGGGGCGCCACTGTGAGCAGCACCATCGCGGGCAGGGGCAGGATGCGAAGCAGGCGCATGTCAGAAGGCTCCTGTGTCCGCCCGGCTGGCCATCGTCCCGGCGGGGTTGTGGTAGGTCTTCACCTTCCCGGAGAGCTTGTCCGTCACCTTGATCGTGTATTCCACGTCCGACAGCGCGCCGTAGAAGACCCAGTGCTTGCCATTGAAATCCTGGCCGTCGAGGACCTTGACCATCAACTCCACGTTGCCGGGGCTGAAGAACCAGAAGTACCCGGTCTCGCCGGTCAGCGTCACCGCCTTGCCGGTGCCCGTCTGGCCGGTCCCCGGCACCTTCCATGAGACCTCCACCTGGAACTGCAGCCAGGGGCTTCCCAGGCAGAGGTGCTCAGGCCCTGGGAAGCAGGGGGGCGGCGTCAGCGGCGCGGTCTGCTGCCGCGGTGCCTGCGTCGCAGGTGCCGCCCGGAGGGGTGCGACGAGGGCGGTGCCGCCGGGCTTGAAGGCCTGTGTATCCGCCTTGCTGGCCAGGGTGCCGGCCGGGTTGTGGTAGACGCGCCTCTGGCCGCTTACCGCGTCCGTCACCGTCAGGTCGTACTCCACATTGGACAGGGCACCGTAGAACAGCCAGTAATGGTTGTTGAAGGTGCGGCCGTCGAGGGCCTTGACCACCAGCTCGAGGTTGTCCTGGCCGAAGAACCAGAAGGCGCCGGTGTCGGCGGTCAGGGAGACGGCCTGACCCGGGCCGCTGCCGGTCCCGACTCCCGGAGCCTTCCAGGTGGCCCGCGCCCGGAAACGCCCGCCGAGGCAGAGGTCGGTGCCGCCCGTGATGCAGGCCGCGAACCGCCGCGCGAAGAGGTTCCCTCTGTTGCCGGCGCCTTGCTCGGTCACCCAGGAGATGACCCACTCGCCGTCCCGCTCGGCGATTTTGACGCCGAGCTGGTCGCCCACGGCATCGGTCGCGACGGCGAAGGGCAGGCCGAGCGACTCGCCCGCGGCATCGAAGAGGCCGGCGGTCAGGTCGGCGTCGACCGAGAGGTCCTCTCCGGGAGCCTCGTTGGACCAGACCACCAGGATGTTGCCGGCCTCGTCCATGGCAGCCGCCTGCACGACCTCGTCGTCCTGCCCACTCGCAATGAGATTCGATGTCACGAGCCGGCCTCCGGCGTCGTACAGGTTCATCCAGGTGTCGGCGTCGGGCCCCGGCGGGCTCCCCACGGACGCCTCGGACCAGACGACGGCGAAACGGCCGTCGCTTCCGAGCGCCACGACGCCGTCGTCCAAGGGGAAGGCCGCCCCGGCCGGCTGACCCGCGGCGTTGAACCGCCATCCGATCCGGCTGGGCAACGAAGGCCCGATCATGTCGGAGAGCCAGGTGGTCAGGAAGCCGCCGTCCTGCAGCCCGCGGAGCGTATCGTTTTTGAGGACGCCGGGCACGGTCACATCGCGGAAAGCGAGGGTGATCTCCTCGCCCGCCGGCCTGCCGTCGGTGCCGAAGAGCCGCGCCATCAGCCGGGTCTCGTCCTCGACCCACGTCGCCACGATCTGGCCCGAGGGGAGGAGGGTCAGACGGACTCCTTGCGCGATCCCATAGTCCTTGTCGATCCGGATCTCGTCGCCCACCGGATCGTCCGCCGAGTCGAGGACATACAGGGACAGGGTCCCGTAGTCGCCGATCCTCGGCGGGGGAGGGAGGATCGGAAGAGGAGGCGTGTGGTTCTCCCAGGCCAGGGCGAATCCGCCCGCGGGCAGAGAGACGACGACCGGATGGTCCTGCAAGATCGCCTCTGTCAGGAGCGCTCGCTCCGGGCCGGTCGGCTCCCCGTCACGACCGAAGAGGCGGATCAGGAGGTCGTTGCTCTCGGAGCCCGGCCCCGCCCAGGCGGCAAGGAGCCGGCCCGAGCCGTCGAGGGCCAGCGCAGGCGCCTCCGCCGCAAGAAGCTCGGCCTGGTTGATCCGGAATTCCGGTCCAAGCGGGATCAATTGAGAGGCCAGGGGGCTGGCGGCGAGCACAATCAGGACAACCAGGGCTCCTGCACTGCGTAGAGTCATTGGGGACTCCTCCCAAAATCACTGCGATTCCATGCTGTTATAGCATGAAACTGGGTCCGCGGCACAAGGGGACGCCGCGGCAGATTTTCTTGACACACTGCGGCATGACCCCTAGGATGCGGGACATGGCCACCGACATCCACCCTCCGCAGACCCTCGCGACCGGCACCACCACTGCCGTTCCCGGCTCTCTCTCAATGGACGGCGACGGCCTTGCCTGGCTCGTCCTCGACGACCCGTCCAAGAAGGTCAACACCCTCTCGACGCGGCTTTTCGCCTGGTTCGGGGAGCAACTCGCCCAGGTCGAGCAACAGCGTCCCGCGGGGCTGGTGATCGTGTCCGGCAAAGCGGACGGGTTCGTGGCCGGGGCGGACCTGGAGGAGCTCCAGACCGCGAGGGACAAGGAGGAGGTGCTCGCCATGCTCCAGCGCGGCCACGAGCTGATGGAGCGGCTGGCCGCGCTGCCGTTCCCCACCGTGGCCGCCATCCACGGCGCCTGCCTGGGCGGCGGCCTGGAGCTGGCGCTCGCCTGCCGCTTCCGGGTGGCGACCGAGCACAAAAAGACCAAGCTCGGCTTTCCCGAGGTCCAGCTCGGGCTCCTCCCGGGCCTCGGCGGCACGCAGCGGCTGCCGCGCCTGATCGGTGTGCCGGCCGCCCTCGACCTGATCCTGACCAGCAAGCAGGTGGACGCCAAAAAGGCCCGCCGCTTAGGGCTGGTGGACGACACCTGCCATCCGACCGACCTGCGGCAGGCGGCGACCCGCTGGGTGCGCGGGCCGGCCGAGCCGAAGAAGCTGGCCGGAGGGCTCGCCCGCCGGGCGACCGACCTGCTGGCCCGGGTGCCCGTGGCGGACAGGCTGATCTTCGACCGTGCCCGGGCCGAGACCCTCAAGAAGACCGGCGGCCACTACCCGGCGCCGCTGGTCGCCATCGAGGTGGTGCGCGAGGGCATGAAGCTCCCCCTGCGGCGCGCCCTGGACGTCGAGGCCGGCGCGTTCGCCGAGCTGGTCGTCTCCGGGACCGCCAAGAATCTGATCTCCATCTTTTTTCTGAAGACCGAGGTCGAGGCCCGGGCGGCACGCATCGCCCGCGCTGCGCGGCCCATTCCGCAGGTGGGCGTGCTCGGCGCCGGCTTCATGGGCGCCGGCATCGCCCAGGTCCTCTCCTACAAGGGGCTGCCGGTGGTCCTCAAGGACAAGGACCTCGCCGCCCTGGGCCGGGGCCTTGGCTTCAGCAACCAGCAGTTCCGCGATCTCCTGAAGCGCCGCCGCCTGACCGAGGCCGAAGCCAAGAACGCCATGGGCCGCATCCATGGCACGGTCGACTACAACGCGCTACGCCGCACCAACCTGGTGGTCGAAGCGGTGTTCGAGGACGTGGCGGTCAAGCACGCCGTGATCCGTGAGACCGAGGCAACGGCGCCGGACGACCTGATCTTCGCCTCGAACACGTCCACGATCCCGATCGGCATCCTGGCCCAGGCAAGCCGCCGGCCGGAGAACGTGGTCGGCATGCACTTCTTCAGCCCGGTGGCCAAGATGCCGCTTGTCGAGGTGATCCGTCACCCGGGGACCTCGGACGAGGCGGTCGCCACCGTGGTCGAGCTGGGGCGGGTGATGGGCAAGACCGTGATCGTGGTCAACGACGGTCCCGGCTTCTTCACCAGCCGGGTGCTCGGCACCATGCTCAACGAGGCCGCCTGGCTCCTGGCCGAAGGCGCCAGCATCGAGCAGATCGACACCGCCATGACCCGCTGGGGCTGGCCGGTCGGCCCCTTCGCCCTCCTCGACGAGGTCGGCCTCGACGTGGCCCGCCACGCCGGCGAGGTCGTGCGCGGGGCCCTCGGCGACCGCTTGGCGGCGCCGCCGGTCTTCGAGCCCATGATCGGAGACAAGCGCCTCGGCCGGAAATCGAAGCGCGGCTTCTACCTCTATGAAGAGGAAGGGAAGAAGAAAGGCGAGAAGAAGGTCGACCAGGCCGTCTACCGCCTCCTCGACTGGCAGCCGAAGCCGATCGGCGACGAAGAGATCGTCGACCGCTGCTGGCTGCAGATGCTCAACGAGACCGTCCGCTGCATGGAAGAGGGCATCATCACCAAGCCGGCCGACGTCGACATCGGCGTCATCTTCGGCTTCGGCTTCCCGCCCTTCCGGGGCGGTCTCCTCCACGAAGCCGACCGCCGCGGCCTCCCCTGGGTCGTCGAGCGCCTGGAAGCCTTCGCCGCCAAGCACGGCAAGCGCCTCGAGCCGGCCGACCTGCTGCGCACCATGGCAGCCAAGGGCGAGACGTTCTACAAGGACTGACGCTCACGCCGGCTCAGCGTCAGCTCCGCAAAGCCAGTGTCCGCGTACACTGCTCCAGCGCAAGCTCCGCAAAGCCAGTGTCAGCTGACGCTGGCTCAGCGTCTCCGTACACTGGCCCAGCGTCAGCTCCGCAACGCCAGTGTCCGCGTACACTGGTCCGGTGTCCCGGGGCACTGAGCCAGTGCAAGCTCCGCAAAGCCAGCGTCAGCTCATGCGATCCTAGGTAAGAGGCAAAGTCAGCCCCGCCAGGGGCGATCGGAATTAGCCCGGGATTTCAATCCCGGGAACCAGGCGCACCCCAAAACTCCTGGAGCCCCGCCAGGGGCGACAGGAAAATACGACCGGCGATGTCCTGCCGCCCCTATCGGGGCTTGATCGAGAGGGGGGTGGCCTTCCTTTCCCGGGCCTGAAGGCCCAGGGCTAATTCCTGCCGCCCCTGGCGGGGCTGATTTTCCAGACATCCTCTAAGATCGTCTCAGTCCACCAAGAAGATCGAGAATGCCTCGCTACGACGTCTTCCTCAGCCACGCCAGCGCCGACAAGCCGGCCGTCGAGCACCTCGCCCGCAAGCTCCGGGAGGAAGGGATCGAGCCATTCCTCGACAAATGGCACCTGATCCCCGGCGAGCCGTGGCAGGAGGCGCTGGAGGAGGCCCTCGACCAGAGCCGCACCTGCGCGGTGTTCCTCGGCAAGGCGCTCGGCCCCTGGCAGAACGAGGAGATGCGGTCGGCGCTGGAGTCACGCGTCAGCGATGGCACGTTCCGGGTAATCCCGGTCCTGCTGCCCGGCGGGCGGGAGCCCGGTAGGGAGAAGCTTCCGCGCTTCCTTCGCCGTCTGACCTGGGTCGACTTCCGCGCCGACATTGACAACGAAGACGCCTTCCGCCGCCTCCTCGCCGGAATCCAAGGCAAAGAGCCCGGCCGCGACGCCCTGCTCGCGAGTGGAACCGGCCGTGCCACGACCGTGGGTATCACCACGGCCATCCACGGCGCAGGAGGATTCGGCAAGACCGCATTGGCGATAGAGCTCTGCTACGACGAGCAGATCCGCGAGCGGTTTCCCGACGGCATCCTCTGGACCACCATGGGCGAAGAGATCGACGCCGCCGGCCGCCTGGCCAGGGTTCGGGACCTGATCCGCTGGTGGACGGACGAGGATCCGCCCGCCTTCGAGACCGTCTCCGCGGCCAGCGCGCGCCTCCGCCAGTCCATGTTTCTTCATTCTGCCTCGCCGGAGCCGACGCTGCCTCGGCGCCGTTGATCTAGAACCCGGGGTCGCCGGGCCAGGGAGGCTCAGGGATCGACGCGTGCTATCCTGCCGAAGAGGCGCCATCATGACAGACGAGTCCCGCTCAGTGTCCCTGGATCCAACGGCCGATCCGGGCTCGGTGGAGCCTGTCATCGAAGTCTCGCCGGACGGAGTGGATCTGGGCCTCATCCGCTGGATGCTGGGCCTGACGCCTACCGAACGTCTGGAGGCGCTGCAGGATTTCGTGGACGGAGTCCTGGCGTTACGGGATGGCCGAGAAGCCGCGGACTAACTTCCTCCGCCTGATCGAGGTCCTGGTCCGGCACGAGGTGGAGTTCATCGTCGTCGGCGGTGTCGCCGCGATCCTGGAAGGTGCACCGATCCTTACCCTGGATCTCGATGTCCTCATCCGCCAGACTCCCGGAAATATCGAGCGCGTCGTCACGGCCCTGGCGGAGGTGCGCGCCCACTATCGCGATCCGGCCGGCCGGATCATCCTTCCGGATGCTACCCGTCTCGCTGCCAACCGTCTCAACCTGTTCGTCACCGACCTCGGACCCTTCGATGTCCTCGTGAGCCTCGTCGGAGGGCTCGGGTACGACGACCTCGTCGGAAGGACCCGGACCCACGAGGTCTCCGGGCTCGCCGTGCAAGCGTTGACCCTCGATGCATTGATCGAGATCAAGGAGAGGACGGGCCGCGACAAGGACCGGGCTGTGCTACCGGTCCTCCGGCAGACTCTCGAAATGAAGAGATCGCTTTCTCCGCCTTCGGATGAGGAAAGCGTCACCTGACGACACCCACTACGCAAGCAGGGCCGCGAGCGCCGCCCCGCCGTTCACGAATGCGTTGCCGATGCCGTGCATCACGCCCACGAGCCAGACGTTGCGAGTCCTGTGGAAGATAAAAGCGAAGATCAGGCCGATGCCGAAGGTCGCGGCGAGGATCGCTGCCGTGGAAGACCAGGGCCGCGCCGCTGTAAAGTGATAGAAATGAAGGGGCCCGAAGGTGAATACAACGTTTGCCGCAAGGGGGCCCCAGGTTGAGCCGAGACGCCTCGTCAGCTCGGTCTGCAGGATCCCGCGATAGTTGACTTCCTGGTAGAACCCCCAGAGAAGCTCCACGGCGACGATCCCCGCGGCAGCAAGCCATCCTCCCGGGAGTCTCTGGATCTGTCGGAAATGGAGAGCGACAAAGGCTCCCATTGCAAGGAGCACGACCTGGGCGAAGTAGAGCCGTTCGGTCGCAGTCCACTTGCGCCAGGCCAGGAAGCCTATGTCGCTGAAGCTTGCCTTCGCCCCGAGCCTGACGGCCAGAAGGGCTGTCGCCAGAAGGAGAGTCACCCTCAGCCCAGGGGGTGGGAGTGCGACACCGAGCCATGACAACAGGCCGAACCTGGGTCCCATCACGAATTCGAGAATCAGAAACACGGCAAGAAGACGGAGGCCCGTCGCAGGCGAGTAGGCGGGTCGCTCGCTCCTCTCGAAGAGAAGGAAGTGGCCGCGAAGAAAGGGGCCTACTCGACGGGCCTGCGAGTCGTAAAAGAGCCCTGTGATCGTACTCATGATAGACGGGTCTCCCGGATCGGGTTTCCCGACCCTACGGAGGGAGATCGCCAGGGGTTTCGTGGGTCAGATCGGTCTACCGCATCAGTCGCGGCCGATGTTTCCCCAGGTCCTGGCCTTCTTTCTGGGCTTGGCGCCCAGCAGCTCTTCGGACAGCGAGGGCGGATCGAACAGTTGGCAAGGTGGCAGTGTCTTCGGGTCGAGCCCCTTCACTTGATCCCAGGTCTTGGCAGGGTCCGGACGCACCATGGCGAAATCGGTGTAGTTCTGGCTCACCACAGGCGCATTGGCCGGGGCGAAGGGATAGCCCGAAAAATAGAAGGATTGCGGATGCCGGTAGGGTGGGGCCGACGGCTGCGCGCTGTCGGGCCGGGGAGTGCTCTCGAAGGCGTAGCCGAACATGATCCCGCCATTGTCGGTCTGGTCCGGGAATACGCCGGTCTGCATCGGCTTGCCGGTCGCATTGTCGATCCAGAACGAGTAGCCCTGCACTGTACCGTTCAGGCGCGAGGAGTCCCCCAGGCTGTAGGGCAGGTGCTTGATGAAGTCGCGCTTCGGCGGGCTGTTGTCCGGCGAGAACAGGCAGACCGGCGGCATGTCCTTGGGCCGGTCTTCGGGGTAGGTGACGAAATAGGCCGTCTTGCCGAGCGAGATAAACGAGCAGGTGAAGTTGTTCGGGATCGGGAAGATCGGCAGGCAACGCTTGACGTAGTGCTCCTCCATCGCGCCCTGGCCGTTGCCCCAGGTGGAGTCGTAGTAGCTCACGCCGTCCGAGGTCTCGTAATCCTTGCCATCGACCAGGTCGGCCGGCGGCTTGCCGTCGTAGGGCGGCGGGTACGATTGGAAGCGGTTGAACACCCGGTACATCTTCCAGTGCGAGGTCCAGTATTCCGGGTACTCGGGATCGCTCGGCATCCCGGGCGCCCGTTCATAGGTGCAGGTCCTCGGGTCGGCGCACTCCCCGGAGTGGGAATCGTTGTGCACGCCGTAGGTGGCGTAGACGTCGTCAGGCACCTCGGCGGCGGGCTTGCCGGCCGTGCTCGCGCAGGCGGCACCGCCGAGCGCCAGGGCCGCGATCAGGTTCAGAGCGTAGAAGCGACGGTTGCGGGTCATCGGCAAGCTCCGGTCGTCGGGTTTTCGGCTGTGGTCGGCTGCCAGCGGAAGCAGAGGCCGGTGGCCATGTCGGGGTTGTCCGGCAGGGGAGTGGACAGCACGTCCTGAGCCGCCAGCCTGAGCTGGTACATAAGGCCCATGGCGTCCCGGATCGCCTCGGGCTCGCCGTTGAAGGTCCGGTGCAGGGCGTTCAGCAGGCCGGTGTAGCCGTAGGCGAACTGCACCGAAGCCCGCCGCGCGCGCGAGTTTTCCGGCAGGGTGTCCGGATTGCCGTTGGGCTGCATGTTCCAGACGTTGCGCTCGTCGATCCGCACCGGGGCGCCGCCGAACACGAAGCCGCCGGTGACGGGGTCGCGCACCAGCCGCTTGCCGACCACGATCTGTTCGAACCGGTAGTAGTGAGCCGGCTCTTCCTCGGGGTCGAGCGGCGAGGTCGGGGTGCCCTCGCCCTGCTCGACGATCAGCTCGATGGCGGCCGAGGCGCTCTCCGGGCCGGTGATCCGGAAAAGCTGGTCCGGCGGGAACCAGGTGGTGTCGACCATCTCCTGGCAGAAGTCGCCCTGGAACGCGGGCTGGCCCATCTCCTGGAGCTTCTTGTCGAGCGCCGCGTAGAACTCGCCGATGGTGTGAAACTCCGGTCCCGTGCCCTCGGCGGTCGCCTGCAGCCGGACCGGGATATGGATCGGGTTTTCCGGCTCTTCGATCACCATGAAGACGTTCTTTACCAGGTCGACCGAACACTTCTCGATCGGCACAATCAGGCCGTCGCCGATATTCATCGGCAGCGGGCCCGGGTATTTGGGCACGAAGCCCGGGCGGTTGATCTGGGGGCTGCCGCCGAGCGCGATCATCAGGTTGGAGGCGATCGACATATGGAGCATCTCCTGCATCGCGACGCTCCGGATGATGTCGGCCACCATGTCGTTCGTGCCGAGCTTCAGGCTGAAATAGGCGGCCAGGTACGGCGGAATGGTCGCGTGTTCGAGCTCGATGGCCTTCTGCACCAGCCAGTGGAGGTCGCCGGGCTCCTGGGCCGCCTGGATGGCGGTGATGTATTGGGGGTCGATCTTCAGCATGGGATTTCTCCGGCCTCAGGCGTCGGTGCCCGGCGCGTTCTCCAGGAAGCTGCGCAGCGCGGCGGTCTTGCCGTCGTTGCCCGGGCCGAGCCGGGCGATCGCCGCCTGGGCCGCGCCGGTGCTGAGGCGCGTGGGAGCGGCCACGCCCACCACTGTCTCGTCCGCGGCCGCGCGGGCGGCGCCCTCCGGCAGACCGGGGTAGTGCCTGCGGTCGATGGCGGCCTCGGGCAGGTAGCCCTCCAGCCAGCGCAGGATCGCCGTGATCTTGCCCGCCGACAGGTCGCGGGTGGCGGGCATGTAGTTCGGGTCCTCGATCGGCTTGGTGAAGGCCAGGTGCAGCAGCCGCGCGTTGGCCGCGATCACCAGCGGGTCGGAGAAGCTGAACAGCCCCCGGCTCATCACCGGATAGAGGTTGCCGTACTGAATCAGGATCGGCCCGACGTCGTCCGCCCAACTCGGCGTGAGCGGCGGCACGTATGCCTCGCGCGCGTGCACGGCGATGACCTCGACGAGCGGCATGGGCGACTGGCCGGTCAGCGCCAGCGAATAGCTGATGTTATAGATCTGCCCGTCGATGTAGCCGCGCGGATTGCCCGGGTTCTCGACCTGGATGTCGAGGACCCCGATGCCGTCGTCGCCGGCATTGAGCGAAACGGGAACCGACACCTTGTCGGGCGGCACATTGACCAGCGGAATTACCGTCTGCGGCGGCCTGACCTCCTGGTCGTCGTCGGTGCCTCCCTGGCCCGCCTGGGGCGGTTGCAGCGAGGCCTGGAGCGGCGCGTCCGCCCACGGCTTCCCCCAGCGCATGGCCCACAGGCTCACGGGGGCTGAAACCCAGCCGGCCTCGGCCGTGTCCACCCGTTGCACGAACTGGTCGGCGCGCACCCAGGCGCCGGCCACGGTCTCGCGGATGCCGATCGTGACCGGGCTCGGGTCGGAGCCGATCAGGACCGCGAGCGGGTGTTCGCCGATCAGGGCGGCCGCGGCGGCCGGGATCGGCAGGTCGGCGATCCCGCCGGTCGCCTGGAGCCAGGCCATGTCGTAGCCCTGGACCACACCGACCACCTCGCACTGGTCCGGCGCCAGGGCGTCCCCGTCCGAGAGGCAAGGGGCGGTCACCAACCCGGATTCCGTGCTCGCGAACGGGTCCTCGCCCTTGAGCACCACGACGGTCAGCGGGCCCATGTCCTGAAGCGCCAGATAGGGTGCCTGGCCGGGCTGCAGGTTTTGATCGACCAGCCACATCGGGATGGAGTTGCCGAGGTCCAGGCTGAAGGTCGCGCCGTCCTGCGAAACGGCGCCGGTCATGTAGCCGAGCCCGGAGGCCGAGGCGAAGGGCAGGTTGGGGCTGGTGGCCGCGGGCGCGAACCGGCGGCCGGGCGCGAACATCTCCGGGTCGCCGGGCAGCCAGGGTCCGATCGAGCCGACCACCGAGCCCACCAGGTAAGCATTGGCCTTGGGCGTCTTGGAATAGCCGTAGGTGAGCAGGCTCATCGTCAGCCTGCCGCCGCAGCCCTCCGCCGCAGCCTTGAGGGCGCCGACCCCGGTCATGCCCTCGGTGTCCGGCCCCCAGGCGAGGTCGGTCAGGGTGCCGGTGAAACGGGCCGAGGCGCCGGGGCTGCCGCCCAGGGCCTTGCCCGTGCTCTGGAGGATCACCCGTCCGAAATAGATGTCGCGGAAGCAGGCAGGCTGCAGGGTCGCGGACAGCAGCGCGACGTCGTCGAGCATCAGCGACAGCCGCATGCCCCAGAGGCCCGAGGCGAACTGGAACTGCGGATCGAGGTCGACGATCTTGGCCTGAGTCCGGCCCTGCTGGGCCTCGATGCGCAGGGACAGCGCCGGGTCCGGGTCGCCGGCTCGGGCCGCGCTGCCATCGCCGGTCGAGCCGGCCGCGCCGGTGACCCTGCACTCCATCAGGCGGAAGGCGTTGGAGCCGTCCGGATTCCACCAGCCGTTGTACTCGGTCCGGCCGTCCGGCTCCGTCACTTGGGGCTTCTGGAAGCGCGCCTCGAAGACGTTGGAGTCATAGTTCCGGACATCGTTGTTGACCGTGTTGACATCGGCCTCGAAGAAGCCTGCGAACGTCACGCGCGGCAGATTCAGGTAGCTCATCCGTCCCCCTGCATTCCTCGTGTCGCTGAAGTGAGGATCGTAGCCTCGTCGACAGGAGGTGTCAAAGGTGTCAAAGGACGGGGAGCAGCGGCCGGCGACCCCATCGGCTACAATAGCCGGCTCTGTCGCAGCGGCGCCGTGGCGGTCTCCGCCCGGCTCCCGCCTCAACGAGGTTCCCGAATGAGCGATTCGCGATTTCCCGACGTGCCGGGCGGCTATCCCTTCCCCTCCCTGGAGCTCCAGGTGCTGGAGGAGTGGCAGCGCGAGCACATCTTCGAGCGGAGCCTGGAGAAGCCGGCGCCCAAGGGCGAGTTCGTCTTCTTCGAGGGGCCGCCTACGGCCAACAACGTGCCGCATGTGGGCCATGTGGTCACCCGCGTCATCAAGGACCTGTTCCCCCGCTTCCGTACGATGCGCGGCTACCATGTGGCCCGCAAGGCGGGGTGGGACACGCATGGCCTCGCCGTCGAGATCGAGGTCGAGAAGCGCCTCGGCTTCTCCGGCAAGCAGCAGATCGAAGAGTACGGCATCGAGAAGTTCAACCAGGCCTGCCTGGAGAGCGTCCGCACCTACGAGCAGCAGTGGCGCGCCATGACCGAACGGGTCGGCTACTGGCTCGACCTCGACCGCGCCTACTGGACCTACTCCAACACCTACATCGAGTCGGTCTGGTGGTCGCTCGCCGAGCTGTGGAAGAAGGGGCTCCTGGGCGAGGGGTACAAGATCCAGCCCTACTGCGGACGCTGCGGCACCACCCTGTCGAGCCACGAGGTCGCCCAGAACTACAAGGACGCGGACGATCCGTCGATCTGGACGCTGTTTCATGCCCGCCCCGGTCAGACCCTGAAGACCCTGGAGGGTGAGACCTGGGAGGTCGGCCCACAGCTCGAGCTGGTCGCCTGGACCACGACGCCCTGGACCACCCTGGCCAATGTGGGCCTGGCCGTCCATCCCGACCAGATCTACCGGGTGATCGACCATCCGGCACATCTGGCCGCACCGGGTGCGCAGATCCTGCTCGGCGACGAGCTGTCCGTCCCCGTCCCTCTGGTGATCGAGGAGGAGGGCAAGCGGAAGCAGATCGACCTGCGCGAGCAGCCGGCCCTGGTCCGCTTCCGCGGCCGGGACCTCGAGAACCTCCTCTACGACCGGCTCTTCACCTTCTTCGCGCCCGACGAGCCCGGCCGGGTGGTGCTCGGCGAGTACGTGACGACGACGGACGGCACCGGCCTGGTCCACACCGCGCCGCCGTTCGGCGAGGACGACTACCAGACCGGCCGGCGCTATGGCCTGCCGCTGCTCCTGACCGTCGATACCGCCGGCCGCATCGCGCCCGGCGCCGGCCCCTTCGCCGGGATGTGGTTCAAGGACGCCGACCCCGAGATCACCAAGGACCTGAAGAGCCGCGGGCGCATGCTCCACGTGGACCGCTACCGCCACAGCTATCCGTTCTGCTGGCGGTGCGACCGGCCGCTCCTCTATTACGCCACCACGAGCTGGTTCATCTGGACCACGCAGCAGAAGGAAAAGCTGATCGCCAAGAACCGGGAGGTCCACTGGCACCCGGAGCACATCGGGGAGGGCCGGTTCGGCAACTGGCTGGAAAACGTGGTCGATTGGGCCCTGTCGCGCAAGCGCTATTGGGGGACGCCGCTGCCGATCTGGCGCTGCGACGCCTGCCCGCACACCACCGTGGTGGGCTCCTATGCCGAGCTGTTCGCCGCCGCCGGCCGCGAGCTGCCCGCGGACCCGTACGATCCGCAGCAATTCAATCCGCACCGGCCATACATCGACCAGGTCACCTGGGACTGCAAGGAGTGTGGCAAGGGCACGATGCGCCGGGTCGAGGAGGTCATCGACGCCTGGTTCGACTCGGGCGCCATGCCCTTCGCGCAGCACCACTATCCGTTCGAGAACCGCGACCTGATCGACGGGCGGCGCCAGTTCCCCGCCGATTACATCTCCGAGGCGGTGGACCAGACGCGCGGCTGGTTCTACACCCTGCACGTGCTGGGCGCGCTGCTCTTCGATTCAGTGACATATAAAAACTGCATCGTCCTCGGCCATATCAACGACGAGCAGGGGCGCAAGATGTCGAAGCGCCTCGGCAACGTGGTCGATCCCATGCAGGTCATCCCCGAAACGGGCGCCGATGCCCTGCGCTGGTACTTCTGCATCAACAACCCGACGCAGACGTCACGCTTTTCGGCCCGGCTGGTGCGCGAGGCTGCACAACGGTTCCTGCTGCCGCTCTGGAACGCGCTCTCGTTCTTCACGATCTACGCGAACCTGGACGGCTGGCGGCCTGCGGGTCCGACCGCGCCTCTCGACTTCGCAAAGCGGCCGGCGCTCGACCGCTGGATCCTCCTCCGCCTCGACCGTCTGGCCGCGGAGATGACGCTCAACCTCGACACCTATGAGCCGACCGGGGCTGCGCGGGTGATCGAGGAATTCCTGGACGACCTGACGAACTGGTACATCCGCCGCAGCCGTTCCCGCTTCTGGGCACCGGACGGGCAGGAGGATCATGCGGACAAGGAGAGCGCCTACCGCGCCCTCTACGAGGTGCTGACGACCGTGGCGCGGCTGATCGCACCGTTCACGCCGTTCGTGGCCGACGTCCTGCACCGCCATCTCGTGCGCAGCCAGGACCCGGCCGCCGCGGCGAGCGTCCATCTGGAGAGCTGGCCCGAGCCTGCCACATCGCAAACATCCAGGAAGGACGAGCCGCTGGAGAAGGGGATGGCGGCGATCCAGCGCATCGTCCGGCTGGGGCACGCCGCGCGCAACCTGCATGGTCTCAAGACCCGGCAGCCGCTCGCCGCGGTCACCCTGGTGACGGCCGACGTGGCGCTTCCCGGCCTGGTGATGCCCTACGCCGACCTGCTCAAGGACGAGCTCAACGTGCGCGAGATCCGGTGGGCGGAGGACCGCACGCAGTACGTCCATCACGAAGTGCGGCCGGTCTTCCCGAAGACCGGGCCCCGTTTCGGAAAGCAAATGCCGGAGGTCAAGCGCGCGCTCGAATCCGCGGACGGCGATGCCCTTGCCGCCGAGCTGGAGCGCTGCGGGGAAGCTCACCATCCAGCTCGCGGACGGTCCGGCCGAGCTGTCATCCGAAGAGGTCGAGGTGCGGCTGGTCGAGCACGAGGGGACCGCCACGCAGGGGGACCGCGAGCTGCTGGTGGCGCTCGACACCCATGTCACGCCGGATCTGATCGCCGAGGGGTGGGCGCGCGAGGTCGTGCACCGCTTGCAGACTGCGCGCAAAGAGGCCGACCTCGACTACGCGGACCGCATCAAGGTCGTCTATGCTGCCGCGCCCGAGCTGGAGCAGGCGATCGACGCCCATCGGGCCTGGATTGCCGGCGAGACCCTGGCGCTCGAGCTGGCGCCCCGCCGGGATGGGGATGCCGCGCCTCGCTCCAGGATGCGCCGGTCGAGGAGCTGCCGTTCGCCTTCGCCATCGAAAGAGCCTAGAACAGGGGATAGAACATGGCCGGAATCTTCAAAGCCTACGACGTGCGGGGAATCGTTCCCACCCAGGTCAACGAGGACATCGCGCGGCAGATCGGCCTCGCGTTCCACAACGTGCTGGACGAGGAGGACAAGGCGAACGGGAACACGGTGGTGGTGAGCCGCGACATGCGCTCGCACAGCGAGGGGCTCGCCAAGGCGCTGATTGAGGGGCTCACCGCTTCCGGCCTCGACGTGCTCGACATCGGGATGGTGACGACGCCGACGAATTATTTCGCCGTCGGCCACACCAAGGCGGCCGGAGGCGTCCAGGTCACGGCGAGCCACAACCCGGCGGAGTACAACGGCTTCAAGTTCAGCCGCCACGGGGCGCGTCCGGTCTCGGGCGACCACGGCATTCCGCTGATCGAGGAGAAGGTCCGCTCCGGCGACCTGCCGGTGGCCGAGAAGCCCGGCACGGTGACCCAGGGCGACATCTTCGAGGACTACGAGCGGCACGTCCTCTCCTTCCTGCGCAACGCGGCGAGCCGCCGCCTCAAGGTGGCGGTCGACGCCGCCAACGGCATGGGTACCCTTTACAAGCCGATCCTAGAAAAGATGGGAATCGATCTGATCCCCATGTATTTCGAGCTGGACGGCACCTTCCCGAACCACGAAGCCAATCCGCTCAAGGAGGAAAACCTTCACGATCTGATGCGGCTGGTGAAGGAGAGCGGCGCCGATCTCGGAGTGGCCTTCGACGGCGACGCCGACCGCGCGGCCTTCGTGGACGAGCAGGGCACGCCGATCGGGAGCGACCTGATGACCGCGCTCATCGGCGGCGAGCTGCTGTCGCGCGAGCCGGGCAAGGCGGTGCTCTTCGACCTGCGCTCGTCGCGGGCGGTGGCCGAATACATCGAGGAGAAGGGAGGCATCCCGGTCCGCGAGCGGGTGGGCCATTCCTTCATGAAGGCGACGCTGCGCAAGCGGGACGGCATCTTCGGCGGCGAGCTGGCCGGCCACTACTACTTCCGCGACGCCTTCCATGCCGATTCGGCGAGCCTGGCCGTGGTGGAGGTCCTGAACGTTCTGCGCGAGACCGGCAAGAGCCTCTCCGAGCTGATCCAGCCCCTGCGGCGCTATGCCAAGAGCCCGGAGATCAACTTCGTGGTCGAGGACAAACAGGGAAAGATCGACGGCTCGCCCGGCGCTATGCGGACGCACAGATCGACTATCTGGACGGCATCACTATCCAGTACCCGGACTGGTGGGCCAACGTGCGCCCGTCGAACACCGAGCCCTACCTCCGTCTCGTGCTCGAAGCCCGTACACCCGAGGAGCTGGAGCGCCGCGAGCGTGAGCTGATCGAGATCCTGGGCGAGCCGGCCGAGTAGACCTCGGTGTTTTCAGGCCTACCTCCGTCGCCCGCGGATCATCCGCCAGATGACGAGGAGCACCACCGAGCCGATGATGGCGATGAACAGGCTCCGCCAGTCGAAGCCCGACAGGCCTCCGAAGCCCAGGGCCGTCGCAAGGAAGCCGCCGAGCAGGGCGCCGACGATGCCGATGATCATGGTAATGATGCAGCCGCCCGGGTCCTTGCCAGGCATGAGCGCCTTGGCGATGGCGCCCGCGATCAGGCCGAGCACGATCCACGCGATGATCCCCATTCCTTCCATCTCACTCTCCTTTTTTCGCGCAGCCGGAAACTACTGGCTTGGCGGTGGAATGTGCGAGAGCCGTGCCAGGAGGCCGACAGCCGTGAGCCCGAGATGGCGGACGAGGTCGAGCCGTTTCACGAGGCGAGGAGCAGTGGCTCGCGGATGAAGTCCTGCCCGCGGATCGACTCTTCAGAGCTCCGGTTTGCTTCCAGGACGAGGGCGATCGCCTCCTTGAGGTTCTCCCGGGCCTCCTCCAGGGTGGCGCCTTGCGTATTGGCCCCGGGAAGCTCCTCAACGAAACCGATGTACCCCTCGGGGACTTTCTTGAAGACTGCGGTCAGCTTCAGGCTCATGCCGGTCAGCATACCAGGATTACCTGGCCTGCTACGCTGTTGTCACCTGTCTCCCTGACATAGGACGAGGCCCGGAGCCCGGACGCCGAGGGATGTCATGCAAAGGGATTGACGACCTCCAGCCCGTCGATCCTGCGGCCGGCCTGCAGGTCTTCCGAGTAAAGAACCGAGCATCTGGCCCGGAGGGCGCAGCGCACGATGAGTGCATCCCAGAAGGAGATCTGGTGCAACCGGTGAAGGTCGATGGCTGCCAGGATGTCTTCGAGCCCGACCAGAACGAGGTCAAAGCGCGAAAACAGCTCCACCTTTCGGCGGGCGACCTCGGCAGGGACCCGCAGCTTGCGGGTCGCTGCGGCAAAGTATTCCTGGAGGACCTGGCTGGAAAGGACGCCCTTCCGTTCCCTCTGACACTGTCTTACGAGGTCCAGGGCGGTCGCGAGCTTCTCCGGAGCCCTCGCATCGTCGGTATAGACCAGGATGTTGCTGTCGAGGAAGCTACGGCCGCTCATGGATCTCTTCGCGGTTGAACTTCCAGCCCCTCGAATCTCCCATTCCCGAGAGGCGCCGTAGCTCTTCGATCTCGCCTCCACGGAAGACTGGGACGTGATCTCCGTCAGGTACTCCCGGATGAGCTGGTTCAGGCTGGTTCCCATGCTCTCCGCAACCTTCCGTGCTTCCTCAACAAGACGCTCATCGATGGAGAGGGTGAGGTTCATGGCGTCCTCCTGACTCCACATATTACGTGTGCCCGCGGCCTGGTAGCAACTCCGGGGAGGCCGGCGTGGGCTCATCAGGAGGTAAGGAAGGAGGAACGGCTAGAATGTCCCGGCCATGACCGTTGCGACCACCGACACCGCGCGCCCCCGCCTTTTCCTCATTGACGGCTACTCCAATATCTTCCGGGCCTTCTACGCGATCCGGAACCTGTCCAGCTCGAAGGGGGAGCCGACCAACGCCGTCTATGGCTTCATCACCATGCTGCGCAAGCTTTTGCGCGAGGGCCGCGGAATCGATGAAGTCGAGGGGCGCCGGCGTCTCGGCGGCGCTGCGTCCTTCGACGCGCGTGCCCGTGACGGTGATCTCCTCCTGGAACCTCCGTTCCTCTTGCAGCTTGTCCTCTGCCGGGGGCGCTTCCTCCCGGGCCGGCTCGGGCTCTTGCGCGCGGGCCATTGACGGCCCGGCGCAGAGCGATCCGAGGGTCAACACCATAATCCCGAGCCATTTCACCGGCTGGACGTTGCAGGAGCTGATCATATCCTGGAGGTCCTCCCTGGAATGCGGACCGGCGGGGATTCGCCGCGCGAGATCACGAGTCTCACTTCAACCCTTCCGCGAGAAAAAGCCTGGAGAGTGTGCGCGTCGCCGCGTATACGCAAGTCTGGCCGTCGGGCGTCAGCACGACTCGCTGGATGTTGAGCCCGGCGGGATCCGCGGACCGAATGTCCCTCCAGCGCTGCCGCTCACCCGTTGTGACATCCACCCGGTAGACCTTCGAGAGCAAGGCCGATTGCGAGTCCGCCGACCGCAGGACGGTGAACAGGGCCTTCCCTTCGGCATCCCAGCGGATGAACCATTCCCCGCGTTCGTAAGGGATCTCGCGGGGAGGGCCTCCGGCGACAGAAAAGAGCGCAGCCGATTCGTCGTTCCATGCCACCACGTGTTTGCCGTCAGGCGAGACCGGAGTCTTGATGACGGCACAGCCGAAGCCCTCGGGAGTGATCGCACGCGGAGCGCCCCGGGCCGGATCGAACACCCAGCAGCGTAGCGGCTTGCCGGGCTCGAGCGCCGTGAGAGCGAGCCGGCCGCCGTCCGGAAACCAGCCCGCCGCGAATACCCGCAGCGGGAGGTCGAAAGAGCGTGCCTGGCCCGTCCCGACGGGGAGCAGGAGGAGCCGGGTCGGCAGGCCATAGACGAGCGACGCGACCCACTGTCCATCCGGCGAGATCGCCTGGGGACGTCCTTCGCCGAGCCGGATGGCGGAAGTCCCGTCGAGGTCGCGCAGGTAGACCGAAGTGCTCGGCCCGCTCCCCTCACCCCGGTGTGAGAAAAGCAGTGTCTTGCCGTCGTCCGAGATGTCCACGGGGAACGACCTGCTGAGCCAGGACAGGTCTCGCTCCCGCGCCTCTCCAGGCAGCACCACTGCAGTCAGGTCGCTCGCGTCTTGTCGGGCCAGAAGGGCCCGGCCGTCCGGGGAGACATCGAGAAGCGCAATATCCACCGGGATGGGCAGGAGGGTCCGTTCGTGTCCCTCGAGGTCGACCGCGGACAGCGTGGTGTTCCAGTCCCGGCTCCCCGTGATCCAGATCTCGTCGCCGGACGGGGACCAGGCGAGCCCCCGCAGCGTGCTCCAGCCTTTCGACAGCGTCGTGACCTTGCCCGTCTCCAACTCCACGACGGAGACCGAGCCGCTCCAGTCCACGGGCGGGTGCTCGATGAAGGCGATCCGCTTGCCGTCGCGCGAGAAACGAAGGCGGCTGATAGGGCCGCTGGCCCGGTGGAGGACCTGCCCCATCGGGAATTCCAGCCGATCGTCTCCCGTCACCAGAGCCAGTTGGGAACCGTCCGGCGTCCAGTCGGCCTCCAGGACCCTTTCCTGGAGCCTTCGGGCCCCCCCGCCGAGCAGCGGAGCCCGGGCAAGGGTGCCGATCCCGAAGTTGTAGAAATTGGCCATGCTGTGATCGAGGGAGATCGCGAGCTCGCCCGTGGACGAGACCGCGAGGAGGTCGGCCGGCGGCAGCTCGATCGGGCTCGACAGGAGACTTCCGGGCCGGGTGAGGAAGAGACGGAAGGGAGCGCCGTTCCACGACGCACCGAAGAGGAACGTCTGCCCGTCCGGGGCGAATCTTGCCCGCTGGATGAGCCCGCGCTCGTAGGTCAGGAGCTTGAAGGTCGGGACGACTTCCTCTCGGGAAGGAAAGAACGCAAGATCGGTCTGCCGCGTCACGGCGAGACCGGTGAGAAACGCGAGCCCGATCACCGCGGTGAGGGCCGCAGCCCGGGAGAGCTGCTTCCAAGGCAGCCGGAACCGGCGGGCCACGGAAGGCCTCGGCTCTCCAGCCTCGGGAACAACCCGCGGTATCGCGACCAGCGTCGTCCCCGTGGCGGCCAGCCGCCCGGAAGAGGAGCGCTGGAGAGCCCGCAGATCCACCGGGATTTCGTCCACGTGCTGGTACCGGTCGGCTGGATCCTTGGCCATGGCCTTGGCCACGATCCGCGCGAGCTCCACCGGCGTCTCCGGACGTACTTCCGTCAACGGCTTGGGCGTCCGGTGCAGGATCCCATGGGTGACGGACCCCTCGTCGGTCCCGAAGGGAGGACGGCCGGTGACCATCTCGTAGAGGACCACCCCGAGCGACCAGATATCGGTCCGGTAGTCGATGGATTCTCCCAGGATCTGCTCGGGCGACATGTAGGCCGCGGTGCCGACCGTCCGCCCGGACCGCGTCAGCCGGGCCTCATTGGCGAGCTTGGCGACCCCGAAGTCCACGATCTTGACCTGGCCGTCCCGGTTGACAATCAGATTGGCCGGCTTGATGTCGCGATGGATGACACCCTGGGCATGGGCGCGGGCGAGCCCGGCGGAGATCTGGATCGTGTAGTCGATGACCTCTGCGATCCGCAGGGGCCCGCGTTGGATCTTCTCCCGGAGGGTCTCGCCCTCGCAGTAGGCCATGGCAAAGAAGATCTCGCCATCCCCGGTCTCGTCGATCTCGTAGACCGTGCAGATGTTGGGGTGGTCGAGAGAGGATCCGGCCTGGGCTTCGTAGAGGAAGCGCTGGCGGGCCTCCTCACCATCGTGGTGGGTGGGGAGGAACTTGAGCGCGGCGATGCGCCCGAGCCGCAGGTCGCGGGCTTTGTAAACCACGCCCATCCCCCCGCCTCCGATCTTCTCGAGAATCTCGTAGTGGGAGACGGTCCGCCCAACCCACGGGTGCGCTAGATCGGCCATTGCCTCAACGATGACGTAAAACCTGGATGGCGCAAGCCTAGCAGAAATGCAAAGCCAATGGCAGATGCCCCCCAACCCCCCGCAGCCGGTCGCGAACGGCCCTTCGCAAGGGAGAGGTGTAGGCGGCCGCTCCCGAATGCGAGCCCCGCCAGGTCCCGGCCCGTCTCAGGAGACGGGAAAGGGCTCAGGGCGGGTGACCCATTCCGGCAGGGCGTTCCCGTCGAGCCAGTCGGGCACGCGCTTGAACGCCGGCAGGGTCTGCAGGACGAAGTCGTAGAGCATCAGGAAGTGGGCGCCCATGATGTTGGTGATCAGCCGCTTGCGCGTGATCGCGAGCTCGCTGCCTGCAAGGCCGAGCGTCGCGAGATTTGCGAGGTCGATGAAGAGGAAACTCGGGTCCGGCTGGACGTAGCTGAAAGGCGAGCTGTCGTAGGCCCGGATCAGGGGCTCCCCCAGACGCGAAGCCATGCCGGCGGTCACACGATCAGCCGCATTGAGCAGGAGGCGGGAGAGGCTGGATTCCTGGATCAGGATCCGCTGGGGCATGTTGGCGCAGAAGGCCATCTTCACCCACGCCTCGCCGTTCTCAAGCACCCGGAAATGGATGCACTCGAAGGCCGAGACCAGCTTTTCCGGCCCGTACGCCCAGACGCTGTCGAGCTCCGGATTACGGATGAAGGTGTAGCCGTAGCCGTACTCGCCGAGGACGCCGGGCGACGGATTGTCCCGATGGCCGCAGAGGTCCTCATGGAAGACCACATAGACGTCCTCGCGGACCGGGATGTAGAGCTCGAGACCCTGGAAACCGCCAACCTGCGCCTTCAGGCCGAAGTCGAAGATCTGCACGTTGCCGAGGACCCACTCATAGCGAGTCCCCATGTCCGCCAGATCGAACATGCGGTAGCGCTCCTCGGCGGGGAAGCGCCCGATGCGGCCGGAGCCCTTTTCCTTGTACAGGAACTGCCGATAGCCGAACCCGGTCCGCTGCCGGTTCGGGTCCGGACAGAAGCTGAGGTTGCGGAGCCAATCCGGCTGCGGCCTCGACGCACCGCGAGGCACGTAGACCTGCTGCGCCTGCCGCGAGCAGATACGCAGGAAATGGCGCAGCACGAACTCGCGGACCTGATCGCGCATCCATGCCGCGGCCTGCGCCGCCGAGCCCTGCCGCGGCTTGGACCGGTCGTAGAACATGTCCTGGACCACGCCCGCAACGGGCAGGATGCCGCGTGCGAGGGGTACCTGGTCATAGAAGCCGAAGTTGGTGTCCGGGCCGTCCGGCTGCCGCATCAGCGCATACTTGTCCGCATAGCGGCCCGTGGCGTCGACGTTCTGCCACCAGCGGAAGATCTGCAACCCGTCAGACAGCGAGGAGTGGAGGTGTGCCAGTACCTTCCGCTCGACGTCGGCGTCCAGGTCTAGACGTTCAATCGGCCGGCTCGCACCCATTCTGGAATCGCCTCCCGATCCAGCCAGTCAGGGACCCGGCTCCAGGTCTGGAGCGCGGCCATCATCTCTTCGTAGATCACGGTGCAGTGGAGGTACAGCGCGTCGACGTAGATCGACTCCCGCGAGAGGCACAGCTCCCGCTCTGTCCAGCCGCCGGTCATCCGGTTCAGGGCGTCGATGCCGGTAAAGACCGGATCGAAGCCCAGGCTCCCCCCGGGCAGCCGGCGTACGGTCCGCTCCAGCGGGCGGATGAGCGGGTCGGCCATGCCCAGGGTGAACAAGCTCGTGAGACCGAGACCCCAGAGGAGCGGATTCAAGGGTACGTCGAAGATCCTGGCCGGTTGGGGGATGACAAAGATCGAGCGGCCAATGACCTTGCCGCTGCGGTCGACGTTGAACTGCACGGCATCGAAGGCGGGTTCGACCTTGTCCGGACCGAACGCGAGAACTCCGCTGCCCGGATGGGCCAGGAAGCAGTACCCCGGGCCGTAGCTCCCCAGCAAGTGCGGCGCAGGGTCGTCCTGATTGACGATGAGGTCCTTGGTCAGGATTACGTAGGGCTGGTCGCTGGAATAGCCGATGAGCTGAGGTCCGTCCGGTCCGAAGGGCTTCAGGCCCACCTGCTCGTAGAAGTCGAGCTGCAGCACGACCCACTCGTACTTCGTCCCCACCGCGCGCACGTCGACGATCCGATTCCGGTCCTCGGCCGGGAACATACCGACCTCGCCGCTGTCCTGGAGCTTGTAGTAGAGCTGCCGGGCGCCGAAGCCGGCGATGTCGAGGCCCCGCGTCGGCCAGAAGCTGAGATTGCGCAGCAGCTCAGGCAGGTTGGGCTCGCTCAGGTCGGGATACAACTGCGGCTGAGCGATCTTCATCACCCGGTGGTAGTAATGGAGGGCGAATTCGCGGATCTGGTCGCGCATCCAGAGAGCCGCGGCGGCCGCGTCTTCCCCCGGCCGGATCCTCGGCTGGTCGAAGAAGATCTCCTGGACGACACCCATCACCGCCAGCGGATTGCCATCCACGGGCGCGACATCAAAAAAGGCGTAGATGCCGCCCTCTCCCTGGTGGGAGGGGATCAGGTCGAACCGCCGGGCATAGGACTGGCGGGCGTCCGCGTTTCTCCACCAATCCCAAAGCTGAGTACCCTGCCGAATCGCCGTCTCGACCCGGTCCAGGATCCGGTAATCCTGCGCTCGGAAAGCAGGCTGCTCGATGGTGGATCGCAACTCAGTGTAGGGTACCACGCGCGAGAAGCTAACGCGATCCTCGCCGGACCGTGAATAGCCCGCCCGATTCATTTTGGAATCCTCCCAGAGTCAAAAAAGCTCCAGGGGAGACCAGGGCCGGGGAACGCATAGAATGACCCCGCCATGACCGTTGCGACCACCGACACCGTGCGCCTCCGCCTCTTCCTCATCGACGGCTACTCCAACATCTTCCGGGCCTTCTACGCGATCCGCAACCTGTCGAGCTCGAAGGGGGAGCCGACCAACGCCGTCTATGGCTTCATCACCATGCTGCGCAAGCTTTTGCGCGAGGACAAGCCGGACCTGTTGGGCGTGGCGCTCGACGTAGGCAAGACCTTCCGCAACGAGAAGTTCGAGGACTACAAGGCGAACCGGGCGCCCATGCCGGAAGACCTCGCCTCCCAGATGCCTTACATCCGCCGGACCCTGGAGGCATATCGCATCCCGGTCCTGGAGCTGCAGGGCTTTGAAGCGGACGACGTCCTGGGCTCCCTCGCCTGCCGGGCGGCCCAGGAGGGCTACGAGGTCGTCCTGGTCTCGGCCGACAAGGACCTGATGCAGCTCGTCGCGCCCCACGTCTCCCTCTACCACACCGGCCGCAACAAGCTGTACGGCCCCGCCGAGGTGGAGGAGGACTTCGGCGTGCTCCCGGAAAAGGTGGTCGACGTCCTCGGCCTGATGGGTGACTCGATCGACAACATCCCTGGTGTGCCCGGGATCGGCGAAAAGGGTGCCAAGTCGCTGATCAAGGAGTACGGCTCGCTCGAAGAGCTGCTCGCCCGCGCCGGAGAGGTCACCCGCAAGGCGTACCGTGAAGGCCTCCAGCAGCACGCCGAGCAGGCCCGGCTGTCCAGGGAGCTGTCGACGATCCATGTCGACTGCGACATCCCGCTCGAACCGGACAAGCTCCGGATCCAGGCACCGGACCCCGAGGCGCTCCGCAAGCTCTTCACCGAGCTGGAATTCTTCTCCCTGGTCGAGGAGCTGAAGTCGACCGCGACGGAACAGGCCGAGGCGCTCCCGGCCGCTGAAGAGGTGTCGACTCCGAAGGATTGGGAGATGAGGACTGCTGCGCTTCTTCCGGACGGTCAAGGCGAAATCTATGCCGCGGTGCTCGGCGAGGACCGGCCGCTCGGGCTGGCCGCGGGTGGGCCGGACGCCACGGGTCCGGTCCTCTATGCCGACTTCCGGCGCGACGGCATGAGGGACGCTGCCCTGGCGAGCCTCGCCCGCTGGATCGAGGACCCGCGGGTCCTCGTGTCCGGCCACAACCTGAAGGAGCTGCTCCGGCTCTGCGCCGACGGTGCCCGCTGCCGCGCCGCCCTGGCCGACGCCATGCTTGTCTCCTACCTCCTCAAGCCGTCCATCCACGGCCATACGCTCGACGAGATGGCCCTGGAGCGGCTGGGCCGCAAGGCCATCACCGCCAAGGAGGCGGGCTGGGACAAGAGGCAGGAGCCGCCGGTCGGGGACTCGCGTCTCGCCGCCTACGCCGGGGAGCGGATCTGGCTGGCCCGCCAGATGTCCGCGGCGATCCGCAGCGAGCTGGAGGCGGGCAAGCTCGCCGCGGTCTACCGGGAGATCGAGGCGCCGCTGGTGCCGGTGCTCCTCGGCATGGAGGAGGCCGGCATCCTCCTGGACGTGGACTTCCTGCGGCAGATGTCGCATGAGCTGGGCAAGGAGATCGCGGACCTGGAGGAGGAGATCTACAAGCAGGCCGGCGAGCGGTTCAACATCAATTCGCCGCAGCAGCTCGGGTTCATCCTCTTTGAAAAGATGCAGCTCCCGGTCCTGAAGCGGACCCAGAAGACCAAGAGCTATTCGACCGGGGCGGAGACGTTGGAGGAGCTGGCGGGCCGCGGCTTTCCGATCGCGGAGCTGCTGATGCGCTACCGCGAGCTGACCAAGCTCAAGTCGACCTACATCGACGCCCTGCCCGAGCTGGTCGGGCCGGACGGCCGGCTCCACACCCGCTTCAACCAGGCGGTGGCGGCCACCGGGCGGCTCTCCTCGGTGAACCCGAACCTGCAGAACATTCCGATCCGGACGGAGGTGGGGCAGCGCATCCGGAAGGCCTTCATCACGGGGCCGGGCTATCTCCTGCTGGTGGCCGACTACAGCCAGATCGAGCTGCGGGTCCTCGCCCACATCGCGGACGAGACGACCCTGATCGACGCCTTCTCCCGCGGGGAGGACATCCACCGTTCGACCGCGGCGACGGTCTTCAACATCGCTCCCGATCTGGTGACGGTCGAGCAGCGGCGGGCCGCGAAGACGATCAACTTCGGCATCCTCTACGGCATGAGCGCCTTCGGCCTGGGCCAGGCGCTCCACATCCCGCAGAAGGAGGCGGACAAGTTCATCAAGGCCTACCTTGACCAGTTCCCGGGCGTGCGGCAGTACGTGGAGGACACCCAGAAGAGTGCCGAAAAAGAGGGGAAGGTCGAGACCCTCTATGGCCGCGTCCGCTGGTTGCCGGACATCCAGAGCAAGAACTGGAACCTGCGCGAGAACGCCCGCCGCATGGCCATCAATGCCCGCATCCAGGGCACCGCTGCCGATCTCCTGAAGAAAGCCATGATCGCGATCGACCGCAGGCTACGCGAGGAGCATCCCGATGCGAGGCTCCTCCTGACCGTCCACGACGAGCTGGTCTTCGAGGTCCCGGAAGGCCAAGTCGAGCCGGTTGCGAAGCTCGTCAAGGAGGAGATGGAGGGGGTGGCGGAGCTGAAGGTGCCGTTGGTCGTGGATACCGGGTGGGGGAAGAGTTGGTACGACGCGAAGGGATAGGCCTCCAGGGTGGCGGCGGCGCGTCATCAGCCTGCCGAGGTGAGTCTCCGGCCTAGCGAGGCCCTCCACTCGTCTAATGAGGCCGCGATGCTCGAGACGGTAGCATTCGCGCCGACGGGGTGTACCGGGCAGGAGCTTTAGCGGTATAATGTCGGCTTCTGGAGAAAATCCTATGGGCACAACTTCTGCCATTCAACATAGAGAAAGTGGGAGGACCGCAAGCAGGGAGTCACACACGAGTCGGTCCCCGAGGAACCCCTTTGGGGGAATTCTGCTCAGGTTTTCAGGCACGAAGCTAGGCACAATGACCGAAGTCTCAAACCCGGCAAAGAAATGACTCTCCTACCAGGCATAGCCCGATCGATCTTCGAGTTTGAAGAGAATCCGTTCCGATTGGAATCTGTCTGCATCGAACTATACAGGGCTGCTCAGGGCATCGAATTAGTACCTACGTCTAGAACATGGGACCTGGCCCGAGACGCTAAATCGATCTCGATCCTCCAACCCGGGAAGGAGATCCCCGGCGTTTTGTGCGTTAGCCTTTCCGCAAAAGTGGATGCGAAGGTTGAAGCTGATGTGCGGCGGCTTGCAGAAACCACTGTAACTAAGGCCATTGTCTTCTGCTCCTCGCGCCCACTGACTGAGCATGCCTGCGATGAGATTGAGGCTCAGATCAGGAATCTTTATGCCCGAGCAGAAGCAGTCGTAGTTCTTGGGCAGGAGCAACTCGCTGCACTGGCGGAGCGCTATCCCGAGATCGCCGAAAGGTACTACCTAGCCGAGATCAATAATATAAAAAGTGCACTACTGTCAACGCCTTCCACGGTCTCCGACCCGGAGCACATAGGCCTACGCCTTGCCCTTATTACCCAAACCGGTGAAGATGCACGTGAACTCAGAAGCGAACTAACAAAGCGCCTCCTCTTAGAGGCGTTGGCGACTGAGTCAGCTCTCAGTCCCAGCCAACTCGCAAACAAGATCTCTGCCCAGTTGCATCTGAGTAGGTCACTCCCGGATGCGTATGCCAGAGAAACTATATTCCAGCTTCAGTCAAGCGGCTTGGTGAAGATCAACGACAATCTCGCTACTCTTACTAATGAAGGGCGAAGCTTCATAGATGAAATACCTCCTCAGGCAAGCAACAAACTACTCGAGGGGCGGGCGGCGATTCGAAATGCAATAAAGGTGCTTTCTGGTCACGCGATGGCTGACGCGCACTACAGTCGTGTATGGAACACTCTTCAAGATGGACTTGCTGAGTTGTTCTATACGCATGGCCTCTCAATTGCGAAGATGGTCGGGGCGCTAGTGGGCGGGCATCGACAAAGACCAGACGCTAGGGAGAGGATGTTGTTTGAGAGGCTTGGAGACAAAGTGCTCCCTCTCTTTTCGGAACGATCTCAGGGAGCAGATGTGCGGCAGGCTATTATCGATATGTTCTCCGAGCGGAGCACGGGCGCTTTTGAATGGTTGTCGCAAATGTGCATTGTTTATCTGATGATGTGCTCGCTCGGCTTCGAAAGCTTGAGTGGTCGAGAGATTACCGCAGCACTTAGAGCCTTTCGCCTAACAATTGATACAGACATAGTTCTTTCATTTCTGTGCCGCGGCGAAGATAACCACGACGAGGTCCACCGACTCGTGAACGGCTGGAAGGCGCTGGGAGGTAGGCTTTTGGTGGCAATCCCGTCACTTGAGGAGCTTGCTTATCATGCCTGGATTGCTGAAAACGATTTCCATGCTGTAAGCCAGCAGCTTTCGAAGATGACCGATGAGGATGCCAGGCACCTCGTAGGAAATGTATTCGTTCGTTCTTTCCGAAAGCTTGCAGAAGGAAGTTCTCGTCGAGATCTCTGGAATAGATACATCAATGAGTACAGAGGGCACTCAGAGTGGGACTATGGTCGGGTATCCAATCTCCTGCGAGACGAGTATGGCATCGACATGCTGGCAGCCGCGCCCCAGGAGTACGATGATTTTGCGCATCGCGTTGCAGTCTTTCTGGAGAAGCGCGTTCGTGAAGCGCTCGGAGGTAGAGCAGAGGAACTTGATTTCCGGGCTAAAGACAAGTGCCGCCGGGACGGCCAATTGCTGGCTGCTGTGAGTGCCGCTCGACGCTCAATGAGAGGTATGTCACTTGATAGTTCGGTCATGATACTTTCGTCAGCTCGGCGTCTGCGAGAAGCCGATGATTTCTTTAAAAATGAACTCGGCGAGCCGGACGCGGTGATTCATCCAGCCGCCCTCAGTTGTCTCTTGACCTTGGTCCCGGGTGTCGAAATGGGCCTGGGCACATTGAGGGGAGTGCTCTTTGATGCTGCCCTGGGTGCACGCTTTTCAAACATGGAACGCTTCGTATACAGGCTCTTGGCTTCATCAGAACAATATGCTCTTCCCTTGTCCCGCCGTATCTGTTTACCGCCCTAGTGCCGCCTTCCCCGAGCGGTGGCACGTCCGCAAGGGCTTGAAGTTCTCTTCTCGGCATGGTCTAATGTCTTTCAGGCATGCCGACTTACGAGGAACTCCTTCAAGAGAACTCTGAGCTTCGCCAAGACAACGGTGAGCTTCGCCAGCGGGTGGAGGAGCAGGAGCGCCAGATTGCGCACCTGAAGCGCCGAATCGTCGATCTGGAGAAACTTGTCGAGGAGCTACGGCGCCGGGGCAAACGCCAGGCTGCCCCCTTCTCGAAGGGAGATCCGAGCGAGGATCCCAAGTCTCCAGGGCGCAAAGCCGGGGATCAATATGGTCAGCAAGCGACTCGAGCTGTGCCCGATCACGTCGACGAAACCATCGTGGTGGAGTGCCCGCTGTATTGTGAGCACTGTGGGGGTCAGGTCATTCCGCAGGGCGAAGCTCGCCAGTATCAGACCGATCTGCCGCCGATTCGGCCGGTGACGACGGAGTTCATCCTCCATTATGGGAAGTGCTCGGCATGTGGCCGGGAAGCTGTGGGGCGTCACCCGCGCCAGACTTCCCAGGCGTTCCGGGTCGGCAACGTGCAACTCGGTCCAAACGTGTTGGGGCTCGCCGCCTGGCTCAACAAGGTCGGAGGCTTGAGCTACGGCAAGATCGCCGCGTTGCTGAAGGAGCTGGCTGGACTGTCTGTGTCGCGCTCGGCCCTGTGCCGCGCGCTGCTTCGCATGAGTAAGAAGCTGGAGCCCTTGTACGAGGAGCTGAAGGCGAAGATCCGGAGCTTCTCCTGTGGTGTACCCGGACGAGACGGGCTGGCGGGAGGGGGGCTATAGCGTGTGGTTGTGGGTGTTCACCAATCGCAGCGAGACGGTCTACAGCATCCAGCCGGGTCGTGGCTATGCCGAGGCCTCTGAGGTCCTGGGGGAGGGCTTTGTCGGCGTGCTGGTGGCTCGATGGTTGGGCTCCCTATCAGAAATTTGAAGAAGCGACTCATCAGACCTGTCTGGCGCATCTGTTGCGCCGTTGCGAGGAGCTGCTGGAGAAGGCGACAGGGGGTGCGGTGCGCTTTCCTCGGGCGGTGAAAGAGATCCTGCAGGCCGCCTTGGAGGCGCGAGATCAGCGGGACGCGGGCAAGCTCAGCGGCGAGGCGCTGGAGAAGGTCAAGCAGGACTTGGAGTCTCCAGATGGAAAGGCGTCTGTCGGGGCAGTTCACGAACCCCGACAACCAGCGTCTGGCTCAGCATTTGATACGTCACCAGGAGCAGCTGTTTGTCTTCCTGGAACGCACGGATGTGGAGGCGACCAATTGGCCGGCCGAACAAGGGATTCGCCCGGCGGTCATCAACCGCAAGACATCTGGGGGAAATCGGACGGCCGAGGGGTCCCAGGCGCAAGCGGTCTTGATGAGTGCCCTGCGCACATTTCAGCAACACCAAGTCGGGACACTCGAGATCTTGCCCCAGCTTCTGCGCAGCCCCCAGCTACCGAAGCTTGAGGCAATACTTCCTGCGTCACAGCCACCGTAACAGTTCTCGCCACGAGTTATCCGTGGCTCCAGGTCGGTAGCCGCTCGCCCTCGTCAGGTCGCCTGGCCAGCGCGGACGTGTGTCCAGGGAAAACCTTCCCCAAAAGTGCCGCTGACGGTAAACAGATACGTCCCGCCGTGGCAGTTTAAAAAGGGAACTCAGGGAGAGACTGCTCACCGATGCACATAGAAGGGGCGAGCCGGTTGGTCGTGTGGTCGAGCGGTTGCTGAGCTCTCAGGATCCCGACTATTCAGCGCAGATTATTGCTGAGACACTCGATCGCTTAGCTGTCCCCAGAGAAGTCGACAAGGAACTGGAGGAATTGAGGAAGGAAGTCGGCTCCTTGCGGCAGGAACTGGATCGAGCGAAGAATCCAAGCAGGAAAACCTCTGTAAGAAGCCGCCGCAGAGGAAGGGCTGAAAAGAAGCGGCCATAGCTTGGCGCCGCGGGCGGCCGACCTCCTGAAGATGGCCATGATCGCCATCGACCGCCGCCTACGCGAGGAGCACCCTGATGCGAGGCTTCTCCTGGCCGTCCATGACGAGCTCGTCTTCGAGGTCCCGGAAGACCAGGTCGAGCCGGTTGCCAAGCTCGTCAAGGAAGGGAAGGGGTGGCAGAGCTGAAGGTGCCGTTGGTCGTGGACACCGGGCGGGGGAAGAGTTGGTACGACGCGAAGGGGTGAGGAGCACTCGGGACGCCCCGACCTTCGCCGGAGTCATTTTTCGCCGGCTTCCTCCAAAACCTGCATGTAGAGGCTTTCTCCAACGAAGAAGCCAGCTTGTCGGCGGAGGGCATCGAGCCGAGAGCGGATCTCTTCGATGTGCCCTTCTCGTTTGGCTTGGAGCAGAATGCCCAGAGCTCCAAGGGGTCGAAGACCGAGGCGCATCGCTGCACTACGGCCTTCGTGCTCGTCGAGCAAGACGAAATCGGCCTTGAGCTCGAGGGCCAGCACCAGAGTTTCGGCCTCTCCGAGATCGAGATCTCGTCGGAGAACCGCTGTCGCAGTCTGGTTGCTCACCTCGTGGCGATAAATCCATGAGGCTTGCTCCACCTCTTGGCTACCAGGATGACGACGTCCACCTTTGTTGAGCTCCTGCCAAACGCCTTGAGCAATGTGGACTTCACCAAAAAGAGCCCGGAGCAGCTCGAAGTGACCGATGGCGGCGAGATTGGTAAGGGGTGAGGTGTTGCTGACGATGATCATTGGCCGCTGAATTGGCGCAGCGTCTCGACGTCCTGCGCCAGGTCTTCCTCGGCGAAGTGCGGGGCGATCTGCCGGAATCCAAGCAACTGCCGGAACTCCCAGAGGGACAGACCCGCCAGCTCATGTGCCTTGCCGATCGATAGCCGGCCTTGTTCATACAAGTGGACAGCCAATTCGACGAGCACTTGATCAATAGTCAACCGTGCCGAGTCGAGGATCTCCTGAGGGATTTCGAGATGGGCGGTGGCATTCATTAGGTGTCTCCTTCGAGAGCCCACTCAGACAGGCCTAGCTCATTCTTACATCGCAGCCGTCACCTCGTCACCTCCCCATCCTCGTACACGAACGTAACCGGCCTCTCGATGTCGGGGTGGAGGCTCTGGTGGACGGGGCAGGTGAGGGCGGTGCGCTCGAGCTTCTGGCGCTGGTCGGGGGTGAGGCCTTTCGGCATCTGAATCGTCACGGGGATGCGGCTGATCCGGCGCGGGCTGGCAGACATGTGTTTCTCCAGTTGGAAGGAGACGCTGCTCATGTCGATGCCGTCGCGCTCGGCGACGATGGCCATCACGGTGACCATGCAGGTGCCGAGCGCTACCGAGGCGAGGTCGGTGGGCGAGAAGGAGCTGCCGTCTCCCTGGTTGTCCACCGGGGCCGCAGTCTTGATCTGCGTGCCCGAGGGGCCGTGGGTCAGCTCCACTTTGAGGTTGCCGATGTACCTGCCCGTCATCTCGACCGCCATGGCTCGCTCCTTTCTCATCCCGGCGAGCATACCAGCCTCCGGTCGGGCGCTATCATGCGGCCCGTGCAGTGCACGTTCTTCCTGAGCGGTGAAGAGGACCTCGACCACCTGCGCGGGCTCGATCCCGACCACGACTGGCGGGCCTTCCAGCGCGGCGAGCGCATCTGGATCCTTCAGGCCTTCCTGCGGCTCGCCAGCGCCGGGTACCCCGTGCAGCTCGCGGGAGAGCCTCCCGAGGAGGGCCTCGTCGTCTTCCACGCCAAGCAGGCCGGGGCCTTGCGGCGCGCGCGGCGGCGGATGCGCGACGTGGTCCTGGTCGGCGTCCGGGCGGACAACCGCGAGCCGCTCCTGGCCGACTTCGAGATCGTGCAGAACGGCCGCTTCGCCGACGGTCGGAAGCGTTTCTTCGTTCCCCACTGGCCCCAGCCGGGTTTGATCCCGCGCGATCCCGCCCGCGGCACCCGGATCGAGCGCATCGCCTACAAGGGGTTCGATGCCAACCTCCACCCCGGCTTCCGCTCTGCGGAATGGACCGGCTTCCTCGCCGGCCTCGGCATCGAGTGGGTGGTCGACTCCGTCGAGTTTGCGGGCGAGCAGACGGACCGGCTCGTCCTGGAGTGGCCCGACTTCCGGACGGTCGACGTGTTCCTCGCCGTCCGGCCCGAGGGTCGGAGGCGGGAGCCGGCGCTGCGCACCTCGAAACCGGCCACCAAGCTCTACAATGCCTGGCTGGCCGGCGTCCCTTCGGTCCTGGGGCCCGAACATGCGTTCCGCGAGCTGCGTCAGTCTGATCTCGACTATCAGGAGGCGGCCTCCGTCGAGGAGGCGAAGTCTGCCGTCCTCCGCCTGCGGGACGATCCGGGCCTCTATCAGACCATGGTGGAGAACGGCCGCCGCCGTGGCGCGGGCTTCACGGCCGAGGCCCTGGTCCCGCGCTGGGCGGAGCTGCTCTTCGAGACGATTCCGGCCCTTGCTGCATCCCCACGCAGCCGGCTCATCCGTGGCATGCCGTTGCCGGTGCGGTCCGCGGCGAGGTGGCTGGCGCGGAAGGCCGTGCTGCGGCCGGCTCGATGAGATATCGTCCGACGCCATGACCGAAATTCCTGGGAAGCTTTTCGACCTCACCGGCCGGGTGGCCGTGGTGACCGGCGCCTCGCGCGGGATCGGCGAGGCCATTGCGCGGGCCCTTGCGGCGGCCGGAGCGCGGGTGGTCCTGGCGAGCCGCAAGCTGGAGGGCCTCCAGGCCGTGGCCGACGGCATTCAGGCGGATGGCGGCGAGGCGATCGCCGTGGCCTGCCACACCGGGCGCGCTGCCGACGCCGAGGCGCTCGTCGTCCGTGCCGAGGAGGCCTACGGCGGCGTGGACGTGCTGGTCAACAACGCGGCCACCAGCCCGCACTTCGGGCCGCTTCTCGACGCCGAGGAGTCGCACTGGGACAAGACCTTCGAGGTGAATGTGAAGGGCTATGTCCACACGGTGAAGGCCTGCGTGCCGCGGATGCGCGCCCGCGGCGGCGGACGGATCGTCAACATCGCCTCGGTGGCCGGCCTGGTGCCGCACGGCGGGTTGGGCGTCTACGGCGTGACCAAGGCGGCGGTCCTGATGCTGACCAGGACCCTGGCGGCCGAGCTGGCGCGGGACAGCATCCGGGTCAACGCCATCGCGCCCGGTCTGATCGAGACCCGCTTCAGCGAGGCGCTGTGGTCCACGCCCGAGGCCCGGGAGCGGGCGCTGCGCGCCATCCCGCAGCGGCGGATCGGGACGACGGACGACCTGATCGGCGCCGCCCTCTACCTGGCGAGCGACGCTTCGGCCTACACGACCGGAGCGGTGCTGGTGGTGGACGGCGGCCAGACGCTGGGTGGGGCGTACTGATCCATCACCTCGCCGAGCTGATCGACGTCGCGGAAGAAATCCCCGCCGGCCCCTTCGAGCCATTCGGCCTCCAGCTTGTCGAAGAGCCGGTCCCGCCGGTTGCGGTTGAGCCGGGCGAGGGCGATCAGCCCTGATTCGCGTCCGCGGCGGCGCTCGGCGCGGAGGAGCTTCTCGTCGGGCACCTCCTGGAGCGAGAGGTCGTAGAGCCGGCGGATGCGCTCGGCGGCGGCGAGCTCGGTGGCCTCGCGCAGCTCGGTCTCCAGGACGTGCGCGTCGTGCAATTCGCCGAGCAGGTCCTGGAGCGTCTTGAGCCGCTTGACCAGGGGACCGGCGGCGGGGACTTCGTCCACGAATGGCTCCAGCAGGTAGCGGACGCGCTTGGCGGCGATCCGCGCCTGGTGGGCCTCCTGCTCGTCGTCGGCGTCCTCGATGCGGGCGAGGTGCGCTTCGAGCTCGGCGGCCTGCCGGCGCAGGATCTCGGCCGTGGCGTCGGCGAGCGTCGGCCGGCGGGCTCCGGAGGCGAGGTGGACCTCGGCGCGATAGACCGAGAGCCGGTGCCGGAGCTCGCCTTCGAGGTCGGGGAACTTGTCCGCCACGCGTTCGTTGAGCTCGGCATAGGCCTCGCGCATCCGCTCGTCCAGCCGGCCGATCAGCCAGGCCAGGCCGGCCCGGTGGTGCGACGCCAGGTGCTTGCCGCGCGGGCGCAGCCATTCGATCTGGACCTCCGTATCCCGGCCGGGGCCGGTGGCCTGGGCCAGCTTGCGCAGGCGCCGTGCCAGCTTCTTGGGAACGCTCTTGTCGAGCAGCGAACGGTAGGCCCGCAGGCAGCTCCGCAGCCGGCGCAGGGCAACCCGGAAGTCGTGCAGCGCCTCGGCGTCGGCGGAGTCTTCCAGGCGCGGGAAGGCCGCCGCCGCCTGGTCGAGGAACGAGAGCGCCAGGAGCCGAGCACCCTCTTCAGGAGGCCGGGGGAGGAGCCCGGTCGCATCCATGGCGTCAGTCCGCCAGCTCCCGGAGCTGGGCCGGGGTCAGCGCCCAGAGCAGCGTCGCGGTCCCGGCGGCGGGCTCGTCATTGAATTCGAGCAGGCAGGCCCCGCCTTTGCGGAAGGCGAAGATCCGGCGCTCGGTGCCGGTCAGGAGCCAGGAGAGGATCAGGCTGATGCTGGGCTCGTGCCCGACCGCGGCTACGCACTTCTCCTTGCGCTTGCGGAGCCAGCGGAGGAAGTCCTCGGGCGTGGAATCGGGGGAGAGCTGCTCGATCTCGACCTCCTTGAGGCCGTCGTAGGCCGAGTCGAGGATGGCACCGGTCTGGGCGGCGCGCGTCAGCGGGCTGGTCGCCAGCAGGTCGATGTCGGGGGCGACCTTGCGGAGCCCCTTGGCCGCCCGCTTCATCTTCTTCCGGCCCTCGTCGGTCAACGGCCGGAGACGGTCGTCCTTTCCCGTGCGGGCGAAATCCTCGCGCTCCTCGGCAATGGCATGGCGAATCAAGAGCAGTTTCATGCGGTACACATAACGCGTTCCGCCGATCTTTGCAAAAGCAGTCCTGTGACAAAGCGCGGACCCTCTCCCCCAAGCTGGACCGGGGGAGAGGGGAACGGAGCCGGGGAGGAGAGGACGGCCCTACGCGTCCTCGCCGCCGAGGAGCCGCGCAGCCTCCTTGAGGGCCTCGTACTTCCGTTTCTGCTCGGGGGTGAGGATCGCGGTGAACTTCGTGTCGAACTCCGCGCGGGCGGCCTCCAGCTTCTTGTGGTTCTCCTGGATGTCGAGCACCGTGTCGCCGATCGCGCAGGCGCTCGGGCTGGCGGCCGCGAGCTGGTCGTCGAGCTGCTCGCGCAGCGCCTTCTGCGCCTCGTGGATCGGCTTGGTCGTGGCCTGGAGCTCCTGGGACAGCGTCTTGAGAGTCGCCTGCTGCGCGGGCGTCAGCTTCAGGTAGCGGGCGAGCGCCCGGGGGTTGCGCAGGATCTCGCCCGGGTTCGGCCGCTTGGCGTTGGCCTCGATCTGGGCCATCGCGGGCAGAGCGAGGAGGAACGTCGCGAGGGCCGTCAACAGCAGGGTCTTCGTCTTCATCATCGGCAGACTCCTTTCGGTCGGTTGGCGTGGAGCCAAGTGCTTCTTTCCCCCTGGAACCCACGGGCTGCGAATTTCCTACGCCTGGCCTGTGATACCGTTTGCACCCATCCGCGCGCCCGGTCCCGCGCGCTGTTTCGGAGGATCGATCCGAGCCATGGCCCCGCGGGAGGATCTCAAGCATACGCCGCTTCACGCCTGCCATGTCGAGGCGGGCGCGCGTCTGGTCGAATTCGCCGGCTGGGAGATGCCGGTGCAGTACGAGGGTGTCATCGAAGAGCACCGCGCCGTGCGCACGGCCGCCGGGCTCTTCGACGTGTCGCACATGGGCGAGATCCGGGTCCGCGGCACGGGCGCCGAGGCTCTGCTCCAGCGGCTCACCCCGAACGACGTCGCCAAGCTCGCCCCGGGGCGCGCCCACTACAGCGGCTTCCTGACCGAGCGGGGCACCTATGTCGACGACCTGCTGATCTACCGGCTGGCCGCCGACGACTTCCTCGTCGTGGTCAACGCCTCGAACGCGGCCAAGGACTTCGACTGGATCGCCTCGCGGGCCGGCTCATCAGGGGCCGAGGTGACGGACGAGAGCGACCGCTATGCCCTGATCGCTCTCCAGGGGCCGAAGGCGGTGGAGATCCTGGCGCCGCTTGCCAGCCCCGGCGCGATCGAGCTGCGCTACTACGGCTTCCTGCAGGGGGAGGTGGCCGGCCGGCCGGCCCTGATCTCGCGCACCGGCTACACCGGGGAGGACGGCTTCGAGCTCTACGTGGACTCCGGCGACGCGGCCGAGATCTGGCGCCGCCTGCTCGAAGACGGGGCTCCCGCCGGATTGAAGCCGGCCGGCCTCGGGGCGCGCGACACGCTGCGGCTCGACGCCGCCATGGCCCTCTACGGCCACGAGATCGACGACACCACCACTCCGTTGGAGGCGGGCCTGGGCTGGGTGGTCAAGCTCGACAAGGGGGATTTCCTGGGCCGCGACGTCCTGGCAGCGCAGAAAGAGAAGGGGCTCGACCGCAAGCTGGTCGGCTTCGAGGTGAGAGAGCGGGGAATCGCGCGCCAGGGGCACGCGGTTGTGTCGCAGGAGGACGGAGGCAAGGTGGGTGCGGTCACCAGTGGGACCTGGAGCCCGACCTTCGAAAAGGCGCTCGGCATGGCCTACGTTCCGGCGGACCTGTCCGCTCCCGGCACCCCGCTGAGCCTCGACGTGCGCGGCAAGCGGCTCGCGGCCGAGGTGGTCGCCCTGCCGTTCTATCGCCGGCCGAAATAAAAAGGGGCGGCCAGATGCCGGATCAATTGCCAAACCGATCTTTGATGGTATAACTAAACGAGTCCCGCCGCAGCGAACACCGCTTCGTTCCGTCTCGTGCGTTGACTCCGGCACGGGCGGATTTTCAGGGAGGAGCGATCGAGGATGTATCCGACGGATTATCTCTATTCGAGGGAACACGAGTGGATCCGCGTCGAAGACGACATCTGCATCCTGGGCATCACCGATTTCGCGCAGCAGGAGCTGGGCGAGGTGGTGTTCGTCGAGCTGCCGGAAGTCGGCCAGGTCTTCGACGCCAATGACGAGATCGGCACGATCGAATCGGTCAAAGCCGTCGCCGAGGTCTACACCCCGGTGGCCGGCGAGATCATCGAGATCAACGACGCCGTGGTCGACGACCCCGAGCTGCTCAACGAAGACCCGCACAGCGAGGGCTGGCTCCTCAAGATCCGGTTCTCCTCGGCGGACGACCTCAAGCAGCTCATGAAAGCCCAGCAGTACGAGGAGTTCGTGAAAAGTGGAGAAGCTTGAGGCCTCCCCTGGGGCGGTCGCCGCGCCACCCCCCGACGAGCCGTTCCTGGACCTCGGAGCCCGCCCGGCCTCGGCCGGAGCCCGGGCCGCCCTCGATCCCACCGACACCTTCGTCCGCCGCCACATCGGACCGGACGAGGACGAGGTCCGGGAGATGCTCGGGGTGCTCGGCCTCGATTCGCTCGATGCGCTGGTGCGCGAGACCGTGCCCGCGACCATCCGCCTGCACGGCCGCCTCGCGCTGACGTCGATCCCGTCCGACCGCCAGCTCGGCGAGCGCGAGGTCCTGGACGCCCTGCGGCGGCTGGCCGAGCGCAACCAGGTCTTCCGCTCGTACCTGGGGATGGGCTATCACGACTGCGTCATCCCCGGCGTGATCCAGCGCAACGTCCTGGAGAGCCCCGGTTGGTACACCCAGTACACGCCGTACCAGGCCGAGATCTCCCAGGGCCGCCTCGAGGCGCTCCTCAACTTCCAGACCCTGGTGGCCGACCTGACCGGCCTGCCGGTCGCCAACGCCTCGCTCCTCGACGAAGCGACCGCCGCGGCCGAGGCCATGCACATGTGCATGGGCCTGACCAAGGACGAGCGCAACGTCTTCTTCGTGGCCGGCGACTGCCATCCGCAGACGATCGAGGTGGTCAGGACCCGCGCCGATGCCCTCGGCGTCGAGATCCTGGTCGGAAGGTCCCAGGACCTCACCGAGGCCGATCTGGACGATGTCTTCGGGGTCCTCGTCCAATATCCGGCGACGGACGGCCGGATCGTGGACTACAGCCATGTGGCCGAGCAGGCCCACCAGGCCGGCGCCTTCGTGGTGGCCGCCACCGACCTCCTGGCGCTGACCCTGCTGCGGCCGCCCGGCGGACTTCGGCGCGGACGTCGCCGTCGGCTCGGCGCAGCGTTTCGGCGTGCCTCTGGGCTACGGCGGCCCGCACGCGGCGTTCCTCGCCACCCGGGACGAGTACAAGCGGCAGATCCCCGGCCGGATCATCGGCGTCTCGCGCGACCGCCGCGGCCGCATGGCCCTGCGCATGGCGATGCAGACGCGCGAGCAGCACATCCGGCGCGAGAAGGCGACGAGCAACATCTGCACCGCGCAGGTGCTGCTCGCGGTCATGGCCGGCATGTACGCCGTCTACCACGGCCCGGACGGGTTGCGCCAGATCGCCCGCCGGGTGCATGCCCTGACCGCCGCCCTCGCCGAGGGGTTGCGCCGCCTGAGCTACGACGTGGGGAGCGAGCCCTTCTTCGACACCCTGCGCGTGGAGCCGGCGCCCGCTCGGCCGACGAGGTGATCGCAGCCGCCCGCGAGCGGCGGATCAACCTCCGCAAGCTGGGAGAGCGCACCGTGGGGATCGCCCTCGACGAGGCGGCCACCGCGGCGGACGTCGACGCCCTCCTCGAAGTCTTCGAGGAAGGCGACCGCATGGTCGGCGCCACGGCCGAGGAGCTTGCCGCGGCGGTGGACCTCGACCTCCCGGCGCCGCACGCGCGTAACCCTGAGACGTCGGAAATCCTGACCCATCCGGTCTTCAACCGCTACCACACCGAGCACGAGATGCTGCGCTACATCAAGCGGCTGGAGGGGCGCGACCTGTCTCTCACCACCTCCATGATCCCGCTCGGCTCGTGCACGATGAAGCTGAACGCGACGGCCGAGATGGTGCCGATCACCTGGCCCGGCTTCAACGCCATCCATCCGTTCGCTCCGCCCGAGCAGACCGAGGGCTACCGGGTGCTCTTCCGCACCCTCGAGCGCTGGCTCTCCGAGATCACCGGCTTCGCGGCCTGCTCGCTGCAGCCGAACGCCGGCTCCCAGGGGGAGTACACCGGCCTGATGGTGATCCGCGCCTGGCAAGCGGGCCGCGGTGACGAGGGACGGGAGGGACGGGATGTCTGCCTGATCCCGGTCTCGGCCCACGGCACCAACCCGGCCTCGGCGGTCATGGCGGGCATGCGGGTCGTGCCGGTCGCCTGCGACGAGGGCGGCAATGTCGAGCTCTCCGACCTGCGGGCCAAGGCCGCGGCGCACCGCGACCAGCTGGCGGCGCTGATGGTGACCTATCCCTCGACGCACGGCGTGTTCGAGGAGGGGATCCGGGAGATCTGCGACATCGTCCACGAGCACGGCGGCCTGGTCTACCTGGACGGCGCCAACATGAACGCCCAGGTGGGGCTCTGCCGGCCGGGCGACTACGGCGCCGACGTTTGCCACCTCAACCTGCACAAGACCTTCTGCATCCCGCACGGCGGCGGCGGGCCCGGCATGGGGCCGATCTGCGTCACCGCGGAGCTGGCGCCGTTCCTGCCCGGGCATCCCGTCATCGAGGTCGGCGGCCGGGAGGCGATCGGCCCCGTGTCCGCGGCGCCGTGGGGGAGCGCGAGCATCCTGCCGATCTCCTGGGCCTACATCGCCTTGATGGGAGCGGAGGGGCTGACCCGCGCCTCGCAGGTGGCGATCCTGAACGCCAACTACATGGCGGCGCGGCTCTCCGAGCACTACCCGGTGCTCTACAAGGGAGCCCACGGCCGGGTGGCGCACGAATTCATCCTCGACCTGCGGCCATTCAAGGCCACCGCGGGGATCGAGGCCGAGGACGTGGCCAAGCGGCTGATGGACTTCGGCTTCCACGCGCCGACCATGTCGTTCCCCGTGGCCGGCACTCTGATGATCGAGCCGACCGAGAGCGAATCGAAGGCGGAGCTCGACCGCTTCTGCGACGCGATGATCGCCATCCGCGAGGAGATCCGGGCGATCGAAGAGGGCCGGCTGGACCGGCAGGCCAACCCGCTCAAGCTGTCGCCGCACACCGTGGACGACCTGGCGGACTCCGGCTGGGACCGTCCCTACAGCCGCGAGCAGGCCGTCTTCCCGGCCCCCTGGGTGCGTGACCGCAAGTTCTGGCCCTTCGTCGGCCGGGTCGACAACCCCTGGGGCGACCGCAACCTGATGTGCCTCTGCCCGCCGGTGGAGACGTACGGATAGAGCCTCCTCGTGAAGCGGTACGAGGTCATCCTGCTCGCGCTGTTCCTGGCGTGCTGGGCCATCGAGCTTGTGGTGACTTTCGGGCTGGTGCGGATCGACGGGACGCTGCCGCTGGCCCTCTATCCCTACTACACGGCGGCGATGTCGTTGGGCTGGCTCTTCGGCCTGATCTTCGTCCAGCGCACCCGCAACTTCGATCGCGCCCTCCGCCGCCGCTTCGCCATCCTCTACATCGCCGGTCCGGCGGGCATCCTCTTTCTTCTGCGCGACATGGCGCCGCTGACCTGGAAGCAGGCGGCGCCCCTGGTCCCCCTCTACGGCCTCGGCGTCTACATCATCTTCTTCTTCGTGCCGGTGATCTTCCGCGTCCCGGTCGGGCGGGGGCGGTAGGGG
>CAWJGT010000025.1:0-541624 GCA_963842525.1 uncultured Holophagales bacterium
TGGGGAAGCTGCGGACGGGCTTGTGGGGGTTGCGGAGAAGTTGCGGCGGCCGGGAAAATTCCGCAGTCCCTCCACAGGGATTCAGGGCTTCTCCTGCACAGTCTTTTCACAGCTTTTCCAGGCCCTCTCTTATCTGGGGAGTCAACCGAATTGGTGCTCGAGCCCCTGGAGCACGCAGTCGAGATCGGCGTCCCTTGCACGCCGGTCCTCGATGTCGCGGACCGAGTACATGACCGTGGAGTGGTGCTTGTCGTTGAAAAGCTTGCCGATCTCGGGATAGGAGAGGTCCGTCAGCTTCGCGCAGCAGGTACATGGCCACCTTGCCGCGGGAAGACGATCTGCTGCGAGTTGCTCTTGCTCTTGATCTCCGAGACCTTCAGGTCGTAGTGGCCGGCCACGACCTTGATGATCTCGGCCGGGTCGGCTTCTTCCCCTCCTCGGGAGGATGTCCTTGAGCGTCTCCTCGGCAAGGTCGAGCGACAGCGGCTTGCCGGTCAGCGAGGAGAAGGCGATCACCCGGTTGAGCAGCCCTTCGAGCTCGCGGATGTTCGATTTGACCTGCTGGGCGATGAACTCCGCCACATCGTCGGGGAGGTTGACGCTCTCGGCTTCGGCCTTGCGCTGCGAGGATCGCCACCTTGGTCTCGAGGTCCGGCGGCTGGATGTCGGCGATCAGGCCCCACTCGAAGCGGCTGCGCAGCCGCTCCTCCAGCGTCGGGATGTTCCGCGGCGGGGAGTCGGTCGAGAGGACGATCTGCTTCTGGCTCGTGTAGAGCGTGTTGAAGGTGTGGAAGAACTCCTCCTGCGTCCGCTCCTTGTTGGCGAGGAACTGCATGTCGTCGATCAACAGCACATCGATCGTCGCGGTAGCGCTCGCGGAACTGGCGGCATGCGGTCGAAGCGGATGGAGTTGATCAGCTCGTTGATGAAGTGCTCGGCCGACCAGGTAGAGGACCCGGAGCGTTGCGGGCTGCTGCGCAGGATCTCGTGCCGATGGCATGCATCAGGTGCGTCTTGCCGAGCCCTACGCCGCCGTAGAGGAACAGCGGGTTGTAGCTGTGGGACGGGTTCTCGGCCACCGCCTTGGCCGCGGCGTGGGCGAACTGGTTGGACTTGCCCACGACGAAGGTCTGGAAGATGTACTTCGGATTGAAGTGCCCCGGCGCCGGCACCTCGTCGGTGGACACCTCCTTGTCGTCTTCCTCCAACAAGAAGTGAACCTCAAAGGGGCGGCCGCTGAGGCCGGCCAGAGCCCGGTCCACGACGGAACGGTAGCTCTCTTCGAGCGTGTGCAGGAAACGGGAATTGGGAGCGAGAAGGATCAGGCGGCCCTGCCCCTCCTTGCGTACCTTCAGGGGGAGGAACCAGGTCGCGAACTCCTCGGGATCGAGCTGCTTTCTGGAGCTGTTTCTGGAGGAGCGACCAGAGAGACTGGGGCATGGGACCTCGGACGCGTGAAGCTAGTCAAATTCCGCAGGAATTCCACAGGGTGTGGAAAACCCTAACCCTGGAGGGTGGGGTCGTCAGTGCAGTGGAGACAGACGCTACTCGCTACGACTGGACGCATCATAGCAACACCCATTCGTGCCCGCAACCCCTCCGGCAGGGTGACTCCTTAGAAAGAACTTTTGGTGCGGTGTCCATGGGTCTACAAACTCTCTTCCCTTCCCAGGGGCAGCATATCCTACGCCTCCCGCGTGGTGAGTCTTGTAGAAATGCTTCGGGATCGAAGGAAGGATTTACACGAGAGAATATCTTCGAGATCCTCGCGAACCTCTTGCTTCAAGAAGATAAGCTGCTCGCAACAAAAGACTTACTCCTTTCATCCGAAAGTGGTACGTCTATTGCAGAGAAGGAAGGGCAAGTTCATAGAGCGTTCAGGGGGAGGTGCCGTCCAGCCAAACGGAAGTTCCTGCCATCTCCAAGAGATCCTGAGATCTCGTCAACTTCTTTGATATCCCTTTCCCTCTCCCCTTCTACAGGGGTAGATCCCACAACCAACCGTCCCAACTCAGGACCTCCCCCCTAACGCTCGGCTCAAATCTCCGGGAGCGAAAGCTCCCGTTTCCTTTTAGTGCCCCAAGGAGAGGACCGGGCACGGCCATTGCAGTCTGAGAGAAGGCATACAGGAGAATGACCGAGGGGGAGGTTCCACCAGCCAACGACCAAGCCTACCGTATCCCGAGATCTCTAGATCTCACCCTCTCATCCGACCTGCCGAATCCCCCTTCAACAGGGGTAGATCCACAAGGACCAACCGGAGAGATGGGCTTCCCCCCGTGACGCTCCCAGCCCCGCTGGGAGCGTTTTCCTTTGAGGGGGAGGAGTGGGAGAGAAGGAATGAGAAACCAGGCACGGTTGTTGCAGGGGTTAGATTCAGGAAATGACGAGGGGGAAGCTCCCACACACCAAAAGACTTCCCACCTAAAAACGAGGCCCTAGTGCCTCACCTTTGCAAAACATCCTCCTGATCCCCTATTGACAGGGGTAGAGCCAAATAAGCCAACCGGAGAGATGGGATGCCCCCCTCTTAAAGCCCTCTCCCCTTCGGGGAGGGGGATTTTCTTTTTCAGCAGACCTCTCTGCGCGTCGTGCTGAAATCGCCATTCTTGCCTGCCAAATTGGCCGACCCGAGATAGAATGACGCGGGTGCGGCATGCCCAGAACCTCCTCGCCTGGTTCGACAGGCACCGCCGCGACCTGCCCTGGCGCCGAACGCGCGATCCCTACCGCATCTGGCTCTCGGAAGTGATGCTCCAGCAGACGCGCGTGGAGGTGGTGCTCCCCTATTACAAGAGGTTCCTGGAAAAATTTGCCACCGCCCAGGCCCTTGCGCAGGCAGACCTCGAAGAGGTCCTCGCCCTCTGGTCGGGCCTGGGCTACTACCGGCGAGCCCGGCAGCTCCATGCCGCGGCGCGGCGGGTCGCCGAGCTCGGCGGGTTCCCGCGGACCGTCGAGGGGCTGCGCGAGCTGCCGGGGATCGGGCCCTACACGGCGGCGGCAGTGGCGAGCATCGCCTTCGGCGTCCCCGAGCCGGTGCTCGACGGCAACGTCGAGCGCGTCCTCTCCCGCTGGCTGGCTCTCGACGCGGACTCGAAGGGGAGCGCCGCCCGCAAGGCTCTCCTGGCTGCGGCTTCGTCCCTGCTCGATCCGGAGCGCCCGGGCGACAGCAACCAGGCCCTCATGGAGCTGGGCGCTACCCTCTGCACCCCGCGCCGCCCCAAGTGCCTCCTCTGTCCGCTCTCCACCGGCTGCCGGGCCGCGGCCGGGGGGAACCCCGAGCGGTACCCGCCGCCGCGGGTGAAGCGCGAGCCGGAACGGCACCGGCTGCTGGTCGCCGTGGTCGAGGACGACCGCGGCGTGCTGCTCTTCCGGCGGCCCGACGACAGCGAGCTCCTGGCCGGAACCTGGGAGCTGCCGTGGGTGCCCGTTCCCGCGGATGGCTCCCTGGAGCGGGCGGAGACGGACCTGGGCGCGCGGTATGGCGGCAGGTGGAGCCTGCGGGAGCAGGAAGCGGCGGTCCGCCACGGGATCACCTACCGGAATCTCGAGATCGCGGTGCACCGGGCGGAGCTGGCTGAGCGGCCGAAAGGCGGGCCGGTGCGCCATGGCTCGGAGGCTCCGGAGGCGGCGGCGGGGTGGTTCGACGAGGGGCGCCGGGCCGGGCTGCCGCAGTCGTCGCTGGTGGGGAAGGTGCTCGGGAGCCTGGCGGAGGGAGGAACGCTCAGGCGCGCTTCCGCGGGCGGTCCACCGGCCAGGAGATCCCGGTCCCGCCGGCGAGGATGAACCAGGTGATGATCTTGTCGTCGATCTCGCGCAGCCGGCCCGCCACCAGGTTGCAGAGGATCGAGAGCAGACGCAGGGAGGAGACCTTGTTGATGTCGAGGATCCCCTCCAGGACGTCGCGCGGGATGGCGAGGACGACGGCTCCCTCGTCATGCGCCTTGGCGTCGGCCGAGCGCGGCGCGTTGTCGATGAGCGCCATCTCTCCGAAGTAGCCGCCGCGTTCGAGGAAGGCGAGGGCCTCCTCGCCCGCCCCCGGGATGAACTTGCTGATCATCACGCGCCCCTCGAGCACGATGTACATCTCGTAGGCCGTCTCCCCCTCGCGGAAGATGACCTGGTTGGGGGCGAACTTCTTCTCCTTCGAAAGGGTGGAGAGGAAGTTGATCTCCAGGTTGGAGAGCTTCTGTTCCTGGAAGAGCTTGCGCTTGACCGCCAGGTCGACGCGGAACTCCCCTCCCGGTTGGGCGTGGGTGATCGGATCGCCGGGCGGTGGACCGCCGGTCTCGGCGAAGAACTGGCTGAGGTTGGCGTTCGTCTGGCGGAGCTTCCCCGAGAGGCTCTTCCAGAAGGTCCAGTAGAGGGCGAGTTGGAAGCCCGGGTCGCGCTCCTGCTGCGCCGCGAGCGCCGCCTGGTCGAAGGCGACGATCTCGGTCTCGGCGGTGGTGACCGCCGAGCCGGTCCGCGGCCCGTGGTCGACGATGGCGGTTTCGCCGAAGAGATCGCCGGGACCGAGGCTGGCCAGGGAGAACAGGCCGTAGGGGGTCTTCCTCTGGATGCGGATGCCGCCGCTGCGGATCATGTAGGCGCCGCGAGACGCCTCCCCCTCCTGGACCACCAGGGTGTCGGCCGGATGCTGGACGAGGGAGGCGCACCCGGCGAGCTGAGACAACTGCTCATCGCTGAAGTGGGAGAAGAGATCCCACTGCCGGAAAAGTCCCTGGAGGCTCAAGGTCCGCCTATTGTAGCGGAAGCGGACCGGAGTCGGTGAGCAGGAGCTCGGCGAGGCGGCTGGCCGGAGCCGAGGCCTGGCCTTCGCGGCGCGCCCATGCGGCCCGGTCGGGATCGCCGAAGGCGGCCCACAGGGCGGCAGCCTGGAGGAACCACTCGGCGAAGAGGGGCTCGCCGCTGCCCAGGTCGGAGCGCAGCTTGCTCTCGAGAGGCGCCTCGACCTCGTCGAAGAGGCGGCGGGCCGCCGGAGGATTTCCGCGCCGCAGCTCGAGCCAGGCGCGGTGGAGGTTAATGGACTCGGCGAGGTCGGAGCGGTTGGCGGCCGCCGTGGCGAAGGCCTGCTCGGCCGCGGCGTAGTCGCCCCCATAGGAGGCGACGAGGCCGGACTCCAGCCAGGCCTCCCCGTCCTCCGGATCGTCGGCGAGGATCCGCCGCAGGAGCTCGCGGGAGGTTTTCAGATCGAGCAGGTGCTTGGCGGCTACGGCCGCAGCGTACAGCTCGTCCCGCCGGGCCCGCCCCTCCGTCCGCGCCGCCGCCAGGGCCGCCGCGAAGTCTCCCCGCCCCAGCGCTTCCATCGCCGGGCTCCCCTCCGACCGCCGCAACACCAAGAACAGCCCGATCGACGCCGCGGCGCCAAGGAGGGCCAGGAGGAAGATGAAGATCCCTTCGAAAGTGGGCATGGTCATCCGGGCTCGGCGCCATGTTAGCCGATCTACGCGCCGCCGTCAGAGGGTGTCTGGGGCGGGGCCGAGGTCAAGGAATCCCGGGAAAACGTCTCGCGGACCGTGGTCCTTAAAGCATTGACTGCAGGAAACGACCCGCGGACCCGGGTCCCTCAAGTACTGACTACAGGAAATGGGCCGCGGACCGCGATCCCTCAAGCACGGAATAAAGCAAATGAGCCGCGGACCCGGGTCCCTGAAGCATTGACTACAGCAAACGTCGCACGGACCCGGGTCCTTGTAGCAGGGACTAAAGAAAAAGTCACGCGGACCGCGGTCCCTCAAGCATCGACTGTAGGAAACGGGCCGCGGACCGCGGTCCCTCAAGCACGGACTAAAGGACGCGGCACGTTGACTGCGGTCCTTTAGGCATGATCCCGAGACCGTGGCGCGTTGTCCCGGGTCCATGGGCAGCGTCCCGATCTCGGGTCCTTCCTCACAGCAGCGGGAGCTGCACCGGCCCGAGGACGTGCTCCCAGACCTCCTGCTCGACCGTATCGAGCCAGGATGCGCGGCTGTCGGGGGCGAGGTGGAGGGCGGAGATGCCGCGGCCGTCGAGCTCGCGGGCGAGGCGCTCCTCCACGGCGAGCTGGAACGCCGGATTGGCCGAGCGGATGCCGTCCGGGTTTGGCTGCTCCAGGACCGGCACGTGCACCAGGAGGTCGTAGGTGCGCATCCAGGACTCCACGAGCGTCTCCAACGCCTCCTGCCGGCCGGCGGAGAGCAGGAGGTAGACATAGTTGTCGAGGACGCTCCGGTCGCAGATCACCGCCGGATAGCGGGACTGGGCCACCAGCTCCTCGGTGATCTGGGCGTGGAGGATCCACGACTGCGCGGCGACCGAGGTCTCCTCGTTGATCGGCAGCGGACAGCGCCGCGCCACTTCATGCACAACCTCGACCGCCACGTCCCGAACCTTGAGGCGCGCGGCGAGACCGTAGCAGAGGGTGGTCTTCCCTACGCCATGGCTGCCAATGAAGGCAATCTTGTACCGCGGAGCGCTCACGGACGTTTCTCCTCGAGCTCCTCTTCCAGAATCGTGAGCGCCGCATCGAGCAGCGGCTCAGGGATCAGGAGCGGCGGTACGATCTGGGCCACCCGCCCCTCCGGCCCGCCGGCAAGCAGGAGGAGCCCTCGCGCGAGCGCCTCCGAGGTGAGCCGCTTGGCGAGGTCCTTGGAGGCCAGCTCGACGCCCCAGAGGAGCCCCCGCCCGCGCACGTCCGAGACGGCCGGGAAGCGTTCCCGCCAGCCCGCCAGCCGCTCGGCCACTCCGGCGCCGAGGCGAACGGCGCGCGTTGTCAGATCCTCCTCTTCAAGGATGTCGAGCACGGCCAGGGCGGCGGCGCAGGCCAGGGGGTTGGCCACGAAGGTGGCGGTGTGGCGCGCCTCGCCGGGGGTCTCCCAGCAGCGGAAGAGGTCGCGGCGGGCGATCACGGCGGCGATGGGCAAGCCTCCGCCGAGCGCCTTGCCGCAGCAGAGCAGGTCCGGCCGCACCCCGTCGGCTTCGACCGCGAAGAGGGTCCCGGTGCGGCCGAAGCCGGTGAAGACCTCGTCCGCGATCAGCAGGGCGCCGACGCTCTGGCAGGCTTCGGCGAGGGCGGGAAGCCAGCCGGCAGGCGGCACCAGGACGCCCTCCCGGCCGACGATCGGCTCGACGATTACGGCGCCGATCTCTTCCCGGTCGAGGACGGCTGTGATTTCGCCGGGATGGCAGCCGTAGGGGAGCCGGCGGACGTGGCCGTGGAGATGGGCGGCGAAAGGCGTGCGGAACTCGTCCCGCGAGGTGACGGCCAAGGCGCCCAGCGTCATGCCGTGGTAGGAGGGCTCGAAGGCGAGGACGCCGGGCCGGCCGGTGGCGGCGAGGGCCGTCTTGAGCGCGATCTCCACGGCTTCGGCGCCGGAGATGGAGAAGAAGACCTGGGCGTCGTCCACCGGCGCGAGGCGCGCCAGGCGTGCGGCCAGCTCGACCCGCAGCGGATGGGCGTGGACGTCCCCCAGCCCATGGAGGAGCCGGCCTGCCTGCTCGCGCACCGCCTCGACGACCCGCGGGTGCGCGTGCCCCACCGCGGCCACGCCGAAGGCGGCGGTGAGGTCTATATAGATATTGCCGTCGACGTCGCGGACGTTCGCTCCCCGGGCCTCCTCCCAGAGGAGCGAGGGAGCCGGTGGATCGCCGGGTCCACCTGGAGCCAAGGTGTTGATGCCGGGGGCTTCGACCGCGGCGAGGCACCGGGACAGCTCGCGGGCGCGGGGCCCCGGCGGCGGGACGACCATGCGGGGGAGGAGCTCGCCGAAGGCGGTCACATCTCGCGCCGGCCGGCCAGCGACCGCCCCAGGGTCACCTCGTCGGTATACTCGATGTCGCCGCCGACGGGCATGCCGAAGGCGAGGCGGGTGACCCGCACGCCCCGGGGCTTGAGCAGGCGGGCCAGGTAGAGGGCCGTGGCCTCGCCCTCGACGTTCGGGTTGGTGGCCACCACGACCTCCTCAATCCCTTCGAGGCGGGCCAGCAGCCCGGCGATGGCTAGGCGGTCGGGGCCGATCCCGCGGTGCGGCGAGAGGGCTCCGAGCAGGACGTGGTAAAGGCCGTGGTATTCCCCCGTCCGCTCGATGGGCTCGATGTTGAACGGCTCCTCGACGACGCAGATACGGATGCGGTCGCGCCGCTCGTCGTCGCAGTAGCGGCACGGGTCGATGGCGGTGATGGCATTGCACACCGAGCAGTGGAAGAGCTTCTCCTTCACCTCGACGATGGCCTCGGCGAGGGCTTGGGCGTCGGTGGCGGGCACCTTGAGGAGATAGTGGGCGAAGCGCGTTGCGGTCTTGGGCCCGATGCCCGGCAGGCGCGCGAGCTCGCCGATCAGTCGGGCCAGAGGGTCGGGCATCGGTCGGACATCGAAGCAGTGGATCAGAACAGGCCGGGCAGGCTCGACGCCATCGCGCCCATCTTGCCCTGCATGGTCTCTTCGACCTTGCGGCCCGCCTGGTTGACCGCGGCGACGATGAGGTCCTCGAGCATGGAGAGGTCGGATGGATCGATGGCTTCAGGGTCGATCTTGACGGAGACGAGCTGCTTGTGGCCGCTCATCTGGACGGTGACCATACCGCCGCCGACGCTGGTCTCCACGACGAGCTGGTTCAGCTCGCGCTGGAGCCGCTCCTGCATCTCCTGGGCCTGTTTCATGAGTTGACGCATGCTGCTCATCGGGTTGACTCCTCCCTGGAACGTCCGTGCTCTTCGACGGTCTCGACGCGCCCACCGAAGATATCAAGGAGCGCCTGGACCTGGGGCAGCTCGCTCACCTTGGCGAGCTCCACGGCGGGCTCGGCCGATCCTGCCCCCGCGGCCCCCGTGGCCCCCATGGCAGATACCGCCTTGCGGGTGCCGCCGCCGCGGACCAGCCGCCACGCCGTGCCCGCTCCCCAGACCGCGGCCAGCGCCTCCTCGACGGTCTGCTTGCTCGCCGCCTGCTGCAGGCGCATCTCCAGCAGGCCGTCGTCCGGCGGCGAGGCGATGTGCAGCGCGCCATCGGCGAAGACCAGGTCCGCCTCCGCTAGGAGGGCCGCCAGGGGCTGCCGGCGCTTGCTGATCTCTTCCAGGAACGCCTGGACCTGGTCCTGCTCGCTCAGCCCCTGCCCGCGCGGCCGGGCCTCGGCGACCGGCGGCGGGTCCGGTGTCCTCGCAGCCGGGGCCGGTGGCGAAGCCGGCGGTGGAACGGTATTTGCGGGCGCGGGTGCGGGTGCGGCGGAGCGGGCCGGCGGCTGGGCAGCGGGCGCCGGCCGCGCCTGGCGTGCGGGCTCCTGCGGCGGCGGATTCACGCCGGCGCCGGCCAGCAGGTCCTCGACCCGGGTCAGCTTGGGCAGCTCGGCGGCGCGCAGCCAGGCGATCTCCACGGCCAGGGCCCCGGTCTCGCTGCGGCGGACGACCGGCTCGCTGGTGAGGAGCTGATGGAGCAGCCGCAACAGGTTCTCGTAGCCGGCCGCGCGCGCGGTGGCCGCGAGCGCCTGCGCCTCCTCGCCGGGAAGGTCGATCTGGTCGGGGTCGCCCCCCATGCCGAGGTGGAGCGCGTCGCGGCAGAAGGCGAGGAACTGCCCATACACGTGGCGCGGGTCCCACCCCTCGTCCTCGATCCGGCGCACGAAGCCGCAGACGGCCGGGCCGTCCCCCTGCAGGACCGCTTCGAGCAGCCCCTGGAAGAGGGCGGTGTCGAGCCCGCCGAGCAGGCGGATGGCGTCCTCGTCGGCGATCGTGCCGGAGCCGAAGGTGGCGAGCTGGTCGAGCAGGGCGACCGAGTCGCGTACGCTCCCTTCGCCGGCGCGGGCGATCAGCCGCAGGGCCGTGTCGCTCGCCGTGATCGCCTCGGCCGCGCAGATGGCGCGCAGGTGGGCGGCGAGGATCTGCGACGGCACGCGGCGGAAGTGGAACTCCTGGCAGCGCGACAGGATCGTCGCCGGTACGGCGTCGATCTCGGTGGTGGCGAAGATGAAGACCAGGTGCGGCGGCGGCTCCTCGACGATCTTCAGGAGCGCGTCGAAAGCCTGGCGCGACAGGCGGTGGACCTCGTCGAGGACGACCACCTTGTAGCGGTCGCGCGCCGGGCCGTACTTCAGGCTCTCGGTCAGCTCGCGGACCTGCTCGACCTTGGAATAGGTGGCGGCGTCGACCTCGATGACGTCGAGGTCCGAGCCGCGGGTGATCTCGACGCAGGCGGTGCACTCGTTGCAGGGATCGGCGGCCGGCCCGCGCTCGCAGTTGAGCGTCTTGGCAAGGACGCGGGCGGCGGTCGTCTTGCCCACGCCGCGGATGCCGGAGAAGAGATAGGCCTGGGCGATGCGGCCTTCCCGCAGGGCATTGCGCAGGGCCGTGACGATCGGCTCCTGGCCGACGAGGCTGGAGAAGCTCTGCGGGCGCCACTTGCGGGCGAGAACCTGGTAGGTCATGGGTGGAAGACAGTGGCCTACGAAGGGTTCCGGTGTGACTGCGGCACTCGACCGGATACCTTATCGCTGCTCCCTTCCGGGCCTGACGAGGTTCGGTAACGGCCGATGCACAGGACCCGAACCCTTCGTGCGCCACTGTCGAGCCCCATGCTAGCCGCAGGGGGCGGGGATGTAAAGGAGAGGAGCGCGAGGGATTATTCCGCCGGGAAGATCCGGCCCGCCGTTCCGGTTCTGATCGCCGGATTTGCCGAGGCCCGGGCTTCGGAGTAAGATAGCGCGCCTGTCCGAAAGGGCGCCGGGCGAGGAGAGGCTTGGAACGGCCGGACGACCGGTTCTGGATGCAGGAAGCCCTCGCCGAAGCGCGGCGCGCGGCCGAGATCGGCGAGGTGCCGATCGGCGCCGTGATCGTGCGGCCGGGCGAGACTTCGGAGACCCCGGAGATCATTGGGCGCGGGCACAACCGGCGCGAGATCGACCGCGACCCGCTGGCCCACGCCGAGATCCTGGCGATCCGGCAGGCCGCGGAGCGGGTGGGCGGATGGCGGCTCACGGGGTGCACGATGTATGTCACCCTCGAGCCGTGCGCGATGTGCGCGGGGGCCCTGGTCAACAGCCGCGTCGAGCGGCTGGTCTTCGGGGCGCCTGATCCCAAGGCGGGTTAGTGCGGGACATTGGGTAACCTGGTCCAGGACCCGCGGCTCAACCACCGGCTGGAGGTGACGGCCGGCGTGCTGGAGAGGAAGAGAGCGCAGCGTTGCTGCGTGGCTTCTTCACTTCGTTGCGGCGCCGTTGAGTTGTTTTGCGCTCTTTGCAATTCCTAGGAGAGATGTCCGAGTGGCTTAAGGAGCACGCTTGGAAAGCGTGTGTAGGGGAAACTCTACCGTGGGTTCGAATCCCACTCTCTCCGCCAACGAACAATCCGGAGAGGTGCCAGAGCGGTTGAATGGGGCGGTCTCGAAAACCGTTGACCGGGCGACCGGTCCGTGGGTTCGAATCCCACCCTCTCCGCCAAATTTTGTGACCCTGGTTTGACGGCAGACCCGAGGATCATCTATCTTATGGGTTTCGTTCGACGTGTCGGGCGGGCCGGTCCAGGAGTGGACGGCCCCGCGGTTCCATAGACTCTAGTGCTTGAGAAGGCGGGTCATCGTGAAACGGACCTTTCAACCGAACAACCGTCGCCGCAAGCGGACTCACGGCTTCCTGGTGCGGATGCGCACCCGTAACGGCCGGGCCGTCATCTCGCGGCGTCGCGCGAAGGGACGCAAGCGCCTGAGCGTCTGATGCCGGGCCCTCCGCGCGGGACGTGCGAGCGCCTGCCACCGGAGGAGCGGCTGCGGCAGCGGGCGGACTATCTCAGGGGTTATCGGACGGGCCGCCGGCGCCATGGAGCGCTGGCGATTCTCTACTTCGTTCCGAACCAGGTCGGGCATCCACGCCTCGGGATCACCGCCAGCCGCAAGGTCGGCAAAGCGGTGGTCCGCCAGCGGCTCAAGCGGAGGATCCGAGAGATCTACCGGCGATGGAACGACCGTGGGAGTCTCCCAGCCCTGGACCTGATCGTCCATGTGAAGCCAGAGGCCGGCGCGTCGGATTTCCCGGCGATCCGGGAGGATCTTCTGCGGCTCCTCGGGGGCGTGCTCCGCGAGGCCGGCGCAACGGCCCGTGGCCTGATCTGGCTGCTCGTCCTGTACAAGAGAAAGGTCTCGCCGCTCCTGCCTCCCTCCTGCCGCTTCACCCCCACCTGTTCGGAGTATGCCCGGCTCGCCCTGTTGAAGCACGGACTCGCGCGTGGCCTCGTCCGGACCGCCGGCCGGCTGCTCCGTTGCCAACCCCTCCATCCGGGAGGGGTCGACCTGCCATAGAGGCCCGTGTGCCGGAACGCCAACCAGAGAGGAATTCGTGGACAATCGCCGGTTGATCTTTGCCGCCCTCCTGTCGATGGCCTTTGTCATCGCCTGGACCATCCTTGTTCCGCCGAAACCAGCCAAGAAGCCGCCGGCGCCTGTGCCGCGCCAGGAGGCCGCCGCCCCGGCGCCGGCCGAGCGACCTCCCGCGACCTCTCCGGCTGCTCCGGCTGCTCCGGCGGGAAGCCTCACGAGCGTCCCGAAGCAGCCGCCGGTCAGCGCCGGGAGCGAGGAGCGGGTGGTCCTCGCGGCGGGCGATGTGCGGGCGACCTTCACCAACCGCGGCGCCCATCTCGTCTCGATGACGGTGGCCGAGCCAGGGCGCACGCAGCGGCTGGAGCTGGTGCAGCGGCGTGCCGAAGACCCCTGGCCCTATGGCCTCACCGGCAAGGACCGCGGGCCGCACCCGCTCGGCCAGGCGCTCTTCCAGGCGGAGCGCGGCGCGGACGGCCGTTCGGTCGTCTTCCGCTACCGCGGCCCCGAGGGGGAGGCCGAAAAGCGGTTCGGCTTCGATCCGCAAAGCCTTCTCGAGACGCAGATCGCCCTGCCGGGCCAGGAAGGCTGGGGCGTCGTCCTCGGTCCGGGCATCCGCAATCTGACGCGCGAGGAGTACGAGAGCAGCTACGCGCGCCGCGGCGTGGCCTACAGGGCGGGCGGCGACATGACCGTCCTCGACCCCAAGAGCGAGGACGAGCCGCAGTCGCTGCCGGGCCAGGGGCTGGACTGGATCGGCGTGGAGGACAACTATTTCCTTGCCGCCACCATCCCTCGGAAGGGGCTCGGCCGCGCGGTCATCGAGCCATTCCTGGTGGAGGGGGCGGGCAGCGACAGGGCCCGCTTCGTTCCGCTGCCGTCCAAGGACGAGCTCTCCGATGCTCAGAAGAAGATGCCGCGCGAGCTGCGGGTGGTCCTCCTCCCCGAGGGGGACCGGCTCGACCTGCTCTCTTACTGGGGTCCGAAGCAATACAAGAGGCTTGCGGCGCTGCCCTACGGCCTGGAGGAGAGCGTCCAGCTCGGGATGTTCGGGTTCCTGGCGCGCCCGCTGCTCGCCGGCCTCCTCTGGATCCACGACCACGTGACCCCCAACTATGGCTGGGCCATCGTGCTGATGACCATCGTGATCCGCCTGCTGCTCCTGCCGCTGACCCATACCAGCATGCGGTCCATGAAGAAAATGCAGGAGCTCAACCCGAAGATGCAGGCGATCCGGGAGCGCTACCGGAGCAAGCTCAAGGACAAGCAGGGCCGGCCGAACGTCGAGATGCAGCGCAAGATGAACGAGGAGGTCATGGGCCTGTACAAGGAGCACGGGGTCAACCCGGCGGGCGGGTGCCTGCCGCTCCTGCTGCAGATCCCGATCATGTTCGCCTTCTACCAGATGCTGATCTCGGCGGTCGAGCTGCGCGGCGCGCCATGGGCGCTGTGGATCCACGACCTCTCGGCGGCGGACCCCTACTACATCCTGCCGCTCGTGATGGGCGCCACCCAGTTCCTCCAGGTGAAGCTCTCGCCGCAGACGGGCGATCCGATGCAGCGGCGGATGTTCCTGTTCATGCCGCTGGTGATGACCATCTTCTTCCTCGGGGTCCCGAGCGGGCTGGTCCTGTACTGGCTGACGAGCAACATCTTGACCATCATCCAACAGTGGGTTTACAACCGTGTCCAGACGCGGAACGCGTGATCCGAGCCACCCTATGAGCGAACCGAACGAACCGATCGAGCCCAACCAACCGAACGAGCCCAAGAGACGATTCTTCTCGGGCGACAGCCTGCAGCAGGCCCTGGTGCAGGCGGCCAACCACTACAAACTCGACCCGTCCGAGATCGCCTACCGCAGCATCGAGAAGAAGCACGGCTTCATCAAGGTGCGGCGCAAGGTGGTGATCGAGGTGGACCCCGACGCGCCGCGGCGGGACCGGTCGTTCGTGCCGCCCGCGGCTCCCGCGGCTCCGGTGCCCTCGGCCGAGGCGGTCGCCGCGCGGCCGACGGCGCGACTGGAAGCGCCGCCGCCAGGCGCTCCCGCCGAGCAGCGCCCTCGCCTCCAGCTAGGAGAGCGGCCCGCGCGGGGAGAGAGCTCCCGCGGCGAGCGCGGCCCCCGCCGGGATGGTCGCCGGAGTGATCGCCGGGGTGATCACCGGGACGAGCGGCCGCGGATGGCGCCGCTGCGCCCCCGGCGCGAGCAACCCGATGCGGCGGCGCGGCCGGCGCACTGGTCGGACGCACCTCCCCCGCGGCCCGCCGCCTTCGGAGACCTGGTCACACTCCCGGACTCCCCGCGGCGGATCGCGGAGCGCTTTCCTCCGGCAGAGGGTCCACAGGCGGACGCGGCAATGAAAGGTGCGGAGCTCCTGCTGCGCGTAGCCGGCCTCGACCTCGCGCCGCGCGTCCTCCAGGGGGAGGAGCGGCTGGAGGTCGACCTGAGCGGCTCGGACGTCGACTGGTGCTTCGCCGACGACGGCGAGCTGGTGCTGGCGATCGAGCACCTGCTGCCGCGCCTCATCCGCAGCCTGAGCGGGGAGGCGGCCCTCGTGCGGGTCGACTGCGACAACTTCCAGGAGATCCGCGAGGAGAGGCTGCGCAGCCTGGCGCAGCAGGTGGCGGACGAGGTGCGCCGCCGCGGCAAGCCGCGTATCCTGGAACCGATGAACCCGGCCGACCGCCGGATCATCCACATGACCCTCGCCGACGACCCCGCCGTCTTCACCGAGAGCGAGGGCGACGGCTACTTCAAGCGCATCGCCGTCAAGCCGGCCGCGGTCTGAGAGCCCGCCGGGCACGTTCCACGTGGAACGTGCCCGGTTCCCAGAACCTCTTCTTTCACGTGGAACATGCCCTTCGCCTTGCCATCGATCTCCCGCGACAGGTTCGGCGGGGAGATCGCAGCGTGCTCACCAGAGCCTTTGGACGGGCGGGCGATCGACTCCCTCTACGCGCACTACCAGGAGCTGTCGGCCTGGAATCAGAAGCTGTCGCTCATCGGCCCGGGCACGGCGGGCGAGATCGTGGAGCGCCACTACGGCGAGGCGCTCGCCGCGCTGCCGCTCATCCCTTCCGAGGCACGCCACGGGCTCGATATCGGATCGGGCGCGGGCTTCCCGGGCCTCGTTCTCGCCGCCGCCCGGCCTGGGCTCGAGATGACGCTCGTCGAGGCCCGCGAGCGCAAGTGGGCGTTCCTTCTCGCCGCCGCCCGCAAGGCCGCGTTGCCCTGCCGGGTCCTCAATGCTAGAGTGTCCGCTCCGCTCCCAGCCGGTCTGCCGGCGAGCCTCGACATCGTCACCGCCAGGGCTCTGAAGCTCGATCCGGCGACGCTGTCGGCGCTCGCAGAGCGCCTGGGACCGGATGGCCGGATCCTGCTCTGGTTGGGCGAAGAAGACGCCGACCTGCCGCCGGAACTGGCGCCAGCCGGGAGCCTTCAGCTCCCGGGGAGCGAACGGCGGCGCATAGTGCAGATCCAGCGCTCCCAGAGATGACACCGGAATTTTGATGAGCACGATCCTCGCCATTGCGAACCAGAAGGGCGGGGTGGGCAAGACCACCACCGCGATCAACCTCGGAGCCGGCCTGGGGGCCCTGGAGCGCCGCGTCCTCCTCGTCGACTGCGACCCCCAGGGCAATGCCACGCGCGGGCTCGGCGCCACTGCCGCGCCGCCCCACCTCTATCAGGCCCTCACCGGCGAGGCGCGGATGGAGGAGGCGATCCGCCCCTCCGGCTTCCCCAACCTGGACCTCATCCCGTCCCAGCGCGACCTGGTCGGCGTCGAGGTCGAGTTCGTCGGCGAGAAGGGGTGGGAGGCGCGGCTCAAGAGCGCCCTGGGCCAGGTCGCCGGCCGCTACGACACTCATCCTCCTGGACTGCCCGCCCTCCCTGGGCCACCTCACGGTGAGCGCACTCACCGCGGCCGACGGCGTTCTCGTCCCTCTGCAGTGCGAATACTTCGCTCTCGAAGGGATCAGCGAGCTGGTGTCCACGGTCAGGCGGATCCAGGGCGGGCTCAACACCGCGTCTCGACATCGCGGGCATCCTGCTGACCATGTTCGACGACCGCACGAACCTCTGCCGCGACGTGGCCGACGAGATCCGCTCGCCACTTCGGGGCCAAGGTCTTCGAGACCGTCGTGCCGCGCAACATCCGTCTCGCCGAGGCTCCGAGCCACGGCCTCCCCATCTTCCAGTACGACATCAAGTCGCGCGGCGCCGAGGCGTACCTGGCGCTGGCGCGCGAGCTCCTGCGGAGGGCGGCGTGAACGTGAAGAAACGCGGGCTCGGCCGCGGCCTGGACGCCTTGATCCAGCCCGCCGCGGAGGAGGCGCCGGCCGCGCCGGCGCCGGTGCAGAGCCTGCCGGTGGCGAGCCTCAAGCCCAACCGGTTCCAGCCCCGAACCCGGTTCGACGAGGCCGAGATCCAGGATCTCGCCGACTCGATCCGGGCGCAGGGGGTCATCCAGCCTCTCGTCGTGGCGCCGGACGACGACGGGGAGGGCTCCTACACGATCATCGCCGGCGAGCGCCGCTGGCGCGCCGCCCGCCGCGCCGGCCTCGACGAGGTGCCGGTCTTCGTGCGCGCGGTCTCCGGCGACCGCGAGCTGCTCGAGCTGGCCCTGGTCGAGAACCTCCAGAGGAGCGACCTGAACCCCTTGGAGGAGGCCGAGGCGTATCTTGCGCTCCAGGAGAAGTTCGGTCTTTCGCAGGAGGAGATCGCAACGCGGGTCGGCAAGGCGCGCACCACGGTGACCAATTCCCTCCGCCTCCTGCGCCTGCCGGAGGAGGTCCAGGACCTCCTGCGCGCCGGCCAGCTCTCGGCGGGGCAGGCCCGTCCTCTCCTGGGCCTGGCCGCTCCCGAGGCGCAGATCGGCCTCGCCGGCCGAGCCGTGCGCGAAGGGCTCTCCGCCCGCGACATGGAGCGGCTGTCGGGAGAGCCGCGTGAAAAGAAGCAGAAGAAGCCCGCCCGGCCGGTCGAGATCCATACCGCCGCCGCGGAGGAGAAGCTCACCCGGCGCCTGCAGACCCGGGTCGAGATCCGGCGGCGGGGCAAGGGCGGCTTCGTGCAGATCCATTTCCATTCCGAAGAGGAGCTGATGCGCCTCTACGACAGCCTGATGGAGCGGGGAGACATCCGATGATGTTCAAGTCCGAAAGCAAGGCGAGCGACCTGAACGGCTTTCTCGACAGCGGCAGCCACATCCAGGGGGAGCTCCGGTTCCAGACCACCTTTCGGGTCGACGGGAAGTTCAGCGGCACGGTCGTCTCGGACGGCGAGCTGATCGTTGGGCAGGGCGGCGACGTCGAAGGTGATCTGCGCGTCGGCCAGGTCGTCGTCTCCGGTATCGTCCGCGGCACGATTCGCGCCGCCCGGCGCATCCATCTTTCCGCTACCGGAAAGCTGCTTGCCGACATCGACACACCTTCGCTCGTCATCGAGGACGGCGGCTTCTTCGAGGGTCGCTGCACCATGGCCCGTGAGGCCCGCGACGCCGCCAAGGCCTCCGCGGCCCCCAAGCTGGTGGCCCAGCAGCGCCTCGCGCGGGAGGGATGACCCCTCCAGTGAGGGCTACGGCCGGCCCGTCTCCGGCGCGCGTTCGAGAGATTCGTAGGACGGAAAAAACGTCACCGGATGGGTGGCGACGAAGGCCTTGTCGAAGGCATCGGTGAGGACGCGGCCGTCCAGGTCGCGGGCGACGGGAAAGCCGAGGGCATAGAGGAGCGTGGGGGCGAGGTCCACCAGCCGGGCGCCGGTCAGGAGGGCCCCGGGCCGGATCCCGGCACCATAGAGGATCAAGACGCCGTCCGGCGCACCCTCGATCGTCCCTCCCAGCGCGGCGCGGCGGGACACGTCGCCCCGCAGCCAGCTCCGGCCGCGGCCCTGCGCGCCATAGGCCGAGACCACGGCCAGGACGCGGGGTCCCTCCTGCTGCCGCCAGAGCTCTCCCAGGAAGCGGTCGGCCAGCTCGTAGTAGGCGGCGACCCGGTCCGCCGCCTGTTGCGTCTCCGGGTCGCGTCCGCCCTCGAACTGGGCCCGCTCGAACCCCCCGAAGCCGAGGCGCGACGCTTCCCGCAGGCCGGGGAGCATCACGAAAAGCACCTCGGTGTCGGGATGCTGCTCGAGGAGGGCGAGCGCCAGGGCCTGGCGCCAGGAGTCCTCCGCCTCGGCGGCGAGCAGACGCTCGGGCACCGAGGAGCCGAGCCGGGCGCGCAAGGCGGGATCGAGCTCCTGCGGGCTCGGCCGGAAGGAGCGCGCCCGCTCGGCGAGGTCCTGCGGCCGGACGCTGCCGGGCTCCGGACGCCCCGAGAAGAAGCGGTCCGACAGAGAGAACAGCGTGTCCGAAGCCGGTGCGGCCGCGGGCCAGCCCACGACGCCGGCCGGGATGCCGAGCCGCGGGAGGATCTCCCAGAGGGCCAGCGCCTCACGGGGGTAGATGCGCGGCTCCAGCGGGGCGTTCCCCAGCGTCCCCCAGAAGGCAAACGAGACCCCGGAGGGGATCAGGCGCAGCTCCGAGCCCGGGGCCAGCCAGCCGCTCGGGTAGATCCGGCCGCCGCTCACCCCGTGCTTGGACGGCCACTTGCCGGTGGCGAGCGTCATCCAGAGGGCGTCGCGGCGCGGCGGGAGAGATGGATGCGAGGCGGCCGTAGGCTCCGCCTTGGATCGCGGTGCCGAGGAATGGCAGCCGGCCCTGGCCGGCGAGCGGGAGGACGGCGTCGAGCGTCGCCGTCTCGACCCCGACCACCAGGAAGTGCGGGCGCTGCCCGGCTCGACCGCCGCGGGCCGGGGGGGGCCGCGGGCCGCGGCCGGAAGGCCTCGCGCCGCTCCAGCATCGCGTAGACCGACAGCACGGTCACGAGGGCGAGGCCGTAGCGGCTGCGCCAGCCGTAGCGCCGGCGTTGCAAGGTATGCAGCAGGGCGGTGTAGAAGGTGATCAGCGCGCCGAGCGACGAGCCAGAGGGCGGTGCGGATCAGCCGGTCGTTGATCCCGGAGCGGGAGGAAATAGGCATAGTAGGGACGCATGAGTGCCGTCGAGGACCGCGGCGAGCGGCGAGGGCCAGGGTGAGGGCCCACGGGAGCCACCGTCGGGCGCGCCGCGGGCGTCCCCAGATGAAGGGGAGATGGAGGAACAGGCTCGCGAGGCCGAGGAGGCCGCCGTAGACGGCGATGCCGCGCAGCACCGGCAGGGGCTGGAAGGGCAGCTTCGGGTTGAGGAAGAAGATCAGGCCAGCGACATGGATCCCGAGCAGGACACCCGGGGCGAGGCCCGCCGCGGCCACGTCGAGCGCGCCGGGCCGGCGCCGCCCCGGTCTCTGCTCCTCAGACAATGAAGATCGGTCGGTCCAATTCGTGGCGGAAATGCCAGTTGTACGTATAGCCCGGGAAGTCCACCGGCACCGTGTAGTCCACGATCATGCGCACCCGGTCTCGCGAGAGAGTGATCGTGATCCCCTCCTTGGTCACCGGCAGGTTGAGCTCGGCGGCCCGGGTCAGGATCCTCGCCTGCAGATCCTCGGCGGACTCACGGGCGGCGTTGAACCGGGCCAGCTCGTCGAGATAGTCCGCGAGCTCCGAGCTGTTGATCTTCACCGGGAGCGCCTTCCAGGCGATCAGGACGGCGATGCCCAGCACCAGCACCCAGAGAATACACCCCAGATTTCCCTCGCCGCGTTCGGCGGTTCTCCGTCGCATCGTGACTCCCTCCTTGTCAGTGGGGCCTAGTGTAGCGCCCTGGCGCAGTGCCTGGAAGGGTGCTACCGCACCACTCGGAAGGTCCGCTCCCAGCGGGTGCGGGTGAAGAAGTGGGCGGCCACGGAGCCGAGCTGGCGGACTTTGCCGGCGATCCCGGGCCACTCGATGGGCTCCCCCTCGCTCTCGAACGACCAGTAGATCATGAACGCCCGTCCCTTGACGTTGGGGCGGGGCACAGGGCCCCAGAACCGCGAGTCGTTCGAATTGTCGCGGTTGTCCCCCATGCAGAAGTATTGGCCCGCGGGGACGACGAGCGGACCGAAGGTATCGCGCTTCCGGTTGGGCTGGTAGTAGTCGCGCCGCGACACGATCTCGGGGTCGGAGTGGTAGGTGAAGGCGTCGTCGTGCACCTGCCGGCCGTTGATGGAGAGCACCTTGTCCCGGCTCTGGATCGTGTCGCCCGGCAGGGCCATGCAGCGCTTGATGAAGTCGCGGGACGGATCGTCCGGGTACTTGAACACCACGATGTCGCCCCGGCGTACCGCGCGCACCGGCAGGAGCTTCCGTTCGAGCGCCGTCGCGGTGGGCCCATAGATGAACTTGTTGACCAGGATGTGGTCGCCGATGAGCAGGTTCTTCTCCATGGAGCCGGAGGGGATCTTGAAGGCCTGGACCACATAGGTCCGCGCGAACGTCGCGAAGATGATCGCGATCAGGAGGGCCTCCAGGTATTCCCGGGCCAGAGACTTTTCGGATTCCATCAAAGCGTCGCTAGCGGATCAGCCGGAAGGTGCGCTCCCAGCGGGTGTTGGAGAAGAAACCCGCCGCCGTGCGGGCGAGGCCGCGCAGCGTATCGCCGAGGCCGCGGTACTCGCCGTCGGACGTCTCCCCGCCGTTTGACCAATAGATGAAGAGCGCCCGGCCCTTGACCAGGTGCCGGGGGAGCATCCCCCAGAAGCGCGAATCGTACGAGTAGTCCCGGTTGTCTCCCATGCAGAAGTAGTGATCGGGGGGCACCACCTCGGGCCCGAAGTTGTCGCGCCGCCGTCCCTGGTCCGAGAAGGAGAGCTCCGAGTAGGTGACCGGGTCGCGGTGGATGGCGTAGCTCGCGTCGTCCACCCGCTTGCCGTTGATCAAGAGCTGCTTGCCGCGCACGTCAATCGTATCGCCCGGCAGCCCGACACAGCGCTTCACCACGTCGATGTTCGCGTTCTCCGGCGAACGGAAGACCACGATGTCCCCCCGCCGCACATCGCGCAGGGGGAACAGCCGCCGCTCGATCCCGCTCTTCGCCGGCCCATAGATGAAGCGGTTGACGAACAGGTGGTCGCCGACCAGGAGAGTGTCTTCCATGGAGCCGCTCGGGATGTAGAAGGTCTGGAGGACGAAGATCTGGGTGAAGCGGAGGAAGATCACCGCGATTATGAGGGCTTCGGCGTACTCTCGGAAGATCGACCTCTCCATGGCGGGCCTAATCTACTTGAAAGTTCGCCCCCCGCAAAAGATTGTGCACCCTGACCTGATTTTTTGACACGGCCCGAAATGGGCCTCCCACCGGGGTTTTCTCGCTGTTTTGGCCGTACCCCCCGCCTGATCACTGGACACGACCGCCTCGGGCCCCAACCGGGCCATCGAGAACAACTCACTTCTTTTCAGTGGCTTAAGCCATTTCGTCTCACCTGGCAGGGGACTTGATCTCTCCGGCTCGCCGTCAACCCCGGAGAGGAGGTGCCGAGGCCGACGGAACCAACCGCCCATCGCAAGGCAAGGGGAGCCCGGGGCCCCGAGGGCCCCGGTGCCAAGGACCTCAGCACCAACCCGGACCACAAAAGGAGACGAACATGAGAAGAGTCCACTGCATCCCCGGCGCCCTCGCGCTCGCCACGATCCTGCTGACCACCCTCCCGGCCCGGGCGGCCGAGGCGCGGCGGGTGGTCAACGTCAACTCGGCCGACGCCGCGCAGCTCGCGCTGCTGCCGCGGATCGGTCCCAGCGTCGCCCAACGCGTCATCGACTTCCGCAAGGAGAACGGCCCCTTCAAGTCCCCCGAGGACCTGATGCTGGTGCCCGGAATCGGCGAGAAGACCTTCCAGCTCCTCAAGCCGTACGTCGCCGTCTCCGGGGAGACCACCCTCAAGGAGAAGGTGAAGGCCGGCCGGAGCGCCGCCAAGGAGAAAGACAAGGCCAAAGACAAGGAGAAGGACAAAGGCGACGGGGAGGGCTCGCTCTAGGGACGGGTCGGAGGCGGAGCGGCTCCATCCGCTCCGCCTCCGCGTTCCCGGGAGGACGGATATGCGAAGCGAGCGAGGCTTCACCCTGATCGAGCTTGTCCTGATCCTGGCCCTGTCCTGCGTGCTTGTCGGCCTGGCGGCGCCTCCCCTGCTGCAGGCCGGCGGGGACCTCCGACTGCGCCTCTCGGCCGCCGAGCTGGTCTCTGCCCTGCGCAGCGCGCGTTGGCAGGCGATCCGGAACGGCGCCAACGTCGCCGTTCGCTTCTGGCCGGCAGCGGACGGGACTGCCACCTACGCGATTTATCGAGACCGGGACGGCGACGGCGTCCTCAACAAGGACATCGCGGCTGGCATCGACACCATGGTCACGCCGCCCCGGCGCGTGGAGCAGACGGGAAACCAGATGCGGTTCGGGTTCCCGCCGGGCCGCCGCATACGCGACACATCCGGGCATCTCATGGACCGCCTGGACGATCCCATCCGCTTCAACGACTCGGACCTGGCCTCCTTCAGCCCCCTGGGGACCGCAACCCCCGGCACGGCCTACCTGACCGACGGCCAGAACCGGCTCGTCGCCGTCCGTGTCAACAACCGCGCCGGCAAGGTCCTGGTCCTCGTCTACGACGTCAAGACGGAGGTCTGGCGTTGACTCGCTGCGAAGCGGTGCGGTAATTTGGCGCCGATGCGTGCAATCGTTGTCGTCACGACCGTGGGAACCGAAGAGCAGGCGAACCTGATTGCGCGCGAGATCGTCGCCCGCCGGCAGGCCGCCTGCGTCAACATCCTTCCCGGAGTCCGTTCGATCTATCGCTGGCAGGGGAAGATCTGCAAGGACGGCGAGCTCGTGCTTCTCATCAAGACCCTGGACCGCGAGTTCGAGGGGGTGATGGCCACGATCCGCGAGCTCCACAGCTATGAGCTGCCGGAGATCCTCGCCTTCGACGTAACCCGCGGCGAGAAGGGCTTCCTCGAATGGATCGCGACCAGCGTCGACAAGGACGCCGAGCTCGCCGATGGGGACGAGGAGGACGACGAGGATGAGCTCGCCTACGCGGCCGACGAGGAGGGGGACTACTAGGGAGGCCGGCAGTCCCTCCTCCCTGGTAATTCTCTACGGCACCGCGGCGAGAGCCTGCTCCAGGTCGGCGAGGAGATCGTCGACATCCTCGATCCCTGCCGAGATGCGCACCAGTCCGTCGGTCAGGCCGAGGGCGGCGCGCTTCTCGGCCGGTACGGAGGCATGGGTCATCGACGCGGGGTGCGAGATCAGGGTCTCGACGCCGCCGAGGCTCTCGGCGAAGCTCATCACCTGGACGCGGTCGAGCATCGCCTTCGCGTTCTCGAAGCTCCCCATCTCGAACGAGATCATCGCCCCGAAGCCGGAGGCCTGGCGCTTCTGCACCTCGTGCCCCGGGTGGTCCGGCAGCCCCGGATAGAGGACCTTCCGCACCTTGGGGTGGCCCACCAGGAAATCGACCAGCGCCCGCGCGTTCTTTTCGTGCCGATCCATGCGCACCGGCAGCGTCTTGATCCCCCGCAGCACCAGGAAGGAGTCGAACGGCGACAGGATCGCCCCCTGGGACTTCTGCACGAAGGCGAACCACTGCGAGTGCTCCTCGTGCGCCGCGACCAGCACTCCGCCGATCGAGTCGCTGTGGCCGTTCAGGAACTTGGTCGTCGAATGGACCACCAAGTCGGCGCCCAGCTCCAGCGGACGTTGCAGGTAGGGCGAAAGGAAGGTGTTGTCGACGGCCACCAGCGCCCCGCGGGAGTGCGCCAGCTCGGCGACGGCGGCGATGTCGCAGATGTCCATCATCGGATTCGTCGGCGTCTCGAGATAGACCATCTTCGTGCGCGGCGTCATCGCCGCCTCGATCGCCGCGAGGTCGGTGGTGTCCACCCAGGAGGAGGAGACGCCGTAGGGCTCCAGCAGGTGGGTGAAGTAGCGGTAGGTGCCGCCATAGACGTTCTGGGAAGCCACGCAGTGGTCGCCGGGCTTGAGCAGGGTCCACAGGCAGGCGATCGCCGACATGCCGGAGGCGAAGGCGTGGCCGGAGACGCCGCCCTCCAGCGAGGCCATGTTGGCCTCCAGCGCCTGACGGGTGGGGTTCTGGACGCGGGCGTATTCGTACTCCGCGGGCTCGCCGAGCCCCTTCTGCACGTAGGTCGAGGTCTGGTAGATGGGAACAGCCACGGCGCCCGTCCGCGGATCGGGAGGCTGGCCGGCGTGGATCGCGCGGGTGGCAAAGCCAAGCTTGGAAGGATCACCTTTCACGGAAAGCCCTCTTCGGGAAGATCCGGCCCGGAGCGGGCCGGCCTGGCGGGATTCTATAAGATAGCCCTCCCATGACCGGACCCATCGAGACCGCGACCGAGCCCTTCTCCCCCATGCGCTGGGAAGGGGATCATCTGAAGCTCCTCGACCAGACCCGTCTCCCCGAGGCCGAGGCCTGGCTCGATTGCCACGCGCCGGAGCAGGTGGCGGACGCGATCCGCCGCCTCGCCGTCCGCGGCGCGCCGGCGATCGGAGTGGCCGCCGCCTACGGGCTGGTGCTCGGGATGGGTCCCGAGACCAATCCCGGGCAGCTCGCCGCCCGTTTCGACGAGGTCTCCGAGCTGCTCGGCCAGACGCGGCCGACCGCGGTAAACCTGCGGTGGGCGCTGAACCGCGGGCGGGAGGTGTTCGAGCGGAGCGCGGCCGGGGGGCCGGAGGAGGTCTCCCGCGCCCTTCTCGCCTGGGCCCGCGAGCTTCATGCCGAGGACGTGCGGATCAACCGCCGGATCGGCGAGCACGGCGCGGCCCTGTTCGGCCAGGGCGCGCGGGTGCTCACCCACTGCAACACCGGCTCGCTGGCCACGGCAGGCTATGGCACGGCACTGGGAGTCATCCAGTCCGCCTGGGGACAGGGGAGGGTGGGGATGGTCTGGGTGGACGAGACGCGGCCTCTTCTTCAGGGTGCCCGTCTGACCGCTTGGGAGCTCAAGCGTCTGGACATCCCCTTCCGGCTGGTCACCGATTCGAGCGCCGGCACCCTGATGGCGCAGGGCCTGGTGGACCGGATCGTGGTCGGGGCCGACCGGATCGCCGCCAACGGCGACACGGCGAACAAGATCGGCACCTACACCGTCGCGGTGCTGGCGCACCGGCACGGCGTGCCCTTCTACGTGGCGGCGCCGCTCTCGACGATCGACCGCGCCACGCCGGACGGCGCCGCGATCCCGATCGAGGAGCGGCAGCCCGACGAGGTCACCGAGGTCTTCGGCCGCCGGATCGCGCCAGACGACACGCAGGCGCTCAATTTTGCCTTCGACGTCACGCCGAGCGAGCTGATCACCGCCATCATCACCGAGGCCGGAGTCCTGGAGCCGCCGTATACGGAGAGCATCGCAGCGGCGTTTGCGCAGGCGAGAGCCTGAACCGAGCTCACACCCCGTTGTCTTCTGCCAGAGCAGATTCCAACCCCCGGACAAGGGCGGGCAGATCGTCTTGGACCGTCGCCCAGAGGATGTCCAAGTTGACGTCGAAGTAGGCATGGATCAACCGGTTTCGCATGCCGACCAGGTCGGGCCAAGGAATTCCGCCGAGCTCGGCGCGAGTGCTGGGGCTCACCTTATTAGCTGCCTCCCCAATCAAGGAGACCAGGCGGACCAAAGCGTCTGGGAGCGGGTCGTCCTCGGCTTCGAGGTCTTCGCGATGACGCCCTGCGGATAAGCGCATCGCCTTCCTTGCGGCGTCGAGCATGTGCTGCAGGCGGATCCTGTCATCGTTGGGAAGCATGCAGCTCCACAGCGTCCCGCAGGACCTCGCGCCGGAAGTAGCGGCTCAGGTCGCCAGCCGTCCGGAGGTCGACCTTGAATCCGGTCAGCTCGCTCAACTGCCGTTCCATGCGGGCCATGTCCAGGAGGGTAACGCGCGTTCCGGGCTCGAACTCCACAAGCAGGTCCAAGTCGCTATCCTCGCGAAAGTCGTCGATCGTGTCTCCGAGAATGGTGCCGAATGTCTTGAGGTGACGGATGGAATTCTCGCGGCAGAAGCGGTCGATGTCCCGGAGCCGTTTTTTCAGATCCTCTTCGTCGGAAGCGCGGATCACCCCGAGCTGGAAATACGGCGACTCCCTACAGAGGATTCGCCCGTCATTCTCCACGTCAAGAAGGAGACCTAAGTCTCGGAGGATGGAGACGCGTCCGAAACGATGCGCAGGCTTCTCCTGTGCATGCCACTCCTGGAGCCGCTGCTTCAGCAAAGGTGCTCCGCGCTCCAGCGGGAGCAACAGGCCGAGCCCTGTCAGGTCATAGATGAGGAGATGGTCAAGCTTGAAGCGGCCGCGAACAAGGCCCTCAGCCTTCTGGAGGAACGCGGAGAAGAGAATCTCTGCCCAGAGCTGCGTCGCCTCCTTCTCGGGAGTGTTGATGTCGCCGGGCAGGACCAGGTCATCCTCGCTCGCGCTCGCCGCAGACAGCCTTTTCTGGTATTCCTCCGTAGAACCGTCGGTCAGCTCGAAGGTCTCCTTCCGTCCGTCAGGCCACTCGAGCACGAAGTCGGGGGGATCCTCTCCCTTGAGGGTCTTTCTCAGGGTCACCGGGAGAGGCAGGAGATCCTCTCCGGCGAGAAAACGCAGGTAACGCAGCATGCAGAAGTGTTCGCGATGATCCGTTGTCCTGCCTTCGTGTCTCGCGGGAACCCGCTGCTCGAGGCGGTCGAGCTTTTCCAGCAAGTCGTCACGATCCTCGAAGTGGATGGAGTCACCTGGCCGGAGGAGGACTTTGTCGATGTCGTGGGCGGCCATGTCTCTGATCATACCCGCATTCGCCGCCGGGTGATCCGGGTACAATACAGATCAACCGAGGGCTCGCGATGAGAGCAACAGTGGCCGACAAGAGCTGCCTGAAACGCAAGAACCTGATCCTTGACCAGCACAAGATCGATCGCGCCAAGGAGATCTTCGGAGCTGCGACCGAGACGGAAGCCATTCACTGCGCGCTCGACGAAGCTCTCGAGCTCGCCGGCTTCCGCGAAGAGACGGAGGCTGGGCTCGACGACCTCCTTGGGCGCGGCGGCTTCGTGGACTACTTCCCACCGACAACCGGGTAGGTCGTGTTCGCTGCCATGGCTCAACTGCTGGTTCTTCACCTCGAAGACGACGTAATGGTCAAGCTGCAGCAGCGTGCGCGGCTTCACGGTCGCAGCACGGAAGAAGAAGCTCGCGAGATCCTTGGTAAAGCGGTCCGGGAGGAAGGCGGCGGCCGGACACCGCTGGGCTCGCGGCTCGCAGCACGCTTCGCGCGCGTGGGTCTCACAGAAGAAATTCCGGAGCTGCGCGGCCAGCCGGCCCCGCGAGCCGGAAGCAGAAAAAAGTCTTTGTTTTAAGTGAGATAGATGGTGGAGGCGGTGGGAGTCGAACCCACGTCCGAGAAACGCGTCCCGAAAGCTTCTACGTGCGTAGCCTTCTGCTTAAGATCTCGCCGCGCGCGCTGTGGGAGAAGGCCGCCGGCGCGCTTGGCCATCCTCGCTTAAATCCGGGTACGTCGCGAGGCCTCCGTACCCTTCGATCCACTTCAAGTGTCGTCCCGAAGAGCGCCGTGGATCAGGGCTCTCCGAGGGACGTCGCTAGCCTAGATTAGGCCGCGAGAGCGAAGTTATCGTTCGCAGTTAGTTTGGTTCCGTTTGAACGAGCGGAAACTCGACACGCTACTCTCGACCCGCCTTGTTCCCCGTCGAAACCGGTACGCCCCCAAGTTTTGAAAGAACCGCCGACGTGCTTCGTGGCACCAGTATAAACCATGGAGCGCCTAAAGGCATTCCCCCCGGGCGCCCTATGCTGCGGGGGCGCCGCCGGCCTCGGCCGCCACGGCGGCCAGGAACTCGTCCGGCCCGCTGGTGCGCAGCCGCGACACCACCAGGAACCAGCCTCCCAGCGCGAGGACGGCGCCCAGGGCGGAGACCGGCAGGAGCTGCGGGAAGAACGGCCAGAGCACGGTGAGGACCGCGCCGGCCGCGGCGAAGAGGAGGACCACCACGGAGACGATCTGGACGTACTCGATCGACTCCTCGGGACGGAACGTCACCCGCGATCCCCCCTCACCCGGTTCGACGGTCACCGGACCGGACATCAGCCCGCGGCGCAGCCCATGCACCACGGGCAGATGGAGCCTGCCGCCCGACCCCTGCCGCTCGAATTCCGCCCCCCACGCCTCCGCAGCCCGCGCCACGGCGGCGAGGGCCAGGTCCGGCGGCTCGCCCAGCTCGATCTCGTGCTCCGCCATGGCTGGAAGGTCAGGCCGCCTTCTCGACGAGGATCTCCTCGAAGAAGGACTCGACGGCGGCGAGGAAGCTCTCGACGTCCGGCAACTGGTTGATGTCCTGCCGCAGGCGGCGGCCGTTGGGCAGGCCGTGGGTATACCAGCCGGTGAACTTGCGGAGCTTGTGGAGGGCGTAGAGCGAGGGCTCGCGCTCGGCCACTAGGCGGAAGTGCGTGAGGATCAGGTCCCGCCGGTCCTCGACCGTGGGCTCGCTCAGCCGGCCGCCCGAGAGGCGGGACGCGATCTGCCGGAAGAGCCACGGGTTGCGGGTGGCGCCGCGGCCGATCATCACGCCGTCGCAGCCGGTCGCGGCGAGCATCCGCTCCGCGTCCTCGGGCTCGCGGACGTCGCCGTTGCCGATCACCGGGATCGAGAGGGTCTGCTTGAGCTCGGCAAGGTGGGACCAGTCGGCCTCGCCGCTGAACATCTGGCGGGCGGTGCGCGCGTGCATGGCGACCGCGTTGACCCCGTTGGCCTCGCAGATCCGTCCCAGCTCGAGGTAGTTGCGCCGGCAGTCGTCGAGGCCGAGGCGGAACTTGACGGTCAGGGGGATCGAAATCGCGTCCCGCACGGTGCGGACGATCCGCTCGGCCAGCTTGAGGTCGCCCATCAGGGCGGCGCCGGCGCACCCCTTGAGCACCTTGTTGGCCGGGCAGCCCATGTTGATGTCGCAGATGTCCGCGCCCAGCTCCTGGACGACCAGGGCCGCCTCGCGCATGGTGGCGGCGTCCGAGCCGTAGATCTGGATGGCGAGCGGACGCTCCTCTTTGCTGAAGTACATCAGGTCGCGGGTTTTCTGGTTGCCCGAGACGATGGCCTTCGACGAGATGAACTCCATCGACACCACACCCACGCCGCCGATCCGCCGGACGATCAGGCGGAAGTCGCGGTCGGTCACCCCCGCCATGGGGGCGAGCCAGAGGGGCGGGTCCACGCGGACGGAGCCGAGCTGCACCATACGGGGGATTGTAACGCGCGGGGTGAGGCGCTATTCCCGCCCCTCTCCCCTTGCCAGCCGGCCGACCAGCAGCGTCAGTAATCCGGCGATCAGCGCCCACTGAATCCCGCCGGCGACCAGGCTCCAGGCGAGCAGCGGCTCGCCGTCGAGGTGCATGTAGGCGAGCGACGCCGGGAAGTCGAGCCAGGCGAGGACGTTGCCCCGGCCGAAGAGCCCCCAGGTGCGCCACACCCAAAGCACGGTCAGGGTGTGGAGGACGACGCCAACGATCAGGGCGCCCAGGGCCGCACGCCGCGACGGCCGCCGGATCACGACGCGCCTCCAGGGACATCCGCTGCGACCCGGAAGCCATAGTCGCTGTAACGCAGGTGGGGAGCGATGGCCGAACGGGCGGCGCAGCGGCTCACCTTGACGTGGTGGCGCCACGAGCCGCCCCGGGAGGTGCGCCGGGAGCCGCTCTCGGGCCCCATCGGATCGTCCGCCGGGGAAACTCTGTAGTAGCCCGCGTCGTACCAGTCCGAGCACCACTCGTGGACGTTCTCGCCCAGGCCGAGGAAGCCCAGCGGGTGGAGGGAGGGATAGGCATCGACAGGCTCCGGACCGTCCAGCCAGCGCCGCTCGTACTCGGGGAGCGCCTCGGGCGGCTCGTCCCCCCAGGGCCAGGCGACCTCGCGGCCGGCCTTGGCCGCATGCTCCCACTCGGCCTCGGTGGGCATGCGCACGGCGCTCCCCGACCGCTCGCCCAGCCAGGCGCAGTAGGCCGCGGCGTCGTCCCAGGAGGGCCCTACGGCCGGCATGCGCGGATGGGAGAAGGCAGGATCGTCCCAGAACGGAGGGGTGGGATGCCCGGTGGCGTCCAGGAAGTGCTGATAATCTTCCCGCGTCACCTGCGTCCGGGCGAGGAGGAAGGACCTCACCCGCACTTCGTGCCGCGGGTTCTCGTTGTCCCGCGGCCCGCCTCCCATCCAGAACCGGCCTCCAGGGACCGCGATCCACTCAAGCTTCATACCCGATAGCATAGTGGAGGAGATCCAAGAGCGTGACAGCGAACGCCTCAACCTCATCGGTCATCAGCCGGCCTGAACGGGCCCTTGAACGGGCCAACCTGCCGCGGGTCGACCTCGCGGCCGCCGGCCTCCTGCGGGACCTGCCGGCCACCTTTCTTGCGGGCCGCGACCTCGATCTGCTCGCCCCGCTGCGCTTCGCCCCTCCCGGCGAGCTCCCCTCCGGGCCGCCCCGGACCGGGGAGCGGCGGGAGCTGGCGGAGGCCCTCGCGGTCGCCAACCGCGGCTACGGCCACGAGCGGGCCGATCAGCTCGCGCGGAAGCTGGCGGATCCGGCGACCCGCGTCGTAGTCACCGGGCAGCAGCCGGGGTTGCTCGGCGGCCCCCTCTACTCCTTCGCCAAGGCCGTGGCCGCGGCGCGCTGGGCCGCGGAGCTGGAGGCCCGCGGCGAGCCGGCGGTGGCGGTCTTCTGGGTGTCGACCGAAGACCACGACTGGGCCGAAGTCTCGGCGGCCGTGGTGCCCACGAAGGAAGGGCCGCGCAGCTTCGATCTCGGCCCCGACCCCGAGCCTCTGATGCCGGTCGGGATGCGGACCTTCGGCCCCGGGATCGAGGAGGTGTTGCGCAGCCTCGCCGAGGCGGTGCCGGGCGATCTTTATGCCGGATGGCTCGCCGAGGTCGGCCGCTGGTACCGGCCGGACGCCCGCTTCGGCGAAGCCTTCTGCCGGCTCATGGTCCGCATGCTCGGGCCGCACTGTCCGCTGCTGCTCGACGCCATGCTGCCGGCGCTCAAGGTGGCGCAACGCCCCTGGCTGCGGCGGGTGGTCGAGAGCCGGGCTCCGTTCGATGAAGCCCTGGCGCGGCGCGAGGCCGAGATCCAGGCGCGCGGCCATGCGCTCCAGGTGACGCCGCAGCCGGGGCTGAGCCCGCTCTTCCTCCTCTCCCGCGGCGAGCGGCGGCGGATCGAATGGCGGGACGACGACGGCTGGGTCTTGCGCGGCCGGCCCGACGTTGGCGGCAGCACCGCAGACCTGCTGCGGATCATCGACGAGAACCCCGGCGTGGTCTCTCCCGGCGTGCTCGCCCGCACCGCTCTCCAGGACGCGGTCCTCGGCTCGTGGCTCCAGGTGATGGGACCCGGCGAGCTCTCCTACATGGCGCAGGTGTCCGCCGTCTACCCCGTCCTGGAGGTGGAGGCGCCATGGACCTCCCTGCGGCCGCAGACCCTGGTCCTCGATCCGCATCAGGCCGAGAAGCTGGGCGACCTCGGCCTGCCGCTCGAAGACCTGCTCGGCGACCGCCACCATCTCGACCACGTCCTCGCGGTGCGGGAGGATGGCGACTTCGTGGCCCCGGTGCGGGCGCGGGTGGAGGCAATCCTGGACGAGCTGCGTGCGCCGGCCCTGGCCATCGATCCCAACCTGGAGAAGCCGCTCGACAAGACGCGCGAGCAGGTCCTCCGCGCGCTCGACCTGCTCGGCGAGAAGGTGGTCGGAGCGGCGGCGCGGCGCAACGAGGTGCTCGACCGGAGGGTCCAGCAGCTCCGCGACGCGGTCCTCCCCCTGGGCCGGCTGCAGGAGCGGGTCGTGGCCTGCGCTCATTTCCAGGGAAAGTACGGCCCGCGGTTCGTCGAGAGCTATTGGGAGCAGATGGACCTCGATCCGAGGTTCCTGCAGGTGATCGTGCCCTAAGGAGAAGGAAGATCATGCTCGACGTCCTCGCCATCGGCGCCCATCCGGATGACGTGGAGCTCGGCTGCGGCGGCACTTTGGCCCTGCTGGCGCGCCAGGGCCGCCGGACCGGCATCCTGCACCTGACCCGCGGTGAGCGCGGCACCCGTGGCACCGAGCAGGAGCGGAGGTCCGAGGCCGAGCGTGCCGCCGAGGCCCTGGGCGCCGCCGAGCTCGACTTCCTCGACTGCGGCGACGGCGGGTTGCGGCACGGCACGGCCGAGGAGGACGCGTTGATCGAAATCCTCCGCCGCTGGCGTCCGGAGGTGGTGCTGGGGCCGACGCCCGAGGACCGGCATCCGGACCATGGCCGCTCGCACCGCCTGGTGGCCGATGCCTGCTTCTACGCCGGCCTGCGCAACCGGGGGTCCGGAGAGGCGTACCGGCCGGCCGCGGTCTTCTCCTACATGCAGCACGACCTCTTCGAGCCGAGCTTCCTGGTCGACGTTTCGGCTACGTGGGACGCCAAGATCGCGTCCCTCGCCGCCTACCGCAGCCAGCTCTATCAGCCGGGTCAATCGGATCGGGAAAAGGAGGACCAGGACCAGCCGAAGACCAAGATCGCGTCGCGGGAGCTCTGGTACGCCCTCGAGGGGCGGGCGCGCCACTTCGGCCTGCTCATCGGGGCGGAATTCGCCGAGCCGTTCTGGAGCCGCGGGCCGCTGGCGGTGCGCGATGTCCTTTCCCTTGTGCCGGGAGGCATCCGTTGAGGATCGGCATCAGTTGCTATCCGACCTATGGCGGCTCGGGGGTGGTGGCCACCGAGCTGGCCATGGCGCTGGCCCAAGGCGGGGATGAGGTCCACGTCATCAGCTACGCCCTCCCGACGCGCCTCTCCTTCCTCAACTCGCGGATCTTCTTCCACGAGGTGGTGACGCCGACCTATCCGCTCTTCGAGGCCTATCCGCCCTATTCGCTGGCGCTGTCGACCAAGATGGTCGAGGTGGCCCGCCACGCCCGGCTCGACGTGCTGCACGTCCACTACGCCATCCCCAACGCGGTCTCGGCCGTGCTCGCCCGGCAGATCCTGGCGCCGCGGCCGCTGCCGGTGGTGACCACGCTCCACGGCACGGACGTCACCCTGGTGGGAGTCGACCCCAACTACCTGGAGACCACGCGCTGGGGGATCACCGAGAGCGACGCGGTGACCGCGGTCTCGGAATCGCTTCGCCGGTCGACCATGGAGCAGCTCGGGATCCACAACCGGATCGAGGTGATCCCCAACTTCATCGATCCGGCGCGCTTCGAGCAGGTGCGCGACTCCCCCGGCGCCCGCCGCTGGGCGCGGGAGGACGAGCGCATCCTGGTCCATATCTCCAATTTTCGGCCGGTCAAGCGGATCCTCGACGTCGTCGAGGTCTTCCGGCGGGTACGCCAGCAGGTCCCCTCCCGCCTGCTGATGGTCGGCGACGGACCGGAGCGCGGCCGGGCGGAGCAGCACTGCCGCGAGACCGGCATCTGCGAATCGATCACCTTCATCGGCAGCCTGCCGGTGGTCGAGGAGGTGCTGGTGGGGGCCGACCTCTTCCTGCTCCCTTCGGAGACCGAGTCGTTCGGCCTCGCGGCGCTGGAGGCCCTGGCCTGCGAGGTGCCGGTCGTCGCCACCACGGTGGGCGGCATCCCGGAGGTCGTGGAGCACGGCACGAACGGGTTCCTCTGCCCGGTCGGGGACGTCGAGGGGATGGCCGCCGCGGCCGTGCGGCTGCTGACCGACCCCGAGCTGCGCCGCTCGTTCGGCGCGGCGGGGCGCCGGTGGGCAGTCGAGAGGTTCAGCCAGGACGCCGTGGTTGCCCGCTACCGGTCGGTCTACGAGCGAGTGGCCGGGAGGACCTGAATCCCCTCGTACCTGAGCCCCGCGGGCGAGGCCCGGGCCGAGATCCGGGAGAAGGGCTCTCGCTTCCTCGCCGTGATCGGGCCGGCCGATGGCGAGGAAGCGGCCCGGGCCGCCCTCGCGGCGCTGGCCCGCGAATTCCCCGACGCCACCCACCACTGCTGGGCCTGGAGGCTCGGCGCGGCACCGAGCGAGCGCAGCGCGGACGCGGGCGAGCCCGCCGGCACGGCCGGGATGCCGATCCTCCAGGTGCTCCGCGGCGCCGGCCTGTCGGACGTGCTGGCGGTGGTGGTCCGGTGGTTCGGCGGCACCAAGCTGGGCAAGGGCGGGCTTGCCCGGGCCTACGCGGCGGCGGCCCGCGAGGCGGTCCAGGGTCTGCCGGTGGTCGCCAGGGTGCCAACGGTGCGACTCGCGTTGCGGGTCCCCTACGAGCGGGTCGGCGCGGTCAAGCGCCTGGTCCACCCGCCCGAGGTCGAGCTGGAGCTGGAGGAGTACGGCGAGGACGCGCGGCTGACGCTCGTGGTGCACGAAGAGCGGGCCGCGTCCCTGCGGGAGGCTCTGGCAGACGTGGGTGTGTTGTAGACTGCGCCTGACCGTCGTTCTTTTTGGAAAGGAGACGCCTGCGATGAGCGAACCCGGCGCCCCGCCTCCACCCCCGTCCTACACTCCGCCGCCGCCTCCGCCTCCCATGGGCGGAGCTCCCGGCAGCCCCGGGGTCAGCCCGAACCGGAACCTGATGATCATCCTCTCGTACATCTGGATCCTGTTCCTGGTCCCGATGATCACCGAGAAGGACGACCCCGAGGTGCAGTGGCACGCCAAACACGGCGCCGTGCTGTTCGTCGCCGAGATCATCCTGTATGTCGCCTCCTGGATCATCACCTACATGATCAGCAGCTTCAGCAGTTGCGGTTGCTTCTCGCCGTCGTTCTTCGTCTGGGCAGCGTTCCTGGTGGTCCGCATCCTCTGCATCGTCAAGGGTGTCAGCGGGCAGCGGTTCATCATCCCGGGCATCAGCGACTTCGTGAACCGTTTCTGATCGGCGGGAGTCTACGACTATGGATCCGATCACCGGAGCACCGCAGGAGTCGGCCAGCAGCCAGGCGATCACGGCGCTGGTGCTGGGTATCCTTGGGTTGCTCGCCTGTCAGCTCCTGGGGCCGTTTGCCTGGTATCTGGGCAACCAGGAGCTGCGGGCGATCCGCGAGGGACGGTCTCCCAGGGCCGGAGAGGCCCTGGCGATGGCCGGGAAGGTCATGGGCATCATCGGCACGGTCCTCATGGTGGTCGTGCTCGTGGTGATCTTCTTCTTCGGGGGCCTGGCCTTCCTGATGGCCGTCTTCGAGGGCTCGAGGTAGGACACGCGACCGTGTGGCGCAGGGCGGGCGCCGCGAGCTGGTTCGCGGCGGGGCTGGCAGGGGCGGCGGGGTTCCTCCTCCTCCGCTCCTGGGTCCCGCCGCCCGGGGCCCGCTTCACCATCTGCGTCCTCCGCCGGCTGACCGGCCTCCCGTGCCCGGGTTGCGGCCTGACCCGGGCCTTCGCGCATCTGGCCAAGGGGGAATGGGCCGTGGCCGCGGTGGACCACCCTTTCGCCTTCGTCCTCGCGGCGGAGCTGGGCCTCGCTTGGCTCGTCTGGGGGACTGCCCTCGCCCGCGGCCGGCCGGTCACGATGCCACCCTGGCTCGAGCATCTCGTCCTCGCCCATATCCTGGTGGTGGCCGCCTTCTGGCTCGGCCGCCTGTCCACCGGGACCCTTCCCTGGTGAGGAGCAAATGACTCGTCGAAAGAAGGCTGCGGCCGTGGCTCTCGGGGTGCTCCTGCTGCTCGCGCTCGATCTGGCGCGCGCGCCCGCGGACCAGCTCTCCGCGCGTGCCCTCCTCGGAGGCATCCACCTCTACCAGGCCACCCTCTCGCAGCTGATGCCGCGCGCAGGCGTCCGCTGTCGTTTCCACCCCACCTGCAGCCATTACGGCGAAGGGGCGATCCGCAAGCGCGGCGCCCTCGTGGGGAGCCTGAAGGCGGCCTGGCGGATCGCCCGCTGCGGTCCCTGGACCCCCCAGGGGACGGTCGATCCGCCGTAGGTGCGCCCGGCGGTTGACAAGCCCGGCGCGGACCCACCATGCTCCAGGGCAGGGAGGGATCGTGGAGACCGACAGGATCGACTATCCGGCCATCCTCCAGGAGGCGCTGCGTGGTGCCGTGCGCCAGGTCTTGGCGCAGGTGGCCGAGCACGGGATGCCCGGCGATCATCACTTCTACGTCGAGTTCCGCACCGACCATCCGGGGGTGGAGGTGCCGCGCTTCCTTCGCGACATGTATCCCGAGGAGATGCGGATCGTCCTCCAGAACCAGTACTGGGACCTGGCGGTGGACGACGAGGTGTTCTCCGTGGCCCTGAGCTTCAACGCCGCCCGCCACCGGCTGACCGTCCCGTTTGCCGCTCTCACCGCCTTCGTCGATCCCGAGGCCCAGTTCGCGCTGCGCTTCGAGCCCCACGGCGTCAAACCGGGTGACAGCCGCGGTCCGTACCCCGCTGAGGTGCTGCCGCCCGCCGAGGACGAAGAGGAGAAACCCGGGCGAGCCGCGGAGGTCCTGCGGTTCGACCCGTCACGGCGTAAATGATCCCCGACGGGGCACGATCGTCCTCTCCAGGGGACGATTCGCTCGCTCCGAGGTGCGTTTCTCCCCGGGTGGAGCTTCCAGCGAGGTGGCATCCCCCTTGCTCCCCAAGGATGAGACGAGGAGCCCGACCATGCGAAAACAAGATCTGCACAGCCTTTCGATTGCACTGCTCAGCGCCGCGGCGCTGTTCACTTTCGCCTGCGGCCGCCAGGCCGAGGAGCCCCAGGTCGCGACCGCGACCCAGGAGACCCGCCCGTCCGAGCCCTACACGGTCGAGGACGAGCACATTCCGCAGGCCACCGTCCCCAAGAGCCCCGAGCTGCTGCCGGAGCCCCCGCCGATCGTCGTTCAGGAGCCCGAAATCCCGCAAGAGGATGCTGCAGCCTCCCTCGAGGCACGGGAGCGGCGGCTGCAAGAGCGCCAGGCCGAGCTCGAGGCCCGGGAGCGGCGCATCCGCGAGAAGGAGCGCCAGAGATTGACCCCAAGACCGGCCCCGAGACCTGAAACGCCGAAGCCCGACGAGCAGGTCGCCGAGACCCTGCCCGCTCCCGTCGAGCCGGAACCCGAGCCCGAGGTGGAGGAGGTCGAGCCGGCCCCTGAACCCGAGCCGGAGCCTGAGCCGGAGGTGCGGACCGTGTCCGTCTCCGTGCCGGCCGGGACCACCTTCGCGGCCGAGCTCCAGGGGACCCTGTCCAGCGCCTCCAGCCGGGTCGGCGAGACCTTCCGCGCCCGCATCGTCGACGACGTGGTGGACGGCGGCGAGGTCGTGATCCCGGCCGGCTCCGAGGTGGTGGGCGAGGTCACCGAGGCGGTGCCGCTGCGCAAGGTCGGCGGCCGGGCCCGGCTCGCCGTCCGCTTCACCGACCTGGTGCTTCCCTCCGGGTCCACCGTGCCGATCCGGGCGACCCTCACCGAGCAGGGCCGTAGCGAGACCGGCCGCGATGCGGCCACCATCGGCGGCGGTGCCGCGGGCGGTGCCGTACTGGGCCGCGTCCTGAGCCGCAAGGACCGGTCCAAGGGTGCTCTGATCGGCGCCATCATCGGCGCCGCCGCCGGGGCCGTGATCGCCTCCCGCACGCCGGGCGAGGAGGTCACCATCCCCGAGGGCACCATGGTCAACGTCGAGCTGAGCGATTCGGTCGAGGTGCGGGTACGGCGGTAGGGCCTCACCGGTCCGCCGGGTGGCGACCTGCCCTTCCGGGCGGGTCGCTTCTCCGGTCCAGGTGCTATCCTGGACCGCTATGTTGCGAGAAGTGACCGTCCCCGCGCCCGCCTCTGCACCTCCGTCCTCCGACCGCCGCGCCCGCTCCGGCCTCTTCGGCGGGCGCGTCTCGTCCAGGCCGCGGACCTTCAGCGAGCCCGGCGACGTGCCGGGGGCGCCGCCCAAGAAGCCGCTCGGCTGGCGCGTGGTCCTCGCCGACGCCATCGAGCTCGTCAAGGCGCGCAAGGGGCGGCTGGCCCTGGGGCTGCTTCTGATGGGGGTCAGCCGCCTCGCCGGCCTGGTGCTCCCCGGCACGACCAAATTCCTCCTGGACGAGGTCATCGCCAAGGGGAACCGGGCCATGCTCACCCAGCTCGTCTTTGCCGCGGGCGCGGCCATCCTCGTCCAGGCGGTGACCGGCTTCGCGCTCTCCCAGGTCCTCGGCAAGGCCGCGCAGCGGTCGATCACCGAAATGCGCCGCACCGTGCAACGGCACGTCAGCCGGCTGTCGGTCCGCTACTTCGAGCAGACCAAGTCGGGCGCACTCCTCTCCCGGGTCATGAACGACGCCGAAGGTCTGCGCAACCTGGTGGGCAACGGCCTGGTCGAGATCGTCGGGAGCGTCCTCACAGCGGTTCTGGCGCTCGGCATCCTCCTCTACCTCAACGTCAAGCTCACAGTCATCGCCCTGAGCATCCTGTCGCTGTTCGCGCTGATCATGCAGCGGGCGTTCAAGACCCTGAGGCCGCTCTTCCGCGAGCGTTCCAAGATCAACGCCGATATCTCCGGCCGGCTCACCGAGTCGTTCTCCGGCGTGCGGGTGGTCAAGGCCTACGGCGCGGAGCGGCGCGAGGCGCTGATCTTCGCCAAGGGGGCGCACCGCCTCTACCGCAACGTGGCCCGGACCATCACGGCGTTCTCGGCTATCGGCTCGGTCTCCACGCTCCTGCTGGGCGTGATCGGCGTGGTCATGATGTCGGTTGGGGCCAACGAGGTGCTCGCCCAACGCATGACGGTCGGAGACTTCTTCGCCTTCACCCTGTATCTCGGCCTGCTGGTCGGTCCGGCGGTCCAGATCGTCCATATCGGGAGCCAGATCACCGAGGCCTTCGCCGGGCTCGAGCGGATCCGCGAGATCCGCAACGAGATTCCGGAGGACGCGGAGGACGCCGCCCGCCGGCCCATGCCGTACATCAGGGGAAGGATCGAGCTGCGCGACGTCTCCTTCGAATACCAGGCGGACACGCCGGTCCTGCGGAACATCTCGCTCTTGGCCGAGCCTGGGACCTCGACCGCCCTGGTGGGGCCCTCGGGCTCGGGCAAGAGCTCCCTGATCGGCCTGATCGCCGCCTTCCACGGGCCGACCACCGGGACTCTCCAGGTGGATGGTCAGCACCTTGCGGACCTCCGGCTCCACGACTACCGCTCGCACCTGGGGGTCGTCTTCCAGGACAACTTCCTCTTCGACGGGACGGTGTTCGAGAACATCGCCTATTCGCAGCCGGACGCCACCGACGAAGAGGTGCTGCGAGCCGCGGAGATCGCCCGCTGCGATGACTTCGTCCGCAAGCTGCCGCAGGGATACGACACGATCGTCGGCGAGCGGGGCGTCAAGCTTTCCGGCGGCGAGCGCCAGCGGGTGGCCATCGCCCGGGCCATCCTGGCGGACCCGCGCATCCTGATCCTCGACGAAGCCACCTCCTCGCTCGACAGCGAGAGCGAAGCGCTGATCCAGGAAGGCCTGGCCGAGCTGATGCAGGGCCGGACCACCTTTGTCATCGCCCACCGGCTGTCGACCATCCGGAAGGCCGACACGATCCTGGTGCTGGAAGATGGGCAGATCGTCGAGCGTGGCCGGCACGAGGAGCTGCTCGCCCTCGGAGGCCGGTACCACGCCCTCTACACGCGGCAGTACAACCTGGAGTCGAACCTCTTCCGCAATCCCGGCGAAAAGGTCGATGAGGACGAAGAGGATCCCAAGCCCGCCGCCGGCGCCGACACCGCGGTCGGCCGCGCCGGGCGCAGCCCGCTCCCGACCCTGTCGGCCTGATTGGTGAACCGCCCTTCCTTTTTCTCGCTCTCCTTGACGTGCTCGTACTGGTGCTCGTCCTTGCCGATATACGGCTCCCGAGCCCCTACCGCCGCTTGACCTTCTGGGGCCTGTCCGGCGTGCCGAACCAGCCTTCGTGGCCGGAGATGTCGGTGGCCACGACGTAGAAGTCGACGGTGCCGTTCCGGTGGTAGGAGGACGGGATCTCGACGTCGTAGCCGAAGGTGGACTTCTCGAGCGGCATCTCCCGCATCTTGCCCCCTTCCGGCCTTGCCATCATCTTGATGCTGCGGATCATGTAGTCGTCCTTGACCCGGAAGCTCAGCTCGACGACCCTGCTCTGGTCGTAGTCGAGGTAAAAGCCTTCGCGGAGCGAGACTTGCGGAGGGGCCTTGTCGAGCTGCGCGAGCTGGGTCTCGAATTTCTTCCGGACCTCGGCGAACTGGGCTGCGAGGTGCGGCGTCGGCTCGACGCCCTCCAGCCGCTCCAGGGCTTCGTGCGGCTTGCGGCGGCGCTCGGCCGCCGGTAGCAGGCTCAGCAGGGACGCCTGTTCGAGCTCGGCCTTCTGGTAGCGCTCGTAGTTGGCGACCCGCTCCCGCAGGCCTTCGCGGTCGGGCCAGGTGCGGCGCAACGGCTCGAGGCGGGCAAAGGCATCCGCATAGCGCCCTTCCCGGACCAGGGCCTCGACCTCGTTCTCCAGGACGGTTGCGGCGCCGCTCCGCAGGCCCAGCGGATCGCTCGCCTTGGGGAGCTTGGCGGTCAGCGCGGCGAAATGCTCGAGCACCCCGACCGGGGCCTTGCTCTCCGCGGCGGCCTCGGCCTGGGCATAGAGATCCGCGGCCTCCCGTGCCCGCACGAGGTCGGCGCGGACGGGCTCGGGGAGCGAGGCCTCCTGGCCGGTCGCGGCGGCCACGACGAAGCGGAGCCGGCCGAGGTCGCCGGTCTTCAGCCCCTTCACCAGGTCCTCCGGCAGCCGCTCGAGAGCCGCGAGCGCGAGCGTCTCCTGCAGGCTCTGGAGCGCCCGGCAGCCATCGGGGGAGAGGCTGGCCTGGTCGGCGGAATTCAGGGTCCGGAGCACTTCGAAGGCGTGCTCATCCTTCCCGTCGGCGAGCGCGAGCTGCGCCTCGGCGAGGACCTCGGCCGCGGGGCGGCGCGGCGGCAGCGGACGCGGTGCGGGAGCCTTCGCGACCGGCGGCGGGGGCGGAGGCTCTTTCCGGCCGAGCCACCAGACGCCGGCCAGGATGATGACCGCGAGGAGCGCCGCACCGGCACCGGCCAGAAGGGCGAGCCGCTTCTGCGCCGGCGTTGCCGCGGGCCGGTCCTTCTTCCGCTGGAAGGGCACCACCTTCTGGGACGTTGGTGGAGTCGCTGCACGCGGCGGCGGAGCGGGAGAGGTCAGGAGGTCGTCGTCGAGCGAGGAGAGCAGCTCTCCCAGGTCCGACGGCTCCGGCTCGCTGACAGGCGCGGCTGGCGCCGGGTTCCGAACGGGCGCTGTTGGCGATGGCGGTGGAGGCGGGACGACGACCAGGCGGGGCGTGGCGGCAACGGGCGACGGAGCTGGAGGCTCGGCGGCGGCCGGCGCCGGGATGCTGCCGCCGAGCGCCAGCCTTAGGGCGTCCCGGACCTCCTGGTGCGACGGACGCTCGCCCGGATTGCGCCGCAGGCAACGCTCCAGGATTTCGTCGAGGGCGTCGATGCGCTCCAGCTCGAGGGTGAGCGCGAAGGGCATCTGCACCTCCGGCGGCTCTCCAGGCTGCACAGTGGCGCCCAGCAGGTGACAGGCGACGGCGGCGAAGGAGTAGAGGTCGGCCCGCCAGTCCGCGCTCTCGCCGGGAGCAGCGATCTCCGGAGCGCGGAAGCGGACGGTCTCGGCCGGCGCGGGCCCGGGCTGCCGGAACAGGGCGCTGGCCAGGCCGAGGATCTTGGCCTGCTCCCCCTGCGGCCCGCTCACCACGAAGATGTTGTCGGGCGTCAGGTTGTGGTGGGCGAGCCCCCGGCGGGCCAGGACCTCCAGCCCATCCACGACCTGGAGCAGCAGCGCGAGGAGGCGCTGGGGCGAGCCGTCCAGGGTGTCGAGGGTCCGCCCTTCCAGAAGCTCCATCACCAGGAAGGCGCTCCCTTCGGTATCGAGCCCGGAGTCGATCACCAGGGGGAAGCTCGGATGGCGGAGCCCCTCCAGGGCCGCGCCTAGGCTCTCGAGCTGCGGAGCCTTCTGGGCCAGGGCCGCGGGGGCAGCGACCGTGATCAGCTTGATCGCGACGTCCTGGCCCGACCGCGAGTCGACCGCCCGCAGGACGGTCCCTGTCCGGGCCGACCGGAGGATCTTGTCCAGACGGTAGCGTTCGGTGAGCTCGCGGAAATGCATGATCGCGATCCTCCCTCCTCGGAGACCATGAAACCCGGCACTTCGACTTTCAGGCCACGTTAGTATAGACGAGGCGCTATAGCGAGTCCTTAATTCGGCGGTGGAAGACGACAACCGGCTTGCTGTGCCCCCACCGGTATTCGCCAGAGGCCCTGTATCCGTGCTGCTCGAGAACCGCGGCGATGCGTGGGTCTCGCCGGAAGTCCTCCTCGTACAGAGCGATGACCGCACACTGTGCCAGATCACGAAGGAGCGCCTCCGCCGACAGCGGGTATGGCAGGTCGTGGAGGCCGGCGTCGCGCCCGAGATGGAGGCTCCCGCCGTAGGCCCAGGCTTGCGAAAGGCAGATCGCTGGTCGTGGTGAGGACGCCGCGAGATGCCGCGCCGCGACCACGGCGGCCATGGATTTTTTGCCGAGGAACGCCACGCCGCTGAGCCCGATCAGGAAGGATAGGGCGACGAGCACGGCCACGAGACGCCGCCGGCCGACCGTCCCGATCGTCCAGTACGACCACGCCCCTGCGGCCGCAAGGATGATGAGGAAAGGGATGATGCCCTGGAGATAGCGGAGCTGTTTGTGGTGGATCGCCGAGAGGGCGAGGAGCGGCAAGAGCACGAAGAGTGCCCGCGTGAGCGAGCCCGGCACCGTCCGCGCCCTCCAGAGGAAGGGCAGGAGCGTCAGAGGGAGCCATTTCGGCAGCCGCCACAGGAACCAGAACCACGGCTGCACCGGCTCGAGCGCCGACGCCTGGCGCTCGACCAGGGTGTAGCGAGCGAACGCGAGAAGGCTCGCAAACGGCCTGCCCCAGGTGAGCCAGTCTTCAAGCCCGACGGTGAGCAGGCTGCCTGCCGCGAAGCCACCGAGGAGCGCCGCGCTGCAACGCACCCGGTCTCTTAAGGGCTCCTCCCGCAGCCAGAGCGATGCAAGCAGTGGCAGGAGGAAGACAGCTTCGCTGTAGCGAAACGCCCAGGCGAGCGCGATCAGGCCACCCGCCAGCGCCGCCCGCCAGGCTCCTGCGCTCTTCCTGCCGAGGAGCAGGGCGGCGAGAAGGACGCATGTCGTCGAGGCCGTGCGCGGGTAGACCATGCTGCCATAGCCCAGGGGCAGCCAGTGAAAGGCATAGAGAAAAGCGGCGAGGAGCGCCGGCTCGACACCGGTGAGCCACTGGCGCGTCAGGAGGCAGACGAGCCAGATGTTGCAGGACGCGAGGAGGACGAAGGGGACGCTCGCCAGCCACGCCAGGGTCTGTGTCGAGCCCACGCCGAATGCCGAGGCGAGCGCGAGCGCTGGAGCTGCGAGGAGATCCGAGACGAGCAGGTTGCGGATCTCGAACGGCTGGTACGGCCAGCCGAGCGCACGCAGGAGCCCGGCCTGGAGGATCTCGACGTCATCGCCGGTGTGGAACCCGAAGAAGACGAAACCCAGGCACAGGCGCACCACGGTCGCCGTGAGGACGATCGCGCCCAAGTAGATTCGAACGCGGGTCTCCGTCCGTGTACGCATCAAAAAAAGTGACGGCCAAGCGGCACTCTGAGCCAGGGTTCCAGGTTATTATAGATGCGTCGCTATACAGCAGGAATAAACCGGGCCCCGTTCGAATTCCCAGCAGAGAGCCCGAGCCATGTGTTGTATACCAAAACGCGCCCTGCCAGCCCTCCTCGCCCTTGTCTTCGCTGTGGCCCTGGCGCCGCGTCCGGCCGCCGCTGTCGAAGCTTCGCCGTTCGGCGTCAACATCCATACGCCCACGGGAGAGGAGCTGGTGTTCCTGCTCGACCGGCTGCAGGAGGCCGGCATCGGCTGGGTGCGGATCGACTTCCTCTGGACCTGGATCCAGCCGGCGCCGAACGTCTGGGACTGGACGGTCTACGACGCCCTCGTCGCCGCCGCCCAAGTGCGAGGGATCGAGATCTATGCCTCGATCGGCGAGACGCCGGACTGGGCCACCTCCGGTGTTCCGCGCTTCGGCGTGCCGGACGATCCGGCCGTGTGGGCCGACTTCTGCGGGCGCGCGGCCAGCCGCTACCGCGGCAAGATCCGCTACTGGGGGCTGTGGAACGAGCCCAACCTGCCCAAGTTCTGGACGGGGAGCCGCCAGCAGTACATCGACGTCATCCTCAAGAGGGGCGCCGATGCCATTCACGCCGCCGACCCGGCCGCCCAGGTCGGGGGGCCTGACCTGGCCCACCTGACCGCGGGGAACGCCGACTGGTACGACTGGCTGCGGGACGTGATCCGCCAGGCCGGCGGCCGGCTCGACTTCGTGACCCATCACGTCTACGACGAAAGCGGTCCGGCCGACGTCACCGACCGCCTCGACGGCTCCACCGTGTTCGGCAACAGGCCCGATTTCTGGGATGTGGTCAACCCCTCGCTGCGGGAGGTCCTGAAGGAAGCCGGCTGGTCCGGGAGGCCGGTCTGGCTCACCGAGACCGGCTGGGAGTCGGCCCGGGTGGGCGAGGGCTCCCAGGCCAGCCATGTCCACGGGCTCCTCGACGCGTGGTTTACCGGCCGGCCGAACCGGGGCTGGATCAACAAGATCTTCTTCTACGAGCTCAAGGACGGCACGACGCCGGACAGCCCGAGCTGGGGCCTCCTGCGGCCGGACCGCTCCGCCAAGCCGGCTTTCGACGCCTACAGCGACTTCATCGCGGACAACCAGCCGCAGGGCGTGGACGACGCCGTGCTGGTCAGCTCCACCTTCCCCGACACCGTGGAGACGGGCCAGACCCTGAACGTCCTCCTGACCTTCGAGAACACCGGCACCACGACCTGGACCGCGGCGTCCGGCTACAAGCTCGGCGCGGTCGATGACGTGGATGCGTTCGCCGAAGCGCGGCAGGCCCTCGCCGCGGGCGATGCGATCGCCCCCGACCAGCGGAAGACCTTCTCCTTCCCGATCACCGCGCCCGCGCTGCCCGGCACCTACACCATCCGCTGGCGCATGCTGCGCGAGGGGGCCGACCGCTTCGGCGCCGTCTACCAGAAGCAGGTGGTCGTCACCTTTGCGCCGCCGCAGCAGGAGCGCGCCCTGGCGCTCCTCGGCGGGCGCTTCGACGTCGAGGTGAGCTGGCGCGATCCCGGCAGCGGCCGGGCGGGCTTCGGCCGCGCGGTGCCCGATACCGACCGGAGCGGCTTTTTCTGGTTCTTCGGCGCGAACAACCTTGAGCTTGTCGTCAAGGTGCTCGACGGCCGGTCCTTCAACCAGCACTACTGGGTGTTCTACGGCGCTCTCTCCAACGTGGAGTACTGGATCAAGGTGACCGACCTGCGGACGGGCGCCGTGAAGGAGTACCACAATCCGCCGGGGAGCTTCTGCGGCCGGGGCGACACCGCGGCCTTCCGGGAGACGGCGGCGGCTACGGCCTCGGACGAAAGGACAGCAACGACAACATCCTCGTCCTTGGAGTCCCTGGACTTCTTGCCGTCCCTGCCTCCGGTCCTGGGGGCGGCTGAAACCTGTGCCCCCGACGCCCAGACCCTCTGCCTCCTCGGCTCCCGCTTCCGGGTCTCGGTCGAGTGGCAGGACCATCAGGGGAACGCCGGCAATGGGTTCGCGGTGCCGCGGAGCGATGCGAGCGGCACCTTCTGGTTCTTCGGCGCGGAGAACACCGAGCTGGTCGTCAAGGTCCTCGACGGCCGGGTGCTCAACAACAAGTTCTGGTTCTTCTACGGGGCCCTGTCGGACGTCCAGTACACGATCACCGTGCGCGACCTGGAGACGGGCGTCCGCAAGCGCTATCGCAACCAGGCGGGAAACCTCTGCGGGAAGGCCGACACGGCTGCATTCTGACCCGCCGCCAACTTGTGATACTTTTCACAGGTTTCCGACGGGTGTCGGAGGTTTTTCCCTAATTCTGTGTCAGCGCGGGTGCCTCGACACGGCCCGGGAGGGGTCGCGGGTCTGCGCGTGAAACTGCGTCTTCTTCGGATTCGGAGGCTATTTATGTCGATCCAAGGATTTCTTGACCGGACCGGCCGGGCCCGCCGGAGCCTCGCGCTCCTCGGTCTGGTGGCGCTCGTGGCGCTGCTCGCCCCCGCTCCGGCCGCGGCCAGCGAGGCGGATCTGGTGCTGCCCGATCTCAGCAGTGTGTCGTTCTTTGGGGTCAACGGGCACAACCTGCTCCTCGCGGGCCTCTTTGTCTGCCTCGGAGGCATGGCGTTCGGGGTGGTCATGTACAGCCAGCTCAAGAACCTCCCCGTCCACCGCTCGATGCGGGAGATCTCCGAGCTGATCTTCGAGACCTGCAAGACCTACCTGAACACCCAGGGCAAGTTCATCCTCATCCTCGAGGTCTTCATCGGCGCGGTGATGCTCTTCTACTTCGGATGGCTGCGCGACTTCCCGGCCACCAAGGTCGCGACGATCCTGATCTTCAGCCTGATCGGCATCGCCGGCAGCTACGGCGTGGCCTGGTTCGGCATCCGGGTCAATACCTTTGCCAACTCGCGGTCCGCCTTCGCCAGCCTGCGCGGCAAGCCGTTCCCGACCTATGCCATCCCGCTCAAGGCCGGCATCAGCATCGGCATGCTGCTGATCAGCGTCGAGCTGGTGATCATGCTCGCCATCCTGCTGTTCGTGCCGCGCGACTATGCCGGCCCGTGCTTCATCGGCTTCGCCATCGGCGAGTCGCTCGGCGCGGCGGCCCTGCGCATCGCCGGCGGCATCTTCACCAAGATCGCCGACATCGGCTCCGACCTGATGAAGATCGTCTTCAACATCAAGGAGGACGACGCCCGCAACCCCGGCGTGATCGCCGACTGCACGGGCGACAACGCGGGCGACTCGGTCGGCCCGACGGCCGACGGCTTCGAGACCTACGGCGTGACCGGCGTGGCGTTGATCACCTTCATCCTCCTCGCGGTGACGAACCCGACGGTGCAGGTCCAGCTCCTCGTCTGGATCTTCGTGATGCGCATCATGATGATCATCACCAGCGGCGTCTCCTACGGCATCAACGAGGCGATCGCCAAGAGCCGCTACGGCAACGCCGACGCCATGAACTTCGAGGCGCCGCTGACCTCCCTGGTCTGGCTCACCTCCGTCCTGTCAGTGGTCGTCACCTTCATCGCCTCGTACCTGCTGGTCCCGGACCTCGGAGGCGACAGCACCCTGTGGTGGAAGCTGTCGACCATCATCAGTTGCGGCACCCTGGCGGGCGCCCTGATCCCCGAGCTCGTCAAGGTTTTCACCTCGGTCGAGTCGGGCCACGTCAAGGAGGTGGTGACCGCCTCCCGCGAGGGCGGCGCATCGCTCAACATCCTCGCCGGCCTGATCGCCGGCAACTTCAGCGCCTACTGGATGGGCCTGACGATCGTCGCGCTGATGGGCGCGGCGTACGGGGTGAGCACCGCGGGGCTGGGCAGCCTGATGCTGGCGCCGGCCGTCTTCGCCTTCGGCCTGGTGGCGTTCGGCTTCCTCGGCATGGGGCCGGTGACGATCGCCGTCGACTCCTACGGCCCGGTGACCGACAACGCGCAGTCGGTCTTCGAGCTGTCGACCATCGAGAACATCCCCGGCATCCGCGAGGAGCTCCGCAAGGACTTCGGCTTCGACGTCGACTTCGAGCGCGGCAAGCACCACCTCGAGGCCAACGACGGCGCCGGCAACACGTTCAAGGCCACGGCCAAGCCGGTGCTCATCGGCACCGCCGTCGTGGGCGCCACGACCCTGATCTTCTCGATCATCATGGTGCTCACCGGCGGCCTGCAGCGCGACCTGGAGAAGCTGTCGCTGCTCCATCCGCCGTTCCTGCTCGGCCTGATCACCGGCGGCGCGATCATCTACTGGTTCAGCGGCGCCTCCTGCCAGGCGGTGTCGACCGGCGCCTACCGCGCGGTCGAGTTCATCAAGCGCAACATCCGCCTCGACGAGGGCGCCGAGAGGGCCTCGATCGAAGACAGCAAGAAGGTCGTCGAGATCTGCACCACCTACGCCCAGAAGGGGATGTTCAACATCTTCCTGACCGTCTTCTTCAGCACCCTTGCGTTCGCCTGCCTGGAGCCCTACTTCTTCATCGGCTACCTGATCTCGATCGCGGTGTTCGGCCTCTATCAGGCGATCTTCATGGCCAACGCCGGCGGCGCCTGGGACAACGCCAAGAAGATCGTCGAGGTGGACCTCAAGGAGAAGGGCACTCCGCTGCACGCCGCCACCGTGGTCGGCGACACCGTGGGCGATCCGTTCAAGGACACCTCGTCCGTGGCGATGAACCCGGTCATCAAGTTCACCACGCTCTTCGGCCTCCTCGCCGTCGAGCTGGCGATCGAGATGGACACCACGCCCCGGGTCGGCCTGGCGGTCGTCTTCTTCCTGATCTCGACGGTCTTCGTCTGGCGTTCGTTCTACGGCATGCGGATCCCGGCCGAGGAGTCGCGGCCCGCCAAGGGTCTGAGCCGCTCCGAGGGGGCGCCGTCGCGGCGGCGTCCCCTCTCGTCTACCCACACCCGAATCAGGCAGCTTCCCTACTCTGCCGGCCCTTCCTCCGGGGTGAGGCCGACCAGCTCCATCAGCTTGAGCGCGTTGACGGTCGTGGCGACGCCGGGGCGCATCTTGTAGTCGAAGGTCATGGGCGGGCCGTCGCCTTTCGGGTGGAGGGTCTCGCGGAAGTGGACCGGCTGCACGGCGGCCTGCAGCTCCTCGATCTCGGCGAGCTGGAGGTCGTGGGTGGAGACAACGCCGATCGCTCCGTGGTGGATCAGGTGGAGGAGGATCCGGCGCACCGCCACCTGGCGCTCCTCGCTGTTGGTACCGCGCAGCACTTCGTCGAGCAGGTAGAGGAGGATCCGCCCCTCGGCATGGCTGCGGTCGGCCGCCTCGACGATCTTCTTCACCCGCTGCAGCTCGGCCATGAAAAAGGAGATGCCGTCGACGAGCGAGTCCTCGATCAGGATGCTGGTCGCGAGATCGAGCGGCGGCAGGCGCAGGTCTTCGGCGCAGGCCGGGCCTCCCGCCTGGGCGAGGACGGTGTTGATCCCGATCGAGCGCAGGAGAGTGCTCTTGCCCGACATGTTGGAGCCGGTCACCAGCACGAACGTCCCCGGCGGGCCGACCTCGATGTCGTTGGCCACCCGCCGGGCCTCCGGGATCAGCGGATGCCCCAGCCCGATTGCCGCGAAGCGGTCGCGGCCTCTGGCAACCTCCGGGAAGCACCAGCCCGGGTTGTCGTACCGCAGCCCGGCCAGGGCGCAGAAAGCCTCGAAGTCGCCCAGGGCAGCGAGCCACCGCCGCACGTGGGGGCCGGCCGCCCGTTGCCAACGCTCGAGCAGCCAGAGAGTGTGGAAGTCCCAGAGCAGCAGGTTCTGGAGGAAGAAGTGCAGGAGGGTCGAGTGGCGGGCGTCCGAGAGCACGACCCGCTTGTGGAGGAGTTTCATCCATTCGGCGGCGGTCTTCCCCTTGGGGGCCAGATCCACCGCGATCTGCCGGAGCAGCGGGGTCGTGAGCGGTTTTTCGGCGACCGCGGCCAGAGCCTCGGCGTAGAGCTGAAGCTCGTCCTCGCGCGCCTGGAGCCGGTCGAAGCTTTGGGTGAATCGCTCCTGGTAGCGGCTGCTCAGGAGGTAGTTGATGGCGAAGAGGAGGAGGAACGGCCTCGACTCTCCGTCGGCTCCGAGGAGGCTCGCGATCGCGAAGGGCAGCGCGGCCATCGTGAGGACCGGGAGGATCCGGGTGAGCCAGAGAAGCGCAGTGCGGCCGAGGAGCCAGGGCTGGTCCTCGGCCCAGCGCAGAAAAGGCTCGCAGTCGGGCGGGACTTTTTCCATGGGGCGGGCGCGGACCTCGAGCTGCTGCCGCAGGTCCAGCTCGGCGGCCAGCTCGGCCACGGCCTGCTGCCGGAGCGCGATCTCCTCCGGCGCGGCGAGCCCGAGCAGCCAGCTCGCCAGCCGCGTCTTGCCCGGCGGCGTGTGAGCCGTGCCGAGGAGGTGGAAGAGCGAAGCGCGGCCGAACAGGCTGAGGTCGCGCGCCAGCGGGCCGTCAACCCCCGGCCCGGTCACCTCCGGCAGCGGCACCCGGTCCCAGTCCCGCGCGATCCGGTGGAGAGCCTCGTCGTTGATCGCGACGAGATCGGCCGTCCGCCGCTGCTGCCGGAGGACCCGGTCGTGGACCGGCAGCACCAGGAGGAACGCGACCAGCAAGGCCGCTGCGCCGAGCCACCACCCGACCTCTCGCGCAGACGCCGTCACCAGGACCGCCATCAGGCAGGCGGCGAAGCCCAGGAACAGCCCGCCGCGAAGGAGGGAGAGCCGGAACGAGGTCCGCACCAGCCGGCGTTCCTCGACCGCGAAGGCGGCGCTGCGTTGCTCGTAGACGCTCATCCTCTGCTTGCGGCGAGCGGAAGCCCGACCAGCTCCATCAGCTTGAGCGCGTTGGTCGTCGTGGCGACGCCGGGGTGCATCTTGTAATCGAACGTCATGGGTGGACCGCCGCCTCCAGGATGCAGTGTCTCGCGGAAGTGGACGGGCTGCGAAGCGGCGCGCAGCTCCGGGATCTCGGCGATCCGCAGGTCGTGGGTCGACACCGCCCCGATCGCCCCCTGGCGGAGGAGGTGGAGGATCACCCGCCGCACCGCCGCCTGCCGCTCCTGACTGTTGGTGCCGCGCAGGATCTCGTCCAGGAGATAGAGAAGGGTTTTCCCCTCGGCCCGGCACCGGTCCGACCGCTCGACGATCCCCTTCACCCGCTGCAGCTCGGCCATGAAGAAGGAGACGCCGTCGACCAGCGAGTCCTCGATCAGGATGCCGGTGGCAAGCTCGGCCGGCGGCAGGCGCAGCTCCGCGGCACAGACCGGCCCACCGGCTTGAGCGAGGACCGCGTTGACTCCGATCGAGCGCAGCAGCGTGCTCTTGCCCGACATGTTGGAGCCGGTCACCAGCAGGAACGTCCCCGCGGGACCGACCTCGACGTCGTTGGCCACCCGCTGCGCTTCCGGGATCATGGGATGGCCGAGCGCCCACGCCGCGAACCGGTCCTCGCTCCCGGCCACGAGAGGGAAAGCCCATCCGGGGTTGTCGTACCGCAGCCCGGCCAGGGCGCAGAGCGCCTCGAAGTCACCCAGGGCCGCAAGCCACCGCCGGACGTGAGGGCCGGCTTCGCGCTGCCAGCGCTCCAGCAGCCAGAGCGCATGGAAATCCCACAGCACCAGGGCCTGGACGAGAATATGAAGGGAATTGCGGCGGGCGTCCGAAAGCACGACGCGGTCGTGCAGGAGGCGCATCCACTCGGGAGCGGTCTTCCCCTGTGGCGTCAAGGCCTCGGCGATGCGCCGCAGCCGTGGCGCCGTGGACGGCCGCTCCGCCACCACCTTCAGCGCTTCGGTATAGATCTGGAGCTCATCCTCGCGTGCCTGGACCCGGTTGAAGCTCGCTGTCAGCCGCTTCCCAAACCGGGCGGTCAGAAGAACGTTGATCACGACAGCGAGAGCGAACGGCCACCAGGGCCTCGTCGCAGGCGGCCCGATCGCGAGCCGGCCGATCCAAGAGGCAAGGGCCCCGGCCGTGAGAACCGGCAGGATGCGGGTGAGCCAGACCAAGCCGGTCCGAGGCAGAAGCCAGGGCTGGTCCTCGGCCCAGCTCAGGAACCGCTCGCAGTCGGGTGGGGTCTTCTCCATGGGACGGCCTCGGACCTGGAGCTGCTGCCGGAGGTCCAGATCCGATGCGAGCTCGGTGACGGCCTCCTGCCGAAGAGCGATCTCCTGCGGCGCGGCCGGCTCGAGCAGCCATTCCGCCAATCGCTCCTTGCCAGGTGGTGTATAGGCAGTGCCGAGGAGGTGAAAGAGCGAAGCCCGGCCGAACAAACCGAGATCGCGCGCCAGAGGACTCTCGATCCCGGGCCCGGTCACGGCAGGCAGCGGCACACGGTCCCACTCCCGCGCGATCCGATGGAGGGCCTCCTCATTGATGGCCGCGAGGTCCGCCGCCCGCCGCTGCTCCCGAATGATCCGGTCGTGGACCGGCAACACGAGCAGGAATGCGACGAGGAAGATTGCCGCGGCGATCCACCACCCGGGGGTTCTCGACGACGCTGTCACCAGGACCGCGATCAGGCACGCAGCGAAGCCCAGGAACAGCCCGCCGCGAAGGAGCGAGAACCGGAAGGATATGCCTGCCAGCCGGCGCTCCTCGGTCGCGAAGCCGGCTCGGCGCTCGGCGTATACGTGCGTACAGTCCACCCGCTCCATGCCGCGCAGTATAGCGAGCGGCCAGAGGCCGGTCTTACCACGTCAAACTGCTCCACGAGCGGCTGAGAACGGCACAAGCAGACTATGATGCGCGCGGTATGGGAAAGAAGAAGACTGAGGCGGTCGACGCGGGAAGCGGCAACGTGCTTGTTGATCTTGGCTTCGCGGACGCCGACGAACGGAAGCTGCGCGTGCAGCTCGCGATGCGGGTGAATGAGCTGATTGCCGCCCGCCGCCTGACACAGGCGCGTGTGGCACAGTTGTTCGTTATTCCGCAACCGCACGTCTCCGAGCTCAAGCACTACAAGCTGAGCCGGTTCTCCTCCGAGCGGCTGCTGCGTTTCGTCACCCTTCTTGATCGTGACGTCGAGATCATCATCCGGCCGAAGGCCAAGGGGCACTCTTCAGGAGTTGTGTCCGTGTCGGTCACCTGATCCACGCAAGGGCCTCCTGGCGCTGCGAGGCACCTCAGTCTTCGACGCGCAAGCGGTACAGCCCCTGCCCGGCCGTCCCCGCGTAGAGGACGTCGGCGCCGCGCGGGTCGGCGGCGAGCTCGAGGACCACGCCCCCGGGCAGGCCGTCGCTCATAGCCTCCCAGTGGTCGCCTGCGTCGTCGCTGCGGAACACCTGGCCGGTCCCTCCGGACTCCCCTTCGCGGAAGACCTCGAGCGCGACGTAGATCCGACCGGGACGGGACGGATCGACGAGGAGGTCATGGACGAGGGTCAAGAGGGCCGTGCGGGGGTTCTTGCGCCTCCAGGTCCGCCCGCCGTCGTCGCTGCGGAAGACGCCGTTGTAGCCGCCCGTGCCATAGAGGCGGTTCGGCTCCAGGGGATCGACCTCGATGTGCGAGATGTCCTTCGCCGCGTCATTTGCCGGCACGCGCGACCAGTGCACACCGCGGTCGGCGCTGCGATTACACGCCGAGGATGCGCACGCGCTTCCGGTCCGGTCCATAGGCCACGAAATGCCAGCTCTCGCCGCTGTCGGTGCTCCGGAACAGGCCGGCCGTCGGGGTTGCCGCATAGAGAGTCGACGGCCGTCCTGGAGCCGCCGTCACCTCAACATCGCCGCCATAGAGCGGCAAGGGCTCCCAACGAGCCGCGGCCCCGGCCGGCAGCGCAGGAATCGAGAGGAAGATCGCGAGCAGGGTCGGGAAGACAAAGCGCCGGTGTTGCGTCATCGCCAGCTCCTCCTACGTGCAGCACCTTCTAGCATGCCACTACGAGCCTTCGGCCGGAAGCCCTCCAGCGCCGGAGGCGTCTCTGCGTTCCTGCTTTTCGGGCATGATGTACACTCTGAGAGAGGGTAAAGCATGAGCGAAAGGGAAGAGCCTATCCAGGAAATCCGACTAAGGCTACCCAGGAGTGTTGCTCGGGAAGCGGAAGCCCGCGGTCTCCTCAAGCCTGAAGTCTTGGAGTCCCTGCTTCGCGACGAGCTGCGGAGGCGCCGAGTAGACCGCCTTTTCGAAGCCGCGGATCGATTGGCTTCCGTGCCCCTGCCTCCCCTGACCGAGTCCGAGATCGAGGCCGAGGTCCGGGCTGTCCGTTCACGGCAACGCGCCTCCCATGCGGGCGGTCGCTGATACCAATGTCGTAGTCTCCGGCCTGCTGTGGTCGGGCCATCCGCGTCAGCTCCTGGATCTCGCAAGAAGCGGTCAGATTGACCTCTTTACCAGCCCGGCGCTCCTGGCGGAGCTCGAAGATGTGCTGTCTCGCAAAAAGTTCAGGCGCCGCTTGGATCACGCTGGAGTGGAGCTGGAGGAGCTGGTCCTGGGATACGCAGCACTGGCACGGGTTATCGTGCCGGCCGAGATTCGCTCAGTTATTGCCGAAGATCCTGACGACGATGAGGTTTTGGCCTGTGCCCTGGCGGCGCGAGCCGACCTGATCGTCTCCGGAGACAGACATCTGTTGAAACTCGGGGATTATCAGGGTATACGTATTGTGAGGCCTCTCGAAGCGCTAGAATGATCGCCGTCATTTGCTCTGCATGAGAACCTTCTGTGAGCGGCTGGCTCAAACAGCCATCTTCATTCCACCGTCACACTCTTCGCCAGATTCCGCGGCTGGTCGACATCGGCGCCGCGGCGCACTCCGATGAAGTAGGCGAGGAGCTGGAGGGGGATGACGTTGACGATCGGCTGCAGGAGCGGCGAGACGGTCGGGACCTGGATGACCTCGTCGCAGACGCCTCCCAGCTCCTCGGGGTCGCGGTCGGTCAGGGCGATGACCCTGCCGTCGCGCGCCTTGACCTCCTGCATGTTGCTCTTGGTCTTCTCGAAGACCTGGTCGCCGGTGGCGATGGCCACGACGGGCATGTTCTCGTCGATCAGGGCGATGGGGCCGTGCTTCATCTCGCCCGCGGGGTAGCCCTCGGCGTGGATGTAGGAGATCTCCTTGAGCTTCAGGGCCCCTTCGAGCGCGATCGGATAGTTGATGCCGCGGCCCAGGTAGAGGAAGTTCTGCGGCGCGGTGATACTTGCGCGGCCAGCTCCTCCATGTGCTTCTCCTGCCGTCGCGATCACGTCGTCGACCGCCTGCGGCAGGCGGGCGAGGTCGTCCAGGTAGTGCTGCTCGAGGCTGCCGAAGCGGCACTGGCGCAGGTAGAGGGCGAGCAGGTAGAGGGCCACGAGCTGGGTGGTGAACGCCTTGGTCGAGGCGACGCCGATCTCCGGGCCGGCGTGGGTGTAGATCACCCCTTCGCTGATACGGGTCGCCTGGCTGCCCTGGACGTTGCAGACGGTGAAGAGCCGCGCGCCGCGCTCGCGCGCCGCTTCCATGGCCGAGAGGGTGTCGGCCGTCTCGCCCGACTGCGAGATGCCCACGGCCAGCACCCGGTCGCTGACGATCGGGTCGCGGTAGCGGTACTCGGAGCCGTAGTCGACCTCGACCGGCAGGCGGGCGATGTGCTCGATCAGGAACTTGCCGACCAGCCCGGAGTGCCAGGAGGTGCCGCAGGCCAGGATGTGGAGGCGCTCGATCTTGCGCGACCTCCTCGTCGGTCATCTGGACCGTGTCGAAGAGGATGCGGGCGTTCTCGAAGTCCACGCGGCCGGCGAAGGTGTCCTGCACGGCCTGGGTCTGCTCGTGGATCTCCTTGAGCATGAAGTGCTTGTAGCCGCCCTTCTCCGCCTGGATGGGGTCCCAGTTGAGGCGGTGGACAGGGCGCTGGACCGGCTTGCCCTGGCGGTCCCGGATCTCGACGCCTTCCGGGGTGAGCCGCGCGATGTCGCCGTTCTCCAGGAAGCTGACGTCCTTGGTGTGGACGAGGAGCGCCGCCGGATCGGAGGCCAGGAACTGCTCGCCCTCGCAGAGGCCGATCACCAGCGGCGGGCCCTGGCGGGCGGCGACGATCTCCTGGCCGTCGGTCTCGGTGGTCACCACGGCGAAGGCGTACATCCCTTCGAGCTCACCGACGGCGCGGGCCACGGCAGCGCGCAGGTCGCCATCGTCCAGGTAGGAGGAGATCAGATTCGCCACCACCTCGGTGTCGGTGTCCGAGTTGAAGGTCCACCCCTCGGCCAGGAGGCGCTTCTTGAGCGGCAGGAAGTTCTCGATGATGCCGTTGTGGATCAGCGCCAGCCGGCCCGCGCGAGTCGACCATGGGATGGGCGTTGCGCTCGCTCGGCGCGCCGTGGGTGGCCCAGCGGGTGTGGCCGAGGCCGTAGCGGCCCGTGAGAGCGGCTGCTTTGCCAGCTTCTCCTTCAGGCGCTCGAGCTTGCCTTCGGCCTTGGCGGTCTGGAAATGGCCGTCGAGCACGGCCACGACGCCGGCCGAGTCGTAGCCGCGGTATTCGAGCCGCGACAGCCCGTCGATCAGCAGGGGGACCACTTCACGGGTGCCCACGTAGCCCACGATTCCGCACATGCTCAGCCTTCCTCTCGCGAATCCTTGCGCCGACGCAGCCCGCCGGCCCGGCCTTCCAGGTTCTTCTGCCGCACGCGCCCGACCGCCAGCGCCCCGTCCGGGACGTTCTTGGTGATCACGGAGCCCGCCGCGGTCGAGGCGCCGTCGCCGACCCGCACCGGCGCGACCAGCATGGTGTCGCTGCCGATGAAGGCGCCGCGGCCGATCTCGGTGGGGTTCTTGCGCACCCCGTCATAGTTGCAGGTGACGACCCCGGCCCCGAGGTTGGCCCCCTCGCCCACCGTGGCGTCTCCCACGTAGGCCAGGTGGTTGACCTTGCTCCCCTCGCCCAGGACGGAGGCCTTCACCTCGACGAAGTTGCCCACCCGCGCACCTGCCAGCAAACGGGATGCCGGTCGCAGCCGGGCGAAGGGTCCGACGCGGCAGCCGTCTGCCACCTCGGCGCCGTCAAGCACGCTGTACGGCTCGACGGTGACGCCCTCGCCGAGCCGCGTGTCGCGCAGCCAGGCTCCCTGCTGGAGAGTACAGCCCGGACCGACCTCGGTATTCCCCAGGAGGGATACGTCGGGATGGACCACGGTGTCTAGACCGACCCGCACCCCGGGCTCGATCACGGTCCGCGAGGGCTCCAGGATGGTCACTCCGGCGTCCATCAGAGCCGCCAGGTGCCGGTCGAGGAGCCGGCGGTGGACGCGCGCCAGCTCGGCGCGGGTGTTGACCCCGAAGGCCTCGGACGGGTCGGGCAGCGGCACGATCTGCACCGCCCGTCCTTCGGCCGCGGCGGCGGTCACCGCATCGGTCAGATAGAGCTCGCCCTGGGCGTTGTCGGTGCGCAGCCGGCGCAGGTAGTCGAAGATCTCGGGAGCGGGCAGGGCATAGATCCCGGCGTTCACCCGCTTCACGTCGAGCTCTTCGGGCGAGGCGTCGCGCAGCCTCCACGATGCGCCGCAGGTGCCCGTAGCGCCCGGCCAGCACGCGGCCGAGCGAGCCCGGCTCGTCGAGGTCGGCGACGGCCAGGGCGCCCCAGCCGGCGGACGCGTCGGCAGCGAGCTGCTCCAGGGTCGCGGCGGTGACCAGCGGCACGTCGCCGCTCAAAACCAGCAGGGTGGCGCCGTGCGGGAGGCCCTGGAGATGCGGCTCGGCCTGGGCGAGCGCATGGCCGGTGCCCCGCTGCTCCTCCTGGATCACCCATGTCGATCTCGCCATTCCCGACGGCCTCCTGGACCTGCTCGGCGCCGTGGCCCACGATGGCCAGGATCCGCTCGCAGCCGGCGGCGCGCGCGGCGTCCACCACCCAGGCGAGGAGCGGGCGCCCGGCGGCGCAGTGGAGGACCTTGGGGAGCGACGAGCGCATGCGCGTCCCCTTGCCGGCGGCGAGGATCACTGCAATGCGGGGACGGGTGGAATCAGGCATCTCGCCGCGCCTTCTCCCTTTCTGCCAGGCTCAGCACGGCCTGGGCGAGCTTGGCCGAATCGTGGCGGATGAGGTCGCCCTCGGCGAGGAGGTCGGCCTCGACGACCTCGAGCCCCATCTCCTCCAGGACCTCGCGCTCGGTCTCGACGCACTCGGAGCCGGTCCCGGCGTAGAGCTCGAGCTGGTCCTCGGGGATGCGTTGCGCGTTGACCAGGACGATGTCGACCAGCCCCTTGCCGGCGTGGCGCTCGATCGCGCGGAGGTGGTCGGCGCCCATCATGCCGTCGGTCTCCCCGGGCTGGGTCATCAGGTTGAGGAGGAGCGCCACCCGGGCGTGCGCCTTCTGGACCGCCTGCCGGATGGCCGGGATCAGCAGGTTGGGCAGGATCGAGGTGTAGAGGGAGCCGGGCCCGAGCAGGATGAGGTCGGCCTTCTCCAGGGCCCGGACCGCGGCCGGGAAGGCCGGCGGCGCCGCCGGGTCGATCTCCAGCGCCTCCAGCCGCTCGCCCGAGAGCCCCACCGCCGACTCGCCGTCGTAGACGCGTCCCGAGGCGCCGCGGGCGCGCAACACGACGTCCTGCAGGGTGGCCGGGTAGATCTTGCCGCGCACCGACAGGACCTGCTCGGCGGTGAGGATCGCCTGGTGGAAGTCGCCGGTGATGCCGGTGAGCGCGGTCAGGAAGAGGTTGCCGAAGGAGTGGCCGAGCAGGCCGCCGCCGTTGGGGAAACGGTACTGGAAGAGCCGCGTGAGGAGGTCCTCGTCGTCGGCCAGGGCGGCGATGCAGTTGCGGATGTCGCCGGGCGGCAGCACGCCGAATTCGCGCCGCAGCCGGCCGGAGGAGCCGCCGTCGTCGGTGACGGTCACCACGCCGGAGATCTGGCGCAGGCGGTCGGTGCCGACGTGGTGCTTGAGGCCGCGCAGCAGGGCGGACAGACCGGTGCCGCCGCCAACGGCGGCGAGGGCGCTTCCCGCCGAAGTAGAGCTCTCAGGAGAGGCCGAAGATCTGACGATGGTTCGGGTTTCCGCGGAGCTCGGCGAAGTCGGAGTCGTGGAAGGCATGGATGCGATTCTTGGAGTTCAGCTCGATCGCCCGGGCCAGGACCTTCGCCGCCTCGTCCGTCCGCCCCTCGGCGGCATGGATCGACGCGGCGAGATAGGCGAAACGTTCGTCCTTCTGGTCGCGGCCTCCCTGCCGGCAGGCCTCCAGGGCCGCGGCCAGGTTGCCGTGGTTCTTTTCGATCAGGGCCCGCAGGAAGGGATCTTCGTCCCCCTGGGCCTGGCCGTCCTTTTCCTCCAGGTGCTGGCGGCACACGGCCAGGTATTGGCGGGCGCGCTCCCGCACCTCGGGGAGGTCGGTGCTCTCGATGACGTTCTCGAACAGCTTCGCCGCCTTCGCCCAGCTCTTCTTGTGCAGGGCTTCCAGCGCCTGGGTGAAGGTCTTGAGGACCGGGTCCGCAGCCGTGGCCATACCGTCGTCCCTCCTACCGCTTCTTCAGCTCGATCAGGATCTGCTTCGCCACCGACTTCAGCGTGTCGAACACCCCGAGCCCGGTCGTCGCCACCGCTTCGAAGGTCGGCTCCCGCTTGTAATTGAGGCTCCGATACATCTCCTCGACCGCCACCACGTTGCTCAGGTCCCGCTTGTTGAACTGCAAGGCGTAGGGGATCGTCGCCAGGTCGAATCCGTGCTCCTTCAGGTTCTGTTCCAGGTTGCGGATCGACTCGATGTTCGCCTCCATCCGCTCCTCCTGGCTGTCGGCGACGAAGATGACGCCGTCGACGCCCTTGAGGATCAGCTTCCGGCTGGCGTCGTAGAAGACCTGGCCGGGGACGGTGTAGAGGTGGAACCGGGTGGTGAAGCCGCGGATGCTCCCCAGGTCGAGGGGCAGGAAGTCGAAGAAGAGCGTCCGGTCGGCCTCGGTGGCAAGGGAGATCATCTTGCCCTTCGACTCGGGTGCCGTCTTGTTGTAGATGTACTGCAAATTCGTCGTCTTACCACACAGGCCGGGGCCGTAGTAGACGATCTTGCAGTTGATCTCCTTGCTGGCGTAGTTGATGAAAGTCATCGTCTAGGCCTCTGGCGTGCGCACCGCGCTGGGCGCCTCCTTTCCGCTCGGCGCGCTCCGCGGCTATTCGCCGAAGAGGGCGTCGATGTCGTCGTCGGTAATCTCGGAGAAGGGGCTCGCGTGACCCGCGGGCACCCCTCGTTCGCCCTTCTGGGCCATGACGTCAAAGATCTTCTCCAGATCGACGCTGGCCCGCTTGACCCGCAGCCGCACCAGGCCCAGCGAAGAGCGGTCGTCGAAGATGACCACCAGGATGGCCCGCTTGGCGACGATGGAGATGTGGATGTGGTCCTGCTGGCCCTCGTGGAACAGCACCGAGAACTCGCGCTCGCCGATCAGCTTGGCCAGGCCGTCCGTGGCCGCCACATTGCCGGCGGTGAGCGAGGCGAGCGACGTGGTGTCGAACTGCTCGATCTCGCCCGCGGCGGCGATCTGCTGGCCGTTCTTGTCGATCAGGAAGACAGCCTTGGCATTGGCCTCCTGGCGCAGACGGCGCAGGGCCTCCTCCAAATGTTTGAACTCCTCTTCGTAGAGCACGAAGTCGGCTGAGGACATGGCTAACCTTTCCGAACCGCGCGAAGATACACCATCGGGGGCTGGGCCGTCAAAGCGCTGATTCCACGTCAGTTGGCCCGGCAGGTATCGCCGGTTACCGGAAGAGACGCCACCCTTGCAGCACGTCGGCTTCCGAGATCTGCAGCTCGTCGCCGCGGAGCTGGTGCTCCAGCGGCACGGGTTTGCACCCGCCGCCGCCGGCATTCACCTCCGCGAGCCGGAAGGACTTGTCGCACTTGTTGCAGACCACCCAGTCGCCCTCGCTGCGGTAGCCGCGCTTCATCTTGGCGCACTCTTCGTTGGCGTCGAAGGCGACCTGGAGGTGGCCGGCGCTGTCGCGGCCCACGAAGAAGCGGACCTCCTGGTTGCCGGTATTCAAGAACCGGAAAAAGCGGACCTGCTGCGGTTGCAGGTCGGCCACCTCGATGTGGACCATGCCGCTCCGGTCGGGAGACACCCGCTCGAAACCCTGATCGCCGAGCCGTCCTTCCAGGGCCAGATCGGCCACCAGGACAGCCCCTACGAAGAGGAGGACCAGGAAGAGCCCATGGATCGGCTTGAAGCGGCGCATCGGGGTATTGTGGACTTAATCGCCCGGAGGGGGCAAGTCGGGGGCCTCGGGGATCAGCCCGCAGACCCATCCTGCCATTTCGGCAGCAGCCGCGGCATGGCCCCTCTCGTTCCAGTGACCCTCGCCCGGAGCGGTGTTGGGGAAGCCGTGGAGGAAGGCCTTCTCCCTCTCGGCGATCCGCTGGAGGGCCGGGGCGAGGGCCAGCACCGGGATCCCCTCCCGGCTCCCGAAGGCGGCCAGCCGCTCGTCCGGGTAGAAGAGGGTGTCGATCCCCAGCTTCTTCATGAAGTCGCGGCGCACCCGCGGGTCCGGGTGGGCCTGCGTGCCGGTCGTCAGGCTGACCACCGCGAAGGGGGTATGGTGCGCCGCGGCCTCGTCGCGCGCCGCCCGCAGCAGGACCTCGGTCGCCGCCCATGCTTCCTGCCACTGGAGGTCCACCGGCACCTGATAGACCGCGGTGTCGAGCCCCAGCTCGTGGACCGCGGCCGCGGCCTGCACCCGGCTCGCCCTGCGAGCACCGACCCAGCCGTCGAAGGCGCTCTTGGCCTGCTTGCCGAGCTGCAGCAGCCGCGAGTGGTCGAAAGCCCGGTAGAGCAGCCGGCCCGCGGCGCTCCGCCGCAGCTTGTAGCCGCGCGTCGCGCGGAAGGAGTCGTCGAGCGCCAGGCGGCCGTCCGGGCCGGGGACGAGGTAGGGCCGCGAGGGGTCGAGGTCGAGGGCTCGGTCGTTGTTGCGCACGTCGTTGCCGGTGTAGAAGGCCAGCAGCACCAGGTCCGGTTCGTACTTCCAGACGCGGTGGCGCAGGGTCAGCAGCTCCTGGGCCGTGCCGTACCCCGAGACGCCGAAGTCGAGCGCCTCGACGTTTCGGCCCCCCCGGGAGCCCCGCCTCAATACCGCCGGGCAGCGGGCCAGCTCCTTCTCGAGCAGCGACCAGAAGGTCTTCTCCACCGGCACCTGGAGAGCCTCGGCGCAGGAGTCGCCGAGGACCGCGATGCGCACCTCCCCGGCGGGTTTGGCGACCGGATGCTCCTCGTCCCGCATCCCGTCCTCGTTGATGGACACCCAGGCGTTTCCCTCCGAGCGCCACCACCCCCGGGCCCCGGGCCTCAGCTCCCACCCCCGCACAGGGTCCGGCTGGTAGAAGTTGGGATGCGAGACGCCGGCGATGCGCAACACCACCTCGACGAGCAGCAGGGTGACCGCCGTCGAGACCAGGAGGAGGATCAGCTTGGCGCGCTTGGAGGGAGGCATGGATCGCAGGGGACGGCGTCCCGATTCTGGAGGAGCGGGGGCTGGATTGCAACGCCTCTCCTGAAGTGGTCGCGCAATTTTAGGTGCCGGCGCAGGAAACAGACGTCACACTAGAGATCTGATCTGTCACCCCGGACGCAGCGGCCAGTCCCGGCCCGCCCCCGGTCCGTGGGGAAAGGAGGAAGTGTGTTGCGGATACGCAGACGGCCCTTCGCGGCGGGGATGGTCCTGGCGGCCGTGCTCCTGCTGGCGGCCACCCCCACCACCGCGGAGGAGCGGCAGCCGGAGGTCACCCTGGCCACGCAGCTTTGGGAGTGGATCGGATCGCTGTGGCGCGATCCGGCCGCTCCGTCCGCACCGGACACGATGGGTGGGAGCACCGACCCCCTGCGCCAGGTGCGCGACAAGGGCGGCGAGATCGACCCCAACGGGTAGCTTCTCCGCCGCTCGCTCGTGCGAGAATGGATGTGTCGATTGCAGGCTTTGCTGCCGTAGGGGGGAATCTCCTTGAACGATCACCTGACCGATCCGGAGATCGAGCGCTTCATCCTCGGCGAGCTGACCGCCTCGGAAGTGAAGCGGGTGGTCCGCCACCTCCTGCAAGGCTGTGAGGCCTGCGAGGAACGGCTGCAGCCGTTCCTCGACCTCGTCCTGCAGCCCGAGAGGATCGCCGTGCCGACCGCACCGCCGCCGACTGACGAGGACTACGACGACGCCATCGCCCGTGCCATGGGCTCGGTGGTCGGCCGGCTCCCCGAGATCCGGCGGGAGCGGGAGCGGATCGAGCGAGGGTGCGCGCTCCTCCGTGCTCCCGCGGGGCTCGCCGGCCTGTCGGACGAGGAGGCCGAGAGCCTCCGCGGCGGCCCCCTCGTCGAGGCCCTGCTCGAGCTCAGCTTCGAGGAGCGCTACCGCGATCCCGGAGAGATGCTCCAGCTCGCCCTCCTCGCCCGCACCGCGGCCGAGGGCCTCGACGCCGAGGTCTACGGCCACGGGCTGGTGGCCGACCTCCAGGCGCGCGCCTGGGCCGAGCTAGGCAACGCCTACCGCGTGGCCGACGACCTCGACGAGGCCGGGGCGGCCCTCGACGAAGCCGAGAGGCGCCTGCGCCAGGGCACCGGCGACCTCTACCTGCTGGCCCGCGTGGCCGACCTCCGGGCCTCCCTCTGCTGCGACCGCCGGGAAGCTCGAGCAGGCCTGTAAGCTGCTCGATGCCGTCCACCGCATCTACCGCGAGCTGGGGGACGACCACCTCGCCGGCCGCGCCCTGATCTCGCGCGGGATCTACACCAACCGGCGCGGCGCGCCGCAGGAGGCCCTCGGCTTCCTGCGCTCCGGACTCGCCCTGCTGGAGCCGGGCCGCGACCCGCGGCTCGCCGCCTCGGCGCTGCAGAGCCTCCTCTGGGTCCTCGTGGACTGCGGCGCCTGCCGGGAGGCCGGAGCCCTGCTGCTCGAAAGCGGCCTGCGGCAGGCGCTCGCCGGCGAGCCGCTCAGCCTGATCAAGGTCCGCTGGCTGGAGGGGAAGGTCTTCGCCGGCACCGGCCGCGCCGCCCGCGCCGAGCGGGCCTTCCAGGAGGCGCGCGCCGACTTCCTCGCCGCCCGGCAGCACTACCACGCCGCCCTGGTGGGGCTCGACCTGGCCGAGGTCTGGCTGGACCAGGGGAAAGCGCCGGAGGTCCGGGAGCTGGCCGGCGAGATGCTCGCCATCTTCCGTGCCCTCGGCATCCACCGCGAGGCGGTGCGCGCCCTCGACCACCTGCACCGGGCCTGCCGCCATCAGCGCGCCACCCCGGCCACGGTCCGCCACGTCAGCCGCTTCCTCGCACGCCTGGAGCAGGAGCCGCAGCTCCGGTTCCAGATGCCGTGACCCGGTTCACGGTGAAACGGCCCTGGTTTGCCGTGATCGCGGGCCGATTCGTGATGAACTGGCCCTGATTTGCCATGATCGCGGGCCGATTCGCCGTGAACTGGCCCTGGTTTGCCGTGAACCGGCCCTCATCGCGGTGATCCGGCCGAGTTTCGTCATGATCTCGGTCCGATTCGCCGTGACCGCGAAGCCGTTTCCCGTGAATCGGCCCGCGTTCGCCATGAAACGGCCGCGTTCACGGCGATCTCGTCTCCGTTCACGGCAAACCCGATCCCGTTCACGGCAACCGCGACCGCTTCACCACAATCCACCCTGATCACCGGTGAACTCTGGTTGGAACCGGTAAGCTCCGGTAAAGTCTGGAGAACACCGATAAAGCCCGATAAAATAGAGTAAGAGACGTAGGCGCCAACCTATTGACAAATCGTAGAGTCCTTCGTTAGGGTAGCTACACCGGCAAGCTTCCGGGGGATGGTTCCCAGGAAAGGCGGTCGAGCACAACGGACGAGGCGTTCGAGGACGCCGGCAGGCTGGCGGGAAACGGCCTGTTGACGTGCCCGGCTTCGTCAAGGAGGGCGCGATGAAAGGAGAAGCAGCCTCCCGGGGCCCGCCGCAGGGGGGCGGGAGGCACACAGGTGAAACCTTGAGCCCGGACAGAAAACTCAGAATAGGAGAAAGGCCATGTCCACGGATACGTTGTCCAAGTACATCGGTACTTGGGAGGCGCAGATCGCGAACGTGAGGGCGCGGCTGCCGGAAATGCCGCAGTTGGGTGAGACCGTGCAGGGCTTCGAGGAGCTGGTCGTCGAGGCCAAGGACCTCCAGAGCAGCCAGGACGTCTACCGCAGCCAACTGCGCGGGGCGACTCTGCGCAGCAGGGACATCTTGCGGCGCGGGCGCAGCTTCCGCAACCGGCTGGTCGCCGGTGCGCAGAGCGTCTTCGGCGTCGAAAGCCCCCTGCTGCTGGCATTCGGCGCGAAGCCGCGCCTGCCGAAGGGCAACCGCCACCGGACGCTCGACGAAAGGATCGCCGATCTGAAGGAGGAGCTCGGGGCCCTGGAGGCGGCGGCGGAAGCCGCGAAGGCGAAGAAGAAGGGCTGATCCTGCCGATCGAAGCAGCTCTCTTCCCCCGGGGGCGGGCTCTCTCGCCCCCGGGATTTTTCGCTCAAGGGATTGGTCTGCGGTCTGCCGGCATGTCTGAAAATCACGGATAGTCGGTGGGTCAATTCCGCCCCTGGGCACCACGCAAAGCACTCCCGTCGAGAGGCCAGGGACGATGGGGGGCTGAGGCCGGCAGGCAGGTCGGCCGGTCGCCCCCCTTTTTAGTGGTTCGGGGGCGGGAACAGGAAGTTCCGAGTCTACGGCTCTGCTATGATCCAAACGCGGAGTGCCTCCAGGCTCCTACTCTCTCCTCTCGTGCCGCAGAATTGCGGGCTGGCGAGAACTCCCGAGCTTCCCACGTTTGTCATGTAACATTCGTAGAACAATTGGTAATCTGGCGCTTTCGGGCCGGTCAGCCGCATCACGAAGCCTTCGAGCCGGCGTGATTGGCCCCGCGTCCCAACGAATTGGCCGGCCGTCACGAATTCGGTGTCGCCGATTGCTTGCAAGTGCGCCATGTACTCGAGACCCAGGCCGCTGACTTCCGGCGTAAGTGATATCGCGAAGCCCTCGAGGCGCAGTGAGTGGCCCAAAGTACCCGTCCATTCGTCTTGGCGCCCCAACAGATCACCAGTATTCTGGACATGGACCAATACCTGCAATGATGTATCGCCGGGTGCCACAACGGGTGAGAAGATAGCTCCATCTCCCCGGATTCTGAAGAAACGAAGACTGCGGCTTGGCTCGAACGTCGCCGATCGAGAGTCGGTTGTGGATATGGCGGTCCACGGGCCCTCGATCTTCTCCGCTGCTTCGACAATGAAGGGGCCGCGGCCCCCAAACCAATGCAGTTCAACGCGCAAGGACTCGCGTTGTCCGAATAGCGATATAGGCTGCTCGGATGCGAACCCTTCGTTGACCCCCTGGAATGAACCACCGCCAAGCACCTCTAGGCTCACCGGGAAGGCTTCCGCATTGCCTAGGTCAACATCCACGTCCTCGGGCAGGTGCACCCCGCCGATCCGAAGCCTTTTGACGGCTGGCAGGGGGATGCTGGTATCGGGTGCGACCTCGATCGGGGTCCGTGAATGTCCTCCCGTTCCAGAATTGCAAGTCAAAGTGATCGATACCAACATTCGGTAGCGTAATCGAGGTGATGGGAGGAGAATCGGCCAGGGCTATGATGTCCAGGGCGTCCTGTGGAAAGTCGCTGAGAAATAGGCCGCACACGCAAGGGTCGCCCGGCTTCGAACCAGCCGGCACTCTGCTGCCACAGTATCTGCCTCGCGCATCATAGCAAACACCGTTCCCTCCAACTGTTGCTCCTGCCCCGCTTGCAAAGGCGAGCAACATTAAGATGCTCAGTAAGTAGCTGGATTTGTACTTGGCGATTGCCATTGGATTTCCTCCCGTGATTCCTGGTTCGCAGAGCGCTAACCGTGGTGGCCAGCCACTTCGGCGGCCTCTCTAACTATGAATGGCCAGAAGGGAGAAGTATTTCCTGTCGCACCCAATAGGTTCCACCCGATTCTGAAGCGATTCTGAAAGCTGAGGAGCCTTTCCACGAGGTTATCCGAGGTTCTCGCCACCTCCCGAGTGGCTTACGGGGGCCGGACGAGCGGACAGCCGGTGAATTCTTCAGGCTTGGCCCAGAGTCTCTCCGCGCCCAATAGGTTCCACCCGATTCTGAAGCGATTCTGAAGCTGAGGAGCCTTTCCACGAGGTTATCCGAGGTTCTCGCCACCTCCCGAGTGGCTTACAGGGCCGGACGAGCGGACAGCCGGTGAATTCTTCAGGCTTGGCCCAGAGTCTCTCCCTGGCTTGGGTGCACCGCGAGCACAGCTCCGCCCGAACCGGGAGAGATTTGGTGAGGAGGAGGGGCTTGAGGGGAAGGTCAGCGGCGCCCGTCCGGAAGCGAGAGACGGGAGTGCCTCTCTCACGAAGGGCAGATGCGGAGGAAAGCTCCCAGTTGGAAACCGCGCAGTCCGGTCACCCATGCGGAGCTTTTCCGACGCTTCCCGGAACGCAGCCAGGAACCCAATAGGTTCCACCCGATTCTGAAGCGATTCTGAAGCTGAGGAGCCTTTCCACGAGGTTATCCGAGGTTCTCGCCACCTCCCGAGTGGCTTACGGGGCCGGACGAGCGGACAGCCGGTGAATTCTTCAGGCTTGGCCCAGAGTCTCTCCCTGGCTCGGGTGCACCGCGAGCACAGCTCCGCCCGAACCGGGAGAGATTTGGTGAGGATGAGGGGCTTGAGGGGAAGGTCAGCGGCGGCGGAAATAACGGGGGAGCGCGGTGGCACGCTCCCCGGGATGGAGTTACTGGGGCTCGGCCGCGGGGACCGCGGCGAGGGTGGGACCGGACGCGGGCTCGGGCTTCTCCTTCCGGCCCTTGCCGAGGCGGGTGCGGCCCCGGAAGGGCTGCACGTGGAAATCCGCGAGCTTTTCCGACCGCAGGCCGTAGAATTCCTGGAGGACCTTGGTCGCCGCGGTCATCAGCCGGTCGCCTTCGGTGAGCAGCGCGCGGATGCGCTGGCTCGTCTCCTGCCGGCGGGCGGTGAGGGCGGCCTGCTCACGGGCGATTCCCTGGGCCTCGGACAGGGTCGCTTCCATTCTCCGCCTCGGCGCCGGCGGCGTACTCGCAGAAGCTCTCGTTGGGATTGCCGTGGATCACCAGGACATCGCGGTTGTTGCCCTGCGTATCCTGCAGGAGCTGGTACCAGACAAACCCGGGGCTGCCGTCCTTCTGGTTGACCGGTCAGACCGCCACGACCGGATGCTCGCCGCTCGGCTGGGTGGCGAGGACTTCGGCAAGCGCGCTCTCGATGATGTCGATCCCCTTGTGCAGCCCGGCATCGTCGATGACGAGCGGCGGCAGGAGCTTCAGGACCTCGTCCTTGGAGCCGGCGGTCTCGATGACCAGGCCGCGCCGGAAGGCCGCGCGAGAGACCTGCACCGCGAGCTCCGGCCGGGCGAAGCGGAGCCCCTGGATCAGGCCCCGGCCGCGCGCTTCGAGGTCTTCGGGGGAGCGGCCGGCGATCTCCTGGAGGCGAGCACGGACCAGATCGGCCTTGCGGAGGACCTCGCGGCTGAATGAGTCGTCCTCCCAATAGGTGAGCGCCGCCGCTCCGGTCACGAAGGCGAGGTTGTTGCCGCGGAAGGTGGCAGTGTGCTCCCCGGGCGCCCAGACGTCGATCTCGGGCTTCAGCAGGACCAGCGCCATCGGCAGCCCGAAGCCGCTGATCGACTTCGACAGGCAGACGATGTCCGGCTGGATCTGCGCGGGCTCGAAGCTGAAGAACGGGCCGGTCCGGCCGCAGCCGACTTGGATGTCGTCAACGATCAGCAGCACCTGGTGGCGGCGCAGGAGCTCGGCCAGGCGCCGCAGCCAGGGGAAGCTCGCCACGTTGATCCCACCCTCGGCCTGCACGGTCTCGACGATCACCGCCGCCGGGAAGTCCACGCCGCTGGAGGGGTTCTCGAGGATCTCGGCGAGATGGTCGATCGTGTCTCGCGCCCCGGCCCCGCCGTCGAAAGGCATGGGCATGGCGTTCGGCAGCGGCACGCCGGCGGCCTTCCGCTTGGACGCATTGCCGGTGACCGCCAGGGACCCCAGAGTCAGCCCGTGATAGGCATTGTGGAAGAAGAGGACGTTGGTCCGCCCGGTCACCTTGCGGGCGAGCTTCAGCGCAGCCTCGACCGCGTTGGTCCCGGTGGGACCCGCGAACTGCAGCTTGTACCGCAGGCCGCGCGGCTGGAGGATGATGCGGTCGAAGCGCTCAATGAAATCGCGCTTGGCCGCGGTGGCCATGTCGAGCGAGTGGGTGATCCCGTCGCGCTGCAGGTACTCGATCAGCCGTTCCTTGAGGAACGGGTTGTTGTGGCCGTAGTTGAGGGTGCCGGCGCCGCTGAAGAAGTCGATGTATTCCCGGCCGGCCTCGTCGTAGAGGCAGTGGCCGAGGGCGCGCTCGAACACCGTGGGAAAGGTGCGGCTGTAGCTGCGGACCTCGGATTCCAGACGATCGAAGGGCTCCATGTTCAATTCCTCCCTATTCTACGCAATCTTCCGCTCCCCTTCCTCCCGCCGGATCTCCTCAAGGTAGCGGCGGAAGAAGGGCAGTCCCCCCAGCGCGGGGAGAACATAGCGCGAGGTGAAGAGAATCCCCAGCGCCGCGGCGGTCGGCGGGCCGAACCAGGGGCGGTAGAGGGTGATGAGGGCGGCGTCCCGGGTGCCGAGGCCGGCAAACGTGAGGGGAAAAAGACCGGCCAGGATGGCCACCGACGAGAGGGCGATGTGCAGCAGGAACGGCGTCCAGGCGTTGAGCGCCAGGATGAAGAGCCAGAGCTGCAGGAAGTGGATCAGCCAGAGGCCGATCGAGAGCGCGCTGACGCGGCCGAGCTGCGCCCTCTCGGTCCGGAAGTATTCGCGGGTTTCCGTCCACGCGTCGCGCAGGCGCTCGACCTTGCCGCGGAAGCGGGCCGGGGCAAGCCGCTCGGCGAGGCCAAAGGCGAAACGCGCGAAGGCCGCGGAGCCCAGGAGGAGCGAGCCGCCGATCAGCATCGCAAGGACCGCCCACGTCAGCAGCCAGAGGGGCCGGTCCTTGCCTGGATAGAGGAGCAGGCCGAGAGCGCACCAGAGGAGGAGAGCGAGGACGTCGCTGGCCTTTTCGAAGATCACCAGGGACAGGGAGAGTGAGCCGCTCAGCGGGCCGCGCTTCTTCATGAACCAGGCCTTGGCGATGTCCCCCATCTTCGACGGGAGGACCATGTTGAGGACGTCCGCCACGAGGATCAGGCGGAGGGACTCGCCGGTCGGCAGGAAGCTGCCGCGGGGCATGAGCTGCCGCAGGCGCCAGGCCTGGACGAGCTTGATGGGTACCAGCACGCCGAGGCCGACGATCAGCCAGAATGGATCGCAGGTGCGCAGTACCCGGCCGAGCGCCCGCGCGTCGATCTGCGAGTAGATCAGCGCCAGGAGCGCCAGGCTGACGAGAATCGAGATGAGGCGGCCCCTCACCCCCCTGGCCCCCCTCTCCCATCCACCCCCCCTTTCCACCGGGAGAGGGGGGGGAAAAACGCCGGCTCTCATCGCTCCCCTCTCCCGGCGGTTCGGGAGGGCGGATGGGAGAGGGGCCGGGGGTGAGGGGCCCGGCGGCGCCACAGGCTTTTCAGACACCCTCTCAGCCCCTCCAGGGGAACTGGGCGCCGTACCAGCTCTCGCGGATCAGCCGCCGGGCTGCTGGCCGTCCCTCGAACCGGTACCAGAAGTGGGTGTTGTAGAGCAGCGCCATCCGCGCCAGCACCTGAATCAGCGGCGTCTCGAAGAGCAGTGGACGCAGGAAGGAGGCACGCAGCTTCTTGTGCACGAAGCCGACCATGTTGGCCTGTGGCCGGGCGAATTGCTCCGCGCCGACGTCGTCGCCCACGAGCTCGCCGTCGATCACGCCCAGGCCGCGCTCTTCGGCCCGCACGATGTAGCCAATCTGCCGGGGGTCGAAGCCCATGTAGCGCGCCGCCGCGGCGTCGGCCGCCACCAGGTCTGGCGAGGCGAGGACCAGGTCAGCGATCCGGATCGTGCCCGTGCGCGGCCCCTTCCCCTCCTGGACCACCGTGCCGTCGATCACCGTGAAGCGCGGCTTGAGCGCCCGGTTGATGTCCACGATCACCTGGTGGAGGACGGGATGGAAGTTGTGCCGGAAGGTGGGGAGGCACCCCCACTGGTTCTTGAGCGAGGCGGTGATGGTCGACAGGTGGTGGCACTTCATCACCGGCAGGCTGACGATCGAGTCCGCCTCGACCAGGCTACGCGGAAAAGGGATCTTCCGCACCACGTCGCCGTCGATCTCGACCTCTTCCAAGGGATCCATGGACAGGTCGACATACTCGGCTCCGTAGCGGTCCGCCAGCCGGTCGTAGCCCCAGAGCGTCTTGGCCTTGCGCACGTTGTCGGCGCCCACGATCCGCGAGTCGCCCATCTGGATCCGCGCCTCCGGCAGGCCGGCGCGCAGTGCGCGCAAGACGCCCTCGATCACCCAGGGGGACGTGTTGGTCCCGGGCACCAGAGGGAAGCTCAGGGTGTTGATCTTGAGGAAGATCCGCCGGCCCCGGACATGCCGCCGCCAGTCCGCCAGCTCCATGGCGCGTTCGACCGCCGCCGGTACCCCCTCGTCCGGAGTCACCCGCACGCGGGCGACGCGGTGTGCGCCGCTCGTCCCGGAGGGAGCCTGTTGGACGTCGGGTTCGGTGATGATGGCCATGGCGGGCCAGAGATGCTAGCACGGCGGTGATATAAAACCCTTCGCCCATGAAGCTGATCGTCCAGATCCCCTGCCTGAACGAGGAGCAGACCCTCCCCGCGACGCTGGCGGCGCTGCCGCGCGCGCTGCCGGGTATCGACCAGGTCGAATGGCTGGTGATCGACGACGGCAGCACGGACCGGACGTCCGAGGTGGCCCGCGCCCATGGGGTGGACCACGTTGTCCGCTTCGGCACCAACCAGGGGCTCGCCCGCGCCTTCATGGCCGGCCTCGAAGCCTGCGTCAACGCCGGGGCCGACATCATCGTCAACACCGACGCCGACAACCAGTACGACGCGGCGGACATCCCGAAGCTGATCGAGCCGATCCTGGCCGGGCGCGCCGAGATCGTGGTCGGGGCGCGGCCGATCGACGCGATCGAGCACTTCTCGCCCTTGAAGAAGCTGCTCCAGAAGCTGGGGAGCTGGGTGGTACGGCAAGCGAGCCGGACCTCGATCCCCGACAGCCCGAGCGGCTTCCGCGCCATCAGCCGCAACGCCGCCCTCCAGCTCAACGTCTTCAGCCAGTACACCTATACGTTGGAGATGATCATCCAGGCGGGGCAGAAGAACATCCCGATCACCTCGGTGCCGGTGCGCACCAACCCGGTGACGCGGCCGTCGCGGCTCATCCGGGGGATTCCGGACTACATCCGGCGCTCGGTCTTGACCATCTTCCGGGTCTTCCTCCTCTATCGGCCCCTGCGCTCATTCTTCTGGATGGGGATGGCGTTCATCACCCCTGGCTTCCTGCTGCTGGTGCGCTGGCTGGTCCTTTTCCTGGCAGGCGCGGTCCATCCGGGGCGGACGCGGGCGCCGAGCCTGATCCTGGCGGCGATCCTGATCTTCGTCGGCTTTCAGCTCTGGACCTTCGGCTTCGTGGCCGATCTGATGGCAGCCAACCGCCGGTTGCTGGAGGACATCCAGCTCCGGCTGCGGCGGATGGACGCGGACCGGCCGCCGCGAGGGCCGGCGGATTGAGCCTGCCCGTCTGGCAACGCTTCGAGAAGGAGGTCATCCAGCCGGGCAACTGCACGCACTGCGGCGCCTGCGTGGGCCTCCACCCGGAGCTCCTCCGCTTCGAGGAGACGGACCGGGGGCCGTTGCCACGCCCCCTGCACCCGCTTTCCGCGGAGGAGGACGCCGCGCTGGTCCGTGCCTGGGCGGTCTGCCCTGGCCGCGGCGTGCCCTATCCGGATCTCTTTCAATCGATGGGAGCCGAGATTTCGAGCTGGCTTCTCGGCCCCTATCGCCGCCTATGGACCGGCTACGCAGCAGAGGAGGCAATCCGGCGGCGGGGCGCCTCGGGCGGCGTGATCAGCCGCGTGCTGATCCACCTCCTCGAGAGCGGTCAGGTCGACGGCGCGGTGGTGCTCCGCCAGGGTGTCCCCACGCCCGAAATCGCGAGCCCGGTGATTACCACGAACCGCGACGAGGTGCTCGCCGCAGCGCAGAGCGTCTATGCCGTGACGCCCGTCCTGTCGATCCTCCCCGAGATGGAAGCCTTCCCCGGCCGGCTCGCCTTCGTCGGCCTTCCGGACCAGGTCGCCACCCTGCGCATGCTCCAGGCCGCCGGACACCCGGCGGCTCAGAAGGTCGTCTTCGTCGCCGGGCCGTACGTGGGGACCAACATGTACAGCGGTGCGGTGCGCGCCTTCTTGCGTGCGCACAGGGTGAAGGACGGCGTGCCGATTGCGAAGCTGGAGTGGCGGGCCGGCGAGTGGCCGGGCCATCTGCGGATCGAGACTACGGATGGCCGGGTCTTCACGGCGCACAAGTTCTATTACAACTACCTGATCCCCTTCTGGATCTCACGGAGCTCGCAGATCACTCCCGATTTCAGCAATGAGCTGACCGACCTGTCGGTGGGGGACGCCTGGTCGCCGGACCTGGAGAAGGCGGGCGGCGGCCACTCGGTCGTGGTGGCGCGGACCGATCGCGCTGTCGAGCTGCTGGAGGAGATGGCGAGACAGGGGCTGCTCTCCCTGGAGCCGGTCGCCTTCGAGCGCGCCGCCGCCATGCATGGCCACATGATCGATTTCAAGAAGCGCGGCTCGTTCCTGCGCCTGGAGAAGCAGGAGCGGCGGGGGCTGCCGGTCCCGGACTTCGGCTATCGGCCGGCCGAGATCCCGCGCGACCGCCGCCTGGCCGAGCGGGTGATCAGCGGATCGTTTGCGCTCGGCCGGCAGAGCTGGGCGCGCTGGATGGTCGGCCAGCTCCCGATCGGAGTGGTCGGGCCAGCCTTCGACATGCTGCGCAAGCGGTGGAAGGCGGTCTCGAAGCCGACGAAGCGCCGCGGTCTGGCCGAGGTGCGCTTCGAGGTCCGGCCGAATCCGGAGCGGTGGCGGGAGATCACCGGCGCGGAGGGCTGAGCAGGATGGATGCGCTAGAAGACGGCCTGCGCCACTACGTCTCCCGCCAGCTCCCGCGGGTCCTCACCCAGATGGACCGTGATCCCGGGTCACCCACCTTCGGCTGCTTCGACCGGAATTACTGGCATTACAAGATCCGCGACTTCCCGTCCGCCATCCTGCAGCAGGGCGCTTTCGCGGTGGATGCGCTCCGCCGCAGCTCGGAAAGCCCGGAGATCCTTGTGCGCTGGAGCGCCGGAGCTGTGAATGCGCTCGGCCGGCTGGTGGACAGGACGGGCGGGGTCGATGAGTACTACCCCTTCGAGCGGAGCTATCCGGCGGCGGCCTTCGGCCTCTGGACTGCGGCCCGGCTGCTGGCGGACTGGCAGGCGTCGGCTCCGCGGCTCGCCGCGGCGGTGGACCCGGAGCCGCTCCGCCGGCTCGCCGACCACGTGGGGCGGCGCGTCGAGGTCCAGGCCATGAACCAGCAGGCGGCGGGGCTGGCCGGGATCGTTTGGGCGGCGCAGGCGGGTCTGGCGCCGGACCGCTCGGCCGGGCACGCCGATCGTCTTTTCGCCGCCCAGCATGTGGAGGGGTGGTTCGAAGAGTACGGCGGGCCCGACTTCGGCTACCTCACCGTGACCCTCGATGCCCTGGCCGACTATCACGACGCCACCGGCGACGAGCGCGCTCTCTCGGCGGCCGATCGCGCGGTGGGCTTCCTGGCCGCCCTGGTCGGCGCCGACGGCCGGCTCCCCTCGACGCTCAACAGCCGCAACACCGATTACGTCGTCCCCTACGGACTGGCCCGGGCGGCAGCCCGCAACCCACTGGCCTCGTGGCTGGTCCACACCCTCTTCCGGGACGCCGCGGACCCTGGGTGCTTCCTCTGGGCGACCGACGACCGCTATCACGCGCACTACATCTACGCGAGCTGCGTGCGCAGCCTGGAGCACCTCGGCCGGATGCTCCCGCCCGAGCCGCCACCCGTCCGGACCTCGGTATGGCTCGCCGGATGCGGCTACTGGGCGCGGTGGCCGGAGGACCGGAGCTGGACCGTCTACGTCGGCGCCCGCAAAGGAGGGCTGGTGCGGGTCCACCGCCGGAATGGCGCGCCGGTGGCCGATTATGGCTGGCGGTTGGAGGAGGGCGGTCGTCTATGGAGCACCAACTGGTGGTCGGATGTTTGGACGGCGGAGACAGAGGGGAATTCGATCCGCATCCGCGGTGCCTGCCAGCGGGTCGGATACCACGTCCCGCGGCCCTGGAAGCACGCCGTGCTCCGGCTTGCCGCCTGGGTCCTGCGGGACCGGCTGGTGCCGCTCTTAAAGCGCCTGATGATCTTCCGCCCGGGTGGCGCGGTCGGCCCGGCCTTTGAACGGCTTGTCGAGGTGGACGAGCGCGGAGTCCGGGTGACCGATCGTCTCGAAGTCCCGCCGGGCGCTCGGGCCTGGAGGAGCCCGCGGCAGAACCTTCGTCACGTGGCGAGCGCCGACAGCTTCAGCCCCGAGGAGCTCCACCCGCCAGCGGGACAGGACACTGAACCAGGGTGGAGGTGGGAGGCGCCTTGAGCCACCGCCTCTCTCTCGCGCTCGTCCTCCTGCTGGCTCTTGCCCTCTTTGCCTACGGCATCTCCTGGGGGCTGCCGAGCCAACGCGGCTGGGCCGGGGACGAGATCCTCTCCCAGGCCGTGGCGACGGCGGTTGCCAAGGGTTTCTCCCGCGGCTGGCACACGAAATACCCCCCTTTCCAGTACGTCCTTCTCGCCCTGGTCCAGACCCCGCTGCGGTGGCTGCACGTCTCCCGCGAGACGCTGATGCTCGCGGGCCGCTGGCTCAGCGTGGTGATGGCCCTGGGCACCGTCTGGTTGATCTACCGGACCGGCCGGGAGGTCTATGGCCGGCGGAGCGCGGTCTTCGCCGGACTGGCGGCCGCCCTCATGCCCCCGTTCGTCTACTTCGCCAAGACGGCGAACGTCGACGGCCCCTTCCTCCTCTGGGTCGCAGCCTCCTTCCTCTTCTACGTCCGGATCTTTGACCGCCATCGCCTGCGCGACTACGTGCTCTTCGCCGTCTGCGCCATGCTCGCGGTCGGCACCAAGGACCAGGCCTATGGGCTCTACGTCCTCTCGCCGCTGCCGATCCTGGTCTCGCTCCACCGCCACCGGGTTCGCGAGGGCGTGGCCGGGTGGCTCGGGACCCTGCTCGACCGGCGGGTCCTCGCCGCGGCGGGCGCCGGCGTCCTCGCCTTCGTCCTGGTCTTCCAGATCCCCTGGAACCCGCGGGGATTTCAGCGCCACATCGGCCTCCTCACCGGACAGCAGTCGGAGGAGGCCCAGGTCTATCCGAACACCCCTCTCGGCCACCTGTGGAACCTCGCCCAGACCGCGAAGCACCTCCAGTTCTCCCTCGGCTGGCCGCTGGTCCTGGCCGCCGTCGCGGGGGCCGTCCAGACCTTCCGCCGCGGCGCAGACCCGCGGGAGCGCACCCGGTCTCGGCGCCTTGGCCGTGCTCGGGCTGTTCTATTACCTGACCTTCCTGAGCGTGGTGCTCTTCAGCCGGGACCGCTACGTCCTGCCGCTCTGCCTGCTCCTCGTGCTCTTCGCAGGCAAGGCCCTCGGGAGACCTCGCAGCGCCGGGCCGCTGGCGTCCCTTGCGGCTTGCCACCGTGGCGGCGGTCGTCCTCTACAGCACGTTGTACGCTCTGAGCGTCGACCTGCGCATGGTGAACGATTCGCGCTACGCCGCCGAGCGCTGGCTCCGCGACCGGGCGTCCCTCCCGAAGGAGGCGGTGGCAATCGGCCGGATCAAGCACGCGCCGCGGATCGAGACGATCGACTGGCCGCGGGTTTTCCGGAAGGAAGGGCGGATCCTCCAACGACGGGGCCTGCGCTACGTCGTGATCAACGTGACCGACCTGCGGTCCCCCTGGGAACGGAGAGTCTATGAGCGCCTGCTCGCGGGAGATTTCGGCTACCAGCTCGTCGGTCAGTTTAGATGGCAGTCGCCCTGGGACCTGCTCGACACCCGGGGGAGCTACACGACGCTGGACATGGTCAACCCGCGGCTGGCGGTGTTCGAGCGCGGGGAGTAGGGGGCAGCTACAGGCTCTGGCGCATGAAGTGCCAGCGGAGGTCGCCCTGCATGGGGACGAAGACCTCGGGGTGGATCTTCGGGGCGAAGCGGTGGAGAAGTGAGGAGAGATTCTCGCCGCGGGCGGCGGCTTCGAGGGCGTCGGCCGCGTCGCTTCCGGCCTTGCTGATGTAGGTCTGCCAGACCGCCTGCCGCACCGAGACCGAGCCCATCGAGACGTTGGGCATGCGGGCGACCCCCTTCTTGAGGAGGGAGAGCTTCTCCTTGAGGCTCCTCTCGGCGTCCATCGGCTGGCGCTGCCATGGGGTGTACGGCTTCGGCACCAGGACGTTCACGCCCAGATGGATGTTGCCGATCATCCCTTTCTTGGGCAGCTCTTCCAGCATGATGGCCCGCGCCCTTGCGGCCAGCTCCAGGATGCCCTGGACGTCCTCCATGGTCTCGTCCGGCAGGCCGACGATGAAGTAGAGCTTGAGCTGGGTGAAGCCGTGCCGGAAGATGAGGCGGATCTTCTCCAGCAGGAAGGCGTTCGGGATCGGCTTGCCCATCTTCACCCGCAGCTCGTCGGTGCCGGTCTCCGGGGCCAGGGTGATCGAGCGGTCGCCGGAGGCGTGGAGCGCGTCGAGCACCCCCTCGGTCACCGCCGGGATGCGGATCGACGAGACCGCGGTGCGGAAGCCGAGCTGGTTCGCCTCCCGCAGGATGCGCTCGATGTCCGGGTGATCGCCGACCGCGGTGGCGACGAAACCGAGCTGGTCGGTGACCGGCCGCGCCCGCTCCAGCGAAGCGAGGATGTAGTCGGTCGGGTGCCAGCGGAAGCGGCCCATGCCGAAGGTGGCCCAGCAATAGCGGCACTTCTCGGGGCAGCCGCGGGACATCTCGATCAGGAACTTCTCCGAAAACTCCGTGTGCGGCGTGACGATGCAGGTGGTCGGCAGATGGCCCGGCTCGAGCATCTGCCCTTCGGAGAGCTCGCGCTTCTCCAACTTGGCCAGCCCGTCGCCGTCCTCCTCGGGCCGGTGGAAGGCAGGGACGTAGAACCCGCCGCGCGAGGCCAGCCGCTCCAGGACCGCATCGTTCCCTTCCTCTTCCTCCAGCGCCGCGAGAAGGTCGGGCAGGACGTTCTCGGCCGCGCCCAGGGCGAAGACGTCGACGAATTCGGACATCGGCAGCGGGTTGATGGCCGCGCAGGCGCCGCCCATGACGATCAGCGGGTCCCAGGGGCCGCGGTCGGCGCGGCGCAGAGGGATGCGCGCACGGTCGAGCATCTGCAGGAGGTCGACGTAGTCCCCCTCGAACGAGACCGAGAAGGCGATGCAGCCGAAATCGTTGAGCGGCCGGCCCTGCTCCACCGAAACCGGCGTGCCGGAGCCGTCGGTGAAGAAGCGCTCGCACGTCCAGTCGGGCCGCTGGTGGACCAGCTCGTAGACCCGCTGGAACGCCAGGCTCGACATGGCCACGTGGTAGGTGTTCGCGTACGCCAGCGCGAGCCGGTACTGCCCGTGCTGCGGGAACCGCTCCACGGGCCGCTCGGCGGCGCGCAACGGAGACCAGTCGTGGGTTGGCTTCTTCATGCGTTCAGTGGGAGAGGTGGCCGGCGGCCCTGACGACCACGCGTACCTCTTTGGCGACTCGCAATACAAAGAAACTCGGATCTTTCAGTCCCCATTCCAGGTAGGGGACGGTCAGGTAGGCCGTCGCCCGGGCGCGGTCCCCTTCGACCAGGACGGTCGCCGGCATGGCGATCGGCCGGCGGGTGCCGTGCATCTCCAGCGCACCATGGAGCTGCACCTCGCTGCGGCCGGCGCGCTGCAGGGCGCCGCTGATCCGCTCGACATGGAAGACGATGTCGGGATACCGCCGGCTCTCCAGGATCTTCTCGTGCATTTTCTTGTCGCGCCGGGAGTTGCCGGTCGTTGCGCTGGTGGCGTCGAGGACGATCCAGCCGCTGGCCTTGCCCGTCTCCGGGTCGACTTGAACCGTCCCGCTCTCCGCGCGAAGCGAGCCGTTGACGGTATGGAGGGTGGCTCCGAAGGTCAGCTCGACCTTGGTGCTCTTCGGGTCCAGCTCGAAGGTGAGCGTCTCGGCTGCGAGCGGCAGAGTGGACAAAAGGACGATCAGGAAGCCAAGCGACCTCGGATGAAGCATCGGCACTCTCCCGAAAGAAAAAGATGAAGACAACGACCCCTCTCTCGAATTATACGCAGCTCAGGCCGCGACAAGACGCCAGGCGAGCTTGAGGGCCCCGTCCAGGCCCAAACGGCGGGGCGGCAGGATGCGGCCGTGGATGCCGAGGAGCCGGGAGAAGAGCGCCGGCTCGGCGGCCAGGGCGCGGATCGCTCGCCGGCGCAGGCGGGGGCGCCGCTCCAGGGCAAGCATAAGAGAAGTGACGGCGTTCGGGAGCCGCTCGATCCGGCGGTGGGCCGCGGCATAGGCCGCCAAGTCGCCCGTCCGCAGCGCGTCGACCAGGGCCGCCGACTGGTGGAGGGCGATCGCCAGGCCCTCGCCGGTGATCGCGTCCAGATAGCCGGAAGCGTCTCCGAGCAAGGCCAGGTTGCCGCGGTGGACTGCCCGGACCCGCTGGTGCAGAGGGCCGGCGCCGCGGTCGCGTGAGGTCGGCTGCGCGCCGGCGACCCTCTCCCGAAGAGCCGGGAAATGATCCAGCAGGGTGTCGAAGTCGCTCGGACGCCCCCTCCGGACACTCCAGAGCATGGCGATCCCGACCTGGTCCGGTCCGACCGGCGTCACGTAGGCCTCGCACTCCGGCCCCCAGTAGACCTCGACGAAGTCGCTCCAGGGAGCGAGGGCGTAGTGGCGGCGCACGCCGAAGCGCCGGTGCGTCCCGGGGCGCGCTTCGAGGCCGGCCCAGCGGCGGACCCGCGAGAGAAGGCCGTCGGCACCCACGATCCAGCGCGCACGGAGCAGCCCCTGGTCGGTCTCGACTCCCTCGTAAGGAACGCCGCCCGCAAGGCCTCGCGCCGCGACCCCCCAGAAGAGCGAGACGCCAGCCTCCTCGGCGCGGCGGACGAGCGCGGCGTGGAGGTGGAGGCGCCGGACGCCGAGGCCGGTTGCCTGGGGGAACACCCCCTCGGCCGTCACCTCACCGTCGATGTAGCGGATGCCGCGGAAGGGGTACCCTTCCCGAGCCCCCAGCTCGACTCCCAGCTCGCGCAGGCGCGCCACGGCATCGGGCATCAATCCCTCGCCGCAGGCCTTGTCGATGGGGGGGTGGGAACGTTCGAGGACGGCGACCTCCAGTCCGGCGAGGCGGGCGCGGAGCGCGGTGGCGAGACCCGCCGGCCCGCCGCCGACGACCAGGAGGTCCCAGCGGCTCATCCCGAGCCGCTCCCCCTGCGGCGGAGGCGGAGCCGGGCGTAGGCGAGCTCGGAGCGGGCCATGGCGCGGGCCATGCGCAACGTGGTCACCGGCTCGGGCGGCGCCAGCTCGCCGGCGAGGTCGAGGCGGAGGGCCTCCTGCCGCCGCAGCTTGCCGGAGGAGGTGCGGGGGAGCGTACCGGGCGCCAGCACCTCGACCCGGTCCACGGCCAGGCCGGTCGCGCCGAGCACGGCCTCGCGGCAGGCCGCGGGCAGCGCGGCGAGATCCTGCGGCCGGGCCCGCCGGGCTGCCTCGACGAAAAGGACCAGCTCCTCCCCCTCGGCGTCCTCCGGCAGCCAGCTCGCCGCGACAGCACAGCCGGTGCGCAGCCCCGGCACGCCCTCGACGGCCCGCTCGATCTCCTCGGGCGCGTAGTTGCGTCCGCGCAGGAGGACCACGTCCTTGGCGCGGCCGGTCAGGTAGAGCTCTCCTTCGTGGAGGAATCCCAGATCGCCGGTGTCGAGCCAGCCGTCGCGGAAGGCCCTGGCGGTGGCCTCCGGATCGCCGAGATAGCCCTCCATGAGCGACGGCCCCTGGATCCACACCCGGCCCACCCGGTCCTCCGGCAGCTCCCGTCCCGCTTCGTCGAGGAGGCGCAGCCGGAAGCCCGGGACGGGGCGTCCCACCGAGACGATCTCGCGTCCCTCCGCCGCCTCGTGCGCCAAGCCCTCGCGCGACAGCTCCTCGCGATCGAAACGCCCGCTGCGGAACGGCCGGTCGAGGTCCGAGAAGGTGACGGCCAGGGCGGCCTCGGAAAGCCCGTAGACCGGGGTGAGCGCCTCGGCCCGGAAGCCCCAGCGCGAGAAGCGATCGACGAAGGCGCGCACGACCCCGGGTGCGACCGCCTCGGCGCCGTTGAGCGCCGTCCGCCAAGCGGAGAGATCGACTCCCTCCATCTCTTCGTCGGAGATTCGATGGACACAAAGGCCGTAGGCGAAGTTGGGTGCCGGCGAGATCGTCCCGCGGTACCGGGAAAGTGCGCGCAGCCAGAGGGCCGGCCGCACCACGAACAGCTCCGGCCCGAGGAGCGTCAGCTCGGCCTCCCGGGAAAGAGCCGGGAACACGCAGCCGATGAGCCCCATGTCGTGGTAGAGGGGAAGCCAGGAGACGCAGCTCTGGCGTAGCTCGGCTGTGTCGGGCAGGAGGGTGTTGAGGGCCTCCACCTGGCCGACGATCGCGCGGTGGCTCAGGGCCACCGGTTTGGGGTCCACCGTGGTACCGGAGGAGAACTGCACCAGGGCGAGGTCGGATGGGGAAGGCCGCACCGCCTCGACCCCGCCAGACTCGCGCGGGAGCTCGCCCAGGGTGCGGCAGCCGAGCCGTGGGCGCGCCCGAGCCACCGCCTCGCCGAGGATGCGCTTGACCCGGGTGTCGGCGAGCACGAGAGGGGCGCGGGTGACCTCGATCATGCGGGCGGTGCGCTGGAAGTACTCGTCCAGCCGGCCGAGCCGCACCGGCGGGTAGAGCGGCACCGGCACGGCACCGGCGAGGAGGGTGCCGAAAAAGGCCTCGAAGAACTCGGGGCCCGTCGGGAAGACCAGCGCCACCCGGTCTCCTCTCTCGACGCCGAGGGCGCGTAGGCCGCCGCTCACGGCGAGGGCCCGGTCGCGCAGCTCCGCCCAGCCCATCCAGCGGGCCCGCTCGGCGCGGTCGAGGAACCGCAGCCCGCCGTCCGGGCGGCCCTCGACCCTCAGGAGATGGTCGACGAGCGTCTCAGCGGCCAAGCTTCCTCCGGACGATCGCGACCAGGTCGCCCACGGTCTCGATCCCCGCCTCGTCCACCTCGTTGAGAAGGACGCGGAACCGGTTCTCCACCTCGGCCGCCAGGGTCAAAAGGCGGATCGAGTCGAGCCGCAGATCCTCGACCAGGCGCATCTCCAGGGACAGGGCGCCTTCCCATCCGAGGTGCCGCCGGGCCACTTCGGTAATGCCTGCAAGAATGACCGCCTCGTCGCTCATCGTCCTCCCGGTACCAGCCTTGGCCGATCTGCAAAGACTTCGCCATAGCTGGAGACCCGCGCCAGCGCCGCCTCCTCGGCGCGGATCCGCACCCGCAGGATCCAGGCGTTCGCCAAACTGAAGACAACCGCCGAGAGCCATGCCGTATGGACCAGGGGGAGGGCCACCATCTCGGTGCAGACGGCCAGGTAGTTGGGGTGGCGAAGAAACCGGTACGGCCCGCTCTCGATGGGGGGCGCCCCGGGCAGGCAGAGGATGCGGGTGGTCCAGCGCTCCCCCAGGGTGGCCATGACCCACCAGCGGAGCCCCATGGCCAGCAGGAGGAGCGCCAGCATCGGCCACCCGAGAGCCGGCACGAACGGCCGGCCGAGCATCCAGACCTCAACCGGGCAGGCGATCAGGAACGCCGTATGGAGGAGCACCATCCACGGGTAGTGCTCCGCTCCCGCCTCGAACCCGCCCCGGGCGAGGAGCGCCCGCCGGTGCCGCTCCGCGATCCGCAGCTCGGCCAGCCGCGCCAGGGCGACGGCGGCCACGAGGAGCGTGTAGAGGAGGCGGGTGTCCATCTCTTCACCACTGGAGCAGCACCAGCTCCGAGCAGAAGCCGGGACCCATGGCCATGAGCATGCCATAGGTCCCCGGCGCAGGGCGGTGATGCTCCAGGGTGTCGGCGAGCACGAGGAGGACCGAGGTCGAGGACAGGTTCCCGACCCGGCGCAGGCTGTCCCAGGTAACGTCGAGCGCGCCGTCGGGCAGCTCCAGCGACTCCTGCATGGCTTCGAGCACCTTCGGGCCGCCGGGGTGGCAGACCCAGGAGCCGATGTCGGCGCGGGTCAGCTCGTGGTCCGCGAGGAAGGTGTCCACGTCCTGGCGCAGGAATTTGCGCGCGACCTCGGGGACTTCGGCCGAAAGGACGATCCGGAAGCCGCTCTCGGAGATGTCCCAGCCCATCACCCGCTCGGAGTCGGGATAGAAGACGGACCGGGTGGCGACGATGCGCGGCCCCGGCTCGCTCCGCTCTTCGCCCACCACCAGGACGGCGGCGGCGCCGTCGCCGAACAGGCCCGAGGCGATCAGGTTCGGAATGGATAAATCCTCGGCCTGGAGAGTCAGCGAGCAGAGCTCGACCGAGAGGAGCACGGCCACCTGGTCCGGAAAGGCGCGCACGTAGTCGGCCGCCCGGGCGATCCCCGCCGCGCCGGCCACGCAGCCCAATCCGAAGATCGGCATCCGTTTGATCTGCGTTGGCAGCCCGAGCCGGTTGATCAGGCGCGCGTCGATCGAAGGGGTCGCGACGCCGGTGACAGTGACGAAGAGGATGGCGCCGAGGTCCTCGGCCGGGATGCCGGACCGGCGCAGCGCGTCGAGGACGGCCTCCCCTCCCACCTCCTGCGCAACCCGGATCCAGGCGTCGTTCGCCTTCCCCCAGGTCGTGAGCCCGTCGTACTCCTCGATGGGCAGCGCGAGGTGGCGCCCGCCGACCAGGACGTTCTGGTGCAACCGCTCCAGCCGCTCGAGGTTGAAGAACCGGTCCGCCCAACGCCTCTGCAACGCGGCGAGCAGGGTCTGCTGGTCGTAGTAGTGGGGCGGGAGCGCCCGCCCGACAGCGGCAATCTCAAGCAGCCTCAAGACAGCATCCGCTTCGAAGAATTTGCATCCTCAACAGCCGAGCGGGAAGGCTACCACAGTCCTTGGAGGCGTACACGGCGATCGAGATCGACGCGCCACCCGAGGTCGTCTGGAAGCATGTCGTCTCCTTCCCCGAGCTGCCGGCGCCCCGCGAGTGGCTTTTCCGGGCCGGCATCGCCTATCCGATCAGGGCGGAAATCCGCGGCAGCGGCCCCGGCGCCGTGCGCACCTGCCTCTTCTCGACCGGCCCCTTCGTGGAGCCGATCGAGGTCTGGAGCGAGCCGGTCCTCCTCCGCTTCGCGGTGACGCAGAACCCACCGGCGATGCGCGCTATGGGGCGGGTGGCGAGAGGCCTGAGGCCGATGGGGACCGGAGGTCGGAGATGTCCAGTTGGCCGGCTGTGCTTTTTGGTGGTTCGGGGGGCGGGAGACACCCTTTCGGCCTGCGCATTCGCACCTCGGCTGCACCGAGGTCTTCCCCGGAGGCTTCGCCGAGGCGGAGAAGAAGCGAAGGTGACCCGGGGTCGCTCCCACGACATTGCGGTAGAGCGGCACAACCGGCCCGAGGCCTTGAGCATGACCGGATAACCGATCGTCTCGGCAAAGTCCGCTGCGCCGCCGCATGGGCGAGGCCGCGGTCAAGGCCGCCTCGGCGGCCGGCTACAGCAACGCGGGCACCTGCGAGTTCCTGCTCGCCTCGGACGGCGATTTTTATTTCCACAGCTCCGCCCGACCCAGGAGAGCTTTGGGGAGAAGGATGGCTTAATGGGAGGCCAGTGGAGTTCGTCTATCCCGTAGCAAGAGAGAGGGGTGCCTCTCTCACGAACGGCAGGTGCGGAGGAAAGCTCCCGATCGGAAACCGCGCAGTCCGGTCACCCAGGCGGAGCTTTTCTGACGCTTCCAGGAAGGCAGCCAGGAACCAGCCATAAGCTTCGTAGAGCTGCGGACCTTACGGCTGAAGGCGTGGAAGAGCGGAGCGGGCGATTTTTGGGTCTTCAGCGGCTGGTCCGTTGGCTTCTGGCGCAGGATCGCTCGTGGTCTCTGAGGCTCGCGCCCGGTTTGAGCCTCTCAGTGGCGGCTTCCTTTTCGATCCCCTCGATCAGCTCGGCGATCCGCTTCCGGTACTGCTCGGGAGATAGATGAGTCCAGCAGGGTAGGAGCTCGAGTCGGAGCGTCTCGGTCTCGGCGAAGTCGCGCGGTCCAATCCTCCGACCGGCCAGACGAATGTAGGGGCAGGCCTTGTGCCTGCCCTTGTCCCGCCTCCCTCATGACGAGGACAGAAATCCGAATCGACCGCCGTGGCAAGACCGAGGGCAACCACAAGGGTTGCCCCTACACTTCGCTACGCCGCAGTAGGTGGTCCGAACCAGGTGGTTAGGGCGTCGGCGAACGTGCCGCCCGGCTACCTGTCGGGCTGGCCCGGCTAAGGCAGGATCTCGACGGCGAAGCTCCGCTACTACAGCGTAGCGAACCAGGAGATCGGCCAACTCTTTCGGACGACTGAGCGCGACGCAGTGACCACCGGGGATCTCATCAGGGGTGATGCCCAGGCGCTCCGGCACGAGCCGGCGAAAGGCGGCCGGGAATAGGCGGTCGTCTTGGCAAAGGATGAACTTCGTCCGCACGTTCGGCGGTCGGATCGGCAAGCGAGAACGGATCCGGCCCCTCCAGCGATGCCACCGGCACGTCCGCGCCGCCCGTGAGGGCCCGCTGGATCGACACGGACCACTCGTTCCGATCGTGGCTCTGCCACACCATGATCACCAAGCGTCCGTTGGGCCGCATGGCGCGCCAGATGTTGGCGAACGCAGCGACCGGGTCAGCGAAGAACATCGTCCCGAATCTGCTGATCGCGACGTCGAAGCGCTCTTCGGGGAAGCGATGGACCTCGGCGTCGGCGCGCTCGTAACTGACGTTACGCAACGCTTCGGCTACCGTTAGTCCGGCCTGGAGGCGGTGACGATCTTCGAGCTGCTGAGGGGGCGGCCGGAGCTGAGCTTTTCGGACGGTCAGCTGCGGACGTTGCAGCGACGGATCCGTAGTTGGCGGGCGTCGCAGGGTCCCGAGCGAGAGGTCATGTTCGCGCAGGAGCATCGTCCAGGGGAGTACGCCCAGAGCGGCGACGTTCTCGAAGCCGAGACGACGGACTGGTACCTCAGCCGGGTGACGCCGCATGGAGCAGCGGCGCTCCTGGGCCGAGCACAGCCCCCTCAAAGGGATGTGCAGCTCAAGATCTCCGATGATCCTCGCTTCCTCTGTTCCCGGGGCGCTGGCCGACCGGGCGAGGATTCGGACTTGAGGATTGCTCGTTCACCAGGCGCTGAAGGACCTGTGTCTTGAAGGCATGAAGGTTGCCTCGGGCTTCATTCCTGGGTGAGGCATTGTGTTTCCAGCCATGCACGTAGATGACAACAATGGCGCCGTCTGGACGCTCGTTCGCTTCTGCGATCGTGAGCAGGGTTCCGAGGAACTGGTCTCGCTGCCAGAACTCTCCATGGTCATCAAGCTCTACATGGACCAGCTCGTTTCGGAGCGATCTGTAAGCGTATCGGGCAAGTCGGTCGAAAGGCGCTTCGACATCTTGATGCAATCGATGAATCCGTGGCAGCATCGATGTCGACGAAGTACGCCCTGGGGACGCCTTCGGATCTTTGACAATTGACGTATGCGTTGGGAGCGGTCCGGTCTGGCCCCGGTGAGGCGCTCCCTGCTCACGCGCTCCGTGGCGCCGGGCGCTATTTCCGGCTGGAGGCACCTTGCCTTATGGAGGGTCCCTCGAACCGGGACCCAGGAGGTGAATTCATGCGCAAGACCCTGCTTCTGCTTCTCGCCCTGTTGGCGGTCGTAGCCGCCCTCGGCACCCCCATCCCCACGGCGGAGGCCGCCGGGGGGACGAACTGCAGCTACAAGTGCGACTGCGCCGGCAGAGCCTTGAAGTGCTGCCCGGCCGGCTCGACCTTCTGCATGCCGACCAGCGAGTTCGGCTGCCCCCAGATCTACACCTGCTGACTCCCTCACAATCCGCGGCGGGCCTCGGTGCCCGCCGCGCCCATCTCCATCTCCGGTAAGATCTCCTTGCCATGCCCGAGACCGCGCCGAAACGACGCATCCGGAAGGTTCTGATCGCCAACCGGGGCGAGATCGCGGTGCGGGTGCTGCGCGCCTGCCGCGAGATGGGGATCCGCAGCGCGGTCATCTACTCCGAGCCCGACCGGCTCGGCCTGCCGGTGCTGCTCGCGGATGAGGCGTATCCGATCGGACCGGCGCCGTCGCGCGAGAGCTACCTCCGGGGCGCCGCCATCGTCGAGCTGGCGCGGGAGATCGGTGCTGACGCCATCCATCCCGGCTATGGGTTCCTCTCCGAGCGCGCCGAGTTCGCCCGCCTCTGCCGCGACGCCGGGGTGACCTTCATCGGCCCGTCGCCCGAGGCGATCGATGCCATGGGCTCCAAGGTCGAGAGCCGGCGGCTGATGATCGCGGCCGGCGTCCCCGTCGTCCCCGGCGGCAAGGACCCGCTGCCGGACCTCGATGCCGCCGCGGACTTTGCCGAGACGATCGGTTATCCGGTCATGCTCAAGGCCTCGGCCGGCGGCGGCGGCAAGGGGATGCGCCGGGTCGACGGGCCCGCGGACCTGGCGAGCGCCTACCGTGCGGCCCGTTCCGAGGCGGGAGCCAGCTTCGGCGACGACTCCGTGTACATGGAGAAGTACATTGTGAATCCTCGGCACGTGGAGATCCAGGTCCTGGGCGATCTCCACGGCCGGGTGGTCTCCCTCGGCGAGCGCGAGTGCTCGCTCCAGCGCCGCCACCAGAAGGTGGTCGAGGAGGCGCCGTCGCCGGTGGTCGGCCCGGAGCTGCGCCGCCGCATGGGCGAGGCCGCGGTCAAGGCCGCCTCGGCGGTTGGCTACAGCAACGCGGGCACCTGCGAGTTCCTGCTCGCCTCGGACGGCGATTTTTATTTCCTGGAGATGAACACCCGCCTCCAGGTCGAGCATCCGGTCACGGAGTTGGTCACCGGGATCGACCTGGTGCAGGCGCAGATCCGGGTGGCCGAAGGGGAGCCGCTCGGCCCCGAATTCGACGATGTGCAGCCGCGCGGCCATGCCATCGAGGTCCGCCTCTACGCCGAGGACCCGTGGAACCGCTTCGCCCCGTCGCCCGGCCGCATCGAGCGCCTGCGCTGGCCCGAGGGTCCCGGGGTGCGCAACGACGCCGGCGTCTACGAGGGCTCCGAGGTCTCGATCCACTACGACCCGATGCTTGCCAAGCTGATCGTCTGGGCGGCGGATCGGCCGCGGGCGATCCAGAGGCTCGGCCGGGCTCTCGCGGAGCTGCGGGTCGAGGGGATCCGCACCACCGCGCCGCTCTTCAAGGCCCTGCTGTCCGACCCGGATTTCCTGGCGGGCAACCTGGACATCGGCATGCTCGACCGCAAGCTGGCGGCCGGCGAGCTGCGGCCGGCCGGGCAGGCCGAGGAAGAACATCCAGATCTGCCGTTCCTCGCCGCCGCTCTCGCTCATTTCGAGCGGGCGGGCCGCACGGCCGCGGGCGCCGCGCCGGGGACATCCGGAGCGACCAGCCGCCGCAGCCGCTGGGGTCAGGCCGGCCGCCGCGACGGCCTCCGGGGGGACGCGTGGAGCTGATCGTCCGCCACGGCGAGCGGGAGGAGAAGGTCCGGGTCCGCCGCGTCGACGACGGCTACGAGATCACGGTCGGCGACCGGACCTACCAGGTCGATGCCCTGCGCCTCGGGAACGACATCCACAGTCTGCGCATCGGCGGCGAGCAGCACGAGGTCTCCGTGCGTCGGCAGGGCGAGGACTATGCAGTCACCAGCCGGCACGGGACCGCCACCGTCTCCGTGACCGATCCGCTGACCCACCTCGCCCAGCAGACCCGCGGCGGCCAGGGAGCGAAGCGTCACGAACGGGTCCGCGCCTACATGCCGGGCCGCGTTGTGGCCCTCCTGGTCCAGGAGGGGGACACCGTCACCGCCGGGCAGGGAGTCGTCGTCCTGGAAGCGATGAAGATGGAGAACGAGATCCGGGCCGAGCACGACGGCACGGTCCGCCAGATCTTCGTCCAGCCCGGCCAGGCGGTCGACAACGGCGAGCCGCTGTTCGAGCTGGGCTGAGCCGGCGCTCTACAATGCCGCCCGGGAGGCTAACGCCATGCCCTCTCGGACCTCCAACCCCCACCATGCCGGCCTCTCCCGCCGCCGCTTCCTCCATCTCGGTCTCGCTGGTGGAGTCGGCTTGGCGGGGCTCTCGCGATGGGCGGCGGCCCAGGGGACGCCTCCGGCTCCCACGTCAGCCGCCGGCCGCTGGCTGGACGCGGCGGTCCGGGCCGCGCGGTGGATCCGTACAACCAGGATCCATACGCCGCACGGCCTGCTCTGGCTGGAGGGGCCGGAGCGACCTGACGGCCTGCGGTCGAGCCCCGACCTCTACAGCGGCACCTCCGGCGTGGTGCTCTTCCTCGCCGAGCTCGCCCGCGTCACCGGCGACTCCGCCTGGCTGGACGAGGCCTCGGCAGGTGCCGATGCGCTGATCGCCGGCCTGCCGGCTGCGATCGATCCGGAGCGGTTGGAGGACGGCCTCTACACCGGCGTGCCGGGGATCGGCTTCACCCTCCAACGGATTGCGCAGGCGACAGGGAAAGAGGCGCACCGGAACGGCGCGCTGCGCTGCCTCGACCTGGTCCATGCCGCGGCCAAGCCGGCCGGGGCCGGAATCGCCTGGGGGTCGGGGACCGACATCGTCGCGGGCTCGGCCGGGACGATCCTCTACCTTATCTATATGGCTCGCGAGCTGGACCGGCCGGCCTCGCGGGATCTGGCCCTGAAGGCTGGCCTTCGTCTGGCCGAGCTGGGCATCCCGGAGGCGGGGGGCCGCAAATGGAAGTGGGCGACCGACCCGCAGGCCGAACGGCTGATGCCCAACTTCTCGCACGGCACGGCGGCATCGCCTACGCCCTCGCCACCCTCCACCTGGAGACGAACCGCAAGGAGCTCCTCGATGCGGCTGTCGCAGGGGGCCGCTATCTCCAGGCCGTGGCGGACACCACGGGCAACGGCTGCCTGGTCTTCCACCATGAGCCCGGAGGGAAGGACCTCCACTACTTGGGTTGGTGCCACGGCCCGGTCGGCACCTCCAGGCTCTTTCATCAGCTCGCCCGAGCAACCGGCGATCAGAGCTGGCGGGAGTGGGAGCTCCGGGGCACCAAAAGCATCCTGGACAGCGGCATCCCCGAGCGGCAGACCCCCGGCTTCTGGAACAACGTAGGCCAGTGCTGCGGCTCGGCCGGCGTCGCGGAGCACTTCCTCGACCTCGCCCGCCGGACCGGCGACGCCGGGTATCTCGCTTTTGCCCGCCGGGTTGCCACGGATCTCCTCGATCGCGCGACGCCGACTCCGGGAGACGGTCTGAAGTGGATCCATGCCGAGCACCGGGTCCGTCCCGGGTACGTCTACGCCCAGACCGGCTACATGCAGGGAGCGGCCGGCATCGGTCTGCTCTTCCTTCATCTGGACGCCGTGGAGAAGGGGAAGGAGCACGCCTTCCGGCTGCCGGCTGCGCCGGCCTGAGCCCAGGTTCGGTCCGAAGTTGACGGCCTCCAGGAGAGGAGCTACACTCGGCGTAAAAAGAGCGTAAAAGTGGATACCCAGCTCGATCTCTTTGAACGGAAACGCCAGACCGCCGTGATAGGATCCGATGGTCCACCTGGGTGCCCGAGTCCTGTTCCTTCGAAGGAAAGGAAGCTGTCCGAAAGCTGTCCGATGAGCCCAATTCGTGAGCATGCCGCATACCAGGAGGCCGAGCGCCCAGGCTTGGGTGAGCCCCGCCTCACAACGACCCATGGCCTGCTCTTTCAGGCCGACTGCCTCAAGCTCCTCGGGGCTATTCGATCGGAGTCGGTCGACTCCATCTTCGCCGATCCGCCGTTCAACCTGAACAAGGAATATCGGAACGGATTCAAGGATGTCTTGCATGAGGACGACTATCTGAGCTGGTGCTTGCGATGGATCGACGAGTGTTGTCGCGTCTTAGTACCTGGAGGCGCGCTCTTCATCTATGTCCTACCTCGGTGGGCCTTCCACTTCGCGGCTCACCTGGATGGTCCCCTGGAGTTCCGCCATTGGATCGCACTTTCGATGAAGGGCACTTTCCCGCGTGGCGAGAAGCTCTATCCCGCTCACTATGCGCTTCTGTATTTCACCAAGGGAAAGCCGCGCGTCTTCAATCGCGTCCGCTTGCCGGTGCCAGCCTGCCGCCATTGCGGAGGAGACCTCAAGGACTACGGCGGACATCGGAAGTACCTCAATCCAGAAGGCCTCAACCTGACGGATTTCTGGGAGGACACCTCTCCCAACCGGCACCGGCACTCCAAGGCGCGCCCCGGGGTCAACGAGCTGAAACCGATGATCCCAGCCCGGGCCGTCGAGATCTCGACTCGTCCGGAAGACATCGTCCTCGATCCGTTCGGGGGTGGCGGTAGCACCTTCCAGGAGGCGCAGCGGCTTGGCCGCTACTGGATCGGCAGCGAGATTGGCGATTGCGCGGCGATCGAGCATCGAATCCGGACCTTCGCGCCGACGACCCTCGGGCGCAAGCCGCCACGAAAAATCCTGTCGATCCTGTCGGCCTGACCAGGCCTAACCACGAGATGCCGAAGATCGCGGTGGAGAAGTGGTTCAACGGAGCCGAGGAGCGGATAGCGCGCCTGGGCCTCGGGCCTCTCTGGAACGAGCTCATCCAGATCTTGACCGGCTTCGAGCTTCTTGTTGAGGAGCGCCGCGACGCCAACGGGGCCGCAGAGATCCGGTCGATCTTCGACACGCGCTTTCTTCTCGCCGAGGGTTGGTCCAAAAAGCAGACGGGAGGCGTCGACTGGACGAAGTGCCGCGCCATCAACGGAACGAGCGTCTGCCTGGGCGTCGAGGTTCAGTTCTCGGGGCGAAGCGATCTCGTCATCGTGGACGTCGTGCACCTCCGAGAGGAGCTGATCAGCGGTCGAATCGATGTCGGGGTCGTGGTGGTCCCCTCGAACCGCTTGGCCCCTTTTCTGACAGACCGGGTGGCGCGCTATGACGATGCAGTCCGGGCGGTCGAGCGAGCCAGGGCAGAGGATCTCCCTCTCGCGGTGATCGCTCTCGAGCACGATGGTTCTGGACCAGCCATTGCAAAGCGGCGGACTCGTCAGGGACGAGCCCAGAGCTGAGGCCCCTGAAACGTTTCCCCCTCCCGTCCGTCTTCTCTTGCGGATGGAGACGGCGTTCGAGACGGCGGCGCAGCAGTACCAGCGGCGGATCTTTTCCTTCGCGCACTACCTGCTCTCGAACCGGGAGGAGGCGGAGGACGTGACGCAGGAGGTCCTGCTGCGCCTGTGGCGCCACCACGATGGGGTCGAAGAGGAGCGGCTCGGCACCTGGCTGCTGCGGGTGACCCGCAACGCCTGCTACGACCTGCTCCGCCGGCGGCGGGCGGTCGCGGTCCACGGCACCGAGGAGAGTCTCGACGCCGGAACGCTGCCTGAGCTGCCCAGCGCGGAGGCGGGCCCGGACGGCCGGGCCGAGGCGTCCGACTTCCGCCGGCACCTGCTCCGGGCCCTGCAGGACCTGAGGGAGCCTTACAAGAGCGTCGTCATCCTCCGCGAAGTCCAGGGCCTCTCCCAGAAAGAGATCAGCGAGGCCCTCGGGATCCCGGAGGTCACCGTCCGCGTCCATCTCCATCGGGCGCGGCGCAAGCTCCGGGAGCTACTGCGGGAGGTGTACCAATGATCGGACTGGACGAGACGATGAGCTGTGACGAGGCCCAGGATCTCCTCGAGCCCTGGCTGGACGGCGACCTGCCGGCCGGCGAGGCGGCCCGGGTGCGCGCTCACCTCGACCGCTGCGCCGCCTGCGCCGCAGAGCTGGAGCTCGCCGCTCTCATCCAGACGGAGCTGCGGTCGCTTCCACAGCACGATTGCCCGCCGGAGGTCCTCCAGCGGGTCCTCGATACTGGCCGGGGCGGCCGGGGCGAGATCGTCCCCTTCCGGCCTTCCACGGAGGGAGCGGCGCAGGGCCGGAAGGCCCCACGACGCTCGTTCCGGATCGTCCTGGCGGCGGCGATGCTCGCGGCCATCGTGGGCGGATCGGTCTTCTTCATCCAGCAGCGGGAGCCCGCGGCCGGGAGCCCGAGCGCGGACGAGGTGGCACAGGCCACCGAGGAGGCCCGCTTCGCCCTGGCCTACGTCGGCAAGGTCACTCGTCGCGCCGGTCTCGGCCTGCGCGACGACGTCCTCCGCCGGCGCCTGGTCGACCCCACGACCCGCAGTGTGCGCGGGCTGGGCTCGCTTCCGACTGAACAGTAGAAAGGTCTCACCATGCGCAAGCCCATCCTTCTCCTCACGCTCCTCGGCCTCCTGGAGGCCGTCTCCGCGGCGGCCGGGCCGCCCGCGACCCCGCCCGGCTCGATCCCGTTCGACGAGCTGGGGATCTTCCCGCGCGAGAAGCTGAGCGTCGAGATCAACCTCGGGCCGCCGCTGCTGCGCCTGGTCGCCGCAGCCATGGGCAAGGAGGATCCCGAGTTCTCCCGGTTGATCACCAACCTACGGGAGATCCGGGTCCAGGTCTTTCCCGTCACAGCGGGCGATGAGGGCTCGGTCCGCACGCGGATCGGACGCGCCGTGAGCTGGCTGGAAGACCACGGCTGGGCGGCGACCGTGAAGGTCCGCGAGAAGGACGAAGAGACCTTCATCTATCTGAAGGAAGCGGACGGCAACATCCAGGGGCTGACCCTCCTCTCCTTCCAGCCTGGGGAAGAGGCGGTCGTCATCAACATCGTCGGCCGGATCGATCCGGCCCAGCTCGGACGGCTCGGCCAGACGTTTGACATCCCGGCGCTGCAAAAAACCCCAGACGGTAAGAGCACCGACAAGAAACCTTGACCAGGAAACCCAATACGGAGGCGAGCCATGAAGCGCTTCTCTTTTCTGATGATGGTCCTGCCGTTGACCCTGTCTCTCGGCGGCTGCAGCGAATCTCCGTCGGTCGAACGGGTGCGCTGGGAGATCGAGCGGCGCGTCCCTGAGGCCCGCTTCGAGCGCGAAGAGCACGTCCGCCTCGGCCGGGTCACCCTCGGCTTCCTCAAGACCCTGGTCCGTATGGTCCCGGGCAAGGTCGATGGGCAGGCGATGCTGACCAGCGTGGACCGGATCGAAGTCTCCACCTACCGGGTGGAGTCCCTGCCGGAGGACTTCGAGCGCCGGGCGCTGGACGACACCCGTTTCGAAAAGGATCTCGCCCGCTCCGGCTGGAGCCTCTTCGTCCGCGCGAGGGAGAAGGACAACCAGTCCTTGATGTTCCTTCGCAGTGACCGCAGAGGAGCCTTGCGCAGCCTCTTCGTGGTGGACCTCGACGGCTCCGAGCTTACCCTCGTGCGCCTCGACGGGCACCTCGACCGCGCCTTCGCCGAAGCCGTGGCCGACGATCCCGGCCACGTCGTCCGGGCGGTCAGCAAGGAGGGGAAGACCGAGCCGGAGGCCCCAAAGACCGTTCCCTGACCGGCTCGGCGCAGAGGGCTCAGCAATTGGCGCGGATGCGCGTCTCCCGGAGCAACGAGACAATCTCCTCGGCCGTCAGGCCGAGAGGGATCCCTGGCACGTCCAGGGGTGAGCCCTTGCGGCGTACCGGCGAGATCTCGAACTCGGTGCCGTCTCGCCGCCTGATGCGGACGGCACCCTTGCGCTGCGCCTCGTCGAGCACGGCGCCCAGCTTCTGCCGGGCCTCCGAAAACGAGTAGACGTTCATATCTCCACCTCCAGGACCTCGACGCCGGCCCGTTCCGCGGCCGCTCGCTGCCCATCGTTCAGCGTCAAGAGGGCCGCCTGGTGCCGCAGACAGCAGGTGATCGCGTATGCATCGTACGCATAGAGGCCCAGCTCATAGCTGAGCTCGAGCGTCCGGGCCAGGTCGATCTCGCTCAGGTGGATCGGGATCTCGCGAAAGGCCTCGACAGCCAGCTTCGCCTCGCCTGGAGACAAGCGCCCGCGCTGGAACATCGCGGAGAACGCGTTGCCGAGCTCGGCTGGCAGGCATGCAGGCGCGAGGAGCTCCGCCTCCTGGGTGATCTGGATTAACGTCGGTCGGTGCGCTTCATGTGTCAGCACCGCCAGGACGGCCGAGGTGTCGACGACAATGGGTAATGCGGCGACATCGAGGCAATTGGATAGCTCCAGAGACAGCTTCATCAGGTCTTCTCCCGGTGCGATCGTTGAATGAACGCTCATGCGATTTCGAGCACCGCCGCCAGGCGCTCGGCCTCCTCTTCGCTCAGGCCCAGGGTAATGCGCAGGTCTTCCGAGCTCGTGCGCCCTCGGGGACTCAGTGCCTCCGTAGCGGCCAGGATCTGCCGCTGGAGCTCGACCGGGAGCTCCTCCATGCAGTGCAGCCTCGTCTCAACAGTCCTCTCCATCATGACGTCCTCCTTTCGTTTGCCCCGGACAGGGACCAAGGAGCGTGCCAGACCGGCTACTCCTGCGTAAGTGATTGGAGCGACGTGAGTTGGTTGATTCCTGCCGGGCGCCGTCGGGAGCGTCGTGTCCAGCGATCTGGCGGGGGGTAGGCTCGAAAATGCCCTCAAAGCCCCGAAAAACCTGGCCTGGCGGCCGTGTCCAGCGATTCTGCGGGGGTGCACAATCTTTTGCGGGGCAAGAAGAATGCGGAGAACACAGGGAAATCCGGCAACCGGATCGGGCCAGGGGTCCGTAAGAGCCCCGCTAATCGAGTGAAACCTCCCTCAGGGGGGTGTGCCCGGGACCAGCTCAGGCGGCTCGTAGCGGATCAGGGGCGTGGATTCGGCTTTCCCGGAGCTGCGCGCAGGAGATAGGCGGACGCCGACGGCGATCCCCCCGGAGCCCGGCGCCTCCCGGTATAGAATCCCCCTCCGGCCCTGTGCCCTTCGACCCGGAGGAGGCCCCATGATCCCTGTCAAGCCGCATATCGCCGAGAGAGCCTGGATCAAGAGCCTGGACGAATACCGCGCGATGTACCGCCGGTCGGTCGAGGATCCGGAGGGGTTCTGGCGCGAGCACTCCCGGATCGTCGACTGGTTCCATGAGCCCCGCAACATCTTGGACGTGGACATGGACGAGGTCGACTTTTCCTGGTTCTCCGGCGGCCGTCTGAACGCCTGCTACAACTGCGTCGACCGCCACCTGCCAACCCAGGGCGAGAGGACGGCGATCATCTGGGCCGGCGACGAGCCGGGCGAGTACCGCACGATCTCCTACCGCGAGGTCAAGCACAACGTCGCCCGCATCGCCAACGTCCTCCTGAGCCTCGGGGTGCGCAAGGGCGACCGGGTCTGTATCTATCTGCCCATGATCCCCGAGCTGGCCTACACGATGCTCGCCTGCGCCCGCATCGGCGCGGTCCACTCGGTGGTTTTTGCCGGGTTCTCCGCGGAGTCGCTGCGCGGCCGCATCCTCGATGCCGGCACCAAGGTGGTCGTCACCGCCAACGAAGGGCTGCGCGGCGGCAAGCGCATCCCTCTCAAGCAGACGGTCGACCAGGCGATCGAGGGGCTCGGCGTGGTCGAGACCGTGCTCGTCGCGCGGCGCACGGACCGTGATGTGCCCATGAAGACCGGCCGCGACCTGTGGCTGCACGAGGAGACGCAGAAGCAGAGGTCGACCTGCCCGCTGGAGTGGATGTCCGCGGAGGACCCGCTCTTCATCCTCTATACCTCCGGCTCGACGGGGCGGCCCAAGGGGGTCCTGCACACGACCGCGGGCTATCTGGTCTACGCCGCGATGACCCACAAGTACATCTTCGACTACCACCCCGGCGACATCTACATGTGCGCCGCCGACGTGGGCTGGATCACCGGCCACAGCTACATCGTCTACGGGCCGCTCGCCAACGGCGCGACCACGGTGATGTTCGAGTCGATCCCCACCTACCCGGACGCCGGGCGGTACTGGCGGATCGTCGACGACCTGGGGGTCAATATTTTCTATACAGCCCCGACGGCGATCCGCGCCATTGCCCGTGCCGGCGATGAGTGGGTGAAGCGCTACCGCCGCGATTCGCTGCGCATCCTGGGGTCGGTGGGTGAGCCGATCAATCCGGAGGTCTGGATGTGGTACCACGACGTGGTCGGCGAGAGGCGCTGCGCCGTGGTGGACACCTGGTGGCAGACCGAGACCGGCGGGGTCATGATCACCCCGCTGCCCGGAGCCACGCCCTGCAAGCCGGGGTCGGCCACATTGCCGTTCTTCGGGGTGCGGCCGGTGCTCGTGGACGAAAAAGGGGGAGAGCTGACCGGCAACGACGTCTCGGGCAACCTCTGCCTGCGCGGCACCTGGCCGGGGCAGGCGCGCACGATCTACGGCGACCACCGGCGGTTCCGGGAGACCTACTTCTCGCAGTTCCCCGGCCTCTACTTCACGGGCGATGGCTGCCGCCGTGACCAGGACGGCTATTACTGGATCACTGGCCGGGTGGACGACGTGCTCAACGTGTCTGGCCACAGACTGGGGACGGCCGAGATCGAGAGCGCCCTGGTGGCGCACGACGCGGTGGCCGAGGCCGCGGTGGTCGGTTTCCCGCACGACATCAAGGGGACGGGCATCTATGCCTATGTCAACCTCACGCCGGAGTACGAGAGCTGGGGCGAGGAGGAGCTGGTCGGAGCCTTGAAGGAGCAGGTGCGTTCGGCGATCGGGGCCATTGCCACGCCGGACCGCATCCAGATCGCGGCCGGCCTGCCGAAGACCCGCTCGGGCAAGATCATGCGCCGCATCCTGCGCAAGATCGCCGCGGGCGAGTACGGCGAGTTGGGGGACATTTCCACTCTTGCCGATCCCAGTGTGGTCGAAAAGCTGGTGGAGGACCACCGGACCCGGCACGCCTGAACGGCGCAAACCAAACGGAACCACAACCTCATCCGTAAACCTATTGCATCCTCGCGTCTCGACCGTGGTAGGATTGTTGTAGTCCTTCGGGTCGAAGTCCCATCTCTCCGGTCAGGTCGCTGACGCGATCCTCTCCTCATGGACTGCTCCGCCGTCTACATCCTGCTTGGGTTCGTGATCATTTTCGTGGTCCTGGAGGCTCCGCCGCGCCGCCGAGCAGCGCCGCCTGGGGCATGAGGTCCGGCTCGAGATCTCGGGGCTCCTCGCGCGCCTCGGCCGGCTGGAGGCGCGCCTTGACCTGAGCTGTCTTCTCCCCGGGCAGAGGAGGCTCCAGTGGAGCAGCGCGCGGAGCCACCGCCGGTCGTAGCGGCCCAGCCGGTCCCTGAGGCACCTGCCGACATCCCGCCGCCCACCTCACTGCCAGAGGCGCTTCCGCCGGTTCCCGAGGAAGCTCCCGCGCCCCTGCCCCCTCGCGACCCCGGTGCCGGTGCCGCGGCGGGCCGGCCTGGAGGAGCAGCTCGGAGCGCGGCTTCCGGTGTGGATCGGCTCGATCGCGCTCGCCCTGGCCGGCGCGTTCCTGGTCAAGTACTCGTTCGAGCGGATGTGGCTCTCGCCGACTGTCCGGGTGGGGTTGGGCGTGCTCTTCGGCCTCGGTCTGCTCGCCAGTGGCGAGGTGTTGCGCCGCAAGGCGGAGCGGATCTCCCAGGGGCTCTCGGCCGCCGGGATCGCCGACCTGTTCGCCTGCTTCCTGGCCGGAGTCCACCTCTACGGGATCATCTCGCCAGGGGTCGGCTTCGCCCTCATGGCGCTGACCACCGCAGTGGCCGTGATCCTCTCGCTTCGCCAGGGGATCATGGTGGCGCTGATCGGGCTGATCGGCGGCCTTCTGACGCCGTACCTCGTGCAGACCGGCGAGCCGAACGCCCGCGGCCTGTTCGTCTACCTGCTGCTGCTCCAGGTGGGTCTTCTCACGGTGGCGCGGCGCCGCGGCTGGCCCTGGATTGCAGGGCTGGCCCTGGGGGGCGGGCTTCTCTGGATGATTGCCTGGCTCGTGGGTCCGTTCGAGCCGCAGGACTCGCCATGGCTGGGAGGCTTCCTCCTGCTTTCGGTGATCGCTGCGCTGGCCGCAGGGTGGTCCGGTGTGAAGGCCACGGGCCCGCCGGGCTTCCTGCGGATGTCGTGGGCGGCGGTTCCCTGCGGCCTGCTCGCTCTGGGCCTGCTTGCCGGCCGGGCAGGCTATACGACGATCGAATGGGCCTTCTTCGGGCTGCTCGCGGCCGGCACGCTGGTGCTGGCGCGGCTGCGGCCGGAGCTCGAAGGGCTCGCCTGGATCGCCGCCGGGACCGGCGCGGCGCTCCTCGGCGCCTGGGGCTGGGCGGTCGAAGAGCCGGACATCGACCGTTTCCTCCTCACCGCGTCGGGGCTCGGCGTCCTCTTTGCCGGCGGCTCCTGGCTCGCCCTGCGGGGCTCGGTGCGGCCGGGCCGCTGGGGCGCGCTCTGCGCCGCCTCCGGCCTCGCGTTCTTCCTGATCGCCTGGGCCTCCACCAACACCGAGCGGGAGATGCGCTGGGGCGCATTCGCTCTGGCCCTGGCGGCGCTCTACCTGGTGGCGGCCGTGCCGGTGGCACGCTGGCGGCGGCAGCGGCCGGAGATGGAAGCTGCTCTGGCCGCTCTGGCAGTGTCGATCACGAGCTTCGTCAGCCTCGCGGTTCCCCTGGAGCTGGACCGCCACTGGTTGACGGTCGCCTGGGCCCTGGAGGTGACGGCGCTGGTCTGGCTCGCCGGGCGCTTCCGGCTGCCGGTCCTGCGCCACCTCGCCCTCGCGCTGGCCGTCCTCGTCGGGTTCCGGTTGCTGCTGAATGCCTCGATTCTCGACTACCCGATCGGCGACCATCCGGTGTTCCATTGGCTCCTCTATGGGTACGGCCTGCCGCTCCTGGCCTTCGCGGCGGCGTCGGCCCTCGCCCGCCGGCAGGGGGATGGACGCCTGGCCGCTCTGCTCGAAGCGGAAGCCCTGGCCTTCGCCTTCGCCCTGGTGACCCTGGAGGTCCGGCAGATCTACCACCCCGGCCGGCCCGCGGTCGGCGCGGTGGGGCTGGGCGAGTGGGGGGCCCTGCTCTCCGCCTGGACGGCCCTCGGCGGCGGGCTGCTCGTTGCCAATCGCCAGCGCCGGCTTCAGACCGTCGAGATCGGAGGGCAGGTCGTGCTGGGCTTGGCGGCGGTGGCGACACTGCTCGGCCCGGTCCTGGCCGCGAACCCTCTGTGGGTACACGCGGCGGTGGGGGAGACCCCGGTCTTCAACCTCCTCCTCTGGACCTACGGTCTGCCGGCCGTGCTGCTGGCCTTCGCCGCCGCCGAGGTCCGCCGGCATGGGAGCGCCCGGCTGGCAGGGGCGCTGACCGCCACGGTCCTGGCGCTCGCCTTCATCCTCGTCTCCCTGGAGGTGCGCCAGGCCTTCCAGGGGACCTATCTGGATGCCGGCACCACCTCTCTGGCCGAGGGCTATGCCTACTCGGCGGCCTGGATCGTCTTCGGGGTGGCGCTGTTGGTCCTGGGCATCCTGGGGAAGGGGAAAGCGTTGCGCTACGCCGCGCTGGCGGTCATGCTGCTGGCCGTGGCCAAGGTCTTCCTGTACGACACGTCCAATCTGGCGGGCCTGTACCGCGTATTCTCCTTCTTCGGCCTGGGAGTGAGCCTGCTGGTTCTCGCCTGGGTCTACCAGAGGTTCGTGTTCCGGGAGAGCGCGTAGGATTGTCAGGCGTGGTTCGGACCGTCCGTGTGGTCCTCCCGGCTCTTCTCGGGATGCTGCTCGCCGCGCCCGCCTTCGCCGTCGAAGGGTTCGCCTATGTGCGCGACATCCAGGTGCCCGCCGCGGGGTGGGTCCGGGTGCCTCTCGACCTGCCGGCGGTCCAGCACATGGCCGCGGGTGGGATGGACCTCCACGTCTTCGGTCCGGAGGGTGCGGAGCGGCCGGTCTGGGTCGAGCCCCTGCTGCCGGCGAGCGAGCGGCGGCCCGTCGAGGTGGTGGAGGTGCAGCGCGGCGAGGATGGCTGGACGCTGGTCCTCGACGTCGGGGCCGAGCCCGTTCCGCACGAGCGGCTGTTCTTCGACTTCGTCCGGGCGACCGCAGCTCCGGCGGTGCGCCTGGAGGGGAGCTCCGACGGGGAGAGCTGGCAGACGCTCGCCGTGGGTGACCTCTTCCGGATCGGCGGGGACAAGGGTCTCCAGAGGTCTTCGCTCTCCTACCCCTCGACACAGGACCGGTATCTGCGCCTTACCTGGCCGGAGGAGGCGGGCTTTCCACGAGTTTCCGCCGTGGAGGTCGAGACGATCCGCGGTCCTTCGCTGACTTTCTCCGCCCGCGGGGCGGAATGCCGGCCGGCGGTGTCCGGAGGAGTCTCCTGCGAGCTTCCGCTGCCGGCGCTCGGCCAGCTCCTGCGCCGGCTCACGGTGACGGTGCAGGGGACCGGAGCCGTAGGCTACCGTCTCTACACCCCGCACGAGGCCCGCTGGCAGCTCCTCGCCGAGGGGGTCTGGCATCGCGCCGGCGAGGAGACGAGCCATACCGTGGGCGGCGAAGGGGCGCCGGTCGAGGGAGCCTTCCTCTTCCTGGAGCTGTACGGTGCCGACGTGCCGCCCCGGCTTGCCGGGTACGGCGTCGACCTGGCGGTCCAGACCGTGCGGTTCCGCGCCGAGGAGCCCGGCAGCTATGTGCTCGCCTATGGTGGACCGGTCCGCCGGAGTCGCGAGGCCGGCTCCACCACGATGGAAGAGCCCGTCTCGTGGCTGCAGGCGGGACCGGAGAGGGAACAGGCGCTGCCTCCTCTGCCGGGCGCGGAGGCCGCGCCGGGTGCTCCCCTGGAACGGCGGGCACGGTTCCGGAGGTCCTGGACGGTCCTGGCGCCGGCCGCGAAGCCCGGAGGTCTCGTCCGGCTGGAGCTGCCGGACCCCGTCTATGGCGCGGCGCGGTCCGATCTCTCCGATCTGCGGCTGGCTCTCGGCGACCGCCAGCTCCCCTTTTTCCGCTGGTCTCCTCTGGCGCCGGGGCTCGCCGTCCGGGGTCAGGACCTTCAGCCCCGGCCTCTCCGGAGATCTGCGGAGAGCGAGGTCGAGATCAACCTTCCCGCCGAGGGACTGCCGCTGACCAGCCTGCACCTGACCGTACAGGGTGGTCCTCTGCGGCGCCCCGTGGGAGTGCGTTACCGGCAGCCGGGTTGGCGCTCCCGGCGGCTCGGCGACGGCCGCGAGCCCCAACCCGTGGACCGGTCGGTCTGGAGCTGCGAGCCGGAGCCGCCGCTCCCCTGCCTCCAGCAGATTCCGCTGGAAGCATCGCCCTCTCCGTCCCGACTCGTGGCCGTGCGCTTCCACGACGGCGACAACCCGCCGCTCTCCGGCCTTGGCGCGACCCTCTGGCGCCGGCGCGACGTGCTCCTCTTCGTCTGGCCCGAGGTGCAGAAGGGGGATGCGGTCCGGCTGCTGGCGGGCTCCGACCGCCTGGCTGCTCCGGTCTACGACTTCGCGGCCCTCGGCGAGGCGCTCCTCGCGCGCCCCTCGCAGCCGGCCGAGCTGGAGCTGCAGGGAGCCGCCGCCGAGGAGAATGGAATCGCGTGGGGACCCTGGGTCATGCCGGCCGTCCTGACCCTCGCGGGCATCTTCCTCCTGCTCCTCCTCCGTCGTATCCTGGCGGAAACCTGAAAGGAACCATTCACCGGTCGCCGGCCACCGCTCACCGATTCTCCCGGGACAGCGCCTGCCGGCTTCCGTAGCCTGGGATCGTCGGCGGTGCTCCCGCCGCATTCGAAAGGAGACGGACCATGGAAGACCGGAATGAAGCACAGAGCGGATTCCGCCTCACCCCGCGCTTGATGGTGGGGTTCTTCGTCGCCCTCTTTGGAGGGCTCCTCCTGCTGGACAACCTTGCGCTGGTGGATGCGGGAGACTACTTCCGCTTCTGGCCCCTCGCTCTGATCCTGATCGGCGTCGCCAAGATCTTTCAGCGGCAGGGTCGGGGCTTCGGGCTGGTCCTGCTGGTCCTCGGCACCTGGCTGCTCCTCGACAACCTGGGCTGGGCCGAGCTCGATTCGGACGTCTTGATTCCGACGCTGATCCTGCTGCTGGGCCTCAATCTACTCTGGAAGGAGATGACGTGGAGGTCCCGTCATCTCCCGGAGGGCGCCAATCCTCGGGATGAAGTGAGCTCGTTTGCGATGCTCGGGGGGATCAAGAACATCGTGACCTCGCGGGCCTTCCGCGGCGGCAGCGCCAGCGCGGTCCTGGGCGGAGTCGAGATCGACCTGCGCCAGGCCGAGCTGGCAGGCGGGCAGGCCATCGTTGACACATTCGCCTGGTGGGGAGGAGTGGAAATCTTCGTGCCGGAGCACTGGGAGATCGTCTTCAGGGGCGTGCCGATCATGGGAGCCTTCGAGGACAACACGCGGCAGACCCCCGGCGAAGGCTCGCCGCAGCTCGTCATCACGGGCCTGGCGATCATGGGCGCAGTGGAAGTCAAGAACGCTCCGAAGTAGGGGTAGAGCATGCACCCGATCCTCACGCGGGGTGGAAGCCTCGGCCTGTACCTGCTCAGTTGGCTGCCGCTGGTGCCCCTGGCCGCGCTGCTGCTCGCCGGAGCCGGAGTCGGCTGGGGGGAGGCGCTGGCCGAGGCCCTCCCCCTGGTCCTCGTCTACGCCTACCTCTGCCTGGCGTCCTGGTACATCTGCCGGGCGGTGCCTCTGCGGCCCGTCCGGCCCTGGCGGCTGGCGGCAGCGCACGGGCTGGGGGCGGTGCTGTCGAGCGCCCTCTGGGTCCTGCTCGGCTGGGGATGGGCCGGCGTGCTGGACGAGCTGCCGGCCTTCCAAGGGGCGGGCGAGCGCTACCTGGCGGCCTCGCCCCGGCTCTACGCTCTGGGAGTGCCGCTCTACCTGCTCTCGGCCGCAGTGCACTACCTGCTCCTGGCCCTGGAGAGCGCCCGCGACGCCGAACGCCGGGCCCTGGAGCTGCGGGTCCAGGCGCGCGAGGCCGAGCTGCGGGCCCTCAAGGCGCAGATCGATCCGCACTTCCTGTTCAACAGCCTCAACGCGGCGAGCGCGCTGGTGGGAAGCGATCCGGCGGGAGCGCGGAGGATGGTCCTCCTGCTGGCCGAGCTCCTGCGGCGCAGCCTGCGCCTGGGGCGGATGGAGAGCATCCCGTTGGGCGAGGAGCTGGCGCACGCCGCGGCCTACCTGGCAGTCGAGCGGGTCCGCTTCGGCGACCGGCTGGATGTCCAGGAAGACGTGGCGGAGGCGAGCCGCACCTGCCTCGTCCCCGCGCTCATCCTCCAGCCGCTGGTCGAGAATGCGGTCCGGCACGGGATCGCCCAACTCCTGGAGGGAGGAGCGATCAGGATCGAGGCACGGCGGTCCGGCAGCCTCCTGCGGCTGGCCGTCGAGAACCCCTGCGACCCGGACCATCCGCCGGCGCGGGGAGAGGGCATCGGGCTTTCCAATGTCGCCGCCCGCCTGCGCACCCTCCACGGGAGGGAGGCCCGCCTGACGATTGCTCCAAACCCGGGCCGGTTCCGGGTGGAGCTGGAGCTGCCCGCGGTGGAGGCGCCGCGCGAGGAGACCCCGAGAGATGCCGACTGACGAAGGGAAGCTCCGCGCCGTGATCGTCGACGACGAGGAGTCGGCGCGGGCGCTGCTGCGCGAATACCTCGGCGAGCACCCGGAGGTCGAGGTCGTGGCCGAATGCGCCAACGGCTTCGAAGCGGTCAAGGCGGTCCAGGACCTCCGTCCCGATCTGCTGCTGCTCGACATCCAGATGCCCAAGCTGGACGGCTTCGAGGTGCTGGAGCTGCTCGACGAGCGCCCGGCGGTGATCTTCGCGACGGCTTATGACGAATACGCGGTCCGCGCCTTCGAGGTCCACGCGGTGGACTACCTGCTCAAGCCGTTCAGCCCCGAGCGGCTGGCCGAGGCGCTGGTGCGCGCCGAAGCGCGGCGGGCCGGCGGCGAGCCCCAGCCGCTGCGCGAGATTGCGCGCCTGCGCGCGGGGCCGGACCGGCCGCTCGCCCGCATCGTCGTGCGCTCGGAGAGCCGCATCCACGTCCTGCCGGTCGACCGCATTGACTATCTGGAGGCGCGCGACGACCAGGTGCGGATCAAGATTGGCGGCGAAGAGCACCTCAAGGCACAGACCCTCTCGGAGCTGGAGGATCTCCTGGACCCGGCCCGCTTCGTCCGCATCCACCGGTCCTATCTGCTCAACCTGGACCGGCTTGCGCGGCTGGAGCTCTACGCCAAGGACAGCCACGTGGCGATCCTCACGGACGGGACCAAGCTGCCGGTGAGCCGCTCCGGTTACGCGCGGTTGAAGGAGCTGTTGTGAGCTGCCCGGTCTGTTACGCTTGGCCCGTGTCCGAGGAATCCACCGTCCTGCTCCTGGATCAGGTGACCGCGCTCGCCCGGCAGGCGTCCGGGCTGCGCCTGCTGATCCTCTTCGGTTCTCGAGCCCGAGGCGATGCTCACGCGCGATCCGACTGGGATTTCGGATTTCTCGCCGGCCGGGGCTTCGATCCGGATGAGCTGTTGACCCGGCTCACGATCCTGCTCTGGACCGATCGGATCGATCTGGTCGATCTCTCTCTCGCCGGAGGCCTTCTCCGGTTTCGTGCCGCCAGCGACGGAAAGATCCTCTTCGAGACCACCGCCGGCACCTTCGAACGATTCTGGCTCGAGGCCGTCTCGTTCTGGTGCGACGCCGGTCCGGTCCTGGAGGAGGCCTATGAGGCAGTCCTGGAGGGCTTGAGGTCGTGAGCGGGTTCGAACCGGGCGATCCTGGCAGAGAAGACAGGGATCGTGGAGCGGCACCTCCGCCGGGTGGCGGAGCGGCTGCCGGCGAGTCCGGAGGAGCTCCAACCTTCCTCTGACGCCTCGGACGCAGTGATCCTCCATCTCTGGCAGGCGGTCCAGTTGGTCCTCGATCTGGCGGTCTCGGCCTGCGTACGCCTCTCCCTGGGAACTCCCAAGGGTTATGCGGAGGCCATTTTGCATCTGGCCGAGGCCGGTGTCCTGGACCGCGAGCTGGCCGAGCGGCTCGTCCGCGCGTCCGGGTTTCGCAACGCCGTCGCGCACGCCTACGAACGCCTGAATATGGAACGGGTGTTCCGGGCGGCCAGCGAAGGTCCTGCCGACCTCAGGGCTTTTCTGGTTGCGCTCGCCGACGCCACCACCGAAAGCACTTCAGACGTTTGAGGGAGGAAATGGCTCCTCGGGAGGGATTTGAACCCCCAACATTTCGGTTAACAGCCGAACGCTCTACCGTTGAGCTACCGAGGAGTGTAGGAAAGGAACCCTCCGGGATCGCTCCCGGAGGGCGAAATCTTAGGCGGATCGAACCGCCCTGTCAAATCCTTACGGGGTGTTGTCCAGGAACGGCTTGAGCTTCGTCGCCCGGCTGGGGTGGCGGAGCTTGCGCAGCGCCTTGGACTCGATCTGGCGGATGCGCTCGCGGGTGACGTTGAACGAGCGGCCCACCTCTTCGAGGGTGTGCTCGGAGCCGTCTCCCACGCCGAAGCGCATCTTGAGCACCAGCTCCTCCCGCGGCGTCAGGGTCTTCAGCACCTTCCGGGTCTGGTCCTTCAGGTTGGCGAAGATCACCGAGTCGATGGGCGAGATGGCGTTCTTGTCCTCGATGAAGTCGCCGAGGTGCGAATCCTCCTCTTCGCCGATCGGCGTTTCGAGGGAGATCGGCTCCTGCGCGATCTTCATGATCTTGCGCACCTTGGAAGCCGGCAGGTCCATGCGCTCGCCGATCTCCTCGGCCGTGGGCTCGCGGCCCAGCTCCTGCACCAGCGACCGGCTGGTACGGGTCAGCTTGTTGATCGTCTCGATCATGTGCACCGGGATGCGGATCGTCCGCGCCTGGTCCGCGATGGCGCGGGTGATCGCCTGCCGGATCCACCACGTGGCATAGGTCGAGAACTTGTAGCCGCGGCGGTACTCGAACTTCTCCACCGCCTTCATCAGGCCGATGTTCCCCTCCTGGATCAGGTCGAGGAACTGCAGGCCGCGGTTGGTGTACTTCTTGGCGATCGAGACCACGAGCCGGAGGTTGGCCACGATCAGCTCCTCCTTGGCCCGCTCGCAGGTCGCCTCGCCGAGCCGGATCTTCTCGATGGTCGAGGCGATCTCGGCGTGCGTGGTGCCGTAGCGCTCCTCCAGCTCGCGGAGGTTGGCGCGGTACTTCTCGATCCGCCGCCGGTGCAGCGCCTTGAGCTCCTCGCTGGCTTCCTTCTTGAGTGCCGTCTGCGCCCGCTTGATGTCCTGCTCGAAGCGAGAGAACTGCCGGTCGATGTCCTTCAGGAAGTCGACCAGGCGGTTGCGCGTCTGGACGCTGAAGTCGATCGTGCGGATGTCCTTGGCGATCTTGGCGACCAGGCGGTCGATCTCGCGCTCGATCTCCAGGTACTTGCCGCCGTCGGGCTTGCAGCGCTTCTGGCGCTTGCGCAGCTCCTGGATGTCGTGGTCGTTGACCGCGATCTGCTCGAAGATCCGCAGGTTGTTCTTGATGCGGTCGGTGGCCTTGGGATCGAGCGGCTCGTCCGGATCGGAGGACACCAGCTCACGCAGGATGCGCTTGTCCTTGGCCGCCATCTCGTTCAGGCGCAGCAGCTCGCGCAGGACGACCGGGTTCTCGCACAGAGCCTCGTAGATCATCCACTCGCCCTGCTCGATGCGCTGGGCGATCTCGACCTCACCCTCGCGGTCGAGCAGCGGCACGGTCCCCATCTCGCGCAGGTACATGCGGACGGGGTCGTTGGTCTTCTCGTGCGCGGTGAGGCTGAACTCGGTGGTCTCGTCCTCCTTCTTGTCGAACTCGCTCGTCCCGGACTCGAAGTCGTCCCGGTTCTGGTATCGCTCCGGCCGGTCGATGACGTCGACGCCCAGGTCCGCGAACCGGACATAGATCTCGTCCAGCTCGTCGGGGAGGCTCACCACCTCTTCGGGCAGCATCTCGTAGATCTCGTCGTAGAGGAGATACCCCTTCTCTTTGCCGAGTTCGATGAGCTGCTTGACCGAGGTGTACTTCTCTTCGACGGGTGTGAGGCTCGAAATCGTCAAAGTGCTCTCCCTATCATGCTTGAGGACATTCCACTCGAATGAAACAGGCCTAGACGGCCCCGCCGCTTGCACTGGGCCGGGTCCCCCGGTGTAAGCTGTGGCTCAAGCTGGTCTTCTCTTTCAGCAGGTGCTCGAGGCGCGCCTGATCGCCGCGGCGTTGCGCCTCGCCGATCTCGGTCGCCAGTTCCTGCAACCGCCGTTTCTGCCAGCGGCGCATCAACTTCTCCAGGGACGGTCCCGGTGGGCCGATTCTTTCGGAACCTGCGTTCTTTTCTACCAGAATCATGGCCAGCCGGGCAACCGCTTCCCCCTCGTGCCCCAGAGCGGTGGTCAGAGCCCGCACCTCGGGCCGGCTGCCTGCTCCTGCATATAGAGCGCAGAAGGCCCGGTAAATATTCCTGCATTCCGTATCGAGGAATGCCTCCGGCGGCGGCATCTCATCCGCCGGCGGCAGTGGCTCCTCTCCCCCGACCAGCCGCTCCAGAACCTGCTCTTCCAGGCTGCGCACCTCCCGCGGGCCGCTTCCTCCGTCCAGGGCCGCCGGCCCCGGCCTCTCCTCCATGCCTCGATCGCGATCACTGCGATCCCCTCCGACGCGCCGGACCAGCATCTCGACCGGGACGGCCAGCCGCTCGGCCGCGACCCGCGCGTAGCCATAGCGCAGGATCGGGTCGGTGACCGGCCGCAGCAGCTGCACCACGGCGGCAGCGGCCTTGGCCTGGGTGCGCGGCTCGCGGTTCGCGCCGGAGGGAATGAGCTGGTCCATCTCCGCGATCACGGCGTCCTCGGCGGCCGTCACCGCCTCCACCACCGCCTCCGGACCGGCTTCGAGCCGCAGCGAATCGGGGTCGTGGTTGCCCGGAAAGCGCGCCCGGCGCACGCCGAGGCTGCTGGCGAGCAGCAGCGGCAGGGCACGCCGGTAGGCGTTCTCGCCGGCGCCGTCGCCGTCATAGGCCACCACCACGTCCTCGGCATAACGCGACAGGAGCTTCGCTTGTTCCGGGGTGAGCGCCGTGCCCATCCCGGCGATTGCCCCTTCGAGGCCGCAGGCGACCGAGCCGATGACGTCGAAGTAGCCCTCGACGAGCAGCGCGCGCCCGCTCTCCCGGATCTCCCGCTTCGCTTGGTGCAGGCCGTAGAGCAGGAGCCCCTTGTGGAAGCGGTCGGTCTCGCTGGTGTTGATGTACTTTGCCTTGTCGTCCCCCAGGGTGCGCCCGCCGAAGCCGACCAGCCGGCCGGACGGGTTGTGTATCGGGAACATCAGCCGGTGCCGGAAGCGGTCGTAGGGATCGCCGCCCTTCTCGGGCCGGGCCGCCAGGCCGGACGCTTCGAGGTCGGCCAGCGGCACCCGCGGATGGAGCGCCTGCACCAGGTTGCGCCAGCCGTCGGGCGCGTAGCCGAGGCCGAAGCGCTCGACGAGCTCGGGGGGGATCTGCCGGTCTTCGAGGTACTTGCGCGCCCCGGCCGATTTGCGGAGCTGGTCGGCGAAGAACTCCGCCGCGGCTTCCAGTGCCCCTTCGAGGTCGCGCTCGGGCGGCCGCCCGGCCCGCCGCTCGGTCCGCGACGGCAGCGGCACGCCGTAGCGTGTCGCCAGAGCCTCGATCGCAGCAGGAAAATCGTCCCCGCTGGTCATCATGTGGAGCTTGATGGCGTCTCCGCCGGCGCCGCAGCCGAAGCAGTAGAAAAGCCCCTGCACGGGATCGACGCTGAACGACGGAGTCTTCTCCTTGTGGATCGGGCAGAGCCCCTGATAGCGCCGCCCCGCCTTGCGCAGGCGGGTGTGCTCGGAGGCAACAGCCACGATGTCCGCGGCGTCACGGACAGCCTGAACGAGCTGGGGGGTGATGTGGATGTTGCCGAGGGACATCTAATTACCTGGTGATGCTAGCGGTCGGTTCGTGACAGAAGGCCGCCCGGGCATGAATGCCCGGGCTAGGAACAGCGCCGGGTAAACCCCGGCTTGAAAGCCCCATTCATGGGGCGCCGTTCCCAGCCCGGCGATTCATCGCCGGGCTCACCCCCCGCGCAACGTCACGACCGTGGCGCCGTTGCCCCCTTCGTTGGGCGCGCCCGGCCGTTGGCTGGCGACGCCGGCATGGGCCCGAAGGTGGTCCCGTACCGCCTGGCGCAGGCGCCCGGTGCCGTGGCCGTGGACGACGCGCACCTCCCGCCGCGAGGCCACGAGCGCTTGGTCGATATAGGCGTCCAGCTCTTCGAGCGCTGGCTCGACGCGCATGCCGATCAGGTTCAGCTCCGGAGGCACCGACGCGGCCTCGTCCAGGTCGCTGCGGCCGCCGCTCCGGGAAGCCGGACGGTCCTCTCTCACGGCGCGGACCGGCGTCTCCCTCCGGGCTGCGTTGACCGGCGCCAGCTCCTCGGGCCGGCAGCGCACGCGCTTGCCCTTGACCAGGACCTCGGCCCGCCCTGGCTCGAGCCTCTCGAGGACCCCCTGCCAGCCCAGCCCGATATGGCGGACCGTCTGGCCGGCCTCGACGGGTCCCGCCGGCTCGGGCTGCCCGGCAGCGAAACCCGGCGCCGCGGCGAAGAGCTGCTCGACCGCCTCGGCCTCCAGCCCGCGCCGCCGGCCCTCTTCGAAGCGCTCCCGCATGCGCTCGACCTCGCCGCGCAGGCGCTCCGTGGTCTCGCGGCGGAAGGAATCCAGCTCCCCCTTGAGCCGCTTGGCGACCGTCTTGCGCTCCTCCTCCGCGGCGGTCAGCTCGGCCTGCAGGCGGCGGCGGAGCTTTTCGGCGTCAGATCGTTCGATTTCCAGCTCCTCGCGGGTCTCGGCCAGCTCGCGGCGCACCCGCTCCACCTCGGCGATCAGCCGCCGCAGGTCGCGGTGCTCGGAGCCGAGCCGCGCCTCGGCGCGGTCCAGCCATTCCGCGGGCAGGCCCAGGCGGCGGGCCAGGGCCAGCGCCTCGCTGCCGCCGGGCGGGCCGGGGACCAGCCGGAAGGTCGGCCGGCCGGTCACCGGATCGAATTCCATGGCCGCGCAGGAGGCGCCGCGGAATTCCAGCGCGGCGCCGGCGAGCTGGGCGAGATGCGTCGTGATCACCCCCAGGCTCTTCGTCTCCAACAGCCCTTCGAGGAGGGCAATCGAGAGGGCGGCCCCCTCCTCCGGGTCCGTGCCCGAGCCCAGCTCGTCGAGCAGGATCAGGGCGTCCGGTCCGGCAGCTTCCCATGCCTCCTTGAGCCGCAGGAGCCGGCCGCTAAAAGTGGATCGATCGGCAAGGAGGTCCTGGTCGTCGCCGACGGTCGCCACCGCGCTGCGCAGGAAGGGGACCCGGCTGCCTGCCGCCGCCGGGATCGGCAGACCGCAGAGCGCCGCCAGGGAGAGGAGCCCCGCCGTCTTGAGGGCGACCGTCTTGCCGCCGGCGTTCGGTCCCGTGATGACCAGGATCCGCCGCTCGGAGCTCAGCTCGACGTCCAGCGGGACGATGTCGCCCGCGTGCCCCGCCTGGCCCAGGGCCTCCTCGCGCAGCTCGGCGAGGCTGGGGTCGAGCAGCGGATGGCGCGCCGCGGTCAGCCGTAGCTCGTGCCGCGGCCCGATCTCCGGGAGGTGCCCGTCGCAGCGCTCGCCGAAGCGGACCGCCGCTTGCAGCAGGTCGAGCTCGGCGAGGAACCCCGCGTGGGCGCGGAGCGCCGGCATCATCGCCCGCACCTCGGCCAGCAGCTCGGCCAGGATGCGGCGCCGCTCGGCCTCCTCGTCCTCCACCGACTGCTGCAGCGTGTTGTTCGTCTCGACAACGTGCAGCGGCTCGAAATAGAGGCTCTTGCCGGTGGCCGACCGGCCGTGCACCAGGCCGGCGCTGCGGCCTCGCGAGCCCGCCTGGAGCACCACGACGAGGCGCCCGCCGCGCATCGGGACCGTCTCTTCGGAGAGCTCGTCCTTGTGGCCGGCGACGAACTCGCCGAGGTCGCGGTAGATCTGGTCGCGCACCCGGCGGATCTGCGAACGCAGGGCCTGGAGCCGGGGGCTCGCGTCCTCCCGTACCTCGCCGCGGCGGTCGAGCGTCCTGTCGATGCGGCGCAAGAGCGGCTCGAGGTCCGGCAGCTCGACGGCGAGCGCCTGGAGCCCCGGACAGGGAGGAACCGCCTCGCGGATGCGCTGCACCGCGGCCCGGGTCGACTTCCCCAGGTCGGCCAGCCGCACCAGGTCGATCCCTTCGATGGGAGGCCGGCCGCTCACCATGCGGTCGAGCAGCTTGCGCACCGGGACGTCGAAGTCGGGGACGAGCGGACGCTCGCCGATCAGCCGCGCCGCCTCTTCGAACCGGCCGCGCTGCTCGCGCAACGCCTCTTCGTCCGCGTAGGGGGCCAAGGCCAGCACGCGCTCCCGGCCCAGGTCGCTGGCGGCGAGCTGGGCGATCACCGCCAGGAGGCTGGGGAGCTCCAGCGCCTGGGCCGTGGCCCGCGAAAGAACAGGGGCGGAGATCCGGAGAAGCGCAACGGTTTCCACCCTCTCAGTCTATCTCTGTCAGGTCACCCCACGGAACGCGCGACGGGATGCGGCCGGATGTTGAGGACGGGGGGCCGGACGGAGCCGAGGAGAGGAGGAAGGCCATGGCGTACGGCGTGGGGGTCTCGACCCGTGCCACCGGCGCCGAGCCGACCGGAGCCCGGGGACCGGCCAGGCAGTGCTGGACCTCGACGAGGAACCCGGGCGCGGCGCTCCCGCCCTCGGCCAGCCCCCGGAAGGCCAGCAGGGCGGCCAGCGAGTCGTGGCTCTGGTGGACGTCCCGCACCCGCAGGATCGGCGACAGCTCCTGCGACAGCCGCAAGACCTCGGGCGTACGGTCCTGACGGGCGTAGAGCAGGGCGAGGTGGATATGAGAGATACCGGCCTCCCTGCCGAGGCTGGCGGCGAGGAACGCCTCGCGGGTCTCCCGGTAGATCGCATCGGCGGCCTCCAGGTTCCCTTCCGACTCCTCGATCCGCCCCTCCAGCCGGCGCAGGCGGAGCAGGTTGGGCTGGTCGCCGAGCACGGTGTAGAGAGAGCGCGCTCCGTCGACGGCCTGCAAGGCTTCCTCGGCGCGGCCGGCCTCCTGGAGGAGCCCGGCGAGGCGGTGCAGGGTGTCGGCCGCGAGCGCCGGCCGGGCCCGCTCGTCGATCCGGCCGAGCCCCTCCCGCAGCAGGTCGACGGCCCGCGCCGCCGCCTCCGGCCGTCCCACGGCGGCGAGGAGCTGGCCCTTCTGGATCAGCGCCTCGCCGAGAAGCCGGCGCTCGCCAGCCTCTTGGTAGATGGCGATCGCCTCGTCGACGGAGCGCTCGGCCTGGTCGTACTTCCGGGCGTCCTGGGACAGGCACGCCTCGAGACAGCGGAGCTCGGCGCGGTCGAGCGGGTCCGGGTCGATCCGGCCGAGCAGCGCTTCGGCCACGGCGAGAGCGCGCTCCGCGCCGGCCGCGTCGCCGGCCAGCCGGCGGGCGTTGCCCAGGTAGGCCCAGGCACGGGCGTGGAGCGTGCCGGCGAGCGGGGCACCCCAGAGCTTCGCGTCGAGCCTGCTCGCGATATTTTCGATGGTGGCGACCGCGACCTCGGCCGTCTCGACGCCCAGCAGCGGGTCGAGCTGCATGTCCTCCCGGCTCTTCTCGATCAGCAGCTCGCAGAGGGCCAGGTTCTGGAAACCGTGGTCGCCGCAGACCAGCCCGAGCCGCCGCGGACGCGGCTGGGCGAGGATCTCGGCGAGGAGCCAGGGAGCCCGCGCGCGTTCCTGGGCGACCTTCCGTTCGCGGCGCCGCCCCGGGCCGGCCAGGCGGGAGATGACACCAGGATGTCCAGAGGGCGCAGGACGGCCGGCACGGTCCGCGGCGAGGAGGTCGAGCAGCTCGGGCGGGGCGTCGGGAGGCGGGTCTCCGAACGTCCAGAAGCGGCGCGTCACGTCGAGGCATTGTGAGCAGCCGGAGATCAGGTGGCGGACGATCCGTTTGTTGTCGGCCCCGGCCAGCTCGTTGCGCATGAAGCGCTCGATGAGGTGGGGATCAGGATGCTCTCGCATGGCGCGCCTCGCTCCATCTTCTACAAATCGGCGATCCGGACCCCTTCCGGAGGCGTTTCCAGTACGGATTGCGGGGACCCGGGAGACAATTTTTGTAACATCGTTCGAGTACATCTTGTCAAGCGAGACAACTTTAGTCGGCTACTTATCCCGTTGTCAAGAATAAAGATCTGATGGCAGAGAACCTTTTTCCCGATCTAAGTGATTGACCAGTATAAGTTTGCGCTTGCCATAAGGGCGCGGAGAAGGTAAATTTCGCGCATGTCCATCTTCCATGGTCTCGGCAGGGCCCTACGGTGGCTCCGTGACAGGCAGGGCAAAAGGCAGTACCAGGTGGCCGACACGGCCGGCATCACGAAGGCGATGCTGTCCGCTTATGAGACGGGCAAGCAGAAGCCGTCTCTCGACACCCTGGAGAAGATCCTCGCCGCACTGGAGTGTGATCTCAACGACCTGCACAACGCGCTGCAGATTGTCAACGAGCGCCCCGAAGCGATTCGTCGAGGGAGGGACGGCGGTTGGACCGGCTCCCGCCCTGGCGAAGGCCGCGACGGCGGAGAGGGCGCTCCCTCCAACGTCTACAACATCCTGGGCATCAACCGTCCGTTGCCGCCCATGGAGGAGCAGGCCCTGAGCGAGATGCTCCAGGGTTTCCACAAGCTCGTCCGCTATCTGCACGATGGCTTACAGGCCGTCCCCTCCCGCGAGAGGGCGCCCGAGGAGCCCCCGAAGGCAGCGCCGGACGAAGAGCCCACCTGAGCGGCGGTCCGCACTCGCGGACCCCGCCTCTCTCCCGCGGCGACCGGCGGCCCTGCGGTCCATCGACCCCAGGAGCCGCCCAGAAGGGCTTTCTTCGCCTCATTTCCGCGCGCACGCTTCTTGCAGTCGCCCTCTTGGCGAAACGCGAGCACGTCTCGCAAACGTCCAGAGGGGTGACACATGAAGGGTCGGCTGAAGACAGGAGAGATCGGGTCGTGGCGGTCCGCCCGCGCGTGCAGCGAAGGGCGGTGCCGTGGCCAGTGACCTCGAGCGCCGGTTCGCGCGGCTGAGCCGGGGTGGACACCTCTGCCTGGTCTTCGACACCCTCGCCGAGCAGTCGGCCGCCCTCGCGGCCTTCCTCAAGGCCGGCAACGCCGCTGGCGAACGCTGCCTCTACATCGGCTCCAGCGGCGGCGCGCACGGCCTCGAGCGCGCCCTGGAGGCCGAGGGGTTCCCTCTCGGGCGCGAGATCGAGCGGGGCGGGCTCGTCCTGTTGACCGACCGCAAGCGCTGGCTGCCGGCCGGCCGCTTCGATCCCTGGGAGCTCATGGACCTGCTCCGCCAGACCGAGCAGCAGGCGCTCGACGACGGCTTCACCGGCCTGCGGGCGACCTGGGACATGGAATGGATCCTGGACGGGGCCCCAGGCAGCGAGCGCCTGATCGAGTACGAGGCCCAGCTCAACCGCTTCCTCGCCGGCAGCCGGACCTCGGTGCTCTGCCGCTACTCCCGGCCCCATACCTCGACTGCTGTCATCCAGGGCGTCCTCGAGACCCATCCGGTGGCCGTGCTCGGCGACCAGCTCTGCCCCAACGCCTACTACGAGCCGCCCGAGATGGTGCTCGGCGGCAGCACCCCGGAAGACCAGGTCGAATGGCGGATCGCCCAGCTCCGGCGCGCCCGGCTCAACGAGGAAAAGCTGGAGGAGGTGACGCGCCGGCTGGCCCGCAACCGCGCCGCGCTGGAGCGCGCCGACCGCGCCAAGGAGAGCCTCCTGGCCATGCTCGCCCACGAGCTGCGCAACCCGCTGGGCACGATCAGCAATGCGCTCCAGGTCCTCCGCCTCAAGGGCGAGGGGGACGAGACCTGGCGGCGGGCGATCGACACCGCCGAGCGGCAGGTGCTCCACCAGGCCCTGCTGGTCGACGACCTGCTCGAAGCCTCGCGCGTGAACCGGGGCGAGGTCGAGCTGCACTGCGAGAACCTGGACCTCGTCCGACTCGTCCGGGAGACGGTGGAGGGCTATCGAGAAACCCTGCGCAGCGCCGGCCTGGAGATCGATCTCGACTTGCCCGCCGAGCCCCTGAGGGTGCGCGGCGACCGCATGCGGCTCTCCCAGGCGCTGTCGAACCTCCTGCACAACGCCACCAAGTTCACCTCGCCGGGCGACCGGATTCAGGTGCGCGCCGGCCTCGGCAAGGGAGGACGGAGAGCCGAGGTCACCGTGCGCGACAGCGGTCAGGGGATCCCGGCCGCGGTCCTGCCGCGCGTCTTCGACCTCTTCACCCAGGCCGACACCAGCCTGGACCGCTCCCAGGGAGGGCTCGGCGTCGGCCTCGCGGTGGTCCGGGGGCTCATCGAGATGCACGGCGGCGAGGTCGAGGCGCGGAGCGAAGGGGAAGGCCGGGGGGCCGAGCTCACGCTGTGGCTGCCCGTCCTGGCCGAGCCCTCGGGACCCGAGTCCCGCGAGGCGGAAGCCGCCGCAACAGCCGACACCGGCGCGCGGCGCATCCTCGTCGTCGAGGACAACCCCGACGCCGGAGCCATGATGCGGGACTTCCTTGTGCTCTCCGGCCACGAGGTCGAGCTCGCCACCACCGGCGACGAGGGCCTGGAAGCCGCCCGCAAGTTCCATCCCGAGGTGGTGCTCTGCGACCTCGGCCTGCCCGGAATGAACGGCTTCGAGGTCGCCGAGCACCTGCGCAGCGACCCCGAGACCTCGTCGGCCCGCCTGATCGCCGTCACCGGCTACGGCCGCGAAGAGGACCGCCAGCGCTCCAAGGAGGCCGGCTTCGACCTCCACCTGACCAAGCCGGTCGACCCGATCCAACTGCGCAAGCTGCTCCAGGAGGGCCAGCCGAGGCGTTGACACCGGCGTTCGAGCGAGGACGGTATGCTAGCCTCGGTTCCTCAGGAGGTGAGCATGCCTGAGACCGCCCATGCCGCAAAAGACACCGCAAAAGACACCCGGCAGGAAGCGGAACCGGGAGATCCGGTCCGCATCTCGACCAAGAGGATCGATCCCGAAGACCGCCTGATCTTTGCCTTGGATGTGCCAAGCGCCGGCGAGGCCCGGCGTCTGGTGACGACCCTGGGCGAGGCCGTACGCTTCTATAAGGTCGGCCTCGAGCTGTTCCTCTCCGGAGGCGCCTTCGAGCTGGTCGACTGGCTCGTCGAGCAGGACAAGCAGGTCTTCCTGGACCTCAAGCTCTACGACATTCCGGAGACCGTGGCCCGCGCCGTCCGCCGTCTCCGCGAACGGCCGGTCACCTTCCTCACGGTCCACGGCGACGGCGCCATCCTGGAAGCTGCCTGCCGCGAGAAGGGGGACCTGAAGATCCTCGCCGTCACCGTCCTGACCAGCCTCGACCGCACCGGCCTCCGCGAGCTCGGCTTCGCCGGCGAGGTCCCGGACCTCGTCGTCTCCCGCGCCCGCCGAGCCCGGGAGCTCGGCTGCGACGGCGTCGTCGCTTCCGGCCAGGAGGCCGCCGCCCTCAAGGACGCCTGTGGCGAGGACTTGCTCTACGTCATGCCAGGGATCCGTCCCGCCGAGAGCCGGCCGGCCGACGACCAGAAGCGGGTGGTGACCGTCGAAGAAGCGATCCGCAACGGCGCCGACTATGTCGTCATCGGCCGCCCCATCCGCGACGCTCCCGATCCCTACCAGGCGGCGCTGGACGTCCAGGGGACGCTTCAGGGGCTGTTTCTATCCGCCTGAACCTACTTTACGGCAGAGGGTGTGACGTCGGTCTGAGGGAAGTCGTCACCCTTGTAGAGCAGCGGTTCGCCTCGCACCGTCGCGAGCGCATACGAAAAGCAGTCACCGTAATTGAGCCCGGCCCGATGGCGACCCTTGCCAAATCGACTGAACGCCAGACGGGCCACGTGTGCCTGCTCGGAATCCACAGCGGCGAGCTCGATACCTGCCCGTTCGATGAACAGGTCGAGATCTCGAATGCCCTCGGCGCCAAAGCGCGACTCGATGACCATCGAGGCCTCGACGAAGGTTGCTGTCGACATCACTCGGGATTCCGCCACTTCAATGGTTTCGTTGAACGTGCGGCGTTCGGGCTCGTCGAGCAGGATCGCCAGGAGAGCGGAGGTGTCGATGACCATCAGCTCGGCAGCCCGTGCTCGTCATATCCGAGGATTTCGTCGGGCGTCCTCGAATCCCGCACAGGCAACCGAGAGCAATGCCGAGCAATGTCGTCGAGCTCGTCGGCGAGGCGTCGCTGGGTTCGCTCACGGCGCAGGCGCGCCAAGCGGTCGCGGAGCGCCCGCGTGACCGCCTCCGTCTTGGTTTCGCCTGTCAGCTTGGCCAGCATCTCCGCAAGCTTCTCGGTCTCGGTGTTCCGGATGTTTAGCGCCATAGATCCTCACGTGTAGACAGTCATCTACACGGTAACACTTCGAGCCACCTCCGGCAACCGCTCGACTTTGGATGGCGACCGCCAGCGGCTGCGCACGGGGCTGTCAGCCTCAACGCCGCTGATTCGGGCTGTCCATGTCGGACATGATCAGCCAACGTCCGTCGGAGCCCTTGCGCAGCGTCAGGGTGAATTTTCCGATATCCGGCTGCCCTTCCTGCCGCGCGAATCCGCCGAGGATGTATCCGACAGAGCCCTCGGTCGCGAAGGCGAAGGCGCGTAGCGCGAGCGGGCCGCCGGCGCCGGTGTAGTGCTTCTGGATGGCGGCACGGCCCCGCACAGGAGGGCCGCCGTTCGCCAGCACGAAGCCGTCCTCGGCAAAGAGCCCCGCCAGTGCGGCGGCATCGCGGCTCCGCCAGGCCGCCTCGTAGTCGGTCAACACGCGCGCCAGCTCGGGCGGAAGCTGGACGCTCGGCTCCTGCGCCACGGCCTGCTGCTCCACGGCGGCAGCCTGTGCTCCCAACAGCAGGCTGAGTGCGAACACTGCGATGTTCATCGACCGAGTCTAGCACCACGCCCATCGACCTCAGCTCGGATTCAAGCACGCGCGGGAAACGCTCTCCCTGCGGACTCCGTGCTCCAGTGCCTCCCGCAACAGCGACACGACCTCTGCGTGGCCTCCCTGCTGCGCAATCTCCAGAGGCGTAACTCCTTCGTTGCGGCCCAGAGAAGGATCGGCACCTGCTGCCAGGAGCACCTCGATCGTTTCCTTGTGCCCCTTCGCCGCGGCCCACCAGAGCGCCGTGTCACCGCTGCTGTTCCGTGCATTGACCTCGGCGCCGGCTGAAAGCAGGATCCGGACCCGGCACGCGGCGCCGAAGGCAGCAGCCCACATCATGGCCGTGCTGCCGTGGTCGTCCTTGGTGTCGACCTTGAGCCCCTTCGCCACCAGGTACGCCGCGTTCTCGGGTTTCGCATACCACAGTGCGGTCTGTCCCGAAATGTCTCGCGCATGCAGGTTCGCTCCGCGGGCCAGGAACAAGTCGAGCATCGCCTGGTCGCCACCCCTGGCAGCGCACATGAGCGGGGTCATCTTGCTGCCAACACGGGCATTCACGTTGGCACCTGCCGCGACCAGATAACGGACGACCTCGCCATGGCCGTGGAGCGCGGCCACGGCGAGAGGCGTCTTACCGTCCGCGCTGAAATAGAACTTCCGCTCCCGCCGCTGGTCGATCCTGGCCCCCGCGGCGAGCACCGCCTTGACGGAGTCCAGATCGCCCTGGCTGGCGGCAACGGTCAGAGGAGTGTCCCCTTCGAGGTCGCGAGCATTCGGGTTATGCCCCTTCCGAAGGAGCCGCTGGAGCTCCGCGACATCCTTTTTCCCGATGGCTTCTCGGAGCTGGAGGTGCTCGACATTCACCGAGACGCAGGAGGTCAGCAGGACCAGGCCTTGGATGAGGACGACCAAGAAGAGGATGCGATGTCGCATGGGAAGCACCTCCAATCTTTGCCCGGGAGCGGGTCGGCACCGTGAAGGAGCGAGAGGCATGCCATGGGAGGCAGCGATCCGCAAACCTCTGCACATCTTTGCTTTAGGCCGGAAACGCCTGACTTTGCGTCACGGCGCTGAAGGACTGCCGGACACATTCTGTGTAGGCCGGGTGTACACGGCATGCAGGACCCGAAGCGGGTGGTGACCGTTGATGAGGCGGTGGCGCAGGCGGCGGAGCGCGGGCGGTCCGGCCCGATCTCGCGGCTTCCACCTGTCCACGATGGACAGTCGGTCCCGGTCTCCTGCTGTCCACCGGTCCGCGGTGGACAGTCACTGCCGGTTCCGGCGCCGCCACCAGTCCGGGTCGGACAGTTCATCCTGAGCGATGGACGGTTGCAGCCTCAGGAGGGACTGTCCGACCTGCACCGGGTCGTGTCCTAATTCGATGTGGGTGCCCCAGGCATAGGGGGTGGGGGTATCGAACTACTATACCTTCCCTCTCCAGGAGGAATTTACCTCTCCGCTGACAATCTGGTAGCGGCCCGACAGGGTGTCGTTAGCACCCCGCCGGACCTACCCGAGCAAGGGAGTTACCCCATGCCCGAGCAGTCTGATTCTACCCCTCCGCCCGTCCCCGAGCACACCGCCGAGGAGATCGCAGCGCAGATGGTCGTCAAGTGCTGCGGCTCCTTCCTCAAGACCGCCCGGCTCTGTCTCCAGGCATTGGAGGAGGAGCTGGCCTACCCTGCCGACAGTGAAGCCATGGGAGAGTGCCGCGTCCCGCAGTCCGTTGTCTTCGCCCTTCGTGGCACTCTGGAGTGCATCCGCGTTGACGACCTGGAGCCAGCGATCCTCGCACTCGAAGAGGCAGCCGACCTCACCCCCGAGGATCTGTACGCAGAGTGGCGACGTCGGCAGGCGGAGAAAGGGGAGGAGGTCTAACATGGCGTGGTACCACGAGGACCGCCGCAAGCTTCTCGCTCCCGTGGGTGAGTACCGCCCGCAGAAAGTAGCCGTCACCATCCATGACACCTTCGACCAGCGCCGGCTCGACGAAGCGGCACGGCAAGCTCTGGGGAACGGTACCCCGCTTGCGAAGTTCCTCCTTTACTGCGCTGACCACGTCATCCGTCACCATCCCAAACTCAAAGAGACGTTCCGCGAATTCGAGCGGGAGCGGCGGGAAGCTCCAGGCGAAACGGAAGGCCGAAGAGGCGGAGATACCCAACCGATGGGCATGAAGACGGCCTCCTTCACTGTCAGAGCCGACGTCCGGCAATCGGCGCGCTGGAAGATGGCGGCCGAGTCCGAGGGTTTCGCTTCGGTCGGGGCATGGGCCGCAGGAGCCCTAGACGCCTATCTGGAGCACCGCAGAACCGCCGGCCGTCCTCTCCCCCTGGCTTGGCACCTTGGGCGCTTCCGCGTGCGCCTGGAAGATGGCACGGAGCCGGAGCTGCGGGGGTGGCTCTCCAGGCCGTTCGGGATCTTCCACGGCTCGTCCGCAGGGCCGATCCCGACCGGCTCCACGCACACCTACTCCCTTGTGTTCCTGCCGGAGCGCAAGCTGCTCGCGACGTTCCGCTATGCCCGTCACTGCCGCAGTCTTGCCGGCGAGCTGGCACCTCTTCTCCTGCGGGATGAACAGGCGGCGGCGGCTGTCACGGCGCGGCACGTCAGGGAAGCCACGTAAAGGACCCGGGGGCCGGCTTCCTAGAGGGGGCCGGCCCCTTTTGTCGCACCAATTGACAAGCAGGGGCAAATTGCCCCATGATGCGGCATTATGACCCAAGCTAGAACTTCGTCTCTACGGCGCCATCGACAAATGCTACCCTTCAACCCTATGAGCCTGATCGACGACCTTAAGCCGCTACTCGATGAGCATACACAGGAAGCTCAGAAGGCAGAGAAGCGATGGAAAGAGCTGAGGGAGAAGTGGCTGGAAGTACGGCGCTCGGTCATCTTGCCGCCTCTGCAACAAGCAGTGCAGTTGATCGCTGACAATAATCCTCTGGGACTGGAAGCATCGGCGGACCTCGGGAAGGAAGACGAGGTCGCGCTCTACGTCAGGTATCAGACCGCTACGAAGGTTGAATATTTCCTGCGGTTTGATCTAGACGCGAGTTTCGAGATTGTCTGCTCATCCTCATTTGATGAGACCCACCCGCAACCGCGAATGCACGGACTTGACTCCGTAGACACCGCGGATATTGATGGTCGGATTGTGGATTTCTTCAAGCGCTTTTTGCTCCATCGCTCAGCGTATGATGGTAGAGGCATCCGCGAATTCACGCGGTAAGCAGATCCCGCACCGTCCAGGGCTTCCTTACAATCCCTGCCTTCATCGCCGGAGTCATCCGGATAGAGGAGTGAATCCAGGTGAAGTTGTAGGCGGCGAAGTGGACCGCCAGTGCCGCCCGCAGGTTCTCCCGCTTCCGAGAGAATGCGTTCGTCAGTCTGGTGAATCTCCGCATCTGCATTCTGATATGGAGATTGTTCCGCTCTACATGGCTAGTGCAGATCCGATGCTCATCCGGAGTCCCCTGAATCACGATCTTCTCAGAGGCTATTATGGACGGCGGGCTGTACCGCCGTTCGCTGTCGAGTCCCTCCCCTGAGTAGGTCTTGACTAATTGTGCGTAATCGACCCGGGCACCGAGATGCCGCTCGATTGCCTCGGGATATGCCGGCCATCCATCCGTCGTGAGTTGATAGGTTTCCTGCCCGTCCTTCGCCGTTGCAGCCGTGGCGAGCTTGGCGACAAAGACCGACGTATCCTCAGAGGTCCGGTGACCCATGTGGTGAGTCAGGACAAGCTTGGACTCCCGATCGTGAGCCACGAAGGTATAGGCATCGCCGAATTCCGGGTCCGTCTCGCCTTTGCGGGCCTTTGTCTTCTCCTTCATGCCCACGAAGCACCACAGCTCGTCCGCCTGGACGTCCTTCACCGGGACGGCCCGTAGGTGCTTGCCCAGGATCGCCTCGCACTTGCCGCCCGCGAGCCGCAGGAGCCGCATGATCGTGTCCCGGTGGATTCCCGTGACCCTCTCTGTGCTCCGAATCGAGGCGCCCTCTGTCAGGAGGGACACGCAGAGGACGGCCTTGTCCAGGTCGATCCGCATCCGGCCGAGGGGGCGCTCTGGGATGAGCCCGAACGTCGCCCCGCACGTCTTGCACTTCCGGCGCGGGTTGCCGCCCTTGTCCTTGCCCCAACCGATCGTACGACCGCCGCAGGACCGGCAGGGGGTCCCTTCGAGGGTGGGCAGGGTGAGGGTTGGGGCGTCCATGTCTCTCTTGATCTCTACGGACATTGTACGGACACAGTACGACTATGTCAAGGGGTTTGGACCTTGAATCTTCCGGAAGTTTTCCGTACACTGTCCGTATGCCTAGATCCATGCCATCCGCCAAGGACTCCCGCCTGGAGATCCGCGTCTCTGAGGACGAGAAGGAGCAGTTTCAGAGAGCTGCCGATCAAGACGGCCGGCCCCTGTCAAACTGGATCAGGGACCGGCTCTTGAAGGCCGTACGTGTCGAGCTGGAGCCGATCGAGCCGCCCGCCGTGAAGAAGAGCCGCTAGCCGGTATCCAGGCCCGCGGGAGGGACTTCAGGTTCAGGCCCCAGATGAATCGATGTCGGGGTACAGATCCGCCGTAGAAGTGTGCCATAGGCATCTCCGGTCTTGACTCGGAGGAAGCCATGGCTTAGGATGGCAGACGGACAGAGCTGCATCCTTGAAGCCATTTGGCTTCTCGGGTCGGTTCAGTGGAGCGGAAGGGAATCGAACCCTCGGTCAGGGGGTCTCAAGCCACGACCGTGGACCATCCACCCGCCCCGTGTTTCACCTAGAGAGCCCCGCTCCGGCGGGGTTTTCGCTTTTTAGTCCTCCGTGGCGCCCTCCTTCGGAAGAAGTTGTAGCTTGATCTGGCGCCACAAGTCAAGCCAGAAATGAGCCAATCAGGAGAAAAGATCTGCGGTACTGACTCAGGACGTACTGAGTACGTACTCTAGGCAGGGAATCAGCGGTAAGAGATGGACGGGAGACCGATAAGCTTCTGGTGTGGCGATGGCAGGCGAACTGTCAACCTGAGCTTCAGTCCGGGGCGGTTCAGGATCGGCTTATTGTCTGCGGTTACTGCTACGAAGAAAAAGTAGCATCTTTGCTCGGAACGCGCCGGAATCGTGTACTGTCCTTCCGGGAAGTGTAAATAGTCGGCCACCCGGCCCATGGGATCAATAGCCATCCTTGGCCCGACCGTGACCGGGATGATTTTCGTCCGGCGCCACCGCGCAACATGAACCAGAGCCGGATCGGTCGGGCGTACCGTTACCGCGTTGTCCGTGTCGTTGTGTACGGCTATCAGCAGGGTGAGGTATAGGCCGTTCGGCTCGTGTCGGTCCTCTTGCCTGAACTCTGCTTGGGTGACTTGGGCATTGAAGGTCACACGGCCCGCTCCCGTCTTTTTTCGGCGAAGGTCAGGCCAGAATCCCCACAACAGGCATGCCGCGACACCTACCAGGGAGACCGCCGCTTTGACCAGATCTTCGGTCACGGCGTACACCGTTGCCACGGCCGTACAGGCGAGCCCAACGGCGGTAAGACGCCGAGTCTGAAGATCCACGGGAGGAGTATAATTAGAGGGCGGTTCCAGCTCTTCAACTTACGCCTCTGTACCACCTACATCGAATTAGGACACGACCCTGCACCGCGATCTGTCCGTCCTGCGCTGGAAACCGTCCGACCCGCGGAAGAGACTGTCCGACCTGCGCTGGAACAGTCCGTCCCACGGAAGAGACTGTCCGACCTGCTGCGTCAACCGTCCGACCCGCACGGCGAACTGTCCGACCTGCAGGAGAAACCGTCCGTTCCGCAGGTCCAACTGTCCATGGACCACAGCCGTTCGCGCCAGGATCGGGGCCGACTGTCCGGTGCGGCAGTCCCTCCTACGGAGGATCCGCGGCAGGCACCGCAGGTATTTCGACCTCTGCGGTCGCTCCTTACGGATCACTCCAGAGCCGCGTCCAGAGCTCCGGACCCAGATCGCCCAAACCGTCCACCACGGCGTCGGCCAGCGCGAAGCGCGGATCTTCGCACAAAGCAGGCTCCGGGATCGCGATGCACTTCATCCTGGCCGCCTTGGCCGACAGCAGGCCATTGGGCGAGTCCTCGACGGCAGCGCACCGGCCAGGCTCTACACCAAGCTTCCGGGCCGTCGTCAGGTAGACGGCAGGATCCGGCTTCCCCCGCTCCTCCTCCTCGGCCGAGTGGACCACCTCGAAAACGGACTCCAGGCTGAAGGTGTCGAGGACGGTTCGGATGACCACATAGGGCGATGACGAGGCGATCGCCACCCGCAGGCCGCTGCCCCGCGCGAACCCGAGGGCCTCCTCCACGCCAGGCTTGAGGCACCCACGCCGGCGTACTAGCTCGATAAGCCGATCGAGGATCGAAGTGATCAGCTCCGCACGGACCGGCGCGAGCCCGGGATGCCGCGCGCACCAGAAGTCCACCGTCGCATCGACGCGCAGCCCGGTCGTCAGCAGGCAGTCGTCCGGCCCCAGCCGCAGCCCCGCCTCGCCGAAAGCAGCCATCTCGGCCTCCTGCCAGAGCGGCTCGGAGTCGATGAGGACTCCGTCCATGTCGAAGATCAGCGCCCGCATGGCGGCGCGCACCTTACCGCCCCTTCCAGGGTTCGCCGGGCAACCGGGTGAGCAGGGCTTCTTGAATCTGCCGCGCAGCTTCTTCCAGATTCCAGTCGACCCCTGAGGAAAGAAGAGGGGCCAAGTCCTGGGTGAAGACGGGGTCCTCGAGCTTTGCCAAGAGGTTCGACTCAAACTCAGCCCTGGAGATCCGTGTTCCGCCCCGATTTGTATATTCCAGAAAGCAATGGACAATCCTCTCCATGTTCGCTCTCTCCTGCCGGAGAGCGAGCCAGAGATCAAAAAGATCTCTGCTTTTCCTCCGCTGATAAAGAGCCCTCAGCTTGGTTCCCAGAAGCTCGTCCAGACAGAAGCTCCGAATGTTGGCGTCTCCCGAGAACCAGCGCGAGCGGACCTCAAACCGGTGTTCCTCCATATCAAAGACTGAGAAGTGTTCCCGTGAGTTGATCTCTACCTTGAGCCGCATTGGCAAGACCGGCGGCCCTTCGGATTGCATCCTGTACGTCAATGCGACCCGCCCTTCTCCAAAGCTCCGCTTGGGAAACCCCAACCAGGGATCGAGCGCTCCACGGATCGCGGTCAAAACGGGACCGATCGGCTCTGGCCGTACCTGCACGAGGTCGATGTCTTCCGAATATCGAAACCCTGGTCGGAGGTGCAGTTTGTAGATTGCAGTCCCGCCGCGGAAGACCAGGGCATCGGCAATCTCCGGCCGGCTGAACATCTCGACGAGCGCGCGACAAATGATCAGGTCCTGTTCGACCTGAATGTCCCGGATCCAAGGCGCGTGTTGGCGCCACTCGGTGATGAAAGCAGCGGGGATCAGAGCTCGGCCTCAACCGTGGTGTTGACGGCCACCTTCCAGCGAGGGTCGCGAGGGGTCCCTCTCATCGGGGTGGCCGGAGCGAGGGGGGTCACGTGAGGGGCCTTGTCCGCCACGAGCCCGGCAAGAGCACCCGCGGCTTCGGTCGCTCCCAGGTGGTCCAGGAGATAGCCCAGACGCTGTGCCCAGGGTAGCGGCGAGAAGCGGGCGGCCTCGGCAAGCCGGTCCGGGTCGAGAGTCTCCGCCAGACTGGAAAGCACGGTCGCGACATTGTCCAGGCCGGCGCAGTGCTCCGGGTAGCCCACCAGGTCCAGGGCTGTCGCTTCAGAGGTAGAGACCCGGATAGTGCCCCGAGGGGTGTTGAAGAGCCGGACCGGGATTTCGTGGGCGTTGTTCCGCGCGATGAAGGCAACCTGGACTTGGCCGCAGTCCACGGCTGGGCGGTTCCTCTCGGTGATCACCTGCAACTGCTGGGGGCTGTGATGGGCGGCGCCGTAGTACTCGGCAGCGCTGAGGAGCCCGACATAGTAGGGCTCGCCTAGGTGCCCCATGAGCTCATCGAGGAACTGCTCCCCCGGGAGGCAGCCGATCCGCCGATACTCTGGCGGGACGATGACGTAAAACCCCCGGAACGGCACTGCGATCTCGCCCTTCCGCATGAGCCGGCGCAACGCGGCACGCACGGCTGGGAGCGATACCCCCAAAGCGCTGGCAGCCTCTTCTGTGGTGAAGCAATACCGCCCGAGGGAGGCTAGAATGGCAATGTACTGAGCGGTGGTCATGATGAGCCTCAAAGATGACTCCACAAATGTAACACTTGGCGTTACTTTTGTCGAGCGATCTTCATCCGACGCCAAGGCACAACCTGTGGAATCATAGGAAAGCCTGGGAGCCAACCTCATGGACAAAGACCAGATCCTCCGCGACCACCACCTCGAGCTGCTGCGAGGCAGCAGCGCCCATGCCGACTTCGACACCGTCATCAAGGGCATCCCGCCCGAGCTGCGCGGCAAGAAGGCACCGGTCCTGCCGCACACCCTCTGGCAGCTCCTCGAGCACCTCCGCATGGCCCAGTGGGACATCCTGGACTTCAGCCGCAATCCCGATTACGCCGCGCTCAAATGGCCCGACGACTACTGGCCCGAGGCCGAGGCCCCGCCGGATGAAGCCGCCTGGGATCGCAGCGTCGAGGCGTTCCGCCGGGATCTCCAGGAGATGAAGGATCTGGTGGCCAATCCGGAGACGGACCTGTACGCAAAGATCCCCTGGGGAGAAGGACAGACGATCCTCCGGGAGGCGATGCTGGTGGCGGACCACAACGGCTACCACCTGGGGCAGATGGTGTCGGTGCGGCAGGGGTTGGGAGCGTGGGGGTAGCTCTCAGTTAACCAGCAAAGAGTCGATCGTCACGGCCAGAGCTTCGGCATCGAATAGCGGTAGAGGGGTTGTGCGCATTTCTCCCGCTCGACTCAGTCTGATCAACATCCCTTTCCCATTGTAGGAGGGCAAGTCCAGGCCCATTTCCCTGAAAGCTTCTTTCGCCTCAATCCATTCCATCTGGATGCTCGTCGTCCAGGAATCGATTTCTGGGGGCATCACAAAAAGAACCTTTGATAGCATATTCCTTTCGACAAGCCACTGAACCTCCCATTTAACCGACGTCCGGTTTGCTGGTACAAGGAAAATGGCAACGGCGCATTGCGCAAGCTGTGCGAAGGCATATTGCCAGTTATCGTCTGCAGTTGGAATGCGCCCTCCAACATCCGTCTCACCTGGAAACCCCAGCGCAACAAGTGGTTTCGAGGTCGATACGCTGCGACTTAGGAGAGCTTCCAGCGTCAGCTTTCGAGGTTCCGAGTGGAATGCAAGATCAATAGCAACAGAGCTGCTGGCGGGATTGCGGAAGCGGGTTTTCCGCGAAAGCTGGAATGCTCGAAGAAACAAAGAGAACTTAACTTCAACTCCTATTGTTAGAGCAGCCAAGAGCAGAGACTGGGCCCATTCGTCTCGTTGGTTCTGCCAGTGCTCTTTTATCCGTCTTCCTGCTTCCTTGCCCAGGGCCGAGAATAAGCCGCCTAGCCCAAGCCCCCCAATCCACTCATCCTTGGTCTCGCTCTGAGCCTTCAGCCGAGCAGTTAAATCGTGTATCGTAATTGATCTGCCATCAACCAGGGGACTCTCTCGGACGGCGAGCAAGGCGGAGTAAATCGCCCTATGGTCGGCTTGACCGCTTTCGGCACCTGCCAAGAGAAGGCTCTTGACCAGGTCTGCTCGATGGTTGCGGAACGCTAAGTCGAGAGGTCTCATGCCCGCCGAGTTTTGTACCGAAACATCGGCGCCGGCCGACAACAGGTCTGGAACTATGGAGGTCTCCTTTAGGCCGCAAGCCAGAATAAGCGCAGTGTTACCTTCATCGTCTTCTAAGTCTATATTGGCACCGGCTCGCAGGAGCTCACGGACAATCTCATCGTGGCCGTACTCGACCGCCAAGTGCAACGCCGCCTTCCCGTTGTAGCCTCTCTGGTCGACATCTCTGCCGGAGGCGAGGCACTCTCTCAGCGTGGCGAGGTTGCCCCAGCGGGCAGCCCAGAGCAGAACGGTCCATCCGAGCTCAGGGTGTTCCTCGGGTGGCGGCTGTCGGGGATCCAGGAGCGGATCGGAAGGAGGCTCTGTTATGAGAATTTCTCGGGCTGCCTCTATGTGATCAGAGTCTACCAACACCTCATACTTCGAGCCGAAGGGGGGAACGATGGACGGGTTTTCCTCCAGCCGGCAGCTGAGTCCTCGTTTTTCAAGTTCAGCGTAAATCCGCAAAGCTTCCGACAACGCCCCAAAGCTGGCGAGATGGCTGTAGGTAGTCGGAGCCGCCGCTTCATCAAAATGGGGTTTCTGAGTGACGAGAAGCGCGCCACAATCTGCACAGTGCACGATGTTATCCATATACTCCGCAGTCCTGCTGTTACTCTCGCGAAATGCGCACTTGGAGTTAGGGCAGTACTTCATGCAGCGACCTCCTGCTCAACTCGCCGGTCTCTCCGAGGCTGATGGGTACTGGCTAACTCCAGGACCTCAAGGCTTCCCCTCCTCAAACCTGCCGGTGGCACAGATGCTGGTGCTTCGACTCTCGCCAAGCTGGTACCTCCCCAGATCAGCCTTCGAGAATCGACAGAACCCCTCGCGCACAGAACACCCGGCCTCGCTTCGCGTCCGTCAACGGAGTGAGAATGCCCTCCGCTTCGAGCCGCTCCACTGCCCTCCTCACGGTGGTGTAGGCGACGTTCAAACGGGCCGCGAGGCCTTGGATTGTCCAGTAGGGATTCTCCGCAAGCAGGTCGACAATGGCGCCGGGGACGCGCGAGGGAAGGACGGCGACGGTGGCACGCCAATCATCCAGCAATGCATTGATACGGCTGGCACGGTCCACGGCATCCTCGGCCTGCCGGGCGACACCGTTCAGGAAGTACTCGAGCCAAGCCTCCCAGTCTCCATCCCGGCTGACGGCGAGGAGACGGTCGTAGTAGTCACGGCGAGTCGCCTCAAAGAAGGCACTCAGGTAGAGGAGCGGCGCCGGGAGGAGGGCGCGGTCCAGGAAAAAGAGCGTGATGAGGAGGCGGCCTACCCGGCCGTTGCCGTCCAGGAAGGGATGGATGGCCTCGAACTGATAGTGGAGGAGCCCGGCCTGCACCAGCGGAGGCAGGGAGGTGTCGTGGAAGAAGCCCTCCAAGGCATTCAGGCTCTCCATCATTTCGGCGGGAGGGGGAGGGATGTAGGTCGCGTTGGCGGGCGAGCTGCCCGGCGGACCGATCCAGTTTTGGGAGCGCCGGAATTCGCCCGGCACCGATTGGCCGCCGCGGACACCCGCCATGAGCCTCTCGTGGAGCTCACGGAGGAGGCGCAGGGAGAGAGGAAGGCTCTTCAGTCTCGCGACTCCGTATTCCAGTGCGACGACGTAGTTGGCGACCTCCCGCAGGTCCGCCGGGCTCCGCTCGACGCTGGCGCCGGCCTCCGCGGCCAACAGCTCGCCCAGGGTGGCCTGGGTTCCCTCGATCCGGCTGGAGAGGACGGCTTCGCGGCGGACGAAGGGCCGGATCAGGAGGTGCGGATTCGGCAGACGGGAACCCTCGCCCGCCAGCCGGCCCACGGCGCGGTCGGCATCGGAAAGGGCACGGACCAGTGCGGGGTTCCAGATGAGGGCAGGCGGGAGCGGGTCCGGCACGAAGGCGTCATAGCCTCGGGGGTCCGGACATACCGGCCAGCAGCTTGGCGTTCCTGGGCCACTGTTTTCGTCCGCGAAAAGAGCCGGAGCCGCTATTAGCGGAAACGGCCTGAAACGAAAATAGCACAGGTCGGCCCCCCTCACTTCACTTTCGGCGCGGTCTGCTCCTGGCCGTCCTGGGTCAGGACCATGTGCGTCACCTTGCCCTCCGGGCTCAGGACGAAGCGCAGGCGGCTCGTGGCGGCCTCGTAGAAAAATTCGGTCTCGGACTCCGGGCGGGCCAGCAGGACGGCGCCGCCGGTGCGTTGGGTGAAGAGCTGGTCGCCGACGAGGAAGACCTTGCGCTCGTTCTTGTCGTCGATCCGGTAGGTTCCAGACGTACCTCGCCAGAGTCTCGGGAGACACCTTCGCCACCTTCCGCGGCTTCGTAAAGTGCGGTGGGGGCAGCTCGATGCGGGCCACCGGGAGGGGTTGGCCCCGCAGGAAGGCCTGCATGGCTTCCAGGATCTTCGGCGAGGAGAGGAAGAGCGGGTCGCTGTGGCCGGCACCCTCGATCACCAGGTGGACGCCGTTCTTGAAGCCGCGGAGGATCTCCTCGGCGTTTTCGGGCGGAGTGCGGCCGTCCAGGGTGCCGCTGATGAAGAGGGTCGGGACGTCGGAGATCACCGGGGAGCGGAAGGCGTCGCCCAGGTCCGGCACGTTCCAGCCGACGCAGAGGCCCGGGAAGGGGAAGTTGATGGCATCGGCCAGGAGAGTGGTCTTCGCCTCGTCGGCGATCCGCTTGCGGCGGGCCGCTGTGGCGGCGGAGGCGCAGTCCATGGCGAAGGTCATGGCGGAGACCGGCAGGCTGCCGCTACGCTGAGGAACGACGTTGAGGGCCAGCGGGAGCCAGTCGCCGGCGGCCAGGCGGAAGTAGAGGTCCGGCAGGACTGCGAAGCTGTCCGGCCCGGTGAGGAGCTCGGCGGTGGCGACCTGGAGGTCGAGCTTCGAGAGCCCCACCCGGGTGGTTTGGCCGGTCCGCGGGTCGGTGACCGTCGCGAAGGCCGGCTCCTTCTCGAGCCGGGACAGGGTGGTGCGCATCAGGCCCAGGAGGTCGGGGACGAGGGGGCCCGCGTTCGGGTCTTTCTTGACCAGGGCGGCGATCGCTGCGAGCAGCTCCTGCTGCTGGTGCGGGGGCTTGTCGGTATGGTCCGGCCCTTCGATGCCCGCCAGGATGGCCCGGTGGATGTGGGGGCCGTGGCGTCGGATCGTGGCCAGGGAGAGGTGGGTGCCGTAGCTGATGCCCCAGAGGGAGATCTTTTCGGCGCCGAGGGACCGGCGCAGGTCGTCGAGGTCGTCGGCGTTTTCTTCGGTGTTGTAGGCGGCGAGGTCGATCCCCCGCTGGCGCATGACCTCCGCGCAGCGGCGGGACTGGGCAATCCAGGCGTCGAGGTATTCGTCCTTCGAAACCGGCCGGTCGAGCGGCAGGTTGCGCGCCGGGGTGTCGGAGCAGACCATGGGCGGGTCCGACTCCCCTGTGCCCCGCTGGTCGAAGGCGATCACATCGCCGAATTCACGCAGAGCCTGGAACAGGGGGAAGCGGGAGCCCCGGGCGGCCTGGATGCCGGAGCCTCCGGGTCCGCCGGCCAGGTAGACGATGGGCGGGCCGGGCTTCTCGCCGGTGGCCTTGAAGCGGACGAAGGCAAGCCTGATGGTGCGGCTCCCCGGCTTCTTCCGGTTCTCGGGGACCGTAAGCCACCCCTTCTCCGCGTCGACCGCCTGCCCGCCGGCGATTTCGAATTGGTAGGGCTGCAGCTCGACGCGGGGGATGGCGGGGGGCTCGGCCGCGCGCAGGGCACTCCCGGCGAGCAGCAAGGACCCGAGCAGGACTCCCATCTTGCAGGCTTTCGGAAGCATTGAGGGACCCTCCAGAGAAAAGCTCTCTGCCGTCAAACGTTCCGGAGCGCCGCAGGTTTCATTATGCCAGTTGGCCCGTGAAGGCTGGAGGAACTATGCTGTTTCCCCATTTTCCTTTAGAATGGAGCCTGTCCCCAAGGAGACGCCATGCCCGACCTCCTCCGTAGGGCTGTTCTTATCCTTCTCGTGTTCCCCGCTCTCGCCGGAGCCGCGCAACCGGTGCAGGTGGCCGACCTCAATACCCGGGCGGACAACGGCAGCGGCCTGGCGGCAACGGAGATGCTGGACATCGACGGCGTCCTCTATTTCGTCGCGCGGGATGCGGCCCATGGCCGGGAGCTGTGGCGCAGCCAGGGGACATCGGGGACGACACGCCTCGTCCGGGACATCTGTCCGGGCCCTTGCGACTCCAGCCCCGAAGCGCTCGCGGAGCTCGACGGGGATCTCTACTTCTTTGCCAGCGATGGAATCACCGGCCGGGAGCTCTGGCGCAGCGACGGCACCGCTGCGGAGACCCTTCTCGTCCGGGACATCTGCCCGGGGGTGTGCGGCAGCACTTCGGAGCTGGCAGGCTTCGATCGAGTGCCGCCGAGCACGCCGCTCGTACAAATGGCCGGCAAGCTGCTCTTCAATGCCTATCCTGGTGGCCTCTGGCGTACGGACGGAACCCGCGCCGGGACTCAGCCGTTGCCGGATCAGCCCTTCGGCAAGATTTCCGACCTGATCTCGAACGGGTCCATGGTGTTTTTCCGCGCCGAGTCCAGCGGGCGTGGCGTGGAGCCCTGGAGGAGCGACGGCACCGTGGAAGGAACCTCGCTGATCCAGGATCTGTGCCCCGGCTCCTGCTGGTCCGGCGACCAGAACTCCGGCTGGATCACGACGTCCGGAAGCGATCTCCTGGCCTGGCGCATCGCGCCGCCTCCCCCCCAGGGTGGCTTTTGCCGCGAGCTTCTGAGGAGCGCCTCGAGCGTCTCCGCCCTCAGTCCGATCGGTGAAGTCTGCGGGAGGTCCGACGAGCCGCCGCCACGTCTGGTGGAGCATGACGGGGCCTGGTATTTCGGCTTCGACAAGCAGCTCTGGCGAGCGGATTCCTCCGGAATCACCCTGCTCGTCGTTTTTTCCGACACTCCCTCCGAGCTGACCCGCCTGGGCGCGAAGATCTACTTCGCCGCCAGCTCCGGCTCCTCCGGCCGCGAGCTCTGGGTGACCGACGGCACCGCTGTCGGCACGTACAGGGTCCGCGACATCCGGCTTGGCGCCGGCTCGTCGAGCCCGGAGAGCCTCACGGTGATGGAGGGCCGGCTGTACTTTGCCGCCGGCGGATCGGAGCTTCTGGGTGAGCGACGGCACCGAGAGCGGCACGGTCCGCCTGATGGAAACCGCCGTCTCCGGCCCGGGTGACCACCAGCCCGCGAGCCTGACGGCTGTGAATCAGCGGCTCTTCTTCACGGCCGAGCGGACCGGCACCGGGCGCGAGCTGTGGATCACCACCGGCACCCCCGGCGACACCTACCTGGTGCGGGACATCCACGCCGATCCCGGCTCCGCGGACCCGCGGGGGCTCCGCCCCTTCCGTGGCTCGGTCCTGTTCGGCGCCAGGGACGAGAACGCGGTCGGCGGCGTGACGCACAGCCTCCATCTCTCCGATGGAACGGCCGCCGGCACCATCCAGTTGGCGGAGCAGGCCGGGGTGCCCGAGCTCGGTGCGCGGATGGGCAACGACTACTTCGTGACCGACAGCACCGGTCTGTGGATCACCGACGGAACCGCCTCCGGCACGCGGCGGTTCGAGCCGCATCTTCAGGTGACAGGCCTGATCACCGCCGGCAACAGGCTGCTCCTCGGCGCCGAGCGGCAAGGCGTGGAGGAGGAGGCCGGCTTCGAGCTCTGGGCCTCCGATGGAACCTCCGCCGGCACTGCGCTGATGAAGGACATCCAACCGGGCCTGGGAACAGGGCCGTCGCCGAAGCCCCTTTCCTCGCGTCCGCGCTACTTCACCCCACTGGGCCTGCCAGGATCGACCGTGCTCTTCGCCGCGACCACCAGCACCGAAGGGACCGAGCTGTGGCGGACAGACGGCACGGCGACCGGCACCATTCTGGTCAAGGATCTCTACCCAGGGCGCTTCGGCTCATCTCCCTCCAACCTCATCTCCCGCGGGCCGGCGGCCCTGTTCACAACCTACGGCGAAGATTCCGGCGAGGAGCTTTGGCAGAGCGACGGCACCACAGGCGGCACCTTGCAGGTCGCCGACCTCGTCCCGGGAATCGACAGCTCTTCGCCCAGCGACCTGACCGTCTTCCAAGGTCAGATTTTCTTCTTCACGTACGACCGACAGGGCCGGGATCTGCTCTGGAAGAGCGACGGCACGCTCCCGGGCACGGTCCTGGTCCAGGAGGTCGCGGCGGCGGGGCTGCCCCGGACCGGCCACCAGCCGGTGGTCGCCGGTGACCAGCTCTTCTTCACCGCCTGGAGCGACGATGCCGGCCAGGAGCTGTGGGTGAGCGACGGCGCCGGCGCGCGCAGGGTCGCCGACATCCTGCCCGGTCCGGCCAGCTCGTACCCCCGGTGGCTCACCGCGGCCGGCCGCGTCGTGCTTTTCGCGGCCGACGACGGGTCGACGGGAGGCGAGCTGTGGGTGAGCGACGGGACCGCCGCCGGCACCTCCCGCGTGCAGGACCTCGCTCCGGGGCCCGACTCCTCGGCGCCGTCCGAGATCACGGTCGCGGACGGGCGCATCTTCTTTGCGGCGACCTCCCCGGAAGGCCGCGAGCTCTGGTCCCTCCCGAACATCGCCGTCATCACGCCTTGTGTCCCCGGGCCGGACCGCCTCTGCCTGGCCGGCGGCCGGTTCGAGGTCGCGGTCCGCTGGCGCGACCAGCACAACGGGGGTCTGAAAGGAGTGGGGCAGGCCGTGCCGGAGAGCCTCGAATCGGGGTTCTTCTGGTTCTTCGATCCGGCCAATCTGGAGCTGGTCGTCAAGGTGCTCGACGGCCGGGAGATCAACGGCCGCTGGTGGGTGTTCTTCGGCGCCCTCACGGACATCGAGTACGAGGTGACCGTTACCGACCACGAAACCGGGCAGGTCCGCACCTACCGGAACCCGGCCGGCACCTTCTGCGGCCAGGCGGACACGACAGGCTTCCCCGGAGAAGGCGGGAAGGTCGTCGAACCGGACTTCGAGCTGCTCAACGCTGCGGCCATGGAGCTGCCGCCGCCGCAGGAATCGACGGGCCCATGCCTTCCCGGAGCCGAGGGCCTCTGCCTGTTCGGCGGACGCTTCCACGTCGAGGCGCGCTGGAAGACGGGCACGGAAGAGGGGCAGGCCGGCGCGGTGCCGCGGACGGATGCGACCGGCTCGTTCTGGTTCTTCGATCCGGCCAACGTCGAGCTGTTCGTCAAGGTCCTGGACGGCCGGCCCCTGGGCGGCAAGATCTGGTTCTTCTACGGCGCCCTCTCCGACGTGGAGTACTGGATCACCGTGACCGACATGCAGACCGGCGCGGTCAAGACCTACCACAACCCGCCGGGGACGTACTGCGGGAAGGCGGATACCAGGGCGTTCTGACCTCTCTCTTCCCCCCTCTCCCGGTTGGGGGGAGAGCGATGGGTCAGGGGGGCCAGGGGGGTGAGGATTCGAACCGCACGACCACCGGCGCGTGATCGCTGGTGCCGACGCTGGCGAGGACCTTCGACTCCTGCGCGGTCGCGGCGAGGGACTCGCTGGCCAGGATGTAGTCGATCCGCCAGCCGATGTTGCGCTGGCGCATGTTCCGCCACGGCGCCCACCAGGTGAAGAGGTCGGCGTTGTCCGGATCGAGGGCGCGGCCGACGTCGACCAGCCCCTGGGCGAGGAGGTCGGCGAAGAGCTGGCGCTCCTCGGGGAGCTGGCCGATGATCTTGGGCTTGCGCTCCTTGGGATGGACGTCCTGGTCGGACCGCGTGACGTTCAGGTCGCCGCAGAGCAGAAGGCGCCGGCCCGAGCGGTGCACCTCGCCGGCCCAGTCCCTGAGGGATTCCAGGAACCGCATCTTGGCGGCGAAGTCCTTGCCCCCGTTCGGCACGTAGACCGAGGCCACCACCAGGTCGCCCGCCTCGGCCGTGACGATCCGCGTCTCGTGGTCGAAGGCGGGATGGCCATAGATGGGGATCTGCGGGAAGGCGTCCCGTCGGAGGTTGAGGCTCACCCCGGAGTAGCCGCCGGCGCCATGCCAAAAGCACCAGTAGCCGTCCAGGCTGCAGATCGTCTCGTTGAGCTGGGCCGGGGCGGCCTTGATCTCCTGCAGGCAGATGACATCCGGCCGGTCGCGGCCAACCCACTCCAGGAACTGCTCCTGGCGGGCGCGGATTCCATTGACGTTCCAGGTGGCGACAGTCAGGCTCATGCCGGGATCATAGCGGAGGCGCGCCGCAACGGAAAACGGTGCCGGGAAAGCGGAACTGGTGCCCGGGAAACAGGGACCGGGTCCGCCGGAACACAGCAGACCCGTCCAGGCGGACGGCGGAGCCCTTGGACCCGGGGGCCGCCGTCCTTCTCTGTTGTCAAAGAGCCTGACGCTCCCGATCGTCTTACTCGGTCGATCGGTATCATCGCGCCTCCTTCAATATGCGGTAGACTGACACACTCGACGGGAAAATTCAACGAAGCCCTTGACATAGGGCAGCAAGCCGTGCAGTCTATGCGCACGTCAGGCGCCGCTTCCGGCACCGGACGGTCGAGCCCTCGGGCTCAAGAAGGAGAAGCAAATGTCTGAACGTACCTATGCAGGGAAACTGGGCGCTCTGGCACGGTTCATCGCCGCGCTGCTCGCCAACGCTGCCAACATCCCCCACCTGGACGGCATTCGGGTCCGGATCGAGGCGATCCTGGCCGAAGCGCAAGGAGTCGCGCGGGAGCAGGCCGCACTCACCGCCAGCAAACAGGAGGCGAGCCAGCGAATCAGGGCGCTGCTCACCGAAGGCGAGAGGCTGGCGACCGCGGCAGGCAAGGTCCTCCAGGAGCACTACGGCCTGCGATCGGAAAAGCTCGCGGAATTCCACCTGCAGCCCTTCCGCGGCCGCAAAGCCAAAACGCCGCCCGACCCCATCACTCCCGCGGCACTCGCGATCAATCCGCAGTAAGAGCGCCTAACAAAACCGGCCTAACGGGCCGGGAGATTCTAGCCCAGGGCATCTGAGGCCGAAGGCCGATGCCCTGGGTCAATAAGCCCCTACAACCCTGCGGTCTGAAAGACCGCGAGAGCTCTCCAGTCCCAGACGTAGCGTTGGTCAAACTCGACCTCACGGGCCTTTCCCCGGGGAGCGTGCCCGCCACGCTCCCCCTTGTTCCGCGCCCTTCTCCACAGGCATCCACCGCTGTTTAAATTATCTGGCGCCGAGAACGTTATCCAGCTCAGTGTAAGCGTATCCGACACAGATAAGCATATCCAAGCCGGATAAGCGTATCTGGCGCGGATAACACTATCCGGCGCGGATAACGCTATCCACGCCAGTGTAAGCTTATCCAGCGCAGATAAGCTTATCTGGCCCAGATAACACTATCTGCCGCAGATACCGTTATCCAGCACGGATAAGCTTATCCGGCGCAGATAAGCTTATCCAAGCCAGTGTAAGCTTATCTGGCGTGAATAACACTATCTGGCGCAGATACCGTTATCTGAGCCAGTGTAAGCTTATCCAGCACAGATAAGCTTACACTGGGCAGATGGCAGTATCCCCAACCGATGCCTCCATCCCGTGAATACGCGCCTATGGACGATAGCAGCTCCACCCCGTCAGTTACATGGAACCGCAAGAACGATATGTAGACCCGTCTTCGCTGGGCTGCGTCAGAAGCCGCTTTTCACGCCTTCAGCCGCGATCCTCTGCGGCCGGCACGTCAGTCCTGAACGACGTAGATGGGCCTTCAGCTGCGGCGCCAGCCGTCCGCTGCAAGGCTCGGGCTGGGCGCAGAATTTGGCAGCCAGTTCTGATAGCGTAATAGCTCCATGATTAGACTGTAGATCTCCGGCCGGGCAAAACTCAGCTGCTTACGATACTCAATTGCGAACTGCCTCTTCTCCTCCTGTTCACGTGGATCTGGAAGGCCACCTACGCTGATCCCACTTCTAGAAGGCATAGCTGTCAACTCGGCGATGCGCTTACAATAAAACTGTCCCATCTGAAGGTGGAAGACGAAATCGACCAGCTCTTGTGCTCTTCTTGCTAAGTCATCAATCCGCTCCGTTTCGGCAATATGGGCTAAGAATCTGAACCGGGAAAATAGAGGCTCGAACTGAGGAGAGAGTATCACCGGGTCTTTGTACTTACGAAAAAGGGCCAGCTTCTCGGGACTCGTTGGAACAGTCGGATTGTGGTAATCAGTGAGATGGCAATTAGGACAAATTGGCAAGAGATTATCGAGAGTATTGTTGCTTGGGTCCTCATCGATGTGATGGATTTGCGGCCTATCAGCTCCACAGATCGCGCAGCGATGATTGAACTCACGTAACACCGATTCCCTGACGGCCGGTGCAATCGGTATACGTCTTTTCTTTTCTGGCACAGTCACGGCTTGAACGCTCCTCTTATGCCGCCAACGTTGCCGGCGATGAGTGACGGCTTGCCGTCCGCTCGACCGCCTGGCACACCGGAGTAGTTATCAAGACGGCTACTCCATGACGATCTGAATCACCAATAGAATCGTGTACACAAAAAAGACAGCAGCCGCAAGCAGCTTCACGGCCGCGCTGGTTGACGTTATGTTCGGTCCCTTAGCGGCAAGCAGGCCAAACAGAATTGCAATCGTTAAGTGCTTTGATACTCTAACCCAACTTTCTCCCTCTGAGAATGCTAGAAAGGCAAAAAATAGGGACGCCATCGAAACAAGAATAAAAGCAATACGAAGGCCGCCCCACCCTGGCCGAGAGCGCCTTTCCTTATCCTGGCCTTCTACTATCCACCAAGGGCTCACCGCGTTTTATCCTTTGAGGGCGCTTCCAATCACCAAGTCCTGCTGAACCGTGTTCTCCCGCGAAGCGACGGCGGCCACGAAACGTGCCGACTACCGCGACGCCCCGCCGCCGTTCGCTGCAGCGCATAGTTAAGGCGTTTTCGGTTCATTGGATTTGTTGGGTGGTTGGGTAACCTTCTTTTGAGGTTGGACCTGCTTGACCTCGTCGCGAAAAATCGAAGGTTGAATCTTCTTGAGCTCGTAGTGAAAGACGCTATTGTCTTGAAAACCTGGGAATTCGCCAAAGGTTTTCGGCGGCTCTACGGCGCTGGCTTGGATCCCGACCAAGGTCAGTGTCCCATCCTCAATCTTGAAGATGGCGAAGACCACTTTACCGATGTCATCGCACGGTTGCGGACAATCTTTGATTGTGGCGTGTAGCTGCTGTGGGTATGTGCCTGCAGGCAGTGTAAATGTCGTCTCAAACCAAAAGTTCGTGTCTCGGCTAAAGTGGAGTGAATTGCCGGTGATCGTCACGGTGATTTTGCCGTCCGACTCATTACCCACCATGACTCCCTCCCATGTTCCTTGGAGAGGTTGTAGTTCTGCAGCGATTGGTTGGTTGGTCGGGCCAGCGGCTTGCGCGCAAATAACCCCACAAGGCATGAGGATGGAAAGCATCGTGACGGCGAGTGTCATTTTGATGGTCATTCTCATCGGACTCTCTTTTTTCGGTTGCTGTCGGATAAAGGATTCGTGCAGAAAGCTGCGGCGGGAAATCACGCATGAAGGTGTCCTGGAAGGAGGCTCAAGCCCTGGCAAGTCAATGGCGGCGGAAGAGTGGTCCCGGTTGTTGAAAAAGAGCCTCGGCGGCGAAGCCCGGCCGCTGCAAGCCTCGGATTCTCGCCAGTGTGTAATCATGCCGACAGCGGAGTCAGTCGGTACACGCGCCCAATCTTGCTTGCTTCTCTGACATCGCCGTGGCGAAGGGCTTCACGGGCAGCGTCGAGCTTCTCAGCATCCTCAAGTGACAAATACGGGGACCACTCTTCCTCTGCCTCGATGAGATCGACCTCAACCTCCGCAGCGTACTCTCCTTCATGAACGAACTTCCTGTGACGCCTGCTCATTGCCTTCTCCTACGTTTGTAGTCGTCGGTCCATTTCTCACGCTTTGGCCTATACGCCGTCACCACTACGGCTGGGGATGATTTGCCGCTCGGGATACCCCACACAACATGAATCGGCGTGCCGCCTTGATCCCTCTGCAACACCAGAACGCAAGGGCCTTTCCGATAGTCTGGGTAGTCTTCAATCACCTCACCCTCGTGGACACCAGCGACAACATCACGGACGAGAATGCCATCGGCTGCGAGTTCGTCGTAGCCATGCTCCGAGACCCGCACATCACGGCTCGCAACCAAGATGACGATCTGTTCAAAAGTTCGGCTCATGGAATGGTTTGGTCATTTGCGCTGCCGGGGTGCCTTTGGCGTAGAGACCTCTGCCTCACATATTCGCCGATACACTGCCCGCGGGCATATACGAAACAAGCTGCGGGTTGACTCCATGGCCGGTTGTAGGGTGTCGAGCGTACAAGATGCTTATCCTCTTCGACTTAGCGGCACTCTACGCCTCTTCCTAACCTGCGTCAAGAGCGCCGAGGCACCTTGAGAAGGAGTTTGGCAGCCTTGGTGCCGCGAAAGTCGCAACTAGTAGGGGCGGCAGCAAGCCTGTGCCCTGCCGATCTGCTGCCGCCCCTCTGGGGCTTTGGGAACATTTTTCATTTCCAGACCCGGGGCCGCCGCTCCTTCGTCGCTCTGGCCCCGGGCTACACGCCGTGGACCCCTCCGGGGCCTTTCCCGCTGTACCCGCTGCCGTGGGTTGATCGATAAGTTAACGCCCGTGGGGTCAGGGGATGAGGGCTCGGGCACGGATCGCGCGCAGCCACATCACCCGGATGAACGAGCTTCCTGGGTAGATGACGCGCCAGTAGGGCGCGAAGCGCCGGCCGGCCCTGGCGTCCGTTGCATAGACCCGGGTCTCGGTGGTCACGCGGGTCCAGCCGCCCCCTTCGTCCTCGATCCGGAAATTCATTGCGGCCTTGGCGTAGCCGGGCTGCTCGAGCGCGGCGAATTCGGCCGGGGTGAGCCGCGGCCTGCCTCCCGGAGCGACGACGATCGTGCCGACGACGAGCTCCCGGTTGGGCTCCTCAGCGAGCTCCAGGAAGGTCGTGGAAGTCGCGACCTCAAGGATCGGCAGCTTCTCCGGAGCATTGAGGATGGATATGTCGCCCCGGCGCGGCGCGCGGAGCCAGGTGAGGGTCCGGAAGAGCCAGATCTCCTCGGCCGTGACGTTCTTGATCGCATCCCAGACCTTGTCCGGCGGGGCCTGGACCCGGATCTCATGGAATTCCGCGAACTGCCAGGCCGGCACGAAATTGTCTATGAGCGCCTCCCGGCGCGCGGCCCGGCGCAGCGAGGCCGGCAGCGACATCCCGGCGACAATGGAGGCCAGACCGAGCCCGAGCACGGCGGCGCCACGCCAGCGGCTTCGGATCCCCAGGAACCGGAGCGGTTTGATCAGCGAGACCGTTCCAAGAAAGGAGGCCGCGATCCCCGCGTCGATCAGGAGGACGCCGAGGATCTCCATGGTCACTCCTCTCCGATGTCTTCGTTCCAGATCTCGGGATGCGCGGCGATCCAGTCACCGAGGAGCTTGATGCACTCCTCGGACTGCAGGTCGATCACCTCGACGCCGTTTGCCCGCAGCCAGTCGACGCCGCCTTGAAAGTTGACGGACTCGCCGACGACCACGGTGCCGATCTGGAACTGGCGCACCAGGCCGCTGCAATACCAGCACGGCGCCAGGGTGGTGACCATGATCTTGTCGCGGTAGCTGCGCTGCCGGCCGGCTTTCCGAAAGGCGTCGGTTTCGCCGTGGACCGAAGGGTCGCCTTCCTGCACCCGCCTGTTGTGGCCGCGCCCGAGCAGGAGGCCCGTGCGGTCGAACAGCGCGGCGCCGATCGGAACACCCCCTTCGGCCAGACCCTGGCGGGCTTCCTCCAGGGCAACCTGCAACATCGCTTCGTAGTCGGTCATGGCGGAACGCTATACCACTTCGCGCCGCGATATGTCCCCCGCGATAGAGTACGGACCATGCTCCGGGCCCGCGCCTTCACCCTGCTCTGTCCCCTCCTGATCGCGCTCCTGCTCCCCCCGGCCAGCTTCGCCCAGGATGAGACTGGAAGCGCGACCTTCGATCCGATCTTCGTCGGCTATGAGACCGAGCCGGGGATGGACTTCGGCGGGCGCACCGTGGCCTCGCTGCACAGCGTTGTGAGCCGGGCCTTCGGGTCGATCCCGGGCCTCAAACGCCACCCGGGGGTGGCTCCGGCCTATGAGTTCCCGGTCGCCGCGGCCCTCCTGCTGGTCCAGCACGAAGTGGGCGGGCACGGCGGCCGGGGGCGGGAATTCGGGCTCGGGCCCAGCTATGTCTTCAACTACGACTTCTCCGGCGGCACCTCGGTGGACAGGGCCCCGCGGACCAACGAAGAGAACATGCTCCTCGCGGCCGGCGGCGCCGAGGCGGACGGGGTGCTTGCCCACCGGATCCTGCTCGACGCGCTCCGGCCGGACGGGGTCGACGGCGCCAAGATCCCCCTGGCCCTGATGACCAAGCTCGACCTGACGGCCTACATTCTGGAGACGGCGAAGCCGGACGACGAAGGAGAGGACGGCTTCGTCGACCAGTACCAGAAGGGGAACGATGTCGCCTTTTATCTCGTGGCGCGCCAGGCCCAGCGGCGCGGGACTGCCCCGGAGGACGTCTGGAACGGCGTCTATGCCGTCGACCTTTCGGAGCACCTGCTCCACGACATGTCGGATGACCTGCGGACCGCCGCGATCTGGAATGCCCTGGACCCGTCCCTGATCTCCGCCGTCTACGCCTACTTCCGCGACCACGTGATCGGCGGCCGGACCCGGGTCCATCCGCCGGTCCTGAGGCTCGGCGACGGCCTCGGCCTGACCCTCGGCACCCGCGCCGCCCTGGGTCCCCAGGAGGTCTCGCGTTTCCTCGACCTCCACGCCGCCACCCGCTGGGGGGTGCTGACCTTATATATAAGGGACCTCGACTCCTCGGTCGACCGGACCTACGGCTTCGGCGCCGCGATTCACGGTCTCAGGCTCGGCGAGCGGCTGGATCTCGCCGTCCAGGCGGACACCTGGGACGAGCCCGTGTCCCGGGAGGCTCTCTACGAAGGGACCGGCTGGAACGTGAACGCCGAAATCGACGCCCGTCTCGGCCCGCGCTGGGGCCTGGCCGCCAAGGTCGGCTCCAAGTCCGACGGCTTCTTCCCCGGCCGGCCCCGCGACGAAGGGGTCTACGCGGGGTTCGGCGTCACGGCTTTGTGGTGAGGGCTTCGAAGGGGTCTTCGATCCCCTTCTTCTCGCGCACCCGATCGCGCAGCTCGCGCAGGAACGGCGAGGCCATGTAGAAGCGGCCTCGCTTTTCGCCTTTCGACATGAGCAGTCCCTGGTCGACGAGGGTCTTGAGGTCGCGACCCGCAACCTGGTCCGACACATCCGCCGCCGACCGGTAGATGGAATTCCGGATGCGGTGGCCCAGCGCCCCATCGGCCAAGGCCGGGATCATTCTCTCGGGCAACCCCCGCCTCGCCACCTCCTGCTCGAGAAGGCTCCAAAGCCGTTCGAGCTCGCGGCTCCTCCGCAAGAGGGTCCCCGCCTGACGGTAGTGGGCCGTCAGGCAGAAGCGGATCCAGGGGCGCGCATCCCGTTCCGGCTGCCAGGAGCCTCCTCCCACGGCAGCGAGGATCTCGTAGTAGGCCTGTGTGTTGTGTCCGAGGTACTCCTCGATGCTGGCGAATTGCGGAGCCAGGGTCCCGCTACGGGCCAGGACCAGGCTCTGGAGGCCGCGCGCCATGCGGCCGTTGCCGTCCGAGAAGGGATGGATCATGACCAGGTTGAGATGCGCCAGGGCCGCCCGGACCAGGTCGGGCTGCGTGTCGCGCGCGTTCAGCGACTCGACGAGCTCCTCCATCAGCGTGGGGACCACCCGCGCGTCCGGCCCCTCGTAGACCACCTCATCTCGATCCTGGTCGTGCACCAGGATCGGCCCCGGTCTCCAGCGGCCGGGGTGTTTCGTGAGCCGGTGCTGCAGCATCATGAAATGCAGGCTGCGGATCAGGTCCGTCGAGTAGCGGAAGTGCGGATCGTCCGCCAGTTGCAGGACGTAGGTCATGGCCGTGCGGTAGCCGAGGATCTCCTGCCACACCTCCTCGCTGGCCTCCAGCGGCTCCTCGCCTTCCGCCGCGGCGATCGCATCGTCCAAGGTGACGTTGTACCCCTCGATGCTGTTCGACCCGCGGATCACCCGGGCGAACGAGCTCCGCCGCAGGAGGCCGGACCACCTCCGGGGTCCGGTGGTCACGGCATAGCGAAGCGTCCGCTTCAGCTCTTCGATCTGATCGAGGGCCTCTTTTTCCTGGGGCTGGAGGGGAGGAATTCGGAAAAGCATGATGGATATACGGTTAGTTAACCACTGGATGATAGATAACAACCGCCTGGAGGTCAATAGGAATACGTATAACCGTTCGAGAGATTCTGCTGGGATGGCCGTGCTACGATCCGGCCGTACGTTCCTCTTCCAAGGAATCGCCATGGCACCGAAAGCCCTGTCCGCCCTCTGTGCCCTGCTGTGCGCCGCGCCGCTTTTCGCGGCTCCTGACCCCGTCACCGTCCTCCGCTGCGGCCGGCTGCTCAATCCGGTCGACGGCTCGATGGCGGGTAACACCATGGTCCTCATGCGCGGCGACCGGGTCGAACGGGTGGGGCCCGGCGCTTCGGTGCCGGCGGGGGCGCAGGTGGTCGACCTGTCGGCCTACACCTGCCTGCCGGGGCTGATCGACAGCCACACGCACGTCCTGCTCCAGCCCGAGGACGAGCGTGGCGCGCCGCCGGTGGTCACAAAGTCGCAGGCATTCCGGACCATTCAGGGAGTGGCGGCGGCGAAGAAGGATCTGGAAGCCGGGTTCACCACCATGCGCGATGTGGACAGAGACCTCCCGCCCCCTAACTCATCTTGCGCACGAAGGCGGAGCGCTGGCGCAGCTCGTCGTCGGTGTCGAGGCTGAAGCTGCGGCCGTGGCCGAGGTCGTCGGTAATGAAGCCGGCGAGATCCTCGGCGGCGGACCGGATGCGGTTTTCGGTGTCCGTCGACACCGTGTCGAAAAAGCCGGTCGCGACCTCGCGGGCGTCGGGGTCGTACTCCCAGAAGCCGACGATCCGGCCGTCGGCGACGATGGACCGCATCTGCATGTGGCGCGACTCGCCGAGGGTCGAGTCCTTGGACGACCCCCAGCTCGGCACCCGGGTGTCGTGATAGGCCGGGTCCACCAGGAGGCTTGCGCCGCCGTGCAGGGCCGTGATGTTGTCCTCGAACGGCAGGAGGGCCACCGCCTTGGCGGCCTCCTCGGCGATCTCGGGCAGGTCGCGCAGCTCTTCGAGGATCCAGTGCATGTCGCCGACCTCCTCGATGGCGACCGGCCGGAGCGGCAGCCGTTCCATGGCTTCCTTGGCGTCGCGCTGTGCGATCCCGGCCCAGGCCGCGAAGTCCTTCTGGGTGCCGAGGCCTGCGGTCCGGAAGAAGATCTCGGCCAGGCGGGTGTAGAGGTCGATCGGGTCGTCGGGCAGGTCGGCCTCCTCGAAGGGACTCTCCGCGAGGGGGCGCCAGAGATAGCGTTCGCTGTCGAGCCGCCTGCCTTCGAGCACGCGCTCGATCCGGCCGTCGAATTCGAGCAGCCGCAGGGCCGGCGGCAAAGGCGAGGAGATTCCGACCTTCTTGCCGGCCTCGCCGAGGCTGCGGACGACGCCGTCGGGAAGGGCCTTGCGCAGGGCGTCCGTGGTGAGGGAGCCGCGCTCTTCGAGCACCTGGAAAGCCGCCTCGGCGACCTCTTCGACCTCGCCGGGCCGGATGCCGGCCTTCTCGTGGTCGCGCTCCGACCGCGAGCGGGAGAGGAGCTCCGCGACGCGTAGCGCGAGGGGGACATCCCGCCGCGGCACCAGGTAGATGCAGCCGCGCACCGACGGGACCACCTGGGCTGCCTGCTCCGCCACCGCTGTATCGAGGTCCTCGCGCCGCAGGCCGGGCCGGCGTGCCCGCACGGCGATATAGACGTCCACTCCGCCCAGGGTGCGTACGAAGCCTGTGTCCTCCAGGAGCCGGGCCGGCGGCCTGCCGCCGCGCGCGGGCAGTCCCTGCGCGGCGAGAAAGATCTTCCGGGCACGATCGAGCGGGAGTCGCAGGTCGGGTTTCGGCGCGGCCATCGGGGGCTCCTTTTGGCGAGTGCTCGAAGGCTATCACGTTAGAATGCCGCTCCCATGCCCTTCACCGAGACCGACTGCCTCCGCTGCCGTCTTGGTTTCCCCGCGCTTGCCCGCACTGTCAACGGCCGCCCCGCCGCCTTCCTGGATGGACCGGCCGGGAGCCAGGTGCCGGAGGCCGTGATCGATGCGATCTCCCGCTATTACCGGACCTCGAACGCCAACACTCATGGCGAGTTCGCCACCAGCCGCGAGACCGACCGGATGCTCCTCGCGGCCCGCGAGGCGGCCGCCGCCTTCCTGGGCGCCCCGAGCTGGCGCGAGGTCTCCTTCGGCCAGAGCATGACGACGCTGACCTTCTTGCTGAGCCAGGCCCTGGCGCGAGAGATGCGTCCGGGCGACGAGATCGTCATCACCCAGCTCGACCACGAAGGTAACCGCGGCCCGTGGCTCTCTCTGGAAGAGCGCGGGATCGTGGTCCGCGAAGCGGCGATGCGGCGGGACGGCACGCTCGATCCCGAGGACCTGGAACGGCAGATCACGGAGCGCACCCGGCTGGTCGCGGTCGGCGCGGCGTCGAACGCCTTGGGCACGGTCAACGACCTGGCCCTGGCCCGCCGGCTCTCCGCGGCGGTCGGTGCCTGGCTCCTGGTCGACGCCGTCCACTACGCCGCCCATTTTCCCGTGGACGTGATGGAGCTGGACTGCGACTTCCTCCTCTGCTCGGCCTACAAGTTCTATGGCCCGCACGTCGGCCTTCTGTACACCCGTCCCGGGCTGCTCGAGCGGCTGCGCACGGACCGGCTGCGCACCCAGGAGGTGACCGCACCCGACCGGATCGAGACCGGCACCCTGGACCATGCTGCGATCGCCGGGGTCCACGCCGCCATCGAGTACATCGCCTCCTGGGGGCAGGGAGAGACGCTGCGCGAGCGCGTGGTCTCGGCGATGACGGACATCGCCGCCTACGAGCACGGCGTGGCGGGCCACTATTTCGAGAACGTGCGGCAGATCCCAGGAGTCACCGTCTGGGGGCCTGATTTTTCCTTACCTTGCCGGGCGCCGACCGTCTCCATCACACTGGAAGGGCATCGTCCGATCGAGGTCGCACGGCGGCTCGGCGACGAGGGCATCCAGGTCTGGGACGGCCATTTCTATGCCCTCCGGCCCGTCGAGGCCCTGGGGCTCGCCGAGCACGGCGGCCTCCTCCGCACCGGCATCTGCATGTACAACAGCCGCGAGGAGGTCGACCGCCTGCTCGCTGCGCTCACGGACATGTAGCGAACGCGCCCGTGTCCTGGACCGGCTGGAAGGCCCTGCCCTGGGGGTTTGTGTACTGCTTCACGGTCCCCCGGAGGGTGTCCGTGACCGTGATCTGGACCCGGGTATTGGTCAGCCCGCCGGCAAAGACCCAGTAGCGGTTGTTGAGCGCGCAGGCATTCAGCACCTTGACGATCAGCTCCACGTTGGAGTTGGAGAAGAACCAGAACCAGCCGGTATCCGAGGTCAGAGGCACGGCGCGGCCTGAGCCGGTGTCGCCGTCGGCCGTAGTCCAGCGGACTTCGATTTGAAAGCGGGAGCCGCCCAGGCAGAGCCGGGTGTTGCCGGGCGCGCACGGAGCGGTCGCGGACGGCTTCCAGCCGAGCTGCACCACCTCGAAGTCGGAGGCGCGCAGCGAGGCGAAGGCGGGGTTGAGCACGTCGTTGTCCCAGCGTGCGTCGTGGGACCCGGTGATGTACATGTCCGTGCCGTTGTCGGCGAGCAGGAGGCCGTAGGTCTTCATCGCCTGGAAGATCCTCCGCACCTCGGGCGGGTAGCCCGAGAGGTCCTTGCCCGCCTTGAGGCGCAGGCGGGTGCCCATGGGCGGCGCGCCGGACGTGTTCCCGGCCGTGTGCGAGGCGGGCCAGACATGGCCGTTCGTCCGCCTCACGGTGAAGCGGAAGGCGTGACGGATCGGGTCCGGGCCAAAGGCCTCGTCGTGGCGGACGAGGCCGGGAAGGATCGCCAGGCCGGCGGCATCGGCGCTCGTCCACCCCTCCGGCCGGCGGGCGTTCGAATCCAGCGGGAAGACTGCGCCGGAGCCGGCCTCCCAGCGGTCGAGATCCTCGTTCCAGAAGGTGTGGTAGAGCTCGAAAAGGAGCCGGCGGTCGCGGTCGACGAGCAGCATGTGCCGGTCGCCGGAGACATCCACATTGCCCGGCAACCCACCTTCGATGTAGCCCGGCTGCGTCTTCGCCGCGGGAGGGATCGGATAGCCAGGCGGCCGGCCCGGCGCTCCATCGTCGCTCTCGTCGCCGAACTCGACGAACGTGACCGGCACCAGCGGCTGGCTCCCCGGTACGCTGACGTAGATCACCCCGTAGGTCAACGGGGGGGCCTCGAAGCCGCCGAAGTCGGGGTGAAGCCGGGTGTCCGCACCGATGAAGTCGATGTAGGAGTTGCTGTTCGGATCGACCGGCGCTGAGCTGATGTCCACGTTCCACCAGTTGTCCGGCGGGAACAGAGGGAGCGGAAGAGGGCCGCCCGGCTGAGCGGCGGCCGGGGCGGCGGACAAAGAGACCGCGAGGAGTCCTGGGAGGACCATGTCTTTGAGATTCATAGTTGACGATGAGCTTATCTCCGATTGGGTTAGATTGGAGCGGGAGGCACCTGTGGAGCTCCGTGACTTCGCCCAGACCGTCCTGACGACCGAGGACCTTTCTATCAAGCTGGCTCCGCCGCGGGAGGAGCTGACGGACGAGCAGCCCGGGCCGGCCTTCCGGGCCGAGGGGCCGGGCCGGCTGCTGGGCCTCCGGTTCTCCAAAGTCGACGTCCCCTCGATCGAAGGGATGCCGGACCCGGCGCAACGGCCGCGCATCCTCCACGGCCTGGCCAACCACGAGCTCCAGGCGGCCGAGCTGTTCGCCTGGGCGCTCCTGGCGTTTCCGGACACGCCGGCCGAATTCCGGCAGGGGCTCGCCCGCATCCTGCTGGACGAGCAGCGGCATACCCGCATGTACATCGCCCGCCTGGAGGACGCCGGGGCACGCTTCGGCGACTACCCGGTCAACGGCTATTTCTGGAAGAAGGCCGTCTCCATCCATTCGCCGCTGGACTTTATCTGCGCCATGTCGCTGACCTTCGAGAACGCCAACCTCGACCACACGGTCGACTACGCCGAGGCGGCACGGCGGGCCGGCGATCCCAAGACGGCGGCGGTGATCGACCAGGTCCACCGGGACGAGATCGAGCACGTCCGCTTCGGTTGGACCTGGCTCCAGGTCTTCAAGGGAGAGGAGGAGTCGGCCTGGGACGCCTGGCAAAGCCACCTCACCTGGCCGCTCCGCCCAGCCCGCGCCCGTGGGACCCGCTTCCACCGCGAAGGCCGCGAAGCCGCCGGGCTCGACCCCGAGTTCATCCGGCGGCTCGAGGAGAGCGAGTTGTAACCCTCACCTCGCGCTCTTCACGAGCCTCTCGAGACAACGGAGACAGCGCCGAAGGCTGTCCGCACTTTCGGCGCCGACCGCCGGCCGCCATCCCTTCTCCAGATTCCGAACGTACTCGATGATCCGTGACGTGTATGCGGGTCCCACAGTCCGCCCGCTTTCCGGTCTCGGCACCATGTCCTGCCTCACCTCTTTACGCCGGGAGATGCGGGCCAGATCCACGACGGCACGCTTGGGGTCGAGCAGCTCCTCCGGCCGCGCCGGTACCTTGGAGAGAGGAATACCGAAGAACGAGGAAAAGCGTTCCCTGTCGGCAAGCAGCCAGGCCTCGACCTCCCGGAAGGCAACCCGGAAACAGAGATGTGGGGCAGGGCTTTCCAGGTGCCGTTTGACGAAAGTCGGCGCGCAGTCGTCGTCGCGGTCAAGGTCGACCAGGATGACCCAGGGATGGTGGCGGGCTGCAAGGTTGTAACCCCCAATACGCTGCAGGAGGCGGCCCTTGCCATTCTTGCCGTAGACCGTGCCGGCCAAGCCGCCGCAGTCCTGCACCAGCCTCCGCAGGACGGCCTCGTCGGTCGGACCTTCCACAGCCCCGGAGATCAAGAGGTGGTCCGCCGGCACAGGACAGCTCAGCTCTCGAACAGGGAGAGTTGTTCGGCCCTCTCGGGGCGGGTCCGCGGAATGACCACCTCCGCCAGAGTCAGGCCGCCTTCCAGGAGATCTCCGACCTCACGCAGAGAGCTGGCGGGCCGCACGACGGTCCCCTCGCTGCCCGGCTCGAGCAGTAGAACCTCATCGACGCCGATTCCTTCGTCCTCGAGAAGCTCTTTGGAATGTGTGCTGAGCAGTGCCTGGCGGCCCGATGCACGTTGCACCCTGTGGAGCAGCTGAGGAAGGAACCGCACGACTTCGGGGTGGAGCGACAGCTCGGGCTCTTCGAGCAGGAGCGGGCCCGAGCCATCCAGCACAGCCCACAGGAGCCCAATCAGCCGGAGGGTTCCGTCGGAGAACTCCTCCTCCGTCTGCCATGCTTCCTGCGGGCGCCAGTGCTTGTACTTGCCCCGCAGGTGAGGGGTCCCACGGACCGGATCGCGCCAGAGCTCGAGATCTTCCAACTGGGGGACCGCCACCTCGAGCGCCTCACGGATTCGGCGCAACCTCGCGTCCCGCGTCTGGGCCTGGCTGCTCGCGATCTGCTCCAGGAAGTCACCCCCGTAGGGATCGTCTTGGCGCCCCACTGAACGGTCTGGCTCGCGGATGAGCTGCGGAACAACGTGGAGGTACCGGACAGAGCCGAGAAACTCGGTGACGTCCCGAAATTCCCGGTTCATGTTCACCTGCTCAAGATAGGTCTGGGTCAGCCGCTCAGGGTCTTGCAAGTCCGCCTCGTCCGGACGGACGAAGAGATCCCGCTCATGGTGTGCTACGCGCTCATACTTCAGCAGGGGTCGTCGGGAGCTGTCCTGCGTGAACCGGATCTCGTATTCCCAGATCGAGTGATCCTCATCTGTACCGATCTGAACGCGGATTCCGACCTGGGTCTGCTGGCCGCGGGCGGCGAGAGACCGGAGCTTCGAGACACTTCCACGTCGGCCGACGGCGTCTCGAAATCCACCTCCTACCGAAACGATGTCCTGGAGAAAGCGGAAGGCGTCCAGGAAATTCGACTTCCCGGATGCATTGGGGCCGACCAGAAAGACCCGGTCCCGGAGGGAGACCTCCACCGAGGTGAAGTTCCTCCAGTTGAGCAACCCGATCCACGTGAAGCGCAGGGACTGACCCTTCGCTCTCTTCATCGGGTCTATCTCACCAACCCCTCGATCCGCTCCGCCACCTTGTCCGCGGTGAAGCCGAATTCGGTGGCCAGATCCTTGTAGGGGGAGGAGGCGCCGAAGCGCTCGATGCCGTGAATCTCGCCCTGGTCTCCCACGTACTTGTGCCAGCCGAAGGGGCTGGCCGCCTCGACGGCGAGGCGCTTGCGGATGGCGGGTGGCAGGACCGAGTCGCGGTACTCCTGCGGCTGGCGGTCGAAGAGCTCCCAGGACGGCATGCTCACGACCCGCGCCCGCACCTTGCCGGCGAGACTCTTCGCGGCTTCGAGGGCGACGTGGACCTCCGAGCCGGTGGCGAGCACGATCACCTCGGGGTCGCCGTCCGGCGGGTCGAGGAGGACGTAGGCGCCGCGCCGCACCCCCTCGCGCGCCTTGGCCGCGGTCTCTTCCAGGATGGGCACGGCCTGCCGCGTCAGGGCGAGGGCCGTAGGCGCGTGCCGGTTCTCGAGGGCCGCCCGCCAGGCCTCGGCCGTCTCGCAGGCGTCCGCCGGCCGGATGACGGTCAGGGTCGGGATGGCGCGCAGGGCCGCGAGCTGCTCGACGGGCTGGTGGGTGGGGCCGTCCTCGCCGAGGAAGATCGAGTCGTGGGTGTAGACGTAGATCACCTGGATCTTCATCAGGCAGGCCAGGCGGATCGGCGGACGCATGTAGTCCGAAAAAATGAGAAAAGTGCCGCCGTAGGGGATCCACAGCCGCGACAGAGACATGCCGTTGAGGATCGATCCCATGCCGTGCTCGCGCACGCCGAAGCGGAGATAGCGGCCATCCGGGTGTTCGGCCGAGAGGCTCTCCGAGCCCCTGATGAGGGTGTCGTTGGACGGCGTGAGGTCGGCCGAGCCGCCCACCAGCTCGGGCAGCCGGCCGCCGATGGCGTTGAGCACCTGTCCCGAGGCCGAGCGCGTGGCCATCGGCTTGTCGCCGGGCTCGAAGGTCGGCAGGGCCTCCTCCCAGCCTTCGGGAAGCTTCCCGGCCAGCCGGCGGTCGAGGTCGGCGGCGTCTCCGGGGTGCGCTTCGCGGTAGCGCCGCAGCAGGTCGTTCCATTCCGTTTCCAGCCGCCGGCCGCGCTCGCGGGCCTCCTCGAAGGGCTTTCGCCCCTCGTCCGGCACCAGGAAGGTGGGCTCGGTGGGCCAGCCGAGGGCCTGCTTGGTGGCGATCACCTCGTCAGGCCCGAGCGGCGAGCCGTGGGCCTCGGCGGTCCCGGCCTTCTTGGGGCTGCCGTAGCCGATGATGGTGCGGACGACCACCAGGGTCGGCCGCTCGGCCTCGGCCTCGGCTTCGGCGATCGCCTTTTCGAGCTGGTCGAGGTCGTTGCCGTCCGCCACCCGCAGGACGCGCCAGCCGTAGGCCTCGTAGCGCTTGCCCACGTCCTCGGAGAAGGCGAGGCTCGTCGGACCGTCGATCGAGACCTCGTTGTCGTCGTAGAAGACCTTGAGCTGCGAGAGCTTCAGGTGGCCGGCGATCGACGAGGCCTCGGAGGCCACGCCCTCCATCATGTCGCCGTCGCTGGCGATGACCCAGACGCGGTGGTCGAAGAGGGGGAACCCGTCGCGGTTGAATCGCGCCGCGGCCATCTTGGCGGCGATGGCCATGCCGACAGCGTTGCCGAGGCCCTGGCCGAGTGGGCCGGTGGTGGTCTCGACGCCGCGGGTCAGCTCGTGCTCGGGATGGCCCGGGGTCTTGGAGCCGAGCTGGCGGAAGCGCTGCAGCTCTTCCATGGGCAGGCCGTAGCCCGCGAGGTGGAGCAGCGCGTAGAGCAGCGCCGACGCGTGGCCGGAGGACAGGACGAAGCGGTCCCGGTCGGGCCAGTCGGAGTTGTCCGGGTTGTGGCGCATGTGCCGTGTCCACAGGAGATAGGCGAGCGGCGCCTGTCCCAGGGGGGCTCCCGGATGGCCTGACTTCGCCTTCTCGACCATGTCCACGGCCAGGAAGCGAATCGTGCTGACGGCGGTGAGATCGGTGTCTTTGCCCATGTCGCCCATGTCCCTCATGTCTCCCTCAGGAATACCCGGCGGGAGGCTGTAGTTTATCCGTTCGTCCTTCCCCCGAGGTCTGTTTTGACTCGCGGGCGGGGGGTCTCTACAATGAGAGCCCCTGTTGGACCCGTGGAGAGGTGCTGGAGTGGCCGAACAGGGCTGCCTGCTAAGCAGTTGTCCGGGGTAAACCCGGACCGAGGGTTCGAATCCCTCCCTCTCCGCCATTCGCCGTTCGCCATTCGCAATTACCCCTCCTGGGCCGGGTGTGTCATGAAAGCAGTCAATCCCGCGACCGAAGAGCTGATCCGCGACTACCCCGAGCCGGACGCGCGCGAGGTCGCCGAGCGGCTGGCCGCCGCCGAGCGGGCCTTCGCCGCCTGGCGCAAGGTCCCCTTTGCCGAGCGCGGCCGGCTGATGCGCTCTGCCGCCGACCGGCTGCGCGAGCACCGCGCCGACTACGCCCGGCTGATGACCGACGAGATGGGCAAGCCCATTTCCGCATCAGAGGCCGAGGTCGACAAGTGCGCCTGGGTCTGCGATTTCTACGCCGAGCACGCCGAGGGCTTCCTCGCCACCGAGCCGGCGGCGACCGACGCCTCGCGGAGCTGCGTCCGCTACGACCCGCTGGGGCCGGTCCTCGCGATCATGCCCTGGAACTTCCCGTTCTGGCAGGTCTTCCGCTTCGCCGCCCCGTCCCTGATGGCGGGCAACGTGGGGGTCCTGAAGCACGCGTCCAACGTCCCGGGCACCGCGCTGGCGATCGAGGAGGTCTTCCGCGAGGCAGGCTTCCCGGAGGGCGTGTTCACGACTCTGCTGGTCTCGTCGGACCGGGCCACGGAGCTGATCGGCCACCCGGTGATCCGGGCCGTGACCCTCACCGGCAGCGACCGCGCGGGTCGCGAGGTCGCCGCCGCGGCGGGCCGGCACCTCAAGAAGTCGGTCCTCGAGCTCGGCGGCTCCGACCCCTTCATCATCCTCGCCGACGCCGATCCCGCGGCCACTGCGCGCGAGGCCGCCCGGGCGCGCACCATCAATTCCGGGCAGAGCTGCATCGCCGCCAAGCGCTTCCTCGTGGACGAGAAGATCGCCGACCGCTTCGAGGAGGAATTCGTCGCCCGTATGGCGGAGCTGAAGGTGGGCGATCCGCTCGACCGCGCGAACGAGGTCGGCCCCCTGGCCCGCGCCGACCTGCTCGACGCTCTCGACGACCAGGTGAAGCGGTCGGTCGAGGCGGGCGCGCAGCTCCGCACCGGCGGCCACCGCCTGCCGGGCAAGGGCTGGTACTACGCGCCGACGGTGCTCACGGGCGTGCGGCCGGGCATGGCCGCCTTCGACGAAGAGACTTTCGGGCCGGTCGCGGCGGTGACCCGGGCGGACGGCCGGGACGAGGCCATCGAGCTGGCCAACCGGTCGCAGTTCGGCCTCGGCGCGAGCATCTGGACGGCCGATCCGGTCCTCGCCGAAGCGCTGACGTCCGAGATCGAGGCCGGCTGCGTCTTCGTCAACGGGATCGTCAAGTCCGATCCGCGGCTCCCCTTCGGAGGCATCAAGTCCTCGGGCTACGGCCGCGAGCTGTCCGAGGTCGGGATCCGCGAGTTCGTGAACATCAAGACGGTCTGGGTCAAGTAGGCCTCCGCACCGTCATCACCGGACAGTTGGCGTGCTGCACCACCCGCTCGGCGGTGCTGCCCAGGAGCAGGTGCCGCAGGACGCCGTGACCGTGGGTGCCCATGGCGATCAGGTCGGCGCCGCGCGCCTGGGCCTCTTCCACGATGACCATGGCGGGATCACCTTCCCGGGCGACCGTCTCCACCGTCAAGCCCTCCCGTGCCAGTCCGTCCGCGGCCTCCTGGAGGAGCCTCTCGGCTTCGAGCCCGGCGTCCTGGAGGTAGTTGAACGAGGTCGGGATCGTGCCGTAGGCCGTGTACTCGATCGGCAGGTTGAATGCGTGGATCAGGATCAGCCGCGCGTCCTGCTCGAGCGGGGCGAGGAGCTGGTGGGCGGTACGGATGGCGTTTCCGGCGTCCTCCGAGAAATCGGTCGGCACCAGGATGGTCCGGATCGGCCGGTGCCGGCCGAGGTCGTCGGGGTGGACGGCGAGCACGGGACATGGGGCGCGCGTGGACGACCCGCTCGGTCGTACTGCCCAGGAGGAGATGGCGCCAGCCGGTCAGCCCGCGGGTCCCCATGACGATGGCGAGAGCCGAGGTCTCTTCCGCCCGGTCGAGGATCACCTGCGACGGGGTGCCCAGGCCCAGGTGGGTGTCGACCTCGACGCCTCTCTCGCGGAGCAGGGCCGCGGCCTGGCCGAGCCGGCCGAGGGCGGCGTCGCGCACCTCCTCGTCGAAGACGGGTCCGGGCGCGACATAGCCCGGCATCGACGGCGGGATCGAGACCGCATGGACGAGCTCGATGCGGGCGCCCTGCTGTCGCGCCAGCTCGACGGCCCAGTCGACGGCCGCTTCCGCGGTCGGGGAGAAATCGGTCCCCACCAGGATCGTGGGGCCGGCCGGAGGCTCTGGGGCTGTTGTGGGGGTTGTCTCGGGGGTCATGGCCTCAGTATAGAACCGGCGCCGCCGCCCCGATTCATTTCGGGGGGGTGGCGACCAGCCGCAGGAGCTCGCGGCCGTACTTGGTGACGATCGATGGGCCGATGCCGGAAACGTTCAGCAGCTCCACCTCGTCCTGGGGCCGGGTGGAGGCGAGGGCGTGGAGCGCCCGGTCGGTGAGGATGCGGAAGGCGGGCAGCCCGCGGCGCTGGGCTTCGTTCCTTCGCCACGCCTTGAGGGCTTCGACCAGGGCCGGCAGCGGCTGGTCGAGGAGTTCTTCGGCGCCGGGGAGCGCCGACTGAACCGGCTTGCCGTCGCGGGAGCGGGCCGGCTGCGGCCCGGAGTCCTGCTCTTTCCGAGATCTGGCAGTCTTCTTCTCCCGTTTCCTCGACGGTGGATCGGGCTCCAGGGTGAGGGGCACGAGCAGGGCGGCGTCCGGTCCGCCGTGGAGGCCTTCGTGCGTGAGCGCGGCGCGCTGGAACCGGATCAGCTTCCCCTCTTTTTCGAAGGAGTCCTCGCGGATCTCGACCAGGCTGGCGCGGGTGAGCCCACCCAAAAGGCGGTCGAAGGCCTTGCGGGCGGCGGCCAGGGCGGCGGGAGAAGCGCCGTCGCCATTGCCGTTTCCGGAAAGCTCGCGGAAGAGCTGGCCGGTGCTCTGGCCGTCCCGGCGGCGCAGCGCGCGCAGAATCCGCTCCAGGTCCCGCGCCTCGTCCGGCGTGGGGAGGTGGAAGTGGCGGACGGCGCAGGCGGCCGTGGCGCAGACGTCGCAGATGCCGCAGGCCTGCCCCGAGTCCTCCTGGTCGCCGAAGTGGCGGACCAGATGGAGCATGCGGCAGCCGTGGGAGGTGGCGAAACGCACGATCTGGTCGAGCTGGGCGAGCCTGTGGTCGCTCTGTGCCTGGTAGGGCCGCTGCCAGGCGGCCTCGCCGCGGCTGACGTTGCCGTCGGCGTCGACGCGGGCGCCGCGATGGATCCAGAGCTTTTCCAGCGCCTTTTCGAAGACCTCCCCGTCGAGGTCGAGCTTCCGGCGGATCTTGTCGCCCGGCAGGGGCTCGGGGCCCAGCATCCGGAAGATGCCGTCCAGGACGTGCTGCTCGGGATAGTCGCGAGTATGGAAGAACTCGTGGTTGCGGCGGTCGGCCCAGGAGAAGAGGAGGATGGCGCGGGACGGCTTGCCGTCGCGGCCGGCGCGGCCGATTTCCTGGTAATAGCCCTCGACGCTCCCCGGCAGGCCGGTGTGGATCACGGTGCGGACGTCCGCCTTGTCGACCCCCATGCCGAAGGCAATCGTAGCGACGATCACCTCCAGCCGGCCGGCGAGGAATGCGGTCTGGACGCGGTCGCGCTCGGCGCCGGTCATCCCGGCGTGGTACGCGGCGGCCCGCATCTCGGCCCGCAGCTCCTCGCCCAGAGCATCCGCCTCCTTGCGGGTCGGGGCATAGACGATAGCGGGCAGGCGCCCCTCCGCGGCGAGGACCTGGCGCACCATCGCCCGTCGCTCCGAGGGGCGCAGCTCGGCCACCTCGACGGCGATGTTGGTGCGGCGGAAGCCGTGGATGAAGCGGCCCGGGGTCTGCAGGCCGAGCTGGGTCGAGATGTCGTCCTGCACGACCGGCGTGGCGGTCGCGGTCAATGCGATGACCGGCGATGGGCGGAGCAGCGGGAGGCGCTGGCCGAGCATCCGGTACTCGGGCCGGAAGTCGTGCCCCCACTGCGAGATGCAGTGCGCCTCGTCGACCGCGACCAGCGCCGGCTTGCGCTTGGCGAGCATCTCGGGGAAGCCGGGCACGGCGAGGCGCTCGGGCGCGATGAAGAGATAGTCGAGCCGGCCGGCCAGGTAGTCGACGCAGGCCTGGCGCGAGGACGCCCGGTCGCGGCCGGAGTGGATGCGCTCGGCCCGCAATCCCACCTCGCGCAGCTTGGCGACCTGGTCCTCCATGAGCGCGATGAGGGGCGAGACCACCAGCGTGACGCCGCCCCGCGCCAGACCCGGGAGCTGATAGCAGAGAGACTTGCCCGCCCCGGTAGGCATGACGAGGAGGACGTCACGCCCCTCGGTGACCGCGCGGCAGACGTCCTCCTGGAAGGGGCGGAAGGACTGGAGGCGGAAGGCGTGGCGGAGGAGGTCGTGGAGGTCGCGGCTGCGTGGACCCTCACCCCCCTGGCCCCCCTCTCCCATCCGCACTCCCATTCCCCCGGGAGAAGGGGGAAGAGGCGTTCTGTCGCCCCTCCGGGGCTCGGAGATGTTTTGGCGGGCCTCCTCCCCGGGGCTTACGCCCCGGGCTACGTTCTGTCGCCCCTCCGGGGCTTTCTCCCCCTCTCCCGGAAGGGTGGGAGTGCGGATGGGAGAGGGGGCCGGGGGGTGAGGGCTACGGGTGGGGGCGCCCACGACTTCACTGACATACGCCTCGATCTCCTGGAGGAAGCTCGCCAGCTCTCCCTGCCCGCGCTGGATGCGCTGGAGCTGCGCCTCCCACTGCCCGGTCATCGCCGGGCTCTTCACGTGCGGATGGACGATCTGGATCAGCCGGACCCCCTTGTCCGTGGCGTGCAGGGCCTTGCCCTGGCGCTCGATATAGCCACGGCGCAGCAGGGTCTCGATGATCTCCGCGCGGGTGGCCGGCGTCCCCAGGCCGCTCTCCTTCATCGCCGCGGAGAGCTCCTTGTCGTCCAGGGTCTTACCGGCCGTCTCCATGGCCGTCAGCAGCGTGGCCTCGGTGAAACGCTTCGGCGGGCGGGTCTGCTTGGACACGGCCTTCGCGTCGAGCACCCGTTGCGGCTGCCGGGCGGCGAGGCCGGGCGGCAGATCTTGGGATTCGTCGGCCTCACGATCCTCCACCTCCCCGTCCTCTTTCTTCTCCTTGTCCTTCGACCGGTCCTTCCTCTTGAGCTCGATGTCCAGGACCTTCCAGCCGGCCTGCTCCACCGCGGTCCCGCTGCTGTGGTAGCGATCCACAGGCCGGAATGGGATTCGTGCTCGTGATGGCCGTGATCACCGTGGTCACCGACCAGACGTGGTCATCGTGCCAGGCCATGAGCAGGCGCCGGCAGATCAGGTCGTAGACCTTCCGCTCGTCGTCGGTGAGATCGCTCCTGTCGGGCGATGTCGGGGTCGGCAGGATCGCGTGGTGGTCGGTGACCTTGGCGTCGTCCACGAACCGGCGGCCCAGCGGTTGCTCGCCGGTGCCGGGGGCGAGGAGGCCCTCGTACCGGCCGGCGACAGCGCGCACCACGTCGCTCAGGGTCGCGGCCACGTCCGTCGAGAGGTGCCGGCTGTCGGTCCGCGGATAGCTGATGAGTTTCTTCGCCTCGTAGAGCGATTGGGCGAGGCCGAGCGTCTTCTGGGCGCTGAACCCGTAGAGGCGGTTGGCATGCCGCTGCAGCTCGGTCAGGTCGTAGAGCAACGGCGGCGGCATGCGCTTCGTCTCGGCGCGGACCGACTCGATCTCGGCCTTGCCGGTGCGCGCCCGCTGGACGATCTGCATCGCCTCTTCGAGGTCCGCTCCCGGCCGCGCGGGGTCCGCCTTCAGGCGCTTCGCCTCGGACGTCGGGCTCTCGCCGCGGAACCAGGTGCCCCGATAGAGGGGTATCCCCTCGGCGGGTCCCTCCAGGACGGGCGTGAAGGTGGCGGCCACCTCCAGGTAGTCCTCGGGGACGAAGGCGCGGATGGCCAGTTCGCGCTCGGCGACGATCGCCAGGGTGGGAGTCTGGACCCGGCCGACCGACCAGAGCTCGTCGCTCTCCCGGGCATCGAGGGTGTAGAGCCGCGAGAGGTTCATGCCGACGAGCCAGTCGGCGCGGCTCCGTCCGCGGGCCGCGTCGGCCAGCGGGTCGAAGTCGCGGCCGTCGCGCAGCTTGGCGAACCCCTTGCGGATCGCATCCGGCGTGAGGGAGGAGATCCAGAGGCGCTGCACCGGCTTGCGGCAGCCGGCGGCCTCGTAGATGTAGCGGAAGATCAGCTCCCCCTCGCGGCCGGCGTCCGTAGCGCACACCACTCGCTCGACGTCGCGGGCATTGATCACCTTCTTGACCGCCTCGAACTGATCCCGGGTGTCGTCCGGCACGACCAGAGGCCACTCCTGCGGCAGCATGGGGAGCTGCTCGCGGGCCCAGCGTTTCCATTCCGGCCGGATCTCATGCGGCTGCGCCAGCGTCACCAGATGGCCGACCGCCCAGGTCACCACGTAGCCGTTGCCCTGGAGACACCCCTCCCCACGCTGGCCCGCGCCCAGGACCTTGGCAATGTCCCGGGCGACGGACGGTTTCTCGGCCACGATGGCGATGATGGAGGGCGGCATCTCGACGCAAAACTCCCGTTCCGGCGAGCCGGTTCGAATTATGCCAGACAGTGACGCGGAGGCGTGGGTCCGGCGGCGGTGCGAGCGAAGATCGTAGCAGGCCGGGATGCCGTAGGCTCCCGGTTTTGACGGAGGGAGGGCGAAGGAATAGACTTAGTCCGATCAGCTTAGTCCTTGGAGGTCGATATGGTCACCGTCAACATCCACGAAGCCAAGACCCAGCTCTCGAAGCTGGTCGATCTGGCTGTCAAGGGCGAAGCGTTCGTGATTGCCAAGGCGGGCAAGCCGCTGGTGAAGGTGGCGGCGCTGGATGCCCCCTCGATGCCGCAACGGCTGGGCTTCCTCGCGGGCGAGATCGCCGTGCCCGAAGATTTCAACTGCATGGGCGAAGCCGAGATCGCGGCCCTGTTTGGGAGCGGCGCGTGAAGCTCCTGCTGGACACGCAGCTCCTGCTCTGGGCGGCCGGCCAGCCCGAGCGGCTCTCTAAGGCCGCGCGCAAGCTCCTGAACGACCCGCAGAACGAGCTTGTCTTCAGCGCCGCGAGCCTGTGGGAGGTCGCCATCAAGAGCTCCCTGGGCCGGGAAGACTTCCGTGTCGAGCCTCGCCTGCTGCGCCGGGGGTTGCTCGACAACGGCTATGTAGAGCTTCCCATCACCAGCCAGCACGCGGTGAACATTGATGGCTTGCCCCCCTTGCACAAGGATCCTTTCGACCGCCTGCTGCTGTCCCAGGCCCTCAGCGAGGGCATCACCCTTCTCACCACCGACTCGTCACTGGCCGGATACCCCGGGCCCGTGCGTAAGGTGTAGACGACCGTGGCGCAGTCACTCCTCTTGAGAGGACCTTCTACCAGATGGTCTCGACGTGAGGGTAGTCGCGAATCTTGGTGTCTTTCATGGTGACCATGGTCATCTTGCCGTGGCCATTATGGCTCACCGCAAAACGTCGAGCACCTGCCGCGACGTCACCACACGGTCGGCAGCCGGCCCGTCGACCGGCGCTTTGAGCCACAACGCCAGGACGACCTCTCGCCCGGCGGCGACGGGCAGCCGCCGTGCCTTGGCTTCGAGCTCTTCCAGAAGGCGCTCGGCGTCGCGCGGCGCCGCCCATTTCACTTCGCCGACCAGGACGCTGCCGCCATCGCTGCTGTGTGCCACCAGATCGACCTCGAGCGGTCGACGGTCGAGCCCGGGTCCCCACCAGCGGCCGGCCGGCCCCCAGGTTCTCCCGCCTGGATGCAGCAACGGCACGCCGGCGCGCGCCAGCTCTTCCCAGATTTCGCCGACATGATGCCCCAGCCGTTGACCGATCTCCTGCTCCACCGCCGCCAACTGGCCGGCGCCGAGGCGTGAACGGTTGACGTCGACGTAGCGGAACCAGAACCGCAGAAAGGGGTCGGAGATCTTGTAGAGCGTGCGCTTGCTGCCGCGCGGCTCCTCCCCGAAAGGCTGCTCGCGGGTGACCAGGTCCATGTCCTGCAAACGCTGGAGGGGACGCGAAAGTGCCGTCACCGGCTTGCCCAACCGCGCCGCGATCTCGGAGATGCGATGGCAGCCCTGACCGATCAGGCTCAGGATGGATGCCGCCTGGGTGGTGTCGCGCATGTCGTCGAGCAGCAGGCGCGAGGGCTCCTCGTAGAGGACGCCCAGCGGGCTGAGGACGAGGGAACGGATGGCGGCCGGAAGATCCGGATGATCGCCTGCCAACTCCCAATACCGCGGTGTCCCACCCCAGACCGCGTAGGATTCGACGGCGCGTTCGGGAGAACGCAGGTCCAGCGCCCCCTCGATCCAGCCGGCCGGCAGGGGCGAGATCTTGAGGATCTCGCGGGCGCGACCGAAAAGAGGCGCCGTGCGGTCGAGGACGAGCCCCTGCATCATGCGCTGTGAGGAGCCGCTCAGGAGGAGGTGGATGCCGCTGTCGGCCTCGCGGTCCAGATATTTCTGCAGCAGGCTCGGCAGCTCCCGGGCGACCGCGACCAGGGAAGGGAATTCATCCAGCGCCAGCACCATCCCGGGCCGTGCCTCCTGCCAGCAGCGCGCGAAGAGGGCGTCCCAGTCGGGGTAGGTGACGCGCTCGAAGCCGGGTAGGAGGCGGCCGATCTCTGTTGCCAGGCTGGCGCGCTGGAGGCTGTCCTCGCGATCGTCGCCGACGTAGTAGACCGCTCTCCCAGGCGGCAGGATCTCCCGCAACAGCCGTGACTTGCCACACCGCCGGCGGCCATAGACGACCCCGAGCGAGCCTTCGGCACCGTCGACGAGACGCCGGAAACGGGCGGCTTCTTCATGTCGGTCGAGGAAGGGGAGCTTCATGTCTCAAGGTCGCTGCTGGAACTATGTAGCAGAAACATTATGTACCTGCTGCATAGTCTCTGCAAGCGCGATCAATCGGAGGGAGGAATCAGCACCCGCCCCGCGCCCGCTCCGGTATGCCGGCCGCTGTCGATCACCGGCACGCCGTTGACCACGACGTACGGAATCCCCGCCGCCCAGGCGTGCGGCTTCTCGAAGGTGGACCCGTCCGCTACCTTCGACGGGTCGAAGACGACCAGGTCCGCGGCATAGCCCTCCTTGAGCAGACCGCGGTTGGCGAGCTTGAAGTGCGCGGCGGGGAGAGAGGTCATCTTGCGGATGGCTTCTTCCAGGGGAAGGACCTTCTTGTCGCGGACATAGAGGCCGAGGACCCTCGGGTTGTTGCCGTAGTTGCGCGGGTGCGGCGTGCCCTCGCCGAAGGTCCGGATGATGAAGCCGTCCGAGGCGACCGACACCCAGGGATGGCGCAGGATCAGCTCGACGTCTCCTTCAGACATGAAGTGGTAGACCATGCTGGCGTCGCCCGCCCGCACCATCTTGCGTGCGGCCTCGAATTGCGCCTCGGCCGTGTCGCTCCCGACGAGCCGCTTCGCGGCCTCTTTCATCGAGAGCCCTTGCAGGGACCGATCGGGCGGATAGTCGGAGACCACGGCGAAGGAGAGATCCTTGAGGCCGCGCTCGGCCAGGAGGCCTACCATTTCGGTCCGGATCTTCGTCCAAGTGGCCTCGTCGTCCAGCCGCTTGCGCACCTCCTCCTGCCCGCCTTCGAGGGCCCAGGACGGGAAGCGGATGGTCAGGCTCGACGCGGCGGCCGTATAGGCGTACTGGTCCGCTTCGACGTCCAGACCCCGGGCGCGGGCCGCCTCGAGGAGGGCCAGAGCCTTCTCGCTGGCGCCCCAATTCTTCGGGCTGTCCACCTTCAGATGGGAGATCTCGACCGGGCAGCCGGCCGCCTCGCCCACGGCGATCGTCTCGGCCACCGACTGTTCGAGCGCGGTCCCCTCGTTGCGCATGTGTGAGGCATAGAGGCCGCCGGCCCGGCAGGCGACCCGGGCGAGCTCGACGATCTCGGCCGGCTCCGCATAGGTGCCGGGCACGTACTGGAGGCCGGTCGAGAATCCGACGGCGCCGTCTTTCATCGCCTGCGCGACGAGCGCCTTCATCCTCTCCATCTCGGCGGGCGTTGGCGCGCGGTTCGCGTCGCCCATCACCTCGCGCCGCACCGAGCCATGACCGACGAGCGTTGCGAAGTTGATCGAGGGGTGCGCCTTCCGGATGCCGTCGAGGGCCTTGCCGATCTCCACCGCCGAGCTGCCGCAGTTGCCGGCCACGACGGTGGTCACGCCCATGCGGAGGAAGTTTTCGGCCCGCGGGCTTTCCGCAACGTCGTCGGAGTGGGTATGGACGTCGATGAACCCGGGCGCCACCACCAGGCCGGTGGCATCGATCTCCCGCGCCGCCCGTGCTCCCGCGAGGTCACCGATCTTCACGATCCGGCCATCCCGCACCGCCACGTCCGCCTGGAAGGCCTTGGCGCCCGAGCCGTCCAGCACGGTTCCATGACGGATCAGGAGGTCGTAGGCCGGTGGGGTGTCGGGCTTCGGTGCGCCGATCGTAAGGAGCAGGACCGCGAGGAGGGGACCGAAGAAGATCATCAGAGGCTACTGCGCTCCAGGCTCGCCCATGAGACTGTTGACCAGGGCCTTGCTCCCCTGGACGGCGACGCGTTGGAGATAAAGCCGGACACCGACCAGGCCGCCCAGCTCTTCGCCGCCGCCGGCGCGGCCCGGTCCGCCGTGCAGGGCCTGCGGCAGGGCGGCTCCTGAGCCCGGGGCCTCGGCGGCCGAGGCCTCGGAGCCGATGTAGACGCGGCCGGTGGCGCCGCCGCCATGGCCCAGGAAGTCGCCGACCCAGCCGGCGTCGTCGCTGTAGACGGAGGTCACCAGGGTGCCGCCTCCCATCGCGGAGATCTCGGCGGCGTCCTCGGCCCGGCTGTCGTAGGGAAGAAGAGTCGCCACCGGGCCGAAGACCTCGCGTTCGTGGACCGGCCCGGCGTTCCTCGCGTCTTCGGCCTGTAGCAGAGTCGGCGGCACGAAGTAACCCTTGCCCGCGGGGCTGCCGACACCGTCGATCCGCTCCCCCGTGCCGTGGACGAGCCGCGCAGCCCGGCCGAGCTCAGAGATGCCGGCAATGGCGTCCTTGAGCTGGCTCGCCGTGGCGACCGGACCCATGGTCACGGACGGGTCCGCGGGGTTGCCGACCACCACCTCGCCGAGCTTGCCGATCAAGGCGTCCTGGACGGCGTCGACCCGGTCCGCGGGAACCAGGATACGCCGCACGGCCGTGCATTTCTGGCCGGTCTTCTGGGTCATCTCGCGGACGACGTCCTTGAGGAACAGGCCGAACGTCGCGGATTCAGCGGAGACGTCCACGTCCGGGCCGAGGATGGCGGCGTTCAGGCTGTCCGCCTCGATGTTGACCCGGGTGTTGGCGGCCAGGAGGTTGTCCCGGCTGCGCAGCGACCGGGCCGTGTCGGCCGAACCGGTGAAGGCCATGACGTCCTGGGGACCGAGGCGGTCGAGGAGGTCGCCGGTGGAGCCGACGACGAGCTGCAGGGCGCCGTCGGGGAGGATACCCGCCTCGATGAGGATCTCGACGGCGCGCTCGGTCACCAGCGCGGTGGCGGTCGCCGGCTTGGTGATCACCGGCATGCCGGCGAGCAGGGCGCAGGCCGCCTTCTCCGCAAAGCCCCAGGCCGGGAAGTTGAACGCATTGATATGGACCGCCACGCCCTGGCGAGGCACCAGGATGTGCTGCGCCCAGAACCCCTCGCCGCGGGAGAGCTGGATGCCCTCGCCCTCGACCAGGAATTGGCGGTCGCCGAGGCTCTTCGAGAGGGAGGCATACCAGGCCAGGGTGCCGCCCGCGCCGTCGATGTCAAAGGAGGCGTCCGACTTCGTGGTGCCGTTGTTCTGCCGGGAGAGGTCGAACAGCTCGTCGCGGTGGTCGCGCAGAGCCTTGGACATGTCCTTGAGCAGGGCTCCGCGCTGCGCGAACGTCATGGACCGTAGCGCCGGTCCGCCATGCTCCCGCGCATGGTCGAGCACAGCACCGAAGTCGATGCCTTCGCTCGACGCCTGCGCGACCACCTCTTCGGTCGACGGGTCCACCAGGGACGTGAAACCGGATTTGCCTTCTTGCCAGCGCCCGCAGACATAGCTCTTCAGGGTCTTCATCGGGTCGGTCTCTCCTGGCCGGGTGTCCGCCCCGGCCGGGAGATCCTACCTTACCCGAGGGGAGGAGAGCCGCCGATGCTAGTAAAGCGCGATGCAGGGGCCGCCGCAGTCGTCCCTGCAGATGTCCAGGCACTGCTTCGGGCGGCTGGCCGGGGCCGAGCCACCGCCGCCGCCCGGCCCATTGCAGGTCCAGTAGCAAATCCCATCGAAGTAGTTGGTCACTGCGCCGCCACCCGTGGCTTCGAGAAGAGCAGGACCTCCGAACGCCAGAGCGCAGACAAAGACAAGGGCGAAAAGTCGGCGATAGCTCATGCACAACCTCCTTGCTGTTGAACGAGGTCACCGTGAATCCGAGGACCTCAATTCTTGATGCTACGACGACTAATAGCTTCTCGTCAATGTATCGATGAACTAAGTTGTCCCCGTTTCAAGCCTGTTCTGCCGGCAGGTCGAGCAACTCGTCGCGGTGGTCACGCAGAGCCTTGGACTGTCCTTGAGAAGGCGCCGCGCTGCACGAAGGTCATGGACCGCAGCGCCCGGCCTCGAGCACAGCGCTGAAGGCGATACCAGGGACGCAAAGCCGGGGCTGCCTTCGCGCCAGCCCGATGGTCTGCTGCCGCCCCTTCGGGGCTTTTTTGGCTTTGGGGTCTCCCCTTCCTGGGGCTTGCGCCCCAGGCTTTATGCTGCCGCCCTTTCAGGGCTGCTGCCGCCCGAAAGGAGGTCCGGGAAAGTGGCGGTCAAGGTGGGCTCAATCTGACAAAGTAGTTTTCCACCGCCGTGTGGCCGCGATGGTAGAGGTGATCTCCTCAGACTTCGTCGGGAATGGCTTCGAAGTAGTACCGGACTTCATGCTTTCTTGTCTCCCGCAGGGACGTCTAGATCCTGCCGCACGCGCCAGAAAATCTCATGCCAGCCAGTGTAAGCTTATCCGCGCCAGATAAGCTTACACTGGCGGAGATAACGGTATCCGCGCCAGATAGTGTTATCCACGCCAGATAAGCTTACGCTGGCCTGGATAAGCTTATCTACGCCAGATAAGCTTATCTGCGCCGGATAGTGTTATCTGTGGCAGATAGCGTTATCCGCGTTGGATAGCGTTATCTGCGGCAGATAAGCTTACACTGGCCCGGATAACGCTATCTGCGCCGGATAAGCTTATCTGCGGCAGATAGTGTTATCCACGCCGGATAGTGTTATCTGCGGCAGATAAGCTTACACTGGCCCGGATAACGCTATCTGCGCCGGATACGCTTATCTGCGGCAGATAGTGTTATCCACGCCGGATAGTGTTATCTGCGCCAGATAAGCTTACACTGGCTCGGATAACGCTATCTGCGGCGGATACGCTTACGCTGGCGTGCGTGGACGATCCGCGGAGGATGCTGCGGATCTGTGCCGCCGGTCCGGCGCGGTGGGAACGTTCGGGAGGAGAGCGGAACAACCGGGGAGCGTGGTGCGCACGCTCCCCGGAGTGCGTTTGCGGGTTTGAACGTCAGTACCGCACGATCGCCGACAGCACGTAGGACCGCGGCGAGGAGAAGGTTACGCCACGGCCGAATTCCGGGTTGTTCGGCGCCGTGGCGCGGCCGAGGATCAGCCGGTCTTCGACCTCCGTGGCCACCTGGTCGTCCAGGACGTTCAGGATGCGGGCTTCGAGCTCCAGGCCGGCGGGGCCGAGAGGAAATTCGTAGGAGGTCAGCAGGTCGATGTTCAGCCAGTCTTCGGTCCGCCGCGAGCCGGCCGACTCCAGGTAGCGGACATAGGTTGCGCTGGAGACGTTGGCATCGGGCAATCCGCGGGCCTCCCAGGCGCCGCCGCTCTGGTAGCGGACGTAGGTGCCGAGCTGCACCCGCTCGAGCGGGCGCATCGCGGCGAAGATCTTGGCCACGTGTGTGCGGTCGCCACGCAGCAGGCCGTCCCGGTTCTCGTTGATCAGCACGCCGGGGCCGTCCTGGAGGAACGACGAGTTGTAGAACAGTGAGTTGGCGTAGTCGATGTCCCAGTTGCCTTCGAGCTGGCTCCAGGTGTAGCTGGCGCTGACCGACAGGCCGTAGAGGCGGTCGTTGGGCAGCCGGTTCACCTGCAGGGTGGCCGCCTTGTAGCGGCGGTAGGCGCCCGGGAGCTGGCCGACGCGGAACGGGCCGTTGCCCAGGCCGTCCCGGCTGATGTCTTCCATGATGTCGCCGACGTCGCGGTATTGCCCGTAGACCTCGGCCGACCAGACCGGGCCGAAGGGGCGGGCATAGCCGACGAGGAATTCATCGGTGTACTGCGGATCGATCCCCTTGTCGACCGTCTTGGTCTGGGTGTTGGCGGCGGGGACGTCGCTGAGCAGGTTGCCGTTGGCGTCGAAGGTCGCCCGGGTGGTGAAGAGGCGGGTCGGCGAGCCGGCGCGCACCAGCGACTTGTTCTCGGTGTTGTAGTAGCGGCCCACGTAGGCGTAGAGCTTGTCTCCCAGGTCCAGACTGGGAACGAAGGCGACGCCCAGCCGGGGCTGGATCTGCTGGTCCCAGTCGAAGGTCAGGATTTTGACCTTGGTCTTGGTGCCCGGCGTGGCGCCCAGCCCTTCGCCGAAATAGTCGTCCTTGTTCAGCGCCAGGCCGGCCGTGATGGTGGTCCGGTTGCCGATGGTGAGCTGGTCCTGCAGGAAGATGCCCCAGGTCTCGCTGCGGCCGGTGTGGGGCGGCTGCTGGGAGTTGTAGGTGGCGGTGAAAAGGCGCGTGGTAGGGTTCCAGGTGATGGTGCCCCAGCCGTTGGCCTGCCGCTCGAGCCGCTCCGAGCTCTCCTCGTAGCTTACGCCGAAGCGCAGGTCGTGGGTGTTGCCGAACCAGGTCTGGAAGGTCTGGTAGGAAGCCTTGGTCTGATCGCGCAGGAAGTCCTGGTCGTTGATCGCCAGGCTGGCGCCGCCCACGGTCTGGCCGGCGGCCGTGGCGCCGCCGACGATGCGGTCGGCCGTGGTGACGAACGCGCCGACCAGGTCGGGGCGCGCCGCGTTGAAGGCCGGCCGGTAGCCGAGGCCGGTCAACGGGTCGGTCGAGTTCTCTTCCTTGTCGTGGTGGTACTTCACCTCGACGAGGCTGTCGGCAGTGACGTTCCAGGTCCAGCTCGCGGTGCCCAGCAGGAACTTCGTCGAGTCGTCGCTCCCCACGCCCGGGTGGGCGTTCGCCCCGACGCCGGCGTTCTCGCTGGTCGACTCGCGGGAGCGGACGGCGGCCGACAGGTATTGGCTCGAGTGCGGGTTGGCCGTCAGCTTGAAGAAGTACTCATCCGTCTTGATGTCGAGGTCCGGGACGGTGCCGAGGTTGTTGCGCCGCTCGGTCGTGGTGGTCGAGGGGAAGCTCGCCGAGCCGTAGAACCAGAAGTGGTCGCGCACGATGGGTCCGCCCAGCGAGGCGGCGGGCCCCTCCCTGTCGATGGTGTTCTGGATGTTCTGGTTCTTGTTGTCCGACACCCAGTCGGCCGGCTGGTACTCGAAACGGGCCTGGCCGTGGAACTGGTTGGTGCCCGACTTGGTCACCGCGTTGACCACCATGCCGCCGGTGCGGCCGAACTCTGCGGTGATGCCTCCCCGCTTCAGGCTCACCTCGTCGATGTCGATCTCCGAGATGTTGGGGAGGATGTCGCCGTAGTGCGGATTGGTGATGTTGACGCCGTCGACCAGGTAGGTGTTGTCCATCCGCGAGCCGCCGGCATTGGGGGAGGTGCGGGTGGACGGGGCCTGCGCGACGCCGGGGGCGAAGCTCGAACAGGCCCTTGTAATCCCGGGCGAGCGGCAGCTCCTCAATGGCTTCCTGGGTGAAGTTGACCTGGGCCTCGGTCGACTTGACGTCGATGATGGGTACGGCCGCGGTGACGGTGATCTCCTCGGACATGGTGGCACTGAGGCTCAGATCGACCTGGGTATCCTTGTCGAGGGAGACGATGGCCGGCCTCTCCGCCATGCCCATGCCCGAGAGCTCGGCCGAAACCTGGTACGGGCCGGGGGGCAGGCGGGGGAACTGGAAGACACCGTCCGGGCCGGTGACAGCGGATTTACCGGCCGGGAGGAGCTCGCCGCTCACCTGGACGCTGACGCCGGGCAGCGGCTCGCCGTCGCCCGAACGGACGACGCCGGAGATGGAGCCGGTCTCCGCCGCGAAGACGGGGACGGCAAGGAGCGGGACCAGAAGCGGCCAGAGCCATGCAAAGCGTCGGGACCTGGGGTGCATCACGATTCTCCTCTCATGGAAGAAGAAAGACAGGGACATGGGAATCGTACCATGTGTGACGCCCCGGTGACGGGCCGGCGAGGACCATCCGCGGCCATCCGGTGATAGCCTTGGGGAACCTGGGAGACTGCGAGGCGTCATGAAATCCGGAGGTGAGACATGGAAGCTCTCGGCGAACGTCTGATCCAGGTCCTGGTCTTTGGGGGAGTCTGGATCGCTGCCGGTCTGCTGGTCCTTGCGCTCGCCGGGGTCTGGCGGCTCGGCCGGGCCTGGAAGCTCCGCCGCTGGCCGGGGCGCCTCGCCGCGGTGCTGCTCGTGCTCCTCTCCGTGATCTCCGTCCTGGGGCTCTACCTGCTGCTCGGCCCGCTCTCGTCGCAGTTGGCCGAAGGCAGGGCCGTCTACGCCAAGGTCGGCCAGGAAGCGCCGGACCTCGCCTTCCGCCAGGTGTCCGACGACGCGCCGCGGCGCCTGCACGACCTCCGCGGCAAGGTGGTGCTGCTCAACATGTGGGCGACCTGGTGCCCACCGTGCCGCGAGGAGATGCCCAGCCTGGACCGGCTGCAGAAGGAGCACGGGGACCGCGGCCTGGTCGTGGTGACGGTCTCGGACGAGGACCGGGAGACGCTCCGGAAGTACGCGGCGGACCATCCGCTCTCGACCCTCTACGTCCACGACCCGGACATCGCGCAGAAGCTCGGGTTCTACGGCCGGCCGCTGTCGCTGGTGATCGACCGCGACGGGACGGTCCGCGAGGCCGTCATCGGAAGCCGCAGCTACGAGGCGTTCGAGCGGAAGGTGAGCAAGCTGCTGGGGTGACCTCACCCCCTGTCCCCCTCTCCCATCGCCCCACCCCCGACCGGGAGAGGGGGGTGACCCGGTTAGACATGCCAGCGGTGTTCATGTGAGTTCACTGGTTCCGCCCTAGAGGGAAAAGCGTTTCATGGGTTGTCAGTTGTGGCCACTTTCAGCCAGTAAGCGCGGAGTTGTGTGACCCGGGCGTGACCCAGTTATGCTATACTTACGCCCATGAGCTACAACATCAAATTCGAGGATCGCACCCTGCGCGGTCTCCGCGTTCCCGATGGCAAGGACAGGCAGGAATGGAGTGACACTGTGGTCCCGGGGCTTCGCTTCCGCAAGAGCGACAAGGGGCATGGCTCCTTCTCCGTCGTCTATAGGGTCAAAGGCCAGGACAAGCAGGACCGCAGGACCATCGGACCCTTCCCTCGCGTCTCCATCGCTCAGGCCCGCGAGGAGGCGCGACAGGATCTTAACGCCGCCAGCTCGGGACGTGACCCGAAGAAGCTCCGGATGGTTCCTCCCGAGGCACCCGAGGTCCACCAGATGACCTTCGCGGAGCTCTTCGAGCTCTACATGGAGCGTCACGCTCGCGACCATCTCGCGACTTGGTACGACGTCCAGCGGCGGGTCCGCAAGGATGTGATTCCCGTCATCGGCCAGATGCCCGCCGGCGAGGTGCGCAAGCGCCATCTCCATCTGGTCATCGACCGGCTCGTCACCGGGGGGCACGCCGTCAGCGCTCGCGGCCTGCTGTATGTGATCTCGGCCATCTTCACCTGGGCCGAGGGGCGCGAGCTCGTCGAGTACAACCCGGTCCGGCGCTTCCCTTACCCGAAGCCGGCCGCGCCTCCTCAGCGCAGGAGCCTCTCCGACGATCAGCTCCGGGCGCTGTGGTTCGCCCTTCTGGAGATCGCCGACCATTCGGTGCCCGATAAACAGGAGGAGCAGAGCAACGGCCGGTTCACCACGACCCGGGATCTCTTCGCCCTGGTGGTGCTGACGCGGCTTCTGCTGGGCCAACGCACCACCGAAACCGTCGGCATGCGCCGCCAGGACCTAGAGGCTCAGTGGTGGAATCTGCCGGGCTACATCGGGCGGCGGCGGTATACGAAGACGGGACGGGATCACCGGGTGCCGCTGGTGCCGCTGTGGAGCGAGTATGTGCTGCCACGGGTGGAGAGGCTGAGTGCTGGGCGGCCGTATGTCTTCCCCAGCGACCGGCTGCAGGACCAGCACCTCCACGCCGAGAGCATCACGTCGTTCTGTTCCCGGGTGTCGGCCAAGGTGGGCTTCCCCTTCGCGGCTCGCAACCTGCGGACGACGTTCCTGACCTCCATGGCTCGGCTTGGTGTGCCGCAGGAGGTCCGGCGACGGCTGGTCAACCACAGCGATGGGACCGTCGAGACGATCCACTACAACCTTTATGACTACGACGCTGAAAAGTGGGCGGCCGGGCTGCGTTGGGATGCCCATCTACGCAGCATCTTCGCCGGCGAGGCAGCCCAGGCTGGGCAGGCCTAGGCGGCCCAATCGCGCCGGCCCTCTTGCCATTCACGCAGCTTGTCCACGCGAAAGGCTTCCCTTCCGGGACTGAGAGTCTCGGGGGCAGGGAACCGGCCGGCCGCGATTTCCCGCCGCAACGTAGAGCGGGATAAGCTTGACCAACTGATCACCTCGGGCCAGGTCATGAACCGGGGGAGCACTTCACGGACGTTGGACAACGTGTACCGACTCGGCAGTGGCTGCTGCGGTCTGTGGACGTTTTTCATCGGTTTTACCTCGTATGAACTTGTATTGGCTGATGGCCCTGGCCGAGGGCGACACACAGAAAGCGCGCGAGCTGGCCGGCGTAGGTCGCGACTCTCACTTGCGTTTCCTGCGAGCCGGCGCGGGTTGGTGGTTGCGGTAGCGCTTGAGAACGGTGCGGATACCCTCGGCGGTTAACGGGCCTCGTGCCCCTGGAAACACGGGCTCGGGCACGGCCCAGAGCCGGCTTTCCATCAGCCAGGCGAGCAGCCGGGCTCCGAGGTCGGTGGGCAGAGGGGCGGACCAAGTGATGCCTTGGCGATGGACCGCAATGACGAGCTTGCTGTCGGCCATGGTGATGGCCGAGGCCTGGAGGGCTGCGATCTCGACGGCACTCAGGCCCGCCGCGATGAGAGCGAGGAGGGCGCCGTCACGTAGCCCCACGGCCTTGCCGGAATACACCCTGCCGGGATCGACGCGGGGAAGGAGCTTGTGAGCGTGGTTCGGATCGAGACGCATCAGGATGGCTCCCGGTGTTGCACGGCGTGGCGGCCCTGAGATCGCTCAGCGAAGGCACAAGAGATTCCGGTACTTCGGGCGGTGCTTGCGCCTCTGCAGGTCGCATGGCCGCCCGGCCAAGGTGTGGAGGCGGCGATTGCTGCTCCGACCGGAGCGGGTGCACGGCGGGAGCCGCTCTCCTCTTTCCTCTTTCCCAGCCGGGCTGGGTGGGGGAAAGTTGAGCGGGCCACCGGTGCTTGTAGGTTCCAGGGTGATGGGTTGGTCATCTTGGCTCCTCTCTCTGTCGGAGAGCAGGTTCCTTCGAGGAGCGCAAGACTTCCAAACCGACAGGAGGGCGAAATTTTGCGTAAGTCATTCGTACTAAAGGCGATTGACGGCTGAGGGCACAGGCAAATTGTCGAGAATAATCTCGACAATTCGGAGTCTGGACGCCTTCCGCCGCCGCAGAGTCGCGCGGGATGTGCTCCCGATCCGTGTTCAGGGGGCCGCAAGGAACCTCCATACCCTGGCCTGTCGGCGGGCGCGGTCTTTCTCGCTGTAGGTCGCTGCTGGGGCGATGAGGCCCACCTTTTTCGCCCGGTGCAGGGACTGGTTGGCCGTCTGAGGGCTGACACCCAGGACATCCGCGGCGTCCCGGCAGGCGAGGAAGAACTCTCCTCCATGGCTCCGCTGCCCGAGCCAGTAGCAGAGCGATGCCAGGCTGCGGAGGGTTGCGTCGCCGGGGTGGCTGAAGCGCAGCCCCAAGTCGAGAGGGCTGGCCTCGGCCAGCCGGGCGGCTTCCTTCACGAAGGAACCCAGGAGGTACGGCGAGGTGACCGCGTCCCAGGCTGCGATAAAGTCGGTCCGGGGATCGCTGAGCTGGTTGCAGGAGTCGAAGTCTTGCAGGCCGAGGTCGAGCCAAGGATTGGGAGACTCGGGATACATCTCGGCCAACTCGGCATCGAGGCGAGCTGTCGCCGCTTCAGCATCGAGACCGGTCAGCTCGCCATGCTCTTTGAGGCATCTCGCGAACAGCCAGGCAGGGCTCCGGTAGTCTTTCGGCTGCCTGGAACCGAGGTGCTCCAGGAGCTCTCTCGTGCTCCGGCTCGCTGCCCTCGCAAGGAGCTTGCGAAGCTCGGAATTTCCTTTCGCGGACGGTGATCGGCTCGGCATCTTGCTCTCTCCTTCCCAGCGAGCAGATTGCTCCCCGGAGCGCAAGACCTCCAAACCGGCAGGAAGGCCAGATCTGGCGTAAACGACTCAATACACTGGGGATATATGGTTCACAGCGAGAGAAAAGTTGTCCTGTTGAACAGGACAACTTTGACGGCACTAGGAATTTCTTGTTGCTAACAGCCAGCTTGACACAGGAGGCTCAAGCTACTCAGGGAGATTCAAGAAACCCACAGAATCTTGTATTCAGGTAGGGAGGAAGGGAAGGTTCTTGGGCTTCTTGAGTTTCTTGGGTTTCTTTGCGCTTCTTGTGTCAGCTACCACGAGCTACTCCAGGTCAGGTATTGACTCAACTCAAACCAAGGTGCTCCGTCCGGCCCCGCAGGGGCCGAGACCGAAGGTCTCCGGCGCCGGTGTCAAAGGGCGCAGCCCGCTGCACCCTTTTCTGCCAAAAAGGGATGCACTCCGCTTCGCCCTTTTCCCACGAAAAGGTGGTCCATAGGCGTGGCGCTTTTCAGCGCAAGCGCCGGAGGCGCGACGGCAGACGGCAGGGGATGACACGGACGAGCACAGACGGGCACGAGGCCGGCTCCGAAAACCTGGCTGCCTGCTTCCGGTTTCTCACCGGAAAACCGGCTGCGGGCAGCCGATTTTCCCCCGAAACTCGCTGTCGGCAGCCAGTTTTCCTTCCCGAGCGAGCAAAGATGGCAAGGACTGACACGGCCGGGCACGGCGACACGGCCGGCGGGGGAAACGGGTCAGGGAAAAAAGGGTGCGCTCGGCCGCACCCTTTTGCGCAGAAAGGGTGCGCTCCACCGCACCCTTTTCGACCTCACGCACGTGCCCGGGCGAGGGTGGCGGCGACATCGCGGGCAAGGTCGGCGGTGGCGGTTTCGCGGCGGGCGGCTTCTTGGAAGACGAGGAGGGCGGCCAGGGCTTCTCGGGGGAGATCCAGGTCTCGGAAGACGGTGACCATCTCGTCGGCCAGGCGGCGGACTTCGGCAGCACTTCCCTCCCCCATGTATGAGATCGCCAGATCCAGGGCGGCGAGGGCGGCATCGAATGTGTTGCCGTCGTCGAGGAACTTCTGGCGGACCTCGGCCAGGAGATCGCGGGCCCGGGCCTAGTCTCCCAGGCCGGCGGCGATGCGGCCCTCCACCCATTCCAGGCGGACTCGGTCGAGGGTGCTCCCGTGGGCTGCGGCGACTGCCTTCAGCTCCGGGAGAAGGTCGGCTGCCTCGGAGTGGCGGCCGGCTTTCGAGAGGCTGTCCACGAGATTGTGGCGAACGCAGAGGACGAGGCGCGGCTCCCGGGCCGGGTCGATGAGTCCGTTTGCCTTCCTCAGGGCCTCGATGGCGGCCTCCGGTTCGCCCAGCTCGATGAGCGCGCCGGCTTTCAAGATGAGGCTTCGGCCGGCGAGGTGCGGATCCCGGTGCTCGGGTTGACCCTCCAGGAAGAGGGCCACGGCCTGGTCGAGCAGCTCGAAGGCTTCGGGAAAGCGGCGCTGCGCCACGCGAAGGGAGGCCTTCAGGTCCAGGAGGACAGGCTCATAGCCCAGGGCGTCTTCGGAGCCCTCGGTTCCCGCCTCCCACCAGGAGTCCGACATCTCGAAGCACCGCTCGCCTGCGGGCAGATCGCCCTGCACTCGGCGGGCGTTGCCGAGCCCGGCCCAGGCAAGGCTTCGGAGCTGGTAGACCCAGGGCTCCTCGAACAGCTCGCTGTCTGAGATCCTGTCGGCCACGTGGACGGCGAGGTCGGCGAGGTGGAGGGCCTCCGCCGGCTGCTCCGGCGCGGTCTGACAGCTCCTGCGGACCAGCAGCTCGCAGAGGGCCCCAGCTCACGAAGCGCGGGTCGGCGTGGAGGCGGGCGAGGCGCTCCTCCGGATCGAACGGCGCGAGCTCCTGCAGGAGCCGGGGGGCCTCGGCTCGTGACCGGGCGAGGGCGGCGTCGATTGACCGAAGACGGGAGGGAGGGCGTTGGCCTGGTGAAGCTCGAGGAGCCAGCCGCCGACCTCTCTACAGCGGGGACAGAGGTCCAGCAGGTGGAAGAGCTGCTCATTCTGCTCCGCGGTCCGTGGCGAGCAGACGCTCCAAAGCGGCGGTGTCGAGATGCTTGTGCTCCATGCGATCTCTCCTCGGGTTGTTCCTGGCGGAGAAGAATAGCGTAGGTACGGAACATCGAGAAGGCTGATGGCGAAAATGCGGGCCGGAAATCTGCCGCCCGGCCCGCAAGCACGCTCAAGGACGGCCGTTGGGATCGAGGATGGAGCCGTTTTCGCTGCCGGGCTCGGAACTCGTGCTGGCGCCGTTCGGTTCGAGGGCGGAGCCGTTCTCGCTCCAGAAGGCGGAGAGGAAGCTCCAGAGCTGGGCGAAGAGGCCTGGGGTGACCTGCGGGTGCTCGGCGGCCGAGTGGATGGTGTGGCCCTGGGGTAGGGCCTTGGCGTGGACGGGGGCGAGGAGGATGAAGGCCAGCAGGGCCAGAGTGAGGAGGATGGGGGGGCGGGCGGGGTATCGGGGCATGGGATCTCCTGAGGGCCGCCGCGGCTCGGGCCTTTATGGCCGGAGGGGGAGAGGCCTTCAGGATGAAGTGTGCACTGCCCTACCTGGAAAGAGCTGAGATGCTGGGACTGGGACGGATACGGAGGGCTCTCGGGCAGAGCTGAGCGGGGCCGGGGCGTGGCAGTAGGGCCTCAACTGCCCGCCTGGATGCGGGGGTGGCCGAGGGGGCGAAGGGCCCTCTGGCGGGTGGGTGGGGGCCACGGTCGGTCAGAGAAACGGGTAGCACCTATCCGGGGTGGAACTGGGCCAGTGTTCCCAGAAGCGCGTCACTACCGCTAGGTTCAACGCCCGGGCTTCGGTCTCCAAGGGGCGAAGGTTCGATGCCAACGCCCGGGAGAAGCTTTTGGTTGGAGGAACTTCCTTCGTGCAAGTCGCGTGACAGTATGATTTGGCCCCAGGCCCAGCTCAAAGACCTCTACCATCCCCTGTAATGTTGGCCCGATCGTCGAATCGACCCCGCCTTCCAAGAAGACGCTCTTGTCCATCATCGAGGCCAGACGGAGCATTGGTTGCTCCGGAAAACGGATCGTTTCGTCAAGGTCCAGAGGAAAGAAAGAGTCGAGCAGTCGCAGACAGCGGCCTATCCATTCCTTACGGCGTATTTCAGGTGTCCTGGTTCTGAGGACCAATTGAACAACTCGGTGGACAAGAAATTTTTGATTCTAACGAGTTATCATGGAATAGGAGGCCAGCTTAGCCAGAGCCTCTCGAACGGACTCCGCAGTCGGAGGCTGGCGAGTTTCCTTCCGAAAGGCTTTCGTCGCTTCTTCGACCAGAGCAGTGCTCTTCTCGAACATAGACTCGGGAATTGGATCTGGGGCGAGAAAGGCAGCTAGTCGCAGGATAGAAGCCGCCTTGGGCCGAAGTTGGCGAAAAGTTGTCTGCCAAGTTGTGGCCACAGAGAAGGGGTACTCCATAATACTATCGTCGTGCCACTCCAAAACTTCTTCGCGTTCTCTCTCCCATTCCTTCAGGTACTCGCGGAATGTAATCTGATGATGGACAATGTAAGCGGCTGCTTGCTGAAGAGCCAGCGGAAGGCCGCCAAGAGTCATTGCCAGACGCCTGGCTTGCTCGACCTGATCTTCGGCACGCCGCCTTTCTCCCTCTGTGCACTGGAGAAGGAATTGCGTCGCTTCTTCTGAGCTCAATTCCCCAATCGGCTGCTTCCGAACGGTCGGCGGCCATTCCCTTCGACGCGAAGTCAGAATGACGTGGCCATTTGTGAGTTTAGGAAGAATCTCACGCACCGCCTTGGCCGAGTCCTCCGTATCTACGTTGTCAAGGATCAACAGCCAATTGGTATGTTCCCGGAGCCAACGGATGACCGCCCCGACCGATTCGTAAATTTCCAGCTCCTCTCCACTGACCGCTAACCATTTTTCGCGATTTAACAAATCCTTCCTTGGGTCGAATTCGGGTAGATTGAGAAGGCCAGGGCTTGCAAGGTCTGCCAAACCAGATTGAAGCGCCGAAGGCGAGTCTGCAACTACAAAAAATATTGCGTCATATTGGTCCCCTGAACGCCAAGCATATTCTACCGCCAGCCGGGTCTTGCCGATGCCGCCCAAACCAGAAATCGCCTGAGCCTGCGTAAGTGCCGTCGCCTGGGCAGAAGTGTTGAGGTTCACAATAAGACGCCGCAGTTCATCTTCCCTTCCTTTGAAGAGATCACCAAGAGGAGAGAGGGGGAGATTGTGGAGGCTAGGAGCGGCGGCAGGTGTAAGTGGCGGATGGCTCGGAAATGGATCTGGCGGTAGGAGCCGAACTGCTTGAGCGAGACGCTCCAATTCCGGCTGAGAGAGGCCCTTCCGTAGGTCAATTCGCAAGAAGCCCTTTAGAAACAAGATAACGTCAGTAGCATCTTCCTGCAAGCCGGGGAGCAGTAAGGGTATAACAGGTATTTTCCGCTCGACATTTTGAGCGATGCAGGCTTCGATCTCGGGGACCTGCCATCGCCCCAGGCCATGAGGGCCCAGGAAGATAATCGCTCCCGTAGTCTGTGCGATGACATCCTGGATTTCCTGCATCCAGCGCTCTCCAGGACCGAGTTCACGCTCGTCCATCCACACATGAACGCCGAGATTCTCCAAGGCCATCCGAACCCGATGGACAACCTCTCGGTCCTTGCTATTATAGCTGAAGAATACGCCGACGCTGTTGGTCATGTAAACTATACCCAGCCCACCAATTCCCGGCGAATCGTCTCGCCAGCACTTTCGATACCAGAACCGATATCCACGTATACGATCCCCGAAAGGTCAGATGGTAGCTCCAAAGGTCCAGTGTACAGCAGGATCACGCGACCCCGCTTGCGCTGGAACTTCCCCAAAAAATAGCCTAATTCAAACACTACATTTTGACGAGAGCGGCGTTTCTCCTCGTTTGAGGACTCCGGCCCCACCACCCTATCGTCTGGTGCATCGTGCCGCCGGCCATAGACCAAGACGCTCGGCTACGATCTCACCCCGGAAGAGTGGCGGCTCTATGACGTGGGTGGCACCCCGGACCTTGGTGAGGGCGCCAAGCTCTTCGAGGCTCAGGGGGCGGCGGACCTGGCGGCGTGTTGAGACGCCGATGCCCTCCACGAGGAACCGGCTGCCGAAGGGGGCGACTCTCTGGATCTCGACGAGCTCGCCCGGCTCGAGGCCAGAGACGATGTCGCCGGGCTGGAGGTCGGGGCTCGAGCTTGAGCTCGGAGCCGGCGGACGGGGGTGGGAGGCCTGGGGTCATGGGTGGACCAAGAGGGGGTCAGGGCCTTCCGCCTCGGGCCGGCGGGGCGAGCGGTGGTGGCTGGAGCTGTCGGTCATTCGGTGGTTATTGTAATTCGTGGGGAGGGTGGGGCTCAAGGGTGGGGGGGAGGGAGTCGTGGAGGGACTCACGGACGGTCACGGACCCTCACAGACCCTTCGGAGCTTCGGAAGGGCGGCTGCGCCGGGACCCTCACCCCCTGGCCCCCTCTCCCACACGCACTCCCGCCCGGGCGAGAGGGCGTCTTCCCTTCCAGGAGTCGTGGCGGGTAAAATGGTATTATGCGTTCAGGTGCGTGGCCCAACAGGTCTGAGGGAGAAGCCTAGAAGCGTCGGTGCGGGACTCTCTCGGCACCAAAGAAGGTATATACGATTGGCCATGTCGCAATGTTATCGATTATCGGTGGCCCAACTCGACGCACGGCTTCACTGGTGAGTAGATATGGCGTCAATGGCGTCAACAGATTCTCTGCTACATGAAGCTGAGCGGTGCGTACGCGACCGTCGCTACGCTGCTGCTCGCAGACTGCTTTCACCTGCCATGGATTCGTTGAGAGAGAAGGAGGATCCTGCTTCACTCTGCCATGCTCTTCTACTCGTTGGCACCTGCCAATTTGAACTTGGGGTGATTCCAGAGGCCAAGAAGCTCTTTGCGGAGGGCCTAGAAGTCGCGACGCGGAACAGATGCGATCAATGGATTCCAACCTTCCTGCATGAACTCTCATTAGTCGCCTACAAAGAAGGAGAACTGACGGATTCTATTTCCTTTTGTGAGCGATCCATTGATATGTCCATTGACATTGCATTTGTGGAAATCGGACAAGGGATCACCGACGGATATGTCGACTATGATCTTAATCAGCTCGGCGGCGCTCTAAATCATTTGTGCGTTCTATACCAGGAGGCTGGCAATTACGAGAAGGCATTGAGTATACTAAACATGCTTCGCGCTAACTGTGAGCGCACATCTAACATTGATCTTTTGGGGGTTGTCCTTCATGAACTCGCATTGGCCTCTTTTGCTGTCGGTCGATACACTGAGGGAGCGCAATTCTTCGTCGATTCAATTCGAGAAAAGAAGAAAGTGGGAAACTTTGCCGGCATCAACAATTCCCTTAGGAGTCTTCAGACCTGCCTCCTCAAGTATCCGGACTCGCTCAAGGATTCAGAGGTACTCAACTTCTTAAAGGCCTATACCTCATGATTCGACCGGTCTCAGAGTCGCTCGATGAGAAAATGCGCGAGCAGGAAAACTGCCCATTTGACAGTCGAGCGGCAAGAGCGGTACTTGAAGATACTCTCTCTTACCAGTTTCAGGGGCTTGCTGACCGCCTCCTTGCTAACTTAGCCCTACGGGGCCGCGCAAGCAGTGAAGTTTGGTGGCAGCATTATTTGACGAGAGCGAAACCCTCAGAAAGCTTCCCAGCGGATTCCCCGGCTATTCTAAGATTTGCTCGGGAGTTTTCGGCCGAGATAGTTGCTGGCCGCATCCGTCCAATGAGCATTCAGGAGCTTGCCGACGTGGAAATAAGAATTTTTAACGGTTATACAAAACTATGGGATGACTGTCGAATAAATCGTCAGCTTCGACGCCTAGGATCAGGCTACAGGATTGTATTCGTGGGCGCAAACCGTCTTCTCGTGAATCAGCTTCGCACATTTCTCGGGAGGCAAGGAAGTCTTCCAATTGATGCGCGCTTTATCTTTGGCCGCGTTGCACCCATGAGCTCGTGGCCGCTGGGCCCGATTTTTAATTTCGAGAAGGAGATTGCCGTATCTCCTTTTGTCAATGCCCAAGGGGCAGGGTTCAACTACGAAAACCGTGTCGTTGTTCGGCTGCCCATACTGATGACGCTGCTAAACGACGAGAGGACGGCTAAGTTCCAGGCGCTAAGCACCGTGACCCATGAGATGTACCATGTCACCGGCTTTCGGGCACCCTATCCGCGCAGCTATTTGGAGGCCTATTGGGAGGAAGAGACGGCAGGAGATATTTGCCGCTTTACCGAAACTACCAGGACGTTTGAAGAGATAGCCAGGGAATTTTTCCTTAATTTTGATAGCCCTGTTCTGGCCGAAGTCAACAAACACCTTGGGTATGAGCATTTTCCCGCTCCACCATATTCGCTGGAACAGATGATGGAGAAAATGGCAAAGAATGGCGTGATCCAGAAGATAGGCGATGGGTCGTTCAGATGTAGTTCGTTCGAGGAGGGCAAGCAGTGGCTAGTCTAGAGAAAATAGAAATTCCAATCACCGAATTTATCTGCGTGAATTGCCGGAGCAAAGATGAGCCTGAGGTCGCAGAACTTCCTTCCCCTTATGTGATATTAAACGTACCTCTACCTGCTGCGGGTCAGGAGCCAGTATCGGTGACCGTGGACGTTGAAAGTATTGAATGGAAGAAGTTGGACCCTGAAGGACTGTATATAGCGCAGGCAAGAGTGAGAATTGTATGTCCCTGTTGCGAATCCGCAAGATCTGTTATGCATCACATCGGCGCATCTCGGCTTGTGCTCGTATCGGCCGATGTATGCGGGAGTTGCGGAGGGGAGCTGAGCCTTCATGATGAGGAAATTACTTATGATGGCATGGCTGGGAGTGGTCCTTCGGTCGTGATTAGAGGCACTCTTGCGTGCGCGACGTGTACAGCCGAGAAGATGAGCGTTGAGGCACATGTCCCTGTGCGAGGTATTTTGGATGAAAATTCAGATGTGCAAGTAGAGATTGGTTTCCAGGGGGCTAGAGTAAGCCCTGCCAAGGTTGAATCAAGGAGGACGCGTCGACTTCTTGTCGTTGTTGCAAGCCCGCGAGATTCGGATCAGTTGCGCCTGGCGAATGAGTGTCGCATTATTGAAAAGTGCATCGAGAGGGGCAAGGAAAGAGACTTTTTGGAGACTAAGATCATTCAGGCCGCGACAATTGATGATTGGGCTAGAACGCTTCTAGAGGATGAATACAATATTATCCACTTTTCTGGCCATGGCACGGGAGCTCGGCCTCGTGCTCGAAAAGGAGAGCGGCCCGTCGTTTGAGGATGATAGCTGCTTGTCGCAGATAGTGCCGCCGCAGGCACTTGGGAACATGCTTGCGGCACATAAAGCCGTTGAATGTGTAGTTTTAAATGCATGTTTTTCATCTACCCATGTGGAAAGCTCGCTAACAGATGTAGATTACTCAATACTAATGGATGGGCCAATTTCTGATGCTGGCGCTATGGAGTTTTCAAGAGGATTTTATGATGCTGTCGCCGCTGGCAAGAGTATTGACTTCGCCTTCGGAGAAGGGTGTCGACGAATCGATTTGAAAGGTCACCTTGATGCAGAGTTACCGCTGCTTTATGCCAAAGGTGTAAAGGTAACTTCCAAGCCACCTGCATAATAGGTCGTAAGTTTTTGCCGTTTATCTGTCCGCTGTGCACCTGTCCCGAGTAGTCCCCGGCGACCACGGCGAGTCTCCGTTGAAGTCGAATCCCCCGGCCAGGGGGGGTGCGTCGGCGCGGAACTGGAGGGAGCGAAGAGGGGATCCAAGGTCCCAGACCTCAAGCTGCCGTCCCGCAGACCCGCGAGTGCACGAGAGCCGTCGTCCGAGAGGGCCACCAAGCGGACCGGATCGGCGGCGCGGAGCTGTCTGGGTTTCGGCTTTCGATGGGCCAGATTCCAGAGCCGCAGAGCACCGTCCATGGAACCTGTCAGCGCTAGGCTGCCATCCGGCGTCACTGCGACTCCAAGAATTGAGCCGTCGTGCGCGGCCCAGCGGCGAAGACGCCCGGAACTGGGCTCCCAGAGCTGGGTAGCCGGGAGAAGTCGAGATCAGCGGTTCCCTTGACTGGTACTACGCACATCCCTCTTCCCTCGCCAGGCGCCACTCCCTTTCGACAGAAGCGGATTCGAGCGCGCCCGGGGTCGCTACGAGCACCAGGTACTCGGAATGCCGAATCACTCTTTGGAGCTCCTCCCACCATCTCTCGCCTGCTTGGAGATCCGAGAGGTCCTGGCGCACTTTGAACCCCGCCTTTTTGAGGCACTTCCGAACCTTGTCCGCCAGCTTGAGATCGTCGCTCCGGGCGTAGGAGATGAAGATTCCTGAGCGGGACTGTCTCATGCCGTCCTCGCGCGCCGCGTCCACCCCGCGGACACGAGCTCTCCATGCAGCTCCTCCAGCGGCCGCAGGCAGAGCCTCCAGTCGTACTGCTCGGCCACCGTGCGGCGAGCTGTATCGGCGATCCGCCAGCGCAGCGACTCGTCTTCGAGAAGCCGGCGGACGGCCACAGCGAAGTCCTCGGGCGGGCGAGCGATCAGGAGGTCGTTGCCATCCGCCACGTGCAGCCCCTCGGCGCCCTTGGGTGTGGCGACCACGGGCGTCCCCAGCGCCATGGCTTCCAGGATCTTGACCCGCGTGCCACCGCCGATCCGCAGAGGGATCACGCAGACGCGGCTCGTGGCCACACAGGGCCGCACGTCCTCAAGAGGACCGGTGAGGACCACTCCCGCGCCTCGCCGCGCGACCAGGCGGCGCCCGGCCCGGCCGGGCTCGCCGGTAATCCGCAATATCACCGCGGGGCGCCGGCTCCGGAGGAGCGGGAAGATCCGTTCCAGGAAGTACTCCATTGCGTCGAGGTTGGCGTGGTACGTCAGCGCGCCGGGATACACCAGGGAGTCCGGCTCGGGATCACCGAAATCGCCTCTCTGCCCCTGCACGTCCGCGCCGTTGGGGACGACGCGGACCATCGCGCCCGCAGGGAGGATCGACTCCAGGCTTGTCTGTTCGCCGTCGGAAACCACAGTGCAGGCGTCGTGGCGGGCGGCCACACTGGCCGTGAAGCTCCCCTTGCGGCGCCACTCTCGCCGATAAAGGAGGCGGCGGAAGAGACGGGGATCGGCGCACCGCTGAAGGAAGACGCCCAGCTCGCAGTTGTCGAGGATGCGAGGGATGCCCTCGATCTCCGCGCCGTAATATCCCGCGAGGATCTCGGCGGACAGCACCAGGTCGAAGCGCTCGCGCCGAAGGGCCTCACGAATCTGGGCCCGCATCTCCTCGCTTCTCCATCTCGCGTTCGTGCGCCCCAGCAGCCCCGGCGGCGGCAGGACGACCGGAGCGAGGACCCGTGCGTGCTCGGCCAACACGGCGAGTCTCTCGGGCGCAACGCTCCCGGAGCGGGCGAACGAAAGAAAAGTGACCTGATGCCGCTCTGCCAGGCAGCGCACCAGGTGGAAGATGCGGAGCTTACCTCCGGTGTCGGCGGGCCAGGGGAAGCGCGAAGAGAGGACCAGGATCTTCACGGCGCTCCCGGGCTTTCGGCAGCCGGCCGCGCGACAAGGCAGCGCGGGTCGCCCCACGCGCAGTCCGCCGGTTTCCAAAGGCCGACCGGCGATCCGCGTTCAACCCCCAGCCGGCGCGCCACGCGGTCCGTTTTGGCGGCGAGGAGAAAGAGCGTCTCGACCTGCATTCCCGCCAGCGTTTCGAAATTGGCTACGCCTTTGGCGATGATGAGCCCGCGGCGTTCCCGGAGATCGGTCAGGGCCGTCGCGAGCTGGCGGCTGAACCTGTGGGGAGGATTCCCCTGAATCCGTGAGCCTCTCCGCACCAGTTCCGGCCGCAGGCCGGGAGCCCAGCGACACAGGGCCCGTTCCACGGCCAACACATCCACGTCGCTCTCCACCGGACACTGCTTCGGGATCAGGAGCACTCTCGTTTCGTACTGGCGCTGGAGGCAAGCCAGGAACGCCACGTCCGCCGCGATCTCACCGTGGTTGTCGGTGAACAGCGCCAGAGGGGCACCGGCGCGGAGCCTCTCTTCGAGCCGCTCCGCCAGAGGCGCGAAGGCCGCCGCAAACGAAGGCCGGCGGAGGTCACGGGTGACGCTCTCCAGGATCGGCCGGAGGCGTGTCGCGGGCCAGATTTCGAACCGGTTCGTCGCGGCTGCCAGGAGCAGCCATTCCATCATCGTGGGCTCACCTCGCCGCACCAACCAGCCCGTGAGCCACCGGCCGCAGAGCGCGTCGACCCGCTCGTGCGGGCGGTGAACCGGGCGCTCAGCGCCGGGAATCCGAGGTCGCGGAAGATCCTTTCGAAAGCTGCCCGCAGATCCTCCCGCGACCAGTCGCTCAGGTCGGTCCCGGCGAGGATCGCGGCACGGCGGAGAGCCTCGCGGGTGAGCCCGGGACAAGGCCTGTCCAGACGGGTTTCGATCTCGTGAGCGAGCGTCTTCGCGATCCAGCGCAGGCTCTCTCCCGCTTCCCCGCTGCCTGGGCGGTAAACAGGCCCGGCCGGGCGGACGAGCCGAGCGAGGCTCCCTGACTCCGGCATCTCCACCACCACCACCCCGTCGTGCGGTTCCGCGGACCCAGCCGGCGGCAGGTGCTGCCGCAGCTCGGTGAGGATCTCGTCAGGGTGGAGAAAGCGTCTCATCCCAGGGCCTTCTGCAGGGAGCGGAAGAGCCGGGGAAGCCCTCCCGGTCTTCGCTCCCGCGCGCGAAGAGGAAGCGGAGGACGGCGGCCCGAGAGCGGGAGATGGCGTCCATTCCCGACTCCATCCGCGCGCGGAATCGCCGGCCCGCTTGGAGGGCATCCTCCAGGATCAGCCGGCGCAGGCCGGCCCGGCGTTTTTGCCAGGCGGTTCGCCAGGGAGCGAACGCGTGGGGCATGTTCCGCTCCTCGCGTTCGAGGAAGGCGAAGAGCCGGTCCATCTCTCGGTAGAACGGTTTCTGAAAGCGGCCGGAGTCCCCGAGGACCCTCTCGAGACCCGCCTCCAGCCAAGGATCACGGCGGTACCAGAGCTCCCCTGCGACGCTCTCGAAGCTGCCGAGGTAATAGAGGACCAGTGCGGGCAGCAGGTCCGGGTTCCAGTCCGCGCGGCGGCGCAGGACCGGGAAGTCCTGCCAGGGCAAACGCTCGGTCAAGGCCGTCGCCAGCTTTCGGCGGAAACTCCGGATCTCTTCGGCACCGGCCCTGGGCTCGGCCTCACCAAGACGCTCCAGCTCCTCTGCGAGGGTCCGTCTCTCCCACCGGACCACCCGTCGCGCCAAGGCCCGGCCGCTGGGGAAACGGTGGGGGCGCACCGGCCGCACCTCGTTCCATTCCACCGGGACGAACAGGTGCGGCGACAGGAAAGGTACGTCCTCCAGCGGTTTCAGAGTGAAGAAGCTGGCCGCGGCGATGTCGAGAAAGGAGGCGTGCGCCCACATTCCAACGATGCTGCCGAAGCTCCCCCGGAACCTGGGGCGGAAGGCCCTTCCGAGGACCTCCAGGGTGACACAGGCACTGCCACAGACGGAGACCTCGTCGACGAAAAGCGCGTTGTCGGACCCAAAGAGCGCAGTGCCCGTGCGCGTGTCTGCCAGAAGGGAGTTGAGCAGGGGGCGCGCCGTGTGCGTGAGCGACCCGCGCAAGCCTTGCACTGATCGGTTCATGCCGTCGAGCAGCAACGGCAGGGAGACGGTGCCGTCCGGCAGCGTGGCCAAGCCGATCAACTCGTCGATGGCGCCGCTGGCGCCGTGCGCGAGGCGCAGGAGGGACTCATCGACGTGGGCGCGTAGCGCGCCCGCGGTGAGGGGAGCGTGCCGCATTGCCTCGCCGGCCCGGAAGACCACAGACTTGAGCGCATTCGGGATACGGACCCGATCGTCCAGCCCCAGATCGGACAGCTCGAGGAGGACAACCTCCAGAGGGGCATCCAGGAGATCGGCCGGATCGAGCCCCAGTTGCCGAGCCTCAATTGCCACGGCCCGTGCCTCGGAATCGCCGGAGCGCAACCATGCAGCGAGGCGGGCTCGCAGGGGCGCTGCGGGAGGCTCTGCCAGGCGAGCGCTGTCCTCCGGATCGGTGGTGAGGAGGGAGAGCAGGTTGACCGCGAAGCTCTCCCGCGTGAGCCCTTTGATGCGCACCGGCTCGCACCGGATGCGCCTTTCCTCCACCACCTCCTCCAGAATGCGGCGTGCCGCCTCCAAGTAGGGAAAGGTGCCGCGCTCCAGGAAGAACACACTCTCGGCGCGGCATCGCAGGGCGGCGCGCACCACCGGCAGGACGAGGAAGGGGATCTCCTCGGGGAGGATGAGCCGGTTCGCCAACCAGCGGTCGTTGGTGCTGTAGTCCTCGGCGAGCCCTACGTCCGGCGGATCGGTCTCTGATACATCTTCCCACCAGCGGGCGAAGAGAAACTCGCTGCCGCCGAACGACGCGACCACCTCCGGCTGCAGCTCGCGGAACCGGTCGACGAGCGAGACCTCGCCAGCCACGACGCTCATGGAGTGGCCTCCACCAGGAGAAAGCTGCTCGCCCCGTACTCTATGCCGCCCTTGAACAGGAGACACTCCCCCCGCTGGTTTCTCTCCAGGGCCTGGAGAGAGCCGCCGCGACGGAGCAGGACCCGCGGATCCCCGGAGCTGGCGAGGAGAAGCGCATCCCTCGCGGGCGGGCCGAAAGAGGTTGCGACTTGCCGGACCAGGCGGGCGGTACCCTCCAGAGTGAGCCCCTTGCGCGTCGAATCGGTATAGGTGTTCACCAGCAGGAGCAGGTCGGGGTCCTCGGTCGAGGCCAGCACGGAGTGTCCCAGAGTGGCGCGGCGGCACGCGATGGCGAGGGCGCCTGCCTGGAGGGAGAACTCGCCGGGCAGGAGCGGCGCCTTCCATGGCCTCTCTTCGTAGCCCCACCTCCCTAAATTGGCGCGGACCTCCGCCGGGTCTTCGTCGTCTTCCAGCCGACAGGCCACCGGATGGCCGCTGACCGCATCCTTCAGGAATGGACCGGCGCTCTCCGCCCGTGTGATCCGTCCGGGCTCGCGCCCCGCCACGTGCTGGCTGGCCTCGGCGAAGAGGCGCCGCGAAAAGGTCCGGCTCAGAGAGAAACCGTGGAGGACATGCGTCAGGTCACCATAAAAGTCCAGGACTGGCGCCCGGCCGGTATCCGGGTCGGACTCGAGGAGGTCCACCGGTTGGCCGTAGCGCAGAATACGGCATCCGCTGACCGCGAAGACGGCACCGGACAGGTCTTCGATCCTGGCCACGGCCAGCCGTGTCCCGGCGTCCTGTACGAGCACAGTCTGCGGTCCGCGCAGCTCCTCACGGAAATGGCTCCAGAGCTTGCCCTGGGTCATGGCGAAGTGGCCCATGTTCCAGAAGAGATTCCCGTTCCCGTTCAGCACGGCCACTACAGAAGCCGCCCGTGGATCCTCCTCCAGAAACGAGGCAGGGCTCCGGCGCAACACCCGGTTCATTTCGACCATGTGGCTGGGGTCCCAAGGCGACAGGCCGCGGACGATCCCGTCCTGCCATACCAAATTCTGGCCGGCTGTGTGGACGGCAAGCCGCAAGCGGAAGTGCTTCAGAGGGATCGGCACGGCATGGACGGTGAGATCGCGCCCGTCACAGCTTGCGATGGTTGTCTCCCAGACCGTCAGCGGGTGCCCCTGGCTCACCACGGCCCATCGGAGCGCCGCCGGACGGCTCCGGGAGCCCCGGCGCACAGGGGTACCGAGGAAAGAAGCCTGCCAGCGGATCTCCCGCTGCCGTGCTCGCGTGTTCTCGCCAAGGAGCCGGACGGTACCGAGCCGCTGCGAAGCGACCAACGGCAGATCCGAGACCCGGAGCACCGCGCCCCATTGAAGCGATGGGTGGCGCGCCAGACAGGCGGCGAGCGGCCCCAGCTCGAGATCGACGGCGGCGGCTCCGTATCGCGCCAGCCGTTCCAGCTCCGGCCGGGTCTCGGACAGGATGCACGGCGCGGAGGCCACGTCGAGCACATGGGAGCGGTGGAGACCGGTCAGCCCGCGCGGCAGGCGAGCGGCGAGGGGGAGCAGCCGATTCCCTTCGCCAATCACCCGCCCGTCACCGGCGAGGACGTGGCGGACGAACAGGGAATCGTGAAGGGCCAGGTCCGGGGACAGGCCTCCGCAGGCGCCGAACAGCAGAAGGCTGTGCAGACCGAACTGCTGGCAGAGCACTTCGATGAGAGGGACGATCTGCGACCCGTACACCGAAGTCAGGTGGACGAAGAGCGTGCTCCCCCGCGGTCCGGACGCCAGCACCGCCCGCAGCAGAGGACTGGAGCAGCGCGTGATCTCCCATCGTCCGCGGCGGCGCGAGAGCCACGCCTCCAGCAGCCGCTCACCCTGGAAGCTAAAGACAGCCTGCTCGATATGCCCATCCGGAGCCAGGGAGGCCAGGATTCTTCGGTAGTCTTCCGCGAAATCCGAGGCCTCGTCGATCAACCGCAGCCGCTCGCGCGGCACCCCGAGAAGGCGAAGCAGCAGGAGGTTCTGCAGGCGGCGGGTGGCACCGACCACGTTGCTGATCAATGCGTCCTCTGCGATGGCGAAAAACCGCTCCTGGAGGTTGGGATGCGGGCGCTCGATCTCGCGACGCGACCAGATGTTCGGGAGCACGGAGGCCAGCTTGTGCTCGCCGAACAACCCAGCGTGGACGTGGATGCGGCCGGGAGCGCGCCAGACACGCTCGGGCACGGCAGTGAGCGCGTAGGCCATGGGATCGACGCAGACGCCGTCGAGGTCGAGGGCGTAGGCCTGAGCGACCGGGTCAGCGACTGGCGGCATCACGGTCGCCCCCGGCCGGCGACGCCGGGTACCAGAAAGAGCGCATCGCCTCGGCCGCACGCACGGCCTCGGCGATCTCGGTCAGGTCCGCCAAGGCACGCTCACGCTCCGCTTTGATCACTCCAGAAACCGCCGGCAGCTCTCGGAGGATCGCCTGGAGGAGGTGGAGCGACCACAGGGCGACCGACAGATGGGGAGTCCCTCGCACGCGCTGCTCGGCGACCAGGATACGCCCCAGGCGCCGACGGACCCGCAGTCGCAGCTCGTCCATTTCCGGCGAGAGATGGAGGGTCAGGAGATCCAAGGAGCTCCGCATGCCGGGGAACCGGCACACCTCGCGGCGGAAGTAGCCGCGGCTGATGAGGCTCTCAATGTGGGGAGTCACGCGCAGGTCACCCATCTCGAGCTCCGGCACGAGATTCAGGTAAGCACCGCGTCGCAGGTAGGGGATCACCGTCCGAGCGAGCTCCCAGGTCGACTCCGGATCGATCGCGGGGACCAGCCAGATCGCGTTGATCCCGGGCTTGAGGCCTGCCTGCAACGCCAGCTCGAGAGCACGGTGGTTCTGTTCGACCGTGGTCCCCTTGCCCAGGAGATCCAGCGATTCCTGGGAAAAGGACTCCACACCGAACGCCACGATCCGGACTCCCATCTCCCGCAGGAAGGCGGCCCTCTCCGCGGTCATCCGATCGGTGGTGGTCTTGACGAGGCCCGGCTTGCTGTTCAGACCACGCGCCACGAGCAGACGGCCGATCCGCCGGAAGTTGTCCGGCGCGAACCATATCTCGTTGTCCTCGAAGTGCAGGCTGTCGCACTCGGAAAAATGAGCGGCGATTTCGGCCACTACGTCCACGGGCACGCGAGGCGCCAGGGCCTTGGGCGAGCGGCACCAGTAGCAGGGTTTGCCGCACCGCTGGCTGGTGAGCACCCGCCATGGCCGCAGCCCGACCATATCGTAGGGGAGGGCGGTCGCCGCGCTCGGCCCCAGTACACCGGCCCGGCTCTCGTAGGTGGCGAGCCGCCAGATGCTCGGGAACGGGAGGCGCTTCTCTGGAGCTCGCGGCATAGGGGACGCCGCCGGGACCGGCCGGCGTTCCGCGCCGGGCCGGAGGAGCCCCGGGACATCCGGAACCGGCCCGCTCCGGCAACTCCTCACAAGCTCTCGCAGCGGCTCCTCGCCGTCGCCCGCGATCACGGCGTGAATCGGTAGAGCGCGAAACCAAGCCGCTAGGTCCACGGTGCGCAGGTGGGGTCCTCCCAGGACGAGCCGCGCGCCGGGAGCGCGCTGTCCGATCTCGGCGAGCAAGTGGAGGTCGGGGTCGACGGAATAGACCGCCTGCACAATGAAATCGAAGTGTTCCTCGGCCAAGACATTCCAGAGGCGCAGCCCCGCCGCGGGAAACTGCCGGATCCTGCGCTTCGGCTCGAGATTGGGATCGTAGACCAGGGCGTCGCAGGCCATGTCGCCGCGCCGTAGGAGAGCCGCCAGCCGCTCCGTAGGGCCATACGGCCGGACGAACCGCAGGGAGGGTGCGAAGGAGTTGACGAACAGCACACGGACGAACTGCTCGTGGAGCCTCCCGCCTGCCCGCAGGAACGCGCGCGGAAAGCGGGGGTCGAGAAGGCTCCGCCGCCAGCCGGCTGCCGAGAGGTGTGAAGCCTGGAGCAGACCCTCTTTCTGCGGGGTCGCGGAAGTCCAGGCACGAAGGGCGCTGGGGAGACGAGAAAACGGGCGTAGGCGGGCCTCTCCCAGCCGGAGCCCATGACGGAAGCTGACGATCACCCCGGCACCCTCGCGAGCCAGGAGACCAGGGATTTCGGCCAGGTGCGAGCGGTGGCCGGTCATGGATCGATCCGTGGACCGTAGACGATCCGAAAGCCATTGCGGTCACCGCATTCGCCGGCCGGCATGTGCCCTCGGAAGAAGCTGAGCATCCGTCCCGGCGCCGACCCGCTTCCCCAGGAGCCGCCGCGCAGAACCCGATGTTCGGACAGGCCCGGCGCATAGACATCCTGGCACCATTCCCAGACGTTCCCCAGCATGTCGCTGAGCCCCCAGGGATTGCAGCGGCCATGTCCGGGCCTGGAATGCTCCTCGACCGGCTCCGGCGCCGGCCTGCACGCGAAGCGGCCACACCGGTGCACGGCATGGTCATCGTCAAGCTCATCCCCCCACCAATAAGCGCTCCGCGAACCCGCGCGGCACGCCAACTCCCATTCCGCCTCGCTCGGCAGTCGAAAGATCCGGTCTTCCCCAGGGCCGGACTGCTCGCGTTCGCACTCTGTCAGCCAGACGGCAAAGGCAGTCGCGTCGAACCAGGAGAGGCAGGTTGCAGGCCAGCGGCCCCCCTCGTCCACGTGGACCCCGGGCCTTCGAGGCCAACGCCAACAGGCGCCCGAGACGCGTCCCCATCCATTCCCCTGGAACACCCAGGCGCTCCCTTGCAACTCGGCGGTCGTCCGGTAGGGAGTTTCCTGGGCTTCACGGGCCCGGACGAAAGCGGCAAACGAGAGCTCGGCTGACGGGCCGGGCCAGCATGTGGAACGGGGCGACGGCGACGGCGCGGAGGGGCGCATCCACATAGCCCGACTCTGTGGCGCCATAGCGGCGCACTGTCTCCGCAGGCGGGTCCGGGTTCCCCATCGGGAAGAGGATGGGGGCGTCTCCTTCGGGCGGGATGCGGCACATCCCGGCCAGGGCCCGCAGAGCGGGGTCGTGCTGGAAGGCCGCGGCCACGAGCTGCGTGCTCCCGGCGGCCATCAGAGGAACTCCAGATCTCCCGGATGGCCGTACTTCCGCAGCTCGGAGAGAAAGCGGTCGACGACAGCTGTCTCGCTCGCTTCCAGGGGGCCGAGGTCGAGAAGAGGCTCTATCCGCGTGGTCAGGCGGCGGGCCTTGCAGACTGGAGGCCGCTGGCAGGCGCTGCAGAGGGCGCGGGCGCGCAGAACCGAGGACCAGATCTCGTCGAGCGTCTGTTCCAGGAGGTTGCCGATCCGATTGGCCGGTTGCCCCTTCCCCTCCGAGCACAGGTAGACGTCCCCGGTGTAGGCAACGCTCGCCATCCATGGATGGCCTACACAGTGCGTGGGAGTGGGGGGCACCATCGCCCGCTCTCCCGCGGCCACCACTTCGGCGAAATAGTCCAGAGCGAAGAAGAGGCGGAGGCCGCTTCCCTCGACCAGGCGCAGGCCGGCTTCCTGGCTCCGCCGTACTTCGCCGAGGATCTCCGCCGGGATCTGGCTGGGGCCTGTGTAGTCCACCACGGGACGGAACGCAATGTAGTCGATCCGCCCACCGGCGGCGATGATCTCAAGGGCTCGCCGCACGACCGGGATCAGGTCGCGGTAATTCACCTCGTTGACGACGATTCCCAGCCCGAAGCTCGTGGGCGCATCGCCCAGCCGCTCGGCGACGATGCCGATGTTCCGCCAGACGCGGGCCGCGTGACGGGTGTCCTGGAGACCGTGGAAGCGTGCGTAGATCTCCGGAGTTGCGGCGTTGGCGCTGATGCGCAGGAACTCGGGCGCCGCTGCAAGCAGCCGGTCGACGAGAGGCTCGGTCAAGGGGCTGCCATTGGTGAAGAGCCCTGCGCGGAGTCCGAGCCGGCGTGCTATCTGGAGCCCATCAGGGGTGTGAGGATTGAGCAAGGGCTCGCCGCCGCCTGTGAAGATCACTCCCTTGACGCCCCCTTCGGCCATCCGCTGGAGGATGAGTTCCATGTCCTCCCTTGCCATGAACCGGTGCCCGGCGTTCTCCGCGGTGCTCTTCTCCCAATCCCCGTAGGTGCAGAACGGGCAGGCGTAGTTGCAGTCGAGGGTCGCGTCGAGTTCCATGGTGACAGGCCGCGCGTCGAAAGGTCGGCCCTGGAGAACGTGGGCGAGGTTCTCCGCATGCCAGAGCAGCTTGATTTCGTGCTGGACATCGAGGGGACGTCCGGGATCCCCATGGCCGCCAGGAGATCGATGGCGCTCCGTGCTCGCGGCAGGTCCGCGGTATCGGCCAACGCCTGCCGCAAGGCGTGTTCGAGGGCACTTCCGGGGGAGTCGTTCATATGATCGGCATGTCTTCTCAGAGGCTGTGAAGGAATCGCGGGTCCGAGATTTGAAGGCGGAGGGCGGTAACAAGGCACATAATAGATGTGAGGATCCTAAAGCGTGCGCGGTCAGGGGCCACATCGTATCCGACGCGAGCTAAGGCAGCGACAAGCGGTCGAAAACAGACTTGGACAGGGGAATTACCCTCCTTTTCGCCGCGAGGCCCTGACCTTTATGCCGATGCGACGCAGCCCGCGCCCAGCGAGAGGGTGCGCATCAGGTTGTGGGCAATGGCGAACCAAAGCAGCACCGCTCGGGCCTTGTGCAGGCCTCGCACTAACAGACGTTGCAGCCCGCGGTTGCGAGCCAGAGCGTTGACACATTCCACGCTCGACGCCCGCTGCTTGTAGATCTCTTTGGCCTCCGGTGTGCCCATGCGTTGGCGCCACTGCGCGATTGCCGGTGAATGGGTCGACAGAGGCACATACGGATCGCGCGTCTTGTCCTTCGGCTTGGCGACCGGCGCATAGACCGTGGTGCCCAACTCGCTGGCCTTCTCGATATCTTTCAAACCGGCAAAACCACCATCGACCAAGCTCTCTGGCGGAATCACTTCATAGCGCTCTTCCAGTTGCTCCAGCATCGGCACCAACTGACCCTGATCGCTGCCGCTGTTGCTGACATCCACTCCCACCACGATCTGCGTCTCGGCGTCGACCGAAAACTGACCGTTGTACGCTGGACGAAATCCTCCATCCCCCATCTTCATCACCCGTGCCTCGGCATCCGTCGTCGACACCCGCGCCTGGTCTCTCTTCTCCGCTGGCTTCTCGGCCGCAACCTCTGCCATCTGCGCCAACGCCGCCTTGACCCGATGCTGGCGGTCCTCCGCCGCGCGCTGCCGGGCTGCCGTCTGACGACGATTCGTCGCCTCCGGGTCTTTCTTCAAGCTCCTCGCGCAGGCGTTCAACCTGCTCCTGTGCCTCTTGTAGACAGCGCTCCAGACTCGATTGACGCCGAAACGAGGCCGCACGGCACTGGCACGCACACGGATGCCGTCCTGCGACACACGGTTCAGTGTCACCAGCTTCTGCTCCATCAACACCGCCACGCTCTGCGTCAGCACCTGATCGAGAAATTCCTCGTGCTGCACCCGAAAGTCCGACAAAGAGTGGTGGTTCACCCGATACACCCCCCAAGATCCACCGATACGCATCGTGTTGAAGCGTCAGACGCTCCAGGGCTCGCGCGCTGCCCACGCCCTCAATCGTGGCGTACAACCATAAGGCCATGTAGATCCGCGGGTCGATGGCTGGACGGCCCGCACCCCCCTCCACCGATTGCACCTCCGCGTACAGAGGGCTCAGATCCAGGGACTCCACGAACTCCCAGACGGCACGCGCAACGTGATCCGGCGGCAGAAGACTTTCCAGGTCCACGGGGCGCAGTTCCATCTGCGACCGGTTAGGAACCACCAAACGAGGAACCCCTTTCGCTTTGGCGGGCTCAGCACTCACTTCCGGCGCAGGGATAGGGAACAGAGTGTCGCTCATGCAGTAAGTATCTCATGGATACGCTCCGCTACGAACCGCTTACCGGGATTTTTTCACAGGCTCTCAGGCCTGCTGGACCCATCACCCACTGCCTGTGGTTTCCTGCCAGGGTAGTACAGTCCAAAAGGATGGTCCAATACAGAAATGCACCTCTGGAGGTGTGGCGATCTGTTGAAGGCGGTTCCTCGCCCGAAAATCGCGGGACGAATACGGACGAAACACGGACGAACAGGGACGGGACACGGACGCAGAGCCGAGTGACCAAAAACGTGATTCTGGGCACCAGACTGCCCAGTAGGACAGCTCGGCGGAAATGACTGTCCTGCAAGGATTTGCAGGCGAGAAAGCGTCGTGGAGCCCCCCTCGCGCTGCCAAAACAGCCGAAAACGAAACCAGTTTCGTTTTTTGCGACGCGGAAAAGCCTGCTGGGATTGGTTTTTTTTCGATTTTGACGGATCAAAAAGATGGTTCAAACTGGTGTAGAAAGGCAACCGCAGGAAGGTAGTTAAAACCAGTGGTCTGGAGGGGGTTGGGAGGGACGCCGCGGCTGGCGCGGGACGGGCCACCTGAGCGGAGGGAGAGACACGGACGAACACGGACGGACACTCCCCCGCCCGGACCCTCACCCCGACCCTCTCCCACCCGCACTCCCTTCCTTCCGGGAGAGGGCGCCCCCAACCAAAAAGCCGGACTGACCAAAACTTACGTTCTGATCAGTAGTTTTCCACACCGGACGGCGTCGCGGAAATGCCCGTCCGGCTTGAGTTTGCTCGCGCTGAACCGTCATCCAGACCCCCCCGCGGCCGTCTCTACCACGGAAAACGAAACTGAGTTTCGTTTTTTGCGGCGCGGAAAAGCCCGCCGGGATTGGATTTTCGCGATTTTGAGGGGGCGAAAAAGGCGGTTCAAACCCCTGTAGAAAGGCAACCGTAGGAAGGTAGTTAAAACCAGTGGTCGGAGGGGGGCGGGAGGGGGGCGCCGCGGCTGGCGCGGACGAGCACGAGACGCCGCCAGGCGGCTCGCGCGCAGCGCGCCAAGACGCGGCGCGGGGGTGGGGGGCCGGGTGGGCGGGCCGAGGCCCTTGCAGGGGCCGGAGGGGGACGGGCGGGGCGGGGTGGTCGAATAAACCCGGCAGGTTGGCGGAGCGCTTCGAAGGCATGGCTCCATGGACCTGTGGAGCCAAGCTGGCGGACCTTGTTGCGGGGGGAGGCCCGGGTAGGTGCCCGCCCCTGGTTAACATAGTGCAGTCCATTATGTAAAGGCGAAGCCCGTAGGCGGGGAGTGGGCGCAGGGCGAGGGTCGGATAAAGTCGTTCATTTATCGGACCCTCGCCCGGCGGGAGGGGGAGCCGCCCCCGCCGGAGCCAGGGGCGGGCAGCTCCCGGGCCGGAGGGCGGGGGAAATCAAAATGGGGTGGGCGGCCGTGGATTGGGTGGGCGCACCGGCGGATCGACGGCTGGCTTTCCACGACCACAGTCTCCGGGGCGGCCACCCGGCCTTGTTGAAACACGGCTGCCATCACCACGAAAAATACGCCGGAGAGAGGGCGGTGGGACGCTGCTATCACGGCGGCGGTGCCCGGCGCGCGGGGTGGCGGGCTTTTGCGCGAGCGCCTTGTGGGGGCGCGCCCTCGCGGCAGCACCGGGGACGCGGATGGGCGGCGGGAGGTTGCCAACGTCACGGCTGGATGGACCTCGCGCGGGTGGCGGGACGCTGCCATCGCCGCGGCGGCTGCCCGGCGCGCGGGGTGGTGGGTTTTGCGCCAGCGCCTTTGTGGGGGCGCGCCTTCGCGGCAGCTCCGCATGGAGACGTTTGCCCTTCTCCACCTTCGGATGGAGCTCGAGGGGTGGGAGCAGGTTGCGGAGCGTCAGCGGAGTCAGCTGCGTGGGCGGGGGAAAATCGAATGGGCGGGTGGCCGGTAGATTGGGTGGGCGCGCCGGAGGACCGGAGGACGGCTTTTCACGGCCGCAGGCTCTGGGGCGGCCACCCGGCCTTGTGGGCTGAGGCCCCTTGAGGGACCGGAGGTGGATGGGCGGGGCGGGGTGATCGAATAAACCCGGCAGGTTGGCGTAGCGGTCTTCGAAGGCATGGCCTTCAGCGGCCAGCGGAGCCAATCTGCCGGACCTTGCTTGATGGGTGGAGCGGGTCGCGCACTGTGCTCGTGAGTGGGTGGCCTGGGTGGTGGTCACGTGCACTGTGCCGATCCCGCGCGCGGGGGAAATCAAGATGGGTGGGCGGCCGGGAGATCGGGTGGGCGCGCCGGAGGACAGGAGGACGGCTGTTCACGGCCGCGGGCTCTGGCGCGGCCACTCGGCCTTATTTCATACACGGCTGCCATCACCACGGCAGGATGGACCTCGAGCGGGTGGGAGCAGGTTGCGGAGCGCCAGCGGAGTCAAGCTGCGAGGCGGGAGATCGAGATGGACTCGGCAGGTTGGCGTAGCTTGCGAAGCCAATCTGCCGGACCTTGCTTGATGGGTGGAGCGGGTCGCGCACTGTGCTCGTGAGTGGGCGGCTTGGGTGGTGGTCACGTGCACTGTGCCGATCCCGCGCGCGGGGGAGATCAAAATGGGTGGGCGGCCGGGGAATTGGGTGGGCGCGCCGGAGGACCGGAGGCCGGTTGTTCACGGCCGCAGGCTCAGGGGCGGCCACCCGGCCTCGGGCGGGGGTGGTTCGCCGACCCGGAGCTGCTCTGTCGGGGCAAGACGGCTCGCAGGCCCTCCTCATCAAATGGGCGGGCGGCCGGGGAATTGGGTGGGCGCGCCGGAGGACCGGAGGACGGCTTTTCACGGCCGTAGGCTTCGGGGCGGCCACCCGGCCTTGCATGATGGAGGCTCCGACTGCGAAGAGGCTGAGCGCAGAGAGGCTGGGAGCAGTTCGGCGGAGCGCTCCGCGCGGAGCCGATCTGCGGGCGGAAGCTGCGGGGACCACGGTCGCTGAGCCGACAGAGGAGCGGAGGGTCGGCGAACCGGATGGGCGGGCGGGGTTCGCCGACCCGGAGCTGCTCTGTCGGGGCAAGACAGCTCGCAGGCCCTCCTCATCAAATGGGTTGACGGCCGGGGAATTGGGTGGGGGCGCCGGAGGACCGGAGGCCGGCTGTTCACGGCCGCAGGCTTCGGGGCGGCCACCCGGCCTTTTCAAAAGACGGCCGCCGTCACCGCCCGCGGATGGATCTCGCGCGGGTGGTTGGGCGCTGCCGTCCCCGCCTGGCTGCTTGGCGCGCGGGGCGGCGGCGTTTGTGTCAACGATCAGGTGGGGGCGCGCCTTTCACGGGAGTTCCGGGGACGCGGGTGGGTGGCGGGGACGTTGCCGTCGCCGCGGCGGGATGGACCTCGCTCGGGTGGTCGGATGGCGCCGCCGTCCCGGCCTGGGCTGCGGGAGCCGGATAACGTTTCCGGAAACGAAACCGGGCGGCTGCCGTCGCCGCGGGAGTTGGCCGGCGAGAGGTGGGCGGGCGGCGTGGTCATCGCCGCGGCGGCTGCCTGGCGCGCGGGGCGGTGGCGTGTGCGTCAGCGGGCTGGTGGTGGTGGGGCGCCTTCGCGATCGGCTCAGGGACGCCGTTGGGTGGGGGTGTAGGCCCCACGGTGCCCGGGAGCTCGCGAGGGGGCGTTGCATCCAGCACAGACCGGGCGGTGGGAGCCTCATGGAATTTGCATAGATGTTTGGCTATATTAAAGAAATTGCAGAACCGCCCAGGCCGCGCCCAGGCCTGCGTGCGGGCCTGCGTAGCCGCGTGCGGACTTGTGTGCAGACCCGCGTGCGGCTTGCGCGGCAAATTCTGCGGCCCCCCCTCCGCCCCCTTCGGTTCAGCTCTCTGGCGGATGGAAATTTCAGAAGAGCGGAACGAAGCTCCAGAGAGTCTCGGAGTGACGAGCTAAAATTCTCTGGACGAGGGGGTCACGATCGAATGTCGTTCTCGTGGCGCTATTCCTGGATGGGGGGTGAAATCCACATGCGGACAAAAACCCGACGAGATGTTGAGGCGCTCTGGACTGTCGAGGACGTAGCCGAGTACCTTGCAGTGCCGATCGAGGCCGTACACGAGATGATCGCCAAGAGGAGCATCCCGCACCTCACGATCTGCGAGCATCTGCGTTTCCGGAAGTCGGACATCGACCGCTGGCTCGATCTCCTGGCTGTGCCGTGCCTGGACCAAGCTCCACGGCCAGTCGTTCCTCCGTTGGAGCTCCCCGCAGCGCGCGTGCGTCATCGGGAACGGGATTGTCCCCCGGAAGCTCCCCTGCTCATTCCGCAGCCAACATCCCAGATCTCGGTTCCCTCGGCTCGGCTATTGCCGCCGACGAATCTCCCTGCCGTACCCGCTTCGCTTGGCCGTAAGGGACCCGAGTATCTCTACCTCCAGGAACTTGTGAAGCGGATGGGTGAGGCTCATGGCTTCCGGGTCACAATCGAGCAGCAGATCTTGGATGGCCATGGAAGCGTGGACGTTGTCATGGAACGGGAAGGTTGGCGGCTTGGGTGCGAGATCCTGGTGACTTCAACCGCCGGCCAGGAAGTCGGAAACGTACAAAAGTGTCTCGCCGCCGGCTTCGATGCAGTTGCAGTCGTCTCGCCTGACAAGCGGCAGATCAAGAAGCTCAGAAGTGCGTTTGCCAAAGGGCTCACACAGGGAGAGCTTGCTCGCGTAAGGCTCCTTGCTCCAGAGGAGCTGTCTGCCTACTTCGAGGAACTGTCGGCTCCTACCGAGAAGGTAGTAGAAAAAACCATCCACGGATATAAGGTGAAGGTCCGCTACACACGCACTGATCCCGAAGATGAAGCACGACGCGTGCGAGCGATAGCCGAGGTCATTGGTCGGAGCCTATTGAGGATGAGGAAGGAGAGCGGTTCGTGACCCCTGTAACCCTTCCGGAAGCGAAACCGGGGGCTGCATCGCCGGCCTGGAGCTGGGCGGCGAGAGGTGGTCGGGTGGCGTGGTCATCGCTTCGGGAGCTGCCCGGCGCGGGGTGGTGCATCGGCGAGCTGGTGGGGCGCGCGGGATCGCGTCCAGCGTAAACGGGGGCGCCGGAGGGTCTCATGTGTTGTATGTATTATTGGCTATATTAAAAAGAATTAGCAGGCCCACCTAGGCCGCGCTCCGGCTGCGTGCGGGCCTGCGTGGCCGCGTACGGACTTGCGTGCAGACCTGCGTGTGGCTCCCCAGAGCCGCCTGCGGACTTACGTGCGGCTTGCGCGGCAAATTCTGCGGCCCCCCACCCCCCTCCGCTCCCTTCGGTTCAGCTCTCTCGCGGATGGGAATTTCAGAAGAGCGGAACGAAACTCCAGGAAGTCTCGGAGCGACGATCTAAAATGTTCTTACTAGATCTCAAATGGGCTTTGTTGGAGCTGCCTTTGGCGATCCAGGATGAAACAGCCTGCCGCTAGCCGCCGCCGCCCACTTTCACCTAGAACCGGAGCCCGCGGCGAGCTGGAGCATGGATGGTAGGCTGCCGATGTAGGCTACTGGCGGCCAGACGCGGGGCCCGACTGGCGAGCCCAGCGGCTTGGGCCACTCGCTGGCCGCGGTGGGCTGCTGGCGATCCAGGCGGCTCCAGTGCCGCTGCTAGGCCCTCTACGGCGTTTTCCCGGCCCGCGGCAGGGTCAGGATAGCCCAGGGGCCGAGGCTCAGAGGAGCTGTCAGACGGCTTGGCTTTGATCGGGCTGCTCGAGCACGATCGCGAAGCACGGGTGAGAGGCGAGGGAAGGCCCTCCGGCCGGCGATGAGGTAGACGCCTTGCTCACAGGATGCAAGGTCGAGGCAAGCCCACCCAAGCCAGCCAGGGGCATGCTCGGGAGGATCTCGGGGGTGCCTCCTTCAAGAGGCCTGGCTCCCCCGAGCGGCGCAACAGCCGGCGGGGTGCTCTTGGCCAGCCGTTCTGTTGACACTTTGGTACCCCCAAGTGACCCGGGAACACTCGTGAAAAGTGAAGCCACTGAAAACAAACAACTTACACGCAGTGATCGGGTCTGGGGGGACGTGGTTGGAGCCGTTTTCGCGAGTCCATTGCGGCGCATAGCGGGGCAGAGAGTCGCGACCTTGCCGCTGAGACCTCAGCTACGTCCCCCCTCTCCCGGAGGCAGGGGGGGCGATGGGAGAGGGGGGACAGGGGGTGAGGTCCTACTCCTTCGTGATTTCCAGCAGCTCGACGTCGAAGACGAGCAGGCCCTCGGGCATGTCGGGGGCGCCGCGGTAGGCGAGCTTCTTGGGAATCCAGAAGCGCCGCGTCTCGCCCTCGACCATGAGCGGGATCCCCTCGGTCCAGCCGGGGATCACCTTGCGCAGGCTGAAGACGGCCGGCGCTCCCTTGGCGAGCGAGGAGTCGAACATCTTCCCGTCGGTGGTCCAGCCGGTGTAGTGGACCCTGACCATGCTGTCCGCCCGCGGATTGCGGGTGCCGGTGCCGGGGGTGAGGACCTTGGAGGCCAGGCCGGACTTCGTGACCTGGGCGTCGGCCGGCGGCGCGGCCACGTCCGGCGGCGCCGGCGGGACGCGAAGGAGGTCCTGCAGCTCGACGTCGAAGACCAGCATCCCCTGGGGCCGGTCGGGCCGGCCTTCGTAGGCGAGCTTCGCCGGAATCCACAGGCGCCGCTTTTCGCCCTCCACCATGAGCTGCAGCCCCTCGCTCCAGCCGGCGATGACCTTGTCGAGAGGCAGGACCATGGGCTTGCCGCGCGCCACGGACGAATCGAACATCTTGCCGTCGGTGGTCCAGCCGGTGTAGTGGACCTTGACGGAGTCACCCGCCTGCGGGTGATCGGTGCCGGTGCCGGGGGCGAGGACCTTGGAGGCCAGGCCGCTCGCCGTGGTCTGGGCGTCAGCCGGCGGCGCGGCCACGTCCGGCGGCGCCGGGATGGGCTCTCCGGCAGGGGTCTGGGCCGTGGCCAGGAAAGGAGCAGTCAGGGCGAGCAGAACGGCGAGGAGCGGGAGGCGGACGGCGTTCTTCATGGCGGCGGTACGCTACCATGTCCTCACCCCCTGGCCCCCTCTCCCGTCTCCCTTCCACCCCCCGCCGGGAGAGGGGGAACGCAACCGAATCCATCGTGCCCAGGATCGCCACCTCCGCATCATCTACGTTCCCCCTCTCCCGGGGATCGGGTGGGTGGGAGATGGGAGAGGGGGACAGGGGGTGAGGTCGCCACATAGACCACATGCCGCGGGCCTCCCCGGCCGGGCCGGCGGCGCTCGACCCGGAAGCCGGCCTGGCGGAGACGCTTTTCGAAGGCCGCGTCGTGGTCCTCGGACCAGACGGTGAAGACGCCGCCGGGGCTCAGCGCCTCGCGGGTGCGGCGCAAGGCGTCCGGGCTGTAGAAGGGGTCATCCCGGGCCTGCGTGGCCTCGCGAGGCCCCTCGTACAGGTCCAGGATGATCGCATCGAAGTGTCCGCTTTCCCCCGTGCCGGCGGCCTCGGCGATCCGCTCCGCGGCATCCCCCAGCTCGATCGTGACCCGCGGATCGGCCACGGCCCCGCCGGTGAGCCCGGCCAGGGGGCCGCGGCACCAGCGGACGATCGCGGGATTGATCTCGGCGACCAGCACCCGGGCTCCGCGCGGAAGCCGGTCGAGGGCGGCGCGCAGTGTGTAGCCCATCCCCAGGCCGCCGATCAGCACCCGCGGCCTTGGCCGTCCGGCGATCCGCTGGCAGGCGATCTCCGCCACCGCGGCCTCGGAGAGGTGGGCCGCGCTGTTCATCAGCACCCGCCCGCCGACCGTGATGACGAAGTCCGACTCCCCGCGCTGCCGCAGCTCCAGCCGCCCCTCGTCCGTGTCCACGGCGTCGACGGTCTGCCAGGGACGGGTCATCGGCCCAGCAGCTCCAGTCTCTGCCGGGCCGCCGCCATCCCGGGATCGAGCTCCAGGCAGTGGATGTAGGTCTGGCGGGCCTCCGGGAGACGGCCCATCCGCTCGAAGGTGACGGCCAGGTTGTAGCAGGTGACCGCGGACTGGGGCTGGCGGCGCAGGGCTTCGGCCAGAAGGCGGGCGGCCCCGGCAAGGTCGCCACGCCGGGCGAGGAGGGTGGCGGCCCGGGTGTAGACCGCCACACGCGCCGGGTCCTCCTCCAGGGTCGCGAGGTAGTGCTGGAGGGCCTCGTCGGTCCGGCCCCGTTCCTCGAGGAGCACGGCCAGACCCTGGTGGGCGTCGACGAGCCGCGGAGCGAGGTCGAGCGCCGTCCGGAGCTGGGAGACAGCCTCGTCCTTCCGTCCGAGATCCACCAGCGCGGAGGCCAGCGACACGCGGTAGCGGGCCTCCTTCGGCCGGATCGCCACGGCCTGCCGGAGGTGACGGACGGCCTCCTGGGGCCTCCTCCATTTGCGCAGGTTGGTCCCCAGTCCGGCGTGCGCCTCGGTCAGCTTTGGACGGAGCCGCAGCGCCTCGCGGAAATGCCTCTCCGCCGCCTCGCGGTCGTCTCGCCGCGCCAGCTCGGATGCGAGGTTCAGGTGCGCGAGGTAGTTGTCCTCGGTCACCGCGATCGCATGGCCGAACAGGGTCACGCCGTCCTTCCAGGTTGCGGCCTGGGCGCGCGTGAGGATCCCCAGGATCGCCACGACGACGACCGCCAGCGTCGAGGCCGCCGCGCGAACCGGTCGCGCCTTCTGGCTGCGGACCAACTCGGCGATTCCCCAGACCACGGCCAGGCAGAGGCCGATCGAGGGGAGGTAGGTGTAGCGGTCGGCCATGGCTTGGCGGCCCACCTGCACCAGACCGATCACCGGCACGAGCATGCCCGCGAACCAGAGCCAGCCGACCGCCAGCCAGGGCGCCCGCTGAAGGCGCGCCAGGGCCAGCGCGGTCAGGGCGGCGAGCAGGACCGCCGCCGCCACCGGCTGCCAGAGCGGGACGGAGACCCGGAAGGGATAGAAGACCGCCAGGTGGCTCGGCCAGAAAGTCTGCCCGAGATAGGCCGCGTACGAGACCAGCGCGTTCGCCACCCGCTGCCGCATGGATACGGCCTCGAGCGAGGCAATCGGCCCCTGCTGGACATAGACCGTAATCGCGCTCGCGGCCGCCGCGAGGACGAAGAAGGGAATCTTTTCGCGGAGGAGAGGCCACAGCCCGCGGGGGGAGAGATCGTTCAACGGGAGCCGCCTCAGGGGCCAGACGTCGAGCAGGACGAGGACGCAAGGCAGGGTGACCAGCATCGGCTTCGAAAGCAGCCCGAGGGCGAGAGTCAGGGCGGCGAGCAGATACCTGCCGAGGGTCCGTTTCCGGGCGTAGCCGTGCCAGGCCCAGAGCGTGAGCAGGAAGAAGAGGCCGCTCAGGACGTCCTTGCGCTCGGAGACCCAGGCCACGGACTCGACATGGGTGGGGTGGACCGCGAAGAGGGCCGCCACCAGGGCGCTGCGCCAGACCGCGCCGGTCATCCGCCGCAGCACCGCGAAGAGGAGCCAGACATTGACGAGGTGGAGCAGCAGGTTCGTCAGGTGGTGGCCCTTGGGATTGAGGCCGTAGAGCTCGACGTCCAGCATGTGGCTGAGCACGGTGAGCGGGTGCCAGTTGGCCGCCACGCTGGCCTGCCAGGCCCAGAGGAATTCCTCCGCGTCGAGCCCCTGCTGCACGTGGCGGTTGGACGTCACATAGAGGTTGTCGTCGTAGTTGACGAAGCCGCTGTCGAGCACCGGCAGGTAGACGGCCAGGGTGAGGAGGCAGAGGGCCAGGCCGATCAGGAACGGCCGGGGCATGGGCGAGGAAGAAGGCGGGAGCCTCCATCGGATTCGGGGGACAGGCGGCGGCAGGACTGGGGACTAGGTGGTGGGGAGGTCCTCTCCCTCCGTCTCGATCTCCGGGTGCTCGTCGAGATACTGCTCCGCCTGGGCGCGGTGCTCCGGGTTGAGCGAGGCCAGGTAGAGGACGGCCTGGAAGGGATCGGTCACCTCGTCCTCCCCGAGCCGCTCGAGCACCGCGGTCACGAACCCCCGGGCCACGGTGCTGGCCTTCTCGGGCGGCAGGCCCTCGCCGAGCGGCAGGGATGCGTCGGCGAGCAGGTCGCTCCGCCGGCGCCAGTCGAGCACCGCCAGCCGGCCGACCCAGGCGTCGACGGTCTTCTTCATATCGTCGTTGAGCTTCTCGTAGAGCATCGTGGCCTCAGCCGAAGAGACTGTCCAGCTCCTCGTTGTCGGGCTCGGAGCCGGCCTGCGGGGAACGGCCCCTCTCCTCCGCGCTCCGCTTGAGGAGGAGGGCGCGGCGCTTCTCGACCGCCTCCAGCCAGAGGGGGACGAAGGCGACGAGGTCCTGGAGGAGCTTGTCCACGTCGGCCAGAAGTGCGGCGGCCCGGCGGCTCAACACGCCATGGACGGCGAGCAGGTCGCGCACGTTCTGCTCCCGGTCCGGGCGCGACCCGGACGGCGCGGACTTCATGCTGTCGATCGTGTCGCTGCCGGTCTCGTGCAGCTCGAGGACCAGCCGGCAGCGGGTGGGGATCTCGGTGGCGTAGCGGTCGAGCAGCTCCATCTCGTAGAAGCGGACGCCGCGCAGGGGGAGGACCTCCTTGAGCTTCGGAGCCAGCCCGTTGAGGAGGATCTCCAGGAAGTACTTGCTGCCGCGCCAGGCCTGGCGGGAGGGGAGGGTCTCCTCGTGCCGCATCTGCTCGGCCGGCTGGGTCAGGTGCTGGGGCCGCACGAGGTCCAGCTTGTCCAGGTAGTCGCGCAGGCGGACCAGGGTGGCGTGCAGCCACTCGGCCTCCTCGATGTCCTTGGGGAAGCGCCGCGACAGGAAATAGTCCTTGTCATGCGAGCTGCGCGGGTCCCGGGCCATCAGCTCGCCGAAGGTCTCCTGGAGGAAGGCGTGAAGCTGGCCGATGGTCACGCAGAGCAGCTTGCGGACCTCCAGGAGCTGCTCCGGGGGGACCTTCTCGGGGAAGCGGTCGATCTCGCGCAGCACGTGGCGCTCGAGCATCTCGGCGGCCGATTGGGCATGCTGGCGGGCCTCTTCCAGCCCGGGGATGCGCGATGGGACCGCGACCAGAGGCGCAATGCGGTCGCGGATCAGCTCCGCGATCTGCCGCACCTTCCCCCAGATATCAAGCACCCGCTCGGGCGAGCAGTGGAGGATGGCGTAGTTGCTCTCCAGGATGCCGTCGAGCAGCCGGATACAGCCCAGGAACGCGCGGACGCGTGGGTTCTGGTAGTTGATCCGCTCCAGCGCCCATTCGACCGCCGTCACTCCCTCGGGCAGAACGACCTGATGGCCGCTGACCTGGATCACCTGCTTGGGCTTCGGCGCGCTCATGGGACTGGCGTCTAGGTTAACCCATTCGGGCCTGAGGTGAGCCAAAACTAGCGCCAGCGTCTGGACGGCCGATCCAAAAACTCCGAGAGGGTAACCAGGGTATGGCCTCCGGTCGCCATGGAGAGTCTCGCCATGAACGGCTCTGTATGCTCCACGATGGTTCGGCGAATCCACCGCAACTTTCGGACGAAGAGCTCGGCGCGCTCCCGATTGGTGCCCTTGCCCACCAGGATGAAGACCTTCACCCCATGGACCATCAAGGCGATCTGCTCCTCAGGAGCATCCCTGAGGTGATCCTTTGTGATCGCGATCCAACCCTTTTCTCCTACAAAGGGAAGCCATTCCACATCAGGTGTTGCAGGTGGAAAATGATCGTGAAGCTCTTCGACCCGGAGGCCGGCCAATCTCAGATGTGCAGCGAAGAGGCCTCGGAGATTCTCATCGACAAAAAACGTCGGTTCATGCTGCCGCGCGTTCGTAGAAGATGGCGGCTTCAATTTCGTAGGGTTCCAGTCCGTAGTCCTGCGCCACGTCTTCTGGCAGCTCGCCGGCATCGATCCTGCCGACAACTGCCGAAGTACGAATACCTCTCGAGACGAGGATCGGCCGGCCGAACGAGATGGCGGGATCGATCATGATCAGCTTCGGTGCAAGTTTCAGTGCATCAATGTCGTAGGAGCCCGTGGGGAACATCCTCGTAGGAAGCCCGAAAGGATTCCTGTTCACCCGTTCGAGCACAGCTCTGAGCAGCTCTTTCGTAGCAAGTTGACCGGAAAGATTGAGATTGATGAGCTGGCCGAACCTTTCCAGGAACACATTCCCGGGCATCGCCTGCAGCTCCCTGCTCAGAAGCAGACGCGAGATGCCGAACTCTTTCTCGGCATAATCGAGCGCCTGCCGAACTGCAGCCATCTTGACACCATGGTCGACCCGCAGAGCCCGCAGTACCCACGCCTCGATCAGATTATTGAACGACAGAAGCTGTCCGGTCTTGATGAGAGGCGGCCAACGCTCTATCCCTCCTCCCTTTGGGTAGCTCCGTCCCCGGACCCAAGAGCGCAGCGTCGAAGGCGAGATGTGCAGATAGTGAGATGCCCGCGCGACCGAATAGCGCGGCTTTTCCTCTGGAGTCAGGTCCCCATAGAGGAGTCGAAACGATTCCGAGCGGTTGATCACAGGCACCCCAAGCGATAATTTACGCCCGTATTACGTCCCTGTCAATACGCCGACGCATTTCCGCATGTCCACTTCGGCTCGCAGCGGTGCTATCATCACCTCATCGTCACGCCCTTCCCTTCCCGCCAGCCGCATGGGCTCGAGTGGGTCTTCTGCCAGGACCGTTCGGAGAGTGATCGCACGCGCCCGGCCGAGGAGCTGGCCGCCGCCCTACGCGAAGACCGGCCGATCCGGCTCGACGGCGCCGTCGTCGATGGCGAGATCCGGCTCGACGGCATCGCCTATTCGCACCGGCTGGTCGTCCACAACACCGTCTTCACCGGCCCGGTCCATCTGACCGAGGGGCGGTTCGCCCATACGGTCGACCTCTCGGGGTGCGAATTCCGCGAGGGGATCAACCTGTTCGACACACGGATCGACGGCCAGCTCAAGCTGCCGCGGGCGGTTATCCGCAAGGGAGAGCGCCGGCCGGTCGTCCACAACTTCGACCAGATCGAGGTCCGAGGGCGGCTCGACGGCACGCAGCTCACCTCCGAGATTCGCCTCTCCTTCCGCCAGGCCCGGCTCGGCGAGGTCGGGTTCGATGGCGTCCGGGTGGACGGCGACCTCGAATTCCAACTCGCCGCGATCGACGGCGACTTCTTCTGCCATCCGACCCAGGGGCCGCGACGGCAGCGGCCGGAGATCCGCGGCGACCTCTTTCTGACCGGCGCCCGGGTCGGCGGCCAGATCAGCCTGCGGGGCGCCCGCATCGGCAGCGGGGATGGCGGAGGCGGCCTCCAGCTCGTCAACGCCCAAGTCCGCGAGGACCTGCGCTGCGCGCGGGATGGCGACTTCCGGCTGGAGAACTTCGGGCCGGTGTCGCTCGCCGGCGCCAAGGTGGGCGGCCTGGTGCACTTCGGCGGCGCCCGGCTCGGCACGGAGGCGTCCGGGGACCGGGAGACCTGCCGCAACGCGGTCTGGCTCCAGGGGGCCGAGATCGGGCGCGGCCTCCATTTCTGCCCCGAAGGTGACCTCCCGACCGAGGTCTTCGGCCACATCTTCGGGGTGTCCGCCCACATCTCCCACCAGCTCCTCTTCGACCGTGCCCGCATCCACGGCGACCTGAACCTGCAACGGGCGGTGGTCAACGGCCGCCTCCTCTGCGCCTTCGACGAGGACTACTACCGCATGAACCCGGGCGCCCCGGGCCGCGACTTCGCTGGGCGGCTGCTCGTGGACGGGAACGTGATCCTGACCGGCGCCCAGGTGCAGGAGCTGGTGGTGGACGGCCGGCTGTTCGACGTGGCCGACGCGGCGCCGCCCTGCCCCTCCACCCACCGGGCCGAGCGCCGGACCTTCTTCCGGCGGATGATCACCGGCGGGCTCGAGTCGGCCGAGGACGACAGCCGTCTCAAGCTCGACCGGGCGCGCCTCTCGAAGCTCCAGTTCGTCGAGCGGCTCCCTGATCGGATCGGCGCCGACGGCATGACGTTCGACGACCTGCAGCTCCCGGGCGGGAGCTGCAAATACAGCGAGCTGCTGCGCCGCACGCGGCCGTTCAAGCGCAGCACCTACCTGGCGGTCGAGGCCTGGCTACGCAACAAGGGCTTCGAGAAAGAGGCGGCGCGGGTCTACATCGACATGAGCGACCGCGACCTGAACGCCGGCGAATCGGCCCGGCTCGGCCGCTGGCTCCGGTGGCTGGCCCTGGGGGTGACGATCGGCTACGGCGTCCGGCCGCGCCGGCTGCTCTGGCTGTTCCTTCTCTCGCTCGCCCTGTCGCTCTGGATCTTTTCGCAGCCGGACGCGCTGGTCAGCTATTCCGAACGGACGGCCCTGGCACCCGACTCCCTGCCAGCCCAGGCGCAGAGCGCCTGGGTGACTCTGGGGGCGGCCCTGCGCTGCCACTTCCCCATGCTCTTCTTCGTGGGAGACCCGAACTTCGTCCCCTCGCCGCACCCGATCGCCGGCCTCTCGCTCACCTACGCCGGCTACGCCCTGCTTGTCTCCACCCTGAGCTGGGTCCTGGTGCCGCTCTTCCTCGCCGGCATCACCGGGATCGTGCGCCAGCGGCAGTAGGAGTCTTCCGCCGCCGAGGCCCCTCGGAGACGGGAGATGGGATCTGCTCCGGCACCCGCAGGTCCTCCAGATAGACGCGCAGGATCTCCCCTACGCTCATGGCGAAGGCGGAGCAACCCCGGGGCAGGTGGGGCGCGTCGCCGTCGTACATCTCGGCGAGCGAGCCGACGCAGCCGAGCGCGAGCTCGGGGAAGAGCACGCGGGCCATCTCCAGTGCCTTGCGGCGGCCCGCGTCGCCGCGGAAGCGCACCAGGCCGGTGAGGAACGGGCCCAGAAACCAGGGCCAGGCTGTGCCCCGGTGCGTTGCGGCTTCGCGGGTCTCGGGGTCCCCTGTGTACCTGGGGATGTAGTCGGGGTGGGACGGGTCCAGGGTGCGCAGGCCGCCCGGAGTGTACAGGGTGTCCTCGACGTGGCGCAGGAGGCTCATGGCTCGCGGCTTGGTCAGCAGCGGGAACGGCAGCCCCACGGCCAGGACCTGGTTGGGGCGCACCGTCGCATCGCGCCGGCCGCCTTCGATCGCATCCGCGAGATGCCCTCCCTCCTCGTCCCAGAACAGCTCGACGAAGCGCTTCTTGGCCGCGGTCGCCCGCCGGGCGAGGACCCTTCCGGCCTCGGGATCGCCGAGGCGAGTCTCGAAGTCCGAGAGGATCGCCAGGGCATTGCACCAGAGCGCGTTGACGTCCACCGCCTTGCCTATCCATGTGAAGGAGCGCTCCGGATCGGGCGTCTCGACGAGGCCGTCCTCGGTGACCCGCGCGGACCCGGTACCCTCGTCATAGGCCGCAAGGACCTTCCGCAGGACCGGCAACAGGGTGGAGCGGACGAATTTCTCGTCGCCCGTGGCCTGGACGTAGCGGAAGCCGGTCACGAACAGCCAGAGCGGGGTGTCCGCTGGGGCCGCTGGGGTGGCCGCAGGCTCGGGGGCGGTGTCCGCCAAGACCCCGGCGCGCCAGGTGCGGGCGATGCCGCGCAGGACCTTCTGAGCGTCGTCGCTGCGCCCGGTCCGGAGGCAGAGGCCGGGCAAGGCGATCAGCGCGTCGCGGGTCCGGATCCCGTACCAGGGATAGCCGGCGAGGATGGCGCGCTGCGTCCCCCCTGGGCTCACCACGAATTGGTCCGCCGCGAGCGCGAGGACGCGGGAGAGCCGGTCTTCCACAGGCAGCCGGGCGACCAGCTTTTCGCGCCGCCGCTGCTCGCGTGCGAAGAGGTCCAGTGCGTCGCGGCTCCCAGGATCTCCGGTCGAGGCGATCACGCCGATGCGGTCCCCCGGTCCGACCTCCAGCCGGAGAGGGCCCGGAGTCCACAGGTCCTCCTGGAAGTCGAACCCACGCTCGCGGTCCTCCATGTACACGAACCGGTACCACCAGTCCGGCCGCGGCAGCAGCTCCGCCCCGTCCACCTTCAGATAGAGGTCGGGGCCGTCGTTGCGGGACGCGAAGCGCACGAGGCCGGGGCCTGCTTCGATCTCAGGGGTGAGATCGGGATCGGCCGTGATCAGGGCATGGTAGGGCCGGTCGGCCACGAAGGGGTGCAGCTCCAGCAGGAACGGCCCGGGCGCCTCCAGGACCTCGTAGACCACCACCGTCGTGTTCTCGCCGTGGACGGCGGCCACGGTCTTGCGCAGGCGCACGCCAAGGGCTTCGTATTCGAAGACCGGGAACAGGTCGCGCGTGAACGAGGTCAGAAGCTCGTAGCCGCGGGGGCCGATCATGCTGGGGAACTCGTTGCAGCCCAGGTCGGCCGCACCGTCCGGCAGCACGATCCGCTCCTCCAGCTTGGCAAGCGCGACCCAGCGCTGCGGCAGCTCGCGGGAGGCCACCAGGAGCCCGTGATAGCGGCGGGTGTTCGCTCCGGAGACCGTCGAAGCCGCCCAGCCGCCGAGCCCGTTCGTCTCCAGCCATTCGAGCCGGGAAGCCCGCTCGAAATGGCGAATCGTCTCCTCATCCAGATGGATCGCCATGAAACCCCTCCTCCGTCCGGCCCGTCCTGCCGGTTGCGTCCAAGGTGCAGGGCCGCCGGGGAACCCCCGGCCGCGTCGGCGGAGTGTAGCAAAGGGAGGACATTACCCTCTTTGTTACCCTCTTTTGGGGAATTACCCTCTTTTTCTCCAGGCGGCTCCCGGTCCCTTGCCGAGGCACTCGACCTTCCCCTCTCTCTGGAGGCGCTTCAGGACGTGGCGGACCATGTCCCGGCTGACGCCTGGCGAGGCGCGCTCCACGTCGGCGAGAGAGAAGCCTCCTGGGAATGCGGACACTGCGGCTTCGACCAAGGCCGTCTTGGCGCCGCGGGCCCCTTGGACCTGCCCGGTTCGCTCTTCGAGCTCCCGGTAGGCTCGCTTCAAGATGGCCAGGAAGTAGTTGAGCCAGGGAAGGAGGTCGTGCCGGGCCTCGTGCCATCCCTCGGAGCTGCGGTGAAGGGCTTCGTAATAGTCCTCCCGCGACTCCTCCACCAGACGCTCGAGGCCGATGTACCTCCCCACCTCATAGCCGTGCTGGTACAGGGCCAGGAGAGTCAGGAGACGGGAGACACGTCCGTTGCCGTCCCGGAACGGATGGATGCAGAGAAAATCGAAGACCAGGGCGGCGACGGCGACGAGAGGGGGCATCTGACCCTGTCCCAGCCCGTGGCGATAGGCCAGGCAGAGCTCCTCGACCGCGGCGGATGTATCCGCTGCCAGGACAGGCCGGAATCGCACGAGAGGAGCCCCTCCCTCCCGAAGCTCGACGATCTCGTTCTCGACCCGCTTCCATTGTCCGGCGTCGCCGCTCCCCTCCTGGATCATTCGGTGAAGCCGCAGCAGCAACTCCGGAGTCACCGCCAGATCGTCGGCACTCGTGTGAATGAGATCGAGCGCCCGCCGATAGCCCCGGATCTCCTCCTCGGATCGATCGCGCGGTCTGGCGTTCTCCAGTACCAGGGGGACCAGGCGGTCCGGCGCAACCGTGATCCCTTCGATGCGGTTCGAGGACTCGACGCTCTGGACGAGCGCCGTGTCTCGGAGAGCCTGGAGGATCTGAGGCGCCTGATGTACGTAGAGATCCTGCCGCCCCTTCGCCTCGGCATTATCAGTCAGCAGCCACACGGAGCTGACGGGCAGCGAGAGTTGCGCCAGACGCGCTCCACGGAAGGACATCATAGGTAGGCTCTCCGGTCGGGCATGCCAGACATTACCTTCATTATTACCCTCTTTTGGGGGAAATTACCCTCTTTCCTCGGCCTGTAGGCCGGGACCGCCTGGCTTCAGTGAGATGGAGCCAAGCGCACGAGCGGCCAGACCACTACGTCGATCTTCCGCGCGAAGTGCAACAGGGCCGGCGGTCCGTCGAGCCTCAGCCCGTGGGGTGCCGCCACCTCGTTTCGCTCGATCTCGGCCTCTGCCTTCTGGAGCGGCCAGGGCCTGTGGTGGACCTCCGCCCGGTACAGCGACCCGTCAGGCGCCTGGGCATACAGACAGTAGCGCTCGGTCAGGAAGTGCTCGAGAGTCCCGGGCATCGCCTCATAGAGTGGAGACGTAGGCCGATAGGTCCCGGAGAACCGGGCGGCATCGCCTTCACTTCGGCGCTCGGACCTGTACCGGAACGTGTCTCCGTCGCCGTCGATCGCCATCTCCGCATAGAAATAAGGAAGATGGAAGAACCGGCGTGCCGCCCAGACCGCGACCGGATTGGCGGCGTCCAGGCTGAGGAACCACACCCCCGGCTTGCCGTCCAGCTCGACATACAGCCGCAGGTTGAGCTCCGGAAATGCGGAGAGCCAGGGTAAATTCGGCACCAGCCGCGGCGAGACGCCCGTCATACGGAACGGCACGACACCGATCCAGGACGTCCCCTCACATTCCTGGATCGTGAGTGGCTCGGCACCAGGGGTCGGAGGGCGTCCGCTGCGATCGGCCAGTGGGCGAACAGCAGGTCCCGCCACGTCTGCCGCCAGGCCCATCGGCGAGACGGCGCCGGCCAGGGCCGGTGGTCCGTTCGGGAGAAGGCAGGATGCATGGTCGGGCTCGGGTTCGGTCGAAGAGATTATGCCTCGTTCGCCCGACTGTTGGTCGTCGGGCCGCGCCCCCGCGCCAGAGGTTTTAGCCACAGCCTCACTGCCAGGTGTATCCGGGACCGGATCGCGCCTGACAGGGCCTAGCGACGAGTCCCCGGTATACTCTTCGGAGACAAAAGGACCGGAGAGCGCTCAGGTGAAGAATGCCTACGCCCCTTCGGGGCTGGGAGGGTTGGGGGGCGGCCGACCCGGCGCTGAAGCGCCAGGCTTTATGCCTGTGCCCCTTCGGGGCGTTTCTGCGGCGCCTCTGAGACGGCCTCCGCGACAGCTCGGAGCTTCTCGATCATTCCGCCATCTCGCAGTTCCGGGCAATCCGCTCGGCTGGAGTCAGCTCCTGAAGCTCACGGAGGAGGGTGAGATCGTGGCCGCGGGGGGGGGCGTTCGGCGGGCCCAGGCGTCGATTCTGCGCTCACCCCACCTCCATCCCCGAGACATTCTGGAACCCCCGCGGCAGCTTGTTGCCCCGCTGTGCTCTCTTGCCGACGAACGGCTCGTATTCGGAGGCCCTCATGTTGAGGTAGCGTTTGCCCGAGTGGACGATGAGGTGCGCTCCGGGGGGGAGCGGGGTCAAGGCGATCAGAGATTCTCCCTTGCCGGCGGGGAAGTGGAGGATTTTCACTCCCTTGCCTCTGGGCAACAGGGGTAGCTCGTTCGAGCTGGAAGACCAGCAGGCGGCCGGCGTCGGTGGCGGCGGCGAGGAGGTCTTTGTCCAGGTTGTTCACCTTGAGCGGGGGGAGGACCTTGGCGCCGGCGGGCACGGTGACGATGGCTTTGCCGGCCCGGTTGCGGGCCTGGAGGTCTCCGAGCTTTACGACGAAGCCGTAGCCGGCGCTTGTGGCCAGGATCCAGAGGTCTTCGTCGCTCCCCATCATCACGCCCAGGAAGCTCGCTCCCGGCGGCGGCGTGAGATGGCTCGACAACGGTTCGCCCTGGCCCCTGGCGGAGGGGAGGGCGTGCGCCGGCAGCGAGTAGGTGCGGCCGGTCGAATCCAGGAACACCGCTTGCTGGTTGCTCCGGCCCTTGGCGGACATGAAGAAGGCGTCGCCCGCCTTGTAGGAAAGCTCTTTTGGATCGAGCTCGTGCCCCTTGCCGGCCCGCACCCAGCCCTTTTCGGAGAGGACGACGGTGACCGGCTCGGTCGGGATCAGGACCGACTCGTCCATGGCCTTGGCCGCGCCGCGCTCGACGATCGGGGAGCGCCGCGGGTCGCCGTACTCCGCGGCATCCGCGATCAGCTCGTCCTTCACCTTGCGGCGCAGCCGGGTCTCGGAGCTGAGGGTCTTCTCCAGCAGGTCCCGCTCTTTGAGGAGCTCGGCCTGCTCGCCGCGGATCTTGATCTCTTCCAGGCGGGCGATGTGGCGCAGCTTGAGCTCCAGGATCGCTTCGGCCTGCGTGTCCGAGAGATGGAAGCGGGCCATCAGGACCGGCTTGGGCTCGTCTTCGGTGCGGATGATCCGGATCACCTCGTCGATGTTCAGGTAGGCGATCAGGTAGCCGTCGAGGATGTGGAGCCGCGCCAGGACCTTGTCGTAGCGGAAGCGGAGGCGCCGGCGGACGGTCTCGATGCGGAAGAGGAGCCATTCGGCGAGGAGGTCGCGGAGCCGGTACTGCTTCGGCCGGCCTTCGAGGCCGATCATGGTCAGGTTGACGCGGTAGGTCCGCTCGAGGTCCGTGGTGGCGAAGAGGTGAGCCATCAGGGATTCGACGTCCACCCGGTTCGAGCGCGGGGTGATGACCAGCCGGGTCGGGTTTTCGTGGTCCGACTCGTCGCGCACGGTCTCCACCATCGGCAGCTTCTTGGCCTCCATCTGGGCGGCGATCTGGGTCATGATCTTGCTGCCGGAGACCTGGAACGGCAGGGCCGTGATGATGACGTCGCCGTCCTCCATCTCGTAGCGCGCTCGCATGCGGACCGAGCCCGAGCCGGTGTCGTAGAGCTTCCGGATCTCCGGGCGCGGCGTGATGATCTCGGCTTCGGTTGGAAAGTCCGGGCCGAGGATCGGCTCGTAGAGCTCGTCGTCGGAGACCTTGGGGTTGTCGAGCAGCCGGACGCAGGCCTCGACCACCTCGGATGCGTTGTGCGGCGGGATGTCGGTCGCCATGCCCACGGCGATGCCGGAGGCGCCGTTCAGGAGCACGTGCGGCAGCCGCGAGGGCAGGAGCTTCGGCTCCTCCAGGGTGCCGTCGAAGTTCGGGCCCCAGTCCACCGTGCCCTGGCCGAGCTCCGACAGGAGGCTCTGGGCGAACGGCGCCATCTTCGCCTCGGTATAGCGCATGGCCGCGAACGACTTGGGATCGTCCTGCGAGCCCCAGTTCCCCTGCCCCTCGATCAATGGATAACGGAACGAGAACGGCTGCGCCAGGAGCACCATGGCCTCGTAGCAGGCGACGTCGCCGTGCGGGTGGTACTTGCCGAGGACGTCGCCCACGGTGCGGGCCGACTTCTTGGGTTTCGCATTGGGGCCGAGCCCCAGCTCGGACATGGCGTAGACGATCCGCCGCTGCACCGGCTTCAGGCCGTCCGCGATGTGCGGCAGCGCGCGGTCGAGGATGACGTACATCGAGTAGTCGCGGTACGCCTTCTCGGCGAAGTCCGCGAGCGCGCGCTTCTCGACGTCGATGAACGGGAGCTGGGGCGTCGAGCCGTTGCCGCCGCCGGAGCGTCTGCGGGATGAGCGTGCCATCGGGTGCTAGACCTCCACGTCGGCCTTGTCGCCCGTCTCCATGAGCCACTCCTTGCGGTCGGCGGCACGGGCCTTGGCGAGGAGCTTGTCGAGGACGGTATCTGCATCGAAAGCGGGGTTCTCGCCGTCGAGGTAGAGCTGGACAAGGCGGCGGGTCTCCGGGGCCATGGTGGTCTCGCGGAGCTGCAGGGGGTTCATCTCGCCCAGGCCCTTGAAGCGCTGGACGTTGACCTTGCCGCGGATCTTCTCCGCCTCGATCCGGTCGAGGATGCCTTTCTTCTCCCGCTCGTCCAGGGCGTAGAAGACCTCCTTGCCCACGTCGATCCGGTAGAGCGGCGGCATGGCCACGTGGACGTGCCCCTGCTCGATCAGCGGACGGAAGTGCCGGAGGAACAGGGCGCAGAGGAGCGTGGCGATGTGGGCGCCGTCGGAGTCCGCATCGGCCAGGATGCAGATCTTGCCGTAGCGCAGCCCCTCCAGGTTGTTCGAGCCGGGGTCGACCCCCAGGGCCACGGCGATGTCGTGCACCTCCTGCGAGGCGAGCACCTCTGCGGAGTCCACCTCCCAGGTATTCAGGATCTTGCCGCGCAGGGGGAGAATCGCCTGGAACTCGCGGCTGCGGGCCTGTTTGGCCGAGCCGCCCGCCGAGTCGCCTTCGACCAGGAACAGCTCGGTCTGGCCCAGATCCTGGCTGGAGCAGTCGGCGAGCTTGCCGGGCAGGGCCGGGCCGCTCGTCACCGTCTTCCGCTTGACCTTCTTGCCGGAGCGTTGCCGCGCCTGGGCGCTGTCGATCGCGAGACGGGCGATCCTCTCCGCGTCGGCCGTGTGCTGGTTGAGCCAGAGGGCGCAGGCGTCCTTGGTCACGCCGCCCACGAAGGCGGCGGCCTCGCGCGAGGAGAGCCGCTCCTTGGTCTGGCCGGTGAACTGCGGGTCCTTCATGCGCACGGAGAGGACATAGGTGCAGCGCGCCCAGACGTCCTCGGGCGCGAGCTTGACCCCGCGCGGCAGCAGATCGCGGAATTCGCAGAATTCGCGGATCGCCTCGGTCAGCCCGGAGCGGAAGCCGTTGACGTGCGTCCCCCCCTGGGTCGTGGGGATCAGGTTGACGTAGCTCTCGGCCAGCAGCTCACCGGGCGCCGGGTCGTCCTCCTCGGACACCCAGGCCACGGCCCAGTCGACCTCCTCGTCCTTGCCGCGGAAATGGCCGATGAACGGCTTCTCCGGCACCATCTCCGACTCGGCCATCTCGTCGAGGAGGTATTCGGGCAGGCCGTCCTCGTAGAACCAGTCCTCGTTGTCGTCGGCCGCGGCCTCGTGGACGAAGCGGATGTGGAGGCCCGGGCTGAGCACCGCCTTGGCGCGCAGGACGTGCTTGATCTTCGGGACGCCGAACTTGGGCGAGTCGAAGAACTTGGGGTCCGGCCAGAAGCGGACGGTGGTGCCCGTGTTGCGCTGCCCCACCGTGCCCACGACCTTGAGCTTCGAGGTCTTCTGACCGTCCGCGAAGGCCATGTGGTGCTCCTTGCCGTCGCGGCGCACCCAGACCTCCAACCGGGCCGACAGGGCGTTCACCACCGAGACGCCGACACCGTGCAGGCCGCCGGAGAAGCGGTAGCTCTTGTCCGAAAATTTGGCGCCGGAGTGGAGCCGGGTGAGGATGACCTCGACCCCGGGCAGCTTCTCCTCCTTATGGAGGTCGACCGGCATACCGCGGCCGTTGTCGGCCACGGAGAACGAGCTGTCGTCGTGGAGGGTGACCGCGATCTGGTTGCAATGGCCGGCGATGGCCTCGTCGACGGCGTTGTCGATGACCTCCTGGGCCAGGTGGTCGGGCCGGTCGGTGAACGTGTACATGCCGGGGCGCTTGCGCACCGGCTCGAGCCCGGTCAGGACTTCGATGGCAGAGGCGTCGTAGGTGGTCGCCATGGGGTTTCAGTTCAGGTCGAGCGCTTCTCTCTCATGATCGGACGGCCATGATACAGGAGCCGCCGAGGCCGATCGACTCCCGCCGAGACCGGAAAACCGGTATCGCGATTGCGCCTTGACGACATCCAACCCCGGTGATACTATGCGGTAACGAGGCGTAATTCAAGCCCTTTGACAGCCTTGTCCCTAGCGTCAACGTTCAACCCGAGAGGAGGAGCTGGTATGAAGATTCGAGCGAGAGTTCTGCTGTCGCTGTTCGTCGTTTCGATGGTCCTGGCCGGCGTGGCCGTCGCCCAGGAGCCGAAGCCCGGTGACATGGGGATGACCCCCGAGCAGATGCAGGCCATGACGCAGGCCATGAGCCCCGGAGAGCCGCACAAGCGGATGGCCCGCATGGTGGGCGACTGGGATTTCACGAACAAGTTTTCTATGGCCCCGGGCGCCCCGCCCACCGAGTCGAAGGGGACCATGCACGCCGAGGCGCTGATGGGCGGCCGCTACGTCGAGCACCACTGGAAGGGCGACATGATGGGGATGCCGTTCGAGGGTCGCGGCACCGAGGCCTACGACAACATGACGAAGCAGTACATCAGCTCCTGGATCGACAACATGGGGACCGGGATCATGGTCCAGACCGGCTCTTGCGACAACACCGGGAAGACCTGCACCCTGGTCGGCGACAGCATGGACCCGATGAGCGGCAAGAAGGTGACGATGAAGTCCGTGATCACCTGGATTGACAACGACACCTTCACGAACGAGATGTACGGGCCGGACCCCTCTGGCAAAGAAACGAAATGGATGGAGATCACGGCGAAGCGGAAGAAGTAGTCAACGTTCAACCGGAGAGGAGGAGTCGGTATGAAGAATCGAATGAGATTCGTGCTGCCATTGTTCACCGTTGCGATGCTGCTCGCCGGCGTGGCCGCCGCCCAGCAACCGAGCCAGGCGGAGATGGAGGCCATGATGAAGGCCATGACCCCCGGTGAGGAGCATAAGCAACTGGCCAGGATGGCGGGGGATTGGGAGTACACCAGCAAGATGTGGATGGCGCCGGGCGCGCCGCCGTCGGAGTCGGGCGGCACGGTGCACGCGGAGACCATCCTGGGCGGCCGGTATGTCCAGTCGCACTGGAAGGGCAGCATGATGGGCATGCCCTTCGAGGGGCACGGCACGGACGCCTACGACAACCTCGGCAAGAAGTACGTCAGCTCCTGGGTGGACAACATGAGCACGGGCATCCTCTACTCGACCGGCACCTGCGAGCAGGGCGGCAAGGTCTGCCGGCAGGCCGGCAACATGATCGACCCGATGACCGGGAAGGACACGGTCTGGAAGTCCGTCACCACCTGGTCGGACGACAACAATTTCAAGCTGGAGATGTTCGGGAACGACCCGTCCGGCAAGGAAATGAAGATGTTCGAGATGACGGCGAAGCGGAAGAAGTAGCCGTTCGTCTCCGGCCGGAGGGGCGGAGCGGCCCCTCCGGCATCTCAACTGCCTGTGACCTCGAAATCCCGCGCCAGGGAGTCCGCGACCGCAAGCCCCTCCAGAGTAGGGACGAGCCGGCCGGCTTCCGGCCTCAGGAGCCTCTCGCCGGTCAGGCGCTCGATCAGACGCGCATTTATCGCCGCCAGGTCCACACCATAGCGCTCCTGGAAAAGTTCCAGATCGATCCCCTCAGCCGTTCTGAACCCGAGCATCAGGGCCTCGACAGCCAGATCATCCCGAGTCAGTTCCTCGCCATCCGCCACCGGCCGCTCGCCGCTGTCGATCCGGGCCTCCCAGGGCTTGAGCTCCCGCTCGTTCCACCAGCGCCGTGTGCCGGAGAAGGAATGGGCCGAGGGGCCAAGGCCGAGATAGGGGGTGTGATCCCAGTATTTCTGGTTGTGACGGGACCGGTGCTCCGGCGAGCGAGCGAAGTTCGAGACCTCGTAGCCCGGATATCCATGGTCCGCGAGGAACCGGTGCGTGAGCAGGAAAAGCTCCGCCTGCTCGGGCTCGGGAATCTCGGCCATCTTGCCGCGGGCGAGCCGGAACCCGAACGGCGTCCCCTCGTGGATCGTGAGCTGATAGCAGGAGAGATGGTCAGGCTTCAGGGCGACAGCTTCCTCCAGCATACGCCGCCAATCCGCGGCGGTCTGGCCGGGCAATCCATAGATCAGATCGATCGAGACCGTATCGAAGCCGGCCTCGCGGGCGAGCTCGACGCTGCGCTGCGCCTCTTCGGGGGTATGTCGGCGGCCCAGGAAGCGAAGGGCCGCGGGATGCAAGGACTGGATGCCGAGGGAGAGGAACCGCACCCCCAGATCCCGCCAAGCTTTGACGCTCGCGGGCGTCACATCCTCCGGATTGGCCTCGAAGAAGATCCAGGCGTCTTCACGGATCGAAAGGTTTTCCCGGATCGCGGCGAGGATGCGCGAGTAGTCCCCGGGCAGGAGCGCCGAGGGCGTACCACCGCCAAAGTAGATCGTGTCGATCGACTCGAACCGGGCGCGGTCGTCGTGCCACATCCGGATCTCGGTCAACAGATGCTCGACGAAGCGCGCCCGGTGCTCGCGTCCGCCGGTCAGGACCGCAAAGTCACAGTACGGGCAGATGGCGGAGCAGAAGGGGATGTGGAGGTAGAGTCCGGGGCTCAGAGTCTCTTCCTCCACCAGCCGGGCCTGCGATGCTGGTGGCCGATCGCCGGTCGTAATGCCGTGCGGCCTCGAACAGATCGCCTCGCGCACGGGTGTGGTCATGATCCTGACCTCTACGAGATTCTACCGCGTGTCCATGCCTCCGGCACATCCCCGGAGTCTCGCGCGAGCAGGGAGCGGCTCTCCGGGGCCCCAGACCGGGCCGCTCCCCGTCTACACATACGTCGATTTTCAAAGAGCCCTGCTCCGACAGCGACCATGGAAGCGGTCGACATCGATTCGATGATGCTGTCACGGATGCGATGAGTATGTCAATGCATCCAGAGGAAGGGGAGAGATACAGTCGATCCAGAGTCATCCGGTAAGCATGCGGAGTCATCTGCATCGATCCAGAGTCACCCGACAAGCATCTCGAGACCCTGACAGGTATGCAGCGTCGCCTCGATCTATATCGGGTCCTCTCCGATCGATCCAGGTTATCGGACAAGCATCCCGAGTCACCTGACAGGCCTACTGACTGGCCTGGATCGATCCAGCTCGCTTCGGATGCATCCAGGGTCGCCTAGACCGATCTCGGGTCACGCTGCACGCATCGGGTGTCACTGGACAGGTCTACAGGGCGGCGTGGATCGATCCAGCTCGCCCCGGATGCATCCAGGGTCGCCTCGATCGATCGCAGGTCACGCGGCAGGCATCGGAGTTACCCGATAGGCGTACAGATCGCTCCGGATCGCTATACGGAGCCCGCCGCCTCCCCCGCCCGGGCATAGGTCTTCATCAGCGGCTCCCTGCGGCCCAGGCGCTCTTCGGCGGCTTTGACGAGGTCGGCGAGGCCTTGGCGCTTGGCGGCGCTGACGGCGACTCCGTCGTAGCGGACGGCCAGGGTGCGGGCGTCCTCGGGGGTGATGAGGTCGGCCTTGTTGAGGACGACGAGGCGCGGGATGTCGCCCAGGTGGAGGTCCTGGAGGATCTTCTCGACGGCCTTGAGCTTCTGCTCCAGGCGCGGATCGGCGATGTCCACGACGTGCAGCAGGAGGTCGGCGTCGGACAGCTCTTCCAGGGTGGCCCGGAAGGCGGCGATCAGGTCCTTCGGCAGGTCGGCGATGAAGCCGACGGTGTCGGTGATCACCACCTCGCCTTCGCGCGGGAAGCGCAGGCGGCGGCTGGTCGGGTCGAGGGTCATGAAGAGCTTGTCGGCGGCCTCGATCGTGCTGCCGGTCATGGCGTTCAGGAGCGTGCTCTTGCCGGCGTTCGTGTAGCCGATGATCGAGAGCACGGGGACGCCCTCTTCGCGGCGGCGCCGGCGGCGGACGTCGCGCTGCCGCGAGAGGTTCTCGACTTCCTTCTCCAGGGAGCGGATGCGGTCGCGGATCCGCCGCCGGCCGATCTCCATCACGGTCTCGCCGGGACCCCGGCCGCCGATGCCGCCGGCCAGGCGCGACAGGCCCGCATCCCTTTCGGTCAGGCGCGGCAGCGAGTACTTGAGCTGCGCCAGCTCGACCTGCAGCTTGCCGTCGCGGCTGCGGGCGCGCTGGGCGAAGACGTCCAGGATGAGCTGGGTGCGGTCGATTGCCTTGAGGCCGGTGGCGTCCTCGAAGGCGCGTGCCTGGCCGGGTTTCAGGTCGATGTCGAAGATGGCCACGGAGGCGCGGCGGCGCATGCCCTCGAGCACGATGTCCTGGAGCTTGCCGGCGCCGACGACGGTCCGCGGGTGCACCTTGGAGCGGCGCTGGCGCATGGTGCCGGCGACGGTCACGTCCGCCGAGCGGACCAGCTCGAGCATCTCCTCGAAGTGCTCGTCGTCCGGGACGATGCCGATCACCAGGGCGCGCTCCTGCTCGGTGGCGCCGGAATCGCCGACGACGCGGGCGAGCTCTTCCTCCAGGGCGCGCATGGTGGCGTCGAAGTCGAACGAGGCGGCGAGCTGGTGGACGTCGGGCTCCTGGATGCGCTCGAACAGATCGACGCCGTGGCCGTTCTCCTCCGCGGCCGTGGCTGGAGCGTTCGGCGCGAGATGCGCCACTTCGACCCGGCCGGGCAGGCCGCTGTCGAGCACCTCGATCATGGCGACCAGGTCCAGCCGCAGGAGCGCCAGGTCGTTCAGGTCGTCCTTGGTGAGCGGCTCGCCCTTGAGGTGCGTATGGACGAGGCGGAGGCCGCGGAAGCGGGAAGCTCCGCCGCGCAGGCGGCCCACGTCCGGCAGGTCCATCTTGTGGGCGTCGCCGACGATGACGTTGCGCACGGTGCCGTCGCGGCCCAGCAGCACGCCGACCTGGCGGCCGAGGCGGCGGGAGGTCTCGGTGAGATGGCGGGCCAGCTCGGGGGAGACGACCTGCCGCGGGTCGACGCGGCGGCGGTAGGTGCGCTCCAGGGCGCTGACTTCGGATGCCTTGATGCCTCGGGTGTCGCCGTGGATCTGGGAAATGGCGCTCTCCTCTTCAGTGAACGGTCGGGGGGGCGAAGTATTCCGCGGCCGTGATCGGCTCGAACCCCATACCCATCAACGCCAGAAGGAGCTGTTCTCTTTCCACCGGGCCGCGCACCTCCAGCAGGGCCTGCTTGTCCTCGGGGCGGAACGGCAGGGCGACCGACAGCCCGTTGAGCAGGGAGATGCCCGGCAGGGCGGCGAGGAGGTCGAAGTCGAGCTCCATCCCATGCTTCGGGCCGAAGGTGCGGAGCGCGGCGAGCAGGCGCGAGGGGTCGAGGGTGGTCCCGGGCTCCGCCAGGTCGGCCGCGAACTCGCCGAAGTCGGCCACGACGCGCCGGTAGCCGCGGTGGAGCGGCAGCTCTTCCTGGATGCGAAAGCGGCTGCTGCCGCGCAGGACGATCTCGTAGCGGCCGTCCGGCTGCCGCTCCCAGCGGTCGATGCGGCCGGCGCAGCCGACCCGGTAGATCTCCGGGTTTTCCGACAGATGCTCCGGCGGACCCCAGTTGTCCGGCTGCGGCACGACCGGCTGGACCATGCCGATGTGGAGCCCCTCCTCCAGGGCGTCGGCCACCATGTGGCGGTAGCGCGGCTCGAAGACGTTGAGCGGCAGGAGGTTGCCGGGCAGCAGCAGGGTCCCGGTCAGCGGGAAGACCGGGAACACGCTCGGAATGGGGGTCTGCTCGGACATCACAGCTCGGAATGGTGCAAGCCCTGTTCCCCGATGCACCAGTTGAGCACCGCCATCGCGCTGGTCATCTTATGGTACGCCTGCCGGAAGGCGATGCTCTGGGGGCCGTCCAGGACCTCGTCGAGCACATCGGTCCCGCGTATGGCCGGCAGGTCGTGCATGAAGATCGTCCGCTCCTTGGAGACCCGGGCCATGATCTCGGGGGTGACGCCGTACGGACGGAACTTCTCTTGCCAGCCGGGCTCGTCCCGCTGCACGCCCGTGGTCAGCCAGCGCGTGGTGTAGACGGCGTCCACACCCCGGGGGAGCCGGTCGATGTCGTGGTGCTCCTCGATGACGGAGCCGTTGCGCTCGCCGGCCAGCCGGGCTTCCTCGATCATCTCTTCCGGTGCTCCGTAACCCGCGGGCGTGACCAGGGTCAGGTGCATGTGCGGCAGCAGCGCGAAGGCGTAGGCCAGGGCCGTCGCGGTGTTGTTGCGCTCGCCCAGGTACAGCACGTGCCGTCCCTCCAGCGTGCCGAACACCTCCTTGAGAGCGGCCAGATCGGCGATGGCCTGGGTCGGGTGCTCGTTCTCGCTCATGGCGTTGACGACGGACATCCGGTCCTGCTGGGCGAGATCGTGCATCTCCTCGATCGTCCCGCTGGTCCGCAGCACCAGGGCGTCCAGGTAGTTGGCCAGCACACGGGCCGTGTCCTTGACGGTCTCGCCGGTAGCGATCTGGAGGTCGTTGGGACCGTAGGAGATGACCGAGGCCCCCAGCTTCATCGCGCCGACGGTGAAGGACGTCCGGGTGCGGGTCGAGGTCTTGCGGAAGTAGATGCCGACGACCTTGCCGTCGAGCGGTTTCCGGCCCTCCCACCTGCCGCGCGCGATGGCGAGCGCCTCGTCGACGAGGCGCGTCAGAGTCTCGGTGTCGAGGTCCGTGATCGACAACACATGCCGTGCGGCCATCTATCCCCCTTCCCCTGCGTTGGTCGAGAAGCGTCTGCTAGTAAGGTGTCGCCAACGTCAGGTTCCGGGATCGGTCTTCAGCACCGCCAGGAAGGCTTCCTGGGGGATCTCGACAGCGCCGACCATCTTCATGCGCTTTTTCCCCTCTTTCTGCTTCTCGAGGAGCTTGCGCTTGCGCGAGATGTCGCCGCCGTAGCACTTGGCCGTGACGTCCTTGCGGAAGGCGGTGATCGTCGTGCGGGCGATGACGTTGCCGCCGATGGCGCCCTGGATGGCGATCTTGAACTGCTGGCGCGGGATCGTGTCGGCCAGCCGCTCGCAGTAGTGCATCGCCCGCTGGCGGGCCTTCTCGCGGTGGACGAGCTGCGACAGGGCGTCCACCCGCTCGCCGTTGACCAGGATGTCGACCTTGACCAGGTCGCCTTCCCGGTAGTCGAGCAGCTCGTAGTCGAAGGAGCCGTACCCCTGGGTGATCGTCTTCAGACGGTCGTAGAAGTCGAAGAGGATCTCGGCCAGGGGAAGCTGGAAGTCACCTGGAGGCGCCCCTGGGCCAGGTACTCGAACGTGGTGTTGACGCCCCGCCTCTCGCGGCAGAGCTCCATCACCGGGCCGAGGTAGCGCTCGGGCAGCATGATCGTGGCCTTGATGTAGGGCTCGCGGGCCGATTCGATGGCCCCCGGGTCGGGGAACAGGGCAGGATTGTCCACCTGCTTCTCCTCGCCGCCGGTGAGCGTCAGGTCGTACTGGACCGAGGGCGCGGTCAGCAGCAGGGAGAGGCCGTGCTCGCGCTCCAGCCGCTCCTGGACGACCTCGAGGTGCAGCAGCCCGAGGAAGCCGCAGCGGAAGCCGAAGCCGAGGGCGCTCGACGAGTCCTTCTGGAACGTCAAAGAGGCATCATTGAGCTTCAGCTTGTCGAGCCCCTTGGCCAGGTCCTCGTAGTCGTCGGTGGCGATCGGGTAGATCGAGGAGAAGACGACCGGCTTGGCCTCCTTGTACCCCGGGAGCGGCGCGGCGGCCGGCCGGCCGGCCTCGGTGATGGTGTCGCCGACCTCGATGTCGGAGACCGCTTTGACGCCGGCGATGACGTAGCCCACGTCGCCGGCCTCGAGGGCGTCGGTCTTGACGCGCCGGAGCTGGAGCAGCCCCACCTCCTCGATCTCGTACTCCCGGGCGGTGTGCATCAGCCGGACCTTCTGGCCCGGCCGGATCGTGCCGTCCCTGACCCGGCAGAGGAGGACGACGCCGCGGTAGGCGTCGTACTGGGCATCGAAGATCAGGGCGCGGAGCGGGTCGGCCGGGTCTCCCTGGGGGGCCGGGAGCTTCTGCACGATGGCTTCCAGCACGTCGTCGATGCCGATCCCCTGCTTGGCGGAGCAGAGGACCGCCTCGTAGGGGTCGAGGCCGAGGTCGGAGTCGATCTCCTCGCGGATGCGCTCGACGTCGGCGGAGGGCAGGTCGATCTTGTTGATCACCGGCACGATCTCGAGGTTGTACTCGAGGGCCAGGTAGAGGTTGGCGATCGTCTGCGCCTCCACCCCCTGGGAGGCGTCGACCAGCAGCAGGGCCCCCTCGCCGGACATCAGGGCGCGGCGCACCTCGTGGGAGAAGTCGACGTGGCCCGGCGTGTCGATCAGGTTCAGGCGGTAGGTCTTGCCGTCCTGCGCCGTGTAGACGAGCATCACGGTGTTGCTCTTGATCGTGATGCCGCGCTCGCGCTCGATGTCCATCGAGTCGAGGATCTGGTCGCGGAAATCCCGCGCCTCCACGCCGCCGCAGCGCTGGATCAGCCGGTCGGCCAGGGTAGACTTCCCGTGGTCGATGTGGGCGATGATGCAGAAATTCCGGATCGTGTCCAAGCGTGTCCTCGTCGTCGCGCGCTTCTTTTCGGAGACCGCGGCCGTTCATCCTACAACGGGCGGACCGGGGGGCGCCTATTCCGGGGGGCGTCCGTGAGGGGCGCGAGCGGCAAGGGGCGGACCGCCATCCGTAGGGGCAACCCTTGTGGTTGCCCTGTACCGCCTGCCCCTGCGGTGGGAAAATGCGCAGCGGCCGCCACGTGGCAAGACCGTGGGCAACCACAAGGGTTGCCCCTACAGGATTCACCCCACCCCGTGCCGGGTGAGGCCCCGCCTGATCACTCCTCCGTCATGCGGTGTCCGCCTTCCGGCGTATAGAGGTAGTTGTATCCCTCCTGCGTCAGGACGTAGCCGTCCCGCTCGGCGTCGTGCTGCAGGAGGTTGCGGGCCAGCAGGGTGTCCAGGACGCCGTTCGAACTCGACGCCGGCCGTATCGGTCTCGGTCTTACGGAAGTAGGAGGTGGGAAGGAAGTCGCCCGGCCGGGCTCCGACCCGGTCTCCCTTCTGTTCGTGGAACTGCACGAGAAGCACCTCTTCGGGCTTGGTCAGCAGGATCATGCGTGTCTCCTTGCAGTCGGCGGGGAAGGCCCCGCCCCAGGGAGAGGCAGCAACCGGCATGCCACGTGCGCCGGCCCTATAGCTTCAGCACCATCTTGATCATGTCGTGCTGGTTGCCGTCGGGGTCGGTCCCATAGCCCGGGATGGTGTAGCCGTCGAAGCCCAGACTCTGCAGCGTCTGGACCGCATCGGCCTCGGAGTCGGAGACCAGCATGCACGTCAGGTGGCGCAGACCATTGTTGCGGGCGATGGTGATGAACTTGTTGACCAGGATGGTCCCGAGGCCCGCTCCCCGGTAGGCGGGGTCGATCAGCCATTTCACGCGGCCGACCAGGCGGAGGGGGCCTCCTTCCCGGCGGTGGAGCGTGGCGTCGGCCACGACCTTGTTGCCATCCAGCGCGAGCAGCGGCAGGACCTTCGCGTAGTCGAGCTCCCGGCCCCAGCTCTCGACCAGGGCGCGGTTGTCGATCCGGTCCCAGGCGAAGCGGCGGACTTCGACGGGAAGCCGCTGGAAGAACTCGTAGAGAGGTTCCGCGTCGTTCTCGGTGAACAGCCGGATGAGGAGCCGGCGCCCGTCGCGGAGCACCGCCTCCTGGGGAAAGCGGTCAGGCATTTTTTCCCTCCTCAGGAGCAGATTCGGGCGAAGCCGGGCCGGGGGAGCACGCGGATCGCCCTGGGGAAACTACCACAGGCGGAGAGGGCGGGTCAGTCGGTGCATAAGCGCCAACTTTGGCGCCCTGCTGACCGGGCATGAATGCCCGGGCTAGGAACAGCGCCGGGTAAACCCGGCTTCAAAGCCCCATTCATGGGGCGCCGTTCCTAGCCCGGCGATTCATCGCCGGGCGGGGCTCCGGAGCAAAGTCAAGGCTGGCGCGTCCTTTGCTTCCTCTTTCCTGCGAAGGAGGAATTCGTCGATGCTCAGGATCAGGGACGAACGGACGGAATCGGCTCTCGGCGTGGGAGTGATCATGGCTCTTCTGTGGGCGGTCGCCACCATGGTGCGCGGGTTCTCGCTCGGGCCGCTGGCGGTCTCCTGGCAGGAGTGGTTCCTTCAGCTCATGGGTGGCGTGGTGTGCGCCCTGATCCTGCCCTGGCTGCTGGTGCGCGGAAGCGACTGGATCGCGTCCCGCGTCGAGTCGGTCCGGCAGAGGTAGGCGCCTCACCCCCTGTCCCCCTCTCCCATCTCCCTCTCCCCGACCGGGAGAGGGGGAACGCATCCGGAGCCGTTCTGCGAGCTCGCCACACAGGCAACAACGACGTCCCCCCTCTCCCGGGGGCAGGGAGGGAGATGGGAGAGGGGGACAGGGGGTGAGGTTTCTGACGATAGACTCTCACCATGACTGAACGCGTGTGGGAGGAGCTCTCCCGGACGGTGCGTACGGGTGCGCCCTACCGGTCCCTGCTCCAGGGGCTTGGAGATGTCGTGCGTCTGCCCGTGCCGGCGGCGGCCTGGGTCGGCGAGCTGCTGGCGCGGGATCTCGGCCGGCCGTTGCTCGTCCTCGTGCCGCGCGAGGCGGACGCCCTGGCCTGGCTGGAGGCGGCTCGCCTGTTCGGCCGCGAGGAGGGCGTGGTCTACTTCCCGGCCCCTTCGCTGACCCCCTATCAGGAGGCCGAAACCTCGCTGCTGGTGCGCGCCCAGGAATCCGTCGCGCTGGACCGGGTCCGGTCGGGAGCGGCCACCACGGTCGTGGCGACGCCGCGCGCGCTGTTCCGCCGCCTGCCGTCCGCCGCGGACTTCGCGTCCTGCGTGCTCGAGGTCCGGCCTGGCCAGGACCACCCGCTGGAAGGCCTCGTCGCCCACCTGGCCCGGTTCGGCTTCCGCCGCACCGACCTGGTCTACGAGGTCGGGGACTTCGCGGTCCGCGGCGGCATCCTCGACCTCTTCCCGCCCGGCGAGGACTCGCCGGTGCGGCTCGACTTCTTCGGCGACACGGTGGAGTCGATCCGCTGGTTCGATCCCCAGTCGCAGCGCTCCGAGGACACCCTGGACGCGGTGCGCATCCTGCCGCTCTACCTCTTTCCGGGAGGACGGGAAGAGGCGCTGGAGCTGGCCGGCCTGTTGACCAGCCTGCTGGGTACGGGGCGGGGGCCGGAGATGGGCCCGGAGGCGGCCGAGCTCGTCGAGGCGCTGCGGGTACGGGGCGAGTTTCCCGGCTGGGAGAACTATCTGCCGCTCCTCGCCGGCAGCACCGTCGACCTGACCGGGGTGCTCGCGGAGCCTCTGGTCTGGGCGGTCGACCCGCCGGCCCTGGAGGCCGAGGTGACCCACCACGCCGAGCGCCTGGAGCTCGACTTCGAGGCCCGGCGGGAGCACGGCAAGCTCGCCGTGCCGCCCGAGGAGCTGGAGCTGCCGGCCGAGCGGGTGCGCGAGGTCCTGGACACGGCGCCGCTGCGCCTGCGCGACCTGGTGCTCGGCGGCGAGCGGGAGGGCGCCGCGGTCGACTTCCACGCCACTCTCACCGATCTCTTCCACGGCCAGCTCCCGCGTTTTCCCCAGGAGGTGGCCACCTCCCGGGCGCGCGGCGAGCGCTGCCTGGTGGTCGTCTCCCCCACGCACCGCCGCAAGATCGAGGAGCTGCTCGAAGGGCGGGAGATCCCGCTCGGCCGCGGCGGCGTGGAGCTGGTCTCGGGCGAGCTCGGGCGCGGCTTCCGGCTGCCCGCCGCCGGGGTCGCCGTCTATGGCGAGGAGCAGCTCCTGCCGCAGGCCCGGCTCCAGCGCCGGCCGTCCCGCTCGCGCTTCGGGCCGTTCCTCTCCGGCCTGCGCGACCTCAAGGTGGGCGACTATGTGGTGCACTCCGACCACGGCATCGGCCAGTTCGTGGCGCTACGCTCGGTGGGGCGCGACGGCGACGGCACCGGCGGCCTGCCTCCCGTGCTGCGCGACCTGTCCTCCGGCGCGGCCGGCGCGACGGCGAGCGCCGAGACCGAGGTCATGGAGATCGCCTACGCCAGCGGCAAGCGGCTGCTTCTGCCGCTCAGCCGCATGGACCTGGTCCAGAAGTACAGCGGCATCGAGGGGGTGGCGCCGCGGCTCGACCAACTCGGCGGCACTTCCTGGAACCGCACCAAGAGCCGGGTCAAGAGCGGCATGCGCGACATGGCCGGCGAGCTGCTCAAGCTCTACGCCGAGCGCCAGATCGCCTCCGCGCCGGCCATGCCGTTCGACACCGACCTGCTGCACCAGTTCGAGGCCGCCTTCCCCTACGAGGAGACGCCCGACCAGCTCGAGACGATCGCAGTCATCAAGGAGGACCTGCAGCGGGAGCGCCCCATGGACCGGCTGCTCTGCGGCGACGTCGGCTATGGCAAGACCGAAGTGGCCATGCGCGCCGCGTTCAAGGCGGTCGACTCCGGCTACCAGGTGGCTGTCCTGGCGCCGACGACCATCCTGGCCGACCAGCACCTGGAGACCTTCCAGAAGCGGTTCGCCGACTTCCCGGTCACCATCGAGATGATCTCGCGCTTCCGCTCGCCGCAGGAAGTGAAGGAAGTGCGCAAGCGCCTCAAAGAAGGGAAGATCGACGTCCTGATCGGCACGCACCGCCTTCTGTCGCGGGACATCGAGCTCCCGCGGCTCGCCCTGATGATCGTCGACGAGGAGCAGCGCTTCGGCGTGGCCCAGAAGGAGCGCTTGAAGCAGCTCAAGAAGAACGTCCACGTGCTCGCCATGTCGGCGACCCCGGTGCCGCGCACTCTCCAGCTCTCGCTGGCCGGGGTGCGCGACCTGTCGGTGATCGAGACCCCTCCGAAGGACCGGATGGCGGTCGAGACCGCGATCCTGCCGTTCACCAAGGAGCTGGTCCGCGAGGCGATCGAGTTCGAGATCGAGCGCGGCGGGCAGGTCTACTACGTATATAACCGCGTGGAGTCGATCGAGAAGATGCTGACCTTCCTGCGCGAGACCGTGCCCGGCGTGCGGGTGACGGTCGGGCACGGCCAGCTCGAAGAGTCGGAGCTCTCCCGCCGCATGCACGCCTTCACGCGCGGCGACTTCGACGTGCTGCTCGCCACCACGATCATCGAAAACGGGATCGACATCCCCAGCGTCAACACCATGATCGTGCACCGCGCCGATCGCTTCGGGCTGGCCCAGCTCTACCAGCTCCGCGGCCGGGTCGGGCGGAGCAACCAGCTCGCCTACTGCTACCTGCTGGTGCCGGGAGACCGCATCCTCTCCGAGGCGGCCCGCAAGCGCCTGGCCGCCATCCGCGAGTTCACCGATCTGGGAGCGGGCTTCCGCATCGCCGCCCGCGACCTGGAGATCCGCGGCGCCGGCAACCTCCTGGGGGGCGAGCAGAGCGGGCACATCAACGCCGTGGGGATCGAGACCTATCTGAAGCTGCTCGAAGAGACCGTGCGGGAGCTGCGCGGCGAGGCGGTCGAGGAGGCCCCGTCGGTCAACATCGACCTGCCGGTGCCGATGTCGATCCCGCCGGAATACGTGGACGACGCGAACCTGCGTATGGAGGTCTACCGCAAGATCGCCGCCGCCGAGCAGTCCGAGCGGGAGATCCTGGCCGAGCTGGCCGACCGCTTCGGTCCGCCGCCGCAGGCCGTCGTCACCCTCATCGAGGTCGCCGCCCTGAAGCGCACGGCCGAGGCGCTGCGCGTGCAGTCGATCTCGGCCAAGGGGAGCGAGCTCATCATCCGCCTCCGCCGCGATGCGCGGGTCGACGTCGACCGGCTGATCGAGATGGTCTCGAACCTGCCGGGGGCGAGCTTCAGTCCCACCGGGGTCCTGAGCCTGGCCGTGGGCAGCGGGCGGCTGATGCTCGGCGTGGCGCGGCAGACGCTGGAGGCGCTGGCAAATTGAGAGCCCCTCACCCCCGGCCCCTCTCCCAACCGCCCTCCCAGACCCCCGGGAGAGGGGAGGAAGGACACCAAGGTCTCCAAGGTCTCCAAGGACGCCAAGGACTCAAAGGGAGAGCGTCCTTGCTGTCCTTGTTGTCCTTGTTGTCCCTTGCCTGCCAGCACCCCGACCCCCCAGCCCCCGACGTCGTGGCAAAAATCGGAGACTCGGAGGTCCGCTATGCGCAGCTCGAAGGCTATGTCTCGCGCATCGCCGGAGAGGGCGAGACCGTCCTGGCGAGCGACGTCCTGTCGCAGCTCTTCGACCAGTTCCTGGACGAGGAGCTGCTGATGCGGCTGGCCGTGGACCGGGGCCTGGCGAAGGGCACGGCCGCCGCCGGCAGCGCGGCGCGGCGGCGAGCGATCGACGCTCTGCTCGAAGCGGACCTCCCGGCCGAGCCGGGCGAGCGGGAGATCGCGGCCTACTACCGGGCGCACCGCCAGGACTTCGCCCGTCCCGAGCGCGTACGGCTCCGCCAGATCCTGACCGAGGGCCGCGCCGAGGCCGAGCAGGCGTTGCGCGAGCTCGCCGCCGGGACCGATTTCGACCAGCTCGCCCGCCGGATGTCGCGCGATCCGAGCGCCGCATCCGGCGGCTACCAGGGAGAGCTGGCGCGCGCCGACCTGCCTCCCGCTTTCGCCGAGATCATCTTCTCCCTGCAGCCGGGCGAGACCAGCCAGGTCGTGCCGGCCGACTATGGGTTCCACATCTTCCAGGTCATGTCGCGCGCTTCCGCCGAGGTGGTGCCTCTCGCGGCGGCGCGCGGCGAGATCGTCGAGCGGCTGCGCCAGGAGCGGGCCGACCGTCTCCTGGCCAAGCTGGTCCAGGATGCCCGCAGCCGCTACCATCTCGAGGTCTACGCGAGGAATCTTCCCTTCCAGTACCGAGGTTCTCATGCACATGCGCCGAACAGTCCCTAGCCTTCTCCTCATCCTTCCCGTCCTGGCGGCCCTCGCCGCCCCCGCGTCTCTCCACGCTGAAGTCCTCAACCGCGTCGTACTGCGGGTCAACGACCAGATCGCCACGCTGTACGACTACCAGCAGCGCCGGCAGGAGCTGCACCCGCGAGGTGATGCGCCGCGAGATGGACGCACAGGAGCGGCAGCAGACGCTCGCCGACCTGCCCGACCTGGTCTTCCGCGACATGCTCCAGGAGCTCCTGCTCCAATCGCGCGCCCAGCAGCTCGCGGTCACGGTGTCCGACGCCCAGATCGACGGCGGGATCGCTCAGATGAAGCAGAGCTTCGGGATCACGACCGAGGAAGAGTACCAGGCGGCGCTGGCGCAGTCCGGGTTGACCGAGCCGCAGCTCCGCGAGCAGCTCCGGGACAACTTCCGGGTGCGCGAGGTGATGGACCGCGAGGTCCGCAGCCGCATCAAGCTCAACGAGGAGGACCTGCGGCGCTACTACCGCAAGAACGCCGAAGAATTCCGGGCGCCGGAGCAGCTCCACCTGCGCGAGGTCGTGGTGCTCGAGGAGAGCGGCCTCTCGACGGCCGAGGAGCGGGCCAAGACCGCCGCCGAGATCCGGCAGGCCGCGGCCGGCAAGTCCCTGGCGGACGTCATCACCACCTACCGGGACATGGGCGTCACCAGCAACGTGATCGATCTGGGCTGGGTCTCTCAGGGCGACCTCGATCCGAGCCTGGAGTCCGCGGCCTGGAAGCTCAAGCCTGGCGAGGTGACCGAGCCGATCGCCGGCCGCGGCGGGCTCCACCTGATGCAGGTCGTCGAGCGCCGCGAGTCGCGGATCCCGCCCTTCTCCGAGGTCTCCGCGGCGATCGAGGCCCGCGAGCAGAACCGCGCCTACAATGAAGAGGTCGTCAAGTACATGGCGGAGCTGGAGAAGAAGTCGCTGGTGGTAGCCGACCCCCCGCAGGAGGCGGCCGGCTTCCGCCGGCTTCTCCAGCAGCCGGAGCCGACCGACGAGGACACCATGCTCGGCGATCTGGTCCGGCCGAACCGTGCCGCCGCTCCAGCACCCGCCACACCGACCCAGGCCGCGCCCGGCGCCCTGCCCCAGCCCAAGCCGATGGACACCACCCCGCCGCCGGTGATGGAGCCTCCCACCGCCGAGCCGCCGCCGGCCGAGCCGTCCTCCCCACCGCCGGGGGTCTGAGCAGCCCTTACTCCGGCTCTTCGAACGGCTCCGGACCCTCCTCCGCCTCGGGTCCGAGGCCCATGGCCTCGAGATCGGCGAGGAGCTCGCGGGCCGCCTCCGCGTGCTCCTCGGGAACCTGGATGAGGACGGGTCCGATCACCGGGTTGAACCCCGAGGGAAGGCGTCCCAAGGCGAAGAGGTCCTGGATCTGTTCGCCCTTCTTCAGATAGGGGATCTCTTCCGCCATCAGCAGCGACTCCGCCATGGCCAGCAGGCTCGGATTGCTTCCCTCGAACACCGTGACGAGCTGCAGATCGGGGTGCGGAGGTTGCTCCGGCAGGCTCCCGACGAGAGGGACCTCACAATCCACGCACTCGAAAAACCCCTCCCGGTACTCGCTGCGGCACTCGGGACAGTACATGAATGTCTCCTCCTGTCTTGGGGCCATTGTACGCTGCTTGAGCACGGCGCCAGCGTGAACTTGTCAGATTCGCGCGGCTTCGGTTGGAGAGGCCCCGAAGGGGGCTGGGCATAAAGCCTGGCGCTTCAGCGCCAGGTTTGGCATCCCCCCAATTTCCTGGAGCCCTGAAGGGGCGCAGGCAGCCTCGTGCGCGCATCCACCACCGCATCGGGGCTTGCGCCCCTCGCCCGTGCCGTCGCCCCTGCGGGGCTTGGGTCAATATTGGGTCGCGGTCCTGGGGTTGAAACCCCAGGCTTTACGCCTTTGCCCCTTCGGGGCAGTCGCAAGCCGGAAGCCTGCTGCGCACCCTGGACGGCGGTGCGACCTGGCAGCGGCTCACGCTCGGGCTCTACGGCCTCTCGGTGCTCGACCTCGCCTTCGATCCCGCGGACCCGACGCGGCTCTGGGCGGCGACCTCGGGTGCCGGGGTGTTCGTGATCGATCTGGATTGACGAAAGCCCCGTTGTCTCCGAAGCCGGCGAGTGCCCAGCGAGATTGTGAAGCATAGGCCCTTTTTCTCAAAACGCCTCGGGTGTCTTATCCGGCCATCCTCGACGGCCTAGCAGCCCACGGGGCGTCTTATTTTCCTCCGCTGGTCGCATTGACTCTCCCAAGGTAGAGGCGTATGCTTTTCTAAGTTGAGGATCGACAACATGTTAGAGCCGAAAGAGCAAAGAGGGCTGAGGTGCTTAGCCGGCGCGTAGAAGCCCTGAGCTGCCGCTCAGCTAGGCGGTTATACCAAGCTTCCATCAGGTAGCCAATGAACAGATTTGAATTCAAGATTGGGCCTGCTGTCGTAAAAGAGGTAGGCTTACCTATACTTGAGAATCATCTACAGCAACTGGTATCTCTATTCAGAGAGCATTCGCAGAGGGTTGTTCCTCGTGAAATCCTCCATCCACCGCAGGCATACAATCTGATTCAGCTCAGCAAGAAGCTAGAGGCCGTGGAGAACTGCCAAGGCTTTGAGCAGCATTTAGGTCTCTATCGGCATCGTCCTGAATCTGCCCTCTTCGCCGCTTCTCTTGCCGGCTTATTTGTCTCCAGGGGAGCCATTGTGGCTTTCGAACCCCCTACCACCAATCGCCACAGGGCTGATCTGGCAGTGACCCTAGATGACGAGGAGGTTGTCATAGAATGTAAGGCACCAACTGAGAACGCACTGAACAAGATTCGCTCTGAACACGAAAGGATGTTCGAGGTTCTCGCAAAGTATGTCGAATATCACTACCACATAAGGATCAAGTATCGCCGCACCCTAACCTCCGACGAACTGGAGGAATTGGGACGCATCCTAAAGGACAGATTGCCTCATGTTCGGGAGGATGGCGTAATATTCGCTTCTCCGGAAATCGAGGCTTCGGTCTATCGGTCGGTTGGTCGCATGCCCAAGGGCTTTCATTTAGTTGTAGTAATGAGCGGTCCTGAGCCGCCGGATAATGTTGTCTTGCCGGGACATGCCATCTTGCGTGATGGAAAGAACTTGGCCTTCAATGGCCCAGTCATCGATTTAGATCGTCTTTTGCAGGATCGAATTCGCAAGGCCCGAAAGCAGGCGCCCCTAGATAAACCTTATGTCGTTGCGATTTCAAGGGCTCATCTGCTTGGAAGCCCGCGCTCGCATTTGATAGCTGTCCAAAGTGAGTTTACCCCCAAGAAATACCGACACATCACCGGCGTTCTTTTTGTAGAATTCAGATGGTATATTGGTGGCAACGAGGAGGCAAGGATGGAGTACGTACCGAACAGCTTTGCCTACTTCCCGTTGGCTAAGAAGTTTCAGGATGTTTTAAGGTCAGCCTAAGAGGTCTGAGGGTATAACCCAAGGCCTCAACCGGACGGCACCGCTACGCGGCGCCGCGCGGTTAGGCCCGGTCGCGTTAGGCGGATCAGGAGGGGTACGATGACCGAGAACACTTCGAGAAGCCAGATTGTTCACCGGTGGTACACACGCCCAGTCTTCTTCGTCACCGACGTGAATCGCGCGGCTCGCTTCTACGTCGAGATGCTCGGCTTCGAAAAGGGTTGGCACGAAGCGGACGGTGCGGGAAAGGTCTGCCAGGTCAATCATGGAGAGTGCGAGATCATCCTCTGTGAAGACGCAACGCGTCGAGACAGAGGACGCCTGTTTATCGAGCTGACTTCGGAGGGACTCGCAGATCTTCGCCGTGAGTTCGTCGAGCGATCCGTTCCCACCAGGGAAACATCGTGGGGCTACGAGACGCTCCAAGTCGATGATCCTGACGGCAATGAGCTGTTCTTCCCTCGTCCCGACTGAGTTAGCCTCGAAAGCCAGTCTGGCTCGCGCTCTCCCTGCAACCACTTGTCTCCAAAACGCGAATTGAGGCAGTCTGAGCCTGCCGGCACACTGAATAGCACAGGTGTGCTACAGTGGTGTACGCTGGTCGGAGAGGGGGTGTCCTCATGATCAAGGAAATCACACTACGGCAGGCGGGAGGGTCGGTGACCGCTACTCTGCCCAAGGAGATGGCGGAGCGCCTGCAGGTGGGGCCGGGAGACCGCATGTTCGCGATCGAGACAGAGAACGGCGTCCTCTTGACGCCGTACGATCCCGACTTCCACGATGCCATGAAGGCCTTCGCCGAGGTCCGCCGGCAATACCGCAACACGCTCAAGCGGCTGGCGGACTGAGACGTGCGGGAACCCCGTTGGCTGACCCGGCCGATGGTGGACACGATGCATTCAGAAGCTCCTGACGGAGCACGGCGGCTCCCCTGGAATCCGGGGAGGCGGCGACGATCTGATCGAGTCGGCGTTGGCGCGTCCCAAGAACCGCTTCGCCTACGAGCCGGAGTCCGACCTCGCAAGTCTGGCAGCCGGCTATCTCTTCGGGCTGGTCCAGAACCACGGGTACGTGGACGGCAACAAGCGTGTGGACTTTGCGGCGGCGGCGGCGTTCCTGCTGCTGAACGATTCCCGCCTCACCGCCCCGGAGGCGGATGCCTACGACACCGTGATGGCGCTCGCCGAGGGACGTCTCTCGGAATCGGACTTGGCCACCTGGCTCCGGAAGCACGCCGAGCCGGTCCGCCGCGGCTGAGGCTCATCGCGTTAGCGACGCCTTCCAGCCGCTTTGAGCGGCTGACCACCTGAAGCTCCGGCTCTACCGGGGAAGTTTTTACTGCATGCAGTGCTCCTCGCAGGTATCGGAGTTGCAGGGAAATTGGCTACGCGGGTCACCGCTACCAGCAGTAGTACACCCGTACGAAGGGCACTCCGGCCCTACACAGAGACTCACGCACGCGCTGCCGGTTCCCGGGGTTAACCCGGCAACTCTCGTAAGCACCGGGGAAGTGAGAAGTCTTAGGGTTTCGCGGTGGAGAGTGAGCTTCGTCTTCATTCTCTTCTTCATGTTCTAGATCCTCCTAACGACAATAGGTGCAGCAGATGTGCGCAGACGCGCCACGGGGCGGCCGCCCGGGGGACCTACAGAGCTTCCCGGCGGTGCCGATCGAGGATCGGCGGATCTCAGCCCACCTTGTCCACTTCGTCCGTGCGCCGGATCCGCGGGTCCTTGGGAGAGATCAGACGACGACGAGTAAGATTCAGAGCCGGAGGATGATACACGACCGCTCCCGGGTTGCGGCTGTCACTCTTTTTCCGTCTGGGAGCGCGGGCTTCTGGCCGTGCCGCGGTTTCGGGGCCGTCACTGCACCTCGGCAGGCCTGCCCGGGCCGCGGTGCAGGTCGGCTGCACCTCGGTGGGATCGGCCTCCACCTCGGCGCAGATGGTCGCTTTTTCAGCAGAGTCAGGCCAGGGCTCGGCGAGCTGCACCCCGTGACGTTCCTGGATGAGCCCTGGGCCGGCGTGGGCCGGCTGGGCCTCGGCGCGCTAGCACGGGCCGTACAGCGTCAGACGAGGCCTTTCCAGCAGCTCCATGCGACCGTCCCCGTGTGGGCTCGGCCACGGCTCCGAGCATTAGGCAGGGTCTTCCGCCAGAATTTGCGCCCCATTTATGCCTTTTCCGGGACCAGAGTGGACCAGGGCGGGGTTCTTTGTGGGTTCCAGTGGAAAAAAATGGACAAAAGTGGAGAGAGCGGGTTAAGATCTCGCCTCAGACGTTGGATGTTGGGGGCGGGGGGTCCCTATGTTGCGCGGCAGCTCTCCTACGAGGATTGACGACAAGGGTCGTCTGAAGATCCCGACTGACTTTCGTCGTCTGGTCGAGGAGAGGTATGGGCCGGACCTGTTCGTCACTTCGATCCACGGCGATTCGGCCCTGATCTACCCGCTGCCGGTCTGGGAAGGGATCGAGGCGAAGCTGCAGGCGGTGCCTTCCGCGGACCGCGCCAAGGAGCGTTTCCTGGCGCGGGTCAACTACTACGGGCAGCAGGTGCATCTGGACGTGCAGGGCCGGATCCTGATCCCTCAGCTCCTCCGCGAGAGCGCGGGCATGAACGGGGAGGTCGTGGTCAGCGGTCAGCTCGATCACCTGGTGGTGTGGAACCACGAGCGGTTCCTCAAGCGTCTGGACGAGGAACGCCTGACCGATGAGGACTTCCGTGCTCTCACCCAGTACGGGATCTAGGCGGTCTCCGGGCCGCGGAAAGGAAGGCTTTTCGCGCCGTTGGAACCCCAACACGTGCCCGTCCTGGTCGCGGAGACCCTCGATCTGCTCGCGCCGGAGCGCAGGCCCGGAGGGTTGTTCGTCGACGCGACGGTCGGGCTGGGCGGGCATGCCGAGGCTCTCCTCCTCCGGGCTCCGGAGGCGCGCCTCGTCGGCCTCGACCGCGATCCACAGGCTCTCGAGCGGGCGGCCCGGCGCCTCGCTCCCTTCGGCGACCGGGTCCGGCTGGTGCCGGCAAACTTCTTTCACATCGAGGAGGTGCTGTCCGGCTTGGGGCTCCGCGGCGTCGCGGGGGTCCTGGCCGATCTGGGTGTCTCCTCCCTCCAGCTCGAGACGCCGGAGCGGGGCTTCAGCTTCCGGCTGGAGGGGCCGCTCGACATGCGCATGGGCCTCGCGGACGTAACCGCGGCGGACCTCGTCAACCAGAGCTCGGAGGGGGAGTTGGAAACGATCTTCAGGGACTACGGAGAGGAGCGGCAGGCACGGCGGATCGCCCGCGCCATCGTCCGGGCCCGGGCGGAGGCGCCGATCGAGACGACCGGTCAGCTCAAGCGGCTGATCGACCGGAACCGGGGTCCGCGGGACAAGAGAAGCCGCGAGGAGCGGATCGATCCCGCGACACGGGTCTTCCAGGCCCTGCGCATCGCGGTCAACCGCGAGCTCGCGGGCCTGGAGGAGTTCGTCGAGCAGACGGTGCGGATGCTGGAGAACGACGGCCGGCTGGTCGTCATCTCCTATCACAGCCTGGAGGACCGCATCATCAAGAACACCCTGCGCGGGCTCGCGCAGGGTGAGGTCGATCCGGTCACGGGGCGCTCGCGCTCGGAGACGCAGCTCATCGAGGTGCTGACCCGCAAGCCGATGCGCCCGACCGAAGAGGAGATCGCATTCAACCCGCGCTCGCGCTCCGCGAAGCTGCGGGCGGCGAGAAGGATCTGAGGACGACGTGAGGAACGTGTACGCCTTCCGGCGGCCGGTGGTCAACATCTACCTGGTCCGCGAACGCGACCGGCGGCGCCAGCGCGAGCTGGTGTTGGTCCTGCTGGTCGTGCTCTGCCTGAGCGGAGGGCTCCTGGCGTACACCTGGATCCACCTGGAGGTGCTGCGCACCGGCTACCGGATCGACGCGCTGGAGCGGCAGCTCGGCGACCTCACGAAGACGGAGCGGCAGCTCAGCCTGGAGGCGTCCTATCTTGCCAGCCCCTCGCAGGTCGAGCGGCGCGCCGTCTCGGAGCTGGGCATGCAGCTCCCCACCCTGGAGCAGGTGGTCTTCTGGGAGGAGCTGCCGTGAGGTCGCGGCTGTGGATCCTGATCGCCTGCTGCGCCCTCTGGATGGGGGCGATCTCTTTCCGTCTGTATCAGCTCCAGGTGCTCCGCTACGAGCACTACACGGTCAAGGCGGCGCGGCAGCAGCAGCGGGTCGTGGAGCTCGATCCGCCGCGCGGCACGATCTACGACTCCCAGGGGCGGAAGCTCGCGGTGTCGGTCGAGGTCGATTCCGCCTATGCCGTGCCGCCGCAGATCGAGGACCCCGTCGCGGCGGCGAAGGCGATCGCCCGCATCGTCCCCGAGGTCGACGCCCGCAAGCTGGCGCGCCAGCTCGCCCAGGACCGCGAGTTCGTCTGGGTGGCGCGCAAGCTCGATGCGCCGGTTGCCGCGGCGCTGCGCGGCCTCGACATGCCCGGCCTCTACTTCCTGCCGGAGAGCAAGCGCTACTACCCGATGCGGGAGCTCGCCGCCCAGGTGCTCGGCTATGTCGGCACCGACAACCACGGCCTCGCCGGGCTCGAGCTGATGTACGACGAGGTGGTGGCCGGCAAGCCGGGCAAGCGGACGGTGCTGCGCGATGCGCGACGCGGCACGGTCGCCTCGCCGGAGCTGTCGTTCGCCGATCCGGAGCCCGGGCAGGACCTCCATCTCACCCTCGACGCGGCGGTCCAGTACATCGTCGAGCGCGAGCTGGCGAAGGCGGTCGAGGAGCGCGGCGCGACCCGCGGCAGCGCGGTCTTCCTCGATCCGGCGACCGGCGCCGTGCTGGCGATGGCCAACTATCCGTCGTTCGATCCCAACCGGTTCGGCGAGTCTTCACCGGCCCGCTGGCGCAACCGGGCGATGGTGGACGTTTATGAGCCTGGTTCGACCTTCAAGGTGATCACCGCCGCGGCGGCTCTCGCCTCCGGCAAGATCCGGCCCGAGGACGTCTTCGACTGCGAGATGGGAGGGATCGTCCTCCTCGACCACCTGATCCGTGATCACAAGCCCTTCGGCCGTCTGACCTTCGCCGAGGTGCTGGCGAAGTCGAGCAACGTCGGGGTGATCAAGGCGGCCCTGCTGGTGGGCGACGAGGGAATGTACCGCACCATCCGCGGCTTCGGCTTCGGACGGCCGACCGGGATCGACCTGCCCGGGGAGAAGCTCCGGGATCGTTCACCCGCTGGAGCGCTGGCGCTCCCTCGACAAGGCCTACATCTCCTTCGGCCAGGGGATCTCGGTGACGCCGCTCCAGCTCGCCGCGGCCGTGACCGCGATCGCCAACGAGGGGACGCTGCTGCGCCCCCGGATCGTGGCCACTGTGGGCCGGGGTGACGTGCTCCGCGCGCGCCGCACCGCGCCCGAGGTCGCCGGCCATCCGATCGAGCCGGCCGTCGCCCGCACGCTCAAGTCGATGCTCGAGGGGGTGGTGATCGCCGGCACCGGCCGCAGCGCCGGCGTCGCAGGCTACCGGGTGGCGGGCAAGACCGGCACGGCGCAGATCCCGGTGGCCGGCGGCTATTCGCGGAACAGCTACATCCCCAGCTTCGTCGGTTTCGCGCCCGCGGACCGGCCGCGGCTGGTCGGCGTGGTGGCGGTGGCCGAGCCGCAGGGCTTCCTCTATCACGGCGGCCAGGTGGCGGCGCCGGTCTTCGGCGCGGTGGCACGGCAGGTCCTGCTCTACCTCGGCGTCCGCCCGGAGCGCCAGCCGCTCGACGCCTGGCCCGGCCAGATCGGGCAACCCGGTCAGCCAATATTAGCGGGCCTGGCCACCCCCGCTCCGTTGACTCCGGTGCTGGCGGCCGAGATCCACGAAGCGCCCGAGGATGTGTTTCTGGACGGCGTGGGTGGGCCCTCACCCCCCCGGCCCCCCTCTCCCAGCCGCACTCCCGCCCTCCGGGAGAGGGGGGAGGGAGAGTCCATTCTCCCCTCTCCCGGGGGACAGGGAGTGAGGATGGGAGAGGGGTCGGGGGTGAGGGACACGGCCGCCGCACCCACAGGCCCTGCTACAACCGGAGGCCCCCCGCATGCGCCTCTCTGAGCTGGTCCGCGCCTTCGGCGGCGAGCTCCACCCCGCGGGCGTCCTCCGGGGCGATCCCGAGGTGACCGGCGTGGCGCACGACTCGCGCGTGGTCGAGCCGGGCGACCTCTTCTTCGCCCTGGTCGGCCAGCGGTTCGACGGCCGGGCCTTTGCCGGCGCGGCGGTCGAAAAGGGCGCGGTCGCGGTGGCCGGGCCCCTGCCGGCGGAGGGGCCGGCGGCCGGTCCCGGCGTGTCGTGGTGGAACGTCCCTGAGCCGCGGGACCTCCTCGGTCCGGTCGCGGCCGAAGTCTACGGCCATCCGGACCGCGAGCTGGTGCTGGTCGGCGTGACCGGGACGAACGGCAAGTCCACCGTGGCGACGCTGATCGCCGCGATGCTGGATGCGGCCGGGTTGCCGGCCGGCTTCCTGGGGACCCTCGGCTACCGCTTCGGCGAGCGCCGCTTCCCGGGCGGCCATACGACGCCCGAGGCGTCCGACCTGTTCCGCACCCTGCGGCGGATGCGCGAGGCCGGTGCGCGGGCCGTGGCCATGGAGGTCTCGTCCCACGCCCTGGACATGGGCCGGGTCGGCGGAGCGGCGTTCGATGCCGCGGTGTTCACGAACCTGAGCCGGGACCACCTGGACTACCACCCGGACATGGAGAGCTACTTCGCGGCCAAGCGCCGCCTCTTCGACCAGAGGAAGCCCGGCGGGCGCGCCGTGGTCAACGTCGAGGACCCGTACGGCCGGCGGCTCGCCGCGGAGCTCCCGGACGCGCTCACCTTCGGCGCCGGCGGCGCCGTGGAGGCCGTCGAGGTGACGCTCGATGCCCAAGGCATCCGCGGCGTGCTGCGGACCCCGCGCGGCGTGACTCCGTTTACGACGCCGCTCCTCGGCCGCTACAACCTGTCGAACCTGCTGGCGGCAGTCGCCGTAGCCGAAGCGCTGGAGCTGCCGCACGACGCGATCGTATCGGCGCTCGCTACCCAGCAGCCGGTCCCCGGGCGGCTGGAGCCGGTCGACCACGGCCAGCCGTTCCCGGTCTTCGTCGACTATGCCCACACCGACGCGGCCCTCGAAGCCGCCCTGCGCTCGGTGCGCGAGATGGCCGGCATCGAAAAAGTGGCGGTGGTCTTCGGCTGCGGCGGCGACCGCGACGCAGGCAAGCGCCCGCTCATGGGACGGGTGGCCGGCGAGCTGGCGGATTTTCCAGTCATTACGTCGGACAACCCGCGGAGCGAGGACCCGCTGACGATCCTCGCCGCGGTCGAGGAGGGGGTCCGGGCGAGCGGCAACCGGTCGTACCGGGTGGTGCCCGACCGCCGCGAGGCGATCCGCGCAGCGCTTTCTGCGGTCACTGCAGCGGCTGCAGGCGGATCGGGCTGGGCTGTCCTGGTGGCCGGCAAGGGGCACGAGCGCGAGCAGATCGTCGGCGACCGCCGGCTTCCCTTCTCCGACTTCGACGAGATCGAAAAAGCCCTGGAGGAGAGCTTTGGCTCGCCTGTCCGTCGCTGAGGCCGCCCGCGCGGTGAACGGCCGGATCGTCTCGGGCGATCCCGGGACGGGCTGCGCCGGCGCCGCCTTCGACTCGCGGGCCGTCCGAGGCGGAGAAATCTTCTTCGCCTTTGCCGGCGAGCGCACGGACGGTCACCGCTTCGTAGGTGACGCCCTGGCCCGCGGCGCGGGAGCCGCCGTGGTGAACCGCGGGCACGAGCTGTCGGGGGCTCCGGAAAGCGGTGCGGTGATCGAGGTCGAGGACACCTTCCGCGCCCTGCACGACCTGGCGCGCGCGGTGCGGCAGCGGGTGCCCCGGAAGCTCGTGGGCATCACCGGCTCGGCCGGCAAGACGACGACCAAGGAGCTGCTCGCCGCCATGCTCGCGGCCCGCTTCCGCGTCCACTGGAGCCCGGGCAATCTGAACAACCTCTACGGGTTCCCGCTGTCGCTCCTCAATGCACCGGACGACACCGAATGGATGGTCGCCGAGATGGGGATGTCGACCCCGGGCGAGCTGCGCCAGCTCAGCCTGTTGGGCCGGCCGGATGCCGCCGTCTTCACCGTGGTGCGGCCGGTCCACCTGGAGTTCTTCGACAGCGTGCAGGCCATCGCCGAGGCCAAGGCCGAGCTGCTCGCCGGCCTCGCGCCGGACGGCATCCTGGTGGCCAATGCCGACGACCCCGAGGTGGTGCGGATCGCCCGCCGGCACGCGGAGAGCGCGGACTGGCGCGGCCGGGTGGCCTGGTACGGCGTCCAGTCGGAAGAGGCCGAGGTGCGGGCACGTGAGATCGCCCCGGAGCCGGAGGGAGGGATCGGCACCCGTTTCACCCTGATCGCAAACGGCGAGAGCGCGGAAGTGCGGCTCCCCCTGCACGGCCTCTACAACGTCGAGAACTGCCTCGCCGCCGCGGCCTGCGCTCTCGCCATCGGTCTCTCCTTGGATGAAATCGCCGAGGCTGTGCGCGGGGTCCAGCCGTCCGCGATGCGCGGCGTGGTCCGCAACGTCGAAGACCGCCACGGGCGCTGGACGCTGGTGGACGACTCCTACAACTCCAATCCCGACGCCGTGGAGCGGGCGTTGGAGTCGGCCCGGCTCCTGCCCGCTTCCCGCTACGTCGCGGTGCTCGGCGACATGCTGGAGCTGGGGCCGGCGGGGCCACGCTTCCACCGCGAGAGCGGCGAGCGGGCGGCGCGCCTCGGCTTTTCTCCGGTCGCCGGGGTCGGCGAGCTGGCCCGCGAGCTGGTGGCCGGCGCCGAGGAAGCTGGAGCCGCGGCCGTTTGGCTGCCCGATGCCGCGGCGGCGGCCGACTGGGCGTCCTCGGAGGTGCGCGCGGGCGACCTCGTCCTGGTCAAGGGCTCGCGCGGCGTCAAGCTGGACACGGTCGTCCGGCATCTCCTGACCCGAGAGGCCACTGAGGAGGTCCACGCCTGATGCTCTTCCACCTCCTCTATCCGCTGCGGGACGTCATCCCGGCCTTCAACGTCTTCCGCTACATCACCTTCCGGGTGGCGGCGGCGATCGTTACGGCCCTCCTGCTCTCCTGGCTGCTCGGCCCGTGGTTCATCCGCACCCTGCGCCGGCTGTCGGTGGGGCAGAACATCCGCGAGCTCGGCCCGCAGACGCACCAGGTCAAGTCCGGGACCCCGACCATGGGTGGGCTGCTGATCCTGTTCGCGACCCTGGTGCCGACCCTGCTCTGGGGGGACCTGCGGAGCGTCTACGTCTGGATCGTCGTTCTGGTGACCGCGGCCTACGGCGTCATCGGGTTCCTCGACGACTATCTGAAGATCCGGCGCGGGCGCAACCTGGGCCTCACGGCCCGGGACAAGGCGGCGCTCCAGGTCATCGCCGGGGTCGGCATGGCCGTGGCGCTCCTCTACCTGCCGGTCGGTTACGGGTTCAACCCGACGCTGACGTTCCCGTTCTTCAAGCAGCTCGTGCTGAACCTCGGCTATCTCTACATCCCGTTCGTGGTCCTCGTGCTGGTCGGGGTGTCGAACGCGCGTCAACCTGACCGATGGCCTCGACGGCCTGGCGATCGGCGCCACGACGGTGGCGGCGGCGACCTACGCGGTCTTTACGTACGTGGCGGGCAACCGGGTGATCTCGGGCTATCTGCAGCTCTCCTATGTGCCGGGGGTCGGCGAGGTCGCGGTCTTCTGCGGCGCGCTGGTCGGCGCCGGCCTGGGCTTCCTCTGGTACAACGCCCATCCCGCCGAGGTGTTCATGGGCGACGTCGGGTCGCTGGCGCTGGGCGCCGCGATCGGCAGCGTGGCGGTGATCGCCAAGCAGGAGATCCTGCTCGTCCTCGTGGGCGGGCTGTTCGTGCATGGAGGCGCTGTCGGTCATGATCCAGGTCGCCTCCTTCAAGCTCACCGGCCGGCGGGTGTTCCGCATGGCCCCGCTCCACCACCACTTCGAGCTGTCCGGGCTGGGCGGAACCCAAGGTCATCGTGCGCTTCTGGATCCTGTCGATCCTGTTCGCGCTCCTTTCCCTCTCGACCTTGAAGCTGCGATGAAAACGTCCTGGGGCAGCGGCCGCCTGGAGCGGGTCCTGGTGTACGGGCTGGGGTTGTCCGGCCGCGCGGCGGCGCGCCTGCTGCTCGCGCGCGACACTTCTGTCGTCGCCGTCGACGCCCGGCCGGAGGAGAAGCTCGATCTGTCCGGCCTGTCATCGACCGGCCGCGCGCAATTCGAGGTCCTCGCCGGCGCCGAGCCGCTGGAGCTGCCGGCCGGCGGCTTCGACGCCGTGGTCGTCTCTCCCGGCGTGCCCATGGACCGCCCGCTCCTCGCCGAGGCCCGGAGCCGCGGCATCCCGGTGATCGCCGAGGTGGAGCTGGCGGCGCCGCTCCTCAACGGTCCGATCGTGGCGATCACCGGCAGCAACGGCAAGAGCACCACGACGGCGCTGACCGGCGCCATGCTGCGCGCCGCCGGCTTCCCGACGGTGGTCTGCGGCAACATCGGCGAGCCGCTGGCCGGCCTGGTGGACGGTCCGCCCGGACGGGTCTTCGTCGTCGAGCTGTCGAGCTTCCAGATCGAAGGGATCGTCACCCTCAAGCCGCGGGTCGCGGCGCTGCTCAATCTCTGCGGAGGACCATCTGGACCGCTACGGCAGCATGGAGGAGTACGGCGCGGCCAAGAAGCGGCTCTTCCACACCATGGACTCCGAGGGGGTCGCGGTGATCAACGCCGACGACCCCGAGGTCGCGCAGGTCGAGACCCTCGCCCGGCGTGCGCTGCTTCTCGCGCCGCGGCCCGGTCCAGGACGGCTGCTTCGCCGCCGCCGGCGGGCGGGTGATCGAGGTCGACCCCGGGCGAGACCGACGTCGAGCTGTTCCGCGCCGAAGACGTGCCGCTCGCCGGCGTGCAGAACCTGGAGAACGCCATGGCCGCGGCCCTGCTGGCGCGGGCCATCGGCGCCGAGCCGGCGGAGATCCGCGCCGGGCTGACCGGCTTCCGCGGGCTGCCGCACCGCATGGAGCGGGTGGGCGAGAGCGGCGGCGTCACCTGGTACGACGACTCCAAGGGGACCAACCCCGCGGCCACCGCCAAGTCGCTCGAAGGGTTCGCCGACGGCACCGTCCACCTGATCCTCGGCGGGCGCAACAAGGGGGCCGACCTCACGACGCTCAAGCCGATCGTGGGGCAGAAGGCGCGCCGCGTCTACCTGATCGGCGAATCGGCGGCGGACTTCGAACAGGCGCTCGGAGGTGCCGTGGCCTTCGAGCACGCGGGAACGCTGGACCGCGCCGTGCGCTCGGCCGCCGCGCAGGCGCAGAGCGGCGAGGCGGTGGTGCTGTCGCCGGCCTGCGCGAGCTTCGACCAGTTCCGCAACTTCGTCCACCGCGGCGAAGTCTTTCAGGCCCTGGTCCGCGACGTCGTCCTGAAGGGAGGGCCGCATGGCGAAGAAGCTCGCGGTTGACAAGGTGCTCTTCACCACCGTGGTCCTGCTCCTGAGCTTCGGGCTGGTGATGGTCTATTCGGCCAGCGCCGCCCTGGCGCGCGACAGCACGCAGCAGGGAGTGATGGGGATGATCAATCCCTTCCTCTTGAAGCAGGCGATGGCGGCCGGCCTGGGGCTCATCCTGATGGTCCTGCTGATGCAGATCGACTACCGGCGGCTGCGCGAGCCGGCGGTGGTCTACACGCTGCTCTTCGGCGCCGTGGCCCTGCTCGTCGGCGTGCTCTTCGCGCCGGAGCTCAACTCCACGCGCCGCTGGTTCTTCGTGGCCGGCGTCTCGGTGCAGCCGTCCGAGCTGGCAAAGCTGGCGCTGATCCCGTTCCTGGCCTATCTGATCGAGAAGCGGGAGCAGGAGGTCAACCGCGCCTCGTTCCTCTTCCCGGCCGCGCTGTTCACCGGCCTGCTGGCCGGCCTGATCCTGCTCGAGCCGGACATGGGGACCGCCGTGCTGCTCGGCGCTCACGGCGTTTCTGATGCTCTTCCTGGCCGGACTGTCCTGGCGCTTCATCGCGGGCTCGCTCGCCCTGGTGCCGCCGCTCATCGCGGCGCTCGTCTGGATGGAGCCCTACCGGCGGGAGCGGCTCTTCGCCTTCCTCGACCCGGAAAAGGACCCGCTGGGGAGCGGTTTCCAGGCGCTCCAGTCGCTGATCGCGGTGGGCTCGGGCGGGGTGTTCGGCCTGGGGACGGGCGAGAGCGTGCAGCGGCTCTATTTCCTGCCGCACCCGGAATCGGACTTCATCTTTTCCATCGTGGCCGAGGAGCTGGGCATGCTGGGCGCGCTGGCGGTGGTCGCCGCCTTCGCGGTCCTCGCCTGGCGTGGCATCCGGGCGGGCCTGCGGGCTCCGGACGTGTTCGGGCGCTATCTCGGCTGGGGGCTGACCGGCATCCTGGTGATCCAGGCGCTGCTCAACATCAGCGTGACCCTGGCGCTCCTCCCCACCAAGGGGATCCCGTTGCCGTTCATCTCCTATGGCGGCTCGTCGCTGGTGGTGACCCTGTGTGCCTGCGGCGTGCTGCTCAACGTCTCGCAACACGGATGAGGGACGACGGATCGGTGCGATGGCTCAAACCACTCAGACCACTCAGACGACGGATTCCCTGCACGTGCTCCTCGCCGGCGGCGGCTCCGGCGGGCACGTCTTTCCGGCGCTCGCGGTCGCCGAGGAGCTGCTCGGCCCGGGGGTGGCGCGTGAGCTTCGCCGGCTCCGAGGCCGGGATGGAGGCGCGCCTCGTGCCGGCGCGGGGGATCCCGTTCCACGTCCTGCCGGCCCGGCCGCTCGTCGGCCGCGGCCTGCTGGCCAGGACGCAGGCCCTGCGCGTGCTGGCCGGCTCGGCGCGGCAGGCCGCCCGGCTGATCCGCGGGATCGGCGCGCACGTCGTCCTGGGCACCGGCGGCTACGTCTCGGCGCCGGCCGTCGCCGGGGCGCGGCTGGCCCGGAGGCCTGTCCTGCTCCTCGAGCCGAACGCCCGTGCCGGCGTCGCCAACCGCTGGCTCTCGCCCTGGGCCGCCGCCGCGGCCGTGGGCTACCACGAGACGGCGCACGACCTGAAGTGCCCCTGCTATGTGACCGGCATCCCGGTGCGGTCGGCCTTCTTTGCCGTGCCCGAAGCGCTGCCCCCAGCGGAGAATCCCAGCCTGCTGGTCCTCGGCGGCAGCCAGGGAGCGCAGCAGATCAACCAGGCGATGCCGGCGGCGGCGGCGCGGCTCCTGGAGAAGCTGCCCGCGCTGCGCATCCTCCACCAGGCCGGCGCGAAGAACGTCGACGAGGCCCGGGAGGCTTACGCCAAAGCGGGGCTGGGCGAGCCGCAGGTGACGGTCGTCCCCTTCCTCGACGACGTGGCCGGCGCCATGGCCGGGAGCCACCTCCTGGTGTCGCGCGCCGGGGCCATCACCCTGGCCGAGATCTGCGCCGCCGGCCGGGCGTCTCTTCTCATTCCGCTGGCGATCGCGCAAGGCCACCAGGTGGACAACGCCCGCCTGCTCGCCGGCGCCGGAGCCGCGGAGATGATCCCGTCGTCCGAGCTCACGCCCGAGCGGCTGGCCGACGTGCTGGCTGGCCTGCTCTCCGACGTGCCGCGCCTCGCGCGGATGGGCCGCCAGGCGCGGAGCCTGGCCCGCCCTCGCGCCGTGGCAACCATCGCGGACCACCTCGAAGAGCTGGGAGGGGTCCGCTGATGTTCAACCAGTTCGTCGACCTGTCGCGGATCCACTTCATCGGCATCGGCGGCGCCGGCATGAGCGGCATCGCCGAGATCCTGCTCTCCGACGAGCAGGTGGACCTCGCGGTGAGCGGCTGCGACAAGGCCAAGGGCGAGGCGACCGAGCGCCTGGAAAGCCTGGGGGCTGAGATCTGGGAAGGGCACTCGCCCGACCACCTGGACGGGGTGGACCTGGTCGTCACCTCGTCGGCGGTGGCGGAGGACAACCCGGAGGTGCGGGAAGCGCGGCGGCGCGGCATCACCGTGGTGCGGCGGGCCGAGATGCTGGGCGAGCTGATGCGCCTGCGCTACGGCATCGCCGTGGCCGGCACCCACGGCAAGACCACCACGACCTCGCTGGTGGGCACCGTGCTCACCGAGGCGAAGCTCGACCCCACCGTGATCGTCGGCGGGCGCCTGCGCCTGCTCGGCACCGGCGCGCGGCTGGGGCACAGCCAGTACCTGGTCGCCGAGGCGGACGAGTTCGACCGCAGCTTCCTGCGGCTGACTCCGGTCGTCGCGGTGATCACCAACATCGACCGCGATCACCTCGACACCTACCGCGACCTGGCGGATATCCAGGACGCCTTCGTGACCTTCGCCAGCCGCGTGCCGTTCTTCGGCCGGCTGATCGTCTGCCTGGACGACCCGAACGTGCAGCAGGTCCTGCCGCGGGTGGCGGACCGCCGGATTATCACCTACGGCTTGTCGCCGCAGGCCGACCTGTCGGCCGTGGAGGTCGAGGCGACGCCGCGCGGCAGCCGGTTCGCCGTCCGCTTAAGAGGGGACCGCCTGCTCGGCCGCATCGACCTCGGTCGGATCGACCTGCCGATGCCCGGCCGGCATAACGTCCTGAACGCTCTCGCCACCGTGGGCGTGGGCCTGTCGCTGCGCATCGGCTTCGACACCATCGCCCGCGCCATCGAGGGCTTCGAAGGCGTGCACCGCCGCTTCGAGAAGCTCGGCGAGTGGCGCGGCGCCGCCGTGGTCGACGACTACGCGCACCACCCGACCGAGGTCACCGCGACTCTGGAGGCGGCGCACCAGACCTTCCCCGGCGGGCGGGTGCTCGCGGTCTTCCAGCCGCATCTGTTTTCACGGACCCGCGACCTGGCCGATGCCTTCGGCAGCGCGCTCCTCGGCGCCGACCTGGCCGTGGTGACCGACGTCTACGCGTCGCGCGAGCAGCCGATCCCGGGCATCAGCGGCGAGCTGGTCGTCGAGGCCGCCCGGCGCAGCGGCCACCGCGACGTCCACCTCTGCCCGCGCTGGCAGGACGCCCCGGCGCTGCTGGCCGAGCACGTCCGGCCGGGAGACGTGGTGGTGACCCTCGGCGCCGGAGACGTCAACCGCCTGGCCCAGGAGCTGGCCGCGGAGGAGAAGCGATGAGCACCGAGGTGTTCCTCCGCCGCCCGGGCCCGAGCCCCCACCCCAGGGTCGTCATGGACGTGCCTCTTCCCCCCTCTCCCGGGGGCCAGGGAGTGAGGATGGGAGAGGGGGGCCAGGGGGGTGAGGGGTTCCTGCGGCCTGGCGCGCAGCCCAAGCGCAAGCGCCGGCATCCGCTGCTCGGGCTGGTCCGGCCGCTCGCCACGGCCCTGGCCCTGGTGGCGCTGCCGCTGAGCGTGGCCGCCTTCGTGCTGACGGCCCCGCCGTTCCAGCTCCGGGAGATCGAGCTGGAGGGTGCCGATGCGCGGGTGCCGGAGGCCTGGGCCCGCGAGGCCCTGGCGCCTCTCCACGGCGAGAACCTGGTGCGGCTGCCGCTGTCGAGCGTGGCGGCCCGGCTCCGGAAGAACCCCTGGATCGACACGGTCGAGGTCCAGAAGGAGCTGCCCGGCCGGCTGCGCGTCGCGATGACGGAGCGCAAGCCGGTGGCCCTGCTGCGCACCGGCGGCGGGCTGGTCTATGCCGATTCCGCGGGCCGGCCCATCGTGCCGGTGTCGCTGGAGGAGGCCCGCCGGTCGGGCCTCCGTCTGGAGGTCCGCTTCGCCAACCCGATCGCCGGCGGACCGGCGGCCGGCATGGACGCGGCCCTCGAAGTTGCGGGCGAGCTCGGCCGTGTCCAGCCCGACTGGGCAGCCGGCCTGACCCGCATCGAAGTGCTCGGGGAAGAGGACTTCGTCCTCCACACCGAGGCGTTGCGTTTTCCGCTGTTCGTCACCCGGGGGCAAGTTGGTCCTAAAGCCCGCCGTCTGGAGGAGATCCTCCCGGAGCTCGAGCGCCGGTATCCGGCCATCGAGCGGGTCGACCTGCGGTTTTCGCGTCGGATTGTCGTGCAACCCGCGGTCCCGGGCCGGAGAGAGACCGGGCCGCAAAATTCGATTTCGTGAGGTGTCCAGGCATGGCCAAACCAGAACCTTACTTCGTGGGTATCGACATCGGGTCTTCCAAGGTAGGGGTGCTCATCGGCCAACGCGACGACAAGGGAAACATGGAGGTCGTCGGCAAGGGCCTGGCACCCAACCGGGGGACCCGCAAGGGGAACATCGTCAACGTCGAGGCCACCGTGGAGGCCTTGAAGGCGGCGAGCGAGGAGGCCGAGGTGATGGCCGGCGTCGAGATCTCCCGCGCCTATGTCGGCGTCGCGGGGGCCGACATCCGGAGCGTCAACTCGCGCGGCATGGTCTCCGTCTCACGCAAAGACCGCGAGATCTCCCGCCAGGACATCCAGCGGGTGCTCGACGCGGCCAAGTCGGCGGCCCTGCCGTCCGACCGCGAAATCCTCCACGCCGTGCCCCAGGAGTTCCTCGTCGACGAGCAGGGGGGGATCGACGAGCCCCTCGGCATGCTCGGCACGCGCCTGGAGGTCATGGTCCACCTCGTGACCGGCAACGTCACCCGGTCGCGGACCCTCCTGACCTGCGTCAACCGGGCCGGCATCGAAGTCGTCGAAATGGTCTTCGAGCCGCTCGCCACGGCCGAGGCCGTGCTCACCGCGGACGAGCGCGAGCTCGGCGCCCTGCTGGTCGACATCGGCGCCGGCACCACCGAATACGCCCTCTTCTCGGAGGGGGAGATCCAGTACAGCGGCGTGGCGCCGATCGGCGCCGGCCACTTCACCAACGACCTGGCCATGGTGCTGCGCACGCCGTTCGCCGAGGCCGAGCGCATCAAGACCAAGCAGGGGTGCTGCCTGCCGAGCATGGTCACCGACGACGAAGGGATCGCGGTGCCCACCGTGGCCGGCGGCACGTCGCGCATCGTCCCCAAGAAGGAGCTGTGCGAGATCCTGCAGCCGCGCGCCGAGGAGCTGTTCAACCTCCTGCGCGAGGACTTCCTCAAGCACGCGCCCGACGAGGACCTGCGCGGCGGCGTCATCCTCACCGGCGGCGGCGCGCAGCTCGACGGCCTGCTCGAGCTCGCCGAGCAGATCTTCGACGCCGGCGTGCGCTACGGCCTGCCGCGCGGCCTGGGCGGGCTGGTCGACGTGATCAGCAGCCCCTCGTGGTCGACGGCGTCGGGCCTCCTCCTCTACGCGCTCGGCGCCGAGGAGAGCCAGGCCAAGGTACAAAAGAAAACCGGCTTCAGCATGCGGGGTGTCATGGGCAGCCTGCGGGGGATGTTCTCCGACCTGCTGTGAGACGGGAGATCCACTTCAACCCGATTTGACCCGAAAGGGGGGTGCAACATGATTCTGTTCGACGACCAGGACGCTCCGGACACCGCGAAGGCGGCGGCCCTGCGCGTCCACGAGGCGGTGGATTCAGCCGCCCGCATCAAGGTCATCGGCGTCGGGGGAGGTGGCGGCAACGCGGTGAACCGCATGATTGATGCCCAATTAAGGGGAATCGAGTTCATCGCCGCCAACACCGACCTGCAGGCGCTCAACAAGTGCCGCGCGCCATTGAAGCTCCAGCTCGGTTCCATCCTCACCAAGGGCCTCGGCGCGGGAGCGGACCCGGAGGTCGGCCGCAAGGCGGCGCTCGAAGACACCGAGCGGATCCTCGAAGTCCTCGAGGGTGCCGACATGGTCTTCCTCACCGCGGGCCTCGGTGGCGGCACCGGCGGCGGAGCCGTCCCGATCATCGCCTCCCTGGCTGCTGAAGTAGGCGCCTTGACGGTCGCCGTCGTGACCAAGCCGTTCGGTTTCGAAGGCCGCCGCCGCATGCAGCAGGCCGAGCGCGGCGTCGAAGAGCTGCGCAATTCGGTCGACACCCTGATCACCATCCCCAACGAGCGCCTGCTCAACTTCGTCGAAAGGGGCACGCCGCTCTCCGAGGCCTTCCGCATCGCCGACGACGTGCTGCGCCAGGCCGTGCAGGGCATCAGCGACCTGATCACCATCCCGGGTGAGGTCAACGTCGACTTCGCCGACGTGCGGACCATCATGACCGGCATGGGCATGGCGCTGATGGGCACCGGCCTCGCAAAAGGCGAGCACCGGGCCATCGAGGCGGCGCAGCGGGCCATCTCCTCGCCGCTCCTGGAGGAGACCTCGATCCAGGGCGCCCGCGGCGTGCTGATCAACATCTCGGGCGGTCACGACCTGACGCTCCACGAGGTCGCCGAGGCGGCCCGCATCATCGCCGACGCGGTCGATCCGGACGCCAACATCATCTCGGGCATGGTCATCGAGCCGCAGCTCGAAGATGCGATGAAGGTGACCGTCATCGCGACCGGCTTCGACCGCTCCTCGGACGGCGTGCGGCCGTTGGCGCCGATGGTGAGCGTCCCGCGTCCGGTCGCCGTGCCGCAGACCTACAACTCCCCGTCATCGGTACCCTCGCCGGCTCCGGAACGGGAAGAGCCCGAGCGCTCTGCCGCCGACGTGCCGTTCTACCGCAAGGCCATCGCGCACCTGCGGGGTGACGACCCGAACGGCTTCGGTCCCAACTGGTCGAACGTGGACGACTACGACATCCCGACCGTGCTGAGGAAGCAGATGGACTGACACCGGGTAGACTCTCCTCATGAAGACCACTGACTCCGGCCGGCCCGGGAGGCGGGCTCTGCTCCGCCTCCGCCGCGCATCCGTCCTCCTGTTCCCTCTCCTCCTGGCTGTGCCCGCCGCCGCCCTGGACACCATCTGGCTCGTCCGCCACGCCGAGAAGGTCGAAGACAGCGAGACGGCGAAATGGCAGTTCCTCGACGCCCTCCGTCCGCTCACCCCCGAAGGCACGAAACGGGCAGAGGCGCTCGCGACCCGTCTCAAAGACGCCGGTATCACCGCGGTCTACTCCAGCCGGACCACGCGCACCATCTCCACGGCCCTGCCGCTGGTCCTGTCTGCTCCGGGGATCCGCCTGATCCCGGACGACGACACGATCGAAAAAGACAAACAGGCCGACTTCCTCGCCTGGCTCCGGAAGACCCATGCGAACGATCGCGCAATCCTGATCGTCGGCCACTCCAACACCATCCCCGTGCTCCTGGCAAAGTTCGGAGCAAAACCCGACTGCTACGAGCGGCTCGGCATCCAGCAGACCCCGCAGGGCCTCATGATCGAAGGCTTTGAGGGCCTGTGGAAGGTGGATGCGAAGAAACTGTCGTGCCAGGGGATCACACGCGAATAATCCCTATATTCATTCACAATACATCCCCATCGCCGCGTAGAGACGCCCCAGTCCACGACCACTTCACTGCCGGCGTGTAAACAGCCGGGGCGTCTCTTGACCTCAGCCACCACCGACGCTGGCAACGTGCCTAGAACTACCCCAATCACTGCCCAAGAACCGGTCCACCGGCAAAGGCCCCGGAGGGGCTCACGGCATGTAGCCCGGGGCCAGAGCGACGAAGGAGCGGCGGCCCCGGGTATGGAAACGAAAATATCCCCAAGCCCCAGAGGGGCGGCAGCAGCTCGCCTTGACGCGGCCAGACTCTATGGACCACGATCTTGTCAATGATTACGACCGTCACCCAGAAGAACACGGCCACAATACCCGCCGAAGTACGACGGAAGTTTGGGATCAAGCCCGGCTGTAAGCTCGACTGGCAGCCGATTGAGGACAGAGGCGAGATTCTCGTCAGGGTCATTCCCGACCGTGGAGAGCGTGCGCGCCGCCTGCTGGGTTCCGGTCGCAAGTTCTCACCGGATTGCGACTCCGTGGCCGATCTTGTGGCAGAGCGCGCTGCGGAAGGTTGATGGGCTTGCGCTTCCTGCTCGATACCTCCGCACTGCTTGCCCACTTCCGCAAGGAGCGCGGCACCTCTTCAAGGACTCCCCGGCCATTCGGCCCACTCACAGTAGGTCAGCAGGTCACGGTCCCTGGTCAGCAGAGTCGCTCCGCGTAGCGTTGCCTGGCTGGCGATCAGGCGATCGAAGGGGTCCCGTGTCCACGAGGCGGCGAGTGCGACGTCGATCACCTGAAGGAAAGGAAGATCGCAGATCTTGAGCGCGATCTCCTTCTCCAGTGTGTTGATGACGTGCTCTCCGGAGAACGTGACGCGGCGGATTTCATAGAGGTACTGGAGCTCGAGCTTGACCGCGGGAGAGATCAGCAGGTCGCTCTCCTCGAGGCGGGTCCGCACGCTCGCCGGCAGCAGGTTCACACGGTCCGAGAAGAGCCACGCAACGACATGGGTGTCGAGGTAGATCAGGGGCGCCATTCTGCGGACCAGTCGATGTGGACCAGATCCTCAGGATCGCCGACGATGAGGTCGCGTGGCTTCAGGTTCGCCAGCTTGCTCTTGGGCTCGACCGCCGCGATGCGGAGGAGCTTCCCTTTTCGCTCGATGTCGACGGGCACGCCGGTCTCCAGGATCTCGTCCAGGATCCGGTAGATGTTCTCGCGCAAGGCAGAGGCTCGAAGCGGCATACGGGGCACCCCCAAGGCCCGTTCCGAGGGTACAGCCAAGTCGTACGAGTGTCAAGTAGAGGTCGTACGCCCTAAAGCGCCAAGAAAACCCAAGCCCTTGCCCCTCCAGTCTCGGCGGAAGCGGGTCCACCGCGGGAAACACCTGATCGACACATCGCAGGAGCGCTGACCGGGAGGCTTCGTCTGGTCCTAACCAAGAAACTACCCAAGAACCGAACTAGGTGGCTGGCACCCCGGCTGGCTGGGCACACCCTGTTCAAGAAACGCCGCCGCGGTATCTAACCCTCGCGGTGGATCTGCGGCTTCGCCAATGCGGAAGGTGGTGTGCTGGTCATCGGACGCGTTGACCGAGGCGTAGCCGTCGGGTTGCCGGCCTGGTTGCCCCGGAAGTCACCGAGGAAGCTACAGGCAAAACGCCGGTAGAAACTGGCAAAACGCCGGTAGAAACTGGCAAAACGCCGGTAGAAACTGGCAAAACGCCGGTAGAAACTGGGAAAATGCCGGTAGAAACCGAAGAGACGCCGGTAGAAACGCCGGACAGGATCGTCGAGCTGCTTCGTGCAAATCCGTACATGACCCTGGCCGAGGTGGCCGAGGAGATCGGTAAGTCACAGAGGGCCGTGGAGACCGCCAAATTGGTCGGTGAGGGGCGGCTTCGCTACGTGGGTCCCCGTAAAAGTGGCCGCGCAAGGCAGAGGCTCGAAGCGGCATAGGACCGTTCCCAACGTACAGCTCGGTCGTACGAGTGTCAAGAGGGAATCGTACGCCCTGAAGTGCGCCAAGAAACCCAAGCCCTTGACCCTCCAGGGCTTAGCGCGTTTTTTATCGGACCCTATGGGGCTGCCCGAACTAGGTGGCTGGCACCCCGGCCACCTGCACCTACTTACCTTGACGCGGTCTGCTCCATGGAACACAATAGTTTCCATGATTACGACGGTCACCCAGAAGAACATGGTCACAATACCCGCCGAAGTAGGACGAAAGTTTGGGATCAAGCCTGGGTGGAGGCTCGACTGGCAGCCGGTGGAAGGCAAAGACGAAATTCTCGTCAGGGTCATTCCCGATCGCGGAGAGCGTGCGCGCCGCCTGCTGGGTTCCGGTCGCAGGTTCTCACCGGATCGCGACTCCGTGGCCGAGCTTGTGGCAGAGCGCGCTACGGAAGGTTGATGGGCCGTGCGCTTCCTGCTCGATACCTCCGCACTACTTGCCCACTTCCGCAAGGAGCACGGTGGTGCTCGCGTCCAAACGTTGTTCGAGGAGGGCGACTCCGAGATCCTGGCTGCCAGTATCTCGCTGACCGAGTTTGCCCGGCGTCTGCGCGAGCTGGGCGCAACGGTCGATGAGGCTCGCCGTACGGTTGAGGACTACCGAGAGTTGCTGGACGAGGTCGTCTCGGTCGATGAAAAAGTGGCTCTCACCGCCTTCTATATCGTCTGCGAAATGACGGAGCGGCTACCCCTTGCCGACGCTCTGATCACAGCGGCCGCTCGCGAACGGGAGGCCCGCCTGGTTCACCGCGATCACCACATGGCGACGATTCCGGCCAGCGTTGTGGAGCAGATCGACCTCGCGAAGGAACCGGACCCGCGGTGAGGGGCTAATGCCTGTTCACCTCTTCGCCCTGGCCCCGCGTCCGGCGCAGCTTGAGGCCGAAGATAAGGAGCGCGCCCAAATCTGCCGCTGCAGTTGCCCTTGGGTCAACTGGCTTCCGCTGAAGGGTAGGACTATACTTTTAGCATGAGCCTGCCGAACAGGTGGAATCTCAAACCGGAAAGGCTAATACCGATGAAACCATTTGTCGCAAGATTTGGGCGTTCAATCTCGCCCAAGACAGCCGGATTTCGCTCCGTGCGGTACGATGTCGAACGAGAGAGTACTGTGCTAGCCGAAAATTCTCTTCTCGCTATTGAGTCTCCCAACGTCCTATCTGAGGCTACGGGCAGTATGTGCACGAGAGCTGACGAAGATCCTACGGCTGATGAGGCAACAGACCGGTAATCTGGGAAGGAGAGCAATATGCGGCCTTTTATAGCGCGATATGCAGTAGCCCCAGATCGAAATCCAATTCCCTCGCTGTACAACTACGATCCTGAGCAAGAAATTAGCGTCTCTCGAGGTGAGCCAGTCATCGGAGATCGAGCGCAAGCCATGGCGCTCACGGGAAGCTTGGTCACCTTGGCTGATAGAGACCCTACTCGGGATGAGGCAACAGACAGGTAATGATTCTTATAGTTTCCAATACGCAGGACATCACATGTGATTTCGTTGTAAGAGAACTTCGCAGACGGCACAGAGACTTTGCTCGGCTAAACATGGACGAATTTCCTCGGCTCGCGTCAGGTGTTGCAACGGCCGGAACGGGATTTCCCGAGCGAGCCGAGATAAGATGGTCTAATAGACATAAAGTCCTACGCTTCAGTGATGTCAGCTCTGTTCTCTATCGGAGGCCGGTGCCGCCCGTACCAGACGATGCCATCCAAGACGAAGCGCTCAGAAAATTCTGTACCGATGAGAGTTATGATTTCTTGCGGGGGCTTTTATTTTCATTGGATTGTCACTGGATCAGCCATCCAGATGCAATCAGAAGAGCGGAGCACAAACTATACCAAGCTAGAATCGCCAGCAAGGTCGGTCTTACAATGCCACGGACTCTTGTAACCAACGACCCTGATGAGGTCTTGGGCTTCTTCGATGCATGCTCTGGTAGAATGGTCGCAAAGTGTTTATACATGGGCTTTATCGACAGCAAGAAAGCCCCGGCAATGATTTTCACCAGTAACGTATCAAGAGAGGATCTTGATGATGTGGAATCGGTTCGGTTTACTCCGACTATATTTCAAGAGTATGTTGACAAGGAATTCGATTTGCGGGTGACAATAGTAGGTGAGAAGGTTTTTACTGCAAGAATTGACGCAGCGACTCCTCCGGGTACACCAGACTGGCGAGCCTGCGGTCCCGAGGAACTTTGTCACTCTCCGTACTCTCTACCAGCTTCAATAGAGCGAGCGTGCATCGACTTAGTCCATCTTCTTGAGCTTGACTTTGGCGCGATTGATCTTGCAGTAGATAAAGAGGGGAATTTCTTCTTCCTGGAGATTAATCCCAACGGTCAATGGGCATGGCTGGAGGCGATACTTCCAATCAGCGCAGCTCTCGTGGACCGACTTGAGGAACTGGGGAGATGAGGTTTACTCGTTACCTTGGCAGGCTACTGCTGAATTTGAAAGGTCGGCTTCCACTAAACGGAGATTGGCTATTTGTAACTGAAAGCGTTTCAGGCGAGAAGCAGATTGATGCCGCCGATGAATATCAGGCGCCGAGCATGGTGCTGAAACTATTATCTGGGACTGTCACGCCCGAGACAACCAAGCTAATATACGAGAGGGTGAAATCCTATGAGGGCACTGTAAACGATATTGCAAATAGGGTCTATGATAAGTCGAAGGTAATTTTTGGCGCTGCTTCCTTTGCATCAACTATAATTCTGGCTCTTGGATCGACACTCCTTCCTCCCTTGCTCGTGAGCTCAGTTTGGCTCAGAGTCGTCGGCGCCGCATTGTCGTTCTTTCTTGTTTTTCACCTTAGTCGAGCGTTGATCATCGCGGCCGAGGTTATGATAAGAGAGCTCATGGTCCGCGAAACGCCAGGAGAGCTGATAGAGTTGGGCGAGAATGATGAAGGCGGCGCTCTTAGAGAGCTGATTGCGAAAGTATTGGCGTATGCGATCCAGACTCAAACACTTGGCCTTGAAAAGCTCAATCGGCTGATTATTGCGCAACATTCTTTTCGATATGCACTAGTATTTTATTTCGCATTGGCGGTGCTCAGCGTTGTCGTACGTCTTGGCGAAAGCAATATTGAGGGTACTAGCGCAGGAGCGGTTGCCGAAGAGATAAAGGACTTGAAGAATAAGGTAGAGGCGACCAGCGCAAGGCAAGGGAAGCTAGCCTCGGCAGTGGATACTCTGGAGAAGGAACACGCGCTCATACAACGGGAACTGAGGGAATCTATTGAGTTGAGAAGGGCTGAGCTAGACTTTCTACGGATACTCGAGGCTCAACTAATGAGCGGGTTGGCCAACCGACAGCCTCCCGCTGCCACGAGAAAACAGCCCTGAAGCTGTTTTTTGAATACATTCTACCCTCCACGCGAGCGACCCGCCGGTCTACGATTTTGGCAGGGCAGGCTTGATGCTGACCTTCCGGGCTGCCCCCAATACGTTCCACCCGTTCCCATCCCAGCCCGGCAAGACGGTCCGCTGCAGCGGGGTGGCGGCAGTGCTGGGGCTGGTTGAGGGGAAACTGCCACGCGGGCACCTCGCCCGCTCGACCAGAGCGTCAAGTTCCCGGCTCATGGCTTTTCACCTAGCACCGGCCGACATCCCCCGAACTCTGGTATCCTCATCCCAATACGGCTAACCGGTCGGCACCCGTATTCGGACTGCGCCGCCGACGCAGGATGGGGTTGGGCTGCGCAATGGTATGGACGCCGGCCGCCCCCTACGCGCCGATCAGGAGCCCGCTCACTGGGAGGATTCGCCTGGTATGAAGGAAAGCCAGCAGGTCGAATGGAAGAGCTCGTGGCGTGACGAGTATCTGCGCTGGATCTGCGGCTTCGCCAATGCCGCGGGCGGTGTGCTGGTCCTCGGGCGGAACGATAAGGGCGTAGCCGTCGGCGTGGACAATTCCCGCAAACTGCTGGAAGACCTGCCCAACAAGATCCGGGACGTGCTGGGCATCATGGCCGATGTCCACCTCGTCAAGGAGGCGGGCAAGGAGCTGGTCGAAATCCACGTCGAGCCGTATCCCAGCCCCGTCAGCTACAAGGGGGAATACCACTACCGCAGCGGCAGCACCAAGCAAGAGCTGAAGGGTCCGGCGCTGGAGCGGTTCCTGCTGAAGAAGCGCGGGCGTCACTGGGATGATGCGCCGGAGCCCTCGTTCACCGCACGATCATGCAGCGCGGCAGCCTTGCGGCTGTTCAGGCAAAGGGCTGCAAAGAGCGGGCGCATGGACCCGATGGTGTTACGAGACAGCCGGGAGGTCGTTCTCGGCAACCTGGAGCTGGCCGAAAGGCATGGCCTCAAGCGCGCCGCCTGCCTGCTGTTCTCCGACCGCCCCGAGCAGTATGTGAGCGGCTCCTGGATCAAGATCGGCTTCTTCGTGACGGATGACGACCTCCGCTACCAAGACGAGGTGCACGGGAGCCTCTTCGAGCAGGTGGAAAAGACTCTCGAGCTCCTGCACACGAAGTATCTCAAGGCCTACATCAGCTACCAGGGCTTGCATCGGCGGGAGACCTTCCTCTTCCCAACTGCCGCACTGCGCGAGGCCCTGCTCAACGCCGTGGTGCACAAGGACTACAGCAGCGGCATCCCCATCCAGATCAGCGTGTATGACGATCAGATCGTCCTCTGGAATCCCGGTGACCTGCCGGAGAACTGGACGCTGAAAAAGCTGCTGGGCAAACACCCGTCCTGTCCCTTCAACCCACTGGTGGCGAATGCCTTCTTCCGGGCCGGCTACATCGAATCCTGGGGACGTGGCATCGAGAAGATCCACCGCGAGTGCCGGGAGCACGGGATCGATCCGCCGGTCTACGATTTCGGCATGGCGGGCCTGATGCTGACCTTCCGCGCCGACCCTGCGCACCTGCAAGCCTCTGCTCCGGAACTGGGCAGGGGCACTACCCCAATCACTACCCAAGAAACCGCCGGTACTACCCAAGAAACTACCCAAGAAACCGCCGGTACTACCCAAGAAACTACCCAAGAAAGGGTTCTTGCTTTGTTGCGTGCCCAACCCTCGATTACTCGAAGGGAACTGGCAGGTAGACTGGGCTTAAGCGACAATGGCATCAAGTACCACTTGGAGAGGATGAAGACTGCCGGAGTGATTCGCCACGTGGGCGCAACCAAGTCCGGAAATTGGGAGGTCCTGAAGTGACCCTCGCGCAGACATGACCTGCGACGTAAGGCAGCGGACCTGCGGGCGTGCAGAAGCGGACCCGCAGGTCCGTCCACATGACCCGCAGGTCAGCCCTCGTGACCCGCAGCTTCGTCAGCCGGCCCTGCAGGTCAGCCTGCGCGACCTGCGGGTCAACCCACTTGCCCCGCGCGTCAACCCGTGTGACCCGCAGGTTGGAGTGCGTGACCCGCAGGTCAGCCCGAGTGACCTGCGGGTCCATCCACGCACGCCGCAGGTCCGTCAGCGCACGCCGCAGGTCCGTCGGCGCACGCCGCAGGTCCGTCGGCGCACGCCGCAGGTCCGTCGGCGCACGCCGCAGCGGCTACACCGCATGGAGCACGATCTCCGCCGGATCTTCCGGGCTCTTCAGGATGCGTACGATCTGGGTGCGTAGACGCACCGGGTCCGCCGGTGGCTGCTCCAGGTCCGTCCACAGGGCGAACCACCTGCCGCCAAAGCAGACGACCTGCAACGCAGCCTCGTCGGGCGTGTACGCGGCCGTGGCATCGGCCGGGCTGAACTGGATCTGAACGACGCGGTCGTACAGTCGCCGGCGCAGCGCTTCGCTGAACCGATCGAGGTCCAACAGGATAGACTGGGACACGTCGGGCATAGGCCCCTCCTCTGCTCGGCTGGGCCCCGGCGGATCTGCACTCCGCCGGGGCCGACTTGTTTCGAGCTCAGGCCCTCCTTCCGGGAGAGCCGCCTTGTCCGTTGTCGCCTCGAGGCAGCCACGAGTTCTCGCCATCGAGAACCGAAAGCACTTATAGCAGGTGATCCCGATTTGAGTCAATGGGACCGGAAATGGTATCCTCGATCCAACCGGAGGAGGATGACCATGAGCCCGAAGCGAGACACCGAGGATCCTGTTCGGCAGGAGGTCGACCGCCTGATGGAGATGCTCCTCATCTTCGTCCGCACCCTGGGGTATGGCAACACGGAGATCGCGCGGCGGTCCAAGGTCCCGCACGCCAACGTTGGGAGGTACTTCCGCGGGGAGTCCCGGGTGCCGCTCGACGTCGTGATCGCGGTCGTCCACGGGATCGGGCTGGACTTCGGAGAGTTCTTCGAGCTGGCCTATGCCGAGCAGCCGGCGGAGCCCACCGCGGCCCGGAAGAAGATCGAGCGCATCCTGCAGATCCTTCCCCTCCGGCATGCCGCTCCGGTGGAGCCGCCCGTCACCGCTGCGCAGCCGGAGCAGCGTCCGTCGCTGCCGCGCCCGGAGATCGAGAAGGTACTCGAAGACCTCCGGAAGGAGGTGAACGCCCTGCTCGACGCCCGCCAGGCCGGCAAGGCCGTCGCCACACCGCCCAAGCCGAAGGCCGGCCCCAAGCCCTCGAAGCCGAAATCCGGGAAGAAGCGCAACGACGAGAGCTGAGCGGGGAGAGAGCGGGTCAGGTCCGTGGCTCGTCGTCCGAGTTTTGCCGGCCGTTGCAATCCCGGCTTACCGGAAGTGCCGCGGGCCGATCTGACGCTCTTTGCGCCGGATGTGCGCGACCGTAGCCTCGATCATGTCCGGTGTCACAGCGCGGCGCCGGAAGAGCTCTTCGAGGAGTATCACTGAGGTCATGAATTCGCGATAGATTTCGATGGTCGCGAAGATCTCCCCCGCCGCCACAACCTCCTGCTCCGCGACATCGAGCTTGTCCTGGCTCAGGAGGACCATGGCGAGTTCCAGACGAGTAAGAGCCAGTGAGAACGGAAGGTCGGCCTCGGTGAAGCCCTTCTTCGCGTCGTTTAACGGACCATCTCCCTCTTGTCCTGGAAGCGAACGGCCCAGCTCCGCATGAGGAGGGCTTCGTAGACGCCGAGCCCAGCCAGCGGAAGATTGCCGTCCCGCATCAGAGCCCGGACATCCCCTCCCGAGGCAAGAAGGGTCTGCGCCTTCCGGTACCGGGCGCGTTCGCTGATGGAAAGCTGCTGCAGGGAGCGAACGTGGAGGGGCGTGTCGAGCGCCACCTCATCACGAAGGTCCAGGTCGGAGGGCGCTGGCGGGCCTCCGCCCGTGGGCTGACCGCCCCACTGCTCGAACGAGTCGAGCGAAAGATCATCCTCTGCCCCTTCGCCGTGTGCGACGTGGTCTCGTTCGCTCAAATGGCGCCTCCTTGATGGGCGTGCATTTTCTCATATGGTGGGGAGGTTTTGAAGTCCCGCTCGAAAGGCGAGGCGGCTGAGCTCGCCGCCCCTCGTACCGGCTGAGGAGCTTAACCGCCGTTTGGGTCGATGCCGGGCCCTTCATCGCCTGGTGTCGTGCCACCGTTCGGGGCAACGCCTCCTTGAGCTCCTGGGGTGGCTTCCCCTCCTGCCGTGGGAGCCTCGCTCCAGGACCACAGAGCGGAGATCCCCTTCTCCCAGAGGCTGTCGAACCAGTCCCAGACGTGGACGGGATTGGCGAGCTTGGCGGCTTGCGCCTGGGCGGGGCCGGCGAACGCCAGGCACGAGGCGAGGATTCCCACGAGCACGAGGCGAGAGAGATTGCGACGAGTCATACCTGTCCTCCTCCGCCGCGGAACGAGCCGGGCCCGCATGGTCCGGCGCCCGCGGACGCGGCGTCTGTTGTCTGCCGTCGTGCCGCAGTCTGACAGCGTGCAGGGCGTCCATGCGGCGGCGGACTCTCCATGCCACTTAGGTGCTCTCCGGCCGGCAGGAGGGGACGGCGTTACGCGTAAGCGTTAAACCGACGCGAAGATCGTGGCCTCTATGCGGTGCCTTGTAACCGTTGCACACAATCTTCAGAAAATACGTTCAACCCTGTTGACAACCCGCCCGTTTCTGCTAGAGTGACCTCTCTGAACGGTTTTGATCCGACAGAGCCATGAAGGCAATGAGCAGCGGAATTGAAAATTCGGGTGAATGACCCTTCCGGAGCCACTGACGGCCCGGATTTTTCCGAAAGGAGAAGCAGTATGGATACGAAGCAGGTTTTCACGCAGCAGGGCGGTGTCGAGACGGGGCTGAAGGCGGAGCGGGTGCAGGAGCCGCTCGCGGCCACGCAGGCGTTCACACCTGGACTGGAGCTCCATCTCAAGGCGGAGCGGGTGCAGGAGCCGGCGTCGTTCGGGGCGGAGGCCAACGTGAGCTACAGCTACGAGGTCACCGTCAATCAGCTCCAGCCGGTGACGATCGAGCTGCCTCTGTTCGTCGTCACTCTCCATGGACTTCCCGCCTGGGGTATCCCCGGCGGGCCGACCGAGGCCGTGCCCGCTGCCGCGGGCCGGCGGGGATGAAAGGAGGAAGGTTATGCCCAGCATCAATTCGTTCGCCGACGTCCTGCGCGACTGGGAGGCGCTGCTTGCCGCGCTGCAGGATCATCCGGGGGTCCTGGTCACCCTCGAAGCCGAGCGGCTGGATCTGGAAGCGGATCTGGCGGCGGCGCGGGTCCTCAAGGCGCGCCAGGAGACGCAGACGGCCAGCCGGCAGGAGGTGACGCAGCAGATCAAGGCGGTGGTGAGCCACGGCAAGGGAGTGGCGATCGGGATTCGGGCCGTGGTGAAGGGCAAGATCGGGTATCGCAACGAACGGCTGGTCCAGTTCAAAGTGGCCCCGTCCCGCAAGCGGCCGCGCAAGCCGCCGGAGGTCGAGCCCACCGAGGAGGCCGCCGGTCCGGATGAGTCCTGAACAACCCGGGGGCGTGCTCCGGCACGCCCCCTTTTTCTGAATGCATCCTCAACAGAAAGGAACGAATATGCCAAAGAAAGCCTTGCAGGACTTCGTCGCAGACTGGGATGGCCTGCTCAGCGAGCTCCGAGCGACGACGTACGACATTCCGGACATCGAGCCCTTCCGCATCGCCCTGGAAAAGGCTGTCCGGAAGACACGGGTCGCCAAGACCCGGCAGATGGCGTGCCAGATCGCCAGCCGGCTGGCGACGCGCTGGTTGGCCGAGGCGGTGGAAGAGGGCCGCGATGCGGCCATCGGGATGCGCTCCTATCTGAGGGGCCGCCTCGGCTACCGCAACGAGGATCTGGTCCGCTTCGGGGTGGCCCCGGTCCGCAAGCGCAAGCCGCGCGCCACACGCAAACCCACGCCGCCGAGCGTGGACCCCGCGGTCCACTGATCTCCCCTCACCACCCCGGGGGCGTGCTCCGGCACGCTCTCCTTTGCCCCAGAACCTGGCAAGGATCAGGGTCAACGGAGTCACTCGATCGTCTGTGTGTTGACCTCAAGGCCGCTCGCTTCTCTCTTGACCGGCTTCTCCCAGCGGACGCAGACCTCGATTCCCAGATGCGGAGCTGGCCACCGCAGCCAGTAGAAGAGGAAGCGCTGGGGCAGCTTCAGCGAAGAGGCTATTTCGGCCCTGGCTGCCTCCGAGACCTGCTTGCCGGCGGCCGCATCACGCTCGAGAATGGCAGTGGCTCGTTGCTTGAGCCGGCGGACGCGGTTCAGCATCTCGTCTGCTCCTTCGTCAGAGGCTCGGCCGAACCGTTCCTGGATGGAGATTTCGGGCAAGAGGGCGACTTCCTTACCCTCGAAACGGGCGGACTCCCGATTGCGGAACTCCAAGGCAAGGTTGGCGATCTCGTCCTCCGGGATGTCTGTGAAGGCGAACAGATCCAGGTCGACAACGACGCAGACCTCAAGCTCGGAGGTCGGGATATCGATGGGGATGTCGAAGCGATCGAAGACAGGGGTCTTCGGCTCCTTCCACTGGACGTAATCGTGGAGCCCCAAGGTGATCTCGCGGGTCAGGAACCGGCCGCTGAGCGCATGAACGGCCAGGTCGGCGTTCTTGTAGGTCGTACCCACCGTGTCGACGTAGGAGCCGAGCGGCGGCGGCTCGAAGTCCTGAAGATGATCGGCGGACTTCTTGCCGTTCCAGACAGCGAAATAATTGAGCAACCACTGCTCCTTGAACCACTCGTACTCGCCCGTCTCGGGGCGGGGCTCGCTCTCCCGGTACGTCCGATGATAGGATTCGCGCTTCTCGGGCTTCATCTCGACGAAGCAGGGGAGCTTCTCACGAGGGGAGTTCAGGCGGAGGATCTCGACTTGGCGGGAGAAGATGTTTCCTTCCCGGGTGACATAGACGGTATGGCGCGCAGACCGGCAGACATAGGGGGAATGCCTCCACTTGGCGGCAGTGGCGGCGACCATCTCCCGGATTACCGCCGAGTGCCGGCCCCGGGCATCCTTGGAACCCTGCTCCTGGGCGAGCTCTCCTACAAGGTCCCATAGGGATGAAGACATGCGGATCTGGCAGGTACGCTCGTTACGAGGCATGCTCTCTCCTTGAAGCGGGAGGAATTGTACCCCAGATTTGTCAAGACGTTCCTGGGCGACAGTTTTCGGGCATAATTCCGAAGTCATCCTGGCGCTTGACAGTGATTCAGAACCTGGCGCTTGACAGTGATTCAGGATATGATCTGCTAGAAGAGTGATGGCCTTCTCGATGAGGGGAGGGTCTGTGTGGGTTGACGGCTGGCGAGGGCCTTTGATATGGTCTGAAATCGCCTGTCGAAGTGTTGTCTAACCGAACGTAATGGCGCCGGGCCATCGGCGTCTTTCTGCCAAATGCCGTCGCCGACGCGACTGGGCGGCTGGACGTAGAAGGGGCTGAGAGAATGAACAACAGGTACCTGAAGCTAGCTGCGATTCTGCTGTTGCTGGTGGCCGTCGACGTTCGTGCGCAGTTCGCGGTGCCAAAGTCGAACGAAGTGGTGGAAGGCGAGCTTGTGCTCCCGGACGGTGGTGGCACTGCCCACTTCTTTGCCCGCGAGGGGGCCATGGTTACCGTCCGGAGCGAAGAAGAGCAGGGTTACTGGTACGGCATTGTGCCCGTCATCGACAAAGGCCAGGTGGCTTTCTCCGTTTTCGAGCTGACCTCCCGCGGTGATGATCCCCCTGCCATTCGGGAAATCGCTTCCGGGATGAAGGGGCGCCTCAATGAGGCGGTGGAGGTTGATGTCCTCCAAGGCACTTTTCAAGTGAAGGCTTTGGATATCCAAACTTGGCGCTTTACTAAAGTTCGTCTGGTGGATCCCAGGGGAGCGAGCCCGGCCGCCCTTCAAAAGCTCTACGGAGCCTCCGGAGGAGGTCTGTGCTCTGTGTCTTGCGGCACTGTCACGATTACTGCGACCTCTGTGAAGGCGTCGTGCGGGACCTGTCAAGGCGATCGGTAGCCGGCCTCCAGAAGCACATCCCCTACACAAGAAGAACAAGAAGACCAGCCGTCTCCATCGGAGCGGTTCAGGAATGCTTTCCCTAAACAGTCTTGCCCAAGAGCGTGTCTACATCTCTGGCCCACGAAGATCATTTAGGGGCTTGCGTTGACCGCAGGCCTTCATCTACACTAGGGTCTTCGTATTCGCAGCCCCTGACGAAGCTCTGGGAGATCACCGTTCTAGAGGTTTGCCTCCGGGTATCTGTTTACCGCCCTAGTGCCGCCTTCCCCGAGCGGTGGCACGTCCGCAAGGGCTTGAAGTTCTCTTCTCGGCATGGTCTAATGTCTTTCAGGCATGCCGACTTACGAGGAACTCCTTCAAGAGAACTCTGAGCTTCGCCAAGACAACGGTGAGCTTCGCCAGCGGGTGGAGGAGCAGGAGCGCCAGATTGCGCACCTGAAGCGCCGAATCGTCGATCTGGAGAAACTTGTCGAGGAGCTACGGCGCCGGGGCAAACGCCAGGCTGCCCCCTTCTCGAAGGGAGATCCGAGCGAGGATCCCAAGTCTCCAGGGCGCAAAGCCGGGGATCAATATGGTCAGCAAGCGACTCGAGCTGTGCCCGATCACGTCGACGAAACCATCGTGGTGGAGTGCCCGCTGTATTGTGAGCACTGTGGGGGTCAGGTCATTCCGCAGGGCGAAGCTCGCCAGTATCAGACCGATCTGCCGCCGATTCGGCCGGTGACGACGGAGTTCATCCTCCATTATGGGAAGTGCTCGGCATGTGGCCGGGAAGCTGTGGGGCGTCACCCGCGCCAGACTTCCCAGGCGTTCCGGGTCGGCAACGTGCAACTCGGTCCAAACGTGTTGGGGCTCGCCGCCTGGCTCAACAAGGTCGGAGGCTTGAGCTACGGCAAGATCGCCGCGTTGCTGAAGGAGCTGGCTGGACTGTCTGTGTCGCGCTCGGCCCTGTGCCGCGCGCTGCTTCGCATGAGTAAGAAGCTGGAGCCCTTGTACGAGGAGCTGAAGGCGAAGATCCGGAGCTCTCCTGTGGTGTACCCGGACGAGACGGGCTGGCGGGAGGGGGGCTATAGCGTGTGGTTGTGGGTGTTCACCAATCGCAGCGAGACGGTCTACAGCATCCAGCCGGGTCGTGGCTATGCCGAGGCCTCTGAGGTCCTGGGGGAGGGCTTTGTCGGCGTGCTGGTGGCTGATGGTTGGGCTCCCTATCAGAAATTTGAAGAAGCGACTCATCAGACCTGTCTGGCGCATCTGTTGCGCCGTTGCGAGGAGCTGCTGGAGAAGGCGACAGGGGGTGCGGTGCGCTTTCCTCGGGCGGTGAAAGAGATCCTGCAGGCCGCCTTGGAGGCGCGAGATCAGCGGGACGCGGGCAAGCTCAGCGGCGAGGCGCTGGAGAAGGTCAAGCAGGACTTGGAGCTTCCAGATGGAAAGGCGTCTGTCGGGGCAGTTCACGAACCCCGACAACCAGCGTCTGGCTCAGCATTTGATACGTCACCAGGAGCAGCTGTTTGTCTTCCTGGAACGCACGGATGTGGAGGCGACCAATTGGCCGGCCGAACAAGGGATTCGCCCGGCGGTCATCAACCGCAAGACATCTGGGGGAAATCGGACGGCCGAGGGGTCCCAGGCGCAAGCGGTCTTGATGAGTGCCCTGCGCACATTTCAGCAACACCAAGTCGGGACACTCGAGATCTTGCCCCAGCTTCTGCGCAGCCCCCAGTCACCCAAGCTTGAGGCAATACTTCCTGCGTCACAGCCACCGTAACAGTTCTCGCCACGAGTTATCCGTGGCTCCAGGTCGGTAGCCGCTCGCCCTCGTCAGGTCGCCTGGCCAGCGCGGACGTGTGTCCAGGGAAAACCTTCCCCAAAAGTGCCGCTGACGGTAAACAGATACGCCTCCGGTTGGGAGACTACCGGGGAGCACACTTGTGTGCGCCAACGCTCTTGGGAGGAAAACATGTCGAGACATGCGCTGTTGTGGGGAACGCTGGTTCTTTGGCTGTTGGTTCTGCCTCTCCCCTCTTTAGGACAAGCCTTCTCCGTTCCCATCTCTGACCGGGTTGTAGAGGGGGATCTCGCAATGCCGGACGGAAGCGCCGCGCATTTTACGGTTCGCGAAGGCTCGATGCTGACCGTCCGTAGCGAAGACGACGGGTATTGGTACGGGTTCATTCCCCAGGTGGTTCAAGGGGAGACGCTTCTCCTTACCCCCTTTGAGATTACTGAGATCAAGGGCCGCGCGCCCCATATCGCTCAAATTGGTAGTCCTATCGGTCAGGCTGACACCCTATCTCTAGAAGTTCCAACAAAAGACGGGACATTTCAGATTTCTCCCACATCAATTTCCCTCGGAAGCTTTCCGCGGCAAAAATTGGTAGAAATGAACAGCAAGTCGCCTCGCGAGCTTCAAAAGATATTTGGCGCTTCTGGAGGCGGCCTGTGCTGTGTAACCTGCGGCGGAATCACTGTCTGTGGTGGGTCTGTTGTTATGTCGTGCGGTTCATGCGAAAGCGGCGGAGGCCGTCCGGCTGTGTAAACCTGGCTGACGGCCAAGGATTTTCACGATGAGAATCAAATGGTGGTGGCGTCTTTGTGCATTTGTTCTTGCAGTCATCATTCTCATCTCCTTGGCTGTCCAGATTTGGCGGTCGGAAAGGTATTTGAGCTTTGAGGGAACGAGGATTCTCGCAAGCGGTAAGCCCCTAGACATGTGGTTCTCCTCTCCCAGGCATCTCGTGGCCCTGGTTATCAAGAATTTCGTGGTGACTGTGAAGCACTGGGATCTTCCCCGTAAAGAGACAGTAAGAGAATCTGTCTTTGACTTTAGCCGAGTAGGGGAAGGCAGAGAAATTAAACTGGACTATTCGCTGTTCCCGCGAACGACGGATCAGGGCCAGCGCTCCATTCCCTATGCGGTATCTCTCGATGGAGGTTTCATAGCTTGGGCGCGAGAAGGGAAAGTCTACGCGAAAAATCTTGCTGATGATATCCAATCGTTCGAAGAAGTCGCGGTACTTGAACAGAACCCGACTGCTATCTATTTCGTGCGGGCGGACCTTTTGGCTATCTTTCGCCGGGACGGTAAGGTGGAAGCATGGGATCGGAGAAAGAAAAAGAAAGGGCTGGCTGGGACTTGGCTTGATGGGCGATGGTCTATTTGGTCACACGGTCCTGGCATCGCGTTGTCGTCCTTTGAAACAAGGGACATTGGCCGGATAGATTTTGATGAGACAGGGGATCATATTGACGCACGCTACCGCCAAGTTCCTTCCGAGAGGGGAACATTTCTTGCTATTAATGAAATAGGTTCCATGGCGGTCGGCACGGATCTGGGGCAGGTTCACTGGATTTCCACCCAAGAGACGGCATCGTCGCGAGAGGATGGGGGAGTATCGCCGGTTGATAGTGAGCCGGAAAAAACGCAGGTCGAGGATGCTGTTATCGCGTTGGCGTTCTACGATGACAGAAATCTCTTCGCCTTGCTTCGGAATGGCCGCTCATTTTTAATTTCGGATAGATTATTAAATGGTGAGGGAGTGCCGAATTCACCGCCAGCTAACCTGCTCAGCACAAGTAAAGAGTACTTGGCTCTTGCGGCGGGTGACCTAATCGAAGTGACTGAGTTGACCCTCAAGAGAAAATTGTCTTGGAGCAGGGTCAATATTATATTGACAATCCTGCTGGTGCTCTGCGCCGCAGTGGTCGTTTGGCCCACTAAAAGACTTTTAACCATTCAGAAGGTTTTATTGATAGCTACGCTGGTTGCGGGGATTTTGTGGCTGTGCTTCGGTGATCCTAACGGTATTTACGAATCAATTGCGATTGTGTTGGGTGCAATTTTTTCGTTGACAGTTCTTGCGAGGGAAGTTTTCTAGAGAATACGGTCTATGAGAGGACGCCGGATCCGCGGATCCGGGAGGTCGAGCGGCTTCACTATGATAGGAAGCAACCGCAAGAGCCTTCACCCGCAGGAAGGCGACCGTGCCAGTCTCTTCACCTTTGGTGCCTCCAATCCGGAGCCCTTCTCCCCAAGGACCAAAAACTGGGGGCGTACGGTAAGCTTCCTCCTTCGAAAGGAGGAGGAAGCATGAGCGAGAGCGAGCAGACCACGACCCCTTCGGGCCTCAAGTACACGGATCTCCAGACCGGGCAGGGCGAGGAAGCCAGGCCCGGCAAGACTGTCGACGTCCACTACACCGGCTGGCTCGAGAACGGCACCAAGTTCGATTCGAGCAAGGATCACGGGAAGCCCTTCTCCTTCCCTCTGGGAGCGGGCCACGTCATCAAGGGCTGGGACGAGGGGGTCGCCGGCATGAAGGTGGGCGGCAAGCGCAAGCTGACCATCCCCGCCAGCCTGGGCTACGGCGCGCAGGGCGCCGGCGGGGTGATCCCGCCAAACGCCACGCTGATCTTCGAGGTGGAGCTGCTGGGAGTGAAGTAGGACCGGAGGGACCCCGAGTCCGAGAAATCCCAGAGAGCCATGACGGCCATACTTCAGATGAAGAAACCCGACATCGCTGAGATGAAGCGGGCGTACGCCGGCGGGTAGGGGGAAACGAGGAGGCTAAAGCTAAACAGAAGCTCGGGATCAGAGCCGCGGCCCGGACCTCTCCCGGAGTGAGGCCGGTCTCGCGTTTCAGCAGGCGCCCCATGTGGGCCTGGTCGTAGAAGCCGCACTCGATTGCAATGTCGCACAGCGGCCGCCGTGACGCGCGGATCTGGTCGAGCGCCCGACCCAGCCGCGCGTCGCGAATCGATTCGCCGACCGAGCGGTCGAGGTGATGGCGAAAGCCGCCGGCCAGTACCGACCGGCGCATGCCCAGAGCCGTAGCGACGGTTGCCAGCGAAATGGGCTCCCCGAGGTGGCGGTCGATGAACGCCAGAGCAGCGGCCAGCCAGCCCGGCGGTGCCGCTTTATGCGCGCGCTCGACCCGCGACAAGAGCAGCAGAGCCAGGCCCTCGAGCGCGTGGTCGGCGGCACCGTCGCCGCGCGGCAGCTCGAGGAGGATCTGGTGCTTGAGCATGGGGGACAGCGCCGGCAGCTCCGCCGGCCGCGGGTGGAAAGCGAAGGGAGCCAAACGCTCGGGCGGATACGAGATGACCAGCGCCTGCACCTCGTCGCGGTCGAAGTCGTTCTCGTGCTCCTGCACCGGCGGCCGGAAGAGGACCGAGCCGGCGTGGAGTCGGACGTCCCCTTGGCGCCAGGTCTCCGCGTAGCTGCCGGCGAGCACGAAGACGAGCTGAGCGCGCGGGTGGGCGTGGGCCGGCAGACGGAGGCCGGCCGGCATGGTGACTTGCGCGAAGCGAATGCCGCCGGCCTGACGCCGGCACAGCTCGCGGCCATGGCTCTCGTGAGCCTCGCGCTCCTTGGACATGGCGACAGTGTAGCGCGCTCGCTCGGTCGCCGCGGTCGCCAGCCGTCCCAAGCCGGTCCGCGCGTCCTATACAGGGCGCGCGATCTCGGGCATCCTCGGGCCCATGACACTGCGCGATTCATGGAAGTCCGTCCTGCGTCTGGTCGTGGTTGGAACCCTGGGCTACGCGCTCATCGTGGCACTGACCACGATCGGCTTCGGCTGGGTCAAAGGCGCCGGCTCGTACGGCGGGGACTGGCGGCTCATGGCCCAGGGAGGGGCAGTCGCCCTCGTTTCGGGATTGGCCGGCGGGGCGCTGGCCGGGCTCCTGGGCGGGCGCCGCCCGCTGCGCCATGCCCTCGCCATCCTGCCGTGGCTGCTGGTGGATACAACCTACGTCCTCTTCTTTTTTCCGCGCCAGGACCCGCTGTGGTTCGATCTGCTCGGCAGCCTGGGCCTCATCTCGGCGACGATTGCCGGCGGCGCCCTGATAGGAGCCGTTCGCCGTCGGGGGGCCTCCCCAGGTAGAGACGCTCCAAGGGTGTGATGGAACCAAGGGCTCGTGGGGCGCGCAGACTGAGCCGCCCTCTCCTTCCTGGCACTCTACCGGGAAGCTCGCGGGCTCGCTCGCCGCGAGCTGGCGCGCTCGGGTCCGGGCGCCTCGCTCGGCGGTGCGCCTGTCCGACGTGGTCCACGATCTGCGCCTGCGGCGCGAGCTTCGCGGCGACCTCGACACCATCGTCGCCAAGGCCTTGAAGAAACGCCCCGAAGAGCGCGCTACGCGTCGGTCACCGCCCTGGCCGAGGACAGGTTGACCCCGCCGTGCTCTCTGGCCGGCGGGTTTGCCTGTCCCCTGCCGCGGCCGGTGTCGCTCCGGCTGCCGAAGATCGCCTCGTAACATTTCGTCGCGGTCCTCGTAATGCCTGTATGACCATCGCGCAGACCGACAAACCGACTCCGCGGAAGCCGCTCCGGCTGTGGCCCGGCGTGGCCGCCGCGGTCCTGCTGTTGCTGGCCCGGTTCGGACTGAAGGCTGTCATCCCTGGATTCAGGGGCTTTTCGCTCGCGATGATGTGGGCATTCGGCGCCGCGTTGGCTGTCGTCCTGTGGTGGGTGTTCCTCAGCCGGGCGCGTTGGTCCGAGCGCCTGGGCGTCATCGGCCTGATGATCGCCGGGCTGGCCGGAGCATGGTTCCTCAGACACGAGTCGATGGGTCCGGCGTGGCTCGCCGCTTATGCCGTCCCGGGCCTGTGTCTCGCCTTGGTCGCCGGGGCGGCAGTCAGCCGCCGCCTCCCTGATGGACCTCGGCGTGCGACGATGGCCGCGGCCATCCTGCTCGCCTGCGGGGTCTGGACGCTCGTCCGGACCACTGGTATCAACGGCGACCACGTTGCGGAGTTCGGGTGGCGTTGGCAGAAGAGCGCCGAGGAACAGCTCCTCGCCCAGGCCGGCGATCAGCCGGCGGCGCGCTCCTCGGCTCCGGCCGCGGAGGCTCCCAAGGAGCCGCCCGTGGCCCAAGCCGGCGACGAGCTGGCGGCGGTTCCTGGCGACGCGCCGGCTTCCTCACCGCCGGAGGCTTCCGAGGAACAGGTCGTGACCCAAGCCGGCGACCAGCCGGCGGTGGTTCCTGGCGCCGCGACGGCTTTGGCAGGAGCGAAAACGGCCGGCGACTGGCCCGGCTTTCGCGGACCCGGCCGCGACGGAACCATCACGGGCGTGCGGATCGAGACCGACTGGGCGGCATCGCCGCCGGCCGAGTTGTGGCGCCGGCCGGTCGGACCGGCCTGGTCGTCTTTCGCGGTCCATGGCAACCTCCTCTACACCCAGGAGCAGCGCGGTGACGACGAGGTCGTGGCCTGCTACAACGCGACCACCGGCGAGCCGGTGTGGACACACCGCGACGCGGCCCGGTTCTTTGAGTCGAATGCGGGCGCCGGTCCGCGCGGGACGCCGACGCTCAGCAACGGCCGTGTCTACACCTTCGGTGCGACCGGAATCCTGAACGCGCTCGACGCCGGGAACGGAGCCGTCGTGTGGTCGCGCAACGCGGCGTCCGACACCAAGGCGAAGCTCCCGGACTGGGGCTTTTCGAGCTCGCCCTTGGTGGTGGACGATGTCGTCATCGTCGCCGTCTCCGGCCAACTCGCCGCCTACGACCTCGCCACCGGCAAGCCGCGCTGGTCCGGCCCGGCCAATGGCGTGAGCTACAGCTCGCCGCATCTGGTGACGATCGACGGAGTCGCGCAGGTCCTCCTGCTGAGCCAGGCCGGCGCGGCCGGCTTCACGCCCGCCGATGGCAAGCGGCTCTGGGAGCACGCGTGGCCGGGCTTTCCCATCGTGCAGCCGGCCGTGATCGCGGACGGCGACGTCCTGATCAACGTCGGTGGACAAAGCACGCGCCGCATCGCGGTCGCGCACGGCCCCGGCGGATGGACCACCGAAGAGCGCTGGACCTCGATCGGGCTGAAGCCCTACTTCAACGACTTCGTCGTTCACAAGGGCCATGCCTTCGGCTTCGACGGCCGCATTCTCGCGTCCATCGACCTCAAGGACGGCAAGCGCAAGTGGAAGGGCGGACGCTACGGCAACGGCCAGCTCGTCCTCCTGCCCGACCAGGACCTGCTGCTGGTGCTGTCGGAGCAGGGAGACCTGGCGCTGGTCCGGGCGACCCCTGACCAGTTCACGGAGCTCGCGCGGTTCCCGGCGATCGAGGGCAAAACCTGGAATCACCCGGTGCTGGCAGGCGACGTCCTGCTGGTTCGCAACGGCGAGGAAATGGCCGCTTTCCGCCTGCCCCTCGCGAGCAACTGAGGGGCGCCGCGGAGGTCAAGCAAGGAAGCGTGCCTTTGTGCGCGTGGGCCTCCTTGAGGAGACACGCCAGACCCATCCGGACCAGATGGACTCGGTCAACGTCCCCGAATGGGTCTACGCATAAGAAGGTCGCTCTTCCCCACAATTTCCTCTTGACAGCCCGCCTCGTCCTCTGTTACGCTTCAAGGCGTAAGACGTCGTACCTCCACTCCTCGAAAGGAGGTGCTGCAGAAGACGGACATCGCGAGAAAACGCCTGAAAGTCTGAAAGTAAGGTAGAAGCTCCACTCCCGAGCCGGTCGATGTGGAGGGAGAGGCTCTGTCCGGCTCAGATGAGTCCGGTATCTGTCCGTTCCGAAGTTCCGTCGTTCCATAACGCCTTTACGCCGCGCCCGGCGTCCAGCTCGCGAGCCCCAGCCGCGCAGTCGTGAGTGCGGGGCAAGCGACAGGTTGTCGATTTTTCGACAACTTCGCCCCCGGTGGCCGTTTGTTTCCTCCAAGTCCCCGGCGGCAGCCCAAGCCCTGCGGTGTCATGGTGTTGCGCTCCGCGCGCCGGGGGTTTCGGCGGGTTGGCAGGCATTTGGCTCTAGGGAGGAAGCGCCGAGGAGGCGGGCCCTGTCGAAAAACCGGGGTCCCATTCGACGAATAAGCAGGAGGAGGAGCATGAGCCAGTCCAATGTCGAGCGGGTGGTTGGGCGGCTGGTGACCGACGAGGGGTTCCGGCGGCGGTTCGCCGAGAGTCCTGCCGCAGTGTTGCGGGAGCTCACGGAGAACGGCTGGGAGCTGACGGACTGCGAGCTGCGTGCGCTCTCGGGCTTCGATGTCAGGGTCGCAGCGCGTTGCGCCCACGCGATCGACCCGCGGATCCAGAAGGCTGATCTCCAGGGAGGTGGACGATGAGGAGTGTGATGCCGGGACGGGCGGTCGGGATCGCGCTGGTGGCGATCCTGGCGGCTGCGGTCCCAGGGATGGCGCAAGGCGCCTTGGAGCGCCCGCTGACGCTTGCGGAAGCGATCGCCCTCGCCCTCGAGAACAACGAGGGGATCCTGGTCGAGCGCGAGTCGCTGGTGTCGGCCGAGGCCGCGATCACTGGCGCCCGGGGCGCGTATGACCCGCTGCTGGAGGTCGAGGGTGGGTGGCGGCAGACCAGCCCGCCCCCGACCTCGGCGTTTTCGGGCGCGCCGCCGGGACGGCTGTCGCCGACGACCGAGGTCAGCGGGGCGAGCGCCGGAGTCCGCCGGCTCCTGCCCACGGGCGGCACGGTCGCGCTCCGCAGCTCGGCCGAGCGCGCGACGACCGACGGAGTGTTCAACCTGTTCTCGCCGTCCTACGGCACCGGGTTGGGGGTGGAATTCCGGCAGCCGTTGCTGCGCGATCGGAAGATCGACGCGGCCCGGTTCGGGATCCGGGTCGCCGCCGCCGACCGCGAGCGCGCGGCCGCCGGGCTGCGGCGTGAGCTCACCGACACGGTCGCGGCGGTCGAACGCGCCTACTGGACGCTGGTCGCCGCGCGCCGCGAGCTGAGCGTGCGGGACGAGGCGATCCGTCTGGCTCAGGAGCAACTCTCCGAGACCGATGCGCGTATTGAGGTGGGTACGGCGCCGGAGACCGAGGTCGCGCAGCCGCGCGCCGAGCTGGAACGGCGCCGTGGCGAGCTGTTTGCCGCGCGCGAGGCGGCGGCCCGTGCCGAAAACGCTTTGAAGCTGCTGATCCTGGGCGACTCCGACACCGGTTCCTGGGGCGAACAGCTCGTGCCGGCCGAGGACGCGGAGCCCGCGGTCGCGCCGGTCGACGTCGCCGCTGCGATGGTGCGCGCGCTCGCCGCGCGTCCCGAGCTCGCGGCGTTCGAGGCCGTCGTGGAGCGCCGCCGCGCCGAGACGGCGCTGGCGCTGGATGCGATCCGGCCGGCTCTCGATGCCGTCGTCTCGCATGATCGCTTCGGCCTCGCGGGCTCGCGCAACCCGGCCTCGACGCCGGCGCCCGGAGCACCGGACCCTGGAACGGGCGAGATTCCGCGCCGGCTGGAGGGCGGCCTGGACGGCTCCCTCGGCCTGCTCGCCGACGGAGACTTCGCCGACACGCGGGTGGCGCTCGTCTTCGCGGTTCCGCTCGGCAACCGCAGGGCGCGTGCCGGGGCGGCGATCGCCGGCAGCGTCGAGCGGCAGGCCCAGGCCGACCTGACGCGCGCCCGCAAGCAGGTGCGCACCGAGGTGCTCGACGCCGCGGCTGCGTTGGATACCGCCGGCCAGAGGATCGAGGCGGCCCGGGCGGCGCGCGAGGCGGCGGAGGTGCAGCTCATGGCCGAACGCGAGCGCTACGGGGCGGGGATGTCCACGAGCTTCCTCGTGCTCACCCGCCAGAACGATTTATCGCGTGCCCGTCTCGAAGAGATTGCGGCCCAGACCGACTACCGCCGGGCGACGACCGAAATGGCGCGTGTTACCGGCGCACTGCTCGATGAGCGCGGGATCGAGCTCGAGGAAGAGGAAGGGGATGCAGCGCGTCCCACGGCTCCGTAAGGAGGGCTTGTCATGAAAAAGAGGATGATTCTCACAATTGGGGCGATGTTGGTCTTCATCGCCGTGATCGGTTTGGTGAAGTTTTCCCAGGTCCGGACGGCGATCGCCCAGTCCTCCTCGTTCCAGCCGCCGCCTGAGGCGGTGACCACGACCGTGGCCCATGCGGAGCAGTGGCCGGCGATGCTCAGCGCCATCGGATCGGTGGTCGCCGTCCAGGGCGTCACGGTGAGCGCGGACCTGCCCGGCATTGTCGAGAAGATCGCCTTCCAGTCGGGTGCCAGGGTGCGCCAGGGCGATCTCCTGGTCCAGCTCGACACCAGCCAGGAGCGCGCGCAGCTCGCCGCCGCCGATTCGGCGGGCCGGCTCTCCTCCGTCAACCTGGAGCGGATGCGCGGTCTGCGCCAGAAGGGCGTGGTCTCGCAGGCGGAGCTCGACCGGTTCCTGGCGGAGTCGCAGCAGGCCTCGGCCAGGACGGCGGAGATCCGCGCCACGATCGAGCGCAAGCGGATCCGGGCGCCGTTTTCCGGGGCCTTGGGCATCCGCCAGGTGAACCTCGGCCAATACTTGAACCCCGGCGATCCGGTGGTGCAGCTCCAGACGCTCGATCCGATCTATGTCAACTTCGCGGTGCCGCAGCAGGAGATCGCGCAGTTGCGGGTGGGTGCCGACGTGCGCGTCACGGCCGAGGGCATGGCAGGCATGGAAGCCACGGGCAAGATCACCGCCTTCGAGGCGGTGGTGGACGAGGCCACGCGCAACGTGCAGGTCCAGGCCACCTTCGCCAATGGGGAAGGCGCGCTGCGCCCCGGTATGTTCGTCGACGCCAAGGTCTTCCTGGGCGCCGGCCGGCCGGTGGTGCCGCTCCCCGCTTCCGCGGTCAACTATGCCCCCTACGGCGATTCGGTCTTCATCGTCGAGGACGTGAAGGGGCCTGACGGCAAGCCCTACCGCGGCGTGCGGCAGCAGATCGTCAAGCTCGGCGGCTCGCGCGGCGACCAGGTCGCTGTGCTCACGGGGGTGAAGCCCGGCGAGGAGGTCGTGACCTCGGGGGTCTTCAAGCTGCGCCCCGGGGCCGCCGTGCACGTCAACAACCAGGTCCAGCCCGCGAACAGCGCCGCGCCGGAGCCGGAGGACAGCTGATGAAACTCACCGATCTTTTCATCCGCCGGCCGGTCCTGGCGGTGGTCGTCAACCTGGTGATCCTGATCGCCGGGCTGCAGTCGATCCGCTCGCTCTCCGTGCGGCAGTTTCCGCGCAGCGACGTCGCCGTCATCCGGGTGACCACGGCCTACATCGGCGCCAACGCCGACCTGGTGCGCGGGTTCATCACCACGCCGCTCGAGAGGGTGATCGCCTCGATGGACGGCATCGACTACATGGAGTCGTCGAGCGCGCAAAACCTTTGCACGATCACCGTCCACCTGAAGCTCAATTTCGACACCAACGCCGCCCTCACCCAGATCCAGGCCAAGGTGGCGCAGGTGAGGAACGAGCTGCCCCCCGAGGCCGAGGCGCCGATCATCCAGCTCGAAACGGCGGACACCGCGTTTGCCGGGATGTATCTCGGCTTTTCCTCGCAGGACCTCGACCCGAATCAGATCACCGACTACCTGACGCGCGTCGTGCAGCCGAAGCTTTCGGCCATCAGCGGCGTCCAGCGCGCCAGCATCGAGGGCGGACGCACTTTCGCCATGCGCATCTGGCTCAAGCCCGGGAGGATGGCGGCGCGCGGCATCTCGCCCTCCGACGTGCAGCAGGCCCTGGCCGCGAACAACTATCTTTCCGCCCTGGGCCGGACCAAGGGGTCCATGGTGTCGGTCAACCTGGTCGCCAACACAGACCTGCAGACGGTCGAGGAGTTCCGCCAACTGGTGATCAAGGAGGACCAGGGCGGCGTCGTCCGCCTGGGCGAGATCGCCGACGTCGTGCTCGGCGCCGAGGACTACGACCAGGAGGTGCTCTTCAACGGCGAAGCGGCGACCTTCATGGGCATCTGGGTGCTGCCCACCGCCAACACCCTGGAGGTGATCGGCAAGGTGCGCGACGCGATGCCGGAGATCCAGGCGCAGCTCCCGGCCGGCATGAAGGGCAGCATTCCCTACGACTCGACGGTCTACATCCAGAGCTCGATCGAGGAGGTCCTGAAGACGCTCAGCGAGACCCTCCTGATCGTGATCCTGGTCATCTTCCTCTTCCTGGGATCGGTGCGCGCGGTCCTCATCCCGGTGGTCGCGATCCCGATCTCGCTCGTCGGCGCGGCCTTCCTCATGGTGGCGGCGGGCTTCACGATCAACCTGCTCACGCTGCTCGCGATCGTGCTTTCGGTCGGGCTCGTGGTGGACGACGCGATCGTCATGGTCGAGAACGTGGAGCGCCACCTGCACCTCGGCCAGCCGCCGTTCCAGGCCGCGATCCTCGCCGCCCGCGAGCTGGTCGGCCCGATCATCGCAATGACCATCACGCTCGCCGCGGTGTACACGCCGCTCGCCATCCAGGGCGGCCTCACCGGCTCGCTCTTCCGCGAGTTCGCGTTCACGCTGGCCGGCGCGGTGATCGTCTCCGGCATCGTGGCGCTGACGCTGTCGCCGATGATGGCCTCGAAGCTGCTGCGCGCCGGCGACACCGAGCGCGGCTTCGCGGGATTCGTCAACCGCCGCTTCGAGAGCGTCCGCCAGCGCTACATGCGCCTGCTCTCGGGCACGCTCAACTATCGCCCCGTCGTCCTGACGCTGTGGGTGATGGTCGTGGCGCTGATCTTTCCTTTCTATATGTTCTCGCAGCGCGAGCTGGCGCCCGCCGAGGACCAGGGCGTGGTCTTCGGGATCGTCCAGGGCTCCGCCAACTCGACGATCGATCAGACGACCCTCTTCACGAAGAAGATCTACGACGTGTTCGCGTCGTTCCCGGAGACCGATGCCATCTTCCAGCTCACCTTCCCGACCGGGGGGTTTGCCGGCATGGTCACCAAGCCGAGCAGCGAGCGGGAGCGGACATCCGCTGAGATCCAGGTCGAGGCGGCGGCGAAGCTCTCACAGATCCCCGGCGTGCGGATCATCCCGATCACCCCGCCGTCGCTGCCCGGAGGCAGCGATTTCCCGGTGGACTTTGTGATCGCCTCCACGGCGGAGCCCGAACGGCTGATCGAGATTGCCAACCAGCTCGTGGCGAAGGCTTTCGCGAGCGGCCTCTTCATGTTCGCCGACGCCGACCTCAAATTCGACCAGCCGCAGGCGGAGCTGGTCTTCGACCGCGACAAGGTGCGCTCCCTGGGTGTGGACATGAGCCAGACCGGCCGCGACCTCTCGACGCTGATGGGCGGCAACTACGTCAACCGCTTCAGCATCCAGGGCCGCAGCTACAAGGTGATCCCGCAGATCAAACGCAGCGAGCGGCTGACGCCCGACCAGCTCAAGGACGTCCACGTCACCGGCCCCGACGGCCGCCTGGTGCCGCTGTCAACATTCGCCACGGTCAAGATGACCACCGAGCCGCGCGAGCTCAAGCGCTTCCAGCAGCTCAACGCGGTGCGCATCCAGGGTGTGGTGCCGCCCGGCGTGGCGCTCGACCAGGCGCTCGCCTTCCTCGAGCAGGAGGCGGCGAAGATCCTGCCGCCGGGGCAGGGCTTCACCGTCGACTACGCCGGCGAGTCGCGCCAGCTCCGCACCGAAGGGAGCCGGTTCCTCGGCACGTTCCTCCTGTCGGCGATCCTGATCTACCTGGTGCTGGCCGCCCAGTTCGAGAGCTTCCGCGACCCCTTCATCATCCTGGCGGGCTCGGTGCCGTTGGCTATCTCCGGCGCGCTGCTCTTCTCCTTCCTGGGCTTCACGACGCTCAACATCTACAGCCAGGTGGGGCTGATCACACTGGTCGGCCTGGTGTCGAAGAACGGCATCCTGATCGTCGAGTTCGCCAACCACCTGCAGGAGCAGGGGCGGGAGAAGCTGCAGGCGATCATCGAGGCTGCCGGCACCCGGCTGCGGCCGATCCTCATGACCACCGCCGCCACCGTCGTCGGCCACCTGCCGCTGGTGTTCGCCGCCGGCCCGGGAGCCGGAGCGCGCAACTCGATCGGCATCATGCTGGTCTCCGGCATGATCATCGGCTCCGTCTTCACTCTCTTCGTTGTGCCGTCGATCTACATGCTGGTCGCGCAGACTCACAAGGCGGAAGCGCCGGAGCCGGAGGCCGTGCCCGGGCTGGCGGCGGCAGAGACGACTGCGATCTCCTGAACCGGACTACGAGCAACACACAAAACAGGAGCCAACCATGAAAAAGCCCGAACCGCAGCAGGAACACCAGTGGCTGGAGAAGCTCGTCGGCGAATGGATTCTCGAAGGCGAGGCGACGACGGAGCCGGACAAGTCCCCCGAGCCGTGGACCGAGAGCGTGCGGTCGCTCGATGGGCTCTGGGTCGTGGCCGAGGGGAAGGGCGAAATGCCCGAAGGCGGCGGCCCCGCGACCACGATCATGACGCTCGGCTATGACCCGCAGAAAAAGCGTTTCGTCGGCACCTGGATCGGGTCGATGATGACCTACCTCTGGGTGTACGATGGCTCGCTCGACGGAAACGTGCTGACGCTCGAAAGCGAGGGCCCCGGCATGGCCGAGGGCGCCGAGGGCGCCGAAGGGAAGATGGCCAAGTACAAGGACGTGATCGAGCTCAAGGACGACGATCACCGGGTGATGACATCCCACGCGCTGGGCGATGACGGGGAGTGGAGCCAGTTCATGACGGTCAACTACCGGCGGAAGTAGTGAGCGGGACGTCGACGCCGGAGAAACGACGCTACGACAGGTCCATCGTCGCGGGGCCGTTGCTCCCCGCGGTCTGGAAGATCGCGTGGCCGACGATGCTCACGAACGTCTTTGGCGGGCTTCAGGGCATCGTCGACCATGCGCTCGTCGGCCATCTGGTCGGTTTCAAGGGCAACGCCGCGATCGGCGTGGCATGGCAGATCTTCATCGTCGTCATCGTCTTCATCAACTCGCTGTTCATCGGCATGAGCGTGCTCGTCGCCCGCTTCGCCGGCGCCGGCGAGGAAGACAAGGTCAACCGCACGGTCTACCAGGCATTCCTCACGGCGATCGGGATCTCGCTGCTGGTCATGGCACCGCTCGGGTATCTCTTCTCGCCGTCGCTGCTCGATCTGGTCAACGCCGCGCCCGACGTGAAGGCGGAAGCGCTGCCGTTCCTCCGCATCGCATTCCTCTTCAGCAGCGGCATGCTCGTCTTCTACATGCTCGGCGGCGCCCTGCGCTCGGCGGGCGACGCGCGCACGCCGATGGTCCTCGGCATCGTCATGACGGTGCTGAATCTCGTGCTGAACGTCATCCTGATCCGCGGTCTGGGACCGATTCCCGCTTTCGGCACCACCGGTTCGGCGATGGGGACGATGATCGCTTCCGGTCTCGTCGCGCTGTACGCGGTGGTGAAGCTGTGGCGCGGCGGGTGGGTCGTGTCGTTCCCGCGCGGACAGGGTTTCGGTCCGGATTGGAGCATCATCAGGTCGCTTTTCCGATTCGGCCTGCCGGCCGGCATTCAGGGAATCGCGATGAACATCGGCGGCGTGTTGATGATGGCGTTCATCGGCTCGCTCGCGCAGAGCGCGGCGGCGCAGGCGGCGTTCGCCGTCTCGTATACCCAGCTTTTCTCGCTGATCACGTGGACATCGATCGGGCTGATGGGCGCGGCTGCGGCCGTCGCTGGACAATGCCTCGGCGCGGGCGATCCCGATCGGGCCAACGCGGCGGTGCATGTGGCGGCGCGCTTCGGGTTCGCCGGCGCGGGGCTCATCGGATTCTTCTTCCTGTTCTTTCCGCGGCAATTGCTCGCCATCTTCGGCATGAACGAGCCGGCCGTCGTCGAGATCGGCGTCCAGCTTCTGCGCGTGCTGAGCGTCTCGGGTATCTTCATCGCCGTCGCGCTCACGTACACAGGCGGGCTGCAAGGGACGGGCGACACCAGGAGCCCGCTCTACATCTCGATCGTCTCGCAGATCCTCGTGCCCCTCGGCATCTGCTTCGTGATCCAGCAGACGGGCAGGCTGGACCCGATCGACATCTGGATCGCGATCCTCGTCGGTCACGCGACGCGGTGCGCGCTGAGCGTGCTTCGCTTCAACCAGGGAAAGTGGCGCGGCATCGCGGTGGATATCGAGCCGAAGGCGCCATGAGCCGGAGGGAAACAGGGCGCCGTGTCGATTTCGCGGCGCCTCGTTCGTCGTCCTGGTAGAGCCGGGGCTCACATCCGGTCGAGGTCGTCCGGAAGCCCGGCTCCGAACCCGAAACCAGAAGGAGGAACGACGATGCGATTCATGATGCTGATGATCCCCAAGGGGTACGAGACGGCGGAGCCGGGCACCATGCCGGAGGCCGAGGCCGTTGCCGCGATGATGAAGTACAACGAATCCCTGCAGAAGGCCGGTGTGCTGCTCGCGCTCGATGGCCTCCACCCGCCCTCGATGGGTGCGCGCGTCTCGTTCTCCGGCGGCAAGCCCAAGGTGACCGATGGGCCCTTCGCTGAGGCGAAGGAGGTGCTCGGCGGCTATTGGATGATTCAGGTGAAGTCGAGGGAAGAGGCTATCGAATGGGCGTCGCGCTGCCCCGCTTCGGACAACGAAGTGATCGAGGTGCGCCAGGTGCAGGAGCTCGCGGACTTCCCGCCCGACGTCCAGAAGGCCGCGGAGAAGTATCCCGAGATGCAGAAGGCGGCCGGGCGGTAGGAGCCACATTGCGGGCATTGTGCTTGCACGTTACCCAGGGGTGTGCGGGGAAAGGAGAGCAGAATGCTAAGTGACGCAACTGTACAGCCCATGCTTCCGGTCAAGGACCTGGAGGTGGCAAAGAAGTTCTATGAAGGAGCCCTGGGGCTCAAGAAAACCGGCGAAGAGCCCGGTATGGCGGTCGTCTACCAGAGCGCCGGCAGCAGCACTCTTTGTGTCTATCGTTCGGAGTTTGCGGGAACGAACAAGGCCACGGCCGCCCTATGGGAAGTGAAGGACGTCGAGCAGACGGTCAAGGAGCTGAAAGGAGCAGGGGTGGACTTCGAGCACTACGACGACCTCCCTGGCCTGACCCGCAAGGGCGACATCCATCTGGCAGAGGATTTCCGAGTCGCGTGGTTCAAGGACCCGGACGGGAACATCCTTTCCGTACAGAATAACCCCGCAGGATCTGGAGCGAGCTGAAGAGGCGGTTTTACCGCCCCTCTCGTACTGAAGGGCAGGCCCCGCCCATTGACATCTCCGGGGATGCAAAGTAGGGTTCTCCGAGGCCCAAGCTCGGGCTCCGGGAGGGCGGGCACACCGAAAGGAATGATCTATGGCTCGAAGCTTTGAAGAGATCAGAACGGAGGCACTCGGTCTCGATCTCGACTCGCGGGCTGCCCTCGCACACCTCCTCCTGAATAGCCTCGAAGATGTTTCGGAAGATGAAAGTGAGCGTCTCTGGCTGGACGAAGCGGAGAGACGGCAGACCGAAGTCCGGGAAGGTCGCGTACAGCTCGTACCTGGCGATCAGGTGATGGAGCGGCTGGCCAAGGTCCTCGATTGATCGGCTATTCATTCCATCCTCAAGCCGAAGAGGAGGTTCTTGAGGTTGCCCGGTACTATGAGGCGCGATCTCCGGGGCTGGGAAAAGGCTTCCGGGCTGAGCTTGATTCGGTAATCCAGTTTTTGCGTCGCCTCCCAGACGCGGCTCCAGCCGTTCGAGGCAACCTTCGGCGCAAATCTCTGAATCGCTTTCCTTATCTTCTGATCTATGCCGTTGAATCTGCCGAGATCCGGATCTATGCCGTTTCGCATCGGCGCCGCCGTCCGGATTATTGGGTGAGCCGTCTACCACGCGGATAGCAAGGGGGCCGCAGAGGATATGACCCGAGTCGCCGTCAACACCGGTGCCTCGCGCGGGACGCACTTCGCCGGCTCCACCCCGGGCGCCCCCGGCAAGGAGTGGTTCCTGCCGCCTGCTACGGTCGGAGAGGCCGTCCGCTTCGCGCTACGGCTCCCCCCGGAGGCCCGGGTCGAGGAGATCGTCTTGCGGAGCGCGGGGCCGGCGCCGGGGCTCTGAGCAGTCCGCCGACCTACGGCTCGGCGGGAATGTCCTCGATCTCGAGGAAAGGGAAGATCTGGAAGTCGCCGGGGTTGAAGGTGGCCAGACGCCGCACTCCCACGGACTCCAGCGTCGCAGCCAGCGCGGTATCGAGGATCCTTTTTCGACCCAACCGGAGACTTTCGATCAGGTTCAGAGTACGGCGAAGCACCTCCGGCGTGGGCAGGATCTGGACCACCTCTTCGGCATCCCACAGGGATCGTGCGAGTTGCAGGGCGTCCCGCATTTTCAGAGGAGCTTCGAACCGCCTCGGATCGGTGGTGATGTGGAGGAATTCGTGCAGCACCTGCGGCGTGAGCCCCAGGAGCCCTCCACGATCCTGGACCTCGGCGGCAAAGATCCGGCGTGCCGTTTCATGCCGGGGTGCTCCCGTCATCGCCCAGGCGACGAGCACGTCCGTGTCGATGCCCAGGATCACCGCTCGCGCATCTCGCCCAGCAGCTCGTCCCGGGTCCACGAGCGGAGCAGCTCGCCGCTCGCGTGCGGAGCCAGGTCGAAGACGGAGCCTTTGCGGCGCCCCCTCCGTTCGAGATACTCGGCCATCGCTTCCCGGATGAGCTCGGCGACGGGCTTGCCCGCGCGCTCCGCCATCCGCTTGAAGCTCCGGTACTCCTCGTCCTCGACGTGCAGCGAGATCGGCCTCATGGCACCATCCTATATCGGAATCCTATATAGGATCAACCGGCGGCGCCTGCACCGCATCAAATTCGCAAGACGTCCCTGGCAGAGGCCTTGCTTGACAAGCCGGCATGGAGATGCAGGGCGTCCTCCGTCATGTCCGGACCCGCTGGCGGGGGCTCTCCCGCCAGACGGCTTGGTTGACGATCGGGATCGCGCTCGTACTGGCCCTGCTCGTCCTGGAATTCTCCTGGGAACGCTGCTTCTTCGACGGCTGCCCGGACGTTTCGACCCTGGCGGCGTACCAGCCGGGCGGGGCGCCCGTGATCCTCGACCGGCACGGCGAGGTCTTCGCCGACCTGACGCCGGTCGAGCAGAAGATCGTCCCTCTGGGCTCGCTGCCGTCCCATGTGGCGGAGGCCTTCCTCGCCGTGGAAGACCAGCGCTTTTACGCACACAACGGGGTCGACCTGCGGCGGGTCGGGGGAGCGTTGCTTGCAAACCTCCGGTCCGGCGGATTCGACCAGGGCTTCAGCACGATCTCCATGCAGCTTGCGCGCAACGTGTTCCCGGACCGCATCCCCGGGCAGGAGCAGAGCCTCGCGCGCAAGGCCCTGGAGGTCCGGGTGGCCCGGGAGATCGAGCACCGGTACTCGAAGCAGGAGATCCTCGAGCTCTATCTCAACCACATCTACTTCGGCAACCGGGCGCACGGCATCGAGGCCGCGGCCCAGCAATACTTCCGGATACCGGCCACGCAGTTGAGCCTCACCCAGGCGGCGCTCCTGGCGGCGTTACCCAAGGCACCCAGCTATTACGACCCGCGCCGCCATCCCGAGCGGGCCCTCGAACGGCGCAATCTGGTCCTCAAGCTCCTGGAGGATCAGGGTCGGGTCCCTCACCTCCAGGCCCTCGAGGCGCAGCGCTCGCCGCTGGGCATGGCGCCGCCGCCGCGGCAGGAGAGGGTCGAGTCCGGCCTCGCCCCCTACTTCGTCGAGCAGGTCCGGCACGAGCTGGAGGAGCGCTTCGGCGCCGACCTCTACCGGCGGCCGCTGCGCATCCGGACGACTCTGGACTCGCGGGTGCAGCGCGCTGCCGAGGAGGAGCTCGCCCGGCAGCTCCGCCTCGTCGAGGACGGCGAGCTCGGGAGCTTCCAGGGCCCGCGCTACATGGCCGCCGATCAGCCTCCTCCCACCGGCACTCCCTATGTCCAGGGCGCGGTGGTGATGCTCGACGCCGTGCGCGGCGACGTGCTCGCCTGGGTCGGGGGCCGCAACTTCGCCCACTCGCAGTTCGACCGGGTGTCGCAGGCCCGGCGGCAGGCCGGCAGCGCGTTCAAGCCGTTCGTCTACGCCGCAGCGCTCCGCGACGGCTGGGTGCTCTCCCAGCCGCTCCTCGACCAGCCGCTGCGCGTGCGGCTGGCCAGCGGTCAGGTCTGGCGGCCCCGCAACTTCACCAACGAATACGAGGGGCAGATCACCGTCCGCGATGCCCTGGTGCGCTCGAAGAACGTGCCGACCGTGCGCCTGGCGGACGCCATCGGCCTGCGGGAGGTGGCGGACACCGCCCGGGAGGCGGGGATCGACGAGCGCTTCTCCGTGGTCCCGGCCATGGCGCTCGGCACGGTCGCGGTATCGCCTCTGGAGCTGAGCGCGGCCTATACCGCCTTCGCCGGCCTCGGCGAGGGGGTCGAGCCCCGCTATCTCCTCGATATCCAGGACCTCGACGGCAAGGTGCTCTGGTCGTCGTCCTCTTCGCGCCGCAAGGTCCTCGATCCCGGCGTGGCCTTCCTGATCACCGACGTCCTGGCCGAGGCGTTGGAGCGGGGGACCGGCTACCGCGTCCGGCAGGCCGGCGTGCGGGTCCCCGCCGCGGGCAAGACCGGCACGACCAACGACGGCGCCGACGCCTGGTTCGTCGGTTATACGCCCGAGGTGGTCGCCGGCGTCTGGATCGGCTTCGACAAGCCGCGGCCCATTCTGGAGGACGCGACCGGAGGCCGTCTCGCGGCTCCGCTCTGGGCGCGTCTCGTCCAGCGGTTCCACGAACAGCGCCGACCGCCACAGCCCTGGAAACGTCCGGCCGGCGTCGTGGTCCGGAAGGCGGACCCGGCGACCGGGCTGCGGCTGGAGGATGGCTGCGCGCCTCTCCGTGGCGAGGCGTACGACGAGCTCTTCCTCCAGGACTACGAGCCCAAGGCGTACTGCCCAGGCAAGGAGCCCGTGCCGCAGGACGGTTTCCCGACGATATGGCTCGCCAACAACCGCCGCCTCCGCGAGGAGGAGGAGCGCCGCCCCCTCGCACAGAAAGCGGAGCAGGCCGACGAGGCGCGCAAGCAGGCCGAACAGGAGCAGCTTACCCGTCAGGCCGCGGCCCGCCGCCAAGCCGAGCAGCAGGCCGCCCGCGAGACCGAGGAGCGGGAGCGGCTCGCCCAGGAGCGTCAGGCCCGCGACGAGGAGGCCCGCCACCTCGCCCAGCAGCGCGAAACCGCGCAGAAAAAAGCCGAGGAACGGCAAGTCGCCGCCGAGGCGCAGCGCAAAGAAGAGGAGAAGGCGGGGAGGTTGGCCCAGACACAGCGCCCGGAGGAGCTCCGGCGTGAGCGCGCAGAGCGGCAGGCGAAGGAGGTCCAGGAGACCCGGGCGGAGCAGGAGCGCCTGGCCCGCCTCCAGGACGGAGAGCGCCGCCTGGTCGAGAAGGAGCGCGAGCTGCGACGCCGCGAGGAGCGGCTGAGCAAGGAGCGAAAAGATCCGGAGTCGCGGCGGGCTGAGCCCAAGGCCGAAGAGCCGAAAGAAGAAACGAAACAGGATGAGGACGCAGAAGAGGACCGGGAAGAGGAGCCCCGGCACGGTCTCTCCGGCTGGTGGGAGATGACGAACCGGATCGACTCCACGAATTATGCCTCCTTCAAGGGGCTCCGGCTCGGCTATCGCGTCCAGCTCGAGCAGGACGGCAACCGGATCACCGGCCGCGGCCAGAAATGGGCCGAGGACGGCCGCACCCTGCCCGCCTCCGCCCGCACGCCCATCCGGGTTACGGGCTCCATCGACGGCGGCAAGATCACCCTCCAGTTCACCGAACAGGGTGCTAAGAGGTCGACCAGCGGCGGCTTCACCTGGACCCTCTCGGCCGATCGAACCGAGCTGCGAGGCAGTTTCTGGAGCACCGCGGCCGGTACCAGCGGCAAATCGACGGCGGTGCGGATGCCGTAGGGCTGGGCACCGCTACAGAGAGACAGTACACTCTCTGGCGGGGGCCGGTGGGTTTAAAGTATGTGGCCAGTCATCCTGACTCATGGACATCGAGACGATCAAGGCCAAGATCCGCGCCGACGAGTATGTCTATACTTCCCATGCCGATCTGGAACGCAAGGCGGACGATTTGACGTTTACAGAGATCGAGACAGCGCTGCTTGGAGGCGAGATCCTGGAATCGTATCCCGACACTGGACGAGGCGAGAGTTGCCTCGTCGTAGGGTTCAGCGGCAACCGAGCCATCCACATTGTTTGCGGCTGGCGTGGGGTGAAAGCGGCGATCGTCACCGTCTATGTCCCGAAGCCTCCCCAATTCGTTGATCCCTGGACACGAGGAACTGAGTTATGACGAAGGCGCGTTGCACCTACTGCGGGTCGGAGAGATCGGAGACGAGGAAGGTCGATTACCTCTACAGCCATCAGGGGCAGTACCTCCTTGTTCCGAACACCCCGGTGGAAGTCTGCCTGGACTGCGGTATGTCGTTCTACGATGCGAAAGTCCTCAAGGAGATTGAGCGGCGTTTCTTCGCCATCCAGAACCATACAGAGCAACCCGAGGGCTACATCGAGATCCCGAAGGTCGCCTATCGTTGAGGCCTTCGCCCTCCTCTTATCGGCTCAGACGGGAGTGAGATAAGAGAGACAGTCAGGGCTGTGAGGTGATCTCCTTCGCCAGCTCCACCGCCGACAGCGGCGCGCTTCCTTCGGCGTTGTTGTTGATCGTGCAGAGGAAGGGCCGGCCGGCGGCGAGGGCGTCGCGGGCGAGCGCGGCGACGGCGTTGCGGGCGGCGGGGTCCGGAGCCGCCATCTTGTCGAAGGGGGCGTAGAGGCGGCCGGCGGCCTCGTAGGTCATGTTCGGCGCGAGGAGCCAGCGGATGATCGTCAGCGGCGTGCCCGGACGGTCGGTGCCGGCGCGCTTGGCCTGCACCCGGATCTCCGGCATCCGCGGGTGGACGTTGTGGCAGTGGCAGGCTCCCACCGCCGCCAGGGCGTCCGCATAGGCCGGGGTCAGGATCTCGCGGTTGCGCAGCTCCACGGCATAGACCGGACCCTTCGGCAGGGCGCCGAGGAAGGCCTGGAGCTCGTCCGCGAACTTCTCGGGGACGCCGAGGTCCTGCGGCGCGATCTGGAAGAGGAGCGCGCCACCCTTCGCCCCCAATCCCTCGACGTAGGGCGCCACGACCTGCTCGGTCGTATAGACCGGATCGAAGAAGAGCGGATTCACCTGGCCCCGGTGCTCGCCGTAGCGCGGCCGGTCCGGATAGCGCGCGATCGTGCAGGCCTCGTGCGCCTTGACCAGGAACAGGAAGCCCTCGGGCACCGCCTCCGCGTACTCGGCGAGGTCGTCCGCCGTGACAGGCGCGTAGTGGGTGCGATCGACCCCCACGCCCCGGAAAAGCGGATGTTTCGCATAGGCCGCGAGCCCTTCGTGCGCCAGCCGTGATTCGCTGTAGCGCTGGTCGTAGACCAGCCCCGCCCAGCCGGGGAACGACCAGGTCGATCCTCCCAGATGGATGCTCCGCGGCAACCGCCTCCCCAGGTCCCAGACCTCGCCGGACACCGGCGCCGGCTCCACGGCCGCCGGCTCCAGGTCTTCGGGAGTCATCCCTGGGAAGAGCACGAGCTGGTCCTTGGATCCTTTCCGCCGCGCCATGGCACAAGTCTATTCCCGGAACAGGGATGCGCGCTACACCTCCAGCCGGAAAAAATGCCGCCCGCGGGCCACAGCCATCCCACCTCAGCCGCTTGGATGCGATTCAAGGAACCGCATCGTCTCCGTGCCGGCGCGGAATTCAGTTTTCCGGACGCCCCTGAAGAGGTCTCTCGGGAGCCGGCGGCAGGACGTTTCAAATTTCCGGAGCTGCACGCACGAACAATTGAACGATTTCGATCCATTCTCCTGGATCGACCGTTCACCCTGCGGAGTTGGCATAAGGATCACAAGTCATTGATTTTCTTGGGTCAACTATGGTTTCCCGACCCATGGCACATCGCTTGCGCTGACCGGGCACATGGTTTGTTGCATGTTTTTGATTTGCAAGAGAGGGCGTAACGCGTAAGGAGACACATCCGATGAGTAGAAACAGGTTGTGGCAGATCGTCCTCGCGCTCGCCTTGCTCCTTGGTTCTCTTGGAGGACCGGCGACGGCTCAACTGCAGACAGGAACCCTTTTTGGGACCGTTTCAGGACCGGATGGCGCGCCCATTCCCGCGGTCAGAGTGACCCTCTCCGGCAGTGGAGCGCCTCAGGCCCAGGTGGCCGATGACCGCGGGAAGTTCCGGTTCCCGGGGCTTCCTCCCGGCAGCTACACAGTGGAGGCGCAGCCCGATGGTTTCACCCCGGTAAGATATCCGAACGTGATCGTCAGCGTAGGGCGCAACACTGAGATCGAGCTCACCCTCACGCCGACACCGAACTTCACCGAAGTCGTGACGATCACGACCGAGCCTCCTCTGCTCGACACGCGCCGGATCTCGACGGGCAACGCCGTGTCCCAGACGGAGCTCGAGAAGATTCCCACCACTCGCGACCCGTGGGCCATCCTGCAGTCGACCCCGGGCGTGCTGGTCGACCGCGTCAACGTCGGCGGCAATGAGAGCGGTCAGCAGTCGCAGTACGTGGGGCCCGGCTCGAGCGGCGCCCAGGCCGTCTGGTCTCTCGACGGCGTGGTGATCACCGACATGTCGGCGACCGGCTCCTCGCCCGGCTATTTCGATTTCGACGCCTTCGAGGAGATGCAGGTGACGACGGGCGGCAGCGACGCCACGATCGCCACCGGCGGCGTCGTGCTCAACATGGTCACCCGGCGGGGCACCAACGAGTGGCGGGGCTCGGGCCGCTACTACGTCTCTGACCAGGACCTGCAGTCGGATCTCGAATTCGACGAGAATCGAGCTCGGCCAGGCCGGGCCCTGGAACCGCGGCACCGCGCAGACCGAGTTCAAGCAGGGCAACCGGATCGTCGAGGTCCGGGACTATGGCGTCGAGGCCGGTGGTCCGATTGTCCGCGACCGGCTCTGGTTCTGGGGCTCCTATGCCAAGCCGGAGATCGACCTCCTGACCATCAACGATTTCAGCGACAAGACCACTCTCGAAAGCTGGAACGGCAAGATCACCGCGCAGATCTCATCGCACAACTCGGCCACTTTGTTCGCCTGGGACAGCGACAAGGTGAAGATCGGCCGTGATGCCGGTCCCCTGCGGCCGCAGGAGACCACCTTCAACCAGTCGGCTTTCGGCGACAAGCCGACCGCCTACAAGGTGGAGGACACCCATCTCTTCGGGTCGAGCTTCTACCTGTCAGGCATGTACTCGGTCGTCAACGGAGGATTCCAGCTCGAGCCGCAGGGCGGAGACAAGGTCCCCTATCTGGACTCGAATTTCAAGTGGAACAACAGCTTCTTCCTCTTCCAGATCGAGCGGCCGCAGGAGCAGCTCAAGGCGGACGCCGCCAGCTTCTTCAACACCGGCGGCTTGAGCCACGAGCTGAAGTACGGCGCCGGCTACCGGGTGGTGGAGCAGAGCTCGCTGGCCCACACCCCGGGAGGCGGCTGGGAGTTTGACGGCATCCTGCTGCTCGCCCGCGACGGCGTCACCAATTTCGAGGTCGACTATACCGACCTTTACATCCAGGACACGGTGGCGGCCGGCTCGTTCACGGCCAACATCGGTCTGCGCTATGACATCCAGGGCGGCCAGATCCGCGACACGGTCGTGGGCGCCAACCAGGCCTTCCCCGAGCTCCTGCCGGAGGCCCGTTTCGAGGGCCGCGACGCCGGCTTCGAGTGGAAGACCCTGGCGCCCCGGCTGGGCCTGACCTATGCCCTGGGCGAGCAGAAGAACACCCTCCTGCGCGCCAGCTATTCGCGCTTCGCGGACCAGCTCGCCTCCGGCTTCATCGGCTTCCTCAACCCCCTCGCCGGTCAGCAGTACCGGTATTTCCTCACCTCCAACAACGGCGGTCCGACTCTCGAGCCCGGCGAGCTGGGCCCCGAGATCGCGTCGCCGAGCGGGAACATCCACCCGGTCACGCTGCAGGCGCTGCAGTCGAACGCAATCGACTCCGACCTCCGCGCGCCCGTCACCGACGAGCTGCTGATCGGCGTCGAGCATGCGCTGCGTCCGGAGCTCGTGGTCGGCTTCAACGTCAACTACCGCCGGTACCACGACCTGCTGGAAGCCGAGCTGTTGGTCTTCGATGACGACGATCCGTACTCTGCCGAAAACCTGAATCGTGTCGGCCGTGCGCACCGGCACGACGACTACGTCGCCGCCGAGACCCCTCTGACGGGCGTGCTGCCCAACGGCGAGACCTACTCCATCCCGTACTACGAGCTGCGGCCGGGGCTCTCCACGCGCAACGGCTTCCTGCTGGAGAACGGAGACCGCGAGCAGGAGTTCAAAGGCGCGTCGTTCACCTTCACCAAGCGCCTCTCCAACCGCTGGATGATGCGCGGCAACCTCTCCTGGCAGGACTGGACGTGGGACATCCCCGACAGCGAGAACGAGGACCCGACCGACACCATCGGCGGCGGCATCGTCGACGGTACCGAGGTCATGCAGGGCTCCGGCGTGGTCTCCGGCTCCAAGGGGAACGTGTTCATCAACAGCGGGTGGTCGTACAACCTGAACGGTCTGTACCAGATCGCTCCCAGCCGGCCCTGGGGTTTCAACGTCGCCGCCAACCTGACCGGCCGTGAGGGTTATCCCCTTCGCTATGCCCGCCGCACCTCGCGGGAGACGCTCGCCGACACGCCGGGAATCGGCATCGACATCCCGGCCGCGACCGATCCGGACGCCTTCCGGTATGAGGACACCCACATCCTCGACTTCCGGGTGGAGAAGGAGCTCCACTTCAGCGACTTCGGGCTCACCGTGGGCGCCGACGTCTTCAACGTCTTCAACCAGTCCTACGTGTTGCAGCGGCAGGGCCTCCTGAACGGGGGCAACTCGGACCACGTGCTGGAGATCCTCAACCCGCGCATCGTCCGCCTCGGAGCCCGGTTCAGCTTCCGCTGAGCCGGCGCTGATCCCGCCTACGACCCTCCACCCAAGCCGCCGGGGGCCCAACCCCCGGCGGTCCCTTCCGGTTCTTTCCGCACGGGCTGGACCGCCCGGAAGTCTTCCTTTAGATTGAGGCCTTGCGCCGCCTCCTCCGCGATCCCCGCTTCCTGGCACTCGCCCTCCTCTGCCTGCTCCACGTCGCCTGGCTCGCGGCGTACCTCGTCTATCCGGACCTCAACCTGGACTATCCCTTCCTCGACGGGGATTCCCCCGAGTGGATCTCCAACGGCCTGCGCCTGGCGGGTGAGGACGTCCATTACACCGGCCGGTCGCCGCTGCTCCCGCTGGCGATCGCCCTGCTCGAGCGCTGCGGCGCGCTGTCCTGGCTGCCGGTACTCCTCGCGGTCCTGTTCCATGGCACGGTGCTGGCCTTCTACGGCCTGGCAGCGCGCCTCGCTCCGCCGTGGGCGGCGTTCGCGGTCGCGCTCTCGCTGCTGGCCAGCCACTCCCTCCAGGGGCTCGCGTCGCAGGTCATGGCCGATGTGCCGGCCTCCTGCCTGCTGTTCCTGAGCGCCCGCGCCTTCGTGCTCGCCGGCGAACCTGGCGAACCCGGAAGACATTCGTGGCGTTATCTGCTCAGCGGGTTGCTGGCCGGTCTCTCCTACCTCGCCCAGTCGGCGGCTCTTTTCTGGGCGCCAGCCGCGGTGGTCACGGTCCTTTGGAGCCGCCGGCGGGACCTGCGCTCGCCGTTCTTCTACGCGGGGCTCGCCCTGTTCGCCGGTCTGCCGGTGCTGTGGCAATCTGCGCAGCTCGCCTTCGTGGGCACCGAAGGCAATCTGCCGGCCCGCCAGTGGGAGCTCCTGCGGCTCCACGCCGACTCCGTGCCGTTCTATCTCTGGAGCCTCGTCTCGGTCCTCGGGCTGCCGGCCTGCCTGCTCCTCGTCCCGGCGGTCGTCGGGGCAGTCCGCCGTGCGCTGGCGCGGAGCGCCCCGGACCTCTTCAGCCTGGCGCTCCTGGCCGGGCTCCTGGGTTTCTTCGTCTTCCTCTACGACTTCAACGCCAAGCGTTTCTTGGCCTATGTCGTCTGGCCGGCTGGCCTGCTGCTGGCGCAGGCCCTGGCGCGGCTGCCCAGGCGGATCGCTCCCTGGGTGGCCGGGCTGGTGGTGATCGGCTCGGCGCTTCCGCTGCCCGGCACCGGCAACGATCCGTTCTGGGTGGGACTGTGGCCCCTGCCCCCCGTCTATGCGCGCGCAGACTTCCAGGCCTCGCCGTCGGGCAGCCCCATCCTCGTCCCCGGCGCCATCCGGCTCGAAACCCATCCGGTCGCGAGCCTGGGCCGATTCTGCCAGCCCTGCCGGGTGCTGGCGGCGCGCGCCGCCTGGAGACGGCAGCCGCGGGTCGCACGGCCCGACCCAGCGCTCTATGCGTCCGACCGGTCCGCGCTCTTCCTCTACGAGCGGGAAAGCGACGGCGGGGGGCGCCACCGGACCGCCTCGCGGCTCTCGAATGCCCTGCGCCGGCGGGTGAAGTTCCTGCCGGCCGACCACTTCGAGGCCTACTGGCCCCTCTTGGAGATCTCTGCCTCCGGGGTGTTCATTCCGGACTACGCTGTCTATCGCACCCGCCTGCCGGGGCTCGACAAGACCTGGCTGCTGGTCGCACCCTTCGGCAGTCGTCTCCAGGGCCGCCTGGACAGTCTCGCGGCGTCTCCGGAGACGGGCCGGATTCCGGGCTCTCCAGGGCTTCTCGAAGCGCCCCGCAAGGCGGACGAGATCCTCCGCTTCCTGGTGGACAGCGACGCCTATCTGGTGATCGTCCCCTTCCGGCAGCGGGCCGACCTGTCGCAGCTCTACCTGCCGTTCCTGGCCGAGAGCACGGAGATGATCTTGAGCGATCAAGGGAAGGAGAGAGAGCTGCTCGGCCTTGCCACCGCCCTTCCCGTCCTTGCGGAGAGGCGCTTCGGGACCACGCAGGTGAAGAAGATCCGGCTCTTCGGCCGCGACGCCGGGCTGGTGTCCTATCTGCCGGAGAGTGCGGTCACTCCGCCGACCGATCGAGGACGTCGACCACCGTCTTGAGCGTGAGGAACAGGGTCCCGCTCTCCTCTTCGGAAAATTCAGCCGCCTCCGGATCATCCCTCTCTTCAGCCGCCTCCTCCATGGCTTCCAGCACATAGCGAAGCACGTGCGGCTGATTCGAGGAGACCTCGACCGCCACGCCCTCGAGGGTCTCGTCGTCCGATTCCAGATGCTGCTCGAGAAGGTCCGAATTCGCCTCGAGCTGCTCCTCGAGCATCTCACCCGAGACCTGGCGGACCGTGCCGGCCTTTTCGAACATCCGGTGCACGACGAACAGGAGGTAGATCGCCATCTCCTGGGCTTCTTCGGAGAGGTCCTCCACCATCCCGGCGGCGAATGCGAGGAGATACGGTTGCTGCTTGCCGAAGCGCGTCATCTCCTTGCGGGCCCGCGATTCGGAGTACTGCGCGACTTCCTGCCAGGTCTCGGTGACCAGCTCTTCGGACAGCATTCGGATCTCCTCTTGAAACGGCCTACCCGGCCCGCTCGATCCGCACGTCCGGATCGCCATACGAGTCGCGGGTGACGGTGACCTCCCACGGGTTGCAGCAGACCTCGCAGTCCTGGACGAAATTGCCCCAGACATCGGGCTCGATCGAGATCTCGACCCGTTCGCCGCACCAGGGGCACTGCACCTCGATCGCGTCGTTCCAGTAGCCGTCGCCGCTCATCATCCGCCCTTCCGCCCGAGCCGCCGCACGATCTCATGCTCCTGCTTCGTCACCGGCTGGACCGAGAGGCGCGAACCCTTCTGGGTCACCACCATCTTCTCCAGGCCGGGCGTCTCCTTGAGGGTCGAGAGCGGCACGATCCCGGGGAACTTCTCGACGAAGCGGATCTCGACTGTAACCCAGGTCGGATTGGCTGGATCGCTCTTGGGATCGTAGTACACGTGGCCCTTTTGGAAGGCGAAGGGGTCGGGGTAGGCTTCCCGCGACACCTCGGCGAGGCCGGTCACCCCCGAAGGCTCGGCGTTCGAGGCATAGAAGAGCACGCCGTCGCCCTTCTTCATGTCGTCGCGCAGGAAGTTGCGCGCCTGGAAGTTGCGCACCCCCTCCCACGTCGTTGAGCCGTCGCGCTCCAGATCCTCGATCGTGTAGGCCTCCGGCTCGCACTTCATCAGCCAATACCGCTTGGCTCGCGCCATCCCGTCCTCCCGGAATCCGTCCACGGACCGGTCCGCAGACCCGCGCATGATATCGCGCCCGGAGATGACCGGGGCTGCTGGGGATGCTGCAGGGAGCTGAAGGGTAGAATCCGGTTGATTCTGCCAGCCAAGCTTCCCATGCCCAAGCCCGATCCCACTCCGCCACTGCCCTGGCAGCCCCGCTACACCCTCTCCCCAGCCATCATGCGTGCGCTGCTGGAGGTCGAGGCTGCCCGTGCGGTGATCGAGCACACGCCGATTCCGCCGGCAGCCCGGGAAGAGCTGCGCCGCCGAGCCCGGCTGCGCTCCACCCACTACTCGACCCGCATCGAGGGCAACCGGCTCACCCTGGCTGAAGCCGAGGAGGTCATTGAAGGCCGGCGAGCCCGGTTTCTCGGCCGAGAGCGGGATGTGGGCGAGGTGAAGAACTACTGGACCGCCCTCTTGCGAGTGGAAGAATGGGCGGCCCGGAGAATACCGCTCAGCGAAGAGCTGATCCAGCGCCTCCACGGGCTCGTCGAGCGCGGAACGCGGGCCAGACCGAGCCGCTATCGGGATGGGCAGAACTCGATCAGGGATGAGACCGGTGCGCTCGTCTACCTGCCGCCGGAGGCTCGGGACGTGCCGGGCCTGATGGCCGGCTTGGAGGATTGGGTGAGGCGGGCCGGGGAGGAGGATCTGCCCGTCCCGATCCTGGCGGGCCTGGCTCATTACCAGCTCGTCACTATTCATCCCTACTACGACGGCAATGGACGGACTGCCCGACTGCTGGCTACCTTCCTCCTGCACCGGGGAGGCTACGGCCTCCAGGGCTTCTTCTCTCTGGAGGAGCACCATGCCCGGGACCTCGCCGCCTACTATCGGTCTCTCGCGACCCATCCTCACCACAATTACTATGAGGGACGCGCCTCCGCGGACCTGACTCCCTGGCTACAATACTTCCTTCAGACCCTTGCGGGAGTCTTCACAAACGCGAGAGAGGAAGCCTTGCGGGCCGCCGAGAAAGGAAAGGCCGTCGAGCCCGAGGCGTTGCGCCGCCTCGATGCACGGGCCCGGGTGGTGCTCGGGCTGTTCGGGCGTTCCGAGCGGATCACGAGCCGCGACGTCGCAGCGGCTCTGGGGCTCTCAGACCGCATGGCTCGGGAGCTTCTGCGAGACTGGGTTGGCGAAGGCTGGCTCGAAATGGCCGAGCCCTCGCGGCGGGGGCGCGCCTACGCGTTATCGGCGGTTTATCGGCAATTCATCGGCAATTTAACGGCAGAGTAGAGGCACGCCACATCGGGAGCGGCGGGCATAGATGGCAGGGGAGGTTTAGCGCGAACCTTCCGGAGCTTGCATCTGGAGGTAGAACCCCGCGGCGGCGAGCCGGTCGAGGAGCGGCCGGGCGCCAAGGGCTTCCCAGGCGGTGAGAAAGCCGCGGGCTGCGATCCTGCCCTCCCGGAGGTCCCGGGCCACGAAGGCGGCCGGCAGGGCGGCCATGCGCTGGCCCTCCTGTGGGCCGCCGAGCGATGCGGTGGCGCGCCGGCCGTCGCCGTCCCAGAGCTCGACCTGCACGCACCCGCCGGAATGGCCGAAGTGGGAGAAGAGGCCGGCGGCCCGGCCTAGGACGGAGGCCGCCCGGGATCCCAGGTCCGGCCCGAGATACGACAGCGCCACGAAGGAGGTCGTGGCCAGCCGCGATTCGAACCCCACCTTCACCCGTACCTCGCGAGCGCCGAGGAGATCCGGGAAGAGATCGTATTCCGGGCTGTCGAGGTTGAGCACGGCCCGGCGTCCGAACGGAGGCGGCAGGCTCACGACCTCCCGGCCACGGAGCCCGATGAGCGTCCCCTGGGGAGCCCGGAACCGCCGGCCAAGCTGCGACGAGGCCGAGGCCACGGCTGCCTGCCCCTTCGGGTTGGCGTTGCCGATGAACAGGGTGACCCGTGCCCGCTCGACCCGGGGCAGGCCCTCGGCCGCGACGAGCGCCAGGGCGCCGGAGATTCCAGGCAAAGACGAGCAGCCGCAGGCCGCAGCGAGGCCCCGCGTCCGGAAGCGCTTTCCCAGACCCTGCAGCCGCGCCAGCCAGGCGCGGTCATCCGCGATGTCGACGTAGTGGACGCCTGCGGCGAGGCAGGCTTCCGGCAGAGCGAGCCCCATCCGGTCCGCACGGAAGGGACCAATGCAGGAAACTGCGACCTGCGCTCCGGCGAGCGCCGCCGCGCACGAGGCCGGATCGGAAGCGTCGGCCGCGATCCCCTCGTGCCCTGGACCCAGATCAGATGCGAATCGGGCCGCCCGTCCCGCATCCCGGCCGGCGATCCGCAGCCGCAGCCCATCCGCCGCGAGGGCCCGCGCCACGAGGGAACCGAAGGTGCCATAGCCGCCGAAGACGACGATCACGACCGCAGGTCCCGCGCCACGAGCACGGTCCACAGGCTGTACAAGACGATGGTCGGCCCGGTGGCCGCCGCCAGCAGCCACGGGGACGGCAGCAGGCCCGCCACGGCCATGGCGTATCCGGCGATCACCGTTCCGAAACCGGCCCAGCGTGCCGCAGCACCGATCTGGCTCCGGAGACGTAAGGTCATCAGAAGGATGCCGGTCGTGTAGAGGCCGTTTGCGACTGTGGCACCGCCGGTAAAGGCCAGACCCTCCAGGTAGCGGAAGACGCCGATCTCGGGCGAGCCGGCGGCCCGTGGCAGGTAGACGATCTGGACCAGATCGCACAGCAGGTCCACGGGCATCCCGGTCGCGGTGAGGAGGACGGCCAGCGAGGCGGTGACGGAGCGGCCGGGGATCTGCGTCCGCAGCACGACCATGTAGGCGACCAGCAGGAGCGAGCAGACGATCCAGGTCGCCCAGCCCCACGTCCAGCCCGCCGGACGGCCGGCGAGGTACGCCATGCGCTCGGCAAGCGGCACGAGCGCGCTGCCCGGCCGCATGCCGATCCAGGCGAGAACCAGACCGGCAGCGTGCAGAACGACGTTGGCCCAGGCGAGGACCCATAAAGCGCGGACGGTTACGGTACGCGGCGACACGGTGACGCGAGTCTATGACACTTCAGCCTACCAGGGAATGCATCTCCAATTCCCTGGATCGATCCAGAGTGACGTGGAACCGATTCCAAAAAATCTGTAGCGATTCCGGAAAACGTGGAACCGGTTCCAAATTTTCTGGATCGCTTCCAAAAAATCTGTAGCGATTCCGGAAAACATGGAACCGGTTCCAAATTTTCTGGACGCGTTCCAGATTTCCTGGATCACTTCCAAAAAATCTGTACCGGTTCCGGGAAACGTGGAACCGGTCCCAAATTTTCTGGACGCCTTCCAAATTTCCTGAATCGATTCAGCGTGACCCGGAATCGATTCCAAAAAATCTGTAGCGGTTCCAAATTTTCTGGACGCGTTCCAGATTTCCTGGAGCGCTTCCACGCGGCTCGAAGGCCTCTCCGGCCGGGGGGTGAAGGTATCATCCCCCACCATGTACGGCCTCCCCATCTTCCAGAACGATAGAGAAACATCGCACCTGGCGCTGCGCTTCGACGAGCCGGCTGGAGGCGAAGCCGCCCCGTTCTGCTTCCTCTATCTTCACGGATTCGGCTCGGAGCAGACCGGCGAGAAGGCGGATTTCTTCCGACGGCAGGCCCTGGAGGCCGGTTTTCCCTTCTGCTCCTTCGACTTCCAGGGACACGGTCAATCCGGCGGATCGCTCTCCGATCTTACCCTGACGCGGAACCTCGAGGACATCGCCCGCGCGCAGGGCTGGCTGCGCGAGCACGGCCACGAGCGGCTCGTCCTCCTCGGCTCGTCGATGGGCGGCGGCTCGGCCCTCTGGTACACGGCTCTCCATCCCGATCTGGTCGTGGCCGGCCTGCACATCGCGCCGGCTCTGGAGCTCGACCTCTCGCTCCTCGCCTGGGCCGGCCCGGAGCGGGCCCAGGAGTGGGAGGCGACCGGCTCCATCGACTTCCAGAACGACCTGGTCTCCTGCCAGCTCGGCTGGTGCCTGATCGAGGACCTCCGCCGCCATCCCCATCGGGACCTCCTCACCCTCTACCGCACCCCCACCCTCCTACTTCAGGGCAAGCGGGACACCTCGGTTTCCTGGAAAACCGTGGCCGATTTTGCCACCTCCTGCGCCTATGAAGGGATCGACCTCCACCTCTTCGCAGATGGCGACCACCGCCTCACCGACCGCAAGGAGCGGCTGTGGGGCCTGATGTTGGAATTTTTGCGAGGAAGAGGTCTGGTGGAAGGGAGAGGGGGTGAGGGCCCCCTCTCCTGGTAAGGGCTTCTAGCCGCCGGCGGCCGCCGGCGCCGCGCCGGCCGGGTACGCGACGTTCACCGTCGCGGTGCCGTTGGGCTCGACCGTGACCTGCTGGGTCTGCGGGCCCAACGTCTCGTGCCACATCTCGATGGTGTAGGTGCCCGGCGGGAGGTTGCCGATCTCGAACGTCCCGTCCTCGCCGCTCACCGCGTAGTAGGGGTGATCGACCACGCCCACGTAGGAGCTCATCCAGGGGTGGACGTCGCACTTGAAGTGGACCATCACCTCGGTCTTGTCGAACTTCCGTTCGAATACCGCGTTCTGGAACGGCTGCGCCGTGTTGAACTCCTGGTTCGTCTTGGGCAGGGCGTGGATGTTGTGCAGCGTCGCGTCGCTGTTCTTGATCTTCAACGTCTGGCCCACCTGGAGGCCGAAGACGTGCGGGTGATACTGGCAGCCCTGCTGATCCAGGGTCTTCGCTTCGGTGGGCGCCGGGAAGGTCTTCCCTTCGAGGCCGCTCTTCACGTAGACGAAGACACTTGCCAGCTTGCCGTCTTTGGTCTCGACAGTCTGGGTGGTGACGGGCGTCTGGTGCAGACTGCCGCAGACCGGGTCGGCGGAGGCCATCTGGATCGGGGTATCTGGGTCGGTGCCGGTGTAGGTGATGGTGCCGGTGATCTTGCCGGCATTCGCCACGTCGGCGGCCGGCGCGGTCGCGGAGGGGCCTTCCGTGGAAGCCTCGGGGACGGCGCCGCCGTCGCCCGACTCTTCGCCTTCCTTCCCGCCGCACGCCACGAGCACGGCCAGGGCGCAGACGAGGGCGAGGAGCAACCACAGCTTATTCCTGCTCATGCCAATACCTCCTTCGAAAATGCACGCACGTTGAATTAGAATGGCGAACTTCGTCGGTCCGTCGGAGGACCGGCCGGCGCATTATTCCACACCGTACTACACACCAGCTCCCAGGTGCCCTCCTACCGCCCTCCCGCCGCGCCCGCCGTGGCAGATGTGGTGGTGTCCATTCCCCCGGCCGGGTTGGCCAGGGCCGGAGGCCGCCGGAGGCCGCCGGAGATGCTCCAGATGTAGTCGCGCAACGCTCCGGCGACCTTGTCGGGGTCCGCCAGATAGGCCTTCAGCTCCGCCTCCGACGCGAAGTGCTGCAGCATCTGCGCCTTCTGCGCGGCGTAGGTCGGCGCGTCGATGCCCATGGCGAACGGCGACGAATACGTGCCGTCCTCCGACTTCTGGAAGAAGTTGGGCATCCGGGTGCCGGGGATCCACTTCTGCGGGTCCTTGATCCAGTCCGGGACCCAGTCGTGGCGCAGGCGGTCGTCGGCGAGCAGCAGCGACGGCGCAAGCTCGGCCGTCGAGGCCGCCGCCCCGGCCGTGGTCGGACCCGACGGATGGCAGCGGGCGCACTGGGAGATGCCGAAGACCACACCGCCCACGGCCAGGTCGCGCGCCTGGACCGTGATCGACCGCGAGAGGAAGGGCGGGCGCTCCTCGCGCGCGGTGAAATAGGAGATCACCGTGTTGGCCTGCGCGTCGGTGAAGCCGAAGGTGGGCATGCGCGCCGTGAGCCACGGCCGCATCTGCACCTGGCCGGGATCGTGGAGGTAGCTGAACAGCCAGTCGGCCTGGACGCGCGCGCCCTCGGCGGCCAGGTTCGGCGGCAGCAGCGCCGGGTCCTGGATCACCTGCTGGATCGCGTGCCCCTGCCCTTCGATCAGGTGGCAGCCCTGGCAGTTGAAACGGGTGATGAGCTTGCGCCCCTCGGCCAGGGCGGCGCTGCGGCTGTCCTGCGCCGCCTTCCGGGAAGCCTGGGCCGTCTCCCTGGTGAAGCCGACGATGTTGGCCGCGACCGCCCGCGCCTCGCGCTCCGAGGCCGCGAAGTCGGGCATCTTGAGCAGCTCGTTGTAGTCCTTGGTCGGCTCCTTGTCCTTGTCCCAGATGCGCGGCGTCTTGACCTTGGTGAGGACCCAGTCGTGCCGCGTGTGCGGGACGTCGTGGACGTGCCCGAAGTCGAACTGGTGGAGCGGCTTCGAACCTTCCTGCGTCAGCTCCGTGCCGATCGGCTTGAGGCTCTCGAACCCGGCGATGTCGTGGCAGCCGTAGCAGCCATACTTGGCGATCGTCTGCTCGCCGAGATAGACGCTGCGGTCCGTCTCCGACATCGCGGCGAGCTTCGCGCCGGCGCGGTCGACCGTATAGACGTTGCGCAGATAGCCTAGCGCCAGCTCGTCGCGCACCTTCGGATCGATCGCCGGCAGGCGAACGTTCTCGTATTTGCCATCGCGGCTCGACAGCAGCCAGGCCGCGAGATCCGCGGCCTCCTGATCGGTCAACCGCAGGTTGGGCATGTTCGTGTCGGGGAAGTACTGCTTCGGGTCCTTGAGCCAGGCATAGAGCCAGCCGGGATGGACCTTGCTCCCCGTGCGCACCAGGTTGGGCCCGTGCAGCCGGTTGATCGTCGGGAAGAACTCGTCGCGCTTCGCCTTGGGGTCGTTGATGTGGCAGCCGGCGCAGCCGATCGTCTCGAAGAGCTGCTTGCCGCGCGCCGGATCGCCCTGCATCGGCAGCGGCCCATACGACGGCCGCTCGGACTTCGCCCAGAGATAGGACACCATGGCCCCGATCTCGGCCTGCTGCCGCTTCTGGTTGACCGGCAGCCTGGTGTTCTCCTGGTAGAAGAAGTGGGGCATGAAGGTCGTGGGGTGGAAGTCGCGCGGCGCCTCGATCCACTTGTAGGCCCAGCCGGGATTGGTCTTGGCGGCGATGCGGGTGAGCGAGGGCCCGGCCTTGCGCAGGTTGGTGTAGGCCGGCAGGTTGATCGCGTGGCAGCCGTTGCAGCCCATATGGACGATCAGCTCGCGGCCGACGTCCTGCGTCTCGGACTCCGCGGTCCAGACGCCGCCGGCATGGCAGCTCGCGCAACCGGCCTCGCTCATGCCGGCCGGAAGGATCGGGTACTCGAGGTAGTGCTGCTCCTCCCACTCGTACTTCTTCTCCCACTCGCGCCGCTGCTCCTCGTTGCGCGGGCTGTGGCCGGCGCGGGAGAAATCGGTGGCCCGGTCGAGGCCGCCGTGGCAGACCGTGCAGCCGAACTGGGTATAGGGGTGGGGCGAGCCGTCGCCCACGAACAGGTCGAGCCGCGGATGGCTGCGGAAGGGCTGCTTCCAGTCCACTTCCTCCACCTTGCCATCCTTGCCCTGGACCTTCCGCTTCTCGAAGCCCGGACGGTTGGAAGCCACGTGGCAGGTCATGCACCGGTCGACCCGGGTGATCTCGGTGAAGTTGATGTTGTGGGTGATGCCGGGGAGGATCGCCTGCTCGATCTTGAGGCTCGGCACCAGGAAGTCCATGAGCGGGGCGTTGAGCAGGAAGTAGTCGATGCCCTTGTTCAGGCCGGCGACGCGGGTCTCGAGGCTCTCGACGCCGCTGCGCAGCGCCTTGAGCTTCTCCTCCGCCGCGGTCACCGAATGGCGCAGCTCGGCGAGCTCGGCCTCCCTGGCGGTCTGCTGGTCCGTGATCCGATCGACCTTCTCCTTGGCCTCGTCCAGATTGCGGCGGGCCTCGTCCGCCGCCTGCCGCCTCCCGGCGATCTTGCCCTCGTCGCCGGACTGGAGGGCCGTGTCGTGCTGGAAGCGCTTTTCGTCGAGGACCGCCTTGGCGCCACGCCAGCTCGCATCGGCCGTGTAGGCGTCGGCCTTCAACTGGCGGAGCTCGGCCTCGAGCTTTTCGATGCGGTCGCGATGCGACGCGAGGCCCTTCTCGGCCGCCTTGATCTCCTGGCGCAGGGCGACCAGCTCCGTCTGGCTGATCCGCTGGCGCTCCTCCTCCATCTCGCCCGCCAGCTTCTGGCGCTCCAGGCTGCGGAATTCCGACTGGTAGCGCTTCCACGGCTGGGCATAGTCGGCGACGACCATCCACAGGGTGATCGCCAGGAGCCCCAGCGAGCTCAGGGCGAACACCATGTTCATCCGACCGAAGTTGTAATGCCGGTCCGGTTTTTTCTCGGGCGGTGTGATCGGTGGAGTCACTCGAGCATCTCCTGAGGGACGCGCCTAGATATTGAAGAAGTATTCCTGGATGTGGACGAAATACTTCAAGTTGAACAGCCAGCGGCAGTACATCTTGAGCGGCAGCAGCATCATGAAGAGGAATAGCGTGATGCCGGTGTAGTACCGCGGCGGGCCCATCCTCTCGTAGTAGCGACGGAACCGCTTCACCCGGCGCAGCAGGATGGGCAGCGCGAAGAAATAGAACCCGACCAGGAGGATGCCCGGCAGCTCGCGGAGGAACCAGTTGCCGGGCAGGCCCGTGCCGAGGAGCTTGATCCAGAAGTACTCCGAGAGGTCGACGTTGACCAGCGCCTCGACCTTGTTCTGGTCCCAGTACTCATAGGGGCCGAAGAAGTTCCAGTTCGGGCCGCGCAGGAACGTGCCGATCACGATCATCTGGCTCCACAGGATCAGGAAGCCGAAGAGGAAGAGCGCGATCTCGAACCTGCGCTCCCGGAACGTGTAGTAGCCGTTTCCCTTGGGGTTGGTGTCGATGTAGGGGATGGCCATCAGGCCGACGATGATCAGGCCGGGGAGCACCACGCCGGCGAGCCAGGGATCGAAGTAGACGAGCATCTCCTGGAGGCCGAGGAAGTACCACGGCGCCTTCGACGGGTTCGGCGCCAGCGCCGGGTTGGCCGGCTCTTCGAGCGGCGCCCGCAAGGCGATCGACCAGACCACCATCACCACGGTCAGGATCACCATGCAGATGAACTCGGAGAAGACGAGGTCCGGCCAGGTGAAGATGCGGTCCTCGGCCTCGGTGCCCTCGTAGGTGGGGGAGCCCGCGGCGATCTGCCGGTCGTTGCGCGCCGCCTTGTACATGGCGAACCAGACGAAGAAGCCGACCAGGAACACCATCATGACGATGGGCACGTTGTCCGGCTTGGCGACGATCTGGAAGAAGTCGGGATCGAACAGCGACAGCAGGAAGAACGCCACGCTCGCCGCGAGCAGGGCCAGACCGCCCTTCTTCGACCACAGCGACCGCGAGCGGAGCATGAGGACGAAGAGGATCACCGACAGCGTGAACGACCACGTCGGGTAGGCGAGGAAATCGATCGCATCCTTGAGGAGCTCCATCGTGTCTCCCGTCTTGGCCTACATCGGTCCCGAGATGCCGCCGTCCTTGCGGACCCGCCAGAAGTGGACGGCCATGAGGAAGGCCGCGACCAGCGGAATGCCGACGCAGTGGAGGACGTAGAAGCGCAGGAGCGTCGCACCGCCGATCGTGCGCCCGCCGATCAGGGCGAAGCGGGCGTCGCTGCCGGCGTGGATCAGCCGTGCGCCGCCGAGCTGGAGCATCGCGGCGCCGGGCCCTTCGTTGCCCAACAGCGGCGTGGCGCGGGCCATGTTCGAGCCGACCGTGATGGCCCAGATGGCGAGCTGGTCCCACGGCAGCAGATAGCCGGTGAACGAGAGGAGCAGCGTCAGCACGAGCAGGATGACGCCGACGTTCCAGTTGAACTCGCGCGGCGGCTTGTACGAGCCGGTCATGAAGACGCGGAACATGTGCAGCCAGACCGCGATGACCATGGCGTGGGCGCCCCAGCGGTGCAGCTCGCGCATGATGCCGAAGGCGAGGGCCTCGCGCAGGTCCACGATGTCGACGAAGGCGTACTCGACCGTGGGCCGGTAATAGAACATCAGCAGCAGGCCGGTGATCGTCTCGACCAGGAACAGGAAGAAGGTCGTGCCGCCCATGCACCAGGTGTAGCTCATCCGGATGCCGGACTTCTTCACCTTGATCGGGTGCAGGTGGAGCACCACGTTGCCCAGCATGGCGAGGGCGCGCTTGCGGTTGTCCGTCGGGATGCCCACCCGGAAGATGGACTTCCAGATCTGGGTCTTCGTGATGTTCATATGCCTCTCTGGCTCAGGCCGGGATGAAGGAATTGGGGTCGGTCCACTGACCCAGCTCGTATTGGAACTTCTGCGATTTGTCGACGACGACCTGGCCGTCGTCGGGGCTGATGAAGATGCGCGCCCTTTCGAGCGGCCGGGGGGTCGGCCCCTCGAAGTTGACGCCCGTTTTGTAATAGCCGCTGCCGTGGCAGGGGCACTTGAACTTGTTCTGCGTCTCGAGCCACGCCGGCGGACAGCCGAGGTGGGTGCAGATCGCGATCAGGGCGTAGATCTGGCCGCCGTTGTTCACCACCCAGACGCCGTACTTGTCGACGAGGCGGGTGTCGACCACGCCGGGCTGGAAGTCCTCGGGCGGGCCGGCCTTGAACATGGTGGGCGGCTCGAAGAGGACGTTGGGCACCATGAACCGCCCCATGGCCGTCACGCAGCCGCCGATGGCGGCGGTGAAGCCGACCCAGGCGACCGCGGCCCAGGAGAAGAACCCGCGCCGGGTCATGTCCCCCCCGGCCGGCTTCGCAGCGGGCCTGGCCGCCGCTGGTTTTGCTGCAACGGGGACAGCCGGCTTCGCGGCCGCCGGTGTTGCCTCCGGCCCTGCTGTATCCGCAGCAGCGGGGCTGTCCTTGGTCTCATCAGCCATGTGGCCCCTTTCCAGCGCCGTAAACGGTTGAATCCGGGCTCCCTGCGCGACCTTGCTTACTTCCCGCTTCTTGTCGACGTCTCTCCTGCGCCTTGCCGGTTTTACGGGTACCTCTTTCTAGCGGAACGGGTCGAGAGGTGTCAAGGGGTGGCCCTCCCGGCCTCGATCGCGGCCTGGCGCACCTTGAGGCTGGGGTCGTGCTCGGCGATCCGCGCGAAGGCGGCGCGGTGCTCGGGGCCGCCTACCCGGGCGAGGGCCTGGAGGGCGCTGATCATGGCGTCCTCCTGCTGCTCGTGGGTGATGTCGGGCACCTGAGCGAGGAGGCCGCGGTCGACCATGGTCTCGAGCACGGGCACGCCAGCGTCGCTGCCCAGCCGGGCGAGGGACAGGGCGGCGTTCCACCGCACGTCCGCCGCGGCATCGTCCAGCCGTTCGACGAGCGCCGGGACGGCGCTCCGGTCGCCGATCTCGCCGAGGGCGTAGGCAGCGATCTTCCGGATCCCGGGATCGGGGTCGGCCAGGGCCTTGACGAGGGGTTCGCGCGCCCGCTTGTCACCGAGCGTGCCGAGGGCCCAGAGGATGTAGATGCGGTTCTTGGCGTCGGGATCGTCGAGCGCCTGGACGAGGAGGGGGAGGGCCTCCGCGTCGTGCGTGCGACCGAGCACGAGAGCGAGGTACTGGCGCATCTCGGGCTGCTCGGCGCGCTGGAAGAGGTCGCGCACACGGGCCCGCGCCCCCGGCTCCTTGTCGAGCGCCGCGGGATCGGCGACCAAAATCTTGGACAGCTCGTAGGCGGCCTGGACCCGCCGCGGCGCATACCACGACTCCAGCTCGTTCAGGTAGTCCGATGTCGTCTGCCGGTCATAGGCGATCCACCCGAAGCCGATGAACACCGCCACGCACAGCAGGATGACCAGCAGGGGGACGACGAACAGCCCGAGGAACGACCGCAGCGCCGAGCTGCCGCCGGTCTCTTGCTGGATCTCGGGCGCTTCCGGGGTTCCAGGGGGCTGGGGGGATTCGGGTTCGGACATCGGCCGGGAAGCATAGCCGAACCAGGAGGGGGGCGCCAGGGAGGGACCGCGTGCGGCGGCTCGGTCACGGCATCACTTGAGATACCCCAGGGCCCGCAGCTTGGTGATGTGGTTCCACTCCAGGTAGGTGGCGCCCAGGGCCTCGTCGCCGGGGACGAAGCGGGAGCGGGCCTTGCGCCTCTCCGCCAGCTCCCGCTGTCCGACGGCGCGCAGGGTGGCGACGAGGTCGGGCCGGCTCGCGGCCAGATTCCTCGTCTCCCCGGGGTCGCGCGCCAGGTCGTAGAGCTCCACGATGCGGGACGGGTCTTCCAGGACGACGAGCTTCCACGGGCCGCGGCGGATCGACCAGCGCGGGGCGCCGTGCAGGATGAATCCGGCGAGCAGGTTCGGCCGGGAGGTGGGAGGTGAGCCGTCGAGGCGCGGCGCGAGGTCCGTCCCCTGGCTCGGCGGCGGCTGGACGCCCACCAGGCCGAGCAGGGTCGGGAAGAGGTCGGGGAGCTGGGCCGGCCCGCGCACCACCGCCGGCCCGCGGCCGGGCACCCGTAGAAGGGCCGGCACGTGCACGAGCTCCTGGTAGAGGGTGTGGCCGTGGTCGGCGTTCGGCTCGTAGCCCATGGCCCGCTCCGCCTCCAGGCGGGTCCAGAATTCCTCGCCGTGATCGCTCACCACGGCCACCACGGTGTCATCGTCCAGGCCCAGGTCCCGGAGGCCGTCCAGGAAACGGCCCACCTGGCGGTCGGTGTAGGCGACCTCAGCGCGGTAGAGCGCCTCGTGCCAGCGGCGGTCCTCGGGGGGCGGGATCGGCAGCTCGGGCCGGCGGTCCGCCTTGCAACCGAGACGGCCCCGGTAGCCCGGAAGGATGCGGCGTGCCACCCGCTCGCAGTCTCCGGCCGGCGGCTCGTACGGGTTGTGCGGGTCGAAGAGGTGGAGATAGAGGAAGAAACGGCGGTCCGGCGCGACGCGGCGCAGGTCGGCGAGGGCGCGGTCGACCAGGACCCCGGCCCGCTCCTCGATCGAGGTGTACTCGTCGAACCCCTGCTGCAGGCCAAAAGCCGGGTTGACGTAGATGTTGTGGTAGACCCCCAGGTTGTAGAACCCGGCATCGCGCAGCACCTCGGCCATCGTCAGCGCCCCCCCGGTCAGGCCGGAGGGCGCGAACTCGCCGCTGCGGATGCCGGCGCCGTGCGTCTGCGGCTGGAGGCCGGTCATCAGGGAGGAGACGCTGGGGAGCGTCCAGGGCGAGGGGGCGAGCATCTCCTCGAAGCGGACCGCCTCGCGGGCCAGCCCGTCGAGGCGCGGCGTGAGCCCCTCCCGGTTTCCATAGACGCCCAACAGGTCGGCCCGGAGGGTGTCGATCAGCACCACGACCAGGTTCTTCCCCTGCGGGCGGCCGGGAGTCACGACCACCGGATCGCCCCAGAGAGCGGCCCCCTCGGGCAGGGTCCGGCCGCGGCGCGAGGCCTCGACCTCCAGGGAGAGCCAACCGCCGCCGGACGGCAGGACCTTGCGGACCGGGTGCCACTGCTGGCCCTTGCCGGTCCCCTCGATCACCCGCTCCAGCCAGAGCGTCCTGCGGCCCCCGTCCTGGTGCCAGGCACGGAACACGGCCCGGACGCCCGGATGGTCGTGCTCCGGGATCAGGCCGAGGTGCGCCTCCAGGATCGAGCCGCGCGGCAGGTCGCGGGGAAGGGGGATGTCCATGCGCGAGAGGCCGGCCAGCGACGGGCGGGTCGTGCCGCCGAGCGACATCGAGCGGTACGGTTCGGTAGGAGGGTCGCCGGAGAGCTCGAGCAGCTCTAGCGTCCCGCGGTCCACGGCCAGGCGCAGGACCTCGATCCGCCCCGACCAGTACGGCTCCCGCTGGAGGTCGATCTCGTAGGTGTGCTCCTGGCCGTCCGGGACCAGCGGGAAGCTCAGGGTGCGGAAGGCCGGAAAGCCGCGGTCCCAGTCGAGCTTCCAGGAGAGCGTCGCGAGCCGGGCATCCCCCCGTGCCCGCAGCCGCAGCCGGGCCACGAGAGCGGCCGTCAGGCGCGGCTTGACGCGATAGGGGAGCGCCGCCGAGGCCTTGCCCCTGGGCAGGGACACCATCTCGGCGCTCCCGACGTCCAGCAGCGATCCCAGACGGACCAGCCGCCGGGGGGAGCCGTCGCAGGCGAGGAGGACGAGGAGGCCGATGAAGAGGATGGGCTTCTTCACATCCGCCCCTGGATCCAGCAGCCGCCCAGGACTCTCGTCCCGCGATAGAAGACGGCGGCTTGACCCGGGGTGATACCCCGCTGCGGCGCGGCGAATTCGACCGCCGCCCGGCCCTCGCCCAACGCCCGGATGCGGGCAGCCACCCCGGGGTGCCGGGACCGGATGCGGACCACCGCCTCGACGTCCCCTTCCGGCGCCGGACCGATCCAGTGGAGGCGTTCGCCCACGAGGCCGGGCGCCAGCAGCTCCTCGGCCGCGCCCACCACGACCCGGTTCTCCTCCGGCTCGATGGCGAGGACGAAGAGCGGGCTCTTCGCCGCCAGGCCGAGGCCGCGGCGCTGCCCCACGGTGTAGCGGTAGTAGGGCTGGCCTGCGCCGAGCTCGCGGCCCGCCGGGTCGACCAGCCGCGCCGGGGCGGCCGGGGCCGCGCCCGCGAAGCGGTCCGGATGCTCGGCGACCTGTGCTTCGACGAACTCGCGGATCCCGCCGGAGACGAAGCAGACCTCCATGCTCTCGCCCTTCTCCGCCACCACCAGCCCGGCCTGGCGGGCGATCTCCCGCACCTCCGGCTTGGTCATGCCGCCCAACGGGAAAAGGCTCGCCGCGAGCTGCTCTTGGCTCAGCTCGAAGAGGTAGTAGCTCTGGTCCTTGTCCTCGTCGAGGGCGGTGTGGAGCTCGGGCCCGTCGGGGCCCTCCACGATCCGCGCATAGTGCCCGGTGGCGATGCGCTCCGCCCCCAGCGACCGCGCCTTCTCGAGCAGCAGGTCGAACTTGATCCAGGTGTTGCAGCGCACGCAGGGACTGGGCGTACGGCCGGCCAGGTAGTCCTGCACGAAAGGATCGACCACCTGCCGGCGGAACTCCTCGTCCATGCGCAGGGTGTAGTGCGGGATGCCCGCCTGCTGCGCCACCCGCTTCGCGTCGCCCAGGTCGAGCGCGCCGCAGCAGCGGCCGTGGGCCTCCTCCTCCGAGCGGTCCCAAAGGAGCATGGAGAGGCCGACCACCGGCCCCCCGCCGCGCGCCAGGAGCCAGGCGGTAACCGACGAGTCGAGGCCGCCGCTCATGGCGACCGCCGTCAAGCCGCTCATCGCGCCTCCACAGGAACGGCGAGCGGCGAGAGCCGGCGCAGCTCGGCCACCTCGCGGGCCAGGGCGGCAAGGAAGAGGTCGACCTCCTCGGGCCGGTTCTCCATGCCGAAGCTCACCCGCAGGGACGACAGCGCCTCCTCGGGCGAGAGGCCCATGGCGAGCAGGGTTTTGCTCGGCTCGACGCGGCCCGACGAGCAGGCCGAGCCGGTGGAGACCGCGAAGCCGGCGAGGTCGAGCCGGATCAGCAGCGACTCCCCTTCGACGCCGGGGAAGGCCACGTGCGAGGTGTTGGGGAGGCGCGGCGCGGCGGCGCAGTGAACGACCGCGCCGGGGACCCGCAGGGGCAGCTCCGCCTCGAAGCGGTCGCGCAGGCCGGCGAGGTGCGCGCGGCGCGCGGCCAGCTCCTCGCGGGCCGCCGCAGCAGCAGCGCCGAAGCCGGCGAGGGCCGGCACGTTCTCGGTGCTCGCCCGCCGCCGCCGCTCCTGGCTGCCGCCGACGAGCAGGCCCGAGATCCCGGCCCCCTTGCGCACCCAGACCGCCGCCGCCCCCAGAGGGCCGTGGAGCTTGTGCGCTCCCAGGGTCAGGTAGTCGACCCCCAGAGCATGGACGTCCACCGGGATCTTGCCGGCCGCCTGCACGGCGTCGCAAAGGATCGGAATGCCTCGCGCACGGCAGGCGGCGGCCACCTCGGCGACCGGCTGGAGGGTGCCGAGCTCGTTGTTGGCGAGCATCAGGCAGACCAGGACCGTGTCGGGCCGCAGGGCGCCCGTCACGGCCGCGGCGGGGACGACACCGTCCGCTCCGGGAGACACTCTCGTCACCTCGAAGCCGCTTTCCTGCTCCAGCCGCGCCGCCGCCTCCCGCACGGATGGATGCTCGATGGCGGAGATCACCAGGTGCCCCTGGCCCGTGTTTCGCGCCAGGCGCGCCAGGTGGAAAACCACCGCGTTGTTGGCTTCTGTGCCCGAGGCGGTGAAAACGACCTCGGGCGGGCGGGCGCCGAGGAGGGCCGCAACCTGCTCGCGCGCCTCCTCCATCGCGTTGCGCGCGGCCTGGCCGAAGCGGTGCAGCGACGAGGGGTTGCCATGCTGCTCTCCCAGCCAGGGGAGCATCGCCGCCCGGGCCCGGGGGTGGAGCGGCGTCGTCGCGTTGTTGTCCAGGTACACGAAGCCCATAAGCGAGCTATTGTAACGGGAGCGGTCTTCCCTTTCTTCCGGTGTCTCCGGCATGGGGAGAGGGGAGGCATGGGAGTTGAATACCATGGGGCCCGTCCGGGGCTGAGCCTCGGACGTTGTCCTCTAGAGGTGAGAGCATGCGCGCAACCCGAGCCCTGAAGGCGGCGCTTTCCCGCAGAGCGTCCCTCTGTGTCGTCGCATCCCTCCTGATCCCCGCCCTCCTGTACCCCGCTCCCGCGGCGGCCGAACGGCAGTCGCGCGAAGAGAAGAAGGAACAGAAGGAGGCCATCGCCAAGCTGCCGGAGAAGTACCGGCTGTGGCTGGAGGAGGTGGACGTCCTGATCACCGCCGAGGAGCGCAAGGCGTTCCTCGCCCTGGAGAAGGACTACCAGCGCGACGCCTTCATCAAGCGCTTCTGGGAGGTGCGGGACAAGTACAAGGCCACGGCGCGCAACGAGTTCCACGACCGCTGGAGCGCCCTGGTGGAAGAGGTGCGCAGCCGCTTCGGCGACCTCACCGACGAACGCGCCCGCATCATGCTGCTCAACGGCTTTCCCACCGTCGTGTTCACCTCCTCCTGCACGCAGATCCTCTGGCCGATCGAGGCCTGGTACTACAACGGCAGCGACCAGCTCAGGGAAGACTTCCTGGTCATCTTCTACCGCCGGTGGGGGCTGGGGCCGTTCCGCATCTGGAACCCCTTGGAGGGGCTCGAGGTCCTCTTCTCGGACACCGGTGCGGGCATGGGCGCCCGGGCCCCCTCCCTCGAGCAGATCGCCAACAGTTGCCGCGACGGCGACAAGCTCGCCGGCGCCATCGGCTGGGTGCTCAACCAGCGCATGGGTTATTCGATGATCCAGGCGCGGATCGAATCGGCCGGCAAGGGCCCCGGCGGCGAGTGGGTCGCCTCCTTCGGCTCCTATTCGACGGACATCCCCGAGGGGGCTCCGGCCCTCCCGGCCAAGATGGACGTCGAGTTCCCGGGCCGCCACCAGAACCGCACGGTCCTCCAGGGCATCCTCACGGTGCAGGCGGCGGACGCCGGCCAGGTGAAGCTCGCCGACCACCGCTCCTACAACTTCCTGGTGACCGGCGAGATCCTCCAGGACGGGCAGCTCTTCGACAACTTCCGCTACAAGTTCGACTTTCCCGGCACCGAGGCGCCCGGCACCCAGCTCCCGCTCCTCTTCCAGCGCTATGTGCGGCCGGGCGAGTACACCCTGGTGGTCAAGCTGGAGGACGTCAACTCGGGCAAGCTCTTCCGCGCCGAGCGCGCCCTCACGGTCCCCACCGCCGACAAGGAGCTGCCGCCGCCAACCCCCGACGATCCCGAGACCGCGCAGCTGCTGGCCGAGGCCAACGCCGCCATCGCCAATGGCGAGACGACGGTGAAGATCATCCGCCCTCCGGGCGACCTGAAGACCGGCATGCAGCGCTTCGACACCCTGGCGACCGGCGACATCGCGAGCGTGACCTTCGCGCTCGAGGGCAAGCCGGTCCTCACCAAGAAGAAGCCGCCGTACAGCGTCGAGCTGGACCTGGGCTCGCTGCCGCGCCCCCGCCGGTTGACCGTCACCGCCTTCGACCAGACCGGCGCCGAGATCGCCGGCGACGAGATGCTGGTCAACTCCACCGGCCACCGCTTCCGGGCACGGCTGGTCGATCCGCAACAGGGCAAGACCTACGACAGCAGCCTGCTCGCCCGCGCCGACGTGGAGGCCCCCGAGGGCGAGGCGATCGAGCGGGTCGAATTCTTCGTCAACGACACCCGGGTCGCCACCCTCTTCCAGCCGCCCTGGGAGCAGCCGCTCGTGCTGCCCAAGGACCAGCAGATCGCCTACGTCCGGGTGGCGGCCTTCCTCACCGACGGCAACTCCACCGAGGACCTGGTCTTCGTCAACGCGCCGGAGTATCTGGAGAACCTCGACGTCGACATGGTCGAGCTCTACACCACGGTGCTCGACCGCCGGGGGCGCCCGGTCCAGGGCCTGGAGCAGAAGGACTTCGCGGTCGCCGAGGACGGCGCCCGCCAGGAGATCGCCCGCTTCGAGCAGGTAACCGACCTGCCGATCCACGCCACCGTGGCCCTCGACGTCTCGGCCTCCATGACCGACAACCTCGAGCAGGCACGCGATGCGGCCCTCCAGTTCCTCCAGAAGTCGATCCGGCCCAAGGACCGGGCCGCGATCGTCACCTTCAACGACCGGCCGAACCTGGCGGTGAAGTTCACCAAGGACGTGACCACCCTGGCCGGCGGGCTCGCCGGCCTCAAGGCCGAGCGCGGCACCGCGCTCTACGATACCGTAGTTTTCTCTCTGTACTACTTCAACGGCATCAAGGGGCAGCGCACCCTGCTCCTGCTCTCCGACGGCAAGGACGAGGGGAGCCGCTTCACCTTCGACGATGCCATGGAGTACGCCCGCCGGGCCGGCGTCACGATCTACGCGATCGGCCTCGGCAAGGACGCGGACAAGAAGAAGCTGGAGAAGATCGCCGAGGAGACGGGCGGGCGGTCCTTCTTCCCCGCCACCACCGCCGAGCTGGGCGGCATCTATGCCACGATCGAGCAGGAGCTGCGCTCGCAGTATCTGGTCGCCTACCAGTCGACCAACACGAGCGGCGCCACCGAGTTCCGCTCCGTGGACCTCAAGATCTTGCAGTCCGGGATGGAGGCCAAGACGATGCGGGGCTATTACCCGTGACCTCACCCCCTGTCCCCCTCTCCCATCGCCCCCCCTTCCCCCGGGAGAGGGGGGACGTAGTTGTGGCCGTCTGCCCGACAGGAACTTGAAGCGATCAGGAAAGTTCCTTTTCCTTGGGAGACTGATCATGCGCAAGGGCATCGCCTGCGTCCCCCCTCTCCCGGCCGGTGGGGGGGCGATGGGAGAGGGGGACAGGGGGTGAGGTTCTTCCTCCCCCTCTCCCTCCTCGCCGCCGTGGCGTGGGCCGCGGGGCCGCCCCCGGTCACGCCGCCGCCGTCGAGCCCTCCCTACAAGGTCCTGCGCGAGCTGCGCGAGGCCGTCGACAAGCTCCCCGAGAAGTACAGGCAGTGGGTGCTGGAGGTCGACCCGATCCTCACGCCGGACGAGAAGAAGGCCTTCCTCGCCCTCACCAAGGACTACCAGCGCGACGCTTTCATCGAGCGCTTCTGGGCGGTGCGGGATCCAGAGCCGCGCACCGGCCGCAACGAATTCCGCGGGCGCTGGGAGGCCAAGGTCCAGGAGGCCCGGCTCCGCTTTCCCGACCTCCGGGACGTACGCGCCCACATTTTCCTGCTCAACGGCGCGCCCACGGAGACCCTCGAGTCCAATTGCCCGCTGATCCTCTGGCCGCTCGAGGTCTGGTTCTACGCCGAAGCCGAACGGGTCCACGAGGAGTTCGTCGCCGTCTTCTACCGCAAATGGGGCGAGAAGGACTTCCGGCTCTGGCACCCCAGCGAGGGGATCGACGCCCTGTTCGCCAATGGCGTGGGGCAGGGAGGAGGCGAGAGCGGCGGCGTGGCCAGCCAGGGTGGGGGCGGGAACCCGGAAAGCCCGCGCAACGGCGACAGGGGATCGACGACCGCGGCGGAAAACGTCCTCGACCGGCTCACCAATCCGATCTCCGGCTGCGGTGACACCGACAAGTCGATGAAGATCGCCGCGGCCCTGCGGTGGCCCGGCTCGAAAGGCATGGGCTACGAGATGCTCCGGGCGCGCTTCGAGAGGGCGCTGGAGGGGCCGGGCAAGGAATGGGTCGCCACCTTCGGCTCCTATTCGACCGACTTGCCGGAGGGGGCCGAGCTCCTGCCCGGGAAGCTCGCGGTCGACTTCCCCGGCCGGCGCCTGAGCCAGACCGTCCTCCAGGGGGTGGTCACCGTCATCGCGGCGGACGCCGGGGCGGCCGTGTTCGAGGGCTACCGGTCGTGGAATTTCCTGCTCACCGGCGAGGTCCTCCGCGACGGCCAGCTCTTCGACAACTTCCGTTACAAGTTCGACTTCCCCGCGGGCGAGGAGAGCTTCCCCCTGGTCTTCCAGCGCTTCCTGCGGCCCGGCGAGTACACCCTGGTCCTCAAGGTGGAGGACGTCAATTCCGGCAGGATCTACCGCGAGGAGCGCCCGCTGGCGGTGCCCCGGCGGGAGGAGGAGGCCACGGCGACCGCCACTCCGGCGAGCACCGATCCCACCGACGCGAACGACCTGGAGACGGCGCGCCTGCTCACCGAGGCGAACGCCGCCCTGGGCACCGGCGAGCCGACGATCCGGCTCGTGCCACCGCACGGCGAGCTGCAGACCGGCATGCTGCGCTTCGACACCCTGGTGACCGGCCCGCGCGTCGCCGGGGTGACCTTCCAGCTCGACGGCAAGCCGGTGCTCACCAAGAAGAGGCCTCCCTACAGCGTGGAGCTGGACCTCGGCTCCCTGCCGCGCCCCCGGACGCTCACGGTGACCGCCTTCGACGAGGAAGGCGCCGAGGTCGCCAGCGACGAGCTGCTGATCAACGCCGCGGTCCACCGCTTCCGGGTCGAGCTCGTGGAGCCCCGGCGGGGCCGGCACTACCAAGGGAGCCTGCTCGCCCGCGCCGAGGTCGACACACCCGAGAGCGGGGCCGTCGAGCGGGTGGAATTCTTCCTCGACGAGACCCGGGTGGCGACCCTCTTCCAGCCCCCGTGGGAGCAGCCGGTCGTGCTGCCGCCGGAGGGGGCGCTCGCCTACGTGCGGGCTGTCGCCTACCTGACCGACGGCAACTCCACCGAGGATCTGGTGTTCGTCAACGCGCCGGAGAACATGGAGGAGATCGACGTCGACCTCGTCGAGCTCTACACCACGGTGCTCGACCGCAAGGGGCGCCCGGTCTCCGGCCTCGGCGGGCAGGACTTCGCCGTCTTCGAGGACGGCACCCGCCAGGAGGTCGTCCGTTTCGACCGGTTGACCGACCAGCCGGTCCACACCGCCGTGGCGATCGATGTCTCGGCCTCGATGGAGGAGAGCCTCGACCAGGCGCGCCAGGCCGCCCTCGGCTTCCTCAAGAGCACGATCCGGCCCAAGGACCGGGCCGCGGTCATCACCTTCAACGACCATCCGAACCTGGCGGCCAAGTTCACCAGCGACCTGGGCGTGCTGGCGGGCGGCCTCGCCGGGCTCAAGGCGGAGCGCGGCACGTCGCTCTATGACGCTCTGATCTTCTCGCTCTACTACTTCAACGGCATCAAGGGCCAGCGCGCCCTGCTGCTGGTCTCCGACGGCAAGGACGAGGGGAGCCGCTTCGGCTTCGAAGAGGCGTTGGAGTACGCCCGCCGGGCCGGCGTGACGATCTACACCATCGGCCTGGGCAAGGAGGCGGACAAGAGGAAGCTGGAGCGGATCGCGGAGGAGACCGGCGGCCGGTCGTTCTTCCTGCGCGACGCCGCCGAGCTGGCGGGAATCTACGCCGCGATCGAGGAGGAGCTGCGGTCGCAGTACCTGATCGCCTACCAGTCGACCAACACCACGGGCTCGAACGCTTTCCGCACGATCGACTTGAAGGTCGGCCGGTCGGGGCTGGAGGCGAAGACGATTCGGGGGTACTACCAGTGACCGGCCGAAGCCGGGCGACCCTTACGGCTCGAAGCCCTGGCCGAAGCGGGCGATCTTCTCCTGGATCTCGCCGACGATCCGGCGCAGGGCGGCGAGGTCGGTGGCGCTGAGATGAGCGGCCAGCTCCTGGAACAGGGGCTCGATCTCGGGCCGGTAGCGGTAGAGGAGGGTCAGGATGTCCGTCTCGTAGAGGGCCACGCGGACCAGGTCACCCTGGCGGTAGAGGGACGGCAGGGCATAGAGCTTCAGGATCAGCAGCCCCTCCACCGTGGCGCAGGGGACCTCCCGCTCCACGAAGGGCTGGACGGTCCGGTACCTCTGCCTCACCGTCTCGAAGAGGGGGTTGCTGGTCAGCAGGAGGTCGATCCGCAGCCCGTCGAACGTCCCGCGGACGAAGTCCTGATCGCGGCCGGTGATCTGGATCTCGGGAAGCCCCTCCAGGGCGGAGAGGGCCAGGATCAGATCGATGTCCTCCGTGTTCCGCCCCTCGACGTACTGCAGGAGCGCGATGCCTCCGACCAGCAGGTAGTCGGTCCGCCGCTCGCTCAGGAGGGCGAAGAGACGGTCCACCGCATCCAGCAGGGCACTGTCGCTCACGGTCGCTCCACGGGGATGGCGAAAGTTGAAGAGCAAGGCGTTCCGGACGACCTTGCCGATATGGACGGGGCTCCGGGCTTCGACGGCTCGCATGTCCACCTCGGCCCCCATTCTACGCCCCGACCCGCCCCGGGCCGGAACAGGCTTGTCTCCCTCATCCCCCGGGAGTAGGATCGTACGTGATGTCAGGCTCCAGCCGTTCCCTCCTGACTGCCATCGCCGCTGTCCTCCTCGCCGGAGCCGTGAGCGCTGGTCCGGCGGCCCCGCCGAAGCCCGAGACGCCTGAGACGCCTGAAGACACTGCCAACCTTCAGCCCCGGCACAAGAAGTTTCTCGAAGAGGTCGCGCCCCTGCTCCGCGATCCGGAGCGCCAGGCCTTCCTCACCCTGACTAAGGACTACCAGCGCGACACCTTCATCCGGCGCTTCTGGGAAGTGCGCGACCCGCACCCGCAGACGGCGCGCAACGAATTCCGTGAGCGCTGGGAGGAGCGGACCGGCCTCGCCCGTGAACGCTTCGGCAACCTCGAGGAGGACCGTGCCCGCCTGCTCCTCTGGAACGGCCCGCCGAAGGCGAGCTTCCAGGCCCAGTGCGACACCCTTCTGCCGGTCGAGGTCTGGAGCTACGACGGGACCGACCGCCTCAAAGGAAGCTTCACGCTGATCTTCGTCTCGCCCCAGGGCTCCTCGCGCGGCCCCTTCCGCCTCTGGTACCCGAGCCAGGGGATCCAGGCGCTCCTTGCGCCGGAGGCCCGCCTGCGCACCCAGGACGAGGGAGGCCTCGAACAGGCCCTCGACCGCTGTCCCCGCGGCGGCGAGGTGGTCGGAGCCCTCGGGCTCGCCGCCGACTGGGGGCGCATCGAGGAGAAGGTCCAGCTCGCCCCGGACCCGGGCACCGAGTGGCTCACCACCTTCCTGGCCCGTTCGACCGACCTGCCCGGCGGAGCGCAGCCCTTCCCTGCCCAGGTCGACGTCTCCTTCCCCGCCCGCTACGGCAGCCGCACCGTGATGCAGACCCTGGTGAGCGTGCCGCGGCAGGAGGTGCAGCCGGAGCGGCTGAAGGACAGCGCGGCCTACAATTTCGTCGTCGACGGCGAGATCCTCTACCGCGGCGAGCTGTTCGAGCAGTTCCGCTACCGGTTCAACTTCCCCGAGGCCGAGGCGCAGGCGGCGACCCTGCCCATGGTCTTCCAGCGCTATCTGCGGCCAGGAAGCTACACGCTGGTGCTGCGGATCGAGGACACCGGCGGCAAGCGCTTCTTCCGCGAGCAGAGGGAGATGGAGATCCCGCCGGTCGAGGCGGCCGGGACGGCGGTGGCCGCGGCGCCGGCATCCGCGCCTTCCCCAGGGCCGGCGCCCTCCAGTCCCGGTGCGGAGGGCGCGCTCGCCGAAGCCAACGCACCCTCCTTCGGCAGCGACGAGCAGAGCATCCGGATCATCGCGCCGCCGCCGGGGCTGATGACCGGCAAGGCACGGCTGGAGGCCCAGACGACCGGTGACGGGATCTCCAAGGTCAGCTTCCGGCTGAACGGCAAGCCGGTTCTCACCAAGGCCCGGCCGCCCTACAGCGTCGAGCTGAACCTGGGGGACGCGCCGCGCATCCACACCCTCGAAGCCGTGGCCCTGGCCGCGGACGGCCGCGAGCTGGCGCAGGACCAGATCCTCCTGAACAGCGGCCCGCAGCGCTTCTCGCTCCGCCTCGTCGAGCCGCAGCAGGGCCGCATGTACCAGGAGAGCCTGCGCGCCCAGGCCCAGGTCGACGTGCCCGAGGGAGAGCAGCTCGACCGGGTCGAGGTCTGGTTCGGCGAGACCCTGGTCGCCACCCTCTTCCAACCCCCGTTCGTGCAGCCCATCCTGCTGCCGCCGAACGCAGGCCTGTCCTACGTCCGCGCCGTCGCCTATCTGAAGGACGGCAACTCGACCGAGGACACGGCGGTGATCAACGCCCCCGACTACATGGAGCAGATGGACGTCGACTTCGTCGAGCTCTATACGACCGTCGCGGACAAGAAGGGGAGCCCTGTCGAGGGGCTGACCGCCAAGGACTTCACGGTCGTCGAGGACGGCGTGCCGCAGGAGGTCCGGCGCTTCGAGATGGTGCGCGACCTGCCGGTCTATGCCGGCATCCTGCTCGACACGTCCTCCTCCATGGGCGAGAACGAGGGGCAGAAGCTCGACGAGGCGGTCAAGGCGGGCCTGCGCTTCTTCGAGACCGTGATCCAGCCCAAGGACCGGGCGGCCGTCTTCACCTTCAACGACACGGCGAGCCTGGCCGTGCGCTTCACCAACCAGATCGACGTCCTCTCGGCCGGGCTGAACGGCCTCACCGCCGAGGGGAACACGGCGCTCTACGACAGCATCATCTATACCTTGTACTACTTCGGCGGGCTCAAGGGGAAGAAGGCCATCGTCCTGCTCTCGGACGGCCAGGACGTGGGCAGCCACTACGGCTTCAACGAGGCCCTGGACTATGCGCGGCGCAGCGGCGTGGCGATCTACGCCGTGGGGATCAACCTGCAGCATCGGGACGTGGACGTCCGGTCGAAGCTGCAACGGCTGGCCGACGAGACGGGCGGCAGGCCCTTCTTCATCAACGCGGCCACCGAGCTGGGCCGGGTGTTCGAGAGCGTCGAGAGCGAGCTGCGCTCGCAGTACCTGCTGGCCTACCAGTCCTCGAAGCAGGGAGGGGACGAGAAGTTCCGCACCGTCGAGGTGAAGGTGTCCCGCCCCGGCCTCGAGGCCAAGACCATCCGGGGCTATTACCCCTGAAATCACCCCTGAGCCCCCTTCCCAGGCTGATTCTCGCCTCAGGCTCTCCCCGGCGGCGCGAGCTGCTGGCCGGGTTGGGGCTGCGCTTCGAGGTGCACCCCGCCGACGTCGACGAGACCCCGCGTCCCGGCGAGCCTCCCCGCGACTACGTCCTGCGGCTGGCCCGCGAGAAGGCCGCCGCGGTCGCCCGGTCCAGCGGGCCTGGCACGCTGGTGCTCGCCGCGGACACCGCCGTGGTGATCGACGGTGAGATCCTGGGCAAGCCCCTGGACGAGGAGGACGCCCGCCGCATGCTCCGCCTCCTCGCTGGCCGCCAGCACGAGGTGCTGACCGGCGTCGCCCTGCAGGAGGTCGAAGGACCCGGAGCCGCTGTCGTGGAGACCTCAAAGGTGCGCATGGCGCCGCTCGACGACCGGGAGATCGACTGGTACGTGGCCACCGGCGAGCCGCTGGACAAGGCCGGCGGCTACGCCATCCAGGGCCTGGGCGCCCTCTTCGTGGAGGCGGTCGACGGCAATTACAGCAACGTCGTCGGGCTGCCGGTCTCGACGGTGTACCGGCTGTTTGCCGATCTGGGGTACGACGTCGTCACCCTTCTGGACCGCCCCTAGGACCCTCGATCGCCCGCTGCGCCCGGCGGCAGATGCCACGGAGAATGGCGACCTCGCGGCTGTTCGGGGTGGCGCGGGCGGCGAGGCGCCGGAGGTCTCGCAGCACGCCTGCAAAGCTGTCGTCGCGGTCGAAGCCGATCCGCCGCAGGACGTGCGCCGCATGGTCGAAGAGGCCGTCGAGCTCCGCGGTCGTGGCCGGCGGGTCGGGCTCGCCGACCGCGAGGAGACTGCCGGGCGGCAGCGGCTCGCCGCGGGCGACGAACAGCTCGTAGGCGAGGATCAGCACGGCCTGGCTCAGATTGAGGGTCGGCTGGACCGGCGAGCAGGGGATGGTCACCAGGAGGCTGGCGAGGGCGAGCTCGTCGTTGGTGAGGCCTCCCACCTCGGGTCCGAAGAGGAGCGCCGTGGGCGTGCCAGGCGGGTCCTGGGCCAGCCGGGCCGCCAGCTCGCGGGGCGGGATCACCGGCACCTCCCACCGGCGGTCGCGGTTCGAGGTGGTGCCCACGATGCGGCGGAACGGCGCCAGGGCCTCCCGCAGGCCGGCCGCCCGCTGCGCGCCGTCGAGGACGTGCTTCGCCCCCACCGCGAAGGCTGTGGCGACGTTGCCGAGGACCGCGGCCGGCTCGACCAGGATCAGCCGTTCGAGCCCCATGTTCGCCATGGCCCGCGCCGTCGACCCGACGTTGCCTTCTTCCCGGGGGCGCACCAGCACGACGGCGGGGGTGGGCTCGCTCATGCAGCCGACTCTATCGTCCCTTGACAGCTCCGTCGCGGGGACGCTAGTTTGTTTTTACCGAAGGACAAGAGGAGGAGCGATGAACGAGAACCCGGCGATGCGTGCGTACCTGATCTTCACCGGCAGCGGGCCGATCCTGGTGCTGTCGACCTATTCGGCGCTGACCGACGAGCGCTTGGTCAGCAAGCTGCGCTACAAGGGGATCGACAAATTCATCGCCTACGAGGTGAACCTCGACGCGGTCCGGTCGCGCTACGAGCACTCCTTCGAGAACATCGCCCAGGACCTGGAGCACGGCGAGGAGGACGTCCGGGTCCTCGACTTCAACGGCCACCAGATCATGGCCAATTTCTCGCTGAATGCTTTGGGGGAGCCGATCAAGTACGGGGGTTAAAGCTCCCTTTCCCCCGGTACGGGGGAGAGGGCTGGGGAGAGGGGGGACGGGATCGACCCTATTCAGCCTCGGCTTCGATCTTCGCCGCCGTGAAGCCGCGGGTGACCATCTGGTAGGTCAGCGCGGCCATGCAGCGGCGGGCCACCTTGCGGACGCTCGACGGGTGGTAGCCCATCTGGGCGGCGACCTCGGCGGAGTCGTAGCCAAGGCCATAGCGGAGCTGGAGGAGCTTGCGGCAGCGCGGCGGCAGCTCGTCGAGCAGGGCGTTCAGGTCCCACAGCAGCTCGGCCCGCTCCTGCGGAGCCGCCACCGGCTCCGAGAGCAGCTCGAGGATCGCCGTGTCGACCGTGTTGTAGAGGTTGTTGCGCTTCTTCCGCCAGTAGACGACGCACCGGTTGCGCAGGGTGACCAGGAGCCAGGCCTCGGGGTCCTGGATCGTGTCCCACTTCTGGATCGTGGAGATGAGAGCCTCCTGCACGAGGTCTTCTGCGTCGTGGGCCGGCACCCGGTATCGGCTAAGCACTTGCTTCAACCTGGGACGGAGTCGTCGCAGGAGCTGGTCGAGAGACTCCCTTCCTATCGGTTGGTCAGACACAGCCATCAGGGTCCGCTTTCTGGCACAACGGTCCGCTCCACTGGGAGCCAATCATAAACCCGGTGAGCACCGCTTGCCCACCCAAGTACCGGCATAGACCTGGTCGAGCCGTCAAGCAGGAGGATGATAAACTCCCGCCCGCATGACTACAACCGTCCGACTCAAGCCCCTGGTCGCTCGCAGTCTCCGCTCGGCGCCGATCGTCGGCGTGGTGCGCACCCCCTCTCGCGAGGAGGCGGCGCGCCAGGCCCGGCTCTTCGCCGGAGCCGGGATCGAGCTGGTCGAAATCACCTTCTCGGTCCCTGACGCTCCGCACCTCGTCCGCGAGCTCCTGGCGGAACGCGGACCCGACGGGCCTCCCTGGTATGGGATGGGCACCGTGACCACCACCGCCCGCGCCCGCGAGGCGATCGCCGCCGGCGCCGAGTTCCTGGTCACCCCGAACGTCAGTGCCGAGGTGGCCCGCGAAGCCCGCCAGTCCGACCTGTTCCTTATACTAGGTGCACTGACTGCCACAGAAGTTGTCAACGCCCACGAATTGGGAGCGGATCTCGTGAAGGTCTACCCCCTCCCGCCCGTGGGCGGGCCCACCTATCTTTCCACACTCCGCCAGCCCTTGGGCGACATCCCGATGCTGGCGGCCGGGGGGTTCGGGGTCGAGGAGATCCCGGCCTATGCCGCGGCCGGGGCCATCGCCTTCGGGATCGGCGGGCCGCTGCTGGGAGCCGACGACGACGAAACCAGGAGTCGAATTACACGGGGTCTTCATCTCGCCCGGGATCTGGTCCAACGGGGCCGCAAGGAAGAGGAGGAGCGATGAGCTCGACCACACCCCCCCGCCAGGTGGTTTTCGACCCCACGCCCGAGATCTACGCCACCGACACGGCGGGGTCGTTCACCTTTCCGCTGCTGGTCGGCGGCAAAGCCTTCCTGGAGACGATCTCGTACGACGAGGTGCGCTTCGTCTTCTCGATCTGGCATCCCTCGGGGCAACGCACCATCGACCTCGACCGCGCCTACGTCGAGCTGCGCGCTTCCTTCGATCCGGACGAGGACCACTGGACCAAGATCGCCGAGATCGAGCCGGTGGTGCCGCCCTATGCCGGCGGCGACAGCTTCGACGGCTGGATCATCCTGCCGGTGCTCGGCGGCACCAGCGCCTTCGCCGTGGTCGGCAGCGGGTTCGAGCCGCGGGCGCGCCTGCAGCTCCGCGCCAGCGCCTATTTCGTCGCCTGAGGCCCTCTCCCCCTGACCCCCTCTCCCGTGCGTCCCCCTTTCCTCCCGCCCCGAACGGGAGAGGGGGAACGTGCATGAACTTGCCTGAAGATGGAGATTGGCTGGGTGCGGGCGCCCCTCTCCCGCTCGGGGTGGCGGATGGTGGCCGCGCGGGGGAGGGGTCGGGGGAGGGGGCCTACCGGAACCCCCGGCGCAGCTCGCGCTTGAAGACGCCGAAGGCTTCCTCGCCGTAGAGGCAGAGGACGACGCGGTCGAGCTTGGTCCCGCCCTGGAGGAAGCGCTGGACCTCGGTCAGCATGATCCGCGCCGCGCGCTCGATGGGGAACCCGAAGACGCCGGTGGAGATGGCCGGCAGGGCGATCGACTTCATGCCGTGACGGTCGGCGAGGGCGAGGGCGGAGCGGACGGCGGAGGCCAGCCGCTTGTCCTCGTCCCCCTGCCCCATGCGGGGACCCACGGCGTGGATGACCTGCTTCGCCTTCAGGTTCCCGGCGCCGGTCATCACGGCCGTGCCCACCGGAGTCCCCCCGATGCGGTTGCACTCCTCCTGGATCGACGGTCCTCCCTTCGCCCGGATGGCTCCGGCCACGCCGGCGCCGAGCTGGAGGTGCTCGTTGGCGGCGTTGACGATGACGTCGACGTCCAGATCGGTGATGTCTCCCTCCACCAGCTCGAGCTGGGTGCGCTCCATCTGAAGCACCAGCCGGTTGGTGTCGGGCGCATCTTCGTTCGCGCTTCCCGCGGAAGCCGCCAGCGGAGTCGTAGCTCCCTTCTTGGGCACGCAGTCCCCCTTGGGCCGTTGGTAGGGCCGGCCCTCTACACCCAATAGTGTAGACTGCTCGCCGCCATGTGGACGGAGCTGAGGCGGGAGCTGGCGGGCGAAATCGCCCGCACGATCCGGGAGTGCTTCGGGGTCGAGCACGAGCCTGTCCTCGAAGTCCCCCCGCGGCGGGAGCTCGGCGACCTGGCCTCCCCCGCGGCCATGCAGCTCGCCCGGGTGCTCAAACGCAATCCGCGCGCCATCGCCGAAGAGCTGGCCGGCGCCCTCCGCCGGCCGCCGCTGGTGCGTGACGTCCGGGTCCAGGGCGCCGGCTATCTCAACCTGTACCTCGACCGCCGCGCCTTCGCCGCCGCCGCCCTCGATGCCCGGTGGCTGGGTGGTGGAGACGCTGGAGATCACCGACCCGGCAAGGTCGTCATCGAGCACACCAACATCAACCCGAACAAGGCGGCGCACATCGGGCACCTGCGCAACGCCGTCCTGGGCGACGTCCTCGGCCGCGCCCTGCGCAGCCTCGGCGTTCCGGTCGAGATCCAGAACTACATCGACGACACGGGCGTCCAGCTCGCCGACGTGGTGGTCGGCTTCCTCGACCTGCGCGGCTTGTCGCAGGAGGAGGTCGAAGCGATCCCCGAGCCCTTCGACTACTACTGCTGGGACCTCTACAGCGAGGTGGGCCGCTGGTACGAGGAGGATCCCGCCCGCCAGCGGCTGCGCCGCGAGACCCTGCACGAGCTGGAGGCCGGCAGCGGGCCGCGCGCCGACCTCGGCCGGCTGGTGGCCCGGCGGGTGGTGCGCTGCCACCTCGCCACCATGCGCCGCCTCGGCGTCGGCTACGACCTGCTGACCCGCGAGAGCGAGGTCCTGAAGTAGGCACTTCTTCGACAAAGCCTTCGGGCTGCTCAAGGAGAGCGGCGCCGTCCATCTGGAAAAGGAAGGCAAGAACGCCGGCTGCTGGGTCATGCCGCTCTCCCAGAGCGAGGAGTTCGCCGGCCTGGAGGACCCGGACAAGGTGATCGTCCGCTCCGACGGCACGGTGACCTACGTGGGCAAGGACATCGCCTACCAGCTCTGGAAATTCGGCCTGCTCGGCGAAGACTTCCTCTACCGCTTCTGGCAGGAGGAGGGGGTCTGGGAGACGTTCGGCGAGGATGCCACGGACCAGCACCCCGACTTCGGCCACGCGCAGCGGGTGATCAACGTCATCGACGCCCGCCAGAGCTATCTCCAGAAGATCGTGCGCGCCGGCCTCCAGGCCCTCGGCCACAAGGAGGAGGCGGACCGCTCGGTCCATTTCGCCTACGAGATGGTGACCCTCTCGCCGGCCACCGCCCGCCAGCTCGGCTACCTGGACGAGGGAGAGGAGGCGGGCAAGGGCCTGGAGATGTCGGGGCGCAAGGGGATCGGCGTCAAGGCCGACGACCTGATCCACCAGCTCCAGTCGAAGAGCCGCGAGGAGATCGCGGCGCGCAACCGCGACCTGGCGGACGAGGAGCTGGACCGCCTGGCGCGCGAGATCGCCACCGCCGCCCTGCGCTTCTTCATGGTCAAGGCGACCACCACCCGGCTGATCGCCTTCGACTTCGACGAAGCCCTGAGCTTCGAGGGCGATTCCGGCCCCTACCTCCAGTACTCGCTGGTGCGGGCCAAGAACATCCGCCGCCGGCTGCGCGAAGAGGGCCTCGCCGACGAGGTCACGGCCGGCGAGGTGGAGACGCTCGGCGAAGAGCATTTCGGCGAGGACCTCTGGGACCTGATCCTGGAGGTCGCGCAGACCGGCGAGGCGGTGGAGAAGGCGGCGGAGAGCCTCGAGCTGTCGCTGATCGCCCGCCACGCCCTGGGCTTGGCGCAGTGCTTCAACGCCCTCTATCACAAGCACCCGATCCTCCACGAGCCGGACCCCCAGGTCCGCGCCGCCCGCCTGGCCACGGTACAGGTCTTCGGCCGCGGCCTCGAAGCGGTCTGCGACCTGCTGGGCGTGCCGGTCCCGGACCGGATGTAAATAGACCGGAGGTCCCCATGGACGCGGACCGGCCCCGTTCTTCCTCCAAATCGTCACCCTGGATCTGGCTGGGCTGCGGCTGCGGCATCCTCGTGGCTCTCGTCATGGCCGGCGTGACCTGGTTCGGCTACAAGGCGGGCAAGAAGATGGAGAAGGCCCGGGAAGACCCGGTGGCCCGCGAGCAGATGACCCGGGAGGTCCTCGCCTTCGAGAAGCCGCCCCCCGGCTACTATCCCACGGGCGCCTTCTCGATCCCGATGCTGACCGACATCGCCATCTTCTCCGACCGGCCGCCGGAACCCGGCGAGCAGGAGAATCACAGCCTGGGCGATCGCGGCTTCATCTTCCTCAGCATGCACGGCTGGATGGCCGACAAGGAGGAGCTGGCGAGCTTCCTGGAGGGCAAGGCCAAGCGGCCGGGCTGGCTCGGGAGGTCGGGCGCCAACACCGACATCGGCGAGGTCCTGGGGCGCGGCAAGATCGAGGTCGAAGGCCGTGAGCTGCTCTATATGGCCACCCGCGGCGACGTGAACATGCAGGGCAGCAGCAGGGAGGGGCTCGTCACCTGGCTGACCGTCGACTGCCCCGCCGACCGGCGGGCCCGGCTCGGCCTTTGGTTCAACCCCGATCCAGCCCCCGGCAAGCCCCTCCAGGGAGCCGCTCTCGCAGGCACCGCCGCCGACCCGCAGGCGATCCGCGAGTTTGCGAGGCATTTCCGGTTCTGCGGGTAGATGCGAGCGACCTGGGACGAGTGGATGGGCCTGCCTTTCCTGGGCAACCCGGTCGGGAGCTGGCTGACCGCGGCCCTGATCGCCGTCGCTGCCTATCTCGTGCTGCTCCTGGTCCGGCGACTGGCCGTCCGGCGTCTCGTGCAACTCGCCGGCCGGACGCGGACGGACGTCGACGACTTCGTCGTCGCGACGCTGCAGCGCACCCGCCGCGTCCTGCTCCTCATCCCGGTCGTCTATTTCGCCTCCATCTCCCTCGACCTGCCTCCCAAAGTCGACAGCACCCTCCGCTCGTCGTCCATCCTGGCGGTCCTCCTGCAGCTCACCTTGTGGACCCTGGCGGGGATCAACTTCTGGGTGGCGCGCACCCGCCGCCGCCGGCTGGAGGTGGACGCCGCATCGGCCACCCTGATCGGCGCCCTCGGCTTCGTCGGCAAGGTCGTCCTCTGGACGGTCCTCCTCCTGGTCGCCCTGGACAACGTGGGAGTAGACGTCACGGCCCTGGTCGCCGGCCTCGGGATCGGCGGCGTGGCCGTGGCCCTGGCGCTCCAGAACGTCCTGGGCGACCTGCTGGCTTCGCTGTCGATCGTCCTCGACAAGCCGTTCGTCATCGGCGACACGATCCAGATCGACGACTTCACCGGCAAGGTGGAGAGCATCGGCCTCAAGACCACCCACCTGCGGAGCGTCTCCGGCGAGCAGCTCATCTTCTCCAACAGCGACCTGACGCGCAGCCGCATCCGCAACCACAAGCGGATGGCCGACCGCCGGGTGGGGCTTCAGGTCACTGTCGACCCGGCGACGCCGCCCGACAAGCTGGAGAGGGCCGTGGCCCTGCTACGGGAGGTCGTCGAAGCGCAGCAGCAGGTCCGCTTCGACCGTGCCCATCTCGCGCGGCTCTCCGACCGGGGACCACAATTCGAGCTGGTGTACTTCGTCCTCTCGACCGACTACAACCTACACATGGACATCCAGCAGGTGGTCCTCCTCGACCTGCTGCGTCGCTTCGGAGAGGAGGGGATCACGCTCGCCCTGCCCGCGCCGACCATGCCGGGGCCACTCCCCGGGCCGCCGGGCCGCGGCTGATATCCTCGCCTGCATGGAGTGCCGTGCCGGCTGTGGGGCGTGCTGTATCGCCCCGTCGATCTCTTCCCCCATCCCCGGGATGCCGCACGGAAAGCCTGCGGGCGTGCGTTGCGTCCAGCTCAGCGCAGACAACCTCTGCCTGCTCTTCGGCAAGCCCGAGCGCCCGGCCGTCTGCTCCCATCTGCGGCCCACCGAGGACATGTGCGGCCAGACGACGGAGGAGGCCCTGGAACGTCTGACGCTGTTGGAGCGGTTGACGGCCCCTGACCTCAACTCCCGTCGAGCAGGTACTTGAGCATCCGGGCCGGGTAGGCGAGGAACTGGCGGGTGACCTGGTAGTGCTCGGTGTCCTGGTAGTCGATGCGCGCGATGCCTTCCTCGCCGAGCTGATAGATCCAGGCTTCGGGGTAGGCCATGAGCACGGGCGAGTGGGTGGCGATCACGAACTGTGAGCCGGCCCGCACGAGCTCGTGGAGGATGCGCAGCATGGCGAGCTGCCGCATGGGGGAGAGGGCCGCCTCGGGCTCGTCGAGAAGATAGAAGGCATCGCCCCCGAAGCGCTCCTTGAAGACCGCCAGGAACGACTCGCCGTGCGACTGCTCATGCAGCGAGACTCCGCCGAAAGCCGGCAGGATCGGCGGCCCGAGGCCAGGCTCGGCGTCGAGGCGCTCGATTTCGGTCGCCAGGTTGAAGAGGCTCTCGGCACGCAGGAAGAAGCTGTCGCGCGGCCGGTGGACCCCCTTGACCAGGCGCAGGTACTCTCCGAGCTCGGAATGGGACGGGCGGGTTCCGAAGGAGAAGTTGCGGCTGCCTCCCTCGGGGTTGAGGCCGAAGGCCACGGCGATCCCCTCGATCAGGGTGGACTTGCCGGTTCCGTTCTCGCCGATCAGGAAGGTGACCTTCGGGTGCAGCTCCAGGGAGGTGAACTTGCGCAGGACCGGCAGGACGAACGGGTACTCCTCGAACGAGGGGACTCGTTCGCGGCGCAGTTGCACCTCCCGGACGAACTGTTCGGACGTCACCGGGGGCCGATTGTACGCCGGCCGGGGTCGAATCAGGCCTGGACGGCGTGCAGGGCCCTCTCCGCCCGCGCGGCCCGGCTGGGCGCCGGCCCCTGCAGGCCGCGGAAATCGCCGCGCAGGCCTTTCAGGGCATAGCGCTCGGCCTCGATCTCCGCCTTGCTGCGGATGCCCATGCCGCGGAAGAGCGGCAGGGGCGGGCACCAGCCGTGGATGGCGTGCTCGACGAGGAACGCGGCCATCAGCGCCGGCAGCAGCAGCCACCAGGGGCTGGCGAGGGCTCCCAGGGCAAGGCCGATCAGGGAGAGGACCGCCGCATGGGCCTCGACGATCCGTTCGAACGTTCCACTCCCGGTCGAGCTTCCCGCAAGCGGTCGTCGATCGCCCCCGGGCGCTCGGCATACCGCCGCACCCGCTCGGAAGTCTCCCGCCAGATCCGCTCGTTGACGCTCTCCTCGATGACGCTCTCGGCCGTAGACTCGGGCAATAGCATCGCAAAGCTCCTTGGACCAGGGAAGGCCGGATGGTCAATTCCCGGCTCTTCGCCTTGCGAGCGGTGTGCCATGATGGTGGTGAAATGCGAGACCTAACCCAGGAAGCCCTCGATCGGCTGACGCGTCCGGCGAAAGAGCATGATCGTTCTCTGGACGAAAAGGTCAAGGTGATTACGCCGTTCACCATTGAGGAGGCGACGCGGGTCGCCGCGCAGTGGCGTCGCAGGCTTGCCGGCAGGATGACCAGTGACAGTGCGGATCTCATCCGCGAGGATCGAGACCTTTGACTCGGGGCGTGGTCGACGGCGGCTTTCTAGCGAGCTGACGAGATCTGTCCTGGGACCCCAGGCCCGTCGTGTCATCCTGAGCGTAGCGAAGGATCTGGGGGCAGGGAGGCTGCGAGTCCGTTGCGTTCGTGCTTCCGGGACCGACCACCGCCCAGATCCTTCGCTACGCTCAGGATGACACGACGGGCCGGGTGCCTGGCGGGTCAATCTCGTTCGCTGGCAACGGTTTCGAAGACCCCTGCAAGTCAAGACACTTACTTCGTCACGAGACAGGAGGCGGGCCGTCCAGACCCGCCCCCATTAGATATCGGCCTGCCTCAATTCCCGCCCGCCGACGCGCCTTGCCTCTTGAGCCGGGCGGCGCGGGCGGCGAGGCGGGCGAATTCGGCCACGTCCGGCCCCTGGTCCGAGGTCGAGAGCTCGTTCACCAGCCGGCGCGAGCGGCGCAGGACCTCGTCCAGATTGCCCTCCTTCGCCGTCGGGGCACCCTTCAGGACTTCGGCGAGCTCGGCCACCAGGGAGGCCAGCCGGAGACCCCGCGGCGCCTTGTCCCAGCTCGCGGCCAGATCCGAGGCCCGGAGACTCCTTGACCGTCTCCTGCTGCTCGCCGGTACCGGGCACCCGGTAGCGCAGCCGGAAGGTGGCGATCTTCTGGCTGTTCTGGACCCCGGGCCTGAGCTGGACCTCATAGAGCGCCGTCACGCTGTGCCCGGCGCCGACCTCGCCTGCGTCCACCGTGTTGTCGCGGAACTGCTCGTGCTTGAGCAGCCGGTTCTCGTAGCCGATCAGACGCCAGTGCACCACCGCCTTGGGGTCGAATTCGACCTGGACCTTGGCGTCCTTGGCGAGCGTCTGGAGCGTGCCGGAGAGCTGATCCACCAGCACCCGGCGGGCCTCCGCGAGGTTGTCGATGTACGCGTAGCCGCCGTCTCCCTTGTCGGCGAGCTGCTCCATCAGGACGTCGTTGTAGCTGCCCATGCCCACGCCGAGCGTGGTCAGCTCGATCCCCTGCCGGGCCTCGCGGCCGATCCGCTCCAGGATGGCGTTGGGTCCTGTGGCTCCCACGTTCGCCACCCCGTCCGAGCAGAGGATGATCCGGTTGATCGCGCCGTTGCGGAAGTACCGGCGAGCCAGGTCGTAGCCGGCGATCAGGCCGGCTTCGGCGTTGGTCGCACCCTCGGCCCGCAGGCTCTGGGTCGCCTGGCGGACCGCCTCGCGGTCGGCCGTCGGCTCGAGCACTACCCGGGCGTCGTTCCCGTAGACCACCAAACCGACCTTGTCGCCGGGACGGAGCTGGTCGAGCAGCAGGCCGAGGGACTCCTTGACGAGACCCAGGCGATTCTGCGCGTCCATCGACCCGGAGACGTCGACCACGAAGGTCAGCACCGAGGGCTTGCGGTTCTCGGGCCGGACCTCCCGGGCGCGGAGGTTGAAGCGCAGCAGGCGGTGGTCGGCGGGCGCGAAGGGGGTCGGGGCCCCCTCGGCGCGGAGGGCGAAGTCCGTCCGGGTCGGCGCCGGATCGCCGTAGCGGAAGAAGTTGACGAACTCCTCGACCCGGACGGAGGCGGGGTCCGGCAGCCGGCCTTCGCGCAGGAATCCCCGTGCCACGGTGTAGGAGGCGGTGTCCACGTCCAGCCCGAAGGTGGAGAGCGCGTCCGTGCCCGTCTCCGTGAACGGATTGGTGCCCACGGCCTGGAACCTGTTGTCGCGGAACCGGTCCACCGGCTCCTCACCCCCGACGCGCAGCGGAGAATCGTCCATGACGGCACCGGGGCCAGCCGCAACTCCACCGACCGTGCCCCCGGGCACACCACCGGGGACCCCTCCCACCACGCCGCCGGCGACTCCTCCTTCCACGCCTCCTTCCACGCCTTCGACCTCGGCAAGCTGGTCGGGGACCTCGACCGGCTGGACCGGCTCCGCGGCAGGCGGAGGGGCGTTGGCCCAGGGGTCCCGCGCGGCGGGGATCCTCTCGAGCTCCCGCTGATTGATGATGGCTCCCGTGGAGCTCCTACGCTTGTCGAGCAGCGGCGACTCGGAGGTGATCGTGACGACTTCGTCAGCAGCCCTCTGCCGCCGCGCCTCATCCTTCTCCTTCGCCGGACGCTCACCCACATAGCCCAGCGCCTTGAGCTCCTCCTGCTCGTCCCGTCGCGTCGCCTGCGGCACCGGCTTGGGAGACGCCGGCACGGCATCGGCGGCCATCTGTGCGGTCTCGCTGTCCGGGGAGGCTGCCGGAGGCGGAACGGCCCGTGCCGCAGGGGGCGGAGGGCTCAGCGGCCGGATCTTCTGCTCCTCGGCGACCGGCTTCCGGACGGCCTCCAGCTCCTCGGGCTGGGGCGTCACTTTCATGACCTGCAGGGCGACCAGGCCGCCGCCGATCGTGGCGACCAGCGAGGCGGCAATCAGCCACCTCCGCTGCCGGGGCTCGCGGGATCCCGGGCTGGGGAAGGCACGGACGTTGTCGCCCAGGACCCGTGGCCCGACATTGACCACCGGCGGGATCTCGCTCTTGATCTTTTCGAGCAGCCCCTCGGGCGGCTCGATATCGTCGCGCTCCGCCAGCTTGCGGGCGACTTCACGTTCAGTCCAGGGGCTCATCGGGCATCCTCCTCGAGCGTGCGCGCCAGGATCTGGAGCGCCCTCTTCAGGCGCTTGCGGATGGCGACAGGGGTGACCCCCTCGTGCTGTGCGACCTCCTTGACCGGGAGGTCGCCCCAGAAGAGGGCGGTCACGGTGAAGCGGAGCTCCTCCGGCAGGGCGAGCACAGCTCGCCGCAGCCGGTCTCCGGCCATCGCCTGTCCCACGATCTCTTCAGGATCGGGGTCGGGGTCCGGAGAGGTGGCCTCCACGCCCTCCTCCAGAGGGACGAAGAGGCGTGGCCTGCGGACATGGTTGAGGAAGGTGTTGTAGGCGATGCGGCAGAGCCAGGTCGAGAACTGGGACCGGCCATCGAACCCGGCCAGAGCGTCCCAGGCCTTACGGTAGGTCTCCTGGGTCAGATCGGACGCCAGGTCGGGGTCACCGCACAGCCGGCGCAGCAGCGCATAGACCGTGCGATACGTCGACTCGACCAGCTTTTCCGCCGCCTCGCGGTCTCCTGCCGCGAGCGCCGCCAGCAGCCTGCCTTCCTGCGCTCCCTCGGATCGTTCCCGCAACCCACCTCCCCACCCGCTTGAAACGGTCGCTGCTCGTTCTGTGGTCATCATTTTCACCTTACCTGCTCAGACACGGGAGGGGGGCGGAAGGAAACCTCACCCCCTCTCCCATCTCCCTTCCACCCCCCGCCGGGAGAGGGGGGACGCATCCGGAGCCGTTCCGCGAGATCGCCACACAGGCATCAACTACGTTCCCCCTCTCCCGGGGATGGGCGGGTGGGAGATGGGAGAGGGGGCTAGGGGGTGAGGTCCGCCGCCCGCAAATCCTCCACCACCCAGTCCGCCCCCGCCGCCCGCAGATCCTCGGCCGGGGTCCACCCCGTGGCCACGGCCAGAACGGGAATCCCGTGGGCGCGGGCGCAGGCGATGTCGTGGAGGCTGTCGCCGATGATGAGCACCTCGTCGGGTTGGAACCGGCGGCCGAGGTGGCGCTCGGCCCGGTCCAGGGCGACGGGCGGCAGGTCGTTGCGGTCCACGGCGTCGCAGCCGTAGGCGCCAAAGGGAAAGAACCGATTGAGATCGAAGCGCGACAGCTTGGTCCGCGCCCCCGGCTCCCAGTTGCCGGTGAGGAGAGCGAGCTCGATGTCGTCCCGGGCCGCGAGGTGTTCCAGGAGGTCGGGCAGGCCCGGCAGGAGTCGCATCCGCTGGCGGTCGAGGGCGCGCTCCAACCTCTCGACGTAGATCTCGCGGACCCGCGGCAGACCCTCCCGGACCTCGTCCTCGGAAAGCCCGGCGCCGGTCGCCAGGTCGAGCGTGATCCGGCCGTCGGTCTTGCCGGAGAAGTCGTACGCCCGCCAGTCTCCGGACCGGCCGAAGACCTCCTCCAGCACCTCGGCAAACACCGGCTTCGCCTGCCCGCCGCAGTCCAGCAGCGTGCCGTCGATGTCGAACAAGAGGAGGCGCACCATCACCTCATCTCCACTTCGGCGGCTTCTTGGTCTCGAGGAACGTGGCGATGCCGCGCTTGCAGTCGTCCGTGGCGCGGGCGGCGGCGTTGACCTCGGCGGCGTGGCCGAGGGCCTCGTCGAGCCGGATGCCCATCACCTCCAGAAGCAGCCGCTTGGTGCGGGCGATTGACTCCGAGCTGCCGGTCTCCAGCACCTGCGCCGCCAGCGCGTCGCCCACCCCTGACAGGTCGGCCGCGGGGCAGATCCGGTTGACCAGCCCGATCTCCAGCGCCTTGCGGGCATCGAGGAACTGGGGATTGAGCAGCAGCTCGCGGATGTCCGAGCCGCGCAGGCGCAACGGGAGAAAGGTCGCCACCAGCGCCGCCACGAAGCCGATCCGGACCTCGCTGTAGAGGAAGCGGGCATCGTCGGCCGCCACCACGAAATCGTGCGCCGTGGCGAGGCCACAGCCGCCGGCCACGCAGGCGCCGTGGACGAGAGCGATCGTGAGGGCCTCCTGGCGGAGGACCGCTTCGAAGAGGTCGCGCAGGCGCAGCGAATCGCGAAGGTTCTCCTCCGGCCCCGCGTCGCGGAGCGCCCGCAGGTGCTCCAGGTCCGCTCCGGCCGAGAAGTTCTTGCCGGCGCCCGACAGCAGGACGGCGCGGACGCCTTCGCTCCGCAGGTGGCGGCGGTAGATCTCGGTCAGCTCGCCGATCACCTCCGGGGACAAGGCGTTGGCCCGCGCCGGATCGTTCAGCGTCACCCGCAGGAGGTCGCCGTCACGGTGCGTCTCGAGGAGGCTCATCGATCCGATCGACCCACGGCCGCCTGGACCAGCTCGTCCGGGAGCTCCACCTCCATCTGGAGGAGCCCCTGGGCGTGGGTCTTCCCCTGGGCGTCCGTCTTCAGGCTCTCGGTCCCGCCGCCGCCGAGGGAGTCGTGGAGGATGAAGTTGAAGGCCAGGAGGTTCGGCACCTCGAAGCGCTCGACGCGGCCGCGGCAGACCTCCCGGAAGTGCTCCTGCACGCGCTCGGGCGTGGTCTGGTCCCGGATCGCGGCATAGATCTCCGGCGTGCGGGCGATCAGGCCGACATTGCTCGCATCGCCCTTGTCGCCCGAGCGGGCGAGCGCCACGTCGTAGAGGCGTACTCTCATTCCATTCTCCAGTCGAGCTTGAAGCGCGGCATGGGGGGCGAATCTCCGTTTTCAAGGAGTGGAGCTCAATTTTTTGAGCTCGGCGCACCCTTGCTGATCCCCTCCCTTGCATGCTTTGTCATAGAGCTCGCCGGCCTTTGCCGGGCTTGCCGCCAGTCCTCCACTTCCAGCCAGGTACATATCCCCGAGGGATTTGCAAGATTCCGCGTGATTTTTGTCGCAGGCTTTCCGGTAAAGCTCCACGGCCTTCGCCAGGTCGGCAGAAAGCCCGCCCTCGCCAGTTGCGTACACAAATCCGAGGATATCGCAGCCAGCCGCCCAGTCGCCGTCGCAGGCCCTCGTAAAAAGATCGACAGCCTTCGCCGGGTCGCTTGGTACTCCCCAGCCGAGCAGGTACATGGCTCCGAGCTCGGTGCAGCCAGCCGCCGAGCCATCGGCGCAAGCCGTGCGGTAAAGCTCCACAGCCTTCACTGGATCGACAGAGAGCCCGCCTTCGCCTTTTGCGTAGGAATCTCCGAGGTTATGACAGCCTTCTGCCATACCACCATCGCAGGCTTTCCGGTAGAGATCTACAGCCTTCACCGGGTCGACAGAGAGCCCGCCACTGCCATTGTCGTACGAAATTCCGAGGTTATAGCAGCCTTCTGCCATGCCACCATCGCAGGCTTTCCGGTAGAGCTCTACAGCCTTCACTGGGTCGACAGTCAGCCCGCCCTTGCCGTTTGCGTACGAAATTCCGAGTTTATGACAGCCTTCTGCCATACCACCATCGCAGGCTTTCCGGTACAGCTCCACAGCCTTCACAGGGTCAACAGAGAGCCCGCCTTCGCCTTTTGCGTACAAAATTCCGAGGTTATAGCAGCCTTCTGCGTGACCACCGTCGCAGGCTTTCCGGTAGAGCTTCCACAGCCTTCACTGGGTCGACAGAGAGCCCGCCTTCGCCTTCCGCGTACAACAAATTGCCGAGGGCATAGCAGCTAGGCGCCCAGCCGCCTTCGCAAGCCTTGCGGTAGGGCTCCACGGCCTTCGCCAGATCGACAGGCAGCCCTACCCCGCCAGTTGCGTACGAATTTCCGAGATTATGGCAGCCAGCCGCCAAGCCGCCCTCGCAAGCTTTGCGGTAGAGCTCCGCGGCCTTCACCGGGTCGGCAGGCCGCCCGCCTTCGCCTTTTGCGTACAAAGCTCCGAGATTCGAGCAGCCAGCCGCCCAGCCGCCTTCGCAAGCCTTGCGATAGAGCTCCACGGCCTTCGCCGGGTCGGCAGCCAGCCCGCCCTCGCCTTTTTCGTACAAAGTTCCGAGATTTGAGCAGCCAGCCGCCAAGCCGCCTTCGCAAGCCTTGCGGTTGAGCTCCACGACCTTCGCTGGGTCGGCAGCCAGCCCGCCCGTGCCCTCCCAGTACATGACTCCGAGGTTATAGCAGCCTTCTGCCTGACCACCGTCGCAGGCTTTCCGGTAGAGCTCCACAGCCTTCGCCGGGTCGCTTGGTACTCCCTTGCCGAGCAGGTACCTGGCTCCGAGCTCGGCGCAGCCAGCCGCCGAGCCATCGTCGCAAGCCTTGCGGTAGAGCTCCACAGCCTTCACCGGATCGGCAGCCAGCCCGCCCTTGCCTTTTGCATACGAATGCCCGAGGCTAGTGCAACCTTCTGCCATACCGCCGTCGCAGGCTTTCCGATAGAGCTCCGCAGCCTTTGCCGGGTCGACAGGCAGCCCGCCCATGCCTTTTGCGTACGAACCTCCGAGGTTATAGCAGCCTTCTGCCGTACCGCCGTCGCAGGCTTTCCGGTGAAGCTCCACGGCCTTCACCGGGTCAGCAGGCAACCCGCCCTCGCCTTTTGCGTAATAAACCCCGAGCATGGCGCAGCTCGTCGCCCAGCCGCCGTCGCAGGCTTTCCGGTGAAGCTCCACAGCCTTCACCGGGTCAGCAGGCAGCCCGCCCTCGCCGTCTGCGTACATATATGCGAGCTTCGAGCAGCCAGTCGCCAAGCCGTCGTCGCAAGCCCTGCGGAAGAGCTCCACGGCCTTCGCCGGGTCGGCGGGCAGCCCGCCCTTGCCTTTTGTGTACCAAAGACCGAGGTTATAGCAGCCAGCCGCGACGTCACCGTCGCAAGCCTTGCGGAAGAGCTCCACAGCCTTCACCGGGTCGACAGGCAGCCCGCCGTTGCCGTTTGCGTACAAATTTCCGAGGCTAAAGCAGCCAAGCGCCAAGCCGCCGTCGCAAGCCTTGCGGTAGAGCTCCGCGGCTTTCGCCAAGTCGACAGGCAGCCCACCCTCGCCCTCTGAGTACATAACTCCGAGATCATGGCAGCTTGGTGCCTGACCACCGTCGCAGGCTTTCCGGTAGAGCTCCACGGTCTTCGCCGGGTCGGCAGTCAACCCACCCATGCCTTGTAAGTACATGGTTCCGAGATTCGCGCAGCCTTCCGCATCGCCCTCCTCGCAAGCTTTCTTGAAAAGCTCCACGGCGTTCTCGGGAAGCTGCTCAATCCCCTCTTGGCCAGGCGTCTCAGCCGCAACACCTCGACTTACCCCGACGGCTGAAAGCAACAGCAACACAAGGCAGGGTAGCCGCACTCTCATTTCGTCTTCCTCTTCAGGCTCAACGTCAGGGCTACTCCGCCCAGCAAGGCACAGACCGCGCCAACGGCGCCTACCGTCGCCGGCCGGGTGGCCAGCGGATGATAGAGGCCGGGGAACACGGCTCGGAAGCCCAGGTCGAGGATCTCGTGGTGCCGCCGCTCCAGGAGCGCGAAGCCGCCGAGGGCGACGGCAGCCAGCAGCGCCATGGCGCCGATCAGGCGCGGTCCCGGCCAGCCTTGCTGCAGGCCTTGCCGCAGCAGCACCACCCAGCAGACGGCCGCGGCGAGCGCCCAGGCCACGAAGATGAGACGGTCGGCGAGCGCGCTGTAGAGGAAACCCAGGACCAGGATCGGCAGCAGCCCGGCGAGCAGGCCGCCGTACCAGGCACGGAGCAGAGATCGCTCCTCGCTCACACCTCCTCCACCGTGACCTCGATCCGGCCCTCGACCTCCTCGCGGGCGAGCAGCGCGGGCCAGTAGGCCATGACCTCCTGCGGCTTGGGCCGGCCGCCCGCGAAACCGGTCACGCCGGGCGGGCCGGCGGTGATCAGCGGCGCGATCTCCATGCCAAAGCGCTCCACCCGCTGAGGGTCGGGATCGCGCACGCCGAGGCGGAGGACCACCTCGGGCGGCTCGTCCGCCGCCGGCAAGATGCCGGGCAGGCAGGCGCCGGTGCCGAGCAGCTCCTCCGACCGGTGCTCCGGGTCGAAGCTGACCCCGGCCCGCTCCAGCCGCTTCCAGACCACCTCGGCGGCGAGCTTCGCCTTGTCGACGGCACGCGGACCGGAGACCGTGATCTGGCCGCTCGACTTGTAGCCGGCGAGATAGGAGCCTGAGACCTTGAGGAACGGCGTGCGCGGCTTGCCCTGGATGCCCGAGACCTCGACCCGGTCCTTGCCGTCCTGCCGCAGGCGGATCGAGGTGAAGTCGGCGGTCACGTCCGGAGTGAGGTACCCCGCGGGGTCGCCCATCTCGTAGAGGAGCTGCTCGGAGACGGTGTCGACCGTCACCATGCCGCCTGTCCCCGTGTGCTTGGTGACCGTGAAGGTGCCGTCCGCGCGGGCCTCGACGATGGGATAGCCAGCGTTCCAGAGGTCGGGGACCTCCCACCAGCGGCTGAAGTTGCCGCCCGTGCACTGGGCGCCGCATTCGATGATGTGACCGGCGATCGTGCCGGCGGCCAGGCAGTTCCAGTCGTCCTCGGCCCAGCCGAATTCGTGGATCATGGGAGCGAGGGCGAGCGCCGTGTCCGTAATCCGGCCACAGAGGACGATGTGCGCCCCCTGCCGCAGGGCCTCCACCACCGGCCGCGCCCCGAGGTAGGCATTGGCGCTCATGACCCGGTCGACGTGCGCCGCGATGGGCTCGCCGGTGTCCATGTTCTTCAGCTCGTGCCCGGCTGCCACCAGGTCGCGCAGCCGGGGGAAGAGGTCGTCCCCCTCCACGACGCCCACGCGCAGGCCCTGGACCCCAAGCTCCTTGGCCACCTCGAAGATCCGCTCGCGGCAGGCCCGCGGGTTCAGGCCGCCGGCGTTGGCCAGGATGCGCACATTGCGCTCGCGGATCTCGGGCAGCACCCGGCGGACGAAGCCGATGAAGTCCGTGGCATAGCCCAGGCGCGGGTCCTTGAGCTTCTGCCGCATCATGATCGAGAGGGTGACCTCGGCCAGGTAGTCCATGCCGATGTAGTCGATCGGCCCGCCGCGGAGCAGCTCCACCGGCGCATCGACGTTGTCGCCCCAGAACCCCTGGCCGTTCCCGATCCGGATCGTCTTCATAGGCCGGGGAAGCCTAGCACGACGGCCGGAGGTCGGGATTTTGCATACAAAAGAATGCGGACCATGGACATGGAGGAGGGACGCGACATGGCAACTGAGACGATGGAACGCACCGAAACCCGGTCGGGAAACATCAGCCAGGAAGAGTTCCTGGAGGGGCTGAACGTCGACCTGGCCCACGAATATGGGGCGGTTATCGCCTATCGGACCTACGCCAGCCAGGTGCAGGGGCAGTGGCGGATGGAGCTGCGGCAATTCTTCGAGGCCGAGATCCCGGACGAGCTCGGGCACGCCCAGATTCTCGCCGACAAGATCGTCGCCCTGGGAGGCACCCCGACCACCCAGGCCGCGCCGGTCAAGCAGGGCCGGGACGCCAGGGAGATGCTGAGGAACGCTCTTGAGGACGAGATCGAGACGATCGACCGCTACGTCAAGCGCCGCAAGCAGGCCGAGTCCCTCGGCCACTACGGCCTGGCCGTGGAGTTCGACGACCTGATCCGCGACGAGACCACCCACCGCGACGAGATCCAGATGATCCTCAAGAGGTGGGACACGGGGTAGACGCGAGCCCACCAGAGAGGACGGACCTCCAGGACGGACAGTTGGCCCTGATCCACGGACGGTTCACCCTGCAGGTCGGACAGTCCCGTCTGGAGGTCGGACGGTCTGTTCCACAGGTCGGACAGTTGTTGGTGCGGGTCGGACAGTTCACGGAGCAGGTCGGACAGTGGCTGCTGCAGCACGGACAGTTCACGGTCCGGGTCGGACAGTCTCTCCTGGAGCGTCAACCGTCCGACCTGGAGCAGTCGCGGCGCACGAGCCAGGGCCGACCGTCCGTCCTGCAACGGTGGACCGCGCGAGACCGGCGTCAACCGTCCGTCCTGGACCTGTGGACAGCGCCAAATCGGGACAGACCGTCCGTTCAGCTCCGGTAGGCAGCGCCAGACCAGGCTCAACCGGCCATGGATCGGCCAACTTTGCGCCGGAGGGAATCCTGGGAGCGCCGGCGTCCCGCCGGCCCGGAGCCCGGGGAGATGCGCAGCACCCTTTCGACCGCCATCTTTGCGAGCCCGGAGGGCGACATTCGGTAGCCCAGGGTGTGAACCCTGGGCGAGCGGGCCTGAGGCTGAGGTGCTACGCCCCGCGGATCTTCGCAATCAACCCGCGAGTCCTACTCAATCATCTCCGTCGCACTCTCCCCATAGCTCTCGAATCCCCGTAGCGCCGCCTCGGCGTACTCCAAGGCATCCGGGGCGCAGGCGGGTGCTTTTGTTGAGGGTGGGTGCACCTCCACGCATCTGGGTACTTGCGAAGTTACCCCCATGGCACTGTAGACAACCCGCGGGTGAAGTGGTAGTGTCTGTCCCGCTTATCGACCCAACTGGTCCACAGACGAAGCTGCCGTAGCCTCGAAGGCGTTCGACCCTTCGCGTCAACCGCTGAAGGCCCTGGCAGAGACAGGCTGGGAGCGGCCCCCGAACGGCCGTAAAGGGAGAGACGAAAGTTGAGCTCGAAGAAGATTCTGCTCGTTGACGACTCGAGCACCATGCTGATGTTGGAGCAGATGGTCCTTAGCAGCGGCGGGTATCAGCTCATCACCGCCAAGGACGGCGAAGCCGCGGTCCAGGCCGCGCTGACACACACGCCCGACCTGATCCTCCTGGACGTGGTCATGCCCAAGATGGACGGGTTCGAGGTCTGCCGCCGCCTGCGCGACAGCGAGCCGACCCGCACCACGCCCATCATCATGGTCACCACCCGGGGCGAGGAATCCCATGTCGAGAAGGGGTTCCAGAGCGGCTGCAACGACTATGTCGTCAAGCCCCTCGACCCGATAGTGCTGCTGAGCAAGATCAAGAATCTGCTGGGCGATTAGGAGGCGCACGGAGCCATGACCACGAAGAAGGACGGCGAGGGGCAGGGAAGCTACATCCTCAAGGTCCGCGAGGACACGCGGCGGTACGTGCAGGACCTCCTGAACGAGAACGAGAAGCTGCGCCGGCTGGTGGCCTCTCTGGAGTCCGAGAAGGGCCGCCTCCTGAGCGAGAAGATGACGCTGCAGGAGAAGCTCCTGGCGCTGCGCGAGGAGCTCGACCGCATCTACCACGAGCAGAGCGAGCTGCGGCGCCAGCTCGCCGAGATCGAGGCTGCCAATCAGCAGTACTCCCACCAGTACTTCGAGGTGGAGCAGCAGAACAACAACCTGGCCAACCTCTATGTGGCCAGCTATCAGCTCCACAGCACTCTCGACCGCGGCGAGGTGCTGGCGGCCGTCAAGGAGATCATCATCAACCTGATCGGCTCCGAGGAGCTGGCGATCTACGAGATGGACTCCGACGGGACCGCCCTGCGCCTGATCGGCTCGTTCGGGATCGACCCGATCGTCTATGCCACGGTCCCGCTCGGCTCTGGGATCATCGGCAAGACCGCCATGACCGGCGACATCTTCCTCCCCGGCAAGGGGCTCGACCTGTCGCGCACGCCGCGCGAGGCGAACCTCACGGCCTGCGTCCCCCTGAGGCTGGAGGGCAAGGTGTCGGGGGCGCTCGCGATCTTCCGTCTCCTGCCCCAGAAGAGCGCTCTCGAAGCCGTCGACTACGAGCTCTTCAACCTTCTCGCGAGCCATGCCGCGACGGCACTGTATGTGACGCGGCTGCACAGCGAGAGGATCCCCGGAATGACGCAGGCGTCGTGATGTTGGCCGAGAGGCGGAAGGCCGGACAGGGCCGCGGCGCGGACAAGGCGGAGCTTGGAGCGGACGAGAAGGAACGCAAGACCGCCTATCTCTTCGCCGGTCAGCTCTACCTGTCCACCGAGCCCAGCCAGGTCACGACGATCCTGGGCTCCTGCGTCGCCGCCTGTGTCTGGGATCCCGCCGAAGGCATCGGCGGGCTCACGCACTTCCTGCTCCCCGCGGGACCCGACAAGGGCCCCACGTCGCCGAAGTTCGGCAACACCGCCATCTCCACGCTCCTCGCCGGGCTGGTGCGCCTGGGCGCCCGCCACGAACGCCTGCTGTCCAAGGTCTTCGGCGGCGCGTGCGTGCTGGAGCCGATGCGGGAGCGCAGCCGCCACCTGGGGCTGCAGAACGTGGAGATCGCCCTCCGTCTGCTCGGAGAGCGCAGCATTCCGGTCCTGGCCCAGGACGTTGGCGGCGAGCGCGGGCGCAAGCTCATCTTCCACACGGACACCGGCGGAAGCTGGATCCGGCGGCTCTAGCCGACCCCTGCGGAGAGCGCGCCGTGCTCGACTACGACCTCCTGTTCCAGACCTTCTTCGGGGAATCCAACGAGCGTCTTCTCGAGATGGAGGAGGCCGTGCTGGCCCTCGAAACGCACTCCGACGACCCCGAGCTGGTGGCCACGATCTTCCGCAACGCCCACACGCTCAAGGGGAACGCCGCGGCGCTCGGGTTCGACACCCTGGCGGCCTTCTGCCACGAGCTGGAGAGCGCCCTGGACCGCCTGCGCGCCGGTGAGGCGCTGGTGACGCCGCGCGTGGTCGCGCTCCTGCTCCGGTCGGTCGACGTGCTGCGCCGGATGCTGCGCGAGGGCGAGTCCACGGGCCAGATGACCGAGGAGGCGCCCGCGGACCTGATGGCCGCCCTGAGCGGTTCGCTGCAGGACGCCGGGAGCCCTCTCGCCGCGGCGGAGACCGGTGGGGGGTCGGGGGACGGAGCCGGCGGCGCGCCCGGCACGGCCGCGGCCGGGAGCGGACGGCGGTCCGCGCGCACGTTGCGCGTCGGCCTGCGCAAGCTCGACCAGCTCCTCGACCTGATGGGAGAGTTCACCGTGGCCCGCGGCCGCATGGCCGAGGCGCTCGAGCACCCGGACACCCGGCGCAACGATTTCCAGGAGATCTTCTCCGGGATCGACGCGCTCTTCCTGCAGCTCCGCGAGCTGGTGATGGAGCTGCGCATGGTGCAGGTGGGGCCGCTCTTCCGCCAGCAGACCCGCGTCGTGCACGACCTCGCCCAGGCGCAGGGCAAGGTTGTCCAGCTCGTCCTCGAAGGCGAAGAGGCGGAGGTCGACGCCACGGTCATCGAGAGCCTGCGCGATCCGATCACCCATCTCGTGCGCAACGGGATCGACCACGGGATCGAGCCGCCGGCCGAGCGCTGGGCGCGCGGCAAGGACCCGCAGGGCCGGATCACGCTGCGGGCCTACCATTCGGCCGGCAGCATCGTGGTCGAGGTCTCCGACGACGGCGCCGGGCTGGACCGCGCGCGGATCCTCGAGCGGGCGCGCCGGCTGCCGGGGATCGAGGAGCCCGACAAGCTGGCCGACCCGGATCTTTTCCGCCTGGTCTTCGAGCCGGGCTTCTCCACGGCGGGCGCGGTGACCGACATCTCGGGCCGCGGCGTGGGGCTCGACGTGGTGCGGCGCAACGTCGAGGCGTTGCGCGGCTCGGTGTCGGTCCAGGGGACGCCCGGCCGCGGCGCCACGTTCAGCCTGCGCATGCCGCTCACCATCGCCATCATCGACGGCCTGCTGGTGAACGCGGGCGGCGAGAGCTTCGTCATCCCGCTGGAGAGCATCGTCGAGTGCGTCGACATGCCGCACGGGGAGCGGCCCGAGGGGCACTCCTCGGGTGTGATCGACCTGCGCGGCGCGCCGCTGCCGTATCTGCGCCTGCGCGAGCTGTTCGAGCTCGGTGAGGCGACTGAGCGCAATGGGCGGACGCGAGAGAACGTCGTGATCGTCGAGAGCGACGGCAGCCTGGCGGGGCTCGCCGTGGACGCTCTCCTTGGCAAGAGTCAGACCGTGATCAAACCCCTGGGGAAGATCTTCCAGGGGGTGCAGGGACTCTCGGGCTCGGCGGTGCTGGGCAATGGCCGGGTGGCGCTGATCCTGGACGTGCCGGCCCTGCTGCGCGAGGCGGTCCGCCGCGAAGCGCGCGCCTAACCGGGGTTCGAAGGAGGAGATCGATGTTCAAGGACATGAAAATCGGGCGCCGGCTGGCGCTTGCCCTCTGGCTGCTGGTCTTCCTGGTCGTCGCCATGGCCGGAGCCGGCTTCTGGGGGGTGCAGAACGCGTCGAACGCCATGCTGGACATCCTCCGCAACGACCTGCGGCTGGCCAAGGGGTTTGCCGGGGTCCAGCTCATCTCGCTCCACCTGCAGAACACCGAGCAGAGGCTGATCCTGAACGTCGCCTCCCCCGAGGAGAGGGACAAAATCGCCGAGGAGTGGACGAAGACCCGCAAGCAACTGGGGGGCGCCCTCGACCTGGTCAGCAAGGACGCGAGGCAGGGCGAGGACATCGCCGCGATCCGCGACCTGCGCAACCTGGTCAACGATTACGAGACGGAATTCCAGGGCCTGCTCCGGCAGGTCCGGAGCGGACAGGTCGCGACGCCGCGCGCGGCCATGGACGCGATGCGGGCGGGCGATGCGCACCTGAAGGCGCTCATGGACAGGACGGCGACGATCTCCAAGGACTACGCCAAGCGGATGGATCGGGCCGAGCCGGAGGTCGCCGCGCAGGTCAAGAGCGTCCTCCTGATCCTGTCGGTGCTGGTGGTCATCGCCCTGGTGCTCGCCGCCACGATCTCCCTGCTGCTTGCGCGCAGCATCACCCGTCCCATCCTGCAAGTCGTGCGGATCGCCGAGCGGCTGTCCACGGGCGACACGAGCGACGAGATCGAGGTGGACCGCCAGGACGAGGCGGGCCTGATGCTGGCGTCCATGCGCGACATGATCCGTTCGCAGCGCGAGATGGCGGACGTGGCCGAGAAGCTCGCCAGCGGCGAGCTGGCGGCGAGCGTGCGTCCGCGCTCGGAGCACGACGTGCTCGGCCGCGCGCTCGCCGCCATGGTCGAGCGCCTGACGCAGCTCATCCGCGAGCTGCGTTCAGGCGCCTCGGCGGTCTCAGCCGCCTCCGGCCAGGTCTCGGCCACGGCGCAGAGCCTGGCCCAGGGGACGAGCGAGCAGGCGGCGGCCCTGGAGGAGACCACCTCCAGCCTGGAGGAGATGACCGCCTCGATCACCCAGAACGCGGAGAACAGCCGCAAGATGCAGCACATGGCCCGCCGCGGCGCCTCCGATGCCGACGAGAGCGGGCGCACGGTGCGCGAGTCGGTCAGCGCCATGAAGACCATCGCGCAGCGCATCTCGATCATCGAGGAGATCGCCTACCAGACCAACCTGCTGGCGCTCAACGCCGCCATCGAGGCGGCGCGGGCGGGTGAGCACGGGCGCGGCTTCGCGGTGGTCGCCACCGAGGTCCGCAAGCTCTCCGAGCGCAGCCAGGCCGCGGCGCAGGAGATCGGCGAGCTCGCCGGCTCCACCATGCAGGTGGCCGAGCACTCCGGCAAGCTGCTGGGCGACCTCGTGCCGACCATCCGCGAGACCGCCGAGCTGGTCCAGGAGGTCACCGCGGCCTCGGACGAGCAGGCCGCCGGCGTCGGCCTGGTCAACCGCGCCATGAGCGAGGTCGATCTCGTGGCCCAGCGCAACGCCTCGGCGGCGGAGGAGCTGTCGGCCGCGGCCGAGGAGCTGTCGTCCCAGGCCGAGGCCCTGAAGGATCTCATCGCGTACTTCCGCGTCGACGGCGATGCGCCGCTGCCGCTCCGGCACGATGCCGTGATCGCTCCGTTCCCGACCGCGGCGCGCATGCCGGCGCCCACCGCGCGCCGCTTCCGGGGCGCGGCCCATGGCGGACCGGGAGAGGCGGAGTTCACTCCTTTCTGAGGTAGCGCGATGCAAGCAGCGGCCAGACCTGTCGAGACCGTGCAGCAATACCTGACCTTCCACCTCTGCGAGGAGGAGTACGCCGTCGGCATCCTGCAGGTGCGCGAGATCATCGAATACGGCATCGTCACCCGGGTGCCCACCACGCCGCCCTTCATCCGCGGCGTGATCAACGTGCGCGGCAGCGTCGTGCCGGTGATCGACCTCGCCGTCAAGTTCGGCCTGACGCCCAATCCGGTGACCCGGCGGTCCTGCATCCTCCTCATCGAGGTGGAGCTCGCGGGCGAGCCGACCGCGATGGGCGTCGTCGCCGACTCGGTCAGCCAGGTGGTCGACCTTCTGCCGGGAGACATCGAGCCGGCGCCGGCCTTCGGCACGAGGGTGCACGTCGACTACCTCCTCGGCATGGTCAAGCTGGGGGACAAGTTCGCCCTCGTCCTGGACATCGACCGTATCCTGTCGACCGACGAGCTGCTCCAGGTCAGCGAGGTCCCGCAGGAGGCGGCGAGCATTCTCGCCTCGGCCACCGAGGCGTCCGCCACGATGGAGATCGAGGGGGAGAGCGCCTCGTGACGACCGCGACGGCGGGCAAGGCGCCGCCGGTCCACCACGCGCCGGACATCCGCGCGCCCACCGAGCGCGAGTTCCGGCTCTTCCAGGACCTCCTCTCGCGCGAGACCGGGATCTGGCTCAGCGAGCACAAGAGGCCGCTCCTGGTGAGCCGCCTGACCCGGCGCCTGCGGCAGCTCGGCCTGACCCGCTTCGGCGACTACTACGAGCTGGCCAACGGCGATGCGGCGGAACGGTCGAAGATGATCGAGTGCCTCTGCACGCACGAGACGAGCTTCTTCCGCGAGCCCCGCCAGTTCCAGTTCTTCGAGAGCTCGCTGCTGCCGGCCTGGCTCGCCGCCTCCGACGAGGGCTTGCGCCCGCGGCGGGTGCGGATCTGGAGCGCCGGCTGCTCCACCGGCGAAGAGCCCTTCTCGATCGCCATGCTCCTCGCCGAGTGGCTCCCCGGCTGGGACTGCCGGGTGACGGCCACCGACCTGTCGCGCCGGGCGCTCGACAAGGCGCGCTCCGCGACCTGGCCGATCCGGCGGATGGAGGAGATCCCGGTCCCCCTCCTCAAGCGCTACATGCTGCGCGGCACCGGCGGCCAGGAGGGCTTCATGCGGGCCGGGGTCGAGCTGCGCGACATGGTCCGCTTCGAGCAGCTCAACCTCGCCGACCCCTACTACGGGTTCGAAGAGCCCTTCGACCTCATCTTCTGCCGCAACGTGATGATCTACTTCGATCCCGTCTCCCGCATGCGGGTGGTCGACCGCCTCCTGCGTCACCTGATCCCCGGCGGCCATCTCTTCCTCGGGCACGCCGAGAGCCTGCTCGGCCACACCGACCGCATACGCAGCGTGCTGCCGAGCGTCTACTCGCTCCTCCCGGCCGGCACGAGCGAGGGCTGAGCCCATGGCGCACAAGGACTCGATCCACGTCCTGGTGGTGGACGACTCGGCCGTCGTCCGCCAGCTCCTCTCCGCCCTCCTCTCCGAGGGGGGCGACATGACGGTGGCCGTGGCCGCCGACCCCTACATCGCGCTGCACAAGATGGGGCAGCAGCGCCCGGACGTCATCGTCCTCGACCTCGAGATGCCGCGCATGGACGGGATGACCTTCCTGCGCAAGGTGATGCGCGAGGACCCGATCCCGGTGGTGGTCTGCTCGGGCTATGCGGGCAAGGGGTCCGAAGCCGCCGTGCGCGCGCTGGAGGAGGGGGCGGTCGAGGTACTGGCCAAGCCGAAGGTGGGGCTGCGCGAGTTCCTCTACGAATCGGCCGTGACCCTGACCGACGCGGTGCGGGCTGCCTCTCAGGCGAAGGTCCGGCGCAGCCTCCGCCCGGCGCCCAAGCTGTCGGCCGACGCGGTCCTGCCGGCGCGGCCCCCCCGGTTGCTGGTCGACCCGTCCGGGCTCCGCGTCGTGGCCATGGGAGCCTCCACCGGCGGCACCGAGGCCCTCCACTTCATCCTGTCGCAGATGCCCGAGACCGCGCCGCCGCTGGTCATCGTCCAGCACATGCCCGAAGGGTTCACCGCCGCCTTCGCCAAGCGTCTGCACGACGTCTGCCGGATCGAGGTCAAGGAGGCCGCCGACGGCGATGCCGTGGTGCCCGGCCGGGCGCTGATCGCGCCGGGCAACCTCCATACGATGCTGATGCGGCGGGGGAACGGCTATGCGGTCGAGGTGCGGGACGGGCCGCTGGTGTGCCGGCACCGGCCGAGCGCCGACGTGCTCTTCCGTTCCTTCGCGCAGGCGGCCGGCCCGGCGGCCATTGGGGTGATCCTCACCGGCATGGGCAACGACGGCTCCGCCGGGCTGCTGGAGATGAAGCAGGCGGGCGCCGCGACCTTCGCCCAGAGCGAGGAGACGTGCGTCGTCTTCGGGATGCCCAAGGAGGCGATCGCGCTGAAAGCGGTCGACGAGGTGTTGCCGCTGCCGGAGATCCCGCAGGCGCTCCTGCAACGGGCGGCGCTCCCGGTCGTCCGGCGGCGGACCGGGCAGTGGTCCGCCGAGCCGGCCGAGTAGTCGGAGTCAGGCCCGCGTCCGCCGCTCGCGCTGGAGCGTGCCCGCGATCTCGCTGGCGAGCTCCACGGTCAGGCGCTCCTCCTCGCAGGCCTTCCGGAACATGACGAGCGCGGCCAGGGCCTCGCGGTGGACGTCCCGCGATTCGAAGACCGGCATGATCTCGGCCGCGAGCCGCTTGAGGTCGCCGGTCCGGTGCTCCTGCGCATAGAGGATGGCCAGGTCGAGCGACACCACGGCGGCGTCGTAGCCCATCCGCCGCTGCAGGAATTCCTGCTGGACCTGCCGGAACGTCTGCTCAGCCTCGACGAGCTGACCCAAACCGTGAGCGATCTTCGCTTCGGTCCAGTGGAGGCGAACCAGATCCAGGGGCTTGGCAAGTCGAGAGAAGGACTCTCGCACTGAGGGCAATAAGCTGCTCGCCTCCGCGTGCCGGCCCGCGAGGCTCAAGCAGGTGACCAGGTTGTGCCGGGCATACAGGTTCAGATGCGGCTCCGCATCCGGGTCGATCTCCTCGATACCCTGGCGGAGCAGCTCGACCGCCGCCGTCACATCTCCGGTTTCCTCCAGGAGCTTGGCTTTTTTCAGAATGGCCATCCCGAGCCCGTGGGAATCTTCCCCTTCCCGGTAAAGCACCAGGGCACGGTCCGTCAGAGTCAGGGCCTCCCCAAACCGCCGCTGATCCCTCCGGAGAGAGCCTTCATGTCGAGGATCTCCGCCGCGACCAGCGGGTTGCCGGTCATGCTTTCGCCCAGGTGCTTCTCCGCCTTGCGGAAAGCGGTCTCTGCGCTCCTGCGCTCCCCAGGATCCGCCGGCCGTTTCCGAGATAGGCGAAGGCGCGCGCATGCAGGTCGGAGATCCAATGCGGGTCATAGGCGGTCTCGAGATGCTGGGCCGCGTGCAACGCCAGCTCGGCCAGGTTGACAGCCGAGGCCGGATCCTCGAAGGCTGCCTCCAGACTCTTTTTGAGCAGGTGCTGACAAACGGCCCAGCTCTGGAAGCCCGGATCGTCGGCCACCATCCCGAGCTGCTCGTCGAAGGGGTGACGCAGCAGCTCGGCGACGAGCGAGGGAGCCTCCTGTCCCTCGAAGACGGCGACACGCTCGTCCCAATGGCCGACCTCGCGTTTGAGACGCTGGATCTCCTCATAGCGCTCGCTGCAGGCAGGGCAGCTCGCCAGGAGGTGCGGGATCACCTTGGTGTACAGGTCATCGCTCTCCAGGTCACCGGCCAGCCACTTCGCCATCATTTCGAGCGACAGATGAGCGTCTTTCAAGGGTCCCTCCTTAGGAAAAGAAATGCTCCCACTCTATGAAGTTGCCGCAGGAGGATAATCCGTGACACGCCGGGAAAAAAAGATGGGGCCGGTCCTGGCCAGCCCCCGAGCTCGCGGCCAAGCGCTTCTAGCCGTGCGGATCGATGGTCGCCCCCACGTCGCCGTCGGAAGTCACTCCGCTCGAGCCATCACCCTGTCCTGGGTTCCCGTGCGGATCGAGCCCGGCACCGACCATCCCCCAGATGCCGACGATCGCCTCCCAGGCCCGCGTCAGGACACTCATCGGCCGGCCGTGATCCCGCTGCTCCCACTGCTGGGGCTCGGTGTCCCAGCCGAGCACCCCGGCGAAGGAAGCAACAGGCAGCAGCGCAAGCAGTCCGGCCAGAACCACGGGGAGTGTACGCCTCCAAATCTTCGAAGACATGTCTTGACCCCTTTCAGGGCGGGCGAAATGGCGCGGCGCCATGCCGCGGATGCCCATCCCCGTAAAAGAGAGTCAGCAGCCACGTCAACAGCGGGACAAAATCCGGGGAAAAATCTGCCAAGCACGAACTTCCGTCGCCGGAAGCCAACCCTTCAGCGGCAGTAGCGGGCCAGGCTGCGGCGGTCGTGGACCCGGATGCGGTGGTCGGGATCGACGGAGATGTAGCCGCGCTGCTTGAGCTCGACGATCACCTGGTTGACCCGCTCGCGGGAGGCGCCGACGATCTCGCCGAGGTCGCTCTGCGTCAGCCGCAGCGGGATGGTCACCTCGCCGCCGGCCTCCTCGGCTGCCATAGCGGTCGGCCAGGGCGAGGATCTGGCGGGCCACCCGGCCGGGCACGTCCAGGGTGCACAGCGCCTGGATCTGCTCGTTGGCGAAGCGCAGCCGGTTCGACGAGCAGCCGGACGAGGTTGTTGGCCAGCGGCGTGAGCGTCCGCAGGCAGGTCTGGAAGGTGGCGCGGTCCATCCAGAGGAGGCGGGAGCGCTCGGTCGTCACCACGTTGGCGGAACGGCCGGCGCTGTCGATCAGGCTCATCTCCCCTACCGTGTCGCCGCGGCCGAGGAAGGCGAGGATGACCTCGCGGCCGTCCTCCCGGGTGACGTAGATCTTCACCGTGCCTTCGAGGATGACGTAGACCACCTCGCCGGGCTGGTCGGCCGTGATGAAGTGGGTCCCGGCCGGGATCACGGAGCTGCGCAGCAGGCCGTTCGAGTCGCCGAGCTGCTCGGGCGCCAGCCCCTCGAACAGCTCGAGGCTCGCCCAGAAGCTTCGGATCCTCGACGGCTGGCATCGGCGGCTCGGCGGCGGCTATCGGCCGAGCAGGGTGGCGAGGACCTCGACGCCACGCTCGACCACGTCCGGCGGTGCGGCGGTGAAGCAGACCCGGACATGGGTGGGATAGGGGCCGAAGCTCGGCCCAGGAGCCACGAACAGACCGCGGTCGACGCAGTCTTCGAGGAAGCCGCCGAGCCCGCGCTCGTCCAGCCGGTCCGCCACGTCCAGGAAAAGGAAGGTGCTCCCCTGCGGTGGATCGAGCCCCAGCCGCGCCGCCGCGCGTTCGCCGGACGCGCGGTACTGCTCCCGTGCCCGGGCGATCCACGCCTCCCCCGGCCCGTCGAGCACCCGCAGGGCGGCGAGCTGCGCGGCCGTGGGCGTGCTGTAGAAGCTGTGCATGCCGATCTTGCGCAGCTCTTTCATGGCCCCGGCCGGGCCGACGACGTGCCCGCAGCGGTTGCCCGCCATGCCATAGGCCTTGGAGAAGGAATGCGCGGCGAAGGTGCGCTCGGGCGCCAGCGGCCGGCACTAGGTGTGCTCGCCGTCGTAGACGTAGTCCTCGTAGACCTCGTCGGCCAGGATCCAGAGGTCCTCGTTCGTGCGCCCAGGCGACCAGCGCCTCGACCCAGGAGCGCGGGATGGTGCGGCCGGTCGGGTTGCTCGGCGTGTTGAGGTAGAGGGCGATCGTGCGCGGGGTGAGCTTCTCCCGCACCACCTCGACGGCGGTTTCAGGTGAATCGGCGCGCGCCGAAGAAGGGCGACGTCCACCGGCACGCCATGGAAGGAGTGGACGATGCCGGTGATCAGCGGCCAGTGCGGCGCGAGCAGGAGCACCTCGTCGCCGGGGGTCTACGATCGCGCCGGCCACCGCGGCCAGGCCGCCGGTGGCTCCGGTGGTGACCAGGACGTTCTCCCGCTCGGTCGGCACGCCCGTGCGTGCTCGCGTCTGCTCGACGAGGGCGTCGAGCAGCGCCGGCATCCCTGGGGCGGCGCGTAGCGGTGCATGCCGGGGTGCTCCGCGACGCGCAGGTCCTCCATGCGGCACCCCGCGGCGGGCTCCATCCAGGTGTCGCCGACGTGCAGCGGGTAGACCTCGCCCTGGTGGGTGGCGAGGCGGTGGGCGAGCGCCGAGTACACGGCGCCCGCAATGTCACCGACGGTCGGGGAGAATCCAGGATAACGAGGCATCGCTACGGCCCTGTCCGGCGAACCGGCTCATCGTATCAAAACGACAGGATCAGGCCGGCCGAGGCCTCCCCCTGGAGGAGATCCCCCTGGGAGTCGTAGCGGTCGTAGCGGTCGTCGAAGTCGGTGTCGAGGTTGGTCCAGTAGCCGCGGGCCTCGAGACGGATGCCGACGTTCGGGCTGAAGAAGATCTTCACGCCGCCGCCCAAGGTGCCGGCGAAGTAGTTCTCGGCGTCGAGGCTCGGGGAAATCCGGCTCGATCCGCGCCAGGCCCCCGGTGATCACGAAGAACGGCTTCACCTGTCCCGCGCCGGTCTGGAAGAGGAAGCCGGCCTGGTAGTAGGAGAGCGTCACGTCGCCCAGGTCGCTCGACGGGGACAACAGCCCCTCGTCGACGCTGAACGAGGTGTCCTGCCGGCTGGCCATCAGCTCGATCGACCAGTTGGGCGTGAAGCCGATGTCGAACAGGACTCCAAAGACCTCGCTCTCTTCGACCTGCACGTCCTGGTCGAAGCCGAGGTCGGCCGAGGAATCGATGGTGCCGTCCAGGCGGTAGCCCGCGAACGGCGTGAGCTCGAACTGGTTCGGCTGGGCGAAGGCCGCGGCGGGAACGAGAAGCAGAACGGAAGCAAGAGCGAGAAGCGCTCGGCGCATGTCGGTCGTCTCCATGGTCAGGCGGGCCCCGGACCTCCGGGGGCCTCGCTTCCGTTGTATCACGTTTGCTCCCAGGCGCCGGTGATAGCATCCTCCCGCCATGGAGACGGTCCTTACCGAGGCACGAAGGCTGCCGGACACACGCCGGCTGCGGCTGACCTGGAGCGACGGTCACGTCGCCGAATATCCCTACGACTACCTGCGCGGCTGGTGCCCCTGCGCCGGCTGCCAGGGCCATACCGGCATGAAGATCCGCTACCAGCCGCCGGCCAAGCCCGTCATGGTCGAATCCATCAAGCCGGTTGGCAACTACGCCATCTCTCTCGCCTTCTCGGACGGCCACGGCACCGGCATCTACCGCTACGAATTCCTGCGCGAGATCTGCCCCTGCGAGAAATGCGGCGGGGTGGAAGACGCGGTCGGCTAACTGCCCAGGTCTTCCGGCCGGTTCACGTTCAGGAACATCTCCTCCGGCCGGCCGAACGCGGCCAGCTCAGCCCCCTCCAGCCAGCGGATCCCCAGATCATCCTCCGCCAGCTCGTGCAGTGCGAAGAGACCGCGCTCGACGCGGGCGGCGAGGGCGGCGAGGGCGCGCGGCCGGTAGAGGGCGCAGAGCGGCTCGATCCCGCCCTCCCACCGCGGCAGCACCAGGTCGCCGGCACAGAGGGCGATGTGTGTGAGGAGCGGGACCGGCACCCGCGGCAGGTCGCAGGCGAGGACCAGCAGCGGACGGTCCGGACAGGCCGCTGCGGCGCCCAGGAGCCCGGCGGCCGGACCGCGGCCGGGGCCGTCCGGCACGGAGGGGAGGCCGGGCAGGAGATGCCGGCCGGCGTCGGCCAGGATCACCTCCGGGCAGACCGCCGCCAGGCGCCGCGCCGCCCTTCCGGCCAGGGTCTCGCCTCCGACCATCAGGAGAGCCTTGTCGCGCCCCATGCGACGCGAGGCGCCTCCGGCCAGCACCACCCCGGCGACCCCTGCGCACACTCCCGTCGTGTTAGCATCCCGGCCGGACAACGCCAAAGGAGACCGCTCCATGAATGCAACCTTCCTTCTCTTCTTCTTCCTCGTCTTCGGGATCGTCGGCTCGACCGCGGCTCAGCAGGGCGGCGGCGGCGTGGGAAACCCGCGCGTGGCCTTCGACACCACGAAGGGGAAGATCGTCATCGAGCTGTTCGAGGACAAGGCGCCCAAGACGGTCGCCAACTTCCTGCAGTACGTCAAGTCCAAGCACTTCGACGGCACCATCTTCCACCGCGTCATCCCCGGCTTCGTGATCCAGGGGGGCGGCTTCACGGCGGACATGACCCAGAAGCCCACCAAGCCCCCCGTCCAGAACGAGGCGGACAACGGCCTCAAGAACGGGCGCGGCACCCTCTCCATGGCCCGCACCAGCGACCCGAACAGCGCCAGCTCCCAGTTCTTCATCAACCTGAGCGACAACGCCTCCCTCGACCACAAGGGCAAATCCCCGCAGGGCTGGGGCTATGCGGTGTTCGGCAAGGTGGTCGAGGGCATGGACGTGGTGGACCAGGTCGCCCAGGTGCGCACCGGCAGCAAGAGTGGTCACAGCGACGTGCCGGTCGAGCCGATCGTCGTCCGCAAGGCCGAAGTCCTCGGCAACGGGAAGTAGCTCCTACTTCTTCGTGCTCTTACGGACCTGCACCAGGCAGTTCCAGAGGATCTCGAGCTGCTCCTTGCCATGGGGCAGCTCGTGGTCCCGCCAGACGTCGCGGGTGGCGGTGAGGAGCGCGTACCAGTCGACCGGGTGCCCCTTCTCGTAGATGCGTCGCATGGCCGCGAACAGGTCGGGGACCGTCCAGCGGGCCGGCTGCCGGCCGCCGAGCTCACGCCAGCCGTAGCGAAGCTGTGCCAGGCGATGGCGCGACAGCTCCTGGTTCTTGGTGCGCACCCGCAGCCGGCCCACCTCGGGAAGCCGCTCGAACGCCAGGTCGTCCGGCGGGGTATGGTCCGTCAGCACCTGCCAGTGCTGGGGGATCAGCTCCTCCTTGCGCACCTGGAGGATCAGCGTATCGAACTTCCCTACGGTGAGCCCCTCGAACAGCGCGCCGAGCAGCGGCACGTCGGCGCCATGGATCCAGGCCGCGATGTCCTCCGGGGCCGGCAGGGGCCGTGCCGGGGCCGCGGCCTCCTTGGCGGCCTTGGCGGCGGCGGCCTTGGCCAGGATCTCGGCTTTGTCGGGCTTCGCGGCGGCGGCCGGGACAGGGGCGGGCCGCGGATCTGCTTCGGTCAGGGTCGTCGAGGCCGCCTCTGGCGAGGTCGGCGCCTCCGGCTTGAACGTCACGTCGGTCGGTTCACTCATGGTCTCCTCCGGGGACGCCCTAGCATAGCGCACACCTCCCCTGTCTGGCCGTCCGGCCGACTCACGGTTCCCCCGCGCCAACGACGGATTTCAGGAGTCTCGTTGCTTGGAGTGTACGTTCAGCCCCGCATGACGTTTCGAGCCTGCAGTCCCTTGGGCCCCTGCACCACCTCGAATTGGACCTTCTCCCCCTGGTTCAGGGTCCGGAACCCCTCGGCGACGATCGCGGTGTGGTGGACGAAGATGTCCTCGCCGCCTGTCTCGTCCTGGATGAAGCCGTATCCCTTGGCGTTGTTGAACCACTTCACCGTTCCCTGTTGTTGGGACATGATGCTGCTACTCCTTTCTCAGAAAAAACGCGAGCTTCGCCACCCCGAAGCCCGTGATGGAGCCAGGAAAGACAAGCTGAGGTGTTCTGTTTCGGTACGGCACGACATGTCCACAGACCGACCCAGGGAACTGCTACGCTAGAGTTTGGAAAATACTGGCACCGGCGGAGGGAAAAATCAAGCCTTGCCGCAAACGCGACCTCACCCCCTGTCCCCCTCTCCCATCGCCCCCCGCCGACCGGGAGAGGGGGGACGTAGCTGAAGCGTGGAGGCGAGGTCGGCTCTCTCGAAAGGAGAGTCTCTGAAAAGAAACTGCTAGCTATCCCCTCAGAGCACCAACCACGTTCCCCCTCTCCCGGGGGAAGGGGGGGCGATGGGAGAGGGGGACAGGGGGTGAGGTTTCTTTCAGATCTGGGAGGGATGGTGCCGAAGACCGGACTCGAACCGGTACGGGTTGCCCCACACGCCCCTCAAACGTGCGCGTCTACCAATTCCGCCACTTCGGCACAAAGAACATTCTAGCAGGGCCCGGGCTCAGCGCGGAGCGCCTTGCCCTTGACCCTGCGCCGGACCCGGAGTCGGGGCGGCGGGCTGGGCCGGGGCCGGGACGGGAGTAGGAGCCGGAGCCGCCGGGGCCGCCGTTTCGCCGCCGCCCATCACCGAGGAGCCGCGACGGATCTGCGGCAGGCCGATCAGCAGGGTCGTCAGCACGAAGATCACGAACGAGCCCACCGTCAGCTTGTGCAGGAGCGTCGTGGCTCCCCGCGCCCCGAAGGCCGTCTGCGTGGTGCCGCCGCCGAACACCGAAAGGTCCGCACCCTTGCCCTGCTGGAGCAGGACCACGAGGATCAGGAAGATGCAGACCAGAATATGGATGGCATACAGCACATAGATCACGGTTCAGACCTCCAAGAACTCGGCCCGGGACTCGACCCCGGGTTGGGGCCGGTCAGCCGGAAGCCCGGATGATAGCAAGGAATTTCTCCGGGTCAAGACTGGCACCGCCCACCAGGAACCCGTCGATGTCGGGTTGGGCGATCAGGCCCGCCGCGTTGTCCGGTGTGACGGAGCCGCCGTAGAGGAGGGAAACCGCTGCAGCCCCGCCCGGTATTCCCGCCCGCCCCGCCAGCAGCCCGCGCAGGAACAGGTGCGCCTCCTGCGCGGTCTCGGGGGTCGCCGTCTCGCCCGTGCCGATCGCCCAGACGGGCTCGTAGGCCACGGCGAAGTTTTCCGGCTGCACTTTCAGCACCGCCTTGAGCTGCCGCTCCAGCACCTCGAACGTGCGCCCGGCCCGCCGTTCGTCGCGCGTCTCCCCGACGCAGACCATGGCGGCGAGGCCATTCCGTCCCGCCGCCGTGGCCTTGCGGGCCACCAGCTCGTCCGATTCGCCATGGTCGCGCCGCCGCTCGCTGTGCCCGCAGAGCACCCACGTGCAGCCGGCGTCGACGAGCTGCGGCCCGGAGACGTCCCCGGTGTGGGCCCCCTTGTCCTCGGGTTGAAGGTCCTGCCCGCCCACGGCGACCCCGCTGCCGTCGAGCTCCCGGGCCACCGCCGGGATCAGCGGGAACGACGGGAAGATCACGACCTGCGTGTCCGCAGGAGCGCCGGCATCCAGACCGGCCAGCAGGGTACGGCAGTACGCCTCCGCGTCCGCCCGCAGATGGTGCATCTTCCAGTTGCCGGCGACGATCACAGTTTTTTCTCCAATACCGCCACCCCGGGCAGGGCCTTGCCGGCGAGGAATTCGAGCGAGGCGCCGCCGCCGGTCGAGACGTGGCCGATCCGGTCCGCCACCCCGGACTGCTTGACCGCGGCCACCGTCTCGCCGCCGCCGATCACCGAAAAGCCGGGGCAGTCCGCCAGCGCCACCGCCACCGCGCGGGTCCCTTCGTCGAACGGCGGCTTCTCGAACACGCCCAGCGGGCCGTTCCAGAAGAGCGTGCGCGCCCGGCCGATGGCCTTGGCGAACGCCTCGCGGGTGGCCGGCCCGACATCCACCGCCTTGGTGCCCGCCGGTACCTGATCGGCCGGCACGGTGCGTACCCGGTCGCCGGGATTGTCGAGGTCCTCGGTGACCACGAGATCGGTCGGCAGCAGGACCTCCATGCCGCGCGCCTTGGCCCGCGCCAGGATGTCCCGCGCCACGTCGAGCTTGTCGGGCTCGAAGAGGGAGACGGCCAGGTCGTGTCCCTGGGAGGCGAGGAAGGTGTTGGCCATGCCGCCGCCCAGCAGGAGGAAGTCCAGCCGGGGGAGCAGGTTCTCCAGGGTCTCGATCTTGTCCTCGATCTTGGCGCCGCCGAGCAAGGCGGCGAACGGCCGCTCGGGCTCGCCGAGGAGGCGCGAGAGGGCGGCGACCTCCTTCTCCATCAGCCGGCCGGCCGCCTTCTCGCGCACCCGTTCGGGTACGCCCACTACCGAGGCATGGGCGCGGTGGGCGGCGCCGAAGGCGTCGTCCACGTAGATCTCGGCCAAAGCCGCGAGCTGGTCCGCGAATTCGGGGCTGTTCTTGGTCTCCCCGGCGTGGAAGCGGAGGTTCTCGAGCAGCAGCACCTCGCCGGGATCGAGCGTGCGGGCAACCTTCTCGACCTCCTCGCCCACACATTCGTCGACGAAGCGGACCGCCTGCCCCAGCAGCTCGACCAGCTTGTCGGCCACCGGCCGCAGGCTCCAGCGCGGGTCGCGCTCCCCCTTGGGCCGGCCTGCGTGGGAGGCGAGAAGGACGCGGGCGCCGGCCGCCGTCAGCTCGCGGATCGTCGGGATCGCCTCCTCCAGGCGGGTGGCATCGAGCACCTCGTGCGCCGCGGAGAGCGGGACGTTGAAGTCCACGCGGACGAACACGCGCCGTCCTTCCATGCGGTCGAGGTCGAGGTCGTCGAGGGTCCACAGCTCGATCATGGCTTCACACTCTCCTCTCTGCCAGGAGCACCAGCAGGCCGGCCGAGGCGGGGCGCCTAGTCTATGTCACGCTGCGCCGCTCCCACGCACTACTACTGTGGAACCGGTCCGGCTTCCTTCGGACCGGACTTTGACGGATAATACGCGCGCTCGAGAAGGCCTTTTGCCGAAAACGCACGCGGCGCCTGCCGGCCCGCGGTGGACGAGGCCGGCGGAAGCACCGTATTCCACGTAGACATTCGACGACCTCACCTCAGTTGGAGGACCGACCAATGGCGGAGATGGGCAAGTATTGCAAAGCGTACCTGGCGAAGCAGTTCCGGGAGTATCCGGGCTGGACCGAGAACAAGGAGAACGTCCGCAAGGAGAAGAAGGAAGTGGACGGCAAGGAGGTCGAGGTCGAGCGCGTACTGGACGACGACTCGATCCTCTATCTCCAGGAGAACTTCATCGTCACCGACGGGATCTTCAAGGACCAGAACATCATCTTCGACAACGTCACGGACGAGTGGAAGGAGTTCTGCCACGGTCCGCTGGCCTTCGAGATCCCGGTCTACGAGCCGATCAACATCCCGACGGCGGGCAGCGAAACGCAGGGCGAGGCCCAGGGCGAAGCCCAGCCGGCCGAAGCGGCCAGCGGCTCCAGCAACGGCTGAGCCTCACTTCCTGGCTCTCCGGGAAAAGGACGAACAAGGACTCCAAGGACAGCAGGGACGACAAAGACGTCGTTGATCGTCCTTGGGGTCCTTTGAGTCCTTTCCTTTGCCCCCCATGCGCCGCCCCCCTCTCGTTCTCGGCATCGAGACCTCCTGCGATGACACCGCCTGCGCGGTGCTCGACGGCGAGGGGCGCGTCCTCTCTTCGGTGGTCTCCAGCCAGCTCGCCTCGCACCGGCCCTATGGCGGCGTGGTCCCGGAGATCGCTTCGCGCGAGCACCTGGGGAGCTGGCCGCTGGTGAGCGGCGAGGCCCTGGAGCAGGCCGGGGCACGGATGGAGCAGATGGACGTCATTGCCGCCACGCGCGGCCCCGGCCTGGTGGGGGCCCTCCTCGTGGGCCTCTCCCTCGGCAAGGCCATGGCCTTCGCCCTCGACCGCCCCTTCCACGCCGTCCACCATCTCGAAGGGCACCTCTTTTCGCCCTTCCTGCCGCCCCGCGGCTCCGGCGAGCCGGCGCAACCGCCGCCCGGGCGCTTCGTCGGGCTCGTGCTCTCCGGCGGCCACAGCTCCCTCTTCGCCGTCGAGGACGGCGCCGTCGCCACTCTGGGCGAGACCCGCGACGACGCCATCGGCGAGGTCTTCGACAAGGTCGGCAGGCGCCTGGGACTCCCTTATCCTCAGGGCCCCAGGGTCGACGAGCTGGCCGAGCGCGGGGATGCCGCGGCCCGGCGCATGTCCGTCCCCCTGGCCGGCGGCGAGACTCTGGACTTCTCCTACTCGGGCCTCAAGAGCCAGACCCTGCTCGAGATCGAGCGTCTGGAACGGGACCTCGGCCCCATCGACCTGGGCACGGTGCCGGACGGCGAGGAGCCGCAGCCGGTGCTCGACCTCCTGGCCGGCTTTCGCGCCGCCGCGGTGGGCCAGGTCTTCGACCGCCTCGACCGCCTGCACCGGGAACGGCCGATCGGCCTCCTCGCCGTCTCCGGCGGCGCCGCCGCCAACCGCCTCCTGCGGCGCCAGCTCCCGGCCTGGTGTGAGGAGCGGGGGATCGACCTGCGCCTCGTCCCCCTCGCCTACGCCGGAGACAATGCCGCCATGATCGCCCACGCCGCCCTGCTCCGGCACCGCCGCGGCCAGCAGGACGACCCCTTCCGCGCCGAGGCCGCGAGCCGGATCGCGATCTAGGTCCTCGCTTCTGATGCAAAACCGAAAAGGAGATCCAATGCGCAAGCTTTCAGTCTTTGTCCTGCTGGTGCTCGGCCTGACGTTCGCCGGCGCCGCCGGGCTCCAGGCCCATCCGCCGCACGCGGGGACGCTCGACGTCGTCGCGACCTTCGACGCCGCACAGCTCGAGACGCCGGAGAGCATCGCCATCGACCGCGACGGCAACATCTTCCTCAGCCTGGCGCTGACCGGCGAGATCCGGAAGATCGAGCCGGACGGCACCCAGAGCACCTATGCCCTGCTGCCGATCGGCCCGCCGCTGACCCCGTGCGGCCCGTTCGTCAACGCGGTCACCGGTATCACCCTGGACGCCCACGACAACCTTTATGTCTCGGTCGTGTCCTGTAATCTCGCCGATCGGGGGATCTGGAAGATCTCGGCCAACGGCAACCAGGAGATCCTGGCGAACCTGCCGCTGGAGAGCATCCCGAACGGGATCGAGCTGCACCGCGGCTACCTCTACGTGGCCGACTCCTCCCAGCCGCGGATCTGGCGGGTTCCGGCCGACGGCGGCCCCGCGGAGGTCTGGCTCGAAGACCCGCTGCTCCAACAGCCGCCGCCGGTCCCGGGCTCCATCCCCTTCCCGGGCGCGAACGGCCTCCAGATCTTCCGCCAGAAGGTCTACGTCGCCAACTCGGGACAGGGGACCATCGTGGCCATCCCCTTCCGGCCGAACGGCACGGCAGGCACACCGCGCATCCACGCCCACCTGCCCACCCCCATGGGCGGCGACGACTTCGCCTTCGACGTCTTCGGCGCCATCTACTGCACGACCGACCCGTTCAATACCCTGGTCAGGATCTCGCCGGACGGCTCCACCTCGCAGATCCTGCTCACCGCCGCCGACGGCCTGGACGGTCCCACGGCCGCCACCTTCGGCCGGAAGGGGCTGGACCGCTTCAACCTCTACATCACCAACGGCGCCTTTCCCTTCTTCTCCACCACCCACAACCCCAGCCTGATGCGCCTGCACCTGAACGTTCCCGGCGCGCCATCCAACAACTGGTAGAGCGCCGAGACCCGATCACCTCGCGAGACGGCCGGAGAGACGTCCCGGCCGGCCCTATCTCAGCACTCATCCGTCTCGCCGGGGGTGATCTCGCAGGGGTGCTCCGCGGTTGGACACACGGCGGTCATGCACTCGGAGGACTGGTTCGGGCCACCGCCCGCCACGTGTCCGAGCTCCCGCGATGCGAGCATCCGAAGCGTCTCCTTGGCCAACGTCAGCTTCTTCGCCTTCTTCATCATCTGCTTCTCCTCTCTGATGGGGCGCGATGAGACCTTATTCTAAGGCTCCCTCAGTTAAACTCCGTGCCAACGCGGCAGCCCCGAGCAAGGAGGACAGCATGGCCAACGGAAGCGGCAACGCCCGAGGAATCGACGTGGCCCACTACCAGGGCACGGTGGACTGGCCGCAGGTCTGCCAGTCAGGGATCGTCTTCGCTTTCGCCAAGGCGACGGACGGCATCACCTATGTCGACCCGCAATTCACGACGAACTGGGCGGGCATCAAGGCGGCCGGCCTCGTCCGCGGCGCCTATCACTTCTTCGAGCCGGCGGACGACGCCACAAGCCAGGCCCAGCACTTTCTCTCCACGGTCCACCTCGCCCCGGGGGACCTGCCGCCAGTCCTCGACGTAGAGACCCGCCCCAGCAGCGTGACCACCTCCCAGCTCTGGAGCGGCGTCGCGACCTGGCTCCAGGTAATCCAGCAGCACACCGGGGTGCTCCCCATCATCTACACGGCTCCGGGCTTCTGGGATTCCAATTCGCCGGACCTCGCGCTCACAAAGCATCCTCTCTGGCTCGCCGACTACGCTACCCAGCCCAAGCTACCGACCGGCTGGGCTACCTGGCAGATCTGGCAGTACTCGCAGTCCGGCTCCGTCCCGGGCATCACCGGCGCGGTGGATTTGGACGAGTTCAACGGTCCGGTCGAGCAGCTTTTGGCGTTCGCAAAACCGGCGCCGCTCTGATTCACGCTCCCCAAGCTTATCCATCCCGGTCTATTTTTGAGGTATCATAGCCCCACTAGCTTCTGGACGCGAGGTTCTGAGCGTGGCGACGTGGATTCGTTGGTCTGTCTGCGCCTTGGCGCTTGCCTTCGGCTTGTGCGCCGCCCGGGCGCAGACCATGGCGGCCTGGCAGGACGAATGGCTGGCTCGTTTCAACCGGAAACGGGCGCTCGCCCGCGTGCCGGCGCTTCGTCTTTCTCCGGTCCTGGCCCAGGTCGCCCAGCAACAGGCGGAGGAGATGGCTGCGGACCGGCGACTCCGGCCTCCTTCGGGCGCGGTGATCGCAGAGCGGCTGCGGCGGGTCGGGTACTCGGCCCGCGAGTGGCGCGAGGGCTTCGCGATCGCGGATGCGGCTCCCGAGGCCCGGGCGGCCCTGGACGGCCGCTTCCGGGACCTGGGCGTCGGCGCCGCCGTCGTTGACGGATTCCCTTTCTATATCTTCCTCTTCGGATGGCATCAGGGAGACTACTTCGCCGAGGCCACGGCCGGGCTCGGGGACAAGACGCGGGTCGCGGCCGAGATGCTGGCGCGGGTCAACGGCTTCCGCCGGCGGGCGAGCCTGCCGCCGCTCGCGGCCAATCCTCTCCTCGACCGGGTGTCCCAGGCGCATGCCGAGGACATGCTGCGGCGCTCCTATTTCGGGCACCGGTCGCCCGAAGGTCTGAGCCCGTCCGAGCGGGCCTGGGCGCGCGGCTACCGTTCGGGTATCGGCGAGAACCTCGTGGAGCAGCGCTTCTCCGCCAAAGAGGCGCTGGACGCCTGGCTGGACAGCCCGAACCACCGCAGGAACATCCTCGACCCGGGCTGCCGCGAGGTGGGCCTGGGGCTCGCCGTCGGCGCGGGCTACGACGCGGCCCCCGGCGGCTACCGGGTCATCTGGGTCCAGAGCCTCGGCAGGGGAAACTGAGCCGCCCTACGTAAATGCCAGCGTCAGCAGCGTCTGCTGCTCCAGCGTGTGGGCCTTGGCCGAGCCGGTGGCCGGGCTGCCGCTCGCCGAGCGCTTGACCGAGCGGATGGGCCGGCCCAGCAGGCGCTCGATGCGCGGCTGGACGAAGAAGAGGGCTCCCATGTTGGCCGGCTCCTCCTGCACCCAGACCACGCCCCGGGCGTTGGGATGGCGCGCCATCTCGGCCTCCAGCTCCTTTTCCGGGAACGGGTAGAGCTGCTCGAGGAAGACAACCGCCGTCGTCGTGTCCTTCCTCTTGTCCCGTTCCCGCCGCAGCTCGTGGCCGATCTTGCCCGTGCAGAGGAGGACCCTCTGCGCGTCCGTGACCTGCGGATCGCCGAGCACGTTGAGGAACCGGTCGCGGCCGAGCTCGTCGATCGGCGACGCCGAGTCCTTGTGGCGCAGCATGCTCTTGGGGGTCAGCACCACGAGCGGCTTGCGCCAGGTCCGCAGGGCCTGCCGGCGCAAAAGATGGAAATATTGCGCCGCGGTCGAGGGCTGGGCGACCTGGATGTTGTCCTCGCCGCAGAGCTGGAGGTAGCGCTCCACCCGGGCGCTCGAGTGCTCGGGGCCCTGCCCCTCGTAACCGTGGGGGAGGAGCATGACGATCCCCGAGAGGAGCCCCCACTTGTCCTCGCCCGCGGTGACGAACTGGTCGATGATGATCTGGGCGCCGTTGGCGAAGTCGCCGAACTGCGCCTCCCAGAGCACCAGGGCCTCGGGGAAGTCGCGGCTGAAGCCGTACTCGTAGCCGAGGACCGCCGCCTCGGACAGGGTCGAATCGTAGATCTCGACCCAGGCGCTGTCGGGCGGCACGACGTGCGCGAGCGGCATGTATTCCTGGCCGTTCTCGACGTCGATCAGCACTGAATGCCGCTGGTTGAACGTGCCGCGGCGGGTGTCCTGGCCGCTGAAGCGGACCGGCACCCCGTCCCTGAGCAGCGAGGCGAGGGCCACGGCCTCGGCCATGCCGTAGTCGAACGGCCGCTTGCCGTTGCCCATCTCGGCCCGCTGCTCCAGGAGCTTCCTGATCTTGTCGTGGATGTGGAAGCTCTCCGGCCAGGTGGTGAGCGGCCGGGTCAGCTCGCGGACCTCGTCCGCCGAGAGGCCGGTCCGCACCTCGTACTCGGGCTTGTAGCAACCCCTGTGGTAGGGGTCCCAATAGGCGGGAAGGGTACGCAGCGTCGGCTTCTTCTCGATGGTGGCCGCTTCCTTGTGGTCGGCGTCGAGCTCGGCGCGCACGGCGGCGAGCCGGCGGTCCATCTCCTCCTCGGAGAGCCCGATCTTCCGGCCGTAGAGCCGCCATGCCGGCGGATGGGCCGCGATCTTCTTGTAGAGCAGGGGCTGGGTGATGGTCGGATCGTCCACCTCGCTGTGGCCGTGCCGGCGGAAACCGATCAGGTCGACGACCACGTCGTCCTTGAAGGTGTAGCGGTATTCGACCGCCATCCGCGCCACCCGCGCCACGGCGTCCGGGTCCTCGCCGTTGACGTGGAAGATGGGGATCGGCAGCCGGCGCGCCACGTCCGAGGCGAAGCGGGACGACTGGAAGTGCCGCGGCTCGGTGGTGAAGCCGATCAGGTTGTTGACGATCACCTGCACCGTGCCGCCCACCTCGTAGGCCGGCACCTCGGCGAGGTTGAGGGTCTCGGCGAGGACCCCCTGGCCGGCGAAGGCGGCATCGCCATGGAGGACGATGGGCAGGACCTGGGTGCGCTTGGCATCGCCGAGCCGCTGCTGTTTGGCGCGCACCCGGCCCACGGCCACGGGATCGACCGCTTCCAGATGGCTCGGGTTGGAGACCAGGTGGATGTCGAGCGCGCGGCCGTTGCGGCCCCGGAAGTCACCCGTGGCGCCCATGTGGTATTTGACGTCGCCGCCGCCCAGGATGCTGCGCGGGTCGACGTCCTCGAAGCCGGCGAAGATCTCGGCCGCGCTTTTGCGGACGGTGTGGACCATGACGTTCAGCCGGCCGCGGTGGCTCATGGCGAGGACCACCTGGCGGGCCTGCTGATCGGCGGCGGTCTCCAGCATCTCTTCGAGCAACGGGATCAGGGCCTCGACACCTTCGATCGAGAACCGCTTGGTGCCGAGGTAGCGCTGCTGGAGCATCTGCTCGAAGGTCTCGGCGCGCAGGAGCTGCTCGAAGATCTTCTGCTGGTCGAAGCGCGGGGGCTCGGCCTCCATCCGCTCCTGGATCCAGCCGCGGCGCACCGCATCGGGGATGTGCATGAACTCGACGCCGATCGTGCCGCAGTACCAGCGCCGGGCCGCCTCGGCCGTCTGCGGGTCGGCCCCTTCGAGGAGCGGCAGGGGCTCGGGCGGCAGCCGGCTCATCGGGTCGAGGTCCGCCTGCAGATAGCCCAGCCGGCGATAGATGTTCAGCGTCCTCTCGTCGTAAACCTGACGGCCCTGTGCGGGAGGAGCGGGAGTGGTGATCGTTTCCATGGTGTGAGAATACCGCAACTGACGGAGGGGGGCCGGGAATGGGCGCACCCCCGGATCGTCTTATTCTTCCATGCAGGCGCGCGCGCCAGCCCAGCATTCTGCCCGGTAAAGGAGCCGTCATGAAGCCCGTCGAGATCTTCGATTTCCTCTCCCGCCAGGTGATCGGCCAGGAAGAGTCCCTGCGCTATGTCTCCGTGGCCATCTTCAAGCACCTGCAGGGAGAGAAGTACGGCAACCTCCTGCTGATCGGCAACTCCGGCACCGGCAAGACCACGATCATGCGCGGCATCGAGGCCCTCTACCAGACCCACGAGGACTTCCGGGAGCACCGGGTGGTCCTCATCCTGAACGCCAACACCCTGGCCACGGAAGAGGGGGCGGTGGACACCGGCCGCCTCTTTACGCGCCTGGAGGAGCGAGCCCGGCAGGTGCTGGGCGCCGGCGCCTCGGCCGAGGAGATCGGCCGCAACATGGAGCGCGCCACCGTCTGCCTGGACGAGATCGACAAGGTCTCCGGCCTGATCGGCGGCAAGCCCTATGTCACCGGCATCAACATCCAGCAGTCGCTGCTCACCCTGATGGAAGGGGAACGGGTGCCTTACCGGATCACCGGGATGAAGGACGGCGTCCCCGAGTCCGTCGCCGTCTGGATCGACACGAGCAAGATGCTCTTCCTCTGCGCCGGGGCGTTCGAGACCCTCTACGACCAGGTCTTCCAGCGGGTCGTCTCGCCCAAGAGCGGCGTCAAGCTCCCCACGGTGACGACCTACATCAACGGCAAGATCCAGATCCGCGAGTACTTCACCCTGCGCCACCACTTCCGGCAGGAGGACCTCTTCGAGTACGGGATGCAGCCGCAGTTTCTGTCGCGCTTCGACAACGCGGTGATCCTGGAGGATCTGAACGCCGGCACGCTGTCGCGGATCTTCCGCGAGCCGGAGGAAGGGGTCTTCCGGACCTCGCAGAACTTCTTCCGCAAGTACGGCATCGAGCTGGATGTCACCGCCGAGGCGATCCAGAAGATCGCCGAAGAGGCGTCCAAGAGCAGCCGCATCGGCGCCCGCGCCCTGAAATCGATCTACGGCCGGGTGATCAAGCCGTTCGAGTTCGACCCCTTCTCCCGCGAGGAGGTCCAGAAGAACGGCGGCGAAACCTTCAAGCTGGTCATCGACGAGAAGCTCGTCTCCGAGTCGCTCAAGCCGGCGGTGTGAGGGAGTGTCCCAGAGCCCTATGCGGCGAGCCCTGGCCCCTCACCCCCGGCCCCTCTCCCATCCGCACTCACACCCACCCGGGAGAGGGGAGACGTTGCTCGAAGGATCTGGGGGAAGGCAAGCTCCGCCCACCCAGATTCTTCGCTGCGCTCAGAATGACAGTCGCGGGCTCGCGCTGACCGCCCCGCCTGCGTCCCCCCTCTCCCGGGGGAAGGGAGTGCGGATGGGAGAGGGGCCGGGGGTGAGGGGCCAGAGCTCGCGCAGGACTTTTGAAACGTTCTCCAAGGAGCCTCCATGTCCTCGAAGATCCTCGTTCTCACCCTCCTCTTCACCCTGGCCCCTCTGGTGGTCGGGATCGTCTCGGCCCAGTCGTCCATCGGGGCCGACACGATCCGGCAGACCGTGGACCGGCTGGTCGCCAAGCATGGCCAGGAGCACGCGGCCCGCATCCGGCAGGGGGTCGAGCAGGTCGCCCAGCGGTGGTGGGCCGAGGACGGGGATGCCGCGGCGTTCACCGCTTTCTGTGAGGAGAATTTCCTCACCGATCCGGCCGAGATCGAAGCCACGTTCGAGCGCCTGCAGACGGTCCTGGAGCAGGCCTTTGGCCGGCTGCACGAGATCCGCCGCGAGGTGACCACCCCGCTCGACCTCGATACGGGCGAGATCTCCCGCGTCGACCAGCTCCTCGCCAACCTGGAGCTCTCCGCCCATCTGGATGACGACCTTTTCAAGTCCCGGGTGGCCTTTCTCGCCCTGCTCAACTTCCCGGTGCACACGCTGCACGACCGGCTGGAGAACGGCGAGAAGTGGGACCGCGAGACCTGGGCGCGGTCGCGCATGATGGACCGCTTTGCCATCCGGTTGCCGGCCGCGATCTCCCAGGAGGTGACCCAGGCCTACACGGCGGCCGACCAATACATCGCCGCCTACAACATCCGCATGGACCGGCTGATCGACGAAAAGGGCAAGCGGCTTTTTCCGGAAGGGCTGCGACTCATCACCCACTGGGGGCTGCGCGACGAGCTCGCCTCGCACTATGGGGGCGGCCCGGAGGGGCTCGCGAAGCAGCAGATGATCCTCGAGGTCATGAAGCGGATCGTCCGCCAGGAGATCCCGCAGGCGGTGATCGACAACGCCGACCTGCTCTGGAACCCGTACACCAACGAGGTCCGGCCATTGAAGGACGGAGCGAAGACCGCCGCGGACCTCGGCAGGCGCGAGGCAGACGTGCGGTACGCCAAGCTGCTCGACGTCTTCCGCGCCAACCGCAAGGTCGACCCTTTCTCGCCGACCGAGCCGACCTTCATGGCCCGCCGCTTCGAGCGCGACCGCCAGATTCCCGAAAAGGAAGCCGAGGCGCTGCTGGTCTCGGTGCTGGAGTCCCAGGAGGTCAAGGACCTGGCGAAGGTGATCGAAAAGCGCCTGGGCCGCAAGCTCGAGCCGTTCGACATCTGGTACGCGGGCTTCAAGTCCCGCGCCGCCTATAGCGAGGCGGACCTCGACAAGCTCGTGCGCCAGAAGTACCCCACGGTCGAGTCCTTCCAGGCGGACCTCTCGAACATCCTTCAGAAATTGGGTTTCTCTGTGGACAAGGCGCGCTGGGTTGCCGACCGCGTCGTGGTCGATCCGTCCCGGGGCGCCGGCCATGCCATGCCCGCGGCGCGCCGCGAGGACAAGGTCCACCTGCGCACCCGCATCGCCAAGGGGGGAATGGACTACAAGGGGTACAACATCGCCATCCACGAGTTCGGCCACAACGTCGAGCAGGTCTTCTCGCTCAACGGCATCGACTTCTGGTGGCTGTCCGGGGTGCCCAACAACGCCTTCACCGAGGCGCTCGCCTTCGTCTTCCAGCACCGGGACCTGGAGCTGCTCGGCCTGAAGCCGCCCGGAGAGGACGCCCGCCATACCGAGACCCTGGGGACGCTCTGGAACACCTATGAGATCTCCGGCGTCTCGCTGGTCGACATGCGGGTCTGGGACTGGATGTACGAGCATCCGGAGGCCACGCCGGCCGAGCTGCGGGAGGCAACCCTGGCAATCGCCCGCGACGTCTGGAACCGGTATTTCGCGCCGGTCTTCGGCGTCCGCGACTCGGAGATCCTGGCGGTCTACTCGCACATGATCGTCTACGGCCTGTACCTGCCGGACTACGCCATCGGCCACCTGATCGCGTTCCAGGTGGACGACAAGATGACCCCGCAGAATTTCGGCGCCGAGTTCGAGCGCGTCAGCCGCCAGGGCAGCCTCACGCCGGACGCCTGGATGCGCGGGGCCGTGGGCAGCCCGATCTCGGCCAAGGCGCTGCTGGAGGCGTCCCGGGAGGCGCTCCAGGCCCTCACCCCCTGACCCCCTCTCCCATCTCCCTTCCACCCCCCGCCGGGAGAGGGGGAACGGTGACCCCAACGCTTTCCCCGGCCCGTGCGTTTACCGGTCGTGAGCGCAAACCTGATGACGAGCGCGATCTTGGACCGGACAACCGAAAGCTCCACCGCGACCGACCGGCTCGCGGACCTTTTCGAAGTCCACCAGCAGCGGCTGTTCCGGCTGGCCGTGCGGCTGTCGTCCGACCGGGAGGAGGCGCGGGACCTGGTGCAGGAGACCTTCCTGCGCGCCGCCCGCAGCCCCCGGTCGATCCCCGAGGGGGACTCCCCCGGTGAAGCCTGGCTGGTGCGGACGCTGGTCAACCTCTGCCGCGACCGCTACCGCCGGGTGACCGTCCGGCTGCGTGGCCGCGAGGTCCTGGAGCGGGACGAGGAGCGCCTCGCCGATCCCGAATCGGCCGAGGTCGCCCGCGCCACCGTGCGCGCCGCGCTGACCCGCCTCTCGCCGCGCCGCCGCGCCGTCGTCGTCCTCCACGAGCTCGAAGGCAGGCCGGCCCGCGAGGTCGCCCGCCTGCTGGGTATCCGCGAGGTGACCGTCCGCTGGCACCTGCTGGCCGCGCGGCGCGAGCTCGCCCGCGTGCTGCTCGATCCACCTGCTTCCCGAGGAGCCGAGCCATGAGCCATCCATCAGACCGCAACGAGCGGCTGCATACCGCGTTGCGCCGTGGCGATCCCGCCGCCGGCGAGCCCGACCTCGCGCCCGAGGAGGTCCGCGCGATGCGGCGGGCCGTGCTCAGCGCAGTGCCCGAGCCGCGGCGCAGTATCCGGCTGGTCCCGGCTTTCGCATTCGCGTCGGTCCTGGCCGTGGCCTTCGTCGTCGGCCTTGCGATCTACCGGTCGCTGGGGCCGGGCCCGGTGCCTCCTGAGCCGCGGATCGCGGACCGTCCGGCCGCGCCGCCGCCCGTTTCAGCTCCGAAGCCTCCGGAGACCTCGGCACCGCCCGAGGCCTCTGTCCGGATCGCGACCGCTACGCCACCGGCCCTGGAGCCGGTCCGGCCGCGGCGGCTGCATCGAGCGGTCCGCCGCTTCGATCCGGCTCCCCTGATTCCCTCCGCTCCCGATCGGCCGGTCGAGGAGAGCCACACGGAGGAGCCCCTGACGCGCCAGGTCCAGTTCGACACCCCCGGCGGCACCCGGATCATCTGGATGCTGACCGAGGACACCCATTCCCGCTGACCGAGGAGAAGAACGTCATGAGACTGCTTTCCCGTTGGATCGCCTTTTTCCTGCTGCTGGCCGGCTCGTCCGGTCCGGCCCTGGCGCGCGCCCAGGAAGGATTCGGCGAAACCTACACGAGCCGTTACGAGATCCGCTACATGGACCTGCATGCGGCCCAGGCCCTCGCCTGGGAACAGTGCCCCGCCACGCTCAAGGACCGCTGCCGTGTCAGTGCGCTGGCGCTCGCGAACGACCCGAGCAAGAAGGCCTATCTAGAAGTGTTCGCCGACGCCGCGACGCACGAGCGGATCGCGCGGGCGCTGGTGAAGGCGGACGCGTCACCGCGGACCCAGGTGTTCCAGCTCGTCCTGCTGTCCGCCAGCGGCAAGAAGACCGGCGCGCCGCCCGAGCTGTCGCAGAGCGCGCAGAAGGCCCTTTCGGACCTGCAAGGTTTCCTGCCCTACAAGAGCTACGAGGTGCTCGATACGGCCTGGATCCGCACCACCCAGGACGATTGGACCGAAGGCCGCGTCGTCGGTCTCGGCGGCGCTCCCTACATCCTGCAGCTCCTCTTCCGGGTCACGGGGGCCGTCGATGAAGGGCAGCTCTTCATCGACGGCTTCCGCCTGAGGCAGGAGCCCGGCGTGCCGCAGCCGCCGGCGCCGGCGAAGGAGGGCTCGGGCCAGCCGGCAGCGGCACTGACGCCCCGCCCGGCCCGCGATCTGGTCTCGACCTCGTTCGGCCTGAAGGTGGGCGAGACCATCGTGGTCGGCTCCTCGAAGGTGGACGGCGCCGAGGACGCGCTGGTGATCCTGCTGACCGCGGTGCCGGAGGGCGGACGCTCGTGAGGTCCACCGTCCTCGGCCTCCTGCTCCTCGGCGCGACGGGCGCGGCCCTGTCCGCCGAGGGGCTCCCCCTCTCTGCTCTCGCTGGACACTGGGAAGGCGCCGCCAGCCGGCTGGGGGCCGTCCAGGTCCTCCAGATCGACCTCCGCGAGGAGGACGGCCGCCTCGCCGGCACGGTGGACGTGCCGGCCCTCGGCCTTCTCGGGCTGCCCGTGGAGAACGTCCGCTACGAGCCGCCGGCGCTCCGCTTCAAGTTCATCTACGGCGAGCCGGCGCTGACGGTCGATGCCGACGCGGGAGAGATCACCGGTGTCATCGAAGCCTGGGAGCCGGACGTCCGGCTCCACCTCAAGAAGATGCCGCCGCCGCCCCCCTCCTTCCGCGAGGAGGAGGTGGCCTTCCGCAGCGGCGGGGTCACCCTGGCCGGCACCCTCCGCCAGCCCCTCACCCCTGGGCCGCACCCGGCGGTCGTGCTAGTCCACGGCTCGCAGCAGGCCGACCGGTCCAATCCGCGCTACCGTTCGGACGCCATCCTCCTCGCCCGCCACGGCATCGCGGCCCTGGTCTACGACCGCCGTGGGCTGGGGAGCTCGACGGGCGACGACGAGGCGGCGACCTTCGACGACCTCGCCGCGGATGCGGCTGCGGCCGTGAGCGCCCTGCGGGCCCGCCGGGACGTGGGGAAGATCGGCCTGATCGGCTACAGCCAGGGAGGGTGGCTCGCGCCGCTCGCCGCGACGAAGACGGACGGCATCGCTTTCCTCGTCCTGGTCTGCGGCCCGGCCGTAAGCGTGGAGGAGCAGGAGGTCCAGCGCGTGCGCCACACCCTGATGGACGGCGGCGCGTCCGAGGAGGACGTGGCCCGGGCGGTCGCCTATACGCGGAAGGTCTTCGATGCGGCCTACCGGGGCGGGAGTTGGGAGGAGCTGGCCGCAGCCACCGAGAAGGCGAAGGGGGCGCCGTGGGCCGAGACGGCGCAGCTCGTCGCCGCGCCGGCGGACCTGGAGGGCTGGCGCCGCGAGCGATTCGATCCGGAGCCGGTCCTGCGGCGGACGACCTTGCCGGTCCTGGCCCTCTTCGGCGGCCAGGACCCCATTGTGCCGCCGTCCGAGAACGCCGAGCTGATGCGGCGCCTCCTCATAGAAGCGGGCAACCGGGACGTCACCATCGAGGTCTTCCCGCGCGCCCACCACGGCCTCGAGCAGTACGGCGAGCTCCGCCAGGGGAGCTGGAGCTGGCCCACCGGCTACTGGCTCTGGGGCCGGCGGGCTCCGGGTGCCGACGAGACCCTGCTCGGCTGGATCCGGGAGCGAGCTGCTCCTCGGCACACCTCCGCGCCTTGACACCCTCGCCGTCGTCTCCGTAGTCTGCCCCTACCTCGAAATCCCGACGCGGCTCTCCTGTGGGATACAGGATTGCCGCGCCGGCTGCGGAGAAAGGACACGATGAGACGACTGCAAGCCATCCTGTACGGCCTTCTGCTCCTGGCGGCCGGCGCGCTCGCCAGGACCGCCGTGGCGTTCCCCCACGAGGGACCCCACGGCCCGGCCGCCCGCGCGCTGCAGAACCCGCCGCCCCCCTCCCCCGTGCAGCCGCCCGAAGAGCAGCTCCGGGAAAAAGAAAAAAAGGAAGAGGAGCCCGAGGAGAACGAGAGCGAGCGCGAGAGAGAGGAGCTCCGGGACGAGGCCGGCAAGGAGGGAGAGCAGGGCGAGGCCGCCCAGGGCGAGAAGAAGGAGGGGGAGGAGGGCGAGAAGGGTGAAAAGAAAGAGGAGAAGTGGGACGTCAACAACCCGCCCGGCCCGCGCTCCGAGGTCAACCTCGACGTCAAGGAGGGCACCTGGTTGAGCGTCGACGTCAGCCCCGACGGCAAAGAGGTCGTCTTCGACCTGCTGGGCGACCTCTACACGATCCCCATCGGCGGCGGCGAGGCCAAGGCCCTCACCCACGACATCGCCTGGCAGATGCAGCCGCGCTACAGCCCGGACGGCAAGCACATCGCCTTCACCAGCGACCAGGGCGGCGGCGACAACGTCTGGGTCATGGACCGCGACGGCAAGAACCCCCGCCAGATCTCCAAGGAGAGCTTCCGGCTGCTCAACAACCCCGATTGGACGCCGGACGGCGAATACATCGTCGCCCGCAAGCACTTCACCTCGGCGCGGTCGCTCGGCGCCGGCGAGATGTGGCTCTACCACAAGAGCGGCGGCGGCGGCCTGCAGATGACCAAGAAGCCCAACGACCAGAAGGACGTCAACGAGCCGGCCTTCTCACCCGACGGACGCTACCTCTACTACAGCCAGGACATCACGCCGGGCCCTGTCTTCGAATACAACAAGGACCCCAACACCGAGGTCTACGTCGTCCAGCGGCTCGACCGCCAGAAGGGCACGACCACGCCCTACATCGGCGGCGCAGGCGGTGCGGTCCGCCCCACTCCGTCGCCGGACGGCAAGCACATCGCCTTTGTCCGCCGCATCCGCAACAAGAGCGTGCTCCACCTGTTCGATACCCGCTCCGGCGAAGACTGGCCGGTCTACGACGGCCTCGACAAGGACCAGCAGGAGACCTGGACCGTCCACGGCGTCTACCCGGGCATGAGCTGGACCCCCGACTCCAAGTCCGTCGTCTTCTGGGCCGGCGGCAAGATCCGGCGCCTCGACCTGGCGGGCCGGAAGGTCTCCGACATCCCGTTCCACGTCCGCTCCACGCGGACGGTGACGGAGGCGGTGCGCTTCCCTGTGGAGGTGGCGCCCGCCCAGTTCCACACCAGGATGCTGCGCTGGGTCGAGGTCGCTCCCAAGGGCGACCGGGTGCTCTACCAGGCCCTCGGCCGCATCTGGGTCAAGGACCTGCCGGACGGCAAGCCGCGCCGGCTCACCCGCCAGGACGACCACGAGGAGGTCTTCCCCTCCTTCTCGCGGGACGGGAAGTCCATCGTCTACACCACCTGGGACGACACCAAGCTGGGCACGATCCGCGTCGCCCCGGCCGGCGGTGGCGCAGGGAAGGTCGTGCTCGACGAGCCCGGCCACTACGGCGAGCCGGTCTTCAGCCCGGACGGCAAGACCATCGTCTTCCGCCGCATGACCGGCGGCTTCCTGCGCACCCCGGCGTGGTCGAACGACCCCGGCATCTACACGGTGCCGGCCGGCGGCGGCGAACCGTCCCTCCTTACCGAGGACGGCTTCACTCCGCACTTCGGCGCCGCGAGCGACCGCGTCTTCCTGCTCCGTTTCGGCGAGGGCGGCGCCCGGCAGCTCGCCTCGATCGGCCTTGATGGCCGCAACGAGCAGGTGCACCTCCAGAACGAGAACGCCAACGAGTTCCAGGTCTCGCCCGACGGCCGCTGGGTGGCCTGGATCGAGCGATTCCACGCCTACATGGCGCCGTTCGTCGCCACCGGCAAGCCGGTCGACGTGACCCCCGAAATGACCGCGATGCCGGTGCGACGGGTGACGCGCGACGCCGGCGACTACCTCCACTGGTCGGGCGACTCGAAGACGCTCCACTGGTCGCTCGGCCCCGAGCTGTTCAGCCTCGACCTCAAAAACGCCTTCACCTTCCTCGAAGGAGCGCCCGAGAAGCTCCCCGATCCGCCGACCCAGGGGGTCGACATCGGCTTCGACGTGAAGAGCGACGTGCCCACCGGCACCGTCGCCGTGACCGGCGGCCGGATCGTCACCATGAAGGGCGACGAGGTGATCGAGGACGGCACCGTCGTCATCGAAGGAAACCGCATCCGTGCCGTGGGCCCGCGCGGCCACGTGCGGGTGCCGGCGGGCGCCCACCAGATCGACGCCAAGGGCAAGACCGTCATCCCGGGCCTGATCGACGTCCACTGGCACGGCGCCTTCGGCACCGACGACATCGTGCCGGAGAACAACTGGAACATGGCGGCCACCCTCGGGTACGGCGTCACCACCGTCCACGACCCGTCGAACGACACCGGCACCACCTTCGCGGCCGCCGAGATGGCGCGCGCCGGGATGATCCTCGCGCCGCACATCTTCTCGACCGGCACCATCCTCTACGGCGCCACGACTCCCTTCACCGCGGAGGTCGACAACCTGGAGGACGCGCGCACCCACCTGCGGCGCATGAAGGCCGCCGGGGCGTTCAGCGTCAAGAGCTACAACCAGCCGCGGCGCGAGCAGCGGCAGCAGATCCTCGCCGCGGCCCGGGAGCTGCAAATGATGGTGGTGCCCGAGGGCGGCTCGCTCTTCCAGCACAACATGACGCAGGTCGTGGACGGCCATACCGGCGTCGAGCACTCGATCCCGGTGGCCCGCATCTACGACGACGTCCGGCAGCTCTGGGGCGGCACCAAGGTGGGCTATACCCCGACCCTGATCGTCGGCTATGGCGGCCTGTGGGGTGAGAACTACTGGTACGCCAAGACCAACGTGTGGGACGACAAGCGGCTGCTGAGCTTCGTGCCGCGCGAGATCATCGACGAGCGGTCCCGCCGGCCGTTCACCGCGCCGGACGAGGAGTGGGGCCATTTCAACAACGCCCGCATCGTCGCCGACCTGCAGGACCAGGGCGTGCGGGTGCAGCTTGGCGCCCACGGCCAGCGGGAGGGCCTCGGTGCCCATTGGGAGCTGTGGATGTTCGTCCAGGGAGGCATGACAACCATGGAGGCCCTGCGCGCCGCCACGCTCGACGGCGCCCGCTATCTCGGCATGGAGAAGGACATCGGCTCCCTCGAGCCCGGCAAGCTGGCCGACCTGGTGATCCTCGATGCCAACCCGCTCGAGGACATCCGGAGCTCTACCTCTATCAACCGGGTGATCGTCAACGGCCGCGTCTACGACGGCGTGACTCTCGACCAGCAGGGCAATCATCCGAAGAAGCGCGAGCCGTTCTTCTGGCAGCTCGAGAAGCCGGCCTACGGCCGCACCACTCCGTAACTCCAGCCAGGGGCCGGCGCCGCGCCGGCCCCCTCCCTGCCTGTTTTGTCAAATCGGGCTCTCCGGGAAAATTCTCGGACGAGTTATGAAAGATTTGGCCTCCGTTTTTCGTCTTTTACAGGCCCATAGAGGGCGTACCTCGCCCGCCGGATAGACCGGCGGGCCGCGCCTGCTATGGGAGACGAGCGCGTGAGGAGCCACGACCAGCTCACGAAGGACCTCCTACGAGCCTTCTTCGCCGACTTCCTCGCGCTGACGCTGCCGGATGTCTCGGGGCGCCTGCGGCTGGAGGAGCATGTCTTCGTGGACAAGGAGAGCTTCACCGACTGGCCGACCGGCAGCCGGCGGGAGCTGGACCTCCTGGCCCGCGTCCCGGTCGAGGGAGAGGAGGACTGAAGGTGGAGTGCCTGCGGCGGATTGCCGGGGGAGACTTGACGCAGCTCCAGCGCTTTCTGCTGGTCAACTTCGTCGAAACCTATCTACAATTGACGGGGTCGCAGGCCGCGGAATACGCTCGTCTGCGACAGCTTGCCGAAAACCGGGAGGTGATGACCATGGAGATGACCTGGGCGGAGCAGATGGAAATGCGCGGGATCGAGAAGGGTGTGGAGGCCCTGCGGGAGGTGGTCCTCCGCCAACTTGAGCAGCGCTTTGGAAGGGTGCCGGGGACGACGAAGCGGAAGATTGGGAAGATCAAGTCCCTCGAGCCGCTCACCGAGATCGCCGAGAAGGTCTTTGTGGTCGACTCGATCGACGAGCTCGGCCTGTAGGTTGGTTGGGGACTAAAAAAAGGCCCCTTGCGGGGCCAGAAAGAGACGCCGGTCCCCAGGGGCGAGCCGGGTACCGGTTCAGAAAAACTTCACATTCGCCTTCCTACTCGGCCAGGGTCATGCCGCCGGCCTTCACGTTCGCCTTGACTTTCATGGTTGCCTCCGCCGTTTGTGTTGCTGTCCGTTCATTCACTAACGCGTAAAGCGGTGGCCAAAGCGATCACGGGGCTTGCGAGGTTTTTGGGCGGGCTTGAAGGGAGGTAAAAAGGGTCGAGGGTCGGCTCCCGCGTCGTCCGCCGCAGGAGCCGACCCTCGGAGGGAGCCTGGAGCTAGTCCGACAGCATCATGCCGCCGGCCTTCACATTCGCCTTGATCCTCATGATCTTTCCCCCTCAGTCGCCGATAAGGACGCCGCCAGCCTTCACGTTCGCCTTGATCTTCATGCCAGTCTCCTTTTCGCCTGTTCATCCCTTAACGCGTAGAACCGCGGCGAAAGCGATCACGCGATCGGCGAGTTTTTTTCAGGCGGGGGTGCGGGCGCTGCAGGACACCGGCGGGCCGCCGTGGGTCTTGCGGAAGGCGCTCAGCCTTTCGCAGGCGGCCACGGTCTTGGGATGGGAAGGCCCCCGGGAGCGGTCGAGGGCCTCGTAGCCGGCGGTGAGAAGCGGTCCGGCCTCGGCCGGCCGGCCGCGCGCCGCCAGACAGGCGCCGAGCTGGCTCTCAGCATCGGCAACCCGCCAGTGGCCGGCGGGCAGGGCGGCGCGCAGGATCTCGAGGCCCTGCCGCAGCAGCGGCTCCGCCTCTTCGGATGCGCCCCGGGCGAGGCGCAGCGTTCCGACTCCCACCAGCGAAGCCCCGACGTCCGGATGCGTATCGCCGAGCGCCTTGCGACGGATGGCGAGGGCCTGCCGGGCCAGCGGCTCGGCCAGTGCCAGATCGCCCTGCGCGGCATGGAGCGTCGCCAGGTTCGCAAGCGTCGTGGCGACGCGGGGGTGCTCGGCGCCCAACGCCTTGCGGGAGATGCGCAGGGCCTCCTCGTAGAGAGGCCGTGCGGCGGCCAGATCTCCCCTCTCCTCGAGCACCCGGGCGAGGTTGTGAAGCCCCATGGACACCTGCTCGTGCTCGGGGCCGAGCAGCTTGCGGCGCATGGTCAGCGAACGGCGCAGCAGCGGCTCGGCGGCCTTGGAATCACCGCGCAGGACGAGCAGGGACGCCAGGTTGTTGTGCTGCAGGGCGATCTCGGCATGCTCCTCGCCGTAGACACGGTGCGCAACCGCAAGCGCCTCACGGTAGCTCGCCTCCGCGCCTGCGATATCGCCGCGCTCGGTCTGGAGCACGGCCAGGTTGTTGAGCTGGGTGGCGATATTCGGATGCGCCGGCCCGAAGACGCGCCGCATGGTGGCGAGGGCCTCGCGGTAGAGCGCTTCGGCCTCCTCCGGATGTCCTCTCTGCTTTTCGATGAAACCCAGGTTGCCGAGGTTCGTCGCCACCTCCTCGTGGTCGTTGCCGAAGCGCCGGCGGTTGATGGCGAGCGCCTCCCGGAACAGCGGCTCGGCGTCGTCGTACTGCGCTTTGGTGGCGAGGTCCGTAGCGAGCGAGTTGAGGCTCTCGGCCACCGCCGGATCGTTGGACCCAAGGAGCTTGCGCCGCATCTCCAGCGACTCCCGGTGCAGGGCTTCGGCGCGGTCGAGATCGCCGCGGGCCTGGGCGAGGGTCCCCAGGGCATCCAGGCTCGCCGCCACCTCGGGGTGCTCGTTGCCGTAAACCTGCCGGCGCAGGGCGAGCGACCTCTCCAGGAGAGGCAGAGAGCGGTCGTTCAGCCCCAGGCCGCGGTAGGCCTTGCCGATGGTCGTGGCAAGGGCCGCCTGGACCTCCGGCTGGTCCTTCAGCCCGGTCTGGACCCGCGCCACGCCCTGGTCGAGGATCTCCCGCGCGGTAACGGTCTGGCCCCGCGCCTCGCTCGGATCGGTAACTGAGAAAATATTTTCGAGCAGGCGGGCCACCTCGACCGCCTTGTCCCGCTCCCGGCGGATCTCGTCGCGTTGGCGGGCGAGGCGCACCGCCTGCACCGTCATCACCACGGCGAGCCCGAGGACGAGGAGGAAGACCCCCGCGGCCAAGCCCACGCCCAGGCGATGGCGACTGACGAACTTCGACGTCCGGTAGCCCAGGGTCAACGGCCGCGCCAGGACCGGCATGCGCTCGCGATAGCGCCGGAGATCCTCCGACAGGAGCTCCACGGAGCCATAGCGCCGCTGCGGCTCCTTGCGGAGCGCCATGAGGACAATATTGTCGAGGTCGCCCGCGAGGCGGCGCGCGAGCCGCCGGTCCTGCACCGTGTCCGCCGGCGCGGCGTCGCCGGACGGGACCGAGCGGCCGGCGGCGGTGCTCGGCTTTTCGGGCTGCTGCTCGACCACCGCCTGCTCGACGGCGCCGAGGCGGTCCGGGTCCAGGCGGTACGGCAGGCGGCCGGTCAGCAGGACGTAGAGCAGCACGCCCAGCGCATAGACGTCGCTCGCCGTGGTCACCACCCGGCCCTCCACCTGCTCGGGGCTGGCGTAGTGCGGCGTCATCAGGCGCTGGCCGGTCCGCGTGAGGTCGGCGCCGGGCAGGGTGGAGCCCTCCAGGAGCTTGGCGATCCCGAAGTCCAGGAGGTGAGGCCGGCCGTCGGCGGTGACCAGGATGTTGGACGGCTTGATGTCGCGATGGACCACCAGGTTCTGGTGGGCGAACTGGACCGCGGAGCAGACCTCGCGGAAAAGGTCGATGCGGGCGTCGATCCCCAGCCCCTGCTCGTCGCAGTAGCGGTCGATAGGAACACCGTCGATGTACTCCATCACCAGGTACGGCAGGCCATCCTCAGTGGTGCCGCCGTCCAGGAGGCGGGCGATGTTGGGATGTTCGAGTGAGGCGAGGATCTGCCGTTCGGAGCGGAAGCGCTCCAGCAGGTCGGACCGGTCTGCGCCATAGCCGAAGACCTTGATAGCGACCTGCTGGCGGAACTCGCCGTCAGCGCGCTCGCCGAGGTAGACGGTGGCCATCCCCCCTTCGCCGAGCTTTTTCTCGACACGCCAGGGGCCGACGCGCCGTCCCACGGCCGAGGGTGGAGGCAGGGCGATGTCTGCGATGTTCGAAAGATCCGTAGGGAGGGGCGGCTGTTCGAGGAACTCGCCGGCCGCGGCCTCTGCGGCGAGGAGAGAGGCGATCTCCCGCCGTAGCGCATCGTCGCCGCTGCACAGGTCCGCGAGGCGCGCGTCCCGTTCGGCCGGCGGCAGGGCCTCGACCTCTTCGAAGATCTCCTCGATGCGCCGCCAGCGGTCAGCCGGCATGGGCAGGATCTCCGCTCTCGTCGCCCGAGAGCCGGCGGTAGAGCCAGGCCTTGGCCACCCGCCAGCGACGCCGCACCGTGGGATTGGATACGCCGAGGAGAGCGGCGATCTCGTCGTGCTCCAGGCCGCCGAAGAAGCGCAGCTCGACGATCTTGGCGAGCGGCTCGTCCTCGTGAGCGAGATCGCTCAGAGCGTCGTCGAGCGCCACCAGGTCTTCATCGCGATGGATGGCGAGGTCCGGCACCTGGTCCAGCACGAGCTGCCGCACGTCGCCGCCGTGCCGTTGCGAGCCGCGGCGGCGGGCGTGGTCGACGAGGATCCGCCGCATCATCTGCGCGGCGATGCCGAAGAAATGGGCACGGCTCTGCCAATCCACCTGGCGCTGGTCGACCAGCCGCAGGAATGCCTCATGGATGAGGTCGTGGGTTTCGAGGGTGTGGCCTTCGCGTTCGCGGTTGAGATACCGCCCGGCGAGCTTGCGCAGCTCGCCATAGACCAGAGGCATGAGCTCTTCGAGCGCGTTTTCGTCCCCGGCCTGCCAATCCGCGAGCAGCCGGGTCACGCTGCCTGGGGAAACATCGCCCACGAGAGGCCCCCTTTCGCCGTTGTCATTCTGGCATGGAAGGGCCTCAGCAATGCCTTAGGGCTCGGCACAAAATAAGTGTCTCAATTTCGGCTCTTCAACGCGGCCTTCCAGCGAGCTGACAAGGTCTGTCCTGGGACCCCAGACCCGTCGTGTCATCCTGAGCGTAGCGAAGGATCTGGGGGCAGGGAGGCTGCACGCCGCGGGACCACTGCGCGCCACCGCAGTGAGCGTCCATGGTCCTGTGGTGGCTCCTGCCGGTCCCGCGGGACCACTGCGCGCCACCGCAGTGAGCGTCCATGGTCCCGTGACTCCTGCCGGTCCCGCGGGACCACTGCGCGCCACCGCAGTGAGCGTCCATGGTCCCGTGGTGACTCCTGCCGGTACCGCGGAACCACTGCGAGCCACCGCAGTGAGCGTCCATGGTCCTGTGGTGACTCCTGCCGGTCCCGCGGGATCACTGCGAGCCACCGCAGTGAGCGTCCACTGCGTGTCTGACGATGTGCTACAGTTAATGGTTGAACCGTGTGAGCCAGGTCTTCCTCAGTTACCGGCACGTCTCCCCCGACGAACAGTTCGCGGAGCGGCTTTGCGCCCATCTCCAAGAGCGGGGGCTCCGTGTCTTCCTCGACAAGCAGATCCAGATCGGCCTCGACTGGGTGGCGGAGATCGATCGCCAGCTCCGGGCGTCGGACTCTTTTGTTGTCCTCCTCTCCGAAGAGTCGATCCGTAGCGACATGGTGCGCCAGGAGGTGCAGACCGCCCATGAGCTCCGGCGGGAGGGAAAGCCCGCTATCTTCCCGGTGCGACTGGGCTTCCAGGGGAAGTTGCCCTATGACCTGGGCTCGTATCTGAATCGCATCAAGTACGCCCTTTGGCATCCGGGTGATTCGGAGGCGGAGCTGTTCGACCTCCTTTACGCCGCAATCACGAGCGGTGCCACTCTCCCGATGGCGCCGCCTTCCGAGGACCCTGTGGTCGTCTCCTTCACGGACCTTCCCGAGTGGAAGGGGGCTCCCTTGCCCGCGGCCGATCCCCGGATCGTAATGGAGACAGGGACGATTCGCCTTAACTCGCCATTCTACATCCGGCGAAGGGAAGACGAGATCATCGAGCGGAGTCTGACGGGTCCGAGTGACACGATTATGGTTTCTGGTCCTGGACAGACCGGCAAGAGCTCTCTTCTAGCTCGGGCACATGCTCTGGCGCATCAGAAGGGGCTCAGATCGGTTTTCTTAGACTTCCAGAATGATTTCGATCAAGCTCAAATCGCCAACCTAAGCACCACTCTCCTGGCCCTTGCCCAGAAAATTGCAAGAGCGCTCAAAACGACTGTCCAGCCGTCCGACGTCTGGGACTCCACGCTCCTTGGAGAAAAGGGAAGCTTCTCGGAGTTCCTGGAAACTGCGGTCCTGGCCGGGGCCTCTGGGCCATTCGTTCTTATCCTTGATCAAGTGGACATCCTGTTCGACAGGGTTCATCGTAGTGATTTCTTCGCAGCCGTCCGCGGCTGGCACAACAATCGAGCGACCAAAGGGGCTTGGGAAAACCTACACCTCGTCCTTGGCCATGCCACGGACCCAGGACTGTGGATCGAGAACCTGAACGAGTCCCCCTTCAACGTCGGTGTCCGTCTCCGCCTGGGCGACTTAACCCGCGATGTATCTGTTTACCGTCAGCGGCACTTTTGGGGAAGGTTTTCCCTGGACACACGTCCGCGCTGGCCAGGCGACCTGACGAGGGCGAGCGGCTACCGACCTGGAGCCACGGATAACTCGTGGCGAGAACTGTTACGGTGGCTGTGACGCAGGAAGTATTGCCTCAAGCTTCGGTAGCTGGGGGCTGCGCAGAAGCTGGGGCAAGATCTCGAGTGTCCCGACTTGGTGTTGCTGAAATGTGCGCAGGGCACTCATCAAGACCGCTTGCGCCTGGGACCCCTCGGCCGTCCGATTTCCCCCAGATGTCTTGCGGTTGATGACCGCCGGGCGAATCCCTTGTTCGGCCGGCCAATTGGTCGCCTCCACATCCGTGCGTTCCAGGAAGACAAACAGCTGCTCCTGGTGACGTATCAAATGCTGAGCCAGACGCTGGTTGTCGGGGTTCGTGAACTGCCCCGACAGACGCCTTTCCATCTGGAGCTCCAAGTCCTGCTTGACCTTCTCCAGCGCCTCGCCGCTGAGCTTGCCCGCGTCCCGCTGATCTCGCGCCTCCAAGGCGGCCTGCAGGATCTCTTTCACCGCCCGAGGAAAGCGCACCGCACCCCCTGTCGCCTTCTCCAGCAGCTCCTCGCAACGGCGCAACAGATGCGCCAGACAGGTCTGATGAGTCGCTTCTTCAAATTTCTGATAGGGAGCCCAACCATCAGCCACCAGCACGCCGACAAAGCCCTCCCCCAGGACCTCAGAGGCCTCGGCATAGCCACGACCCGGCTGGATGCTGTAGACCGTCTCGCTGCGATTGGTGAACACCCACAACCACACGCTATAGCCCCCCTCCCGCCAGCCCGTCTCGTCCGGGTACACCACAGGAGAAGCTCCGGATCTTCGCCTTCAGCTCCTCGTACAAGGGCTCCAGCTTCTTACTCATGCGAAGCAGCGCGCGGCACAGGGCCGAGCGCGACACAGACAGTCCAGCCAGCTCCTTCAGCAACGCGGCGATCTTGCCGTAGCTCAAGCCTCCGACCTTGTTGAGCCAGGCGGCGAGCCCCAACACGTTTGGACCGAGTTGCACGTTGCCGACCCGGAACGCCTGGGAAGTCTGGCGCGGGTGACGCCCCACAGCTTCCCGGCCACATGCCGAGCACTTCCCATAATGGAGGATGAACTCCGTCGTCACCGGCCGAATCGGCGGCAGATCGGTCTGATACTGGCGAGCTTCGCCCTGCGGAATGACCTGACCCCCACAGTGCTCACAATACAGCGGGCACTCCACCACGATGGTTTCGTCGACGTGATCGGGCACAGCTCGAGTCGCTTGCTGACCATATTGATCCCCGGCTTTGCGCCCTGGAGACTTGGGATCCTCGCTCGGATCTCCCTTCGAGAAGGGGGCAGCCTGGCGTTTGCCCCGGCGCCGTAGCTCCTCGACAAGTTTCTCCAGATCGACGATTCGGCGCTTCAGGTGCGCAATCTGGCGCTCCTGCTCCTCCACCCGCTGGCGAAGCTCACCGTTGTCTTGGCGAAGCTCAGAGTTCTCTTGAAGGAGTTCCTCGTAAGTCGGCATGCCTGAAAGACATTAGACCATGCCGAGAAGAGAACTTCAAGCCCTTGCGGACGTGCCACCGCTCGGGGAAGGCGGCACTAGGGCGGTAAACAGATACCCCGCGATCAGGTGACGGACCTCAACGCGCGGCATGGGAGCCCCCTTCGCAGCTCTGAGGAGATCACCAGTCTGATGGAACTGGTCGGCGGCCATCCTTATCTGATACGGCAGGCTCTCTACGTGCTGGCGACGGAACGCTGGTCCCTCTCGCGGCTTCGGGAGGAGGCGGGCAAGGATGCGGGACCCTTCGGAGATCACCTCCGGCGCCATCTCTGGGCACTGCACCAGAGCGACCGGCTGCGCGCTGTCGTCTCCCAGATCGTCAGGGGTGAGGGCTGCGACGACGAAAGGCTCTTCCGACGCCTCTTGGCCGACGGCTTGGCCGCCGGAGAGGTCCGCTCCGAGGCGCGCCTGCGCTGCGCACTCTACCAGCAATACTTTTCGAGACACCTGTGAGCGAGACGGCAGCTCCCGCCAGTCCGTTCTACGTCGTCGGGGGCACCCTGAAGCCAGGGGCACCCAGTTACGTCGAACGGCGGGCGGACACGGATCTCTATGAGAGCCTCCTGGCGGAAAGCTTCTGCTATGTCCTCACCGCGCGGCAGATGGGGAAGTCCAGCTTAATGGCCCGGACCGCGAAGCGGTTGGAGCAGGACGACATCCGTACCGCTGTCGTGGACCTTACCCAAATCGGGACCGAACGGGGAGCCTTGGCGGCGGGGCAGTGGTATTTTGGGATCGCCAACGAGGTCCATCGACACCTCCAAATCGCCGTGCCGCTGCGCCCCTGGTGGCAGGAGAGGGCCGACCTCCCGCCGATCCAGCGCCTCACCAACTTCTTCCGCGAGTTCGTGCTGGAACATTGCCTCGGCCGGGTCGTGGTCTTCGTGGACGAGATCGATTCGACGATCGGTCTACCCTTCGCGGACGACTTCTTCGCGGCCCTCCGCTCCTGCTTCAACGCCCGAGCCACAGACACCTCTTTCGAGCGGTTGACCTTTGTCCTGCTTGGCGTCGCCACACCGGACCAGCTCATCCAGGACCCGGCGCGCACGCCGTTCAACATCGGAAAGAGAATCGACCTGACCGACTTCACTGCGGACGAAGCCTGGAGGCTGGCGCCCGGGCTGCACGCTGATCCTGCCGCGGCGGGCCGCCAGCTGGAGCGCGTTCTTCATTGGACCGGCGGGCATCCCTATCTGACTCAGGTGCTCTGCCGTGCCGTCCGGGAGCAGGCTGCGGAGAACGGCACGGCGGAGGAGTCAGTCGATCCCTGGGTCGAGGAGCTCTTCTTCTCCTCGCGAGCGCAACGGGAAGAGGCCAATCTCAAGCAGGCACGAGCCCGCCTCGAGAGACCCGGCCCTGAAGGCCGCCGGCTCCTACGCATCTATCGTCGCATCCGACAGGGAAAGTCGGTAACGGACCAGCCGCTCTCCCCCCTTTTCGCTCAGCTTAAGCTCGCGGGAGTGGTCAAGGCAACGGACGAAGGTCGGCTCGCGGTGCGCAACCGCATCTACGAGGTGGTCTTCACGCCGGAATGGGCGAAGTCTGCGATGCCTGCCGATCGCGGCCGGCAGCTCGCAACAGCCACACTGGCGGCGGCCGTGGTGGGTGTCCTTGTCTGGTACGTGGCTTTCCAGCCGCCCCTCTACGAGCGGGCGTTCCAAGCCGCGTTTGAGGACGACGGTTACAACGGAGCCCGCGAAGCCTACATTGCCCTCCGCGCCAATCCTTTCTCCAGGTCCAAGGCGACTGAGTTGATGCAGCAGTTCTGGGAACAGAGAGCCCTGCGATATGCCCACGCAGGCCAAAGGGATGAGAGCCTTCTGAGCTGTCTCCAAGGATTGGCCTTGAGAGACAGCGAAAAGCTCGGGAGGCAGGCCACGAATCTCGTTGGCCCGGACTACGACAGGCTCCGGTTCACATTTCGGCATCAGGAATCCATTGCTGCGGTTGCCTTCAGCCCTGATGGCCGGACCGTCCTGACAGGGTCCTGGGACAACACGGCCCGGCTCTGGGATGCTGGCTCCGGACAGCCGCTCACCCCTCCCTTGCGGCATCTCGACGACGTCGTCGCCGTGGCCTTCAGCCCTGATGGCCGGACCGTCTTGACAGGGTCCTGGGATGACACGGCCCGGCTCTGGGATGCTGGCTCCGGACAGCCCCTCACCCCTCCCTTACAGCATCAGGACTCCGTCGCCGCCGTCGGCTTCAGCCCTGATGGCCGGATCATCCTGACGGGGTCCTGGGACAAAACGGCCCGGCTGTGGGACGTTAGCTCCGGACATCCGCTCACCCCTCCCCTGCAGCATCAGGACGACGTCGCCGCCGTCGGCTTCAGCCCTGATGGCCGGATCATCTTGACGGGGTCCAGGGACAAAACGGCCCGGCTCTGGGACGCTCGCTCCGGACAGCCGCTCACCTCTCCCTTGCAACATCAGAAAGATGTCGTCGCCGTCAGCTTCAGCCCTGATGGCCGGATCATCTTGACGGGCTCCGAGGACAACACGGCTCGGCTCTGGGACATTGGCTCCGGACAGCCGCTCACCTCGCCCTTGCAGCATCAGGGCGTCGTCGTCGCCGTGACCTTCAGCCCTGATGGCCGGATCATCTTGACGGGGTCCAGGGACAAAACGGCCCGGCTCTGGGACGCTCGCTCCGGGCAACCGCTCACCTCCGCCTTACAGCATCAGGGCGCCGTCGTCGCCGTGGCCTTCAGCCCTGACGGCCGGACCATCCTGACGGGATCCGAGGACAACACCGTCCGGCTCTGGGACGCTCGCTCCGGACAACCGCTCACCTCCGCCTTACAGCATCAGGGCGCCGTTGTCGCCGTGGCCTTCAGCCCGGATGGCCGTACCGTCCTGACGGGGTCCTGGGACAAAACGGCCCGGCTCTGGGACGCTCGCCCCGGACATCCGCTCACCCTTTCCTTGCGGCATCTGGACGACATCGTCGCCGTGGCCTTCAGCCCGGATGGCCGTACCGTCCTGACGGGGTCCTGGGACAAAACGGCCCGGCTCTGGGACGCTCGTTCCGGACAGCCGCTCACCTCCGCTCTACAGCACCAGGGCGCCGTCGTCGCCGTGGCCTTCAGTCCGGATGGCCAGACCGTCCTGACGGGATCCGAGGACAAAATGGCCCGGCTCTGGGACGCTCGTTCCGGACAGCCGCTCACCTCCGCCTTACAGCATCAGGGTGCCGTCGTCGCCGTGGCCTTCAGCCCGGATGGCCGGACTGTCTTGACAGGGTCCTGGGATGACACGGCCCGGCTCTGGGATGCTGGCTCCGGACAGCCCCTCCCCCCTCCCTTGCAGCATCAGGACTCCGTCGCAGCCGTGGCCTTCAGCCCGGATGGCCGGACCATCCTGACGGGGTCCGGGGACAACACCGCCCGGCTCTGGGACGCTCGCTCCGGACAGCCGCTCACCTCCGCCCTGCAGCATCAGGGCGCCGTCGTCGCCGTAGCCTTCAGCCCGGATGGCCGGACCATCCTGACGGGGTCCGGAGACAACACCGCCCGGCTCTGGGACGCTCGCTCCGGACGGTCCGTTTCGCCTATCTTGCGAATTCAGGATTCAGCTCGGAACATTGCCTTCAAGCCAGATGGAGAGGCCTTTTTCGTAGCAACAGGCCACTGGCTGAATTTCTATTCGTGGAATGGCAAAGAAGCTGTACCCCAAAGCAGCCAGTGGCTCCGGGGGTTTTGGAAAAAGGGATTCCGATTCCCTCCCGACTGCGAGAGCTGCCTCCAGGTCGCGTTGGGGGGTACCGGCAATTCCTTCCGCCTCGAAACCCTTCGCCTCGACGAGCCTATCGATCCGCCGATCGAGGGAGACCCGGAGAAGCTCCTCAAAATGTGGCAGGACCGCCTGGGGCTCAATTTTGACGAGCAGACGATGAAGCCGGTTCCAAGATAGGCCGCATCCCGCGCGGGCATCTCACCCCTGGTGCAAGAAGCTCCCATCTCGGAGCTGGGAAAGCGCCGTTTCGAGCTCAGCCCGGGTGTTCATGACGATCGGTCCGTGCCAGGCGACGGGCTCTTCCAGGGGCTTTCCTGAGGCGAGGAGGAAACGGATGCCTTCCTCGCCGGCCTGCACGACGACTTCGTCGCCGCGGTCGCGGTCATCTTGAGGGAAGCGGGGAGATTCGCCCAGAGCTGGAAGCCGTGCATCCGGCCCGTCTCATCGCCCTGCGGCATCTCCTGATGGATGATGCCGCGCCCTGCGGTCATCCACTGCAGGTCCCCGGCGCCGAGCGCGCCCTGGTTGCCGAGGCTGTCGTTATGGGACACGGTGCCCGAGAGCACATAGGTGATCGTCTCGATGCCGCGGTGCGGGTGCCACGGAAAGCCGGCCAGGTAGTCCGCCGGCCGGTCATTCCGGAAGTCGTCCAGAAGCAGGAATGGATCAAAATCTCCGGTCTCGCCGAATCCGAAAGCCCGGCGCAGCCGAACGCCGGCGCCCTCGACCGTCGGGGTGGCCTGGGAGATGTGATTGATGGAGCGGATCGACATGGGAAGCCTCCTGTCAGGTGCTGCTCCCGTTGCAACTGTCGCTACAGGACGGGAATTCCCCCGCGGCCTTGGATCCGCCGTCAGGCCGCGGGATCGCCATACATCGGGAACTTGTCGAAGAACTAGTCGTCGTCATATCGGCGGACGGCGTGAAGGGCCTCGCGGCGCGCCCCGGCGTCGCTCGTCATCAGCCGTGCCAGCGCCGCGGGAAGCAGGGCGTCGCCGGCCCGGCTTGCGATCAGCTCGCGAATGCGATCGGCTTTGAAGTGAACGACCGCCATCCGCAACTGGTTGTGCAGCACTGTCTCCCAGTCGCGCTGGTAGTCGGGGAAAGCATCCGACGGCGGAAAAGGTGAGCAATGTCCAGAGCGGGAGCGAGCATGCACCGGTAGCCGAGGAGCCATAGCCTCAAGCTCAGCTCCGCGTCCTCGATGCCGTACCGGACCATGCCCTCGTCGAAACCGCCGGTGGCTTCGAAGACCTCGCGGCGCATCGCCAGGAAACCGCCGCCCAACAGCGGGACCGGGTAGGGATCGGTCCCTCCTTGCGGTGGAGGGAGCGCCAGTCGAGCCATGGGTCGGAGAAGTGCAGACCCCACCCCTTGAGGGTGCGGTCGTCCATATTGCTGATCACCGGACCGACGACGCCGACCCCCGGGTCCGCCAGCGCCTCCAGCAGCGGAGAGACCCAACTTGGCGGCGCCTCGATGTGGGCGTCGCCGAAGACGACGACATCACCGTGGCATTGGCGGGCACCCAGGTTCCGCGCCTGCGAGACCCCCAGCCGTTCTCGTTGACGAAGGACCCGGACGACCGGCGGACCGCCGTCGTCTTCGAGGCGGTCGGCGCTGCCGTCGGTCGAGTTGTCGTCCACGATCACGATCTCGCCGCCCTGCGGGAGCCCGGCCCGCAGGCTGCTCACAGTGCTGCGGAGATGCTCGCCCTCGTTGCGGCTGACGATCACCACGCTTACTTGAGCCATTGGAACTCGTTCTGGTGGACGAAGTTCGTGAAGGTGACGGTGACGCTGACGTCGAGTGACTTCACGTGGTGCCACCATCCGACCGGCAGGAACAGCACCTCGCCGGGCTCAAGGACGACCTGCATCGACGTGACGTCGCGAAACAGGGGATGCCTCTGGAAGTCCGGGTTGTCGCAGTCGACATCGCTGAAGACGCCGACCTCGTTGTAGACGCGGTGCGTCTGGTCCGGGGAGATCAGCAGGACGCGCTTCCTGCCGAAGACCTGGGCCATGAAGATGTTCATCACGTCGTGATGCAGCGGGGTGACGGTGCCGGCGGGTCCGAACCAGAAGTGCACCTGGCCGGCGGTCCTCTCAGGGTCCAGGTGCTCGGGGAAGCACCGGATGTCGTCGTAGAGCGGCTGCATCTCCGGACGGCCGAAGAACCCGTTGTTGGCCACGAGATAGACGTCGTTGCTCTCGCCTCCGGCGGTGACCATGTCCGCGTAGTCACCGAACCGGACCTCTGTCCTGTGGGCCAGGCAGTTGATCTCGTACCGCGGATCCCTGTTCCGGCCGCTCATGATCTCGACGATCGCGTCGCCGCAGGTCTCCTTGAAATACCCCGGGTTCCACCGGGAGAGCGCCGGCCAGTCCTCCATGAGACCGGTGAGGATCACCGGTCGGTTGGCCGCGTAGTACCTCTCCAGGAGCTCCGCCCGGGAGATCCCGCCGCGGCGCTCGACCGTCCCGGAGCCGTACGCGAGTGAGGCCAGAAAGCGATGAATGTCCAGCACCGATTCGAGCTTCTTCAGGCGTTGCACCATCCGCGCGCCCGCCTGGAAGCCGGGGTCCATGGTCATGGCCTGGACCGCATGGGCCGCGGTGCTCGCGTCAAACCCGTTCTGGACGAGCGTCGCGACGAGCTGTTCGTCGCCGACCTCGAGCAGCTTGTTCTCGGCGATCCAGCGGCGCCAATCGTCGGAGACGGTCTGCATGCTCATGGTGATCTCCTCGCCTAAGAATAAGCTCAATCTTAAACCATGGGCCAGCCGCTCTTCGGAGCGGGTGACTTGCTCCGCGGAGCGGCGGCCTCCTGCCGAAAACTGGCTGAGTCGCTCCATGGAGCGGGCCAGGGGCTCTTCGGACCGTGCGGCTCGCTCCGAAGACCGGATGCTCCCGCCGAGGCATGGACGAGTCGCTCCATGGAGCGGGCCGGCCGCTCCGTGGTGTGGGCCCGACGCGCCGTGGAGCGAGCAGCACCAGCCGCGGGTCGTGTCCTAACTCAGTGTTGGCGCTGGAGGGGCGCAAGTCAGGAGGAGGGGTAAGAGGCTTCCGGGAACTCCCACGGGTCTAGGCGGACCCCCTTTTTCTCAATTGTCCGGCGCGCGCTGTATAGGATCGCTCTGAGGTAGTCTGATTGCGCCCGAGCCCCATCTACAGAGAACTTCTCCACTAGGGGGTTGTGTGGGGGAATCCAGACCCTAAACCTGATTTCGTCTCTGTCATCCGAAATTTGAGCGCGCGCCACCCACGGAGAGAAGGCTCCCTGTGTGGTGTCTATCAGCCACCGCTCGAAGGATTCAGGTGTCATGCGGGCGCTCCACGCCGCTATTCTACTACTCCCATGCTCCCTCCTGTCGTCCCTCCTGTAGAATCCCCTCAAGCGCGGCTAGGCTGATCCCCGAAAGCCTGCCCCCCACGGCTGGCCCGCCGCGCTGATCTTTCCTCTCGTGGGGGTGCGCCGTGGGGGGTGCCAATGGCGAACGCACGCAAGTATGGCCTCTCTCGCATTCTGGAGGCGTGCCGCTCCTTCGGGATGACGGAGGAGGATACACAGCTCTTCCTCGAAGAGCTTGAGCAATCTTCCGCACCTGTGGGGCGCCCGCCAAAGAAGCCAAGGCTGCAAACGCCACCGCCAACCGCGCCACACCCTGAGCCGCACCTGAAACCGAAGCCTTCCTCGCATCGAATTAGCTTCCTGGAGGGGCTCGCGGCGGCGGCGAGCGAGCGCCGGGACCGGAAAAAGTAGAGCTGCTTTCCACGCGAAAGTGGACCGACTTTTGAGGCGCTCCATAGGAAAAGTCGGTCCACTTACAGCGAGAAAGTGGAGCCACTTTAAACATCTGGAGTTATTGAGCTTACGGGGTTGACAGCCGGCGAGTCTGCTGCTTATGGTCTAGAAGACGAAGAGCCCAAGGGGTGCGATCCCAAGGGCTCTTCAGAGAACCAGACGCGGACCGTCCGGGACTCAGCAGGGGTAAGTGTACCCTCCCGCCGTCCGCGTCGCAACTGGAGGTTGCGATGCACCACTTCTACCGCGGTCCGGTGCCCCTTCACCGCTCCCTAGTCGGGCTCGTCGAGCGGAGCCTTCCCCGCCGCCTCATACCGCGCGGCTTCGGCGATCTCGCGCCGGGCGGTCCGGACCAGCCTGTCCCGTATCCAGTCGGACAGACTGGTCCCGGTCAGCTCCGCGGCTTGCCGGATCAATGCGTCGTGGTCCCGGGTCAGCCTGATCCGGATGGACTCTGAGTGCGTGCGGTTCTCGTCCTTCTTAGGTCTAGCCATGGTTCAAAATTGTATGCCTATGCGACCCACAAATCAAGAGGGAATATCTCGCCGAAACCCCTTGACAAGTGTGCCACGTGGGCATACAATAACTCCAGAGTCGAGACAGAGACATGGACGCCACCACCCCCACCCTGACAGCCCTGGTCTGCCGCACATGCGGCGGGCCGACCATTGGCTGGGGGCGGGACGCCAACCGCAACCCCCGCCGGTTCTGCAAGGCTTGCAGGAAGAGCTACGGGATCATCCCGGAGCGTCCCCTCGGCCGGATGAGGATCGACATGGACAAGGCCGTCCTGTGCATCTCTCTCCTGACAGAGGGCGCCTCGATTCGGAGCACAGAGAGGGTTGCGGGAATCCACCGGGACACGATCATGCGGCTCCTGCGGCTCGCTGGCGGCAAGTGCGAGGCGATCCTGGGCAAGCACCTCCAGGCCGTCCCGGTGAAGGACGTTCAGGCGGACGAGCTGTGGTGCTTCGTGGGCATGAAGGAGAAGACGAAGGCCCGGAAGCAAAACACGGACCCGGACATGGGGGACGCCTACACCTTCCTGGCGATCGAGCGCGATTCCAAGCTCCTCCTGGCGCATCACGTCGGCCGGCGCACCAGTGAGGATGCGAACATGTTCGCCGCCAAGCTGTCCGCCGCCGTGGGAAGCGACCGCTTCCAGATCTCGACGGACGGGCTGGACGCTTACCCGGAAGCCCTTGAATCTCATTTGGGCGGCCGGATCGACTATGCCCAGATCATCAAAACCTTTTCAGGTGAGGGACTCGACAGCGAACGGCGGTATTCTCCGCCGTCCATAATAGCCACCGAAAAGAGAGTTATTTCCGGGAGCCCGGATGAGTCCCGGATCTGCACGAGCCATGTGGAGCGGGTCAACCTGCACGTGCGGATGATGTCCCGGCGGTTCACCCGCCTAACCACGGGATTCTCGAAGAAGCGGGAGGCTCTGAAGTCGGCGGTTGCCGTGTTCGTGGCGTCTTACAACTTCTGCTGGCGCCACTCGACGCTCCGGATGTCGCCCGCGATGCATGCGGGACTCACCCGGAAGGTATGGACGGTGCGCGATCTGCTGGTAGGCTAGAAGAAAAAGGAGAGCCCTAATGGCAAAGGATGAGAAGCGGACACCCGACGAAGACGCGATGACGATTGCGTTGGCGGCCGCTGCCGCGGCCTATTCAGATCTGCTTGTCAGAATTGCCCAACTCACCCAAGCCCTTATAGCCAAGGGTGTAATCACCGCCGCCGATGTTGAGAAGTCGATGACGGCTGAGGAGCGGAGCGATCTGTATGACGTTGCGACGGATCGTTTTGGGAATCAGCTCTTTGAGCTAGGTAAGACAAAGGCTCGAATTGACCGAGCGCGCCCTTCAACTCCTTAGCTCGGGCAAGAGCTTCGCGAAGGATCTTAGCTTGAGTGAGGGTCATAATGTCTCACTATGGGGCAATTTGCCCCTGTAGTCAAGAGGTGCGCGACAAAAAGGGCCGGCCCCTCTCGGGGCCGGTCGTGTCCTACTTCGCTTCGGAGAGATGCCGCGCCACGATCGGCGCGGGGTCCGGCAGCTCGCCGCGGAGCAGCACCGGGGCAAGCTCAGAGGCCAGCACCCGACACTGCGCGGAGGTCTTGAGCGTGGCGATCACGCGATGGGTGGGGAGGTGTACCAGGGTGCGGAGGTGATTGCGGTCCGGCCCGTGGCTCGTCCCCTGGTAGATCCCGAAGGGAGGGGAAACGACGCCGCGGACCTCGGTCTCTTGGCCGTCCATGAGGCAGACACGGAAGCGGACACCGTACCGCCATGCCAGAGGCAGAGGATTGCCGGCCCTGGCCCGGACCTTGAGATAGGCATCCGCCGCCGCAGCGAGCCACGTGCCGGCCGCACGGTGCCCCTCGGCCTCTGCCGCACGCTTCCAGCGGATCGACTGCTCGGCCGTCGCGTGGACCGTGAAAGAGGACGTCTTCATCAGGCCCATCGGTTGGGTATCTCCGCTTCGTCGGCCTTCCGTTTCGCCTGGAGCTTCCCGGCGTTCCCGCTCGAATTCGCGGAACGTCTCTTTGAGCTTGGGATGGTGGCGGATCAGGTGGTCCGCGGCGTAAAGCAGGAACTTGGCGAGAGGGGTGCCGTTCCCGAGTGCCTGCCGCGCCGCTTCGTCAAGCCGGCGCTGATCAAAGGTGTCATGGATGGTCACGGCAACCCGTTGCGGGCGGTACTCACCCACGGGTGCCAAGAGCTTGCGGCGGTCCTGATGGTACCAGGCCATGGCCTCAACCCCTCTCCGCCTGCCGACGTTGCCAGTCCTCGTACAGCGCTTCAGGCGTCATCTCTCCCGCTTCCTCCAGGGATAGGATGGCCGGCTCCAGATCATCAGCGAGGATGCATTCGATCGTGCCGCGCAGGGCAAAGGCGACGGACTGCGGGACCCTACCCTCTCCCATGGCTTCACTCTCTTCCGGGTAGATGAGGCTCTCTTCCAGCTCCCGGAGACAGAGCCGGGTGGTCTTGAGGAAGGAGTTGCAGCACTGTACGATCATCTGCGCTGCGATCTCTTCGGCGGTGTGCTCGGGGACGGGGGGCAGGGTAGAATCAGACAGCTCGGGCATGGGTTCGCTCCCTTGCTCGGGTAGGTCCGGGCGGGTGTGCAAGCACCCGTTCGGGCCGCTACCAGATTGTCAGTGGAGAGGCGTATTCCTCCCTACGGGAGGGAAGCTACCGCAGCTCAGAGGGGGCCGGGGCGGCCCCCTACCGCCAACACTGAATTAGGACACGACCCAGCCGCGGAGCGGGGAGGCCGCTCCACAGCACGACTGCTCACTCCGCGGAGCGGTCTCCACCGATTTCGGTGCGGACCGCCCGCTCCGTGGCGAGAACCCCGTTCCGTGGAGCAGGCTGCTCCGAATTCCGGCCGGTCGACTTGTAGAGCTATGGAGCCGGCGCTTCCGAATACATCGCGGCCAGCCCCACACCGGTCAGCTTGCGCCAGTCAAGGTCCCAGGGCGCCCCTTTTCACGACCCATCATGATCGGCGCCGCTGCCACCCACCCGCCGCCCCTTTTCGTCTTAGGGCGTCTTCTATGAGAAGGCCCCGAATGTCAAGGCCGCCCTTGGCGGCCTTCCCTATCTGGCTTCAGAGCTGCGTCTGTCCCCGAGTCTTCTATCCGCACTCTCGAGGAGTCCGTCGCTTGGACTCGGTGCATGATGGGGTTCCACCGCAGCGGCGCTGCTATCTCTACAGCGGCCTCGTAGGCTGAAGACGCCCAGCGCAGTCGCCGGCAGCGGGGGTTCGAACGCGAGCCTCCTATCGACCGTGGTTTCTCCTACCTGAGATTTCCCCCTACCTGAGCTTTTTTACGCTGCTGCCGGCTGGCGGCACAGCTCGTAATCCTCGCCGCTGATCCAGAGCCGGTGCAGCAGCATCGCCAGTTTCCGGGCCACGGCCACCACCGCTCGCTTCTTGCCGTTTTTGCCTCCACGCCGCGCCAGTTCCAGTCCGAACCTGCGTAGATCGCTGTCCTGGCCGAAAGGACCGAGGATGTAGTGCGCGGCCTGCACCAGCAGCCAGCGCAACAGCCGGTCGCCCTGCTTGGTGATCGGCAACTGCGGCGTCGAGCTGCCCGAGCTTCGACTTGCTGGCACCAATCCCAGGTAGGCCCCCACCGAGCGCGAGCGAGCAAAACGATGCGGATCGTCCAGCGTCAACACGAAGACCAGAGACGTCAGCGCTCCCACTCCCTTGATCTGGCGCAACCGCTGCGTCACGGCAAAACGCTGCGCCCACGCCTCAATGTCTCGATCAAAGCCCCCGATCCGCTCACTCAGATCAGCGATCACCGCCAACAGCGGCTCCAGAGAAGCCTTCAGCGTCTGCGGCAAGGCCTGCGACGCACTTCGGGCGAAGCTCTTCGCCGAGCACCCCGGCAGGCGAAAGCCGAACGACTTCACCATCCCGCGGACCTGGTTGACCAGCATCGTCCGGACCTTGACCAGACCCTCCCGGGCGCGCACCACTGCCAAGGCTTGCTGCGACTCCGGGCTTCGCGCGTGCACCGGACTGAGCAACTCTGGGTCCACTCGGCCCAACTGCGCCAGGCACCGGGCATCCCGCTCGTCGCTTTTGCGCAGGCTCGATGCGATCGCCCGAACCTTGCTGGGATTGGCGGTGATCACCTGGTGGCCCAAAGATTCCAACAACCGCCGCACCCAGGGTGTGTGCGTCCCGCTCTCCAGGATGACCAAACACGGGCTTGCCCCTTCAAAGTAGCGCTGAAAGCTCGCCGAGGTCGTCGACAGACGCTTCTCTTCCAAGATCGCTCCCCGTTTCTCGATCCAGACGACAGATCTGACTCGAACGGTCCCCAAGGTCTACGCCCACCACCGCCTCCACCTCCACTCTGATAGCATTCTTCATGGCCACCCTCCTTTCTTGCGCTTTCCAGCGCTTAAATATTCCCAGTTTGCAGGGCCATTTTAAGGCACTGCGCACCGGGAGGGTGGCCTTCTCATCCCATCTCTACGGTGGCGATACCGGCAGTGGTGGTTTCAGGCACCTTGTTTGATGAACGCGGCCCGCACGGTCCAGGACGGCCCGGCGGCGGCGCTGCGTGGGAGACTCCCATCATGCACCGCACGGCCGTTGCCTTTGTTCTCGCTGCTTCGATCCTGACGTCCCCCAGCCTTTTCGACCCCCTTTGGAACCTGCTTTCCTCGCTCTGGAGCCACTCAACCACGGAGTCAGGGTGCCGCATTGATCCGTTGGGCCACTGCCTCCCCGGGACCGAGCCGGCGGCGGACACAGGTTGCGGCTGGGATCCCTACGGCCGGTGTCTCCCGGACACGCAGCCGGCGTCGGATTCGGGTTGCGGTATGGACCCTTGGGGCTGCCCGCAGGGCTCATGAGGCCTTGAACCGGAGGCCCTGGTCGTAGCGGGCGCGGAAGAGGAAGCGCAAGACACTGCGGGCCAGCTCGGCCGTGGCCTGTTCGCGTTCGATCGCCTCGTGGAAGAGCCGCAAGGCGGCCAGGGCCTCCCGATGGACTCCCTTGAATTCAAAGACCTTGGCCAGCTCCGGTGCGAGCGCCTTGACTTCTTCTTTGCGGCCCTCTTCTAAGAGCAACGCGAGCTCTTCAAGCAACGCCTGGGCGACTTCGAAGGGCAGATCGCGCGCAGCAAATTGCCGACGGGCCTTCTCAAGTGCATCCAGGGCCTCACTGGACTGGCCGAGCCCGGCGGCGATGCGCCCTTCGAGCCACGTCACACGACTGAGGCTGATTTTGTCGCCCAGCGCAGTGGCAGCCGCCTGGACCTGCTCCAGGAGCTCGGCGGCATCCCGGAATCGACCGACATGGGTGTAGTTGACGGCCAGATTGAAGAAGAGCATGTAGAACAGGCGCGGATCGGCGTGGCGCTCGACCATGGGAACGGCTTGCAGGAGGGTTTCGATGGCACGGCCGTACGGTGGTCCACTTGGAGCAGGGGCGCACCGCGAAGGTCAAGCAGCTTGCTGAGGGGATGTGGTGGATCTTCCAGGACCAGCAGGTGCACGAGGAGGCCCTGGCAGCCCTGAAGCTGTTTTGCGATGCGGCCAGGAAGGAGGAGACCGAAGCCGGGTGGGTGCGGCGCCTCCTTGCCTATCTCTCCCGCGCCCGAGGCAACCCCCGCCTGCGTTTCGAGCCATGAAGGGCTTGAGAAAAAGCGGGGCGCAGCGATCTGCGCCCCGGTGGCAGGTTAGCCCGGCGCGTCAGCCGATGCAGCGGCCGTCCGGGTCGAGGATGCAGCCGTTGTCGCCCGTGAGCGAGCTGGTGCCCGGGTCCGGCAGGCAGCGGCCGTTCGGGTCGATGACGCACCCGTGCTCGGCCCAGATGTGCTCGAGGAGGCCCCAGACCTGCCCCAGGAAATCCCAGGGGGTCCGGGCGCCCTCCGCAGGCGCGCGGCCGGCAGCCCTGGCGGCCGGCGCCGCGAGCACCACGACGAGAACGAACACGAAGACGACTCTCCACAGCGAGGAACGAGACATGTCCGACTCCTGTGCGGAGCACGCGCCGGAACGGCCCCCATGGCCGGCCTGGGCGTCTCCGCGCCATAGGTTGCCAGGAGTCGGACCCGAAACTAAACCCGAGAAGCCAAACACGTTGGCTCTCCACGAGGAGGAGCTGGACATGGCACAGTGGGCAGATCCCCAAGACCTCAGGCTGGTCATCATCCTGCTGCGCGAGCTCAAGGACTGGGACCAGTCGGATCTCGTCCGCGGGACCGGCATCGACCCGTCCTCGCTCTCCAGGTACGAGGCAGCCAAAAAGACGCCCTCCCCGAAGACGCTGGCGCGGGTCGCCGCGGCCGTAGATGTGCCGTACGCCTTCGCCGAGGAGCTGATCCCCTTGTGTCGCGGCCTCCGGCTCGCCTACGAGCGCGTCGTCGCCCGCGGGGCCTTCGCAGAGGCGGATCCCGAAGCCGCCGCGGAGCTGGATCGGCGCGTCACCGAGGCCGCCCTCCGGGCGGCAGCCCCGCTGCTGCTGGAGCTGGGGGCCCTGGGGCATGGTGGACCCCGCGCCGAAGACCGCGACTGGGCAGTGGCCCAATGGGAAAGGATGAAGGACCTTCCGCTCCGAGAGCAGGAGATGATCATCGACACGTTGGACAGCGAGCGGATCTGGGCGCTGGCGGAACGGCTCAGCCAGGAAAGCATCGCCGCGGCGGCGGACCGGGCCGACCAGTGCCTGGAGCTGGCGCAGCTCGGCCTGCATGCCGCCCGGCGCATCCCGGAAGGGAGCTGGCGTTCGCTCAACGAAGGGCACGCCATGGCCTTGCTCGCCAACGCCCGCAGGGTCGGAGGCAGCCTGCCCGCCGCCCGCGAGGCGTTCGGAACCTCCGACCGTCTGGCCTGATCGAGGAGGTTCAAAGCCTCGTCGAACTTGTCATCGTCCATGAGCAGAGAAGCCTTGAGGTCCAGCCGCCGGGAGGCGTCGAGCAGGCCGGCGGGGTCGCCGCCTTCGCCGGCTTCCCATGCAGAAAGCCGGTCCGAGGCAGCCCGGGCACGCCTGCTGGTGTGCCAGTCCACGGCTTTCGTACTCCTGGGTGACGCCGAGCGTGTGGTCGAGGTCCTGGAACGTGCGGCCCCCCTGATCGACGAAAAGCGCGAGCCGCGGCAGGCCTTCGCGCAGCGCTTCAACCTCGCCGCGGGGTTCTGTGACCTGCAGCGCTACGGCGAAGCGGAGAACCTCCTGCACCGGATCCGCGAAATGGCCGTCGAGCTGGGCAACGAGCTGGACATCACCAGGACCCTCTGGTTGGACGCGAAAATCAAGGCCGGGTTCGGGGACCTGACGGCAGCGTGCGCGGCCTTCGAGCAGGTGCGCCGGGCCCTGGAGGAGCAGAAGATCGCCTCTGACTACGCCGTGGCGAGCCTGGACCTGGCAGCGGTCCACCTGGACCAGGGGCGCACCGCGGAGGTCAAGCAGCTCGCCGAGGGGATGTGGTGGATCCTCCAGAGCCAGAAGGTGCACAAGCAGGCCCTGGCGGCCCTGAAGCTGTTTTGCGACGCGGCGAAGAAGGAGGAGGCCGATGCCGGGTGGGTGCGGCGCCTCAGTGCCTATCTCACCCGCGCCCGGGGCAATCCCCGTTTGCGCTTCGAGCCGTGAGGGGGTGGCGAAAACATCGGGGCGCAGCGATCTGCGCCCCGATGCCGGTTCAGCCCGGCACGTCAGCCGATGCAGCGGCCGTCCGGGTACTACACGGGCGCCCCTCACTCCTGGCCCCTCTCCCACCCGCACTCACGCCCGCCCGGCAGAGGGGGAGGGAACGTTGCTCGGTCCGCCGCCGTCGACCGCCACCTCGAAGATCCTGACCGGCGGGCCGTCCGGAAAGAGCTGTCGCAGGAGCTGGATGCTGACGTTGTAGACCGGCACGCCGGCCGCGGTCTTCCCCTCGGGCTGGCCGCGGTGGGCGTGGCCGTGGAAGACGACGTCCACGGGGTAGCGGTGGAGCGGCTCCTCCAGCCGGCTCGAGCCGAGGAAGGGATAGATCTCCGCCGGCTCCCCCTCGACCGTCGCCTCGATCGGCGAATAGTGGAGGACGACCACCCGCGGCCGGTGGCGCAGGCGGGCGAGCGCCGACTCCAGCTTCAAGGCCTCGTCCACCGCCTCGCGGACGAAGGCCTTGATGATGTCCTCCCCCCAAGGCCCCAGGGCGCGCTTGCCGAACCCGCCGCAGAACCCCTTGATGCCGGCGAAGCCGACTCCCTCGATCTCGCAGGCGTCGCCGTCGAGGATCTGGATGCCGCTCTCCCGTAGGAGCTCCTTGACCTCGTCCTGCTTCCCGCTTTCGAAGTCGTGATTGCCCAGCACCGCGATCACCGGCACGCCCACGGCCGAGTGGACCTCCCGGGCGAGCCCCTGGGCCTCCTCGGGCAGGCCGTGATCGGTCAGGTCGCCGCAGAGCAGCAGCACGTCGCACTCGCGGCCGGCCCGGCTCAGCTCCTCCCGCAGGCTCGGCTCCGGAAACCTGGCGTAGTGAAGGTCCCCCATCGCGCCGATGCGGACCACTCCTTTTTTTCTGGCCATTCGATGTCTCCCCTCGCGTTCTCTCAATCGTTCCCGAGCCGGGGCAAGACCCATGCCAGAGGAGGGAGGCCTGGTATGCGTCTTGCTCTTCGCCTTGCCATGAACCTTGCCATGACTGAGACCCTGGCCGCACCCCACGCCGATCTGGCTCCGGAGACACTCGACTTCTATCGCAAGGCGATGACCACGCTGCAGGAGGCGGACGTCCCCTTCCTGGTTGGCGGCGCCTACGCCTTTGCCCATTACACAGGAATCGTCCGGCACACCAAGGACTTCGACATCTTCGTGCGGCCGGAGGGCTTCGAACGCGCCATCGCGGCCCTCGGCCGGGCGGGCTACGAGACCCAGCGCAACTTTCCCCACTGGCTGGGCAAGGCCCTTCAGGGAGATGACTTCGTCGACCTGATCTTCAGCTCGGGCAACGGCGTCGCCCGTGTCGATGAGCTCTGGTTCCAGCACGCGGTGTCCCAGGAGGTGCTGGGGATCCCGACCCAGCTCGTCCCGGCCGAGGAGATGATCTGGTCGAAGGCCTTCATCATGGAGCGCGAGCGCTTCGACGGCGCCGACGTGGCCCATGTGCTCCAGGCCCGCGCCGAGCACCTCGACTGGCCGCGGCTCCTCGGCCGCTTCGGCGAGAACTGGCCCGTGCTGCTCAGCCACCTGCTCCTGTTCGGCTACATCTATCCCGACGACGCCGGGAGGCTCCCGGACTGGGTCATGGACGACCTGCTCGACCGGGCGCGGAGGGAGCGCAAGCGCCCCGCGGTGCAGCGGCACCTCTGCCGCGGAACGATCCTCTCCCGGGGCCAGTACCTTTCGGACGTCGAGGAGCGGGGCTATACCGACGCGCGGCTCGAGCCGGTCGGCGCCATGAGCTCCGAGGAGATCGGGATCTGGACCGAGGCGGCCCGCGAGGAGGCGGAAAAACAGCTCCAGAAGGACAAGGATTAGCCGCGCAGCCAGTCCACCCGGTCGGTGATCACCCCGTCGAGGCCGAGCTCGACGCACCGGCGGTGCTCGGCCGGTGTGTGCGCGCCGTAGACCCAGGTCCGGATGCCCGTTGCCGCCGCGCGGGCTGCGAGGTCGGGATCGAGGACCTCGTAATCCCAGACCGCTGTGCGGATCCGCCCGTCGGTGGTGAAGAGCGCGAAGAAGGCTTCGTCGTCGACCGGCCGGCTGGCCAGGAGGAGGGCGCCCTCGAACCCCCGTTGGGCGCAGGCCGCGACCAGCGGATGCCAGAAGGAGGAGACCAGGAGGCGCCGGCCGGACGGCAGGGCGTTCAGGACCTCCAGGGTTGCGCCGAGAGCGGCCGGCGTCTTGACCTCGACGTTCCAGAGGATGTCCTCCCAGCGCGTGAGGACCTGGGGAAGGGTGGGGACGGGATAGCCGGCGGCGGCGCTCAGCTCGGCGGCGGTGAGCGCGGCCACCTCGCGGCCATCGGGTGCCACCCGGTCGTGGAAGAGGACGGGGAGGCCGTCGCGCGACAGCCGCACGTCGGTCTCGATGCCGTCGGCCCCCAGCGCCACCGCGCGCGCGAACGCCTCCAGGGTGTTCTCCGGCGCCTCCAGGTGGAACCCCCGGTGGCTCAACACCAGCATGGCTAGGGCCAGATGCCGCGCGCCAGGGCCACCTCGGCGACGCGCTGGATCGCCAGGGCATAGGCAGCGGTGCGCAGGCCGATCTCTCCCGCCTCCACCGGATGCTCCTCGCACAGGCGCTTCCAGGTGTCGATCACCGCGTCCGTGGCCCGTTCCATCCTGGTGTGCAGCTTGGCATTGACCGCCTCCATCCCCCACTGCTCGTTCTCGATGTTCTGCACCCACTCGAAATAGCTGACCGTGACGCCTCCCGAGTTGGCGAGGATGTCGGGGACTACCGGGATGCCGCGCGCCAGCAGGATGCGGTCCGCCTCCGGCGTGGTCGGGCCGTTGGCCGCCTCGACCACCAGCCGGGTACGCACGGCGTCCGCGTTGTCGGCCCGGATCTGGTTCTCCAGCGCCGCCGGGATCAGGATGTCGCAGGGGAGGGTCAGCAGCCGTTCTTGGTCGACCGCCTCGGACCCCTCGAAGCCGGCCACCGAGCCGGTCTGCTCCTTGTGGCGGATCACGGCCTGTGGATCGAGCCCGTCCTGCCGCAGGATGCCGCCGCGGGTGTCGCTGACCGCGATCACGCGCGCCCCGGCGGCGGTGAACAGCTCGGCCGCGATCGCGCCGGCGTTGCCGAAGCCCTGGATCACCACCGTGGCCCCGTCGATCGACTGCAGCCCCGGCACGGCACCGCGCTCCAGGACGCGGCGGGTGACGAAGAGGGCGCCCTGCGCAGTGGCCTCCCGCCGGCCGAGCGAGCCGCCGACGCCCAGCGGCTTGCCGGTCACCACCGGCAGGTTGTTCTTGCCCGGGTGCATCATCTGGTACGTGTCGTAGATCCAGGCCATGGTGCCGGCGTGGGTGTTGACGTCGGGAGCGGGGACGTCCGTGTGCGGGCCGATGTTGTCCCCCAGGGCGGCGATGAAGCGGCGGGTGAGCTTGCGCAGCGCGGCGTCGCCGAGCTTCTTGGGGTCGCAGATCACGCCCCCCTTGGCGCCGCCGAACGGGATGTCCGCCACCGCGCACTTCCAGGTCATCCAGGAGGCGAGCGCCCGCACCTCGTCCTCGCTCACGTCCGGGTGATACCGGATCCCTCCCTTGCCCGGCCCGCGCACCGAGCTGTGCAGCACCCGGTAGCCGGTGAAGGTCTGCACCGTCCCATCCTCCATCTCGACCGGGAAGCAGACCGAGATGACGCGGTTCGGCGTCTTCAGGAAGGCGGCGAGCCCGTTCCGCAGATCGGGGACGAAGCGGACGGCCTGGTTGAACTGGCGCTGCGCGATGCGGAAGGGGTTGAGGTCTTCAGCGGCCTGCGAGGATACGGCGGGACTCGTCTCGAGCTGTGCCATGGTCTCCTCTGGAAAAGAAAATCTGGCGCATGGTAGCTCAATCAGGGCTCATGCAGAAGATGACCTCACCCCGGCTCCCAGCCCGCCGGCGCCAGCTCGAAGGCGGCGAACTCGAAACCGGGCGCGACCGTGCAGCCGACCAGGACCCAGCCGCCTACCGGCCGCGCCGCCTGCCAGACCCCGGCGGGCACGACCGCCTGCGGACGCTCCCCGGCCGCGAGGTCCTTCCCCAGCCGCACCGTCTCGCGCCGCCGCCCGTCCGGCGACAGGGTCAGCTCCAGCGGCGAGCCCGCGTAGTGATGCCAGACCTCGGCCGCGTCGCGCACCCGGTGCCAGGCCGAGACGTCCCCGGCGCGCAGCAGGTAGTAGATGGCGGTCGAGGCGCCCCGGCCGCCGCCTTCGGCCGGAGCGTCCCGGAATGTCTCGCGGTAGAAGCCGCCCTCCGGATGAGGCCGAAGGCCCAGCAGGCGCACGACCTCATCGGGCTCATCGGGCTCGCCGGGGCTCACTCGGGCGCGATCTCCCAGCGGATCGTGACGCTGGCGCTCACCCCCACCTGGCCGCTGGAGACCGGCGTGTTGGCCATGGCGAGGTCCGCCTCGAAGCGCCCCTTGAGGAACGGCGGCGGCTGTACCGCGATGCCGCCCTCGGCGACCTCCACGACCCGGACCAGCTTCACTCGCAGTGCCCGCGCCAGGGTATTCGCCTTGATGGTGGCCGCCTCGACGGCGCGGGTCAGGGCTTCGGCCTGGGCCTTCTCGTCGTTGCGCAGCCCGAAGGACACCCCGTCCAGGCGGTTGGCCCCGGCGCCGAGCCCGGCGTCGATCACCGGCCCGACCTGGTCGAGCTTGTCGAGGCGCACGGCCACGACGTTGGAGGCCTGATAGCCGACGATGCGCGGCTCCTGTGGCTCCTGTGGCTCCCCGGTGGGCCGGCCCTGGGAATAGACGGGGCTCAGGGTCAGCTCCTGGGTCTGGATCTGGTCCGCCGGCACCCCGACGCTGCGGACCGCCGCCAGGATGGCGTTGGCTATCCGATTCACCTGATCCTGCGCGGCTTTGGCCGTGGGTGCCTGGGCGAACACCCCCAGGCGGACGATCGCCTCATCCGGCGCGACCCGTGCTTCCCCGGTGCCCGCGACGGTCAGGACAGGGATCACCTGGGCCTGTGGTCCGGTCGTGGCCGTCTGTGCGAGTGCGGGCAGGGCGACGAGCCACCCTGCGATGATGATTCCGCTGATGTTTCTTTTCATCCGCTCCTCCTTCCGGGAGGAGTATACGGAGAAGGACGCGGAGGAGGTGAAAAGGGGGTCAAGAGGTGCGGCCCGGTACCGCCGGGCCGCACCAGGGAGGATCAGGATACGGTCGCGCTCCGGCCTCGGGGACGCCCGCCGCTGCCGCCGCGGCGAATGCCGTTCACCAGGTCGAGGAGGGCGGCGATGATGGCTGCCACCATGGCCGCGTCGCAGTTGCCGGCGAGCACCGCGATCACGGCGGCCAGATCGAAGGCCGTGGCGGCCGCAGCCAGGAGCTGCGAAGGAGTCGGAGGCGTATAGGGGATGGGATCTTTAGCATAAACGTGTACGTTGCTGAACCACAGCTCGATCTGGAGGACGTCCACGAGCCCGAACAGGAAAGCGATTGCCGCGAGGATCGCGCCGATGTCGCAGGCGTTGAACAGCATGGCGAGGAACGCAGCCACACCGAACCCCCCAGACATCATCGCCATCCTCGCACCCGGTGGTGGCGGCTCCCACGTGCCGGGTTGGGTTCTTTGGGGACCTGAAGGATTGCTCATGGCTTCTCTCCCTTCTCTGGATCGAATGACATCGGACAATTTGAAAAGTACGCCACCACTGGCGTAGGAAGGTACTCGAATGTTACGCCTACTGGGGCCGGCCGATCAGGATGACGGGCGCCCAGTGGTACGGATGATCCAAACCCTTGCGGATCAGCTCGAGCTTGGCGAGCCGCAGCGCCTCGGCCGTATCCTCTGTCTCGTTGAGATGACGATAGAAGCTTACCATCAGCTCGGCGGTCGAGGTGTCCGAGACCTGCCAGAGACTCACCACCACGCTGGCTGCCCCGGCGTAGAGGAACGCTCGGGTCATGCCGATCAGCCCTTCTCCCATCACGGCGTTGCCGAGGGCGGTATCGCAAGCCGAGAGGACGACCAGGTCTGCATCGAGCTCCAGGTTGAAGATCTCATAGACCTGAAGGAGGCCATCTTCCCCACGGAGGTCGCCCTCGCGCGCCAGGATCAGGCCGGAGCGCGCCGGCTGCCGCGGATCGAGGAACCCATGGACGGCGAAGTGGATGCGGCGCGCGGACTTCAGCGAAGGGCTGTTCTTGACTCTGTCCTCCGAGGCATCCGCGCCGAGGTGGACCTCGGACAGCTCCGGACTGTAGAGGGCTGCGATGTCGAGCACTTCCTGGCGCGAGGCGGCAAGGCGACGCGGCCGGGACAGGCCGGCCGTCTGGAAGAAGCGCTCCACAGACCCGGCAGGGAGCTCAGGAGCGTCGGAGGCCGGCGGGGCCCCTGCGTCTCCGTACTCGGGGTCCCCGAATCCCAGGAAGGCCTTGCCCGCCACCGGCTCGGCGGCCTGCTGGTTTGACCGGGCAAGCTCGGCGAGCACGCTGGCCGACGGGGCGTAGGTCACCGAGCGCTCGCGGATCAGATAGGGCAGATCGCCATAGAGCGATCCCGCCCCTCCGGGATTCGGAGACGCGGTCAGCAGAGCCTCGAAGCTGAGCAGAAGCAGCGGACCATCGGGCGAGACGATCAGGTGGGGCTTGTCTCGGAGTGAGCCCAACGCGGGGGCGACGAGAATCTGGTAGAGGCGCTGGGCGGCGTCGACGTAGCGGGCGTACAACAGGCGGCTGGGTTCGTGGATGGCCTGGCGGAAGGAGTCGACCAGCTTTGCCAGCTCGGCTGCAGGCGGCAGGGGATAGCCCCGGAGGCCGTCCCTGGTCACGACAAAGAGATACGAAATCTCCTCGCCGACGGAGTATTCCAGAAGCGCTGTCCGCGGATCGAGGAGCTCCTGAATCTGCCCGACCTGCAGAGGGATGGGGTCGCGCACCGCAGCGTAGTGCGGGTGCTCCCTGCGGATCTGTCCTTCGAGGCGCTCTCGGTCCTCCTCTGCCTGGGCGAGCTCGGCCTCGAGACGAGCGCCCCCCAGAGCACCTCGACCCCCTCCTGCGAGCTCGTCGAGGACCTGGCTCTGCAGAAAGGCGATGCGGGCGGCGATCTCCGATTCCTTCTGCTTCAGGGCCGGCGCAATGCCCTGCTTGACGTCGACGCGGCCCTCGGCAAGCAGGTCGAGCAGGCCGCGCGCCCGGGCGCTCTCGCTGGCCCCGAGTGCCGCGGCAACATGCCCTCCGTCGGGATCGTGCCCGGCAAGGCGCATCAGGAGGTCGACGTAGAGGCTCGTAGTACTCGCGCCGCGAGGCGAAAAAGGAGACGCGCAGCCGGTTGACGGCGATGTTGGGGCGCACCGTCTCGATGATGTGCAACGCGCTCTTGATCGTCGCTGTTGCGGCTTTCAGGTCGCCGCGGTCTCGCTCCAGCCGCGCCAGCGCCGACAGGGAGAAGGCCTCGGCCAGGGGTGCCTTTCTCTGGCGGCTCAGGTCCAAGGCTTGTCGAAAGAACCGCTCGGCCTGCTCGTCGTCGGAGAGCGCTCCCCAGGCGCGCCCCAGACCCATGAGGACGTTGATCTGCCCCAGTGCGTTCTCCTTCTCCTCAAAGATCGCCTTCGCCTCTTCGAGCTTCCCGCAGGGCCTGGCGGGGATCGCCGAGATCAAGGTGGGCCCGCCCCATGCCCCAGAGGGCCGCAGCCCGGCTCTGGAGGTCGTCTCCGGACCGGCTGATCTCGTACGCCTGGGTGTGGTATTCGAGAGCCTTGTGGAAATCGCCCTGCAGCTCGTACACCCCGCCGAGATCGCGCAATGCATAGGCCTTCCAACCGGAGCTCCCCAGAGTGGTGTAGATCTCGAGCGCCTGGGTGTAATAGCCGAGCGCCTTCTCTGAATCTCCCAGGTAGAGGGAAGCCGTGCCGAGGCTCGACAGCGCTTTCCCCTCCTCAAACCGGTCACCGGTGGCGCGGTAGAGCTCGAGCGCCTGGCCGAAGAGCTCCAGCGCCTTCTGGAGCTCGCCTCGCCGCAACTCGAGAGCGGCCGTGTGCTTGAGCGCGCTGGCCTCGCTCGTCCTGTCGCCTGCGGCGCGGGCCAGCTCGAGGGCCTGGGTGAAATCGCGGAGCGCCGTCTCGGTGTCCCCCTGGTCGCGGTGAATGACACCGAGGGAGTCCAGGACCGAAGCCTCTCCCGACAGGTTGCCCGCCGCGCGGCACAAGCCCTGGGCGCGGTTGAGATAGCCCAGGGCCTCTGTGAATTCCTGCCGCTCGATGAGGACCACGGCCAGGTTCAGGAGAGCCGTGCCCAACTCGCTTTCGCTGCCGAGGGCCTCCCACAGGCGCAGAGCTGCGCGGTAGGCTTCGGCCGCTTTCAGGGTTTCGCCTAACTGGCGATAGGCGAGCCCCAGACTGTGCAAGGACCAGGCTTCCCAGGTGCCGTTGCCAGCCTTGCGGGCAGTGGATAGAGCGAGCTCCAGAAGCGTCAGCCCGCCCTGAGCGTCACCCAATTCCCGATGCAGCTCTCCGAGCCCGAGCAGAGTCTCAGCTTCCTCAGCGAGATCGCCGATGGCGCGCCAGTGCGGCAGAGCCTCTTCCAGCAGAGCGAGCGCCTTCCTGCGGCTCTCTTCGGATTCCAGAGTCCTCAAATGCCTGGCTTCGTGGACTGTCGCCTCGGTGGCCACCCGCTCGCCGTCCTTCAGGTCGGCCGGTCGTACTTCCTCCAGCCGCACGGTATACCGGCCTGCCGGCGCCTTCGGGTCGCGGGGCGTCACGACCAGCCGCAGCTCCCCGGCCGCCGTGGTCACCAGCGACAACCGTTCCGGCGCTGTCATCCTCCCCGGCCCGTCAACCTCGGCAAGGGTCTCGCCCGAGGGGCCGAGCAGCTTTGCAGCCACGTCGACGCTGTTCTGGTCGATCTTGAGCCGGAGATACCAATCCGCCTCGACCGCGATCCGGTGCTCGTGGGTCTCTCCGCCGCCAAGCTGCCGTTCCACGGGCACGCCCGGGACCAGGTTCTGCAGGGCCGATCCAGCCGGTGGCGCTGTGGCACAGGACCAGCCGAAGATCAGAGCCGGCAGAAGGACAACGAGGTGGAGGACCGGGACGCGAGCGGTGGAGGGGGCAGGAAGGGACGTCACGGCCGGCTTGCCTGCTGAACGAAGATCATCTTACCCCAAGCCGGGCTCACGATCATTCGTGCATGTCAGACCGGCTCTTCCATCCGCGAAGATCTATAAAAGGATAGGATAACTACGATGAAGGGATAGATGCTGCGATGGCAACTGAAGACCAGGAGATGGCGGCCCGGTTCCTCCGGGGCGAGATGGACGCGGTGAAGACCGTGGACGGCTGGATCTCGCGCGCCGCCTGGCCCTACCAGCGCCGGCTCGGCGACCGCTGGGAAGACGTCCTCCAGGAGATCCGCCTGGAGATCACGCGCCTCTTTGGCCAGGGGAAGTTCCGCGGTGATTCGAGCCTCCGCACCTACCTCTGGCGGGTCGTCAGCCATACCTGCCTGGACCAGATCCGGGCACAAAAGAAGTGGCAGTGGACCGACCTCGACGACTTCGAGGATCGGGGCAATGGCAGTACCGGTAGCACCCCACCCCAGACCACCCCCTCCGGGCATGAGGACCGCGACCTCCTGATGCGCGTCCTCGAACGGATGCCCCAGGACTGCCGGGAGCTCTGGCGCATGCTTGTGGCCGGCTTTTCCTACCGCGACATGAGCCTGCGCCTGGGCGTCGCGGAAGGGACTCTTCGCGTGCGCGTCCTGCGCTGCCGCGAGAAGGCCGTCGCCCTGCGCACCGAGCTTCCTGGCCGGCCCGGCGGCACCCCGCCGTAACGCGGCGAGCCGTAATCGCGCCTAAACTGGGCGAGTGGTTTGCTTGTCTTCTGGAGGTGGGTGTCCAATGAATTGCGCACGATCCATCGAGCTCTTACCCTGGCTCCTCAATGGGACCCTGGATCCCGACGAGCGCCAAGAGGTCCTGGAGCACCTGGGGGGATGTGAAAATTGCCGCCAGGCACTGGCCGACACCCGGCTGGCCTGGCAGGTCTTCGACCAGCATCTCCCCTCCGAAGCCCTTGTCGCCCTTGCCTGGGATGAGATGTCGGCCAGTGTGGCCGGCGTCGATCCCGCCCTGGCCGAGCTCCACCTGGCCACCTGTCCCGAATGTGCCGCCGAGCTCGAGCTGGCGCGCACCAGCCGGCGTCTCGAAGAGGACGACCGGATCGCCGTGCTGACCCCGAGGACACGCCCGTCCCCGCCGGCCGGCCGGACCTCCTTCACCGGCTGGCGCGCGGCAGCGCTGGCCGCCGGCCTAGCGGGGGTGGTGGCCTCCGCGGGCTGGCTCCAGACCGCACAGCGCGCCCGTTCCCTCGAAGACGAGCTGGCCCGCCGGCCGGCCGCGACCGCTGCGCCCGTGGAGCCCCGACCGTCCGACCCAGCTCCGTCCAGCCCCACGACGGGTGGTGCCGCGGACCAGGTGGCCGCGCTGGAGAAGAGGCTCGGGGAGATGCGGCAGACGACGGCCGCGCTCCAGCAGCGGGAGAGCGAGCTGCGCAGTCAGTTGGCTCAGGGGGATCGCGGCGGTCCCCAGCTCAACACCTACGTGACGGACCTCTTTCCGCTCGCCGCCATCGTGCGCGGCGCAGAGGCCGAGGCGCCCAAGCTCCCGGCGCATCTTGATGCGACGCTGCTCCTGTCGCCGGATCCACAGAAAAAGCCCTATCCCGCCTACGATCTCGAGATCCTGGACGCGAGCGGGAAGGCCATGTGGTCCGTCCCGGGGCTCCGCCGCGACGAGAGGTCCGGAGGCTACAACGTCTCCCTCCCCAAGGGCTCCCTGCGGCCAGGCACCTACACGATCCAGGTCTACGGCCGGAGCGGAGCCGCACGCGAGCCGGCGGAGAGGTATCAGATCCGGGTGGAGTAGGCGCCGTGGATGCGCCGCGTCTCCGGGTCCTGGAGGAACGCGGCCACTCCCAGGTCGCTCACCTTCCACCGCTTGTCGAGCCCGAGGACGATCTCGCCGGAGCGCCGAGCTCCGGCCGTCCCGGGCAGGGTGAAGACCTTCTCCAGGCGCCGCACCACGTAGTCGTTGTGCAGCGTGCGGGAGGCGTTCTCCCCGGAGCCGACCGGCGTCACGAGCCCGGTCTGGAAGACGGCCACCCAGACGTCCAGGTCGCGCGGCGCGGCGGCCCGGGCGAGAGCGGCTCCGACCTTGACCCGCAGGTGCCCCTCGGGGCTCGGAGGCTCTACGGCCAGCGTCACCCGGCCGGCCGGCGGCGCGGCGAGCGCGTCGCCGATCCGCTTCAGGACCTCCCGCTCCTGCGAGCCCACGCAGTGGGTGGCGCCGCCGACCACGAGCTGCGGCGTATAGATGCGGTTGCTGCGGAAGGCCCTGGCATAGTCCTTCTGCCGCTGCGACCAGCGCGGCGAGGCGAACGGGTCCTGCCAGCCGATGTAGTCCCAGTAGTCGACGTGGAACGCCAGGGGGATCACCTTGCCGGCGAGCTTGGGATCGCGCGCCAGCCGCGACAGCAGCCGGTCGGCCGGCGGGCAGCTCGAGCACCCCTGGGACGTGAACAGCTCGACCATCATCGGGCTCTGTGAGCCGTCCGCGGCAGGCGTGGGGCCGTCTGAGGAGAAGCTCGGGAGGAAGAGCACCAGGGCCAGGACTGGGAGCAGGGCGGCGGGGAGGAGCATGGGGTGGAGCCTCATGCCCCATGGTACGTCACTCGAAGGGCGGATAGTTTTCGAACCACTGCTTCGGGCGGAGGATCTTCCAGTCCCGCTTGTCTCCCGCGACCTCCAGGCCCACGTCGAGGTTGCCGTAGCTCGCGTAGAGGACGCCGCGCGTGTGCGCGTCCTCGATCCGCAGGCGGCCGAGCACCTGCGCCTTGCCCCCGGCGGCGATCGCCAGGTCGTCCACCGCCACGAGCTGGTCGCCGACGACCACCCGCGCCGTGCCGCCGGCGCCTTTGAGGTTCAGCAGGTCGTCGACCCAGCCCAGCAGGCGGCTCTTCCCCTCGGGGGCGACCAGGGCGAAGAGCGGGCGCGGATTGCTCAACGTGGTCTCCACCTGCGCGCGCAGGAAGACCGGCTCGCCCGGCGTGATCACCGCGCGGTCGAGGTGCGCGCGCGCCCACCAGGGCGGCGGGAGCGGACCGGGGAGCGGGCTCGAGAGGAGCCGCACGTCCGTCAGCTCGAAGTCGGTCCCCGAGATGTCGAAGTCCTTGGCGTCCAGATCGGCCCGCAGGAGCCGGGTGTGGAGCCCCAGGTTCCCCCGCAGGCGCCGGCCGTTGAAGAGCGCGCCCACGCCGCGGGCGGTGAGGCGCATCTCCCCCGATCCCCGCCAGTCCGGAGCCGCGGCGGCGAAACGGGCGCTCATCCGGCCCGAGCCCGAGGTCAGCGCCATGCCGGACTTCTGCGGCAGATACGCGTTGTAGAACCGCAGATCGGCCACCTCCGCCTGCGGCATGTCGATGGCGAACCGCTTGGGCGTGAACCAGCTTCCCAGGCGCGGCGCCTCGCTGGCCGCCGTGATGCGCAGGCCCTTGCCGCGTACATGCGCCGTGCCGAAGCCGCGGCGCTCCAGGCGGAAGTCGTCGAAGGCGAGAGCCAGCCTTCCTTCGACGTCTTCGCCCGCGCTGCCCGCCCCGCCCGCAGACACCACCTCCCAGAGGGCCGCACCGATCCCCTGCACCCGGTAGTCGAGGAAGCCCACGGCGATCCCGTTCGGACGCGCCTCCAGCCGGCTCCCCGCGAGGATCTGCCCGCGCTGGATCCGCAGGTTGGCGGCGAGCCGGCCCGGCCCGACCTCCAGATCCACCCACCGGGTCTTCTGGAAGAGCAGGTCGAGAAAATCGAGGCTCTTCACCCGGCCGTCCACGTCCGCCCGCCCGCTGGCGAACCGGAAGACGTCCCAGCCCTTGAAGCGGACCGGTGAGAAGGTCGTGATCCGGCCGTCGATCCGGCCGCGCGCATCGAGGAGGACCGGGATCGCCTGCGGCCCGGCGCCGAGCGACAGCCCGCCGGCGGCCACCTCCAGCCGGGTCGGATCGACCTCCAGCCGCTCACGCACCGAGAGGTCGAACCCGCCGGCGACCCGGGCCCTGCCGGCGAAGCGGTACTCCTCGATCCAGACCTCGCGGACCTCGTCGAGCTCCACCCCGCGGAAGCGGATGTGCCAGGGCCGGCGCCTGGGTCCCCGCGGATAGATCGCCTCGGGCTTGGGGTCGGGCGGGTTCGTGAGCCCGGGGATCGGCGGATAGAGGTCCGGCCGGCCCGGCCGGCTGCGCGGCGGCACGTCGAGCCGGCGGCGGAGGCGGAACGAGGTCCCGCTGCCGTGGAGCCCGGCGACCCGGAGCTCGCGGTCGCGCAGGCCCAGGAAATCCATCTCGATGGTGCCGCGGTCGACCGCCAGCCACCATTGGAACGCCCGGCTCTGGCTCCGTACCTGGAACCCCCGGACGTGCACCACCCCGGGCCAGGCCGTCCAGGCGGACTCCCAGACCATCCTCATCCGCTCGGGCCGGCGGTTCATCAGCCGGTCGAGCCCGCCATGGCGGAGATACCAGTTCCCGCCGATCACGTAGATCGGATAGAGAGCCGCCACGCCCACAGAAAGGGCGAGCAGGAGCCTGAGGAGAAATCGCTTCATAATAGATACCGAGCTGTTGGAGCTCGCGGACCTGCCCTTCAGCCTGCGAGACTCGTGCCGGGCATTCCCCGCCTGGTACCTCCCTTGCACCCCTGGTCTTTGAAGCCCGCAGGTCCGCGGGCATGGGTAGGAGGCTCCGATGCGACACCGAGACCGAATCCTCTTCATCTTCCTGCTACCGCTGGCGCTTGCCGCGCAGGACGAGCCCCGGCCCAATCCGCAGGCATCCGGTGGTGAGGACAAGAACCCTTATGCCGAGCGCTTCGAGCAGTTGGACCGCGACCGGGACGGCTACGTCTCGCGCGGCGAATGGCCGCTCGATGCTGCCAGCTTCGACCGTGTCGACCGGAACCGGGACGGGCGCCTGGGCCGGAACGAGCTCCCTGACGCCGAACGACCTCCCTGTCGACCCCGTGGCCGACGAGTTCCAGGGGCTGGACACCAACCGGGACGGCTGCCTGAGCTGGAGTGAGTGGCAGCGCGGCCTTAACGGCCCCGAGCGGCAGGGCCGCAACGTCGGCGGGCCCAGCACGCGCCGCGAGACTGGCATCGGAGTGCGGAACCGCGAGAACACCTGGAATCCCGGCGCCTCTCTCCAGGACCAACGCCGCTTCCAGCACCTCGACCGCAACCGCGACAACCGCCTGAGCCGCGTCGAATGGACCGGCTCGCGAGCCGCCTTCGACCGTCTCGATCGCAACCAGGACGGCGCCCTCAGCCCGAACGAGTGGCAGCGGTAAGGGAGGCGTTCCGGCGTCCGGCGGTTCACCGACCGGGTCGAGGAGAGCGGCATCACCTTCATTCACCAGATCGTGGACGACGCCGGGAAGACCTACAAGGCGGCCCACTACGACCATGGCAACGGCGTCGCCGCGACAACCATTATTGGGAGAACCAGGGCGGCCTGCGCCGCGAGCGGTGCCTGGCTCTCTACCAGAGCGGACAGCCCTGCCGGGCACCGGGAGGGCGGGGATGAGGCTGTTCGATGAAAGACTAGGCCCGCGCCGGCGATCCGGCGATCCCGCCCGGCGATGAATCGCCGGGCTAGGAACAGCGCCCCATGAATGGGGCTTGAAGCCGGGTTCACCCGGCGCTAGCCCGGGCATTCATGCCCGGGCGGGGCAGGGCGCCATATTCGTATCAAGGTCCAGACATTGATGAGACTCCATCGCTTCCTCCTCCCCCTGATCGCCGTTGCGGCACTGGCCCTTGCAGTGAGCGCCCAGCCGCCGGCCACCCCGCCGGCTCCATCTCCCGGACCTCCACCCGAGGCAGCCGTCGCGCTGCGCAACCTCGGTCTCGCGCAGCTCGAAAACGACCAGCCGGCCGAAGCCGAGGCCACCTTCCGCCAGCTCGCCGGGCTCGTGCCGGCCGATCCGCTCCCCTTCGCCGGTCTGGCCGTGGCGGCTCTCCGGCAGCAGAAGGCGGAGGAGGCGCTCGCGTCGATCGGCCAAGCGCAGGAGAAGGCGCCCGGCCGGGGCGATCTTTGGCGGATCCGCGGCGACGTGCTCCAGGGCCTCGACAGGGCCGAAGAGGCGCTCGCCGCCTACCGCAAGGCGGTCGAGGCCGATCCCAAGGACGTCGAGGCCTGGTACTCGCTCTACCGCACGGCGCAGATCGTCGGAGAGGCGGGAGACCAGGCCGCGGCCGATGCCCTCCGCGAGCTGGCCCGCCTGCGTCCCGAGAACCTGCTCGTCCTCCTCCAGGCGGGGCAGCGGGCCATCCGGGCCGGCGACCGGGCCGGGGCGACCCAGGCATTCCTGCGCGTCCGGGAGGTCATCGGAGAGCCTCCGGCGGCGGCAGCCACCGGCCTCCAGCAGGTGCTCGCGGCGCTGGAGGGCGAAGATCCGTCCGCGGCCCGCGGCCCGGCGGCGCGTCTGGAGAACGTCCTCAAGCCGACGCCTCTCTATCAACAGGGCCTGCGCGAGCTGTCGCCGATAGCGCAGGGCACCCCTGTCGAACGCTTCGTTCAGGAGCCTCCGGTGGATCGCTTTGGCGACCCACTGCCGGTGCGGTTCCGCGGCGCTTCCCTCGCTCCGGGGCCGACCGCAGGCCGGGCGCTTGCCTTGGGAGACTTCGACGGCGACGAGCGGACCGATCTCGCCCGGGTGCTGGCCGGCGAGGCCTCGCGGCTGGAAATCCGGCGCGCGGCGGCCGGTTGGAAGGAAGACGAGGGCCGGGCGCCGCTCCCCGCCGCCGGGATCGACGGCCTGCTGGCCGCCGACCTCGACAACGACGGCAAGCTCGACCTGATCGGCTACGGTCCCGAGCGCGTGGCCTTCTGGCGCGGCCGGGGCGACGGGAGCTTCGAGGATGCCACGGCCGCTGCCGGGCTGGGCACGGCCGGAGGCGTGGCCGGCGTCCTCGACTTCGACATCGAGGGGGACCTCGACCTGGTGATCGTCGGAGGAAAGACCGGACCGGTCGAGATCTTCCGCAACTCCCTCATCGGACCGCTCACCCCGATCGGCAGCACGGCGTTCCCGCCCGGCTTCAAACCCGCCGGGGTGCGCGCGGTGACGGCGAGCGACCTGGACCGCGACGGCGACCTCGACCTGGTCCTCGCCGGGGAGGGCGGCCTCGCCTGGCTCGACAACCTGCGCCAGGGTCGCTTCGCCGACCGCACCGCCGCCGGTGGCCTCGCCGGGAGCGGGGCCATCACCGAGGTCGTCAGCGCTGACCTCGACGACGACGGCATCCCCGACCTGGTCGCCGCCGGGGACGGTCTCGTAGCCTGGCACAACCGGGACGGGCGTTTCGAGCCCTGGCCCCTTGCCGGCTTCGACGAAAAGAAGAAAATTCTGGATCTCCTTGCCTTTGACGCCGACAACGACGGCCGGCTCGATCTGGCCGCAGCCGGTGCGGACGGCGTCGTGGTCCTCGGCCGCCGGGGCGAGCGCGACCGGCTCACCTTCGAGCGGCTAGCCGTCGAGGCCGGGCCTCCGGGCGTTGCGGCGCTCGCCGCGGGCGATCTGGACGACGACGGCGACCTCGACCTGGTGACGGCCGGTACGGCGGGCCTCCATCGCCTCGAGAACCTGGACGGCAACCGCAACCACTGGCTGGACGTGCGCCTCCGGGCCCTGACTCAGGGGAGCGGCAAGAACAACCTCCAGGGAATCGGCTCGGTCCTGGAGGTGCGCGCGGGCGCCGCCTACCAGTTCCGCGAGGCCGCCGGCGGCGTCACCCACTTCGGCCTCGGCCGTGTCCGCCAGCCCGACGCGCTGCGGGTGGTCTGGCCCAACGGCGTGCCGCAGGACCGCCTCCGCCCCCAGGGGAACCAGCGGATCGTGGAGGAGCAGGTCCTCAAGGGGAGCTGCCCCTTCCTCTATGCCTGGGACGGCCGACGCTTCGCCTTCGTCACCGACCTCCTGTGGAACGCGCCCCTCGGCCTGCCCGTGGCCGAAGGGGTCTATGCCGGCTCGCAGCCCGACGAGCTCGTGCGGGTGGACGGCGCCCGGCCCTCGAACGGCGTTTACGACCTGCGCGTCACCGAGGAGCTATGGGAGGCCGCCTGGTTCGACGGCGTCCGGCTCTGGGTGGTGGACCACCAGGACGGCGTCGAGGTGGCGAGCAGCCTGCGGGTGCTGCCGGGCGAGAAGCACCCTCCATCGACCGACCGCCTGCTCGCCAGCCGCGGCGTTCGAGCCGTGACTGCGGCCTGGGACGGCGCGGGTGCCGATGCCACCGCCCGTGTCCGCGAGCGCGACGAGGTCTATGCATCGGGCTATCCGCCGGGCCCGTTCCAGGGCGTCGCGGCCCGGCCCTGGACCTTCACTTTCGACCTCGGCGCGGCACCGGCCGGCCCGGTCCGGCTCCACCTCGACGGCTGGATCTTCCCGGCCGATGCCAGCCTCAACCTGGCGGCGGCCCAGCGCCGCGACCTGGCCTATGCCGCCCCGCGCCTGGAAGTGGAGACCGCAAACGGCTGGCGAGTGCTCGTCGCGGCCATGGGCCACCCGGCCGGCAAGACGAAGACCATGGTCGTGGACACGCCGCCGCTGCCACCCGGAGCGCGGCGTCTGCGCATCGTCTCGACCCTCTGGCTCGCCTGGGACCGCATCGCCTGGACCGACACGCCGGCGGACAACGAGCCGGTCGTCCGTGCCCGCTTGGCGCCCTCCACCGCCGGGCTGCGCTATCGAGGCTTCTCCACGCTGGTCCGCCGGGCCCCCAACGCCCCGCACTCCTACGACTACGAGAGGGCGACTCGCGAGTCCCCCTGGCTGCCCTTCCCCGGCCGCTACACCCGCTACGGCGACGTCCGCGAGCTGCTCGAGGAGCCCGACGACCGTTCGGTCATCCTCGCTCCGGGCGACGAGATCGCCCTCGCCTTCGACGCCTCGGACCTGCCGCCGGTCCCGTCCGGCTGGCGCCGCACCGTCTTCCTGGAAAGCCACGGCTGGGACAAGGACGCCGACCGCAACACCTGGGAGGCGCGGCAGGTGGAGCCCCTCCCCTTCCGCGCCATGACCGGCTACCCGTACGGTCCAGGCGAAAGCTATCCGGACACCCCGTTCCACCGCGACTACGTGGCGCGGTGGCTCACGCGGACTGTGAGGTAGGCCGCCGCACCAGTTGCCCGCAGGCCCCCTGCACGTCCCGGCCGCGGCTGCGGCGCACGGTGACGAAGCAGCCGTGCTGGTGGAGGCGTGTAGCGAAGGCCTGGATGCGCTCTTCCGCCGGCTCGTGGAAGGGCGCGTGGGCGTGCTCGTTCATCGGGATCAGGTTGACGTTGTGGCGGCGCCGCAGGTCCCCGAGCCAGTCGACCAGGCGGTCGGCGTCCTCCTCCGTGTCGTTGACCCCGGCCAGGAGCACGTACTCGAAGATGAAGCGCTCGTGGCGCTTGGGCTGCCAGGTGTCGAGGGCCTGGCGTAGCCGGGCAAGGTTCCAGGCCCGGTTGACCGGCATGGTGGCGGAGCGCGCCGCGTCGGTCGTTGCGTTCAGTGAGACCGCGAGCTGCGGCCGCGGGTCCATCCGTGCCAGCCGCTCGATGCCCGAGACCAGTCCGGCGGTGCTCACCGTGATCCGCCCCGGCGAGAGCAGCGACCCCTCGGGATGGCAGAGGACGGTGATGGCGCGGTGGACATGGTCGAGGTTGTGGAGCGGCTCGCCCATGCCCATGAAGACCAGGTAGAGGAACTCGCCGCGCTGCGGCCCCATCTCGCGCATCAGGGTGAGGACCTGGCCGACGATCTCGCCCGCCGTGAGGTTGCGCACGATGCCCATCGCGCCGGTGGCGCAGAAGGTGCAGCCCAGGGCACACCCGACCTGGCTCGACACGCAATAGGTGATCCGCGAGTCTCCTTCCCCGCGGGGCATGTGAACGGCCTCGATGCGATGCCCATCCGTGAGCCCCAGCACCAGCTTCGTGGAGCCGTCTTCCGAAGGGTGGCGCTCCAGGATCGTGGGCAGCGAGAGGTTGGCGTTGGCGTCGAGCCAGGCGCGGATCTCGCGCGACAGGAACAGGCTTTCCGGACGCCAGGTACGGACCCGCTGAAGCCGTGCGAACACATGCTCCGGGCGGCCGGGGCATCCCTGGGCTGCGAGGTCCTCGGGCAGCAGGGTCCAGGCCGAAGGCGGGCCTTCCCGTTCGGGCGCCCGGCGGTCCCAGGGCATGGCGGGGGCGGTGGAGACGGCGGCCGGCATCCCGCGGAGTGTAACTCTAAGCGAGGGCGCGCCCAATCGCCCAGGGTGTGAACCCTGGGCGCCTGGGCGAGGGCTATCGCCACGACACCCGCACCCCCACCCTGAGCGTCCGTGGCGCGAGCGTCTCGCCGGCGAATCCGCCGCGGCCGACCCCGAGGTCGAGATCCCGCGCGAGGACCGTGTCCTCGTTCAGGAAGTTGAGCGCTTCGAGGCTGACGGTGAGGCCCAGGTCGCCGAAGTACATCTCCTTTTCGAGCCCGGCGTCGACCGTGACGAGGTCGTCCGTGCGCAGGGCGTCAGGGCGGCCGGTGAGCTGCACACGGGCGAGGCCGGCGCGCTCCCGCGCGACCTGGCGGTAGTAGGGGAGCGGGTCGCCCTGGCGGCCATTGACGGCGGCCGAGAGGTTGAAGTTGCGCGGCAGCCTGACCAGGCCGACGGCCAGGAACGACCAGCGGGCCGCCTGGAAGCGCGGCGTCTCGTGAGGATGCCACGACGCGGTTCCGGCCAGGGGGGCCATGGGAAGGCCTTCGTCGTCGTCCCCGCCGAGCGCGTTGGTGGGATCGTCGAAGCGCCGGAAGGCGGAGCCGAGCCGCCGGTCTCCGTCCTGCCAGGTGACGTACCCCTGGCTCATCCAGCGGTCGGCCAGCCGCTTCTTCCAAGTCAGGGAGAGCCCGCGGTCCTCCTGTTGCCGGTCGCCGCTGTCGCCATTGACGAGGAGGGTGCCGCCGGTCCACAGCAGGCCGGGCCGGAGGTCCCAGACGGGCACGTCGTAGGGCGTGCCGTCCGGCAGGGCTCCGGTCAGCCGGCTCGTGGGGATCCAGTCGCCGGAGGTGGCCACGAAGACCTCGCCCGTGGCCAGGTCGCGGACGAGCAGCCTCTCCTCGTGGAGATGGCGGGTCCGCCGCCAGGTCGCCCGCAGGCCGATCCAGAAGTCGTCCGTCAGCTCGCGTTCGACGCTGAAGACGGCCTCGTCGGTGATTTCCGGCCGGAGGTGGGAGTCGACCGCGTCGGGATCGAGCCCGGGCCGCAGGGGATCGATCCCCTCGCCCGGCAAGGGCTGGACCGGCTCGCCCGGGTCGAGGTTGAGGTCGCCGTCGCGGTCTTCGAACAGCGAGCGGAGCACGGCCGGCGCGTCCGGGTCGAGATGCCAGGCGGCGCGGGAGCCCAGCCGCGAGGCGAAACGCCCCAGGGAGGCCCACAGCAGGGTCTTGTGCTCGCGGTCCCTGGAATGCACGATCCGGCTGAGCCCGAGCCGGGGCGCCAGGGTCCAGGGCCGCGAGCCGCCGTCGATGCCGAGGTCCTGGCGGTCCGCGCGCAACCCGGCGATGGCCGTCCACTTGTCGATCGCCACTCTGTCCTGGGCCCAGAGCCCCAGGGCCTCGGTGCGCGCGTCGGCCTTCCCGGCCCGCCAAGCCTCGGCCATTGCAAGATCTCCCTCGCGGCCGACGACCCTGCCGGCGACCACCAGGGGACCCGGAAGGCTCAGCTCCCGGTCCTCGTCCTGCTCGCGCAGTGCGGCTCCAAGGTGGATCTCGTGGCTGACCGGCCCCGTGGTCGGGTAGAGGCTGGTGTCGAGCCGGGCCTGGCGTGTCCGCTGCTCCTCCCGCAGGTCGAACCAGCTCCCGCGGGCCACACCGTCCAGGCCGATCCTCGCTCCGCCGCCGGCCGACCGGGGCAGGTCGCCGAGGCGCCTGTCTTCAAGGCTCAGGCCCGCGGTCAGGTAGAAATTCGAGGTGAAGATGGGGGTCGCTTCAGCCCCCCAGACATCCTCCCGGCCGTCCTCCTCCCAGGTGATCTCTGGCGCGCGGCCCGGTCCCGCCCCGATGCCGGAGCCGTCGGAGCCGGTGCGGCTTCCCAGGAGGACGGTGGAGACGGAGCTTCCCGATCTGCGCGTTCAGCTTGAAACGGCTGCTCTCGCTGGCCCGTTCCTCCTGCTGCCCGCCGAGGACGGTACGGTCAACCTGGCGGAGGCCCGCCTCGCCCCAGATCCAGAGCCGGTCCTGGGACAGCGGCCCGCCCACCCAGGCGCTGCCGGTGCGGAGGGTCTCGAGGCGGTTGCCGTCCACGGCGCCGTCCGGCCCGTCGGCGCTCCGGTTTGCGGAGAGCCCACCGTCGCTGCCCTCGAAGAACCCCGAGGCCCGCCACTGGTTCGTGCCACGTAGATAGTACGGCCTGATCCGCACCCCCGGCATCTCCAGGGTGAGGTCAGAGCCTCCCAGGCTCACGTGGACCTCCTGCGAGGCGCCGAGGTTGGTGGGCGAAGCGCCCGCCGCATCCCTGGCGGCGGAGAACATTTCCGTGACATCAGGGAAGCCCTGCGCCACCTCGTTCCGGAGCAACACGAGCAGGGGTGGCGCGCCGCCGCAGCCGCCTTCGCTGCCGCCCACGTTGATGCGGTCCACCAGCACGCCCGGCGTGGTCTGGAGGATTTCCCAGGGATCGCGCGCCGCCGGAATGGGCTCCGGATCGGAAGATTCTGCCGGCGTCTCCTGGGCGTATACCGAGCCGTCTAAGAGAAATGAGAGGGACAGTACGAGCCCGACCGCGAAGAAACGGTTTTTTCGCATCGCCTGCCTCCTTCTGAACAATTGAGGAGAGAGCAAGCGATGTGCCAGCGACCGGACCACGGAAAACCTTTCGGAAAATCCCGCCTCCAAAATCCTCACCCCCTGTCCCCCTCTCCCGGCGGGGGGTGGAAGGGAGATGGGAGAGGGGGACAGGGGGTGAGGATTCAATTCAACCGCGTGAATCGCGGCGATCCAACGGATTGATCCGCCGGTCGGGGGGTCTAGCGGAGCAGCTCCAGCGCCGCCGGCTGGATGGGTTGGAGGAGGTTTGCGCCGGTGACCCAGTCGGCGGTGTTGATCACGGCGATGACGGCCGTAGCGTTCGCCGGGTTCACCCACAGGAATGCGCGGTACCCTGCCTGGCTTCCCGTGTGGCCGATGAAGGTGTGCTGCCCGCTCCGCAGGATGAAGAAGCCGAGCCCCATCTCCTCCGGCTGCTCCTCGGTACCGCCCCTGGAGAGGACGGGGCGCCACATTTCCTGGAGCGTCGATCGCGAGAGGACCGCGTCGTAGAGCCGCGCACGCCCGGAATCTTCACCGGTCGAGCCGGTTAGGAATGCTGCATACACCGCCAGGTCGGAGAGAGGCGCATTCCAGCCGCTGTTGGGGATCGTGATCCCCGGGTCGAAGTCCGCTCCGTTATCGTGAAGCTTGTTGCCCTGCTCGCCCTCCTCGGGAGGCAAGAAGCCGTAGTTGTGCGAGCGGTGCTCGGCCAGGTAGTAGGGCGTGGAGCCGAAATAGCTGCGGGTGAGCCCCAGCGGCGAGAGGATGTTCTTCTGGACATAGGCCTGCCAGGGATCGCCGCTGAGCTTCTCGACGATCCGGGCGAGATAGATGTAGGCCGGGTTCGAATACCCATACTGCGAGCCGGGGGCGAAGAGGAGCTCCTGGTACGGCATCATCGCCACGAGCTGCTCCCAGGAGGTGGGCTCGAAGGGCTCCCACGGCTTCCCCTGGCTGTACGGCCACGTCGGCGCCTGAAAGCCGGCGGAGTGGCTGAGCAGCATGCGCACGGTGATCTTGTCGATAGCATTGAACGGATCGTGCACCTGGCGCAGCTCCGGCAGCCAGCGGATGACCGTATCGTCGAGGGAGAGCTTGCCGTGGTCGCGGAGCTGGAGGATCGCGATGGCGGTCAGCGTCTTGGTGATCGAGCCGTAGTGGAAGAGCGTGTTCTCGTCCACGCGCTTGCCTCGTTGCTGGTCCGCGAAGCCGTAGTCGTGGCGGCCGACGATGCGGCCGTCCCGGACGAGGACCGCGCTCCCGCCCACGACCCGGGAGCCGGATGCCTGGGCATCGAAGGCCTTGGTGAAACCGGCCCATCCTCCGCCCGGTGCGGCGTCCTGCGCTGCCAGCGGTATGGCGAAGAGAGCGAGCGTGGCGGATGCGATCCAGAGCAGGGCAGAGGAGGTCGGCATTTCAGGGCTCCCAGGTTGGGGCCATGATACCAGGGCCCGTCAGCTCGCCGGAGCTCCGGCCGCCGCGGGCAGACGGACGACGAATTCGCTGCCGTGGCCGTGGCCCTCGCTGCGCGCTTCGACGCGCCCGCCGTGCAGCTCGACCAGGGAGCGCACGATCGCCAGGCCGAGGCCGAGCCCGCCCTGCGCGCGGTCGATCGCCTGTTTCTCCTGCACGAAGAGATCGAACACCAACGGCAGCATCTCCGCGCTCAGCCCGATTCCGCTGTCGCGGACCCGCAGCACGACCTCGTCGCCTTCGTTCCCGGCGCTGACGGCGATCGTGCCGTGGGGCTCGGTGTATTTGGCAGCATTGTTGAGGAGGTTCGCCACCACCTGGGCCATCCGCACGGCGTCCGCTTCGATGAGGAGCCCCTGGCTGCGGACGTCGATCGTCAGCTCGTGCTGCCGTTGTTCGATCAAAGGGCTCGCCATTTCGATGGCCTTGGCCACCATCTCGGAAGTTTCGACCGGCTCGCGTTTGAGCTCGACCTTGCCGCGCGTGATCCGCGAGACGTCGAGGAGGTCGTCGACGAGGCGCACGAGATGATCGATCTGGCGCTCGATGATCGTGCGCTCTCTTTGCAGCGTCTCCTCGCCGCGCAGGCGCATGAGGTGCAACGCCGTGACGATCGGGGCCAGCGGGTTGCGCAGCTCGTGGCCGAGCATGGCGAGGAACTCGTCCTTCGACCGGTTGGCCACCTCGGCTTCGATCCGGGCGGCTTCGACCTCACGGCGCGCGTGCACCTGCCCGAGGTGCGTGCCGACGCGGGCGAGCAGCTCGCGCGCCGAAAACGGTTTGATCAGATAATCGTCGGCCCCTGCTGAAAGGCCTTCGACCCGCGACTCTTCGCCGGCACGCGCCGACAGGAAGATCACCGGGATGGCGTGCGTTACCGGGTCGGCGCGCAGGGCCTGGAGCAGCTCGTATCCATCCAGGCCGGGCATCATGATGTCGGAGAGGATGAGGTCGGGCGGCGCTTCCCGGGCTCGCGCCAGGGCCGTGGCGCCGTCGGCGACGGACTCCACCTCCCACCGCTCGCGCAGGAGCCGGGTCACGTACTCGCGCATGTCGGCGTTGTCGTCCGCGAGCAGGATGCGCGCCGATCCGCGTTCCGGCGCGCCAGGCGGCTCGGCGCGGGGCTCTCGATCCGGAATCCAGCGCAGCGCCTCCTCCACGAACGCCTTTGCGTCGACGGCGGTCGAGCCGAGGCTCCGCGGCGCCGCGATCCGGTCCTGGGGCAGATGCGCGGTGCCGAAGGGCAGCGCGACGGTGACGACCGTGCCCTCGCCGACGCCGGAGGAGGCCTCGACCGTCCCGCCATGGAGCTTGACGAGCTCCTGGACGAGCGCGAGGCCGATCCCCGTGCCTTCGTGTGTGCGCGAACGCGCGCCAGGCACACGGTGGAACCGGTCGAACAGCAGGGGGAGCTGCTCGTCGGGGACGCCGATGCCGGTGTCGCGCACCGTGAGCACGGCGTGGCCGCCGCTGCGGCGGAGGCCGACCTCGATCTCGCCCTCGAAGGTGAACTTGAACGCGTTGGAAACGAGGTTGAGGACGATCTTTTCCCACATGTCGTGATCGACGAAGACCGGCTCTCCGAGGTCCTCGATGGCGAGCTCGATCCGCAGGCCGGCGCTCTCGATTGCGGACTGGAAGACGCTCGCCAGCTCGCGCGTCATGGGAGCGAGGTCGGCGGGCTCGTAGGAGGCCTCGACGCGGCCGGCCTCGATGCGGGAGAAGTCGAGGAGCGTATTGACCAGCCGGAGCAGCCGGAGGCTGTTGCGGTGCACGAGGTGCCAGCGCTCGACATCGTCGGCCGGCAGCGTCTCGGCCCGGCTGATCGCGTCCCGCGCCGGCCCCAGGATCAGGGTCAGCGGCGTCCGGAGCTCGTGGCTGACGTTGCTGAAGAACGCCGTCTTGGCCCGATCGATCTCGGCCAGCGCTTCGGCGCGCGCCCGGGCTTCGGCCAATGAGCGCGCCCGCGAAATGGCCGTGGCAATCTGGCCGGCGGCGAGCTCCAGGAAGCTGCGGTACTTGTCGTCGAAGAGGAGCCGCGGGCTGATGGCCGCGACCAGCACGCCGGTCGGCCGGTCCTGGCCCGGCTGCGCGATGGGGAGCACCAGGGTCCGCCCCTCCCCCACCCCCTGGGGGAGAGGGTCCGCCAGCGCCGCCGGATCGATCTCGGCCGGGCTCGCCGGAGTGCCTGGCGCGATCCCCGCCGTGCTGACGAGCGTGGCCCGTTTCCCATCGGGCGTGAGGAGGTAAAGCAGAGCGAACGGCAGATCGGACGGGTTCTCCCCGAGGACGGCCGCCGCGATCTCGCAGACCGCCTCGGCCGTCGTGGCCTCCTGCATCCGGGCGGAGAGCGCCTGGAGCATCGCGAGGCGGCGGGCGCCGAGCACACGCTCGGTCGTCTCGGTGACCGTGACGAGGACGCCGCCGACGTCGCCGCTCTCCTCGCGGATGGGGCTGTACGAAAAAATGAAGTAACACTCCTCGACGAAGCCATGCCGGTCGAGAGGCAGCAGGAAGTCCACCACCGTCGTGGGCGTGCCCTCGAAGACCCCCTCGAACATCGGCCCGATGATGTCCCAGATCTCGGCAAAGGTCTGCCGCGTGCTCCGCCCCATGGCGGCCGGATGCTTCGTCGAGCCGAGGATCGGCCGGTACCCGTCGTTGTAGAACTGGATGAGCTCGGGCCCCCACGCGATGTACATGGGGAAGCCGGTCTCGAGGAGGATGCTGAGCGCCGTGCGCAGGCTCTGCGGCCAGCTCGACACCGGGCCGACGGCGGTCTGCGACCAGTCGATCGAGCGCATGAGCGCGCCCATGTCGCCGCCGCCGGCGAGCGGATCGGTTTTTCGTCGAGGGCTCGCCGTGGCGACGCCCGTCCTGTCTTCCATCGGGCGCCGAGTCTATCTCACCTGCGGCCAGACGAAGCTCGCCGCGAGGCCCGCGGCGACCGTCAACAGCGATCCCGCGAGCGCGTACCAGGGCCAGGCCAGCGAAGTACCGAAAAAGATCCAGGTCATGCCCGCGAAGCCGGCGGTGAGGCCTGCGAGGGCCGCCCGCTGGCCCACACGGCGCGTGAGCATGCCGAGGAAGAAGACCCCGAGCACGATGCCGGTGGTGAAGGCGGCGACACCCAGAACACTGCTCACGATCGAGGACCGCAGCCACTGGCCGGCGATCCCCACCGCGATCTGCACCGCGCCGAAGACCGCCGTGAGGATGCGGGTCATCCGCAACTGCCGCTCGGGCGCGATTTCTCGGCCCGTCCGTCGTTTCGTCAAGGGGAGGTAGAGGTCGTTGACCGCCACGGTGGCGCACGAGTTGAGCGAGCTCGTCATGGCGGCGGCGAAGATGGCGCCCAGCAGCAGCCCGACCATGCCGACCGGCAGCTCGTCGAGGATGAAGCGAGCGAAGACGCGGTCCGGGCGGTCGAACGGCACGGCGGGCGGGTGGAGCTGGTAGAAGCTCCAGAGCCCGACGCCGATCAGCAGGAAAAGCGCGAACTGAGCCGCCACGACCAGCCCGCTCACCCACAGGGCGCGCCGCGCGCCCGGCAGCCCGCGCGTCGATAAATAGCGCTGCACCATGAGCTGGTCCACGCCATGGGAGCCGAGGGTGATGAACGCGCCGCCGATCAGGCCGGCCCAGAGACCATAGGGCTCGCTCCAGTCGAGCCGGGCGTCGAGCACGCGGAATTTGCCCGCGGCCTGCCCCATGGCGACGAGCTGGTCCCAGCCGCCCGGCAGGCGGGACAGGATCGCGAGGAGCGCGACCAGCGCTCCGGCGAGGTAGAGGCCGAGCTGGACGAAGTCGCTCCACAGCACCGCCCGCATGCCGCCGAGGTAGGTGTAGACGACGGTCGTGATCCCCAGCGCCGCCACCGCCCATTCGATCGAGATGCCGGTCATCTCCTGGAGCACCAGGGCGGAGAGGAAGAGCCGCAGCCCGTCGGCCAGGCTGCGGGTGACGAGGAACAACGCCGCCGCCGTCTGCTGGGTGGCCCCGCCGAACCGGCGGTGCAGGACCTCGTAGGCCGTGAAGAGAGTGCCCCGGAAGTACTCGGGAAGCAGGAAGAAAGCGACCGCAAAGCGGCCGAGGACGAAGCCCAGCGCGATCTGCAGCCAGGTGAAGTCCCGCTCGTAGGCGACGCCCGGGATGCTCAGGAACGTGACGCTGCTCGTTTCTGTGGCAATGATCGAGCAGAGGATCAGCCACCACGGCAGGTCGCGCCCCCCGACCGCGTACTCGTTTACATCGCGCGCACCCCGGCCCAGCCACATGCCGAGGAGGACCATCCCGGCCATGTAGGCCACGAGGATCGCGAGGTCGAGGGTGCCGATGCTCATCCGGACGCGGAGAGCCTACACCCAGGGGCAGCTCATTCCGAAGCCCTTCTACAATTCGCGCCTGCTCGACGAAAGCAGGGGCGAGATGTCGTCATTCTTCTTCCTTGCCGAGACTGAGCTGCGCCTCGATCGTCACCTCATATCCGCCGTCGGGCAGCTCTCTTTCGCGCACGACGCGGGCGCCTTTCACGAGTTGGTCGACGGTGGCCACGATCTCGTCTTTCTCCACGACGCCGTCGACCACTCGCGTCTGTGCCTGGATGCGTGTCTCGATGGCCTCGGCAAGCCTGCGGCGCGCATCGACCTCTGCAGCCCGTCTTGCCAGCGCCTTCCTCCGCTCTGTGGGGAGCTGCGCCGAAGCGAACCCCGTTCCGGAGACCTCGACGCGTGTCGAGAGCGGCGTCTCCTGGGTGGGAGGGGGTGGTGGCGGGGTGGGGGAGGGCTCCTGCCGCGGGTGATCCTTCCTGGGGGTCTCCTCAGGAGTCTCCTCGACAAGGGGCGCCGGTGTGGCCGCCGGTGGAACGCTCTCTTCAGGAGCAGCCGTGGAAGGGGCCGCGGGATGCCCTCCCTGCGGGTTCTCCGCACCTGACGGCAAGAGGCGGAAGACGAGGAAGCCGGCAGTAACCAGAAGCGCCGCGGCCAAGGAGATCTTCCAAACGCCGCGTCGTGACTGCCCGGCAGCCGCTGCGGTGGCGGCCTGTCCGCCAAGGTGACGCAGGAGTGCGCCGTAGCCGGCTTCCGTGTCCACCTGGAAAAATCGATAACTCCGCAGAGGACGGGGGATGAAGCGTGCGTCGGCGTCCGCGAAGACGACCGGCACGTACTTCTCGTTCCTCATGCTCGCCTCGAAGAGCTCCTGGATCATCAACTGGCTCTCGAAGGCGGTTCCCTGCCGCCGCCCATAGGCTTCCGTGATGATCACGAGCACGGCGTCCGCTGCCGCCATCTCCCGCTCCATCCAGCGGGTCAGAGGCTCGTCGATCCGGTCCTCGTCCTGGTCGAGCCGCACTTCCAGCCCATCGCCGCGCAGGCGCTCTGCAAACTGCCGCACGCGCCGCTCCTGCTGCGGCGTTTCACGGCTGTAGCTGATGAAGACACGCTTCATGGTGACAGCACCGGAGCCGCCAGGATCTCGGACTGTGAGCCGTCCGCCAGGGTGAACCGCGCAAAGACCGTGTCACAGTGCCCCGGCAGGGCGAAGGTCAGCTCTTCCCATTTGCCCTGTGGCCCGAGGGCACGCTCGTCTTCAAACCGGTCCTCGATCCTGAGCTGATCGCGCGCGCAGCCAAAGGCGACCGAGCGCAGCACGGGGAGGGTGTTCGCGACCGACATGTATTCGCTGCCGCTGATTTTGAATCCGCAGACCACCGCCTGGCCGGTGATTCCTTGCGGCCGGCGGTCCTCGTCGTATTCCTCCTCGTCTTCGTCGCCGTCCTCGGGATCGTAGGAGGCACACGTCAGCTTGCTGGCGGAGAAGAGCGCATCGCGCAGGGTTGCGAAGCGGTTGGCTGTGTAATCGACCGTGCCCCGATATTCCATCTCCTCGCCGCCGGCCGCGACGAAACGCAATACGAGAAGGCCGCCCTCGGGCTCGGGAAAGCTGACACTGCCGCGGTTCCGGTAGTCCTGTTCGACCGTGCTGAAGTTCTTGCCATCGGTCGAAACCCGCACGAACGCAGGTTTGAGGCCGTCGCCAAAGTAGGCGGTCCAGCCCATCGAGTCCTGATGCTTGAGATAGACCTCGATCTCCTCGGGCATCGAGGCGGACTTTGCCGTGCGCTTGAGCCGGTAATACTGAAGGCCGGCCTTGCGGCCCGGCAAGTGGCCCTCGAAGGGACAGGCGAAGACCTCCTCCTCACCGCTTGCGAAACGCAAACGGGCCACGTAATCCGTCGGGCCGACCGGCGGCGGCACGCGCTCGAACTCTTTCTCGAACAGAGACTCGAGGCGTGAGCCGTAGCGGCGGGTGCGCCACAGGGCGCCTTCACCGCGGCCGACGGAGACCTCGTCGAGGATCGCAAGGAATGGATGGTGGGAGTCGCCGTAGAAGCTCCCTCTGCCGGCCACCAGGCCGCTGCAGGCAAAACGTTGCTTTTCCTCCTTGTCCCAGGCTTGCCAGGCCGACGCGAGCGCAACGCGGGCTGCCGTCGGAAAATCGAGCGCGAGGCGGAACGGTCCGGCAGGCTCGCCGCCGAGCCCCGGCTGGATCTTGACCCAGACATGGTCCAGGCTGGCGAGATCCTGCGCGGTTTCGGGCTCGGGGGCGTACCACGGCTCGAACTCCTGGCCGTCGTGGGAATAGAGGACCCGGACATAGCCGGACTGCTTGTCGAGCGGCCCCTTGAGACCTGGCGGCTGGTCGCCGGTATAGTAGGTTGTGAAGGCCCATTGATCGTTTTCGAAGGCGAGGCGGACCTCGAGGTTTTTCTCGTTGAGGCTGCTCAGGGTCGGCAGACCCGCCCGTGTCAGGAAGTCGTCGACCCCACCGATCCCGCGGCGGGGGTGGAGCTGGGTGTGGTTGCGGAGGAGCTCTTCCGGATCGCGCGTGTCGTTGTAGGTGAGATCCACCTGCGCCGTCCCCTCGTTGACGAGGGCGCCCTGGTGGAGCAGGCGCACGGAGACGGACACCGGAGCCTTGTGCATGAGGCTGATGGAGTATTCCATGCCCTCGACCCGGGTCCACTCGTCTTCCGGCTTGAGCTCCAGGCGGCCCTGACATTCATCCTTCGTGGTGGCCTTGAAGGCCAGCGGCGCGCCCCCCAGGCTCCAGGAACAGGTGAAACCCGGCGGCAGCTCCGGTCTTCCGCGCGGCACGATCCTGACCGTCGCAGCCGCGCCTGGTTTGAGCGACGAGCCGCTGACGACCGGCTCGATGGGGATGCCGTTGTGGACCGCACCGCGGACCGAGAGCTCGTCCAGCACTTCATCGTCGCGGCTGATCCGCACCGAGATGCGCGCGGGAAGCGTGCTGCCGCGGTCCGGCAGCGGCGCGGCCGGCATCGCCACTTCCAGGCGGCAGGCGCCGTCCGGTGCTGGCGTCCGCAGCACGTCCGCCGGCTCGACGGTCCAGGCACAGCGAGCGCCCTCCAGGGCCTGCAGCGGGGTCGCGACGACCGCCATGACGGCGCGCGACCCGAGGCCGAGGAGGTCGAGATCCGCGTCGAGCACGTACTTCGGTGGCGTCTTGTTGAGGAGCGTGTCCGCCAGTGTGCGCAACGCACGGTCGATCTCGGCGCGATCCTTCTCCAGGGTGTAGGCCCGGATCTTCACGCACAGCTCGCCCGGGCTCTGTCCGTTGTAGAGCTCGGGCTCGCCTTCGATCAACACGTATCCCGAGGAGGCCGCCTGGATCTTGTCCTTTTGCAGCTTCAGATCCTCGACCTGTGTCAGGCTGGTCACGAGACTTCCGAAAAGTTTCTCCACGGCATCGCGGCGGGCAGCCAGGAGCAACTCCTGTTTGGCCTCCTCGAGGCTCTTGTTTTCGAGGCTCGTACAGGCGGTCTGCGTAACGACGGTCCGGTCCGGTGCGGCCAGAGCGAGGGCTGCTGCGAGAAGCAGTTTCATCACCATGTCGTCCTCTTCCAGATCAAGGCGACGGCACCTGCGGGACCTGGTCGAAATCGACCGCACCCCGATACTCCACCTCTTCGCCGTCGGCCGCGACGAAACGCAGGATGAGAAGGTCACCCTCGGGCCTGGGGAAGCGGATGCTGCCGCGGTTGTAGCGGTTGTGTTCGATCGTGCGGAATCGGCCGCCGTGGATCGCGACCCGTACGAATGCGGGCTCGAGCGCCTTTCCAAGATCGCCGAAATAGACCGTCCAATCGAGGGTACGCTCGCGATAGAGGTAGACCTCGATCTCTTCGGGGACCGCCGGGATTTCATTCGTTGTGCGCGCCAGGCGGTAGTAGCGGCCACCCTTGCGAATGGACGAGTCCGTCGATCCCGTGCAGGCGAAGACCTCCTGTTGGCCGTCTGCGAACGTCACGCGGGACAAGTAGTCGGTGGGGCCGACGGGCGTTGCCACGCGTTCGAAGCCGTCGTTGAACAGGTGCTCGAGGCGGGCATCGTAGCGCTGGCTGCGCCAGACGCTTCCTTCCTCGCGGCCGACGGAGACCTCGGCGATGGTCGCCAGGTATTGTGCCTCCGCCACGAAACCGCCGCAGGCAATACGCTGCCTCGCCTTCTCGTTCAAGGCGCGCCAGGCGGCCTGGAGCCCGGCGCGTGCCGCCGCCGGGAAGTCGAAGGCGAGGCGAAAAGGCCCGGCCGGCTCACCACCCCTGTCCGGCTCCAGCTTGACCCAGACGTGGTCGACCCCGGCGAGGTCCTGCAAGGTCCTGGTGCTGCGATCAGGTTTCCAGCGCTCGAAGACCTCGCCGTCCCGGGAGTAAAGGACCTTGAGAAGGTCGGAGTAGCGGTCGAGGGATTCCGCCGGTTCGAGCGGCGGGTCGCCAACATAGTGGGTCGTGAGGCCCCAGGAGTGATGCTCGAAGGTGAGGCGCAGCTCGAGCGTCTTCTCGTCGAGGCTGCTCAGCGGCGGCAGGCCTGCCTGCGCCAGTTGATCGCTGACGACCACCTGGTGAAGGCGTGCGATCAGCTCGTCGGGGTCGCGCGTGTCGCGATACGTGAGCTCCGTCTCCGCCGACCCGCCGCGGACCAGGTCGCCCTTGTGAAACAGCCGCACGGCGGCGGTGACAGGAAGCGTCGACTTGAGAGCCGCCGCATAGACCCTCCCCTCGTTCTCGCTCCACTCCGCCTCGGGCTCGAGCTTCCAGACGGCCTTGGCAACGGTCTTCGGTGAGCGGCGTGAAGAGGAGCGGCCCGGCCGGGAAATTCCAGGAACAGGTGAAGCCCGGCGGCAGCGCATCCGGCCTGCCCGCCTGCATGATCCTCATCGTGACAGCCGCCCCGGGCGCGAGGAACGGAGTGCTCGGCAACAGCTCGATGGAGAGAGCGTTGTGCACCACACCGCGCACCGCGAGCTCGTCGAGCCGTTGTCCTGCGCGGCTGATCTGCACAGAAATCCGTGCCGGAATGGTGCTGCCCCGGCCGGGCAGCGGCTCAGCCGGCATTCTGACCTCCAGCCGGCAGGCGCCGTCCGGCGCCGGCACCTTCAGCACGTCCGCCGGCTCGACGCTCCATACGCACTGAGCGCCCTCCAGCGCCTGCGGCGGAGTCGCGGCGACGGCCACCACGGTGCGGGCACCGAGACCGAGCCGGTCGAGATCCGCTTCGAGCACGTACTTCGGCGCCTTGTGGAGAAGCGTGTCAGCCAGCGCACGCAACGCGCGGTCGATCTCGATGCGATCCTCCTCCGTCGTATAGGCCTGGATCTTTACGCACAGCTCGCCCAGGCCCGGCCCATTGAAGAGCTCGGGATCGCCTTCGAGCCGCACATAGCCCACGGACGCCGCCTCAATCTGGTCCTTCTTGAGCGCCAGGTCCTCTACCTGGGTGAGACTGGTCACGAGGCTTCCGAAGAGCTGTTCCACGGCTTTGCGGCGGGCGGCCGCGAGAAGCTCCCTCCTGGCGTCCTCCAGTTTCTTGCCTTCGAGGCTCGTACACGCGGTCTGCACGACGACCGTCCGGTCCGGCGCGGACAGCGCGAGAGCTGCCACCAGAAGCAACTTGATCATGCCCCTCCCGTTTCACCGTCATCACGTGGGAAGAATCCATCAGAGTGTACGACACCAGAAGCAGACAGAAGGTTGAAGCCCCGAGAGCCTGGGCACGGTGGCCGGGTTCACGGCCCTGACGGGCGGACGGCGGCGCCCTTGGGGCCCCGGGGCCCGCCGTCCCTTGCTTCAATTGTCAAAGAACGCCTCCTGCGGCGCTCACGTCGTGACGATCCTCCGGAGCCGCTGCGGAAGCCCGGCGTATGGAGGATCGTCATCACGCCTCCTTCAATATGCTGCATCCTACCACGGCTGAAAAAAAAGTCCAGAGACCTCTTGACAGTGCCATGCACTTCATGGATTCTATGCACACCAAGCAGGTGGCGGGGCTCCCCGCGCCAATCCCGGCGCCCGGAGGCCGAGAGCCGAAAAGGCTCCAGCAAAGGAGGCGGAGCATGTCGCACGGGACGCGTGGGGGTGAGCGCCAGAAACGCATGGCCGAGCAGCCGCGGCATGAGCTCCAGCCGCAGCCGCTCGGGGTCGTGCCGCAGCCGCGCGACCTCCAGCCGCAGCCACACGAGGTCGCGCCGCTGCTGCACGGCCGCCTGTGGCTGCCGCACGAGCCCGCGCCGCTCCCGCTCGACCCCGCTCCGCAGCCGCACGGCCGTGTGTGGCAGCCGCAGGAGCCCGTGCCGCCCGCGCTCGACCCCGCTCCGCAGCCGCACGACCGTGTGTGGCAGCCGCACGAGCCCGTGTGGCAGCGGCACGACCCCGCGTGGCGGCGGCCGTCCGTCGAGAAAGGAGGTGCGCGATGTAGGTGAGAGATGTGGCAGGAGACGGACGAAGTGCCGTAGCAAGCCTGTCCCGGACGGTCCGGGGGAGGACGAACGTCAACCAAGAGATGAAAGGAGAAGCATCATGTCGGAGATTTCGTCGTTTGCCGATTTCATGACGGACTGGAGCCTTCTGATCCAGGCGATCCTCAACAACGAAGAGGATCTGCCCGACCTCGCGGGGCTCGTGGGGCCGCTCGCGGCCCTCCTGGACGAGGCCGGGCGGCTGGATGCCGCCAAGGCGGCGGCGCGGGCGCAGCTCAGCCAGGGGGCCAAGCGCAGCCGGACCCTGCTGCCTGAAGGGCGTGCCGCAGCCTCGCGGCTGCGCGCCGCCCTGAAGGTCCACTACGGCGGCCACAACGAGAAGCTGGTCGAGTTCGGCATCGCGCCCCTGCGGGTGCGGCGTACGCCTCAGCCGGCTGATCCGCCACCCCCGAACCCGCCGATTTCGGTCCGCCAGACCGAGTAAGTTGGATTTCGCACCACGGGGGGCGTGCGTTGCGCACGCCCCCTATGTTCTTTGACAAACGAAGTGCAACCTTCCAACCCAGGGATGGGCCTTGGCCGGAGGTCTGTCCCTCCTACCTATCCAGGAGGCGGACCGTGAGCACCTTTCGCCTGCACGGCAGAGATTCATTGACAGACGTTTCTTTCGTTTGGTAAGTTCAACAAGCCTTCCCTAATCTCTGGAAGGCTGGGAGGAGAGGTGGGCAAGCGCGCATTCCTCTTAGCAGTTGTCGCTGTCTGGCTGGCCCGGGCTGCATTCGCCGCGGGAGACACCTGTTCCAGCGCGGCTGGCTGCGCCGACTGTGAGCACAGGGCCAACGGCCCCGCTTGCATCCTCGTTAGCAGTGATGCGAGCTGTGAGTGCGATCTCTTCGTTTTTGGCGGCACCATGGCCTGCGGGGTTGATGGCATCTGCGACTACACCGTTGCCGGTGGTGGTGGTGGAGGTGGTGGCGGCGGGGGCGGGGGTGGTGGAGCCTGTGCAAGGCCGCCCGGCGCATGGTGTCCCTCCGAGTGCTCCTCGTGCGAGACCATCTACTGGTATTAGAGGCCCCCGATGAAAACATTCCTGGCATGGACCGGCCGTATCCTGCTAGTCCCTGTCCTCGCCTGTGCCCTCGAAGGGACGGGCAACGCCACGGGTTGTACCTCGGCAAGCGGCTGTGCGGATTGCGAGAACGCCGCTAACGGCATCGCGTCCTGCATCACTGTGCAGAGAGATGCCCATTGCGAATGCTCGATCAGGGTCACCACACCTACGATGTGTATCCTCGAAGATATCTGCGATTACACAGCCACTGGCGGCGGAGCAGGTGGTGGTGGCGGCGGGGGTGGTGGAGGCACCTGTTCCAGGCCTCCTGGCGCGTGGTGTCCTTCTGAGTGCTCGTCGTGCGAGACGATTTACTGGTACTGAGCTCGGAGCGGGAAGGAAGATGAAAACCCGGTGCTCGCGATGTGGAAGGGCCGTTCTGATCGGGGGCATTGTGTTGGCGATGGCTATGGGCGTGCGCTCCGCAGTGGCGGAGGGGCCGGCTGTTGCAGTGCAGGTTCATGTGACGGTACGAGGGGCAGGGGACCCGGCCGAGGGGCAGAAGGACATCCCGGTGCGGGCCGTGGCTGTCTGGTATGGCAAAGGAAAGGTCGAGCCGCGATCTATCGAGCTTGCCACCACGCGGCCGGCGACGCTGGCGCTTTCACCGGGGCGCTGGGTTCTGATGGCGGAGGCCGCAGGCTACTGGGGCAGCGAGCACCCCGTTGCGGTCACCCAGACAGCGACCGAGGTCACTCTGGATCTCTGGCCGGCCGGTCAAGTAGAAGGCGGATACACCGTCCCAGACGGTGAAGCTGCCCCCACCAATCTTTTTGCCTTCTTGAGACCGGCTCCCGAGGTTGCTGCCTCACAGGCGCCGGCGCCTTCCAAGGTCGTCTGCCCGGTCGAGCGGGAGACATGGCGGTGTACCTTGCCGGCGGGCCTCCTCGATATCCGGTTCCAGGCGGATGGATTCATCCCGCGCTACCAGTGGGGTATCCGTGTACCGAGAGGTGGCGCGTTACGACTGGGCCGGCTCGACCTGCGGCGCGGCTCTGCCGTTCTGGGATGGGTGGTGACCGCAGACGGAACCGGGGTAGGTGACAAGGGCCGGGTCGAGCTGCAACCCAAGATGGGCGGTCCCGTCCGCAGCCAAGAGGACGTGAGCCGTTTGAAGGCCCTTTCGTTCGAGGCGCCCATCCATCCGCGCGGATTTTTTCAGCTCGACGGCGTACCGCCGGGAGCCTACGTCCTGGCCGCGAAGCATGATCGCTTCGCCACGGCCGCCACGACGGTAAGAGTCGTCCCGGGTGAGGTCACGGAGATCGCCAATCCGCCGCTCGTGTTGGATCTGCCGCAGACCCTCGAGGTCTACTTGAGCCCGCCTCTCGACCCCTGGGGAAAGCCCTGGGCGGTGCGGCTGCTGCGCCTGGACCGAGGCTCCGCGGTGATGACGAACGTGCTTCTGGAGCCTGCCGAGAGCGGCGGCATCTGGAAAAAAGCAGGGCTTGCACCGGCGTCATATCTCCTGAAGATCGGGCCTCACAACGGGGACACCTGGCAAGTGGAAGAGGTGGAGGTCAATGCCAGCCTTGCACCCCTGCACCTTGATATCAACGTTCTCCAGGTCGTCGGCACCCTCCGCCTCGGGAAGGATCCTCTCGCGGCCAAGCTCACTTTCGGAGGACGCTGGGGAGCGGTCCGCATCCAGGCGCGCTCGGACGACGAGGGAAAATTCCAGGTCTTCCTGCCGCAGGCAGGGGACTGGAGCGTGCACATTTCCTCCACGGAACCGCCTGTCAACCGCGAGATTCCCAAGCTCGCAATTCAGCCGAAACCGGACACGAACGTCGCAGAGCTCGCCATCGATCTGCCGAACACGAAGCTGCGCGGGCGTGTCGTGGATGAAGCCGGGACAGCGGTAGCCGGTGCGCTCGTGAGCGTCCAGAGCGCGGGCTCCGTCGAAGAGCCAAGGGTGCAGGAGCGCGCGGACGGCGAAGGACAATTCGAAATTCTCGGCCTGCCGTCCGGACCCGTGCAGGTCGGGGCTGACGCGGCCGGGGATCGTTCGTCCGACCTGATCATCGCGACGATCACGGATGATCAGGAGCTGCCGCCGGTCACCCTGACCCTAAGGCCGCGACTGCGAATTTCTGGCACCGTCGCATGGCCGGGCGGAGTGGTCGCAGGAGCGAGAGTGAAAGCAGTACCCGTGGGAATCCCCTACTTCAGCGTACCTTCCACAACGAGCGATGCCCAGGGCCGTTTCGAAGTGACTGTGCCGCCGGCGACCCGTGAAATGCTCCTGGCAGTCGGCGCGCCGGGTTTCGCGTTCCGAATGCTGCGGATTCCCGTCCCTGAGGATCGCCAATTCGTTGTTGGTGTCGAGCAGGCTGGTGGCACTCTCATCGTGAAGACTGAAGGGCCGCACAACCTCCCGGCCCCAGACATTCCTGACATCTTCGTGCTCCAGGGAAGCGCTTTCGAGGGGCTTTTCTATCTGAGGATGTGGGCTGTATCGTCCGGTGCCAACCAGGAGGACCCGACCCGCTCCGTCATTCCGTTCGTGGAGCCCGGGGAGTACCGGGCCTGTTGGGTATCGCCTGCCGAACAGGCGAGCCTCGCGATCGGGATCATTCCGGAAGGCCGGTGTGCGAAGGGCTTCCTGCCGCCCAACGGAGAGCTGACTCTCAAGCTGCCCACGCTCCAGACAGCAGGCTCGGCTCGCTAGAGAGGAGCTCCCTGGCCCGCGCTGTAGGGCCACGAGTTGCTCGATCAACTCTGGCGCCGTCCCTCCCATCTGTCCATGAGGCTGCGGCCATTGCATCTCACTCTCGCCAGCACGGCACACTGTTTTAGTCCGGAGGCAGGGCGCCATTGGCCGATGGAGGCTGCCGTGCGGCCTTGCCGGAAAGGAACCCCGTCATGGCCCGAAGCACCCTCTGCCGCTGTGTCGTCCTGGCCGTCCTGGTTACCGTTCTCCTGGCGCCCGCGACGGCTTCGGCCGCCTCCTGGCTCGTCTCGCCTGATCCCATCGCCGAAAGCCAGGGTCTGCTCGCGGGAAGCCATGGAGGCCTTCCTCGCCGACCACGTGGGGATCGACGCCGCCCTGGTCGCGCTCGACCTCGGGGTCATTCACACGCAGAGAAACGAGACCGGCGCGCTCAAGCAGCTTGCCGCGGAGCTGATCCCCGTCTTCGAATGGGGCGAGCTCCACGAGGGCGCCCTCGCCGCGCTTCTCCTCTTTCGCCAGGCTGCCGAGGCCGAAGCGGTTACTCCAGCACTCCTCCAACAGGTCGCGGCCGGCCTCCGTCCGGCACAGGACAATCTGGACCTCCGTTTCGGGACCGGGGGCTGAAGGTTCCCTTTGCTTCTCGGGCTTCCCAGCCAGCCTGATGTTGGTCTGAAACTTCATATCGATCACCTCCTCTGCTATCGCCACTCCAGGCGGAGCCCCAGCCGGAAGGTGCGGGGCGCGATGACCTCGTCGGCGAAGCCGCCGCGGCCCACGCCGAGGTCGAGCTCCCGCTGCTGCACGGTGCCTGCGCCGGAGAGGTTGAACGCTTCGAGGCTCAGCGTGATCCCGGTGTCCCCGGCGTAGAAGAGCTTGTCGAGGCGGGTGTCCAGCGTGACGAGGTCATCCCCGCGGAAGTCGTCGAACCGGTCGGCGAGCTGCACTGCGGCGATCCCCGCCCGTTCGCGGGCGACCTGGCGGTAGTACGGGAGCGGATCGCCTTCGCGGGCGCTCAAGGCGGCCGAGAGATGGAGGTCCCAGGGGAGCTGCACCAGGCCGCTCGCATGGAATGCCCAGCGGCTGGCCAGGAACCGGGGCTCCTCGTGCGGCCGGCCCGATCCTGTCTCGGCTGCCGGCATGCCTTCGTCGTCGCCGCTGCCGAGGGTGTTCGTCGGATCGTCGAACCGGCGGAAGGCGGGGCCGAGCTTCTGCTCCCCGTCCTGCCAGGTGAGGTGGCCACGAGTCATCCAGCGGTTTGCCAGGCGCCTCTCCCAATGCAGGGTGAGCCTTCGATCCTCCCGCTGCCGGTCGCCGTTGACGAGCAGGGTGCCGCCGGTCCAGGCGAGGCCGGGGCGGAGGTCGTAGAAGGGCACGTCGTAGGGCGTGCCGTCCGGCAGGACACCGGTCAACCGGCCCGCGGGGCTCCAGTCGGTGGCCGTCGCGAGGAACGTCTCGCCGGTTGCACCCTCACGGACGAGAAGGCGCTCCTCCAGGAGGTGGCGCGTCCGCCGCCAAGTCGCCCTCAGCCCGACCATGAAGGTGTTCTGGAACGCCTGCTCGATCCCGAGGATGGCCTCGTCGGTGATCTCCGGCCGCAGGTCCGGATCGACGGTGTCGGGATCGAAGCCTGGCCGTAGGGGGTCGAGGCCTTCTCCGAACAAGAGCCGCACCGGCTCGCCCGGATCAGGGAGCAGGTCGCCGTCCAGATCCGAAAACAGCGAGTGGAGGACCGCCGGGGCGCCGGGATGGAGGTGCCAGGCGGCCCGGGACCCGATCCGGGAGGCGAACCGCCCCAGGGAGGCCCGCAGCAAGGTCTGGCGCTCGGAGCCCAGGGCGCGGGTCAATCCGAGGCGTGGGGCAAGCGTCCAGGGACGGGACCCGCCGGAGATCCCGAGGTCCTGGCGATCGAGGCGGGCTCCCAGGATCGCCGTCCACCGGTCGATGTTGAGGGTGTCCTGGGTCCAGAGGCTGGAGGTCTCGGTGTGGATGGTTGCCACGCCGCCGCGCCAGAGCTCGACCAGCGCGAGGTCTCCCGCCAGGCCGAGTGCTGCACCCGCGATTCCCAGCCGGTCCGGAGCGGCCAGGGCGCGGGTCTCGTCCTGCCCGCGCCAACTCGCGCCGAGCATGACCTCGTGAGAGGCGGAACCGGTGTTGAAGAAGGAGGAGGAATTGAGCCGAGCCTCGTCCGTCCGCTGCTCGTCGGTGATCCCGAACCAGCTTCCGCGAGCCACTCCCGCGGAATCGATCCAGGCGTCCCCTTCCTGCCGTGGGATGTCGCTCAGGCGGATCTCGCTGCCTCCCCAGGCTCCGGTCAGATAGAAATTCGCTGTAGGGACGTAGGTGGCCTCGGCCCGCCAGAGAGTCTCGCGGCCCTCCTCTTCCCAGGTGGTCTCCGGCGCGCGGTCCGGTCCGGCACCGGCACCGGAGCTCTCGGACTTGCCGCGGCTCCCCGTCAGGTCGGCGGAGAGGGCGGGCAGGAGTTGGGCGTTGAGCTTGAGGTTGCCGCTCTGGCGGACGCGGTCCTCCTCCTGTCCTCCGAGAGCGATATGGCCGATCTCGCCATGGCTCGCTTCGCCCCAGATCCAGAACCGGTCCCGGAGGAGGGGTCCGCCGACTTCCGCCTCCCCGGACTGGAGGCTCTCGAGATGGTTTCCGGGCACGCCGGCCTCGGCGCTCCGCTCTCCGGCGAGCGCTCCGCCGCTCCACTGGGCGAGACCCGAGGCCCGCCAGAAGTTCGTTCCGCGTGGCAGGAGGGCCCGGATCTGCGCTCCCGGTGTCTCCAGGGTGACGTCGGTTCCACCGGTGGTGACTTCCATCTCCTCGAAGGCGTCGAAATCAAAATAGCTGGGGCTGGAGCCGGTCGCCGCCATGTTGGTAAAGATCAAGCCGTCGACGGAGAAAGTGTTCTGCCCCGCGGTCGTCCCGGCCAGGACGGCAGCCGGCTGCTGGCCGCTCTCGTTGCCGCCGACGTTGATGCGGTCGGTCAGAACCCCCGGCGTGGCCTGGAGGACGGCCCAGGGATCGCGCGCTCCGGGGATCAGGGCCAGCTCGGTCTGCGATACGGTGGCGCCGGTGGAGATCCGCCGCTCGTCGAGGAGAGGGACCGCCGCCGTCAAAGTGATCATCTCCGACACTTGCGATGGATCGACGTCAGGCGGCAGCCCCCCTCCCGACCCGCGCGGCGCGTTCAGGGGCAGCGGCTGGAGTGGCGCCGCCACGCCGGCCGGCGCGGTCGGCTCCACGTCCACGGCGACGAGGCTGGTGTACGGTGTGACCAGATGGTGCCGCAGCCCGAGCTCGGTCACGGTGCGCTGCACCTCCGCGGCATCGGCCCCCTCTTGCAGGCTGTCCATCAGGGCCTGGATCTTGCGGCCGGCCCACAGTTTGTCGAGCCCGGCGCCTTTGACCTCGGCGGCGGCCGGCAGCTCGTCCTCCCAGGAGCTGCCGGCGCGCAGGCCCGAGACCGCCACGGGCCCGCTGTCGCGCAGGCGGGCGGCGACCACCAGGGGCTCGCCCAGGTAGAGGTCGGGCACCCGTTCGGGCACGGCCTCCGCGCCCGGATCGGACCACCGGACGTCGATCTGCCGGAGCATCGGCGCCTCCAGGCGGGCGAACAGGCTTGTCATCCCTTCGGTGACTTTTTCGAGGCTGGCGATGTGGGTGAAGGAGCCGCGGCCGAGGTCCGCCGCCCGCCGCAGGAAAGCGGCATTGGGGGCCGGACCGATCGCCACCGTGAACAGCCGCCGGTCCGCGAGGTGGCCGGGGAGGTAGCGCAGGATGTCCGATTCGTTGTCGACCTGGCCGTCCGTGATGAAGACCACCTGCTGGACGAGCCCGCCCGGCCCCGGCCCGCGCAGGGCGACCTCCAGGGCCGGCAGCATCTCGGTGCCGCCGGTCGTTGCGAGCGCCGTCACGTACTGCCGCGCCTGCTGAACAGTGGCCGGATTCGCCGGGATACTGTCCTGGAACAGCGCCGAGGTGGTGCTGTTGAACTGGACGACGTTGAACCAATCCGCCGACCCGAGGCGGTCCAGGCCCAGGAGAAGGGCCTGCCGTGCCTGCTCGATCGCCGGCCCGTCCATCGAGCCGGAGGTGTCGATCACGAAGACAGTCTCTCGGGGGAGACGGTAGGCGGCCACCCCAGCCGCGTCGGGAGGCATCATCATCAGCAGGGCGTAGCGCTCGCCGTCCACCTCCTCCGTGAAGTAGACCGCCCGGGGCTCGCGGCCGGTCTCGGGCGCCCACTCCAGGACGAAGTCGCCGTCCGCGAACGCCATGCCGCCGGCAAGGTCCACGGCCCAGCGGAGCCGCTTCGGGTCGCCCTGGACCGCGATCCTGTGCGTTGGGCTTGTGATGCCTGTCAGAGGGAAGCCGGGCGCAAGGTCGACGTGCAGGGCGAAAGGATTGATCGGGCTCATGCCTGGCGCCAGCACGGGAGGCTCGGGGATCGCAGGTGCGCAGGCGCCGGCGCTCTGTCCCGCCGGAGGGGTGTACCGCGGTGTCGCGAGCATGGGGAATTGCAACGTGAACCGTCCCGCCTGGTAGCGCACCACCTGCTGGAGCTCGATCACGACCTCCACCGTTTCGCCGGGTCCCACATTGGAGACCGAAGTGGTGAACAGACCCGGCCGGAGCTGATCGAGAAGCGATGCCTTCCGCCCTTCCTGCGCAGCGGCTTCGAAGGTCTGTTTCGCCTGCGCCTTTTCCTGGACGACGCCTTCGAGAACCCGGTCGCCAACGACGAGACGCAGCGTGTCCACGGCCGCGCCGTCCGGCAGTGGAAAGAGATAGATCCCGCTCAGCCAGCTACCGGTCGGATTGCGGAAGATCTGGGTGACCTTCGTGCGCGCCACGATACCGGTGATGCGCACCTCGACCGTGGTGCCGAGCACGGGAGCGGCGACCACGGAGCCCTGCGCCGTCTGGAGCACCAAACCGCTCTCATTCTCCGCACACCATGCGGGGTTTCCGATCATCCAGAGAGACAGAAGAATCCCAGCCGTCAGCCAACGGTATCTGCACATTGTCCCTGCCTCCAAGAGAGCCCGTCCTCATGAGAAGACGGTCCAAATAAATCTGACAGGAGGAAAGAGCAAGCGGGATGCCACTCCCGAAAGCGCGGAAATCCGGGGGTTTTTAGAACGGAGGCGCGGCCGCGGTTCAATCGAATGAACCGCGGCGATCCAACCGGTTGAGCGAAACGGGCGGCAATCCGGGAAAAATGATCGATACGTCCCCGGGCGGGGACGTCGCCGTCCTCAGAGCCTCACGCCGGGATCGTCAGGCGTAGCCGAGCCGATCCGGCACAGCTCGTCGAGCACCGCGGCGAACAGATCGAAGAGCTTGCGAAGCCGGGCAACATCCTTGATGACGCCGTGCACCTGAAATCTCAGCCCGTCGACGCCTTCGGGAAAGCGCTTCCAGAAAAGGTGCTCGTCGTCCTTGAGCTCGAAGCGGATCTGCGGCTGCTCGTCGAGGAGCCGCCGGATCTCGGCATTGGCCAGGAGCGCCTTGACCTTCGACTCGTCGTTGGCCTTGATGATGAAGTCCTCGTCGAAGTGGAGCGAGTGCCCCACCTCGATGTCCTGCATCCCCAGCGCCTTGCCGAGGCCGCTGAAGGGACCCTTCCGGTAGATCGTGAAACGGAAGCCGTCGCGGCTGACGAACGGCGCCCGCATCCGCGTGTAGACCGCGTGGGAATGGCCGGTCGAAACCGTGTAGGTGTCGAGGGTGACGGTCCAGCTCCCATGCTGGGCCTCCACCTTGTCGCCCTTCCAGAATCCGCCCTCCAGGAAGTCGCCGCCGATCTCCTGGCTGAGCCGCCGCCAGACCTCTTCGCGGCTCGGACCGAACATCTCTCGCAAACTCATGGAACATGTCCTCCTTCCGCCTGATACGAAAAGCCGTGCTCCTTTGTTATGGTGGACATTCTATGAGGATCGAGCCCTTCGAGGTCCATGTCCCCCAGCCGGTCCTGAACGATCTCCGGGACCGCCTGGCGCGGACACGCTGGCCGGACGAGATCCCGGGCACGGGCTGGGAGTACGGAGCCGATCTTTCGTTCATGCAGGAGCTGGTCAGGCATTGGCGCGACGGTTTCGATTGGCGGGCGCAGGAGGCGAGGCTCCATCGCTTCCATCACTACCGCGCGGAGATCGACGGCTTCGGCATCCATTTCCTGCATGAGCGGGGATGCGGCCCCAATCCACGGCCGTTGATCCTCACCCATGGCTGGCCGGGGTCCTTCCTGGAATTCCTGGAAGTCATCCCCCGGCTGACCGATCCCGGGAGGTACGGCGGCGACCCGGCCTGCTCGTTCGACGTGGTCGTCCCCTCCCTGCCCGGCTATGGCTTTTCGGACCGGCCGGCGGCGCCCGGGATGAACGCCTTCCGCATCGGCGAGCTGTGGGTGCGGCTAATGCGTGGCCTCGGCTACGAGCGGTTCGGCGCCCAGGGAGGCGACTGGGGGGCCAGCGTGTCGACCGCCATGGCCCTGGCCGCTCCCGAGGCCCTGACCGGGCTCCATCTCAACTACATCCCCGGCTCGCTGCGGCCCTGGCTGGGAGAAGGGACGCCTCCTCTGGCGGAGATCGAGCGTCGGTTCCTGGACGACGCGGACCGCTGGCTGGAGACCGAAGGGGCGTACGGCCACGTGCAGCGCTACGAGCCGCAGACCCTCGCCTACGGTCTGAACGACTCGCCTGCCGGCCTCGCCGCCTGGATCGTCGAGAAGTTTCGCGACTGGGGGGACTGCGACGGCGACGTGGTCGGCCGCTTCGGCCGCGACGAGCTGCTGGCCAACGTCACCCTCTACTGGGTCACCGAGACCTTCCATTCCGCGGCCCGCCTCTATTTCGAGATGCGCAAGGCTCCCCTGGCCCTGGGGCCGGGGCAGCGCGTCCGGGTTCCCACGGCCGTGGCACATTTCCCGAAGGAGAGCCCCTTTCCGCCACGCGCCTGGATCGAGCGCTGCTACGACGTCGTTCGCTGGACCGAAATGCCCCGAGGCGGCCACTTCGCCGCCCTGGAAGAGCCGGAGCTGCTGGCGGAGGATGTGCGGGCGTTCTTCTACTCGGAGTAGCGAGTGGCTTGAGCAGCAAGGGTCTCCCAAGAGTATGATTTGGCCGACGGAGGAGAGACCGTGACCAAGCTGTATGCCGTCGAAGCCCAGGAACATTTCCCCGACCTCCTCGGCCGGATTCGCGAGGGAGAAACAGTCTTGATCACCGAAGCCGGTCGCCCGGTGGCGAAGCTGGTGCCCGCCGCAAAGGAGGACGAGCCTGAGCATCTGGCCAATGTCCAGGGGTGGCTCGAGGACGACGATCCGTTCTTCACCTCGATCGAAAAGATCATCGAGGTCCGGCTTCGGTTGGAGACGCCCCGAAGGGGCCTGGGCATAAAGCCTGGCGCTTCAGCGCCAGGTTGACGCCCCCAAATTTCCCGGAGCCCTGAAGGGGCGCAGGCATTCTCCGTCCACCCGCAGCGGGGCTTGCACCCCTCGCCATGCCGTCGCCCCTTCGGGGCAGCCGCAAGCCGGCCTCAGTCTGAGCGCGATGTTCGTCTACCCGGAGTAGAAGGCGACGACCTCCCGCGCCATCCGGATCACCCTCTCGCGGAGGGACTGCGGCTCCAGGACCTCCACCTGTGCGCCGAGGCCGAGGGCGTACTCGGCCGCCTCCTCCTCGAGCTGAAAGCGGATGGAAACCTTGAGCCGGCCTTCCTCGTCCGGCCCCTCGGTCCCTTCGATGCGGGCGAACCTCCCGGCGTAGCGCATCCGCGGCAGCAGGGCCTCCGGGACGCGCAGGGTGGCGAAGTAGCTCGGGAAGTTGGCCCGGAAGTCGGCCGAGTGCTGCGGCCACCAGGCTGCGAGGTCGAATCCCTCCGGGCGGACGCAGGGCTCGTCCAGGATCTCCGCTTTCTGCACGCGAGAGACCCGGTAGGCGCGAATCTCGCCGTCGATCGCCGCGGCGAGATACCAGATGCTCCCCTTGGCGACCAGGCCGAGAGGGTCCACCGTGCGCTCTCCTGGGCACTCGTCGTCCCGCCCGTAGAGGAAGCGGATCCGCCGGTCCTGCCAGACCGCTTCCTGGAGGGCCGGCAGCCAGGGGACGGCGTCGCCTGGCCGGTTCCAGCCCGTGACGTCGATGTGGATGCGCTGGCGTGCGTGCTCGGCGCTACGGCGGGCCGCCGAGGGCAGGGAGGCCAGCATCTTGAGAAGGGCCCCCTCGGCCGCCCGGTCGAGGCCCAGATCGGCGAGCAGCCGCGCCGGCCCGGCCAGGAAGAGGGCCTGGGCCTCGTCCGGATCAAGCCCGGTCAGGTCGGTCCGGTACCCTTCGAGGAGCCTCCATCCACCGCCCGCGCCCCGGTCCGCGACCACGGGAACGCCCGCGGAACCTAGGGCCTCCATGTCCCGCAGGATGGTCCGCTCCGAGACCTCCAGCCGCTCCGCCAACGTGCGCGCCGTCAGGCGCCGGTGGACCTGGAGCAGCAGAAGGATGGACAACAAGCGGTCGGCACGCATCCTCCCAAGATTAGCCGACAAACATGACAGTGGGTGTCAGGAACGGGGCGCGATGCTCTCCTCCGGATCGGAAAAGGAGGGCGAGCAATGAAAACCCTTGAAGGAAAAGTCGCGGTGGTGGCGGGAGCGTCGCGCGGAGCCGGGCGGGGCATCGCCTGCGGACTGGGCGAGGCGGGGGCGACCGTCTACTGCACGGGACGCAGCGTGCGCGGGAGCACGACGGGGAACCGGCCGGAGACGATCGAGGAGACGGCGGAGATGGTGACCGCCCGCGGCGGCGTGGGCATCCCCGTGCACATGGACCATCTGGAGGAGGAACAGGTCCGGGCCCTGTTCCAGCAGGTCGAGAAGGAGCAGGGCCGGTTGGACGTCCTGGTCAATGTCGTCTGGGGCGGGATGGTCTACGTGACCGAATACGGCAAGCGGTTCTGGAACGTGTCGCTCGACAAGGGCTTTCTCCTGCTGCGGCAGGCGGTCCACGCGCACATCCTCGCCACCCGCTGGGCCCTGCCCCTGATGATCCCGCGCAAGCAAGGCTTGGTGGTGGAGATCACGGACGGCGACGGCCTCTACTACCGGGAGGACGTCTTCGTCGACCTCTGCAAGGTCTCGGCGATGCGGCTGGCCTGGGCGCTCTCCCTGGAGCTGCGCGAGCACGGCATCACATCCCTGGCCTTGACGCCGGGCTACATGCGCATCGAGCTGATCCTCGAGCACCTCGGTGTAACCGAGGCCAACTGGCAGGACGGCATCGCCAAGGACCCCACCTTCGCCGAGTCCGAGACCCCCTTCCTCATCGGCCGCGCCGTAGCCGCTCTCGCCGCGGATCCGAATGTCGCGGCCAAAGCGGGCAAGACCCTCGCGGGCTGGGATCTCACGAAGGAATACGGCCTCACTGACGTGGACGGCCGGCAGCCGGACATCGGACCATTGCTGGAGAAGCACTTCGCCAAGGCGGAGCGATGGGAGGTAAGGCTCTGAGGTCTACCCCCCATACTCCCGGATCATCCCCTCCAGCCGGTCGAGCCCGCGGCGGACCTCTTCGAGGTCGGGGCCGAAGGAGAGGCGGACGTGCTGGTGGAAGCGGGAGAGGTGCTGGGCGCGGCGGCGGCCGGGGTTGACGTCGAAAAAGACGCCGGGGACGCAGATGGTCTGGTGGTCCAAGGCGGCGCGGAAGAAGGCCATGCCCTCCGAGATCGGCTCGGGCAGGTCACGCACCGAGGCGAAGACGTAGAAGGTCCCCGTCGGCTCGGGGTAGACCCGCATCCCCATGTCGTGGAGACGGCGCAGCATCAGCTCCCGCTTGGGCAGGAACGTCTCGCGGATGGCCCGCGTCTCGGCCATCACCAGGTCCGGATCCATCAGCCCCACCGCCGCCCGCTGCTGCGGGCGCGAGCCGCCGCCGTCGAGGAACGAGCCGGCGCTCTCCACCGCCTCGATGACCGAGCGGGGGCCCAGGGTCCAGGTCACCCGCCAACCCGGATATCGCCAGTTCTTCGTCAGGCCGTCCACGATCACCACCGGGTCGCGGTCCACGTCCTCGACGTAGCGGGCGGCGCTCACCATCGGGCCGGGCTCGCCTTCACCCGGCGTCCAGACATAGTGGGAGTAAAACTCGTCGATCAGCAGCGTGCAGTCGAGCTCGCGGCCCACCTCGACCCACTCCATCAGCTCTTGCCCGGAAACCAGCTTCCCCATCGGGTTGCAGGGGTTCGAGAAGAGGAGCACGGACAGGCCGCGGCCGATCACCTCGCGCCGCAGGTCTTCGGCCTCGAAGCTGTAGCCCTGCTCGCGCCGCAGCAGGATCGGGATCGCCGTCACCAAACGGAAAATATCCAGCAGCTCCTCGTAGGCGGTGTAGTCCGGCAGGAAGTGCCCGAGGTTGACCTGGTCGAGCGCGGCCACGGCACGCGTCAGGGCCGCCCGGCCGCCGCCGGAGATGGCCACGTTCTCGGCCGTGTACTGCGACTTCATGCCGCGGCGGTAGAGCCTGTTGTAGAGAGCGGCCACAGACTCGCGCAGCTCCGGGATTCCCGCCACCGGCGCGTAGTAGTGGTCCGCGGGATCGATGTCCAGGGTCTCCACGCGCGGCGGCGCTCCGGGGAGAGGGCCCGTCTCCGGCTGCCCCTGGCCGAGGTTGGACCAGTTGGGATCGCCGGTCCGGTAGCCCCGGGCCGTAGCCTCCTTGGTGACGTAGACGACGCCCGTGCGCGGCACGGTACGGAAGGCCTGCAGGGTGGAGGCGGAGAGCGGGGGCGTGGCCATGGGGCGGCAATCCTACTAAAAACCTAGGATCGACCGGATCTCGCCGGCGACGTGGCGGTTGGAGGAGAGGACCGCCTCGCGGAAACCGGTCCCGAGCGGCGTCTCGTGGCGGGTCAGGAAGGTGCCGCCCGCCTCTTCGACGAGCACCTTGATGGCGGCGACGTCGTGGTAGGCCACCGTCCCCTCCACCATGGCGTCGCAGCGCCCTTCGGCGACCAGGACGTGACCCCACCAGTCGCCGAAGCCGCGGGTGCGTTCGGCGCGGGCGACCAGGTCGCCGAAGGCGGGCCAGAGGCCGTTCCTCTGGAACCAGACCAGGCCGCCGTGGACGACGAAGGCGCGGCCCAGGTCCGCGGTGTCGCTCACCCGCAGCCGCCGCTGCCGGCAGCCCGCGAGGTCGGTGCCGGTTCCCGCCCAGGCTCCCTGCCCGCGCACGGCCCACCACGTCTCGCCGAGCCCCGCCTCGGCAATGCCCGCCGCCGAGGCCCCGATCCCGGTGCCCGGGCCGAGGACGGGCGCGTGGACGACGCCGAGCACCAGCTCGCCGTCCAGCTCCAGGCCGATCAGGGTGGCGAACCAGGGTAGGCCGGCCACGAAGTTGCGGGTGGCGTCCAAAGGGTCGACAACCCAGCGGTCGCGTTCGTCCCCCTCCTGGCCGTACTCCTCGCCAAGGAGCCCCAGCTCGGGGGTGGCCCGGCGCAGGGTCTCGCGGATCGCCTCCTCCGAGCCCCGGTCGGCCCGGGTGACCGGAGAGTCGTCGGCCTTGTGCTCGACCGCCAGCCCATCCGAGCGGAAATGCTCGCGGTGGACCGCGCCGGCGCGGCGGCAGGCGGCCAGGGCCGCTTCAAGATAGTGCTGATGATCGCGCATCACGCTTCCAGGGTGTCGGGATCGGGCTCCTGGGGGACAGGCAGCCCCATGGCCCGGAGCGGGCCGGCCAGATCTTCGGGCACGGGGGCGAACAGCTTCAGAGGCCGGCCGTCCTCCGGATGGGCCAGGCGAAGCTCCAGGGCGTGCAGGGCGAGCCGGTGGAGGCCGAAGCGTCCGCGGAAGAGGCGGTTGTGCTCCCCCTTGCCGTAGCGGACGTCGCCGATCACCGGATGGCTGATGTGCTTGAGGTGGCGGCGGATCTGGTGGAGCCGGCCGGTGCGTGGGAAGACGTCGAGCAGGGCATAGCGCTCGAAGGTGCCGAGCCGGCGGAACACGGTCACGGCCGGAACCCGGGGGCCGTCCGGAGAGCGGGGGATCGGATGATCGATCACCCCTTCCTCCGGCGGGATGCCGCGTACCAGGGCGAGGTAGCGCTTGCGGGCGGTCCCAGCTTCGAGCTGTTCCTGGAGCCGCCGCGCGATGCCGGGCGTCAGGGCGAAGACGAGGACGCCGCTGGTCGCCCGGTCGAGCCGGTGGACGGGGAAGACGCGTTGCCCCAGCCGGTCGCGCACGACGGTCAGCGCGACGATCCTCTCCCGGGACCAGCCGCGGTGCACGGCCATGCCGGACGGCTTGCCGACCGCGACGAGCGCCTCGTCGGTGTAAAGCAGGGGGAGCAGGGGGAGATCGGGATCGGGCATCGCGGCGTCGGGTTCCTCAGCTACAATCCTCGCAAATGAGCCAGGAGACCGCCGACGGCTCCACGGTCGGGTGGTCCGGGACGGGTGCCCTGGGATCTGGACGGTCCTACGAGCGCACCATCGACCGGGTCGCCGCGCTGACCGTGCTCTACCATCCGGACCTGAGCCGGATCGGGCAGCGCGTCCTTCTGCCCGGGCTCCTGGCCGGGCGCGAGACCCTCCTCAGCCGGTACGAGCCGGAGCTGGCCGCGCCGGGCAAGCTCACCGGTGAGCCCCTGGCGGACATCTATATCAGCCGGCGCCCGATCGCTCTCAAGCCGGATGGCGGCAGCCTGGAGATCCAGGTCGGTGACAGCCGGACCGCGGTCGTCGCCCAGGGGATCTCGGTCTTCCAGAGCTGCCGTTTCCCGCGCGAGGAGCTGGAGCGTGGGATCGTGCTCGAGCTGTCCGGCCGGGTGGTGCTGCTCCTGCACACGATGGAGCCTCCGCCGCTCCGGTTGCCGCCGCAGCTCGGGCTGGTCGGCGACAGCGCGGGCCTGGTGCGGGTGCGGGCCGACGTGCAGCGGATCGCCGACCTGGAGGTGCCGGTCCTCCTGCGCGGCGAGACGGGCACGGGCAAGGAGCTCGCAGCGCGCGCCATCCACGAGTCGAGCCCGCGCCGCGAGGCCAGCCTCCTGGCCGTCAATCTGGGGGCCATCCCGGCGTCGCTCTCCGCCTCCGAGCTCTTCGGCGCCGTCAAGGGAGCGTTCACCGGCTCGGTAGGGATCCAGGAGGGCTACTTCCGCCGCGCCCACGGCGGCACGCTGTTCCTCGACGAGATCGCCGAGGCGCCGCCGGAGGTCCAGGTGATGCTCCTGCGCGTGGTCGAGGCCGGCGAGATGTACCCGGTCGGGTCGCAGACGCCGGTGCGGGTGGACGTGCGGGTGATCGCCGCCACGGACGCCGATCTGGAGGACCGGGTGCGCACCGGGGCGTTCCGGGGGCCGCTGCTCCACCGTCTCTCCGGGTACGAGGTCTGGATGCCGCCGCTGCGTGAGCGCCGTGACGACATCGGGCGCCTGCTGCTCCACTTCCTGCGTGAGGAGCTGCAGCGGATCGGGGAGGAGCACCGCCTCGACATCGAGTCCACGGCCTGCGATCCTCACTGGCTGCCGCCCCGGCTGGTTGCGCAGCTCGCCCGCTATGACTGGCCGGGCAACGTGCGGCAGCTCCGCAACGTGGTGCGCCAGCTCGTCATCGGCAGCCGCGGCCTCCCCCGGCTGGAGATCGGCCCCCAGGTCGCCCGGCTGCTGCAGGAGAAGTACGACCCTGTCGTCGAGGGCCTGTCGCCGTCTTCGGCCGAGATCCCGGCGCCGGTGGTCCAACCCCCCGCCCGGCGCCGGCCGGGCGAGGTCGCGGAAGAGGAGCTCGTCACGGCGCTGCGGGCCAACCGCTGGGACGTGAAGGCCACGGCGGAAACCCTCCGCGTTTCGCGTACCTCGCTGTATGCCCTGATGGAGAGCTGTCCTCGCATCCGGAGGATTTCGGACCTCTCCCGGGAGGAGATCACGCGCTGCCACGAGGACTGTGGCGGCGACGTGGACGCGATGGTCGAGCGCCTGGAGGTCTCGAAGCGTGCCCTCGGCCGCAGGCTGCGGGAGCTCGGGCTGGCCTGAGGTAAGCTCTCCGGGAGGTTGTCCTTGAGCCCGGAATCATCGGCGCATCCCGACAGGATCGGTCCCTACCGCATCGTACGACGGTTGGGGGCCGGCGGCATGGGGGAGGTGTTCCTCGCCTTTGACGACCGGCTCGACCGGCGGGTGGCGGTCAAGCGGATCCGCCCGGAAGCCAGAGCCAACCTCGAGCGCCGCGAGCGGCTCCGGCGGGAGGCCCGGGTCGCGGCCCGGCTCAACCACACCTCGATCGTCCAGGTCTACGACATCCTCCACGAGGAGGACAGCGACTACATCGTCATGGAGTACGTGGAGGGGAGGAACCTCCGCGAGCTGATCGAGAACGGGGCCGTTCCCCTCCGGGACGCCCTGGAGCTGGCCCGGGAGCTGGCCGACGGCCTCGACGCGGCCCACCGGCTGGGGATCGTCCACCGGGACTTCAAGACGGAGAACGTCCTCGTCACGGCCGCGGGCCGGGCGAAGATCACCGACTTCGGCATCGCCAAGCAGCTCCTGGGAGACGAGGAGGAGTCGCTGACCCGGGGCAACGTCGTCCTCGGCACCTACCGGTCCATGTCGCCCGAGCAGGCGCGCGGCGAGCCGGTGGACCACCGGACCGACCTGTTCTCCTTCGGCGTCCTGCTCTACGAGCTCTTCACCGGCCGCTCTCCCTTCCAGGCCGAGAACTCGCTGGCTACCCTGAACCAGGTCATCCACGTCCGCCAGAAGCCGGTCTGCGAGCTGGTCCCGGCGGTCCCGGCCGAGGTCTCGGACCTCGTGGACCACCTGCTGGAGAAGGACCCGCTCCTGCGCCCGCAGAGCGCCGGGCAGGTGCGGCGGGAGCTGGACCGGTTCGTCCAGGCCACCGCGGAGCTCGCGGAGACCGCGATGACGATGATCGAGCCTGCCGGCTCGAGGCGTGCGACCGGTGTTGGGAGCAGTGGGAGCCGGACGCGCCCCTCGTCGAGCGGCATCCCGCCGCGGCCGGACTCCGCGCTCACCACGCTCAAGGGCCGCCCGCGGCGCGCCCTCTGGGTCGTCGCGGCCCTGGTGCTCCTCGGGATTGCCGCCGGGGCGGCTTATTTCGCGCTACGGCCGCCTCGGCCTCCGCTGTACGTGGGGGTCCTCCGTCCGGAGGTTGGGGCCGGCGGCGGTGCCCCCGAGACCGAGCTGCTGTCCTCCGGAGTTCGGGTGGCATTGCTGCGGGCGCTGGTGTCTCTGGAGGGCATCTCACCGAAAGAGCTGGACGAGATCGACGCGGCGCCAGGGTCTCCACAGCAGGTGGCGCGGGAGGTGGCGGCCGATGAGATCGTCAGCTCTCGTCTCGACTGCCGGCCCGACGCCTGCCGGGTCGCGGTCAAACGGATCCGGGGGCGGGATGGAAGCGTGCTCTGGGCCGACAGCCTCGAGGTGCCGACCGACGACTTCTCGGTGGCGGCCAGCGCGGTCACCCGTCAGCTCCGTCTGGCCTATGCCGACCGGAAGACGCGCCGTGGCATCCCCGATCTCGCCGTCGGCAGTGGAGATCTCAAGGAGCTCCTGCGGTTGCGGCGCCGGTTCGAGTCCCGCGGAGAAGCCTCCCTCGACCCGATCCTGGACGGACTGGAGGCCATCCGCGAGAGGTCTCCGGGTTTCCTCGACGCCTATCTGCTGGAGGCCAGGGCCGTGCTCTTCCGCTTCTGGGAGTCCCGGGATCCCGCGGACCTCCAACGCGGGTTCCGGCTCGCGCAGGATGCGCGGAAGCTCGCACCGGGAGATCCGCAGCCGCTCCTCGTCCTCGTCGAGCTCGCGCTGGCCGCCAACGACCTCGAGCTGGCGAAGGACACCCTGGAGGAGCTCGAGCGTCTCGTGCCGGGCGACGTCCGGGTCCTGGAAAGGCGCGCCCGGTATCTGAACGCTCGCGGCAGGACGGAGGAGGCCCTCGAGCTCCTCCGCGAGACGGCCCGCGTCCACCCGTCGACCAACCGCCTGCGCAACCTGGCTCAGATGGAGTTCCAGCAGGGGCAGATCGCGCAGGCGCGGGAGCACCTGCAGCTCCTCCTGCAGCGTTCGCCGGCCGACAGCGGCGGCCTCAATCTCCTGGCCACGATCGAGCTCTCGAATGGCGACCCCCGGCGCGCGGCCGAGCTCTTCGGAGCTCTCGTCCAGCGCTCGCCGACTCCGGCCCGGCTGGCGAACCTGGCTCTCTCCTACTGCTTCCTCGGCCGCTATGCCGACGCCGTCGCGACCTATCGCCGCATCGTCGAGAAGGAGCCGCGCAACCCTCTCTATGCGCTCAACCTGGCCGACGCGTATTCCCTCCAGGGCCAGAAGGCCGAAGCGGACGCCCTGTACCGGAGGGTCCTGGAGCTGATCACGGCCGATCCCGCAGCCTCGGGCCCGCAGTTCCTCACCGCCAAGGCTCAGGCCCTGGCCCATCTCGGCCAAGGCCCGGACGCCGTAGCAGCGGTCCAGGAAGCGCTCCGGCTCGCCCCGAACGATGGTCCGGTGGCCTACGAGGGGGCCGTGGTCTACGCCCTCCTGGGAGAGAGCTCCTCGGCGCTCGTCAACGCCGAGAAGGCCCTGAAGCTCGGCATGCAGCCGCGATGGTTCTCCTTCCCCTGGTTCGACTCCTTACGGGGCAACCCCGCCTTCCAGAAGCTGCTTGCCGGATCAGAGCGCCCTGCTTCCTCCTAGCCGCCCGGCGGCTCGTAGATGATCGTCGGATCGTGGGGCTCGTCCATTCCAGTGGGACCGACACAGAGCAGTGTGTAGTTGTTGGCCTGCACCTTGGCGCCCAGCGGCAGCCCGTTCAACGTGGGGATCGCAGCGGTCGTGAGCGACGTCCGCGACAAGCCGATGTAGGTGCTCATCTCGGGTTCGAAGGCGATCGCCAGGTTCTTGAACGAGGCGCCGGCAGTCACGATGGTGAAGTTGACCTGGAAATATCCAGACGGGATCGAGAGTGCGCCGGTTTCCGCATCGAACGTGACTCCGTAGGGAAAAGGCCCTCCCTGGCTGAGCTGGACTTTGTCCTCGCCGAGCACTGTGACATCGATTGGAATCGGGAGCGGCGGTGTGTCTACGAGCGAGAGGGTTTGCCGCTCCTCTGCTTCCAAGAGCGCGACCTGAGTCGTCATCGTTTTCTCCTCCTTCTGGATACCCTGGATAGCGCAAGGGTCATGCCACCGGAGCTGGCAGGCCGCACAGGCGGGAAACGCCCTCAGAGCCGGTGATTCCAGAGGGAGCTGACGTGTCGGCGGCGTGTCGGTTGCCGCGCCGACATGTCGGAGGGTGTGTCAGAAACGGTGGAAATGCGGAGGCGTCCGCGGCTCGGACGCCTCCGGGGAGTGGCTCAGCGCCGGAACCGGTCGAACCGGCTCGGCGAGAAGGCGCGGACGATCTGTGACTTGCGCTCCTCCGGCTCCTTGAGCTCCGGCTCGCGGGCAGGCGTGGCGACAGGCTGGTGGACTGGAGCGGACCGCCTGCCGCCGCCACCGCCGGAACGCCGGGCGGCGGCGCGGGAGGCCCCGGGCCAGGGATTCACATCGCCCCGGGGATGGGGAGACCGCGGGTCCTGCCTGGGGGCCGCCGGCCGGCTGGCGTTGGAGGCCGGCTGGCGGTCCTCGGCCGGTTGGCGACCCCGCTCGGGCCGCGGGCGGGCCGGCTTGGCGGCCGTGCGGGCCGGCTCCCCGCCCTGGCGCTGCGCCTTGCGCTCCGCCTTCTCCTTCGCCCGCGCCCGCTCCTGGGCCTTGCGGGCGCGGATCTCGGCGATGCGCTCGGCGATGGGCACCTCGAAGCGCTCGGCGGGCTTCTTCTCGTAGTCGAAGCCCTCCAGAGTGCGGCGCGGCAGCCGGTGACCCACCGCCCGCTCGATGGCGGCGAGCTCGGACTGCTCCTGCGGCCCGGCCAGGGTGAAGGCATCGCCGGTCAGGCCGGCGCGCGCCGTCCGGCCGACGCGGTGGATGTAGTCCTCCGGCACGTGGGGCACGTCGAAGTTCACCACGTGGGACAGGGCTTCGACGTCGATCCCGCGCGCCGCGATGTCGGTCGCCACCAGCACCTGGGTGCGGCCGTCCTTGAAGCGGGCGAGGGCGTCGGTGCGCTGCACCTGGCTGCGGTTGCCGTGGATACGATCGCAGGAGACCCCGTGCCGGGCGAGGAAGTCGGCCAGGCGGTTGGCGCGGTGCTTGGTGCGGGTGAAGACGAGGACGTTGCGGATCTCCCCTTCGCGCCGCAGCAGCTCGAGCATCAGCCAGGGCTTGAGGTCCTCGCGGACCGGGAAGACCGCCTGGGCGACGCCGGTGGCCGGGGCCGCCTTGCGCTCCACGTTGAGCGCCACGGGCTGGCGCAGCATCTCGCGCGACAGCTCCACGATCGGCGGCGGCAGGGTGGCCGAGAAGAAGAAGGTCTGGCGGCGCTCGGGAATGTGCGCGAGCACGCGCCGGACGTCCGGCAGGAAGCCCATGTCGAGCATGCGGTCGGCCTCGTCGAGGACCAGGACCTCCAGCCCGTCGAGCCGCGCATAGGGGTGCTGGAAGTGGTCCAGCAGCCGCCCCGGGGTGGCCACCAGGACGTCGACCCCCTTGCGGAAGGCCCGCTCCTGCGGTCCCATGGCGACGCCGCCGAAGACGGCGGCCCCGGTCAGCGGGGTGTGCTGGGCGATCCCTTCCAGGTGCTCGGCGATCTGCGCCGCCAGCTCACGGGTGGGGGTGAGGACCAGGACGCGGGTCGTGCCGCGCGGCTGGTCCATCAGGCGGTGGAGGATCGGCAGCAGGAACGCCGCCGTCTTGCCGCTGCCCGTCATGGCGCAGGCGAGGACGTCGCGCCCGGCGAGCGCCGGCGGGATCGCCTCGTTCTGGATCGGAGTGGGTTGGGTGTAACCGAGGTCCGACACGCCGCGCAGCAGGTCGGGGTGGAGGTCGAAAGACGAGAAGCTCATTCGTTACGTCGAGCCTTTCCGAGGATCCCCGGACGCAGGGGGAACACTCTTCAATTGTTCCGGCGGATCGGTGTGGGAACGGGGGGCTTGCCGGTGAGGCCGCCGCTCAGGCTCGGGACGAGCCTATCGATCTATGACCGCCGGTGAGCCCGGCGGACAGTGAAGGATCTCACATTCCGGCGGATTTGGCAAGTCGGATCCCCGGGATCCCCGGGATTCCCCCTCTCCCGCACCCGCGGGAGAGGGGGGCAGGGGGTGAGGGCCCTACTTCGCCGCCTGCTGGGCCTCCTTGAGCGCCACCTTCTTCGTCACCTTCCCTCCCTTGAGGCTGTCGTACTGGACGGTGACGTCGCCGTCGCCCTCGACGAGGAAGAAGAGGTTGCGGGTGGAGTAGCCTTCGACGCCGGGCACCAGCAGCCGCTCGGGGCGGTGCTCCTGGAGCTGGATCTGGTCCAGCCAAGGGTTGTTGATCAGGCCGCTCGCCACCACCTTGGCGCCGGCCACGGTCGCCAGGTCCTGGCGGTGCAGCCGGTTCTGGACGGCGCGGGCAGTCATGCTCGGAATCGCCCGGTCGTTCAGGACCGGGACCTCCAGGCGCCACAGCTTCGGACCCACCTTGCGCACCTGGACCTCGCCGATCGAGAGGCGCGGGAGATGATGGGCGTGGAAGAGGACGAAGGCGCTGTTGCGGTGCATCTCCTCTTCGAGCAGCCAGGTCTCCGGCACGCGGCCGAAGTCCTGGCGGTAGCCACCCACCTCGATACGGCCGTACTGCGGGTGGTCCACCGGCTTCCACTCGGAGAACTGCTTCCCCAGGGTCAGGAGGTCGCTGAACTTCAGCAGCTCGGCCTCGGAGATGTCCCCGTCCTTGTCGGTGTCCGCCGGCACGTCATAGAGCTCGTTGGAGAAGCTCACCGCGCCCACGCTGCCGTAGAAGTGGTCGATGCTGCCGCCGTAGACCGTGTAGAGGTCCTTCCAGAGGATGAAGTACCGGTAGCCGGGGAGGATCTTCTCCCCCTCCTTGCCGATCAGGTCGTAGGCCGCGAGGTCCGACCCGCTGACGGGCGGCTGGGACTTGGCCCCCGGAGGCCGCAGGATCATCCGGCCGTTGTTGTGGAAGCTCTGCATGGCCGCGAGGTTCGGGTGCCGTAGCGCCCACAGCGCGATGGAGCGGGTCTCGGGGATGTCCAGCGGATATGAGCCCGCACCGTTCTGCACGTAGGCCGGCTCCCAGCCGTAGCCCCAGGTGCGGTTGGGGTCCACATAGCCGACCTCGTCCTCGTTGACCCGGCCGTCGTTGTCGTTGTCGATCCCTTCGCCGCCCAGCAGCTCGTAGTCGCCGAGCTCGCCGGGCTCGACTTCGACAACCAGGCGCGGGTCCTTGGGATCGAGCTTGAAGTCTCCCTGGCCGAGCGGCACCTTCTTGCGCATCTGGGTCAGGACGCCGTCGCCGTCGAGGTCGTCCGGCCCGTCCTCGTTGACCAGGCCGTCGCGGTCGTCGTCGACCTGCACCATGACGGTGCGCGGGTAGGAGTTGTCCGAGGGGCCCTTGAACCACTGCGCCCGGCCGTCCGGGTTGACGATGGGCAGGACGTAGAGGACCGCGCGGTCGAGCAGCTCGGTGACCCGTGGCAGCTTGCCGTAGCTCTTGAGGACGAAGTCGACGGTGTAGAGGCAGGCTTCGGCGCCCTGCACCTCGTTGGCGTGCGTGTTGCCGTCGACGTAGAGGGCCGGCTTCGACAGCTCGTCGCCGGTCGCCGGGTTCTGCAGGGTGAGCACCCACATGTCGCGGCCCTGGATGCTCTTGCCGATGCTGTCCAGCCGCGCCCATCCGGGATAGGCGGCGGCGTAGTCCTTGAGGATCTGGGCGATCTCGTCGTAGTCGTGGAGCCGGTTGAACGTCGGCTGCGGAGCCTTCCCCTTGGGTTGGAGGGGCTGTGCGGCGAACCCGGCCGCTGGAAGGACGGCGGTGGCGAGGGCCAGCGCCGCGGACGCGAGCGCAGGTGCGAGGATATTGCGCGAAATCATGGCTTCAGGCTCCCTTTCCCAGGGTGATGGTCTTTTCGCCGCGTCCGGCTTGATCGGAGAGCGCCCGGACGACGATCCGGGTGCCCGGCTCGGCACGCACCAGCCACTCGGCCTCGATCCGGCCGGACGTGCCATCCAGACGCTCGGAAGCGACCGCCGGCCGGCCGGTGATCAGCTCGACGCCCTTGCCGGTCTCCAGGGACAGCCGCACGGGACGGTGAAAGCGGCCCCGCTCGTCCATCTTGGTGTGGGTGGCGAGCCAGCCGCCGTTGCCGGCCACGGCCCGCACGCGCCAGACGCCGCCGCCCAGGGGCATGGCCTCCAGCGAGACGACCTCCAGCCGTGCCAGCTTGCCCGCCAGGTCGAGCACCGTGTCGGTGTGCGCTTCCAGGGCCGGCTTCAGGGCCGCCATCGGTGGCGCGACCTCGATGAAGGGATCGAGCCCGCCGGCCTCGGCCTTCGTGCCGTCCGGCAGGGTGACCGACTTCCAGGGAGTGAACGCCTCGGGCGCGTTCTTTTCGACCCAGGCGAGGACCTCGCGGTCGCGCTCATTGCCTGAATCGCCCTTGTCTCCGCCGCCTCCGCCCGCGCTCCCCCCGCCCATCTGGCGGATGCGCTCGACCATGGCCTTCGGGTCGACCTGGCCTCCCTTCATGAGCTCGACGACCCGCTGGGCGCTGAACTGGGCCGGCACCTTGTTGTCCTTGAGGAAGGTGGCGATCTTCTCCTCGCCGAGGGCGAGGAAGTCGTCCTTGCTCATAGCCGCCACCTTGTCGAGCGTCAGGGCGTCGCCGCTTCCCGCCTCGGCCTTCTTCTCGGCCTTGGGGACCCCCCAGACGTCGAGCTCCACTGCCATGGCGCCGTACTGGTAGTAGAGCCAGGGGGTGAAGCCGCCCTTGGCGTACTGGGCTGCCTGACGATCGGCCGACAGGCCGGCCTTCTTCAGACGCTCTTTGTACCCCTCGGCCGCCTTCTCGAGATAGGCCTGGTCGGCCGGATCGACCTTGGTGGCGGCCCCGGCGCCGAGGAACTGGCCGACCTGCTCCTTGGTGACGTTGTTCTGCTTGACGAAGGGGAGGTTCTGGACCACCTCCCAGACCTGGTCCAGGGTGTACTCCTGCTCGGGATCGAGCCCCATGAACCGGGCCTGCTGCTCCGGCACCTTGAACTTCTGCGTCCCCAGGTCGCCGCCGCCGCCCAGGCTCTGCGGCATGGCCAGCAGGTTGTTGGCCGGGCCGTAGACCACGGCAAGGGCGACGTTGCGGCGGCCGAGCAGGAAGTCCATGACAGCCCTGGACTCGGGCGCGTAGCTCGGCCAGGGGCCGGCCTCGGGGTCGGGATAGGGGAAGGCGTGGGCGAAGTTGCGGTCAGGCCAGACGCCGTCGGGGCCGTCCTCGTTCCAGGCGCCGTCGCGGTCGTCGTCCTTCCCTTCGGTCTCGATCCGGAACGCGCCCGGCCGCTCCTTCATGCCGTCGGCGCGGATCATCAGGCGGGGCTCGCCGGGATCGGGCAGCCAGCCGCCCGTGGCGTCGGGGATGCGCAGCCGGGAGATGATGCCGTCACCGTTCAGGTCGTCCGGCCCGTCCTCGCCTTCGAAGCCGTCGCGGTCGTGGTCGAGCTTGCCGCCATTGCCATTGCGACGTGCGCGCGGGGTGGAAAAAAGGCCGTCGTGGGCATCCGGGTTGAGCGCCGGGGCGATGTAGAACGTGCGCTCCTGGAGGAGCTTTTTGTCCCCGGCGAGCAGCTTGTCGATCAGATGGAGCGCGGCTTCGGTCCCCGTGTTGTGCCAGCCTGCGAGATTGGCGCCGACGAAGACCGCCGGCCGCTCCTCGGGCGGGACCTGGCCAGGGGCGGCGACCTGGGCCACCCAGATCGTCCGGCCGCCGGCCGATTTGCCGATGTCGACCAGCTTCAGCTCGGGATGGGAGCCGCTCCAGCCGCGGAGCTGCTGCTCGACCTCGGCGAAGCGATGGTAGTCCTCATAGCTCACCGCGGCGCGGGCGGGCGCCCCCGCGGCCAGCAGGCCGAGAGCGGCGACCGCAATGACAGCGGCGCGCGCGGCGCGCAGGCGTGTAAAAGGGCCTTTCAACGTGCACCTCCTCCATTCGGGAAGCCCCTTCGAGTCCGGGGCGATAGATGGGGCTTCCACTATACGTTGAAGGAGGCGGAAAGTTGCAGGAAAGAGATCAAAACACGACGGGCGGGGAAGATCCCCGCCCGTAGATCGGATCGGAAAGGCCGAGGCCTTATTGCGGCGGCTTCTGCTCGGACGGGGGGTCCTGGTCGCCGTCGCGCGGCGGCTCGACGGTGATCTTGGGCACCTCGATCTCGCGCTTCTCGGTGGTGACGTCCACATCTGCGGCGTCGACGTCGTACTCGGGTACCTTGCCGCCCTCGACCGAAACGTCGACATCGGGCACTTCGCCTTCCTGGGTCTGGCGGACCCGGCAGGCGCCGGAGACGCTCGCCACGAAGAGGGCGAGCAGCAGGATCAGGGACTTCCAGGCCGACTTCTTGGACAGGTTCATGATGTCCTCCTTGGTCTTTTCCTGAGGTGTTGTTCCCTCGTTTCCTTCTCGCTTTTCGTCCCCTCTGAGCGGCCCCACACACATCCCGGATTTGCTCTTGTCAGGGGGTACTGCTTCGGTCCTGAGTCCACTGCAAGGGCCGTTCCAACTCCGGGTCTGTGAGGCCAGGCGTCAGGACCTGCGGGCGTGCCGCGGGACGTCGAGAGTGGAGTACTCCAGCTCCTCGCCGGCCTGCACCGCCTTGAGGAGGACCGAGCCGCGGCTCATGTCGCCACGGCCCACGAAACAGCGGGGAAAGACCAGCCGGTCGCCGAAGACCGGCAGAAGGAGCTCGACGTACTTGCCCGTGGCGATGCTGCCGAGGAGCACCACCCGGGAGGAGGGTGACAGGCGCTCGCGGAGCGCCTGGGCGTGGTCGCGCAACGGCTCGCGATAGGCGCGGCTCTCGACGTCCACCGGGGTGCTGCGGAGGATCTCCATGCGCTCTTCGGTGATCGGCCAGCTCGGGAGCACCAGGCCGAAACCTGAGGTGATGACGAAGACGCTGCCCTCCAGTTGCGCGGAGGAGAGATCCGGCGGCGGCGCGGCGAAATGCCGGGCATAGGCGATCTTGCCGCGGAAATAGAGGGAAGCTCAGGAAGGTGAAGGCCTCCGCGATCGGAACCCCCTCGGGGCTGCGGAGCTGCCGGGCCGCCGCGAAGCCGGCGTCCGGATCCAGGAGCTGCCGCGCGCGCTCTCCGGACAGGCTGGCGGGCGAGAGGAGGAAGATCTTGTGGTCGCGGTGGTCGCGGGAGGCACCCATGCCGTTCTGGGAAACGGAGACGGGACGTTCCGCATTCCCGGAAGTTGGCCTGCTCTGGGAAAGGACACCAAGGACACCAGGGACAGCAAGGACACCCCTCCTGTCGTCCTTGGTGTCCTTGCTGTCCCTGCTGTCCTTTCCTACTCCCCCTCCTCCTCAAGGCTCTGGACGATCTGGGTGACCTCGACCTCGGCCTTGCGGATCTTGCCGCGGCAGAGCTCGAGGAGCTGCGCGGCGCGGCGGAGCTCTTCGGCGAGCCGGTCGATGTCGATCTCTTCGCCTTCGATCCGCTCGAGGATGCCTTCCAGCTCCTCCATGGCCTCGCGGAAGCTCAAGGCGGTTTCACTGGATGGGGTCGGTTCGGTCATGGTTCCTCCACGCGGCTCTTGAGGCTCCCGCCGGAGAGCTGGGTGATGATGGTGTCGCCGGGTTGGGCCTGCTCCGTGCCCCGGAGGAGCGCGCCCGCTGCGGTGCGGGTGATGCTGAAGCCCCGCTCCAGCGTCCGCTGGGGCGCGAGCTGGACGCTCAGGCGCTCCAGGCCCTGGAGCGTCGCCCGGGTCTCGCGCAGCTTGGCGCGCGCTCCCGCGGCCACCCGCTCGCCCAGCCGGTGCCGCTCGCGAGCTTCGCTCTCCAGGCGGCGGGGCGCTGCCTCGGCGAGACGGCCGCGCAGCTCGGCCTGCCGGCGTTCGGCCTGGCGCAGGGCGGAGCGTCCGAGCCGGGCGAGCGCGCGGGCGTGCTCGTCAATGCGGCTGCCGGCCGCGGCGAGGCGCAGGCGCGCGAGGCTCACGCCCCGCTCGGCCCGGCCGAGGGCCTCGCGGCCGGCGCGCAGGGGCTCCAGGGCCTCGCGCAGCAGCCGGCGGCGGAGCTCGTCGAGCGCCAGCTCCTGGCGGGCCACCTGCTCGATCAGGAACTCGGCGACCTTGGTCGGGGTCTTCAAAGAGGTGTGCGCCACCAGGTCGGCGATCGCCTGATCGATCTCGTGGCCGAGGCCGGTGAGGACCGGGAACGGGGCGCGGGCGATCGCCTCGGCGATGGCCCGGCTGTCGAACACCGCGAGGTCGCTGCGCGAGCCGCCGCCGCGGATCAGCACCGCGCAGTCGATCGGCAGGCCGGCGAGCGACGCCAGGGCCGAGACCACCTCACGCTCCGCATCCCGCCCCTGCACCGAGGCGTGCACGAAGAGCACGCGGAAGCCGTAGCCGCTCTCCCGCAGCCCTGAGAGGAAGTCGTGGTAGGCGGCGCTGCCGTGGGAGGTGATGAGGGCGATCGACAGCGGCAGGTCGGAGAGCGGCAGGGCCCGGTTCCTCTCCAGCAGGCCGGCCGCGGCGAGCGCCGCCAGCGTCTCGCGGCGCCGGATCTCCAAAAGCCCCAGGGTGAAGGTCGGATCGACCTCGCGGATGCAGAGCTGGAGCCGGCCGCCGGGGCCGTAGAAGTCGAGACTGGCGCGACAGCGGATCTGCATGCCGTCGCCGAGCTGCTGGCCGGTCTCCCCGAGCATCCGCCGCACGCGCTGGAAGTCGCCCTTCCAGATCACCGCGTCGAGCTTACCGACGATCTCGTCGCGCTCCCCCTTCTCGACCAGCTCGAAGTAGAGATGGCCGCGGGCGCTCGGGCGGACGCGCTGCGCCTCCCCGGCTACCCAGACCGAGGAGAACGCCTCGCCCAGGAAGTCGCGGATCTCCCCGCAGAGCTGGGCGACGCTGTACGTGGGCTCGGCGAACGGGAAGCTCGAGGTTCAGGGGGGCGGTCCCTCTCAAGGGTCTCAATGGTAGGACTTGAGCTCTTTGGTCGAGCCGAGCGGGATCGATTCCGCCCATTCGACCGCCTTCTTGTCCTGGCCGGTCAGCTTGCCGAGGAAGTCGACGGCCTCCTCGCGCTCGCGGAACAGCCGCCAGATAAAGGTGTGGCCGGCCGGGGCGGTGAAGTAGGTGAAGCTCTTGGCACCATGGCTGCTCAGGTCGAAGCCCAGGTTGGGCTCGCCGTTGACCCCCACGCAGGCGACCGCGATGGCGCGCCACGCCAGGGCCAGCGCCTTGATCGCGTCCTCGTAGTCGGCCAGCTCCTCGCGCGACAGCGGCGAGTGGTAAACCGAGATCCGCGAGCCGTCCTCCTCCGCCAGCAGGTTGTACGGGATGTCGTGGCGGTCCATGGCGTCCTTCGTCTCGCTGGTGGTCACGAAGACGTCCTCGGAGCCGACGACCTTGTAGGTGATCGCGTAGACTTCCTTCTCGATCTGCGAAAAGGACTCGGCGAGGATGCTCTCATCCTCGATCGTGAAGTAGTACAGGCGGTTCATCATGCGTCGTGCCATGCGGCAGGATCTCCAGGCGCCCAAGGCGCAGAATTTTCAATATTATCAGGTGAGACTATCAGGTCGGACTATCAGGTCAGCCCCGTCTCTCGAGCACGAGACCGAGGAGCAGCCCCGCGGCGGCCCCGCCGAAGTGGGCGGCGTTGTCGATCCCCGGCGTCGTCAGGCCGAAGACGACGTTGATCCCGGCCCACAGCACGAGCTGCCCCAGGATCGACCGTCCAGCCGGGCTCAGCATGTCCCTCCGCCGCAGCAGGAAGGCGATCAGCGCGCCGATCAGGCCGAAGATCGCGCCCGAGGCGCCGGCGCTCAACCCCCGGCTCCATAGAAGGCTGGCCAACGAGCCGGCCACGCCGCTCACCAGGAAGACGAGGAGCAACTGGAGCGATCCCAGCCACGTCTCGTACAGCGTGCCGAGCTGGAAGAGCGCCCAGCCGTTGAGCAGCAGGTGGACGATCCCGATGTGCAGGAAGACGCTGGTCAGCAGCCGCCACCACTGCCCCTCGCCCCAGATCAGGGGCGCGTAGTTGGCGCCCACGGACACCAGCACGCGCTGGTCCGTCGAGCCGCCGGCCAGGGTCTCCACCAGGAACCCCGCGCCGATCGCGAGGAGCAGAAAGATGGTGACCGGAGGGTACCGGAAGACGCGAGCCATCGAGGCGGTCCCGGGCTACGCGCCCGCGCTCCTCAGATAGGCGTCGAGGCGCTGCCGATCCTCCGGCGTGAGCTCGCCGTTCTCCAGCAGGAAGGATTCGCCCGCCGCCGGCAGCGGGACGACCGCCCGCGACAGGGACCGCTCCAGAGAGGGGCAATCCAGCGAGGTCAGGGGGAGGGCCGAGACGCCGTCGCAGACCTCGACGATCCGCCGGCCGACCCCGCTCTCGATCCTGACCCTGACCCGCTCGGGAAGCTGCTCGAGAGTGACCAGATAGCCCTCTGCGACCCTGCGGAGCCGCACACGCCCCTGAAGGGTGACGGCTTGCGGCGGCACGGTCACCTCGTCCTGGAGCCGGGTCGACACCCCGCCGACGTCGACGTCGGCGACCAGCCAGCCGCGGCCGGCGAACTCGATCCGCAGGTCCGCGCTGTGGCTGCCGCCGATGCCAGGCTCCAGCCGCAGCGCGTGGTTGCGCAGGACCAGGGTGCTGCGCGGCGCCGAGAGCCGGACCGTCACCGGCCCCTCGACGACCGGCTGGAGCTCCGGCGCGACGTCGGGATATTGGCGGTTCAGCCGGTCGAACCGGAGCTCGCCGGGCACCTGCGCCGCGGCCCCTGTCAGGACGAGGGAACCCACGAGGAGCAGGGCGGACATGCAGATGACGAGGGTACGCTTCACGGCTGCGGTCTCCAGACGGGTAAACGGAAGGTGGCGTGAAAAGCTTCCCTTGGGTGGAAAACTTGCAACGCCTGGCCGCCGTGTCCCCAGGAGAAGCCTCGCAGACCCGAGGGGATACTGCTGGCACGGCTCTTGCCCTACAGAGTCGGCGGAGGCGGGTCGGCGATGCGATGTTCCGCAACGGGAGGTGGGCTCTGGACATCGCCGATCGTCCCTCCTTTTTTTGTTTTCAGAAAGGAGCTCCTATGGCGACGATTGAAACCCTGGAAGCACGGAGCGGCAACAAGCTCCTCGACAATTTGGGAAGCCTTCGCGAGCGCGGCCTGGACAGCCTGAAGGGCCTGAAGCGTGGAAACATCAACCTCGGCAAAATCGAGCGCGTGGCCTCGGTGCTGGGTGGAGCGGCCCTCGCGGCCTGGGCGCTGAAGCGCCGCAGCAAGGGGACGCTCGGGCTCGCCCTGGCCGGGCTGCCGTTCGTCTGGCGTGGCGCCACCGGCCACTGCGCCCTCTACGATCGGCTGGGGATCGACCGCACTCACAGCAATGGCCAGCACACGGCCGGGCACCACGAGGGTGGCCTCGCACCGACCGGTGGGGAGACCCGCTCGAGCTCGTCCACCGCGCCCGGCGGGCTGCTGGGGCAAGAGCAGAGCTTCTAAAAAACCCTCACCCCTGGCCCCTCTCCCGCCGCACGCGGGAGAGGGGAAGGGACACCCTCAGCGGGAGCCGGCTTCGAGCTCGACGTCGAGCTCGACCTCTTCACCCGCTTCGACCTCGAAGTCCCGCTCCTCGGGCCGGTGGCCGGGGCGGACCACGGCGAGGTGGTGCTTGCCGGCGTCGACCGCGAGGCCGCGGCGCAGACCGCCGAGCTCCTCGCCGGTGCCAACGAAGCGGCCGTCGAGATAGACCGAGGCATCGTCGGGCTCGATGTCCAGGACCAGCCGGCCGCGCGCATCGCTCCGCGTCTCGTCCCGCTGCTCGCGGCCATCCTCGTCGGCCTCGCCGGCGTCGCGACTGTCGCGGCGGTGCTCGCGGGCGCGATTCCGCCACTCCTCCATCCTGGCCTCGTCGTCCTCGTCGTCCTCGTCGTCGTAGGCCGGCCGGCCGCGCTCCAGGCGCTCGCGGCGCTCCCCCTCGTAGCGGAGGCGCTCGTCGCGCCGCTCGTGCGACTTCGAGGCGAGATCCTCGGGCTTCACCGACGTGCCGCGTTCCATCCGGTCATCGATGTCGATCACCATGCCCGGCGAGACCGAGATCTGGCGCGCCAGGGTGCTGAAGCCGTCGAGATAGAAGACGACGTCATAGGTGCCCCGGGGGAGCCAGAGGTACTGCGGGAAGCCGTCGTAGGCGTCGACCTTGCCGTAGTAGCGGCCGTCGATGTGGACCTCGGTCCGGCCGGGGTAGACGTCCAGGTCGAGGGCGCCATAGCGGTCCTGGCGGTAGCCGTAGCCGCGGTCGTAGTAGGGGTCGCGGTAGTACGGTGCGCGGTCGTACCAGTAGTAGTCGTCGTACCACCAGCCGATCGCGAAATTCGCCCAGAAGCCGCCCCAGTACGGTCCGCGATAACCCCAGTACGGATCGTAGCGCCAGGACCCGCCGTGGTGGCCGCCGCCATGGCCGCCACGGTTGTTGCGGCCGCTGTGCGGGCGCTGGCGATGCGCCTCGTCGACCTCACCGGGGGAGACCGGTACAGCGGTGCGAGGGCCGCGTCCGCGCGACGAGGTGCTCGACTCGCCGCCGGACGACGGCTCGCTGGATTCACCACCGCCGCCCGAGGACGAACGGGGCTCGACCCTTTGTGCCGGGCCCGACCAGCCTGAAGAGGACCCCCCTGAAGAGGAGGACGAATCGCCGCCGGACGGGGCCGCGGTCCGGGGAGCAGGGGAGTCGCTGGAATCGCTCGGCCGGGAGCTGCCGCGGTCCTGGGCGAGGAGAGAGCTGCCCGCCGCGAGCAGCAAGGCGGCCAGCAGCACCGGGGGCGAGCTCACCTTACGGAGCTGTACGGCTGCTCGTCGCAGAGTCATGGATGTGATCCTCCTTGATCAAGTCCGCGCCGGCATCTGACCAGGCGCGGTGCAGGCCCCGAATGTAGTGGTACCGGAGCGTTTCCTCCCACAGCTTCGGGACTCTGACAGGCAAGTTTTGCAAAGCGCGCACCAGCCTTTCACGCCACTGCTGAGGCCCCTCCGGAGGGAGGGGGGGAGGGCCTCCCGGACCGATCCCGAGGAACGGTCCGAGCTCCGGATGGAGCCGGTAGAAGACCACGGCGCAGTAGCCCGCCTTCTCCTGCCGCGCGGCGAAGCGCTCCAGGTCGGTCGGATGGTCGTGCGCCACGGTCGCCGCCGGCTCGTAGACCAGCCGCATCCCCCGCTTCCTCAGACGGTAGGCGACCTCGATATCTTCCCATGCCGCATAGGGAAAACGAAGATCGAACGGCTCGGCGAGCAGCAGGTCGCGGGCGAGCGAGAGATTGGACGTGTAGAAGAAGTTGAAAGGGACGTCCTCCCGGTCCTTGATCAGGGCGTAGCCGAACTGGAGGCCGTGCTCGTTGATGTGCCGGAGGAAGGGGTTGAGGCGCATCCGGCGGTGCCATCCGGTGTAGCCGATGACCGCCACGCGAAGGTCGTCGCCGCGCTGGCGGTGGGCCTCGCGATGAGTCTTGAGCCATCCGGCGGAAGGGACGGTGTCGTCCCCCAGAAAGGCCACCCAACTCCCCTGCGCCACGGCCACGCCGGTGTTGCGTGCCGCGGCCGGTCCGCGGTTCTCCTGGGTGAGGATGCGCAGCGGCACCTGGAAGGTCCGGCTGCGCAGCCAGTCGCTCGTGCCGTCGGTCGATCCGTCGTCCACCACGACCACCTCGAACGGCGGCGGCGCGTGCTGGAACTCCAGCGCCTGGATCACCTCCGCCAGCGCTTCGAGGCGGTTGTGCGTGGGAATGACGACGGAGACGTCGACCGCCATGGGGACAGCTTATACCGCGGACCGTGGGTCAGCTTCCCCACTCCATGACTTCCTCGAGCGCACAGCGCACCAGCGGCAGGTCCCCGGGCAGCCAGGCCTGGAAGCCGGGGCTGGCGAAGAGGGCATGGTCGCCTGGGTAGGTGGGAACCAGATAGAGCGGGAACTTCTCGAAGATCTCGCGGTCGGAGCGGCGGCGGCGTTTCTGGACGGCCTCGCGGCGGGCGGCGGCGCTGTCGAGGTGGCCGAGAAGCCAGGAGGCGGCACGGAGCTGGGCGACGGTCCTCTCGTCGGTGAGGTGCGGCGCGTCGTTCGCCGGCGCCGGCGGGGCCTGGCCGGTCAGCTTGCGGAGGCCGCGGCGGAGGAAGTCGCCGGGGCCGTAGCCTTGCCAGCGGACTTTGAAGCCGTCCCAGGTCCAGGCCGGCGGGAGCTGGGCAACCGGCGCCGGCGGGCTCGCCGGAGTGCCGTTGGGGGCGGTGTTGGCGATGTGGCCGGCGTAGGGGTCGAGGCGAAGGGCGGCGCCCCCGGGGTTGTGGTCGGCGAGGATGGTCTGGGTCCGGGAGAGAAATGTCAGCAGCAGGGACGGCATGACCTGCTCCCAAAGGCCGGGCTCGTAGTTTTTGTACGCGGTCAGGAAGGCGTTCCGCTCGAAGAGGAAGCCCCGGTTGAAGAGGCCCAGGAGGTCGCTCGTGGCGCTCGACCGGTGATGGACGACCGCGTCCGGCACGAAGATCACCCTCTCGCCGCCGGACCAGAGGCGCCAGCCGAGGTCGACGTCCTCCAGGTAGGCGAAGTAATCCTCGTCGAAGCCTCCCGCGGCCAGGAAGCTGGCCTTGCGGATCAGCATGTTGCCGCCGCAGGCGAAGAGGAGCTCCTCGCCTTCCCCTGGCACCCGGGCCTTTGCCAAGGGACGGCGGAAGTCGAGCTGGAAGGCGTGGCCGTCGAAGGTCATGACGCCGCGGCCGAAGTCGAGCCGGTCGCCTGTCCAGTCGACGATCTTGCCGGAGACGGCTGCCACGTCCGGCGGCGTGGCCGCCAGGGCCTGGACGAGAGCGCGCAGCCAGCCCCGTTGCGGCCGGGTGTCGTTGTTCAGGAAGGCCACGGCATCGCCCGTAGACTCGGCCACCAGGCGGTTGTTGCCGGCGCAGAAGCCGAGGTTGACAGGGCTCTCGATCAGCCGGACCCGGAGATTCCGCGGCTGGACCTCGCTCCGCAGCCAGGCCGCCGTGCCGTCGGTCGAGCCGTTGTCGAGGACCAGAATTTCCCAGCCGACGCCGGGGTCTTCCTGCTCCGCGAGGGCCGCGAGGCAGGTTTCCAGGTGTTTTCGTCCGTTCCAGGAGAGGATTGCCACCGAGACCTTCACCGCACGATCCTCCAACTCCGCAGCCGCCGCCGGAGACGCACGGTGAGTGGATCGGGTGGGGCGGCCGTCGCCGGACGGTAGACGAAAATCTCCTTGGTCTCGTCGGTCCGCGGCTCGCGGCAGAAGCGGACCAGTGGAGCGAGGGCCTGGTCCCAGCGGAAATCCCGCAGCAGCTCGCGGCCCCCGGCCCGGCAGCGCTCCCGGGCGGCCCCGTCCTCGACTGCCTCGACGAGCGCGCGCGCCAGAGCGTCCGCATCGCCCGGCGGCACCACCCAGCCTGCGCCGTGCTCGCGGAGCATCCGGCTCATGGCTCCGCCCGCGCTGGTGACCACCGGGCATCCGGCGGCCAGGGCATCCAGGAAGCGAGTGCGCAGGGAGAGGCGGGTCTCCAGGCTCGGCCGGTGCGGCGCCACCAGGAGGTCGAAATCCCGCAGGAGGTCGTACCGCCGGTCGGCCGGAGTCCAGTCGAGCACGCGCACGCGGCTCTCCCACCAGCCGAGCTGGCGGCAGCGCTCCTCGACCTCGGACATCAGGCGTTGCGGCGTGGTCTCCGGGTTCGGGTTGCGGATGAGGTAGAGGCTCCAGCCCGGCCGGCCGGTCTTTTCCAGGGCATCGAGCAGGGTCCAGGGGTCGTACCAGTCGTAGAGGCCGCCGAAGAGGAGGCGCACCTCGCCGGGCTGCCGTGCGGGCAGGACCGGCTGGTGCGGCGGCAGCTCGTCCGGCACGCCGAATGGGACCGGCGCGATCAGGGTCTCCAGGTCGGGATCGCGGGCGAGCCGGTCCGGGTTGATCCGGCCGAGAGCGGCGAGGAAACCGAGGTAGAAGGTGCGCTGCTCCTCGGACGAGCAGAGAAAGAAATCGCCGCGCGACATCTGGAGCACCCAGGTCGCGTGGTCGTTACGGAACGGGCCGTAGCCCAAAGTCTCGAAGTAGCTCAGGTTCTCGACGAGCCAGGGGTCGTAGAGGTCGATGGCGACCGGCAGGTGCGGCACCTCGAGCACGAGGTCGTTGGCGAGGTGTCCCTGGGCGACCGCCCCCTGGCAGTCGGCGAGCAGCTCGGCAAAGCGTCCGCGCTCGGCGCGGCGAATGGCGCCACGATCGATCCCCAGCTCCGCGGTTTCCTCCGGCTCGGCCGGCGAGAGCAGGACCGTCTCGATCCCAAACTGCGGCAGCCGCCGCGCGAGCTCCAGATAGCGGATGCCGATCCCGGCCATGCGCGGGCGGACCGGCTCGCTGGAGAGGAGGGCGATGCGGGTCATGGGGAGGGTGGAACCTCACCCCCTGGCCCCCTCTCCCATCTCCCTTCCACCCCCCGCCGGGAGAGGGGGGACGCATCCAGAGCCGTTTGGCGAGCTCGCCACAGAGGCATCAACAACGTCCCCCCTCTCCCGGGGTTGGGCGGGTGGGAGATGGGAGAGGGGGCCAGGGGGTGAGGACTCCGCGCCGCCGCCCACCCCCTCACGACCTCCTCCTCTGCCACCACTGGTGGGTACGCCACGCCCGGGTGGACTCCATCTCCCGGATCAGCCGATTGAGGCGTTCGATCTCCGCATAGGTGCGGCCGAGGTGCGCTGTCTGGTCGTCGACGGCCGTGCGGAGCTTCCGCTCCTCGTCGTAGAGGCGCTGGAGCTCGGTCGACAGGCGGCCGTGCTCTTCCTTCGAGCCGGCCAGCTCGCCCGACACGTTGTGGAAGCGCTCTTCCCAGAGGAACCGCTCGCGGGCCAGGGCCTCGTGCGCCTGCCGGAGAGCCTCCAGATCGTTCCCCAGGCGGTCCACCTCCCGGCGGGCGCTGGCCCAGCCCTCCTGCCCGGCTACGGCCTCGGCCCGTAGAGTGTCGACCGCCCGCGCCAGGACGTCCGGACGGAGGCGTCCGGCGTGCTTGGCGAGCACCCGAGCCTTGATCGCCAGGAAGTCCCCGCGCTCCCGCGGGCGCTCGCCGAAGATGTGATGCGCGCCGCCGCGGAAGTGCCGGTATTCGCAGGTCACCCGCGCCAGGTGATGGAACGGGGTGAGGGCCGCGAGGCGGATCAGGTAGTCCCAGTCCTCGAAGAAGGGGAGGCTTGGATCGAACGGTCCGGCTTCGGAGAACAGACCGCGCTCGATGAGCAGGGTGTTGAACGGGATGTAGTTGTCGACCAGCAGGATGTCCGGATCGAAGTCGCGGCTGTAGGGGAGACGCCGGTCGCGGCAGGACCAGCCGCCGTCCGGGTCCAGCTCGTAGACCGCTACCGCGGCGTCGGTGTAGGCGACACGCACTCCGGCCGCTCCGACGAGGCCGGCCAGTGTCGCCAGGTGCTCGGGCGCGGCCAGGTCGTCGTCGTCCAGGAAGGCAACGAAGTCGCCGCTTGCCGCCGCGATACCGGCTTCGGCCGCGCCGGCCCGGCCGCGGCTTTCCTCCAGGTCGACCCGTACGACCGGCAGCGGGTAGTCCGGTGGCACCTCCGGCGGCGCGCCTCCATCGTTGACCAGGACCACCTCGGCGCGGTGGTACTCCCCCTCGGCCAGGCTCGCCAGGGCCTCGGCCAGCAGAGCCGGACGGTCGCGGGTGCGGACGATCACCGAGACGAGCGGTCCTTCGCGCACCTCTGCGACCTCCGGCAGGCCGCCCAGGAAGCGGACGAGCTGCGCCGCGCTACGGGTCGTGAAGTCCTGGACGGTGAGCCGTCGGTAGGCCTCGGCGAGACCGACCTCCGGGCCGAGGCTGAGGGTGCGGAACCGGCGCAGGCCCAGCCCGGCGTTCAAATAGGGATGCCGTTCCTCCTGGCTGCCATAGCAGGCCATGGCCGCCTCGATCGCCGGCCCTTCGGCCGTGACGTCGACCAGCAGGTCCGGATGGGCCGGGTGGTTGACCTCGTAGAGCAGGATGCGCAGGCCGCGGAAGGCCTCCTCTTCGAGCCCGCGCACTGGCGCGAGCAGGCGGTGGACGGCCGCGAAGGCGGCGCGGTGGTCGCGTGTCACCTCCAGGGGCGAGGGGACCAGCAGCAGCTCGGGCCGCTGCGTCAGGACGGCTTTCCGGATCCCCTCCACCGCCGCACCGAGGTGCTGGTCGAGAGAGCCATCGGGGAGGTCGAGCCCGGCCCAGCCGGCGAGGCCGAGGATCTGGGCGGCCTGGCCCACCTCCTGGCGGCGGCGCAGCCGGTAGGCCGCCCGGTCGGTGATCCCTTCGGTCGCCTCGCTCCCGCCGCCGCCGTCGGTCAGGAAGAGGACGCGCACCGCGGCGCCGGCCGTGGCGAGCTGGGCCAGGAGGCCGCCGCAGCCGAGGACCTCGTCGTCGTAATGGGGTGCGAGAACCAGGACGCTCGCGGCGCGCACCCGCTCGGTCCAGCCTGGAGGGGGTTGGACCCTGTTCACTGGATGTACCCCAGGGCGCGCAGCCGCTCCTCGGTTTCGGTGTTCGGCGCCGCAGAGGCGACCGGCTTGCGGTCCACCGGAGGCAGCCAGATGCGCAGCGACAGCCCGGAGGGCGGCGGCTGCCATCCCTTTTCCCGCAGCGATCGAGCGTCCACCGCGCCGCCGCCGTACGGAGTCCCGGGGCCGAGAAGCAGGCGGCCCGCCGGCAGAGGGGTCCCGCCAAGCCGGGCTTCCACGGACTCCAGGCGGGCGAAGCCCTCGCCGACGAGGAAACCCTTGCTCAATGTTTCGCCGCCCAAGTCGAAGCGCATCCGGTTGCCGTCGATCTCCACCCGGTCTCCCTCGGCCAGGAAATAGGAGGCCCAGCCCGCGGCCGGCCGGTCGAGGACCAGCGAGCCGGTCAGCCGGGCCCCGGCGGGCAGGCCCGAGGCGATGACCCGCAGGCCGGGGAGCTGGGCGTCGAGCTGGCGATGGATGAACGGCTGGAGAGCGTCCACCTGCCCGGGCGCCCGGTCCGCCAGGTTGGCCTTCTCGCGAGGGTCGGCGTCGAGGTCGTAGAGCTCGGCGCGGTGCATCCGCTCCAGGTCCAGGCTCCAGAGATAGGCCTGGAGCGGATCGTGGGGCGTGTAGGGCGTCTCCGGGTTGAAGAGGATGAGCTTCTTCCGGTCGAGCACCGCGGCGGCGCGCAGGGGGCCGATCATCATGTGCTGGGCGAAGGCGGCGAGGCGTGGCAGCGAGGACTTGCCTTCGAGCGCCGGCATCAGGTCGATCCCGTCCCACTCGGGCGCAGCCTTGCCGCCGCCGGCGCGGACCAGCGTCGGCAGGAGGTCCAGCAGGCGCACGGTGCCGCGCAGCCGCTTGCCCGCGGGGATGTGGCCGTCCCAGCGCATCAGCAGGGGCACGTGGATCTCCTCCTCGTAGAGGGTGAACCCGTGCTTCCACCCGCCGTGATCGTACAGCTCTTCGCCGTGGTCCGCCGTCAGCACGATCAGCGTGTCGTCCAGGATCTCCTGCGGCAACGACCGGATCAGCTCGCCGACCCAGCGGTCTGTATAGACGATCTCGCTGTCGTAGAGAGCCGTGAGCTGGGCCACGTCCTGCTCCGGGTCGCCGAGCGGGATCTTGCCCGAATAGACGCCATGGACGTCGATCCCGGTCAGCTTCCCCTGATAGTTCGGGAAGAACGGAGACCGTTTGCCCCCGGTGTCCGGGTTCTCATAGGGATCATGGGGATCGATGTAGTGGACGTAGCCGAAGAACGGTGCCTTCGAGCGTGCATGGGCGCGCAGCCAGCGCTGGGCGCGGCCGGTGAGCTGCTCGGCGTTCGGCTGGATGCTCGGCATCGGAGGCGGCGTGAAAAAGGTGTGGAAACCGCGGTCGAAGCCGTTGCCGGTGTGCAGCGTCCGATTGGCGATGAAGGCGCCCGTCTCGTAGCCCAGGCCCTCCATCTCCTCGGCCAGGCTCTTGATTCCGGCCGGGATGCCGTAGGAGCGCGAGTCGCTGCCCAGGACCTCGCCGGGATGGCGGCCGGTCATGAACGAGACCACCGAAGGGAGAGTCCAGGGCGCCTGCGAGTGCGCCTCCTCGACGACCGTGCCGGGCCGGGCGAGGAGCTGTTCGATCTGCGGCGACGTCGGGCGCCCATACCCGTAGGAGGTCAGATGGTCGGCGCGCAGGGTGTCCACCAGGATGAACAGGATGTTTGGAGGCTTGGGCGGCTGCTCGGGCCGGTCAGAGGCGGAGGAGAGGCGGACCGGGCTCCAGGCGATCAGGTTGGAGTGGCGGTGCTCGGCCGGCAGGTTCTCCAGGGAGGCGGCGAACTCCAGGGTGACCTCGCGGCCGGCCCAGCGGGAGAGGTCGACCGTCGTGTCGAGCCAGTCGCGCCGCCATTTTCGCCGCGGGGTGAAGATCGCCTCCAGGACTTCGCGCTCGTCGCCGGCCCGCACTGTGACCCAGGCGCGGAAGCTCCGGATCACCGTCCAGGCCTCAGGGAGGATCTGGGCGCCGATGTGCAGCTCCGCCCGCTCCGGGATGCGGCCGGTCCACCACCAGGGATCGACGGCGGTGAGGACGATCGGCCGCTTCTCTCCGTCGTAGGTCATGGGGAAGGCTTCGGGGGGCCGCTGAAAGCGGAGGCCGGCCTCTGCGGGGGAGGCGCCGATCGAGAACGCCTTGGCGGCTACGGCCGCGCGCAGCGAGAGGTCCTCGGGGAGGCGCGGGCCGCAGCTGGTGGCGAGGGCGAGCAGGGTGAGGATCAGGGCGGCGAGGACTCCGCCCACCCGGCCCTCACCCCCGGCCCCTCTCCCATCCGCCCACCCCCACCGCCGGGAGAGGGGAGCTTCGCTTCGTTCACCGGAATCCGGATCTTCTCCCCCCTCTCCCGGTGGCCGGGAGGGCGGTTGGGAGAGGGGGGCCAGGGGGGTGAGGGGCCGCGCCTCAACGCCCGTCTCTCCGCCCGCGCCAGCGCAGCATCAGCACGTCCCAGAACATGCGGAGGGAATCGGTCATGGGATTGACCCGCGACGAGGAGGAGTCGGCCCAGCGGACGCCCACCTCGACGACCCGGTAGCCGTGCCGGCGCGCGAGCCAGACCAGCTCGACGTCGTAGGCGAAGCGCTCGATCTGAAGCTTCCGGAAGAGCTCGCGCGCCACGTCCCCGTCCAGCAGCTTGAAGCCGCACTGGGTGTCGCGCAGGCCGCGCACGCCCAGCAGGCGGATGATCAGGTTGAAGGTCCGGCCCATCATCTCCCGGTATACGGGCTGGTGCAGGGTGATGTCCGAGCCGGCCACCGCGCGGCTGCCGAGGATCACCTCGGCCTCCTGGAGATGGGGCCGCAGCCGCTCCAGGTCCTCGATCGGCGTCGAGAGGTCGGCGTCGACCAGCAGCACCTCGTCGCCGCGGCTCTCCAGGACGCCGACCCGCAGCACCGCCCCCTTGCCGCGGTTCTCGGGCTGGCGCAGCAGGTGCACCCCCTGGGCCGCGAACTCCTCGGCCACGGCCGCGGTGGCGTCGGTGCTGCCGTCGTCGACCACCAGCACCTCGTAGACGACCCCCTGGCCGCGCAGGTAGTCCACCACCCGCCGCAAAGTAGGGCGCAGGCGCAGTGCCTCGTTGTAGGCGGGGATGACGACGGACAGGTCCATAGAGCGGCCGGATTATATGCGGGGCTAGAATCGGGACGATGCACCCCCTGCCGATCGACCTGCTGCGGCTGCACCTCCCGGCCGGGGAACGCATCCTCCTGGTCTCTTCGGACCCGCCAGCGCAGCAGGAAGCCCTGGTTGCGGCGGGTTGGCCGGTCACGGCGGCCGACCCGGGCAACCTCCCGGCCGGCGAGGCGCGCTTCGCGGCGGCCGTCCTCCTGGACCGTTCCGAAGAGCCGCTGCCGGCCCTGCTCACCCGGCTCCACGGGCTTCTCGCCGACAAGGGGCGCCTGGTGATCGCCGGCCCGGAGCCCGGCCCGAGCGAGCTGACGATCACCCTCTCGGAAGCCGGCTTCGTGGTCCTCAAGCAGGAGGAGGTCCCGGGGGCAGGTACGCTCACCGCGGCGCGCCGCGAGGGCTTCTTCGTCCGCGAATACCGGGAGGGGGACGAGGAGCAGATCCTCGCCCTGTTCCGGCGCGGCTTCTTCGTCGACCGCAGCCTCGCGCGCTGGAGCTGGGAGTACCGGGAGAACCCCTACGGCAACCGGAAGATCAGCATGGCTTTCGACAGCGACGGCAAGCTGGCGGCCCACTACTCCGGCTACCCGGTGCGCTTCCACCGCGAGGAGGACGGCCGGACGCAGGCCCTCACCGCGCTGCAGATCGGCGACACCATGACCGAGCCCTCCGTCCGCCACGTGGGGCGGGGACCGACCAGCCTCCTGGGCCGCACCGTCCGCCACTACTACTCCCGGTTCTGCGACGGGCAGGTCGCCTTCAACTATGGGGTCAACACGGGCAACATCCAACGCTTTTCGATGAGCTTCGTCGGGGCGCGCCGCCTGGAGGACCTTCCCTACCACGTCCGCGATGCTGGTCCGCCGGTCTCCCTCCCGCACCCGCTGCGGGTCCGCCTCGCCGGCTGGCGTGTCGAGCGGATCTCACATTTCGACGGCCGCTTCGACGAGCTGTTCCGGCGGGTGGCCGGCGCCTACCGGCTCCTGATCGAGCGCGACGCCCGGTATCTCGATTGGCGCTATGGCCGCTGTCCGGACACCGAGTCCTTCATCTATGCCGTGTTCCGCCGTGCCCGCCTCGCCGGCTGGAGCGTCTTCCGCTACCGCAAGGGCCAGAGGGAAATCCTCTCCTGGGGCGACGCCCTGTTCGACCCGCGCCAGCCCGCGGCGGTCCCCCTCCTCCTGGCGCACGTCCTGGCCGCGCCCGAGCACCGGACCGCCCGAGCCGTCGACCTCTGGCTGACCCCGCGTCCCGCCTGGTGGGCCGACGGGATCCGCAGGCTGGGCTTCGAGCCCCGGCCCGAGCCCGAGAACCTGGGGCTCGTCTTCGTGCCGTTCGGCTTCGACCCGGAGGAGGCCTTCCGTGCGGGTCTGTACTACATGATGGGAGACACGGATCTGTTCTGACGCATCCGCGTAAACCCGGTGATCCGCCCGGCCTCGTCCCGCGCCTCGATCCACCAGAAGAATTCGCCGCCGGGATAGAGCCGCTCCATGGTCTGGAAGAATGGATCGGGCAGGTCTGCCCGCAGGACTCCTCCCGCGACGCTCTCCGGGCCAAGATCGAAGACGGCGCTGTTGCCCCGGGCCACGACCAGCAGTCGGAAGCGCCGGTGCGGTCCCGCGGGCACCGCCACCTGGACACCCTCGCGGGTGAAATCCACCGGTGCGCCGTCCGGCGGAGCGAGGACCTGGAGCTCTACCGGTGCCGGGTCCGGCCGGGGGATTGTGGCCAGCCGGACCGTGGCCCCATCCCATTCGTACACCCCGGCCCCGGGCGCGCCCAAGGCGACCGGCAGCAGCGCAGTCCCCTGGAGCGGCGGGAGTGGCCAGACCGGCACCGTTGCCTCCGTGAACGGAGGATGGACGGCGTCGCGCAGCCCGTAGTGGTAGACCTGCGCAATGGGAACCCCGACCTCGTTCATCACGAAATAGGGATACCGGGTGAGGAAGATCCGGTCCGCATGAGCCTGGATCAACGCCGTCTGGATCGTTCGCGCCGTCCTTCCCGCCTCCATGTAGGCACTCACATAGCCGGTGAGGAGGAAGGCCCAGAAGGCGCCGAAGAGCGCGAGGACCGCCGGCGCCAGAGTCCGCACCCGGACCGGCAGCGAAACAGCGACCGCCCGCGCCACGACCGCGGCAGCCAGGACCACGCCGACGACGGCCAGATACCAATAGCGCCCGTTGCCAGGGACCGACGGCCGCAAGGCGAACGGCGCCTGAAACGCCAGAGCCCAGGCCCAGCCGAACAGCCAAAGCCGGACGTGGGACGAATCGAGCGCACGCCGCCGGACCACGAACAGGACGATCGGCAGGACGAGAACCAGGGTGCAGGTGACCGCGAGTATCCACGGCCCCGGCCAGCGGTCGTAGACCGGGACGTGGATCTGGTGGACCGAGGTCACGAGATCCATCAGAAGCTGTTTCACCTGGGGCGCGGTGAGCCGCTGGCTGTACTCCTCGTAACCGCCCACGAAGACGCCGAAGACCCGGCGTCGCAGCAGCAGGTATCCGCCGAGCACCGCGAAGAAGGGGAGGTACGCCGGCGCCAGCGCGAGATGGCGGCGCCCGCGGCGCGTCCCGAGCAGGTGGTCGTGGGCGGCGAGCACGGCGGGAAAGACCGCAGCGGCCTCATAGGACCCGAGAGCCAGCCCGAAAAGCCCCAGCGCGGCCCACCAGCCTGCGACGGAGCCCTCTTCCCGAAACCGCTGCCAGGCGAGGAACCCGCCGAGCAGGAACGCCGCGGCAAAGATCGTGGCGAAGCTGGCGCTGAAGACCACCGCGTTCGGGTGCAGAGGATAGAGGGCGAAGAGCATCGCCGCGGCCAAGGGCACGAAACTTGTTCCTGACGCGAGCCGCCGGATGATCGCCCAGACCAGCAGCACATTCAGGAGATGGACCAGCAGATGCACGAGGTTGTAGCCCACCGGCCGGGCCCCGAAGGCCGCGATCTCTAAGCCGTAGATGAAGGTCGAGACCGGACGCCAGAACCGTACGGCCGTGATTCCCAGCCAGGGCTCGGCAAGCTGCGCCCAGAGGTCCCGCCAGGGTGGGTGCTCGCCGAGGAACCGGATGAGGAGGTAGTCCTCGCTGGTAAAGGGGCGGACGAGCGCCCGGCCGTAGAAGGCCAGGACGGCCGCGGCAAGGACCCAGGGCGCGGATCTGGCCAGCCACCCCGGACCCGCGCTCGCCGCGGAGGGTTCATTCGGCATGGCCGGGGATTGTATCTAGGCGAGGACCCGCAGGGGGTTCGAGCTCGGCACGAAGTTGCGCAGGCGGACCGGAAGGCGCCGCGCACCCCAGGTGCCGGGCGGGCCGTCGAAGCAGCCGGCACACGCCGTGCCGCAGGAGCGGCACTTGCCGTCCTCTGTGAGATTCCACCCGGTCAGCACATACCAGTCGCGGCCGATCAGCTTCGCGCCGCAACCGTGGCAATAGGTGCTGCCGCCGTCCTCGTCGTGGACATTGCCCGTGTAGGCATAGCGGATGCCGTTCGCCAGAGCGATCTTGCGCGCCCGGGTGAGCGTCGCCGGTGGCGTCGGCGGATGGTCCAGCATCTTCCAATCGGGATGGAAGGCGGTGAAGTGGATCGGCACGTCCGGCCCCAGCTTGTCGACGATCCACCGCGTCATCTCGTCGATCTCCTGGGCCGAGTCGTTCTCGCCCGGGATCAGGAGGGTCGTGAGCTCGAACCAGACATCGGTTTCGTGCTTGAGGTAGACGAGGGTGTCGAGCACCGCGCCCAGCTCGCCGCCGCAGATCTTGCGGTAGAAGCGCTCGGTGAAACCCTTGAGGTCGACGTTCGCCGCATCCATATGCCGGTAGAATTCGACCCGCGGCTCAGGGCAGATGTAGCCGGCGGTCACCGCGACAGGGTGGATTCCCTGTTCGCGGCAGGCGTCCGCCACATCCATGGCGTACTCCAGGAAGACCACAGGATCGTTATACGTAAACGCCACGCTCGAGCAGCCGAGCCGCTCCGCCGCCGCGGCGATCGCTTCGGGGGTGGCCTGGTCGGCCAGCGTGTCGAGCTCTCGCGACTTGCTGATGTCCCAGTTCTGGCAGAACTGGCAGGCCAGGTTGCAGCCGGCCGTGCCGAAGGAGAGGATCGGCGTCCCCGGCAGGAAGTGGTTGAGCGGCTTCTTCTCGATCGGATCGACGCAGAACCCGCTCGACCGCCCCCATGTCTTGAGCACGATCTGGTCGTCTTCGCGGCCGCGCACGAAGCACAGCCCGCGCTGCCCTTCCAGCAGCTTGCAGAACCGGGGGCACACATCGCACTGGATCCGCCCGTTGTCGAGCGCATGCCAGTACTTCGTGGGAACGGTGTCGTTGAACGTCGCGTCACTCATCCAGAGGGTGCAACGCAGGCGGGAGTCCGGTCATTCCGCGGGCGTTGAAGGGGCGATCGACCGCGGCAGCAGCACCCACATTCTCCCCGGATGCTTCATCCGCCCCGCGACCTCTTCGGCATCTCGGCCGGCTCCCCAGAAGACGTCGCCGCGGACCGGGCCGCGGATGGCTCCGCCGGTGTCCTGGGCGACGAGCAGGCGCCGGAGGGGGCGGTCGGGATCGCCCTCCTTGGGCGCCGGGGCTTCGGCGTCGAGCCAGACGGGGACGCCGAGGGGCCAGTGCTTGCGGTCCACGGCGAGCGAGCGGGCCGGGAGTGAGGGGGACGCCCTCGGCGCCGAGCGGACCCTCGCCTCGGATCTCGTCGAAGAAGACATAGGAAGCGTTGCGCGCCAGGACCTCCGGGGCGAGCTGCGGATGCGCCTCCAGCCAGCTCCGGATCGACTGCATCGAGACCTCCTCCACACGCAGCGCCTTCCTCTCCACGAGATCGCGGCCGATCGCGAAGTAGGGATGACCGTTCTCGGCCGCATAGCCGACCCGCATCTCGCCCCCTTCGGCGAGCCGGACGCGGCCCGAGCCCTGGATCTGGAGGAAGAAGGCGCCGATCGGGTCGTCCACCCAGACCAGCTCGAGACCCCGGCCGGCGAGCGCGCCCTTCTCGATCTCCTCCCGGTCCGCATAGGGGACCAGCTCGCCATCCAAGATCCGACCGGCGAGCCGGCGACCCCGCAGGTCCTCGCGAAACTTCCCGAGATCGACGCTTACGAGGTCGGCCGGCCGACTGTAGAGCGGCACGGTGTACCGGCCGCCGCGCTTCCGGCTGCCGCGCAGGAGCGCCTCGTAATAGCCCGTGAAAAGCCCGGTCCGCTCGCCCCGATCCGCGGCATTGCCTGCGGCAAACGGCCGGAAGTGCTCTTCGAAGAACGCCCGCGTGGCAGCCTGGTCCTCCTTCGGCACCTTCGCCGCCGCGGCGCAGGCCGATCGCCAGTCCGCGGCCGTGCCGGCGAAACCGGTCCCGCCCAAGGGGGCATCGTCCGGGAGCTTCCCCATCCGGGCGCACGAGCGGAGCAGGGGAGGCAAGGCCGCCGCGACATCGTCGTCTCGCCAGCCTGGAAGGTCAGCGAACGTGGCCGGTATGAGGGCGAGGCGTCCCTCCTCCTCTTCGCCGGTCTTTCGCGTGCGCAGAATGTACGCGAGGACCGCCGCGAGGAGCAGGAGAGCGGCGAGGGCGAGGATAAGGGTGGTACGGCGGGTCACAAGATTCCCTCCAGTCTCTTTCTCATGCGATCCACGTGCGTGCCGCGCCAGTAGACCCGGCCGCAGCCGGGGCAGGCGCGGAACTCTTCGTGGGTGCGGGCCACCCAGGGCGGCACCCGGGCGCGCGCCTGTTCGGCGGGGAGCGGTTCGAGAGGCGTGTTGCAGCGCAGGCAGCGCCGCAGGATCTGGCCCGGATCGGGCTCGATCCGCAGCTCCTCCAGCACCTGCTGGACCTGCTCGGCGACCTGGTCCGAGCGGATCAGCAGATGGTTGTGCGCGAGCCGGCGCTCGACGAGACGGCGGTCCCGCGTAAGGATCGTCCGCCCCTCGGCCACTGCCCGGGTCGACCAGCTCGGGGTCGTCGAGGGACGGATCATAGGCGACGTCGAGGTCGAGGATGCGCAGCCAGCGGGCGAGAGCGCCCAGCATGGCATCGGCGATCAGCCGCGGCGCGCTCACTCCAGGGATGGGTTTTTCAAGGCCCAGGCGACGCTCCAGGGGCCCGCCCCGCGGGCGGCGATGTAGAGGAAGGCGAAGCAGTAGATGACCGCCAACTCGCCTTGGTTCTGGATGGGCCAGAACGCCTGCGGCTTGAAGTGGGCCATGAAGTAGGCCACCGCCATGATGCCGCTGGCGAGGAACGCGGCCCAGCTCGCGAGCAGGCCGATCATCACCAGAGGCCGGCAGCCCAGCTCGATCACTCCTGCGAACCAGGCGAGCGATCCCACCGGCGGCGTCCCTCGGAGCCGAACGCCCCGGCCAGCTTCTGCATGCCGTGGCAAAGAGAACAGGAGCCCGGTGACGATCCGGAAGAGGGCATAGATGCGATCGGCGTGACGACCCAGGATGCGGCTCATCGGTAATCCTCCGTGGCAAAGGCATTATTGGAAACGCGGCCCGCCGCGAATCCTACATCCGCGGGAGAGCTTATCCGAAGAGGCTCAGTCCATCCTGCCGAACCAGCCTCGCCGCTCCCTCCATGGATCTACGCGTTTTCCAGCAGGATTCGCAAATCCACACCGTCCCACAGCCGTTCGCGCATGGCTTTGGTTTCGGCCAGGGCGCGAGCACCTAGCTCCGTGACGGTAAACACGCGGCGCGAGCTCGATTCCCTGGCGCCAGCGCGTGCCGAGGTGACAAGCCCTTTGGCCTCGAGACGGTCCAAGGTGATGTAGACGGAACCAATGGAGACATCCCGGCCGGTCACCGTCTCCAGCTCACGGCGCACGTTCATTCCGTACGCCTCCGGAGCGGTCCGCAGAACGGCGAGCATCACTTGTTCTTCGAAGCTGCCGACCGGAGCGGCCTCAGAGGTTTTGGACAATTTCATATCGGGCTCCCGAGTGAACGCAGGCTACTGCTGCCGCAGCACGGGCGGAGGTACAAACCGCGCCACCAGACGCGGCGGGCCAGCGCAGGCAGAGAGCCCAGAACCTGTCGCCAGAGCCAGATTCTCGCGGCGAGCTGTCCCTCGGTTGCCGCACGTGCGGCGTGCTCCGCCGCCAGATCGTCGAGCACTTCCTCACGCTCTGCAAATGGGGTCAGAGATCGGAACAGAGCCGCAGGAACAGTGGCCTTATCAGCCACTTTAGCTTAAGAACGCGACCTCTACCGCCCGGCCGGCTTGGCCGGCGGCGCCTTCGTCTCGCCGAGGGCGAAGACGCTCTGGCGTCCGCGGACGATGACCATGCCGTCGACAATCGCCGGGGTGGCCATCAGCACCTCGCCCATGGGGTTGGTGGCGAGCAGCTCGAACTTGGGCCCGGCCTTGACGACATAGACCTCCCCGTCCTCGCTGGAGAAGTAGATCTTGCCGTCCGCCGCCACCGGCGAGGCGGTGAATGCGACGCTCTTCGTCCCGGCGATCCGCTCGCGGTAGAGCTGGGCGCCGGTCTTGGCGTCGTAGACGGTCAAGGTGCCGTTGTCGGCGCAGGTGTAGAGGTGGTCGCCGTAGACGACCGGCGTCGGCATGTACGTGCCGCCGCGCGACTTGCTCCAGGCGATCGCATCGTTCGTCTCCTTGCCCTCGGGGAGTGTGATGTCCCCGTTCGCCGCACCCAGACGGATGGCGTAGATCGGCCGGACGGGGGCGTAGCCCGCGGTGACATAGGCGAAGCCATGGGCGGCGATCGGGGTCGGAGCGACGATCTCCGAGTTGCCGGAGAGGCGCCACAGCTCCTTGCCGGTCGCCGGGTCATAGCCGCGGATGTGCTTGGCGGCGTTGGTCACCAGCTCGGCGCGTTTTTCGGTCTCGAAGACCGAGGGCGTCGCCCACGACGGGATCTCCTGGCGCTCCGTGCGCCAGACCTGGCGGCCGTCGGCGAGGTCGTAGGCGGCCAGGAAGGAGCCCTTCTGCAGGTCGGCCTGGACGATCACCAGGTTCTTGTAGAGGATCGGCGAGGCGGCGTACTCCCATTGGTACGAGGGGTCGTAGAACCAGCCGGCGTCGAGCACTCCGAGGTCCTTCTTCCACTTGAGCGTGCCGTCGACCGTGTAGCAGTAGAGGCCGGCGGAGCCGAAGAGGGCGACGACGTGCTTGCCGTCGGTCGCCGGGGTCGAGTTGGCGTGCGTCGCCTTGATGTGCCGCTTGACCTGGGGCACGCCGGTGTGGGCCACCTGCTCCCAGAGCACCTTGCCGGTCTTGCGGTCGAGGGCGAAGACGCGCCAACTGTGCTCGGCCTTGGTCTCGACCGAGTCGACGTCGCCGTAGAGCCCGTGGCGGAAGGTGGGGTTGGCCTCGGTCGACACGGCGGTCGTGACGAAGACCTGGTCGCCCCAGACCACCGGGCTCGAATGGGCGAGGCCGGGGATCGGGGTCTTCCAGAGGACGTTCGTTCCCGTTTCGGCATTCCAGGCGGTGGGCGCCGTGCCCTCCGCCACTCCCGAGGCCTGGGTGCCGCGGAACGAGGGCCACGCCGCGGGAGCCGCCCCGGCGGCGGCAGGCACCATGCACAGGAGGAGAGCGGCAAGCGTCGGTCTGTAAAGATTTCTCATGGTGTCTCTCTCTTCTTGAGCGGAGTCGAGGTCCCAGCGCGCTCGATGGTCATGCCGGTGACTTTCCCGGCTTCGCTCTGGAAAACGATCTTGAGGCCCGGGGCCTCCTCGACCCGGAAGGTCGCCGGGTCGACGGCCGCCAGGGTCAGGGCGCCGCCGTCGGAGGTCGCGATCAGCTTGCCATCCTTGACGGCGACCGTCACGCTGAAGCCCGTGCCGTCGAAGGTACCCTCGTAGGTCTTGAGGACGGCAGGATCGACAGCCACAGCTACCGGCGGTTTGGCGCCGGCCGCTTCGAGGAGAGCGACGACCTCGGCCTGTTGGCTCTGGGAGGCGGTCGCCAGGGCCTCGCTCAACGTCTCGGGGCTCATTTCGCCACGCTCGAGGATCACTTTCACGACGGCGATGTGGCCCTCGCCGACAGCTCCCATCAGCGCCTCGGCCTCGCCCTGGGCACCTTTTGCAAGCAGCGACCGCACGATGTCGCCATGCCCATGGCCGACCGCCCAGACGAGCGGTGTGGCATTGTAGAAGCGGTCCTTGGTGTTGGCGTCGGCGCCGCGTTCGAGCAGGAAGTCGACGACCGCGGTGTGCCCCTTGTCGGCGGCGAAGGCCAGGGCCGTGCCGCCGTAGGCGTTGGCGGCGTTGACGTCGACGCCGGTGGCCAGGAGCTCCTTGACCTTTGCCAGGTCGCCGACTGTCGCGGCACGCCGCAAGGCGTCGCCGGGATCATCCGCCGCCAAGGCAGGGTGGGACGCAGCGAGCAGGAGAGTAAGCGCAAGGCAAAGCCCTGCCGCGGAAAGCTTCGGCATGATCGACTCCTCCATCTCTTACAGAACTACGCACAACCCCGGCCCAATGTTTCCAGGCCCCCCTATTCTGCCATGCGCTGCACGCGGCGGGACCACTGGAGTCACCGCAGTGAGCGTCCATGGTCCCGTGCTGTACACTGCCGGCCCCCGGCAGAGGGTCGTGGCCGGCGCCGATCGCCTCCAGCCCCGAGTACCCCACCAGGTGCCACAAAGACGCGGCTTCAAGGTAGAATGGGACCATGCGAGTAACCACCGGAAGAGTCGTCAACGGCAAGATCGAGGTTCCTGACGAGGAGTTGGCCGAGGGGATGGTTGTGACCATCTTGGCGCCCGAGGATCAGGGCACCTTCACCCTTGGCCCTGAAGCGGAGGCCGCCCTCTTGGCCTCGATCGAGGAGGCAGACCGCGGCGAGGTGATTTCGGGAGAAGAGCTCTTACGGGAGCTGCGGCGAGATTGAGTCTGCGGCTGCCACTGCAAGTCACTCGCCGGGCCCGCCGCGAGATCCGGGCAGCCTCGGCATGGTGGGACGAAAGTCGTCCTGCTGCGCCCGACGCGTTCCGGGACGCCATTGACAAGGCATTCGAGCTGATTTGCACTCAGCCGAGCATAGGGACGGCCGCGTCCAACGTCAGGCTTCCTGATGTGCGCCGCATTCTCTTGAGCAAAGTTCAGTACTACCTCTACTATCGTGTAAAGAGCAACCCGCCTACGGTTGAAGTGGTGGCGACTGGCACACGAGCCGATACCCAGATCTCAACCTGTAGCGAAAAAACAAGCCGAGCCGGAAGCTATTCTCCGCTTGAGTCGGGGGCATGGGACAAGCGTGACGGCCAACGTGATGCACCTCAGCGCGCGGCGTCAGCCGTCCGCTGGAGGTGCAGGTTGGGCGACCCTTGCTCACCAGTTCCTCCGACTCTGACAGCCTGCGCCTCTATGCCTGAGGCCACCCCTGTGCCGCCTCTATCCTCGGCCGGAGCCTCCGATGCTGAGCGCCCGCTACGCAGAAATACATAGTAGCCAGATACCGCCACGCCCAGCATGAAGAAAACGGCCAACAAGCGCATTGCCAAGAGTCTCAATCTATTATATCTGCGACGCTTGGTCCAGAATTTCTTGGCAGAAGCAGTATCAGTGCTCTCGCTCTCAAGGCTCTTTGCCCAATAGCGAAAAAAGGCAGCGTCTAGCCCCCAGCCAATGAGCCCAGTGAGAACTGCTGCAACCATTAATACTATTGAAACCACGACAGCAGAGCGTTCATCGGAACTGAGTGGGGGCCTGGGTGGTTCAGTAAGCGCAATGAAGTACGTCGCCACACCTCCCGTTGCAAGTGAGACAAGCAGCTTCACCAAATCAAACCCCGATGCCCGAGAGCGATCACGAAGAAGCTGCGGCTGTACGTTCCTTCCACTCTCAGCTTGGTTGAAGGTTGAAGTAGGTTCAGCCATCAATGTCACCTTTCGGCTTTAATCGACTGAGTCGCCCAACGCTGTGGGCCTCAGCGCGCACCTTGGGCGCGAGCCCAGGTGTCAGCTGGAGGCCCGGTGTTGGGCGTCTATATCGCGAGGCCGCGTACAAGAACTATAGCTGCCCATATGATTAAGCATACCTCGATGAGGACGAGCATTGTCTGTATCTGAGCCCACTTGGTGAGACCTCGCGCGGAAGCAGCAAGGTCTCCATGCTTCATTTTCGTGAAGCTACGCTTGATTAGCCGACTCATCGGAGGGAAGAAGGCCTTCTCGCATTCGCGAAGAGCGACTGAAAGGTCAAGCTCAATCTTTTGATCAGCAGTAGACGTATCTGTTTACCGCCCTAGTGCCGCCTTCCCCGAGCGGTGGCACGTCCGCAAGGGCTTGAAGTTCTCTTCTCGGCATGGTCTAATGTCTTTCAGGCATGCCGACTTACGAGGAACTCCTTCAAGAGAACTCTGAGCTTCGCCAAGACAACGGTGAGCTTCGCCAGCGGGTGGAGGAGCAGGAGCGCCAGATTGCGCACCTGAAGCGCCGAATCGTCGATCTGGAGAAACTTGTCGAGGAGCTACGGCGCCGGGGCAAACGCCAGGCTGCCCCCTTCTCGAAGGGAGATCCGAGCGAGGATCCCAAGTCTCCAGGGCGCAAAGCCGGGGATCAATATGGTCAGCAAGCGACTCGAGCTGTGCCCGATCACGTCGACGAAACCATCGTGGTGGAGTGCCCGCTGTATTGTGAGCACTGTGGGGGTCAGGTCATTCCGCAGGGCGAAGCTCGCCAGTATCAGACCGATCTGCCGCCGATTCGGCCGGTGACGACGGAGTTCATCCTCCATTATGGGAAGTGCTCGGCATGTGGCCGGGAAGCTGTGGGGCGTCACCCGCGCCAGACTTCCCAGGCGTTCCGGGTCGGCAACGTGCAACTCGGTCCAAACGTGTTGGGGCTCGCCGCCTGGCTCAACAAGGTCGGAGGCTTGAGCTACGGCAAGATCGCCGCGTTGCTGAAGGAGCTGGCTGGACTGTCTGTGTCGCGCTCGGCCCTGTGCCGCGCGCTGCTTCGCATGAGTAAGAAGCTGGAGCCCTTGTACGAGGAGCTGAAGGCGAAGATCCGGAGCTCTCCTGTGGTGTACCCGGACGAGACGGGCTGGCGGGAGGGGGGCTATAGCGTGTGGTTGTGGGTGTTCACCAATCGCAGCGAGACGGTCTACAGCATCCAGCCGGGTCGTGGCTATGCCGAGGCCTCTGAGGTCCTGGGGGAGGGCTTTGTCGGCGTGCTGGTGGCTGATGGTTGGGCTCCCTATCAGAAATTTGAAGAAGCGACTCATCAGACCTGTCTGGCGCATCTGTTGCGCCGTTGCGAGGAGCTGCTGGAGAAGGCGACAGGGGGTGCGGTGCGCTTTCCTCGGGCGGTGAAAGAGATCCTGCAGGCCGCCTTGGAGGCGCGAGATCAGCGGGACGCGGGCAAGCTCAGCGGCGAGGCGCTGGAGAAGGTCAAGCAGGACTTGGAGCTCCAGATGGAAAGGCGTCTGTCGGGGCAGTTCACGAACCCCGACAACCAGCGTCTGGCTCAGCATTTGATACGTCACCAGGAGCAGCTGTTTGTCTTCCTGGAACGCACGGATGTGGAGGCGACCAATTGGCCGGCCGAACAAGGGATTCGCCCGGCGGTCATCAACCGCAAGACATCTGGGGGAAATCGGACGGCCGAGGGGTCCCAGGCGCAAGCGGTCTTGATGAGTGCCCTGCGCACATTTCAGCAACACCAAGTCGGGACACTCGAGATCTTGCCCCAGCTTCTGCGCAGCCCCCAGCTACCGAAGCTTGAGGCAATACTTCCTGCGTCACAGCCACCGTAACAGTTCTCGCCACGAGTTATCCGTGGCTCCAGGTCGGTAGCCGCTCGCCCTCGTCAGGTCGCCTGGCCAGCGCGGACGTGTGTCCAGGGAAAACCTTCCCCAAAAGTGCCGCTGACGGTAAACAGATACCGTCAACCTTAATCCATACGGTCTCAAGATACGAAGACAGGACGCGCTCCTCGGACTCGTAAAGTAGAACCCCGATCACCAGGCTTGGTAGACCGAGTAGAACGCACAGAAGTCGCAGGATGATGGGCATGGCAGTTGTGAATCGGTGTGGTCAACAGCCTATGCTCATAGCTTTTGGTGTTTGGGAGCGGCGCGCTTGGCTCGGCTACAACAGAAGGTCCGAGCGACGCCCGACGACCAACCTATAATCACCATTGCCCGGTCCCCTTCTCGGCTGCCTTATTGCCTGTCTCCCAAACCAACCGCGAGTAGCCGGAATATAGCAATGCCTCTATGCCCCTCGCATTCCACGACTTCGCAGTTATTTTAGGCCCCTGCAGCATCGACGTCAACGCCGGATGCTCGTGTCATATGCTCGCTGGCAGGTCAGGATCGCGCTGGGCTGCTTAGACGCCCAGGCCTGGGAGGGTCTCGGCGCTGACCAACTGGCCCAAGGCTCTGCCGTCTGGCTCACACCCTCACGAACCGCGCCTCGTAGCGCCCCTTTCCCTGCCTTACCTGGCGCAGACGGCCGGTGCGGGTCAGGCGCCGGCAGACGTCGGACATCTGCCGGGAGGTGACGGGCTTGCGCAGCCGGCCTGCGAACCGGCGGTTCACCTCGGCGGCGAGCCACCCGGGACCAAAGTGCTGGTCCGCACCGAACTCCGCCACGATCGTCCTCAGGATCAGCGTCAGGCGTGGTTTCGCAGCGGGACCGATGTCCGTTCCCTCGTCCGGCGGACCGACGGCGGGGGCGCGATGCCCGATGAGCTCCAGGGCGGCGCGGAGCGGAACCGTGCACTCAGCTTCCGCGCCGGAGGCGTTCGAGCTCCTCGGTCAGAGCGCGAGCGCGGGCTTCCGCTTCCGCCGCACGCGCTTCGGCCTGCTTGGCCCGCTCCTCGGCGGCTCTCCGGGCAACTGCCTCCTCCTGCGCTCTCGCCTTCCACTCCGCATAGCTGAGGAGCCGCCGGCCGGTCTTCATATCGACCATCCGGAGCGAGGAGCCCTCCGGCGTGAACGCCACACCGATCGTCCGGCTCACCAGCGAGCCGTCCGGCTCCGGGCGTATCGGCCGGTACTCGCCTCGGACGAGGCGAAGACCCCGGAAACGCGGCTCCAGGTAATCTCCGAGAGGATCGAAGAGAAAGTACTCCTCGACTCCCAGCCGCACATAGCGGCCCATCTTCGTGTCCAGATCCTCGTCGCGGGTCGTCTCAGAGGTCACTTCCAGGACGAAACAGGGAACCTTCTGCTCACGCCAGAGCAGATAGGTCTTCCGCCTCTCCTTCGAGACACCGCGGACCACGAAGACATCCGGTGCCACCGCGGCGGACCGGTTACCTCGTTCATAGTAGAGGAGCAGGTTGCCCGTCACGTACACCTCGGGGTCCGCCAGGAAATGATCCTTCAGCCCCTCGATGACATGCGTCATCGCCTCGCGGTGGACATCGCTCTCCGCCATCGGCTTGCCGTCGGACTCCGGGTATTCGATCTCGGGCTCGTGCGAGAGAGGGATCGCGGCCATCCTGCATCCTTTCTCCAGCGAGTTGCGCAATCCCATCACACTCACCCTTTCTGAGGCAACCGGCCGGCCAGAAGATCTTACCACCGGGGAACGGATCATCCCACCCTTATGAACCGCGCCTCGTAGCGCCCCTTCCCCTGCCTCACCTGGCGCAGGCGCCCGGTGCGGGTCAGGCGCCGGCAGACGTCGGACATCTGCCGGGAGGTGACGGGCTTGCGCAGCCGGCCTGCGAACCGGCGGTTTACCTCTTTGGCGAGCCACCCGGGACCAAAGTGCTGGTCCGCACCGAGCTCCGCCACGATCGTCTTCAGGATCAGCGTCAGACGCGGTTTCGACGCGGGGCCGATGTCTGTGCCCTCATCCGGCGGACCGGAGCGGGAGACGCGATGCCCGATGAGCTCCAGGGCGGCGGCGGAGACCGCGCGGAGCTCCTCCAGCCGCCGGGAGGCTGCTTCAAGCGCGGTCTCGTGCTGGCTCCGTTTCTCGCGATGGAACGCCTCGTGCTGGGCATGATGGGCGCTCCGCTCCCGGTGCACCGCCACCTCCGCTTCCAGCGCGGCCACGATCTGCTCGACCGACCACTGCTTGCCCATCGCGCTCTCCTTGTCGGGAGCGGGCACCGCGGGCCGTTTCTCGACCCATCCCGACTTTTGGGAAAACCGCTCCGGACAGGATGCGGCGCCCGCAGGCACGATCTCTGATCGATGGGCACTCACTGCCCCACGATGATTCTCGACCTGCTGTCGCTCCGGCGGGCAGTGGATGCCGCCGCGGCATCCGCTGGCGGCATCTACCGGCTGGAGCTGAAGACCCTCTTCCACAATCCCAGGCAACCCAGACGCTGCGGGGGGTCTCCGTTGTTGTAGATCCGGGGATCGTCCTGGTCGATGGGCCCCTTCCGGTCCGGGTTCCTGTAGATTCCCAGGCAGTAGAAGAAATGCGACTGAATGCTGCAATCATCGCCGATGCTCAGCAGCGTGGCCTTGTCCCGTTTGGTGTCCTCGGTGAAGTAGACATGGAGATCCAAGGGTGTCGAGGGGATCAGCAAGGTGATTCCACGGCCGGGCCGAAAGAATTCCTCGGGCTCGATCCCATCCTTCGGCCAGATCTTGATCCCCGCAAAGCCGCCGCTTTTGTCTTCGGGGTGCAGCCTGAATGAGATAGCGAACCGGTGGTTCGTCCGTCCTTCAGGAAGGTTGAGCTTCAGATCCCCTGCGGCATCGAGCTCGACCTTGTCATAGAACGATCCGTCGCTCGGGATGCGCTTGAGATGGAATTTCGGTTTGTCGGAGTCGTAGGTGACCTTGACCTCGATGGCGCAATCGTCGGGAGGGTTCGCCATATTTCGTCCTTTCGTTTGGTTGGCCCAAGCCATGGAGCTTCCCGGTACCCGGCTCGTTCGAGATCTTCGAGCACGGCCAGGGCTTCTTCGTGCCGGCCCAGGTCCAGGAGCACCTGGGCCCAGGTGCTGAGCAGCCTCAGCTCCCGACACCTGGCGGCGGCCGGCTCGAGGCGTGCCGCGGCGGCGAGAAGCGTCCGTTGCCGCGCCGCCGCGCTGCCCAGGGCTCCCTCGGCTACGGCGAGCCGGAGATAGCCCCGGCCCAGCCAGCGCAGGGTGACGGGGTCGTTCGGCAAGGACTTGTCCACATCCAGCAGCACGGCGATCCCCTGGCGCGCGGTGTCGCGGGCGGCACCGGAGTCCTTCTGCAGCGACGAGCGGACGATCAGCTCGATGGCCTGGAGGCGGCGCCATTCGTGCTGTCCCGGAGCCCTGCGGACGAGCTCGGCGGCGATCTCCCGCAGGTGCTTCCACTCGGCGGCAGCCACGGCTGGCTCCCCCTGCGCCTGGTCCGCGAGGCCCAGCGTGAGATGGAGGAGCGCCAGCTTGTAGAGCCATCCGGCGTTGTCGGGATCACGCGCCACGAGCTCGCGGAGGATCGATCCGGCGGCGCGCAGATGCTCATGGCTCGCGCCGGCGTGGCCGGTCATCAGCTTCAGCTCTCCCAGATAGTAATGACTGGTCGCCAGGAGCTCCTGCCAGCGGGTGTTGCCGGCATTGGCGGACACCAGCTCGCGGCGCAGCGCCAGCTCAGCGCTGAGATGTGCCAGGGCTGCGGAAAGCCGGCCCAGATCCTGCTCGATGGCTCCGAGCGAGTTGTAGGCGGCGGCGAGCTCGAACTTCCAGTCGAGGTTGCGGGGGTCCAGGGCGGCAAGCCGGCGATTGATGGCGAGCGCGCTTTGAAAATGGCGCAGCGCCGCCTCCGGTTGCCCTTCCTCTTCCAGGAGAGAGCCCAGGTTGCTGTGGCCGTATGCCACTTCGAGCTGCCAGTCGGTCCGTCCGGGATCGAGCCGGATGAGCTGTTCTGAAAGCTCCAGGTAGCTCTCCAGGTGCGGGCGGGCCGCGGCGAGCCGCCGTTGCTGCCAGTGCACATACCCCACCCAGAAGTGGCTCTGCCCGAGGCCGAAGAGCCGCTCGCCGGTGGGGTCGCGGTCGGCCAGCGCCTGCGCCAGCTCGAGCGATTCCTGGAGAGGCGCCAGGGCTCTCGCGAGGTCTCCCCGGCGGATGCGCACGTCGCCGATCTGGTAGAGGGCCTGGGAGCGGCGCGCCAGCTCGTCGTCGGACAGCTCTTCCTGCGGCACCGCGGCGAAGTACCCCATGGCGCGCTTGCCTACGTCGTCCAGGATCTCCAGCTTGCCGAGAGCGTCGAGCTTGTCCCGCAGGTCGGTGAGCATGAAGCCGATGAGGTCCTCGGCCTGGCCGCGCCGCAGCTCCGCGCGGCGGTTGGCCATCCGCGCCTCGACGCCCAGGACCGCGGCCACCACCAGGGCGGCGGCCAGCAGCACGGCGGCGACGCCGGCCACGGCGAGCAGCAGGCGATGGCGCAGGGCGAAGCGGGTGAGGCGGTAGGAAAGCCTCGCGGCATGGGCCTCCACCACGTCGCCGTCGAGGAAACGCCGGAGGTCTTCGGCCAGGGCACGCACCGTGGGATACCGCGCCTCGGGGTCTTTCTCCAGGCACTTGAGGACGATGGCTTCGAGGTCCGCCGGCAGCGTCGGCAGGAGCTGGCGCGGCGGCTGTGGAGCGTCCTCGCGCACCTGCCGCAGCAGCTCCATCAGATCCGGGGAACGGAACGGCGGCTGGCCGGCGAGCAGCTCGTAGAAGGTCACGCCGAGCCCATAGACGTCTGCCCGGCGGTCTGCCTGCGCCGCTCCGGCGCGCAGCAGCTCCGGCGCCAGGTAGGCGGGAGTGCCCGCCAGCTCTTCAGACGGCCCAGACTCGCTCCACAAGGCGATCCCGAAGTCGGCGATCCACGTTTTCCAGCCGCCGTCCGGCGTCCCCTCCACCAGGATGTTCGAGGGCTTGACGTCGCGGTGGATCAGGCCTTCGCGATGGGCGGCATGGAGGCCCTCGGCCACCTGGGCGATGAGGCGGACCTTCTGCTCCAGCGAGGTCTCGTCGCGGATGGCGAGCAGCGTGGGCCCGTCCACCCAGCGCATGGCGATGAAGGGACGGCCCTCCAGGTCGCCGGTCTCGTAGACCTCCAGCACGTTGTCGTGGCGCACCCGGGCCTGGGCCTGGGCCTCGCGCAGGAAGCGGCTGCGCGCCCCGGGCTCGACGCGGTCGAGGAATTTGAGCGCCACCGGCCGCTGGAGCTGCAGGTCGAACGCCTTGTGGACCTGTGCCATGCCGCCCTCGCCGATGAGGTCGCCGAGCTCATAGCGCTCGGCGCCGGTCATCGGTCCGGACCCGGCTTCGTCCGTGGGATCGCGGGCACGCTCCGCCGCGGCCAGCAGCTCGCCGGCAGGCACGGCGAGGAAGCTCTCGGGCAGCGCGGCGGCCATCTCCAGCCGGCGGCGCACCTCCATGAGGACCGCCGGCTCGGAGATCGTCACCTGCCGCAGGAAGCTGTCCCGCTCTCCCGGCTCCAGAGAGGCCGCGGCAAGGACGATCTCGCCCACCCGGAGGAGAGCGTGCGACGGAAGAGAACCCCTCTCAGGCGCGGAGCTCACCATAAAGCCACGTCCGCGCAGCCTGCCAGTCGCGCACCACCGTGGGCCGCGACACGCCGAGGGCTTCGGCGGTCTCGTCGACCGACAGGCCGGCGAAGTACCGCATCTCCACCAGCTTCTCGTAGCGCGGTTGGATCTTGGCCAACCGCTCCAGGGCCTGATGGACCGCCAACAGCTCTTCCGGGGGTTGGCTTACAGGATTGCGGCAGTCCTCCGGGATCTCCGCCCGGGTATCGACCCCGTCCCGCTTGCCGGCGAGCCGCCGCCGCGCCTCGTCGACCAGGACGAAACGCATGGCGCGGGCCGCCACCGCAAAGAAGTGCCCGCGGTCGTGCCACTCCAGGCCGGAGGCGGCGGGACCGAGCAGCCGCAGGTAGGCCTCATGGACCAGGGTCGTCGTGCCGAGCCGGCGCTTTCCGGGCTGCCCGCGAAGCACACTGCGGGCGAGGATCTTGAGCTCGCGGTAGAGGACCGGCCACAGCTCCTGCTCCGCCTCGTCGCTGCCCGCACGGCACTGGCGCAGCAGAAGGGTGATCCCCTCGGGGGAGGATCTGATCATGAGATGGCGGCGAGCTTAGCACACCGGGCCCACTGCCCGGCCTCAGTGTCCCGAAGGGCCCGAAGGGGGAAGCTCGGTCGGGTCGAGGAGCCGGCTGCTATGGCGAACCGTCAGGATGGAGACTTGTTGCGCTTCGATCCGATAGATGATGCGGTATCTGCCGTAACTCAGCTCTCGAAACTCCGAGTTTTCCCATTCCGGCACCATCCTCCCCATCTTCGGCAGCCGCGCCAGGTGCCTGGCGGCGGCAAAGAGTCCCTTCAGCCATTTCTCGGCAGCCCTTGGATTGTCTTTGGCGATGTGTCTGGCCTGCTCGACGGCACGGTCGATCGCCAGCGGAGACCAGATGACTTTCAAGCTCGGAGCCTTGAGAGGGCCTGACTCAGAGCCTCCCGATGAGAAACTCCCTCCCCATCGCCAATCTGGCGAGCCGCCAAGCAGACGTCTCGGAGCAACTCGATCTCGTCAAGAAGGTGCTGATACTCGCCGATGTCCAGAACTACGGCCGAGGAGTGGCCTCTTTGAGTGAGCACCAAAGCTCTCTTGCTTTCCCGAACCTTCTGAATCATCCCCGCAGCGTCCGCGCGGAACTCCGAAAGAGGGCGGATATCTTCTTCAAGGTTGACTCGGGGCATGGTAGACCCTCCTGTGGTACGTCTGATTGTACCACCGACTGGTTCTTCACTGTACGGCCGCTTTGCGCTTCCGCCAGTGCACCCTAGAATGGGCGCCATGCAGCCTGAGTCGAGCCAGGAGGTCACCGAAATCCTCGACGCCTGGAGCGGCGGCGACCCGGAGGCCCTGGAGCGGCTGGTGCCGCTGATCCTCGAAGACTTGCGGTCGCTGGCACGTGCCTACCTGGCGCGGGAGAGGCCTGGCCATACCCTCCAGCCGACCGCCCTGGTCAACGAGGCGTTCCTGCGCCTGCTGGGCCGCCGGCAGGTGCAGCTCGAGAGCCGGGTGCAGCTCTTTGCCGTCCTCGCCCAGACCATGCGCCGCATCCTGGTCGACCACGCCCGGCGCAAGAAGGCGGCGCGCCATGGAGGCGGCACGCCGCCGCTGCCCATCGAGGAGGCGTTGGGCCTGCCGGTGCGGCAGGACGTGGACCTGGTGGCCCTCGACGAAGCGCTGAACGAGTTGGCGAGCTTCGCGCCGCGGCAGGCCGATGCGGTGCAGCTCTCCTACTTCGGCGGCCTCACCTTCGACGAGATCGCCCTGGCCCTCGAGGTCTCGCCGGCCACCGTCCAGCGCGACCTCAAGGCGGCCAAGATGTGGTTGCTCAAGGAGCTGCAGAGCCAGGGCGCGGGAGCGTAGCCCGTCGAGCGGCCTTCAATCGCTCATCTCGATCGCCAGGAGGAGCTCCGACAATCGATTGACGGGCGCCGTCATCTCGTCGGTAGGAAATGACGTTACATAAGGAGTGTACGCATTGCAGCGCCCAGGAGGCCGGGCAGAGGCGTTGTCTCCAATCTTGACGAGGCTCCTGGCCGAGCTCAGAACATCATCTTTGTAACCCTTGACAAGATCCGGATCTGCCTTGTACGCCTGGAGCAGATAGCGCATGAATACGGCGTTCCCGGTCAGGTAGTCGCCGGTATCGCCGCCTGGCGGACGTGCCGTATAAGCATCGCCAGGACCAATCATCATCCATGGCAAGAGGAAGCTCCCCGTGACTGTGCCGTAGGTACGTGGGCGATAGCCGTTCTTGAAAACACCCTCCATGATGTCGGAATAGAGGCTGAACACCTTCGGTTCCGGCTGCAGGTAGCCCGCGGCCTTGCCCTCGCGCAAGGCGCCGATGAGCAAACCCTGGTCTCCGGTCCAGACCAGGTTATTGATATAGGCGGCATCCCAATATTTGCCGTCATCAAAAGTCGATACACGCTCCCGGACCAGCGATCCTGCCTGGGTCTGGACCAGCAACGACTCGTCGGTGTCCGTGGTCTCGACCATCCATTGGTTGAGCCACCCGATCTGATCCTTCCATGCCTGCAGGCAGGCGTCGGGGTCAAGCCCGGATTCACTGAACACCTGCCTGAAAGCCGGATTCTGCGAGGCGCGGTAGATCCGCAGAGTCAGGATGGCGTACAGGCCGTTGGTCACCGTGTTCTGAATGGGATTCAGATAGGCGCCTGTCCCTTGATAGGCCGTCACCGGCACGGGCTGGCTGCCATCCGTGATCGTCGAGTTCCATGCCCCTCCCGGCGAATAGCGGGGCTTCCGCTGCATCTTCTGATCCTGGGTGACCCCGGGCCAGGTTTGCTCGATATCTTTCCAGACGTTCGGAGCCCCCACGTTGGGTGTGTGATTGGCTCTGAACGCCTTCCATCCAGGAATGCTTTCATCGATGAATGGGAAGATGGCAGGATTGGTCTTCGACCAACCCGGCCCGTACATGTAGGCCCAGGTGTTGATGGCCACCTTCAGAAAGTCGTCGCGATGGTCTGGGGAGATGTTCTGTTCGGCAGCGCGCAGCGCGGCGATGCCGACCCAGCCGAAATCATCCCACCAGCCGTTCACCGTGGTCGACGGATTGAGTGCCTGGAGGACCGTATCTCCATAGGACGAGGCGTCGACGTCGCATACTGCGAAGTAGTCGAGAAGCGTGTCCATCGCCCAGGCGTTGCGCCACAAGGCGTTAGATTGGGTGCTCCACACCGGGTAAACCTCATTGAACAACCTTTCTGCTTCCTGCTTGAAGGCTTTGACCTCCGCGCTGTCGCCGCTTGTGTTGCACTGGCTCGACCCCGCGGGCTGGCCAGTGGGCGAGACTCCCGGAGCCAGCGTTGGGGGTGATTTCGGGACGCACCCGGTCGCCGGGATAAGTAGCGTCACGCATGCGAGAGCCAGCATGAGTTTCTGTCGCACAGCCTTCTTTCGGGCTGAAGGTCTCACTGTTTTGTCCTGCATGAACATGGGTCTCTCCTCGTCGGGCCTCTGAAGTTCTCGGAAGAAGACCAGGAGCCGAAGGGACCGGCCGGCCCATCCCCGACCCTCGCCGACTCCTGGTGAATGTCTGTAGAGGACGCGCAGTCGGGGAGCCGATCTGGTCATCACGGAGCGGCGGTGATCCGCAGGCCCTGGAGCGGCTGGTGCCGCTGATCCTCGAAGACCTGCGGGGGCTGGCCCGCGCCTATCTGGTGCGGGAGAGGCCCGGCCACACCCTCCAGCCCACCGCCCTGGTCAACGAGGCGTTCCTGCGCCTGCTGGGCCGCCGCCAGGTACAGCTCGAAAGCCGGGTGCAGCTCTGGACTCCACGCGGCCAGACACCGCAGGGCTTGTTCTTTGCCCGGCGGGGTGAGCTTCCCGGGGATCCCTGCTTGGCGGTGAGGCGAATGCAGGCCATAATCGCCTCATCCTGTGAGGCGATTAGCCGCTGATGCCGACCTGGATCTGGGAACAAAACGACTGGCCCGCTTTCCGCTGGCGCGAGACGGAGATCTCGCCGGTGCTCGCCCACGCCCGTCTGGCCCAGGGCCGTATCCTGGGGGCGGCCGGCCTGCTCGATCCGGCCCTGACCCTGGACGCGGACGTGAGCATCCTCGTCGAGGACGGTGTGCAGACCAGCGCCATCGAGGGAGAACGGCTGGACCTGGATGCCGTACGCTCCTCGGTGGCCCGGCATCTCGGGCTGCCCACCGCCGGCCTGCCGGTTCCCTCCCGCGCCATCGACGGGCTCATCGACGTACTGCTCGATGCCACCCGCCGGTTCGACGCTCCTCTCACCTTGGAGCGGCTGCTGGGCTGGCAGGCGGCGCTGTTTCCCACCGGCTACTCGGGACTCAGGGCCATCCGCGGGCAGTTGCGCGGCACCGAACCGATGGAGATGGTGTCCGGCGGCGTTGGCGGGGAGCGCGTCCACTTCCTGGCCCCGCCGCGCGAGCGTCTGGAGGCGGAGCTCGTCCGTTTCCTCGGTTGGCTCGGAGAGCCCGCGAAGGACCTGGACGGGCTGGTGCGTGCCGGGATCGCTCATCTCTGGTTCATCACGCTGCATCCGTTCGAGGACGGCAACGGCCGGCTGGCCCGCGCTGTGACCGACATGGCCATCGCCCAAGACGAGCGCAGGCCCATGCGGCTCTTCAGCCTGTCGGCGCAGATCCAGCGCCGGCGCAGTGCCTACTACAAGATCCTGGAACGCACCCAGCGCGGGGACCTGGACATCACGCCCTGGCTGGTCTGGTTCCTGGAGCAGGTCGAGGATGCTGCCACAGAGGCCCATTCGATCATCGCCCGCACGCTCGGCAAGGCGCGCTTCTGGCTGCGCTTTCAGGCCGTAGAGGTCAACGAGCGGCAGCGCAAGGTCTTGAACCGGTTGCTCGACGCCGGTCCGCAAGGATTTGCCGGCGGCATCAATAACCGCAAGTACATGGGCCTGGGCCGCACCAGCCGCGCCACGGCCTGGCGCGAGCTGTCCGATCTGGTCGCCAAGGGCTGTCTCGTGCCGGCCGGCAAGGGAGGCCGCAGCAGCGCCTATGAAATTCCGTGGGCGGAGCTGCAGAGTCAGGGCGCGGGAGCATAGCCCGCGCCCTGACTTGGTCCTACTGCTTCTGTACAAATGAGAACGTCGCCACCGCCGCTTTCTCCCTGTACACATCGAGCGTGACGTCGACGCCACCGTTTTCCGCGGCTTGCGTCGAAATCTTGACGGTGTCGCCCTCCTGAATGGGTTTGTCGCCAACCCCGATGCCGTCGACGACGGCGCCGATGCGATCGAGGGTCGTCTCGAGAGCGGGTTGTTCGTGACCGGTCCCCGTGAAGACGATGTAAAGCTGGGCGCGGCTCTTGGTCACCATGATGAGGTTGTACTTCTCCCCGGCTTTCACCCACTTCGTAGCCTGCTTAGGCGTGTACACCTCGTGCCCACCGTTCACCGCATCCCCGTTGTCGACGTCGAAGTCCTTCTCGTCTCCCCTGCCGGGCCAGTTGACGCCCACCACGGTGCCATTGCCCACGACATCGGCGAACGCCAGGGCCGGCATCAGCGACAGTGCCAACAACAGAAAACCTGAAATCTGCGAGACTTTGATCTTGCTCATTTTGTTTCTCCTTGCGGTTCGGTTCTGGAGAGGACGCGCAACCCGGTCACGAATCCAGTCATCCTGCTACACTCAAGGTTCAACCGTGTTCCAGGCTCAGGAGGTTGGAGGCCACTCGTGAAGGACGAGAGCGTTGCGGCGCCCGACCGCCGGGGACGGGCTCTGGCGCTGGTGGAGCAGGCGCTGGACGTCCCCTTCGCGGCGCGGCCATCGTTTCTGGAAGAGGCCTGCGGCGGCGACGCGGAGCTGCGCCGGGAGGTCCAGTCGCTCCTGATGTTCGAGAGCGCTGCCGAGGGCTTTCTGCCGGCTCCGGTGGCTGCCGACAGCGAAGCCCCGGGCCTGCCGCCGGGCACGCGCATCGGCCCCTACCGGATCGTCGAGCTGCTGGGCCGCGGCGGCATGGGCTCGGTCTACCGGGCCGAACGGGAGGACGACTTCGAGCAACAGGTCGCTCTGAAGCTCGTGCCGCGCGAGCTGGCGAGCCCGTTCATCCTCCGCCGCTTCCATCTCGAACGCCAGATCCTCGCCCGGCTGGACCACCCCAACATCGCGCGGCTGCTGGACGGCGGCACCACGGACGACGGCCGGCCGTACCTGGTGATGGAGCATGTGCAGGGCGTGCCGATCGACTCCTATTGCGAGGAGAGGCACCTGACCACGCGGGAGCGATTGGAGCTCCTCCTCCCGATCTGCTCGGCCCTCGCCTTCGCTCACCAGAACCTGGTCGTGCACCGGGACATCAAGCCCGGCAACATCCTGGTCACCGGCGAGGGCGTGCCCAAGCTCCTGGATTTCGGCATCGCCAAGCTCCTCGATCCGGCGGAGGGCCTGGCGGATCTCACCCGCACCCTGGAGCGGCCCATGACGCCGCGCTACGCCAGCCCGGAGCAGGTGCGGGGCGAGCCGGTCACGCCGGCCAGCGACCTTTATTCCCTGGGGGTCCTGCTCTATCGCCTCCTGACAGGCCGGCTCCCCACCGGGCTGGACACCTGCGGTCTCGAAGAGGTGGCGCGGCGGATCTGCGAGCAGGAGCCGGCGCGGCCGAGCACCGAGCCGGGAGCGGAAGACCCGGGGAAGCTCCGGCGGCTGGCCGGCGATGTGGATGCCGTCGTGCTCAAGGCGCTGCGCAAGGAGCCGCGGCGCCGCTATGCTACGGCGGACCAGCTTGCCGACGACATCCGCCGGCACCTGGCGGGGCACCCGGTCCTGGCGCGCCGGGGGACGGTGCTCTATCGCGGCGGCAAATTCCTCCGCCGCCACCGCTTTGGCCTCGCCGCCACGCTGGTCGCACTGATGCTGGCCGGAGCCTTCCTGGTCCGCGAGCAGGAGCGCAGGGAGGCCGAGCAGCAGCGCACGGAGCGCACCATCGCGGTGTTGCAGGGGCTCCTCAACCTCGCCGATCCCGACCGCCGGACCGACGCCACCGTGATCCAGGTCCTGGACCGGACCCAGCACCAGCTCGCGGACCTCGCGGCCGAGCCCGACCTCCGCGCCCAGGTCCTGGACACCCTCGGCCGCGTCCATCGCAAGCTCGGCGACGGCGAAGCCGCGCACAAAGCCCTGGCCGAGTCTCTGGCCATCTGGCGCGACCACCAGCCCCAGGACCATGCGGGCCTGGCGGTCCGCCTCAACAACCTTGGAGCGCTCGACCTCGACCGCGGGGACTACGCGTCCGCCGACGCGCTGTTCCGCGAGGCCCGGACGCTTTATGAGCAGGACGGCACCGCCACGCCGGACGAGCGGGCAGTCAACCTCGACAACCTGGCGACCGTGCGGCTCTATCGCGGCCAGTTCGACGACGCCGAGGCGCTCTACCGGCAGGGGCTGCGGCTGCGGCTCGGCACCTTCGGCCGAGACGATCCGCGCGTCTCCTACAGCCTGCGCAGCCTGGGGACCCTGCTCTACAGCCGCGGCGACTTCACGGCGGCGGAGCCCCTTCTGCGCGAGGCGCTGCGCATCCGCCTCGCCGCCTACGGCCCCGAGCACACGGAGCTGGCGCCGGTCCTCGACCTCCTGGGCAACGTGCGCCTCGCCCGCGGCGATCCGGCCGAGGCCGAACGGCTCTACCTCCGGGCCCTCGAGCTCCGACGCCAGCGGCTGGGAGACGAGCACGCCGAGCTCGCCCGCAGCGAGCGCAACCTCGCCGTGCTGCGGCTGGATCAGGGAAAGCTGGTGGATGCGCGAAGGCTCCTGGAAAAAGCCCTGGCGCGCCTGCGGCGGGGCAAGGTCCCGGGAGACTGGCGGATCGCCGATGCCGAAAGTGTCCTGGGAGCGGTGCTGGCGGCGGAGGGGCGACGCCGCCAGGCAGAGCCGCTGCTGCGTGCGAGCTACCGGACCCTGGCGGCGACCCGAGGCGAGCACGTCACCGCCACCCGCGAGGCCCGGCAGCGCCTGTTGGCCTTCGAGGCAGCAGCGCCCGTTACTGCTCCGAGCCGCCCTCCTCGATGAAACCGGTGGACATAAGGCCGTCCGGCTCCACTTCGATGGGCTCCGGCCGCGCCGCATCCACGCCAACGATAGACGCCGCGGCATCGAGGAGGAACCGCATTGCGAGCTGCGCACCAGAGCCGGGATTGACGGCCAGAAGCATGATGCCTGCGAGACCGAGGAAGGGATGAATCCGTGGGCTGAGCATGGAGAGCCTCCTTGGCGGGCGAAACCCGCCCCTGCGAAAAAGAGCTGTTTCAGTTGTCCTCCCGGTGATCGCCGGTCGGTTGTGTCGTCTAGCTCTTCACTCGCAGACGGAGGAAAAACAGGATCATCGAGCCTCTGATCTCAGAGCTGCCGCCCAAGCCGTCGGAAAATTCCGGCGGACCGCCGGAAAGTTAAAACGCTCACCAGCCGGACCGTCGAAAATTCCGGCTGCCTCTACTCCTCCTGAAACACCAAGCCGGGGATGCAGCGCGCCTCTCGGAGGTAGGCGGCGAAGGTGCGGACTTTTCGCAGGGTCAGCTCTTCGCGGCGGGCGGCTTCGCGGAAGACGACCAGGGCTGTCAAGGCTTCGCGGTGGACGTCCTGGGATTGGAAGATCGGATACATTTCGTCGGCGACTCTCTTGAGATCCGCGGTCCGGCCTTCCCGAAGGTACAGAGGGGCGAGATCCTCCAGGCAGACGGTGGCCGCGTCATAGCCGTTGCCGCGGGCTACAAATCCGTCGCGGATTTCCAGGAAGATCCTCTCCGCCTCTTCCGAAACGCCTCGGCGAGCTGCGATCTTGCCGTGCAGCCAAGTGACCCTCAGTTGGGTCCAGGCGTCCGGGAAACGGCAGTAGAGATCAGCATCCACGGCCAGGAGATCTGCCGCCTGATCGTGCTCTCCCGCTTCGACGAGATAGCGCGCCAGGTTGTAGCGCGCGCACAGGTAGAGCCGCGGGTCGGCCTCGGCCGGGATCGCCTCGGCCGCGCGCCGGATCTCGGTGATCGCCCGATCCACGTCGCCACGGTAGAAAGAGATGTCCGCAAGCTGGAGGAGCACGCGACCGATGCCGGCTCTGTTTCGGCCCAGGCCATAGTGCAAGGCGGCCTGGGCGAGGAGCTCTTCCATCTCCGCGAAGCGCCGCTGGTCCTTGCGCAGCGACGCTTCGAAGCTCGGCCACCCGGGCGAGCACCTCGGGATCGGTCACCCCATGATCCCGGACCAGCAGGCGTGCATGGCTGAAGGTCTCTTCTGCCTGAGTCAGGCGGGCTTGCGCCCGCAATGCGTTCGCCTTCTCCGCGTTCGCCAGGGCGAGGAGGTCGAAGGAGCCGGGCAGGTAGGGGATGTGCTGAGCCACTGTCCGTGCCAGCTCTGCAAGCTGCAAGGCCTCCTCGGCCTCGTCCGGAAGCCGCTTCTGGCTCTCTTCGAGCAGCCTCCGGACGAGGAGAGGGCTGCGGAACCGGCCCCGGGCGCGGCGAATGCGGCCGAGGCGTTCCTCTGCAGGAAGGTCCAGCAGGTCGCGGAGGTCGCGGGTGGCGCGCCGCAGATCCTCCTCCAGACGGGACACCTGCTGACCGACCATGGCAGGGAGGAGACTCAGGCCTTGCGCCGCCGGATCCTCCTTCGCCTTCCTCCAAAAAGTCTCGATCTCCTGTCGGCATGTCTCGCAGAGACTCATCAGATGCGAGACTCCGATCTCGACGATCGCCCGTGGAGGCAGCTCTCCCCGGGCGACAGCGCGCAAGAGATCCTCCGTCAGGTGGCCCACGGCCATCTCGACCCTCCTTCCAGGGTAGGAGCTTCTTTCCGAAAAGAGAGTATACACAGAGAACGAGTTCTGGAAAGAGGGAACTCGGCGCCGGGCAGAACGCACCGGCGCCGGGACCTCGGCTAGCCGTTCGGGTCCATGGTGCTTCCGAGGTCGTTCTGCAAACCATCCGGGTCCATGGTGCTTCCGAGGTCCCCCGAGAGGCTGTTCGCGCCGAAGAGGGCGAAGAGACTCAGGAGTGTGAGAAGAAGGACGGTCATGAGGCATCTCCTTTCAGGAGCGCTTCCGCTCCGCCCCGAGATGGGACGCGGGGAGCGCTCTCTATTGGGTAGAGTGCCGGAAGCGAGGGTGCGGGGGGAGCCTGTTGTCTTATAAGACCGAGCCGCGCCGCAAGGGACTTCACACGAACCATGCCAACTCGTTGACGGCGCACGACTTGAGCCACCTCCTAAGACGCCTTCATTCCCGATTCCGTGACGTAGATCGCTTCCCTGTACCAGTTCTGGTCTGCCTTCTCTGACGCGGAAGAATTTCTGGTCTCCCTGAAACGCCAGGTGTCTGTAGGGCCAGATCCCATCCGGCCAGCATCCTTCGCTCGTCGTCGCGACGGAGTCGCGACTTTCGAAGCACCGGCCCGCCAGAATGCCTATTCACGCACGTCTGTGAACCTTGACGTGGATACGGAAAAGATGTAAGGTCAGCTAAATCAGAGGGCTAAGGATCTTGCGCGCTTTACCACAAGTGCGAGTTTCTGGTAACATGGAACTGCCAGCACTTGGCGAATGCCAACAGGTTCGGTCACATTCGCCGAGTCAACAGCCTGCTCGGTCTGTATGTGCCGGTGCTGGCAACTCCTCTGGAATTGTTAGGTGAAAAGCCATGAGCCAAGAACTTGACACCTCGGTCGACCAGGGCGAAGAGGAAATTGCCGCCATTCGGGAGGTGCGTCACCGGATTTCGGAACGCTTCGGGCACGACCCCTATCGTTTGGTGGCCTACCTCATGCAGCTACAGAAGGAGCATCCAGAAAAATTGGTGCCGGCACCGGAGGTAGAGGTCGTGGGCAAGACCACAACCGAGTAGCTGATTGCAGAGCGCCCAACCCCGCCGATCGAGCGGACGGCAAAGCCGCCGCTCATCGGCAGCAGCGTGTGCGCCAAGACAAGCTTGGCGCTTCTTGCAGGGTGTAAGTCCCTGCCGGGTAAGGTCTAACCAACCACCCGTACCGAGTGTTGCAGATCTGGCGGAGGAGAGTCGACGTCGACGAACCGAACAAGAGGTCTGAAGCGTACACAGGGAACCATGTAGGCCGTAAGGGAGACCGCACCTCCCCCAGGTCTGGTACAGCCCCGAAAGCGCCGATTACAGATGCAGGCGGCGATCGTTTACGTTTGCGAGAAGCCCACGCGAAGGAATCGCTTTGGTGAGATTCTGGAAGCCTGCCGGGGTCATCAGGACATGGCATGCATGGAGAGGAGCGTCGAAGAACTTGGGAGACCCCATTGATTCCTGCACTCTTAGAGAGGCAATCTGCAAGGCGCGAGGCTGGCTAGGCACAGAAGGGGAAACCCGGACCCAGAGAGAATGCCTGGCGCCTAAACGGAGGATCGACGAGAGATGACAGGTAGGCGACCTGAACCGAAAAGGCAAGGGAGACTGAAGATCATTGGGGAGTCGGATCAGCCCATAGTACTCCGAGAACGGGAGAGCCGTTCACATGGGGAAGGAGCTGACGGGAACCCGTAGCCCGCAAAGGAAACATGACCCAGATGCGACAGGCTGGACAACTCATGCCAACCTCCCTGCGGGGAATAGCGAACAAGGCAAGCTCTGACAAGAACCACCGTTTCGGCAATCTCTTTGGTCTGCTGACCATGACGTTCCTTCTGTCCTGCTGGGAGCGAGTCAACAAGAAAGCTGCCAGCGGCGTGGATCGGGTTTCGGCCCGGGCTTACGCGAAGGATCTGGCGGGAAACGTAAGAGACCTTTGGGAGCGTGTGAAGCGGGGTAGTTACCGGGCGAAGCTGGTCCGGCGACGTCACATTCCGAAGGAAGGGAGTACAGCGACTCGGCCACTGGGGATCCCGGCGGTGGAGGACAAGCTGCTCCAGATCGCAGTCTCCCGCATTCTCAATGCCATCTACGAGCCGATCTTTCTGCCGTGCAGTTGGGCATACAGGCTCGGCCGTAATGCGCGGGAAGCAGTGCGGACGCTGAAACAGGAGCTTCAGTTTGGTTGCTACGGTTACGTTGTGGAGATTGACATCAAGGGGTTCTTCGACCGGATCGACCATGAGAAGCTCATGGAGATGCTCGAGCTGAGAATCAACGATCGGCCGTTCCTGCGGCTGATCTGGAAATGGCTCAAGGCGGGAGTATTGGAAGAGGGTGGGAAGGTGATCCACCCGGACACGGGCTGTCCGCAAGGTAGTGGGATATCACCCGTGCTTGCCAATATCTACCTTCACTACGTTCTGGACCTTTGGTTCACGGAGGTGGTGAAGCCCCGGTGTAAAGCGCGGGCCTTCATGTGCCGGTTTGCGGACGATGTGGTGTTCGCCTTCCAGTGGCATGAGGAGGCCGAGCGGTTCTTCCGGGTCCTGCCGAAACGGCTGGCGAAGTACGGGTTGGAGCTTTCGGCGGAGAAGAGCCGGATGGTGCGGTTCAGCCGGTTCCAACTGGGCAAGAGCTCGGAGAGGTTCGACTTCCTCGGGTTCGAGTTCCGCTGGGTGAAGGACCACAAGGGAGTGGCCCGGGTGACGTGCCGGACATCGCGCAAGCGGCTTCGGGCGTCGTTGACCAGGGTGACCGAGTGGATCAAGGCCGAGCGGCACCTGCCGGTACGCCAGTTGGTGGGGGCGTTGAACGCGAGGCTTCGTGGGCACTATAATTACTACGGGGTGATCGGCAACTACGCAAGCCTATGCTCATACTTCAATCAAGCGAAACGGCTGCTGATGAAGTGGTTGGGGAGGCGGAGTCAAAAGAGCCGGATGAGCTGGGTGAAGTTCAGCGCCCTGCTGAAGCGATTTCCACTGGAGGAACCCTGGATCGCGGAGAGTCGGCATCGGCAGATGGTTCTTGTCTGAGTTGCTGAGTGCGGAAGCGAGGGTAACCGAAGAGCCCGGTGCGGAAAAACCGCACGCCGGGATCTGTGCGGGGGGCGCTTCGGCGTCCCTACCGCGACTGGCCGATCTAAAGTTCTGTTCGTCTTTTAGAGGTGTTGGTGTCGCGGACCATAGTGTCCAGGATGGCTGGCTGGAAAGGAGATAGACCGATGTCTGCCGGTTCCTCTTCGAACAAGTCAAGTTTTTGGAGGCTGCCTACCGATAATTTCGTGGAAAGCCTCCGAGACCCGGTGCAGCGGCAGCAACTTTCGCGAAAATTGCGCAAGGAGCTCTGGATCGTTTATGGGTCGCTTCTCTTCGTCATCGCTGCCCAAATCTTTCTAACGTTGCAGAATTGGTCTGAGATGAACGATTTCGTGTTCATACTCATCCTCCTAGTGTGCATTTCGTCGCTCTCTGAGATTTGTCATCGCCGCCATCTGATTGAGCTCTTCGAGGTCCTAAGTAAAAGAGAGAGTGGCGCCTGAGCCGCGCTGGCCACCAGCGCTTGCCCTTGGCATGAAACGTCAGACGGAGGGAAAAAGAGGATCGTCGAGGCGGAGCGCTTCTCACGTGATGCGGACATCCCCCTCGAAGACGACCAGCACGAGGACGATATCGATCAGCGCGAGGAGTGACAAGAAGAAGTAGGGGCCGCCTGGGAGCAGCCGGCTCCCCCACCAGCCCAACGCATAGAGAAGGACGAGGCCGACCTTCCAGCGCAGCCCGATCTTGTCCCGGCCGTGCCAGAGCAGTCCCCAGAAGGCGAGATGCACGATCAAGCCGAAGCAGCCCACAGCTCTTTATACGGAGACCGCCCCGGTCTCGCTTCGAAGCAGGTCTGGGGGGGGACTCCTACGGTTCAGGCCCCGCTCTCAAGCTTGCGATCAACGCGGCGATGGCCAGTGCGAGCCCCACACCTTTGAAGGCTACGACCCACTCTGTAGGAAAAGAAGATGGATCCGGCTCGTTGAGATGGGCCAGTTGACTGAAGAAGCTGGAGTAGGCCATGCCGCAGGTAAAGCCCCAGGCGGCTGCAAGAAACGGCCTGCCGCTGCGGACATCTTTACCTGTACGCCAGGCACCGTAGAGCAGGAAAGCGCCCAGGAAATAGTCGTCGATCCAAAAGGGCAAGATCTGAAGATCGCCCAATTGGTGCCAGCGGCGAATCGTTTCGGCGATCGGTATGAGGATACCGCCCACAATGGCGAGGCGGCGGCTGAATTGAATCGCCATCGTTCCGCGCCGGGGCTCGGACCGTCACGGCGAGCTTGGGCTCGGCCGGGGTCCTCTGGTGTGCGCTCAGAAACGTCTCGGGTTTGCTGAAGACCTTGGCGATGTTCATCCCCTTGCGCACGGCTCCCAGCGAGACCTTGCCGGTGGCCAGGGCCGCTCCAAGCGCCAGGTAGGTTCGCGCCTTGCCGCGGTGGCGGTAGCGGACGTCGAGGACGTGCCGCCAGAGCCGCGAGTATTCCTCGTAGAACTCCTCCAGCGGGAGCTTGGTCGGGAGCACGGCGTGGACGATGTCGTACATCTCCCAGTCGTGGGTCGTGACGTGCTGCTTCGCGGTGTCCCAGAGGTCGGTGCCGGGCAGCGGGGTCAGGACCGAGAAGCCGCTATTGTAGGCGCCGGTGTCGTCAATCCAGGCGCGCAGGCGGGCGAAGTCCTCCCGGTCCCAGGCCGGATCGACGATGAAGTTGGGCGTGTAGCCAACACCCAGCTCTTTGAGGATCGCCAGGGCGCGGACGTTGTTGTTGGCCGTGTTGCTCTTGTTGACGGCCTTGAGGCCCTCGTCCGTGACCGACTCCAGGCCCAGGAAGATGGAGAGGCTGCCGCAATCTTTCCACATCTCGATGAGATGCGGGAACTTGCAGATGATGTCGGTCCGGGTCTGGACGGTGAAGTATTTGCGGATACCGGCCGCCTTGATCTGCCGCGCCATCTCTTCGCCGCGCCGAACGTCCATCCAGAAGATGTCGTCCGTGATGAAGACGTTGGGCGCTTCGATCTGCTGGAGCTCGCGGACGACCCGCTCGGGCGACTTCTCGCGGAAGGTGCTCTCGTGGAATTTCCAGACCGAGCAGAAGTTGCACTTGAATGGACAGCCGCGGGCAGTCTCCATCAGGGCCAGGGGCTTCCTGAAATTGATGTAGTAGCTGGGCGCGTAGTGGGCGATCAGGTGGCGCGCCGGCAGGGGCAGGGTGTCCAGGTCCTTGCGGGTCGGCGCATGGCCGGTGAAGGTGGGGCCGTTGCTGGTCTTCAGGAGCAAGCCCGGGACTTTCGCCAGGTCGCCGCCGCGGTCCAGCGCCTCGACCAGGGTGGGCATGACCTCTTCGCCGTCGCCGATGGCCACGGCGTCCAGGGCCGGATGGCCGAACCAGTCGGGCTCCCGGGAGGCGTCGTGCCCTCCCACGACGATGAAGGCGTCCGGGATCTCGCGGCGCACCCGCTCGGCCAGGCGGAGGGTGCGGGGGCGCTCGGTCGTGAAGTTGCACTGCAGACCCACGACCCGCGGCTCGAAGGCGCGGCACAGGGCCATGCCCTTTTCTTCCCCCTCGATGCGCAGGTCGAAGATCCGGACCGTGTGACCGTCGGCCTCCAGGCCGCCGGCGATGGAGATCGGGCCGAGAGGCTCGACGAAGGTCAGCATCTCGAGACCCAGAATCCCGCCGACGGGGGGTTTGAGAAAGGCAATGTGCATGGCCGCCTCCAAGCTTACGAAGTCAACGGTGCAGGATAGCAGAAACAGGGACTCGTCGAAGTGGGGCGGAGGCGGAGTTTCCCCCCGCCCCAAGACCCTCACCCCCTGGCCCCCTCTCCCACCCGCACTCCCATCCTCCCGGGAGAGGGGGAACCCCCCAACGCTCTTTTTTTCAAGACCTTGGGCGGTGGCGCCCCCTCTCCCGGGTGGGCGTGAGTGCGGGTGGGAGAGGGGGACGGCTGGTGAGGGTGGGCGGCGGGAGGCCCCCGCTACGACGATTTTGACGGAACCCTGATAGCAGAAATGCCCCGCCGCGCTTTCGGGGATCTATCGGGGATAATGGCATCCGACCGAAGGCCAATGACCAGGCCATGACCAGGAGAGCTATCTTGCGCATCGACACCCCCCTCCGCCTCCCCCTTTCCCTCATCCTCGCCCTTTCCCTGCTCGCGTCGCTCGCAGTTGCTCAGGCGCAGCCGGACAAGAAGGTCGAGATCCCCCCGTACCAGCCGCCGAAGCCGGAAGAGAAGATCGTCACCACCCACCACCGGATCACCGTCGGCGGCACGGCGATCTCCTATACCGCCAACACCGGCACCTTGCTGCTCAAGGAGGAGGACGGCCGGCCCAAGGCCTCGGTCTTCTTCATCGCCTATACGAAGGACGGCGTCCAGGACCCCGCGAAGCGGCCGGTCACCTACACCTTCAACGGCGGTCCGGGCTCGTCCTCGGTCTGGCTCCACCTGGGCGCCTTCGGGCCGCGCCGGGTGGTCATGGACGACGAAGGGCTGACGGCCGCGCCCCCCTACCGCCTGACCGACAATGCCGAGTCGCTCCTCGACGTGACCGACCTCGTGTTCATCGATCCGGTCTCCACCGGCTTCAGCCGGGCGGTCCCGGGCGAGAACCCGAGGCAGTTCCACGGCGTCCAGGAGGACGTCGAGTCGGTCGGGGAATTCATCCGTCTCTGGACGAGCCGCTTCGGGCGCTGGGCCTCGCCCAAATTCCTGGCTGGCGAGAGCTACGGCACGACCCGCGCGGCCGGGCTCTCGAACTATCTCCAGGACCGGCACGGGATGTACTTCAACGGTCTCGTCCTCATCTCGTCCATCCTCAACTTCCAGACCGCCTACTTCAACGTCGGCAACGACCTCGGCTATCCGCTCTTCCTGCCGACCTACACGGCGACCGCCTGGTACCACAAGAAGCTGCCGGACGACCTCCAGCGGGCCGGCCTGAAGCAGGCGGTAGCCGAGGCCGAGCGCTTCGCCCAGGGCGAGTACGCGGCGGCGCTGATGCTTGGCAACGATCTCACGCCCGAAGCACGGCGCGACCTCGCCGGCAAGCTCTCGCGCTACACCGGGCTCTCCCCCGACTACCTTCTGCGGACCAACCTCCGGCCGGTCATCCACAACTTCATCAAGGAGCTGCTGCGCGACCAGCGGCTGACCGTGGGACGGCTCGACAGCCGGTTCCGCGGGGTCGACCTCAACGCGGCGGCCGAAGAGTCCGAGCGCGATCCCAGCTACTCCGCGATCCAGGGGCCGTATACGGCGATGCTCAACAGCTACGTGAGCGGCGAGCTCGGCTTCCGCAGCGATCTGCCCTACGAGATCCTGACCGGCGTGGGACCCTGGAATTATGGCGAGCTGGGCAGGAACCAGTACGTCAACGTGGCCGACGACCTGCGGCAGGCGATGGCGCAGAACCCCGCCCTCAAGGTCTTCGTGGGCAACGGCTACTACGACCTGGCCACACCCTTCTTCGCCACCCGGTACACCTTCGACCACCTCTCCTTCGATCCCGGCTTCGAGGAGCGGGTGACCATGACCTACTACGAGGCGGGCCACATGATGTACATCCGCAAGGTCGATCGGGAGAAGCTCAAGGCGGACGTGGCGGCGTTCATCAAGGGGGCGAGCGGAGGGTAGGGAGGCTTGCGGACGGGCCGGCCTGGATGCCTATCAGGTCACCTGTTATCGATTCGGCGTGACCTGGTGGCCTATCGGGTGACTGTGGATCGATCCAGGGAGCTCTCGATACGTAGTGGGTCTTCGATAACGATCCAGGGTGACCCTGAACGCCTATCGCCGACGCTGGATCGATCCAGGCGCTCTGGATGAGTGTCGGATGACCCGATAGCGATCCAGGGTGGCCCGATACGCCTGACGGGCGACGCTCGATCGATAGAGGCCGCTCTGGATGTCTATCGGGTCTCTGATATCGATCCAGAGTGATCCAAACGTTTAACGGGTGACCCGACAACGGTCCAGGTGACTCTGAACGCTTATGGTGCGACGCTGGATCGATACAGGTCGCTCTGGATGCCTGTTGGCCGGCGCATGCAGCCGCCTTGGTCGCGGGGGCCTTGGAGACGCCCTGGCCGCGGTGGTTTCCGCGAAGTTGGTGGTCGTGGACTAGGGCGTCTCTACGGGCGGCCGGCCGGGCCGGCCGGTTGTTATCCAGGCCATACACATTCTAACAGCAGAGACGGCGGTCGAGGACGTCCGCCCGCCTGTGCTAGCATCCCGTCACTCCGCCCGGGCCTTGCGCGGGCGGCCTGCGACATCCGGGTTTCCTCCGCCGTAGACAGGAGATGTTGATGGACGACGTCGTCATTCTGAGCGCGGTCCGTACGCCCGTGGGGGCGTTTCAGGGAGCGCTGGCAGGCTTGCCGGCCCATGCCCTCGGGGCGCGGGCTCTGGCTGCCTCTTTTGAACGGGCCGGCTTGACTGCCGACCAGATCCAGCAGGTCAACATGGGGTGCGTGCTGCCGGCCGGGCAGGGCCAGGCGCCGGCCCGCCAGGCGGCCCTCGGCGCCGGCTGCCCTCCCGCTACCGGGGCCCTGACTCTGAACAAGGTCTGCGGCTCGGGCATGCGCGCCGTCATGATCGCTGCCAACGACCTGCGCTGCGGCGACTTCCAGGTGGTGGCCGCGGGCGGCATGGAGAGCATGAGCCAGGCTCCGTACCTGGCAGCCGGCGTCCGCGACGGGCTGCGCCTCGGCCATGGCAAGCTGATCGACTCGATGATCCATGACGGGCTCTGGGACCCGTACAACGACCTCCACATGGGCAACTGCGCCGAGCTCTGCGCGTCGGAATACAAGGTCGGCCGCGAGGAGCAGGACGCCTACTCGCTGGAGAGCTATCGCCGCGCCCGGGGGCGACCGAGAAGGGGCTCTTCGCCGAGGAGATCGTCCCGGTCACGGTCAAGGGCCGCAAGGGCGACACGGTGGTCGACCGCGACGAGGAGCCGTTCAAGGTCGACCTGTCGCGCATGTCGACCCTGAAGCCGGCTTTCCAGAAGGACGGCACGGTCACCGCCGCCAACGCCAGCAAGATCAACGACGGCGCCTCCGCCCTGGTGCTCACCACGGCATCGCAGGCGGCAGGGCTCGGTCGCGCGGCCGATCGCGCGGATCGTGGCGCATGCGTCGCTGGCCCAGCGGCCGGAGTGGTTCACCACGGCCCCGGTCGGCGCCGTGCGGTCGGTGCTCGAGCGCGCCGGCCTCAAGGCGGCCGACATCGACCTCTGGGAGGTCAACGAGGCGTTCGCCGTCGTGGCGATCGCCTTCATCCGCGAGCTCGGGCTCGATCCGCAGCGGGTCAACGTGCGCGGCGGCGCCGTGGCTCTCGGCCATCCGATCGGCTCGTCCGGCGCGCGCATCCTGGTCACCCTGCTCCACGCCCTGCGCGAGCAGCGGGAAGCGGCTCGGCTGCGCCGCCATCTGCATCGGCGGCGGCGAGGCTACCGCGATGGTGGTCGAGCGGCTAGACTAGCGCCCGCATGATCGACGCCGTCCGCGGTCCCCTGAGCCTCTTCCTCGTGCTCTGCCTCGCGCTGGCCGCCCCCGCGGCCGGACAGGAGCCGTTGCCTACGATGCCGCCGGCCGAGGAGGGGGCGGAACCGCCGCCGTCGCCTCCGGCACCGGCACCGACCACGCCCGAGGCCTCGGGGACCCAGGCGCCGCCCGCCGGAGGCACGACGGCGCCCGCTCCCGCTCCTCAAACCCCGCCGGGCCCGCCCGCGTCACCCCTCTCCCCGGAGGAACGGATCGACTTCCAGCTCCAGTTCCCTGCGGACCAGGGGGGCGGCAGCGCCATCGGCAACGCCGCTTCGCTCGACTACGAGCGGGACAACTATGCGGTGCTCGAAGGCAGCGTCCGCATCAAGTACCAGGACGTCGACCTGCAGGCCGATCGCGCCGAGATCGATCTCTTGACCAAAATTGTCACCGCCACGGGCAACGTCATCATCGACCAGGGGCCGCGCCGGCTCACCGGCGAGACGGCCGTCTACGACCTCGACACCAAGACCGGGACGCTCACCACGGCGACCGCCCAGGTGGCCCCCGACTACTACTTCCGCGGCGAGGAGATCGCCAAGACCGGCGAGGAAACCTATACGATCACCCGCGGCATGTTCACCTCCTGCAGCCAGGAGGTGCCCGACTGGAGCTTCCGCGTCGGCCACGCGAGCGTCGAGATCGAGGGCTATGCCCACATCCGCAACGCCTCGATGCGGGCCAAGAAGCTGCCGGTGTTCTATACCCCGTACATCCTCTGGCCGGTCAAGCGCGAACGCTCCTCGGGCCTGTTGATCCCGAACTTCGGATATTCCGAGCGCCGCGGCGCCTCGCTGGGGCTGGCCTATTTCCAGACCCTCGGCCGCAGCTACGACACGACGTTCCACCTTGACCTCTTCAGCGAGAACTACATGGGCGTGGGCAACGAGCTCCGCTACCGGCCCAGCGAGGGGACGCGGGGCGACGTCATCGCCTATGCGGTCCGCGACCCCTTCGCGCTGGAGGAGGAGGACTGGCGCTGGAAGGTGGAGTGGAACCACGTCACCAACGACCTGCCGTGGGGGATGCGCGGCATGGTCCACTTCCAGGACTTCTCGGACTTCAACTTTTTCCGCGACTTCGAGCGCGATTTCGATCGCAATACGCTGCGTTTCATCGACAGCCGCGCCTCCGTGACCGGCAACTGGGGACCGCACCTCCTCAACCTCCTGCTCAACAGCCGCGAGACCTTCATCAGCTTCGACCAGTCGGTCGACCAGCGCAAGCTTCCCGAGATCGAGTACCGGCTGCGCCAGACCCGGCTCGGCCGCACGCCGCTCTATCTCCAGTTCCAGGGCTCGGCGTCCTACCTCGACATCGTCCGGCCGGACTCCTACGCCGGGGCCTACGGCCGCGTCGATGCGTTTCCGCAGCTCACGCTGCCGATCCGCTCGTTCCCCTGGCTTTCGCTTTCGCTTTCCGGCGGCGAGCGCCTGACCTGGTACAGCGATATCGCTGACCACAGACCGAGACGGGCCCCCAGTTCGGCGGCGAGGCGCTGACCCGCGCCGTGCCTGTTCGGCAGCGCCGAGATCGTCGGGCCGTCCTTCTCGCGCATCTTCTACCGCCAGATGGGCGACTACACCCGCTTCAAGCACGTCATCGAGCCGCGCTGGACATACACCTATCTGGGGGAGCTGGACCTGGAGCAGCAGACGGAGATCCCGCTGTTCGACGAGGTGGACTCGCTGACGTCGACCAACTCCGGGCGGTTCGCGCTGGTCAACCGCGTGCTGGCCAAGCCGAAGAACGAGAAGGCGAGCGCCCGCGAGATCTTCCTCTTCGAGCTCGCCCGCGCGCTACAGCTTCGACTCCACGCAGCCGCTGCAGCAGGGGTCGGGCCCCGCGCGGCACGCCGATCACCTCTGCGGCCGGCCCGTTCGAGGCGCTGGTGCGGTTCAACCCGGCCGGCGGCATCAGCTTCAAGCTGGAGGCGATCTACAACACCTTGTTCAGCAGACCTGGCGTCGACCGGGCTGTCGGGCAACTACGGCTTCGGCCGCGGCAATTCGCTCGGCCTGACCTGGTTTACCCGTTATACGCCCGAGAACGGCGAGACGGTGGGCGACCAGATCCGGGTCTTCGGCGGGATCAACCTGCTGCCGCGCAAGCTGCGTCTCGAAGGGCAGGTCAACTACGACCTCGAGGAGAAGCTCCTGCAGCAGCAGCGCTATATCCTGAACTGGACGGCCCAGTGCTACGGCGTCCGCCTCGAGCTGCGCGACTTCCGCGACCGGCGAGGGGCCGCAGCGGATCAGCGACAGGGACTTCCGCTTCTCGCTCAGCCTGAAGAACGTGGGGACCTTCCTGGACCTGACCAGCCGCAGCAGCTCGACCATCGAGCCGTAATCCGCATTTGTGGGAGGAATGATGAAGGGCTTGATCCTGTCCGGGGGCAAGGGGACGCGCCTGCGCCCGCTGACCTACACCTCGGCCAAGCAGCTCGTGCCGGTCGCCAACAAGCCGGTGCTCTTCTATGCCATCGAGGCGATCGTCGAGGCGGGCATCATCGACATCGGCATCATCGTCGGCGAAACCCATGCGCGAGATCCGCGCCGCGGTAGGCGACGGCTCACGGTTCGGCGCCCGCGTCACCTACATCCAGCAGGCCGAGCCGCTCGGCCTCGCCCATGCGGTGATGATCTCCGAGGAGTTCCTCGAACGGCTCGTCCTTCGTCATGTACCTGGGGGACAACCTGATCGCCGGCGGCATCACCAGCCTGGTCGAGGAGTTCAAGAGCCTGGGCTGCCACTCCGAGATCCTGCTCGCCGAGGTGCCCAACCCCGAGCAGTTCGGCGTCGCCGAGCTGACCGACGAGGGCAAAGTCCGCCGGCTGGTCGAAAAGCCGCGCGAGCCGCAGAGCAACCTGGCGCTCGTCGGCGTCTACATGTTCGATCCGCACATCTTCGAGTCGGTGCGGCGGATCAAACCTTCCTGGCGCGACGAGCTGGAGATCACCGACGCCATCCAGGACCTGATCGACCGCGGCCTCGACGTCCATCCCCACATCGTGCGCGGCTGGTGGAAGGACACCGGTAAGCTGGAGGACATGCTGGAGGCCAACCGCATCGTGCTCGAAGGGCTGGACGCGCGGCGTGGCGTCACGATCGGGGCGATCGGGGACAACAGCCGGATCGAGGGACGGGTGTTCATTGGTGAAGGTGTCGAGCTGATCGATTCGCTGGTGCGCGGTCCGGTCGTGATCGGCGACGGCACCCGCCTGGAGCACGCTTTCGTCGGCCCCTACACCTCGATCGGCGAGCGCTGCAAGCTGATGCATTGCGAGGTGGAGAACTCGATCATCCTGGCCGACAGCGAGATCCGCGACATCCCGCTGCGCATCGACGGCTCGCTGATCGGCCGCAACGTGCGGATCGTCAAGACCGACTTCAAGCCCAAGGCCTACCGCTTCATGTTGGGGGACAATTCGGAGGTCGGGATCACCTAGATGCGTGCCCTGATCCTCGGCGGCGCCGGCATGCTGGGCCGGGCGCTGGTGGCGGAGGCGCGGAGCCGCGGCGAGGCGGCGCTCGCGCTCTCCCGCGAGCAGGCCGACGTCACGGACCCCGAACGCCTGCGCTTCTGGGTCGAGAGCTTCCGGCCGGACACGGTGATCAACTGCGCCGCCTTCACCCAGGTCGACGCCTGCGAAGGCGAAGGGCGCGAGCGGGCCTTCGCGGTCAACGGCGACCGCGGTGGCGCACGTGGCCGCAGCGGCCGGCCTCGCCGGGGCGCGGCTGGTCCACGTCTCGACCGACTACGTTTTCGACGGTGCTGCGGGCGAGGCGCGGGAGCCGTACCGCGAGGACGCGCCCACGGACCCCGCTCTCGGTCTACGGCCAGAGCAAGCTCGCCGGCGAGCGCGAAGCCCTGCGCGCTACGAGCGCTCCCTGGTGGTGCGGACGAGCTGGCTCTTCGGGCCCGGCGGCCCCAACTTCGTGGCCACGATGGTCCGGCTGATCGAAGAGGGCCGGCTGCCGCTGCGCGTGGTGCGCGACCAGGAGGGGTGCCCCACCTACACGCCGTTCCTGGCCCGGGCGATCCTCGACCTGGCGGATCTGGGTGTGACCGGCGTCGTGCACTACCGCAACCGGGAGCCCGTCTCCTGGTACGCTTTCGCGGTCGAGATCGCCCGGCTCTGGTCGGGCAAGCTCAAGGGCGCCGAGGTGGAGCCGGTCACGACCGCCGAATTCCCCCGTCCCGCGCCGCGGCCGGCCTGGTCCGTGCTGGACGTCGAGCCGCTTCGAAGAGGCCGCCGGCCGCGTTGTCGAGTCGTGGGGCTGGGGACTGGCCGAGTATCTGGCCACCCTGAGGAGACCGAGAAAAGGGAGAACGTAGATGAGGGCTTTGATCACCGGAATCACCGGCTTCGCCGGATCGCACCTGGCGGAGTACCTGCTCGCCGAGCACCCCGACGTGGAGGTGTTCGGCACCTACCGCTGGCGCAGCCGCATGGACAACATCGAGCACCTGCGCTCGCAAGGTGAAGCTGCTCGAAGCCGACCTGCGCGACTACCACCTCGATGCACACGGCGCTCGAGCGCTCGCGGCCGGACTACATCTTCCATCTGGCCGCCCAGAGCTTCGTGCCGTCGAGTTGGACCGCGCCCAGCGAGACGCTCACCACCAACATCGTCGGCCAGACCAACCTCTTCGAGGCGGTCCGCGGCCTGAAGCTCGACCCGGTCATCCAGATCGCCTGCTCCAGCGAGCAGTACGGCCTGGTGCTGCCCGACGAGACGCCGATCAAGGAGACCAACCCGCTGCGTCCGCTCTCCCCCTACGCCGTCTCCAAGGTGAGCCAGGACTACCTCGGCTATCAGTATTTCCAGAGCTACGGCCTCAAGGTGATGCGCACCCGCGGCTTCAACCACACCGGTCCGCGGCGCGGCCAGGTCTTCGTCACCTCGAACTTCTGCAGCCAGGTGGCGGCCATCGAGCTGGGCCTGCAGGAGCCGGTCATCCGGGTGGGCAACATCGACGCGATCCGCGACTTCACCGACGTGCGCGACATGGTGCGCGCCTACTGGCTGGCCGTCACCAAGGCCAAGCCCGGCGAGGTCTACAACATCGCGACCGGCCACGGCATCCGCATCCGCGACATGCTCGACCGCATCATCGCGCTCTCCGAGCGTCGACGTGAAGATCGAGGTCGACCCCGAGCGCCTCCGCCCGTCCGACGTCGAGATCCTGATCGGCGACAGCTCGAAGTTCCGCGCCGACACCGGCTGGGAGCCGCGGATCCCGTTCGAGCAGACGCTGCGCGACCTGCTGGCCTACTGGCGCCGGACGCTCGTCGCACGCAAGCAGGCGCAGGAGGCCCTCTCGCACGCGGAGGCGCGGGCCTGATCCCGCCTCCCCATGCACGTCCTCGTCACCGGCATCAGCGGCTTCGTCGGCCCGCGGCTCGCCCGCCACCTGCTCGAACAGGGGGACCGGGTGAGCGGCACCTATCTCATCGACCATCCCTGCTTCCCGGGGGCCGACCAGGTGGACCTCCACGAGGTGGACCTGCTCGACGCGCCCCGGCTGGCGCGGGTGGTCGGCGACCTCGCGCCGGACGCGATCGTCAACCTCGCCGGGCTGTCGCACGTCGGCGAGTCCTGGACGCGGATGCCCGACTACTTCCGGGTCAACGTGCTGGGGACCGAGAACCTGCTCGCCGCCGCCGCGGGCCGGCCGGTGGTGGTCGCCTCCAGCGCCGAGGTCTACGGCCTCGTCCCCGACGGCGAGCAGCCGATCGGCGAGGACCGGCAGGTCGACCCGCGCACCCCCTACGCCCTGACCAAGGCGGCGGCCGAGCGGCTCGCCCTGGCGCACGGCGCGGTGGTGGCCCGCTCGTTCAACCTGATCGGGCCCGGGCAGGCGCCGAAGTTCGCCCTCCCTGCCTTCGCCGAGCAGCTCGCCGAGATCTCCCGGGGTGACCGGGACGAGCGGGGCGGGCGGGAGCCGGTGCTGCGCGTCGGCAACCTCTCGGCCCGGCGCGACTTCGTGCATGTGGACGACGGCGCTGCCGCCTTCCGCCTGCTGGCTGAGAAGGGGGAGCCCGGCGGTATCTACAACATTGCGAGCGGCCGGGCGCTGTCGATCGGCGAGGCCCTCGACCGCCTGATGGCCGTCTCCGGCGTCCGGGCACGGGTCGAGCCCGACCCCGAGCGGATGCGCCCGGTCGATCTTCCTCTCCTGCTGGGGGACTCCCGCCGGCTGCGCGGCCTCGGCTGGGAGCCCCGGCGCACCCTCGACGACGCCCTCGCCGGCCTCTGGGCCGCGGTCTGCGCGCCGTTGCCCGCGACGCCCGTGCCCTGATTTGTCGTCTTTTTGGCAATCGCCTCGCAAATCGTTTACAATACCGCCCGCCCTTCCTGTTGAAAGGCACGCAGCTCGGCGGAAGCACCGCCAGGAGACCGCAGCGCTATGAAGAGAGTTGTTTCCTCCCTCCTCGTCCTGGGCCTCGCCTCGGCGTCGACAGTCTTCGCCGACACCTACTACGTGCCGCGCCCGTATCTCGGCGGCTTCGGCAAATCCGAGACCAAGGTCGAGACGTCCAAGGGCGGCCCCCGCCAGCTCCGAGTCACCTTCATCCCCGAGGGGCAGTCGGGCACCGGCATGAAGGCCACCGCCGCCAACGTCGACAACGACAAGGCCAACATCTTCAACGTGTCGCGCTACATGACCGGCCCCGGCCTCCTGCGGCTGGACAACAATCCGGGCCCCAACGTCCGTGTCGGCACCATCTTCCTCAGCGACAAGAGCGCCGAGCTGGCCTGGGCGACGCCGGTCCTGACGCCGAACGACCTGTTCAAGAGCGGCGAGACAGCCTACATGCAGAACCTGGCGCGGACCAACACCGGCCATTCGAACGTCGAAATTGCGAACTTCGGCTCGAGGATCTCGAGCTGCCTGCTTCAGCTCCGCCGTGAGGGCGGCATTCCCCTGGGGGCGCCCCGGGCGATCCCGGTCAAGCCACTCTCGGTCGAGCTCGTCGAGGACCCGCTGCTCGGAGCCATCCAGGGCGCCACGGGCACCGGCCTCTTCGCCGAGGTGAGCTGCGACGAGCCCTTCTACGCCTACGGCACCTTCCTCGATCCCGACGTCAAGAAGTTCCGCATGCTCTACCCCTTCGATACGCCGCCGGCGCCGGTCCTCGACAGCGTGGTGCTGCAGCGTCCGGGAGCCTTCTTCTCGCCCACGGCGAGGAATTCCCACATGCTGATCGACGTGCCGTTGATCCCGGAGCAGGGCTACCGGAAGGTGGAGATCGACTTCGACATGAACATCAAGCAGTTCACGCCGCTCTTCACCGGCGTGCTCGGCATGTTCCACATAGGCGGCGGGCGCTTCAACAAGACCCTGTACTTCGGCACCTTCATCCGCGGCCTCCGCAACAAGACGATGGTCGACCAGGGCAGCCCGGTGCTCGAGCCCGTGCTCAGGGTGAACACCGGCTGGAAGCAGAACGCCCTGCACCACGTCAGGATCGTCTATGACGCCGAGAACGCGACCGTGCAGATGCTGGTGACCCGCGCCGGAGCCGTGGTCCTCGACACCACCGGTTCGGCCTACAACCTGGACATCGCCAACCGCGGCGGCAATCCGGTGAGGCTGAGCTTCGGCCTCCCCGGCGTGGCCGATCACGCCTACTTTCCGCCGGTCGGCTGGAAGTTCTCCGACCTGAAGGTCGTCGCCACCCGCTGACGTCCTTCTCAGCCCGGGCCGAGCTGACCGTAGAGCCAGGCCCGGGCGCTCGCCCAACGGCGGTGGACGGTGGCCTCGCCCACCCCGACCACCTCGGCCGTCTCCCGCGCGCTCAAGCCGCCGAAGAAGCGCAGCTCGACGATCCGGGCCTGCTCCGGATCGAGGGCCGCGAGCCTCTCGAGGGCCTCCTCCAGCGCCAGCAGATCGACGCCGCCTGCGGCGGGCACGTCGAGGGCTTCTTCCAGGGTGACCGTGATCATCTCGCCGCCGCGCTTGGCCGCGTCGCGAGCGCGGGCGTGGTCCACGAGGATGCGGCGCATCACCCGGGCGGCGAAGGCAAAAAAGTGAGCGCGCCCCTGCCAGCTCGCCTCCCGGCGCTCGATCAGGCGCAGATACAGCTCGTTGACCAGGGCCGTGGGCTGCAGGGTGTGGTTCGGCCGCTCGCGGTCGAGATAGCCGCGGGCGCGGCGCCGCAGCTCTTTTTCGACCAGCGGCATCAAGCTGTCGAGCGCCTGCCGGCCGCCCTCGTTCCAACCCAGGAGGACCCGGGTCACCTCGGAAAGCTCGGACATGCCGGCAGATGGTAGCAGCGGTTAGGGCCGGCGAGGCTCCTCGCCGGCTGCCCCAGGTACGGCGCGGCCTCGGCTGCCTTCCCCTGGGCGAGGAGGCTTTGACCCAGCACCCGACGGGCTTCGATCACCCAGACATCGTCCGGCGGGCGCGAGGCGGCGAGCACGGCGAGCGCCGGCCGTGCCAGGGCCTCGGCGGCTCTGGCATCACCGGCCTTCGATTCGAGGAAGGCCAGGCTGAGCCGGGTCATGGCGGTCTGCGGGTGGTCCCGGCCGTTGGCGGCCTCAGCAATCGAGAGGGCTTGGCGGAGGCTCGCCCGGGCCGCCGCCACGTCGCCCCTCTCCTGCTGGAGCGAGCCCAGGTTGTGCAGGGCCGGCGCCAGGTCCGGATGGCGGGGCCCGAGCCGCCGGCGCACGATGTCGATCGCCCGCCGGTAGAGCGCTTCCGCACCCGCCGGGTCGCCGCGGCTCTGGCGCAGGTCGCCCAGGTTGTTGAGCACTACGGCCACCTGGGGATGGGAATCCCCCAGGGCCGCACGGCTCAGGGCGAGCGCTTCCTGAAAGGTTGCCTCGGCAGGCCGGTCCTGGGCGGCGAGCGCGCGGCCGAGGTTGTTGAGCGTGGCGGCGATCTCGGGGTGCCCTGGGGGAAGGGTGCGCCGGCGCATGGCGAGAGCCTCCCGATAGAGTCGCTCAGCCTCGGCAGGCTGGCCGCGGGCGGCGGCGAGGTCGCCGAGGTTTTGCAGGGTGGCCGAGATGCGCGGGTGCTCGCCGCCGTGGTAGCAGGCCCGGGCCATCTCGATCGACTGGCGGTAGAGCCGCTCGGCCTCGTCATACCGGCCCTGGGCGGCGCGCAGCAGGCCGCGGTTGTTGAGCGTCGTGGCGAGGTGGGGATGGCGGCTGCCGAACAGCCGGCGCTGGCTGCGCTCCGCCTCGGCGAACAGGATGCCGGCCTCCTCCAGCCGGCCGCGGTCGAGCAACAGGAGGGCAAGGTTGTTGCGGGTGAGCGCCGTCTCGGGGTGCAGGTCGCCCCAGGCGGCCCGCTCCAGGGTCAGGGCCTCGCGGAACATGGCCTCGGCCGCCGCGGGGTCGCCGCTCTCGCTCTTCAGGATGGCGTAGCGGTCGAGCACGGCGGCCAGGGCGGCCTTCCCGCCCTGTTGTCTGGCGAGGGCCAGGGCCTGCTCGTACTCCTGGCCGGCCCTCTCCCAGTCGCCCCGCTGCTCGAGGATGCGCGCCAGGCGGGTCCGGCTCTCGGTCACACTGCGACCGCCATCGCCGTGGAGGAGGCGGCGCAAGGCCAGAGCCCGCCGCTCCAGGGTTTCGGCCTCCGCCAGGCGCCCGTCGAGGGAGGCCACCTCGGCCAGCTCGTGAAGGTCCTGCGCCGCCGCCTCGGAATCCTGCTGGCCCAGGAGCCGCCGTTCGGCCAGCGAGCGCTCCAGCAGCGGGCGCGCCTCGGCGTACAGGCCGAGGTTCTTGTAGGAGCGTCCCATGGTCGTCAGCAGATCGGCCCGGGCCTCCGGGTGGCCGGCGAGGCCGCGGGCGATGCGGAGGGCTCCCTGGTCGAGCAGCTCGCGGGCGGTCACCGTCTCGCCGCGCGAGCGGGTGGGGTCCGGTGTGGAGAACACGCCGGCCATGAACTCCGACACGGCCGCGGCGCGGTTGCGCTCCGCCACCAGCCGGCGTTGGCGATCGAGCAGCTCCCGCCGTTGCAGCAGCAGCACGGTCAGGAAGACCGCGAGGGACAAAGCGAAGAGAGCCGCCGCGGCCGAGGCCAGCCGGTGGCGGCCGAGGAACTTGCCCGTGCGGTAGAGGAAGGTGTCCGGCCGTGCGTTGACCGGCCGGCCGGCAAGGTGGTTTTCGAGGTCCAGGGCGAGCTGCTCGACCGAGGAATAGCGCCGTTCCGGTTCTTTCCGCAGGGCCTTGAGCAGGACATTGTCGAGGTCGCCCGCGAGGCGGCGCCGCAGCAGGCGCGGATCGCCGTCGCGCCGGGCGGCCAGCTCCGCCGGCCCGAGGCGTTGCGTCCGGCCGTCGGTCCCGGCGCGCTCCACGGGCCGGCCGGCCGCCGCGGAAGGCAACTCCGGCTCCGCTTCGCAGACCGCGCGCACCACCTCGTCGAGCCGGGCCGGACCCTCGGCATACGGCCGGTGGCCGGTGAGCAGCTCGTAGAGCAGCACACCCAAGGAGTAGACGTCCGACAGGGCGGTGACCGGGCGGTCCGACACCTGCTCCGGGCTGGCGTAGCGGGGGGTGAGGGGCGACAGCCCCGGCGCGGTGGCCGCCACGGTCAGGTCCAGGCTCTCGGGCTCGAGGAGCTTGGCGATGCCGAAGTCGAGCAGCTTGGGCTCGCCTTCCGGGGTGACCAGGATGTTGGCCGGCTTCAGGTCGCGGTGCACCACCAGGTTCTGATGGGCGAAGCGCACGGCGCCGCACACCTTGAGGAACAGCCGCAGCCGCCCGGCCGTGGAGAGGCGATGCTCGTCGCAGTAGAGGTCGATGGGCAGTCCGCTGACGTGCTCCATCACCAGGTAGGGCCGGCCGTCGTCCGTGGCGCCGCCGTCGAGCAGCCAGGCGATGTTGGGATGTTCGAGCTGGGCGAGGATCTGGCGCTCGGCGCGGAAGCGGGCCACCAGGTCGCGCCGGCCCGGCCCGGAGCCGAGGATCTTCACGGCCACCTGCTTGCGGTAGACGTCGTCGGCCCGCACGGCGAGGAAGACCTGGCCCATGCCCCCCTCGCCCAGCAGCTCGAGGAGGCGGTACGGCCCGACCTGCGCGGGCGGAGCGCCGGGCCGGAAGGCTTCCGGCATCGTCGGGAGATTCGGGGGCTCGGCCAGGAAGCCGGACGCGCGTTCGTGCCATCCCAGCAAGGCCTCGACCTCCGGGCGCAGGGCGGGGTCGGCTACGCCCAGCTCGGCAAGGAAGGCCTCCCGCTCCTCCGGCGGAAGGCCGAGGACCTGCTCAAAGGCGTTGCGCGCCCGCAACCACTGTTTGGGATCCATGTCCTTCCAGGATAGCCGAGCTTCCACCTGGAATCTTGATCGAGTCCGTCCTGGTTTTCCGCCATACCTGGCAAACGGGCTCCGCCTACTTGAGGCCTGCTCAAATACACGACGCGCAGGTGACCCTGCGCGAGGAGGGAACCATGTCCGATGTCTTTTCTTATTGTCTGCGCCGGCTCGCGCTGGCGGTCCTTGCCTCTGCCACTCTGGCGCAGCCCGCCGGTGCGGCCTGCCCACAGGGTTCGCGCACTTTCGCCGTCGAGCCGGGGCGCGCCGAGATCCGCATCCCCAACGCCACGCTCCTCTTCGGGCTGAACGGCTGGGAGATCCAGGAGGTCGTGCCGCCGGCCCACGGCTCGCTGGAGGAGGAGAGCGGCCAGTACCTGTATCGCCCTCAGCCATCCTTCTGGACCGCGGGGTTCGACAGCTTCCTCCTCCGCTTGCGATCTACAGACCGCGGGAGGGGGAGCCGCACCGAAAGCGTGCTTCTGCTGCCGGCTCCGCGGGTGGTCTCCCGCCTCCGCCAGGACTTCGAGAGCGGCACTCCGCCTTGGGATGCAGCCGGGGAGGCGGACAACCTCGAAGTGTTCTCCGAAGGGACCCTCTCCGGCGAGCACAGCTTGCGCGTCCACGGCGTCCCCGGAGAGTCTTCCTGGCTCACCGCCCAGCTCAACGAGGGCGGCGGCGGCCAGCAGGGATCGGGCGCGCAGGCAACCTTGCGCCCTCCGGGCTCCGGCGGCCCCGGCGGATACCCCATCCCGGGCCCGGATCCAGGGAGCCCGGCCCAGGTCGTGGTCCTGGCTCTCGGCCCGGACACGAACGCCGGGCACAAGGTCTTCCTGCAAGATGACGGCGAGACTCTGGCGCTCCAGCTCGCCACCCATACAGACGCCACGCCCTGGGTCAGGATCTCCCGGAACCCCCACCGCATCCAGACCGTCCAGTGGGCCGGCTCCGACGACGGCAGCCGCCGGTCCGGCGCCTCCCTATGGATCGACGGCGCTCTGGCCGCCGGCCTGGAAGAGACCTTCGGCGCCATCGCGGACCCGGCCGTGCAACGCCTCGCGGCGGGAGTGGTCGAAATCGGCGGTGTGAGCTCGCTGGCGCTGGAGCTCGACGACCTCACCTTCTCCCACTTCGAGATGGCCGCCGGATCGGCCTGCCAACTGGCCGACGGCTTCGACGCCGGGCAGCCCGATCCCGCCTGGATCAACGGCAGCGGCTTCGCCGTCACTGCCGCGGCCGCCCTCCAGGGAGAAGGAGGCCTTGAGGCGCCCCTGGGCTCCAGCGTTGCAGCCAGCCTGCTCAGGGCGCCCCTGCCGGCGCAGGACGACCGACTGGGTGTCCGCTTCCGGTTCGATCCCAACGGGATTTCTCTCGCGGCCGGCAGCCGGGTCCACCTGCTCCGGGCGGTCACGGCGGCCGGAGGCAACGTCTTCTCCGTCGTGCTGGCCCCGGCGGCTTCGGGCTCGGGCTATGTCCTGACCCTGAGCGAGGATTCCGCGGGCACCTGGACCCCGGCTGCGATCCCCATCGCGGACCTCCCGCTGGAGATCACGCTGGACTGGCAGCGCTCCGCCAGCTCCAACGTGGCGCTGGGCACCCTCCGCGTGTGGCTCGACGGCAAGCCCAAGGCGGATCTGACCGGCCTCGCCAACGCCGGCCTGGAGATCGCCGAGATCCAGTTGGGAGCCCATGTCTTCTCTGCCTGGGGCGGCGAGTCTCCGGCGCTTCTCGGCACCGTCTACTTTGATGACTTCGCGGTCGTCAGGGGGCCGCAGCACTGATCTACACAATGACGCGCAGGAGCTCCTGCGCGAGGAGGGAATCATGTTCGATATCCTTTGTTTGCTACGCCGGCTCGTTCTGGCAGCCCTTGCCGCGGCCGTCGTGACGCCGGCCGCCAATGCGGCCTGCCCGCCGCCTTCACGCACCGTCGTCGTCGAGCCTGGACGCGCCGAGGTCCACATCCCCAAGGCCGGTCTCCTCGCAGGGCTGAACGGCTGGGAGATCAGCGACTTCGCACCGCCGGCCCACGGCTCGCTCGAAGAGTGGAGCGGCCACTACCTGTATCATCCCGGGCCGTCCTTCTGGGCCGCAGGATTCGACAGCTTCCTCCTGCGGTTGCGGTCCACGGAGCGCGCGAGGGGGAGCCGCACCGAAACCGTGCATCTGCTGCCGGCTGCACAGGTGGCCGTCCGCCTCCGGCAGGACTTCGAAAGCAGCACTCCACCCTGGACCGCAGCGGGGCAGGCCGACAACCTCGAAGTCTTCACCGCAGAGAGTCTTTCGGGCGAGCGCAGCTTGCGCGTCTACGGCGTCCCGGGGCAGTCGTCCTGGCTCACCGCCCAGCTCCCTGATCATGGCGGTGGCCAGCAGGGATCGGGCGCACAGGCGACCCTGCGCCCGCCGGGCGCAGGTGGCCCCCCGGGAGCCCCCGGCCAGGTGCCTGATCCGGAGAATCCGGCCGATGTGAAGATTCTGGCTCTCGCGACGGGCACGCAAGCCGAGCACGAGGTCTGGTTGCACGACGACGGCGAGGAGCTTTCTCTCCGCCTCGCAAACCTCACGAGCTCTACTCCCTGGATCAGGATCTCCCGCATCCCCCATCGCATCCAGGCCCTCCAGTGGATCGACTCTGACGACGGCCGCCAGGCCGGCTCTTCCCTGTGGATCGACGGTGCCCGGGCTGTCGTCCTGGAGGAGCCTTTCGGCACTGTCATGGACTACGCCGCGCAGCGGCTCCAGGCAGGCGTGGTCGAAGCTCGGCAGCGAGAGCTCCCTGGACGTGGACCTCGACGACCTCGTCTTCTTCAACTTCAAGATGGCCGCCGGATCGACATGCCTGCTGGCCGACGGCTTCGACGTCGGCCAGCCCGACTCCCTCTGGGTCAACGGCAGCAGCTTCACTGTCACGGCCGCGGCCGCCCTCCAGGGGGAGGGGGGCCTCGCGGCGCCCCTTGGCTCCGACATTGCGGACAGCATGCTGACGGCTGTCCTGCCGGCGCAGGACGACCGGCTGGGTGTCCGCTTCCGGTTCAACCCCAACGGAGTTGCTCTCGCGGCCAACAGCCGGGCCCATCTGCTCCGGGCGGTCACGGCGACGGGAGGCAACGTCTTTTCCGTCGTGCTGGCTCCGGCGGCCTCGGGCTATGTCCTGACCGTGCTCGAGGGCTCCGCGGGCACCCAGTTCTGGATCCCGGCCGCGATCCCCATCGAGAACCTTCCGCAGGAGATCACACTGGACTGGCAGCGCTCCGCCAGCTCCAACGTGGCGCTGGGTGCTCTCCGCTTGTGGATCGACGGCAAGCCCAAGGTGGAGCTGACCGGCCTCGCCAATGCCGGCCTGGAGGTCGCCGACATCCAGTTGGGAGCCCATGTCTTCTCTGCCTGGGGCGGCGAGCCTCCGGCGCTTCTCGGCACCGTCTACCTGGATGACTTCGCAGTCGTCAGGGGTCCGCACCCCTGAGGGCCCGGCGATGAATCGACGGGCTAGGAACGGCGCCCCATCAATGGGGCTTTGAAGCCGGGTTCACCCGGCGCTGTTCCTAGCCCGGGCATTTATGTCCGGGCAGTCTTGCGGTCCGGCAGGTGGTCCGAAAAGAGATGTCGGGTGGCGGACCTGGCACGAGGCGCCACCCCGCCAAAAAGGCGCCCGGCAAGACCCCGGAGCGGAGAGCTGCGGCGGCGCGTCCAGCGTCCTGAGGTGAACGCTGCTGCGGCTCAGCGCGCGGCGTCAGCCGTCCGCTGGAGCCGCTTGGTTGGCCGAACCAAGGTTTCGTGCTCGCATATATGGCTATGGCTCCACCGCGCTGCTTTTTGATTATACAACGGACCTGCCGGCTGGCGAAGAGACCGGCCCCCGACAGGAGTCAGACCGAGTGTCTTGGATCGAGTATATCAACCGGGGCGTGCCTTTACGATGACGCCACGCGGACGAACGCCCTCAACGACTCGGCGGTCCCCCCCTCGACGAGGCTCGTGTCGTCGTCGGCTCGCGTCGGCTCTGCGAGGAATGTGCGGATCTCGGCGCTCCTGGGGTACGCGAGCCGCCGCGCGCGCATCACGTTGCCCAGCGGCCGATGGGCCTTGAGGCCGTGCCAGGGAAAGAAGGAAAGCTGGTCTACGATCCCGTTCAATTCCATCCCCTGGGCTGACTCGATGTCGCATCTCGGGATCCGAAGTTCGGCCACCTTGTGCATCGGGGAGATGTTCTCCGCCCATTCGACGGACGTATCCTCGATCGGAGTGTGCTCAGCATCGACGAAAAACTGCACAGAAAAATCGAAGTGGACATCGCCCGAGAGTAAACGAGCGGCAAGTTCGCGGCGGAGATAGTTGTCATCGCCGTCGTGAGGGTCGGCCGTGACGTCGGAGGGCGGATGAATCAGAAACTTGATCGCAAATTTGCCGCACTGGATGGGAGCCGTACTGGAATAACGCTCGGTCGCCATGCTATCGACGCGAGGTAAGACCACGTCCGTGGTGAGTCGAGCCGCGAGGCGGGCGGCCTCGATCGGGTGCCGGACCACCGTGCTGATCCTGCTGAGCAGGCTGGCGCCGCCGTCGCCCTCCGTGACTTCCAGCACATCGAAGAATTCCACGACATCGCGCACGATCGATGTGAGGGAATGGCTGGTCGCCAGGAGGTCTTGGGTCGTCGCATGTTTCGCCTCTTCGAGCCGATCATCCGGGCCGCCGGGGATGCCGACGAGTTTGAGGGCGATGCCGCGCGGCTGCGGCTTCGGGTCCGGTTGCAGATCGGACTGGCCGTTGGAGAACCGTACGAACGCCGGGTAAATGGCTGGCTTAGCAAACACGCCGAACTTAGCCGCCTCGGGCAGATCCGGTAGCACCTTGAACTCTCCCATCACCCCCGCGTGAATCTTCGCATGAAAGCCTCGTCGGGGTTTGTCCTTCGCTCTCTCTGCCTTCTCGTTGATGCGATCGGTGATCCTCTGGACAATCCTCGCGAATTGTTCCTCCTCGTTTTCAAGCGGAACTTCGGCAGATTTCCATTCTTGACTGGGTTCGTGTAAGGCCATGAGGGGAAACCTCCGCATGAAGATAATTCTGGGTTATGTCATCGACATGCTGCTCGCTCCGCCCAACGTGTAAGCGTCTATCCGGGGTCCTCCCACAACACAGCTCCGGAGTCCACCGCCTGCTCAGGGGAGGACCGCGGATAGACGCCGGTTGAGCGAAACCGCGGGGGAGTCCGACCTGCCGGGCTATGGCAAATCAATTCGCAGGCGAAAGCCGCGCCTCGACCGCCCACACCTCCGGGAAAGCCCCGCGATGCGATGCTGGCGGTACCGGAATGCCTCGTCCTGGAGTTGGTGGCCGGCCAAGGGCTCCTCCCACAGCGATTTCGTTTGCACCATTGTACCGCAGAATCGCGGGAGGATACACCTCCTCCAATACTCTCTGGGAGAGTCGCAACGCCACAGGGACCTGCGCAGGTCTCACGGCGGCGACCTCCCAGGCCGGGCCGCCGAGCAAGCGGGAGGCAATTCCTCGACCCGCCGCAGGTGGCCCCGCCCGCACTGTGGACAAAGGGTCGGATCCTTGCCTGTCAGCCGGACCAGCCTGGCTTGCCAGCCCTCGCCGGCCGGTGGCTCGGCAACTGACAGCTCCGACGGAGGGGCACCGAGCAACTCGCGGCACCGGGCCAGGTTGCCCGCACGTTGGCGGTTGGACAACAGGCCGTAGTAGCGGATGCGCACGAAGCGCTCAGGAAGCACGTGCAGCAGGAAGCGGCGGATGAACTCATCCACCGGCAGCGTCATTTCTCGCACCCGGCCGCCCTGGGTATAGTCCTTGTAGGTGAAGGTGACTTGGTCATCTTTCAGACGGAGGAGGCGATGATTGGAGATCGCCACCCGGTGAGTGTAGCGGGCCAGATAGGCCAGCACCTGCTCCGGGCCTGCGAAGGGGGGTTTGCTGTAAACCACCCAGGTCTTGCGGTAGAGCCGGTCGAGCAGGTTCTGGAAGGTGAACGGATCGCGCAGAGTCTCTGGTAGGCGCAACTGGCCGGACTTCCAGGCCGCCTTGACCTGGGCCAGAAACTTGCCGCGGAACAGCCGCGACAACACCTGGACCGGCAGGAAGTAGTTGGGCCGGCTGGCGATCCACCTCTGCCCGTCCGGCGACAGGCCTCCTCCCGGTACGATGCAATGCAGATGCGGATGCAGCAGCAGCGTCTGGCTCCAGGTGTGCAGCACTGCCAGCACCCCGATGCGCGCTCCGAGGTGCTTGGCATCGGCAGCGATCTCCAGCAGCGCCTTGGCGGCACAGTCGAAGAGCAGGTCGTAAAACCACTTGGGGTTGGCAAGCGCCAGGGGGTTGAGCTCTTCTGGAACTGTGAATACGACATGGAAGTACGGCACCGGCAGCAACTCGCCACAGCGCTGCTCCAACCAGAGATCCCTGTCCAGGCCCTGGCATTTCGGGCAGTGTCGGTTGCGACAGGAGTTGTAGCTGATTGTGCGTACACCGCACTGGTCACACTCGTCCACATGCCCGCCCAGAGAGGCGGTGCGGCAGATCTCGATGGCCCGCATGGCCCGCAACTGCGGCCGGGAGAGTCGGTGTCCTTGCCGATACTCCTCACCATAGAGACGGAAGATGTGGGCCACCTCCAAGCGGGAGGTGCCCGACACGGCACCGTCCTATGTCAACTCGCGAGGTCTCCAGTCCAGCCGGTCCAAGGGACTGATCACCTTGCTCAGCGCTCGCGGACTGACCCGCGTATACAGCATCGTGGTGCGCACGCTGCGATGCCCGAGAAGCTCCTGGATATACGGTACCTCCGTGCCACGCTCCAAAAGATGGGTGGCGAAGCTATGCCTCAGCGTGTGGGTGCTGACTCCCTGGCGCAGGCCAGCTTTTTCACTGAGCCGACGCACCATCCGCTGGACAGTCCGTTCATTGAGTGGCCGCTGCGGCGTCTCGCCATAAAACAGCCAAACCTCGGGCCTGTACTGCAGGAAGTAGCGTCGCAGTACTTCCAGCAGAGTCCGCGACAGCACGACGTTGCGATCCTTGGAACCCTTGCCCTGACGAACTCGAATCTGCATCTTCGTGCTGTCGATGTCTTTAACCTGCAGGTGCAGCAATTCGCCCAGGCGCAGGCCCGCCGAATACAGCGTCATCAGGATCGCCTGCTCCCGCAGGTCCTCGGCCGCCTCCAACAACCGCCTCACCTCCGGCTCGCTCAAAACCGTTGGCAACTTCCTCTTTTGCCGGGGAAAGCGTAGATTCTCCACCTCGCAGGGCCGATGCAGCACCTGGCTGTAGAAAAACTTCAAAGCGCACAAGGCCTGAACCAACGACGACCGCGCCAGCTTACGATTTTCGAGAAGATCGACCAGGTAGGCGCGAACCTCTTCAGCTCCCATCTGCTCGGGCGGCCGACGATAGTGCGCGGCAAACTGGCGTACCCAGTGGATGTACGCCTCATGTGTGCGCGGGCTGTAGCCCCGCAGCTTCAACTCCTCTTCCATCCGTCGACGCATCTCTGTCATGGGGTCCTCCTTTCGGGAAAGTACAGCCCGAAAGGTAGACCGATCAGAAACGTTTGTCGTCTTGGAGAAGAAATCGGCTAAAAAAAGCGAAATTCGGCTCGGAGGGCACCGCCGCGTAGCGGTTTAGTTCAACCGCCCAGCTGAGCGGCTGCAAAGGGCTTCTACGCCACGTATAAGCGCCTCAACCCTCTCGCTCTTCCGGCGCTAACATCCTGTCGGTCCTCAACTTAGAAAAGCATACTCCCCTGCGTCGGGTGAGTCAACGCGACCAGAGAAGGAGAATAAGAGCGCCTAACAAAACCAGTGACAAGCCGGCCCAACGGGCCGGGAGACCTTAGCCCAGGGCTGCGGCCGAAGGCCGACGCCTGGGTGAACGGGCGCCACCTCTGGCGGCCTGAAAGGCCGCGAGAGCGAGAGCCCAGGCTTGACAGATTCGTAGAAGGAGTTCGGGCCTACATCCGTAACCAACGTGAGCGTCACCGTGTCAAGTCGTTTCAAGAGGAGCCCGTGCGTTCCTCAAGGTCCTGTGAGGTCGAGCTTGACGAACGCTACGTCTGGGATTGAGAGCCTCGCGGTCTTTCAGACCGCAGAGTTGTGGGGGCTTGTTGACCCAGGGCATCGGCCTTCGACCTCAGATGCCCTGGGCTAGAATCTCCCGGCCCGTTAGGCCGGTTTGTAGGCGCTTAAGGCACCCCGCGGGCTGCTTGGACGTCGAGGATCGACGGATAAAACCGCCCGAGGCGTCTTGAGAAAAGGGGATCTATCTCTATGTGTCTCTATCGCTTCCGTCCTGCCGGACGATTTTATGGAGGGCGGCCTTCTACGCTGTGATATGTACTCCCTCGGCGTCGCATCAGATCCGAGCGGGCTGGCGAGCCGGCATTCCCCGCACTCTTCCTTGTAGGGCCGGTCCCGTGGTTCCCTGGAGGGAACCGCCGCGGTCGCCGCGCCCGGAAAGGAGCTGATCATGCGCCATTCTTTGGTCCGCGCCGTCGTTCTCGTCCTTCTCTTGGCGGTCGCGGCCCCCCCGCTCGTCCTCGCGGCTGGCGAGAGCCCGCCCCGGGCTCAACCGGCGTTCCTGTCCGTCATCGGACAGATCTGGGACCTGGTCCGGAGCGCCTTCGTGTTCTCGGGTCACGAGATCGACCCGGACGGTGTCCAGGCCCCAGACTCCGACAGTGGGCACGGGATCGACCCGGATGGTCTGCAGTCCACGGATCCCGACCGCGGCCAAGACATCGACCCAGACGGCTAGCGGGGTTCCCCCTTCCATGCCGGCGGCTCAGGACGTCCATTGGGAGGCCCTGGCTGCGCTCACACTTTTCAGGAGGCGGCCCGAAAGGACCAGCTCACGGTCGAGAGGACGCTCGAAGTCGCGGCCTATCTGCGCGAGGCACGGAGCGAGCCTTCTCTCCGCTTCGAGTGGCGCAGACGGCAGTAGGGCTCCTCTCGCTCACCAGGGAACCCGCGTTCTGGGAGCGGTTTCCGGCTTATACTGCAACGTCTATGAGGACTTCCAGCCGTGTATCCCTCTTCCCGTACGTCCTTTTCGTCCTGGCCGTCTGCCTGCTCGCAACGGCCACGTCTGCCGGCGCGGCCAGCCTGCCCGCGGGCTTCACCGAGACCCGGGTGACCGGCGGCCTCTCCGAGCCGACGGCGATGGCCTTCGCTCCCGACGGCCGGCTGTTCGTCGCCCAGCAGGAGGGGCAGCTCCGTGTCATCAAGGACGGCGTCCTCCTCCCGACGCCTTTCCTGACGGTGACGGTCAGCTCCGTGGGAGAGCGGGGCCTCCTGGGCGTCGCCTTCGATCCGGACTTTGCGGCGAACCGGTTCGTCTACGTCTACTATACGGCGACCACCCCGACCATTCACAACCGGGTGAGCCGCTTCACCGCCGCGGGAGACGTCGCGGCGCCGGGGAGCGAGGCGATCATTCTGGAGCTCAACAACCTGAGCGGCGCGACGAACCACAACGGGGGCGCCATCCACTTCGGCCCGGACGGCAA
>CAWJGT010000026.1:0-42598 GCA_963842525.1 uncultured Holophagales bacterium
CTCACCCCCTGTCCCCCTCTCCCATCGCCCCACCCCCGACCGGGAGAGGGGGGACGCATGCGGAGCGTTCAAGGCAAGGTCGAGGTAATCTTGTGGGGGGCTCGCGTGTCTGAAGAGGCATGAGACCTCCAAGCTTCCAAACCGACGCTGCTCAGACTCGCTCGCGCCTCCACTGGCGGCTCGGGCTGGCCGCTCTGGTTTTTCTTCTTCCATGGACCGCCTCGGCGCTCGACCGGGCGCGCTTCACCGCCGCACCCGAGCCCGGCCGCGCGGAGGCGTTCGCCGTGCGCCTGGACGACGACATGCTGATGTCCGGCCGCCTGGGAGACCTGGCGCGGATCCAGAGCCTGCGCAACTCGCTCGACGGAGATTTCGTCTGGATGCGCCATGAGGGCCGCGAGTACGTCATTCAAAACCCGGACCTGCTGGGGCAGATCGACGAGCTGTGGTCGACAGGGAACGAGCCCCTGGTCCGCGAGGAGCAGGAGCTGGCCGAGGGCCGCGGCGCGCTCCTCGAGCAAGAAAAGAAAGACCTCGCGCGGCGCCGGGAGGAGATCCGCCAGGAGCAAGACCGGGTCTCCAGCGAGGAGAGCCGCCTTTCCGACGAGCACAGCGCGCTGTTCTGGCGTAAGTTCGATCTGGATATACGGTTGCCGTTTACCGAGAGTGAAGAGGTCGCCTGCATGCTGCGGCGGGAGATCGACGACATCGACGCACAGCTCCGGGACGTCGAAACCCGCCAGGACAGGAAAGAAAAAGAAGCCGACGAGCTCGACCGCCGGATGGACGAGCTCTACCTGGAAGAGGAGGAGCTCAAGCACGAGGAAAACGCGATCGAAATGGTGCAGCGCCAGATCGATGCGCGGCGCGACGATCGCCTACCCGCACGCTCGATGCAACGCTGCTCCGCCTGCTCGAGCAGGCGATCGCCGACGGCACCGTTCAACCGTTGAAGTAAGGGGCATGTGACGCGGCGTGTCATCGCCCAGCGTCAGCTCGCGCTGGGCGCTTCAGGGCGGTAGGCTCTCGTGCTCGATCAGGGCTCAATGCTTGTCTTACTGTAGAGGGTGGCGCGAAAGTCTTTACCAGCGAACACGATCGACCGGCTGGTGATCCGTGGCCTGTCGTGTCATCCTGAGCGCAGGGATCTACATGCCGGATTCGGACGAGACGGGGGAGACGCGGCTGGCGCCGTAATCCGCGATTCCGGCGAGCAGAGCTTTCGAGAACCTGGAAGTCCACCGGCTTGACCAGATGATGATCGAAACCCGCCTCCCGCGAACGGCGGCGGTCGTCCTCCTGCCCCCATCCCGTCAAGGCAATCAGCACCGTATCCTCCAGCCCAGGCTGCGCCCGCACCCGGCGGGCGACTTCGTAGCCGTCCATCCCCGGCAGGCCGATGTCGAGCAGAACCACCGCCGGATGCCAGGCGCCGATCGCGGCGAGCGCGGACGGGCCGTCGCCGGCGACCTGGACTTCGTTCCCGCGGATTTCCAGGAGCGTGCCGAGGCTCTCGGCTGCGTCCCGGTTGTCATCCACAATCAGGATACGGCGCGCGGCCGGCGCGGCGGTGTGCAAGCGGTCCTCCCGCCGTCCTTCCTCCGAGCTGGGACGGACCTCCGGAGCGAGCGGCAGGCGGACGGCGAACCGCTGCCCTGCCCGGGGCCGTCGCTGTCGGCGTAAATCTCCGCCGTGCATCTCGGCCAGGCTGCGGGCCAGGGTCAGGCCGATCCCCAGCCCTCCCTGGGAGCGGCCGATCGTGCGGTCGGCCTCCGCGAACGGGTCGAAGATCCGGGACAGCATCTCCGCGGGGATCACGATCCGCTGTCCCGCACCGGAGGACGGCCTCGATCCCGTCGCGCTCGGCAGTGAGCCAGATCCGGCCGCCGGCGTCGGTGTACTTGGCGGCGTTGTTCAAGAGGTTTGTCACCATCTGGGCCAGCCGGACGGGTCGGCGTCGAGGCCAGCGGCTCGGGGGACGATTGACCGTCAGCTCATGCCGGCGCCTCGATCAGCGGGGACCTGGTCTCGATCGCGTTCTGCAGACGGGGCGAGGTCGATGCGCTCCATGCGGAGATCGATCTGCCCCGGGCGATCCGGGAGACCTCCAGCAGGTCGTCGACTGGGCCATGTGGCGGACCTGGCGCCCCATCATCTCTTGGACCCGCTCGCTGCTGCCGGTCATCCGCAGGATCCAGGGCGTTGCTTGCGGCGCCAGGGGGTTGCGCAGCTCGTGGGCCAGCATCGCCAGGAATCGTCCTTGCGACGGTCGGCCTCCGCCAACTGCTCAACCCTCCGGTTGCGCTCCTCCTCCACCCTCCTGCGCTCGAGCACGATCGCCGCCTGGTTGGCCGCGATGCCGAGCAGCGGCGGTCGGTCTCGCCCGGGAACTCCGGGCGCCGCGAGCCCACGGCCAGGACTCCGCAATCTCCCACGATCCCGATCAGGACGATGACGGTCTGCAGCGGCCCATCCGCCGAGGGATCGGGGATGGCGACGAGGTGGCCGGATCTCGGGGCCCGGCCGGGATCCAGGGCGCTGCGGATGTCTTGTGCCTGTTCGAGGGTGGCCTACCGGGGCCGGTGTAGGCGACCTCGAACGGAGCGTTTCGGGCGAGCCCGCCACCCGGATGAAGATCAGGTCCAGGTGCAGGGTGGGCTGGAGGACGTCGGCCAGGTGCGGCGATGCCGTCGCATCAGAGGAGCTCCAGACCGCGGGCAGCGCCGAGAGGGCCACCAGGTCGCGGATGCAGCGGCGGAGCTCCTGGACCTCATCCGCTTTCGCCGGCTGAATCGGGCGCGACCCTCATCCCTTCCAACCTGGGAAGCGTACTCGGCAGGAGAGCCCGGGCCTTCCCGCTCGCGGAGCTCGCGCAGGAACTCGTCCGGCGGCACGAAGAAGGGGTACTCCTGCAGGATGCCTCCAGGTGGCCATGGGATCGGTGCGGAGGATGTCGAGCACAATCCCGGCGCCAAACTTGGCGCAGTCGTTCGTCAGACCACGGCATCGTCATACTCGGGGAGGTGATTGAGCCAGGCCTCGTCCGCCACGATATCGTTCACTTCCCGCCAGTACTCCAGCGCCCACTCCATGTTAGCCACCAGGCGGGTCAGGGGAATCCCTGGGACTTGCCGCCGTCAGGACCACCTCGATCAGCGCGGCATGGCATCCTCGTCGAAGTGCCCCTCCCGGGATGCCCTCCTCCCACGGAGGACCGAACTGGCCCACGTCCTGAGCCGTTGTGACGTCGATGCCAGCCTGTGCCAGGTGCCGCAGGTGGTCCGCGCAGCGCCTCCCGTCGACGATATGGAAGGCCTTGTCCCCCACCTCGAAGCCCTCCTGGATGAAGGGCAGGAGGACGCGGAACTCCTCGTCCTTGCTGTTGAAAAAGGCGCAAACGTGCCCCGAGCGGTCAAAGACGGACCCCGCCAAACGCACGGCTTCTCTCGCATGACCATAAGCTCCTCCTTCAGATCCAAGCTGATTCCGGCTCCGAGACCCTTCGCGCTTCCTTCTTGCCCAGTATAGTCTCAAGGGCCTCTGGGCTCATCGCGACCGCGAACGGTCTGGGACCTCGCCGAATCGCTGCGGGCTCCGGCAGGTCCTGAGACCCTTCAGGGCCGCTCTCGATGCGTAACGGACGGTCCTCGACGCGGTCCAGACAGTCCTCGATGGATTCGGACCATCCGGAACGCCCAGCGGACGTCCTTCAACGCGTTGAGAACCGTCCGATATGCATAAAGGACGGTGCGAAAGGCGAAAAGGACGATTCGCAACGCGTTCCGGATCGTCCGTTACGCCTTCAGAACCGTCCACAAGGCATTCAGGACCGTCCGAAACACATATCGAACGATCCTCGATGCGTACAGGACCATCCGGAACGCCTATCGGACGGTCCTCAAGGGGCACAGGACCGTCCGCAACGCGAAGAGGATGGTGCGGAACGCATTCGAACCATCCGCTGCGCACTCGGAACCGTCCTCAACGCGTTCAGAACCGTCCGGAACGCCTAACAGATGACCCTCGATGGATTCAGAACCGTGCGCTTCGCGTGCAGAGCGCCCCGCATCGCAGGAAAGACCGTCCGCTCCCTGTGGAGAGCCGCTCGGACTGCGAGGAGAACTGTCCGCTTCCGGGCCGGGAATACGTTGAGCAAGTTGCCATCTTGGTAGCTTGGACGCATGAAGTTCGAGCGGCTGCTGGAGACCGTAGGGGACGAGCCGGTCTTCGAGCCTGGGCTCCTCCTGGCAGGCGACGTCGATCCTGCCGATGTTCGCCGCCAACTCTCGCGCTGGGTCGAGGCCGGCCGCCTCTACCAGCTCCGCCGCGGCCTCTACGCCCTGGCGCCGCCGTACCAGAAGGTCAAGCCCCATCCGTTCCTGGTCGCCAACCGCCTCGTCCGGGGCTCCTACGTAAGCCTCCAGTCGGCCCTGGCCCATTGCGGCCTGATTCCGGAGTACGTCCCGGTGACCACCAGCGTCACCACCTCTCGTCCGGCCCGCTGGGATACGCCCCTGGGGATCTACGACTTCCGGCACATCCAGAGCGAGCACCTGCGGGTTACAGGCGCACGGACCTGGAGGCGAACAGGAGGCGTTCCTGGCCACGCCCGAGAAGGCTCTCCTGGACCTGATCTATCTGGAGCCGGGCGCTGATGCGCCCGCCTACCTGAACGAGCTTCGTCTGCAGCACATGGAGGTTCTGGACCTGGACGAGCTCCGAAGACAGGCGGAAGCTTTCGGGAAACCCAAGATCCTGCGCGCCGCTGAGCACGTGGCCCGGTTGGCGGAGACCGAAGCCATGGAGTACGAGGCTCTATGAAAGAGGATCTGCGGAATCTGGTCCGCGGGGCTAAGGGTGCGACGGACGCCCGGAACCGCATCCGCGAGTACCTCCAGGCTCGGATTCTCGGGTCGCTCCAGCGCTTCCGGCGCCATGATCCCCCTGGCGTTTCAGGGGGGCACGGCCCTGCGCTTTCTCTACTCGATCCGAAGGTACTCGGAAGACCTCGACTTCGCTCTCGAGCGGCCGGACCGCGGATACGACTTCCGGAGCTACCTAAAGAATATCCGCAGCGATCTTCAGCAGGAGGGTTACGAAATGCAGCTCAAGGCCAACGATGCCAGGACCATCCACAGCGCCTTCATCGGCTTCACCGGTCTTCTGTTCGAGGTGGGCGTCTCACCTCACCGAAACGAAAAGCTCTCCGTCAAGCTGGAGGTCGACACCCGCCCTCCGGCCGGAGCGGTTCTGGAGACCACCATTATCCGCAGGCATCTGACGTTGCAGCTTCAGCACCACGACCGGGCTTCTCTTTTAGCCGGAAAGCTTCACGCGATCCTCCAGCGTACCTATCCAAAGGGCAGGGACATCTCGACCTGATCTGGTATCTGAGCGACCCCACCTGGCCCGCGCCCGATCTCCTCCTGCTCAACAATGCCCTGGAGCAGACCGGCTGGCCCGGTCCATCGCTGACCGAGCGGACCTGGCATTCAACAGTGGCCGAACGAGTTCAGTCCTCGGCTGGAAGCGGATTGAGGTAGACGTTCAGCCGTTCCTCGAATCCTCCCATGAGCTAAGTCTGCTGACCCGAGAGAACATCGTCCGGCTGCTGAGTGATTGACCGCCGTTTAAGCTCGGCCATAGATGTCTCAGTCAAGCGTAGCTCTCACACAGCGGATCCTTTCTGACGACCCAAAGATACTATAGATGGCACCAATGCGCATCTGCAAGGGTGTTGAAATCCAGCGTTCTGTGCTCTATATTTAGTTAGGTCCGGAAGACAGCGAAGTTATCGAAGCGGTATCGCCCACGGCTGACCGCCACAATCCCCACCTGATCCCCCCAGAGAGGGTTAGGCTCCTCGATCGTCTTGACGCGCTGCTCGTTGATGTACAGATGGATCGAATGCCCGGCTCCGGTATAGCCAGCCGGTTGAGTTCCCCGGTGCGGATCGCCGTAGAGAGTTCGCTATAGACTAGGCCGAAGCCTTGGGCATCGAAGCGATAGAAGGCGAAGCTCTGCCCGGGTTTCAGCAGAAACGCGTAGTAGCATCCAGTTCGCGAGTCGCAGCGATAGAGGAGCCCCGCTCCCGCTAAGTCCGGTTCCCGGGCCACGCTTTCGATTGCGACCTCGACAGAAACGGCGCCTCAGAGAGATTGAGCATGTTATCGCTCAGACAAAAGTACTTGATGTCTTCGCGCTTGCCATCGTTAATCAATACATAGCCGCCTTCGACAAATACACCTGTCCATGCGCCCCGCCGGCCGGTGAGAAGTGAGTTGCTTGGCGTGGTTTCGCGCGCCGCCTTAAGCCGTGTAGGAGGAGTGAAGTCAACGATAAACAGGGGCTGCATATCCGCCCAGACCACTGAGACAAAATCTTCATTCACTCCGTCGGCATGGCCCCGCGCTTCGGCGTTTTGCGCGCTTGGTGCAAAGAGCCGCCCGTCAGGGACGTTCAGGAAGAGAGCTGGCGTCGCCCATTCAAAGGAGTAGGGAGCCGCGCGATAGATCGCAAGGCGGCCCTCGGACGCCGCCCTATCAACCGGATCGCCGGCCGCTAGAGCTGAGTAGAACGCTCCACTGAAGCAGATTGCGGCCTCGTCGGAAATCGGAAACTGCATGGCGAGCACGGAAGGAACACCCGCATAACCAGAGCGTTGGCGACGCCTGTATAGGGGTCTTGGCCCGATCGGCGGGAGAATGCTGCGCTCTGGCAGGCATTGAGGACAACGAGGCGCAGGGACCGAATACCGCGTAGGGTCTCTCCCAAGACTTCCCCTGCAACTGGAGCACTCCATCCGGTCTCGTCTTCGAAAAGCAGCACCCCTTTGTCCGCGTCAAAGTCTCCATGCCCCATGAAGTGCAGCACCTCATATGCACCGTCCCGCAGCTTCTGATAGACATTTTCAATGCCGGCGTGCTCTATGAAATCGACAGTGACTCCAGAGGTTCGAGCCCAGGCCGCCTCGATCCGTCGTCTCTCGGCTGGCAGATCGAGGGCCTGGGCATCGGTGGGGCTCGCCATCGCAACTAGAATACGCAAAGGTCCCATGATCGGAAGCGCACGGCTGGGTTGCTGGACGTTGAGGAAGCGGCATACCGGCGTCCGCACATCCCGTGCAAGAAAATGGCGAGTCTGAGGGCGATAGAGCAGCTCCCAGGGAAGAGCGCAGAGAGGGGCGATCTCGGGCCGTGAGGGATCGAGGACCAGTCTTATGCGAAGGCCAGCCTCCGGCTGGGCCTCGACCAAACCAAGGCTCGACAAGTATCTCTCGCGTACCGTGCCGGTGAAGAGAGCTTCGAATAGGACTTCTCCCACGGTCAGGGCTATCGGATTAGGAGCACCCTCTGGACTAAGGGGAGTTTCCGCCTCTACAAGCGTTAGATGCCTAGCCTGCGCGCTGGCTGTCGAGCCGCACCGACACACCGAGTTCTCCAATTCCGTAAGTAGCTCCTGCATCTCGTCGCCGGCAAGCGGCAAGTTGAAGCGAGCCTCGCCCCCTCCATAAGGCGAGCGCAGCAACCGCACCCGAAAGTCACTCCCGTCGGCCTCTAAGGTGAGGGCGAAGTCTTCATAGTGGGTGCTACTATGGCCAACTCTCTGCCCGCGCTCCGGTGTCGTCATCTTTGTCATCCCCAAGCAAGTCAACGAGTCTACCACATCCTCACGTCCACTGAGACTATGGACACCCATCGAGATCTCGCTTAGAGTAGACATCTGCACCAGGATACATGGGGAGGAACCCTTATGGGAGGATCTGATCTTCTCGCGCATCGAAGGCCCGATGAGACGCAGCCTATCTCGGGGAATGTGGTCACGCCTATGGTAAATGGAGAGGCAGCGTACCCACAGATGCTTGCTGCCATCGAGAACGCGCGCTGCTCAATATCACTCGCGACATACTATTTTGCCAACGACAAAGTCGGAGACCTCTTTTGCGGTACACTTGCAGCAGCCGTCGCGAGGGGAGTTAAAGTTCGAGTGCTGATCGACGGCCGAGCTCTCTTTCGCAGAATGTTCCTCAAGCTCAGGAAGTGCGGCATTACGGTTCGCCATCAAATATTGCCACCCCGTAGGACTCGCAGATTTGTCTCCCGATATCATAGGAGGATTCTCATAGTAGATGGCCGTCTCGGCTTTAGTGGGGGCATGACCATCAGGGCCGCTCAGATGGTTAATAGTGGAGATCCGAAGGTTAATCAGGATGTGCACTTCAGAATCGAGGGTCCAATTATCTCTATCCTTCAAAGTTTGTTCACAAGGGATTGGCATGATGTCTCAAGTGAGCTTCTTGAGGGAGAGGAGTGGTACCCACTCTTGGAGCGTCATGGTGACGCAACTGTGAGGCCTCTAGTCACCGGGCCTGGGTATCCGAGGGCCCTGCTTGAGACCTTTCTTTGCCGCGCGATTTCGTCCGCCAAGCAGCGAATAGATGTCGTGACTCCGTACTTCTTGCCCACAGATGCCTTGAGGAGCGCCTTGGCTGATGCCGTCAGAAGGAGAGTCATGGTGCGTCTTCTAATACCGCAATACAATTTTGCTGTAGTCGAGTGGGCATCGAATAGGCATTTAGAACTACTTCTCAAGGAGGGGTGTATAATTTTGGCCACCCCCCCGCCTTTTGACCATTCGAAGCTGATGACGATCGATGAAGATTGGTCTCTAATAGGATCAGCAAATTGGGACCCCTTGAGCCTATTTGTAAACTCAGAAGTCAACTTCGAGGTGCATGACAACCGGCTCAGACAGCATCTGGGAAGGATAGTTGAAGAGAAGGCGGCTAAGGCGTTACCTGTAACACTTTCTAACGTTTCTACCGTTTCGAGAACAAAAAAGCTGCTTTGTTGGTTAATAGAAGCTTGGCTATGATATATCAATCACGTTTAGATTTTCAATCACAGTCAAAACCTTTTCTGAGGAAGATTAATTTCCCGAACTGGTTTGTGTGGAGGTAGCGACAAACAATCCTAGCGACGTACTCAGGCGAGAGCATCGTCTCCGTTCTTGCCGAAGGATTTATTGTCTTTTGAAGACGCGTGTTTACCTTGCCAGGTGCGACGATGTTCACTAGAATTCCCTTAGATGCCAAGCGTGCTGCGTCAGATTCAACAAGTGCGTTAAGGGCCGCCTTAGAGGCAGAATAGATCGGTATCCCCTGGCGTCCCCATGCGGACGCTGTGGAGGAAATCAATACAATGTTGCCTTCCCACCTTCTTGATTCCGCTTGAGATAGAATATTAAAGCAGCTAAAGAAATTAACTCTCATAATATCTTCAGGTGACGCGTTATACTCGCCTGCTGTGTGGATCACAGCATTGCACGTGGTTAGCTCCGAAAAGCCCTGTTCGCGGCTGAGGTCGAGTTGCTGGCGGGTGGGCGCATTATAGGTTGCCCCGAGCTTTTCAAGCGCATCCATGCAGGCATTGCCGATGCCACCACTCCCGCCCAATACAAGGACATGGAGGCCATGGAGATCGGGAGGGTCTTCGGCGATTTCTTTCTGACCAAACTTGAGAACTCCCTCCGCGGCGGCCATGTCTTCGCAGGTTTCGATTCGACCATTAAAGATATCTTGCTGTACAAGAGTAGGGGGCTCGCCGAGCCAAGATGATACGAGAGCCACGCCGCTTGCGAAGGACCTTCGCTCCTTGATTCTCCACTCATGAGCTTTGAGTAATAGTAAGAAAGGAAAGCCCTCTGGTGTTTGTAATGAAGGAACTCCACTTACTATAGTATGGTTGACTAAAGCCTGTTCACGCGCTGGTACGCTAGCTGCAACTATTTCCCGGCCACTCAGGAGTAGGTACATGAGTTCCTGTACAACGCTGTGGGTGATCAGTGGACGGGCAGCATCATGCAGTACAACAAAATCGGGAAGCTCCCTTCTGTGAACTGACCATTCCCTGCAAGGTGCGAAAAATGCGGTCTTCGAGATCCTCGTCAGATGCGAGTTTCACCACCTCAACCTCATCACAGTAAGTGCTTAAGATTTCAATCGAATAGGAGATGACCTCTTTGCCGTGCAGGCTAATTTCCTCCGCCGCGATGGAGCCGCCGCGGGGAGGCCTTCCTCTGTGGAGGACTATTGCTGCGAACCTCACGACAGCCAGCTCCAACTCGCTGCATCGTGAGGATTTGAGCGATAACTAGAGATTATCCTATGCACGTTATGCCTCTCAAGTCTCTGACCAGACGCTACATCGCGCTCAGTTCCGTGATATGCGAAGATTCTGTTAAGTGGCGGACTTGCATCAAGGCCACTGCTCTTTACCTCACTCTCCCTTCAATAATCTTCATTGCCTCGCGCATCGATGGCACATGGTCGATGAAAACTCCAGGCAAGGGATTATTTCAGCACTATGGGATGCTAACTATATTTTTGACCGCCCCTGCAATCATTGTTCTCACCATCGTATTACTCCAGAAATTTTTGTCTGCCATGGAAGGATTGCATAAATATACCCCTTTTGGCACTGTACCGCCTGATCTAGAGCGACTCGTAGCGAGGCACATGCGATCTCTGTCGCTACGCAGGAAGTCCGCATGGCTTTTTCTTTTCTTTTCCCTGATCGGATTTCTTTTCGGTGTCGCAAATATTATCCAGACTATTGACCCGGTCGGGACGTACGGAAACGATGTATTCGACGCAATGCAGTATCCTTATGGTTTCTACGCGACAAAGTTCTATCTCTGCTCGCTCTGGACTCTTGTCTATCCTGCGGCTCTGTTTGTGTCAGTGCATGTAACTACATCTCTCATTATCATTTTGAGATATATGCGTCAGCATGATCTACTGCGGATCGACTTTTTTCATCCTGATAATTGCGGCGGAGTTTCAATATTCGGCTCTATCAATATGCTGATCATGCTGATCTATGGTAATTTTTTCGCTGTTCTGTATATGCTGCATATTACACATGTAACAAAAACATACCTTCTTGTTACGGCGCCTTGGTCCGGGCTCTCGCTCCTCTTTTTTGTCCAAAGCTTCGGTGCAGTATACCATGTCCATAAATTTGCCGCCATAAAGAGAAGGGAGTCTCTGGAGACTATAAGCAAGCTGCTCACAACCGAAATGGATAGTTTGTCTACAGGAAAAAAATTTTCTGCCGACCTCATTCATGCGCGCAACCATCTGCTTGGGCTTAAGACTTATCCCTACGCAAAGCCGGCCCTAGCCGTCGTGAACGCTATCCGCTTCGCGCCCGCCATTGTAGCAGTTGCCAAGCTCTTGATGCCTTGACTTAGGTATCGGTGACTGCCAGCACAACCCACAAATGTCGCAAGAGACTATAGTAGGAAACAGCGACAACGATGAACAATAGAACTGTTTGCACCCAAGACCAGCCACGTATGCCGAGCGGATCAATTCCACTAAAAAGAATAAACCCATCCTCAGAAAGGACTGACAGAATCCAGATACGAAGAAGCAGGGCGTGGAGTTGCGAAAGGAAGCGCACTGTCTTGTTCGCCTCGAACCACCTGTCCGAGAACAGACGGACGGCATAAATACCAACTTCTCGAAAAACTAGTAGCCACGTAACTAGGAGCCCCACCTTCTGCTGAAGAAGGAAAACGAGGAAAATGGCTATGTAGATGGCGCGGTCGCCTAGGCCGTCGACAATGTAGCCATGCCTACTAGACACGCGAAACTTGCGAGCCAAGGCTCCGTCTAGAAAGTCTGTAACAAGTGCAAACAATATGACTGCAATTGCAATTAGAAACCGCCGGGGCTCCTCTCCAGAATAGAAGATTATGATCGCCACGGCACAGGGAATCCTCACAAGGGATAAGATATCAGGGAGGAATTTCCGCATAGGATAATCTCTAGTTATCCATAATTCTTCGTGCTGAAGCTTGAAGACGAATGGCGCCCCTCACAGCGAATCCTCAAAAAACCGATGAGATTACTGTAGATGGGTTCTCTTCAAACTGTCAATGGGGTGCTGGAGAGGTTCCGGAATGAGGGAAGTTGCCGCCTCTGTTGATTCGCTGCTCAGGGAAATGTACGCGCTTCCAGAGATGATCTCTTCCCGCATGCCCCAGACCCTATCGGCTCCGGCGAGCCGTTGATCCCGGGCCTGCAGCCATTCGAGCCCGGTCATAAGGTATCTCGTCCAAGAGTACGGCCAGCCTCTTTGGAGACCCAAGGATTCTATAAAGACACTGATGCATCCGTAAAGGTGTTGACATCTCTGTCCTTTTCGGTGCTATGATCCCATTGCTGCAAGGATCTGCCCCCGAGGAGGCGGATCCTGGATGCGACGCCGGCATCCTGCCGAGAACCTCAGCGACCTCGAATTGACGTGAGACCCTCCGGGGGTGTGCTCCATGGCGCCCACGGACGGTCGTGCTCTCTCTGAAGAAACACTACCCTTTGGGGTAGCGGTAGTCAGGCGAACCTACGTTCCTGTCGTGTTTCATCCCCCCAGGGACGCGGCTGAAAGCCGTCGGTGGACGACTTAGACAACCGAATCAAAAGACGCCGAGCCGGCCCTTCTTTTCTTTTTGGGCGTGGTCGATGGCCACGCCTTTTTTTCGCGAAGTGATTTCTTGCAGCACGCCGACTTACGCCGCCCGAATCCGCCGCCGGGGATGCTTGCTGGACAGAATCCGCCGCTGCACCCCGTCCCCCACCTCGGTGTAGACCTGCGTCGTGGTGATGGACCGGTGCCCCAGGAGCTGCTGGATGTACCGGATGTCCACCCCCTCCTCCAGGAGCAAGGTCGCCGTCGAGTGGCGGAGCATGTGCGGGGTGATGTGGATCGCCATGCCGGCCCCTTTGGCGTGGCGGCGGAGCATGGTGCGGACGGACTGCTCCGCGAGACGGTTGCCGGAGCGGTTCCGGAAGAAGTACCCCGTGTCGGCGTCCTGGCACCAGAGGGCGCGGTGTTCCTTCAGGGCGGCAAGGGCTTCCTTATCGCAGAGCTGGAGAATGCGCTCCCTCCCACCCTTCCCCAGGATGCGGATGTTTCCCTGCCGCAGATCGACGTTGTCGGTGGACAGGCCGCAGACCTCGGCCACCCGGGCTCCCGTGGCGAAGAGCACCTCGAGGACGGCGATGTCCCGGACCAGGGCGCGGTAGCCGAAGGAATCCCGGTCGAGCGAGTCACGCTTGAGCCGGTAGACGTGCTTGAAGAGGCGCTCGATGTCCGCCAGCGAGATGGTCCGCGGGAGCCTCCGGGTCTCCTTGATCCGCACCTCCATCTTCCGGAAGGGATTGACGGTGACCACGTCCTCCCGCTCCAGGAAGTGGAAGAGGGCTTTGAGCGACGCCACCTTCCTCTTGACGCTCTTCTCCTTGAGGGGGCCGAAGAGGCTCTTGATGTAGGCCCGGAGGGCCACCTTGTCCACCTCGGCCAGGCCGGTGACCTCAAGCTCCCGGGCCAGGTGCTCCTTGAACTGCCGGAGGTCGATCGCGTAGGCCTTGAGGGTCTTGGGGCTGAGGTTCTTCTCGTATTGGCAGTGGAAGAGAAAACTCTCGATGGCTTCCGCGATGGTCATCCGTTCGCCCTCCCAGGATCTCGGACGACGCGATCATAGCGCGGGAAGGGGAAACGGAAGCGCCCTCGGAGTTGCTACAGGGAGTGAAGCTACTCGTACCGCAGCGCCGACGACGGATCGACCCGCGCCGCCCGCCACGCCGGGGCGAAGCAGGCGATCAGGGTGACGAGGAGGGCGAAGCCAACGATGGCCAGGATGTCTTCGAGCTCGACCCGGAAGGGGACCGAGCTGATGAAGTAGATCGCCGCCACGTCGGAGTCGAAGCGGATCAGCTCGAAGGTGGTCAGGACCCAGCAGACCCCCGCGCCGAAGGCCACGCCGAGGAGTGTCCCCAGGCCGCCCAGGAAGCCGCCGTAGAGGAGGAAGATCGACCGCAGGAGGCCGGGCCGCAGGCCCAGGGCTCCCAGCAGGCCGATGTCGCGCATCCTTTCGCGGACCAGCACGACCAGGGTCGAGGCGACGTTGAAGGTGGAGACCAGGACGATCAGCCCGAGGACCGCGAAGAGGGCGATCTGCTGGATCTTCAGGGCGGTGAAGAGCTCCTTGTTGAGCTGCCGCCAGTCGGTGACCAGGAAGTCGGGCTCGAGGATCGCGGTGGCGGCTTCGGCGATGCGCGGCGCTTCGGACGGGTCGGTCACGGTGAGCTCGATCAGGTCCGAGGAGACCTCCTCGCCCATGAGCTGCTCCACCCGCGGGCGCTCGAGGAGCACCCAGCTCCGGTCGAACTCGGCGAAGCCGGTCGCAAAGGTTTCGGTCACCCGCAGGCTCTGGTAGCGGAAGCGGGGCCGGCCGTTGCTGAAGCCGAGGGCGACCAGCCGCAGGACGTCGCCTTTTTGCGCCCCCAGCTTGCTGGCCAGGTCCTGCCCGAGGACCGCGCCGGGGATGCCGTCGTCTCCCGGCCGGAGCTGGTCGGCCGTGGCGGTGAGCTGGCCGCCGCCGGGCTCGACGCCGCGCAGGATGACTTCGATGCCCTGCGGCTGCTTGTCGCTCGACAGCGATCCCTGGCCGTAGGCGACCTTGCCGATCTTCTCGACCCCCGGGATGCGCTCCAGGGCCTTTTCCTTGTCCGCCGGCAGCTTGTCTGATTCGGTCCCCACCGGGTAGGCGATCACGGCGGCGTTGCCGCGCACGAGCTTGCTCTGCAGGTCTTCGCGGTAGCCGGTCATCAGGGCCATGGCGATCACCATGGCGGTGACGCCGAGGGCGGTGGCCAGGAGGGCCGCCCGCGCCGTGCCGTCCAGGAGCTGGCTGCGCTGGCCGCGCAGGAACCGCCAGGCGATCACCCACGGGAGCGGCCCGGCAAGGAGCGCCCTCGCCCCCGGCTCCTCGCGCTTTTCCTCCCCCTCTCCCGGAGGACGGGAGTGCGGATGGGAGAGGGGGCCGGGGGGTGAGGGGCTCACCGCCGGCACACCCCCTCCAGGAAGCGGTCGAAGAGGCCGGAGGCGTCGTGCGGCCCCGGGGCCGCTTCGGGGTGGTATTGCACGGAGTGGACGAGCTTGCCCTCGATGCCGAGCCCCTCGACGGTGCCGTCGTTCAGGTTGATCTGGGTCACGGCGGAGCCGGTGGGGAGGGTGCCGGGGTCGACGGCGAAGCCGTGGTTCTGGCTGGTGATCGAGACCTTGCCCGTCTCCAGGTCGCGCACCGGCTGGTTGCCGCCGTGGTGGCCGAACTTGAGCTTGAAAGTGCGCGCGCCCAGGGCGAGACCGAGGAGCTGGTGCCCCAGGCAGATCCCGAAGAGAGGCACGTCCGCCGCCAGGAGGTCGCGGACGTTGCCGACGATCTCGGTCAGCGGCTCCGGGTCGCCGGGGCCGTTCGAGAAGACCACGCCGTCGACCCGGCGGTCCAGACATTCGGAGGCCGGTGTCCGCGCCGGCAGCACGGTCAGGCGCGCTCCCCGCTCGGCGAGCTCGCGCAGGATGTTGGCCTTGACCCCGAAGTCGTAGACCGCGAGGTGGCAGCGCTCCGGGGTGCCTTCCGGGACCTTTAATTCATAGGCGGAGGCGCAGGTCACCTCGTCGACCAGGGCGCGGCCTTCCATGGTGGGGAAGTCCGCGAGCTCGGCGGTCAGGCGGTCGATGTCCGAACGCTCCGAGGTGAGCACGCCACGCAGGGCGCCGCGCTCGCGAAGCCGCCGCACCAGGGCCCGCGTGTCGAGCCCGTGGAGGGCCGGCACGCCGTGGCGCCGCAGGTAGGCGACCAGGCCTTCGCTCGACGCGCCGTGCGTGCCCGAGGGGCGGACGGTGAACTGGCGCGCGAGGAACCCTTCGACCCACGGGCGCCCCGACTCGGCGGCCTCGGGGCCGGTGCCGTAGTTGCCGATGTGCGGCTGGGTCATGACCACGATCTGGCCGCGGTAGGAGGGGTCGGTCAACACCTCCTGGTAGCCGGTCATGGAGGTGTTGAAGACCACCTCGCCGAAGCGGGTGCCGGGAGAGACCGCCTCGCCTTCGAAGACGCTGCCGTCTTCGAGGAGGAGCAGGCCGCTGACCGTGCCGAGGGATTTCATGATCGGTGTATGATGTCATGCCACGAAGGAGGAAGGAATGCGGCGACCCGGACGTTCCCTCTGGGCGATCCTCACGCTGGCGATCTGCGCGGCGCTGTGCGCGGTCGCTCCGTTGAGCGCCTACACGATCTATCTCAAGGACGGCAAGACCGTCCAGGCGAAGACCAAATACGTCGTGCGCGATGGCAAGGCCTACATCACCCTGCCGAGCGGGACGCAGACCTTCCTCGATGCGAAGCTGATCGACGTCCAGCGGACCGAGCAGGCGAACCGGAAGGACTACGGCGGCAGCGCCGTGGTCCTCGATCAAGGGACAGCGCCCCCGCCGGGACCGCAGGCGCCGCCGCCGCCGCGGCGCAAGACCCTGTCCGAGCTGATCGCCACGCGGGGTCCGGAGACCCGGGACCTGCCGGAGGCGCGCCGCGAGACGGCCTCCGCCGAGAAGCAGACCGCCCGCACCAGGGCGGGCTTTTCCGACTTCTCGCAGATGACGCGCAGCCCCTACGGGCAGGGGGACGTCGCCTCGGAGCTGCAGCAGTTCTTTCGCGGCCAGGGCGTCGAGGAGGTGCAGATCCACGCCGGCAGCAGCGCCGACCGGCCGATGATCGAGATCACCACCAACTCGGAAGGCTCGGTCTTCCGGGCGCTGGCCATCGGCGCAAACGCCCTGTTGAACATCCACGACCGGTTCCCCGGCAAGGTGGCCGCCTTCGAGCTCCTGCTGATGACGCCGACCCGCGAGCGGGCAGGGCAGTTCGTCCTCACGCCGGACATGGCGGCCGACCTGATCTCGAAAAAGGTGGAGCTGACCGCCTTCTACGTCCAGAACGTCCAGTTCTAGCGAAACCTCACCCCCTGTCCCCCTCTCCCATCGCACTCCCCCCGACCGGGAGAGGGGGGACGTGGTTGGTGCTCTGAGGGAGCTAGCTGGCAGTTTCTTCTCAGACAGGCTGTAGCTGTTTCTGCAACCCATCCGGAACGCATCTGACCCCGTCCGCCGCATATCGCTCATCTGCGTCCCCCCTCTCCCGGTCGGGGGTGGGGCGAGGGGGACAGGGGGTGAGGTTCAGGTGAGGTCCACCCGCTCCGCTCCCGCCAGCCGGGCCAGGCGCTCGGCGGCGGCTTCCAGGGCGGCGCGGCGGCCTTTCGCTTCCCGGATCTTCGGCTCCCACCAGATCTTCCGGATCTCCAGCACGCCCTGGTCGCGGTGCAGCTTGGGGTCGAGCCGGCCGATCAGTCGCTCTCCTTCGAGGATCGGCAGGACATAGTAGCCATATTGGCGCTGGGGGCCGGGGACGAAGGCTTCGAAACGGTAGTCGAAGCCGAAGAGGCGGAGGGTCCGCTTGCGGTCGCGGAGGATCGGGTCGAACGGGCTCAGGAGACGGATGCGCGGCGGTATCGAGGGCAAGGACGCCGCGCGGGCCTCCCAGTCCGGCACAGCCCAGGAGGTCCGGGGGCGTGAGCCGTCCACAGGCTCGACCTGGACCGTCGCGATCTCTCCGGCCGCCGCGGCCCGCTGGCCCCAGGCCCGGGCTTCTTCCAGGGAGACGGCGCGCCAGAAGCCGGCGATCTCGTCGGCCGTGGCCATGCCGAGCCGCTCCAGGGCCGAGCGGCAGGCCCACTCCGCGTGCTCCTCGTCGGAAGGGCTCGGCTGGGATTGGGCCTCCGGCAGGACCCGCTCGGTCAGATCGTAGACCTTGTGGAAGTTGATCCGGCGCGCGATCGCCAGCTCGCCGATGCGCCACAGGTATTCAAGGACCGCCTTGTGCGGCTTCCACCCCCACCAGGTCTTGTCAGTCCCCTCCGGCCGCTCGTCCTCGAAGTCCTTGGCCATGACCGGCCCCTCGGCGCGGATGCGTTCGAGGACGTGGGCCTTCACGCGCTGCGGATCGTCCCCCACGCGCTCCAGCCACCAGGGGTGCTCCAGCACGCGCTGGCGGTAGCGTTCGAAGCGGTGGTGCCAGTACGGATACCAGGCGGTCGGGATCGCCGAGGCGTCGTGCGTCCAGTGCTCGAAGAGCCGGCGATCGCGCTCCAGCAGCCGGTCGAGCAGGGCCGGCCGGTAGCCCTGGAGGCGCGCGGCCAGGGTGAGGTGGTGGGCGCGCTCGACGACGTTGATCGAGTCGATCTGGACGAAGCCCATCCGCTCGATCGTTTCGTAGAGGACGTCTGCCGTGGCCCGGCGCCGTGGATCGTCGAGCAGCCCCTGGGCGCCCAACAGGAGACGCCGCGCCACCGCGGCGGGAATGGAAGGGAGGGAGGCGGTCATGGGGCGTAAGGATAGCGCAGCTTGGGCCCGGGCATGAATGCCCGGGCTAGGAACAGCGCCGGGTGAACCCGGCTTCAAGCCCCATTCATGGGGCGCTGTTCCTAGCCCGGCGATTCATCGCCGGGCGGCCGTGGCCTGAGCGAGCCCGACTGGCTTTGATGTAAGAAAGATCTCCTCCCCCGGATTTTTCTGCACGTTCCAAAGCGTCCTGCTCCAGCTTCTGCTGTATCAAGCAGGGGCCGGCGTACTGGTCTGCGTCTTGCAGGTTATGAGAGTGAGAGAGAGGAGTTGCAGTCTGTTCAAGAGTTTCTGGATAGGTGGCTTCGAGTGCTCCTGTCATCGACGACGTGACGGCAGGCGGCTCGATTTGATCGCGGCGACACGGCATGACCGGCTCGCTGCAGCGGACTATGTCCGGCTGCGGAACGCCGGGATCATGACGGCGCGCGATGGCGTGCGCTGGCATCTCGTCGAGCGGTCTCCCGGACGCTACGACTTCTCGTCGCTGCTCCCGATGGTGCGCGCGGCGCAGGAAGCTGGCGTGCAGGTGATCTGGGACCTCTGCCACTACGGATGGCCGGAGGGCCTCGACCTCTTCAGGCCAGAATTCGTGGACCGGTTCGCCGACTTCGCTCGCGCGGTGGCGGAGCGGATTGCCGAGGAGTCCGACGAGCCACCGGTCTTCGCGCCGGTGAACGAGATCTCGTTCTGGTCCTGGGCCGGGGGGGATACGGCGCATCTCGATCCCTATCGGACAGGCCGCGGCTTCGAGCTCAAGGCGCAGCTCGTGCGGGCCTGCCTCGCGGCGGTGGACGCCATCTGGAGCGTCGAGCCGCGGGCACGCATCGTCCACACCGATCCGGCCGTCCACATCCTGCCGAACCCGCAACGGCCCGAGCTGCACGCTGAGGCCGAGGGGTACCGGATGGCGCAGTACCAGGCCTGGGACATGATCGCGGGCCAGCTCTGGCCACAGCTCGGCGGCGACGAGCGCTTCCTCGATGTCCTGGGCGTCAACTACTACCCGTACAACCAGTGGATCTACCAAGGCGAGACCATCAAGCGGGACAGCCCCCAGTACCGGCCGCTGCGCGAGATCCTGGCCGAGATCCACGAGCGCTATAACCGGCCGCTGTTGCTCTCCGAGACCGGCTCGGAGGGCGCCGACCGCGTGGCCTGGCTGGCTTACGTCGGCGAAGAGGTGCGCGCGGCGCTGCGCGCCGGGGTGCCGGTCCAGGGCATCTGCCTCTACCCGATCCTCGACTACCCGAGCTGGGACGACGACCGCTGCTGCGAGGTCGGCCTCTGGGGCTACGCGGGGCCGCGCGGCGACCGCGAGATCCATGAGCCGCTCGCCCGCGAGCTGGCACGGCAAATGGATTTGTTCCAGCGCGAGGCCCCCCGGGAGATCGACCCCGGGACCCACGCTGTGCATTCATCACCCGAGGAGGAGAACGATCGACATGCTGCTTTCTGACACACCGGGCGTGAGCCCCGCGAGCCCCGAGCCCGCCGTGGGCGCCCGCCCTGATCTCGTCTGTCTTTCCCACCTGCGGTGGGACTTCGTCTATCAGCGGCCGCAGCACCTGATGAGCCGCTGCGCCCGCGACCGCCGCGTCTACTTCGTCGAAGAGCCGCTCTGGGAAGACGGCCCGGCTCGGCTGGACGTGAGCGAGCGTCCCGGAGGCGTCCGTGTGGTGGTGCCGCGGCTTCCGCACGGCCTGAGCCCGGCGGAGTCCGAGGCGGCGCAACGCGGGCTGCTGCGCGGTCTGCTCGACGAGCAGGGGATCGCGGACTTCATCCTCTGGGTCTACACGCCGATGGCGCTGCCCATCGCCGAGGAGCTGGAGCCCGCCGCCGTGGTCTACGACTGCATGGACGAGCTGTCGCTCTTCCGCGGCGCGCCCGCCGAGCTGCTCGAACGCGAGGCGCGGCTGCTCGAGAGGGCCGACCTCGTCTTCACCGGCGGCCAGAGCCTCTATGAGTTCAAGCGGGAGCGCCATCCCAGCGTCCATCCCTTCCCGAGCAGCATCGAGGCCTCGCACTTCGGGCGGGCGCGCACGCCGCTGCCCGAGCCGGACGACCAGGCGGCGATCGCCCGGCCGCGCCTCGGCTTCTTCGGGGTGATCGATGAGCGGATGGACCTGGACCTGCTGGCGGGGGTCGCCGCCGCCCGGCCGGACTGGCAGATCGTCCTGCTCGGGCCGGTGGTCAAGATCGATCCCGCGACCCTGCCGCGGCTCCCGAACCTGCACTATCTCGGCATGAAGCAGTACGACGACCTCCCTGCCTACCTGGCCGGCTGGGACGTCGCCCTGATGCCGTTCGCGCGCAATGAATCGACCCGCTTCATCAGCCCGACCAAGACCCCGGAGTACCTGGCCGGAGGCCGGCCGGTGGTCTCGACCCCCATCCGCGACGTGGTGCGCCCCTACGGCGACATGGGCTTGGTCGAGATCGCGGAGGGAGTTGGGTCCTTGGGGGAGCCCTTCGTGGCCGCGATCGAGCGGGCGCTCGCCCTGGCGGGTGATGGGGCTCCCGGCCGCGACGCCTGGCTGCGCCGTGTCGACGAGCACCTGGCACAGGGATCGTGGAGCCGTACCTGGCGGCAGATGTCCGACCTCATCGACTCGGCCGTGGCCGTCCGCCGCGCTGCCCGGTCGTGAGGTTGTTCTTTGATTTCAATTCCGTCGTCAGCCTGTACGAGCCGCTTCGAGCTTCGTGAATGGCGTGACCTGTAGAAAGGAGCGGTTTATGTTTGACTATCTCATCGTGGGGGCGGGGTTCGCGGGGAGTGTCCTGGCGGAACGGCTGGCGCGCGGCTCGGGGATGCGCGTGCTGCTGGTCGACCGCCGGCCGCACATCGGCGGCAATGCCTACGACTGCTATGACGATGCCGGAATCCTGATTCACAGATATGGGCCTCACATCTTCCATACCAACTCGCAGGAGGTCTTCGAGTACCTGTCCGGCTTCACCAAGTGGCGTCCCTACGAGCACCGCGTGCGCGCCAGCGTCGACGGCCAGCTCGTGCCCATCCCGATCAATCTCGACACCATCAACCAGCTCTACGGGCTGAAGCTCACCAGCATGGAGGTCGAGCAGTTCTTCGCTTCGGTGGCCGAGCCGTGCGAGCGGGTCCGCACCTCGGAGGATGTCGTGGTCTCCCGGGTCGGCCGCGAGCTCTACGAGAAGTTCTTCCGCGGCTACACCCGCAAGCAGTGGGGGCTCGACCCGTCGCAGCTCGACGCCACGGTCACCTCCCGGGTGCCGGTACGCACCAACCGCGACGACCGCTACTTCTCGGACACCTACCAGGCCATGCCGCTGCGCGGCTACACCCGGATGTTCGAGAACATGCTCGACCACCCCAACATCAAGATCCTGCTCAACTGCGACTACGGCGAGGTCCGGGACGAGAAGATCCTCTACCGGAACCTGATCTTCACCGGGCCGGTCGACGAGTTCTTCGACTTCCGGTACGGCAAGCTGCCCTACCGCTCGCTCCATTTCGAGCACCAGACCCGCAACCAGGAGTGGGTCCAGCCGGTGGCGGTGATCAACTACCCGAACGAGAACCTCTACACGCGGGTCACCGAGTTCAAGCACCTCACCGGGCAGGAGCACGCGAAGAGCAGCCTGGTCTACGAATACCCGCGTGCCGAGGGGGACCCGTACTACCCCGTGCCGCGTCCGGAAAACGCCGAGCTCTACAAGAAGTACCAGGCGCTTGCCGAGACGAAGCCGAATGTCCACTTCGTGGGCCGGCTGGCCACCTACAAGTACTACAACATGGACCAGGTGGTGGCGCAGGCGCTGGCCACCTATGCCCGGATCGTCGGCCAGAAGCGGTCCGAGGCGACGCGGACCATCCACTCCGTGCCCGCGATAGCCGCACGCCAGGCCCCCCACCTCCGGCTGCCGGCCCAATCTGCCCTCCTGGAATCGTCTCTCCTGGAGAAGCAGGGAGCCTGATGCTCGTGGGTAGTTGTGGGGTAGGTAAGGCGAAGGGGACCGGTTTCCCGGTCCCCTCGGGACTGGCTCGCGCGGCAGACTCAAGCCGCGGCTAGGAAGGTTGGTACCGCGGGGCGTGACTTCCGCCGTGGGGATTCGCAGACTGACAGCGGACGCTGCCAGTGGATCCCCGGAGTGCTGAGGCCGCCAAGGCGGCCACGGGAGTAATATACACCAATAAGCATGTTTATGGAACCGGATTTTAGGGCGTCCATTTGGACCCCGGCGGCCCGGGCCCCGGCCTGATAGATTTCCCCCATGGGAGCGCGCTCGGCGGCTCGGTGGCAACGGCTTCAGGAGTGGTGGCGTACCCTCGACTTCACCCTGGCCAGGCGCTTCGGCCTCGCCACCCGGGAAGACCGTGTCTTCTTCATCCTGATCGCCCTGGTCGGGGTGGTCGGCGGGCTTCTGGGCGCCGCGGTCCATGCCCTCATCGATTTCCTGCAGGCCCTGCTGTGGCAGTCGCCGGGAGATCTGCTCGCGGTGGCGCGCCAGGCTCCCCGGTGGCTGGTGGTCGCGGCCCCGGCAACCGGCGGCGTCCTGATCGGCCTGATCATCTGGATCAGTCGCCAGCCGCCCGGAGGCAGCGGCATGTCCGCGCTGATCGAGGCGGTGGCGCTGTCCGGCGGCAAAGTCCCGCCCAAGCCGGTGCTGGCCCATGCCCTGACGGCTATCGTCACCGTCGCCAGCGGCGGCTCCCTCGGCCGGGAGGGTCCGCTGATCCGCCTCGGCGCCATGGTCTCGTCCTGGGCCGGCCAGCGCCTCGGGCTGCCCGCGTACCGCGTCAAGATCCTGGTGGGGTGTGGTGCCGCGGCGGGCCTTGCGGCGGCCTACAACATCCCGGTGGGCGGGGCGCTGTTCGCCATGGAGGTCATCCTGGGCAACTTCGCCCTGGAGATCTTCGGTCCGATCGTCGCCTCGTCGGTCATCTCGACCCTGATCTCCCGCAGCCTGGTGGGGAACACGCCGCTCTACGCGGCCCCCGGCTACGCCCTGGTGAGCGGCTGGGAGATCCTGTTCTACGTCGGTCTCGGAATCGTGGGCGCCCTCGGCTCGGTCCTTTTCGTGGTCGGGGTGCACTCGGGCAGGCGCCTCTTCACCGCGATGCGCTTCCTGCCGGCCTGGGTCAAGCCGGTGCTGGGAATGACCCTGCTCGGCCTGTTCGCGCTCTGGGTGCCGCAGGTGCTCGGCGGCGGCCACGAGATCATCAACCTGGCGCTCGCCGGAAAGCTCGAGCTGCCGGCCCGGTTCGGGCTCCCCGTGCAGCTCACGGCCCTGATGCTGCTCGGCCTGGCCCTGGCCAAGCTGGTCGCCACGGCGCTGACCACCGGCTGCGGCGCCTCGGGCGGGCTGTTCACTCCCGGGCTCTTCTTCGGCGCCCTGCTCGGAGGCGCCTACGGCTATTGGGTGCATTCTCTCTGGCCGAACCTCGCCTCGCCCTACGGCGCCTACGCCGCGGTCGGCATGGCCGCCATCGCCGCGGGCACCAGCCATGCGCCGATCAGCGCCATCCTCATCCTCTTCGAGTTCACCGGCAATTACGACCTGATCCTGCCGCTGATGGTGGCCTCGATTATCTCGAGCATGCTGTCGCGGCGGCTCCGCCGGTACTCGATCTACACGGAGCCTCTGCGCCGGCGGGGGATCGAGCTGCCCTGGCGCATGGAGGAGGCGGTGCTCGCCGGGCTCAAGGCCGAGGACCTGGCGCGGACCGACCCCGAGATCCTGCGGCCGGGCACGCGCTACCAGGACCTGGTGGACAAGTTCCTCTCCACCCGGAGGGAGCGGCTGTTCGTGGTGGGGAAAGACGGTCGTCTCCTCGGCGTTGTGTCGCTCCACGACATCAAGCACGCCCTCGAGAACCCCGCAAGCCTGACCGCCGTCGTCGCGCACGACCTGATGCTCCCGATCGAAGAGGTGATCCACAAGGGCGAGCGTCTGCACCGTGCCGTCGAGGGCTTCACCCGCACCGACTTCGAGCGGCTGCCGGTGGTGGACGAGACCGGGAAGTACCTCGGGGTGCTCTCGAAGCGCGACCTGTTGTCGGTCTATGCCCAGGAGGTGCTCGGCCGGCCCGCGCTGCTCGCCACCTTCGTGGCCAACGAGGAGTCCGGCGGCGGGAGGCGTTATGTGGAGATCCCGCCGGACTTCTCGATCCGCGAGGTGCCGCTGCCGCCGGAGCTCGCCGGCAAGACCCTGGCCGAGGCGCGGCTGCCGCAGGCCCTGGGGGTGCGGGTGATCGACATCCGCCGGGACAACCGTCCCGGAGACGAACGGGTCCTCCCCATGGCGGACACGGTCCTGCAGCCCGGGGACCTGCTGACCGTCATCGGGCCGACCAGCACCGTGGAGGCGCTGAGCGCTGGAAAGCTGGAGCCCCAGATGAAGGTCGAATGAGGAGAGACGAGGACCGTCGCCTGCTGGAGCGCCTGCCGACGCCGGCCGGCCTCTGCGCCACCTGCGAGTACCTGCGGCTGCTGGCCTCGCCGCGCAGCGTCTTCGTCCGCTGCGGCCTGGCAGAGACGGACCCCGCCTTCCCGCGTTATCCGGCGCTGCCCGTCCGTGCCTGCACAGGCTACGAACCCCACAGCGGATCCCCGTAGAACCGGAATGGCGCGGAAATTCCACCGCCCGGTTGCAGCCGTCATAATGAAGGAGTTGCCTGTCCAGCGAGATTCCTATGCGAGACCAGGTCTTCATCAGCTACAGCCATCAGGACGAAGCCTGGAAGGATCGCCTCGTCCGCCAGTTGCGCGTCCTGGAGCTGGAAGGAGCCCTCACCGTCTGGGACGACCGGAGCACGGAAGTTCCCCGTCTCCTCCAGCGCCGCGCGAAGGATGGGCTCCGGATCATCCCGCTCATCGTCCACCCCTGCGCGTGGCAGGCAGTCGACTGGCTGGCAGAGATCCAGTGTCGCCCGAGAGACGGCCGAGCTCTCTCGGAAGGCCGCAAGGCCAAGGTCGAAGTCCGTGCGCCCGTAAGAGCGCACTTGTTCAGAGAGGTGGAAGTCCTCTTCAGGCATACGTTCTCCGGCCTGTAACCGAAGGAAACTGCGTCGCGCGCTGGTCGCCCGCTGGCTGGACCGCATGTCGGCCAACGGCTGGCGCGGCCCGTGCGGGTGCTCGACTGGTCGTTCTACAGTTCCGCGAGCTCGCCACAGGGGCATCAACAACGTCCCCCCTCTCCCGGGGAAGGGAGGGTGGTAGATGGGAGAGGGGGACAGGGGGTGAGGTTTCGGGCATGGCAGGGGCCTTGCTACTGTTATAGAGGGCGGTATCCGTCTGTCGAACCGGAAAACCGTCCCTTGAAGAGAGAATTATGACACCCATACTCCGCACGACCCTGCTGACCGGCGTCCTGGCCCTCTTCCTGGCCCCCTCCCTCGGCCTGTCCGAGGCGGCGGAGCGCGGGGAGGAGTTCCAGTACCGCTGGCAGCTCAAGAACTTCGTCGGTGCCATCGCCGGCCTCTTCCTGCCCAAAGAGGGGGAGGGCTCGCTCACCTTCCGGCGGACGAATGGCCATCTGAGGAGCGAGCTGACCATTACCGCGGACACCAGCCGCGAGGGGGAATACTTCCGCTACGGCTCGGAGATCGACTCGCGGACCCTGGAGCCGATCCGCGCCTGGAGCTCGTATTCCTGGCGCGGCGAGACCAAGTCCAAGAGCGAGCAGATCGCGGCGAAGGGGGTCCTCGACGTGGCCGCCGGCATCTATGCCATCCGGCAGGACCCGCCCACCAAGTCGCGGCGGATGGAGATCTGGTCGGACGGCAAGATCTACTCCGTCGTGGTGATCCCGCGGGAGACCGCGGCCAGGAACCTGTCCGGAAAGAAGATCCAGGCCCGCCACTACCAGATCCGCGGCGTCGAGCTCCCCGGGCGGCGCAAGTGGAAGGGCAAGCTCGACCTCTGGCTCGCCAACGACGAGGCGGCCACGCCGGTCGAGATCGTGATCTCCCGCAATCTGGCGGACGTCCGCATGGAGCTGCAAGTCCTTGCCGTAACGGCGCCGCCGCTATACCTTCTCCGCTGTCGTCTGTAGGCTCAGACCTCGAGGAGAGAGAGGAGGAATGTCATGCAGCGCTTCAAGCTCAGTTGGTTGGCAGCAGCACTGTGTATCGTCGCCCTGGCCGGTTGCCGCGCCAAGGACGAAACGGCCGGCACGGACACTCCCACCGATCAGACCGTGAGCACCCCCGCTCCGGCTCCGATCCCCGAACCGACAATCACCCTGGAGTCCGCCACGGCGACCCTGCAGGGGGCGCCCGAGGACGCCGACTTCTCCGGTACCGTGACCATCACGCCCGACGGCACCGGCGTGCGGATCGTGGCCGACGTCTCGGGCGTCGACAAGGACGGCACGCACGGCTTCCACGTCCACGAGAACGGCGACTGCTCGCACGGCGAGGGGAGCAAGCACTTCACCACGGCCGGCAGTCATTTCAACCCGACCGGCGTGGAACACGCCTGCCCGCCGACCGAGCCGCGCCACGCCGGGGACCTCGGCAACATCGAGATCACGGGCGGCACGGGCCGCGTGGACCTCACGACCAACCTGCTCTCGCTCAGCGGTGCCAATTCCGTCGTGGGCAAGGCGATCATCCTCCACTCCGGCGACGACGACTGCAAGACGCAGCCGACCGGCGATGCCGGCGACCGGCTCGCCTGCGGCGTGGTGACGATGGGCGGAGACCTGGCGACGACCGATCCCATGACCACGGGCAACAGTGGCGCCGGTCCTCAATAAGCATTTTCTGAGGCCTACGGCCGTTCTGGCGGCCCTCGCGCTCCTGGCGTGCGGGGCCGCCTGCTCGTCGCGGCCGGAGGGGTCCACGGAGGCGGAGGGGACGGTCGCTTCGTCCCCAACGCCTGCCGCAGACAATCCCGCCGACGGCTGGCTGGGGATCGATCCGCCCGCCGGCCCCGGTGCCATGGCTCCCAGCCTGACCCCGGCAGGGGCTGACTTGCTGCTCACCTGGCTCGAGCCGGTGGCACCGCGCCCCGGCACGGCCCCGGGTGCTCCAGTGCACTCCCTCCGCTTCGCCCGCCTCGCGAACGGCCTATGGTCGCCCCCGGTCACAGTGGCTTCCGGCGAGGGCTTCTTCGCGAACTGGGCCGACTTCCCGGCTGTGGCCCAGGCGCCGGACGGCTCGCTCGTCGCTCACTGGCTGGCCAAGCTCGGCGAGGGCACCTATTCCTATGGCGTCTTCCTGGCCCGCTCGACCGACGGCGGCGCCACCTGGACCCCGGCCGGGCTTCTCCATTCCGACCGCTCCGCCACCGAGCACGGCTTCGTCTCCTGGGTCCCGGAGGACGGCGGATTGCGTGCCTTCTGGCTCGACGGACGGCAGACCGGGAACGACGGGCCCATGGCCCTGCGCACCGCACATGTGGAGACGGAGCCCTCGCGGGAGGAGCAGGTGGATCCACGCGTCTGCGACTGCTGCCAGACCGATGCCGCGGTGACTGCCGGCGGCCCGGTGGTGGCGTACCGAGGCCGTTCCGGAAAAGAGATCCGCGACATCTATCTCGTGCGCGAGACCGCACAGGGTTGGAGCCGGCCGGCTCTGGTCCATGCCGACGGCTGGGAGATCAACGGTTGTCCGGTGAACGGCCCGGCGGTCGCCGCCTCCGGCCGGCACCTGGCGGTCGCCTGGTTCACCGGCGCCCCGCCCAGCCCCAGGGTCCAGGTCGCCTTCTCGGAAGACGGCGGCGCCACCTTCAGTCCGCCGGTCGTGGTCGACGGCGAAGGCCCGCTCGGCCGGGTCGACCTCGTCCTCGCTCCGTCCGGAGACGCCCTCGTGAGCTGGCTGGCCACCACCCAGGCCCAGCCGGAGCAGGGAGCCGCCGTCCGCCTGCGCCGGGTGAGCCCGCAGGGCGCCGTGGGAGCTCCCGTCACCCTCGGCGAGGTCAGCTCCGCCCGCGTGAGCGGCTTTCCACGCCTGGCCGCCGCCGGCGACCGTCTCTATGCCGCATGGGTGGAGCTGGGAGCCAACAAGGGCCCCAGCCGCGTCCGGGTGGGAAGCCTGCCGCTGGCGGGTTTGCCCTGAACCTCACCCCCTGTCCCCCTCTCCCATCGCCCTCCCCCCGACCGGGAGAGGGGGGACGTGGCTGCGGCCCTGTGGGTTTCCGGCTGCCGTCCTGGTCCGGAATCGCCTGTAAGGGCTCTCTGGGATCAGCTTTTATCTCCTACCGGCACGAAGGCCCCGCCTGCGTCCCCCCTCTCCCGGGGGAAGGGAGTGCGATGGGAGAGGGGGACAGGGGGTGAGGCCTACGTCACCTCCACCCACTCCAGAGGCACGTCCGGATCGCCGAGGATCCGCTCCGCCAGGCGGTGGAAATTATCGCTGGCGTCGGTGACGCACAGGTGATGGTCCGGGTCGCGGTGCGTTGCTTCGAGGCCGCGCTCGGCAAGCCCCTGGGCCACCACCTCGGCCACCGCCTCCGCCGAATCGACCAGCGTCACGCCGGGGCCGGCGACCTTCTGGAGCACCGGCTTGAGCAGCGGGTAGTGGGTGCAGCCGAGCACCAGCGTGTCGATTCCGGCGTCCAGGAGCGGGCGCAGATAGCGTTCCGCCACCTGTTCGGTGACCGGGTCGTCGTACCACCCCTCCTCCACCAGCGGCACGAACAGCGGGCAGGGCTGGCTCAGGATCTCGAGGTCCGGCCGCAGCCGGCGCAGGGCGCGGGGATAGGCGTCCGAGCGCACCGTCGCCTCCGTGGCGATCACCCCGACCCGGCCGCGGCTGACCGCGGCGGCCTTGCGCGCTCCCGGCTCGATCACCCCCCAGGTCGGCACCTCGGGATCGAGGTGCGGCAGGGCCAGCGCCGACGCCGTGTTGCAGGCCACCACCACCGCCTTGACCCCGCGCTCCACCAGGAACTCGATGTTGCGCCGCGTGTAGCGGGTGACCGTGTCCTCGGACTTGCTGCCGTACGGCAGGCGCGCCGTGTCGCCCAGGTAGAGGATCGATTCGGCCGGCAGCCGCCGGCGAAGCGCCGCGACGACGGTCAGCCCCCCGACGCCCGAATCGAAGACTCCGATGGCGTCGATCATCGCCGAGCCCTTGGAGGATTTCAGCGGGCCACCAACGACTGGTTCGGGGTGAGCGGCCCGCCGGTGTCGAGATGGCCGGAGAACGTGGTCCGCTGCGTGCCGTTCCAGAGGAACACCACCCGCTGCACTTCCGGGACGTTCGCCGTGATCGAGTTGACGATCCCGTAGACCCGCTGCATCTCCTCGGTCGACCCGGAAGACGGCGGATCGGCGTGCCCGTCCCAGTTGAGGTTCACGAAGGCGGTGCCGTCCTTCCCGAGCTGTACGCTGGTGAGCACCACCCCCTCCGGGAAGAGGCGGAGCCCTTTCGGCCCGGGGGCGAGCAGGGCGTTGACGATCTTGCGGATGCGGTCCTTGGGCGCCTGGGTGACCTGCAGCTCCCGGCGCTGCGGCCGGATCAGGCCGCCGTCGGCCGGAAAATAGAGGTCGAAGGCGACCTTCTCGACCGTCCCTGTCTCCCCCTCCGGCCCCAGGGCGCTGCCGGTGCCGCCGCGCCGCCCCTGGAGGAACCACCAGAGCGCGCCTCCCAGGACCAGGGCCAGCGCGAGGCCCAGAACGAAAGCCGCGGCGCGCCGGCTCATGGCTTGCGCGGCCCCTGGGCCGGAGGCCTGGGCTGGGGCTGGGCCGGTGGGCGCCCCGGTGTCGCGGGAGCCTGCGGGGTGACCGCTCCCGGAGCCGGCGCCGGCTGGGTGCCGGGTTGTGTCGTCGTCGGATCCGGCCGGTTTTCGACGAGCGCCTTGTACCGCCCCACGGCCCGGGTGAGCGCCTCGACCAGGGCGGAGCGATAGGCGGCGTCCTGGAGCTTCTTCTCCTCCTCCGGATTGCTGATGAATCCGAGCTCGACGAGGACCGCGGGCATGGCCGCCCCGACGAGGACGCGGAACGGCGCCTGCTTGACCCCGCGGTCGCGGAGCTGGAGCGCCTGGTTGAGCTCGCCCTGGATCAGGTTGGCGAACCGCTGGCTCTCCGCCAGGTGGTGCGTCTGCGCGAGGTCCCACAGGATGAGCTGGAGGTCGCGGGCCTCCAGCCCGGTCGTCCCCTCGGGGACCGCGGGCTCCGTGATCGTGGTGTTCTCGGATTCGGCGGCGCGCGCGGCGCGGACGTCCGTGGGCTCGGTGCTCAGGAAATAGGTCTCCGCCCCGTGCGCCCCGGAGCCGATCGAGGAGTTCAGGTGCAGCGAGATGAAGAGGTCCGCCTGGTTCTGGTTGGCGATCGCCGTCCGGGTCTCGTGCGGCAGGCTCGCGTCGTCGTTGCGGGTGAGGACCACACTGACGCCGAGGCTCCCTTCGAGCCGGGCCTTCAGATCGCGGGCGAGCACCAGGGTCAGCTCCTTCTCCGCCACACCGCTCGGGCTGATGGCCCCGGTCTCCGCGCCGCCATGGCCGGGATCGAGGACGATCGTGCGGACGCCGGGCGACAAGGGGCGCGGCGCCGGCCGCAACCCCGGCGAGACAGGCATCTCCGCGGCTGAAGCGAGGTGGACGTCGAACACGATCCGGTAGGGGCCCTCCAGCACGTAGCTCGAGACCTCCGCGGCCGGCACGGTCTGGATGCGGATCTGCTCGGGAGCGATGGTCACACTCTGGACCAGCGGGTCGGCGACGGCAGGGGGCTGCACGGGCGGCGCCAGCCGGTCGCCGGCCATCTGCACCAGGATCTGGCCCGGCTGCCGCTGGATCTGGTAGCGGGGAGCCTCGGTGAACTGGAGCACCACCGTGGTCATGCCCTGCAGATGGACCACGTCGAGGAAGACCGGGAGCTCGCGCGCGGCCCGCTTCGCGATGAGCAGGCGTTGCAGCTCGGGGCGCCACTCGAAGGAATAGCCCAGAAGGTCGCCGAACGTCCGCTGGAGGAAGTCGAGCGGCACCTGGAGCGTGCTCTCGCCGCGCGCCACCGGCTGGGACAGGGAGACGATGTTGTCCCCCACCGTGATGATGGAGCTGCCGACGCCGATCACCACCTCCTTGCCCTCGAGGTCCAGGTTGAAGCTCTCGCCTTCCACTTCGGGCGAGAGCTTGCCGCCCAGGTTGTTGGCCAGCGCGGCCAGTCCGAACGTGGGTCCGGCCGGGGTGATGATCACGGGGACGGGGATCTCGCCGCCTTCGAAGATGACCGCAGGCTGGCGGAACGCGGTGGGCGGGGTGGGCGGAGGCGGCTCCGTCCGTTGCGCTTGCGCGGCCAGGAAAACGGGCAGGACAAGGCTGACGAGAGCGAGGGTTCCCAGGAAGCGCCTGTCGTTCACGCGGGAGAGGATACCACCCGCCGGAGCGGGAGGAGGGGGTAGGAGGGACGGACCTCCGGCCAAGGCCCATCCCTGGGTTGGAAAGGATGTACTTCGGTTGTCAAAGAACAGGGGACGTGCGCGACGCACGCAGGGGCGCGCGATGCCGCTCTCACCTACATGGCGCGCTTCGTTTCTCGACGGCCGGCCGCTGCCACACGAGGTCGTGCCGCTGCCGCTCGGGGTCGTGCCGCTGCCGCACACGGTCGTGCGGCTGCGGCGCGAGGTCGTGCGCGAGCGGCAGGGCCTCCTGCGGCTGCCACACACGGCCGTGCGGCTGCGGCTGGAGGTCCTGCGGCTGCGGCGCGGGGTCGAGCGTGAGCGGCGCGACCCCGCGCGGCTGCGGCGCGAGGTCGTGCGGCTGCGGCTGGAGGTTGTGCCGCAGCGGCTCGGCCGTGCGTTTCTGGCGCTCACCCCCACGCGTCCCGTGCGACATGCTCTGCCTCCTTTGCTGGAGCCTTTTCGGCTCTCGAACTCCGGGCGCCGGGATTGGCGCGGGGAGGAGCCCTGCCAACTGCTTGGTGCGCATAGAATCCACGGAGTGCACGGCACTGTCAAGCGGTCACTGGACATTTTTCCCATCCGTGGTAGGATGCAGCATATTGAAGGAGGCGTGATGCCGATCCTCCGTACGCCCGGCTTCCGCAGCGGTTCCGGAGGATCGGCACGACGTGAGCGCCGCAGGAGGCGTTCTTTGACAATTGAAGCAAGGGACGGCGGCCCCCCGGGCCAAGGGCGCCGCCGTCCGCCCGGTCAGGGCGCGAGCCGTGTGCGATACGATGAGCCTATTGTGGCCCAGCGTCCGCGCCGGGCCGGTCATCTGCTCATCTGCGTCTCAGGAGAGGAAAGCGATGGACATCCGCCAGTTCCGGGTCGTGGTCCGAGCCAAGAATTTCGAGAACACCAGCCGTTTCTATGGCGAATCGCTGGCCTTCCCGCGGTTGCAGAGTTGGGACCGCGAGGACGAGCGGGGGGCGCTCTTCCAGGCCGGAGCGGCCGTGGTCCAGGTCCTGGGCCGTTCCACCGCCGCCGAAGACCCCAGCCGCTGGGACGAGACCTACGACTACGTCGGCCCCAAGCACAAGATGACCCTGGTCCTCCTCGTCCCCTCGGCCGAGAAGGCCTACGAAGAGATCCTCTTCCGCGACAAGAACATCCCCGGCGGCCTGCGCCGCGACGCCGACGGCGGCCTCATCTTCGAGACCCACGACCCCGACGGTGTCAAGGTCATCTTCAAACAGGCGGAGGGGTGAGGCGGGGACGGTGAGCGCGCCCTGAGGCTCCACGGACGCGCAGCCCTCCTCGAAAGGTCCGGCCTTGGCGCAGCTCAATTTCGACGTCTTCTTGTCACACAGCGGTGCGGACAAGCTCGCTGTGGAAGCGCTCGCCCACCGCCTCGAAGCAGAGGGGATCGGCTGCTGGCTGGACAAGTGGAACCTGGTGCCTGGAGAGCCGTGGCAGGAGGCCATTGAGGATGCGCTCGACCGCTGCGCCACCTGCGCCGTCTTCCTGGGTCCCGGCGGCATAGGCCCGTGGGAGAACGAGGAGATGCGTGCGGCCCTGGAGCGGCGGGTCGCCGAGGCCAAGGCGGGCCCGGAAGGCCGGCCCTCCTTCCGGGTGATCCCGGTCTGGTTGCCCGGCTCGTCAGCCGATCTGCCCTCACCCAGATTCCTGAGGCGACTCACCTGGGTCCGCTTCGAGCGGAGCCTCGATGAAGAGGACGCCTTTCATCGACTCCTGAGTGGCATCCGAGGCGTCTCCCCCGGTGCCAGCCGCGGGCTGAAGCCAACAGCAACCGCTACACCACCCTACCGGGGCCTCCGGGCCTTCGACATCTCCGATGCTCCGTACTTCTTCGGCCGGGAAGAGTGGGTCGAGCGGCTCCTCCAAAGGCTTGATGGAGGCATCCGTTTCCTCGCCGTGGTGGGACCCTCGGGGAGCGGCAAGTCCTCTCTTGCCCGGGCCGGCCTCCTTGCCGCGCTCAGGGCTGGGAGAATCGAGGGGAGCGGCGGTTGGCCCCAGACCATCTGCCGCCCAGGGGCGGAGCCCCTCCTCAACCTTGCCGGCGAGCTGAGTGGCGGTGGGGTGGAGTCTTTCGGAGCAGTCCGTGATCTGGCGCACGGGCTCGCCCAGGATCGCGGGGCCCTCCATCTCGCCGTGCAGTTGGCCCTTCGCGGCCAACCTGAAGAGACGCGTTTCGTCCTGCTCGTCGATCAGCTCGAAGAGCTGTTTACCCATGGTGTTTCTGAGAAGAACCAGAAGGCTTTCCTGGATAACCTCCACTACGCCGCCACGGTTGCGGGTGGACATACCCTCGTCATCGCAACGCTCCGGGCCGACTTCTACGGCAGACTCGCGGACCATCCCCTTGCCAAGCTCCTCCCAGATCATCATGTCCTCCTGGGCAGGATGACGCCGGAAGAGCTGCGACTGGCCATCGAGGCACCCGCTCAAAAGGAAGCCTATGAGTTGGAATCTGGTTTGATCGAGCTGCTGCTGCGCGACGTGGAGGGCCAGCCCGGATACCTGCCGCTGCTCCAGCACGCCCTCTATGAGCTGTGGGAACGACGCAATGGCCGCCGCATGACCGTAGCTGCCTATCGCAACATCGGCGGGGTGGCTGGAGCTCTGAAGAGACGGGCCGAGGAGGTCTTTGAATCGCTCTCACAAGGGGAACGGGAAATTTGCCGCCGAATCCTGCTCTGCCTCACTCAACCTGCCGAGAGTGGTTCCTATACCCGCCGGCGAGCGCGATTCGAAGAGCTGGCCGCAGTTTCCGGTGATTCGGCAGCGGTTGAGCCCGTCTTGCGCCCGCTCACGGCCGCCCGCTTGGTGGTGGCTGCCGAGGTCGATGGCAGCCCGTGGATCGAGGTGGCACACGAGGCGATCATTCAGCACTGGGATCGACTCCAGGGTTGGCTCTTCGAGGACCAGGAACTCCTCCTCTGGCGCCAGCGGCTGCGGGGCAGCATAGCGCAATGGGAAACAGCCGGCCAGGAGGAAGGCGCCCTCCTCCATGGCGCTCTGCTGAGTGAGGCCGAGCGCTGGCTGGACACTCGGCCGGAAGATCTGACCGAGGAGGAGCGGCGGTTCATCCGTGAGAGCGTTGCATACCGGGAGCGTTCCAAGGCACGAGAGGAGAGCCGGAAAAAGCGTGAGATCTGGACGCTGCGGATCGTGACAGGCGTCATCACTCTCTTTCTTTTAGGCGTCTCTCTGGCCTTGTGGTTCGCCGTCCAGCAGAGAAATCGAGCCACAGCCCGTTACTTGGCCGCCCAATCGGATGGTCTCCGTGAGAGCCGTCACCAAACGGCCGCGCTCCTGGCACTCGAAGCCTTCCGGCTCACCGATAAGGCTGGCCAGCCTCGTTTTCCACCAATCGAGCAGGCGCTGCGGCAAGCGCTCCTCCCGTTCGGCGGGCGCGTTCTGGGGAGCTACCGTGGACTTTACCGGAAGATCGTCGCCAGTCCCGACCGCACCTGGGTCGCCGGCCTTGGAGTTGATGGGAAGGTGCGGGTCTGGAACCTGAGCACAGCCGATCCCGCTTCCAGTGAGCAGGTCTTTCCAGGCACAGAAGGTGAGCCGTCTTTCTTCGAGATCAGTCCGGCGAACCGGTGGCTTCTGATCGGGACACCAGATGCCAGGATTCTGCGTCTCGAGAGACTCGATGGCCCGTCCGAGTCAAGAAGGGTCTCACTGCCGGGCCGCCTTCTTCTCGCAAGCTTCAGCACCGACGATCACTGGCTCGCCTTGCGTGCCGAAAGCGAAGGCGTTCGGCTGCACGATCTCACCGCCCAGACTCCCGAGCGCCGGTTCGATTTCGGCACCCAAGTCAACTCCGTTGCATTTAGCCGCCCAGATGGACATCAGATGGCAACGGGAATCGATGATGGGACGGTGCACCTATGGTCGCTGGATGGTCGTGCAAAGCCTTTGATCTCTCCCTCGTGTGGCCGGGCTCTCAGCGCATTAAGCTTCGTTCCCGGAGCAGACGCCCTAGTCGCAGCCGATATTGTCGGGACCTTCTGGCGCTGGAGATGGCGCGGAGGGGAAGCCCTGGAGGTGATCGGCGGCCGCCAGAGCAATCTCGACTCCGGCGATCTCCGCGTCAGCCGCAATGGACGCTGGCTCGTTGTCTGGGATGCCGATACCCAATCATTCTGGCTCGTGAGTCTCGTCGCCAACTCGGGAAATATATCCGTCTCGGGCGGAATTACCGCCTTTGCAGCGACGAATACTTGGGTGTCGTACGCGGCAGGAGGCGCGACATGGTTGTTTGATATAGATGAGGAAATGAAGAACGAAAGGCAGGATACTCCTCCTTTGGAAAATCGGAAGGGAAGTGTCCGCGCAATAGAGATCCGCAACTGCTGCTTGGTTGCTGGCGGTGACGACCTTACTGCTCACCTTTGGCGCCCGTCGGCAGGGCGAGTAGTCCTAGATGCTGCGTTGGGCGGCCATGATGGCCCAGTGGAGGTGCTGGGAGTGGACAATGACGAGCGATGGTTGCTTACCAGTGGATCACAGGGAAGACCGCCTCGGCTCTGGGATATTCAGCACGACCCCATCCTATCAGGAGAGCCGCTGCGGCTGAGCAGACCCGATGACAATGGTCTCTTTGGAGGGCTCCTGCTGGGTATCCGCGGCGACCAGCTACTAGCAATGGACTGGAGGGGGAGGTCCGGCTCATCGGCGCTTGGCACAAATAAGCCTCTCATCTGGAGAGATTCTGTGCCCATTGCCCTCTACACGATTCCTGGCACTACAATTTGGTCGGGCTCTCTCGGACCGGACGGTCATCGCCTCGCGATACCGACTTACGACGACAGGATTCTCCTCTTCGACCTGAATAGCTCCCCTCCTCACATCCTTAGGCAACTTCCAGAAACAGGAGTCGCCAGGACGGCGCTCGACCCCATGGGCCGCTGGTTGGCCCTGGGCCTAGAGACATCACCGCCCAGCAGAAACGCGGGACTAGTTCTCTGGGATCTCAGGAAACCGACTCCAGTGCGTCATCAAAGGCGTGGAAATCACGATGAAATGAGCGCCCTGGCGTTCAGCCCTGACGGGCACTGGCTGGTGAGCGCCGGTAAAGACGGCGTCGCCCACCTTTGGTCCCTTGAGCCGCAGCTTGCCGAGATGCCCCGAGTGCTCGAGTCAGGGGGCGAGATCACCACTGCCGCTTTCGGCACCGGCGGATGGTTGGCGCTCGCGGGTGAGGACCGGATCGTGCGCCTCTGGCAGAATCCTGGGGATCTCGCAAGCACAGCAGCTCCCGATCAGAGCTTGGAGGGCGCTGCTGAGACGATCCTGTCCCTTGCCTTCGGACCGGACTCATGGATGGCGGCCGGTGGTTCAGAAGGAACGGTCTATCTGTGGAACCGGAAGCTCTATCCTCAGACTCCCATCGTTCTGAAGAAACACCGGAGCCCGCTGCGTACAGTCGCCTTCAGTCCCGATGGCCGCTGGCTGGTGAGTGCCGATGAGCAGGGCGAGGTTTTTCGTTGGAGCATGCGTGACGAGGATCTTGAAGCTTTCGCCTGCCAGACCGTAGGCCGTAATCTCAGTCACAAGGAGTGGAAAAATTACTTCCCCGGCCAGAAGTATCGCCAGACATGCCCCGATCTGCCGCCCGGCGACTGATCCCTACCCGTAGCTCTCCCGATGCACCCGTTGCCGCGGCACGCCGATCGCTTCGAGCGCCGCGAGCACCGTCTCCAGAAACCTTGGTGCGGGCTCCTCACCGCGCTGTTTGGCGGCTTGGCGATCAAACTTGGTGATGCCGGGGCCGCAGGTGAAGACTTCGATGGCTGTGGGGTCGGAGATGTGCTCGCGGAGCAGGGCTTCGCTCACCCGGCCGGCGCGGACATGCGGTGCGCGGCGGACGGCTTCAGGATCGCGGCTCAGGGTGTGGACGACCTTCAGCTTGTCGGGGAAGCGCGCCGAGAGCTCGTCGAGCTGAGGGCGGAAGATGATGTCGTCCAAGGTCTTGTTGCCGTAGATCAGGGTGTGGCGGACCTTCATCCCCGTCTCCAGGCAGTGCTTGAGGATGCTGAAGTTGGGCACGCTCCCCGAGCCGGCGCAGATGTGCACGAGGTGGTCGGTGCGCGACTCGATGTCCGGCGGCAGGACGTAGGGGCCGCCGAAGCCGGTCACCACCATGCGTGTGCCCGGCTGAGTGCGCCAGACGAGGAGCGGTGAGAGGAGGGGCGGATACCTGGTCACGCCGGAGACGTACTGCTCCTCCTTGACCGTCGCCGCCAGGTACTGCTCGTGCGGCGCCGAGGAGAGCGAATAGGCGCGCGCCGGCTCCTTCTTCCCCTTCAGGTCTTCGAAGTACTTGCAGAAGCGGTCGAGGGATGGGAACTGTTGCGGCTCGATGGTCAGGAAGTGGCCGGGCTGGTAGTCCAGCCGGTCGTTGCCGGTGAAGAGCACCAGGGTGGCGGTGTCCGGCGTTTCCCGGATCACCTCGGCCACCATGACCTCCATCTTCTTGATCCGCGGCCGGGGCGCAGTTTCGGGATCGGCGGCTCCGGATGACACCCGGGGCGTTTCGAGCGGTGCGGCGGCTCCGGGATCGATCGGCTCGATCATGGGGCATCCCCCTTCTCGGTCCAGGCTCCGAGCTGGGGCAGGTCGTCCGGGTTGGCATGCAGAGTCGGCGAGGAATTGGTCGAGGAATTATCGCCGACCTCCCGCTCGCGGGTCTGCACCGGTTCGGACCATTCGACGCGGAAGACGGGGACCGCCTGCGCCTTCCCTTTGAGCGGCAGGGGGGCGAGCGCGGAGACCGGCGGTGGGCTGGCCAGCGATGTGTAGAGGTCGTGGGTGATGAGGATCTCCCCCGGGCTCGCCTCGGAGCAGAGGCGCGCCGCGGTGTTGACCGCGTCGCCGATCACCGTGTACTCCAGCCGGCGGTCGCTGCCGATGTTGCCGGCGAAGACCTCGCCGATGCCGATCCCGATGCCCACCGCCAGCGGCGGCCGGCCCTCCCGGTGCCAATGCGCGTTGAGCTCCTCCAGCTTGCGCTGCATCAGGATGGCCGCCTGCATGGCGCGGTCGGGATCGTCCTCCCGGGCCAGGGGGGCGCCCCAGAGCGCCATCAGGGCGTCTCCCATGAATTTGTCCAACGTCCCGCCGTTCTCGAAGACGACATCCACCATCTCGGTGAAGTAGTCGCTCAGGAGGGTGGCAATCTCGTCCGGGCTCATCTGCTCGGAGAGCGATGTGAAGCCGCGGATGTCCGAAAACAGGATGGTGACCCGCCGCTTGGCACCGCCGAGCTGCACCGCTTCGGCCTGGCCGCTGATCTGCCGCGCCAGGTCGGGCGCGAAGTAGCGCTGGAAATTGGACAGCACGACCGCCTCCCGCCGCACCCGTTCGACGAGCTGGCTGTTCTCGAGGGCCATTGCCACCATGCCGGAGAAGGCGGTCAGGAATTCCAGGTCCTCCTCGCTGAAGGAATGCGGGGCGTCCAGGTTGTCCAGGTAGATAAGGCCGAGGACGGTGCCCTGCTGGCCCAGCAGCGGCGCGCAGAGGGCGCTCTGGACGTGCTGCCGCAGGATCGTCCCCTCGCCGAACCGCTGGTCGGCGGCGACGTTCTCGATCAGCACCGCCACCCGCTCGGCCACCACCTTGCGGGCGATGGAGCGCGGCACGCGCCACTCGCCGGAGAAGCCGGGGGTGCGGCAGCGCAGGATGCGGGGCTTCAGGGTCTCGCCGTCGCTTCCCAGCAGGATGGCGACCCGGTCGACGCTCATGACCTGGAAAGCCACGTCGGTGACCTTTTCAAGGAGTCGGTCGAGCTCGGTCTGCTGGGAGAGCTCCTTGGCGATGTCCAGGAGGAGGTCGAGCTTCCGGGCCTGGCGGTCGGCGGTGGATTCGCCGCCGATCTTGAGCATGGACGCGCCGGAGGGGGCCCCGGAGAGGCGGGCGGCGATATCGGCCGTGCCGCGTACCGGCTTCTGGCGGAGGATGGTGGCGTCGAGGTTGCTGTCGTCGTTCGAGGGAGCCTGGAGCTCGGCCGGCTGCTCGTCGTGGACCTCGAATTCGACTTTGCCGAAGGCGACCCGCGCGCCGGGCGGGGCCAGGGCCTCGCGCACCCGCTCGCCGTTGACGAAAGTGCCATTCGTCGAGTGCAGGTCGCGGATGAACGCCTGGCCGTCGACGAGAAGGAGCTCGGCGTGCTGTCGCGAGACGGTGGGGTCGTTGAGGGGCAGATCGCAGGCGACCGCCCGGCCGACGAGGAGCGGGCGCCCGCTCGGCAGCGTCAGGGTCCGATCTCCGGCGGTGGCGACCAGCTTCAACGGCAAGACAGAACCTCGACGGGCGTAAAGCCCCGAATCTTCTACCCTACTATACAAAGTCCGGAATACAGCCAGCCGGTTGAACGGTTGAGACTGTCTGTGCTACGCTTCGCGCGTCCCGAGCGGGATGACGCGGAAGCGTCGGACGCATGTGGCGCATTCGTCTAGGGGTCCAGGACGCCGGCCTCTCACGCCGGTAACACGGGTTCGAATCCCGTATGCGCTACCAAACCCGCCAAATCGACCTTTTCCGGCCCTAACTCGTTGAAAAGTATGGTAGTTATGGGTGTTCCAAGTGCTTTTCCGTCGAAGGTAACGCCGGCGGGGAAGATCATCTTTTGGAAACGCCGCTTCTGGTCCGGATCGGCGGCTTCCCAGAGCTTGTAAGTGTTTGTCAGGATGGCTCTTCCATAGCCCCACGAGGCCTCCATGTCGAAGTCCTCCAGGGCTGCATCCCGTAGTTCCAAGTGCGCAAAGGTTAGGGCCTCTTCCAGGCCGGCCAGCTCTTCGTCGTACATGGCTCGGTCGATGGCTTGATCGTAGATGTAGGCCTGGACCAGTCGCTTTTTCTTCTGCTCCAGCTCGCTCATGCGCCGCTTCACCACGGCGGCTTCCTGCTTCGACCCCCGCCGGAGCTCCTTCCAAAGGTCGAAAAGGGCACCCTCGACCAGGCGCACGATTCCAGAGGCCAGCTCTACCTGCCGCAGGAGTTGCCCGAAGGCCTCGTCGAGGCTCTCCGCTCGGATCTGGACGGCGCCGCAGTCTTTCGCCCAGCAGCGGTAGTACCCGTATCGCACGCCCATCTTGCCGCGGCTCAGGGAGGCGGTCAGCGGCCGGCCGCAGGCCGCGCAACGCACGAAGCCGCGGAGGGGAAATTCAGGGTGCTCTTTCTGCCGCCGGACAATTCCAGGCGCCTCCGGACGGCCGACGAGCTGCATCTGGACCTGGGCCCAGGTCGTGGGATCGACGAGGGCCTCGTGCTGGCCTTGGGTCTCGATCCCCCAATGGTTGGAGCGCACGATGCCCTTGTAGAAAGGGTTGCGCAGCATCGGGCGGAACTCCTGGAGGCGGACAGGCCGGCCTTTCTTGGTGGCGAGCCCCAGGGCGGTCACGCGACGGAGGACAGTCGCGGGTGCCTCGCCAGCGGCCACCGCCTCGAACGCCTTCCGCACGAGCCGGGCCTGGTCGTCGGGGGCGACGATCTTCCGGCCGTCCGCGCTACGGTCGTTCCGGTAGCCGATGGGTGCCTTCCAGGGCCACTTCCCGCGCGCCACGGTCTCTTTCATACCGGCCTCGATCTTCTCGGCGCGCAGCTCGTTGTCGAGCTGGTTGAAGACGGCGAAGACGCCTTCGATGGCCCGGCCCGCGGCGGTGTCTTCCAGAGGCTGGGTGGCAGCACGCAGGCGGACTCCCGATTTCATCAGGAGCTGCTTGAGGGATGTGTGGACGTAGACGTCGCGGGCGAAACGCGAGGTGTCGTAGACCACGATGTAGTCCACCCGGCCGGGGTGCGCCCGCAGGGCAGACATCATCTGCCGGAGGGCCGTCCGGTCCGCCGTCTTCGCGCTCTCCCCTTCTTCGCGGTAGACGGCCTCGACGGTCCAGCCGTTGCGGGCGCAGTACTCGCGGCAGGACTTTTCCTGGACGTCCAGGGACAGGTTGGAGACCTGTTCCTCGGACGAGACCCGGGTGTAGATGATGGCTTTCATATGGATGCTCCTATACGCTTGACTTTCATCGACGCGATTTATATCACTTTTCGGGGTCCGGAGGTGGTCCGGCAGGCAGGTTTTTTGGGTAGCCCTGGCCGCGGAGGATGTCGAGGAGCAGGCGGGCCAGACGGTAGGCTTCGGCACGCTGTTCCTCGAGCTGGCGATCGTCGGCCGGCGCGTCGGCGCCCAGGATCTTGCGGCATTCGTCTAGGGAGAGCATCAGATGCGGCCCTCGGGCTTTTCGTCGTTCCGTGGATTGGCCGGCCGGCCTCTTCGGCGTTGCTCGGCGGCGAGGCGGCCGGCTCGGGACTGGTCGAGGAGCTTGCGGGCTGCGGGGAAGGGCCGCAGGTGCTTGCGGACCGTGGCTTGGGAGACGCCGAGCTTGAGGGCAATCTCTCGCACGGAGAGCGGAGGGCCGCTTCCCCCATTGTGCCAAGGGCCAACACGTCCACGGGATTGACTCTTTTCATGGCTTCCTCCATTGACGGTTGCTATAGCGATCCAGGATCTTGCAGACGCCTGAAGGGGTGATCAGGCCCCGGACTCCGATGAAGACCGGTTCTTCGGTGCCCCAGATGCGGCGCTCGGAGATCCAGACCAGGACCCGGCCCCCGAGGTCGGTAGGCATCGTGGCGTTCCACAGGACGCCGCGGCGGCGTTGGACGACGATCTGGAGCCTGCCCCCGGCCATGGTGATCGAGGAGGCGCGCAGCCCGGAGATCTCGACCGCGGTAAAGCCGGCCGCGACCAGCGCCAGGAGCGCGCCATCGCGCAGGCCCACCGGGCAGCCCGCGTATTGCCGGGCGAGATCGACCTGGGGCAGGTCGTAGGCTTGATCGGCGTCCAGGAGCATCAAAGGGATCCGGGCCGGCTGGGGCCGGAGTTGGGCGGTTGCGGAAGGAGGTCGTGGAGCCGGCCCAGGTAAGCTCGAAGGTGCCCGTCTCG
>CAWJGT010000027.1:0-65586 GCA_963842525.1 uncultured Holophagales bacterium
CATCGCCGAAGCCCGCCTCGTCGAAGACTCGGGCGTCCTCTACTTCTGCGCCAAAGACTGGTGCCCGCACTACCAGGGCCAGCTCGGCATCCTCGCCGGCAGCGAGACCATGCACTGCGCCCTGGTGCAGTACCCGCCGAACCAGATCTGCCAGCCCTTCTACCTCGAAGTCGCCGAGGACCTCGACAAGCAACGCCGAGCCACCTGGGAGCAACGCCTCGCCGAAGCCGAAGCCTTCGAATCCGCCGTGGCCGCCGCCGCGGCAATCCCCCAACCAGGAGTCACCGCATGATCGTCCGATCCGCCCGCTCCGTCCGATTCCGTCCGAGTCCCTGCTGTCCTTGTCGTCCTTGGTGTCCTTGCTGTCCTTTTGAGCGCCTGTTCCCCCTCTCCCGGGGAAAGGGCGGGCGGGAGATGGGAGAGGGGGCCAGGGGGTGAGGCCATGACCCACCACCAAGCCGCCCTCCCGCCCGGCTGGCACCTCGCCGACGAGGCCGCCCTCCCCGGCGGCAAGACCATCACCGGCACCGCCGCCCGCGTCTACAACCTCCTCCACGAGACCCGCCGCCGCGGCTACCGCTGGAAAGTCGGCCGGCATCTTGCCCCCGCCGGTTGGGTCCCCACCTGGGTCCTGCGCGAGCCCTGGGCCGGGGGAGCTGCTGGCGATCGCCGCCTCCGCGACCTCCGTGAAGCCGGTGTAGACATCGAGAACCTACGCTTCACGCCGCCCGGAGACGCCCCCACCTCCGCCTCCTGGCTCTGGCGCCTGGCTCCGCCAGACCCAGGCTCCCGCCACCCCGTTGCGCTCGCTCAGCCCGTCGAGAGCCCACCGTGCGAAGCATCCGCCGGCACCCCCCTCTACGGCATCGCCATCCGCTTCGTAGCTCGAGAGACTCCTGGCGCGATCGACATCTCGCCGGGAGCCTCGTCGCCGCTGGCGCCGTCCCTCGGCGCCCGCGACGACGAGGCTTACCGGCGAGAGCTGCTCGAAGCCTTCCACGCAGGCCGTCTCGTGAGCTGTCTCAAGGGCCACACCGAATGGCGCCTCTGGGCCGATCCAGCCGCCGCCTACGACCCGCGTCCCGTCCTGAGGGGAGCCCTGTCCAAGCTGGGAGCGAGCCTTGGGGCATGAGCACCTCGCGGCCGTCCTCGAACACGCCAACAAAGGCGGCTCCCATCTCATGATCCTCATGGTCATCGCCTACTACTGCGACGCGCGCGGCGAGTGGATCGTTGACCAGGCCACGCTTCAGAAGCGCACCCGCTTCAGGCGCCGCCGTGTCCAGCAGCTCCTCGACGAGCTGGTCAAAGCGGGGAGCTCGCCGTCACGCGCGGCGATGGCCGCGGCAAGCTCTCCAAGCTCTGCCTGCTCATCGGCCCACCCGCTCCCTTCCCCCCTCTCCCGGTGGAAGGGCGTGCGCTGGGAGAGGGGGGCCAGGGGGGTGAGGGGCTTCCGGAAAAGGGCGCAGGGGAGTGCACCCTTTCCGCCCAAAAGGGCGCAAGGGAGTGCACCCTTTCGGAGGAAAAGGGCGCAGAGGAGTGCACCCTTTCCGCCCAAAAGGGCGCAGAGGAGTGCACCCTTTCTGCCCAAAAGGGCGCAGAGGAGTGCACCCTTTCTCACCCCCCGGTCCCCCCTTTTCCCCCAGACCCCCAAATCCCCCCTTACCCCCCAAAAGCAAAAACAAAAAATCAGGAGACCTTCGGTCTCCGGCCCCTGTCGGGTCCGCAGAGCGGGGTCTTTCGAGCCAACCTTCTGCTCGACGAGGCGGGCATCCCTCGCCCGAGCCCTGCGCAGATCAACCTCTGGTCGACGACCCTGGGAGGCATCGAGCCGCTCCTGGCCCTGCTGGGCCGGCTGATCCACGCCGGCCTCGCGACCAAGCGAGAGCCCCACGCCTACATCCACCGGGTCGTCATGGAGCAGGCCGCCAGGCCTGAGCCTGCCCATCCGGCCCGATCCGCCAATCCGATGCGCACCGCCGGAGTGGACGAGCTCCGGCGACAACAGGCCGCACGAATCATGGCCGGCAAGAAAGGTCACACATGACACACCACGAAGCTGTCGGATCGCGTTCCCCCTCTCCCGGCGGGGGGCGGTCGGAAGATGGGAGAGGGGGCCAGGGGGTGAGGTCGCATTCCCCCCTCTCCCGGGGGAAGGGAGTGCGGATGGGAGAGGGGGGCCAGGGGGGTGAGGGTTTGGGTTCCCCCTCTCCCGTTCGGGGCGGGGGTCCGGCGGACGCACGGGAGAGGGGGCCAGGGGGAGAGGGCTCCCGGCTCAGGTCCTGGCAGTGCACCCGCTGCCACGAAGACCAAGTCGGCGCCGTCCCCGAAGACGGCCTCTGCCATACCTGCCACGACGCCCAGACAGCCGCCAACGCCTTTACCGAGGCCGACGCCGGGATCCCTGAGCGCTATCGCCGCCTCACGCGCGAGAGCTGGACCGCGCGCTTCGAGCGCCCCTGGCCCGAAGCCCTGCAGCACTGGACCGGCACCCCCCATTGGGTGGCCCTTTGGGGGCCTACCGGCACCGGCAAGACCGGCATTGCCACCGTTCTGCTCGCCGAGCACCTGCGCACAGGCCGCCGTGGTCGCTGGATCTCCGGCCCCGAGCTCGCGAGGCGCATCCAGCGCGACTTCACAGCCGTCGAAGAAGTCCTCGCCCCGCTCCTGGTCACCCCGCTCCTCGTCCTCGACGAGCCCCTCACCGGCTCCGCCGCCGACTGGTATATGGACCGGCTGACCCTCATCACCCGCACCCGCGACGACCGCGGCCTGCCCACCGTCCTGACCAGCCAGCTCCTCCCCGAGCTGCTCTTTAACCCTACCGCCACCTGCCCGCCGCCACTCCTGTCGCGCTGGCTCTCCGGCATCCGCATCCATGACGAGCTCGCCGGCGAGGAACGTGCGCCTGAAGGAGGCCTTCTGATGACCAGGCCCAAGCAGCAATTCGTGCCCCACAGCGAAGAAGCCGAACGAGCCGTCCTCGGCGCCCTGCTCCTGGAGCCCCTGCGCATCGCCCAAGTCCGGACCCGCCTGGAGCCGAGAGACTGGTACGTCGAGCGCAATCGCGTCCTCTACCAGGCCCTCCTCGACGTTGCCGACACCGGATCGACGCCCGACCTCCTGACCGTCCAGGCCCACCTCGAGCAGGCCGGCGCCCTGGCCACGATCGGGGGCCCGGCCTACCTCGCCACCCTCGACGTGGACCTGCCCGACATCGATCGTCTCGACGAATACGCCGAGATCGTCCGCGAGAGAAGCGTACGGCGCGACCTCATCGCCGGCGCCCAGAAGATCATCATCGAGGCCGCCGTCACCGCCCGGCCCGTCGCCGAGTTGCTCTCCGGTCTGCGCGACAGCGCCGACCAGCTCCTCGGCCGCGCCGCCCGGGTCCACTGGACAGGCGCAGGCAATGTCCTCAACCGCCTCCTGCTCGGCATCGAGAACGGCCCTCCCGAGGCCCTCCAGGGCCTCAGCACCGGCTATCCGGCCTGGGACCGGCTCGGCCCCGGCTTCCTCCGCGGCGGCCTCTACGTCCTCGCCGGCCGGCCGGGAATGGGGAAGACCTCCCTAGCCCTCGACCTCACCCGCCACGTCGCCGTGGATCTACTGCGGCCGGCCGGCGTCTTTTCCCTCGAAATGCGCAGCGACGAGCTGGGCTTGAAGCTCGGCTCCGCCGAAGCCGACGTCGCCGCCCGCTACATGAGAGCCGGCCACCTCTCCGGCCGCCAGTGGCAGGACCTCTTCGCAGCCACCCGCCGCATGCTCGCCGCCCCCCTCTACCTCGATGACACCCCAGGACTCGTGCTCCGCGACCTCGAAGCCCGGGCCTGGTGGCTCAAGGCCCGGTACCCCGATCTCGCCCTCCTGGTCGTGGACTACCTCCAGCTCGTCAATGCCGGAATCCGGGTCGAGCAGCGCCGCCTGGAAATCGCCCACATCACCCGGCGTCTCAAAGAGCTGGCCGGCGAGTTGGACGTCGTCGTCCTCGTCCTCTCCCAGCTCAACAGAGAGCTGACCCGCCGGAGCGACCCCAGGCCGCAGCTCGCCGACCTGGCCGAGTCCGGAGCCATCGAGCAAGCCGCCGACCAGGTCGCCTTCATCCACCGCCCCGAAGCCTACGAGCCAGACGACGCCGCCCTGCGCGGCCTCGCCGAAATCATCGTGGCGAAGCACCGGCACGGAGAGTCGGGCACCTTCGAGCTGACCTGGGCCGGCGCCACAACCTCCTTCCGCAACCGTCCAGCGCCGGCCCCAGCCGGACCGGATCCGTTCTGATGCTGAAACCCGAGCACGCGCGCGTTCATCTGGCCCGCGTCAATCCTGGCCGCACGCGGTGGGGCTGGCCCGTGGGCCTGCGAGACGGTGCCCTCCTGGCCCTGGTCGCGGCCGGCCTGAGCGCCGCGGAAATCTCCAGGCTCCGCGCCACCTCGATCACCATGGAGCGGGGGAGGCTCGTGGTCGCGGTCCTGCGGCGCGGCACCGTCCTGCCGATCACGCTGCCCATGGACCTCGGAGCCCGCCTGCTCGCCTGGCTCTCAGATCGCCGCCTGTGGGGCGCCGACGCACCGGTCTTCACCGGACCGCGCGGGCGGCCGATCTCACTGGACGGTCTCTACACAGTCCTGCGGCGATACCGGCGCAGAAGGAGGGACCGCTGATGCGAGTCGCCGTCAATCCCCTGGAGCTCCTGGCTTGGTGGGAGGGTAGGGGAGGGCGCCGCCCTCTCACCGTGCGAGACATCGCCCGCAAGCTCGGCATCTCGGAAGCCACCGCGCGCAAGCACCTCCACGCCCTCCGAGCCGCCGGTAGAGTCGACGACCCGGCGCGCACCCGTGCCCTGGCGGCTCGGCGAGGCTCCCGCCGCGGAGGCCGGCCAACCAATCCCCTCAACGACGACGCCCTGGCCGCCACCTGGGAAGCCCAGCGCCGAGCCGCCTCCCAGCGAGGCACCAGACCCAGCATCGCCGCCGTAGCCCGTCACCTGCACGTCAGCCGGAGCCGCGTCCGCAGGCGGCTCCAAGAGATCGGACTGCTCGAAGAGCCGGCCGCTTCGAGGCAGTAGAGAAGCCTGGAGGAGAGGAGACGATGGATATCGGAGAGCTGTTGGACGCACGCTTTCGGGAGCAGGCCCAGCAGATCGAAGCCCTGCGCCGCGAGCTGGAGGAGTTCAAGCGGCGCCGGCAGGAAGTGCCTGCGGAGGATTGGGTCACCATCGCGGTGTTCCTGAAGCGGCACGCCGCGCGGTTCACCCTGGGCCAGCTCCGCTGGCTCCTCTTCCACCGGAAGAAGAACGGGCTCGCGCCCTACGTCAAGAGGCCGGGCAAGACCCTGCTGATCCAGGAGCGCCTGTTCATCGCGGCAGCCCTTCAGCTCGACGTTCCGCATCGCCGCCGAGGCCGAGCAGCCTGATGAGATAGAACGAGGCGTCGTTGCGATGGCGGGCCTGTTTCGAGTACCTGCGCACCATGATCGGCGAGCGCCAACCGCCGCGCAGCATCAGCTCGAGCTCCGAGACCCCGAGCAGCAGCGACATGCAGGCCCACTCATGGCGGAGGTCGTGGAAGCGGAAGTCACGGATCTGGGCCTTCTTCTTGGCGTACCGCCATTGCCCCATCGGAAACACCGGTAGCCGGCGCTGGTCCTCGCCGCGGACGGCCCACACATACCGGCTGAGGACCGGCTTCGCGGCCTGCGCTCGCAGCAACTCGCCAGCCAACCCGGGGAAGTAGAGCGTCCGCGCCTCCCCTGACTTGGTGTCCGTGACCTTGCACCGCGGCACACCTGGCCGCATCTGGCCGGTGAAAGGATCGAGCTCCTGGGGATCGAGCCGCAGATGGGCGCGCTCCATGCTCATCAGCTCGCCCTCGCGGGCCCCGGAGGCGAGGGCGCAGACCGTGAGAGCGTAGAGCCGTGTGTCGCTGCTGGCCCGCAGGGCGGCCCAAAGGCTCTCCCACTCCTGGACCGTAGCCTCGCGGTCGCGTTCCTCCTCCTGCTCGCCCTTGGCCTTCTTCCGGCGGCTCCCGGAGTGGAGGGGATTGGCCTGGATCCACTCCCAGTCCACACAGGAAGAGAGCACAGCGGAGAGAGCCGCCTTGTAGCGGTTCGCGGTCGCGTACTTGACCGGGCGGTCGCCGCCGTGCCCCTGATCCCGAAGAGAGCGCAGATCCTCGCGGACCGTGGACCGGGTCACGTCGCGCAGGATGCAGGCGCCGCGGCGAGCCTCCCACCAGGTGAGCTGCCGTTCGCGGTTCCGGCGTTCGGAGGCCGCGAGCCTGGGCAGCTCCTCGACGCGATACCGGGCGACCGCCTCGGCCAGCGTCCGGCGCCGCTCACTGCCCGACAGCCCCTTCCGGAGGTCCTGGCGGAGCTGGTCAAGCAGCTCCCGGGCATCCGTGAGGCGTTCGCGCGTGAAGCTCTTCGGACCGGCGTAGCCGGGGAACCTGGGCTTGATCTGATAGCCCTCGAGCTTGCCCTCGGCGGTGATCCGCTTGTAGATCCCTGGGTACTGCGTGCTCTCCAGCCGGCGCTTCCCTGGCATTGACTGTCCCCCAACTGTCCCCCAAAGGGGTGTAGGGGTACTCTACCACGACCGCCAGCTAAGCGCAAGTCGTTGAATCTAAAAGAGGGGGAAGTGGTGGGCCGTCAGAGACTCGAACTCTGGACCCGCGGATTAAAAGTCCGCTGCTCTACCAACTGAGCTAACGGCCCCCAGAGGCGAGAGTATAGCGGAAGCCGAGCACCGGGTCTCCGGCGAGCCCCTGGTGTGGCGGTCCGGCGGCTTTGAGCGGTCTATAATGAGCTGGCCATGAAAGGAGGGCCCCATGAGGACCCTGGTGAAGCTGGCGATCGTGGCAGGTCTCCTGGCGCTCTGCGCCTGCATGTCCAGCCGGACGGAGCAGACCAGCCAGGCGGTCGATGCGCAGAAGGTCGACTGCTCGGCGGTGCGCTGCGCGGCCTGTCCGGAAGGGCAGACGCCGCGGCTGAAGCCGCCGGACTGCTGCCGGTGCGTGCCGGTCGACCCGAAGGTCAAGGACTGCTCGAACGTCCGTTGCGCGGCGTGCCCCGAGGGCCAGCATCCCGCCCTCACGCCGCCGGACTGCTGCCGCTGCGTACCTGATTAGCAGGGACGCGTCGGCCGTTCCCTTGCATGTCCTGGAGGGCCAGCACGGGCATGCTGCGAGGAAAACCTCGCCCCGTCACACCCGCGCCACTCCATTCGGCCCAAGATCGGTTAAACTCTCTGCCGTCCTCGCTCGATTGCCCGCCGCTCACCCGAGCGGCTGGAGCCTATTTCGGAGGGAATCACCCCATGCGCCTCGCCCCGCGACTCTTGTTCGTCCTGGCTGCGCTCAGTCTGGCCAGCTTCCTGTTCGCCTCGCCGGTCCAGGCTCAGTGCGTCTCCCTGACTACGTTGGGGTCGCCCTACACCCAGGACTTCGTCACCCTGGCGAGCGCGGGGACGTCGAGCACCGTGCCGCCGGGGTGGGCGTTCAGCGAGGCCCTGGCGAGCGCCAACGCCACCTACACCGCGGGCACGGGCTCGAGCGGCACCGGCGATACCTACAGCTTCGGCGCCGCTGCCAGCAGCGAGCGCGCCTTCGGGGGGCTGCAGAGCGCCAACCTCCTTCCGACGATCGGCGTCTGCTTCACCAACAACACCGGCGTGACGGTCAGCAACCTCTCCATCGCCTACACCGGCGAGGAGTGGCGTCTCGGCACCGCCGCGCGGACGGACCAGCTCGATTTCGAGTACAGCCTCAACGCCACGAGCCTGACGACCGGCACCTGGACCGCCGTCAACGCGCTCGACTTCATCACGCCCAACACCGTGGCGCCGGCCGGGGCGAAAGACGGCAACAACGCCAGCTTTCGCACCGCGATCAGCTCGTCGATCTCGCCGCTCAGCATCGCCAACGGCGCGACGGTCTGGATCCGCTGGCTCGACTTCAACGCCAGCGGCGCGGACGACGGCCTCTCCGTCGACGACTTCTCGTTGACGCCCAGCGTCCTCGACACGCCGCCCTCGGTCCTGACCACGGCCCCCCCCAATGGCGCGACCGGCGTCGGGCTCGCCGCGAACATCGACGTCACCTTCAGCGAGCCGGTCAACGTCGCGCTGGGCTGGTTCACCATCAGTTGCACGGTCTCCGGCCTGCACGCCGCGACGGTGTCCGGCGGGCCGACGACCTTCACGCTCGACCCTAGCGCGGACTTCGTGGCCAACGAGGTCTGTACAGTGACGATCGACGACGCCTTCGTCAGCGACCAGGACTCCAACGACCCGCCGGACAACATGGCGGCGGACTTCGTCTGGAGCTTCGATACCAACCCGCCGCCGCTCCTGGTGGTCAACGAGGTCGACTACGACCAGGCAGGCACGGACGCGGCCGAGTTCCTGGAGATCCGCAACAACGGCGGCGCGCCGGTCAACCTCGATCCGGTCGTGGTCGAGCTGGTCAACGGCAGCGGAACGACGGTCTATCAGGCCATTGACCTGCCCAGCTTCAGTCTCGCACCCGGCGCCTACTTCGTCGTCTGCGCCGACAACACGACGACCCCCAACTGCAACCTCGACGTGGCGCCGAACTCCAACCTGATCCAGAACGGCGCGCCAGACGCCGTGGCGCTGCGCTGGAACGGCGTCCTGGTCGATACCGTCTCCTACGAGGGCGACACCGGGGCGCCGTACACGGAAACCTCGGGAAGCGGCCTCACGGACACCGACGATGACTTCGTCGGCATTTCGCGCTTCCCCGATGGTGTCGACACCGGCGTCAACAACGCCGACCTCTCGCTGCGCTGCATCACGCCCGGCGCCGCCAACGCCGCCGCGGCCACGTCCTGCCCGCCGCCCGCGATCCTCGGCCTGGCGATCGACGACGTGACGCTCGCCGAGGGTCAGGCGGGGACGCGCATCTTCTCGTTCACGGTGAGGCTCGACCAGCCGGCGCCCGGGCCGGGCGGCGTGACCTTCGACATCGCCACCGCCGACGGCACGGCGCAGGACGACGACCCGGTGAGCGAGGACAACGACTATGTCCCGCAGACGCTGACCGGCCAGAACATCCCCGCCGGCAACGACGAGTACACCTTCGACGTCACCGTCAACAGCGACATGACGCCCGAGCTCGACGAGACCTTCTTCGTCAACATCACGAATGTGGTCGGTGCGCCGGTCGGCGACCCGCAGGGCCTCGGCACCATCCAGAACGACGACTTCGCCTCCGTCACACCAATCCACGACATCCAGGGCCCCGGCGCGAGCTCGCCGGAAGACGGCAACGTCCATACCGTGCACGCCATCGTCACCGCGGTGAAGTTCAACGGCTTCTTCGTGCAAGAGGAAGAGGCGCAATACGACGCCGATCCCGCGACCTCGGAGGGCATTTTCGTCTTCACCTCCAGCGCCCCGCCGGCCGCGGCCCAGGTCGGCAACCTCGTCTACGTCACCGCCACGGTCTCGGAGTTCGTGCCGTCGGCCGATCCGCTGCAGCCGCCGCTGACCGAGCTCACGTTCGCCTCGACGGTGCTCGACGCGGCCGGCTTCCCGCTGCCGGCGGCGACCCCGCTGACGTCCACGTTCCCGGACCCGGCCGGGGCCTTCGACCAGCTCGAAAGGGTGGAGGGAATGAGGGTCGAGGTGGGCTCGCTGACCGTCTCCGGCCCGACCCTCGGCAGCACCGACGAGCCCAATGCCACCTCGACCTCGACCGGGGTCTTCTTCGGCACGGTCACCGGCGTCCCCCGGCCGGCCCGCGAGCCGGGCATCCAGGCCCCCGACCCGGCGCCTTCGGGCAGCATTCCGCCGATCCCGCGCTTCGATTCCAACCCCGAGCTGCTGCGGGTGGACGGCGACGCCCTCACCGGCTCCACGGCCCTCGACGTCGGCAGCGGCGCCGTGTTGACCGGCCTCGTCGGGCCGCTCGACTATACGTTCCGCCGCTACACGATCCTGCCGGATCCGGCCTCTCCGCCTGCCGCAGTCGGCGGCCCGACGGCCACGGCGGGGTCGGTGCCCACTGCGAGTGAGCTCACCGTCGGCGCCTACAACCTGGAGCGCTTCTTCGACACCGTGAACGATCCGGGCATCGGCGAGCCGGTGCTCACCGCGACGGCGTTCGACAACCGGCTGAACAAGGCCTCGCTCGGCATCCGCAACCACCTGCGGACGCCGGACGTCCTGGGGGTCGTCGAGGTCGAGAACCTGAGCGCCCTCCAGGCGCTGGCGGACCGCATCAACGACGACGCGGTGGCCGCGGCGCAGCCTGACCCGGAGTACGTCGCCTATCTCGAGGAGGGCAACGACCCCGGCGGCATCGACGTCGGCTTCCTGGTGAAGACGGCCGTGGTGACCGGCGCGACGTCGCGGGTCACCGTCAACGAGGTGGTCCAGGAGAACGCGGGAGAGCTGCTCGTCAACCCTGACACCTCGACCAGCCTGCTCAACGACCGGCCTTCCCTGCGCCTCGACGCGGTGGTCAACCATGCCAACGGCACCAGCTTCCCGGTGACGGTGATCGTCAACCACCTGCGTTCGCTGAACGACGTCAACAGCACCGCACCCGGCTCGAACGGCTGGGCCACGGACGGTGACCGCGTCCGGGCCAAGCGCCAGAAGCAGGCCGAGTCCCTCGCCAACCTGGTGCAGGCGCGCCAGACCGCGGATCCCACGGAGCGGATCATCCTTGTGGGTGACTTCAACGCCTACGAGTTCAACGACGGCCTTGTCGATTCGATGAACGTCATTCAGGGAACCCCGCCGCCGGACAACGAGACGGCCGTGCCGGGCGACGGCGTCGACCTCGTCAACCCGGACCTCGACAACCTCTTCGACACGCCGCCGCCTCCGGAGCGGTACTCGTACATCTTCGACGGCCAGACCCAGAACATCGACCACATCCTGGTGAACGGAGCGCTCACCGCGGCGACGACCGCGCGGCGGGTCGAGCACCCGCGGATCAACGCCGACTTCCCGGCCGTGGACCGCAACGACCCGAACACCCCCCGGCGCCTGTCCGACCACGACCCGATCGTGGGCTATTTCCGGGTGGCGGACTTTGGCACGGGCAACTACTTCACCGTCACGTCGTGCCGGGCCGTGGATACGCGTCCGAGCGCGCCGCTCCAGGACGGAGTGCCGCAGACGTTCGCTCTGCATGGCATGTGCGGCATTCCGGCGACCGCAACGACCGTCGTGCTCAATGTCACGGTGGTGGAGCCCACCGGTGACGGCGAGCTGACGATCTACCCCAGCGATACCCCGGCCCCCGCGTTCTCGACAATGCCGTTCCCGGCCGGCAGGACGCGGGCGCTGTTCGCAGTCGTCTCGCTGTCAAACAACGTGAATGGTGAAGTGACGGTACAGGTTTCGGTGCCCGGCGGCGGGTCGGCCCACGTCCTGCTCGACGTCATGGGCTACTTCGAATAAACACGCTCACGGTAGGGGGCGTTGCGCAACGAAAGAGGAGGATCTCCAGATCCTCCTCTTTTTGTACTGGAGGGGCAAACTGTATGCAGCTCGCTTCGCGGCTCTTGCTCGTTCTCATCGCCATCTCTGGGCTGTTCGTCGCTTCGCCTGTGCTGGCCGACGCCGATCTGCAGGTCTTCAAGGCCGACGCAGTCGATCCGACCGGGCCAGGCTCCACACAGACCTACACCATCACAGTGATCAACAACGGCCCGGACGATGCGGAATTCGCCACCTTGATCGACACCCTACCGGCGGGCACGACCTTCCTCTCGCTGACCCCGAGCGCCGGCTGGACGTGCACCACCCCCGCGGTGGGCAGCGGCGGAGACGTCGATTGCTCGACCGATTCGATGGCCGCGTTCAGTGCTGCGACCTTCACCCTCCAGGTGGTCTTTGACGACAACCTGCAAGACGGCACCGTAGTGACCAATGCGGCGACGGCCGGCTTCGGAAACCCCCGAGGCGAACCCGGGCGACGAGACCGGCATCCACCAGCACCACGATCGGCGAGCCTCACCGACGCCGACCTCTCGGTCAGCAAGAGCGGCACACCCGAGCCCGTGCTGCCGGGCGACAATCTCACCTACACGATCACGGTCAACAATGCAGGGCCGGCCGATGCGGCGACGATGACGCTCGACGATCCGCTGCCGGCCGGCACCACGTTCCAGTCGCTCGATGCGCCGGTCGACTGGATTTGCACGACGCCCGCCGTCGGCGACAATGGAACCGTGAGCTGCTCGATCCCCACCCTGGCTCCGGGGAGCGCCGTCTTCACCCTCGTCGTCCAGGTGGACGCTTCGCTGCCGCCGGGCACGGTGATCTCCAACGCCGCGACCGTTACGTCGCCGACCCAGGACCCCAACCCCGACAACCAGAACACCTCCACCCTCAACACGGTAGGGACCCCGCCGGCGGTGGCGATCACCGCCACCAAGACGGCCTCCGGAGACTTCGGGCCGGGAGGCTCGGTGGTCTACACGATCGTCCTGACCAACTCCGGCGACGCCAATCAGGCGAACAACCCGGGCGACGAGCTCACCGATGTGCTGCCGGCGCAACTGATCCTCGTCGGAGCATCGGCCGCCTCGGGCACCACGACGGCCGTCGTGGCCACCAACACCGTCACCTGGAACGGTGCCATCCCGGCCGGCGGCTCGGTGACGATCACCATCCAGGCGACGATCCGGCCTGACGTGGCGGACGGTACCGTCATCGCCAACCAGGCGTCCCTCGCCTTCGACGCCAACGTCGACGGCACGAACGAGTCGCAGGGCCTGAGCGACGACCCGGACGAGCCTGTCAGTGGCGATGCCACCACGTTCGTGGTTTCCGCCGGGAGCATCGAGGTCCCGACCCTCGACGTCCTGGGCCGCCTCCTGCTCATCGCCCTGCTGGCGTTGGGCGGCGCCGGCTTGCTGTGGTGGAGAAGGGCGTAAGGAGCACGATGAGCCTGGGGGACCTTGAGGTCCCCCTCGATCAGCCGGCGCCTTCTGTGATCAGCCAATACCGGTTAGGAACCTGCCAAGCGTCCCAATTGTTGACAAATTGGCAGATTATTTCGGCAGCGGGTGACTGTCTGTCGTCTTGCGTCTCTTGGCCGTCGCCACCGTAGGACGTCAGCGCGAAGCCCTGGCTACATCCTTGGGTTTTGCCGGGAACGACCGGGCTGTAGAGCAAGGCTCTGCCCCATCCGTCGGTAGCGGATTGGACTCCTGGTGGAGCTGCGGAGGGGAAGCACCAGGTTTTGCCGGTGCGATACCGCGCATCGGCTTTGATGTCGTCGCAGAGCCGGCGGAGGGTCCCTACCGTCGTTGAGACCTTCTGGCGCTCGCCGTCCAACGTTGCCTTGACCGCCGCCGTTCCGTCGGGGACGACAGCAACGGCCTGCTGCGCCAACGCCTTCGCGTCCGCATACCTCGCCTGGGCCAAAGCCCGGCCGATTGCGGGGACATACCCCTTCTCGACCAATTTCATCGCTTGGTCTTTTTCGGCCAGCATGGCGGCAAGCTGCCAGGGCTCGTAACTCTGGGCGGCATGACAGGCCTCGACCATTCCGTCGAGACCGTCGATCACGCTGGCGGCGAAGGAAGGATCCCCGAGCCCCTCCGCCCAGACGAGCTGCTGTTGGAAGGCGGAGGCGTTGCAGCCCATTGTTCGCGTCTGCGCGGTCAGCACCTGGCGATAGTCTGCTTCCAGCTCCTTCGCCAGCTCCGGGGACCGCTCCTTGACCCCGTCGAGGCATTGCTTCGCCTCGGTCCTCCGGTCGACGATCCGGACCGTCGCCTTGCCACATAGGAAGAGGGCCTGGCGGTGCTGCGGGTGCTCCGCGAGGAAGGGATCGAGCAGGGACCATGCGTCCTGGGCGCGGTCCTCCGCAAGCAACTTACGGGCGTCCCGGACAGCCTTGGCTTCTCGCAGGAAGGCAACGCCGGTCGTCACCACCAGCCACAGCGCGAGCAGACCCACCAGCGCCTGCCAAACCAATCTCTGCCAGGCAGGCTCCACAACTGGAGTGCGCAGGCTCTCCGCGATCTGCGGTCTGCCGCAAGCCCCGCAGTACGATGAGTCGGCGTCGGTGAAGGAAGAGCAACGTGGGCAGGTTGGCATGTCATCGTCCTCCGAACGAGACTCCCTTGCCTACCCTTTCGGCACGGGTGTTGAACTCGATCGCCAGAAACACGTCGATGGCTGTGGCCACGGAGTACAGCGAGATGAAGAGACCCGCGGCGACGGAGACGAAGAAAACGGACAGCGGAGCGGAGACCAGCAGCAGCTTGGGGGTTCCGGAGCTGATCCCGGACGCCATGCTCGGCGAGATGTCGCTCAGCATCGAGCCCATGAGAGCGCTGACCGGCTGAAGAAGAGAGCCCAGCCCTGTGCCGACGACATAGACCAGCGCGATCTCACCGAACCAGCGGAAGAGCACCGACAGAGCACGGAGGCTTACGAAATCGTCGGCCGGAAGCGCTTGCAAGTGCCTCGCTCGGAGCATCGTGATCCTGAAGACCAGGGCGGCCGTGGCGATCGAGATCATCTGGGCGAAGAACGCCTTCACCAGACCCCAGCGCTCGAACTGCTCGTAGATCCCGGGCCAGACGCCGATCCAGAGCAGCACGACGAAGAGCAGCCAGATGACCGCGCCGACCCGCAACACCCAGGGCAGCGACTGGCGCAACACGTCGCCGCTGTGGAGGTAGGCGAGCAGACCTCGGGCACGAGGCATGGGCAGCTTCGATCTTGCAACGGTCAAGCGTTCGAGAAGTATTGCCACATTCGTCCTCCAGGAGACGGCGTTGCGCTCCAGAGCATCCGTTCGCTTCGTGGAGACACGGCGCCGGCCGAAAAGGTTTACCCGGCCCCGTCCAGGCTATCGCTTGTCGCGCATGAGAGTCCGGATGGCCTGCGCGGTTTTCTCGAGGGCGGTCGCCTGCGGGCCGCCTCCACTCGCTTGCTCCCCTTGCCACGCGGCCGACACCGGAACGGACAGACGCCGCCCGTTCGTGAGCTCGAGCGAGAACACCTGGGTCGGACGGAGCGGTCCGGTGCTGGGGCGGCGCCCTTTGTTGGCCGAGACGGCGACGTCCTCCTCCAACCTCACCGTGACCACGTCCCGGTAGTGATGCTCCTCGACGGAGACCTGCGAAGTGAGGCCCTCGAGGCAGTCGTGCTGGCAGGAATAGAGCCCGAGCTGGTCGTCCATCGGGACCAGGATCACAGCGCAGATGACAGGGGAGCGGAGGCGGCTATCTTTTCCGGCCCGCGGCCGGACAAGAAACCGGCTTTGGGGCGCTGCGCCCCGCTCAACCGGCCCGTAGAGCGCGAGCGGCGGTTGCGCGTCAGGAGGAGGGTCGAGGCTGCGTAGCGCGTTCTGCACCAGGGACTGCAGGTCGCGGTCGAAGAGCTCATCAACTTCCCGATCCGAAGGCCGTCTCGTCTCCAGGATCAGCGCTACGCCGAGCCAGGCAAGACCGAACAGCAGCAGCACCTTCCCCGGCGAAAGCCCCACGAAGACCAGTCCGAGGAAAAGAGCGACGAAGGCATACCGGAGCCGCGTATCCAGGAAGTACAACCAGATCCGCTGCCTCTCGCCGGAGGTAAGAGTCGCGTCGGTCATTCCCGTATTCCCTCCTTTTCACCCATTCGGTCCACCTCGGCGGCTGACGCGGGGACAAGCTGGAGAAGATGCTTCAACCCTTCGGGTTCCCTCCGAGCTGCGGCCGCACGCTTCAGCAGCTCATCGTAGCTCGGCTCCGCAGGGAGCAGATAGTTCTCGAGATAGAAGTCCCGCAGCAGGAATGCCAGAAAGCAGAAATGGTGTGCCGCGCAACCGTCGCTTTCAAGCGCGCGGCGGGCGCTCGCTTCGATCTGCCGGATCTCATTGATCTTGAGGTAGCGGGGGCGGCGGCCTTCCAGCAGGGCCAGCGCCAGGTAGTAGTGGAGATCGGAAAGATCCACCCCTTGCTCAAGGCATGCCTCGACCACCTGCCTTGCCCTGCTATAGGACCGGGTTTTCAGCAAGCTGGCGGCGCGGGTGACCGCTTCTTCCTCTCGGGTTGTGCGGTTGTCCGCCGCCGCGCATAAGGGCCGGAACACGCCAGACTCGGAAAGTGCCGTGAACAAAGCCGGCGTGATCCACTCCCAGGACTCGGGCTCCTCCTGATAGAGAGCGAGCCGGCCGTCGGCGACGGCTGCCTCCAGCGAGCTGCCGCGGACCAACGAACGGTATACCGCCTCGCTGAAGATCCTTGCGGCTATGTCCGAGATCGGAAACTGCATCGCGACAACGGCAGGCACGCCGCCGCGGACGAGCGCGGCGGCCGTCCCCAGGAGGGGGTTCTGACCGGGGCGGTGCCCGACCTGCGCTGTCTCGCAGGAGTTGAGGAACACCAGACGCAGCTCGCGGCTGGCACGAAGGGTGGCGGCGAGCACGCTGCTGGAGACCGAGTCAGGCTCGCCCTCCGGGGTCGCGAGGAACAGCGAGCCCACGCCGGTCTCGGCGTCACAGCAGCCGTGGGCAATGAAGTGGACCACCTGATAGTGATCAGACCTGAGCGCCTCGGAGAGGTTGCGCAGGGTCGCCGACAGTAGCAGCTTGACCTCGGCGTTCTGCTGCTCGTACCAGGCTTTGAGGATGCGAGCTCGTTCGTCGGCATCGTCGAGAGGCGCGAGGCCCCGGGGGGTGGCGACCGCAATGAGAATGCGGATCCGGGCCGCGCCGGTCTCCGGGAAGGGCGCGGAAACCCCGGAGAGCGCAATCTGCCGCACAACCGGTGTCAGGACGTCTCTGGCGAGAAAGCCGCTCTGCTCAGAGTAAAGCAGCTCCCAGGGGATCGCTTGGAGAAGCCCCGAGTCCGCAGTATCTGCCGGCAAGACGATGCGGATCCGCAGACCACGGTCGGGGAGCGACTGAAACCGCCCGCGACACTCCAGGTAGGTGTCCCGGATGGCCCCATGGAATAGAGCCTGGAAGAGCCGAGCACCAGTCTCCTGGAACGTCGCTCGAGGCTCGCGCCCCGGCTCCACACAGACAAGATGTCTGGCCGGCTGGAGACCTCCTGCGCGGGGGCAGCGGAAGAGGCCCGTTCCGACCGCGCGGATCATCTCTTCCACCTCACAGCGGTGGACAGGAAGAGTGAAGGGCGCTGTTGCGTGCCCGCACGGCGAGCTCAGGGTGCGTACCTGATGGCGGCCGTCACGATCCGGCTCGATGGCGAGCGCCAGGTCTTCGTATTGGATAAGCCGGGACATCATCCTCCTCCCTCAGGTTACCTCAGGCTACGCGCTTCCGCCCCTTCGGGCTGGCGGTGTGTCGCCGTGTGACAAAAAGGCGCTGGCGCGAGTCTAACTCTTTAATCGTGCCCGGCCGGGCGAATCGTGGCGCTCGGTGAGGAAGAGCAGTCCCACTTCCGCCGCTCGGCGCACCTCTATTTTTAGGAGCATTCCGGGGAACGCCCTCCCTCCCCACCCCTTGAACAGGAGGAAAACGATGCTGAGAAAGCTTGTCGTTTGCATTGCGACTCTGCTCGCCTTTGCGGCGGGCACCGCGGCGTACGCCGAATCCTCTCCCTACGAGATCCAGTTGCTCCGCGGGAGCTTCACGCCGGCGCCCGGCACGCGGCCGAGCGGGCTTCAGCGCCTCGCCCAGGCGGCGGCCGCCACGCCCGGACAAAAGGTCCATGTCCTCCTCCAGCTCCACGAGATCCCGGCCGATTTCCAGGATCTGGTGCGCGCGGGAGTCGACTTTGGCCCCTATGCCACGGGCCGGGCCTGGGTCGTCGGGATCCCGGCGGCTGTGCTGCAAACCATTTCGACGCGCCCCGATGTGCGCGCGCTGGTGCTCTGGGACGCCACGCGCAAGGTCCATCCGCGCGTTGCCGCCGGTGACTATGCCCCCTGGACGCGCGACGAATCGCGCCCCGGCTGGGCCATGCTGTTCGTCCAACTCCACCACGACGTGCCGATCGAGAACGGCTACGCGCTGGCCGACGCCATCGGCGGCGCCGCCATGCCACCGGTCGAGGGCCTGCACGGCATGACGATCTGGGTGGAGGAAGGCAAGGTCAAGGATCTGGCGGCCTCGGAAGACGTGCTGTGGATCCAGGAAGGGCCGCCGCCGCTCACCGAGACCAACGACGGCGTGCGCGGCACCATGAAGGTCGACGTGGTCAACAATGCGCCCTACAACCTGACCGGCACCGGGGTGCGCGCCTTCGTCTTCGACGGCGGCACCGTGCGCTCCACGCACGAGACCTTCAACAGCGGCGGCGGCAGCCGAGTGACCAATCTCGACGCCACGGCGATCTCCAGCCACTCCACGCACGTGGCCGGCACGGTGGGCGGCGACGGCGCGCCGTCGAGCGCCGGCGGCCGGGGCCGCGGCGTGGCGACCGGCACGACGATCCTCTCGGCCGGCTACCAGCAGGTCGGCGGCACCATGCTGTTCTGGGACAACGCCGGCGACATCGAGACCGACTACACGCTCGGCCGCAATACCCACAACGCCGACCTCGTCAACAACTCGATCGGCAGCAACACGGCGGCGAACGGCTATCCCTGCACGCGTGAGGGGGATTACGACCTCACCGGGAGCCTGCTCGACGGCATCGTCCGCGACGACAACCCCTCGATCAACGGCTCGGTGATCCTGGCCTGGGCCGCCGGCAACGAGCGCGGCGGTGCCGCCGGCCGTTGCGGCGCGAACTACAACACCACGGCCCCGCCGTCGTGCGCCAAAAACCCGATCCACGTCGGCGCCCTCAACTCGGACGGCGGCTCGATGACCAGCTTCAGCAGTTGGGGCCCGTGCGACGACGGCCGCCTGAAGCCGGTCATCTCCGCCCCGGGCTGCGAGACCGGCCGGGTCACCGGCGAGACCTTCGTCTATTCCTCGCTCAGCAGCTCCGACGTTGCCTACGGTGGCTTCTGCGGCACCTCGATGGCCACCCCGGCGGTCACCGGCACCATCGCGCTGTTGATCCAGGACTGGCGCAACCGCGGCTTCGGCGGCGTCAACGACCGGCCTCTGCCGGCGCTGGTCAAAGGCTGGCTGATCCACGGCGCGCGCGACCTGGGCCTCGACGGGCCGGATTTCATCTACGGCTACGGCGGAGTCAATGCCCAGAAAACCGTCGACATCGAGCGCGGCGGCAACGGCACGCTCGGCGACGCCGCGACCGCCTGGGGGACCGATTCGGCCACCAACGGCAGCATCGACAGCTTCTTCGTCACCGTGCCCGCCAACACGGCGGAGCTCAAGGCCACCCTGGCCTGGGACGACTTTGCCGCGGCGGCCTTTACCGCCAGCGCCCCGGTCAACAACCTGACGCTCGAATTGATCGCTCCGGATACGAGCGTGCGCCAGGCCTTTGTGCTCAATGCCGGCAGCCCCAACCAGGCCGCGACCACGGGTGCCAACGCGTTGGACAACCAGGAGCAGGTGCTGGTGCAGAGCCCGGCGGCCGGCGTCTGGACGGTGCGCGTGACCGGCACCAGCGTGCCCCAGGGCCCGCAGACCTACAGCCTGATTTACACCTATGCGGGGACGCCGATCGATCCGGGCACCTGCGCCACGACCAGCTCGACGTACGAAGCCGGCACCGATAGCTGGACGCTGACCGGTGCGACGCGCGTCGCGGCTCCCGCGGCCGGCCACGGCAGCTTCTCGCTGCAATTCGGCGGCGCCAACAGCACCACGCACGAGGCGACCCGCGACTTCACCATCCCGGCCGGCGCCACCAAGGCCGAATGGACCTTCTTCTGGTACATGACCACCCTGGAGGGCTCCTCCGGCTTCGGCTACGACTCCTTCCGCGCCGAGGTGCGCTCGACCACCGGCACCGTCCTCGCCGTGGTCGACACCCGCTACGACGGCTGGACGGCGGCCACCTGGCTCAGGATGGAGAACATCGACCTGACCCCTTGGGCCGGCCAGACCGTGCGGCTCGCCTTCCGCGCGGTCAACGACACGACCCTGCCCTCCACCTTCTGGGTCGACGATGTGGGAGCGGAGACCTGCGGTGGCGGCGGTCCGTTGCCGCCGGTGACGCTCACCTTCACCTCGGTTGCCAACCAGGATGGCCGGGTCCTCGAGTCAGGGGAGAACTCCAATGTCGGCGGCTCGAACAACAGCAACGCGTCGAACACCTCCGCCCTGCGCGTAGGCGACGACAACCAGAACCGGCAATTCAAGACGATCGTGTCGTTCGACACCTCGTCGATCCCGGACACCGCCACCATCCTCTCGGTCACCGTGCGGTTGCGGCGCGGCAGCGTCACCGGGGCCAATCCGTTCACAACGCACGGCACCTGCCAGGTGGATATCCAGAACGGATCGGGTTTCGGCGGCTCGACGGCGCTCGCCAATGCCGACTTCCAGGCCGCGGCCACCGCGGTCGGCGTCACCAGCCTGAGCAACGCCCTGGCCAACAACGACTGGTCGGAAGGCGCCCTCAACGCCGCGGGCCTCGCGGCGATCAACAAGACCGGCACCACGCAGCTCCGGGCCTACTTCTCGCTCGACGACAACAACGACAACGGCAACGACTACATGGGCTACTACTCCGGCAACGACGGGAAGCTCGGCCAACCGGCCGCAGCTCGTCGTCATCTACCAGCCGTAGACGGCCAAGGTAAGCGCAGGCTCCTCGGCGGCACGCCGCGGAGGAGCCTCTGGACCGTGGCCCTCCGCAAGCTCGACCAGCTCGATTCCGCCGAGAGCCTCGACGATCTCCGGAGCCCGCCCGGCAACCGCCTGGAGGCTCTCGCGGGTCACCGCGAAGGCCAACACGGCATCCGCGCCGGCATCGCCGAAGCCGCCGAGCTGAAGCGCATCGGAAGCCTCCAGCTCGCGCCCGCCGCCGTCAGTCACTGACCGCCAGCAGGATGACACGCCGGTGTCAGAAGCCTCCGGCGGCCATGGCGAGGACGTACAGGACAGTGCCCAGGAGGCCGATGCCGGCCGCTATGAAGGTCCAGGTTGCCGCCTGTTTGGCCGCCGCCTGCGCGCCGGCGAGATCACCCGCGAGATACTTCTTGTCGACCTGGGTCGCGAAATAGATCCCGAGCCAGCCCACCAGGGGGCAGCACATCACGGTCGCCAGGATCGACCATACGAGGTAGTTGTCGGGCTTCACGCCCGTCGGCTGCGGGCTCGGAAATGGGGCTGGAGGCCTCGGGGCCGGCGGTATCGGTGTTGGCCCAGGCACGGGGCGCGGTGGCTGACCGGACTGGAGCTGGTCGATCTCGGTGGCCACCTGATGGGACACGTCAGGGCGCTCGCGCAGCATCCTGAGCAGCCGCCGGGCGAGCTCCGCCTCGTCGCCGTGCAGCCTTGCCTTCAGCTCGGACAGCAGCCGCAACTGGTCCGGGCGCGCGAGCCTCTCCGGGTGCCTGGACCTGACCCCGCAAGTCGGTGAGGTAGGAGATCGGCACTTCCGGGCGTGGAGGCATCGGATCGGGGAGCGGCGGCGCGGGCTGGATACTGCCGGTCCCGCGCACCAGGTTGAGAAGGCTGTTGCGGTCGCCCGGCTTGTAGGAGATCCACTGCGCCTCCGCAATGCGCTGCGGGAACAGGCCAGGGCTGACGTCCTCGATCTTGATGGGCAGGAAAGGCTTCCCCAGCGCGATCGCATAGGCGGCCTCGCGCTCGCACGCTGTAGAGGTAAGGTAGGCGTCGCTGAGCACGGGGACGAATACATCACATTGCTCGATCTGCCGCAGGAGCTCGTCCCACCAGGACTGGCCCCCAGCCAGCTCGCTGTCGAAAAAGGCCGAGTAGCCACAGCCCTTGAAGTCGGCGTCCAACTGTTCCGTCACCGGGCGATTCACCCGTGCGTAGCTGATGAAGATTTTTCTTGCCATCGCTGGAGAAATTCTATCACCCGTCAACCGTGAACGTCGATCGACGGGCCGTGGATTGACTGGCGTCCCCGGTGGGGCTAGCGTTACACGACTGGCTGCATCGTTTGCAGGAGGAGGTATGTATGGTGTCCTCGAGATCGCAGGTCCTGTCGGCGGTATTGGGGGGATGGCTGGCTGTGTCGGCGTGGGCGGCGGAGCCGCCGGCGCCGATCATTGGCGAGACGATCGACGTCCGCGTCGTCAACGTCGAAGCGGTGGTGACGGATGAGACGGGCGGGCGGGTGCGCGGGCTTGCTCCGGCCGACTTCCGGCTGCTGGTCGACGGCAAGGAGGTGTCGATCGACTACTTCACCGAGGTGGCCGAAGGAGAGACGGCTCCGGCGGCGGGAAAGGCAGGGGGCCCGGTGGCGCCGCTCCCTCCGGACGAGCAGGTCGGACGGTCCTATCTGGTCTTCATCGACGAGTCGTTCTCGGTCGCGGAGCAGCGCGACGGCATCCTCACCGCTCTGGAGCAGGGGCTGGCGCGGCTCGGCCCCGCCGACCAGATGGCGGTTCTGGCCTTCGACGGCAAGGAGATCGACGTCCTCAGCCCCTGGACCTCGGACACCGCGGCGCTCGCCCGGGTCCTGCGCGAGGCCCGGCAGCGCGAAACGCGCGGCAGCCAGCTCCTGGCCCAGCACCGCAGTGTGGAAGGGGATGTCGACATGCTGGTCGAAATGGCCGAGCAAGGCTTGCTGGAAGGCGACCAGCTCCTCGAGGCCAACGCCTACCTGGAGAAACGGGTCAGCCCGGAAGCGCGCTCCCAGCTCGGCCGGACCGCGCCCGCCATCGCGGCGGCCCTGCGCGCGTTCGAGGCGCCTCCCGGGCGCAAGGTCATGTTCCTCCTCTCCGCCGGCTGGTCGCTGACGGTTGCGCCCCAGCTCTTCGGACCGGTGCTGGAGGCCGCCAACCGGCTCGGCTATACCCTCTATCCGGCCGACGCCTCGGTGCACACGCCCGAGGTCCTCAAGTTCCTCGACGCCTTCGCCGCGCGGACCGGGGGCAAGGTCGTGACCGCGGACCTGAAGAGCAACGCCTTCGAGCAGGTCCTGAACGACTCCGGCACCTACTACTGGCTCGGCTTCACGCCGTCCTGGAAGGGCGACAACCGCCGCCACGCGGTCCGCGTCGAGGTGCGCCGGCCGGGCCTGCGCGTGCGGGCGCGGAGCGGCTTCTCCGACCTGGCCCGTCCCACGGAGGCCGGGCTCCGCGCCGAGGGCATCCTGCTCTTCGGCGGCAGCTCGCAGGACAAGCGGCTGGTCGTCCAGATCGGCCAGCCCCGTCCCGCCGGACGCAAGGAGGTGGAGCTGCCGGTCAGCCTGAGCGTCCCCATCGACGCGCTCGTCCTCACCCAGGGCGAGGGAGGCTATGTGGCCGAGCTGCCGCTCGCGGTCTCCGCCATCGACGCCAAGGGAGGGCGCGCCGACCTCCCGGGCATGCGCCTGAAGATCGTCCTGCGCCAGATCCCGAAAGGGGGAGGGCTCGCGCGGTTCCAGACCGTCGTGAAGGTCCGGCGCCTGGAGCAGCGGCTGGTCTTCACCGTCGAGGATGCGACGCGCGGGTCCTTCCTCTGGGGCGAGGCGAGGTACACGCCTGCTCCCTAGAGCGATGGCCTCGCCACGGGGCCATCTCGACGTGCCGGTACCCGGCGCTACCGTGGGTCCGGGAGCCTTCCAGCTCCTCGGCTGGGCGGCCGACGGTCGCGGTTCCGTTGCGGTCGACATCGAGATCGACGGCGCGCTCGTGGGCCGCGCCAACATCGGCCTGTCGCGACCCGACGTGGCAGAGGCCCTGGGCCATGCCAATGCCGCCTTCGCGGGATGGGAATGCATGCTCGACCTCCATCGCCTCGCGGCCGGCCGCCCGTCCCTGCGGATCGATGCCTTCGCCCAGGGCCGGGACGGCGGACGGACCCTTATCGGCACCGTCGCCATCGCCGTCGAAACAGCGGCACCGGCGTTCAGCGAGTCTCCTGCGGCGGCTCGCGCCGGTGAGCTGCGGCGCCGTCTCGAGCTCCTCCTCGCACGGCACCCCACGCCGCCACCACCGCCGCCGTCGCCGGCGAGGCCCGTGAGGATCCTCGCCGTCCTCCATAGCCTCGACCGCGGCGGCAGCCAGCTCATCCTGCTCGAGCGGTTGCGCGAGCTCGCTGCCGCCGGGGAAGCGGAGGCGATGGTCGTCAGCCAGACCGACGGCCCGCTGCGCGACGAATTCGAAGCCAGCGGCTTCCCCTGCCACGTCAGCGGCTGGCTGGTCCAGCCGGATCCCGTTCTCTACGAGGGGAAGATGGCCGAGCTGGCCATGTGGTGCCGGCCGCAAGGTTTCGAGCTGGTCCTGGCGAGCACGATCGGCGTCAGCCCTGCCATCGACCTGGCGCTGCGGCTCGGCCTGCCGAGCCTGTGGTTGATCTACGAGCGGCCGGTCTCCAAACATCACTTGTCCCCGTTCCTCTCGATGCGATGGCCTGCCTATGCGATCGCGCAGGCGGAAGATGCGCTGCGCCGCTGCTCGCTGATCGTCTTCGATTCGGATGCCTGCCGGCGCGACTACCTCCACCGGGCACCTCCCGAGCGGCTGCTGACCATCCCGGGGGCGATCGACCTGCGAGCCATCGATCGCTTTCGGGCCGGCTTCGACCGCGCGGCGGCACGCCGCGCCCACGGCCTGCCCGACGATGCCGTGCTGGTGCTCGGTCTGGGCTCGATCCTCGTCCTCAAGGGAACGCCGCTGCTGCTGCAGGCGTTCGCCACCCTCGCCGGCGAGCGCGCCGACCTGCGGCTGGCGCTGGTGGGCTCGCGCCGCGACGCTCTGGCGGAGGCTCTCGAGCGGTTTGTTGCCGCGCGGGGGCTCGGCGATCGCGTCCGCATCGAGCCGATGGGGGCGGCGGCGTACGACTGGCTGGCGATGGCCGACCTCCTGGTCTGCCCCAGCCATCGCGAGTCGATGCCGCGCACCGTCATGGAGGGGATGGCGTTCGAGGTCCCGGTGGTGGCTTCCGCCGTGGGCGACGTGCCGAGCGTCCTCGTCGACGGCACCACCGGCTGGCTCATACCGCCGAGCGATCCCGCCGCGCTGGAACAAGCGATGCGCCGCGCGCTCGCCGCTTCACCCGAGCAGCGAGGCCGGATGGTCGAGGCAGCCGCCCGCCATGTCCGGGAGCATCGCGATGCACCCCGGGCGGCTGCGAGCTTCGCGGAGGCGGTGCGGCGTGTCGCCGTGCGATGACTTGGCCGGAGGTGTCCTCTCCTGGAGACACCCCGTACCCTCGCGGGGTCTCCGCCCGGTGGTACGATCCCCCGAAATACCTGATTCTGCGACCTTTTCGTCGCCGGCACCCTCTTTGCTAAGCGCTCAAGCGTTTCCAGAGGAGGAATGAGGAGGAATGAGAATGACTACACCAGTCAGGTTGTTGTTCGCGGCCCTGATGGCCGGGGCTCTTGCGGTCTCGGCTCAGACGCGCCCGGCGAACGAGGCCGTCGCCGAAACCTTCGGCGAGGCGATCGACGTCCGCGCCGTCAACGTCGAGGCAGTAGTCACCGACTCGTCGGGCGAGCGGGTGCGGGGGCTGTCCGCGGCCGATTTCCGGCTGCTGGTCGACGGCAAGGAGGTGCCGATCGACTATTTCACCGAAATTGCGAACAGCCAGGCCGCGGCTCCGGCCACCCCGGCGGCTGATGCCGGACAGGCCGGGACCACCGGAGAGACGGCGCCGCAGGCGCCGGCCTTCGGAACGGTGGGCCGCAGCCTCCTGATCTTTGTGGACGAGAGCTTCTCTCTCGAAACCGACCTCGAAATCGTCCTCCTTCGCCTGCAGAGCGCGCTGCAGGCGCTGGGGCCCGAGGACCAGGTGGCCGTCGTGGCTTTCGACGGCCGGCGGCTCACGGTGTTGAGCGACTGGAGCCGGGACCGGGCCGCGATCGGAGCGGTGCTGGAGGCAGCCCGCCAGCGGCCCGCGCATGGGATCCTCGTGAAAGCGGAGCACCAGGCAGTGCTGAACAACGCCATATTCAAGGCTGAGGCCGAGGTTGCGGCCAGCGGCGAGGACGGAAGCGTCGTCCCCCAGTTGGACCTCTGGCCAGGCTCGGCGGCGCCAGCCCTGAGGGCCGGCCGGTCCTCGCTGGAGACCGCTGCGCTCGACTCCCTCGCGGGCCTGGTGCCCCAGAGCAGGTCCCGGGTGAGCCGGGTGGGCGCGGCCACTATCGCCGCGTTGCGCAGCTTCGCCTCGGCCCCGGGGCGCAAGGCTGCGCTGCTCCTCTCCGGAGGCTGGCCGCTCGGGACGGCGCCCGACGTCTTTCCGCGCCTGGTCGAAACAGCCAACCTGCTCGGCTATACCCTCTATCCGATCGACGTGACCGGGATCGAGGCTCCGCCGGTGCAGTTGACGGACGCCCGCATGGGGCCGGTCGACCTGGCGGCGCTGACCGGCTCGGCCATGAACGTGAACACGGTCTACACCTTTATCTCGTCGGACTACGAGCAGGACGTGGAGCTCGGCCTCAAGCTCCTGGCGCGGGAGACGGGAGGCCAGGCCTCCCTCAACTCCAACCGCCTCGCCGCGCTCGACCGGGTGTTGACCGATACGAGCTCCTACTACTGGCTCGGTTTCAGCCCGACCTGGCGCGCCGACGGCCGGCGTCATTCGATCCGGGTGGAGGTGCGGCAGCGGGGCCTGGCGGTCCGCTCCCGCAACGGCTACTCCGACCTGACCCGCGAGGCGGACCGGGCGCTGCAGATGGACAGCCGCCTGGTCTTCGGCGGCGTGTTGCGCGAACGGCGGCTCCTCGTCCAGGTCGGCGCGCCGCGGCTCCTCGACCGGCGCACGATGGAGGTGACCGTGACCCTGCAGGTCCCCGCGGACGTCCTTCCGCCGAGCACGACGGGCGGCAGGTACACGGCCGAGCTGCCGCTGCGGATCGCCGCCGTGGACGACCGGCACAACCGGCTCGAGCTCGAGCCTCTGAAGCTGCGGGTCGACCTCGACCAGGCCCCTCCCGCGTCCGGCTACGCCCGCTTCCAGACGACCCTGAAGCTGCCGCGCCGCAACTCGACGCTGCGGTTTGCGGTGCACGACCCGATCGGCGACAAGCTGGTCTGGGGCGAGACGGAGGTGACGGCCGAGGGGGTCCAGGGGCACGGCTTGCCGGAGAGGTCCCGGTGAGAGCTCGTCCGGCCGGGTAGACGTGCGAAACAAACCCCCTCGCGGGTTTGTTGTGGTTTGTTGTCAGAAGGGAAACCGCGCGGCCGTGGGCCGCCCCAGGGAGGCATTCATGAGATCTCTTCACCAGACCACCGTCTTCACCGGCCTCCTGCTGAGCGCCGCGCTCGCCGCCGGCGCGCAGCAGCAGCCGCCCGCCGTAGAGCCGCCGCCGAGCATCTTCGGCGACCAGATCGAGGTGCGGGTCGTCAACGTCGAGGTGGTGGTCACCGACAAGCAAGGCAATCGCGTCGCGGGCCTGCAGCCGCGCGACTTCGTTCTGCGGGTGGACGGCAAGGACGTGCCGGTCGAGTACTTCAGCGAGGTGCGCGGCGGCCAGGCGATCGCCGCCGGCGCCGCCGCGGAGGAGAGCCCGCTGCCCGGTCTGCCGAGCCTGGCGCCGGGCAGCCCCGTGGGCACCAGCTACCTGGTGTTCATCGACGACTTCTTCTCGATCGCGCCGCGCCGCAACGAGGTTCTGCGCGCCCTGAAAGGACAGCTCACCCAGCTCGGGCCCGACGACCGCATGGCGATCGTGGCCTACGACGGCCGCGAGCTCGAGATGCTGAGCACCTGGTCCAATTCCGAGCGGACGCTGTCGCGCGCCCTGGACCAGGCCGTCGGCCGCCAGGCGCTGGGCTTCCAGCGCCTCTCGGAGCTGCGCAGCTTCGACACCACCAGCCGGCTCCACGCCACCATGGGCGTGGTGCCCGGCCCGCGCTCCACGTTCGGCACGCAGCTCAACCTCGAAGAGATCTCCTATGCGCAGCGCCTGGCCGGGCAGGTCGAGCGGGTGGTCTCGGCGGCGGTCAGCACGCTGCGCGGCTTCGCCGCGCCTCCGGGCCGCAAGGTGATGCTCCTTCTCGCCGGCGGCTGGCCCGCCTCGCCGGCGGACTTCGCGATCAACAACCCGAACCGGCCGATCGTCAGTCGCGACGTGCCGCGCGGCGAAGACCTGCTGCGGCCGTTGACCGACACCGCCAACCGCCTGGGCTATACCCTCTACCCGGTGGACGTGCCCGGGGTCGAGGGCAGTGGTCCGGACGCCTCGATGGGCGGTCCCCAGGACGTCGGCCTCAACCTGCGCGAGCAGGAGATCCACGCGTCCCTCCAGCTCATCGCCAACGAGACCGGCGGCAAGGCGCTCCTCAACTCGTTGCGCGAGAGCGTGCTGCCCGACGTGACGGCCGACACCCGCTCGTACTACTGGCTGGGGTTCACCCCCACCTGGCAGAGGAACGACGCGCGGCATGAGGTCGCCGTCGAGGTGACGCGCCCCGGGCTCAGGGTCCGCTCGCGCGACAGCTTCCTCGACCTGTCGCGCAAGACCGAGGTCTCCATGCTGGTCGAGAGCGCCATGCTCTTCGGCAGCGCCCCCGGCGCCACCCAACTGCCGATGCAGGTAGGCAAGCCGGTCCGCGCCGGCCGCCGGGAGATCGAGGTCCCGCTCAGCCTGGCGATCCCGGCGGACGGCATCACCACGGTGCCGATCGAGGGCAAGAACGTCGCCGAGCTGGAGCTGCGGGTCGCGGCCGTGGACGTCGACGGAAACCGTTCGTCGATCCCGGTGATCCCCCTCCGGGTCACCCTCGACGGCGTTTCCGAGACCGCGGGCAAATTCCTGCGCTACGACACCAAGGTCCGGCTGCGGCGCATCGGCCAGCACCTGATCGTGGCGATCTTCGATCCACTGAGCAACCGGATTCTCACGGCCGAGGCGGACGTGACCCCGTGACGCGTCCCGTATAATCCCCCGAGAGAGCGAACCTATGAACGCACATCGACATCTCCTGGCCGCCTCCCTGGGGCTCGTCCTCCTGCTGAGCGCGGGGGCCGCCGCCCACTCCCAGGGCACGCAGAAGAAACCGCAGACGCCCCCCAAGCCCCAGGCCAGCGCGGCAGAGAGCGAAGACCAGGGGTTCTTCGTCGACACGGTCAACGTCAGCGTCGTCAACGTCGACGTCTACGTGACCGACAAGAAGGGGAACCGGATCAACGGCCTGACCCAGGACGACTTCGAGATTTTCGAGGACGGCCGGCCGGTGGCGATCACCAATTTCTTTGCTGTCCAGGACGGCAAGGCCGTGTCCCCGCAGGCCGAGGAGGCCGCGGAGCCGGCGCCGTCCACACCGGGAGCGCCGGCGCCTCCCCCGGGCACGGAGCGGCCCAAGGTCCCCGAAGACCAGCGGCTGCGGCTCGTGGTCTACATCGACAACTTCAACATCCACCCCTTCAACCGCAACCGGGTGATGGGGGAGATCCGGGCGTTCCTCAACCAGCACCTGTCGCGCGACGACCAGGTCATGCTGGTGTCCTACGACCGGTCGCTCCACATCCGCAACCGCTTCACCAGCGATCCCGGCATCATCGCGGCGGGGCTGACCGAGCTGGAGAAGGTCTCCGGGCACGCCGTCCACCACGACTCCGAGCGCCGCGACGTCCTCAACAGGATCGAGGATTCGCGCAACGTCAACGAAGCCCTGAGCTACGCCCGCACCTACGCCCAGTCGACCTACAACGACCTGGCGTTCAGCATCGACGGGCTCAAGCAGCTCGTCGATTCGCTCGCCGGGCTGCCCGGGCGCAAAGCGGTCCTCTACGTCAGCGACGGCCTGCCGATGATCGCCGGCCAGGACGTCTTCTATGCCGTCCAGAGCAAGTACAGCGACCAGAGCACGGGGCTGACCGAGCAGTTCGAGTTCGACACCTCGCGCCGCTTCAACGAGCTGACCGCCCAGGCCAACGCCAACCGCATCACCTTCTACACGATCGACGCGGCGGGCCTGCGGGTCTACTCCTCGGTCTCGGCCGAGAACCAGTCGGCGGGGCAGGGGGTCTACATCGACTCGGTCCAGATCTCCAACCTGCAGAGCACGCTCCAGACCCTGGCCGAGAAGACCGGCGGCGTCGCCATCATCAACGCCAACCGGGTCATGCCGCAACTGGAGAGGATCGCCCGCGACTTCAACAGCTACTACTCGCTGGGCTATTCGCCGGTCCACAGCGGCGACGGGCGGTACCACAAGATCGAGGTGAAGCTGAAGCAGCGCACCAAGGGGCTGCTGGTGCGGCACCGCGAGGGCTACCGCGACAAGAACACCGAGGCCCGCATGTCCGACGGCACGCTCGCCGCGCTCAACTTCGCGGTCGAGAACAACCCGCTCGGCGTCGAGCTCGAGCTGGGCCAGCCCACACGCCGCGAGGACGGCTTTTACCTGCTGCCGGTGGTGGTCCGCATCCCGATCGGCAAGCTGGTGCTGGTGCCGCGCGACGGCAAGCACGAAGCGCGGGTGCGGCTGTTCATCGCCGCCATCGACGGCTCGGGCAACACCTCGGACGTGCAGCAGGTGCCCGTGCCGATCAGCATCCCCGAAGCGGACCTGGCCACCGCGACCCGCAAGAGCTACACCTATTCGGTGAGCCTGCTGATGCGCAGCGGCAACCAGAAGGTCGCCGTCGGGGTGCGGGACGACATCGCCGCCGAGGCGTCGTTCGTCACCCGGGAGCTGCGCGTAGGACCCTAGACGGGCTTCCCGAAGAGCTGTCAGCCGTGTCATCCTGAGGGAAGCGCGGGCCTGGGAGAGGAGGAGACGCATGGTAAGGCAACGGGAGGAGGAAGGGATGGCCGGGTGGATCCAGATGTTTCGTGGCTTGGGAGAGTCGCTGATCGAGGTCCTGCGGGCCGAGGTGGCGACTCTCCAGGACGACCTCAACCGCTCCGGCCGGAACCTGGGCCAGGCTCTGGCCTTCCTGGGCGCCGCCCTCGTCCTTCTCTTCTGGATCGTCGGCCTGCTGGTCTTCGCCGCCATCGCCGTGCTTCATATCTGGCTGCAGCTCTGGGCCGCGGCCCTGATCGTCCTGGCGCTCTTCCTCCTCGTCACCGGCATCCTCTGCTGGATCGGGATGCGGCACATGAAGCAGGTCGAGAACCCCATGCAGACCGTGCGGCGGCGGGTGGACGACCATCTCGACTGGTGGCAGCACCACCTGCTGCGTGAGACCAAGACCGTGGACGTCACGGACGCGGCCGGCGGCGAGCCGGCGGGGGAGGGAGACCTGCCATGAGCAATCGACTGGAAGAGGCCCGCCGCGAGGCCGAGCTGCGGCTCGAGCAGAGCCGGCGGGATGCCGAGATGCGGCTCGCCGAGGTGCGCACCGCGATCCATACCGAGGTCGGCTTCGCGCCCAAGCGCAAGTACCTGGCCCTCCTGCTCGCCGCCGGCGCCGGCGGTCTCGCCCTGGCCCTGCGCAAGGGCCGCAAGAAGCGCAAGAAGCTGAAGGGCTGAGGCTCCGCCTGCACCGGATTTTCCGGTGTGGGCAGATCCCATAAGGAGATTGGAACGGGGCTCCGGCTCAGTCGGCGGCGGCGACAGGGCGCTTGAAGACCATGGCGATGTTGTCCGTCGCACCGGTCTTGAAGTTCACGGATGTGATCGAGACGAGCTCCCACCCATCCTCACCCAACTGGTTCAACTGCGTAAAGGAATTTGGGTCGAGGCGATAGTTCTCACTCCGGATGTTGATGATCTTGTACTCCCACTTGGTCATTTCCACACGCTCCTTCCCAAAGATCGATCAGGTCCCCAAGCCTCGAACGTCTCATTGTAGCCTGTTCCGGTGCAAGGTGTCACCGGACGTCACATCCGCCGACTGCACGGCTCACCAGACGATCCGGACAGGATCGCCCCGGCTCACCTTCCAGCGGGATGCAAGATCTTCGCCGTTGACCGAAATCTCGACCGTGCCGAGAGATCCGGGCAGGACCGCGGCCTCTCCGGGAGGCATTTCGGCATAGTGGCTGGCGCGGTGCCGGGTGCTATGGAAGCCCACCTCGGCCAGCAGGGGACCGTCCGGAAGCCAGCGCGCCGGGATGTCGGTCACCAGGTTGCCATAGCGGTCGACATGGGCCACCCGGCCGGCGATCTGGCGGCCGTCCCGCCGCGGCGGCTCGATCTCCAGGCGCTGCGGATCATGGATCTCCGGCCCCAACGCCTTGGCAGGCTCGCCGCGCAGCAGCCAGGCCGCCACCGGCGCGAAGCGGTCGCGGCCATGGAACGTCTGGCCCGGCCCCTGGAGGAAGAGGTCGCTCCGCTCAACCGAGCGGACCGGCAAGGCCGCCGGCAGGAGGTGCGTCAACAGGCCATTGTCCGGCGCCACCAGCCAGCTCGGCGGGTCGGACGGATTTTCTGAAGGGACGGCCGCCACCAGGATCCGCCGGCTGCTGCCCACGCCCGGATCGACCACGGCCAGATGGACCGTCCCGGCCGGAAAGCTCGAAAAGGCCGCCGCCAGCAGGAAGGCGCCGGTCTCGACGTCGCCGGCCGGCACCAGGTGGGAGACGTCGACCACCTGGGTGTCCGGAGCAAGCCGCAGGACCGTCCCCTTGACCGCGGCGACGTAGTAGTCCTCCAGCCCGAAGTCGGTGAGAAAAGTAAGGACCGGCATAGGAGGGGTGCGGTGCCCGCGTCTACTTTATCCCACCCGGCCGAGCCCTCTCCCCCTGGCCCCGGCGAGGTACTGGCTACTGCCATGGCGGAGCGCAGTTGTACCAGACGGCGCAGCACGAGCCCCCGTACCCCTCGACGCAGTGGAAGTACGTCACATAGCTGTAGGAGCACCAGCGCTCGACATCCTGCTGGGCCTGTTCGCAGCAGCCCACACTGCAGTCGGCGGCTGCCGGACGTGGGGTCATGGCCAGGAGACAGAGCGCCAGACAAAGGACGAGACAAGCGAATCTCTTCATGATCTCTCCTTCCCTTCGAAATGAGGCCACCTCCACTCTGGAGGGCCTCGAAGCGAAACCGCCTTCTAAAGACGAAGGTGCTGAAGGGGGCTCCTGCCGGGCCGGCTCCCCGGCGCCGCGCTACAATCCCGCCTCGTGCCGAGCCGACGCCTCCTCCTCTTCACCAAGCCGGCCCGCGAGGGGCGGGTCAAGACGCGGTTGATCGGGGATTTGAGCCCGGCCCAGGCCGCTGCGCTGCATGCGGCGTTCCTGGACGACCTCCTGGACCGTCTGCAGCCGGGGAGCTTCGAGCTGCGCCTCGCCTGGGCCCTCGATCCGGAGGAGGAGGTGCCGGCGGGGCCGCTTCCTGGCCTCCGCCAGCTTGGCGACGACCTGGGCGAGAGACTCTACCGGGCGCTCTCGACGGCGGCTGTTGACGCTTCCGAGGTGGCAGCCGTGGGAAGCGACCATCCGTCGCTGCCGCTGGAGCTGGTCCACCGCGCTTTCGAGCTGCTGGAAGAGGGAGCGGATGTGGTGCTCGGGCCGGCTGAGGACGGGGGGTATTATCTGATCGCGCTACGCGCTGATGCGGTCTTGACGCGGTTGTTTGAAGGGATTGCCTGGAGCACGGACCAGGTCTTCCCGGAGACGCTGGCCCGCTGCCGCGAGTTGGGGTTGCGGCTCGAGCTGCTGCCGGAGGCCTCGGACGTGGACACGCCGGACGACCTCCGCCGGCTCGCGGCGCGGATGGGGGCGGGCGACCTGGGCTGTCCGCGCACCCGCGAGCTGCTGCGCACCTGGGGGATCGTCATGAGAGTGCTGACGGCTGAGGCGATGCGCGCGGTGGACCGCGCCGCCATCGAGGGGCTGGGGATTCCCAGCCTGGTGCTGATGGAGAACGCCGCGATCGGCGTGGTGGACGCCATCGCCGAGGCCTCGGGAAGGATCGGCGAGGCCGTATCGGCGGCCATCTTCTGCGGTCCCGGCAACAACGGAGGCGACGGCCTGGCGATCGCCCGGCACCTCGCGGTGCGCGGCTACGAGGTGCGGGTCTTCCTGGTGACCGGCGGGAAGGAGCTGAGCGGCGACGCCCGGGCGCAGCTCGGCATCTGCCGCAAGCAGGGCCTGCCGATCGAGGAGATCGCGTCCTCGGATGACGTCCTGGAGGCTTGGCCGCCGGCGCAGGAGCTCGACCTGGTGATCGACGCCCTGTTCGGCACGGGGCTGGCGCGTCCTCTCGAAAGGGTTCTGGGCCGAGCTGGTCGAGGGGATCAACGACTTGCCGGTCCCCTGCGTGGCGGTCGATCTCCCGAGCGGCCTGAACGGCAGCCGGCACGAGCCCCTGGGACCGCACGTGCGGGCCAATCTCACAGTGACCTTCGCCGCCCCGAAGGTGGCCCACATCCTGCGGCCGGCAGCCGGCGCGGTCGGCGAGCTGGTGATCACCGACCTGGGCATCCCGCCGCGCCTGGTCGACGAGGTCGACGAGCCGGAAGGCCGCCTCAACCTGCTGGTGGGGGAGGAGCTGGCTCTCCTCCTGCCGCCGCGGGAAAAGGCCGGACACAAGGGGGATTACGGGCATGCCCTGCTCCTGGCGGGCTCGCCGGGCAAGGCCGGAGCCGCGATCCTGGCCGCCCGCGCGGCGGTCCGGGCCGGGAGCCGGCCTGGTGACGGTCGCCGTGCCGGAGCCGATCCTCGCCGGGGTCGACCTGGGATCGATCGAATCCATGACCCTGGGGCTCCCGGCCGGAAGCTCGGGCGAGATCAACGGCGAGGCCGTGGCATACGTGCTCGCCGCGGCGGAAGGCAAGGCCGTCCTGGGGCTCGGGCCCGGTCTGGGCCAGGGGACCGGGACCGCGGAGGTGGTCCGCCTACATCGTGCTGAGTGCGAATCTTCCGCTGGTGATCGACGCCGACGCCATCAACGCCTTCGCCGGTCACGCCGGAGAATTGGCGGGCCGTTCTGCTGAGACGGTGCTGACGCCGCACCCCGGCGAGCTCGGACGGCTGCTGGGGATCTCGACCTCCGAGGTCCAGGCCGACCGGGTGGCCGCGGCCCGGCGGGCAGCCGAGGAGACCGGCGCGATCGTGGTCCTCAAGGGAGACCAGACCCTGATCGCCATCGCCCGGCCGGGAGGTCTGGATCAACCCGACCGGCAATCCCGGCATGGCGACCGGCGGCAGCGGCGACGTGCTGACCGGCCTCCTCACCGGCCTCGCCGCGCAACGGCGTGCCCATAGCCTGGAGTTGCTGGACGCAACGCTCCTCGCGGTGTACCTTCACGGCCTGGCGGGAGACCTGGCGGTGGAGAAGAAGGGGAACCGAGGCCTCGCCGCTGGGGATCTGGTGGATTTCCTGCCAGCGGCTTTCGCCGGTATCGATTTCGCGTGACTTTGGATGCCTTTCCAGGACTTCTGGATCGGTTCCACGTAATTCTGGACGCGTTCCAAAATTTCTGGATCGATTCCAAATTTTCTGTACCGGTTCCAAAAAACCTGGAGGGCTTCCCAAATTTTCTGGACCGGTTCCACGGAGCTCTGGACGCGTTCCAAATTTTCTGGACGCCTACCAAATTTTCTGTACCGGTTCCAAAAAATCTGGGAAGCCTTCCAAATTTTCTGGACCGGTTCCACGGAACTGTGGACGCGTTCCAAATTTTCTGGATCGATTCCAAAAAACCCGAAGGCCTTTCCAAAATTTCTGGATCGGTTCCACGGAATCTGGAACGCCTTCCAAAATTTCTGAATCGATGCAGCGTGACTCTGGATGCGTTCCAAAATTTCTGGACGGGTTCCAGGTGACTCTGGATGCCTGCCAAATTTTCTGCAGCGGTTCCACGTGACCCTGGGCGCGTTCCAACGGACCGGTCCACGGACCGGTTCCCTGACCAGTCCGCTACCACGAGCCTACCGGGTGCAAACAGTCGGGGCGTCTCCCCACGGCGGCTGGTCTACCACAGCCGACGCCACAGGTATGAAATCCGGGCAGGGGAACATTGTTGTGCTACGGCGTGCTATCGGCGTTGGTGGTAGCTGAGGCCATGAGACGCCCCGACTGTGTGCACCCGGTCAGCGCAGTGCCGACGGACTGGGGCGTCTCTAGAATTCTACCCGGCCGCCCCGATTTCCCGGATCCAACGGGCAAACAGGGGCACTGCCACCCGCCAGCCTTCGCCACCCTGCCGGATGAGCTGCTCCCGGGCGAGATCCCGGCGTGCCTGGCTGATCTCATCGGCCCCGGTCGCCGCCGTCAGTTCCTCGCCCCGGGCCAGCGCCGCAATCAGCCCCTTCTCGATGGCGGTGAAATCATCCCACAGATTCTGGAAGAGGTTGTTCTCCTCCAGCGCCCGGTCCAGGGCGGCGGTGAGATCGTCATCGGTGGCCTTCAGCCGACCGGCGTCGTTGAGGCGCCGGGTCAGATCGTAGGCTGTGAGCTGAAGGAGGTAGGGGTGGCAGGCAGTCTCGGCGAGGAGGCGCTCGACTCCACCCGGCGGGTAGATGTCCGGAAAGCCCTCGACCGGCCGGGTCAGCAGCGCCCGGGCATCCTGCTCGGCCAGCGGCTCGATGCGCCGGGTCTGGGCGCTGATCAGCCGGTCCGACCAGTGCGGCCCGAGTCGGGAGAAGGGATGTGCGGTGACTAGCAGGAAGCGGCTACGGCGAAGGCGGTCACCGGCGGCGCGCAGGAAATCGAGAAAGGCCGGGTCGCTCCACCCCTCCTTGATGCCCCTCTCCAGCCCTTCCACCTCATCCAGGGCGATGAGCAGCCGCCGGCCCGAGGCGGCGAGCGGCTCTTCGAGGGTGGAGAGCCAGTCGAGGGTGGCACTCCAGAGGGCCTCTTGCGGCGGCCAGGAAGCTGCCTTGACGCCCATATTGGCAAGCGCCGCCGCCACCTGCGCTGCTACCCAGCGGTGTGGCGCTCCCCGTAGCGGGTTTCCGGAAAGACCCTGGAAATCGAGGAGTACTATGCGGGTGCCAGTGCCCAGCAGGCGAGGGAAGAAGTTAAGCAGAGTCGACTTGCCCATTCTCCGCTGTCCCAGCAGCACCAGCGGAACTGGCCTCTCGGCGGCCAAGTCCTGATCTAGAAGGCGGGCCAGGTCGGTCCGGCCAACGAAGAGGCTCTCGTCGGCCGGCGTGAGAGGCACACCAGCGACGAAGACGAGGGGGACCTGGGGATGCTCCCGTTCCAGAAGCGCCAGCGCTTCCTCCTCATCCGCCACCCGGTCGAGCCACCGCTTGAGCACACGTAGGAAGGGCCGCTCGTCCCTGGTCAGGTGGTGGGTGGCGGTGAGGCGGTCGAAGTTCCGCTCCAGCTTCTTCCTTGCACGGGCGAGCGCTTGGCGGCGTTGGTGCTGGTTGCCGGTGGAACGGGCCGCTTCGAGATCCTGGGCGGCAGCGGCAATCGAATCGACGGTATCCAGGTAGGATCCCAGGAAGGGACTTCTCCAAGCTCCCCTCCCCTGTAGGAACGGTAAGGCCAGGGCGGTGGCACTGGCGTACCTCCTCTCCCGGGCCGCCCGCTCCAGGGAGCGCGCTTGGAGTTCCACCAACGCCTGCCGGGCCGGTCCCTTTTGCCCCGGCGAAGCGGCAGCTTCGGTTAAAGCCTGGCGGCCTTCGGCCGGGTACTCTTCTCCTAGCCGAACCAGGAAGCTGACCAGGAAGGGAAGAGGGAGGTAGATGAGATCGTGGTGGCGGTACGGGAGATAGGAGGCGACGTGGCGAAGGGAGGCAGGGCGGAGACGTGCAGCCAGGAGGAGGATAGCGGTAAGGGTCAGCTCTGCTGGATAGACGGGCAGTCGGATAAAAACCAGCAGGAAAGTAATACCGAAGGCAACACCTCCTGTAATGCCTTCAGCAACGGCTCCAACGATCGCTCCATCAATGGCTCCAACAACGATTCCAACAACGGCTCCAACTATTCCAAAAACACCTTCAGCGTCGCCGTAAGCGACTCCTTCGACAATGCCTCCACCAACGGCGGCAGCAATGCCGGCCGCAACACCGATAGCGATGCCTCCGGCAGTCCCTTCGGCAATGCCTTGAACGATAGCGATGGAAACGCCGGAAAAAATGCCGAGAGCGATGCCTCCGGCAAGACCTTCCGCAATGCCTATAGCAATACCGATAGCGATAGCTCCAGAACCGCCGATAGCAATGCTTTCCCAGTTAACAGGCCGGTTCGATAGGGCAAGCCAACCGGCGGTCGTGCTCACTTGCGTTGCCAGCAGTAGCCATCCGCCAAGCCGCGCCACCAGCGCCCAGACCACCGGATCCTTTGCCCTCAGCCTCGCCCTCAGCTTCCAGAGAGAGGGATCGTACGCCAAACCCCAGTCCTCCAACAGCCTATGTAGGGTCAGCGGCTGCATGAAGAGTAGCCAGCCAAGGCGCCAGAAGCCGGGGACCGGCGGCGGTGCATCCTCCTCGTGCAGCGCATCAGCCATTCCAGTGCTCCGCCACGAAATCCCTCCAAGCCGCCCCTGGGAGGCTGAATCGTCCATCGACTTCGACCGCGAGCCCTCGGTCAACGAGCCGGCGCAGCCGCCGCCGTTCCTGGTCGGCGAGCCCCTCCAGCGCCACCCCTTTGACGCATGTTCCCAGCAGCCGCTTCTCCTCATCCTCAGCGCTCCGCCACCAACTGTCGTAGGCCGGCTCCAACGCCTCCCGGAGGGCGTCCGCCGCTAACTCTGGCTGTTGGCCCCGGAAGAGGGCATCCGCAATCCACTGGAGGGGATAGGGGAGCCGCCCGGCCTCCTCGAACGCCACGACCGTCTGGTCCTGTGTGAGCCCGCGGTTCAGCAGAGCCTCGGCGGCCTCTTCTTCCAGAGATCCGACCTGCAGCTTCGATGAGTCGTTGAGGAACGGCGAGGTCAGGTGATCATCCCTGAAGAGGGTATGCAGATCGGCGTGAGACGTGGAGAGCCAGGCCAGCTCCTGACGCTGACCGGCAGCCCGCAGCAGACCGAGAAAGGAGGCATCGAAGCCATGCCCCGGCGCCGCCAATGCCGCCGCTTCGTCGACCAGCAGCACCAGGGGCAATAGGCTCTCCAGCGCTTCTCCGGCGACGGCCGAAACTCGCTCCACTTTCAGGCTCCCTGCGATCGCCCGGACCAGTCCCGCAGGGGAGCGGTCTGCCAGAGCGCCGGCATCGACCCAGGCCACCGGCCATTCGGGCCGGTACTCTGCGGCATGGCGCTTCACCCACTGGAGGAGCGAGGTCTTGCCCATCCGCCGCTCGCCCAGAAGCTGCACCGGCTGGCAGCGGACCAGCGCCTGAGCGATCTGCTCCCGCTGCTGCCGGCGGCCGAAGAAGCCGGTGTCGGTGGTGATCGGGGGGCCGGCGATGAAGGGGGAAGGTCTGGAATATCCTCCCGACAGCGCCTCCAGATCTTCAACCGACAACTCGTCCAGCAGCCTGAGCCCACGCGCCAGCCGTAGCAGGAACCCGTTAGCGTCGATACCGACGTAAGGCACCACCACCGTGTCGAGGCCCGGCGCCAGACGCTCCAGATTCGTGGCGTAGCGCCCCTCGATCTCTTCCCAGTCCGGCTCATAAAAGCACCAGAGGACCTCAGTGCACTGTGCCGGGTCGATCACGATCGAGGTGATCACCTCGGAAAAGACGTCCCGCCAGCCGCCGTAGCCAAGGACCACCAGATCGGAGCGCTCGAGGAAGCGCTCCAAGCCCCGACGTAGCTGGGGCCGGGGACGGGTGAGTTGCGCCACTGTATGGGCGGTATGCCCTTCTCCCGACCAGAGGCCGTGGACATGGATAACATGGCAGCCGTCGCCGTAGCGGTCAGAGATTCGGCCATCCTCAGCCAGGAAGCTCGTGTGGCTCTGGCCTTTCGCCCGCCGGATCGCCACCTCCACCAGCGGATCGAAGTTCGTGGTGAAGACCGCCGTTCCGAAGGTGTCCGGGCAGGCGGCGATCAGCCGACCCAGCGCCTCGACCCCAGGCGGTAGCGCCCATGCCGCCGGTTCCCGTTCCAGGCGCCGGCAGGCTTCGAGGTCACCTCCCCGGGCGGCGGCGATTACGGCCGGATCGCCATCGACGCAGGCTTCCAGCACTGCCTCCCGGACCAGCTCATCGAGCCCTCGCTGGCCGCGGTGACGCCGGTAAAGCTCCAGTGCGTCCTGATAGCCAAGCTTGGCCCCGTCTCCTTGCAGCCGGTCTGTGACCCGCCGCACGATCTCTTCGGCCCCGGGTACACCCGGCGCCCGTGCCGTTGGCGGCAGGCTGAGACCGGCTCCCACCAGGAAGACGATTCGCCGCCGATTCCGGTGGGCGTCGATGAGGCGGTTGAGCAGGACCGCTTCCGTGGCCGGTTGCAAGGACCCTCCGAGCTTCAAGGATGACTGGAGGAGTCTATCGAGGAAACAGGCAAGCGCGAAAGGGCGGCCGGCGACGAGCAGGGGATCGACAAGGTCTGTGGTGGCGGGAGAGGCACCGTCGGCCCTCCAAGGAGGCTGGTAGAATTGGTCTGGAGGTGAAAACTGAATGGCCGAGCTTGCGGAGACGCATTACCGTGGATCCAGCAGTGTGGTGGCAGACCGTGTATCCGCGGCATGCGGATCCGTGTCAGCGATGTCCTCGATCTCCTGGCGAATGGCCTGCCTCCTGAAGAGATCGTACAAGAGCTGCCTGATCTCGAGCTGGAGGATGTTCGAGCCAGCCTGCGCTTCGCCAGTCAGCGGTTTGACCACCCGGTGCTCGTCGCTTGATCCTCTGGATCGACGCCCAACTGGCGCCAGCTCTGGCGCCTTGGATCACAGACACCTTCGGCCTCGTGGCTTACTCGGCACGCTTTCTCAGCCTTGGGGCGGCCAAGGACCGGGAGATCTTCGTTGCGGCACGCGAGGCCTCCGCGGTTGTTCTGACCAAAGATCGCGACTTCGTGCATTTGGTGGAGCGTCTGGGACCTCCGCCTCAGGTGATCTGGATTACCTGTGGCAACACGTCCAATGAACGGATGAGGTCGATTCTCAAGGAAAAGCTGGAGGATGCCCTCCGTCTGCTCCGGCTCGGCGAATGGGTGGTCGAAATATCAGCGACATCCGCTGAAGCGGGCGTCACGCCCGCCTGGACTTTCAGCGACCGCGGCGTTGCCGCCAACTCAATGCAATCCCGAGCATCGAGAGGGGCGGGCGGGACGCCCGCGCTCCCAGGAAAAGCAGGGCGTCTGGCGCGGGGGACTGCCCAGGGGTTGGGGATTGCGCCGGCGGAGGTGCAGGCGCCTTCAGAGCGAAGCCAGCACATCCTCACGGCTCACGCCCTTGTGGCTTGCAACAACTTTGAGAATGCTGTGCAAGGTCCCAACCCGCAGGTTCTTGTGGGTCGGGACGGCGATTCGCTGGTGGGAAGGTTCGTCGGTCTCCAGGACCGCATGGCTGCCAACTTGATGGACGAGGTGATATCCCCAGCTCTGACAAAGGCCCTTGATCAGAGCTTCTCCACTGAGATCCCTAGGAAGCTTCATAGAAGCGCCAGAGAACTTCGTCCCGAACGAGATGAAGGCGAACCCCATCTGGCATCGGACGGTCGAAGTGAAAGGCCTCTACAGCTTCCTTAACGTTAGTGCGCAATTGCTCCCAGGAATCCGCTTGAGTGAAGATGCTCTCGGTCAAACACTCGGCGACGAAGCCGCCGTCCTCCTCCTGGGTCACCTCAAAGATCAGCTCGCTCATGGGATCAAGACTAGCAAAGGTGAGGCCGCCTGGGGGCCACCCGCGACCTCTTCTTCATGTAGGATGCGTTCAATTTCCTCGTTGCTCAGTGACAGCAGTGGCTGGCCTGTCGCCTTGCGCGCTACAGGGGGCGGGCTGCGATGACGCCCGGTCACTTGGCGGATCATCTCATCCGGTAGGTCGATCGTCGTCCCCATGACAGTATTTTTATGGATTTGTGCGAAGAGGTCAATGCTGCTCCGGGCCTATTCGGCCGCCCCGATCTCCCGGATCCAACGGGCAAACAGTAGAGATTGGAGGTGCGGAAGCTCCTTGGTATGATGCCTCTGGTCGTTCCGGAGAGGATCATGAATGCTCTATAAGCTCCCGCTGGTATTGGCCCCTCAGCCTGAAGGCGGTTTTACAGTGACCTCGCCCGTGCTTCCGGAGCTGGTGACCGAGGGCGACACGGTGAGCGAAGCCCTGGCGAATGCCCAGGACGCTCTCGCTGCCGTGATTGAGACCTACCAGGACCTCGGCCGCTCTCTGCCTTCCATGTCTCTCCGCTGATCGCCCCGGGTTGACACCAGGCCGGGGAGCGCCCCGTTCACGGGGCGCTGGCACATAGCCCCGGGTTTCAAACCCGGGGTGCGGAGGCCCCCAACCCATTCCTGTGCCCCTTCAGGGGCAATGGCATGGGTGGAGGGGAAGCCGGCGGTGCTCTGGCGGTGGCGGGCCGGTTCGCCACCTCCCGTGCCTATGCCCCTGAAGGGGCTCGAAAACGAAATCTGGCCTCGCAACCCCGGGTTGAAACCCGGGGCTAGGTGCCGGCGCCCACGAGGGGCGCTTCCCCCAGGCCCCCGGACGAGATGCAACGGTATGGTTTGAACCCAGGGCCTCCCACCCGACCCAGCTCCGGCAACCGTCAGGACACGATAAGCTCTCCTCTCGATGCAAGGCCGCCGCTGGCAAAGCGCGAGTGAAGCCGAGACCCAGGCCCTCGGCGCCGACATCGCCCGTGAGCTTGCCCCCGACGGCGTCCTGCTCCTGTCGGGGGACCTGGGAGCCGGCAAGACCGTGCTGGCGCGGGGGATCGCCCAGGGGCTGGGGATCGCGCCGGGGGAGGTGCAGTCGCCGACCTTCACCTTGATCCGGGAGCACCAGGGGAGCGGCGGCCGGCTGGTCCATGTGGACCTCTACCGACTGGCGCCGGAGGAGGTGCCGGGGCTGGGATTGGAGGAGATGCTGGCCGGGCCAGGGGTGAAAGTGGTGGAATGGGCGGAGCGGTTGCCGTTTCCGGTGCCGGGGGCGCTGGCCCTGCGGCTCGCGCGGCTGCCGGAGGGCGGGCGGGAGGTCGTCGAGATGGATTCCGAAATCAGAGATACCCAAGGAGGGTTTTCATGAAGATCAAGAAGGTGGGTGTCCTCGGCTGCGGCCTGATGGGGTCCGGCATCGCCGAGGTGGCGGCGCGCGCCGGTCATGAGACGGTGGTGCGCGAGGTGACCCAGGAGCTGGTGGACAAGGGGCTCCAGAAGATCCAGGGGTCGCTCGGCAAGGCGGTGGAGAAGGGCAAGCTCGAAGCCGGAGCACGCGACGAGGCGCTCTCCCGCCTCTCCGGGACCGTGGCGCTCGACGACCTGGCCGACTGCGACCTGGTGGTCGAGGCCATCGTCGAGAACCTGGACGAGAAGCGGAAGACCTTCTCGGCCCTCGACCAGGCGGTAAAGCCGGAGGCGATCTTCGCCAGCAACACGTCGTCGCTGACCATCACCCAGATCGCCATGTTCACCCGCCGCCCGGACAAGTTCGTGGGGCTCCACTTCTTCAACCCGGTGCCGGTGATGAAGCTGGTCGAGGTGGTGCGCACGCTGCTGACGTCGGACGAGACGTTCCAGACGGTGTTCGACTTCGCGAAGGCGGCCGGCAAGGAGCCGATCGCCTGCCGCGACAACTCGGGCTTTGTAGTCAACCGGCTGCTGGTCCCGTACCTGCTGGACGCGATCCGCGCCCTGGAGGAGGGTGTGGCAAGCGTCGAGGACATCGACAAGGGGATGCAGCTCGGCTGCGGCTATCCCATGGGCCCGTTCACGCTCCTCGACTTCGTGGGCCTGGACACCACGTACTACATTGCGAACATCATGTTCGACGAGTACCGGGAGAAGCGGTTCGCGCCGCCGCCGCTGCTCAAGCAGATGGTGCTGGCCGGCCGGCTGGGCAAGAAGAGCGGCCGAGGGTTTTACGAGTACAGCAAGAAGTAGGCGCGGGCCCGGTTGGTCCAGCCATGGCCAAACCGCCTCCTGTAGGGGCAACCCTTGTGGTTGCCCTGCACCGCCTGCCTCTGCGGTGGGAAAATGCGCAGCGGCCGCCGCGTGGCAAGACCGCGGGCAACCACAAGGGTTGCCCCTACAGGAGGGGATCGGCGGCGCGAACGCCCTCACGCGAGAGGGGGCCGTCTCTGCTACACTCTGACCCTCGGGCGGCGCCGCTCTGCGGCGTCCTCCCTCTCAACTGACATGGAACCGCAGCGGCCAGACGCCTTTCGCACCGCGAGAACCCATCCAAGATGGCACAAGTGACTCTTGCCGAGGAGGGGCTCGACACCCTCTTCGGCACGCATGACGAGAACCTGCGGCGGATCGAGCGCACCTTCGAAGTGAGCCTGAGCGCCCGGGGCAGCGAAGTGAACATCCAGGGCGAGCCCGATCGGGTGCAGGCCGTGGAGCGCCTGCTGCACGAGCTGAACGCGGTCACCGAGAAGGGGTACCGCTTCCGGGCGGGAGAGGTGCCGACCGCGATCCGCGTGGCCGCCGAGTCGCCCGAGACCCCGCTGGTGGAGTTCTTCCTGCCGGAGGGGATGCTGGCCTCGGTACGGCGGCTGGTCCAGCCGCGCAGCTTCCGGCAGCAGCTCTATCTGAAGTCGATGATCGACCATGACATCGTCATCTCGATCGGCCCGGCCGGGACCGGCAAGACCTTCCTGGCCGTGGCCATGGCCGCCGCCGCCCTGCAGGAGAAGCGGGTCAAGCGCATCATCCTGGCCCGTCCGGCGGTCGAGGCGGGCGAGAAGCTGGGGTTCCTCCCCGGCGACCTCGCGGAGAAGGTCAACCCCTATCTGAGGCCGCTCTACGACTCCCTGCACGACATCATCGGTTATGAGAAGGTCGGGCGGATGATCGAGCGCGGCATCATCGAGGTGGCACCCATCGCGTTCATGCGCGGGCGCACCCTGAACGACAGCTTCATCATCGTCGACGAGGCCCAGAACACCACCACCGAGCAGATGAAGATGGTCCTCACCCGCATCGGCTTCAACTCCAAGGCGGTCATCAACGGGGACGTCACCCAGGTCGACCTGCCGCAGGGGCGGATGTCCGGCCTGCGCGAGACCCAGGAGGTCCTGGCCGGGGTCGAGGGGATCAAGTTCTTCTATTTCGACCAGAGCGACGTCGTGCGCCACCCCCTGGTGCAGAAAGTCGTGACCGCCTATGACCGCTTCGACCGCAGGAAGGACGAGCGGGAAGGCGGAAAACGGCGCGCGGACGTGCCATCCGGGGTGGAATCCGGGAGGACGGCTCCCGAGTGAGCGATTCCGCGCGCCGGCCCGCGGCGCGCCCAGGAGGGGACATGGCTCCGGCCTCAGGTCAACCTGTGACTCCTCAATCCACGGCTCCCCAGAAGCCCCGGCCGTCCCGTCTGGAGCTGATCAGCACCGGCACCCTCAACCTGCGCAAACGCGTGCGCGCCGTCGATCTCTGGTCCCATGCGCTGGAGATGCCGGCCCTCTGGATCGGGCTGCTGCTGATCCTGGGCACCTGGAGCCTGGCCCCGGGCGCGTTCCTGTTCTTTCCCCGCGCCGTCCCCAATGCCATCGCCGAGCGCGACTACGTCGCCACCCGCGACCTGCTGCTGCTCGACGAGCCGGCGACGCAGGACCGCCAGACCCGGACGCGCGACGAGGTCCTGGAGGTGTACGACTTCGATCCCGGTGTGGCGGCCGAGCACGAGGCCGAGATCGGCCGTCTCTTCAGCCGCGGGCGCAAGCTCCTCGCCCGGGAGGCCGAAGGGGACCCCGCCCAGAGCGCCGACGCGCAGCGCCAGGAGGTGGTGCAGGAGCTGCTCGGCCGGAAGCCCCAGCCGGAGGGCTTCCGCGCCACCGCGGAGCAACTCGACCTGCTGGTGCGCCGCAAGCTCTCGCCGGACCTCGAAGACCGCCTGCGGGGCGTCCTCGTCCAGGCGCTGCGCCGCAGCGTGGTCGGCAACAAGACCATGCTGCTGGAGAACCGGATGCGCGGCATCAGCCTGCGCAACCTGGGGACGGGCAGCGAGCGGGTGCAACTCGACCTCTTCGGCCCCCTCGGTTATCCCGACGAGGCGCGCGAATTCCTGGAGTCCGAGGTACGCGGCTGGAGCGGCTACACGGCGGCCGAGCGCGGTCTCCTGGTCGACCTGCTGCTCCAGAACCTGCCGCCCAACCTGCTGCCCAACCGCAGCGAGACCCTGGCGCGGCGCGACACCGCGGCGGCCGGCGCCGGGCAGGTGCTCAACCGCATCCGCAAGGGGCAGGTGATCGTCCGCAAGGGGGACATCATCGACGAGGCGGACGCGCGGGCCATCGCCCAGATGCGGGGGGAGCGCCGGCTCCGGCTCCTCATCCCGCCGCTGACGGCGACCCTGGTGCTGCTCGTCCTGGCCGCGGTCGTGCTCGGCCTGGGGCTCAAGCGCGAGCGGGTGGCCGACCATACGCCGCGCCGGCTCCTCGGCGAGAGCCTGCTGATGCTCCTGCTCTCGATTCTGGGAGCCAAGTTCTTCTTCCTCATCGCCGGAGCGCTCTCCAGCGTGTTTGAGGCATCACCGCTCAATTCGGCCCGGAGCTGGGCCTATGCCACCCCGTTCGCCGCCCTGGCCCTCCTGGCCGCCCTGCTCCTGGGGCGCCAGAGCGCGCTGCTGCTGTCCATTCTTTTTTCCATTTTGGCGAGCCGCCTGGCGGTCGAGGGGGACAACCTCTGGGTGGTCTTCTACAGCTTCGCCGGGTCGGCGGCGGCGATCTTCGCCCTCGACCGCTACCAGTTCCGGCAGCGCCTGGTCATTGCGCGCGCCGGCATGGTGGTCGGCCTGGTCAACGTCGTGCTGGCCCTGATTCTATCTGCCTTGGGCGGTCCGGCCGACCGGGGGTGGATGCAGATCGGGTTCGACGTGCTCTGCGCCTTCGCCGGCGGCCTCCTGGTCACCGCCGCGGTGAGCTTCGCGGTGCCGATCCTGGAGTCGCTCCTCGGCATCACCACGGACATCAAGCTGGTGGAGCTGTCGAACACCAACCTGCCGTTGCTGCGGCGCCTCGCCTTCGAGGCCCCGGGGACCTTTCAGCACTCGCTGATGGTGGCCAACCTGGCCAAGGAGGGATGCGAGGCGATCGGCGCCGATCCGGTGCTCGCCTATGCCGCGGGCCTCTACCACGACGTGGGCAAGGTGCTGCGGCCCAACTACTTCATCGAGAACCAGCGGCCGGGCGACAACCCGCATGACAAGCTGGTCCCCTCGATGAGCGCGCTGGTGCTGACCAACCACGTCAAGGACGGCCTGGAGCTCGCCCGCGACCACGACCTGCCGCGGGTGATCCGCGACGCGATCGCGCAGCACCACGGCACGCGGCTGATGAAGTACTTCTACAACAGGGCTTTGGAGCAGCGGGGGCCGGAAGTTGGGGAGGTGGCGGAGGAGAAGTACCGCTATCCCGGCCCCAAGCCCCAGAACAAGGTGATGGGCATCCTCATGCTGGCCGATGCCATCGAGGCGGCCAGCCGGACGTTGACCGAGCCCACGCCGCTCAAGATCCGCGGTCTGATCCGTACCATCGTCGACGCCTGCCTGGAAGAAGGCCAGCTCGACCAGACGGATCTGACCCTCTCCGACGTCAACCTGGTCTCCGAGGCATTCCTGCGGGTGCTCGCCAACATCTTCCACCAGCGGATAGACTACCCGGGCTTCGACTTCAACACCGGGGTGTTCCGCCGCGAGAAGCGGTCCCTGGATGCCGCCCGAGCCTCGTGATACCGCCCGGATGAGAGAGCCCGACCGATCCCCAGCGGGCGATCGCGAGATCGTCCTCCAGAACCCGAACCGCTACCCCGAGGCGCAGGCCCGGCGTCTGCGCCCGTGGCTGGAGCGGCTCGTGGCCGACCTGGCGCCGCAGGCAGAGAGCCTGGGCGTCCGTTTCGCCGGCGACCGGGAGGTCAGGAAGTGGAACCGTGAGCTGCGCGGCAAGGACCGGCCGACCGACGTCCTCTCGTTCCCGGGCGATTCCGAAGACACCGGGCACCTGGGGGACATCCTGATCTCCGTGCCGGTGGCGCGGCGGCAGGCGGCGGAGGCCGGCCACGATGTGGACCGGGAGCTCCAGGTCCTCCTCCTCCACGGCCTCCTGCACTGCCTGGGTTACGATCACGAGGCCGACCAGGGCGAGATGGAGCGCCTCGAACGGCGGCTGCGCCGCACATGGATCTTCAACCGTGAACAGTGATCCCCTTCTGCCGGCCAGCCTCCTGGTCTGGGCCGTGGTGCTGCTGCTCCCGGCGGCCGTGCTCGCGTCGGTGCTCTCGGCGCTGCTCGAGCGGACCGGTCCGATCCGGCTCCGCCACTGGGTCGAGGAGGCGGGCGGCAACCTGCGCCGGCTCTACGACGCGCCGGTGCGGTTCGGCGTCTTCCGCTATCTGCTCTCGCTCCTGGGGCGAGTGACCCCTCTCTTGCTCTTCCTCGCCCTGACCGAGCTGCTGCGGGTCTGGGGCCGGGCCTGGCCGTCCCTCTGGGCGGCCCTGGTGACCATCGTGCTCATCGCCTGCATCGAAGTCTGCAACCGGGTCCTGATCGCCCGCGGCCCCGAGCGGGCGCTGCGCCTCATGACCTGGCCCTACCGGGTCGCCCTGTCGTCCTCACGCCGCTGATCGCCGTCCTCGCTCCGCTGGTCCCCAAGGCCGGCCCGACCCGCGATGACGAGCACGAGGAAGACGCCACGGACGAGGAGATCGAGGCCTTCATCGACGTCGGCACCCGCGAAGGCATCCTGGAGCCGGAGCAGGGGGAGTGGGTCTGGAGCATCGTCGGCTTCCAGGACACGGCCGCACGCAGCGTCATGACGCCGCGCATCGACATGGTCTGCGCGCCGGTGGAGGCGAGCCTCGACGCCCTGGCCGAGCGCTTCATCGAGTCCGGCCACTCGCGCATCCCGCTCTACCAGGACTCGATCGACCACATCGTCGGCATTCTGCACATCCGCGACGTGCTGCGCGCCCTGCGCAGCCCCGAGCCGCCGCCGGCCCGCGAGCTGATCAAGCCGCCGCTCTTCATCCCCGAGACCAAGCCGCTCGGCGAGCTGCTCAAGGAGCTCCAGGCACGTTTCCAGCAGGTGGCCATCGTGGTGGACGAGTACGGCGGCACCGCCGGCCTGGTCACCGTCGAGGACCTGATCGAGGAAATCGTCGGCGAGATCATGGACGAGCACGAGGCCCTGGTCGCGGAGCTCGAGCCGCTCGAGAACGGCGCCTACCGCCTGGACGGCCGCGCCCACATCGAGCTGCTCGACGAGCTGTTCCACGTGAAGGTCGAGGACCCCGAGTACGAGACGGTGGCGGGCCTGATCTTCACCGCCCTCGGCCACGTGCCGCAACCCGGCGAGACGGTCGACCGCTTCGGCCTGCGCTTCATCGTCGAGGCGGTCGCGGACCGCCGCATCCAGACCGTCCGGGTGGAGAGGGTGCCCGAGGGCTCGGAGCCGAGCGACGAGACGGAGGCCTGATGGCCGGCCGCGCGGGGACCGTAGCCTTCCTCGGCCGGCCGAACGCCGGCAAGTCGACGCTGATGAACCGCCTCCTGGGCGAGAAGGTGGCGATCGTCTCCGACAAGCCGCAGACCACGCGGCACCGCCTGGTGGGCATCCTCTCCGGGGTGCGCGGCCAACTGGTCTTCTATGACACGCCGGGCATCCACAGGCCGCTGCACCGTCTCAACCGGCAGATGGTGCGCTATGCCCTGGACGCCCTGAACGACGCCGACGTGGCCTGCCTGCTGGTCGACGCCAGCCAGAAGTTCGGCTCGGGCGACGCCTACATGCTCGACCTCATCGGCAAGCTGGAGGACAAGGCCACCGAGCAGCGGGTCCTGGTCCTCAACAAGGTCGACCTCCTGCGGGATAAAAAACAGCTCCTGCCGCTCATGGAGCGGTATGGCCGAACCGGCCTCTTCGCCGAGATCGTGCCGGTCAGCGCGCGCACCGGCGACGGCTGCGACCGCCTGCTCGACGTCCTGTGGGACAAGCTGCCCGAGGGGCCGCCGCTCTACGACCCGGAGCTGCTCACCATCCATCCCGAGCGCTTCCTGGCCGCCGAGCGCATCCGCGAAAAAGTCCTGGAGCTGACCAGCGAAGAGCTGCCGTACACCACCGCCGTGGTCCTCGACCGCTGGGAGGACGACGCGGAGAAGGGGCTGACCCTCATCTATGCCAGCATCCTCGTGGAGCGTCCCAGCCAGAAGAAGATCGTCGTCGGACGCCAGGGGCAGATGATCAAGAACATCGGCACCGCCGCCCGGCTCGACCTGGAAGAGTTCCTCGGCCACCGGGTCTACCTCGACCTCCACGTCCGCGTCGAGCCCGACTGGCGCGAGGACAAGGCGCTGCTGGCGAGTCTGGACAGGGATGTGGAGCTGTAAAACCTCACCCCCTGTCCCCCTCTCCCATCGCCCCCCCTGCCGCCGGGAGAGGGGGGACGTAGAGGAGCCGATATACGGCGAATCTGGCAGCATGCGATCCGGAAAGTTGGCGGAAGAGAAATCGGAACGACCTTGCCTCGAACGCTTCGCATGCGTCCCCCCTCTCCCGGTCGGTGGGGGGGCGATGGGAGAGGGGGACAGGGGGTGAGGTTTGGCACGAGACGTGCGTCTCCAACCGGATATGATGAGCAACCACGAGGCGATGACCGACGACATCTCGGGCATCCAGACGACGCTGACCCTCGAGCTGCGGGGGGTGGAGGAGGGGCCGCCGGTCGACGGGGTCGAGGATCTGCGGCTGCATACGAACGCGGGCACGATCCTCTGCCTCTACCATCCGGTGGCGGAGGGGGATGCGGCGGTGCTCTGGATCGGCGGCGCCGAAGGCGGCCTCCACGGCCCGGCCCGCGGCCTCTATCCACGGCTTGCCGCGGAGCTCGCCCGCGAAGGGATCGCCTCGGTCCGCCTCCACTACCGCCACCCGAGCTTCCTCGAGCCGTGCGTGCTCGACACGCTCCTGGGCGCCGCCTTCATGGCGATGCGGGACCTCAAGCGGATCGCCGTGGTTGGCCACTCCTTCGGCGGCGCCGTGGCGATCAGCGCCGGTGCGATGAGCCCGGCCGTGCTCGGCGTCGCCGCACTGAGCAGCCAGATCTACGGCGCCGACAGCGTCTCCGAGCTGAGCCCGCGCTCCCTGCTGCTGATCCATGGCGAGGAGGACGAGGTCCTGCCGGACCTCTGCTCGCGGGACCTCTACCGCCGCGCCGAGGAGCCCAAGCAGTTGCTGCTCTATCCGCAGTGCGGGCATGGCCTCGACGAGTGCCGCAGCCGCCTCGACGGAGACCTCCTGCGCTGGGTGCGGCAGGTCCTGGGCCCGCCGCTTTGATCGCAAGATTCTGCCGAAATATGCCACGATCCGGCCGCTGGACGCGAGATCGGGGTAATATGTGAACCGAACCGACGGCTGAGCGAAGGAGGGACAAAGATGCGTGGAAAGGACAAGACGACCGCCGGCATCCTCGGAATTTTGCTTGGAGGGCTGGGGATCCATCACTTCTACCTGGGATCTACGGTCACCGGGATCATCGAGATCGTCCTGACGTGTGTGACCTGCGGCTTCGGCGCCCTCCTCGGCTTGGTCGAGGGCATCCTGCTGCTGGTCATGGACCAGAACGAGTTCGAACGCGCGCTACAACCAGCGGGCGCCGGAGTCGGTCGAGTTCGTCTTCATGAAGCCGAAGACGACAGTACCTCCGACTCCTCCAAGTCCTCCGGCCTACTAGACTGCACACTCCGCCGGAGTGCCGGGTGCTCCCCGGCGCTCCGGCCCCGCAGCACCACCGCCTGCCATGGGACTCATCACCGCCGAGGCCCTGCTCCTCGACGTCATGGACCTCCAGGACGGTGACCGGCTCGTCACCTTCCTCACCCGCGAGCACGGCAAGAAGAAGGGCGTGGCGCGCGGCGCCCGGGTGAAGCACAGCCGCTTCGGCGGCCAGCTCCAACCCCTGACCAAGGTGCAGATCACCTGGTTCGAGAGGGAGGGGAGAGAGCTCGGCCGCATCTCCTCCGTCGAGATGATCCGGGCGGCCCACCGCCTGCAGAGCGACCTCGAGGGCCTCCTGCTCGGCAGCTACCTGACCGACCACATCCTGGAGTTCGCCCAGGAGGGCGACCCTTCGGAGGTCCTCTACCGTCTCCTCGACTCCACCCTGGAGGCGCTGCTCGCGGGTGTGGACCGCGACCTCGCGGCCCGCTACTTCGAGGTCTGGGTCCTGCGGCTCGCGGGCGTCTTCCCGCCGCCCACCTCCTGCCCGTCCTGCGGCCGGCCCTTGGAGGGTTGGGCGACGCTGCCTCCCAGCGGCGAGACCCTGCTCTGTATGGACTGCGCAGGAGACGTCGGAGGAACAGCAGGCTTCATCGTCCGGTCGGAGACGCTGGACCTCCTGCGGCGGGTCGGACGGGAGAACCTGCCCAAGCTGGCCACGGTTCCGCCGTCGCCCGCCGCCCTGCGGCAGCTCGAGCAGCTCTCGGCCCGGGTCCGGCGCCACTTCCTCCAGCGCGAGCTGCGCAGCTACGACGTGATCCAGAAGACCCGGGCGAGCGTGTAGGGGACCCTCACCCCCCTGGCCCCCCTCTCCCATCCGCACTCCCACCCTCCGGGAGAGGGGGGAAGAAACCCGGCCTGAGAAGAGGGGATTTCCGGGAGAGTCTTTGCTCCCCTCTCCCGGTGGTCGGGGAGTGCGGATGGGAGAGGGGCCGGGGGTGAGGGCCTCTACGATAGACTACGCCCCGCCATGCAGACACTCCAGGATCTGATCCTTCGGCTTTCCGAATTCTGGGCGCACCAGGGCTGCGTCCTGCAACAGCCGCTCGACCTCGAGGTCGGCGCCGGCACCATGCATCCGGACACCTTCCTGCGCGTCCTCGGCCCCGAGCCATGGCGCGTGGCCTACGTCCAGCCCTCCCGCCGCCCGGCCGACGGCCGCTATGGCGACAATCCGTTCCGCCTGGGCAAGCACCTGCAGTTCCAGGTGGTGCTCAAGCCCGCGCCGCACGACGTGCAGCAGCTCTATGTGCAGAGCCTCGCGGCGATCGGCCTCGACCTGGCGGACCATGACCTCCGCTTCGAGGAGGACAACTGGGAAGCCCCGACGCTCGGCGCCTGGGGCGTCGGCTGGCAGGTGATGCTCGACGGCATGGAGATCACCCAGTTCACCTACTTCCAGCAGGCGGGCGGCCTGGAGCTCAAGCCGATCAGCGCCGAGATCACCTACGGCCTGGAGCGCCTGACCATGTTCCTCGCCCAGTCGCGCAGCATCTACGAGATGGACTGGGTCGAGGGGATCAAGTACGGCCAGGTGCGCAAGCAGGAGGAGTACGAGCTCTCCCGCTACTACTTCGAGGTGGCGGATGTGACCTTCCTCCAACAGCAGCTTGACGGCATGGAACGCGAGGCCCAGCGCTGCCTGCAAGCCGGCCTCGTGCTGCCGGCCTACGAATGCACGCTCAAGTGCTCGCACTTCTTCAACGTGCTCGACGCCCGCGGCGCCGTCTCGGTGACCGAGCGCGTGGCCCTGATGAAGAGGGTGCGCGACCTCGCGATCGCCTGCGCCCGCGCTTATGTAGAAAGCCGCGAGCGGCTCGGCTTCCCGCTGCTCCAAGGCATTAACGAGGAGTCGGCGCAGCCTGCGGTCGGAGAGACGGTGGAGGTGTCCGATGCCGCACGGTGAGTATCTTCTGGAAGTCCGCAGCGAAGAGATCCCGGCCCGTATGCTGGAGCCGGGCGTGCGCGAGCTCGCCACCCGCGTCTTCGAGGAGCTGATGGCCCGCGGCCTGGGCCCCAGCGAGGTCGAGACCGGTTACACACCCCGCCGGCTGCTCCTCCGTCTGGTGGGTCTGCCGGAGCGGGAGCCCGACCGCGAAGAGCAGGTGATGGGCCCGCCCGTGCGCGCGGCCTTCGCCGCCGACGGCGCGCCCACCCCGGCGCTCCTCGGCTTCGCCAAGCGCTGCGGCGTCGAGCCGGACGCGCTCTCCCGCGTCACCACCGACAAGGGCGAATACCTGGCCGCGGTCAAGAAGACCGAAGGGCGCCCCATTCCCGAGGTGCTGGCCGAGATCGTGCCGCGCGTGCTCGCCGGCATCTCCTGGGCCAAGACCATGCGGTGGGGGAGCGGAGAAGGCCCGTGGGTGCGGCCGGTGCACGGCGTCGTCTCGCTGTTCGACGGCCAGGTCGTGCCCTTCCAGCTCTATGGCACCGCGGCGGGTGACGAGACGATCGGGCATCCCATCCTCTCGCCGCAGCCCTTTCGGGTGACTGGCGGCGAGGACTACCACCGCGAGCTGGCGGCGCGCCACATCGAAGCCCGTCCGCAGGAACGCCGGCGCATCCTGCTCGAAACCATGCAGTCGCGCGCCGAAGCCCTCGGCGGCCGGCTGGTGGACGACCCGGCCCTGCTCGACAAGCTGGCCGCCATCTGCGAGATCCCCGGCGTCATGGAAGGAAAATTTGACGAAACCTTCCTCGATCTGCCGGCCGAGGTCCTCGCGACCAGCCTGCGCGACCACCAGAGCGCCTTCACCGTGGAATCAGCCGCGAACGGCTCCGGCAAGCTCCTCCCGTATTTCCTCACCGTCATGGACCGGCCGGACGATCCCAAGGGGCGTGCCCGGTCGGGCAACGAGTGGGTCGTCGCGGCACGCCTGGCCGACGCGCGTTTCTTCTACGGCGAGGACCGGCGAATGGGCCTGGAGGCGCGAGCCCAGCAGCTCCACCGGCTCACCTTCCAGGAGCGCCTTGGCAGCTACGCCGAGAAGTCGGAGCGCCTCGCCGCCCTGGCCGGCATCCTCTGCGACCAGCTCGGCTGGGACGAGGAGAAGGAGCCGGCCGTCGAGGCCGCGCGCCTGCTCAAGGCGGACCTGCCGACCGAGATGGTCAAGGAGTTCACCTCGCTCCAGGGCATCATGGGAGGGATCTACGCCCGCGAGGAAGGCCGGCCCGAGGAGATCTGGCAGGCCATCTACGACCAGTACCTGCCCGCTTCGACCGAAGACAGCATCCCCCGTGGCCGTGTCGGGCAGGTCGCCGGTCTCGCCGACCGTCTGGACACCCTGGTCGGCATCTTCGGCCTCGGCCTGATCCCCACCGGCAGCAAGGACCCGTTCGGCCTGCGCCGCGCTGCGCAGGGAGCGGTCCGGATCGCCCTGGAAGGAGGGCTGCCGCTCGATTTCGAGAAAGCCGCCGCCGAGGCCGCACGCCTCTATGGCAATCGCCTGACCCGGAGCGCCGAGCAGATCCTCGACGACCTCCGTCCCTTCCTCTTCGACCGCATCCGCTACCTCCTCGGCCTCGCCGGTTATGCCTACGACGAGATCGAGGCCGCGCTGGCCATGGGTGTGACCCACTTGCCTGATCTGAGATCCCGGGTCGATGCCCTTCACAAAGTGCGTGAGTCCGCGGACTTCCTCTCCGTAGTCCTGGCCGCCAAGCGCATCGCCAACATCACCAAGGACGCCGCCGAGCAGCCGCTCGCCGAAGACCTCTCTCGCCGAGCCCGCAGAGAAGGATCTCCACATCGCCTTCCAGGGCCTGCGCACCGAAGTGGAAGAGGCGGCCGCGTCCGGCGACTACGAGCGCTGTCTGCGGCGCATCGCCGGCCTCGCCCCGGTCCTCGACCGCTTCTTCGTCGAGGTTCTGGTCATGGCCGAAAACCCGAAGGTGCGCCAGAATCGGATCGCGCTCCTCCAGTCGATCGGCAAGACCGTCAACCGCACGGCGCGCATCACCGAGGTGGTGGTTGACAAGGCGGAGGCGCGGGCGAAGACGGGGTAGAATGGCGTTATGAGCCCGACCGCAGTCCTCCGCCGCGCAAAAAAGCGACTTGAAACCCTCTCGGAAGAGCGCCTGCGAGTGGCCGATGATTTCCTGGCGTATCTGGAGGAACGGGAAGCCAGCGAGGCCACCGCGGAGCTGCTTCGCATCCCCAACTTCTTGGGGGATCTGAAGCGAGCAGAGCAGGAGTTCGAGGCCGGCCTCCTCACTCCTCACTCCTGAGTAACATCCTGGAGGCTCGACCATGGGTGTCATCCACATCGACCTACCCGAGAGCGTACTGTTGTCGACCGGCCAATCGGAGGAGGAGTTCGTCAAGGAAGCAAAGTTCCTTCTGGCTCTCAAGCTCTTCGAGCGGGGGCGGATCTCCTCGGGTAGAGCGGCGGAGATCTGTGGAATGCCCCGGCTCGACTTTCTTCTCCTGGCCGGGCGGTCGGGTGTCCCGGCCGCTGACCTGGACCCGAGCGAGTGGGACCGGGAATTCGCGGATGACTAGGGGCCGATCGTCTGCAACGCCAGCCCCAGAGGGGCCTATGGCATGTAGCCCGGGGTCAGAGCGACGAAGGAGCGGCGACCCCGGGTGCAAGGAGAAAAATATTTTCAAGCCCCGGCAGGGGCGGCAGCAGATTTGGCAGGGCACGGGTTTGCTGCCGCCCCTCTGGGGCTTGGAAACGAAATCGGTCTCCCTTACCCGGGGTCGCCGCTCCTTCGTCGCTCTGACCCCGGGCTACACGCCTGAGCCTCTCCGAGGCTCTTCTTTTGGAACAACCGGGTACAGGCATGGGCTCAGGAAAGACGATGAATGAGGATCGGGAGGTCCCGGCAGACCCCCTGAGGTTCATTCAAGAGTGCGTCAGACAGCGCCGCATTTTTTGGACGTATCACGTCAATTTGCGGCTCGAGCACAGATTCATTCCCAGGGCGGAGATTTTGGACGCGGTTGACAGCTACGAAGTCGTGGAAGCCTATCCGGACGACAAGTATCTCCCGAGCTACTTGATCGTTGGAAGAGGTCCTTTGGCCTACTTTCACGCGCTCTTCGCGGCTGACGTCAAAGAAGACAACGCCAGGATCGTTACGGCCTATCGTCCCAATCTGGAGGAGTGGGCACCTGATCTGAAAACAAGGAGGTCTGGCCGATGAAATGCCGTGTTTGCGGTTCCGAGATGGAAGGCATCCGAACTGCTCTCCCCTTCAAGGTGAGTGATACAACGATTGTCGTCCTGCGCAACCTGCCCGTGCTGCAGTGTAGGGGTTGTGGCGAATATCTGTTCGAGGATCGCGTCTTTGCTGAGATTGAGGAGATCCTCTCGCGGGTTGATAGCTCGGCTGAGCTGGAAGTGATCCGCTACGCCGCCTGACGCGCGGGAAGACGCGCCTGCAGTCCGTTCAAGCCGATGGCACGTGCAAAGAAAGCTGTACATACAGATTTGCGTCCGGGCTGGTCCAGCCTTGCAGACCAAATCCTGACCCTCCGTCCGACCGGCCCCGAGGGCTTTGAACACCCGAGGGCGTCTCCAAAGCCCCAGCCACCCCCAACGCCCCGGCCAACACGCGCCCTCCCCCGACGCCGGCCACCCCAGCCTGGACCTGCCCTGGCCGTGAACCGAAGGCGACGCCAGGATCGCAGTGGTCCGGGCGCGAGGTCGAGACCGTTGTGGTGACGGGGAGAGAGAGACGCCCTGACCGCGGTGGTGGCTGGGAGGGCGGTGGGAACGGACCAGGGCGTCTCTACGGTGGCTCGTCGTCCGGGTTTTGCTGGCATTAAAATTAAAGGCCGCGACTCCAGGATAGAGTCGCTCCATGCCCTCCGCCTTCACCCATCTGCTGGTCGGCGCCGCCACGGCACAGATGCTCCCGCCGGAGCTGCCGCGTCGTCGTCTCGCCGTTGTCCTCGCTCTGGCTGCTGCCGCGCCCGATCTCGATGTCGCCGCCTTCGCGGTCGGCATCCCCTACGCGCACCCTCTGGGGCATCGGGGCTTTTCGCATTCGCTGCTCTTTGCGGCTCTCTTCGGTGCAGCCCTGGGCACGTCCACCCTGGGTGACCGGAACCGGAAGCACTTCCTCGCGGTCCTGCTCGCCGGCTTTGTCGCGGTGGCCAGTCACGGCTTTCTCGACGCAGCCACGGATGCGGGCCTCGGCATCGGCTTCTTCATTCCCTTCGACAACGACCGCTACTTCCTGCCGTTCCGGCCGATCGAGACCTCCTCGACCAACCCGGCAGCCTTCTTCTCCCGGCGCGGATGGGAGATCCTGAAGTCCGAGATCGTCTGGGTCTGGCTGCCGCTCGCAGCGCTGACCGCTGGATGCCAACTGGCCGAGAGCCTCAGGCGCAGACGAGCTGGGAGCTGACGTGCGTGGTGGGGACCCGGCCGGGGGGCCAGGGGGTGAGGTACCATGCCCCCGCCATGGACATCCAACACCTCTCTCCCGCAGGGCTCTGCGACCTGCTGGCCCGGGAAGGCATCCGCCGCTTCTATCTAGTCTGGGATGAGGAGGCCGGCCGCGTGCGCGCCTCGCACCCCGTGCTCGTGCCGCTGGCCCGCCTCCTGGAGAAGGACCGCCGCGACTTCGACCGCCACGAAGGGGTGTTCGTCCAGGTGGCTCCCGACACCGGGGTCCTTCAGGGTGCCTTCGTCCATCGTACCTGCCGCGGACAAGGGGCCGGCGGCGCCCGGTTCTGGCGCTACGACACGGTGGAGGCCTTCCTCCGCGACGGCCTGCGCCTTGCCCAGGGCATGACCCACAAGAACGCCCTCGCCGGCCTCTGGTGGGGAGGCGGCAAGGGGGTGATGGCCCGCGGCACGGGACGGGCCGAGAATCCGGCGGCCCGGCGGCGGATCTACGAGGAATACGGCGAGCTGATGACCAGCCTCCAGGGGTGCTATGTCACCGCCGAAGACGTCGGCACGTCGGTCGAGGACATGACCGCTGTCTTCTCCCGCACCCGCTTCACCACCTGCATCCCGCCCGCGCTGGGAGGCAGCGGCAATCCTTCGGTGCCCACGGCCCGCGGCGTCGTGCGGGGGATGGAGGCGGCCCTGGTCCATCTCGACAGAGGCAACCTTGCTGGCAAGACGGTCGCGGTCCAGGGGCTCGGGCACGTGGGCGAGCCGCTGATCGGCTTCCTACACGAGAAGGGCGTCCGGCGGGTGATCGGCTCAGACATCGACCCGTCCCGCCGCCAGTTGATGGGATGCTTTCCAGGCCTCGATCTCGAGGTCCGGATCGTGGAGAGGGGGGATAACTCGATCCTGGCCGAGCCCGCCGACATCGTAGCTCCCTGCGCGACCGGAGGGACTCTCAATCCGCGTACCATCCCCACGATCCAGGCGCCGATCATCTGCGGCGCGGCGAACAACCAGCTCGAAGACCCTGAGCGGGACGACCTGCTGCTCCGAGGAGAGCGGCATCCTCTACCTGCCCGACTTCCTGGTCAACCGCATGGGGATCGTCAACTGCGCCGACGAGCAGTACGGCTACGTCGACCCCGACCCGCGCATCGAAGCCCATCTCGGGGACGACTGGGACAACAGCATCTACAACCTCGCGCTCCAGGTCCTGGAGGAGGCCAGCCGTACCGGCGTGACCCCGGCCCGCGTCGCCCTTGAGTCTGGCCGAGCGCCGCTCCCGCGAGCTCCACCCGGTCTGGGGCCACCGGAGCGCTCAGATCATCCGCTCGCTGGTGCAGAAGGGTTGGGAGAGGACGGCTTGACGCCCGGCTCCGACTTCGCATAGCTTTTTCGAAAGCTTCATCCCAATCCAAGGAGGCGAGCAATGCGTCGCGCGTGGTGGATTTGTCTCCTCGTACTCGTGCTGACTCCTGGGCCGGCTCCGGCCCAGGAAACCGCCCTCCCGGCGGATCTCTGCCTGGAGGACGAAATAGCGGCCGAGCTGCCGAAGCTCCCGCTCCCAGATCTGCTCGAGACCCCAGAGCCTCTCTTCCTCCAGTCGGCCTGTGGCTCGACCACCTGTCGGGCCGGCCAGACATGCCTCACCTGCGGAACGCGGCGAGGCTGCCAACCGCAAGGCTCTTCCTGCTGCGGCTCGAGCTTCTGTTCTCCGGGTCATGGGTGCCTCACTTGTGGAACCCAACGGAGCTGCCAGCCGCAGGGCTCGTCCTGCTGCGGCTCGAGCTTCTGTTCTCCGAGTCATGGGTGCCTCACCTGTGGAACCCAGCGGAGCTGCCAGCCGCAGGGCTCGTCCTGCTGTGGCTCGAGCTTCTGTGCTCCGGGCAAGGCGTGCCTCACCTGTGGAACCCAGCGGAGCTGCCAGCCGCAAGGCTCGTCCTGCTGTGGCTCGAGTTTCTGTGCTCCGGGTCATGGGTGCCTCACCTGTGGAACCCAACGGAGCTGCCAGCCGCAGGGCTCGTCCTGCTGTGGCTCGAGCTTCTGTGCTCCGGGCAAGGCGTGCCTCACCTGTGGAACCCAACGGAGCTGCCAACCGCAGGGCTCGTCCTGCTGTGGCTCGAGCTTCTGTGCTCCGGGTCAGATGTGTGACTCCCGAAGGCGGTGCGTGCCCCGCTGACGCGGCGTCAGAATTGGCCGACGAATCCGATCTCCGGCTCCAACCGGTAGCCGGTCCGCTGCTCGACGACCTCCTGGATGTGGGCGATCAGCGCCCGCACGTCGGCGGCGGTGGCACCCCCGGCGTTGATCAGGATGTTGGCGTGCCGGTGGGTGACCATGGCGCCGCCGATGCGGCAACCTTTGAGGCCGCACTGGTCGATCAGGCGGCCGGCGCCGATCCCTTTGATCTTCTTGAAGATGGAGCCGGCGCTCGGCTCGGTGTCGAGCGGCGGATGGCGCTCGCGGCGCCATTCCAGGTTCTCCTCGACGATCCGGCGCATCCTCTCCGGCTCGCCCGGCTCGAGCTGGAAGGTGGCGGCGAGGACGATGTCGCGGCGGTGGTGGAGGATGGAGTCGTCGTAGCCGAACTGGAAGTAGTCGACGCCGACCGTCTTGCGCGCTCCCTCTGCGGTGAGGATGTCCGCGGAATGTGTCACCTCCGCGATGAACATGGTCCGCTCCCGGGCAGGCGCCGGAGCCAGGAAGTGGAGGTTCTGCCAGAGGGCGCCGCCCACGGTCGACGGGATGCCAGGGTAGTGCTCCAGCCCGGAGAGGCCGTGCGACACGGCCACCTCGATCAGGTCGGGCCAGACCACCGCACCGCTCTCGGACCAGACGCGCCGCTCCTCGGAGAGGACCCGCATCGCCCCGGCGGCGTTGCGGATCACCAGGCCGCGGAACCCGCGGTCGCCGATCAGGATGTTGGCCCCGAGCCCCAGCAGGAACCAGGGAAGGCCCACCTCGCGCACCGCCGTCACCGCCCGCGCCAGCTCGTCCGCGCTGCGCGCCTCGTAGTAGAGGTCGGCCGGGCCGCCGATCCTGAAGGTGGTGAAAGGGGCGAGGACAACGCCCTCCTGGAGGCGGTCGGGGCCGAGGAGATCCTGAATCCTCACCCCCTGTCCCCCTCTCCCATCGCACTCCCCCCGACCGGGAGAGGGGGGATCACCCGATTAGGGATCTCAGCGGTGTTCATGTGATCTCATTGCGGCCTTCCTCCGGGGGAAGGGGTTCCATGTGTTGCCATTTTGGACCAATTCTCGCCAGAAAGCGTCGAGCTGTGTGACCCGTGTGTGACCCAATTTATGCTATACTTACGCCCATGAGCTACAACATCAAATTTGAGGATCGCACCCTGCGCGGTCTCCGCGTTCCCGATGGCAAGGACAGGCAGGAATGGAGTGACACTGTGGTCCCGGGGCTTCGCTTCCGCAAGAGCGTTAAGGGACATGGCTCCTTCTCCGTGGTCTACAGGGTCAAGGGACAGGACAAGCAGGATCGCCGGACCATCGGACCCTTCCCCCGCGTCTCCCTCGCTCAGGCCCGCGAGGAGACTCGACAGGATCTTAACGCCGCCAGCTCGGGACGGGACCCGAAGAAGCTTCGGACGGCTCCTCCCGAGGCTCCCGAGGAACACCCGATGACCTTCGCGGAGCTCTTCGAGCTTTACATGGAGCGCCACGCTCGCGATCATCTCGCGACTTGGTACGACGTCCAGCGGCGGGTCCGCAAGGATGTGATTCCCGTCATCGGTCAGATGCCCGCCGGCGAGGTGCGCAAGCGCCATCTCCATCTGGTCATCGACCGGCTCGTCACCGGCGGGCACGCCGTCAGCGCTCGCGGCCTGCTGTTTGTGATCTCGGCTATCTTCACCTGGGCCGAGGGGCGCGAGCTCGTCGAGTACAACCCGGTCCGGCGCTTCCCCTACCCCAAGCCGGCCGCCCCTCCGGAACGCAGGAGCCTCTCCGATGACCAGCTCCGGGCACTGTGGTTCGCCCTCCTGGAGATCGCTGACCAGCCGGTGCCCGACAAGCAGGAGGAGCTGCACAACGGCCAGTTCACTACGACCCGGGATCTATTCGCTTTGGTGGTGCTGACGCGGCTCCTGCTGGGCCAGCGCACCACCGAAACGGTCGGCATGCGCCGCCAGGACCTCGAAGCTCAGTGGTGGAATCTGCCGGGCTACATTGGCCGGCGACGGTATACGAAGACAGGACGGGATCACCGGGTGCCGCTGGTTCCTCTGTGGAGCGAGTATGTGCTGCCGCGCGTCGAGAGGCTGACCGCCGGGCGGCCGTATGTCTTCCCCAGCGATCGGCTGCAGGACCAGCACCTTCACGCCGAGAGCATCACGTCGTTCTGTTCCCGGGTGTCGGCCAAGGTGGGTTTCCCCTTCGTGGCTCGTAACCTGCGGACGACCTTCCTGACTTCCCTGGCTCGGCTTCGTGTGCCGCAGGAGGTCCGGCGACGGCTGGTCAACCACAGTGATGGGACCATCGAGACGATCCACTACAATCTGTATGACTACGACGCCGAAAAGTGGGCGGCCGGGCTGCGTTGGGATGCCCATCTTCGGAGCATCTTTTTCGGCGAGACGGCTCAGGTAGCGCCTTCTCAGGCCGCCTAGGTGGCTAAAACCGGCTGCCTGCTTCCGGTTTTTCTCCGGAAAACCGGCTGCGGGCAGCCGGTTTTTTCCGGAAAGTGGCTAGGCGGCCCAGTCGCGCCGGCCTTCTTGCCATTCGCGGAGCTTGTCCACGCGAAAGGCTTCCCGCCCTGGGCTGAGAGTGTCCGGGGCGGGGAATCGGCCGGCCGCGATTTCCCGCCGCAACGTGGACCGGGACAGGCTTGACCAGCTGATTACCTCGGGCCAGGTCATGAACCGAGGGAGCACCTCACGGACGTTGGACAATGTGTGGCGGCTCGGCAAGGACTGCTGCGGTCTGCGGTCGTTTTTCATGGTTTTCTCTGGCTTGATCCTGAATGCTACACTCCGCACAGTGTATGTGTAGATCGACATTGATGTCAAGAGGAGAGCAGATGTTCCGGGCTTTTTCTGGCAGAGGGCTTGCATATGCGGCCCGCAACATTTACCATGTAGTTCATGACTGCGACAGATCCCTTTGAAGGTCTAGGACAAGCGCTGGCCCACCTTCGGGAGCGGGCCGGCTTCGCGACGCAAAAGGATGCGGCAGAGGCTCTTGGCTTCGACCAGGGCCAATTGTCGCGCTGGGAGAATGAGAATCCTCGGCCCACGCTCGAGAACCTCGGCCGCCTGCTTGCGGCTTACGGAGTTGGCCTGGCGGAGCTGGTGGCGCTCTTAGGAGAGGTCCGCCGGCCGAAGCGGAAGACTGTGGATGGACTGACCTATGAGGCCGAGATGGCCCGGTTGAACGAGCTGCTTCGGCAAATGGTGGAAAACCAAGCCGAAGCAGAGAGCCGATTGAAGGCGCTCGAGGTGCTGGTGCGCGGGGGCAAGGGATAGCCCGCCAGGCCGAAAGGGTGCAGCCTGCTGCGCCCTTTTCTGCCGAAAGGGCGCAATCCGCTTCGCCCTTTTCCCGAGAAAGGGCGCAATCGGCTGCGCCCTTTTCCCGAGAAAACGTGCAACGGGCTGCACCTTTTTCTGCGAGAAAACGTGCGATGGGCCGCGCCTTTCCGCGAGAAACGCGCGGGGGGCCGCACCTTTTCCGCGCGGGGACGGCCCAGAGGCACGGCGCTTTTCAGTGCAAGCGCTTGCGCCGGAGGACGGGACGGGGCAGCCAGGCCCTAGATAGGGCCATAGGTTCGCTACGCGACACCCTGCCCCCTTTATAGGTTAAATGTCGGACAAGGCCAGGCCCTGCTCTACCTGGAAAAGAGCTGGGCGGCTGGGACGGACATGGAGGGTCTTCGGGCGGAGCTGAGATGGACCGGCGTAGCGGTAGGGCCTCAACTGCCCGCCTGGATACTCCCAAAAAACGTGCACTCGGCTTCCCGTGCACTCGGCTTCCCCTTTTCTTGAAAAGGTGCAATGGGCTTCACCTTTTCCTGGGGTGCTTGCAAGAGAGCGCCGGCCTCTCTAGGCTGAGCGGCTCAGAATGAACGTTGATCTCTGGCCGCAGCGGCTCTTCTGGATGGGGGATCCGCGGGCGGTGGCGTTCTTCAGTGTGAAAGTCCCGGCTGACGAGTTGGGACCCTGGCCTTGGCCGGAGGAGTGGCGCCCCTGGCAGCAACGCTCGACATCCACGAAGCTTCTCGATGGGTGGTTCGGGAACAACAAGCAGCACCTCCGCCGCGACTCCTTCGCCGCTATCAACCGCTTCTATGGCTGGCACCGCGCCCAGGAGTATGTGGTCCGCCTGGGCGCGACTTTTGTGGACATCGACTGTGGCCGCAGCGCCTTCGAGCTTTCGGCCCAGGAGGCCGCGGACATTCTGCACGGGCTCGTGGATCTCGGCTTGCTGGTGCAGCCTTCGATGTTCCAGTTCTCCGGCCGGGGCTTGTGGGCCTTCTGGCTCCTCCGCGACGAGGAGGACTCGAGCACGACGCCTTTCGCGAACGCCCACAACCGCGAGCTCTGGACGGCGCTTCAGCAGCACACGGCGGACACGATCGCGGAGGCTTTCCCGAGCCTGAAGCTGGACCGGCCGGCGGGCGAGCTGACCCGCGTGACCCGGCTGCATGGGAGCGTGAATCCCGCAGCCGGCCGGCGGGTGCGTTACGAGCTGCTCCCGAATGCGGCCGGCGAGCCGGTCCGCTACAGCCTGGAGGAGCTGGCCGAGCTCTACGGCCTGCGCTTTGGATGCCGCCGGCCTCTCGAGGAGTCCGAGGAGGACCGGCGAGATCTGGCGCTCGAAGCCCACCGCAGGCGCGCGGACACGCGGGAGGAGGAACGCCGGCGGATGGAGGCCTCCCGGGCGGAGGGCGGTCCGAGCCACTCGGAACGGGGACGCCAGGGACACGTCAAGCTTTGGCGAAATCGTTTGCTCTTCCTCGATCGGGTGCGGGACGAAATCTATGGCGGTGTGATCCCCTGCGGCCACCGGTACCACATGCTCTCCGCCTATGCCTACTGCTACGCGAAGCTGATGCGGGATTTTTCGGAGCTGGCGGGCAAGGTGGCGACGATCGGCCGCAAGTACTGCGCGCAGCCGGCGGGGGATCTGATCACGGATGCCGAGCTGCGGCGGATCACGGAGCACGCCCTGGGATGGGCTCGGGGCGGGCACCAGATCACGAACCGGAGGCTCGCGGCCTTTGCAGGCCTGGATCCGGTGGCGGACCGGGAGCGGATTGAGCGGCTCGGCTTGAATCTCTCGCCCGGGCCCAAGGGCCGCAACGAGCGAACGCAGTCGCGGCGCGAGCTGGCGCGAGAGATCTTGCAGGCGACGATGGACCGCGGCGAAGATCCGCCGAGCGCTCGGAAGCTCGCGCAGGTTCTCACGGATCAGGGGTGCGCCACCGGGCGATCGACCGCGCATGCGCTTCTGGTGGAGCTTTCGGCGGAGCTCGGGCGCGGGAATGACCCCTAGGCGCGGCGCTTTTCAGCGCAAGCGCTCGCGCCGAAAGGCGCGGACGGCCATATAGGGCATGATTTGGGTTCCAGGTTCGCTACGCGACACCCTGCCCCCTTTATAGGTTAAATGTCGGACAGCCAGCCGGGCGCGAACCGGCACGCGACTCGGCCGGGGAAAACGACTTCAGGGGGAAAAAGGGTGCGCT
>CAWJGT010000028.1:0-21723 GCA_963842525.1 uncultured Holophagales bacterium
GTCTTTTTTGTCCTTGGGAGGGTCCTTCCCTTCCCCGGCCAGTCGGAGTACCATGGCGGCGCTTTCATGGTTCCCTTGGCCCAAATCTTCCGCGGCCGTCCGGCCAGGCTCCGGTTTCCCGGCGTGCTCGCCATCGCGCTCCTTGCGGGTTGCGGGCGGGACGAGACCGACGCGCCGCAGGTCCCGACGGCGCAGGGGCCGCGCCGCGGCGGCACCGTCGTCACCGGCTGGGGCGCCGAGCCCTCCGGCGTCAACGAGTACATCACGCCGTCCACCAATGCCACCAACGAGGTCCTGTTCCTGATCTTCCGGCACCTGCTCGAAGAGCAGCCGGATTTCTTCACCGGCCCGCCGAGCCTGACACCGCAGCTCGCGACGTCCTACGAATGGTCGGACGACCACAAGACGCTCACCTTCCACCTGCGGAAGGACGCGGTCTGGAGCGACGGCGTGCCACTCACCGCCGAGGACGTGCGCTGGAGCTGGCAGGCCCAGATGGACCCTGACGTCGCGTGGGACAGCGCCTACATGAAGGCCGAGATCACGGACGTCGAGGCGGTCGATCCCCACACGGTCCGCTTTCATTTCCGGCGCGCCTATGCCAAGCAGATCCTGGACGCCAACGAAGGGGTGATCCTCCCCCGACACGTCTGGAGCAAGCTCCCCTTCTCCAAATGGCGGGAGAGCGCCGACTGGTTCAAGCAGAACCTGGTGACGGCCGGCCCCTTCAAGATCCATTCATGGACACCCCAGCAGGAGCTCGTGCTGGCGCGCAACGATCGGTATTACGAAAAAGACCGCCCCTATCTCGACCGGGTCGTCATGCGTTTCCTGCCGGACCCGAGCACCCAGATGACCCAGCTCCTGAATGGCGAGCTCGACTTCGTGTTCCAGATCGCTCCGTCCGACGCGCAACGGATCCTCGCCGCGCCGCACCTCCAACTGGTCCCGTTCTGGTCGAACCTCTCCGTCGTGGTGACCTGGAACCTGACCGACCCGCTCTTCTCCGACCCCGAGGTGCGGCGGGCCCTCACCCTGGCCCTCGACCGCCAAGCCATCGTCGAGACGATCCTCGGCCGGTATGGCCGGGTCGGCAGCTCACCGATCGTCAGCGACGTCTGGGCGCACGACCGGTCCATCAAGCCGCTCCCCTACGACCCCGCCGAGGCGCGCCGCATCCTGGCCGCCAAGGGGTGGCGCGACAGCAACGGGGACGGCATCCTCGACCGCAACGGCAAGCCGTTCGCCTTCGAGATCAGCACCAATACGAACAACCAGCAGCGTGCCGACTCGCTGGTCATGATCCAGGACCAGCTCAAGAAGGTAGGTATCCAGGCCACGCCCCGCATCCTGGAGTTCAATACCCTGACGGCGCAGACCAACAGCGGCGACTTTCAGGCCGCGGTGGTCGGCTTCGTCATGGACACCAGCCTCGACCTCACCGGCAACTACCAGAGCCGGGCGATCCCCCCGAACGGGTCGAACTCCATGCGCTATGCCAACCCCGAGGTCGACCGGCTCATGGACGAGGTGGCCGCCGCGCCGGATCTGCGCGCGGTCCTGACCCAGATCCATGCGCTCGAACGGATCATCGTCCGCGACCAGCCGGTCACCTTCCTCTGGGAATCGCAGCGGCTGGCGGTGGTCAGCAAGCGGACCCACGACGCGAATCCGAACCAGTTGCGCGGGTTCTTCAACCTCAAGGACTGGTGGGTCGAGCCGCGGCCGTGACCGTGCTCCCTCGCGGCGAGGACCGTTGACCGGCTTCCTCCTGCGGCGCTTCGCCGCCTCGCTGCTCCTCCTCTGGCTGGTTCTCACCGTCGTCTTCTTCCTGGTCCACATCGCGCCGGGTGATCCGGTGGACAGCCTGCTCGCGGATTCGCGCATCGTCAGCGTGGAGCAGCGGCAGGCCCTGGTCCGTGCCCTCGGGCTGGACCGCCCCGTCCACGAGCAGTACTTCCTGTGGCTGGGGAAGGTGGTGCGCGGCGACTGGGGCATCTCGTTCGCGCAGCAGCGGCCGGTGGCGACCGCGATCGCCGAGGCGCTCCCGGCCACCCTCCTCCTGACCGGCGCGGCGCTCCTGGTCGAGTACGTGGTGGCCCTGCTGCTCGGCGTCGCCGCCGCCCGGCGGCCCGGGAGCGTCCTGGACCATGTCATCCGCGTGGTCTCACTCTTCTTCAATGCGCAGCCACCCTTCTGGCTCGGCCTCATGGCGATCCTTCTGTTCGCATATGTCTGGCCCGTGATGCCGTCCGGTCAACTGCACTCGGTCGACGCGGACCAGATGGGCCCTCTCGGGCGGCTGCTCGACCTGGCCCGCCACCTGGCGCTCCCGGCGCTGGTGCTCGGCCTGTTTGCGGCGGGCTCGACGGTCCGCTTCGTGCGCGCCAGCCTGCTCGAGGTGCTGCACCGGGACTACGTCCGCACCGCCCGCGCCAAGGGGCTCTCCGAGCGCCGGGTGCTCTGGGTCCACGCCCTGCGCAACGCCCTGACGCCGGTCATCCAGATCTTCGCCCTGACGCTGCCGAGCCTGCTGAGCGGCTCGCTGGTCACCGAGACCGTCTTCGCCCTCCCCGGCATCGGCCGGCTCACCTTCTCGGCCATCCTCGCCCGCGATACGCCGCTGATCCTGGGCACCACCGCCTTGGCCGGCGCGACGGTGGTCCTCGGCAACCTGCTGGCGGACGTCCTCCAGGTCCTGGCCGATCCGACCCAGCGGCGAGAGCGCGATGCGTAGGCTTTCTCCCACGCTCCGTTGGGGGATCGCCCTCTGCGGCGGGCTCGGGCTCCTCGCGCTCGTGGCGCCCTGGATCGCGCCCTACGATCCGGCGGAGCAGCTCGACCCGGCCGTGGCCGCCTACCGGCCGCCCGGCACGGTCCTCCCGGCGGTGCACTTGGCGGACGGGAGCTGGCGCCTGGTCGAGCGCGCCGAACGCATTCCCGGCGGTCTGCGGATCGAACGCCAGGGGGAGACGAAGAGCTCGCCGAGGCCGATGTCGTCAATCTCACGCCGGACGGGGTGGCCGACCGCCGCCGCTTCCTCCTGGGGAGCGACAAGTTCGGGCGCGATCTTGTCTCACGGATGCTCTACGGCGCCCGCGTCTCCCTGGCCGTCGGGTTGCTCGCGGTGACCCTGGCCCTGAGCGTCGGCATCTCCGTGGGCGCAGCCGCCGCCCTCGGCGGGCGCTGGCTCGACGCGCTGTTGATGCGCGGCGTCGACGCCCTGCTCTCCTTCCCGTCGCTCTTCCTGCTGATCGCCGTGGTGGCCTTCTTCCGGCCGGGCACAATGATGATGGTGGCGATCCTCGGCGGGACCTCCTGGATGGGGATCAGCCGGCTGACCCGCGCCGAGATCCTCGGCCTGCGGCAGCGCGAATTCGTGCTCGCGGCGCGGACCCTGGGGCAGCACCCTTTCGCCATTTTCTGGCGCCACCTCCTGCCCAACGCCTTCACCCCGGTGCTGATCCAGGCCACCCTGTTGATCGGCGCGGTGATCCTGGCCGAATCGTCGCTCTCGTTCCTCGGCTTCGGCATCCAGCCGCCGACGCCGAGTTGGGGCAACATGGTGGCCGAGGGACGCGAGGCGCTCTCCTACGCCTGGTGGGTCGCGACCTTCCCGGGCCTGGCCATCACGCTCACCGTGATCGCCTTCAACCTCCTGGGCGAAGGCTTGCGGGATACGCTGGACCCGCACCGGGACCTCACCTCGTAGCCCCCAGATCCCGGTGTTATGCTGCCCGCCTTGTGAGCGAGACCACAGCTCCTTTTCCTCGGAAGGCCCTGGTGCCGGTCTTCGTGACCGTGCTGCTCGACCTGATCGGGTTCGGGATGATCATCCCGCTCCTCCCGTTCTATGCCCAACGGTTCCATGCCACGCCGGCGCAGATCGGCTGGCTCTTCGCTTCCTACAGCCTGACGCAGCTCGTCTTCGCGCCGCTCCTGGGCCGGCTGTCCGACCGCGTGGGGCGACGGCCGGTGCTGCTGGCCTCCATCGCCGGCGGGATCGCCGCCTACGTCCTCTTCGCCGAGGCGGACACGTACCTCATGCTGCTGTTGGCCCGGGCGCTCTCCGGCGTGGCGGCGTCCAACTACAGCATCGCGCAGGCCTATGTGGCGGACGTGACGCCGCCCGCGCAGCGCTCGCGGGCCATGGGCATGGTCGTGGGCGCCTCCTTCGGGCTCGGCTTCATCCTCGGCCCGGCGCTCGGCGGGCTCATCATCTGGGCGCGGCCCGGAAACCCCGGTGCCGTGCCGCTCACCGCCGCCGTGCTCGGCGCCCTCAACCTGGTGCTCGCCACGGTATGGCTCAAAGAGTCCCTTCCTCCCCAGGTCCGCGGGCGCTACCGGTGGGAGGGCTGGCTGAGCCTCGGGAGCTTTGCCGAGTCCTGGCGCGACGCCCCTGTGCGCGGCCTCTTCGTCCTGTCTTTCCTGGTCACCGTCTGCTTTTCCATGATGGAGACGAGCCTCGCCCTGTACATGCAGGCCCGCTTCGGGCTCGGGGCCGCAGCGATCCCCTGGATCTTCTCGTTCATCGGCATCATCCTGGTCGTGGTCCAGGCGGCGCTGGTGGGGCCGCTGGTCCGGCGTTTCGGCGAGCGGGCGCTGATCCAATACGGCATCGTCCTGATGGCGGCGGGTCTGCTCCTGCTGCCGGCCGCGCCGGCGCCCTGGCTGCTCCTGCCGGCTCTGTCGCTCCTGGCGGTCGGCTCGGGGATCCAGAGCCCGGCCAGCCTGGGCCTGCTGAGCCTCCTTGTCCGGGGCGACGCCCAGGGGGGCACGAGCGGCGTCTACCGCTCCTTCGGCGCTCTCGCCCGCACCCTGGGGCCGGTGGCCGGTCCGTGGCTCTTCGGGGCAGCCGGCATCCGCTGGCCGTTCTGGACCGCCGGCGGCCTGATGCTCCTCACCCTCGTCTATGCCCGGGACGTGCTGCGCCGGGTGGCCACTCCCGGGTGAGCGGATTTTGTCTTCTTCCCCCTCTCCCGGTCGGTGGGGGGGCGATGGGAGAGGGGGGCCAGGGGGGTGAGGCCGTGCTGACCCGGGACTTCGACTACGAACTGCCGCCCGAGAGCATCGCCCAGCGCCCGGCGCCCCGCGGCGAGAGCCGCCTGCTGGTCCTCGACCGGAAAGGCCCCGAACGCCACCGCCGCATCCGCGACCTCCCGGAGCTGCTCCGTCCCGGCGACCTCCTGGTCCTGAACGACACAAGGGTCATTCCGGCGCGCCTCTTCGGCCACCGTGTCGAAGGAGGCGGACGTGTCGAAATCCTGCTGGTCGAGAAGACCGGGGACAGCGACTGGGACGTCCTCCTGAAGCCCGGCCGCCGCGCCCGGCCAGGTACGGTCATCGAGCTCGAGCCGGGCCTCACCGCCGAAGTCCTGGGCCGTGGCAAGGAAGGGCGTTTCCGTCTGCGCTTCTCCGAGCCGATCGAAGCCCACCTCGACCGTCTCGGCCACGTCCCGCTCCCTCCCTACATCGGCCGTCCGGACGAGCCCGCCGACCGCGACCGCTACCAGACCGTCTACGCCCAACACCCCGGAGCCATCGCCGCCCCTACCGCCGGCCTCCACTTCTCCCAGGACCTCCTGGACCAGATCGCCGCCGCTGGCATCGGCATCGCAAGAGTGACCCTCCACGTCGGCCTCGGCACCTTCAAGCCGGTCCAGGCCGAATGGATCGAGGAGCACCGCATGGAAAGGGAGCGTTACGAGATCAACGAAGAGGCCGCCGAAGCCATCCGCCAGACCCGCGCCCGGGGAGGACGGGTGGTGGCCGTGGGGACCACGGTGGTGAGGACACTCGAATCCGCCGCGCTGGCCGGAGGCGGCGAGGTCCGGCCGGGATCGGGATCGACGGAGCTGTTCATCACCCCGGGGTTCCGCTTTCAGGCGGTGGATGTGCTGCTCACCAACTTCCACCTGCCGCGGTCGACCCTGCTCATGCTGGTTTCCGCGTTTGCCGGGAGGGAGCGGATCCTGGCCGCCTACGAGGAAGCGGTTCGGATGGAATATCGGTTTTATTCGTATGGGGATGCAATGTTGGTTGAACGAAGGCGTAGCGCGTAGAGACGCCCTAGTCCACGACCACAAACCTTTCAGTTACCACCGCCGTCAGGGCGTCTCCAAGGCCCCAGCAACCTCCTCCGCCCCGCCAAACACCACCCCCGGCCCGATCTCATGGTCCAGAGATTCAGAGGACAGAGGGTTCAGAGATCAGAGGAGAATGGGAGAAGCACGACCCGAAACCCTACGTACCAGTTACGGCCCGGAGGACCGAACCAGTCGCGGAAGGCGCAGCGCACGTACGACGAATCGCTGAAGTAAGCGCCGCCCCGCAACACCCGGGGGCCAGGGGCCTGCAAGTCTTCTTTCCTCTCGTCTCTCGTGTACGGGTAATCTTTCCCCAAGCTCCGCGTCCATTCCCACACGTTCCCGCTCATCTCCTCGCAGCCGTACGGGCTCACTCCCTGGTGAAAACAGCCCACCGTGCTCGTTGTCCCAAGACCTGTCTCGTCAGTGTTGGCCCATTCCACGCCCGATTTCTCGCCCCAGGGATAGATCCTGCCGTCGGTCCCCCGCGCAGCCTTTTCCCACTCGGCCTCCGACGGTAACGCCGGCCTCAACCTTCCCGCGGCGAGCCCCTCCCAGAAGGGCCGTTCGGCCGGCTGGGCTGCCGGCTGCTCGCGGGCCAGCTCCCGCAGCCGGTCCCCCAGCCATTCGCAGTACGCCAGGGCATCGTGCCAGGAGACCCCTCTCATCGGGTGGTTGGAAACCCCCTCCAGGCTCTCCGGTCCCGCTGCGAAACCGCTGCTCTTCACGAAGGCACGGAACTGTTCGGCCGTCACCGGGAACCGAGAGATGTAGTAGGCCGGCAGGTCGACCTCGTGCTGAGGAGTCTCCCTCTTCTGGGCCTCGGGATCTCTCTGGGGATCGCTCCCCATGAGGAACTTTCCGGCGGGAATCTCGACGAACCCCAAAAGGGGCTCCCGCAGCAAAAACCGGTTCGGATCGAACCGCGGATCGCCCAGCCGGGCCAGCGTTGTGCCGGCCAGGGCCCGCTCGGCGGCTGGGAAGAGGTCGCTTCCCAGGAGGTACACGTGCCACCGTTGCAGCCGTTCGAGCTTGGGCCGGTTCACCTCACCGACCTTTGTGAGATCCGCGGATTCCGCAATAGTCTGCCCGGCCAGGTGTACTCCCCAGGCGTCCTCCGGGCCGCTGGCTGGATCATCAGGCTCACGAGGACACAGGTGCTCCGCCAGCGTCCAGACCGCCGAGATCGCTCCCCGCGCCGCCTTGGCTCCAGCCAGCAGCACCACCTCGCGCCAGCGGCCCGGATCCTTGCGGCCCAGCTCCGCCACCGTCGCCGGGAACTCCTCGCCAGTCAGGTGGCAGGCGGCCAGATACTCCTGGAAGGTGCGGTGCGGAAAGGTGTAGACCCCAATACCCCGCGGCACCAGCAGACCGGCCCGCTGGCTCAGATAGTCCACCAACTCCGCTGGGTTGGTGTCCGGATTGCGCCGCAGGCGCATCAGGCGGCCGACGAGCTCTCCCTCAGGGAGGTCCGCCGTGCCTTGGAGGTCTCCCCGGCAGTGGATCTCGAAGGCAAGGTCTTCGAGCACCTGCCGGACCTGTTCCCTGCCCACCGCCAGATGTTGCGCCAGGCTCGGCTGGATGAGCACGGTCTGCCCCTTGGCATCGCGGATCACCCGCTGGCTCTCCCAGAGATTCAGGAGCAGCTCCACCGCGTCCTCATAAAGCTGCTCCCGCCTTTCTGGCAAGCTGCCGCCCCGCCAGGCATGCAGACTTGCCATAAGCGTGAGGAGCAGAGGACGCTCGGCGAGCCCCCGGAGGCGGTTGCTGCCAAAGATCGCCCGCCGCAGGAGCTCGGCGCGGCCCCGCGCCTCCTCCGCCCCGATCCGGCCCACCGCAGCGGCGTGGTCATACCATCGCTGGACGAAATTCCCAATCTGGCTGTTGTCGAACGGCGCGAGCACCGCCTCAGAGAATCCCTTGAGTGCCCACCCCTGGCTCCGGTAGGCGTACGTGCGGCTGGTCAGGAGCACACGGCACTTCCCGAAGGTACGGCCGAAGTCCTCGACCGCCTGCCGGATACGTTCCCTGCGGCTCTCTGCCTCGGGCACCTCGTCCAGGCCGTCGAATAGCAGCAGACCACCTTTCTCCTGAAGCTCCTTCTTGAGAAGGGGTGCGTAATCGTCGAGACTGCTCTCTTCGAGCGTCCATTCGATGAAGCTCCACAGATGTCGCGCCGACGCGGTCTCCTCAGAAGACGGGAGCCCTCTGGCCGCGAAATCCCGCAGCACCACCCGCACAGGCAGTAGCGGGCCGTGGCTCCACGGCTGAGGCTTCTCATCCTCATCAGACAGGGGAGAGCGCAGAAGCGCCAGGTTCGCCCGGGGGCGGCCGAGGATCTCGCCGGCCAGGCACAGGGCCACGAAATTGAGGAAGGTGCTCTTGCCGCTCCCGGGGTCGCCCAGGAGTACGAGGCGCTCATGGAGATTGAGTTGTTCCAGGGCGGAACGACGTCGGCCCATATCAGGCCCCTTGAATCCCCGATAGCCTTCCTGGTCCTCCGCAGGCGACATGGTCAACAGCGCCGTGTAGACGGCCTCCAGGCTGAGGCGGGCTTCGGCCTCATTGCTGGCCGCCGCCGGATCGATGCCGGTGAGGGACAGGTCCCCGACCTGCTCCATGAGCCGGGATAGATAGGCCGAGCGCAGGGCGGCGGGATCGGCCCCGGTGGTTCCCGAGCCCAGGACGATGTTGCCCCCGACGTTCCCGCCGACCACCACGCTCCCCGCGCCGCCCGCCAACGCACCCATCCCCTCAGCGATGGCGCCCGAGCCCTCGACCCGGGCCACTACCGACTCCTGGGCCCGCAGCATCTCGATCATCCGCTCGATCTGATTATCCGGCAGCAAACCGCGCAGGCGGGACCGGATCTCCTCATGCTCGCGGGATGGATCGGCCGGCTCACTCACGCTTCGGCTCCCGGCCGAGAACGATATCCCCGTGCACGTCCCGGCCCACGGCGACCCCGCCAGCCCCGGCCGCCACCGCCCCGGGACCCTGCGCGACGGCACCGCTTCCCTGAACCGTGGCAGTGAAGGAGGGTCCGCCCGCGGCTTCGAGGAGCTTGGCGATCTCGGCCGCGAAAGTTTCGTCTTCCTCGAGAATCCTCTTGAGCTGGCGGCGGAGGGTCTCCACCGCCTCGGAGTCCTCGGGGGCCTTGGCCACTTCCTGGGCTGCCGCCTTAGCGATCGGCCTTTCCTCGACGCGGGGGTACAGCCGCTCCCAAAGTCCCTTGACCTTCTCCCAGGCCCCGGTCCCCAGCGCTTTTCCGGCGTCGGCCACGAGATCCTGGCCGCCTTGGACGAGATACGGCAACGCAGGCACGAGCATCTGCGTCAGGGCTTCGGCAAGGAGTTGGATGTCCATGATCGGAGGTCCTCCGGGAATCTTTCAATCTTATCAGGGGGGTTTGGCAGCATCCCTTGCCCCGGATTGGAGCCATCTGGATCGAGCCAGGGCCGTTCTGTATGCCTATCGGGTGACATGTAACGATCCAGGGTCACGCTGGACGCTTATCGGGCGACGCTGGATCGATACAGAGCGCTCTGGATGCTTATCGGGGACCCGGTAACGATCCAGCATGACTCTGAACGCGTATCGGCGACGCTGGATCGGTACAGGGCGCTCTCGATACCTATCACGTCACCCGATAGCGATCCAGGATGACCCCGAAAGCTTACAGGGCGCTCTGGATGCTTATCAGGTGACCGCTGGCGATCCAGGGTAACTCTGAACGCCTATCGGGCGACGGTGGATCGATACAGGACGCTCTAGATGCCTATCAGGTGACCTGCTATCGATCCATATGACCCTGAATGCTTAGCGGGCGACGCTGGATCGGTCCAGGTCACTCTGGATGCTTATCAGGTGACCCGATCACCAATCCTCACCCCACCGCCGCGGTGTACCGGTCGAGGATCTTCGGCCAGCCTTCGGCCGAGGCCATGCCGTCGCGGTAGGCCTCGGCGCCCTCGCCGCACTCGCACCTCGTGACGGATGGTGTTTTCGGTAGGCTGGCGGGTCATCCAATGCCTCCTGCCCTGCGGCGTGCGCCGGCGGACCTGCGACGTGCGCCAACGGACCTGCAGGTCGGCACACAGGACCCGCAGGTCAACCCAGCCACCCTGAAGGTCAGCGCACAGGACCCGAGGGTCAACCCGTCCGCCCTGAAGGTCGGCGCACAGGACCTGCAGGTCAACCTGCTTGACCTGCGGGTCAACGCACTGGACCCGCGGGTCAACGTGCCTGACCCGCAGGGCAAGTCGGTGGCCCCGCAGGTCCGCTGGCGCACGCCGCAGGTCCGTCGCCGCACTGTGCACCGGCGGCCTCGACCGTCCTCCCGTACCAGGGCGCCGGAGGAAGGCCGTTCCTCCGCGCTGCGGCGCCTGCCGGCTATTTTGTCACGAGCCCTTCGCGCGATGCCGGTGTGACGGACGCCGGGCGCTCGGCGCCAGCCGTTCGTGCAATGCGGCTGGCGAGGACGGCAGCCCCATAGCCGTTGTCGATGTTGACGACGCCGATGCCCGGAGCGCAGGCGTTCAGCATGGTGAGGAGAGGCGCAATGCCGCCCAGGCCGACACCGTAGCCGACGCTGGTGGGGACGGCGACGACCGGGGCCGGGACGAGGCTGGCGACGACGGTGGGGAGGGCGCCGTCCATGCCCGCCACGGCGATGACGACGTCGGCGCGGCGGATGTCCGGCAGGTTGCCCAGCAGGCGGTGGAGGCCGGCGACTCCGACGTCGTAATGGCGGGTCACCTCGTGCCCGAACCAGGCGGCGCAGACGGCCGCCTCTTCGGCCACGGGCAGGTCGGAGGTGCCGGCCGCGAGGACGCTGATGGCGCCGGGCAGAGGCGGGTGCGGCTCGCCGCAGGTCAGCAGGCGGGCGCGCTCGTGGTAGACCGCCTCGGGATGATCGGGATCGGGATGATTGGGACGGGCGCGCCGGATCTCTTCCGCCAGTTCGGGCCGCAGGCGGGTGACCAGCACCCGGCCGTGGGCGCGCATCATCCGGTCGACGATCGCCTGGAGGTCCGCCAGGGTCTTGCCTTCTCCATAAACGGCTTCGGGCAGGCCGTTGCGCAGCTCGCGGTGGAGGTCCAGCTTGGCGAACCCGAGGTCCGCATAGGGGAGGTCGGCGAGGTCCTGCAGAGCCTGTTCGGGCGCGAGGTCGCCGGCCGCGACTGCCTGGAGAAGCTCGAGGAGCTGTTGCGGTCTCACGGCAGTGGGCCGGAGCCCAGGTCTGCGCCGCCCCGGCGATAGCCTCTCGGATCGTAGGACAGGCGGACGAAGCCGAGGTTGCGGAGGCGGGGCTCGATCTCGGGCCAGAGGGTTTCGAGGCGGGCGACCTCGTCGGGTCCGACCTCGACGCGAGCGGCGCCCTCTTCGTGCCTTACCCGGACGATGCGGAAGCCATGGGAGGCGAGCACCTCCTCGGCCGTCTCGATGCGGCGGAGCTTGCCGAGAGTGACGACCTGGCCGTGGGGGATGCGCGAGGAGAGGCAGGCATTGGCCGGGCGGTCCCAGACCGAGAGGCCCAGGTCGCGCGCGATCTGCCTTGTGCCCGCCTTGTCGATCCCGTTCGCGAGGAGCGGTGAGTAGATGCCGCGCTCGCGGATCGCCCGCAGGCCCGGCCGGTCCGGCCCGGGATCGGAGGCGTTGGTGCCGTCGCAGACCACGGCAAAGCCGCGCTCGGCCGCCAGCCGGAGCATGGAATCCATCCGCAGGCCCTGGCAGACGTAGCAGCGGTGGCTCGGATTGGCTACGAACTCGGGATCGTCCAGCTCGCTGTAGGTGACCACCTCGTGCCGGATGCCGATCTCGGCCGCCAACCGCCGCGCCTGGTCCAACTCCGCCCCGGCCAGCGTCTCCGCCGCCGCGGTCACCGCCAGAGCCCGTTCCCCGAGCGCCCGGTGAGCCAGAGCCGCCACGACGCCCGAATCCACCCCACCGGAATAGGCGACCAGCACCGACCCGCGGCCGGCGAGGTCGGCGATCAAAGTATCAATCTGGGAAGCGAGGACGACCGTGGTCATAGCAACGGCGGATGGTAGCACGCAGGGTGCCAGGCCTCCCTACCGCCCCCGCCCGACCGGGACACGGAAGATCACCGGGACGAAGAAGAAGATGATGTAGACGCCGAGGCCGTAGAGGGGGACCAGGGGCGCCGCCTGCTTCCAGGTCAGCGGCGCCATGTCGCGGAGCAGAAAGAGGATGCCCGCCGGACCGGCGATGTAGAGGATGGCGAAGCGGCGGCGGAGGGCGCGATCGAAGTTGCGGGTGCGCTGGACGAAGATCAGGCCGAAGAGCCAGCCCAACGACATCGCCGCCGTGTAGTAGGGATAGAGGGCCAGCGGCAGCGTCCCGTCGATCCGCACCAGCCCGAAAGTCACCACAAGCTCGATGGCCCAGCACGCCAGGAACAGCGCGAGCAGGATGACCTCGTACCGCTTCACGAGGAGGCTCTATCCGTACGTCTCCACCGGCGGGCAGAGGCACATCAGGTTGCGGTCGCCCCAGGGGTTGTCGACCCGGCCGACGAAGGGCCAGAACTTGCGGTCGCGCACCCAGGGCGCCGGGAAGACGGCCTGCTCGCGGCTGTAGGGACGGTCCCAGCCGGAGTCCGCCAGGTCGTCCACGGTGTGCGGCGACAGCTTGAGCGGGTTGGCCTGCCGGTCCAGCCGGCCCTCTTCGATCGCCCGGATCTCCTCGCGGATGGCGATCATCGCGTCGCAGAAGCGGTCGAGCTCCGCCTTGGATTCGCTCTCGGTCGGCTCGATCATCAGAGTGCCGGCCACGGGGAACGACATGGTCGGCGCGTGGTAGCCGAAGTCCATCAGCCGCTTGGCCACGTCCTCGGCCTCGATCCCCGCGGTGGCCTTGAATGGCCGCAGGTCGAGGATGAATTCGTGCGCCACCCGGCCGTGGGCTCCCTTGTAGAGCACCGGGTAGTGCTCGGAGAGCCGCGCCGCCATGTAGTTGGCGTTCAGGATCGCCACCTGCGAGGCGCGGGTCAGCCCCTCCGCTCCCATCAAGGCGATGTAGGCCCAGGAGATCGGCAGGATGCTCGCGCTCCCCCACGGCGCCGCGGACACGGGGCCGATCGCCTCCCGGCCGCCGACCTCGATGACGGGATGCCCGGGGAGGAACGGCGCCAGCTCCGCGGTGACGCAGATCGGCCCCATGCCGGGCCCGCCGCCGCCGTGCGGGATGCAGAAGGTCTTGTGCAGGTTGAGGTGGCAAACGTCCGCGCCGTAGTCGCCCGGCCGGCAGAGCCCCACCTGGGCGTTCATGTTGGCGCCGTCCAGGTAGACCAGGCCGCCGTGCTCGTGGACGATGTCGCAGATCTCCCGGATCCCCTCTTCGAACACACCGTGCGTCGAGGGATAGGTCACCATCAGCGCCGCCAGGTGGTCGCGGTGCGCCGCCGCCTTGGCCCGCAGGTCGGAGAGCTCGACATTGCCGCCCTCGTCGCAGGCGACCGGCACGACCCGCATGCCCGCCATGACCGCCGAGGCCGGGTTGGTGCCGTGGGCCGAGACCGGGATCAGGCAGACATCCCGTCCCTCCCGTCCCTCGTCACCGCGGCCCGCTTGCCAGGCGCGGATCACCATCAGGCCGGTGTACTCCCCCTGGGAGCCGGCGTTCGGCTGCAGCGAGCAGGCCGCGAAGCCGGTGATCTCGGAGAGCCAGCGCTCGAGGGTGCGGAAGAGCACCCGGTAGCCCTCGGTCTGCTCGGGCGGAGCGAACGGATGGATGGCGTTGAAGCCGGGCCAGGAGATCGGCACCATCTCGGCCGTCGCGTTCAGCTTCATCGTGCACGAGCCGAGCGGGATCATGGAGGTGGTGAGAGACAGGTCGCGCCCCTCCAGCCGCTTGATGTAGCGCAGCATCTCGTGCTCGGTGTGGTAGCGGTGGAAGACCGGATGGCTCAGGATTTCCGACGTCTCAGGGTTACGCGCGTGCGGCGCCGGGAGGTCGAGGTCCACCGCCGCGGCAAGCTCCTCGGCCGTGGCGCCGACCATGCGGTCGCCTTCCTCGAAGACTTCGAGGAGGGTGTCGACGTCCGCCGCGGTGGCCGCCTCGTCGAGGGCGATCCCCACGGTGCGCTCTCCCAGCTTGCGGAGGTTGATCCGCCGCTCGCGGGCGGCTGCGATCACCTCGTCGGCCGAGCGGGCGCCGAGCTCCACGCGCAGGGTGTCGAAGAAGGGCTCGCTCCCCACGTCGTAGCTCAGGCGGCGCAACCCCTCGGCGAGGGCGGCGGTCAGGGCATGCACCCGGCGGGCGATCTGGCGCAACCCGTCCGGGCCGTGGTAGACCGCGTACATGCCGGCCATGACCGCGAGGAGGACCTGCGCGGTGCAGATGTTGCTCGTCGCCTTCTCGCGCCGGATGTGCTGCTCGCGCGTCTGCATCGCCATGCGCAGGGCCATGCGGCCGCGGCGGTCGCGCGAGACGCCGATGATCCGGCCGGGGATCTGCCGCTTGTACTCGTCCCGGGTGGCGAGGAACGCCGCGTGCGGGCCGCCGTAGCCCAGAGGCACGCCGAAACGCTGCGCCGAGCCGATGGCCACGTCCGCGCCGAAGTCCGCGGGCGGCCGCAGCAGGGTCAGCGCCAGGAGGTCGGTGGCGGCCACCACGAAGGCGCCGGCCTGGTGGGCCTGCTCGGCCACATGGCTGTAGTCCACGATCCGGCCGTCCGTCGCCGGATATTGGACGAGGACCCCGAAGACATCGTCCAGATCGGCCTCGGTGAGGTCCTGGGACCTTCCGACCAGGATCTCGACGCCGAGGGCATCGGCGCGGGTCCTGACCACCTCGATCGTCTGCGGATGGCAGTCGCCGGCCACGAAGAAGACGTTGCGCTCGTCCTTGGTCAGGCCCATGCACATGTGCATGGCCTCGGCCGCGGCGGTCGCTTCGTCGAGGAGCGAGGCGTTGGCGACCGGCAGGCCGGTCAGGTCGGCCACCAGGGTCTGGAAGTTGAGGAGCGCCTCGAGGCGGCCCTGGGAGATCTCGGCCTGGTACGGCGTGTACTGGGTGTACCAACCGGGGCTCTCCAGGACGTTGCGCTGGATCACGCCGGGGATGACGCAGTCGTGATAGCCCATCCCCAGGTACGAGCGGAAGACCTGGTTGCGCTCGGCCAGCCGCCGCAGGGCGTCCAGGACCTCGCGCTCGCCGAGCTGGCGGTCGGACGGGATCGACGTCAGCGCGAGGCGGCCGTGCAGGCGGATGGTCGCGGGCACGGTCTCGCGCACCAGCGCATCGAGCGAATCGAGGCCGAGCACCCCGAGCATCTCCCGGACCTCGTCCTCGTCCGGTCCGATGTGGCGGCGGACGAAGGTGTCGGTGGGATCGAGGGCGGCCCGGGCTCCGGCCGAGGCCGGGCGGGCTCCGAGGTCCAGGAACGGCTCGTCGGGGGGTGGCGCGGCGACCGCCCCAGGGGAGGCCTCAAGCTTCTCCACTTTTCACGAACTCCTCGTACTGCTGGGCTTTCATGAGCTGCTTGAGGTCGTCCGCCGAGGAGAACCGGATCTTGAGGAGCCAGCCCTCGCTGTGCGGGTCTTCGTTGAGCAGCTCGGGGTCGTCGACCACGGCGTCGTTGATCTCGATGATCTCGCCGGCCACCGGGGTGTAGACCTCGGCGACGGCTTTGACCGATTCGATCGTGCCGATCTCGTCATTGGCGTCGAAGACCTGGCCGACTTCCGGCAGCTCGACGAACACCACCTCGCCCAGCTCCTGCTGCGCGAAATCGGTGATGCCCAGGATGCAGATGTCGTCTTCGACGCGGATCCACTCGTGTTCCCTCGAATAGAGATAATCCGTCGGATACATCCTCGATCGCTCCTCCCTGAAAATCCGCCCGTGCCGGAGTCAACGCACGAGACGGAACGAAGCGGTGTTCGCTGCGGCGGGACTCGTTTAGTTATACCATCAAAGATCGGTTTGGCAATTGATCCGGCATCTGGCCGCCCCTTTTTATTTCGGCCGGCGATAGAACGGCAGGGCGACCACCTCGGCCGCGAGCCGCTTGCCGCGCACGTCGAGGCTCAGCGGGGTGCCGGGAGCGGACAGGTCCGCCGGAACGTAGGCCATGCCGAGCGCCTTTTCGAAGGTCGGGCTCCAGGTCCCACTGGTGACCGCACCCACCTTGCCTCCGTCCTCCTGCGACACAACCGCGTGCCCCTGGCGCGCGATTCCCCGCTCTCTCACCTCGAAGCCGACCAGCTTGCGGTCGAGCCCCTTCTCTTTCTGCGCTGCCAGGACGTCGCGGCCCAGGAAATCCCCCTTGTCGAGCTTGACCACCCAGCCCAGGCCCGCCTCCAACGGAGTGGTGGTGTCGTCGATCTCGTGGCCGTAGAGGGCCATGGCGGCGTCGAGCCGCAGCGTGTCGCGCGCCCCGAGGCCGGCCGGCTTCAATCCGGCGGGAGCCCCGTCTTCGAGCAGGCGGCGCCAGATCTCGGCCGCGTCGCCGGAGTCCACGTAGAGCTCGAAGCCGTCCTCCCCGGTGTAGCCGGTGCGCGAGATCAGGGCCGGCCGGCCGGCCACCTCCCCCTGCAGGAAGCCGTAGTAGCGCAGCTCGATCGCGCCGGGGCTGGCAAGCGGCGCCAGGATCTCCACCGCCTTCGGCCCCTGGAGAGCGATCAGGGCATAGCGGTCGCTCTCGTCCGTCACCTCGGCCCCTGATGAGCCGGCCCGCGAGGCGATCCAGTCGAAGTCCTTGGCCGCGTTCGAGGCGTTGACCACGACGAGGAAGTCGTCGGCGGCCAGCCGGTAGATCAGCAGGTCGTCGACATAGGTGCCCCGCTCGGTCAGGAAGCCGCTGTAGTGGGCGCGCCCCGGGGCGAGCTTGGCGACGTCGTTCGGGGTGAGCCGCTGGAGCAGAGCCTCGGCGCCCGTGCCGCGGACCCGGATCTCGCCCATGTGCGACACGTCGAAGAGCCCGGCGGCCGTGCGCACGGCGCGGTGCTCTTCGATGACACCCTCGTACTGCACCGGCATCTCCCAGCCGGCGAATTCGACCAGACGCGCGCCCGCCTCGACATGGCAGGCGTGAAGCGGCGTATGCTTGAGATCCTCCCGTGGGGCCATGGCTCGGATCGATCCTCCGAAACAGCGCGCGGGACCGGGCGCGCGGATGGGTGCAAACGGTATCACAGGCCAGGCGTAGGAAATTCGCAGCCCGTGGGTTCCAGGGGGAAAGAAGCACTTGGCTCCACGCCAACCGACCGAAAGGAGTCTGCCGATGATGAAGACGAAGACCCTGCTGTTGACGGCCCTCGCGACGTTCCTCCTCGCTCTGCCCGCGATGGCCCAGATCGAGGCCAACGCCAAGCGGCCGAACCCGGGCGAGATCCTGCGCAACCCCCGGGCGCTCGCCCGCTACCTGAAGCTGACGCCCGCGCAGCAGGCGACTCTCAAGACGCTGTCCCAGGAGCTCCAGGCCACGACCAAGCCGATCCACGAGGCGCAGAAGGCGCTGCGCGAGCAGCTCGACGACCAGCTCGCGGCCGCCAGCCCGAGCGCCTGCGCGATCGGCGACACGGTGCTCGACATCCAGGAGAACCACAAGAAGCTGGAGGCCGCCCGCGCGGAGTTCAACACGAAGTTCACCGCGATCCTCACCCCCGAGCAGAAACGGAAGTACGAGGCCCTCAAGGAGGCTGCGCGGCTCCTCGGCGGCGAGGACGCGTAGGGCCGTCCTCTCCTCCCCGGCTCCGTTCCCCTCTCCCCCGGTCCAGCTTGGGGGAGAGGGTCCGCGCTTTGTCACAGGACTGCTTTTGCAAAGATCGGCGGAACGCGTTATGTGTACCGCATGAAACTGCTCTTGATTCGCCATGCCATTGCCGAGGAGCGCGAGGATTTCGCCCGCACGGGAAAGGACGACCGTCTCCGGCCGTTGACCGACGAGGGCCGGAAGAAGATGAAGCGGGCGGCCAAGGGGCTCCGCAAGGTCGCCCCCGACATCGACCTGCTGGCGACCAGCCCGCTGACGCGCGCCGCCCAGACCGGTGCCATCCTCGACTCGGCCTACGACGGCCTCAAGGAGGTCGAGATCGAGCAGCTCTCCCCCGATTCCACGCCCGAGGACTTCCTCCGCTGGCTCCGCAAGCGCAAGGAGAAGTGCGTAGCCGCGGTCGGGCACGAGCCCAGCATCAGCCTGATCCTCTCCTGGCTCCTGACCGGCACCGAGCGCCGGATCTTCGCCTTCCGCAAAGGCGGGGCCTGCCTGCTCGAATTCAATGACGAGCCCGCCGCCGGGACCGCGACGCTGCTCTGGGCGCTGACCCCGGCCCAGCTCCGGGAGCTGGCGGACTGACGCCATGGATGCGACCGGGCTCCTCCCCCGGCCTCCTGAAGAGGGTGCTCGGCTCCTGGCGCTCTCGTTCCTCGACCAGGCGGCGGCGGCCTTCCCGCGCCTGGAAGACTCCGCCGACGCCGAGGCGCTGCACGACTTCCGGGTTGCCCTGCGCCGGCTGCGGAGCTGCCTGCGGGCCTACCGTTCGCTGCTCGACAAGAGCGTTCCCAAGAAGCTGGCACGGCGCCTGCGCAAGCTGGCCCAGGCCACCGGCCCCGGCCGGGATACGGAGGTCCAGATCGAATGGCTGCGCCCGCGCGGCAAGCACCTGGCGTCGCACCACCGGGCCGGCCTGGCCTGGCTGATCGGCCGGCTGGACGAGCGGATGCGCGAGGCCTATGCCGAGCTCAACGAACGCGTGGCGGACAAGTTCCCCGACCTCGAAGGCGAGCTCCGGCACCGGCTCTCGGTCTATCGCGCCGAGGTCCACCTCGCCTCCGGAGCCCGCCGGCCGACGCTCGCCGACGCCACGGCCGAGATCCTGCGCCGGCAGGCCGCCGAGCTCGAAGCGCACCTCGCCCGCATCGAGGACGCCGACGACGAGCAGGAGGCCCACCAGGCGCGGATCGCCGCCAAGCGCGTCCGCTACCTGCTGGAGCCATTCGTGGACGAAGTCCCCGCCGCCGGTCCCCTGGTCAAGCGGCTCAAGACGCTCCAGGACCTGCTCGGCGAATTGCACGACGCGCACGTCCTGGAGACCGAGCTGCGCGAGGCCACCGAGCTCGCCGCCGCCGAGCGCATCCGCCGGCTCTACGACCTCTCGCTCCAGGAGGTGCCCGACGAGAAGCTCCTCCGCGCCGAGCGCCGCCGCGGACGCGAATCAGGGCTGATCGCCCTCGCCCGGCTCAACCGCAACCGGCGGGACCGGCTCTTCGACAAGCTGGAGGCCGAATGGCTCGAAGGGGCCGGCGGGGATTTCTTCCGCGACGTCGATCAGCTCGGCGAGGTGATGGATCAGTACGCCCCACCCAGCGTCTGGCCGCCGTCCACCACCAGCACCGCTCCGGTCGTGTAGGCCGAAGCGTCGCTCGCCAGGTAGAGGGCGGCGCCGATCAGGTCGTCCGTCGTCCCGATCCGCCGCTGCGGGATGGCGCGCAGCGCCCGCTCCCGGGCCTCGGGCGTGGACCACAGCGCCTCGCTGAAGCGGGTCTCGATCAGACCGGGCGCGATGGCGTTGACCCGGATGCTGTCCCGCGCCAGCTCGGCCGCCAGGGTCCTGGTCAGCATCAGGACCGCCGCCTTGGTCACGCCGTAGACGCCCAACCCGCCGTGCGGCACCAGGCCGGCCACCGAGGCGATGTTGACGATCCGTCCGCCGCCGCGGGCGCGCATCCGCGGCACGCAGGCCTTCACCGTGTGGACATAGCCCTTCACATTCACCTCGAAGGTCTTGTCCCAGTGCGACTCCTCGGCGTCGAGAAGCGGCCCGAAGTGCGGGCTGGTGGCCGCGTTGTTGACCAGCACGTCCACGCCGCCGTAGGCCTCCTCGGCACGGACGACGAGCGCCTCGGCGTCGGCAGCGCGCCCGGTGTGGCAGGCCACGGCGATCGCCTCGCCGCCATCCGCCTGAATGCCGTCGGCCACGGCCTGGAGGCCCTCCAGCTTGCGGCTCGCCAGGACCACCCGCGCTCCGGCCGCCGCAAGGGCCCGCGCAATGGCCTCGCCGATCCCGCGCGAGGCGCCGGTCACCACGGCCACCCGGCCGGTGAGGTCGAAAAGCTTCCCAGGAATTTCGGTCATGGCGTCGGACGATATCTCATCGAGCCGGCCGCAGCACGGCCTTCCGCGCCAGCCACCTCGCCGCGGACCGCACCGGCAACGGCATGCCACGGATGAGCCGGCTGCGTGGGGATGCAGCAAGGGCCGGAATCGTCTCGAAGAGCAGCTCCGCCCAGCGCGGGACCAGGGCCTCGGCCGTGAAGCCCGCGCCACGGCGGCGGCCGTTCTCCACCATGGTCTGATAGAGGCCCGGATCGTCCCGCAGGCGGAGGACGGCAGACTTCGCCTCCTCGACGGAGGCCGCCTCCTGATAGTCGAGATCAGACTGACGCAGCTCGCGGAACGCATGTTCGGGCCCCAGGACCGAAGGGACGCCGGCCAGCCAGGCATTGTAGAGCTTGGTGGCCGGTTTCGAGGTGCGCAGCGCCGGCTCCCGCCTCCGACCCTCGGGCCGGACGGCGAGGAACACGTCGACCGTCCGGAAGTCGGGCCACTCCAGGACGAGCCGGTCCGTCTGCTCGCCCGCAAACTCGACGGAGTCGACCACCCACTCGATGCCGAGGCCGGCGAGGAAGCCGGTCCATTCCGCAGAGCGGAAGCCGGGGTGGAGGTTGGCATCGAACCCCTTGTAGGCGATGCGCTCGATCCGGGTGCCGCGGGCGGGATCGCGCGGGATCAAACCCGGCTGGGGCCAGTGGGGAACGAAGAAACGCTTCCGACCGTCGGCGAAGCGGCCGTTCTGCACGATCTCGAAGTCGGCCAGGAGCGGCTCGCGGTTGTCCGCCCGGACGCCGACCAGGACCACGTCGCGCATCCGCCGCCGCGCGCGCCGCAAGGCCCCGGCCTGCTTGGCGTGGAAGACGACAAGGCCCTCCTCGGAGGCTCTCCCGCGAGCTGCACGGGGTACCCGGCGCTGGCGAGCCGCAGGAAGGCCTGAAGGATCCAGATGCGCTCGCCGCGCTGGAAGGCCCGCCAGTCGTGGTCGGGATCGAGCCCGCGCAGGTGGTCGAGGTCCTCTTCACCGCTCAGGAAGAACGTGCACTGCACGGGCCGCATGATAGCGCCCGACCGGAGGCTCGTATGCTCGCCGGGATGAGAAAGGAGCGAGCCATGGCGGTCGAGATGACGGGCAGGTACATCGGCAACCTCAAAGTGGAGCTGACCCACGGCCCCTCGGGCACGCAGATCAAGACTGCGGCCCCGGTGGACAACCAGGGAGACGGCGGCTGCTTCTCGCCCACCGACCTCGCCTCGGTAGCGCTCGGCACCTGCATGGTCACCGTGATGGCCATCGTCGCCGAGCGCGACGGCATCGACATGAGCAGCGTCTCCTTCCAACTGGAGAAACACATGTCTGCCAGCCCGCGCCGGATCAGCCGCATCCCCGTGACGATTCAGATGCCGAAAGGCCTCACCCCCGACCAGCGCAGAAGCTCAGCGCACCGCCCTCACCTGCCCCGTCCACCAGAGCCTCCACCCCGACATCGAGAGGCCGGTTACGTTCGTGTACGAGGATGGGGAGGTGACGAGGTGACGGCTGCGATGTAAGAATGA
>CAWJGT010000029.1:0-64059 GCA_963842525.1 uncultured Holophagales bacterium
GAGCAGGAAGGCGTACTCGGAGGCGGAGAAGCCCGATTCGTTGGAAGCCGGCCGCCAGACGATCTGGAACCAGGTCCCCTTGGGGGCGCGTGCCGCCAGCGCCGCCGCGGCACGCAGCTCCCGCTGGAGGTCCGCGGAGCTCTGGGCGAGCGGCGGAGAGGTGCGGAACGTCAGCGCGACCCAGGGAGTTCCGCCGGCCTGGCGGACCGCCGTCGCTGCTCTCGGCGAACCCGTTGGCGAACATCTCGCCTTCGAGGAGAGCCTCCTCCCAGGCGACATAGAACGGGCTGCCCGGCTCCAACTTGGCATCCAGCCGCAGCATCTCGGCGACCGCGGCCGGCGTTGTCGCGGGAGCAAGGCCAGGAGCGGCGGGAGGGGGAGCCGGAGCGGGCACAGAGGGCGGCTCCAACGGCTCGGCGAGAGCTAGCGGGACGCTCTGCGGCGGGGAGGGATCGAGCCGTACACCAGCGCACGGCTTGCAAGGGAACGTGGCGGCCGACAAGCTGACCGGCAGGCACGAAAGGAATAGGAGGAAGAGGAGGGGTCTCAGGCGCATAGCGGAACAGCATAACAACGGGCGGGGGCTGCTTCTTTCCGCAGGTTTCCGCGGGCGTGGTCGCGCTGGCTCACGCGCAAGGTCGCGAGCTCCGCTGGTTTGTCAGGAGCGGCGCAGTCAAAGGCCTTCGAGCTCGAGCACCAGCCGCTTGCCCAAGGCGTTGGCGGCGCGCTCCAACTGCTTGAGCGTGGGGTTGGCGTTGGGCTTCTCCAGACGCTGCACGGCGGGCCATGACGTGCCCAGGGCCCGTGCCAACTCCGCCACGCTCTTGCCTGCGGCCTGCCGGGTCATGCGGAGCAGAATCGCCGTCTGCACCGCCGCGCTGGGGCTTGCCAGGGGCCGCCGGGCGCGCTTGCTGGGCAGGGGGATCTCCATCCCATCCTCCAAACGTTGTGCCAGGATGCCTGTCAAGACCTCGGCCGCATTGAAGGCGCACTCTTCCGGGTTCGCGCCCTCCGTAAAGGCTTCTTCAATGTCCACGAATTGCACGACAAAGCCGCCGGTCTCCTGCGGTTCCAGGGTGTAAGGATATTCCAGCCTCATGCCAGCTTCACTCCAGTCTGTTTCTCGATTCTGCGAATCAGGCCGATGCCGAGCTCGCGTCCTGCGTGAACGGGAACCGGCACCGATTTGCCGTCCTTCTGCAGGATATGGTGACTTCCGCTGATACGGACTTCCTTCCACCCCGCAGTCTGCAGCTTCCTGACGACCTCTCTCCCGTACACAGGCGGAGTGTATCACGGAAGATATATCGCCATGTACTCAGACAGGAGCGGAGGGGAGCGAAGGTGAGACCTGCCGCAGGCCGCTGCGGTGAAGTGGGCGAAGGCCTCGCCTCCTCGGTGGCCCGCTCGATATCCTCCTTGTCCTGGGTGATCGCGACCTTGGTCATACACCAGTGGCGTCGCAGAAATCGTGCCAGAAGGATTGCTGCTTGTGCCGAAGGCAGGGTTCCGGCCACGAGGCGGAAGCCTAAGAATGCGTCCGTCTATTCGAGCCAGGGAGGTACCTTTCCATGAGAAAGCTTGCCCTGGCCGTTTTCGCCGTCTGTCTCGCATCCTGCGGCTCCACGGGTTCCAGCGTCACGGCTCGGAATGCCGCAGTCCCTGCCCCGTCTCCAGTCGAGCATGACATCTGCCCACAGCTTCAGGCCGGGACCGAAATCCCTGAGATTTCCGTTACAGGCCCGCTACGGGTCCTCGCATTCGGTGACTTCGGCACGGGAAGCGCCGACCAAGAGAGGGTCGCTCGCGGCATGGCGAAGCAAGCGCCGTATCACCTTGGTATCACGCTCGGAGACAACTTTTACAGGCGCGGGTTGAACAGCCCGACCCACCCGCGGTGGCAGAGCCGCTGGGAGAACCTGTACTCCCTGCTGAACATCCGCATCTACGCCACGCTCGGGAATCACGACTACTTGGACGATGCCAGCCCGGACGCCGAAATGGAGCGCTCGTCCCTGAGCCGGACCTGGTGCCTGCCCCAGCCGTCCTACACGTTCATTGCCGGGCCCGTACAGTTCTTCGCCATCGATACCGATCCGATCGAGAGGAAGCTGCCCTGCGCGCGCCGGGAGCTCGCGTGGCTGAAAAAGGCTCTTGCGGACAGCAAGGCCACCTGGAAGATCGTGTACGGCCACCATCCGATCTACACCAATGGTGACCATGGCGAGGATCTCGGGTTCATCCCCGAGATCAAGCGCCAGCTTCTGCCCGTGCTGCGAGAGAAGGCGGACGTATACCTTGCCGGCCACGACCACGACCTGCAGGCTCTCAAGCCAGACGGGGGAGTCTGGTTCTTTGTCTCGGGCGGCGGCGGCCAGGACACGCGGCCTCTAAGGACCTCGGCGTGCCGACAGTGGGCCGACAGCATGCACGGGTTCACCGTACTTGAGGCGGACAATGAGAAGCTGACGGTGAGCTTCTTCGACGCGGACGGACAGCCCGTGCAGAACGGTCGCGTCGAGCTGAAGGAGGGCTCGCCAGCCCCGGATTGCCCTCGTTGAGAGCGCATCGCTCGGAATTCCGGTTGCGTGGCGCGCCGGAAAGTGACCTGCTGCTCTCTGAGCCGCAAGCTATCCGGGCGGCGTAGATCGTGCGGGAACGCCATGACTCTTCTCCGGCATGATGGGGACGCGTCGCTTCAGTCGATCCCCTCCAGCCTGTCCGCGAACACCTGCACGAGCTTGCACCGCCGGCTCAGGCTGCAGATCTCTTCCCAACGATCGGCGATCGCTCGGTGGAAGTCTCTCATTCTCAGATTGCCGAGCCGGATATGGACCACACGAGGCGGAGGATCGCTCAGCATGATCCTGTCTGAGAAGTCGGTGTCTTTGGTCACGATGGTCAGATCCTTTTGCTTGGCGTAGCTCCAGGCTTCGGTGTCCGACCACTCGTCATCGAGGTCCCTGATATGCAGGAAGTCCGGCCCGCGCCAGACCGAGAAGTAGTACGGCAGGTTGACGTCGATGAGATAGCGGGCCATCAGGCCGTCATCTTGACGACGTAGCCATGCCCCATCAGCCGGGCGGCGAAGGCCGCGCAGGCGTCAATATCCTCTGGCTCCAGGGATGGATACTGCCGCAGGATCTCTTCACGGGTCTCGCCCGCCCCAAGGAACTCGAGGATCGTCTGGACCGTGATCCTCTTTCCACGGATCGTGGGCCTGCCGTTGCAGAGGTCCGGGTCAATAGTGATTCGGCCCAAGAGATCAGCGATTCCCATGTCCGCCAGCATACCAGCATTGCCGCCGATCTCCGGTCCGTCCGACCCTGCTACAATCCGCGCAACCATGGAATTCTCGGGTCGACTGGCCGCCTTCCCCATGGGCGACCTGCTCCAATGGGCCAAGAACGAGCTGCGGACCGGCTCGCTCGTCGTTCGCCGTAGCGAGAGGGAGAAGCGCGTCTACTTCCACCGCGGCGACGTGGTCGGCTGCGTGTCGGACGATCCCGCCGAGTTCTATGGCCAGTACCTGCTCGTCAACGGCTACCTCGACGAGAAGTCGCTCTTCGAGGCGCTCACCCGCTGCACGCAACGCAGCGTGCGCCTGGGCACGGCCCTGCGCGAGCTCGACCTGCTGCCCGCGGACGTGATCCAGAGCACGCTCCGCAGCCAGATCGCCGACGCCATCTGCGGCCTCTTCCTGTGGCCGCGCGGCCTCTTCTATTTCCAGGCCGAGATGCCGCACGAGGAGGAGATCCTGCCGGAGCCGATCGATCCGATGGCGCTGGTCCTGGAAGGCTCCCGCTGGGCGGACGAGCTCACGCGCATCCGCCGCCTCTTCCCGCACGACGGGGTGGTGCTGCAACGGGGCGAGCGCTGGCCGGGGGAGGATCTCTCGCCCATCGACCGGCGGGTTGCCAACGCGGTGGACGGCCGCAAGACGGTAGGCGACGTCTACAAGAAGGTGCGCGGCTCCTACTTCCGCTTCCTGGAGAGCGTCTACGGGCTGTGCGTCGCGTCGGTGCTCGACATCGAGGAGGAGGGGGAGCCGGCCGAGGCGGCGACGTTCGAGATGAGCGTCTACGACCTGATGTTGGAGCAGGCCACGGAGGACCAGGTGCTGGTGGCCCGCCGGCACATGGCGGTGCCGTTGGACCTCCTGGAGCGCTGGGTCCCGGTCTGGGTGGCGGAGCCCTCGCCGGAGGACCAGAACCGCATGCCTTCCCGGGCGCGCGACTTCTACGCCCGCTTCGACGGCCGGACCCCGCTGGGGGAGGCGTTCTCAGGCGATCCGCGCCAGCGCGGCCGGGAGCTGGACCTCTTCCTCCACCAGCTCCAGAAGGGGAGCCTGGCCATCCTCCCCGCGCCGATCGACCAGCTCGAAGCTGAAGCCGAGAAGCAGGCCCTGCCACCCCTCCAGCGATGGTGGAAGCGGGTGTTCCGGTAGGGCTACTCCGCCGCCGCCGCCGGCACCTCCCGCACCGCCGCCGGAGCCACCGGCAGGCCCAATTTCTCGCGGATCTTCAGCTCGATCTCGTCGGCGAGGTCCGGGTTGTCGCGGAGGAAGTTCTTGGCGTTGTCCCGTCCCTGGCCGAGGCGGAGGTCGCCGTAGGAGTACCAGGCGCCGCTCTTGATCACCATCTTGTGCTCCACGCCGAGGTCGACCAGCTCGCCGATGCGCGAGATCCCCTCGCCGTAGTCGATGTCGAACTCGGCCTGCCGGAAGGGCGCGGCCACCTTGTTCTTGACCACCTTGACCTTGGCCCGCGAGCCGGTCACCAGCTCGCCGTCCTTGAGCGAGGCGATGCGCCGGATGTCGATGCGCACCGAGGCGTAGAACTTGAGCGCCCGGCCGCCGGTGGTCGTCTCCGGGTTGCCGAACATGACCCCGATCTTCTCGCGGATCTGGTTGATGAAGACCAGGCAGGTCTGCGACTTGGAGACGATCGCGGTCAGCTTGCGCAGCGCCTGGGACATGAGGCGCGCCTGGAGGCCGACGTGGGAGTCGCCCATCTCGCCTTCGAGCTCGGCCTTGGGCACCAGGGCCGCCACCGAGTCGATCACGACCACGTCGACGCCGTTGCTGCGCACCAGCATCTCGGCGATCTCCAGCGCCTGCTCGCCGTTGTCCGGCTGCGACACCAGCAAATTGTCGATGTCGACCCCCAGCTTGCGGGCGTACTCGGCGTCGAGGGCGTGCTCGGCGTCGATGAAGGCGGCGATGCCGCCGCGCCGCTGCGCCTGCCCGACCACGGAGAGGGCGAGCGTCGTCTTGCCCGACGACTCCGGGCCGTAGACCTCGACCACCCGGCCGCGCGGGAAGCCGCCGATGCCGATCGCGGAGTCGACCGCGATCGAGCCGGTAGGGATCGCCTCGATCGCCAGGATCTCGCGCTGGCCGAGGCGCATGATCGCGCCCTTGCCGAACTGGCGCTCGATCTGGGAGAGGGCGCCGTCGACAGCCTTCAATCGGTCAATCTTGAGCTCTGCCATGGTCGTATTCGCTCCTTGCGCCCCCCGCCGGGGGATCTTGGGGTTCTTTCGAGGGCGTTCATGGACCTCGGTTCCGGGAACGCCCCGTGACGTCTGGTCGGAAATGACGGCCGGTTACCGCCTCGTGGCTACCCCCATGGTAGAGGACGGGAATCCAGGGGTCAATCTCGATGTTGCCGATCTCGCGAGACCCATCGGACGACCCCTGTTTCGAGGCCGGCCTGAGGCCGATTTGGACGCAATCAGAATCGATGGGATCGATCATTCGCTATAATCTCTGCTCCTGCGAAACGGAGACCCGATGACTCCTGCGGCCGTCCTTGCTCTTGGTGTCCTCAGCCTGGCGCTGGTGGCCTGCGCGCCCGGCGAGCCCGAGATCCGGTCTCGTTACCAGGCGGCGCTGGACGGCTTCGAGGTGCGCCAGCAGCCTGGTACGCCGGACCAACTGGGCCGGCGCCTGGACCAGGACGTCATTCTCCACCTGAGCATCCAGCACGACAGCCCCGAGACGCTGCCGCGGCTCCCGCTCGACGTCACCCGGGTCGATGTCCAGGGGCGCGTCCGCGAGCACCGGCGGGTATGGGTCGACACGTCGCGCATCGGACGGGGACAGGCGGCTCCGGTCACCCAGCAGTTGGAGGACGTCGTGTACCGACCGGGCGACGGCTTCCGGATCTCGATCTCCCAAACAGACGACGGACCTTCTGCGTAGACGGAGCATCATGGAATCGATTCTCGCCGCTGAAATGAGCGAAGCCGCCCGCGCCGCGGAGCCCATCCACCGACTGGAGAGCAACGTCGCCCGGGTCATCCGCGGCAAGCGGGAGGTGATCCGCCTCGCCACGGTCTGCGTCCTCGCGCGCGGCCACGTGCTGATCGAGGACGTGCCGGGCGTCGGCAAGACTACCCTGTCCCAGGCGCTGGCCCGCTCGCTCGGGCTGTCCTTCCAGCGCATCCAGTTCACCAGCGACCTGCTGCCGTCCGACATCATCGGCGTCTCGATCTTCAACCAGAAGACGCAGGCCTTCGAGTTCGTGCCCGGGCCGCTGTTCGCCAACGTGGTGCTCGCCGACGAGATCAACCGCGCCACGCCGAAGACCCAGTCGGCGCTGCTGGAGGCGATGAGCGAGCGCCGCGTGTCGATCGAGCGCAAGCGCTTCGCGCTGCCAGATCCGTTCATCGTGCTGGCCACCCAGAACCCCCTGGAGTACCAGGGCACCTTCCCGCTCCCCGAGTCGCAGCTCGACCGCTTCATGATGTCCCTCGCGCTCGGCTACCCCCCGCGCGCCGACGAGAAGGACCTGCTGCTGTCGGGCGGCGTCGAGAACGTGCTCGACCACCTCAAGCCGGCCCTGGAGAGGGACAGCCTCGTGGACCTCCAGGAGAGCGTGAGCCGGGTGCACGTGGCCGACAAGATGGCCGAGTACATCCTGTCGCTGGCCGAGGCCACCCGGCACGGCGGCGAGTTCCTGCTCGGCGTCTCCACCCGCGGCGCCCAGAGCCTCTTCCGGGCCGTGCAGGCCCTCGCCCTCTGCGAGGGGCGGGGCTATGCCATCCCGGACGACGTCCAGCGCCTCGCCGCGTCCGTGCTGTCCCACCGCGTGGTGCTGAAGCGCGGCATCAGCGACCTGGACGGAGCGCGCAAGGCCATCGAGCGCGTGGTGGCCGCAACTCCCGTCCCACTGTGAACGCTGTGAAGCTCCCCTGGACGAAGGGCTCGGGGTACTCGGAGAAGGACGGCCGGGGACCCGTGCGCCGCCGCCGCGCCGTGCCCGAGGGGATCCGCATCACCACCGTCGGGCTCTGGTTCGTCCTCCTCTCCTTCCTGGTGGCGATCGCGGCGACCAACACCGGCAACAACTCCCTGTACACCGTGCTGGCCCTGATGTTCGCGGTGCTGATCCACTCCGGCCTGCTGTCGCGCGAGAACGTGCGCGGGCTGGAGATCGATCTGGCGCCGCCGGGCGAGGTGTTCGCCAACCGCCCGTTCTCGCTGGGGTTCGAGCTGCGCAGCCGCTCGCGCCTGCTGCCGCGCTGGTTCCTGCTCTTCACGGTGTCGCGTTCGTTCCAGCCGCTGCTCGTCCCCTTTTTGCCGCGGCGGGGCAAGAGCGTCGGCCAGATCGAGATGATGATCCGCGCCCGCGGCCGGCACCTGCTGCCCTGGGCCCACGTGTCGAGCCTCTTCCCCTTCGGCTTCTTCCGCAAGGGGGTGCGCTACCCCGTGGACCTCGAGATCCTGGTCTTTCCCGAGATCTTCCCTGCTGCCGGGACCCGTCCGCAGGAGGTCGACCAGCTCGGCGAGGACGCGAGCCGCTACAAGGGCGCCGGCCACGGGCTCCACTCGCTGCGCCACTACCGCCTCGGCGACGACCCGCGGGGCATCCACTGGAAGCAGACGGCGCGCACCGGCTCGATGATCTACATGGAGCGTGAGTCCGAGCGCAGCCGCCGGCTTTCGATCCTGTTCGACAACGCGGTCGGCGAGCTGTCCGAGCCTGTCGCGCAGGAGCGCTTCGAGCGGCTGGTCAGCGAGGCGGCCACCGCCGCGGTCGACCACCTGGCCCGCGGCTGGGAGGTCGAGCTGGTGACGCGCGATCACAACCTGGGATTCGCCAGCGGGCCGCGGCAGCGTCTGGCGGTCCTCGAGACGCTCGCCCTGGTTGCGCCCGTCCCCCGCCGGGCTGATCCCCTGTTGTCGAGCGACGCGCGGGCGCCGCAGCTCCGGGTCCACATGGACGTAGACGCTGAGGGTGAATCCCGGGAGCGCCCACTGCTGAGGGCACCGAGGGCGGTATGAGCTTCGGACGGCAGAAGCGGATCCTCCTCGGCCTGCTTGCGCTCCTCGCGCCGGTCCCTCTCCCCTTCAACGACGTGGTGAGCTGGCCGGTGGTGGCGCTCTACCTGCTCGGGGTGGTCCTCTTCCTGCGCCGCGCCTGGGACGATCCGCCGCGCTGGCTGCCGATCTGGGCGATGAACGTCCTGGGCCTGATCTACGTCCCGCTCTTCTTCTTCGACCTTTCGGTCCTGTCGGGCGGCCGGCTGGTGCGCGCGGTCCTGCACCTGTGCCTCTTCGCGCTGCTGGTCAAGCTCTGGTCGCTGGCGCGCGAGCGCGACAAGTGGCAGGCGGCGATCGGCATCTTCTTCCTTTTCCTGGCCGCCATGGGCACCAGCGTCCACCCGACCATCATGCTCTACCTGATGGCCTTCCTGGTGATCACGCTGTGGATGCTCACCCGCTTCGCGTTCCTGCACGTCCTGGCCGGCTTCGGCCGCGAGGATCCGGCCCTGGCGCGGCTGCCCCTGCGCGGGTTCATGGGGTTTTCGGCGGTCTGCATCCTGCTGCTGGCCGTGCCGCTGTTCGCGGTCCTGCCGCGCGTCCGCTCGCCCTACATCGTCGGGCGCGGCGTGGGGACCGGCACGCAGATCGAGGCCGGCGGTTTCTCCGACGAGGTGACCCTCGATTCGATCGGCCAGATCCGCGACAGCCGCGAGGTGGCGATGCGGCTGGTCGAGGAGGGGACTCTCGATCCCAACCGGGAGATGCGTTTCAAGGCCGCGACCTACGACGTCTACAAGGGGTCGAGCTGGCAGCGGTCGCCCACGCGCTCGGTGCTCTATCGCAGCGAGCGCATGCGCTTGTGGCTGCGCCGCCAGCCGCCCCAGCGCTGGGTGAAGATCTGGCTGCAGCCGCTGCACAGCCGGAGCCTCCCGCTTCCCGTCGACTCCGTCGTCGTCGAGCCGCGCGTGCAGTCCCTGGACATGGACCAGGGCGGCGCGCTGTCGTTCCGGTTCGATCCGCTCGAGATCCGCGAGTACCGGGTCGGCCTCATCGACCGGCCGGTCCTGGTCGGCTCCGAGCCCGACGGCGCCGAGGACCCGGCGCTCGACCCGAGCGGGGTGACGCCGCGCATCGCCGAGCTCGCCCGCCAGGTGATGGGGGAGGGGGACCCGGCCGAGCGCGTCCGCCGGCTCGAGTCGCACCTGATCCAGAGCTACGACTACACGCTGAATTTCCAGGGCCGCTCCAACGACAACCCGATCGAGGATTTCCTGTTCCGCTACCGGAGCGGCCAGTGCGAGTACTTCGCCTCTTCGATGGTGCTGCTGCTGCGCTCCCAGGGGGTCCCGGCCCGCCTGGTGACCGGCTTCCTGGGCGGCGAGTACAACCCTTTCGAGGGGTACTTCATCGTCCGCGACAGCAACGCCCACGCCTGGGTCGAGGCCTGGGTGCCCGGCGAAGGGTGGCGGATCTTCGATCCCACGCCTCCCGCCGGCCGCCCGTCCGAGGTGGAGCAGGGCGGCTTGCTCCTGATGCAGCAGGCCTGGGACTACCTGCTCTTCCGCTGGGACCGCTACGTCCTGACCTTCGGCGTCTACGACCAGATCCGCATCTTCTCCAGCTTGCGCGAGATGTGGTCCGGCTTCTGGCGCCTCTTCGACCGCAAGGAGAAGCCGGAGCCGGAGGAACCCGCCGCCACCGCACCTTCCTTCGGTGCGGAGGGGCCGGCGAGCACGGAGTCGCAATCCCCGATGCCCGGCGTACCGCTGCCGGTGGCCATCGGGCTCACCCTGTTCGCGGCGGCGGCCTACGTCCTCTATCTGCGCTTCCGGCCGCCGCTCACCGCCACCGCGGCCTACCGGCAGCTCCGCCACCGCCTCGGTCGCCGCGGCGCTCCGGTCCCGGACTCGATTCCGCCGCTCCGCCTCGGCCAGGAGGCCGCCGCCCGCTATCCCGCCGCGGCCGAGCCGGCCGCCCGCATCGTCGACTTCTACCTCCGCGAGAGCTTCGGCGGCGAGGAGCTGCGGGACGACGAACGCCAGGAGCTCAAGGAGGCCCTGGAAGAGGCGCAGCGACGGATGCGCAAGGCAAGCTGACCTCACCCGCCCGTAGTATCATCAGGGCCTCCAATCCCTTGTCCTCGACATGGCTGCCCTCGCTGCGGAGGGTGCCGGGAGGCTCTCATGCTCTGGCTCTACCACATCCCCACCTGGCTGCTCGGTGTCCTGGTTGTCTCATCCTTCATCCTCCTCTCCTCGCTCGGGCTGATCCTGACCCGCGGTCTGGCGAAGAGGAAGATCGCGGCCTCCGACAACGATCTCGCGAACTACTTCATCTCGGCTGTCGGAGTCTTCTACGCCCTGCTCGTCGGCCTGATCGCGGTCGCGGTCTGGGAGAGCTACAGCTCGGTGGAGGCCATCGTGACCGAGGAAGCGGTGTCGATCTCCGAGCTGTACCGCGACCTCGAAGGCTACCCCGATGCCGACCGGGACCGCCTGCGGGGCCTCCTGCGGGACTATCTCCATCACGTCATCGAGGTGGAGTGGCCGGCCCAGGAGTGGGGCGAGGTCCATCCCGACGAGCGAAGACTGGTCGACAAGATCGTGCATCAATGGGTCCATTTCGAGCCCGTCACGGAGGGGCAGAAGGCGATCCATGCCGAGTGCCTGCGCGAGCTCAACGTCTTTCTGGGCTGCCGGCGCGAGCGCATCCAGGCGGTCGACAGCCACCTGCCCGGCCTCCTGTGGTTCATCGTACTGGCTGGGGCTGTCCTCACGATCGGGCTGACCTATCTCTTCTGGACGGATAACCGCGGCCTCCACCTGCTGTTGACCGGCTTCCTGAGCACCATGATCGGGCTCGTCATTTTCGTGATCCTCGCGCTGGACCGTCCGCTGGTGGGAGAGGTGAGCGTGCCGCCGGACAGCTTCCGGGAGGTCCTCGACTCGGCCCTGCGGACCTCCGGGCTCTGACGAGCCTCGTGTCTGCACAAACCTTGCATCCCTGAGGACGGCAAGGAGGACGCCATGCGCAAGACAACGACTCTCTGGCTCTGCCTACCGCTTCTCGTCCTGATCTCGTCGCAGCCGGCGCAGGCCTGCTCCTGCGCGCCGCTCCCGGAGCCGCAGCAGGCGGCAGAAGGAGCGGACGCGGTCTTCTCCGGCACGGTGCTGGAGGTGACCTCGTCCGGCGGCCTGCAGAATCAGGTGACGATCCGGGTGGACGAGGTCTGGAAGGGCGCCAAGTGCGGCGAGGTGACGATTACGACCCCGTTGGACAGCGCGGCCTGCGGCTATGCCTTCCAGCCAGACACGAGCTATCTCATCTATGCCACGAAAGAGAAGGGAAAGCTGAGCACCAACCTCTGCACCCGCACCCGCCTGCTCAGCGAGGCCGGCGACGACCGGACGGCCCTCGGCCCACCGAAGGAGGATTGCGGGGCGAAGTAAAAGTGACGGGCCCGCCGCTTGAGCGCGGAAGACACTTCCGGTCAGAGCCGCTTGACCCAGGGGCAGGTTCCGTGCACCTTCAGCCACAGCTTTCTGTCGGCTGTGATCAAGTCGCAGTCCAGGTCGCGAGCCAGAACGACGAACGTCCCATCGTAGGGAGAGATCTCCTCGCGAAAGCTGAGCGCGAGCGCCTGCGGAAGAACACTCCGGGCGTCGATCACCTCGAGCGGAATCTGAATCAGATCGAGCCAGAAAACTTGTGCCGCGAACTCGGTCACACCGGATGTCCGGTGCACCCAGAAGACATTGGCGAGCTCTGAGAACATCGAGGACGGGACCATGACCCGCGCTTTTCCCTCGGTAAGCTCGTCAAGAAATTTCTCCGCCCGATCCGAGCCCTCCTCTTCAAGAAACCACTTCACAATAACACTGGTATCGAGGACTCTTCTCACCATCCCTTATCCCGTGACTCACGAATGATGTCCGTGCTATCGGGCATTGGCCCAAGCGCCTTCCGAAGACTGCGTATGTGCTCGACGACGGTGCGCAGATCCCGGGGCTGACTCAGGTCCCGAGAAAGCAGCGTCCCGACGAGCTCCGAGAGGCTGACTTGGCGGGCATTGGCCTCTTTGTTGAGCCGGTCGACCAGATCCTCTTCGAGCAGGAGATCCACCTTCTTGAGCGGCGTAGCCATCCCTTGTCCTCCTCGCGGCAATTATACTCACTTAGCGCAACCCCGACGGCAGCCGCGGGGAGGAGATGAGCTTTGCGAACTCTTCCCAGCGCTTTTCAGGGTTGTCCGCCGTGCCGCCCCGCTTTTCGATGTATTCCTTCACCAGGTCCTGGCCGAGGTTGTAGTTGATGACATAGCTGCGGTAGGTGTCGACGAAGCGGACGCGCTGCTCGGCCCGGTCGCGGGTGTTGAGGGCGTAGCGCACCATCCACTCGGCCGCCTGGTCCTTGTCGATCTCACCGTTCAGGTATTTGCGGGCTGCCTCGTTGCCGGCATAGCTCAGCTTCTGGGCCAGCGCCTGGACCTCGTAATAGCGCTCCGCGCCGGCGGGATCGACGCCGGCCAGCGGAAAGAGCTTCGCCTTTTCGAAGGCCACCCGCTCCGGGCCGGGGAACGCCACGTCGATGCCGTAGTTGGCCGTCCCCTCCGCAATCAGCGACTGCGGGCTGAACAGCGCATAGACCGCAAATTCGGGCCAGCCGCGGTCGCGGACCAGGTGCTTCTCCAGCAGCATGTTGTAGACGTGGTGGCCCGGATAGCCCTCGTGGCAGGCGAGGTCGATCGCGCGGTCGATGAAGATCGGCAGGTCGGTGTTGACCTGGATCAGGCTCTTGTAGCCGCCCTGGTACCAGTTGTAGCCGCTCCACGACTTGCCGGTCACGTACTCGACGCGGAAGCTTTCGCCTTCCGGAAGCTCGATGTGCTGCCGCGTGCGGCGGCGGCATTCGTCGATGGCGGCCGAGAAGACGGCGTCGAGCTTCTCGCGAGGGATCACATATGCCTGCCGGAAGCGGTCGAGCTGCTCGACCACCGGCCCGTCGCCGGGCAGCGCCGCGTCGAGCTCATCCAGGATGGCCTGAAAATGGGACGCATCGTGGGTCGGCGCAACGGCGTCGTAGAGGGCTTTCGACTCCTCGTCGAAGCTCAGCTTCTTGCCGGAGAGCATGTCGATCCGCGACACCATGGACTGGAGCTGTCGGGTCAGATATTCGTGACGCAGCCTCGCCATCTCGGCATCCGGGCCGCCGGCGGCCGGCGGGTTGGTCTGGAGCTGGGAGAGCCGGGCGTTGGCCTCGGCGAAGAGGTCGGCGAGCGGACGTTTCTGCGCCTGCGCTTCGGTCCGCCACTCCGGAGGTCCGTAGTAGGCGTCGACATAGTCGGGGTCGTGCTGCCCGACGGCCAGGACCAGCTTCACATAAGCTTCGGCAACTTGTTGCATGGCAGGGCTGCCCTCGGACGGCTGCGGACGCGCGGTGGCTGCGGTTCCTCCAGGGCTGCCGGAGCTGGTGCAACCGGCCGCCAGACCCGCAACGAGGGCGAAGATCGACAGCGGAGATCGCAGGGATCGGCTCATGGGGCAAGGAGCTTAGCATGCGGCCTCACCCGATCGCCTGCGGCTCAGAACCTGTACGTCACCCCGATCGACACCACCGGATACACGTCGTAGTCCGCCGCATCCTCTTCCAGATCGGCCTCCTCGCGGCGGAGGAGGATATCCAGGGCCTCGCGGGCCCCGGGCGTCGTGTTGATCGGGCTGTCCGCAGGGATGATGGGGATCAGCGTCACATCCGCCTGGCCCTGGAAGATTGCGCCGAGCTCGAAGGCGAAGCCCCATTTGCCGCCGCCTCGCACGGCGTTGCCCCAGCCGATCCCCGCATAAGGGACGATCGGATCGAACTCGGCCGTGGCGTCGAGCGTGCCCACCAGCGCGGACGGCACCAGCACGCCGCCGATGTCGTACAAGCCCGAAGCGGGCGGCAGGCTGCTCCCCCGCACCTCGGTGTCGTTGTAGACGAAGCCGCCGGTCAGCCGGAACCCGCGTCCTCCCGGGTGCCAGTCGAGGAGTGCGGTCGCGGTCCGCAGCTCCGCTTCGCCGTCGTATTCGATCCCGCTCGCCTCCCGCCGGTCCGAGTAGCTGTAGCCGTTCACGCCCAGCCGGGTGTTGAGCTGGGAGGCCAGGCCCACGGTCAGCTCGATGCCCGCGCCGAGCGTGCCCGCCTTGCCGCCGATCGCCACCTGGGCGCCCGCCGGTGTGGCGATGGCCAGGATGGCGAGGAGCCCGAGGAGCAGGGTTGCCGTTCCGATCGTTCCGAGTTCCTTCCGTGCGCTCTTTCTCATGCGCCTGATTCTATGCAAGCGCGGGGCCGTGGCGTGTGTCTCGCAAGCAGCGCGGGTAGTAGACTCTGCGGCGCTGGATCTATCGGAGCGCTGCAGGCGAGAGGAGGAGACGATGCAGATCGGCATGATCGGCCTCGGCCGCATGGGCGGCAACATGGTGCGGCGGCTCTTGCGGGGCGGCCATGAGTGCGTGGTCTTCGACCGGAGCCCCGAGGCGGTGGCCGCTCTGGCCGCCGAGGGCGCGATGGGCACAGCCTCGCTGGACGATTTCGTCGCGCGGCTCAGACCTCCTCGCGCCGCCTGGCTCATGGTGCCGGCGGGTGATCCCACCGAAGGGATGGTCCGCGAGCTTGGCGCACGGCTCGCACCGGGCGACGCCATTGTCGACGGCGGTAATTCCCACTATAAGGACGACGTGCGGCGTGCGCGCGAGCTGGCCGCGAAGGGAATTCATTACGTCGACGCCGGCACCAGCGGCGGCGTCTGGGGACTCGAAAGAGGCTATTGCCTGATGATCGGCGGCGCGCGCGAAGCCGTCGAGCGCCTCGATCCGATCTGGAGGACGCTCGCTCCCGGCCGCGGCGAGGTCCCGCCGGCGCCGGGCCGCGAAGGGCGCGGCGGCACGGCCGAGCAAGGATATTTTCATTGTGGTCCGGCCGGCGCCGGGCACTTCGTCAAGATGGTGCACAACGGCATCGAGTACGGCCTGATGCAGGCCTATGCCGAAGGCTTCGACCTGTTGCGCAACGCGGGCTCCGCCGAGGCTCCGGAAGACGAGCGATACGATCTCGATCTGGCCGAGGTCGCCGAGCTGTGGCGGCGCGGCAGCGTGATCACTTCCTGGCTGCTCGACCTGACCGCGAGCGCGCTCGCCGAGAGCTCCGACCTCGCGGAGTACACCGGTTTCGTCCAGGACTCGGGCGAAGGGCGCTGGACCATCGAAGCCGCGATCGAGCGCTCGGTGCCCGTGCCCGTGCTCGCCGAATCGCTCTTCGCACGCTTCCGTTCCCGCCAGGAGCACACGTTCGGCGAGAGGGCCCTCTCCGCGATGCGCCACAAGTTCGGCGGGCACGTCGAGAAGCGCGAGCCGCCCACGCCGCAGAAACCGGGCGCGTGATCGATCACGTTGCGCCAGACAGAGAGGAGCGACATGGCCGCTGCCGAGGATCCCGAGAAGCTCGAACCGCCGCAGCTCACCCCCGCGCCGCCGTGCGTGCTGGTGATCTTCGGCGCCACCGGCGACCTCACCAAGCGCAAGCTGCTCCCCGCGCTGCTCAACCTCGCGGCGAGCGGCCTGCTGCCGGAGGAATTCGCGGTCGTCGGCGTCAGCCGCCTCGAGATCTCCGAAAAGGCATTCCGCCAGAGGATGCGGAAGGAGCTGGAGGAGTTCGCCACCGGACCGGTCGACCCTGAAAAGAACAAATGGCTGATCGACCGTCTGTACTACACCCCGGGCGAGCTCGGCGTGCCTGAGACGTATGACCGGCTGCGCGAGCTGCTGGCGCACGTCGACGAGAAGCACGCGACGAACGGCTGCTACATCTTCTATCTGGCGGTCCCTCCGGCCCTCTTCGGCGACATCACCGGGCGCCTCGGCGAGGCCGGGCTGACCCATGAAGAGGAAGGGCACTGGCGGCGCGTGGTCATCGAGAAGCCCTTCGGGCACGACCTCGATTCCGCACGCGCCCTCAACCGGCAGATCCGCGAGATCCTCCACGAGCGGCAGATCTACCGCATCGATCACTACCTCGGCAAGGAGACCGTCCAGAACATCATGGCGTTCCGATTCGCCAACGGCATCTTCGAGCCGATCTGGAACCGGCGCTACATCGACCACGTGCAGATCACGGTCGCCGAGACCGTGGGCGTCGAGGACCGCGGCGGCTACTACGAAGGCGCGGGCGCGCTGCGCGACATGGTGCAGAACCACATGTTCCAGCTCCTCGCCTTCACGGCCATGGAGCCGCCGATCTCTTTCGCGCCCGACGTCGTGCGCGACGAGCGCGTGAAGGTGCTCTATGCCATCCGCCCGTTGTCGCACGAGGACGTGCTCCGTGAGACCGTGCGCGGCCAGTACGGGCCCGGCGTGCTCGACGATCACCCGGTGCCCGGCTACCGCGAAGAGAAGGACGTCGCGCCGGCCTCGGCCACCGAGACCTTCGCGGCGCTCAAGCTGCACATCGACAACTGGCGCTGGGCCGACGTGCCGTTCTATCTGCGGACCGGCAAGCGCCTGCCCAGGCGCGTCAGCGAGATCGCGATCCGCTTCAAGCGCGCGCCGTTCCAACTCTTCCGCGAGACGCCGGTCGAAGCGCTCTCATCCAATCTGCTGGTGCTTCACATCCAGCCGGACGAAGGGATCTCGCTGCAGTTCGAGGCCAAGATCCCGGGGCCCGAGGTCCGCCTCGGCAAGGTCAAGATGCACTTCCAGTACGCCGACTACTTCGGCACCACGCCGAGCACCGGCTACGAAACGCTCCTCTACGATTGCATGACCGCCGACTCGACGCTCTTCCACCGCAGCGACATGGTGGAAGCCGGGTGGTGCGTCGTGACGCCGATCCTCGACGTCTGGCAGGCGATCACGCCGCGCAATTTCCCCAACCACGCGGCCGGTACCTGGGGACCGAAAGAGGCCGACGAGCTGATCGAACGGGACGGCTGCAAGTGGCGCAACCCTTGACCGAGATCCTCGTGGTTGACGATGCCGAGGCGCTGGCGCACGCCGCGGCGGACGAGGTCGCGCGCTGCGCCGAAGCCGCGGTGCGTGCGCGCGGCCGCTTCATGCTCGCGCTCTCCGGCGGCTCCACGCCGCAGCGCCTCTACCGGTTGCTCGCCGATCGCGAGGCTCCGTTCTGCGAATGGATCGGCGCGACGCATCTCTTCTGGAGCGACGAGCGCCACGTGCCGCCCGATCATCCCGACAGCAACTATCGGATGGTGCGCGAAGCGCTGCTCGATGCCGTGCTGCCACCGATACCGGCGGACAACATCCATCGTATCCCTGCCGAGCTTCCCGACGCCGCACAAGCCGCGGACGCGTACGAAAACGAGCTGCGGCGCTGCTTTGCGCTCGCGCCCGGCGAGGTCCCGCGCTTCGATCTCATGCTCCTCGGCCTCGGCGCAGACGGCCATACAGCATCGCTCTTCCCCGGCAGCGACGCGTTGCACGAGCGAGAGCATCTGGCCGTCGCGGTGTGGGTCGACAAGCTCTCGGCCTTCCGCATCACGCTGACGCCGCCGGTGTTCGAACGCGCGGCCGAGGCGCTCTTCCTCGTGAGCGGCGCCGGCAAGGCCGCGGCGCTCCATGCGGTCCTACGAAGCGAGCACGATCCAGACCGCTATCCCGCGCAGATCGTGCGCCCGCACGATGGCCGGCTGTTGTGGAGCGCCGACAGGACGGCTGCGAGCCGTCTGGAAAAACCCGAGCTGTGAAGGGAAGAGAAAGAAAGGAACCCCGGAACGTCGGCCGCGAGGCATACCTGGAAGGCTTCCCAGGCGGGGCCTCGCGGCCCCCTACATCTTGAGGGCCGCGCCTATTTCTTGCCCGCGGTCTTCTTCGGCTTCGGCGCTGCCTTCTTCACAGACTTCGCCGCGACGGTCTTCTTCGCGCGCTCGCCGCCGGCTTCTTTGCTGCGGTCACGGTCTTCTTGGCAGTGGTCTTCTTGGCTGCCGGCTTCTTCGCAGCCGCCTTCTTGGCAGGAGCTGCTGCAGCCTTCTTCGGAGCCGCCGCCTTCGCCGCAGTCTTCTTCGCCGGCTTCGCTGCTGTCTTCTTGGTCGCCATGCACTTCTCCTTCTCGATTGAGGTTGCGCCCAACGGCTTCTGGGCTGGTTGATGCAATTAGGGTACGCCCCTACATCTTGGGCGTCAAGTGCTTTTACGCCTCAATCGCTGGTACCCGTTGCACAAGGGCGTGTGCGCGGCCCTTCAAGGGCCGTCTCCTCCTCCGGCGACGAGCCGGGCCATGGTGAGAAAACGCCCATTCCATAAGGGTTTTCAGCGCACGAGGGCCGCTTGCGCGGCCACCGCGGCGGGACGTGAGCGTGTGATGCCGGAGAGAGGAAGAGAGCTGCGAGATCAGTACGCGTTGTGCCGCAGCGCGTGGCGCAGCGTCATCCAGAGGATCTTGAGGTCGAGCGAGAGCGACCAGTTCTGGATGTAGTAGAGGTCGTACTGGATGCGCTTCCTGATCGACGTGTTGCCGCGCCAGCCGTGCACTTGCGCCCAGCCGGTGATGCCGGCCTTCACGCGGTGGCGCAGCATGTAGCGCGGGATCTTGTGTTTGAACTCGCGGACGAAGGTGGGGCGCTCAGGCCGCGGCCCGACGATCGACATGTCGCCCATCAGCACGTTCCAGATCTGCGGCAGCTCGTCGAGCGACCAGTGGCGCAGGAAAGTGCCGACGCGCGTGCGCCGCGGATCGTCCTTGATCGCCCATACCGGTCCGCTCGTCGCTTCGGCGTTGACGCGCATCGAGCGGAATTTGAGGATCATGAACGGCTTGCCGTCGAGGCCCATGCGCTCCTGGCGGTAGAAGATGGGGCCGTGGTCCTCGAGCCAGATGAGCAGCGCGAGCACGGGGACGATCGGGACCAGTCCGAGCATCACGACGAGCGCGATGGCGATGTCCATCCCGCGCTTGACCATGCTGTTCCATCCCTGGAGCGGCACCTGCGACAGGTTGATCACCGGTGTGCCGTCGATGTCCTCCATCACCGCCTGGAGAGTGGCGTACTGGAGGATGTCGGGCACCAGCCGGATCTCGACGCATTCGCGCGCCATCAGCTCCAGCATCTGCAACATCTTCTTGTAGGCCTCGAGCGGCAGCGCGAGGAAGACCTGATCGATGCTGTGCGTATGCAGGATGTCCTCGGCCTGGCGCAGCGTGCCGAGCACGGGCACGTCGAAGATCGTGGTGCCTTGCTTGCCCGGATCGTCGTCGAGGAAGCCGACCACCTCGAAACCCATCTCGCGGTGCATGAGGATCTTGGTGGTGATCTCCTTGCCGAGCGCGCCGGCGCCGACCACCAGGATGCGCTGCAGCTTGTCGCTCGAACGGCGGATCTTGCGCAGCACCAGACGGACCGTCATGCGGCCCGCGACGACGAACAGCAGGTCGGCCAGCGCGAAGAGGCCGATGAACGCGCGGCTGAACGTGAAGACCTGTGTGCTGCCGGGCCACGCCGGCGGCCGGTACCAGGCGATCACCACCGACAGCAGCACGGTGGCTACCAGCACCGCCATGGCGATGGTGAGCACCTCGTCGACGCGGCTCCTGGCGCGGCGGTTCTGATAGAGGCCGTGGAAATAGAAGACCACGGGCCAGAGCGCCAGGACGAACGGGATGAGGCGCAGGTACGGCGTGAACTCGGGGACGTTCTTGGTGACCGGGATGACCTCGACCTCGAACCGCAGGAGCCACGCCGCGAAGAAGGCGGCCAGCGTGGCGACGAGGTCACCGGCCAGATAAATGCCGGCGGTGGTGCGATGACGTTGTCGGATCAACGGACGAATCCCTCAGCTCGAAACCAGGACGGGATGACAGAAGAGAACGCAAGCGATCGGTGAATCGCTCGACGGCAAAGGACTCCGCACGCTTGCGCAGGTCCAAGTTATTGAAGTCGATCTCCCGCGCTTTGTCAATCGCCTCGGCCAGATCGGACGGCCCGCCCCAGTCCGGATAGAGGACCCCGTGCCGGCCGTCGTCGACGATGTCGAGGACTCCTCCCTTGGCTACCGCCACCACGGGCGTGCCGCAGGCCAGGGCCTCCACCGCGGCGATGCCGAAGTCCTCGACCCCCGGCTGGAGGAACAGCCGCGCCCCCCGGTAGAGGTCGCGCAGGCGCCGCGGCTCGACGTGGCCCAGGAACCGGGTCTGCGGCCCGGCGAGCTCCTCCAGCCGCTCCCGCTCCGGCCCGTCGCCCACGATGCGCAGCTCCATCCCCAGCCGGTCGCAGGCCGCGATGGCCAGATCCACCCGCTTGTACGGCGCGAGCGCCGAGACCATCAGGCAATAACCGCTGTCCTTGGCCGTCCCCGGCGTGAAGTACGCGGTGTCGACCGGCGGATGCAGGACCTCGGCGTCGCGGCCGTAGTAGGCGCGAATGCGCCGGGCGACGAACGACGAATTCGCCACGAAGAGGTGTACGCGCGAGGCCGACGAAACGTCCCAGGAGCGCAGCGCCGTCAGAGCCAGCGAGCGCAGGCGGGCGCTCATCCCCTCGCGGCGCGGGAAATAGGCGTGCTCCTGGTCCCAGGCATAGCGCATCGGCGTGTGGCAATAGCAGACGTGGAGCGCGTCCGGCGAGGGGATGATCCCCTTGGCCACACAGTGGCTCGAGCTGATCACCAGGTCGAAGCCCGTGAGGTCCAGCTCCTCGATCGCCACCGGGAAGAGCGGCAGGTACCGGCGGTAGTGCTCGCGCACGCCCGGCGCCCGCTGCAGGAAGCTGGTGCGGATCGGATGGCTTTCGAGCGCCTGGCTCACGCTGCCCGGGAAATGGAAGAGCGTGTAGATCGGCGCCTCGGGGAAGAGGGCGGCGACCGCCTCCAGCACCTTCTCGCCTCCCCGCATCCCGGTCAGCCAGTCGTGGACCAGGGCCACGCGCGGCGGCCGGGCCTCCCGCTTGCGGATCGCCTCGACCGGCAGAGGCTCGAGCGCCACCGTCATGCCGCGGCTCCGCGGGACTGGCCGGTGTCTGAAGCAGTCGGAGCGGTCGGCGCGGCGGGCGCGACGCTGCGGGATTCGATGGCCGCGCGGTAGATCTCCACCGTCTTCCGCGCCGTCTGGCCCCAGCGGAAGTCCTCGGCCCGCTTGGCTCCCAGCCGGGCGAGCCCCGTCCGGTGCTCCGGGTCGGACATCGTGTGCGCGATCGCCTTGGCCATCCCCTCGATGTCCAGCGGGTCCACCAGGTGCGCGTACCCCTCCGCCACCTCCTTGAGCGAGGCCGTGTTGGAGGTGATCACCGCCACTCCCGAGGCCATGGCCTCGACCACCGGCATGGCCGACGCCTCGTAGAGCGTTGGATAGAGGAAGAGCGTGGCCCCCTGGTAGATGGCCGGCAGGGCCTCCGGCGCGACGCGGCCCAGCAGCCGGACACGGTCGGCGATCCCCAGGTCCGCGGCACGCTGGCGGAGCTTGAACTCCGTGCCGGCGCGGTCGCCGATGCAGACCAGCGTGGCGTCGAACGGCGCGATCTTGCGGGCGCGGGCAAAGGCCTGGACCACCGTGTCCAGGTTCTTGCGCGGGAACGGATTGCCGACGAACAGCACATACGGCCCCTGGAGCCCGAGATTGCGCCGCCAGCGGTCGAGCTCCTCCGGCGCCAGCCGCTGGCGGAAGGCGTCGTCCACGCCGTTGTAGACCACCTGGACCTTCTTCGGGCTCACGTCGAAGTGCTCGATCAGGTCCGAGCGCGTGGTCTGGGTGACAGCGATGATGTGGTCGGCGCGCGTCAGGGTCCGGCGGAGCATGCGCTGGGCGTACAGGAACGCCAGCCGGCTGGGCAGGAAGTCCGGGTAGAAAAGGTGCGCGATGTCGTGGATGGTCACGACCACGGGCGACTGGAAGACCACCGGCGTGATGTAGTGGGTCGAGTGATAGAGGTCGATGCGCAGCCGGAGCAGGCGCCAGGAGAGCGCCATGAGCTCGCGGATGGAATAGACCGGCGCCTTCTCGAAGATCGGACGAAAATTGTCCGGCAGGTCGCGGAACGCTTCGCGGTCCTGGGGCCGGGCGAGGAGCACATAGCGGTTCTCGTTGTCCACACGGGCCAGGGCGCGCACCAGGTTGCCGGCATAGATCCCGATCCCCGACTCCTTGACGTTACGCGTATCCAGGCCAATCGTATAGGGCAAACCACACTCCCGGAAGGGCACCGCGCCCCGCGGGCGCGTCCGACGAAAAGGTCCCTGCGGACGGAACCCGTCCTCATTCTACACTCCGCACCTCCGCCACTGGCGCAAACTGCCCGGAAAAACGCCCTTCCAGTGCCGAAATCCGGCCTCCGCGCCTCGGAATCGCGGCCGGCTCTCGACGAAGGGCAGCGGCTGCCCAACCCTAACGGCTCGCCCCTTAACGAAGGGCAGCGACTGCCCAACCTTAACGAGTCACCTCTTAACGAAGGGCAGTGACTGCCCAACCTTAACGGGTCGCCTCTTACCGAAGGGCAGTGATTGCCCAACCTTAACGGGTCGCCTCTTAACGAAGGGCAGTGACTGCCCAACCTTAACGGGCCGCCTCTTAACGAAGGGCAGTGACTGCCCAACCTTAACGGGTCGCCTCTTAGCGAAGGGCAGTGACTGCCCAACCTTAACGGGTCACCCCTTAACGAAGGGCAGCGACTGCCCAACCTTAACGGGTCACCCCTTAACGAAGGGCAGCGACTGCCCAACCCTGGATGGACACCCAGGGACGGTGGGCGTCGGTAGCCCTCGCAGGTGTGGCAGAGGGGAAGGTGGAGGGAGCCGCACAGAGGCGGGGGTGGGCTACTTGGAAGGCGGGACCGCCGGAGACGAGGCCTGTGCGGGCTTCGACCGGCGCCGCCGCCGCCGGAGACGGTGCGGCGCCACGTTGAACTCCACCAGCCGCTCGTTGCGGACGCCGAGAATTCCCTGGAGCACGGAGCGGACGCGCATGGCGGCGTCCTTGCCTTCCTCCTTGACCTCGCCCATCTCCTGCGTGGCCCGCTGGGCCTTCGCCCGCATCTCGTCGCGAAGACTGCTGAGCTGGAGGAGCCGGTCGTACGACGTCTGGAGGAGGGCGAGCTCGTCCTTGAGGTCCTTGACCTCAGCATAAGGTTGCGCCGCAGTCAGAAGCTGCTGCCAATCCAACTGCAAGTCGGCCTGGGCCACTTTCGGCATCCCGGTCTCCTCGGAAGCGCCGCGAGTATACCGCGTCCAGGGCTATCCAGGTACTGGGTGGGTGACCCTGGGAGCGCCGGCGTCCCGCCGGCTTTCAGTCAGCTCCCCGCCCGGAACCGCCGTTCCAGGTTGCCGCGCGCCGGCTGGAGGCCGGTGGCGACCTGGTCGAGCAGGTCCAGGGTGACCTCCTCAGCCTCAGCGGCCTGGCGGAACAGCAGGAGGGCGGCCAGGGCCTCCTGCTGGAGGTCCCCCGCCGCGAACACCGGCTCGATCTCGGCAGCGAGCCGCTTGAGGGCGCCGGTGTCCTTCCGCCGGAAATAGATCGCAGCGAGGTCGAGCGACACCAGCGCGGCGTCGATGCCGATGCCACTCTCGAGGAACGCATCCCGCGCCTCCTGCAGCGCGGCCTCGGCCGCCTCCTCCCGACCGAGCTCGCGCGCAATGTTGCCCTCCAGCCACCGGAGCCGCACCAGATTCGTCCGCTCGCCCAGATCGAGATAGAGCCGCCGCGATTCTTCCACGCTCGCCTCCGCCTCCTGGTGCCGGCCGCTCTCGTTCAGGAACCAGGTCAGATTGTGCCGCGCCGCCACCAGCAACCGAGGCTCCTGGACGATGTCCAGCCGGGCGAGGCCGCGGCGGATCAAACGGATCGCCTCGTCATGGCGGCCGGCGTACCCTAGGATCATTCCCTTCTTGACGAGAGCCTTTCCTTCCTGCTGTCGGTCCCTGGCCTCCCGGTAGGTGGCGATCGCGTCATCCAACAACCGTGCTGCCTCATCGAACTGCCTTTGGGCGCCACGCAGCGAAGCCTCGAAGCCCAGGAGGAGGGCCTCTGTATAGGCATCCCCTCCACCACGCCGAAGGTGCTCCTCCGCGGTTGCCAGCGCCTGTTCGGCCCGGCGGTGGTCCGCCGCGATGCGGCAGGCATTGCCCAGATAGGCCCAGGCCGAGGCTCGTGCATCCTCGGCGCGCTGCACGCCGTAGTGCGCCTCGTCCAGCCGAGTGGCAGCAGCAACCGCCAGCTCCGCCAGAGCAACAGCGCGCGCCGGATCCTCGAACCAGGCTTCACGGCTCCGCATTTCGAGCAGGCCGCAAAGCTGGAGGGACTGGAACCGAACCCCGGTCTCGACGAGCCTCCGCCGCTCCGCCTCCGGAGTCCCCAGGAGCTCGGCAAGTAGAGCCGCCGCTTCGTCGACCTCGCGGAGCAACTCCGGGAGCCGCCTGTCCGTGGCCTCGAAGGCTCGATCGAATACTGCCTCGTACAGGGCCGGCTGTGGGGCCGGGGTCTCCGGGTCAGGACCGCGATCCTTCCTTTTCTTCATTGTCCGGACTCCTAGGGAGAGGGTTCAAGGCGTGACGCCGAAGGGACCGATTCAGCCGATCGAGCAGCCACCAATCGCGGTGGGAGATCCGACCCCAGCGGTCGAGTAGGGCGAGCGCAGCCTCCTCGAGCAGCTTCTGCGCCACCTCCGGAGGCACCTCGGAGCGACACAGGAGCCGCACGAGCCGAGGGCGTACCGAGGCGAAGAGCTCGGCGACCTCCTCGCGCGTCGGCATATCTCGCAAGAGCACGGTGTTCGTTCCCGCAAGCGGGACTAAAGTACCGCACATACGGAATCGCGCGCAAGCCCCGGATGTGGAGGACGGATACGAACCGGGAGGGCACACCCGCACCTAGCCGTGCCCTCCGGCTCCAGAGGGGACTAACCGTTCGGATCGATGGCGCCGCGAGTGTCGAGGCTCGATCCCGGGTCACCTGATTCGGCTGCTCCGGCCCCGGCGCAGATGTTGCGGCCATCGGGATCGATGCAGCCTCCGGTATCCATCTCGGCCAGAAACAGGTCGTGGAAAAAGTCCCAGATCGAGGCGACGAGGCTCTGGCCAGGTGCGGCGGGCGAGCCGGTCCAAGGCGCCGCCGCGGCTGTCGCGGGCGCCAGGAGACTGGCGAGCAGGACGGCGACGGCGAAGCAGCGGAAGAGGTCTCTTCGAAACATGGCGGTCTCCCCTTGCCGGCAGGTCCGTGGCACGGCCACCAACGGCCGGCCGCGCCTGCCGCGGATTTCCAAGAGTGTGCACCGGGTTGGCCTGCGATCCTAGGGGCTGAAATCCATCAGAATAGCTAAAATATAGACGCTTCTCGGTATCGTTGCCATCTATCGCTACTATACTAGCGGTTGCTGAGCGCTACGCGACCAGATGAGGACGGCGCCATGGACGGATTTTCACTGGAGACGCCCGAGAACGTCAGCAGAACCTTGGCGGCCCGGATCAAAGCGCTGCGGCTGGCCAGGGGTTGGAAGCAGGCCACGCTGGCCAAACGGTCCGGAGTCAGCTTGGCATCGCTGCGGCGCTTCGAGGAGTCGGGCCGGGTGTCGCTCCAGAATCTGCTCGAGCTCGCCTTTGCCCTGAACCGGCTGGATGACTTCGAGGCTCTTTTCCAGGGCCCTCGGGCATCGTCACTGGCCGAGTTGGAGGCCGCCGAGACGCGATCCCCGCGCAAACGAGGCCGTATATGAAGAAGCTGGAGGTGCGTCTCACTCACCAGCCGGGCCGGGAGCGCATCGTCGGCCAGTTGGCAGAGACCGGACCGCGGCCGGCCGGTGGGCGGGTGTATTTCGAGTACGCCCCGGCCTTTCTGCGCGATCCCCTGTGGCTGTCTCCCTTCAAGCTTCCACCGCAGCAGGGCCTCATCGAGCACCGAGATTACGCTTTCGGCCCGATCTTCGGCCTCTTTGACGACTCCTTGCCGGATGGTTGGGGGCTGCTGCTCATGGATCGCTTCTTCGAGCAGCAAGGATCGGCCCTCGCCGAAGTGTCGGTGCTGGATCGGCTTGCGTATCTCGGTACCAGGACCATGGGGGCGCTTACCTATCACCCGCCAGCCGACCCGGGAGACCAACAGGCACGGATCCTCGACCTGCACGAGATGGCTCACGCTTCCCGGCAAGTGATCGAAGGCTCCGCGAGGGAGGTGCTGCCGCAGCTCCTACGCGCCGGAGGCAGCCCCGCTGGCGCGCGGCCGAAGGTGCTGGTCGGGATCAGTGAGGATGCGATCCTCTCAGGAGAAGACGACCTTCCACCAGGCTACACGCATTGGATCGTCAAGCTCCATGCCCGGCAAGACTCACCGGACATGGGTCCAGGCGAGCTGGCCTACTCCCTCATGGCGAGGGACGCGGGCATCGCGATGCCGCCCGCCAGGCTTTTCGCGACACCTCAGGGAGAGCGGTTCTTTGGCGTGGAGCGCTTCGATCGCCAGGGCAACCATCGTTACCACGTGCAAACGTTCGGCAATCTCATCCAGTCCAATTTCCGTATTCCGAGCTGCGACTACCGGCAACTGCTCGAGGTGACGCGGATCCTGACCAGGAATCATCAGGACGTCCTGGAATCCTACCGCCGGATGGTCTTCAACGTGCTGACCCACAACCGTGACGACCATGTAAAGAACTTCGCCTTCCGTTTGACCGATGAAGGAAACTGGGAGCTGGCACCGGCCTACGACCTCGTTTTCGCTCCCGGCCCTGGCGGCGAGCACACCATGACCGTCGCCGGAGAGGGTCGAGCGCCTGCGCGCAGCCACCTGCTGCAATTGGCAGGTCCGGCGAGCATCTCAAGCCACGAGGCCCAAACGATTCTCGACGAAGTGGCCTCGGCTGCCGCCCGCTGGCGTGCCCACGCCCGCCAGGCAGGGGTAGGTACGAAAACCGCCAAGGTGGTCGGAAAGGCCATCGAGGAATGCCTCGCACGTCTTTGAGTGGGCTCCGCCTCCCAGCGATCGCCGAGACATCAGCCTGGGGTCCAACTACGTGGCCTTGCTATAGTGACTTCCATGGCCGGGCCTTCCCAGCCGACGCTTGGTCCAGCTAAACTTATGCTGGATTTTCCCCAAGGAGACGCCACCGCTTGAGCTACTTGATCCAGCAGTACCTCAACCAGCTCCGGGATTTGCGCAAGGTGGCAGGCACGCACCGCGAGTCCGTCGTGCGCGAGGCGTTCAAAGACCTCCTCAAGGGCTGGGCACGGACGCACGACCTTATCTTCGTCCCGGAGTATGAGATCGCCGCGCCTACGAAAGAGCGCCGCTACGTCGACGGCGCTCTGTTGCACGCTCTGCGTGTCCCCTTCGGCTACTGGGAAGCCAAGGACGAGCAGGACGACCTCGACTCCGAGATCGCGGTAAAGCTGCGGCGCGGCTACCCGCAGGACAACATCATCTTCGAGGACTCGACGCAGGCGGTCCTGTTGCAGGCCAGGACCGAGGTGATGCGGTGCGCCGTAGACGACGTGGAGAAGCTCGAAAAGCTCCTCCGTCTGTTCTTCGACTACACGCCGCCCATAGTGGCACAGTTCCGGAAGGCGGTGGAGCAGTTCAAGGCGGACCTCCCCTTCGTGCTGGAGGCCCTGCGGGAGATGATCGAAGCGGCCCATAGCGCCAACTCGAAGTTCCGGAAAGCGGCGCAAGCCTTCCTTGCACACGCGCAGGAGACCATCAACCCCAGCCTCACGGCTGCCGATGTGCGGGAGATGTTGATCCAGCACATCCTCACCGAAGGGATCTTCGCCGCGGTCTTTTCGGGCACCCCGTTCCACCAGGACAACAACGTGGCGCGCGAGCTCTACAAGCTCGAGGATACCTTCTTCACCGGCAACACCAAGTTCCAGACGCTCAAGGCACTGGAACCATATTACGCAGCGATCCGCTCCGCTGCCGCGCAGATCGCCACGCACCATGAGAAGCAGAGCTTCCTCAAGGTCATCTATGAAGGCTTCTACAGGGTCTACAACCCCAAGGCGGCCGATCGGCTGGGCGTGGTCTACACGCCGAACGAGATCGTTCGCTTCATCATCGAGAGCGCCGATTGGCTGTGCGAGCAGCACTTCGGCCGCAACCTGATCGACAAAGATGTCGAGATCCTGGACCCGGCCACCGGCACCGGCACGTTCATCTGCGAGCTGCTGGAGCACTTCCGCGGCCAGCCGGCGAAGCTCAAGCACAAGTACCGCGAGGAGCTGCACGCCAACGAAGTGGCGATCCTGCCGTACTACGTGGCAAACCTGAACATCGAGGCGACCTACGCGGCGATCACCGGCGAGTACGAGGAGTTTCCGAATCTCTGCTTTCTGGACACGCTCGACAACGTCGGCGAACACACCGCGACGCCCGGTACGCAGATGGGCCTGTTCGGGAGCGTCACGGAAGAGAACGTAGCTCGTATCAAACGTCAGAACAGCCGTACGATCAGCGTGATCCTCGGCAACCCGCCCTACAACGCAAACCAGCTCAACGAGAACGAGAACAACAAGAACCGCGAGTACCCGGAGATCGACCAGCGCGTCAAGGCCACCTACATCGCCGAGAGCACGGCGCAGAAGACCAAGCTCTACGACATGTACGCGCGGTTCCTTCGCTGGGCAAGCGATCGGGTGGACAAGAACGGGATCATTGCCTTTGTCAGCAACTCTTCTTTCATCGACAGCCGGACGTTCGATGGTTTCAGGAAGGTGGTAGCGGAAGAGTTCAACCAGATCTGGATAGTTGATTTGAAGGGCAACGCACGGACCAGTGGTGAGAGGCGTCGAAGGGAAGGCGGCAATGTCTTTGGCGACCAGATTCGAGTCGGCGTGGCGGTGTATTTCCTCGTTCGGAAAAACGGAACCAATGGTTGCCGCGTTTTCTATGAAACGGTGCGGGATTACGCTAGGGGCGACGAGAAAAGCGAGTTTCTTTCGGCCCGGCGCCTCGCTGAAAGAAAGCTGCAGGAGGTCAGGCCCGACGCGGATGGCAACTGGATTAATCAGGTTGAAAACGACTTCGACGCGCTGATATCGATCGCAACCAAGGAAGCGAAAGGGGCGAAGAAGACCCGCGAGGAGAAAGCGATCTTCAAGCTGTTTTCCCTCGGCGTTTCCACCAATCGCGATGAATGGGTGTACGACCTAAGCCCCGTTGTCCTCCGAAGGAAGGCCGAACTTCTGGTCCGCGGCTACGAGGCTCATAAGCGGTCCGCCAGGGAGTTCAGCCCGGTAATCAAGTGGTCCGAAACGCTCAAGCGTCGCGCTCAAAACGGCGCGAGAGAGGCGCTGAGCACTCAGCGGATTCGAAAGGCGGCGTACCGGCCTTTTACCTCTGTATTTCTATATCAATCACCTCTTTTCATCGACCGCCCGGGCGCGTGCGAGTTGATGTTTCCTCCTGGGGCTAGGAACGCTGCGATATGTTTCAGCGACATTGGGTCGCGAACAGACTACGTGGTACTGGCCGTTGACGGTGTAGCCGACCTGCATTTCGGTGCCTCGGTGGACGCTTACCAGCAAGTTCCTCTTCTCGCGTTTGAAGAATCTGGCGCAGTCCGCGACAACATCACTGACTGGGCACTCGACCAGTTCAAGAAGAACTACCAGACCGGCCGTGGTAAGAAAGAGCGCCCGATCGCCAAGGATGACATCTTCCACTATGTCTACGGCGTGCTGCACGACCCGGTGTACCGCGAGAAGTACGCCCTGAACCTCAAACGCGAGTTTCCGCGCATCCCCTTCTACCCGGACCTCTGGCAGTGGACCGAATGGGGCAAGACCCTGATGGACCTGCACATCGGCTACGAGACCGTCGAGCCCTGGCCGCTCCGGCGGACCGATGTAAGGGACGAAGGCGCACGGAAGGCCGGTATAACACCCAAGGCGATGCTCAAGGCCGACAAAGAAGCCGGCCGCATCAGGCTCGACAGCGAGACCACCCTCGCCGGTGTTCCGCCCGAGGCCTGGGAGTACAGGCTCGGCAACCGCTCAGCTCTGGAATGGATCCTGGACCAGTACAAAGAAAAGAAGCCGAAAGACCCAACCATCCGCGCCCGCTTCGACACCTACCGCTTTGCCGACTACAAGGAGATGGTCATTGACCTCCTGGCGCGCGTCACGAGGGTGAGCGTGATGACTGTACGGATTACCAACGAAATGCGTGATGCCAGGAGGGAGGGCACTCTGCAATGAGGACCCAATCCGCCGATACGCCGCAGGAGATCGAGGAGCTCCTCCTGGAGGGATACCGCCGTATGACGCCTTGGGAGAAGCTCCGGCAGGTCTTCGAGCTGAACCGGATGGCCCAGCAGATGGCCGCGATGAGAATTCAGGCTCAATATGGGCCGAACCTCTCCGAGCAGGAGCTGCGCCTCCGGCTGGCTGCGTTGTGGCTGGACAGGGAAACGATGATCGAGGCGTTCGGATGGGACCCTGAGGTCAAGGGGTATTGAATGATCCCGCCGGATGAGGCCCTGAGGGTCATTCTGGAGGTCGTCAGAGTCCTCGAGGATCTGCGAGTCCCTTATGCCGTCGGAGGCTCCCTCGCCAGCTCCCTGCACGGCATTCCGCGTTCGACCCAGGATGGCGATCTGGTGGCGGATCTCCGCGTCGAGCACGTGCAGCTTTTCGTTGCCGCCGTCGCCGAGAGCTTCTACGTATCTCCGGAGCGTGTTCTCCAAGCCATCCAGCGGCGCTCGTCCTTCAATCTCATCCACCTGAAGACCACGATCAAGGTCGATATCTTCGTGCTGAAGGCGGAACCCTTATCGCTTCAGGAGATGGCTCGGCGCCAGGTCCTTCCCGTCCCGGGAGAGCCCGGGACGACGCTTCATGTCGCCAGCGCGGAGGATACAGTCCTGCAGAAGCTTCTCTGGTACCAGAAAGGCAATCGCGCCTCCGATCGACAGTGGAACGACATTCTTGGCGTCCTGAAGGTTCAGGGTGCTCGACTCGACTTCAATTATCTGAAGGAATGGGCCAGCCGTATCGAAGTCGACGGCTTGCTGCGGCAGGCCTACGAAGACGCTGGGGTGAGCCCAGAACAGACCGACGCGCCGCGGTAAGCGCGCAAACGTTGACATGCTTTCCATGGAAACTTTCTTCAAAGACCTGAAACAGTCGGTGCGGATGTTCGCGCAGAGCCCGGCGTTTACGCTGGCGGCCATTGCCGCGCTGACCCTCGGAATTGGCGTCAACACCGCGATCTTCTCCGTCGTGAATGCGATCCTGCTGCGGCCGGTGGCATTCCCTGACCCTGATCGAATGGTGATGTTCGTGAACGTGACGCCGCAGGGGGGAGGAGGAGCGGCGTCGCCTGCAAAGTTCCAGCACTACCGCCGGCAGACCAGCGTGGTCCAGGACGTCGCGGCGTTCCGGACGGGCGTCGTCAACTTCACCGGCGGCAGCTTCCCGGAGCAGCTTCGATCCGGTCAGGTCTCTGCGGACTTCTTTCGTCTTTTCCGTGCGTCGGTCGTTCAGGGCCGGACGTTCACGGCCGATGAGGACCGTCCGGGGGGCGGGCGCGTTGTCGTGCTCGACCAGGGGCTCTGGTCCACGCGCTTCAACAGCGATCGAGACATCATCGGCAAGACGATCTCCCTGAGCAGTGAGCCGTACACCGTCATCGGCGTCGTGCGCGACCTCGATTTCTCGGAGCTCGGACCCACCCCGCAGGTCTGGATTCCGTTCCGGCTCGATCCCAACTCGGCGGACCAGGGTCACTATTTCCAGGCGCTGGGCCGGCTGAAGCCCGGCGTCACTATCCAGCAGGCGCAGGCGCAGCTACAGCAGTCGGCGGCCGAGTACCGGCGCAGGTTTCCCGACGCGATCGGGCCGAACGACAGCTTCAACGTGGAGTTGATTCAAGGGATGCTCGTCGGCAACATCGGGCCGACGCTGCTCGTGCTCGCGGGCGCAGTATGCTTCGTCCTCCTGATCGCGTGCGCCAATGTCGCCAACCTCCTGCTGGTACGCGCGACGGCCCGGCGGCGTGAGATCGCAATCCGGACGGCGATCGGCGGTACGCGCGGACGCATCATCCGTCAACTGCTGACGGAAAGCGTCGTGCTCTCGCTGGTGGGCGGAGGGCTGGGTCTGCTGCTCGGCATGATCGGCATCCGCGCGTTGCTGGCCGTCAACACGGCGGGGCTTCCCCGCGTCGGAGAGGGCGGCTCGCAGGTCGGAGTCGACTGGCGCGTCCTTGTCTTCACGCTCGCAGTCTCCCTCGGCACAGGCATTCTGTTCGGCCTGATTCCGGCGCTGCAGAGCTCGCGCACCGATCTCACGACGTCGCTCAAGGAGAGCAGCGGCCGGTCGGGCAGCGGTTTCCGGCAGAACAAGACGCGTGCGATCCTGGTGGTGACGGAGGTCGCGCTGGCGCTGGTCCTCCTCATCGGATCGGCGCTGCTGATTCGCTCCGCGATCGCGCTCGGCCGGGTGGACCCAGGCTTCGACGCGGAGAACGTCCTGACGATGCGCATGTCGCTGACCGGCCCGCGCTTCCTGAAATCCGAGGGCGTCGAGCAGTTGGTCCGTGACGGGGTCGAACGGCTGCGTGCGGTACCGGGCGTGGTCAACGCGAGTGCCACGTGCTGTGTGCCGCTGGAGGGGGGCTACGGTCTGCCGTTCCTCATCGTCGGCCGGCCCGCCGAAGGTCCGTTCCATGGCGAGGGAGCCTGGATGACGGTCTCGCCAGGTTATTTCGAGGTGTTCGACATTCCGGTCAAGCGTGGGCGCTCGTTCACCGAGCGCGATGACAGCCTGTCGCCTGCCGTGGTCATTATCAACGAAGCCATGGCGCGGCAGTACTGGCCGAAAAGCAATCCGCTGAACGACCGGCTTGTCATCGGGCGCGGCGTCATGCGCGAGTTCGCCGAGGAGCCCGAACGCCAGATCATCGGAGTGGTCGGCGACACGCGCGACGGCGGCCTCAACAGCGACCCGCAGCCGACGATGTACATCCCGCAGGCGCAAGTGCCGGACGCAGCGAATGCGCTCAACGTTCTCCTGACACCCATGGCATGGGTCGTCCGCACCCAGGGCGAGCCCTATGCCCTGAGCAACGCGATCCAGGAGCAGCTCCGGCAGGCGACCGGGCTGCCCGTCTCCAATGTCCGATCGATGGCCGACGTCGTGTCTGTCTCGACCTCGCGCGAGCGTTTCAACATGTGGCTGATGACCGTGTTCGGGGTCTCCGCTCTGCTGCTGGCGGCGATCGGCATCTATGGCTTGATGGCCTATTCGGTCGAGCAGCGAACGCAGGAGATCGGCATCCGGCTGGCGCTCGGAGCGCAAGCCGCCGAGGTCAAGAACATGGTGGTGATCCAGGGCTTGCGTCTGGCGCTGGCGGGCGTCCTCCTCGGTGTCGCCGCGGCGCTCGGCCTGGCGCAGTTCATGGCCACGTTCCTGTTCGAGGTGGGCACGCGGGATCCACTGGTCTTCATCGGCGTGCCCATCCTGCTGAGCGCCGTCGCCTTGCTCGCCGTCTGGCTCCCGGCGCGCCGCGCGAGCCGGGTCGATCCGATCATCGCCTTGCGCTACGAGTAAGGCACCTCACCCGGCGGTTGGCGTCACCGTGCGGCGTCCAGATATCGCAGCAGCTCGCTGTCGGTCGACAACAGGAGCACCGTCTCGGTGTCAAAGCTCTCCTGGAGCGTTCCCATCGACTTGAGGAAGCGGTAGAAGTCGGGATCGCGGTTGTAGGCGGCGGCATAGATGTCGGCCGCCTCGGCGTCGGCCTTGCCACGGATTTCCTGCGCGGCGCGGTAGGCCTCCGACTCGATGACCCGGAGCTGGCGGTCCTTCTCTCCCGCGATGCGCGCTGCCTCGCCCGCGCCCTCGGAGCGGTAGCGTTCCGCGATCCTCTTGCGTTCCGAGATCATGCGCGCGTAGACCTCCTGCCGTACCTCGTCGACGTAGTTGATCTGCTTGATGCGGAAGTCGAGGATCTCGATGCCCAGGTCTCCAGTGCGGCGACGGGCGTTCTGGAGCACTTCCTCCGTCAGCTTCTCGCGGCCGAATTCGACCCGCTCTGCCGCCTCCGGCTGGCTCAGCTCGGCGATGTCTTCGGCGACGACGAACGGCCGGTTCGTCGACCGGACGAGGTCGATCAGCTCGTGCTTGGCGATCGTGTTCCGCGTCTCGCCGTCGAGGATGTCGTCGAGCCGCGACTGCGCGCCGCGCTCGTCGTGGAGGCGTTGGAAGAACAGCAGAGGGTCTGTGACGCGCCAACGCGCATACGAATCGACCCAGATGAAGCGCTTGTCCTTGGTCGGGATCTGATTCGGATCGCCGTCCCATTCGAGGAAGCGCTTCTCGAACGCATGCGCGGTCTGCACGAATGGCATCTTCAGCTTCAGGCCCGGCGTTGAGATCGGTTTTCCGACCGGCTTGCCGAACTGCGTGATGACGACCTGCTCCGTCTCCTTGACCGTGAAGAGCGCGCTCGAGAGGACGGCGAAGACGAGGATCCCGGCGATGGCGAGGACTGCAAGCCTGACCTGTTTCACGGCTTCACCTCCGTCTGTTGATCGAGCGAAAGGAGCGGCAGGACGCCTTTGAGGCTGTCGTCGACCACGATCTTCCGCTTCACCTTGGGATAGATCGCGCTCATCGTCTCGAGGTACATGCGGCGCCGCGTCACCTCCGGCGCGCGCTGATACGCGGCATGGACCTGTATGAAGAGCTCCGCATCACCGTGGGCGCGGTTGACGCGGTCCGTGGCGAAGCCCTGGGCCTGCTCGAGGGTCTGCTCCGCCTGCCCCTTGGCGCGCGGAATGATCTGGTTGTAGTCGGCACGCGCCTGGTTGATCAGCTTCTCCCGCTCCTGCTGCGCCTGGTTGACTTCATTGAACGACGGCTTGACGGCGTCCGGCGGATTCACGTCCTGCAGCACGATCTGCTCGACCTTGATCCCGTTCTCGTATTGATCGCAGAGCGCCTGCAGCCGCTGCTCCACCTCGGCGGCGATCTCCTGACGGCCGACCGTCAAAACTTCATTGACGCTGCGATCGCCGATCACCTCGCGCATGACCGTCTCGTTCATGTCGCGGAACGTCTTGCGGACGTTCCTCACCTTGAAGAGATACTTGTACGGATCGCGGACGCGGAACTGCGCGGTCCACTCGACGACGGCGACGTTCAGGTCGCCGGTCAGCATCAGAGACTCCGCGGAGAGGTCTTCGTCGGAGTAGGTCGTCTGGACGCCCGCCCCGCCGGTTTCCTGGGTGCGGAACCCGAACTCCTCCTTCAACTGCCGCTCGACCGGAACCTTCACGATGGTCTCGAGCGGAAAGGGAAGCTTCATGTGCAGGCCGGAAGGGACCTGGCGCACGAAACGGCCGAAGCGCAGCACGACGCCCGCCTCCTCGGGGTCGATGGTGAACCAGGTCGAGAAAAGGATGATGGCGGCGATGAGAATAACGATCACCCGCACAATGAGATGCCCTCGAAGGCGGGGTGGACGGAACTGACGCACGTTCGGCATTTGAAGGCTCATGGAAGCTCCTTTCCTGGAGGAGGACTGTCGGCCGATACTAGCAGCGTGGAGCGGAGCACGGTGGATTCGATGGAATCCCTCCATCGGCTTCCCGGTTTTCCGCTCACCTGCGCATCGCTGCCAAGCCGAACAAGACCAAGAGGCAAGTCAGAACGATCATCGCCCACTCCGAGAGCGTGGGAATCGCCGCGGGAAAGCTGGGACCGCCGCTGCATACGGTGACCTGGTTGTTGTCCAGCGTCACGGCGCCATTCCGCGCCAAGGCTCTTCCGGTCACGCTGGCGCCGGTATTGAGGGTGATGCTGGTGAGCGCGACAATGCTTCCCGCCAGCGCGGTGCCCGTGCCCAGGGTCGCGGAGCTGCCGACCTGCCAGAACACTCCGCAGCTCGATGCATTGTTGATCAGGAGGACAGACGAGGCGCTCGCGGTCGTGAGCGTGCTTCCTATCTGGAAGATGAAGATGGCATTGGAGTTGCCTTGCGCGTCGAGAGTCAGCGTTCCCGTCAGCTGGGCCGAGGACGCAAAGCAGTAGACGCCTGGCGTGAGCGTCATCCCACCCAGATCCTGCCCGGTCAAGTCGGTGTTGCACGCGGCGTTCGCCAAGTCGTTGTACAGGGTTGTGAGGTCGGCCTGAGCCTGGGCCGCGACCGAGTCGGCGGCGTGGATCGTCCCTCCAGCCACGATCCCGGGAGGAAAGCCGGTGACCGCGCTACCCGGGCTGACGCCCAGATTGCCATTCACGATCGTCGGGCCGGTATTGGTCACTGTCGAGCCACCCAGCACCGCGAAGGAGCTCAGTGGTTGGGCCACTGCCGTGGAAGGGCCGTAAAGGAGCGCGGCGAATCCCAAAGCCAGGATAGTCAAGCACTTGCGGTTCATTCGGACCTCCCTTTCCCTGAGTTGACGCCGGTGATCGAGGGCGCCGCCGCCTTGGGTTTGGCCCCGTCCATGATCGGCGAGGTTTATAGCACGCTGTTCTCAAGCTCTTCCGGGCGCTCCTCAGAGCAGACCCTGCTCCTCGGCGTAGGTCACCAGCTCGACGCGGCTGGAGAGCCCGAGCTTGCCCATGACGTTGGCGCGGTGGCTCTCGACGGTGCGTATGGAGAGGACGAGCAGCTCGGCGATCTGGCGATTGGTGTTCCCCCGAACCAGGAGGCGCAGGACGTCGATCTCGCGGCGGGTCAGCGGCTCGACGGGCTCCTGCCGGCGTTCGGTGGTTTCGGTGGGGCCGAGGAGGGCGCGCGTCATCGCGGGGTGGACGTAGACATCGCCGCGCCGCACCGTGCGGATGGCCCGGAGGATCTCCGCCTCATCGGCCCGTTTGACGACGTAGCCGTCGCCGCCGGCGCGCAGGGCCTCCAGCAGCATGTTCTCCTCCTCGTGCATGGTGAGGAACAGCACCACCAGCGCGGGAAGCTTCGCCTTGAGGCGGCGGACGGTCTCGATCCCGTTCTCGCCGGGCATGCTGATGTCGAGCAGGACCACGTCGGGGCCAAGCTCCTCGGCGAGGCGCAACGCCTCCTCGCCGGTCCCCGCCTCGCCGACCACCTCGAGGTCGGGGTCGGCTCCGAGCAGCACTCGCAGGCCGGAACGCACGACGGCGTGGTCGTCAGCGATCAGGACGCGAGTCGCCACACGCTACCTCCACGGCGATCGTCGTGCCCTCTCCCGGTGCGCTCTCGATGGTCAGGGTCCCCCCCAGAGCCTCGGCCCGCTCTCGCATCCCGATCAGCCCGAGACGTTCCGCGCCCCTGGCCGGTCCGGGCACGAAGCCGATCCCGTCGTCCTCCACCATGACCAGGACGCGGCCGTCCCGGCGCTCGGCCAGCACGTCGACCCGGGTGGCGGAGGCGTGCCGTACGACATTGGTGACCGCCTCCTGGACCACGCGGTAGAGCGTGGTCTCGACGGCGGCCGGCAGGCGCTTCCCCGCGAACCCGCGGGCCTTGTAGCGCACGGTGAGGGTCGACTTCGACTCGATCGACAGCAGGTACTGGCGCAAGGCGGCATCGAGCCCGAGGAGGTCGAGGCTGGCGGGCCGCAAGTCGCCGGCCAGGCGGTGGAGACTGTCGATGACCGCGTCGATCGTCTGCTTGAGATCGGCGACGCGGGCGACGACACCCTCGCGGCCGCCGGTCTCGCGCTCCAGGAGCTGCAGGCCGTAACGCAGCGACACGAGCGCCTGGGCGGCTTCGTCGTGGAGCTCCCGGGCGACGGCGCGCCGCTCGTTCTCCTGGATCTCGACGAGGCGGCGCGAGAGCGTCTGCATCCGCGCGGTCGCCGCCTGCATCTGCTCGAAGAGGACGGCGTTTTCCACGGCCACGGAGGTCTGGGACGAGAGAGCCTCAGCCACTTTCACGTGCTCGTCATTGAAGTAGCGCACCTCCTCCTTGGACAACGAGAACAGGCCGGCGACGGCGCCACGAGCGAACAAGGGAACTCCCAGCCAGCTCGACTCGTGGGAGTGGCCCGCAGGCGGGCTCCAGCCGGGCAGCGCCCCGGTGTCGGGGATGAGGACGGGGGTGCCGGTGGTGAGGATCTGGTGCACGATGGGGTGATCGGTGGCCAGGAACTGCGGGCGCTCGGCCGGCGCAAGAGGGACCACCCGATCGCCGTCGAAGACGGCACGGACCGAGACGCGCGCCTCCTCCTCGAGTAGCATGACGCTGGCCCGATCGAAGGGGACCAGCCGGCGAAGGTGGCCGAGCAGCGTCGCCAGGATGATTTCGCGGTCGAGGCTGCGGGTGAGCGCGACCGTTGCCTCGCGCAAGGCCTCGGCGGTGGCGCGGGCGCGCCGGTCGGCCTCCTGGGCGAGCTTCCGCTCGGTCACGTCGAGGCCGAGGGCCACAGTCAGCCGGGAGCCGTCGGAGTCGGCGAAGGAGTAGGTGTCCACCTGGTAGGTGTGGCCGTCGGCCGCCGCCCATTCGCGGTCCGCAGGCAGGACAGGCGGCCACGGCGCGCTCGCCGGGGTCCCGAGGTGCTCCCGGAAATGTCGGTTGGCGAAGCGCACCGAGCGGTCCGGAGCGTACACGAGGACGAGCAGCGGCAGCTCGTCGAGAAGCGAGAAGAAGCGCTGCCGCTCGGCGGCCAGAGCGGAGTGGGCCTGCTGCAGTTGCGCGGTGCGCTCGCGCAGCGCAGCGACCACATCGTCGTGGCCGCCCTCGAGGTCGCGGGGTGGAGGTGGCTTTTTCATCGTGGAGGACGCCGGGCCATTCCAGCCTATCTTATCCCCCTTTGAACCCAGCGGACCCCCGTAGTTTCTACGGGCGGCTCTCGCTCGACTCTCTGTAGAAACTGCGGTTCTTCGGACGGCGGCAAGGCGGCTAGGCTGCAAGGCAGAACGAACGGAGGCAAGAATGTCGATAGCCAAGGTTTCAGAGATCAGCGCGACGTCTGAAAAGAGCTTCGAGGACGCGGTCGTACAGGGGCTCGCCCGGGCGAACAAGACGCTGCGCAACGTGCGCAGCGCATGGATCAAGGAGCAGCAGGTGCGGGTGCATGACGGCGCCATCACCGAGTACCAGGTCAACATGATGGTCACCTTCGTGATCGAAGACTAGCGACCGAAGGTACTGCCCGGATGCGGCGATCTCCTCGAAGAGCGAGGAGTCCGGCGTTTCTTACATGTAATTGTTACCGATAATCCGGTCGCCGTAGACTGGCACACAAAGAGAGGGCGGCCCTGCGGCCGCCCTCGGTCCTGCTCGATACCGTCCTGGTCTTACTGCCAGTAGGGCTTGTAGCCGTAGAACTTGTAGACCTCGGAGCCCCAGGTGCGGTCCGACGCCTTCGGGGGGTTGTTCTTGTCGAAGCCCGGGGCGTTCTTCAGCTTGTCCTTGTCGACGTCGAGCGTGAAGTGTTCCCGGCTGGCGTCGAGCTTCAGGGCCTCGAAGGGAATCGCGAACAGCTTCTCGCCCATCCCCATGAAGCCGCCGAAGGAGAGGACGGCATAGGCGACGCGCCCCTTCTCCAGGTCGAGCATGATTTCCTCGATTTTGCCGAGGTTCTCGCCGGCACGGTTGACGACGCTGTCGCCGATGATGGCGGAGGTCGAGAGGACGTTGGGATGGGTTTCCACAGTAGTGTTGGTCATGAGATGCACCTTTCGGTCGTGGTAATTCCGAACAACCCCGATTGGACGGGCCCAGAGTAGGCGAGGCGGTCGCGAGGCTGGCGATAACCTTTGATGTTTTAAAATGACTGCAAGATTCGCGCCGTCGACGCGGGGGTGAGAGTAGTTACTACCCACTGCCGCGGGCGAGCCCGTAGAAAGCACGCTTCACAGCCCGGCGCATGCCGGCTAGATTAGGGAGGCGTCCACTGTCGGACGCAAGAAAGGACGTTTCTCATGACTCTTCTCAAAGGAATAGCGATCAGTTTTCTGGCGTTCTGCGCGCTGGCGCTCGCCGGATGCTCTTCGATGGTGTCCGAAGGCAGGCGGGATCTGGATGATGGGATCTCCTCGAAGATCGAGGAGTCGCTCGAAGCCAGCTCGGACGTGAAAGCCCGGCAGGTGAATGTCAAGACCCGCGAAGGGGTGGTGTATCTGACCGGCGTCGTCGACACCGAGAATGCCCGCCGCGAGGCAGGCCGGATCGCGTGGCGCACACGCGGCGTGGAAGGCGTAGTGAACGACTTGACCAACGGTGAGCGGACGATTGGAAGCTGGGTGGACGACGTGATGATCAGCACGCGCGTCAAGTCGATGCTCATCGCCGACATCGAGGTGAAGGCCTCGGACATCGACGTGAGCTCTTCGCAAGGTGTGGTGACGCTGATCGGGCGGGTCCGTTCCGACGCGATGAAGCAGGACGCGGAGCGCCTCGCTCGCGGTATCAACGGCGTCACCGACGTCCATAACGAGCTGGTAGTCGGCAAAGCGATAAATTGAGCTTCGGAACGCCGGAAATCCCGGCTTCGGCCGTGATTTCCGCGGCGGCCCGGTACGTAGTTACTACCCGGCTTCCCGCGCGTGGATCCGCAGAAAATACGCTTCACAGGCCGGTGGATGAGGACTAGAGTAGGAAGGCATCCACTGGAGATCGCCTCTAGGGAAAAGGAGAAGCAATGAACGCCGCGGAGCCAAGGCCCCCGCCGGACAAGACCCGCAGGCACCGCGACAGGCGGGCTCCCACCAAGGGCCTCGTCGACGCCCTCAAGGAGCCCTTCCTGGTGCTCGACGAGCAGCTCCGGGTGCGCTCCGCGAGCGGCGCCTTCTGCGACAAGTTCCAGGTCTCAAGGGGAGATACGGAAGGCCGTCACCTCTCCGAGCTCGCAGACGGTCAGTGGGACGTCGCAGGTCTGCGGCAGAAGCTCGCGGAGGTCCTGCCGGGCGCTCACGCCTTCAAGGATTTCGAGGGTTTCGAGGTCGAGCAGGAGCTGCCGGGCGCCGGGCGCCGAACCATGCTCCTCACCGGCCGCGGCCTGGCGGACTCGGCAGGCCTTCCGAGCGAGATCCTGCTGGTCATCGAGGACGTGACCGAGCGCCTCGCCACGGCGGCCGCGTTGCGCGCCAGCGAAACGCGCTACCGGCGGCTCTTCGAGACGGCGAAGGACGGCATCCTGATCCTCGACGCGACGAGCGGCGGGATCGTGGATGCCAATCCCTTCATCAAGGCGCTGCTCGGATACAGCCACGACGAGCTGCTGGGCAAGGAGCTCTGGCAGATCGGCCTGTTCGGTGACATCGCCGCCAGCCGGATGGCCTTCCAGGAGCTGAGGGAGACCGGCTACATCCGCTACGAGCACCTCCCGCTCGAGACGCACGGCGGGACTCACGTGGAAGTGGAATTCGTCAGCAACGCCTATCGCGCGGACGCCAGAGATGTCATTCAGTGCAACATCCGCGACATCACCCGGCGCAGCGCGCTCGAACGGCTGGCCAGGGAGCAGAGCGTCGCCATGGCTGACCTCCATCGGCGCAAGGACGAGTTCCTGGCAATGCTCTCGCACGAGCTGCGCAATCCGCTGTCGTCGATCGTCAACGCCCTGCAACTGATGCGCCTGCAGCAGGGCGACGAAAATCTGATCCAGCACCAGGCGCGCACGATCCTCGAACGGCAGGTCGCACAACTCGGAAGGCTCATCGGCGACCTCCTGGAGGTGTCCCGCATCGCCACCGGTCAGCTCCGCCTGCACCCGGAGAACATCGACCTGCGCGGCGTCGTGACGGTCGCGGTGGAGGCGACCCGCGCGGCAATCGATCGTCGCGGTCACGAGCTCACGGTGACTTTGCCACCGCAGCCTGTCTGGCTGCAGGCCGATCCGGCACGGCTTGAGCAGGTGATCGTCAACCTCCTCGACAACGCCGGGAAGTACAGCGAGCCAGGCGGGCACATCTGGCTGTCGCTCGAGGCCGAGGGCGGTACAGCGGCGCTGCGGGTGCGGGACAGAGGGGTGGGGATCTCGGCGGACGTGCTGCCGCATGTGTTCGACCTCTTCACCCAGGCCGACCGCAGCCTCGATCGCTCCGCAGGGGGGCTGGGCATCGGCTTGAGCCTGGTGCGGGCGCTCGTCGAGCTGCACCACGGCAGCGTCGAGGCCAGCAGCGCGGGCCTGGGGCAGGGCAGCGCGTTCGTTGTCAGGTTGCCGCTCAGCGAGCCCGGCCGTCCAACTGGCTCGCTCCCCACACCAGCGAGCAGGCCGACCGCCGTGGGGCTGCCTGTGTTGGTGGTCGACGACGACGTCGATGCAGCCGACAGCCTGGCCCTGCTGCTGCGGATGTGGGGCTACGAGGCGCACGTGGCCTACTCGGGGTCGACCGCGCTGCAAGCGGCCGTCGAGCATTGTCCCGCGGTGGTGATCCTCGACCTCAGCCTGCCCGAGATGGACGGTTACGAGCTCGGCCGGCGGCTGCGCCAGCATCCGCAGTTGGCTGCCGTCCGCCTGATCGCCCTCACCGGGCACGGCCAGCAGGAGGACCTCGACCGCTCGCGCGCCGAGGGCTTTGCGGAACACCTGGTCAAGCCGGTCGAGCCGCAGCGGTTGCTCGACCTGCTCGAGTCGATCGCTACAGGCGGTACCGTCAGTCGCCGGTGAGCTGGAACGCCGCCTGTCAAAGTCAGCTCCCCGCTTCCTGCTGCGGGCGGCCCTTTTCCTCCAAGCTCCGAAGCTGCGGCAGCGGCTTGCCCGTCTCCAGGAAGGTTTTCAAAGACGACAGGATCGGCGCCCAGCCCTCGCAGCAGCGAAGTCTCAGAGCGGCGGCTCCTCCTGGCCGAACGCGGAAGGACCGGTCAGCATCAGAGCGAGCTTCTCATCAAGTACGTCCTTCCGCCGAAATAGAGCGAGAGGTGCCGGCGAGCGCCTCTCCGAACACCTCTTCCATCTCCTCGGCTGCACGGTCCCAGCGGAAGCGGGCGGCCTGCTCGGGGCCGCGGGCGGCGAGGTCGGCGGCGCGCGGCGCGTCGGCGAGGAGGTCGCGGACGGCCAGGGCCAGGGCACCGGTGTCTCCAGGGGGCACCTGGAGGCCGGCCTTTCCCACCACCTCGGGCAGGCTGGAGGAGGTCGAGACCACGGTGGGAATACCGCAGGCGAGCGCCTCGGCGGGAGGGAAGCCGAAGCCTTCATAAAGCGACGGGTAGACGAAGACGCGGGCCCCCTGGAAGACGCGGACCAGGCGCTCCCGGGAGACGTGGCCGAGGATCTGGACACCCAGTGGGACGAGCGCTTCGATCCGCTTCATGAGATGCCGGCTCGCCCAGCCGTACGGCCCCACGAGGACCAGCGGCGGCACATGGGGGTCGTCCTGGTACAGCGCTTCCCAGGCGTCCAGCACCGCCCCCACGTTCTTGCGCGGCTCGATCGTTCCTGCATAGAGAATGTAGCCCTCGGGCGCCTTGAGCTCGTTGCGCACCGATTGGATCTCCTCCCGCGTTCCGGGCCGGAACTCGGGATCGATGCCGGGATAGACCACCCGCACCTTGCGAGCGCACTGCGGGAAGTGGAAGGCGATGTCGTCCGCGGAGGACTGCGAGATGGTCACCAGCCGCTCGGCCCGTTCGAGCGAGAGGCGGAGGAAGGGGAGGATGCTCCACTTCACCTTGAGCCGGTGGGTCTCGGGCAGGAGCAGTGTCGTCAGGTCGTGGACGGTGGCGACCGCGGGCACCGGGCAGCGCAGCGGCAGGGTGATGAGCGGCGACCAGAGGAGGTCAATATCTCCCTTTTTGAGCCGGCGGGGGAGCCGGAGCTGCTGCCAGATCACGCCCAGCGGCGCCGGCTCCTGCTCGGTCGGAATCCCCGCCGCCGCCAGCACCTCCGGCTCGCGGAGCGCCTTGTGCGCGAGCCCCAGGTAGCGAAAGCTCCCGCGGCGGGCCAGCTCCAGCAGCAGCGACCGGGTGTAGACGCCGATCCCCGTCGCGGTCGGCACCAGCGCGCGCAGGTCGACCGCAATGCGGGGGCTGGACGCGGAGACGGAGTCAGGCATGGGCGCGGATCTTAGCTTCCCGGTCCGATCCGGTATACCCGGTCCCGGCCGTCGTCGTATTCGAGCGAGATCCCGGGCTGGCTCTCCCAGGCGGCCAGGGCCCGGTACGCCCATTTTTTGTCCTCCAGGGCCTCCGGGTGGACCAGCACGTGGGTCACTCCCCAGTCCCGGAGCTGGGCGAGCTGGCGCGGAGTCGGGAGCGGCCAGCAGCAGCTTCCCCGCAGCTCTCTGTAGTGCGTGGGGAAGAAGCCGCTATAGCCGTTCACCAGCGGCTTCCAATGGCGGGTGGCGAAGTACATGTAGGAGATCTCGGTGGAGTCGTTCCCAATCGGCAGCTCGAGCACCGCTCGCACATCCTTCTGCTTGGCCAGCCAGTGGTAGCCGGGGGCGAAGTCCCTCTCCTGCGGCAGGGGCTCCCAGTTGAGCGGCTTCGGCGCGAGCTCGACCAGGAGCACGACGGCGGCGAAAGCCGCCCCCAGCCGCCGCCAGGCCGGCGATGCGGCGCACCGCAGGAGCCGGTCGAGCTCGCGGGCGGCGAACCAGGCGAGAGGGAAGGAGACGAAGGCGTAGAATCGCGCCGGGACGCGCATCCCGGAGAGCCCTGGGACCACCTCGCGCAGGGCCAGGTAGACCACCGGATGGCTCAGCAGGAAGCAGACGACGCCGGAGGTGAGGAGGCCCTTTTCCCAAAGGTCCAGGTCCGCAAGCCGCAGCGGCCAGTTGCCGCCCCAGACCCGGCGCAGCACCAGGGCGACCAGCCCCAGGACCAGGAGGGCTGCGGCCACTTTGTAGCCCACCAGCTCGGGCAGTGGCGGCAGCGCGGTCCGGCCGGAGACGTGCCAGGTCTTGTACTCGGCCAGGAGATACCCCGCCACGGCGAGCGAAGCCAGCGCTATCAGGGCCGCCCGTTTTCGGGCCGGGAGGGGACGGAGTAGCGGGGTGAGCCGCCGCCGGCCCTCCCAGGCTGCGAGGAGGATCAGGGCGGTCGGCAGGAACCCGGCAAAGAGCGAGTTCTCCGGCCGCCGCCACCAGGATTCAGTCCCGGGGCCGCCGTAGAGGTTCTTCTCCGACGGGGTGAAGTAGCTGGCGAGGGAGGCCCCGTAGTGCCGGATCTCCACCGCCGACCGCTCCTGGCGGTGGGCGGATCGCACGTAGGGAAGATAGACGGCGAGGAGCAGCGCGGCGCAGGCGGCTCCGGTGGGGACCAGGACCCGCAGCGCCGTCCTCAGGCTGCCCTGCCGCCACAGCCCTGGTGCGCGGTGGAGCAGGAGGATCAGCAGGGGGATGTGGATCATGTAGCCCAGGTAGCTCCCTCCGGTCACGTGCAGGGCATAGAAAAGGATGAAGATCGCCGCCCGCCGCCGGTTGGGCCGCTCCAGCAGCCGGTCCCAGGTCCAGAGGGTCAAGGGGATCCACTGCATGAGCAGGATCGTGATGTGGCTGAGCTGGTCCCAGCGGAACGAGGAGAAGGCGTAGATGCAGCCGCCCAGAAATGCGGCGGTCGCGCCGGTCCCGGCACGGCGGAGCACATACCAGGTCCCCCAGCCGCAGAGGACGAAGGAGCCGAAGAAAAGGACGTTGTAGACCAGCAGCGCACCAGGTGTGGACGCGGTCAACAGGGCGCCGAAGGCGGCCGGTCCGAGCAGGTGGTCCGAGTAGGCGGTGACTCCGCGGGCGGGGAAGAAGAACGGGGCGTCCCAGAAGCCGGCGAGCCCGTTCCGGATCGCGTGCATGCCCCATTTGAGGACGACCAGGATGAACAACGGATCGCCCGGGTCCGGGGCGATGTGGGTGCCGAGGACCCGCAGGACCGGACGCAGGTACAGCGCCGAGATGGCGAAATAGCCGAGAGCGGCGAGCCCGTGCTGGAGACCCCTCACCCCCCCGACCCCCCTCTCCCATCGCCCCCCCTTCCCCCGGGAGAGGGGGGAGAAAAAACAGAAGGAGAGGACAGGGGGGATCGTGGCCCGTCTTTCTCCCCTCTCCCGGGGGAAGGGGGGGCGATGGGAGAGGGGCCGGGGGTGAGGGGCCGCGCCGGCAGGATCCGGTACACCCGGTACCCGCCGCCGGCGAAGGCCAGCGCGACGTCCGGCCGGCGTTGCCACTGCGCGAGGATCCGCTGCTGCCACTCCTGCTCCTGTGCCTCGGGCCGGAGGACGATATGGGTCACCCCCCAGAGGCGCAGGCGGTCGAGCTCGGGGCCCTGGGGCACGGGCGAGCAGCAATTCGCACGGAAGTCCGTGTAGTTGCGGGGGAGATAGCCGCTGTAGCCGTTGACCATGGGCTGCCAGGAGAGCGTTCCGAGGTACATGTTCGAGAGCTCGTCCAGGGCGTCGCCAAAAGGGAGCATGAGCACGGCCTTGACATCGTCCTGCCGGGCCAGCCAGTGGAGCGCCCGGGGGAAATCGGCCTCGCGGAGGATCGGGGTCCATTGGAGCGGCTTTGGCGTCAGCTCGACGAGCAGGAGCCCGGCGAGCAGCGTCGATGCCAGGACCCTGTGCCGCGGACCGACCCGTCGCAGCAGCCGGTCGAGCTTCCCGGGCGGCGAAGACGACGAGGGTGAAGGTGACGAAGACACCGAAGCGCGCGGGCACTCGCATCCCGGAGAGGCCGGGGATCTGCCGGGACAATGGGACATAGACCGCGTTGAAGGTCAGCAGGAAGCAGACGGCGGCCGAGGCCAGAAGCCCGCGCTCGAAAGGGTCCAGGCCCTGGAGCGTGAGCGGCCAGTTGCCCCCCCAGAGCCGCCGCAGGACGAGGGCCACGAGCCCGAGGGCGAGAAGCTGGCTGGTGGTCCGGAGGGCTTCCGGCGTGACGGAGAGGCCCCAGTCGAACCGGCCGGCCAGCTCCCAGGTCTGGATTTCGCCGCGGACGAGCCCGGCGAGCGCGGCCGTGAGCAGCAGCCTGAGCACCACCTTCTGCCACTTTGCCAGGGGCCGCCGCGGCGGGGTCCGGCGCCGCGGCAGGGCGCGTGCTGCCGCGACAAGCGCCAGCACGGTGACGGTGAGCCCGGGGAACAGGGAGTTCTCCGGTCGCCGCCACGCGTCGGACCACGACCCGTAAAGGTTGTGCAGAGAGAAGGTCCCATAGCTGGCCAGCGAGGCGCCGTACTCGCGGATCTCCGCGGCGGATCGCGCTTGAAAGCGCGAGGCCCGGACGTAGGGGAGGAAGACGGCGGCGAGCACCGCTACGGCGAGCACCCCCGTGGGCAGGAGGACTTTCGCGGCGGCGCGCCGGTCTTGCCACAAAGCCGGCGCGCGATAGAGCAGCAGGATCAGCATCGGCACATGGATCATGTACGCGAGATAGCTGCCGCCCGTCATGTGCAGGGCATAGACGGCGAAAAAGAGCGCCGCCCGGCGCCAGGCCGGCCGCTCCAGCAGCCGGTCCCAGCTCCAGAGCGTCAGGGGAATCCACTGCATGAGGAGGATCTGGAGATGGCTGAGCTGGTCCCAGCGGATCGGACAGAAGGCGAACATGCAGCCGCCCAGAAACGCGGCCGTCATGCCCAGGCCCCGGCGGCGGAGGACGTACCAGGTCGTCCAGCCGGAGAGCGCGAACGAAGCCAGGAGCAGGGTGTTGTAGACCACCAGCGGATTGGGCTGCAGAGAGGTGAGCAGGGTGCCGAACGCCGCGGGCCCGATCAGGTGATCCGAGTAGGTCGTGGCTCCGCGGGCCGGGAAGAAGAACGGCAGGTCCCAGAAGTCAGGCAGGCCCAGCCGGATCTGGTGCATGCCCCACTTGAGGACGACCAGGTTGAAGACCGGATCGCCAGGGTCCGGGGCAATGTGGGTGCCGAAGACCCGCAGGATGGGCCGCAGGTAGAAGGCCGAGAGGGCGAAGTAGGTGAGGGCCGCTAGGGCATGCTCCAACGCATGGCGGCGGGGGGTGGGGTCGGGCGGGGACATGCCGGCGGCAGTGTATATCTTGTATCGTAGGGCGCTGTTCGCTCGTAAAACCACCATGCGCCTCCGCCCTTTCCACGCCGCCTGCCTGTCCCTCCTCCTCCTCGGCCTGTCCTGGACGGTCTACAAGATCCACTTCCCGCCGGGGCCGGTCGCCGACGAGGCCGCCTACGTCATGATGACGCAGAGCCTCTGGCACGAGCACGACCTGGCCTACGACCACCGCGACCTGCTGCGCGCCTACCGGATCTGGGACCAGGGCCCCTACGGTGTCATCCTCTTCACCAAGGACGGCGGCCGGTCCATGCACTATGGCAAGCCGTTCGCCTACTCGCTGGCGGCCGTGCCGTTCTATGCCCTGCTCGGCGTCCAGGGGCTGGTGGTCTTCAACATGGCGCTCTTCCTGGCCATGTTCTTCGCGGCCTGCTGGTTCTTCCGCAATCAGCCCGGCTACGTCCTGCTCTTCCTGGCCGGCTTCTTCTTTGCCTCGGCGGCTTTCTCGTACGTCTTCTGGATGCAGCCCGAGGTGTTCAACATGGCCTGCGTCTTCTTCCCCCTGCTCCTCTGGCAGGTCCTGCGGAAGAAGGAGGTCTGGACCGCGCGCGACTATTGGCTGCTCGCCGGGGCCGGGGCTCTCCTTGCCGCGGCCTACATGTCCAAGGCGCCGACCGCTGTCCTGGGAGGTCCGATCGCGCTCGATCTCCTCTGGCAGCGCCGATGGAGTCGATGGAAGGGCGTGGCGGCCCTGGCCGCGCCGGCGCTCCTCGCCCTCGTCCTGATGATGGGCATGCAGTGGAAGATGACCGGCGCCTGGGACCCTTACCGCGGGGTGCAGCGGCGGTCATTCGAGACCGACTACCCGATCGAGAGCAGGAAGGACCTCTGGCAGGCCTACCGCGGCACGAGCTTCGGCTCCTGGTCCGGGCTCGGCGTCGAGACCTCCGGCCGCATGCTGCTGCGCAACCTCGGCTATTTCTTCGTCGGCCGGCATACCGGGCTGCTGCCGTACTTCCCCTTCGCCCTGTTCGCGCTCGGCCTCTACCTGGCGGGCCCCAAGGACCGTTCGCGCCACCTCCTGCTGCTCGCGGTCGCCGGCTATTGCCTGCTGTTCCTGCTCCTGCGGCCCAACAACTATCACGGCGGGGCGGGGTTCCTGGGCAACCGCTACTTCGCGAGCATCTACCCGGCCCTGCTGTTCCTGCCCGGGCGGATCGCGGCACGGCGGAGCCTTCTCCTCCCCTACACCGCCGCCGGACTGTGGACCGCGGCGGTGGTGGCCATGCCCATCCAGGCGATCACGCCGGAGGCGACGCTCCAGGCGCACGTGCGGATGCCGACCTTCCAGGCCTTGCCGCTCGAGAAGACCCTGATCGGCTTCGGTCGCATCCCGGGCTATGCCTCGCGCGACTGGGGCCAGGGCGTCTGGGTGGTCCCCAAGCAGAACTTCTTCACCCAGGAGCCGCATCCCAACGGCGTCTGGGTGCGTGGCGCCTCGCGCTCGGAGGTGATCGTCGTCGCGCCGCAGCCGCTGGAGGCGGTCCGCTTCCTGGTCCATTCCCTCTCGGCCGACAACGTCCTGACGCTCGACAGCGGCGTCGACCGGGTGACGGTCCACTTCGACACCGACGGGAAGCGCAACGGCGCGCCGGTCGAGCTGAAGCTCGAGCCGGTGGCCCGGGACCTGGGGTTCTTCCCGGCCGCGCCGCACGAATGGTTCTACAGCTTCACCCTGGAGACGACCGACGGCGTGATGCCCGCGCGCCGCGAGCCGGGGAACGAGGACTACCGTTATCTCGGCGTCTTCCTGGACTTCACCGGAGGGGGGATCTGATGGCCGGCGAGCCGCGGGTCGCCGAGGTGCTCCAGCAGCTCCGCGCCGGGGTCCGCCAGCGGAAGGCGGAGCTGGCGACGATCGGCGCCGCGACGGACGAGGCGCGCTTCAAGCTGGTGGAGCTGACCGCGAAGGAGTACGTCCAGGAGCCGATCTGCGTCTCGCCGCGGCCGGTCGTGGGCCGGTGGATCGTCTTCGCGCGCAAGGCGTTCTTCCACCTCCTGATGAAGTGGTACCTGCGGCCGGTCCTGGAGCAGCAGAATGCCTTCAACCAGACGGCGAGCCGGCTGGTGCAGGATCTTGTGCAGTCGCAGGAGAGGCTGGCGCGGCAGCTCCGCGAGCTGGAGGCGCGCCTCGCGGCGGTGGAGAAACGGGTGCGCGAAATCTCTCCGGCACCACCGGAAGACCCTGTCTGATGCCCAAGCGGATCGTCGTCTGCTCGACGCGGGTCCCCTTCGTCTACGGCGGGGCCGAGATGCTGGCCGAGTCGCTGCGCGACCAGCTCGCGGCAAGGGGGCACGAGGTGGACCTGGTGGCTCTCCCCTTCGCCTGGGCGGACCGCGTCCAGCTCTTGAAGAGCGGCCTCGCGTGGCGGCTCCTGGACCTGACCTCCGCGGCTGGAAAGCGGATCGACCTGGTCATCGCGACCCGCTTTCCTTCCTACCTGGTCCGGCATCCCGCCAAGGTGGTCTGGCTGGTCCACCAGATGCGGCAAGTCTACGAGCTCCTGGGCACGCCCTACAGCGACTTCACGGACGCGCCGCGCGACCGGAGGGTGATCGAGATGGTGCGGGCCATGGACCGGCGGACGCTCGCCGAGGCGCGGGCGGTCTTCACCATCTCGCAGAACGTGGCGGACCGCCTGAAGCGCTTCAACGACGTTCCGGCCGAGGCCATCTACCCGCCGCCGCGGCTGGACGGGCAGTACCACCCCGGGGACTTCGGAGACTACGTCTTCACCCTGGGCCGGCTCGATCCCTTGAAGCGCTTCGACCTGCTGGTCAAGGCGATGAAGCACGTCGAGACCCCCGTCCGCTGCCGGATCGGCGGCGACGGTCCGGACCGGGAGAAGCTCGAAGCGCTGATCGATCGCCTCGGCGTGCGCGACCGGGTCGAGCTCCTCGGCTGGTTGAAGGACCAGGATGTCCCTGCGCTCTATGCCAACGCCCTGGCCGTCTACTACGCCCCCTACGACGAAGACTACGGCTATGTGACCGTCGAGGCCTTCAAGTCCGGCAAGCCGGTCCTGACCGCTACCGACTCCGGAGGCGTGCTCGAATTCGTGGAGGACGGCCGGAACGGTTTCGTCGTGCCGCCGGACTCGCCCAGGGATCTCGCCGCGCGGATCGACACCCTCTGGCGTGACCGCGACCGAGCGCGGCGGATGGGGCAGGCCGGGATGGAGAAGGTCGAGCGGATCGGCTGGGACGAGGTGATCGGGCGGCTGGTGGGGGAGGGGTAGACAGGCCTACCGGAAGCCCAGCTCGCGGAGGGAGCGCGCCGTCAGGACCCTTTCGGCCAATCGGGTCAGGCGCTTGGGCGAGCTGATGGACTGCAGCTTCTCCCCGACACCTTCAGGAAGGGGGCCGAATTTCTGAGCGAGCAAATGCAGGACGATCTGTCGCATACCCTGATACCGGCCTTCCGTTTCGATCCGCTCTGACCAGGTCATCCACATGTCTTTCGCCTCTCCACCCCGTTTCCGGGTGACGAGTTCTTTATACCCCTCGGACTCCTCAGGAGTCAACTCCAGGTACGCCTCCACGAAATTCCTCAGCAGATGACGCTGGTCGTCCTTCAATCTGGCCCCGGCGATGCGGCGGAGGCAGGCGAGCTTGAGCTCCGGGCGGCTCAGCGTTCCCGGGTCCATAAGGGCGGCCAGGGCCCAGGCGAGCGGCTCGGACTTTTCGAGGAAGTCGGCGGCGGAACAGCCGGCGAGGCCGAAGGCGACGTAGCGGAACGTCGAAAGCTCCGGCTCCGCCAACTCGCCGTCCAGACAGGCCTGGCGGATGCCTGGCAGCCCTCCCCGGAGGTTCAGCAGGATCGAGAGGAGCTGGCCATCGTAGCGAGCTTGGATGCGCCGGGCATACTCCCGGAGCCGACGCGGCATGCTCTTGCGGGCGCGCGCCTCAACCTCGGCGTGGACGAGCAGCCAGCCGCCGCCCCGGACCGGAACCCGCACGAGGAGGTCGGCCTCCCGGCGGCCGAGGCTGCCATCGAGGAGCTCCTTGTCCAGGAAGGTCGCCCGTCCCAGGCAGAGCCGCTTCGCAAGAGCTGGTGCAGTGAGGCGCACGAGGTCCGCGAAGAAGGTGCGGAGCAGGGTCTTGAAGAGCCGGTCGTGAGGTGGCATAGGGTCGGGCGAGACGGTCCGAGTGGACACACTCCCCACAACCCATATAAAAGACGAAAAACGGACCTCGAATCTTGCATAACTCGCCGAAGAAATTTTCGGAGAGCAGGATATCCGCCGACCTGCCCGATCAGGGAGGCGCGGGCTGCCGGACCGGCGGATGACCTCGGGGAGGGGAGCGGAGTAGGCTTCGCGGAGCATGGACGGTGCGGACACGCGGGTGCTGATCGTCGGCGAGGATCCCCTCGCCCGCGGCGGCCTCACGGTCCTGCTGGCTTCCGAGCCGGGCCTCACGGTCCTCGGGCAGGCCGCGCCGGGAGCCCAGACCCAGACGGCGGTCTCCACCTTGCAGCCGGAGGCGGTCCTCTGGGACCTGGGTGCGAGCCCGAAGTCGGTCCCGGCGGAGCTGTCCGCTGTACCCGCCGCGGTCGTGGCGCTGGTGACCGACGGCGAGCTTGCCGCCGAAGCGCTCGCTGCCGGAGCCCGGGGCGTTCTCTCCCGGGATGCTGGTGCGGCACGCATCGCGGCGGCCCTCCGTGCCGCGGCGCACGGCCTCGTCACGCTCGACGAGCGGTTTTCCGGAGCCGTGCTGCGGCCCCAGGCCCCCGTTCCTGACTCCCTGGTCGAGCCGCTGACCCCGCGCGAGATCGAGGTGCTCCAACTCCTTTCCGAAGGTCTATCCAATAAGGCCATCGGCGATCGGCTGGGGATCAGCGAGCACACCGCCAAGTTCCATGTCAACGCCATCCTCGGCAAGCTCGGCGCCCAGGGGCGCACCGACGCCGTGGTGCGCGCCGCCCGCCTTGGCCTCATCCTTCTCTGAGAATCGTTCCCCCTCTCCCCCTGACCGATCGGGCAGGTCGAAATCCGGCGGATCGGCGGATGTGGCTCCTTCCCGAGACCGCTACGCTGCCCTGCATGAGCGAGATCAACGAGATCCAGACCCGAGCCATTGAGCTGTCCGAGCTGTTCGCCACCGTGATCGAGAGGGCGGGCCAGAGCGTTGTCCAGGTCGCGGCGCGCCGCGGCGTCGGATCGAGCGGAATCGTCTGGTCGGCCGACGGCGTCATCGTCGCGGCGGACCACAACATCCAGCGGGAGGAGGACATCCAGGTCGGCCTGCCGGACGGCTCCACCACGCCGGCGACCCTCGTGGGGCGCGATCCGAGCACGGACGTGGCCGTCCTGCGCGTCGAGGCTTCGGGCCTCCAGGTGCCCGAATGGTCCGAGCTGGCTGACGTCCGGGTGGGGCATATCGCCTTCGGCCTCCTGCGGCCGGGCCGGTCCCTGCGCGCCGTTCTCGGGATCGTCAGCGCCTTCGGCGACGAGTGGCGGACCCCGGCCGGCGGCAAGCTGGACCGGTATCTGCAGACCGACCTTGCGATCCAGAAGGGGTTCTCGGGGAGCCTCGTCGTGGATGTCCGCGGGCGCGCCCTGGGGATGGGGACGGCCGGCATCCTGCGGGACCACGCCTTCGCGGTTCCGCGCGCGACCCTGGCCCGGGTGGTGGACGTGCTCCTCTCCCATGGCCGCATGCCGCGTGGCCAGATCGGCGTGGGGCTGGTCCCGGTGCGCCTGCCGGCCGACGTCGAGGAGACCACCGGGCAGCCGACCGCGCTGATGGTGGCTCTCGTGCAGCCGGGGAGCCCGGCGGAGCAGGCGGGGCTGATGCTCGGCGACGTCGTGGTATCGGTCGACGGGCAGCCGGCTGCCGACCTCGGCCAGCTCCATGCCCTGCTGTCCGGAGACCGGATCGGGACCGAGTCGGTCCTGCGCATCCTTCGTGCCGGCGAGCTGCGCGAGCTGAAGGTGACCATCGGAGCACGGTGAATCCTCGGGCATGGGGCGGGCTACAATCCCGCCCCATGGCCGAGATCCCGCAGCAACCCACCCTCGACGGTCTGGAAGCGAAATGGATGGAGCGGTGGGAGGCCGCCGGGGTCTACCGCTTCCGCCAGGCGGCGCTCGAAGGGTATGAGCACACCCGCGCTCTGGAACGGACCGAGCGGTTCTTCTGGGCCTTCTGCGACGACTACCTGGAGCTGGTGAAGAGCCGCGCCTATGGCAACCAGGGCAAGCGCAGACACCGCGTAGAAGGCCGCATAGTAGGCGCGAGAGGCAGAGGCGTCAGGATCGGTGTCCACGAGAAGCTCGGACGTACGGAGGGCCTGGAGAGCGCGATCCCAAAGGTCCCTTATCTCCGGGCTCACAGCATCATCCCTTCCCGGCGGGCGTTCCTGTAGACGCCATACTCCCCGGCCTCGAACGACCCGATCGGAACAGGGAGCGCATGGATGGGAGCATCCAATTCGAGTTGGAGCGGGTAGAGGGCATCGACAATCCTCTGCAGATCGATCCCGAGCCGGACGGGCTCATCGAGCAGGACCATCAGATCGATATCGCTCTCCGCCAAGGCGTCCCCCCGGGCCTTCGAGCCGAAAAGGAGGACCCCCTTCAGTCGTTCCTGGAAGGCTGATTCGAGTCGAGTCCTGATTTCTTGTCTGACCTTGTCGTCGAGCACTTGTCACCTCGGTTTGGCGGCTTCGAGCCCCCGGCGGAATCCTGGCATCCTGCCCGGACGCCGAAGGAGGCCCTCCTTATCGGAGGAGCCTCGACCTCGCTCTTCAGCCCCAGCGGCGTCCCCCCTCTCCCGGTCGGGGGGAGTGCGATGGGAGAGGGGGACAGGGGGTGAGGCGTTCATGGTACCTTCCCGGCGTCATGCGCGTCGCGTGGTTCAGCCCCCTGCCTCCGGCCCGGTCCGGGATCGCCGATTACAGCGCGGAGCTGCTGCCGGTGCTCGCCGAGCGGGAGGGGTTGGACTTCGAGCTGTTCGTGGATGAGGGGAGCCGGGTCGACGAGGCGCTCTCGTCCCGGTTCCCGGTCCATGGGGACAAGGCTTTTCCGGCGCTGTGGGAGGCGGGGCGGTTCGATGCCGTCGTCTACCACCTGGGCAACAACGTGGACTACCACGCTCGGACCTGGCGGATGCTGATGCGGATTCCCGGGATCGTGGTCCTCCACGAGTACATGCTCCACCACCTGGTGCGCGGCATGACGATCGCCCGGGGTGACGTGGAGGGCTATGTCGAGGAGATGCGCTACGCCTATGGCCGCACCGGCGAGGCCCTGGCGCGGCGGAGCGTCGGCACCGGCATCCCGCTCGATCCCTGGAGCTATCCGCTGCTCGAGCGCGCGGTGGACGCAAGCCTTGGTCTGATCGTCCACAACGACTGCACGGGGGACCGGGTGCTTGCGAGCCGTCCCGGGACGCGCCTGGTCAAGGTGCCGCACCACCTGAGCCTGCGCGAGCTGGAGGAGGTGGCCGGCGCGATCTCGCCCGCCGCGGCCCGCGCGTCCCTGGGGCTGCCGCCGGATGCGCTCCTCGTCGCCTCCTTCGGCTTCATCACCCCGGCCAAGCGGCTCGACGTGAGCCTGCGCGCCTTCGCCCGGCTGCGGCGGGAGGTGCCGAATGCTCTCTATCTGCTGCTCGGCGAAGCATCGCCCTACTACGACTTCGCGGGCGTCCTCACCCCGGAGCTTTCCCCGGGCGTGATCCTGGTCGGCCGGACCGAGCTCGACCAGTTCCTGCGCTACATGGTGGCCGCGGATATCACCGTCAACCTGCGCTGGCCCTCGGCCGGCGAGACCTCGGGGACGCTGATCCGGCTCCTCGGCCTGGGCAAGGCGGTGATCGTCAGCCACACCGGCGCTTTCGCCGAGATCCCGGACGACTGCTGCGCCAAGATCGACCTCGACGCGACCGAGGAGGAGCTGCTCTTCGCCACCCTGCGGGCGCTGGCCACGGACGAGGCCCTGCGGGCCCGGATGGGAGAGAACGCGCGCCGCCACATTCGGACGCATCACACGCTGGAGGGCTCGGCCCGCGGCTATGCCGACTTCCTGCGGGAGACCGTGGCCGCCCGGCCGGAGCCGTTCCGGCCCGTGCCGCCGCTCGCCGCCTATCCTCCTGAGGATGTGCTTACCGACCTGGTGGCCGCAATGGCCGGCGAGGCAGCGGACCTGGGGGTCGGCGAGGAGGATACGGACCTCCTCGGCGAGCTCGCGGCGGTCTTCGTCGATCTGGGGCTGGATCGGGAGGTGGTTCGCAGATCATGAGGCGCTTCCGGTCCTTGATCGTGCTGCTCCTCCTCGTCGCCTTCCTGGCCGGGCACTACTTCTGGTGGTATGCGCCGCGCGAGCGGGCCGGGTCGCCCGATCCCGCGGGCCTGCCGGCGCGGCTGCTCGCCTCCGGAGCCTACGACGCCTGCTTCTGGGCGCCCTATCCGCACCAGAACCTCGGCAAGCTGCGCGGCGCCATCGAGGACGGCACCGCCTGGGTCGCGGCCCTCGCCCGGGTGTCCGACCTGCCGGCGCCGGTGCTGCCCTCCTTTGGACCGTTCACCTTGCCCCCCTCCAGCGAAATCGCCGGCTGCTCGGACCTCGACGGCAAGCGCTTCCTGGTCGTGGCCCGCGTCTATCCGGCGATCGCCGCCATCGCCCGGGCCGCCGGCGCCGTGGCGAAAAACCCGTGGCTCGCCGGGGGCGAGGTGCAGGACATCCGCGGCGATGCGGAGGGCATCGACGAGCGGGTGGTGCGTGTGGCCTGGCGCGAGGGGCTGTGGACCGTGGGGACCGGCGAGGCCCCGGCCCTCGATCCGGCGGGCGGGCCCGAGCCGCGCTCCTATCCAGAAGGCCTTGGCATCTTCCGGCTGCGCCGCGGCGTCTCCGAGTTCCCGGCCGGCGACTACCTTCTGCGCCGGATGGGGCAGGGGCAGCTCGAGCTGGCCCTCGAACAGCCGGGGAGCGACCGCCAGGTGCCGGTGCCCGACCTGCCGCGCAAGTCTGAGCCCGTGCTGCTCGCCGTGGCCGGCCCCTCCTGGCCGGCGGCCGAGGCACACCCCCTGCCGCCCGCGGCCTTCGCCCTGTTCGACATCGACGAGCAGAGCCGCGGCACCCGGATCAGCTCCCTGGGGGGGCTGCCGGGCGCGGCGGTGTTCCATCCACCCGGCGAGCAGCGCTGGGAGCTGCCGACCCAGGGGCTCGCGGGCCTGGTGACCGGCACTCTTCCCAAGGGGAATGCCGGGGGATGGAAGATTGTTGCTGTGGATCGCGCGAGCCTGCGGCGCGCCAAGGCGCTGGCTCCGCACCTCTCCGCCCTCACTTCTCCCGACGCGAGCGGCTCCCTGGGCTCCGATGGACGTCTGGTCCTCGGCCTGTGGGCCCAGCCCCGTCCGGCGCTCCGTGTGGTGGCCGAGGTCCGGAAGGTCCTGGAGGGTTTTCCCCTGGTCCCGCGCGAGCAGGTGCGGCGCTGGAAGGACTGGGAGACCCTGCTGCGGCCTGTCGCCGCCTGCGAGCGCGTGTCGCTGACGTCGACCCAGGCTCCCCCCTCGTTCCGGCTTCTGTTCAACGGCTGCACCGGGCGCGGACGTTGACAGCGAGGGGAGTGATCCCTTAGCCTTCGCGTTTGCCCGGTCGGAGGTTCGTGTATGCAGATTTGGTTGGATCAGGTCCGCGAGGAGCCTTTCGACTGGGAAGAAACGAAGGAGGTCTCGCCGGAGGCTCTGGAACGGCCGGAGCTGATCGCTCTCAGCCCGGTGCGGTGGACGGGCCGGATCTCCTACGTGGACCCGGGATACCTCCTGCGAGGGCGCCTCTCGTACGAGCAGACCCTGAGCTGCAACCGCTGCCTCAAGCCGATCGTCGAGCCCACGGAGTCCGAGGTCGAGCTGTTGATCCTGGAGGAAGACCATCCGGGTTCGGCGGGCGAGCAGGAGCTGGCGGAACGGGAGCTGGGCGTGCACTATGTGGGCGGTGAGGTCCTGGAGACCGACCCGATCCTCCTGGAGCAGCTCCAGCTCAACATCCCGATGAAGCCGCTCTGCCAGGAGGACTGCCAGGGGCTCTGCCCGATCTGCGGGACCGACCGCAACACCGGGTCCTGCTCCTGCGAGGAGCGGAGCCTCGATCCACGCTGGGCGGCGCTCGCGGCGATCAAGAGCCGGCTCGACGGCGAGAACCGATAAGATAAGGAATGTAGATCAACGCCCCTCGGGGCACCGCAAGGAAGACGACGATGCCGAATCCGAAACGACGCCACTCCAAGGCCCGCCGCGACAAGCGGAGGGCTCACGACGCCCTGGAGCTCCCCGCGATCTCCACGTGTCCGAACTGCGGGGAGTCCAAAATCCCCCACCGCGCCTGCGGCCACTGCGGCTACTACCGCGGCCGGCAGGTGATCGAGGTCGCAGAGTCGACGTAGGCCCGTCGCGAGAAGTGGCCTTCGCAAGAGAGCCCTCATCCCCCTGGCCCCCACGGGATGGGGGTGAGGCTCTGATAGAGTCGCCCCGCTCACAACGCATTGCGATCCACGGAATTCGAGCATGCCGATCGCGGTAGACGCCATGGGAGGGGATCATGCGCCGCAGAGCCCGGTCGAGGGAGCGGTGCGCGCCGCCACAGAGGACGGCACGCATGTCCTCCTGGTGGGGGACCGCGCCCGGCTCGAAGCCGAGCTGACGCGTCTCGGCATCGGCGGCGACCGCGCAGGCCGCGGGATCGAGGTCGTCCACGCCGAGGAGGTGGTGGGCATGGACGAGCCCGCCATCACTCCCATCCGCAAGAAACGGCGCTCCTCGATCCGCATCTGCGCCGAGCTGGTCAAGGAGGGGCGCGCCCACGCCATGGTCACCGCCGGCAACACCGGCGCCGCCATGATCGCCGCCAAGATGGTCATCGGCACGGTGGCCGGGGTGGACCGGCCGGCCCTCGCCGCGGTCCTCCCCAATGCCAAGGGACGGACCGTCCTCCTCGACGTCGGCGCCAATGTGGACACCAAGCCGCTCCACCTCCGCGAGTTCGCCGTCATGGGCCACTTCTACGCCCAGGAGGTGATCGGCACCCCGTCGCCGCGCATCGGCCTGATGTCCATCGGCGAAGAGGAGGGGAAAGGCAACGACGCCACCCGCGAGGTCTTCAAGGTGCTCAAGAACACCGGCCTCAACTTCATCGGCAACGTCGAGGGGCGCGACGTCTTCAACGGCAACGCCGACGTCATCGTCTGCGACGGCTTCGTCGGCAACGTCATCCTGAAGAGCGCCGAGGCGCTGGCCGAGCTCGTCGGCGGCATGCTCCGCGAGGAGCTGACGCGCAGCCCCCTCACCAAGGCGGGCTATCTCCTCTGCAAGCCCGCCTTCGACCGTTTCCGGCAGCGCACCCACTACAGCGAGTACGGAGCGGCGCCGCTCCTCGGCATCAACGGCGGCTGCTTCATCGGCCACGGCCGGTCCGATCCTCGCGCCATCCAGAACGCCATCCGCCGCGCCTTCGAGTTCTCCTCGGCGCGGCTCGACCGCAAGATCCACGACAAGATCGCCGAGCTCCACAACCAGGAGGCGCGCCTCCTGGGCGGCGGTCCGCAGGAGGCCACCGCCGGATGAAAGGCCCGATGAAAGGAAAAATCGTCGGTACCGGCATGGCGGTGCCCAGCCGGGTGCTGACCAACGCCGACCTCGAGAAGATCGTCGACACGACGGAGGAGTGGATCTTCGCGCGCACCGGCATCCGCGAGCGCCGCATCGCCGGCCCGGACGAGTCGCTCTCGACCTTTGCGGTGCCGGCCGCGGAGGCCGCCCTGGAAATGGCCGGCCTCGCCGGCAGGGACATCGACCTCGTCATCTGCGCCACGGTGACGCCGGACATGCCCTTTCCCGCCACCGCCAACCTGATCCAGCACCGCATCGGCGCCGTCCGCGCCGCCTCGTTCGACCTGTCGGCCGGCTGCACCGGCTTCGTCTACGCCCTGGGCGTGGCCGAGCAGTTCATCGAGAGCGGCTGGGCGAAAAACGCTCTGGTGGTGGGAGGCGAGGTGCTGACCAAGATCACGGACTGGACCGACCGCACCACCTGTGTGCTGTTCGGCGACGGCGCCGGCGCGGTGGTGCTCCAGGCCACCGCAGAGGAAGGCCGCGGCGTGATCGGCACGGCCATGCACACCGACGGCTCCCTCGCCGAGGTGATCCACATGCCCGGCGGCGGCAGCAAGCACCCGCCGTCCCCGGAGATCTACGAGCGGCGCCTCCCCTTCATCAAGATGAAGGGCAACGAGACTTTCAAGATCGCCGTGCGCTCCCTCGCCGAGGTGAGCGACGAGGCGCTGACCCGTTGCGGCCTGGCCCATCGCGACGTCACCTGGTTCATCCCGCACCAGGCCAACCGCCGGATCATCGATGCCGTGGGGCAACGCCTGGAGATCCCCGAGGGCCATACCTACGTGAACATCGAACGGTACGGCAACACGTCGGCGGCTTCGATCCCGATCGCCCTGGACGAGCTCAACCGCGCGGGGCGCATTCAGCCGGATGACATCCTCCTCTTCTCCGCCTTCGGCGCCGGCCTGACCTGGGGCGCCGCCGTGGTGCGCTGGTGAGCTGGTGAGAACGCCATGAGCGCTTTCGACGGCAAGAAGATCGCCCTGGTCTTTCCAGGACAGGGCTCCCAGAAGGTGGGCATGGGGCGCGCCTGGGCCGAGCGGTCCGACGAGGCCCGCCGCACCTTCGAAGAGGCCGACGAGGTCCTCGGCTTCGCGCTCTCCCGGCTCTGCTGGGAGGGGCCCGAGGAGGAGCTCAACCTGACGACCAACACACAGCCGGCGCTGCTGACGGTCTCCACGGCGATCCACCGTGCTCTGGCTTCCTTTCCCGGACCGGAGGGGCTGCAGTCCCTGGCCCCCCTGGCAATGGCCGGGCACAGCCTGGGCGAGTACTCGGCCCTGGTGGCTGCCGGAGCGCTCGGCTTCGCCGACGCCCTGCGGCTCGTCCGCCGGCGCGGCCAGCTCATGCAGGAGGCCGTGCCGGTCGGCGTCGGGGCCATGGCCGCCGTCATCGCCCTGGATATCGACGCGGTGATGGCCCTCGCCGCGGACGCCACGGACGCTTCCAAGGGAGAGGTCTGCGCCGTGGCGAACCTGAACGGCCCCGGCCAGACCGTGCTCGCCGGCCACAAGGCGGCCGTCGACCGCGCCGTGGCCCTGGCCAAGGAGCGGGGCGCGCGCAAGGCGACGCTTCTCGCCGTCTCCGCGCCCTTCCATTCGCCGCTCATGGCTCCGGCCCGGGAGGGGATGACCGGACCGCTGGCCGAGACCGCGTTCCGCGATCCGCGCGTGCCGGTGGTCAGCAACGTCGATGCCGCCCCGGTCGCCACCGGCGAGGCGGCCCGCGACGCCCTGGTGCGGCAGATCGACAGCCCGGTGCGCTGGGTCGAGTCGGTCCTGTGGATGGCGCAGAGCGCCGGCGTCGACACCTTCCTGGAGGTGGGGCCGGGTACGGTCCTCTGCGGCCTCAACCGGCGGATCGCCCCCGGCACCGTCTCGATCGGCCTCGCCGACCCGGAACAGCTCCGCAAGGTGCTCGATCAGGACGCAGGCGGCGGCAAAGAGGAGAAGGAGGGCTGATGTTCCGACTCGACGGCAAAACCGCCCTGGTGACGGGCGCTTCGCAGGGGATCGGCGAGGCCGTGGCGCGCCGGCTGGCGATCCAGGGGGCGCGCGTCGTGCTCGCCGCCCGCAGCGAGGACAAGCTCAAGAGGCTGGCGGCGGAGATCGACGCCGGCGGCGGCTGCGCCCGCCCGCTCACCCTGGACGTCTCCCAGCCGGAGACCTTCGCCGAGCGCCTGAAGAGCCTGCCCGAGGACTTCGCGGCGGTCGACATCCTGGTCAACAACGCCGGGATTACAGCGGACAACCTGCTCGCCCGCATGTCGTTGGAGGACTGGGAGCGGGTGCTCCGCACCAACCTGACCGGGGCCTTCGCGCTGAGCAAAGAGGTGGTCCGCGGCATGATGCGGCGGCGTTGGGGCCGGATCGTCAACGTCTCCTCCGTGGTGGGCATGATGGGCAACGCCGGGCAGGCCAACTACGCCGCCGCCAAGGCCGGGCTCATCGGCTTCGCGAAGTCGCTGGCGCGCGAGCTCGGCAGCCGTAACATCACGGTCAACGTGGTCGCCCCTGGGTATGTGCAGACCGCCATGACCGACAAGCTGCCCGAGAAGGCGCGGGAAGAGCTGACCGGCTCGATCGCCCTGCAGCGCCTCGGCACCGTCGACGACGTCGCGGCGGCAGTCCTCTTCCTCGCCAGCGAGGAGGCGGGCTATATTACCGGTCACGCGCTCAACGTCTCGGGCGGGCTGTACATCTGAGCCCCCCTGTGTTAGAACCGCGGTTCGTGCGCCACAGGCGCAGCATCAAATAGAGAACAAGGAGGAGGGAGCCACCTTATGGCTATTTCGGATCGGGTCAAGAGCATCATCGTGGAGCAGCTCGGCGTCGACGAGGACGAGGTCACCCTGGAGGCCAGCTTCACCGACGACCTGGGCGCCGACTCGCTGGACATCGTCGAGTTGGTGATGGCCTTCGAGGAGGAGTTCGGCATCGAGATCCCCGACGAGGAGGCCGAGAAGATCAGCAACGTCAAAGAAGCGGTCGACTACATCCAGAACAACGCGGGCGACCAGAACTGAGCGCCGCCGCGCCCAATCGTCGAATCGTCGAACACCGCAACCGAACCCGCCAAGATCTTGAGCTCTCCAGCGCGCCGCCGAGTCGTCGTCACGGGCGTGGGCCTCGTGTCCCCCCTCGGGGTGGGGACTGCCGCGAACTGGCAGGCCCTGCTGGACAGCCGCAACGGCATCGGGCCCATCACCCGCTTCGACGCTTCCGACTTCCCGTCGCGCATGGCCGGCGAGGTGAAGGGGTTCGACCCGCACGACTATCTCGACAAGAAGGAAATCAAGAAGGCCGACACCTTCATCCAGTACGCCCTCGCGGCCTCCAAGTTCGCCGTCGAGGATTCGGGGCTGGTCATCGACGACAGCAACGGGGAGCGGGTGGGGGTCGTCATCGGCTCCGGCATCGGCGGCCTGCCGCTGATCGAGTCCACGCACAAGACCTTCCTGGAGAAGGGGCCCCACCGTATCTCGCCGTTCTTCATCCCCGGCCTGATCGTCAACATGGCGGCGGGCTGGGTGTCGATCCACTACAAGGCGTGCGGTCCCAACACCTCGCCGGCCACGGCCTGCACCACGGGCCTGCACGCGGTGGGAGACGCCTTCCGGCTGATCCAGAACGACGAAGCGGACGCCATGATCGCCGGCGGCACCGAGGCGGTGATTACCCCCTTGGCCGTGGGGGGCTTCTGCGCCATGCGGGCCCTCTCGCACCGCAACGACGAGCCGGAGAAGGCCTCGCGGCCCTGGGACGTGCACCGCGACGGCTTCGTCATGGGCGAGGGCGCCGGCATCGTCATCCTGGAAGAGCTGGAGACGGCGCAGCGGCGCGGCGCACCCATCTATGCCGAGATCGTCGGCTACGGCATGAGCGCCGACGCCTACCACATCTCGGCTCCGCACCCGGAAGGGCACGGCGCTGTGCGCGTCATGCGGGCCGCCCTCAAGGACGCCGGCCTCCAGCCGGAGAGCATCGGCTACATCAACGCCCACGGCACCTCGACGCCGCTCGGCGACCTCTCCGAGGTGAAAGCGATCAAGACGGTCTTCGGCGACCACGCCTACAAGCTGGCGGTCTCCTCGACCAAGTCGAGCCACCGGCCACCTGCTGGGAGCGGCCGGAGGCCTCGAAAGCGGCATCCTGGCCCTCGCCATCAAGCACCAGATCCTCCCCGCCACCCTGAACCTCGACGAGCCGAGCGAAGGCTGCGACCTCGACTTCGTCCCCCACAAGCCCCGCCCCGCCGACCTTGAATACGCCCTGACCAACTCCTTCGGCTTCGGGGGTACGAACGGGGCGATCATCATGAAGCGGTACGCCGG
>CAWJGT010000030.1:0-117162 GCA_963842525.1 uncultured Holophagales bacterium
GCTTCGACGGCGCGGCCGACCGCGGCGACCTTGCCGTCGCGCAGCAGCACGGCCCCGTCCTCGATCCGGTCGCCGGCGGCCGTCAGCACCGTGGCGTGCGTGATCAGGACAGGGCGGGAGGGCAGCGGCTTGTAGGTAGACGGGTAGATGTCCTGTGGGCCGGAGGCGCTGCCCGCGGCCGGCTCCTGTTTCGTCTGCGCGGGCGGGCTCGCCGGCTGGGTATCTGCGGCCGGGGCGGCCGGCCGGGGAGCCGCGGGTGCGGTGCTGGCGCAGGCGGCGAGGCCCAGGGCGAGCAGCGTCAGCAGAGCTGCGGCGGTCGGTCTCTCGGGCATGGGGCTCCTCTCATCGCAGGTCAAGAATCCATGGCGGGACGGGATCGTAGCATGGTGGACCCTCACCCCCTGGCCCCCTCTCCCATCCGCACTCACGCCCTCCCGGGAGAGGGGGAAACGTTGTTGATGCCCTGCGTGGCGAGCTCGCGGAACAGCTCCGGATGCGTTCCCCCTCTCCCGTTCGGGGTGGGGGGCAGGTGGCCGCACGGGAGAGGGGGCCAGGGGGTGAGGGCTCCGTGCTAGCATTTCCTATCCCCCTCCGGCCGGCAGCCGGGTGTCCGCGGGGAACCATCGGAGGTTCGCGAATGACCCTTCCGCTCACCGACCGGGACGCTGTGCCGGGCGACCGATCCGAGAGCAATCCCGAGCAGTTCACGAAGGAGAGCATCCTTCGCGACTACCGCATCGCCTTCGAAAGCCGGGAGACCAGCCTCATCGGCGAGAGGCAGGTGTTCACGGGAAAGGCCAAGTTCGGCATCTTCGGCGCCGGCAAAGAGGTGCCTCAGGTCGCCCTGGCGCGCGCCTTCCGCCGCGGAGACTTCCGCTCGGGCTACTACCGCGACCAGACCCTGATGTTCGCGCTCGGGCTCCTGACGGTCGAGCAGTTCTTCGCACAGCTCTATGCGAATGCCGACGTGACCCTCGAGCCCTGCTCGGCCGGGCGCTCGATGACCGCGCACTTCGGGACCTGCCTGCTCGGGCCGGACGGCAGCTTCCACGACCTGGCGCAGCTCCTCAATTCCTCGTCCGACGTGTCGCCGACCGGCTCCCAGATGCCGCGGCTGGTCGGCCTGGCCTATGCCTCCAAGCTCTACCGGGAGCTACCGGAGCTGCGCGGCGATCGCCAGTTTTCGAGCCATGGCAATGAGATCGCCTTCGGCACCATCGGCAACGCGAGCTGCGCCGAGGGGATGTTCTGGGAGGCCATCAACGCTGCCGGCGTCCTTCAGATCCCGATGATGGTCTCGATCTGGGACGACGGCTACGGCATCTCGGTCCCCAACGAGCACCAGATCACCAAGGGAGACCTGTCCGCGGTCCTCTCCGGCTTCCGCCGCACCGCCGAGACCCGACAGGGCTTCGACCTCTATACGGTCAAGGGCTGGGACTACCCGGTCCTCTGCGAGACCTACCTGAACGCGGCCCAGATCGTGCGTCGCGAGCACGTCCCGGCGATCGTCCACGTCACCGAGCTGACGCAGCCGCAGGGGCACTCCACCTCGGGCAGCCACAAGCGCTACAAAACCGCGGCGCAACTGGCCTGGGAGGAGGAGTTCGACGCCCTACGCAAGATGCGGGAGTGGATCCTGGAGCAGGGAATCGCCAGCGCCGCGGAGATCGAGGAGCTGGAGAAGGCGTCCGCCCGCTATGTCCGCGAGTGCCAGCAGCGCGCCTGGGACGCCTATGTCGGCCCGATCGAGGAGGAGCGCAAGGTCGTTCTGGCGATGACCGGAGAGATCGCCGCCTCGGCCCCCGCCGAGACCGCCAGGGAGATCCGGAAGACCCGGGAGGAGCTGCTGCGCGCGCCCGCTCCGCTGCGCCGGGACGTGATGGCGGCCGTCCATACGACCCTGATGGCGACCGTGGGCGAGGACCTTCCCGCCGTCCGCGAGCTGCTGGCGTGGAAACGGGAGCAGGAGGCCCTGAACGAAGACCGCTTCAGCTCCGAGCTCTACAGCACGACGCCGCAGTCGGCCTTGAAGGTGCCGGAGATCGCGCCGGTCTATGGCCCGGATGCGCCGGAGAAGAACGGCTTCGAGATCGTGAACGCCTGCTTCGACGCGGCGTTCCAGCGCTACCCGAACCTCATCGCCTTGGGCGAGGACGTGGGCAGAATCGGTGACGTCAACCAGGGCTTCGCGGGCCTCCAGACCAAATATGGCCCGCTGCGAGTGACTGACACCGGCATCCGCGAGACCACGATCATCGGCCAGGCGATCGGCATGGCGCTGCGCGGCCTGCGCCCTGTCGCCGAGATCCAGTATCTCGACTACATCCTCTACGCCCTGCAGATCCTGTCAGACGACCTGGCGACCCTGCGTTGGCGCACCAAGGGACAGCAGAAGGCGCCGGCCATCGTGCGCACCCGCGGTCATCGCCTCGAAGGGATCTGGCACTCCGGCTCACCCATGGCCGGGATCATCCACTTGGTCCGCGGCATCTACGTCTGCGTACCGCGCAACATGACCCAGGCGGCCGGCATGTACAACACCCTGCTGCGGTCGGACGATCCGGCGATCGTCGTGGAGGTCCTGAACGGCTACCGCCAGAAGGAAAAGCTGCCGGCCAACATCGGCGACTTCACCGTACCGCTGGGAGTCCCCGAAGTGCTGCGGGAGGGGAGCGACGTAACGGTCGTCACCTACGGCGCCTGCTGCCGCATCGCCCTGGAAGCCGCCGACCGGCTCGCACAGATGGGGATTGATGTCGAAGTGATCGACGTCCAGACCCTGCTGCCGTTCGACCGTCACGACCGGATCGTCGAGTCCCTGAAGAAGACCAACCGCGTCGTCTTCGTGGACGAGGACGTCCCCGGCGGAACCACGGCCTACATGATGCAGCAGATCCTCGAAAAACAGGGCGGCTACGCCTGGCTCGACGCCGAGCCGCGCACCCTCTCCGGCAAAGAGCACCGTCCCGTCTACGGCTCCGACGGCGACTATTTCTCCAAGCCCAACCGCGAGACGATCTTCGAGACCGTCTACGAGCTGATGCACGAGGCGTCGCCGGAGGAGTTTCCGGTGTTTTGGCGGTAGAAAGTCAGGCGTACTCGTAAAGAGGTACCGAGCGAGCCGGCTTCGCGGCTTGAACCCATGACGGTGGATCTCGCAATCTTCACGACCTTTCTCGTTCCGAGAACGCTCTCGCCAGCCCGCCGACCCAAGGAGTCCGAAGAGGGAGGCGGAGAGTCGCGGCCGGTGAGCAGCTTTTTCGATCGAGCCGCGGTTGTGGTCCTCGGAGATCCAGGCGCTGGGAAGACGGAGACCTTCAAGCAGGCGGCGAGAGAGGAAGCCGGAGTCTATCTGTCGGTCCGGAAGTTTGTCCGGCTCTCGCCCGAGCCCTACCGTGGGCAGGTTCTCTACCTGGACGGACTGGACGAGGTTCGGGCTCATTCTGCGGATGGCAACACCGCGATTGACGACGTGATCCGCAGGCTGGACCAGATCGGTCGCCCGAGGTTCCGCCTCTCCTGCCGAGCGGCTGATTGGTTCGGAGGGCTGGACAGGGGGGCTCTCCAAGAGGTCTCGCCGGACGGGGAGCTGACCGTCCTTCGCCTGGACCCCCTGACCGAAGAAGACATCACCGCCATCGTTGCCCAACAGGTGTCTGATCCTGAAGATTTCGTATCCCAGGCCAGGGCACGAGGAGTGTACGGGCTCCTGGAGAACCCCCATACGCTCGGGCTCATCCTCAAGGTCGTGGTGGGGCGCGGAGACTGGCCCGCTACGAAAAGAGATCTTTACGAAGAGGCCTGTCGGAGTCTGGCTCAGGAGAGAAACGAGGAGCATGCCCGCGGGCCGCGAGGGAGGATCGCTGAGGAGGCGGTGCTCGATGCCGCTGGCCAGCTCTGTGCCGTTCACCTCTGTGCGGGCACGGCGGGATTCGCCGTGGAAAGGCCCGCCGAAGACCAAGACTTTCCGTATATCGGCGTTCTCGGGGAGGACCGGCTTTCGGCTGCTTCTATCGCAGGTCGCCTCAATCTCTTCCGTTCGGAAGACCCAGAGACGATCGTCCCCCTGCACCGTTCTCGACGCCCTGGTCCATGGAACGGCCATGCCGCAGCTCAGAGAACCGCTCCTGGCGATCGTGCGCGACCCGGAACGCCATTCGTTCCTGCGGAGAGACGCTCTGGCTGCATACCGCCATGCCTGTTCGGATGAAGAGGATTCCTTGCGTCAACTTTTGGATGAAATCCATGAGGGGGATCTCTCGGATCCACAAAATGACTTGCGCGTTTGGCTGCTCGAGGCGCTGTTTCCGCGCATACTCGGACTACGAGAGGTATTGCCCTATTTCGTCCTTGGGAATGAGAGATTCATTGGTCCCTACGCGAGTTTTCTGCGCCATGGATTTCTCGATCGACTGGACGACGCGCACTTGGCGGACTTCCTCGACATCCTCTCTGAAGACTCGCGGCTCGCCGTCCCTTCCAACAGCCGCGTCCGCGATTTCATCGGAGGGGCTGTGCTCCGCGGTCTGGAACTGCTGAAGGATCGAGTGCCTGTCGCGCGGCTTTATCGATGGCTGGGAGCGCAACTGGACGAGTACGGATTCTCGTTTCTGGAATGGGAGCAAAAGAAGCGCTTGGTGGACTGGCTAAACGGCAATCCGGAAGTGGTGCGTGCCCTTTTCCTGCACTGGTTATCGACAATGTCGCCTGACGATCTCCTGAAAGGGAGCCTCGACTTCTGGATTCACCGTTGCCCGGTCTCAATAACCTCTGACCTCCGCCGCTGGCTGTTGACCCTGGTGGATCAACAGCAGGATCCGCGAGTCGCAACCTTTCTGGTCTGGGGCGTCGCGAGATGGATTCTCCGGTGGGACCAGAACCCTCCGACTCAGGAAGAGGTGTCCGAGTTCGAGGATCTGGCCAGATTCGTTGGAGAGAGGCCTCACCTGAGTCCGGCATATCTCGAGGAGATCTCAAGGCCTGTCGATGAATTCCGGTTCAGGCATGCACGGATGGAGCAGGAGGGGCGCCGCAAATGGGAAGAACAGAGGCAAGCTGATCTCGAATCGCTCCGGCCGCGCACGGAAGAGATTCGGCGAGGCATAGGTCCTGGAGCACTCAACTTCCTTGCTGCGATCTACTTTGACAATACCGAAGAGCTCGGCGAAAAAGTGGAGCCCCGATTTCGGATCGAGCGGTATCTGGGGCCGGAGATCTCTGCGGCTGCACATTCCGGGTTCATCGCCGTGCTCGGCTCTTCGGGGGAGCCGGACCCCTCGGACATTGGAAGGGTCCGCAGCCAGGGACAGTCCTTCTACATTGACCGAGCCGTCCTGGCTGGAATCGAGATTCTCTGGGCCCAATCGCAGGAGGAGGTCCTGGCGCTGCCGAGGGAGTGCCTCGGCCGAGCGTTGGTGTTCCTGCTTGATCGTGGACGCTCTCTGAACACCGACTGGTCTCTGGCTGCCATTGCCCAAGATCCATCTGTAGCGGCCGAGTCTCTGGGGGCATACTGGCGCGCGCTTCTCGATCACAACCACGAAGACATCCAAGGGCTCTACGAGCTCGCTCACGAGGAATACATGAGGGCTGTTGCGGCGATGGTTGCGCCACGCCTCCTTGCCGACTTACCGAACGCCTCGCCCCGACCGCTCGAACACCTCTTGCTCGCCGGGTTGACACGAGGCGATCGAGGAAGCTTCGCATCTCTGGCGCAGGAAAAGCTCCAGTCGCCGGACAAGCTCGGGGAGGAGCAGCTAGGCTTATGGTTGACTGCTGCGTTCCTGGTGAGCCCGGAGGAGTTAGGGCCACGGCTTCAGATGTACGTAGCCCAGCATCCTGGACGTGCGCACGCGATGGCTTCCTTCGTTCACCAGGCTACAGATCTATCCGGCGAGCTGCTCGAGAACCTCCAAGTGATGAGATTTCTTGTCTTGGTTTTCGGCGTTGCTTGTCCACGACCCCAAGGCGAAGATCTCAATTTCGATCCGAGTTGGAGGACTTCGTCACTGGTTTCCTCGTTGCTCTCGAGACTGGGAGCTGATCCGTCGGAAGAGGCTCGCGAGAGTCTCTTGGCGTTGAAGGGAGACCAGCGCCTCTCCTCTTGGCACGTCCAGATCGCCCACCTGCTGGAGCTGCATGCCAGAAAGCGACGCGAAACCGCTTTCTCCTATCCAACTGTCGAGCAGGTCGTTGCCACGCTCAAGAAAGGATCTCCTGCCAACGCAGCCGACCTCCAAGCTCTCGTCTGTGATCAGCTCCGAGGCCTGGCTGAAGAGATTCGAAATGGCGCGACCGACGGCTACAAGGTCTTCTGGAATGTCAATTCTTACGGGAAGCCCGTGAAGCCACGTCCCGAAAACGATTGCCGTGACCGACTGGTGGAAAGGATCAGGCCTCTCCTTCTGCCATCCGGTATCTCCATGGAGACGGAGGCACGACACGCCGATCAGACGCGTGCGGATATCAAGTTCGTGTACGGAAACGTCAACATTCCTCTCGAGGCCAAGGTCCACACGAATGATGAGATCTGGACCGCGGTCGAGGGTCAGCTCATCCCACGCTACATGCGGGATCCAGGAGCCGCAAGGCTCGGGATCTACCTGGTGTTCTGGTTCGGCCTGGACGTCGGGCGCACTGCCGCACCTCCGGCGGGTCTCCAGCTTCCAAGCAATGCCCAGGAGCTCCAGGCAGCCCTGGAGCAGACGGTGCCCCTCGAGCATTGGGGCCGTATCGAAGTCATCTGCAGCGATGTCTCGCGGCCTCCGGAGGGGAATCGAAGGAGCCGGTGAGCCCATCCCGGCACCAGGACGGCCGACTTCTTGGTGTGCAGTTAGTGCCCGTCACAAATCAACTGTCTCAACTCTTGCGAGTCGCTGTTCTACTACCTCCGAGAATCCTCGTGCGGCGCGCAGATTTCGTCTCCACCCGGCCCAACGGGCCGGCAGAACGGAGCCCAGGGCTAAGGCCGAAGGCCGATGCCCTGGGCAGAGAGGTGATCAAACCCCGCGGCCTGAAAGGCCCGCGAGAGATTTCTGCCGGAGTCGGCTCAGCGCTCGGTTCAGCCAGAGGTCTCGCGGCCTTTCAGGCCGCCTGAACGTGGGGCCTGTTGACCCAGGGCATCGGCCTTCGGCCTCAGATGCTATGCAGGGCGGGGATGCAAAAGCGGGTCGCCGGTTGTATGTTTCGGGGGAACTTTAGCGGTTAGAAAGGAGAACCCCGATGAACCAGACAACCCGCATTGCAGAGTCTACGCGAACGGAGGCGGTGTTACATATGGCCCTGGAGCTCGGCGCCAGCGAGTGGAAGCTGGGGTTTGGTGTAGAGGCTGGACGGAGGGCAAGTCAGCGGACAGTTGCAGCCGGGGACCTTGCCGGGCTGATGCTGGAGATCGCGCGGGCCAAACATCGCCTTGGCGTGCCGGAGTCGGCTCGGGTGGTGAGTTGCTACGAGGCCGGACGGGATGGATTCTGGCTCCACCGGTTCCTGCTGTCGGAGGGAGTGGAAAACGTTGTCATGGACTCCTCGAGCATCGAGGTGAATCGGCGGCATCGCCGGGCCAAGACGGATGGGGTGGACGTGGAGAAGTTGCTGTCGTTGTTGATCCGTTACGAGCGCGGGGAGAAGAAGGTGTTCGGGGTAGCGCACGCGCCGACCCCCGAGCAGGAGGACGAGCGTCACCTGGCTCGGGAGCTTGAGTCTCTGAAGCAGGAGCGCACGGCCCACACCAATCGGATCAAGGGCCTGCTGGCCAGCGTGGGGGCTCGGGGGGTGAAAGTCGGCAAGGGCTTTCTGCAGCAGCTGGATCAGGCGAGGCAGTGGAACGGCGAGAGGCTGCTGGCGAGCTTGCGGGAGCGTTTGAGGCGAGAGGGCGAGCGTCTGGCTGTGCTGGAGAGTCAGATTGCCGAGCTTGAGCGGTTTCGCCGGACGGCCAGCGTGGAAGCGACGGAGAAGGTGCAGCGGCTGCAAGAGCTCAAGGGGATCGGAGGCAACAGTGGTTGGCTGTTCGTGGTGGAGTTCTTCGGCTGGCGGCAGTTCCGCAACCGCCGTGAGGTGGCCGGTTTGGCGGGTCTGACGCCGATGCCTTATCAGAGCGGTGACACGGTCAACCACGAACAAGGGATCAGCAAGGCGGGGAATCGTCGGGTCCGGGCGATGGCGATCGAGATCGCTTGGGGCTGGTTGCGCTTCCAACCGCAGAGTCGCCTGAGCTTGTGGTTTCAGGAGCGTTATGGTCCTGGGAGCCGCCGATCTCGGCGGGTGGGGATCGTGGCCCTCGCCCGCAAGCTGCTGATCGCGCTGTGGCGCTATCTGGACTACGGTGTGATTCCTGAGGGTGCTGAGCTGAAGACGAAGTAATCTGGGAGGAAAAAGCTCGGAGAGAAACGACTGGTGGAGCGTGCCCGGCCCAGGGCTTGGTTCGGCTTCCGAACCGTTCTCTCAGATGGGGCCGCTCCGAGAGCTTGCCTGAGTCGCTCGACAGCGCATGCTGCATTTGGTGTCCTGACCCAAAGAGGTCAGCACGGATAGAAGCTGGAAAGGACGACTCCCCAGGTCCCTGCACACTCCGGGCAAGCGCCAGACGGACTGAGAACCAAGAAGCGAGAAAACCGGTGACAGGAGGGGGCCAGGAAAGGGAAAACGACGAACCACCACCCCGAGACGCTTGACACCGGTGGCCCACATAGAAGCCCTGGGCTGGAGTCTCCCGGCCCGTTGGGCCGGCCTGGAAGGCTTGGGTTGCGGGCAAGCGCGAGCCCGCGCTGAGAAGTGATCTCCGTGGGTACTCGCAGTGGTCCCACGAGACCGGCAGTGTTCGTCGCGGGCCCATGTACATTCGCCGTGGTGGCTGGCGGTGGTCTCGCGGGACCGGCGGTGTTCGCCGCGGGCCCATGTACATTCCCCCGCGGTGGCTGGCAGTGGTCCCGCGGGACCGGCGGTGTTCGCCGCGGGCGCATGTACGTTCGCCGTGGTGGCTGGCGGTGGTCCCGCGGGACCGGCGGTGTTCGCCGCGGGCGCATGTACGTTCGCCGTGGTGGCTGGCAGTGGTCCCGCGGGACCGGCGGTGTTCGCCGCGGGCGCATGTACGTTCGCCGCGGTGGCTGGCGGTGGTCCCGCGGGACCGGCGGTGTTCGCCGCGGGCGCATGTATATTCGCCGTGGTGGCTGGCAGTGGTCCCGCGGGACCGGCGGTGTTCGCCGCGGGCGCATGTACGTTCGCCGTGGTGGCTGGCAGTGGTCCCGCGGGGCCTCCGGCGTCTGCTTGAGTATGCGACGAGGTTGCGCGCCGATGTCGTGGACGGGCGATGGTCTGTTGGTCGACTTCGCCGCAGATGGCCGGCCGATCGGTCTGGAGATTACGGCTCCCGGCAAAGTTCCCGCTGCCACGATCAACAGCGTCCTGGCCGACCTCGGCCTAGCCATGTTGTCGGACACTGATCTCGCCCCTTTGAGAGCCGCCTAGCACGCTGCACGGCGTGGATCTCCCCGCATTCGCGGTACAATCTCCCCACTGTTTCCCTGGGAGGTACGATGAGCCGCGACCGCGAACGATGGCGGAGGTGTCGTCTTTGGCTGGTGCTGATCCTTGGGCTCGCCATGCCGGCGGCGGCCGTGGCTCAGGCTCCTGAAGAGTATGACGAGGAGGCAGAGGAGTACGGCGGCACGCTGCACCTCCGTTTCGATCGCTCCGGCGAGGCCGAGCTGTCGGTCTGGGCGGCCGGGAACGAGGAATCGCCGGAGCTCCGAGAGCGGCTCCAGCGCGTCTTGCATTGCAGGATCGAGCCCTCTGCGGAGAGCGACGGGGAGGGTGAGCCCATTACTGGACGGTGCGGGGAGCTTCTGCGCCACAAGGGTGCGGCCTTCCAGCGGGCGCCTGCTGCCGTTCTGGGCGATGTCCCGCCGCGCTGCGGCAGTGGCTTGCCGCTCGCTTGGCTGGCGATGAGGTGGCGGCCACCGGTATGTTCTGTGGGTTCTCCCCGCACGAAGAGCCGCGCCTGTACGAAGGGCACACGGTCTGGGACGTGGGCTTTCTGCTGCTCGGCACCGATGCGCTCGTCTATCGCGGCGATCAGGCGGATTTCCGCCTGCGCCGGGAGCAGATCACGGGAGTGCGCCGCGGGCGCGCCTTTCCATCCTGGCTGCCCATCCCGCACATCTGTGTGGACTGGCGGGGCGACGACGGGGCGCTGCATACGTTCCGGATCTGCCCCCAGGCCCGCACGCTCCTGGGCATCCGGCGGCTCGCCGGGCGTTTTACCCGTACACTGGCTGCCTGGCATCGCACCGGGCAGGGTGGCGTGGACCTGCCGGTTTCGGCTGCCGCGCTGCCGCAGCCACCGACGGTCGCCGTGACCGGACAGCCTCCCCGCGAGGCCCTGCGATGGTATCCGCTGGTGAGCCTTCTCTGGATTGAGGCGACAGCACTGGGCCTGGCCGGGCTCCTGCTGGATGCGCTCTCCGCGATCCTGCCGGCGATCTTCCTGACAGTGCTGGTCTTCCTGGTCCAGCTCGTGCCCGTCTTCTTCTATCGGGAGAGGAAGACGGGCACGCGGCTGGACGGACAGGTGGTGCGGGGGTAGCCTGGGCTCTCGGAGGGTATCTAGAAATTCTGCGCGAGCCCTGGCCCCTCACCCCCGACCCCTCTCCCATCCGCACTCACACCCGCCCGGGAGAGGGGAGCCCCCACCCAGGAGCTTCCTGATCATGCTTTTCTCCCCTCTCCCGGGGGAAGGGAGGGCGGATGGGAGAGGGGTCGGGGGTGAGGGGCCAGGGCGACGCCCCCATCAGAGTTTTCCAAACACCCTCTCAGGAATCCTGAGGCTCCGGCGCCGGCTCGCTGCGGACGAAATCCGATGGTGGCGGCGGGGCTTCGGCTCCCAGGCTGGGCTCGGCTCCGCCGTTGGTTTCGGCGTCAGGCTCCTGGGAGCGCGATCCTCCGCCCCCACCCCGGCGACGGCGGCGACGCCGGCCGCGCTTGGCAGGTCCGGCTCCGGTCGACGATTCGGCCCCGGCTTCGGCCGATGCGGGCTCCTCTCCCTCGTACCCGTCTCCGTCGTCCTCATGCCCGTCCGGCTCGTAGCTCTCGGGCGCCTGGCCCGGCTCGGCGGAGAGGGTGGCGCCCGGGGCGATCGCTCCGTTGGTGCTGGCCTTCTTGCGCTTGCGTCCGCCGCGGCGGCGCTTGCGGCGCTTGGCCTCGGCGGTGCCGCCTTCGCCGGCCGCCTCGTCTGCCGAGGCGGTGGCCTCCTTTTCCTGGGCCACGCGAGGCTCCGGGAGCTTCGGCCGGTCCTTCCGGTCGCGCCGGCCCTTGCGGGCTTCGCGGCGAGCCGGGGCCGCCGGGGCCGCAATGGCCTTCTCCTCTTCTTCCTCCTCCTCGTCCTCAGGCAGGGCGAGGTCCCAGGGCTGGAAGGCGACGACGGCGGGCCGCGGCTTCGGCGGCGGCAGGGGCCTCTCGCGCTTGAGCCATTCGACCTGTTCGTCGGGGCGGTGGAGGCCCGGGGCGGCGACGATCTCGACGTTGATGTCGAACTCCGCTTCGAGGCCTGCGAGCTCCTTCCGGTAGTGGTTCTGGAGCGCGTCCGCGAGCTCGGGGTGGAGCTGGATGCGCGCTCCCTGGATAGCGCCCGAGGCCGCCTGGGCCTCGATGCGGCGTAGCAGGGAGAGGCCTACCATCTCCTGGCTCGCCAGCCGCCCGGTGCCGTTGCAGGTGGGGCAGCTACGGTGGGTGCGGAGCTCGAGAGCCTGTTGGATGCGCTGGCGGTTGATCTCCAGGAGGCCGTTGGGGCTGATCCGGCCTACCGTGGTGCGCGCCTTGTCGCTCTTGAGAGCGTCCTTGAGCGCCTTCTCGACCTTGCGCTGGTGCTTCGAGCCGCGCATGTCGATGAAGTCCACGACCACGAGGCCGCCGATGTCGCGCAGGCGGAGCTGGCGGGCTACCTCCTGGGCCGCCTCCATGTTGGTGTGGACCGCGGTCTCCTCCTGCGTCGCGGCTCGGGTCGACCGGCCGGAGTTGACGTCGATCGAGGTGAGAGCCTCGGTGGGCTCGATCACGATGGAGCCGCCGCTGGACAGCTCGACCCGGCGCTCGTAGATGCGCTCGATCTGGGCCTCGAGACCGTAGCGGGCGAAAAGCGGCAGGCGCTCGGCGTAGCGCACCAGGCGGGTCTTGGCGCGGGGCATGAAGGCCGTCATGTAGGCCTCCGCCTTGTGGAACGCGTCGTCGTCGTCGACCAGGACCTCTTCGATGCTGCTGTCGAGGTAGTCGCGCAGCGCCTGGAGGATCAGGTCCTGGTCTGTGTAGAGAAGGCGGGTCCCCTTGCCCTGGACGGCCGCGGTCTGCACCCGCTTCCAGAGGCGGAGGAGGGCGGCGAGGTCGCGGGCGAGGGTGGCCTTGGTCTGCTCCAGGGCGTTGGTGCGGACGATGACGCCGCAGCCGTCGGGGAGCTCGAAACCGTTGGCGATCGCCTTGAGCTTGCGGCGGAGATCCTCGTCCTCGACCTTGCGCGACACCCCGCGGGTGGTCTCGAAGGGAGTCAGGACCAGATACCGGCCGGCGAGGCTCAGGCTCGTGGTGAGCGCCGCGCCCTTCGTGCCGATGGCGTCCTTGGCGATCTGGAGGATGATCGGCTTGCCCTTTTCGAGGACCTCGTCGATCCTGGGTGGAGTCCCTCGGGGCTCCCTGTAGTAGGCCTCGGGGACCACGTCCTGGATGGCCAGGAAGCCGTGGCGCTCGGCGCCGTATTCGATGAACGCCGCATTCAGGCTGGGCTGGATGTTGGCGATGGTGCCGCGGTAGATGTTGCCGCGGGTGATGCCGGATTCGGCGACGTCGACTTTGTAGTTCTCGAGGGTGTTCCCGTCGATGATGGCGATACGCAGCTCTTCCGGCCGCTGCGCGTTGATCAGCATTCTGCGAGTCAATTTGGCTCCGTGTTTCTGGGCTGAGATGGCTGGTTGGTGTGGCTGGTAGGCCCTACAGGGTACAGGCGGGACGGTGGGAGGGCGTGCGGGTCACGGCGAATACCGCAGGGTATTGTGCAGATTTTGCCAGGAAACTGCAAGTCGGGGCTACGAACCGTCCTCGGCGGCACCGAGCCAGGACGCGGGAGGCCAGTCCTGGAGGGGGGCTCCGGCCCCTTCGGCCAGGAGCCCGAAGGCCCGGACCATGCGCCGGAAGGAGCGGCAGCGCCGGTAGGCGGCGGCCATGTTGAACTGGGCGGTCAGGGCGGCCTGGTCGGCTCTTTCCCGATAAATCCGGCCGGCCATCTGGGTCTGGAGCCTCTCCTTGGCCCCTCGAACCTCTTCGGGAGCTGCCAGGGACATCGAGTCGCTTCGGATTCCTCGCTGGCCGCGAAGCGATTCGAGGGAGGCCAGGAACCAGGCTTCGTATTCCCGCTGCGCGATGACGACGGCGCACGGGATTCCAACCTCCGTCCCGGCCCAGCCTCCGATCTTCGGAGCGAGGTGGAGCGGGCAATCGTCATCCCCATCGAGGAGGAAGAGGAGACCGTCACAGACCTGCTGTACGCGAGCTCTTCGGCTGGATCTTCATCCGGCTTTGCGGAAAAGCTCGATCTGCTCTGTATCGAGCTCGCGCAGAGGGGCAGCGTCCAGGGAGTTGGACCGCAGCATCTCTCCTGCACCTGCGAGGTGTTCCTGAAGGACCCGCCGGGATCCTTCGGAGATCCGGGAGACCCGGGTGGCGTCGCCTTCCCATTCCACGATGCGAAGATGGCGGTCTTCAATCCACTTCGCGTCCAGAAGCTCGGGGCTGTGGGTGGTGACCACGACCTGGCTTCGCGAGCGCGCAAGGTACAGAATGTCCTCGATCACGCCAAGAGCCCCTGGATGGACCGTGTTTTCCGGCTCCTCAAGAGCGATGAGGCTGAGGGGAAAAAGCTGGTAGACGGCGACCAGCAGACCCAGGATTCTGAGGATTCCATCCGACATGCTGGCCGGGGCAAATCTCGTCGTCGCACCGCTCTCGGATACCTGCGTGAATTCGAGGGAAAGCTCAGAGCCTTGGCGGACGGTCTTGACGCTGAGCCAAGGGGTAACTGCCGCGCTGAGAAGCTCGGCAATCCTGTCAATGGTCTCCGGGGCTGATTTCTCAAGATCTTCGAGAACCAGAGCGATGTTGCCTCCGTCGCGCGAGAGCCGAGATGAGCCGCCCTGCTTGCGACCCACCAGAAAGGTCGGGTTGTCGAATTCAATACGCTCCGCCGCGATGCTGCGGAAGCCCTTGAGGGTCAGGCTGCGGATGACCGGCTCCATCAGGAGCAAGCATAGCAGCACCCGGTCCTACCGCCTCCCGCCCACCCTGGTACACTACCCTCTGCCATGACCGCCGCCTCCCCCGGCCCACTCCGCCCGCGCTACGACGTCGTCATCCTCGGCGGCGCGTTCAGCGGCGCTTCGGCGGCGATCTTGCTGCGGCGGGACCGGCCGGAGCTGTCGGTGCTGGTGGTCGAGCGGCTGGAGGCGTTCGACTCCAAGGTGGGGGAGGCGACGACCGAGATGTCGGGGATGTTCCTCACCCGGCGGCTCGCGCAGTGGGAGCACCTGGAGCGCGAGCAGCTTCCCAAGGAGGGGCTGCGCTACTGGTTCCGCAACGAGAAGGTGCAGAGCCACGCCGAGGCCAGCGAATCCGGCCCCTATGTGCGCAGCCTGGTCCCCTCGTTCCAGCTTCGGCGCGATGCGCTCGACGAGCACCTGCTGGCCACGGCCGTGGCCGAAGGCGCGGAGCTCGCCCGGCCGGCCCGAGTCCGGGATGTCGATCTCGGCGATTTCGACCACCGGGTCACGATCGAACGGAATGGCGAGGCGGGTGGAACGGAGACCGTCGCCTGCCGCTGGGTCCTCGACGCCACGGGGCGGGCCACCTGGCTGGGCAAGAAGCTCGGCCTGATCGAGCGCAACAAGGAGCATCCGACCGCGGCGGTCTGGTGCCGCTGGCAGGACGTCCGCCACATCGACGACCTCGCCGCCCGCGGACCGCTCGCCCGCGGCAACGTCGGCTCGCGCCGGCTCGCCACCAACCACTACATGGGCTTCGGCTCCTGGACCTGGTTCATTCCCCTGGGCAACGGTGAGACCAGCATCGGAATCGTGTTCGACACCCGGCTCGTCCATCTCGACCGCGGGAGCGACCTGGAGGCGAGCTATCTGCGGTTCCTCCGCGCCAATCCCCTGATGGCCGAGCTGATCGAAGGCGCGCGGATGCGGCGCGAGGATCTGAAGACCTACTCGGCGCTCGCCTATGCGTCGCGCCAGTACATGGGCAACGGGTGGGCCCTGATGGGAGATGCCGCGGCGTTCCTCGATCCCTACTACTCGCCGGGGCTCGATCATGCCTCCTTCTCCGTCGAAGCCACCGTGGAGATCGTCAAGGCCCAGACCTCCGGAGAGGACGTCTCCGCCCGCATCCGCGAGCACAACGAGACCTTCCTGCGTTCCTATTGGCGCTTCTTCCGGGCGGTCTATCAGGACAAGTACTTCTACATGGGCGAGCACGACCTGCTGACCGCCTCGTTCCTGATCGACACGGCGCAGTACTACATCTTCGTCGTGATTCCGGCCTACCGTCTGTTCGGGCGGTTCTTCTGGATGCCGGTGCTCGGCCCGAAGCCGGCTTTCATCAGCTACCACCTGATGCGGATCTACAACCGGCGTTTCAAGGCGCTCGCCCTCGCCCGCCGCTCCGCCGGGGAGGCGGGCCGGCGCAACGACGGCCGCCGCATCAAGGCCTTCTACAGCCTCCATCTCGCTCCCTTCCGCATGGTTGCCCGCGGCCTGAAGCTCTGGGCCTTGGCGGAGCTGGATGGCGTCCGGCTGGCGTTGAAGCGGGTTTTCGGGGGGAACCTCACCCCCTTGCCCCCTCTCCCATCGCCCCCCCTGCCACCGGGAGAGGGGGAACGTAGCTGAAGCCTCAGGGGACAAGATCGCGGCCATCTCCGCAATGCGACGCAATGGCCTTGCGAAGACGGCTCCAACCACGTTCCCCCTCTCCCGGTGGCAGGGGGGGCGATGGGAGAGGGGGACAGGGGGTGAGGTCTCAGGCATCCGTCTTGTATGCGTTTCCGGGCACCCGCCCGCGGGGATCTGTCAAGGAGGATCGATGACAACCCCTAGCCCCAACCTTCGCCGGACAGCCCTCTGGCTGTCGCTCCTGTTCATCGCCATCGCCGTCTTCCCCAGCGTCGCCTCGGCCCAGTATTTCGGCCGCAACAAGGTGCGTTGGGAGAGCTTCGACTGGCGGGTGCTCAAGACCGAGCACTTCGACGTCTATTACTACCCCGAAGAGGAAAAGGCGGTGCGGGATGCCGCGCGCATGGCGGAGCGCTGGTACGACCGGCTGAGCTCGGTCTTCCAGCGCGAGTTCGCCGAGCGCAAGTCGATCATCCTCTATGCCGACCACAGCGACTTCCAGCAGACGAGCGTGATCTCCAGCCTGATCAGCCAGGGGACGGGGGGCGTGACGGAAGGGTTGAAGACGCGCGTGGTCCTGCCGCTGACCGGCAACTACGAGGACACGGACCACGTGCTCGGCCACGAGCTGGTGCACGTCTTCCAGTACGACATTCTGAAGGACCCGCGCGGTACCGGGGAGGGCCGGGGGACCGGACAGGTGTCGGGAGTCGACCTGCCCCTGTGGTTCATCGAGGGCCTCGCCGAGTACCTGTCCCTCGGCCGGGAATCGGCCCAGACATCGATGTGGCTGCGCGACGCCCTGGCCCGCGACTCGCTGCCCGACATCAAGCAGCTCTCGCGCGACCCGCGGCTCTTCCCCTATCGCTGGGGACACGCCTTCTGGGCCTACGTCGGCGGGCGTTGGGGGGACATGGCGGTCGGCCGGCTCTTCACCCGCGGGACCTACATCGGCATCCCGGGCGCCTTCGAGGAGGTCCTCGGGGCGACCCTGGAGAGCTTCTCGGAGGATTGGAAGAATTCCATCCGGCAGGCCTATGCGCCGGTCCTGGAACGGCGCCAACCGCCCACAGCCGTGGGCACCCGGGTGCTCCCGCGCGACGGAGACTCGACCGACATCCACATCTCGCCGGTGGTGAGCCCCGACGGCAGCGAGGTCATCTTCCTGTCGACCCGGCGGCTCTTCACCTTCGATCTCTATCTGGCGGATGCGCAGACGGGTGAGATCAAGAAGAAGCTCCTCTCCGAGGACGCCGATCCGCATTTCGACTCGTTGCGCTTCATCGACTCGGCGGGCGCCTGGTCGCCCGACGGCCGCAAGTTCGTCTTCGTGGTGTTCGCCCGCGGCGACAACGAGATCGCCGTCCTCGACGTGCCGTCGCGCAACATCGAGCGGCGTTTCGAGGTGGACGGCGTCGGCGCCATGTGGAACCCGGCCTGGTCGCCGGATGGCCGGTCCATCGTGTTCTCGGGCTCGGCCGGAGGGATCACCGACCTCTACCTGCTCGATGCCGCGAGCGGCCAGGTGCGCCGCCTGACCAACGACATCTACGCCGACGTCCAGCCCGTCTGGGCTCCGGACGGGAAGTCGGTCGTCTTCGTCTCGGACCGCAGCCCGGGCGCGGGCCCCGACGAGCTGACCCAGACCGCGATGGGGATTTGGCAGATCGAGGTCGCGGGCGGGCGCATCACCGAGCTGGTGCCGGCGCGGGGGAACGTGGAGCGGGGAAACCGGTTCGACCCGCACTTCGGGCCGGGCGGGCGCGATCTCTACTTCCTTTCCGACGGGGCCGGGGTCAGCGACCTCTACCGGATGTCGACCGAGACCGGAGAGATCTTCCGTGTCACGCGGCTGACGACCGGGGTGACCGGCATCGCCCGGCTGTCCCCGGCCGTGTCAGTCGCGGAGCGCTCCGGACGGGTGATGTTTTCGATCTTCAACGACACCCGGTACGAAATCCACTCTCTGGAGCCCGAGCAGACCCGGGGCGAGCCGCTGGTGGCGGAGGCGGAGCGGGAGACCGCGGCGCGGGCGGCGCTGCTGCCTCCACCGCCGCTCCAGGCCGGGCCGCAGAGCATCGTGGCGCGCTACCTGGGGGATCCTGAGCCGCTGCCGCCTTTGGACGCCGCCGAGGTCGCCGACTACAGGTCCCGCCTGCAGCTCGACTTCGTGGGGCCGGCGGTCGGCGTGGGAGTGAGCAACCTGGGCTATGGGTTTGGGGGCGATGTCACGGCCTACTTCAGCGACACGCTCGGCGAGCGCGAGGTGGGGTTCTCCATCTATGGCGGCACCGGCGAGCTCAACGAGCTCGGGGGCCAGGCCTATTACCTGAACCAGAAGGACCGCTGGCAGTGGGGCGCGGCCGGTGGGCACATCCCCTATACCTCCGCATTCACCACGGCCCGCGAAGGGCCGGTCGAGATCGACGGCCAGGTGGTGCAGGGGACGATCTTCGAGCAGATCCGCCAGAGGGTCACCCTGGATCAGGCGCAATTGATCACCCGCTATCCGTTTTCGACCACGCGGCGCTTCGAGGCGAACTTCGGCGTCCAGCGGCTGGGGTTCGACAACGAGCTGCTGCGCGTCGTCGTGGTCGGCAACCAGGTGGTCGACGAGGACGAGGACGATCTGCCCTCCGAGCCGTCTCTGCAGCTCTACCAGAGTGCCTTCGCGCTGGTCGGGGACAACAGCTACTTCGGTTTCACCTCGCCGGTGCGCGGCTGGCGCTACCGCTTTGAGATCGAACCCACCTTCGGCGATTTGTCGTTCCAGTCGCTGACCCTGGACTACCGTCGCTATTTCTTCTTTCGGCCGCTGACCCTGGCCTTCCGCGGCCTGCACGTGGGACGCTACGGCACGGACGCCGAGAGCGATCGCCTCTCCCCCTTCTACCTGGGCCGGCCGACCCTGGTCCGCGGGTACGAGATCGGAGACCTCAGCGCGAACGAGTGCACGGTCGTGCCGGGCTCGCCCAATGCCTGCCCGGAGTTCGACCGCCTGATCGGCAGCCGGGTCGGCGTGGCCAACATGGAGCTGCGGTTCCCGCTGCTCGGGACCCGGGGTTTCGGGATTTTCGATGTGCCGTTCCTGCCCACCGAGCTGGCGCTGTTCGTCGACGCGGGCACGGCCTGGACGGAGGACAGCTCGCCCGACTTGCGTTTCGACCGGAATTCGATCGAGCGGGTGCCGGTTGTCAGCGCAGGCGTGTCGGCCCGCATCCTGCTGGGCGGCTTCGCCGTCCTGCACTTCTACTATGCGAAGCCTTTCCAGCAGCCAGACGAGGACTGGGTCACCGGCTTCACCATCGCGCCTGGCTGGTAGGAGGTAGGATCTCAGGCGATGCGATATCTGGTGACGGCGCGGGTGCGGCCCGGCAAGGAAGAGGCCCTGCTGCAAGCCATTGAGGATGGGACGCTCGGCCTCGGCTCGGTCGCCGGGGACGAGTACCTGCACGACATGGCGAAGGCGCGCCGGCTCGGGGACGGGGCCGTCCGTTGGGTGGAGGTCTGCTTCTGCTGGGAGCCGCTCCAGGAGGAGCGCCCCTACTGGGAAGAGTACTTCGAGCTGGTGCGCATCCAGGATGCCCACAGCCGGCAGATCTGCCGCGACGAGAACGGCACGGAGCCGTGGGCCTGCGGCGACTGCGACTGCACGGAACGGCTGGAGGCGCGGATGGAGGGCTGGGGGCGGCCGTTCCTGGAGGTGCTGCGAGAGAATTGATGCACCTGCCGCAGCGTCTTCTTTCCCTTGTTTTCCTGGGGCTCGTCCTGGCAGCTCCCGCGGGAGCTGCGGATACCCCTGCGCCCGGCTGGCGGTGGATCGAGATCACCGCGGCCGGCTCGCACCTCTGGCGCTACGTCCCGCAGAGCCTCGACCGCACACGTCCGGCGCCGGTGGTGCTGTTCTTCCACGGCTCGGGCTCCCGGCCTTCCCCCTACAGGCCCTACGTCGAGCAGGCCGCCGAGCGGGCGCGCTGCGTCGTGGTGATGCCGAAGTCGACGAGCGACCTGGGCTGGGGGATCGGCCAGGACGAGCTCATCGTGTCCGAGAGCCTGCGGCTGATCCGCGAGGAGCTGCCGGTCGATTCGCAGCACGTCGCGGTCGCCGGGCATTCGGCGGGCGGTGCCTGGGCCTACCTCCTCGCCTACGCGACCCGGTCCGGCTACAGCGCGGTCTTCTCGCTGGCGGCCCGGTTCTACCCGGTGAGCGCGGTCGCCGATCCCACCTACAAGGCGCCGATCCGCATGTTCTATGGCACGGACGACCCGAACTACATCGGCTCCTACAGCGCGCTCAAGCAGCAGTGGGACCGCCTGGGCATCCCCTGGGAGGAGGACATCCAGCCGGGACTGGGGCATGGCGATCTGCCGGGTCCCTCGATGGAGCAGGGATTCCTGTTCCTGGTGAGCAAGAGCTACCCCGCCGACGCGGGTGGCTGCGTGCCGAGCGCGACGAGCCTGTGTCTTGGCGAGGGCCGCTTCAAGGTCGAGGTCTCCTGGCGGGACTTCGCGGGCAAGACCGCCCTGGGCTCGGTCGTCCCGGTCGCCGCGAGAGACTCCGGTCTCTTCTGGTTCTTCGGCCCTGACAACTGGGAGCTGATGGTGAAGGTGCTCGACGGCTGCTCGCTGAACGGGCATCATTGGGTCTTCGCCGCCGCGACCACCACCGTCGAGTACACTCTGACGGTCACCGACACGCAGACCGGCCAAGTGGCGGTCTATCGCAACCCCCTGGGCAAGCTGTCTCCCTCGGTGACCGACACGTCGGCCCTGGCGGGCTGCTCCTAGCGGTCCGGTCGCGGCCCGCTCTGCTCCTCCCGTGGCACCTCGCTTCGCATCCTCCGCTCTGCACCTGCCGCTGTCGCCCGGCCAGCGAGGTCTCTGGTTCCTGCACCGCCTGCATCCGGACAGCTCGGCCTACCACTTGGCCCTGGCGTCGCGGATCCGCAGCACGATGCCGGCGGAGGCGATCCGGGATCTGTTCCAGGCCCAGATCGACCGCCACGAGGCCCTGCGCACCACATTCCCTCTCCAAGGCGACGAGCCGGTCCAGCGTGTCGCCGACCGGGCGGATCTGGCGTTCGAGGAGATCGACGCCACCGGAGGGGACGAGGACGCATTCCGGGGTCGTCTGGAAGAGGAGGCCTGGAAGCCGTTCGATCTGGAGCGCGGGCCGCTGTTCCGGGTCCAGGTCTTTCACCGGACCGGCGAGCGGGTGCTGCTGGTCGTGGTGCACCACATCGTGGTGGATTTCGGGTCGTTTGCCGGCATGCTGAGCAGCCCTCTCCCCCTGGCCCCCTCTCCCGCGAGAGCGGGAGAGGGGGAACGCCTCCAGTACCGGGATTTCCTGCGCTGGCAGGCCGAGATGTTGGAAGGGGCGGAAGGGGAGGCGCTGTGGTCGTTCTGGCGGCAACGGCTGGCGGGGCTGCCGGTGTTGGATCTGCCAACGGACCGGCCGCGGCGCACGGGTGTTCCCAAGCGGGGCGGTTGCCGTTGGCGCGAGATCGGCCCGGAGGTGGTCCGGCCGCTCAAGGCGCTGGCGCGTTCCCAGGGAGGGACGCTCTATGTGGCGCTCATGGCGGGGTTCCAGGCTCTGCTCTCTCGCTACACAGGGCAGGCCGACTTCGCGGTGGGATCTCCCGCGGCCGGCAGGCCGAAAGGCTTTGCCCGGGCGATGGGCTACTTTACGAATCCGCTCGCCGTTCGGGCGGACCTCTCCGGCGATCCGTCGTTTGTGGAGCTTCTCGGCCGGGTCCGCGCACGGGTGTCCGGGGCCCTGGATCATCAGCATCTGCCGCTGCCGGTCATCGTCGAGCGGCGCGGGGAGGGGGCCCCGTTCAGGACGCTCTTCGTATTTCACCGTGACCCTTCGGGTCTGGAGGGAATGGTGGGCTTCGCTATGGGCGAAGGAGGCGGCCTGCTGCGCTGGGGTGATCTGGAGCTGGAGCCGCTGGCGCTGCCGCCGCGGGCGGCACAGTTCGATGTGACTCTGGCGGCCGGGGAGAGACGGGGTGTCCTGCGTCTCCAACTCGTGTACGACGCTGACCTGTTTGAGGCTTCGACCGCGGCTCGGTGGCTGGAGCACCTCGCGGTGCTGCTCGAAGGAGCGGCAGCCCATCCGGAGACGGCGGTCGGAGAGCTGCCGCTGTTGACCTCGTGGGAGCGGCAGCAGGTGCTGGTGGAGGTCAATGACGCGGGGGTCCAGCCTCCCTGGAGCCGCCTGGAGGAGGGATTCGAACGGCAGGCGGAGAGGACGCCGGAAGCGGTCGCGGTCATCGACGGCGAGAGGCGGATCACCTACCGCGAGCTGAGGGATCGCGCCACCGCCTTGGCTGATCACCTCAGCCTTCTGGCCGGCCAGGTGGTGGGGGTACGGATGCCCCGGACCGCCGAGATGGTGGCGGCGTTGCTGGGAGTCCTGAAAGCCGGCGCCACCTACCTGCCGCTCGATCCGTCCTATCCCGAGGAACGGATCAACTTTCTCCTGGAGGATGCAGGGGCATCCTATACCCTGCAGAGCGCCAACGACGTTCCCCCTCTCCCGGTGGAGGGGGGGCGATGGGAGAGGGGGCCAGGGGGTGAGGTCGCCTACCTCATCTACACCTCAGGCTCCACCGGACGCCCCAAAGGCGTGGCCATCGAGCACTCCAGCGCCGTCCGCCTCGTCGCCTGGGCTGGAAAGACCTACTCACCCGAGGAGCTCTCCGGCGTCCTGGCCTCGACCTCGATCAACTTTGACCTCTCGATCTTCGAGATCTTCGTCCCCCTCTCCTTCGGCGGGACGGTGATCCTGGCCGACAATGCCCTGGCTCTGCCCACCCTCCCTGCCGCCGGGGAGGTGACCCTGATCAACACGGTGCCTTCCGCCATGGCGGCCCTGCTGGACCTGGGGCCGCTTCCGCCGCAGGTGCGGACGGTCAACCTGGCGGGCGAGCCGCTGCGGCGCTCGCTGGCCGAACGGGTTTACGCTGCCGGGGTCGAGAAGCTGTGGAATCTCTATGGTCCTTCGGAGGACACGACGTATTCGACTGGCTCTGTGGTCGAGCGGGGCCGGGGACCTCACCCCCTGTCCCCCTCTCCCATCTCCCTTCCACCCCCCGCCGGGAGAGGGGGGACGCATGCGGAGCCGTTTCGCGAGCTCGCCACGGAGGCATCAACAACGTCCCCCCTCTCCCGGGGCTGGGTGGGTGGGAGATGGGAGAGGAGGACAGGGGGTGAGGACCCACGGCCGGAGCCCGCAATCGGCTGGCCGGTGGCGGGCTCGCGGGCCTACGTCGTCGATGCTGCGCTCCAGCCCTTGCCGATCGGCGTCCCTGGGGAGCTGTGCCTGGGTGGGGGCGGGCTGGCCCGAGGGTACCTGGGCCGGCCGGATCTGACGGCCGAACGGTTCGTGCCTGATCCGTTCTCCGGCGGAAGGCTCTATCGGACGGGCGACCTGGCCCGTCGGCGGCCGGACGGGAGCCTCGAGTACCTGGGACGTCTGGACCACCAGGTCAAGATCCGCGGCTTCCGGATCGAGCCGGGCGAGATCGAGGCGGTCCTGCTTTCCCACCTCGGGGTGCGCGAGGCGGTCGTCGTGGCGCGGGAGGGAGCGCTCGTGGCCTACGTCTCGCTGACCTCGGAGACTCCAGAGGCAGAGTTGGCGGCCTACCTGCGCTCCCGCCTGCCGGCTCCCTTCGTGCCCTCGGCCTTCGTGGTGCTGCCGGCTCTGCCTCTCACGCCCAACGGCAAGGTGGACCGCAAGGCCCTGCCAGCTCCGGAGCGGATCGGGCCAGAGACCTTCGAGGAGCCGGCCGGCCCCATCGAAGAGGCGCTCGCCGGGATCTGGGCCGAGGTCCTGGGCTGTGAGCGGGTCGGCCGGCACGAGAGCTTCTTCGAGCTGGGGGGGCATTCGCTCCTGGCCACTCGGGTGCTGGTCCGGATCTCGCGGCAGCTCGGCACGGATCTCCCGATGGGCATGCTCTTCGAGGCGCCGACCGTGGCGGCTCTGGCCGGCAGGATCTCAGCCGCGGGTGGAGAGGCGCCCCCGCCGTTGTTTCCGGTGCTCCTCCCCCACGAGGGACGGGAGGACCTGCCGCTCTCCTTCGCCCAGCAGCGGCTCTGGTTCCTCCACCAGCTCCAGCCGGGCTCCGTGGCCTACAACCTTCCGGGTGTCGTGCTCCTCGCGGGGCGGCTGGACGTGGCGGCGCTCGCGGCGGCCCTCGGGATGATTCAGCGGCGCCACGAGGCGCTGCGAACGGTCTTTCCCATGCGGGAGGGCGAGCCGGTGCAGGCCGTTCTGCCTCCCGCTCCGGTCCCCATGCCGGTGATCGATCTCGCCGGGATACCGCCTGGGGTGCGCCGGAGCGAGGCAGAGCGGCTGGCGAACGAGGAGGCGCGGACGCCCTTCGACCTCGCCTGCGGTCCGGTCTGGCGAGTCCGCCTCCTCCGTCTTCAGGAGGCCGAGCACCTGCTGATCGCCAACCTCCACCACATCGCCGCGGACGGTTGGTCGCTCGGGTCGTTCCTGCGCGAGGTCGCGGCCCTCTACGCGGGCTCGGCGCTGCCGGATCTCCCGGTCCAGTACGCCGACTATGCGATCTGGCAGCGCGGCTGGATGCGGGGGGAGGTGCTCGACCGTCAGCTCGGCTGGTGGCGGGAGCGGCTCACGGACCTGCCGGTCCTCGAGCTGCCTGCGGATCGGACGCGCCCGGCCGTGCGCGATCCTCGGGGCGGCGTCCGCGTTCTCGGGCTCGACCCGGGGCTGGCCGGCGAGGTGGAGCGGCTCGCCCGGGGCGAAGGGATGACCCTGTTCATGGCCCTTCTCGCCGCCTTCCAGGTCCTGCTCGCCCGGTACACCGGGGAGGAGGCGATCGCAGTCGGCTCGCCCGTTGCCAACCGGCGGCTGCTCGAGGTCGAGCCCCTGATCGGGTTCTTCGTCAATACCCTCGTGCTCGCCGTCCAGGTCGGGGATGACCCGCCGTTCCGGGAGCTTCCTGGGGCGGGTCCGCGCAACGTGCCTGGGGGCCTATGCACACCAGGACCTCCCGTTCGACCGCCTGGTGGAGGAGTTGCAGCCGGACCGGGACCTGTTCCAGAACCCGCTGTTCCAGGTGGCGTTCCAGGTCGAGGAGGCGTTGCCGCTCGTACGGTCCGGGGACCTGTCCCTGGAGGTGCGTCCGGTCGAGAACGGGACCTCCAAGCTCGACCTCACCTTGTCCATCCTGTTCCTGCCGGCAGGGGGATGGCTCGCACGGGCCGAGCACGCATCCGTCTTCGAGCCCTCCACCATCGACCGCCTGCTCGGTCACTGGCGGAACCTCCTCGCCGGCGCCACGGCCGATCCGGCAGCGCGCCTCTCCGACCTGCCCCTTCTGGCGGACGCCGAACGGGTCCAGCTCCTGGGCTCGGCGGGAGCGGAGAGGGTGACAGCGGAGGAGCGCTGCCTGCACCATCTGGTCGAGGAGCGGGCACGGCTCTCCCCGGAAGCGCTCGCGGTCGTCCTGGACGGTGAGGAGATCGCCTATGGAGATCTCGACGTCCGTGCCAACCGCCTGGCCCGCCACCTGCTCGATCTGGGTCTGCGTCCTGAGGCGCCGGTTGCCGTGCTCCTCGGCCGCTCGCCCGACCTGGTGGTGGCGCTGCTGGCCGTGCTCAAGGCCGGCGGAGCCTATCTGCCGCTCGATCCGTCCTGGCCCCCGGCACGGCACGAGCTCCTGTTGACCGACTCGAAGGCAGCCGTCCTGGTGAGCCGCGCAGCTCTGGCCGGGACTCTCGGTACGGGCGGCATGGGCGGTACGGGCGCGCTGGCCAGGGTCCTGCTCGACGTCGATGCCCAGGCGATCGCTGGGCGGAGCGCCAGGGCTCCGGGAGTCAGGATCGATTCACGACACCTGGCCTATCTCATCTACACCTCGGGCTCGACCGGCCGGCCCAAACCGGTGGGTGTCGAGCACGCCGCGGCGGCGGAGCACTGCGCAGCGATCCAGGGGGCCTATGGTCTGGGCCCCGGCGACCGGGTCCTCGCTTTCGCCTCGCCCGCCTTCGACGCTTCGCTGGAGCAGATCCTGCCAAGCCTCGCGGCGGGCGCCACCGTGGTGCTGCGGGGTGAAGGAGTCTGGGAGATCCACGGCCTGGGGCGCCGGATCGCCGAGCTGCGGCTCTCCGTGGTCAACCTGCCCATGGCCTATTGGGTGCTCTGGGTGCGCGAGGGAGAGGATCTCGGGGTGGTGGGCTCCGCGCTCCGCCTCGTCATCGCCGGCGCGGAGGAGATGCCGGCCGAAGCGGTCCAGCTCTGGCGCAGATCGCCGCTGGGCGGCATCCGCCTGCTCAACGCCTACGGTCCCACCGAAGCCGTGATCACCGCGACCCTGCACGAGGCGGGGAGGGAGGAGGACGGCGTGACAGCGCCGGTCGCCCTGATCGCCTCGATTGGCCGGCCGCTCCCCGGGCGGTCCGCATACATCCTCGACGCCCGGGGTGGCCTGCTCCCTGCGGGTGTGCCCGGCGAGCTGGCGCTCGGCGGGCTTCTGGCGCGAGGCTATCCGGGCTCGCCGGACCGGACCGCGGAGCGCTTCGTGCCCGACCCGTTCGGCTCGTTCACCACGGCGCCCGGAGCCCGCCTGTACCGCACCGGCGACCTGGTGCGGCGGCGTGCGGACGGTGACATCGACTTCCTCGGGCGGATCGACCGGCAGGTCAAGATCCGTGGCTTCCGGGTCGAGCCCGGGGAGATCGAAGCCGTGCTCGCGCGGCACCCGGGGGTGGCCCAGGCGGCTGTGCTGGTGCAAGGCCGGAGAGACGGAGACCGGCGGCTGGTCGCCTTCGTGGTCTCTGCCAACGGCGGCGGCCTCTCCCTGCCCGAGCTGCGCGACTGGCTGGGAGAGCGCCTGCCGTCCTTTTTCGTCCCCCTGCTCGTGACGGCCGCCGAGCTGCCGCTCACCGCGAACGGCAAGGTGGACCGCGCTGCGCTGGCCCGCCGGCTCCCGGAGCTGGAGAGCGGCCTCCAGCCGGATGCCGGGTATGCCGCGCCGCGGACGCCGGCCGAGGAGCTGCTGGCGGGGATCTGGGCCGAGGTCCTCGGTCGTGAGCGCATCGGCGTCGACGACGATTTTTTCGATCTGGGCGGTCATTCGCTGCTCGCCACCCGGCTGGTGTCTCGCATCTCCCGTGCGTTCGGGATCGAGCTGCCGGTGTCCGCGGTCTTCCGGGCTCCAACCGTGGCGGCCTTGGCCGCGGAGGTCGGCGCGGCGGCGGACGGCTGGAAGGCCCCTCCGCTCCGGCAGGTCCTTCGGCCTTACGAGGACGGGGAGGACCTGCCGCTCTCTTTCGCCCAGGAGAGACTCTGGTTCCTGGATCGGCTGGAGCCCGGCTCGGCCGCTTACAACCTGCCGGTGGCGGTCCGGCTGCGCGGGGATCTCGACGTCCCGGCCCTGGAGAGGAGCCTGGGCGAGATCCTTCGCCGGCACGAGGCGCTGCGCACCACCTTTCAGGAGCTCCCAGGAGGCCCCATCCAGGTGGTCGCCCCTCCCGCGCCGTTCCAGCTGCCGATCGAGGAGGCCGGAGCCGGAGCGCTCCGCAGGATGGAGGAAGAGTCCCGGCGGCCTTTCGATCTGGAGAGGGGGCCGCTCTTCCGCGCGATGCTCTTCCGGCTGGCTTCCGGGGACCACCTGCTCCTGGTCAACCTCCACCACATCGCCAGCGACGGCTGGTCCCTGGGCATCGTCGTCCGCGAGCTGGCGGCGCTCTACGGCGCCTTCAAAGAGAGCCGGCCTTCGCCCCTGCAGGAGCTGCCGGTCCAGTACGCCGACTATGCCCACTGGCAGCGGAGCTGGCTTTCCGGCGAGGTTCTCGACTCCGAGCTGGCCTGGTGGCGTGAGGCCCTGGCGGGCCTGCCCGAACGGCTCGATCTACCCACCGATTATCCGCGCCATGCGCGCCGGCGCGGGACGGAGAACCGCCGTGGAGCCAGACGGCCGGTGCGGCTCGGCAGCGACCTCACGCGGCGGATCACCGACCTGTCCCGCCGCGAGGGGGCCACGCCGTTCATGGTGGTCCTTGCCGGCTTCCAGGCCCTCCTGGGCCGCTGGGCCGGTCAGGAGGACCTGGCCGTGGGCAGCCCGATCGCCGGCCGGACGCGGGTGGAGGTGGAAGATCTGATCGGGTTCTTCGTCAACACGCTGGTTCTGCGGGGGGATCTCCGGAGCGATCCCATGGTCCGCGAGCTTCTCGCCCGGACGCGGCGGACGGTGCTGGCCGCCCACGAGCACCAGCATCTCCCGTTCGAACGGCTGGTGGAGGAGCTGGCGCCGGCACGGGACCTGGGGCGGACCCCTCTGTTCGAGGCGATGCTGGCCTTCCAGACCGCCTCGCCCGGGGCACCCGTGCTGCCGGGTCTGGAGGCCGAGGTCGTGCCGGTCGAAACCGGGACTGCGAAATTCGACCTCCTCCTGGACCTGACCGAGCACGACGGCGAGCTGATGGGCTGGCTGGAGCACGACGCCGATCTGTTCGACGCGCCGACCCTCGACCGCCTCCTGGGGCACTTTGAGGCCTTACTGTCCGGCATGACGGCCGGTCCTGGGGAGAAGGTCTTCGATCTGCCGATGCTGTCCGTAGCGGAGCGGCACCAGCTCCTCGAGTGGAATGCGAGCGCAGTCGCTTGGCCCGTGGAGGCTTCGATCCCCGCCCTGTTCCTGGAGCAGGTGGACCGGACGCCCCAGCGGGAGGCCGTGCGCTTTGACGGCGAGAGCCTGACCTATCGCGAGCTCGACGAGAGGTCGGGCCGGCTCGCCCGTCACCTGCGCCGTCTCGGCGTCGGGCCGGAGAGGGTGGTGGGGATCGCCCTGGAGCGCTCCCTGGAGCTGATCGTCGCGCTCTACGCCACGCTCAAGGCGGGCGGCGCCTACCTGCCGCTCGACCTCTCCCATCCCGACGAGAGACTGGCCTTCCTCTTGGCCGAGGCCGGCGCCCCGGTGGTCCTGACGCTCGCAGAGCACGCGCCGCGCTTCGCCGGCTCCCGGGCCGCGGTCGTCCATCTCGACGCCGAGGACCCCTCACCCCCCTGGCCCCCCTCTCCCATCCGCCCTCCCGACCTCCCGGGAGAGGGGGGAAGAGGCACTGCCAGGGAGCTTTTGAGTGGGGGCTCCCCTCTCCCGGAGGTCGGGAGGGCGGATGGGAGAGGGGCCGGGGGTGAGGGGCCCAGGCTCGCGCAGGGTCTTCGCGACACCCCTCTGGAGATCCGGGGCGATCATCTCGCCTACGTCATCTTCACCTCAGGCTCGACCGGGGCTCCCAAAGGAGCGATGAACACCCACGCGGCGATCGCCAACCGGCTGCTCTGGATGCAGAAGGCCTACCGGTTGGAGGCTTCGGACAGGGTCCTGCAGAAGACGCCGTCCACCTTCGACGTTTCGGTCTGGGAATTTTTCTGGCCCCTGATCGCCGGTGCGACCCTGGTGGTCGCCCGGCCGGAGGGGCACCGCGATCCTTCCTACCTGTTGCGGACGATCCGCGACGAGGCGATCACGGTCCTCCATTTCGTGCCTTCCATGTTGCAGGTCTTTCTCGACGAGCCGGGGGTGGAAGAGCGGGCTGGCGTCCTGCGGCAGGTGATGGCGAGCGGCGAGGCGCTCCCGGCCGACCTCGCACGCCGTTTCGGAGAGCGCCTGCCGGGGGTGCGGCTGCATAACCTCTATGGACCGACCGAGGCGGCCGTGGACGTCACCGCCTGGACAGTCGAGACCGGGCAGATGGAGCCGTCGGTCTCGCTCGGCCGGCCGATCGCGAACCTCGAGATCCACATCCTGGACCGCTCCTTCCAGCAAGCGCCGATCGGCGTGGCCGGGGAGCTGTGCATCGGCGGCGCCGGGCTCGCCCGCGGCTATCTCGGCCGTCCGGAGCTGACCGCGGAGCGCTTCGTCCCTGCTCCGCACACGGTTCCTGGTGCACGGCTGTACCGCACCGGCGACCTGTCCTGTTTCCGTCCCGATGGCCGGATCGAGTACCTGGGACGGATCGATCACCAGGTCAAGATCCGGGGGCTCCGTATCGAGCCGGGCGAGATCGAGGCCGCGCTCCTCGGCCATCCCGCCGTCAAGGAAGCCGTGGTGGTGGTCCGCGAGGATCGGCCCGGGGACCGACGCCTCGTGGCCTATCTCGTGCCTGGGGATGGGGCCCTGCGGATCGAGGATCTGCGGACCTCCCTCCGCGAGCGGCTCCCTGAATACATGGTGCCGTCGGCTGTCGTGGTCCTGGAGGCCTTGCCACTGAGCGCGAACGGCAAGCTCGACCGCCGGGCCTTGCCGGCTTCGGAGGGGGGAGCACGGGCCGTCCGCGTCCCGCCGCGGACCGAAATCGAGCAGGCCCTCGCCGGCTCCTGGCGCGAGGTGCTCGGCCTGGAAGAGCTCGGGGTCGAGGAGAGCTTCTTCGAGCTGGGCGGCCACTCCCTGCTGGCGACCCGCGTCGTCGCCCGGATCCGCAACGACCTCGGCCTCGAGGTCCCCGTGCGCGCGCTCTTCGAGGCACCCACGATCGCCAGGCTGGCCCAATGGATCTCACGCCAGGCACGCGACGTGGAAGCTCCGCCCCTCAGGGCCGCTCCACACGTGCGGCCGGCGCCGCTCTCCTTCGCGCAGCAGCGGCTCTGGTTCCTCTCCCAGCTCGATCCTTCTTCGGCGGTGTACAACCTCCCGGTCGCTGTGCGGCTGCGGGGCCGGCTCGACACATGGGCTCTGGAGCAGAGCCTGGCCGCAATCGTCCGCCGGCACGAGGCGCTGCGGACTACCTTCCAGGTCGTCGGAAGCGAGCCGGCCCAGGTCGTCGGCGAGCCCTGGGGCTTCGCGCTCCCGCAGGTCGATCTTCGGTGCCTGGGGCTGCGCGCCGAGGCCGAGACGGTCCGGCTTACCGGCGAGGACGCCTTCCGGCCCTTCGACCTCCAGCAGGGGCCGGTCCTCCGGGCGCTCCTGTTGCGCCTCGGCGAGGAAGAGCACCGGCTGGTCGTGACCCAGCACCACATCGCCAGCGACGGCTGGTCCCTGGGTATCTTCATCCGCGAGCTCACCGCTCTCTATCAGTCATCCCCCCTGCAAGAGATGCCCGTCCAGTATGCCGACTTCGCCGTCTGGCAGCGGCGATGGCTCTCCGGCCCGGCGCTCGAACGGGAGCTGGCCTTCTGGAGGGAGCAGCTCCACGGTTTGCCGCCCGGGCTGGAGCTGGCGACAGACCGCCCACGGCCACCGGTTCAAACCTTCCGCGGAGCCAGCCGGTCGCTGTCCCTCGGGCCGGATCTCACCCTGGACCTCCAGGCGTTCGCTCGCGAGGCGGAATCGACTCTCTTCATGGTCCTGATGGCGGCGTTCCAGGCCCTTCTCGCCCGCTGGTCGGGCCAGGATGACCTCGCGGTCGGCACCCCGGTCGCGGGGCGCACGCGCGTCGAGCTGGAAGGTTTGATCGGGTTCTTCGTGAACACCCTGGTGCTGCGCGGTGACCTCGGCGGCGATCCCGGTTTCAGCGCTCTCCTGATCCGCCTTCGGGAACGTTTTCTGGCCGCGCAGGCGCACCAGGACCTCCCCTTCGAGCGTCTGGTGGAGGAGCTCAAACCGGAACGCAACCTCTCCCGTCCGCCGCTTTTCCAGGTGCTCCTGGTCCTGCAAAACACCCCCAGGGAGCCGCTGGCCCTTCCGGGCCTGGAGGTGCTTCCGCTGGCTGTCGAGACCGGGACGGCCAAGTTCGAGCTGCAGCTCACGCTGATCGAGGAGGACGACGGGATTTCGGCCGCCCTCGACTACAACCGCGACCTGTTTGACGCTACGACCGCCGGCCGCCTCCTGGGCCAGTACGCGGCGTTGCTCTCCGCCGTCGTCGCCGAGCCGGACCTGCGGCTCGCGGACATGGACGTCCTGCTCCCGGCCGAGAGGCACGCGATCCTCGTCGAATACAACGCCGGGGCGTCCTGTCAGGCCGACCTTCCCATCCATGCGCTCTTCGGGGAGCAGGCAATGCTCCGGCCTGAGGCCCCGGCCGTGATTTGCGATGGCGACCGGCTCACGTACGGCGATCTTGACCGGCGGTCGCGGGCCCTGGCGCGGCGCCTGCGACGCCTCGGTGTCGGCCCCGAGGAGCGGGTGGCGATCTGCCTCGACCGCTCGGTCGGCATGCTGGTGGCGATCGTGGCAACGCTCCGCGCCGGGGGCGCCTACGTCCCGCTCGACCCCGAGCATCCGGCCGAGCGCCAGATCCTCATCCTGGAGGACGCGAGGCCCCGGGTCCTGATCACAAGCCCGGACCTCGCCGAGCGCCTGCCTGTGCCACCGGGCCTGCCCGTCGTCTTTCTGCCTGCCGAGGGAGACGACGAGGCCGGGGATGACCTGCCGCCGGTCGAGGTCCTGCCATCCAACGCGGCCTATGTCATCTACACATCCGGCTCCACGGGCCGGCCGAAGGGGGTTGTGGTGACCCACGCCGAATTGGTCCGCCTGTTCACGGCGACCCGGCCCTGGTTCGGCTTCGGGCCGGACGACGTCTGGACCGCCTTCTTCTCCTTCGCCTTCGACTTCTCGGTCTGGGAGACCTGGGGAGCGCTCGCGCATGGCGGCTGCCTGGTCGTCGTGCCCCACTGGGTCAGCCGCTCGCCGGAGGCCTTCCTCGATCTCCTCGCCGAAGAGCGGGTGACCGTGCTCAACCAGACTCCCACGGCGTTCCGCCAGCTCGTGCAGGCCGACGAAGATCGACCACGGGAGCTGGCGCTCCGCCATGTCATCTTCGGCGGCGAGGCCCTGGATCCAGCGATCCTCACCCCTTGGATCTCTCAGCGCGGGGACCGCCTGCCGCACCTGACCAACATGTACGGCATCACCGAGACGACGGTACACGCCACCTACCGTCCGATCGGAGCGACCGACGTGGCGCTCGCGCCTGCGAGCCCGATCGGCGTGCCACTCCCCGACCTCCAGGTCTACGTGCTCGACCGTTGGCTCCAGCCGGTCCCGGAGTCCGTGCCGGGCGAGATCTGCGTCGGCGGCGGCGGCCTCGCCCGCGGCTATCTGGGGCAGCCGGACCTGACGGCGCAGCGCTTCGTCCCCGACCCGTTCAGCGGCCGGCCGGGGGCCCGCCTCTACCGCTCGGGCGACCTCGCCCGCCACCTTGCGCACGGCGACGTCGAATACCTCGGGCGGATCGATTTCCAGTTGAAGATCCGCGGCTTCCGCATCGAGCTGGGGGAGATCGAGGCCGTCCTCGCCGCCCAGCCGGCGGTGCGCGACGCCGTCGTCCTGGCGCGGGAGGACCGGCCGGGCGACCGCCGCTTGGTGGCCTATCTGGTGCTCCAGGACGGCGACCTGCGGATCGAGGAGCTGCGCAGCTCTCTCCGCGAGCGTCTCCCCGAGCACATGGTTCCCGCGGCCTTCGTGGTCCTGGACGCCCTGCCGCTGACCGCCAACGGCAAGCTCGACCGCCGGGCCCTGCCGGCTCCCGACAAGGGAGCACGGGCCGCGAGCGTCCCGCCGCGCACCGAGACCGAGCAGGCCATCGCCGGAGCCTGGAGGGAGGCGCTCGGCTTGGAGTCTGTCGGAGTGGACGACAACTTCTTCGACCTGGGAGGTCACTCGCTGCTGGTCGTCCAGGTCCACCGCCAGCTCGCCCCGCGCTTCCCCGATCTCGCCGTGGTGGACCTCTTCCGCTATCCCACTATCTCCGCCCTCGCGCAGTTCCTCGCCCGCGAAAAGGTGGAGCAGGTCTCCCTCGAAGAGAGCCGCGAAAGAGCCGAGAGCCGCACCGACCGCTCCCGCCGCCAGCGCGAGTTGCGCCGGCAGGTGCGGCCGCGGTAGTTGGTGAAACGGCTGGACGGGCTGTGCCATGATGCTGGAGTGAAAGAGAGCACGATGGAGAGCCCGTTGGAGAGCCCGTTGCCGCTCTTGAAGAGCATCACGCTGGAAGGATTTCTCTCCTACGGACCAGAAGCCGTCACGATTCCGCTGGCCCCGCTCAATGTACTCATCGGGCCTAATGGGTCGGGAAAGTCAAACCTGGTCGAGGCGCTGTCCGTGCTGCGCGCAGTCCCCAAGGATCTTCCCCTCCCGATTCGACAGGGCGGCGGCGTCAAGGACTGGCTCTGGCGGGCGAATCACACAGGAGCTGCCTCCGCGCGCCTGGAGATCCTGTTCGCCGAAGGAAAGGTGGCCAGCTCGGCGCCGGGAAAGCCCGCCGTCCGGTACCGCCTAGTCTTCGGGGCGGAGGGCGGCTCGTTCACTGTGCTCGACGAGCGGGTGGAGAACGAGAAGCCGGAGCGGTGGAACCGAAAGCCATACTTCTACTTCGGCTACGAGAACGGGCGGCCGATGCTCAACGTCCAGAAGGAGCCGCGGGAACTCCAGAGGGCGGACATCGATCCGACGCAGTCGATCCTTTCCCAGCGACGGGATCCGGAGGCGTACCCCGAGCTCACCCGGCTCGCAGACCTACTGCGCCGGATCCTCATCTTCAGAAACTGGCAGTTCGGCCCGGATTCTGCGGTCCGCAGGAGTTGCCGCGCCGACGTGCGCACCGACGCGCTCTCCGAGAGCTTCGACAATCTTCCTGCCCGGCTGGCTGTGCTGATGGGCACGCCGACCGTCAAACGCCGGCTCATTGAGCTTCTTCGCGAGCTCGCGCCGGGGTTCGACGACCTCGTCGTCGTGCCGGAGGGCGGTACGCTCCAGATCTACCTCACCGAGGGGAGCCGCTCGGTGCCGGCGCACCGGCTGTCGGACGGCACTCTCCGCTACCTCTGCCTGCTGGCGATCCTCCTCGACCCCGATCCCCCACCTCTCGTGGCCATCGAGGAGCCAGAGCTCGGCCTGCATCCGGATGTCCTGCCGGCGCTGCGCGATCTGATGGTCGCGGCGAGCGAGAAGACCCAGCTCATCGTGACCACGCACTCTACCCAGATGGTCGATGCCATGACCGACTACGCGGACTCGGTGTTGGTTTGCGAGAAGAAAGACGGGCCGACCGTTGTGACGCGCCTCACGCAGGAGGAAGTCGATCGCTGGCGCGAGCACGGGAGCCTCGGTGCCTTGTGGATGAGCGGCCACCTGGGAGGAACCAGGTGGTGAGCCCGCCGCGGAAACTCTTTGTCGAAGGCGGCGGCAACCACAACGACGCCCTCAAGACCGAGTGCCGCCGAGCGTTCACGGCGCTCCTGGAGAGGGCGGGCTTCAAGGGACGTATGCCACGTGTCGTGGCTTGTGGCGGACGGCGGAATGCGTACGAACAGTTCGGCACCGCGATCCGTGGCGGGGAGGGCTCGGCCATTCTCTTGGTGGATTCCGAGGCGCCCGTGGTCGCGGAGGATCCGTGGCAGCATGTAGCGCAACGCCCAGGCGATGAGTGGAGCCGGCCGGCTGGCGCGACCGAAGATCACCTCCATCTGATGGTCCAGTGCATGGAAGCGTGGTTTCTGGCAGACCGGCGGGCGTTGGAAGAATTCTTTGGGCAGGGTTTTCATGGCAACGCGCTACCTGCCGCGACGTGCGTGCCTGAGGATGTGGACAAGCTCGACCTCTACAACCGGTTGAAGCAGGCTACCGGGAGGACGAAGACGAAGGGCGTCTACGACAAGGGCAAGCACGCGTTCAAGCTGCTTGCGATGCTCGATCCAAACCTGGTTCGCAAAGCCGGCGACTGGGCCGCACGGTTCTTCTCGACTCTCGACAGATTGAGATGATCTCGCGGCTTGCGCGGCGTGGCCTCGCACCGCGGCACCGCGGCCCTGAGCTCCAGCCCCGCGACCTCGCGCTGCTGCGAATCACCCTCGCGCCGCTGTGACTCGGCCGTATTTCGCAGCAAACCGAGGCCGTTGACGACGCAAGACGGCTCCCTCCACTCGTGCTCGACCTCCAGCCGCTGCCACTCGACCCTCCGCCGCTCGCGCTCGGGCTTGTTTTGCTGCGACTCGACCCTGAGCCGGGGCGGATTCTCGCCGTCTTGATGCCAACTGTCCTCGCGTTGATGCGACTTGACAGCGAGTCGCAGCCGCTCGACCGTGCGCGGCTCGTGCGCGACCTCGTGTTGCAGCATATCGACCTCGTGTTGCAGCATATCGACCTAATGTCGCATCGTAATGGCTTCGCAATGATGTAGAACGACGAGCTTTCGCTGCAAATCATCTCTGAGTTGCAGCGAACGCCAGGTGCCGCGGAGGCGCTTTCCCTCGTTGTGAAGACGGTTGACATCGTTGGCGACTATCTTTATAGTCCGTGTCGAAGGGAATCGATGACGATGGCGCGACCCAAGACCCGGACCGAGGACCTGAAGGAGCTGTCCGACCTCGAAGTGGCGGTGATGGACGTGGTGTGGGACCTGGGGGACTGCGGCTCGGCCGAGGTGGTGGAGCGCTTCACGGCGCGACGGCCGCTGGCGGCCACGACCATCCGCACCGTGCTGGCGAGCATCGAGAAGAAGGGCTACCTGGAGCGCGTGCCGACGATCGAGCGCGGGCTGCGGTACCGGCCGCGGGTCAGCCGCGAGGCGGTGGCCGGCCGCTCGCTGCGCAAGCTGGTGAGCACGCTCTTCGGCGGCTCGCCGCGGCACGCGGTGGCCTATCTCGTCAATCAGGGGGACCTGGAAGAGGCGGACCTCGATGAGATCGGTCGCATGATCGAGACCCACAAGCGTCAAGGAGGCCGGTCATGAGCCTCAAGATCCTGAGCACGAGCCTGCTGGCCGCGAGCCTCGACCTCGTCCTTTTCGCGGCTCTGGCCTGGGTGGGGGCGCGGCTCCTCGGCCGGCGCTCGCCTCGGGTCGCGGCCCTCCTCTGGGTCCTGGTCATGGTCCGGTCGGTTGCGGGTCTGGCCGGGATGTCGTTTCCTGTCGATCCGCAGGCCCTGGGCCTGAGCCTGCCGCTCGTTTCGGGGGGAAGCCCGGAACTGAGAGAAGAGGAGGTCGAGGTCCTGCGCGGCGGGCCGGGGCTCCGGTACACCGGGACGTCGGTGGGTTGGGTCTCCTGGCGTCACCCGCGGCAACCCGCGCTGGCGCTCTGCCTGGCGTGGGCGGCGGGCCTCGCCGGTTTTTCGCTGTTGGCGCTCCGCGACCGCCTGCGTCTGCGGAGACTGGTCGCCAGCGCCGCTCTGGCGCCGCCGCTCCTGACGGCGCGGCGCGACGCCGTCGCGGCCCGGCTGGGGATCCAGCGCCCTCCTGCGCTCCTGGTCACCGAAGAGCTCGAGTCCCCGGCTCTGGCGGGGACGGTCTCTCCGGTCATCCTGCTCCCGCGCTGGCTCGCCGAGGAGGGGACCCCGGAGCAGCTCGACTGGGCTCTCGGCCATGAGCTCGTGCACCGCAAGAGGAGAGACCCGCTGGCCGGCGCCGTCCGGCAGGCCTTCCAGGCCCTCTTTTTCTTCCATCCGCTGGCCTGGTGGGTGGGGGCGAAGTGGGAGGAGGCGGCGGAGCTGGCGTGCGACCGGGCACTGGTTCGCAACGAAGAGGAGGCCGCCTCCTATGCCGAACGCCTCTACGAGATCCTGGTCAAGGCGCGGGGCCGGCGCCGGGCGGCGCTCGCCGGTGGGCTCTTCGCCACCCGCACCCAGATCGGCCGGCGTATCGCTGCGTTGCTCAAGGACCCCATCGGCTCCAGCCGTCTTTGGCCCGGCGCAGTCCTCGCTCTCGCCCTGTTTGCCTTGTTGAGCGCGTCCGTGGGTTTCGGCGGGAGGAAAGCCCCGATGTCCGGTGACCTCAGCGCGGAGCTCCAGCTCACTTACGACGGCGGGACCGCTGATTTCCAGGCGAAGGGCCGCGTGGAATTCGCGGCGGATGGGCGCGATGTCCTCCGCATCCTGCCCGGCGGGCACGTCCATCTCTCCGAGACCAGCAACGGCATCACCCGCCATCTCACGGTCCGGCCCGGCCAGGACGGCCGGCTCGAACGCACGTACCAGGTTGACGGACGGCGCCGGGAGTACGACCGCGAAGCCCGGGAGTGGGTTGCGGCCACTCTCCCCCGGTTCGTCTGCACCCTGGACAAAGATAACTGCCGACCCTGACTCGGCGCCAAGGAGGAACGATCCATGATCGGGAAGCTTGCGTGGTCCCTGGCCGCCTTGATGCTCGTGCTTTGCCTTGTCGCTCCGCTCACCGCGGCCAGCGCCTCTTCCGCCGTGGTCAGCGGCCCCACTGGAGAGAATCTTGACCAATATCTGTCACGCCTGGAGGCGCTCGGCTTCTCGGGCGCGGTGCTGGTCGCCAAGGATGGCAAGGTCGTCCTCCACAAGGGCTATGGTCTCGCCGACCGCGAAAAGAAAACCCCCTACACGCCCGAGACTGTCTTCGACGTCGGTTCCATTACGAAGCAATTTACCGCTGCAGCCATCCTGAAGCTGGACATGGCGGGAAAGCTCCAGGTCACCGATCTCATATCCAAATATTTCGACGGGGTGCCGGCGGACAAGCAGGGCATCACCCTCCACCACCTCCTCACCCACAGCTCGGGCCTTGAGGACGGGTTCGGCGGCGACTACGAGGAGATGCCGCGCGACGTGCTGGTGCAGAAGGCTTTCGCGTCGAAGCTCCTGTGGGCCCCGGGCACCCGGTACCGCTATTCGAACGCGGGCTACAGCCTGCTCGGCGCCATCGTCGAGAAGGTCTCCGGAAAACCTTATGAAACCTTCCTCCATGAGCAGCTTTTCAAGCCTGCCGGGATGGAGAAGACCGGCTACCGCATCCCCAAGTGGAAGCCGGAAGAGCTGGCCCACGGCTACCAGGGAGACGAGCCCTGGGGCACGCCGCTCGACCATGCCTGGGCGCCGGAGGGCCCGTGGTGGAACCTGCGCGCCAACGGCGGCATCCTCTCGACCGTCGGCGACCTCTACAAATGGCACCAGGTCCTGGAGGGCGAGGCGATCCTGTCCAAGGACGCCAAGGCCAAGTACTTCGCCCCCCACATGCCCGAGGACGAGGAGGGGGAGCTCCCACTACGGCTACGGCTGGGCGGTCTTCAAGACGCCGCGCAACACGAAGCTGATCGCGCACAACGGCGGCAACGGCATCTTTGCGGCGGACTTCCGGCGCTATGTGGATGAAGGGGGCGTCGTCCTCGCGGGCTCCGCACAGTCGGGCTTCCGGTCGACCTGGATCACCAACACGATCGCCGGCCTCCTCTTCGGGCAGGAGGCCGTCCTGCCGCCGGCCGTGGCCCGGATCGACCCTGTGGCGCTGGCCCGGTATGCCGGCAACTACGCCCTTCCCACTGGAGGAAAGCTGGTGGTGACGGCCGCTCCGTCCGGTCCGAACGGCACGCCGCGCCTGGAGGTCTCTCCCGAGGGAAGGGACGCCTTCGAAGCCATGGCCGGAGGCGTCAGCCCGGAGGTCCGTGCCCGCATGACGGACCGGGAGGCGCGGCTGCTCGCCGCCCTGGAGCAGACCCGCAAGGGGAGCTACGGGCCGCTGGCCGAGGTGTACGGTGTACCGGTCGAAAACGTGAAACAACGGGCTCTGGACACTCTCGCGGAGCTCGAAGCCCGGCTCGGCCCCTTCCAGCGCTTCGAGATCCACGGCACCGCGGTCCGCGGCGAGACCGTCTCGACCTGGATTCGCTTCGGGTTCGAGAAGGGAGCGCAGGTCTTCGAGCACGTCTGGCAAGGGACGGAGGTCGTGTTCGTCCGTCCGGTCGAAGGGCTCGGCGGCAGCCTCTTCCTGCCGGAATCCGACAAGGACCTCTTCTCCTACAACCCGCGCACCCAGGCGGTCCAGCGGATCGGCTTCGAGGTGGGGGAGGACGGCAAGGTCAAGGCGCTCGTCCTGCGCGCCGCGGGCGGGGAGGTGCGGGCGGGACGGAGCTAGACGCCACGGCAATGCTAAAATGGGGGTTCCGGACTTCCCAAGGAGGGCCCCCGCGTGCATTCACGCCACCTGACTCCCCTGGTTCTTCTGGCCCTCCTCGGGGCCGGCCGGGCTCATGCCTCCGCGACCGCCACCCTCGTCGCCGATCTCAGGACCGAGGCCCCTTCGTCCGACATCGGGCTCGAAAGACTCCCTCATGCCGCTCGGAGACAAGGTCTTCTTCGCGGCTCTCGATTACGGCGTTGGCATCGAGCCTTGGCTGAGCGACGGCACCTCTACGGGCACCTCGCTCGTGCGAGATCTCTGTCCAGGAGAATGCTGGGTGGAGATCCGTCTCCTCGGGACGATCGGACGGACGGGCCTGTTCCTTGCGGTTCCAGACCCGTTCCGCGAAGCGAGTGGCGAAGTGCTCTGGCGCAGCGACGGCACGCGGGAGGGTACGGTGCCGGTCGTCACCGCCGAGCAGGGTGGACCCGCGCCGTGCTTCTTCGATCACATGCAGTCCACGACTGTGAACGGAGTCATCCTCTTCACTGCCGGTTCTCACCACAGGTGCGGATTGTGGCGCACCGACGGGACCCGCGCAGGCACGCGGCCGCTGGCGCCCGAGCTCTCCGGCTTTGGCAGCGACCCGATCCTTCGGGACGCGATCGTGACCGGTGGCTTCCTCTTCTTCTTCGAAGCCCTGGGAAGAGAGGCGGCTCTCTGGCGTTCAGACGGTACCGAGGCCGGCACCGTGCGCCTTCGCAGCTTCCCTTGGAACGACGACTCGTTCAACGATCATCCCAGGTTCCTCACCGCCCTGGGCTCGCGGGCCTACTTTCTCGCTCGTGGGGAAGAAGACGGGGACGAGGAGCTGTGGACCAGCGATGGCACCGCCGCCGGAACCCGGCCGGTCACCCGGTTCGCTCCTGCGAACCCCTTCTTGCGGACCCATTTTCTGAAGGTCCTCGACGGCGTTCTGTACTTCGTGGCCGACGACGCCACCAGCAACATGGACCTCTGGCGCAGCGATGGCACGGAGGGAGGGACGCGGCGGGTGACGGAGTTCGGCTATGCCACGCCGTTTCCGTTCGAATTCCGCCCAGACCAACTCGCCAAGGCCGGCGACCGGCTGGTCTTCTTCGCGAGCGACGGGCTCTCAGGGGAGCGGATCTGGACGAGCGGCAGTACGCCCACGGCCATGAAGCCGCTCGAGGGCTGCCCGGGCGGCTGTCCCAGGGTCGACTACAGCACCCGTTTCATGACGGTGGGACGGCGGGTCGTGTTTACAGGATTCGACGAGGTCCGCGGTATGGAGCTCTGGAGCACCGATGGCACCGGCGCCGGCACTCGGCTTATCGGCGACTTTTGCAGCGGGAGCTGCAGCTCCCAGCCTTCCAGCATCGTCAGCGGTTTTGGACGTCTCCTCTTCCCCGCTGGCGGCGCTCTCTGGTCGACCGACGGCACTCCGCAGGGGACCGTCCGTCTCGCCAATTTCGATGGCTGGTCGTTCAGCGATCTGCCGTTCGGACAACCCTTTCGCCTGGTGTTTGCCGGACAAAAGGCATTTTTCTCGGCCGGCCACCAGCAGCGCGGGCAGCAGCTCTGGGTCACGGATGGAACACCGGAGGGTACCGGGCTGGTGAGCTTGATCGGCGACACCGGGCCCGGATCGGCGCCCCGCGAGCTCACTCCTTTCGGCAACGACGTCGTGTTTTCCGCGTGCGACGGCCAGGGCGAGAGCCTCTGGCGCAGCAGCGGCACGGCGGCGGCGACCTTGCCTCTCGCGCCTTTATGGCAAGGCTGCTCCTCCGCCTCGTTCTTCACGCAAGGTGCGGTGAAATCGGCGGGTCTCCTGTTCGTTGCCGGTGCGGCGGGTCTCTGGCGTTCGGACGGCACGGACGCCGGCACCTTCCCGGTCACGCCCACTGTGCCCAGTCCTGAACGCCTCGTCGCGTTCGGGAATGGAGTGGTCTTCGCGGTCAGCGGGCCTGGCTCGTTTCAGGTCTCGCTTTGGGCCAGCGATGGCAGCGCGGGCGGGGCGCGCAAGCTCTTCGAGACGCCGCCGGACCTCATCGGCATGGTGAGCCTGCGGAACCTTGGGAGGAGCCCTCTATTTCATCGGCATCGATGTGGCCGACACGGGCTCCACACAACTCTGGGTGACGGACGGCACGGTCGGAGGGATCGCAGCAGGCTGACCAGCTTCGAATCGAATGCCTTCGATAGCTTCAGGTCACCGGAGATGATCCGCATCGGGACGACTGTCTTCTTCGTTGCGGGAAGCCAGCTTTGGAAGACCGACGGCACGCCGGCGGGTACCGCGCGCGTGCTCCCGTCGGGAGGCTTCAACGGAAGCCACTCCGACGGATCTGACCGAATTCCAGGGGGCTCTTTACTTCATCGGCTCGATCCAGGGGGACCCGGTCCGCCGGGGCCTCTGGCGGTCTGACGGTACGGCGGCGGGGACGGTCCTCGTCAAAGCCGTTGCTCCTCCATACGACAGTTTCAATCCGGCGCCGGCATGGCTCACCCGGGTCGGGCCGTACCTCTACTTCGTGGCCGACGACGGCGAGCATGGCCTCGAGCTCTGGCGCACGGACGGCACGGACGACGGAACCGTCCTGGTGCGCGACATCCTGCCCGGCTCCGGCTCCGCGGGTCCCAGGGCTCTCGCTGCGGCCGGCGGTCGACTGTACTTCTCGGCCACCGACAGTGTGCACGGTATGGAGCTCTGGGAGAGCGACGGCACGGAGGCCGGCACACGCATGGTGCAGGACATCGCTCCAGGGGGGGTGGCCTCGAATCCCGGGGAGCTGACCGAGGTGGGCGGTCGGCTCTTCTTCGCCGCCGACGACGGGGTGCACGGAAGGGAGCTATGGGTCCTGCCGCTCGCTGGGCCGGCCGGTTGCCAGCCTTCGGAAGAGGCGCTCTGCCTCGGCGGCCGGTTCCGCGTCGAGGCCGACTGGCGCGACTTCGCGGGGAGCCGAGGCCGGGGCAAGGCCGTCGCGCTCACGGCCGACACCGGGTACTTCTGGTTCTTCGATCCGGCCAACGTCGAGGTGATCCTCAAAGTGCTCGACGGGCGCACCACCAACGGCCATCAATGGGTCTTCTACGGCGCCCTGTCGAATGTCGAGTACCGCCTGACGGTCACCGACACCCAGACTGGCGCAGCCCGCCGCTACATCAACCCGCCGGGCCGGCTCGGCAGCGTCGCCGACACCCTTGCCTTCGGGCCTCGCGGTGCGACCGGCTCCGCCCTGACCTACGGGCCGGCGGCCGTGGCCGCCGAGCCGATTGTCCGAACGGGGAGAACCGGCCGGAGCGCATCGGCAGCAGCCTCCTGTACACCCAGCGCGACGCGTCTCTGCCTGCAGGAAGGACGCTTCGCGATCGAGGCCCGCTGGAAGGACTTCCAGGGCAAGACCGGCTCCGGCCAGGCGGTTCCCTTGAGCGGAGGAGATACCGGCTACTTCTGGTTCTTCGGCCCGGACAACGCTGAGGTGGTCCTCAAGGTGCTCGACGGCCGGCCGCTCAACGGCAAGCACTGGGTCTTCTACGGGGCTCTTTCCAGCGTTGAATACACCCTGACGGTGACCGACACCGAGACTGGCAAGGTCAAGACGTACACCAACCCGAGCGGACGCCTCTCCAGTGTGGCGGACACCGCGGCGTTCTGAAGGAGGAGACGATGATGCGCCGGCTCGCGATCCTCACAGCTTCGGCCCTCCTCTCCCTCACCGCGGCAGGCCCTCTGCGGGCGACGGGGACGGCGACGTTGCTTGCCGACCTCCATCCCTCGGGGTCGATCCCTGACCACGGCGGGGGGATCTCGGGAGGGCTCGTCCTGGCCGGTGGAGGGGTGCTCTTCGCGGCCTCCGAAACGAGCTCCGGCCGGGAGCTCTGGGTGAGCGACGGGACTCCTTCCGGGACACTGGCCCTGCTGGACTTCTGCCCGGGGCCCTGCTCGTCCAGGATCACCTTCCTGGGAGCGCTCGGCAAGGCGGCGATGCTGGTCCTCAGGCCGGAGGCCTCGAACCAGCCGTCGCAGCTCGTGCGCACCGACGGGACGCGTGCGGGGACGGTGGTCCTGGCATCTTTTGATGGGGAGGGGCCGGCCGCTTGCGATACGGAGCCCGTGACGATGGGCGGCACTCTGTTCTTCCTCGCCCCTCCCCCGGGCTCGCGAGGCTGCGGGCTCTGGCGAACGGACGGGACGCCGGCCGGCACGCGGCTGGTTCTGGAGGTGCAGGTACCGCCCTATGGCAGCTTGATCCAGGGACTGGCGGCCTTCGGAGGCCGGCTCTACTTCTCGGCCTACGACAGCGAGGAGCTGCCGCCGGGCCTCTGGCGGACCGACGGTGCTGAGCCCAACCCGGAGCTCGTGCGGCGCCTCCGGTCCCGCCCCTCACGCCTCACAGCGGTCGGCGCTCACCTCTTCTTCATCGCGCAGGAGGAGGGAAACGAGCTGTGGGCGAGCGACGGCACCGCAGCGGGGACTCGGTCTCTGACGAGCTTCGCGGCGCCGCTGCCATTCCCCATCGACAGCAATTTCCTCCCCAATCGACCCGGCCTGTTCCGCGATTTTGGCAATGTCCTCTATTTCTGGGCGGACGACGTAACCGGCGGCCTCGACCTCTGGCGCAGCGACGGTACGCCGGCCGGCACGCGGCGGGCCACGGCGTTCGGGTATGCCTTTCCGTTCCCCTCCGGCTTTGCGGAGAGTCAGGTCGTCCAACTCGGCTCAGAGGCTGTGAAGGAATCGCGGGTCCGAGATTGGAAGGCGGAGGGCGGTAACAAGGCGCATAATAGATGTGAGGATCCTAAAGCGTGCGCGGTCAGGGGCCACATCGTATCCGACGCGAGCTAAGGCAGCGACAAGCGGTCGAAAACAGACTTGGACAGGGGAATTACCCTCCTTTTCGCCGCGAGGCCCTGACCTTTATGCCGATGCGACGCAGCCCGCGCCGAGCGAGAGGGTGCGCATCAGGTTGTGGGCAATGGCGAACCAAAGCAGCACCGCTCGGGCCTTGTGCAGGCCTCGCACTAACAGACGTTGCAGCCCGCGGTTGCGAGCCAGAGCGTTGACACATTCCACGCTCGACGCCCGCTGCTTGTAGATCTCTTTGGCCTCCGGTGTGCCCATGCGTTGGCGCCACTGCGCGATTGCCGGTGAATCGGTCGACAGAGGCACATACGGATCGCGCGTCTTGTCCTTCGGCTTGGCGACCGGCGCATAGACCGTGGTGCCCAACTCGCTGGCCTTCTCGATATCTTTCAAACCGGCAAAACCACCATCGACCAAGCTCTCTGGCGGAATCACTTCATAGCGCTCTTCCAGTTGCTCCAGCATCGGCACCAACTGACCCTGATCGCTGCCGCTGTTGCTGACATCCACTCCCACCACGATCTGCGTCTCGGCGTCGACCGAAAACTGACCGTTGTACGCTGGACGAAATCCTCCATCCCCCATCTTCATCACCCGTGCCTCGGCATCCGTCGTCGACACCCGCGCCTGGTCTTTCTTCTCCGCTGGCTTCTTGGCCGCAACCTCTGCCATCTGCGCCAACGCCGCCTTGACCCGATGCTGGCGGTCCTCCGCCGCGCGCTGCCGGGCTGCCGTCTGACGACGATTCGTCGCCTCCGGGTCTTTCTCCAGCTCCGCGCGCAGGCGTTCGACCTGCTCCTGTGCCTCTTGTAGACAGCGCTCCAGACTCGATTGACGCCGAAACGAGGCCGCACCGGCACTGGCACGCACACGGATGCCGTCCTGCGACACACGGTTCAGTGTCACCAGCTTCTGCTCCATCAACACCGCCACGCTCTGCGTCAGCACCTGATCGAGAAATTCCTCGTGCTGCACCCGAAAGTCCGACAAAGAGTGGTGGTTCACCGATACACCCCCCAAGATCCACCGATACGCATCGTGTTGAAGCGTCAGACGCTCCAGGGCTCGCGCGCTGCCCACGCCCTCAATCGTGGCGTACAACCATAAGGCCATGTAGATCCGCGGGTCGATGGCTGGACGGCCGGCACCCCCCTCCACCGATTGCACCTCCGCGTACAGAGGGCTCAGATCCAGGGACTCCACGAACTCCCAGACGGCACGCGCAACGTGATCCGGCGGCAGAAGACTTTCCAGGTCCACGGGGCGCAGTTCCATCTGCGACCGGTTAGGAACCACCAAACGAGGAACCCCTTTCGCTTTGGCGGGCTCAGCACTCACTTCCGGCGCAGGGATAGGGAACAGAGTGTCGCTCATGCAGTAAGTATCTCATGGATACGCTCCGCTACGAACCGCTTACCGGGATTTTTTCACAGGCTCTCACGGCTCCTCTTCGTCGCCACCGACGGGATCACCGGCTACCGGATCTGGGCCAGCGGCGGCACCCCCGAGACCACGGCACCGCTCGCGGCCTGCCCGGAAGGCTCCTGCGTCACGATCACCGACTACCGAGTGTCCCTGGTGAAGCTGGGGAACCGGGTTCTCTTCCCGGGGATCCAACCGGGCCGGAGCCCCGCGGTCTGGAGCACCGACGGCACCGCCGCGGGGACGCGGGCCATCCACGAGGTCTGTTCCGGGAGCTGCGACCGCACCGTCGTGGGGTTCGAGCCGGTGGCCGGCCGCGTGCTCTTCGTCGTCGGGCCCGCGGACGTGTTCTCCAGCGGGGATTACGTGCTCTGGCAGACGGACGGAACTGCCCAGGGGACCCGCCGGCTCGCCTCGTTCGAGACGAACCCCTTCGCCTTTGGAGCCCAGATCGAGCCGGTGGCCGCTGGGGGCCGCATCCTCTTCCCGGCCGAGGTCGAGGGGTCGGGCAGCCGGCAGCTCTGGGCGACGGACGGCACCCCCGAAGGCACCGGACCAATCAGCCTGATCGGCCGCAACGGGTTCGGGTCCAATCCTACCGGGTTCGTGAGCGACGGCCGCGGAGTCTGGTTCGCGGCGAGCAGCAGCGCCTGGCGCAGTGAGGGGACTGCGGCGACCACCGTGGAGGTCGGAGGCCCCGAGCCCGTCATCGTGCGCGGGCTCGCGCTTTACGTCAGATGGGATGGCGTGGAGTCCGAGGGCCTCTGGCGCTCCGATGGGAGCCCGGGCGGAGATCTCCTCCTGACACCGCCCGGGTCCGGCCGTTTTCTCGCCCTGTCCGCCTTTGGCGAGCGGGCCGCCTTCGTCCTCCAGCGGCCGGATGGGGCGGTCTTCCTCGGCGAGAGCGATGGCACGCCCGCCGGGACGCGCACGCGCTTCGAGCTGCCTCCGCACTTCGGAGACGAGCTGACCAGGATGGTGGCCCTAGGGCCGGAGCTGTTCTTCCTGGGCCGGAACCGCAACACCTCCGAGCCGTACTTCTGGCGCAGTGACGGCACGCCGTCCGGGACGTTCGAGATCGACCTCGGCGAGGTGCGGTTCCTCGGCCCGGACCCGGTGCGGGTGGGGAACCGGATCTTCTTCCTGGGCTACTCGTCCCGCGCCCAAATCTGGAAGCTCGAAAACCCCGCAGGCCCCCCCGAGCCGCTCTTGCCCGTAGAGCTCCCGGGCTATGCCGGATCGGACCCTTCGAATCTGATCGAGTATCAGGGAGCCTTGTACTTCATGGCGGGCAGCGGCATTGCGTCCGGCGGCCGGGGGCTCTGGCGATCCGATGGCACGACGGCGGGTGTGGTCCTCCTGGCCTCCTTCAACGGGTCCAGCCAGCCCCAAATCGTGGGATTCACACCCTTCGGAGGTCGACTCTATTTCGCCAGCGACGACGGCGAGCACGGCGTCGAGCTCTGGCAGACCGACGGCACGGCCGCGGGCACCGTCCTGGTCCGCGATATCCGGCCCGGACCGACCTCTTCGTCTCCCCAGGCGCTCGCTGCGGCCGGCGGCCGGCTCTTCTTCTCGGCCAACGACGGCGTCCACGGCTTCGAGCTGTGGGAGAGTGACGGCACGGCCGCGGGTACCCGTATGGTGCAGGACATTGCGCCAGGCGTTGCCTCGTCCGATCCCCGCGAGCTCACCGCGTCCGGCGGGAAGCTCTTCTTCAGCGCCGACGACCACGAGCATGGCCGCGAGCCCTGGGTCCTCGACCTCGCCGGGTCCGGCTGCCAGCCCTCGGAGGAGGCCCTCTGCCTGGGCGGCCGGTTCCGTGTGGAAGCCACTTGGCGTGACTTCGAGGGCCACAGCGGCCGGGGCAGAGCGGTTTCCCTAACCGCCGACACCGCGTATTTCTGGTTCTTCGATCCCGCCAACGTCGAGGTGGTCTTGAAAGCGCTCGATGGACGGACGACCAACGGCCACCATTGGATCTTCTATGGAGCCCTTTCCAGTGTGGAGTACACCCTGACGGTGACCGACACCGAGACCGGTGCCACCCGCCGGTATGTCAATCTGCCGGGCCGGCTGTCGAGCGTGGCCGATACCCGCGCCTTCGGCCCCTTGGGAGCGACCGGCTCTGACCTGACGTCCGCGCCAGCCACTGCGGATCCGGACACCATCGTCCGCACGAGCCGCGCCACTGCAGCGTCCTGTTCTCCCAGCGCCACGCGACTCTGTCTCCAGGGAGGCCGCTTCGCTGTCGAAGCCCGTTGGAAGGATTTTCAGGGGAAGACCGGTACCGGTCAGGCTGTGCCCCTGAGTGGCGACACCGGTTATTTCTGGTTCTTCGGCCCGGACAACGTCGAAGTCGTCCTCAAAGTGCTCGACGGCCGGCCGCTCAACAACAAGTTCTGGGCCTTCTACGGCGCCCTATCGAGCGTCGAATACACGCTGACGGTCACCGACACCGAGACAGGAAAGGTCAAGACCTATACCAATCCGAGCGGACGACTCGCCAGCGTGGCGGACACCGCGGCGTTCTGAGGGGGTGATCTGATAGACTTTCGACAGGTTTCCCGCCATATCGGTCATACATGGCTGAGCAAAGGCCCCGTGGAAGGCTGGGGATCGCGCGTCCCCTCTTGCCGGGGGCCTGACCAACTCACGGCGAAGGGAGGAAGCATGTCTAGAATGCGCTGGATGGGGCTGTTGCTCCTGGTCGTCCTGGTGGCTGGATGCAACCCGGGGCGGACGAAGACCGAGAAACTGCTGTTTGATTGGGCCAATGCGCTCAACCTGCATCTCACGACCGAGCCGAGCAGCAACTACACCTTCCCGGAAAGGCTGGAGGAGGTTTCTCCGGTCCTGCGGGGCGAGTTGTCGTTCGAGGACGCCTGGGACAACCAACTCCACTACCGCCGTCTGCGCGACGATCTCTATCAGTTGATCTCGCCCGGCCCGAACGGCAAGCTGGGCGACTCGGACGACGTCATCGTGGAGAAGGGAATCCTGCAGAGCCCGGAGAAGGTGTACGCGGCAAATCCGATCACGTAGCCGCGACCGTCCGGGCTCACCACGCTCTCGCTCCTCGCTGCTTTTCTGCCGGCATCCCGGCGGCCGGCTCGCTTTGGCCGCCCGGGAGCACCTGTCTAAGCAGTGACCTAGGCGGAAAGCCGTCCTCCGCATTCATCCAACTCAACCGGGAAGATAAGGAGGTTTGTCTTGTGACAAAGCGCCTTTCCTGTTTCATCCTGGCTGCTGTTTTTGTCCTGCCCCTGGTGACTGCCTTTTCGGCAGACGCCCAGGCGCCGGCGGTAAATGTTCGCATCGATGCTGCGAAAGGAGTCGACAGAAGGGTCGATTACGCCGCCCTGACCCAGATCGGTCCGTGGGATGATCGCAACTATTCGTTGACTTTGAAGGATCTGGCTCTCCTCCCGCCGAATGAGCACGAGCAGCTCAATCCGATCCCCGCCTTTTTCCGTGTCGAGATGCGGCGCAAGAACCCCAGCATCCCGCGCACGGGCGAGGGCCAGTATCCGCGCAGCGCGCTCCAGATCTTCTTCCTGCGTCACGGCGGCTTCCTGGTCGACGGCCTCCTCTACCAGCGCGCGGTCCGCCGCAACGGCTCCTACGTCGTGCTCAAGGACCGGCCGCGGACGATCGCGGAGTGGGAGGAGTCCAAGGCTCTCGGGGGCGACGTCCGCGTCACTTCGCCGACCGGCGGCGCCGAGTCCGCGGTCAAGATCAATCCGCTCGACGCCAACAAGGTGATCGGCGGCGCGAACGGTCCCGGCTCGGGCCAGAAGATGTTCTATTCGACCAACGGCGGCTCCACCTGGACCGCGTCCGCCGCGCTGCCGCTCGGGAGCACCTGCTGCGACCCCACGGTGGACTGGTCGTCCGACGGCACCAAGGCCTATGCCGCGACCCTCGGCGGCTGCGGCAGCGTCTGCAACGTCTGGGTCTACCGATCGAGCGACGGCGGCGCGACCTGGAACGATTTCGAGTCGTTGACCCCCGGCGACCCGCGCCGTGAGGTGACCAGCGCGAGCACCTCCGACAAGGAGTTCATCCACGTCGACAAGTTCGGGACCTCGCCGCGGAAGGACAACGTCTATCTCACCTGGCACGACAACAACGTGCTCAAGTTCTCGCGCTCGACCGACTTCGGCCACACCTGGAGCGCGGCGCTCACCATGTCGTCGGGCACGACCCAGTCGGGTATCGGCAGCGACATCACGACCGACAAGAACGGCAACGTCTACTACGTCTGGCCGGCCACCAACGGCAAGACGATCCTGTCGCGCAGGTCGACGGACGGCGGCGCCACCTTCGCCGCGGCCGTCACCGTCGCCAATACGCAGGACGGCTACGACTTTGCCATCCCGGCCATGGAGACGCGGCGCGCCTTCATGTACGCCGCGGCCGACGCCGACCTGTCGAGCGGCGCGTTTGCCAACCGCGTCTACGTCGCCTGGACGGATACCACGGCTCCCGAGTCCGGCACCGCCGCGAACAACCATGCCCGCATCCAGGTCGCCTATTCGGACAACGGCACCACCTGGACCGTGCGCACGCCTCACGAGACCGCCGACGCCAATACCGTCGACCGCTTCCATCCGTGGATCGGCGTCGGCTCGGACGGCGTCGTCCACGTGATGTTCTATGACACGCGCCAGAACGCGGCGCGCACCAGCGTCGACCTCTACTACAGCAAGTCGACCGACGGCGGCAACACCTGGTCGACGCCGGTCCGCGCCACCAGCGTCACGTCGCCGCACATCGAGGACACGTTCCAGTGGGGCGACTACAACGGCCTCGACGTCCTCGGCTCGCAGGTGATCGGCGTCTTCACCGACAACCGGAACGAGAGCGGCGGCGCGCCCGACTCGGTGGACGTCTATGCCGCCTCGGCGCCTGCCGGCGGCTGCACGCCGCCGCCGGTACCGACCGGCGTCATTGCCACGGCCGCGAGCCAGACGCAGATCAATGTGTCGTGGAGCGCTTCTGCCGGAGCCTCCTCGTACAACATCCTGAGGTCGACCACGAGCGGCGGCCCCTACAGCCTGGCCGGCACCTCGGCCACCACGTCGTTCCCCAACACCGGCCTGACCTGCAATACGACCTACTACTACGTGGTCCAGGCGGTGGGGGCCTGCACCTCGGCCAATTCGGCACAGGCGTCGGCGACGACGTCGGCCTGCACGGGCAGCGTGCTGACCAACGGCGTTCCGGTGACCGGGATCTCGGGGGCCTCCGGCAGCCAGCAGTTCTGGACGATGAGCGTGCCGTCGGGCGCGTCCAACCTGCAGTTCCAGATCTCGGGCGGCACCGGCGACGCCGACATGTATGTGCGGTTCGGCTCGGCGCCGACCACCTCCACATATGATTGCCGGCCGTACCTGGGCGGCAACAACGAGACCTGCACCTTCCCCACGCCGTCGGTGGGCACCTGGCACGTGATGCTGCATGGCTTCTCGGCCTACTCGGGCGTGTCGCTCGTGGGGAGCTACTCGACGGGCCCGACCTGCACCGCCACCACGGAGGTAGAGCCGAACAACAGCACCGGCGCGCCGCAGGTGATCTCCGGGACCTGCAACCAGATCTCGGGGACGTTCCTCAACGACTCCTCGACGCAGCAGAACGACTACTTCCGCCTCAGCCTGCCGGCGGGCGCCACGGTGACGGGGCTGCTCAACGGCCTGTCGGTGGACTACGACCTCTACATCTACAACTCCGTGGGAACCCAGGTGGCGAGCTCGACGAACGGAGGCACCACCGCGGACCAGGCGTCCTGGACCAACACGGGCGGCTCGGCGACCAACGTCTTCGTCCGGGTCTACCGCTTTTCGTCCACCCGGACGACCTACCAACTGAGAGTCAGCTACTGACCTGACCGCTCTCGCGCCCGCCTCTCGACGGAGGCGGGCGCGATCGGGTCCTTGCAGATCCTGCCGTAGAATGGTCCTGTCACAGGACCGAAATGAATGCCAGATCCAGAGCCCTCGCCTTCTGAAGGGCCGGCCTCTTTCGTGGAGGAGCGGATCGGTGCGTACCGGCTGGAGCGGCCTCTCGGCCGGGGCGGCATGGGTGAGGTGTTCCTGGCGCGCGACGAGCGCCTGGGCCGTTGGGTGGCGATCAAGCGGGTCCGCCACGGGACTTCTCCGGCACTGCGGGAGAGGTTCCGCCGCGAGGCGCGGGCGGCGGCGCGCCTGAACCATCCTGCCGTCGTGCAGATCTACGACATCCTGGAGGACGGCGCGGGAGACGCCATCGTCCTGGAGTATGCCGAAGGGCGCACGCTCCGCGCGGTGCTGGCGGACGGTCTGCCACCTCCGGCCCTGGCCGTGCGCCTGGCGCGTGAGATCGCCGAGGGGCTCGCGGCGGCCCATGGCGCGGGTCTCGTCCATCGCGACCTCAAGGCCGAGAACGTGGTGGTCAGTCCGGACGGACACGCCAAGATCCTGGATTTCGGGTTGGTCAAGGCTCTGGAGCGGGAGGCCGCCGAGGACAGGCTGACCGACCACGGCACGGTCCTGGGGACGTATCACGCCATGTCTCCCGAGCAGGCGAGCGGCGGCGAGGTCGACGCTCGTTCGGATCTCTTTTCTCTCGGGGTCCTCCTCTACGAGATGCTGGCCGGTCGCTCGCCCTTCCTCGGCCGGAATCCTCGGGAGACCTTGAAACGGGTGCTCGTGGACCAGCCGCCGCCGATCGGCGCGTTGCGGCCCGACCTCCCTGCCGGGCTCGGCGCCCTGGTCGGCCGTCTGCTGGAGAAGGACCCGGACGCCCGTCCCCGGTCGGCCAGCGAGGTGGCGAGGGCTCTGGAGGAGACCGCCTCGTCCGTCTCTCTCGTGGATCTCCCTGCGCTGGATGCGGATGGGATGGGGGAGCTCGCGACTGCCTGGACGACCCCGGCAGGCTCCGGCTCAGCGTCCGGACGGCCGAGCGCGCTCCAGCCTTTGCAGGGATGGTCCCGGCCGCTGTCTGCCCTGGGTGCCTTGGTGGTCCTTGCGCTGACGGCATTCCTGCTGCTGGGACGAGCCACGACGGAGCCGCTCCGCGGCCCCCTGCGCGTCGCGGTCCTCCGGCCCGAAGTGGTTCCGGCCGGAGGCGAAAAGCTCGATCTCGCGGCCTCGGGGGTCTTCACGTCGGCCCTCTCCGCACTGACCGGGCTGGAAGGGCTTGCGCCGCTCGATCCCGGCGAGGTGGATGCCGGAGCAGCCACGCCGGTCGCGGCGGCGCGCTCGGCGGCGGCGGACGAGGTGCTCGCGGCGACCCTGGAGGATCAGGGCACGATGGGGGCGCGGCTGTCGCTGCGCCGCGTCCTGGGCAGCGACGGCCGGGTGCTCTGGGCGGACAGCTTCGTCGTGCCGACCGATCCAGGCGACCTACGGCTCCTCGCCGACGCCGTCGCGGTCCACCTGCAGCGGGCCTACCCCGGCCACCTGTTGCGCGAGGGCTTCCCCGCCCTGGACGTCCGCGACGAGGACTACGCCGCTTTCCTGCGCATCAAGCTCCGGGTGGATCAGGGCAACGTCCCGTCCGAGCCCGAGCTGGCGACTCTCGCAGAGATCCGGCGGAGCTCTCCGAGGTTTCTGGAGGCGCATCTCCTGGTGGCCAAGACGGCTCAAAATCTTTTCATCTCGACGCGGGAGGCCGCCTGGCTCGAACGCGGCGAGGAGGCGGCGCGCGCCGCCCTGGCGCTCGCCCCCGGCGATCCCCGCCCCGTTTCCGTCCGGCTGCGGCTCGCCCTCGCCGTCCGGCGTCCGGCGGAGGCACGCGCTCTCCTGACCAGTCTGGAGAGGCTGCTCACCGGGGATCCGGAGCTGCTGGCCCTGTCCGGACAGGTCGCGGAAAGCGAAGGCGACCTGGACCGGGCGATCTCCGATCTCGCTGCCGCCGTGGCGCGCGTCCCGTCCTGGATGAATCTCTTCCGGCTGGCCGACCTGGAGGCCAGGCGGGGCCGGACCGGCGAGGCCAGGCGTCACCTGGAGCAGCTCCTGGAGCGCAACCCGGGTAATGCCTGGGGCCTCGGCCGGCTGGGCGGCCTCGAGCTGCTGGCCGGCGACCCGGCGCGCGCCGAGCGGATCTACCTCGATCTCCTCCAACGGCAGCCGCAGCGGTCCCACTACACCAACCTGGGGCTCGCCCGGATGCTCCTCGGCCGGCCCGCGGGCGCCGTCGCGGCGTACCGTAAGGCCCTGGAGCTGGCGCCCGGCCACGTCGCGGTCCTCCTCAACCTGGCCGATGCCGAGCTGGAGCTGGGCCATGAGCCGGCGGCGCGCGCCCTCTACGAGCAGGCCCTGGCCGGTCTCCAGAAGCGCGGGGCCTCGGCGGCTCTCTCTCCCACCGACAGCCTCGTCAAGGCCCAGTGTCTCGCCCGCCTCGGCCGCGCCCGCGAGGCCGTTGAGGAGGCGCAGAGGACGCTCCGGACCGCCTCCGAGGACCCCGAGGTCGTCTATCTGGCCGCCGTCGTCTACGCCCTGGTCGGAGACCGCAGCTCCGCGCTCGTAAACGCCCAGGCCGCGCTCGACGGCGGAGTCCAGCCGCGCTGGCTCACGATCTCCGCCTTCGACGGCCTGCGGGACGATCCGGATTTCCGGGATCTCCTGCGGCGACCGGCCGGCTCCTAGCCCGGGATCGGCGGCCCCAGGTTGTCGATCACCGGATCGTGCCCCCCGAGGTGCTCGCCTTGTACGCTCCAGACGTCGATCCAGTAGGTGAAGCGGGCCGGGATCGACTCCGGCGGCGTCGGCGAGCCAGCCCCCGTCATGAATCCCGTCGCATGAGCGCGGAGCTCTCCGTTGCCGCCTCCAGCCATCCCGATGAAGGCGGCGAAGGGCCCGGTACGGTTCGTCGAGGTCGTGTGGTCGTCGGACTTTTCGAAATGGAAGGTGATGAACGTGTCGGGCTCGAGGCCGGAGACGGCCCAGATGGCCGTATCCCCGGCATTCAGGCAGAGCGTGTCCGGCGTGACGTCGACCAGGTATTTCGGGGCACCGGGGCTGAGGTCGGGATTGGGAGTGACAACGACCTGCGCCTCGGGCGACGTATCGGCCTCTTCGACCTGGTTATCGATCTCGCCCACGTAGCCGGAGGTCATCGTCGTGCCGGTGTCCGGATCGAGGAGGATCGCCCGATAGGTGTACGTGCCTGATTGGCCGGTGTTGCCTTTCCCGATCACGGCATCATTGCCAAGCGAGCGCACCGAGTGGAACGGGCCGAGCTGGGGGTCCTGGAACTGGATGAACGGGACGTAGCCCGCCGGGACATGCGAGAAGTGCCACCACACCCAGTCTCCTTGCGCGAGCGTCGTATGGGTTGGAGTGAACGCCAGGCTTTCCCCTACGACACGGACCTCGACTTGATGGACGGACATGTCTCTCCTCCTTCGTTGGTTTGGCTGCGCAGCCGGTCAGAGCACGGCGCGTGCCTGGCCGAGTCCTCACCCCCCTGTCCCCCTCTCCCATCGCCCTCCCACCGACCGGGAGAGGGGGGACGTCGCTGGAGCTTGGAGGCGAGGTCGATGCTTTCTCAAGACAGGATCTCTGAGAAGAAACTGCCAGCTATCCCCTCGAAGCACCAACCACGTCCCCCCTCTCCCGGGGGAAGGGAGTGCGATGGGAGAGGGGGACAGGGGGTGAGGTCTCTCGGATTGGTTACACTCTAGCCGAACCGTTAGGATCTCGCGACCCTTGAGCCCCCACCTCGTCTGCCTGAGCGGTCCGCTGGCCGGCCGTTCGTTCCCGCTGGACGGGGAAGCTCTGTCCATCGGGCGCCACGCGTCGAGCCGGCTCCAGATCCCCGACCCCGCGGTCTCACGGCACCACTGCGTCGTCGAGCCGGAGGCCGAGAGCTTCCGGCTGCGCGACCTGTCGAGCCGCCGGGGCACGTTCGTCAACGGAGTGCCGGTGGGGGAGCGGCTCCTGGAGGACGGCGACTTCGTCACCATCGGGCGCTCGCTCTTCGTCTTCCAGGTGGGGGAGGAGAAAGGCGAAGAGCGACTGCCTCCGGGCCTTGGTCTCATCCAAGCCGGGGCCGGCGAGGAGGAGCATGAGATCCGGACCACGGTCCACCTCGTCCCGGGGGATGCGCTCTACTCCCAGGCCCCTGAGAGGCTGGCCGAGCGCGCGGCGGCCGACCGGAGCGGCCGGATCGCCCGGGACCTGCGGACTCTTCTGGACATCGGCACCGCCCTCCAGGCGCTCCGCTCGACCGAGACCCTGGCGCGACGGCTCCTGGAGCTGACCCTGGGAGCCATACCCGGCGAACGGGCTGCCCTGCTCCTCGCCGAACGCGGTGAGGAAGAGCCCGCGGCGGTTTTCGTCCAGGACAGGACCGGCGGCTCGGCCGAGCCCTTCCCGGTTCCGCGCACGGTCGTCCGCAAGGTCCTCGCCGAGCGGATCGCCCTGCTCGCCGACGACGTCTTGTCGGAAGAGTGGCTCGCCGGGGCCGCGAGCGTGGCGGCGGCGCGGATCCGGACCCTGATCGTCGCTCCGCTCGTCCACCGGGACCGGCCGCTCGGTGTCCTCTATGTCGACACCCGGGATGCCAAAGCACGCTTTGACGAGAGCCATCTCCAACTCCTCACCGCCGTCGCGGGGATGGCCGCTCCGGCGCTGGCCACGGTGCGTGAGATCGAGTGGCTGGAGGAGGAGAACCGGCGCCTGGCCTCCGCCTTCGACCGCGACATGGTGGGGGAGAGCCCGCGCATGCGCGAGGTCTATCGCCTGCTGCACCGGGCAGCCGCCACGGGCTCGACCGTCCTCCTGCGCGGCGAGAGCGGCACCGGCAAGGAGCTCGCGGCCCGCGCTCTCCACAAGGCGAGCCCGCGAGCGGACCGGCCCTTCGTGGCTGTCAACTGCGCGACGCTCTCCGAAACCCTGCTCGAAAGCGAGCTCTTCGGCCACGAACGTGGAGCTTTCACCGGGGCGGTGGCCCGCAAGATCGGCAAGGTCGAGGTGGCGGACACGGGCACTCTCTTCCTGGATGAGATCGGGGAGATCCCGCCGCCGCTCCAGGCCAGGCTCCTGCGGTTCCTCCAGGAGCGGGAGCTCGAGCGTGTAGGGGGCACGCGGACGATCCAGGTGGATGTCCGGGTGGTGGCGGCCACGAACCGGGACCTCGAGCGGATGATCCGCGAAGGCACCTTCCGCGAGGACCTCTACTACCGCCTGAATATCATCACTTTGCATCTGCCGCCTCTGCGCGAGCGCCGCCAGGACATCCCGCTCCTCGCGAGCCACTTCGCGGCCGAGACCGGCCGCCGCCTGGGCCGCCCGGTGGCCGGCTTCACCCCCGAGGCACGGGCCTGCCTGCAGCGCCACGACTGGCCGGGCAACGTGCGCGAGCTCGCCAATGCGGTCGAGCGCGCGATCGTCCTGGGGGAGGGGGACCTGATCCGCCCCGAGGATCTGCCGGAGACCCTCCTCGACTCTGGTCCTCCTCCCGGCACACCCGGCTGGTGTCCGGTATTACGGAGTCCTCCACGAGACCAAGAAGCGCCTCATCCAGGAGGCGCTGGCCGAGGCCGAAGGGAACGTCACCAAGGCGGCGGCCCTCCTCGGCCTCCATCCCAACTACCTGCACCGTCTCCTCTCCAGCCTGGGCCTGCGGCCGGAGAGCCGGGACTGAGCCCCGGGTCTCACCTTCTGGTGAGGCCGCTCTCACCGAAGGGTGAGAGAAAAGCGGTTCTTTTCTCCCGCTCGGGGTGGGGGATGTTTCCCGCAGGGAGTTTCGGGGGGGCCATGGCACCGTTCGTGCTCTTTCCGTCCTCCGACAGCACCTGACCGGAGGAGACCGAGGCACATGAGGAGAACGTGAGCTTTCCACGCTGTCCCCAGGCTCTAGCCGTCGACTCCGTCGTCGAGCTGCCCGGCCTCGGCCCGGTCGCAGGGACCCAGTTCGCCGGCTACGCGCCGGTCGATGTTGGGAAAATGCGCGGCCCGATGCCGCCGGTATCTTCTACTGGTTCGCCGGGCCCGAGGACTACGAGCAACGGCCGACGATCCTATGGACCAACGGCGGGCCGGGATCGAGCAGCTTCTGGGGCTTCTTCCTCGGCAACGGTCCCTACGAGATCGACGCCTCCGGGAACCTCAACCCACGGCCGATGGCCTGGAGCGATACGGCCGGTTATATGATCTTCGATCAACCGCTGAGCGTGGGGCTCTCCTTCGCCGAGGACGACGCGCAAGTGCCGAAGAACGTCCAAGAAGGCACGAGCCAGCTCTACCAGGCCCTCGTCCATTTCATGGCGAAACATCCGGAGATCCGCCGGCAGCCGCTCATCCTCGCCGGCGAATCCTACGGCGGAACCTATGTGCCGCTGCTCGCGAAGGCGATCCTCGATGGCAACGCGAGCAGGCCCGAGAGCGAGCGCATCCAGCTCGGCGGCGCGATTCTGGTTTCGGCATGGGTCTCGCCGGGCATCCAGCAGGGGATGGACACCACCTACGCGTTCACGCATGGCCTGATCACCGCGGCTGACAAGGAGGAGCTCGACAAGGTCTGCACCGAATGCCAGATCGCAATTGCCGCCGAAACGCCCTCCTCAAAGCGCGCTTACGATGTCTGCGGCCAGCTCAAGAGCACGATCGAAAAGATCAGCGGTCGCTACCTGTATAACCTCGCGCAGACGGGCGACCCCGACACGGGCCCGGTGACGGCCTACCTGTCCCGCGCCGATGTCCGCGCGGCGATCCATGCGAAGCCTGAGGGCGAGTTCACGTTCTACTCGGAACGCATCGGCACCAACTACGAGATCGGCGGCCAGGACTCCTACGCCTGGACGGTCGAGGAGATCCTCGCGGCCGGAGTGAAGGTGATGGTGATCTCGGGCCTCAACGACGCCGCCGACGTCAATTTCCTCGGGGCCGGTGCATGGTTGCATGCGCTGAACGGCGACGCCGCGGCGGCGTTCAAGGCGGCCCCCACCGCGCAGTGGAAGCCCGCGCAGGAGGTCCTTGGCTACATCCAGGACGGCGGGGCGCTGTCGTGGGTGAAGGTCCTCAATGCCGGACATATCACGGTGATGGATCAACCCCTGCTGATCGATCTGATCCGCGAGAAGCTCATGGCGGATCTGTCTGACTGAAGGAGACCGAACATGAAATCGAAACGTTGGAAGAGCCTGTTCCGCCTCGCCGTGGCGCTTGCCGTCCCGGTCTTATGGAGCGCGTGTGCCACCGAAACAGGCAGCAGTGCCGGCAAGACTCTCGAGCCCGGCGTCTTGAAAGTGTGCATGTATCCCGGCTTCGCCCCGTTTAACAGCAAGGACGAGCAGGGTCAATGGGTCGGCTGGGATGTATCGTTCATCGAGGACTTCGCGAAGCGGGAAAAGCTCGCCTTCCAGCCGGTCGAAGTGGCGGACTTCAACGGCATCTGGAACCTGCCGGGGGAGGGTAAGTGCGACATCGCAGCCTCGGGCATCTCCGACACCGAGGACCGCCGGAAAGAGACCGGCGACGCCGGGACCTGGTCGCAGCGTTACTACCGCGTGGTTCGGTCGTTCGCGGTGCGCGCCGCAGACGAGGGCAAGCTGAACAGTATCGAGGACCTGCGGGATAAGACAGTGATCGTGACCGGCGGCTCGACCGCCGACTACGACCTGCGCAACCGGTTGAAGCGCGCCGGCATCGAGTCGGTGACCATCGAGACCACGACAGACGAGGCAGCGGCGGCGACAAAGGTGCGCGACGGCGGAGGCGTGCCATTTGCCTACGGCGGCGGGCTCGGAAGCATCCAGCTCCTGGTCGAGCAACTGGGCGGCCTCGCGGTGGCGTGGCCGCACTGCAACATGCTGGAGAACGGCACCGAGGTCGACGAGCCCTTCTCATTCGTCGTGCGCGCGAAGAGCTCCGGCCTTGCAGCGGCCCTCGACCAATACATCGCGAACCCCGACGCACCCTACGAGGGCGTGCTCCCCGACCTGAAGTGCCCGCCGGCACCCTAGCGAACAATACCTTCCTCCACCTGGCGCATGGCGCAGCGAACCCGCAAGGGCCCGCGACAGGGGAGGTTTATCTGCAAGGAGACCGAACATGAAATCGAAATCTGGGAAGAGCCTCTTCCGTCTCGTCCGCCTCGCTGTGATTTGCCTCGGTCTGCTGCTCTGGGCGGGCGTCGCGCGAGCCGATGATCCCTGCCTGGGCAGCTCGGCGTGGATCCAGAAGCCCGGCCTGCCCGACTTCACCAAGGAGCCGGCGAACGACTGCGCCTTCCACCAGTTGGCCTGGCAGAGCTTCCTCTACCTCGTCCAGCCCGTAGGCCCCGCGAACAAGGTCCTGCGCTTCGAAACGTTCGAATCGGTCGCCGACATCTTTGGGCAATCCGCGACCGCCTCGCCATGCACCGATCAGGATGAGCGCAACAACGGACACCGGCGCACCTTCCTGCCGCGAGCCCGCAAGAGCAGGACGCCAGGGATCGAGCAGTCCGGCACGAACGGCATCCTGATCGATCAGGAGGGCAGCGTCACTCTCTACGAAACCTACTTCGATCCGACCTTCGTCTCCTTTATCGCCTCCTGCAATCTGACCGTCAAGGCGTGCGAGACGGTCGATCCCACTCTGCAGGTACCGGTGGGAACCTTGGAGCTCAAGGTGTCGTGGCGTCCCATCCGGCGCGAGGACCCCAACTACAACCGCTTCCATACGCTCAAGGACGTCACCTTCGACGATCCGCAGACCGGCAAGTGCGTGACGCGCGACGTGGCGATGGTGGGGCTCCATCTCGTCTACGCGCCACAGAATCATCCCGAGCTGGTCTGGGCGACCTTCGAGCACGTCGCCAACGCACCGGACGGCCCCTGCACCGGGCCGACGACCCCGCCGCCCGGCTTCGTGCGATGGACGTACAACGATTCCAAATCGACGGACTGCACGAACATCAACAACTGGCCCTCACCGGCGCCGTCAGCTCCCTATCCGGTGACGCAGGTGGTCCGCAACTGGGCCTATGGCACCAACCCGGCCGCCGTGTTCGGGACCGACACCATCAAGCAGCTCAAAGCTCTGAACACGTCGATGGCCGCTCTGCTCCCCGGGAAGTCTGTGTGGAGGAACTATTTCCTGGTGGGATCGGTGTGGACCGAGAACGGAGCGCTGCCGGCCGTCCCGCCGACCTCCCCGGAGGTGTCCGGTAACCTCGCCGGCTCCACCCTCCTCGCCAACGCCACGATGGAGACGTTCGACCAGAGCCCGAATCCATTGATCACACCTCCTCCCAACAGTTGCTTCACCTGCCACAATACGAGCGCGACAAACCCGCAGCCTGTCCACGTCACCCACTCCATTACGAACGCATCGGACCTGAGGGCCTGCCCCTGGAAGACGCCCCCACCGGCCTGCCTGGCTACGCAGCCCAAGAAGACGCCCGCACAGACCTCGGCGATCCAGCCCGTGGCCTCGCACTAAAGGAGACATCATGGCCCTCATCGATCTTCACACAGACTGCGATTACCGGGTACCAGGGACGACAAAACCGATCAGGTCCTGGAGTACGCGGCTCTGCTCGCCAAGGCGATCCCCTACGTCGGTGGCGTGCTGTCCGGAGTGCTCAGTTTCTTCATCTCCGCGGAGGAGGTGATTTCGTGGCAGGACATCGAAGACTATGTCGACGACGCGATCGACAAAGCCCTGCTCGAAAAAGACATCCGCGATACCCAGACCGATCTCGATGCGATTCGCACCCTGCTGTCCGACTACGCGGAAGTCCCGGCCGAGACGCGGGAGAAAGCCCCGGAGAGCTACTACGACGACCTCCACGACCTTTTGCACGACATGGAGCTGCTATCCATCAAGACCCTGGGCAACGAGGGCTTTCCGGACTCGCTGAGCAGCGACGGCCTCTGGCATCGGGCTCCCTACGCCCTGCTCGGCACGATTGGGCAGATGGCGGTCCTGCATGTCGCCGTCCTGCGGGAGATGCAGGCGGAGATCTACGACATCGAAGAAGGCCGCGCCAAGTACCTCCAGGACAAGCTCGACAAGGCGATCGAGGGATACCTCGCGGCCTCGTGGCAGCTCCTGCCCGCCTCGTACCGGCAGCGTATCGGCGAGCTGAGGCTGGTTTGCGACAAGACCGACGAGGACATCCAGTGCAACGCCGGGCATTGCCACACCTATACCGAATACCGTTTTGAGTGGCGCGACGACTGGGCAAACGCGCGCGTGGACCATAGAAAGTCCACGACCGACGCCAGCTCGAAAGAGGAAAGAGAGGCCAAAGCGCTCCTGAACGACTGGCGGCGCGAGTACCACGATGCCTGGCTGGCCTTGAGCCAGGAGACGGCCACCGCGATTTTCGATCAGGTAACCGCTGTGCTCGACACCCTGCTCCCGGTGGCGAGCGCAGCGGTGCGGGACGCCGAATATGCGGAGCGCAAGAAGACAGGCCTCGTCTTCGGCGGCCTGCGGTGCCAGGTCTCCGTCAGCGCCGACGACACGAGCACCGCGCTGGAAGTGACCGCCTACGCGGCCGGTGAAGCGGACAAGGTCCTCGACGTCCACTGCATGTCCTGGCAGAAGAACGACGACCGGGAATTCTGGAGCTGGAGGATCGAGCTGAGCGCTGAGCCCAAGCTGCGCGTGATCTATGGCCTCTGGCACGAGGGTGCCTTCGACAAGACCTGGAAGGCCGAGTCCGCCTGGGTCGCCTGGACGGACCCAGGGCGCACCGCATCGATGAACGGAGTCAACGGCAAGTACGAGTGGCTGAAGATGAGCGCCAAGTGGCTCGAGCCGGAGATGCCTCAGGTTTGAGAGGGGCCCCTGGGAGCGCGGGCGTCCCGCCCGCCTCCCGGACTCTCATCGACCGCGGCGTTGCCTCTGTAAGCCCTACGCCAAGCTCTTCATAGGCCGCCCCGCCGCGACACTCTGGACCAGTCGATCAGGCGGAGGTCCACTCCGGATGCCTTGCTCAGCTGCTCGAAGTCCCGTTTGTTCCGGGTCACGAGCGGAAGCTGACGCGATACCGCCACTGCGGCGATCAGGATGTCGCCGAGCTGCTGATGCTGGCTGCGCGTCGCGCCAGACCAGATTTCGGCCGCCACGCTGGCCGCTTCCTGGTCGAAGGGAAGGACGATACAGTCGGCGACGAGCAGCTTGAAGGCGTGCAACTGCCGTTCGAACGGCTTTCCGGCACGAATCGCGATGCGGTATCCGCGCAAGCGTTCGAAGACTGTCACTGCAGTGATCGTCAGCCGCCCAAAGGCGGTCAGATAGGCAAACGTTCGTTCCCTGACCAGGGGGTTGCCTCGGCTCAGCTCGGATAAGGTGTCGGTGTCGAGAACGACAGGCTCGTCGTCCACCGGCTCATCGCTCCGGCTCTCTGAGCTTGCGGGTGAGAAGGGGAAGATCCGCAGCAGGGACGTCCCCAAGGCTGGCGGTTGCCAGCGCGAGGATTTCGGCGGGACTCGGAGCAATGTCTACATCCTCCCCGAAGTGCCGTCGCAGCAACGCAATGACCTGTCCCTCGAAGCTCCGCCCACACCTCTCCGCATCTGCCGCGATCTTGTCCCGGAGCCTGGCTGGAAAGCGGATGGTGCGGGCGACCGTGGATTCCTGTACATGGGCAAGAGAGGAGCGACTCATAACCGAAAAGATACCAGATTGGTGGCTCCTACGCAATCCCTTGTTTGTTGCGCAAGAAGACTGCAGCGCAACAAAATTGTTGTGAAAGGAACCAGTAGCCCGGGACGTCCTACTTTGCCAGGATAGGTCCCAGCCGACCCGCGGCCAGTTGTACTCGTTGCTGCGCCGGTACGGCCTCACTGACGCGCGGCATTGAGGTCGGCGGGGCCGCCCCGAGAGGCGCTCGCCAACTCATCCGTGCTCCCGAGGATCTTCAGCCAATGGAGGTGGGCGAGAAAGGCTCCCGTAATCGTCCGGTTCTCGCGGTAGGAGAGCCCGTACTCCTCGGCGGTCGCTTTCACGATCCTGGTCAAGGCCGGATAGTGGACGTGGCAAATGCCCGGGAACATGTGATGGATCACGTGGAGATTGAGGCAGCCGAGGATCCAGCAGGCGAAAGGGTTGCCCCGGGCGTAGTCCGATGTCGTGTCGAAGATGTGCTGGATGTAATTGTTGGAGATCTGCCCTTCTTCATCGGCCTCGGGATAGGCGGCGTTCTCATTGAAGTGATTCGGCTGGAAGATGAGGGCCATGGTGAAACCGAGGAGGAGATGCATGACGAGAAACCCGAGGAGGACCGAATACCAGCGCGCATGGATGTAGAGGATGGGGAGGACGAGCATGTAGGTGTAGTAGAAGGCTTTGGTGGCGAACAGGAAGACCAGCTCGCCGGGCGGATGGCGGAGGACCTTCTTGTTGCCGTAGCTCTTTCCGACCAGGAGCCAGCGGAAGTCCTTGACCAGGACCCAGTCGAGCGTGCAGAGACAATAGATCAGCGGGGCATAGAGATGCTGGTAGCGATGGAAAGGCCTTCTCTTGTCCTGCGGGGTGAAGCGAAAGATGTGACCGGAGATGAGAGTGGTGTCGGCTTCCTGGATGTTGACGAAAGCGTGGTGCGAATCGTTGTGCAGCAGGCGCCACACGTAGGAGCTCGCCCCAGTCAGGTCGAAGACGGAGCTGAGGACCCTGTTGACCCATTTGCTCTTCGAATAGGCCCCATGGTTGCCGTCATGGGCGATGTTGAAGCACATGTGGAGCTGAACGAAGCCGTGCAGCACATACATCCCGACCACTTGGAGGGTTGAAAACCGGCCGGTCATGAGCCAGGCATAGGTCGCGATCCACAGGGTCAAGCCCAGGATGGTCTTGGCGACCATCTCCAGATTGGCGTGCCTGGAGATCTGACGGCTCTGGAAGTAGTCATCGACCCGCAGCGACAGCGTTTTGCTGAAGCCTGATGTCGTGACTTTTTCCCTGAACTTGAATTGTCGACTCTCGGCCATCGGAAATTCCTCCAGGGTCGGTAAGCACTACTCGTCAAACACCCCGGAATCGTAAGGCAAATCCTCTTCGAAGGGGCCACAATCCGCATGCCGTCAACACAGGAGCGGCTGGCCTCCGGACGGCGGGTGAGACGCCGGAGTGGATCCTGTCCGCCACCGTCGGCGTCCAGCTTCTCGGCGGCGTTCCGCCATCCGGTGAGATAGCCCGCCTTCCTGCGACAGTCCCAACGTTGCCACCTGGCGGCGGGCCTGCCGGCAGACAGAAGGGAAGAAGGGGTGGGCTCGCCGTTCGAGACTCGAATACGTGACCAACGCCGTGTCCCTGCTGGCGAACGACGGCATTGGCGTCCGTGTGATCAACGACAGCGGCGTGGCGGAAAATACGCGCGTGGTGGTCTATCAAAACGGCGGAGCCGGCGCCACCACGGTCGCCGACACCGGTCGTGTCGCTGTCACGCCAACGTGGATGTGGGCCATGGGTCTCGCCGTCAAGAATCCCGGGGACGACTGGCTTCGCATCCAGACGACCTCCGAATCGCTCATCCCGCAGGCAACGTTCGAGCGCGTCACGAGCACGACGTCAAGTCCGATCATGATCTATAAGCCGGGTCCCTTCCCGTGCTTCAAAGGCTAAATCTTGAGCCGGCCGCGAAAACCTCTGGCGGCGTAGTACGAGTCAGCACCATTGTGATAAACGAAGACATGGTCATAGCGACGATCACAGAAGAGCGCGCCACCAAGGTCTCTTATCTTGGCTGGCGTTTTGACCCAGCTCGAAGTTTTCCTGTCGAATTCTCCGAGCTCTTGCAGCTCTCGATACTGTTGTTCCGTGAGTATCTCAATGCCTATCGAGGACGCCATTTCGATAGCGTTCCCCTTTGGTTTGTTTTCTTTTCGTGAATCGAGAGCCTCGCGGTCATAGCAAATGCTGCGTCGGCCTGATGGGCTTTCAGGTGAACAATCACAGAAAATGAGCTCACCGGTCTCCTCGTCACGGCCAACGACGTCTGGTTCGCCACCGGTACGTTCCATTTCACTGAGTACTTGGAGTTTTTTGGCGCTAGCCTTCAATTTCGCCTGCACTGAGTCCCAGTCGATTCCGGTGTGACGGCGCATGTTTTTCGCGAACCGATCTTTTAGAGTCTTGATCAACTCGTCACGGAGTGCTGCTTCCATTTAGTTATCTCCCTCATAAAAACTCTCTTGCCGATCTTGCATCTTCATAAGTCGCGGGGTTCAGGTCTAAATCACTCAGCATCCGCAACTTAGAGAAGCATACACACATCGTCGGAAGGGGTCAAAGGCGGCGGGGTTTGGCGTATAAGCCCCCTGTCTTTTCTCGATCCTGGCGATTTCGGGCTTGACAGCCAGGAGTGAGCCTCTCTAACGGCGAGCTCGTCGGTCACCTGGCCGTCGCTGTACCGGATGGAGCGCAAGGGTTGGATTGCGGCGGAATGGGGCAGCTCGGAGCTCAATCGCCGCGCCAAATTCTACCGGCTGACGCCGCAAGGCGGTCAACATCTCGCCGCCGAGACGGAGCAGTGGGAGCGCTTCGCCGCCGCTGTTTCGAAGGTCCTGCTGCCGGCCTGAGGCCGGGGAGAGGAGCGCCCATGGCGCGCTGGCTGTGGAAGAAGAGCGTCGACGACGAGGTGGCCGAAGAGCTGGATTTCCACCTCGAAATGCGTACCCGCGAACACATGGCGCACGGCCTCGATCCTGTCGCCGCGCGCGAGGCCGCGCGCCGCCGTTTCGGCAACTTCGAGGGCGTGAAGGCCACATGCCGTGACATCGGCAGGAAGAGGGACACCGACATGCGCCGCCGCGAAATCCTCGGCGAGCTGCGACAGGACGCCGCGTTCGCGCTGCGCCAGCTCGCCGCCAATCCTGGGTTCACCCTGATCGCCGTGCTGACGCTGGCCCTCGGCATCGGCGCCACCACGGCCATCTTCAGCGCCGTCAACGCCGTGGTCCTCCGGCCGCTGCCGGTGCCGCAGCCGGACCGGCTGGCCTTCGTCCTGACCGAGTGGCAAGGCCGGCCCACCAGCGTCTCGGTCGGCAACTACATCGGGTTGGTCGCCGGGCAGCGCGTCTTCGAGAACGTCGGCGCAATGCAGTACTCCAGCTTCAACCTTTCCGAGGGCGAGGCGGCCGAGCGCGCGATGGGAGGGCGCGTCACGGCCTCCTTCTTCGACGTCTTCGGCGTCCCGCCGGCGCGCGGTCGTGTCTTCCGTGCCGACGAAGACCAGCCGGGGCACGAGCAGGTGGTCGTCCTGAGCCATCGCCTGTGGAGCCGCAAGTTTGGCTCCGACCCTGCCATCGTGGGACGCGACGTGCGGCTGAACAGCCTGCAGTACACCGTCCTCGGCGTCATGCCTCCCGAATTCGATCTCACGTCGGACAGCGAAGAGCTGTGGGTGCCAATCGCCTTCACGCCGGAGCGCAAGGCGATGTACGACCCGCACTTCCTGACCGTGGTGGCACGCCTGCGCGACGGTGTCTCGCCACGGCAGGCGGAGGAGGCGCTGGAGGCGATCGCGGTGGGGCTGCGGAGCAGCAATCCAGGCCAGAACGCGGGCCGCCCCTTCCGGGTGGCGCCCTTCGCCGAGCGGCTCGTCGGCGACTTCCGCACGCGCCTTTTCGTGCTGCTCGGCGCCGTCGGAGCCGTGCTGCTCATCGCCTGCGGCAACGTCGCCAACCTGCTGCTCGCGCGCGGCGCGGCGCGGGCCCGCGAGCTGGCGATCCGTTCCGCCCTCGGCGCCGGCCGCGGACGCATCGTCCGCCAACTCCTCACCGAGTGCGCCGTGCTCGCCCTCGTCTCCGGTGTTGCGGGCGTGCTGCTTGCCGTCTGGGGCGTGCGCGCCCTCGTCGCCATGGGTCCGCCGGACGTGCCGCGCCTCGACCAGACGCAGGTGGATGCCGCCGCTCTGGCTGTGGCGCTCGCCCTGTCGCTCGCCAGCAGCTTCCTCTTCGGCCTCGTCCCGGCGCTACGGGCCGCGCGTGGAAGCGTCAGCGGCACGCTCCGCGAAGGCGGGCGCGGCTCCGCCGGCGCCGGCCGCGACTGGCTGCGCTCCGGCCTGCTCGCGGCGGAGGTCGCGCTCTCCGTCCTCCTGCTCGCCGGCGCCGGCCTCCTCATCCGCTCCGCGCTCGAGCTGCAGCGTGTCCGGCCCGGCTTCGATCCGGCGGGCGTTCTTACGGCGCGTGTCGCTCTTCCCGAGGCCGAGTACCTCGAAAACGAGCGCGTCGTCGCCGCCTTCGAGAGGCTCGTGGAGGAAACGCGGCAGGCTCCCGGCGTGCGCTTCGCGGCGCTCTCCTCGCAGATCCCCATGGGACGCGGTAGCAGCACCAACGGGCTGGTGCCCGAAGGCAAGCGGGACTCGCTGGAGAACATCGTCGACTCGCGCCTCGGCCTCGTCACGCCGGGTTACTTCCAGGCGCTCGGCATCCCCATCCTGCGGGGCCGGGCGTTTACCTCCAGAGACCGTCAGGGCGGGGAGAAGGTCATGGTCGTCAGCGAGACGCTGGCCGCCGCGCTCTTCCCCGGCGAGGATCCCATCGGCCGCCGCGTCTCCTGCTGCGGAAGGGGACCGGACGGCGGTCCGGACCTCAAGGTCATTGTCGGCGTCGCCGGGGATACGCGCTCGCGCGGCCTTGCAAGCGAAGTCTTTCCGGAGTTCTACCTGCCGATGGCGCAGGCGCCGCTCGAAGCATGGAGTTGGTTCCAGCGCTCGATGTACATCGTAGCGCGCACCCAAGGCAAGCCCGAAGCCGCCATCCAGCCGCTACGGCAGGTCGTCGCCGGTTTCGATCCCGACGTGCCGCTCTACGACGTCCAGTCCATGGAGCAGCGGCTGGCGGGCTCGCTGGCGCCGGCGCGCTTCAACACGCTGCTGCTGACCCTGCTCGGCTGTTTCGGCCTGCTCCTGGCGGCGGGTGGCATCTACGGCGTTGCGGCCTTTTTCGTGACCCAGCGCACGGCGGAGATCGGCGTGCGCATGGCGCTCGGCGCGACGCAACAGGACGTGCTCCGGCTCGTCCTTTGGCGGGCCATCCTCCCGGTCGCCGTCGGCGTGAGCCTCGGGCTTGCCGCCTCGGCCGCCGCGACCCGGGTGCTGGCGGCGAGCCTCGTCGGTGTCGAGCCCATCGATCCGTTGACCTTCGCCGCCGTCATCGTCGTGCTCGTCTCCACCGCGCTGCTGGCCAGCATCTTTCCCGCGCGCCGCGCCGCGAGCGTCGACCCCACGCGAGCGCTGCAGGCGGTGTGAGGGCCTGGCGGCCGTTTGATACGATGGGGTCATGACAGCAGAAGACATCATCCAGGAGCTCGAGCCGCTGGGCACCGAAGGCTATCGGAAGGTGATGCGGAACCAGGGCGTTCCGGAGCCCATCCTCGGAGTGAAGATCGAGGAGCTGAAGAAGATCCAGAAGCGCATCAAGAAGGACTACCAACTGGCATTGGATCTTTACGACACCGGCATCTCTGACGCGATGTACCTGGCGGGGCTGATCGCCGATGATCTCAAGATGACCAGGAAGGACCTCAATCACTGGGTCGAGAAGGCGCACAGCGCCATCATCAGCGAGTACACGGTGCCCTGGGTCGCGGCGGGGAGCAAGCACGGGCGCGAGCTGGCCCAGGAATGGATCGAGTCCGACAAGGAGACAGTGGCGGCGGCGGGCTGGGCGACGTTCAGCAGCCTCGTGTCCACGAAGGCCGACGCCGACCTGGACCTACCCGAGCTCCGGCAGCTTCTCCAGCGTGTGGAGACGACGATCCACGAGCAGCCGAATCGCGTGCGCTACGTCATGAACGGCTTTGTGATCGCCGTGGGCGGTTATGTGCGGGAGCTGACGGAGCTTGCCTTGCAGACCGCTGCGAAGATCGGCCGGGTGACGGTCGACATGGGCGGCACCGCGTGCAAGGTTCCCTCCGCCCCGGAGTACATCCAGAAGGTCCACGACCGTGGGTCCCTCGGGAAGAAGCGCAAAACAGCGAAGTGTTGAGCGGTGACCGCGGCGCGTCTACTCCGCCCGTAGCGCCTCCAGCGGATCGACCTGGGCGGCGCGCTGGGCCGGCAGCAGGGAGGCGAAGAGGGCGACGCCGAGGATCACGGCCGGCACGGCGGCGAAAGTCAGGGCGTCGCTCGTCGACACGCCGAAAAGGAGGCTGGCGAGGAAGCGGGCGAGGGTGTAGGCGGCGGCGAAGCCGAGGGCGAGGCCCAGCGCGATCAGGCCCATGCCTTCCCGCAGCACCAGGTTGCGGATCCGCGCCGGCGTGGCGCCCAGGGCGAGACGGACACCGATCTCGCCGCGCCGCTGGTGGACCGCGTAGGAGAGCACGCCGTAGATCCCCAGCGCGGCGAGGAACAGCGCGAGGCCGGCGAAGGCGGTCATCAGGAACATCAGGAACCGCGGCTGCGCCCTGGAGGCGGCGAGCACCTGGTCGAGCGTGCGGACCTCGGAAAGCGCCAGGCCCGGATCGAGCCGCCGGACCTCGGTGCGGATGACTCCGGCGAGAGCGCCCGCCTCACCGGTCCCTCGGACCACCAGGTTCATGTTGCGGTACGGGAATTGGGTGTGGGGGAAGTAGACCGCCGGCTCCACTTCGTTCTGGAGGGCGTTGTTCTTGACGTCGTCCACTACGCCCACGATCTCGAACCTCCCCTCATCGCGGATCATGCGCCCCAGGGGGCCGATGTTGCGGACCTGCGTGACCAGGGTCTTCCCGATTGCGCGCTCTTCCCCCCAGGCGCGGCGGGCCAGCTCACGGTTGACCACGACGACCAGGGGCGACTCAGCGGTGTCGCGCGTGTTGAAGGTCCGGCCGGCGAGGAGCGGCACGCGCAGGGTCTCGAAATAGCCGGGGGTCGCGGTGACGAACTGCGCGGTGGGCTCGTCGCCGGCGGAGACCGGCCGGTCCGGCAGGGTGTAGGTGATGAGCCAGCCGGGCTCCAGGGGAAGGAAGCCGGTGGCTCCCGCCGTGCGGACCCCGGGGCGGTGCTGCAGCGCGTCCAGCAGCCCGGTGTAGAAGCGGCTCACCTGGCCCCAGTCCTCGTAGGCGGACGGCGGGAGCTGCACGTTGACGGTCACCACACCCGCGGGCTCGAACCCGGGCCTCTCGGCGAGCAGCCGCAGGAAGCTGCGGATGAGGAGCCCGGCGCCGATCAGGAGGACCACCGCGGTCGTGACCTCCAGCACCACCAGGACGCTCCGGGCGCGACGGGCCGCCGGGCCGGAGCTCGCTCCTCTCCCGCCCTCCTTGAGCGTGCCCTGGAGGTTGAGGCCGGACATCTGGAGCGCGGGGACCAGACCGAACAGGATCACCGTGAGGAGGGTCGCCCCGGCGCCGAACGCCAGCACCCGGCCGTCGATGGCGACCTCGGCGAGGCGGGGGATGTCGAGCGGCTTCGTGGCGACCAGCAGCTCGAGCACAGCCCAGGCCAGGGCGAGCCCCAGCGCGCCGCCGAAAAGGGCCAGCAGGAGGCTTTCGGTGAGGAACTGCCGCAGCAGGCGTCCGCGGTTCGCCCCCAGTGCGGCCCGGATCGCCACCTCCCGCTCCCGCGCCGTGGCCCGCGCGAGCAGCAGATGGGCCACGTTGGCGCAGGCCATCAGCAGCAGGAGCCCCACGGCTGCGAGCAACACGAGGAGGGCCGGCCGGAAGTTGCCCACCACCTCGGCCTGGAGCGGCACGAGGCGCGCCCCCCAGTCCTTGTTGCTCGCGGCATGCTCCTGTCGCAGGTGTTCCGCCAGCGCCGCCAGCTCGGTCTGCGCCCGCTTCGGGTCCATGCCAGGGCGCAGGCGCGCCACCGCCTCCATGAAGTGGGCGTAGCGGCTGTGCCGGGCGAGGTTCCACGACAGCCGCTGCCAGACGTCGGTCTCGCGCGGGAAGTTGAACCCCGGAGGCATCACTCCCACGACCGTGTGGAGGTCGCCGTCGAGGCGGACCGCCTTGCCCACGATCGTCGGATCGCCGCCGTAGCGGCTCTGCCAGAGCCGGTGGCTGATCACCACCTCGGGCTCGTCGCCGTGGAGCTCGCCTCCCGTGGGGAAGCCGCGTCCGAGCCGCGGTGCCACGCCCAGGACGGAAAAGAAATTGCCGGACACCTCGATCGTCGTGACGCGGACCGGATCGCCCTGCTCATCGGTGAGGTTGATCTCCGGCTGCCACCAGGCCGCGGCATCCGCGAAGACCCGGTCGAGGGCCCGGTAGTCGAGGAAGTTGACGGGGGAGAGCCGCTCGCGGTCGAGCCCCTCGGCCGCATTGGTCTCCCAGAGGGTCACCAGCCGGTCCGGGTCGGCATAGGGGAGCGGAGAGAGCACCACCGCGTCGACCACGCTGAAGATCGCCGTGTTGGCCCCCAGCCCGAGGGCCAGCGCCAGCACCGCCGCGAGGGTGAAGCCGGGCCTCCGGCCGAGGCCCCGCAGGCCGTACCGCACATCGCTCAGGAACGTCCGCATCGTCGCTCCTCCCGTCGGTTTCGTCTCTGGGGAGATCTTACGCCGCCGGCCCGGTTGAAGTTCTGTTGCACTTCCCTCTCCCGAGGCCCGCGGAGACGCTGAGGGATTTTCCCAATCCCCCCTGAGGTTTTTTACCCCTCTTTCCCAGTTGACGGATCGGCTGTTCTTCTGTCTACTAAATAGAAGCAGTAGCGACTAAGCTCATTTCCGGAGCCGGGATCGAGGAGGGGCGTGCGGCCATCTTGGTTTCCCTTCATCCGCTGTAATGAAAGCCCGATCGCGGCGCCGGTGAGATAGACAGGGCGTCCGCGGCAGTCCAGGTTTGAGCTCTTCGTTAGGGAGGAGAGTCCATGCCAGTCAGAGTCAGCTATCCAGGCGTCTACATCGAAGAGGTTCCGAGCGGAGTGCGCACGATTGTCGGGGTCGGCACCTCGATCGCGGCGTTCCTCGGCCGGGCCGCGTCCGGCCCTCCGAACGAGCCGGTGGAGGTCAACGGGATCGGTGAATTCGAGCGCTTGTACGGGCCGGTGTCGCTGGTCTGGCCATTGAGCCTCGCGGTCCGGGACTTCTTCCAGAACGGCGGCAGCCGGGCGATCGTGGTGCGGTTGTACAAAGAGGCTGCCGGCGACGGGGTCGCCAAGCCCACGGTCGGAGACGAGACGAAAGGGCTCAAGCTCCGGGCGGTTTCCCCAGGTGCCTGGGGGGCGGATCTCCGCGCCGACGTCGAGCTCCTCACCCCGAGCGACGATTTGAAGAAGCAGCTCGGGCTGGAACTGGAAGCGGACGAGCCCCTCTTCAACCTCACCGTCCGGCATCCCGGAAGGGGAGTGGAGGAGAGGCTCGGCAACCTCGTCATCACCCTGAGAGATCACCCCCGGCGCGTGGACAAGGTCCTCGCGGCCGAGTCGAGGCTCGTGCGGTGGGAGGGAGACTGGCCGACCGTTCAGGCCGATCTGCCCCAGGTGAACGACAAGGCGACGGACCTCGTCACGGCGAAGGAAGATGTGAAGCATGAGGACATCGCCGGCAAGAGCAAGGCGGTCGCCGACGGGCGGAAGGCGCTCATCGTGGCGCAGGCGAAGCTCATTGAGGCGCGGGCGAAGTTTCCTGAGAGCTCGCCGGAGGTCCAGGCTGCCAAGGCCACCCTGACGACTGCCGAGCAGACACTGACCACGGCCCAGCAGACACTGGCCACGGCCGAGGGCAAGGTGAAGGAGGTGCGGGATAAGCTCGGGGCCTCCAACGGCGATGTCCTCGACAAGGTTGCCTATCTCGGCGATCTGGACAAGAAGACCGGACTCTTCGCCCTCGAGAAGGCCGACCTGTTCAACCTGCTCTGCATCCCCCCCGATACCCAGGAGGGCACCACGCCCAAGGTGGTCGATCCGCCCAAGGAGGTCTATCAGGGGCTCTGAAATACTGCGTCGATCGCCGTGCCCTGCTGATCGTCGATCCTCCAGACAACTGGGACTCCGTCGACCAGGCAAAGAACGGCCTGAGTGACCTGAGTCTGACCGGTCCCGAGGCCCGCAATGCCGCCCTCTATTTCCCCCGCATCCTGCAGAGCGATCCGGAGACCGAGGGTGGGTTCCTGAGCTTCGTCCCCTGCGGCGCCATCGCCGGGATCATGGCCCGCACCGATACGCAGCGCGGCGTGTGGAAGGCGCCGGCCGGCGTGGACGCCAATCTGAGCGGCGTCCAGGGGCTGGAGCTGAAGCTCACCGACAACGACAACGGGCGGCTCAACGAGGTGGGCATCAACTGCCTGCGCACCTTCCCGGTGACGGGCAACGTGGTCTGGGGGGCTCGGACGCTGCGCGGCGCCACCCAGCTCGGGGACGAATACAAATATGTCCCCGTCCGCCGGCTCGCCCTGTTCCTGGAGGAAAGCCTCTTCCGCGGCATCAAGTGGGTGGTCTTCGAGCCCAACGACGAGCCGCTGTGGGCGCAGATCCGCCTGAACGTCGGCGCCTTCATGCAGAACCTCTTCCGCCAGGGCGCCTTCCAGGGCCGGTCGCCGCGCGAGGCCTACTTCGTCAAGTGTGACAAGGACACCACCACCCAGAACGACATCAATCTGGGGATCGTCAACATCCTGGTCGGCTTCGCGCCCCTGAAGCCGGCCGAATTCGTGATCATCAAAATCCAGCAGTTGGCCGGCCAGATCGAGGCCTGAGGAGCCGAGGACACCATGCCAGTCACAACCTCCTATCCAGGCGTCTATGTCGAAGAGGTCCCCAGCGGCGTCCGCACCATCGCCGGCGTGTCCACCTCGGTGACGGCGTTCGTCGGCAGCGCCCTCCGCGGTCCGGTGGACAAGCCGGTGGTCCTCGGCAGCTTCGAGGAATTCGAACGGATTTTCGGCGGGCTGTGGCTCGACAGCATGCTGAGCTACGCGGTGCGCAGCTTCTTCCTGAACGGCGGCGGTCAGGCGATCGTGGTGCGGGTCCACAACGGCGCCAAGACCGCCGAGATCGATCTGGGCGAAACCAAGCTGAAAGCGAGATCGCCCGGGAAGTGGGGCGAGAAGCTGCGTGCCAGCGTCAGCTATCCCGCCCCGGACCTCGACCTCAAGGTCTACAACCTCCGGGTGCGTGACGAGGGGACCGGTTTTGAAGAAAGGTTTCTCAATATCTCGGCAGACTCGAGCTCGCCGCGCCGGCTGGAGAAGGTCCTGGCCGCAGCTTCACTGGTTGAGCCGGAAGGTACGATAGCGGCCAGCCGGCCGGGCGAGCAGACCGACAAGGCGGCGACCATCGGCACCGGCACCGACGGCGTGCAGATCACGGACGCCCAGCTCAAGCCGGGGGTCCAGGCGCTCCGCAAGCTCGAGAACCAGATCTTCAACCTCCTGAACATCCCGCCGATCTCGCGGGCCGTGGACGTCGGGAACGACACGCTCACCGAGGCCCTCGCCTTGTGTGTGGAAAAACGCGCGATGCTCCTCGTCGACCCGCCGCGCACCTGGAAGACCGTCCCTGATGCCGTGACCGGCATGACGATCTTTTCACTCAGCGGCGACGAAGCCAGAAACGCCGCCATCTACTTCCCGCGCCTGCGCATCCCGGACCCGCTCCAGGAAGGGCGACTCGCGGAGTTCGCGCCCGGCGGCGTCGTGGCCGGCGTCATGGCGCGCACCGACGTTCAGCGCGGCGTCTGGAAGGCACCGGCCGGGCAGGATGCATCGCTCAGCGGCGTGCCGGAGCTCAGCCTCCCCATGACCGACCTGGAGAACGGGCGGCTCAATCCGCTGGGGCTCAACTGCCTGCGCGCTTTTCCCGTGATCGGCCGGGTGGTGTGGGGGGCGCGGACTCTGCGCGGGGCCGACCAGCTCGCGTCCGAATGGAAATACGTGCCGGTACGCCGCATGGCGCTGTTCATCGAGGAGAGCCTCTACCAGGGCACCCAGTGGGTGGTCTTCGAGCCCAACGACGAGCCGCTGTGGGCGCAGATCCGTCTGAACGTCGGCGCCTTCATGCAGGGCCTCTTCCGCCAGGGCGCGTTCCAGGGCCGGTCGCCGCGCGAGGCCTATCTCGTCAAGTGCGACAAGGAGACCACGACGCAGGCCGACATCAACCTGGGCATCGTCAACATCGTCGTCGGCTTTGCGCCCTTGAAGCCCGCCGAGTTCGTGATCCTCAAGATCCAACAGATGGCCGGCCAGATCGAGACCTAAGGAGAAAGGCACATGGCCCAATTCACCGTCAATGCGAATCGGTTCGATCCGTACAAGAACTTCAAGTTCCGCGTCTTCTGGGAGGGCAGCACGGCGCCGGTCGCCGGGGTCAGCAAGGTCGGCGGCCTGAAGCGCACCACCGAGGTGGTCGAGCACCGCGAAGGGGGTGATCCGAGCAGCTCCCGGAAGTCGCCGGGGCGGACGAAGTACGAGGCCATCACCCTGGAGCGCGGCGTGACCCACGACACCGAGTTCGAGAAGTGGGCGAACAAGGTCTGGAACTATGGCTCCGGCCTCGGCCTGGAGGTCTCGCTCAAGGACTTCCGCAAAAACATCATCATCGAGCTGTACAACGAGGCCGGCCAGGTCGCCATCCGCTACAAGGTCTATCGCGCCTGGGTCTCGGAGTTCCAGGCCATGCCGGACCTCGACGCCAACGCCAACGCCGTGGCGATCCAGAACATCAAGCTGGAAAACGAGGGCTGGGAGCGCGACTACGAGGTCCCGGAGCCGGCCGAGCCGACGTTCACGGAGCCGGCGGTGTAGGCGAACATGCGCGCCCTGACCGCCGCGGAGCTGCTGGGCGTCTGGGAGCGCGGCCAGGCCGAGCCGCCGGTGCGGCAGGCCCTGGCGCTGCTCGCCGCCGCCTGTCCGGAGACGCCGCCCGACGAGCTCGCCAGGCTCAGGATCGGCCGGCGCGACCGCCTGCTGCTGGAGCTGCGCGAGCGCACACTCGGCCCGCAGCTCGTCAGCGTCGCCGCCTGCCCGGCATGTGGTGAACGGCTCGAGGTGGAGCTCGCGGTACGGGACCTGCTGGTCGACCAGAGCGAGGACGACCCATCCCACTCCCCCCTCTCGGTCACCGCGGACGGCTGGGAGGTCCGGTTCCGCCTGCCGCACAGCCTGGATCTGATGGCTCTCGCCGGCAGCGCCGAGCCCGCCGAAGCCCGGCGCTGTCTGCTCGCGGCCTGCCTGCTCGAATCGCGCTCTCCGGAGGGCGAGGACACCCCGGTCGAGGCGTTGTCCGGGGCCGTCCTGCAAGCGGTGGCCGACGCGATGGCCGAAGCCGACCCGCAGGCCGACCTCGAGCTCGCCCTGACTTGCCCCGCGTGCAGCCACGTCTGGCTGTCCCTCTTCGACATCGTCTCGTTCTTCTGGACCGAGATCGACGCCCGGGCGCGCGTCCTGCTCCATGAGGTCCACGTCCTCGCCTCGGCCTACAACTGGCGTGAAGCCGACATCCTGGCGCTCAGCCCGTGGCGCCGCCGGGCCTATCTGGAGATGGTCGGCCGATGAGCGACTTCCTGGGCCATCTGGTGGCACGGAGCCTCGACCTGTCCCCGGCTACCCCGGCCGTCCGCCCGCGGCTGGCGTCGCGCTTCGAGCCGGTGACCCCTGCGGTGGCTCCGTTGATTGAGGAGACGATGGAAGAGGTGGTGTCGGCGGCGGCTCCGGCGGCCCGGATCGAACATGTGCTCGCGGAGCCGGCTGCCGCCCGCCCGGCCCCTCACCCCCCTGGCCCCCCTCTCCCATCCGCCCCCCCTACCACCCGGGAGAGGGGGGAAGAGGCACTGTCAGGGAGGTCTTTGGGTGGTGGCTCCCCTCTCCCGGTGGCTGGGAGGGCGGATGGGAGAGGGGCCGGGGGTGAGGGGCCGCCGCCTCCCCCTCAAGTCGGCCCTGTCATCAGACCTCTCCGTATCGAGGAGGGCCGGAGCAGGCCTGAGCCCGCTCTTCCTCCTTCGCTTGAGCCTACTCCTCGCGCACCGATCCCGGTCCAGGCCACGGCCGCGCCGCCCTTCCCGGAGCCGAGGCCACAGGTCGAGCCGGTGATCCGCCGCATCGAGGTCGAACGGGTCCTCACGCCCGCCTCTGCACCGCCGGCTCCCGCGCCGTCGCCCGCCGCTCCTACCCAGGCCAAACCGGCAAAGGCCGCGCCTGCTCCCGTTCCGGCTCCGCCCATCCTCCAGCCGCGGGTCCAGGCCGTGGAGCGCGGTCCGTTCCCGGCGCGCAGGGAGGAGCCGGCCGCGGAGCCCGTCATCCACGTGACCATCGGCCGCATCGAGGTGCGGGCTACGCCGGCGCCCAAGGCCCCGGCCCGAGAGCGGCAGGCGGCCCGGCCGGCCGTGGACCTCGAGGAATACCTGCGCCAGCGGGCACAAGGAGAGGGCCGATGAGCAACGGCCTGGCCATCGCCGCCGCCACGGCGACCTTGCGGAGCCTGCTCGACATCGGCCTGGGGAAGGGCACGGTGAACGTGACCGCGCGTCCTCTCGACCAAGCGCGGGTGAACAGCAGCGGCGACCAGGTCAATCTCTTCCTCTACACCACGCAGGTCGATGGCGCCTTGCGCAACCAGGACATGCCCGGCAAGGTCAAACCGGGAGAGACCGGCCGCCCGCCGCTGCCGCTGATTCTCTTCTACCTCCTGACCGCCTACAGCGACGACAAGGACGAGGAGAAGAGCCAAATGCTCCTCGGGCGGGCCATGAACATCCTCCACGACCACCCCCTGCTCGGCGCTGCCGAGATCAAGGACGCCACCGTCACAAACGTGCCGGGGAGCGACCTGCACGAGCAGATCGAGCGTGTCCGGATCACGTCCCAGCCGCTGCCGATCGACGAGATCTCCAAGCTGTGGGCCGGCTTCCAGACGCCGTACCGCACCTCGGCGGCCTACCAGGTCGCCGTGGTCCTGATCGAGAGCCGGCGGCCCGCCAAGACGCCGTTGCCTGTCTTGAAGCGCGGCGAGGACGACCGCGGCGCCGTCGCCGAGCCGGGTCTCATCCCGCCGTTCCCGACCTTGACGGACCTGGTCCTGCCACCTAAGCAGGCAAGCGCCCTCCTCGGCGACACGGTGACCCTGCGCGGACACCACTTGGATCAGGGCACCCTCACCGTCCGTTTCACCAATCCCCACCTGACCGATCCGGTGCCCTTCACGGTGGGGACCACAACGGCGACCGAGGTGCAGGTCAAGCTGCTCGACATTGCGGACGACCCCGACGCGCGCAAGAAGTGGGTGGCCGGCTTCTACACGGTAGCGCTGCTCCTCAAGGACGGCGACCGCGAGCGTGCCACCAACGAGCTGCCGTTGACGATCGCGCCCGAGATCATTTTGGCGCCGACCGAGGTCACGCGTACGGGGCCCGACAAGATCGCCGCGATCGAGCTGACGTGCAGACCCGAAGTCCGCCCCGCGCAACGTGCCGCCCTGCTGTGGGGAGATCTGGAGGTCCCGGCCCTGGCGCACCCGGCGCAGACGGACACGCTGCAGTTCGAGATCAAGCAGGCCCCTCAGGGCAAGCGCTTCCTCCGCCTGCGGATCGACGGCGTCGACAGCTTCCTGATCGATCCTGACGCCGATCCGCCGGCCTTCGACGAAGACAAGATGTTGGAGATCAAGTGAGCGACCCGGCGGACTGGCCCGAGCGCAACGACGCCTTCCTCGCGGCGGCGCTCACCTGGCTGCGCCTGCGCCTGGAGCGGCTGGCCTGGAACGAGCCGCCGCTGGTGTTGCCGTCCGAGCCTGCATCCCAATCCGAGCCGGTCCAGCCGGCGCAGCCGTCGTTCAAGGACCGCTTCCGGCGGCGGTCGTCCGAGCCGGCGGGAGCCGCTCCGTCCAGGCCCCTGCTGGCGCTGCCTCCCGCGTCCGAGGCCGTGACCGAGGCCCAGATCGAGGAGGCGGCGCGGGCCATGGCCGCCGCCGAGGAGACCGAGCCGCCGCCCGCCTTGGTGATGCTGGCCCGGCGGTTCGGCCTGTCGCGCTTCGAGCGCGACGTGCTCCTCCTCTGTGCAGCGGTCGAGCTGGACACGCGGATTGCCCCGCTCTGCGCGCGCGCCCAGGACGACCCGTCCCGCCCGTACCCCACTTTCGCCCTGGCCCTCACGCTGTTCGACGATCCGGCCTGGGACGTCCTCTCGCCGGAGCGTCCCCTGCGGCACTGGCGTTTGATCGAGATCAACCAGCCCGGGGCCCAACCGCTCACCACCAGCGCCCTGCGCGCCGACGAGCGGATCGTCAACGACCTCAAGGGCCTGAGGTATCTCGACGACCGCCTGAGCCCGTTGCTCCTGCCGCTCGATCCGCCCGACGGGGAGCCGGGCCTTCCGCCCTCCCAGGCCGAGGTGGTCCGGCAGATCGTGCGCCGGCTGGAGCTGGCCACGCCGGGCCGGCGGCTTCCCGTGTTTCAGCTCCTCGGCTCGGACGCCGCGAGCAAACGGCTCGTGGCCTGGCACGCCGCGGCTTCCGTCGGCCTGCGCCTCTACCGGCTGCCGGTCGAGCTCATGCCCGCCCAGGTGGCCGATCTGGAGACCTTCACCCGGCTCGTCCAGCGGGAGAGCGCGCTCGCGCCGTTCGCCCTCTACCTCGACGCCCAGGATGTGGACAAGGGGGCGGAGGGGCAGGCGCCGCCGCTCGGCCGCTTCCTCGCGGGCGTCAACGGCGTCTACTTCGTCGCCACCCAGGACGTTCGGCCGGGGCTGGGCGACACCACCGTGCCGGTGGACGTGGCCAAGCCGACTCCGGCCGAGCAGCGGCAGGCCTGGGAGGAGGCCTTGGGCGAGACTGCAGGAGACCTGCCGGAGCGGCTGGCCGGCCAGTTCAGCCTCGACCTCGGGACCCTGCGCCGCGTCGCCCGCACGGCCCAGGCTGAGGCCGCGGCCGAGGAGAGCGATCTGGGCGACCGCGTCTGGACCGCGGCCCTGGCGAGCACGCGTCCCCGCCTCGAAGGCCTGGCGCAACGCCTCGATCCGCGGGCCACCTGGGACGACCTCGTCCTGCCGGCGCGGGAGCGGGATCTCCTGCGCCAGATCGGCGCCCAGGTCCGGCTGCGCAGCCGCGTGTACGACGATTGGGGCTTCGCCGCCAAGCGCAACCGCGGCCTGGGCATCAGCGTCCTGTTCGCCGGCGAGAGCGGCACCGGCAAGACCATGGCCGCCGAAGTCCTCGCCAACGAGCTGCGCCTGGGCCTCTACCGGATCGATCTCTCGACCGTGGTGAGCAAATACATCGGCGAGACCGAGAAGAACCTGCGCCGCCTCTTCGACGCCGCCGAGGACGGCGGCGCCCTCCTCTTCTTCGACGAAGCCGACGCCCTCTTCGGCAAGCGCAGCGAAGTCAAGGACAGTCACGACCGCTACGCCAACATCGAGATCAACTACCTGCTCCAGAGGATCGAGTCCTACCGCGGCCTGGCGATCCTGGCGACCAATCTGAAGGACTCCCTGGACACGGCCTTCGTGCGCCGCCTGCGCTTCATTGTCGACTTTCCTGCGCAAGGCGAGGCCGAGCGCCGGGAGATCTGGAAGCGGATCTTCCCCGCGCAAACCGAGACCGAGCGCCTGGACTTCGACCGCCTGGCCCGCCTCGGTCTCAACGGCGGAGCGATCAACAACGTAGCGATCAACGCCGCCTTCCTGGCCGCCGAAGCCGGCACGCCGGTGACCATGCCGCTGGTCCTCGCCGCCGCCCGCACCGAGCTCCAGAAGATGGGGAGGCCGATCAACGAATCGGATTTCCGTTGGGCCCCTGTGGAGATTGTGGCATGAACGTGAGCCTCCACATCGAGCGCTTGGTCCTGGAAGGGATCGATCTGCCGCACGCAGAGCGGCCGCTCCTGCAGGAGGCGCTCCAGGCGGAATTGGGACGGTTGCTCGCGGAGGGTGGGATAGGAGGCGACTTGGCGGCAGGTGTAATGGTGCCGGCCGTGCGAGCGAATGGTTTCGAGATGAGCGGGGAGGGCGGCCCGGTCCGGCTTGGGCAGCAGATCGCGGGGTCGGTGTATGGGGGGATTGGGCGATGAGGCGAGAGGCAGCCGGGAACACGTCTCCGGGTTGGATGACCGCGACCGAGTCAGCCAGTCCTGAGCCGGCGCTTTGGCGCCATCGGCCGAGGTCGCCCTGGGGAAAGTCGATCGTACAGGAGGTTCTCGATTCTCCCGGACATCCTCTCGATCCTGGCACCCGCAACTTCATGCAGTCACGTTTCGACCATGACTTCAGCCATGTGCGTGTCCACAGCGACGACAAAGCGACGGAGGCAGCTCGCGCCGTAGGAGCTCTTGGTTTCACGGTGGGGCAAGACGTGGTTCTCGCAGCTGGCAGGTATGCGCCCTATCAGCAGGAGGGGCGACAACTACTGGCTCATGAGCTGGCACATGTCGTACAGCAGAGTTCGGCTTCGAACCTTTCCCCGGGAGAGCAACTCCGCACAGTGGCCAGTGAAGGCGCTCTGGAGAAGGAGGCAGATATCAGTGCGTCCTGCCTGCCTCGAGCACAAGGGGTTGCGAGGAGTGTGATCCCGACATTTCCACATCCCACCACCCGGCTTGGGACGGTCGCTATCCAGAGGCGGCGCGAGGGAGAGGTCACCGATCCAGGAGCGAAGCGAGCGAAAGCCGCTGAGCAGTTGGTCGAGAAGCTCAAAGCGGCTGGAGCGGTCTACAAGCAAGAGCCACAGCGTGATTGGAATAATGAAAAGTTGTCGGATTGCTCCAAATTTGTGCAATGGGCGTTGGAGGCGTCGGGAGAGGGAGAGCTCTTTGGCAGAAAGAATGCCCGTACGTCGACGATGCGGGAAATCATCAGAAAGCTCTCAGTGGAGGACAAGGTTCCGTTCCGTCAGGCCGCTCCCAAGGTGGGAGACATCTTGATGTGGGATGGTCACGTCGGTATTGCCACAGAGGTAGTACAACGCAAGGATATTCAGTATTTGGTTTTCGCTCATATGGGCAGCTCCGGGCCAAGGTTGATCGGTAAATCTGAATCTTCACAAGGGCCATCTTACTGGCTGAAAGCTAACGACTCGGCAAAGATCGATGGAATGGGCGCTGGCGCATTCTTGGGGTTTTGGACCCCTTAGCAACCTGGAGGGATTTCGAAGTGAGCCGGCAAACGATCGTAGAGCCTCAAGCGAAGGTTGCGACTCGGATCCATGGAGGAGTGCTTCAGCGGAAGTGCGCTTGTGGCCAGCATACCAGTGGGGGAGAGTGCGAGGCCTGCCGGAAGAAGACGCTCTTGCAGCCGAGGCTGGCGGTTCGCCAGCCCGGAGATTCCTTCGAGCAGGAGGCAGACCGGATCGCCGAGGCGGTGTCGGACGGGCGCCTGCGGACGCCGGCGATCTCCCTGCGCCTCGGCGATGCACGGCCGGTCTCGCGCAAAGAGACGGATGAGAGAGGTCCGGCAGATGCCCCGCCGCTCGTCGAGCAGGCGCTGAGCGCTCCAGGCCGTGCGCTTGCCCCTTCCGCCCGCAGCTTCATGGAGCGGCGCACAGGCCACGACTTCAGCCGGGTCCGGGTGCACACCGATGCGTTGGCCGGGCAGTCGGCGCGAGAGGTCGGCGCCCTGGCCTACACCGTGGGTCGGGACATCGTGTTCGCTGCCGGACAGTACGCTCCCGAAACGCCGATCGGGCGCAAGCTGATTGCGCACGAGCTCGTCCATGTGGTTCAACAGAGCGAGTCTCGCTCTCCGGTCGTACAGCGAATCGGCTTCTTTGAGAATATCGGCGTTCTCTTTGGCTTGGTCGAAGGCGATTATAGCGAGCCGGAGCTGCGCGCATACCTGGGGAAGATTGTAGCGAACCAGAGGATCGAAGGTGACTACGACTCTGACAACAAGGCGCGGGATGTCGTCCGCAAGTGGAAGGCGGGTAAGCTGGATCTCGAGCTCTTCCCCTTGACGAAGCGGCTTCTCATCCAGGAGATGCAGGATGGCGTGGTCACGGACGTGGACCGGGCCGGCATCTCGACACTTCTCGAAAGCGCGAACCGGCGCGACCTGCTGGAGATCTTTGGGGCGGGCAGAGTCGATCCCAAGCAGCTCCTCAAGGACTTCGACAGCGGCACCTACAAACAGTGGCTCGAATCTTTCCTCAACCGACGGTTCAAGGACGGCAAGGAAGCCGTCCTGCAAGGAGGAAAGATCGAGCCCTTGGGAGGAGTCGAGCTGAAGGCGATGAGCCCCGAGAAGCGCCGGGATTTCATCGAAAAGCATTTCGAGAAGGGTGACCGCGCGTTCGCCCGGCAGATCCTCGACGATCTCGCGGAGTCCGTTGATCTTCTCGACTTCTCGGACGAAGCAGAGCTGGCCACCGAGATCGAAAAGCGGATGCGGACGACCCGTCTGATGCAGGAGACCCAGAAGCTGTTCGGGCGCGCATTCGAGTATCCGAACAAGCCAGCGGCGAAAGCATGCCTCCCGGAGAACAAGGGTAAGCCCTTGCATGAGCAGAAGCCGTACCCGCGGGTGAACAAGAAGGCGGAGAGTTTCTGGGGGCCTGTAAAGGAGGGCTCCCCTGTGCCGGGATGGCAGTCTTCTTATTACTTCGAGCTCAGCGAAGATGGAAAGAAGAATGCCTACCAGGCGCTCAGCGAGCTCTTCATTCCGCAGGACAGCATTTGTAAGATGACACTGATCCATTGCGACTATCTGGCTTCCGTGGTTCATCTCCGAGCTTTCGCGGAAACCCTCGGCGTCGAGAAGTTCAACGACAGAGTCCGCAGGGGCGTGATTGACATGAAGCTGACCTACTATGGCTTCGCCTATCTCGAGCCGAGTCTGGCGCGCTATCGCCAAGGGCTCTCACTGCAAGAGGTTCGCCCGTCGACCGAAGCAGACCTTGTCATCGGCGACCATGTGATCTTCTGGAACCACAGAACATACGATCTGATCAACGAAGTGTTCCGCAACGCATGGCGGCTCGAGAATGCGATCCTGACCGAGCGCAAGGGAGGCGTGGACTTTTTCCTCGGCCATGGCTCCGGGAGGCAAACCAAGGAAAGCATGAAGGAGATACTGGCCAAGGAGTACAACGAAGTTGCCAGCGAAGCGAAAACTGAAGCCGCCAAGACGAAATCCAAAAACCCGCAGGTCGCAGAGAGCGCGCGGAAGGCGATGAAGGAGAAATTCCCTCGAATTCAGGAAAAGGAGGGAGAGTGGAGAATCACGGGCACAGCCCACCAGAAGACGTTCGACCAGCCTTTGAAAATTATCACGCCCCAGGACCCCGAGCTGCTCGGTTTGCGGGATCCTGACGATCCTTCAAAGATGAACTGGGTCAAAAGACCTATCGAGTCGAGATGACTACCTTCCCCCGCTCCCCGCGTCTCCTCAAAGGCGGCCTCGTGCTGATCGATCCGACCACGGCGGCCGTGCAGCGGATCATCGTGCTCCAGTACAACCCGGACACGCTCTCCCGCACGCTCCAGGTGCAGGCGGTGGGAGAGGGAAGCGACCGGTCGGAGGCGCTGCGCCTCAAGGCTCCTCCGGTCGAGACCATCAAGTTGGACGCCGAGATCGATGTGACGGATCAGCTCGAGCTGCCGGAGCAGGGGCAGAACCGCGTGGCCGCGGAGCTTGGGCTCCATCCGCAACTGGCGGCCCTTGAAACGATCATCTATCCCTCAAGCCGGCAGGTGCTCGACAACCACCGACTGGCGCAGTCGGGCACCCTCGAGATCGCGCCGATGGAGGCTCCGCTCGTGCTCTTCATCTGGAGCAAGACGCGCATCCTGCCGGTACGGCTGACTGATTTCAGCGTCACCGAGGAGGCGTTCGATCCGAGCCTCAATCCGATCCGCGCCAAGGTAAGCCTGGGCCTCCGGGTGCTCAACGTCAATGACCTGGGCTTCTCTCACAAAGGCGGCAGCCTGTTCATGACCTACCTCCAGCAGAAGGAGCAGCTCGCCACGAAGATCGCCGGCGGCAGCTTCGGCACGCTGGGCATCGGAGGCATTCCATGACCGATCCACTCCAGAGGCTGCTCCAGGGCCTCCCTCTGTCGGCCACGCTCTTTCCGCCGAGCAGCCGCTACAGCGGGATCGAAACGGTGAAGCTGGTGACGGCGGAGGGCGAGGAGATCATCTATCTGCGGCGGCGGTTCGTGCCGCAGCCGGAACGGTTCGCGCTGCTCCGCGAGCACGTAGTCGTGCAGGGCGACCGGCTGGACAATGTGGCCGCCCAGCACCTGGGCGATCCGGAGCTCTTCTGGCGCATCTGCGACGCCAACCGCGCGTTGCGGCCGGATGAGCTGATCGAGGTGATCGGACGGCACTTACGCATCACATTACCAGAAGGCCTGCAGGGCGGAATCGATGTCTAACGGTCTCTATCTGACGCTGATGATCGGCCCGATGGTGCCGGTGCCGGTGGGGCAGGACGTGATCGATGCCTTGACCAGTGCACAGGTGACCGTCACGGCGGGGCGCGGATCGCAAAGCGGCTTTCAGCTCACGTTCAACCTGGGCAAGCGGTCACCGCTTGAAACCCTGTTTCTGCTGGCGGGTGGCTCGATGCCCCCGGTCATCCGCGTCATCCTGGTGGCTACGGTGAACGGCACTCCCGAGGTGCTGATGGATGGTGTGGTCACGCGGACCGACACCAAGCCGGGCGGCGGCGGAGCGCCCACGACTCTCACCGTCACAGGAGTCGACCTGACCGCCGCCATGGACTGGATCGACTTCGACGGCTTCCCATTCCCAGCCATGCCGCCGGAAGCGCGCGTCGTGCTGATCCTGGCGAAATATGCGATGTTCGGGATCATCCCCATGGTGATCCCCAGCGTCTTGATCGACATACCCATCCCGATCGAGCGCATCCCGCGCCAGCAAGGTACGGATTATCAATACATCACCCAGCTCGCGGACGAGGTCGGCTATGTCTTCTACATCAAGCCGGGTCCGGCCCCGGGCACGAATTTCGGCTATTGGGGGCCGGAGGTCAAGGTCGGCAAGCCGCAGCCGGCGCTCAATATCGACATGGACGCCCATACCAACGTCGAGTCGCTGACCTTCAATTTCAGCGGCGAGAGCGCCGAGCTTCCGATTCTCATGATCCATGAGCCAATGAGCAAGGCGATCATCCCCATCCCCGTCCCTGCCATCACGCCGCTCAATCCGCCCCTGGGTGCGGTGCCGCCGCTTCCCAAGAGGATCCGGTTCATCACGGGCACGGCAAAGCTCGGTCCGGTTCGTGCGGCCTTGATCGGACTGGCGAAGGCGGCGCAATCGAGCGATGCGGTCTCGGCTTCCGGGTCTCTCGACGTCCTCCGCTATGGCCGGCCCTTGCGCGCCCGCGAGCTGGTGGGGGTACGCGGTGCCGGGACCGCCTTCGATGGTCTTTATTACGTCAAGAGCGTGACGCATGACATCAAGCGGGGCGAGTACAAGCAGAGCTTCACGCTCACCCGCAATGGCCTCATCTCAACGATTCCCAGGGTACCAGCATGAGCGAAGGGAAAAAGTTCTACGGCAAGTATCGCGGCACGGTGGTCAACAACATCGATCCCATGCAGATCGGGCGCATCCAGGTCATCGTGCCTGACGTCTCGAATGTCATTCCGACGAGTTGGGCGATGCCGTGCGTGCCGATCGCCGGCAAGCAGATGGGGACGTTTATGCTGCCGCAGATTGGCGCCGGTGTCTGGGTGGAGTTCGAGCAGGGCGACCCGGACTACCCGATCTGGGTCGGCGGCTTCTGGGGGATTGTTGCGGAGGTCCCGCCAGCCGCGCTCATACCGCCACCCATTCCTCCGGGCGGGAGCATCGTCCTGCAGACGACGCTGCAGCATTCGGTGGTCATCAGCGATGCGCCGCCGCTTCCGGCCATGGTGCCAGTACCCGCTCCAGCCCCGCCAGGAACGGGTGGCGTGATCCTGCGAAGCCCGACGGGGGCGATGATCGTTGTGAACGATACCGGCATCTACATCAACAACGGTAAGGGCGCTTCGATCGAGCTCGTGGGACCGAGCGTCATGATCAACAAGGTCGCCCTGGTGGTGGTCTAGAAAGGAAGGTGAGCCATGCCGGGCTTTCTGCTGCACGTAGGCGCCACGGTGCTCTGCTCGCATGGCGGGCAGGCACAGCCGACAGTGCCCAATCCGCGCGTTCTCGTGAGCGGCCAGCCGACGGTAACGCTGACGGCTCCCTATGTGGTCGCCGGTTGCGCCTTGCCGCCGCCGCCCACTGCCAACGGACCCTGTGTGACTGCGCAGTGGCTTGTCGGCACGACGCGCGTCCTGTCGAACGGCCAGCCGTTGCTGGTCCAGAGCAGCCAGGCGATCTGCGTGCCGACCGGCACGCCGCTCATCATCACCGTCACCCAACCGCGTGTGAGCGCCATCTGAGGCCAGAGATGGACATCGATTTTCCTTTCCATTTCGATGCCCTCGGCCGCACCGCCGCGACCGGCTATGACGATCACGTGCGCGACATGATCGTGCAGCTCCTGTTCACCAATCCCGGGGAGCGGGTCAACCGTCCGGATTTCGGCAGCGGGTTGCGCCAGCTCGTCTTCGCGCCCAACAGCCCGGAGCTCGCGGCGGCGCTCCAGTACACGGTGCAGGCGGCCCTCCAGCGCTGGCTGGGCGATGTGATCCAGGTGCTGGCCCTGGAGGTCGTGAGCGAGGATTCCACGCTGCGGATCACGATCGAATACGCGGTGCTGCGGACGGGCGAGACACGGACGGAAACGTTCGAGCGGAGGAGCGCATGAGCCACGGACCCGGTCTCGAATGTCGCGACGAGCAGCGTCGCCACAAGGTCCGCGCGAGCGACCTGAACGGTCTGGACTACGTGGAAGTCTCGGACGACCAGATCCGGCTGACCGTCTATTTTCTCGGCCAGGCCCCGGAAGACCTGCGGGCCGAGAACATCCGCATCGAAGGATGCCGGCCCGGCGCCAGGCCGGTGCAGGTGATCGGTCTGCGTTTCTGCATCCAGGAGGACCCCGAGCGCGACGACTGCCTGCACGTCTATCTCGACCGGCCGGGCGACTTCTCGAAATACCGGCTGTGCGTGGTGGAGCCCGACGAGAAGGGCAAACCCCGGCCGTTCCATGGCTTCGATCCGCGCTACCACTGCCTGGAGGTCGACTTCAAGATCGGCTGCCCGAGCGATCTCGACTGCAAGGCCGGGCAGCCCTGTCCGCCCGAGCCGCGCACCGAGCCGGCGATCGATTATCTTGCCAAGGATTACGCCAGCTTCCGGCTGCTGCTGCTGGACCGCCTCGCCCTCGTCCTGCCCGATTGGAAGGAGCGCCACATCCCCGACCTGGGGATCGCCCTGGTCGAGCTGCTCGCCTACACGGGCGATCACCTCAGCTATTACCAGGACGCCGTCGGCACCGAGGCGTATCTCGACACGGCCCGGCGCCGCACCTCGGTCCGCCGCCACGCCCGCCTGGTCGACTATCCGATGCACGAGGGGTGCAACGCCCGGGCCTGGGTGTTCGTGAAGACGAATGCCGAGCTGACGCTCGAAAGCGGGGATTCCTGCATCACCGGGTTCGCAGGCGGACCATTGCCCGACCGGGTGCTCACGTACGAAGACATCCGCAGCGTGCCGATCGATCGCTATCAAGTCTTCGCACCGATTTTCGGGACGAAGGACGAGAAGATCTTCCTCCGCTCGGAACACAACACGATCGCTTTCTACACCTGGGGCGATCGCGAGTGCTGCCTGCCGCGCGGCGCCACGCGGGCCACATTGCGGGACGGAGAGCCGCCGGACAGACGCAAGCTCGCGCTGCAGGCGGGCGACCTCCTGCTGTTCGAGGAGGTGCTCGGCCCCAAGACAGGGGATGCGGACGACGCCGACCGGGCCCACCGGCACGTCGTGCGTCTCACGGGCGCGGACGCGGGGACCGACGAGCTCTGCGGCCAGCCCATCGTCGAGATCGAGTGGGCGCTGGAGGATGCGCTGCCGTTCCCGCTTTGCCTCTCGGCGAGGGTCCCGGAGAAAGACTGCAAGGTTGTTCCGGACATCAGCGTGGCGCGGGGGAACGTGTTCCTGGTGGACCACGGCCGCAGGGTGGAGAAGGAGCCGCTGGGCAATGTGGAGGCACGGGAGACCGTGCTCCGCTGCGGCTGCGGCGGCCGGCCGGAGGAGGTGGAGGAGGTTCCGGAACGTTTCCGGCCCCGCCTCGACAAGGCGCCGCTCACCTTCCGACAGCCGCTCCCGCAGCCGCTCCGGAGCCTGCCGGCCGTCCGTCTGCTCACCCAGGATCCGCGGCAGGCGTTGCCCGAAATCTGGCTCTCGGCGGCCCATTCCTCCCGCACGGATGTACCCCTAGAGTGGGACGCCCGGCGCGACCTGCTGGCGAGCGACCCCGGCGAGGCCTGCTTCGTCGCCGAGGTGGACGACGACGGGAACGCGCATCTGCGGTTCGGGGACGGCGACTGCGGCAGCGTGCCGGCCGCCGGTACGGACTTCACGGTCACCTACCGCATCGGCAACGGCCCCGCGGGGAATGTGGGCGCCGGAGCCATCCGCCACCTCGTCACCAAGGCGAGTTGGGCCGGCGTGAACGTCGAGGTGAGAAACCCGCTCCCGGCCCGCGGCGGCACGCGTCCCGAGCCGGTGGAGGAGGTGCGTCTGCTGGCGCCCCACGCCTTCCGGCGGGACCCGCAGCGCGCCGTCACGGTCGACGACTACGCCCGCCGGGTCGAGCGCGACTTTCGCGGCCGGGTCCAGCGGGCCGCGGCCACGCTGCGCTGGACCGGGAGCTGGTACGAGGTGCTGGTGCTGGTCGACCCGGTCGGGGGAGCGAGGGACGACAAGCTCCTCGAGGAGATTCGCAAGGCGCTCTTCCGCTACCGCCGGATCGGTCACGATGTCGCCGTGCAGTGGGCGGTCTCCGTCCCGCTGGAGCTGGAGCTGGTGGTCTGCGTGCTCTCCGGGTTCCTGCGCGGCCACGTCAAGGCGGCCCTCCTGGAGGTCCTGAGCAACCGGCAACTCCCCGACGGCCGGCGCGGCTTCTTCCATCCCGACAACCTGAGCTTCGGCCAGGGGATCGCTTTCTCGAAGCTGATCGCCGCGGTGCAATCGGTCACCGGTGTCGAGACCATCCAGATCAGCAAGCTTGCGCGGCTCGGCAGGGAGATGGACCCCGAGGTCAAAGACAAGGGTTTTCTCCCCCTCGGCTCGCTGGAGGTCGCCCGGCTGGACAATGATCCGCAATTCCCCGGCAACGGCCAGCTGCATCTGAAGAAAGTGCGAGGTGGACGATGAGCGAGCCCTGCTATCGCGGTTGCACCTGTGCTTGCTGTGAAGGCGTCGAGGTCCTGACCCCGCAGGACACGGCCAACCGGCCCGGGCTCGATGCGATCGCCCGGCGGGCCGGCACCCACTCCAGCTTTCTGGAGACCATGAAGGCGCGGCTGTCGAGCCGCGAGTATCCGGCGTTGTCCCCCCTGGCCACCCGCGAGGCGGACGACTTCTCGATCGCCCTCCTGGATGCCTGGGCCGTGGTGGCCGACGTGCTGACCTTCTATCAGGAACGCATCGCCAACGAGGGCTATCTGCGCACCGCCACCGAGCGCCGTTCCGTGCTGGAGCTGGCGCGGCTGGTGGGCTACCAGCCCCGTCCCGGTGTGGCAGCAAGCACGCATCTGGCCTTCACCCTGGACGAGGGCCCCGAGGTGGTGATCCGGGCCGGCGCGCGCGCCCAGAGCGTGCCTGCCCCGGGCGAGCTGCCGCAGCCCTTCGAAACCTCCGAAGACCTGACCGCCCGCGCGGCGTGGAACAACCTCCAGGTGCGGCTCAGCCAGCCGCAATTGCCGGAAAAGGTGATCGAAGACCGCGACCTCTACTTCAAGGGAATCGCGACCCAACTCAAGCCGAACGATCCGCTGTTGATCAAAACAGTCGCCGCCGAGAACGTAAAACCGACTCTCTACCGGGTGATGACGGTCGAGCCCGATGCGGTAGCCGGCCGGACCCGGGTGAAGATCGAGCCCTGGCTCGGGAAGACCACGACGACCACGACTGCTGCCTCTCCGCAGGAAGCTGCTGTGATGGCAACGCCCGCGGAGGAGTCTGTCGACCTGCGCGAGGTGGTGCGGGAGATCTTCGAGCGCTTCAAAGCTCGGGCGGTGTCCGAGGAGCTGAAAGGCACGACGGTGGACCAGGTTCTCGCAAAACTCGACCGACAGGATCTCGAGGAAGAGGTCCTGCCGGAGCTGCGGAATCGACTCAATATCCTGACCCCCAGATCCACCAAGGTGAAGCCCTGGCTTGGCGACTTGGTGAGTGAGCTCGACGCGGCGTTGGTCAGAGAGACCGCCCTCCCGGCCATGGCATCTGCTCCGGAGGCATTCAGCGACGGGAGCAACGGGAACAATGGGAACAACGAGGAGAACGGGAACAACGAGGGCAATGGGAACAACGAGAACAATGGAGAGGACGGGGAGGACGACGACACCGCGCTCACCGCGGATCTCGCCGACGTGCTGGTTCCGCTCAGCCAGCGGCGCTCCGTTCCCCCTCGCAGCAGCGTGCACCTGGGGCGTGACGTCACTGCAACCTTCAGCGCCGGCTCGGACGTGACGGCCCAGATCCTCCTGGCCACGCGGCCGAAGCTGCGCGACGTCCTCTACAGGGCCTGGGCGAACGCGCCCGTCACGGCGCAGCCGGTCCTCGAAGTCTATGCCTTGCGCCTGCCGGCCCGGGTCTTCGGGCACAACGCGCCGCTGGAGCTCAAGCGGCGTCCGAGCGACGGCGTGATCACCGAAATCAAGGAGTGGGATCTGAAGAAGTCTGCTCCCGGCGAAGCCTTCAGCGTCGAGGCCACCGTCACGCTCGTCAGCGAAGGGACTCCTACACTGCGCACCCAACTGAAGCTCGGCGGGTTCACCGTCGATGACCCACCCTTGGGTAAGCCGGACCGCGAGCTGCCTGACGAGCTGAAACAGTTCGTGATCGACTTCCCCCCGCAGGCCGACGAGAGGGTCACTGTAACTGTATCCCACGAGGTCAACCTGCCGTTAACGTTCAGATTTCAGCGGCGTGGGAGCGTGGTGACCATGGAAGATTTTGATGACAATGAGCCCCAAGTCGGCGTGAAAAATGCCGAGCTGATCAAGCTCACTGTCACGTCTCCCGTCACGCCTCCCGGGTCCCAGAAGCTTAAAATCCTTGTAGAATGTTTCATTCCTTACACGGACATCATCTTCCTCGACAACTCTTATCCACAAGTGCTGCCCGGAAGCTGGATCGTCCTGGAGCGGCCGGATTCCAACCTGGGGAACAGCCCGCTGGTGATCACTACGGCCAGGCAGGTTAGCGAGCAATCTCTCGCCGCCTTTGGCATCACCGGGAAGAGCACGCGCGTCAAGTTGAAGGAGCCCTGGCTCAATCTCGCGACGGACGAATTCGCCGTCATCCGCGGCACCGCCGTCTATGCCCACTGCGAGCGGCTGGAGCTGGCCGAAAAACCCATCGAGACAGCCCTCTGCGGAGGGAGCCTCGAGCTGGCCGGCCTCTACGACGGCTTGAAGCCCGGCCGCTGGCTGATCGTCAGCGGGGAGCGGACGGACGTGGTCGCGAAGAAGGAAGTGAAGAGGCCGGACGGGACGAAGGTGAAGGTCGAGGTGCCGGTGCCTGGGATTCCTGCCGCGGAGCTGGTCATGGTGGCGGGTGTGGAGCAAGGAGCCCAGGTCGAGGAGATGCCGGCGAGCGGCGGCCAGCACGCGACGACGCCCCCGCCACCGAAAGAGCCCCAGCTTCGGCCCGGCGAGCGCAACCACACCACCCTCGTCCTGGCCTCGCCCCTCTCTTATTGCTACAAGCGCGCCGACGTCAAGGTCTGGGCCAACGTCGCGCCCGCCACCCACGGCGAGACCAAGGCGGAGGTGCTGGGCAGCGGCGACGCGAGCAAGCCCCTGCAACGCTTCCAGCTGAAGCAGTCTCCGTTGACCTACGTGCCGGCGGCCACTCCGTCGGGGGTCGAGAGCACGCTGCGGATGCGGGTCAACGACATCCTCTGGCACGAGGCGGAGAGCCTCTTCGGGCTGGAGCCCGCCGATCGGGTCTACACGACCCGGCGGAGCGACGCGGAGGAGACCACGGTCGTCTTCGGCGACGGCAAGCGGGGAGCGCGCCCGCCGACCGGCAGCGAGAACGTGCGGGCGGTCTACCGCGTCGGCCTCGGCAAGCCGGGCAACCTCGGGACCGGACGGATCAGCCAGCTCGTGACGCGCCCGCTCGGCGTCAAGGACGTGATCAATCCGCTGCCTGCCACCGGCGGCGCCGATCCGGAGAGCCGGGACCAGGCGCGGCGCAACACGCCCCTGGCCGTCATGGCCCTGGACCGCCTGGTCTCCGTTCAGGACTACACCGACTTCGCCCGTACCTTTGCCGGCATCGGCAAGGCGAGCGCCGTCCGCCTCTCGGACGGCCGGTCCCAGGTCGTCCACGTCACTATCGCGGGGGAGGACGACATCCCGATCGACGAGACCTCCGCGCTGTTCCGCAACCTCGAAGCGGCGCTGCGCCAGTTTGGTGCCCCCCATCTGCCGGTCCAGGTCGAAGTGCGCGACCTGTCGCTGCTCGTGCTCGCGGCCGGGGTGCGGCTGCTACCGGACTACGACTGGGAGAAGGTCTCCCCGAAGGTCCGCGCCGCCCTGCTCGACGCCTTCGCGTTCGACCGCCGCGACCTCGCCCAGGACGCTCTGTTGAGCCAGGCCGTGCGGGCGGTCCACGGCGTCCCCGGCGTGGACTACGTGGACGTGGACGTCTTCGACTCCGTCAAGGGGACCCTCGACAAGGACGAGCTCAAGAAGAGGACGAATCTCGGGCTGAAGAATCGGATCCAGGCCCGGCCGGCGGCCCTGGAGGAGCCGGGCGGCGACCGGGCCATTCGTCCCGCCGAGCTCCTCTATCTCTCGCCCGCCGTGCCCGACACGGTGATCTTGAAGGAGATCAAGGCATGAGCGGCTCACCGGACCGCCTGTACGACCTCCTGCCGGCCTACTACCGGGAGCGCGACGTGGAGCTGGGCTCTCCGCTCCAGGCGCTCCTTAAGGTGATCGGCGAGCAGGTCAACGTCGTCGAGGACGATATCTCGCAATTGTACGAGAACTGGTTCATCGAGACCTGCGAGGACTGGGTGGTGCCGTACCTCGCCGACCTGATCGGCTGGCGCCCGGTCCAGGACGCGGGCGAGGCGGGCGACGTCAAGACCCTCCAGGGCCGGGAGCGCAACAAGGCCCTGGTGCCCCGGCGCGAGGTGGCGAACACCCTTCGCTATCGGCGGCGCAAGGGGACGCTGGCCCTCTTGGAGCTGCTCGCCCGCGACGTGGCCGGCTGGCCGGCCCGGGCGGTCGAATTCCGCCTGCTGCTCGGCTGGACCCAGAACGTCCGGCATCTGCGTCCCCAGCAGGGCCGGACGGCGGACCTGCGCGACGGCGTTGCGCTCGAGCGGCTGGACGGCCCGTTCGACGAGATCGCGCACACCGTTGAAGCCCGGCGGCTCGCCTCGCGCCGCACCCCGGGCCGCTATGGCCTGCCTGCCGTCGGGCTCTTCCTGTGGCGGCTGCGCTCCTACTCCGTGACCAAGGTGCCGGCCTACTGCGCCGAGGACGCCGGCCCCCACTGCTACACCTTCAGCGTCCTGGGCAGCGATACCCAGCTCTTCGTCAACCCTCTGCCTGAGGCCGAGCCGACCGACATCGCGGGAGAGCTGAACGTGCCGGTCCGCATCACGCGGCGGGCTTTGGCGGCGGACCTGGCTTCTTACTACGGTGAGGGGAAGAGCTTCCGGATCTGGCGAGGAGAGCCCGGACCCAAGAAGGGCGCGACGGTCTACAAGGAGGTCCCGCCGCAGGAGATCGTCGTCGCCGACCTGACCGACTGGCAGTACCGGCCCAAACCAGGCCAGGTGATCGTCGACCCTGAGTTGGGCCGGATCGCCTTCCCGCCGCGGCACCTGCCGAAGCGCGGAGTCCGGGTCACCTATCACTACGGCTTCAGCGCCGACCTGGGAGGAGGGGAGTACGACCGGCCGATCCGCCAGCCTGCCGGCGCCGAGGTCTTCCGGATCGGCGAGAACGAGAAGCTCAAGACCCTCGGCGATGCCCTGAAGCTCTGGCAGGATACCGCTGCCGGCAAGCCGGGTGTGATCGAGATCACCGACAGCGGCGTCTACACCGAGCCGCTGCGCATCGAGCTGAAAAAGGATCAGCGCCTGCAGATCCGCGCGGCCCGGCGCAAGCGCCCGGTCCTGCGGCTCCTGGACTGGCAGAGCGGGCAGCCCGATTCGCTCTCCGTGCACGGCGAGGCCGGCAGCGAGGTGACCCTGGACGGCCTTCTGATCACCGGGCGGAGCGTCCAGATCCAGGGCGATCTGGCGGCCGTCACGATCCGCCACTCGACGCTGGTCCCCGGCTGGGGGCTGACCTCCGACTGCAAGCCGCGGCGGCCGGCCGAGCCGAGCCTCGAGCTGATCGATGTGAACGGGTGTGTGACCATCGAGCACAGCATCCTCGGCTCGATCCAGGTCGTCCACGACGAGGTCCTGGCCGACCCGGTCCCGATCCGCCTCTCCGACAGCATTCTGGACGCCACGAGTGAGCAGCGCGAGGCGCTGGGGGCGCCGGGGCATCCGGTGGCGCACGCGCGGCTGACGATCGAGCGCAGCACGGTCTTCGGCGAGGTCCAGGCCCACGCCATCGAGCTGGCCGAGAACAGCATCTTCGAGGGGCTCATCCAGGTGGCGCGGCGCCAGATCGGCTGCATGCGCTTCTGTTCGTATCTGCCAGGCTCGCGCACGCCGCGCCGCTTCCAGTGCCAGCCCGACCTCGCCGAGCAGGCCGCGCTGGTTGGCATCGCAGACCCCGCCGAGCGCGCCGCTATCCGCGAGAGCGAGCGCCGGCGGGTCCGCCCCCAATTCGAGAGCAAGCACTACGGCACGCCCACCTATGCCCGGCTCGCCGCGAGTTGCGCCCGGGAGATCCGGCGTGGCGCCGACGACGAGTCCGAGATGGGCGTTTTCCACGACCTCTACGAGCCACAGCGGGAGGCCAACCTCCGCGCCCGGCTCGACGAATACACGCCGGCCGGCCTGGACGCGGGTCCGATCTTTGCCACCTAGGCGCCAGCCAGGGAGGGATCATGAAAGGCGATTTCACGCGTTGGACGTTCGATCCGAAGAATCAGCTCACCCGCGTCCTGATGCAGCAGGGGCGCGTCCAGCTCGACGCCGATTGGAACGAGCAGACCTCCATCCTGCTGTACTATCTGCGGACCCTGGCGGAGGACCTGATCGGACCGTTCGGAGGGCCGGCCAAAGCCGACGGCTCTTCGGGAGACGGCTTTCGATTGGTGCTCGATGCCAAGAACGGCGCGTCACCGGAGAAGAACCGTTTCCGCCTCCTCAAGGGCCGCTATTACGTCGGCGGGCTCCTGGTGGAAAACCTGGAAGAAAGGGTCTACGACCGCACGGCGGACACCAAGCCGCCGGGGATGGGCGGCCCGGGCACCTATCTGCTCTATCTCGATGTCTGGGAGCGGCACATCACCTATCTCCAGGACGACCGGATCCGCGAGGTGGCCCTGGGCGGACCGGACACGGCCACACGCGCGCAGATGGCCTGGCGGCTGCGGGCCATCTCGAAGCACCCGAATCCGCTGGAGACGGGCCTGGACCCCGACACATCGTGCGCTGACGTGCGCAAGCATTGGGAAGGCTGGGTCGGGGACTGGCAACCGGTCAACCGGGGAATGCTCAAGGCAGAGGCCAAGAGATCGGAGTCCAGTACGAGCGACCCCTGCATCGCCGCGCCCGAGGCGCGGTACACCGGCGAGAACCAGCTCTACCGGGTCGAGATCCACAAAGGGGGGCTCGCGGCCGAGGCGTCGTTCAAGTGGTCCCGGGAGAACGGGTCAGTCGTCTTCCCGATCCGGAGCGCGTCCATTCCTTCCGGCGGCAAGGGGACGGCGCTGACCCTGGAGCATCTGGGGCGCGACCAGCGGTTCGGCCTTGAAAAGGGGAGCTGGGTGGAGGTGCTGGACGACGACTCCGAGGACGGAGCGCAGCCGCTCCTGCAGGTGGAGTCTGTGGATACGGACCGGCTCCAGGTGACGCTCAAAGGGACGCCGGACGTCGAGCTGTCCAGGCACCCGTTCCTGCGCCGTTGGGATCAGAAGGCCCGGGATCTGCCGATCAAGGAGGGTGCCTGGGTGGATCTGGAGGATGGGATCAGGATCTCCTTCGATCCGGCAGGGAAAGGACAGGACCCTCACAGCTACTCCCCGGGCGATCACTGGCTGATCCCCGCGCGCACCGCGACAGGCGACGTGGAATGGCCACGGGTGAAAGAGGCGCAGGATGAGAAGGAGGCCGAGGTCGCCAAACCCTTGCCGCCGCACGGCGTGGAGCACCGCTTCGCTCCCCTCGGCCTGGTGACGTTCGCGCCTTCCGATGGTGCTGTGACGGTCAAGGACTGCCGCAGGACCATCGGGGCCCGGGTCCAGGCCCTGGATACCGGCACGGCGGATTGGGAGCTGGTCAGTGCGCTCGACCAGGCAGGTGGGAAGATCACCGTTTTCGATCCGCTCCCCAGGCGAGCGGAGATCGTGGGCAAAATCCCGACGGTCCCGCCAACTGTCTGGGACGACACCGAGCTGAGGCCCGCTCGTTGGATTTCGGGGAACGCCAATCTGACGAACGCACCGGTCGGCACCTATACGTACCAGTTGAAGTTCCATCTGGGCTCCCGCGACGCATCGCTCTCGCTGCGGCTTCTGGCGGACAACGCGGCGAAGGTCACGCTCAACGGCAAGGGCGTCGTCGACCATCCCGAGAGTGCGGGCTCTGAGGGGAGGCCGACCTCGAAGGAGGTCGATCCGGCCTTCTTCGTGGTGGGAGACAACGTCCTCAAAGTCGAGGTCACGAATGCCGACGGCACAGCCAGCGGCGCCACTCCCACGGGTTTCGTCCTCAGCGGGAGCCTGCAGACCAGTTGCTGTTGTTAGCCGCGCCTCGGGCAAACCTCGGCGCTCCCTCGGCCCGAAAGCCAGGGGAGCGGGTTAGCCTGACCTCGTCACGAAAGGAGCGACGCATGCAAGTGACGAGAGCCGACTTCCTCCGCTATGTCTCCCTGGGCGCGGGTCTGACCGCCGTCGGGCTCACCGCGAGGGCCGGGGAGGCGTCCTCTTCCTCTCCCGTGGATTCGAAGGGCGCGGCTCCCGTCGAGCCGCCGGATCTGCTCGACTCGCAACGCTTCCGGCAGGCGGTGGCCCGGGGCGACCTCGCCGCGGCGCAGCGGTACCTGGACAAGGACAAGGCCCTGGCGTGGAGCCGGGACGAGCAGGGGCGGTCGGTGTTCGCCCTCGCCGCGTTGGCCGGCCATGCGGAGGTCGCCGAGGCCCTGCGGCCTTATCTCGGCGGGCTCGACATGGTCGAGGCAGTGCTCGCGGGAGATGCAAAGCGGGTCGGCGAGCTGGTGGAGAAGTTCCCGCGCATGGTCAACGAGATCCATCCGATCGGCGGCACCGCCGTGCACACTGCCGTCCGGCGCGGCCGGCTCGACCTGCTGTTCGCGCTCCTGCGGGCCGCCCCGGACTTCAACCTCCCCTCCGCGCCGCCCGAGGCTCTCACGCCGTTGCGTCTGGCCGTGGACCATCCGGAGGTCGGGATCTCCGAGGCGCTGGTCGACGGCATGGCCGGCAACGGCGGCGATACGAATGCGAAGCAGGGGGACGGCCTCTCCGCCCTGCACGCAGCGGCCGCTGCGGGCCGGGCGGAGGTGGTCCGCATCCTGGTCTTCGCGGGAGCCGATCCGGAGGCGCGCACACCGCAAGGCGAGACCCCGCTCGACCTCGCGCGGCGCCACGGTCACAAAGAGACGATTGAGCTGCTGCGCGATCCCGCCCGGCTGCCGCGCAGGCACCGCACCTCGCGCTTCCTCTACACCGCCGACGGTAGCCGGTTCGAGAAGAAGGAACAGCCGCCGATCCCCTGGCCGATCATCAACGAATTCGTGGGCGTCTCGCACGGCAACTTCCAGAGGATGCGAGAGCTGCTCGCGATCTATCCCAACCTCCTCCACGTCAACGCCTCGTGGGACGAGCTGGCGGTCGAGGCCGGTGCGCACGTCGGCTTCAAGGAAGGGGTCCGGTTCCTGCTCGACCAGGGAGCCCCGTGCGCCCTCCCCACGGCGGCCATGATGGGCATGACCGGGCATGTCCGGAAGCTGCTCGCCGAAGATCCCGGCCGCATTTGGGAGTGCGGCGCCCACATCATGCCGCCGATCTGGTTCCCGGCGATCGGCGGCGGCACGGCGGACCACCTGGAGATCGCCAAGCTCCTGCTCGACGCCGGGGCCGACGTGAACGCCCACAAGCGAGGGCAGACCGCGCTCCACTGGGCCGCCCGTGGCGGTCAGATGGACATGGCGGGGCTGCTGCTCGCCCGCGGAGCGAATCCCAAGGCGCAGTCCTGGACCGCCGATGGAATCGTGACACCCCTGATGGCGGCCGAGAAGGCGGAAAAGAAGGATCTGGCGGAGCTGCTGCGGCGGGCCGGGGCGTAGTCCTCACCCCGGCATGATGTAGAAGAATGCCGCGATCGCCAGCGCGCTCAGGACCAGGACGATTCCGTTCAGGGCCAGCGCGACTTTGGCGGTCCCCCGGGTCTCCGGCCTGCGCAGGGCCAGGAGCCCGAAGAGGAGGCCGATTCCCGCGATGACCGGGACCGAGAAGGCGGTGAGGACCGGCCGGTAGAAGAAGCCCCGTCCCTGCGGCAGCAGGGCGATCAGGAACCGCGCCCCCAGCGCTGCCACGAAGCAGACCAGGGACAGCACGTGCCAGGCGTCTGGCATCGAGATGACGGCATACTCGCCGCCAAACGGATCGGGAGACTCATCCTCCTTCATGGCTGCCAAACCCGATCCGCGCGATCAGGCTTTCGAACCGCGGGTCCGTCCGCACCGCGTCGAAGGCCGGATCGACCTCTGCTGAAGCGGCTGACGGATCGCGCTCCTCGACCGCCCGCTCGAGCTCCGCCAGGGCCTGCTCGCGATCGCCGAGCTCGGCATACTGCGCGGCACGGGCGTATGGGGAGGCATATCCCTTCCCGGCCCGGGCCTGAAGACGCGCCAGTCTCCATTCCCCGATCTTCCGGATCGCCGCGGCCGGATCGACAGGCAGGGCCGCTAGCTCGTCCGGGGTCATCCCCTCCTGGCGGGCGCCGGTCTTCGCATGGGCGAGGGCCTCGGGAAGGCGGCCCTGGCGGGCGAGGGCCCTCTCCAGGCATTGGCGGGCGGGGAGGAAGCGCGGCTCCATCTCCAGGGTGCGCTGCATTTCGCGGATCGCTTCGGGGTAGCGCCGCGCCCGGTAGTAGACCCAGCCGACGTCGGCGTTGGCGCGGATCGAGAGGGGCTCGAGGTCCTGCGCGGCGCGGATCTCGGCCAGGGCCTCCTCGAATCGTTTGCGGGCGAGGAGGAACCAGGCGTAGTCGTGGTGGGCCGTCGCGGAGCTGGGATTGAGCGCCAGGGCGCGCCGGAATTCCTTCTCGGCCGCCGGGCCGTCCCGGTGGTAGCGGAAGAGGATCGAGCCCAGGGTGGCGTGGGTGTCGGCGAGGGAGTCGTCCAGCTCCAGGGCCTTGCGGGCGGCGGCTTCGGCCGGCGGGTAGGTCTCGCGCGGCGACTGGAGGCCGAAGATCGCCAGCATGTGGAGCGCGTCCGCGAGCCCGGCCCGGGCCGCGGCCGAGCCCGGATCGAGCGCAATCGCCTCTTCGAAAGCCACGACGCTGCGGCGCAGGTCGTCCGGCATCCCGCGGCTCAGCAGGTCCCGTCCTTTGAGATAGGCCTCGTGGGCCTGTGGGTTGGCGGCCGAGGCGCTGCCGAGGGCCGAGCGCTCGGCCGGGAGCAGCTCCAGCGCCAGGGCGTCGGCCACGTGCTCGGCGACGCGGCTCTGCAGGTGGAGCGTGCCCCAGAGGCTGAGGTCCTGGCAGTCGCTCCAGATCGTGGTCTGGTCGCTCGCCTGGATCAGCCGGGCGGTGACGCGCACCCGTTCGCCTTCGCGGCGGACGCTCCCCTCCAGGAGATAGTCGGCGTCGAGCTCGCGGGCGATGGTCCGCAGGTCGTCCTTCCGGCCCTTGAGCGCCATGACGGATGTGCGGCCGATGACCCCCAGCCGGTCCGGCTTGAGGCCGCCGAGCCGGGTGATCAGCTCCTCGGTGAGCCCGTCGCTCAGCCACTCCTGGGACCGATCGCCGCTCAGGTTTTCGAACGGCAGCACGGCGAGCCGTACCCGCTCCGAAGCCTCTGAAATCGGCCTGATCGACCGCCGCTCCACCCAGATCGCCGCGATCAGCACGAACCCGGCGAGCAGAGCCAACCCCAGCCACCACCGCGGCACCAGGCGTGGAGTCTGTTTTTCTCCCCCTCTCCCGGGGGAAGGGGGGGCGATGGGAGAGGGGGCCGGGGGGTGAGGCGCCAGCCGGTATCCCCGTTTCGGGATCGTCTGGATGTGCTCCGGCTTGCGAGGATCGTCTCCCAGGGCCCGGCGCAGCTCCGCGATGCTCCGCCAGACCACGTCATCGCTGACGAACCGCCCCTCCCAGACCTCGCGGACCAGCTCCTCCTTGGAGATCACCTCGCCCGGCCGAGCTGCCAGACAGGCCAGCACTTCCATGACCTTGCGCTCGACCTGGACGGAGCCCGCCGGCCCCTCGATGCGGTTGAGGTCGGGGCGGACAACCCGGTCACCGATGCGGAGCTCGGCGGCGGCCGGATGGGAGGACGGCTCGGAGGCCATGGGAGCAGTGTAGCCGAACGCCGCGCCAAAGATTCTTTGGCGAGTTATGACAGATTTGGGGTCTGTTTTTCGTCTTTTTATACCCGTAGAAGCGCCCGCCGCGCCGCCGGATACCCCGGCGGATTCGCAAACTCTACGGGAGAACCCATTGAGCCACGATCAACTCGTGAAGGAGATCCTGCGCGTCTTCTTCGCCGACTTCCTCTCTCTGGTCCTGCCAGGAGTGGCCAGGCGGCTGAGGCTGGGCAGGCAGGAATTCCTGGACAAGGAGCTGTTCACCGACTGGCCCCGCGGAAAACGGCGACGCGGGCCGAGCTGAAGATGGCCTGCCTGCGGCGGATCGCGGCGGCCGGTCTGACGGACAACCAGAGCTTCATGCTGGTCAATTTCGTCGAAACGTATCTACAATTAACAGGGCGGCAGGCCGAGGAATTCGACAGCCTGCACCAGCAAGCCGAGAACGAGGAGGTGGTTGCCGTGCGGATGACATGGGCGGAACAGATCGAAGCGGAAGGGCTCAAGAAGGGCTTGGAGCAAGGTCTTGAGAAGGGTCTCGAAGCGGGTCGCAAGGAGGGCCGTGCAGCGGGCCACAAGGAGGGCCGAGCGGAGGGGATCGAGGCTTTGCGGCATATCGTCCTGCTCCAACTGGAGCAACGCTTCGGGGCGGTGCCGAAGACGGCGAGACGGAAGCTCGAAAAGATCGCCGGGCTCGAGCCCCTGACGCATCTCGCCGAGAGGGTCGTCGTCGCGAGCTGACTCGAGGAGCTCGGGCTTTAGTGGTCCATCGAGGAGGAATCGGCATGTACCTGATCCGTGACGTCTTCCGTTGCAAGCCGGGCAAGGCCGGCGAGCTGGCCCAGCGGTTCAAGCGGGTGATCTCCGTGTGGGACGAGCATGACGGCTTCAAGAACGGCCGCGTCATGATCGACTTCGTGGCGAATTACTGGACCGTGGTCCTCCAGGCCGAGGTGGAGGAGCTCGCGCAGTTCGAGGGGCATATGAAGTCGTACGGCTCGCGGCCGGAGTTCAAGGAGGCCATGGCCGGCTATACGGACCTCGTCGAGAGCGGCTATCGCGAGATCTATCGCATCGTGTAGGCCCCACGGTCCTTGACGCGGAAAGGGGGACGAAGAGAGGTCGGGCGCGGTGGGGAGCGCCTGAACGGCGCGCTCCCCGGTCGCGCGAGCCAGCATCAGCCGGCTCTTGATATCTTCCTGCGGTACGACTCTGCTGGATCCATTCTCACGTAAGGGGTTGTCTCACCTCCTGGATAAAGGATTTCGTTTTCCTCCGGCATCTCGGCCCACGTCGCGGCCCGGAGCGGATTCCCCGAAGGGGCGGGGAGAAGGGCGGGCTCTCCAGCGGCCTGACGGCGCGGGCTCCGGCCGGGGGGTACGCGCCAGATGAACGTCGACGGAAAGCGCTGTGCGCCGATCCGAAGCATCATGGTCCTCTATAAAAAGAGTGTGCGCCGGACGGCGTTGCGGGACAGCGGAAGGCGGGGAGGGAGGCGCCGGGCGGCGCCTCCCTGGGCTCGGTCTAGTCGGCGCCGGTCATCACAATGCCGCCAGCCTTGACCTTGGTCTTGATCTTCATATTGGGTCCCCTCAGGTTGGAAGACGCCGTCGTTCCGGAGCCTCCTGTAGACAGATGTCTCAGGGCGAGATTTCATTTCAGATGCGGCAGGAAAGAGAGCTGGCGGATGAGGAAAGCAAAGGAGACACGGAACCGCGTCTCCCCGGGGTTTGGACCCGCTGATCTCAACCTGGTATGTCTCCGCGCGGGCCGCGATGGTTCAATCCTTGCGGCTCCACTCCTACGGATGGGCGATCACCAGCAGGGTACGGGCACGCGCCAGGGTGCAGGCCAGCGCTTGGCGCAGGCTCTCCGGGTCGAGGGCCGCAAAGCTTTCGTCGAGGATGACGAGCTCGGCGCGCTGGAGCAGGGCGCGGGCGATGTAGAGGCGGCTTTTTTCGCCGTGCGAGAGCTGCCAGCCCGACTCGCCGACCATCTGGAGGAGGCCAGCGGGCATGCGGTCGAGGAGCTCGCCCAGACCGAGCTCGCGGCAGACCGCCTCGGCCTCTTCGAAGTCGCCCGGCCGTGGCGGCCATTCACGGCCCATCAGCAGGTTGAAGGCGAAGGTGTCGGTCAGGACGTGGTTGTCCTGGAACTGCGGCGCGGCCACGACGCGGCGGCGCCAGCCTTCGAGGCCCAGGGAGTGGCGGTCCAGCCCCTCCAGCAGCAGCAGTCCCGACTGCGGCGTCCTCAGCCCGGCCAGCAGAGAGGCGAGGGTCGACTTGCCGCCGCCTGAGGAACCCTCCAGCAGCAGCCGCTCGCCGGACCGCACGGTCAGGCTGCAGCCGGCGAGGGCGAGCTCGGTCCGCTCGCCGTAACGGAACACCAGGTCGTGGGCCTCGACCACGACAGGGGCCTCGGACCCGGTCGCGGCGGGTGCGGCGGCGAGGACCGCCTCGGGAGCGGCGGGCTCGGTCCGCGCGGCGGCATGGAAGATCGACGCGACCTGTCGCCACGAGACCGCCGCCTCGGACAGGTCGGCCAGGCCGCGGACCATCTTCCAGAACGACCAGTAGGCGAAGAGGGCGCCGCCCAGGGAGATTGCGAGGCTTGCCGCGGAGGCGCGGCCGGAGATGAAGGCGGGTGCGATGGCGAGCAGGCTGAGCAGCAGCCAGCCGCGCGGAAGGATCACCCGGAGCTGCGCCGCCCTGCGGTCGAGCTCGGCGGAGAGGCCGAGATAGCTCTCGAGGTCCCCATCCTCTTTCTCGTGCCAGCGGCCGACGCTCTGCTGCGCGAGGCGGGTCCGGTGGCCGACCATCTGCTCGACGAGGTCGTGGGTCATCTCCAGCCGGACGTTGGTCCAGGCCCGGCGTTGCCGGAAGTAGCGCGCCGAGCGCCAGTAGGCGACGGCGACCCAGGCGAAGAGCAGGACGACGTGCGGCCAGCCCGCGGCGCCCGCGGCCAGGATGGGCACGACGAGGACGATCTCGGAGAGGGTGATGATGCCGATGTGGGCGCCGGTCAGGGCGAGGAATTCGAGCGCCTCGGCGTTCAAGATGCGGCCGAGGAGCTGGCCCGCGCCCTGATGGCGCGTCTCTTCGGGCTCGAGCCGCAGGGCCCCCATCATCAGCCGGCGCTTGAACAGCCGGCCCACTCGCGACATGAGCACGCCCGCCGACCACAGCTCGAGCGCGCGGAACGGGACCACGGTGAGGAGCAGCAGCGCCCAGGCGAGCAGCCAGCCGCGGTCCAGACGTCCCTGCAGCACGCCCTGGCCCAGCACCCACCAGGAAAGGAGGAGCACGGCGTGCTGCACCATGTGGGAGAGGACGAGGACGGTAGCCCGTCCGCGCAGGCCGGCGCGGCGGACCGCGGCCCAGAAGCTGCCGCCCGGCGGGAGGTCGAGGAGCCAGCAGCCGCCGATCCGCGCCGCGCTCAGCCGTTCGGCCAGGATCGTCGCGCGGGCCCGCGGCCGGCGGCCCGCCGGGACCCCGGCCTCTTCCAGCAGGAGGTCCACCTCGGGGGTGATGCGCGCGTCGAGATCGCTGCGCAGCGCGTCGCGGACCGCCTCGACCGGCACCCGCCGCGCGCGGTGCTCGGGGTCGAGCACGGTCACCCGGCGCCGGCCGCCCGCGAGGACGGCGAGGAAACGGGGTCCGCCCGTTCCAGGCAACCGGAGAAGGGCAGGGGCGGTCTGCCGTACGAGCCCCTCGACCTCTCCATAGGTGGCCTCGACGGGCTCGACCTCCAGCCCCATGGCGCCGGCAGCAACGTCGATCCAGCGGTCGAGGGAGCCCTCACCCCCGACCCCTCTCCCATCCGCACTCCCAACCTCCGGGAGAGGGGAGCCCCCGTCCAAAGATTCGCTGGCAGTCCCTTTTCCCCCCTCTCCCGGGGGAGTGGGAGTGCGGATGGGAGAGGGGGGCCAGGGGGGTGAGGGTTTCCTCGGCACCGGCTCCTCCAACACTGGTTCCGGAAGGTCGAGCTTCTTCGGATCGAGACCGCTGCGGCTCGCCAGGGCGGACAGGGCCTCTCCCAGCCGTTCGACCGGCCAAGCGAGCGCGTCCAGGGAGACAGCCGACCTCATTCCGCCGTCTCCTCCTCGGAAAGCCGGCCGCGCTCCATCCGCAGACGCCGCCAGGCGCGGCTCGCCCAGAGCCCTTCCCGCACATCCCTCTCGGCCTCCAGCAGGGCGCGGTAGCGCGACCCGTACTGCTCCGCGAGGTCGGCAGGACGGGCGTCCTCGACCACATGGCCGTTCTCCACCACGAGCACCCGCTCGAACTCGAGGGTTTCGCCCACGTCGTGTGTGATGCAGAGAAAGGTGGCCCCCTGCCAGAGGGTCCGGGCGCGGGCGAGGAGCTGCCGCCGCTGCTCGCGGTCGAGGCCACGGAACGGCTCGTCGAGGATCACCAGGCGCACCCCAGGCCGCAGCAGCGAACGGGCGAAGCGCACCCGCTGCCCCTCGCCGCCCGAGACCAGGCCGCCCCCTTCGCCGAGCGCGGTCTGGAGCCCCTCCGGGAGCTTGCGCAGCACGCCGGTGAGGTCCGCTTGGCGGATCGCGGCATCCACCGGCCGGGCGATCGTTCCATCCGTGCCGTAGCGGAGGTTTTCGAGCAGCGAGCGGTTCCAGACCTGCACGGCCGGATCGACCCAGGCGGTCTCGCGGCGGAGAGCCTGCAGCCGCTCGCCGCCGAGCGGCACGCCGTCGATCAGCACGCGCCCTGTCGACGGCCGGTGCCACCCCAGCAGTGTGCCCACCAGGCTCGACTTGCCCGCGCCCGAGGGGCCAACGATCGCCACCTGGCTTCCCGGCTCGATAGCGATGTCCACCCCCTCCAGGATCGTGTGCCCGGCCGCCCGCACGCTGACTCCTTCCCAGGCGATCCTCACCCCCGGCCCCTCTCCCATCTCCCTTCCACCCTCCGCCGGGAGAGGGGGGAAATCCATTTCTAAGCTGCCTTTGATTGAATTCTCCCCCTCTCCCGGGGGCAGGGGGGGCGATGGGAGAGGGGGCCGGGGGGTGAGGGGCCGGGTGGCGGGCTGTACGGCCTCCCCCTCCTCCGGCGCCCCGAGAGGCTCCAGCAGCCGCAACGTCACATTGCGATGGGAGGGGTACTGCGTGGCGATCATCAGGATCAGCATGTGACCCAGCGAGAGGACCTTGAGGGCCCAATACACGATCAGCAGCACGCTGCCGTCGAGCCCATGGCGCGCAAGGTGGTTGAAGAGCAGGGCGATCGTCATCGACACCATGGCGATCTGCACCGCCGTGTCGGCCACGACCTCGGCGCCGCGCAGGCGGAGGTAGGCGCGCGCCCATTCGGAGAGCAGGCTCTCGTGCTGCCGCCGGACCGCCGTCTGCGCGCCGTGGGTGCGGATGGGGAACAGGCCGAGAAGACCGTCGAGGTAGAAGCGGGAGAGCGCGCCGGCATGGTTGCGCACCCGCAGGTCCCACTCCGACAGCCGGGGGATCAGGACGAGCGGCACGACGATCGTCAAGGCGCCGGCCAGGAGGACCAGCGGCGCGCTCCCCGGGTCGAGCCAGACGATGCCGGCGAGGGTGAAGAGGAGCTCGAAGGCGGTGCGGGCGAACGACTCTCCCACGTCGGGCACGAGCCGGAGCCGGTGGACGCTGTGGCTGCGGTCGGCCATGTCCGAGGTCAGACGGCTCTGGAAATAACGGTCGCCGAGGAGGGGGATCTTGCGCAGGAACGCCATGCGCAGCCGCATCTCCAGATGGCGTCCGAGGCGCAGGGCTCCGCGCATGATCGGTAGGTCGAGCAGCAGGAAGAGGGCGATCACGGCGAACAGCATGCCGAGCGCCACGGCGCGTTGCCGGCTGACTTCGAGCTCGCGTCCGAGGTCGAAAAAGGCGCGGAAGAACAGCGCTTCGAGGACCACGCCCAGCCCCGCCACCAGGAGGCCCAGGACGAGAGCGCCCGGACCGAGCGCGCCGTCCGCGGCGAGCAGCCGGAGCAGCTCCCGGCCCGGCCGTGCCGGTGGCTCGGAGACCGCGGCGGCCAGCTCCGGCGAAAGCTTTTCGAGCGCCGGGCCTTTCTCCAGAGCGCGGCGCCGGCGGGCGCGCACCAGCACGGCGCCGCGGAAGAGCACCTGCTCCTCTCCTTCGGTATCACTCCCGGAGGACACCGCCGGGCGGACCGACCACCAGGCCTCCGGCACCACGGCGGCCTCGGTCTCCGGGGAGGCCTCGCGCCAGCGGGCGAGGAGTGAGCGCAGGAGAGCGGCCGACTCCCGGCCCTTGCGGACCCCACCGGAGCCGACCAGCGAGCGGACCATCCGCACGCAGGCGTCGAGCGCCGCGATGGACCTCCAGCCGGGATCGGCCAGGGCTTCGCTTTGGAGCACCGTTGCCTCGTCCCTGGAGAGCCCGATCTCGGCGAGCCGGGCGGTGAGGCCGCGCAGGAATTCGTCAGACCCGGCCCACTCACGCCAGCCCGCTGCCGGCACCGCCATCCGGTGCACGTAGGCGTCGTCGAGGAGCTGCCGCACGGTCAGCCAGCGCCGTCCGGTCGCCGGGTCCATGACCTGGATCAGCGGCCCATGGCGGCGCCAGACCACCACGAAATGGGTCATGCCGTTGGGATGGCGGACGACGAGGATCGCCGGCAGACAGCGTGCTTCCGGCAGGAGCAGGTGGTCGAGAGGGACCATGACCTGCTCGGCATCGAGCCCGAGCTGGACCGCCACCTCTTCCATCGTGTCGATCGACGTGCCGTCGAGGTCGATCTGGCAGGCCTCGCGCAGCCGGCCATAGCTGACGCGGAGGCCGAACCCTTCGAGCAGCGCCTTCAAGGTGGCCGGCCCGCAGTCCATCGCCGAGGTCTGGACGACCTCGGGCGACAGGAAGGCGCGGCGGGGGGTGGGCATCAGGAGGGGACCTCACCCCCTGTCCCCCTCTCCCATCGCACTCCCCCCGACCGGGAGAGGGGGGACGCAGGCGGAGCGTTCGAGGCCAGGTCCATGCGATCTCTCCTCAGAGAACCTGTCCGGATCGTAGCCTGCTCAGTTCGCCGCACACCGCCTCCTCGACGTCCCCCCTCTCCCGGAGGCAGGGGGGGCGATGGGAGAGGGGGACAGGGGGTGAGGCCTCCCACCACCGGCCGGTCGAATACCTTGCCTACCGCACGCAGCACCAGGGTCGCCGGGGTCACCCGCTCGACCTCCACCTCCACGGTGCCGGGCAGACCGTGCTGGAGCGGCAGGCGCGAGCGGCGGTCCGGCCGCGCCGCGAGCTCGACGCGGATGGTCCCGCCGCGGGGCTCGTCGGCCACTTGGGCGACGGTGGCGGCGAGATATCCGTACTCGGTCGAGGGGAACCCGGCCAGGCGGACCCGCCCCTCCTGGCCCGGCCGGATGCGGCCAAGGGCCGACGAGGGAGGAAACTCGGCGATCACCTTGAGCCCCCCTTCGGGAACGATCAGGCCGAGCTGCGTCCCGGGAGCGATCACCGAGCCGACCCGCAAGGGGACGACCTGGCCGATCCGGCCCGCCACGGGGGCGCGGAGGACGCGCATCTCGACGTTGTGCTGCAACCGGCGCTCGGCCGCGGCGCCGCTGCCGACCTGCCCTTCGAGCAGGGCGAGGGCGCTCTCGTGCTCCTCGATGTCGGCCTGCCGGTCGCTCGCGGCGCTGCGGTCACTGAAGGCGAGGCGGTCGAGCATGAGCCGGGCGGACTCGGCGGCAGCGCGCCGCTGCTCGGCCTCCGAGCGGGTCCGCGCCGCCTCGGCTTCGGGGATGAGGCCGCCGGCGAGCAGCCGGGCCTGGCGATCGGCCTCCTGCTCGGCGAGCTTGGCCGCAGCCTCAGCCTCGACGGAGCGCGACCGCCCCTCGGCAAGGGTCGCCGCGGCCGCTTGGCGGTGCTCTTCGAGAGCCTTCCGCTCGGCCGCGATCTGGCCTCGCAGGGCCGCGATCTGGCGGGTCAGAGCGGACCCCCGGGCCTGCTCGCCGGCCAGCAGGGCTTGCGGCTCGTCCCCCTCCAACTCGGCGAGGACCTCGCCGGCCTTGACCCGCTGGCCGAGCGAGATGTGCAAGGCCGCGATGCGCCCGCCGACCGGAGCCGCGATTGAATGCGCCTCGCGCTCCACCGTCAACCAGGCGTGCTCCGTCACCTCGTAGACCGTAACCCGGGCCGCCAGGAACCAGGCGCTCCAGGCGGCGAGCAACAGGAGAGTGGGCACCAGCCCCAGGATCCAGCGGCGGTGCCCATCGGCTTCGAGGGAACGGAGGGTGCGCGAGAACGGGCTGGGCATGGCTGTCAGGGCAGGGTAGCATCAATGCTATTCGGATAAAGGCCGGAGGTGGAGATAGCGAGCGATGGTACTTGAGCGGAGCAAGTGGGTCCTTTTTCCCCTCTCCCGGTTGGGGGTAGGGGGGTGAGGATCATGGGGGCGGGGCTTCTTCTGCTGGCCTTCATCCTCCTCGCCGGGTGCGGGAAGAACGACGTCAGGCGGAACGCGGCGGAGATGACGGGAGGGAACCCCGACCGGGGTCCGATCCTGGTCGGCAAGTACGGCTGCGGTGCCTGCCACCTGATTTCCGAAGTCCAGGGCGCCAAAGGCCTGGTCGGGCCTTCGCTCGACGGGATCGGCAGCCGCGTCCGTCTCGCCGGCCAGCTTCCCAATACACCGGACAACATGATCCGCTGGGTCCGTGATCCGCAGTCCATCGAGCGCGGGACCGCCATGCCCAATCTGGGAGTGACCGAGCAGGACGGCCGCGACCTGGCGGCGTTCCTCTACACGCTGCGATGACGCTGCCTCCCTCTATAATGCCCGGATGCGCTTCGAGTGGGATCTCCAGAAGGCGTCCGGAACGGAAGATCTATGAAGAAGGCTGAAGAAACCTCCGATGAGTTGCGCCCGGAATACAAGCGCTCTGACTTCGGCGAAATAGTCCGGGGCAAGTACGCTGGCCGTATTGCGGCTGCCACGAACGTCGTCGTCCTCGATCCCGAAGTTGCGAAAGCCTTCCCGAATGATGAATCTGTGAACGACGCCCTACGGGCGCTCATCAACATCGCGAGAGCGGCAACACGCCCGAGCCGGCACTCTAGAAACCGCACCGCGAAAGCTACGGCGCGTCCCTGAAGCAGCACGGGCACCTAGGTCGATTCCGGCTCCGGCCGCCGGGAGTAGAGGGCCTCGTGAAAGGGCTTTCCCTCGCGGACCTGTTGGATCTTCCCGGCGAGGTAGAGCCGGCGGAGGCTCACGCCGACGGAGCGGTGGTCCACCCGGCCGCGGTGCCTCTTGCCGAAGCGCCTCTCAACCTCGTTGGCGATGGCGGTGGCTCCGAAGGCCTCGCCCGGTGGGCGCCCCTCGACGACCCTGGCAACGAGGCGGCTCAGCATCGGCCGGCCCGGGCCGAGGTCCTCCTGCTGGGCCGGCGCCTTGTCCGGTTTACGGAGAGCGGGGATGCGCCCCACGAGCTCGCCGGCCGCGTCGGCCGCCCCCTTGAACGTCTCATAGCGCTCCAGGACCCTGGTTAGCTCCTGTGTCGCAACGGCGCGTTGCTCGCGATGGAAGTCTTCCTGCTCTGCGTGCAAGGCCTCTTCCTTCCGGAAGTGCTCGATCTGCGCCTCGAGCTCGGCGATCCACTCTGCAACAGACTGGCTGCGGCTCATTCTCGCCTCCCCGAAAGATGTCACGACGTCGCGTTGACCGCGCCCGGCGCACTCTACAGTGTAGCAACGTACGGCTACCCGCACCACCCGAAGCCGGGCCTGTCGCAGGGTAAGCTTACATTGCGGCAGAGTCCCCTTGCCGTGCAGCAACGCTCACAGGCGCCAGCCCGCTGTAGTCCTACATTGTCGCGACGTGTCCATGTAAGCGCACGGCGCAAGCTTGCGGCAGCCATGGGAAGCGCACGTTGCGACAAAGCCTCCGGACAACGTCGCAACTCTACCATACGACCAGACAAACCTGGCCGTTTCGAGACACAAGATCTCTACGCTGCGACAAAATGAGGATGCCTTGCGCCGTTGCTTCGATACCTTGCGACGCGTCTCGAAACGTTGCCGCAGCGTTTCATTGCATTGCCGCAAATTCTCGAGACCTCGTGACATTACAGCGGGGCATTGCGACAGATCATCGAGATCCCAGCGGGGGTAGCTTGCGCTGCGACAATGCAAGCTTGCATCGTCGCAACGTAAGCTTCCCTGCGACGATGTAAGCTTACATTGCGACGGTGTATGGATGTCTCGCGACGCCGCGAGTAGCTGTGCTGCGGGCTCCGATACGATGCGACGAAGAAGGCGGGCCTGCGACAATTTTTCTCGGGGATGCGACAAGGCGGCGAAGCGGTCCACAGCAAGCCAAGAGTAGGGCGCGCATTCAAAGTGGCCCAGTAAGTCGGTCGGGACTGGCCGGCTCGTCGTCCCGGATCAGGGCCTCTTTGCCGGTCCGGGGGAGCGCTTTGATCCGCAGCTCCTCCCGGAGCGCGTCGCTCCAGGCCTCGACCTCGCGCGACCAGACGAGGGTCAGGGGCAGGCGCGAGCGCGTGTACCGGGAGGCGCGTCCCGCCTGGTGCTGGACGAGCCGCCGCTCCAGGTCCCTGGCGATCCCCGTGTAGAGCGAGCCGTCGCTGCAGCGGAGGATGTAGACGAAGGGCACGCGGGTAAGTATTCCTTCCTTCCGGTCCAGGTCAAGGAGGTCGCCTGGAACCCTCCACCCGGTTTTCTCGTCATGGTGACTGGAGGGGAACTGCTTGCTGACCATCACTGGACTCTCGAAGACATACGGCAACGGCGTACGGGCCCTCGATCGGGTGAATCTCACGATCGGCCGCGGGCTGTTCGGGCTCCTCGGACCCAACGGTGCGGGGAAGTCGACGCTGATGCGCACGATCGCAGCTTTGCAGGAGCCGGACGAAGGGACGATCGTTCTCGATGGTCTCGATATATTGGCCGAGCCGCATGAGCTGCGGCGCCGGCTGGGCTATCTGCCGCAGGACTTTGGCGTCTATCCGGGCATCTCGGCGCTGCGTCTGCTCGATCACATCGCGGTGCTGAAGGGCATCAACGACAAGCGGGCACGCCGGGAGCAGGTGCACGCGCTTCTCGAGCTGACGAATCTCTACGATGTGCGCAACAAGGCGGTGAGCACGTTCTCCGGCGGCATGAAGCAGCGGTTCGGCATCGCCCAGGCGCTGCTGGGTGCGCCGAGCCTGATCGTCGTCGACGAGCCGACGGCAGGGCTCGATCCCGAAGAGCGCAGCCGCTTTCACAACCTGCTGAGCGAGATCGGTGAGAACGCGGTCGTGCTCCTCTCCACGCACATCGTCGAAGACGTGAGCGATCTCTGCCCGCGCATGGCTATTCTGGCCGGCGGGCGTGTCGTGCTCGAAGGGGAGCCGGCCGGCTTGATCGCGGGGCTGGATGGAAGGTTGTGGCGCAAGACCGTGCCGAAGTCGGCTGTCAAAGACTATCGCGCCTCCCACGATCTCATTGCTTCACGGCTCTTCGGCGGCCAGGCGCAAGTCTATGTGCTCGCGGAAGGGCGCCCGGAACAGGGGTTCGAGCCGGCATCGCCGGATCTCGAGGATGTTTATTTCTCCGTTCTGAGGACTGTATGTTGAGAGAGATCGTTCGCTTCGAGTGGCGTTATCACTCCCGGCAAGTTGCCTTCATCGCTGCCTCGCTGCTCTTCTTCCTCCTCGGATTCGCGCTCAGCGGCACGCAGTTCGGACCCGACAACGTGGCCGTGAATTCGCCCTTCCTGGTCATGGAGGGGTTTGCGTTGATGTCGCTGATCGCGCTCATCGTCGCGGGCATCTTTGCCGCAAACGCGGTGCTTCGCGATGATGACTATCAGATGAGGGAGATCGTCCACACCACACCTGTCGGACAGCTCCACTATCTCCTCGGCCGCTTTGGAGGAGCATTTCTGGCGACGCTGGCAACGGTCACGTTCTCCGGCCTGGGGATGGCTGTCGGTGCTCTCATGCCCTGGATCGAGCCGGAGCGCATGGCTTCGATCACCGCGATGGACGCCCGCCCGTACCTCGCGGCGTTCGGCATGATCACCCTTCCGAACGTCCTTTTCGCCACGGCACTGCTGTTCGCCGTGGCCGTACTGACGCGCAACGCCATCGCCACGTATGCCGCGGCGGTCGCTCTCTACGTTCTCTACTTCGTCTGCGCTGCGCTGACGGATTCGCCGTTGATGGCCGGTTCGCGGCCGGGCGGGGGAGGAGGAACGCTCCCGTCGCTTTTCGATCCGTTTGGTATGACCAGCTTCTTCGACGTGACGCGCTACTGGACTGCGGCCGAGAAAAACACCCACTTCATTCCGTTCGAGGGCGCACTCCTCTTCAATCGCTTGATCTGGATCGCATCCGCGCTGGGGGTCCTGGCGATCGTCTACAAGAAGTTCAGTTTCAGGGCACGCAAGGACCGAGGAGCCGGCTTGCGACAGGAGTCTCCCCGCGCGAGTTGCCCCTGGAATGACCGGAGCGGGCTGCCGTCGGTTCGTCCCGCGGGAACCTCGTGGCTCGCGACGTACCTGTCCTGCACGAAGCTCGAGCTCCGGACCCTCCTGACGAAGAGCACTCTGCTCCTTCTACTCCTCTGGCTGGGATTGGCGGTCTCCGAGATCTATGGCGACGTCTTCACGGGCGAGTACGACTCGACTTCCTATCCTGCCACGAGCCTCATTCTCGCGGCGCTCCAGATCGCCTGCGACGATCCTCGGCACGATCCTCATCATGTATTACGGAGCGGAGCTGTTCTGGCGCGAGCAGCGAATCCGCATGGCGTCCATCGTCGACAGCACGCCGGTCTCCGGGGCGGTGATGATCGCTTCGAAGTGGACGGCGCTCGCGGCGCTCATCGGGTCGGTGCTCCTCGGCGGAGCCGCCGCCGGCGTGGCCCTGCAGGTCTCGAAAGGCTATTTCGACTTCCAGCCGTTCCTCTATCTCTCTTTTTTCTATTTTACCGGCGTGCCGCTGCTGCTCTATGCCGCGGCGTCGCTGTTCATCCACGCGCTGAGCCCGGGCAAGTACGCGGGGATGATCTTCTTCGTTCTCTTCATGATCGTGTCGCGCCGAGCCGCTGCGATCGGGCTCGAGCACGATCTGTGGCGTTTTGCCGCCGCGCCTTCCGTCCCCTACACGGAGCTCAACGGCTTCGGCCACTATGCAGCGCCGTTCCACTGGTTCATGCTGCACTGGACGGTATTGGCACTGCTGCTGGCGGGGATGGCCGCCGCGCTCTGGCGGCGTGTTGCCGCACCGTTGAAAGAGCGCCTCCGCCTTCTGGCGCGACCCAACATGATGACTATTGCGCTCCTGGCGACGTTCGCCGTGACAGGCGGTTGGATCTTCTACAACACGAACGTCGCCCACGCCTATGTCACCACGAACGAGCTCCTCGACTGGAAAGCGGACTACGAGAAGACCTACAAGCGCATCGAGACGATGCCGCGGCCGCGGATCTCGCGATCGACGGCGAGGTCGATCTCTTTCCCGCCGAACAGCGCTATCGCGTGGCGGGACGATATGCGCTGGTCAACGAATCCACGCAGCCGATCGCGAGCGTGTACGTGGCGACGCGCCGGGAGGCCCGGGTGGCCGCATTGTCCATTCCCTCGGCGCGGCAGGCCGCGAAAGACGATCGATTCGGCATGGTCCGTTTCGACTTCCTGCCGCCGCTCGCTCCCGGCGCCCGCGCGGAGCTGCGCTTCGATCTCTCCTTCGACGCCGAGGTTTCGCGGCGGCCAGCAGGACGACGCCGTGGTCGAGAACGGAACGTTCCTGATGAATATCCGCGCTTTCCCGACCCTCGGCTATCGCGATAGCTAGAGATCTCGGACCTGCGCGAGCGCCGCAAGAGAGGGCTGAGCGGCGCGAGCGCAGCCGCTCTGGAAGGAGGACGGCGCGCATGGCGCAGTCGATAGTCGATGGACGAGTGGGTCGATCTCCGCCTGACCGTATCCACGGCGGGCGATCAGATCGCCCTCGCGCCGGGCCGCCTCGAGCGCTCCTGGCAACGCGACGGGCGACGGGCGCCGCTGGTTCCGCTATCGAACCGAGGCGCCGATCCTCAATCGGTTTGCCATTGCTTCCGGCCGCTATGCGGTGGCGAAACGGCAGCAGGGGCCGGTCGGCATCGAGCTTTACTATCATCCGGGTCTCATGCCGCGAACGTCGCGCACATGCTCGACACCGCGGCGGCCTCGCTCGACGTGATGCAGAGCCGTTTCGAGCCGTATCCCCATCGCGAGCTGCGGATCGTCGAGGTCCCCTCGTATTGGCCGTGGGCGGGTTATGCCCTGCCCGGGACGATCTATCTGCGCGAGGACCGGGGCTTTCTCACCGATGCCCGCGACGAGGACCGGCCCGATCTCGTGGCGCGTCGCGTCGCCCACGAGATCGCCCATCAATGGTTCGGTCATCGCGTCCAGGTCGCGGACGTGGAGGGCGCGTCGGTGATCGTCGAGTCGCTGACGAAATATTCGGAGCTGCTGGTCGTCGAGCGCATGCACGGTCGGGAGCACGTCCGGCGGTTGCTGGAGATCGAGCTCGACCGGTATCTCTCCGGACGC
>CAWJGT010000031.1:0-64874 GCA_963842525.1 uncultured Holophagales bacterium
TGCTACAATGGCCTCACCACCCGGGGCGGCGCCGACGGCGTCGGCCGGGCCACGACGAACACGGTGGTGCTCGCCGCGATCCTGGTCCTGGTCTCCGATTTCTTCCTCACCAAGCTCTTCTATCTGCTCGCATGACTCGCATGAAAGGTCCGCACTGTGTCTGAGCCGCTCTATCGGGTCCGCGGTCTGACCAAGAAATACGGCGACCGGACCGTCCTCGAACGGGTCGACTGCGACGTGCTCCGCGGCGAATGCCTGGTCATCCTCGGCCGCTCCGGGTCCGGCAAGAGCGTGACGCTGCGGCAGCTCAACGGCCTCGAGAAACCCGACGCCGGCAGTGTGGAATTCGATGGCATCAACCTCACGGAGCTGCAGGAGAGGGAGCTGTTCCCCCTGCGCCGGCGGATCGCCATGCTGTTCCAGAGCGGGGCCCTGTTCGATTCGATGAACGTCTTCGACAACGTCGCCTTCCCGCTGCGCGAGCATACCGAGATGCCGGCGGGGGAGATCGCCGAGACGGTGCGCCGCAAGCTCGCCATGGTCAACCTCAAGGACAAGGACGTGGAGCGGAAGATGCCCTCGGACCTCTCGGGCGGCATGCGCAAACGCGTGGCGCTCGCCCGCTCCCTGGCCCTCGACCCGGAAGTGGTGCTCTTCGACGAGCCCACCACCGGTCTCGACCCGGTGACCGCGGCCACCATCGGCAAGCTGATCAACTCGATCCAGAAGGAGCTGGGGGTCACGGCCGTGGTGGTCACCCACGACATCCCGCTGGCCCGCCGGGTCGGCGACCGTCTCGCGTTCCTGTCGAACCGGCGGTTCAGCTTCCTCGGTGATTGGAAGGCGGCGGAGAGCAGCCCGGACACGGAGCTCGCCAGCTTCCTTACGGGACGGGAACAGGAGGACGAGGATGCCGCCTAGAACGCGCGAGATCAAGGTCGGCCTGTTGATCCTGGCCGCTTTCGCGGTGCTGGCCGCCGGGGTCTTCCTGATCGGGGAGAAGAACAACCTCTTCTCCCGCAAGAACCGCTATTTCATCGAGTTCAACTCGGCCGGCGGCGTGCGGCAGGGCAATCCCGTGCAGCTCAACGGCGTGGATGCGGGCACGGTCGAGCAGGTGGTCCTCCCCCAGGACCCGGCCAAGGAGCAGATCCGGATCTGGATCAGCGTCGACCGTCAATACGCCGAGCGAATCCGCGGGCCGCAGCAGCCGGGCGTCCGCGGGGAGAAGCCGCGGTCGCAGGCCCGCATCAAGACCCTCGGCCTGCTCGGGGACAAGTACATCGAGCTCTCTTCGGGCTCCCTCGAATATCCGGTCATCCCCGACCAGGGGAAGATCCCCGCCGCCGAGCCGACCAACGTGGACGCCCTGATCGCCTCGGGCGAGGACGTGATGGACAACGTGGTCGAGATCTCCGCCTCGCTGTCGACGATCCTCGGGCGCATGGAGCGCGGCGAGGGCGTGCTCGGCGAGCTGACGACGCAATCCGAGTCCGGCCGGCGGCTGCGCGACTCCCTGATCGGCACCTCGGAGTCGCTGGAACGGATCGCCGCCAGGCTCGAGACCGGCGAAGGCCCCCTGCCGCGGCTGCTCAACGACCGGCAGATGGCCGACCAGCTCGCCTCGTCGCTCGACCGTTTCGAGGGCCTCCTCGCCCAGGCCCAGAACGGCCCCGGCCTCCTCCCCGGCCTGCTCAACGATCCGGCGATGCGCCAGCAGGTCACCGACACCCTGGCCACCCTCCAGCAGACGGCGCGGGATCTGCAGGGGCTGACGGCCGATCTGGAGTCGGGCAACGGGCTGCTTCCGCGCCTGATGAAAGACGAGGAGTACGCTCGCGAGATCACCGGCAAGGTGAGCGAGATCGTGACCCGGCTCAACGAGCTCTCTCTCAAGGTCTCCGAGGGGAACGGGTCGGCCGCGAAGCTGATCAACGACCCCCAGATCTACGACGCGGTCAATGACGTCATCATCGGCGTCAACGAATCCCGGTTGCTGCGCTGGCTGATCCGCAGCCGGCAGAAGAAAGGGATCGAGAGGCGCTACAAGGACACGAAGAAGGCGATGGAGGAGCAGGGGATTACGCCGCCGCCGCTCGACAAGCAGCCGGAGGCGCCCGATGCTCCGCAGGCGGAGGAGACGCCCCCTCCTCCGGCCGAGCCGCCCAACGAGCCTCCCCCTCTCCCGGGGAGGTGGAAGGGCGTGGCGGGAGAGGGGGTCGGGGGGTGAGGGTCCTGCTGACCGGTGGCGCGGGCTTCATCGGCTCGCACCTGACGCGGCGCCTGCTCGCCCGGGGCGACCGGGTGACGGTGCTCGACGACTTCAACGACTTCTACGACCCCGCCCGCAAGCGGGAGAACGTCGAGCCCCTCCTCGCGCGGCCGGACTACCGCTTGGTCGAGGGAGACATCCGCGACGAGCCCTTGGTCGACCGCCTCTTCGGCGAGGGGCAATTCGACGGCGTGGTCCACCTCGCGGCGCGGGCCGGCGTCCGCCCCAGCCTCCAGGAGCCGGTCCTCTACGAGGACGTCAACTGCATCGGCACCCTGCGGTTGCTCGAAGCCGCCCGCCGGCACGGTCCGAAGATTTTCATCTTCGGCTCGTCCTCCTCGGTCTACGGCATCAACAGGAAGGTCCCGTTCGCGGAGGACGACGAGGTCAACCAGCCGATCAGCCCGTACGCCACGACCAAGCGGTCGGGCGAGCTGCTCTGCTTCAACTATCACCACCTCTACGGCTTCCGGACCGCCTGCCTGCGCTTCTTCACCGTCTACGGCCCGGGGCAGCGCCCGGAGATGGCGATCCACAAGTTCACCGACCTGCTCTGGCGCGGCCGGGCGGTCCCCATGTACGGCGACGGGAGCAGCCGCCGCGACTACACGTACATCGACGACATCGTCGACGGCGTGGTCGCGGCGCTCGACCTGGCACCCGGCTTCGAGATCCTCAACCTGGGCGGGGCGGAGACCACGTCGCTGCGGGAGCTGGTTCTCTGGATTGCGGAAGAGCTTGCCGTCGAGCCGCGCATCGACTATCTTCCGGAGCAGCCCGGCGACGTCCCGATCACCTACGCCGATGTATCCAAGGCCGCGCGGCTCCTGGGGTATTCTCCCAAGGTTCCGATCCGGGAAGGGTTGCGCCGCTTCGTCGCCTGGTACCGTGAGCGCCGCGAGCACCAGTCCGGGCCCGGCAACCGTCAACAGCCGGTCGAGCGAGGGCTTGTCCAGCCATGAACATCTGCGTCGTGGGAAGCGGTTACGTCGGTCTGGTCACGGGCGCCTGCCTGGCGGACTTCGGCGTGCACGTGGTCGGCGTCGACAAGGACCACGCCAAGATCGACGCCCTGCGCCGCGGCAAGGTGCCGATCTATGAGCCCGGCCTGGAAACCCTGGTCCAGACGAACATGGCGGAAGGGCGGCTCACGTTCTCCACCGAGCTCGGCCCGGCCATCGAGGAGGCCGCCGCGGTGTTCATCGCCGTCGGCACCCCGCCGAAGGCCGACGGCTCGGCGGATCTCACTTTCATTTGCGAGGTGGCCGAGTCGATCGGCCAGCACCTGAACGGCTACAAGGTCATCGTCACCAAGAGCACGGTGCCGATCGGCACGGGCAAGGAGATCGAGCGGATCGTGCGCGAGCGCGCCGGCGGCAAGCACCGCTTCGCCGTGGTGAGCAACCCCGAGTTCCTGCGCGAGGGGTCGGCCATCGAGGACTTCATGCACCCCGACCGCGTGGTCATCGGCACCCAAGACCCCAGGGCGGCCGAGGTGATGCTGGACGTCTACTCGCCGCTCGCCGCCGCCGACGTGCCGTTCATCATTACGGACGTGGAGAGCGCCGAGCTGATCAAGTACGCCTCGAACGGCTTCCTGGCCACCAAGATCTCGTTCATCAACGAGATCGCCCACATCTGCGAGGCCTGGGGCGCCAACGTGGACGTGGTGGCCAAGGGCATGGGCCTGGACAGCCGGATCGGTGCGAAGTTCCTCAACGCCGGCCCAGGCTTCGGCGGCTCCTGCTTCCCCAAGGACACGCGGGCCGCCGCCCAGATCTTCCGCGAGCAGGGGATGCGCTTCCGCATCATCGAAGCGGTGCTGGAGGTCAACGAGCAGGTCCAGACCCGCATGCTCGCCAAGATCCACGAGGCCCTGGGGGACGTCGCCGGCAAGACGGTCGGCGTCCTCGGCCTTTCGTTCAAACCCAACACGGACGACATCCGCGAGTCGCCGGCCCTGCCGATCGTCCAGGGCCTGCTCGACGGCGGCGCCGCGGTCCGCGCCTTCGATCCGGAGGCGATGGCTCCCTGCCGGCCGCTCTTCCCCACGGTCACCTTCTGCGAGAACGCCTACGAGGCGGCCGAGGGGGCGGACGCCCTGGTCATCCTCACCGAGTGGAACCAGTTCCGCAAGCTCGAGCTCGACCGCCTGCAGCAGCTCCTGCGCCAGCCGCTGATCGTCGACCTGCGCAACCTCTATGAGCCGGACAAGATGGCGGCCTCGGGCTTCCGTTATGTCTCGGTCGGCCGGCCCGCAGGGCACCGCGAAGCCCCGGCCGGCGCCGGCCTGCGCGTCGTGGGAGCCGGGAGAGCGCGCTCGTGAAGCGGACGGTCATCACCGGCGGTGCCGGCTTCCTCGGCTCTCACCTCTGCGAACGGCTGCTCGCCGAGGGCCATGAGGTGGTCTGCGTCGACAACCTGGTGACCGGGCGGACGGACAACATCGCGCACCTCCTGGACCGCGACGACTTCGAGCTCCGGGAGCACGACGTCTCCAAGCCGTTCGAGGTCGAGGGACGGGTCGACTGCGTCCTTCACTTCGCCTCGCCGGCAAGCCCGATCGACTACCTGGAGCTGCCGATCCAGACCCTCAAGGTGGGATCGCTCGGCACCCACAACACGCTCGGGCTGGCCAAGGCCAAGGGGGCGCGGTATTTCCTCGCCTCCACCTCCGAGGTGTACGGCGACCCCGAGGTGCATCCGCAGAAGGAGAGCTACTGGGGGCATGTCAACCCGGTGGGGCCGCGCGGCGTCTACGACGAAGCGAAGCGGTTCGCCGAGGCCATGGCCATGGCCTACCACCGCGCGCATGGGCTCGAGGTACGGATCGTCCGCATCTTCAACACCTACGGGCCGCGGATGCGCGTACGCGACGGCCGCGTGGTGCCCGCCTTCATCCAGCAGGCGTTGACCGGCGAGCCCCTGACCGTCTTCGGCGAGGGCCAGCAGACCCGCTCGTTCTGCTACGTGGACGACCTGGTCGAGGGGATCTGGCGCCTGCTCCAGAGCGACCTCGGCGAGCCCTGCAACATCGGCAACCCGCACGAGATGACGATCCTGGAGTTCGCCGAGACCATCAAGGCCGCGGTGGGCAGCGCCAGCCCGATCGTCTTCAAGCCGCTGCCGGAGGACGACCCCAAGCAGCGGCGGCCCGACATCACGCGTGCGCGCACCTGCCTCGGCTGGGAACCGCAGGTCCCGCTGGCCGAGGGGCTGAAGAGCACCATCGCGTACTTCCGCCAGGTCCTCGCCGGCCAGAGGGTGCTCCAGGAGTAGAATCCCGCCATGCAGAATCCGCGAAAAGCCCTGGCCTACGCTTTGGAGAAGTACCCGGAGAGGGTGGAGATGGTGCCTCTCGAAGAGGTCGTCATCGACAGCGCGCGGCAGAATCCCAAGCGCCACGCCTACGTAACCCTCTCGGTGCCCGACGAGGTGGTGAAGAGCCTCAAGGGGAAGCGGGACGCTCGCGATCTGCTTCTGCTGGTGCGGGTGCCGAAGGAGGTTCTGGAGCGCTCCGAAAGCCTCATCGTGCTGCCCGGGGAGGTCCGTTAAATGGCGACGCTGTCCTGCGTCCATTGCGGCCGGCCCGAGGCGCCGGCCCTGCCCCGTCCGCCCCTGCCGGGCAAGCTCGGCCAGGAGATCCGCGAGAAGGTCTGCGCCGACTGCTGGAACGAGTGGCAGCGGATGGAGGTGATGGTCATCAACGAGCTGCGCCTGAACTTCATGGACCCCGCGGCGCAGGAGACCCTCAGCCGCCATATGCAAGATTTCCTGTTCACCCCGGCAGCGCCCTCCGGCGCCGGGCCGGAATCCGCCTGACAAGGACGGATGACGTCCCAGCCTGAACACCACCGGCGGGTGCCCCGCCACCTGCTGGTCCGGTTCGTGATCCTGGTGGTTGTCGTCGGGACCGGGTTCGCGGTCCTGCGCTGGTCGCCGCTGGCCGATCAGCTCTCCTGGGAGCAGATCTCCGCCACCTTCGACCGGCTGCGCGGCACTTGGTGGGCACCGGCCCTGCTGTTGGGAGCCTTTGCGGTCCTCTGCCCCTTCGGCATGCCGCCGACTCCTCTCCTGATCACCGGCGCCGTCGTCTTCGGAGCGGTCTACGGCTCGATCTACAACATCGTGGGCGTCTTCCTGGGTGCGGCCACGACCTACCTCCTGGGCCGGCATCTGGGGCGGGATTTCCTCGTCCATCTCGCCGGCGAGCGGCTCAAGAAGGTCGAACGGTTCCTCCGCCGCCACGGCGGCTTCTGGGGCCTCGTGGGGGTCCGCTTCGTCCCGCTCCCCTTCCTCCTGGTCAACTACTGCGCCGCGCTCGCCGGCATCCGTCCCGGCCTCTTCCTCTCCGCCACCGCGCTCGGACTCGCCCTGACCGTACCGATCTTCACCTGGTTCGCGGCTGCCATCGCCCGCGCCGCCAGCGGCGACCGGGGCGGGATCTACATCCAGATGGGGGTGGCGCTGACGCTCCTGATCCTGATCAACCTGATCCCGCGGATCTGGGCGATCCGCCAGCGCCGGGAGCGCTACCGGCAGGTCTGCAAGACGCGACGGCTCAGGCCGGCCCCAGCATCGCCTCGACCTCCGGGAGATCGATGAGCAGCGCGCCGCCGGTGACGTGGGCCGAGGGGTCGAACTCGTAATCGCGGATCACCCGGCGGAAGGCCTCGCGCAGGGCGCGGGCGCCAAGGCGGGGCTGGCGGGAGGCCTCGACGGCGATGCGCCGCACCGCCGCGGGCGACAGGGCCAGGTGGATGCCCCGGCTTTCGAAGTAGGCCCGGGTCTGGTGATAGGCCGAGTCGGGGGTGTCGAGGAAGATGCGGACGAGCTCGTCCCGCCCCAGGTCGTGGAGCAGCACCACGGCGTCGAAGCGGGAGAGGAACTGCGGGCTCATCCCGTAGTCGAACAGATCCTCGTTGCGCAGCCAGTCGCGCAGGTGGAAGACCAGCTTCTCCTGGACCTGGCCGTCCTCGACCATGGTCACCGGCTGGAGCGCGCCGCGGTCCTTGCCGACGGTGACCCGGTCGAAGACCGAATCGTAGAGACCCTCGAAGGCGCCCGCACAAATGAAAAGAAGATTGCTCGAATCGACTGTCGTCGTCCCGCCGCCGGCCCAGGCCGGGAGCTGCAGGGCCACGGCTTCGTTCTCGATCAGCGTGAGCAGCGCCTCCTGCGCCCGGATGCCCGGGACGTTCGGCTGCCCGCCGATGTGGGAGCGGATCTTGTCCACCTCGTCGACGAAGGCCAGCCCCGAGGAGGCCCGCCGCAGCAGGGCATCGAGCGGCGCCTGCGGCCCGAGCTGCTCGCGGGCGCGTTCGAGGAGCCGCTCCAGAACCGCCTGCCCGGGGCGCCCGCGCTGCGCCTCCTCCCCCAGGACATTGGCGTGGATTCGCACCACGGCCGAGCGGGTCGCCAGGGCGGGGTCGGAGGCCAGGAACCCCTCGACCGCCCGCATCAGGGTGGTCTTGCCCGTCCCCGACGAGCCGATCATCAGGATGTTGCCCACCCGCAGCCCGGCCAGGTGCTTGGAGAGTGCGACCGCCATCTCGCGGATTGCATCCGGCTGCCCCATCACCCGGCGGGACAGGGCCTCGGCGATCTCCAGCGGGCCGGGGGTACGAGTCGTCTCGGTGGATGCCATGGAATGCATGCGTTTCGGGATCGTCAAGCAGGGGCGCGGCTATTTGGGCCTCGGCAGCCCCAGGTCCCGGCAGATCTTCCGGGCCAGGTTGTCGCCGACTTCGGTGTGCCTTGGCACCGCGGATCGCTTGTTCAGTGCTGGGTTATGCCACCATGAGTGTCGAGCGCCCTCGCGAAGGAGCTCGCAGCCGTGACTCCGCAGATGGCGGAGCAGCTCCTCCCGCTTCATACCGCGATCTGTTCTTCCTCGTAGCTCTCGCCAGCCGCTCCAAGAGCCTCTGCGCGGTTGAGCTCAAGAGCCTCCCGGAGGGTGATACGCAGGGTCTCGAGGAGCTCCTCGCGAGTCGGCTCCTGGCAGTTGACCCCTGGAATCTCTTCAATCCAGCCGATCCACCAGCCGGCGTCCTTTTTGATGAGAGCTGTATACCTCTGGTCCATCCCTGCGGTCCTCCTTGGGGGTATCCTACGTCATCACGCCTGCTTCGAGTCGCCCGGCGGCCTCTCGGCTCGGGGCCTCACACCCCGGCATGTCCACGGCTCTGTCTCCAGATGCTGGGCCGGCGGAGTCGCGTCCCAGGCCAGAAAGATCTGCCGATGAATGTCCCTGGACTCCAGAGATGGCGTCCAGTCTACTCGGGCCCCGCTCCTCGCCCCCTCCACCCTCTCGAGAAACTCTCTCACCTCATGCCATCCGGAGTTGAAGGTGAGGAACTCGATGTCCTGGAACCGGTCGAGCCCTTTCGGCAACTCCGACTCCGGGATCAGGGGAGGCCCCGGGATCAGGGCGATCCGGAAGTTGCGCTGCTCCCCCGGATACGGATTGTTCACCCAGAAACGATGGAGCTCCTCGATGGTCCGATCGCGAAAGCCGCAGCCTACGTAGACCATGTGTCCCTGCGCGAGGATCGCGCGGTAAACCCTCTTGAGGTCGTCGCCCCTGTTTTCTTGATCCACGAACCTCCCTTTCTTCTTCCGCTTCTTTTCCCAGGCGCCGTCCGGATCGAGCTCCATGGAGCCGAAGTCGTTGATGTCGCCGTGGAGCTTGAGGACGAAGCGCGGATTGCTCAGGAGATAGCGCAGGAAGTCGGCATTGTAACGATAGGAGCGAAGCGCCGCCCCATGGTGGAAGAGGGAGTACGCGTGCTCCAGCAACATATCGTAGTTGGTGGTAAGCACCCCGTTGCACGCACTGCGCCAGATGAGGGAATGCAGCACCAGGTCCTCGGCGCTCGGCTCCTTCCCTGGGCGGGCGTGCGGTTTTTTCGGGTCCCGGGGGACGGGAGCTGCTTTGCAATTGTCCTCGGTGAATTGCAGCCGTGGCGCCCGGTAGCGGAGCATCATGTTGAGCAGGGCCGTGCGGCCGAGTCCGCGCGGATCTCTCGATTGCCGCGACAGGCTGCGGATCAACCGATTCTTCCTCTCAGGCTGAGCGACGAAGGACTGGAGGAAAGCTGCGTTCTTCTTTGCGGTCTCATCTGACTCGTCATCCGGTGGACAGGCACGCTGACGCGTCCTCCCTTCGTAGTGCCGTCGATACCACCAGATCATAGAGGGCATCTCGTTCCAGCGGACGAGGCCGGCGGCGATGGAGAGGCCCGCTCCCACGTAGAAAAACAACGGGCCGCTGGCGAGTCGCGAGAAGGCGAAGTCTTCCCAGGGCTGCGTGAGGCTTCGTTCAGGCATCGCGTTTGACCTCGCGCTTGAGCTTCCCGCTCATCGTCACCGCGACCTCTCCAAACTGGAGGGAGCGGAGGGAGACCGCCGCAAGGTTTGCCGCCGCCCGGCGGAGCTCGAAGAGCTCGATCAACGTTGCCTCCTGGACGTCCACGGTCTGAGGTTCGACGGTGACGTCAACAGAGACTCCGTCCCTCGTTGCTGTGAACGCATCGACCCGGACCCGCTTCACTCCAGGGTGCTCCCGGAGCAGGGCCTCGACGGCATCCGGTGCCGGCCAGACTTGCCGGACGCTCTCCAGCCAGCCTTTTCGCCCCACATAGTGGAGAACTTCCTTGGCATCCACCGCGACCAGGTCGCCCGTTGGATGCGGTTGGCCAAGCGGCCGGAAGCGGCGCGTCTTAGGATCCCACTTCGCGGCGGCAACAGCCTCGCCCCGGAGCTTGAGCTCGCCCGTTTCCGGATCGACCTCGCTTTTCTCATACGGCCGGGTCCGCGACCCCAAAGGCACGAAGGGACGGGAGTTGGTTTCTGGACGGACATCCTTGTCCTCAACCTTGTGATAGGTGATCGGGAACGATGCCTCAGTCTGGCCGAAGGTGATGAAGAAGTGAACATCGGGCAGAGCCTTCTTGGCCCGGTGCATGGTCGAGATCGGCGCCGGCCCCCCCGCCACCAGCACTCTGCCGAGGTTCCTGGCCCAGTCCGCTCCGCTCCGTTCACTATACTGGGCCAGGTCCGCTACCTGACTGGGCACCAGGAACGTGAGGACACGCTTCTCCCGGGTCACGGTCTCCACGAAGCGCAACAGATCCCATCGCGGCAGCAGGACGTTCTTGCCGCCGCGGCAGAAGGCCGGAGCAATCAGCGAGCCGGCCGCCCACACGCTCGGGAGCCCGTGCACGATGGTCTCCTTTGGAGTGGGCTTGATGACCTTGCGGATGTTGTCGAGGATCGCCACCACCGTCCTCTCGGTATAAGCGATCGCCTTGGGTTCGCCGGTTGCCCCCGAGGTATAGCGGATGCGGGTGACGAGCTCCTCGCCGACCGTCAAACGGCGCGGATCGCGCTGCGGCCCCGTATGCCGCAGCAACCGGAAGCGGGAAGCATCGAAGTGAGGCGGCAGAGCCTCCTCTTCACAGGGAAACGCCGGCAGCGAACCGAGAGTCCTCATCTCATAGAGCCCCAGCGCCGCCGGCTCCACGAGGAGCAGGCGGGGGGCGAAGTATTCGAGAAGCCGTTCGAGGTTGCCCAGATCCCTTTCGAGCGTTGGGATGCCGATCCAGGTACCGCCGAGGCGATAGGTGGCCCACTCGAGGATCACGGCCTCGACGCAGTTATAGGTGAGAGCGGCAATCCGGTCCCCTTGCTTGCAGTACTCCTGTAACCAGCTCACCGTCCTTTCCAGATCGTTCTCCACAGTGGCGAAGGTCTTGACAACGGTCTTACCAGCCGAAACACTCGCGAAGGCATCGCGATCGGAGAACTCCTTCATCGCCTTTTCGAGCTGATCAAGGAAGCGTTCCATTCGATCCTCCCTAGTCCATCCGTCTGAGCAGGCCCGCCGCGACAATCAGATCCATCAGGCCGATCCCTACCGACTTGAAGGCGGTCAGGCTCGCCTCTTTGGCACCGTCTCGAAGGATGGATTCCGCCACGAGCCGGGCGAGCGTTGGGATCTCGCTCCAGCGGAGGGCACCCTCGGCCATCAGGTCCACGAAGTCGCCGGCCTCGGCTTCCGCCTGCTCGGGATCGTCCGTTACCAGAAAGCCGGCCGGCGGCAGGCAGCGGCGAGCGAGGTCGACGTCGATCTCCTTCCGCTTGAGGTGATTGGAGCCGATGAGGTTGAGATGCCGCAGGCGCGGCAGCGCGGCTCCGGCCGGGATCACCGGCGTGGTGCTGCTGGTGGCGGTGGTCACGATGTCGGCCTCGGCCAGGGCGTCTTCGGCCTCTACCAGACGCCCTTCCACTCCACCGCCGAGGGCCGACAGCCACTCGGGAGCGCCTTCCAAGCTCCGCTTGCGCACCAGCAAGACCTTGCGGATCGATGGGCGCACAAAGAGGACTCCCCCCACGAGATGCTCCGCGATTTTGCCAGCGCCGAAATGAGCCAGGCAGGCCGGCTCGGGGGGCGCCAGCAGGTCAGTCGCCAAAGCCGTCACCGCCGCGGTGCGGATGCGGCTGAGGAAGTCGGCCTCAAGCAGAGCCAGGGGCAAGCCTGTGCCAGTATCGATCACCGACGCCCACATCGCCGGGGTGTCGAAACCGATGCTCGTGTAGTCTTTGCCTCCGGCCACCCCCCAACCGGGCAGCCCGGCGCGGAGAGTGTGAAGCCAGGCGCAGCCCTTTTCCCGCGAGTCGACGCGGACGCGGGGCCGGCTTACGACCTCGTTTCCCGCCGCCGTTGCCAGCGCCTCCCGCAGGTCTGCGAGGGCGCTGCCGATGGACAGATGGAGGCGGACCTCCGCCTCGCGGACCAGCCGCAGGCTGGTCCCACAGAATTCGATCCTCTCGCCTTCCTGGCCTCCCATCTCGGTTAATCCTCCGAGGCTGGCGAATGAAGGTGGTCGTCGCCATCACAGCCGCATCAGCACCGATCCCCAGTGCAGGCCGGCTCCCAGGGCGGTGAAGGCGACCAGGGAGCCCGGGGGCGCCTTGCCGGCCTGCCTGGCTTCGAAGAAGGCGATCGGCAGGGTGCCGGAGGTGGTGTTGCCGTATTTCTGGATGTTGTTGTGGACCTTGCCGTCCGGCAGGCCGAGGATCTGCTGCGCCTTCTCGTTGATGCGCAGGTTGGCCTGGTGCATGATCAGGAGGTCCAGGTCCGCGATGCCGTACCCCTGCCGCCGCAGCACTTCCAATGTAGCCTCCGGCATGCGGGTCACGGCGAGCTTGAAGACGGCCCGGCCGTCCATCACCGGCACGGTCTCGGCCTCCCGGATCATCTCGCAGGTGACGAAGGGCCGGCGCTGGGAGCCGCCGCCGGGGACGTACAGGATGTCGCGGTGGTTGCCGTCGCCATAGAGGGCGGATTCGAGGATGCCCCGCTCCTCCTCCGCCGGCGCGGCGCGGAAGACCATGGCGCCGGCGCCGTCTCCGAAGAGCACCAGGAGGTGGCGGAAACGGGAGTTCCAGGTGAGCTCCTCCTCCGAGAGCGGCCCTGGATCGCGCCCGTGGAGCACCTCGAAGGTCCGCTCGGAGAAGGGCATCAGGGAGGTGTGGACGTCGGTGCCCACGAGCAGCACGTTCTTCGCGATGCCGCTGCGGATCAGGGCGTCGACCATCTGCAGGCCGTAGGCGAAGCCCGCGCACTGCTGGCGGATGTCCAGCGTCGGCAGGGCGCCGATGCCGAGCTTCTGCTGGACGAGGGTGCCGGTGCCCGGGAAGTAGTGGTCCGGCGTCATGGTGGCGCAGACCAGGTAGTCGATTTCGCCGGCCTCCATGCCGGCGTCGGCGAGCGCGGCACGGGCCGCCTCGGCGCCCAGGTCGGAGGAGGCGGTGCCGGGATGCACGTAGTAGCGGGTGACGACCCCGCTGCGCTCGCGGATCCACGCGTCGCTGGTCTCGATGATGCGAGACAGCATGTGGTTGTCGACTTCCAGCGGCGGAATGGAGATGCCGGTTCCGGCCAGCACGGCACGGGCCTGGGTCATGGGGTCTCCTCGTGCGGATGGAGTCTCAAGGGAGTCAGGAGATCTCAGGGGATCTCAGGGTCCGCCGACGACGGCCGGCGCAGCCGCGGGTCCTGACCGGGCAGGTAGGTGACCGTCAGATCACCGCGTTTGATGAACCGGTAGGCCGAGGCCGGTCGCTTGCCGTCGAGCCCGGCCGGAGTCGTGCCAGCGTAGGTCCAGACCTCGATCGGAGAGTCCTGAGGCGTCGGGGAGACCTCGAAGTCGGACTTGGTCGGCGGGCCGTAGAGGATGTAGACCGTGCCGCGATCGGTGCGGCGGCCACGGAAACCCGCTTCGCTGTACATCCGGTCGGCTTCGGCGGCACGCTCCTGGAAGGCCTCCTGGAGAGGGTTGCCCGGCTTGTCAGGGCTGCCATCGCGCCGCGCCCAGAACTGCTGGATGAAGGCCTCGGCCTGGGCGTCGTCCTGCAAGGCCAGGAAGGCCTGGACCTCCTCGAGCGTGGCGATGCGCGCGATCGGTCCGATGAGCCAGCTCGACTGCTCGGGCCCCAGGAACGGGTTGGTCAGGTCGGCGGTGCTGCGGGCGGCCGGCGCGGACGAGCAGGCCAGGACTCCGGTCAGGACTGCGAGGCCGAAGAGGGCGGCCGCGGCGCGGGCCAGGGGGCTATGGTTTGCGGCGGAGCAGGTCAAGAAACTCCTCCCGGACCGGTTTCTGGTGGAAGATTCCGCGCAGGGCGGAGGTGATGGTCAACGCTCCCGGCTTCTTGACGCCGCGCATCTCCACGCACAGGTGGCGCGCCTCGATGACCACCATGGCTCCCTGGGGCTGGAGCTTCTCCTCCAGGAAGGTGACCACCTGCTCGGTCAGCCGCTCCTGGAGCTGCGGCCGCTTGGCATAGAACTCCAGGATGCGGGCGAACTTGGACAGCCCCAGGATGCGTTCGCGCGGAATGTAGGCGATGTGCGCATGGCCGTAGAAGGGAACGAGGTGGTGAGCGCACATGGAGTAGAAGGGGATCTGCGTCTCCATCACCATGTGGCTGTACTGCTCCTCGTTGGGGAAGGTCGTCACCTTGGGCTCCGCCCCCTCTTCGAGGCCGTGGAACATCTCCAGGTACATCTTGGCCACGCGCAGATCGGTCTCGGCCAGGTTCGGATCCGTAAGATCGAGGCCGAGCGCGGTGAGGAGGCCCCGCACGTGGTGCGCCACCCGGTCGAGCTTTTCCTGCTGCGCCGGGTCGAGCTCGGCCAGGGCCACCGGGGGCACATGCATCGGAACGATGATCTCCGGTCTGTTGTCGCTCATGGTGTCTTTCCCGCCCTTCGGCAGACGGAACAGAGCCCTATCCTAACACCAGGGGTGAAGGGCCGCAGGGATCGGGCCGGTCGCGCGTTTCACGTAGAATGACGGGCATGATCGGCAGGATCGTGGGCAGTTACCGCATCGTCGAGAAGATCGGCGAGGGGGGCATGGGCGCGGTGTACCGGGCGGTCGACGTCATGCTGGACCGCGACGTGGCCCTCAAGGCGATCCGGCCCGAGCTGTCCCACGAGCCGCAGATCGTCGAGCGCTTCCGGGCCGAAGCCCGCACCCTCGCCCGCCTCAACCATCCGGCGATCGCCGCCATCTACAGCTTCTTCCATGACGGGGAGGATCTCTACCTCGCGATGGAGCTGGTGGAGGGCCGGCCCCTGTCGAAGGTCCTGGAGGCCCAGGGCGCCATCCCCTGGCAGCGGGCCGTCCATCTCCTCGGCAGCGCCATGGAGGGGATCGAGCAGGCCCACCGGGACGGCGTCGTCCACCGAGACCTCAAGCCGGACAACCTGATGCTCACCGAGGCCGGCACGCTCAAGGTCATGGACTTCGGCATCGCCCGCGTGATGGGGAGCGGGCATCTGACCCGCACCGGCCTGCTGGTCGGCACCCTGCGCTACATGTCGCCGGAGCAGATCCGCGGCGAGGAGGTGGACGGCCGGGCCGACGTCTACGCCCTCGGGGCAGTGCTCTACGAGATGCTGACCGGCCGGCCGCCCTTCGAAGGAGGGAGCGACTGGGCGATCCTGCGGGCGCAGATCGAGGACCCGCCGCGCCCGCCCGGCGAGCACAGACCGGAGCTCCCCTGGTGGCTCGACCGGGTGGTGCTCAAGGCCCTGTCCAAGCAGGCGGCCGAGCGGTTCCAGACGGTCGAGGAGATGCGGCTGGCCCTGCTCCGCCAGGGCGAGACCATGATCGGGTCCCGCCCTTCCGATCCCGCGGCCGCGACTCCCCTCGAAGAGCTGGAGACGGTCGTCACCCCGCCCGGCGCGCGGAGCACGCCCGTCCCCGTCATCCATCCGACAAAACAGCCCGGCCCGGCGCCGACTTCCTACCGGCCGGTCGAGCTGGGGAGCACGAGTGGGTCGGGCTGGAAGGTGGCAGCCCTGGCCGCCGCGCTGGTGGCGGTGCTCGTTGCCGCGGGAATCGGGACCTGGCTCTGGCGCGGCCGGACCGGGGAGCCTCAGACCCAGGCGCAGTCGTCTCCGCCGGGAACGGAGCCGGCCGTCACCGTGACCGCGGCCGGCCAGCAGTCCCCCTCGTCCCTGCCCGCTGGCAAGGAGAGCACCCCCACGCCGCCTCCAGCGACCCCGGCGCCCCGAAGGGACGTCGAGCAGCGCCTTCCGGAGCCTCAGGACCGCGACGAGCCGCCGGTGCCCACCCCTGCCGTGGAGGCCCCGGCGAGCCGTCCCTCCAATCCGGAAGAGCCGGCTGTAGCGGAGCCCCAGACCGCCGCGCCGATCGAGCCCGCTCCCGGCGCTCCCATCCAGGAGGTCCATCGCCTGGCCGGCGAGCTCGAGACCGAGAGCCGCAAGCTGTACGAGGTCTACGAACGATTCCTCGAGAGCAAGGAGGAAGCCGGCGGCGAGATCACCGACACGGACGAGCAGCTCCAGGAGAACCTGGAGGCGCTGATGGACGACGCCGAGAGCCTCAACAAACAGTTCCAGTCTGGCCTCTTCGCCCGTGTCCGCAAACGCCAACCAGGAGACCGGCTGCGCGTCCAGCAACGCTTCCGCGCGCTGGCCCAGCGGGGCGAGAAGGTGGAGAGGTTGATGGGCGAGGTCCAGCCCGGCCCCGAGGTCCGCCAGTCCTGGCAGCAGGTCCGCCGCCGCTGGCGGCGGATCGGCGACATCATGGCGGGGATTTAGAACCTCACCCCCTGTCCCCCTCTCCCATCGCCCCCCCTGCCCCCGGGAGAGGGGGAACGTAGCTGTAGCCTCTGCGCCTCCCTCTGGGACTCCTCGGCAACCGGCGATGCAGGCTGCATCATGGATCCCTCTGGGGGCTGCCAGCCGGCCCCGCCGCAGCCGCAGCCCGATGCAGGGTGCGAGTTTGACCCTTACGGCTGCCCGCAGGGCTCATGACTCGAACCGAAGGCCCTGGTCGTGCCGCGCCCGGAAGAGGAAGCGCAGGACGCGGCGGGCCAGCTCGGCGGTCGCCGCTTCTCGCTCCACAGCTTCCTGGAAGATCTGGAGGGCGGCCAGGGCCTCGCGGTGCACACCCTTGGACTCGAAAATCTTCGGCAGCTCCCGGGTGAGCACCTTGACCTCCTGCGTGCGGTTTTCGTCGAGGAGCAGAGCGCCCTCTTCGAGCAGGGCCAGGGTCACGTCATAGAACATCTCCTCGGCCGCGAACCTCTCCCGCGCCTCGGCCAGCAGGCGGAGGGCCTCTTCGCGGCGGCCCAGACCGGCCAGGAGGCGCCCTTCAAGCCATGGGATTCTCGCGAGATCGAGCTTGCCCAGACCGTCAGGGCATCGGCGCACCTCCTCGACCAGCTCCGCAGCCTCGGCATAGCAGGCGGCGTGGACGAGATGGTTTCCGAGGTTGAGCCGCAGCATGTTCTTGAGCCGCGGATCGCTCCGGCGGTCCGCATGGGTTTCGGCTTCCCGCAGGGCGGCGATGGCGAGTTCGTGTTCGCCCATTGCATCGTAGGTGGTGCCCTTCATCATCAGGGCGCGTTCCGGAAACCGGCTCACGGGAATAGCCTTATCGCAGCAGGAAATGGCCTCGGCGAACCGGCGCTGAGCCTTTCGCAGAGACCCCTCCAGGTCGAGTAGCCGCCCGGGATCCAGAAGGCCGGCAGGGTCGGAGCCGGCGTGCCAGAGCCGCTTGGCCTCTTCGAGCCGGAAATCCGCGGCCTTCAGGTCCCCGCGAACTTTGAGCAGGTTCGCCCAATGGGCCAGAGCGTAGCCGCGGACGCGCCTGTGCAAGCCTTCCGGCCCCCGCACCCACTTGGCGATGCCCAGGGCCAGCCGAGCCCAGGCGGCCGACCGTTTCAGGTCGCGCGAGCCTTCTTCGATAGCGGCCTCGCAGCAGATCTCGACCAGCGCCCAATTCTGATACTCGCGGTTCAGCCTCACCACGGCCAGCCGCGAGCGGGCATCCAGCCGCTTCAGCTCCGCAAACTGCTCCGCCGCTCGCCGGCGGTCCTCGGCCGAAGGCTGGGCCTGGGGAAACGGCAGCTTCAGCAGGCGCCGAACCGCTCCTGCGCAATGCCGGACGAGCCGCTCCGCCAAGTCGTCCACGAGGGCTCCCATCCCCTCGCTTCGCCGCTGGAAAGACTGACGCTGCGTCTCGTAAAGGGCAAAGAGCTCGTCGGCATCCTGTGCCGCGATCCCGGCCGTACGCTCGGCCAGGAGCTCGAGGTCGTCCTGCCCGGGCACGACCTTGCCCTGCTCCCACTGGTCGATCTGGGCGGGGCTGCGGCCGATCTCCCCGGCCGTCCTCGCCTGGCTCTTGCCGGAGAGGCCGCGAAGCATGCGCGCCTTCCGGTTCTCCGCCCGCATCAGCTCGTCTCTCATCCGCTCCTCCACCAAGAAAGTCCACGAAATCTCGGGCTCAGGCACTTATCCTTGGCGGGCGTGGCCCGCGCGGACCACAAAGGCCCGAGGCTGGCGCCGCGCCGGAGACTCTGCCCATGCGCCGAACCCTCCTCATTCTTGTGGTCACCGCCTCCCTTTTCAACTCCGGCTTGCTCGACCCAATCACGAACCTGCTCGTCTCCCTCTGGGACTCCTCGGCAAACGGCGATGCAGGGTGCATCGGGGACCCCTATGGACGCTGCCTGCCCGCCCCGGAGCCGCAGTCCGATGCGGGGTGCGAGTGGGACCCGTACGGCTGCCCCTCGGGCTCATGACTCGAACCGCAGGCCCTGGTCGTAGCGCGCCCGGAAGAGGAAGCGCAGGACGCGGCGGGCCAGCTCGGCGGTCGCCGCTTCTCGCTCCACAGCTTCCTGGAAGATCTGGAGGGCGGCCAGGGCCTCGCGGTGCACACCCTTGGACTCGAAAATCTTCGGCAGCTCCCGGGTGAGCACCTTGACCTCCTGCGTGCGGTTTTCGTCGAGGAGCAGAGCGCCCTCTTCGAGCAGGGCCAGGGTCACGTCATAGAACATCTCCTCGGCCGCGAACCTCTCCCGCGCCTCGGCCAGCAGGCGGAGGGCCTCTTCGCGGCGGCCCAGACCGGCCAGGAGGCGCCCTTCAAGCCATGGGATTCTCGCGAGATCGAGCTTGCCCAGACCGTCAGGGCATCGGCGCACCTCCTCGACCAGCTCCGCAGCCTCGGCATAGCAGGCGGCGTGGACGAGATGGTTTCCGAGGTTGAGCCGCAGCATGTTCTTGAGCCGCGGATCGCTCCGGCGGTCCGCATGGGTTTCGGCTTCCCGCAGGGCGGCGATGGCGAGTTCGTGTTCGCCCATTGCATCGTAGGTGGTGCCCTTCATCATCAGGGCGCGTTCCGGAAACCGGCTCACGGGAATAGCCTTATCGCAGCAGGAAATGGCCTCGGCGAACCGGCGCTGAGCCTTTCGCAGAGACCCCTCCAGGTCGAGTAGCCGCCCGGGATCCAGAAGGCCGGCAGGGTCGGAGCCAGCGTGCCAGAGCCGCTTGGCCTCTTCGAGCCGGAAATCCGCGGCCTTCAGGTCCCCGCGAACTTTGAGCAGGTTCGCCCAATGAGCCAGAGCGTAGCCGCGGACGGGCCTGCGCCAGCCTTCCGGCCCCCGCACCCACTTGGCGATGCCCAGGGCCAGCCGAGCCCAGGCGGCCGACCGTTTCAGGTCGCGTGAGCCTTCCTCGACGGCGGCCTCGCAGCAGCTCTCGACCAGCGCCCAATTCTGATACTCCCGGTTCAGCCTCACCACGGCCAGCCGCGAGCGGGCATCCAGCCGCTTCAGCTCCGCAAACTGCTCCGCCGCCTGCCGGCGGCAGAGGCGAGCTTCGAAGGCATTCGGGTAGCCCTCCTCGAAGCGTACCTCGCGGGACCGCCGGAGCGCCGCGGTCAGGAGCTTCCGAAGGAGTCGCGAGCCGGCCAGCACCTCCTGCTCGATCGCAGCCAACTCCTCCTCGGTCAGGTCGGCCGCGCGGTCGAGGGCCTCCAGGGCCTCCAGGCACGCCGCAGCGATAGCGGCCGCAGCGCGTCCGCGCCGGAAGGCCGAGAGCAGCCGTTCATAGACCGGGTCGTCCAGCTCCGTCTTCCTCTTGCGGCCGAGGTAGTCGGCGACACTTTCCCGCCGCAGGCCCAGGAGGGCGCCGATCTCCTTGTGGCCCAGCCCGGCGACGAGCGTCAGGATGGACAGCACGAGCTGCCGGAACGTGAGCTTTCGCGCCATGAAGAGACCTCCTCTGTCAGCACCTTCAAAAGAACAGGTGCTTTCCTGCGGCGAGACGGGACACGGCAGGACGCGATTCCCCCCTTGGCGATCATCACAGAGACGCGAGGACTTTTCTCTCCCCGCAACTTCGGGGGTTCTCTTGGTGTCTCGGCCGAGCCCGCATCGCCGACAATCGCCCGCCATGGACACCTGGCTGGAGATGACCGGCAAGCTGCTGAGAGAGCAGGCAAGCCGCGCCCATCCCGACGAGCGCGACCTGGAGCGCTTCCTGCGGGGGGAAACGAGCAAGGCGGAGCGGATGCGGGGCGTCCGCCATCTCCTGATGGGCTGTCCGGAGTGTGTCGCGGTGACCCGCCCGATCTGGGGCCTGGCGGACCGCCCGCGCACCAACCGGCTCGATCCGGAGGATGCTCTGCGTGGCTGAGAGGCGAGGAGGGAAGCATCCAAAGGCAGGGGATCTGCGGGAGATGCTGCGGGCTCTGCCGGTCCCCGACGCGGGTTTCGTCCTCCACCTGCTGAACTGCCAACGTTGCGCCGAGATCGCCCGCAAGGCGCTGGCGCCGAAGCCCATCCGCCGGCGTCGCCCCTCATGCAAGACGTCTTCAATCTCTTTCGGGCCGCCGTCGAGGGGCGGGTCGCCGGGTGGCTAACTAAACGACAACGCAGAAAGGAACGAGCCATGAACTCCCCCTCTCCCAGGGGGGCGATGGGAGAGGGGGACAGGGGGTGAGGTCAATACCGGAAGATCGCCGCCGCCGCGTACCCCTCCGGCACGTCCTGCTGCTCCACCGCGAAGACCTTGCCACCATGGACGAAGGTCTGGACCGCCGCGAGGTCGAGCAGGTCCTGGCTGCCGTTTTGTTGGGCCGACTGCTCCCCCTGGAGCTTCACCGTGCGCTCGGTCGCGTCGTAGCCCCCCCAGAAGCGGACGCCGCGGGCGGTGAACAGGGTGTCGACCCGTCCGTCGTGCGCCGCGGGCAGGATCTCCTCGATCTGGTGCGTGGCGCGGCCGGTCCCCTGGAGATCGCCAAAGCGCTCGACCGCCCGCTGGCGGTCCTGCTGGAACAAGAGCTCCACGATCTCCCAGGCCTTGGCGTGCAGCTCCTCCGCGCTCAGGCCGTCCGCGTTGCCGGTGAGTCCCTCGTCCAGGACGTTCGGCAGCTTCGTGGCCTCCTGGAAGCGGGGCAGCAGATACTCGACCCCGGCCAGCACGAATGGAGCGTCGCGGTCGATATCGATCGCCAGATGGGAGAGGCCGTCGTCGACGATCTGGAAGTATTTGAGGATCTCGGCCTTGAGGTTGTCCTCCCCGGTGCCGTGGCCGTGGAAGATCGGCGACCGCGCCACGGTCCTGGGAGAAGCGAAGGCCTGGGCCTGCGTTTGGCGCCGGGTCAGCTCCCCCATGGCCTCGGTGAAGCTGCGCGGGATGTCCCCGAGGTCGACCTCCTGGACGCTGTAGCGGTAGCAGGAGAGCAGCCGGATGTTCTTCTGGCTGAGGCAGAGGATGTAGAAATGACCGTCGCCGCTGAAGAGCGGAAAGAGCGGCTTCAGGTGGAAACGGCTCTCCACGACCGCCAGCTCCCGCAGGGCGAGGGGAAGCTGGAAGGTCTGGAAGAGGTCCGTGGAACGGAAGAGGGCGAGCCCCTCGTTCTGATGCTCCCAGAAGGTCTGGTCGTCGAGCAGGCCCTTGACGGGCTCCAGCAGGGTGCCAGCCTTCCCGTTGCGCAGACCCCAGTCCTCCTCCAGCCGCTCCTGAGCCGAGCGGAGAAGGTTTTTCAAGCGGATCGGATTCTGCTGCGTGTCTCCGACGCGCACGGTCGGCATGAAGAGAGAAACGCAGGGTCCGCCGGTGTTCTGGATCAGGGTCTGGATCTCGTTCTGGGATATCAGATTCATGCAGGTACCTCCTGTTTGCGGCTCCCGGGGGGGACCGGGAGTCACCAAGAGGTTCCAGCAAGCGGCGTGCCGTGGGCCATCAGGCGAGGATGAAATGTTTCTTCCCTCGCGGTCACTCACGGATAGAAGAGGACTCCGGACTCGCTCCCAGGGCGTGGGACGCGAGGCCGGACGGGAGGACGGCGGCCACCACCGGCGTCTTCCCACCTCGGTCTCCTCCACGGGGAGGGCGTCTCCCACCGACGCGCCTCCCCCTTTTTTTGTCCTCGAAAATCCCTGAAATGCTTTGACGCGGGAAGACACATAGGGTTGGGACCAGAAACCTCCCAACCTCCTCGAAGGGGAGGGGCAAAGACCCCTCCCCCTTTTTTATCTCTGGCGCATTTATCTCTGGCGCAAAGCGGGCAGGGCGCGGAGCGCGCCGCCGCCGAGCTTCCGGACGGCATAGACGGCGAAGAGCAGAAGCGCACCCAGCAGGATGATCGCCGGGCCCGAGGGGAGATCGTAGAGATAGGACAGCGCCAGGCCCCCCAAGGTGATCCCCACGCCCACCAGCACCGAGACGACGAGGACGCTCCGCAGGTCCTTGACCAGCATCAACCCGATCACCGGCGGGATGGTCAGCAGCGCCACCACCAGGATGATCCCCACCACCTGGATCAGGATCACCACCGAGAGGGCGATCATGGTCAGCAGCAGCGACATCAGCAGGCGGACCGGCACCCCCTGCACCCGGGCGAAGACCTCGTCGAAGGCGACCGCCACGATCCCCTTCCAGAAGAGGGCGAGGATCAGCAGCACCGCCATGGCGAGGCCCAGCAGCACCCAGACCTCGCGGCGCGACACCAGCAGGATGTTGCCGAACAGGTAGGTCATCAGGTTGGGGGCGTAGCCCGGCGTCTTGTAGACGAAGACGATCCCCACCGCCATCCCCACGGCCCAGATCACCCCGATCATCGCGTCATAGGAACGGATCGTCTCGGTATCCAGCAGGCCAAGGGTCATGGCACAGGCCAGGGCCACCCCGACCGCGCCGAGCAGGGGATCGGCCCCCAGGAAATAGCAGACGCCCATGCCGCCGAAGGCCGCGTGGCTGATGCCGTCGGAGAGGAAGGCGAGGCGCTTGACCACCACGAAGGTGCCGACGACGCCGCAGAGCACGGCCGCCACCAGCCCGGCCAGCAGGGCGTTGCGCAGAAAGTCGTAGGACAGGGCGTCGAGCAGGCCGGGCATGTGAGGCATGGGAGCCATGTGCGGGGCCTCAGGAGTGGTGGTGGAGCACCCGGTGCGCCACGCCGTGGGTCACCAGCTCGATCGGGCAGCCGTAAACCTCTTCCAGGATGTCCTGGTCGAGCTCGTTGCTGCCGTGCACGTAGAGCCGCCGGTTGATGCAGGCGATCCGCTTCACCATTGGGGCGACCGAGGTCACGTCATGGGTGACGACGACGATCGGGATGCGCTCGGTTGAGCTCCTCGAGAAGCCCGCGGAGCGTGCCGCGCGATTCGGCGTCGATCGAGGCCGTGGGCTCGTCGAGGAAGAGGACCTCCGGGTCGGACACCAGGGCGCGGGCGATGAGCACCCGCTGGAGCTGGCCGCCGGAGATCTCGCGGATGTGGGCGCCGGCCAGACCCGCGAGGCCGAGGCGCTCCAGGGCCTCGCCGGCCCGGCGCCGGTCCTCCCGGCTGTACGGCAGGAGCAGGCTGCGGCCGCCGAGCCGGCCCATCCGCACCACGTCGGCCACCCGCAGCGGGAAGTCCTTGTCGAAGGTCGAGAACTGCGGCACGTAGCCGAGCCGGCGCTTCGACAGGCGGTAGATCACCTCGCCGGACCAGGGGCGAAGGAGGCCGAGAAGGATCTTGACCAGGGTGGTCTTGCCGCCGCCGTTGGGGCCGATGATGGCCAGGAAGTCGCAGGGGAGGATCTCCAGGTCCACGTCCTGCAGCACCGTCTCGCGGCCGTAGCCGAAGGTGATGCCGCGCACAGCGATCCGCGGGCGCTCGTCGGAGAGGCGCAGGGTCTCAGGCATGGGAAAAGGCCTCGTGGAGGGCCGCCGCGACCCGGCGGAGATTGGCTGTCCAATCCCGCTCCAGCGGATCGGCGAGGACCAGCCGGCCGCCGACCTCGTCGGCGATCACCTGGGCACTCTTGCGGGGAAAACCGCCCTGGACGAAAAGAATTTTCACTCCATCGTGCCGCGCATGGTCGATCAGGTGGATCAGCCGCGCCGCGCTCGGCTCCTTCCCCTCCGCCTCGATGGCGATCTGCTCCAGGCCATATTCGCGGGCAAAGTAGCCCCAGGAGGGGTGATAGACCATAAATTTGCGGTGCCCACGACCGGATAGCAACGTCCGGAGGTCCCGGTCCAGCCGGTCGATCTCGGCCAGGAATCCCTGAAGGTTGGCCCGGTAGGTCGAGGCGTGAGCAGGGTCCGCCTCTGCCAGGGCCTGGGCGATGTTCCTCGCCGCGACACGGACCGTCTCGGGCGCCACCCAGACGTGCGGATCGCCCTCGCCGTGGCCATTGCCATGGCCATGCCCGTGCCCCCCTCCTTCCAGCGGACGGACGCCGCGCGACATGTCAACGACCCGAATCCCGGGCGAGCGCGCCAGGAAGGGACGGATGTACTGCCGCTCATACTCGAAGGACGGATGGCCCACGGCCACGTAGAGCTGGGCTCCGCTGAGCGCCATGGCGGCCCGGGGGGTAAGAGGAAAGTCCACCTCCGAATAGCCCGGCGGGATCATCACCGTGACGTCGACGAGATCGCCGCCGATCCGCTCGACGAAGTAGGCCTGCGGCGGCACGCTCACCGCCACTTTCAGGCGGCCGGAGCGGGCCGGCTCGGGCACAGTGCGGCAGGACGCCAGCCCCATGATCAGGAGAAAGATCACCCCGCGCATTCGGCGCACCGCCCGTACAGAACGACCTCGTGCGCCTCGAGCGCGAAGCCCGGCGGAGTCAGGCCGTGCAGCCCGTCCGGACAGCCTTCGATCTCGTAGACGCGGTCACAGACCCGGCAATGGAAATGGTGGTGGTGCTGTTTGCCGGTCGGCTCGTAGCGCGGCGCCTCGCCCGGCAGGTCGACCTGCCGCAGCCAGCCCCCCTCGACGCCCCCTTTCAGGGTGCGGTAAACCGTGGCGATGCCGAGCCCCGGCGAGTGAGGCCCCGCCTGGTCCAGCACCTCCCGCGGCGAGAGCGGCCGGCTCGCCCACTCGATGGCGGACCGGATGGCCCGCCGCTGTTGTGTGTCCCGTTCCATGGGAAGACCTCAAATGATAACGCCCTATCAATATCACAAACTGCGAGCGGAGGAGCGGCATTCCCGGCCGGGCCCCGCCAAAGTCCCTATAATCCAGGACCATGACGACACCGCAACAGCGCATCGAAGCCGAGGTGAAGGCCGCCATGAAGGCGGGGGAGAAGGAGCGGCTTGGCACGCTGCGGATGCTCCTGACCGAGATCAAGAACGAGCGCATCCGGCGCGGCAGCGAGGTGGACGAGGCCGGATTCGTCAGCCTGGTCCGCAAGGCGATCAAGCAGCGGGAGGAGTCCGTGGCCCAGTTCCGCAAGGGCAACCGCGAGGAGCTGGCCGCCAAGGAAGAGTCCGAGAAGGCGATCCTCGAAGGATTCCTGCCCGCCCAGGTCGACGAGGCGCAGATCCGCGCCGCGGTCGAGGAGATGGTGGCCGCGGGCGGGCTGTCCGGCCCCGCCGCGATCGGCCCGATCATGAAGGAGATGCTGGCCCGCTTCGGCAGCTCGGCCGACGGCGCCACCATCAACCGGATCGCGCGCGAGGCCCTCGCGGGCAAGTGATGCGCCGCGCCATCGTCGGCACCGCCGGCCACATCGACCACGGCAAGACGAGCCTGGTCCTCGCCCTCACCGGGATCGACTGCGACCGCTGGGCCGAGGAGAAGGAGCGCGGCATCACGATCGACCTCGGGTTCGCCCACCTCTCCGAGGGCGACCTGCAGGTCGGGTTCATCGACGTCCCCGGGCACGAGCGCTTCCTCCACAACGCGCTGGCCGGCCTAGGCGGCATCCGCGTCCTGCTGCTCGTCGTGGCGGCCGACGAGGGCGTCAAGCCGCAGACGCGCGAGCACCTGGCGGTCTGCTCGTTGCTCGGCATCCCCGCCGGGCTGGTGGCCCTCACCAAGACCGACCTGGTCTCGGCGGACCTCCTGGAGCTGGCCCAGCTCGAGGTCGAGGAGCTGCTCGCCGGCACCCCGTTCGCGGGAGCGCCCGTGCTGCCGGTGTCGAGCACCACGGGCCAAGGGATTCCGGAGCTCAAGGCCGCGCTCCTCGACCTGGCCGGCAGCCATGCCACGCCGCCCGATCCGGACCGGCCGGCACGGCTGCCCATCGACCGCGCCTTCCACCTCCGCGGTCTGGGGGTGGTAGTGACGGGCACGCTCGCCAGCGGCATGGTCCGTCCGGGAGACAGCCTGGAGCTGCAGCCGCCCCCGCCCGGCAGCGAGCGGGTGCGGGTGCGCAGCATCCAAGTGCACGGCCAGGCGCGAGAGCGGGCCGATGCGGGCGAGCGCACCTCGCTCCAGATCAGCGGTGTGGCCCTGGAGGACCTCGGCCGCGGTATGCAGCTCGGCACGCCAGGGGCCTTCGACCGCACGACGAGCCTCCTTGCTCGCTTCACCCTGCTGCCGGATGCCCCGGCACCCATCCGAGGCTTCGTGCCGGTCCGCCTCCACCTCTACGCGAACGAGGTGATCGGCCGTCTGCGCCCGCTCGCCGAAGGCGGGCTTGCACCGGGGGAGACCGGGCCTGTGGAGATCCGCCTGCAGGCGCCGGTCTCGGCCGTGCGCGGCGACCGCCTCATCGTGCGCCGCCCGTCCCCCGCCACCACGCTGGGGGGCGGCGAGGTCCTCGACCCGCGCTGGCGACGGCACCGGGGGACGCTGCTGGCAGCGGCCCTCCGGGCGCTCCAGGGGGAGCTGCGGGACGCCCTCCCCTTCTGGGTTCAGGAGGCCGGCGAGCGCGGCGTCGAAGCCCCTGAGCTGGCCCTCCGGCTCGGCCTTCCGGCTGCACCCGTGGCCGCGGAGCTGGGCAAGCTGGCGCGCGCCCACAAGCTGGTGGAGGTCCCCGAAGGCCCCGGCCGCGGCACGCGGTGGATCTCCCCGGCCGCGGTGCAGCGCGTCACCGAAAGGGCGAAGCGGGTGCTCAAGGAATACTTCCAGAAGGACCGCCTCGCCGAAGCCATGCCCAAGGCGGAGGCGGTGCGCCGCATCCTGCGCGGCCGGGCCGCCGAGCTGGCGCCGGTCTACCTCGGCTGGCTGGAGGCCCAGAAGGTGCTCGCCGTCCAGGGCGACCAGATCACCCTCCCCGGCCGCAGCGCCCAGCTCACGGGCGAGGAGTCGAAGCTCTCCACCGCCGTGCTGGAGCGTTTCGAAAAAGCGGGCCTGACGCCACCCGCGCCGAGCGAGCTGCAGCAGGAGCTGTCGGCCAAGCCGCAGATCCTGGACGGCGTGGTCCGGCACCTGGTGACCCGCGGCCAGCTCGTCCGCCTGCCGAACGGCCTGGTGCTCGCCGCCAAGGCCCTGACCGACCTGCGCCGCGACCTCCTGACCACCTCGTGGGAGCGCTTCTCGGTCGCCGACTTCAAGGACCGCTACGGTCTCAGCAGGAAGTGGGCGATCCCGCTCCTGGAGCAGCTCGACTCCCTGGGAGCCACCCGGCGGCTGGGAGACGAGCGTATGATCGTCCGCGAGCGGTCGGTTTGAGGGGACGCCTCGTCCTCTGCCGAGGACGGCACCGAGCTTCTCGTCCGGTCGTCCCCTGAAACCGTAAAGCCCTGTGGAAACAAGGAATTCGCCACACTTTTCCCACGTTGGCTCAAGTGGGGGGACCCCTGGTCCGCCCTTTGCTCTCTAGGAAGCTTCGTGAAGATCCGAGAGAAAAAGGAGGAGCATCACATGCTCAGGAAATACATGGGATCGGCGGCTCTGACGCTGGCCCTGGCTCTGGTCCTGGCGCCCGCGCTGGCCGCCCAGGAGCAGCCGCCGCAGGGGCAGTTCGAGGGGCAGATCGACGTCAACGAGGTCCTGCTCGACGTCCTGGTCACGGACCGCAACGGCAACGTGATCGTCGGCCTCGGGCCGGGCGACTTCGTGGTCACCGAGGACGGCAAGCCGGTGGACATCACCGGGGTGACCTTCTACAGCAACCGGCGGCTCCTCGAGTCGCCCAACGTGATCAAGAACCGGGCCGGCAACATCGACCGGGTCCCGGAGGACCGCTTCTTCGTCCTCTTCTTCGACGACCAGAAGAGCGCGGCCATGGAGGCTCCGGAGCTCCTCTCGAGCCAGATGGACGCCGTGCAGCGCACCCGCGACTGGATCCGCAAGGAGCTGCTGCCCAACGACTGGGTGGCGGTGGTCAGCTACGACTCCAAGCTCAAGGTGCAGCAGGACTTCAGCCGCGACCGCAAGGCCCTCGTCGACGCCGTCAACGACGCGATGAAGGGGAAGGACCGCGAAGGCAACTGGCCGTCGCGGATCAAGGCCGACGACGGCAGCGCCCCGTCGCTGTTCGCGGGCCTGCCGCGCGGCAAGGAGCTGCGGGACAAGACCACCTCGGTCTACGACGCGCTGCGCGTCCTCGCCGATGCGGCCGGCGACGTGCGGGGCCGCAAGAACCTGCTGCTCTTCGGCAACGGCCTCCCGGGACGGATCAACACGTTCGGCCAGGCCCAACCGGACCCCCGGTACTATTCGGACATGGTCCACGCGCTCAACGACAACAACGTGGCGGTCTACCCGATCGACCTGACGCCGGCGGGTGGGCAGCACACGCTGAGCGACTCGATGAACCTGCTCGCCAGCGACACGGGCGGCCGGTACTTCTTCAATTTCACCAACTTCTCGACCCCGCTCGCGCAGGTGGCCCAGGAGAACAGCGGCTACTACCTGCTCAGCTTCACCGCCGAAAAGCCGGCCGGCCAGAGCGGGTTCCAGGAGGTGCAGGTGAAGACCAACAACCCCGAGTTCCGGGTGCGTGCCCGCAAGGGGTACGAGTACGGTTCGTCGTAGACGGTCCTAACCGCCCCGATCTCGGCTAGAATCGGGGGCCTCGCTTTCCGGGGCCCCCGGCCTCTGCAAATCTTTGTCCTCGACGGAGGAGTCTGGATGCTTCGCATGCTCCGAGCGGCTGTCTGCGCTCTCCTGATGGTCTCGGCCCTGGCGCCGGCAGCCCTGGCGCAACTGCCGCAAGAGACCGAAGACCTTCAGGACCCTCAGGACATTCAGGTCGAGGACCTTCTCGACGCGCAGAACCGCCGGGACATCCAGGTCGAGGACATCCTGGATCCAGAAACCCCGGCCGAAGCGCCTGTCGCCGTGACCCTCCAGGCCTCGGAGCTTTCGCAGCGCGCCTTCGTCCTGGTGTTCGACTACCCGGTGGGCGGCCTCCGGCAGGAAGAGGAGGTCACCGCCGCCGTGGAGTCCTGGATCTCGTCGAAGCTGCAACCGGCCGATCTCGTGGCCGTCGCCAGCTACTACGGCTCGGAGCTGCAGATCCAGCAGGACTTCACGACCGAGCGTGGCATCCTCGCGGTCGCGGTCGCAGATGCCGTCAAGGGGCGGCCCCGCGAGAGCGCGCAAGCCTCTCCGGGCACCCCGTCCCTGCTGTCCAGATTCCCCCAGGGGGAGGAGCTGCGCCTGCGCACCACGAGCTTCTACGGCGTGCTGCAGGTCCTGGCCGAAGCCTCGGACGGGGTGGCCGGCCGCAAGGACCTCCTGGTCTTTTCGAAGGGGTTCGGAAGGAGCCGCGCCTCCGATGAGATGGTGGCCGCGCCGGACCTCGGGCTCGCCGAAAAATACGTCTCCGACCGCGATCTCTACGAGCCGACGCTCCAGGCTCTGAAGCTCCACGAGGTCGCCTTGTACCCCGTGGACCTGGCAACCGACTATCGCGAGACCTATCCTCTCGCCGGAGTGATGAGCCAACTCGCCGCGGATTCCGGCGGGCGGTACCTGTACCCGGCGGACGACCTGCCCAAGCTCTTCTCCCGCATCCTCGAAGACGGTCCGCGGCCCCAGAAGCCCGCCGAAGACCAGAGAGCGGCCGGCGCGGCCGGCCGGCGCGACGCCTCGAAATCCGGGGACGAGTAGGACCTCACCCCCTGTCCCCCTCTCCCATCGCCCCCCCGCCGACCGGGAGAGGGGGGACGTAGCTGAAGCTTGGAGGCGAGGTCGAGAGAGAGCCTCCTGAGAAGAGACCGCCAGCTATTGCCTTCAGAGCATCAACTACGTTCCCCCTCTCCCGGCGGAAGGGGGGGCGATGGGAGAGGGGGCTAGGGGGTGAGGACCGACCGCACCAGCCGCCGGCGGAGCCCATGGTAGGGCTGGCGGCAAGCCAGGAGGTCGGTCAAGACCCGCCGGACGCCCGGATGGGCGCGCGCCACCGGCACCATCCACTGACCGATCGGATCGTCGAAGAAGAGCGCGCGGGCCCGGCCCGCCTTGGAGAGGTCCTCGGCGAGCTCGGCCTCCAACCGCTCCGGGTAGGCCTCGGGGCTCCCGGCAAGCAGGGCTTCGGCCGCCCATAGGCCGGAGAGCATGCCGTAGCGGATTCCCTCGCGCGTCAAGGGATCGGCCAGTGCCGCGGCATCGCCCGCGAGCAGGACCCTCCGGGCGCAACCCTGGCGAATGCTCTCCAGGGTCCAGGGACCGAAGACCGGGATCGGATAGCGGTAGCGCGGCCCCGGCAGGTCCCGCCAGCCTGTAGGGAGCCAGCGGTCGAGGAACCCATCCAGCGCCGACCGGGCTGCCCCGTTCGAGAGGCGCTCGGGCGTCCAGGCGATGCCGACCGAGGCGCCGCCGGGCCGCGGGAAGATCCAGCAGTAGGCATCGGCCAGATCCGGAAAGGAAAGCACAAGCCGGTCCCAGGCGAGGCCGGAGAGCGAGCCCCCGAGGCCCACGCTGTCGCCCTGGGGCGTCAGGCCCAGGCTCCGCCGGCTGATGCCGCGAGCGCCGTCCGCCCCGACGATCCAGTCATAGGAACGCTCTTGACCGCCGGAGGCGATCCGAACCGCCTCCCCCTCAACATTGTCCAGATCGACCCGCTCCACCTTGCCGGAGCACCGCCGCGCTCCCGCGGCCACCGCGGCCTCGGCGAGGGCGCCGTCGAGATCGGCCCGGCGGAAGATGCGGATGCCGTCGAGCGGGATCTCCAGGGTGGCGCCGGACGCGTTTTCCAGAACGGCTCGGGGGCTGGCCACCGCCGCCAGGAGTGAGGGATCGAAGCCGGCCAGGCGCGGCAGCACGTGCTCGGGCACGGCGCCGCCGCACGGCTTCTCGCCGGGCCGGGCGGGGAGGTAGAGGTCGACCGCGGCACCCCCGCGGGCCAGGGCCAGCGCTGCTGATCCCCCGGCCGGGCCACCTCCGAGGACGGCGATCCGCATCGATGGGGAAGCTCCTCCTACGCGACCTCCTCCTCGTCGTCCTCGTCCTCTTCTTCGCCTTCGATGGCCAGCAGCACCACGGTCACGTTGTCGATCCCGCCGCGGGCGTTCGAGTCGTTGACCAGGCGGCGGCAGATCTCGTGAAGGCTGGAACCGGAGGCGAGGCGGTCGCGGATGTCCCCGTCGGAGAGCATGCCGGTCAGGCCGTCCGAGCAGAGGAGGAAGATGTCGCCCGGGAGCACCTCGATCTCGCGGACGTCCACCAGGACGTCGCTCTCGCCGCCGAGGGCGCGGGTGACCACGTTCTTCAAGGGATGGGAGCGGGCCTGCTCCTTGGAGAGGAAGCCGGCGACGACCTGCTCGTTGACCCAGGTGTGGTCCTGCGTGAGCTGGTCGAGCTTGCCCTTGCGCAACCGGTAGGCGCGGCTGTCGCCGACGTGGGCCACCGCGGCCACGCTGCCGGCGAGCAGGATGCCCACCACGGTGGTGCCCATGCCATAGAGCGAGCCGTCCCGGCTGATGGCGCGCAGGACGTGGTCGTGGGCGATGCGCACCGACATCTTGAGGAGGTTCGTGTGGCGCTCCAGGCGGGAGTCCATCCCGAACGGCCAGGTGGTGTCCTTGTCGGCCGTCTTGTGGATGAAGTCGCGGATGGCGTTGACGGCGATCTGGGCGGCGACCTCACCATGGCTGTGCCCGCCCATCCCGTCCGCCACGATGTACAGCTTGTGCTCCGGGTCGATCTCGAAATAGTCCTCGTTGTGGACCCGGGTCAGCCCGACATCGGAAAGCCCGCAGGCCTTGATGCGCAGCATGGTTTCAAGCCTTTCCGAACAGGCCGCCCCGCCGCGGAGGGGCCTTGGTCAGCTCGTCCAGAGCCCGCTGGACGGTCGGATCTTCCTCCCCCCACTGGAGCGCCTTGCGATAGTGCATGACCGCGCGATCGGTCTGGCCCGCCATCTGGCAGATGCGTCCGGCTTGCTTGCGGAAGGCCGGGTTCATCGGCTCGAGCTCGCAGGCGCGCTCGATCGCCGGCACCGCCCGCGGCAACCAGTTGGCCTGCTGGGCGCAGGCGAGCGCCAGGTGATGCCAGGACTGCGAGCTGTTGGGATCGGCCTTGGTCGCGCGGTCGAAGTTGTCGGCGGCTTCCAGGTAGTTCTTCTCCTTGTAGGCCTTGACTCCGCGCTGCAGGTACGCGCGCGAGGCCTGCCGCGGGTCCGAATCGGCGGGCCGCTGCAGGTCGTTGTCATACTGGCGCCGCCGCTCGGTGTCGGAAAGGACGTTGAAGGCCTGGGTGATCGCCTGAAACTCACGCTCCGCGGACTCCTTTTCCTCGCCCTGGAAGCGATCCGGATGGCGCACCCGGGCCAACTCCCGGAAGCGCTGCCGGATCTGTTCCTCGGTGGCGTTGCGCGGCACCGCGAGGACGGCGTAGAAATCCGTGGCCATGTCCGCGTCCTGTCCTATTGCTGCTTAATTCTATACAAACGCAGGGCCGTCGAGCGCACGGCGTCGGGCACGTTCTTGTCGCGGCCCAAGTCGCGCAGGTCGCGCACTCCCAGGCGGGGGATGAGGCGGATGGCGATCGGCAGGGGCGTCCGGGGGTTGGACACCAGGCACTTGGCGACGTTGTAGCGGGAGACCCAGTCGCGCTTCTTGGCGATGGCCTCCAGGATCTCCTCGGCCACGGCGCGGCTGGCGGCCGTGTGCTCCACCTCCTGGTCGGAGAGGTTGTTGCCGAGCAGGGCCGACAGGGCCACCTGGATATTGCTGTCCCGCAACAGGATGCCGCGCATCACCCGGCTCGCGCCGCGGGCGAGCTTCAGGCGGACGGGGATGGGCAGCAGGCGGATCTGCCCTTCGGAGAGCCCGGTCTGGGTCTCGACCTCGCCCTCGGCAGGGAGCGCTTTGACCGCCGCCACGGCGATGGCGACCTCGTGGTCCGCGGCTTCGACGACCGGTCCGCCGGCGGGCACTGAGCCTTCCGGACGCCTCTCCCGCGGCAGGAGGTGCTCCCGGTACTCGGCGATCCGCCGCTGGATGTAGCTCGAGCGCAGAGGGTTGGCCTCCAGCGCCGCGAGGATGTCCGGCTCCTCCAGGATCGCGTCCTGGCGGAGGATGAGGATCTCCTGGAGGTCCGGCGGGATGCGGCGCGCTAAGTCGACCAGCAGGCGGCGCGGCACGTCCCGGCGCCGCAGAATGGTCTCGATCACCCGCGGATGGCTGCTCTCGGAGGCGAAGAAGGCCAGCACGTCCGCGCTCGCCGCCTCCTCCAGAAAAGGGGTGGCGATCCGCGGGTCGACCGCGCGCAGGGCCTCGGCGGCGCGGCTTGCCAGCTCGGCGTCGCGTCCACGGGCGAAGCCGACCTGGAGGGGGATGAGCTCCTCGGGCGAGAGCGGCAGGAGGCCACCGGCCGCCATGACCTGAAGCTGGCGGTTCGACCCCGACCGGACCTGCTCGAGCAGGGAGGCCTGGCTGTCGGCCACGGTCAGCGGGCCTCTCTCTTCTCTCTCAGCGTGCGGACGGTGTCGAGGTCGATCCGCAGATCGCTCACCACATCACCCGGCGCCTTGTTGAGCTCCAGGGGATACCCGTTCACCTGGATGTCGACCGCGCCGGCGTTACCGAGCTTCAGGAAGACGATGCTCTCCCGCGCTTCGAGCTGGAGCGACTCGCCCTGCTCCCGCAGCTCCGAGATCCGGGTCTTGTTGTCGTCGTCTTTCACCACATCGACCCAGCAGCTCCCGCTGAAATCGAGAGTGACTTCGAGCGGCGCCTTGGGAGGCTCAGGAGGAGGAGGCGGGATGACTGAAGGCGTCGCCGCCCCGGGCGGAACCGCCATGGGCGGCGGGGCCTGCTGCCGCGCGGGATCGTCCCGGCGCTTCTCGCTGAAGTAGGAGAAGACCGCCACCAGGGCCAGCAGGAGGGCGCCGGCGAGGAGCAGGAACAGCCCCCACGTCCAGTTAGGGCGTCGCGACTTGTCGCGGCGCCGCAGCTCGTGCTTGGTCTCCTCCATCTCCTCGGGCTGTTGCACCGAGAGCCAGTGGTTGACGACCTCGTCGGGCGAGAGGCCCACATAGCGCGCGTACTCGCGCAGAAACCCCTTGGCGAAGATGGGGGCCGGGAGGAGGTCGAACCGGTCGTCCTCCATGGCCTGCAGATAGCGCAGGCTGATCTTGGTGCGGTCCGCGATGTCGCGCAGGCTGATCTCGCGCATCTCGCGCTGGCGGCGCAGCCAGGACCCGAACGAGCCGGTGCCCGGCTCGCTGCTCTTGTCCCACGGCGGCTGCCGGCCCCCCGGCCGGGCCGCACCGATTCCGTCCGCCACAGCGCCGGGGCGCAGCTCGACGTGGGTGGCGTCGTCGTCTGGTATGCGTCGGGAAGACACTCTCTGGCGCCTGGAAACGTTTTTCGGCACTGCGGCTTAACTCTAAGCGGCGTTCCCGTCCCGGGTCAACAAACCCCGGAAACACCGCTTCCATCAACCTGCTTCTCCCAGCAAGACTCGCGCCCGCAGCCGTAGCGGCTCGGCAAGACGAGGGTCCTGGGCCACGGCGCGCAGCTCCGGCTTGCGCAGCAGGGGCAGGATGCGGAGGACCGCGGCGAGCGGCGTGCCAGGGTTGCGGCAGAGCGCCACCTGCAGCCCGTAGCGCACACCCCAGCGGCGGTCTGCGGCGATCAGGGCCAGGACCGGCCCCGGCGTGGCCGGGCCATGAACCACGGGGAAGAGCAGATCCTCGGTCAGCCGCGAATTGTCGAGCAGCGCCGCGATCACCCGCGGGCTCGGATCGTGGCGGAGCTGCGCGATCACCCCCGGGCTGGCGCGGCGGGCGATCGTCACCTTCTCCCCCACGGCCATCTCCGGCAGCCGCATGGCCAGGTGCAGGTCGGCCGCTCGCCGCACCCGCGGGCGGACCCTGGGGTCGAGGCCCAGGGCGGACAGGTCGCGCCAGAAGAGCCCGGGGACGAAGCGCAAGGCCAGCGCCTCGGGCGTCCGCGGGTGAACCGCCAGGTCGCGCCGCACCTCGTAGAAGGAGAGAAGCCGGGTCTGCGCCGCCAGGATCTCGATCACCTCGGCTGCGCAAAAGGCGTTGCGCAATACCTGCCGCACCCCCGCCGGCTCGATCTCGCCGGCGTGCTCGCGCACCAGGGCGAGCAGCTCCTCGCCCCCCGCTTCGCGCAGGCGCCGCTCGATCTCCGTCCCCGGCACGGGCCCGGGCTCTTCCTCGGGAACGGCGGCGGGCTGCTCATGCATGGCCCTAGCTTACAGAATCCGGTAGATCTGGTATCTTCTTCCTCCTCCGCTATGGCGATCTCTAAAGACACGCAGAACCAACTGACCAAAGGCGACTTCACCGCGATCGAGGGGGACTGGCTGACCCACCTCGAACAGGACCCGGCCGACCTCGACTATTTCATCGGGGTGGCCCGCGCCCTCGTCGGCAACGGCCAGGAGGGGCGCGCCCGCGACCTGCTGGAGATGCTCGACGAGCAGCTCCGTGACAGCGGGCAGTGGGACGTGCGCCTGAAGCTGCTGAAGCGGGCGGGCAACCTGTACATCGCCGCCGACAAGATCCATCCGACCATCGTCTCCTCCCTCGGCAAGATCTACAACACGCGCGCGACCTACAAAGGGCTCTTCGAAGCGGTGGGCCTCCACCGCGCGCCGCAGGACATTCCCAAGACCTGGGAAAAGGTGGACCGGCTGGAGACCCTCCTCTCCTTCGACGTGGGCACCGTGGTGGCCATGGAGGGCAAGGGCGTGGGGCGGGTCGTGGACGCAAACCTGGGCCTGGAGAGCTTCAAGGTCGACTTCGAGCGCCACAAGGGCCTGATGGTGGGGTTCAAGGCGGCTCCCAAGCTGCTCCAGCCGCTGGCCCCGGGGCACGTGCTGCGGCGCAAGATCGAGGACCCCGCCGGCGTCAAGGCGCTGCCGCCGCCGGAGCTGCTGCAGGCCGTCCTCCAGAGCTACGACCGGCCGCTCACCGCCGGCGAGATCCGCGACGTCCTCCACGGCGTGGTCTCCGAGGCCCAGTGGACCTCCTGGTGGTCCGCGGCGCGCAAGCATCCGCAGGTGGTGACGAGCGGCGGCGGGCGCCAGACCTACCGCTGGGCCGACACCGGCGCCGACGCCCTGGACTCGGTCTGGAAAGGCTTCGACCGGGCCGATCCGCGCAGCAAGATGGACCGCCTGCGGCGCGAAGGCGCGCGCGACCCGAAGCTGCGCGAGAGGATGGCGCGCGAGCTCGCCGGCATCGCCGAGGAGAAGATGGACGACGATCCCGGCCTGTCGTTCGAGATCTGGTTCGCCCTCGAGCGCAGCGGCGGCGCCCCCGAGGGGGTCGACTGGAGCCCGGACGCCCTGCTGGCCGAACAGCCCGGACGGGTCTTCTCGGGCATCGAGGACCGGCTGCTGCGCGAGCGGGCCTACCTCATGGCGCGGGAGCGACGGGACGACTGGCCCAACCTCTACCGCGAGGCCATGACGCGGGAGAACGATCCGCGCGCCCTGGAGATCCTCGCCGACGGCCTCGCCCAGGGGGCTCCGCGCGAGCTCGAGCGGATCCTCGACGCCCTCCTGGCCCAACCTCACCGCGGGCCCGCGGCCTTCACCTGGCTCGCCGAGCGGGCCGCGACGGACGAGCGCCTCCGCGCCCGCAACCCGCTGCGCCTGCTGCAGCAGATCCTGACGATGATGTCGCGCGACGAGTTCGCGCCCTTCCGCCTGCGCCTCCAGGCGCTGGCCGAGTCGGGCCAGACCTTGCCGCGCCTGCTGGCCCTCCTCACCGAGGACCAGGCGGCCCAGGCCGAGGAGGCGGTGCATCGGGTCCCCACGCTGGAGCCCTACCAGCGGGAGCAACTGACCAACGCCATCCACCTGCGCTTCGCCGGGCTGCGCAAGGAGACCGGACCGGCGACGCTCTACGCCACGCTCGAGTCGATCGAGGCCAAGCGCGCCGAGCTGCAGCAGATCCTCTCGGTGGAGATTCCGGCCAACCGCAAGGCCATCGAAGAGGCGCGCGCCATGGGCGACCTGCGGGAAAACTTCGAGTACAAGTCGGCCCGCCAGCGGCACGAATACCTGAACGCGCGGGCCTCTGCCCTCAACGCGGACTTGAACCGCACCCGGCCGATCGACACCACGGGCATGAACACCTCGGAGGTGCGGATCGGCACGCGGGTCCAGCTCCAGGGCACCGGCGGCCGGCGGACGATCACCATCCTCGGCCCCTGGGAGAGCAAGCCCGAGGAGGACGTGATCTCCTACGAGTCGGAGCTCGCCCAGGAGCTCCTCGGCAAGGCCGTCGGCGCCAGCATCGACATCAGCGGCGAAAGCTGGACGATCGAAAAGATCGAGCCGTACCGGTAGGGCTCACTACTGCCGCGTCCGGTCGGAGGCCAGATCCATCCTTACGGCTCGGCCAGTCGGACAGGAGATCCGTCCAGTCGAGCGACTCACGGCCTGTTCTTCGCCGGGGATTGATCGCTCAATCCGCCGGGGGCACTGAGTCGGGAGGAATCACGGGATTCGGAGCCGAGTCGGGCGGAGCCGCCGGGTTCGGCGGCACCGGATCGGGCGACGGGCTCTCGGGGATCTTCAGGCTAAGATAGGTGGCGGAGCTGATCCCCATGAGACCGAGCAGCGTCTCGCTGAGCTGCGGCATCGCCAGGTCGCGGTAGACGTGGCAGACGAAGATGATCCCCAGGACTACCGTCCAGGCCGCGGCCTGGAAGCGATGGAAGTTGACGCCGCCGCTGTCGCTCAGGATGTCCAGCAGGAATTTTTCGGACTGGTTGGTGAGCTTGCGGTACATGGAGAGCTTCTCCAAGCGCAGCGCCTCTTTCTTCGCCATTTCCTGCGCCTTGGCCGGGTCGCCGCTCGCCTGCACCGCGGCATCGAGAGCGGTGACCTCTGTTCCCAGCTTCTCGATTTCGTCCCATAGGACCGTGGCGCGCGCGGTGTCCTGAGCCTGGCTGACCCGGCTGCTCTTGCTGGCGTCGATGAACGCAGAGCCTGCCGCCGTGCCTGCGCTGATGCCGAGTAGCACCAGGGTCGTGCCGGTGATCGAGGTAAAGAAGTCGCCCGTGACCATGCCGATCAGGAGGTAGGAGGCGAGAATCAGGAAGAACCAGCAGGCTGCCTGCGTCCGGGCCAGGCTATATGGCGGACGAGCGCCGTACGGCGCCGTCACCGGATCGCGCAGCACGTCGCTCCGCCGGGCGAGGATGAAAAAGCCGACGAGGAAGACCCCGAAGATCAGCACCCAGAAGGCAAACCAGCCATAGGGGATCACGCGGAGGTACATGCGAGCCTTCTCTGTGGACGGCATGGCGAATTGGTTGTCAATCCCGACACTCACTTGGACCTCGCGGTCGTGCAGCGTCGGCCAGCCGAGGAGAGAGGTCCAGACATCCCGCGAGGCTCCGGTCCGCTTTAGATCTAGAGGGAACATCAGGACATCCTTGACCGGATCGTTGGGCGGACGTTCAACCACGTCGGTCAGGGGGCGGCGATCCAGGTAGAGGACGATGCTCCTCTCGCCGCCCTGCTTCTCGAGGCACTCCTTGCGCTTGTTGAGCTTCCCTAGGTTTGAGACGGCCACCGCGATTGTGTCGCGCAGCTCGACAACGGGAACTCCGCCCTTGGGCTCGCCCGAGGCCAGGCGAGGCTTGTGCTTCGCGACCGGCTTGGTCGGCTTCTCATAAGGAGGGGCCAGCCAGACGTCGGTCACTTCTACGCCCTGCAGATCGAACGAGCACGGATCTGGCTGCTCCTGTTGTTTCTGAGAGGGCGGGGGTGCCGCGCCTGCCCCTCCGGTCGGCGGGTTGGCGGGTGGCGCGTCCTGCCAGGCCGAGGCGGCTCCCGACAGGGCAAGAATGAGAGAGAAGACCAGGGTGACGCGATGTCGTCTCATGCGAGCCTCCTTTCTGAGAAGACCGGCAGAGAGAGGGACGGACGCGCCGCCGGGTTTCCCCGGGAATGGGTGCCAGCCACCTAGTTCGGGCGGCGCTCTCCTCATCGGCCCGGAGGGAGGTTGGTCGCCGAACGAGCGCCGGTACCTCGCGGACGCGGGATGGCGGCCGGTCGGTCTCGGACCGCGGGTCCTGCGCCTGGAGACCGCGGCCATCGTCGGAGTGGCAGTCCTCCTCCATCAGTAGGCCGCCTCGGGACGCCGGCCCAGCGTACGCTCCGCAAACCCAGCGTGAGCTCACACTGGAGCATTGTCCCGAGACGCTGGCCCAGCGTGCGCTCCGCAAAGCCAGCGTGAGCTCACACTGGAGCAGCGTCTCGGGACACTGGCCCAGCGTGTGCTCCGCAAAACCAGTGTGAGCTCACACTGGAGCAGCGTCCCGGGACACTGGCCCAGCGTGTGCTCCGCAAAACCAGTGTGAGCTCACACTGGAGCAGCGTCTCGGGACACTGGCCCAGCGTGTGCTCCGCAAAACCAGTGTGAGCTCACACTGGAGCAGCGTCCCGAGACGCTGGCCCAGCGTGCGCTCCGCAAAGCCAGCGTGAGCTCACACTGGAGCAGCGTCTCGGGACACTGGCCCAGCGTGTGCTCCGCAAAACCAGTGTGAGCTCACACTGGAGCAGCGTCCCGGGACACTGGCCCAGCGCGTGCTCCGCAAACCCAGCGTGAGCTCACACTGGAGCAGCGTCCCGGAACTGAAACTGCTCGTCAGGAGCTTGCTCAGAGGAACGAAGCAGCAAATCGCCGAGGACCTTGCCCGGATGGCGCGGTCGCACGAACCGCAGGCCGGTGCGCTTCCGGACGGCCCTTGCCAGCCGCGAGGAGCTCGTCGGCCTGGCGGCTGAAGAGCACGAAGCCCCGCCGCCTCGATTGCTCGGCAAACGTCTGGAGACGGCGCCGCGCCGGCTCGTCGAGACCGCTCCGGGCATCGATCTCGAAGCGGGCCAGCTCGGCCTCGAGGCGGTACTTCACCAGGCCCTTGCTCTTGGACCAGGCGATGACGGCGGTGAGCACGGCCCTGCCGCGATCCTCTGCGCCGGAGGCGCCCAGAACGCGGCTCAAAGTAATCCGGCCGGCCAGCAGATGGACGGTGATGGGGGCCTTGGGGTCGGAGAGCTCGGCCTGCTCGCCCAGCGCGGCGCGGGCTGCCTCGGGCCGGCCCCTCCCGAGCAGGGTCGACGCGAGCGTCAGGCGCATCTCGGCACCATAGAACTCAGGGATCTTATCGGCCCGGGCCACGGCTTCTCGAGCCAGACTCTCCGCTTGTTCTGGATTTCCCTGAAGCAACCGCAGACGGGACAGATCGGAGAGGGCGCTGGCGATGCGGATCTGGTCGCCGATCTCGCGCCGCAGGCGCAGGCTCTCCGCCAGATGCTTCTCCGCCGCCGGGAAGTCTGCCGCCATCATCCGGACCGTCCCGAGCCCGGTCACGGCGGCGGCGAGCAGGAGGGGGTTCTCGAGCCGGCGGCAGAGCCGGATCACCTCCAGGAAATCGACCTCTGCAGCGGCGAGGGCACCCGCCAGGTACCGAGCGTAGGCACGGTTGAAGAGGACGGTGGCCAGCCCGCCCTGGAGGTCGAGCTCCCGGTGGATCGCCACTGACTCCTCGAGGGCTCTGGTGGCCTCGACGACGTTTCCCCCCAAAAGGGCGCAGCGCCCCAGGTTGGTCACCGCAGCGCTGATTCCATCCCGGTCGTTCAGCTTCCGGTAGATGCCGAGCGCCTGCTCAAAAAGGATGCAAGGAGAAGCGGCGAAGCCGGAGGTCGAGGAGCCGCCGAAGCTTGCGATGGATATGGCCAGGCTGCTCAGGGTTTCCGCCTCGCCGGGCCGGTTGCCGATCTCGCGAAAGATGGCCAGGCCGCGGAGCAACAGGCGCTCGCCTTCCGCCGCGTCGCCCCGGCGCCAGACGTTCATCCCGAGGCGCTCCATGGCTTCGGCTTCTCCCGCCCGGTTTCCGATCTTCTGGTAGATGGCGAGCGCCTCCCGGGCGTTGAGCTCCGATCGCTCGAACCCGCCCTGGAGCCAGAGCCAGTGGGACAGGGTGACTCCGGCCGCGGCCTCGCCGTTGCGATCTCCGGCCGCGGCGAAGATCTTCCTCGCCTCCTCGAGCGCCGCCTCGGCTTCCGCCACCCGGCCCAGGGAATGGAGCCCTTTCGCCTCGTGGAGCAGGGCCCGGCTCGCCGCCAGGTTCGCACCCAGCTTCCGGGCCAGCTCCCGGGCGCGGCTCGCCTCGGCCACGCTGCGGGCGTGGTCCCCGGACTGCGCCGCGGCCTCGGCGGCCAGAAGCTCGTAGCGGGGGTCCCGGCTCTCCCTGGCCCGCTGGCTCTTGAGGGCGGCGATGGTCGCCAGGGCCTCCTCGACGCTGCCCGAGGTGAGCTGAGCCCGCGCCAGCTCCAGACCGTAGTCGAAGTTGGCGGGATCGAGGAGCCGCAGGGCCAGGAGCCTCTTGATGGACTCGCTCCAATGGCCGGCGAAGCCCTGGCAGCGCGCCTCCATCCACAGCCGGTTCTCCCGCGGCAGGCCGCCGGCGAGGGCCATGGCCTTCTCGGCGGCCGCGGCGGCGCGGGTGTCGTACCCCAACAGGCTCCAGGCTTCGGCGAGGGCAAAGTGGGTCTGGGGCACGTCCGGGTCCTCGGCGGCAGAACGCTGCAGCAGCTCGGTCGCGGCCGCCGCCTCGAACCGCCGCAGATGCAGGAGGCCCTGGAAAAAGCGCTGAGCGGCAGCGGAGCTCGCCGGCCGGCGGTTGGCGAGGAGCGCCTCCTGGTCGGCGGGCTGCCCCTCCTCTCCCAGCGCGCGGCGCAGGCGCAGACCGGCCGACTGCACCAGATCGGCCAGATCGTCGACGGTCCCGGTCTCCACCACGGCCGCCACGATCTCGCCGGAGCGATGGTCCTGGAGGCGGAGGTCGAGCCGGAGCGCGCCGGATCCGCTCCCGGTGGGGGCGAGGTAGGAACCGACGACCACGTAGTCCACCCCCATCCCGGCGCGCAGTTGCAGCAGGGCCTCCGCTTCCAGACGGTCCGCGTCGGCGATCGAGAGCTCTCCCTTGATCCGCGCCACCATCTCCCCGGGGATCGCCCTCACGGCTCCGCTCATGGCGAGCTCAGTGGTCAGCATCTCGCTCAGGGCCGTGGACAACCACCGGGCTTGGGGCGCGCCGGAGAGGTTGGAGAACCCCAGCACTGCGACCCTCGGTTGGCGATGGCCCACCGCCACGGCCGGCGTCACCGCGCTCTCCCGGTCAGGGCCCACCGCCGACAGCCACAGAAGCCCGGCCGCGGCCAGCGCGGTGAGGAGGCCGGAGGCCGCCAGGCTCCTGCGTGCCCAACCCCGGTGGCTCGCCACCGGAGGGCCGGGGTCGCTCGCCACTTCAGGGCCGGAGTGGCTCGCCGCCGCAGGGCCGGGGGTCACGGCGGCCACCAGGCGATAGCCCCGCTTGGGAACGGTTTCGACGTACCGCGGGTTGCGCGGCGTGTCTCCCAGGGCGCTGCGGATTTCTGAAATGCAGTGGGCGAGAGCGCCGTCCTCCACGCTGTTGCCCTCCCAGACCTCGGCGAAGATCTCTTCTTTGGAGACGACGCGACCCGGCCGGGTCGCCAGCAGCACCAGCACCTCCATGGACCGCGGGCGCAGGCGGACCTCCTCCCCCTCACGCACCAGCAGACCCTCGTCCGGCCGCAACCACCACTCCCCGATGCGCACGTCCCGGGGGAGGCGGGAAGGGGAAGCCTGGGCCTGGCCAACGACCATCCTTCCATTTTACAGGCAGGGCTGAATTCTGTCGTGGAGGGGCGGAGGAAGATTGGAGGTTTTTGTCAGGAGTCTCAGAGGACTCGCCGCACGGTTGAAGGGCAACCTGGGGTCGTGGCGAGACGGCGAATTGCGCCCTTTCACGAAAACAGGAGAATTCAGCGATGAGAACCTTACGTGGACCTTCCACCCGGCGACCACTGCACCGATACCTCGGGCCGGCCCTCTTGGGTCTGAGCCTCTTTTTGTCCACAGCGGCCTCGGCTGCCGTACCGCCGATTCCCAGCAGGGCGACCTTCAGCGGCGGGGTCACCATCAACGGCAAGAACTACGCCTCCGGCCCCTTCACCCTCACCACCTCCTCCTCCGGCGCCCACCACTACCACGCCTGCCGTAGCGGGGACGTTGACGTTTCCGAATGGGGCGGCTGCGAGGTGGTGTTCGCCACCTTCATAGGCTCGAGCGTCACCGTCAGTGGTACAAACCTGCCTTCCGACGGCTTCCGCCGGGCCTACCGTTTCAAAGCCTGCGACGCCGCCAACAACTGCACGACCTGGGCCGACAATGACGAGGTCTATGTGCAGATGGACACCACGGGGCCGGCCGCACCAGGCCCGACGACCACGACGTGCGCGTATACATCGGGGGGCAACTGCTGGGTGAAAAGTGATTTCACCATCAGCGTCACGCCTGCGGCCGACGGTGGGTCAGGGGTCAACCCGAACGGCTACAAGGCCTGCCGCAGCCAGGACAGCCCAGGTGGTTTCATCGGCTGCGAGGTCTCCATGATGGTGAACGGTGGAACTTCATTCACGGTCAGCGGCTCGAACCTGCCGTCGGACGGCTATCGCCGGTCCTACTGGTTCCGGGCGACGGATTGGGTGGGAAACCCGGGGAGCTATAACACCGGGCTCTACGTCCGGGTCGACCGCTACAACCCCACGGTGAGCGCCGACAACGCCTCGACCGCCTGGTTCGTCAGCCGCACAGCGACCGTCGCTGCCGCCGATGCCACGGTCAGCGCCGCCGCGAGCTCCGGGCTCCAGGAGGTCCGCTACCGCTGGAACGCCGCCCACAACGGCTCCTGCACGACCGGCACGGTGACCGGCAACGGCGCCGTCCTCACCGTGCCGGCGGGCGACAACCACCTCTACCTCTGCGCCAAGGACAACACCGGCCGCATCGGCTACTGGAACGGCGGCCCCTATCGGGTGATCATCGACAGCTCCGAGCTGGTCTCGGCCACCCTGCCCACCGCTCTGGCCTGCGGCGCAACCTTCAACGCCAGCGTGACGATGAAGAACACCGGCAGCGTGCCGTGGACGCGGACGGACGGCTACAAGCTCGGAGCCGTGGGGGACTCGGACCCGTTCGCCCCGCACCGGATCTGGCTGCCGTCGGGGGTCTCCGTCGCTCCAGGCCAGATCTATACCTTCAGTTGGACGATGACCGCGCCTTCGACCCCCGGGACCTATACGACGGATTGGCGGATGGTCCACGAGCTGGTGCGCTGGTTCGGACCGACCGCGTCCAGCAACGTGACGGTGAGCTGCATCGGTAGCTGCCCGAGCACAGACCCGGTCGAGGAGGTTCCTTGCCTCCTGCCGGCAGCAGCCTTGGCAGGACCCGCTTTCCGTGCCGAGCCGGCGACCGACGACGAAGTGCGCCGGCAACTGGCGGAGGCCCTGGAGCATTATGCGCTGGAGTCTGTCGAGCCCTCCCGCCTGCGCCGGGAGCTCGACGCCACGGGCCGTCTGACCCTGACTCTTGGCGGCAGCGCCTACGAGCTCGAGCTCGAGCCGGTCGACCTCCGGGCCCCAGGGTATCGGGAAGTGATCGTCACCGCCGCCGGGGAGGTGGAGATTCCACCCGGCCTGGTGAGCACCTTCAAGGGGCGCGTCCGGGGGATGCCGGACAGCGACGCGCGCCTGGTGGTGGACCCGGATCTGATCATGGGCTCCGTGGAGATCGACGGCCGGCGTTTCTTCATCGATCCGGCCTACAAATTCGCCGCCGGTGGCGGCACGGACCGCCTGGTGATCTATGAAGAGCAGGATCTCCAGCCCGAGCCCGGCGTGAGCTGTGCTATGACCGAGCTTCAGGAGCACGGGAAGAGCCTCCTCGCCGAGGAAGCGCGTCTGGCGGCGCCGGAGCCCGGCTCTGCAGACGAGATGGCTCTCCTCCTCGGAGCGGCCGGAACGACCCGGGTCGTGGAGGTCGCGACCGACGCCGACGGCGAGTACTACGCCCTGCATGGCACCGGGACCAACGCGTACATCCAGGGTGTGCTCAACATGGTCAACGGCCTGTACTCCGAGACGGGGCTGGTGTTCACCCTCAGCTACCAACGCGCCTTCTCCAATCCTGCCAGCGATCCATACTCCACCTGCCATTACGCCGGGCAGTGGTGTGAGCTGTGGTCCACGTGGCAGCTCAGCCAGGGCAGCGTGCACCGGGATGTGGTCCACCTGTTCAGCGGCAAGGCGCTCCGATCGTCAAGCGGTACCCGGATCCGCGGATACGCGGGGCTCCTCGGCACCGTCTGCAACCTGGGCTCGGCCTATGTTCTCTCGACCCCCTACCGGGAGGCGGGACTGGTGGCTCATGAGATCGGACATGCTCTCGGCGCCCTCCACGTCGACGGCCAGGTCTCACCCCCGGGCTCGGTGTGCCCGGACGTCGACTGCGGCGCCGATAGTTGCCAGGATACGAGCTCGATGGGCGGTCCGGTGATGTGTGGCGCCATCCAGAATCCCGTCACGGGTCAGCACCAGATCTCCATCGACGAAATCATGAGCTACGTCAACAGCTCCGGAGCGTGCCTGGCGATCCAGTAGGCCTTTAGGGAAGAAAGGTCAAAGGGGCAGGGCTACCTGCCCCTCACACCCCGCCCACCAACGTCGCGGCGAGCTACGACCAGTGGAGCGACACGAGCTCCCTCAACGACAACCCCGTGAAGCGGCTGACAGTCCGCCCTCCTGCATCTGCACTTCGTATCGCTCTACCCAGTCGGGGTAGCGCTCCGGATGCAGAAAATCATTGCGCTGCGCCTTGGCCATCGCCGGCGCGGCAACGGTCATGACAAACACGATGGTGCGCCCGGTGTCCGGACCGGAGAAGCTCGTAGTGCGTGATGCCGTCGCGCAACTGCACGAGCTTGCCTGGTGCTCCCCCGCGCGCGGTCGCGTCGAGCGTCTTGCGCCCCCTGTCGAGCGCCACGTAGACAACGGCGCCGGTGAGCCCGAACGCCACGACGATCGATGCAACGATTGTGGTGCGACGATTCACGCGACACCACGCGACACCATCAATCCGCGCAGCCGCTCGAGCTCCGCCCGGAGGCGTGCCAGCTCTGCCCTGGCCTGCAACGCCTCCTCCTCGGCCACACTGCGAGCTGCTGCCTCGGCATGGGCCCGTTCTTCGGCGGCGCGAGCCCTCTCTTCCGCCGCCAAGTATAAGGAGTGTCCCGAGATCCGTCAAAGATATCGTGCAGGGACGATCAGGGGAAGAGGGAAAGCGCTGGTGGGGACAACCCCTCTCCCCCGTGGGCACGAGGGAGAGGGTTGGTAGAGGGACGGGATCAGCTCCCGGACAGCTCGACGGTCGAGAGGCGGTACAGCAGCACCACCCGCGAGCCGTCGGCCAGCAGCATGCCCAGATCCGAATACTTGCTGAGCATGGCCTGGCCCTCGGGGCTCTGGGCGTCCACGCGGGTGACTGGCCGCTCGTTCTCGAAGCCGCGCTGGACCCAGCGGCCTCCCGCGTAGACGAATTCCCGCCCGGCCACTTCGCTGGTCGTCTGCGGCAGCGGCAGCGGCGGCTGGTCGGGATAGGTGTCGACGGTGACGACGAAATCCGGCTCTGCCGGCCGGTCGATGCTCGGATTCCAATCCGGCGACACCACGAAGAGGCTGAAGATGAGGGCCAGCCCCATCGCCGCGAAGGCACGGACGGCTGGTTTCATCTCGAAGTCGGTGAGCAGAAGCTGCAGGCTTTGCAGCAGGCCGCGGGGCTCGCTGGCCGCCGCGACCTGTTGGCGCACCCGGAAGGGGAGCGCCGGGGGAACGGGCGGACGCTCGAGGCGCCGCAACCCGATCACGACACGCTGCAGAGAGGCGAGCTCCTCGCGGCACTTCGCACAGGAGGCGAGATGCCCTTCGAGAACCTGCCCCTCCCGAAAACCGATCTCTCCGTCCAGGTAGGACGAAAGCTGTTCGGTGGAAAGGTGACGGTCCATGGTTTCAATTCTCCAAGAGGGCCCTCAACTGCTCCCGTCCCCGCGCGATCCGCGAGCGGACGGTGCCGATCCGGACCCCCAGTACCTCGGCGATTTCTTCGTAGGAGAGACCTTCGAGGTCGCGCAAAATCACCGCTTCCCGGAAGGCCCCGGGAAGCCGGGCGAGCCCGATGGCCACCCGGCGCTGCTCGGCGGCGGCAACCGCCAGCTCCTCCGGCCCGCGGGACGGATCGGGAAACGCCAGCTCGCCCTCGTCCGTGTTCTCCCCGATCGGCTGCGTCACCGGACGCCACCGGGACAAACGATCGCGGCAGTGGTTCAGCGCGATCCGGAAGATCCACGTCTTGAGCGAAGAGCGACCCCCGAAGCTCGCGAGGTGCCGGTAGACCCGCAGGAACACCTCCTGCGTCAGATCCGCCGCCTCTTCGTAATTGCCCGACAGACGAAAAGCCAGGTTGAACACCATCTCTCCGAATCGAGCGTAGACCTCGTCGAACGCTTGGGCATCGCCGCAGCGATGACGTTCTACGAGCTCGATGTCGATCGCCAGATCCTGAGCGACAGCGGGTACCGTGGCTACCCCCACCGGGCCCTCCCCGGCGCTCTCACAGCGCCATTACTCCTTTAGACGCGCGAGCGCCGGAAAAGTTCCCGAGCGAATAAGGCCGGCGGCCTGAAGAGGTCCTACCTGGCCGTGTTGGCGACCTGCAAGCCGGGGAGGTCGACCTCCTGGCCGTAGTAGGCCAGGATGCCTTGGACGATCACCTCCGAGACCCTCTGGCGGTAGGCCCGGGTCTGGAACAGCTTGCGGTCCTGCTCGTTGGCGAGGTTGCAGACTTCGAGCAGGATCTTGGCCGGTACGGAATTGTAGCGGAGGACGGCCGGAACCCACTGGCTGCCGTTGCGGATGATCCGATCGCGCACCGGCTGGAAGGGGTGGACCTGCAGCCCGGCGCCCTTGAAGGAGGCGATCACCTGCTTGGCCAGCTCGCGGGAGAGGCCCTCGCTCTCGGTCCGCTGCTTCAGAGGGAAGCTGACCACCGGGCTCTCCTGCACCTCCTTGCGCAGGGTGTAGACGGGTCCGGTCTTGCCGTAGCTGCTGTCCCCGCGCATGCCGGCCGCCGGCAGGTAGGCCATGGCGCCGCGCAGCGAGGGGTGGAGGGAGTCGGCGTGGATGGACAGGAAGACGACCTTCTGGGCGTCGCCGTGGCCCTGGACCGCGCGCCGGTAAACGCTGTTGGCCAGGTACCAGCGGAGGTTCACCCCCACCTTGGCATCCTCGATGGGATAGGGGGGCGTGGTCTGGACCGCGTGCCCGCGCGAGAAGGGGAGGACGTCGGAGTCCTGGATGCGGAACTCCCTGCCGTCGCGGGTGGTGAGTTGGACCCGGGCGGCGGTATGGGACTCGAGCAGCCGCTTGGTCCTCAGTGCGATGTCGTAGACGTAGAGGCTCTCCCAGACGCCCCCCATCGAAGCGCCGGAATCGTGGCCGCCGTGCCCGGCGTCGAGGATCACCGTGATCCCTTCCAGTCCCCTGGCGCGGATCTGGTTGCTGAACTTGGCGCTCTCCCGCAGGCTCGCCTCGTACTCGACCCGGCGCGGATTGCCCTCGGGCAGGAACTCGGCCTCCAGGACGTCGAACGGGATCTTGACCCGGTAGCCGATCGGGATGTCGGTCACGTCGGGGATGCCGCTGCGGCGGGCGATGTCGGCCGCCAGGGCGTTCACATCGTTGGCGTAGACCCGGCCGGTGAAGCGGACGACCACGCTCGAATAGAGGGCCTCGCCCGGCCGCAGCCGGTAGATCGCGTACTCCCCGTTCTCGTCCTTGCCGTAGTCGAGGTGGTAGGGCGTCTCGGGGACCGGCAGGACGGCGCGGAAGGCCGGCCGCAGCAGCTCCGAGGGGATGGTCACCGCCGTGCCGCTGGGCACGTCGTCGTCCTGGAGCTCGTTGTACTCGCGGATGGCGCGGAAGTTCTCGCCCGTGCCGGTGAACCAGAGGGAGAGCTGCCACAGCCCCTCGCGCTGGAGCATCCCGACGCCGCGCGCCTGGTGCCGCCAGCCGTCGGCCTCCCCCTTGTCCTGCGGGAAGAGGGCGCGCACGGCCTTGAGCTGCCAGTCATTGGACAAGATGTCGAACGGGAAGCGGTAGCGCATGCCGGCCTGGAGCTCCTGGCCGCCCGTATTGAGCCCGCTATTGACCTCCATGACCTGGGTGGCGAGGCGGGAGTCGCCGCACAGCCGGCGGGTGAAGGCGTAGAGCCCCTCTCCCCGCTTGGGAACCGCCTCCAGGAGCAGGCCTTCCTCGGTCAGCGCCGCCACCACCCCGTCCTCGAGCTGGACGCGGGCCGACCGGGCGGCGGCCGCCTGGCGGGACGGGGAGGCCGGAGGCGCCGGAGCGGCGGAGGCGAGGAATGACGCAAGGACGGCGCAGGCCGCGAGCAGCGCCCTCACCCCCTGACCCCCTCTCCCGTGCGTCCCCCGACCCCCACCCCGAACGGGAGAGGGGGAAGGGGAGAGGGCGCCCCCCGGAACGCCGGGGCGACCTGCCACGCCACCTGCCGTTCCAGAGCCCGCGCGGCGCGGAGCACCTTCGCATCGTCGAACGGCCGGCCCATGATCTGGAGCGAGAGCGGCAGGCCGCGGTCGTCGAGCCCCGTGGGGACCGCCACCGCGGGGAGCCCTGCCAGGCTCGCAGGCGTGGTGAAGATGTCCGAGAGGTACATGGCGAGCGGGTCGTCGACCTTCTCGCCGAGCCCGAAGGCCGCGGACGGGCTGGTCGGGGTCACCACCACGTCGGCCTGCTCGAAGGCCGCTGCGAGCTCGCGCCGCATCCGCTCCCGCACCCCCTGGGCGCGGCCGTAGTAGGCCTCGTAGTAGCCGGACGAGAGGGCGAACGTGCCGAGCATGATCCGCCGCTTCACCTCGGCGCCGAAGCCCTCGCTGCGGCTCTCGACGTAGAGGTCGAGCAGGTTGTCCGCCGCGGCCGCGCCGGCCGTAGCGCACGCCGTCGAAGCGGGCCAGGTTGGCGCTCGCCTCGCAGGTGGCGACCACGTAGTAGACGGCGATGGCCGCGTCGAGGCTGGGGACCGACACCTCGACGATCTCGGCCCCGGCGCGCTCGAAGCACGCGAGGGCCTCCTGCCAGGCGCGGGCGCTCGCCGGGTCCAGCCCGGTGACGTCGATGTCGCGGATGACCCCCACTCGCAGCCCTTCGACGCCCTCCTCGATCCCCGACAGGTAGTCCTCGGCGGGAAGATCCGCACAGGTCGAGTCGTTGGCGTCAGGCCCCGCAATGACCGTCAAGGCCAGGGCGGCGTCGCGGACGTTGCGCGCCAGCGGCCCGATCTGGTCGGTGGACGAGGCAAACGCCACCAGGCCGTAGCGGGAGACCCGCCCGTAGGTGGGCTTGTATCCCACGACGCCGCAGAGCGCCGCCGGCTGCCGGACCGAGCCGCCGGTGTCCGACCCGAAGCTCAGCGGGACACTGCCGGCGGCCACCGCCGCGGCCGGCCCGCCGCTGGAGCCGCCCGGCACCATGGAGAGGTCCCATGGGTTGCGGGTCGGCTGGTACGCCGAGTTCTCGCACGACGAGCCCATGGCGAACTCGTCCATGTTGGCGCGGCCGAGGACCACGGCGCCGGCGGTGAGGAGCCTCTCCACCGCGGTGCCGGTGTAGGGGGCCACATACCCTTCCAGGATCTTCGAGGCGCAGGTGAGCGGATGGCCGGCCAGGCTCAGGTTGTCCTTGAGCGCGATCGGCACACCGGCCAGCGGCCCGGGATCCTCCCCTGCCGCGATCCGGCGGTCGATCTCCGCCGCCCGTGCGCGGGCCTCTGTCTCGAAGACTTCCAGATAGGCCGCGATCAGCGGCTCGACCCGGGCGGTGCGCGCCAGCGCAGCCTCGGTGACCTCGACGGCCGAGACCTCGCGCGCCCGCACCCGCCGCGCGGTCTCCTCGACGGACAGCTCCCAGAGCATCAGGCATCTTCCCCTCCTCCCTTCACCTCCGGGACGAGCAGGAACTCGCCCAGCGCCTGGGCGGGCGCATTGGCCAGGAACAGCTCGCGCGGCATGCAGGCGTGCGGCCGGTCGTCCTCCTCGCGGGCCTCGCGCAGGTGCGATGCCTGCGACAGCGGAGCATCGCCGGCCTCCCCGGTCTCGTAGCCTTGGAGCTGGTCGATGTAGTCGACGACGGCGCCGAGCTGGTGGATGAGCCTCCCCTCTTCTTCGGGAGAGAAACGAAGCCGGGCCAGCGCAGAGATTTTCCTTACTTCTTCGTGAGTTAGTGCCATGGCCTTCAAGTGGAATCTTAGCACGGGCGGGCCGGAACCTCACCCCCTGTCCCCCTCTCCCATCGCCCCACCTGCCCCCGGGAGAGGGGGGACGTAGCTCGTGCAGCAGTGACGGTCCGGCTTGGAGCCCACCCGGACCCGGAAGTCCTCCGGCTTCAACCCCAGGACCGGCCGGCCCACGTTGTCGACCACCCGCACGATCATGGATTCGAGGGCGTCTGTGCCCGCCTGGGGTTGAAACCACCGCCGCGTTTAGAATCCTCCCGTGCCCATCCCCGCCTTCCGCGCCCTCCTCCACCACCCGGCCGTGCGGACGCTGCTCGCGGCTTCCGAAGGTGTGGAGTGTCACCTGGTCGGCGGCGTGCTCCGCGACCGGGCCCTGGGCCTGCCGTGCCACGACATCGATGCGGTGGTGGCCGGGCGCGGCAAGGAGATCGCGGAACGGCTGGCCGTAGCGCTGCCGGCCCGGCTGGTCCTCCTGGGCGGGAAGGAGTTCGCCTCGTACCGGCTGGTCGCCGACGAGGTGGAGGTCGACCTCTGGGACCGCGAGGCCATGACGCTCCACCAGGACCTGGCGCGGCGGGACTTCACAGTCAACTCCTTCGCCCTGGACCCGCGCACCGGCGAGCTGGTCGACCCGTTCGAACGGCATGGCGGACCTGAAGCGCCGGCTGCTGCGCGCCACCACGGGCGAGAGCTTCTCGGGTGACCCCCTGCGGGTTCTCCGCCTCCCCCGCCTCCTGCTCCAGCTTCCCGGCTTTGCCGCCGATCCGGACACCATAGGCCTCGCCCGGCAGACCGTGCCGCGCCTCTCCGAGGTCGCGTCCGAGCGGGTGCGCGAGGAGCTCTCGCTCATCTTCGGCCACCCCGAGGCCCACCGCGGCCTCGCCCTGCTGATCGCCCTAGACCTCTACCCGGGCCTCTGGCTGGGCCACCCTGGCGAGGCGGGCAAAGCCGGCACGGCGCTCTCGGAGCTGGAAGCCCTAGAGGGTCGCATCCGCGAGCTGCGCGGCTTCGACTTCGGCCTGGCGGACATGGTGGACACCCGGACCGCCCGCTTCGTCGCGCTCTTTCGCAACCTCCCCCTCCTCCCGGGCCAGCGGCCACTCGAAGCCCTGGTTCGCTTCCGGGACGCCGGCTGCCTCACCCGCCAGGCCGCCGCGGACGTGGCTCTGGTCCTGGAGCTGAACGACCTGCCGGCCGGCGAGGTCGGCCGCCGCCGCTTCCTCCATCGCGCCGGCCCGCACTGGCCGACCGTCCTGGTTGCGATTGGATCCCGCCTCGCCGCTCGGGGAGAGACGCTCGACGGCTGGAGGAAGGCGCTCGACCTGCTGGTCGATCTTGCCCACCGCGAGGGGCCGGCCCTCTTCGATCCGCCGCGCCTGGTCACCGGCCAGGACGTCCAGGACCTGCTGGGCATCCCCCCGGGCCGGGAGGTCGGGAAGGTGCTCGAGGCCGTGCGTCAGGCCCAGGTGGACGGCGGGGTGAGGACCCGCGACGAGGCGGTGGAGCTGGTGAAGGCCCTCAGCCCCGGACCGCACCGCCCATCATCTGCTGATTCAGCTCCTTGATCCGCTGCATCAGCTTGTCGATCTTTTCCTGGGCTTCCTGGCGCAGGCGCGCGTAGTCGCCGCGCAGCTTTTCGCGGTCCTGGGAGAGCTCCTGGATCCGGGCGCCGAGCTCCTCGATCTGTTGATCCCGGCCGCGGATCAAACCGTGGAGCCCGTTGATCTCGTCCTCTTTTTCTGCCAACTTCTCCTTCTGCTTCTCCTCCTGCTCCTCATAAAGCTTCTTGAACTGCTGGAGCTGGACGATCTCGGAAAAATCAGATGTCACCGGGCTCATCTCGCCTCCTCGCTCCTCGATGCTGGGAAACATGCGGCGGAGCTTCAGGGAAAGGTCTTCGGGATCAGAGGACTGCCGCATCGCCTCGGCATAGGAGATGGTGCCATGCACCAAAAGGGCCAGCAGCGACTGGTTCATCGACTGCATGCGGTAATAGGTCACCGAGGACTCCATCTCCTCGTGGATCTGGCTGACCTCGCCCTTCTCGATCATCTTGGCGACCTTCGGCGAGGAGCGCAGGATCTCCAGTGCCGCCACCAGGCCGTTGCCCTCCTGGCGCTCCACCAGCTTCATGGAGACGACCCCCTTCAAGACCTGCGCGAGCTGGGCCCGCACCTGGTTCTGCTGGTCGGCCGGGAAGGTGTCCAGGATGCGGTCGACGGTCTGCGGCGCGGTGTTGGTGTGCAGGGTCGAGAAGACCAGGTGGCCGGTCTCCGCCGCCGTGATCACGGTCGAGACCGTCTCCGGGTCGCGCATCTCGCCGACCATGATGACGTCGGGGTCCTGCCGCATGGCGTTGCGCAACGCCTCGGAAAAGCTGTTCGTGTCCGTCCCCACCTCGCGCTGGGAGATCGTGGCCACGCCGTCGGTGAACAGGAACTCCATCGGGTCCTCGATGGTGATCACGTGCACCGGCCGGCGGTTCGTGATGTAGCGGATCATGGCGGCGAGGGAGGTCGACTTGCCGCTGCCGGTGGGACCGGTGATCAGCACCAGCCCCATGGGGATGTCGCAGAAATCGAGGAGCACCGATGGCAGCTCCAGCTCCTCGAGGCTCTTGATCTGGTAGGGGATGCGGCGGAAGCAGGCGGCGATCGTGCCGCGCTGCATATAGATGTTGCAACGAAAGCGGGCCAGGCCGCGCACGCCATAGCCGAGGTCGACGGACAGCTTCTCTTCGAGCTTCTCCTTCTGCCGGGGCGACAGGATGCTCATGAGCATCTGGTTCAGCACGTCCGGCGTGAGCGGCTCGGCCTCCAGAGGCATCAGACGGCCGGTGATCCGCAGCAGGGGCGGACGGGTCGGCTTCAGATGGAGGTCAGAGGCCCCCTTGTCCGTCATGAGTTTGAGTAGACGGTCTAGCTCCATGGCGCTCTCTCGAAAAAGCGCCCGCATCTTACCGCAAAAACGGAGCAGGGCAACGGGGCAGGCGAGCGGTCAGGACGGAACGGACGCCGGATCCGGCAACTCGTCCCAGGTGCGCCCCTGGAGAAGCCGGCCCGCCCTCTTTTTTTGCTTCCCACCCCATTGCTTGAAGAAGAAGGCTACTCCAGCCTGGCGGCACTGGTCCCGGATCCCGAGGATCCACGCCTCCTCGACAGCTCGCGCTCCTGGGCCGGACTCACCCCCGACGATTACCCAGTGGATGCCGCGCAGGTCGAGACCGGGCAACGGCCCAAGAAGCGGCTCCAGGGAGAGGAACTTCACCTTGGCCTGAGTCTGGCGCAAATCGTCGATGCGCTCGACATGATCCGCGCTCTCAACGCTGACGCCCATCCAGACATTGGCCGGCCAGTCGATCTGAGGATCGACCTCGGCGAGGCGGTCGGCCCGCTTGGTCAGGACTTGGAACCGGTGCCAGTCCGCTCGGCGCATGACGCCGAAGACACGCTGAATGTAGGAGATGGGCACGTCGCTATGGAAAAGGTCGCTCATGGAATTCACGAAGATCGTCTGGGGGCGCTTCCACGCCAGGGGAAGCTCGAGCATGTGCGGCTGCAAGGTCAACTGGAAGCCGTTCCTGTAGTTGGCCTGTCCCATGGCCTGAAGACGCTCCGCCATCCTTTCCGCATAGCAGTGTTTGCAACCCTGACTGATCTTGGTGCAGCCCGTGACCGGGTTCCAGGTGGATTCCGTCCATTCGATCGTAGATTTCAAACCCATGGCTCAGTCGCTCTCAAGGATGTGGCGCGCGATCCGGAGGGCGATCTTCCTCGCACCGGGGTTGGGGCTGCCGACAGCAAAGCAGAACAGATAGAGAGGACAGTGGCTCGAATTCATGAGGACCTTGGGCTTCGGTGCTACCTCCCGGAAGACGGTCTTCAGCCGCTGGACGAAGTACTCGCCGATGACCTCCATTTTCTCCTTGACGAGAGTCGTCTCTTCATCCCCGAACAGGGTTTTCTTCGTTTCCCGCCGATAAAACGCTTCGTACCAGTCGGTCGTGCCCAGAAGGACATTGAGACGGTTGCGCCATCCTTCCGGGATCTGTCCGGAACGAGGAAGCAGGCGGTTGACTCCAATCCCTAGGGGGAAGAGCAGCCAAAGGTCGATTGCCCCCGTTCTGGCGATCTTCTCGATCGTCGCCCATTCCACCTGCATCCCATACGGATCGAGGAACAGCACCGCGCGACGCTGGCTCCAGTTCTTGCCACAGAGATCCTGGATGATCCGATTGGCATCCCCCTGCTCGACCCATATGTCGCTCGCCAGCCCGGGGAACTCCTCGCGGAGTCGCTCCAGTTGCTCGCATCTGTCTGGATCTCTCTCGACAAAGATATACCGGTCGAACCGGGGCTCAATCTTGAGTGCAAGCCTGGCCGAACCGTCGAGGAGTGTCTGCGGCGCCTCCTCGGCCAGGTCGGGGAACAGCGTATCCGCATCCGAGCCGGCCTGCTGCAGCGTACGGTAACCCGTGCCCGCGAAGGCGTCGATGTAGGCTGTCTTGAAGGGCTGATTCTTGAGAGCTGTCGTATAGGCCCCGAGATAACCCTTCAAGATTTCAAGTTTGGTGGACGTCCAGTCGCCGCCGAACCGATGCGCCTGCCCCTCCTCCCTTCCAGGATTGCGCTTCGTCATGCGGGAGTGCGCGTCTAGGCCAGGATCGACGGCAGCATCCGCGGCAACACCCCCTCCAGCTCCAGGAGCGTCCGTTTCATGTCGAGCCCGCCCGCGTAGCCGGTGAGCGAGCCGTTTGCGCCGATCACCCGGTGGCAGGGGATGATGACCCCGATCGGGTTGTCGTGGTTGGCGTGGCCCACGGCCCGGACCGCCGCGGGGCGGCCGATGTGGCGGGCCATCTCGCCATAGGTGCGGGTCTCGCCGAAAGGGATCTCCTGAAGTGCCTGCCAGCAGAGCCGCTGGAACTCCGTCCCGGAGACCTCCAGCGGCAGGTCGAAGGCCCGCCGCTGACCCGCAAGGTACTCGTCGAGCTGGTGCCGGACCTCCGGCAGGGGGGCCGCCTCGGGATCGGCGACCGCGTCCGGCCAACTGCGCAGGAGTGACTCCTCTGCCCGCTCCGGGGTCGGGGAGTGCCCGAGCCAGATCAGCCGGCCGCCGCGGGCGACGGCCACGCCGAAGCCGAGCGCGTTGCGGAAGAGGTCATACCGAATATTGGAAGCTCCGCGGGAAGCTCCGCGGGAAGCTCCGCCGGAAGCTCCGGAAGCAGACCGGGGTGCCATGGCCGTCAGAACTTCCGCATCAGGCCGACAACCACGCCCTGGACCCGCACGTTCTGCGCCGGGACGCGGATCGGCTCCATAGTCGGGTGGGCCGGCTGGAGGCGGACGATGTTCCCCTCGGGGTAGAAGCGTTTGAGGGTCGCGTCATCGCCGATCAGCGCCACCACCATCTCGCCCGGCTCGGCCAGGTCCCGGCGGAGCACGATGACGAAGTCGCCGTCATAGATGCCCTCTTCGATCATCGAGTCGCCGACCACGCGCAGCACGTAGTGGTCGCCCGGCCGGCCGCTCAGCAGATGCCCGGGGACGGCCACCCGCTCGCTGCCGGACAGCGCCTCGATGGGGCGGCCGGCCGCGATACGGCCGTAGAACGGCAGCTCCCGGTCCGTGCTGTCGCCGCCGGGGATGGCCCGCAGCAGCTCGATGCCCCGCTTCTGGTTCCAGTCGCGCCGCAGGAACCCCTTCTCCTGAAGCAGCTTCAAATGCTTGTACGCCGTGCCATACGAGGAGAATCCGAACCGCTCGCAGATCTCCCGGTGTGTAGGAGCGATGCCGCGCTCCCGCCGGTACTCCTGAATGAACTCCAGGATCTCTTTCTGCCGCTCAGTGAGGTATGTCATGGGGGTAGTTTAGGCGGTAACTCAGCGTAATGCAAGACTTTTTTCTATCTCCCCCTCAGAAGTCCCGCCTTCGTCCTGGCGTGAAGGCCTCCCGAGCAAACCGCCTGGCACCAGCTCCGGGCCGCCTGAGTGGCCGGCACCAGCGATTTCTGGGCCTCCCCGACCGCGGAGCAGGTCGTCCAGTTCCAGCGCGACTCCCACGCCGCAGCCAAGCGGCTCTGGAACTCGTAATCGTCGGAGTCAAGACGTACGCTGGACACGCTAGCTTCTCCTCTCCTTCGAGAACCGATTCTCCCCCAGCAGTCGGACGATTTCAAGCTCCCTGGCCCCACTCGCCGCCGGATACACTTGCGCCGGGAACGAGCCTATGCCTCAGCCCGGTGGTTCCGCGACCCTTTACGGCGTCCTCTACCAAGTCCTGACGAATCTGGACTGGGCGCTGAACGTCCGCATGCATGACGCCGTGGTCGATCAAGACGAGTTGCTGCAGGTCTGGCTGACCCTTGAGCCGGAGGGAGGCGGAGGGGACTTTCGGGCCGAGTTGCACGGCCACCGGGTCGTTGTGCAGTGCAAGAGCCGGCGCACCCGAAGGGCATGGTCTCTCACCGACCTCGTCGAGGACATCCTTCCCGACCTCTACCTCGCGATAGGTCCACCGCCGTGGGATCTAGAGGAGGCCTTTGTGTTCCTCACCGAGGGTCGGTTGCAGAAGGACGTTCTCGCCCAACTTGTTCCAGAACCTGTTGTAGCGGCTCTACGCAGGCTCCCGAACATTGCTGCGAGTGAAGACGAGCCGACCACGCGCCGCAAGGTCGACCACCTGCTCGGTCATTTCAGCATCAAACCCGAGGTCACCCTGGCCTCTCTTCAGGCTGACCGTCTGCGTCGACGATGTGCAGGATGTCCGCGAAGCCGTAGAGCTGGCAGAGCTTCCCCTGGAAGGACTGGGGGATGCGCCTCGCCATGACGACCGCGCCGGGGGCCGCGCGTCGGCTCCAGGAGAGGGAGCTGCGCTTATTACGGTCCCGCCCTTCTCCCTTTCCGAGTTGAAGATGTACTTGGAGAGCATGGAGCGCGACTTTGCAAGCATCCCTCCCGATGTCCTGCAGACCCTGCGTCTACCACTCCTCGCACGGATCTACCGCGAGATCACGGCATCCTAGCTGTTCGGGAAGACCAGACCTGGCGCCTGTGGCAGATCGGCCGGGCCCTCCGCAAGCTGGACGATGGGGGAGTCTCTCATGACCTCCGAAGGCTGCTGCAGAGCTCCGAGTCCATAAAAAGGGCCCGGGCTGCGCACCTTTGTGGCTGGATGGCTCCCGGCTGCCTTGCGGAGGAGCTGCGGCGGCATGCGGAAAGCGACCCATCGGATCATGTGCGGTTCTCCTGCCGCAGTGCCCTGCGGCGGCAACGGGATCAGGAGCACGTCCGGGAGCTTCTCGACGCTTTCGCCGCGACCGCCGGGCTTCGCCAGTGGAGCTACCTCGATGCCGCCCTCGAGGTCGGCGATCCAGTGCTTTTGTCCTGGCGCGGCGACCCGCTCCATATCTGGCCGGCCTTGGAAACCGCTGGACCGCGGTTTAGAGCCTATGCCCGGGGCCGTCTGGACGAGCGCTGGAAGGAGGTCCAGAAGGAGGCCCAGGATGCGGATCGGGACCACCGCTGGACCTGAATGATTGAGGCAAAGCTACACCTTCCCTCGCCCAACGAATCGTCCTTTCGTCAGCGAGAGTGGAGCTCTTCCCGCAGCACCTGGCGCAGCGCCTCGATCGTGACCGGCGCAGACTCCGGAGCCAGCGTCGCGCGCAAAGTCGCGTTGATGAGGGTCTGATATCCCTTGCCCTCTTGCTCGGCACGAGCCCGAAACGCTGCCAGGACGTCATCGTCGATCAACATCGTGATCCGGGTCTTCCCGCGGGCAGCTTCCGCTTGCAGCTTGGCCAGATGGGACACGTCTTTGGCGCGCTTGGCGCCGGTGAAGTCATATTCCTTGCGCATACTGTCTCTCCTCTCTACGGGTCGCCTGGCGAGCCGAGATCAGCCGGATCGTCTCTTCCTCGTCGCGCAGGGCATAGCACACCGTCAGCAGCCGCCATTCGCCGGACATTCCTACCAGCACGAAGCGCCTCTCCCCTTCGGCGTCCTCGTCTTCGCGCACCAGGGCCGACGGATCGAGCAGGCTTCCCGCCGCCTCGTCGAAAGACACGCCGTGCTTTTCGAGATTGGCCGCGGCCTTGGCCGGGTCGAATTCGACCTGCACACCTCCATCATACATATGATATCTGCATGGATCAAGCATGGCCCCTGCCCCTTCCCCCCCGCCCCCGAAACCGCCAAGATACCCGCCATGACACCCCCCGAGCCGGTCCGTGTTGCAGAGCCTATCCCCCAGCACCCCGAATCCCGCCTCGTCCGCGGCCTCGGGGTGTGGGACGCCGCCCTGCTCACCATCGGCTCGGTGGTGGGGACCGGTATCTTCATTACGACCGGGGACATGGCGCGGGTGCTGCCGGACCCGTGGCTGATCCTCCTGGTATGGACGGCGGGAGGGCTGCTGACGTTGGCGGGAGCGCTCACCTATGCCGAGCTCGGCGTGCTCTTCCCGCGGGCCGGCGGGATGTACCACTACGTCAAGGAGGCGTACGGGCCTTTGTGGGGGTTCCTGTACGGCTGGATGGCCTTCCTGGTGATCATGTCGGGCGGCATCGCGGCCCTGGGCGTGGCGTTCGGCGAATACCTCGGGAGCTTCCTGCCGTTCTTCTCCACCCGCAACGTCCTGCTGTCCCTCCCGTTCGGAGGCTGGACGTGGTCGGTCAGCGGCGGCCAGATCGCGGCGGTCTTCGCCATCGTGGTGCTCACCGGGATCAACCACATCGGCCTCAAAGAGGGGGCCTGGGTGCAGAATGCGCTCACGGTCCTCAAGATCGGCTTGATCCTGGCCTTCGGCCTCCTCGGTCTGCTGGCGCCCGCGCCCGCGGCTTCGGCTTTCACGGAGCCGTCGCCCGGCGTGCCCACGGGCCTGCTGGCCGCTTTCGGCGTGGCGATGATCGCGGCGCTCTGGACCTATGACGGTTGGTACGGCCTCACCTGCTCGGCCGGCGAGGTGCGCAACCCCGGACGGACGCTGCCGCGCGGTTTAATCCTCGGCACCCTGGCGGTCCTCGGGCTCTACCTGCTGCTCAACCTGGTCTATCTGCGGGCCCTGCCCATCAGCGCCATGGCGGAGACGCCGCGCATCGGCGAGACGGCGGCGGCCACCCTTTTCGGACCGGGGGCGGCGCGGCTGGTCTCCCTGGCCGTCCTGATCTCGACGTTCGGTTGCATCTCGTCGACCATCCTCTACAGCTCGCGGATCTACCTGCCCATGGCGGCCGACGGCCTCTTCTTCCGGCCGCTCGCCGAGGTTCATCCGAGATACCGGACGCCGGTGCGGTGCCTGTGGGCCCAGAGCGCCTGGGCCGCGCTGCTGGCCCTCTCCGGCACCTACGAGCAGCTCTACACCTACGTGGTCTTCGCCTCGGTCGTCTTCCATGCGGCCACGGCCGCCGCCGTCTTCGTCTTCCGCCGGCGCGCCCCCGACCTCCCGCGCCCCTACCGGACCTGGGGCTACCCCCTCGTGCCGGCCCTCTTCATCCTCGCCTGCCTGCTGCTCATCGGGAACACCCTGGCCGAAAAGCCGGTCGAGTCGCTCCTCGGCGTCGGCCTCCTGGTGCTCGGCATCCCCGCCTTCCTGGTCTTCCGCGGCCGGTCGGCGAAGGCGCTTCCATAGAAAATTTTCTCGTCTTCCTGCGTAGCCGGGTAGAATCGGGCGCCGATGTGTGGGCAAGGCTTGCTCACAGACATTCGTAACATGCTTTTGGAGGAATCTCCGTGAAAAGAATCTCCTCGTTGATCGCCTTGCTGGTCCTGCTGCTCACGAGCGGCGCCTGGGCCGCTCCCGCCGAAAAGGGTGCGACGAAGACGGACAAGGACAAAAAGGCCTCGTCCGACGCCAAGAAGGACGAGAAGAAGGACCCCTGGAACCCCGGCACGTTCACCGGGCTCTCGCTGCGCGGCATCGGGCCGGCCATGACCTCGGGCCGGATCGGCGACCTCGCGATCCATCCCAGGGAGCCGAACACCTGGTACGTGGCGGTGGCCTCGGGCGGCGTCTGGAAGACCATCAACGCCGGCACCACCTGGGCACCGATCTTCGACGGCCAGGCCTCCTACTCCATCGGCTGCGTCACCATCGATCCCAACGACCCGCTGGTCGTCTGGGTCGGCACGGGCGAGAACAACAGCCAGCGTTCGGTGGCCTACGGCGACGGCGTCTACAAGTCGACCGACGGCGGCAAGAGCTGGAACAACGTCGGGCTCAAGACCTCCGAGCACATCGGCAAGATCGTCGTCGACCCGCGCAACTCCGACGTCGTCTACGTGGCTGCCCAGGGGCCGCTGTGGGCGGCGGGCGGCGACCGCGGCCTCTACAAGACGACCGACGGCGGCAAGACCTGGAAGGCGGTCCTCGCCATCAGCGAGAACACGGGCGTCTCCGATCTGGTGATGGACCCGCGCAACCCCGACGTGCTCTACGCCTCCTCCTACCAGCGGCGCCGGCACGTCTGGACGCTGATCAACGGCGGCCCCGAGTCGGCCATCCACAAGAGCCGTCGACGGCGGCGCCACCTGGAAGAAGCTGGAGAGCGGCCTGCCCAAGGAGGAGATGGGGCGCATCGGCCTCGCCATCGCACCGGCCAACCCCGACGTGGTCTACGCGGTCATCGAGGCGGCGCGCGATGCCGGCGGCTTCTTCCGCTCCACGGACGGCGGCGCAAACTGGGAGAAGCGGAGCGGCTACGTCGCGGGCAGCCCGCAGTACTACCAGGAGCTCTTCGCCGATCCCACGGACGTCGACACGCGTCTACTCCGTCGACGTCTTCCTCAAGGTGACGAACGACGGCGGCAAGACCTTCCGCAACGCCGGGGAGCGGCACAAGCACGTGGACAACCACGTGGTGTGGATCGATCCCGAGAACCCCGACCACCTGCTGGTGGGCTGCGACGGCGGCCTCTACGAGACGTTCGACCGGCGGCCACCTGGACGTTCTTCGGCAACCTGCCGATCACCCAGTTCTACCGGGTCGAGGTGGACAACGCCCTGCCCTTCTACAACGTCTACGGCGGCACCCAGGACAACTTCAGCCTCGGCGGCCCGTCGCGCACCGCGACGGCGCACGGCATCACCAACGCCGACTGGTTCGTCACCCAGGGCGGCGACGGCTTCGAGACCGTGGTCGACCCCAAGGACCCGAACATCGTCTACGCCGAGTCGCAGTACGGCGGCCTCGTCCGCTACGACCGCAAGAGCGGCGAGACGATCGACATCCAGCCCCAGCCCGGCAAGGGAGAGCCCGCGCTGCGCTGGAACTGGGACTCGCCGCTGATCATCAGCCCGCACCTCAACACCCGGCTCTACTTCGCCGCCCAGCAGGCTCTTCCGCAGCGACGACCGCGGCAACTCCTGGACGCCCGGTCAGCCCCGACCTCACCCGGCAGATCGACCGCAACAAGCTCAAGGTCATGGGCAAGGTGTGGGGCATCGACACGGTGGCCAAGAACGCCTCGACCTCCTTCTACGGCAACATCGTCTCGCTCGCCGAGTCGCCGAAGAAGGAGGGCCTGCTCTACGTCGGCACCGACGACGGCCTGGTCCAGGTCACCGAGGACGGCGGCGCCAACTGGCGCAAGATCGACCGCTTCCCGGGCGTCCCCGAGAACACCTACGTGTCGAACCTGACCGCCTCCCTCCACGACGCGGGCACGGTCTACGCCGCCTTCGACAATCACAAGATGGGCGACTTCAAGCCCTATCTGCTCAAGAGCACCGACCGCGGCCGCACCTGGACCTCGATCGCCGGCGACCTGCCCAAGAACGGTCCGGTCTACGCGGTCGCCGAGGACCACGTCGAATCCGGACCTGCTCTTCGCGGGCACCGAGTTCGGCCTGTTCTTCTCGCTCGACGGCGGCAAGAAGTGGATCCAGCTCAAGGGCGGCCTGCCCACCATCGCAGTGCGCGACATCGCCATCCAGCGGCGGGAGAACGACCTCGTGCTCGGCGACCTTCGGCCGCGGCTTCTACATCCTCGACGACTACACGCCGCTGCGGCTCCTCAAAGCCGACACGCTGGACCAGGAGCTGGTGAGCTTCCCGGTCAAGAAGGCCTGGATGTACATCCCGCGCGCGCCGCTCGGGCTCCCCGGCAAGGCCTTCCAGGGCGAGTCCTACTACACCGCGCCCAACCCGCCGTTCGGCGCGGTGTTCACCTACTACCTGAAGGACGAGCTCAAGACGCGCAGGAAGACGCGCTGGGAGACGGAGCGGGAGGTCGAGAAGGAGGGCGGCAACGTCGCCTACCCGACCTGGGACGAGCTGCGCGCCGAGGAGCGGGAAAAGGAGCCGGTCATCCTCGTCACCGTCGCCGACGAGGACGGCAACGTGGTCTGGCGCGGCCAGGGACCGACCGCAGCCGGGCTTCCACCGCGTCGCCTGGGACCTGCGCTATCCGAGCAGCATGCCGACCCAGCTCAACCAGCCGCCCGGCGACAACCCCTTCAACGAGCCGGACCGTGGGCCGCTGGCGGCGCCGGGCCGGTACACCGTTTCCTTCGCCAAGCGGGTGGAGAGCAAGCTGACGCCTCTCGGCGAGCCGCAGACCTTCGAGGCGGTGCCGCTGGGCCTGGCGAGCCTGCCGGCCGAGGACCGGCCCGCGGTGCTCGCCTTCCAGCAGAAGACCGCGCGCCTGCAACGGGCGGTGGCCGGAGCCCTGCAACTGCTCGAAGAGACCGGGACGCGGCTCAACTTCATCCAGCGCGCCCTGCTCGACACGCCGAAGGCGGACCCCGGCCTCCTCAACGAGGCCGAAGCCCTCGAGACACGGCTGCAGGGCCTCCAGGAGGCCTTGACGGGCGATCCGGTCCTCGCGGGCCGCAACGAGCCGACGCCGCCCGCGATCCTCGACCGCCTGGGGCAGGTGATCTACGGCCAGTGGACCTCCAGCTCCGCCCCGACGCAGACGCAGTACAACGGCTACAGCCTGGCCGCGGAGGCTTTTGCGCCGGCGCTGAACGACCTCCGCAAGCTGGTCGAGGTCGACCTGAAGGCGCTGGAGGACAAGCTCGAAGCCGCCGGAGCCCCCTGGACCCCGGGCCGCATCCCGACCTGGCAGCCCGAGTAGGGCCGCCCCTCGGCTCCGCACACCACAGCCCCCGGGGTGACCCGGGGGCTTTTTACAGAGCCCGTTACGAAACGTCGGCACTTATTGACGTCGACCTACGTTTCGTAACAAGATATCATCCCGGCTCAGCAGCGATTCCTGGATCTGGTAGCTACGATGGGTGTCCTGACAAAGGAGAATCCATGAAGAGGTTGCCACAATGGGGAGCTACAGCCCTCTTGCTTTGCATTTTGGGAGGTTGCGGCGACGAGAAGACTACCCCTCTTTCTACCGAGGCGGCCCAGAAAGGTGCTGCAGAGGAGACGATCCCCCCCAGCACGAACAAGACTGACCCAGGCCCTTCGGTCGAGGAAACA
>CAWJGT010000032.1:0-188799 GCA_963842525.1 uncultured Holophagales bacterium
ATCCGACGATCGCGATAAAGTACGCGAAGAAAAAGGACTTGCCGACGCCGCTCGCGACGTCCCCGAGGTTCAGGGCGTCGAAGACGTCGTTCAGGTAGAGACCCGCCGGCAGGTCGAGCGTGGAGGTGGCGATGACCAGGCCGCCGAGGATGCCGAGCGCGTCGCCGATCAGGGTGAGGGCCGGCAGCATGACCAGCGTGGCGGCCAGCTTGGGCACCACCAGCTTCTTCACCGGGTCGGCGGCCATCGAGCGCAGGGCGTCGATCTGCTCGGTGACCTTCATGGTGCCGATCTCCGCGGTCATGCCCGAGCCGATGCGCCCGCCAACGATCAGGGCGGTGAGCACCGGTCCCAGCTCGCGGACCAGCGACTTCGACACCACGGCCCCGATGTAGTACTTGATCCCCAGGGACGGCAACGAGAGGGCGGTCTGCAGGGCCATCACCATGCCGGTGAAGATCGTGGTGATACTGGCCACGCCGAGGGAGCGGACGCCGATCTGCTCCATCTGGCGGGTCCAGAGGCCGATCTCGTAGGGGGGACGGACGAGGGCGGCGAAAGCCTGTCCGGTCAGGACGGCCAGCTCCCCCGTCTGTTGGGCCACCTGCCAGAGCTTTTTCACGAGCGGACCGGGTACCAGAAGAGGGCATGGGCCAGGCCGAATCCCAGGTCGGCGGCGGCCAGTGGATAGAGGCCGTCCAGGTCCGGGCCGCGCAGGGCGGCGAGGGCCAGGGCGAGCCCGCCGGCGATCCGGCCGCCGATGGCGACCGCCACGATGCCGCTGTAGCGCCGGGTGTCGCGGGCGGCGAGCAGGTAGAGGCAGGCGAGCATGCCGAGCAGGACGGCCATCACCCAGAGGTAGAACGTCGCTGCGGGCGGAGGGAGCGGGAGGTCGAGCATCCGCGCTGGCACGCCTGGAGCGGCCACCATGAGCACGGCGAAAGCCAGGTCGTAGAATGCGCCGAGCGCGAGGCTCCCCCGCAGCAGAGAAAGGAACCGGAACCGCCGGGCGAAGTGGGACACCACGCTCATACGCCGGGGATTCTAGCAGGGAGGGGGAGGAGGTCCGTTCGGAGCCGAGGACAGCGCGGCTAGAATACCGCCCGTGAATGCCTCCCCCTCCCCCGCAGGCGGCCCTCGCCCGGTCCCCGCCTGGCTGACCGTGTTCGCCACCATCACCGGGAATGCGTTCCTGGTCCTGGGCAGCCTGATTTTCGGCCTCCTGGCGATCCTGGTGAGCTGGATCCCGCCGCGCGGAATCTGGGTGTTCGCCGTCGCGCGCCTGTGGTCCACCTCCCTGCTCGCCGCGGGCTGCCTGCGCGTCGAGGTCGAATGCCCTCCGGAGATCGATCCGCACGGCAATTACATCTTCCTGGCCAATCACCAGAGCCTGTTCGACATCCCCGTCCTCCTCTCGACCGTGCCCGGCCAGGTCCGCATGATGGCCAAGCGCAGCCTGTTCCGCGTTCCCGTCTTCGGCTGGGCGCTGGCGGCGGGCGGCTTCATCCCGATCGACCGGGGAGACCGCAGCAGCGCCCGGCAGAGCTTCGCCTCGGCCATCTCCCGCCTGCGCGCCGGGACTTCGATCCTGCTCTTCCCCGAGGGGACCCGCTCGCTCACCGGCACCCTGCTCCCCTTCCAGCGCGGCGGTTTCCTGCTCGCCCTGAAGAGCGGCCTGCCCATCGTGCCCGTCGGCATCCGGGGTACGCGGGACATCCAGCGCAAGGGGACCTGGACGATCCGTCCCGGCACGGTCCGGGTGTGCTACGGCACGCCGATCCGCATCGAGGACTTCGGCCTGCGGCGCAAGCGCGAGCTGATCGCCGAGGTCCGCCGCCGGATCGCCGACCTGGCCGGCCTCGAGCTGCCGCCCGACGAAACCGCGGACGGTGATACGATTTGAAACGCCCTGTCGCGGCGGGTCGATGGGCCCGCCGCTCTCCCCTGACTGAATCGAGGAATCTTCATGGCAACTGATTTCGATGCCGCGGTGTGGGACGCGCTGAAGACGATCAAGTTCCCGGGCATGAGCCGGGACATCGTCTCCTTCGGCTTCGTGAGCCGCGTTCGCGCCTGCGCCGGTTCGGCCGTCGTCGACCTGCAGATCGGCACCCAGAACGAGGCCGCGGCCCAGCGGGTCAAGGAAGAGGTCGAGAGGGTGGTCGGCGCCCTGCCCGACTTCCAGGAGGTGCAGGTCAACCTGCTCGTGAGCCGGCCGCCCTCGCGCGAGGAGACGGCTCAGAAGGCGATCGCCCAGGACCCGGGCCTCATCCCCGAGGTCAAGCACGTGGTGGCGGTGGCGAGCGGCAAAGGGGGCGTCGGCAAGTCGACCGTGGCGGCGAACCTGGCCGTCCAGTTGGCCAAGCTCGGCTACAAGGTGGGCCTGCTCGACTCCGATATCTACGGCCCGTCCATCCCCATGATGTTCGGCATCACAGAAAAGCCGCAGGTGATCGGCAACCGCATCCATCCTTTCGAGAAGTACGGCATCAAGGTGATGTCCCTCGGCTTCATCCTGGACACCGACACGCCGGTGATCTGGCGCGGCCCGATGGTGATGAAGGCCATCGAGCAGATGCTCGGCGATGTCGAATGGGGGGCGCTCGATTACCTGATCCTCGATCTGCCGCCGGGCACCGGCGACGCGCAGCTCACGGTGACGCAGCGCGTCCCCCTTGCCGGAGCGGTGATCGTGACCACGCCGCAGGACGTCGCCCTGATCGACGCCCGCAAGGGCCTGGCCATGTTCAAGAAGGTCAACGTGCCGGTAATCGGGATCATCGAGAACATGTCGACCTTCATCTGCCCGCACTGCGGCCAGCCCACGGACATCTTCAAGAAGGAAGGCGGGCGCAAGACCGCCGACCTCCTGGGCACGGCCTTCCTCGGCGCCATCCCGCTCGATCCCAAGATCGTCCTGGGCGGCGACGCCGGCGTGCCGATCGTGGTCTCCGAGCCCCAGGGGGCCCACTCTGACGCCTTCCGCCACGTGGCCGAAGCCGTGGTCGAGGAGGTCGAGCGGCAGGAGGCGGTCAAGCCGAAGCTGTCGATCGTGTGAGCGCGATTGAGGTCCGCGAGCGATCGTGGAGTGGGGCCTGGGAACGCGGGCGCCCCGCCCGCTCTTCGGGCTTGGTGTCGTGGCGCTCAACCGTTTCGGCACCCTGCTGTTCAAAAGGGTCACCGGCCTGCCCGAAGCCGCAGAGATCGGCGTATCCCGGGGGCGGCTCGCGCCACACCAGCGGCGGCAGATCGTCCCTCCCTTTCACGATTTCTCTCCGGAGGCGGCCTCGAACCGCAGCTCGGGGTCGTGGCGAGACCGCTGGAAATAGGTGGCCATCTGGTGGAGGAGGTCGAGGGTGACCTCCTCCGCTTCGGCGGCCTGCCGGAAGAGCAGGAGCGCTGCCAGGGCCTCCTCGTGGACGTCGCGCGACTCGAAGATGGGCACCATCTCGGCGGCGAGCTGCTTCAGGGCCGCCTTCTCCCCGCGCACCGCATGGACCATGGCGAGGTCGAGCGAGACCATCGCGGCGTCGAAGCCGATGCCGCGCTCGAGGAAGGCGTCCCGCGCCGACCGTAGAGCCGCCTCGGCCTCGTCCAACCGGCCCAGCTCGCGGCCGACCCGGCCTTCGAGCCAGCGCAGGCGAACCAGGTTCATTGGCTCGCCGAGGTCGAGGTAGAGCTGCCGCGTTTTCTCGATGTCCTGCTGCGCCTCCTGCGGATGGCCGCTGTCGGTGAGGAACCAGATGAGGTTGTGCCGGGCCGAGACCTGGAGGCGCGGCTCTTCGAGCAGATCGATCCGGTCCAGTCCCTTGCGGATCAGCCGGACCGCCTCTACCCACCGGCCGGCGTAGCCATGGGCGGTCCCCTTCTTGATCAGTGCCTTTCCTTCGAGGTGGCGGTCCCGCGCTTGGCGGTAGATGTCGATCGCGCCGTCGAGCAGTTTGACGGCCTCGTCGAACCGGCCCTGGGAGGCGCGCAGGGAGGCCTTGAAGCCGAGGATCTCGGCCTCGGTGTAGGCGTCGCCGTCGCCGCGCTGGAAGTGCTCCTCGGCCCGGCCCAGCGCCTCCTCGGCCCGCCGCAGGTCCGAGGCGATCCGCCGGGAATTGCCGAGGTGGGCCCAGGCCAGGGCCCGGGCGTCCTCGACCCGCATCGCGCCGTAGTGGTCCGGGTCCAGGCGCTCGGCCACGGCCACGGCGAGCCCGGCCAGCTCCACCGCGGCCTCCGGGTCCCGGAACCAGGCCGCCCGGCTTTTCTTGCTGAGCAGGTCGCAGAGCAGCAGGGCGTGGAACCGCACCTCCCCCTCGACCAGTCCCCGCCGCTCGGAGGCGGGTCTTCCCAGGAGGTCCGCGAGGAGCCGCGCCGCCTCGTCGATCTCCTGCAGGATCGCCGAAAGCTCGCCCGGCGCGGCGGCGAAGACCCGGTCGAACACCGGGTCGTAGTGGGCGCCGGCGGCGGCCTGGCAGGCCGGGCACGCGGCCAGGTGGCGCTGGACCTCCCGGCGCTCGTCGGCGGAGAGCTGGCCCTGCATGTAGCGGGCGAGGGTCTGCGGATCGGGGTGGCGTTCAGTCATCTCGCGGCTCCTTGGGAGAGGGGTTGGCGGTGCGCCGGATCGCCTTCTCGAGCCAGTCGAGCAGCCACCACTCGGGATTGCGCACCCGGTCCCACCGGTAGAGGTACGAGCGCCATGCCTCGGCGGCCAGACACGCCGCCTCCTCCAAAGGAACCCCATGACGCAGGAACAGACGCGCCATCCTGGGCCGGATCTTCGCCAGGAGCTTGTCGAGCTCCTCTCGCGTCGGACGGTTGGAGGATTCCCCGGGCATGTAGTCGCTCTCGCGGACAAGAAGGTAGCGCAAACCGGGAATCTCTGCAAGAGAAAAAGAGAACCCGGGGGGCCACCGGTGGAGCCCCCGGGGGAGCGCGTGAAGAGGGTGAGGCTAGCCGTCCGGGTCGATGGTGCCGCGGTTGTCGGAGTCGGCGCTGGCGCCGTTCGGGTCGATGGTGATGCGGTTGTCGCTCTGGGACCCGGAGGGGCAGCCGTCCGGGTCGATGCAGCCCCGGTTGTCGGTGTCCGCGCCCAGGAAGGCCCAAAGCGAGGAGAGGAGAGTGGGGTCTGCGGACGCGGTGACCCCCGGAGCCGCCGCCGCCGGCAGCGGCAGCAGCAGGACGGCGGCGAGAATCCAGACACCCAGGAAACGGAAGCGGATCGTAAGGGTCATGGCGGGGTTACCCCTTTCCAGGGCAGGCAAGCGGCGCAGCCTTCAGCGGCCGGCGGATCCTGTCCTTGGGGGTAAGAGTAACCATCGCGGTCCCCGGAGGCGCGAGATGCGTGTCGCCTCGTTCAGTAAACAGCTCTATCTTGTTTCTGCAATCTAGAAGTGCTAGTTTGTGCGCAAAGGCGGGCAGGATGATGAACGGACGAGGCAGGGTTCTTGCGGCAGCAGTAGCCTTGAGCTTCCTGATCCCCAGTGCGTCTCAAGCAGGCTGGCTTGGCCCCGGTTGCTGGATCTGCGAATTCACCTCAATCGTTGGGATGTGGTCGCGATGCAAGATGGTTGGGCACGAAGAAGAAGGAGAGGGTACGAACTGCCGCGACGACGCTATAATGGGTCCGTCGTGCTTTACCAACGGCGTGGCCTGCTATAACACAGTAGTGACCGGGGGTGGTGGTGGCGGTGGCACGGGCGGCTCCGGAGGCGGAGGCAGCACCTGCCATGTTGGGTCGGCGTCCTGGTGCCCCCCAGCGTGTGCGACCTGTACGAGGGACCCCTACGCCAACTGATCCAGGCAGAGCGACGTGAGACTCCTTCAATTCTCTCGGTCTGTCCTTCTCGGCCTTCTGGTACCACTGGCCGCCTCGGCGCACGAAACACCGCCCGTACGGCTCACGATCGAGATGTTGCCCATCGGGTCCGGCCAGCCTCTCGCGGGGACGTTGGTCCTGCGTCCCGTCAACGGGAAACTGGAGAGCTCCCTTCGCGTGCCCGTCCACGGTCCGGCCCCGCTCGCGGTAGAGATCTCCCCAGGGTCTCCCTGGCAGATCCTCGGCGAGGTCGCCGGTCACTGGGCCCCCCGGCGGGTGCTGCCTGCGGGAAAGCCGGGAATGGAGATGCTCCACCGCCTTCCGCTCTGGCCCGTCGCCAAGGCTTCGGGGGTGGTCAAGGTCGAAAAGGGAGAGAGCCGGCCCAAGGAGCTGAAGCTCGAGATTCGGGCCACGGGAAACCGCACGACCCTGCGGGATGTGCCGGTATCTCAGGTGTCCTGCCCGGTGGCGGACAACGCGTCCTGGTCCTGCGAGCTCCCCGCGGCAGCTCTCGACCTGGTCCTCACCGCGGAGGGTTTCGTGCCGCACTACGGGTGGGGCGTGCCCTTCAAGGCCGGCGAAGACCGGCCTTTCGGCGTCGTCGAGCTGAAGCGGGGCGCTTCGGTCGTGGGTTGGGTGACGGTCGAGGAGGGCTCTCCGGCGCCCGGCTGCCGCGTCCGTCTCTCCCCTCTCGTGGCTCCGGGAGGACGCCGCGATCCGGCCACCGAGAAGATCAAGCGGCTGACCCTGGAGGCGGCGGTCAACGAACGGGGCTTCTTCCAGATCACAGGTGTACCGCCGGGTAGTTACCTCCTGGAAGCCGAGCAGCCCGGCTTTGCAACAGCCAGGATGTCGCCGCTGGAGATCTGGGAGAAATCCGAGACCTCGCTCCAGCAGCCTCTCGTCCTCCGGCGCCCGCTCAACATCGAGCTGCAGATCGTTCCCGCGGTGGACTGGATCGGCAAGCTCTGGAAGATAAGCGTTGCGCGGCGCTCGGATTTCAGCGCCAGCTTTGATCCTGCGCCCGTCTACGAGGGGCCTGCCGATGAGCAGGGCCGGATGACTCTTCGCGGCCAGGCGCCGGGGACGTTCTGGATCGTGGTATCGGATTCCGCGGACAACCAGCTCTACAACGATTTCGGCGTACCGATCCAGGAGCCCGGGGACGCCCAGCGGGTCATCGAGATCGGCGCCGTGTCCGTGCGGGGCCGGGTCCTGTTCGGCAAGGAGCCCCTCGCGGCGACCCTCTCGTTCGGCGGCCGCTCCGGCGCCGTCCGGGTGGCCATGGAGTCCGATGAGGAGGGCTCCTTCGACGGCATGCTCCCGCGGGACGGCGCCTGGCGGGTCTACGTGCGCTCCGCCGACGGCGAAGTGGAGGCCAATACGAAGGTCTCGGTCGAGGCGAACGATCAAGGCCGGGCGTTGGTGACCGTCTCGTTGCCGGACACCCACCTGTTCGGGCGGGTCGTGGACGAGCAATCGAAGCCGGTGGCGGGCGCCTCTGTACAAATCGAGACGGGACAGGACGGCCAGCAGGTGTGGAGCGACGCCCAAGGGCGGTTTGAGGTGCGCGGGCTGCCTCCGGGGCTGCTGACCGCCGCAGCAAAGCTCTATAGGCCCTCGGGATCGGCGACGAGCGAGCCGGCGCAGGTGTTCGTGGCGGAAGGCCAGCCCACGGGGCCGGTCGAGCTTCGGCTCCGCCGGAGCAAGCCGTTCCTGGGACAGGTCGTGTCCGCGCGGGGACCTGTGCCGGGGGCCTCCCTGGAGATCTTCTCCCGCCGGCCCGCCGCCTGGTTCGCAAGCTCGGCACGGACCGGCCTGGATGGATCCTTTTCGGCCCAGGTCCCCGAACCGACCGAAGCCGTGGTCGCCGTCGTCAGCGCTCCGGGCAACGCCCTCAAGGTGTTCGAGGTCGAGGCCACCGGAGCGCCGGTGACCCTTTCAGTACCTTCTGTGGGTGGGGCGCTCGAAATCACCTTTCACGAGACTGAGGAAGCGGTGAGGACCGGAGATCTCCTGCTCCTGTACTTCCAGGACAATCTTCCCTTGTCGCTCCAAACCCTTCGGCAATGGGCGCTCGGCCATGGTGTGAGCTTCTACACCCCGGGCCCGCCCGGCCGGCTCCACTACCCGAGCCTTGCCCCGGGAGACTATCGAGTCTGTGTCGTCCAGAGCACGATCGTGCCGGATGGGGAGGTCTCTTCCTGGATCGACAAGACAGGCCGTTGCGCCTCCGGCCGGCTCGAAGGCGGCGAGACGCTCCGGCTTGAGATCCCCGGAGACCCTCCCAGGGAGCCCTGATTGGCCCGAACAGCACGCTGATGAGAACAGGGCCGGCGGCTCGCCCGAGGCCACAGAGCTTGGCGTATCCGAGGGCTTCCGGACGGTTCCGAAGGCCTGGAGAAGAATTCCGAAGGGCTTCAGAGTCTCCCGGAAGCCTTCCGGAAACTTTTCGAGGCGTCCAGAAGTTTTCCGGAGGGCTTCCGGACAGTTCCGAAGGCCCGGAGAAGAATTCCGAAGGGCTTCAGAATCTTCCGGAAGCCTTCCAGAAACTTTTCGAGGCGTCCAGAAGTTTTCCGGGAGGCTTCTGGACGGTTCCGAAGGCCTGGAGGAAAATTCTGGAGGCTTTCGGAATTCTTCGGAAGGGCTGGAAAAAATTTTGGAGGGCTCCAGAATTTTTCCGAAGCCCTCCAGAACCGTCCGGAAGGCCTGGAGAACCATCCGGAAGCCCTGGAGAAGAATTCTGGAGGGCTTCAGAATTCTTCGGAAGCCCTGGAAAAACTTTTGGCAGGCTCCAGAAATTTTCCGAAGGCCTCCAGAACTGTCCAGAAGCCCTTCGGAACTGTCCGGAAGCCCTTCCGAATCCTCCCGAGTCCTTCGAAATCTCCTCCCAACGCTTCGCCGTCGTCCCGAAAAGCAGGAAAAGAACCCGTCATCTAGGCTGCGTCTGTCCTCTGGGCCAGGAAGCCGTCGCCCAGAGTTACACTAGTTTACACCTTGGGCTACCGAACGGCGCCCTCCGGCCGCCCGGTGCGAGTGGTATTTTGCCGCCATGAAAAGTGCCACTCAGACGACCATCGACGTTCACTGTCCAGGAAGGGAAGGTTGAGATCGAGCCCGTGCCACGCGAAGTCCGTATCGTCCAGAAGGGGCCCTTGCGGGTCGCCGTCCCTGCCGAGGAGGGACCATCGCTCACTGAGGCGACCGTGGAACGGGTGCGCCGAGAGATCCGCGAGCGCGAAGCGTGACAGGGTTCCGCTCATCACAGTCCTCGATACCAGCGTTGTCGTCTCTGGCCTCCTCTCCTGGCATGAAACAGCACGAGCCGGCCTCGGATGCGGCCTCCAATCGCAGTAGGTCAAGCCGGCCGCCATTCCATAAGCTCTAGCCCACCATGCCCATCGCCCTGATCGCGGATTCCCACCTCGGCGGTCCCGGCGGCTCTGCCGGACCGCTCGTCGAGCAGCTCGCGGCGCTGCCTTCGCAGGGATGCGAGCGGCTGATCCTGATGGGAGACCTCTTCCAGGCCTGGATCGGGGACCCCCGCTTTGAAACGCTGGACATCGTGGCGGTGGTCGACGCCCTGCGGGCGCTGCGCCGGGACGGCTTGCGGATCGACTACATCGAGGGGAACCGGGATTTCTACCTGGCGGACAGCCCCTATGCGGACGCGTTCGACCATGTGGGGACCGAGGTCGCCTTCCAGGCGGGAGGAATCCGGTATCTGGCCGTGCATGGCGATGGGCTGAACGACCGGGACTGGCAGTACCGGTTCTGGCGCCGGCTCTCGAAGAGCGCCCCGGTCGAATTCCTGGTGCGGCACATCCCGCGCCGGCTCGCCCACCGGATGGTGCATTCCACCGAGCAGCGCCTCTCACAGACCAACTTCAAGCACAAGGCCGCGCTGCCGGAGAAGCCCATCCGTCGCTACGCCGAGCGCCGCCTCGCCCAGGGGCACGACGTCCTCCTCCTCGGCCACTTCCACGAGCCGCGGGTCTGGCCGGTCCCTGGCGGCGAGGTGCGTCTCCTCGACGCCTGGTTCAAGACCCGGCAGGTGGAGTGGATCGGCTAAGATCCCGCCCCATGTCGTTGCGCGTCACCATGCTCGGCAGCGGGACCTCGACGGGCGTGCCGGTGATCGGCTGCACGTGCCGGGTCTGCCGGTCGGACAACCCGCGCAACAAGCGGTGGCGGCCGGGGCTCAAGCTGGAGATCGGCCCGTCCGTGGTCCTCGTGGACACCCCGACGGACCTGCGCGAGCAGGCGCTCCGCTTCGGCCTCCCGCGGCTGGACGCGGTGCTCTATACGCACCCCCATGCCGATCACATCTTCGGGCTGGACGACATCCGGATCTTCAACTTCCGCCAGCGGACGACCATCCCCTGCTATGGCTCCGAGGAAACCTTGCAGGCGATCCGGCGCACCTTCGCTTATGTCTTCGCGCCGGCGCAGGAAGGGGGCGGCAAGCCGCAGATCGAGCTGAACCCGGTGCGCGAGCCGTTCGGCCTGCTCGGCCGGACCGTGGTCCCGGTGCCGGTCTGGCACGGCAGCATGGAGGTCTTCGGCTACCGGATCGGGAGCTTCGCCTATGTCACGGACTGCAACCGGATCCCCGAGGAGAGCTTCCGGCTGCTCGAGGGGGTGGAGGTCCTGATCCTCGACGCGTTGCGCTTCCGGCCCCACTCGACGCACTTCTCGGTCCAGGAGGCCATGCAGGTCGCGGCGCGGATCGGCGCGGCGCGGACGATCCTCACCCACATGACCCACGAGGTCGATCACGACGCTCCGGAGGTGCCGCTGGCCCCGGGTGTGGAATTCGGCTATGACGGGCTCGCCTTCGACGTCCCCTGAGGCACGGGCGATCCCGAGCGGACGCCGCGCCGCGGGCCGGTTGCGGGTCCCGCCGTCCAAGAGCCAGACCCACCGGTGCTTCAACCTGGCGCTGCTGGCCGGCGCCCCCCTGACCGTCGCGCACCCGCTCGTCGCGGAGGATACCCGTCTCTTCCTGGAGGCCCTCCGGCGGTGCGGCTTCCGGGTGGAGGAGGGGCCTGGCCGGGTGCGCCTGGAGCCCGCGGGAGGGTCTGGATCGCAAGCGGACGAGGTCGAGATCTTCTGTGGCAATGCCGGGACCATGCTGCGCTTCCTGGTGGCGACGCTGACGGTGATCCCCGGCCGGTGGCGGCTGGACGGCGTGCCCCGCCTGCGGGAGCGGCCGGTCCGGCCTCTGGTCGACGCCCTGCGCCGCCTCGGCGCCCGTATCGACTACCTGGGTGTGGATGGGTACGTCCCACTGAGGATCGAGGGCGGGAGCCTGGAGGCCGGGACGACGACCCTCGACGCCGGGGAGTCGAGCCAGTACCTCTCCGCGCTGCTGATGGCGGCCCTCCGCGCTCCCGGGGAGGTGACCGTCGAGGCCGAAGCGTTGACCTCCCAGCCGTATATAGATGTCACTCTCGGCGCGATCGCCGCCTTCGGCGGGAAGGTCGAGCCGCTCGGGCCGCGGACCTGGCGGGTCCGGCCGTCCCGTCTCGGCGCCGCGGGGGTGATCGAGGTCGAAGGGGACTGGTCGGCGGCGGCCTACCCGGCCGCGGCGGCGGCTCTCACGGGTGGGGAGGTGGTGCTCGAGGGGCTCGCTCCCGACTCCCGGCAGGGGGACCGCGGCTTCCTGGACCTGCTCCGGGCGATGGGCGTGGAGGCCGGCTGGAGCGGCCGGGAGCTGACGGTGCGGGGCCGCGATCTGCGTAGCGTCGAGGCGGACCTCTCGTCCATGCCCGACCAGGTGCCGACCCTGGCCGCGCTGGCTCCTTTCGCTCAGGGGACAACGCGCATCTTCAACGTCGCCCACCTCCGGATCAAGGAGAGCGATCGGCTGGAGGCGATGGCGACCGGGTTGCGCCGGCTCGGCGCCGAGGTGGTCGAAGGGCCGGACTGGCTGCGCATCCCTGGCCTCTGGGCGGACCGGCAGGCGCCCAGGGAGGGAGAGATTCGCGTCGATCCCCGCGACGACCACCGCATCGCCATGAGCCTCGCGCTCGTGGGCCTGCGCCGCCCGGGCGTCGTCGTCACCTCGCCCGGGGTGGTGGCGAAGTCCTATCCAGGCTTCTGGGAAGACCTCGAGAAGCTGCTGGGGTGACGCTTCACGAGTCCTGAGAACATTTCCCTTCCCGGCGCGCCCGGTGTTCGGTTAGACTCCGCATAATGTCGCTCTTCGAGGCCGGGTCTTCGGTGCGGAGCACCGCGCGTGTCGTGGCATTGGTCCATCCGTGCCTGGAGCCCCTGCCGCACGCCGTCCCTCTCGCCAGCGCCCGGCTCAAGAACCGGCAGAGGTTGGGTGTCGTGCTCCAGGCCGCGGGCCTCCTCGCGCTGCTCGAGCGGGCCGGGTGGCGGGTGATGGACTGGAACGCCGCGCTGGTGGACAACCGCGGCCGGCTCACGCTCGCCGAGGGTGGGATCGAGCCGGGGCGGGGGCCCTGGCTCCCGCAGGAGGTGCTGCGGGACGTCCTGGCGCGGCTTTTCGTGCGGGGTTGGGAGAGCGGGCTTCCAGGGCGCGGCGACGCGCGACGGGCCACCCGCGCGCTGCGCGCGAGCTGGAGCCAGTCGCTCGCTCCCATCTCCCTGGACGAGGCCGTGGCGCGGGTGCTCGAGAAGGCGGCCTTCCTCTGGGAGCCGGCCTTCGCCGCGGTCCGGACCGCTCTCGCCGGGGAGATCCGCTTGGCGGAAGGTGGCGGGGAGCGCGTCCGGCTCTGCGTGGCCGGTCCTGGGCCGTTCCGTCGCCGTATGCTCGCGCAGTGCCGGACCCTGGAGGAGCTGCAGGCGCGGCTCGCCGCTCCAGAGGCGCGGGAGGACTGGGATGCGGCGGAGCAGCAGGGAGAGCCGCGGGACCTGGCCCGGGCGCGGCGTTGGCGGGCTGCGGTCCAGGCCTGGGCGCGCAAGCCGCCGCGGTCCGACGAGGAGCGGGTCGAGCTGGCCGGAGCGCTGGCGGCGCTCGGCCGGTTCACGGCGGCTCTCGCAGAGCTCTCGGGCCTCCGGACGACGACCGAGGCCCGGGTCCTGCGGGCCGGCTGCCAGCTCCAGATGGGGCAGCTCGCTAGCGTCCGGGCGGCCCTGCTGAAGCTGGAGGACGTCTGGCTTCCCACCGAGCAGGCCGTCGTCGTCGCCGAGATCGCTCCGCGCATGTTCGCCAGCCTGGGCGAGACGGAGCTGTCCGAGCGCTGGGTCCGCCGGGCTCTCACGGCCACCGCGGACGGGCCACCGGTCCTCGCTCTGCGAGCCCGGCTCGCCGCTGCCATGGCCGCCTGGGACCGTGGCGACTCCGCGGCCATGGACCTCCAGTTGGCGCAAGCCCGGGCGGCGGTCGATCACCGGGAGGTCGCCTGGCTCTTCCACCAGGCCTGCGCGCTCCGCGAGGAGGACGGCCCCCGGGCGGCCGCCCACGCGACCCGGGCGCTCGGAGTCAGCCGCCGCTTCCTGACCCGCCATCAGGCTGGGGGTCTCTGGAACGATCTCGGGCTGGCGCGGGCCCGGGCCGGCGACCTGGCAGGAGCCGAGCGGGCCTTCGTCCATGCCGCCCGGCTCCTGGGGGGCTGCGACGGGCCTCGCAAGACGACTCTCGCCCTCTTCAATCTGGCCGAGATCCGGCTCCGGCGCGGCCGGCTCCTCGGCGTGCGGGAGATCCTGGAGCGCTCCACGGCGGAGAACCGGTTGTCCCGCAACCTGCGCGGCCAGGTCCAGGACAGCGAGCTGTGGATCCGTCTGGAGCTGGTCCTGGGCCGGCCCGAGGCGGCCCTCTCCCTCTGCCGTGACACCCTGCGCCGGAAGCTGAAGTGGCGCCGGGAGGAGCTCCATCTCCTGGCCGCTCGCGCCCTGGGTTGGCTGGGGAGGCCCCGCGAGGCGTTCGCCGCGCTGGCGCGGAGCTTGCCCGGAGCCCTGCTGGAGCTCGAGCCGGAGGAGCGGCCCGCGGTCTTCGCCCAGGCGGGCGACCTCGCCGCGGCCCGGCGTCAGGTCGAAGCGCTGCCTGAGCCCGGCCTGCGGGAGCTCTGGGGCGCGGTGCTCTCCGGCCGCATCCCGACGGCATCTCAGTGGATGGCTCTGGGCCCGCTCGAGCCCTACCGGGCAGCCCGCCTGGTTTTCGACGCCGAGAAGATCGCGGCGGGAGCGGCACCGTCCGACGTCCTGCGGTCTGCGGTCGCTACGTTGCGGGCCGTGGGAGCCGGCTCCCTGGCGGAGGTCCTCGAAACGCGCGATCGGGGACCCTGGCATGCCCTCACGGCCTACCTGCAAGGACCGGGCGGACCCGAAGCCATCTCTGCCGTGTTCGCCGCGGCAGGCTGCCCGGAGGCGGAGGTCCTCCGCGAGCAGGAGGGGCAGGAGGGGGACGTCCGGCGGCTGGTGGCAGGGGAGGGAGGAGGCCGGGAGATCTCGCTTCCGGTGCCCGGGGAGCCCGGCGCGTGCCTCATCCTGCGCGCCCGTGAGGTCGCGGGGGCCCCGGCGGCGCTGCTTGCCCTGCTTGCCTGGGAAGCCGCGCGGCCCTCCGAGGGACCGGATCCGCTGCCGGAGGCCGATCCTGTCGTCGAGAATGTGTCTCGTGAGACGGGTCCCGGCGACATGGTGGGGGAGAGCGCCGCGCTGCGGACCGCACTGGCCCGGCTGGACCGTCTGGCAGCCGGCGATGTTCCCGTCCTGGTGCTTGGCGAGAGCGGTACCGGCAAGGAGCTTGCGGCCCGCCGGCTCCACCAGGCCAGCCCGCGCTCCCGCGCCCCGTTCGTGGCTGTCAATTGCGCGGCCCTCTCGGAGACGCTGATTCTTTCCGATCTTTTCGGGCACTCGCGCGGAGCCTTCACCGGCGCGGACCGGGAGCGCGCCGGTGTCTTCGAGACCGCGCAGGGAGGGACGGTCTTCCTGGACGAGATCGGAGATCTCCCCCTGGTCGCCCAGGGGTTGCTGCTGCGCGTGCTGCAGGAGGGCGAGGTGCGCCGGCTCGGGGAGAGCCTGTCCAAGAAGGTGAACGTGCGGGTCCTCGCGGCCACGCACCGCGACCTCGACGCCATGGTCGCGGCCGGGACGTTCCGCCAGGACCTCTATTTTCGTTTGAAGGTGGGGCGTGTCGAGCTGCCGCCTCTGCGCGATCGCGGCGAGGATGTGCTGCGGTTGGCCGATGCGTTCCTCTCCCGTCTGCGGCGTGCGGGGCTCCGGCTGTCGCGCGAGGCGCGCGCCCGGCTGTTCGCCCATGCCTGGCCGGGCAACGTGCGCGAGCTTCAGAACGTGTTGAGCATGGCCGCCGCTCTCACCGAAGACGGTGTGATCGGGCCCGAGCACCTGGAACTGCCGCACGCCGAGCCTGCTCCCCAGGGCTCCTACCACGAGCAGGTGGAAGCCTTCCGGCGCCGTCTGATCGAAAGCACGCTGGCGGCCTGCGGTGGCAACATGTCCGAAAGCGCGCGGCGCCTCGGGCTGTCGCGGCAGTCTTTTGCGTATCTCGCCCGCCAATACGCGCTGCGCTGATCGAAATCGATCCCCAATTGATCCCCAATTGACTCCCCTTAGGGGGCGCGATCCGCGGGCAGCGGTGTGAAGCTTTCGCGCATGCAGGGCCGCAGGATCTCGGCGATCCGTTCCAGTCCTTCGCGATCGGCATCCGTGAAGGCCGCCGCCTCGCGTGAGTCGAGATCGAGCACCGCGATCAATGCGCCGTCAGGATTGAAGATCGGAACCACGATCTCGGAACGTGCCGCGGAGTCGCAGGCGATGTGGCCGGGAAACGCGTGGACGTCAGGCACCAACTGCGTTCTCCGTTCGCGCGCCGCGGCGCCGCAGACACCGCGATCGAATGGAATCTCCAGGCAGCCGAGAGGGCCCTGGTACGGTCCGACGCGCAGCAGCCCTGGCGCGACGACCCGATAGAAACCTGCCCAGCTCACGCCGGGAAGACGGCGATGCAGAAGGCAGGCGCAGCTTGCCATGGCGGCGATCGGATCTTCCAGGCCTTGCACCACCGAGCCGATCTCCAGCGAGACTTCGCGATAAAGCTCTTGTTTTTGCCGGTCGTCCATGCTCCGGCATTCTATGCGAACGGCAAAATGAAAGCCCGCGTGCCGCGCCATCTCGACGTTTCTGGTACGGTTTCTGCTCCGAGCTATTGACTTGCGGCCCCGGTCCTTTGATAATCGACTCGGTTGTTCAGGGGAGAGAACCCCAATTGTCTAACCTTTCCATGTACATAACCAGGAGGCGAGGAACACATGTCGGAACCCGAGGCGACGCAAGGAAAGCTCTATACCCTCTCTGAGATCTCACAGAAGACCGGCATCTCGATGCCGACTCTCCAGCGTTACAAGAAGCTTTACCAGAATCGGATCCCCTCGTCAGGCAGCGGGCGCAAGCAGCGCTATCCCGACAACGCTCTGCCCGTGTTCGAGGAGCTCCGCAACGAGAACCTGGGGCGGCGCGGCCGTCCACGCAAGGATCCGAATGCGCCGCGGCCGGCGGCTGCTGCGCGGGGCCGGGCTGCCAAGGCCACGGCGGGTGCCAAGCGCGGCCGCAAGGCAGGCTCGGCGCGTCCCGCACCGGCGGCCGCGGCAAAGACGCCGGGCAGGCGCGGTCGCAAACCGGCTGCTGCCGCGGCCGGTGCGCGCGGCGGCTCCGGAAACCTGATGACGCTGACCCAGATCAGCGAGGACACCGGGATTTCGTATCCGACGCTCGTGCGCTACGTCCGTCTTCACAGCGACAAGCTACCGAGCGAAGGCAAGGGCCGCGCGCGGCGTTTCTATCCGCAGGCCGCGGATGTCTTCCGCCAGCTCCGTCAGGAGAGCGGACGTGGTGGTCGCAAGCCCGGAAAAAAGGTCGGCCGTCCCCCTGGCCGTCCCCCCGGTCGTCCCTCCGGTCGTCCCTCCGGTCGTCCCCCCGGCCGTCCGGCGGCGGCCGCCCCGGCCGCAGCTCCCGCCCGCCGCGGTCGTCCCCCCGGCTCGGGTGCCAAGCGTGGCGAGGAGGGCGCTTTCCAGAAGCGTTTGCGCGCACTGGAGAGGTCGCAGGAAGGCCTGGAGAAGAGATTCAAGGGATTCGTGCAGAGCCTGCAGAAGCTCTTCCGCTAGACTGGAAAGGCACGCTTCACCGCGTGCGTTTCCTGGCGCCCCGGCCCCGGCGGGCCGGGGTTTCTTTTTGTTCCAGTTGCTCCAGATGATCCCATCCGAGGTCCGGCAGCGGCCTCGTCACGCCGCCCAGCCGCAGCCGGATCTCTCGTGATTCCGTGATCCGCCCGATGCGCCGGCAACCGAAGCCCTCCGGCGGAGAAACGCCTGCAGGCAATGTGAAGAGGAGAACGTAGTCTTCTCCGCCGCCCAGCACTAGATCGAGCGGATCGCTCTCGATCCGTGCGCAGAGCACGGCGAAGCGAGGGGCGAGCGGCAGGTCGCTCGCGACGACTTCCGCGCCGGCTTTGCTCTCGCGGCAGAGCCGGTGGAGGTCGCGGGCCAGCCCGTCGGAAATATCCATCGCCGCCCCTTCCGCCCCCTCCGCTTCTTCCGATTGTTGACCGAGCCATCGTCCGAGCTCCAGTTGCGGAGTGGGGAACAGGTGGCGGCGCACCGCGCGGCGGGCGGCGGCAGCGATCGAAGAGTTTTCTTCGCAAGCCGCCGGCAGGACGATCCTCGCGCCGCGCCAGCGCGCTCCGCGTTCGATCAGCAGGCGGCCGGCCGCCGATTCTCCAAGCGTCCCTCCCACCCAGAGATCGTGCCCCGGGGCCGCTCCGGACCGGTGCAGCCATCGGCCCCCTTCCGGTCGGGTCCCGAGCAGCGTCAGGGTCGCGGTTGTTTGCGGGCTGCGCGCCAGGTCGCCGCCGGCGAGCCGCAGACCGTGGCGGCGGCAGGCGTCGAGGAGCGCACGGAAGAATCGCTCATGATCGAAACCGGGAGGCGTCGAGAGGGCGAGAAAGGCGTAGGCCGGGACTGCTCCCGTCGCGGCCAGATCGGAGAGGTTGACGGCCAGCAGGCGGCGCGCGAGGAGAGCGGGATCGAGGTCCGGCACGAAGTGCACGCCTGAGATCTGGCTGTCGACGGTCACCGCGACGGGACCCATCGCGGGGAGCACGGCGGCATCGTCGCCGATCAGGTCGTGATCGATCTCCGCGCGGAGCCAGCGGAGCAGCCGGTCCTCGCCCATCCGGGTCTACCTGATCGATCAGACCACGGCGGGCTGGGGCTGATCGCTCTGAATGATTACCGCGGTGGCCGGGGCGTCCGGCGTCTCCGGCCGCGCTTCGGTCGGGGTCGCGGGCCGGTCGATCAACGCGATGCCCGCCACCTCGTCCATGTGCTCGACGAAATGGAAGGTGAGGTCCTTCTTGATCGTGTCCGGGATCTCGACCAGATCGCGCCGGTTGAGCTTCGGAACGATCACGGTGTGGATGCCGGCGAGCTTGGCCGCGAGGACCTTTTCCTTGAGGCCGCCGATCGGCAGCACGTCGCCGCGCAGCGTGATCTCTCCGGTCATGGCCACGCGCCGGTTGATCGCCCGTTGCGTCAGCACCGAAAGGATCGCGGTGCCGATCGTGATGCCCGCGGAGGGACCGTCCTTGGGGATCGATCCCGCGGGCACGTGCACGTGGATGTCGTGCTTGGCGAAGAAGTCGTCCGCGATGCCCTGCGCGCCGGCCCAGGCGCGGGCGTAGGAGAGCGCCGCCTGGGCCGATTCCTTCATCACGTCGCCCAGCGAGCCGGTCATCAGGAGCAGCCCCTTGCCGGGCACGGCGACCACCTCGATGAACAGCAGGTCGCCGCCCACCGCGGTCCAGGCGAGGCCGGTCGCGACGCCCACGCGGTCGCGCTCGAGGAGCTCGTCGGTGAAATGTTTCCGCGGGCCGAGGAAGTCCTCGACCTTCTGCGGATCGACAATCACTTTCTCCTGCTCGCCGCGGGCCACGCGCACGGCCACCTTGCGGAAGACCGAGGCGAGCTCGCGTTCGAGGTTGCGCAGGCCCGCCTCTTTCGTATAGCCCGAGATGATCGTCTTGACGCCATCGTCGGTGATCTCGACCTGCTCTTCGGGGATGCCGTTCTCGCGGATCTGCTTGGGGATGAGGTGGAGGCGCGCGATGCGCAGCTTCTCCTCTTCCGTATAGCCGGAGAGGCGGATCACTTCCATGCGGTCGAGGAACGCGGGCTGGATCGGCTCGAGCAGGTTCGCGGTGGCGATGAACATCACCCGCGACAGATCGTACGGGATTCCCAGGTAGTGATCGACGAAGCTGAAGTTCTGCTCCGGATCGAGCACCTCGAGCAGGGCCGACGACGGATCGCCGCGAAAGTCGGCGCCGATCTTGTCGATCTCGTCGAGCACGAACACGGGATTGCTCGTGCCCGCCTGGCGGATGCCCTGGACGATGCGCCCGGGCAGGGCTCCCACGTAGGTGCGGCGGTGGCCGCGGATCTCCGCCTCGTCGCGCACGCCGCCGAGCGAGATGCGCACGAATTTGCGGCCGAGCGAGCGGGCGATCGATCGTCCCAGAGAGGTCTTGCCGACGCCGGGCGGGCCCACGAAGCAGAGGATGGGGCCGCGCGTATCGGCCTTGAGCTTGCGCACCGCCAGGTATTCGAGGATGCGCTCCTTGATCTTTTCGAGGTCGTAATGATCCTCGTCGAGCACCTGCTGCGCGTGGTCGAGGTCGAGGTCGTCCTCCGAAAGAGTTTCCCAGGGGAGCGCGGTCAGCCAGTCGAGATAGGTGCGGATGATCTGTGTCTCGGCGCTCTCCGGATGGCTCCGTTCGAGGCGCCGGACCTGTCGCTCGAGCTCCTCCAACGCTTCCGGGGCGAGCTTTTTCTCCTCGCCCAGACGGCGGTAGGTGGCGATCTCCTCCGCGAGCTCCTCGCCCTCGCCGAGCTCCTGCTGGATGGCCTTGAGCTGCTGGCGCAGGTAGTACTCACGCTGGCTGCGGTCCATCTCGCCGCGCGCTTGCGACGAGATCTCCTGCTGCATGGTGAGCACCTGGATCTCGCGCGCGATCCCTTCGCTCACCTTTTTCAGGCGCTCGATCGGATCGATCGTCTCCAGGATCGCCTGGGCGTCCGCCGGCTTCATCTCGAGATTGCTCGCCGCGAGGTCGGCCAGGCGGCCGGGGTCCTCCAGGTTCGAGGCGATCACCATCACCTCGGGCGAGATCGCCTTGCCGAGCGATACGACGCGGTCGAGGCTTTCCTTGACGCTGCGCAGCAGGGCCTCGATCTCGAGGGTGCCGGCCGGCGGGTGGGGCTCTTCGATGCGCTCGATCTTCGCCTGGAGATAGGGATCCACCTGGCTGATGTGGTGGATGCGCGCGCGGGCGAGCCCCTGGACGAGGATGCGGATGCGCCCGTCGGGCAGCTTGAGCATCCGCATGATCACGGCGGCCGTGCCGATGTCGTAGAGGTCTTCCTCCCCGGGGTTGTCGTTCGCGGGGTCGCGCTGCGCCACCAGCATGATGACGCGGCTCTCGGCGAGCGCCCGGTCGACCGCGACGACGCTCTTGTCCCGCCCAACGGACAGCGGCAGGATGATGTAGGGAAAGACGACGGTATCTTTGAGCGGCAGGACAGGCAGGACGTCCGGGATCTTGATGGCCTCGTCCTGATCTGGCGATCTGCTCATACCCCGACCCCCTCGGAAGCCCCCTCGGAAGAAGTTTCAGGCTCCTCGATATGCAATCGACGGGCCTCTTGCCGTTTGTCCTGGATCTTCGGGAATTCGATCGTCAGCAACCCGTCGACCAGCCGGGCGCTCCCCTTGTGAGTGTTCGCCGGAGAAAAGAGCTGGATCTCACGGCTGAAGCGGCCATGGCCCCGCTCCATGCAGTGGAACTTGATGCGCTGGGCGCCGGGCAGCGGCGTCGACTTGGTGCCGGACAGGGTGATGGAGGTGCCGCGCACCTCGATCGTGAGGTCGGCGGCCTGGAAGCCGGGCACCTCGACGAGGATCAGGATCGACGAGGGGGTCTCGACGACGTCGACGTTGGGGTGCCACTCGCCCATGGGCAGGGAGCCGTCGCCCATCTGCATCGCCTCCTGGAAGAGGCGGTCGAGCTCAGCCTGGAAACGGGAGAGGAGGAAAACCGGGGCATATCTCGCGGCCATGGTCATGCCTCTTTGTCAGGAGGGAGAAGGGGTGTGAGCACGTCCATGAAGGCGCCGACGTCCTCGAAGCGGCGATAGACCGAGGCGAAGCGGACATAGGCCACCGAGTCGAGCTCCTTGAGCCCTTCCATCACGAAGGCACCGATCTCCTGGGTCGAAATCTCGCGGTCCTCGCGCTCGTGGAGCATGCCCTCGGCCTCGTCGACGATCGACTCCAGCCGCTTCAGCGGCACGGGCCGCTTCTCGCAAGCTTTAAGCATACCGCCAAGGAGCTTCTTGCGGCTGAACTCCTCGCGCGTGCCGTCGTGCTTGACGACCATGTAGGGGATGTCCTCGATCTGCTCGTAGGACGTGAACCTGCGGCTGCAGGCCAGGCATTCACGACGGCGGCGGATGGTGGCGCCGTCGCGGCTCTCCCGCGAATCCACCACCCGGTCGCGTCTTTCGGAGCAGAACGGGCATCTCATGTCGGTCGGATTCCAGAGCCGGCGCCGCGGCCGCGGCGGGTCCAGGGGGGCCTCCGGCTACTCTTTGGCATTCAGGGCGATGTTGAGGCGCAGGAGCAGCTTTTCGAGGTGCGAGGCGTCCTTGATGTTCGAACTGCAGGTCGCGGACCGCCTCGACGACCTGGTGCTGCTCGTCCTCCACCTGGAAGCTCAGGAGGACGCGGCGGGCGCGCTGGAAATCCGCGCGCTTCAAGGTCATCTCGATGTTGCGCGACAGCTCGCCCCGGCCGTTCGTGGCCGCCTTGGCCGAGGCCACCGCTGCTCCGGACGCCGACGCCGGCGTCTGCATCGCCTGCCGGCGCAGCTTCTCGAGCTCGCCCAGGACGTCGACCGAGCCCTTTCGGACGGCCGGCTGCGGCCGGGCCGAGGGCGGCGGCGGCGGCGGTGCTGCCGCAGCGGGCCGGGGAGCCGTGGGAGCCGGCGCGGTCTGGGCCGCCGGGGGAGCCGGGGCCGCCGAGGCGGCCGGCTGCACCTGCGGATGGGCCTCCGAAACCGGGTGCGGCGGAGGCGGCGCGGCCACCGAAGCCGGCCGGGGCAGGGGCGGCGGCGCGGGACGAGGCGGCGTCGTGGTCGTCTCCGAGCTCCGGCCGAGCCGCTTCTTCAGGGCGAGCAGGGTCACCTTCGAGATCTCCTTGAGCGTCTCGAAGACGCCCATCCCGGTGACGGCCGAGGCCTCGACCCAGGACCAGTTGCCACGGTTCATGGCCTGGTTCATCTCGTCCACCGTGCAGATGTCGGGCAGGTCGCGCTTGTTGTACTGCAGCACGAGCGGCAGGGTGTCGGCCGACAGCCCCATCTCGGCGAGGTTCTCCTCCAGGTTGCGCAGGGAGTCGAGGTTGGCCTGGAGCATGGGCCGCTGCGAATCGGCCACGAAGACCACGCCGTCGACGCCCTTGAGCACCAGCTTCCGGGTGGTGTTGTAGAAGACCTGGCCGGGCACCGTGTAGAGCTGGATGCGGGTGTTGAAGCCGGCGATCGTGCCGACGTCGATGGGGAGGAGATCGAAGAACAGGGTGCGGTCGGTCTCGGTCTCCAGCGACACCATCTCGCCCCGCGACTCCGTGGTGGTGTGGCCGTAGATATAGTGGAGATTCGTCGTCTTGCCGCACAGACCGGGTCCGTAATAGACCACTTTGGCGGCCATCTGCATCGTGCTGTAGTTGAAGAAGACCATGGTTTTGTGCAACCCGGGACGGGGCCTGGAGCATAGCACCCGCCCCGGAGGGGGTCAATCGGAGCCCTGCCTCAACCTCCCTCAACTCCCTCAAGGCACCGCTTCGAACGCCAGGATGCGGCCGGTCGGGGTCCTGGTGATCTCCCGCAGCATGGCGCGCGCCCGCTCGGGGGTCAGCGTCCCTGCCTGGGAGAGGCGCCGGAGGAGCTTGGCGACCCCGAGCGCCTCGCGGTCGCTCCGCGCCTCCAGCACTGGGACGGCCTGCTCCGCGGCTTCGTGGGCTCCGGCCAGGTCTCCGAGGACGGTGCGGAGCACCGCGAGCTCCACCGATGCCAGCGCGGCCTCGACCGTCCGGTCCGCGGCGTTCAGACCGCCCTGGACCTCGGCGAGGATCTCCGCTGCCTTGGCCGTCCGGCCGAGGGCATCCGCCAGCCGCCCCTCCATCCAGCGCAGCCGGAGCCGGAGAGGCTCGTCGGTCCCCGCGGCCAGCCGCTTCATCCTGGCGAGGCCCTTTTCGGCTTCGGCGGCACGTTCCGCCGCGCAGAGGGCGGCCGCCTGCTGGAGCCCGACGGCGATGCGGTCCTTCGGCTCGCCGTGCTCGTCCATCCTCCGGACGGCTTCGTGGAGCGCTGCCAGCGCCGCGGCGCCGTCTCCCCATTCGGACAGCAGGGCGGCCTTCTGGGCGAGGATCCAGGGCTTGTCCCGTCCATGGGCGATCCGTTCCGCGAATTCCAGTCTCTCGAGGGCCATCCGCGGATGCCCCTGGTCCCGCCTCTCCGCCGCTTCGAGGCGGTAGCGTCGCATGCTGTCGCCGAGGTCCAGATCCAGGCTGTCCAGGTCCAGCTCCGGCCGCGGCTCGCTCGCGATGGCGGGAGCCGGGCTGGTTCCGCCGAGCCCCTCCGTCACCGCGGCAGGCACGCCGAGCTCGCGGGCGACCCGCTGGACGAGCTCGGGAGCCGGAACGCGCTCGCCCCGCTCATACGCCGAGATGTCCTCCACGGTCGCTCCTGTGACCTCGGCCATCTTTTCCAGGCTCCATCCGGCCACCTCGCGCAGGCTGCGGAACAGCTCGCCGCGTTCCTGATCTCTCATCATGGGATTTCCTCCATGGCCTCGGCGAGGAAGGATACTCTTTTCCATGCCGCGGTGGGGCTTCACGCCGGTGGATCCAGCTCCGCCAGCAGCTCCCGATGCCCGGGTTCGAGCGGGACGGCCCTTTCCCTCTGCCGGAGGGTCTCCCGGGCCAGGTCCCGGACCAGGCCGGTCTTTTCCGGCGCGAGCTCCGCGAGCGCTGCGAGCTGGCGCGCCACGGTGGCGCGATCACCCCGGGCGGCCGGGCCGGTGAGGGACGCTCCGAGGGGGTCTCCCGCGGCATGGGCGTCCAGGGCGGCGGCGAGGGCGCCGCGGCACAGCTCGAGATAGCCGCGCGTCACCTCGCCCGGCAGGCCGAGCCGTTGCGCGATCTCCTCGGCCGCGGCCAGCAGGGTGACGACACCCCCGGCGGCCAGGCTCGCCGCCAGATGATAGAGCGGGCGTGCCGCGGCCGGTACCTCGGCCGCCACTCCTCCCCAGGCCCGGACGATACGGCAGGCCAGCTCCTGCGCCGCCGGGTCGCCGTCCACCGCGAAGAAGACGCCCCGCGCCTGCTCCGGGTCCGGCAGGGGGTGCGGGAAGGCCTTCAGGGGGTGGAGCGAGCCCACGGCCACGCCGGCCTCCCGCAACGGCGCCAGGACCGCGGCGTCGAGGCTGCCGGACGTGTGGAGAGCCACCGCCGCTTGCGGCCGGCGGGCCAGGGTTGCGGCAACCCCGGGGAGCGCCGCGTCCGCGACCGCGACGAGGAGCAGGTCCTGGCCGGCCGTGGCCAGCCCGTCGAGCCCGGCGCGCCCCGCCGCGGCCACCTGCCGGGCCCCCGCCGCCGCCAGCCAGCCGGCCAAGCTCGACCCCACCCGGCCCGGACCGGCCAGGGAGAAGGAGAGGCCGCTCAATGCGGAGGAGGAGTCGTCATCCACGGGCGCTGACGATAACACGATAAGTCCCTTTCTGTTCAGTCATTTGGGAAATGCCGATCTTGACAGGCGCGGGCTTCCCGGGTACCATGCGTTAGCACTCGGAGCCGGAGAGTGCTAATCGAACCCGGAGCTCGTCGCGACGGAGCGAAAGGAAGACCGTGGTCATGCCCGAGGCACGAGACCCCAAGAAGCTGAGCGCCAGGGACCTGGAGATCCTGCGGGATGTCATCCTGACCTATGTCCTGAGCGCGGAGCCGGTCAGCTCGCGCTCGGTTTCGAAACACGGCCGGCTCGGCCTTTCCGCGGCGACTGTCCGCAACGTCATGGCGGACCTCGAGGAGTGGGGCTATCTGATGCAGCCCCATACCTCGGCGGGGCGGGTGCCCACGCCGACGGCCTATCACCTGTTCATCGATTCGATGATGCAGACGCGCAAGCTCCCGGCCCGCGAGCGCCGCTACATCGAGGAGAACCTGCGCGGCGGCGACGCCGACCAGCTCATGGGCACGGCGTCCCACCTTCTGTCGGAGCTCTCCCGGCAGGTCGGGATCGTGGTCGCTCCGGCGGTGGGCGACACGGTGCTCAAGGCCGTGGACTTCGTCCCCCTGTCCGGGCGCAGGGTCCTTTGCGTGGTGGTCTCGGCGGCCGGCTTCGTGGACAACAAGGTGATCGAGACCGAGGAGGAGATCCCCCGCGAGGAGCTGGTGCGGATCTCCAACTATCTGACCGAGAGCTTTGCCGGCCAGACGCTGCGCGAGATCCGCGACCGCCTGCTCAAGAGGATGGCCGAGGAGCGGGCGCAGGTGGACCGCATGCTGGCGCTCGCCATCGAGCTGGCGCGCCAGGGGCTCGACCTCCCCGGCGGCCCCGAGGTGCTGGTCGACGGCGCCCCGTCGCTCCTCACCCAGCCCGAGCTGGCCGACATCCAGCGGGTGCGCCGGATGTTCGAGGCGTTCGCCGACAAGGCCCGCCTGGTGCGGCTGCTCAACCGCTGCCTCCAGGGGAGCGGCGTCCGCGTGCTGATCGGCGAGGACAGCGAGCTCACCTCGGAGCTCGACTTCAGTCTGGTTGCCACCCCGTACGGCGTGGGGGAGCAGCCGCTCGGCACGCTGGGGATCATCGGTCCCTCGCGGATGGAGTATGAGAGAGTGATCCCCCTTGTCCATTTCCTCGGGGAGACGCTGAGCCGGGCCCTGAGTGAGAGCTTCTCCGGCGGATCTGAGCGAAAATAGCAGGCAGGAGGCTGGGAGATAGATGGCAAACGAGACAGAGCAGAGCAACGACAGCCCGGAGGTTTCCCTGGATCTGGACGCCCAGACGGAGGATCTGGAGAGCGCCATGCGCGAGGCGGTGGCGGCCGTGGAGGAGGTGGAGAAGGGAGCCGGTACGGACCCGGATGCAGCCTCCGACGCGGCGGACAGAGCGGACGAGGAGGAGGTCGCCAGGCTGCGGCGGGAGATCGCCGACCTGCGCGACCGCTCGATGCGCACGCTGGCCGATTTCGACAACTACCGCAAGCGCAGCGAGCGCGAGCGCCAGGAGACCCGGAAGTACGCCCTGGCCGAGCCGCTGCGCGAGTTCCTCGAGATCGTGGACAACCTGGGCCTGGCCCTCGCGGCGGCCGGCTCGGCCGACGACCTGAAGAGCGGAGTGCAGATGATCCACCGCCAGATGCTGGACCTGCTGCGCCGCCACGGAGTCCAGGAGATCGAGGCGCTCGGCCAGCCGTTCAACCCGTCGCTGCACGACGCGGTGACGCGCGAGGAGGATCCCACGGTCAAGGAGCCGACGGTCACCGGCGAGATGCGCCGCGGCTTTCGCCTTCATGACCGCCTGCTGCGGCCGTCCATGGTCAAGGTGTCGGTGCCGGCGGAGGCGCCCAAGCCGGCCGGAGGCGGGGAGGCGTAGAAGACCTCACCCCCTGTCCCCCTCTCCCATCTCCCTTCCACCCCCCGCCGGGAGAGGGGGGACGTAGCTGGAGCCGTTTTCGCGAGTCCACTGCGGCGCGTTGCGAGGCAGAAGCTGCGACCTTGTCCCCGAGGCCTGAGCTGCGTCCCCCCTCTCCCGGGGATGGGAGGACGGGAGATGGGAGAGGGGGACAGGGGGTGAGGTTACAATAGGCGCGTTCGTCTCGGATTCAGGCAACGGTGAGGACTCGGCGTGAGCAAGATTCTCGGCATCGACCTCGGCACGACCAACAGTTGCGCCGCCATCGTGGAGGCCCTGGAGCCCCGCGTCCTGGCCAACCGCGAGGGGAGCCGGACCACCCCGTCCATCGTCGCCTTCGCCGAGGAGGGGGACCGCCTGGTCGGCCAGATCGCCAAGCGCCAGGCGATCACCAACCCCCAGAACACCGTCCATGCCGTCAAGCGGTTGATCGGGCGGAAGTTCCGCGACCCGCAGGTGGCCAAGGCCCGGGAGGTCCTGCCCTACACCCTGGTCGAGTCCCCCAACGGCGACATCAAGCTCGAGATCCGCGACCGGCAGTACAGCCCGGAGGAGATCTCGGCCCTGATCCTGCGCGAGGTGAAGGACTTCGTGGAGGAGTTGCTGGGCGAGCCGATCCAGGAGGCGGTCATCACGGTGCCCGCCTACTTCGACGATTCCCAGCGCCAGGCCACCAAGGACGCCGGCAAGATCGCCGGCCTCGAGGTGCTGCGCATCATCAACGAGCCGACCGCCGCGGCGCTCGCCTATGGCCTGGACCGCAGCGAAACGGCCAAGACCATCGCCGTCTACGACCTGGGAGGCGGCACCTTCGACATCTCGGTCCTCCAGCTCTCGCAGGGGATCTTCGAGGTCCGCTCCACCTCCGGCGACACCTACCTGGGAGGAGAGGACTTCGACCAGCGGATCATGGACTGGCTGATCCGGGAGTTCCAGACCGAGACGGGCATCGACCTGCGCGGCGACCGCATGGCCCTCCAGCGTCTCAAGGAGGCGGCCGAGCGCGCCAAGTGCGAGCTGTCGGCGGTCGACGAGTCGGCGATCAACCTTCCCTTCATCTCGGCCGACCGCACCGGGCCGCGGCACCTTGCCCGCAACCTGACCCGTGCCCACTTCGAGAGCCTCGTGCTCGAGCTCGTGGAACGCACCGAGGGACCCTGCCGCGACGCGCTGCGGCAGGCGGGCCTGCGCGCCGACCAGATCGACGAGGTGCTCCTGGTCGGCGGGCAGACGCGGACTCCCATGGTCGGGCAGACCGTCGAGAAGATCTTCGGCCGCAAGCCGAACCGGGACATCAATCCGGACGAGGTGGTGGCCATGGGCGCCGCCGTCCAGGGCGGCATCGTGAAAGGTGACATCAAGGACCTGGTGCTCCTCGACGTCACCCCGCTCTCCCTCGGTGTCGAGACCCAGGGCGGCCTCTTCACCCGGCTGATCGACCGCAACTCGACGATCCCCACCCGATCGACGCAGGTCTTCACCACCGTGGTGGACAACCAGGACATCGTCGAGGTCCACGTCGTCCAGGGCGAACGGCAGATCGCGGCCGAGAACAAGTCGCTGGGGCGCTTCGAGCTGGTGGGAATCCCGCCGGCGCCGCGCGGTGTTCCGCAGATCGAGGTCTCCTTCGCGATCGATTCGAACGGCATCGTCAACGTCTCGGCGCGCGACATGGCGACCAACCTGTCGCAGAGCATCCAGATCACCCCGGCCGGCGGCCTGTCGGAAGACGAGGTCCAGCGGCTGGTCGACGAGGCGAGCAAGCAGTCCCAGAGCGACCTCCAGAAGCGCGACGTCCAGCAGCTCAAGAACCGGCTCGAAGGGCTGATCTACAGCAACGAGCGCGTCTTCGAGCAGTTCCGCGACATGCTGCAGGAGGCCGATTCGAAGAAGATCCACGAGGCGCTGCTCAAGGCGCGGGTCTCGCTCAACGAGAACAAGCGGGCCGATCTGGAGGCGGCGATCTTCGATCTCAACGAGGTGTCCCGCACGCTTTCGGACGTGATGCTGACCAAGACGAGCCCGCAGAAGTAGTCCTGAAAAAAGCGCCTGAGAAATGAGAAGGAAGAATGGCCAAGCGTGACTATTACGAGGTTCTGAGCGTCGGCAAGACCGCCGGCCAGCCGGAGATCAAGTCGGCCTACCGCAAGCTGGCCCAGAAGTACCATCCGGACCGCAATCCGGGGGACAAGGAGGCCGAGGAGAATTTCAAGGAGGCGGCCGAGGCCTATGCGGTGCTCTCGGATGCCGACAAGCGGGCGCGTTACGACCGCTTCGGCCACCAGGGAGTGAGCGGCGTCGGCGCCGGCGGCTTCGATCCGTCGATCTTCGCCGACTTCTCGGACATCCTGGGCGACTTCTTCGGCCTCGGCGGCGGCGGCCGGCGGGGCCCCACGGGCATGACCCGCGGCGCCGACCTGCGCTACGACCTCACGCTGTCGTTCGAAGAGGCGGCTTTCGGCACGGAGACGGCGCTGCGCATCCCGCGGCTGGAGAGCTGCTCGCGATGCAGCGGCACCGGCAGCGCCGGGGGCTCGGCCCCGTCGACCTGCTCCGCCTGCGGCGGGCGCGGCCAGGTGCGCTTCACACAGGGCTTCTTCACCGTGGCCCGCACCTGCCCGCAGTGCCGCGGCGAGGGGCGGGTGGTCACCGATCCCTGCCCGGAGTGCCGCGGCGAGGGCCGGGTCGAGCGCGAGCGGACGATCTCGGTCAAGATCCCCGCCGGCGTGGATACCGGGGCGCGGCTGCGCCTCACCGGCGAGGGCGAGCACGGGCGCCAGGGCGGCCCGGCGGGCGACCTCTACGTCGTCCTGCAGGTCCGGCCGCACGCGCGCTTCCGGCGCGACGGCTCGACGGTGCTTTCGCGCGTCTCGATCAGCTATCCGCAGGCGGTGCTCGGAGCGAGCATCGAGGTCGAGACGCTGCACGGCAAATCGCCGCTCGAGATCCCGGCCGGCACCCCGTACGGCCGCGACTTCCGCCTGCGCGCCCAGGGGATCGCCCGCCTGGACGGCAGCGGGCGCGGCGACCACGTCGTGACGGTCCAGGTCGAGGTTCCCAACCCGCGCAACCTCTCGGAGGAGGAGGTCCAGCTCCTGCGCCGCCTCGCCGACCTCGGCGGCCAGCCCGTCAAGGAAGAGCGGCGGGTCTTGGACAAGGTGAAGAACCTGTTCGGGTAGACCCTCACCCCCGGCCCCTCTCCCGCCGAGCGGGAGAGGGAGAAGCTCATGCCCTACCTCCGCCGCGTCTATCTCGTCCCTCCCCACCTCGAAGACTTCTTCGTCGCCGACCTCTGGGAGGCGGGGACGCTCGGGGTGATGTCGAACGCTGCGCCGGACGGCCGGCTGCGCCTGGAGGCCTGGTTCGCGGCGGAGGCTCCGCCCTGGGACAGAGACGACTGGCCGGCGCAGGGAGTTGATTTCGCGGCCGAGGAGCTGGTCGCGGAGACGGACTGGCTGGCGGCCTGGCGAGAGCAGGCCCAGCCGTTTCCCGTCGGGCGCACCCTCTTCGTCGACCCCCGCGAGCCGGATGAGGGGCCGGGGGAGGTCCCCGAAGGACGGAAGCTGCTGCGTCTGCCGGCGCGGGCGGCCTTCGGCACGGGAAGCCATGAATCGACGAGCCTGGCAGTCGAGCTGCTCGAGGACCTCGACCTCGCCGGCCGGCAGCGTGCTCGACGTGGGAACCGGGACCGGCATTCTCTCCTTCGTAGCCCTGCTGGGCGGCGCGCGCCTGGCCGCCGGCTTCGACCTCGATCCGGCCGCGCCATTCCATGCGCGCGACAACAGCCGCCTGAACGGCCTCCGGCCGCTCTTCTTCGCCGGCCGGGTCGCGGCGGTGCGCGACGCGCCGTTCTTCGACCTGGCGTTGGTCAACGTCGTGCCGGAGCAGATCCTTCCGGAGATGCCCGCCATCGCCCGCCGGCTGCGGCCGGGAGGCGCGGCGATCCTCTCCGGGATTCTGGCCGAGCGCGGCCGGCAGGTTCTGGACCGCCTGCGCGGTCTCGGGTTTCTCCGAAGCTGGCCGCCGCGAAGCCGGCGACTGGGTGGCCTTTCGCATGGTCCTGGGAGACGGGGAGTGAGCCAGGTCACGCTGCTCGCCGATCCCGGGAGCTTCGACGCGAAGGCGAGGTCCGGGTCGAGGGGGAGCCCTACCGGCACCTCTTCCGGGCGCGAAGGCTCGCGGTGGGCGACCGCGTCCGGGTCGTCGACGGCCGGGGACAGGCGCGCTGGGCCGCGGTGGCCCGGATCGACCGCTCGGCGGCGGTGATGGTGCTGGGTGAGCCGGCTCCGGGCAACGAGCCGGAGCTGCGGCTCGAGCTGCTGGTGCCGACCTGCCGTCCCGAGCGGGCGTCCTGGCTCGTCGAGAAGGCCACGGAGCTCGGGGTCGCATCCATCCGCTTCCTCCACACCGAGCGCGCACCGCGCCAGCTCGGGGACAGCACCGTCGCCCGTCTGCAACGAGTGGCCGCCGCAGCCCTGGAGCAGTGCCATGGCTCCCGACTGCCGGAGATCACCGGGCCGCACGAATGGAGCGAGCTTGCCACGCTGACAGGCGGTGTCGGCGAGCGCTGGGTCCTGGACACGGAAGCCGAGACCGCCGGCGGAGGCTTCGTCGGCAGCCATGGAGGCTCTCCTCATCGGCCCGGAGGGAGGATGGTCGCCGGGCGAGCGCCGGCATCTCGTAGATACGGCATGGAGGCTGGTCGGTCTCGGGCCGCGGGTCCTGCGCTTGGAGACCGCGGCCATCGTCGGAGCGGCAATCCTCCTCCATCATCAAGGCAACGCTTGACTTGCGCCCCTTCCCTTTCTAGGATGACGCAACCAGCTACCCTTATTCCACAACGGCGAGGGAACCGGTGGGAAGGGTGTTACGTGATCCCGTCAGTCGGAAAGGGACATGACATTGGCTCGTGATCCAGAGGCTCATGATGGATAATCGGGGCGTGCGGAAGCTCAAACAGCATGGGGAGCAACTCGCCCGTGAGGCGGCAGTTGCCACCGCCGGTGCCGGCAACGAGGCCACGCTCCGGCATGAGCTCGAGAAGGCGTTGGAGCGTCACTGTCGAGACTTGGGGCTGCCCTGGGTTCCCTTTCAGCTCGACATGCTCGTCCGCAACAAAGAAGGTGGGCGGGCACGCTATCTCGACGTCTCCCATGGTGCAGTCATCATCGAGTACGAGCCTCCGGCAAGCTTTCGGGGCCGTGAGGGCGCGCGGCTGCAACATGCACGAGCTCAAGTCGAAGAGTACGCCCTCCTGTTGCAAGGCGAGGAGGGACGCGATCTCTCCGAGTACGTTCTGGTGAGTTGGGATGGGAGCCACATCAGCTTCGGACGCTACCGCGGCGCGAAGGCTGAATGGGATCGCCTGACCTCTTTCGAGGTGGCCGCTGCACAGCTCCTGCTTTCGCTTCTTCAGTCCCAGGGTGCGCCGCTTGTCCATCCGCACCTCCTGTTGAATCTCGTCGGTCCGGAATCCGGGCATGGCGCTTCGTTGATCCCGGTTCTCTTCCGGGCGGTGCGCCGAGCGTAAGCTTCTCGAAACCCGACACCAAGACGCGACTGCTGTTTACCAATGGCGCCGCCTTTTCGGCCAGGTGGTTGGAGTCCAGTCGGACCGTCTACGTGCTCTGCTGAAAACCAGGGCAAGGTCCACGGGCAGCCCTATGCGGCAGACCCGGTCGCTTATCTGTGTTCCCGCAATACCTACATCGCGCTGGTGGCCAAGCTGGTAGCTGCCCTTGCGTTACCTGATGGTTCTCAGGACCTCACGGATTCTGCAGTGCCGATCCAGGTTCGCATCGGAGCGCTTGAGTCGGGAGAGCTGTTTCGCTCCTCCGGCATCTCCAATATGCTCGCCGGGGATTTCTTCTCCTGGTATCGCGATGACCCGGATTGGGTTCGCTTCGCACCCCTGGTGGAGGATCTTCTGGCTGCGCTGAGCGGAGTCACCTTCGACGTGACCAGGAAAAGCCCGGAATCCACTCGCGATCTGTTCAAGGGGATGTACCAGTCTTTTGTGCCAAGAGCCTTGCGCCACGCGCTAGGTGAGTATTACACGCCGGATTGGCTGGCCGCGCACGCACTGGACACCATGAAATGGAGCCCGGAGGATCCACTCCTGGATCCGACCTGCGGCTCAGGCACTTTCATTTTGGAGGCTTTGCGGCGCCGGTTGGGCGCTCCCGGGGCCGAGACGAAGAGCGCCCATGAGCTTCTTCGCGGGATTTACGGGATCGATCTGAATCCCCTCGCGGTCTTGGCGGCGAGGGCCTCGATCGTCGTCTCCTTGGCGCCACGCCTGAAGCCGGGCGATCCGCTCGACCTTCCCGTCTATCTCGCCGATGCGATCAATCCAGCCTCCGTCGAGGGCAGCAGTTACGACCATCGGCTCCAGACGGAGCTGGGGGTCATGCATTTTCGGATTCCGAGATCGGTCGTAGAGCACCCCCGTTTCTTCGCCGTCTTTGCGCGCATTCGGGAACTGGTTGAAGCGGGTTATGCGGCAACCAAGATCGTATCTGTTTACCGCCCTAGTGCCGCCTTCCCCGAGCGGTGGCACGTCCGCAAGGGCTTGAAGTTCTCTTCTCGGCATGGTCTAATGTCTTTCAGGCATGCCGACTTACGAGGAACTCCTTCAAGAGAACTCTGAGCTCCGCCAAGCCAACGGTGAGCTTCGCCAGCGTGTGGAGGAGCAGGGGCGCCAGATTGCGCACCTGAAGCGCCAGCGTCGTCGGAGAAACTTGTCGAGGCGCTACGGCGCCGGCAAACGCCAGGCTGCCCCCTTCTCGAAGGGAGATCCGAGCGAGGATCCCAAGTCTCAGGGCGCAAAGCCGGGGATCAATATGGTCAGCAAGCGACTCGAGCTGTGCCCGATCACGTCGACGAACCCATCGTGGTGGAGCGCCCGCTGGAATTGTGAGCACTGTGGGGGTCAGGTCATTCCGCAGGGCGAAGCTCGCCAGTATCAGACCGATCTGCCGCCGATTCGGCCGGTGACGACGGAGTTCATCCTCCATTATGGGAAGTGCTCGGCATGTGGCCGGGAAGCTGTGGGGCGTCACCCGCGCCAGACTTCCCAGGCGTTCCGGGTCGGCAACGTGCAACTCGGTCCAAACGTGTTGGGGCTCGCCGCCTGGCTCAACAAGGTCGGAGGCTTGAGCTACGGCAAGATCGCCGCGTTGCTGAAGGAGCTGGCTGGACTGTCTGTGTCGCGCTCGGCCCTGTGCCGCGCGCTGCTTCGCATGAGTAAGAAGCTGGAGCCCTTGTACGAGGAGCTGAAGGCGAAGATCCGGAGCTTCTCCTGTGGTGTACCCGGACGAGACGGGCTGGCGGGAGGGGGGCTATAGCGTGTGGTTGTGGGTGTTCACCAATCGCAGCGAGACGGTCTACAGCATCCAGCCGGGTCGTGGCTATGCCGAGGCCTCTGAGGTCCTGGGGGAGGGCTTTGTCGGCGTGCTGGTGGCTGATGGTTGGGCTCCCTATCAGAAATTTGAAGAAGCGACTCATCAGACCTGTCTGGCGCATCTGTTGCGCCGTTGCGAGGAGCTGCTGGAGAAGGCGACAGGGGGTGCGGTGCGCTTTCCTCGGGCGGTGAAAGAGATCCTGCAGGCCGCCTTGGGGGCGCGAGATCAGCGGGCGCGGGCAACTCAGCGGCGAGGCGCTGGAGAAGTCAAGCAGGACTTCGAGCTCCAGATGGAAAGCGTCTGTCGGGGCAGTTCACGAACCCCGACAACCAGCGTCTGGCTCAGCATTTGATACGTCACCAGGAGCAGCTGTTTGTCTTCCTGGAACGCACGGATGTGGAGGCGACCAATTGGCCGGCCGAACAAGGGATTCGCCCGGCGGTCATCAACCGCAAGACATCTGGGGGAAATCGGACGGCCGAGGGGTCCCAGGCGCAAGCGGTCTTGATGAGTGCCCTGCGCACATTTCAGCAACACCAAGTCGGGACACTCGAGATCTTGCCCCAGCTTCTGCGCAGCCCCCAGCTACCGAAGCTTGAGGCAATACTTCCTGCGTCACAGCCACCGTAACAGTTCTCGCCACGAGTTATCCGTGGCTCCAGGTCGGTAGCCGCTCGCCCTCGTCAGGTCGCCTGGCCAGCGCGGACGTGTGTCCAGGGAAAACCTTCCCCAAAAGTGCCGCTGACGGTAAACAGATACCCAAGATCTTCGCTGCGTTGGCGCAAGATTTTCCGGAGCTGTCGCTGCCGGAGCCTGAGAAAGCAGAGCCTCTGCTCATCCCTTGGAATCCTGGCCGAGCCTCCAGAAACGGGGCTGGAATGGCATCTGGTGCGCGATTCTCGCAGACCGCTTCGCCGCCGGGAGTATCCCGCCCGTCGCCTATATTGCAGGGAATCCTCCCTGGGTCAAGTGGAGCCATCTGCCTCCAGAATATGCCGAGTTCATCAAGGGCCGGTGCATGGATCTCGGGGTGTTCAGCGAGGACCGGTGGGTGGGGGGGATTGAGTCCGATATCTCCACGGTCATCACCTATGAGGTGATCGACAAGTGGCTGGCACCCAGGGGCATGCTTGCGTTCTTCATCACCGGCTCAGTCTTCGCCAAGAATCCAGCCAGGGGATCCGGCGTTTCGAGCTGCAGAACCGGCATCTTCATTTTCGGGTGCTGCGCGTCGAGGACTTCGATGCCGTGGCTCCTTTCGAGGACGTGGACAATCACCCCACCCTTCTGGTTGTGAGGCGTGACGAGAAGACGGTCTACCCGGTCCCGTATCGGGTGTGGAGCACGCCAAGCGACAAGGGCCTTGATTCTGGCATCGACCTCTTGGCCGAGCCGGTCCCGGGGACGGATGCGGGGCCGTGGCTGAAGGGCACGGCTGCAGAGCACCGGGTCTGGAAGAAAATATTCGCCACCCGGGAGCAGGCGTATACCGCACGGAAAGGGATCACGACAGACCGGAATGGCATTTTCTTCGTCGAGCTGCAGGAGGTCTCGGAAGACGGCAGGATGTGTACGATCCGGAACGTCCCTGAGATCGGCAGGACACGAGGGATTCAGAGGGTTCGCGAGGTCGTCGAGGCCGATCATGTCTTTCCTCTCCTGCGCGGCCGGGGTGTGTCCGCCTTCGCGGCGGTCCCGGATCCCGCATACCGGGTCCTGTTGCCCCAACGCGGCATGCACGGAGATCCGGGCTTGCCGGAGAAGGCCCCGGGAGCCCACCGGTTTTTGCGGCGCTTCAAATCAGAGCTCGAGCGGCGGTCCAGTTACCTCCGATTTCAACGCGGGCAGCCCTATTGGTCGGTCTGGAGCACGGGGGCTTATACCTTCAGCGCTTTCAAAGTCGTTTGGAAGGAGATGTCGGGGGGGAGGTTCGTAGCCGCCTACACAGGTCGGCACAGGGACCCCAGCCTGGGCAGGAAAATCGTCATCCCGGACCACAAGCTCTACTTCGTGCCCGTGGAGACCGAAGCGGAGGCCGCCTACCTGGCGGGCCTGCTCAACGCGCGGACCATCACGCGGGCGATCTCTGCCTACGCAGCGCAGTTGAGCCTGGGCGTCAGCGTGGTCGAGTATCTGGCGATTCCGCCCTTCAACCCTGACCATGCAACCCACGCCAGCCTGTCCAGGCAAGCGCAAGCGATCACTGCTCGCGGTGGGAACCCCACTCCGGAGGAGCTTGGCATCCTGGATAGCCTGGCCCTTCGGCTTTTTTAGTGCCCACGAAGCGAACCAGCGGCGCACGCTCCGCAAAGCCAGTGTGAGCTCACACTGGAGCAGCGTCCCGGGACACTGGCCCAGCGCACGCTCCGCAAACCCAGCGTGAGCTACGCTGGCGCAGCGTGTCGGGACGCTGGCTCAGCGTACGCTCCGCAAACCCAGTGAGAGCTTACGCTGGCGCAGCGTGTCGAGACACTGGCTCAGCGTACGCTCCGCAAACCCAGCGTGAGCTGACGCTGGCGCAGCGTGTCGGGACGCTGGCTCAGCGTACGCTCCGCAAACCCAGCGTGAGCTCACGCTGGCGCAGCGTGTCGGGACATTGGCCCAGCGTACGCTCCGCAAACCCAGCGTGAGCTCACGCTGGCGCAGCGTGTCGGGACACTGGCCCAGCGTACGCTCCGCAAACCCAGCGTGAGCTCACGCTGGCGCAGCGTCCCGAGACTGAAACGCTCGTCCAGAACTTTCGAGACACCTTCTGAACGGCTCTTGACCTTCCTCCGCTCCGGCCTGGGGTGGAGCCAGGCGGAGCTGGGCGAAGCCGCCAACGTCAGCCCGAGCCTCCTCAACGACTACGAGCACGGCAGGAAGGACCTCAAGAGAGACCGGCTGGAGTTCCTGGTCTCCTTTATGGGGCACAGGCCCAAGGAGATCGACGCCGACCGGGTTCTGGCAGAGGCGTTCTTTGCCGGCTGCTCGCTCTGGGTGGCGAAGCTCTCGAAGCCATCGAGGCGGTCAAATCCGACATGCAGCCGACGGGTACCCGCCGTGCTCCGAGGCGAAGGACCGCGAATTGGCGGCCGGCTCTGTGGGTGCGCCTGGAACGGCAACAGCTCACGGCAACGGACTGCGCTGGTTGAAGAAGATGAGGAGTTCCGAGCCTGGGCGCTCAGCGAGCTTGTCGCGGCGAAGAGCATAGAGAAGGCGCCGAGCAGCCCGGCCGAAGCCCTGGAGCTTGCCATGCTGGCGCTCCGTATCGCCGAGCTGTGCCCCGGCGAAAAATGGCTGCGCGAGCGCGCCCAGGGCAATGCATGGTTCCATGTAGCGAATGCCCGCCGCGTGACCAATGATCTCCGCGGCAGCGACGTGGCCCTCGCCACGGCGACGAGGCACTGGGAGGCCGGGGCCAGCGGAGATCCTGGGCTCTTCAATGAGGCCATCGTGCTCGGGCTGGAAGCAACCATCCGGAAGTCGCAACGCCGCTTTCCCGAGGCCCTGCGGCGGATCGAAGAGGCTCTAGCTGCCGACCAGGGAGGCCTCCGCGCACAGTTGCTCCTTGCCAAGGCTCAGATTCTGGGGGCGGTCGGAGACATCGAGGCCTCGACCGAGGTGCTCCGCGAGGCGATTCCTTACATCGCCGAGGACCGGGAGCCGCGGACAGCGCTCGGCGTACGCTTCCAGCTCATGATCTGTCTCTGCCTACAGGACCGTGCTGCGGAGGCGGCACACGAGCTTCCCAATCTGCATGTCCTCGCCGAGAAGCTCGATCAGGACATGGACCGCGTGCGTTTGGTGTGGCTCGAAGGGAAGGTCGCCGCGGGCACCGGCAGGGTCGAGGAAGCCGAGGAAGCTTTCGAGCAGGCCCGCCGCAAGTTCGTTTCTTACAAGCCTCCTCTGGTCTTCAACTACGCGCTGGTGAGCCTGGACCTGGGGCTGCTGCTTCTGGGGCAGGGCCGGAACATCGAGGTGGCGACCCTGGCCGAGGAGATGGTTTCGATCTTCACCGGCAGCCTTGGTCCGCTTTCTCCGTCTTGTTCATGCGCAGAAGAGTGTAGCATCGGGCCTTGCGGCCCAATTACCTCGCCCCCCGGGTAGACACCCGCCCCGGTTCCGGCTAGCATCGAGGACACTTTTGCGGTCTGCTGAAGGAGGCCCGGTGTCCGATCCCTATGCCGGTATTCGCTGGATCTGGAAAAATGGCGAGCTCGTCGAGTTCGCGAACGCGACCGTCCATGTGCTGAGCCACGGCCTGCACTACGGCTCGGGCGCCTTCGAGGGCATCCGATGCTACGAGACGACGGACGGGCCGGCCGTGTTCCGGCTGCACGACCACCTCCGGCGCCTGGAGAGCTCCTGCAAGATCTACCGTATGCCGATCCCCTTTTCCGGAGCGGAGCTGGCGGAGGCGGTGTTCGACACGATCCGCTCCAACGAGCTGCGGGAGTGCTATATCCGGCCGCTCGTCTTCCGCGGCTTCGGCCCCTCCCTGGGGGTCGACCCGCTGCGCTCGCCCGTCGAGGTGGTCGTGGCGGTCTGGAAGTGGGGCCGCTATCTCGGCGATGCCGCGGAGGAAGGGGTGGACGTCTGCGTCTCTTCCTGGCCGCGGGTGGCGCCGGGCGCGCTGCCCGCGGTGGCCAAGGCGACCGGGAACTATCTCAATTCGCAGCTCATCAAGATCGAGGCGCACGTCAACGGCTACGTCGAGGGAATCGCGCTCGACGCGCAGGGCTATGTGAGCGAGGGCTCTGGAGAGAACGTCTTTGCGATCCGCAACGGCATCCTGGTGACGCCTCCCGCCTCCTCGTCGCTGCTGCCGGGGATCACCCGCGACACGGTGATCACCCTCGCCCGCGACCTCGGCCTGCAGGTGCGGGAGGAGCCGGTCCCGCGCGGTCTTCTCTACATCTGCGACGAGCTGTTCATGACCGGCACCGCCGCCGAGATCACCCCGGTGCGGTCGGTCGACAAGATCCCGGTGGGCGGCGGCCGGCCCGGCGAGGTGACCCGCCGCCTCATGGCGGAGTTCCGCGCCACCGTCACCGGCAGGACCCAGGACCCTCATCGCTGGCTGGCGCCGGTCGCGCCCCGGCCCGTGGCGGTCGAGGCCCAGGGCCGCACCGTCTGAAACGTAGGAGCACACGATGAACATCAACGACCTGCTCAAGATCGCGGTGGACCGCAAGTCCTCGGACCTCCACCTCAAGGTGGGCAGCCACCCCGTCATCCGCGTGGACGGCGAGCTGATCTCGCTGGCCGAGCTGAAGCGCCTCATGCAGGAGGACACCATCGCGATGGCGTTCTCGATCATGAACGCCCGCCAGAAGCAGCGTTTCAAGGAGGAGCTGGAGCTCGACATCGCCTATCAGGTGCCGGGGCTCGGCCGCTTCCGCTGCAACGTCTTCCAGCAGCGCGGCGCGGTGGGCATCGTGATGCGCGTCATCCCGGCCCGTATCCAGACCGCCCGCGAGCTGATGCTGCCGCCCGTCCTCGAACGCATCTGCGAGGAGCGGCGCGGCCTGGTCCTCTGCACCGGCACCACCGGATCGGGCAAGTCGACCACCCTGGCGGCGCTGATCGACTACATCAACACCAACCGCGGCGAGCACATCATCACCGTCGAGGACCCGATCGAGTTCCTCCATCGGGACAAGAAGTCGCTCGTCAACCAGCGCGAGATCGACGTGGACACGCGCTCCTTCGCCACCGCCCTGCGCGCCGCGCTCCGCCAGGACCCCGATGTCATCCTGGTCGGCGAAATGCGCGACTACGAGACGATCGAGACGGCCCTGCTCGCCGCCGAGACCGGCCACCTCGTCTTCTCGACCCTGCACACCCTGGATGCCACGGAGACGATCAACCGCATCATCTCGGTCTTTCCGCCGCATCACCAGAAGCAGATCCGCATCCAGCTCTCGCAGGTCCTCAAGGCCAGCATCTCCCTGCGCCTGGTGCCGCGGGCCGACGGCGTCGGCCGCGTGCCGGCCGCCGAGGTGCTGATCTCGACGGCCTACATCCGCGAATGCATCGAGAACAAGGAGAAGACCAAGTACATCCGCGAGCAGATCTCGCTGGGCACCAGCCAGTACGGGATGCAGACGTTCGACCAGTCGCTCTACCAGCTCTTCCGCAGCGGTCTGATCACCCTCGACGAGGCGCTCAAGCGGGCGACCAATCCCGACGAGTTCCGCCTCAAGATCCAGGGCGTCCAGTTCACGGCCGACATCTCGCGCGAGCAGATGGAGGAGGCCATGCACGCCCAGGGCGGCGCCGACGACCTGCTCACCGGCGGATCGCAGTTCGAAATTTGAGCGGTTGTTACGATAAGGCGGCCCAGCTCCTGGCCGCCCGCCCGCACTTCCGGGCCGAGCTCGCGGCCAAGCTCGCGCAGCGCGACTATCCGCCCGAGGAGGTCGAAGAGGCCCTCGACCGCCTGACCGCCCAGGGATACCTCGACGACCGCCGCACCGCCCGCGACTTCGTCGTCCATCGCCAGGAGCGCGGCGGCGAGGGGCGGCTTCGTCTCAGGGCCGAATTGGAGCGCCGCGGCGCGCCGGACGAAGCGGTCGAGGAGGCCCTTGCCGAGCTGACTCCGGAGGACGACCTGCCGGCGGCCCGCGAGGCGGCGCGGCGGTGGGCGGAGCGGCGATCGCGTGCCGAGGATCCCGCCGCGCTGGCCCGCCACCTGGCCCGGAAGGGGTTTTCCCGCCGTGCTATCTTTGCCCTCTTGAACGAGAGGCACGACGTCGATCCGGAGTAACTCGTCCATGAAGAGTGCAGACATCCGCAGCAGCTTTGTCGAGTTCTTTCGCGAGCGCGGCCACCAGCTCCAGCCGGGTGCGCCGCTCGTCCCGCAGGGAGACCCGACGCTGCTCTTCACCAACGCCGGCATGGTGCCGTTCAAGAACGTCTTCCTCGGCGTCGAGAAGCCGCGCTCGCCGCGCGCCGTCTCCGTCCAGAAATGTCTGCGCGTCTCGGGCAAGCACAACGACCTGGAGAACGTGGGCCCCAGCCACCGCCACCACACCTTCTTCGAGATGCTGGGCAACTTCTCCTTCGGCGACTACTTCAAGGAGGATGCGATCCGCTTCGCCTGGGAGCTGGTGACGAAGGTCTGGGGGCTGCCGGTCGAGCACCTCACGGCCACGGTCTACGAGGAAGACGACGAGGCCTGGGACCTCTGGAGCCGGCTGTCGGACCTGCCGCCCGAGCGCATCATCCGCTGCGGCAGGAAGGACAACTTCTGGGCCATGGGCGAGACCGGCCCCTGCGGGCCGTGCAGCGAGATCTTCGTCGACCTCCACCCGGAGCAGCCGGCCGTATCCTGGGACGAGGGTACGGAGTCAGGGCGCTACCTGGAGGTCTGGAACCTGGTCTTCATGCAGTACGAGCGGGACGAGCAGGGGAGCCTCAACCCGCTGCCCAACCCGTCGATCGACACCGGCGCCGGCCTCGAGCGGGTCGCCGCCGTGCTCCAGCGGGTGGACTCGAACTACGAGACCGACCTTTTCCGGCCGATCCTGGACGCGGCAGCCTCCCTTGCCGGCACCACCTACGGCCAGGATGCGGACAAGGACGTCTCCCTGCGCGTGATCGCCGACCACCTGCGGGCGGTATCGTTCCTGCTGGCGGACGGCGTGATCCCGAGCAACGAAGGGCGGGGCTACGTCCTGCGCCGCATCCTGCGCCGGGCGGTCCGCCATGGCATGCGGCTCGGCTTCGAGGAGCCGTTCCTCCATAAGCTGGTCCCCGTGCTGGGCGAGATGATGGGCGCGGCCTACCTCGAGCTGGCCGAGACGCGGCACGCCTCGATCGCGACCATCCGGGCCGAGGAGGAGAAGTTCCTCTCCACCGTGGCCAACGGCGCCCGCCAGGTGCAGTCCGAGATCGAGCGGCTGCGCCACGAGGGCAAGTCGGTCCTGCCCGGCCAGATGGTCTTCCGCCTCTACGACACCTACGGCCTGCCGCTCGAGGTGATCCGCGAGATCGCCGAGGAGGAGCGCTTCGCGATCGACGAGGCCGGTTTCAATGAGGCGCTGCGGGGGCAGCGCGAGCAGGCGCGCAAGGCGACCCAGGAGGTGCAGAACCGGCTCTCCGCCCTGCGCGAGGTGCTGCGCGGCCACGCCGAGCTCGCCGAGACCCGCTTCGAGGGGTACGACCGGACCGAGCTCGGCGATCCGCCGGCCGAGGTGGTCCGGCTCGCCACCTGGAAGGAGGGGGCGCCCGAGCGGGTCTCCTCGCTGACCTCCGGCCAGGCCGGCGTGGTCGTCCTCGACCAGACGATCTTCTATGCCGAGTCGGGCGGCCAGGTGGGCGACACCGGCGAGATCCTCTGGGACGGCGGGCGTGCCCGGGTAGTGGACACCCAGAAGGACAGCTCGGGCGTGATCTTCCACTTCGTCGAGGTGGAGGAGGGCGAGCTGTCGCGGCACATGAAGGTCCAGCTCCGGCTGGAGCACGACCTGCGTCTCGCCACGCAGCGCAACCATACGGCCACCCACCTGCTGCACTCGGCCCTGCGCCAGGTGCTGGGCAAGAGCGTGCGGCAGGCGGGCTCGCTCGTGGCGCCCGACCGGCTGCGCTTCGACTTCACCTACCACCGCGGCCTCTACCGGCAGGAGCTGGAGGAGGTGGAGGACCGGGTCAACGAATGGATCCGCCGCGCGGTCAACATCGAGATCGTCACGCGCACCTACCAGGAGGCGGTGGCCGCCGGGGCCATGGCGCTCTTCGGCGAGAAGTACGGCGAGCGGGTGCGGACGGTGAACGTCCCCGGCTTCAGCCTGGAGCTGTGCGGCGGCTGCCACGTGCGCAACACCGGCGAGATCGGCCTTTTCATCATCGAGTCCGAGCGCGGCGTGGCCTCGGGCGTGCGCCGGATCGAGGCGCTGACCGGCTCCAATGCCCTGGAAGAGGTTCGCCGCCAGCGCACCGCCTACCAGGAGCTGACGCAGCGGCTGGGCATCCGGTCCGGCGACTTCGACCAGCAGCTCCAGAAGGCCGAGCAGCTCCGGCAGCGGCAGAACGAGCTGGAGCAGGAGATGAAGCGCCTGCGCATGCAGCTCGTCTCCGGAGCGGCCGCCGCGGGCGAGGACGAGGTCCTGGTGGAAGGCATCCGGGTCGTCGCCCGCGAGGTGCCGCCGGCGCCCGCCAACGAGCTGCGGGACATGGCGGACACCCTGCGCTCCAAGCTCGGCTCGGGCGTGGTGGTGATCGGCTCCCGCGGCGACGGCAACGTGAGCCTGGTCGCGGCGGTGAGCAAGGACCTGACGCCGCGCGTCAAGGCGGGCGAGCTGGTCAAGCGGCTGTCCGCCATCGTCGGCGGCGGCGGAGGAGGCCGCCCCGATTTCGCCCAGGCCGGCGGCAAGATCCCCGAGAAGCTCCCCGCCGCCCTCGCCGCCGCCGGGGAGGCAGTACGCGAGCAGTTGGGGAGGTAGCCCCCCGCACCCCCCACGGGTATGGGCTTGCAATTTTCCACTCGTCCTCTAAGATAGCGCCAGCCGCATAAGCTGTACCCAAGCAGGTTGTGTAGGATCGCGGCCCAACGATTTGGGGGTCCTATCTCGTGCCGAGCTTCAGAGCCGGAGTTTCAGGAGTCTTCGTCCTGTTCACGCTCTTCGTGTGCCCCGTTGGGGCCGAGGTGAGGGTGAAGACCGGGGCGGATGGCCAGAGAATCATCTTCAACGAGAGCTCGACGCAGCGGACCCGCCGCCTCTCCGACCGGCTGATCCCGGTCCCTGACACGAAGCTCGAGCCGCTCATCGACCGGCACAGCGCGGCCCAGAACCTCGATCCGCGGCTGGTGCGGGCGGTCATCCAGGCTGAATCCGGATACAACCCGCGTGCCCTGTCGAACAAGGGCGCCATCGGCCTGATGCAGCTCATGCCCGCCACCGCCAGCACCCTGCGGGTGAGCGATCCCTGGAACATCGAGGAGAACCTCCGCGGCGGCACCGCCTACTTGCGCAAGCTCCTCGACCGCTTCGCCGGCAGCCTGGAGATGGCCGTCGCCGCCTACAACGCCGGCCCCGGCGCAGTGGAGCGGCACCGCGGCATCCCGCCCTACCGCGAGACCCGCGAGTACGTGCGCCGGGTCATCGGCCTCTACCGGGGAGCCGATACGGCTCCGGCGGTCCGGACCGCCGCCTCCCGCCGCATCGTGCCGCCGGCTCCGGCCCCGACCTTCGACGCGGGCCGCCGCAAGCCACGCCTCGTTCGCAACAGCGACAACCAGCTCGTCATCACGACCGCTCTCGACTGAGGCGGCTCACGCCTGACATACAATGCCGGGCGCAGGCCGTCCCCTGCGTGCGCCCATGCTCAATCTACCGAACCTGCTCTCGACCATCCGCATCCTCCTCGTCCCGCCCCTGGTCGTGGTCCTGCTGACCCGGTTCGAGGGCAAGGAGTGGTGGGGCCTGGGCCTGTTCCTCCTCGCCGCGGTCATGGACTTCTTCGACGGCTTCGTGGCCCGGCGGCGCAAGCAGATCACCCGGTTGGGTACGCTGCTCGACCCGGCGGCCGACAAGATCCTGGTCTCCGCCGCTTTCATCTCCCTGGTCGAGCTCGATCCACAGGTCGTGCCGTCCTGGATCGTGGTGGTCATCATCGCTCGCGAGTTTGCGGTGACCGCCCTGCGCAGCTTCGCCGCGGCCGAGGGCCTGGTGATCCCGTCGGGCCTATCCGGCAAGGTCAAGACGATCGTCCAGATCGTGTCGATCGCGCTGCTCATCATCTACAACCAGCTCGGAGAGTTCCGGCATCTGGCTCCCATCTCCCTCTGGGTCGCCATGGTGGTGACCGTCTATTCCGGGGTCGAGTACTTCGTGCGCTTCGGCCACCTCATCCTGCGGGGTGAGGTCCCGGACTCGCTCGCGCAGCCCCCATCGTCCTCTTCTTCGAATCCTTCGAGGCGCTGAATGGAGCTCTCATGGCTGCAACGCCTCGCGCTGTTTGCGAGGTACCGGTACCGGCTGGTCTTCGCGGCCTTCGCTGTGCTCGTGGGGATCTCCCTGGTCCTTGCCTCGCGGCTCTCGTTCAACACCGACATGCTGAGCCTGCTGCCGAGCAAGGACCCGGCGGTGCGGGCCTACATCGAGGCCCTGGAGGACTTCGGCAGCAGCACCTACCTGCTGGTGGGGGTGCGCATTCCCGAGGGCCGGGTCGTCGAGCCCTACGAGACCTTCGCCGACCGGCTGGCCAAGGATCTGGCCAAGCTCCCCGAGCTGAAGGCCGTCGAGCACCGGATCGGCGACCCCGAGGAGCTGCTGACCACGTTCTTCCCCAAATCGGTACTGTTCCTGGAGGAGCCGGAGCGCCGGCAGCTTGCCGGGCGGCTGAGCGACGAGGGCATCCGCCAGCGCGTCCATGAGCTGCGGCGCCAGCTCGGGACCCCGCAGGGTATCGCGGCCAAGGGGCTCAACAAGCTCGATCCGCTGGGTCTGTCCGAGATCTTCCTCGGCCGGGTCCAGACCTCCCGCGGCACCCTGAAGGTCGACTGGACCAGCGGCTACTACCTCTCGCGGGACCGCCGCATGCTGCTGATCCTGGCCGAGCCGATCCGGCCTCCCCAGGACATCAAGTTCGACGAGCGCCTCGCGGCGCGGGTCGACGCCACCGTCGCCGGCCTCTTGCAGGAATGGGACGAAATCGCCGGCCCGGAGCCGCCGCCGCGGCCTGAGGTCGTGGTGGGCGGCCCCTACCTCACCGCCCTGGGCGATGCCTCGCTGATCCGCAAGGACATGATCTTCAACATCGCCACCTCGGGGCTCGGGGTCTTCCTCCTCTTCTTCTTCGCCTTTCGCCGTCCGTGGGCCCTGGTCTATGCCTTCGTGCCGCTGCTCTGCGGGCTGGCCCTCACCTTCGGGTTCTCCGAGCTGGCCGTCGGCTCCCTGAGCGCGGCGACCAGCGGGGTGGCGGCGCTGCTCATCGGCATGGGGCTCGACTTCGTCATCGTCTCCTATGGCCGCTATGTCGAGGAGAGGCGGAAGGGGGCAGCGTTCGAGGAGGCCCTGATCGCCATGTCGGGCTCCTCGGGGCGTGCCGTGCTGAGCGGCGCCGTCACGACCACGGCGACCTTCTGGGCCTTTACCTTCACCGACTTCTCCGGGCTGCGCGAGATGGGCCTGCTGACCGGGACCGGCATCCTGTTCTGCGCCCTGGCCGTGTTCCTCCTGCTGCCCGCCATGCTCGCCTGGAGCGAGGACCACCACAAGCGGCGTCAGACGGCGCCCAACCTCTACCTGCACGCCTTCGGCTCCGACCGGCTCATCCGGCTCTGCATGCGCCACCGGCGGCCGACGATCCTTGTCGGGACGGTGATCACGCTGGTATGCCTTGCCCTGGCGATCAACATCGAGTTCGACGAGAGCATGAAGACCATGAGACCCAAGGGGAACCGCGGGATCGACGTCGCCGAGGAAGTGGGGAAGCGGTTCGGCTCGGGCTTCGATTCGATGATGCTGGTGCTGACCGGGGACACGCCGGAGGAGGCCATCGAGCTGGCCGGCCGGGCCGCCGGCGAGGCCCGGAAGCTGGTGGAGGCCGGCACCCTCTACGGCTACAGCGGGGTGACCACGCTGATCCCGCCACCCCACCAGCAGCAGGAGGTGCTGGCCTGGCTGGCCCGCGAGCGCAGCGGGGCCCTCGACCTCGACCGCATCCGCGCCACGTTCCGGCAGGCCGTGGACAAAGAGGGGCTGCGCCAGGAGCCGTTCGAGCCGGGGCTCGACCTGCTCGCCCGGGCGATCCAGCTCTCCGGCCCCATCGGCCGCGCCGACTTTCAGGAGACCCCGCAGACCCGGCTGCTGCTCGACCGGTATCTCCGGCAGACCGACCGGGGCTGGAAGGCCGCGGTCTACCTCTACCCCCCGAACAACCTGTGGCGCCGCGAGCCGCCTCCCGACGCCGTCCGCCTGGCGCACAACCTGGGTCCGAAAGCGGCCCTCGCCGGAGTCAACGTGGTCAACCAGCGGGTCCGCCAGCAGGTGATCCGCGATGCTTGGATCGCCGGCATCCTGGGCGTCATCCTGGTGGTGATCCTCCTCTGGATCGACTTCCGGAGCCTGCGCTACGCCTTCATTGCCCTGGCGCCGCTGACCGTCGGCATGATCTGGATGGCGGGAGGCATGGTGGCGATCGATACGCCGATGAACTTCATCAACATCTTCGTGACCACCATGATCATCGGCATCGGGGTTGACTATGGGGTGCACGTCCTCCACCGCTTCCAGGAGGTACGGGACCTGCCGCGGGAGGAGCTCGACAACGGCCTTCTGGAGACCGGCAAGGCCGTGATGGCGGCCGCCCTGTCGACCATCGTCGGCTTCGGTTCGAACCTGTCGTCGCACTATCCCGGCATCGCATCGACGAGCCGGGTCGCCATCCTCGGCACCCTCGCCACCTCCCTGGTCGCCATCACCATCGTGCCGGCCATCCTGAGCTGGCGCTGGGAGAAGCGGCGGAAGCAGGGAATCCCGGTGGCCGAGCCCCTGAAAAGGCCGGAGGCGGCTGCGGTGCCGTAGACTCGCGCGAAAAAGGCTCACTCCACCAGCACCTCGGGGACCGCGAGCTGCCGGCCTGCCGCTTTGGGATCACCCAACTCCACCAGGGCCCAGCGGGGCGGGCACCAGAAACGGACCGGGAGCACCGAGGTCCCCAGGCCGGCGGTGATGAACAGAGATGTCAGACCGCGCTGGTTCGGAGCCGGGAATTCGAAGCGTCCGAGGTCGAAATACGGTCCCAGGGCGTCGCGGGTGGTGAGGGCGCCGACGAACGGCAGCCGGACCTGGCCGCCATGGGTGTGGCCGGCGAGGACGGTCTCCAGGCCGCGCTGCGACGCCTCCAGGACCACGCTGGGCGTGTGCGCGAGCACGACCTTCGGTGTCCCGGGCGGGACATAGGGGCTGCGCGCGAGGGCCAGCGCCAGGCGGGTGCCCCGGGCGCCTTCGCGGAAGCCTTCAGGGCGCCGGGCACCGGTCAGAGGCGCGGCGAGCAGCGTCGTGCCTCCGGCCGTCACCTTGAGGTTGCGGTAGGCCACGGTGCCGCCGCCCCAGGCCCAGAGCCCTACGGTCCCGGAGGTGACGCGGTACGGCGACCGGTCCTCGGCCCGGGCCTGCCATTCCCGGGGCTCGGGCCGATCCACCGGCCAGACGCGCGCCGCGATCCGCACACCGTCCGGAGAAACCGCTGTCCGCACCCGCAGCCGGTACCAGCGGCCGGGCTCGGGGTCGACGCCCGTGTCCACGTCGCCGGTCAGCGTGGTGCCGTGGGCCACAAGGATGTAGCTGCCCGGGCTGCCGTGCTCGGGCCGCGCCCGGCGGAGGCGGTACATCCGGTCCTCGCCGATCATGAAACGGCTGTGGAACGCGATCCCGGCCCCGACGTCCTCGTTCGCGATCCAGGCGTCGCAGACCACCTCGTAGCCGCTCCAGGCGAGAGGGCCTCCGGTGTCCGACAGCCCGGCCGGCTCCGGGTCGTAGTGACTGTAGAAGTTCCGGAAGGGCTCTCCCCATTGCGCGCCATAGGTCCAGGCTCCGCTGGCGCGCACCGACCGGAAGGGTGACGGCCAGCGCCGCGTCAGGCGGTCGAAGCCCACCTGCTGATTGAGCCCGAGGAGCAAAAGGCCGCCCCCCGGCCCGATCCGCCTTCCTTCGTTCGACAGCCACTCGACGCCGGCCCGGTCGAGTGCGGCGACCACCGCGCCCTGGTGCTCGCTGTGCCCCTGGACAGCGACCACCGGCGCGACCCGCCGAAGGGCGGCGAGGAATGCCGCGGTGGCCGCGATGTGCCGGGCCATGGGCTCCTCCTCCGGCACGTCCCGGATCAGGTCGCCGCTGATCAGGACCATGTCCGGCCGGACACGGGCGATCTCGGCGAGCAGCTTGTGGAGCTGCGGCCGATCCTCCGAGATGTGGAGGTCGCTCAGCAGGGCCGCGCGCAGCGGCGGCGCCGGGAGGTCGATGCGGACAGAGTCCTGGAGGAGGAGCACCCGGGGCTCCAGCCAGAAGGCATCGGCCAGTCCCAGAGCGGCGAGCAGCAGGGCGGCAAGGAGGCCGGCGCGGCGGCGGGTCACCAGGACAGTCCCCGGGCCTCCGGGCCTTTCCGTTGGCGGAATCCGCCCAACAGCAGCAGGAGGATCGGGCCGGCGACGAAGCCGCCGATGTGCGCGAACCAGGCCACCCCGCCCGCGGCGGCCGGATCTGCTACCTGGAGCGACGAGACCCCCGAGAAGAGCTGGATCAGGAACCAGATCGGGAGGTAGACGATGGCCGGGACCTCGATGAAACGGATGAAGATGAAGAACCAGAACACGGTGACGATACGCGCCATCGGATGCAGGAAGAGATAGGCGCCGAGCACTCCGGAGATGGCGCCGCTGGCGCCGATGGCCGGGACGGCCGACAGCGGATTGAAGAAGGCATGGGCGAAGGTCGCGGCGTAGCCGGAGAGCAGGTAGAAGATCAGATACCGCACGTGGCCGAGCCGGTCCTCGATGTTGTCGCCGAAGATCCAGAGGAAGAGCATGTTGCCGAGGAAATGCCCCCAGCCGCCGTGGAGGAACATGGAGAGCAGCCCGCTCTGCAGGCCCCAGGCGACCTCCGAGGGGTAGATGACGCGGTCCTCGAAAATCCGCGCGGGGATGAAGGCCGACTGGAGGAGGCCCTCGAGCCGTTCCCCCAGCCACAGCTCGTAGAAGAAGAAGAGTGCGTTGACGGCGATCAGCAGGATGTTCACGACCGGCCGGGTCCGGCTCGGGTTGAGGTCGCGGATCGGTAACATGAGGCCCCTCCGGGCTACCGGGAGCGGATCCGGTGCACCCGCATCAGGTTCGTCAACGGCCGGTCCCGGATGGGGTGGCCCATCAGGACGATGATCCTCTCCTCGGGGACCACCAGGTGGGCCTCCAGCAAGTGCCGTTCCACCGCCTGGACCACCTCGTCGAGGGTGCCGACCTCGGTGCCGGTCACCAGCGGCCGGACCCCCCAGACGAGCTGGATCTGGCGCGCCACCCGCTCCTCGGGGGTGAAGGCGACGATCGGCGCCCGCGGCCGGTAGCGGGCGACCAGGCGGGCGGTGAAACCGCTCTGGCTGAACGCCACGATGCGGCTGACCCCGAGCTGGTCGGCGGCATAGACGGCCGCGGCGGAGACCACGTCGGGCACGTCGAGCGGCATCTCGGTTTCCGCAGGATGGGCAGGATGGGTCGAGGGGTCGAGCTCGAAGCTGCGCCGCGCATGGACATGGCCGAGCGGCTGCAGGCCCGGGCCGGCTTCGTCGAGGCCGCGCGCATAGTCCTCGGCCTCCTTGATGATCCGGCCCATGGTGCGGACCACCTCGACCGGGTACTTCCCGATGGCGGTTTCGCCCGAGAGCATCAGGGCGTCCGCTCCGTCGAGGACGGCGTTGGCGACGTCGGTCGCCTCGGCGCGGGTCGGGCGCGGCTGCTCGATCATCGACTCCAGCATCTGGGTCGCGACGATGACCGGCTTGCCGGCCAGGCGCCCCGCGGCGACGATCTTCTTCTGGAGCACTGGGACCGTGTGGAGCGGCACCTCGACCCCGAGATCGCCGCGGGCAACCATCAGGGCGTCCGCCGCCTCGGTGATCTCGTCGAGGTGCTCCAGGGCGGTGGCGCGCTCGAGCTTGGCCACCACGGGAATGCGTCCGCCGTTCTGCTCCATGACCTCCCGGATCGCTTCGATGTGGCGTGCCTCGCCGACGTAGCTCGCGGCGACGTAGTCGGCCCCTTCGGCGCACGCGAAGGCAATGTCGGAGCGGTCCTTTTCAGAGATCTCGAACGGCAGCGACGTGTCCGGCAGGTTGATCCCCTTGCGGGTGCGTACCGGCCCGCCGTTGACGACGCGCGCCCGCACCCGCTCCCCCTCCTTGGACTCGACGCGCAGCTCCACGAGACCGCCGTCGATGAGCACCCGTTCTCCGGGCTCCAGGTGCTCGATGAACCCCTCGTCCACCGGGAGGTCCACACCTTCGGACGCCTCGCCCAGCACCAACTCCTCGCCGGGCGTGAGCGTGCGGCCCTCTCCGGGCAGCCGGCCGAGGCGGTAGCGCGGGCCCATCAGGTCCATCACCACCGGCAGATGGCATTTCTCCTCCGCGGCGATGCGGCGGACGAGCTGGAGGTTCTTGCGGTGCTCCTCCTGCGAGCCGTGGGAGAGGTTGAGACGGAACAGGTCGACGCCGGATTGGATGAGCCCCCGCAGGACCTCCTCGCGCGTGCTCGCCGGCCCCAGGGTGGCCATGATCTTCGCTCGCCGTTCCATGGCCGACAGTATAGCGGCCCCGTGCTACCATCTCCGTCCCCACAAAACGGGGTGCGAGGTAACACATGTTCGACGGTCTCCAGAGCAGGCTCCAGGACGTTTTCAGCGCCCTCAAGGGAGAGGGCAGGGTCACTCCCGAGAAGCTCGATGCGGCGCTGCGCCAGATCCGCATGGCGCTGCTCGAAGCCGACGTCCATTACCGGGTGGTCAAGCCCTTCGTCGAGCGGGTGCGCGAGCGGGCCATGGGCTCCGAGGTGCTCGAGAGCCTCACCCCGGCCCAGCAGGTGGTCAAGATCGTGCGCGACGAGCTGGCGTCCCTGCTCGGCGAGGAGGGGAGCGAGCTGCGCCTCGACGGCCGGCCCGCCGTCATCCTGCTCTGCGGCCTCCAGGGCTCGGGCAAGACGACCACCGCCGGCAAGCTCGCCAAGCGGCTCAAGAAACGCGGCAAGCATCCGATCCTCGTGGCGGGCGACCTCCAGCGCGCCGCCGCGGTCGAGCAGCTCAAGCAGGTCGGCAAGGGGGTCGAGGTCCCGGTCATCGAGCCCGAGGGGAGCGAGACCGTCATCGCCCTCGGCGAGCGCGCCTTGAACGTGGCCCGGCAGCGCGGGCACGACGTGGTGATCATGGACACCGCCGGCCGCCTGCACGTCGACGAGGCGCTGATGGACGAGATCCGCCGCCTCGCCGACCGCATCCAGCCGCACGAGACGCTGTTCGTCGCCGATTCCATGACCGGCCAGGACGCGGTCAAGAGCGCCGAGCAGTTCGCCGCGGCCCTGCCGCTGACCGGCGCCATCCTCACCAAGCTGGACGGCGACTCCCGGGGCGGCGCCGCGCTGTCGATCCGCACCGTGGCCCGGGTGCCGATCCGCTTCGTGGGCGTCGGCGAGAAGGCAGACGACCTCGAGCTCTTCCATCCCGAGCGCATGGCCTCGCGGATGATCGGCATGGGCGACATCCTGTCGCTGATCGAAAAGGCCGAAAAGGGGCTCGACGCGGAGGAGACCGAGCGCCTCGCCAAGCGCATGATCCGCCAGGAGTTCACCCTGGAGGACCTGCGCGACCAGCTCCGCCAGATCCGCCGCCTGGGACCGCTCGCCTCGGTGCTCGAAATGCTTCCCAAGGTCGGGCCGCTCAAGGGCCTCGACGCCGCTCAGGTCGACGAAGGCGGGTTGAAGCGCGTCGAGGCCATCATCAACTCGATGACGCCGCTCGAACGGCGGCGGCCCGACGTGCTGAACGGCAGCCGCAAGAAGCGGATCGCCATCGGTGCGGGCACCTCGGTGCAGGAGATCAACAAGCTGGTCAAGCAGTACCGCACCATGCAGAAGATGATGAAGGGCGTCCAGGGGAAGTGGCTGCGCAAGGCTTTAGGGGGGTAGGATCCCCAGCCATGAAACCAATCGTCGCGCTTGCAGCGTTGCTCTCGATCGCCCTGCCGGAGGTGCGGGTCGAGATCCCGCTCCTGGGCAGCCCGGCAGAGACGGTCGAGATCCCACGCGCCCCCTGGCACATCTACAACTTCGACCTGGCGAGTCTCAACTTCGCCTTCCGCCATCTGGTCGACCCGAAAGGCCGCTTCACCGTAGGGATCGCCGACCCGACCTTCCGCCAGGAGGGACCTGCCTTCGTCTACAAGGGAGAGGTCGAGGTCGTATACGCCGGCGAGGAGACCCGCGGCGGCGTCCCAAGCCGGAAATACCTGATCGACGGCAAGGGGCTGGAGAACCGGGGGGGCTTCCTCTGGGTCGATGCCGCCGAGGGGCACTTCGTCGATGCCGAGATCGACCTGCCGGACAACCCGGACTGGAAGACCTTCAAGTTCCAGCTTCAGAAAGTGGAGGAGATGGACGCCCCCGCCTGGGAGCGCTTCATGAAGGATCAAATGGCGGTTCGATGAGCGGGCGCGGGCTCCTCCTTCTCCTGGCGGCTACCGCGGTGGCCCTGGTGATCTCCGGGATGCATCCCTACGACCGGACGACGTGGGTGCTCGAGGTCCTGCCGGTCCTCGTGGGCGTGCCGCTCCTGATCGCGACCTGGCGCCGGTTCCCGTTGACGCCGCTGGTCTACTGGCTCCTGTTCGTCCATGCCCTGATCCTGATGCTCGGCGGGCACTACACCTACGCGCGGGGGCCGCTGGGCTTCTGGGTCCAGGACCTCCTGGACCTGGGCCGCAACCACTACGACCGGCTGGGCCATTTCGCCCAGGGGTTCGTCCCTGCCATGCTGGCCCGGGAGATCCTGCTCCGGAAGACGCCTCTGCGGCGAGGCGGCTGGCTCTTCTTCCTGGCGACCTCGGTCTGCCTCGCCTTCAGCGCCTTCTACGAATTCACCGAATGGTGGGCCGCCGTGATCGGCGGCTCGGCTGCCGATGCCTTCCTCGGCACCCAGGGCGACGTCTGGGACACCCAGTGGGACATGTTCCTGGCCCTCGTCGGCGCCGTCACCGCCCAGCTTCTCCTCTCCCGCTGGCACGACCGGCAATTAGAGAGGATGGGGAGCCCCGAAGACCGCTCGACGAAGACACGATGACGGGGCCGGTGGGATAGGGCTCCGTCAAAGATCTGTGGTCGAAGTGGCTTGGCGTTGCGTTCGTGGCCGACGCCCCACAGGCCGGGCGGTTGCAGGTATGATTGGAGCGTGAGGTTCAGCCCGTGCCCGTCGTCAGCTCCATCCCGGACCCCCTCCTTCAAGTGAAACGCGAGGAGATCCTCGCTCTGGCAGCCCGCCACGGGGCGAGCAGCCTGCGGATCTTCGGCTCCTTCGCACGCGGCGAGGCCCACACCGCCAGCGACGTCGATTTCCTCGTGGAGCTCGGCCCCGGGGCCACGTTGATCGACCTCGGCGCCCTCCAGATGGACCTCCAGGATCTCCTCGACCGGAAAGTCGACGTTGTCGAGCCGGACGCCCTGCACTGGTCCATCCGGGAGCGCGTTCTCCGGGAGGCGGTCCCGCTGTGAAGGACGACCGGCTCTACCTGCTCCACATCAGCGAAAGTGTGGAGCGGATCGAGGAGTACGTTGCCGAAGGGCGCGAGGCATTCTTTGCGGATCGCAAGACCCAGGACGCTGTCTTGCGCAACCTCCAGACGTTGGCCGAGTCAAGCCAGCGGCTCTCCGAGCCGCTGAAGGCGTCCCGGCCTGAGATCGACTGGCGGGGAATCGCCGGCCTCCGTAACATCTTGGTCCACGACTACCTCGGGGTCAGCCTGCCGCGAGTTTGGGAAATCGTAGAGGTGTTTCTCCCCCAACTGAAAGCGGCTGTCCGCCATTGGCTGGAGACTTGGCCCTCTCCGAGCTCCTGAGTGTGTGTAGAGCGGCAGCGGTGCACCGCCGCTGGTATCCTAGGAGTCGGAGCACCGACAGTGGAAAGAGACAGAGCGCTCGCTCACGATCTTTTCGTCTCCCATGCGGAGGAGGACCGGTCCTGGGTGCTCGGCTTTTTCCTTCCTGCTCTCGGCCTGCCGCGCGAGCGCGTCGTGACTTCGGGTGACCTGGTCCCTGGGCGCGGCCGCATCGCCGAAATCGTGCGTGCCGTTGAGAGCAGTCGCTACACGGTAGCAGTCCTGAGCCGCTCCTATCTGGCCGACGACTGGTCGGTGCTGACGGATGAGCTCGCTTCTCATCTGAGTGTCGCGAGCGGACCTGACGGAAACCGCATTATTCCTCTGCGGCGAGAGCCTACCGTGGAGGTCCCGCTTCACCTTGGGTTCCGGATCTGGCTGGACTGCGCCGATCCCGAGCGCGCGAACGAAGAGATCGGGCGCCTTCGCGAGCTGCTCGGCACTGCCGGACCCGGGCCGGAGGAGGCTCCTCCCGAGTGCCCCTACCCTGGTATGGTGCCCTTTACGGCAAGCCAGAGTGAGCTCTTCCACGGCCGCGAGACCGAGATTGAACGACTTCTCGATCTGATCTCGACCCACAACCGCTTGTTCGTGATCGGGCCTTCCGGGTCGGGCAAGTCGTCTCTTCTCCAGGCCGGACTTCTGCCCCGCCTCGGTGCCGGGCTCGCTGATCGCCGGCGTTCTTGGCGAGTGCTCCAGATCCGGCCGGGGCAGAAGCCGGCGGAGGTTATCCTTGCCGCGCTGCGAGCCAGCAGCGAAGCAGACATTTCCGATGCGGTTGATCGCATACTGGCCCGCGAGCCTCCTGCCGAAAAGTTGCTGCTGGTAGTCGACCCGCTCGAAGAGGTGTTCACATTGGGCGACAACGAGTCGCGGGATGGGCTCTGCCGTGTTCTTCGGGAGTTGAGGTGCGGCCGCTGCACGATCCTCCTGGCCGTGCGCGCCGATTTCTACGCAGAGCTCATGAAGCCGGACTTTTGGCCGCTGCTGGGACCGGATCAGCGTTTCCTCTTCCCGGTTGCCCCTCTGGCCGGGGAAGCACTTCGTGCGGCGATTGAAAAACCTGCGGAGGCGGTTGGAGTCTATGTTGAGCGAGCCCTCGCAGATCAGGTGATCTCCGAGGCGGCCCGCGAGCCTGGGGCTCTTCCCATGGTCCAGGAAACGCTGCGCCGGATCTGGCGCCGCCAGTGGGGCTCGGAGTGGCGAGGCAGGACCTGGCGCCTGCTGCCCCTCGCTTTGTATGAGAGCCTGGGACAGAAGGACGGTCGTACAGGCTTACAAGTGGCGCTCGCCGATCATGCCGACGCTGCTCTGGGTGGGCTCTCCACAGAGCGGCAGGCTCTGGCCCGGCGGATCTTCCTGCGTCTTGTTCAGTTCGGTGAGGGTCGACCAGATACCCGCCGTCAGCAGACGGTCAAGAGCCTGCTCGGGGATACCGATGATCCCGGCGAGGTTCGGGCGGTGATCCAACATCTGGTGGAACGCAGGCTCCTGACTCCGGCCGAGCGCGACGGGGAGAAGGCGGTGGACCTTTGCCATGAGACTCTCATTGTTGGCTGGCCGACGCTGCAGTCATGGTTGACCGATCTCCGGTTGGCAGAGCAAAGGCGTCGGCTTCTGGTCGAGAAGGTGGCGGAGTGGAATCGGTTGGAGCACCGAGGAGGCCTCCTGGACGAGGTGGAGCTCCGGGAAGCAACACAGTGGTTGGAGAGCCCCGAGAGCCGGGTCCTCGGCTCGGTCGCCGGCCTCAAGGACCTTGTACAGGCCAGCCATGCGATCTTGGAACGGGAGGAGAAGAGGCGCAAGCTTCGAATTGTCCTGCTTTGGGGCGCTGTAGCGGTCTTGCTGGCGGCCCTTCTGGCCACTGGCTTATTCTGGAATCGGGAGCGTCTTCAGCGGAGGGTGTCCCTGGTCCAGGCGCTGGCCGCGCGCGCCAACCGCTTGATCGCGCAGGAGCGCGATCCGGAGCTGGCCGGCCTCCTCGCGGTGCAGAGCTATCGGCTGCTTAAGAAGAATCAGGGTGAAGCTCACCTCCCGCAAGTCGATGAGGTGCTGCGGTCCGTGCTCGCTGACAAGGATTTCAGCACCGGGCTCGACGCCGGCATCGAGGTGAGCGACATGGCCCTGAGCGGCGATGGGCGCCTGCTCGCAGCCAGCGGCCCCGGGGGTGCGCTCCGGGTTTGGGATTTGGCCCGCCCGGGCACGCCGCCGCGGGTTCTGAAGAGCGGGACGGGCCAGGTAAACAAAACCGGGGAGGGCCGGGTATTCGTGAGCTTCCACCCCTCTCAACCCCTGCTGGCGGCTATGGGAGACGATGGAATCCGCCTGTGGGATTTTGCAGAGGCTCAGCCGCGTGTTCAACTGCTGACCGATCGTAGTGTCTTCCGTGGCGGCATACTCTTCTCCTCTGATGGTGGACGTCTGTTTTTTCTCGGTCGCGGTGGGACTGCCAACATTTGGGATGTTAAGCGTGGGACGGAGAGAACGCTGCCCTCCGGAGATTCCGAAGAGTGGATCGGGAGGCTGTCACTGAGCGGGGATGGGAAACGGCTCGTCGGCGTAGGAGACAATGTGCTTCTGGTTTGGGACACGGAGCATCTCGACCGGCGGCCCAGAACCTTCGCCTTCGATGGGACGGAGCTCGGCGCACGTCTTGACCTGGCTGTGGACTCTGGGGGTGCTCGGGTGGCGACCCTCCGGCTTGGAAGTATTGTGCTCAACGATCTCGCGCAGCCGGGCGAAGAGCCGGTCAGTCTTCCTATCCCCGGACAACCGAATTCGGTCGCCTTTTCCCCAGACGGACAGACTTTGGCAGCGGGAAACCTCGACGGCGACATCTTCTTGTGGGATCTCAAGGCTCTCAAGCCGGAGCAGAAGCCGCGGGTGCTTCGTGGGCACGGCCAGAACGTCCGGGTCCTTCGCTTCGACCGGCAGAGCCGCTGGCTGATCTCGGGCAGCTTCGACCGGACGGTCCGTCGGTGGAACCTGACGCAGAGAGCGGAAGAGCCGCAAGTCTTCTTCGGTCGAGACAAAGAAGTGTCGTCGCTGGCCTTCACTCCTGACGGCGCGGCACTCGCTTTCAGCGGAGTCGGTGGCCTCCGGTTCCAGCTCCTCGGCGGCTCGCCAGCCGTTTTCCCGCCTATCGAGATGGGAGAGGTAAGCTCCATTGCTTTCGATCTTCACCGCGGCGCTCTTGCTCTCGCCGCGAGCGGTGTCGTCGTGCTGGTCCCCGATCCTCATTCCCCGAACAACCGGAGCGAGCTGCCGGTCGGCGCTCCTGTGTCCGATATCGCCTTCCATCCGGACGGCACTGTGCTGGCTTGGGCGGGCGAGAGAACCGTGGACGTCCACCGGATCGGCGGTCCGCCGACCTACCTGTCGGTCAGGGTGAAGCATCTTTTTTACCCGCTGAGTTTGGCCTTTGACCCGGACGGGGAAGCCCTGGCAGTCGCCAGCTACGAAGGGGTGTTTCTGTGGCCGTCATTCCGGCACGGAACGGAGGCCGGCCAGCCGCTCCGTCTACCGAGCCCGGTTCGTTCCTGGTATGCAACGGAAATCAGTCCGGAAGGCAGGTGGCTGGCGGCCGGGGGGGGAAGCGGTGCGCTGGGGCTCTGGGAAATGGACCACCCCACCGATGAGCCACGGCTTCTCGTCGGCCCTCGCGGGTCGGTGTGGGCCGTCGCCTTCGACCGGGAACATCGACTGGCCAGCGCCGGGCAGGACGGGATCGTACGGCTCTGGGACCTTCATAGGCCCGACGACGAGCCCGTGGCTCTTCACGGTGGAGGCCGGCCTCTCAAGACCGTGGCGTTCAGCCCGGATGGGAGTCTGGTGGCCGCCGCAGGCGAGGATGGCCTGCTGCGGGTCTGGACGGTCAGCACCGAGACGCTGGTTGACCGCGTCTGCGCCCTGGCCCGGCGCAACCTGTCTTTGGACGAGTGGCGGCTCTACGTCGGTGGCGATGTCGAATACGAATTGACGTGCCCGGAGCTTCCCTCCGGGGCCGGAGTGAATTGAGCCACGATGACCGTATCGCGCAGGATCTCGTTTGATGTCTTCGTCAGCTATCGGCAGAGGGATCCGGACCGCACGTGGGTGCGGGAGAGGCTTGTTCCCGCCTTGTCTGCGGCCGGTCTCCGCATCTTCGTCGATTACCAGAGCTTTCGTTTGGGAGCCCCTCTGGTTCGCGAGATGGAGCGGGCCGTCGAGGCGAGCCGCTATACCCTTGCCGTCCTCTCGCCGGCCTATCTGGAGAGCAACTTCACGGATCTTGAGCGGGTTATGGCGCAGCACCTCGGAGTTGAGCGTAGCGAAACCCGCTTGGTGGCCGTTCTGCTCCAGCCCTGCACCCCGCCTTTGAGCGTCCGGGCGTGCCTGTATCTCGACATGACGGACGAGGCCCGGTTTGACGAACAGATCGCTGTACTTGTCGAACAGCTCCGGCAGGAGCCCAATATGTGACCGCGGTCGGTCAGCAAAGCAGGATCGCGAGGAGTTGGTCACTGACACGAAACGTGGTGGCTCGTAGACGCTCGACAGCGGCACCCGGGATCGACGAGGCTCTTCTCGATTGCCATGTCGAGGACTCCGATCAGGCCGGTGATGGACAGCCCCCGATCCCAGGCGAGGTGGCAACTGCCGAAAGTACCGGATCAACGGCAAGGGGCTGGACAACCGGGGCGGCTTCCGCTGGGTCCATGCCGCCGAAGGGCACTTCGTTGACGTGGAGATCGACCTGCCGGACAAATCCGGACTGGAAGACCTTCAAGTTTCAGCTCCTGAAGGTCGAGGAGATGGACGTCCCAGCCTGGGAGCGCTTCATGAAGGATCAGCTCGCGGCCCCTTGAGCCGGCGCGGGATGGCTTCAGGACGTTTCTCCCTGTGACCGGGACGATCTACAGTTTGTAGAGGACGGCGCGCGGCTCAATCCGGGCGGTCGAGATCGGGCTGATGACGAGCCTGTCTGCGCACAGGACGGATTGGAGCGCACTGCGGGCGGTGCTGAACGTGTTTCCCCCGATCCTCCTCGCACTGCGGACGATCCGGATTGCGTAGAGGACGGTTCTCGATGCGCAGCGGATGGAGCAGAACGAGTTACGAACGGTTCCAAGCGGGCAACGAACCGTCCTGAACACATTGCGGATCGTCCGGAACGGGCAGCGAACCGTCCGCAGCGCATAGCGGACGGTTCTGAATGGCCTCCGAACCGTCCTTAGCGCGTTTCGGATGGTTCTGAACGGGCATCGAATCATCCGGAACGCATAGCGGACGGTTCTGAACGCACAACGAACCGTCCGGAATACGTTCCGGATGATCCTGAACGGGCAGCGAACCGTCCTGAACGCACCCCGTGTCGCGCGGAACGCGTTCAACACCGTCCGCAACGCGATTGGAACCGTCTGCAACGCGGTCGACGTCGTGCCGAACGCGTCGCCGGGATAGAGGACGACGGCACGCATAGTACCTCCGGAGCAAGACTAGCAGAGGCTCCGGATCTACGCCTCCCCCTGCCCCCACAGCACCGCCGTCAGGTCCCGCACGAGATTTTCGTTCGAGAGGTGCGGAGCGTCGATGCCGAGGCGCTGGCGGTAGTGGCTGCCGACCTCTTCCATCAGGTCGTAGCGGGCGCTCTCGGTCAGGCGGTCGGCGCGCAGGCAGAGGGTGAGGAGGAACTCGCGCTCTTCCAGACTGACACGCTGGCGGACGCGGCGCTGCAGGGCCGGGGTGCGCAGGACGTTGAAGCGGCGGTCGAGGCGCAGGTCGCCCTGGGGACGGAGGGGGATGCGCTCCTGGACGACCAGTGTGTCGGCCACGATGTCGCCCAGGCGGCGGCGGTCGCGGTCGATCAGCGAGACCAGCCCGCCGAGGCCGTAGAAAGCCGGCGCGAAGTCGAGCGCCCGGACGATGTTGCGCACGAACGACTGCTCCAGCCGGATGGGGAGCCCGCGGCCGTCCACCACCCGCAGCTTGGTCATCCGCTTGCCGATCGTGCGGCCCTGGTGGCGCAGCTCGAACCAGATGTGATACCCGGTGAAGATCACGAAGGTGAAGGTGACCTGCAGGGCCTGCTGCACGCCCTGAGGGAGGAAGGTCACCCGCAGGAGCGTGTTGAGCAGGGAGACGATGGCCAGCGAAATGGCGAAGTCGATGAGCAGAGCGAGGAAGCGGCTTCCCAGGCCCGCCGGGGTCAGGCGGATCTGGACGTGCTCCGGCGTGAGGACCCGCCGCTCGGTCTGGACTCTCATGGCGCCCCTGTCCCCGTCGACGTTCCCATCTTGCGGTCGCGCGGCAGGAAGAGGTAGATCAAAAGGCCGGCGTGCAGCAGCGCCGCCACCGCGATCTTCAGGGAGTAGGGCACGGTCTTGGCCGAAAACTGGGAGAAGGAGCCCTCGATCAGCCCGGCGATGACGAGGAAGACCATCACGCCCACCATCATGCGCCAGACCGCTGGAAAGACGCGCCGCAGAGAAGCGCCCCGGGAGAGCTCGCCCGGCAGGAAGAGCGCCCGGCCGGCGACCAGGCCCGCGGCGCCCGCGAAGACGATCGACGGCAGCTCGATGGCCCCGTGCGGGCCCACCCAGGCGAGGAAGAAGACGCTCACCCCATCGAGCACGTACTGCGTGGCGATCGCTCCCAGGATGATGCCGTTGTAGAAAAGGATCCAGACGCCGCCTACCAGGGTCAGGGCGCCCAGGCTGAAGGCGAGGAACGAGACCTTGATGTTGTGGGTGTAGAGCTGCGCTCCGAAGAGGGCGGCGTCTTCGACCCTCGCGATCCGCTCCTCGTTCTTCTCGATCTGCTCGACGCGCTCGCGCGGGCTCTGGGTGAAGAAGTCCTGCGGGATCAGGTCTTCGGCGGAGTAGGGACTGGCCAGCACCACGCCGGCCCCGAAGAGCGCGCCGAGCAGCAGCGCGGCGGCGGCGGATACCACGGCCATGGCGTGCCGCTGGAACGCCTCGGGGACTTTCGACCCGAGGAAGTCGGCGATTTCCCGCAGTGCTCCCTGGATTCCCCGGCCCCGCCGCGGCCGGTAGATGAAGCGGTAGCCGCGGCCGGCCAGGGCGTTCAGCCGCTCGAGCAGCTCGGGGTCGGCCGTCAGCGAACGCGCCTGGTTCAGGTCGGACGAGGTCAGCCGGTAGAGGCGGAGCAGCTCGCGCATCCCCTCCGGGCCGACCTCCCGCTCGGGAGAGCTCTCGGCGCGGTCCAACAGCTCTTCAAGCCGCCGCCAGCGCGGCTCCCGGTCCTGGAGAAAGCGTTCGATGTCCATGGCTCGGATCCCTCTAGAGGAGCTGCCGCCTCTTGACTTCCAGATAGCTGTTGACCGCCTCGACACCGGCGTCACCCGGCGCGGTCTCGACCACCAGGGCTCCGCGCCGCCGGAGGTCGGCGAGGGTGCGCCGCCGCTCGATCCACAGGTCGTGCGCCACCAGGGTGCGGCAGAGCTCCGGCTTGTCCTGAGGCCTGAATTGGGCCGCGGCGGCGAGCCCGGGGTCCGAGAAGACGATCACCACCGGCAGGTGCTGGGGGACGATCATGTCGACCGTCCGCGCCAGGGTCCGTTCGTCTTCGAGCTCGGGCAGGGCGGTGAGGACGAGGACCAGGGCCCGGCTGCGGAGCCGCCGCCGGAGATGGGCGCCCAGGGCCAGGTAGTCGGTATGCCGGTATTCCGGGCTCACGCCCGCCGCGAAGCCGGTCAGCTTGCGCAGATGGCTGCTGCCGCGCCCCTGGCCGAGCCCCTGCTCGACGTCGTCGGCGAAGGAGAGGAGGCCCACCCGGTCCTCCATCCGGTTGCAGAGGGAAGCGAGGAGCACGGCGGCGTTGACTGCATGATCGAGCCGGGTAATCTGCGCCACCCGCGCGGCCATGCGGTGCCCGCGGTCGAGGCAGATCAGGATGTCCTGCGACCGGTCCAGCCGGTACTCGCGGGTGATCAGCTTGCGGTGCCGCGCCGATGCCTTCCACGCCACGTCGCGCAGGTCGTCCCCCAGCACGTACTCGCGCAGGCGGTCGAAATCGCGCCCCTTGCCCAGGCTCGGCGCCGCGCGGTTGCCGAGCCCCTGGAGGAAGAGGCGGTCGAGCCGCCCGCGCAGCCGGCGCACGGCCTTGAGGCTCGGCAGGACGGTGATCTCTGTCCGCGTGGCCTTTTTGGCCCCGGAGTCTGGCGAGGCGGCGTCGGCTGGAGCCACCCGTTCCGCCCAGCCGTTGAACGTCGCCGCCACCCACAGCGGAGCGAGGGAGGCTGTGCCGCGCGCGATGGCCCGCACCGAGGCGTCCAGGGACAGCACCTCCCCGGGCCGGCAGATCCCTGCGAGCCGCGTCGAAGGTTGAGACAGAAGATCCGGCCAGACCTGACGCAGGGCGAGGCGGACCGGGCGCGCGGCCGAGGTCGACACGCGCAAGGGGAGGATCTCCTCCTCGTCGAGGGAGAGCACGATCGCCTCCGGCCGGTCGGTAGTGATGCGCAGCCTGCGCAGCGCGAGCGCCTCGCTGGCCGCGACGGCGAGGAGCGCCAGCAGGCCGAGCAGCACGAGCCAGGCGGCCTCCGGCACAAACGGCACCAGGAGGGCCAGGAGGCCCAGGGCGCCGAAAGCCCGGATGAAGCGCGGCCCCGGCCTCACCGCGGCACTTCCACCTTTTCAAAGATCTGGCGGAGGAGGTCGGGAAGGGTGACGCCCTCCATCTCCGCCTCGGGGGTCAGGATCACGCGGTGGACCAGGGCCGGCGCGGCCATCTCCTTGATGTCGTCCGGCGTCACGAAGTCGCGCCCGCGCAGCAGGGCGAGGGCGCGGCTGCTCTCCAGGAGGGCCAGCGAGGCACGCGGGCCGGCGCCGATCTGGATGTTCTCATGGCCGCGGGTGGCGGTGACGATCCCCAGGATGTAGCCGAGGATGTGCTCTTCCACCCGCACCGTGGTCGCGGCGATCTGGCGCGAGGTCAGCAGGTCGTCCGGCGACAGCACGGGCTCGAGCTCGCGCACCGCGTCCTCGTGGAGCCGCCGGCCCGCGGCATAGGCGGAGATCATCTTCGCCTCTTCCTCGGGGCGCGGATAGTCGATCGAAATCTTTAGAAGGAATCGATCGCGTTGCGCCTCGGGCAGCGGGTAGGTCCCTTCGAACTCGACCGGGTTCTGGGTGGCCAGCACGGTGAAGACCGGCGAGATCACCCGCCGCACGCCGTCCAGGGTGGCCGATTTTTCCTGCATGGCTTCGAGGAGCGCCGACTGCGTCCGCGGCGGCGTGCGGTTGATCTCGTCGGCCAGCAGCAGGTCGGCGAAGATCGGCCCGGCCCGGAACTCGAATTCCTGGGTCTTCTGGTTGTAGATGCTGGTGCCCAGGAGGTCGGCCGGCATCAGGTCCGGCGTGAACTGGATGCGCCGGAACCGGCAGCCGAGCAGGCGCGAGAGCGTCAGCGCCAGCAGTGTCTTGGCGGTCCCCGGTACCCCTTCGAGCAGCGCATGCCCGCCTGCGAGCAGGCAGACGAGGAGCTGTTCTTTCACGCTCTCCTGACCCATCACCACGCGGTCCACCCCCTCGCGGAGGCGCCGCCACTGCTCCGTGACATCACTTGCGCTTTGCATCCTGGAGTCTCCCGAAAGCCTGATTGAGGGTCGCTAGGACCCGGTCGAAGCGCCCGCGCGAAAGGTCATTGGCCGCCGGCTCGCTCCCGCCGGCGGCTGCAAGGAGCTGCTGGGCGCGGGCTTCGAGCGCCGGGCCGCGCAGCCCTGTTTCGGCTGCGACAGTCTGGACGAAGCTCTCGCGGTAGAGGCGGAGGGCGTCCGCCTGGTCGAGGGCACGGTCGTAGAGGTCCGCCAGCGAATCGAGGAGCTCGACCGCCTCCGAGCGGCTTTCTCGATCGTCGCGGTCTGGCGGCCCGATCCGCACTCCCGCGCGCCAGACGGTGGCGGCCGCGCCGAGCATGGCGAGCAGCAGCAGGGGGCCAAATCCCCAGTCCCCGAGGGTCTCCGCGACGCCGGACGCGTCCCCCAGGCCGTGGGCGCGCTCGTCGAAGCGGACGGGACGCCCTGCCGCGACGCCGGCCAGTGCCTCGAGCAGCGCGAGGTGGTGCCCCTTGCCCAGCAGCCCGTTCTGCAGGATCTCCGGGCAGGAGAGGAGGAAGACCTCGCCGGCGCCCAGCGGGATCCGGACGACGATCGGCGCCTCGCCATCCAGGACCACGGCGTGGGCGCCCGCAAGCGCCGGGCCCCCCAGCACCATCCGTTCGTCCGGTTGAAGGTCGGCGAGGCCAGGCCAGAGCGGGAAGACCTTGCGCACCGCCAGTTTCTTCTTCTTGTCGACCTCTTCCACCCAGAGGGGGCCATAGAAGCGGTCCAACCCGAGCACCAGGCGTCCCCCGGCGCGCACCCAGGCCTCCTCGCCTTCGGTGAGCAGAGGCGTGGCGCGCTTGTCCTGCTCCTTCTTCTCTTTCGCCTTCTCCTCGGCCCCGCGCTCGTCCTTTTCGTCCTTCCCGTCCGTTTTTTCCTTTTCGTCCTCTTCCCTTTCAGGGAGCAGAAAAGGCACCACGGTCGGCCGGACCCGGAAGAGCACCCCGTGCCGTGGGAGCGACTGAGGATCGGCCCGGCGGTGGAGCGTCGCAGCGGCGTCCCGCCCGGCTCCCTTTGCCCGGAGATAGCCATAGGCCAGGGAGAGCCCCTTGTCGCCGGTGTTGAAGACCGAGCCGGGATCGAACACCTCGCGGATCGACCGGCGGTCGTAGCGCACCCAGACCACCACGCCAAGGAGATAGGCCGCGACCGCCGCCAGCAGCAGCCAGGTGCCTCGCCTCATGCCGCCTCCCGGACGACGTCGAGGAGGCCGAGCGCCATCTCCTCGGACTCCTCGAGGGCTTCGGGGCTGCTGCGATCACGGCCATACCACTCGCGCTCGAAGAGGCGGGTCATCTCGATGAAGCGGGCGCGCCAGGTGTGGCCCGGCGCCAGTGCGGAGATGTACTCCCAGTTGGTGCGCCCCTTGCGGTAGTGGAGGAGGCCGCGGCGGAAGAGGGCCACCAGCACGGCGTGATACCAGGCGCGGATCGCCTCGCGCTCCCGTCCGGCCGCGGCCAGCTCGCGGGCATAGCGCTCCCACGCGCCGGTCTCGCGCGACAGCGGGTCCGCGTCCGCGGCCGGGGGCGGCGGCGCGGCCCCGGATGGCACGGGCTCCTCCTGGCCGCGGCGGCGCCGGCGCAGGGTCCGCCAGGTGAGCCAGGCGGCCGCGACGGCGAGGATCACGACCAGGCCGACGACGAGCTTGGGCAGGTCGACAAGGTCGAAGAGACCCTTCTTCCTCTCCTTGGGGAGGAGGCCCATCAGCCAATCCTCGAAGCGATCCCAGGCATCGTCAAACCAGCGGCGGAGCGGCTCGAGAGCCTCCGCGAGGGCGTCTGTCAGTCCAAGGTCCCGCCGGTCGATGCTCCCACCACGAGGGATCTCGGCGAGCTCTTCGTCCCGTCGCACCCGCTGCAACAGACCGGCGTCGGCCGAGGCCTTCTGGTCTGCGGGGACCTGCGACAAGGCAGCCACCAACTGCGAGAGGCGTGGGGCTGCTGCACGGGCCGACTCGGCGTTGGGTGCCGTGGCGAGCGGGCGGAGGAGCGACAGGTCCGGCTCGAGCTGCTCACCGCCGAAGGCGATCCGGTCTCCGGAGAGCTTGCCGGCCTCGGTCCGCGCGGCGATCCAGTCCCCGGAGCGGAGGAGGCCGTCCATCCGGGTGAGCCGCTGGCGATAGGCGTCGACCGAGATCACGTCGGCCGAGAGGAGGGTGGGGAGGAGGAGGAGAAAGAGGAAAAAAAACCTCACCCCCTGTCCCCCTCTCCCATCACCCTCCCCCCGACCGGGAGAGGGGGGACGTCGTTGGAGCCGTGGTGCAAGGTAGCGTGCTAGACCCACAAGGACATGAGCTGCGTCCCCCCTCTCCCGGGGCCGGGAGGGTGGGAGATGGGAGAGGGGGACAGGGGGTGAGGTCACGCCGCCTCCTCGTCCCCGGCGCGGACGGCCGCGAACCAGGCGCGGAGATCCTCTCCGCTCTGCTGTGCCCGGGCGCGCCACACGGTCGCCACCAACGCGGCGAGCCAGAAGGGCTCGACGAGGCTCACCGCGCCGGCCAAGGCCAGGAGCGTGAACTGCTGATTGTTCCAGCTCAACGCGACCTGCCACCAGGAGAGATCGAGCCCGGCCGCCCCTTCCGCCAGCCAGAGCAGGAACCAGAAGAGCACCGAGAGGTTCAGGAAGGCGAGGGGCAGCGCGACCAGGAACACCGTGCTCAGGCCCCACAAGGTGACGAGGGGGCGGAAATGCCGCAAGACCACCAGCAGCGGGGCGAGCGGCCCCGGCCGGTCCTGCAGGGTCGACGTGGCCGCGGCGAGGCCGGTCAGCAGGGCGAGGACGGGGAGGGCCAGGAAGGTCCAGCCCACCGCGAAGAAGAGCGCCTCGGCCACCAGGGCGACCCAGACATAGGAGAGGAAGCTGGCGGGGCTCAGCCGCAGGACCTGGCGCACCGGGATCCGTCCCAGCCCCGGAGCGCCTCCCGACAGGGCGAGGGCACAGGCGCGTGCGAACACCGCCCGTCCCCAGAGCGCCGGCAGCAGGGCGAGGGTGACGATCCAGGAGACCGCTGTCAGGTGATTCAGATAGCCCGGCGCCTCGTCGCCGAGCTGCGCGAGCCGGTTGACGAAATGGGCTTCGGCGAAGCGCAGGGGGAATGAAGTGAGGGCCAGCAGGCCGGCCCAGCCGGGCAGCGCCCGCACGAGGCCGGCCGCCTCGTCCAGCACCGCGGAGACCGGGACGCCGCCGCGGCTCAGAAGGCCCCCGCCAGGACGGAGCCGATCCAGGCACGCAGGACCGTGATCCCGAAGAGCAGGCCGACCGAGGCCGCCGCCAGGAGGATCGGCCGCAGGGCCTGTCCGCGTTCGCCCACCGTCGAACGCCGTTTGGCCAGGCACTCGACGCACAGGTGGAGCCCTTCCCACAGTGTCGAGCACGACTGGCAGATCGGCTTGCGGCAGTCGACGCAGATCGCCAGCGCCGGACGGTCCGGATGGTAGAAGCAGCGGGTGGGGGCGGCGAGGTTCGGCAAGCGGTTCCTTCCCATTCTATAGGAGCTGGTAGAATCGGTGCGTCAAACGACAACCCAGGCGGAGTCCCGCCGCCTCGACGCGAGGAGCCGATGCCCTGCAAGAACCACCCCTTTGTCGAAGAACAGTTGACCCGCTGCTCCCGCTGCGGTGAGAGCTTCTGTCCCGACTGCGTGGTCGCCATCGGCGGCTATCCCTATTGCGCGGCCTGCAAGGTCGAGTCGCTGCGCGATCTGCGCTCGGGAGTCCCCACCCATCAGCTCGAGTTGGCGTCCATCGGCAAGAGGTTCTTGGCGCTCATCATCGACAACCTTCTCCTGAGCATCCCGATTGTCATCCTGTTCATCGCGGCCGCCATCCCTCTCGGCCTGTTCTCGTCGGAATCGGCTCCCGAGGCGGCCGCGGGCGCCATGCTCCTCCTCCAGGGGGTCTTCACCCTCCTGATCCTCGGGGGCGGCATCTGCTATGAGGGCTTCATGCTTGCCAACGGCGGGCAGACGGTCGGGAAGAAGGTGCTCAAGATCAAGGTCGTCACCCCCGAAGGCAACGACATCTCGCGAGGCCAGGCCTGGGGGCGGGCGGCGATGCGCCAAGTCATTTCGGTGTTCTGTTGCGCCTTCCTCGACTACCTCTTCGCCTTCGGAGAGGAGAAGGCCTGCATCCACGACCATGTGGCGAAGACCCGCGTGGTGGACTGGAATGCCTGATCGGACCGTCCGCAGACCGTACGAAGGCCCGGCGTGCCCCTGGTGCGGCAGCGGGCTCGAGCTCCCCCGGCTGATCGCGGGGGGACAGGTCTGCCCGCGCTGCGTCCGGCCGTTCCTCGCTACGCCGTTCTTCCCGCCGGAGCCCCGGGTGCAGGTCGAGGCGCTCGCCGCCGCCGGCCCCGAGGGGGCCGTGCCGTGCGCCCGGCATGCCGGCAACGCCGCGGTGGCGAACTGCACGCGGTGCGGCGTCTTCATGTGCTCGCTCTGCCGGATCGAGATCGACGGCCAGGAGCTGTGCCCGTCCTGCTTCGAGCGCCTGTCCAGCGAAGGGGTCCTCTCCACGGCCCAGAACCGCTACCGCGACTTCCGCGGCCTGTCGCTGTCCGTGGGGGTCCTCGGCTGCCTGGTCTATTTCCTCGGGCTCCTCACGGGGCCGGTCACGATCTACCTGGCCTATCTGGGATACCGGCAGAGGAAGCAGATGAACGAGAGCGGTGGGATCGTCTCCCTGGTGGCCGCCGTTCTCCTGGGGCTGTCCCAGATCGGCCTGGGCCTCTTCCTGATCTATGCCGTGGTGGCCGCACAATGAGCGAACGGCCTCCCCGGGTCTACATCGGATCGATCCGTTCCTGGGGCGACCGGTCGCGCATCTACCGGACCCCGGAAGCCCTGGAGATCGACCTCCTCGACCATTACGAGGTCCGGCGGCGGAGGGTGTTTTTCGACGAGGTGCAGCTCGTGACGCTGCACGAGACCCGGGCCGCCGGACCATACCCATGGATCCTGGGTTTCCTGGCCCTGTTCTCGTTGCTCTTCGCCGCTCTGCCCCTGCCGCCCTTTGCCCGCACTTTTCTCTTTGTCGTGGCAGGAGTCTGTGTTCTGGGGGCGATCGTGATGATCGCCTCGCCGGTCTGGATCGTCACCACTTTCGGCAAGCGCTCCCGGGCGCAGATCCGGTTCCGGTTCGTCGAAGGAAAGGCCCGCTCCATCTACGCCGACATCTGCCGCGCGGCCAGCGAAGCGCAACGCGAGCTGGCCCGCCGGATGGAGCCCGCCGTCCTGGAGGAGCCCCCGCCGCCGCCCGAGCCCGAGCTGCCGCTCTCGGCGTCGGACGGGCTGGCCTGACGATCTTGGCATCCGGTTTGCGATAGAAAAACGGTGTGGATGTTCTTACGCACCCCCACGTGACCCATCCGGGTCTGCTGATCGCCATCGGCGGCGCTGAGGACAAGACCCGCGAACGGGTCATCCTGCGCTATTTCCTGGAGGCTGCGGGCGGATCTGATGCCAGCATCGTGATTCTGGCCACCGCGTCCGACTTCCCTGAGCTCACCGGCGAGCGCTACGCCGACCTCCTCTACCGGATGCACGCAGACTCGGTCGAGGTCCTGCGGGTCGACTCCCGCCACGGCGCCCTGGAGACGGGGGGAGAGGCCCTCGACCTGCTGGAGTACGCCACCGGCCTCTTCCTGACCGGCGGCAGCCAGCTCAAGTTCTCGTCCATCCTCGGCGGCACTCCCATCGCCGAGGCCATCCGGCGCCGCCACCGGGCCGGCATGGTCGTGGCGGGCACGAGCGCGGGGGCCGCCGTCCTCTCCGAGCACATGATCGCCCTCGGCGACAGCGGCAGCACGCCCCGCCGCCGGCTCGTCCACATGGCCAAGGGTCTCGGGCTCGCTCAGAACCTGGTCATCGACCAGCACTTCCGCCGCCGCGACCGGCTGGGCCGGCTGCTGACGGCGCTTTCCTACAACCCCGGCCTGCTCGGGATGGGTATCGACGAGGACACCGCCGCCATCATCGAAGCCGGCGGCACGCTGTCCGTCCTCGGCGCCGGCGCCGTGACCGTGGTCGACGGCAGGGGGCTCAGCTTCACCGACAGCCACGCCGTCCACCGCGGCCAGCCCATCGCCATGATGGGGCTCCGGGTCGACGTCCTCACCACCGGCTGCCGCTACGACCTCGAAAAGCGGATGGGGTTCCCCCCGGAGGAGACCGTGCGGATCGATCCCCTCACGGAGGAGGAGCTCGCCGAAGAGGAGCTGGACGAGGTCCCGGTCGGCCTGGACGACGGCGGCGAATGACCCGACAAGAGTTATCCGAGCCCGATCTCCTTGAGTGACCGGGCTTTCAACACCCGTCCTGCCAAGTCGGCCAGGCTGTCCAGGGACTCGATCTCTTCAATCTGCCGGCGCACCCGGTCGGACACGGTACCGAAACGCTCGCCGAGCAGGTGGAGAACGATCTTCCGCGCCCCCTGTTCCCTGCCTTCCTCGCGCCCTTGTGCGACCATCCGCTCCGCCCAGGTCATCGACATGGTATGGACCTCCCGGTTGTCTTCGAGGTGGCCCAGGGCTTCGAGCTCCGCGGCCTCCTCAGGGTTCAATTCTAGATACGATTCGACGCAGTTGACCAGCAGAAGCCGCTGGACGTCGTTCAGCTTCGCGGAGGCGATCCTCCGCAGACAGGCAAGCTTGTGCTCAGCGCGACGGAGGATGCCGGGGTCCATCAGAGCGGCCAGGGCCCAGGCTAGGGGTTCCGGCCTGGCCAGGAACTCCGCGGCGCTGCAGCCGGCGAGGCTGAAGCTGAAATAGCGGAATGCTTCGACCTCAGCTCCGAGGATGTCGGCTTCCAGAGTCTCCCGATGGATGCCGGGCTTCCCGCGCCGTACGTAGACCACGATGGACAGGACCCAGCAGTTGTGTCGAGCCTGGATCTGGCTGCGGTAGCCCCAGAGCCGCCTTGCCATTCCATCGGTCGCGCGGGCCTCGATTTCCACGTGCACGAGCAGGTGCTCGCGCCGTTTCTGCCGCAGCGGCACCTTCGCCAGGAGGTCGAGCTCACGGCGGGTCCCTTTCAGCGAGTCCGTGAAGAACTCCTTGTCCAGGAAGATGGGAGAGGAGAGGTCCAGCTTCGCTGCGATCTGAGGAGCCACCAGACGCAGGAGGTCGGGTAGGAAGGCCCTGAACAGGCCTTTGAAGATCCGGTCGTGCATGACGCGGCTTCTCCCGGAGGACGGGCTGCCGTCCCTCGGCGCGCACGCCTCCGTGTCTACCCCTTAAAAAGACGAAAAATCGCACCCGAATCTTGCATAACTCGCCAAAGTCGCCGGATTTTTCTGGCGCACGGGGGGGACGGCCCTCGTAGGAAGGAATGGCATGAGCCTTGCTCGATAAGCCTTCGTGCATCAGGGCTGAGAACACCCGGCTGACACGACGCGACCGCAGGAGCCCCCGCTATGAAGATCCTCGAAACCCGCGTCTATCGAGGCCCCAACCTCTATGCGCTCTGGCCGATGATCCGCCTGAAGGTGGACCTCGGCGAGCTGGAGCAGTACCCGACCGTCAAGCTTCCCTCCTTTGCCGACCGGCTGCTCGAGCGGATCCCTTCCCTCCACGAGCACACCTGCGGCCTCGGCGTCTGCGGCGGGCTCGTGCAGCGGATGAAGGAGGATGAGGGGACCTGGATGGGCCACGTCCTCGAGCACGTCGCCATCGAGCTGCAGAACCTGGCCGGCACTCCGGTCAACTTCGGCAAGACGCGCGGCGAGGGTCTGCCCATCGGGCAGTACCATGTGGTCTACAGCTACATCGAGGAGGCGGTGGGACTGGAGGCGGGGCGGCTCGCCCTGCGTCTCATCCGGCACCTCCTGCCGCCCGAGCGGGAAGACCATGATGCGTCGCCGTTCAACTTCCGGGCCGAGCTCGAAACCTTCATCCGGATGACCCAGCGCCGTTCGCTCGGCCCCTCGACCGCGGCGCTGGTTCGTGCCGCCGAGGAGCGGGGCATCCCCTGGATCCGTTTGAACGAGGGCTCCCTCGTGCAGCTCGGCCACGGCAAGTACCAGCGCCGCATCCAGGCAACAGTCACCAGCGAGTCGCGGACCATCGCCACCGAGATCGCCTCGGACAAGCGGCTGACCCGCCAGATCCTCGACGACCTCGGCCTGCCGGTCCCCCGTCAGGTCGTGGTCTACGACGCCGGGGAGGCGGTGGAGGAGGCCGAGCGCCTCGGCTATCCCGTGGTGGTCAAGCCCCTGGACGGCAACCACGGCAGCGCCGTGTCCATCAACCTCAAGACCGCGGAGGAGGTGAGGGCGGCGTTCGAGAAGGCCAGCCAGGTCGGCTCCCGCGTGCTCGTGGAGGCCTTCCAGCCGGGCAACGACTACCGCATCCTGGTGATCGACGGCAAGGTCGTGGCCGCAGCCCAGCGGGTGCCCGGGCACGTCGTGGGGGATGGCCGCCACACGGTCCGCGAGCTGGTGGATCTCGTCAACAGCGATCCCCGGCGCGGCGTCGGCCACGAAAAGGTTCTCACCCGCCTCGTGCTGGACGACCAGGCGCTGCGGCTGCTCGACCAGTCGGGGCTCACTCTGGATTCGGTTCCCGCCGAGGACCAGATCGTCTTCCTGCGCTTGACCGGCAACCTCTCGACCGGAGGCATAGCGATCGACAAGACGGACGTCCTGCACTACGACGTGCGGGTCATGGCCGAGCGGGCCGTGCGCACCGTCGGTCTCGACGTGGCTGGAGTCGACTATGTCTCGCCGGACATCTCCCGCAGCTACAAGGACGTGGGCGGGGGGATCGTGGAGGTCAACGCCGCTCCGGGCTTCCGCATGCACCTCGCCCCCACCGAGGGACGGCCGCGGGACGTGTCCGGGCCTGTGATCGACATGCTCTTCCCGCGCGGGGCCCCCTGCCGCATCCCGATCGCCGCCATCACCGGCACCAACGGCAAGACCACCACGACCCGCATGGTGGGACACGTCCTCAAGATCGCCGGCTATCACGTCGGCATGGCCACGACCGACGGCGTCTACATCGACGGCGTGTTGACCGTCCGCGGCGACATGACCGGCCCATGGTCGAGCCAGCTCGTGCTGCGCGACCCGTCGGTCGACGCCGCGGTTCTCGAGACCGCGCGCGGCGGCATCGTCCGGTCCGGCCTCGGTTGGCGGAAGTGCAACGTCGGCGCGGTGCTCAACGTCGCCTCCGACCACCTGGGGCTCGGGGGGATCCGCAGCCTCGACGAGCTCGCGGAGGTCAAGCGGGTCGTCGTCGAGGTGGCGCAGGACTTCTGCGTCCTGAATGCCGACGACGAACGGGTCGCCGCCATGGCTGAGCACAGCCCCGGCAAGCCGATCTTTGTGACCATGGACTGCCAGAACGAGCGGGTGCGCAAGCACATCCGGGAGCGGGGCCGGGCGGTATCGCTGGAGGCCGGCCTCAACGGCCGCCTGCTCGTCCTCTACCAGGGGGAAGAGCAGATACCGCTCCTCTGGGCGCGCCAGATCCCGGCCACGATGGAGGGCAAGGCGTTCCACAATATCCAGAACGCCATGTTCGCCGCCGCCATCGCTTCGGGCCTGGGGGTGGACGTCGAGGACATCCGCCAGGGCCTGCGGACCTTTTCGAACGACTTCTTCCAGGCCCCTGGACGCCTCAATTTTTACAACGAGCATCCGTTCCGGGTGCTCCTCGACTACGCTCACAACGCCCACGGCATGGAGGCGGTGGCGCGGACCATTCGCGAGCTCGCCGTGCATGGCCGCCGGATCGGCGTGATCGCCGCGCCGGGCGACCGCCGGGACGAGGACATCTTCGCTCTCGCTGCGGCGGCGGCCCCGGCCTTCGACCTCGTCCTGATCCGGGAAGACGACGACCTGCGAGGCCGGCCGGTTGGCGAGTCCGGCCTCCTCCTCCGCCAGGGCCTGGTCCGGGCCGGCTTTCCGGCCGAACGGATCGTCGGCAGGATCTACAAGGAAGACGAAGCAGTGCTCGAAGCCCTGCGCCTGGCGCGCGCCGGCGACCTCGTAGCCATCTTCGGCGACAAGCTCACCCGCGTCTGGGACCTCATCGTCGGCTTCAAAAAGGAAGATCCGGAGCCCGAGCCGGTTGTGGAGGAGCGGCGCTGGCTGCGGCCGGTGCCGTTCGAGCGCAGGCTGGCGTCGTAACTTTTTCCTCCTGGGTCGCGTAAGCTTTGTAGACGATCTCAGCGGGCCTTGGCTCGCCACAGGGAAGATGCATGCTGGCCGCCCGGGCGTTCGTCGACGACTCTCAGACGGAGCGTGAATCCATGTGGATCATCGTCGCAGGCCCCTATCGGACAGGCGCCAGGACACAGGCTGATCGAGACGCCAATCTCCTGGCGATGAACCGCGCCGCGTACGAGGTGTTCCGCAAGGGGCACATCCCGGTCATCGGCGTCAATATGGCTTTGCCGGTGATCGAAGCGGCGGGCCCCGAAACGTACGATGCCGTCATGATGCCCATGTCCCTGGCCCTGGCAGATCGCTGCGACGCCGCTCTTCGCATCGGAGGTTTCTCGCCGGGCGCAGACGATGAGGTCGAACGGGTGCGAGCGCGCGGCGGCCGCGTGTATCACAGCGTCGCAGAGATCCCGGAGGCCGCTGCGGCCCACGAAGAGAAGTAGGGGCGGGGCTTGTCCACGCCCGGTCTCACCGAAAAATAAGCAGTCCTGTCCGCGCCGTCTCCGCCCGGCTCTCCTCTCCTGCCGCTTCGGCGAGGCCAGCCGCGAGCTCGGCGCACCAGGCTACGTCCGGATCCTGAAGGCCGCTCTCCTGGAGGATCGCACGGGCGGCTGCGAAATGGTCGTCCCAGCGCCGCCAGTCCCGGTCCTTGGCGGCGCAGGGGAGGAGGGCGACGCGGACGCAGGCGAGGAGGCCTCCCCAGTCCATCTGCTCCAGGCGTTCTCGGCTCTCTTCCAGGACTTTGGCAGCCTGGCCGTAGTCCTCTCCGGCGAGGGCTGCGAGCGCGAGGTTGACCCGGGGGAAGATCTCGTCGGCGGAGCGCAGGGTCTCGAGGAGGGCGAGGGAGCGCCGGTAGTAGGCATCGGCGCGGGCGAGGTCGCCTTGCAGGCGGGCGGCCTCGCCGAGACCGTTGAGCCCTCGTGCCACGCCGTAGCGGTTCCCCAGCTTCTCGAACCGCATTTCCGCCTCCAGATAGAGGTCTTGCGCGGCGGCCAGGTCGCTCTGCTGGCGCGCGAGGTCGGCGAGGCCGATCAAGTGGTCGGCGACGCCGTGCTCGTCCCCGATCTCCTGGTAGATCTGCTGCGAGCAGTCGAACAGCTTGCGGGAGCGCGCCAGGTCGCCTCGCTGGCGCGCCACGTCCCCCAGGCCCCAGAAGCTCGCCGCCGCGCCGTGGGGGTTGGCTTCGATCTCGATGCAGCGGCTATAGAGACTTGCCGCGCGGACGAGCTGGCCGCGCCGGCGCGCCGCATCGCCGAGCAGTCGCAGGGCCTCGGAGCGGACCTCCTCCCAGCCGGCGCTCTGCGCGGCCGTCTCGGCCTGCTCGGCCCAGCGGAAGACCTCGTCGAGCTCTCCCTGGTGCAGCCGGATGCGGGCGCGGAGGACCCACCCTTCAGCCCGGCGCGGGTCGTGGCCCGGAGACACGAGGAGGTCGAGGGCATCGTCGCGCCAGTCGAGGAGGGTGTGCGCCATGGCGTAGTCGCTGGTCTCGCGCCGCTCACGGGCACCGCGCAGCAGGTGGGCGAGGGCAGCAGCGCGGTCCCCGGCGCGGAGGAGGTGGCGCCCCAGACGTTCGGCGATACCGCGCTCTCCGGCCGCGGCGCGCGGAGCGAGCATGGCGGCGCAGGTCCAGTTGTGGGTCTGCCACCGGCCCGCCTCGTAGGCCAGCCGCTCGATGCTCTCGCGCAGCATCGGATGGACGAAGTCCCAGCCGTCCTCGGTATGCACCGCGAGACGGCTCGCCAGCAGGGCTTCGAGGAGCCCGGGAGGGCAGGCGAGCCCTGCCGTCCTGCAGGCTGCCTCCCACTCCCGTTGGTCGATGGACGTGCCGAGCGCGGCGGCGATCTCCAGGGCGCTGCGCGAGCCCGCCGAGTGTCCCGCGAGGAGACGGTCCACGCGGTCCGACCAGACCTGGTGCAGGTCGTCCGGCAGCCAGGCCTGCTCTCCCGGACGGAGGACGAAGCCTTCGTCTCCGACCTCCAGGACGCCGCGCTGCACCCAGTCGCCGACGAGCTGGACGGCGAACAGGGGATTGCCGGCGGTCCGCTGGTCGACCCGGGCGGCCAGGTCGCCGGCCAAGCCGAGCAGCTCCTGGACGAGGGCGGCGTGGTCCTCCGCCGGCAGCGGCGGGATCTCCAGTTCGCTGCACCCCGGCCGTTGCAGCAGCTCGGCGAGCGCCGCGGCCTCCCGCGGCCGTTCGGCGAGAGCCTCGTCGCGGACGGTGAGGAGCAGGAGGACCGGCAGCTCGACCCGCCGCTCCAGGAGGTGCCTGGCGAAGGCGATGGATTCGGAGCCCCACTGGACGTCGTCGAGGAGGATCAGCACGGGCCGCTGGCGGCCGAGGCGATGGCAGTGGCGCTCCAGCAGGGCGAACCGCTCGGGCGCAGTCTGCGGCGACTGCGGCGAGCTCCCGGGGACCATGAGGTCTGTGAGGCCGGTCCACTCGCCGGCATCGGTCACCTTGCGGGTGCGGAGGAGACGCTCGGTACGCTCCAGGATCTCCTCGCGGGAGAGGCCGAGGCAGCGCAGGTGGCGGGCGAGCATGCGGGGCAGTCCGTCCCCAGCGCCCGGGTTGGGGCCGTGCGTGGCGCGCAGGACGATGGCACCGCCCGCCTCGTGCGCCCGCTCCGCGATCCACTCGGCGAGGCGGGTCTTGCCATGGCCCGCCGCGCCGCGCAGCAGCACCAGGCGGGCCTCGCCCGTGGTGTGCACCTCGGCCAGGGTCCGCCACAGGAGGTCGCGTTCCTCCCGGCGGCCGACGAGGGGGACCGAGCGGAGCCCGTAGAGGCCGAGCCCGGCTCCGACCAGCCGCATCGACGCCGGACGCGGGATGGGGAGCTCCCAGGTCTCGGGGAGCGGCGGGGACGTGCGCGGTGCCGGCGTCTCTTCGCCGCGCCTTTCTTCGTGCCTTTCTCCAGGCACCTGCCGTCCGGCCGCCGGCAGCAGGCCCGCCAGGACGAGGAGCTGCGTGGGCGTCTCCGCCAGCGCGAGCCTGCCGGCATGCGAGCTGCGCCGCACCGGCTCACCCAGGGCGAGGAGCGCCCAGGTGGCGTCGGCAGCCCGCACGAAGCGCCGGCCGGTCTCCTTCTGGAGCAGCCGGCGGAGCCATCCTTCGAAGCCGCGGGGCACGGGCGCGAGCGGGATGAAGACGGGGGGTGCCTCCTCGAGCTGGCGCCGCACCAGGTCCAGCAGGCCGACCTCGTGGAACGGAGCTTGGCCGGTGACGAGCGCCCAGACGAGGCAGCCGAGGCTGTAGAGGTCGGTCCACGGGCCGTAGTCCCGCCACTCGCCGCGGAGCTGCTCGGGCGCCATATAGCTCGGCGTGCCGCAGACGAACTGGGTCGAGTCCGGGCCGGCCTGGTGCTCGAATGCCTGGGCGAGCCCGAAATCAGCGAGCTTGAGACGGGGGAGGGGCTCGCCTCCGAGGTCGAAGGCCAGCACGTTGGTCGGCTTGATGTCGCGGTGGACGACACCCCGTGCGTGCGCATGTGCCAGGGCATCGAGGAGGGCGAGGAGGACTGTCCGGATGCTGCTCCAGGAGGGTGCCTCGGGGAAGAGGTCCGCCAGGGTGCCGCGGTCCGCGAGCTCCATGGCCAGGTAGGGGCTGCCGGCCGGCAGCACGCCGAGCGATGCTTCCTCCGCCTCCGGCCCCACCTCGCCATGATCGAAGACCATCACCACGCCGGGATGGTCGAGGCTGGCGACCGCCTGGACCTCGTTGCGGAAGGCGGCGCGGTACTGCTCCTGGCGGGCGCGCTCGCCGGTCATCACCTTGACCGCGACCGGCACCCCCTGCGCCGCATGGACGCCGCTCCACACCTCCGCCATGCCTCCCCGGCTGATGCGCCGGGCAAGGCGGAAAGGCCCCAGGGGAACGAACGGCTCGGCCATGGCTCAGATGAGCCGACGATAGGCCGGCGGCTCCCGGGTGGTCAAGCACCACCCCATACCGGTGAAGAGGGCGCGGTTGCGCGCTGGTTACAACGGCTCGCGGGGAACGCTCTTGCGGGCCCGGCGTACTGCCGAGAAGACCCTGGACTCGATCTCCCTCTCCACGGAGGGTCCCCAGCCCGTGGCCGTGTAGACGATCTCCCCCTCGGGATCGACCAGCACGTAGGTGGGGAGCGCTTTGGCGTTGAGCTTGCGGTAGATCTCGCTGTTCTTGTCCCACACCTGGGGCCAGGTCATCTCGCTCTGGGCCACAAGCTCGCGGAGCGCCTTCTCGTCCTGGTCGACGCTGATGCTCAGCAGGACGAACGGGTCCTTGGCCCGGCGGCGGCTCAGCGACCGCAGCTCCGGGATGGCGGCCCGGCAGGGCGCGCACCAGGTGGCCCAGAAGTCGAGGAGGACCACCTTGCCCCGGAGATCGTCCGAGCTGACGTAGTCGCCCGCGAGTGTGGCCACCGCGAAGTCGGGAAGGAGGTTCTTCCGCGCGCGGACGGGGTTCTTCACGAGCTCGCGCGCCTGCTCGGCGCTCTTTCCCTCCGGCTCCCGTGCGAGGTACTCCTTGAGCAGCACGGCCCCCTCGCTGTCGCGTTCCATCCGCAGCAGGGTGACGCCGAGGTTGAACCGGGCGGCGTTGACCTTGCCCTGACTCCGCTCGAGCGCCTGGCGGAAGGCCTTCTCGGCTTCCTGCAGCTTCGCCGGGTCGCCGGCCGCGCTGGCCAGCCAAGCCATGCCCTGCTCATGATAGGCCGTCAGAACATGGTCCAGGTCGGTGGTCAGGCGCAGGACGGCTTCCGCGCTCTTCAGGGCTTCCTTGTGGGCCCCCACCTTGTTGTAGGCCCGCGCCAGGCCGAGCTGGCAGTCGGCGCACGCCCCGTTCGCCAGCTTGTCCGCCTGGCGGAAGACCTTGATCGCCTCGGGGTACTTCGCCTCTTCGAACAGGTCCAGAGCCGTCTCGAGCGCCTCCCCGGAAGGCGGCGGGGACGGTGGAGCGGCCGCGGTAAGGGCGAGCAGGAGGGCGAATGCGGCGATCGTGCGCAAGAGGGCTGCGGGCATCATGTCCCCGGTGGTGTACAGGGAATTATATCCCGAGGCCCCGGTGGGGTGCCCGGCCTCAGCACTCCAAGGCTGGCGGCGCGGACCGGTCCAGCCGCACCCAGCGGCGAGCCGCGGGGAGCCGCAGTGGTCCCGCAGGGCCGGCAGTGCACGCCGCGGGACCATGTACATTCGCCGCGGTGGCTGGCAGTGGTCCCGTGGGACCGGCAGCGTTCGCCGCGGCACCATGTACGTCCGCCGCGGCGGCTGGCAGTGGTCCCGTGGTGCCGGCAGTGTTCGCCGCTGCACCATCTACCTCCGCCGCGGTGGCTGGCAGCGGTCCCGCGGTGCCGGCAGTGTTCGCCGCGGGACCATCTACGTCCGCCGCGGTGGCTGGCAGCGGTCCCGTGGGACCGGCAGCGTTCGCCGCGGCACCATGTACGTCCGCCGCGGTGACAGGCAGTGGTGCTGCTGGGCCGGTAGTGTTCGCCGCGGGATCGTGTATGTCCGCCGCGGTGACAGGCAGTGGCCCCGCAGGGCCGGCAGTGTTCGCCGCGGGACCATATACGTTCGCCGCGGGGGCTGGATCAGCGGTGGGGGCAGCGATGTACGCCGCGGGGTACGGCTCAGCACTCCAAGGCTGGCGGAGCAGACCGGTCCAGCCGCACCCAGCGGCTGCAGATCTCTTCGAAGTGGCGGGGGTCCTGGGTCGTCAGCGCTTCCTGGCTGAAACGCTCGATCTCGGCACGGGGCGTGCCGGCGCGGCGAAGCCCTTGCCGGATCGCGCTGACGAGTGCGAATCGGTTGGGGCTCCGCAACGAGATGCGGACTTCTGGGTACAGCGGCATCACGGGATCGTTCATCCCTCCCTCTACATAACGCGCGAGGAGGCAAAAACGTTTCACCTTTTTCAGAGAGGGCGCTATACTCTTCCCATCGAAGTTCGCTGCACCTCGATTTGACGAAGGAGGTAAACCGGTGAGGAGAGTCACAGCTTTCGCGTGTGCCATTGGACTTACAACTGCCCTCGCCCCGGCGCTACAGGCACAACCGTTCGTCGTTCCGCCGTTCGCAGAGGATAGTGTCGCCGACCTGGACCTCGCGACCGATGCGGCGCTCGTCCTCGCTCCGTGCGATGGGGGCGACCTCGAGTTGGAGGCGCTGCCCGACGGCGCGGAGGGGTTCGCGATCTCCGGCCCATTCCTGGACGTCAGTTGGGACAGCCTCTGCCGTGCCTGGGACCTGCCGCTCCGGGAAGGCGTCGCCTACCGGCATGTCACCATAGAATTCGACTTTCACCTGGATAGCTGGGTCACCCCCATCTTCCACAACATCACCAGCCTGCGCCGCACCGGTGTCCGGAAGAACGAGCGCATTCTCTACTACGGCCTGACGTTGCGCGGGGACAAGCGGCGGACTCTCCTGGACTTCGGGCATGAGAAACAGCTCAAGGAGGTCGGCCCCTGGCAGGAGGGCGGGGCCTACCACATGGTCTTCGACGTCGACATCCCGGCGAAGCGGCTCAACATGGGCGTGTTCGACATGGACGGGAACCTCGTCCAGGAGATGGGCGGGAAGCTGACCGCCCGCGAGCTCAAGAACCTGACGGGCAGGGTCGTGCGCCTCGACTTCAGCTCGGGCGGCATCGCCCACCATGCCTATTACCCGCCCTTCAGATCGGAGTACTCGAACCTGAAGGTCACGCTCGTGCCGTTCTAGCGGCTCTCTCTCCTGAAGGGTTCCCCCTCTCCCGCAGACGGGAGAGGGGGACGGTCGAGGGTCAGGCGAGCACCTCCCGCGCCATCGGCGGCGGTATGGGGCTCTCCGGTGGATTCGACGGGCACCAGGCGGTCCCCGACTCCGCCTCGACTCTCTGCATGGCCTCCGCGAGCATCGGACGGGTGATCACGGTGCTTCCGGTCTCGCTGGCCCGCAAGGCGGCGCAACGGCCGATGGCGCGGAGCCTCTCCAAGACCTGGACCGCCTCGTTGTCCCAGGCATGGAGCACGAGGTCGTCGATCCTCGGGCCGTAGCGCTCGCGGAGCGCCCGGCAGCCCGCCTGGGCGACCCGGACCGGCCCGGTGCCCTGGCCGAGGGCGATCAGGAGCAGGGAGAGGACGTCCTCCGGGGTCTTGGCGCCGCGGTCTGCGGAGGGACCGGCCGCCTGGGGGTCCGGAGGGCAGCGCTCCGTGTCCGAATTGATCTCGACCCTCTGCGCCGAAGCCGTGACCTCGGCCGCAGTGACCTCGATCTTCCCTTCCGACGCTGTCCGGGCGGCCGCCAGGCGGCCGATCGCCCGGATGCGCTCGAGCACCTGGACCGCCTCCTTCTCCCAGCAGGCGATCAGGTCCGCGTCGATCTGTGGAGAGTAGCGGTCGCGGAGGCTGCGGCACGCGTCCAGCGAGACGCGCACCGCGCCGGTCCCCTGGCCGAAGGCCAGGTAGACCTGGGAGAGGATTCCTTTCGTCGTGTAAGGCATGGGACCTCCTGGTTCATCCGCTCCCCTGGATCTGTATACGGACGGCGCCGTGGGACAGTTGCGTCCCCGCGGCCGTCCACGACATCTTTGCGTCATGGCGACGTATGCGATCGGCGACATCCATGGCTGCTACGACACCCTGCAACGCCTCCTGCGCCGCATCCAGCTCGACCTCCGGGAGGACCGGCTCTGGCTCGTGGGCGATCTGGTCAACCGCGGGCCGCGCTCCCTGGACGTCCTCCGCTGGGCCGTGGACCTGGGCGACTATGCCGTGACGGTGCTCGGCAACCACGACCTCCATCTCCTGGGCCGCGCCCTGGAGGTGTCGCCCGTCAAGCGGCGGGACACGCTCGACGAGGTGCTCGACGCGCCGGACCGCGATGACCTCCTCACCTGGCTCCGGACGCGCCCGCTGCTGCATCGCGAGAACGGCCGTGTCCTGGTGCATGCCGGGCTGTTCCCACAGTGGACGGTGGAGAAGGCCGAGAGCCTGGCCCGGGAGACCGAGGCCTGGTTGCGCGGGGACGACGCGGCACGGCTGGTGGAGACGACCGACAGGAAGATCCCGGAACGCTGGCAGAAGGGCCTGGAGGGTTTCGACCGCGTGCGGGTGGCCCTCGCCGGCTTCGCCAAGCTCCGCACCCTGGAAGCCGACGGCCGCATGTGCGCCGACTTCAGCGGTCCGCCGAAGGACGCCCCCAAAGGGTGCCGCCCGTGGTTCGCGGTGCCGGAGCGCCGGAGCGCCGGCGCCTACGTGATCTTCGGCCACTGGGCGGCGCTGGGCCTCTGGCTCGACGACAACGTCGCCGGCCTCGACACCGGTGCCGCCTGGGGACGGGAGCTGACCGCGTTGCGGCTCGACGACGGCCGGGTGTTTCGGGAGCGGGCGGTGGAGGGGTGACAGGAAGCAGGTCGAGAATCAATCAGGGGCACCGAGCGCCCGCCAGGAATAAGTCGCCCATGCCGAGGGTAGGGTGAGTGAAAAGCCGGTTGCCTTTGGGTTGCCTTGGTGCCAGGGGCTCCTCTATGATTTCAGTGTTCCTGATTTGATCTTCCGATAGCCAAGGCGCCTCGACCCGAACCCCTCGCCCGTGGGAGGGGAGAGGTCTGTAGCACGGCTGTTATTAGGAGGGACGATGGAGGAGCGTCAACCGGATTTGCAGCGCCTGGAGTTTGTCCGCTGGCTCGCCGAATGCCAGAGAAACAACTCCATCGCAGTCGCCAAGAGCTTCAGGGTCGATCCTGACTGGCTGCAGGAAGCAAAGCTCAAATACCACGCACAGAGCTGGAGCTACCACGAGCTCCGGCTCGCCTACGAGCCGCGGAGCCTCGCGGTAACTCCACAGGGTGGCCAAGTGGCCGTCGGAACCAAGGCGGGCCAGATCCTGCTCGCGAGATGGGATGGCGAAGCCTGGCAGGAGCTCAGTGTCCCGGCTGAGAAGCTCTGGGGGAACTGGACCAACGAAAAGCCGCCGGGCTCGCCCAGTGCCGTCCGCGGCCTGCTCTTCCTCGACGATCATAGGCTCGTCGCCGGCTGGGGCTGGGGTGGCTACAGCGTCGTCGATGTCCCGCCGCAGGGTCAGATGCGGGTGGCCAACCTGCCGCAGGAGAAACTGCCCCATGACAACTGGCAGGTCGAGGCCCGCCGATTCACTCGGCTGATCCATCTTTTTGACCCGCTGGGCTCTGTGCCTACCGCCGGAGGCCTCATCGTGGGGATCACTAGGAAGGGGGATCTCTACGTCCTCGAGAGCACCGCGGCTGGAGGCTATGAGAGCGGCCGCCGGGAGCCCGAAGAGGTTTTCCCGAACTGGGACCGGAGCAAGGGAAGGGTCGTTGACGGCCTTTGGATCCACGGCTATCTCTGGCTCCTCACGTCCCGGGGGCATCTGCTCCAGCTCAATCGTGGCCGAAACCTCGTCTTCGAACGCTCTGACCCGGTGGATCGTCCGAAACGTGACGCCGTCTTCCGCCGCTTGGCAGCCTGCGAGGCGGGTCTGGCAGTGCTGGCGGCCGAGAGCGTCACCTTCCAGTGGTTTTCCTGGAAGCCCGGGCGCGACCATCCGGAGATCGACGCGACGGCGCCGCGGTGGTTTCACATTTCAGGCGCCATGGACTGCAGCGCCTGCCTGCCGTATCCCGTGCTGGGCGACCCCCAGCAGGTCTATTTCGACTGGGGCAAGGGGAAGAATCCGGTCTGGATCGTGGTCTCGACGGACGAGCCCGGCCTGCGCTGGATCTCCTGGAGCCGGCCGGAGCGCTCGTCCCCAGAGAGCCCGGGGAGCGAAGAGGCCCAGGGCTGGCCGACTGCCGCCGCGGCGAGCTTCACGGTGGTCGAGGGGGGGAGAGTTTTGTATGTCGGCGTCGGGCGGCCTGCGCCGGCCACCTCCGCGAGCCCCCACGCCACCCCCTTCCTCGTCTGTGGGACTCGTGACCAGAGGCTCGTCATCGCGTCCGTGCTCGACCGTGACACGTGCGACGCCGAGCTGAAAAAGCAGATGAAGTGGCTGTCCGAGCAGGATGGGGAGGAGCGGGATAGGAAGAAGCGGGAGCGCCTGTGGAAAAAGGCGAACGGTGTCCGCTGGTGGTGCCTTCTGCGCCGCATCCAGGACGACTTCGGTCTCCTCCTGGATGATGATGAGCCCGGTGTTGCCGAGAGGGCACTCGACGCCGCCGATCTGCTGGACTGCACGGAAAAAGGTAACCTCCGTTATCTCGCCGTGTTCCTCGTGCGGTCGAGAAATCAGAAAGGAAAGGGGGTGGATGCTGACTCCGTGCTCGCGCGGTGGATGCCGCGCCTGCTCCGGCGAGCCAACGAGCTTGGCCCCGAGGTGGATCTGGAGATCGCCCGCCTCCTGTACACGAGCCTGCAGAGGGGGGCCGAAGAGCACAACGACGACAGCCTTGGCGCATTGGCCGGTTTCGTACGCAAATGGGTGGTCCACGGCCGGACCTACGCCGAGAAGAAGTCCAACCTGCTCGAGATCTATCAATGGAACCGTGACTGCGGCCGGAACCTGGATGCGCTCGTCTATCTGACTCGGCTCCTGCGCCAGCGCACCGACCATCGCTGGGAGGCGGCTCCCCCGACAGGCCCCTGGACGCCGACGGTCTGGAGCCTGGCGACGACTCAGAAGGAAGAGCTCACGTTCGTCTCCCTGGCGGACGGCGCCCTGTGCGCAATCACGAGTGACGGGAAAGTCGTTCCGTGGCAGGACGACGCAGTCGACCTCTCTCTCCATCACCTGCTCAAGACGGCAGGCGGGCTGCGCCTTGAACGCAGCGACGCACGGAAGTTCGAGGAGAAATACCAGCACGGACCGTACGCTCGCTCCCTTTGGCTCACATCGCTTTCGGCCGGCGGGGGCGAGTATCTGCTCGCTTTCTGCCTGAAAGGCTGGCGCCGCCAGGAGCGGCTGGAGCACCCGCACAAGCGCGGCCCCATCGTTTACGTCCTGCGCCTCCGGCCGCATGTCGATGGCGTCAAGATCATGGCGGTCGGGTCCGCGGGGGTCTGCAGCGAGCTCTATTCGCTCTGCGAGATCGAGAAGCTCCAGTCAGGGGGCGGACCGCCGGTTCCTCTTGGTCGCCGGTACGAGCGGGAGCTGGGCCGAGAAGGACGACGACGCGAAAACCTGGTCGCCTTGGCCCTTCGTCGAGGTCGAAATCAGGATGCAGGATGGCCCCTTGTCGGTCAAGGCCATTCCGGTCAAGATCGACCGCTTCAAGGAGAGCGAGCGCAGCGTCTTCCGCCAGGAGACCGTCATTCCGGAGTCGGCCTACAACCCTTGCTGGGCGATCGTGCGGTCCGCAGTCGAGGGGGAGGCTGGTGGGCCGCCGGAGACCTGGATCTGGGCCGGCTTTCAGGACGGCAACATCCGCGGCTACTGCCTGGGGCATAGCGAGCAGAGCGGCGAGCAGAGGAGATGGGTCGAAGGGGGCGGCACGACGCCGTCCCGGCGCGGGCTCCAGGTGACGGGTGCAGTCTGGCGGCTCCACGCCTTTAAGGGGCAGGCCGGCAAGCCCATGCTGGCCTATGGGACCGGCGACGGCGTCGTCGGGGCCGTCTTTCTGGAAGATCTGAAGACCAAGAACCAAGGCGAGCCGGTTGGCTTTCTGATCCATTCGCGGGAGGGGAGCCCCATCAGCGGGCTGATGGACTTCGAGGACTCCGAGGACGGAAAGCCCCTGCCCTACCTGATGTCCGTGACCCAGGATGGCGTTGTCTCCATCTTCAGCCTCGACTATCACCTCTGGAGCCGCTCGGACGCCGAGCCTCACCGCCGGGGGTTCAGGTTCCACTATCCCGGCCTGCAGGTCGACCGTTTTCGGGTCGCATGCGCCACCAGGGTGGCCTCCTGGTTCGGGCCACACCGGGGGCTGGACGCCGCAGCTCCCGAGAGGCGGCCCCAGCTCCTGCTCGGCAGCGCGGACGGCCGGGTTCACAGATACCAGCTCGAGCTGCCTCTGTACAGTGAGCGCCGGCGCGGCAGGGTCCCCGAGATGAAGGAGCTGATGGAGGCCGCGAAGCAGGGGCGGCCGGTGTCCTTCATTGTCCCCTGCGAGGAGGACGTTCCGGCGTCCGTCGGCTCCGGGTCGGCAGGGATCCACCAGTGGCTGCGGGTCCTTCACACCGGCGAGGAGCTGCTCCGCTTCTCGATCTGGTATGAGCTGCGTCAGGCCGGCAGGTTCCTGGACGAGATCGGAAATGATCAGAAAGCGGCGTTCAACGGCTATATGGACACCATCCGCCGTCTTGCCTCCGAGATCTACCGCCGGCACCCCTTCAGCAAAGAGCCGGCGAAGATGATCTGGCACGAAGCGGGCCGGATCGCGACGGAGATCGCCCTTGCGGCCTGCAAGCGTTCAGTCTTAGGCGCTGAGCCGGACCCTCGGCTGAAGATGCTCCTGGAGCAGTACCGCGAGCTGAACATCCTGCTGTCCGATCTCTGTAATCGCTGGATCGGCGTCGGCCATTCGCTTGAGTCGACTGTGCTCATCCATAGTTTTAAGCACATGTTTGACTGGACGGCGGTCATCCTGCTTGCGACCGACCAGCAGCCGCGGGACGTGGCCAACGACGTTCGTCGAATGCTGGTCTACACCCTGATCCAGAGGCGCCTCAATTTCGTCGACTACGTGGTCCCTCTGGAAACGATGCGGGCGATCAACACCGCCATCCTGCGAGCTATCGCCAATAACCGGAAAGGTGGCAAGGAGGGGATCGAGCCGCGGCGCTTCGTGATTGTACCGCCAGGAGGAGAGGAGACAGGGGCCGGACATGCCACAGGGTTCTTCGACCTGATGACCATCGTCGGCGATCTGTGGGAGCGCCTCTCGGACTCCCTCTCCCCTGCGGATCCGCTACTCAGCGAGATAGTCCGGTTCTTCTCCCTGAGCCTGCTGCTAGTGCCCGACAGCGCCCTCTTGACCGGCCAGGTGGTGAGTGAGAGCCGCCTCACAGAGAAGGGCACCGGGCTGGCCGACCTGATTCTCCACGAAGCCAAGACATTGCGGAAGGAGTTCCAAGAGCAGGGGTGGAAAGAGGACAAGGACCAGAGCGTGCTTCTGAACCAAGGGCTTGCACGTTATCACGCCTATTTCCAGCAGAGCGCCGACTTTTCGATCGTCGATCCCGAGACGGGGATCCCCGAGAGGCGGAGCGACAGCCGCACCGGCGCAGGAGAGGACAAGGGAGAGACATCGTGGGGCTTCTTCGCCCGGGAAGCGGAGGACCTGATCGCCAAGGGAAAGGGAAAGCTGGGCCTCTTTTCCGACGAGAGCATGCTCTCTGAGCAGTACCAGGTGATGCAGGCTGCCGCTTGGCTCTCGGACCTGCACCGGCCGATCGTTCGTGAGGACGGTCGCGAGGGCTTTCAAGAAGCTCGCCGAGTGGTTCCAGCAGGAAGAGCGCTACTACGCGGGAAAAATCTCACGAGCGGAGCTTGAAACGTTCCTGCCCAACCTCCCCAAGCCCCTCCACTGGCCCTTGGCGCCATGGAGCGAGACTAAGTTCTTCAACCATTCCAAAGAATATCTGCGGAGGCTCGCGAAGGTGCGGCAGGAGGTCCGCAAACTGGCGCGGCTCGTCAAGGGAGCGTCGGCGGCGCCGGTGGACGACGGGAGGTCTGCCATCCAGGCCGCCATCGACCTTTGCGATAAGACCCTCGCGGAGCTTCCGCAAGCCTACCTTTTCCGCCCCAAGCGCGACCACTACGAGCAAGTGATCCGGCGATGGCGCAATCAGCTCGTGAAACAGGCCCACGAGGCAATCACCGTCCTCGACATGCTCGATCAGTTCAACCGACACGTCTACAGGACGTCCGCGGACATCCTCATGGATAACCTCGTCAATCTCTCAATGCAGGTGGCTCCCATTTCCTACGTCGAAAAGGTAGGCAATGATGAGTGGCAGCAGACCTGGCAGCAGGCCTTGGAGGGCCCGCTTCGCTTGCTCCTTCACCGCAGGCTGCGCGGCCATCCCCTGGTCCAGCAGGTCTTCGAGACTGGCGAGAGGCTCGTCGAGAGCACCCATCTGGCGGGCGCGCTCCTCACGGTGGCTCGCGACTATGTAGGCAAGCCCGGCGAGCTCGGCCGCCGGCCGCCGACCGCCCGGGTCGTCAGCATGGGCGAGATCAAAAAGAGCATGGAAGAAGCGGCCCGCCGGATGGGAATCCGTGGGGACGAGACGTGGACGATCGGCGCCGGGCTCCGGGACCGGAAAGCGCCGGGGAGCCCCGCCATCTGGGAGCTGATCGCTCAGGAATTCGCCACGAACATCGCCAAGTACTCCCAGATCGACCTCAGCGCTTCCCAGAAACCGGAGCGCGTCCTCATGCGGGCCGATGTGCAGGAAGACCATGAAGGCCGCCTGTATGTGCTGATCGCGGCCAACGTTCCCTATCTGTGGACTGTGGGCGACAAGGAGCGCAAGCGGTATGAACGGGATCTGGCGTCCGCACAGGCGGTGGAGGAGATTGAGCAGAATCTCCAGAGCTTTCTTCACGCCCGTGAGCGCGGGCATGACGACGATCGGGGAGCCGGCATGGGCCTCTACATGATCGACAAGATTACCGAAATGTGTGACATTCAGACGCAGCTTCTGCTTTTCAATCCCGATGAGAAGGTGAGCGGCGCCGCCGGGGAGATCACACCGCAGGAAAAGCTCGGGTATCCGCTCTGTCTCTGTCTTTCCTGGAAGGAGGAGAACGGCCGTGGGTGAGGAGGTGAAGGCGGCGCTTCTGCGCGCCGCCTGGGAGTATGGGAAGCTCGGTCTGCTGGTGGACGACTCGGCCGAGAGCTCGACTCGATTGGCGCGGGCGATCTATTGCAGCGAGGCGCTTCCTCGGTGGTGGATGCAGGTGTGCTCTCTGGACTGTGCCTGCAAGGCTCTGGAAGCGCTCGAGGAGATCCTGCGCGATTCGGAGTTCGGCACTCTGCGCGGCCTCGTGGTCATCGACCGCTACCTCCCCCTCCATTGCGGCGGAGGCAAGGCCATCCCCTGGGATTGGGCCGATTACCCTCGCAACGAAAAAGAGAGAGCCGTCACTGAACGGCTCCGCGAGAGGGTGGGGGCTGTCAAGAGCACCGAGCTCGGAACCAGCAAAATCGGTCCCAAGCTCGCCTGTCATGTGCTCTTCGTGACGAGCTTTCCGGCGATCACCGCGAGGACGGCACAGGCGGACGAGAGCGCTGTCAAGTGGCAGACCCGCAGCGTCGAGCTGCTACAGGAGGAGCGTCGCAAGATCCAGAAGAGTGACCAGTGGAATGTGCTTCTGCGCTTTGGACCGGAGGAGGCAGCCCGGATCAAACAGGACACTCCTCCCAAAGACCTCCTGGACAAGAACCGCGCCGCGGAGGCCAAGTGGCGCGCCAGGACTTGGCGGCGGAACATTGAGCGAGTCGCCCAACTGCTGAAGAACAACGATCCCGTGATCCTGCTCACCGGAGCGGGGGCGTCTCTGGCCGTAAGCCCGACAGCCCCAGGGATGCCCTCGACGCACCGGCTCCTCCAGGAGGCCTGCGAGCGCGTCCGAAAAATCCGCATCGACGAGGACAGGGGGCGCGGAACCCTGCCGGACGCCGACTGTGCCTGCCAGGCTCGCAGCGCTCCGGTGTTCCAAAAAAGGGAGGAGTGGAAGCGGGACTCCGGCAAGGCTCCGATCGATTGGCTGGTGGATCAGTCGATGACAAAGGATGGCGTTGCCGGCGTTGACTGGAAACTGGAAATCCTTTTCTCGCGAGACGAGCACGACCGGCTGAAGGGAAAGGTCAGCTTCGACGACTTCCATAACGCCTTTCGCGATGCCCTTCACCGCTGGGACTTCGGTGTTGCCTTCCAGCACTGGATCCTTGCCCGGCTTCGCTGGTCCGGCATCGTCACTACTAACTTCGACGCCTTTCATGAGCGCGCGACGGCTGAAGTGGTCACACTGCCCTGGCTGAAAGTGGAAGATCGATTGTCCTACCTGAGCCGGGGCATGCTGGTGCCCATCCCCTCCTCAGATGTAGACCTTCCGAAGGGGGAGGGCAGATTGTTCAAGCCCTATGGGAACCTCTACTCCTCGGAAGGAACCTTGGCACTGGATTTCCGCCAGATCGAGTCATTCCAAAAATTCTTCCGCCGGGCGTTCGTTGGGGCGCTGAAGAGAGGAAAGGATATCCCGGGAGCCCTGGTCGTCGTGGGGCACTCGATGCGAGACGATTCGATTTGCCGAGTACTCGAAGACAACGAGGAAAAGCTTCGGGATTTTGAACTCCTGTGGGTTGATCCGAGCGCGTACGAGCGCTGCTCGCAGAAGGAGGAAAAAGAGCGGACGGTTTGGGAGCGCTGGATCTGGGCCAGAGTTCAAGGCGACCCGCGCGGCGGGCCGGTGCCAGCCACGGCCCTGGAGTTTCTCAGCGATCTCTGGGCGAGGTACCAGGAGCTGTGAGCCGCGGAGTTCTCCGAGAATCCGGCTGTGAGGTTCCGCGCGTAGATTCGTCGATGGCCGCGGGAGGCCCGCGTGTCTGGAGCCCTCATGACCGAAGAAGCCGTGCCCGACCAGGAGCCTGAGCCCGCCGAGCCTGTTCCGGTAGCAGCCGCGCCGGAGTCCGAACCTTCCCCTCCGCCGCCCGTCCCGGCGCGGCCTCTCCTGGTGCGCCGCCATCACTGGATCGTCCGCGCGACCCATTGGGCCAACGCCGTGCTGCTCGTCGGCATGATCGGGAGCGGGCTCCAGATCTATAACGCGTTCACCCACTTCGGCCTGCGCGGCGACCCCTATCTGCCGAACCCCTGGGAAGGCCAGCCGTTCCCGGGCAAGGTCCGCCTGGGCGGCTGGTTGGCTGGCGGGCTCAACTGGCATTTCGCTCTTGCCTGGCCGTTCGTCCTCACCGGGCTGGTCTATCTCGTCTATCTCGCGGCCTCGGGGGAGTGGCGCTCGCTGCTCTTCCGGCCGAGCGACGTGCCGCGGGCCTGGCGGATGCAGCTCTATTACCTGCGGCTGCGCAAGGACCATCCGCCGCAGGGCAAGCACAATGCCTTGCAGAAAGCCGCCTACACCTCGATCTTCCTGCTGGGGGTGCTGTCGGTGCTCAGCGGGTTCGCCATCTACAAGCCGGTCCAGCTCTCCTGGCTGGTGGTGGCGTTCGGCGGCTATGAGCTCGCCCGCTACTGGCACTTCTGGACCGTCTGGCTCTTCGTCGCGTTCTCGCTGGTCCACGTGGCGATGGTTTTCCTGGTCGATCCCGCGTCCCTGCGGGCAATGATCACCGGCAGATACCGGGGGAGGTTCCCGAGCCATGACTGATCCGGCCGATCGGACATCTCTCTCTCGCCGCGACCTCTTCCGCCTGGGGCTGGTGGCGGGGTCGGCCACGCTCGCCTCGGCCTGCGGCTGGCGGGGCGGCCCCCTGGAGCCCCGGCTGCGCGCTTTCTCCCGGGTCAACGACTGGGTCGGAGAGAAGATCTTCCTCTCAAACAGCCGGGCCGCGCCGGAGTATCCGGTGTCGGCGCGGACACCGCCCCGCCACTTCCCGGCCTATACCCAGACCCGCGGTTTTCCGCGCCTGGAGGACCCTACTGCCTGGGCGCTCGAGGTGGGAGGGCTCGTCCGCGGCCCCCTGCGGCTCACCCTGGAGATGATTCAGGCCCTCCCACGGGTGACCTACACCGTCAAGCACCACTGTGTTGAGGGGTGGACCGCCATCGGCACCTGGACCGGGGCGCCGCTGTCGGCCTTGATCTCCATGGCGCAGCCGGCGGACGCGGCGCGCTACCTGCGCTTCGACTCCTTCGACAAGAAGTACTACAACGGCTGGGACCTGAAGAGCGCGATGCACCCGCAGACGATCCTGGCCTACGCCTTCAACGACCGGCCCCTGGGAGTGGACCGGGGTGCGCCGCTGCGGCTGTACGCGCCGATCAAGCTCGGCTACAAGATGACCAAGTACCTCACGAGCATCACTTTCACCGCCGACCGCCCGGGCGGCTCCTGGGAGGACGCGGGGTACCCGTGGTTCGGGGGGATCTGAGCCTCCTGGAAAGCCCGGCTATACTTGGGCTATGAAAGCCGCAGTCTCACTTCCCGATCCTTTGGCCGCAGCCGCCGACGAGTTGGCGAGGCGGTTGGGGATCTCCCGCAGCGAGCTTTTCACCGCGGCGGTCGAAGCCTTCCTGAGAAGCCATCGCCAGACGGGGGTCACCGAAAAGCTCAACCAAGTCTACCGGGAAGAGGAGTCGTCCCTCGACCCTGTGATGGCTGCCATTCAGTCGGCCTCCATTCCGCGTGACGAGTGGTGATTCGGCGGGGGGACATCTGGTGGGCCTCTCTGCCGGAGCCCCTGGGCTCTGAGCCAGGGGGACGTCGGCCCATCGTCATTGTGCAGGCCGACAGCTTCAACGAAAGCTCCATCCAGACGGTCCTCGCCGTCATCTTGACGACCAATCTTCACCTTGCCGAGGCCCCCGGGAACGTGCTCCTTCGGAGCCGCCAGACCGGGCTGCCGAAAGACAGCGTCGCCAATGTGTCGCAGGTAGCCACTGTGGATCGGCGGTTTCTGACCGAATGTGTCGGCCGGCTCTCTGACCCCCTTCTCCAGCGCATCGAACAGGGATTACGCTTGGTTTTGGACCTCTAGCTGCAGGATCAGGCGGCGAGGCTGTAGTACTCTCTACCGTATGAGCCAGGGCCCTTCTGCCTGGGGGAGAACGCTCGTGGATCCACGCAAGCTCGGAACCCTGATCTTCGCGGCGGCCCTCGCCGTTGCCGCTCCCGCCTGCGCCGCGTCCGACCTCGGGAAGGTGGACTTCCCGACCTCTGGAGGGGCGGCGGCGCAGGAGCACTTCGTGCGCGGCGTGGCCGCCCTCCACAGCTTCTGGTATGACGAGGCAGCCGACGAGTTCCGCGCCGCCCAGAAGGCGGAGCCCGGCTTCGCCATGGCGTACTGGGGCGAGGCCCTGACGTACAACCATCCAATCTGGAGCGAGCAGGATCTGGAGGCGGCCCGCGCCGCTCTCGCGCGTCTCGCGGCCACGCCGGAGCAGAGGGCGGCCAAGGCGCCGACCGAGCGGGAGCGGGCCTGGCTCGGCGCCGTCGAGGCCCTCTATGGCGAGGGAGATAAAGCCGAGCGCGACCGGGCCTACATGGAGGCTATGCGCCGGCTCTCCGAACGCTCGCCCGACGACCTCGAGGCCGCCAGCTTCTACGCCCTGTCGCTGATCGGGCCGGCCCTCATCGGCAACGGTGCCTTCGGCGAGCCGCGCGACCACATTCTCATGCGGGCTGCGGCGATCCTCGAGGAGCAACTCGACCGCAACCCGCAGCACCCCGGGGTTCTCCACTATCTGATCCACGCCTACGACGACCCGACGCATGCCCCGCTCGGCCTGCGCGCCGCCCGCACCTACGCCCAGGTCGCGCCGGCCGCGCACCATGCGCTGCACATGCCGTCGCACATCTTCGTGCAGCTCGGGCGCTGGGCGGAGGTCGCCGCGTCGAACGAGGCCTCCTGGGCCGCGTCGGTGGCCTGGACGGAGCAGCGCAAGCTCCCTCTCGACAAGCGCGACTTCCACAGCCTCGGCTGGCTCGCCTACGCCTATCTCCAGCAGGGCCGGTACGGAAAGGCCGGAGAGGTGCTGGAGATCGCCCGGCAGGCGGCACAGGAGAGCGGGAGCCAGCGGATCGCGACCTCCCTGGAGTCCATGGAGGCCCGGCAACTGGTCGAGACGCGAGCCTGGGGCGAGGCGGAGCTGCCGGCCGGTGTGACCGAGGGCGCGGCCGGGGCCGAGGGCATGCACTGCGGAGGCCACTCCGGAGAGAACGGCGCCATGGTGTTCGCGGCCGGCCTGGCCGCGGCGCGGCGCGGTGACGTGGCCGCGGCCGAGGCGGCGATCGCCCGGCTGCGGACACTTCCCAAGGGAGGCCCGCGGGGGTACGGCAGCGACGCGGTCGGGGTGATGGAGAAGGAGATCTCGGCCATGGTCCTGCTGGCCCGCGGGCGCTCCGCCGAAGCCCTGGAGCAACTCGCCGAAGCGGCCCGGGCCGAGGAGGCCATGCCCCCACCCTCGGGTCCGCCGGACCTCCTCAAGCCGGCGCTCGAGCTCTACGGCGAGGTCCTGCTCGAGCAGGGCCGGGCTGCCGAGGCGATCCAGCAGCTCGAGCGGTCGCTGCTGCGCATGCCGAACCGCGCCGCCTCGCTCCTGGGAGCCGCCCGGGCCGCCGCCCGCCTCGGCCGGACCGAGGAGGCACGGGCGCACTACACCACCCTGGCCGAGATCTGGCGCCAGGCCGACGCCGGCCTGCCCGATCTGGCGGAGGTCCGGAGCTTCCTGGCCAGCCGCCCGGCGCGGTGACCCGCGGCGCCCCGGCAGTCACCGCGAGATCCGGCGGAAGGCCGAGATCGCGCGCAGGGCGGCGAGTTGGGCTAGGGGGACGGCGATCAGGTACGCCGCGGTCTCGCCGCCGACCGCCCAGCCGCCGCCCTGCAGCCATCGGGCCACCGCCCAGCCGGCGGTCCAGGTCACCGTCAACAACAGCCAGATCAGCAGCCAGCGCATCGGATCTCCCCAGGTCCGGCCGATCCTACCGGGGAAGGCTCCCGCGGGGATAGGATCTCCACCATGGAGAGAGAGGCCCTGGACCGCGACCCCACCTGGAAGCTGCTGCGGCTGCTGTTCAAGCCCCACCCCTGGCACGGCGTGGCCATCGGCCCGGACGCTCCCGGCGTGGTGGCCGTCTACGTCGAGATCGTTCCCACCGACACGGTCAAATACGAGATCGACAAGCCGAGCGGCCATCTCAAGGTCGACCGGCCTCAGAAGTACTCCAACGTCTGCCCGACCCTCTACGGGTTCATCCCTCAGACCTACTGCGGTGGGCAGGTGGCCGCCCTCTCGCAGGGCCGGACCGGGCGCCCGACGGTCCGCGGCGACGGCGATCCCCTGGACATCTGCGTCCTCAGCGAAAAGGCGTTCACCCACGGCGACTTCCTGCTGCGGGCGGCGCCGATCGGAGGCCTGCGGCTGATCGACAACGACGAGGCGGACGACAAGATCATCGCCGTCCTTCAGGGGGATGTCGCCTTCGGCCACCTCCGCGAGATCGAGGACCTCCCCGCCGCGCAGATCGAGCGCCTGAAGCACTACTTCCTCACCTACAAGCTCGCTCCCGGAGAGGAGCGGAGCCAGGTCGAGGTCACCCACGTCTACGGCCGGGCGGAGGCCTGTGAGGTGATCGAGAGGAGCCGCGAGGACTACCGGGAGCTGTTCCCGGACCTCGAGGAGCGGTTCCTCCAGGTCCTGCGGCACGAGTGAGCCCCTGAAAAAACAAAACCCGGGGATTTCTCCCCGGGCCGTTGGCGACTGCGCCTTTACTGCGCCCTACCGCGCTTCAAAACAGCTCCATCAGATAAGAACCAGTACTCCCTCCAAACCGAAGCAACAGATCAATGGATTCAAAGAGGCGCGAGCCCAACGGCCCGACCCGCACGCAGAGTAGCCTGAACTCTCCAAAACGTCCTCACTGGAGGGCTAAAACTTCCTCAAAAAATCTCAAAACAGGCGTACAATCGTCTCAAAGAACCGGCTCAGGGAGAGCTCCTCGTCGGGTTTCCCTCCTCGGAGAAGGTGGTCGCTGGCGGTAGCGCCGGCATGTAATACGAAAAATGAGCGTCGCTCCAGTTCCTCCCGAAAAGCGCTTTTACCGTTTCGACGGGTACGTCGTCGATCCGGTCCGGCGCCTCTTGCTGTGTGATGGCAAGCCTGTCGCCATCACACCCAAGGCTTTCTCCATCCTCCTGGCCCTGATCGACCGGCACGGCGAGGTGGTGGAGAAGAGGGGGCTGATCCAGCGGGTGTGGCCGGACAGTTTCGTCACCGAGGCGAACCTCACCCAGAACATCTCCTCCCTGCGTAAGGCGCTCGGAGAGCGGGCCGGGGAGCACCGCTACATCCTGACCGTGCCCGGCCAGGGGTACTCCTTTGCGGCGGAAGCCTTCGAGGTGGTCGAGGTGGAGGCCGCGGAGCCCGAGCCGGCCGAAGCCCCCAGCGCGCCGGAGAGCGCGCCGGAGGACGACCCGCCGGAGGAGATCCTCGCCCCGGAGCCTGTCGCCGCCCCGAGCACCCCGGCCAGCACTCCGATCCAAGCTCCGGCCCGCCGCCGGAGACCCTGGGCCGTGGCGGCCCTGCTGGTGGGCGCCCTGGCGCTCGGAGCGGCCTTGGCGGTGCTCGCGACCTGGCGCGACGGGCCGGTCCCGGCTGCCGGGCGCGACGAGGCGGGACCGGGGTCGCGGCGCCGCGCGGTCGCCGTGCTGACCTTCCGCAACAGCTCGGGCGACCGGTTCCTCGAGTGGCTCGGTCCCGCACTGACCGACATGATCAGGACGGATCTGGCGGCAGGGGCCGGCCTGCGGGTGATCTCGGGGCAGGAGGTGACGCACGCCGGAATGGCGCTGTCGGGCCCCGAGGCCAGACCCGGGGTTGCGAAGACGTTGGAGGCGCTGCGCACCCGGTTCGGCGTGGACCTCGTCGTCGAGGGCTCGTTCGTGTCCCTCTCCCTGCCGCTCGGCGAGCGCCAGCTCCGCCTGGACCTCAGGGTCGTGAACCTCCGGAGCGGCGAGGTGGAGGCCTCGATGAACGAGACCGGGAGCTACTCCCAACTGCTCGATCTGGTGACGCGGGCCAGCGAGAGGCTTCGCGACGCCCTGGAGATCGAGCAGCTCTCGCCGGAGGGCCTGCGGGCGGCACGCGCCGCGCATTCGACCAGCACCGAGGCGACGCGCCTTCACACCCAGGCACGGGAGTTCCTGCGGGCCTCGAACCCCGCGGCAGCGCTCCTGCTCCTGGAACGAGCGGTCCAGGCCGATCCGGGCTCGGCACTGATCCGCTCCACCCTCTCGCGCGCCTGGTCGGAGCTCGGCTACGAGGGGCGGGCCGCCGCCGAAGCCCGCGCGGCCATGGCGCGCTCCCGTTCTCTGCCCATGGCCGAAAAGCTCGCGGTCGAAGGCTGGTCGCATGAAGCGGCCAAGGACTGGCCGCAGGCGACCGAGGCCTACCGCTCGCTGTGGACCTATTTCCCGGACGACGTCGAATACGGCCTGCGACTGGCCCAGGTCCTCACCATGGGAGGGCGTGCGGCGGAGGCGCTCCAGGCGCTGGCAGAGCTGCGCAAGCTCGACCCGCCGGACAGCGAGGACCCGCGGATCGACATCGCGGAGGCCTCTGCCGCCCAGCGGCTCCCCGATCCCAACCGGCAACTGAGGGTCGCCCAGGCCGCCGAGGCCAAGGGCCGGCGCCGGGGCGAGGACCTCGTCGTCGGCCAGGCTCTCCTGCTCCAGGGGTCGGCGCATATGGACGCCGGCAGGATGAACGAGGCCGCCGTCGCATTCCAGCAGGCGAAAGAGATCCATCAGAGAGTCGGCGACCGCTGGGGTATTGCCCGGTCTCTGATGTACCTCGGGGTCCTTCGACACCGCCTGGGGTACCTCGACCTCGCCGGGGAGTCCCACCTGAACGCGTTGAAGATTGCGAAGGAGCTCGACAATGCTCGCGGCATCGCCGTCGAGCTCGCCAATCTCGGTTGGCTGTACCACGACCGGGGAGACCTGACCCAAGCCCAGCGTTATCTCGAGAGGTCTCAGGCCAAGCTTGCCGAGATCGGGGACCGGCTGACGGAGCAGCGGATCATCGTCCTGATCGCAGCCATCCTCACCGCCCGCGGCAATCTCGACGCCGCCGCGACCCGGCTCGACCAGGCGCTGGTGATGAGCCGCAAGGTCGGCAGCCGCTTCGACGAGGCGGGGGCGCTCGCGGACCTGGGGAGTGTGGCCGCGGCACAAGGCCGCCTGAAGGAAGCTCTGCGCCGTCACGAGGAGGCCCTCCGGATCTTCCGCGAGTTGGGCAGCTCGACCGTCTCCAACTTACTTTGGAAGTCGGGCGACGTCCTGGTCAGCCTCGGTGAGCTCGCCGCGGCACGGGAGAGGTACGATCAGGCGCTCGCCGCCAAGCGGGAGGAGGGCGATCGGATCGGCGCCGGCCGCGTCCTAGGCTCTCTCGCCCGGCTGGCGTTCTATACGGGAGACCTCGCGTCGGCGCGGGCGTGGAGCGCAGAGCTGCTCCAGATCGCGCGAGCCACCGGAGCCCGCTCGCTCGAGGCCCGCGCCCTCAAGGAGATGGGCCGGGTCGACCTGGCGACGGAACCGGCCAGCCCCCGCGCGCAGCAACGGCTGGAAATGTCTCTGCGGATGAGCCTCCAGATGGAAGAGACGCTGACCGCGGAGGAGACCCGGCTCGACCTGGCACGCGTGTTCGAGGCCCAGGGAAAGGTCGCCGAGGCGCTGCGGATCACGGGGGAGGTCGCCGCCTGGTCCCGCACCCGGAGGATTCCCGCCTGGGAAGCACGGGCCCTGGAGGCCCGCGCCCGGATGCTCCTCGGCCGGGGAGACCTCGACGGGGCCGTGACAGTGGCCGTCCGGCTCCGCGAGCTGGTCCGCACCTACAGCGAGGACCGCCTGCTGCGCGCCCTCGTGACGCCGGCGCTGGCGCGCGTCCAGGCCGCGCAGGGCGATCTGGAGGGAGCCCGGGGTGAGCTGCGGCAGGCCTTCGCGGAGGCCGCGAAGCTGGGGATCGTGCCGGCGTCTCTGGAGGCGCGCCGGGCCCTGGGCGAAATCGAGCTGGCGCACGGAGACCGCGAGAAAGCCCTCCGGGACCTCGACGGGGTCCGGCAAGAGGCCGAGTCCCGCGGCTTCCACGGGCCGGTGCAGAAGGAAGCAGGACGCTGACCGTGATCGGACATTCCGGGAGTGATCTCTATGAATTCGACGAGTACCGCGTCGATCCGCTCAAGCGGCGGCTGTTGCGTGGCCGCGAGGTCGTCCCGCTCACGCCCAAGGCCTTTTCCATCCTCTTGGTGCTGCTCGAGAACCGCGGCCAGATGGTGGAGAAGAAGGACCTCGTCGCAAAGGTCTGGGCCGACTCCTACGTCACCGAGGCCAACCTGACCCAGAACATCTCGTCCCTGCGCAAGGCGCTGGGCGAGCGCGCGGGCGAGGCTCGCTATGTCGTCACCATCCCCGGCCGGGGCTACTGCTTCACAGCGGACGTCGCGCTGGTAGACCGGGAGCCGACCGGGTCCTTCCAGATCCCGGTGTTCCCCCCGGCGCCGTCCCTCGACGACACGCTGTCCCGGCTGCCGGAGCCGGCCGTCCTCCCGGAGCCAGGCCGCGTCCGGCGTCGCCGGCTCTGGCTGGTCTCGATCCTCGTCCTCGCTCTCGCGGGGGTGACGGGAGCGGCCTATCTTCTTCTCCAGGACCGGCAGCCTGCGGAGACTCCCGAACAAGCCGGCACGGCCCAGCCGCGCCGCTGGGCCGTTGCCGTGCTGGGCTTCCGCAACCTCTCCGGGAACCGCTCGGTGGACTGGCTCGCCGACGCCCTGACCGAGATGCTGACCACCGAGCTGGCCGCCGGCTCCCAGGTGCGGGTGGTCGCCGGCGAAAACGTCGAGCAGGTGCGGCAGTCCCTGTCGCCGCAACAGGCGGACTCCCTGGCCAGGCAGGACCTGGAGCGGCTGTACTCGCGGCTCGGCGCGGACATGGTCGTGACCGGCTCCTACATTGTGCTGCCGGCCGGAAGCAGCCGCCGCATCCGCCTCGACCTGCGCATCCTGAAGCTCCCCTCGGGCGAGGCCGCGACCATCCCGGCCCAGGTGGCCGACGAGGCGGCGCTGTTCGACCTCGTCTCCCGGTCGGGAGCGGAGCTGCGGCTGGCACTGGGCGTCTCGGACCTCTCGCCGGCGCAGCAGCAGGAGGCGCGCGCCCTCCATCCCGCGACGGCCGAGGCGGCCCGCCTCTACACCCAGGGCCTGGCGCGGCTGCACAGCTCCGATCCCCTGGCAGCCCAGGACCTGCTCCTGCAGGCGGTCGAAAGGGACCCGAATTCAGCGTCGATCCATTCGGCGCTGGCCGAGGTCTGGTCCACGATCGGCTACGACGCCCGGGCGATGGAGGAGGCGCGCAAGGCTGTGGAGCTTTCCAAGCTCCTCGCCCGCGAGGAGCAACTGGCCATCAAGGCGCGCTTCGAGGAAGTCAGCAAGCATTGGGCCGAGGCCGCCCGGTTGTACCGCTCCCTCTGGACCTTCTTTCCCGATGACCTCGAGCTCGGGCTCCACCTGGCGCTCAACCTGTCGTTGGCCGGACGGGGAGCCGAGGCCCTGCAGATCCTCGCCGAGCTGCGCCAATTGCCGCCGCCCGCCGGCGAGGACGCCCGGATCGATCTGACCGAGGCGCGGACGGCCCTGCGCCTGTCCGACTTCGTCCGCGTGCGCCAAGCGGCCAAGGCCGCCGCTGAGAAGGCCAGCCGCTCGGGTGCGACGACAATCCTGGTGCAGGCTCTCGCCTATGAAGGGGACGTGCTCCGCCAGGAGGGCCACAGAGAGCAGGCCGTCATGATCCTCCGGAAAGCCCGAGACCTGGCGCGGGAAGCAAGGAATCCGTTCACCCTGGGCATGGCCTTGTCCATCCTCGGTCGCGCCCTGCAGAGCACGGGCGACATCGACGGGGCCATGGAGGCCCAGACGGAGGCTCTGGAGATCGCCCACCAGATCGGCAGCCTCCTCGGGATTGCGTCCCAGACCCAGATGCTGGGGGAGCTGTACCGGAGCCGTGGCAGCTTCGACAGAGCCTTGTCACTGCTGGAGAAGAGCCTCGCGGCCTTTGGCGAGATCGACGACCTGTGGCGGCAGGCCGGGATCCTGCGGGTGATCGGCTCACTCTTGTCCCTCCGGGGCGACCTGAAGGGCGCGCAGCGGCGGTTCGAGCAATCGGTCGACATCGCCCTCAAAATGGGGAACCGTCTCGAAGAGGCGAATGCCCGGGCAGCGCTGGGCTCGACCCTGGTCCGGCAAGGGGGCCTCGCGGGGGGCCGGCGCGAGCTCCAGAAAGCCCTGGAGCTCCTGCGGGATGCGAAACAGGGGGCCGCGGCGGCGGATGCAACGTCGAACATCCACCTCGAGCTGGCCCGGCTGAGCCTCGCCGAAGGCGATCCGTCGACCGCATCCAGGCTCGCGCGGGAGGTCACCCTCCAGACCGGCGCCGCCACCGAACCGGGAACGCGGGCCAGGGCTCTCGCCCTCCTCGCCGAGGCCCTCCTGCGGCAGCGAGACTTGTCGAAGGCCCGCGAGGCCGCGGACCAGGCCCGGGCCATCATGGACAAGGGTAAGGATATCGAGCTGCGCCTCGCGCTCGCTCCGGCGCTGGCACGGGTCGATGCTGCCGTCGGCGCGGCGGAGAAGGCGATCTCCGATCTCCGGCAGGCGCTCGGCGAGGCCGAGAAGGGGGGCCTCCTGCAGTCTGTCTTCGAGCTCCGGCTCGCCCTCGGCCAGATCCAGCTCGGTCAGCTCGGTCGGGGCAACCCGGCCGCGGGCCGCTCCACCCTGCAAGCCCTGCGAGAAGAGGCCGCCTCCCGCGGCTATCGGACGCTGGAGCGAGAGGCCGCCGCGGCGCTGAAGGAGTGAGGCCTCAGCGCGCTCCCACCCCCATCTCGTCCAACAGCGGGCGCGCCGCGGCGCCGTGGAGGGTGTCCAGGATCCAGAGCAGGAAGCGGGTATCGGCGCTGACGTTGCGGGCGATGTCGGGGTTGTAGCCGAAGTCGTTGGCCACGTTCTCCCAGACGCGGTCGAAGTTGACGCCGACCAGCTCGCCGCGCTGGTTGAGGACCGGGCTCCCCGAGCTGCCGCCCGTGGTGTCCGCGTCCGCCAGGAACGCGACCGGCACGTCGCCGAGCTTGGGGTCCGCCCAGCGGCTCTTGGACGCAGCCGGCGCCGCGGCGAGGAGCTCCTCCGGCGCGTCGAACGGCTCTTCGCCCGTGTCCTTCTCGACGATCCCGCCGACCGTCGTCTGCGGCTCCATCCGCATGCCGTCGCGCGGGATGTAGCCGCGCACGTGGGCGAGGCTCACCCGCAGCGTGTTGTTGGCGTCCGGCGCCACCGGTTTGCCGGCGTGCGCCCGCACCGCCCGCTGCCAGGCGGGGCGCAGCCGGGACACCGCGCCCTGGAAACGGTCGTCCCGCTCCTTTTTCGCGCGCAGCTCCGGTTCGAGGGCAAAGGCGAGGTCGAGCAGCGGGTCGCGGCGCGCGCGGAGCTGCTCCATGGTCTCTGCAAACATCTTCTGCCGCTCCTCGGCATCGGCGACGCGCGTGCGGGCGAGGAGGTGGGCCGCCCTGGCGCGGATCGCGGTGGGATCGGGATCGCGGCCGGCGCCGAGGAGGGCGTCCACGGCGGCCACGCGGCTCCCCGCGGGGAGCTTCGCGAAGCGGCCCAGGACGTCGGCGAGCAGGGCCTCCTCCGTGGGCAGGTGCAAGCGCTTCTGATCGAGGCGCAGACGCTCCGCGAGGCGGTCCTTCTCGCGCTCCATGTAGTCCGGCTCCCGCTCGAGGTCGGGCTTGACCTTCTCCCCGGCCCAGCGGACGAGGGTCAGGGCCAGCTCGAGGGGCTTCGGGCCACCCTTCGCCTGGTCCAGCAGGAAGTCGCGCTCCCAGCTCGCCCGCTGCTTCGCGACGAGCTGCGCCATCTCCCGCTGCGCCGCCACGGCCGCCGCCTGATCGGACTGCCGGGCCGCCCAGGCGAGCACCTCCTGCTCGGCGGCGTGCTTCTTCTCCAGGATCTGCCCGCGCCGGATGCCGTCCACCTGACCGCGCGAATTCTTCTCCCGGTTGGCGAGCGTCTTGAGGCGGTCAGCCAGCGCGATGCGGGCCTCTTCTGCCGTCGCGGAGGGCGCCTCCATCAGGTCCATCCAGGCCCGGTAGAGCTCGGCGCGGCGGGGATAATACAGATCCGCCCTCTCCCGCATCTCGGCCTCGGTGTACGAGCGCAACGTCGTGCCCGGATAGCCTGCCACCAGGACGAAGGCGCCGGACTCGACCCCGACCCCCTGCTTCGCCACCGGGAAGAAGTGCCGCGGCTGGTAGGGCACATTGCCGGTGCTCCAGGGGGCCGGGTTGCCGTCCGGGCCGGCCCAGACCCGCAGCAGGGCGAAGTCGCCGGTATGGCGGGGCCAGCTCCAGTTGTCCACCTCGCCGCCGTACTCGCCGACCGAGCGCGGCGGGGCCCAGACCAGGCGCACGTCGAGAAACTCCAGCCCCTCGAACAAGAGGTACTGGATGCCGCCGTCGAACGCCTCCACCTGGCAGCGGCGGTTCGGCTGTTTCTCGCAGGCGGCGATCAGCTCCTTCTTCTTGCGGTCGATCGCCCGGAAACGCGCCAGGTCGTCGGCGCCGGCGGCGCCGGCGGACACCGCGGCCTCGACCTCGGCCGTCACGTCCGTGACCCGGTGGGGGATGGTGATCCGGGTCCCCTTGCCCGGCAGCTCCCCGGCGCGCGATCCGGCGAGGAAGCCCCGGGCGATGACGTCGTTCTCCGGCGTCGAGTGCTGCTGCAGGATGCCGAAGGCGCAGTGGTGGTTGGTGACGACGAGGCCGTCGGGGGAGATGAAGCCGCCCGAGCAGCCGGTGCCTACCCGGACCGCGGCCGACAGGAGACCAGCCCCTTCGCGGCTCCACAGATCCTCGGGCGGGATCTCCAGCCCCAGCTCACGCAGCCACTTGGGATCGAGCTCCAGGATCTGCTGCGGCGTCCACTTCCCTTCCACGGCGAGAGCCCTCCCGGCGGCGAGCGCGCAAACCAGAGCGAGGATGGAGATAGACCAGGTGCGTCTCATGGCCGGGTAGTGTAGAGGAAGTGACCGGGCGTATGCTCCCGCCTCATGGCCCTCGCCCGCCGAGGGCGCGGCGTCCACGTGCGCATTCTTACAAACTCACGAGGATCAACGAGCGCGCCGTTCGTCAAACGGCAGCTCTGAGGCGGGTTGAGACGGGATCGGCTATCCTCTCCACGGAGGATCTGCCGTGCGCTTCGGGCTCTACCAACCCTACCGACTGACCGTCCGTTGCGTGCTCTGGGCCGCGTGGGTGGTGATCGTGCTCTCGGTGATGACCATCGGTAGCCAGAGCCCCAAGTCCAATCACCCGGTTGGGTTGCTCCTGCTCGGGCTCGGTTGCGCCGGCTCGGGCATGCTCTCACTGCTGACGCTCTTCAGACCCGCCGTCTGGGAGCGTTTGGTCGATCCCAATGTCGACGCCCGGGAGGCGAGGACCCACCTCTACGGGCTCTCGGGCCTTGGAGTCATCGGCGCCATCCTGGTCACGATGGCGCTGGTACGGCTCGTGTAGGGACAGACCGGCAGGGCGGACGGCTCTCCCGCGCGCCCGCAGTGACCAACTCGCAAAGAACGGGGCACAGGGGCGCGAGCCGCCCGTGCCCCTCCGTTTGTCTAGTACCGGCGTCCGCCGCCGCCGCCGTAGCCGCCCCCACGTCCGCCGCCACCCCCGTAGCCGCCACCGCCGCCCTTGCCGCCACGTCCGCCACCCTCTTCCCTCGGGCGCGCCTCGTTGACCGTTAGGTTGCGGCCCTCGAGCTCTCTGCCGTTGAGGGCGCTGATGGCCGCCCGCGCGTCCTGGTCGCTGGCCATTTCCACGAAGCCGAACCCTTTGGAGCGGCCTGTGTCGCGGTCCATGATCACCTGGGCGGACTGTACGGAGCCGTGGGCTGCGAAGAGCTGCCTCCAGATCACTGTCCCTGACGCTATAAGCCAAGTTTCCGACGTACAACTTCTTGCCCATGGGAGGCTCCTCGCTTGGACCGTCGCCCGGTCTCTACCGGGACGACTCTGTGAATGCCTGACTTCTGCTTGCACGTGAGGCGGGGTTCCGGGGCGTCGTTCCTCGACGAGCCGGACTCGCTAGGGCAAACCCTAGCACATTGCGGGCCATCCGCAACGGCTTCGATGCAGTTGACCCGAATTCTCTTCTCCAGATACCTTCAAAGGGACGCAGCGACGCTTACCCGCCGCCGATCAGCTTGCGGTAGGTCTTGAGGTGCCCGAAGGCCTCCTGGCGGCGGCCGAGCTCTTCGTAGACGACGGAGAGGTTGTAGTGCGCCTCGGTGAAGGTGGGGTCGAGCTCCAGGGTGCGCTCGTAGGCTGCGGCGGCCTCGGCACGGCGGCCGAGGTCCTGGAGGACGACGCCGAGATTGTAGGCCGCGGTGGGCTCATCCGGCTGGAGGGCGACCGCGCGGCGGTAGGAGCGCTCGGCTTCGGCGAGCTCGCCGTGCTCGTGGAGGAGCCGGCCCAGGTTCAACCAGGCGTCCGGCAGGTCCGGGTCGAGCTCGAGGGCCCGGCGGTAGGCCGCCATGGCCTCCCGGACCCCTTCTTCAGAACCGTCGCACTCGAGCTCGCAGCCGTGCGCGAACCAGCCGTCGGCGGTCTCCGGGGCGTTGCTCTGCGGCCTGCGGTCGGTGCGCACGGCGAGCGTCAAAGCCTGGCGCTCGAGGTCGGAGACCTGGAAGTCGAGGAGTGTCTGTCCGGACTCGGGATTCCAGACCTCCGCGCCGTCGCGCACGACCACGTGATGCCCCTGGGCCGTGATGCGGACGCCGGTCAGCGGCTTGCCTGCCGGGAGCTGGTCCTGCAGATTCTGGAGAGCCAGCCGGATCCGCCGGCGCGGCACCTCGGCGGCCATCAGCCCCTTGGCCGTGCGCAGCAGGATCAGATCCTGGAAGGAGAAGCGGTGCTCACCGCGAGGACCCTGGGCCGGAGAGATGAAACCGTCACGGATATAGGAGCGCACCTGCGCGACCGACAGGCCGAGCAGGGCGGCGACATCGCGCGTCGCATAGCCGGACACCGGCGCCAGGCGTTCCGGCGCGCCCGGCGGACGGAGAGAAGCGACCTGGCTCATCGGCCTTCAGTGTAACTCCGGAAAGGACGAAAAGGACAACAAGGACACAAAGGACAGCGGAAGACGAGCACCAGGCTCGTCCCTGTTGTCCTTGTTGTCGTTGTCTTCTGAGGCCTACCGCTTCGAGCCTGTCTTCTTCCGCGGCGCGACCGCGGGCGCCGTGTCGGCCGTGGTGCGCGGCGACGGCTTGGGGCCTTTGCGGGCCGAGATGGACACGGGCTGGGCCGCGGGCTTGCCCGAGGACGAGAGGCTCGCCTTCAGAGCCTCCATGAGATCGATGATCTGGGCCTTGGGCGCCTCCTGCGGCGCGGCGGTGATCTCCTCGCCCTGGACCTTCTGGTCGATCAGGCTGCGGGTACGCTGGCGCACGTTGTCCTCGTACTCCTCGGGCTTGAACTCGTCGTTCGCGATCTGCTCGATGAGCTGGATGGCGAGCTTGAGCTCCGGCTCCTTGACCTCCGACGGCGCCAGCGGCACCTCGGAGAAGGGACGGATCTCGTCGGCGTAGCGGAGCTGCTGCAGGATGAGGCCCCCGTCGTAGGGGCGCAGCAGCACGAGGTAGTCCTTGCCGCGTGCCGCATAGCGCGCCAGGGCCGCCCGGCCGGTCCGCTTCATGGCCTCGGAGAGCAGCAGATAGGGACGGTCACCGTTGCGGTCCGGCCCCAGGTAGGTGGCCTTCTCGTAGAAGATCGGATCGACCTGGTCCAGGGGGACGAACTCGGTGATGTCGATCGAATTGGTCGGCTCGGGGGTGATCGCCTTCAGCTCTTCTTCGCTGAACAGAACATATTGCCCCTTCGCGTACTCATAACCTTTCACCATGTCTTCCCGGCCGACGACTTCGTTGTCCGTTGGACAAAAATATTGTTGCCGCAACCGGGTACCGCACTTTTTGTGCAACATGTTGAGAGTGATGCCAGACGAGCTTTCCCCTGTGGAATAAAGCTTTACAGGGATCGTTACGAGTCCGAAGGAGATGGTTCCGGAGGCGAAAGATCGGGCGCTCATTCCCATAATATTAAACCCATTGCAATGGACGTGCAAGCCAAGCGGAAGAAGGGTCAAATCAATTTTGCGCCGGAGCTCGAAAAACTTGGAGCGGTGCAAAATGATCTCGATGTACGCGACGTCGAGGTCATGAAACCGGAGACACGCGAGCGGCCCTTCAGCCATCCGGCCTGGATCTTCGAGCTCAAGTACGACGGCTTCCGCGCCCTCGCCGGACGCCGCGGCGGCGAGGCGCGCATCGAGTACCGCAGCGGGCGCGACGCCACGGTCACCTTTCCCGAAGTCGCGCGCGCCGTGGCGGCGCTGCCGTTCGATCTGATCCTCGACGGCGAGATCGTGGTGCTCGACGCCTCCGGCCGGCCGAGCTTTCAGGACCTCCAGCGCCGCGGCCAGCGCACCCGCCGGATCGACTGCGAGCACGCCGCGGCGGCGACGCCCGCCACCTTCTTCGTCTTCGACCTGCTGGCCCTTGAAGGGTACGATCTGCGTCCGCTGCCGCTGGCGAAGCGCAAGGACCTGCTTCGTCGGGTGCTGGCCGCGAGCCGAGCGGCTGAGCAGATCCGGAGGATCGACGAAGTGCCGGAGCGTGGAGAGGATCTCTATGCCGCGGTGGCCGAGCTGGGCCTCGAAGGCATCGTGGGCAAGCGCGCCGACGCGCCATACCGCGCCGGGTATTCGGCCGACTGGGTGAAGGTGCGGGTCGACCAGACGGCCGACTTCGCGGTGCTGGGGTTCGAGCCGGTCCCGCGGTCGCGCTCCGGCCTGCGCTGCCTGCACCTGGGTGTGCGCGAGGGCGCGGGCTGGGCCTACGTGGGGACGGTGGGCACGGGCTTCAGCAACCAGGAGACGACGGAGATCCGCGCCCGCCTGGAGCCGGCCCGGCGTCCGCAGCCTGTCCTCCCAGGCAAGCCTCCCGGCGACCGCAGCGCGGTCTGGGTGGAGCCCGAGTTGGTCTGCGAGGTCCGCTTCAAGGAGCGGACGCGGGGCGGCCACCTCCGCCAGCCGGTCTTCCTGCGGCTGCGCGACGACAAGACGGTCGAGGAGTGCCTGCCGCCCCCTCCCCCAACCCCTCCCCCGCACGGCCACCAGCCACCCACCCCGAGCGGGAGAGGGGAGCCCACTCCCGACAGGGCACTGCGGGAGGGTTCCCGTGATGCATTGAGCCGGGTGGCGGCGCCCCTCTCCCGTTCGGGGCGGAAGAGTGGGGGCCGCACGGGGGAGGGGTCGGGGGAGGGGGTCTCCCTCACCAACCTCGACAAGGTCTTCTGGCCTGACGAGGGCTACACCAAGGGCGACCTGATCGAGCACTACCGCGCGGTGGCGCCGTGGCTCCTGCCGTACCTGAAGGACCGGCCGCTGGTGCTCGACCGTTATCCCAACGGCATCACGGGCAAGTCGTTCTTCCAGAAGAACGCGCCGGAGCTGGCACCTTCGTGGCTGCGCACAATCGCGATCGGCTCGATCGACTACTTCCTCTGTGATACCGCGGAGGCGCTCCTCTATCTGGCCAACCTGGGGACGATCCCTCTCCATATCTGGTCGAGCCGGCTGACGTCGCTCGACCGGCCGGACTGGTGCATCCTGGACCTCGATCCCAAGGGAGCGCCGTTCGAGCACGTGGTGCGGATCGCCCTGGAGATCCGCAGCCTGTGCGAGGAGATCGAGCTCGAGAGCTTCGTCAAGACGAGCGGCGGCAGCGGGATCCACGTGCTGCTGCCGCTCGGCGGGCAACTCGAGCACGACGCGACGCGCCAGCTCGGCGAGCTGCTGGCGCGCGTGATCGTCGACCGGCTGCCGGAGATCGCGACCACGGCGCGGGCCATCCCGGCACGCCGCGGCCGGGTCTACATCGATGCCCTGCAGAACGGGCGCGGCAAGCTCCTCGCCGCACCGTACAGCGTGCGTCCCCGGCCGGGAGCGACCGTTTCGACGCCGCTCTCCTGGAGCGAGGTCGGCCCGCGGCTCGACATCGGAAGCTTCACCATCCGCACCGTCCCGCAACGGCTGAAGAAGAGGAAGGACGATCCACTGCTGCCGGTCCTGGAGAGAGTGCCGGACCTGGCGCGGTCGCTGTCGCTGCTGGCGGACCGGGTGTAGACGACCCTTCTGCAACCGCCTGCCCTGCGCCCTGGTGTGCCGGCCCCCAGACCTCTCCAAGCCGCCCCTGAAGGCCACGTACCTGCCCCTGGGGGCCAAGTGCTCGCCTTCAGGGGCCAAGTGCTCGCCCCTGAGGTCAAGGTGTTCAACCCTGAGGTCAAAGTGTTCGACCCTGAGGGCGTCCGGCCTGCCCCTGAGGGCCACATGCTCACCCTCAGAGGCAAGATGCTGACCTCTGAGGGCCATGCGTTCGACCCTGAGGGCCATACAACGAGTCGCTTGGCGGGAAGGGTGTAGCCGGAACGGAGGGCGGCGGACCCGGGAGGTCCGCCGCCTCAAGTGGGGGGTTACGGCACGCAGGCCGTGACGGTCACGTTGTCGAGGAACCAGCCGTCCTCGTTGACCGAGCAGTCGCTGATCGAGGTGAAGCCGATGCGCACCGCCTGGCCGGCGCAGCCGCCGGTGCCGCCGGTGGCCGCATTGCAGGCCGCGTCGAGGTCGACCGTCGTGGAGGTGAAAGAGGTCGCCACACCGGTGAAGACCGAGATGCCGCCGGCGCCGGTGGGCGGGCAGGAGGTGCTGGTCGTGCCGTTGTAGGAGGTGCCGGAGAGGATGGCCGAGGACGGCACGAGGAAGTAGTTGGTGCCGTTGACCGAGACCGCCAGCGTGCCGCCGTCGAAGCCGCTTTCGAACCGCCGCCGGTGGCCGAACGAGAGCCGCGTGGTGCTGGAGCCGGCCGGGACGGAGATGCCGCCCGTGCCGTTCGGCTGGGCATAGGTGAAGCGGCTGTTGCCATAGTTGGCAGTGCAGTTATTGCCGCCGAAGCGGAAGATCTTGCTGCCGCTCTGGGCGGTGCAGGTCTGGATGCCGCGCCAATCGGCGGTGTTGCCACCGCTGACAAAGGAACCCTTCACCCAGTCGGCCATGCCGCTGCCGGTCTCGAAGCCGTTGGTGTAGAGCGTGGTTGTGGTGCAGGCCGGGCAGGCGCTGGTCGTCGCCGAGGCCTGGCTCGAGTTGGTCGACTCGCAGCCGAGGAACGCGCGGACCACGTAGAAGTAGCCCGTGTTGCAGGTCAGTCCGGTGTCGGGGAAGGTCGTGCCCGTGGAGGTGCCGACCTGGCTGTACGGGCCGCCCGAGGTGGCGGAGCGGTAGATGCGGTACTCGGTGGCGCCGGCGACCGCCGACCACGAGAGGTTGATCTGGTTCGGGCCGGCCGCGGTGGCGGACAGGCCGGACGGGGCGGCCGGCGGCGTGCAGGGGACGCCGTTTTCCTGGACGTTGGCGGTCCAGATCTCTTCATTGCCGCCGCTGCGCCGGTCGGTCCATGACGGCCAGAAGCTGTTGTTGATGCCGGACAGGCCGTTGTAGTCGCCGTACTGGTTGCCCGAATCGGAGCCGGCGATGGTCTCGTCCGTCTGCGCGCTGGTCACCCGGAACGGTGTGGACCAGGTCACGCCGTCGTCCTCGGAGATCTGGTAGTAGACGTGGGTCTTCTTGCGGCCCGGATCGTCCACCGTGTCGTAGTAGATGATCGCGATCTTGCCGTTGGTCTCGTCCACCGCCAGCGCCTGGTTGAACTGGTCGTTGTTGCGAGCTCGGGTTGTTGATCTTGACCGGCGTCGCCCAGGTGGTGCCGCCGTTGGTCGAGCGGGAGAACCAGATGCGGGTCTTGCAGGTCGAGGCGGCGTTGGAGCCGGGCTCGTTGGCGGCCGCGGTGCAGCCGGTGTCGCCGGAAAGGTCGGTCCAGGCCGCGTAGACGTTGTCCTTGGTCGCCGGTCTCGTAGGCGCCGCCCGAGACGTAGATCAGGATGCGGCGGTTGTTGAACGACGGCACGCCGATGTCGAAGGAATCGAAGGTGGTGCGTGATGATGATCGGCGTGGCGATAGCTGGTGCCGCCGTTGGTCGACTTCGCCATCAGGATGCGGCGGTTGCCCGTGGCCGGCCAGAAGACGAAGACGTCGCCGGAGCTGTTGGTCTTGACGTCGCAGCCGATGGCGGTGCCGGTGGTCTCGGTGCCGCTGATCTGGATCGGCGTCGCCCCAGCCCGCCGGCGGTGCGGCGGTTGACGAACTGCGGCAGCGCCGTTGTGCCAGCAGACGTAGATGCTGGTCCTTGAAAGCCGACGTGGCGCTGTGGTCGACCCACATCATCTGCTTGTCGGCGCTCGTCTGGGTGCCCGAGAAGGTGGCGTCGAAGGTCCAGGTGGCGCCGTTGTTGGTGGACAGGTAGGACGCGCATCCTGAGCTGGGTGCCGGTCGAGTTGATGCCGATGGTGGTCGACCAGGCGGTGCCGTCGGAGGTCCAGTCCACCGTCGGGTCGGAGTGGAAGGCGTCTCCGGTCTGGCAGCGGCAGGGTGGTCTGGCCCCAGGTGGCGCCGGTGTCGGTGGAGTAGTACTGGGCCTGCTGGCCGCTGCCGCCGATGTTGTTCGAGCCGGCGATGATCTTGGTCGGGTTCCAGTAGTTGACCCGGATGTCCGACTCGCTGCGGCCGGCTGTCTGGGCGCCGGAGATGCGGATGTTGGTGCCGCCGGTCGTGGCCTCGTCAAAGATCGACCGTGCATGCCCGGGGGCGATGTCGGGCTCGGTGATGCCGGGGACGAGGTCCTGGTGGGTGGTCATCCACTCGTGGATCTCCTTGAGGACGAGCGGATAGCCGCCCGTGGGGTCCAGCCGCGAGTAGGTCAGCTCGGGATGGGCCTTGCGCCACCAGACGCGCAGCCAGAGGGGGACCGGGATCTTGTCCTTCGCCTCCTCGGCGCGCAGCACCGCGAAGTCCTGGTTGTCCTCGATCAGGCGCTGGAGGGCGCTGTCGGGGACGACCCGGTCTGTCCGGAGTTGCTCGTTCATGGAGGGCCACCGGACCGGCGGAGCCGCGGACGCCCCGGCGAGAGAGAGCACCGACAGCAGAAGTACGGCAACAACGACGTTTCGCATCACTTCCTCTTCCTCCTCTCCGGATTTCCGGAGATATGAAAACCCCTCACCTGGAGCACCCTGCTCCAGGTGGACTCTGGCTGTCGTCTTTCGCGTTCCGACCCGAGATGAGCCCCCGAGCTGTGAGGGCACCCAGAAACAAGGTGCTCGAAAGGGAGAAAAGCGAGCCGACCCCATCCCACCCCTCCTCTCCGGCAAGAGGAAAGGAGGGGTGGGGGGCCCAGGGGTGAGGGTTACGGCGTGCAGGCCGTCACGGCCACGTCGTCGAGGAACCAGCCGTCGCCGGTCACTCCGCAGTCGGTGATCGAGGTGAAGCCGATGCGTACCGACTTGCCGGCGCAGCCGCCGGTCGAGCCGGTCGCGTTGCAGGCCGCGTCGAGGTCGACCACGGTCTGGACGAAGGTCGAGGCGGTGCCGGTGAAGATGGGCGTGCCGGCGGCTCCTGCGGGTGCGCAGTCGGCGGCGACGGTGCCGTTGTAGCTGGTGCCGGAGAGGATGGCCGAGGCCGGCACGATGGTGTAGTTGGCGCCGTCGACAGAGACGGTCAGCGTGCCGCCGTCGTAGCCGGTCTCAAAGGCGCGGCGGTGCCAGAAGGACAGACGCGAGGTGGAGGAGCCGGCGGGCACGGTGATGCCGGCGGCGCCGTTGGGCTGGGCGAAGTTGAAGTTGTTGTTGCCGTAATCGGCCGTGCAGGTCGTGCCGCCGTAGCGGAAGATCCTGGTGCCGGTCTTGGCCGTGCAGGTCTGGATGCCGCGCCAGCTCGTGGTCGAGCCGCCGGCGAGGAAGGTCCCCGTGCTCCAGCCGGCCAGGCCGCTGCCGGTCTCGAAGCCGTTGGTGTAGAGAGTGGTCGTGGTGCAGGCCGGGCAGGCGGCAGTCGTCGCCGAAGCCTGGTTCGAGTTGCCCGACTCGCAGGTGGCGCTGTTGGCGGCGCGCACGACGTAGTAGTAGGTCGTGTTGCAGGTCAGGCCGGTGTCGGAGAAGGTGGTGCCCGTGGCGGTGCCCACCGACGTGTACGGGCCGCCCGAGGTGGTGGAGCGGTAGACGTGGTACTCGGTGGCGCCCGAGGAGGCCGTCCACGAGAGGTTGATCTGGTTGGCGCCGGCGGCCGTGGCCGTCAGGCCGGTGGGAGCGGCGGGCGGCGTGCAGGGTGCCGCGGCCGGGGTCACCGACAGGCAGGTCGAGGGCGCCGAGGCGCAGGCCTCGTTGCCGCTCGGCTGGGCGGCGACCTGGTAGTAGTAGGTGAAGCCGTTGGCCACTCCGGTGTCGGTCATCGACGTGCCGGTGCGGTCGTTGCCGACCTTGATGAAGCCGGCGTTGCAGCCGCGCTCGTTGCGGTAGACGTCGAAGACGCCGGTCGAGCCGGACCAGCCCACGGTCACCTGGTTGTTGCCTGGCGTGAGGCTGAGGCTCGGGACGGCCGGCGGCGTGCAGCCGCGGAAGTTGGTGTTGGCGCCGGCGTCGGTGGTGCAGGCGATGCCGTGGCGGTTGAAGGCGGCGAAGAGGTTGGCCGAGTGCGGCGTGCCGTTGGCCAGGTTGCCGTCGTCGTCGTCCACGGCGCGCATGGTCTTCCACATGCGAGCCGGTGTTGCAGCCGTTCGAGGTCCAGGTGCCGGCGGCGGTGCAGGCGAACGACCGCGGTGGCGGTCGAGCGCGACAGGTACCAGAGGCGGTCGACGGTCGTCCAGGCCGCGCCGGTGCCCGGGCTCGGCAGGTCGCGGTTGGCGAGGTCCCACAGCGCCTCGGACGAGACGTAGGACTCGCAGTGGCCCTCGCTGCCGCAGGGGCCGCCGGTAGCCGGTGAGGCTCGTCGGGCAGCGCGGCTGGGTGAAGTTGGCGACGGTCGATGGGCGTGTCGGACGCGTGCTTGGCCCAGTCGATGTCGCGCACGCCGGTGCAGGAGGTGCAGGCGTCGCCGTAGCCGCCGCAGTTGCTGCTCAGGAAGCCGGCGCCGACGCAGGAGGTGTGGGTGGCCAGGGCGGCGGTGAAGTCGCCGTAGGTCTCGCCCGTGCCGTTGTCGGTGAGCCGAGCCGTTGCCGTCGTTGGTGTCGAGGCCGTGGCCGTACTCGTGGAGCGACACGCCGGCGATCTCACCGGTGTTGCCGCAGCCGCCGCCCGAGCGGAAGAAGTTGACCGTCGAGCCGTTCCAGAAGGCGTTGCAGGTCAGGTTGAGGTTGACGTTGGCGGTGAGCTGGGCGTTGAGCCAGGTGTTGGTCGGCAGCCAGCCGCGCGCGATCTCCTTGGCGCGGTTGACGTGGTAGAACTGGGTGCGGGCGGCAGTGGGTGTTGCCCGCGCCGCCGGAGCCCGGCGTCGTGCAGTCGGTGCCGGTGGAGGTGCCCGAAGGCGATGTCGCCGGTGGCGTCCGAGCGCTTGCGAGATCGCGCCGCAGTTGTCGGTGATCCGCACGTACTGGCCGGCGAGCGTCGAGGTGACCGTGCCGCCGGTGAAGTTGTAGACGCCGGCCGAGTTGGTGAAGCCGCCGGAGGAGACGTTGGCGAAGGGCATCGGCATGATCTCGGTCGAGACGGCCGAGGAACTTGACGCCGCCGGTCACCTGGGCGTACTCGTTGAGGTCGGCGCAGCTCGAGGACCTCGCCGGTGGCGGCGTCGACGCGGGCGCGCCAGGTGCTCGAATTCACCGCCGCGGCGGAACGATGAACTGCCAGACCGGCGCGAGGCCGCGGCCGTTGCCGAACTCGATAGCCCTCGTCGAACCGGGCGTCGTCGCTGCCGCACCGGCAGGAGGTGGAGCGAGCCGCGCGTCGAGGAAGCGTGTCCGCCGCTGGAGAAGCCGCCGATGATAGGCGGCCAGACTTGGACAGCGCCTGCTTCGCGGGTCAGCTTCATCGTCGGGCGCGCGGGCGCCGGGGGACGGCAGGTTTTCGCTGCCGAACTGGATCAGATTGCCGTGGTTGACGCGGAAGACGACGCGCGCGCCTTCGACCGGCAGCCCCGTCGATCTCGACGTCGAAATCAACGAACCAGAGATGGTCCGCGGGCTGGCCGGAGCGGCCCTGGTTGAGCACCAGCGAGGCCGGATCGACGCCGAGCAGCGGCGCGACGCGCGGCAGGAAGGCCGCGCGGCGATGCCCTCGAGCAACGGCAAGATCAGGCTTGTTCCTGCCGCCCAGAACGTTCTTGATGTCTGCGACAGCCAGCCGGTTACCGCGGCCGGGGATCGAACGGAATTCCTTCACCTTCGGCGATCTCGATGAGGCCGTGCCGCTTGTCGAATGTCGCGGTGCCAGGCCCCGTAGTTGTCGCGGAAGGTCGCCCAGCCGTTGCGCACGGCGCGGCTGGAGGATGCTCTGGACGTCGTCGTCAGCCTCGGGGGCTGCCTGCGCCGAGAGCTTTTCGCTGACAAAAGCCAGCGACTCCAGGGAGCTGTTGCCCTCTTTCAGCGACGATGGCGGACGCCGTCGACGGGCAATAAAGCTAGAAAGCCGATCAGCAGCACGCTGACCGAGAGGACTCGAGACTCTGTGGTCCATTTCAGTGTCTCCTCCTTCGAGAGAGACGGGGTAAACGTTTTAAGACGATCATCCATTGCAACAGGGGCTCCTGCAAAGGCAAAAGACCTGCGAATGGTCTGCCGGAAAGGAGGCGGGCCGCGCGATCGCCGGCTGCTATACTCGCCGGCCGGCGATGTGCGCAGTTCTTCCTCTTCTTCGAGACTGCTCCCGGGTGTGGCGCAATTCTGGGATTGGGTCACTAAACATATCAGTGCGTCGGAGGCCAAAACGAGCCGCGGCCGCGTGGGTTTTTTTTGCCGCAGCCTGCGCCGCGTTCCTGGCGGAGGCCGCTCCGGTCCGGCAGGCCAGACACGCACCGCCGCCGGCCGCCCGCAGCGTGGTCCTGATCACCCTCGACACGACCCGCGCCGACCACCTCGGGGCCTGGGGCTGGCCCCACGCGCGGACGCCCGTCCTGGACGCCCTGGCCGCGCGCGGCGCCCGCTTCTCGCGCTGCGACACGGCGGCGCCCTTGACCCTGCCGAGCCATGCCACGCTGCTGACCGGCCTCTATCCGCCCCGGCATGGAGTGCGGGACAACGGCACCTTCACGCTCGCCGGCCGCTTCGAGACCGTGGCCGAGCGGCTGGCGGCCCGCGGCTGGGACACTGCCGCCGTGGTCTCGGCCGTGGTCCTGGCGCGCCGGCACGGCCTCGCCCAGGGCTTCCGCCTCTACGACGACGACCTGGGAGCGGGCTATGCCCAGGGCACCGAGGTCAGCGAGCGCACCGCCGAGGCGGCGACCGATACCGCCCTGGCCGCCGCCGGGAAGCTGCGCGCCCCCTTCTTCCTCTGGGTGCACTATTTCGATCCGCACCGGGAGTACCGGCCGCCCAGCCGTTTCGCCGATGCCGCGACCGGGCCGCACCGCCTCTACGACGGCGAGATCGCCTTCATGGACGAGCAGATCGGCCGCCTCCTGGCGGGCCTGCCCAAGGACGCCGCCGTCGTGGTGGTCGCAGACCATGGCGAGATGCTCGGCGAGCATGGCGAGGAGGAGCACGGGCTGTTACCCTATGGCGGGGCGCGGCGGGTGCCGCTGCTCCTCGCCGGCCCCGGCATCCCGGGCGGCCGCAGCGTGGACTGCCTGGTGCGGACCGCCGACGTCGCGCCCACGCTGCTCACCCTCGCCGGCGGACCGGCCCCCGCGGGGCTCGACGGCGAGGATCTGCTCCCCCTCCTCCATGGCAGAGGAGGCTGCGACCGGATGAGCTATAGCGAGGCCTTCCTGCCGTTCTTCTCCTACAAGTGGTACCCACTGCGGGCGCTCTCGACCGACCGCTTCCTCTATGTTCACGGGCCGACGGGGAGCCTCTACCAGCTTCCTTCCGATCCCGAGGAGGACGAGGACCTGGCGCCGCAGCAGCCGGCTGCGCTACGGCTCTGGGAGCGGCGGCTGCGCGATCTCCTGAAGAAGTCCGGCGAGGACCTTGATGCCGAGGTGCGCGCCGGCGCCGACCTCAGCGCCGGGGAACGGGAGCGGCTGGCGAGCCTCGGCTATCTCGGCGGATCGTCCGGCGGCGCCGTGGGGAAGGGGCTCCCGGACCCGCGGCGGATGATGGACGTCAAGCGGGCCCTCGACGCGGCCGTGGCGACCGTGCAGCAGGGGAAGTGCTCCGCGGCCCTGCCGGCGCTCCAGGACGTCGTCCGCCGCGACCCGCGCAACGTTCCTGCCCTCAACCTGGCGGGTTTCTGCCTGAAGCAGGCCGGGCGGCACGAATCGGCGCTCGCCCTGTACCAGCGGGCGGAGCGGGAGAACGGGAGGTCGGCCACCCCGGTGGCCGGCGCCGCGGACTGCCTGCTGGCCCTGGGACGGCGGCAGGAGGCGGAGGCGGAGTACCGCCGCGCCCTGGAGCTCGATCCGACCCTGGGAGAGGCGGCGGTGAGCCTGGCGCGCCTGCTGCGCGGGCGGGGGGACCGGGCGGGAGCCTTGCGGATCCTCGACGCTTCGGTCGAGGCCGGGAGCCACACCGCCGAGGTTTATCTGACGCGCGGGGGGGTCCAGGCCGAGAGCGGCCGGCTGGCCGAGGCGCTGCGCGACTTCCGCGAGGCCGCGCGGCGGAGCCCCCTCGACCCCTCACCCCTGGAGAGCGCGGCCCAGGCCGCCTTCCAGCTCGGCCGGCACCAGGAGGCCGTGCAGCTCTACGAGCAGCTCCTGCGCCTCCAGCCGAACCGGCTGGACGCCTGGAAGACGGCGGGCGCGATCTATTACGAGACGCTGGACGACCGTCCCAACGCCCTGCGCTGCTTCCGCCGTGCCCTCACCCTGGAGATCGATCCGCGCGAGCGGGACCAGCTCGCGGACCTCATCCGCGAGCTGGAGTAGGGGCCGGGCTTGCCGGAACGGCCGAGACGCAACACAATACGGGGCGTCTTTTTTGAAAAGCTCATCCCTTGACTCCGCCCGCACGGGCCAGAGGGGGCGGCTTGGAGACGGAGGGCCGTTTTGCTGAGAGAGTTTCTGCGGAAGGTGGCGCTCTTCCAGGAGCTCCCGGAAGACCAGCTCCAGCGGCTGGAGGCGATGGCTCGCGAGGAGTCGCTCCCGCCGAAGCAGATCGTCTACCGGGAGGGTGACCCGGTCGATGCCTTCTATCTGGTCCGGGAGGGGCTGGTGACCGTCTTCCGGGAGGAGAAGGGCAAGCCGATGGAGGTGCTGGCGCGCCTGGAGGCCGGCGGCTTCTTCGGTGAGATGGGGCTGCTCAACGACAAGGCGCGGCGGATCGCCTCGGCGCGCACCGCCCTGCCCACGGTCCTGCTGCGCATCGACCGGGGCGACCTGATCACCCTTTTGGCGGACAACCCCATGGTGGAGCTCAAGTTCCGTGCCGAGGTGATCCGCCGGCACGGGATGAGCGTTTCCGCCCTGCTGGGGCTCGCCGGGCAGCGGGACGTGCGCATCCACCTGGGAGCCGACGCCGAGATCACGCTCGACGACGGCACCGTGCTCCCGGTCCAACTGGAGAACGTCTCGCTCGGGGGCATCGGCATCTCCGGAGCGCCGGACGCCTGGGAAACGCAGCAGCCGGTCCGCTTCACCCTGGGGCTCCCGGGCGAGCCCCCCCTCCTGCGGGTGATCGGGACCATCACCTGGCTGGAAGGCACCTACGCGGGCATCGCCTTCGGACCCGACACCGCCGGCGACGCCCACCTGATCCACCAGGTCGTGCGGCGGTTCCTGCGGAGGAAATGACGGGGCCCCTCCCCTGCCCCCTCCCCCGCGCGGCCACCACCCTTCCACCCCGAGCGGGAGAGGGGCGCCACCACCCAGCCGATTTTTCTCCCCCTCTCCCGTTCGGGGAGGGGGGTGGTGGACGCAAGGGAGAGGGAGTAGGGGGAGAGGGCTCTCTCCTCACCCTTCCGGTGCGATCGCCACCTCGACGCGCTGGCCGAGCTTGAGCGGCGTAGGCCCGGCGAGGGCGAACCTGACCCGCAGGACGCGGGTGCCCGCCGGGTCGCCGGCCTCCCGTGCTCGCCGGCATTGGTGAAACGGGTGAGCCGAATCTCCCTGGGAAGGTCTCACAACGACGGCGCTACAGGTGGCTGAGAAAACCTTCTACGCCCCATATTTCCACGCCATGCTCGGCCATCTCTCGCGCAGTCGATCATCTGCTCGAAGATCGGAGTCTCCGGAGACGATGGCGTCAACACGGCCATCGATGGCGGTCGCCAGTACAGGTTCATCCTTGAAGTCCCGGCAGCGGGGCGGAGTCGTGGTGACCACCACCTGTTCCCCCCGGAAACGCAGTTGCCGCAGGAGCTTGCGCACCCTCTCGTGCGGGATTCGCTTCCTCAGCCGTGGGCGGTGCGAGACTTCCTCAAGCTCGTCAAGGAGAGGTTGACTGATGACGACTCGAAACCTCCCGGATCGCCAAGCCTCAAGAATCGGTAGAGTGAACGGGCCAGCCAGCAGTATTCGAATCCAGATGTTGGTGTCGATCACGACCCTCTTCATCGAGCTCTCGACTGGCGCACCGCTCGCACCTCGGCTTGGATCTCGGCGTCGGTGATGTCGTCGGCCGGTGACGTTTCTGAAAGCTCCAGCAAGAGGTGGCGCAACTCGTCGTCCATCTTCGACTCGAGAAGGACCCGGGCGATCAACGCGCGACCCGGTTCGTCGAGCTGCCGGATGACCGCCAGTAATTGGTCGAAGCTCATCTTTACGTTTGGGACGGTAATCTCGACCGCAGCCTGGCCAGACATGTCTAAGTCCTCCTCATTGCTGAGATGGGCGTGCCTCTGACAGACGCCCGGAGGAGTCCGGTGCTCCCCTGGCCGGGCCAGCCCGGCAGAATTATACCGCCTGCTGTCGCGGAATCGCACCCGCCTGGACCAAGTGCCAGGGCGAACCCCTTGGGGTGCGCAGCGGCAGGCGTTGAAAGACCTCCCGCCGACGGCTTCCCCTGCCGGGGTGTAAACCGTCGGGGAAGCCACGCGCGCAATCGTTACCGGGAGTCGAGGAACTCCTCGATCAGCCGCGCGGTTAGCTCGGGATAGCGGGTGTCCTTCTGCGTCATCACGGCTTCGCCAAGATAGTCCCCGTGTCCACCGGGCAGGATCAGCAGGCGTGCACCCGAAATCAGGCGAGTCAGCTCGACGGCATGCTCAGGTTTCACGATGTCTTGATCTCCAAGGACGATCAGCGTCGGCGCGCGGACCGACCGAACCAGGTCGTCTGGTACATCCTTGAAGCTCTGCATCCTCGCGGCGTCCTTGTCGTGCATGGTCTTGAGCTTCTGCATGTCCGGGTTCACCCGCAGGAACGCGTCCTTGAGCGGCTGCGGCATGTTCGAGAAGTCCGCCTGCTTCATGAACTCCCACAGCTGCGGCTGAGCACCGTCCCTCTTGGTCATCGATGAAGCGAAGACCATCTTCCGCACGAGCTGCGGATGTCGTATGGCGACTTGGAGAGCGACGCTGGCCCCGTTGCTGAATCCAAAGATGTCCGCCTTGTCGACCTTCAGGTACCGAAGGAGGGCCGCGACGTCGTCCGCGGAGGACTCGAACGTGACGGGCGCATCACGATCGGTCGTACGGCCATGCCCCTGCTCCTCCACCGCAATGACCCTGCGGCTGCCGGCGAAGACCGGGAGCACTCTGCTGAACGTGACCTCAATGGTGGACCCGCCGCCGTGCAGCAGGACGAGCGGAACGCCGTCTCTGCGACCATGCACTTCGTAGTACATGTTGATGCCGTTGACTGGGGCATGGCCGCTCTCGAACGGTTTCGATTGAAGGGTTGACACGTTCTCTCCAGGTCCCATGGCGCCACCAGGTGCGTAGCCGCTGATCGCCAACAGTATCGCAATCACAATGGTGCCGATCGGGCGAAATGTGAAGGTGGCAGTCGGCGGTTCCATGGCAGATGAAGACTATCCCAGGCTGGCTGTTCCTGAAGTGAATCTCGGAAGACCGCCGCTCAGGGGTACAATGCGGTCCACCTTCGCAGCGGAGGAGGCCTCGATGGCAGACGACCAGAAGCCCTTCATCACCCTGCCCACGGACGAGGAGATGCGCGTCCGGAGAGAGGGGTCCGGTATGAAGCCGACCTACAACTTCGGTTTCATCGGCGGGATGTCCCGCCTGCTCGCCGCGCACGAGCGGATCGGCAAGGCCCTGCAGACGGCGTTCTACGAGATGATGTTCGCGCCTGGAGCGCTCGACCGTGCTGAACGGGAGATGCTTGCCGCGGTCGCTTCGGCGGCCCAGGACTGCGAGTACTGAACGGAATCTCACGCAGAGTTTCTGCGTGTCGAGCACAACGATCGGGAGCTGGTCGAGGCGATCAAGCGGCGCCGCTGGCGCGAGCTGACCCACCTCACTCCGCGGCAGCGGGCACTCTGCACGCTCGCCGAGAAGATGACCCTGACCCCGACGGAGATGACCGCCGCGGACTGGCAGCCGTTGCGCGAGGCCGGGCTCGACGAGCAGGGCCTCCTCGAAGTCGCCCACATCGTGGCCATCTTCAACTACTTCCCGCGCATGGCCGACGGCTTCGGCCTGAAGCCCGATCCCAAGCTGCGCGAAGCCGCCGTAACCGGTATCCCACTCCAGCGGACCACCTGAGGAGTCTGAAGCCCTGTTCGCAGAGCCGGCCCGAGATCACGTTGACTCGAGTCCATATGCCACGGACCCGGGTCCTTCAAGCATTGACTACAGGAAACGTCCCGCGGGGGTCCGCGAGACCTGCAGCCGGCCCAACGTCGTGCTTTTCGGAGCCGCGACTCCATCGAGCCCGGCGCCTGGCGCGCACTCTCTGGATGGAGGAGCAGGCACTCCGGTCGCCGGCAGCCGCACTCTGGCCTGCCTCAAGAAGGGTCCTGCGCTCATGAGCCGTCGCACGCTCCGCGAGAGTCTCAACGCACTGCGAAAGCCCGGTCCTCCGGCTCCTGCGATATCGTCACCGCCGAAACGGGGGAGAAGGTGCCATGGATCGGATCCCGGACGGGAATCCTGATTTTCGACAACGTGGAGGTGCTCGACTTCGCCGGCCCCTTCGAGGTGTTCTCGCGCACCCGCCTGGCGCCCGGGCTCGACTCCCGCCGTTCGGAGGAGACGGCGCCCTTCGACGTCTTCACCGTAGCCCGGACCCGCGATCCGATCACGGCCACGGGAGGCCTCGAGGTCGTGCCCCGCTATGGCTTCGCCGACGCCCCGGAGATCGACCTCCTGCTCGTCCCCGGCGGCTTCGGCACCCGCGCCCTCCTCCACGACGAGGAGACCCTGGACTGGATCCGCCGCACGGCCGGCGCTGCCCGCCATGTCACCTCGGTCTGCACCGGTTCCCTCCTCCTGGGAAAGGCCGGCCTCCTCCGCGGCCGGCGGGCCACCACCCACTGGGGCGCGCTCGACCTCCTCGACGCGCTCGACGCGGGCGTCACGGTGGAGCGCGAGCTGCGCGTGGTGGACGACGGCGTCATCACCTCCGCCGGCGTGGCCTCGGGGATCGACATGGCCTTCTACCTCGTCGAGTCGCTCTTCGGCAAGAGGTGGCGGACGAGACGGCGCGGTACATCGAATACCGGAGGGTGCCGATCTCTCCGGCAAGGTCAGCCTGAGCTCTCCGCGTTCCGGCGCGCCTCGGCTTCCGCCAGCCAGCCGCGGCGGAGCTGTTCCTCCGGGATGCTCGAGAGGTAGGGCTTGAGATCGAGCACCGGCGTGCCGTCCAGCATGTCGACGCCACGGACGGAGAGGACGCGGCCTTCGCGGCGGAGGAGCTCGACGACCGTGAGCGCCAGCGGGTTCGGCTGCCGCCGTCCCTTTTCGTGTTCTGTTCTGCTAGAATATAGACACTTTCGAGTAGCTTTCTTTGCGGAGGAGAGATCATGACCAGCTTGCAGCAGGTCCGTGGCTCCGGTATCCGGCTCACCCTTCCGTACGTCCTGCGCTTCTCGGGGATGTGGCTGCTGGTGAGCGTCTTGATCCTGCTGGTGTTCAGCGTCACCTGCTATACGGCGCTGTTCCTGCGCGCCCCCAGCGAGTCGCGGGATACCCTCATCCTCGTCCTGACGGTGCAGACGGTGTTCGTGCTGCTGGCGCTGGTGGCGCTGGCGATCTTCAGCACGCACCGGCTCGCAGGGCCTATCGTGGCGATGCGCCGGGCTTGTGACGAGGTCAAGGCGGGGAACCTCGACCGGCCGCTGCGGTTCCGCCGTTCCGATCCGCACCTGTTCGAGCTCGAGAGCCCTTCAACGAGATGGTGGCCGCCGTCCGCGCCCGGGTGGACGCCGCCCCGGCGGCCGGCTCCGAGCGCGCTCAGTAGCGGGCCGCGGCGGTGCGGAAAAGGAGGGGCTGCTCTCCGAAAGGGTGGTACCATCAGGACCATCGATGAGCCCCTCTGGCCGCTCCCGCGTCCCGCCGCATGTGCCTGGCAAGCCGGCCGAGGTTCCGGTCGTCCAGGCGAAGAAGGTAGCCTCGCCGGAGGTTCATTGGCCCCATCGGCTCCGAGCCGCGCAGGCGAAGCTGCCGGCGGTTGCTCCTCCGCCCTTGCCTCAGCAGAAGAGCGTGGCGCCGCCCCCGGTTCGTTTCCCGCGACAGCCGGCTCCTTCTGTCGGCGGGCGGGTCCTTCAGCAGGCGGCGAATCCGGTGACGAAGAAGAAGGCAAAGCCGAAGGCGATGTCCCTGGGCGCTTTCTACAAGGAGGTGGACGCGAAGGCTCCCGCGAAAGCTCCCGCGAAAGCAGCACCGCTCAACTTCGCCGCTGCAGCCAAAGCCGGGGCCGGCGCGCCTGCAGCCGCGGCGGCAGCGCCTCCCTTGATGCCCACGGTTTTCGATGGAACCTGTTCTCCCGAGGGGTGGAGCAATGCCCGGATCGTAGAGCTCGTCGCTCTGGCTGCGCGCCCCGCCCGTTTCCGGGCGTCGGGCCTTACGGATGGTGGCGGGACTGAGGAGACGCACTATTGGAGCTTCGATGCCTTGTGGGTGATATCTGGCGTCGTCTCCGCGGCCGGCAGGCTTTCTGGCGGTACCTACGTGGAGGGCACATTGCAGTTGCACTACCATCCGCACGCCAGGCCCACGGACAACTATCTGCACATCAAGAAGAGCGATGGATCGGACCCGGGGGCGGGTGCGTTCAAGAACAATCACTGGCTCGTAGCGGCGATCGGTCTGACCGCAGCAGCTCTCACGCCGGACGGCGTCTGACGCTCAGTAGCGGGCCGCGGCCTTCCGCATCTGTGGAGGCCCCACCACCGCGTGTATACTGACACAGACGAACGGAGGCACGCGCATGGAGATCCATGAGCTGGTGATCGAGATGAAGCTGCTCGAGCGTCGGATGACGCTGTATGAGGAGAAGTACGGAATCCTCAGTGGAGACTTCTACTCGGCGCTGATGGCAGGAAAGCTGGAGCGTTTCGACGAGTTTGACGAAACCCGGGCGGACTTCAGCCGCTGGAAGGGTATCTACGAGACATGGTCGAGGCGCAAAAGGACCTACGACGAGCAGTTGAAAGGGCGTGAAGTCTCAGAAACCCTGCGCTTCCAGCCTGCCTACTGAGAATGCGCGAGTCTCCTCTGAGGTCGCTCGCGGAGTACAGTCGCTTTATTGCCGAGCTATTCGATCAACCGCAGGTCGAGCACTCTACGGTTGCCATCTGGTCAGACAGCCCATACACCGGAATTGCTGAGGGAGAGGTGTTCTTCAATGGTGGCATTCGTCTGCGGATGCGGGAAGAGATCGATTTTGCGGAGGGCCTGATCGTCTCGTACGGATACGAGGTCTATCGGGGCGAGGCACGGTTGTACTGGTATGACGACTTTCCTCATCCCGGAGATCCCTCTCTAGCTTCCACATTTCCGCATCACAAGCATGTACCGCCCAACCTGAGGCAGAACCGGATTCCTGCACCGGGGCTGAGCTTCGATCAGCCGAATCTCCCTCTAGTCTTTCGTGAAATCGAGCAGATCTGATCGTGAGGCGAGCACGCCAGCGCCGACACCAGAGCGACCAGCGCGACGGTCAGGAGAAACTGGGCCATCAGACAACCTCCTCCGCGAGGCCGAGAAGGGCGGAGGGGCGGGCGAAGGAGCTCTCCAGCCGTTCGAGGTACCGTCCGACGTGCAGGCCGTCCATCAGCGCGTGGTGCACCTCGACCGAGACCGGCATCATGAAACGGTCGCCGTCCGCGAAGTACTTGCCGAAGACGATCTTCGGAACCGAGTCCTGCCCGTCCCCTTTCCGGGCGTTGGAGAAGCTGGTGAAGGAGATCCAGGGCAGGACCGAGCAGTGGATCAGGTCGTCCCGATCGTCGCGCGGCTCCAACCGGCCCCCGCCGGCACGGAGGCTCTCCAGCGCGTCCCTGGCCTGCTCCGCGAACCGCGCGAAGTCGTCGTCGTACTCGAAATAGCAGAAGGCGAAGCGCTCGCCGTCGACCAGGGTCGTGGTCCCGGCATGGATGCGGTCGTGCACGAGGACGCGGTCCCCGCGCAGCCGGTACCGGAACGGCTCCAGCTCGTTGGCCGCCCGCAGGGCCAGATAATGGTAGAAGAGGAAGAACGGGAGGCCCTCCCGGGAGCGGACGAGGTGGAGGAGGCCCGTCACGTCCAGATTGGCGCAGACGCTGAAGAAGGGGTTGGCGTAGCCCTTGAAGAAGTGGAATTGCTGGCGCCGGGGCCAGTTTTCCAGATCCAGATAGGCAGGCATCGTCGTTCGGTTACTCGGCCGGCGGCGCGCTCGACTGGCTCCTGATCAGAGCGAGCCACGCGAGCTCCGTTTCGAAAGCCCTGGCCGCTCCCGCCCAGAACCTCCGTTCGGCCTCTTTGTCCCGAGTCTGGTTCTTGAGGCTCGCCAGAAACGTAGCCTCGCCGCTCAGCCCATAGCCGAGCCGTCCTTTGGCGGCTGCTTCCGGCGCCACCAGGCGGAAGTAGTGGGCCTGGGCGGCATCCATCTCTTCGGATCTGGTCGAGCGGGTGACCACGAGCTTCCCCCGCGAACGTCATCGCCCCCGGCTGTACCATGATGGCCGTCAGGGGGATCATCTGCTGCGCGAACAAGGCCTTGAAGGGAATGCCGTAGCCCCGGGCGTGTGGCATCGTCGCCGCCACCGCGACGTAGCGGCCGGGCCGGACGTTGAGGAGGTACGCCTGGCCGTGCTTCTCGAAAGTCGACGGGATCAGGCTCTCGCCCGCCAGCATGTCCGCCTCGTCCTCGACGCGGACGAAGTACACCTGAAGAGCCGGCATGGTGTTGTGGAAGAGGGGGACCTCGTACTGGACGACGATGCCGATCGAGCCGCGCTGAGGATTGGGAGGTGGTAGAGAAGGCTGCCGGGCGCCCGCCGCTCGCCCCAGGAGCGCGTGGACCATCAGAGACAGGATTGCGGCGGCTCGAACGCTCATCGGGCTCTCTCACGGTTGCTGCAGCGCAGCCAGTCGCCGCTCGACCATCTCCAGCCAGGCTTTCTTGGACTTGAACACCTCGGCGCGAGCCTCCTCCCAGAATCTCCGTTCCGCCGCGGGCTCCCGGCTCATGCTCTCGAGGTCGGCCAGGTAGGCCCCCTGGCCGCTGAAGGAACGCGCGAAGTAGCCCTTCCGCTCCATTTCGGGTGCGATCAGGCGGTAGTAGTGGGTCTGCGCCGGGTCGCCCTTCTCCATGCCGAGGTGGGTGGCGATCAGGTATTCGCCGGCAAAGACCATCTCCCCCGGCGTCACGGTCACCTCGGTGAGGGGGATCAACTCCTGGGAGAAGACGGCCTTGAGGTCCATGCCGGAAAGAGGGGCCGCCTTCAAATCCGCGGCCACCGCCACATAGCGTCCGGGCTTGGCATTGAGCAGATAGACCTGCTTGCCCTGCGAGAAGTTCGATGGAATGACGGCATCCGCCGCCAGCGGGTCGATGTCTTCCTCGATCCGCACGAAGAAGATCTGGGTGGCCGACGAGCGGATCGCGCGCATGGGCGCCAGCGAACGGACCGTGATCCCAATCGAGCCGCGCTCGGCATCCGGCTGCGGCATCGGCAGCGTTTTTGCCACGGCAGCGGTGGCCAGAAAGCAGAGTCCGAGAAGGAGGATTTTGGGGAATCGTTCCATCATCGAAGGCTCCCTCCTTGCGCGAGGTGGGGGTGTACATCGCTATTCTATAAGGAGAGTGGCCGTTGGCAGACGGACGTTTCATCTGAACTTTCGCAACCGCGGCCGGTGATCCTCCGTAATCTCCTTCAGCGCGAGGGCTACAACAGTCTCGACGAGGTCAGAGCCGATGGCGAGGTCCAGGGCCTCCGCAATGCCGTCGTCGAGGTTCTGATGGCTCGCGGCCTCGCGGTGGACGATGACCTGCGGGCCACTCTCGACGGGATCGACGATCCGGCGCTCCTCACGTCCCTCCTGCGCCAGGCGGCGACCGCCGCGACGGCAGTCGATCTCCTGGCGTCCGTCGCAGGCTGACCCCCTGGTTTGCCCTTCCGGCGGTCCCCTGCTACAATCTCCACCCTTTGCGCCGTCCCGTTCGGTGGGGCGGTGAAGTCTGCCTCTCCTTGAGAGCCCCGGAGGTTTGAGAACATGCTGAAGATTCGGCTGCGCCGCATGGGCGCGCGGAACAATCCCTTCTACCGCGTGGTCGTGTCCGACTCGCGCAACACCCCCACGGCCTCGTCCGTGGAGGAGATCGGCCACTACGACGTGACCAAGAACCCGGCGCAGGTGCACATCGACGTCGAGCGGGCCCGCTACTGGGTCGGCCTTGGCGCCCAGATGTCGCCGACGGTCAAGAAGCTCGTGAACCAGGTGGCGAAGAGTGCCTGAGCTGGTCGACGATTTCCGGGAGCTGGTCCGCCTCCTGGTGGACAAGCCCGACGAGGTGGAGGTCACCGAGATCCCGAGCCGCCGCGGTGGCGGCATCCTCGAGCTGAAGGTCGCTCCCGACGATCTGGGCAAGGTGATCGGCCGCCAGGGCCGCACCGCCCGCGCCCTGCGCACCCTGCTGGAGACCCGGGAGGACCGGCGAGGCGTGCGCTATGAGCTCGAAATCCTCGAGGACTGAGACCCGCGAGCTGCCCGCGCGGGTGACCGTCGGCCGCGTGCTGCGGCCGCACGGCGTGCGCGGGGAGCTGGTGGTCGAGGTGCTGAGCGACGTGCCCGGACGCCTCGGTCCCGGACGCTCTCTGCTCGCCGCCCGCGAGGAAGGCGGGCCGGCGAGGCCGCTCGAGGTGACCGGGCACCGTCCCCACAAGTCCGGGGCGCTGCTCACCTTCGCGGGGATCGGCGACCGGGACGCGGCCGAAGGGCTGCGCGGCCTCTGGCTGGAGGTGGACCGCTCGCAGGTGCCGGCGCCGCCGCCGGGGACCTATTACCACTACGAGCTGCTCGGCTGCCGCTGTTACGACGGCGCCGGCGACCTCGGCGAGGTGGTGGACCTGATCGAGGACGGCGGCGGGCTGCTCCTGATCGTGGCGGACGGCGAGCGGCGGGTGCCGTTGCCGTTCGTTCGAACTGTTCCTGCGGGAGGTCGACGTGGAGGCGGGGCGCATCGTTTTCGAGCTGCCCCCGGGCCTGCTGGACGCATGCGCATCCAGGTCCTGACGATCTTTCCCGAGCTGTTCGGCCCCTTCCTGGCGACGAGCCTCGTGGGCCGGGCGATCGAGAAGGGTCTCCTGGAAGTCCGGGTGGCCGATCTGCGGGACTTTACGGAGGACCGCCACCGCAGCGTCGATGACGAGCCGTACGGCGGCGGCGGCGGAATGGTGATGACGGCACCCCCGTGGATCCGCGCGGTGCGTTCTTTGTCGGGCGAAGCGGGAGAGGGAAGTGGTCCCCGGAGGATCCTGTTGTCGCCCCAGGGCCGGCGGCTCGACGACGCCAAGGTCCGGGAGCTCGCGGGACGCGGCGACCTGCTCCTCCTCTGCGGGCGCTACGAAGGAATCGACGAGCGGGTGCGGCAGACGGTGGTGGACGAGGAGGTCTCGATCGGCGACTATGTGCTTTCCGGCGGCGAGCTGCCAGCCATGGTGCTGATCGAGGCGGTGTCGCGGCAGATCCCGGGAGTGGTCCAGCTCGCCGAGTCGGTGGAGCAGGACAGCTTCCGCGCGGGCCTGCTCGACCACCCGCACTACACCCGGCCGCCGCTGGTCGAGGGGCTGCCGGTGCCGGAGGTGCTCCTGTCGGGCCACCATGCGGAGATCCGCCGCTGGCGCGACCGGGAGGCGCTGCGAGCCACCTGGGAGAAGCGGCCGGACCTGCTGGAGCAGCCGGAGGTGCGGGAGCGGCTGACGCGGGAGCAGCGGCGGAGCTCGAAGAATTGGAGGGGATGGGGTGAGGGCCGGGTTGCGCGGCGATGCTGAAATAGAAATAATGACGGAAAACGTCCCCCAGGCGGGCTCCGTCGGATTCGGACGAGGTGAGCCATGAACCAGTTGGATCAGGTCGAGAGTGTCTATCTGCGGCAGGAGGTTCCCAGCTTCAATTCGGGGGACACGGTCCGCGTCCATGTGAAGGTCAAGGAAGGCGACAAAGAGCGCATCCAGATCTTCCAGGGCGTGATCATCGCGCGCCGCGGCGGCGGCACGCGGGAGACCTTCACCGTGCGCAAGATCTCGGGCAGCGTCGGCGTGGAGCGGATCTTCCCGCTCTGCTCGCCGTCGGTCGACCGGATCGAGGTCGTGCGGCGGGGCAAGGTGCGGCGCGCCAAGCTGTACTATCTGCGCAACCTGCGCGGCAAGGCGGCACGCATCGAAGAGCGGCGCGACGAGCCCCGCCCCCGCGGCTAGGGCGCACACGCGGCGCAGGGCTCGAGAAAGGAGTCGCGGTGCCCAGGGCGACGACCGCAGCGGCAAACCCGGCGAGCCCGGCAGCCCCGGCTACCCCGGCTACCCCGGCAATGATTGAGCTGTTTGCCGAGGCCTACCGCCTCCACCTCCTGCGAGGCCTGGAGGAGCGGCTCTCGCGTTGCGGCTTCTGCCGGATCGCAGGCGTCGACGAGGCGGGGCGCGGCTCGCTGGCCGGTCCCGTCGTAGCCGCCGCCGTCGTCATGGACGGCCGCCGTCTCGTGCCCGGGGTGGACGACAGCAAGCGCCTGACGGCGCCGGAACGCGAGCGGCTGGCGGACGCGATCCGTGCCAGCGCGCTCGCCTGGACCGTCGCGCAGGTGCAGGCGGACGTGATCGACCGGATCAACATCCTGGAGGCCACCCGCCGCGCCATGTGCCAGGCCCTCTCCGGGATCCGCCCCTGCCCCGACATCGCGGTCATCGACGCCGTCGCCCTCGCGGCGGTCCCATGCCCCTGCCTCCCCCTGATCCGGGGCGATGCGGTCAGCTATGCGGTCGCCTGCGCGTCGATCCTCGCCAAGGTCGAGCGCGACCGGCAGATGGTGGCGCTCCACCAGCAGTATCCGCAGTACGGGTTCGCCGCCCACAAGGGCTATTCGGTGCCCCAGCACCTCCATGCCCTCGAAACCTTCGGCCCCTGCCCCGTGCACCGCCTGACCTATCGCCCGGTCCTCCCCCGCACCGGGTCGCCGGAGGCCCGCTGCTGATGGCCGTCTCCCGCGAGCAGATCGTCCAGTCCGCCGAAAAGTACGTGGCGCGCGGCAAGATCGAGCCGGCGATCCGCGAATACCGCAAGCTCCTGGCGGAAAACCCGAACGACATCAACACCCTGAACCGGGTCGGGGACCTCTACGCCCGCATCCAGCGCAACGACGAGGCCATCGATTTCTTCACGCAGATCGCCGAGCAGTACACGGCCGAGGGCTTCTTCGTCAAGGCGATCGCGATCTACAAGAAGATCATCAAGCTCGACCCGACGCGGCTGGAGGTCTACGAGCAGCTCGCCGAGCTGTACGGCAAGCAGGGCCTGATCAACGAGGCGCGCACCCAGTATCAGGTGCTCGCCGACTACTACCAGAAGCACGACAATGCGGCCTCGGCCATCGCCATCTATCAGAAGATGGCCCAGCTCGAGCCGGACAACCCGACCTATCACGTCAAGCTCGCCGAGATCTATCACCAGCAGCAGCTCATCGAGAAGGCCATGGGGGAGTACCGCGTCATCGCCGAGCTGATGCTGCAGCACGGCCGGCCGCAGGAGGCGGCGCAGGTCTACGAGCGGGCCCTCGACATCGACAGCCAGAACCTCGTCTTCATCGAAGAAGCTGCGGACAGGCTGCGCGGCGCGGGCCACGCCGCGGGGGCCGACCATTTCCTGGTGATCGCGGTCGAGCGCAATCCCAAGGCGCAGGAGATCGCCCGCCGGCCCCAGCCGGCGCAGGACGACCGGACCACCCGCACGCTCGATCTCGCGCCCGAGCCCGATGTTGATGTCATTGCCGAGCCCGAGCCGCCGCGGCGCCGGGCCGCTCCGCCGGAGCCGGAGGAACCGGACGACCAGCTCGATCTCACCTTCGGCGGCGACGACCTGGCGCGCGCCATGGCGGAAGCCGAGGCCGCGGTCGCGGGCGCTCCAGCCCGGGCTGCCGCGCCGGCTGCCGACGCGGCCGACGAAATCGAGCTCGACCTCGAGCTCGACCTCGACCTGGCGGACGTGTTCGAGGTCGACCTGCCGGATGAGGACGAGGCGCCGTCCAGCCTGGTGCGGCCGCCGGCAGACCTCCTGGAGGCGCCGCGCCGGCCGGCCTGGTCGCAGGAGGCCGGGCAACCCGTGGAAGCCGCGTCGCCGGCGTCGCCGACATCGCCAGTTACCGAGCCCGAAGCCGAGGTCGAGCTGTCGCTCGACGACGACGCCTTTCTGCTCCCGGAGATCGAGATCGAGCCGGCTTCCGCCGTGGAGGAGCCGGCCGAGCCCGCCCTGGAGCTGGAGCCCGAGGCGGAGGCCGCGACGCAGGAGGCCGAGCGCGAAGAGGACCTCGTCTCCGAAGCCGAGGTGCTGGCCAAGTACGGGCTGGAGGACAAGGCGGTCGAACGGCTGGGCGAAGCCCTGCGGCTGCGGCCCGATCACCTGCAGGCCCTTGCCCTGCTCCTCCAGATCCACCTCGGCAAGGGGCACCACACCCACGTGGTGGAGCTGGCGAACCGGATGGCCGGAGCCGCCGAACGGAAGAAGAACCGCGATCCCTGGCAGAAGGTCCGCAAGAAGCTGCTGGACGCCGGCTACCGGCTGGACGGCGACCACGTGGCGTCCGGTCCGCAGGTGGCGCGCATCTCCGCCTCGGCCGATCAGGTGGACGAGCTGCTGCGCGGGCTGGTCGACAAGGCCCCGGCCACGCCGCGCCCGCGGCCGGCAGCGCCTCCGGCGGCTCCTCCCGAACCCATGGCGCCCTCGTCGCCGCCGGCCCCGCCGCCCCCTCCTCTGCCGGCCGGACGGGCCATCTTCAACCCGCTCCAGATCGCGGACCTGGTCGAGCGCGAGGGGGAGGAAGTGGACTGGCTGCCGGTGGAAGAGTCGGTCCTTCCCGGGAAGCCGGCCCCGCCCCAGCTCGTCTCCGACTTCGCCTCGCTGGACGACACCGGCAGCATGAGCTGGCTCGACGAGGCGGACCGGACCCGGGAGGAAAAGGCGGCTGGGGGGGCGGGAGGCGCGGAAGCCAGCGCGGCCGAGCTGTTCGCCGAGGAGGACGACTTCTTCGACCTGGCGGGCGAGCTCGTGGAGGAGCTGTCGAAGGAGGAGGTCTTCCAGCGCGACGGCGTGATGGTCCAGGCGGAGCAGACGCTGGAAGAGATCGTCGAAGGCTTCAAGAAAGGCGTCGCCGAGCACCTGTCGCCGACCGACTACGACACCCATTTCAACCTGGGGATCGCCTACCGCGAGATGGGGCTCCTCGACGAGGCGATCGGCGAGTTCCAGCTCGCCGCCAAGGACGTCCGGTACTTCGTGCTCTGCTGCTCGATGCTCGGCCTCTGCTTCCTCGACAAGGGCCTGCCGGAGCTGGCGATCAAGTGGTACCGCCGCGCCCTGGAGGCGCCCGGCATCAGCGAGGACGACAGCCTCGGGATGCTCTACGACCTGGGCAACGTCTACATGCAGATGGGCGATCAGGCGACCGCCTACAAGACCTTCGTGGATCTGTACGGCATCAACAGCAACTACCGCGACGTCGTGGCCAAGCTCGAAGAGCTCGGCCGGCCGCGCTAGCCACCCCCGTCCAGCGCATGCTCCGCAAACCCAGCGTCACCTCACGCTGGCGCAGCGTCCCGAGACGCTGGCCCAGCGTACGCTCCGCAAAACCAGTGTGAGCTCACGCTGGCGCAGAGTCCCGGGACGCTGGCCCAGCGTGCGCTCCGCAAAACCAGCGTGAGCTCACGCTGGAGCAGAGTCCCGGGACACTGGCCCAGCGTGCGCTCCGCAAATCCAGCGTGAGCTCACGCTGGCGCAGAGTCCCGGGACGCTGGCCCAGCGTACGCTCCGCAAAACCAGCGTGAGCTCACGCTGGCGCAGCGGGCGAGCCGAACGGTCCATTCTAGCCCCGCGAGGGGCGACCGGAATTAGCCCGGGATTTCAATCCCGGGAATCCAGGCCCCCCACCCATCCCAAGCCCCGCCAGGGGCGACAGGACCCTCCGCTCCCGTTGCGAGATCCCGCAATCCGCATTACGATCTCCCGCACAATCTGGCCATTGGACCAAGACCATGCGGGACACATACTCGAAACTCAACTACCACCTCGTCTTCAGTACGAAGAACCGCGTCCCTCTGATCAAGGACACCTTCCGTGATGCGCTCTATGCCTACATGGGAGGGATCCTTCGAGGCAACGGCGGTGTCCTTCTGATTGCGGGAGGTATGCCGGACCATGTCCACCTCCTGACGGGATGGGGGACGAGCATCTCGGTCGCCAAGATGCTGCAACTCATCAAGGGAAACTCCTCGAAATGGATGAATGAGCGGCCCGACGCGCCGGTGGGAGGCTTCAATTGGCAGCCCGGCTACGGAGCCTTCACGGTGAGCGCCTCAAAGATTCCGGAGGTACGAAATTACATTCGAAACCAGGAGGAACACCACTGGAAGATGACCTTCGAAGAGGAGCTCATGGAGCTGTTGAGGCGGCATGGAGTCGAATACAATCCGGAGGATTTCGAGGAATGATTCCTGTCGCCCCTGGCGGGGCTTCGGCGTTGGGGGGCCCGGTCCCCGGGATTGAAATCCCGGGCTAATTCCGGCCGCCCCTGGCGGGGCTGGGGAGCAGCGTGTGCTTGCCGCTCTTCCATCGCTACATCGGGATCGACGACTTCGGCGCTGCAAAGCCTTCGAGCCACCTGCGTGGACTGACGGCCTTCGTCGCCGACCGCGAAAACGAGCTGGCTCCGCGGCAACTCGCCGCGATCCTACCTGTCGGCTTCCAAATTATTTCGTGACCGCCGTGCCGTTTCTGGCCGGATTCCACCGCCCCGTGAGTACGGTTTCGCACTCTCCCGTCTTCACCTCGTACCCAGCCTCCTCAGACGCGAGTTGGCGGGGTCAAGGGCGAAGCCGCGTAGCGGGCGACGAAGTCGACCCTTGACCCCGCCAACTCGCGTCGAGACAATCCGGGAAACGAGGTGAAACAGCGCGAGAAACGCCTCCCTCGAGTGCCTCACGGTCAAGCCCCACACCGAAATAAACCGGAAAAGCGGCCACGGAATTACGCGGGGCTCGACACTACCCTGGTGGAGCAGTCGCCTATGCTAGCTGCTTGAAGTCCCTGGCATCTCTCTCGGGCAGTCCATCCTAGCCCCAATACCGTTCACTTTAGCTGAAATGTAGGGGCGGGGCTTGCCCCCGCCCCGGGAGGGGACGAGCCCCTCCCCTACGCAGAGAATCGCTTAAATGAACAGCATTGATCCTAGCCCCGCTGAGGGGCGACCGAAATTAGCCCGGGATTTCAATCCCGGGAACCCAGGCCCCCACCAATTCCAAGCCCCGCCAGGGGCGACAGGAACCTTCCGCTCGCTCCGCAAACCAGCGTCAGCTTACCCCCAGAATCCACCCCTCCACCCGGGCCTGCCGGGCCTCCGCGTCATCCAGAGGCGGCTGGAAGTACGGTGCCAGACAACCCTTCTCGTCCCGGTCCTTCAGCCACCGGCATACCAGCCAGGCGTCCCGCTCGTCCGGATTGAGACGAGGAGGATCGTAGCGCCGCCGGAACACGCGCGGATACACCTCGGCGACAACCGACCGTCCAGTGGGCACCGTGAAACCGTCGAACGGCCAGAAATGGACCGTGCCGGCCGTTTCCTGGCGGAGCCACCGCAGCCAGGGAATCCCCGCATGGGTCGAGAAGAACACATTCGGACCTTGCGCCCTCCAGCCGGAGCACAGCGGCATGGCCGTGGGAGCCCAGCGATCGGTGAGCCGCAAGGTCCGCTCGTGCCGTCCCAGCATCTCCAGATTCGGTTCAAGACACGCCTTGACGGGCAAATCCCGGGTCGGCCAACGCCCCTCGAACCACTCCAGAAACTCGTCCCACGAGCCCAGACCCGCCTCATCGAGGGCCGCGAGCGGATAGGAAAACGCGTGGTCGATCCCAACGACCGTCGGAACATCCTCCAGGAGACGCTCGCGGAGCCAGAAGGCGAGATCCTGGCGGCCCCACTTCCGGCTCCTGGAACCCGGAGAGCCCTGTTGCCGAGGCTCGCTTTCGCGATCCGCGACGAAGACCGTCAGGCCGCGCAGAAGGCTCGAAGGCGTTGCGGCGCCGGAGTAGTCGATCCCGATGTAGCGGTGGAAGAGCGGCACGGCGACGTCAGAGTAGCGAAAGCGGTCACTTCTGAACAACAACGAGGCTTTGGGTGTCTCTCTCTTCAGGAGTTGTCTGGATGGGTAGCTGGAGTATGTGGCCTCGCCGAAGCAGGAGCCCGAGATTTCCTAACCGGGGAGCCGGCACCCTGCTCGTTCTCGCCGTAGCCGGGATTCTCTTCACCACCTGGAGGGTCCTCACTCCAACAGAGCGGCAGGCCAATCCGCCCGAGAGGCCGGTCGAACTGCCGCCGCGCCCTCTCCTGCCAAAGCCAGCGACGGAGGAGCCCCCTGAGGACCCGGAGCCATCAGAAGCATGCCCGGAGGGTTGCACCTCTTCGAAGCCCGGGTGCGTCATCAAGGGGAACAGCTCCCGGAGGACGGGAGAACGCATCTACCACTTGCCCGGCCAAAGGTACTACGACAGGACAGTGATCTCGCCCGAGGACGGGGAAAGGTGGTTTTGTACCGAGGAGGAAGCCGAAGCGAACGGCTGGCGGCGGGCGAAGGTGTGAGGCAGACCGGAAGGCGCGGGATTGCTGACTCTACCCCATCACCCTCCTGCATCGAGCACTCGGAGAACCGATTGACGCAACGAGGGACTGTGTTATAGAGTGAGCGCAAGCTGAAGAAGTGCAGGTTACCAAGCGAGTTAGGGTGCCCTTTGTTTCCGCTTGGCCCTCGCGATCGGAAGAATATAAAGCATGAACGCAAACGCAATACCACTTCTTGCGATATTCGGGGCGAAGATGCGTCTCGAGGTTCCTCTATTCCAGCGCCAATACGTCTGGGGAAGAGATCAGCAATGGGACCCTCTATGGGAGGATATTGAACGCAAATTCAGAGAGTATCTCGAAGGGCGCAATGACGCGCCTGTTCACTTTCTGGGAGCCATGGTTCTAGATCAGAAGCAAACGCCGACAACCCATGTAGAAAAACGCCAGGTTATTGACGGTCAGCAACGTCTTACAACTATCCAAGTTTTCCTGGCCGCCTTCCGGGACGTTTGCCGAGAAAGTCAGTGCACCGATCTTGCGGATGAGTGTGAATCATTCACGTTGAATCGAGGGATGATGGCTAACCCAGAGGCAGATCGTTTTAAGGTCTGGCCAACTCAGCTTGATCGACAGCAGTTCGCCGATGTCATTCTTTCTGGATCTCGATCAGCATTAGAAGAAAAGCATCCTCTCGTCAAGCGGAAGTATGCCCACAAGCCGATGCCCCGACCGCGCATGGTCGAAGCGTATCTTTTCTTTCACGACAGGTTGTCAGAGTTTTTCCTGGGTTCTGTTGAAGAGCCGCCTCTCGCGGCCGATGCGCCTCTTTCTGCACGAATGGAGGAGTGCTTCCAGGCACTGAAAAATTCTTTTAAGGTTGTTGTAATTGATCTGGATCATGATGACGATGCCCAGGTTATATTTGAAACTCTGAATGCTCGGGGCGAGCCGCTGTTGCCAGCCGACCTGCTCAGAAATTATATCTTCTTGCGCGCGGCCAGGCGCGGCGAAGAGTCCGAGGAACTATATAATCGTTACTGGAAAAATTTTGACGATCCATTTTGGCGCGAGGAAGTCCGCCAAGGAAGACTCAGTCGTCCGCGCAGCGATCTGTATATGCAGCACTTCCTCACTGGCCGCCTTGGAACCGATATCCCTGTTAAGCACCTCTTCGTAGAATATAAGAATTGGATCGAACGAAGGCAGCCATTTTCCACAGTGGGCGAGGAACTGGCTACGCTAGCAAGGCAGGGCGATCATTTTCGTCGCATCATCGCACCCCAAAAAGACGATGTACTCTATAGTCTCGTAACATTTCTGGACCTCTTTGACATTCGGTCCGCTTACCCACTCCTCCTCTGGTTTCTTAATGCAGGCCTTGATGAGTCGGAATGGCGGCAAGTATCCAGAATTTTAGAATCATATCTGCTTCGACGCGCCATCTGCGGCATGCACACAAAAAACTACACTCGTGTTTTTCTCACGCTCACGAGAGGTCTTCAAGCAGGTAGTTCTTATGCAGAGCACATTGCCAGGCATTTGAGTAGCCTCACGAGCAGCTCAGGAGAGTGGCCAAAAGACGAAAATTTTCAAAATGCTTGGGAGACCGGCCATATCTTTCAGAGACTTCAGAGCCCAAAGATAGTTCACATCTTCCGTCGCCTGAATGAGACATATCTGACAGCCAAAAGCGAGAGTATCAGCATTGTCGGTCAACTCACAATTGAGCACATCCTTCCACAGAACTGGCTTGATCATTGGCCTCTCGCAGACGGTTCGCGGGGTCTCACTCCGCAGGAGATGTCGTCGGCTTCTGAAGATGATTTGAGAGCAGCGGCAACACGCCGGAGAAGCTTAGCGCTCCATACACTCGGGAACCTCACCATTATGACTCAGCCTCTGAACTCTGCGACTTCCAACAACTGTTGGCATCTTAAAAAAACGGCTCTCCTGGATTCTTCGCTCCTGCCCCTCAATCAGCAACTCCGTGATGTCGAACAATGGGACGAAGAAGCCATTCAACGGCGCGCTAAGGAACTTTTTCGTCGTGCCTTACAGATCTGGCCAGCTCCACCCGCAATCAGCTAGTCCGATCACAAGCGAGGCCGGAGGTGCCGGGGGGATGGGATCGGGTTCCCCATCGCTGGATGCAACGAGGAGCGCCCCCTGGACCGGACTGTTGTGCGTGTCCGACTATAATTGCTCGCGCTCGCCCTCACGTGCGGCGTCTCCAGAGCCAGTCCTTCGGCTCCCAAGTCCCGCAGTTGGCCGAATCGAGCACGGGGTCGAGAAACGCAGAGACGGCTCCCGTGACCTCCGCGAGCGTTCTCCAGATCAGCCAAGCGAAGTTTTGCTCCTTCGATCGGGCCAGTCGTGGCGAGGTTCGGCCGATCCCTCGGCAAGGTGAGGGCATGCAGCTTCTCGGCGATATGGGAGACGACCGGGTACAGGCGCAGCATCGGAGGCGCAATGCCCGCGAAGTTAAGGAGGTCGTCGGCCACCGCCAGATCGGGCTCGCCGACGAGCGGATCCCCAAAGGCCACGTCGACTCCAAAGGGGCGGCTGTAGATCGCTCCGGCGAGCCGGCATTCATTTCGAGGACCAGCCCGCCCTTGAGCGTCACCGTCGCCAACGACCGAGACGACGCGAGCGAGAAAGCGGTCGAAAGCGAGCACTTGGCGACGGCGTGCGAAGTCGGCGCCAGTGGTCGACGAGGACTTGATCCGCTGCTCGAGCGCCTGCTTGAAGGCGAGAGGCGTCGCGTAGCGCCGGATCATCGGGCGCTCTCAGACGGGCGGTCAAGGGCGGCGTTGAGCTCGGCGTTGTCCTTCTCTGAGATGAGCCCGCGTCGCCGCGCCTGGAGCACAGCCTGGCGCACGAGCTCGGGGGAGACGTTCGCCTCGACGCAGTCTCGCAGGGTTCTTTGCGGCGACGTGATGGGCACGGCCGAGAACCCCGTTCGGTCGACTTCACCGATGCCGGCGTAGTGCAGAACGAGGCCAGCGGGCACCTGGAGCCGCCGGCGCCGCCAGCTTACCGGGATCGTCATGTGGACCTTGGAGGGCAGTGCGTCGGAGAGGTCGTGCAGTGCGAGCGCGGTCTCGTGAGAGAAGACGCCGGCCTGATCGGACCAGAGCCAGAGCATGATGAGGTCCTCGTGATCGCTGGACGGGAAGTGAACGAGGCGATAGATGCCTCGCGGCACGCGCGCCATCTTCCCGTTCGCGATGTATTTGTGGAGTAGCGGTCGCGAGTAACCTGCCGCGGCGGCCTGCGTGGTGGTGAAGTAGCCACCTTGGGCCTGCGCAGCGGTAAAGAGCGCGCCCCAATCCGGAGCTCTCACGTGGGGTGTGGCTGCCGTCTCCATGCACAAATGTTAACCCAGGGTTAACTTTCGTGCAATCCGGGGCCGTCACCTCCAGATGATCTTCTTCAAGTACTTCCGGAGCCGTTCCATGAGGAGATTCTGGTCCTCCTGTGAAGGCGTGGTGACGAAGATCGTGTCTTCTCCGGCGATGGTGCCGGCCACTTCGGGCCAGCCGGCGGCGTCGATGGCCCAGGCTACGGCGGAGGCGGCGCCTGGGCTTGTCAGCACGACGGCGATGTAGGGGCCGGACCGGTGCACCTGCTGCACAAAGCCGACCACGTCCTCGAAGGTCCCCTCGTCCACTTCCCGCCAGGCCCGGAAGATGTAGCGGCCCTTCACACGCTTGATGCCGAGCTCCTGCAGGTCGCGGCTGAGGCTCGGCTGCGTCGACTCGATTCCTCTCTCCGCCAGGAGCGTTTGCAGCTCCGACTGGCTGCGGATGTCCCGCCTCTCTGTGACGAGCTCGACGATGGCGTCCTGGCGCCTCCTGCGGATCTCCCGGTCTCCTGGCATGCCTCCATCCTCCTTTGATTCCAATACTATATGCATGCGCCGCAAAAAAGTCCAGAAAGCCCCTTGACAGCCTCCAAAGTATGGCGCATCATCTCGCCATAGTAGTTGGATAGTTGCACCGGATCATTCGTCAAGCAGCTCCCCTTGGCCGTGGCGCTTGCAGTGGCTCTGATGCTGGCCGCAGGGTTCCGGAGATCAGATTTCCGGCGTCGAGACGGCGCCGGATGTTCGAGCCCTGCGGGGCTCAGAAAGGAGTCGAAGTCATGGCCAGGCAGGAAAGGACGTATTCGGGGATTCTGGGCTTCTTGCAGCGTCTGCTGATGGCGCTGGAGGCCAACAGGGCCGAGCTTCCTCAACTGGAGCCGTTCCTGACCAAGCTCGCGGCGCTGCTGTCGCAGGCTTTGGAGATCAACCAGCAGCAGGCTGCCCTCAGGGCCAGCAAGCAGGAGGCCTCGAGGCAGCTCCGCCGGCTCATCAGCGACGGGTTGCGGCTGAGCAACGTGGTGCTCACGGCGGTCCGGGAGCATTACGGCAGCCGCACGGAGAAGATCGCCGAGTTCGGCCTGCAGCCGTTCCGCGGCCGCAAGGTGAAGCCGGTGCTGGAAGAGCCGGAATCTTCCATCCCGCCGCCTGGCGAAGAGGTGGTGGCCGCCCACGCCGGTCCGTAATCACCGGTCCGTAATCACACCCACACCGGGAGCGCGGTCTCCGCGCTCCCTTTTTCACTCCAGCTCGAAGGCCCCCTCGCGGATCCGCTCCTCCTTCATCTCCGAGAACCGGTCGGTCAGCAGGCGCAGGAAGTCCGGCAGCCGCTCGTAGAGGCGCTTCGGCTCGCGGCGGATGCCCTTGGCCAGGATGTATTGAGTGAGGAGCGGCAGGGCGATCGTCGAATCGCAGTAGACGACCACGGCGTCGGGGAGCTTCTCGGGGTCGACCTTGCCCCAGGAGACCGCCTCTCCCGGCGTGGCGCCCGAGAGGCCGCCGGTGTCCGGCCGGGCGTCGGTGACCTGCAGGAAATAGTCGTGGCCAGCTTCGGCGAGGCCCAGCACCTCCTGGATCTGCGGCTCGGTCTGCAGCAGGAAGTTCTTCGGGCTGCCGCCGCCGAGGATCCAGCAGCCGCTCTTGCCGCCGCCCTCCTTGGCCTGCCAGACGATCGCCGCCGAGAGGTTGACGTCGAGGCTGACGTCGAAGGCCAGCTTCGAGCCCTCGAGCGACAGCTCGGCCACGTTCATGCCGATCGAGCTGTCTCCCGGCGAGGAGGTGAAGATCGGCACCGCGTGCCGGTAGGCGGCGGCGATGAGGGAGGTGCCCTGGAGCCCCAGCCGCTCCTCGACCGCGGCCACGTAGCGGCCGGCGCGATAGTGGAACTCGGGAGTGGACATCGGCTTCTGGAATTCCGGCAGGCGCAGGACCTTGCGGTAGAACTTGTCGGTCTCCAGCAGCACCGAGTAGTCGAAGACGATGTCGTAGATGCGGACCACCCCTTCCTCGCGCAGCTCCACGTCGTTCCAGGCGGCGCTGCCGGCGTGCAGCTTGAGGCCGATCGCATGGTGGGTATCGTGATATAGGTTGGCTCCGGTCGAGATCATCCAGTCGATACATCCAGCCTCGATCAGTGGCACCAGACAGGATTTGCCGAAGCCGCCGGGGGTGAGCGCCCCGGAGAGGCTCATGCCGACGGTCACGTCGCTCGCCAGCATCTTCTCGGCGAGCAGTCGGCAGGCCTCGCGCAGCCGGCCGGCGTTGTAGGCCGTGAAGGCGTGGTCGATCAGGTCCGGCAGGCTCTCCTTTCCAGTCAGCGCCCGCGGGTGGATCGGCTTGCCGGACAGGTAGTGCTTGGGATGATCCATGGCTCGGGGTCTCTCCGTGGCAAAGAGGTGGTGGGCGAGCGGCGGGGCAGGACCCGCCGGGGCGCCGGGATTCTAGCACCGCGGACGAGAAGGGAACGGTCGATCGCGTAGCAGCAGATTCCATTGCGTGCGTAGTTGTTTCATTTCTTTGCTTTTGTCCCCGCCGCGTTCATCTCCGAAAGCTCCGAAAGCTCCGAAAGCGCCGAGAGGCCGCCCCCGGTGTCCGGGCTCGGCCCCGACCTCTGCTCGGCCGCGCGCTGCAGCCCCTGCCGGAGGGTGTTCCGGGCGAGCTGTGCGTGGCGGGGGCCTCCCCCAGGGGACGCCCGCCAGGACGCCCGCCATTTCGGCGGACCCGCAGGAAATGGCCTCCCCATGGGTTCAAGGATCAGTTCGTGATCTCTGAAAGGAGCTGATCCCATGAGCCTGCCTTCTGCCCCGGCCTTGCTGTACCGCACCCACGGAATCGTCGCGCTGTTGATCTCCGCGGTCCTCGGGTGCGGCGCCGTATCGGCGCAACCGTTGACGCCGGCGCTCTGCCCGGCCGGAAGCCCGTTCAACATGAATACGACCTTCTCCACCTTTTTCCCCGGGATGCCGGGCATCCCGCTGCTGCGCCGCACGATCGACACCGTGCTCTTTCCGGACGCCCAGTGCAACAACGGAACGCCCGCCGTCATGTACATCCGCCCTGCAAACGCCGCCTATGCCGGTAACCCGATCGTGAACCCGAGCAGCAAGTGGGTGATCTTCCTCGACGGCGGCGGGGGCTGCGAGGATGCGGACTCCTGCCTGCTCGAGCGCTGGTGCAGCGGTGGCGGACAGGTGTTCGACCGCGCCGGCAAGATGAGCTCTTCCGGTGCCGCGCAAGCGATCAACTCACCGGGCGGGATCTTCAATCTCGTTCCGCCGACCCCGCTGATCAACCATTTCGCCGACTACAACCATGTGCTGGTCCACTACTGCAGCTCGGACAACTGGATCGGCTCCGGCGTCAAGGCCGGCATCGTGACCACGACCGGCGTCGCCTACGACATCGAGTTCAACGGCGAAGCGATCGTGAATGCGGTCTTCGGCACGCTGCAAGCCGGCGCCACGGCGGCCGATGCCCTGCCCGCGGCCAACTTCTACGCCACCGCGCTCCCCGACCTGCGCGACGCATCCGAGATCATCCTGGCGGGGGAATCGGCCGGCGGTGGCGGCCTGCGGCACCACCTCGACCGGCTGCGCGAGGCCGTGATCCTGCCGGTGGCCAACAATCCCAACGTGGTGGTGAGCGGCCTGATCGACGCCGGCGCGCCACCGTTCATGGGCGGCGCCACTCTCACCTATGGCGCGCCGGGAGCTCCGGTCAACTACAGCGACTTCCTGCTCAGCTTCAGAGAGCCCATCGTGCGCGGCTTCTGGGAGGCCGACGACAGCGCTCTCGATCAGTCCTGCCTCAGTCCGGCCTGGGCGCCCTGGCACATCCTGGCCGGCGGTCATCCGCAGGTCTGCTACGACACCACCTACACGCTACTCAACCACATCACCACGCCCTTCTTCCTGCGGCAGGACATCAACGACCCGCTGGGCGCGACACGCTACGTGACCTGGGCGCTGTTCCCCACCCCGGACCCCTTCTGGTCGGCGACGTTCAACCAGCAGACGCTCTTCGGCAGCTACACCCCGGCCCTGGGTGGGCTCGAGCCGCCTCTCGCCTCACCGGGAGTCCAGGGGCCCAACTGCGGCCTGCACGTGGCGGTGCAGACCCACAAAGGCTTCTACCGGCACACTGTCGTGGCGCCGGGGCTTGTCGGCCTTTCGTTTCACGACCTGTTCGTAAACTGGTTGAACGGTCTCCCGCCGGGGACGGACACGATCCAGATCCAGACCGACAACCTGGGCGCCGGCCTCTACACAGCCTCGTTCTGCCCGTAGTGGGGGCGTACAGCCCGGCGAAGCCAGCGGGCGGGTCATCCTGAGTACGCCCGGGCTCCCGTGATAGCCTAGCCAGTCCCGCCGCACCGGTACGGAGGGGCGAGGGGAAACGGGAGCCCACCATGAGCAAGACCACCATCACTGTCATTCCCGGCGACGGCATCGGCCCGGAAGTCACCCGCGCCACCCTGCGGGTCCTCGACGCCGCCGGCGCCGAGCTGGATTACGAGTTTCACACCGCGGGCGCCGAGGCCGTCAAGCTGCACGGCAACCCGCTGCCGGACGAGGTCCTCGAATCGATCCGCCGCAACAAGGTGGCGCTCAAGGGACCCATCGAGACGCAGGTGGGGAAGGGCTTCCGGTCGGTCAACGTCCAGCTCCGCCAGACGCTCGACCTCTACGCCAACCTGCGCCCCTCACGGTCGCTGCCCAGCATCCCGAGCCGCTTCGAGAACGTCGACATCATCGTGGTGCGCGAGAACACCGAGGGCCTCTACAGCGGCCTCGAGCACATTGTGGTGCCGGGCGTGGTGGAGAGCTTGAAGATCATCACCGAGAAGGGCTCGACCCGCATCGCCAAATTCGCCTTCGACTACGCCCGCCGCCACGGCCGCAAGCGGGTCACCGCCGTCCACAAGGCCAACATCATGAAGCTTTCCGACGGCCTCTTCCTGGAATGCTTCCGCAAGGTCTCGCAGGAGTACCCGGACATCCAGGCCGAGGACAAGATCGTCGACAATATGTGCATGCAGCTCGTGATGCGGCCCGAGAAGTGGGACGTCCTGGTGCTCGAGAACCTCTACGGCGACATCGTCTCGGACCTCTGCGCCGGCCTGGTGGGCGGCCTGGGGGTCGTGCCCGGCGCCAACATCGGCGAGCATGGGTCGATCTTCGAGGCGGTGCACGGCACGGCGCCGGACATCGCCGGCCAGGATCTGGCCAACCCGCTGGCCCTGATCCGCTCCGCGGTCATGATGCTCTACCACATGGACAAGGACGAGGCCGCGAACCGCATCCGCCAGGCCCTCCGCTACGTGATCGTGGGCCAGGGGATCAGGACTCGCGACCTCGGCGGAGAGGCCACCACCACGCAGTTTACCGATGCCATCGCCCAGGCGCTGGAGAGCGGGGCGGGCGAGGGCTTCAAGCTCCCATAGAGAGACGGCTGCTTACCCGCGGAAAGGAATCGAACATGGGGAGTGAGGTTCGCGAGGGGCTGGAAGGGGTCGTGGCGGCCACGACCCGGTTGAGCAGCGTGGACGGCGAAGCGGGTGTGCTGCTCCTCGCCGGTTTTCCGGTGGAAGAGGTGGCGCCCCAGGCGACGTTCGAGGAGCTCACCTGGCTGCTGTGGCACGGCGCGCTGCCCAAGGCCGCCGACCGCGAGGCCTTCACCCGGCGCCTCGCCGCGCGCCGGACGCTCCCGGCAGCCACGCTCGACCTGCTGCGGGGCCGCGGCGCTCCGGCGCTCCGGCGTGATGGACGCCCTGCGTATGGCCGCCGGCACTCTGAGCCTCGCCGAGGGAGCGGGGGAGCCGCAGGAGGATGCGGCGCTCCTGGTCGCAGCGTTCCCCACGATCGTCGCTTCCTACTGGCGCCTCCTCCAGGGCCAGGAGCCCCTTGCGCCGCGCGAGGGCCTCGGCCACACGGCGAGCTATCCTCCACCTCCTCACCGGACAGGAGCCCGACCCCGAGCGCGTCCGGGGCCTCGAAACCTATCTGAACACGGTGAGCGATCACGGCTTCAACGCCTCCACCTTCACGGCGCGCGTGATCGTCTCGACCCGTTCGGACCTGATTTCGGCGATCACCGGTGCGGTCGGCGCGCTGAAAGGTCCGCTGCACGGCGGCGCCCCTGGACCGGCGCTCGACATGGTCTTCGAGATCGGCTCGGCGGACCGCGCCGAGGAGGTGCTCCGCGACAAGCTCGGCCGGGGCGAGCGGCTGATGGGCTTCGGCCACCGCGTCTATCGCGTACGCGATCCGCGCGCCGACGTCCTGGGCGCGGCGGCGGAACGTTTCTATCGCCGAGCCGGCGACATGGCGCTCTACGACCTCGCCCGCTCGGTCGAGGCCACGGCACTGCGCCTCCTGCGCGAGCACAAGCCGGACCGGAAGCTGGAGACCAACGTCGAGTTCTACACCGCCTTGCTGCTCCACGGCCTGGAGCTGCCCACCGAGCTGTTCACGCCCGGCCTTCGCGGTCGGCCGCGTCGCCGGCTGGACCGCGCACGCCTTCGAGCAACTCGAACGGGGCCGGCTGATCCGGCCCCAGTCCGAGTACGTGGGCGAGCGGGACCGCCGCTGGGTGGCTCTCGAGGATCGGTAGCACCCTGGGAGCGCGGGCGTCTCGCCCGCACCAGGGCCTCGCGAGTCGCAGGGCTCACTGCTCGGTTGTGGATTTCCAGGGATTCAACAGGGGGAGGCCAAGCTTCAAGAAGTCCTGAACATTGCGGGTCACCAGAGTCAATCGATGGACTTCCGCGGTGGCGGCGAAGAAAGCATCCAAGATACCGAGATTGAGCCCGGCTTTTTTGCCACGTGCCATGAAGATCCCCCAGGCTTCGGCAATCCGGCCGTCGATGTCGAGGATACGCCCTTCGAAGCGGGCCGGCAGATCTCCAGTCAACCAGGAGGCCAAGCGGTCGCGGCGCTTCCCTTGAGGCATCAACTCGACTCCCCGGCGGATTTCGGCGAGGGAGGCGACGCTCAGGAATACCCGGTCCTCATCCACCGCCTTCAGCCACGCAACCACTTGCGGATCAGGCTGCGGTTTGACCCACTCGGAGACGACGTTCGTGTCGAGCAGGAAGCTCACAGATCGAGCTCGCGAGGACTGTCTTGGGGGCGCTCAACCTCCAGGCCCGAATCCCGCAAAGGCGAGGCCGCGAAGAAATCGGCCAGGGTTCCCTGGCGGCGCGCTTTGCGCTCCCACTCTTCGGCCGCCACGACGACGACTGCCTTCCGGCCATGCCGGGTGATGATCTGAGGCCCTTCCTCTAAGGCGCTTTCGACGACTTCGCTCAGATGCGCTTTCGCGGCGGCAAGGGTCCAGGTTCTGTCATTCTGAGAGATGGTCATAGTGGTCATTTTAAGGGCAGAGCCCCGTCTACGCAAGTTCCTCCGCATCCTGGACCTCGCATCCCAGGCCCATCTCCGAGGGTCCGCGGCCGTTTGCGGATTGTCAATCCGATCTGGATTGCCGAACAATACAGATCCGACCGGAGGACATGATGACCGAGACGCCACAGCACCCGACGCTCCTGAGCCCGGTGCGGCTCGGCCCCTATACGCTGCACAACCGGCTGGCGATGGCTCCGATGACGCGCAAGCGCACGCCGGGGGAGGGGAACGTCCCGAACGGAATGATGGCCACCTACTACCGCCAGCGCGCCTCGGCCGGCCTGATCATCACCGAAGGCTCGCAGGTCTCTCTCCAGGGTGTTGGCTATCCCGATACGCCGGGCATCCACACGGACGCGCAGGTCGAGGGCTGGCGGCGGATCACCGCGGCCGTCCACGAGCGCGGCGGCCGGATTTTCCTCCAGCTCTGGCACGTGGGACGGGTCTCCCACCCCTCGATCCAGCCGGGTGGGGCCCTCCCGGTGGCACCTTCACCCATCGTCCCGGAAGGCGCCTGGCACGGCGCCACCGGACCGCAGCCCTGGGCGGTTCCGCATGCTCTGGAGCCTGACGAGATCCCCGGCGTCGTGCGGCAGTTCGCCGAGGCCGCCCGCTGTGCCCTGGACGCCGGCTTCGACGGCGTCGAGGTCCACGGCGCCAACGGCTACCTGCTCGATCAGTTCCTACGCGACGGGACCAATCATCGGACCGATGTCTACGGCGGACCGATCGAAAACCGCGCCCGTTTCCTCCTCGACGTCACCGAGGCCGTGGCCGCGGTCTGGGGTATGGACCGGGTCGGCGTCCGCCTCTCGCCGCTCAGCCCCTTCAACAGCATGAGCGACTCCGATCCTGAGGCGACCTTTGGACATGCCGCCGAGGCCCTGGGGCGGCTGCGGATCGGATACCTGCACGGCGCCGCATTGGTGGGGAGCCACGATCCATCGACCCGCGAGCATCGAATGGCGGCCCTGCTGAAGGAGAGGTTCGGGGGCACGTTCCTCCTCAATGGCGGCTTCGACCAGGCGAGCGGCGACGCGGTCGTCGCCTCCGGCCTCGCCGACATGGTCGCTTTCGGCGCCCTGTTCCTGGCCAATCCCGACCTGCCGGAACGCTTCGCCGAGGGAGCGCTCCTCAACGTGCCGGACCGCGGCACCTTCTACGGCGGCGGCGAGCGGGGCTACATCGACTATCCGACCCGCGACGCCGTACCTGCGGCCGTCTGACCTCGACAGATTCTTTTTTTCGCCAGCGCTCGGCGTCTCGGCGCTATAATCAGGACCATCTGCGAAAGCGCCGGTGGATGGAGACCGAGGCGATGCAAGAAGAGGTCCGCCGAGCCCTGGCCGGGGACGAGCCCGCGCTGAACCGGCTCGTCCAGATCCTGACGCCGGTCATCCAGAGCCGGGTGGCCCGCGGCCTCCTCCTGCGGCGCGTCGGGGCGGCCAGCGGGCGCAACGTCCGGCAGGAGGTCGAAGACCTCACCCAGGACATCTTCCTGGTCCTGTTCGCCGACGGGGGTAAGGTGCTCCGGAGCTGGCAGCCGGACCGCGGGCTGACCCTGCCCAATTTCGTCGGTCTCGTTGCCGAACGGCAGACAGCCTCGATCCTGCGCAGCGGCCGGCGGAGCCCCTGGAAGGAAGACCCCACCCTTGCCGAGGATCTCGAGCAGGTGGCCACGGAGAGCGGCCCTGAGGAGGTGACCGCGTCCCGCGAGCAGCTTCGGCTCCTCCTGCGCAGGCTTGGCGAGGAGCTGAGCCCCCTGGGAAGACATCTCTTCGATCTCCTCTTCCTGCGCGAGATGCCGTTCGACGAGGTGGTCCGGCAGACGAGCATGAGCCCTGACGCCGTCTATGCCTGGCGCAGCCGCCTGCGTCGCCTGGCCCGCCGGCTGCTCGACGAGATGTCAAAAGAAGGCCTCGACTCGCGAAGACATCTGAGGGATGGACGAGTATGAACGATGACCGATGGCTTCGAGAGCTGGCCCAAGTGAATCGCGAGACGGAAGCCGAGGAACGGTCCCATCTCGATGAGCGCTGGGACCGGTTGAGCGCCGGAGAGCTCACCCCGGAGGAGGAAGCGGAGCTGCGAGCCCTGGCCGAAACCTCCGAGGAGGCCCGCGAAGCCTACGAGGCGTTCCGGCCGCTCGGACTGGACTTCCAGGCCAGCGTGGTGGGCGCTATCCAAAAAGCCCAGAAGCCGCCGCCCAGGGTCTTGCCCTTTCCGCAGCCTGCCGCCTGGCTATGGAAAGCCGCAGCCGCGACGGCTGCTGCGGCCGCCGCCCTGTTCCTATTCGTGCGTACCCCGGCGCCGCTGCCCGCGCTGCCCGCCTACACCGCCCATCTGAGCGTCGGAGCCCAGAGCTCCCGCGGCACCGCAGAACCGTCCTCCGGGCTGCCGGTCTTTATCCCCGGCACGCGGTTGACCCTGGACCTGAGGCCGGAGCAAGCCGTTGCCGAATCCGTCGAGGCGCAAGCCTTCCTTGCTCGTGGCGCAGACATCTTTCTCTGGAAGCCCGAGCCACCCCTCGACCTCCCCCCCGGGGGTGCCGTGCGTCTGCAAGGCAGGCTGGGAGAGGAGATCCGACTGCAACCTGGGGAGTGGAGGATCTGGATCGTCGTCGGCCGCCCGGGAAAGATTCCACCCGCGGACAAGATCGTGGCCGAGTTGCGTGCAGGACGGACCCGGCATGCCGATTGGCATGCAGTGGTATCGGAGAACCTGCGGGTCGCAGACCGCGCATCGCCATGAAAGGGTGCCGGACACGAGGTCGTCTTGGCCGGGTGCTCCATCTGGTGAGCCTCGCCGCTCTCCTGTCCTCCTGTCGCTCCGATACTTCCGTCCCACTCCCGGAAGTCGAATACAGCGGCTGCTGGGCGGTTTACTTCCCAGGGCCCGTCTGCGCTCTCTGGCCAGTCTCTAACCCAGTGCTCAGGCTCTGGGTGAAGGCCGATCCCGGCGCGAAGGTGGAGATCCGGGCAGGGGACCGGCTCCTGACCGCGAGCGGTGAGGAGTGGGCCGGAGGCCGGCGCTATCGCCTGTCGCTCCCGCAGGAAGACTCCGGGCTCACGGTGCGGCTGCGGCAGGCGGACGGCGCCTACGGTCCATCCTGGTCGATGGCGCTGACCAGGACCGAGATGCCCGCCTGGTTGAGCCGGTTCGGCGAGCTTGCAGGCAGCGGCAAGAGAAGGGCGGCTCGAGAACTGCTGCAACAGCGCTGGAAAGAGGCGCCCCGGAGCGAACAAGGGATCCTCCTGCGATCCTTCGCCCTGCTGGCCCGCCTGGAGGGCAACTCCGGGGAGCACGAGTCCTATCTCCAGCGGGGGATTGCGGCAGACCGTGCTGAAAACTGCCTGAGCTGCGAGGTCGAGAAAGCGACCTTGCTGGCGGATTCTTATATGGGTCAAGGGCGCTTCAGCGAAGCGCGCAAGGTGTTGGAGAGCCTGGCGCTCCCTCCCGGGGCTCCGGTCGACTCGAAGTGCCTGGTGGCTTATCTGAAAGGCGTTCTTGCCAGCAGGGTCGGTGACTACCGCACGGCCCTGGAGCAGCTTCGGAAGGACATCGCCCTGGCGGAAAAGGTCTGGATGGAGAAGGCGCGCTGGAAAGCCGAGCTGGCCCTAGCCAACCTGCTGCAGGATCTCGGCCGCTCGCACGACGCCTCGTTACTGTTCAAACGCCTTCACACCGCCCCTCATGTCGAGACTCCCTGCGACAAAGGGGACCTCTTGACCAGTTGGGCCTGGTCCTGGCTGCTCGCGCGGGAAGCGGGCGAGGAAGCCGAGGATCCGACGCCCATGCTGAAGGAAGCCCTGGCCGCCTACAACCCCTCTTGCGCTCCGCCGGAGCGGCGGTTCAACGCCCGCCTCAACCTCGTTCTGGCATTGCAGCAGGCGGAGCGGTGGAGCGAGGACCGGCAGGCCCTGGACCAGGCCCGCCCCCTGGCTTCCCATGCGAGCCTGCGCCAACGCCTCTGGTGGTATGACCTCGAAGCGCGGACCGCGATCGCCGCGGGGCGGCCGGAGCGTGGGTTGCGTCTTTATGAGGAGCTCGCGGAGCTGGCCGAGCGCTCGCAGTCGTTCGAGGGTCGCTTTCGCGCCGCGTTCGGCCGGGCCCGCGCCGAGCTCGCCCTCGGCCGCCGGGCCGCGGCGCTCGCAGCTCTCGCCCAGGCGGACCGCTGCATCGACGAGCAGAGCCGGAATGTTCCGGCGTACGAGGGTCGCGACACCGTCGTCGGGCAGCGGGAGCAGGCCACGCGGCTCTACCTCCAGCTCCTCCTCGACGCGGGGCAGACGCAGGAAGCCTTCAGGCTGGCACGCCGCGCCCGTTCGCGGCTGCTGCGCCAGCTCACGGTCCGGGACCGGCTGGCGCTGCTGACCCCTCGGGAACAGGGGATCTGGGACCAGGCTCTGTCCGGGTATCGGGCGTTGCGCAACGAGGTCGATCAGCAGACGGCCGACGAATGGCAGCTTCCCGGGGACCAGAGGGAGCGCGCTCGGAAAGACCGGGCTTCGCAACTCGCTCAGGCCCGGGAGGATCTCGATCGCGCGATGGCCGAACTCGGAATCCCCAGGGACGACGACGAGATCCACCTTCTTCCGCCGCGTCCTGGCGAGGTCGTCCTGACCTACCATCCATTACCCACGGGATTGTGGGCGGGATTTGCTGCCGATGAGCGAGGGCTCGAGGTCAGAACCTTCAGATTGCCTGCCAAGGGGTCCGCCGATTCCGTGGCGCTTGCCCAAGTCGTGCTCGAACCTTTCCGCCCGGCTCTTGAGCGAGCCGAGCGCGTGCGGGTGCTGCCCTATGGTCTCTTGCGGCTCGTTGATTTCCACACCCTGCCTTTTGGCGGAGAGCCGCTGCTCGCCCGGCACGTCGTGGTCTACGGACTCGACCTGCCGGCCCGGTCCTTCCCGGTCGACATGGACCGGCGTACGGCTCTCCTCGTCGCGGATCCGCAGGGTGACCTGGCGGCGGCGCGCCAGGAAGCATCAGTAGTTGCCGCGGCGGTTCGGACCTGGAAACCCGGCTGGACCCTGAAGCCGCTGGAGGGCACCGCGGCCCGCGCCGAGGACGTTCGCGCGGCGCTCCCTGACGCCGGTCTCTTCCACTACGCCGGCCACGGGACGTTCGCGGGCTTTGCCGGATGGGACAGTGTGCTCCCGCTGGCGGACGGCTCGTCTCTGACCCTCGGCGACCTTCTGGCCCTCCCCCGGGCTCCGGCCTGGGTGCTGCTCTCCTCCTGTGACGCCGCCCGCTCGTCCGAGCAGGCGCCGGGCGAAGGCATCGGCCTCGCCCATGCGTTCCTCCTGGCCGGTTCCCAGTTCGTAATCGCGGCCACGCGGGAAGTCCCCGACCGCACCGCGCGCGACCTGCTGAGCGAGCTATATCGCGGATGGCAGCCGGGTGTGGACCTACCGCGCGAGTTCCAGCGGGCTCAGCAAATATGCAGCCATAGCCATTCTGCTTCTGATTGTGCGAGTTTTCGCCTGCTCGAGCCCTGATCTTTTCCGTTCCTTGTCAGAAACAATTCCCCGGCCGCAAAAGCCTAATGTGTAGTCGCGGCATTGGATCAGTCCCGGAAGCCCGCTCAACGAGGAGCGGCCTTCTTGCCGCGGCCGGGAGGATAAATCCATGAGATTCAAGGCCTTCTGCATCCTGGTCGTTCTTCTGGGATTCAGCGCTGTAGTCAGCCGTGCCGCTGTGCAGCCGCCTGCTCCTGCGGCCGGGCTCGAAAACATCGAGAAGAAGTGCGTGGCCACGAAGCCGGAAAACCCTGATTCTGAGGGCGCATGCGTCCAGTGGCGCCAGATCGGCTTCTTGAAGAAGGGAGTCAAGGACGGCTGCCCGGCCGCCGATGGTTGGGAGGAGCCCCACTCGCTGTTGAAGCTGGCTCTCCTCGAGGCAAATAAAAAAACCGAGGAAGAAATCGATCAGGAGAGAAATGCATATTTAGCTCAGGAAGGCTTGCCCAAGCCGCAGATGGTCAGGATCAAACCGGCCGATCGCGCCCAGCTTCGCAAGCTGGGGCTCGACCGGGTTTGCGTCTACGAGGCGGAAGCCCCAGGGGAGCCGAATCTGAAGTCCTTGCCACCCCAGATCAAGCCGAAGCCGGACCGGCTGGCGCTCTCCACCACCAGTGCCGGAGGTCTTCCCATGGACTCTCTCAGCCAGGCGGTCTGGCAAGCCCTGGCGATTCGTTTTCGGGACCAGACGCTCCAAAGCGATGCAAACGGCCCGAGTCGGGTCCCCATTCCTTTGCCGGTGGAGCCCAGCGTCCGGCTGACATTCATCGACAGCCAGCCGGATGGCGAAGGGTTTCCCCTCGCGCCGCACAACGGCTCGCCGCACGGTTTCACCCTCGCCTACCTCGCTCGTGGCATGGTCTGTCCCGTTCCCGAGCGCTGCGCGGCCCTGGTCGTGACGCGGCGCGCTCTGAGCTTCGGAGACTTCACCCCGAGGGCCGTAATGCCCTCGAACGAGCTCCCGAGCGACCAGAGCGGTCACGTGGGCCTGATGAGCGACCTCGCCGTTAAGATTGTAGCGGAGGTCTTGTACTGGCGGCACTTCGACCCGGACAAGAAGCTGATTCTCAACCTTTCGCTCGGCTGGGACGGCGAGCTGTTCGGGGATCTCAAGAAACACAAGCTTTCGAAGCTCGATCCCTCGGTACAGGCGGTCTACAAGGCCCTCCGCTTCGCCCGCCGCTCCGGTGCTCTCGTGATCGCCGCCGCGGGTAACCAACGGGGCGGCAAGGTACCGTCCAACTCGCCGCTCCTTCCGGCAGCTTGGGAGCTGAAACGTCCCACCTGGCTGCCGTTCTTTCTCAGCCGCAAGCCGGTTTATGCCGTCGGCGGTGTGGACGGGCAACGCATGCCGCTTTCCAACTCTCGCCGCGGCGGGCTCCCGCGGCGAGCCACCTATGCGGACCATGCCGTGGCCGCAACCGAGGACCCCAACGATCCTACGGCGCTCTACACCGGTACGTCGGTCTCGGCGGCCGTAGCGTCCTCGATCGCCGCGATGGTCTGGCACCTGCGGCCGGATCTCAGCCCTTCCGAAGTGATGCGGCTGGTCACCCGGTCCGGCGACCCATTGCCCTTCCGGGCCGACTTCTACCCCTGGAAGAAGCTCTGGCCTCTCTCCAAGATCCTTAAGGCGCCGCACGCGAGGCGGCTTTCGCTCTGCCGGGCCGCCGAATCGGCCTGTGGCCCGGACGGCAGCAGGTGCCTCGCTCTGTCCTCCCTGCCGGCGTGTTCTGACCCTCCCGCCCCGTCACATGAGATCGAGGCGATCCTGCGTAGTCTCCCTGCCACGAAGAGCTCGGCGAGCCCGTCATTAAGTCCCCCTGAGCTCGTGGATGTGGCGAGCCAGCGGTGGGTCACGCCCCAACCGGAGGCGACTCCCTGTCCCAGTTGCGCGCTGGTTCCCGAGCCGTCTGGCTTCAGCGCGGCCGGTGCGCGGCTGGTGCTGGAAATCAGCAATGACTGGGACCCCGAGCAGAAGGTCCTTCTCACCGGCGCTACGCTTTACATCGATGGCTCGCCATCCTACGAGCTGACACACGACCAAGTGGTCCGCGGATCGGTGCACAGGATCTCGGTCGCGGCCGGAGGAAGACTGCTCCGAGCCCGGAGTGCTCAGATCACGTTCATGGCGAAAGACATAGCGACGGGAGAGCCGATGTCGATTCTGAACCCGGTCCTCGTCGTTGAACCCGTGGCACGATAAACTTTGAGTCTGGCCTTGAAGCTACCTCCAGTCCACCCCTGAGCCTTCTACGATCACACCCTGAGCGCCGGCCTCCGTCGACACGGAGGCCGGCGCTTCTCTTGATAGCCGTTGTTTCCTGTCAGAAATCCACCACGAAGCGCGAAAAGCCCTTTCAGAAGGACCTCGAAGTCCGCTCGAAAGGAGCTTCGTATGCGCCTCGCAAGAAAGAAGGGATTTCTCCCGGCACTCCTCGTGCTGTCCCTGTGGTTTCCGGGCCAGGCCTGGGGTGTCCCTCCCCGGGTCGAGTGTGCCCATGCCCCGGCCCACCTATCCACTTTCACCCCTGATTGCAGCGACGTCCTCGACTGCGACCCGCTGATCAATGTGCCAGGCTTCGTGCGCATCGGAGATCCGGTCGGCGCTCCGGGCGACGAGGAGCCGCGCTTCTTCTTTGACGAGGCGGGCGCCGGTCGCTTCCACACCGAGCTCTTCTCCCGCATCTACAACAACGGCGGCCATCCGGCGCCGAGCGGCCAGGTGACGGTGCGCTTGTCGGTCAAGGCCAACGCGACCGGACCCGGCGACACCTCCGATCCCTTCACGACGATCGGCGATTACGTGATGGATATCCCGGTCATGCCCGAAGACTGGCTCACCGCCAACGCCTCCCATGATCAGCCTATGACGAAGCCGGTGTGCTGGATCCTGGGCGCCGGAGAGCTGTTTCCCAAGAAGTTCCTGCTCAAGGCGGAGGTGCTCTGGCCCCAGGACGAAGCTCCGGGCAACAACACCCTGTATCAGTTTTATGACCTGACCGCCGAGGCCCTCCCTGCCGACATCGCCTTTTCCATGGATCTGTCCGGCAGCATGGCCATTGCGGTCCCTGGCGGGGGCTCCCGCCTCGCCGTGGCCCAGGACCGGGCCCGGATGTTCATCGATCTGATCGAGATCGAGGATGGGGTACCTCACAACCGCCTGGGCCTCTTCGGCTTCGCCACCGGCATGCCGGCGGCGGTGAAGAGCGACTTCACCGGCACCTGGAAGTCTTCGGCCGCAGCGTCGCACTCGAGCCTCCTGAGCGAAACGGCGGTGCTCTTTCCTTTCCAGGAGATTGGCTCCGCCGCCGACAGGCTGGCCGGACGGATTGCAGTTTCCGACCCCGTGGTAGTCAGGCCCTATGGCTGCACGCCGGTGGGGCAGGGCCTGCTGCGCGCGAAGAGTGAGCTTTTGAGCCTCTCTGATCCGCCGGGCACGGAGCGGAGCCGGGCAATCGTGCTCTTCAGCGACGGATTTCAGAACGTCGGTCCCTACGTGAACGAGGTGCCGCCGGAGCTGTGCGGCGGCCCGAGCTCGCTCGCTCTGATCCATGCCGAGGAGACGTTCAAGAACAACACCCCCACTCTGCCGATCTACTCCGTCTTCTTCGGCGCCGAGAGCGGTTGGGCTCACCAGCTCATGCTGGACCTCCAGGCCCAGACTGGCGGCGACTACCTCTATTACACCGGCACTTCGCTCGAGCTGGCCGCCGCCTACTACCAGATCCGCCATCTGGTGGCGTCCAACGCCCTGCTCTTCCTGGAGGAGGACGGCAAGGCCGTCGGCGCGAGCCCGACCGCGGCTGTCCCGGTCTACTTCGATGCCGCCTCCTTGACGGCCACTGTGGGCCTGGCCTGGCCGGTGGGAGCACAGGGCACCCTTCTCACCGTCGAGGCAAGGCCGGCAGGGGGGAACAATCAGCAGCCCTGGCAAGACCTGGGCGGCCAGCTCGGCACGGCCAGGGTCGACCCGCCCGGGAAAAACCGCTTCCATGATGCGTACCGGGTCTTCCGCTTCACTCCGGGCACTAGCAAGACCTGGGAGCTGAGGGTGCGGCAGGTGGCGCCGGGCCAGGGGACGGTCCCCTACACGCTGGCCGTCTTCGCCCGCACCGAGGAGGTGCGCCTCAAGGCCTCGCTCGGAGCGGAGGGCTTCGCCGCCGGCAAGGCCCTGCCCATCTATGCGGATCTCCGGAGCGCCGGCCATCCGGTGCCGAACGCGGACGTACGGGCGACCGTCACCGCGCCGGCCCGGCCTTTCAGCACCACCCTGCGGCGCTATGCGGACCGGCTGACCGTCGATCGTGGAGCCGGCGACCAGACCGTAGCCCGCCTGGCCGCGCAGCTCCAGGGAGTCCTGGCGCAGGAGGTGGGCTCTCCGGATCTCTACCCGGTACGGCAGCTCACGGTCACCCTCAACGACCGCGGCCAGGGCGCGGACCGGCTCCCCGGCGACGGGGTGTACACCGGCGAGGTCCCCGCGGCCGAGACCACGGTGGCAGGCAACTACGGCGTCATCGTGACCGCCACCGGCAACCGGTCCGGCGTACCGTTCGAGCGCACGGAGAAGCTGGGCTCGATCGCGGCCATCGGGCCGATCGATCCGGAGCGGACCGAAGTTCGCTTCTCCGCTCCCCGGCAGCTCGGTGACCAGTTGCGCGCCGTGGACGTCACCGTGCTCGCCATGGATCGCTTCGGCAATGCCACCTTCCCAGGGGCGGCGTCGACGATCACCCTGCTTCCTCAGCCTGGGGGCGGCACCCTGGCCGGCGCGCTGGCCGACGATCTGACCTCTACATACAGCCAGACGCTGGTCCTCGCCCCGGGCGAACAACCCGCGGTCACGTTGCGGATCGATGGGCAGGACCTGGGCAGCTTCCAGCCCGGGTCCAAGCCGGGTGCGTTCGCGCGCTTCGAGGCGAGCGTCCATGCCGGGCTGGCCGTACCCCATGGGGTTTTCGGGGAGAGCCTGGACGAGGGGCCGGCCTTCGCCGTGGATGCCACCTATCGCTTTACATCCTATGTCGCCCTACGGAGTGAGCTCGGCTTCTCGCTCTTCGACGATCCGGTCGGCGGCGACCGGCGGATGATCCATTTCGTCCCTTACCTCCAGCTCCGCAACCCGGTGCCGGTCTGGCAGCCCTATTTCGAAGCGGGGCCGGGCGTCTATGACCTCGAGAGCGCCGGCACCGCCGGAGGCTTCTCGGCGGGCGTCGGCGTGCAGCGACAGATCGCGCCGCACTGGCGGCTGGACCTGGCCCTCCATGGCCACCATGCCGGCGGCGGCCTCGACGCCACCTACAGCCAGACCAAGATCGGTTTCCAGATCACCTTTTAGAAAGGAGCAACGGTCATGATCAGACAAGTACGGCATCAGCCCCGCTTGCGCCGGGCCGGGTTGCGAGCCTGCGCCGCCTTCATCGCCCTGCTGGCGTTCTCCGTGAACGCAGCCGCCGATCCGTTCACCCTCTATGGCCAGGTCTTCCAGGTCGATCCGGAGTTGGCCGCGGACGAATCCATCGAAGACGCCGACCTGCCGGTCGGTCTGCGCGTGCCCTTCGTCCAGGTCCAGGTGGTGGACCCGGACACCGGCGAGAGCCGGGGAGCCCCGGTCTTCGCCGGCGCCAACGGCAACTTCACCCTCCACTTCGACGCTCCGGCCGGATCCACCGCGGCGATCCAGGTCTTCCGATCGGTCAATACGACGACGGGCGATCCGGAGGTGCAGATCTATCCGGAAGCCCGGAAAGACCTCAATACCTTTCCTCTCACCAATGCGCCTACAGGAGTGGCCGTCAAGGTGGCCAGCGAGGAAACGCTTCTCCTCGACCCGGGCAGCAGCTTCAACGCTTCCGTGGGCATCGTCTTCACGCAGGTCGGATTGGTGGAAATCCCCTACATCTCCCAGGATCTGGCTCGGCCGGACAAGGGGCGCATCGGCCTGGCCGATCTCTCCGGCGACCTCACCCGGGCCGCCGAGCAGAACCTCTCCAGTGACCCGTCAGCGGCCAGCTACAATGCCGTCTTCAAAGACGCTCCATTCGGCGGCCTGCTGCATGTCTTCGGCGCCTTCGGCAAACTCTCCGGAATTCCGCCGTGCACCGGCGCGGTCGACTGGTATCGCGTGAAGATCCGTCCGGTCAGCTTCGACGGTGCCGGCAATCCAGTCTATGGCGCGGCCTTCGAAGGCACCGACCTGCTGCGCAAGATGCGTTTTGAGGTTGACTATGTCCCCACGTTCCGGGCCGATTCCTTTCTGGAGAAGATCGGACCCTACGACGGCGACGACCTGACCTCAGGCGTGGCAGTGCCGATCCACAATCTGTACCGGGTCAACCCTTCTCCCACTACACCCGGCCAGACCGTGGTCTATAGCATGGCCGACCAGCGCTACAGTTGGGCGACGGGGGGAAACCCTCCGGGCCTCTACGAAATCAGCCTGGAGTACTTCCGGGACGCAGGGACCACGGACCCCACCCAGCCACGCGTGACGAAGATCGCCGACGCTCCATGCTTCGGCGGCACCCTGCCACCGGAGGACGCGGACGAGGTGGCTTTGCACAAGCTCCTGGTCCGCATCGACAACACCCCCCTGGAGTCCAGCATGGATGGGCTCTTCGTACGCACCGGCGCTTCCCGTTCTTTCAACTATCTCGAGCCGGGGCACCTATGCGACATCATCGACCTCAACGCCGGAAGCACGATCGAGATCGACTTCAAAGCCTGGCACAATGCCGGATATCTACGCTCCTACAGACTCACCGCCATTTCCAATGCAAAGGACAACGTGCCCTTTGCCGCGGCAGCGGACAACTACGACAACCACAGCGCCTGTGGCCCCCTCTGGCGGGGCGGCACGGGCGCCTGCCCGGCAGTCGCTCCGCCAGGGGCCGCGCCGGTCATCACGGCTACCAGCACGTCACCCTTCCCCAGGTGCGCCTACGGCTTCGATCTGGTAGTGCAAGGGCGGGCGCAGAACGGCTACGGCTATCTCCAGGGCGCCCATCATCGGCAGATCTACTATGTAAACCCGCTGCCGTAACAGGGTCCCTCCCGCTCCCCAATCCCGGCCGGGACGATCTCCCGGCCGGGTCCGCCTCCGCACCGCCACAATCTTCTCCACATCTTCATCATCGGTTCATACTGCCTCCTTGTTTGAACCGCATCCTCGTCCTTGGCAAGGCTGCGGCCTGCCAAGGAGGAATCCATGAAACGGTTCTGGAAAGCAGTTTCCCTGTTGATCCTCGGGCTGGTGCTCCTCATGGCACGCCCGGCATCCGTCCCCGCGACGACCACGCCTCGGGACGGTACCCTCTCGCCCTACTTCTTCGTCGAGAACGGCGACCCCGAGGTCGACCGGCTGCCGCTCAAGGAGACGAAGGCCGACGTCGTCATCGCGGGCGTCATCGCCGACGTCGTCGTCACCCAGGTCTATCGCAACGAAGGTAACCGGCCGATCCATGCGCGCTACGTGTTCCCGGCCTCCACCCGGGCCGCGGTGCACGGCATGACGATGCAGGTGGGCGCGCGGCGCATCCGCGCGAAGATCCGCGAACGCACTGCGGCGCGGCAGGAGTTCGCCGCGGCGCGCAAGGCAGGCAAGAGCGCGGCGTTGCTCGAACAGCAGCGGCCCAACGTCTTCACCATGGACGTGGCCAACATCCTGCCGCAGGACGAGATCCGCGTCGAGCTCCACTACAGCGAGCTGCTCGTGCCGACCGACGGGACGTACGAATTCGTCTATCCCACCGTGGTCGGGCCGCGCTACTCGCGCGACCGCGAAGCGACGGCCGCGGAGAACGATCGTTGGGTGAAGAGCCCCTACCTGCACGCGGGCGAGGCGCCGACCTACACATTCGACATCGAGGCGCGCATTGCCGCCGGCATGCCGATCGAGGAGGTTCTCTGCCCGTCCCACCGGACGTATGTCGATTGGCGGAACAGGAACGCGACGAAGGTCACGCTCGATCCCGGCGAAACGGACGGCGGCAATCGCGACTACATCCTGCGCTACCGCCTGCAGGGCCAGCAGGTGAAGACCGGGCTGCTGCTCTATCCGGGCAAGGAGGAGAGCTTCTTTCTCTTGATGATGCAGCCGCCGGTGCGGGTGGCGCCGCGGCAGATCCCGCCGCGCGAATACATTTTCGTCCTCGACGTGTCCGGGTCCATGTCCGGTTTTCCGCTCGACACGGCGAAGGTGCTGATGCGGGAGCTCGTCGTCGGCCTGCGCCCGACCGACCGTTTCAATGTGATCCTGTTCTCAGGCGGCTCGCGCCTGCTCGCGCCGAAATCGCTGCCCGCCACACCGGCCAACATTCGCTGGGCGACCGAGGAGATCGATCGTGAGTACGGCGGCGGTGGAACGGAGCTCGGCGCGGCCCTGGATCGCGCCCTGGCGCTGCCGGGCAACGAAGGCGTGTCGCGGACGACGATCGTCGTCACGGACGGCTATATTTCGGCGGAAGCCGGCGTCTTCGAAAAGATCCGTGCCAACCTGAACCGTTCCAACCTGTTCGCCTTCGGCATCGGCAGCTCCGTGAACCGCCATCTCATCGAAGGCATGGCGCGCGCCGGGCAGGGTGAGCCGTTCGTCGTCACCGAGCCCTCCGAGGCCCGGGCCGTCGCGAAGAGCCTGCAGGAGTATGTGCAATCGCCGGTGCTCACGGACATCAAGGTCGACACACAGGGCTTCAAGGTGTACGACGTCGAGCCGTTGTCGATCCCGGATCTGTTCGCCGACCGCCCTCTGGTGGTCTTCGGCAAATGGCGCGGCGACACGTCCGGCACGATCCGCGTCACCGGCCTGGGAGGTGAGGGACGCTATGAAAAGGTTTTCGATGTAGATGAGGCGGAATCGTCCGCGGACAACCGGGCGCTGCGCTACCTGTGGGCGCGAGCGCGAGTGGCACGCCTCGCGGACGACGGGCGAGCAGACGACGAGACGCGCCGGCAGGTTACGACGCTCGGTCTGACCTACGAGTTGCTGACCGAGTACACGTCCTTCATCGCGGTGCACGAGGTGGTGCGGAACCCCGACGGCTCGGCGCCGACGGTCAACCAACCGCTGCCCCTGCCGCAAGGCGTTTCGGACCTCGCGGTCGGGAATTCCGTCCCCGAGCCGGAGCTGCCGCTGCTGCTGGCCCTCGTGCTCCTGCTGCTTGGCTTCACGCCCGCCGGGCGGGCACGGCTGCGGGGCGGGCTCGGGCTTGTGTCGAAAGGCTGAGAGTGATGTTTCGAAAGCCCGTGCCCGGCCTGGGCCCTCACCCCCCTGGCCCCCCTCTCCCATCCTCACTCCCAGCCTCCCGGGAGAGGGGGGAAGAGGCACTGCCAGAGAGGTTCTTGGGTGGGGGCTCCCCTCTCCCGGGGGTTGGGAGTGAGGATGGGAGAGGGGCCGGGGGTGAGGGCCCAGGGCACCGGCCGGGTCGACCCTGGATGTCCTGGGGCACGGCGCTGCTCGCGGCCTACGGTTTGAAGCTGGGCTACAGCCGGGCGTCGGTCGAGGGTCTCACGTGGATCCTCGCGCCGACGGCCCGGGCTGTCGGCTGGCTGCGCGGCGAGACGCTCACCCCGGGCCCGGAGGGCTGGGTGGCGCCGGACGGCTCGTACGTCATCGCTCCGGCCTGCGCCGGGGTGAACTTCATGATCTTGGTTTTGATCGTCGCCGTGCTCGGCTTCGCGTACCGGTTGCGTTCCCCGGGACAGCGGCTCGCCTGGTGGCTTGCCTCGCTGTGCGGGGCCTGGGCCCTCACGATCGCCGTCAACACGCTGCGCATCCTGGCTGCCGTCGAGCTGTACCGTCTCGATCCTGTTGCTTTCACTCCGGAGCAGGCACACCGGCTCCTTGGCACGATGCTGTACCTGGCCGCGCTCTGGGGCGTCTTCGGGATGCTCGACCGGCTCACCGCGCGGCAACGCACCGGCGCCTACCCCATGCTCGCCGCCCTCGTCCTGGTCCCGGGCGTCTACCTGGGGATGACCGTGGTGGTACCGCTCTTGAATGGAGAGCCCGCTCTCTGCGATCCGCGGCGCGGCGGAGCTTCTGCAGGAGGACATGCCGCGCCCGCAACAGATTCGTTTTACGGCCAACATCCGCCACGAGGCCGAGAGGATCGCGCGCATCGTGGACCGCATGCTGGAGCTCGCCCGGCTCGAAAACCGCCGCGAAAGACCGGAGATGGGACCGGTGGATCTGAACGCGCTCGTGCGCACCGTGGTCGAGAGCCACGAGCCCCTGCTGGCCGGCAAGAACGTCAAGATGGAGATCGCCGTTCCGGACGGGCTGACCCTCCACGGCAACGCATTCCTCCTGCATCAGGCGCTGGAAAACCTCGTCCAGAACGCGATCGAGTTCAGCCACCGCGGCGGGACGGTGAGAGTGGCGGCGGCCACCGGGCGCGACCGGGTGATCCTGTCCGTCACCGACGAGGGTCCGGGCATTCCCACCTATGCGCTCGACCGGATCTTCGAGCGTTTCTATTCGCTGGGCCGTCCCGACACCGGCAAGAAGAGCACGGGCCTGGGGCTGAACTTCGTCCGCGAGGTCGCCAAATCGCACGGCGGGACGATCCGCGTCACCAATCGTCTCGAGGGCGGAGCACTCGCGGAGCTCACCCTTCCGCGAGGATGACCGCAAAGAGGTATGATCCCGTCGAGGGGGATTCCTGATGAAGACGCTCGCAGCTTTCGTGGCCGCAACAACCGTCCTCGCTGCCCTGGCGGCAGCCCAGGAGATGAAGCCCTTGCCGTTCCCTGTTCCGCTCAATCATTTCTTCCTCGTCCTCGACTCCGACACCTACGCAGCCATCGAGGCCAGCCAGTTCCTGCAAACGGAATTCGCTGTCTTCGAGCGGCGTACCACGGTGCGTGCAGACCTCACCTACACGGGGGTGTACTTCTACGGGATCAACACCTATTTCGAATTCTTCGATGCCGCCAAAGAGAAGGGGCGCCGGATCGGCGACAGCGGCGTCGCCTTCGGCGTGGATAATGCTGGCAACGTGCAGCATCTCCAGGCGGTCCTCGGGTCCGACCCGCCGGCGCTCATCACGCGGCAGCTCGGGGATCGACAGGTCCCATGGTTCCACATGCTCACGCCGAAAGACTTCCCTTTCCAGTCCGGCATCAGCACATGGATCATGGAGTACCACCCACGCTTCCTCGCCGAATGGCACCCGGAAGCGGGCGGTGGAGAGGGCGTCACCCGCCGGCAGATCCTGAGCCGCTATGCCGCCACCTTGCAATCCTCTGCAAAGCCGCCCCTCCTGCAGGACGTGGTGGGGCTCACGATCGCCGTCGACGAGTCGACGTCAAGCAGGCTGGCTGGGCTCTGCCAGGCGTTCGGGTACAGCTCGCGCAAGGAGGGCAGCACCATGGAGCTCGGCGGGCCTGACGTCGTGCTGCGACTGATCCCCGCGACGGCCTCGGTGCGGGGCATCCAACAGGTCGATTTTCGTGTGAGCCGGATGCCCGAGAAGCAATCGGAATTCAAGCTCGGGCCGAAGGCGGTCTTGAAGTTCCAGGGCGGGGATCGCGCGGTCTGGTCGTTTTGAAGGGCTCATCGCCGGGCCAGGGCGGCGAGGAGCTCGCTCCGGTGGCTGCGTGAAACGCGCAGCTTGACCACCAGCCTGCGTCCCGTTCCCGAGATCAGCAGGCGTTCCACCCCGCGTCCGCCTTGTGCCGGCGGTGGCGCGGGTCCGCCTTCGACCAGCCCGCGGATCCGGCGCGCCAGCTCCGCCAGGCCGTGTTGCGCGATCTCGCGCACCGCGGCCACCGTGGCGGCGCCGTCCGCGCCTTCGGCCACGACCTCGATCTCCGGGTGGCGCGACAGCAGGAGACGAAGAGTCGCGCGGGCGCGGTGCGTCTCGACACCTCGGAGCATGCGCCCCCAGGGTGGTAGTCTCTGCCACAGGAGGCTTCCACATGAGCACACCGCGACGGTTTCCGGAAGATATCGTGGATGCGATCCGGGGCTGCCAGGTCCTCGGCGTCCGCGCCGGCACTGGAAAGCACCGGATCATCGGCATCTGGGCAGTGGTCGTGGAGGGCCGCGTCTTCGTCCGGTCGTGGAGCGTCAAGCCGGACGGCTGGTACCAGACGTTTCGCGAGGAGCCGCAGGGCACGATCGCAATCGAAGGCCGCGAGCTTCCGGCTCGCGCCGTGCAGACGCGGAGCGAGCGCCTCAAGGAGGCGGTCGATCAGGCCTATCTGGCGAAGTACAAAACGCCGGCGGCCCTGAAGTACGCACGGGACCTGTGCCAGCCGAAGTGCCGCGCGACGACCACCGAGCTGGTGCCGCTCTGATTGACTCTGCCGTCGCAAAAGGCTCGCGCGGCGTCGCAAACAAGGCCGCACCACCGCAAGAGGCCCGAATTTCGTCGCAAACGCCTCTTCGGCGGGACAGCGACGTCGCAAAGCCGGGACGTGAACGGTCCGCGAGTCCTGTGCAACGCATACATTGCGACCTTTTCCACAGCCACCTTCTCCCCGGAGGCGCAAATCGCTCCGCTCCACGGGTTCAGTGCACCCGCAGCCAGGTTGCGTGCGACGCAAAGGACATCAATTGCGACGCCGTATGTGCAACGACCCAGGTCCCCAACAAGCGAGGAAGTCCTGTCGCGTCGCATCCCTTGGGCGCAAAGGTTGTCCAGGTGTAGGGATCATGCGGGGTGACGCCCCAGTGCGCACGCGCTTATACTGCGCTCCATGACCAGACGGAAATTCCGTTTCCGTCCCTCGGACCTCCGTGGGATCAGCCTCCTCGCCGTCGAGGCCACCGCGGGCATGACCGACCTCGTGGAGGCCATGCACCACAACATCGCCCGGATTCCGGGCCTCCCGGCACAACGTGCCACGCGCGGCATTACCGAGCTCGTTTACCGGAGCATCCGGGGGGTGACCCGGCTCGTGGGCGGCGGGCTGGACGCCATCCTCGCGCCGGCCGTTGCGAGGCTCGGCGAGGGGAGCTCGCCGCCCGGACGCGAAGCCCTGCTGGCCGCTCTCAACGGTGTGCTGGGCGACCATCTCGTCGCCTCCGGGAACCCGCTGGCCATCCCCATGCGGCTGCGCCGGGACGGACACCCCCTGGAACCCGGGCCGGCCCTGGCCGCGTCCATCCCGCGGCCCAGCGGCAAGCTGATCGTATTGGCGCACGGCCTGTGCATGAACGATCTGCAATGGAACGAAAGGGGCACGACCACGGCGCCGCGCTCGCCCGCGACCTCGGCTACACGCCCGTCTATCTGCACTACAACAGCGGGCTCCACGTCTCCACGAATGGACGCGAGTTTGCCGCCCTGCTCGAGAGCCTGGTGAGCCATTGGCCGGTGCCGGTCGAGGAGCTCGCGATCCTCGGACACAGCATGGGTGGATTGGTGGCCCGCAGCGCTTGCCATTACGCGAGAGTCGCGGGCCACGATTGGCCGCGGGTTCTGAAGCGTCTCGTCTTCCTCGGCACACCACACCACGGCTCGCCCCTGGAGCGCGGCGGCAACTGGGTGGACATCGTTCTGGGGATCAGCCCCTACACGGCGCCGCTGGCTCGTCTCGGGAAGATCCGCAGCGCCGGCATCACCGACCTGCGCCACGGTAACCTGCTGGACGAGGACTGGGCAGACCGTGACCGGTTCGAGCGTTCGGGAGATCCGCGGCAGCCGGTTCCCCTGCCCGAGGGCGTGGAGTGCTATGCGATGGCCGCCATGGCGAGAGAGGGCCTCGGCGACCCATGGCCCTGCGATGGGTTCGTATCTCCCGACAGCGCTCTAGGCCGCCATGAAGAGCCCGGCCTGACCTTGTCTTTGCCAGAGTCCCGGCGCTGGGTCCTCCACGGCATCCATCATTTCGACCTGCTCGGTCAGCCTGACGCCTACGAAAAGATCAAAGAGTGGATGTCATCATGAGCCCTGTCCTGATCCCCGAAATAGGTGCTATGCGATTCTGGAGCCTTGACGGCAAGGGCTATCCCTCGCTGTCTGCTATGCGAAGGAACTGCGCCCAGTCGAGATCCGCCCAGGCTCGGCGAACCGACCAGCAGCAGCGCAATGACGATCTCGAATACCTTCATCTCGCGCCTGATTCTCGAGTCATCTCGATCATCGTACGCCGGAATCCCGCGCGAGCGAAAAGGAGCTGCGCGGACTCGTTCCGCTCTGCGTTTGCGTGTGCTCGGCATCTCGTCTGTCAAGGCCCGGGTTCGGGCGTCACTTGAAACGGCTCGCGAACACGGTGCCAGCGGGGCCTCACCCCCTGTCCCCCTCTCCCATCGCCCACCCTTCCACCGGGAGAGGGGGAACGTGGTTGGTGCTCTGAGGAGGTAGCTTGCCGGACCTCTTCAGAGATTCCCTCGTGAGAAAGCCTCGATCTCGCTTGCAGGCCCAGCTACGTCCCCCCCTCTCCCGGTCGGGGGGAGTGCAATGGGAGAGGGGGACAGGGGGTGAGGCCTTTGCGCGCTACAATCTAGCCATGGCCGAAGCCCTCCGAACCCCCTCGCCCCTCCAGACCTTCACCTCCGCCTGTCCGCTGGACTGCCCGGACGCCTGCAGCCTGGATGTCCAGGTGCAGGACGGCCGGGTCGTCAAAGTCGACGGCGACCACCGCAACCCCTGGACCCACGGCTACATCTGCGCCAAGGTCCGGCGCCTGCCCGAGCTGATGTATGGCGAAGGGCGCCTCCTCTATCCGGCGGTCCGCCGGGGCAGCAAAGGGGAGGGGCGGTTCGAGCGGGTCTCGTGGGACGAGGCGCTCGGCCTCGTGGTGGAGAAGATGCGCGAGGCTCGGGAGCGCTGGGGCGGCGAGTCGATCCTGCCTTTCTTCTATGGCGGCTCGAACGGGCTGCTCACCCAGGAGTTCGAACGACTTCCGGCTCTTCTATCGCCTGGGCGCCTCGCGCCTGGCCCGCACGGTCTGCGCCGCGCCGACCGGCAAAGCGGCGACCGGCCTCTACGGCAAGATGCCCGGCGTGGCGCTGCCGGACTACGTCCATGCCCGCCTGATCGTCCTCTGGGGTGTGAACCCGTCGGCCTCGGGCATCCACCTCGTGCCGGTGATCCAGGAGGCGCAGCGCCGGGGAGCGCGGCTGGTGGTCGTCGATCCCCGCCGCACACCGCTCGCCAAGAAGGCCGACCTGCACCTCGCGCCACGGCCCGGGGGCGACCTGCCGATGGCGCTCGCCGTGATCCGCTGGCTTTTCGAAAACGAACGGGCCGATCTCGCCTTCCTGGCGGAGTACACCCACGGCGCCGACGAGCTGCGGCGGCGGGCCCTCCCCTGGACCTTCGAGCGGGCCGCCGAGGCGTCAGGCGTCCTGGCGGGAGACCTGGAGTGCTTCGCCCGGCTCTATGCCGACTCGTCGCCGGCCGTGATCCGTTCCGGCTGGGGCTACGAGCGGAACCGCAATGGCGGCTCGGCGGTGGCGTCCGTCCTCGCCCTGCCCGCCGTGGCCGGCAAGTTCGGCATCCGCGGAGGCGGCTACACCATGAGCAACTCCGGCGCCTACCCTGAGATCGATCGCGCCGCCGCCATCGCGGAACGCGAGCCGACGACCCGGATCGTCAACATGAACCGGCTCGGCGAGGTGCTGCTGGGGGAGCCCAGACAAGACTCCTTCTCTCCCGGTGCCGCCAACCTGCCTGTGAAGGTGCTCTTCTCCTACAACTGCAACCCGCTGGCGACCATCCCCAACCAGGAGAAGGTCCGGCGGGGACTGGCGCGAGAGGATCTCTTCACCGTGGTCTTCGAGCAGGTATGGACCGACACCGCGCGCTGGGCCGACCTGGTCCTCCCGTCCACCACTTTCCTGGAGCACGACGAGATGTCGCGCGGCTACGGCTCCTACGTGGTGCACCGTTCGCGGGCGGTGGCGGACCCGGCCGGCGAGGCGCGGCCGAACTACGAGGTCTTCGGCGAGCTCCTCCGCCGGCTGGAGCTCGACCGTCCGGAAGATCCCGACGGCGCCGGCGGCATCACGGCCGCCGTCCTGCACCGTGCCGACCGGCTGCGCTCGGAGCTCGACGGTGGCGTCATGACTTTTCCGGACTGCGGCCAAACGCCGGTCCAGTTCGTGGACACCTTCCCCTTCACCCCGGACCGCAGGATACACCTCGTCCCCGAAGCGCTCGACCGCGAAGCCCCGCACGGCCTCTACGGCTTCCGGGAAGACCCGGCGACGGACCGCTATCCCCTGGCGCTGATCTCTCCCTCGCTGGCGCGGACGATCAGCTCCACCTTCGGCGGCCTCTACCAGGACATCATTCCGCTGGAGATCCACCCGGACGACGCAGCCCGCCGCGGCATCGCCCACGGCGACACCGTCCGCATCTGGAACGACCTCGGGGAGGTGCGAACCCGCGCGCGCCTGAGCACCGACATGCGGCCCGGCGTGGTCTTCCTCCCCAAGGGGATCTGGAACCACAACACCCTCTCGGGCAACACGTCCAATGCCCTGTCGCCGGACACCTACACCGATTTGGGGCAGGGGGCGTGTTTCAATGATGCGCGGGTGGAGGTGGCGGTCGTCAACCCCTAGAGCCCCGCTAGGGGCGACCGGAATTAGCCCGGGATTTCAATCCCGGGAACCCAAGGTCCCCATTGACCCAAGCCCCGCCAGGGGCGACAGGGCGTTTGACCGGCAATCTCCTGTCGCCCCTGGCGGGGCTCGGGGGATTGTGGGATACGTCGATTCCCGGGATTGAAATCCCGGGCTAATTCATTCCGCCCCTGCGGGGCTGATTGTTCGCGATAAAATGCATTTGTGCCCGATCCCCAGACCTGGGACGTCTTCCTCTCCCACGGCAGCCCGGACAAGCCGTGGGTGGAGACCCTCGCGTCCGAGCTGGAAGCCCTGGGCCTCCACGCGTTCCTTGACCGCCGCGAGATCGAGCCGGCCGACAGCTTTCCGCAGATCCTGAGCGACGGGCTGGCAAGTAGCCGCTTCCTGGTCCTGATCCTCTCGCCCCATTCCGGCCGTGCCTGGGTGAATCTGGAGTGGCAGTCGTACATCGCTCACCATGGCCCAATCGGCCGCGTCCTCCCCGTCCTTCTGGAGTCCACGGAGATCCCGGCGCTCCTGGCTTCGATCCAACGCATCGACGCCACCGATCACGACGCCGCCAGGGTGGCGGGGGAGATCGCCCGCCTCGCAGGCCGGCCCGGCCAGCTCAAGGAAGGGGACGCCCGCCGGCTCGTCCTCGGCCAGGATCTGCTCTTCAACATCTCGCGGGACGGCGACGAGCTGCGACTCACCGATCCGCTCGGGCACACGCGGACGGTGACGCCGCCCTGGCGCGTGGACAACCAGTTCGGGGTTGCTCTTCACTTCTTCGACCGTCTGACGCGCGAGCCGGTGACCACCGATGCGGACCGGGCCGATCTGGTAGCCCGCGCCACGACGCTGGGAAGCCTTCTCTTCGATCTCCTCTTCGACGAGGAGGGACGCGAGCGGCTGCGCCAGGCCATGGTGCCGGGCCGGCCCCGGCCGTTAATCACGATCCGCAGCGACGACGACCTCCTCCTCTCTTTGCCTTGGGAGCTGCTGTGGCACGACGGCTCCTTTCTGCTGCGGGACGCCCGGGTGGACCTGGCGCGCTCGACGCCGGGCGAGGTCGGTCCCGAGGCGCTGCTTTCTGCGCCGGCCGGTCCTCTCAAGCTCGTGGTCAACGTCTCTGCGCCGGAAGGGAGCGGGCTCGACTACGAGGGAGAGAGCTACCGCATCACCAAGGCACTGTCCGAACAGTGCCGCTTCGTACCGACGGAGCTGGGCACGGTCGAGGATCTGGTCGAGACCGTGCGCGCCGAGAGCCCCACAGCCATTCACTTCTCCGGCCACGGTGCCCCCGGAGGCCTTGCCTTCGAAGACGAGGAAGGCCGGGAAGAGTCGGTGCGCATCGCTGACCTCATCACCAGGCTGCGCCAAAGGGTTGACGGCAGTCTGCCCCCGCTCTTCTACCTGGCGAGCTGCCACGGCAACGACCCCGGAGCGACGGCCAAACCCGAGGAGGGGAAATCGGGCGCGGAGAGCTCGGCAGCCCGCCTGCATCGCGAGGGTGTGCCGCAGGTGGTGGGCTACTACGGCCCGATCGTGGACGAGCTCTCGACCCGTGCCGAGGTGGCTTTCTACCGTGCCCTCGCCGAGGGAGAGACGACCCGCTACGCCGTGCGGCAGGCGCGGGAGGCGCTGGCGGCCCCCTTCTGGTCGGCCCGTGCCGGGCACCGGCCCAGGGCTGTTGCCGAGTCCGGGGAGGCGCTGCGAGCCGGGACCGCCCCGGCCGTCGCCGAGGCGCCGCGCCACACCCACCCCTTCGCCTGGGCGCAACTCGTCTTCTATCACCGCGGACCAGACCACCCGCTGAGCCTCGCCACCGAGACGGGCGTACGCCCGCACGAGCCGGTTCTCCAGAGGACCTTCGAAGGGATCGGTGACCGGCGGGTCCTCACCACTGGCTTCATCGGCCGCCGCGCCGAGCTTCATCGCGTCCGGCGCTGGATTCGAGAAGGCCGCCGGGTCTTCGTCTTCCAGGGCCTGGGCGGTCTCGGCAAGAGCACGCTGGCCTTCCACGCCATCCCCCTGCTCCTGCGCGGTGAAGGCGTGGCCATCACCCTCTGGTGCCAGGAGGTGGAGCAGCGGCCGGACCGTGCCCAGGCGCTGACCAGCCAGCTCCTCGATTTCTGCCGCAAGAGCTTCGGCGTCGAGTGGGAGCCGGTCGTCCATCAGGTGGACCGAGTGGCCGGCGATGACCCAGTACAGCGTTTCGCGCTCTTCCTCCAGGTCCTGCTCCAGAGCCTCCCGCGGCTGGTGCTCTACCTGGACAACCTGGAGTCGCTCCTCGTCGGCCCCAAGGACGCCGAGGCGGAGAACGACGAAACCATCCTCGGACAATGGGCATCGGAAGACCTCGGCCGCCTTTGGCAGACCCTCACCGAGCTGGCCCGTGACAGCGACCGGCTCTATCTGGTGGCGAGCTGCCGCTACCGCAACGAGGATTTCACTGGGTCCCTGCTGCCGATCTCGCCGCTACCGCCCGACGCCCTCTACCGTCTCATGGGCTGGTTCCCGGCGCTGCGCCGGCTGAGCGGTCCGAGCCGGGTGCGGCTCGTCGGCCGCCTCGCCGGCCATCCACGGGCGGTGGAGTACTGCAACGACCTGCTCGCCCACGCCTTGGCCGAAAGGGAAGACCGAGGTGCTCCCTGGCGCCTTCCCGAAGACCCCACGGAAGCCGACCTTGAACGCGAGTGGGCGGAGCTGATGGAGCCGGTGCTGCCCCGGGTCCGGGACAAGCTGTGGGCGAATCTGCTCCTGGCCGAGATCTGGGACCGGGTCCTCGACGACCGGGCACGCCGCATGCTCTATCGCATGACTCTGCTGCGCAGTCCCTGGGAATGGAAGCTCGCCGCCGTGCTTGGGGAGGAAGGGGGAGGAGAGGAGGTGGCCCTCACGACCGCGGAGAGGCTGCGTAGAACTTCGCTGCTGGAGACGGTCGAACTGCTCGTCCGGACAGCCGAGCGCGAGAACGCTCCCGTGCGCCACTTCACCCTCCACCCCACCACTGCGCAGTTCGTCCATAGCCGTTTCGGCGACGACGAGCTGCTCCGCCAGGCCGCGCACCGGCGGCTCGGAGATTACCTGGAAGTGGAGGCACGAACCTCTCTCGTCATTACGGTGGACATCGAAGCCGGACACCACCTCTTTCAGGCCGGCGAGTATGAACGAGCCTCTAAGCAACTGGGCTCGGCCTCGGTCTGGCTGCAACAGCATGGCCGATTCCGGGAAGGGCTGCAGATCCTCGCGCCTTTTCTCGATGGCCAAGTCCGAAAGGCCATGACACCCCAGTCAGTGGGGAGCCTGCTGGCCACGGTTGGTCTGGCCTACTTTCATTTGGGAGAAGTGGAGAAGGCCATCGAGTATCACGAGCAGGCGCTGATGATTGCTCGCGAGATCGGAGACCGGCATGGGGAGGGAGCGGATCTGGGGAACCTTGGCCTAGGCTATGCTAGTTTGGGCGAGATGGAGAAAGCCATCGAGTACTACGAACAAGGTCTGTTGATCAATCGCGAGATCGGGGACCGCCGGGGCGAGGGCGGTGCTCTGGGGAACCTGGGTGCTGCCTACCATCGGCTAGGCGAGATGGAGAAGGCCATCGGGTACTACGGGCAGGCGCTGGTAATCGATCGCGAGATCGGAGACCGTTGGGGAGAGGGCGCCGCTCTGAGAAGCCTGGGCTTGGCCTACGGCGTTTTAGGTGAGTTGGAGAAGGCCATCGGATACTATAAGCAGGCGCTGTTGATCGCGCGCGAAGTCGGAGACCGCGCGGGGGAGGGTAATGCTCTAGGGGGCTTAGGTTCTGCCTACTACTACCTCGGTGAGTTGGAGAAGGCCATTGGCTACTTTGAGCAGCAAGTGGTCATCGATCGCGAGATAGAAAACCGGCAGGGGGAGGGCAAGGCCCTATTGAATATGGGTGTCATCTACACGAACTTCGGGGAGACAGCGAAGGCAGTTGCGCTGCTGGAGCAGGCCCTTCAGATCGGCCGGGCGATCAAGGACCCTCAGATCGTTCGAGTCACCACCGACGCATTGGCCGACCTGCGTGGCCCCGCCCGGGCATGAATGCCCGGGCTAGGAACGGCGCCGGGTGAACCCGGCTTGAAGCCCCATTCATGGGGAGCTGTGGCTAGCCCGGCGATTCATCGCCGGGCGGGGCCGCGGGTCCTCACCCCCTGGCCCCCTCTCCCGTCTCCCTACCGCCCGATCCCCGGGAGAGGGGGAACGCGGTTCGGCACCTGAGGCGAGGTCGGAGCCCTGCGCCTCGAAATGCGCTGACATCGGGCTCGCCACGAACGCCACAGCAACGTCCCCCCTCGCCCAGCGGGGGTGGAAATCCCTGGTCACGGGAGCTCATCGAAAAGCTTACGAAGATAGGCCCGAAACGCCCGGCTGAGATGGAGAGTGCTGGCTGTAAAGAGAGCTTCGAGAGCCTCGTCCAGGTCTCTTCGGTTCAGCAGGCCTGACGCGTACGCCTTGACGAGAATTCCCACGGAGCCCACGACGGTAGCCCCGCGGTCCTCCAAGAGCTTTCGCAAGGGAAGATCGTCCGTGAGGGCAAGTGCTCGGAAGCTGCTGGCGCGAACGAGCGCGAAAACCTGGGCATCCGCGGCCTGGATCTGAGCGAACTCCGGGGTGAGGAGGATCTCCCTCCAGACCGCTTCGCTGACCGGCACGATCGTGCAGTCAACACCCGCGTCCTCCAAATCGGCGGACCTGATGGAGCGAGCCTCCAACTCGCCGTACACCAGGTCAGGGATCGTGAGAGGAGAAACGGACGCGAGGAGCGGAAGCCGACCGATTTCATGCAGGTGGAGAATCGGTCCGGTGTCCGAGATGGTCTCAGGCACCCCTCAGGCCCCACTCGATATCGCGCCGCAGCACGTCGCGCTGGAGCTCGATCTCGGTGAGCTGCTCGGGACCGAGCTCGCGCAGGATCTCTTCCCGCGGTACGCGACCGAGCAAGAACGCCGCAACCAAGGCCTCGCGATAGAGAGCCTCGATCCCGGCGCGCAAGGCTCGGGTGAGCACTGTAGCCTCATCCTCCCCGCATTCCTCCACCAGGAACTCGAGGTAATGGGAAAGCGCTTTGTCCTTCATCGTCTTCACCAAGGGAAACCTCCCTGCTGGCAAAAGTGTATCAACTTCAGGATAACCGGGCCAAGCGTGACCCCCTACCCCTCCTCCACCCTCTTCCGCACATACCGCGCTTCCACGTGGGGACGGCCTGGCTGGTAGACGTGGAGCTGGCCCTTCTGCACCATGCGCCGCAGGGCGATGGAGACGAGGCGCCGGTTGGTCGGACGGCGCAGCCTCTTGCCGAAACGGCGGTTGACCTCCGCGGTGACCCAGGCGGGGACGAAGACCAGGCCCGGTTCGAGGTCCTGGAGGACCCGCTGGACCAGGAGGGGCAGCGGCGGCCGGCCTGCGACGCCGGGATCTTCGTCTCCCTCCGGCACTGTCGGGAGGAGGGCCGCGACGTCCACCGCTTCGATGGCGGAGGCTTTGAAGGCCTGGTGGCGCCGGGTCAGATCCTCGAGCTCGGCGCCCAGGGCGGTCCGCTGCTCGCGGTGGAAGGCTTCCTGCTGGGCATGGAACGCCTCCTTGTCCCGCACGGCGGCGATCTGCGTTTCAAGGCGCATGAGGACGTCGGCGATGGATAGATGCGAGCTCATCTCACCTCCGGGATGCTGCAACCGTTGCTCGGACGGCTGCCGCGTCCTGCAAAGGTGCTGCGAAACGACTCTGAGCGTGGCCTGCGCGCGGGCCGTGCGCTCATTCTATCCCGCGAACGCCCCCCGCGGATGCCCGTTCTCGCGCCGCGCGGGGTCGTGCAGGATGCGAAGTCGGGTGAGGCGCTGCGACTCGACCGTGCGCGGCTGATGCTCACCCCCAATTTGCATCGCCATGGCCGTACGCGGGCCCATTTCGGCCATGTTTCGCATCATGAGAAGGACGTGTCGAAGCCGCAGCCGGCTGTGGCGCAGATTACGCAGCATTATTCGCATCGCATCGACCGGCTTTGACATCAAAAGAAGGGTAATTAGCAGCGGAGAAGGGTCGAGGAGATGCAAATGAAGGACGAGCGGCTGGTGCGCGAGCTGAATTCGCATCATCACGCCGGTAGCTGGCAGCATGAATCGGCCGGGCCTTCTCCGTCTCCATGCCGCGCTCGATCGCCTCGATCAGGTAGGGCCGCAGGCGCTCGGGCGGCAGGATGTGGTGAATGGAGCCGACCTCCTGGGCGCGGTGGACGCTGTGGATGCGGTCGAACTCCTCGGCCACCTCGCCGAGCTTTTCGGAGCGGACGGCCGCCCGCGTCTCTTCCAGCCGGGCGCGGAGCCCCGCCTTGTCGGTCCGCTCGGGATCGGCGATCGCCTGCTCCAGCTCGACGATCCGCGGGTCCTTCCTGGTGCGCTGGTCGACGTCGCGGGCGAAGACCACGGCGGCGGCCGGCGCGCCGCCGATCACCGAGGCGTAGGTCCCTTCGAGCGCCGCCACCTCCATGTTGTCGTTCAGAGTGTGCGAGAAGACCACGAAGGCGCCGCCGTGGTAGCGGGAGACCACGCAGAAGACGATCGGCCCCCGGAAATTGACCACCGCGCGGCCGATCTCGGCGCCGTATTCGAGCTGCCACCAGCGCATGGACTCAGGCGAGCCGTCGAAGCCCGACAGGTTGGCGAGCACCACCAGCGGCCGGTTGCCGCTCGCCGAGTTCAGGGCCCGCGCCACCTTTTTGGAGGAGAGCGGGAAGAGGGTGCCGCCCGTCCACTGGTCGGGGCCGTAGACGGGCACGTAGCCGATCCGGGGCAGGGGCTTGGATTCGAAGCCCAGCAGGCAGACCGGCCAGCCGCCGAGGTGCGCGTCCCAGACCACGGCGGTCTCGGCGTCGCGCATGCCGTACCAGCGCTCCAGGGGCGGATGGTCCTGGTCGATCACCGCGCTCATCACCTGGCGGATCTCGAACGGCTTCTTGCGTCCCGGGTTGGTGGCGTCGGAGAACACCTCGCCCAGGGTCTTGAAGGCGCCGCCGTGCGGGAAGCCGCTCACGTCGCGGTCGCGCGGGTCCGTCGTGACCGCGGGCCGCGGGAAGCGCTCGCCCGGCGTCTTCCAGGTGTGCTCGTACCAGCGCAGCAGGATGCGGCAGGCCTCCCCCAGGTCGGCGGCGAAGTACTGCGCCTGACCGTTCGGGCCCATGATCCGCTCATAGCCGCCGATGCCGAGGTCGTCCTCGGCCGAGACGCCTCCCGAATAGTCCAGGGCCCGCTTGCCGGTCAGCACCATGGCCCCCTCGGGCGTCATGATCAGGATGCCGCGGGTGTGCATCAGCATGGTCGCCTCGGCATTCCAATAAGGCTGGGCGCCGGCGTTGAGGCCGGACACGACGAGGTTGACCTCGCCGCCGGCCTGGGTGAATTCGACCAGGCGGCGCAGCACGCGGGCGATCCAGTCCATGTTCTCCGTGCCGCTGTCCATGGAGATCCTGGCCCCGGCCGAGACGGCGAACCATTCGAGGGGCACGCCCATGTCCGCGGCCAGGTCGAGGCTGGCGAGGATGAGCCGGCATTCGGGCTCGGCGAGCGCTCCCAGGCCGCGGCTCGGATCGCCGAGGAGGACCACCCGCGCCATCCCTTCCGGGTAGCGGCCGGTAAAGCTGCGGACCACGCCCGCCACCAGGTTGGCCTGGTTGCCGCCGTACGGGCGGTGGACCGGGGCGAGCCGGCCGTCGGCGTCGAGGTCGTGCTCCTCGAAGCGTCCCGCGGGGAGGCCCGGCTGCGGCTCCGCCGGGGCCAGCATCTTGACCAGCTCGTACGGATGGACCAGCCCGCGCCGGCGCAGCTCGACGACCTTCTGCGCGTACGGCCGCAACGGCTTCAACGGCGCCTCCGACGGCTTGCGGAAGCGGACGTAGCGGCCGGCCTCGCCCGGGTTCGAGATCTCCAGGACCCAGTCGCGCACCTCTCCGGTCTCGCGGTCGGGGATGCGGCAGCGCAGGTCCACCTTTTCGAGCCCCAGGCCGTTGGCGAGCGGGCCCAGGCGGTGGAGGAGGCCGCTCAGCTCCTCGGGATGCAGGTCGACGACCGGCCAGAGGTAGAGGAGGACCCGGTTCCACTGCAGGCGCTCGGCGGCGGGGCGGCGGGCCTGGACGCGGCGGATGGCGGCGAAGGCCTCCATCAGCGCCTGCTCGAGCTGCGGGAACTGGACGATGCGGCCCGAGCCTTCGCGCACCGGGGTCATGTCGCGCACCTCGGCCAGGGCGAAGAGCCGCTCGTCCCCAGGGTTCTCCCGGGCCGTGCCGCGGAAGAGGAAGACGTCCTCGGGAGCCTCCAGCCGTTCCAGCCGGAAATTGCGGAAGCGCGCCAGCTCCAGCCGCCGTACCATCATCGGATGGAGGCCGCGGTAGAGGCTCTCCTCGGCGAAGGCGCCGTCCTCGCCGCGGCGCCAGGTGAAGTGCCGCATGCCGCCGGGGCCGGCGCAGGCCACGGCCGCCCGGCTGACGCGGGGCGGCAAATTCGCCGCGCCGATCCGCTCCGCGAGCCCGGCCGCCTCCGCATCCTCGTCACCCCCGGCGTCGGGTTGCCAGGCGTAAACGTCGATCACCACCTCGGTATCTTGAGGGGTTTCAGGGGTGTCGGGTGTCTCGCCGGCCATTCGGCGCAGGGCTGCGAGGGCCGCCTCGAAGGGCATGAGCGAGCCGGCCGGTTCCACATCCCCGGCATGGATCGCGAGGACGTGGATGCGCCCACCCTGGTAGGGATAGGAGGCCGTGGCGAGGCTCTGCCCGGCGGCGGTGAAGACCGAGACGGACTCCAGCTCGCGCATGCGGTAGTAGCGCCGGAGCATGACCTCCAGCAGGGCCAGGCGCAGGACCGGGGAGGCCGCCGCGAACCGCTGCGAGAGGAGGTGATGGAGAGGGAGCGTGCAGTCGACGAGCGCCCGGATGCGCTCGGCGCGTTCCTTCGGAGCCGGATGGCGCGCCAGGCGGGCGAGGTCGGCCTCGGCCTGTTCGTAGACCTGGCTGCGGGCTTCCAGGACCAGCCGCTGCTCGAAGCGCCGGTAGCGCAGCTCGCGGGCGAGGTCGTGGACCGCCGGCTCCCGTCCCTGGGTCTCGGCGATCAGCCGGTCGAGGAGCCCGCGCAGCTCCACCCGCCCCTCCCCGTCGCGCTCCAGGAGCCGCTCGAGGAGGGTGAGCAAGGGTGGCACGTGCCGGGCGAAGCGGCGGTGCGACGTGGCGATCCGGAAGAGGCTCTCCTCCAGCTCCGGCGTGCGGTCGAGGCTTGCGACCCTGTAGTGGGAGAGGGCGCGGAGGAGCCGGTCGAGGAAGGTGGCGGGGAGCCCCTCGCCGCGGGCGTCCAGGTCCCGCAGATAGGTGAAGAGGTACTCCTCGGCGCTGCGGCGGCCGTCCGCCGGCTCCTCGCCCGGCCGGCGGCGGAAGAGGGTCGCGACGTCCACAAAGACGCGCAGGATCTCCTCCTCCAACGGCTCGTCGGGCTCCGGGGTGGCGGCGAGATCGGCGAGCAGGCGCCGGACCTCCCCCGGGTCGACGTCGTAGCCGAGGACCAGCCGGCGCAGCTCTTCGAGGCTCTCGCGGACCCGCGTGCCCGGGCTTGCGTCGCCGAAGCCGTTGGCGAGAGCGTCGAAGCGGACCCGCTCGCCGGGAGCCGCCGGAGCCGGCCGCGCGGCGCCGTCCGCGGGCTGGAGGAGGAGCAAGGGGGCGCCGGGACCTACCACAGCGCTGCGGCGTACCAGGATCTTGCACACCCGGCCGGCGCCGGGCGCATGGATCGTGGTCTCCATCTTCATCGCTTCGAGCACCGCCAGAGGGGCACCGGCATCGACTTCGTCCCCTTCGGCCACGGCCAGGGAAGCCACCACGGCCGGCGCAGGGGACCGCACCACGAGCCGTGCGTCCCCGGCGATCCGGTGCGGGACGCCGTCCACTTCGACGAGGACCTCGCCCTCGCGGGAGACCGAGGCGACCTGCCAGCTCCGGCTGCCGCAGGCGAGGCGCCGGCCGGTCCGCCCCGGCGGGTCCGCCTGGACTTCGAGACGGCGATGATCATCGACCTCGACGCGGTAGCGCCCAGGGTCCAGGCGGGCGACGCGGAGCGAGTAGACATGCCCGCGGTGCGACAGCTCGATCGGAAGGTCGATCTCGGCGAGGGCCTCGGGCCGGCCGCGGGTCGCGGAGGCGAAGAAGCGGGCGCGGGCCTGACCGAGCTCGGAGTCGTGGGAGACGAGCGCCGCCTCCAGGAGGGCCGCCTCGGCGCCGCGCCGCGGCAGGTGCTCGCCGCGCGCCACCAGACCTTCGAGCCAGCCCGGATCGGCGTCGCCGGCCTCGACCTCGGTGCGGTCCAGGACCTCGGCGAGGAAGGCCTTGTCCGTGCAGCCGCCGCGGACCCGCGCCTCGGTCCGGGCAAGGCCGCGCTGGAGGCGCAAGAGGGCCTCGTTCCGTGTCCTGCCATGGGCAGTGATGCGGGCGAGGGCCGGATCGGCCGCGTCCGGAACGCTCCCTTCCTCGACCGCGGCATCGGCGCGCAGGCCGGCTCCGGCCGGGAGGCGGAGGACCTCGATCGAGCCCGGGGCTCGGGGCGAACCCGGCCTCCGGGTCGAGAGCGGACAGGCAGACCTGGAGGGCATGCCCCCGCGGCTCGAGAGGCTCGCCGTCGAGCCGGCCGCCGCGGGAAGCATGGGCCTGGAGAGCGGCAAGGTCGAGCCCGGTGAGCGCCTCGACGAGCGCATATCCGCCGGGCAGTCCGGGCACGGAATCCAGGAACCGGATCTCACCGCCCGGCTCGACCGAAAAGGCGATCGTGACCGCGCCGGAATTCCCGCGAGCCTCGCCGAGACCCGCGGCCGTGGCAAGAGCGGCCGTGATCGTCTCCGCCGGCAGGCCGGGCGGCGGCGATTCCGCCAGCACCATCCGCCCCTGGTGCCGCAGCGTGGCATCGATCACCCCGGCCGCCCAAGCCGTCCCGCGGCCGTCGACCAGGACCGGGACTTCCAGCCGGCGGGAGGCCGGAGGGAGCTGTTGATCGCTGGGATTCATGGCGGGCTGGGGACCGGCTGGTGGCCGTCACCCGGATTTGTGAGGATGGCGCACAGTTGACGGTTGGTCAACCTCGCCGGCCCATCCGGTGCAGCCCTCGCCCAGGGTTCACACCCTGGGCTACCGAACCCGGAAATCTCTGGTCTGCCATCCACGGTTCGCCTCCTTGCCGCCGTGCTACCATCCTGCCCTCTGGTTGCATGAAGCCATGCCGGGCCCTCGCGCACCGGCCGGTACCGGCTGCGCGTGACGGCCCTTTCTGAGGAGCTCACCGATGAGGTCACGTCGCGCCGCATTCTCCCTTGCCCTGGTGGTCCTGCCGCTCGCGGGAGCCCTTGCCCTTCTGCGCCCCGCATCTCCGGTGCGAGCCACGGAGCCGGACCAGGAGAGCATTCCCGCGGTCTGCCGGGAGAAGCTGCCGCTGCCGAGCGAATACGAATTTCGGAAATCGGAGTACGAGCTCCTCCTCGGCCGCTTCATGAAGGCGGAGTGCTACAAGCACCTGGGCTGGCCGCATGACGTCCAGATCCGCCCCTCCGGTCCGACGATCGCGACGCTCGGGACGTCGAGCACCGATCCACACCTGCCGGCCTGGGTCTCCCAGAGCTGGGCGGTCCACGGCTCGGTGCTCGTCTATTACTCGCCCGACGTCTACCGGTGGATGTGCGAGCGTGATGCGGCCGGCGAGCGGCATTTCGTGGAGAAGTGCCGCGAGGCCTTCCCGCAGCTCAGCCTCGACGGCAAGGGTGAGGTCCAGCCCATTGCCGACGGCGCCATGATCGTCAAGCTCATGTACGGCACCACGACCGAGGAGATGCTCCGCGACCCGAATCCTGCCAAGTTCAAGCTCCTCAGCATCCCCTTCATGGTCAAGGACCGGCAGGGCGCCAAGGACGGCTGGTGGTGGGCCACCTGGGTGCCGACGGATATCGTGCCCCAGGAGGCCCAGCTCGACTGGCCTCCACCGGTCAACTTTCCCTATCCCTGGATGGGCTTCGGCTATTACTGCGTCAACTGCCACGCCTCGGCCGACGCGGAATTCACCTTCTCCAACCTGGCGTTCGTGCTCGGCAAGCCCAACAGCTTCCCGACGTTCTATCTGCAGGACCAGCCGCCCCTGCTGGACGACAAACCCATGGACGACGTCGACGTCGACTCCGATGCGCACGTGGAGGCGATGCCCTCGCACGACCGGATCCATGCCCTCGGCCCGCCCTCGCAGGTGAGCCGGGTGAGCCAACCGCTGTCCGCCTATGGAAAGGATTTCCTTGCGACCTTCGGCGCCGGGCGGGTGACGAAGCCGACCTGGAAAGAGGCCGAGGCGAAGCTGGCCATGCCTCCGGAGCCCTACGATCATGCGGTTTCCGGCGCCGGCGGGCCGCCGCTGTTCCTCACCTCGGACCAGTGCGTCGGCTGCCACGCCGCGGGCGCGACCGGCATGCATTTCGACATGACGCTCCAGCCGGCGAGCCAGAAGGCCTACGAAGGACTGATCAATATTGCTCCCTATGGCGAATGGCGCAGCTCGCCCATGGGGCTCGCCGGCCGCGATCCGATCTTCTTCGCCCAGCTCGAGAGCGAGGAGACGCTGCACGCCGGCATCGCGCCGGTGATCCAGGACCTCTGCCTGCACTGCCACGGCGTCATGGGCCAGCGGCAGTTCTGCCTCGATCAGTTCCCCGGCGATCCCGAGAAGGCAAACGAGGTCTGCAACAACACGGCGCTGCTGGGGTTGAATCAGAATTCGCAGCCCATCGTGAAACGCGAGCTGTTCCAGCGCAAGATGGTGAACGCCATCCCCTACCAGGCAGTCACGCCCGAGCAGCAGCGGGATTCCCTGTACGGAGGCCTCGCCCGCGACGGCGTCTCCTGCACGGTCTGCCATCACATCGAGGTGGACGAAAGCAAACCCATCGGCGACACCTTCACCGGCGACTTCGTGGCGAACGCTCCGACCGCGATCCTCGGCCCCTTCGACGGACCGCAGCAGGTGCCGATGGATCACACGCTCGGCATCAAACCGATCGAATACACCAACATCCACTCCTCGAAGATCTGCGGGAGCTGCCACAGTGTGGTGCTGCCGGTGTTCGACGGCAGCAAGCCGTTCATCGACCGCCGGACCGGCAAGCCGAAGATCATCATCGAGCAGGCGACCTATCCGGAATGGGTGCTCAGCGACTTCCGCGACGGCGGCGCGACGCCGCGTTCCTGTCAGAGCTGCCACATGCCCACCAGCTATCCGGGAGTCGATGGGACGCTCGAATCCAAGATCGCCTCCATCCAGGAGGCGAGCAACATGCCGCAGACCGAGAACCGGCGGCCGATGTCGGAGATCGATCTGAAACCGCGGCAGCCGTTCTCACGTCACGCGCTGGTGGGCCTGAACGTCTTCTTCAACAAGATCGCCCAGCAGTTCCCGGACATCCTGGGCATCCGCATCCAGGACCCGATGCTCACCTCCCGCGGTGTGGCGCCCCTGACGACCACCTACAACTCCATGATCCAGCAGGCCGACAACGAGACCGCGACCGTGGCGGTGAGCAATGTAAAGATGGAGGACGGCCAGCTCACTGCCCAGGTGGAGGTGCAGAACCTCGCCGGCCACAAGCTCCCATCAGGCGTTGGCTTCCGCCGGCTTTTCGTCGAGCTTTCGGTGCTCGACGCGAGCGGACAGCCGATCTGGGTGTCCGGCCGCACCTCGCCGGCGGGTGTGATCCTCGACGAGAACAACAAGCCGGTGAGGGGCGAATTCTATTGGAAGAGCGAATGTCAGCCCATGACCGTGGCGGAGCAGAAGGACTGGTTCCAGCCCCACTACACGAACATCACGCGGCAGGACCAGGTACAGATCTATCAGGAATTGGTGCGCGATCCGCGCGGCAAGCTCACCACCAGCTTCCTGTCCATCGCCCACGACCTGAAGGACAACCGCCTCCTGCCGCGAGGCTGGGACCCGAGCGTCGAGCGAGCGGAGAAAGCCGGTCTGGGCAGCGCCAAGCTCAGCGCGGAGGACCTGGTCCACGACATCCTGCCCAAGCTGCCCTCCGGCCGAGGCGGACAGGTGAGCGATCCCTGGTACCTGCCCAAGTCCCAGGGCGGCCTGGGAGGCGGCGGCGACGCATTGACCTACACCATCCCGCTCTCGGACCTGGGAGGCCGCCAGCCGGCAACCATCCAGGCGAAGCTCTTCTACCAGGCCATCCCGCCCTTCTATCTCCAGGACCGCTTCTGCACGGCCCCGCAGAAGCCGGACACCTCGCGCCTCTTCTTCCTCACCGGCCACCTCGACCTGTCCGGCACGCGGGCGGAGGGCTGGCGGCTGCTGGTGGTGTCGTCCGGCGCGGTGGCGGTGCCGGGAATAAGTGTCCGAAGCTCTCTGTAGAGGGTGCTGGGCGTGGTGGGGGCCCCTGGGACCGCGGGCGTCTCGCCCGCACAGACTTTCATCGACCGCGGCGTTGCCGCCGGCTCCAGGTCATCTATCGTAGTAATATGGCGCTATGGAGCTGGCGGATCGATTAAGGCAAACAGCGGCGGCGCACCCGGAGATCCGGCTGGCGGTCCTCTTCGGATCGATGGCCCGGGGAGAGGCGCACCGTCACAGTGATGTTGACATCGGGTTGCTCCTGGAACCTTATTCGGCATCTCTCCTTTTTCGAGTGGAGGCAGAGCTCGGGCGCGCTGCTGGGCGCGAGGTTGATATAGTCCTGCTTGATGGAGCATCGCCTCTCCTGCGCTTCGAGGTGGCGCGGGAGGGTATCCTTCTTTTTGAGCGGGAGGTGGGGCTCTGGACTGAGTTCAGCGCCAAGTCCATGATCGATTGGTGGGACTGGGCGCCGACGGCCCGCATGATTCAGCGAGCAATCATTCGAGATCTGAGGGAGCAAGTCGAAGCATGGTCAAGCCTGACGTCGTCTCCGGCAAGGTAGCCAGGGCCAAGGGCTGGCTCGATCAAGCCGAGAGTCTGATTTCCGCGCCCCTCCCGGATCTGATGAAGGACGAGGATCGCCGGGACCTTGCAAGTTTTCGCCTCTTCCTTGCAATCCAAGAGTGCATCGATCTCGCCGCCCATTGGATCGCGGACATGAGATGGGGTTCCCCCGACGACGCCGCCTCCATGTTCGATGTTTTGGCTGACCGTCAGGCGATTGACCGCGATCTTGCGCAAGGGCTTCGGGGCGCGGTCGGGCTGCGGAACCGCATCGCTCATGGCTATTCCACGGTAGACCACGCACTGGTCCAGAGACAGTTTCAAGAGGGCGCCGCGACGCTTCGCCGCTTTCTCGCCATTGTCGCCTCCGAAGCCGGTCTCTGAGCCATGCCCCCGACCCGCAAGCCGGCGCCGGCCCATCCGTTCGAGAAGATCTATGCCGTGATCGCCTGCATCCCGCCGGGCAAGGTGGCCACGTACGGGCAGGTGGCGGCGATGGCAGGCTTGGTCCGCTCCGCGCGGCGGGTTGGCACCGCTCTCCGATCGACGCCTGAAGGCTTGGACATTCCCTGGCAGCGGGTGATCAATTCCCGCGGCGAGATCAGCTCGCGCGGCGGAGTCGGCTGGGAGGAGGGCTTGCAGCGCCACCTCCTGGAAGAGGAGGGCGTGGTCTTCGACGAGCGTGGCCGGATCGACCTCGAACGCTTCCGTTGGGAAGCACGAGAAGCCGGTGCGGCGGAAGAGGAAGCGCGGCCGAGTGAGCCAGGCTCGATAAGCTTCCGCTACGGCCCTCGCCGTCGTCGGAATCCTCGCCTGGCAACTCTTCGGGTTGCACCCGCGGAATCAGTGTGGCCTCTTCGATCCGCGACTGGTATTCGGCCAGCAGCCCGCCGAAGCTCGGCTCGGCGGTCTTCCACCAGTCGGCGAAGGTCTGTTCGCCGGCCTGGATGGCGCTCAGCCGCTCGATTGTCATGGTCCCTCCGGCTTCGGGGACATGAGTGTCGACGACCTGGTAGGTCAGCTCCAGCGGCTGGTTCTGGTGGTCCAGCAGGAAGATCTCCATCCCACGATCGAGGAAGAACGACGAGGTCTTGCCATCCGGCTGGCGGATCACCGCGTGCAGGTAGTCGCCTGCCTCGAAACCGACGAATTCGCCCTTGAGGCTCTTCGTCTCCCGGATCGTCTCGGGAACCTGCCCGGCTGGCTCGGCAGTGGGCTCGGCCTCGGCGGCGCTGGCAGGGGTCTCTACCGGCGGCGGGTCCGTCGCGGGAGCGCGGCAGCCCGCGAGCAGGCTCAGCAGGATCAGTGCGACGGACGTGGCTCTCATCACAGCTCCTCTCCAGTGCCATCGAAACGAGGTCAGGGAGGGAGATGCTATACCAGTATGGCCAGCCAAGAGGACGTTCCCATGAGACAAGCGCAAGACTTTTCCCACGTGCCGATCCTTGACGTGAGCGAGCTGGTCGCCGGCATAACAGTCATTGGGAGGGCGCCGCGCAGCTCGGGCAGGCGTGCCGGGAGAGCGGCTTCTTCTACGTCGTCGGGCACGGCGTGGACGAGGGCCTGCAACAGCGGCTGCGCGAGCTCAGCCGGGCTCTTTGCGCAGGACCTGGAGGCGGCGTGGAGCCTCCCTCCGACGACGACCGCTGGGATCACGCCAGCGTCCATGACTTCCAGGGCACCTACGGCGAGTACCTGCTCAACAAGGTTGGCAAGGTTTTCCCGGAGCTGCGGCAGGCAGCGCTCTAGCGGCCTGCTTTCAGGATCTCCTCGTATCCCTCGAGCAGCGCGGTCTGGAAATTGAGAACAGTCTTCACCCGCTGGGTCATGACCTCGAGCATCCGCTGTGGATCGTCCTTCACCCGCTCCGGGATGGCGTCGATACGGTCCAGGAGACTGGTCTGATTGGTCACATAGAGGGACTGGAGCTCGTAGATGCGCGAGACGCGTGTCACCCAGTCGTAGTCGACGAAGTGGGCCGCCTGGGTTACCTGAGCGGTCTGCCAGGAGGCGGAGGAGAGGAGGGCGATGGAGAAGTTGACTTCGAGCGGCGGCTCCTCTCCCGCCTCGACCCGAAGCAGATCCTCCTCCAGGCGTTTCAGCATGGCCCTGTTGGAGTCCAGGGTACGGCGCAGCTCTGCGGCGTTGGCGCGGATCTCTTCGAGGATGCTGGTCCGGGCGCGATCGGCCAGGGCCTGCCGGCTTCGCGTCTCGCGCCACTCGTCGACCGCGAAGGCCAGGAGCACGGCAAAAACCACCGAGGCGGCCTCCAGAAGCAGCTCCGGAAGCTTCTCCCTCAGCCGAGGCCGTAGGTGGCCCGGGGCCGCTTGCCGGGTCGCTGCCTCCTCGCTCTCGGTCCGTTCCGGTTGCACTGGCATGACCTCTATTCTGCCCGCAGTGCCACCATCGGATCTACCTGCGTGGCCCGGCGGCCCGGCAGCCAGGCCGCGGCGAGCGATACAGCCGCCAGGGCGAAGGCCACGGCAGCGAACGTGGCGGGGTCGGTCGCCGGCACGCCGAAGAGCAGGCTGGCCATCACCCGCGTGGCACCGAGAGCCAGCACGAGGCCTGTGAAAAGGCCGATACCAGCCAGAATCCCGGCTTCCTTGAGGATCATCCACAGCACCGTGCTGCGCTGGGCGCCAAGGGCCATACGCAACCCCAGCTCCCGCGTCCGGTGGGCGACCGACCAAGCGTCGCGGAACGGCAGGCGCCGCAGCAGCACCGCCTCCACCACCGTGAACAGCGCCGTGTTGGCGCCGATCCCCAGCGCCAGCGTCAGCACGGCCACCAGGGTGAAAGCCGGGCGCCGCGCGAGCGTCCGCAGGCCGAAACGGAGGTCCTGCAGGAGGGTTTCCATGGGGGTCTCCTTCTGCAAAGAGAGTACGAGGGGAGGAAGGAAGACGTTTCAGGTGAGCACGATCCGCTCTGCCACGTCCTCGATTGCAGCGGCCAAAGCCTCCGGGACCTCTTCCTGCAGGAAATGACCGGCCTCTGTCCGCGTGACCGGGGCCTGTGGGAAGGCGCGCTCGTGGCGCCGCAGCGCCCTGCCGAGGATCGGATCTCTCATCCCCCAGACCAGCGCGATCGGACCTGGGAAGGACCGCGCCCAGGCATCACCATGGCGCAGCGCCTCCATGCTCCAGTGGTCCGGCCGGTTGGGAACCATCCGCGCCAGGGCGAGCGGAGCGACGCGGTCGTCCCACGTCCGCAGGGGCCATCGATACGCCCGGGCCACCTCGCCGCGGATCGACGCCTTGTCCCCCTGCACCCGCCGCAACACATTCTGGGGGAACCCGAGGCCGCGGAACACGAGATCGCTCAGGAGCGGCACGCGCGCAAAGGTGTGGAACGCGGTGCTCCGCGGAAAGGCGGGGACAGACACGACAGTGTTGGCGAAGACGAGGCCGGCGAAGCGCTCCGGCAGCCGCGCCCCCACCTGCGCGCCGATCGAGCCTCCCCAGTCCTGCCCGACCAGCACGATGCCGCGGAGATCGAGGCTCTCCACGACCTCGGCGATCGCCGCGCCATGGCGCTCGACCCGATGATCCGCGAGCTGCGGCAGGCGCGACGAGAGCCCCAGGCCCAGGAGGTCTGGAGCCACGCAGCGGAAGGACGGCAGAAGCGGGATGACCTTGCGCCAGAGGAAGCACCACGTCGGATTCCCATGCAGCAGCAGGACCGGCCGCGCCGCCGGATCGCCATGGTCGATCAGATGGACCTGTCGTCCAGCATCCGGCCCCTTCTCCAGCACGTAGGCCGCCCGGCGGAAAGGGAGCTGGCGGGAGAGGAAGTCCGGCAGGGGAGGCGGATCGGTCCAGGGCATGGCGAGCCGAGTCTACCTCCTCCAGCCGGTTCCGGAAGCGACTCAGAGCCACGTGGGATCGATCCAGAAAATTTGGAAGGCATCCAGAGTCACGCGGAACCGGTGCAGAAAATTTGGAAGGCCTGCCAGGTTTTTTGGAAGCGATCCAGAAAACTTGGAACGCGTCCAGAATTTTTTGGGACCGGCGCAGAAAACTTGGAACGCCTACCAAATTTCCGGAAGCGGTCCAGGAAATTTGGAACGCGTCCGGAGTTTCTTGGAACCGGTACAGAAAATTTGGAACGCCTACCAAATTTTTGGAATCGATCCAGAAAATTTGGAACGCGTCGCAAATCCCTCGAAACCTCCTCAGAGTCACGCCCAATCGATACTGAGTCGCGCAGAAGCATCTCCGGTGATCTGAAGGCGACACGGGCCAAGCTGGACCGTTCCCAGGATACCTGAAACGCCTCCGGAGTCGGCCACTCGGGGTCCAGGGTCGCCGCGGACTCGGGTGGTGGAGCGGCACGGCGCTTGCGTCTTCCCATTTCGGGAACTATCCTACCCAATATGGGAACTGCGCTCACGCCGAGCACGAGACTCGCCGATGCTCTCTTCTCGCCCGTCCAGCAGCGTGTCCTCGCGCTTCTCTTCGGCCAGCCAGGCGGAGCTTTCAGAGCGCAGAGGTGATTACGCTAGCAGATTCCGGCACCGGCGCGGTGCATCGCCAACTGGTTCGCCTCGCGGAGAGCGGGTTGATCACAGCCACCCGAGTCGGGAACCAGAAGCACTACCAGGCTAACCGCGATTCGCCGGTCTTCGCCGAGCTACACGGCTTGGTAGTTAAGACCATTGGCATCGCCGGCCCGCTGGAAGAGGCTCTCGCGCTCTTCAGGGATCGGATTCAGGCAGCCTTCGTGTATGGCTCGATCGCCAAAGGAACGGATACAGCCTAAAGCGACGTTGCAGCGCCCGGTCCATGTCAATCTGGCAAC
>CAWJGT010000033.1:0-58670 GCA_963842525.1 uncultured Holophagales bacterium
GCCTGTCGCCCTTCGGGGGTCGCGCGGAGGATCTCTACGCGACGCGGCTCAGGTGGCCGGCCCGGAAGAGCTCGCTCGTGATCATCGCGACGATGACCTGCGACAGACTCGTCTTCAAATCGTCCGCTTGTACGACCAAGACAGGGCGGAGCTTTGCAGTTCGCAGGTTAGAATCGGGAAGAGCGCGCGAGCGACGTCACCCCGCTTGCAGCTTGGCCTTGGCGGTGTCGTAGTCGTCATAGGCGTCCATCTCCGCGTCATCCCAGTCGGCGGCGAAGGTCTTCAGGCGGGCCCGCAGGTTGGCTGCCTGTATCTCGTCGATTCCCTGCGCCCTGAGGTCGATCCGGTGCGATGGAAGGAACGTCACGAGGACCGGCACCTCATCCCCTAACGCCTTCCGGCCGCTCGGCAAGCTCGACCTTGCCTTCCCTGTAGATGCCTTCGATCGTCTTCAACATAGTTCCTTGATGGTATCAGGAAGGTCTTCCTTGGTCGTGCCCTGCTTGCGCTCCATGAGGTCGCGGGGCCGGCGAGACGCCGGCGCTCCCAGGGGGACGGTGCTCCTGGCCTGTTTAGGTCTTAACTCAGTCCTTTAAGCCTTAACCCGCCCTGCTAAGGCTTAACTCGGCCGGTTAAGCCTTAAAATCTCCGGCTAAGCCTTAAACGGCGCGCATAAGCCTTAACTCGGCGAGTTAACGGCTAAACCGGCCGGTTAGTGGCTCACTCGGGCCGCTAACGGTTAACGGCCGCGGTGAGCGGCTGACTCGGCCCGCCTTCCATCAACCCGGCCCGCACAGCCAGCCAGTCGGAAATCTCCGATCCTGTCGTCCGCTGGTTGGCGCCGCCGGTCTGGCCCGTTCAGGCCCGGCTGGCCGGCTTCCCTCATTGCCAGAGTCCGTCACCTACGTGGAACTGTCCGATACCTACGCTGAATTGTCCGAAATCTACGCAGACTTGTCCGTTTACTTCTAAGCTCTGTCTGATTTCTATGCATGCCTGTCCAGATCTGAGCGGATCTGTCCTGTACCTACGCGGATGTGTCTGGTACCTACGCAGGTCTGTCCGTCAATTACGCGGACCTGTCCGATACCGACTTACCCTACATCCCGTTCCCCGGCCGATACCTCCGTAGCACGTCGGCCAGCCGCGTGATGATGTCCACGGTGAGGCGCTCCTCCAGCGATGCCTTCTGGAAGAGATAGAAGGCCCCGATCGCCTCCCGGTGGATCTCCTCCCCCTCGAAGATCGCCACCAACTCCCCTGTCAGTTGCTTCAACTCCGCGGTGCGGCGTTCCTGGTGGTAGAGCAGCGAGAGGTCGAGGCAGACCAGGGCGGCGTCGTACGCCATGCCGCGGGCGGCGAACTCCTGCCGAACCTGGTCGAATGTCTCCTCGGCCGCTCTGAGGTCCCCGAGACCCAAAGCGATGTTGGCCCGAGCCCAGCTCAGGCGGACGAGGTCGAGGGGTTGGCCCAACGCTCCGAAAAGTCCTTCGATCTCGGGTAGAAGCTGCTCCGCCTGAGGATGCCGTCCTGCCAACAGAAGGCAGCCGAGCAGGTTGTACCGGGCGTAGGCGAACAGGCGAGGCTCACGGGCGAAATCGACTTGGCCCGGAGCCGCTTGGAGCAGCGAGATTGCCTGATCGAGATCGCCTCGCTCCTCCAAGATTTTGGCCTTAGAGATGATCCCCTTGGCCTGGTCTACGAAACTCCCCAGCTCTTGAAACAGGGCAAACGCCTGATCCGCAAGACCCAGGGCCTCGTCGAGTCTTCGTTGAGCGCGGCGCAGCGAACACTTCAGATCGAGGATTTCCGCCCTGACGCCGAGATCTCCCGTTGAGCTCCGAGACAGGCATCGCTCTGCCTTACGCATCGCGTCGTCGGCGCTCCTCAGCTCCCCGAGGACTCGACGCGCGTTGCCGAGATAGGCAAAGGCGCGGGCGCGCAGGTCCCACACCCAGTTCGGGTCGTAGGCCTCGCCCAGATGGCTGGAGATCTTGACGGCCAGATTGGCGAGATTGACCGCGGCAGCCGGATCTCCGAAAACCGCCTCCCGGCTGCTCTTGAGAAGCAGTTGGCAGAGTCCCCAGGTGTGAAACTCCTCCTCCTCAACCCGCTTTACCTGTTCCTCGAATCGCAGGTCGGACAATTGACGCCAGAGCTCAGGGGCCTCAAGGCCTTCCAGGACAGCAACCTCCTCGTTCCAGTGGCCAACCTCCTCTTGCAGCCTGCGAATCTCGCGGCATCGCTCCCGGCATACAGGGCACCATGCCAGGAAGTGAGGCACGACCTGCGTCACGAGCACATCCGATTCCAGACCTCCGGACAGCAGCTTTGCCAACGTCTCCAGCGAAAGGTGGGCGTCTTCCACGCTTTTTTCCTCCCAAGGCAACGGGGGCATCTCCACTCGGAGCTGCCCCTCTAGAAGACTAAGTTGCCGGAAGGCGTGATTTCGTGACAGCGGGTTTGGCGAGTTTAGCCGTTGGGATCGATCGTCATTCCCTCGTCGCCCGGGTCGGTCACACTGTCCGGGGCGGTCGCGCCGTTCGGATCGATCAACATCCCCTCCCCCTGCCAGACGCCGATGATGAGGGAGCGGAACATCTCCCAGAGGCTGCCGGCGGACCAGTCGGAGATGGGCTCATTCGTCAACGGAAAGGCCTGGACGGGAACGGCCGCGAGGACGAGCAGAACGGCGAGGACGAGGGCGTTGACACGGTGGTGCAGGTTGCGGGAAGTCATGACAGGACTCTCCTGAGGTTGGATCTCGAGGGCCGGGCGTCATTGCCGGCTCAGTCCATCCCCATAGGAAAAGTTTGCCCTGAGCGGCAAAGCGGGACCTTCTCGGCCGAAGTGGTGTCCCGAAGCCCTTGCCGGGTTGGGATAGAATCCCTGACTTGACATGCCAGGAGGCGCCAATGTCCGTCACCACATTGCCGGAGCTGTTCCTGAAGGCGGCGAGCTACAGCAAGCCTGACTGCCTTCTCCATAAGGTCGGGGGGACCTACCAGCCGGTGTCGACCGCCGAGCTGGTCGACCGCGTCCGCCGGCTGGCCAAGGCGCTCGAAGGGCTCGGAGTCGAGCCCGGAGACCGCGTGGCCCTGATGGCCGAGAACGGGCCGCACTGGCCGACCGTGGACTTCGCGACGCTGTCGGTCGGCGCGGTGCTCGTCCCCATCTATCCGACCCTGCTGCCCGACCAGGCCTCCTATATCGCCAACGACTGCGGGGCCAAGGTGGTGGTGGCCCATACCCTCCAGCACCTGGACGGGTTCCTCTCGCATGCCGACGACCTGCCCCAGGTCCGCCAGCTCGTGCTGATCCAGGGCGAGTCGCACGATCCGCGGGTGATCACCCTGTCGGCCCTGCTGGAGCGGGGCGCCAATCCCGACCCGGTGGCGTTCGAGCAGAAGGCCCGCACCGCCAAGCCGGACGACCTGGCGACGTTCATCTATACGAGCGGCACCACCGGCCAGCCCAAGGGGGTCATGCTGACGCATCGCAACATCGTCTCGAACGTCGTCGCCGCCATGGAGGCGCTGCCGCTCGACGGCAAGTTCACGGCGCTGTCGTTCCTGCCGCTCTCGCACTCGTTCGAGCGCACGGTCGACTACTGCTACTTCTATATGGGTTGCAGCATCGCGTATGCGGAGTCGGTGCAGACTGTGGCGCAGAACCTCCAGGAGGTCAAGCCGCAGGTCTTCGTGTCGGTGCCCCGGGTCTATGAGAAGGTGCTGTCGCGGGTGCAGGAGAACGTCGCGTCCAGCTCGCCCGGCAAGCAGAAGATTTTCGCCTGGGCGCAGCGGGTGGGCCGCGAGGCCTTGCCCTGGCGGATCAAGCACCAGAGGCCGCCGGGTTTCCTCGGCTTGAAGCTCACTTTGGCCGACAAGCTGGTCTTCGGCAAGATCCGGGAGCGCCTGGGCGGCCGTTTCAAGTTCGCCCTCTCCGGCGGCGCCCCCCTGGCCCGCGAGGTCGCCGAGTTCTTCTGGGGCGCCGGCATCGAGATCTACGAGGGGTACGGCCTGTCCGAGACCGCGCCCGTGCTTTCCGTCAACACGCCGTCGGCGGTGAAGATGGGCACGGTCGGCCGGCCCATCCCGGGGGTGGATATCCGGATCGCCGAGGACGGCGAGATCCTGGCCAAGGGCCCCAACATCATGAAGGGCTACTGGAACCTGCCGGAGGCCACGGCAGAGGTGATCGACGAGGAGGGCTGGTTCCACACGGGCGACATCGGCGAGCTCGACGCCGAAGGGTTCCTGCGCATCACGGACCGCAAGAAGGAGCTGATCATCAACGCCTACGGCAAGAACGTGGCTCCGGCGCCGATCGAGAACGCGCTCAAGTCCAGCCGCTTCATCGGCCAGGCGGTAGTGCTCGGCGACCGCCGCAAGTTCCTGTCCGCGCTGCTGGTGCCCGATTTCGAGGTGCTCAAGCCGTGGGCCGAGCGGCAGGGGATCGGCGCGGCGGACAACCAGGCGCTGCTGCGCGACCCCCGGGTGCGCGAGCTGTTCGCCGCCGAGGTGAAGGAGCTGCAATACGAAGCTGGCGAGCTTCGAGAAGATCGTGGCCTGGGACTTGCTGCCCGATGAGTTCACGCTGGAGACCGGCGAGCTGACGCCGACCCAGAAGGTCAAGCGCCGGGTGGTCAACCAGAAGTACGGCGACGTCATCGAGCGCCTCTATAAAGAGGCCGACGAGCGCGCCGCGGTGGTACCGGGGTGAATTCCAACTTCCATCTCGAGGTCGGCACGGACCGGCTGGCGACGCTCACGTTCGATGCGCCGGGCCGGAAGGTCAACGTCTTCTCCCGGGCCGCTCTGGAGGAGCTGGAGCAGGTGATCTCCGCGGCCGCCGCGCGCAAGGACATCGGCTGTCTGATCCTGCTCTCCGGCAAGAAAGGGTCCTTCATCGCCGGCGCCGACGTCGAGGAGATCGCGCGGGTCACCGACCCGATCGAGGCGGAGGCCGGCGTGCGGGTGGGGCACCGGCTGTTCGCGGCCTGGGAGGCGCTCCCCTTCCCCACGGTGGCCGCGATCCACGGCACCTGCCTGGGCGGCGGCACGGAGATCTCGCTCGCGTCGACGTACCGCGTGGCGAGCGACGGCACCGCGACCCGTATCGGCCTGCCCGAGGTGAAGCTCGGCATCATTCCGGCCTGGGGCGGCTCGACCCGCCTTCCCCGGCTCATCGGAATCGCCGAGTCGCTCGACCTGATCCTGACCGGCCGCACGGTCGCCGGCCGCAAGGCCCTGCGGCTCGGGCTGGTCGACGCCCTGCTCCCGGAGGCCCGTTTCCTCGACGTCCTGCGCGATTTTGCCCTGGAGCGCATCGACCGCAAGGAGCGCCCGTCCTCCTCGGGCGTTGACTTCAAGGAGCTGCTGCTGGAGAAGAACCCACTGGGACGCAAGGTGATCTTTGACCAGGCGCGCAAGAAGACCCTGGAAGAGACGCACGGGCACTATCCGGCGCCGCTGCGCGCCATCGAGGTCATCCGGATGGGGATCGAGGACGGGATGCGTGCCGGCTTCGACGCCGAGGCCCGCGCCGCGGCCGACCTCGCCACCTCGCGGATTTCTAAGAACCTGATGCATGTCTTCCGGCTGTCCGAGGACGCCAAGCGCACGGCCGGCCTGCCCGGAGGCGAGCCGCGGGAGGTCCACCGCACGGCCGTCCTCGGCGCCGGGGTCATGGGAGGCGGCATCGCCCAGCTTGTCGCCCACGAGGCGGATCTGCCGGTACGGATGAAGGACGTCAACACCGAGGCACTGGCGAGCGGCATGGCCCACGCCTCCGCGCTGTTCGACCGGCTGGTCAAGCGGCACCGGCTGGAGGCCCCGGCGGCGCGGCGCAAGATGACGCTCCTCACCTCGACCCTGGACTATTCGGGTTTCCGCAACGTGGACCTCATCATCGAGGCGATCGTCGAGAAGCTGGAGGTCAAGCAGGCCGTTTTTGCGGAGCTGGCCCGGCAGGTGTCCGACGACGCGGTGCTGGCTTCGAATACCTCGTCGTTGTCGATCGGCAGGATCGGAGAGCGGACGCCGCATCCGGAGCGGGTGGTGGGCATGCACTTCTTCAACCCGGTCCACAAGATGCCGCTGGTCGAGGTGATCGCTGCCGAGGGGGCCGACCCGTCGGCTGTCAACACGGTCTTCGCCTTCACCCGGCGGCTGGGCAAGACGCCGGTCCTGGTCAAGGACTCCCCCGGCTTCCTGGTCAACCGGCTGTTGATGTTCTATTCGGCGGAGGCCTTCTGGCTGCTCGACGAGGGCTACCGCATCGAGGATCTGGACCGCGCCATGTCCGATTGGGGCATGCCCGTGGGTCCGATGGCGCTCGCCGACGAGGTGGGGATCGACGTGGCCAACAAGGTGGCGCACATCCTTGCCGAAGCGTTCAGCGACCGGCTCCATTTCCCCGCCTGGCTGGACCGGCTGACCGCGGACGGACGGCTGGGCAAGAAGAACGGCAAGGGCCTCTACCGCTACGAGGGACGGGAGAGGAAGGAGCCCGATCCCTCCGTCTACACCTTGCTGGGGCTCCACCCGAAGGCGAGCGACCCCGACCCGGGCCGCATCGCCGACCGCACGGTGCTGCCCATGGTCAACGAGGCGGCGCGCTGCCTGGAGGAGGAGGTCGTGCGGAGCGCGGCCGAGCTCGACCTCGCGATGATCTTCGGCTCCGGTTTCCCGCCGTTCCGCGGCGGCCTCTGCCGCTGGGCCGACCAGGAAGGCCTCGGCCAGATCGTCTCCACCCTCGAGCGCCTGGCCGGCACGGTCAGCGACCGCTTCCTCGCCTCCGACGCCCTCCGCCGCACCGCCGAAGCCGGCGGCTTCTACACCCGGTTCGGGTAGACCTCACCCCCTGTCCCCCTCTCCCATCGCCCCCCCACCGACCGGGAGAGGGGGGACGCAGGCGGAGCGTTCGAGGCAAGGTCGCCCGTAGTCGGGTATCCTTTCCCGTGCATCAAGGTCTCTTGGAGCAGAACTCGGATCTGTTTACAATGTGTCCTTCGGTGCACACGGAAAGATCATGTTCCCGGTATTACTGCATCCCGACCTGTACACGCGGCTGCGGCGGAGCGAGCGCGGCGAGCGGACCCGTGTCTGGAAAGCGTTGCTCCGGCTGCGCGAGGGGCACTGGGGAGGCGGCACGCGGGTCAAGCGCCTGCGCGGGATCGGCCGTCCGGTCTATGAGGCGCGCACCGACTCGGGCGACCGCCTGCTCTTCACGGTGGCGCGATCGGCCGACCCGGAGCGGCCCGACCGCCTGACCTCCCATCTCCAGGTCTGGGACCTCGTCGAGCACGACGACGCCGAGCGCACGGCCCGCCGCAACCGGGCTCCGGAAGCCGAGTTCCTGGAGCTGGAAGCGCTGGAGGAGCTCGAAATCTTCGAGCCGCCGCCGCATCCGGAGGCGCTGTTCTCGGAGATCCCGGTGGACGATCCGGCGGATGCGGGCGAGCCGCTGCTGCGTTTTCTGCTCCCGCCGGAAGGCTTCTCCCCGGAGGGTGAGGAGGCCGTGGCCGGCGGCGTCCGCTGGTTCCTCCTGGGGCCGTCCGTGCAGGACGAGGAGGCGCTCCAGAAGCTCCTGGACGCCGGGGGCGACGAGCTGGAGCTCAAGCTCAGCCGGGAGCAGTACGAGATCCTCGGCGCGCCGGGACCGGTGCTGCTCGCCGGCAGCGCCGGCAGCGGCAAGACGACCGTCGCGGTCCACCGGCTGGTCGCCGCGGCCTGCTCTCCCGAGGCGCCCAGCGCCCTCTATCTCTCCTACAGCACCCCGCTGGTCGAGCACGCGCGCGGTCTTTACCGTGATCTGGCGGTCGCCCGCGGCGTGGATCCTGACCGCCGGCCCCCCGATTTCTTCACGTTCGGCGACCTGTACCGGTCGCTCGTGCCGCGGGACTTCCGCGAGCACCAGGCGCGACCGATGACCGAGGCGCTCTTCCGCGAGTGGTTCCGCAAGGCGGGCCGGTCCATGGACCCGGCGCTCGTCTGGGAGGAGCTGCGCAGCATCCTCAAGGGAGCCTGCCTGGCGCCCGACCAGCCGATGCTGGACGAGGAGACCTACTTCGAGCTGGGCCGCAAGCGCGCTCCCCTGTTCGTCGACGAGCGGCCGGAGATCTACCGCATCGCCCAGCGCTATCAGGAGTGGCTGGCCGAGGAGGGCCGCTCGGATCGCATCGACCTCTGCCGCCGGGCCCTGGCCGAGGCGCGCCGGCGGCGGCTCAAGGGGTACGACGTCGTGGTCTGCGACGAGGTCCAGGACCTCACCGAGCTGGAGGTCTCCTTCGTCCTTTCGCTGTCGCGGCGGACGGACCTGGCAGGCGTCCTGCTGACCGGCGACACGCAGCAGATCGTCAATCCCAGCGGCTTCCGTTGGGCCGAGGTGCGGCGGCTGGCGGGCAAGGCCGCCCACTTGAAGACCGCCCCCCCGGTGCAGCGGCTGCGGCGCAACCTGCGTAGCGTCCGCCCGCTGGTGGAGCTGGCCAATGCCCTGCTGCTGCTGCGCCGCGAGGTCTTCGGCCGCAGCGAGGAGGACGAGCCGGAGGAGGCGGTGATCGAGGGGCCGGTGCCGATCGAGATCTCCGCTCCAGAGGAAGAGGCCCTCGCGGCTATCCGCGGCTTCGGCCCGCGCTGCGCCGTGCTGACCTTCGACGACGACGAGGCGGAGCGGCTCCGCCGCGAGCTCGACACCGAACGCGTCTTCCACGTGCGCGAGGCCAAGGGGCTGGAGTTCGAATCGGTCGTCCTGTGGAAGCTGCTGGAGCCCGACCGCGACCTGGTGGACCGCTTCGTGCGCTCCACCCGCGAGGCGGCCCCCCGCCTGGAGCGGGAAGCCCGTTTCAAGCGGCTCCTCCAGCACCTGTACGTGGGGGTCACCCGTGCCCGCCGGCACCTCGCCGTCTACGAGGGCGCCGGCCCGCATCCCTTCTGGGGGGACGAACGGTTCCGCGGCCGGATCGAGCAGGAGACGGTCGAGAGCCTGGCGCACCTCTTCCGGTCGACCGCCTCGCCCGACGACTGGGACCGCGAGGGCGACTACTTCCGGGAGCGCGGCCACTTCCGCCAGGCCGCCGAGTGCTACCGGCGGGCCGCCCGTGCCGAGAAGGAGACCGAAGCGCTCGCCAACGCCGAGGAGGAGATGGAGCACTGGAGCGAGGCGCTGGAGCGCTGGAGCCGCCTGGGGATCATCGCCCGGCAGGCTCCGCTCCTCGAGAAGCTGGGGCGCCTCGCCGAGGCCCTGCCGCTCTACCGGCAGGCAGGCCTCGAGCGCGAGGCGCGGCTCTGCGAGCTGCGCCTCCTGGAACGGAGCCAGGATTGGCCCGCGGCAGCCCTCGGCTGGGAAGCGGAGGGACGGCATGCCGATGCGGCCCGCTGCTGGGCCCGGGCCGGCGAGGAGCGGCGCGCTCTCGCCGCCGCGGCGCGCGCCGCAGAGGAAGAGGAGAATTGGGGCCGCGCCGGGGAGATCTGGCTCGACCTCGATCTGCCCGAGGACGCGGTGCGCTGCTTCCGTGCCGCCGGCGATCGAGCGCGCGTCGCCCTCGCCCTCGCCCGGCAGCTCGAGGCCGAAGGCCGCTGGGGCCGCGCCGCCGCGGCCTGGCGCCTGGCCGGCCGGACCGACGCCTCTCGCCGCTGCCGTGCCCTGGCCCACGAGGCTGCCGGCAGGGCCGAGCGGGCCGCGCGCCTCTGGGAGGGCCTCGGCGAGACGGAGCACGCGGTCGACCTCTACGCCCGGGCCGACTGTTGGTTCGAGGTCGCCCGGCTGGAGCGTCCGCAGCGGGAGGAGACGCTGCGGCTGCTCCACCAGGTCCGGAAGCTGGTCGAGGCCGAGGACTGGGCGGAGGCCGCCCGGCTGGCGGATGCGCGGATCGAGGTCCTCCTCCCGCACCTCCCCGAGGTCCGCTGGTTCGCCTCCAGCCAGGAGGAGCGCCTTGCCGAACAAGAGCTTCATGTCATAAAATGTTTGAAGAAACGCTGCGAGGCAATCCAGGCAGAAGAATCAGGGGCCTGGAGCCGAGCTGTCCGCTGCTGGGTCGAAGCCGGGGATCCGGAGCGGGCCACGGCCGCTCTGCGGCAACGGATCGAGGGGGTGCGGGATCCGGTCCGGAGGGCCCGCGCCTGGGTCACGGCGGGTGAGGTCGAGCGCGCTCGCGAGGCGCTCCGGACGGCGAGCAGCCAGGCCCCGGAGGCGCTCGTCGCCCTGGAAGCCTTGAATGCCGAGCAGGAGGGCCAGTTCCGCGAAGCGGCGAAGCTGTGGGGCTCTCTCGGCCGTGCACGCGATGAATGGAGATGCCTCGCCCATGCGGGCCAGGATGCCGGCGAGCCGCGTTTCTTCGGAGGATGAGGGGGAATCATGCGGGCCGACGATACCGAGCACCCCGAATCCGCAGCATTCAGCCGCCTGGCCCTGGGCACGGCTTCACCCGAAGAGACCCGGCGGATCGTCCGCCATCTGTTGCGAGGCTGCACGTCCTGCAGCCGGAGGGCTGAAGCGGCCCGCACCCCGGCCACCCCTCCGCCGAGCAGCTACGACGAGGTCTTCGAGCGCCTCGAGCGCCGGATCACCGCAGGCCTGGACCGGCTGGAGAACGAGCGCCAGGAGCGCGGGACGGCGCACCAGCTCTATGCCGAGCTGCTCGCCCACGAAGCTGTCCAGGGGCTGGCGCAGCTCCACAGCACCCGCCGGTACGCCAGCCTGGCCCTCTGCGAGCTCCTGTTGCAGACCGCCCGCGACATCGGGATCGACGACCCCGCGCGCGCCCGCCGGGCGACCGAGCTGGCCGTCCGGGTGGCCGAGCAGCTCGACCTCGACCTCTATGGCGCTCCCGTGGTGCAGGACCTGCGGGCGATCGCCTGGGCGTACCTTGCCGACACCGGCCGGGTGCAGGCCGACCTGCGTCTGGCCGAGAGCTCCCTGGCCACCGCCGAGCTCCTGCTGGAAAAGGGGACCGGCGACCCGCTGGCCCGCGCCGAGCTGATGACCGTCAAGGCCTCGTTGCGCGCCTACAGCGGCCGTTTCGACCGGGCGATCCAGCTCCTCAATCGGACGGCCACCATCTACCGCCGGGCCGGCGACCGCCACCTCCTGGGCCGCACCCTGCTCAAGAAAGGCACCTTCTACGGCAACGCCGGCGAGCCGGAGCTCGCCGTGCGGCTGATCCACCGCGCGATCGACCTGATCGATGTGTCGCGCGAGCCGCGGCTGATGATCTGCGCCACCCACAACCTCATCTGGTTCCTCCAGGAGGGCGGGCGCACCGGGCAGAGCGCCATCTGGCTGGAGGGCGCCCGCCGGCTGTACCAGCGGGCCGGCGACCGCCGGGACCTCGGCCGGCTGCGCTGGCTGGAGGGGAAGATCGCCCGAAAACCCCGCGAGGCCGAGGCGGCGCTGCTCGCGGCCCGGGAAACCCTGGCCCGCGAAGGGCTCGCCTACGAAGCGGCCTTGGCCGCCATGGACCTGGCGGTGCTCTACGCCAGCGAAAGCCGCAGAACCGAAATGAACCGCCAGACCGAACAGATGCTCCCGCTCTTCCGCTCGGACGACATGTACCGGGAGACGCTGATGGCGCTCAGCTCCTTCGACCCCTCGGCACGCCGGGAGCCGGTCGCCCTGCTGGCGGAGCTCGGGAGCTATCTCGACAGCGCCTGGCAGCGGAGCAATCCGCGTTCCCTGGCTCCACCCGTATAATCGCGGGCACCCGGACCGCCGTCCCCACCTTGGGGCTGCGGTCGTTCTCATGCCCGGACCCTCGCACCAACTCTCCGACCCGGAGCTCCTCGCCCGCCTGGTCGCCTTCGATTCGACGAGCCGCAACAGCAACCTGCCGATCGCCGGTTTCCTCTGCGACTATCTCGACCGGCCCGGCATCCGGATCGACCGCAACCCATCGCCCGACGGCGGCAAGGAGAACGTGGTCGCCTGGGTGGGCCCGGAGCCGCGGGACGACCGCGCCGGCCTGGTCCTCTCCGGCCACATGGACGTCGTCCCGGCCGACGAGGACGGCTGGCGGAGCGATCCGTTCACCCTGGCCGACGAGGGGGACCGCTGGGTCGCCCGCGGCGCCTGCGACATGAAGGGGTTCCTGGCCCTGGCGGCCAACCTCGCGGTCGAAGCTGCCGCAAGCGGGCGCCTGCGCGCGCCCCTGGCCCTGGTCTTCACCTATGACGAGGAGGTCGGCACCCTGGGAGCGCGGCGCCTCCTGGAGAGCTATCCCGAGGGTCGCGCCCTGCCGCGCAGCGCCATCATCGGCGAGCCGACCTCCCTTCGGGTGGCGCGCGCCCACAAGGGGCATCTCAAGCTGCGGATCACGCTCCGCGGCCGCAGCGCGCACAGCGGCTATCCGCACCTGGGCGTCAACGCCATCGAGCCGGCCGGCCGGGTGGTCAACGCCCTCGTCCATCTCCGCGAAGAGCTGGAGCGGGAGACCGCGCTGAATCAGGACCTCTTTCCGGAGGTGCCGTACGTGCCGCTCAACATCGGCACCGTCCACGGCGGCTCGGCGATCAATATCGTGCCGGACCGCTGCATCGTCGAGGTAGGCATCCGTCCTCTCCCAGGGGCCTCCTCCGAAGAGCTCACCGAGCGGGTGCGCCGGGCCGCCGTCGCGGCTGCGGCTCCCCTGGAACCGAGTTTTGAACCGAACATCGAGGTGCTTTCCGACAGCCCGCCGATGCTCCTCGACGAGAGCGCGCCGATCCACCGCCACCTCTGCGGCCTCGTAGGGCAGGAGCACGGCGCCACGGTCTCCTTCGCCACCGACGCCGGCTGGCTCCAGCAGCTCGGCATCGACTGCGCCATCTTCGGGCCCGGGACGATCGAAGTGGCCCACAAGCCGAACGAGCACCTGCCCAAGGAGGAGCTCGCCGCGGCCCGCGGCCTGCTGGAGCGCACCGTCCGCCGGTTCTGTGAGGAGACGGCATGAGCTACACGGCCCCTCACCCCCGGCCCCTCTCCCATCCGCACTCCCCAACCACCGGGAGAGGGGAGCCATGAGCTCCGAAACCAGAGAGTCTCTTCCCCCCTCTCCCGGGGGACCTGGAGTGCGGATGGGAGAGGGGGGCCAGGGGGGTGAGGGCCCCCAGATCGTCGAGGCGGACTGGACCTGGACAGGCGAGGCGTTCGAGCCCGGCATCCAGATCGAAATCAACGAGCACGGTCGGATCGCGGCGGCCGGCCGGCTCGGCCTCTCTCCCACCCTGCGGCTCGCCGGCCGGGCTCTCCTCCCGGGGATGGTCAGCGCCCACTCGCACGCGTTCCAGCGGGGGCTGCGCGGGAAGGGCGAGACCTTTCCAGCCGGCTCCGGGACCTTCTGGACCTGGCGCGAGGCCATGTACGGCCTGGTCGCCCTCCTCGACGGTGAGTCCTTCCAGAGACTCTGCGTCCAGACGTTCCGCGAGATGCGCGCGGCCGGCATCACCACCGTGGGCGAGCTCCACTACTTCCACCACAGCGCCGAAGAGGGTTCCGAGGCCATGGATTGGGCCTTCGACGAGCGGGTGCTCCATGCCGCCGCCGAAGCCGGAATCCGCATCGCATTGCTGGAGGTCTACTACCGCACGGGCGCCATCGGTCAGCCGCTCGAAGGGGCGCAGCGGCGCTTCGGCTCCGGCTCGGCCGCGGCATATTGGGAGCAGATGGACCGTCTCGCGGCGAGTCTCGCACCCCGCCTGCAGAGCCTGGGAGCGTCGGTCCACAGCCTGCGCGCCGCGAGCCTGGACGACCTGCGCGAGGTCTACGACGAGGCCCGGCGGCGCGACCTGGTCTTCCATATCCACGTCGAGGAGCAGCGGCGGGAGATCGAGGACTCGATCGCCTACTACGGCCGCCGGCCGATGGAGCTCCTCCTGGAGACCCTGGGCACGGCGACCGACGTCACCGCCGTGCACTGCACCCACACCGACGCGGAGGACATGGAGCGCTTCCTGGCAGGCGGAGGCACCGTCTGCCTCTGCCCGCTGACCGAGGCGAATCTGGGCGACGGCATCCCCGGGCTCTCCAACATCCATCGGCTCGGAGGCCCGATCTGCCTGGGCAGCGACTCCAACGCCCGCATCTCGATGCTGGAGGAGATGCGCTGGCTGGAGTACGCACAGCGCCTTGCCACGGAGACCCGCGGTGCATTGCGCGATGCCGCCGGGACCGTGTCGCGCGGGCTGCTCCGGGCCGCCACGATCGGCGGCGCCGAGGCCCTCGGACTGGAGGCGGGACGCATCGCTCCCGGCGCCTGGGCCGACTTCGCCGCCGTCGACCTGACCGCTCCCACCCTCGCCGGCTGGGAGCCCGACACTCTCCTCGATGCCCTCGTCTTCGGAGCTGGAAACCAGGCCATCGCCGCCACCTGCGTGGGTGGGGAGTGGGCAGAACACCGGTAGGAGAACATCATGTGCGGACGCTACACCCTGACCTCCAAGGGCGACGAGCTCGCCCTGCTCTTCGACCTGCCGGAGGTGCCGATTCTGCCTCCGCGGTACAACCAGGCGCCGACCCAGGAGGCCGCCGTGGTGCGGGTGGCCACCTCCGGGGAGCCGCGCCACCTCGACCTGCTGCGCTGGGGACTCGTCCCCTACTGGGCCGAGGACCCGAGCATCGGCAACCGGATGATCAATGCCCGCTCCGAGGGGGTCGCCGAAAAACCGGCCTTCAAGTGGAGCTTCCGCAGGCAGCGCTGCCTGATCCCCTCCGACGGCTTCTACGAGTGGAAGAAGGAGGGCAAGCTCAAGCAGCCCTACCACATCCGCCGCAAGGACCGGCAGCCCTTCGCCTTCGCCGGCCTCTGGGCGCGCTGGAAGCCGAAGCCCTCCCCTGGAGAAAGCAGCGCAGGGATCGACCCGCTCGACACCTTCACCATCCTCACGACCGACGCCAACGACCTGATCAAGCCGCTGCACAACCGCATGCCCGTGATCCTCGACCCCAAGGACTTCGACCTCTGGCTCGATCCCGGGATGCAGGACCCCGAGCGGCTCAAGACCCTGCTGGTGCCCGCTGTGGGCGACGCGTGGGAGACGGTCCCCGTGAGCCGGACGGTCAACAGCCCCGCCTATGACGGACCCGGCTGCATCGAGCCGCTGGTCGAGGGCTGATCAGAGCAGGTACGCGGTGACGAAGACCGCGACCATGATGAAGATCAGGGCCAGCTTGCCGGCGGTACCGATCAGCAGCCCGACCCAGGTGCCGAAGCCGACCTTGATCGCCTGATCCCGGTTGCGCCGCGCCAGGTACTCGCCGGCTACGGCTCCGACGAAGGGGCCGAGAAGCAGGCCGGGAAGGCTGAAGAAGAAACCGACCACGGTGCCGACCGCCGCGCCGGCCACGGCGAGCCAGCTCGCTCCGACCCGCTTCGCCCCCATCCCCGTGGCCAGGATGTCCACGACAACGGAGAGGATCGTCAGGAGGCCGAGGAGCACCAGCGGAAACCAGCCCACCTTCTCGAAGCCGTCGATCCACGCTCCGAGCAGGAGCCCCGCGAAAACGAGCGGCGGGCCCGGTAGGGCGGGCAGGATCGTCCCCGCGATCCCGACGAGGACGAGCGCAATGGCGAGGACCCAGAGGAGAGGCTCCATCCTCCTGACTCTACCCCACTCCCGGAGTCGGTCCGGGCGGCTTCCGGCGCTTCCGGAGACGCAGCAGCAGCCAGATCGGTATGCCGACCAACACCACCAGGGGGACGACGACGATCACCAGGAAGATCACGACGTTGGCCAGGCCTTTGAGGACCTCCACCAGGACCCGGGCGCTGCCGCGGATCATGGCCAGAGGCCGCCACTCGTCGCGCACCACCGGCGCCGTGGCCAGGTCCGACCGCAGGGTGACGCGGAGGGTCGAGAGCGCGACGAGGCGGTCGAACGCGTTGAGCTGACCCTGGATCTGCTCGATCTGTGACCGGATCTCCGTCAACTCCCGGTAGATGGACATGATGTCCTCGACCTTGCGCTGCCGCTCCCGGGACTCGGCGAGGAGCTCGCGCAGCTCGTCCTCGGTGGCCTTGAGCGTACGCATGCGGGCGTCCAGGTCGATGTAGCGGTCCGTCACGTCCTCGGTCGCCAGGCGCTCGCCTTCCACCCGGACGGCCAGCTTGCGGAGCGCGCCGAGAGCCTCGGTCAACCGTTCCGCCGGGACCCGCAGGGTCATCTGGTATTCCAGCAGGTTCTCGCTCCGCTGGGCGTTGACGTCCGAGACGAAGCCGCCGAGCGAGGAGGCGAGCGCCTCGACCTGCCGTGCCGCCGCTTCGGTGTCGCGGACCACCAGCGCGAGGTCGACCGTCCGGATCAGCTTGCGGGGAGAAGGCTGGGGCCGGGCCCCTTCCTTCGTGGCCGCCTGCCCGGGAGACGCTGGAGCCTGCTCCCCCCGCGTAGCGGACGCCACGGCGGAATCGGCAACCGGAGCTTCTTCTCCCCGGGAGCTCTCCATCCTCTGACAGCCAACCCAGGCCAGCAACGCCAGCAGGACAGCTCCTCCGCGCAGGGTGCCCTTCATGGCTCTCTCTCCTTTCGGCGAACGCACGCGGCCTGGGCCGCAGCTCCAGGTCCGATGAAGAGAATATACACTTGGCCTCCCTGCGTGTGCCTTGCCAGCGTCGAGGTCACCCGGCGAGGCCACATACCTACTCGGGGCTACACGCCGTGCTGAACCTGACCTCCGTTGCGCCAAAGACTTCCACATACTTCAAGAGTGGAATGAGGCCGAGCTCTTTGCGGAGCTCCTCGACGCGGTTCTGATCCTCGACCGGCAAAACAACTACTTCGCCAGATTCGTGTGTAACTTGCGACCCGTAGCGTTGTCTGCAGCCAAGGGCCAAATGGAGCCTGTCGTAAAGAAGAGCGTAGTCCTCAGCCTCGAGGCGACCTGCGTCAACGTCCTCCTGGATTCGCGGGAGTACGCTCAGCATGAGCGGAATATCCCAGCTATGCTGCACGATGAGAAACGCCGCCTTTGAGGCACCATAACCGAATCTGGAGACGTCGATCCATCCAACCTCCGAGAGGAGCCCCCGGATATACTCGGTGTTCTCGCTGGTCCGGTCTGCCCAAAGGACCAGCTCTCGCTCACTCGGGACGGGCTCAGAGGTGCTTTGTTGAAGCCATGGAGGAGAAGAGCCTCCCGGCCGCCTTCTGGTCTTCAGCAGCGCCTGGTCTGCCTCTTGCCGACGGTACACCTCACCTTGGATCGCGAGCACTTGATCTTCGCTCAGCGGCATCGGATCGGGCAGCGGAAACGCGAGCGAAAGCTCATCAGGCCTCGAGTCGATCTTGTGCAGCGTGCGAACCTTTCCTCGGATTGAGTCCTCGATCGTGATTTCGTCCTTGTGTGGCCCGATCCCGAAATAGGCATCATGCCCTGTGTTGCAGATGTGGAGCCGGTTCTTTTTGACTCTAAGAACGCGAGCTGCTTCTCTCACTCTGCCGCTATAGGCAATCAGGATCTGAGAACCTTCAATCCCCACAAAGAAGCTTGGGTCTTGATGATCCTGCCAAACCCCCGATAAGTCATTATGTTCGGTCGAAGACAGACGGACCCGGACCCTTCCCGTCTCAGTCTGGTTGTGGAGAGCACAGCTTCCAAGGGGAAAAACTGCGGTCAACAGAAGCAAGAGCGCACAGGCAGGGCCTGCACTCCCAGCTAGCCAGAGTCCGACACCTTCATTACCGTTACGCAGAAAAATTACCATCTTATAAACTACCGACAATTCTGTTGACACCGTAGACTTCTCCGATTATACTCACACGGCTATTCTGTCACGAGAGGAGGAACCCGTGAAGACCCAGGATTTCAGGAACAGGAAGAGGGTGCTCGCGCGCCGGCTTGCCAGAGAGCTGACTTCGGAAGAGTTGGGGCAGGTTGGTGGCCACGGAACCAGCTATGGCGGCACTGGGAGTTGCATCAATGGTAAAGCCGACGACATCGAAGGTCGCGACTGTGTCGACGGGCAAGACACCTTCGAGTGCTGAGGCAGGGCACCGAGCAGGAGTGACCCTGCTCGGTAAGCCTCCATGTCCACCGTGATTCAGAAAAGCTCTCCTTCCGTTCTAACGCTGACAAATCCCGCAGACTTTCATTCCTTTGTCATCGCCGAAGCGCTCCGCCGGAAGGGAGTGCCCGTGGCGCTCTGGCATGGAACCGACTTTCCAAGCCGGCAGACGGCTTCTGTCTCGCTGGATCCCGACCTTGATCACTGGGAGATCCTCGGCCCAGAATTGGAGCTGGGTAACCACAAGTTCTCCACCGTGTGGATGAGGCGACCTGGCCGACCACTAGTTCCTCTGGAGATAGATCCGGCGGACCAGCAGTTCGCGCTTCGCGAGTGCAGATACTTCCTTGCGGGTCTATACCGCGCAGCAGGAGCAGATGCGTTCTGGGTAAACCCTATGGGGTCCGCAAGCCGTGCGGACATCAAACTCGAACAGCTCAGAAGCGCGGTCAGGGCAGGTTTCAAAATTCCTCGAACACTGCTGAGCAATGATCCGGCAAGAATCCGGGCGTTCCTACGAGCCAACCCGGCTTGCATCTATAAATCGTTTTACCCCGTCTCTTGGTATACGCCCGACTATTCCGCGGTTCTTTTCAGCTCAATATGTAAGGAGGTCGATCTCCCGGATGACCCCTTACTGAAACTGACTCCCGGCATCTTTCAGACTCTTGTGCCAAAGTCTTACGAGCTGAGAGTCACAGCAATGGGAAATACACTTTTCACCGCGAAACTCGAATCGCAGGGGCTTTCCAGTGCGCAGATAGACTGGAGAGCAGCCACCGAGCCTTTTCCGCTCGAACCTGCCGAACTGCCGGGGGCCGTGGCCGAGGCTTGTCGTCATGTCATGAAGGATCTGGGAATCGTCTACGGGTGTTTTGACCTCATCGTAACGCCAGAAGGTGATTACGTTTTTCTCGAGGTCAATGAGATGGGAGCTTTCCTCTGGATCGAGGAGCAGAACCCGGACTTCAGATTGGTGGATGCATTCTGTCAATTTCTTGTCGAGGCGACTCCTGACTTTCGGTGGCAACGCGCGGCGACGCCCGTCCCCTTGGCAGATGTTCATGCGCGGGCCCTTCAGGCAATGGAGATAGAAGCTGCAGCGGCTCATGTACCAAAGGAATCAGAGACCCTGCGCGACAACTTCGAGGCATGATCGTACTGTCGAAGGCGATGAGGCTGCTTGCAGCGGAAGCCTCAGCTTCCGGTCAAAGAAATCCACCGTGGCCCGATAGGCCGCGATCCAATTGGACCAGGCCAGGAATGAGTGCACGTCGTCGGGAAAGACGAGTTGCTCCACCTCGACCTTGCGCTCGCGGAGAGCCTCGACCAGCTTCACCGTCTCGTTGAACGGGACGTTCCTGTCGTCGTCGCCGTGGATCACCAGGACCGGGGAGCGCCAGGTGTCCAGCCAGGCCAGGGGCGAGGACTCGAAGGCGAGCCGCGCCTGCTCGGGGTGCTCCAGCGGGTTATAGGCGGGGATGAAGTTGCGGATTACCGTGTTCCAGTCGTGCACCCCGTGGAAGTCGACCCCGGCCGCGAAGAGATGGGAAGCCTTGGCGAGGCCGAGCGCCGTCAGGAAGCCGCCGTAGGAGCCGCCCCAGAGGCCGATACGCTGCGGATCGACGTCGGGCCGGCTGCGCAGGTAGAGCCCCGCACCCAGCACATCGCTGAATTCGCTGGCTCCCCCAGCCCCCTGGCTCAGGGCCTCCCGGAACTCCATGCCATAGCCGGTCCCGGCCCGGAAGTTCACCGCCAGCACCAGATAGCCACGGCTCGCCAGGTACTGGTTCATGCCATAGGCGTTGTTGTAATACGGGCTGTAGTGCCAGCCCAGGAGCATCTGCCGGTGGGAGCCGCCATGGAGGAACAGGAGCGCCGGCCGCCGCTCGCCCGCGGAGATGCCCCGCGGCACGAAGAGCTGACCGTGGATCGGCATGCCGTCGGCCGAGCTGAACACGATCGGCTCGGGCTCGACCAGCGCGCTCTCGGGATAGTCGGCCGGGAGGGGTGCGAGGGAGCGGTGCTCGCCACCTCCGAGAGCGCCGGGCGTGACCACGGCCTCGGCAGGCCGGCGCGCGCCGGCGCGGAACCAGGCGAGCGTCGAGCCGTCGTGGGTCACCGCCGGCATCCACTCGATCCCCTTCCCGCGGGTGATCGCGACGGGCGGGCCGCCGGCCACGTCCACCCGCCAGAGGTGGCGCCGCTCGATGTCGTCCTGGTTCGAATTGAAGATCGCCTGGCGCCGGTCGGGAGTGAGGATCACGTTCTCGATTTCGAAGTCGCCCGGTGTGAGGAGCGTCGCCTCCCCGCCTTGCGCCGGCACCGAGTAGAGATGCAGCCAGCCGTCCCGCTCCCAGGGAAAAACGAGCCGGTCTCCGGCCCCCCAGAGGAGCTGGTTCGCGGCCACCATTTCGTGGAAGACGCTCCCCTTCCCCTCCTTGGCCTGCCAGACGGTCTTCGCCTGGCCGGTGGCCACGTCGGCCACCAGGATGGACCAGGGCTGGGACTCGCGGTTCGCATAGAACAGGGTGATCTTCGTGGAGGCGGGAATCCGCAGGAAGGCGAGGCGCTTGCCGTCCGGCGACCAGACCGGCTCGCTGTCCTGGTCCACGCTCGGAGCGATCCAGCGCAGAGTTTTCGCCTCCGCATCGTAGACTCCGACGAAGCTGTGGTCGCCGCGCCCGCTGACGAAGGCGAGCTTCAAGCCGTCCGGAGACCAGCGCAGCGATCCCGCACCGCCGCGGGCCTGGACCCACTGCCGCACCTCGCCATTTTTGCCGTCGAGAGGGGCCCAGAAGATCTTGCCGCCGCGGACGAACGCCACGCCGCCGCCCCGGGGCGACACCACCGCACCGCTCCCGAGCGAGACCTTCACCGGCTCGCCACCGCCGTCGGCCGCCACGCGCCAGACTGCCTGCTCGGCACCTGCCGGATCGCTCGTGGGGTTGGGGATCTCGCCCTTGCTGTTGCCGCCACCCCCTCGCACGTAGACGACAGTCTTCGCATCGGCCGTCCACTGGAGGCCGGTGATCGTCTGTCCGTCGTCCTTGGTGTAGCGGGTGACCGGCCGGCCGCGGTAGTCAGGGGGCTCGGCGACCCAGAGGTTGCGCACGCCCCGGTCGTTCTGCACCCAGGCGAGCTTGCCCCCGGCCGGCGACGCGAGCATCTCCGAGGGAAACGGAGCGCTCAGGATCTGCTCCAGCGTCGGCCTTCCCGGCTGCGCCGCCAGAGGGGCGGCGAAGGCCAGGAGGACGAGGAAGAAACCGCACAGACGAGCAGCAGCGGATGGCTTCAAAGGCATGGGACCTCCCCCGAAATCGGGGGAGATCATCTCACGCCGTGCCTTCAGATCTCCGGTGCATCGAACCGCAGGTTCGGATTGTACTGAGCGCGGCGGAGATAGACAGCGACCTGATTGACCACCTGCAGGCTGGCCTTCTCAGCTTGGGCGGCGCGCTGGAGGAAGGTGAGCGCAGCCAGGGCTTCGCGGTGGATCTTGAGCGAGGAGAAGATGGGGAACATTTCCTCGGCCAGCCTCTTCAGGTCCGCCGTCCGCTCCTGCTCAGCGTACAGGGTCGCGAGCTCCAGGGAGACCAAGGCCGTGTCGTAGGGAATGCCCTCGGACACGAAACCCTCGCGGGCGGCGAGGAAAAGCGATTCGGCCTGCTGAAGCTGACCGAGCCCATGCACGATCTTTCCCTTCACCCACTTCCGCCGATTCTGGGTCCATGCGTCGGTGAAGTCCCTGTAAAGAGACCGGCTCTGGCGATAGAGGATCTGTGCCTCGCCGAATCGCCCCGCCTCGGCCAGATCGTCGATCAGGTTGTTCCGGGCGCACAGCAGGAGACGCGGTTCCCGCTCGGAGTCGATGAGCTCGATGGATTGATAGAGGAGAGGAATGGCTGCCTCTGGATTGCCCATATGGTGGTGAACGTTCTCCATGTTCAGGAGGGACCTGCCGGCCCGGTGTCGGTGACCGTACTGGAGGAAGATCGAAACCGCCCGCCGTAGCAACCGAAGAGCGTCATCGAAACGGCGCTGATCTCTTGCTAGAGAAGCCTTCAAATCCAACAGAATGGCCCGTTCCACAGTGTCTCCAGTCCCCTTCGAGAGATGGGCTTCGGCCCGTTCGAAGGCCTCTTCCGCCCCATGGAGGTCAGACCGCACCCGCCGCGAGTTGCCCAGGTAGCCCCAGGCCCTCGCTCGGAGGTCCTCGACCAAGCCGGGTTTGTAGGAGCTGTAGTCCAAGTGATCCGAGACCCGAAGGGCCAGTCCGGCCAATGCCTCCGATTCAGTCGGGTTCCGGATACAGGTCTCCAGACTCCGCTCGATCAGTAGCTCGAAAAGGCCCCACGTCTGGAGCCGGGGGGAGTCGCGGATCAGGAGGCTCCCGCTGCTCCGGCGGATGCCCCAGCAGTTCCACGAACAATCCGGGTGCCTCGAAACGCTCCTTCTCCATGGCCTGGAACTGGCCCGCCAGCGCCTGCTGCCCTCGGTCGATCACCTCGTCATAGCTGGCCATGGCCACCTCGGGGGGCTCGCGGCGCCGGTTCTTCAGGTATTGGAGCCGATGTCGGCAATACGAACACCGGGAGAGGTGCTCCAGCACCGTCCGGTGCTCGCTGTCCAGACACAGGTAGAGCTCCTCCAGGATGAAGTCGTTCGGATGGATCTTCAAAAGCCCCTCCTCTCGTGTCCTGTTTCGATGAACAGCCTGGATTTGACGTGGCGTCAAACGACGTCTCTGAAATACCCTTTCAAGAATACTAGTTGCCGGCCAGAAACAAAACGGGACAACGGAAAGCAAAAAGAGAGGCGCCAGGCGAAGAGGCCCGGCGCCTTTTGACGAAACGACAAACTCTAGCCGTTAGGGTCCATGTGGCTCCCCGCGTCTCCGCCGTTCGGATTGCCACCCCCGCCATCTCCTGTCGTTCCGTTAGGGTCCATCTGGCATCCCTCCTGCTGCCAGATCGCCGTCAAGCCCGAAAGACGGGAGGCGACCCACTCCCACACGGCGGCGAAGCCCACCGGCTGCCGGGGATCGAGGGACTGCGAGCTCGACAGCGGCAGGGCGTGCGCGGTCACGGTCAGCAGGCAGGTCAGGACGAAGGCGACGACGATGCGGTAGGTGTTCCGAGACATGGTGTCTCCTCTTCAGCGGTCCTCCAGGGACGGCCTCCATGGCCGGGCGGGGACCTTCTGTCTGAAGAGTGCTACTTATTCCCTGAAACCGTGTCAGAAAGAGGACACACCGGGGCCATGGCGGCCCTCACGTTTCGGGAAGGAGGAACTCAGCTACTGGGGAGGCGTTTGCTGCGGCGGCTGGATGGTGAAGCCGAGCTGGCGGAACATCTCGATCTGGTCGTTGACGATCCAGGCTTCGCGGATCTTCCCGTCCGCGACGCGGAAGATGGTGATGCCGGCGATCTCGGCCTTACGGGATGGGGCGCTCTCGGTCTCCTGGGTGGCCGCCCGGACGGTGTAGCGGGCCACCACCTTGTCTCCCTCGGCGATCAGGTCGTCGACCGTGTACGAGACCTGGGGGAAGATCTCGCGCGCCCGCCTCTGGGCGCTGCGGATCACCTCGGGACCCTGCTGGTCCGCGGGCGCTCCGAGGCTGCGGTCGACGAAGTCCGCCGCGAGGAGCTCGTCCAGGAGCTCGAAACGGCCGGCGTTCAGCACCTCGTCGATGTAGCGGCGGACGAGCGCCTTCGAGGCTTCTTTGGGATCGCCCGGCTGCGGCTCGGCGGCACGGACGGCGGCGGGGAGGACGGCGAGGAGGACGAGGAGCGGAAGGACGTGTCGACGCAGCAAGGAGACCTCCTGGGAAGCAGTGAGCATGTTACAAAGGCTCGAAGCAGTGCCGGCCCGAGCAGCAGCTCGCCTGGTCGGCGATCCGGCTGTCCGGCCCCAGGCAGGTCATGGTCAGGCTGCACCAGAAGAAGCCGTCGCGGGTGTTGGGGATGCGGGGGTCGGGCTCGGCGTCGATGAACATCCCCTTCCAGCGAAGGTTGCAGCAGCAGACTGGGCCTTTCGCGTGCGGCCGGACGGAACCGGTGGCGGGCGTCGTGCTCATGTCAGACCTCGTGTCCAGCCGCGGCGAGCAGGGCCCGGCGGACCGTCACGCGCGCCAACTGGATCTTGTAGCGGTTCCGGGAGAGCGCCTTGGCCCCCTGGACCGCGGCTTCGCCAGCCTTGGCCGCAACGTCCTCGTCGATCCCCTTGCCCTGCAGGTACTGCTCGGCCTCCTTGGCGGTCCAGGGGATCGGCGCCACCTGCCCCAGCACGACCCGCGCCCGTTTCACCTGGCCGCCATCCATCTCCAGGGCCACCGAGGCCGTGGCCAGCGACCAGTCGAGCGTCTCGCGCTGCCGGACCTCGTAGCTCGCGATCAGCCGTCCGGCGGGAGCGCCCAGTGTCACCTCGGTGACGATCTCGCCGGGCGCGAGGTCGTGCTCGCGCTCGCCTTCGTTGGCCGGAATGCGGTAGAGGCTCTCGAGCTCGATCCGCCGCTCGCCACCCGGGCCGTGGAGCGCCACCTGGGCGTCCAGCGCGATCAGCACCGGCGCCAGCGTCGACGGGCTCACGAAGCAGGCCGGCCCACCCCCATCGTTGCCGAGGATCGCGTGATAGCGGTTGTCGCCTTCGAGGACCATCGACTTGCCATCCCGCTGGGCCAGAAGCCCGAAGCCGTTGCGGAAATACCAACAGCGCGGGCGCTGGCAGAGATTGCCCCCGACCGTGGCGACATTGCGGATCTGCGGGCCCGCGAGCCGGCCGGCCGCGTCGGCCACAACCGGATAATCCAGACGCACGGCCGTGTCGGACGACAGCTCGTCGAGGGTCGTCAGCGCGCCGATCCGGAAGCCGGTCTCCGGGCTGTAGCGGATTCCCCGCAGCTCGCCGATCGACTTGAGGTTGACCAGCCGCGCAGGGGCCTCGACGCCGTCCTTCATCAGGGCGAGGAGGTCGCTGCCGCCCGCCAGGACGCGGCACGCCCGTCCGGAGCGCCGGTCAGGAGCTTGACAGCCTGCTCTTTGGTCGCCGGGTTGGCGTATTCGAAAGCATGCATCAGCCGCCCCTCTTCCCTGGGCTTCCAGGGCGTCGAGCACCCGCTGCGGCGTGAGCGGCAGGTAGGGGACGCGCACTCCGAGGGCGTTGGCGACCGCGTTGGCGATGGCGGCTCCGGGCGAGATGACCGGCGGCTCGCCGAGGCCGATGACGCCGCGCTCGTCGTAGCCCGGCCCGGTCATCATGTGGACGACCAGCTCTCCGACGTCGCCGATGCCGGCCAGCTTGTAGGACTCGAAGTCGACGTTGAGCATGGTGCCGGTGACCGGATCGATGACCTTCTCTTCCGACAGGGCGTAGGAGATGCCCATGATCAGGGCGCCGTAGACCTGGCTCTCCGCGGTCTTGAGGTCGATGATCAGCCCGCAGTCCTGGACCGCCACCATCTTCTCGACCTTGACGATCCCGGTCTCGGCGTCCACCGAGACCTCGGCCATCTGGACGCCGCCGGCGCCGCTGCCGGTAAGCTCACCCGGCCCGGGGTTGGCTCCGGTGGCGGTGACCGGCGCGCGGCCGAACAGGGCCGCCGCCTGCCGCCAGGTGAGATGCCTGTCGGGAGCACCCTGGACGCGGATCGTGCCGTCGGCCGCCTCCAGCTTGTCGGATGTGGCCCCGAGCTGCGGCGCCGCCTTGGCGAAGACCATGGCGAGAGCGTTCTGCGCCGCCCGCCGGGTGGCCGCGCTAATCGCCGCCCACGGTGGTGCTGCCGCCCGAGCCGCCCGAGGCCGGATAGCGGCTGTCGCCGATGTTGACCCGGACCGCCTCCAGCGGCAGCCCGAGGGTCTCGGCAAGGACGATGGCCACCACGGTGCGGCTGCCGGTGCCCAGATCCTGCGTCGCGATCTTGGCCTCGACGCCACCGTCGGGCTGGAGGGTCACCTCGCAGTTGCTGCGGTGGCCGCGCCCGCCCCAGGTGTGAAGCGACAGACCGAGGCCTCGGCGCTTGATCCGGAACCTGTCTTCGTCCGGCTCGAGCCGCGCGGGTGCCAGCGCTCGCGCCAGCCCATGAGCTTCGCGGCAACCTCCAGCTCCTCGGCGTAGACCTTCTCCATCGGGCCTGCGATCGGGAGGTTCTTGCGGAAGAAGTCGAGCGGGTCCATCCCCAGCTTCGCGGCCAGGTCGTCCAGGGCGGACATGGAGAGATAGCAGCCCTGGGGATGGTTCGGCGCCCGCCAGGCACGCGAGCTGGCCGTATGGGTGGGGATCGACGAATGCCGGTGCCGGCGGTTCGGGATCTGGAAGACATAGGGGAGCGGCGGGTTGCCCGAGCCGCCGAGGCCGCCCGAGCCCCAGGACCGCGAGACCCAGGAGGTAAGAATTCCGTCCGGCGAAGCGCCCACCTCGATCTCGGCATAGGCCGACGGGCGGTCGCCCGCCACCGTCAGCTCCGCGTCGCGCTCCAGCATCAGCTTGACCGGCGCGCCCGCCTCGCGCGCAAGCTCGGCGCACTCGATGCCCCAGCGGTCGGGGCTGAACTTGCTGCCGAAGCCGCCACCCATGTACTGGGTGACCACGCGGACGTTCGACGGCGGGATGCCAATCTGCTCCGCGAACTGCGGAGCCAGAGCCGGACACCGCCTGCGTCGAGCACCAGGCCGTCATCTCGTCCTTGGCCGTCCACTCGCAGACCTGGCCGTGGGGCTCCAGACAGTTGTGGGCGACCAGCGGCATGCCGTAGTACCCTTTATGACGGACCGCGGCGGAGCCCAGGGCGCCGTCGGGATCGCCCACCGTCTCCTCCTCGCCAGGCTTGACCCCGGGCGCCTGGTCGACGTGCTCGTCGTCCACCCAGTGCGGCAGCACCTCGTATTCGACGGTCATGGCGCGGACGGCGTCCTCCGCGATCTCCTCGCTCGTGGCGGCCACCACGGCCACCTCGTCGAGGGCCCACTGCATCTCCGTGCCCACCCCCTGGATGACGCGCACGGCCTTGACGCCGGGCAGGGCCTGCGCAACCGTGACGTCGAGCTTCGTGACCCTGGCGTGCGCGTGGGGGCAGCGCAGCACCTTGGCGAAGAGCATGCCGGGACGGTTGACGTCGTAGCTGTACTTGGCGGTGCCGGTCACCTTGGCCGGACCGTCGAGGCGCGACACCCGCGTGCCGATCAACCGCCGCGCTTCGGCCTTGGGCCAGTCATGCTCGGCCATGGGGCGGCCTCCTCTTCTTCTTGCGCCGCTTCTTCCTCGGCTTCACCTCAGGATCTGCCGCCTTGACCGCCTCCTCCTCGGCCGGGACGAGAGCCGCGTTGGCGGCGCTCACCACGGCCCGGCGCATGCCGGCGTAAGTGCCGCAGCGGCAGAAGTTGCCGGACAGGGCGTAATGGACCTCGCCGAGCGAGGGCCGGGGATTGTGGTCGAGGAGCGCCTTGGCCGCCATGACGAAGCCGGGAGTGCAGAACCCGCACTGCTGGGCGTCGTTCTCGACGAAGGCCGTCTGGAGAGGATGGAGCTTGTCCACCGTGCCGAGCCCCTCGACCGTCTGGACGTCGCGCCCCTGGGCCTCGATTGCCAGGATGCTGCACGCGTAGACCGTCCTGCCGTCGAGGAGCACCGTGCAGGAGCCGCAGGTGCCGCGGTCGCAGACCCGCTTGGCGCCGGTCAGGTCGAATTGGTTGCGCATGGCATCGAGCAGCGTCACCCGCGGCTCCAGCCGGGCCGCATAGGGCTGCCCATTGATCCGGAAGCTCATCGCGACCGCGCCCGGCCCCACGATCTCGACCCCCGCCTCGCTCTTCGGCCGGGCCGCCCGCGCCGCCCCTTCGCCCTCGCCGACCTCGCGCAGCAGCGCCGTCCCCAGAGCGCCGGCCGCCGCAGAGCCGCGCAGGAAGACCCGCCGGGTGAAACCCCGGGGGGACGGGGGATCGCCGCGCTCGCCATCTCCAGCCATCGCCACCTCCTGGAAGCGGCATCAAAATACACCAACTCCGGCCGGAGGAAGCCGCTCCGGCCCGTGGCCGTCCCGCTCCGGCTCGGGGCTCAACCGGAAGCGTTATGGGGCGAAGCTCGCCAAGCTCTGGCCTGATTTTCCTGAAAAATGAACGAGCTGCACCGCGGAGCAGGCCGTCCCGACCGCGGAGCGGCCAGCCTGCTCCGCGGAACAGGCCAGCCAGCCGAGGACTGGGCGGACCGCTCGGCGGCGGGCTTTGGCATCCTATCTCCTCGCTGCCTCGCGCAGCCGCTCCAGGTCCCGCATGGGGGGCTGTCCGAACAGCCTCTTGTACTCCCGGCTGAACTGCGAGGCGTCGTCATAGCCAACCCTGTAGCCAGCACTGGCGGCATCCAGGTTCTCGCCGAGCAGGATGCGCCGGGCCTCCTGGAGCCGGAGCTGCTTCTGGAATTGTAGGGGGCTCATCGCCGTGACCGCCTTGAAGTGGTGATGAAAGCCCGAGACGCTCATCCCGAGCTCCCGCGCCAGGCTGTCGATCCGCAGCGGTTGGTTGAACTCCCGGCGGAGCCGCTCGACGGCTTCCGCGATGCGGTCGGTGTGGCCGCCCAGGAGCGCCAAGTGACGGAGCCGGTTTCCCTGTTCTCCTACCAGCAGCCGGTAGATGATCTCCCGCGTGATCAGCGGCCGCAGAACCCGCACTTCGGCAGGCGAGTCCAGGAGCCGCACCAGGCGGACCACGGTATCCAGAAGGTTCGCGTCGAGCGGGCTCACGTCGATCGCCCGCACGTCGCTCCGGTTCTGTGATGAGAGATGACCCGCCTCCACCATCACCGAGCCGACGAGAGCCGGGTCGAGGTCCAGGCGGAGGCTCAGATACGGCCGTTCCGCCGACGCCTCGAGGACCTGGCCCACGACGGGCAGCTCCACGGTGGCGAGCAGGTAATGGGCCGGGTCATAGCGATAGAGGCTGTCACCCAGCAGCACCTCCTTGCTCCCCTGCGCGATCACGCAGAAGGAAGGCTTGGAGACTCCGTGGAGCGGCTCCGTCGGAGTCGAAGAGCGGAAGAGGTGGAGCCCCTTCAGCGGCTCAACCGCGCCGTCCTCCGGGATGGCCCGCGAGATGCGCTCCGCGAGCTCCTCCCCCGGTCGGTGCAATCCCGGTGCGTTCCACGCTCTGATCCCTGGTGGCCTGTCGAGTCCATATCCCCATCCTAGCCCCCTTCGGCGGACTCTGGATACTTTTCCGAAGAGCTTTGCAGGATCGTCCAATGAATTGCGAGGATCGTTATACCGCCCCGCGGCCCGGAGCCCCTACCATGGCTCACGGGGACGGGCACATACGAAGGCTTGTTCCGGCGTGAACTTTGCATATTCGTTCGGAGCCCACGTGGTGGTCTTCAACATCCTCCGACAAGAAGGAAGACGCGCTCCGCCTCGTTGTCTCCCGCCTCTGAAAAGGAGATGTCATGAGTAACAGGAAGATCTGGCTCATCACCGGAGCTGGCCGTGGCATGGGCGTCGAGTTCGCCAAAGCCGCACTGGCGGCGGGCCACGCGGTTGTGGCCTCGGGCCGGGACCGCGACGGCGTGGCCAAGGCCTTGGGTCAGTCGGACGACCTGCTGGCCGTCAAGCTGGACGTGACCAGGCGCGGCGATGCCGAGGCGGCGGTGCAGGCCGCTGTCGACCGGTTCGGCCGCATCGACGTGCTGGTCAACAATGCTGCCAGCTTTTATGCCGGCTACTTCGAGGAGCTGACGCCAGAGCAGATGGAGCGGCAGTTGACGACGAGCCTCATTGGCCCGATGAACGTCACCCGCGCTGTCCTGCCGGTGATGCGCAAGCAGCGCTCGGGGCACATCATCTCCATCTCGTCGAGCGCGGGCCTCGTCGGCTTCGAGTTCTGCAGCGCCTACGCCGCCTCGAAGTTCGGCCTGGAGGGATGGATGGAGTCGCTGCACGCCGAGATCGCGCCGTTCGGCATTACCACCACCATCGTCAATCCGGGGTTCTTCCGCACGGAGCTTCTCACCGAGAGATCGACGAACTACGCCGCGCCGTCCATCGAGGACTACGACGAGCGCAGAACGAAGCAGCTCGAGTTTTGGAAAGCCCAGAATGGCCTGCAAACCGGCGATCCGGCCAAGCTCGCGCGAGCGCTCATCACGATCGCCAGCCAGGAGCCGCCGCCGCGCCGCTTTATCGCCGGCGCCGATGCCGTTACCACCGTGGAGCAGAAGGTCGCCGACCTGAAGGCGCAGACCGACGCGCACCGGGACCTCTCGACGTCCCTTGATCTCGACCGAGAGCCCGCCGCACTGGCGGTGTAGATGCGATGCGCACACGGGCACAGGCGTCACATGAAATTGCTCGCCGCGACCGTCCTCTCCTTTTCTCTGGTCTTCCAGAACAACAACTGACGCGCGACCGAAGGCGCACAGGGGGATCCTCAAATGAACGACGACTTCGACGAGACCTCGGAACCTGAGCTGACGGACGACGAGGACGCGCTGCTGGAGGAGATGCCGGCGTTGACCGGCGTTGGGCAGACGCGACGCACGTTCCTGGGACAGACGATCGCAGGCGGTCTCGGATTCTTCGCCCTCGACCTGCTGTCGCTCGAAGAAGTTTTCGCGGCACTGAGTCCTTCGCCCGACGCGGTGCTCGCCGCGGATGCCGCGGTGGAAAATCTCGTGAAGGTCGCTTTCAAGGTCAACGGCGCGACGAAAACCCTGGCAATCGATTCACGCGTCGTGCTGCTCGACGCGCTGCGCGAAAGGCTCGAGCTGACCGGCACGAAGAAAGGCTGCGACCAGGGCCAGTGCGGGGCCTGCACGGTGCTCGTCGACGGGCGGCGCGTCCTGTCGTGCCTGACGCTCACCGCGACCGTCGAGGGCCGGGAGGTCACGACGATCGAGGGGCTGGCGAAGGGGGATGAGCTCCACCCGATGCAGGCGGCCTTCATCAAGTATGACGGCTTCCAGTGCGGGTACTGCACGCCGGGGCAGATCTGCTCCGCCGTCGGACTGCTCGAAGAGGCGCGCCGCGGCGACGTGAGCCACGTCACGGAAGACGTGACGGTGACGACGACCCGGCTCACGGACGACCAGATCGGCGAACGGATGAGCGGCAACATCTGCCGCTGCGGGGCTTACCCGGGGATCGTCGCCGCGATCCAGGAGGTTCATTCGGGCAGACAGACCGAGCACACGTGGCGCTTTGTCGACGAAGAGCAGTTGGCCCGCGTGAGGAAGGAGGACGCCGATGAGACCGTTTAACTACGTGCGCGCAAGCGACCCGAATGCGGCCGCCCGCGTCGTCGCGGCGAACCCGCAGGCGAAGTTCCTGGCGGGCGGCACGAACCTCCTCGATCTGATGAAAGAGGACGTCGAGCGTCCCAACGAGCTGGTAGACCTCACGCGCCTGAAGCTGAGCGAGATCAAGTTAATGCGCGGTGACCGCGGCGGCGTCTCCATCGGCGGTGTCTCCATCGGAGCCTTGGCGACGAACACGGAAACAGCCAACCATCCCCTCATCCGCCAGAGCTACCCGCTCCTGACGCAGGCCATTGTCGCGGGCGCCTCCGCGCAGCTCCGCAACATGGCGACCAACGGCGGGAACCTCTTGCAGCGCACGCGCTGCCAGTACTTCTACGACACGGCCATGCCGTGCAACAAACGGGAGCCCGGCACCGGCTGCGGCGCTCGCGAAGGGCTCAACCGGATTCACGCCATCCTCGGCTGGAGCGAGAAGTGCGTCGCCACCTACCCGGGCGACATGGCGAATGCGCTCTACGCGCTCGACGCCGTCGTGAGGGTCAGGGGCGCGGGCGGGCATGAGCGCACGATCCCGATCGGCGATTTCCACCGCCTGCCGGGCGACACGCCGGAGAAAGACAACAACCTCCAGCACGGCGAGCTCATCGTGGCCATCGAGCTGCCGGAGTCCAACTTTGCGAAGAATTCCTATTATTTGAAGGTCCGCGACCGCGCCTCGTACGCCTTCGCACTTGTCGCGGTTGCCGCCGCCCTCGAGCTCGACGGCGGCACGATCCAACAGGCGCGCGTCGTGCTCGGCGGCGTGGCTCACAAACCGTGGCGGAGCCGTGAGGCGGAAGCTGCGCTCGCGGGAAACCGCGCTTCGGAGGAGAGCTTCCGGCAGGCTGCCGAGGCGGCGCTCCAAGACGCGAAGCCCCTCGCGCATAACACCTACAAAGTCGAGCTGGGGAAGCGGGCGATCGTTCGCGCGCTGATGCGTGCGAGCAAGCTGGCGTGACTGGAGGAATCCGATGCCGCGATACATAGGAAAAGAGATGAGCCGCGTGGATGGCGTGGCGAAGGTAACGGGCAAAGCCAAGTACACGGCGGAATTCCAGGTGCCGAACCTCGCGTACGGCTTCCTCGTGCTGGGGACCGCGGCCAGGGGCACGATCAAGGCGATCGACACGCGGGAAGCCGAAGGCGCCGCGGGAGTGATCCGCGTCTTCACGCACCTGAACGCACCGAAGCTCCAGGCCCAGGAAGAAGGGGACACGTCGTTCCAGGCGCTCCAGTCCGATAAAATCTTTTTCAACGGCCAGCCCGTGGCCCTCGTCGTCGCCGAGACGTATGAACAGGCGCGGTACGCGGCGCGCCTCGTCAAAGCCTCCTACAACGCGGAACAGCACGTGACCGACACGGAGGCGGTGCGCGGGCGCGCGCGAGTGCCCTCGCAGGGGCGGCCCCCGAAGCCTCGTGGCAACCCTGAGGAGGCGATGCGGAGCGCACCGGTGAAGATCGAGGCCGAGTACCGCATCCCCATCGAGCACCACAACCCCATGGAGCCGCACGCGGCCATCGCCGTCTGGCAGGGCGACCAGCTCACGATCTTCGACAAGACGCAGGAAGTCTATAGCGTGCGCGAGCATCTCGCTTCGAGCTTCGGCATCCCCGAGGAAAACGTGAACGTCGTCTCGCCTTTCGTCGGCGGGGCCTTCGGATCGTCGCTGCGGCCGAACTATTACCCCGCGCTGACGGCGATGGCGGCCCGCGAGCTCAAGCGTCCGGTCAAGGTCGTCTACACGCGCACGCAGATGTTCACCGGCCATGGCTACCGCCCGTATACAATTCAGAAAATCGCGCTCGGCGCGGAGCGTTCGGGGAAGCTCTCCGCGATGATCCACGAGGCCGTGCACAACACTTCCAGCTTCGAAGAGTTCTCGGACGCCACCACGAATTTCACGCGCCAGGTCTATGCATGCCCGAACCTTTACGCGCCGGTAAAGATTACCGGCACGGACCTCAACACCCCGACCTGGATGCGCGCGCCGGGGGCCGTCAGCGGTATGTTTGCGCTCGAAAGCGCGATGGACGAGCTTGCGTACGCGCTGAAGATCGATCCGCTGGAGCTGCGTCTCATCAACTACGCTGAGAAAGACCCGGAGAGCGGCAAGCCGTTTTCGAGCAAGGCGCTGCGCGAGTGCTACCGGCTCGGCGCGGAGAAATTCGGCTGGAAGGACCGCAAGTTCGAGCCGCGCTCGATGCGCGACGGGCGTCTCCTCGTCGGTTGGGGGATGGCGACCGGCATCTGGGGCGCGTTTCAGATGCCCGCCACGGCCCGCATCACGCTCAAGGCGGACGGGACGGCGCACGTCGCCAGCGCGACGAGCGACATCGGCCCCGGGACCTACACGGTCATCACCATGATCGCTGCCGAGTACCTGGGGCTGAGGCCGGAGCAGGTCAACTTCGAGCTCGGCGACACGAAGTTCCCGCGGGCGCCGTCGCAGGGGGGCTCCTGGACGACGGCGAGCGTCGGCTCGGCCGTCCACGGCGCAGCCCTGGCCGTCGGCGCGAAGCTGTTGTCGCTCGCGAACCGGGAAGAGGGCTCACCGCTGAAGGCGGCCGACGACGACGTAGAGATGCTCGACGGCCGCCTGCAACTCAAAAGCGATCCGTCGCGGTCCGTCAGCGTCTCCGAAGTCATGAAGCGCAACGGCCTCGCCGAGATCACCGAGACGTTCGAGGCGCGCCCCTCGAAGGAGCGTGAGAAGTACGCGACGCTGGCGCACGGCGCGCAGTTCGTCGAGGTCAAGGTGGACCCCGACCTGGGGACCATCCGCGTGACGCGTGCCATCGAGGTCACGGCCTGTGGCAAGATCATCAACCCCAAGGCGTCACACAGCCAGGAGATCGGCGGCGTGGTCTGGGGCATCGGGATGGCGCTGCAGGAGGCTACGGAAATCGACCACCGGTACGGACGGATCATGAACCCGAACCTCCAGCACTATCACGTCCCCGTCAACGCAGACGTCCACGAGATCGAGACGATGTTCGTCGAGGAGGACGACACGATCGTCAACCCGCTTGGCGTCAAGGGCATGGGTGAGCTCGGGATGGTCGGCATTCCGGCAGCCATCGCCAACGCCGTGTTCCACGCCACGGGCAGACGCATCCGGGATCTGCCGATTACGCCGGACAAGTTGCTGTAAACGAGCGACAATGAGCTTGCCGGCCGTTTCCATCCGTCCCGCGGCGCCCGCAGACCTCGAGGCCATTGGCCGGCTCGGCGCACTCCTCGTCCGTACGCACCACGACTTCGACCCGGACCGCTTCATCCCTGCGACGCCGCAGACCGAGCACGCCTACGGCTCGTTTCTCGGGACGCAGCTCGATAAGCCGAACATCATCATCCTTGTCGCCGAGCGCGACGGCGAGATGGTTGGCTATACGTACGCGGGAGTCGAGGGGAATGATTACATATCGCTGCGCGGGCCGGCGGGCGTGCTGTATGACATCGTGGTCGATACCGCCCATCGCGGGCACGGCGTCGGTCGGGTGTTGCTCGACGCGACACTGGAGGCACTCAAGGCGAAAGGCGCGCCCCGGGTTGTGCTCTCGACGGCAGAGCGGAACGAGTCCGCGCAGCGGCTTTTTGCTCGCGCGGGATTCCGGCGAACGATGATCGAGATGACTCGAGAGCTCAGCGTGCCGGGAGAGGACTGAAGCGGCGGTGCTCCCGACGCTGCTCGTGGTCACGATGGGCAGCGTCATTCTCGCGCTGGTGCTCGCACGGCTTACCCTCGCCATGAGCGCGCGCATCAACAATGTCGCGACCGCGGTAGTGTTCCAGTTCTGCGGGACGTTCGCCGTCTGGCTGCTTGCGGAGCGGCTGCACCTCTCGGGCATCATCACGCTGGTGGTTTTCGCCATGGCGGCGGCGCGCCGCGTGCCCGAGATCGTGCTGGCGCGCATCCGCATTCCATCGTGGGAGGTGTGGGGGTCACGGTGTTCGTGCTGAACGTGCTCGCGTTCATCCTCGTGGGCTTCCAGCTCAAGTCCATCGCCGAGCGCGCGCCCGGGGCGATCGGGACGCGCTACGCGGCCGTGGCGGCAGCCGTGTGCGTCGCGGTCATCCTCGCGCGCATCGCATGGGTGACCGGCGCGGCGGCGTTCAGCCGGTGGCGCTGGCGCCCGCGCCCGGACGGGACGCCCGGACCCATCAGAAGTGCCAGCCGCATCCGCTCTCCATCCGCTCTCCGTTGACACCTGGGCAGTAATCCGGGTCCAATCCGGATCCGCGTCAAGAAGTTTTCCTCGTTATGCAAGATTGGCGACCCGTTTTTCGTCTTTTTAAGGGGCATGAGCCGAAAACTCCGTTTCATGCCATCCGAGGGGAGCGGTCTCGTCGAGGTCACCACCCGGACCGTCCACGGCCGCTTCCTGCTCGCTCCCTCTGAGGAGCTCAACGACCTCATCATCGGCGCCCTTGGACGTGCCCAGGAGCTCTACCCAGTCCGCCTTGTCGCCTTCGCCTTTGCCTCCGGGCACTATCACCTCCTCCTCCAGGTCGACGACACCCGCCAGCTCTCATCATTCATGAACCACTTCAACTCCAACCTCGCCCGCGAAGGCGGGCGCCTGACCGATTGGCGTGAGAAGTTCTGGTCCCGCCGCTTCCAGGCAATCCCGATCAGCGATGAGCCCCAGGCCCAGATCGAGCGTCTCGCGTACATTCTGAGCCACGGGGTCAAGGAGGGACTTGTTGAGCGCATCCGGGACTGGCCGGGCGTCAGCGTCGTTCCCGCCCTGCTGGACGGCACTCCCCTCGTCGGCCACTGGTTCAGTCGCTCGCGCGAGTACGCAGCGCGCCAGAGGGGCGAGTCCTTCCACCGCCTCGACTTCGCCACCGAATACACGCTTCATCTTGAGCAGCTACCCTGCTGGGCCGGAATGCGAGATTTCCGACAGGGAGCTTTCCGCCTCATCTGCCATTCGTCAGCGATCAAGCGTCCCGTGGTCTCATTCCCGTGCCTGGGTAGCCGGAACGGCCGCCACCACTTCCTGCGCGCGGGATCGGGAGAGGTTTACCCTTCAACCCCCAAAGAGGTCGTACAAGCCGCCCAAAACGACCACAAAGAGTGAGCGACAGCCTCGCGGCGTGCAGGTGCTACTCACCAACCCAGTTTCCACGCCAAAACGAGGCGGGAAAGTGCGATTGACACTTCCAGAAGGTTAACATTCGGCTGGCACGTAGTTGGGGGGGCGAGCCCGACTTGACAGGCGACCAGAGATAGACCTAAATTTTTCATGCCACTGTTTGGGAAAGAGCTTTATCACTATGCCTACATCTCCCGAGGAGGTCGAAAATGGCTGACGAACCAAGAGAGCTATTGGCGGTCAAGGAACGTTACGAAAAATCGCTACTCGCCAAACCGAACGTCACTGGAGTTGATGTCGGTTTCAAGTACGTCGGCGGGAAGCGAACGGACGAGATCGCGATCCGGGTATTCGTAAAAAAAAAGGGGGACGTTGCGCTGGCCGATGCCGTCCCTGTATCGCTCGAGGGCGTCAAGACGGATGTGATTGAGGAGCCCGATGTGGAGCTGCAGGTTCTGCGAGTTCCCGTTGGACAGCCTGTGATTCAGGCAGCCGCGACGGCCAACCCTCTGGTCGGCGGCATCAGCATCGGACCGTGCAGGGCAATCGACGGCATCTTTAAGGTCGGCACTCTGGGAGCCATCGTTCAGGACGCCGCGAGAATCAAGTACGCGTTGAGCGCCTTTCACGTGCTCTGTGTCGATGACGGCTGGAAAAAGGGGGATGACATCACCCAGCCCGGCAGGCCTGACGGGGGCAGTTGTCCCAGCGGCACGATCGGTTCCATCTCCGCAGCGTGTCTGGCGACGAAATACAACTGCAACAACCGCCCGGTCGATGCTGCTTTGTCGACCACCGCGGCCCGAGGCATCAGCCCAACCATTCGGAATATCGGTAGGGTTGCGGGAAGCACTCCCCCGGTGCTCGGCACTGCTGTCCAGAAGCAAGGGCGCACTACCGGGCACACTTTCGGCACGATCGACGGTCTCGACCGAACGATCACCCTCGACTAAGGTGACGGAATCGGCTCGGTGACGCTGACGAATCAGATCTCCATCGTGCCGGACACAGCACGGAACCCGAGGTTCTGCGACGATGGAGATTCCGGCTCCGTTGTCGTCGACAACAGAGTTCAGGTAGTGGGTTTGCTGGTCGCGGCTGCGACCGACGGCAGCCGAGCATTTGCCAATGAATTCTCAGACGTGGAGTTGGCGCTGGGAATCCAGCTCTTCGCCGGCGTCTCCATCGCCATGCCCGTGGGCGCGACCACGGTGGACGGCGGACGTCCCTATGCCTTCGTCGAGGAGACCGATGGCCACTTGTGGGTGAATTGGTGGGACGGTTCGCGATGGCACTGGTCGGATCAGGGGATCCCAAGCGGCGTCGCGATCGCAAGCGCGATGGGTGTCATCACCGTCGACGGCGGACGCCCCTACGCCTTTGTTCTGGGCAGTGATGGCAACCTGTGGATGAACTGGTGGGATGGGTCTAGCTCGAAATGGTCAAACCAGGGTAGGCCCGGAGTCGCGATTGCGCAGGCCGTTGGCGCGATCACGGAGGACGGCGGATTCACGTACGTCTTCATCGTGGGCGGCGATGGAAAGCTCTGGATAAACGTGTGGAATAGGTCCAACTGGACCTGGTACCGGGCTAAGCCCGGAGTCGCGATTGCGCAGGCCGTTGGCGCGATCACGGTGGACGGCAGACGCCCGTACGCCTTCATCGTGGGCCTCGATGGAAACCTCTGGAAGTACTGGCGGGGTGAGTCTGACTGGTACTGGTCAAACCAGGGTACGCCCGGAGTCGCGATTGCGAAGGCCGTTGGCGCGATCACGGTGGACGGCGGACGCCCGTACGCCTTCATCGTGGGCGGCGATGGAAACCTCTGGATAAACTGGTGGAATGGGTCTCACTGGCACTGGTCAAACCAGGGTACGCCCGGTGTCGCGATTGCGAAGGCCGTTGGCGCGATCACGGTGGACGGCGGACGCCCGTACGCTTTCATCGTGGGCAGCGATGGAAACCTCTGGATAAACTGGTGGGATGGGTCTCACTGGCACTGGTTCGAACCAGAACGTGCCGAGTGGGGTTACCATCGCCGGAACGGTCGGTGCGATCACTGTAGACGGCGGACGTCCGTACGTCTTCATTCAGGGCTCCGACGGCCACCTCTGGATAAACTGGTGGGACGGCTCCAACTGGCACTGGAGCGATCAGTTCTGAGCGAGCTTCCCGCGAGGCGGCGCCGCAGCCGTCGCTCGAAAGGACGAGCAGAAGGCGGGTACGGTTGGCCATCGATGTCTCCTCTCTTGTGCATCTACTAATAATAACGCGATCGATTGACCGTGGGAAGGTCTCTCATGGACCGGAAGTCGGAGACCCGGCCTGGCCACGCCCTGCTCGACCACGCCGACATCCGTCAGGAGCCCGCGTGTCCCGTCAGCGGCTCGACAAGGGCTCGAAGCGTTCACGCGAACCCGATCCCGTTCACGGCGGAGCCGCCGAGAATCCTCTGGCAGCTCAAAGGGCCTCAAAGGGCGGGACTGTGTCTTGATGCCAAAGGCCGTGGCATTGGCTCTCCACCACCTGCCTGTGCCGCTCCGTCACGTACGCAGCGCCAGAGACTTGAGCCGCAGCTTCACTGCCATAGATCTTTGGGCCAAAGACCGTGGCGGAGAGTCGAAGGCTTTAGCCACAGCTTCACTGCCACGTGTCTTTGGACCAAAGACCGTGACGCTGGCTCTCCGCCACCTGTCTTTGCCGCTCCGTCACGTACGCAGCGTCAGAGGCTTTAGCCGCAGCTTCACTGCCATAGATCTGTGGGCCAAAGACCATGGCGGAGAGCCAGAGGCTTTAGCCACAGCTTCACTGCCACGTGTCTTTGACCCAAAGACCGTGGCGCTGGCTCTCCGCCACGGTCTTTGCGGCTCCGCCACGTACGCAGAGCCAGAGGCTTTAGCCGCAGCTTCACTGCCACATTTCTTTAGGTGTCATCCACTTCAGAGAGTGGAAGACATCCACTCTTTGATCTTTTCGTAGGCGTCAGGCTGACCGAGCAGGTCGAAATGATGGATGCCGTGGAGGACCCAGCGCCGGGACTCTGGCAAAGACAAGGTCAGGCCGGGCTCTTCATGGCGGCCTAGAGCGCTGTCGGGAGGTACGAACCCATCGCTGGGCCATGGGTCGCCGAGGCCCTCTCTCGCCATGGCGGCCATCGCGTAGCACTCCACGCCCTCGGGCAGGGGAACCGGCTGCCGCGGATCTCCCGAACGCTCGAACCGGTCACGGTCTGCCCAGTCCTCGTCCAGCAGGTTACCGTGGCGCAGGTCGGTGATGCCGGCGCTGCGGATCTTCCCGAGACGAGCCAGCGGCGCCGTGTAGGGGCTGATCCCCAGAACGATGTCCACCCAGTTGCCGCCGCGCTCCAGGGGCGAGCCGTGGTGCGGTGTGCCGAGGAAGACGAGACGCTTCAGAACCCGCGGCCAATCGTGCCCCGCGACTCTCGCGTAATGGCAAGCGCTGCGGGCCACCAATCCGCCCATGCTGTGTCCGAGGATCGCGAGCTCCTCGACCGGCACCGGCCAATGGCGCACCAGGCTCTCGAGCAGGGCGGCAAGCTCGCGTCCATTCGTGGAGACGTGGAGCCCGCTGTTGTAGTGCAGATAGACGGGTGTGTAGCCGAGGTCGCGGGCGAGCGCGGCGCCGTGGTCGTGCCCCTTTCGATTCCATTGCAGATCGTTCATGCACAGGCCGTGCGCCAATACGATCAGCTTGCCGCTGGGCCGCGGGATGGACGCGGCCAGGGCCGGCCCGGGTTCCAGGGGGTGTCCGTCCCGGCGCAGCCGCATGGGGATGGCCAGCGGGTTCCCGGAGGCGACGAGATGGTCGCCCAGCACACCGTTCAGAGCGGCCAGCAGGGCTTCGCGTCCGGGCGGCGAGCTCCCCTCGCCGAGCCTCGCAACGGCCGGCGCGAGGATGGCGTCCAGCCCGCCGCCCACGAGCCGGGTCACCCCCCGGATGCTCCGGTAGACGAGCCCGGTGATGCCGCGCGTGGCACGTTGTGCCGGGAGGCCCGGAATCCGGGCGATGTTGTGGTGCATGGCCTCCACGAGGTCGGTCATACCCGCGGTGGCCTCGACGGCGAGGAGGCTGATCCCACGGAGGTCCGAGGGACGGAAACGGAATTTCCGCCTGTTCATGGAGCGCAGTATAGGCGCGTGCGCACGGGGGCCCCCGCATGACTGACAGGGGCGGCTGAAGTCGTACCGCCCAGCCCCAACGCCGTCGGATGCGTGGGCTGGTAGAGACCGAGCCCGCCGCCGCTCGGCAGCTTGAAGGTCGTACTGGTCCCCCAGGGCGCTTCCACCAGGGGCGTGCAGCTCACATTTTTCTCTTGCAGCGACTGGACGAGCGCGGGCAGATCGTCGCACATCAGGTAGAGGACGGCTCCGAGGAGGTCCTGCCCGGCATGGCTCTGCACGAAGTTATCGCTCGCGGGGTGCACTGCCATCTCCGCGGGCGGCAGCGCGAAGATCAGCCAGCCCTCGCCGAGCTCAACGAAGCGAAAATCCAGCACGTCGCGAAGGAACGCTCGATCCGCTTCCGGATCTTTGCTGTACAGAAGGAAGTGAGCTCCAAAGATCATGGCGGTGCCCTCGTGAAAAGGGCCGGCGTTCGGCCGGCCCTTGGGTCATTCGGGGTGATGCGGGCGGCTCACCAGCCGCACTTCTGGCCCTTGTTCTGCTGGTCGAGCCACTTCTTCAGAGGGCGCGAAGTAGTCGACCATGGCCGTGGCGTCCATCCGCTCCTCGCCGGTGACGGCTTTCATGGCCTCGGGCCAGGGACGGCTCGCGCCCATCTCCAGCATGGCGTTCAAGCGCTTGCCGGCGTCCTTGTTGCCGTAGATCGAGCAGCGGTGGAGCGGACCCTTCTGCCCGGCGGCCTGGCAGAGCCCGCGGTGGAGCTGGTACTGCAGGATGTCGGCGAGGAAGTAGCGCGTGTAGGGCACGTTGGCCGGCACGTGGTACTTCGCGCCCGGATCGAAATCCTTTTCGGTGCGCGGCACCGGCGGCACCACGCCCTGGTATTTCCGCCGCAGCTCCCACCAGGCGGAGTTGTACTCGGCCGGCTTGATCTCGCCCGAAAAGACCTTCCAGCGCCACTGGTCGATCAGCAGGCCGAACGGCAGGAAGGCCACCTTTTCGAGCGCCGCCTTCATCAGCAGGCCGAGGTCCTTGGAGGAGTCCGGGACCTGCTGCGAGCAGGTCGATCTGCTTCAGGTACTCGGGCGTGATCGACAGGGCGATCGTGTCGCCCGTCGCCTCGTGGAAGCCGTCGTGGGCGCTGTCCTGGTAGAGGAACGGCAGCTTGTTGTAGGCGCGCTGGTAGAAGTTGTGCCCCAGCTCGTGGTGGATGGTGCGGAAGTCCTCGTCGTTGACCTGGATGCACATCTTGATCCGCAGGTCTTCCTTGTAGTCCATGTCCCACGCGCTGGCGTGGCAGACGACCTCGCGGTCCTGCGGCTTGGTGAAGAGCGAGCGCTCCCAGAAGGTCTCGGGCAGCGGCGCGAAGCCGAGCGAGGTGAAGAAGCGCTCGCCGTAGCGCACCATCTCCTTGGCGTCGACCTTCTTGGCCTGGAGGAGCGGGGTCAGGTTGGTGCCGGTGTCCATGCCGGGCGCCGCCAGCACGTCATAGAGGCTGTCCCACTGCTGCGACCACATGTTGCCCAGCACGTGCGCCGGGATCGGCCCGTTGGGCGGCACGACCTGGTCGCCGTATTTCTTGTTCAGCCCGGCCCGCACGTAGCAGTGCAGCGAGTCGTAGAGCGGCTTGACCTGGTTCCAGAGGCGGTCGACCTCGGCGGCGAAGGCGTCGGGCGGCATGTCGTACTTGGAGCGCCAGAGGGCGCCCGTGTCCTTGTACCCGAGCTCGCGCGCGCCCTCGTTGGCGAGCTCGACCAGGCGCTGGTAGTCGTCGCGCATGGGCGGCGCGATCGAGTGCCAGCCGGTCCAGGCCTCCAGCAGCTCCTTGGGGTCGCGGCTCTGCTCGATGATGTCGGAGAGCTGCTCCAGGTCGAGGCAGTTGCCGTCCTTCCGGCAGTACTTGCCGGAACCGTACATGCCTTCGAGGCCCGCGGCCAGGCGGGTCAGCTCGGCCGTCTTCTTGGGATCGCTGGGCGCCGGCAGGGTGAGGCTGCGCTTGAGGAGGTCCATCTGCCGCCGCAGGTCGGCTGGCAGCTCGACCTTGTCGAAGCGGGTGGCCTCCTTGGCCAGCTCGACGCCGGCCGCGGTGAGGACCTCGTTGCGCTTGGCGGCGAGGATCTCGGTGTCGTAGGTGATGAAGTTGGCCTGCACCCACTGGGCGCGGCCGGCCTCGATGGTCAGGTCGAGCAGGCGTTGGTTGGCCTCGGCGATGAACTTTTTCGCTTCTTCCACCGTGGGGGTCTGCGCCGCCACAGGGCCGGCCGCGAGACACGCGGCGCCGGCCACGAGGGCCGCGGACAGACGGAATCCTCGGGCAATACGCTTCATTTCGTCGATACCTCCAAAGTTGAGCTAGCCAGCAGTCGCGACCCCGACTTTCGCCAGCACGGCCGACATCCGCTCCAGGCCTTCGGTCAGGGCGGCGCGCGAGCAGGCAAAGGAGATGCGGATGTGGTCGTCGGCTCCGAAGGCGGCCCCGGGGACCACGACGACTCCGGCCTCGTCCAGCAGGAATTCGGTGAATTCGACGGAGCCCTGCCGGCCCGGCCCATAGCAGGACGCCACGTGCGGGAAGGCATAGAACGCTCCGTCCGGCGGGCGGCAGAGGAAACCGGGCAGCTCGTTGAGCCGCGGGATGAGCATCTCCCGCCGCGCCTGGTATTCGGCGATCATCACCTCCACCTCCGGCTCGGCGCAGCGCAGCGCTTCCAGCGCTCCGACCATGGCGAACGAGGTAGGGTTCGAGGTCGCATGGCTCTGGATGATCTCCACCGCCTGGACCACCGCCTGCGGACCGAGCAGGTAGCCGATGCGCCAGCCGGTCATCGCATAGGTCTTGGAGAACGAACCGACAAGGACGACCGTCTCCGGGAACTCGGTGGCCAGGGCGGCGGCGCTGGCGTGCGGCACCCCGTCGTAGACGAAGCGGGCGTATGTCTCGTCCGAAATCACCAGGAGCCCGCGCTCGGCGGCGAATTCCACGATCGTGCGCAGGTCCCCAGGGCTCACCACGCCGCCGGTCGGATTGCACGGGGCATTCAAGAGGATCGCGCGCGTGCGGTCGGTCACCGCTGCCAGGATGGGTCCGGAGTGGATGCGGAAACCGTCCTCCACCGAGGTCGGAATCTCGACGGGCCGAGCACCGGCGAAGCGGATCTGCTCGGGGAGGCTGACCCAGGCCGGGGAGGGGATCACGACCTCCTGCCCCTCCTCGAGGACGGCGAGCGCGAGCTCGAAGAGCGCCGCCTTCCCCCCCACGGTGATCACAGACTGCGCCGCCGTCCAGGGCGAGCCGTAGGTCCGGCGATAGTATGCGGCCACCTCGGCGCGCAGCTCGGGGATACCGCTGCCGGGCGTATAGCGGGTGAAGCCTTCAGCCAGGGCACGGCAGGCGGCGTCGACCGCCACGCCGGGGGACCGGAAATCGGGCTCGCCGGCGCCGAAGTCGACGACGGAGACCCCCTGGGCCCGCAGCTCGGCCACCCGGCGCGTGATGCGGAGGGTGGCGGACTCGGCGATGCGGGACATCCGGGAGGCGAGCTTCACGGGAGCGGATCGTATCAAACGGCGCCGGCCCGGTGCGAATAAACTGGAGGCGACGCCCTGTTGTGGGTGTCCGAGGAGCCACGACCTGACCGAGGTGCCCGTCTCATGACCAGATCCTTCTTCTCCTGCCGGCAGGCGCTGGCCCTGCTCGGAGCCCTGACCCTCGCGGCGGGCGCCGTCCAGGCGCAGATGGAGCGCCCCGAAAAAGCCGGCCTCGCGCTGTCCGCCGACCGCACCGCCTATGAGGCAGGGACCACCGCGCGGATTGCGGCGCAGATGACCATCGAGCCGGGCTGGCACGTCAACAGCGATAAGCCCACTTTTGAATACTTGATTCCTACGGTGCTCGACCTCGAGCTGCCGCCGGGATGGGCCGACGAGGCCGTCCACTATCCGCAGGCGGAGATGCAGACCTTCGCCTTCGCCGATCAGCCGCTGTCGGTCTATGACGGCGAGGTGTTCCTGCTGGCCGATGTGAAGGTCCCTGCCGGAGCCCCGGCGGGCAAGGTGCCGGTCACGGCGGCGCTGCGCTACCAGGCGTGCAACGACACCCAATGCCTGCCGCCGGTGACGACCCGCGAGGAGGTCATCCTGGCGGTCGGGCCCGGAGGCCAGGCGGTCGAGAGTGCCGCCTTCACCGCACCGGCCGCCGGTGGCACGGAACCCGCCGGCGGCGCGCCTGGCGGGGACCAGAACGGCAACCGGAATGCCGGAGCTCCCGCCGGTCCGGCAGGCGTGAGCCTCGCCTGGATGCTGGGGCTCGCCGTCCTGGGCGGGCTGATCCTCAATGCCATGCCCTGCGTGCTGCCGGTCCTTTCCCTCAAGGTCTTCGGACTGGTGCGCAGCGCCGGGCACGGCCGCTCCGAGGTGGTGCGGGGAGGGCTCGCCACGGCGGCCGGCATCCTGGTCTCGTTCTGGGCCCTCGCCCTGGCGGCGATCGCGGCGCGGTCGGCGGGCGCGGCGGTGGGCTGGGGCGTGCAGTTCCAGCGGCCGGGCTTCGTGGCGTTCCTCGCCGTGGTGGTCGTCCTCTTCTGCCTCAACCTCTGGGGCCTCTTCGAGATCAACCTGCCGCAGCGGCTGGCACAGGTCGGCGGCAGGGGCCCGCGCGAGGGCATGGCCGGCCACTTCGTCTCCGGCCTGTTCACCACCCTGATGGCGACCCCCTGCTCGGCGCCCTTCCTGGGCACCGCGATCGGCTTCGCCCTGGCGCAGGAGGCGGTGGTGATCCTGGCCATTTTCACCGCCGTCGGCCTCGGCATGTCGCTCCCCTACCTGCTGCTGGCCGTGGCGCCCGGCACGGCACGGTTCCTCCCGCGGCCCGGCGCCTGGATGGACACGGTGCGCGGCGTGATGGGCTTCCTGCTCGCCGCCGCCTCGGTGTGGCTGTTCTATGTGCTCTCGGCGCAGATGAGCCCGGAGCGGGTGGCGGCGATCCAGCTCGGGCTGCTGAGCCTCGCCCTTTTCACCTGGCTGCGGCACCGCGGCGTCTCCGCTCCGGCCTTCAAGCGGGTCGCGGGCGTGGGCATGGCCGCCGCGGTCGCCGTCATTATCGGGCTCGCGGTCTGGAGCGGCGGCAAGGCGCCCGCCCAGGCGACCAGGACGGCCGGCCTGATCTCCTGGCAGACGTTCGACCGCGCCAAGGCCGAATCGCTCTCCTCCGGCGGCCAGCTCGTCTTCGTCGACGTGACCGCCGATTGGTGCTTCACCTGCAAGGTCAACGAGCGCCTGGTCCTGGAGACCCCCGAGATCGCTTCCGCTTTCACAGAGCACAGCGTCATCCCGATGAAGGCGGACTGGACGAACCGCAACGACGACATCGCCAAGTTCCTCGCCGAGCACGGCCGCTACGGCATCCCCTTCTATCTCCTCTACCGCCCCGGCAAGGAGCCGCACGTCTTCAGCGAGGTGCTGACCAAGAACGGGCTGGTGGCGAAGGTGAAGGAGGCGGCGCAGGTGGCACAGGTCCCCCTCCCCTGACCCCTCCCCCGCGCGGCCCCCATCCCACCACCCCGAGCGGGAGAGGGGCACCACCTCTCTCTCCTCCGGTTTTCCCCTTGGCACGATCGGCAGGCGTTCCCCCTCTCCCGTTCGGGGAGGGTGTGCGGGGGCCGCACGGGAGAGGGGGTCAGGGGGAGAGGGCTTTCTTCTTCACCTCCTCCCGCACACCCCTATATCGCTCCAGCCTCTCCTTGAGCCTCGCCTCGAACCCCTCCCCCCGCGGCTCGTAGAACCGTGTCCCCTGGAGCGACTCGGGGAGGCAGTCGAGGCCTCCGACTCCCTCCTCGGTCTCGGGCGCGTAGACGTAGCCGGCGCCATAGCCGACCTGTTTCATGAGGCGGGTCGGGGCGTTGCGGATCGTCATCGGGACGGGATCCGCGGGCCGCTCTTCCACGGTGCGCCGGGCCTCGCCCCAGCCCCGGTAGACGGCGATGCTCTTGGGCGCGAGGGCCAGGTAGACGCAGGCCTGGGCCAGGGCGAGCTCCCCTTCCGGAGAGCCGAGCCGGTGGTAGGCCTCCCAGGCGGCGAGGGATTGGGGCAGGGCCTGGGGATCGGCAAGCCCCACGTCCTCGCTGGCGAAGCGGACCATCCGCCGCGCCACATAGAGAGGGTCCTCTCCGGCCGCGAGCATCCGCGCCAGCCAGTAGAGGGCGGCGTCCGGATCGCTCTCGCGCAGCGACTTGTGCAGCGCCGAGATGATGTTGAAGTGTTCCTCGCCGGACTTGTCGTAGAGGAGGACCTTGCGCTGGGCGACCCGCTGGACCGTCTCGGCGTCCACGCGGCGGGAATCGTCCGCAGATACGTCGGAGACCGCCAGCTCGAGGAGGCTCAGGGCCTTGCGCGCGTCGCCCGACGCGAGCTGCGCGAGCGAGTCGAGGGCGGCTTCGTCGATCTCGACCCCGGACCGTCCCAGCCCCCGCTCCTCGTCCGCGAGCGCGCGCCGCATCAGCTCGGCGAGGTCCGCGGGCGCGAGCGGCTCGAGCACCACGACCCGGCAGCGCGACAGGAGCGCGGCGTTGAGCTCGAAGGACGGGTTCTCGGTGGTCGCCCCCACCAGCACGACGTCGCCGCGCTCGACATAGGGGAGGAAGGCGTCCTGCTGCGCCCGGTTGAAGCGGTGGATCTCGTCGACGAAGAGGAGCGTCCGCCGTCCCTGGGCCTGGCGCAGGCGGACCGCCTCGGCCATCACCTCCTTGACCTCCTTGATCCCGGAGGTAACGGCCGAGAACGGGACGAAATGAGAGGACGTCTCGGTCGCGATCAGCCGCGCGAGAGTCGTCTTGCCCGACCCCGGTGGGCCCCAGAAGATGAGCGACGGCACACGGTCCGCCGTGATCGCCCGGCGCAGGAAGCCGTCCGGGCCCAGGAGCTTCGTCTGCCCCACCAGCTCGTCGAGCGAGCGCGGGCGCATCCGCTCGGCCAGCGGCGACGGCGCTCCGGGAGCCGCTCCCGCCGTCCGGGCCGGTGTCGTCTCCACAGGTTCCTGGTCGTCGAAAAGGGTGCGCGGCATGGAGAGATGTTATCGCACCGGCCGCCTTCCTCCCCTCTCCCGGGGGCAGGGAGTGCGGATGGGAGAGGGGCCGGGGGTGAGGGGCCACCCCTTCCTGTGGTTGAATACGCGGGGTCGATTCGAGGAAAGGGACGAGGCATGAGTCAGGAACGGCGCAAAAGGGTCCTCTCGGGCATCCAGCCCACGGGGAAGCTCCACATCGGCAACTACATCGGCGCCCTCAGCCAGTGGGCGCAGAACCAGGATGAGTTCGACAACTTCTTCTGCGTCGTCGACCTCCACGCCCTCACCATCCCGGAGAGCGTCAATCCGAAGGCGCTGCGCCAGAAGACCCGCGAGGTGGCCGGCCTCTGCCTCGCCGCCGGGATCGATCCGCAGAAGTCCACTCTCTTCGTGCAATCGGAGGTCTCGGCCCATGCGGAGCTGATGTGGATCTTCGACTGCGTCACCCCCCTGGGCTGGCTCTACCGCATGACCCAGTTCAAGACCAAGTCCGAGCAACAAGAAAGCGTGGGCTCGGGCCTTCTGCAATACCCGGTGCTCCAGGCCGCGGACATCCTCCTCTACGAGCCCGACTTCGTGCCCGTCGGCGAGGACCAGCGGCAGCACGTCGAGCTGGCGCGCGACATCGCGTTGCGCTTCAACCACCTCTTCGGCGAGATGTTCGTCCTGCCCGAGCCGATGATCCGCAAGACCGGCGGCGCCAGGATCATGGGCCTCGACAACCCCGAGCAGAAGATGAGCAAAAGCGTGGGCGAGACCAAGAAAGGGCACTCGATCGGCATCCTCGACCCGCCGAAGGAAATCCGCCAGGCCATCATGCGAGCGGTGACCGACACCGGGCGCGAGATCAGCTTCGAGCGCGGCTCACCCGGGGTGAAAAACCTGCTGGCCCTCTACCAAAGCCTCTCCGGCGAGGAGCCCGAAGCTATCGAAGCCAAATTTCAGGACAAAGGGTACGGCGACCTCAAGAAGGAAGTCGCCGAAGCGGTGGTCGCCCACCTGGAGCCGATCCGCACCCGCTACGACGAGATCATGGGCGAGCCCGGTTTCCTGGACCGTGTCCTCGAAGAAGGCGCCGAAAAGGCGAGGATCGCGGCCAACCGGGTCCTGGATCGGGCGAAGGAGTTGGCCGGTCTGGGGCACTGAGAGGCTGTCTCGCCCTCTGGACCCGGCCTCCGGCCGGCGCCTATCGGAGCGGATCGACTTGGAGTCCGGAGAGCACCCGGGTGCCGTCCAGGAGCTCGCGGCGGAATGCAATCATGTCGAGCGCTACTTCGACAGTTTCGAGTTCGGTGGCGGTACCCAGGATCTTCTGTGCACGGCGCAGGGTCTCAGGATCCAGCCAGAACTCTTTTCGGACCTTGCCTTCCCGGGTCGGGCGGGGTTCAGGGGCTTTTGGGGCCGGGCGTGTCATGCGGATGAGCGTACCAGTCCTGGCGGTTGGTCAGGTCCCAGAAGTCGATGGCGGGGACTTCACCAAAGCCGAAAGATCCGTGACCGGGGAGTGGAAGCCTGACGCTATGATTCGTTCGAGCCATTGGTTGGCCTGATCCGGGTTCCAAAGACCTCGCTCGATCCCCAGGATCAAGCACCCGAGCGTGCCGGAGACTGGTACCTTTCGATTCTCCGCGTGCCGCCGTGCCGCTTTGTCGTCCGTCAGCAGAAGCCACCCGCGATGCTGAGCGATGGCGAGGCAAGAAGCTTCGCCGGCATGGAGCCGCCCAGGCATGTTCGAGAAGAGCTCAATTTCCTTGGCGTCACCGAGGCTGGTGAGCCGCAACCAGCCACTCTCGGAAACAGGATGAAGGATCTTTTCGACCCCGGAATAGAACAGGTAGCCTTCCTCCAAACCGCGCGCGATCTCCTGGTAGACCTCCGTGGAAAGATAAACCTCTCCATAGAGCTCGCGGAGCTTGCCGAGAGCGGCGATGGCGGCGAAGTTCGAAAGGACCGTTGTATTGGAAATGATGCTCATCGGTGGGCCAAGAAATTTCGAAGGGCCTCAGCTTCCCTCTCCGCTTCTTCGACCGTCTCTGCCCCCAGCTTGGGTGACACACCTTTCTCGAGAAGGATCTCTCTCATCTGTGCCCAACTCACTCCGGCAAGGTCAGCGGCCTTGGCGAGGGAAATCTCCTCGGTTTGATAGCGGTAGACCGCCAGTTGGATCCTCGCTTCGGGGCGGGCCCGGAGCAGGTGGCGCAGCGCATCGCGGATCACCTCGTCTTCGTTGTCGTACAGGCGAGCCTCGACGAAGTCCCGGGCTTCGGTGGGCCTCATCGTGGTAGTCCTTTCAGCCATGGTCGTCTCCTGGGTAAGATTGCGCTCTCCGCCATGGTCTGCATAGTACATGACGCCGGCCGCCTGGGCACCAGGGGAGGGCTGGCCGGGGGCGCCGGATGATCCTCGACCCGCATCTCGACTCCGGGCGGCCACTGATAAGCTCCGTTCCATGGTCTCTAGACCCTTGCTCAACGCCCGAATCGAGGAGCTCGAACAGGAGTTCGCTCGCTGTGGGACTGACGTTGAATGCCTTCGCCGTCTTTTGCATGAGCTCTCCCACCGCAAAAGTCCAGGAGCTCGGGCACTGAAGGCTCGGGTCGAAAAGGCCCTCGAAGTCGCCGCATCCAGTCAGCGCAGCCCACCGACCAGCCCCTCGGTGCCGCCGGAACCGCCGCCCAGATCTTGCCTGCCTCCAAGCTCAGGGGCACCGAACGCTCCTGGCTCGATCCTCGACACCTGGACCGCGCTTGAGGTTCTTTCACCCCAGACTTTCCGGCGGCCCGAAGAGCTGGCAGGAGGGGACCGCCGCGCGGTCGCCTCGTGGGAGGAGAAGCTCCCTTGGGAGGGGGTCGGCGAAAGGGCACGCCCGAACACGCGGCTGTTCTATCAGGTGGTGCTGGGGACGGTGGACTTCGGCGCCGCCATCGAGCGGCTTCTCTCCCTCTATACAGATTCTCGTGCGGAGCGCCCGGCGGCGCGCGGTGAGGCCATCCTTGCCTCGGTCACGATCAACCAGGAAGGGCGGCTGGTGGAGCCGCCGGCCGCAGCGGTCTCCAGCTTCGCCTGGGGCATGCCCTGCGCTCTGCGGGGTGACCTGACATCCCTCGCCGCCTGGCGCGCCGAGGAAGGGGAAATCACCGGAGCGCTCGATGAGATCCTCCGCAGCGCTGAAAACAGGGGGGACGACGAGGCCGAGCCCGCCCTGGACAGGAAGACGATCACGCGGGCCTACGAGTGGCTCCTGAAGCGCCTTGACTTGCCGCGGGAGCTGACCACACCGCCGCGCTTCGCCATCCGTGTCTATTCACCCTTTGGAAGCTCCCCCGAGCCCCTCCTGATGAACAGTTTTTTCCTCGGCGATCTCGCCACCGCCAGGACCATGTTCTCGGAAGGGCGAGCCACGGCCAACCTGCGGCTCTATATTGGAGAGCGGACACCACCGCGGACAAGCGATCTGCTGCGGGACCGGGAGGCGCTCGACGCGGCGGTCGCGCCAGGGATCACACCGCCTGCACGCTGGCCCGGCAGAGGAAGGCATCCGCTGGCGCTGCTGCAACAAGCGGCCGTCAATCTGGCATTCCAGGAGCTGCGGGAAGGGGGCATCCTGGGGATCAACGGCCCTCCGGGAACAGGCAAGACCACGCTGCTCCGCGACCTGGTGGCCGCGGTCGTCACCGCACGCGCCGAGGTCATGGCCGCCTTCGACGATCCCGCCACGGCCCTGATCGACTCAGGACAGAAGATCAAGGTTGGGCAGGACAGGCTGCAACTATACCGGCTCGATCCCCGCCTCCGAGGGTTCGAGATGATCGTCGCTTCGTCCAACAACAAGGCTGTCGAAAACGTGAGCGCGGAGCTGCCGGCATTGAAGGCCATAGCGGAGGACGCTCCGGACCTCCGGTTTTCAAGACCCTCTCGGACACGCTCTTCGATCGCGAGACCTGGGGGCTCATCGCGGCAGTGCTCGGCAATGCCAAGAACCGTAGACTCTTCAAGAACATTTTCTGGTGGGACAAGGACATCGGCCTCTCGACCTATCTCGCTGAGGTCGCCGGTACGCCGCAAGTCGTCGAGGAGGTTGATCCCGAAACCGGAGCCAGGTCGACCCGGCCACCGCGCATCGTCACCGCGGAGAATCCCCCCAGGAGCCAGGGCGAGGCGTTGCGCCGCTGGCGCCAGGCGCGCTCCGCATTCCTGGCCGCCCTCGCCAAGAGCCGCACGATACTGGCGGCCGCTGAAAAAATTCGGGAGTTCGCTGCATCCTTGGCGCGCCTCGCCCGTGAGGAAGCCGAGGCGGAAGCTGCAGCAGCCCTGGCCGGCAGCGCCGTTGCGCGAAGCCAGGCGGCCGCCGAGAAAGCCCGGTCCCTGCACGCCGAAGCGCTGGCTCACCGGAACGGCGCCGAGGCGCTGTTGGCCGAGCACGACCGCCGTGCGCCCGGTCTTTTCGCCCGTCTTTTGTGGATACGGAGAGCCCGGGAATGGCGGTCGGCCAGAGCGCCGCTGGCGGCAACTGCCTTCCTCGATGCAGCGGCGAAGCCGTTGCGCCACAATCTGGGCGTCCTGATGAGCCTCTTCGGAGGGCGGGCCTTACCGACCGCCGAGAAGAGGGCGCTGATCCCGGACCTGTGGACCTCCCTGTTCCTCGCGATCCCCCTGATCTCGACAACCTTCGCTTCCGTGGAACGGATGCTCCGCGATCTTCCCCCGGAGAGCCTGGGGTGGCTCTTCGTCGATGAGGCCGGGCAGGCAGTGCCGCCGGCCGCGGTCGGCGCCATCTTCCGGTCGCGCCGCGCAGTCGTGGTCGGTGATCCGATGAAGATCGCGCCGGTCGTCACCCTCCCCGACCGGCTGACACAGGTGGTCTGCCGGCAATTCGGAGCAGATCCCCATCGCTTCAACGCTCCGGATGCTTCCGTCCAGACGCTCGCCGACGCCGCGAGCCCGTTTCTGGCCGAGATTGAGAGCCGGCACGGAAGCCGGGGGATCGGTGTGCCACCTCTCGTCCACCACCGGTGCAGTGAGCCGATGTTCGGCATCTCAAACGCGATCGCTTATGAATACCTGATGGTGAATGTGAAGCAGGAGGGGTCCTCCCCCATCGGCGAGCTCCTCGGTCCATCGCGATGGATCGACGTAGGGGGAAGCGCCGAGGAGAAATGGTGCCCGGAAGAGGGCCTGCAGGTGCTCGAGCTGCTGCGGAAGCTCGCCGCACCGGATCTCAGCCACTGGAAAACCGGCGCACCGGACCTCTACATCGTCACACCGTTCGTCGTGGTGGCCGAACGCCTGCGCAAGCTGGTTGGAGAGAGCGCTCTCCTGGTCTGGGCCGACGACTCCAGACGTTGGACCTTCGAGCGCATCGGGACCGTCCATACGGTCCAAGGGCGGGAAGCGGAGGCGGTGATTTTCATCTTGGGAGCCCCCGCGCCTGGCCAGACAGGTGCACGCGCCTGGGCCGGTGGGAAGCCAAACCTGATCAACGTGGCAGTGACGCGGGCCAAGGAGCGGCTCTACATTGTGGGCAACCGCGGGCTTTGGCGGCAGGCCGGTCTTTTCAGCGAGCTCGACGCTCGGCTGCCTCCTTCATAACGGACTTCTCCGCCCTGGGATCCTGCGGCAGACCGTCGAAACCCCTTCTTACGCCCGCCGGCGAGCGGCCGCCGGAGCATCCGGCGCCAGCGCCCGCAGGTACTGCCGATCGAAGGCGGCGAGCTGGCTTTCAAGCTCTGAATAGGGCCCCGGCTCCCAGGCGTTCGAGGAAACCCCTTTGTACGCGTTGGCGCACAGCTCCCAGTCCTGGCGGTTGGTCAGGTCCCAGAAGTCGATGGCGGATTGGGGATCGAAACCCGGCGCGGCGATCGCGTCCGGATGGAAGTACCAGTCACAGACGATGCGGGTGCGGTCGATGCCGAGCGACAGCAGCCGGTGGACCAGCACGTAGTCGGGGTGAAACGACAGGAAGGCGCTTGGAAAGACAATGTAATAGTAGACGCGCCCACGCTCCTCTTGAGAGAGATCGGCGAAGGGGACCGCACAGCGCCCGCCGTGGCTCGTCATGCTCCCCTCGGGGTTGCTCATCCACATCGGCCCGCCCAGGACCGGCCCTTCGTCGAGATCGTTCTCGGTGTTGCGGTAGGGCGTCAGCTTGTTGAGGTGCGGGTGGACCTTCGGGCAGTGATAGCACTCGCTGTAGTTATGGAAGAAAAGCTTCCAGTTGGCCTCGACCTCATAGACGCTCTGATGGACCGGCTGGAGCTCGGGGAGCCGCCACGGACCGAACTTGCCCTGGAGCCCCGGCAAGGCCGTTTCGAAGGGCACCGGGTCCGGCGCGAGGTTCAGGAACAGCAGGCCCTGCCAGTTGGCGAGAGCGACCGGCTTGAGCGGGTAGTCCTGAGCGTCGAAGCCGGCGACCTCGCTCATGTTGGGCGCGACGCGAAGGGCTCCGTCCAGGCCGTAGGTCCAGGCGTGATACGGACACTGGATGACATGGCCAAGCTCGCCGTGCGGGGTCAGGCAAATACGGCTGCCGCGATGCCGGCAGAGGTTGTGGAAGGCGCGGACCGTGCCGTCGCCGTCGCGCAACACCACGACGCTCTCCCGGTCGATTTCGAAGAGGAAGAAACTGCCGGGCGTTGCGAGCTGCGAAACGTGGCCGGCGAGGAGCCAGGAGCGGTGGAAGATCCGCTCGCGCTCGGCGCGGAAGATCTCCTCGGAGGTGTAGTACTCGCCGGAAAGGGTGTGCTGGCCGAAGGCGGTGCGCGGACTCATGGCGGGTGGGATTCTACCTCACCCCCTGGCCCGGATTGTTGTACACTCCGCGCGCCCCGGACGGGGTTCATAGGCCCATTCGAACCGATGCCGATCCCTTCGCCATTCCACGAGCGCACGCAACCGCTGTGCACCAGCTTCCGCTGGAAGGACTGGGCAGGCTACTGCGCCGTCTGCAGCTACGACACCTCGCACGAGCGCGAATACTTCGCCTTCCGGGAATCGGCCGGCCTGCTCGACGTCACGCCGCTCTACAAGTACGAGGTCTCGCGGGCCGGACGCCCAGGCGCTCCTCGGCCGCATGATGGTGCGCGACGTCACCAAGCTCAAGGTCGGCCGGGTGGCCTATAGCTGCTGGTGCGACGACGACGGCAAGGTGATCGACGACGGCACGGTCTCCCGGTTGGGCGAGAGCCATTTCCGCGTCACCGCGGCCGATCCGACCCTGCACTGGCTGCAGGCGTTGAGCCGCGGCCTCGACGTGCAGATCGAGGACTCCAGCGAACGCCTGGCGGCGCTGGCGCTCCAGGGGCCCACGTCCCGCGCCATCCTGCGCGACGCGAACGACGCCGGTGTCGGAAGCATCGACAAGCTCAAGTTCTTCGGCGTCACCCGGGCGACGATCTCGGGCATCCCGGTCTGGATCAGCCGCACCGGCTACACCGGCGACCTGGGCTACGAGGTCTGGGTCGAGCGCGAGCAGGCGCTCGCGGTCTGGGACGCCCTGATGGCCGCCGGACAGCGGCACGGCATCGAGCCCGCGGGGCTCGACGCGCTCGACATGACCCGCATCGAAGCCGGCTTCGTCCTGCTCGGCGTCGACTACTTCAGCTCGCACAAGGTCGTCCTCGAATCGCGCAAGTCCACGCCGCTCGAGCTCGGCTTCGGCTGGATGGTCGACCTCGAACGCGGCAATTTCATCGGCCGCGACGCCATCGCCGCCGAGATGAAGCGCGGCTCGGTCTGGCAGCTCGTCGGCCTGGAGGTGAGCTGGGAGGAGCTCGAAGCGCTGTACGCGAGCTTCAACCTGCCGCCGAGCCTGCCGCCGACGGCACGGCGCGACGCCCTGCCGGTCTATGACGAGGAGGGCCGCCAAGTGGGCCAGGCCACCAGCCACACCTGGTCGCCGCTCCTCAAGAAATACCTGGCGCTCGCCTCGGTCCGCCCCGGCTTCGAAGCCAAGGGGACGAAGCTCCAGATCGAGCACACCGTCGAATACGAGCGGCGCAAGGTCACCGCGACCGTGGCGCCGACCCCCTTCTTCGACCCGGAGAGGAAGCGCAAACCGTGACCAGCACGCGATACGACGCGATCGTGGTGGGCGCCGGGCACAACGGCCTGGTCTGCGCGGCCTATCTCGCGAAGGCCGGGCGCAAGGTCCTGATCCTCGAACGGCGGCATCAGGTCGGCGGCGCGACCACGACCGAGGAGATCTACCCCGGGTACAAGTTCACCTGCTGCTCCTACGTGGTCTCGCTCCTGCGGCCCTGGATCATCCGTGACCTGGACCTGCCGCGCCACGGCTACGAGGTCCTGCCGCTGGAAGCGACCGTCACCCCATTCCCGGACGGGCGGTACCTGGTGCGCGATTCCGATCCGGAGCGGACGCGCCGCTCCATCGCCCAGTTCTCGCCGCACGACGCGGAGGTCTACAAGCGCTTCGGGCAGGAGATGGCCGAGCTCGGCCGCCTGATCAAGCCGCTGATCGATCAGCCCGCCCCCGATCCGTTGTCGCGCGATCCGCGGGAGCTGCTGCGGATCGCGCGCCTCGGCAAGCAGATCCGCGGCCAGGGCGACGACTGGCTCTTCGCCAACGTCAAGATGATGACGATGAGCGCCGTGGATTTCCTTTCGGAACGGTTCGAGTGCGAGCAGCTCATCGCGCCGATGGCGATCTCCGGCATCATCGGAACCTTTTTGGGTGTGCGCTCGCCCGGCACCGCCTACGTCCTCCTCCATCACTACATGGGCGAGATCGACGGCTCGTTCCGCGCCTGGGGGCTTCCCAAGGGCGGCACCGGCGCCATTGCGGACGCCATCGCCAGCTCGGCGCGCGAGCTGGGGGTCGAGATCCGGACCGAGGCGCCGGTCGCTCATCTGCTGATGCAGAAAGGAAAGGCCGCGGGCGTCGTGCTCGACAACGGCGACGAGATCCGCGCCAAGGCCGTGATTTCGGGGCTCGATCCGCACCGCACCTTTTTGCGACTGGTCGGCGAGGAGCACCTCGATCCCGAGATCACGCAGCAGGTCAAGCGGTTCAAGATGCGCGGCTCCTCGGGCAAGGTCAACCTGGCGCTCGATGCGCTGCCCGAGCTCGCCTGTCTACCGGGCTATGGCCCGCACCTGCAGGGCGGCATCACGATCGCGCCCTCGATCGATTATCTGGAGCGCGCCTACGACGACGCCAAATACGGCGCCTTCTCCCGCCGGCCGTTCATGGACGTCCTCATCCCGTCGATGACCGACCCGACGCTGGCCCCGCCGGGCAAGCACGTGATGTCGATCTTCGTCCAATACGCGCCCTACCACCTCAAAGAGGGAGCCGCGGACTGGCCGAACCAGCGCGAGGCGTTCGGCGACACAGTGATCGATACGCTCTCGGAATACATGCCGAACCTGAAAAACCTGATCCTGCACCGCCAGGTGCTCACGCCCTGGGACCTGGAGCAGATCTACGGTTTGACCGAAGGAAATATCTTCCATGGCGAGCTGTCGCTGGAACAGCTCGCCTTCCTGCGTCCGATGGCCGGCTGGAGCCGCTATCAGACGCCGGTGCGGAACCTCTGGATGTGCGCGTCCGGCACCCACCCCGGCGGCGGCATCATGGGCGCGCCGGGCGCTCTCTGCGCTCAGACGATGCTCGCCAAGAGGGCGGTCTGATGGGCTTCGACGTCATCGTCATCGGTGCCGGACCGAACGGCCTCGCGGCGGCTGCCCGGCTTGCGGCGGCGGGACGTAAGGTCGTCGTCCTCGAGCGTGCGGAAGCGCCGGGAGGTCTGTCGGCGAAGCGTGAGTTTCACCCCGGCTACTCCGTGCCCGGCCTCCTGCACGACGAGGCCCTCGTGCCGCGCGCGATTACGGAGAAGCTCGGCCTGACCAAGCAGGGTCTCACGTTCCGCCGTCCGCCGGCCATGTACATCGCGGAAAAGAACGGGCCGGGGATCCTCCTTCCGGGCGATTCGACCGGGGCCGTCGATGCCATCGGCAAACGCTCGCAGCACGATGCGCAGAGCTATCAAACCCTGCGCGCCTTCCTCGATCGAATCACGCCGCTCTTCGGCGCGATGCTGGCCGAAGCGCCGCCGCCGCTCGCGCCCGGGTCGGCCGGCGATATCTGGCAGCTTGCGCGGCGCGGCCTGGCGCTATGGAAGATCAACCGCCACGATCTGCTGGAGCTGGCGCGCGTGGCGCCGATGTGCGTCGCCGATTTCCTGAACGAAAAATTCCAGACGCCTCTCCTCGTCGAAGCGTTCGCCGCGCCCGCGGTCGCTTCCACCTGGTCCGGCCCCTGGTCGGCCGGCACGATGACCAACTTCCTGCTCCGCGAATGCGCTGGCGGAGAGGCCATCGAGGGTGGACCGCCGGCTCTCGTCAAGGCGCTCCTCGCCGCAGTCCGCGCCGCCGGAGCCGAGCTGCGTACCGGCGCCGAGGTCCAACGAATCCGCCTCGACCGAGGCAAAGTGGCCGGCGTCACGCTCGCGTCCGGCGAACCGATCGACGCGCCAGTCGTCCTCTCTTCCGCCGATCCGAAGCGCACCATGCTCAAGCTCCTGGCGCCGGGGACCCTGCCGCTCAAGATCGAAGAGGAATTCCACCGTCTGCGCAGCCGGGGCAGCGCGGCGAAAGTCCACCTGGCCCTTTCGGGTCCGCTGGAGCTGGCAGGAAGCAACGGCCGGCTCGACGAAGCGATCCGCATCGGCGGCGGCCACGTCGACGACCTCGAACGCGCCTTCGACGCGATCAAATACCGGACGCTTCTCGGACCGCCCGCACCTGGAGATCCGCGTCCCGACTGTCGACTGATCCAAGCCTCGCGCCGGCCGGCCACCACGTCGTCTCGATCCTCGCCAGCTTCGCGCCCTATACCCTGGACGGCGGCTGGACCGAGGAAGCCCGCGAGCGCCTGGGAGACGCCGTGATCTCGGTCCTGGAGCAGCACGCTCCTGACATCCGCCAGCGGATCGTGGCCCACGAAGTCCTGACCCCAGCCGACCTCGAAACCCGCTTCGCCCTGACCGGCGGTCAGCTCCACCACGGCGAGCTGGCCCTCGACCAGCTCCTGATCATGCGTCCATCGCCGTCCGCAGCGCGCTATCGCACCGCCGTCCCCGGCCTCTTCCTGGGAGGCAGCGGCAGC
>CAWJGT010000034.1:0-793293 GCA_963842525.1 uncultured Holophagales bacterium
GGGGACGGCTTTCCGGAAGGTCATCGATGCATCCCGCGCCCCGGGTTGACACCCGGGGCTACCCAGTTCCGCCCTCCACCAGGCTCTTCTGAGCCCGGAGGGCGCCATTTGGTAGCCCAGGGTGTGAACCCTGGGCGTGGGCTTTCGACCTCGCCTCGAACGCTCCGCCTGCGTTCCCCCTCTCCCGGGGGCAGGGGGGGCGATGGGAGAGGGGGCCAGGGGGTGAGGTCTCACAGCTCGTCGAGCAGCCGGATCCGCCGCTCGTGGCGGCCCCCTTCGAACGGGGTCTCCAGCCAGATCCGGACGATCTCCAGGGCGAGGTCCAGGGGGATCAGTCGCTGGCCGAGGGAGATCATGTTGGCGTCGTTGTGCTGGCGGGCAAGCCGGGCGGACTCGGCGCTCCAGCAGAGGGCGCAGCGGACCCTCTTCACACGGTTGGCCGCCATGGCCTCGCCGTTGCCCGAGCCGCCAAGGACGATGCCGCGCTCGCAGGCGCCGTCCGCGACAGCCACCGCGGCCGGATGGATGAAGACCGGGTAGTCGACCGACTCCTCGGCCTGCGTCCCGAAGTCCTGGACCTCGTGCCCCTGCGCGGCCAGGAAACACTTGATCTCTTCCTTGTACCGGTACCCGGCGTGGTCCGAGGCGATGGCGATCTTCATTGGCGCGGTATTAGAGCACACCTTATCCCCCCGTCTCCCGGTCGGGGGGAGAGCGATGGGAGAGGGGGGTCAGGGGGGTGAGGATTTTCGGCGGGCCTCGAACAGCACGAGCGCCGCGGCCACGGTCGCATTGAGCGACTCGACCGGCGGCTCGAGAGGAATGGTGAGCCGCAAGGCCGTGCCGTCCAGGAAGTGGAGAAGCCCCGGCGAGAGGCCCGGTCCCTCGGCTCCGATGGCCAGGATGAGAGTGCCTTCGAGCGGCGCATCCCAGAGAGTCTCGCCGCCGCGGGGCACGAGGGCGGCCCAGCGCGGATGCACCGCGGCGAGATGGCCGGCGAGCGCCTGGGGCTCGACGCCGGCGGCCACGGGCAGGCGGAGCAGGCTCCCTGCCGAGGCCCGCAGAGCCCGCGGGTGGTTGGGATGGGCACAGCCGGGGGAGAGCGCCAGGCCGGCGGCTCCGGCGGCCTCGGCGACTCTTGCCAGGGCGCCGAGGTTGCCCGGGTCCTGCAGGCCGTCCAGGTAGAGATAGGGCGTCCTCGCGCGGACCGGCAGCGCCTCGACCCCGGAGCGGGGGAGGTGCGCAACGGCGAGGATGCCTCGAGGGGAGTCGGCATCGGTCAGGCCGTCGAACAGGTCCGGGGCGACCTCCAGGGGCGCCGAAGGGAGGGCGCGGGCGATCCGCCGCCCCTCGGGAGAGGCCAGAAAGTCGGGTGTGGCGAGCACATTATCGAGCGCCAGACCCGCCGCGAGCGCCTCCTCCACCAGGTGCGTCCCTTCGAGCAGCGCATGGTCGCCTTTACTTCGCCGCAGCCGCCGAATATCCTTGAGCCCTTGATTTTGGCGACTGGAGATCATGAGCAACGATCTTAAAAGTTTCTGGCAACGACTCCAAACGGGCGTCGAGGTGGCAGTGGCGGGGACAAGCTCCGAAGCCCTGCTCGGGGTGCGCGACGCCATCCTCCGCTATTTCCACGACGGCCACGACCGGACGGTCTCGGTGGCCGTGGTGCCGCAGCCGGTCGAGCCCGCGCCGGTCGGCCTCCCGTTCAGCGACGAGGAGATCCTCAAGCTGGCGCGGCGCCGCGTCGCGGAGATGCAGGAGCGGCTCGGCGACACCTACCACTTCTACATCGCCAACGAGGCGGGCATCCAGTCCGTGGAGCTCGACGGATCGCTGCGGTACTTCATCCGCACCTGGGCGGTGATCCGCGGCACCCTGGGCGAGGCCTGGGGCGCGAGCGGCGCCGTACAGATCCCGGACCGGATCGTCTCCGGCCTCGACACGGCACAGATCCCTTTCGCCGTCCCGGGGACCCGCCGCAGCGGCGGCATGATCAGCTCCCTGACCGGCGGCCTCGAGACCCGGCGCAGAGCGATCTCCCTCTCCACGTTGAACGCCCTCTCGACCCTCTTCTACGGCGTCCTCGACAGCCGGCCGGTGCGCTGAAAGCCCCCTCCCCGACCCTCCCCCGCGCGTCCATCAAACCACCCGCCCCGAGCGGGAGAGGGCGCCCCCATCCAACCGAATTTCTCCTCTGTTGGCTGCCGCAGCATTCCCCCTCTCCCGTTCGGGGTGGAGGGTCGGGGGACGCACGGGAGAGGGGGTCAGGGGGTGAGGGCGGTTTGACCCTTCTCCCCCTCTGTTGCTAGCATGCTTCGCCAGCCAACGAGGGGACATAGGGATCCCTTTGTCTTTTTTGCGCCATGACTGAGCTGACCCCGCTGGTCGAGGGGGCCTTTTTCGAGGTATGAAGATGAGCGAACACGAAGCCCACCTGTTCACGTCCGAGTCCGTGACGGAAGGGCACCCGGACAAGATCGCCGACCAGATCTCCGACGCGATCCTCGACGAGGTGCTCCGTCAGGACCCGACCGGACGTGTGGCCTGCGAGACCATGGTCACCACCGGCGTCGTCTTCCTGGCCGGCGAGATCACCACCAAGGCGTACGTCGACTTCGCGGGGACGGCCCGCCGGGTGATCCTCGATATCGGATACAACGACGCGTCCTTCGGTTTCGACGGCGCGAGTTGCGCGGTGCTCTCGGCCATCGATCCCCAGTCGCCCGACATCGCCCAGGGCGTCGACACCGGGGGCGCCGGCGACCAGGGGCTGATGTTCGGCTTTGCCTGCCGGGAGACCGCGGAGCTGATGCCGCTGCCGGTCATGCTCGCGCACGGCCTGACCCGCCGCCTCGCGGCAGTGCGCCGCTCCGGCGTGCTCGACTGGCTGCGGCCGGACGGCAAGAGCCAGGTGACCGTCGAGTACGAGGGCCACCGACCGGTGCGCGTCCATACCGTCGTCATCTCCACCCAGCACGCGCCCCACGTCTCCCAGGACGAAATCCGCCACGGGGTCATCGAGGAGGTCATCAAGCCGACGGTCCCCGGGTCGCTGCTCGACGAGCGGACGATCTACCACATCAATCCGACCGGCCGGTTCGTCATCGGCGGCCCGCAGGGCGACTGCGGCCTGACCGGCCGCAAGATCATCGTGGACACCTACGGCGGCTGCGGCCGGCACGGCGGCGGCGCCTTCTCGGGCAAGGATCCGACGAAGGTCGACCGCTCGGCCTGCTACATGGCACGCTACATCGCCAAGAACATCGTGGCCGCCGGCCTCGCCGAGCGCGTCGAGGTGCAGGTCGCCTATGCCATCGGCGTGGTCGAGCCGGTCTCGGTGCGCGTCGACACCTTCGGCACCGGGGCCATCGGGGACCGCCAGATCGAGCGCCTGGTCCGCGAGCACTTCCCGCTGTCGCCGCGCGGGATCATCGAGTACCTCGACCTGCGCCGGCCGATCTATCGCAAGACCGCGGCCTACGGCCACTTCGGCCGCACCGAGGACGAATTCAGCTGGGAGCACACCGACCGCGCCGGCGACCTGCGCGCCGCGGCCGGCCTCGAAAGCGTCGAGACCCTGGCAGCCTCCGCCTGATCCGCGACACCTGACAGGGCGCAGCCTGCTGCGCCCTGTCGAGGCGCGCCCCACCAAATGTAACCGGTTTCAAAGAGGGTGAGGGGAACCTCCCGGGGGATTCGTTCGTCTGATGACCGGGAGGGCCCCCGGACGCCTGTCCGGAGACTCCCGAACGACGGTTGTGGAGGACCCATGTCAGCGCTTCTTCTACCCCCGGGGGAGGGGAAGTCGGTCTCCTTCCGGGGAGTGACGGTCACTTGCAAGATCGGTGTGGAGGCGACCGGCGGTGCCTGGTCGCTCTTCGAGCACATCACCCAGCCGGGGGCTGCCGAGCCTCCGCCACACTGGCACCAGAACACGGACGAGTCCTTCTATGTCGTCGAGGGGCGCGTCCGACTGCGAGCGGGAGACCGGGTGGAGATGTTGACGCCCGGCGCCTGCGCCCACGTCCCGCGGGGGACGCTGCACACCTTCGCCAACGCGGGGGACCAGCCGTCCAAGATCCTGGTGCACGTCGCGCCAGGAGGTCTCGAGGGGTATTTCGTGGAGGTCCTGGACCTGGTCGGCAGCGAAGGCCTCTGGCCGCCCTCCGACCGCCCGCGCTTCCTCGCGCTCCTCGCCCGCTACGACACTCACCTTCCACCGCGGTGAGGTTTCCCATGCCATCTCCAGGAGGGGGCGCCGTTTGTCCCCTCCCGTCTTTTCCTCTATCCTGTCCCCAGCTCTGTTGCGTTCTTTTTCACATTGGCGTAGAGTAATAAGCTATACACCCCTGGCGCAGTCGGTCACTCCCGAGGGGGGAGATCATGCAGCAGCGTCCTCTCAACACGACCCGCCGTTTTCCCCGTGCCTTTTCCACGCACCCGATCCGTGTCCGCGTGCTGAGCGAGCGGCGTCCCGACCAGCTCACCCAGACCCGGATCATCAGCCCGGGCGGCTGCATGCTGGTCAGCGAGAGCTCCATCGGTTTCGGCTCTCTGCTGGAGCTGATGATCACGCTCGACGGCCGCCTGCTGCGCGCTGACGGCCGGGTCGCCTGGGAAAGGCGGACGGGCCAGGCCGAGCACGAGGTCGGTGTCGAGTTCCTGCGCATCAACCGCCGGGATCGCGACGTCCTGGCGCAGCTCGTCGCCACCAAGCTCAGCCCGGCAGCTTAGGGCGTCCCCGCAGACCTCACGTTGATAAGATGCCCCCCGTGCCGGGCGCAAGGGGCCAGGGCGGGTGCCCGGTCGTCCTCCTCCGGCGGAGGGGTCCATGGCCGATTTCGAGCGATACATCGGGGTCCGCTACTCGGGGCGCAGGGAGCCGGGTGAGCGGATCAAGCTGATCAAGGTCTTCTCGGCGCGCGAGGACCACGAGCCCTATCTGGAGCCGAACCCTGCGGATGGAGACGGCCGCTGGAGCCGCCGCGAGCTCGCCGAATGGCTGCTCGCCGAGCTCGACCAGGACGTGCCGACCGTCGTCGCCCTCGACCACGCCTTCTCGTTCCCGCAGACCTACATGGACCGCAACAGCCTGAAGAGCTGGGACGAGTTCCTGGACGATTTCGAGGGGCACTGGCCCACGGACCGGTTCAAGGTCCGCGATCTGCTGCCTGGCAATCCCCGTTCGGGCGACCCGGACGAGCACCGCCTCACAGGCCGCTGGACCGCCTTCCCGCGCAGCGTCTTCGAGTTCGATATCCAGGACAGCCCGGCCAAGGCCTCCCATGCCGGCCTGCCCTGGCTCGCCTACCTGCGCCGCTCGGGCGACCACGTCCACTTCTGGCCGTTCGACGGCTTCGACGTCCCCAAGGGGCATTCAGTCGTCGCCGAGGTGCGGCCGGCCCGTTTCCGCCACCGCTATACGAAGGAGGAGCTGAGCAAGGAGGAGCAGGACGCCTACGCCACGTGCGCCTGGCTCCAGGAGCGCGACCGGCTGGGCCTCCTGCGCCCCTACTTCACGCCCCCTCTTTCCGAGCACGAGCAGGAGCGGGCGCGTCTGGAGGGGTGGATTCTGGGAGTTTCGTAGGCAAGCCCCGCCCGGTGACCAGATAGGTGGCGAAGCTCCCCAGCCAGTGCCCCCCTTCGTAGTGCTCGCCGGTCACGGCCTGCAGGCCGGACTCCCGGTGGGCTGTTGCGGCGGCACGCAGCGACGGCCGGCGCGGGTCGTCCGCCGGCAGGCCGGCTTCGATCCCTTCCAGCATCCAGGCGCGGCTCAGGTTGAGGCCGTCGAGGTGGGCAAGCTTGCCGTCCGTGGGATCGGTGACCACGCCGGGCGTGAGCCAGTCCCTCCGGCCGTCGCGCGGGATGTGGGGGAGGAAGGCGCCCAGCCAGGCGGCGAAGTCCTGCGGGGCCAGGATGCGGCGGACGAGATCGGCCTCTCCCAGGCAGGGAGACAGGAAGTCTTCGCCCGAGGGCTCGTACTCGATCGGACAGTCCTTGTCCTTCAGATAGAGGTCGCGGACCCGCGATTCGAGGAGCGCGGCGGTCTCGCGGTCGCCGGCCACCCGGGCCCAGTCGAGGATCAGGCCGAAGCCGAAGGCGGTCTGGTTGTGCTCGCCGATGCGGATCGGGTTGGAGAGCTTGGGGGCCCAGGTGCGGATACGGGCCGCCGAGGCCTTGGCAAGCGGCTGGAGCGCTGCGGCCCAGCGTTGTGCCTGGGGATCACCCCACTCGCGCAGCTCCGCGTCGAGCTGGAGGAGCCAGGCGAGGCCGTAGGGGCGCTCGAAGGTGTTCCGTCCCGGGGTCTCCAGATACCTGACCTCGGCCGCGATGTTTTCCGGCGTGAGGCTCCTATCCAGGGCTTCCCGCGCCTTGGCGGCGAACGGTTCGTTCGGAAACTGGCGGGCCAGCCGGGCGAGCAGCCAGTGCCCGTGCACGGCCGAGTGCCAGTCGTAGCAGCCGTAGAAAGCCGGCGTCAGCTCATGCGGCGCTTTGACGTCCGCTGCGCCGTTCAGCACGTGGGCGATCTTGTTGGGGTACTCCTTGTGCACGCAGGCCAGCGCCAGGCCGGCGAAGCGCGCCGCCGCCGCCGCATCCACCCGCGGTGAGGAATTGTCGGCGGCGTGAGCGGAGAAGGGGAGAGCGAAGGCCAGGATCGAGACCAGGACGAGTCGGCGCGCGATCATGGCGCGGAGGATAGCACCGGCCCGACGGCCGCGGCGGTGTACCATTACGCATGGCCGAGCCGAACGGACTCCCCCTCAGGCCCCCGGCAGCCCTTCGCTCCTACACACGTGCGGAAGAGATCGCCCACTGGCTCACGCACGGCGTTGGGGTCGTGCTGGCCATCGCCGGCCTCGTCGCGCTGGTGGCGGTGGCCTGTCGGAGCGGGGATGTGCGGCGGGTGGTGGGCTTCAGCATCTTCGGCACGACCCTGCTCCTCCTCTACGTGGCCTCCACCCTTTACCACAGCATCCCCGTCGGCCGCGCGAAGCCGGTGCTGCAGGTGCTGGACCATTCGGCCATTTTCCTCCTTATCGCCGGCACCTATACGCCGATCGCGCTGGTGAGCCTCAAGGGCGCCTGGGGGTGGGGCATCCTCACCGCCATCTGGACCCTCGCCGTCCTCGGCATCGTGCTGGTGAGCACGCCGCTGCGGCGCCATCGGGCGCCGGCCATCGTCCTCTATCTGGCCATGGGCTGGCTCATCCTGGTGGCGCTGGGGCCGCTGATGCGCTCCCTGGAGCGGGGAGGTCTCGTGCTCCTCGTCCTGGGCGGGATCGTCTACACCTCCGGGATGATCTTCTATGGTTGGCGGCGGCTGCCGTACCACCACGCCGTCTGGCACCTGTTCGTGCTCACGGGGAGCGTCCTCCACTTCTTCGCCGTCCTGCTCTACGTCCGTCCCTGAGCACCACCTGCGAAACAATCCGCCGGTTTCCTCCGTCTTAGGCATGGACAACGAGGAGGAACCATGCGTTTTCGACCCTTTCAACTTTTCGCGATCCTGATCCCCCTGCTGGCCACTCTGGCTGTGGCCGCCGAAACCCAGACGTCCGACCTCCAGAAGCGGCGCGACGCCCTGAATGCCCTGCTCGCCGAGCAGTGGGACTACAACCTGTCCACCGCACCCGAGTTCGCCTCGATCCTGGGCGACAAGCGCTGGAACGACAAGACCTCGGACTTCTCCCAGGAGGCGCATCGACAAGAGCCTGGCCAAGGCGAAGGACTTCCTGGCACGCTTCGAGGCGATCGACACGACCGGCTTCCCGGAGCAGGAGACCCTCAACAAGACCCTGATGGTGCGCGACCTCCGCCAAGCGCTCGGAGGGCGCCCGGTTCAAAGAGCTGGCTGATGCCGGTGACGCAGATCTCGGGCATCCACCTGATGGCCCCCCAGTTCCCGCCGCTGCTCAGCTTCGCCAGCGTCAAGGACTACGACGACCTGATCACCCGCTACAAGCAGTTCCCGAAGCTCTTCGACCAGACCATCGCGCACATGCGCAACGGCATGGCGGCCGGCCTGATGCCGCCGAAGTTCCTCCTCGAGAAGGTGGTGGGCCAGATCGAGGGGATCGCGGCCATGAAGCCCGAGGACTCTCCTTTTGCCGAGCCGCTGCAGCGGTTCCCGAAGGGGGTCCCGGCGGCCGAGCAGGAGCGCATCCGCGACCGAGATGATCGCCACGATCCGCGACCAGATCCTTCCGGCCTACGCCCGCTTCGGCAGGTTCGTCAAGGAAGAGTACGTGCCCAAGGGGCGGACCGAGGTCGGCATGTGGACCCTGCCCGACGGCGAGGCCCGCTACGCCTTCGCCGTGAAGGGCTCGACCACCACCGACCTGCCCCCGGAGGAGATCCACCAGATCGGCCTGCGCGAGGTGGCGCGGATCGAGGGTGAGATGCTCCAGATCGCGAAGAAGCTCGGTTATGCCGACCTGAAGAGCTTCAACGCCGCCCTGGAAAAGAACGCCGATCTGAAAGCGAAGTCGCGCCAGCACATCCTCGACCTCTACAAGCAAGTACACCGACGCAGATGTACACGAAGCTGCCCGAGCTCTTCGGACGGCCTGCCCAAGGCTAAGGTGGAGATCCTGCCGATCGAGGAGTTCCGGGAGAAGGAGGCGTCCGGAGCCCAATACAACCAGGGGACGCCGGATGGCTCACGGCCGGGCCGGGTCATGGTGAACACCGGCGAGGCCACCTCGCGCAAGATCATCGCATACGGAGTCCACCGCCTACCACGAGGGCGTGCCCGGGCATCACATGCAGATCTCCATCGCAGCAGGAGCTGCCGACTCTGCCGCCGTTCCGCCAGCAGGGCGGCTACACGGCCTACGTCGAGGGCTGGGCGCTCTACTCGGAGCGGCTCGGCAAGGAGGTCGGCTTCTATCAGGACCCGTACAGCGACTACGGCCGCCTGCAGGACGAGATGCTGCGGGCCATCCGCCTGGTGGTGGACACCGGCCTCCACTACAAGCGCTGGACCCGCGAGCAGGTCGTGCAGTTCTTCCACGACCACTCGGCCATCGACGAGGTCGACGGTGCAGAGCGAGACCGACCGCTACATCGTCTGGCCCGGCCCAGGCGCTCGGCTACAAGATCGGCCAGCTCAAGATCCTGGAGCTGCGCGAGCGGGCGAAAAAGGAGCTGGGCGAGCAAGTTCGACATCCGCCAGTTCCACGACGAGGTCCTCGGCGCCGGCGCGCTGCCGATGGACATCCTGGAGGCGCGGATCGACAACTGGATCCAGGCGAAGAAGGGGTAGAAAAAAGAGGACATCAAGGACAACAGGGACGACAACGACCTCTTTTGTCGTCCTTGGCTGTCCTTTGAATCCTTGTCGTCCTTTTTCTAGGGAGCCAGATACCGCTCCAGCCAGCCGAAGAATTCCTTCCACCACAGCAGCGCCGCCTGGGGCTTGAGCACCCAGTGGTTCTCCTCCGGGAAGACCACGATCCGCGCCGGCACGCCCTTGCCCTGAAGGACGCCGTAGAGATTGATCCCCTGGGTCACCGGCACGCGGTAGTCCTTTTCGCCGTGGAAGACCAGGGTCGGGGTAGCGAAATCCTTCGCGAAGCGGCTGGGGGAGTAGAGGTCGACCCGGGCGGGGTCGGTCCAGGGCGCGGCGCCGTAGTTGCTCGGCCGGCCCCAGGTGTCGTCGGAGGCGAACTGCCCCATCAGGTCGTAGACCCCCGCGTGCGAGATCAGGGCGGCGAAACGGTCGGTGTGGCCGAGGATCCAGTTCACCAGGTAGCCGCCATAGGAGCCGCCGGCCGCGGCCATCCGCTTCTCGTCGATGTAGCCCTGGGCGAGCAGCCAGTCGGTGGCTTTCATGACATCGGTGAACGGCTTGTCGGCGTGGTTGCCGAGGATCGACTCGGCGAAGGCCTGCCCATAGCCGGTGGAGCCATGGAAGTTGATCAGGGAGACGACGTATCCCTGCGAGGCGACGAGGGCCGCGTTCCAGCGGTAGTGGAAGTCGTCTGGGAAGGCGCCGTGAGGGCCGCCGTGAATCAGGTGGACCAGCGGCCATTTCTTCTTCGCGTCGAACCCCGGCGGGAAGACGAGATGCATGTGGACCGGATCGCCGCCGGCTCCCTCGAAGGTCGCCTCGCTGGTCGTCGGCAGGTCGAGCTCGGCCATGCGCGCGGTATTGAAGGAGGTGAGGCGCCGCGGCTCCTTTCCCTCCAGCGCCATGGTGAAGACCTCGGCCGGCGCGGTGAGGGACTGCCGGGTGAAGGCGATGCCACCCGGTCCTGCGTCCACGCTGCCGGTCACGCCACCACGGGCCACGAGGCGCGGCGTCCCCGAGCCCTCGAACGGTACGGCGTAGATGTTCGTCCTGCCGCGCTCCTCGGCGTGGAGGACCAGGGTCTTGCCGTCCGGCGTGAACACGGGGTTGCTCGGCTGGTTGTCCCAGGCGTCGAAGAGCCCGCGGACCTCACCGGTCTTGCGGTCGTACCGCGCCAAGCGGGCGAAGTCGGGATCGATGTCCGGCCGGCGGGTGCGGCCGAAGACGATCGAGCGGCCGTCCGGGGCATAGACCGGCGAGCCGTCCGAGGCCGGGTTGTCCGGCGTGATGTTGCGCGCCTCGCCCGGCCGGCCCACGGGTTGGATGAAGAGATCGAAGTTGATGGTCGTGTAGGGCGGCTCGGTGACGTTGACGCTATAGGCGATTTCCTGGCCGTCCGGAGCGAGGTCCCAGCCGTCTTCACGAGAGAAGAAGTCCATCTCGCGCTTCAGGCCGGGGGTCAGGTCCTCGACCTTGCCGGTGGCCACGTCGGCGGCGAAGATGTGATGGACCTGGCCGGTGGTCCGGTACTCGTCCCAGTAGCGCAGCAGGCGGGTGTCGCCGACTTTGGCCTGGACCTTGTCGGCCTTCTGATCGTCGAGCCGCTTCTTGACCGCATCCCAGTCGGCGTCCAGGTCGGACCAGGTGCTCGCCAGCAGGGCGATGCGGCGGCCGTCCGGGAACCATCTAAAGTCCTCGACCGCCACCGGTAGCCTGGTGACCGGCTGGGCCTCGCCGCCTTCCGGGCTCATCGGGAGCAGGTAGAGCTGCGGCGGAGGGTCGCCCCGCTTGGAGAGGAAGGCGATGCTCTTGCCGTCCGGGCTCCAGGCGGGCGAGCTGTCGGACCCCGGGTTCCAGGTCAGCCGCCGGGGCGGCGCGCCGCCGTCGGCCGGCACCAGCCAGAGGTCGCTGTCGCTCTTGTTGTCCGCGATCGAGTAGCGAGTCATGGAAAAGACCACCCACCTGCCGTCCGGCGACAGCGCCGGGCCGGCCACGCGCTCCATCGCCCACAGGTCCTCCGCGGTCATGGGGCGTTTCGCGGCCTGGGCGGGGAGCGCGGCAAGGGCGAGGAGGAGGGTGGAGCAGAGGAGCCTGCGCGGCAACGGCTTGGACATGGATGACCTCCCGGGATCGTCGATGGCGCCGCGATGGTAGCAAACCTCACCCCCTGTCCCCCTCTCCCATCGCCCCCCCACCGACCGGGAGAGGGGGGACGCATGCGGAGCGACTGAGACAAGGTCCATCGGATTTCTTTCCAACCAAGTCTTCCGATCCCAATCCGCTCTCGGTCCGTCGCACAGAGCCTGCTCTACGTCCCCCCTCCTCCCGGAGGAAGGGGGGGCGATGGGAGAGGGGGACAGGGGGTGAGGTATAGGATCGCCGCCACGGACGGAATCGAGCCCTGCTCCGTATGCTTGCCCGGGAGATCGATCCATGACCGAACATATCCGCAACCCCGAGCTCGACCAGCTCGTCCGCGACCTGAACCGCCAGAACGCCGGAGCCGCCGAGGCCGGCCTGGAGGCCCCTATCCCGATCCTCCGGCCGAGCGGGATCGAGGCGCCTCCGGCTGTCGAGGTGCTCGACCTCCCCTCCCAGGTCCGGGTGGAGGAGGGAGAGCCGCTCGACCACCTGCTCCTGGAGATGATGCGGCAGGGAGCGAGCGACCTGCTGCTGATCGCCGGCATGCCTCCGGTCTTCCGCCTCGACGGCCGCCTGGTCCGGGTGGACGCCGAGGCCCTCGACAGCGACGAGCTCGGCCAGATGTTCCGTTCCCATCTGGGTGCGCGGACACGGCGCTTCCTCGACGAGACCGGCGCGGCCGACTTCCCCCTCCGCTTCGCGCCGGGCCGGGAGCTGGACGACGCCGGCGCCGCGGCCTACCGCTTCCGGGTGAACCTCCACCGGCAGCGCGGCCAGCTCGCGGCGGCGATCCGTTCCCTGCCGCTGGAGATCCCGGCGCTGGCGGGGCTCAATCTACCGGCCGTCCTTGCCGAGCTCGTGCGGCCGAGCCGCGGGCTCGTGCTGGTCTGCGGCCCGACCGGCTCGGGCAAGTCGACGACCCTGGCCGCCCTGGTGGGGGAGATCAACCGCACCCGGACGAGCCACGTCATCACCATCGAGGACCCGGTGGAGTACGAGCACCGCTCGAACAAATCGGTCGTCGAGCACATCGAGGTGGGGCGCGACGCCCGCTCCTTCCACGAGGCCCTGCGCTCGTCCCTGCGCCAGGACCCGGACGTCCTGCTGGTAGGGGAGATGCGCGACCTGGAGACCGTGGCGACCGCGCTGACCGCGGCCGAGACCGGCCACTTGGTCCTCTCGACCCTGCACACCAACGACGCGGCCCAGGCGGTGCACCGCATCGTCGACGTCTTTCCGCCCGAGCGCCAGGCGCAGATCCGCCACCAGCTCGCGCTCGCCCTGCACGCCATCGTGGTCCAGCAGCTCGTCCCGCGGGTGGACGGCCGCGGGCGCGTCCCCGCGGTGGAGCTGCTCCTGGCCACCTATCCGGTGCGCCACCACATCCGCAGCGACCACCTCCAGAAGCTCTACAACGAGATCACCCTGGGCAAGCGCCACGGCATGATCTCCCTGGAGCAGTCGCTGGCGCAGCTCGTCCGCGAAGGCAAGATCGACCTCGAAGAGGCCCAGGTGCGGGCGAGCCATCCTGAAGAGCTGGAAGCTTTGCTGCGGGGATAGAATCACGAGGCCATGCGACGCCCGCTCGTCCTCCCGGTCCTGCTTCTGTCCCTTTTCGCCGTCCTGCCGTGGACGGCGGCGGCCCGGCCCAGGCCGGAGCCGAGCGCGACCGCCCCGCCGATCAATGTCACGCACATCTTCGAAGGCGAGATCAACAGGAAGGGGCGGCCGGTCGGCTTTCATGCCCGGCCCGGAGGCAGGAACCCGGCGGAGCGCGCGGGTCGTACGGATCGTGGACGGCCCCAACCGCCAGGGCGTCTATGTGGCGGAGGTGGAGATCCGCAATAGCGGCGGCCGCTGGCTCGGGAAGACTTCGACCTTCTATCCCGACCGGCTGAGCCGGCGGGAGGTGATCGACGCGGTCCTCCAGGCGTTCGAGAAGCGGACGGGGAGGAGGGGAGAGAAGTTCCGCGGCCCGTCCGGGCTCGGCTTCACGATCGAGGGATATTTCCAGAACGGCCGGATCAACACGGCCTGGCCGGTCTTCCAATGACCAGGAAGGGAGCTTCGATGGCGCTCCGGTTCTTCCGCGATGAGTCGGGCGACCCCCGGGTACGGAACGCGGACCACGACCCGCTGGCGGACTTCCTGGAGAGCGACATCCAGGGGAGCGCGGCCTATGCCTGGGAGCTTCTCGCCGTGGTGGACCGCCTTCTCGACAACGACCTCGAAGAGTGGGCGCGGGGCGGGAACTCCTACTATCTGACCCTGACGCCGGAGCACGCCGTCCTCGAGGCCGGGCACGTCGATGGGCCGGCCCACGAAGTGCCGCTCCAGGCCTTCCGCGATACCGTGGCCGGCTGGCTCGATTTCCTGGAGAGCGGCGGCCGGCCGAGCTGAGGCCTCACCCCCTGGCCCCCTCTCCCATCTCCCACCCTCCCATCCCCGGGAGAGGGGGAACGTCGCTGAGGCGGTATCCGCGAGTCCTTCTAGCGACCTGCCGGTGGAATTCTTGCCTTGACCTTGTCCCGAACGCTCCGCCTGCGTCCCCCCTCTCCCGGCGGGGGGCGGAAGGGAGATGGGAGAGGGGGCCAGGGGGTGAGGACTCAGCTCACCAGCAACGGCGGGAGGTCCAGGCGGAGCATCTCGCCGGGGCCGGCCATCAGATTGAGCAGGACGTCCTCGAGCTCCAGCAGGCTCGGCGTCTCCATCAGCACCTGCCTCTCGGCGGGGGAGAAGGGGCAGGCGTGGGCGAGGGCGGTCACGATCTCGGTGCCGGCCATGCCGTCCATGATCGTCGGATCGAGGGGCGAGCCCTGGTTCTCCAGCCGCACGCGCACCAGATCCTTGAGCCGGGTGAAGTCGAGATCCTCCACCTGGGAGAGGTCGTCCAGGAAGTCCCCGTAATCCACATGCAGCCGGAGGTAGCCGCCGTCGTCCCGCTCCTCGCCGACGATGCGGAAGCGGACCACGCCGCCGACCAGGACGTGCAGCTCCGGCTCCTCCTCCTCGACTTCGCCGATCGTCCCCAGGCAGCCGACCGAGAAAAGGTCGGCGCTCGACGGCTCCACCGCTTCCGGATCGATCGGCTGGACCACCGCGACATAGGACTCCGGGGACTCCGACGCCATCGCGTCTTCGAGGAGGCGGCGCTGCCAGGGCTCGACGGCGGCCAGCCGGACCACGGTCCCGGGCAGGAGGAGCGGCGCCGGCAGGGCGAAGACCGGTACGACGGTGGGCAGATCTTCAGGGCTCATCTGGATTCCGCCATCTTTTCAGATTCGCGGGCTGCCCACAATGACTTCCGAAGGACTCCGCAGCTCCGGAAGGCCCGACTTGACGTGTTCCCGAGGAGCCGTATATAGAAAACTCCTGCCCTCTCTCATATCCTGTGGCAAGAAAAGCATGGAGCAGCCCCAAACAACAGCGACCGTGAATTCCGGAATGGCGCTCCCGCCGCCGGTCCAGGTCCTCGCTCCGGGGACCCCGATTGGCGAGCGCTACGAGATCCGGTCCCTGCTGGGGACGGGCGGATACGCCGTGGTCTACCGGGCCCTGGACCGGGAGCTGAAGCGCGAAATCGCTCTCAAGGTCCTGCGCCACGAGCGCGTCTCGGCCGAAGGACTGGTCCGGTTGCGGCGGGAGGCGGCCCTGGCGCGCGACGCCGCGAGCCCGCACATCGTCCGCGTCTTCGACATCGGGAGCGCCGGTCCTTTCGTCTTCCTGTCCATGGAAGCCGTCGAGGGCGAGTCGCTCAAGGAGCGTTTGCTCCGGGGGCTGCTCCCGGTGCGCGAGGCGATCCGCCTGGGTCTCCAGATCCTCGCCGGCCTCCAGGTGCTGCACGGGCTCGGCATCGTCCACCGCGACCTCAAGCCGAGCAACATCCTCCTCGCGGCGGACGGCAGCGTGAAGCTCGCCGATTTCGGCCTCGCCCGGCGCCTCGACGCCGAGGAGACACGGCTCACCACCACCACGGCGCTGGTCGGCACGGTCGAATACCTTGCCCCGGAGCAGATCCTCGGGCGTGAGGTGGACCGCCGGAGCGACCTCTACGGCTTCGGCGTGGTGCTCTTCGAGATGCTGACCGGACGGCTCCCGTTCACGGAGGGGTGCTCTCTCGCGACCCTGGTGGCCCATGTGCAGCGCCGGGCACCCGCCCTGCGCCGGTTCCGGCCCGAGGCCCCTCGCTGGCTCGCCGCTCTGGTGGCGCGCCTGCTCGAAAAGGACCGCAAGCTGCGCTACCCCTCGGCCGCCGCCGTGCTGGACGACCTACGGAGGGGGAGGGGCCCCGTGCTGCGCCGGCTCGGCAGGAGGACCGGACCCTGGCTGGTAGCCGGGCTGGTCCTGGCAGCCGGCGCCGCGACCGTCATCTGGAAGGCCGACGAGCTGCGGTTCGCCCGCTTCGTGGCGGACGGCGAGGGAGGGGTGGTCGCCTCCAGCCGGGACGGCACGAGGCTCTGGCAGTTGCCCGGGGTCGATCCCGAGGTGGCCTCGCGGTTCGTCCGCGCCCGTTTGGAAAGGAACGGCCCGCGGCTCCTCGCGGGCTTTCTTCATCGCAACGACGACCTCGATCCGCAGAAGGTCCAGACGCTCGTCTTCTGGGGCCCGCAGAGCGGAGCGGCCGTCCATCGCGTGACGCTTCCCGGCCCCGGCGCCCACTTCAGCGAATTCTCGGACCAGTTCCGGCCCGACCACCTGCGGGCCCTCGACCTGGATGAGGACGGCATCGACGAGATCCTGGTCACCTACATCCACGTTCCGGACGCGCCTTCCTACACGGTGCTCTACGAGCCGCGGAGCAACCGGCCGCGGGTGGTCTTCTCCGGCTCGGGGCACCATCGCATCGCCGGAGCGGTCGACCTCGACGGCGACGGCCGGAAGGAGATCCTCCTGGCGGGGATCAACAACCGCCTGGGATACGTCAACGCCCTGGCGGCTGTCCGGCTGAAGGCCTGGATCGACGAGGACGCGACTGGTCTGGAGACGGCGGTCTCCCCCGATCTCGGCTCGTGGCCGCTCGAAGAAACGTTCTGGTACGCGCTCCTCCCGCGGGGCATCCTCGCCAGCCCCGAGGGCTGTGTGACGGCCGACTCTGCGCGGCAGCTCCTGATGATCGCCTATGCGGACAGGCGCCCGCACGTCCTCCAGTACGACGGCTTTCCTCCCGCGGACGGGCCGCAAGCAGAAGAGGCGAGGCGCGGCATCGATCGGCAGGCGAGCTTCCGGCTGCTGCGCGACGCCCTGATCCTGCTCGGGTCCCAGTCTCCTGGTGATGCTGGCGACGCTGCCAACCCTGCCGACACTGCCGGCGCCCTGGTCCTGCTCAGTCGCGCCATGAAGCTGGCCCGGCGGTCTGGAAGCCCTTTCCTCCCCGACGTCCTCCAGGCCGTCCTCGGCCGGGCTCTGGTGGCCGCAGGCCGGACGCGCGAGGCGGAGTCTCTCTTCGCGGGGCTCGCCCGGAAATCGGGATGGGGCGCCGAGGCCGCCTTCGTGGCCGCCGAATCGTTCCATCTGCGGGGAGACGTCCGGCAGGCGATCGACTGGTACGGCAGGGGCCTCGTCCTGAGCGGAACCGGGGGAGCCGGCCGGCGGAAACATGAGTACCTCCAGGGGCTCACCCTGGCCTATGCCGAGCGCAGAGACTGGACCCAGGGCCTCGATGCGCTCGACCGGTTCGGCACCGCCTTCCCGTCCGCGTTCGACTCCCGCTTCTACACCGAATACCTGCGCTGGAGGTCCGGCGAGGTCCCCGATCCCGAGGGCCTCTCGGCGTCCGTGGACGCCTCCGACTTCCTGCGCTATTGGCTGCTCGAATTCCGCCTTGCGCGCGGCGAGCCTCCGCTGAGGCTCCTGGCCGCTGTCGACCTCGAGGTCCCCCGCTCCTGGGAGAGCCGCGGCGCCCTGCGCTCGCTGCAGGCCGAGCTGTTCGACCGCATCGGCCGCCGCCGTGAGGCGGTAGCGACGGCGCGCAGCGCGGTCGACTGGCTGCAGGCCCGGCGCTGGCGCAGCACCTTCGCCCGCGGCCACCTCGGCCTCGCGCAGGAGCGCCTGAAGCGGCTGGAGGCCCGGCCCTTCTGATGCTCCGCCTCGTCATCACCTGTGCCGACCGCATCGTGCGCGTCCCCGTGCCGGCGGGAGAGGCGCGCCTCGGCTCGGCCGCGGACAACGACCTCGTCCTGCCGTTCCCCGGGGTGTCGCGCCACCATGCCGTAGTGCGTCCTGTGCCGGGCGGCCTGCTCCTGCTCGATCAGCATTCGAAAAACGGCCTCGTCGTCGCAGGGAAGCGCAGGACGGAGGTGCTCCTGGAGCCCGGGGAGAGCGTCCAGATGGGGCGTGCAGTCGTCATGCTCGAACATATCGCCTCGTCCGACGCCGAGATCGCGCTGGCGCTGGGTTCCCTGCCGGGGTTGACCTCCGCGCGGGGCGGAGTGCGTCAGACCGACGCGCTGTCGGCGGGAGAGGGCGTCTCCTCGCCGACGCGGGCCCTCCAGCTTATCCGAGACCTCGAGAACCTCGAACATCAGGGGCTCACCCAACCGCGCAACGAGGTGCTCCGCGAGGCCGCTGCCGTCCTCGGCGCCGAATCACTCCTCGTCTTCTCGCTCAACCGGAGCCAGGAGATCTCCACCATCATCGACCTGCATGGTCCCATGCCCGACGAGGCCCAGGCCCGCGCGCTGGTCCACTCGGCCCGCAGCCTGGCCCGCGGCGGCGCGCCGGAGCCGCCGCTCCTCCTGACCGCCTCGGCGGACCGCGAGCGCTTCCTGGCCGTCCGGCTCGGCCCCTGGATATCCGACACCAGCGGGACCGGCTCCTGGCGCGAGGCCTTCCTCGAATACCTGGGCAGCAAGCTGCTGGGCACGATGGAGGCTGCCGGAAGCGCGGCACCAAGGGCACTGCCGGAGGCCCTCACCTTCCCGCCCGGCATGGTGCCCGGCAGCTCGCCCGTGATCCAGGCCGTCCTGGAACGCTTGCGCGCCACGGTCCGCAGCCGCCTCGACGTCCTCCTGCTCGGCGAGACGGGCACCGGCGAAGAGCTCTTCGCCCGCCTGATCCATGCCTCGGGCCCGACGGCCGGCGGACCGTTCGTGGCCCTCAATTGTGCTGCCATCGCCGGCGACCTCCTCGAAGCCGAGCTGTTCGGCGTCCTCGGCCGGGTCGCCACCGGGGTGGATGCCCGGCCCGGGCTCTTCGTCCAGGCCGAAGGCGGCACGATCTTCCTCGACGAGATCGGCGACATGCCGGCCCGGCTCCAGGCCAAGCTCCTGCGCGTCCTCCAGGAGCGCGAGGTGCTGCCCGTCGGCGGCAGCACGGCCCGCAAGATCCAGGTGCGCGTGGTCTCGGCCTCGAACCGCGATCTGCTCCTGATGGTCGGGGAGGGGAGCTTCCGGGCGGACCTCTACTACCGGCTGCGCGGCGTCGAGGTCCGCATTCCGCCGCTGCGCCAACGGCGCGAGGACCTCCCCTTTCTGGCCCTGTCCTTCGCCTCCCGGGCCGCGGACAGATACGGCAAGAGCATCCGCGGCATCAGCCGCAAGGCCCTCCGCCTTCTACTCGGCCATCCCTGGCCCGGCAACATCCGGGAGCTCCAGTCGGTGGTGGAGGAGGCCGTCCTGCGCTGTCCCTCCGGCGGCACCCTGGAGAGCGAGCATCTCGACCTGGGAAGCGGTCCCCCTCTGCCGGCCCGGGACGCCCTGCCGCCCGAGACGCCCCCGGCCGCCGCGCCGGCGCCGGAAGCCGGCAGGTTCCCCTCTCTCCAGGAACGGGTCGAGACCGTCGAGCGGGAGGCCATCCTGGAGGCCCTCCAGGCGACCAAGGGGCGCAAGACGACCGCCGCCAAGCTGTTGGGCCTCACCCGGCAGGGATTGACTCTCAAGATCGCACGTTTGAAGATCGAAATCTAGGAATCACTCTCTTGATGTGTAGCTCCTTGCCGCAACGCCAAGCTGGCTTGCGCTTCGGGTGTCAAGATCGTTGACGTTGCGGTCAAGACTCTCCCGGGGGCCGGAGAGCCCTCCGGCCTGGTACGTTGCTTGCTGAAACCCCTCCTGCATCACCTGAAGGTCGGTCGTTTGCCTGGCGCCGCCTACCCCTTTTGGAGGGACATGTCCTTGCGTTCCAAGCCACGCGGTCGCAGAGGCTCGGGCTGCGCGCCCGGGGGTGGTATGGGGCCGGAAGAAAACTTCCGGCAGATCTTCGCGGATAACTACAGGAAGGTCTTCCTCTTCTTCGTCCGGCGCGGGTTTTCGGACGACGAATGCGAGGACCTCGCGCAGGACGTTTTCCTGCGTGTCTTCAAGCACTTCGACACCTTCCGCGGCGAGGCCCGGATGGAAACCTGGCTGTTCCAGATCGCGGCGAACCTCTATCGCAACACCCTCCGCGGCCGGGCCGCCCTCAAGCGCCATGTCCTGGAGGTCACCCTCGACGAAACCGTCCACGAGGCCGTTTCGTCCGAGCTTCCGGTCCATGACACGGCCGAGCCTGGACCGTTCGAATGGGTGCTGTCGCGGGAGCGGTCGAAAATCCTGCACGGCGCGATCGAAGAGCTCCCCCTGCCAGATGCGCCGGTGCCTCCTCCTGCGCGTCGACCAGGACCTGAAGTACCGCGAGATCGCGGAGCTCCTGCGGATCTCCATCGAGACCGTCAAGGCCCATCTCTTCCAGGCCCGCCAGCTCCTCCGGGTCCGGCTCGAGACCGATTTCGCGGAAGAGCGGTGGTGAGGAAGCTCTGCCGGAGGATTGGCGCGAAATCATTCCTCGCTGGAAGACATCTCTTCCTGGAGGACTGAATACATGCAGCTCCATGCCAGCCGAGCCCGGTGGGAAGCCGCAGGAGGCCTGCGAGTCGACCTGTGAGTCTGGAGAGCGGTGGATCGAGCAGTGGAGAAGGGGGGGCGACCGCGACGAGTGCCTGCGGCAGCTCTTCACGGCCCACTTCCGGAAAGTCTTCACCTTCTTCTCCGGGAAGGGCTTCCCGGAGGAGGAATGCCACGACCTCGCCCAGGAGACCTTCCTCCGGGCCTTCACCCGCCTCGAAACCTTCCGCGGCGACGCGCGCTTCACGACCTGGCTGTTCCAGATCATGGAGAACGTCCGCCGCAACGCCCTCCGCGACCAGACGGCCCAGAAGCGCCAGGGCCAGGAAGTGCCGCTCGAGGTCTTCGCCGATCCGGAATCGCCCGCCGAGATGGCCCGGATCCTCGCCATCGACGAGCCCGGCCCCCTCGAACGCATCCTGGCCTGGGAGCGGTCGAGCCGCCTCCGCGAGGCCATCCAAGGGCTCCCCAACCAGATGCGCCGCTGCGTCGAGCTCCGGGTCGAGCAGGACCTCAAGTACCGTGACATCGCCGATGTCCTGGAAGTCTCGATCGACACCGTGAAAGCGCATCTCTTCCAGGCCCGCCACATCCTGCGCGGCGAGCTTGGCGATCCGGCATGACCCATCGAGAAGGGCAGTAACCGCCCATCGTCAACACCGCGGCCGGTAGGTTGGGCAATGGCTGCCCTTCGTTAAGACTTCGCCCCTTAAGGTTGGGCAGTGACTGCCCTTCGCTAAGACCTCACCCTTTAAGATTGGGCAGCGACTGCCCTTCGCTAACGGTAGGGCTGTTGGTGAAGGGCACAGACTCCCCTGACAGACCGGGGAGCCTACAGTCCGGAGCAGATCTGCAGGAGGAGCCGGACAAGTCGGGGGACGGCCCTGGCTCAGCCCCGCAGGGGCGGTCGGAATTAGCCCGGGATTTCAATCCCGGGAATCGGGTGCATCCCCAAACCCCCGGAGCCCCGGCAGGGGCGACAGGAAATCCGGCTGGCGAATCTCCTGCCGCCCCTGACGGGGCTGAATAGAGAGGGGTGGGCCTTTGCCCCGGGATTGAAATCCCGGGCTAATTCCGACCGCCCCTGGCGGGGCTGAATTCCAAACACCCTCTAAGGGTGACCTGGGGCGCCGCATAGAGCTACCACCATTGCCAAGCCGACGATGGCGTAGAGCGTGCGGTAACGTGCTTGCAGGCGGCGGATGCTCGGGTAGGTGAGGCCCTCGGCCAGAGTCTTGAGCGACCAGAGCAGGTGAATGGGGTAGAGAGCGACGAGGGCTGCCAGGGGACGGGGGAGGATGCCCTGGAGGGCTAGGAGGAGAAGGAGGGCGTGGGCCAGGGTGAAGAGGACCAGGCTGGCGACGAAGGTGCGGCGCTGGCCGAAGGCCACCGCGTTGGTCCTGATGGCGTTGAGGACGTCGCCTTGATGGTCGCGGATTTCCTGGGTCAGATGGCCGGCGGTGAAGGTCAGGGCGAAGAAGGTGGCCGTGGCGAGGCCGCGACGGTCGATGGTGTTCCCCAGAGAGTAGCCGAGGAGGAAGTGGAGGGCGCCGCCGGCCAGGTGGGCCGCGGAGCTGAGGAGCGGTCTGCCTTTCCAATTGAAGCGGGGCAGGGAGTAGAGGGCGCTCAGGGTGGCGATTGCCAGGGCCAGGCAGAGGGCGCTTGGGCCGAGGCGGCTGAAGAGGAGGAGACTCAGGGCGAGCAGGCCGGCCGTCAGACCGCCGATCTCCCTGCGGCCTACACCTCTGGCCGTGAAGACGCTGGCGGCCTTGTTCGGGTCGGTGAGGTCGGCGGTCAGGCCGGACCAGTCGTTGAGCAGGAAGATGTGCGCCACCAGGCAGACGTTGGCGACGAGTGAGGATCGCCAGCGGCCCCACGTTCTCCGCCGCCGGGTGGCGGATCGCGAAGGCGGCGCCGAGCAGTGGCGAGCCCTGGAGAACGAGGATCTCCGGCAGGCGCAGGCAGGACAGGTAGCGCACCGCGGCAGCTTTAGCCGCCGAGATGGGCGCCGGGATGGGGATGCTCGAGGTGCTCATGTTCCGTCATAAAGCCTTAGCCAGAGCGCGTAGCCGACGTCCTCCGACCAGTAGTATCTAGGGACCGTCGCGGTGAGATCGTTGTGGTAGAGGAGCGGCGGATTCTTTCGCACAAGGGCAAAGTCGTCCTTGGCAAGCTGGCGCAGCACCGCCTGGATCTCCGCAGCGTCGGCCGGTGGGCCTCCGGGCGTCCGCCTGCGCCCCAGCAGCCGGGCGACGGACACCCAGATCTCCTGGCCTGGCACCGGCGTCCGCATCCGTGACTCGGGCAGCTCCAGCTCGCAGCCGGCGCGCTGGAGGTCGGTCAGGCGCAGGATCGGGACCAGCGGCGCCATTCGATAGTAGACCCAGACCCGATCCTGGTCGACAACCGGGCGGAGAGCTTCGCAGAGCGCACGGCCGGCCGGCGGCTGCACCTCGGCCAGCAGCAGCAGCAAGTGCATCTGGATGGCGATGTCGGCAGGGTTCGGATCGCTGCCCGGGTCGAGGCACTGGTAGGCCTCGCGCGGCGCGAGCCAGGTGCGGTAGAGGCCCTCGCGGGTGCGATATCGGTCGATGGTCGCCAGGGCGGCCGGCAGCCGCCGGCGGTCGTGGCCGGGAGCGAGCCTCCAGACGAGCGCCGTGTCGTCGGTATCGGGCGTGATCGCGCATCCCAGGGTGCCGATGCCAGGAGCGTCTGGCAGGCCATGGTAGCGCACCAGTCCGCCGGCCTCGATCTGGCCGGTGAGGTGCTGGCGGGCGCGCTGCAAGCTGTCGCCGAGACTGGCCGGTGGCCGCCAGCGGATCGAGCAGATCGAGCAGGAGAGCGGTGAGGAAGGTGTTCATCTCCGGGCGCGGCTCCTGGAAGTGCGGCGCGGTCGTGTGAGGCGGTGAGCCAGTAACCCGGCCCCTGCTGGTGCGCACGAAGCCGCGCCGCTGCCGTCCTGAAGCTGTCGTCGAGGTCCTCGCCGCCCGCCGCCGGTGCCATCCGCACGGTCAGCTTGCGCTCCCCCAGGTAATGTCCCTCTCCCTTTTCGAAGGCCCAGGCGAAGGCGGTCAGACGGTGCTCGCCGGGAGCGAGGCCGGCCGTGCTGAGCGGGATGCGCCAGCCGGCGGGGCTCGCCTCGTGCAGCGCATTGCGGACGTCGGGCCGGTCGAAGAAGGTGCGGGAGACGACGGTCTGCCGGCCATCGATGACGACCGCCACCTGCCAGGGGGTTGCGTGGCCGGCCAGCGCCCAGCCGGCGGCGGCGACCTCCTGGCCGGCGGTGACAGCGGAGATCGGGCGGCCGCCGGCCTCGATGGCGTCGAAACTGCCGCGTGTCCCGGCTACGGTCAGCTTGCGCTCCGCCAGGTAATATGCCTCTCCGTTCTCGGAGGCCCAGGCGATGGCGGCCAGATGGTGCTCGCCGGGAGCGAGGCCGGCCGTATCGAGCGGGATGCGCCAGCCGGCGGGGCTCGCCTCGTGCAGCGTACCGCGGACGTCGGGCCGGTCGAAGAAGGTGCGGGAGGTGCCGGTCTGCCGGCCGTCGATGGCGATTGCCACCTGCCAGGGCGTTGCGTGGCCGGTTAGCGCCCAGCCGGCGGCGGCGACCTCCTGGCCCGCGGTGACTTCGGAGGTCGCGCGGCCGCCGGCCTCGATGGCGTCGAGATTGCCGCGCATCTCGAGCATCAGCTCCGCCGGCGCGAGGCCATGCTGTAAGGGAGCGACGAAGGGTGCGTTCCGCCAGTCCCACGCGGCCCGCATCGGGTGGGGACCGCTGGCGACGGCGAAGATCGCGCTGTCGGTCGCGCCGGTGTACCAGAAGGCGCCAATGGCTTCGATGGCGACCGCGGCGCCGACCGCAAGCAGGAAGCACACCCGGCCGAAGCCGCGCAGTGCGGCGACCACCGGCACCAGCATCCACACGAGCAGCGGCAGGAGGTCGGTCAGGTAGCGCGGCCCCCAGGAGATGCCGGCCCGCCAGTCGGTCTTGGCATAGAGCAGGATCTGGAGGACGACGCCGGCGCTGATCGCCAGGGTGAGGCCGCGCTCGCCGCGCTCCCCGCGGTCACGCGGCAGGTGCCGCCAGGCCAGGACGAGGAAGAGCAGGAAGGGGGAGAAGACGAACAGCCCCCGCGTCGGGCTGAACAGCAATCCGCCGAGGCCGGAAAGCAGGTCGTGCTGGAAGAAGGTGGCCTTGCCCACCAGCCCGTAACCTCCGGCGAAGTGGCCGGCCACGCCGAGGTTGTAGAGCAGCACCAGGCCCATCGGCAGCGCCGCCGCCGCGACGAGCAGCGCCGCCCGGCGGCCGGCCCAGAACAGTCCGTAGGCGCCCAGCGCCGCCGCGAGGATGACATCCGGAGGGCGGTTGCCGGCGATGAGCCCGCACAGCAACCCCGCCGCAAGCGCCCGCGGCGCGGTGCACGGCCCGGTGAGGAGCAGCAGGGCGCCGATCACCAGCAACTGAGCCATCCCATGCTGCCACAGAGCCTGGCTGCTGATCACCCAGGTGGTGGTGCCGAAGGCATACGCCAGGGTGAGCAGCAGTGCGGTCGGCGCCGTCGCCCGGCGCCGCAGCAGCAGATAGAGGAGCGACGCGGAAAGCGCCGCCACGAGCGAGGCGGAGAGCTTCTCCATGACCCTCGCCATGTGGTCCAGCCGCCAATCCGTCCAACCCCGCAGGTTCAGGTAACCGACCGCGGGGAGGTAGAGCGGCGCGATGAGCACCGGCAGCACCACGGGATACAGAGAGATGGTGTGGCCGTCGGGCGTAGACACCATCCAGAACGCCGTATCGCCTCGCCCCTGGGCGGTGAGCGGCGCGATCGGATCGAGAAGGAGGCTGTGGTGCTGCCAGATCGCGAACGGCAGGTAGCGTGCCGGGTAGGTGTCGCCGGCGCTGATCGCCCGCCCGTTGGCGTTGTAGACCAGCAGGCAGCAGAGCCCGATGAGCAGGCTTGCCCACAGCTCGCGCCGGCCGCGCAAGAAACGTCGGGCTTGCCCACGGTCCTCGGGCTGAACGGCGGGTGCAGACCGCCTGCCGCCGAGGACCGGGGTCATGGTTTGATGCTCACGTGCGCTGCTTCCTACGGGGTCCTGCTCCACGGGGGGTCCGGCGTACAAGTCCGTGTGCCGGTGGTAGACTTTCACTATGGCTGAGCTGAGCGTTGAATTCAAGCTTCCTCGAGAGCTTGTGTCCGCGCTGAACATCCCCGAATCGGATCTCGGGCGCCGGGCCAAGGAGTGGATGCTTCTTGAGCTCTTCCTGGAAGGTGAGATCTCGACCGGCAAGGCGGCGGAGGTTCTCGGTATCTCGAAGGCTGCGTTCATCGAGCTGCTGAACCAGCGGAACCTCCCTTATCTCGACGCAGGCCTGCAAGAGCTGGAACGCGAGGTCGCTGCGGCCGAGGCTGCTCTCAGCACCCGTGGATAACGAACCGGAAAATGACACCGAGAGGCTAGAATGACGACTCAGCACTTTCATGTCTTGCTTGAATGGGATCCCGACTCGGCGGCCTGGGTGACCTATGTTCCGACGCTGAATGGCCTGTCGACTTTCGGGGAGACCAGGGAAGAAGCGCTCGCCAACACTCGGGAGGCGATTCTCGGGTATCTTGAGGCAGCAGAAAAGGAAGGGATTTCCGTCCCCGGGCCCGCGGAGTTGGTGGATGTCGAGGTGGCCGTCAGTTGAATCGCCTCCCACCGGTGAGCGGCAGGGCTGTCCTTGCGGCTCTCCAGCGTAAGGGTTATATCCTCACTCACGTCCGCGGCAGTCATCACTATTTACGAAAGCCCAGCGTCACTGCTCTCGTCGTAGTGCCGGTTCACGGGAACCATCCTCTGCCCGTCGGGACGCTCCGGTCGATTCTCCGGCAGGCGGGTCTGACTGCGGCCGAGCTCCAGGAATCGCTTTAGAAGGACAGTCTGGCTGACAAGATCGGGGTATCCTTTTACCCCGTGAGCCACTTCTTCATCAGCTACACCCAGGCCGACCAGCCCTGGGCGGAGTGGATCGCCTGGGTGCTCGAAGAGGCCGGATTCGAGACGAAGATCCAGGCCTGGGATTTCCGGCCGGGGAGCAACTTCGTCGTCGAGATGTAGCGAGCCTCGGCCGGGTCGGAACGGACGCTTATCATCCTATCGGCCGACTATCTGGGCTCGCGCTTCGGTATGGCCGAGTGGGCCGCCGCCTTTGCGCAGGATCCGACAGGCGAGAAGGGCAAGCTCCTGCCGTAGGGGAGACCGCCGCCATTGGCCAGATCGCCGCCGCCACCGGGCTGGGAGGCATCGGCAAGACGCAGCTCGCCTGTGAATTTGTCCACCGGTATGGCCGCTTTTTCGAGGGAGGCGTCTTTTGGATGAGCTTCGCGGACGAGGCCGCCGTGCCCGCCGAGGTGGCCGCCTGCGGCCAAGGCCTGGGGCTCCATCCTGCCTCTCGACCAGCAGGTCCGCCTAGTGGAGGAGGCCTGGCAGAGCCCTCTGCCGCGCCTGCTCGTCTTCGACAACTGTGAGGACCAAAAGCTGCTGGATCAGCGGCGCCCGCGGTCTGGGGGAGCTCGAGTGCTCGTGACGAGCCGGCGATCGCGTTGGGATCCGGTCCTCGGGGTGAAGACGCTGCCACTGGATACGCTGGAGCGTCCGGTGAGCGTCGAGCTCCTGCGCCGCTTCCGGCCGGATGTGCCCGCCGGTGACGCGGCTCTTGGCGGGATCGCGGAGACGTTGGGGGATCTCCCTCTCGCGCTCCACCTCGCAGGGAGCTTCCTCGCGCGGTACAAGGACGCCTCTTTCGGCCAGCCGGCAGCCTATCTGGATCAGTTGCGGCGGGGAGACCTGCTCACCCATCCCTCGCTCCAGGGCAAGGGCTCCGAGATCTCGCCCACGGGGCACGAAGCCCATGTGGCTCGCACTTTTGCGCTCGGCTACGAGCGCCTGGATCCGGCCAATCCGATCGATGACCTGGCTCGAAAGCTCCTGGCTCGGGCCGCACACTTCGCGAGCGGCGAGCCCATCCCCCGTACGCTACTCCTTGCAACGCTCGGTCTTGCCGAGGGGGACGCGGACGCGCTCTTTGCTGCCGAGGACGCGCTGGACCGGCTGATCGGCACGGGGCTTCTGGAGAGTGGAGAAGGGGGACGGTTGGTTCTCCATCGGCTCGTGGCGATCTTTGCCCGCGGGAGGGAAGAGGAGGGCGAAGCCCGCGAAGCCGTTGAGGAGACGCTCTTCGAGGAAGCGAACCGGTTGAACCAAGCGCGCTATCCAGCTCCGCTTCTTGTTTGGCAGCCTCACCTCAGATCTGTGACCGACGCCGCCCGGAAACGTGATGATCCCATGGCAGCGAGACTGTGCTGCGCTTTGGACTACCACCTTGCGATGATCGGTGATTTTGCGGGGGCGCGGCCGTACAGTGAGCGAGCGTTGGCGGTCCGGGAAAAGATCCTCGGCCCGGAGCACCCGGACACAGCCCAAAGCCTGAACAGCGTGGGTTTCCTCCTTAGAGCCCAAGGCGAATCTTGCGGGAGCGCGTCTCTGCTACGAGCGGGCGCTGGCGATTCGGGAAAAGGTCTTAGGCCCGGAGCACCCGGACACGGCCCGAAGCCTGAACAACCTGGGGATTCTTCTCCAGGATCAGGGCGACTTTGCGGGCGCGCGTCCGTACCACGAGCGGGCGCTGGCGATTTCCGAAAAAACCCTCGGCCCGGAGCACCCAGACATGGCCCATTGCCTGAACAGCCTGGGGGTTCTCCTCCAGGATCAGGGCGATTTTGCGGGCGCGCGTCCATACCACGAGCGGGCGCTGGCGATTCGGGAAAAGGTTCTCGGCCCGGAACACCCGGACATGGCCCGTAGCCTGAACAACCTGGGACGACTCCTCGAAGCCCAGGGCGATCTTGGGGGTGCGCGCCCGTACTTCGAGAGAGCACTGGAGATCAAGAAAAAGGCCCTCGGCCTGGAACACCCGGACACGGCCCGCAGCCTGAGTAATCTGGGTTTCCTCCTCCAAGCCCAGGGCGACCTTGGGGCAGCGCGTCCGTACTGCGAGCGGGCACTGGCAATCTTCGAGGCGCGCCTCGGGCCGAATCACCCGGACACCAAGATCGCGCGGGAGAATCTGGAGAGCCTGTCCGCCCCGGATTGACACAGGGGACGGAGGGCGCCCTGGGATTCGTCAAGCGTTGGGCATTGGCAACATCGTGAGAAACCCTGCCTGCTTGAAATGCCCGTCGTTCGTAAAGGCTTCTTGGACCCCGTGCTTTTCCATCACCACGAAGCTTGCACAATCGACCAAGCCCCAACTCTTGTCCGGTCGTGCGGCGTAACGTCGAAGCGCCTGTTGGAAGAGGTCCTCTGTCATCGTAATCCACTCGACCCTGGGGCTTGAGCGGACCAGCTCGACAGCACTCGCGAAGCGTACTCGCGCCGGTGTGCGTGCCAACCCGTTGCCTGTCTCTGCAGCGACCCAGTCCGTGATGAAAACGGTATAGCCCTGCCGGCTGAGGTCCGTCCAGAGCCTGAGCGCCACGCTGTGGAGAGAATCGGACGAAATCAGTAGGGCAATCCAGCCATTCGTGTCGAGGAAGACCCTTCTACTGGGCATCAGACGCGCGCGGATGTCCGTAGAGGTAGTGGTCGATGTTGGTTGCCAGATCAGTGGTTCCGATGTCAACCGCCAACTCGGTCATCTGGAGCAGCGGATCCACCCCAGGTTCCTCTTCCGGTACGAGCTCAATCCTCACGACGGCTCCCTCGGGTAGCTCCGCGCCTGGCTCTACGACGATTGCACCTCGTTCCACTCGACCTCTATAGACCATGTCAAGCTCTCCTCCGTACTTAGAATTCTACCCCGAACTGGCCCAGGCGGCGCTGACATACCGTCCCGGGTTGGCTCCCGGGGCGGACAGGCTTGGGAGGATGCACCGTTTACACCCCCACCGCCACCTCCGCTTCCCTCCGGCTCTCGATGTGGACGGCCAAGTGGCCCCCCTCCACGTCCACCCGGACCAGCGAGCCGTCGGTGACCTCACCAGCCACCAGGGCGCGGGCGATCTTGGACTCCAGCTCGTGCTGGAGGAACCGCTTGAGCGGCCGGGCGCCGTAAACCGGATCGTAGCCCTGGCGGGCGACGTATTCGCGGGCCGGCTCGGTCAGCTCGAGATGGATGCCGCGGTCGATGAGACGACGGCGCAGGTCCTCGGTCTGCAGGTCGACGATGCGCTCGATCTCGGGCAGCGTCAGCGGCTTGAAGAGCACGATGTCGTCCACCCGGTTCAGGAACTCGGGCCGGAAGTGGCTGCGCAGCTCGCGCATCACGGCGGTGCGCGCCGCCTCGGTGAGCTCGCCTGCGGGGGTCACTCCCTCCAGCAGGTGGTGCGAGCCGATGTTCGAGGTCATGATGATCACGGTGTTCTTGAAGTCCACCGTGTGGCCCTGCGCATCGGTCACACGCCCGTCGTCGAGGATCTGGAGGAGCACATTGAAGACGTCGTGGTGCGCCTTTTCGATCTCGTCGAAGAGGATCACCGAGTAGGGCTTCCTGCGCACCGCCTCGGTGAGCTGGCCGCCTTCCTCGTAGCCGACGTAGCCCGGAGGGGCGCCGATCAGCCGCGAGACGTTGTGCCGCTCCATGTACTCGCTCATGTCGATGCGGATGAGGTTCTCTTCGCTGTCGAAGAGCGTCTGGGCGAGCGTTTTCGCCAGCTCGGTCTTGCCGACGCCGGTCGGGCCCAGGAAGATGAAGGAGCCGATGGGGCGCCGCGGGTCCTTGATGCCGGCGCGGGCGCGGAGGACTGCGTCGGCGACCAGCCGGACCGCTTCGTCCTGGCCGATGACACGCTGGTGCAGGATGTCTTCCATGCGCAGGAGCTTCTCCCGCTCGCCCTCGACCAGGCGGGTCACCGGAATGCCGGTCCAGCGTGAGACGATCTCGGCCACCTCTTCCTCGGTCACCTCTTCGCGGAGGAGCTGGCCACCGGCCTTCTGCTTCTCTTCGAGCTTCGCTTCCTCTGCCTTGAGCTCCGCCTCCAGCTTGGCCAGATTGCCGTAGCGCAGCTCGGCAACTTTGTTGAGGTCATAGGCCCGCTCGGCGTGCTCGATCTCCAGCCGCACCTGCTCGATCTGCTCGCGCAGGGCGCGCACTTTTTCGATCGCTTGCTTCTCGGCCTCCCATTGGGCGCGCATGGAGTCGGCCTGGGTCTTCAAGTCCGCCAGCTCGCGGCGGAGCTCCTCCAGGCGCTCCTTGCTGGCCTTGTCCTTCTCCTTGCTGAGCGCGGCCTCCTCGATCTCGAGCTGCATGACCCGGCGGGTGATTTCGTCGAGCTCCTGCGGCATCGAGTCGATCTCGGTGCGCAGCATGGCGCAGGCTTCGTCGATCAGGTCGATGGCCTTGTCCGGCAGGAAGCGGTCGGTGATGTAGCGGTTGGAGAGCACCGATGCCGCCACCAGGGCGTTGTCCTGGATGCGCACGCCGTGGTGGACCTCGAAGCGCTCGCGCAGGCCGCGGAGGATCGAGACCGTGTCCTCGACGGACGGCGGATCGACCATCACGGGCTGGAAGCGGCGCTCCAGGGCCGCGTCCTTTTCGATGTGCTTCCGGTACTCGTCGAGCGTGGTGGCGCCGATGCAGTGCAGCTCGCCGCGGGCGAGCATGGGCTTGAGCATGTTGCCAGCATCGGTCGAGCCTTCGGTCTTGCCGGCGCCGACGATGGTGTGCAGCTCGTCGATGAAGAGCAGGATGCGGCCCTCGCTCTGCTTGACCTCGTTGAGCACGGCCTTCAGCCGCTCCTCGAACTCGCCGCGATATTTGGCGCCGGCGAGCAGGGCCCCCATGTCGAGCGAGAAGACGGAGCGGTCCTTGAGCCACTCGGGCACGTCGCCTCGGACGATCCGCTGCGCCAGCCCTTCGACGATGGCGGTTTTGCCCACGCCGGGCTCGCCGATCAGGACCGGGTTGTTCTTGGTCCTGCGCGAGAGGATGCGGATCACCCGACGGATCTCGGCGTCGCGGCCGATGACCGGGTCGAGCTTGCCGCGCCGCGCCTGGGCCACCAGGTCGACGCCGTACTTCTTGAGCGCCTCGTAAGCCACCTCGGGCATGGCGCTGGTCACCCGCTGATTGCCCCGCACGGCCGTCAGGACCGAGAGGAAGCGGTCACGGGTCACGCCGAAGGTCGCGAGGGTGCGGCCGGCGCCCGTCGAAGATGCCTCTTCGAGGATGGCCAGCAGCAAGTGCTCGACCGAGACGTATTCGTCCTTGAGCCTCTTGGCCTCATCCTCGGCCCGCAGGAAGACCTTCTGCAGCCGGTTCGAGATGTAGATCTTGCCCGCCTCGACGCCCGGGCCCGAGACGCTGGGGCGGCGGGACAGCTCCCGTTCGAGCTCGGTCACGAGCGATTCGGCCTGCACGTCCATCCGGGTGAGCAGGCGAGGGACGAGCCCCTCCGGCTGCTCGAGGAGAGCAAGCAGCAGATGCTCGACGTCCACCTCCTGGTGCCCGAAGCGGAGCGCCTTTGTCTGGGCGCTCTGCAGCGCCTCCTGGGATTTCTGAGTCAATCGATTCATGTCCATGTTGGGTAACCCCCCGGTGTTATTTCGTCATGTTCGTGCGCGGAACTCCGACTCCTCCGCGAGCTGCTCGAACAAAGCGCGCTCGCGGTCGGAGAGATGGTCCGGAACGACGATCCGGATCTCTCCGAGAAGATCGCCCTTCTCACCCTTGCCGGCCGAGAGGCCCCGGCCGCGCAGCCGGATCTTGCGGCCCGACGACGACCCTGCCGGGACACGCACACGGACAGGTCCGGTTGGGGTTTCGACTTCAGCCTCGCCGCCGAGCGCGGCCTCCCAGGGGGTGACCGGGACGGTGGTGTGGAGGTCGGAGCCCTCGATCCGGAAGCGCGAGTCCGGCTGGATGTCGACCTTCAGGAAGAGGTCCCCTCCCTGCGAGCCGTTCGGCCCCGGTTGCCCCTGACCGGCGAGCCGGATCTTCTGCCCGGGCCGGATGCCCTCGGGGATGCGCACCGAAAGGGTCCGGCGCTGCCCGCTCGCGGGATCGACCAGCGTGATTTCACGGTTGCCGCCGCGGGTCGCCTCTTCGAGGCTGAGCGAAATCTGTGCCTCGGTGTCCCCTCCGCTTCCCCCACCCCCTGGAGCACCGCGGCCTCCGAAGCCGCGCGCCGAGCGCCGGCCTGCACCACCGGGACCACCGCCGCCGAAGAGCATCTCGAAGAACGAGCTGAACCCTTCGGGGCCGCCGCTGCCGCTGAACCCACCGAAATCGAAGCCCTCGAAACCCTGTCCGAAGGGCATCCCTCCTTCCCAGCCGGGCGGAGGTGAGCCGCCACCCTGCTGTGCGCGCTTCCAGGCGGACCCATACTGGTCGTACTTTTTGCGCTTGTCCGGGTCCTTGAGAACCTCATAGGCCTCGCCGATCTCCTTGAACTTCATCTCGGCGGCCGGATCCTTGTTGACGTCCGGATGGAGCTTGCGCGCCAGCTTGCGATAGGCCTTCTGGATGTCGTCCTGAGACGCATCCTTTTTGACGCCCAGGTTGGCGTAATAGTCCTTGTATTCCAACGGGTCTCCTCCTCCTGGATGACAGCATATGCCCCGACAACCCAGAAGGTTGAGTGGTCGGCACTCATATTGTAGAACGGAGGCTCAAATTCTTCCATTCCCGGGTCTCACTCCCTCCCGCCCCGTTCTGCCTTGCGCGTCTCTTCGGCGTGGGAGAGAATCATCTCCACCCGGTCGCACACCGGCATTTTCACCCCGCATGATCGATACGCTTCCCCAACCGACGAAGGCCCTGCCGTACAGCGAGGAGTCCGAGCGGGCTGTCCTCGGCGGCATCCTGCTCGACCCGGCCGTGCTGCCCCTGATCTCGGGCCGGCTGCGGTCCGAGGACTTCTACCAGGAGCGCCATCAGGCCCTTTACCGGGCCATGCTCGACCTCCAGGAGGAGCAAGTCGAGGTCGACCTGCGGACCCTCCAGGCCAAGCTGGAGCAGCAAGGCCAGTTCGACACCATCGGGGGCATCGCCTACCTGGCCACGCTGGACCTCGACCTGCCCGACATCGGACGGATCGACCAGTACGCCGAGATCGTCAAGGAGCGCTCGGTCCGCCGCCGGCTGATCCAGGCCTCCAGCCAGATCATCCGCGACTGCATGGACGGCGGGCTGGCCGCCCAGGAGGCCCTCGGCCGCGCCGAGCAGGCCATCCTCGGTCTTGGCGAGGAGGCGATCCAGCGCGGCTTCGTCCTCCTGTCCAACGTCTTCCATTCGACGCTGGAGGACCTGGAGGAACGCTCCGGGAGCCTCCTGACCGGCATCCCCACCGGCTTCACGGACCTCGACCGGCTCAGCCACGGTTTAAACCGCGGCAACCTCATCATCGTCGCGGGCCGCCCGGGCATGGGCAAGACCAGCTTCGCTTTGAACGTCGCCTCCAACGTGGCTGTCCGCGAGGGCAAGACGGTCGGCGTCTTCTCGCTGGAGATGAGCCAGCAGGAGCTCGCCCTGCGCATCCTCTGCTCGGAGGCCGACATCTCCTTCAGCAAGCTGCGCGGCGCCCACCTGTCGTCCAAGGAGTGGACCAAGGTGTTCCAGACCGTGCGGACGATCGGCGACGCGCCGCTCTTCATCGACGATTCGCCGAACCCGTCGCTGCTGGAGGTGGGCTCCAAGGCCCGCCGCCTCAAGGCGGAGAAGGGGCTGGCCGTCCTGGTCCTCGACTATCTCCAGCTCATGCAGGCAGGCGGCAAGTACGAGAACCGCAACCTGGAGATCGCGGCCATCAGCCGGGGCCTGAAGCAGCTCGCCAAGGAGCTCGAGATCCCCATCATCGCCCTCTCCCAACTCTCCCGGCAGCCCGAGCGGCGGGGGAGCGATCATCGGCCGCAGCTTGCGGATTTGAGGGAAAGCGGGTGTCTCGCGGGGGATACATTGGTGACCCTGGCCGATTCCGGGCGCCGGGTTGCCATCCGGGATCTCGCCGGACAGGCGGGATTTGCGGTATGGGCCCTGAATTCACAGACCCTACAGATCGAGCGCAGCCTGGTCTCCAAAGCTTTCTGCACGGGGACGAAGAAGCTCTACCGGCTGAGTACACGCCTGGGAAGGGCGATCCGCGCCACGGGGAACCATAAGTTCCTGACAATCCAGGGTTGGACGAGGCTGGACGCACTTGTGGAAAAGCAGTTCGTGGCGCTCCCTCGCCGGGTCCCCGCAGCGGGCCGGCAAACGATGACAGACGCGGAGCTGGCTCTCTTGGGACATCTCATCGGCGATGGATGCACTCTGCCTCGCCACGCCATCCAGTACACCACGCGTGAGGAAGATCTGGCCGCGACCGTGGCCGGACTTGCCTCCGAAGCCTTCGGATCGGAGGTCCGGCCCCGCATCCAGCGGGAGCGTCAATGGTTCCAGGTCTATCTCTCCTCGACGCGGCACCACACCCACGGTCGCCGGAGCGCGATTGCCGAGTGGCTCCAGGCTCTAGATGCCTGGGGCCTGCGGTCCTACGAGAAGCGGATCCCAGCCAAGGTGTTCGAACAGCCGGAGACGGCGATCGGTCGTTTTCTGCGCCATCTCTGGTCGACGGACGGCTGCATCCACTTGCGGCGCGGCCGGAAGCCCTACCCGGCGATCTACTACGCCACGAGCAGCCCGGCCCTCGCGCAAGACCTGCAAGCGCTCCTCCTGAGACTGGGCATCCAGTCCCATCTAGGGATCTACTCCCAAAAGGGGAAGGGACGCGATCAGCTCCACGTCAAAATCAGTGGAAAACCCCAAATCCTGCGCTTTGCTGAGAAGGTCGGTGCCGTCGGAGCCTACAAACAGGCGTCTCTACAAGAGGCAGTTGCCTTCTTGTTAGAGCGGGGGGAGAACACCAACCGCGATGTGATTCCCAAGGATGTGTGGGATCTGCACGTCAGACCAGCCATGAGGGCAAACGGAGTGACCCACCGCCAGCTCCATGTGGGCATTGAAACTGCCTATGCGGGCTTGACGATTTTCAAGCAGAACCTGAGCCGGGAAAGGGCTCTGCGAGTCGCTCTCGTGGCGGGCTCGGAAGCCCTTCGGACTCTAGCTGAGAGCGAAATCTATTGGGACCAGATCGCCACGATCGAAGAAGATGGGAGCGAAGAGGTCTTCGACCTGACGGTACCCGGGCCTCACAACTTCGTCGCAAATGATCTCTTCGTGCACAATTCCATCGAGCAAGACGCAGACATGGTTGCCTTCGTCTACCGTGACGAGATGTACAACCCGACCGACGAGAACAAGGGACTGGCCGAGCTGATCATCGCCAAGCACAGGAACGGCGAGACCGGCACCGTGGAGCTGGTCTTCATCGGCGAGACCACCAGCTTCAAGACCCGCTCGCATCATGACTACGGGGCCGCCGCCGCTCCCTTCTGATCCTCTCCCGGTGACGGAGCTCGCCCCGGAGGTCGAGGACCTCGCGGCGGCGCTGCGCCCCGCCTGGGTGGACGTGGACCTCGGGGCCCTGGAGCACAACCTGCGGGTGATCCGGGAACGGATCGGTGGCCCCGGGGTGCAGACGATGGCCGTGGTCAAGGCCGACGCCTACGGCCATGGCGCCGTGGGGGTGAGCCGGGCCCTCGAAGCCTCCGGAGTCGAGTGGCTCGGCGTGGCGCTCCTCGAAGAAGGGGCCGAGGTCCGCCGCGCCGGCGTCGAGCTGCCGATCCTGGTGCTCGGCACGGCGCGGCCGACCAAGGTGTCGCTCTACCGCCGCTACCGTCTCGTCCCGACCGTGTCGAGCCTCGCCGAGCTGGCCATGTGGCGCGAGTGGACCGCCGGCGGGGACGATCCGCAGCCGATCCACCTCAAGGTGGACACCGGCATGGGCCGGCTCGGCGTGTCGCTCGACGAGGTGGCTGGTGCTCTGGAGATGTTGCGCCGCCATCCGCGGCTGCGCCTTTCCGGCCTCCTCTCGCACCTCGCCGAGGCGGACGACCTGGAGAGCCCGCGCAACGATGTGCAGGAGTCTCGCTTCTCCGAGGTCCTGGGCCTGTTGACCGCCAGGGAGCGCGAGGGTCTCCTCATTCACCTGGCGAACAGCGCCGCCGCTCTCCACCGGCCGGGCAGCCGGTACGATCTCGTGCGCCTGGGGCTCGCGGTCTACGGCCTCGACCCCGCGGACAAGGGGGATCGCGAGGAGGCGGAGGAGCGGACCCCGGTCCTGCCTCCGGACCTGCGGCCGGTGATGTCGGTGCGGGCGCGCATCGTGCAGCTCCGGGAGGTCCCGGCGGGCACTCCGGTCTCCTACGGCGGCCGGACCGTGACGCGGCGGCGCAGCCGCATCGCGGTCGTCCCGGTGGGCTATGCTGACGGCTACGCGTGGCGCCTGACCGGCAAGGCCGAGGCGCTGGCGCGGGGGAGGAGGGTCCCGGTGGCCGGCTCGGTGACGATGGACATGACGCTGCTCGACGTGACGGAGGTTGGGGCCGAGCTGGGGGACGAGGTGGTCCTGCTCGGCCGCCAGGGAGACGAGGAGATCTCGGCCCTGGAGCTCGCCCGGCACGCCGGGACGATCTCGTGGGAGATCCTCTGCCATCTCGGCCTGCGCCTGCCGCGGCGCTACGTCCGCAACGGCCGGGCGGAGGAGCTGATCTCGCGCTTCTCGCGGGAGGAGGGGTGATGAAGATGCCCTCCTGGCTCGAGCGGTTCTTCACCGATTTCGGACGTTTCCTCCAGATGGCCGGCCGCGTGTTCGCCTGGACGCCGCGTCCGCCGTACGACTGGCGCGAGCTCTTCCGCCAGATGGTCAAGGTGGGGGTGGGCTCGGTTCCGGTGGTCCTCCTGACCACCCTGTTCACCGGCGGGGTCATGGCCCTCCAGACGTTCACGGTGCTGCGCCGCATCAACGCCGAGAGCTTCGTCGGCTCGGGCGTCGCCCTCTCCATGGTCCGCGAGCTGGCGGCGGTCCTCTCGGGCCTGATCGTGGCCGGCCGCGCCGGCTCGGCCATGGCGGCCGAGCTGGGCACGATGCGGGTGACCGAGCAGATCGACGCCCTGGAGGTGATGGCCACCGACCCGGTGCACTACCTGGTCGTGCCGCGCGTCTGGGCGACCACGATCACGCTCCCGCTGCTGGTCATCATGGGCTGCGGCGTCGGCATCGCCGGGGGGTACCTGGTGGCCGTGGTCCTGATGGGGGCGAACCCGGTGTCCTATATCGATCGCTCGTTCCAGTTCATGGACGTCAAGGACCTGTTCTCCGGGGTCATCAAGGCGGCGATCTTCGGGTTCCTGCTCGCGGCCATCGGCTGCCAGCAGGGTTTCTACACGAGCGGGGGAGCCGAGGGGGTGGGGCGGGCCACCACGTCCGCGGTCGTGGTGGCGAGCATCGCCATCCTGGTCTCGGACTTCTTCCTCACCAGGCTGCTCTTCTGATGAGCGAGCCCCAGGCAGAGGGACGGCCCGCGGTCAAGATCCGCATCCGCGGCCTCTTCAAATCGTTCGGTCCCAAGAAGGTGCTCGACGGCATCGACCTCGACGTCGCGGCGGGGGAGTCGCTGGTCATCATCGGCGGCTCGGGCACCGGCAAGAGCGTGCTCCTGAAGCACGTCACCGGCCTGCTGCGGCCGGACACCGGCACTGTGGAGGTCGACGGCACCGCGGTCGAGACGCTGGGAAACCGGGCGATCACGGAGTTCCGCCGCAAGTTCGGGATGGCGTTCCAGGAGGGGGCGCTCTTCGATTCGATGACTGTCTGGCAGAACGTCGCCTTCCCCTTGCAGCGCATGACCCGTATGTCACATAGCGAGATCGACGAGCGGGTGCGCGAGTGCCTGGCCATGGTCCGTCTCCAGGCCGTGGAGGACAAGCCGCCCTCCCAGCTCTCGGGCGGCATGCGGCGCCGCGTGGGGTTCGCCCGCGCCATCGCCCACAAGCCGGAGATCCTCCTCTTCGACGAGCCGACGACCGGGCTCGATCCGGTGATCACAGCGTTGATCGACGAGGTGATCGTCGATCTGAACGACCGCATGAAGACCACGACGGTCACCATCACGCACGACATGGAGAGCGCCTTCCGCATCGGCGACCGGATCGCCATGCTGCACAAGGGCAGGATCATCGCCTCAGCACCGCCAGAGGAGTTCCGGCGCCTGGAGGACCCGCGGGTGCAGCAGTTCATCCACGGCCGGGCTGAGGGCCCTCTTTCGGAGGAGCCCGCCGCAGCACGGTGAGGCTTCCCAGGAAGATCAACGCCGTGGCGGAGAGGATCCAGCCCGCCAGGCGGTCCCAGCGCATTTCCTGGAACCGGAAGCTCACTCTGCGCTGGCCCGCGGACACCTCGGCCTGGAGGACCCCGTCGGCCGTCGGCCGGACCTCCTGCCAGCCGGCGGGCGTACGTACCTGCCAGCCCGGAAAATACTGCTCCAGCACGATCACCCGGCCCGGGCGCCCCTCAAGGTCGACCCGGATCGTACCGGCGCTGCGCTCGAAAGGCAGGGCTCGAGGTGGGAGGTCTTTCCGCGCGGACCGCCAGGTGGCATAGGGCCGCGCCGTAAGGCGTACGAGCGGTCGATGGTAAGAAGCGATCAGGCCAACTCCGGCGCGGGCGAGCTTGTGCGGCTCGACCCCCTCGAAGAAAGCATGGTGGGCGAGGGGTGTCGCGTACTCCGGATAGACCCAGTGGAACAGGGAGACGTCGGGCGCGAGGTCCGGCGGCGGCAGGAAGACGCCTGCGACCCGCAGAGGATAGGGACGACTCCACCTTCACATGCTCCAAGCATCCCCATCGCTCCGATTCCGGACGGCACCCCGGATGATGCCGGAGATAGCCAAAGCCTTCGTAGGGAGGCAGCCAGTCCGGCGCGCCGGTGTAGGGAGCGGCGTCAACCACGAGCAGGGTCGCGAGGGCACCCGGGACCGCCCAGACCCAGCGGCGGGTCTGCCAGGCCGCGAGCAGGCGGGCCACCGCAAACCCTGCCGCCGCCGCCGCTCCACACGAGGCGATCGAAAGGAACCGCCAGGGGAAGTAGAGGGAGGTGAGCGGCGGGAACAGGAACTCGGCCGCGGCGGCCAGCGGGTGGATGGACAGCAGCAGGGTGCCGAACGTGGCCGCGAGCAGGCCCCGCGGCAGGCGGTGTGCTTCGCCGAGACGGTTGCAGGTTCCGCGACTGGTCTGCCGGAATGCGGCCGGCGCCCGCTGCGAGCGGCATCAGGCCGAGGAGGACCAGGCCGAAGTAGAAGGGCATCTCCTCGCCCGCGGCCTCGTGCAGGCTGCCTCTCGGCTCGCTCAGATGGATCCGGCTCCACTCCTGCCGGCGGAGGAGGTCGTCTGGCGCGAGCCCGTGCAGCGCGAAACGGGTGCTCGCCTGGCCCGAGGCATAGCCGGAGAGCCGGGTGTAGCGTAGCTCGGCGGCGAACGGCAGGGTGTAGAAGCCAGCCAGCGCTCCCCCCAGTGCCCAGACCGCGCCGATCCGGAGCGCGCGGGTCCGGAGGAGCCTTCCACCCGGAGGACCGCCATGGGAAGGTCTCGGCGGCAAGCCAGAGCCCGAGAGCGCAGACGGCCATCATGGCTGTCAGGGGGTGGGCGGCGATCAGCAGAGGCCGTGGCGAACGCGGCGAGCACGAGCCGGCGGCGACCGCTTCCGGGGCTTCCGCGGGCGACCTCGACGGCGCCGAAGAGGACGAGCGGCAGGAGAGCCATGGCGGTGCTCTCTCCCAGGGCCACCCGGTAGTTGCTGTCCAGCAGGCGGTAGGGAGCGAACGCGTAGGCCGCCGCCGCGACCAGGCCGGCCCGCCGGTCGCCGGTCCAGCGGGCGACCACAGCGTACATGGCCATGGCCGCGATGGCTCCGAGGGCCAGGAACCCTGCCGAGAGGGCCCGGGCCGAGCTCAGGCCGGCCAGCGAGAAGGGGAGCATGGCGAAGAAGCCCGCGGGTCCGTAGAACTGGAGCAGGGGCTCGCCCATCCCCACGTGGTGCAGCCAGCGTGGGAAGAGGTCGCCCGCCTGGACCTCGCGGAAGGCCGCCCAGCTCCCCCAGAGATGGGAGATCGTGTCGTGCCCGTACGGCAGGCCCGGCGCGAAGAGCAGATGGCCCGCCGCGAGGCCCAGCACGGCGGCCAGAGGAAAGTCGATCCAGCGGCGCGGCCGGCCACCTCCCGGCCCGGCGAGGAGGGCGAAGAGCAGGGCGGCACCGGCGAGGACCGGCAGCCGAGGATGGATGGCGACCTCGTCCTCTGTCAGGGCGAAGGCCAGGCCCAGGGCGAGAAGCGGCAGGACCACCGGCAGGGCGGAGATCCAGTGCAGGCCGGGGATCCTCAGCGGCATCGTGAAGGCAAGTCTACTGTTAGACTGCGGCTGCATGGAGTCCGGGCGATTCCCGGGCGGAGGCGGTGATGAGTCAAGTGGTGAAAGTAGGGATCTTCGGGGCGGTCTGTCTGGTCGTCCTCGCCGTTCTGATCTGGAAGATCGAAGACATCAACCCCTTTGCGGAAGACGTGCAGCAGGTGGACGCCGTCTTCGATTCGGTGGCCGGGCTCGACGACAAGGCATCGGTCCGGGTGGCGGGCGTGCGCATCGGCCAGCGTCGACGGCGTCGAGCTCGACGGCCGCCGGGCCCGCGTCACGCTGCGCCTCGAAAAGCCGATCCCACTCACGAAGGGCACCTTCGCCCGCATCGCGAGCCTCGGACTGCTCGGGGAGAAGTACATCGAGATCGTCCCCGGCCCGCCCGGCGCGCCGCCGCTGACCGGCGAGATCGTGCTGGCGGGCGAGACCCCGGCCGGTTTCGACGAGGCGATGGCCAAGCTCAACCAGATCGGCGATTCGATCCAGCAGGTCACCGGCTCGCTCTCCGGCCAGGACATCGGCGGCTCCATCAACCGCCTGATGACCGACCTCGAGCTGACCAGCCGCGAGATCCGGCTGCTCGTGGCCGAGAACCGGGCGAACCTGAATTCGACGATCCGCAACTTCGACGTGGCGAGCGCCGCTCTGGCCCGCGAGCTGCCCCGCCTGGCCGAGCAGATGAACCGCACCCTGGCGCAGATCGAAGGGGTGCTCGCCGAGAACCGCTCCAACGTCGCCGGCAGCACCGAGAACGTCCGCGAGATCACCACCAAGCTCCAGACCTCGGTCGACAACCTCAACCGCATCTCGGACAAGATCGCGAGCGGCGAAGGGACGATCGGCAAGCTGATCAACAGCGACCAGGCCCACGACGAGCTGGTGTCGACCCTCGACAGCATCCAGGGAGGCGTCGAGAGCCTGAGCGGCACCCTGGGAGCGATCAACCGCTTCAAGATGGACCTCGACATGCAGGGCTTCTACCTGCCCGACCAGGAGGAATCGCAGACCGGCTTCCACCTCGACATCGACCCGCAGGACGGCCAGCGGCTCTATCGGGCCGGCATCGCCAGCACGCCGAGCGGCAAGCGCAAGGAGAAGACGCAGACGGTGACCGTCACGGCCCCCGACGGGACCAGCCAGACGACCACGATCACCAACGTGAGCGAGGAGAAGTCCTACGTGGCCTCGGCGCTCTTCGGCTACCAGGCGCCGCGCGACCTGCGGCTGTGGGCGGGCCTCATCGAGAACAGCGGCGGCGCACAGATCGACTACCCCCTCTTGGACCGCCGCTTCTGGCTCTCCTTCCAGGCCTTCGACTTCAACCGGCCGGAAGACCTCGCGCCGCACCTGCGGCTGACCGGCCGCTGGCAGTTCCACCCCAACCTCTATCTGGTCGGCGGCTACGACGACTTCCTGGAGGAGAGCGAGGATTCGCTCTTCCTGGGCGGCGGCATCCGCTGGAACGACGAGAACATCAAGTACCTGCTGGGGGCGATTCCGAAATTCTAGTGGCCATGCCCCTGGCCCTCTTCGGCCCAGGTCTTGCCGTATTTGAGGACGTCGTGCTTGAGCAGGTCGAAGTCGCCCTGCCTCGGGCCGGGCCGCGCGTCGCGGTACACCGTATCGCAGCGGTAGCAGACGACCGCGTCCTTCAGGCGGCGCCAGAGCCAGAGGTCGACGAGACCGAAGGCCGGCAGGGACAGGCCGAACGTCCAGGGCACCAGCGCAGCCCCCACGGCCACCAGGGCACAGCCCAGGGCGCGATTGAAGTCGCGCTGACGATACAGATGACGGCAGCCGCAGAGGGGGCAGACCTCGACGTGCGCCGCGGGGCCGTCCTTCCACCCCTCGGCCGCCACGGCGCGGGCGGCGCCGCACTGGGGACAGGAGAGCTTCCCCGGAGCGTCCGCGGAAGGGGGCTCGATGACGGCGCCGAACGGGAGACCGCAGGCGCGGCACTGCGTCCGGATGCGCATGCTGCTTACACCGGCACGCCGGTCGTCATGCTCAGGTAATAGCCGGTGATCTCGCCGATGAACGTGCCGACGACCACGACGTAGAGGATGCCCGTGGCAGACTGGTTCGAGCGTTGCCGCGCGCAGTGGAGCGACATGGCGGCGAGCGGCAGGACGATGGCCAGCCCCCAGAGCAGCCGGAACCAGAAGAAGATCCCCTGCCCCCCGAAGCCGGCGAGGAGGCGCAGGGGATGGGGCTCGACCAGCTCGTCCACCCCCGCGGCCACGGCCAGGCTGGCTCCCACCGCGGCGAGCCGCAGGAGCGCGGTGCCCAGCAGCACCCAGCAGAAGACCGTGAGATGCCGGAAGTTGAGCTTCGGAGCCACCAGGTACCAGTGGCCGAGAAGCATGGTAATCAGCGACCACCCGAGCAGGAGGGCCGAGGTCAGCAGGCTTGTGACCGCCAGCGCCCGCTGGTGGGGGAGCGGGGCGAGCGGCGCGATGAGGTGCGGACCCGCGGTGAGGAGAGTCCCCAGACAGCCGGCCAGCGCGAGCGTCAACGGCCAGCGGCACAGCCGCCAGCGCTCCCGCCAGATCGCGGCGTAGTAGAGGAGGCTTCCCACCAGCGCGACAGCGAGCGAAGCGGTCCCGAACGCCCGGAGGTCGCCGAACGGCCGGAATGGGTGGAGCCAGACGACTGCGACGGCGAGCGCGAGCAGGCCCAGAACCACCAGCGCGTTCATCTGGAAGTAGCCGCGCCCGAGGTCGTCTTCGGGGATCCAGTACAGGGTCGACAGCGAGCCCACGCAGAGGGCCAGGAGGAACAGCAGGAAGATACCCATGGGGGGTGCAATCTTAGCAGCTCGACCGGCGTTACGCGGGATGAGGGAAAACAAGCCTCCGCTTCGTGTTTTCCACATCATGCGAGCCCTGGAACGCAACGCGTCTTTGATCTGGACAGGGGGCGAGCAGGGTGCTAGCCTACCCGGAGTCAGCGGACGACATCTCGGCGATATGGCAACTTTGGATCATCCTGAACTGCGGGAATCGCTCAACAATCTACTGAAGACTTCCCGTCCCAGGCTGGAACGGGTTCTCAGGAACTTCGAGGTGCCTCCGGAAGATGCAGAAGACATCCTCCAGGATGCGCAGTTGACCCTGCTGTACAAGTGGGACAAGGTGCGCAGCCCCGAGAGCTGGCTGGTCGGGACGGTCAAGAAGAAGTGCATCATGTACTGGCGCAAGCGCCGGGGCAGCCTCTGCGAGGCTGTGGACACGGCCATCCTCGACCTGCTCGCCATGCCCCAGGCGCCCGACCAGGAGAAGACCGAGCTGACCTGCGACCTGAACCGGGTGCTGTCGAAGCTGTCGTCGCGGTGCCGTTCCCTCCTGAAGCTCCGGTATGGGCTGGGATACGGCCCGACCGAAGTGGCGGAGCAGATGGGATACCAGACCTCCAGCATCCGCAAGGTCACCAACCGCTGCCTGGCAGCCCTGACCCGCCAGCTCCTGGCCGTCGGATTCCGGGGTGAGCCAGAGGAAAAGCCCGAAAAAGATGCGTGAGCCGCACCCGATGCACCCGATGCACCCGAAGACCGCCAAGCTGCTCGAGCTCGGCCAGGGGCGTGTATCGCGCCGCCAGGCCCGCAGGATCGTGCGCCACCTCCTCGCCGGCTGCGAAGCCTGCAGCGAATTCCTCGCCCGCATCCTGCCGGTCTCCAATCCTGCCGGAACCGATTATGCCCAGGCTTTCGAAGCCGCGCAGCGCAACGTTTCGGCGCGGGCCGCAGCGATGGCCGCGGAGCGCGCCGAAGCCCGCGAGCTGCTGCGCGAGCTCGCCGTCCAGCCGCTCTACCGCCAGCGGATCCTGGTGACCGATCAGCCACGGTTCCAGACCTGGGGGCTGTGCGAGCTGCTCCTGGAGGCCTCCCGCGAGTGGGGATTCCAGGACCCCGGCCGCGCCCTGGAGACGGCCCGTCTCGGGACCAAGCTGGCCGACCGGCTCGACCACGAGACCTATGGCGAGGCCCGGGTGAACGACATGCGCGCTCGCGCCGGGGCCATCCTGGCCAATGGCGAGCGGATCCTCTGCGACTTCCGGGCGGCGGAGAAGAGCTTCGCGAAGGCCGAGGGCCTGCTGAAGAGTGGCACGGGCGACCCCTTGGAGCGCGCCGGCCTGCTCCTCCTCAAGGCCTCCCTGTACGGCCATCGGCATCGCTTCAAGGAGGCCTTCCGCCTGCTGGACCGCGTGGTCCTCACCGCCCGCCGCTGCAACGATCTCCACCTGTGCGGCAAGGCCCTGATCACCAAGGGCTTCCTCGCCGGGATGGATCACGAGCCCGAGCTGTCCATCCGGCTCCTGCAGGAGGGCGCTCCGCTCGTTGATCCGGCGCTGGAGCCGCGGCTCCTGGTCGCCGCCTACCACAACCTCATCCTGGGGCTCAACGAAGCGGGCCGGCCGCAGGATGCGGGCGGCCTGCTGGAGCAGACGCGCGCTCTGTACGTCCACGTCGGGGACCGCATGAACCTGATCCGGCTCGGCTGGCTGGAGGGCAAGATCGCCCTGGCGCTCGGCCGCCTCGAAGAGGCGGAGACGCTGTTCCTGGCAACCCGCCGCGAGCTGATCGACCGCGAGCTCGCCTACGACACGGCGCTGCTCTCGCTCGACCAGGCGCAGGTCTACGCCCGGCAGCAACGCTGGCCCGAGATGCGGCGCCTCGCCGAAGAGATGCTCCCGATCTTCCAGTCGCGCCAGATCCAGCGCGAGGTCGTCTCGACCCTCATCGTCTTTCAGCGGGCGGTGGCCCTGGAGAGGGTCACCGTGGGGATGCTCCAGGAGCTGGCCGAGTACCTCGAAGAGAGCCGTACCACCCCCGGGCTGCAGCCCCGGGATCCGTTCTGACGGGCGATCCCCGCCGCCCTCCGCAGTCCGCAGTCTTCCACGGGCGAGGGTGATCCCCCGCCCTTCCCTTGATCTCACGGCGCGAGCGTCCGCGCAAAAATCCTTGTCTCTGGCTCTTCAGCAGCGGCAACCTTACCTTGGAGCCAGTGTGCTCAACCGCCCCGCGGTCCGCCACCGCGGAAGGCAGCTTGAAAAGGAGAAGCTTCATGTCCCAGCCCTCAGCTCGCCGGTTTGCCGCGGTGCTCTCCCTCGCCGCCGCCCTCTTCTTCCTTCCGGTGTCGGATTCGCAGGCCGCGCAACGCCGGCCGCGTGGAGAGTCCGACGTTCTGGACCGCGTCGAGATCCGGGTCCACTCGCTCTGGCGCTCGATCGTCAGCGTCTGGCAGATGGTCGGTGTCCGGATCGACGACAACGGGTAGGGCAGGGTCCAGGGCGTAAGGCTCTCTGAAATCCCCGAGGAGGGGCAGGTGCTGGACTTGGGTCCAGAAGGGTGGTAGTGTGTCAGCCGCTGAAGATCCTCCCTCGGAAGATGAGCGCACTGGATCACTCTCAGGTCGAAGCCTCGCTCGAAGGTTTTCTGAGGAACGTTCGCCCCCGCTTGAAATCGCTGTTCCAGCGCTACAGCATCCCGCCCCAGGACACGGAGGACATCCTCCAGCAGGCCCTGCTGGCCTTCCTCTACCAGCGCCGGAGCATCCGGGATCCCGAGGCCTGGCTCCTCGGAACCGTGAGGAACAAGTGCCTTCTGTTCTGGAGGAGCCACCGGCGGCAGCTCTACCAGACCGTGGATGCGGCCGTGCTCGAGTGCATGGCCGCCCCTCTGCCGCCGGAGCAGGAGACCTCGGACCTGCGCCGCGATCTGGCGAGCGCCCTCGAGGCATTGCCGGAGCGTTGCCGTTCCCTCCTCTGGCTGCGCTACAACTATGGCTACGAGCCGCCCGAAGTTGCCGATCGCCTCGGTTATAGTCCAAGCAGCATCAGCAAGGTCACCCAGAGATGTCTCGCCGCCCTGACACGACGTCTGGTGCTCAGGGGTGTTCTACGACGCGGGAAGATGGACCCCACATGACACAAGACCATCCGACACAGGAAGTCTTGGAAAGCTTCGTCCACGGCCGGCTTTCGCCTGTCGAGATGAAGCGGGTGTCTTGTCACCTCCTGTCCGGTTGCACCTACTGCCGGTCGAACGCGTCTCGGTTCTGGGAAGCTGAAGAAGGGGGACGCCGGATACGCGGGAGACCTTCCCGAAGCGAGGGAAGAGCGCGACGGCTATGACGAGGTCTTCGATCGCGTCTTCCAGAAGGTGTCCCTCCGGGAGAGCGATCTGAGCCGGGAGCGAGCAGCGGCGCGGCATCTCTACGACGAGCTCATGCAGCATCCCGTCCCTCGCCAGCATCTCCTCGTCGCCAACAGCACCCGTTTCCGCAACCCGTCGCTCTGCGAGCTCCTGATCGAGGAGAGCCATGATGCCGGGTTTCAGGACCCGTCCCGGGCTTTCGAGCTGGCCCGTCTCGGCACTGCGGTCGCCGAGCTGCTGACCAGAGAGACCTGCGGCGGGCTCGGAGTCTTGAACAGTCTCCGGTGCCGGGTCTGGGCCCAACTGGGTAATGCGCTCCGGATCCAGGGCAAACTCGCCGCGGCGGAAAACGCCTTCGCGACAGTCCAGGAGTGGATCGAAGAGGAGGAGGTCGACACTCTCGGCACCGCGCGCGTGCTCGACCTCAAGGCCTCCTTGCGCAGAGATCAGAGACGCTTCGCCGAGGCGGGTGCAGCCTGGATCGGGTCATCTCCATCTATCAGGGTCTCGGGCAATGGAGCCTGCTCGGGCGTACCCTGAAGCAAAAGTCGATGGTCTGTGGTGAGACCGGGGACCTGGAAGAGGAGATGACGCTCTTGCGGCGAGCTCTCGAGATGCTCGATCCGGAGGAGGAGCCACGGACCTTCCTGGCAGCCCGCCACAACCTCATCGTCTCGCTGAACGAGGCCGGCCGCTCCCGCGAAGCCTATGCGCTCCTCTTTCACACCCGCCCCCTCTATCTGAAGATGGGGGACAAGATGACCCTGCTCCGCCTGCGCTGGCTCGAAGGCGATGTTGCGAGCGGCCTCGGCCGGGTCGAGCAGGCCGAGGTGGCGTTCCGCGAGGTTCGCAAAGCTTTCCTTGACCTCGGTCTCGATTACGATGCCGCCGTCGCCTCGCTCGACCTCGCAGAGGCTTACGTCCTGCAGGGCAAGACGGCCGAGGTCCGATGTCTGGCGGAGGAGATGCTCGACGTCTTCCAGGCCCGCGACATCCATCGCGAAGCCTTGGGGGCCCTCGCTGTCTTCTGTGCCGCGGCCCAGATGGAAAACGCAGGGGTCGGCCTGATCCAGGAGGTCTCCAGCTTCCTGAAGCGGGTGCGGAACAATCCGGACCTTCACTTCACACCGCCCTCATGAACCGGTGGTCGCCGGATTGCATGACAAGGCGGCATGGCGGATGCTCCCAAGCTCCTGGTCCTCGGATGCGGTTTCGGCGGTTACTCCCTGCTGGCGAACCTGAAGCGCAGGCACTGGAGCATCACCCTCCTCAGCCCGCGGAACTACTTCCTCTTCACCCCTCTGCTCCCTTCAGCCGTCAGCGGCAGCGTCGAGTTTCGCAGCATCCTGGAACCGGTCCGTCGCCGGCTCCGCGACGTCCGCCTGATCGAGGGGTACGCCGAGTCGGTGGACTGGGAGACCCGGACCGTCTCCTGCTCGGCCGCCGTCGGAGAAGAACGGTTCAGCCTGCCGTATGACGTCCTGGTCCTCGCCGTCGGCGCGGCGGTGGGGGACTACGGAGTGCCGGGCGTCGCCGAGCACGCCCTGAAGCTCGCCAGCGTGGAAGACGCCCAGGCGATCCGGCGGAGGATCCTGGAGCAGATCGCCAGAGCGGAGGTCCCGGCCCTCACCCCGGAGCAGATCCGCGAGCGTCTCACCTTCGTCGTCTGCGGCGGGGGGCCCACCGGCGTCGAGGCGGCGGCGGAGATCCACGACCTGCTGGACGAGGAGCTGCACCTCCAGCTTCCCCGAGCTCGCCCCGCAGGCCCGGGTGGTCCTCGTCGAAGCGCTCGAGCGCCTCCTCACCAGCTTCGACGAGGCGCTGGCGCAGTACACCCTGCGTCATTTCGCCCGCGAAGGGATCGAGGTGCGCACGCGGACCAAGGTGACGGCGATCGAGCCCGGCGCCGTCGTCCTGGAGGATGGAGAGCGCATCCGCTGTGGCCTGGTCCTCTGGGCGGGGGGCAACGCGCCCGTGCCGTTCCTCCGCGCCCTTGATGGCGTGGAGCTCGACCGCCGCGGCCGGCTGCGGATCGACGACCATCTCCGCATCCCGGGCCGGCTCGACGTCTATGCTCTCGGCGACTGTGCGGCGGTGGGGGAGCCGCCGCTGCCGGCCACGGCCCAGGTGGCGCAGCAGCAGGGGAAGTACCTCGCCCGCGCCCTCGGTCATCGGCGCGAGGGACGCGAGGGGCGGCCTGTCGCGCCGTTCCGATTCAAGGCCTCCGGCATGCTGGCCTACATCGGCGGCGGCCAGGCGCTGGCGGATCTGCCACAGGTCAAATGGAGCGGCCGGGCCGCCTGGCTCTTCTGGCGCTCCGTCTACCTCACCAAGCTGGTCAGCCCGGCCAACAAGATCAAGGTCCTCTTCGACTGGATGAAGGCGAGGCTCTTCGGCCGCGACATCAGCAGGTTCTGAGATCGCTCACGTCTTGACGCCGAGGAAGAGATAGCCGGCGAGGATCGCGAAGACCGTGCCGGGGCTCCACACCGCGACGGCGGGGGGCAGAGCCCCGGTCTCGCCGAGGGTCGTGAAGAAGGCGTAGACGCCCAGGAACACCATCCCCAAAACAACCGAGACGCCGATCCCGTAGAGCGCTCCCTGCCGGCCGAGGCGGAAGGCGAAGGGGAGGCCCACCAGGGCCATGATCAGCGAGACGACGGGAAAGGCGATCTTGTTGTAGAGCTGCACCTTGAGCTCGGGCACCGGCTGGCCGCTTCCTTCGAGCTCCTGGATGTACTCCCTGAGCTCGCCATAGCGCATCTGCTCCGGTGGCCGGATCTCGGAGTCGAAGTAGTCCGGCGTCTCCGGATAGCGGACGATCTTCGGCGTCTCGAAGCGCTGGTAGTCCGTCATTTCGACGCCGTCGACCGTGCGGGCCCAGCCGTTGGAGAACACCCAGGCATCCCCGATGTACTGCGCTGTCTCGGCAAAGAGCCGGCGGGTCAGACGGTGGCTCGCGTCGAAGTCGAACACCTGCAGGCGCTGCAGCGTTTGCTGCTTGCGGGTCGTAGTGGATGTAGTTGTAGATGTAGCGCCCCTGCCCGAACAGCCATTGCCGGTCCGCCCGCCGGTACGTCCGCACCGTCTCCTTGCCGCGGATGCGGTCCTTGAGCTGCGCCACCTTCTCATTGGACGCGGGGAGCACCTTGGTCTCCAGATAGGTGCAGAAAAGCGACACCAGGAGCGCCGCGGCAAGAGCGGGGACCGCCAGCCGGTAGAGGCTCACTCCCAGCGCCTTGGCGGCGGTGATCTCGTTGGTGCGGGAAAGGAGGCTGAAGGTCATCAGAGTTGTCACCAGCACCACGACCGGCGCGATCTCGTAGAACATCTGGAGCGAGCCGTACTTGTAGTAGTTGAGGACCAGGAGCTTGGGCACCTTGTTCTTGAAGATCTCGTCGATCGTCTCGCCCAGGTCGAAGATGATGAAGAGCGAGACGCCCGAAAGCACCACCAGCAGGAAGACCAGCGAGAACAGGCGCACGACATAGCGGTCCAGCAGGTTGGGGAAGGCGAGGCGCACGCGGGCGATCGGCCGCGGGATGCGGAAGACGAGCTCCTCCGGCGCGAAGCCCGGGCCTCCCGGGATCGCTGCCGCTCCTCCCGCCGCGCCACGCGCTCGCGGATCCGCTCGCGCCGCTTCTCCCGGCGCATCCCCCGGAGCACCAGGAGGCCGCCCCAGACGTCCTCCCGCACCCAGCGGTCCAGCCGGCTCATCAGGAGGCTCTTGTCACGATTGCGGCGGATCAGCAGGAAGACGCCGGCGACGGCAGAGGACAGGTTGGGCGAGCCACATGCCCAGCCAGCCCGGAACGCGGCCGAAGCGCGCCGCCTCCTCGCCGTTGTTGAGCAGCAGGTAGTAGACGATGAGCACGCCGATCGAAAGGGCGAACCCCGAGGTCTTGCCACCGCGCTTGTTGTTGATCCCGAGGGGCAGGGCGAACAGGCCGAAGACCATGCAGGCGACCGGGATCGAGAACTTCTTGTGGATCTCGACCTCGGCCAGGTTGCGCTGCTCGTCCGAGGCGGTCGGGTCGTGCTGGAGCTCGCGCAGCTCCTTGAGCGTCAGCTCCCGGACGCCTTTCGAGACCGAGATCTTGGCCTTCTGCTCGCTGGTGAACTGGTCCTCCAGGACAAGGTCGAGCTCGCGGTGCCGGCTGATCTCGTAGCGGTCCGGGGCGTTCAGGTCCACCTTGTGGCGGGCGGCGTTGAACAGCCGGAGGACAACCTTCTCGCCGGTCGGGTCGACGAGCACCTCACCCCAGTCGGCGATGGTGACCTGGCTGGTCGGCTCGCGGACTCGGCGAGGAAGACCCCCTTCCAGCGCTTCTCGCCCGGCGGCACCTCGAAGACGTAGACCACCTTGCCCTCCCATTCCTCGTAGAAGACCCGCGGCTGCGACCTGCTGCGAGACTGCTCTGGGTGAGGATCTCGAGCCGGAGCTGCTGGAGGGACTGGTTGCCCCACGGCAGCGCGTAGACCATCAGCACGATGTTGAGCAGCCGTGAAGAGGGCCGAAAGCAGCAGGATGGGGCGGTAGAGGGTGAGGAGGCTGATGCCGCTGGCCCGCATGGCAATCAGCTCGCTGTCGGACGACAGCCGGCCCACGGCGATCAGGATGCCGAACAGGAGCGACATCGGCAGCGTGAGGACGACGATGTTCGGCAGGGTCAGCACCAGCAGCTCGCCGACGATCGAGGCCGGCAGCCCGCGGCGGATGATCATCTCCGCGGACTGGAACAGGAACCGGAGGAGCAGGAGGAAGGTATAGACTAGGAACCCGAGCCCGAGCGGGCCCAGGATCTCCGTGAGGATGTAGCGATCGAGACGCTTCAGCACGGCGCCATTCTATGGACCCGCACGGCTCGTCACAACCTCGCCGCCTCCGCCTTCAGCGCCGCTATCGTTTCAGCGCCAGCCATCTCTACCGGCGTCCCGAGTGGTCGGAGGAGGAGAACCGCCGGCGGTTCGGCAAGTGCGCCAACCTGCCGGGGCACGGCCACAACTACCGTCTGTGGGTCACCGTCGAGGGGACCGTCGATCCCGCGACCGGTTTCGTCGTGGACCTGGGAGCCCTGGACGCCCTCGTCCCGGAGCGCGTGATCGAGCGCCTCGACCACCAGCATCTGAATTCCGCGCTGCCCGAGATTCGGAGAAGGGCAGTCGATCCCCTCCAGCGAGAACCTCGTCCGCTGGATCCACGGTCAGCTCGACGGCCATCTGCCGAACGGCGCCGACCTCGCCGGCCTCCGTCTGGAAGAGGACGAGGATCTGGGCGCCGAGTGGCAGAGATCCTTCTGACGGACGAACCGATGTACGCCGCGGGAACGCGCACACGGAGGCGCGTTAACATAATGTGTCTTATGAGACTGGACGCACGGACGCTGATCTCGCGGGGAAGATCGCCCGAGGACAGCCAGGATGGCTACCTACGTGTGCGCGGTGCGCAGGTCGGCCAGGATCTGCTCCAGGGCGCGGATCAGATCGTCGCTTGTCGACCTCGCTCTGGCGGAACGCCAGGGACAGACTGTAGCTCCGGTCCGGCGACTTGAACCGGAACACATAGGGCTTGCGGCGGCCGGGCTTGCCTCCTTGTCGACCCGCCGCAGGCGCTGGCGCAGGTCGTCGCGGTTGAGGCCGCGGCGGGCCACCTCTTCGAGCAGCTCGATCATCTCCGGCTCGTTGCCGGCCTTGAGCACCTCCAGCAGCAGCGACTTCGAGGTGATCCCCAGGGCCTGCACCGTGTCGCGGACCCGGGGCGGCATCTGCAACAGCGAAAGGCTCTCGGTGATCACCGTCCGGGACTTGCCGACCGCCGACGCGATCTCCTCGTGGGTGTAGCTGTGGTTCTCGGCCAGCATCCGGTAGCCTTCTGCCTCTTCGAAGGGCGTCAGATCCTTCCGCTGCAGGTTCTCGATCAGGGCGATCTCGAGAGCTTCCTGCTCTGAGACGTCCATCTCGATGACCGGCACCTCGTAGAGCCCGGCCTCCTGCGCGGCCCGGTAGCGGCGCTCGCCGGAGATGATCCGGTACAGGACGCCGGCCGGCCCGGCCGGCCCGTCCTCGATCGGCCTCCGGACGGGGCCGGACCAGGATCGGCTCCAGCACCCCCTTGTCCCGGATCGAGGCCACCAGCTCGTCGAGGTCTCCCATGGTCGAGCGCGGCTGGTTCGGGTCGGGCTCGATGGTCGACAGCGGGATCATCTTCCCCACCGGCGTTTCGTGGCGGGCGGTGAGCTCCTCGACGAAGTGGGTGTCGTGGCGCATCTTCACGCGCATGGGGCAGACCGCGCTTGCGGGCAGGCTCAGACACGGCTCAACACCTCCTCGGAAAGCCGGTAGTACTCGTAGGCTCCCGTCGACCGCGGCGCGAAGGTGAAGATCGACTCCCGGTAGGCAGGGCTCTCCTCCAGGCGGACGCTCTTCGTGATCACCGTCTCGAAGACCTTGTTCCCGAAGACCTGTCTGGATCTGCTCGTAGATGTCCTTGGCCAGCAGCGTCCGCTTGTCGTACATGGTGATCAGCGCGCCCAGGATCTGCAGCTGCGGGTTGGCCCGGACCTTGATCTTGTCGATCGTCTCCAGCAGGTCGTCCGTCCCTTCCAGGGCGAAGTAGCTGGCCTGGATGGGGATCAGCACGTGGCTGGCTGCCACCAGCGCGTTCACCGTGATGATCCCCAGGGTCGGCGGCGTGTCGATGATGATGTAGTCGTAGTCGTCCTGGACGCTGCTGCAGCTCGTCCTTCAGCCGGTAGTGGCTGTCGAGCTCGCCGATCAGCTTGGCCTCGATCTTGGCGAGGGCGATCGTGGACGGGGCGATGAAGAGGTTCGCGACCTTCTCCGCCGGCCGGATGATGTCGGACAGATGGAGGTCGTCCTCGCGTGAGGGCGTCGTACATCGAGAGCTGGAAGCTCGTGGATGTCGAGGAAGGACATCGAGCTGTTGGCCTGGGGATCGAGGTCGACGATCAGGGTCCGGATGCCCTTGCTGGCCAGGGCCGCGGCGAGATTGATAGCGGTGGTGGTCTTGCCGACTCCACCCTTCTGGTTGGCGATCGCGATGATCATGAGAGATCGGCAGTCTAAGGGATGCACTCCGGCGGGGTCAAGGATGCCGCTCGCGGGCCGCGACGAATGTCGGCGCGCCGACATTCGCCGCTAAGTCTCGGAAATTGCGCCACTTAGAGGGCAGAACCGCAGCTCACATCGTGTACTTGCCCAGCTCTTCCGGGCTGATCTCTTCGAGCCAGCTTCTTGAGCTTCTCCTCGTCGCTCACCTGGGTCGCCAGGTCGGCCGCCTGCGCCTTGTCGAGGACCGCGCGCAGGACGAAGATCGGAGCATCGGTGCGCAGGGCCAGGGCGATGGCGTCGCTCGGCCGGGCGTCGACGGTCGACCGGGTCGCTCCTGGTGTTGGACATGGATGCAGGGCGAAGAAGGTGCTCTCCCGCAGGTCGGAGATGACGATCTTCTCGACCGTGGCGCCGAGCTGCTCGACCACGGGCGCAGGAGGTCGTGGGTCATCGGGCGTGGCGGCTCCACCCCCTCGATCCGCAGGGCGATGGCGTTGGCTTCGAAGACGCCGATCCAGATCGGCAGGAACAACTGGCTCTCGGGTGTCGCGGAGGATGACGATCGGGACGTTGGAGGCAGGGTCGAGCATCAGGCCCTTGATTTCTACCTGGAGCTCGTCGTTGGGGTCGCTCATGAAGCCTATTCTGAGCGCCGCCGGGACAGGTCAAGGCGATCTCGGAGACGAGCGCGTCCGGAGCGGATGAGGCTGATGCGCCGAGCAGGCTGTGAGCTGAGAGCCGCTGCACCTGGACCGGGTGACGCTGCCCAGCGGCGCCGGCTCGGGGCCGGCCTGGAAGTGGACGATCCGGTGGCAGGGGGTGCGGCCGGTCTGCAGTCCCCGGCTGCTTGCCCCCAGCCGGTCACCACGACGTCGAAGTCCTCCCCCACCAGGCTCCTCGTTGATCTCGCGCTGGATCCCCTCCTGGACGGCGAAGAGGCGCTGCAGGCGCTCGGAGGCGACTGCCGGAATCGACCTGCGCCGTCGAGCCGCGGCGCCGCGGTCCCCGGCCGCGGCGAGTACTTGAAGGCGAAGACGGCGCCGAAAGCGGACCTCGCGGACCAGGTCGAGCGTCTGCTGGAAGTCCTCTTCGGTCTCGCCCGGGAAGCCGACGATGATGTCGGTCGAGAGCGCCAGGCCCGGCCGCGCACGACGGAGCTGCGCCGACGAGGTCGAGGTACTCGGCGCGCGTGTAGCCGCGCCCCATGCGCCGCAGCACGCGGTCGGACCCCGACTGCACCGGCAGGTGGAGGTAGGGGCAGATGTTGGCGTGGCGTCCCCACCTGCTCCACCATGCGCGGCGTGAAGTCGCGCGGGTAGGAGGTGACGAAGCGCAGGCGCTGGAGACCCGGCAGCGGTCGCCACGGCTTCCAGCAGGTCGGCGAAGTCGAGGTCGCCTCCCGGCTCGCGCCAGTGGTTGACCGTCTGCCCGAGCAGCTCGATCTCCTGGAAGCCATAGTCGAGGAGGTGCCGGACCTCGCGCAGGACCTCTGCCAGGGGACGGCTCCGCTCCGGCCCGCGGGTCTGCGGCACGATGCAGAAGGTGCAGTTCTTGTCGCACCCCTCGATGATGGTCACCATCCCCTTGTATTCGCCCTGCCGGGAGATCGCGTCGATGTCGTACGTGCCGGTCCTCCGGAAAGCCGGTGGCCACGACCCGCTCGCCCGCCCGGCGCCGCGCGAGGACCTCCTGCAGCTCCCCGACCCGCGCGGGTCCGAGGACGAAGTCGAGGTCGGGCACCCGGCGCGAGAGCCTGCTCCCCTTCCTGCTGGGCCACGCAGCCGCAGAGGCCGATCAGGAGGTCCTCGTCGCGTCCGCTTGAGCAGGCGGTATTCGCCCAGGCGCGAGTAGACCTTCTGCTCGGCCTTCTCCCGCACGCTGCAGGAGTTGAGCAGGATGATGTCCGCCTCTTCCGGCTCCCGGGTCGGCAGGATGCCCTGCTGCATGAGCTGGCCGGCCATGCGCTGGCTGTCCAGCTCGTTCATCTGGCAGCCCCAGGTCTCGATGAAGACCCGGCGCGGTTTTTTGGAAGGCGGGGTCATTCATGTCGTCCTCACCTCATCGGGGGCGGCTCTGACGGGACGTAGACCGGAGGCTCGATGGGCTGGTGCTGGCGCCGGGCCCCATCTTCTTCCTCTCGGCCTTCGGGCTCCAGCTCCGCTCCTTCGCGGAGCCAGCCGGGCAGGGCTCCCGTCCCGGCGGCCTGTCTCCTCCAGAAGTCGGCGAGCTCCTTCTTCGCGGCTTCGACCTCGTCCCGCGCCTCGTCCAACCGGTCGAGCACCCGGTCCCATTCCGGCTTGACTCTGGTGTCCCGGACGTAGGGGTCGTCCTCGGCGTAGAAGCGGCGACGCAGCCCGGCGGCGCTCTGCCTCCAGCTTCTTGACCTCTTCGGCCGTACGCTGCCAGCGCGCGCGGATCTCCCGGCTGCGGCTGCGCCAGTATTGCTCGTCGTGGACCGGCTCGGCCTCGTCCGGTATCGCCGGCGTCGCCGGCGCGGCCGCCTGCGGCTTCTTTCTTCGGGTCGGCGACGGTGATCTGCCCCTTGGCGTATCTTCGCGAGGGTCTTGTCCGTGATGACGGCCACGGGATGGCCCGAGCGGGCCCGGCGCTCCGTCTCGGCGCGGCCGGCCTCGGCGAGGCTCACCGGAGCCTTCTCGCCACCCGGATCGACGACGACCTCGACGCCCTCCGGTTTTTCGTTGGGTGCGGCGGCCTCGGGCGCGGGGGTGGGCGCCGGCTCAGCTTCCGGCGTGGTGTCCGGCTGGGCGGCGGGCGGCGGGGGCTCCTGGGCCTTCGCCTTGGGGGCCGGCGGCGCGCCGGCGCAGCCCGCGGCGGCCAACAGGGCCCAGAGCAGAGCGCCGCATGCCAGGGGCCTAGGCCCGGCCATAGCGATCTTCCAGCCGGACCACGTCGTGCGAGCTCCGGGGTGGAGACCTCGATGATGTCGCAGCCGTTCTCTCCCGCGACCATCCGATGCTTCGTGTACGGCATGATGCGGTACGAATCGCCGCCGCGCAGGACCCGTGGTGACCATGTCTCCGTCCTCCTCCACCACCAGCTCGACCTCTCCTTCGGAGAGGTAGAGGGTCTCGTCCTTGATCTCGTGGTACTGCAGCGAGAGGGCCTGGCCGGCGTTGACGTGCAGGATCTTCCCCACGTAGCGGTCGGTATGGGCGAAGATCAGCTCGTAGCCCCAGGGCTTCTCGACTCGGCGAATCGGAGACTGCATCGGCACTCCTTCCTTCAACCTTATTCTCAAGGACGACGGCTCGCGCACCGCAGCAGTCGAAGAAGCTGTCCAGGTGCTGCTGGACTTCCGCGGCGGTGGAGAGCTCGAGGCAACGGTTCGGCCAGCTCGGCGAGCTCGGCCGCGGACTGCTCGCGGATCCAGCGTCTTGACCTCGGGGATCTGGCGCGGGCTCATCGAGAGCCGCCGCAGGCCCAGGCCCACCAGCAGCAAGGCGTAGCGCGGATCCGCGGCCATCTCGCCGCAGAGGCTGACCTCGATGCCCTGCCGCCTGGGCGCTGTCGATGACGAAGCGTAGCATGCGCAGAATCGCGGGATGAAGGGGCTGGTAGAGGTCGCCACGTGCTCGTTGTTGCGGTCGACGGCCATGCGAGTACTGGATCAGGTCGTTGGTGCCGATCGAGAAGAAGTCGACCTCGCGGGCCAGCACGTCGGAGATCATCGCCGCCGCCGGCACCTCGATCATGACCCCCAGCCGCACGTCGCGGCGGAACGGCACGCCCCTCCCGCTCCAGCTCCCCCATCGACCTCGTCCGCGAAGGCGCGGAACTGCCGCACCTCCTCGAGCGTGCTCACCAGCGGCAGCATGACCCAGAGGTCGCCGTAGAGGCCGGCGCGGTAGAGCGCCCGGATCTGGGTGCGGAAGACCTCGGGCCGCGCCAGGGTCAGGCGGATGCCGCGCAGCCCCAGGACCGGGTTCTCCTCCTCGCGTCGCCATCATCTCGCGCGCCAGCTTGCGGCCGCCCAGGTCGTAGGTGCGGATGATCGCCGGGTGGGGCGCCGCCGCCTCGATGAGCCGGCGGTAGATCTCGAGGTGCTCCTCCTCGGTGGGCAGGCTCGGGCTCTTCTCGATGTAGAGGAACTCGCTGCGGTAGAGGCCGACCCCGGCGGCGCCGAAGCACGGCGACCTCGTCGATCTCCTCGGGAAGGTCGATGTTGGCCATCAGCTTGATCTCGACGCCGTCGCGGGTCACCGGCCGCGAGCTCGCGCGTGGCCAGCAGGTCGCGGTCGCGCCGCTCGAGTCGGCCTTGCGGGCGCGGTACGGCTCCAGGACCTCGGCGTCGGGGTGGACGATGACCGTCCCGGTCTCGCCGTCCACGATGATCGGGGCTTCGTCGTCGCACCAGCTCGGTGACGCCCGATCAGGCCGGCCACGGCCGGGATGTTGAGCGAGCGGGCGATGATCGTGGTGTGCGAGGTGCGGCCGCCCGATCTCGATGGCGAAGCCGATCACCTTCTCGCCGGCCGAGGCGGATGGCGTCCGACGGGGTCAGGTCGTCGGCCACGATGACGACGTCGTCGCGGCATCTCGGAGAGCTCGTGGTGCGGCAGATCCCCTGGAGGCTGCGCAGCAGATGGCGGCTGACGTCGGTCAGGTCCTCGCTGCGCTCGCGCAGGTAGGCGTCGTCCATGTGGGCGAAGCGGTCGTCGAGCTCCTCGGCCGTCTTGTGGACCGCCCACTCGGCATTGACCTGCTGGGTGCGGATGCGCTCCTCGACCCGGCCCAGGAACTTGGCGGTCGGAGAGCAGCAGCACGTGGGCGTCGAAGATCGCGGCCAGGTCGTCGCCCAGGTCCTCCCCGCCTGGCGCGGGTGCGCTGCAGCTCGACGCGCGGCATGCCGGCCGCCTTCGTGCAGGCGGGCGACCTCCGCTTCGACCTGGTCTTCGGGGAGGTGGAGCCGGAAGATGTCGGGACCGCGGGTCTCGATGCACGACCGCGCGGCCGATGGCGATGCCGCTCGGAGACCCCCAAGCCCTGCAACGACCTGCATTTCGGCTCCAGGCATCAGCTCTCCTCGTCGAAGCGGTTGGCGATCAGCGTCGCGTGACGGCCCGCAGGCCTCTTCCTCGTCCTGCCCGTCGCAGCGGATGACGACCTGGCTCCCCTGGGCCGCAGCCAGGAGGAGGATGCCGAGGATGCTCTTGGCGTCGACCTCTTCTCCGTCCTTGACCACCGTGACCCGGCTTTGGAAGCCGCCGGCGGTGTGCACGAGCTTCGCCGCCGCCCGCGCATGCAGACCGAGCCGGTTGACGATCGTCCGCCTCCCGCTCGATCATCGGCTCTTGGGCTACCGGTCGCAGGACCGCGCACTTCGGCGGGCTGACCATGTCGCCGCGCCAGGCAGAGGCTCCGCTGCCCCTTGCCCTGGAGCCAGCGCGCCAGCTCTTCGACGATCGCTGCGGCTCCTCGGCCTGGCAGGCCAGGCGCAGCACCATGGGCAGGTTGACCCCGGTCAGGACCTCGACCTTCCCCGGCTGAAGGAAGGTCATCGGCCATGTTCAGGGGGTGCCGCCGTACATGTCGGTGAGGATGAGCACGCCCTGCCCTTCGTCGAGCCGCTCGATGGCGGCACGGCACCTTGGCCCGGGCTTCGTCGAAGCTGTCGCTCCAGTCGAGGGCCAGATGCCTCGAAGCCGGCCAGGCGGCCGGAGATGATCTGCGCGGCCGCCAGCAGCTCGCGCGCAAGGCCGCCGTGGGTCAGAATGAGTTTGCCGATCATGGGGGTATGGTAAACGACGAAAAGGACGAAGGGACGTCCTTTCAGGCGCTACCGGGCAATATCCCGGTGGATCACCCGAGCCGGCCAGCCCCTGCTCTTCCAGCCGGGCCTTGAGCCGCTCGGCGACGGCCACCGAGCGGTGCCGGCCTCCGGTGCAGCCGATCGCCACCGACAGGTAGCTCCGGTTCTCGCGGCGGTAACGCGGCAGCAGATAGAGCAGCAGGTCGGTGATCCGCTCCACCAGCTCGCCGAAGTCCGGCTGCCGCTCGAGGTAGTCGAGCACCGCGGCGTCCTGCCCCGTCTGCTCGCGCAAGCCCGGGGACGAAGTGCGGGTTCGGAAGGAAACGCACGTCGAACAGTAGGTCGGTGCCGTAGGGGATGCCGTGCTTGAAGCCGAAGCTGACCAGGGAGACGACCATCCCCGGCTCTTCGCCCGGGGTGGTCGGCGAACTCCCGGTAGACCTGGGTGCGGATCTCGTGGATCGACCACTCGCTGGTGTCGAGCACCATGTCGGCCCGGCCGCGCAGGTCGGCCAGGATCTCGCGCTCGCGCCGGATCCCCTCGATCACCGGCAGGTCGGGCGCCAGGGGATGGGGGCGCCGGGTCTCGGAGAACCGCCGCACCAGCACCTCGTCCGAGGCCTCGAGGAAGAGGAGCGTCAGCTCTTCGATCCGCTCGCGGTCGATCTCGGCGATCAGCCGCGGCAACTCCTCGGCGAACCCCGGCGCGCGCACGTCGGTCACCACGGCGATCCGGTCGTTGCCCGCGCACCAGCTCGAACGGGTTGTCGAGGAACTGGCGCAGCAGCGGCAGCGGGAGGTTGTCGACCGTGTAGTAGCCGAGGTCCTCGAAGCACTTGGCGACCACGCTCTTGCCGGAGCCCGAGAGGCCCGTGATGAGGACCAGCCTGGTGGTCATGTCTCCGCCGGCTCCTTGGGCGGTGTTCCGGTTTCGCTCAAGCTGCGCCTCGAGCTTGCGGGCGAACTCCCGGGCGGAATGGTGCCCCTGGAGCTTCAGGACGTGATTGCGGGCGGCGATCTCGACCAGGATGCTCGACGTTGCGCCCGAGGGCGACGGGCATCCGGATGTAGGGGCACGGGGTCTCCAGGATGTTGAAGATCGTCTCGTCGAGGCCCAGGCGGTCGTACGGCGGCCGCTCTGCCAGTGCTCCAGCTCGATGACGAGGTCGATCGTTCGTCCGCTCGCGCACCGAGGCCAGGCCGAAGAGGTCCTGGACGTTGATGATGCCGATGCCGCGCAGCTCCATGTGGTGGCGCAGCGGCCCCTCGCTGAAGCCGACCAGCTCGCCGTTCGGGTAGCGCTTGACCGTGACCCGGTCGTCCGCCACCAGGCTGTGGCCGCGGGTGATCAGGTCGAGCGCCGACTCGCTCTTCCCCACTCCGCTCTCGCCGATCAGGAGCACGCCGAGGCCGTAGATCTCGAGCAGCACGCCGTGCAGCGAGGTCGACGGGACCAGGTGGTCCTCCAGGAAGTAGCTGATCCCCTTGATGACGGTCGACGACAGGCTCGGACGAGGAGAGGACCGGCACCTCCCGGCTCTGGCACAGCGTGAGGAACCCCGGCAGCGGAGCGATCCCCTTGGTGATGACGAACACCGGCACGGGCAGGCCGGTGATCGTCTCCAGCCGCTCGCTGGCGCTCCTCCTCCTCCAGGGTCTTCAGGTACTCGGTCTCGCTCTCGCCGATGATCTGGACGCGGCCCGGCTTGATGTAGGCGTAGTAGCCGGCGAAGGCGAGGCCGGGCTTCTGCACCCGCGGATGGGTGATGCAGTTGTCGAGGTGCGACTCGCCGGAGAGGACCCGCAGGTGCAGGTAGCCAAGCTCCTCGCTCAACAGCTCGGCCACCCGCACGCAAGGGCCCGTGTCCGGTTCCATGCTCGTCATCCCCCTTCCTTCTGCAGGAAGTCGTAGATCGCCTGCGGGTCGCGCAGCTCGCGGAGGACGCTCGGCATGCCGGTCGGCCTTGATCCAGCGCGAGATGCGCGGCGAGGATCTGCAGGTGCTCGGCCGGCGACTCGCTCGGGGAGACGACCAGGAAGAAGAGATCCGACCGGCAGGCCGTCGGCCGCGCCGAAGCTCACCCCCTCCCGGGTGAGCCCGACCGCCACGACACCCCGGGCCAGCCCCTTGAGCTTGCAGTGCGGGATGGCGATGCCGCCGCCGATCCCGGTCGAGCCGAGCTGCTCGCGCTCCCAGAGCTTGTTGAACAGGTCCTCGGCAGTCGGCGCCAGCCCGCTCCCGGCGATCCGTTCGGCAAGCGCGCGCAACGCCCCCTGCCGGTCCGTGGCCGGCAGGTCCGTGAAGATCAGGTCCGGCCGAGTCAACGAAGCGAGACGCACAGCCGGGCTTCCCCTCCCTGCCGACCTCAGAAGATCTGCTTGCGGTCCGTCGAAGAGGGGATGCTCAGCTCGTCGCGGTACTTGGCCACCGTGCGGCGGGCGATCTGGATCCCCTCGCGGTTCAGGATCCGCATCAGCTCGCTGTCGGACAGCGGGCGTTTCGGGTCTTCGGCCTGGATGAGCTGCTCGATCTTCCGCTTCACCGTCAGCGAGGAGATGTTGTCGCCGTACTCCCGGTCGATGCCGCTGTGGAAGAAGAACTTCATCGGGAAGAGGCCGCGGTGGGTGTGCATGTACTTGTTGGACACCACGCGGCTGACCGTCGACTCGTGCATGCCGATGTCCTCGGCGACGTCGCGCAGCACCATGGGCCGCAGGTGCTCGATCCCCTTGTCGAGGAACTCCCGCTGCTGGCGGACGATCGAGGCCGCGACCTTGTAGATGGTGCGCTGGCGCTGGTCGAGGCTCTTGATCAGCCAGACCGCCGAGCGGATCTTGTCCTTGATGAATTGCTGCGCCTCGGACTGCCGCCCTTCGCTGCGCATGCTCTGCAGCATGCGGCGGTAGGCGCGGCTGACCCGCAGCCGCGGCAGGCCGTCGTCGTTGAGCTGGATGACGTACTCGTCGCCGACGCGGCGGACGAACACGTCGGGCTCGATGTAGTGCGGCCGGTCGGTGCTGAACTTGCGGCCGGGTTGGGTCTCGAGGCTCTTGATCAGCTCGAGCGCCTCTTCGAGCTCGGCGAGCTCGACGCCCAGCTTCTTGGCCACCGCCGGGAACTGCCGCCGCAGGAAGAGGTCCCAGGCCTCGAAGATCATGCGGCGGGCCAGGGCGTCCGGGCGCAACGTCGAGCTGGTCCATCTGCCGCAGCAGGCTCTCCTGCAGGTTGCAGCAGGCGATGCCCGGCGGGTCGAAGCTGCGCACGAGGGCGAGGGCGTCCTCGACCTCCTCCAGGGTGTACTGCCGCTCCTCGGCCTCGCCCATGGTCGAGGATCTCTTCGGGCGTCGCCACCAGGAAGCCGTCGGGGTTCAGGTTGCCGATGATCAGCTCGGCGATCTCGCGCTGGCGAGCTTCGATGTCCGCCATGTGGAGCTGCCAGAGGAGGTGGTCGTAGAGGTCGGGCTCGCGGGTGAGGCTGTTCTCGATCGGCGGCTCGTCCCGCTCCTCCATCATCGAGGAGTGGCCGGAGCCCTCCCAGTAGTCGCCGAAGTAGGCGTCGAGGTCGATGTTCTCCATCGACTCCGTGTGATCGAGCTCCTCGCCGTTGGTCGGCTTCGGGACGCTCTTCCTCCGCGCGGCGGCACCTCGTCCTCGATGACCTCGCTGCTCTCTTCGAGCACCGGGTTCTCCACCAGCTCCTGGGTGAGGAGCGTATCGAGCTCCATGCGGGTCATCTGCAGAAGCTTGATCGCCTGCTGGAGAGAAGGCGTCATCACCAGCTTCTGGGCCAGCCTCAGGGAAAGTTTCTGCTCTAACGCCATTCGGAACCCGCTCTACAGACTGAAGTCTTCGCCGAGGTAGATTTTTCGTACCTGGGGGTCCGTCGAAAGCTCCAGAGGTGTGCCGGAGCGCAAGATCTCGCCGTTGTTGATGATATAGGCCCGGTCGGTTATTTTCAATGTTTCCCGCACGTTATGGTCGGTGATGAGGATGCCGATCCCCATCGACTTCAGATGCCGGACGATGCCCTGGATGTCCAGGACCGCGATCGGGTCGATCCCCGCGAACGGCTCGTCCAGGAGGATATACCACGGGTTGATCACCAGCGCACGGGCGATCTCGACCCGGCGCCTCTCGCCGCCCGACAGGGTCTCCCCCCGGCTCTTCCGTACTTTCGACAGACCGAAGTCCGAGATGAGCTGCTCGATGCGCCGCTCCTGCTCGGCGTGCGCCAGGTCCAGGGTCTCGAAGATCGCCCGCAGGTTGTCCTCCACGGACATGCGGCGGAAGACCGACGGCTCCTGCGGCAGGTAGCTGATCCCGCGCTGCGCCCGCAGGTACATGGGCAGCTCGGTGATGTCCTCCTCGCCCAGGGAGACGCTGCCGGAATCCGGGGTGGTCAGGCCGACCACCATGTAGAAGGTGGTGGTCTTGCCGGCGCCGTTGGGGCCGAGCAGACCCGACGATCTCGCCGGGACCGACCTCGATCGAGACGTCCTGGACCACGGCCCGCCCGCGATAGACTTTGCGCAGGCTCTGCGTCGAGAGCCTCTGCTCCCCATCCCTCTGTTCTACATCCCTCCGCTCGCCGTTCATCCCCCGGTCGCTCCAGCCGCCGGCTTGGCCTCTTCCTTGCCCTTCACCTCGACCTTGCCATCGTCGATCCAATAGAGGACGCGCGGGCCCTGGAGCTGGTTCCCCTGGCGGTCGCGCATCGTCACCCGGTCGCCCGTGAACTCCACCCGGCGCTCCTCCATCCGGTAGACCGCCTTCTCCCCCTCGATGGTGCGCCCCTCCTTCGGGTCGTTCAAGCGGGCCTTGCCGGTGCACGTCATGATCCTGGGCTTCTTCTCCTTGTTCAGCTCCACTTCGAGCCGCTGGCAGTTGAGGGTCTTCCCTTCCTGCTCCACCCGGACTTCCCCCGTATAGTTGAGGAACCCCTTCCCCTCCTCGTAGACCATCTCGTTCGCCAGCACCTCGATCGGGGCGCGCGAGCTCGCCGGGTCGTTCTTCCCCCCTTTCGCCGCCGCGCCGGTCGCCTTCGGAGCTGCGGCGCCCTCCTTCTCGTCGGATACCCATAGGGTCTTCACTCCCCCGCTCGCCGTCAGCCGATCCTGCTCCTGGTCTCCCCGGAGCTGCTCGGTGAGCATCAGGTTCTCGCCGCGCCAGGCGCGCACGTCGCCGCGGAACAGGAAGGAGGACGGCTTCTGGCGCCAGAAGGCCTCCCGCGACTCTACATGGACCGGCCCCTCTCCCCCGGCCAGCGGCGAGCCGGCGAGCTCGGCGTCCGAGGCCTGCTTGAGGAGCGCACGTACGCCGCCCTGGGCGTTCAGGATCTCGTTCGCCGTGTCGTAGAAGATGCGCGGCGCATCGAGGGTCCCCTTCTCGCTTTCCACCTGCACCGGATCGCCGAGGAGGTCGGCGCGGTTGGAGTCCATGTCGAGGGTCGCCCGGTTGCCCTGGGCGCGCACCTGGGGATCCTGGAAGGTGACCTCCTGGCCGAACAGGGTCGCCGTGTCGATCTGTCCGTCGGGCTTGAAGGCCGCCTCGGCCCGCTGGCCGCGGGCCACCCGGAGACCGGGCCGGCTGCCGGTCCGCGACATTCTCGCGCAGCTCGACGCCGCCGAAGGCATCGGCCTCGCTCAGCACCCCGTCCGCCAACACTCCTTCGACGCGCGGCGCAGTGAGGGTGCGCACCCCGCCGCCGCTCGCGCTCTCGACGGTGGCAGGGTCCAGCGCCTCGCCTTCGAGCTCGACCTTGCGGACCTGGTTGCCCTGCGGCGCCAGCATCACGGCCAGGTCCTTGCCGGAGAAGCGGACGACCGTCCCCGGCGTCCCCGGCTTGGCGCTCGCGGCCTGCTGCAGGTTCCCGGTCTGCCCCTTGACGTCCCACAGCGCCCGCAGGAAGACCAGGGAGCCCTCGTCCTCCGAGAGGTAGGCGCTGATCCGTTGGCCCTGGAGGGACTGCACGCCGCGCCGGATGCGGGCATCCCCTTCGATGCGCAGCAGGCGCCGCTTCCTCTCGTAGATGGCCCGCTGGGCCGAGGCCGTGACCGGGTTCTCCGTCCCGGGCACGCTGTCGATCCGCGCCTTGCCCTGGAGGACGAAGACCTCGTTCTCCACCTCGACCCGCAGGCGCTCGCCGCGCACGATGTAGCGTCCGGCGTAGCGCAGCTCCACGGGGCGTGGGCCGAAGATCGTCTGCCCCTTGTCGCGGATCTGGAGCACGGCCGTGCGCAGCTCCAGGCCCGAGGGCCCCTTGAGGACGACCTGGCCCTGGAGGCGGCCTTCGTTGCTCGTCCGGTTGAAGCTCGCCTGCCGGCTCTCGACGTGGAAGGGCTGGCCCTGCTCGTCATAGAAGGTGACCGCCACGCCGTCGAGGAAGATCGTCTCCTGCCGGTCGGCGCGGATGCTGTCGCCGCGGATGCGGAACACCGGCTTCTCCCGCTCGGTGAACGTGTAGTCGAAGTCCTCGCCGATGAGGAGCGTCCCCGCGCCCGCCTTGGTGTCTCCGTCCTCCGCGGCGCGCGGCCCGACCGGACCGCGCACCCGGCCGAACATGAACAGCCCCGCGACCGACGCGACCGCGACGACCAGCGCCAGGAGGAGCAGGTTGCGCAGGCGGGAGATCGTGGAGGGCTTGCGGCTCATCGGGCTCATTCTACGGTTTGCGCAACGGGACGGCTGTCGATCAAACGCAACACCGGGCCACCGACCCAGGCATCGGCTTCGAGGCAGCCGAGGACCTCGAAGCTGTCGCCGAGGCTCGCGGCGCGCTCCTGCCATCCCCAGCCGACCAGATCGAGGCGGGCGCCGTCGGAGCCGCGGGCTTTCAGGGACAGGTGGCCCTTGCCGAACGGCCGCGGCGGTCCATCGGAGCGGAGCGGCCCGGTCCGCACCACCGGCCGCGGGTTGCCCTGACCGAACGGCTCGAGCCGGGCGATCTCGGCGAGCAGGCCGCCGGTGACCTCGCGCGGCGCGAGATGAAGCTCGTATTCGTAGCGGCGGGCGAGGAGCGCTTCCGGCCAGACGGCGGCCGCCTCCTCCCACTCCTGCCGCAATGCGTCCAACAGATCGGGACGCACCGTTCAGTCCCACGGCTTGGGAATGCCCGCCGAAACGCTCCATCCGCTCCTGCCAGCGCGCCAGAAAGCCGTGCAGCTCGATGCCCGGCAGGCTGCGCCCCGAGCCCGTGGCGCGGTCGCCCTCGACCGCCAGGAGCACGGTCGGGCGGTGCAGCTCCTTGGCGATCCGCCCGGCCGCCACGCCCACCACCCCCTTGTGCCAGTGCGGGCTCCAGGCCACCAGGATCGGCGGCAGCGGCGACCGCGCGCCAAGTTGCCGTCCCGCATCCTCCACCACCCGCATCTCCTCGACCTGCCGGTCGCGGTTCCAGCCGTCGAGCTCGGCGGCCAGCTCGCGGGCGCGCTGCGGATCGCGGCTCATCAGCAGCTCCAGCGCCCGCTCCGGGCTGTGCAGGCGTCCCGCCGCATTGATCCGCGGCCCGAGCCGGAAGCCCACGTCGGCGGCGGAAAACGGCGGCTTGATGCCCGACCTCTCGATGAGCGCCTTCAGGCCGTGGGAGCGCGCCTGCGCCAGCGCCTCCAGGCCGAGAGCGGCGATGACCCGGTTCTCCCCGCGCAACGGCACCAGGTCGGCGATAGTGCCGAGGCAGGCGATCCGCAGCAGGGGCGGCAGGTCCACGGGACGGCCGCAGCGCCCGGCGACCGCGATGCACAGCTTGAGCGCCAGGCCGACCGCCGCCAGGTCGGGGAACGGATAGGAGCAGCACGCCTGGCGGGGGTTGATGTGCAGCGTCCCGGCCGGCAGCTCACAGCCGGGCAGATGATGGTCGGTCACCACCACGTCGATGCCCACCGCCTGGGCCCGTTCGATCGCCGACGCCGACGAGCTGCCGCAGTCCGCGGTGACGATCAGGGTACAGCCGAGGTCGCGGGCGCGGTCGGCGTGGACCGGCTGAAAGCCATAGCCTTCGCGCAGCCGGTGCGGCAGGACCGGCAACACGTCGCAGCCGCAGGCTCCGAGCACGGCGAGCAGCAGGGCCGTGGCGGTGATGCCGTCGACGTCGTAGTCGCCGACCACCGCGATCTTCTCGCCCCGGTCGCGTGCCTGAACGAGGCGCTCGACGACCGCCTCCATGCCGGCGAGCAGAAAGGGATCGTGAAGCTGGTCCAGGGACGGCTTGAGGAAGCGGTCGGCGCCGGGCCCGTCCACCACCCCGCGGCGGGCCAGCAGAGCCGCCATCCAGCCCGGGATTCCGGCCCGCTCGATCGAGGCGACGGCGTCCGGCACCGGAGCGGCTACCCACTCCGCGGGCACCGCGCCGTTACCCCTCGTCGTAGACCCCGAGGGCCCGGAACTTGTCGTAGCGGCGGGCGACGAGCTCTGCCGGAGACAGGCGGAGAAGCTCCCCGAGAGCCTTCTCCAGCACGTCCCCCACCCGGCGGCACGTCTCCTCGGGGTCGGTGTGCGCACCGCCGGGGGGCTCGGGAATGATCTCGTCGACGACGCCGAGCTGCTTCAAGTCCGGCGCGGTCATCCGCATGGCCTCGGCGGCCTCGGCCTTCTTCTCCTGGTCCTTCCAGAGGATGGCCGCGCACCCCTCGGGCGAGATCACCGAGTAGGTCGCGTACTCCAGGATGTAGACCCGGTCGCCCACGCCGAGCGCCAGCGCGCCGCCGCTCCCTCCCTCGCCGGTGATGGTGACGATGACGGGGACCTCGAGGCCGGCCATCTCGATCAGGTTGCGCGCGATGGCCTCGGCCTGGCCGCGCTCCTCGGCATCGATCCCGGGATAGGCCCCGGCCGTGTCGATGAAGGTCAGGATCGGGAGGCCGAACCGCTCGGCCGTCTTCATGATGCGCAGCGCCTTGCGGTAGCCCTCGGGCCGCGGCTGGCCGAAGTTGCGCCAGATCCGCTCCTTGGTGTCGCGCCCCTTCTCATGGCCGATGACCGCGACGCTGCGTCCGCGGAAAGTCGCCAGGCCCGCCACGATGGCGGCGTCGTCCGCGAAGGCGCGGTCGCCGTGGAGCTCCACCCAGTTTTCCATCAGGAATTGGACGTAGTCGAGGATATACGGCCGGTCCGCATGCCGGGCGACGAGCGTCTTCTGCCACCGGCTGAGATTGCCGTAGATGTCGGCCGTGGTCTTCCGCAGCGAGGTCCGGAGCCGCTCCATCTCCTTCTCCTGGCTGCTCCCCGCCGGATAGCCCTCCAGCTCCTCGATCCGCTTCCGGATCTCGACGAGCTCGGCGTCGAAGTTGGTCTCGGTCCGTTGCATGCCGCCGGGCAAGGTAGCAAAGCGGGGGGCGGAGGTCAAACCCATGCCGCAGAGCGGCAATGTCGGCGCGCCGACATTTCTGCGGATGTTGCAATGGTCGTAGATTCGGCGATCGCAGAAAGGACGACAGGACGATAAGGACACAAAGGACAGCAGAGGAAGGCGTGTTCCCCTGTTGTCCTTGATGTCCTTGTCGTCCTTGTGGTCCTTTGTTCTCTACAGCAACTGCTGCGGATCCACATCCACCACCAGCCCCGCCGGCGGGTTGCCCTGCAGGACGTCCTCGAGCAGGCGGTGGAGGTCCTTGCCGCTGGCCGAGCGGGCGAGGAGCTGGAAGCGCCACTCCCCTCTCAGCCTTTCCAGAGGAGCCGGGGCGGGGCCGGTGATGCGGACCGAGCGAGCGAGCGGGTGGGCGGACAGGTCTGCCGAGAGATCCGAGATGACCGACCAGGCCTTGTCCCGGTTCTTGTCCCGCGCCAGGAGCTGGACCATCCGGGTATAGGGCGGATAGTGGAAGACGCGGCGGAAGCGCATCTCTTCCCGCATGAAGCCTTCGTCGTCCTGGTGCAGGGCTGCCTGGATCGCATAGTGGTCGGGATGGAAGGTCTGGATCACCACGCGGCCGGGCCTGTCTCCCCGACCGGCGCGGCCCGCGACCTGGGTCAAAAGGTTGTAGGTGCGCTCGACGGCGCGGAAGTCGGGAAAGCCCAGGTAGGCGTCGGCCGCCAGGACCGCGGTCAATGCCACGCGCGGGAAGTGGTGTCCCTTCGAGACCATCTGGGTGCCGATGAGGACCTGCACCTCGCCGCGGCCGAAGCGTTCGAGCACGGCCGCCGGACCGCCGGGGCGGCGCGCGGTGTCGCGGTCGAGCACATCAACCGTGGCCTCGGGGAAGAGCTCGCGGAAGGTCTCCTCCACCCGCTCGGTGCCGGCGCCGATCGGCTCCAGGGCCTCCTCGGAGCAGGCCGGGCAGCGCGCCGGCACGGAGAGCGTCGAGCCGCAGTAGTGGCAGACGAGCCGCCGGTCCCGCCGGTGCAGGGTGCGCGGCAGGCCGCAGTCCGGACAGCGGAAGTCCTCGCCGCACGCGCGGCAGAGGAGCACAGGCGCATACCCGCGCCGGTTGCGCAGCAGGATGATCTGGTCGCCCGCCGCCAGCGCCTCCCGGATCTCGAGTTGCAACCGCTCGGAGAACGCCACGTCGCCGGGCCGCCGCGACACCCCCTCCTGCCGCAGGTCGACCAGGATGCCTTCGGGCAGCGTCCCCTGCCCCGCCCGCGCGGTCAGCACCAGCGGCTCCAGCTTGCCGCGCTCAACGTTGTACCGGCTCTCCAGGCTCGGCGTCGCCGAGACCAGCAGCACGGCCGCGCCCGCGTCCCGGCCACGGACCAGGGCGAGGTCGCGGGCGTGATAGCGCGGGGCGACCTCCTGCTTGTACGAGGTGTCCTGCTCCTCGTCGACCACGAGCAGGCCGAGGTCCGAGACCGGCGCGAACAGCGCCGAGCGGGGACCCAGGATGACCCGCGCCTCGCCGCGGCGGATCCGCTCCCACTCCTGGTGCCGTTCCCCCGTGCCCAGGCCCGAGTGCAGGATGGCGAGCCGCTCGCCGAACCGGCGCTCCACAGCCCGCGCCAGGGCGGGCACGAGCGCGATCTCCGGCACCAGCAGGATCGCCGACCGGCCGCGCTCCAGGGCCGCCTCGCCCGCGCGGAGGTAAACCTCGGTCTTGCCCGAGCCGGTCATCCCCTGAAGAAGGAACGGTGCGAACTCGCGCCGCTCCATCACATCCGTGAGCCGCCGCAGCGCCGTCGCCTGGTCCGGCCGGAGGACGATCCCGCCGGGGGCCTCCTCCGGGATCGTCATCATGTGCCGGTCGAGCGACAGCCGCTCGACCTGGGTGAACTGGCGGAGCACGCCGAGCGAGATCAGCCGGCGCAACACCGCGGGAGTGCAACCCACCGCGGCCACCACCTCGGCCGTGGTGGCCGGGCGGCCGATCGCGGACAGGTATTCGATGACCGCCTTGCCCGGCGCCGACCGGCCGGCCGTGGCGAAATGGGTGGCGAGGCCGCCCGGAGCGAGCTCGACAGCCGTCACATAGCGTGGGGACCGGCTGGATCCGGACCGCTCCTCGGCCTCGCCGGCGATCCTCCCCCGCACGCCCAGGTCGGCGATCACCCGGCCGAGGTCATCGATCCCCGTGCACGCCTGGATCTCGGCGATCGACATCCGGCCGCCCTCGCGCAGCGCTTCGAGCACCAGCCGCTCCTCCGGAGTCCGCGGCAGGGAGAGCGCCCCGGCATCGGTCAGCCACACCCGGCGGTCCCCCCAGGGCGGCAGGTCGGACGGCAGCATGGTGCGGAAGACCTCGCCCACGGGAGCGTAGTAGTAGTCGGCCATGAACCGTCCCAGCTCCAGCAGATCCTTGGGAAGGATCGGCTCGCGGTCGATCACCTCCTCGAGAGGACGCAGGTTGACCCCCTCGGGCCGCCGGTCATGGACCGCCACGATCACCCCCATCAGCCGGCGCTTCCCCACCCGCACCCGCGCCCGCGCTCCAGGTAATGCCAGGGACCGGAACGCCGGCGGGATCTCGTACGTCAGAGCATCCGGGAGGGGCACAGGCAGGGCGACCTCGGCGTAGAGGGGGGTGGAAGGCGAGGGCATCACAGGGGGCTAATCGTGGCACAGAACCGGGGATGCCCGGTCAGGGGGACAAAAAATCAGTGCCGGACGAACAGGGGGACGACCTGGGTACGGACTTCCTCCAGATAGTCGGCAAGGCCGGTGAGGCGTCCCCTGGTCCTCAATGTCTCCAGGTCGGTGTCCCTCCAACATGCCTCCTCGCGGTGCAGGAGACCCCTGAGGAGCCTTTCCAGAACCCGTTTCGCGCTGCGGGCGGCGCCTGGGCTCTTCGCCCGCAGCCTCTCAGCTTGAAGACGAGGATCGAAGCGAATCTCCGCCTGCACCTCTGCCAGGACGCGGCTTTCCGTCTCGCCCTGCGGCTCAAAGCCAGCCAGGAGCCAGCTCTCGCGCTCGGGATGGGCAACCCCGATTGCGACCGCAAACGGCCACTCCCGCTCTTTCCGTGCCTGGTGGAGACCGGTTCGGCGCTCCTCTTGACCGTCGCTGTCGCGACCGCGAGCAGATAGGCACCGGACAGGCTCATTCCGCCCTGGCCGGCTCTGGCTCTTTCTTGGTAATCCAGCTTTCTCCGACCGTGCTCCAGAACTCGCCGGGAGCCATCAAGCCCTTCCAGCGCTCGTATTCAGGATGGTCGGTCAGGGGCCGGACGGCGGCATAACCGTCCTCATCAAGGCTCGTCAGGAGAACCTCTTCCGCCTCGACGAAGTCGAGCAGGTACGGCGAGTGGCTGGTCGCGACGATCTGGAAGCTCGGGATTCTGTTCCTGGACTCGCCGGAGCTGCTGCACGAGATCACCGAGGGCACGAGGATGGAGGCCTCTCTCCAGATCGTCGATCAGAAGGAGCTGAGGGGGGTGCGGAACAGCCAGAACCGTTAGGAGTCCCAAAGTTAGAAGGGTCCCGTCGCTCACAGCACGAGCAGGAATACCTTCTGCCCCTTGCATGTCAAAAACGAGTTCGTAGCCGATCTGGCCTCCAGCAGGCGCTCGACGAACGTGGAGGTCCTTGACTCCCGCAACCACGCTCCTCAACCGCTCAACCAGAGATCGAAAGCGGGAGGCATCTTCAAGATAGAGCCCCGCGATCACAGAGGATAGACCGTCTCCGTCCTTTGGTAGCACGAGACTCGTTGTCTTCGGGTAAGAAGGTGAGGCGAGTTTCACCACATCGAGCTTCAGAACAACAGCAGGGCGGGCAAATAGCTCTATCGCTCCGGCTTTGACGTGACCGGTACGAGTCCTTCCGTCCCCTATGGGTGGAATGGTCGCAACCGGAATGTCCTGGTCCAACACGATCTCGGGAGAAAACTCTCGCCCATCGGACCTAGCGGAGAAACCGAGAGCCGTTGGCCCCTTGGAGGATCTGCTTCGAAAAAGCTCAATGGCGCTCTCCTCCCGGAAGATCTGGGCCAATGTCGATTCGCTCTTCGTGAAAGAGGCCGTGATCAAGAAGAGCGCTTGCAGGATGCTGCTCTTCCCCGAAGCGTTCGGCCCCACGATGACCGTGAGCGGACGCAGTCCCACCTCGACATCCCGCAAGACCTTGAAGTTCTGGAGTGTCAGCTTCTCGATCACGGTTATCCGCTCGCTATCGTACTGGCACACCAGTACTTTACCACTAGGCATCGGCTGGCCTCTCATGCTCCAGCCAGATGCGGCCGGCCCGGCAACATGTGGTCGATGCTGCGGGGCAGGAACATGGGGGGTTTCGGCTCCAGGCAAATCATCAACACGGTCGTGTTTCGCAGCCATCTGCGCTGAAACACTAGGGTGTTTCGTAGGGCCAGCCCTCAGGGTCGAGCGCGGCGCCCTCAGGGTCCCGCGCGATGCTCCCAAGGGCGAGACCCCTGCCCTCAGGGGCGAGCGGCTTGCCCCTGGGGGCAAGACCACTGCCTCCAGGGTCCAGTGTGCCGACCCTAGGCGCGAGAGCGATGCCCTCAAGGTCCAGCGTGACGCCCTCAGGGTCCACTGTCACGCCATCCAGGGCAACTGCAACACCCTCAGGGGCCTGTGTGTGGCCCCGCAGGTCCGGCCGAAAACCTTCCGGGGCCTCATTCAGACAGCGAATCCCCGCAGAGCCGCCCTGGTCCACGACCACCACCCATCCGAAGGCGACCCAGACGTGACCTTGATAAAATGCCTCGGGCTCCTCCCACCATGGCCGACTTCGACGTCTTCCTCAGCTACAACAACAAGGACAAGCCCATCGTCCGCCAGACCGCGGCCGAGCTGCGCGCTCGTGGCATCACGCCTTGGCTGGACGAGGAGGTCCTCCTGCCGGGCGACCGTTGGCAGGACGAAATCGAGACGATCGTCCGCACCTGCAGGACCGCCGCCGTCCTCTACGGCCCCAGCGGCATCGGCCCGTGGCAGGAGCCCGAGATGCGGGGTTGTCTCAAGGAATTCGTGCGACGAAGGTTGCACGTCATCCCTGTCCTGCTGCCCGGCGCGCCGACCCCCGGAGAGAAGGCTTGCAGCGAGGCCTTGAGGGACTCTTGGGGCACGGAGGCGAATCCTACGATCTGCTCTGAAGCCGTGCGCAAAACCACGCCTGCCGTGTGATGCGGGTTCGAGGAGGCAGGGATCTTGATAAACTTCTTCGGGCTCCCCCACCATGGCCAACTTCGACATCTTCCTCAGCCACAACAACAAGGACAAGCCCGTCGGCGCGCACTCGCCATCTTGGAGAACAGCCTGCCTCCGGGCCACCCGAATACGGAAACCGTGCGGCGGAATTGGGAGGCGCTCCTGGAGGAGAAAGGCACCGAAGGCACATAACCCGCCGAGCCGTTTTTCCCTGGGACCGCGGGCGTCTCGCCCGCCCTCCACGGCGGTTCGGGCCGGCGTAGAGATTCCGGCAACGCAACGGTCGCTGGGAGTCTGTGCGGGCGGGACGCCCGCGGTCCCAGGGGGGTGAAATCGATAACACGTGACGTGGAATCGATCCAGGGTGACGCTGGATCGATCCAGATGACTCTGAATCGATTCCATGCGGCTCAGGATCGACCCTGGCCGCCCCCATTCCGGCAGCTCTCCGAACAGAACGGCTCCCCTCCCCCGCCGACCAGAGCGCGCGAGGGTAGGATGTAGGTGCCGCAGCGGGCGCAGGCGACCAGCGGCTCGGCGGGCGGCTCGGGGGACCTCGGAGCGGCGGGGAGCCGGAGGCGATTCACCAGGCTCACCAGGCCAAGGTAGACCAGGTACGCCAGGACGGTGAAGAGGAGCAGCTTGGCCATCTCTGCTCCTCGGTCCGTCAGGCGGCGTTGCGCTGCTTGTCGACCTCGGCGGCGAGCTGGGTGACGCGGGGGTTGTCCGGTTGCCGCCGCTTGAGCTCTTCCAGGATCGGCTCGGCCTCGGCGAACTTCTTCTGGTTCAAGGCGAGGACCACGACTTTGTTGAAGAGCGACTGCCAGTGGTCGGGGTTGGCCTGGAGCGCCTTGTCGAACTGCGCCAGCGCCTCGTCGTACCGCCTCAGGCCGCGGTAGGCGACGCCCAGGTCCGAGATGACGTCGGCATCGCCGGGCCGCAGCTCCAGATAGCGCGCGTAGTGCGCTCGCGACTCTTCCCAGAACCTGGACTCCCGTGGGTCACCGAAGAGGTTGGCGGCCATCTCGAAGTTGAGGTCAGCGAGCCGGCGGACCGCGTCCGCGTCGTCGGGGTTCCCCTTCAGGTAGTCCTGGATCTGCTGGATCTCCTGGATGGGCGGGACGGTGGAGGGATCAACCCCTGCGCCCGGAGCTCCGGCCTGGGGCGCACCGGTCATCCCCGTTCCGGCCTGCTGGCCCGTGGGTGCGGCGGCGGCGCCGGCCTGGAGCCGTGGCGGCTGTCTCGCCACCACGACCTCGTGCATCAGATAGCCCGCGATGAAGCCGAGCAGGACGCCGAAGACGGCGAAGATCAGGTTGTCCTTGTTGAGCGTGCTCAAGGTGGTCTCTCTCTCTCTCTCAGTTCCCGGCCCCGGCGCGCACGGCGGTCCATTCGCCGCGGTTCGGTTGACCGCTCGCAAGCTCGTTGGCAGTCCACGACCCGGTGATCCGCTGGGCCGCGGGATCGAAGGTCCCGAGCAAGACGCTGTCAAACCCGCCCTTGGCGTCGATCCTCTCCAGCCGCAGCCTGTCGTCTACGAAGGTGCCGCGCAGGGACCCCCGCGCGCCACCCGTCATCTCGTACGTCCCGGACACCACGGTCCCGTCCACCTGGAAGGCGAAGACCCCCGTCTGGTTGCCGGGCTGGATCTGCGCCTGCCAGCGGCCGGCGATCGACTCGTTGCGGATCCCCCGTCCTCCCAGCTCCCCTTCGAGGAAGCTGATGCGGCGCATCCGGTCGTGCAAGCTCTGGATCTGCCAGTCCAGCCGCTCCGAGGCGATCTGGGTCGCGGCCCGGGCGGCCGACAGGTTGTCGAACAGCTCCTCCAGGGTCCCCAGCGCGAGCGAGGCGCCCGAGAGGGCCTGGTCGAGCCGCTGCATGGCCTCGGCCACCGAGGCGCGCGCCCGTTGCTCACGGTCCCGCGCCTCCCGGTAGCCGACCAGGTCGAGGGCCAGGAGCTTGCGCTCGAGCTGCAGGTCGTTTTCGATCTGGGCGCGGTTCACGGACTGGGGAGCCTGTTGGGCCGTGCCCGGCCCGGCGGCCGGCGCGACGGTCATCAGGAGCGTGAGGATCATCAGGGGGGTGGCTCGCTTCATGCGGCGGATTGTACCAGGGGCCTGAAAAGAAAAAGGCCACCCCGGCAGGATGGCCTTACAAGACATCTGAGCTGCGTTCCCCCCTCTCCCGGGGGCAGGGTGTGCGGATGGGAGAGGGGGGGCCAGGGGGGTGAGGGATCAGCTTGCGACCTTGGCCGCGCGGTTGCGCTTTGCCAGACTTGAGCTCAGCGCCGCTTCGACCTGCTCTTCCGCCTCCCGCTCGTTGATCTGCCGCACATGGGCGATCTCGCTCACGATGAAGTACTTGGCGCGCTCGTACATCTTCTTCTCGCGGAAGGAGAGGCTCTTGCGCTGGCTGACGAGACGCAGGTTCTTGAGGACCTCCGCCACGTCGGTGAGCCGGCCCGTCTTCATCTTGTCGAGGTTCTGCTTGTAGCGCCCTTTCCAGTCCTTGTAGGTGTCGATGTTACCGTCCTCGAGGATTTCGAAAAGAGCGCGAACTTCCCGCTGGTGGCACAGCGGGCGAAGGCCTACGAGCTCCAGGTTGGCCTTGGGGACCATGACCTTGGAGTTGTTGCCCAGCAGCTTCAGGTGGTAGTAGAGATGCTCGGCCCCGTCCATTTCCGCAGGCCCGATCTTCTCGACCAGACCGACGCCGTGGTTAGGGTAAACCACTTTTTGACCGACCTTGAATGTCACGTCGACCCCCTTGAATGGATACCAGATTGTGGAGAGACGACAGTAAGTCGCTGAGGGACATTCGCTTACGCCGCAACTATTTGTACACCAGAACGGGCGATTCGTCAACCCGGAAAGTCTTCGGCGGGTCCCAAGGGTGAAGGGAGAGCAGATTTGACAGCGGCCCGGGGGAGTCCTAGGATTCCGTTTCCTTCACTCGCCGGAGTGGCGGAATGGCAGACGCAGGGGACTCAAAATCCCCCGTCCGCAAGGGCGTGTGGGTTCGACTCCCACCTCCGGCACCACCCGTACCCCTACAGCCGGCCGCGGCCCCCGCACTCCTTGCAGGGCCGGTCGGACGTCCCGCCGGTGCCGCGGCAGCGGGGGCAGACGTGGCCGCGGCGGACCAGGGCGAGGACACGGCGGAGGAGGGTGCGGAGGTCCACCGGTCTACTCGCAGTCTATTCGTAGCGGAGGGCTTCGATGGGGTCGAGGCGCGACGCCTTGCCGGCCGGGTAGATGCCGAAGAAGATCCCCACCAGGGCCGAGAAGCCGAAGGAGAGGGCCACCGCCCAGAACGGGACGTGCGCCGGCGGGAAGTTGCCCGGGATCATCTGGGAGATCACCGCGCCCATGCCCCAGCCGAGCGCCAGCCCGGTCGCGCCGCCGACCAGCGAAAGAGTCACGGCCTCGATCAGGAACTGCACCAGGATGTCCTGGCGGCGCGCTCCCACGGCCTTGCGGACGCCGATCTCCCGCGTCCGCTCGGTCACCGAGACCAGCATGATGTTCATGATGCCGATGCCGCCGACCAGCAGGGCGATCCCCACCACGCCGCCGACCACCGCGGTGACGTTGTTGAGGATGGTCGAGGTGAACTTCAGGATCTCGTCCTGCTTGATCACCACGAAGTCGTCCGGTTGCCCCTTGGCGATACGGTGCCGCTGCCGCAGGACGCGGGCGACGCCGTCCTTGACCTCGTCGACGACCTCCGGCGTCTCGGCCTGGAGCTGGAGCTGCACCTGGTCTCCGGCATTGCGGCCGAAGAGCGACACCGCGGCGTCGAAGGGGACGAAGACCAGGTCGTCCCGGTTCTGGCCGAGCGACTGGCCGCGCGCCTCCATGATCCCGATCACCGTCGCCGGCGTGTTGCCGACGTAGATCTCCTTGCCGACCGGGTCGTTCCCCAGCTTGAGCTCGTCGACCACGTCCTGCCCCACCACCGCCACCTTGCGCCGGTGCTCGAGGTCGATCCTGGAGATGAAGCGCCCGCGGTCGACGGTGTGGTTGGTGATGTCGGGGTAGTCGTCGGTGACGCCGAAGACGGCGTCCGGCCGGTGGGTGCGGTCCCGGTACTTGACCTCGCTCTGCCCCATGATCATCGGGGTGATCATCTTGACGCCGGGGACCTCGTCGCGGATGGCCTTGCCGTCGTCCCAGGTGAGCTTGACCTGGCGCGCGACCACGCCGTGCCCGCGCTCCTGCTGGTCGGCCATGACCATGATGTAGGTGGCGCCGATCCCCTGGAACTGCTCGTTGATGGTGAACTGCAGCCCCTGGACGATGGAGACCACCGCCACCACCGCGGCCACGCCGATGATGATCCCCAGGGTCGTCAGGATCGACCGCATCTTGTTGGCCCGCAGGGCCGTAAAAGCGATCCGGAAGTTCTCAAGAACGATCATGGCGCGCCTGTCATTCTTCAGCGGCCGGCGCCGACGGCGGCGCGCTCCGTCGGCTGGTCGGCGAGGATCTTGCCGTCGCGGAGCTGCACCTGGCGCCAGGAATGCTGGGCGATGTCGTGCTCGTGGGTGACCACGATGACGGTGTTGCCGGACTGGTGGAGGTCGTCGAAGAGGTCCATGATCTCGGCCGAGGTCGCCGAGTCGAGGTTCCCGGTCGGCTCGTCGGCCAGCAGGATCGACGGGTTGTTGACCAGGGCGCGGGCGACCGCCACGCGCTGGCGCTGGCCGCCGGACAGCTCGTTCGGGTGGTGGTGCATGCGGTCGCCGAGGCCGACCCGCTCCAGGGCGCGGCGGGCGCGCTCGCGCCGCTCGGACCGCGAGACGCCGGCGTAGATCAGGGGCAGCTCGACGTTCTGGAGAGCGCTGGTGCGCGCCAGCAGGTTGAAGGTCTGGAAGACGAACCCGATCTCCTTGTTGCGCACGGCGGCGAGCTGGGTGTCGTCGAGCTCCTCGACCGCCACGCTGTTCAGGTGGTAGCTGCCGGAGGTCGGGGTGTCCAGGCAGCCGATCAGGTTCATCAGGGTCGACTTGCCGCTGCCGGAGGCCCCCATGATCGCCACGTACTCGCCCTTGTCGATGTCGAGGGTGAGGCCGTTCAAGGCCCGCACCTCTTCGGTCCCCATGATGTAGATCTTCTGGATGTCGCGCAGCTCGATGATGGGCATCAGTTGTCGTCTCCACCGTCGCCCTGGTCGTCCTCTTCGTCCTGGTTCCCGTTGCCGCCGGAGCTGGCCTTCTTCTCGTCGTCGGGCTTCGTGACCTGGACCTCGTCGCCGTCCTTGAGGTCGCGCAGCGAGCGGTAGGGCCCGGTCACCACCTGCTCGTTCGGTTTCAGGCCGGCGAGGATCTCGACCCGAGTCTCGTCCGAGATGCCGGTGCGCACGGCGCGCTGGCGGGCCTTGCCGTCCTCGATCACGAAGACGACCTTGATCTCCTCGTCACTCCCAGGATTGCCGGAGCCGGCCTTTTTATTCCCGTCCGGCCCGTTCGCGAGCGGTGGACGCTCGACGACCGCCTGGATCGGCACCGCCAGGGTCTCGCTCTGCTCGCGGGTCTCGATCTCGGAGCGCACCGACATCTTCGGCCGCAGGTCCTCGGTCGGGTTGTCGAGCAGGATCTCGACGTCGAAGAAGGTGACGTCGGGCTGCGCCGGACGGTTGAAGCCGGAGCTTCCCACCCGGACTACCCGTCCTTCATAGGTGCGGTCCGGCAAGGCGTCGACGCGCACGGTCGCCTTCTGCCCCGGCCTGACGTTGACGATCTCGGTCTCGTCCACGTCCACGTTGGCCAGGATCTCCGACAGGTCGGCGACCGTGGCAATGACCGAGCCTGCGTTGTTCATGGTGCCGGAGACCACGATCTCGCCCTCCTCGGCGTTCAGGTCCACCACGCGGCCCGTGAGAGGGGAGAAGATGGTGGTCTTGGCCAGGTCGTCGAGCGCCTTTTCGAGGTTGGCCCGGGCCTGCTGGACCGACTCGCGGGCATCCTCCAGGCGCAGGCGCGCCTGCGCCTCGGCCAGCACCGCCCCCTCCAGGTCCTGGTCCGAGCTGATCCCTTCCTCCTTGAGCCGGTTGGCGCGCGCCAGCTTGTTGCGGCTGTCGGCGAGGGAGACCTCGGCCTGCCGCACGTCGGTCTGGGCGCGCCGGAGCTGTGCCGCCCACTGGTCGCGCTCGGCGATGTAGATCTCCTTCTCCAGCTCGAGGAAGGGACGTCCCTTCTCGACCCGGTCGCCCTCCTCGACGTACAGCTTCAGGATCTTGCCGATGACGTGCGCCGAGATGTTGACCTTGACGCGCGGATCGATCTCGCCGCTCGCCTTGACGACCTGGCCGAGCTTCTGCCGCTGCGCCGGGTCGGCGTAGACCTTGGCGCCCTTCGCGCCTCTACCCGCCCGCATACTGGCAAAGACGATCGCGGCCAGGGCGAGCACCACGAGCGTACCGATGACGAATTTCTTCACGCCCACTCCTTAACTGAACGCGGCCGCCATCCCCACCCTGGCTGCCACCAGAAGCAGCCAGAGGGTGACCATGACCGCCGCGGCGGCCGCGGTGGACACCTTCGCGACCACGCGATAGCCGATGATGAGGAGCACCAGGATCCAGATCGAAAACAGGTCTACGCTCGCCAGGAGCGCCGTCACAGCCGGCCCGGCGTCCTCGGGCGCCAGGGGGCCGAGGTTGGACAGCAGCAATCCCCCCTGTGTCTCCTCGACCGTGAACGAGTCGCGGCGCAGGATGAGCGGCAGGGTCAGCAGGCAGGACACGGCCAGAGGCATCAGCCCATACAGGAGAGTCGACAGGCTGGCCTTATAGTCGATCTCGGAGCCGAACAGCCGGAAGACCACCAGGAAGATGGCCGCGATGATGAGGAAGCCCACGGGCCAGCCCAGGAGCCCCATGGCCAGCGCGGCGGAGGGCGCGAACTTCTCCGTCATCTCCTCCATCTGGACCATCTGCTCCTCGGAGACCTGCCGGTTCTGCTCCGCCATCTGCTTGCGGAACATGTCCCCGTAGTCGACGCGCCCCGCGACCAGGAAGCCGGTCACCCCCAGCAGGACGGCCAGGACCAGGAGCGGCGCCAGCCAGGTGGGCCGCAGCGCGATCGACTTGAACGTCTTTTCGGGGGCGACGAGGACGCCGATCAACCGCCCCCAGGCCGAGTCGTTCATCTGCGTCTCCTACCGGCCGAAGAGCCGGAATTGAAAGCGGTCGATCGGATGGTCGGGGTCATCCAGGGCGATGCCCTGGCTGTCCAGGAGCTGCCCGGTGGCGCGCTCGAAGTCGGTGATCGCCCGCCGGTAGGTCACGACGGCGCTCACCTCGCGGCTGCGCGCCTGGGTCAGGTCGTCCTGGATGCGGGTGATCTCGAAGCTCGACGACATGCCGTTCTCGTAGCGCTTGCGCTCGGCTTCGAGGCTCCGCTCCTGGAAACGGACGGAGGCCCGCGCGGCATCGATCTGCTTCAACGCCGTATCGACCCGCCGGGCGGTCTGCCGCACCTCGGTGATGACGCCCTGCTGGATGTCCTCGAGCACCGCCTCGGTGCGCTCGTGCTCGAGCCGGTCGGTGGCGAGCTGCGCCCGCGCCGCCCGGTTCTGCAGCGGAAAGCCGAAGACCAGCGAGGCGGTCCACCCGTCGAAGTCGAGCCCCGTCACCTGGCTGAAGGCGTCGCCGTAGCCGCCGGGGAAGGTGCGGATGATCTCGTTGGTCGCCCGGTCGCGCTCGATCAGGGTGCCGCCGACGCCGCTCAGGCCGTAATCGAGGGTCAGGTCGAGGGATGGCTTGAGCTGGTTGCGGGAGTAGCTCCACTCAAGGCGGGCCTGCTCGATCAGCGACTGCTGCGCCCGGATCTCGGGCCGCTCGGCGAGGGCCGTCTGGATCGCCTGGTTGAGGTCGATGCTCACCTTCTCCGCCTCCGGCTCGGTCGCCGGCTTGATCTCGGCCTGCCAGAGCTCGCCCTGCGGCAGGTTGAGCAGGCGGCGTAGCGCGTCCTCGGCGTCGCCCACCGCGCCCTGGGAGCGGATGATCTCCTCTTCGCGGGTGGCGATGGCCGCCTCGCTCTGCACCAGCTCAAGGGGCGCCAGGGTGCCGACCTCGACCTGGATGCGGTTGCGGTCGTGGAGCTCCTTGGCGAGGTCGAGGCTCTGCTGGGCCACCAGGAGCTGCTCGCGCGCTTCGACGAGGTCCCAGTAGGCGTTGATCACCTGCTGTGTCGTCAAGGTGACCTGGCGCTCGAGCTCGTCGCGGCTGCCCTCGTTGCGGCTGCGGGCGAGCAGGATCTGGCGCTCGGTGGCCAGGCGTCCGAAGTCGCGCAGCAGCGGCTGCCTGAAGGTGAAGCCCAGGCCCGAGGTGTAGCGGGGACTGAAGAGGGTCGTCGGGGAGTTCTCCTCCTGCCGGCTGTTGTCCCATCCCACGGTGAACCGGCCGCCGGTCGGGACGATCTGGTCGAAGCCGACGTTGAGCACCTGCCGGTTCGTCTGCGAGCCCTCAAAGGTCGTCAGGGCCGGCGAGGCGACGTCCGAGGCGGTGGCCGTAGCATTCAACAGCGTGTCATAGATACCGAGGGTCTGGTCCACCGCCAGCCGCGCCTGGTTGCGGGTAAAGCGCTGGACGAGAAGCCCGATGTTCCGTTGCAGTGCGATCTCGACGGCATCCTGGAGCGAAAGCACGATGGCGCCTTCCTGCACCTCGACCGGCGCCGCGTCCGGCGGCGGGGTGACTGCGGTGTCGACCTTGACCTGCGCGCGCAGCGCGCCCGAAAGGGCCAGCAGCGCCAGCCCGCAAACTTGCAAGACTTTGGATCTCAAGAGCGTTGTCCTCATGAATGGCCCTCACCTTGTAGCGGCGTCACGTCAATGCAACCAATGTATACGAAATCGCGCGGCGGCCTATGGGGGCCTCAGCAGAATTACGCGCGAGGCCTTTGAATGTTTACAAGTTCCTCCAGCTCACCTGGATAGAAGCACGCCGCCGGATGCGACTCCGGCCCCGCGGCGGCCAGCTCCGGCACCTCGACGGCGCAATGCGGCCGGGCGATCGGGCAACGCGGATGGAACGGGCAGCCCGAAGGCGGCTCGAACGGGCTCGGCAGCTCCCCCCGTAGCACGATCCGGTCGCGGCGGCGGCGCGGCACCGGGGCCGGCACCGCCGACAGCAGACTGAACGTATACGGATGAAGCGGCCGGCGGAACAGCTCCGCGCTGGGCGCCAGCTCGACCAGCCGGCCGAGGTAGAGCACGGCGACCCGGTCGGCGAGCTGTGCCACGGCCGCGAGGTCGTGGCTGATGAAGAGCATGGCCAACCCGAGCCTCCGGCGCAAGCCCGCCAGCAGATCGAGGACCTGGGCGCGCACGGAGACGTCCAGCGCCGAGACCGGCTCGTCGGCCACCAGCAGCTCGGGCTCCACCGCCAGCGCCCGGGCGATGCCCACGCGCTGCCGCTGTCCCCCCGAGAGCTGGTGCGGGTAGCGGCCGGCCAGGGCGGGATCGAGCCCCACGGTGGTGAGCAGCTCCTCGACCCGCGCCGCGCGTCCGGCCCGCGGCACCCGGTCGTGGATCGCCAGCGGCTCGGCCACGATGGAGCCAACCCGCTGGCGCGGATCGAGCGAGCCGTAGGGATCCTGGAACACCATCTGGAACCGGCGCCGCTGCGTCCGCAGCTCCTTGGTGCCGAGCGCGAGCAGGTCCTCGCCGTCGAAGAGGACGCGGCCGGAGTCCGGCTCGATCAGCCGCACCAGGCACCGTCCCAGGGTGGTCTTGCCGCTCCCCGACTCCCCCACCAGCGCCAGGCACTCGCCGCGGCGGATTTCCAGGTCCACCGCTGCCACGGCGCTCACCCGGCCGCGGCGGGTGGGGAAGGTCTTGGTGAGCTCGCGGGCCGAGAGGAGGGGGCCCTCACCCCCCTGGCCTCCCTCTCCCATCCGCATTCCCACCTCCCGGGAGAGGGGGGAAAAGGCGGGAGAGGCCCCAGGGCTGGAGAGAGCCACATCTCCCCTCTCCCGGTGGTCGGGGAGTGCGGATGGGAGAGGGGCCGGGGGTGAGGGGACCCCCGGCACCGCCGCCAGCAGCGATCTCGTATAAGGGTGGGCCGGTGCCCGGAACAGCGTCTCCACGTCCGCCTCCTCGACGATTTCGCCCCTGTGCATGACCGCGGCGCGGTCGCAGGTCTCGGCCACGATCCCCAGGTCGTGGGTGATCAGCAGGACCGAGAGGCCGAGGTCGGCGCGCAGCCCCTCCAGCAATTCGAGGATCTGGGCCTGGATGGTCACGTCGAGCGCCGTGGTCGGCTCGTCGGCGAGCAGCAGGTCCGGACCGGCGGCCAGGGCCATGGCGATCCCTACCCTCTGCCGCTGCCCTCCCGAGAGCTGGTGCGGATAGTCGCCGAGCCGGCGGCGGGCGTCCGGCAGGGCCACGCGGTCGAGCAGGCGGGCCGCCTCGTCGAGGGCCTCGCGCCGCGACACCCGCCGGTGCGCGCGCACCGCCTCGGCGATCTGGAACCCCACGGTGTAGACCGGGTTCAACGCTGTCGCCGGCTCCTGGAAGACGAAGCCGATCCGCCCGCCGCGCACCTTGCGCATCTCCCGCTCGGGCAGAGTCAGGAGGTCTCCTCCGACACCGTCCAGCCGGATGCGGCCGGACACCCGGCCCGGCGGCGGCACCAGGCGGAGGACCGACAGGGCGGTCAGCGTCTTGCCCGAGCCCGACTCCCCCACCAGTCCGACGATCTCGCCGTGGCCGACGGCGAGCGAGACTCCGCGCAGGACGCTCTCCCAGCGCGGCACTCCCTGCGGTCCGCCCGGCCCGCGGCGGGGAAACGCGACCTCGAGCCCCTGGATGTCCAGGAGGGGCAGGAGGGGCGGGCGGGCCGATGCCGGGAGCTCGGACACTATTCGGACGATATCAGTCCCGGGCCGCAGTGCGCTGCCGCAGCCAGCTCACCACGCCGGCGACGCCGTAGCCGGTGGCCCCGGGGCGGGCTCCGTTTTTCTCGGGCTTGAGGTTGGCGACCCCGGCGATGTCGAGGTGGGCCCAGCTCCGGAGCGAGCCCACGAACTGGGACAGGAAGGCCGCCGCCGTGCTCGCACCGCCCCAGCGGCCCCCGGAGTTCCTCAGGTCGGCGTGGGTCCCCCGCATGTCCTCGAGGAACTCGGGATACAGGGGGAGCCGCCAGAGGCGCTCGCCGCTCTCGGCCGCCGCGGCGAGGAGCTCGGCGGCGATCCCGTCGTCCTTCGTGAAGAGGCCCGCCGCCTGGTGGCCGAGGGCGACGACGCAGCTCCCGGTGAGCGTCGACAGCTCGACCAGCGCCTCCGCCCCCTCTTCCACGGCCCAGGCCATGGCATCGGCCAGGATCAGCCGCCCCTCGGCGTCGGTGTTGGTGATCTCCACGGTCTTGCCGTTGTAGCAGCGGAGGATGTCGCCCGGGCGGTAGGCCTTGTCGCTCGGCATGTTCTCGGCGAGGGGGACGTAGACGCGCAGACGCACCGGCAGGCCGAGGTCGACCGCGGCGCGCGCGGCCCCCAGCACGGCGCAGGCGCCGCACTTGTCGTACTTCATCTCGTCCATGTCGGCGGCCGGCTTGATCGAGATGCCGCCGGTGTCGAAGGTGATTCCCTTGCCCACCAGTGCGATCACCGGGCCGGTGTCTCCCCAGGAAAGACGGACCAGGCGCGGCGGCACCGCGGCGCCGGAGCCCACCGCCAGCAGGCCGCCCATGCCGCGGCGGCGCAGCTCGTCCTGGTCGAGCACCGTCACCTCCATGCCGCGGTCCGCCGCCAGCTCGCGGGCGCGCTCCTCCATCCAGGCCGGCGTCGCCTCGTTGGGCGGCGTATTGGCGAGGTCGCGGGCGAAGGCGACGGCTTCGGCCACGGGCCGGGCGAATGCGAGGGCCGTCCGCCAGGTCTCCACCTCCCCGTCCGGCGGGGCGACCGCCACCTGCTCCGGGCCTTCGGTCTTCTCGCCCTGGAAGCGGTCGAACGAGTAGCCGGCGAGAGCGATCGTGCGCAGGCACCGCTCCGCGGCGGGCCCGCCGGTGGTCTCGGCGTCCCGGGGCAGGAGGACGGTCATGCGGCGCACACCGCCCAACCGGGCGTCCTCGGCGACGCGGGCGGTCCACGCGGCGAGCGCCTGGAAGGTCCAGTCCGCACGCTTGCCGAGCCCGTAGAGCGCGACCAGGGGCCCGCCGGCGCCCGCATCGGTCTGGGCCACCTGCTCGTCCTTGCCCTTCCAGCCGTTGCGGCCGGCCAGGCGCTCCAGGGCCGAGCGCAGCTCGCCCTCCGTGCCCTCGAGGTCCGGAGCTTCTCCTTCGAAGCAGCCGGTGACCACCAGATCCCCTTCCACACGTCCCCGAGGGACGACGACCAAAGATGCGAGCTCCGTCATGACATCTCTCTCCTCAAACAGCCCGGCGGCAGTTTACCAGGGGCGTGGGTGTGGTATACGTAACCCCTCCGTCTGCTCATCTTCGAACCGGACGCCGCGCCATGAAATCGACGTCGCTCCTGCAGCTCCTGCATGGTCCTTTCAACTTCCTGCGACCCGACCCCGAAGAGGTGCGCCGGCTCTTTCCCGACCACGCGCAGACCCTGCCCATGCCGCGTGCCATCTTCCTGGAGGACGAGGGCGCGACACCCCTGCAAGGCTTTCCCGTCCTCGTCTCGGAGGGGATGACCGCGTTGCGCGAGGCTTTGCGGCAGTACGTGCTGGCCGAAGAGGCGGTGCAGCTCGCCGCCCTGCGACGGGAGCCGCACGACGTCAAAGCTTATAGTGCGGCGTGGGAACGCTATCGCGCCCTGCTCGCCCGCGCGGTCGAGAACGCCACGATCTCCAGCTATGGCCGGCAGTATCCGGCCCTCTTCTGGCTCCATCACTCCCTGGAGGTGGCGCGGCTGCTCAAGGAGACCCCGAAGCGGCTCCTGCGCGAGGACACCGAGCTCGGCCGGCGGCACGGCGACGGCATCCGCTACCGCATCTTCGACCGCTTCCTCGACCGGGTGCTCTCCACCACCTACGACCTGGTCCAGAAGGTGGCCGGCGACACCGAAGAGGTCGAGGCAGAGCTCTTCCCGCGCCTGCTCAACCGCATGCGCGACAACGTGCTCATCTTCACCGAGGACTACATCGGGCGCGACCTCGCCGAGCTCGGGAGCTACTTCAACGGCTCGCTGCGCATCGACGGCCGCGACCTGCGCAACCGGCTCGACGAGCTGGCGCGCTGGCACACCGAATCCCTGGCCACCGACCCCAGCCTCCAGAGCGTCGTCTCCCACCTGTTGCGGGCCGACCCGAAGACCGACGCCCGGGACCTGCTCATCCGGCCCGGCTACGTCTCCTACCTGGCGACGTCCAGGGGATACAACCCGTCCCGCCTGCTGCCGCCGCCCCTGGTCCAGGTCTGGGAGAGCCTGCTGCTCAAGCTCAAGGAGTTCGAGCTTCTGCACGCTCTGCGGCGCGCCATCCTGCCGGCCGAGCCGCGCGACGGCGTGCTCGTCTGCCGCGACGTGCCGGGGCTGCGCGGCAAGGTCCACCTCTCCAGCGCGACGCGGCCCATGGACTTCCTGGAGCCCTGGGTGATCGACCCCCGGGTCGAGCGTTTCGGGCTGATCTACGACATCAGCGACTTCTCCCAGACCCTCTCCGTCCTCCACCGGGCAGGAGCCGAGAGCCAGGACGAGGCCTTCCGCACCATGTTCCGCTTCCAGCGGCGGGTCCTTCACCTGGCGCTCTCCCACCGCACCAAGATGGAGAAGTACCTGGGCGACGGCGCCTTCTTCTCCGCCCGCGAGGCCCTCCGGCTGCTGGTCTGCTCGATCCACATCCAGCGCTACTACGTGCAGGCCCTGCAGGAGGGGCTGCCCTTCGACCGCGGCATGCGCATCGCGCTCAACTACGGCTCCTACCGCCTGATCCCCATGGGCGGCCTGCCGGAGGAGGGGGAGCGCTACGAGTTTTTCGGTCCCGGGCTGGTCGAGCTGTCGCGCCTGACGACCGGCAAGGCGACCCAGGAAGTGGAAGAGGTCAAGATGACGCTGATCAGCCAGGGGTATCCCGAAGCCGCGGTCCACCGCTTCTTCGCGCCGCTGGCCTCCAAGAACGTCGACGTGGTGGACAAGCGGGAAGAGGCGCGCCGCTTCTATGCCTACATCAACCAGAACGGCACCCTGCACAACAACGGCATCGTTGCCACACACCCCTTCATGGTGCGGCTCGAGACGGAGCTGGGTACGCGTCCCCTCGCCCGCGGCACCGACGAGGACCGGCGCTATGTCGTCCTCGGCGTGGACGACGCCGGCGAGACGCTCCAGCTCGGCATCCGCAAGCTCGGCATGGCCCACTTGAAGGGGCTCGAGAAGCTCGCCGTCTACGAGATCGTCGACGGCGCGATGCTGGACGACCTGACCGCCCTCAAGGACGATTGCCTCGTCGCCGCGATCGATCGCGAGTTCGCCAGCACCATGTCCACCCGCCGCCAGCCCCGGCCCTCCCCGGTGCCGCGGATCGAAACAGCATAGACTCTCCCCCCGATGGAGCCGATGGAGCCCGTCCTCTGGCAGAGCAACCTCCCAGGGCTGCCGCCGCCGCGGCGGGGCAAGGTGCGGGACGTCTACGACCTGGGCGACAGCCTGCTCATCGTGGCGACCGACCGGCTGTCGGCCTACGACCACGTGTTGCAGCCGGGCATTCCGGGCAAGGGGAAGATCCTCAACCAGATCTCCAACTTCTGGTTCGACAAGCTGGACGACGTGGTGCCCAACCACCTGCTGGCGACCGATCCGGAGGACTTCCCGTCCGGGCTCGCCCCGTTCCGGGAGATGCTGCGCGGCCGGACAGTCCTGGTGCGCAAGGCGCGGGTGGTGCCCTTCGAGTGTGTGGCGCGCGGCTACCTGGCGGGGAGCGGCTTCCGCGAATACAGCGCCGCCGGCCGGGTCTGCGGCATCGAGCTCCCTCCCGGCCTCGACCGTGCGAGCCGCCTCCCCCACCCCATCTTCACCCCGGCCACCAAGGCCGAGGCCGGCCACGACGAGAACATCGATTTCGCCACCGTCGAAGAGGCCATGGGTCCTGACCTCGCCGCCACCCTGCGCAGCCTCACCCTGGATCTCTACGAACGGGGAGCGGCCCACGCGGCCGCAAAGGACCTGATCCTCGCCGACACCAAATTCGAATTCGGCTTCGCGGACGACGGCCGGCTCCTCCTGATCGACGAGGTCCTGACCCCCGACTCCTCGCGCTACTGGGACGTCGTCCACTGGCAGCCCGGCCGCGAGCCCGCCTCCTTCGACAAGCAGTTCGTGCGCAACTGGCTCGACGAGAGCGGCTGGGACAAGGAATCCCCCCCGCCGGTCCTTCCCGAGGACGTCGTCCAGGGCACCCGCGACCGCTACATTGAAGCCTTCCGCCGCCTCACCGGCCGCGAGCCGGAGCTTCTGAAAGGGCAACGGTCAGACAGTTTGGCGAGCCGCCAGGAGGCTCGGCGTCCTGCTCCTCTGCGACCGCCTGGCGGACAGCCAGCGTCGAGGCGGCGAGGAGGACAAAGCCGATCCAGAGGAGATCGGCCAGGAGCAGGTGAACGACCTGCATCCAGACCGGGGCCAGGAGGAGGACGTTCAAGGCTCCCGCGGCGAGTTGGATCAAGACCAGGCCCACGGTCCAACGAGCCAAACGGCCCGTTACGAATCCTGGATGCTTCCTGAGGATCTGTACGGACAGGTAGGCTACCAGCAGGCCCGCGGTCACTGAAATGATCGGGTGAAGGACGCGCAAGCGGATCAGGAAATGGGCTGTGGACGAGAGGTCCTGCTCCAGAGCCTGGGCGAGCGTCATAGCAGGGAAAAGGGTATCCCCCAGAGCAGCCACCGCGCCGCTGACGCCGGACAGGAGCAGGCCGGCCGTAGCGAGCACGAACCCGCCGCCAAGGCTTCCCTGACCCCGCACGCGGAAGGGCGCGCCGCCGCTGGCGAGCCAGGCCGTCAGGGTGAGCGCAGACACCAGGAAGAAGGTGTTGATCAGGTGCGTCCCCATGAACATCGCCCGGGCCATGGACTGGTTGTCCGCGACTAATTCGAAAAGCACCAGCCCGGCGCCCACAGCCGCCTCGCCGAGCATCAGAAGCATGGAGATGACGGCCGCCTTGCGCGCGGCATGCCCCCTCGGCCTCGTGCGGAAGGCCATTACCAGGAGGCCCACGACGAGCAGCAGCGCGAGGCCGCTGGTGAGCCGGTGGGAAAGCTCGATGATCGTCTCGATCCGCGGCGCGCGGGGCACGACCTCGCCGTTGCAGAGCGGCCAGTGGCTGCCGCACCCCGCCCCAGATCCGGTGGCACGCACCACCGCGCCCCACAGGATGACGGCGATGTTGTAGGCCAGGGTGAGCCAGGCGTAGCGTGCGAAGCGGTCCATCGGGTGGATGATAGCTCACCACCGGCTTTCAGAGCTGTGTCGTCGTAGACAATCCTTGATGAATCATCATATAATCAATATGTAGGTGTCCTGCCTCGCGGGTGTGAAAAGGAGAGCGCTTGCCTTCCCATCGTTCTCTTTGTCTGTATCTTGCTCTGCTGGCGACTGCTTCCATGGCGGCCGCTTCGTCCGGACCAAGCCGTCTGCGCATTGAGGTGGTGGCCGCGGGCGGCCGGGCGATCCCGGAGGAACGGTACCTTGCCGTCGTCCCGGAGGACCGTCCCTGGGAGGAACCTCTCCGGGAGGCGGTCGTCCCAGCGGATGCGGCGGCGCCACCGGGCTGGGAAATCCCCCCCGGGCGCTACCGCGTGGTGTGCTCAGCTCGTGGTCATGAGGTGGCTTACCAGCCTGCCTTCGATCTCGTTTCCGGAGCAGAACGGACTGAGCATTGCGCTCTGCGACGACTGGTCGAGGTCTCCGGCCGGATCGTGTCGTCCCCCGTTGACCGCCCGTTTGCCGGCGGGAAAATTGGTCTTCCTCATGCATTTCTGACCGATTTTTCTCTGAAGCTCAGCCCTCTCGGGGAATCCTTTACGGGGCCTGACCGGCTCGGAGAATCCGACGCCGAAGGGCGTTTCCGCCTCCTCGGCCTCCCTGGCCACAAGTCGGCGGTCTGGATCGAGGCAGAAGGGTTTGCACCGGAGTACCTGCCAAACGTGCTGTTCCCGGCGGGAGGAGGTGACCTGGGCACGGTCCGGCTCGCCCCCGGGGGTATCCTCGAGGTGACGGTCGACCTCCCCCCCGGATTTCCGGCCGCGCTGTATTCGCTGGTCCTCCGCCCGCGGGCTAGGGCCAGTACAGACGAGGTGCGGGACGGCCTCGCGCAACGGATCTGGGAGCGGCCGGTTGCCCACGGGCTGCCGGCGCGCTGGATGTCGCTCCCGGTGGGAACCTACGACGTCTGGTTGAAGGGATCGGCCCAAGGAGATCATCAGATCCTGCCGATCGAGCTGGGTGCGGTGGACCTCCGGCCGGAGAGGCGCTCCGTGAAGCTCGCTCTTCCCCCGGGAGCGCTGCCGGTGTCGGGATCTGCCCCGGCTCCTGCGCCGGCCGAGGGCGAGCTCCGGTTGATCTCGGAGTCCTCTCCCCGTCCGGAGGAACGCTTCGGGATCCGGCGGTGGCATGGGGACAAAGTGGAAGAAGGGTCCGTAACGTGGCGCAAGGCAAGTGCGGGCGGCCTGTTTCTGGTTGCCGGCTGCCGGCCGGGGCTCACCCTCGTCCTCCAGAGCGCCGAGCGGGTTTCGTCTCCTGTCGTGATCGGGCCCGAGGACTGTGCGAAAGGCCGGACCCTGCGGATCACCCTTCACGCGGCCGCCGAGCTGAAGGGGGTGATGCAGCCTCCCACCGGCAGCCCCAGGCCGCAGCGAGCCCGCCTCCGCGCGGCCCTCTGTGCGGAGCGCCCGCAGCTCCTGGGAAAGCCGGCCGGCGAGTATCCATTCCTCGTCGCCGCGGACGGCCGGTGGTCCGTGAAGGTGCCGGCGCCCTGCCTCGACGCTACCCTCCTGGCCGGTGATTTCGCTCCGCACACGTGGCCGGGCGTCAAAGTCGAGCGCGGGAAGAGCCTCGATCTCGGGACCCAGAGCCTGACCTGGGGGGCCGCGCTCCTGGCACGGCTCGTGTCCGATGCCGATAGCCTGCCCGTCGAAGGTGCGCGGGCTGAGGTCGTCCGCGAGGCGGAGCTTGGGAAGACGGTCGCGGCCACCTTCTCCGGCCAGGAAGCCCCGGTGGTGGCCGCCGGCCTCACGGGAAGGGGCGGCTGGGTCCGCCTGGCGGGGTTGCCCGCAGGCGAGTTCCACCTCCGCGTCACTCCGCGCGACGGGCTCCCGACCTTCAGCGAGCACTTCGAGCTGGCTCCACGCCTGGAGACGCTCCTCGGGGAAGTGAGGATTCCGCCGCCGGCGGAGCTGAGCGTGGCCCTGCAGCCGAGCCCTGACCTGGCGGCCGAATTCGGCGAGTACCAGGTCGGGTTGGAGGGAGTTGGCCCGCCGGAATGGCTCAAGGCGGTGAGGTCCAGCGCGAAAGCGGACGAGAGCGGAGTCGTACGCTTCCCACGGCTCGCACCAGGGCGGTGGCGGGTTGTGGCCTTCGGCCGAAGCTCGGGCCCGCCGCAGGTTCTGGGCAAGGAAGAAGTGCAGCTTGCCCCAGGGGCTGCGGAGACCCTGACTCTGGAGTTGAGCCGGAGCCTTTATCGAGGCCGGGTCACCTGGCGCGGTGAGCCCATCGAGGCCTCGGTCGACCTGCGGCCGGCAGCGCTCGACGGGCGACAGCCAGGCCGCACCTACTCGGACGCCGAGGGGGTCTTTTCCGTCGCGCTCGATCAGGGCGGGGAGTACTCCGTCATCGTCCACCATCTTCAGGGGAAGGCGCACGGCACGATCCCGTCCGTCGTCTTTGACGATCCCTCGGAGGTCGTGGAGGTCCGCCTGCCCGAAGGCCGGATCGCGGGGTCGGTTATCGACTCCGAGGGCCAGTCTGTCAGGGATGCTTCAGTCCGCGCGGAGCCCATAGCGAACCGCTTTGCAGCGCCCCCGCCTCAACAGCAGGCGCGGAGCCGCGAGCAGGGCATTTACGAGTTGGAGGGGCTGGCGGCCGGCGAGTGGCTGGTTTCGGCGCGGGCCGGCGAGCAGGAGGCCGACGCGGTGCTCGTCGAGCTCGCTGACGGGGAGTCCCGGAGCGGCGTCAAGCTCGTGGTCCCGGCAGTGGACCGGCTGACCGGCCGTGTGGTGACGGCCGGGGGCCAGCCGGTCTCTGGAGCCAGAGGGAGCATCGAGGTCCTGCGCGAGGAATCAGCCGGCTGGCCGCATTCGGTCTCGTTCACCACCCAGATGGACGGGCAGTTCGAAGCCACGGCTGCCGTTCCTCCCGGGGCTCTCGTCAATGTCGTGGTCGAGGCCCAAGGATATCCAGTCACCTCCGTCCGAAAACCGGCGGCGGATAGTCTGGAAATCGTCCTGCCGCAGGCAGGGGGAGCGGTCGAGCTGGCCCTGGAGGACACGACATGGCGCGAGGTGCGCCCCTTTGGCCTGTACTTGGTGGCGCGTGATGGGTCGTATCTCAGCCTGCGCAGCGCGGGCTGGCAGCGGCGGTCCGACACCGCAGGCAGCATCCCCCTTCTCGCTGCCGGGCATTGGGTGCTTGTGAAAGTCGATTCTCTGGCTGGCCAGCACATGCTTGCGGCGGGCGCCGGCAGGGGCCTTCCGGTTCTCACGGAATTCGAAGTCAGGGCGGGAGGGGCCGTACGAGTCGAGATCCCGGGTCCTCCGCGATCGCCGAGCGGCGGATCCTGACCAGAAAGGAGGAGTGGATGAGATGCCATGCGAGAAGAGTGGTTGGGCTCCTTTTGTTGGCCTTTCTCGCCCAACCTGCCATGCTCAGGGCCTATTCCTGGTGCGAGTCCTGTTATCACTACCGAGGTGGACCGGGCGGTTGGGACCAGCAGGCGCAATGCTGTATTTCTGGGACCTATCATTGCGATCTGCTCGCAGACGAGGACGACGCATACTTGGTCTTTGAAGGTAGAGAGATCTGTACGATCGTGACCGTCGAGTTCGGCTACGCCTGTGCAGGCTGGGGCACCTGCAGTGACGGAGGTGGCGGCGGTGGAGGTGGTGGTGGCGGGGGTGGTGGCGGTGGCGGTGGGAGCTGTACGCAGGCTCCCGGAGGCTGGTGCCCCGCCGAGTGTTTCTCGTGCGAGCCTGCCGCCTTCTGATCGTAGTGCGCCAGAGGGAGAGGCCCATTCCCCGGCTCTCCCGCCGGCCCTTGTGCGGCCTTGCGATTGGCCTCCTTGTGGCGGGAGCCGTCCTGGGAGAAGATCTCTTCTCGCCTCTATCGCCCCGCCCGCTTCTGAGACTCCCTGAGGGAAGCCGCGGCATGCCCTGGATGGCCACGGTCGCAGCGGCTCCCGACAACCGGTCCGCAGCGGTCTGGGTGGAGAAAGGTGAAGAGGCCGGAAAGGCGCGGATCCAGGGCAGGCTCTTCGACGCCCGGCTGCGCCCTGCCGGCAAGCTTTTCCCCATTTTCCAAGCCGGCTTCCGGTGCTGGGGTAAGCTCGCCGCGGCGTTCCTCGGTCCTGAACGTTTCGTCGTCCTCGAGACCTGCCATTCCGGCGAGGAGGATGGTGAGCACATCTTCGCCCGGCTCTTTGACGGCGACGGCGCTCCTCGGGGAGAACCATTCCGCATCCATGCCGAGGCTTTCGGGGCACAGCGGCGTCCCCGGGTCGCGGCCTGCGGCAGCGACCGGTTCGTGACCGTCTGGGAGAGCGAAGGCGAGGACGGCTCGGGCTGGGGGGTGTTCGGCCGCATCTTCTCGGCGGCGGGCCGGCCGCTCACCGAACCGTTCGCACTCCATGAGCCGACCCGCCTCGATCAGCTACAGCCGGAAGTTGCCTGCACGGACTCTGGCCGGTTCCTGACGGTCTGGAGTGGAGACGGAGGGCGAGGCGGCGCTGCGATCTTCGCCCGCTGGTTCGAGGCCGATGGCACCTCTGCCGGCCCGGAGCTGCGGGTGAGCTCCGGCCGCGGCGGCGACCCTGAGCTCCCCGACGTTGCGCTGCTGCCGGACGGCGGCTTTGCCGCGGTGTGGCGCTCGGCTGACGGCGCCCTCATCCGCCGTTTCGACGCCGCCGGGAGAACGGCCGGCGAGGAACTGCGCTTCGACAGCCCGGGACCGGTACGCTCGCTCCTCGAATATGGTCCCAGGATCGCGGCCGGCCCCGGCGGCCAACTCCTCGTCGTCTGGCACGCATTTGGCCCGTCCCGCGTCTTCGGCCGTTTTGTCGACGGCGAGAGGAACCTGCCTCTGGAGGCGGCGTTTCCCTTGGATGGAGCTTCCGGATGGCAGGACCTCCCCGATGTCAGTCCGGCGCCAGATGGCGGCTTTCTTGTCTCCTGGGTGGCGGCAACGGAAGGGGGAGGCCCCCGGGAAGCTCCGGGCGCGACGCGTTCCGTCCCCGGACTCCAGGAGCCGTCCTCTGACCCCGGAAGAGGTCGCTTGCGAAGCACAACGTCTGGAGGCTACCCTGTCGAGGCTGGCTTTCTCGCCGGCCGGTGGGCTGTCGGGAGCGGTGCTCTTTCCGGGAGAGGACAGCGTCCTTGTGGGGCGGGTCCATGCCGGCGAGCCCCATGTGAACCGCGCTTTCATGCTTGACCTGAACGGGAAAGTCATTTTGGAGACCGTGCCGGAGGCGCAGGCCGTTCTGCAGGTGGAATGGATCCCGCCGGAGGGTAAAAAAACGGATCGGGGACCTGAGCCGGCTTGTCACTCGTATTTGACCGCGCGTGACCGATCGCGCGCCGAGTGGCTCGCTCGCCGGCTCCGCCCACGCGGCTCTGCGGACTCCCTGGCCCTGGCGGTCTATCGTGGGGAGGGCGTCGATACCTTCCGGCTCGACCTCTATCCCCGTGATGTGAAGAGGAGGGCGCTGGGGCGGCTGGCCGCCGAGGCTCGGGTATTCTGTGATCAGGAAGGACCGGTCGAGATCCGCGCAAAGGTTCTGGAAACCCGCACAGCGCTGCGGCCTTCCGTCTCTCCAGGGGCAGATCCTTTCGGCCTGAGCTGGCTGGCCGAACCCGGTGAGGTTCCGGCAGAGCCTCCGACGCTCTGGGCATCCCGTGGCGATCGGGAGCTGCGGATCGATCTGCGTGGCCCAGAGCGGGGTGTGGATTCTGAGGCCTCTCCGCTCTGCACGGGCTCGAAGTAGCCCCGGCTCCGCGCTGTCTCTTTGACCCAGCGCAAAGACCGCCCCTCCCCCACCCCACCCCCTGAGGCAGGCTACCACGGCCGTAGGCCAAGCGAGCAGAGTCCCGACATACACTGCACGCCATGAGCGTAAGCTCCCTTCTCGACACCCTCGTCGTCGGCGGCGGGATCTCCGGGCTCACCACGGCCTTCTGGCTCGCCCGGGGCGGGATGCAGGTCGCCGTCCTCGAAGCGTCGGCGCGGGTGGGCGGGGCCATGGAGACGTACGTGGACGGGCCCTGGCGGTTCGAGATGGGACCGAACACGGTCGTCGAGAGCCACGAGAGCGTGACCCGGCTGATCCGCGAGTGCGGTCTGGATGAGGAAAAAATCAGCGCATTGCCGAGCGCCAAACGGCGCTACCTCTGGAAGGGGGACCGTCTTCATACCTTGCCCGGCGGGCCTCCGGGGCTCCTCAAGACGTCCCTCTTCTCCAAGCGCGCCAAGCTCCGCTTGCTCAGGGAGCCGTTCATCTCCCGTTCGGAGAGCGACACGGAGGAGACCATCGCCCAGTTTGTCCGCCGCCGGCTGGGGTCCGAATTCCTGGACTTCGCGGTAAGCCCGTTCGTCTCTGGTGTCTACGCCGGCGATCCGGAACGGTTGTCGGTGCGCTGGGCAGTCCCGAGGATCCATGCCCTCGAACAGGACCACGGCAGCCTGATCCGCGGCGCCCTGGCCAAGCGGAAGGGGCCTGCACCGGGCGGAGCGATGATCTCCTTCCGGGACGGCCTCGAATCCCTCCCCCACCGCTTGGCCGAGAGGATAGGAGACGTGCGGACCGGCGTGGCTTGTCGGCGCATCGTACGGACCGGTACGGGCTTTCGGGCCGAGACCGACGCCGGGCCAGTGGACGCACGAAAGATCATCCTTGCCGTCCCGGCAGATGCCGCGGCCCGGCTCCTCGACGAGGCCACGGCCGGAGCAAGCCGGGCCTTCGCTGAGATCCCCTATGCCCCTGTAGCCGTGGTCGCCCTCGGCTACCGCCGGGAGGACGTTATGCACGCACTGGATGGCTTCGGCTTCCTCGTCCCACGCCGGCAGGGTCTGCGCATCCTGGGCTGCCTCTTCCCCTCCTCGATCTTTCCGGAGCGGGCGCCGGACAGGCACGTCGCCCTGACCGTCTTCGTCGGCGGCAGGACCGATCCGGAGATCGTGGAGCGGAACAACGAAGATGTCCTCACGGTAGTCGAAGGGGACCTCCAGCGTGCCCTCGGGATCCGCGGCGAGCCCGTCTACCACATTGTCCGCCGCTGGCCGCGGGCCATCCCGCAGTACGAGATCGGCCACGGACGCTTCGTCGAGCTGGGCGAGAAGATCGAGCGCGACCTCCCAGGCCTCCTTCTCAGCGGCAACTATCTCCGCGGCGTTTCAGTCCCGGACTGCATCAAGAACGCGACGGCGCTGGCCGAGGTTCTCCAAGAGCGTTTTGACGCGAAGAAGACTTTGGAGTAGAATACACGCATGAGCATCCACGCCAAGAGGCACTTGGACCTCCGAACGCCAGCAGCGGCCCCCGATCGGGAAGCCGAGAATCGTCCCAGGGCCGAAAGCGGGAAGTCCGGGCGCTTCGTTGTGCGCCCGAAGGCGCTCGATGCTCACCCCGGTCTCGATTTCGATGACATTGAGGGATTATTGGACCATCTCGAAGGTCCACGCCGACAGTGATCCTCGTCGACGCGAATCTCCTCATCTACGCCTACGACCGCAGCAGCCCGTTCCACGCTCCCGCGCGGCTTTGGCTGGAAGGCTGCTTCTCTTCTCAATCGCCAATCCGGCTCTGCTGGATGACCGTGTCCGCTTTCCTGCGAATCACGACCAACCCGAGCTCCTTCAAAAATCCTTTCTCGATTCTGGAGGCGACGAGGATTGTGGAGGACTGGTTCGCCCAACCTGGGGTAGATCTCCTGTATCCCGGTGAGCGCCATTGGAGCATCCTCCGGGAGCTTGTCTCCGAGGCCAATGCGACCGGGCCTTGATCAGCGATGCCCGCCTCGCGGCTCTTGCCATAGAGCACGAGGCTACGCTTCATACCACCGACAGGGACTTCTCACTTTTCAAGGGGCTCAGGCTGCGGAACCCTCTCGCTGCAAATAGCTCGGTTTAATATTGTAAGTCCTTCGATCATCGAGTCGGCGCCGCTGCCGTATCCTTTTTCTCCACTCCCTTCGCTTTCTCCGCTTTTTCTTTCGCCGCCTTCTCCTGCTCTTCCTTCATTTTCTTTTCCGCCGCCCTCCGCTCCTCCTCCCTCTTGTCATCGGCGTCGTGGACCTTCCCCAGGTGCTCGAAGAAGGACATCTTCTCATTCATCTGGAAAAGCGAGGCCTTTGGATCGCGCCAGAGGATCGGCCGCAGGAAGGTCGCGGCCTGGAGGGAGACGAGGGCGAAGAGCAGCAGCCAGAGGATCATGCCCCGGGCTCCGGATGCGGCAAGCGCTCGACCCAGGAACCGCCATCCGACCGCGAGGGCGATCAGCCACAGCGCGACGTGCAGCCACACGACCGAGGCGAGATAGCGGCTGCTCACCGAAAAGAGCCAGGAGATCGGCAGCAGCGCGGCAAGCAGGAGCGACAGGATGCCGGCGAAGCCGGCCATGACGGCCAGGAAGCTCCGCGGCGTCCACCGCGCTCCGGCGAGCGCGCCGAAGACGTAGAGGCTCGGCGCACAGAGCAGCAACGTGAGCGCCAGGATCAGCGGCGCTTTGAACGCCGCGATCAGGATCTGCGATCCCCCCTGGAAGAAACCGGCCGCCACGCCGTACAGCGCATAGCCGACGAACGAGCCGGCGAGCAGACGGAGGGGCACCGACGACTGAGCGTGCCGCGACCGCTCGATCACGGCCAGCGGCTGCACGAGCAACTCGTTGAAGGAGCCCAGAAGGGTCCGGGGCTCAGGGTGTCCACCTTCAGGCAAGAGCGGAGTTTCCATGCGGGTCTCTCCCATCCATCAAATCGACACAAGGTGAGGAAGGATGTCCGTGAAGATGAACTCGTAGACGTTGCCGTCCAGAGCATCCCCACGGAGAAAGACGACGGGAACGTAGACGCTCCCCACGAACGGGCGCAGGGCCCAGGCCACCTCCCCGCCCACCAGGGCATAGGTCACGACCCAGAGCAGGTAGACGGTGCGGACGCTCCGCAGGGGTGCGTCAAGCCGCCGCATCGCCCGCCAGAGGACGGCCGTACCGGCCAGGCCGCACCCGCCCACGAAGGCCGTATGCATCAAATACAAGAGGTTGTGCGCGGTCCGCGCCTGCGTCCCCGGAGCGGGGGCGCAAAAGGTGAACAGCCACGCCACCGGGGCGAGCGAAGCCAGCAGCAGGCTGGCGACGGCCAGGGCCAGGAAGGTGAGGACTGCCATCTGGCCGAGCCCCAGGGTCAGCCCGAGCACACGGGCCGCGGTCCACGCGAAAACGACCGTGAGCGCCGAGGTCAGCAGCAGGACGAGAGGAAATTTGACCGCCACGTAGAAGGATAGCTCGGCGCCATGCCACATGCCGAGGACCGCGCCATAGAGCGCGGCGCCGGCGATCATGACGGCGCTGAGGACGAGCCAGTGCCGCACCAGGCCGCGTCCCGCCATCACGTCGTCCAAAAGGGGCTCGAGCTGCAGCTCCCAGCCGCTGCTCCGATCTACACCGGTGTCCAAGGTTGCCATAGCGATGTTCGACGTCCGGGAGGGTATACGGACCGGACCGGATCGCCGTCGCGACGGGGCCTCTTGCTACTTTGTAAAAATGGGAACGAACGGATTTCGGCGGATCGGGAGGGAATCAGGAATGACGAGGAACCGCCCCAAAATACGGGAGGGGCCCCGGGCAGACCCGAGACCCCCGTTGCGCCTGCAGACGGAACCGCTCAGCGGACAGCGCCGCGGCGGAACAGGTTGACGATGGCCAGCAGGACGATCGCCCCGACCAGAGAGATCAGAAGACCCGAAAGGCTGAAGTCTCCCTGGGTGATGGAGCCTGTGCCGAACAGCGGAGCCAGCAACACACCGGCGAGCAAGGCGCCGACGATGCCGACGACGATGTTGAGAATGACGCCCTGCTGGGCATTGGTACGCATGACCATGCTGGCGATCCAGCCAATCAGGCCACCGACGATGAGCATAATGATGATGTTCATGAGCCTAACCTCCTTCGTTGGTGAAGCTTGTTGATGAAAGTTTCTTATCCCTCTCCCTTCGCCTCCGATCCCCTCCTAGAGCAACAGTCATGCCATGTGGTGAGCTCCGGACTCCACTAGAATCCCTTCGGCTCTCATGGACACCTCGCTCCCCACGGACCCCTCACCGCCCACGCCGGCACCACCGCGTCCGCGCTGGCATCCGGTCGTCCGTTCGCTCCTGTTCGTGGTGGCTTTCCAGATCATCACCGCGGCCGCGGCGACCCCTGTCGTCCTGTTCCTCTGGATCACCCGCGGCGTCATCAACCTGACCGGCGAGGCGCTGCTGGTCGTCAATGCCCTCGCCGCACCGCTGTTGGTCCTGGTGACGCGCCTCTTCGTGCACTACCTCGACCGCCGGAGTCTGGCGAGCCTGGGCGCCCGCTGGCCGGCCGGAGGGAAGAGGGCGGCGCTCCGCCAGGCCCTCGTCCTGACGCCGGTGGTCCTCGGCCTGCTCGGCCTCTGGTGGCTGCTTCTGGATGCGCTCCCCGTCAGCGAGATCCAGGCCGCGGGATGGAGCGACGGCATGCGGGCCGCCGGCTGGAAGGGCCCGCTGTTCCTGGTCCTTCTGGCCGCCGGGTTCCTGGTGCAGGGAAGCGTCGAGGAGTGGGTGGTCCGGGGGTACGTCTACCACGCGCTCAAGGAGCGCTGGCGCTGGTGGGCCGCGGCCCTCACGTCCTCCCTGCTCTTCGCGGGGCTCCATGCGATCAATCCGGACTTCTCGTGGGTTGGCATGATTAACACGTTCCTCGCCGGCCTGATCTTCGCCCTGCTGGTCGAGCGCAGCGGCAGTCTCTGGGGCGCCTGCGTGGCCCATGGCGCCTGGAACTTCGCCCTGGCCTCCCTGTTCTCGCTGCCGGTCAGCGGCATCCGCGTCTTCCACCTGCTCGACGTCCGGGTCGAGGGTCCGGAGCTGTTGACCGGAGGCGGTTTCGGGGCGGAGGGGAGTCTCCTGCTGACGGTCCTCGCCCTGCCCCTCGTCCCGCTCCTCTGGCCGCGGCGCAGGCCCGCTCCGGCGGACACCGCGAGCACAGAAGAGGGGACTGTCCTCTGAAATTTCCCGAAAACCGGGCCGGGTGTAAGCTGGAGAGGACGTTTTTATGGTCCTCCTCCCCGGAACGGACGTGGCGCACCCCTTGCACAACCCGGATTCAAAGCCGGAGGAGCTGCCCTTGAGAAAGCTTGGCCTCGCCATTCTTGCTGCCCTGCCCCTGCTGTTCCCTCGCCCTGCCCTCTCCGCCCCTCCCGAAGCCGAGCCGGCATTCGGCGAGCAGGTCGAGGTCAACGTCGTCAACGTCGAGGTCTACGTGACCGACAAGGACGGCCACCGCGTCCCGGGCCTGCGGCGGGAGGACTTCGAGCTGCTGGAGGACGGCCGGCCGATGGACGTCGTGAACTTCACGGCCTTCGAGCGGCACGCCGCCCCTGCTCCCGCGGAGCCGGGAGCGAGCCCCGCAGCCGCCATCGCCGACCCGATGACCATCGTGGTCTACGTCGACAATGCCAACGTCAGTCCGGCCCACCGCACCCGGGCCGTGCGGCAGCTCCGGGAGTTCCTGACCCAGAGCCTCGCTCCCGGCGACAAGGTCATGCTGGTCTCGTACGATCTCGGCCTGAAGATCCGGCTGCCCCTCACGGAAGACCGGGCGGCCCTCGCCCGGGCCCTGGAGGGGACGGAGAAGGCCGCCGCGACCGGAGGCGAGACCGAACGGGCCCGCAGCCAGGCCCTGCGCGACATCTTCCAGGCCCGCGCGACCGGCCTTGCGGATCCGGAGCCGGACCATCGGACTCCCTGTCCCCTCGACATCGTCCAACCCGCACGGAGCTATGCGGAGGCGGCCCGCGGCGAAGTGCTCCGCACCATCGGCGCGCTGACCGTCCTGGTCAACTCCCTCTCCGGCGTGCCGGGCCGCAAAGCGGTGCTCCACGTCAGCGATGGGATCTCGATCATTCCGGGCCAGGAGGTCTTCCAGGTCCTCGCGGAGCTCTGCGGCGGCGGCTCTGCCGAGCCGGTCGACCGCACGGCACAAGGGAGGGCACCTACCGGCGCGGAGCGACGGATGCTCAATGCCGCAGACGAGGAGGCAGGCGCCGCCCTGGAGGCGACCTGGAGCCAGGCCGCACAGGCCCGTTCCTACCGGGGCACCCAGGCACCCATCGACGCCCAGGCCTACAGCACCGCCAAGGAGTGGAGCGCTCTGGCGGCCCACGCGAGCTCGCACCGCGTGACCTTGTACACGCTCCAGGCGAGCGGCGCCGAGACCCTTGCTGCCGCGTCAGCCAGCGGCGGGCCGGCCGAGCAGATCCTGCAGACCTCCTCCATCGCGTCGATCGACGAGAACAACCGCAAGGGCTCCCTCTCTGCCCTGGCCGCGGACACCGGAGGCCGCGCCGTCTTCAACGCGAACGACCTCCGGCCGGCGCTCGCCAGCATCCAGGAGGACTTCGGGACCTATTACTCCCTCGGTTACAGCCCCGCGCACTCGGGCGACGGCAAGGAGCATCGCATCGAGGTCAAGGTCAAGCGTCCCGGCGTCCAGGCCCGGTACCGGCGGACCTACCGCGACAAGCCGCTCCTGGAGCGCACCGTCGATCGCACCCTCGCGGTCCTCTTCTACGGCGTCGAGGACAACCCGCTGGAGATCGGCATGGAGATCGGCGATCCCGCGCCGGCCGACGGGGGCAAGTTCGCCGTCCCCGTCCGTCTGCGCATCCCGCTGTTCAAGGTGGGCACCGAGATGAAGGCGGAGGACTACCAGGCCCGGGTCCGCCTGTTGGTGGCGACGCGCGGCGCGGACGGCACCAGCTCCCCCGTCCGCCAGGTCCAGGTCCCGATCCGCATCCCGCGCGAGCAGGCCATGACAGCCCTCTCCCAGTACTACCTCTACGAGCTGACCCTCCACCTCGGCCCCGGCGAGCAGCGGGTCGCCGTGGCCGTACGGGACGACATGACGCTGCTGACGTCTTTCCTGGGCCGGACGGTGCAGGTCGGGGGGGACGCGTCCAGCCGCTGAGCCTCACCCCTGTCCCCCTCTTCAGGGAGAGGGGGACCGGCCTGCGTCGCGCTTGTATCCCCGGCTTTGTTTCTATAAGATTCCTACGTTTCTTGCCGTCTCCCTCTCTTGTTTTCTGCTGGATCGGTTTTTCCTGTCGTCGACGACGACGGAGACCTGGATGTCTGTGCGCGCAGCCCACGTCACGGGCCCTTCCGACCTGGTCGTCAGGACGCTGGTCCTGACCGACCTGGTGGACAGCACGAAGATCCTGGAGCGGATCGGCGATGAGCGCTCCGTGGGCGTCTCGGTCCGCCACGACAGGGTCGCCCGCGACCTGCTGATGCGGTTCGGCGGCCGGGAGATCGACAAGACCGACGGTTTCCTCCTCCTCTTCGACCGCCCGGCCGACGCCCTGGCCTACGCCCTGGCCTATCACGAGGCCCTCCTCGACCTGTCGAAAGAGATCAGTGTGCAGCTCCGGGCGCGAGTGGGCATCCACTTGGGCGAGGTCTTCCTGCGGGAAAACCCGCCGGAGGACGTAGCCCGCGGCGCCAAGCCGCTGGAGGTCGAGGGCATCGCCAAGCCCACCGCCGCCCGCCTGATGTCGCTTGCCCGAGGCAAGCAGACCCTGCTGACCCGCGCCGCCTTCGACGAGTCCCGGCGCACCTCGGCCGGGAGCGACCTCTCCCGGCGCGAGCTCGCCTGGCTGGCCTACGGCCCCTACCGGCTCGAGGGCCGCCTCCAGGTCCCCCCGCCGCCAGTGGACATGACCGATCCAGTAATGGCTCGCGTTGCGGATCTATCTGGACATCACCCGCGACCTTGTCGCCAAAGAGCCCGCGAACACCACCTGGCGGATCGAAGAGGCCTATGCCCATGCCAACATCGGACGGGTGCAGGAGGCCCAGGGACAGGCGGAAAGGGCCCTCGGGGAGTATCGCGCAGCGCAGCGGATCACCGAAGAGCTGCTGGCGGGAGACTCGAAAAACACGGATTGGCGGCTGTTCCTGACCGACAGCCACACCAACGTCGCGAAAGTGCTGCGGGGGTTGGGCCGGCCGGAAGAGGCTCTGGCGCAGCACCGCGCCGCTCTCGAGGTCAAGCGAGCCATGGCGGCGGAGGATCCGGACAACACGTCCTGGCAGGAGCGCCTGTCCACCTCGCACAACTACGTGGGAGGAATCCTCGAAGACATGGGCCGGCCGGAAGAGGCCGGAGAGGAGCTCCAGCGCGCCGTGGAGATCTCCCAGCGTCTGGTCGCCGGCGATCCGACAAACGCCCGCTGGCGGCGGGGGTTGGGCGCCAACCACGCACGGCTGGGCTCGATTCTGCTGTCCCGAAACCGGCCCGACCAGGCGCTCGCGCATTTCGCGGTCCATGTCCGGATTGCCGGCGATCTGGCCGCCGCAGACCCGACGAACCTCGATTTTCTGATCGACCGAGGGGCGAGCCACCGGGTGGTCGCCAGCGCACACCTGCAGCGGAAGGCCCTGCCGGAAGCCACGGCGGAAGCACAGATCGCCGTCGACCTGCTCGAGGCTCTCGCCGCGGACAATCTGGAGGATCGCCAGGTGCGGCAGACGCTGGTGGAAGCCCGCATCCTCCAAGGCCGAGTGCTGGACCGGCTCGGCCGGACGAGAGCGGCTCACACCTCCTGGAACCGCGCCCTCGAGCTCCTCGCAGGCCTGAAAGGCGCCGGCTCCGACCAACGGCTCCTGGCACCGCAGGCGGAAGCCTTGTTGTATCTCCATCGCGTGGAGGAAGCCCGGCCGCTGGTCGAAAAGCTGACCGCCCTCGGGTACCGCCGGTCCGATTTTCTGGAGCTCTGCCGCAGCCGGGGGATCGGGACCAGGGATGCGGCAGGGCGAGGGGAGGAAACAGCCCGACAAAAGGAGGGATGAGAAATGGCGAGTTTTACCCTAAAAGTGAAGCTGAATACGTCCCCGTCCCCTGGCCGCTCGGCGGTCACCGTCAACCCGACCACCTTGGCGGTGTCCTTCGGCACGGACACGATCTACTGGATCCCCGCCAAAGACCAGAGCGGCTGGAAGTTCAAGAGCATTGTGTTCACCCCGTCCGAGCCGTTCGTCAACATCAAGGTGAAAGACCGTACGATCAGGGTCACCGACGAGGACGCGAATACGACCGGTGTGGTCCAGACATTCTTCTACACCTTGTATGTAAAATCGGGCACAACGGTCTTCAATTCCGATCCCTATATCCTCAACGAGCCGGAACGGCCTACGTGATGCCGGCCGGGCCGAGCCGGGGGCCGGAGCCTCTTCAGGAGGAGTCGGCCCCCTTCGAGATCGTCCTCCATACCGGGGGTCTGCCGATCCCCGACGGCGATCCGGTGGACCTCTCCCTGGGGGGCTCCGAGACCGCCGTCGTCTCGATGGCACACGCGCTGAGCCGGCTGGGCCACCGGGTCAGCGTCTCGTGCAACACCGGAGAGCCCCGCTCGCGGGGAGGAGTCGATTACCTGCCGCGGGAGCGGCTGGTAGCGGCGCGCGAGGGGCGCGAATGCGACCTCCTGCTCGCCGCCCGGGATGCGACGGTCCTGGAGCAGCCGGTGCCCGCCCGGATGCACGGCGTGTGGCACCACGACATGCCGGACGAGGAGTCGGTCCGGGTCCTGCGGCCGGGGTTTGCGAGAGCTTCGTTCTTCCTTTTCCTCAGCCGGTTCCATCAGGAGGCCTTCGAGGCGTTCCTCCCCGGGCTGTCGCGGTACTCCTTCCTCACCACCAACGGTGTGGACTTCGACGCCCTCGAGCCCCTTCGCAGCGAGCCTGCCGGGAACGCCTCGCCGCCGCGGTTCCTCTACGCTTCGCGCCCGGAGCGAGGGCTTGCGGTCCTCCTGGGCGACATCTGGCCGGTCCTCAAGCGCCGCCTGCCCGAGGCGGAGCTGCTCATCACCACGTACTCTTTTGAGGGACTCCTGCTACCCCCGCCGGTCCAGGAACACTACCGGCTGTGCGACGAGCTGATCCGGCGCGCGGACGGCGTGCACAAGATCGGCCCCCTCACCCGTCGTGACCTCTGGCGCGAGCTCGCGGCAACAACCGCTGTCCTCTACCCCACCGACTTCCCCGAATCGAGCTGCATGGTCGCCCTGGAGGCCCAGGCCATGGGGACTCCCATCGTCACGACCGGGCGTTTCGCCCTCGCCGAGACCGTGGCGTGCCGCGAGACCCTGATCACCGAGCCGTGGCGCTCCCCCCCCTACATACGCGCTTTCGTCCACGCCGCGGTCCGGCTGGCCGAGGATGCGGAATTCGCCCGGCAGGTCCAGGAGACCGGGCTGCGCCATGTGACCCGGGAGAGCCACTCCTGGGATGCCATCGCCAGGTCCTGGCAGGACCTCTTTCAGCGCCTGTTCCAGGAGCGCTTCGGGAAACGCAAGGGCGGAGTGCTGCGCCGCCTCCTGCGGGATTCCGACGCCGAAGCGGCAAGGCGTCTGGTGGCTTTGGAGCCCGAGCCGGAGAAGGTCTTCCATCCCTCGGACCTCGCCGAGCTCGCGTCCCGGTGCAAGGCCAAGGCGGCCGAGCTCGCGGCGGAGCCGGTGTGGATCGACTTCCCGCCCGATGCCCTCCCTCCCCAGCTCGCGGAAACCTACCGAGCCCTGTCTCTCCTCCTGCCCGACGGCGAGCCCGCGGAGATCCTCGACGTCGGTTGCTTCGCCGCCAATCTCTCCCTGCTCTTCGCAAAGGATCGTTCCTGGATCCGGCTCACGGGCGTGGACGGCAACCCGGCGGCCATCGAGACCGCCACTCGCAAGGCCGGCGAGCTGGGTCTTGGCGCGCGGACGCGGTTCCTGTGTCTCGTCGATCCTCATCGGGATGAAAGCGGTACGCCCGAGCTCGCCCCACGGAGCCACGACGTCGTGCTCCTCTGCGAGGTGCTGGACTACTTCCAGGACCCCTTAAATCTGCTGGAATGGGCGGAGAGCCGGGCGCGGAAGGCCGTCGTCGGCTACACGCTCCACGGGCCCTGGGAAGCTCTCACCGGTGAGCGCTTCCGCCTCTGGAATCCGGAAGAGAGGGGAGCTCCGCCGCCTCCTGGGAGGCAAGCGCGGGCTCGAGCTTCGTTATTTCAGATGGGGCCAGACCGGCCGCGACGAGCCCCTCGGGGGATGGCTCTTCCGCTATGAGGTCGCTCCCGAAAACGTTCCCGGCTGCCTCGACCTGGATTGCAAGATCCTGCGGGCTCTTCCTCTGCCGCGGATCTCGGTCAACATCCTGGTGAAGAACGAAGAGGCCCACATCCGGCGTGCGGTGGAGAGCCTGCAGGAGATCGCAGACGAGGTCGTCATCGGAGACACGGGCTGCACGGACCTGACGTTGGACATCCTGGAATCCATGGGCTTCCGCAAGTGCAGCGGGAAACCTGTTCGGGGCTGCTCCGACCGCCGGATCGTGGAGATCGCGTTCGAGGACTTCTCACAGGCACGCAATGCCCTGGCCAGCCATGCCACCGGGGACTACATCCTCTGGCACGATGCCGATGAGGCCATGGTGAGCTCCTCCGTCCTGCGCGGCCTCGTGGACTTCAACGAATATTTCGACGCTTTCGGCATCGAGCAACGCCATCTGGTCCTCGACCTCCATATGAGCTCCGATTACCCGCTCCGCTGTTTCCGGCCGCAGACCGCCGACGGCCCCCTCCAGTGGACCGGCTGCATTCATGAGCAGGTGGAGCACCGGCTCAACGAGCCGCCGCGCAGGGTCCTGATCTGCCCCGGCGTCTATGTCATCCACCTGGGGTACCTCGAAAACCAGTTGCGGGCGGACAAGGCCTTCAACCGCAACTGGCCCCTGTTCCTCAAGGACCGGAAGGAGAATCCCGGCCGCCTGGCCGGGTACGTCCTGGGCATCCGGGAGTACCTGCTGCTCGCCAACTGGGAGATCGCCAAGGCCGGTTGCATGACGCGCAAGGCCTATCGCTGCCTCAACTACGGCTTCGAGGTCTGGCACCGGTACGTTCGTCCCTTGCCGCAGCAATACCGGGATCACGGCTTTTCGATCTCCCGTGAGATCCTCGCTCTGCTGGGCCGGCATGGCATGCCCCTGCGCCTCACCGGCACCGTGCCGTTCCAGGCCGAGGTTGCCCTCGAGGTCGTCCCCGCCGGCCGGCCGGCCCCGGCCGAAGGCCGGCCCCGCCTATGGACCTTCTTCGCCGACCTTGGAGAGCTGCGGGAGGAGATCGAACGAGGCCTCGACGGGATCGCTGCCGGGCTCGACGCCGCGGCCGGACCCGCGCCTGCGATCGACGTCGAGAGCACGTCGGAGCTCCGCGAGTGGAGCCTGCTGCCGGAGCTGTTCGACCTGGAGCCGTTGCCGTGATTCACCGTGAACGGAGACGAGATCGTCGCGAACGCGGCCGATTCATGAAGAACGAGGGCCGATTCACGGGAAACGGCTTCGCGATCACGGCAAATCGGGCTGGTTCACGGCGAATCGAGCCGGTTCACCATGAATCGGCTCGCGTTCACGGCAAACCAGAGCCAGTTCACCATGAATCGGCCCGCGATCACGGCAAATCAGAGCCGGTTCACCATGAATCGGCCCGCGTTTGCGGCAAACCAGAGCCGGTTCAGGCCCCCGCTTCTGGCCCGTGACGGTCGGGAGAAGAGCGACGAGATCCTCGATCTCCCACACCCGGGTAGTGACACCGGCCGCCATTGCCGGGGTGATTCTGAGGCTCCGGTGAATCCGGCAGAAGTTGTAATGGGCATGGAAGAGGCCGATCGCCGCGGTATGGTTCTCCACCTTCTTAGAGAATGCGTTAGTGAGTCTGGTGAAGCGCCGGAGGCTCATCCGGATCGTGAGGTTTGACCGCTCCACGTACGAGGTCGAGATGTGGTGCGGGTTGGGACAGCCGACGACGGCATGCTTCTCGGCGCCGATGCACTCTGCCGGCGAGTAGCGCGTCTCCGGACCGCTCGGGGCGACACCGTAGAGCTTGACGAGCTGCGCGAAGTCGATCTCGCCGCCGAACGCGTCCTCCACAGCGCTCAAGTACATCTTGTGTCCGTCCGTCGTGAGCTGTACCCGATTGACCATGCGGCTCGCGAGGTCTTGCATGAACTCGGTCGCGCACCCGACGTCCCGGGAGCCGACCAGGAAGCTCGGGATCAATTTAGTATCAGCATCGATTGCGGTGAAGGTCCAGACGTCACCATAGCCAAACTGGCCCTTGTACTCTGCGGGGACGATCTTTTCCTTCGCATACACGAAAGACCAGATCTCGTCTACCTGGATACGCTTGCAGGTAAGGTTCCGTAACTCATTGTCCTGCATACGGATACAAGCTTCGCCGATCTCCCGCCAGAGCTTCATGACGGTGTCTTTGGAGACGCCGGCCATGCGAGCCGTGGCCCGGATTCCGACACCTTCGACCAGGGCGGAGACGATCTGGACCCGCTTCGCGGTGCTGAGTACGTTTGCCATACTAGACATTATACGTAGGCGTCTTGGCACTGTCAAGCCCTTTGCTTCGGAGACGAGGTAAGATAGGGACGAACCACAGAAGGCGGACGCCACTACAGAACACGCGACAATACCGCGGAATCACATTTTTGTGATAGTCTAGGACTACATCGGCCGCAGAGGGGCTGCGGCAGTCAAGCGAAGCCCCGATCCCCCTACACCAGGGGCAATAAGGACTTGGCGAGATGGGTTACCGGTACCGCAGCGCGCCCAACTCGACCAGAAACTCGACATGCTAAGAGATACACATGACACGAGTCTCTTGCCGGGCCTGATGGCCGGCCCGATCAAGAGGTTTCCTCATCTCTATAAGCTTCAAGCGGGCGGGAAGGTGCGACTACGCCCGTTACTGTGCCGGGGACCGTTTGATGCTGAGGTTGAGCTGACGCTGCTAGCTCCCGCCACTGAGCGCGATGGGCAGTTCGAACCGCTGAATGCACCTACTCAGGCAGACAATCACCGTCTGGAGATCATCGCCGATGCAAGGCTCCGAGCAGAATACCTCTTCCCTCTGGACTAGGCTCACTCGATCATTTCGGGATCGTGAATACCGGCACGTCTATGCCGAGTCATTTACAAACACCCTGATCGCTGCGCAACTGAAAGCCAACCGTGAAATGCGCAAGCTCAGTCAGGAACAACTTGCTGAGCTTGCCGGCATGAAACAGTCGCGCATTTCCGCTATCGAAAATGTTAACTATGAGAGTTGGAGCGTGAGGACTCTTCGGCGCATAGCTCGCACCTTCGATCTCGTTTTGGTTATCAAGTTCGAAAGTTTCGGCAATGTCGTCCGCGAAATGGAGTCTTTCGACCGTTCAAGCCTAGAGAGACCATCATTCCAAGATGATCCGGATTTTAAAGTTAGCAGCGAGCGAACGACAACACCAGGCAACGTGGTGGCGTTTCCGGGAGCGCGCTCTCAAGAGGACTCGTCGGCAGGGGACGCGCTAGCCGTGGCGGACTTTGCAGGCGAGATAATCGGCTCACACAATTGGGGAATTACAGCTCATGGCTGAGCATAAATGGTCCCTTCTCTGCTATCGGGCGTGCATCGATAAGCACTCCAATATGTTAACTATTCTGGAAGTGACCGACGAAATCACTATCGAGCTAATTCAGGAGCCGCTACCGGAAAATCCGCTTTTGCCGCTTAGCCTGCATCTGGTCTCTATGTGGCACCGAAACGATCCGGAAAAGCCAGAAAAATTCTGGTCGTCTTACACAATTTCCACACCCGGCGGCGAAGTGTTTGTCGCCGGCAAATCGCTTGAGGGGAATCTCGAGACACACCTTCGCCTTCGCCTAATCTTCGGTATTCAAGGTGCCCCATTCAAAGGTGCGGGGGTCTATACGTTTAACGTTACGGTTGCAGACAGCCCGAGCGGTCCCTTCGAGACAGTGGTGGCTCAGGTACCGCTGGTACTCAAGATCAGAGAAGACTCTGACGCTTCTGCCACCTTGCCAGAGCAGCCCGGCGAGCCGACTCCCGCCGCTCCTCGGAAGTCATCTTCGCGGCGCGGGCGTGGCCGCCCTTAGCTCCCCCGAGCTTCCCCAGCGCAACAGCCGCCGGATTCTTCCCGGCGTCCGGATCTTCGCGTGGGCGCTCGCCTATGGCTTCCTGGAAGACTTGGAAGGCTAGCTCGTTCGGGTCACGAGGTCTGCGTGGGCGCTTAGGCATGCTCCCATGGTATCACACTCCTCTGGGCGAGCGTATGCTGTCGGCACTCAGCATAGGAGGGAGTGAGGCATGAGAATTAAGACCAACATCAAGGCCGGACCCGAGATCATCAATAAGCCTACGGGTTGAAGCGGGGCGGCCCGTACAGGCGCCGCCCGGAGTCAGACCGACTCTCGGCGGTACCGCTCGACGATCGGGAGAGGGTCCGGCAGCTCTCCGCGGAGGATTGCAGGAGCCAATTCGGACGCAAGCGATTTGCACTGATGGTAGGTGCGCAGCGTTGCCAGAATGCGGCGGGTCGGGAGATGTACTAGGGTGTAATGGGCGCTGACAAGGTCCTGCCCTTGGGCGTTACCGCGGAAGGCCCCGAACGGCTCAGAGAGGCGACCGTTCAACATTGTCTCGCCGGCTTCCAGCTCCGCCAAAAACCGGCCCCTGCGCCACGTCAAAGGGATCGGCCTCCCGACCCGTGCGCGAGCCTTCAGGTAGCAGTCTGCCGCCTGTGCGAGCCACCCGCCGATCGAAGAAGAAGCCGTCCAGGTCTGCGGCTCTCTTCCAGTCAACGGACTGGCGATCCGTGGCACGGACGGAGAAAGTAGCCGTCTTCACGCCCATCTCTCCTCCGTCTCCAGGGCCGCCCGCTTCGCCTGGAGCTGCCGGCGCTCGGCCTCGAAGTCGCGATGCACGCTGGTCAGCTTGGGGTGATTTCGGATGACGTAATCCGCGCAGTAGAGCAGAAACGCGGCGAGCCGGGTGCCGTTGCCAAGCGCCTGCCGTGCGGCAGCATCGAGGCGTCTCTGGTCGAAGGTGTCGTAGACCGTCACGGTGATCCGCTCCGGCCGGTAGTCACCTACCGGGGCGAGCTTCCGCCGCTGTTGGATGTGGTACCAGGCCATGGCTAGACCTCCTCTCCTGCCTGATGCTGCCGCTCCTGCCACTCCTCAAGCAGCTCGGCCGGGGTCAGGTCCCCGGCCTCGTCGAGCGCCACGATCGCCGGTTCCAAGTCATCCGAGAGGATGCATTCCAGGCTCCCGACGATGCTGTACGTCAACGCCTGCGGCGTCCGATGCTCTCCCATGGCTTCGGCTTCTTCGGCCGAGTAGACCTCCGGGAGTGAATGCCGGATGCCCCGGAGCACCATGGCGATCTGGCGCAGCTTGCCGGCGGCGCATCGGATGAGGCGTTGCGCGACGATCTCGTCTCTGGTCTTCCGGGGGAGCGAGGGCTCTTCGGGGTGGGGTGTAAAATCCTCAACTAGCTCGGGCATGGGATGCCTCCGTGCTCGGGTCAGGCTCGGGCGGGTGCTCACTACACCCGTTCGGGCCGTTTCGGGTCTTCGAGGGGATACGCTTCCCCCCTGTAAGGGGGAAGCTACAGCAGAATCAAGGGGTTACGGGGGCGGATTTCAAACTAGGACACTACCCCGGTTCACCGTGAATCGGGGGTGAGGTCCAGCACGATCTTGCCAAACACGCCCCCGCGCTCCAGGGCCTTGTAGGCCTCGGCGGCGCGTTCGAAGGGGACGACGCGGGCGACGACCGGGCGCAGGCGGCCGTCGCGCAGGCGCGGCAGGGCGAAGGCGGCGAATTCGGAGACCAGCTTCGCCTTCTCCTGTCGCGGACGGGGACGGAGCAGCGAGCCGGCGATGCGCAGCCGGCGGCCGAGGATGAGCGAGAGGTCCACCTCGTGGGTCCTGCCTCCGAGCAGGCCGACCAGGACGAGCCGGCCGCGGTCGCGCAGGGAGGCCAGGTGGGCGTTGAAAGAGGCGCCTCCCACGAGGTCGAAGACGAGGTCGACGCCGCGCCCCCCGGTCGCCTCGCGCACCTGCCGGGCGAGGTCGCTCCCTGCCACGCAGATCTCCTCCACCCCCAGCTCCCGGAGCTGCTCCAGCCGGCTGCGGTCGCGCGCCACGGCGAGGACCCGGGCGCCGAGCTCGCGGGCGAGCTGGACGGCGAAGCTGCCCATTCCGCCCGTGGCGCCGGTCACCAGGACCGACTGCCCCGCCTCCAGCTCCCCCTCGACCACCAGGTTCGTCCAGGCGGTGAGCGCCGCCTCGGGGACGGCAGCCGCTTGCACAAAAGAAAGATTGTCAGGGATGGGCATGAGCTGGCCCGGCGGGATGGCGACGAACGAGCCGTGCGCGCCGCCGCCGGTCAGGGCCATGACCCGGGCCCCGGGCTGCCAGAGGCCGGGGCCTTCCTTCCCCACCACCCGCCCGGCACACTCGAGCCCGGGGACGTCGCTCTCGCCGGGCGGCGGCGGGTACTGGCCGCGGATCTGCAGGACGTCGGCGTGGTTGACGCCCGCCGCCTCCACCGCCACCAGCACCTCGCCCGGCCCCGGCACCGGATCGGGGAGGTCCCCGATGCGCGGCGCCGGGATGCGAGGGTCGGACGGGGGGAGGACGGCCCGCACGCAGGAAAGCCCGGGATCAGTTGGTCCCGACCGGCCGGGCCTTGGCCTTGGGGACGGAAACAGGGTCTTCCATGCCGAAGACCCCCTCGGGCTTCAGGTTGGCGGCCTTGCGGTCCTCCAGGGTGAGGATGCCGGTCTCCATCCAGGCGTGGCGGCCGTCCAGCACCTTGAGCGCGACCTTGTACTTGCGCACGTCGTCGTTGCGCCATACGTCGCGGAAGAGCTGCGCCACCTTGCGCCGGGCATTGCGGCAGAAGAGGTCGGCCAACTCGGCGGCGTTCTCCGCGTCGCGCCTCTGCTCGTCGCGCATGGCCTGGACGCGGGCGATCGAAGCCGCCATCGCGAACATCTCGTTGGCGACGTCCACCAGGCGGAAAAGGAAGGCCTGCTTGTGCTGGAGCTTGCCCTGGTGGACGAGCATGCCGTGGAAGATCTGCCGCGACAGACGGCGGGTGTTCCGCTCGATGAAGCGCAGATGGGTGGCCATCTCGCCGAACTCGGAATAGCGCGGCCACTGCCCCCAGCCCAGCCAGCGCGTGGGATACCACGAGGCGTAGAAGGCCGTCATCGGCGGGATCTGGGAGATCTTCTCGGCCACGCTCTTCTCGGGGTCGATCATGGCGCCGGCGATCTGGAGGTGCTTGTCCACTGCCTCGCGGGCCATGAACAGATGCATGATCTCGGTCGACCCTTCGAAGATGCGGTTGATACGGTAGTCACGCATCATCCGCTCGACGCCGATCGGCTCCTCACCGCGCGCCGCGAGCGACCGCTCGGTCTCATAGCCGCGCCCGCCGCGGATCTGCATGGTGTCGTCGATGATCTGCCAGGTGCGCTCGGAGTTCCACTCCTTGCAGGCCGCCGCCTCCAGGCGGATGTCGTAGCCGCCGCGGTCGGTCATCTCGGTGGCGAGCTTGGCGATCGACTCCATGGCGAACGTGGTGGCCGTCATGTCGGCGATCTTGTGGGCGATCGCCTCGTGCCTGCCGACCGGCTTGCCCCACTGCACACGGTCGGCAGCCCACTTGCGGCAGATCTCGATGCACAGCTTGGCCGTGCCCACCGAGCCGTTGGGGATCGACAGGCGCCCGTCGTTCAAGGTGGTCAAGGCGATCTTCAGGCCCTTGCCCTCCTCGCCGATCAGGTTTTCCGCCGGCACGCGCACGTTCTTGAAGCTGATCACCGCGTTGGCGAGCGCCCGCAGGCCCATGAAGTGGCAGCGGTGCTCGATCTTGACGCCGGCCCAGTCGGTCTCCACCACGAAGGCGCTGATCTTCTTCGTCTTGGGGTCGCGCGCCATCACCACCAGGAGCTTGGCGAGCGTGCCGTTGGTGCACCAGAGCTTCTCGCCGTTCAGGATGTAGGCGTCTCCGTCCGGCGTCTTCTCGGCGCTGGTCTGCAGGCGCGCCGGATCGGAGCCGACCTGCGACTCGGTCAGCGCGAAGGCGGAGATGTCCCCGCGGGCGCAGCGCGCCAGGTATTTCTGCTTGAGGATGTCGCTGCCGAAGAGCTTCAACGGCTGCGGCACGCCGATCGACTGGTGGGCCGACAGCAGCGCCGACAGGTTGCCGTCGATGCTGCCGATCAGCTCCATGACCTTCTGGTACTCGACGTTGGTGAAGCCCAGACCGCCGTACTTCTTGGGGATCTTCATGCCGAAGGCGCCCAGCTTGCGCAGGCCGTCGACGACGTGCTCGGGGTATTCACCCGTCACGTCGATCTCCACCACGTCGACCTGGTCGCGGAAGAATTCCTTCATCGCATTGTAGAAAGCAGAAAATTCGGGCCGCTCCTCGTCGGGCAGCGGATACGGATGAATCAGGTCCAGCCGGAAGTTGCCGAGGAACATCTCGCGCAGGAAGCTGGGCTGCTTCCACTCGGTCTCACGAGAGGCCTCCGCCACCTTCCTCGATTCCTGCTCGCTGACGTTGTGCGAATCCTTGTTCGCCATGGTCTCTCTTCCCCTTTCGCCTGGGCAGCTTTACTGCAATGGGCGTTCCCGACGGGCATTTCTGGCCCTTGCCGCACTGCGACGTCGATTGTACCCCAAAAACGGGTGCAAGGGGAGGGGGATGCCGCGATGCGGCTGACAGAGGTGCTACTACGCCGGCTGCAGAAACGCGATCAGTGCGCCCGTCGGGTCGGCGGTGACCGTGAACCGGCCGACGTTGGGGATATCCGACGGCTCGCGCCAGACCTTGCCGCCGAGCTTCGGGATGCGGGCGGCGATCGCGTCGACGTCCTCGACCGCGACATAGGGGAGCCAGACCGACCGTTCCTCAACTCCTCCAGGCTTCGGCAGCATGCCGCCGGCATCGACGCCCCGGTCCTTCCGGCGGAAGATGAAATAGGTGCCCGGCATGGGGACCGGCAGCTCCGCCAGGGTCCAGTCGAAGACTTCGGCGAAGAACGGCCCCTCCGTGGCGGAATCTGCGGCGAGCAGCTCGTGCCAGCAGAACATGCCGGGCCGCGCAGGCCCTGTGTAGCCCTCCCCTTGTGGGGTGAGCGGACGATATGGGGAGATGGCAGCGCCGTTCGAATCGACGATCACCGCAAAACGGCCATGGCCGGGGATGTCCGTCCCCGGCACCGGCGCCTGGCCGCCGAGCTCGACCGCCCGCGCCACCGCGGCGTCGACGTCCTCCACCGTCACATAGGAAATCCAGTGGGAAGGATGGCCATCGGCCGGATCGAGGGGGGCGAACCCGCCCTGATCCTCGCCGGCGACCTGGATCATCCGGTACGTCCAGTCCCCCGTCTGGACCTCCCGATAGGTCCAGCCGAGGAGGTCCGCGTAGTAGGCCAGGGCCTTGTCGACGTCGGTCGTCATCAGGTCGTGCCAGACAAACTTGCCCAGCGGCAAATCCGGGGTCGAGCCGGCCTGGACGTCGGACACTGCATCGGTGATCTGGCTGTTGACGGCGGTGGGATCGGCCATGGGACTCCTCTCTTGCAGTAGTTCGGGCGAAGGATGATATCCCAGCCGAGCCGCGGTTGAGATAACCTCTCCCCCAATGGACCGCCGCCGCGTGCGTGTGAACCTCTTCAGCCTGCTGGGGCTGCTGGCCCTCGGGGCTCTCGTGTGGATCACGCCTGAGACCCGGGAGATGGCGGAACGGATCCGCCAGCACTTCCTGATCCGCTTCCAGAAAGCCGAGCCGGTCGAACGCCAGGAGAGCACGCCCGAAGAGACGCCGGAGGAGGTCAAGGAGGAGCCCGCCGAGGAGCAGGCTCCGCCTCCGCACGTGGAAAAGAATGACGCCGGCGAATACGTCCCCGAGCCGGGCTATACCTGGGTGAGCCCCGAGCCCGGCAATTTCGAGGTCCGGTGGTGCCCCGGATGCCGTCACCGCGACAGTCCGAACCTCTTCGCCAGCGCCGAGGAGGGGCAATGGCATCCAGGTCCGGGGTACGACTGGGCCGATCCCGAGCACGACCTGAGCCTCGTCTGGAAGCCGGGGCTGCGGCATCCCCAGCACGAGCACGTGCTCGCGGCCGAAGAAGAGGCCCAGTGGGTCCCGGAGGCGGGCTACCACTGGGCCGACAAGGACGATCCGGACGACTTCCGGGTCCTCCCCGGTCCGCCGGAGTGAGGCCTCACCCCCTGTCCCCCTCTCCCATCTCCCTCCCTTCCCCCGGGAGAGGGGGAACGTCGCTGAGGCGGTATCCGCGAGTCCCTGACAACCTATCTGTGGAAAGCTCGCCTCGACCTCGCCTCGAATGCTCCGCCTGCGTCCCCCCTCTCCCGGTCGGGGGGAGGGAGATGGGAGAGGGGGACAGGGGGTGAGGCTCGCACAACCGTCCGAGCTTCTGCATAGGCCCGTCTTCATGTAGACTTTCCCTCATGATCGACGACGAGATCCGGCGTTGTGCGAAGCTGTTGGAGTCCCTGGTGCGCATGGGAGGCATGTCGGCGCGCCAGCTCGAAGAGAGGCTGGGCTATGGCGCAGGCACGGTCCACCGCCTGTTCAACGGCCGCATCGAGCTGAAGCTCCGGCACGTCCTCCTCATCCTGGAGGTGGTCGGCATACCGCCCTCCCAGTTCTTCCGCGAGGTGTTTCCCGAGGACGAACGCCCCCGCGGCGAGCCCGAGACCGCGGCGCGGCTGCTCGACCTGCTGGAGAAGTACGTGCCGAAGCGGCCCGAGCCGGCGAAGGCGGCAGCGCCGGCGCTCAGCGAGGACGATCTCGACAACCGCATCATCGCCATCCTGGACCGCCTCGGGCTCGTGCCACCGGCCGAGAACGAGCCAAAGCCTCCCCCGCCCCCGGGCCGGCGGCCTCGGCGCAAGATCAGTCGGTGAAGCGGAGATCAAGCTCCTTGGAGTAGAGCTGGTCGAGCGGCAGATAGACCCTTCTCGTCCCGCTTTCGACGGCCAGGGAGTGGCTGCCCGGCTGGAAGAAATCGTCCCCGGGAAGCCAGGGCAGCTCGATGTGGAAACGACCCTCCGGGTCCGTCTCCACGCTGCCCAGCTCGAGGACCATGACCATGCCGTCGATGTAGCCGAAGAAGCCCATCCCCTCGCCAAGGGTGTAGCGGATCCTCAGCATCCTGCCGGCGAGCGGCTTGCCGTCCGGCCCGGTCGCCCGTCCGGACACGGAGGCCCGCGGCAGCGGCTCGAACCGGGGAGCCCAGCGGGTCGGCGCTTCGACATCCTGCCACGCCATCTCGAGCGTCGCGATCTTGAAGCCCGGGACATACGCGAGCACCTTGACGGATGTGGGCTCGCCGAAATCGCTGCTCAAGGAACAACGAGGATCGAAGCGGACCACAAAGGCTTTGCCGCTGGGCTCCGGCGTCAACTGGTCGATGCAGAGTCCCTTGCCGTAGAAGCCCTGCTCCACGACCGTCCCTTCACCAGCCTCCGGCGGAACCGTCACCTCGATCCGGCGCTCGGACATCCCGACGCCGGCCGAGGCAAAGGTCGCAAGGATCGAGATCGCGGCAGCGAGGACCCAGAGGCGGTGCGAAGTGGACATGACCCTATTATAAGGGAACGTGCGCTGGGCCAGTGTCCCGAGTCCTTACCCCCTGTCCCCCTCTCCCATCTCCCTTCCACCCCCCGCCGGGAGAGGGGGGACGCATCCGGAGCCGTTCCGCGAGCTCGCCACAGAGGCTTCAACAACGTCCCCCCTCTCCCGGGGATAGGGTGGGTGGGAGATCGGAGAGGGGGACAGGGGGCGGGGGTGAGGACTCCCGCCACCACTACGGCGCAGCCGGCGTCTCCGTTTCCTGACCGGATTCCGCCGATTCCATTCCCCCGCCATCCATCCCCGCCATCAAATCGAGAACCCCCTGGGCGCCCTCCTCGCCGACGTGCTCTTGCAAAAGCTCGGCAAACCGCTCCTCACCCAACAGCTCCCGCTGGCGGCGCAGCCAGTGGAGATCGATCCGCACCTCTGGTACACGCAGCTCCAAGCGGATGGCCAAGCTCCGGAGATTCAGCGGAAGCGCCTCCTCCGGGCGCCCCTGCGTCGTTGCGAGCACGCCCAGTTGGCTAATCGTGCTCGCCATGCCCGACCGGTTGCCCAGCTCTTCGGAAATCTGGAGCGATCTCTTGTACCACTCCAGCGCCTGGTCGGAGTCGCCGCGATCCTGGGCCATCCTCCCGAGCTGACCATACGTCGCCATGCCCGCCCGGTTGCCCAGCTCTTCGTTGATCTGGAGCGATCTCTTGTACCACTCCAGCGCCTGGTCGGAGTCGCCGCGATCCTTGGCCACCATCCCGAGCTGATGGTACGTGCTCGCCATGCCCGACCGGTTGCCCAGCTCTTCTTTGATCTGGAGCGATCTCTTGTACCACTCCAGCGCCTGGTCGTAGTCGCCACGCTTCTGGGCCACGATCCCGAGTCCATGCAGGAAAACGGCCGCTTTGGCGGAGCGTTCCGGCAGCCACGTCAGGACTTCCCGGCAGAGCTGCTCCTCGCGGCGGTAAGCTCCCCAGGTATCAAGCTGTGAGCAGATCCCTTCGGTCACCTCAACCGCTCCGTCGATGTCACCAGCCTCGCGGTAGTGTTGCCGAGCTTCGAGAAGCTGCGCAATGTCGTCCTGCCGGCTTTGGGGGACCCGTTTGACCCGCCAGCGCCAGTGGCGGGCCGCACGCTCATGGGCCTGCCGAACCGCATTGGCCGGGCTCCGTCCGAGCACTGCCGAGGCCGTCCAGCGATGACCTGCGAAGCGGGCATCATCAGCTGAGTCGCTCCATTGCACCGGCACCAACAAGCCGAGGGTTCCCAGGAGCGCCAAAGCCTCTCCAAGGCCCTCCGGAACATTGAGTGGAAGCCGGTCCCCCGTGTCCTCGATCTCCTCCGCCACCTGCCAGGCGAGACCAACGAGATCGATGGGGACCCGGTAAACAGAAGCGCCCAGCAAAAGCTCCTTGGCAATGGGCACGCCCTCCAGCTTCTCAAGCAGGCGATCCAGGAGCACGTCGTCCACGGCGAGCGTCACCGCCTCGGCCAGAGCGCGATCGAGATCACCCTTTGCTCGGCGCAACCAAACATCGGGCTTCTGGATACCCTTCCTCTCCAAAGCCGACTCCATCCGCTCGGCGACATCGTCGAAGCGGGCTTCACCGCCCCGGAGCAGGGCGTCCAGGTATTCGAGTGCTCGCGGGTGGCCGCCGACATCGGTGTAGGCGCGGAGCTGGCCGTCGCGGTCCAGAGCGTCCAGGCCCGGCAGGCGCCACATCAGCTTGCGGGTCTCGGCGAAGGAGAGCGGGCCGAGATGAAGGTCCTTCAGGCGCTCGTCGGCGTCGCGAGGAAGCTCGAAGGGCGGGCGGCTTGTAACGAGGAACCGGCTGCGGCCGGGGTTGCGCATCCAGTGGGCGAGCAGGTCGGCGAGGTCTTCATTCTTCAGCCCCGGCCCGAGCCCTCCGTCGGCGAGGTTGTCCTCGAAGTTGTCGAGCAGGACGACGAGCGGCCGGTCTCCCAGCAGGATGCGGGAGAGCAGCTCGAAGCGCTGCTCCCAATCCAGGTCCGGACGGCCCAGGGCGACGGCGAGCTGGCGCCGCGGATCCCCTTCGTTCATCCCCTCGCGTTGGAAGGCGGCGAGGTAACAGTGGCCCACCTCGGCCAAGAGGTCGTCCGGTGCGATCTCGCCGTGCAGCGAGGCGACGAGCCAGCCTTCTTCCAGAAGCTTGCGGAGGGTCTCGGCCGCGAGGGTGCTCTTGCCGACGCCGCCGAGGCCGCGCAGGAGGACGCCGGCCTTCTGCGATGTCTGGAGCGTGTGGAGGATCTGCCGCTTCTCCCGGCGGCGGCCGACAAATTCGCCGACCCGGCGGACGACGATGCCTTCCGCGAAGCGAGGCTCGGGGGGCGGCTGGATCTCCTTGAACGGGACGTCAAGGTCGAAGAGCGGCAACGAGGGGCCGCGCAGATAGAGCGACGGTGTTGCCCACTCGGCGAGATCGACAGGACCGGCGAGCTTGCCGGCCTGGCGGTCGGTCTCGACCGAGCGGCGGGCCTGGACGAGGGCGGCGAGGGGGTCAGGGCGTTCAGCGATGGCGAGGGTGCGGTAGAAGCGGGCGCCCAGCTCGGTGGCGTAGGGATCGCTGACCGGCGCCTGCATGGCCACGACGGCCGGGACGCCGCGGGCGAGCAGATCGCGAGCCAGGCCGGGGAGGGCCGACTCGCCTTGGGCCCTCTCCCCCGGCCCCTCTCCCGCAATCGGGAGAGGGGAGCTCAAGGCCGTGGCGCATCCGGCGAGGACCACCACGGGGACGCTGCGGCCGGGCACCAGGGCCTCGTCGCAAAAGCGGTCGGCCTTGACCTCATCCTTGCCGCCCTCCTCCGTCTCAAGCACCAGCGTTCCAGGCCCGGCGTGGCAGGTGATGTGGAGGACGTGGTAGCGCTCCCCTTCGAGCGCCTCCCGGATGGCCTGGACCGTGCCCCGCTCGAGCACGCGGACATGGGCGGGCCGTTCCTGCCGGCGGGCGGGCTCGACGGCGTCGAGGATGCGCGACAGCTCCCGTTCCATGTCGAGCAGCTCGCCGCGCTCGTTCTGCTCCTCGGGGCTGCCGATCGCCACCAGGATGCGCAGCGGCCCGGGGATGCTCAGGGCGGGCGTAGGGCCGAGGTTGGACACCGAGCGGAAGAGGCGGACGTTCGGATGGAGCGCCACCGGCTCGCCCGGCAGGCCGCCGGGGCCGGGCAGGCGGAGGGTCTCCCACGGTAGGCCCGCAAGATCGTCCTCGGGCTCCAAGGCCAGCTCGAACGGCGCACCCAGCCGCTCAGCCTCGGCGAGGACGCGGCCAAGGGCCTCCCCCGCCGCTCCATCCAGCAGCTCCACCCCGAGCGCGGCTCCCACTTCCAGAAGAAGCGCGTGCTGCCTCGATTCCTGGCTCGCGGCCCCGGCGCTCCCGGCGGCACGGTAGAGCCCGGCCTCCTCGGGAAGGTGCCCATGACGGAGGCGTTCCAGGTCGAAGAGAAGCTGGTGCTGCGTCCGGAAGCTGAGACCCTTCGGCTGATGGTCGGCCTCGACCACGTCCTTATTTAGAAGGGCGACCTTGTCCCGGCCGATCCGCAGCCGGCGGGAGATCACCCCCTCGGCTCGAAAGGCGGTATCCGGCCGCGGCAGCAACTCGCCCGTGCGGGGCGGCGGGGCGGGTCTTTCGCCCTTGAGAAGGGCGACGAGCTTGCGGACAGCCTTCTCGTACTCCGGCCCGTCGGCGCTACGGAGGTCCACCCAGACCCGGCTCGCCAGGAGCGGCGGCATGTCGGCATCGGCGAGGAGGACAGGGATCAGCCGCAGCTTTCCCTCCACCGCCCGGGTCATCATCGCCGCGTACTCCTCCTGCACCCAGGGGCGGGAGAGAGCCGTGGGCGTGCCGCCAGGATGCCGTTGAGGCTGTTCAGGAGGCCCCGGTCGAGCTGATGGACCAGGACGTCCCCCGGAGCGATCTCCCACTCGTCGTAGAAGACCTCCAATCCGGCATTGTGGAGATTCTCGGCCAGGCGGTGGACGTGCGCCGCGTCGGCGTGGGCATAGGAGATGAAGACATCGTAGCGATCGGCCACGGGACCTCCACAGGGATGACCCGTATTTTCGCATGTTTCTGGGACGAGCAGTTTCTCCCTGGGACCGCGGGCGTCTCGCCCGCCCTCTCCTCACGCTCGGGCCGGCGTCGGGCTGTCGGCAACGCCGCGGTCGATGAAGTCTGTGCGGGCGAGACGCCCGCGGTCCGTGCGCCCACAAGCGCACTTGTCCAGAGAGGTGAAAGTCCTCTTCAGGCATACGTTCTCCGGCCTGTAACTGAAGGTAACTGCGTCGCCGTGAGGCGGGGTGGGGAGCAACTGGAGGTGAGAGACCAGTCCGTAGGATGACGAACTCGATTCGGCCGTGCGCATCGGCGAGCCAGCGGACTAATGGTGAAGCCCAGACCCGCAAGGGAAGCCCATCGAGCCGAGGGGTAGTGTAGACGCCCGCCTTATTTCGTGACCGCCGCCTGAGTTTTTCCCAGTTTTCAGCGTGGTCAGGTAGATTCGTCGGCGCAGGAGTGCGGGACGATTTTGCCTGTGGAGAGGTCGGGCAAGGCAAGCGAAGCCCGCCGGGCTCTCCTTGTGTCTTTTGGCGGACCGGGGATGACCCGACGGGCTTCCGAGAGGAGGCCATGTTAAGTCTGAAGGGCGTGGGCTGCAAGCAGTATCGAGAGCAGATGGACGGCGGGGCGGTTCCCGAGCTGAGCTGCCCGGATCCGGATTGTCAGAGGACCCGTCTGCGGGGCCACGGCTCCTACAAGCGCTTCCTCGCAGGAGTGCTTCAGGCCTTGCGGCGGGTGCGGTGCCCGCGTTGCAGGGTCAGCCATGCGGTGTTGCCGGAGGACGTGTGCGCCTATCGCGATTTGACCTTGGCGGCCGTGGAGGCGGGTCTGGCTGCGGGGAGTCCGAGCGAAGGCGCCGAGGTTTCAGGGCAGTGCGGCAGTTCGGGGGTGCGGCGGGTGCGGGGTTGGCTGCGCAGCGCGCACGAGCCCTTTGCCGCCAAGCTGCAGGCGCTGCTGGGGCCAGTGCCGGCTCCGTGGTGGCGGGGGGCGCAGGAGGTGGTGGGCCAGGCGGCGGGTTGGTTGACGCGGCTGCGGCACTTTCTGTGGTCGTCCTGGGGCTGCTTTTTCGGCGGAGTGAGCGGACTGTTCCGCCACGGCCGGCCGTCCTGGCGGTCAGGGGAGGCCTCTCCATAGGTTGGTAACTACCCATCGCAGGGTTCTGCCACGAAGCTACTGGCGGGGGGCTGTGGGATGGTCCCAGAGCCCGATTGCGGAGACTTCGTGCGATGGATGAGAGCCAAAGAGAGCAGATTGCGTTGTTTCGCCACAGCGTCATTGCCGAGCTGATCAGCCGGCCGTTGGCGCCACGCGAAAAAGAGAAGCTGTTGTGTGCGATCGCGGAAAAGACGTGGACGATCCCGGGCAGCGCGCGCAGCCACGTCGGCCGTTCGACGGTGCGAGATTGGCTCGAGCTGTACCAGATCCATGGGTTTGAGGGGCTCAAGCCGGGCCCGCGTACCGATGCCGGGCGCTCGCGGGCGATCCCGGAGGAGGTGCAGGATCTGCTGCTGGCGCTGCGGGCCGAGCGGCCCGGTGCTTCGCTCGACAGCCTGATCCGCGCCGTGCATCTGTGCGGCCGCTTTGCGCCCAATCTGCGGCTGTCGCGCAGCAGCGTGCACCGCTTCTTCGCCGCCCAGGCGGTGCCGGCCCGCCAAGGGTCCAGCGCCGAGCCGGACGCTTTGGCTTTCACCTTTCCGCATGTCAACGACCTGTGGACCTCCGACCTGATGCACGGGCCCCGCCTGCTGGTGCCGGGGCGCAAGGACGGCGGCAAGACCTACCTCTACGCCTTCCTCGATGACGCCTCGCGCATGGTGCCGTTTGCCGCCTTCTACCTGGCCGAAAACGCCGCCTGCTTCCAGGACGCTCTGAAGCAGGCTCTGCTGCGCCGCGGCCTGCCGCGACGGCTCTACTGCGACAACGGCGCCACCTTCCGCACCCACCACCTGCAGGTCATCTGCGCCACGCTGAACATCTCCCTGGTCCACTCCCGGCCCCACAAGCCGCGCGGTCGCGGCAAGATCGAGCGCTTCTTCCGCCACGTCCGCACCGCCTTTGTCCCCCACCTGGGCTCCCCTGATAGAACTTCTTGGCGATGAGCTCGAGGTAGCTGTCGTGCAGGTACACAGCGCGCACCTGGTCGGGGTGGAGATCGTCGCGCAGTCGCCTCAGGGCGGTGGTTTTGCCGCTGCCCGGCTCGCCGGTGAGCAGGCCGATGGCCCTGGAGTCGACCAGGTAGCGCAGACGGCTGTGGAGCTCTTCGAGCCCCTGAGGCCGAAACAGAGAGTCGGCGGTGAGGGGGCCGTGGAAGGGCGGCCGGGTGAAGCCGAAGGCGGGTGGGGAACCCCGCAAGGAGCCGTGATCAGCCCCCTGTTGTCCAACATCTACCTGGACCCGCTGGACCATCACATGGCTCGGTTTGGCTATGAGATGGTGCGGTATGCGGACGACTTTGTGATCTTGTGCCAGAGTCAGCTCGAGGCCCAATGGGCCCTGATCATGGTCGAGGAGTGGGTGACTGCGGCAGGTTTGCAGCTCCACCCTGACAAGACGCGGATCGTCGATGCCAGCCAGCGTGGGGGCTTCGACTTCCTGGGGTATCACTTCGAGCGGGGCCTTCGTTGGCCCAGCGCGAAGAGCCGCCGTAAGTTCCAGGACAAGATTCGCAGCAAGACCGGGCGCACCAACGGGCACAGCCTCCAGCGGATCATCGCGGACCTGGTATCGATCCAGCGCGGCTGGTTTGAATACTTCAAACACAGCCACTGGTCGACCTTTGAGCAACTGGACAAGTGGATCCGGATGCGGCTTCGCAGCATCCTGCGCCACCGCCAGAAGCGCAAGGGGAGATCCCGGGGCCGCGATCACAACCGCTGGCCGAAGACCTTCTTTGCTGAGCTTGGGCTGTACTCCTTCTACGCAGCCTACGCCCAGACCCGTCAACCCTCTCGGAGGTAAGACCACCAACCGGAGAGCCGGATGCGGGAGATCCGCACGTCCGGTTCGGAGGGAGGGGGGACCGGGTAAACAACCGGTCCTCCCTACCCCTATCAGGGGCCCCCACCACGCCCAACAGGAAACTCTCTGGCCTGAAACGCTACGCCTGCGTCCCCCCTCTCCCGGTCGGGGGAGTGCGATGGGAGAGGGGGACAGGGGGTGAGGTTGAATTAGGCTACCCCTCATGTCGCCCCGAAGCCGGCTCGTGCTTGTCCTCCTCCTCCTCGCCCTCTGCCTGTCCTGCCGGCAGGGCGGGCCGGCCAACGACCCGGCAGCCAGCCCGGGCCGGCCGGTGGTCTTCGTCGGCCTCGACGGCGCGGACTGGCAGCTCCTCGACCAGTTGATGCGGGCGGGGCGGATGCCGAATCTGGCAGGGCTCGTTCGCGAGGGCCAGGCGGGGGTGCTGACCACGATCCAGCCGCCGCTCTCCCCTCTTGTGTGGACGACCATGATGACCGGGGTGAGCCCGCTGGAGCATGGCATCCTCGACTTCACCCGGTTCAACCCGCGGACCGGGGTGCGCGAGCCGATCCCCGGCACGGAGCGGCGGGTGCCGGCGGTCTGGAACATGGCGAGCGACGAGGCGAAAAGCGTCGCGGTTTTCGGGATGTGGGCCACCTATCCGGCCGAGCCGGTGCGCGGCTTGATGGTGGCCGACCGGTTCCTCTCCTTCACCTCGGGCGCAGGCGGTCCACCGCCGAGCTCGGTCCATCCTCCGGACCGGGAGGGCTGGGCGCGGGAGGTCCTCAAACGCACGGAGGCGGAGGTCGGGCTTGCAGCGTTGCGGACCTATCTGCCGGACCTGTCGGAGGACGAATTCCGCGCTGCCGCAGCCCGGCCCGATCCCTATGCCCACCCCGTGAGCGCTCTGCGCAAGGTCCTCGTCGAGACCCGGGCCTATGACGAGCTGGCGCGCACGTGGATCGCAAGGGAGAGGCCGGACCTGGCGATCGTCTACTTTCAAGGGACGGATACGATCGGCCATGTGTTCGCGCCCTATGCGCCGCCGCGTCAGCCTTCGATCTCTCCGGAGGACTTCGACCGCTATCACCGTGTTCCGGAGGTCTATTTCGCCGAGGTCGACCGCCTCCTGGGCGGCTACCGGAAGCTCGCGGAGGAACGCGGTGCGGTGCTCTTCCTCGCTTCGGATCATGGCTTCCTGTGGGGCGAGGGACGGCCGGAGCGGCTGTCGAGCGCTGCCGTGGCCACGGCCGGGCGGTGGCACCGGGACGCGGGGATCTACCTCCTGTGGGGGCCGGGCATCGCGGCCGGGAGCGAGAGGCCGCGCGGCCGGGTGGGCCAGGTCTGCGCCACGCTGCTGGGGCTGCTTGGGTTGCCGCCGGGCAAGGGGCTCGAAGGCGGGCCGCTCCCGGGCGCTCCTGCACCCCAGGGCGAGCCGATCGACTATCGGGCTCACTACAAGCCGGCCCAGGCGGCGTTGTCCTCCGGGTCCTCCGGGTCTTCCGAGGACGAGATCGCGAAGCTTCGTGCCCTGGGCTATGTCGGCGCGGGCGAGCGCACGCAAGCGCCGCAGGGATCGGGCTCCACGCGCACCGCGGCCTCCTGGAACAATGAAGGGCTTCTCCACCGTCAGGCTGGCCGGACCCGCGAGGCCGTGACGGCCTTCGAACAGGCCCTCGCCCTCGATCCTCAGTACGCCTCCGCCCTCTGGAACTTGAGCGATCTGCTGCGGGCCGAGAGCCGTGAGCCGGACCGTTCGGACGACCTCCTGGTCCGCGCTCTGGAGGCGGGGCTTCCCGACGGGGCCGACCAGGCCGGCGCCCGGGCCGTCGAGGAGGCGCGGGCTGGCCGGTCTGACCGGGCGATCCGGCTGCTCGACCGCGCGCTCGCGGTTCAACCTACCGAGCCGAAGCTGCTCCTCACCCGGGGCCGGTTGCGCCTGGAAGGACAGGACTGCCATGCCGCGTTGGCCGACTTCGAAAAGGCTGCGAAATCCGCTCCGGATCTTGCCCTCGCCCACAGCTCTGTCGGCCTTGCCCGCCTCTGCCTGGGCGATCCCACAGGGGCGAAGGCGGCGTTCCAGCGGTCTTTGGAGATCGATCCGAACCAACCGGAGATTGCACGGGCGTTGGCGGGGCTGTGACCTCACCCCTTGTCCCCCTCTCCCATCGCACTCCCCCCGACCGGGAGAGGGGGGACGCAGGCGATGCCTTCAGCGCGAGCCCAAGACTGTCATTCTGAGCGCAGCGAAGAATCTGGTCGGGCGGAGCTTCCCCAACCCCCAGATCCTTCGCTTCGCTCAGGATGACACGGCGGGGCAGCATTGCCAGACATCCTCCAGGCTGTTGGAGCCTGGACCTCGCCCCTACGGCCTGAGCCACGTCCCCCCTCTCCCGGTCGGGGGGAGGGCGATGGGAGAGGGGGACAGGGGGTGAGGTCCCGCTCTTGTTGTACGCTCCCTGGTCCGATGGAGCTCCTCGAATCGCGCCGCCTGACCGGCCCCAACCTGCTCCAGGAGCGGGAGGGCGCTGTGCTCGACGTCTCTCTCCTTCCAGAGGAGACGGAGGCCGCGGTGGCCGTATGGCAGGAGCAGGTCCGGCTGCTCCTCGATGCGGTGGGCTGGCGCGAGGAGCAGACCGCCGTGCGGCTCTTCCCCGGCGGAGCGAGCCTGGCGATCTCGGCGCCGATCGACACCCTGTACGCCGCGACCGAGGTGAATGAAGCGGCGTGGCGGGCTGCCGAAGCGGTCCTGCACGGCGCATCCGTCCAGGACCTGGAAGAGACGGCAGGCCAGCTCCGGGAAGAGATCGAGAGGGAGAGGAACCCTGCCCTCCTGACCCTTCGGGATGCGGCGGAGCGCCACGGCGTTGCCTTCCTCTGGGACGCCGACCAGGTCTCTGTCGGTCTCGGGACGGGCTCGCGGACCTGGCCGGCCGGCGAGCTGCCCGGCCCTGACGCGGTGCCCTGGCAGGAGGTCCATGACATCCCCGTCGCGCTCGTGACCGGAACGAATGGCAAGACCACGACCGTCCGGCTGCTCGCGGCCATGGCGCGCGCCGCGGGCATCATGGCCGGAACCACGTCGACCGACCGGGTCGAGGTCGGGGGCGAGGTGTTGGACGAAGGCGACTATTCAGGCCCTGGTGGAGCGCGGACGCTGCTGAGGGACCGGCGGGTGGAGCTGGCGGTGCTGGAGACCGCCCGTGGCGGCGTGCTGCGGCGGGGCCTCGTGGTGCGCCGGGCCGATACCGCGGCGGTCACCAACGTGGCCGCGGACCACCTGGGTGATTATGGGATCCATGACCTCGAAGCGCTCGCGGACGCCAAGATGCTGATCACCCGGTTCGTTCGGCCGGACGGGCGCGTCGTTCTCAACGCCGACGATCCCCTTGTGGTGGCACGGATGGGCCGGGCTTCATCCCCGGTGGCCTGGTTCAGCCTCGACCCCGGTCGCCCTGGATTCCAGGACTTCCTCTCCCCCACTGCCACGGCGTGGGTGCTCTCCGGAGATCGCCTCGAGCGCTGGGAGGCGGGCCGGCGGGAGGCTCTCGTGGATGTTGCTTCGATCCCCATCGCCTTCGGAGGAGCCGCCCGGTACAACCTCGCCAATGCGCTGGCGGCCCTGGGTCTGGGCGCGGCGCTAGGGCTCCCCCTGGAGGCCATGGTCCATGGCCTCACGGGGGTCCGCGGCACTCCGGAGGACAACCCGGGGCGCCTCAACCTGATGGACCTCGGGGGCGGCGTGCGCGTCCTGCTCGACTACGCCCACAACCCCCACGGCCTGGAGGCCTTCCTCGCGGTTGCCCGAAGCCTCCCTGCCCGGCGCCGCCTGATCCTCCTCGGGCAGGCCGGAGACCGCAGCGACGAGGCGATCCGTGACCTCGCCCGCATCACCTGGACCCTCCAACCCGATCGCGTGGTCATCAAGGAGCTTCCCGAGATGCTGCGTGGACGGATGGCCGGCGACGTCCCGGCGATCCTGGACGACGAGCTTCCGGCAGCTCGGAGCCACGGATGAGGCGATCGACCATGCACCGGACGAGCTGACCGCTGTCCGCCAAGCCCTCACCTGGGCCCGGGAAGGGGACCTCCTTCTGCTCCTCGTCCATACGCAGCGTGACGAGGTGCTGGAGCTGTTGGGACAGCTTCGCCTGAGCGGTTGGGAACCGGGAGCTCCGGTGCGGTAGACGGGATCAGTCGCCGCCGCTGACGAACTCAATCCGCTGCCGCAGCCAGCGGGCCTCGTCCTCGAACCCTACGCTCTCGCTGAATTCGAGCAGCCGGCGGGCGCGTTCGACCACCTCGAAGCCGATGCTGTCGTGGAGCTTGCGGAGGTCCACCGGGCAGAGGTGAAGTGGTTGGGAGTCGGTCTCTTCGAGAGAGTTCGACCCGTTCATCAGGCAGCGGTAGAAGGTGCAATGGTGGATTCCGAACATATGGCCCGTCTCATGAGCCAGCACCTTGCAGCTCCGCCGCAGCATCAGCCGCCGCCAGTCGGCGGGTCGCGTCTCGCCATAGAAGAACGGGTCGAATCGCGCGAAACTGTAGACCCCGACGCGATCGCGCAGCGAGGCCTGGCCGAAGACGAAGTTCCAGTCCGGGCCTGGGTACAGATCCTCCATCGTGACACCCAGCACCGCGAAGGCATCATCCGGGAGCTGCCGCTCCAGCAAGCCGAGGAGATCCCCCGTCAGGAACTGGCGGTTCTTCGTGAAGGGGTTCTGCCGCGAGGTGATACGGTGCGCCTCCAGCGAGAGCGGTGGCAGGACCTCGGCCGTCAAGGCGAAGAAGGCGGCGGTGAGCTGCCTGAGCTGTTCGAGCGGCGGGCTGTTCGGGCCGAATGTGCCCAGAGGCTGAAGGTAGATCTTGTTCCGGCGGGCGTCCGGCCGGTTGGGCCGCGACCTCACAAACCGTTCGAAGGTCTGGCCCTTTTCCGGATGGATCTCCAGCCAGTCGCCGGATTTCACCTCGGGCATCGGCTCGAAGTCGTCTCCTGGCTCGAAGACGCGCGCAGGGACCTCGGGACGGCAACTGACGCTGGCCAGCGACCCGAGCAGGAGCAGCGCCAGCAGAGTGCGCATGCCGGCTTCCCGCCTCTACAATTTCCGCAGGTCCGTTGGCAGCTCGAGCACCATGCGGTAGGCGGTCACCTGCCAGGCGGGATCGTTCATCACACCCGCGGTGCCGGCCAGGAGGAGCCGGAAGAGCCGCCAGGTCTCCACGCTCGACCGGCGGACGGCCTCCTCCCGGTTCTCGACCCAGCGCTGGTGCCCGTGCTTCGCCCAGAGGTGGTAGTTGCGCCGGTCGTTCCAGACGCCGGCGAGCTGGATGGGCGACCGGTCGATGGCCGCCATCAGCTCGGGCATGTAGGTCATGCGGAAGGTCCCGGGCCAGACGTATCTGGTGATGAAGCTGGACGTCCCGAACGGGACCTTGCCGGACGCGAAGTCGAGGTAGATCCGCCCTCCCGGCTTCACCAGCTCGGCGAGGCGCTGCATCACCCGCGGATAGTCCGACAGGTCCTCGATCACTCCCATCATCGAGATCGCGTCGAATCTTCGACCGGGCTGGTATGTAAAGAAATCCTGATAGAGAACCTGGGCGTCGAGCCCCCGCTCCCGGATCAGCCCGGTCACATAGCCGAGCTGGTCTTTCGAAAGGGTGATGCCCTGGCCGTGCAGGCCGCGGCCGCAACAGTACTGGAGGAAGCCACCCCACCCGTGCCCGACGTCGAGCACCTCGTCTCCCTCTTTCAGTTGCAACTGCTCGAAGGCGAAATCGTACTTGCGCCGCGTGCTCGTCTCGAGCGTGTCGTCCTCGTTCTCGAAGATGCCCGGCGTGTAAGCTCTGTAGTCGCGATCGATAAAGAGGAGCTGGATGTTGCCGGAGTCGTAGTGTTTGGCGATCCACTCCGGGTTCAGCCGTTCACGGCCGAGCAGCAGCGGCTGGAGCCGGCGCCAGGTCTTGATCCAGAGCCGGTCATCCGACAAGAGATTGCGAAACCACATGGCGCGGACGGCGTCGCCCTCGATCTCGAGGTCTCCCCGCACATAGGCCTCGGCAATGGCCAACTCGTCGAGGGATTGCAGCGCCTTCGTCCCCCTGCCGTTGCGCACGTGCAGCTCGAAGGCCGGCTCGCCGTTGCCCAGGGTCATGGCTCCCGCCTCGGTGTGGAGCGTGAACGCGCACGGCAGCTCTGCGAATCGCGAAAACAGATTTCCGATCCCATCCATCCTCGTCCACCTCACAAGGTCTGTGGCGCTACAAGGTCTATGATGCTGAAGCTCGGGCAGAAGTTTAGCCTAGAATACGCCCCATCGTCTTGGAGGGGGTGGGATGCACAAGATCCAGAACATCGTCGGCAGGCTCGTAGAGGTCAGGGTGGCGCCGCCCCTGACCCTGGACGAAATCAAGCAGTTCGTGGAAGAGCACAAGGCGACGATCAGCCGCATCCCGGACCGCTACGTCGGCGTGGTCGATCTGCACCGGGCCGACATCTTCCCGGCGGAAGTCACCGACGCCCTGATTCAGCTCCTCTCGCGGGTGGCGGACCGGGTGGAGCGGACCGCCTTCCTGATCGGCGAGAGCGCCGTGTTCGCGCTCCAGATCGAGCGAGTGCTCCGCAACGCGGCCAGTCCGAACCGCAGGACGTTCCGCGATCCCGAGCCGCTGAAGGAGTGGCTCGGAGAGGTCCTGAACGGCGGTGAGCGCTTCCGGCTCAACCGCTTCCTGACGGACGTGCTGGCCCCGGACGACGGCGGGCGCCCCGCCAAGAAGTGACCTCACCCCCTGTCCCCCTCTCCCATCGCCCTCCCACCGACCGGGAGAGGGGGGACGCAGGCATGGCGTTCGAGGCAAGGTCGCGCCCCGATCTCCGCAGACAGGCTGTAAGAGGACTCGCCCACACCGCCTCCTCTACGTTCCCCCTCTCCCGGAGGCAGGGAGGGAGATGGGAGAGGGGGACAGGGGGTGAGGTTACCCGGCCCGCACCAGACCCCGCAGCTCCCGGCTGTCAGGGTACCGCCCCAGGGCATGGCGCAGGAGAGAGTCCGCCGAGGCCGTATCCTGGAGGAGCCGCAGGGTTTTGACCGCCTCGGCGTAAGCCGCCGGGCCGGGGCTCTTTTCCACCATGCGCTTCAGGGTCGGCCCCACCTCGGCGGGACGGCCGCTCAGGGCGTAGAGGATCGCGAGGCTGGACCACGCGCGGACGTTGTCGGGAAAGAGCCGGATCTCCTGTTGGAAGGCCGCTTCCGCGCCGCGGGCGTTCCCGGAATCCGCCAGGATCTTCCCCTGGATCAGCGCGAGCCCGCGGACCAGGTCCGGGTCCTTGGCCTCGCGCTGGTCGTAGGAGGCCGCGGCCCGGCGCGTCATCTCCAGCGCGCCGGCGTAGTCCTTCCGGGCGTGAAGCACCTCGGCCAGGGTGATCATCGGACCGATCCGCAGGCTCTTCTCCTCCAGGGCCAGCCGGGCCTCCCGTTCCGCCGTGCCGAGGTCGTTGCGCGAGAGGGCGATCTGGGCCAGCAGGCCGTGCGCGAAGGACGGATGGGTCGGTGCGGCCATCCGGGCGTGGGTGACCGCCTCGTCCAGGAGCCCCAGCTCGAAGAAGAGCGAGGCCGCGGACATGGCGACCTGCGGCGAGCCTCCGGAGACCTTCAGGGCCTGCCGGTATGCGTCCAGCGCTTCGCCGGTCCGTCCGAGCCTCTTCAAGGCGTTGGCGAGGAACTCCCACGCATCGGTCATCTGCGGGTTGGTGGCCAGCACCTTGCGGAAGGCCTCCACGGCCTCGCTGTATTCGCGCCGTGCGGTGTGCTGGAAGCCGACCTTCAGGTCGGCCAGGGTACCGATGCGGCTCTTCGGATCCGGGAGTGGCCCCTCCAGCGAGCTGCCGCCCCCGGCGCTGATGTAGCCGAGCGCGGCCATGGCCTGTTTGGTCTCCTCGTCGACCGCCGAGGGCGCTGACAGCCGGCGCTCGTAGCCGGAGAGGCTCGCGGCGCATCTCGGCGTAGACCCGGCGCTCGCCCCGCAGGAGGTTCTTCCGCTCTCCCGGGTCCTGGACGAGGTCGTAGAGCTCGGGCTCCGGCCCCTCGATGTAGTGCCAGCGCGCATCGACCAGCGAGGCCAGGTCGCTCCAACCGAAGTGCAGCCGCGGATAGAAGGTCTCGGAGTAGACCCGCCGCGGTGTTCCCGGGGGCGGGCTCGCGAGGAGCGAGGCCCCGGACAGGCCTTGCGGAGCAGGCAGGCCGAGCAGGGAAAGGACCGTCGGGACCACGTCGGTGAGGTGGACCGGGCCGGCAGCGGTCTCGCCGGCACGCTGCGACCCGGGCAGCTTGAGCAGGAGCGGCACGTGGATCGCCTCGCGATAGAGCAGGATGCCGTGCTCGTCCTCGCCGTGCTCGCCGAGCCCCTCGCCGTGGTCCGAGAGGAGGACGACGATCGCCCGGTCGTAGACGCCGAGGCGCTTCAGCTCGTCCAGCAGGTCGCCGACGATCCGATCGGCCGCGGCCACCTCGCCGTCGTACTTCTGGGCATAGCGCGAGGCGAAGGGCTCCGGCGGCTGGTAGGGGGTGTGCGGCTCGTAGATGTGGAAGAAGAAGAAAAAGGGCTTCTCCGCCGCGGCGCGCAGCCAGTCGAGCGACAGCCGCAGGGTCTCGGTCCCCGGCCGCTGGAGGCCGCCGAGGCCGCGGCTGGTCTGGAACTCGATGCTGTCCTCGTAGAAATCGAAGCCGGTCCGCAACCCGTTCTGCCCCTGGAGCACATAGGCCGACACCGCGCCGCCCGTGGCATACCCCTGCCCTTTCAGGATCTGCGGCAGGAACGGCAGCTCGCCCTTCTCGATCCGCGCGCGGTCGAGGTTGTAGCCGACGTTGTCGCGCACGCCGTGGTCGGCCGGCTGGAGGCCGGTCAGCAGGGACGAGTGGGCCGGGAACGTGAGCGGAGTCGGCGTATAGGCGTTCTGGAAAAGGACGGAGTCGCGCCGCAGGGCATCGATCGCCGGGGTCTCCACACCCTGGTAGCCATAGGCCGGCAGGTGGTCGGCACGCAGGGTGTCGATGGAGATGATGACGATGGGCGTGCCTTGCGGGATATCGGGTGCGGCGCCGGACTTGGGGGAGCAGGCGGCGAGGAGGAGCAGGAAGAGGAAGGCGTAGCCGAGCCGAGGACCCTCACCCCCCGGCCCCCTCTCCCATCCGCACTCCCTTCCACCGGGAGAGGGGGAGAAAAAACGAAGAAGCGGGTTCAGTCTGCCTTTGCTCCCCCTCTCCCGGGAGGCCGGGAGTGAGGATGGGAGAGGGGGCCGGGGGGTGAGGGTCCTCACGACGGCAGCCTCCGCAGCACTCCGCGCGCCTTTTCGATGTCGCCCGCATACCGCGCCGGCGGCGCGCCGGCCACGAAGCGCTCCAGGGCTTGGCGGGCCTGCTTCGTCCGGCCGAGGCCGGCGGCCTTGAGGCCCAGGTTCCACAGCGCGTCCCAGAGGTCGGGTTTCAGGTCGACCGCCTGCTGCCAGGCGTCCAGGGCCGCCTCGGGCTGGCCGAGCTGGAAGAGGGCGACCCCCAGGTTGTTCCAGGCCAGGGGGAGCTGCCGTTGCAGCTCGACGGCCCGCCGCGAACGGTCGCGCGCCCGCTCCCAGTGGCCCAGCCGCAGCTCGACCAGACCGAGTTGCTCGTACGCCTTGGGATTTCCGGGATCGGTCGCCAGGACCTTCTCCAGGAGGTCGTAGGCTTCCTGCTGCCGGCCGGCCTCCGAGAGGGCGAGCGCCAGCGCGTTCATCGACTGCGGCTCTCCCGTCCTGGCGAGCGGTTGCAGCACAGCGATCGCGTCGGCCGTGCGGCCAGCCTCGGTCAGGGTCAGCCCGAGCTGCCGCAGCAGAGAGTCGGAGGCGACGCCCCGTGCGCGGGCCTGCTGCATCACCTCCAGGGCCTCCGGGGTGCGGCCGTTTTCGAGGAGCGCCTGGGCCAGGAGGGAATGCCCCAGCGGCATCGACGGCCGGGCCTCGACCACCTCGCGGGCCAGGCGGACCGCATCGTCGAGCCGTCCCGTCGAATAGCGCTCGATGATCTGGTGGATCTTGAGGTCCAGCGCGATCAGCTTCTTGGGGTCATCCTCGGGGCCGTAACTCTTCTGGCCTGGAGCGGAGCTGGCAACGTAGCCGAGGCTGCGCAGCCGCGCCGTCTCTTCGGCACCGGCGGCCGTACGAGGCGGCGGCCAGACCGATTCCCGCGGCAGGTCCGCGAACGCCGCGCGGGCCAGGGCTCGGTCTTCGTCGACCCTGTTGCGGGCCTCTCCCGGATCGCGCTGCAGGTCGTAGACCTCGGGTAGCGGGAGCGCGATGAATTTCCGCCCGCCGCGCAGGAGACCGCGCAGCGGCGCCCAGCCGCGGTTCAGGGTCGTCGAGAGCGATTCGAAGTAGGTGTCGTCCGGATTTCCAGCAGGCCCCAGCAGCGACCTCCCCGGCTTACCTGCCAGCGCCGGGATTCCGGCCGCCTGGAGCACGGTCGGAAAGATGTCCACGTGCCGGGCCGGCCGCGTATCCCGTCCGGCGGACACGCCCGGCCCCCAGAGGACCAGCGGCACATGGAGCGTGGATTCGTAGGCGAAGAGGCCGTGGGTCAGCTCGCCGTGGTCTCCCAGCGACTCGCCGTGATCGGCCGTGACGACCACCAGGCAGCCCGGCTCCTTGCCGTCGAGCAGCGGCCCGAGGAGAGGGCTCAGGAACGAGTCGGTCGCGGCTACCTCGCCGAGATAGGGGTTGTCCGGAAAGCGCGAGGCGAAGGGCTCGGGCGGCACATACGGAGCGTGCGGATCGAAGAGATGGACCCAGAGGAAGCGCGGCTTCCCCCGCTGCTGCCGCCACCAGCCGAGCGCGGCGGCCACCACCTCGTCGCCGCGCCGCTCGGGCAGCTCGAACTGCTCGGCGTCCGAGCCGCGGGTGGTGCGGTCGTCATAGACCTGGAACCCGCGGTCGAGGCCGTACTGGGAGTCCAGCGGGAAGGCGCCCACGTAGGCGGCGGTGGCATAGCCGGCCCCGCGCAGGACGGTCGCCAGCGTGGGCACGGTTGCCGGCAGGCGGAAGCCGCTGTTGTCCCGGATCCCGTGCTGGTAGGGGTAGAGGCCGGTGAGGATGTTGGCATGCGATGGCAGGGTGACGACGTTGTGCGCGTGAGCATTCGGGAACACCCGGCCCCGCGCCGCCAAACGGTCCAGCACCGGCGTCGACGCCTTGGGATTGCCGGAGAACCCCACCGCATCGGCCCGCAGCGTGTCGATGGTGATCAGCAGTACGTCAGGCCGGCGAGGAGGCGCTGCGGCAAGGAGCGCCACTGCCAGTGCGGACAGCGCCGCGAGAACCAACTTCTTCATGCCGGGTGGATTGTAACCCCGGATTCATCCCCCTCTCCCGCTGAGCGGGAGAGGGGGCAGGGGGAGAGGGCCTTACCGGAACCGGAGCGTCGCTCCGACCCGGAAGACGCGCGGGCTGAGCGCCTCCAGCGGGAAATAGGTGATCGACTCGCTGCTCGGGTTCACCGGCTCCGTCGCGGTGTCGGCATCCCGCTGGCGCTGCAGGACGGTGTCCTCGTTGGCGAGGTTGAAGCCGTCCAGGCTCAGGGTCAGCGTCGTCGCGCCGAACGTGAAGTCCTTGTCGAGGTGGCCGTTCAGGACGATGACATCGTCGTGGCGGAACTCGTCGATATTGCTGAGCTGAACGGTGCGCCGCGACCGGCTGATGGACGGGGGTGTGATGTAGCCTTCGCGTCCTTCGACGCTGCCGCCGAGGTTGAAGCCCCACGGCTTGTCGGGGGCGATCTGGTAGACGCCGTTCAGGTTGAACGACCACTTGCTGCTGATGATGACGTTGGACTTGTTGGCGCCTCCCGCGCCCTCGAAGAACACTTCGTCGCTGTCCGGGAATCCGAGGTCATCCGTGATGGTGTCCGTCGGATCGTCATGGCGTTTGAACTCTGGGCCTAGCTTCCAGTCCCAATCGGCGTAGGTCACGTGTCCGCGCAACGACCAGCGGTTGGCCAGGCGTTTGTCGGCGCTGAGCGTGACGCCGCGGTATTCCAGCTCGCGATCTCCATTGGTGAAGAAGTTGCCCCCGGTGGGCGACAGCCCCTCGCGGAGCTCAAAGACGGTCACCTCCCGCGATTGGCGTCCGTTGGGGAGCGTCGCGCTGACCGTCCGTAGGGGCACCCAGTCGTCGCGCGTGGCCACACGCACCTGCCCGGTGGCCTCGTCGTTGATGAGCTGCCGGGCCTCCGGGATCTCGTGCGAGTTGCGGTAGGTCAGGGTCACGCCCACTGCGAGATTCGAGCGCAGCGCGTGCTCCATGCTGAAGGTCAGCTCGTCGGTGATCGTCGGCTCGAAGCTCGGGTCGTTCACGTTGGGCGAGACGAGCGACGCCGGATTGTCGACGTTGATGTTGTAGGCATAGTAGTACGAGAGCGAGCCGAATTCGTTCGGGTCGAGCAGCAGGTTGCGGTTGGCGTCGGTGAAATAGAAGTAGGCGTAGCCGTAGCCGACCGGATTGACCCGGTTGATCACGTACTGGCCGAGCTGCTCGGCGTACTGCGAGAACGTGCCGCGCAGCAGGGTCTTCCGCTCTTCGCCCAGCGCGTAGGTGGCGCCGATGCGCGGCACGACCGACTCCCACTCGAAACCGCCGGCGTCGTTGCCGCCGAAGCTGATCGGCGGCAGCAGGCCGGGAGCGCCCGGCTCGGCGCCCGGCACCGCGGGATTGCCGACGTCGGAGCTCGCCAGGTTTTCACCGGTCTGCTTGTCAAAGCGCAATCCGGCGCTGATCGTCCAGCCGGTCGAGCGTCAAGGTGTCCTGGATCCAGGCCGAGTCGTAGGTGGTGAGCAGGCCCGCCGACCGGTTGCGGGGGAAGATGACCAGCTCCTGGTCTTCGGGGAGCTCCGGATCGGTGAGGGCCACGGTGCGCTTGCCGCGCGGCCAGACGGTGCCCGAGTGGTTCTCCTGCTCGCGGAAGCCGGCGCCGAACTTCAGCTCGTTGTGGCTGCGGCCGGCGTCGAAGAAGTAGCTCGCGTCCACGCGCGCCTGGTCGATGATCGCATCCTGGGCGAAATCGAAGTTGCTGCCGCGCCGCACCCCCTGCTCGTCGGTGAAGACGTCCGCATCGAGGCCGCCCTGGGGGGCGAGCGTGAAGATGCCGTCGTCGCGGCTCCAGAGGGCGGTCACGAAGAAGCTCTGCGTCGGGATGAAGGTGCCCTCGACCTTGTAGATGTCCTGCGGCGTGGTCTGGTCGTGGGTCGACGCCGGGACGCGCGTCGGGCCGGCGCCGCGGCCGAATTTGAGCTTGTCGTTGGTCCAGTAGTGGAGCACGCCCGAGAACTTCGATCCGGCCTGAAAGTTCAGCTTGGTGTTCAGGTCCTCGAGCTTGGTCCTGTCGGTCTGCTGTTCGCCGCCGCCGAGGAGGCCGACGAGGTTGCGGATGTCGCTCTCGCCATAGGCGGCCCAGATCCACAGGTGGTCCTTCCAGAGGGGTCCGCCGACGTCGGCTCCGTACTCTTCCACCGTATCGATCTCGGGGCCGATGGTGAGCGGATCCTGCACCAGAACGGGCGGCTCGGACTGCGCGCTGCCGTCGGTGCGCAGGTACCGTGCCTGGCCCCGCCATTCGTTCGTGCCCCGCTTTGTCACCTGGTTGACCGTGACGCCGGCGGTCGCAATCGTGACGTCGGTGCTCGAGACCGTGAGCTGCACCTCCTCGAAGGCGCCGAAGTCGAAGTACGTGGCCGAGCCGCCGACGGCGTTCATGTCGGTGAGGACGACGCCGTCGACCGAGAAGACGTTCTCGGTGGAGGGCGCTCCCAGGCCGAGGAAGGTCGACTGCTGGCCGCTCTCGTTGCCGCCGATGTTGAAGCGGTCGACCAACACGCCGGGGGCCTGGCTGAGCAGGGACCACGGATCGCGGGCGGTGGGGACCTTGTCCAGCTCCTCGGCCGGGACACTCGAGCCTCGGTTGACGCGCCGCTCGTCGAGCAGCGGGCTCTCGCCGGTGACGGTGATGACGTCCGTCACGGCGCCGGTGAGGGTCAGCTCGAGCGTCGGCTTGCCGCCGACCCGGATGCCGATGTCCGGGTACTCGAGGGTGGAGAACCCCTGGAGCTCGGCGGTCAGCTTGTAGGTCCCGGGGTAGAGGGCAAGGAACCGGAACTCCCCCTCATCCTCGCTCACCTGCACCTGCGGAGCGCCGATTCCAGTCAGAGTGATCGTCACTCCGGGCAGGGGTTGCCCCTGCTCGTCCTGCACAGTTCCGTAGAGGTCGCCCGTCTGGAGCTGCGCGGAGGCCGGCGTGGCCAGCGGCAGCAGAAGAAGAGCGAGTGTAGCGAGGGTCCATCTCCAGCGTCTGACTCCAGTCATGCTGTTCGCCCCCTTGCAAGCGGAAGCCCCGCTTGCTTCAAAGAAGAGTTGCGCTAGATGATAGCACCGCTGCGAAAATTTATGGTTCCCTATGCGTCATGAGGAGGCTCCTCTGGATCTGGCTGACCCTGCTCGGCGCCTTCCCGGTGGCGCGGACCGCGGTCGCGCTCGCCACCTCCGGCTGGGGCGGCTGGAGTGCCGAGGCCTGGCTCCAACTCGTCACCGTCCCCGCCTTCCAGTCCGTGGTGATCTGGTGGGTGACCCGCGGTCCCGGAGTGCGCTGGCGCGATGTCCTGCGGCCGATCGCCACGCCGTGGCTCGCCGCCTGGCTGGCGTGGGACGTCCTGATCGTCGTCCTCGGCTGGCTTCTGCCCGAGCATCCCTTCTTCACCCCCTACGGCGCGCTCACCCTGGGCGGCCTGCACAAGGCGCTCGCAGGGATCGCCGCCTGCCTGGTGGCGGCGGCCTGCGCCCGCAGGGAGGCCTTGGCCCGAGACAAGCTCTGGACGGCCGCCTTCGCGGCCTGGCTGCCGCTCCTGGGGAGCGCCTTCCTCTTCGCCTGGCCGGACCTGCTCGCCACGCAGCTCGCGCCCCCGCTGACACCCCTGGTCGCGAAGATCGTGGTCTACGGCTTTCTCCTCTCCGCGTCGGTGGGCCTGGCTTTGCGGCTGGAAGCAGCCTGGCTGCCGCGGGCCCCGGTCGCGGTGCGGCTCCTTGAGGCCGCCGTGGGCCTCGCCCTGCTGGCCGCGGTCCTCGGAGCAGCGCACCTGGTGCTCCATCCCGAAGAGCCCTGGCCTCTCGCCGCCCGCGCCTGTGCCTTCTTCGCGATGACTACGGCGCTGTTGGCCTGCGTCAGTGCGTTCTGGGCGCTCCGGACCGAGAAGGAATTGGCCGTCTGAGGACAGGCCTGCCTCTGCATGGCTTTCTCGACGATACGGTCGCCCACGCCCCGCTGGTGCCCCCTTACCTGGCGGTAGGAAGCGAGATTGAGCTAGAATTCGCCTGGAGGAGGAACAGGTTCGAATGACCCTCACGATCGACCTGTCGCCGGAGCTGCAAGAGCGCCTCAGCCGAGAAGCGGCCCAGCAGGGTATCCCCATCGAGAGCTACGCGCTCGAGCTCCTGGACAAGCACCTGCCGCCCGAGGATCGCCCCGCCGAGCTGATCTCGCTGCTCCAGTCCTGGATCGAGAAAGGAGATGCAGAGGAGCAGGGGGAGACCGGGGAGTATCTGGTCCGCGTCCTGGACGAAGACCGCCTCTCCGATCGCAAGCTGTTTCCCCCGGAGCTCAAAGGCGTGACCTGGTGAGTTTGCCCTGTTCTTGGCGGTAGCGCGCTTCACCGAGGCGATATACTTCTCCCTCTGGCGGTGCACCAACCTGCCTCCTTAGAGGCATGGCTCGCTAGGGGACGACATGGCAGCTCAAATAATTGGACGGCACATCGTAACCGACCCTGGTATCTGCCACGGCCAACCCACCTTCCGCGGCACGCGCGTCCTCGTCTCCGACGTGTTGGAGGAGATCGCTTCCGGTATGGCCTGGGAGACCGTGATCCAGGAATGGCACGGGAGCATCACCAAAGAGGCCATTGCCGAGGCACTGCAACTGGCCACCTTCGATTGCGGCTGCCCCGAAGGGGCAAAGGCGTAAAGCCTGGCGCTTCAGCGCCAGTCAGCGTTCCCCCAACCCTCCAAGCCCCGAAGGGGCGACGGCATAGGCGAGGGGCGCGAGCCCCGCTGCGGGCGGATGGTAGAGAATGCCTACGCCCCTTCAGGGCTCCAGGTAATTGGGGGGCGCCAACCTGGCGCTGAAGCGCCAGGCTTCTATGTGGGCCCCCGTTGTCAAGCGTTTCGGGTAAGTGGGTCTGCGTTTCGTCTCCTTCCTGAATGCCGCCTGAGGTTTGTTGCCCGGAGAGCTCCCCCGGCAGCAAGGTGCTGTTTCTCCTACCTCAAATGCGATCCCGTCTGGGGCTTGCCGATTGCGCCAGGAACCGTAGTCCCCGTCAAGCTTCTATCCGTGCTGACCTCCCTCAATTTCTTGGAGAGGGCACCAAATGCAGCATGCGCTGCGAGCGACTCGGGCAAGCAAACGGAGCGGCCCCATCTTTAATGGCGGCTCGAAACCGAACCCAGCCTGGCGCCGGGCACGCTCCTCCCAGCCTGAAATCTCCTATTTTGCGGTCACACTTTCTGCCTCTTGATCCTTACCTGGCCTTCAGCTCAGCGCCATCAGGAATGATCCCTTGGTCCAAGTAGCGCCACAGCGCGGTCAGAAGCTTGCGCGCCAGGGCCACGATCCCTACCCGTCGCGAGCGCCGGTTCCCAGGGCCATAGCGCCCCTGGAACCATAAGCTCAAGCGGCTCTGCGGCTGGAACCGCAACCACGCCCAGGCGATCTCGATCGACATCGTACGCACCCGCACATTGCCGGACTTACTGATCCCCTGCTCGTGGTCCACCGTCGTGCCGCTCTTGTAGGGCATCGGCGTCAACCCAGCCAAGCTGCCTACCTCACGGCGATTCCGGAACTGCCGCCAGCCAAAAAATTCCAGGACGAACAACCAGGCGCTGTTGTCGCCGATGGCCTTGAGCTTTTTCAGCCGCTGCACCATCCCGCCCTCTCTGGACGCGGCTTCGGCCCGCTGCCGAGTTTGCTCCAACTCCTTGATCTGACTCTCCAGAAGCTCCAGCCGCTCGACTTCCCGACGCAGACGCTCCCGCAAGACTGGCAGCAGCGGCTCGCCGTTCCACTGCCGCAACTGCTCCAACTGCTGCGCAAACCCCTTGCCTACCTTCACCCGGATTCCAAGGCTCACCAGCAAGGACTTGATCCGATTGGTGTGGGCCGTCCGCTCCTGCTTCAGGCCCTCCAACTCTCGACCCAGGTGGCGCACATCCTCCTGCTCCGGCGTCGGCGCATGCGCCACACCGAACACTTTTCTTTCACCTGCCGCGTAGCGGATCAGCAGCGACAGCAACTTCTCAGCGTCAACCCGGTCCGTCTTCGCCCGCCGAGCCCGACGATTCACCTCGATGCTCGAGGAGTCCACCACAACGTTCTCCACACCCTCCAGCAGCAAGAACCGGTGAAGCCAGAATCCATCCCGGCCTGCCTCGTAGCAACTCACGACAGGAGTTGTTTCCGGTAAACCGAAACGGTGTTTGGCGCGTCCGATCTCCAACATCAGCCCGTTGAGATCCCCGGCCGCCACCGAGCGCAGCCGAGGTTTCGGGCCAGCCTCCGCAGCAAAAGCCAACTTCCACTCGCTACCGCCCAGCTCCAATGCCACGTGCAATGCTCTCTCCGTTCGCGTAAACTCTGCCTTCTGGGCTGTCTGGTTCATCGGGGTTCCCCTTTCAAACGCTAAGTTCCCCGAAACATACAACCAGCGGCCCCGCTCTTGCACCCCCTCGCCCTGCATAGCATCTTTATGCCCCAGCCCCTTCGGGGCCTCTCCAACCGAAGCGAATCTGACAAAGCAGAATTATCCTCTGCCAGTAACGCGCGCCACCGAGGCGAGCCGGCGGCAGGCCCACACCGCCGCAACGCCGCCTAAAGAAAAGACCACGGCCGCGATCCAGAACGCCGGGTCCGGTCCGCTCTCCCAGAGCAGCGGCCGCGGCGCGGGCTCGCCCATCCGCCAGACCCAGAGAAAGGTTGCGACGTCCACCGCAGTGTGGAGGACCACGCCCGGCAGGATGGAGCCTGTGATCCAGGCCAGGGCTCCGAAGAGCACGGAGACGCCCAGGAAGACCGGCATCAGCGCCGGCGACCAGCTCGCATGCGAGGCATGGATCAGGCCGAAGACGGTCCCGGTGATCAGGATCGCCACCACCACGCCGTGGCGCCGCTCGATGGTCCCCTGCATATAGCCGCGGAAGCCGGCCTCCTCGGATACGCCGGCGACCAGGGAGACCATGATGAAGAAGCTGAGGATCTCGAGCGAGGAGAACCGGGACAGGTCGGGGAGCGCCTCCCGCGGAATCGCGATCAGCCGCAGGATGAGCCGTTGCAGGCCGACCACGCTCGCAATGCCAAGGACGCCCGCGAGCAGCGACCAGCTCCAGGCGCGCCCGGACAGGCGGGTGGCCCGCAAACCCCGGCGCCGCGCCTCGGCCGTGGACCGAGGCCATCCCCGTCCCCGGAGCCATTGCCAGAAGAGCCCGAGCAGGACCGCCATGACCAGCACCGACCAGGGGATGGGGAATGCCCAGGGGTGTTTCAGGTTGGCCCCGACCAGGAGCGCCCAGGGTCCGTTGCCTCCGGCCGAAACCAGCAATCCAACGAGGATCGCGCGCGGGATGACCGGGAGACCTCGCCAAGCCCTGGCCGCCAAGCTCCCTGCCGCGTCCGTGGGCGTCCTCGTCCTCTCGTTTGCCATTACGTCAGGAACCATCTCCAGCCTCCTTTCGCGGCGTCCGTGCCGCCTCCATCTCCTCTGAAGATAGGTCTCCAAGCCGCTCTGAGTCCTGGAAAAGAGCTGGGATCTTCCTAAGGAAAAGATGAGGAAGGCACGGACATGCCCAGCCGGCGGAGCAGCCGGGGGAACCGGGGATCAGAACGCAGGCCGTCGATCAGCGGCGAGACCGGGAAGAGGACGAGGTAGGGGTCCTGCCGCTCTACGCCTCGCTCGATCCAGGCGAAGGCCCGGTCCCGATCTCCCGCGGCGGCGTAGAGGACCGCGAGGTCGATCCAGCTCCCGGCACCGAGCACCGGAGCCGCGCCCTCCATCCAACGGGCCGTAGCGCGGTACAAGCCCGGGAGGCCCTCCGCGGCGAAGACGCCGTCGAGGTTTTCCAGGACGCGGGGCGTCACGCCCACCGAGCGGAGCGTGGCGCGGAAGGCGGCGTAGGCTTCCCGGTCCCTGCCCTGGTGAGCCAGCGCCCATGCCACCTTGAGGCGGGCATCCGCATGGTCGGGAGCCAGCTCGAGGGTCCTCTTCCCCTGGCGGACGACCGCTTCGTAGTCGCGGGCGAGGAGAAAGACCTCCAGCACATCGCGGTGGATCGTCAGATCCCGGGGAGCGAGGCTCAGGGCCCGGCGTGCCTCGGCCACGGCCTCGGACCGCCGTCCGCTGCAGGCGAGGACGAAAGCGTACCAGCGGTGGGCATTGGCGTCATCGGGCCGCGACCGCAGCGCGCGGCGGATCTCCTGTTCGCCGCGTGGAAAATCGTGATCGGCCAGGAAGAACACCATGGCGAGGGTGGTCCGCGCCTCGGCCAGATCCGGGTCGAGCGCAAGCGCGCGCTGGGCCGCGGCCCGGGCGTGCGGATAGAGGTCCGCGGGACGGTCGAGGCCGATGACGATCCGCTGCAGATAGCTGTCCGCAATGCCCGCATGGGCCTCGGCGTAGCGCGGGTGGATCTCGAGCGCCCGCTCGAAATCGACGCGGGCCTGCTCCAGCGCCGGCGCGATCCGCTGATCGAGGAGGGCACGTCCGTGAAGATAGGCCTGCAGGGCCTCCGGCGGTGGCCGGTCCGCGCCGATCCGCGGCAGGCTCCCGGCGAGGACAAGCGCCAGGATCAGGAGGAGCGCGACCGTCGCCACCGCCGGAAAACGCCGGCTCTTCGATGAGCGGCGCTCCCTCGGAGACCGTCCCAGGAGCAATCAGCAGGCGATAGCCCCGCTTGGGAAGCGTCTCGATGAAGCGTGGGCTCCGGGCATCGTCCCCCAAGACCTTGCGGAGCTGGTAGATCGAGCCGCTCAGCGCATCGTCGCTGACCGCGCGCCCACCCCAGACGCCGTCCAGGAGCTGCTGCTTGGAGACCACCTCGCCCGGGTGCGCGGCGAGGAACACCAGCACATCCATGAGCTGCGGCTCGATCCGCTGGGAGACACCTGCGCCACGCAGGGTGCCGTCCACAGGCCGGACCTCCCAGGGTCCCAGTCGGAAGGAATCGCCGGTGAAGGAGCTTGCGTGCATGTGGTCCAGAGCCAGGGATTCAGAGTCCAGGGCGGAATTGGATCAGCGCCACCCGAAAGCCTATGGTCCTGTAGCGGCGCCGAGGGTGCTCCTTGTTGCGAAAGGCGCAGCGCATGAACCTGGAACTCAAGATGGCCGAGCCTCCCCGCAACACCCGGCGGCCCTCCACAGAATGATCCTCACGGCGCTGCCGATCTTTGAGGTCCGCCGGGTACGGGTAGGGCTCAAAGAGGCTGCGCGTCCATTCCCAGATATTCCCAGCCATCTCCTCGCAACCGTAAGGGCTCGCTCCCCCGGCAAAACAGCCGGCCGGGCTCACCTGCCGAGTTTTCGCCTCCAGAGAATTAGCAAGGCGACGATCGTCCTTCTCTCCCCAGGGGTAGCGCCGGTGTGGCCTCGGATTCTCCATCAGAGGACCATTCGAACTCCTGTTTCTCAAGGAGCCGACCTGCGGACGACTCAGAATTTTCACTCCGCCCCGTGCCGCCTTCTCCCATTCAGCCTCAGAGGGCAAGCAAACCGCCCACCCCTTTTTGAGCAGACCTCCGACTCGCCACCTCTCGGTAAGCCATTCACAAAACGCTGCGGCATCGTTCCAATTGACTCGTTCCGCGGGCACGTTGAGCGCTCCCCATCCCCACAGGCCGAAAGGCGCTCTGGACTGCCGGCCTGAGGCTTCCGCCCAGGCCCGGAGCTGCGTCACGGTCACTGGATACCGGGCAAGGAAATAGTCGTAGGGGATTTCGCAGAGATGGAGCGGCTTCTCTTCTTCCCATGCCTGCTCGTCGGAGTCCTCGCTCCCCATCCAGAACGGTCCCGCGGGCACCCGGCAGAATTCCATCCCATCGAGCGTCATGACCTCCGGCCGCGGATCTCCGACGTCGGCCAGAGCCCTACCGGCCTGTGCCCGGCGGACCGGCGCCACCTTGTCCGCGCGCATCGTCCGGAGCAAAGCCTCAACCACTCTCTGCCGGCAGGCGGAAGTCACGCCGGCCGAGCCGGCATCGGCCACCGCGCGGCCGGCCAGCACGACAGCCTGTCCGGGTCGACCGGGCGCTTGGTCCAGGAGCGCCTCCACCACCGCGCTCGCCGCCTCGTCCCGCTTCTGACCGATCCCCAGGTACCCGACGGTCAGCAGAATCACCTCGTGCCACGGCGCCTCGTCCACATGCTGGGCCAGCGCCTCGACGATTGGCTCGACTCCCTGCTGGCCTTTCTGCGCCAGGGCCACCGCCGCCAGATACTCCTGGAAGGTCAGATGAATGAAGCCGTATTGGCGGCCTCCCCGGTCGAGGAGGAGCGCGGCGTGGTCCCGCACGTCGTCCAGGAAATGCCGGGTGGCCGCTTCCGGATCACTCTCCCCCCTCTCGCGATAGATCCGCTCCAGCTCCTGGTGGAGGTCCCACTCCCTCACCAGGCCCACGCCCGGCGATGTCTGGTGCATCCAGAGAGCCAGCGGCGCCAGGATCTTCAGGGTCTCCACCAGATCCAGGTCGCGGGACGACCGGCCGGCCAGGCTCCGCACCAGGTTCCAATTCCGCAGCAGCGTCTCGACATATGTCTGGTAGAGCTCCGTCCGCCGCTCGGGAAGGGTCACCCCCTGCCGCTTCATCAGGGCCAGGATGGTCAGCAGCAGCGGATTCGCGGCGAGCGAGCGCACCCCGGGATTGCGCTCGATGGCGGCAAGCAGCTCGTCCCGCTCGCGCTTCGCGTCCTGGACGGCCACTTGGCCGTCCCCCACCGCCGCGCGCTCCAGGGCGGAAGTCCACTTCTCCACGAACACCTCGATCTCCTCTCGATCGAAGTCCACCAGCGTGCCTTCGACCAGCCCCTCGGCAGCGGGCCGGACCTCCCTGTACCCCACGATGCGGCTGGTGAGGGCAAATTTGTTGCCCTGCCGGCGGTGGAGGCCGTAGAAATCCCGAACCCGCTCGACCACGGTGTTGCGCAGGCCCAGCTCCTTCACCTCATCCAGACCGTCCAGAAGGAAGAGGACGTTGCCGCGAGGAAGCTCGCTGTCGAGGAGGGCGTCCAGGGGCAGGTCGAGCCCCCGCTGCTCCTGGTGATACCGGGGCAGGAAACGGCCCAGGGGGATGTCCTCCTTGACGAGCGCGTTGGCGTAGGCGGAGAGCGGAAGGAGCACCGGCAGGCGGCCGCCCAGGCCCAGGGTTTCGCCCTGGCCGGTGGCGAGGGTGAGGGCCAGGTACTTGAGGAAGGTGGTCTTCCCCGACCCCGGGTCTCCCAGCAGGACGAGGCCGTCGTGGCTCGCCAGGAGATCGAGGACCGGCTGCGGCTCACCGAGCTTCCGGCCCATGGCCTCCGCCTCGTCCTCGGAGGGCGTCCGGCCGGCCAGGAGGAGGCGCTCCCAGGTCTCCCCCTCGGGCGTCTCCAGGCGGGCTTTCAGAGGCACGTACATCTCCAGCAGGGGGAGCCGGATCGCGACACGGTCGGAGACGCCGAAGCCCTTGAAGTCCAGATAGCGGTAACGCTCGACGAGGTGAGCGAGGTAGCGCTCCCGGACCTGGGCGAGGTCGGGGGCCGGGGCTCGCTGGGAGTTCCTCGGCTCGCGGGCGTCGACCTTCGGCTCCTTGTCCCGCTCGAGATGGCGGAGGGCTGTGACGACCTGGGTCGCCAAGGTGTCTGGGTTGCCGTCGAAGACGTCGACAATTCGGTCCTGGCGGACCCGGTCACGGAAACGATCCTGACGCTGGAAGAGCTCATCCGGCTCATGCAGGCTCCGGGGCAGCGGGAAGTCGTCCGAGGCGAGGAAGATGAGACGGGGAATTCCGGCAGCGATCGCGGCCTCGTATTCGCGCTCCGTGAAGGAGGTCTGCGATCCGGGAGGAGAGCTTCCGTAGAGCCCTCCGACGAGGCCCACGAGCACGTCGCACTCGGCGATCTTGGTGCGGCAGAAGACGTCAGCTTCCCAGTCGCGGGCGCCGAAGTCTTCCATCCGAATGCAGACGCAGCCGTAGCGCTGGATTGCGCGATAGACCGCCGCCCTGTGGGAACCGAGGTCGCGGGCTGTGGAGCTGAGGAAGACTTTCATGGCGGACGGAATCTCGCCATGAGTTTAGCAAAGGCGGTCCCCGCCTGCTCTTAAGGTTGGGCAGTCACCGCCCTTCGCTAACGACAGGGGCGTCGAGGTTGGGCAGTCGCTGCCCTTCGCTAACAGCAGGGCCGTTAAGGTTGGGCAGTCACTGCCCTTCGCTAACAGCAGGACCGTTGAGGTTGGGCAGCCGCTGCCCTTCGTTAACAGCAGAGCCGTTGAGGTTGGGCAGCCGCTGCCCTTCGTTAACAGCAGAGCCGTTAAGGTTGGGCAGTCACTGCCCTTCGTTAACAGCAGGGGCGTTAGGGTTGGGCAGTCGCTGCCCTCGGTCAGGAATCGACCGGGATTCGAAGAGCGGGCGAGACGCCATCGGTCCGAGGCCCGCCCACCCCAGCTTCAGACCAGCCCCTGGAGAAACGCCAGAGCCGGAGCGACGCGGATCCCCTCCGGGCTGACATAGTCCTTCTGCCCGGTGGCCGAGATCTGCCAGGCCTCGGCGTCTGGAAAGCGCGCCTTGAGGTACCGCAGGCTGCGGTCGATCTCCGCGTCCGCCCATTTGCACTCGATGAGCCGGAGGGGCTTGCGCCTGTCCGTGACCACGAAGTCCACCTCCCGGCCGTCGACGTCCCGGAAGTACCGCAGCTCCAGGTCGCGCCCCTGGGTGTCCTGCTCGTACTGGACCCATTTCAGGAGGTGGGAGGCGACCAGGTTCTCGAAGCGCTGAGGGTCGGTTGGGACGAGGGTCCAGTCGAAGTGGTAGTGCTTCTGCTCCTTCTTGACCGCCCGGATCGCCGGGCTGCCGAAGGGCGGCAGGCGGAAGATTGCGAAGAGTCGTTCGAGGATCTGCAACCAGCTCGACACGGTCTTGTGGCTCACCTGGAGATCCTCTCGCAGGCCGTTGACCGACAGGGGCGATCCGACGAGATCGGGCAGACGGAGCATCAGCAGCTCGAGGGTTCCAAGATCCTGGACCCGCTCCAGGCTCACGAGCTCCTCGCGGATCAGCAGGTTGCGGTATTCGCGCGACCAGCGCCGGGCCTCGACCTCGGAGCCGCTGAAGTAGGGCTCTGGGAAGCCTCCCAGGGTGAGGAGCCGGAGCAACTCGTCCAGAGTTGTGAGGCCAAGCTCGGCTGACGACAAGGGATGGAGATGAAGCAGGTGATAGCGCCCCTGGAGGGAGTCCCCGGAGTAGCGGTATAGATCCAGCCGTGCGCTGCCGGTGACCAGGATGTGCTGGTCGGGCGACTTGCCGTCGTAGAGACCCTTCAGATAGTTGAGCCAGAGACGGTATTTATGGATCTCGTCAAAGATCCAAAGAGGGGACACCGGCAGCTCCCGGCGGAGGATCCGCTCCCGGTGCTCAGGGATGTCCCAGTTGAGATAGCCCCGATCCGCGCCCGGCAGACTCTTCGCCAGTGTGGTCTTGCCGACCTGGCGCGGCCCGGCCACGAAAACCATCTTCCGGGTCAGATCCTTCTCGATCTGGGATCTCAGATACCGGGGAGCGTCCATGTCACCATGGTGCCAGGATTTTCACCCCCAGTCAAAAAAACTCGCGCGTGTTTTCGACTCCGGGTGAAAACGCTCGGGGGTCGCTCCATGCTACTCTGAACACAGGGCTTATGCGCGACACCAAGCTCATCCTGATCCTGCTGTCGATCCTGGTCTTCCTGACCGTCGGGTTCGTCCTCAACCTGCTGCAGTCGATCCTCATTCCGCTGGTGGTCGCGGTCTTCCTGTTCCAGATCTTCTCGCCGCTGATGGCGGCGCTGCACCGGCGGCGGCTGCCGCCTTCGGTGGCGATCCTCGTGGTGCTGGTGGTGGTCTCGGCGGTCCTCCTGCTCGCCTCCCTGATCCTCTATTCGAGCGCGGAGGCCTTCACCGAGAAGATGCCGGCGTACCAGGAGAAGCTCACCGGGCTCTTCGATCACCTCTTCGCGCGCCTGAGCGCCGCCTTCCCCGTGATGCGGCCGCAGGTCGAGCGCTGGCGGATGGGCGAGACCCTCGAGATCTCGGCGGTGACCGGGTTCCTGGCCGCGGGGGTCGGCTCGTTCCTGGTCTTCTTCACGGACCTGGTGATGATCCTGCTGTTCCTGGTCTTCCTCCTGCTGGGGAGCGCAAGCTTCCCGAACAAGCTGGGCCGCGCCCTGGCGCCGGGCCGCACCAAGCGGATGACCGTCATGATGCGCAACATCGAGGAGCAGGTCCGGCAGTACCTGCTGATGAAGACGCTGATCAACCTCGCCAACGGCGTGCTGGTGACGATCCTCCTCGCCGCGTTCGGCGTCGACCTGCCGATCTTCTGGGGGTTCGTGACCTTCCTCGCCCACTACATCCCGCAGATCGGCGGCGTCCTCTCGGTCGGCCTGCCCGCAATCTTTTTCCTGCTCCAGTTCGACTCTCTCGGACAGGCCCTGCTGGTGGCGGGGCTCAACCTGGTGCTGCAGTTCGTGATCGGCAACGTCGTCGAGCCGCGGGTCATGGGGACGCGGCTCAACCTGAGCCCGCTCCTGGTGCTCCTCTCCCTGATCTTCTGGGGCTGGCTGTGGGGACCGTGGGGCATGGTCCTCGCCGTGCCGATCACCGCCACGATCAAGATCGTCTGCGAGAACGTCCAGGTCCTCTGGCCCATCGCGATCCTGATGAGCGATTCGGTCGACAAGGAGGAGGAGCAGATCGAGGACATCCAGGAGCTGCCGGTCGCGCCGGCGTCCGGTCAGGTGTCCTGATCCTCACCCCCCTCGCGCCCTCAGACGATCCCCCGCTCCAGCGCCTTGACGACCGCCTGCGTGCGGTCGCGCACACCCAGCTTCGACAGGATGTTCGAGATGTGGTTCTTGACCGTGCCCTCGGCGACGTGGAGGGAATCGGCGATCTCGCGGTTGCTCAGGCCGCCGGTCATCAGGCGCAGGACCGTGACCTCGCGCTCGGTGAGCGGGTCCGGCTCGTCCAGGCTCGGGAAGGCGGAGCCCACATGGAGCGCGGCCCGCAGCAGGCGTTCGGTGACCGCCGGTTGCAGGAGGGTGCCCCCGCCGGCCACGGTGCGGATCGCCTCGGCCAGACGCTCCAGCGAGATGTCCTTCAAGAGAAAGCCGCGGGCTCCCTGGCGGATGGCTTCGAGCATCAGGCCGTCGTCGTCGAAGGTCGTTAGGACGATGGTCGGCGGCAGGCGGTCTTCGGCGCGGAGGGCGCGCAGGACGCCGATCCCGTCGAGGCCCGGCATGCGGAGGTCGAGGAGGACGACGTCGGGCCGGGTCTCGGCCAGGACCCGCAGGGCGGTCTCGCCGTCCGCGGCCTCGCCGGCGACCTCGATGTCCGGCAACAGGTCGATCAGGGCGCGGATGCCCTCGCGCACCAGGGTCTGATCGTCCACCAGGCAGGTCCGGATCACGCCGCGTCCTCCGCGGTGTCCGGCAGCCAAGCCGTCACCTCGAAGCCGCGGTCCGGGGCCGAGTCGATGTCGAGCCGTCCGCCCAGCTTCTCCAGCCGCTCGCGCATCCCCCGCAGGCCGTTGCCCGGCACGACCTCGGCCGCTCCGCGACCGTCGTCGCGCGCCCGCAGAGTGAGCCCTCCCCCGCCGTCGCTCACCTCCAGCCAGAGGTTGCGTGCCGCGGCGTGGCGCACCGCATTGGTAAAGACCTCCTGGGTCCAGCGCAGCACGGTGTGGGCGAGGTCGGAGCTTTCGAGTCGCACCTCCGGCCGGACGGTCAGGTGGACCAGCGGCTCGTCCACGCCTGCTCCCAGCTCGGCGAGGGCCGCGGCGAGACGGCCTTCCAGGGCCACGGCGGGATCGGACGGGACGGGAGGCTCGTCCTGGCGCAGGGTGGTCACCACCTCGCGAACCTCCTGGAGGAGCCCCTTCGCGACGCGTTGCGCCGTGACTACGCGCTCCCGCGCCGTGCCCTCCAGGGTCTCCGGAGCGTGGAGCGCCGCCTCCAGGTTGAGCGAGAGGGCGGTCAGGTGGTGGCCCAGCACGTCGTGCAGCTCGCGGGCGATGCGCAGGCGCTCGGCCGCGCGGGTGCTCTCGGCGAGGAGCTGGCGCGTGGCGAGCAGCGATTCATGGGTCCGGGCGAGCTCGGCCCGGGCCTGCCTTTCGCTCTGCGCGATGCGGAAGGTGTAGAGCGCGAAGAGCTGGAAGCCGAGGTAGACCCCGCTGACAAGGATCGCCATGACGACCCCTGCGCTGGCGACCAGAGGGCCCGCCAACACCGCCGTCTGGACCGCGACCCAGGCGAGGGAAGGGCCGAGCGGGAGAAAGCCGGGGAGCTGCGCCGCGACGATGACCGGCAGGACGCTTCCCATGGGATTGGGGACCAACCAGCCCAGGGCCAAAGCCGTCAGGCTCTGGAGCGCCAGGAGGGCCAGGTGCCATCGGGTTGCTCGGTCCGGAGGCCGGAGCGCCGTCACAGTGAACGCGGCAAGGAAGATGAAGAACCCCGCCATCCAGGCGACGCACCGGGGCTGGGCCATCCGCGAGGGGTCTTGCAGAAGCTCCATCCAGACCGGGAATTCGGCAAAACAGCAGGTCGCGATCCCGACCCAGAGGAGAGGCCGGGTCTGGGACGAGGTCCGGGGCTCGGTCATGCATCGAGTATAGGCCCGGGCTCGACGGCTCACCCGTGCCGAAAGTCATGATCGAAAGATCCCACCTCCGGCACTGGGAGATGGCAGGCGTCCCACCCTACCGTGGAGAACAGGCCGGAGACCCGGGGCATGATGCCCTGAACCGACCGGCCCCCGGAGGACTCACCCCATGCGCCGTCTCGCTCTCCTTCAGATTCTTTTTGGGGCCATCGCCCTGCTGCTCGCCGCGGGCGCCGAAGCCCAGCAGCCCAAGGACCTCGCCGACATCGCCCGCACGCTTCCGTCCCTGCCACGGGAGGCCGGGCTCGTCCGCATGCCCCTCGACGGGGCCGGTCCCTTCACCTGGCGCCCCGTGCGCGATGGGATCGCCGTCACCCCCCAGGCCGGTGCGCTGACCGCGTCCTACCGCATCTCCTCGGGGCAGCCCGCGGGTGCGGCCCTGGTGTTGCCGGCCGGCACCTTCGCCGGGCTCAAGTCCCTGCGGCTCAAGACCCACGGCAGCCGCAGCACGCAGCTCGTGATCGCCCTGCACGACGCGGCCGGCGTGGTCTACGCCTTTCCGGCCGTCTTCGTGCGGGTCGGCGACAGCCGCGACGCCGAGGTCTTCGTCGAGGATCTGTCGTATCTGGGTCCCGCATCGACCGCGCCCGATCCGGGCCGCTTCGATCCGTCCGGAGCGGTGATGGTCACCCTGCTCGATCTCGCAGGCTTCATGAGCCCGGACACATCCGAGGTCGCCTGGACGGTCGAGAGCCTGGAAGGGGTGCTGCAATGAGCCGCCGCCGTTCGATCGCCCTCGTCTCCCTGGGTCTCCTGATGGTTTTGGGCGTGGCCGCGGCGCTGGCTGCCGGCACCGGCCGCCACCCCATGGCCCTCAAGGCCGAGCAGGAATTCTTCGCGGCCTTCAACGGCAACCCGCGGGCCAGGACAGCCCCGCTGCGCAGCCTGTGGACCGCGGCCGTGTCCGATCCGGCCGACGCCCGCACCTGGCTTCTGCTCGGCCTCGACCACCTGTGGATCGCGGCGGAGGGGGATAAGACCAACCCCACCGTCATCGAGCACTTGGTGCTCGCCGAGCGCTTCCTCGCCCGCGCCCAGGAGCTCGACCCGAAGGACCGCCGCATCCCGAGCTGGCTGGTCCCCGTGCGTCTCTCGCTCACAGGCTACCTCGGCCAGAAAGGCAAGGAGGCGGAGATCCTGCGAGACCTCGAGACCGCCTATGCCGAGGACCCCAATTTCCACTCGTTCTCGATCGCGCTGCTGGGCGTGGGCTCCGACCGCCGCTCTCCCGAGTTTCAGCGTGGGCTTGTGGCGCTCCGGTCCACCACCAGCGGCTGCGCCGTGGCCGAAGACCCTTCGTGCCAGAACCGTCCGCACTGGCCGCACAACCAGGAGGCCTATGAGACCTTCTGGGCCGACTACGAGCTCAAGGCCGGGAACGCCGACCGGGCACGCGAGCTCCTGCTCGCGGTCCAGCAGAGCCCGGCGTATTCGCAGTGGCCGTTCCGCCACGAGACGGAAGACCGTCTGAAGAACCTGGACGCCTACGCCGCTCTCCTCGGCAACGACGACCCCGGCGACGACCCTCCCCACCTGATGTCCATCTCCAGCGGCATCATGTGCCAGAGCTGCCACCTGGGGGTTGACTGAGCCCCCTCCCCCGACCCCTCCCCCGCGCGTCCACCACCCCACCCCCCGAGCGGGAGAGGGGCGTCACCACCCAGGCACCATAGCGTTCCCCCTCTCCCGTTCGGGGTGGTTGGAGCTGGGCGACGTGAAGGTCCCGGCTCCGGTGATCGACGTCGCCCTGGTCGAGAAGGGGGCGTTCGCCGACCCTTATCTGGCCGGGAACGTGGGCGGCGGCGTCCTCAAGCGCTTCACCGTGACGTTCGACTACGGACAGCAGAAGCTGATCTTCGAGCCCAACGAGAGCTACGGAGCTTCCCGACGTCTACGACCGGGCCGGCGTCTGGATCAACCGTGACGAGGACGGCTACCGGATCGAGGATGTGGCCCCGGGCGGCCCGGCGGCCGAGGCGGGCCTGAAGATCGGGGACGTCGTCGTCACCCTGGACGGCCGTAACGCCGCGGACCTCTCCCTGGCCGACGCCCGCCAGCGCTTGAGGGACTCTCCCGGCACGCGGGTCCGGCTGACGGTCCGCTCCGGCACGGCGACGCGCGAGGTGACGGTGGTGCTGCGGGATCTGGTGTAGCCTCACCCCCTGTCCCCCTCTCCCATCGCCCAATGCCGAACCTCCTCGGGGACTCCCTCGTAAGAAAAGCCTCGACCTCGCCTGCAAGCCCGAGCTACGTCCCCCCTCTCCCGGTCGGGGGGAGGGCGATGGGAGAGGGGGACAGGGGGTGAGGTCTACTCCAGCCAGGGCTGGAACGCCTCTTCCGCCTCCGGTGTCAGGTCGGGGTGCTGCATGAGCATGCGGGCGCAGGTGTTCCACCGCAGGATGGCATCGTCGTTGGCGGCAGGACGGACCGCGGCGGCTTTCTCGAAGTGGTCCATGGCCTGTCGCAACCATTCGTAAGCGCTGTGGCCGGCGACGGGGCCACCGCGCTTCAGGTGGGCCTTGGCCCTCCGCTCGCAGAGAATGCCGCTGTAATAGTGCCGGCTGTACTCGTCACGGAGCCGCGCCAGCACGTCACGCGCCTGTTCGGCGGCGGCGGCCAGGCGGTCTTCGAACTGGTCGGTCAGGGCCAGGAACAGGGTGACGAGCGCGTCCTGATTCTCCGAGTCCACCGCCAGGATGTCGCGGCAGATGCTCTCGGCCTCCATGGGCTCGTTGAGGAGGCGGTAACGGTGGGCCTTCTCCAGAGCGGCGGGGATGGCTTCGCGCGAGAGGGGCTTCAGCTCGAATTTTGCCGGCATGGGCAGGCCCTCCTTCAGCTCGATCCGCGGAAGACCCGGAAGAGGCGCCGGAGCGGATCGTAGAGCTCGTCGACCACCCGCTCCTTGAGCGGGATGATGGCATTGTCGGTAATCGTGATGTTTTCGGGACACACCTTCGTGCAGCACTTGGTGATGTTGCAGTAGCCGATGCCGTCGCGACCTCGGAGGTCTTCGACGCGGTCCTGGACATCCAGCGGGTGCATCTCGAGGGCCGCGGCATAGACCAGCAGGCGCGGGCCGATGAATTCGTCGTGAAGCTGGTGCTCGCGCAGGACGTGGCAGACGTCCTGGCAGAGGAAGCACTCGATGCATTTGCGGAACTCCTGCACCCGGTCGACGTCCTCCTGCGCGATCCGCCAAGTGCCATCCGGTGCGTCCGGCGGGCGCGGCTGGAACTTCTTGATCCTCTTCTTGGCCGCGAAGTTCCAGGAGACGTTGGTCACCAGGTCGCGGATCAATGGAAAGGTTTTCATCGGCTCGATGGTGACCGGCTGGTCCAGCGGCAGATCGCTCAACCGGGTCATGCACATCAGCCGCGGCGAGCCGTTGACCTCGGCCGAGCACGAGCCGCACTTGCCCGCCTTGCAGTTCCAGCGCACGGCCAGGTCGTTGGCCGGCCCGGCCTGGATCTGGTGCACGGCGTCGAGCACGACCATGCCTTCGGAGACCTCGGCCGGATAGTCCACGAACGCGCCGCCTGCGGCATCGCCCCGCCAGATCCTGAAACGTTGCCTGCGCCATCACTTCATCTCCTCGATGACCGCCTGCAGCTCCGGGCTCAGCGCGGGGAGCGGCTCGCGGGAGACCTGCATCTCCCCGTCCGGCCCCTTGCGGACGATGACGTTGACCCGGCCGAACGCATCGTCCTTCTCCGGGTAGTCGTCGCGGAACTGGGCGCCGCGGCTCTCCTTGCGTTCCAGGGCCGCACGGGTGATCGCTTCGGACACGGTGAGCAGGTTGTCGAGGTCCAGGGCGGTGTGCCAGCCGGGGTTGTATTCGCGGTTGCCGGGGACGGCGACCTGCGCCGCCCGTTGGCGGAGGCGGCCGAGCCCTTCGAGGGCGCGCTCCATCTCCTCACCCGTGCGGACGATTCCCACCAGGTCCTGCATCATCTTTTGCAGCTCGTGCTGGATCGCGTACGGCCCTTCGCCCCCTGCATGTCCATTTTGCTCGAAGGGCACCACGGCCCGTCGCGCCGCCGCGTCGACCTGCGCCTCGTCGATCCGTCCGGGTCCGTGCTCGCGCGCGATCCGCGCGGCGTGCTCGCCGGCCCGTTGGCCGAAGACCAGGAGGTCCGACAGCGAGTTGCCGCCCAGGCGGTTGGCGCCGTGCAGGCCGGCTCCGCACTCGCCGGCGGCGAAGAGGCCCGGCACCGAGGACATCTGGCTTTCGGGATCGACCCGCACCCCGCCCATCATGTAGTGGGTCGTGGGCCCCACCTCCATGGGCTCGCGGGTGATGTCGATCCCGGCGAGCTGCTTGAACTGGTGATACATGCTGGGGAGCTTCTTCTTGATGTGCTCCTCCGCGTGCGGCAGCCGCTCCTTGATCCAGGAGATGTCGAGGAACACGCCGCCGTGCGGGCTACCCCTGCCTTCCCGGATCTCGCGCACGATGCAGCGCGCCACATGGTCGCGGGTGAGGAGCTCCGGGCGGCCGGCGGGCCTCCTTGTCCCCCTGGCAATAGCGCCAGCCCTCCTCCTCGTTGTCGGCGGTCTGGCTGCGGTACAGAGGAGGAATGTCGTCGAACATGAAGCGCCGTCCCTCGCGGTTGCGCAGCACTCCGCCCTCGCCCCGCACCCCTTCGGTCACCAGGATGCCGCGCACGCTGGGCGGCCAGACCATGCCGGTGGGATGGAACTGGACGAACTCCATGTCGATCAGGTCGGCGCCGGCGTCGTAGGCCAGGGCATGGCCGTCGCCGGTGTATTCCCAACTGTTGCTGGTGATCGAAAAGGCGCGGCCGATGCCGCCGGTCGCAAGGACTACGGCCCCGGCCTGGAAGACCAGGAACCGGCCCCGCTCCCGGTCGTAGCCGAACGCTCCCACCACCCGGTCGCCGTCCTTGAGGAGCGTGGTGACCGTGTGCTCCATGTGGAAGTCGATCCCCTGGTGGATGCCGTGGTCCTGGAGCGTGCGGATCATCTCGAGGCCGGTGCGGTCGCCGACGTGGGCGAGGCGGGGATAGCGGTGGCCGCCGAAGTTGCGCTGCAGGATGCGGCCATCCGGCGTGCGGTCGAAGAGCGCGCCCCAGGCCTCAAGCTCGCGCACTCGGTCGGGAGCCTCCTTGGCGTGGATCTCGGCCATGCGCGGATGGCTCAGGTACTGACCGCCGCGCATCGTGTCCGCGAAGTGGACCTTCCAACCGTCGCGCTCGTCCACGTTGGCCAGGGCCGCGGCGATTCCCCCTTCGGCCATCACGGTATGGGCCTTGCCCAGGAGCGACTTCGACACGACACCCACTTTGGCCCCGGCGGCCGAGGCCGCGATGGCGGCTCGCAGGCCGGCGCCCCCGGCGCCGATCACCAGCACGTCGTATTCGTGGCGTGGAAGATCCATTCCTAGAAGATCCTCCAGTCGGTCCAGATCCCCATCGAGCAGAGGCGGACATAGAGGTCCGAGAAGCCCACGGAGAACAGGCTCATCCAGGCCCACAGCATGTGCCGGCGGTTGAAGCAGCCGACGCATTGGTAGGCCTTGAAGCGCGCGGGAGTCCGGGAGAGCTGGTCCAGCCGTCCGCCGATCAGGTGGCGCAGCGAATGGCAGCCAAAGGTGTAGCCGCCCAGCATGACCGTATTGGCGGCCAGCACCAGGGTGCCCACCCCGATGCCGAACGACACCGCGCCCGTGGCGGGATCGGTGAACCACAGGGCCTTCCAGACGTCGTGCGCGAGGAAGATCAGGAAGACGAGGGCGAGATAGAGGAAGTAGCGGTGGACGTTCTGAATGATCAGGGGGAAGGAGCGCTCGCCGCGATAGTGCTTGCGCGGCTCGCCTACCGTGCAGGCCGGCGGATCGGCCCAGAACGCCTTGTAGTAGGCGCCACGGTAGTAGTAGCAGGTGAGGCGGAAGCCGCCGGGCGCCCAGAGGATGAAGAAGGCCGCCGACCACGGGAACCATCCCGGCCACCAGTCGGGCTTGCCGCCGAACCAACTGTGCTCGGCGTCGCCGAAGAGCTCGGGGGAGTAGAGCGGAGAGAGATAGGGGCCGGCGTGGTAGTGCGCGTCCTGGAACGCCGCCCAGGTCGAGTAGACGATGAAGGCGGAGAGCCCGAGGAAGACCACCAAGGGCTGCACCCACCACGCATCGCGGCGCATCGTCTCGCCGAAGGTCCGCCGCTGGAGAACGCCCGTGTGACCCATGCCTGTTGCCCCCGTAGCGGAGCGGGCCCCGCCTGAGTGAACGCGAAAAGCCGGTCAGGTCGTCCGTAAGAACCGAGGGTATTGAAGCCCAAGCCGGGGGAGGGTGTCAAACCTCGCTCCTGGCCGAAGTCGTGACGCTCGCAGCGACGTCCTGTGCGAGCCTTCCGTCAAGGCTTCGTTGCCGCCTGCGGGTCCCGCCTTTCAGTCCCCAGGCGCGCCCGCAGTCTGCCCGCCGGGTCTTCGAGTCGAAGGACGTAGAGGTTCGAGAAGGTGCATGGGAATACGCTCAGCGCGGCGTTGAGGCTCACCATGCCGGAGAGTCCCGCGAGCTCGCCGGTTCCCCCCTTGATCGGGCCGAAGCCGCCGATCCGGAAGGCCGGCGTGGCGACTCCCGGCAGGGCGGCGCGGAAGGCGCGCCCCTCGACGAGGTTCGCATGGAGGGAGCCGAGGCTGCTCCCCGCAGGATCGTGGAGGCTGAAGACCCCTCCCGTCGTCTGGAGTGGGATCACCGCTCCCGGGCTCTGGAAATCGCAATAGAACAGCGACGACCTAGTCCCCACCGGCGGACCGATCTCCGTACGGCTGCGCAGCAGGGCGGAGGTCTCGAGGGCGTCGCCGAAGCGGACAAGGCGGAGGTTTTCGGAGATCTGGGCACCGATGAGCCGCCCCTCCGGCCCGAACAGGAGCCGGGCCGGCCGCTGCGGATCGGTCTCTCCGAGCAGGAACAGGGTCATGATCCCCGGATCGGGGAGAACCGGGCTCGGCTCCATGGGGACGAGAGGCTCCTCGGCAGCGATCCGGCCGGCCGGATCCAGGACGCGGAAAACCAGGTGGAGACGCAGGTCGTCCGGCGGCCGGAGCAGGCCGTCCAGCACCAGCGTGGCCCCGGGGAAGGTCTCGCCCGGCAGACCAGCAAGGTCGCCGGCTCCCGCCAGGACATCGATCACGGCGCCAATCTTCAAGGCCGGCCGGCCATCGATGGTGGCCGGGAAGGTGCGCCCGGAGCCGAAGATCTGGATGCTGCTCGCCTTCCGGTCGTGGAAATCCAGCCGTCCATCGAGCAGGGCGAGCCGCTGGGCGCGGAAGGGGTTGAGGAGTGTGGGAGGAGGCACGAGCCCGGGACCGGGGACGAAGTCGTCCGGGATCGGCGTCAGCCGGCCATGGATCTCGGCGATGGGGAGCCGTCCCATCTGGCGGCCGTCGAAACGGTGGAGCGGCGCATCGACGTGGACCGCGACCAGGAGTTGGTCCCGCAGGATCGGGAGGAGCGGGACCGGCTGATTCAGGACCGATGGCCCGGGGGCGCTGACCACCGGGAAGCAGGCCGCCGCCGCGAGCAGGCGGGCCACCTCGGCGATCTTGCCGGCGTCCGGCGGCGCGCCGGGCGGGGTCACCCGAGACACCGTTGGCGTCGTTCTCGATCTGGGCATGATCGGCTATTTCGACCGGGCCGCCTCGGGAGGCGACGGAACCGGTCCCCACCCGCGGGCCCCCTGCTGTTGCCGCCAAGCGGTCCCGTTCATCCAGGACGCCGAATCGACACCCAATTGCAGGATCTCGATGCCCAGGTTCCCCGCCTGCGCGACGGGGCCGCTCGGCGCGTCGTTCTTCGGGCCCAGGCCGACGAAGCTGAACGACAGGTCCACCATTGCCTGCTGCAACCGGTCGCCGGCCCGGAAGGCCGAGCGCAGCCCCGGCCCGAGCGCCTCTTCCGCGGTGCGGGTCACGGCCCCGAAGGCCTTCACCGCCCGGCGCGGAGACATCAGGTTGGTCATCTGCTCGACGCCGAACAGGGACATCGCCCACGAGAAGCTCGCCATGGAACGGGCCAATTCACGCATGGTCGTGCCTCCCTCTTTCAACGCAAGCATAATGAAACAGGCGCTGCCCGGGGGATTCAAAGAGGATTCAAGAGGAGCCCGGCGTCCCGGGCGCGGACGAGGATTTCCTCTCCCAGGCGGCCGTAGGCATGGGCACCTTTCGACCAGCCCTCGTAGTGGAAGATGGTGCGGCTGTGGGCCGGCGCCTCGGCGAGGCGGACGTTGATCGGAATCTCGGTCTGGCAGACGCTCGCTCCGTAGGTCCCGCGGAGCCCCTCCACCACCTTCCCGGTCACCGCCGTGCGGCGGTCGGCCATGGTCACGAGGATGCCCAACAGCTCGGGGATCCGTTCGAGGCGCCCGCGGACCTCCTCCAGCGCCTCGAACAGCGCCTCCAGGGCCTCGGTGTTCAGAGGCTGCGGCACGACCGGGACGAGGAAGGCGTCGGCGGCGGCCAGGGCATTGAGGGTCAGGATCGACAGCCCGGGCGGGCAGTCCACGAGGATGACGTCGTAGTGGCGGCGGATGGGAGCGAGCGCCTCCGCAAGGGCCTTCTCCGGCTCTTTCCGGCGGGCGAGCGCGACGTCGCTGCTCGCCAGGCGCAGCGAGCCCGGCAGCAGATCGATCCTCTCGACGCCGGTGTCCCAGATCGCCTGGCCGGCAGGGACCTTGCCGTTCAGGACTTCGGCCACCGACGGCTCGGCGTCCCGCCGGTGGATGCCGAACGAGTGGGTCGCCGAGGCTTGCGGATCGAGGTCGACGACCAGCACCTCGAAGCCGCTCTCGGCGGCGAAGAAGGCCGCCAGATTGACCGCCGTCGTCGTCTTGCCGACGCCTCCCTTGATGTTCACCAGGGCCAGGTTCATGCCATGGATCCGCTCACCGCGGCTCACGCAGCCACATCCGGCACCATCCTTTCGGCAATCCTTTCGGCCAGGGCGGAGATCGTGATCAGGGGGTTGACCGCCAGAGCCATCGGAATGATGGCGCCGTCGACCACGTAGAGCCCCTGGTGCACTCCGCCCTCGCCGTCGAAGACCCGGCCGTCCACATCCACCACCCCGGAGTCGGCGTCCTCGCCGAGATGGCAGCCGCCCATGGGATGCGCCGTGACCAGGTTGTCGTGGTGCGTCCACGGGTTGAACCGGCCGAGGTGGACGAAGGTCCCGCCGAGGGTCCGGGCGTGCTCGCGGAGCTCGTCGTCGACCATCTTGTAGACCGGGTCCGTGAGGAGGTCCGGCCATTCGACCTGCAGGCGGTCCTTGTTGTCGAGCACCATCCTGCCCTGGGCGTTGTCGAGCGCCATGGCCAGGTACACCATCGAATGGTTTGCCGCTCCATCCGGCCGCCAACCCACCAGGTCGTCCTTGATCCGGCCGAGCTCGCGCAGCTTGTCCCCCTTGTCGGTGTCCGTACCGGTGACGGCGGCCAGCCCGGGCAGGGTGTACCGGAAAAAATCGACCAGCCCGCTGGGAAAGGTGGTGAAGTCCTGGATGGTGAACCGCTGCCGGATGGGCTGGCCGCGGTGGTACTGGATGCCGCTGACGATGGTCGGACCGGGCTGCACCTGGGCGCGCGGCGAATCCGGGTGATTGCCGTAGCCCAGGACGTTGGTGCGTTCGTTGGTGTTGTACGCCAGGGCCAGATAGTCGCCGTTGCCGCTGAAGCCGTCGCCCAGGTGGGACGAGGCGTTCAGGCCCTGCTGGACCGAGCGCAGAAGGATCTCGGTCGAGCCCAGCGTTCCGCCGGACAGGACGACGTTCTTCGCCCGCAGCCGCCGCGGCGCGCCGAAGCCTTTGAGGTGGTTGTAGCGGTAGTGGACGACGTATCCACCGCTGCCCTTCTCGATCCAGAGCACCTCGATCTGCGTGAAGATCTCGGCGCCCTTTTGCCGGGCGTAGGGGATGTAGTTCATGTACAGGGTGTTCTTGGCGCCGACGTTGCAGCCGGTGATGCAGTCGTTGCAATTGATGCACGGCTTCTGGAGGACGCCGACGTGGTTCGGGCCGTCGACGTCGAAGTTGACGGCGATGGGCATCGGCCAGAACTTGTTGCCGTCCGGGACCTGCTGGGCCCGCTTTTCGATCATCTGCACCTTGGTGAGCTGCAGGGCGTTCGGGTGGGGCCGCACACGCAGCATCTCCTCGGCCTTCTCGTAGTACTTCCAGAGCTCGCCCGAAGCCGCCAGGTCGCGGTAGAGCCGCGGCCAGCTCTGGTTGTCGAACAGCTCCGGATCGGGCCGCAACGCGACGTTGGCGTTGATCAGCGACGTGCCGCCGAGGCCGCTCCCCTTGAGGACGTCGATGTCGTTGCAGAGGTAGTAGTCGATGTAGCCGAGGGGATGCTTCTTGTTGCGGATGTTGCCGGCGAGCTTGCGCAGGCTGTCCGGAAAGTCGCCGGGATGCCATTCCTGGCCCCGCTCGAGCAGGCAGACCGGCAGCCCGCGTTCGGCCAGCCGCGCGGCGGTGATGGCGCCGCCATAGCCGGAGCCGATGACGACGGTGGGATATTCGTCCTTGAGGGTGCCGCTCGCGTCCGCCAGAAGCTCGCTCACGGTCGTCTCTCCTCTAGAACCTGAAGGTGAAGGAAGCCAGGCCCGAGATGATCTGTTCGGAGATCGTGAACCTGCCACCGGGGACGTTTTGCTGATTCAGTGGCGGCCCCGTGGTGCGATCCCCCCTCAGGAAGGGACTGAGCAACGGCCCCGAGACCTCGTGGCGGGGCGCGTAGTAGGCGCCCAGGCTCAGCTCGATCTTGTCGGTGGCCCGCACTCCCAGCCCGAGCGTGTAGTGGTCCTTGAACGTCGGGGGAGTCCCGAGGCTGGTGAACGCCACCTCGCTACGGATCGGCGTCTCGCTGTAGTTGAAGCCGCCCCGCAGCGTGACTTTCTCCGAGACCTCATACTCCACGCCGATGGCGCCAACCAAGATGTCGGCCCAGCCGATCCCGTTCAGGCTGCGGTCCGTCTTGAAGCCTCCCGGGCCGCCCGCACCCTCGACGCTGCTGTAGTCCACCCAGCGGGCATCGAACCCAGCCCTCCATTTCCTGCCGGGATCGTAGGCGAATCCGGCCGAGACGATCTGGGGGCCATCGAGCGCATAGCTGACAACTCTGTGCTCGCCGTAGTGTTCGTTGCGGGTTTGTGCACCGGTATTCGGATCGGTTTCGTACGGCAGGGAATTGAAGGAGTTCCACTCGTAGTCGGCGAAGTCCTGCGGACTGGTGTACGAGAACCCTACGCTCCAAGCCTCGTTCAGGCGGTAGTGCAGGCCCACCTGGACGGCCAGCGCGTAGGAGGTCACCACGTTCTCGGCAGGCGCGTAGAAGCAATCGACGACGCGGCCCGACCCAGGCGTCGGCGCGGTGCAGTCCGGCACTGCCGGTGGCAGAGGAGAGATGGACAATGCACCCTGGTAGACGACGAGACTGCCGCCGAGCGAGAGCTTCGGGCTCACCTCGTAAGCCAGCGACAGAGGGATCTTCAGGATGGCCAGATTGGTCTTGACCGTGCCAAAGCCGTCCGGCTGCGGCAGGAAGATGGGGTTGCTCGGATCCTGGGGCCAGTCGGTGCGAAATCCCGCGACTGCAAGGAGGCCGAAGCCGACGGCCCAGGGGCGACCCTGTGGATGGTAGAGCAGACCGATGGCAGGTAGGACGCCCGGCTCGGTGTCTCCTTCGGTGGTGAAGGGCCCGCGCCCGAACGGTACGTCGCTTGCAAAACTCGCCGTCGCCTTCGGTCCATCCGTGAAGACCTCCACGCCGATGCCGACCTGGTAACCGTCGAAGCAGGTCAGCAGCGCCGGATTGACGTGCAGCGTGCCGATCACCTCGACCGGCAGCGCGGTCGACACGCCTCCGAGCGAGCTGTTGATTGCGCCCACGCCATGCAGGAGGTGCCCGTTGCCGGCCCGGACCGAAACCGTCACGAGCAAGGCCGCGATAGTAAGGAGCCCAATTTTCTTGACCACGAAGTCCTCCGAGGCGTGAGAAAGACGATGGTACTCTGCCGTATCTTAGAGCTTCTTCTAGAATCCGACCAGCGTGGCCCAGGCGACAATAGATCCACGGAGCCAATTCGTATTCACCGATCATAAGGGGCGGGGCGGCGACCGCTTGCGGCCGCCGCTGAGCCGCCGGACAGGAATCGGAAAGCTCTCTTACGGATGGTGGGCGCCGGGCAGGGGCGCCTTGAGATACGGGAAGACCTCGTCGAACTGCAGCGCGTTCACCGGCACGCCGTCGGTGAAGGGAAGCGCCCGCGAAGGGGCCTCCGCGTCCGACAGACCGAAGCCCATCAGCACGCGCAGAGAGTTGTCGACTACGTCGTCACCCGGCCGCCGTCCGTTGGGATAGCCGGCCACATCGCCCCCCACGACTCCGAGAGGGCTCTGCTCTGCGGCAGGCTTGGGTGGGATCAAGGTGTTCAACCGCATGACCTCGCCCTGCGGGCCTCCCTCGTTGAGGCCCGGGAGCCCGGTCATGAAACCGACGATCAGGTCCGCCCGTGGGAAGAGGTTCGGCGCCTTCACCCCAAAGCCGCTCAGCAGGATCTCCAGGAGCTCGGGCAGGACTGGATGTGTGACGTACTGCACGATCTGCTCGTCATCCCGCGGGTGGCTGGCATTGTACAGGTCCTTGTCGGGTAGACCGATCAGGAACTCGCTGACCAGCGGATTGCCGAGGCGCGAGACCTGAATGAATTCCCCCTCCTGCAGATAGGGCTCACTGAAGGTGGGCTTCTTCTTCAGGATTCGGGTCCGCGGCAGGCGGGCGGCCGTCCAGGCCGAGACCAGGCCTTTGCCACCGCCGACGAGACACGCTGTCGGCACCTCGAGAGCGATGCTCGTGACGTTCTTCTCCTCGGTATTGGATGCCTGGCTGGCCGGATTGCCCAGCAGATTCGGCAGGTTCGCCAGATCGAAGAGGGCCCCGATATCCGCCTGGAACGGATCCTTGCGCTGGCCGACAAAAACCTTGCCATGACCGCATCCCGGTATGTCCACCTCGTGGATGAAGTGGCGGGCATATGCCTCGTAGTCCGGGATCGACTTCTCGCCGATGTTGTCGAGCGGCGCCGCGAAACGGGCCCTCCCGGTCACCGCGTGCCGGAGAGATACGATCTCGCTGGGATGGCGGAGGTCGCCGCGGATCAGGCGGATGGTGTAGGACCGCTTAGCGTTCGTGTTCCCGGGTCTGGCGAGGGGTCCTATATTGATCAAGGGGACGGGGATGTCCACTTGCTCGCCAGGATTCCCGATCTTCAAGCTCAGCAGGGGGGAAGAATTTGTGAAGCGGAATCGGAACGTCAGATCCTCGACCTCGTCATTGTCGTTGATGATATGGATGTCATAGTTGGCGTCGCTGTCGAGCGGAAAATAGATGGGCCCGGCGAAGGCGTCCTGGAAAGGGTTGTAGTCGGCGATCAGGGTGACGAAGCCTTCTCTTCCCGCCTCGTAGCTCCGGAACATGAAGAAATCGGTGGCATCGACCTTCGGGCTTCCGGTGATGGCGGGTGCCTCACGATGGCTGGACGCGGTCAGGGGAAGCGCCGTCCCGCCGAGCAGGATGGCAATCCATGCGACGCCGTAGAGGATCGGACGACGGGTCACATCACTGCGAAAAACTCTCATCTGGTGTCCTTTCTGGGCGTTCCACCTTGCCCCGATGTCGAGTTAGGCGCCCCACGGGAGGCCAGAGTTACATCAGCGTCCTGGCCAGGAAGATCTAAAAGAGATCTATGCCCTGTGAATCCGTTTGCGATGCCAGCGCCTCGCGCGCGGCTCGCAAGGCTCGTCGCGGCCACAGTTTTGCTAAGGATTACCACGGGGCGGCTAGCGCAGTTCCAGCGACCTTCAAGCAGTAAAGGCTTTGGACCCGATTTCAGGTTCCGTAGCTCCCCGGTTCGGGAACAGACACTACTCCCTTCAGCGATCCGGCAGAAATCCCTTTGTCGAAGAAAAACGTCGCCTGTACCTGAATCTCCAGGTTTGAGAGAGGCGCATCCTGCTTGAGAATTGCGATTGGACCTTCATATTTCGCACTGAAGTCGAGATCCGCCATGTCTCCTCCTTTGAAGTTCGTATCAGCCGACCAGATTCTGACTGCCTTTTAGCAAACCACAAGAGATCTATCGGTTCATATGAGATCCGAGCGCCTCCCGGATCTGGTCCTGGTGGCGCTCCTCGTGGGCGGCGGTGAGGCGGAGGATCTGCGGCACGTCGTTGACCCCCAGGAAGGGGTGCCGATAGATCATCCGGGTGTAGTCGAGCTGTGGGCTCGCGGCGAAGAGGGCGCGGGTCGCGGCCACGGAGACGGCGAGCGCTTCGCGCAGCTCCCCGGCAGGCCTCCCGGGCCGCGGCTGCATGCTCTCCGCGGCGACGGCGGGAAAGAGACGGCTGCGCACCAGCGCCTCGCGCACCCCGGCGGGGATGAACAGGGTCATCAGGCCGACCGGCAGCGACAGGAACGGCAGCAGGCTCCGCGGCACGAACGCCGGGGCGATTCCCGTGGGCGTGAGCTCGCGCTCGATATAGGGTTCCCGGCCTGAGCGCGCCAGGTCGATCATCCGCGCAATGTCCTCGCGGTTGGCCGCCTCGGCCTTGAGGAGATGGTCGAGGATCTCCCCCACCGACCAGCCGCCGCGGGCGGGCCGGCGGTCCAGATCCTCTTGTCCGAGCCCTTCGACCAGGGCCAGCGTGCCGGCGCGGGCGCGCTCGAAGCGCTGCAGCTCCGCCTCGGGGATCACGTGCTTCCTCCTCTGCGCTCAAGCCGTCACCGGGATCATCGCGTACTGCGCCTGCGGGGCTTCGGGCAGGACGCACTCTTCGTCCAAGCAGTCGTGCAGGGTCGCGTCGGTGAATCCCTTGTCCATCAGCCGCTCGAGGTGGCCGCGGTTCAGGTTCAGCAGGCCGAGCGCCCCGCCTTCGCTCAGCTCCTCGCACGGGTGATAGCGATGGATCGTCATCGGTTTGTAGGTGAGGTACCGCTTGAGGCGCGGCACGATCAGGTTCATGCCCTTGGCGAGGGACTCCAGCTCGGGGTCCGCGACCTGCTCGCCCGCCTCGATGCGCCGCAGGAGGCGGATCCCCTGGTTGATCATGGCCGCGTCCTGGATGTCGTCGTTGACCAGCGCCGCCCAGGCGATCTGCTGCAGGCGGTAGTTGGTGGCGATGGTGCTGCCGAGGGCGCTGTTGGGGATGGAGGCGACGTCCGGGTCGAGGTAGATGACGTGCAGGACCTCCGCGCCCAGGTGGATCGCCTCGCGCAGCGGGGTGTTCATCAGGACGCCTCCGTCCACGTAGGGCTCGGCCCCCACGTAGGCCGGCGGGAACACGCCGGGGATGGCGCTCGAGGCGAGGATCGCCTGGGGCCCCAGAGTCTCGGTCATGTCGCGGTTGCGGAAGTACCTCACCTCCCCCGTCGTCCAGTTCGTCGCGACGACCGAGAGCTGCTTCTCGGTGCGGCGGATGGCCTCGAAGTTGATGCTCCCGCGGATCGCTCTCGCCCAAGGGTCGATCGAGATGAAGGTCGGGAAGTTGATCAGCCCGGTGAGCCTCTCCCCCAACGTCTCGTTGCGCGCCGTCGCCAGGTGCACCATTCGCTGGATCCCGTCCCAGGCGACGGCCGCGCTGTCCCCGGCAAACTGCAGGAACGGGTGCAAGGGGTTCGGCAGATAGGACCTGGGGTTCAGGTAATAGGTCGGGTCGAAGCGGAACCGGTAGCCGCCGTTCCGGCCCGTGACGTCGGCGGCCAGGGTCTCGAGCCAGACCCGCTCGAGGTTGGTGATCGCCGCAGGGCCGTAGGCGTCCCACTGGGAGGCCAGAAAGGACGCGTTGAACGAGCCGATCGAGGTGCCGAGGAAGATGTCCGGATCGAGCAGTTGGCCGCGGGTCGCCACGGACTTGCCGCTGAACAGCGCCTTGAGGACGCCGACCTCGTAGGCGCCGTTGGCGCCGCCGCCCGAGAGGACGAGCGCGACTTTTCTTCCCTGTGGATCGGTCATCGGGTTGCACCTCCAGCTCTGCCCTGGGGGGGACAGATGCAATCGGATTGATCGCAGTCGTGGTGGACCGCGTCCTCATAGCCCTGGGCGATGAGGTTGTCGATGTTCTCCAGGCTGAAGTCGAGGAGGGTGTCAGGCGCTCCCAGGCTCGTCTTCGGCCGGTAACGGTGGATCTCCAGCGGGAGATAGGGCGGGCCCGCGGTTGCGGCGGAGCCCTTCTCCATCTTCTGCCGCGCCCGCGCGATGGGCATGGCGCTGCGCGGGGCCCCCGGGCCGAGCACCGCCAGCTCCTCGTTCACCGTGGCGGCGGTCCGGATGTCGCCGTTGATCTGCGCCGCGAGCAGGATGGTGTAGACGCGGCTGAAGGTGTCCAGCGTGTTCGGCAGCGGCGGGAACGGGATCTCGGAGGCCAGCGGATCGACGTAGATCACGTGCAGCACCTTGGCCCCGTCACGGATCGCCGGCCTGAGCGGCGTGTTCATGAGCAACCCGCCGTCGACGCAGATCGTGTTGTCCACCTCGACCGGAGGGAAGATGCCCGGGATGGCGGCCGAGGCCAGGATGGTGTCGGTCCCCAGCCGGTCGGTGACGTCGGCCTTGCGGAACACCTTGGTCTTGCCGTTGACCCAGTCGGAGGCCACGACGGACAGCGTGCTGGCCGAGGTCCGCAGGCGGCCCAGGTCGAGCGTGTCCGCCAGCAGCTCGTCAAGCGGCGAGCGCGAGAACAGGGCGGAGAGGTTGAAGGTCTCGAGCAGGCGGATACGCACGGGCGCCTCCGAGGTGACGAGCTGCGTCCCGTAGGCGAGCGCATAGGCGCCCCAGAAGGCCGCGTCGCGTCCCATGTCGGCGAGGAGGGCGAGCGGCTTCTGGAGGCAGCCGGGATCGAGCAGCCGGCTGGGATCGCAACGCAGCCGGTAGACGCCGTTGCCGCAGCTCTGCGCGGTATCGGCGATGCGCCGGCACCAGATCTCCTTGAGGTGTCCGATCGTGCCCGGCCCGGCCGCGTCCGCCTGCGCCAGGAAGGCGGCGTTGTAGGCTCCCACCGAGGTGCCGGTGAAGATCCGCACCGTGAGCGGCCGGCCGCCGGTGATGGGCGAGGCTCCCTCGAACAACGCCTTCATGACGCCGACCTCGTAGGCGCCGCGGGCTCCCCCGCCCGAGAGGACGAGGGCGTGCCGGGCGCCGTCTCCGCCGGCGGGAGGCGCGTTCGCGGCCGGCGAAGAGGCGGTCCTGATCATCTCGGTCTGTCGGCTCCTACGGATTGGGGTTGGTGTTCCCCGGGAGCGGCGTCAGCAGGTAGGGGAACGCCGAATCGAAATCGGTGGCCTGCACCAGGGACTGGTCGGTCAAGGGGGCGGCGCCGAAAGGAGCGTCCGCCGGAACGCACAGGCCGAAGGCCTGATAGCAGAGCGCGCCCTCGAGCACCCGCATGGTGATGTCGATCACGTCGTCGCCCGGACGCCGGCCGTTGGGCCAGCCGGCATTGTCGCCCCCCAGCACGCCGAGCCGGTTCTGCTGCACGGCGGGCACGGCAGTGGTGTTCGTGTTCAGGCGCAGCACCTCGGCGTTCGAGTTGTCCCGGTTGATCCCCTGCAGGCCGTTCAGGTAGAAGGCCACCAGGTCGTTGCGCGGGATGTTGGTCGGCGGCAGCACCGTCACGCCCGGGGCCGGCGGGAACAGCAGGCTGACGAGCTGGATGCCCACGGGCACCGTCGGCCGCTCGAAATAGATCTTGAAGAGCGTGTCGTCGTCCTCGGGATGGCTGGCGTTGAAAAGGTTTTTGTCCTTGAGCGCGATGTTGATCTCGTTGACCGCGGGGTTGCCCAGCCGCGAGACCTGGATGTACGGCCCCTTCTCCAGATAGGGCTTGTCGAACGTCGGATTGTCCACCAGCGTGCGGTCGCGGGGCAGGCTCGCCGTGGTCCAGCCGGAGATGATGCCGCTGCCGTTGCCGCCGGCCGTGAGGCAGGAGATCGGCACCTCGAGCTCGAGGGCGGTGATGTTCTTGTTGGCCAGGCTGTTGGGCACGGCCGCCGGGTCGCCGATCACATTGGGGATGTGGACGAGGTCGAAGAAGTCGCCGAGGTTGAAGACGAAGGGGTCCTTGCGCTGGCCGACGAACATCCGGCCCGTGCCGGTGCAATCGGGGATGTCGACGTCGTAGAGGTGGAGCGCCGCGTAGGCCTCGTAGTCCGGGAACGAGCGGGTCCCGATGTAGTCGAAGGGCATGCCGAACCGCTGTTGGCCGTTGTCGGCGTGGCTCAGGAACTTGAACGTCGTCGCCCCGGTGACCCGGCCGCGCAGCAGGCGCACCGTGTAGGTGCGGATCCAGTTGATGCGCTGGTTGAAGGGCGGCGCTCCCCCGACGCCTGGCGGCGGCGAGCCCGGGCCGGCCGGGAAGACGTTGCTGATCGCCACCGGGACGAAGACCCCGGGCGGAATCGGGCCCAGCGGCACCGGCACGCCCAGCCCCACGTCGCCGTTGGACAGCGCATTGTTGAAGCGGAAGCGGAAGGTCAGGTCCTCCACCGCGTCGCCGTCGTTGTCGATGTGGATGTCGTAGGCGGCGTCCTCGCGCAGCGGATAGAAGTTGGGCGCTCCGAAGGGGTCCTGCATCGGGAAGTAGGTGGCGACCAGGGTGACGAAGCCCTGACGCCCGGCCTCGTAGCTGCGGAACATGTAGAAGTCGGCGCCATCGACCTGCGGCATCTCGAGAGAGCTCGGCGCTTCGCGATGGCTCGACGCCGCCGCGGGCAGGGCCATGACGAGAGCGAGCAGGACGAGGACCGGGACGCAGGCACAGCGGGCTCGTTGCATGCTTTTTCCTCCCTTCCAGTTTCAAGGCAAGACGTCTTTTTGGATCGGCGGCTTGGTGTTGACGTTCGACGTGGCGCCTCCGTCGATCTGGATACCCACAAAGGAAGCGTTCCTGGCGGTGGAGATCTGGACCGTCACCGGCAGCGGGAAATCCTTTCCGTTCTTGCTCCAGATCCCATAGCCGGCGAAGGCGACGACGTCATAATCGCCTGCCCCGGCGCGGGACGTGAGCGGGTTGGCGAAGTGGACCCAGGAGAGGCTGCGCAGCCGGAACTTGCCATTCTGGCTGTGGTTCTCGTATTCGAACGAAGCAGGCAGGCTCCCCGGGTCCGCCGGAATGTCATAGCTGTAGGAGAAGGAGTCGCCGCTGGAAGCGAGCACCTTGGTGGCGCTGCCTTTCTTCGCGAACTGCGGCGGCGCGGGATCGCCGTCCACGGCCTGGATCCAGAAGAAGGGGTCGAGCGACGAGCCCGGTCCGGCTGGAAAGCCCACCGCCAGGTTCGGCTGGGGGAAAAGGAAGCCCTCGGGATACGGGATGTGGACCTCGCCGCAAAAACGGTAGACGGTCTCGCCTCGTGGCGTCTTCTGGAAGCTCGCCGGACCGCGGAAGAGAAACGAGCTGCTCGGAGTGCGCGGCTCGACCCGCAGCAGGGCGAAGAAGACGTTCTGGCCGATGAAGCCGCGGTGGAGCTGCCCGCCGAGCACCTCGCCGGTGCGCACGTCGACCGCGCCGACGGCCAGGTCGAACGGATCGCTGACCAGGAAGACGTCGTCCAGATAGAAGGAGCGCCGCGGGAAGCGCAGGAACTCGTTGAACCCGAGCTGCCCGGTCGCGAGCTGGCCGGGGAACCCCCCGGCGGAGAGGCCCTGCGAAATCGGTCCCGGCGGCTCCGGGGCGGGAGCCAGGAACCCGCCCGGAGGCATGCCGCTGACGTAGAACGGCACGGTGTTGCCCTCCCGCTCGCCGAACTGGACGTGCAGCCGCCCCATGAGCTGGGAGCGCCCTGTCCCGGTCCCGCCGAGGAACTCGCCAGTGAGGGTGAAATCGTCGCCGAAGCTCGTGTTGCGGGCGATGTAGGTGAATTCCCGGACCGTGTTGGTGGGGATCTCCGGCACGCCTTCCGGCGTCTCGATGGGCCCTTCCCGGGTGCTCAAAAAGATGTGCGGGTGGAGCGCCAGGCCGCGTGTCGGGATGCTCGCGAACTGCGGCATCTGGCCGGCAAGGCTGGCAAAGGGGAGCGGGAAGCGGACCGGCTGCGCGCCGAAGACCTGTTGCAGGGGCAGGAAGGTGGTGCCGAAGAGCTCGAAATCGAGCTTGCCGTCCGCCCTCTGGGTGAACTGCGCCACGGCCGTGCCGTACTGGCCGGGAAAGCTGATGGGCACCCGCGGGAAGTTGGGGTTGACCAGCGCCAGGGCGAAGATCGCCGTATTGGCGAAGGCGAAGTTGAGGTTCGGCGTCGCGGCAGGAGGCTCGACGAGCTGGCCCGTGGTCAGGTCCAGCAACCCGGTGGAAACCATGCCGGGAAAATCCGTGACCTGCTGCTGCTTGCCCGGCAGCTTGAAGAACTGCGGCGCGGCGAGGATCCCGTCGTCGCCCTGCAGGCCGTCGAGCACCGAAAGCTCGAACTGGGTCACGTTGTTCACCGGCGGCGAGAAGCGGATGCGGACCTGCCCGCTGAGGTGGCTGTCCATCAGGGCCAGGCCGCCGAAGAGCACGCCGCCGCAGCCGCCCATCGCCGCATACCTGGGATCCTGGCAGTCGACGGCGCGCAGGGCGTCGCCGAAATAGCTGCGCTCCTTGTTGAGCGGCAGGATTTGTTCCAGGCCGGGCGGCAGCTCGAGCGGCTTGGCGAGCGGCGGCTGGGGACACTGATCGACCGGCCGCCGGACGGCGGCGGACTTGGGCGCCACGGGGCTCGCCGCCGCTCCCCCGGTGGCGGAGGTGCCGACCTGGGCCGGCTGGGCCGGCTGGGCCGGAGGAGGCGGCGGGAGCTGCCCGGCCGTCAGCTCAGGTCCCTCGGCGGGCTGGTAGAGGACGACCGGATCGCTCGCCGCCACCGGGCCGAGGTCGATCAGCGGGAAGGATGCGCCATAGACCTGGTTGAGGAGCTGCAGCGCCTCGTTGGCGATCAGGGCCTGTCCGGTCCGGCCCGGGTAGTAGCCGTTCAGCGTGTAGAGCCCGCCGAGGAAGCCCGCGGTCAGCCGCCGCGAGCCGGTGCCGGTGCCGACGCCCTCGGCGCGGACGCGGCGGAAGAGAGCGTGGAGGTCGCAGACGAACGCGCCTTGTTCCCGCGCCAGGTTGGCGAGCTCGGCGTTGATCTCGCGGATGCGGGCGCTGATCCGGCCGGCGGTCTCGCCGCTCAGCACGCTGCCTTGCGGCAGCGGACCGAGGCCCTGCGAGAGAAACTGGTAGCCGATCTCCACCAGCCCGCGGACGGTGATCAGGTCGTCCTCGTGCAGGCCGTAGACCTTGAGCAGGATCGCGGGCTCCAGCTTGACGACCTGCGCGGCCGCCGCGATGGAGGAGACGCAGGCGGTGTCCAGGGGATCGGGGACGTTCATCACCAGGACCGCGGCGCCCGCCTCGCGCAGCGGCTTGAGCAGCCGGAGGTAGTCGGCGCGGCAGCGCGCGGCATCCGGCAGCCGGCGGGTGTCGCCGGTGACGACGGCCTCGATGGCCTCCGTGTAACCGAGGGCGACGAGCGCCAGGGTGGGCCTGCGCTGCAGTGCCCGCTGAAGCTGGGTGGGTAGCTCGCCTGCGGCGCCCTCCAGCATCTCCGGCATGCCCAGGATGAGGTTGGCGGCCGTCTGCCGGGCGTCGTCGCGGTGCACCAGCGGCGGTTGCGGACGAAGCTTGAGCGCGTCGGCGATCCGGAAGCCCGGCACCGACAGGTTGCCCACCGCGGCCGGCGGTGGCCACGGCTCGAGGACCGTCGTCTGCATCAGCCCCGGAATCACGACCGGCAGCGGCGGGAAGCCCGGCAGATTGCCGATGCCCGGCTGCTGGAGGAGCGGCTGCACGAGATCGGTCTGCATCTGGCAGGCCATCTGCGCCGGGAAGCTCCAGCGCTGGAAGTCGTCCCAGAGCGCGAAGTCTCCGGCGCCGGCGGCGAGCCCCTCGCCGAGCACGACGAAGACGCCCCGGTCGAGCCGGCCGGCATCGACAGGCGTGCGCGGCGCGAGCGGCGCCGCGAGGGCCGCGGAGGAGGACATGGACACAGTGGAGCCCGGGGCGGCGGACTGCGGCGTCCCGGTCGCTCCCATCCCGGGCGGTCCGGCCGCGCCGCCTCCGGCCGCGCCCATCCCGGGCGCGGCGCCGAACATCATGTCGACGAGCCCCCTCTGCATGCGGTCCCCGGCCTGGAAGAGCGGGCGTAGCCCGTCGCCCAACTGCTCCCCGGTCGCCTGCGCGACCGCGTCGAGCGAGGCGACGGCCTTGTCGGGCGCGAGCGCGTTGCTCAGGCTCTTGACGCCGAACAGCGACATGGCCCAGGAGAACCCGAGCGTCGATTTCATCAGCTCGCGCAGAGCGCCGACCGGCCCCATGGCAGATCCGGGGCCCTGCCCGGGCGCGGGCTTGCCGCCCGGCCGGTCGCCTCCCTGTCCGTTCATGCGAAGCTCCTCCCGTGAAGGGCCCATTGCGGCAGCGCCTCGGTGTCGAGCCAGTCGGGGACCTGGCGCCAGGTCTCGAGCGAGCCGATCAGGGTCTGAAAGTGCTGCTGGAAGTGGGTGACGAGAAAGTCCCGTTCCAACTGTTTGAGGGAGATGCAGAAGTCCCGCGCCGCCAGGCCGCCGGTCAACAGGTTGGCCGCCGAGATGGAGAGCGTCACGGGGTCGAAGGTCAGGCCGCTGCCGGGCAGCCTGTCGAAGGCCCGTTTGACCGGCGCCAGGAGGTAGCGGGAGGTCCCCAGGGTCAGCAGGCTCGCCACCTGGTAGCCCCATTCGACGGGGTTGAGCGACACGTTGACGATCTGGGTGGGGCGGTTGACCACGAAGATCGCCTCCGCCTTGATCTTCCCCGCCGTGTCGACGGACCACTGGATGATCTCGATGGCGGCTTCGAACTCGCCGGGGCCGTAGGCGGGGCCAAAGCTGGGCGGCTTGGGGTTCTTGATGAAGGCGTAGCCGAAGCCGTAACGGCCCAGCAGGTCGGGCGTGGGCTCCTCCTCGTTGACCACGAAGTCGCGGTTCATGATGAGGTAGCTGCCCTCCTTGAGCGGCACGCTCAAGGAGGGGGTGCCGGGCCCGAACGGCTGGATGGGCAGGTTGAAGTTGAAGATGTAGACGCGCGGCAGGATCCATTCGTATTTCGGCCCGATCTCGCGCAGGTCGACGATGGCGGAACGGTCGGTCTCCGGGAAGACGCCGATCCGGTCGCCGGCCGCCAGCTGGTAGAAGATCTGCCGGAAGCCGAAGCCCATGAGCTGGGGGTCCTCCTCCGGGCACCAGCTCAGGGGGCGCAGGAAGTCGGGGATGGGCTCGCGGTCGCTCGGCGGGATGAACGCCTCGGGCAGCCGGAAGCTGCTGACGCGCATGAAATAGCGCAGCACGAACTCGCGGAGCTGATCGCGCATCCACTGCGCCGCGATGCCCTTGCTCGTGCCCGGCGACTTGGGCTGGTCGTAGAACATGGCCTGGTAGTTGCCCATGATGGGCATCTGCCGGCCCCCCACCTCCGCGGTGTCGAAGAAGCCGAAGCTCTCCTCGTCATGCCGGTCGAATGTGGTCGTGAGCGGAAACCTCTGGGCGAAGCTCTTCGTGGCCCAGGCCTGGTCCCACCAGCGCTTGAGGTCGAGCCCCCGCCGCAGATAGGTCCCGGCGCTGGCCAGCGCCGCATCCTGCTCGCCGGTGGTCCCGAAGTCCGGCGAGGACCTCTCGGCGCCACCACCGCAGCAGCACGGGGAGCCGGTCATCGCGGCCTCCTGCGCGGCGGACCGGGGGGACGGTTGCCACGCCGCGGCCCGACGGGCGGTGCTCCTGCACCGGAGCCGCCCGGCGAGGGTGGCGCCTCCGCAACCGGCGGAGCCGCCTTGCGCGGAGGTCTCGGCCGGCGTGGGGGTACCGTGACGGCCGGAGTAGGCTCGGCAGTCGGCGCGACCACCGCGGGACCCGGGGCGGGCTCGTAGGCCGGCGGCGGTGCGATTGCCGCGACCGGCCCTCGGGCCGCAGACGGTTGTGGAGCAGGCGACAAGAGGAGCGGACGGCGGAGCCCGAGCAGAGCGTTCCGGATGCCCTCCAGGGAGTCGCTCTTGCCGCGGCCGCAGCCGCTTGAAGGCGTGCGCGGCCAACGCTTGAGCACCCCGTACGAGACCCGCAGGTACTTCTTGTCGGCATGCGTGATCTCGTTGCGGCGGTCCTGCGCCACGGCGGCCTGGTACTCGGGCGACTGCAGATACATGGCCACGATCCAGGTGGCGAAGCCCGCGGCGGTCATCGGGGTGGTCACCAGGATCACTCCCCCGGTGAGGACTTTTTCGTGGCACCGCCGGATGGAGACGAGGGCGTACTTCACGAGCTGGATCGCGTCGTCGTCGAGGTCTCGCGGCGAGAGGGTCCGGCTCTCCTGCCGCTCCACGACCACGACCGTGGTGCTGCTGGCCGCGGGCTGCTGCCAGGCAGCGGGCTGCCGGGGGGCGGGCACCGGGAAGGCGCCGGCGCTCGCCCCGGCTCCTGGCGCGGGAGGCAGCGCCGGCTGCGCCGGCGGTGACATGGCATTCCACGGAGAGCCCTGGTTGCCGGGCCGCGGACCGCCCAGCATAGTCAACATCTGACCCATCGTGGCATCGAAGAGCCGGCCGAACAGAGTCCAGATCATGGCCTGGACACCCCCTTTCCCGGCGGGCAGCGAAATAGCGGAGCCATCCCGCCGCTCTGCCGGAGTCGCGGATAGGTGTGCTGGAGCGCCTCCTCGCAAGGTGCCACGACGCGATCGCGCCAGAGCGCGGCCAGAGCACGGCCGTCCGGGCGATGCGCGAGGAAGGCGTCGAGATGGAAATCGAGCCCTACGATGTCATACCAGACGAGCACGGCCGAGGCGACGCCGTTCGAGAAAGCCTCGGCCGAGCCGATTTCTCCGTCATGGCGCCGCAGCACGCCGGCGAGGATCGCCGGGTGCCGGAGGTTGACCAGGGTGAGCGCCCAGGCCAGGCCCGCGGTGGCGTTGCGCCGGCCTGGCTCGTCGGGAGGCTCCCGCCAGGCCTTCTCGAACGCCCGCCCCAGGGCGCCGCTGTGAGGCACTGCATGGGTGGGTGCGAAATAGAGACCGCGGCCGGCGCCGTGCCAGAGATGCTCGGCGAGAACCGGATCGATCGACCCCAGCAGCTCGCCGAGCCCGGAGAGGAGATAGGGATGGAGATTCCTGGCCACCAGCCCCAGCGCCTCGACCGCGATGCAGCCGTACCCGGGTCCGGCGTTCTCCTCCCACGACGCATGCCAGCGGGCGAGGCCCTCCGGGTTGCGTGCGCCGTCCGCCGCGAGCAGGCGGTCGGCGAAGCACAGGCCGGCTCCGGTGTGGAGCGGCAGGACGGCGCCCAGGGGCAGACCTTCCAGCCTGAGGTCCGCCAGGAGACGGCCTGGAGCCGCTGCCGCAGCCCAGGCGCTCCGGGCACGAGCGTAGCCGAGCCCTTCCACCGTCCACACCGCACGGTAGGGACCGAGCGCCGCGGCCCGCAGGACCTGCTCGGCCAACGGCCTCTCGCCGGCCGCCAGGTCCAGCCGTGCGTCCTGAAAGTGCTCGAACGCTTCGAGCTTGTTGGCGAGCTCGAGCCACTCGAGCCCCACCTCTCCCGGCAGCGCCGTCTGTGCCACCTTCGCCGACTCCTGCAGCAGCCGCAGGGCCGCTCCCAGAGTCTGCCGAGACGCGGCCTCCCCCAGCACCCCACCAAGCTGGCGGGCGCTGTGCACCATCAGCGAAGAGGACAGGTCCATCATCGGTTCGCCGGCCTCACCGAACGTACGGAGCACTCTCCACGCGATCGTTCATCCCTCCTTGCCACGGCGCGAGCCCACAGCACGGGACGAGACGCGTGTCCCCAGGGGCGCCCGGTGCGCGGCAGATGCGCGCCGCGCGCCCCTGTCGGACGACAGGAGGCTCCGGTCCAGCCGCAGCCGAAGCGGCGTCAGCTGACCGCAGTCTCTTCGCGCCGCGACCCGGAGAGCTCCCGAATCGCCCTTTCGATCCCGCGCAGGACGTCGACCTGCCGGTCGTCGCAGCAGTCCTTGTCCGGGCGCGGCCACGACTCCAGGACGTGGTGGTAGACCCGGAGATACTTCTTCTCCTCATGGGGAATCGGCTCGCCGTTCGGGTCCTGCAAGTAGAGCGCGACGACCCAGGTGGCGAAGGACTCGGGGCTCATGTCGTCCGAGTAGATGATCTCGCCCTTGGTGATGATCCTCTCGGCGCAACGCTTGATCGAGACGATCGTGTACTCCACCAGCTTGACTTCGTGGTGATCGTTGTCGCAGCAGCAATCCGACATTTTGCGTTCCTCCTTGGCTTGCTTGGTGGCGCCGACCCCCTGCGCCCGTTGGTGGTCCGTATACGTTCCAGCCCCCGGGAATCCCGTACCCGGAGCATTCGGAGCATTCGGAGCATTGCCAGCCCAGATCGCGCTCTGAGCACTGTGCCCGCCCGGTTGCTGCAGACCCCGCATCGCCGTGGCGAGCAGGTTGATGCAGCCGGTGAGCATCGAGACCGGCAACCACATCATCTGGCCGAACAACTGCATCATTCGTGCACCTCCTCAGCCGGCGCGGCGCGCAACCCAGAGCAAAAAGCCCCCGAACACCAGGAAGAGGGCTGCGGCGATTTCGTCTCCCCGGCCGGCGAGCGCTCCCGACTCGGCGAGCCGGCGCAGCACGAGGGCCGCAGCCCCCAGCACCATCAGCAGGGAGGCGACGACCAGAGACGAGCTCCCCTGCGGGCGCGGCCGGCGGCCAGGCTCCGCGACGACGGACCGGTCACTCCCTTCGGCGGCCAGGGTGAGCAGCTCGTCGAGCTTCTGCGGCAGCACCGACAGCAGGGCGGCGTAGCGGTCGAGCTGGCCGCCCCAGTGGTCGGGACGGATCGCGTCCCGCACCTGCGAGAAGCTCGTCAGCACCCGGACCTCCTGGAGGCCTTCGAGGAGCGCATCCATTTCGGGAGCCAGGCCCCGGGCGGCGGCGGCGGTCGCGAAAAGGCCGCGGTAGAAGACCAGCAGCTGGTAGCGCGGCCGGTAGCCGCAGGAGCGCGCGACGCGCGCATAGACGAAGAGGTGCTCGGCCAGGCTTTCGCCGCCGGCGCTCCAGGCGCCGTCGCGAAAGGGGACGATCTGCCGTAGCTGCAACCGGAGCTCCTCCTCGGAGGCGGCGGTCCCCTCCGCGAGCATTTCGGGCAGCAGGCGCGTGCAGGCCTCGTCCGGGTCGCGCGCCGCCACGGCGATCACGAACCCCAGCAGATCGGCCTGCGCCGCCGCCGGCGGCCGCACGAAAGCGGCGCCCTGCCAGCCGATCCGCCCGTCCGGCAGCACCCGGACGTCCTCGGGGCCCAGCTCGACGGGAAAGGCGCGGCCCAGGAGGGCCTGTCGCAGCCAGACGGAGCAGAGATGGCGCACGATCTCCCGCCGGTCCGGCCCCCCCAGGCTCCGCGCTCCCACCCGGCCGATCTCGCCGAGGGACACGCCGCCCAGGTCCGCGGTGGTGAGCAGCCGCGAGGTCGTCAGATCGGGGAACACTGACGGCACGGCCAGGCGCCCGAAGCCTGCCGCATCGCCAGCCAGCAGCTCCAGGGACCGGGCCACGGACCGGAAGCTCGTCTGCTCCTGGAGGTCCTGCCGGAAGCCGGCGACCGCCTCTTCGGCGGCCAGGGCGCTCCAGCCGTTGGCGGCCAGGGCCTCGGCGACGCGGGAGAGCATCTCGAGATCGAGCGCGAACGCCTCGTCCTCCTCGGTCCGGACCAGACGCAGGATCACGGGCTCGCCGCTCGCCAGCCGTCCGCGGTGGACCTGCACCAGCAGGCGGGACTCGTAGGGAGTTTCCTCCAGTGCGGCGAAGGCCTCGGCAGCGGGAGCGCCGAGCTCGGCCGCGATCCGTTCGCGCACCGCGCCGATCGGCAGCGGCGCCGCCCGGCTGCGGATCGCCGCCAGCGCCAGCCCCTCGCTCGCGGTCACGAGGTCGATCCGCGAGGCCAGGTAGGCCCCGAAGGCCGTGAAGACCGGCCCCAGCTCCTCGAGGGCCCCCTGCAGACGGTGGACGAGGGACGCGTCGGCGGGCCCGGCCCCGGGGCGCAACGGGCGGGGGCGGCGCAGCAGCTCCCAGCGGGCGAGGCAGCTCTCGACCTCGCGCCTGCGTTGCTGCGCCGCCGGCCGGCCGGCTCGCCGCGGCTGCATCACGCCGCGCCCCTCCCGCCCCAGCCCTCGCGCTGGAGCTGCGCCACGAACGCCGGCAGGTCGCGGTACTCGAAGACCTCGCCCAGCCGGGCGCTCGCCTTGATCACCGGATAGTACACGTCGAGCGCGGCCGTGAACGGCCCGCGCACCAGGTGGTCCCAGAGCTCCACCAGCCGGCGGTTCGACGGCTCCGGCTCGTACCGGCGGAAGGCTTCGAGGAGGGGGGCGTCCGGCGTCGTGTCGAAGCGCATGACCGTCGAGGAGGCCACGCCGTTGGCGAAGGCGCCGTCGCGCGCCAGCTCGTCGCCATAGGGCTCGATCAGCAGCTTGGCGAGGACGTTCGGATCGCGCTGGGAGACCAGCGTGTAGCCCCAGGCCGCGCCGGCCACCGCGCTCAGGCGGGCCTGTTCGTCCGGGGCTTCCTGCCCCGCCTGTTCGAAGAGCAACCCGTCCGAGCCCGGCAGGAAGTTGATCGCGCCGAAATAGATCGCCCGGCCCGCGCCGTGCCAGAAGTAGCCGCGGAACTCGGGAGCGACCTCCTGCACCGCCCGGTCGATGGACTGCGTCAGCTCGGGGTGGAAGGTGCGGGTCACCAGGCCGAGCGACTCGACGGCGCAGCCGAGGTATCCCGGACGCGAGTTGTCCACGTCGAGCTCGAAGATCTGGCGCACCGTGTCGCGGAGCTGCTCGAACGAGGTCTGGTTGCTAGCGTTGCTCAGGAGGTGCTGCGCGATGGACAGACCGATGCCCGCATGGAGCATGGTCAGGCTCTTGTCCGGCAGGGCGCTCGTCCGCTCGTCGTTCAGGATGCGGTGCGGCGTCATGCCGTGATTCCAGAAGCTGTCGCCGTAGTCGTGCCCCAGGCCCTCCACCGCCCAGAGAGCGCGGAACGGGCCGAGGGCGTAGGACCGGTCGAGCAGCTCGTAGAGGGGGAATGGCAGAGTCGTGGGCACCCCGATCAGCTTGGCCACGTCGAGGACGAGGCAGAAGACCTCGCCCTTGAAGCGGATCTCCTCCAGGGCGAGCCCCCCGTTGCCCTCCGCGACCAGGCGGGCCGCCACGGCCGACCGCTGCGCCGCCGCCATGGAGGCGTTCAGCCAGAGCGTCGGGTCCAACATCTGCGGACTGAGAAGGCTGGGCCCCATCGTCACCAGGGCGTTCTGCAGGCATTGGCCGACCTGGTAGATCTGCTTCAGCCAGCTCTCCTCGCCGAGCTGGCCCGACATCGCGCCGGTGACCGCACCGAGGCCTCCGGTGGCTTTCTGGCGCTCCCCGGCCGACGACGACAGCAGGCGGAGGAGCTGCTGTGTGCCGTACAGCGGTGCCCCCCAGGAGAGGCTGACCGCCGATTTGGTCAGGTCGCGCATGGCCGTTTCCTGCCGCTCAAATCCTCGGCGCGGCCGAGGTCCAGCCCGCGGGCACGTCGATCGGGCTACCGGCCGTGCCGCCGAGGGCGGCGTCCGTCGCGCGGGCGGTCGCGTCCGCGGCACGGTAGGCCACGTCCGTCATGCCGGCGGCGGTCTGGTAGGCGGCCTCGTCCATGACGGCCGCGGTGCGGTAGGCCGCATCTCCGGCGCTCGCGGCGGCGCGGTCGCCCTGGCCCATGCTCCCCGGCATGACCTGCCCCATGCCGCGCTCCATGCCCCGCATCGAGCGCTGCATCATCTCCGAGCTCATCCGCATCCAGGAGGTCGGATCGAACGCCTGGACGTTGAAGACGCTGAACATCAGGTCCGTCACGCCGCGCTGGATCTGGTCGCCGGCGTCGAACAGACCGCGCAGGGTCGGGCCCAGCTCCTTCCTCATCGTGCCGGTCACGGTGTCGAATCCCTCGGCCGCCTTGTCGAAGGGGCGGCTCATGTCCTGCGGCATCGACAGGTTGAGCATCTGCTTCAGGCCGTAGAGCGGCATCGCCCAGGAGAAACTCAGCATCGACTTGGTCAACTCACGCATGGGCAGCTCCTTCCTCTCCTGCAGGTCTCTCATACAGATCTCATACCAACCTGCGCAAACTGTCGACGAACAGGATCAGGGAGGCTGCGGCAATCAGGAGCTCGGCCGTGAACAGGTTGAGCCCGAGAGCAGCCTGCTCCCCGGTCATCGTGATGAGCAACGAGATTCCGAAAGCGACCGCGGCGAAGCGGAAGGCCCGCTCCGCCGGTACCGGGTCCCTGGCGGCAGGACCGATCGCCGTCCGCCGCTCCCGTGACGTCAGCCTCTCGAGAAACCGGGTGGCACGGGCTTGCCCGTCTTGCGCCAGGTGGCCCACCGCCGCCGACCACTGAACCATGCGGTCGTACGAGACCAGTTGACTCCAGGACTCCTGGCGGAGGTAACGGTCGCATACCAAGGCCAGATACCCGCCGATGTCGAACCCCGGCGCGAAGCGGGTGATCAGGCCGTCGATGGCGATCGACGAGCGGATGTATTTGATGACGTCCCGCTCAGGCCAGATGCCGGTGGCGCGGGACAGGCGCAGCATGTCGAGCATCACCAGGGTGAAATTCTTGCGCAGGCGCCGCTCCTGCCCCTGGTAGTCGTACCACTGATCGGCCATCTTCAGCAGCCCCGCCCGGAAGCCGACGGGATCGGAGCTCGCGTCCATGGAGGTGACCTTGAAGAAGGCCTGGCACATCCCGTCGAGATCGCCCTGGGTGTAGGAAAGAGTGAGATTGATCAGATGGCGGCGCGAATAGTGGCTGAGCACGCCGGTGATGCCGAAGTCGATATAGCCGACGACGTTTTCCGGCAGGATCATCAGGTTCGCCGGGTGGAGATCGGCGTGGAACAGGCCATGCCGGAAGGCATCGCCCAGGAAGTTCTCGATGATGTTGCGCGCGAAGCGCTGCGGGTCGAAGCCCGTCAGCTCCAGGCGGCGGACGGTGGTCTCGTCTCCCGTCTCCCGCGCCCGCAGATAGCCGAGCAGGGTGGAGCCCTCGAAGAATTCCATGACCAGAATGCGGCGCGTGGTGTGGCGGCACAGGACCTCGGGCACCCGCTCCACCGGGTTGTCGCGGGCGTTGATCCGGAGCTGGTCCATGTAGCGGGCCTCGTTCCGGTAGTCGAGCTCCTCGGCGGTCCAGCCGATGAACTCGGAGAGCGGCTCGATCATCCAGTAGATGGCCTTGATGCGGAGAGCGCGGATCACTCGGATCATCGTCGTCATCAGACGGATGTCACCGGCGAAGTCCGTCTTCACGCTCGGCCGCTGCACCTTGACAGCGAGCTTGCATCCTTCGAGGTAGGCGATGTGGACCTGGCCGATGGAGGCGGTGGCGATCGGCTCGGTCTCGAACGACTCGAAGATCGCGGATGGCGGCGCCCCGAGCTCTTCGACGAAGGTCTGCTCGACCTCGGCGTACCCGAAGGGCGCCACGCGGTCGAGGAGCCGCGACAGCGCGTGGCAATACTCGAAGGGGATCACATCGGTTTGCAGGGCCAGCATCTGGCCAAACTTGATGAACGTGCCGCCGAGGTCCTCGAGGACGACGCGCGCGCGCTCGGGGCCGGAGAGCCCCACCTCCGGCAGGCGCCGGGCGAGACGGGGCCAGCGGGCCAGGCGCGGCCCCAGCCCGTGCGCGAGCCCGTGGAGGACGAGCACGCGGACGATCCAGCCCATCCGGCGGAGGTTGAGCCAGAAGACCCTCATGCCGCGCCCCGCCGCAGCTGCGCGACATATGCCGCCAGGTCGCGGTACTCGAAGATGTCACCCATGCGGCCCTGCTGCTTGATTACCGGGTAGTAGTCGTTGAGCGCCGTCTCGGCGGGGATGCGCACCAGCCGGTCCCACAGCGCAGCGACCCGCCGGTCGGCCGGCCGATAGCGGATGAACGGCTCGATGTACGACGCGTCCGGCGTCGTGTCGAAGCGCATCATCATCGAGGAGGCGATGCCGTTGGCAAAGCCGCCGTTCTGCGCCAGCTCCTCGCCGTTGAGCCGGAGGAGCAGGTCCGCCATGATCTGCGGGTTTCGCTGGTTGACGAGCGCGTAGCCCCAGGCCGCTCCGGCCCAGGTGTTGAGGAGCGCCGCCTCGTCGGGAGCCTCGTGCCGTGCCATCTCGAAGATGGTCCAGTCCGAGCAGGGAAGGAAATTGATGAGCCAGAAATACAGCAACCGGCCCACGCCGTGCCAGAAGTAGCCGCGGACCTCCGGCGCGATCTCGCGCAGCACCTGGTCGACGGCCGGCACCATGGTCGGACGCAGCAAGCGGGTGGTCAGGCCCAGGTTTTCGTAGACCGCCCCGGCGTAGCCGGGCGTGGCGTTGTCGTGGTCGAGGCGGACGATCTCCGCGATCATCCGGCGGATGTCCGCGGCCGGCGTGTCCCAGCGCAGCCCGCCCGGGAACCCGGCGAGATTGCCTTCGTAGGTCTTGCGGGCGATGGACAGCCCGATGCCGGCGTTCAGCATGGGCAGGCTGCCGGGCGGCAGGTCCCTGGTGACCTCCGTCGACAGGATGCCATGCGGCGCCGTGCCCTGCTCCCAGAATCGGTCCCCGTAGCTGTGCCCCAGACCCTCGATGGCCCAGAGCGAGTAGAACTCGCCGAGCCGCCCATAGGCATTGGCGACCATTTGCGGCAGCGGCAGGAGACCGTGGGGGGGTGCGCCGATCAGCGGTCCGACCGCCGGCACGAGCACGAAGATCGCGCCCTTGTTCCCGAGCTCCTTGGCGCTGGTCCAGACATTGCCGCCCGCCAGGAAGAGGCGGAGCCCGGCGGTCGCCCGCGAGATGGGATTCCCCGTCAGGGTGAGCGCCACGAACGGGTTCAGCACCTGGGGCGTGGTAAGCCCCTTGGCCATGCCGGCCAGCAGCGAGACCACCTCGTTGCCGAATTGGAAGGCGCCTCTGACGATACCGCTAGTCTGCTGTTCGCTCACAATACCTCCCCACCTTGCGGCTCTCCGACGCCTGTCTGGGCGTGATCCTCGCGCAAGATCCAGGCCTGCGCAGAGCTGCGCCCTTTGTCAGAGTACGGTTTAGCTCTGCTTTACGCAAGGAGCGCGGGGGTTCAAAAGAGATCCAACGCCTCCCGCGGCTCGCGCAGGAGGCCCATCTCGTAGGCGAGGCGCACGGCGTCGCGGCGCCGGTGGACCCGCAGCTTCCCGAGGATGTTGTGCACGTGATTCTTCACCGTCTGCACGGTGATGTGGAGCGCGTGGGCAATCTCCTTGTTGCGCAGACCGCGGGCCATGAGAGAGAGGGTCTCGAGCTTCCCGAGCGGTGAGCGGATCGCAGCCCTCGGGCAGCGCGATGACCCGGCGGTCCTTCTCGAGGGCGGCGATCCGGTCCAGGACGGCGGCTGTGATCCGCGGCGAGGAGTGGACCTGGCCGTCGCGCAGGAAGCGGAGCGCCTCGATCAGCCGGTCGGGCGAGGCGCTCTGGAGGAGGTAGGCTGCCGCGCCCGCCTCGATGAACTCGAGGACGCTTTCGTCCTCGCGCTCCAGCCCGAGGACCATGATCTGGGCTTCAGGAAACCGCTCGCGCGCGGACCAGGTCAGAGAGAGGGCCTCTGCCGGGCTGTACGACGCGTCGATCAGGATGATCGAGGGAGGGTCCTGGCTTTCCGCGGAAGTGGCACAGAGGCGGAGCCCCTTCTCCGCCGGCAGAACCGCCTCCAATGCTTCGACGAAAACCCGATCCCCTCCCAGGATCATCACGGAGATGGTCGGCTCCACTTCCTCCATGACTACGAGCCCCGCCGCCCCTCTTGCAGCCAACCCTTGGCAAAGGCGTGCCGTACGGCTGCCCAGCGGTTCGGAACGCCGAGCGTCTCCAGGATCTTGTGGACGTGGTTCTTGACCGTATGGACGGACAGGAAGAGGCGCTGGGCGATCTCCTGGTTGCTCAGGCCCCCGGCCATCAGGTGCAGGATTTCCATCTCCCGCGCCGTGAGCTCCAGCACGTCGAGCCGCTCGCGCCGCCGCCGCTCGCGGCCGAGCTCGCCCAGGCGGGAGAACAGGATGTGCGCCACCCGCGGCGAGCAGGCCATCTCGCCGCGCTCGACCAGCTCCAGGGACGACAGCAGATCCGACAGCGGCTGATTGCGAAAGAGAAAACCCTTCGCTCCGCTCTGCAGGTATTCGAGAATCTGCTCCTCGGAATCGTTACGTCCCAGGAGCAGCAGCTTGACGTCCGGGAAGCGGTCCCGCAGGCTCCGGATCCTCTGCGGACCCTCCCCATCAAAGAGATCGAGGCTCGCCACCAGGATGCCAGGACCCTGCGCCGCGAGCAGGCCCGACATCTGTTCCCAGCTCCCGGCTTCGCCGACCGCCTCGAAACGGCCGTGCTGGCAGAGCGCCGAAGCGAGCGATTTGCGGAAGAGCTCGTAAGGATCGGCGATCAGGAGCCATAGAGGTCTCCGCATTACGACAATTCCCCCCTTTTTCCCAGAATTTCCTCCAGCAATCTAAAGCGCCGGAGCGCAATACAAAAGAGGCTCCGCAGCCGGAGCGCGTGCAGGGAACACACTCACTTTAGTGCACCCCAAGCGTTATGGACAAGGGCGCCCTGGGAATGGTCGCGTTCATTCTTGATCGATGTCGCGAGGATGCGCCAAATCGTGGCGGAAGACCTGAAAAATTCTCTCGATCAGGAAAACTATTTCCGCTGCGAGCCGCAGCAGCCCCGCCACGATCAATCCTGCCCCCTCGACCAGGAGCTTCGCCAACGCCAGCAGGCCCACCGCGCCGGTCCAGGCGAGCAGCCAGACCAGCACGACAGGAGCGAACAGCGGCACGACCCATGGCGACCGGACCGCCCGGCTCCCCGGTGTGCTCGTCGCCAGCTTGCGCCAGAAGCGCAGGCCGCTCGTCTCGACCGATACGCATCCGGGGGCTCCGCCCGCGCACTCGAAGAGGCTCCGGCCCCTCCCGGCAATGCGATAGGCGTCGCGCTCCATCGGATGGCGGTGATACTGGAATCCATTGCCGGCCGCACAGGCGAGATAGAGGACGATGAAGGGACGGAGGAGACCGAGCCCCGGGCCGGCCTCCTGCATCTGCAGGGCGTGGAAGGCCTCGTGGACGAGGAGCCCGAGACCGTCGACCGAGGCGGTGTCCAACCTGCGTGGCTGGATGTAGATGCGGCACCCGAAGGGCGAGAGCACTGCCGACAGCGTAATGCCGTGGGCGGCCCACCGCAGCAGATGCGGCAGGCCGCGGTGGAAGCTCACCCGGCGGAGATCGAGGGTCGGGTAGGACACGGCGAGCAGGCGCCGCACCTCCTCAGGCAGCTCCACCCGCGGCGGGAAGAGCCACTCCCACAGGCGCCGGGCACGCCACCGGAGCCGCTGCCCGAGGCCTCTGCCGGGGGGACGAGGGTCTCTCAACCGGCCTTGCCGTAGGTGATCCGGTAGATGGCGCCCGCCTCGTCGTCGGACACCAGCAACGCCCCGTCCGGCATCACCAGCACGTCGGCCGGACGCCCCCAGGCCTTGCCGTTCCTGCGCAGCCACCCCTCGGCAAAGGGCTCGTAGGAGACGGCCCGGCCGTCCTTCAGGCGGACGAGCATGACGCGGTAGCCGATCGGCTCGCTGCGGTTCCACGAGCCGTGCTCGGCAATGAAGATCTGGTTGCGGTACTCGGCCGGAAACATCGACCCGGTGTAGAAGCGCATCCCGATCGCCGCCACATGCGGTCCGAGCTCCTCTCCGGCCCGACAAACTGGTCGCAGCTCCTCTTCTTACCGAATTCCGGGTCCGGGATGGCGTTGCCGTGGCAGTATGGGTACCCGAAATGGAGCCCGGGCCGGGGGACCCGGTTCAGCTCGTCCGGAGGCTGGTTGTCCCCCATCATGTCGCGGCCGTTCTCGGCAAACCAGAGCTCCCTGGTCTGCGGATGCCAGTCGAAGCCCACCGTGTTGCGGACGCCGCGGGCGACGATCTCGGGAGCCGAGGCCGTGCCGTTCGGATTCACCTTGATCCGCGTGATCGAGGCGTAGATCGGCTTCTCGCTCTCGCAGATGTTGCACGGCGCCCCCACCGGCACATAGAGGAGGCCGTCGGGACCGAAGGCGATGAACTTCCAGCCATGGTGGCGGTCGCTCGGAAAGGCCTCCGAAACCACCTTGGGCTCCGGGGGATTCTTCAGCCGGTCGTCGATGCCGTCCCAGCGCAGCACCCGCGACACGTCGCCGACATAGAGGGCGCCGTCGCGGAAGGCCAGGCCGCTCGGCATCTTCAGGCCGCGGGCGATGGTGAAGACCTGGTCTGCGCGGCCGTCCTTGTTGGCGTCGACGACCGCATAGACCTTCCCTTCGCTACGCGAGCCCGCATAGAGGATGCCGCGCGGCGACAGCGCCATCTGGCGGGAATTGGGGACCTGGTCGGAGAAGACCTCGATCTTGAACCCGGCAGGCAGGCGGATCTCGCCAAGCGGCAGCCGCGAAGAGGCCTGCGCCGCCGGTGCCTGGGGGGCGGCGGACGCCTCCCGGGCCTCCCCGCCCCCGCCAGGAGCGCAGGAGAGGAGGAGCCAAAGAGCCAGGGGGATCTGGAAGAGCGCTCGCATGAACGCAGTGTAGCGTACCGAGGCGGGCGCTCGTGGCCTTCACACCCGGGGAATCTGGGGCAGATGATCGAAATGACGATCGCGATCGCAGAGGACGAGAGCGTGCTGCAGGACCAGCGCGGCAATCCACACATCGTTGGTCGGAATCGGCGTTCCTTGCCGCCGTAGCTGGCGAAAGACAGCAGCGTAGTGATGCGTGGTCTGGTCGTCGGCGAACAGGACGGCCACTCCTGGTTTCATCAGGAAACGGCGCAACATGCGTTCGTTCTCGGCTCCCCTCTTCCCGAGGGAGAAGCCGGCCCTCAGCTCGCCAAGCACAGCAAAGGGAAGAAAGACGGCCTCCGCATGCTCGATGAGCTCGACCACCTCGTCCACGCCGCGGCCCAGGTCGGTATAGCGGTTGGTGTCGAGGGCGAGCCTCATCGCCACAGCCGTTCGTCGATCTGGTCCTGCTCCGCAATCGCCTGGTCGAAGTCGGGGTCCTCCTGCCAAGTCCCGGCGATATCGCCGAGATCGCGTTGGCGGACCGGGGTCTCGCCCAAACCCGCGCCACGGATCAGAGCTTCGATGGCCACGGTATTGAGGCTTCTGCCTTCTGCCTTCGCGCGCCGGCGAAGCTCGGCGTCCACAGTTGACGGGATGTCTCTGAGGGTATACTGCATGCAAACATCATAGGCAATGCATGCACAGGGCACAAGCGGCGCCGGTTCCCGAACGACTGAGCTACACTTCCCCTCGTATGACGCTCACCCCCGACCTCGTCGCAGACATCCTGGTGCGCCAGAAGCACATCACCCCGGAACAGGGCGAGATGATCAAGCAGGAGGCGAAGCTCCTGCCGAGCCGCATGCGGACCGGCAGCGCCTACGAGCAGAAGTCCGTCGCCTACGAGATCATCATCCGGCTCAACCTGCGCGACCTGCGCGGGAACTGGCCACCAGGGGTCTTCTCCGAGGACATTGATCTCGCGAGAGAGATCATCCAGACGTGCCGGGAGCGAGCCAAAGCGTCGTCCGGCCGGTCCCTTGAACCAAGCTCAAGAGAGCTATTTATTACGAGGGCTTCTGCTCAACCTCCAGAAACATTGGGTTAGAGGCCTCGCCGTCGGGCGGCTTGTTGAAGACTACCACTTGAACCTTGCCGGGTTTCTCGATGTCCCTTGGATCAAGCGGGACGACGAGCTTCGTCTCCGTCACGGGCTCCTGGGGCTTGCGCAAATCCGACCCAACCATCACTTGGCACGATGGCGCGAAGCCGCTGCCATGAATCGTGAGAACGGTCACCGTAGCCTTCTCGGTCACCTTGTCCGGCTCCAGACGCTCGATCTTTGGCCCTGCGTTCTTCGCCTTGCCGGCTTCGTCCTTGCGCGGGTCGTTGCGCGGCGTGAAGAGCGTCTCGAAAATGTCCTTGAGCTTGAGGGTGGCCGGCTCGTGGAAGAGCCCGATCAGTCCCGCGAAGGCGGCGACTCGGAGACAGTCAGCGCCGGCCAGGGAGAAACTGCCCACGCCGAAACCAGCCCGGAAAACCAGGAACACGACTATGGCGACGAGCGCCGCGAGAAACGGCTTGAAGATGTACCACCATAACCAACTCGGGAGGAACTCTCGGTTTCCGACAAAGGTGGTGAACGACGAGATACCATGAATCATGCCCCCCAGAGCACCCATGAGGGCGAGCAGCAGGAGTAGCGACGCGACGTTGGTTCGGCCGTCCTGGGTGCAGGAATCCGCAGCGTGGGAATCCGGCAGCACGGTGACCCAGGCCCCGGCGACCGCAGTGCCTTCGAGGGTTCTGGCCAGGATCTTGACGGCCACGGGGCGCTCGATCCCGGCGGCCTCCACGCTGAACCGGGCCGTCTTCCCGGTCGGGTCGAGAGGCGTGAGCGAGCCGAGCTCGGGGTCCAGCCACTCCACCTCCGGTCTGGCCTCTGCGCCCGCTGCGTCTGGCGTACGTAATCGGCTGAGCCTCGCCGTCAGATCCACGCTCCCGCCCGCAGGCACGCTCACGTTGACCGGCTGGATCGACAAGCCCAGATCGGGCGACAGGAAGACCTCAGCACGCCCGACCTTCGCAAGCTCTCCCTCGGATCGGGTCTTGATCACGACTTTGCCGGGCGCTTGCAGAGGGCGAGGAGCCGTGTAGATTCCAAGCTTCGGCGACACCGTCGTGTTGGCGCTGAAGGCCTGGGCCTCCCCTGGCGTGAGAGTCACCACGGGAGGGCTCAACCGCACCTCGTCCGGCTCGCAGCGCGGGCAGAGCTTGTGCCAGCAGGAGGTGACGAAGATCAAGAGGATCAGAAATACAGCCAGAAGGTAGCCACCCAGGAACTGGACCCAGAAGGAGTGCGGAGTCAGCTCGATGGCCGCGACCGCCGACTCACCGTCGGCCTTGGCGATCACGGTTACCTTCCGGCTGCGGAAGATCCGGGACGGAGCCGCGTAGACCCCCTCCTGGCTGAGTGCACCAGCCGAGCTCGGAATGTGAGACCACGTCACCCCTGCCTGGAGGCGTTTCCCGTCCTTGAAAGCTTCGAAGCTCTGGGTCTGGCCGGCGGAGATCGAGACACTCTTGGGACTGATCTGGAGCTCGGACATGTAAGGCCTCCTGCGGGCATAGACGGACCGGAACTCCAGATTCCCCTTCACTCCGAGTTACACTTCCCCTCGTATGACGCTTACCCCCGACCTCGTCGCAGACATCCTGGTGCGCCAGAAGCACATCACCCCGGAGCAGGGGGAGATGATCAAGCAGGAGGCGAAGCTCCTGCCGAGCCGCATGCGGACCGGCAGCGCCTACGAGCAGAAGTCCGTCGCCTACGAGATCATCATCCGGCTCAACCTGCGCGACTTGCGCGACTCGGGAGGCCCCCTGGGCGAGCACGAGATCGCCCAGGCGATCGCCGACGACGCCAAGCTCGGCCACATCCGGATCGACACCTTGAGCCTCAACGCCGACCTCATCGAGTCCAAGATGTCGCGGCCCTTCGCCCGCCGGCACCGCATGATCCCGCTCGACATGGCGGGCGGCAAGCTGCGCGTGGCCCTGGCCAACCCCTACGACATGGAGGGGATCGACTCCTTCCGGCGCATCGCCGGCCGCGACCTCGACTTCGTGGTCGCCTCCGAGCCGGACATCATCAAGGCCTTGACCGAATTCTACGGCCTGCGCCACTCGGTCAAGAAGGCCGAGCGCGACCTGAACTCCGGCATCGACCTCGGCAACCTCGAGCAGCTCGTCCGCATGAAATCCGAGGCCGAGATCGAGTCCTCGGACGCGCACGTCGTCAAGGCCGTGGAGTTCATGCTGCAGCATGCCTACGACTGCCGGGCGAGCGACATCCACATCGAGCCCAAGCGCGACGACAGCCTGATCCGCTTCCGCATCGACGGCGTCCTGCACGACATCCAGCGCATGCCCAAGGTCGTCCACGCCGCCGTGACGTCCCGCATCAAGACCATGTCGCGCCTGGACATCGCCGAGAAGCGCCGGCCGCAGGATGGGCGGGTCAAGACCATGCGCGCCGGCCGCGAGGTCGAGCTGCGCGTCTCGTCGTTGCCGGTGGCCTTCGGCGAGAAGGTCGTGATGCGGATCTTCGACCCCCAGGTGCTGGTCCAGGACCTCTCCGGCCTCGGCTTCTACCCGGACGAGCTCCAGCAGTTCAACGACTTCATCAGCCGCCCCCACGGCATCATCCTGGTGACCGGCCCCACCGGCTCGGGCAAGACGACCACCCTCTACGCCGCGCTGAAGATCATCGCCACACGCGAGGTCAACGTGACCACGATCGAGGATCCGATCGAGATGGTCTACGAGGACTTCAACCAGACGGCGGTGCAGCTCAAGGTGGGGATCACCTTTGCCGCCGCCCTGCGGCACATCCTGCGGCAGGACCCGGACGTCATCATGGTGGGTGAGATCCGCGACGCGGAGACGGCCCAATACGCGATCCAGGCGGCCCTGACCGGCCACCTTGTCTTCTCTACCCTGCACACCAACGACGCCCCCTCCTCCATCTCCCGTCTCGCGGACCTGGGCGTCGAGCGCTTCCTCATCAGCTCGACCCTGGTCGGCTCGATGGCGCAGCGCCTGCTGCGCCGCATCTGCCCGCACTGCACCACCGAGCGCTACCTGACTTCCGACGAGGTCACCACCCTCCGCCTCGCCGTCCCTCAGGGCAAGAAGGTCAAGGTCAAGGAAGGCGAAGGCTGCTTCGAGTGCCGCGGCACCGGCTACCTCGGCCGCACCGGCATCTTCGAGATCCTCCCCATCGACGAAGCCGTCAAGAACCTCATCGTCACGGGAGTCGACTCCCCCGAGATCAAGCGCGAGGCCGTGAAGAACGGCATGCGGACGCTGCGCCAGTCGGCGCTGCGCAAGCTGGCGGAGGGGCTGACGACGTTCGAAGAGGTGGTGCGGGTGACGGGATTGTAGCGCTGAGAACAATATCTATACATCCAATTGTCGATCCGTCGCGTAACCCCTTGTGAACCCGAACGCCGGACGGCGTCCGGGCAACTCACAGAAAGGGGTTAACTCCAATGAATGGAAAGAAAATGCTTGGCGCCCTGCTGGCTCTGGCGGTGATGGTGGTACCGATGCAGCTCCTGGCGAAAGACAACCCGATGGTCGGCGGTGCAGCCATGTACACCACCAAGGACATCATCGACAATGCCGTCAACTCGGCCGACCATACAACCCTCGTCGCCGCGGTCAAGGCGGCCGGCCTGGTGGATACCCTCAAGGGCAAGGGGCCGTTCACCGTCTTCGCACCGACCAATGCCGCCTTCGGCAAGCTGCCGGCCGGCACCGTCGACACTCTGCTCAAGCCCGAGAACAAGCAGACCCTCACCAAGATCCTGACGTATCACGTGGTCCCCGGCAACGTCGACTCCGCCGCGCTCGCCAAGATGATCAAGGCCGGCAACGGCAAGGCCACCCTCAAGACTGTCGAGGGCGAAACCCTGACCGCCATGATGACTGGCAAGAACGTCGCTCTCAAGGATGCGAAGGGCGGCACCTCCACCGTGACGACCGCCGATGTGTATCAGTCGAACGGCGTGATCCATGTCATCGACAGCGTCGTGATGCCGAAGTAGTCGGCTTCCCGCCAACACTCTCCCAGCTACACCAGGCAGACGGCAGCAGGGTGCGAGTAGGTCACCCTTGGCTGTTGCTTTGAGCGACGGCACTGTGGGCTCGCGTCAAGGGCCTCCCCCGGCGACTGCGTGGGCCTCTTGACGCGGGCCCACGCCTTCAGCCACTGGATCCACAGAGTGGTCTCCGAGGGCGTATGGCTGGTTCGCGGCGAGCCAATGACCATTCTGCCTGGCGGAGTGTTACGTCTCCAAGCGGCTATTGATTGATAGATGCCGTCAGTGCGGCTCAGGCTGCCGTTCTCTCTCTGGGACCTGGATCGCGTGGATCAACCTGGCGATGCTACTCTCGAAGCTTTCCTTCCTGAGATCCAGGGTCAGGTGCTCCTTCAGCCGCAAAAGGATCTCGCCGAGGTTGTTGCGCAGCTTGAAGAGACGCGATTTCTCGCTATTCAACTCGACCGGATCGAGCTTCTCTTCGGCGTACCGCGGCAGCAGCTCATCGATTTCACCGATTCTTGCATCGATCTCCTGCGTCGCGGTCAACCTGAAGCCTGGCTGGAAGAACCCATCATCAAGGTAGCAGGCGATGAATTGCCTTCCTCGATCGAATCTCCCATGCTCGAATGCCTGAATCGTCTCCATGGCCACCCAGGCTGAAAGCAGGCTCGTCCTCGAAACCAGCGAGACGGTGACATCGGCCTTGGCAATGGAATCCTTGATGAAGCTCTCGATCCCTTCGCCGGCTCTCATCGCCTTGTCGTCGATGAGCACGACGACTCCGGCCGATCGGAGGGCCTGCGCCAGCCTCTCGGCAGCCTCACGATCGTGGTGGCTGTACGAAATGAATGCCTGCTTGGCGCCAGTAGTTTCCTGAGTAGGTGGGGCGTTGGCATCCGGCGCTTCCAGGATTTCAGGGAGCAGGTCCAGAAGCGCATAAGCTACCTTCGTGCGGATCAGGCTCTCCTCGGTGCCGGCGAGGAGCCCCCGTCGCACCTGCTTCCGGCTGCGCTCGAGGGTCCTACCATGCTCGGTGAGCTCCGCAATGAGCTCGGGATCCCGCTTCCCCAGAAAGGCGAGCAGACGGTCCACCGTGCCCTCCAGCTTGTCGGCACGAATCAACGCTGTAACTTCGTCTCGCAGGTCGGCCATTCAGACCTCGGCTGAAGGTTGTTTCTGGGCGGCTCGCAACCGCCTCCACTTCGCCATGAGACTCTCTTCCGTGACGTACTCGTGAATCAGATAGAGGGGTGCGAGCAGTGAGAGCACCGTATAGACCATAATTGGAATAAATAATAACGAGAACCATCCACTCGTTCCCCATAAAAGAATACCGCTGATCAACCCCGAGACAGTTAGCGTGCCGCAGCCGGTTCCTAAACGTAACGCCTTTCTTTTCTTGAACCTTATCTTCTCCTGCCTTTTTCCCTCCTCATGTTCCAGCAACTCCGCTTCCAGGCGCCTTTGCTTGGCCCGCAGTATAGGGATCACCAGGCTGTCATGGCTCACTTCGTAAGCGTAGCCGCCGCCGGCGTGAGGCTCGGCACGAATCAGATGGGTGTCCACGAGACTGCGGAGGAGGTCGGCTCCAATCTGATAATTCCTCTGAATTTGGCCCTCATACAGGCTCAGACGACGCTTGTCGTCTTCGAACACCAATCCATCCTCGATCAGTATCCTTGCCGCTTTCTGCGCATTGGCGGGCAGCTTCTGGATACTGCGTTCGTAATAGCTCTTATAGATCTCCTCCAGGTCCCCGATGTCAGAGGATTCTATATAGGAATCATTTTGCCTAAGGACGATCTCCTCCTCTACGTGCTGGCAGAGGATCTGAAGCTGAAAGGATTCGATATCCGTGGCCCCGTCCTTGGAGAGGAAGCTCAGTATTCTGCCGAGGGATTCCTGCTCGTAGGAGAAAGGCGGCGACAGGAAATCACCCTGCTGTGCCGCCGGAAAAATGATCGCCTTCTCGGCCTCGTTGCGAGACAAGTTGTTGAGCTCAAAACAGTTGCGTAAAATATTCGGCAGCCAGGCAGACAGAGATTCGATATGGCTCATCTTGTCCGAGCGGATGGAAAGGAGAGCCATCACAGGGGGCCCGGCCTTGAGAAGCGCCCATTCCTCTTCGGTGAGAAGGGTCGGATCGTAGCGCGTGCGGAGCTGAAGCGACCGGCGGAAACTTTCGGGCATGCGGTCGTAGAGCAGATCGGCGAGTGCTTCAGCAAAGTCGCCGACTCCCTGGGGAAATGAGAAAAGCTCCTCGAATTGATCGAACACCAGGAGAATCGCGCGCTTGTCGGGGTTATCGAGCTGAATTCCCTTGAAGCACTGCCAGATGGAGGGAACCTCCTCGACTCGGGAGAGAAAGTTGTCGCCAGAAGAGATCTGCAGGAGTCTCTGCTCAAAAATTACTTCGGGCCGCGGCGTGACTCGGGGTATGTAGCTGGTGAAGCGAATCGGAATGGTCAGATAGTTGTGCTCTCTCCCGAGCAGGGGCACCACGCCGGCGTTGATGAGGGACGACTTGCCGAGGCCGGACCGCCCGTAGAGCACTGTCAGCGGCTCGACCCGAATCTGGGTGGCGAGCTTCCGGATATCCTCATCGCGGCCGAAGAAGACAGAGCTGTCGTCCGATGTAAAGGGTCGCGAGCCTGGGTAGCGGGGACGTTTCTCCATGACAGTTGACTCACTCGCCGGGCGGCGGCAGTGCCTCATCGATGATGGATGTCAGTTTCTCAGTCGTCCGGGCGCACTCGACGTCTATGTCCTCCTGCTTGATCTGCCCTCTTCTCCTGTCTTGCAAGAACCGGTTGTAGTGTCCGGACAGAGTGATGACCTCATTGAAGAGACTCCGATCCCCCATCTCTTCGAGGTGGTCCGCCAACGGCTCGAATAGGCCCTCTATTTTCCCCTGCTTGAGAAGATCGAGAAGGCGCTCGCGTAAGGAGAGGAGGGGCGCCTCCCTGATCTCGCGAAGCTGACCGGCACTCTCGCAGTGCCTGTAGAGGCTGTCGACGTACTGGACTACACCGGAATCGATGAACTCCAATCCGTAGTTTCGTCCGTAGAAGTCGCGGAGCTGGGCAGGTGTAAGGTTCTCGGGCTCGGCGGCCTGGGAAGGTTTCTCGCGGCTGAGGCGGAACAAGTTGAGGAGAAGATGGAGATACCACTTCTGGAAGTCGAAGCCCAAGAAGATGAAGTAGCTCGCCTCTGATATGACCGTCCGCAGCTCATCGGGGAGCTTGAAGTCGCGGATGACGGAAAAGACGAACTGGATGAGATCGGTGTGAGTCAGGATGAGTGAGGCGTCATCCTCGATGCTGCCAAAAAGGTTGTAAAGCAGGGGGCATTCCTTGGATGGCCGGCCAACGGGTTCCGGAGTGCTCTGCTTGGCGTAGTATGCAAATTCGTGATCGATCCCGAGCTCGGAGAATGCCGCGGGCAGGACCAGGTCGGGAGTAAGGGAGATGATCAGGTGGGCGGGAATCCGAGCGAGTTGCCGGTGGAAGTCATTGGGACCGGAGCTCGCGCTGTAGTATTTCTTGATCGGGGTGTAGAGCCGGCGCCTGGTGGCCTCGTCGCAGCGGTAGAGACCGTCGACATCCTCCGAGACTTGCAGGCGCTGATCGATTAGATGGGCCAGCAAGGCGGTCTGAATCGGCTCGCCCGCTCTGTTGGTGCCGACGTTGGGACCAAGCAGAATGACGCATCGCTCTTCGGCAAGGTTCTCGGCGATCTCGTCAATTGGTATAGCCATTTCCGCATGTTCCAACTGGTCCAAGAGGCTAACAACGCTCCGGAGGCTGCTCCCCTTGGCCGAGAAGATCGAGTCTACTCACGCCGTGCGACGAGCAGCACCGGAATTACCAGTTGACTTTATCAGCTCTGTCCTGTTGTTGCAAGGCGGCCCCGCTTCGTGCGCAGCCTTTTACACCTGCCGAGCTTCGGCTGGCGGTACGGCGCGTTATCAATTCGGCTCGCGCAGTGAAGGCTGCTTCGAATACGTAAGGAACAGCATGCGGGCGCTGCGCCAGTCGGCGCTGGCAAGATGGCGGAGGGAGTAACGCCGTTTGAAGAGGTGGTGCTGGTGACGAGCCTTTTACGAAGGAGCGTTTGGGTGTTCGGAGTCGTCGCCAGCGAACGAGATCGACCGGCCAGGTATCCGTTCCGTCGTGTCATCCTGAGCGTAGCGAAGGATCTGGAGGCAGGGCCTGCGAATCCGTTGCGGTCGTGCTTCCGGGACCCGCCACCGCCCAGATCCTTCGCTCAGGATGTCAGCTCGCTAGGTCCATCCTTGTCTTCCCCGGCGCAATCGCGATGGCGACCGCGCCTCCGCATCATTCGTCTCGTCCTCAGCAACATCGGCTCCGGAGTCCCGTCTATTTGTCTGTCCAAACCGATTTTTCTGCCAGGCTGAGTAGTTTTTCAGGCTACAACACCAAACATTCAGCTCTTCGGAGGAAAGATTCCGAGATGCCTCCGTGTGCGCGGTTGTGGCCTCGGAATCTTTCGTCTTGAGGCCCCAATCATTGGGAGCTCGACGCGAAAGGGGCGTCAGCCGGTCTCAATGAGGCGGAGCCCAGGTCTAATGGCACGCCAGGGGCTCCTGAATGCGCAGGAATGTGCTTGAATGGCGCGGACGCAGGTCCCTATGCGCGGAAGGCATTCGCTTGAACCTTCGGCAGGAAGGAGAATGCTCCGGAGACCCGGACCGGCATCGCGCAGCCGGCTTCTGATGTGAAGGAGCTCAGGGCGAATCGTCGCCGCCAGCCTTCCGATAGATCGTGGCCCTCTGGCCGGCGCCGAGAGACTCGTGCTTCAAAATGTTCTCGCGGATGAGCTCCTCGAGGCATCGGTACAAGGTGCCTCGGTCCGGCTCGTAGCCGAGTGCCTCGCAAACCTCGGTCCGGGTGAACGTCTCCGGCAGTCGCGACAGCGCTGCGCGGACATCGGCATTCACCTCGGGTGCGCTCCGCCGGCGGGGTTGCTTGGGCGGAGGGAGTGGCGCGGCGAGTTGGGGAACGGAAGCCGGCACGGCCCCGGTGCTGCCATCCTCCTCCTCCTGGAGCATCCAGACCAGATCGAGGGCCCGCACCTGGGCCCGGAAGGCCGTCTCCAGAAGCTCGATGCCGGACCGAAGCTGCTCTTCCAGCCGTCGTTTGCGCTGCTCGTACTCATTCCTGGTCATTGTGCACGATTAGACCGGAATGCACGGAGCATTGCAAGAGGGACCGCCATCAGCCGGGAGAGAGCCCTTACGAAGGAGCTTTTCCCGCAGGCCAACGCTCCACGGCCAAGATCCCGCTGGCAAGAATGATCTCCAGATCTCGGTCACGGACCAGAATGGAGCACCCATGCTCCTCAGCGAGCACTGCGATCAGACAGTCGATCGTCGACCGGATCGTCTTTCCCTGCTGACGTAACGCTCGATAGAGATCAGCAGCCCGGAAATACAGCTCGATGCTCGCAGGCTCCAGGAATGTGAGATCCCGGAACAACTCAGCGAGCCGTTTTCGCCCCTTGTCTCTGCGCAATCCTTGGAAGACTTCCGCGACCACGACGCCACAGGTGCAGATCTCGTGATCGCTTGGGAACAGCTCAGCCAAAGCCCGCCGCTCAAGAGACGGATAGTCGTTGAAAAAGTCGACCCAGACAGAGGTATCGACGAGAACCTTCAAGCTTCCCGTCTCCGCCCTCGTAAGTCGTCCAGATCTCCCTCCCAGTGGACTTTCCCCTCAAATTCCAAGAATTTCTGCAAACGCCGACGCCGGGCGTATTCCCGGAGCGCTTCGTTGATGATGTCCGTCTTTGTCTTCCCAGGCGCGACCTTCATGGCGCTCGCGAGTGCTTCGGTATCGAGGTTGAGCGTGGTCCTCATCGTTACCTCCGATGCAGATCATAGGCTTCTATCATCTGCATCGCAAGACGTTGAGGGGCCTCCCGGCTCAAAAGGCATACCGGAGCTGGGCGAGGATGTTCCAGCGGCTCGCCAGCTCTCCGCGGCTCACCTCTTCCCAGACCGGAACCTGGATGGACAGGTCGAGGAAGAGGCGCTCCGTCGCGACGTACTGGACGCCGGGCGCGAGGAGGAACGCCGAGCGATCCGTCCCCTGGAGGGGCGCCCCGCGGAGGCGGTCTTTCCCTGCGTCCACGAACGTACCCTCGACAACGGCGAACACTTCGTGCCCGGGCTGGGTGTAGGCCCGTGGGAAGAGCACATACTGTGCGCTCAGGTTGAGCTGGGCTTCGTTTCCCCGGCGGTAGTCCCCGTCCCCTTCCGTGTTGTAGCGGTAGCCGGCATCCGCCGCGAAGACGAAGCGGCGGCGAGCCTGCTGGTAGACGAGATCGACCAGCCCGTCGGTCGAACCTGTCCCCGGTTGGAGCCGGGTCCGCAGGGCGACCGGCAAGCCAGGATCGACCGGCCGGTCGGTGGCTCCGCTGGGGAGCTTGAGCCCCACCTCGATCGCCGCGTGCCGGTCCGCCCACGGCCCCACCCAACGGTAGAAGCGGTGTTTGACCGAAACGACGACATCTCCCAACCCCGAGGCGGTTTCTGTCGGGGCTCCTGGCCGCTTGACGCGGCTCTCCACCAGGTAGGGCACCCGCACGCCGAGCACCCAGTGGGTCGCCGGGGTGTAGCGCAGCTCCACGAACGAGGACAGCGTGAGGAGCTCGGTGTCGCCGCTCTCCTTCCGGTCCGCGATGACACCCGCCAGGAGGCCGCTCCGCTGGAAAACGCCCGTGCCCGGGGTGTTGGCCCGGATCGGGTTCGCCCCGGCGGCCCGCACAACGAGCAAGGACAGGAGGAGGACGCCCCAGATGGCCGTCTTCATGGGCGTTTCTCCTCGGCCCGCGGCTCTTCGAGCAGGATGACCTCCTGCCGGTCCGCCGCTTTCCAGGACCCCGCCGCGGTCACCGGGCCGGCGGCATCGGCCTTCTCCCGCAGCATGCGAAGCCGTTGCTCTCCTTCGAGGCGAAAGACCTGTCCGGACTCCGGGACAAGCAGCCGCCCGTCCGGAGTCAGCGTGCCGGAGACTTCGATCCAGGTCCCTTCGATCTCATAGCCAGCCTTGGTGATCGCCGTTCGCAGGTCTTCAAGGAATACCGGCTTGCCCGGGCGCGGCCGGAAGGCGAAACGCCCGTTGGTGATGTCCTTGACCTCCATTTCCTTGGGGTCCGGGGCATATTCGAGACGGCGCACGGCCGCCTTGATCCCGTAGACTCAAAGGCCGCACAGATAGCCCGCCACATCGATCTCGATACGCCGCACCTCGGCCATTCCCGGAGCCGATCCGACGACGAAGGCAACCCCCGCGAGCGTAAGGATCTGACGAAACGTGTTCTTCATGACTTGGCCTCCTTATGGAACGGACACGGCTTCCCCGCCGCTACGAAGCGGCAGACGAAGTGTTGCTGCGAGCGGGTGCTATGTCAGGAACGCTCGCGGGACATGGAGGATGTCCCGGGGGTGCGGAGGCGGATTGCCGTTTTCATCCGCCAAGGCAAGACGGGCGCCTTCGACCGGCGTGAAGCCCGACCTGAGCAGGTCTGGAAGGGTCGAGACGGAGTGCAGGCAGCAGAGGGAAAAGCCGGTGGTCGCAGTGCCACAGGTGCCCGTCCGTCCCGCGCAGCAGTCCCCGCAGGAGACCGCCCCGGCCACGACCGGCCAGAGGACGCCGAGCACGACGAGGCTCAGGAAGAGCCATGCGAAGCGACCACGCCACATGCCGCCGATAGAGTACACCACTCAGCGTGAAGAATGCGTTCGAAGGGTTTGCCGCCGCCTCGGAGCGCAGCCTACCCGCCTTGACGGAGGTCCGAAGCAATCCCAATCAGGGCGGGTCGTCCATCGCGCAGCCCAGCGCGGTCGTGTTGCAGGTGCAGGAACCAATGCAGGTGAGACCCGTGCCCTCCAAAGCTGCCGCGACCTGCCTCAGCTTCGGGTCGTCGAGGATTCTGAGGGTCTCGATCGACAGAACCAACTTCCCGGTCCGCTCCTTTCGCATACCGCCCTCCTTTCGACATATTCGCACGGCAGTGGCAGGCCTATGAGCCCACCGTTGCTCCCTTTTGCCGCAGACGAGTATATTCCCCGGTCAGCGCCCCTACCATACCTGAACCAAGAGAAGGAGAAGAGACACAGCCACAAGGATCCACCTCGACCCACTCCGCGATCTGCTGCAACGGGCTCTCGCTGACGAAGAGCCGCGTGGCTCCTACCCGTACGTCGGCTTCTGGGGCCAGCCGGGAGGCGAGTCCTCGAAGTCCTCTTGCCGGCCGTAGGGCGTCACGTCGAGGAGGCCGTAGGCGGTGGTGAGCCCTTCGACGCCTCGGGCGTAGGCCGAGTAGGTGTGGAAGACGTTGTCGTCGAGGTGAAAGAAGACGCTCAGGCCGTGCCCTTCTCCTTCCGCGAAGTAATGCTCGCTCCTCGCTTCGAGCTCGGACTTGTCTCGAAAGTTGTACATGATGGGCGCGACCTTCTCGTCCAACGTGACATGGAAGTCATAGTTGAAGTCGCTGCCGTAGGACGAGAGCCACGGCAGGCTCCACCCCATGCGCGCCTTGTAGGCCTCCAGCTTGGCCAGCGGTGCCCGGGAGATGAGCACCACCGTGGTGTCGCGTTCGTGCAGCAGCGACAGGTCCCCCAGGTCGTTCACAAAGGCTGTGCAGCCCTGGCAGCCTTCGTCCCAATCCGGGTCGAACATGAAGTGGTAGACGATGAGCTGGCGGCGGCCGTCGAAGAGGTCGAGGAGGCTCGCCTTGCCGTTGGGGCCCTCGAAGACGTAGTCCTTGTCGATCCTGACCATCGGCTGCCGGCGACGTTCCGCGTTCAGCGCATCGCGGCGATGGGTGAGCTCTTTCTCCTTGGTGAGCAGCGCTTTGCGCGCAGCAAGCCATTCGTCTTGCGAGACGATGTCCGGATGTGCGATTTGGGTCTCTGTCATGACTGCCATGATGATTCCTCCTTGGCTTTTCAAGGACATACATAGGCAAAATCTGTGCCCCTCGGGCGGGGTGCTCCGCCTGGCACCCTACTTGCAAAATCGCTCGGAGGCATGTCTGAAGCCGCCATTCGCCTGGGTTGGCCGGCCGCCTGGCTCGGTCCTTCGCTGCTGGTCACCAACGAGCAGGGGGAGTGCGGGTCCGCCCAGCCGCTCACCGGATTCTATGTCCGCGAGACCCGGCACCTCTGCACCCTGCGCCTCGAAATCGACGGCGTACCGCCCTGGTGCTGCGAGCGGTCGCGTTCCGAGGCCGCGCAGCTCGCCTTCGTCTTCGCCCACCCCGAGCTCACCCGCTTCGGCGGCGGCGGCAGCGGGGTCTCCGGCGACGAGGTGACCACCGACGAGCACGGCATCCCCTACCGCGCTCTCGATCTCCGGCTGATCTACCGTCTCGAGCCCCACCGTCTGCACGTCACCTTGCGGCTTCACAACCGCTCACGCGCCCGGATCGCTCCCGAGGTGGCCTTTATCGTCGCCGCCGACTATGCGGACCTGCTCGAGGCGTCCGAGGACCGGCGCCAGCAGGAGGCCCCGGTCACGGCCACAGCCGCCGAAGGCGTCATCCGGCTCCGCTACGAGCACCCGCGGCTCGCCTTCAGCACCGCCATCCAGGGCTGGGGCAGCGGCCGGATCACCGTGGAGCCCCACCGGTGGGCGAGCCGGGTCGAGCTGGCGCCGCAGGCAGGGGCGACGTTCGAGCTGCAGGTCGACGCCTTCGACCCCGACCAGGAGATGGACGAGACCGCCCGCGCGGCGCGCCTCCACCACCATCGGCAATGGAGCGAGGGCCTCACCCGGGTCGTGGTGCCAGGCAACCCCCTCGCCGAGCGCATCCTCGGCCGCGCCAGCGCCGACCTGGCCTCGTTCCCGAGCCTCGAAGGAGAACGCGACGAGTGGCTGGCCTTGCAGGCGGGCATCCCGCTCTACCCCGCCTTCTTCGGCCGCGACGCCCTTACCGCCGGCTGGCAGGGCGCGCTCCTTGACCGCGGCGCGATGCTCGACGCGGCCCTCACCCGGCTGGGCAGGTTGCAGTCGGACCGGGACTTTGCCTGGCGGGACGAGGAGCCGGGCAGGATCCCGTACCAGGTGCGCTCGGGCCCGCTCGCCAGGCTCGGGGTCAACCCCTTTTCCGCCTACTACGCGGACTTCGCCAGCCCGTTGATGTACGTCATCTCCGTCGCCAACCTCTACGCCTGGACGGGAGAGCGCACCGACATCGAGCGGCATTGGGGAACCGCCTGCCGCATCCTGGAGTGGGCCGGCACCTATGGCGACCGCGACGGCGACGGCTACCTGGAGTACCTGACCCGCTCCCCCGCCGGCACCAAGAACCAGGGCTGGAAGGACAGCGGCGATGCCATCGTCTACGAGGACGGACAAACGGTCCCGCCGCCGATCGCCACCTGCGAGCTCCAGGGGTACTGGTATGCGGCCCAGCAGCTCATGGCCGTGCTCGCCTGGGTGATCGGCGAGCGCCGCCGCGCCCGCGAGTTGTGGCGCTCCGCCCGCGCGCTCAAGCGGCGGTTCAACCGCGACTTCTGGGATCCGGAGGAGCGCTTCTACGGCCTCGCGCTCGATCCCGACAAGCGGCTCGTGCGCACCGCGACCTCCAACGTCGGCCACTGCCTGGCAACCGGCATCATCGCCCGCGAGCACCTGCGGGACGTCGCCGACCGCCTCCTCGCTCCCGACATGTTCAGCGGTTGGGGCATCCGCACGCTGACGGCCCGGCATCCGGCCTACAATCCCCTGGGCTACCACCTCGGCTCGGTATGGCCGGTCGAGAACGCGACCATCTGCTTCGGCCTGAGGCGGATGGGGTTCGGCGCCGAGGCGTTGCGCGTGGCCGATGCGCTCTTTCGACTGTCGGAGCTCTACACGGGCGACCGGATACCCGAGTGCGTGGGCGGCTATGCGCCCGACGAGCACCCCACCCCAGGGTCCTACCCGCGGTCGAACAGCCCGCAGATGTGGAACGCCAGCGCCCTGCCGCTGGTCCTGCAGTCACTCCTCGGGCTCATGCCCTACGCCGCCCGGCACATCCTTCTCGTCGATCCGCTCCTGCCGCCCTGGCTCCCAACGGTCGAGCTGCACGGGCTCCGGATCGGCCGTGCCACCGCCTCGCTGCGCTTCTGGCGCGACGAGAAGGACCGCACGCATACCCGGGTCCTCGAACAGGACGGGCCGCTCCACGTCATCCGGCAGCCACCACCCGAGGCGGTCGGCGTGGGGCTGGGGCAGAGGCTCCGTGCGCTTCTGCCCTCCAGGTGAAGCGGGCGCTTCGAACGAGACTGGCCTACCACCCTGGCCCCCTAAATTGCCGCACGCCAGCCCCGCAGGGGCGGTCGGCCTCGTTGGGGTGAGGGTGCCGTGCCATGCCCCACATTCTACCCCCTTCCACGCGCAGTGGTCCCGCGGGACCGGCAACGCACACCGCGGGAGCAGCTACATCCCACCGCGGGGAGTCGAATCGCTGCCGCGGCAGCGGCAACGCCCACCGCGGCAGCAGCCACATCCACCGCGGAGAGTTCGAACCGCCGCCGCGGCAGCGGCAACGCCCACCGCGGCAGCAGCTACATTCCTCGCGGGGAGTTCGAACCGGTCCCGCGGGACCGGCAACGCCCACCGCGGGACCAGCTACATCCACCGCAGGGAGTCGAATCGCTGCCGCGGCAGCGGCAACGCCCACAGCGAGAGCAGCTCCATCCACCGCGGGGAGTTCGAACCGCCGCCGCGGCAGCGGCAACGCCCACCGCGGCAGCAGCCACATCCACCGCGGAGAGTTCGAACCGCTACCGCGGCAGCGGCAACGCCCACCGCGGGAGCAGCTACATCCACTGCGGGGAGTTGAACCGCTCCCGCAGGACCAGGTTCGAAATCCCGGGCTAATTCCGACCGCCTCTGCGGGGCTGGCAATGTACCGCCGAGGCAGTCTGACAAAGTAGAATCAGGCTGAGGGTGGCTTCTGAGGCCAGCGAGCGAAGTAGCCGTCGAGCCACACAAGATCGCGGTCGAAGTCTTCAGGGTCGAATGGTCCAGTTCGGTATGAGGTACCCTCAAAGACGCCGTCGCGACCAGGGCTGCGGATGCCGATCACGTTTTCGTTGCGAAGAGTGTCCTTGCGCTCGAGACAGAACTCGTAGGGGTTGCCCCAGGGATCTCGCTCCGGAAGTACCTTGATGTACTGAGGCACGAGAACGGCTTGGAGCTCCTCGAACGAGGCCCGCGGACAGGATGGCCAGTCGATGGGCTGCTGCGCATCGTCGGCAGCGAGCGCAAGTGCGCCGGCCGGAGGCGCCTCAGAGATCTGGTCCACCAGCCACGCCATCATTGCGGTTCCGATGTACCGCATATCTGCGATGGCGCCTTTCTGGGCTGCGCCATTGTCGGCAGGTCTTTCAGCGGCAGATGAGAGGCCGGGGATCGCCAGGCACCAACTCAATGCGAGGAGCGTAACTCTATTCATAGTGCATCTCCTATAGCCACGATGTGAGGTGAGCTCTAGCGATTATCGCGCCGCCTAGCAGAGAAACGCTATCACGCCGCCTCGGACGCTCGACCTAGGTGCCATGCAGGTCGAGGACCAGGAGCGGCAGGAGGCCGAGGATGGCGCAGCCTGCGGTCATCAGCTTCGGGCGGACGCGGCCGATGCTCGCTTCGCGCAGCGCGTCTTCGAAAGGCCTCCCCTCGGCGAGGAGCGATCGGGTCTGGGCCACCAGGACGAGGCCGTTCTGGACCGCGATGCCGAAGAGGCCGATCAGCCGACCAGGGAGGAGACCGCCCCCGGAGGCGGTCGGCGTAGGGTTGGGGCAGCGGCTCCGCGCGCTTCTGGCCCCCAGGTGAAGCGGGACGGAGAGAGGGGTCCGCGGGGCTTGCTTGACCAGCCCGTCGGGTTATACTTGCGGTATGAAGACGGCAATCTCAATTCCCGACGACGTGTTCGAAGAGGCCGAGCGCCTCGCCACCGAGTTGCAGACCTCTCGCAGCCAGCTCTACAGCCGTGCGCTGCGGGAGTTCGTGGCCAGGCATTCCACCGATCGCCTGACCGAAGCGATGAACCGAGTGGTCGACGAGGTGGGACCGGAGATCGACGAGTTTAGCCAGAAAGCCGCCTATCTAGTTTTGGAGCAAGTCGAGTGGTGATCAGCCAAGGCGAGATCTGGTGGGCCGACTTGAGGGAGCCAACCGGATCAGGCCCTGGGTATCGGCGGCCAGTCGCCGTCGTACAGTGCGATGCGTTGAATCAAAGCCGGGTGGGCACGGTCGTATGTGTGCCGCTCACGACTAATTTGAAGTGGGCAGACGCACCCGGAAATGTGCTCCTGACGGCAAGAGTGACGGGACTTTCAAAGGACTCATTCGCGAATGTCTCGCTGATTGTCGCCGTCGACAGACGGCAGATGACCGAATGCGTCGGCAAGCTGCCGCGGCGCCAATTGGAACTGGTGCTCGCAGGTATCGACACCGTTCTCGGGCGATAGGCTACACCTCACTGCCTCCTGATGAACGATGACGCTGGGCAAGCGTGCCCGGCGAACGTTACGGTTGTGTTACGGTTGATCAGCGGCACGTGGGCGCGAGTCCACGTGTCCTTTGTATCATCGTGTTATGCGGCGTCTCCTCCAGTACGTGTGCTGCTCCTTCTGGCAAAACCTGAGATCTCTTGAAACTCGCGCTCCAAGAGCCTCTCTAATAGCCCGGCACCTTTCCGCCTTTTCCGGTCGCAGGCACTTTTTTGGGAACAGCAGCGGCCGTTCATGTCGGATCGGTCGTCAAGTTCGCGAAAAGGGCCGGTAGCACCTCCTTCAGTGCCAGGTATTCATCTGAGAACGTCACAGGGATCTCCTGGAGGCGCTCGGCCCGTTCTATGGCTTCGGCTGCTTGTTCGCGCGTGACGAGGCCGGGATGCAGACCAACTTCGCCGGTCTTTGTGATATGGACGTACAAGGCTGACTGCTTCTTGCGGTCGAGCGAGCCGTCGGCGATTTTGCGCGCTTGTCCGGTCGACCAATCCGCATCCCTCCAAGGATAACCGCGCCCGAAGCGCTCGATTTCCTCGTGGCGGTAGATATTCAGCGCCGTCGCGACATCTGACGGAAACGAGACATCCGGTTCGACCGGCTCAGGGTCGTTCGGGTCGGGCGCGAAGTTGCCCTGCTTGTAACGGTCGATACACCTCTGCAGCCACGCCATTTTCTGCTCATGCCACTCCCCGCGGCGCTTGGATAGCTCCGCAAGAGCGGGCGAGTCCCAGGGCGGCAGCCATTCCATGACAAGGCCGAGCAGATGCTTGCATTCGTGCCGTGCCATCGACCGCTGCACTTCACGCACCCACGGCAGGGCGCCATCGGCGACGAGTTGCAGGAGGAAGGCCTTAGCGAACTCCTCCTGGGCGAGAATGGCTAAAGCAAGCGCTGTCGAGAATCGATCCCAATCGAACAGGAATTTCGCGTCTTCGAGAAGCTCTTTACCGTTCTTGGTCGTCGCGGAGATCGAGGCCTGCAGGACTTTGGGTTTCGGCTGCATAGTTGACAATTCCAAGAAAGGGCGGAGCCCCATAAGTGCCACCTGATTCTACAACTCGGAGCCCCCTGTGATCCACACCCATACGCATAAGAGCTACGAGGAACGACAGCCTTTAGGGCTTCTACCTACCCGCCGCATAATTCTACTTTGTCAGATTGAGCCCGGCTTGCGACTGCCCCGAAGGGGCAAAGGCGTAAAGCCTGGGGTTTCAACCCCAGGGACCTCGGCCCCCATCCAATCCTCAGCCCCGAAGGGGCGACGGCATGGGCGAGGGGCGCGAGCCCCGCCTGCGGGTGGATGGAATGCCTGCGCCCCTTCAGGGCTCCAGAAAATTTGAGGGCGCCAACCTGGCGCTGAAGCGCCAGGCTTTATGCCCAGGCCCCTTTGGGGCCTCTCCAACCGAAGCCGAGCGAATCTGACGGGACGCCCGCGCTCCCAGGGAGAAACGCGGTCACGCCGCCTCCCGCCGCAGCCGTGCGGTCATCCACCCGCCCAGCCGTTCCTGCATCTGGTGCACCCATTGATAGAAGGTCGGCAGCGCCAGCAGGGTGAACAGGGTCGATGTGATCAGCCCGCCGATCATCACCACCGCCAGGGGGCGCTCGATCTCGGTGCCGTGCAGGTCGAGGACCAGGAGCGGCAGGAGGCCGAGGATGGCGCAGCCCGCGGTCATCAGCTTCGGGCGGACGCGGCCGATGCTCGCCTCGCGCAGCGCCTCCTCGAAAGGCCTGCCCTCGGCGAGCAGCGATCGGGTCTGCGCCACCAGGACGAGGCCGTTCTGAACTGCGATGCCGAAGAGGCCGATCAGCCCGACCAGGGAGGAGACGTTCCAGCTCTCTCCGGCGATCAGCAGGGCCAGGATGCCGCCCACGAAGGCGTCCGGCAGGGTGGCCAGGATGACGAGCGTCTCGGCGAGCGAGCCCAGGGCCAGGTAGAGGAGCAGGAAGACCGCCAGGATCGCGGTGGCAATCGCCAGGGTGAGCGCGCGCGCCGCGCGCGCCTGGCTCTCCACCTTGCCGCCGATGTCGAAGAAATAGCCGGTCGGGAGGTCGAGCTCCCGACGCCAGCCGCTCGCGCACCTCCGCCGCGGTGCTTCCGAGGTCCCGCCCGGTGACGCTCGCCTCGACGGCGATCCGCCGGCTGCCGGCCTCGCGCTGGATCGCCGCCGGCCCCACGGTCTCCTCGATCCGGGCGAGCTGGCCGAGCGGGATGCGCTCACCGTCGTGCCCATCGACGAGCAGGGAGCGCAGCGCATTGACGTCGCCCCGGCGGTCGTCCTGCAGCCGCACGACCAGATCGTAGCGTCGCTGGCCGATCCAGATCTGTGACAGCTCCTCCCCCGCCAGCCCGATGCGAACGGCTTCGATGACGTCCCCCGGCTGGAGCCCGGCCCGGGCGGCGCTCTGCCGGTCGACCTCGATGCGGATCTGCGGCAGGCCGGTGAGCTGCTCGGCCCGCAGGTCGGCGATGCCCTCGATGGGCTGCATGATCTCGCGGGCTTGGGCGGCGAGGCCGGCCAACCGCTCGAGGTCGGGGCCGAAGATGCGGACCTGGAGGTCGGCCGGCGTGCCGCCCAGGCCTTCGTCGATGCGCATGCCGAGGGGTGTGGTGAAGAGGACGGCGACTCCGGGCACGGGCTCCAGGCGCTCGCGCATGTCCGCCTCGATCTCTTCGAGCGAGCGGTCGCGGTCGCGCTTCAGGACCACCAGGACGTCGGACACCGTGTGGGGCATCGGGTCTTCGGTGCTCTCCGCCCGCCCGGTGCGGCGCACCACGTCCTCGACCTCCGGGACCTCGCGCAGGATCTCCTCGGCGCGGTGGTTCAGCCGGTCCACCTCCTGGAGGGACGCCTCGGCCGGCACCACGGTCTGGAGGAGGAAGGCCCCCTCGTCGAGCCGGGGCATGAAGTCGGAGCCGATGAAGAAGGCGAGGGCCAGGGCGGGGACCGTCACCGCCAGCGAGAGCACGCGCACCAGGCCCGCCCGGCGCATGCAGGCGTCGAGCACGGGGGCGTAGAACGCCTTGAGGCGGCGGATGAGCCAGACGTCCTCCGCGGCTCCGGGCGGTCTCGGCCGCAGGAACAGCGCCGCGAGGACGGGCACGACGGTCAGCGCCAGGACGAGGGCCGCGGCCACGGCGGCGACCACGGCGGCGGCCAGGGGCCGGTACATGCGGCCTTCGATGCCGGACATGGCGAAGAGCGGCGTGAAGACCGCGATCACGATCAGGGTGGCGAAGGCGATGGGCCGCCCCACTTCGAGCGCCGCGGCGAGCGCCTGCTGCCGGCGGGCCTCGCGAGCCGCCGCCGTCATCCGGTGCATGCGGTGGAGGATGTTCTCGGTCATGATGATTGCGGCATCGACCAGCAGCCCCACCGCGATCGCCAGCCCCCCCAGGGTCATGGTGTTGATGCCGACGCCGAGCGGCTCGAGGATCAGCCCCGAGAGGGCGATCGACAGCGGCAGGGTCAGGGTCACCAGGAGGGCCGCGCGCAGGTTGCCGAGCAGGGCGAAGAGCACGCCCATGACCAGCACGGCCCCCAGCAGGACGGCGCGGCCGACCCCTCCCAGGGCGAGGGCAACCAGCTCGGACTGGTCGTAGACGAGGCGGAGCTGTACCCCTGGCGGGAAGGTCGGCTCCAGGTCGCGGAGCACCTGCCGCGCCTGCGCCGCCACTTCGACCGTGTCGGCCCCGAACTGCTTGACCAGCCGGCAGCTCACCACCTCGCCGGCGAGGCGGTGGGCGAGGCCGCGGCGCACCGCGGGGGCCTCCCGCACCTCGGCCACGTCGCCGAGCAGGACCGGCGTGCCGCCGCGGACCGCGACGACCGTCGAGCGCAGGTCGTCGAGCGTCTGTGCGCGGCCCACGGCGCGAACGGTCCACTCGATCGGCCCCTGGACGACGAAACCGCCGGCAGCGCTGCGGTTCGCGCCCTCGGCGGCGTGCAGGACCTCTCCGAGGCTGATCGACCGCGCCACCATCCGCTCGGGGTCGAGTTGGATCTGGAACTGCCGCAGGTAGCCCCCCAGGACCTCGACGGCCGCGATCCCCGGCACGGCGAGCAGGCGGTTGCGGACCTCGAATTCCGCGAGGTCGCGCAGGGTCATGGGATCGGCGGCCCCGGGCTCGGCCTCCAGGGTGAATTCGAGGATCTCGTTGAGCCGGCCCGTCAGGCTGGACACGAGGGGTGTGTCGGTGCCGGGAGGCAGCTCCCGCGCCGCCTGGTTGACCCGCTCGCCGACGAGCTGGCGGGCGCGGTAGTAGTCGGCGTCGGGCTCGAATTCGACGCGGACCTGCGCCACGCCGAGCTGCGAGGTGGAGCGGACGCGGCGGACCTCGGGCAGCCCGGCGAGCGCCAACTCCAGGGGGACGGCAACGCCGGTCTCGAGCTCTTCGGCGCCCATGGCCGGGTTCTGGACGATGACGCTGAAGACCGGCGTCGAGAGGTCGGGAAAGACGTCCCGGGGCAGTCCCTGGAGCCAGACCGCGCCGAGGCCGGCGGCGGCCAGCACCAGGAGGAGCGCCAGCCCGGAGCGGGCGAACGAGCCGCGGAGGATGCGTTCGATCATCGGCGCCTCCTAGTGATGGTGGTGCTCGCCGCCGCCGTGGGCCTTGTCGGCCTCGGCCTTGAGCAGGAAGGCCCCGTCCACCACGACGGTGATGCCCGGCGGGAGCCCCGAGAGGATCTCGATTTCGCCGCCGAGGTCGCGTCCGCGGCCCACGGCGCGGACCTCGAACGTCCCCGCGCTGCGCGGCAGGAAGACGACCCACTGCTCCTCGATGCGCTGGAGCGCCGCCGCGGGGACGGTCACCACGGTGCCGGTCGAGTCCGTGAGCGGCAGCCAGGCGGTGGCCGACATCCCCGGCCGCATCACCCCTCCCTGGTTGGTCAGATCGATCCGGACCGGCACCGTGCGCGAATCCGTGGCCACCTCCTTCCCCACCCGGGCGACGGTGCCCTGGAAGGTGCTCCCCGGCAGGGCGGCCAGGCTGACGTCGGCGACCGAGCCCTCGGCGACGCGCACGGCGTCGCGCTCGAAGGCATGGACGACCAGCCAGAGGCGCGACAGGTCGGCGATGCGGAACAGGGGCTCTGACGGATCGGCGGTCTCGCCGCGCAGGGCCTTCCTTTCGAGGACCGTGCCGCCGAGCGGCGCCAGGAGGGGGAAGCGGGACGGATCGCCGCCTCCGGCGTCCCGGGAGACGCCGAAGGAGGCGAGCGTGGCCCGGGTAGCCCCAAGGTCCGCCTCGGCCTCGGCCATCGCGGCCTCGGCCTGCTGCAGCTCGCCCTGGGAGACGATGCGTTCGGCCGCCAGGCTGCGCTTGCGCTCCAGGGTCTTGCGGGCCAGCCCGGCGCGCGCCGCGGCGGCCTCGTGGCCGGCCCGCGCCCGGCCCAGCTCCACGCTCTGCAGCTCGGCGAGGACCTGCCCGGACCGCACGCCCTGCCCCGCCTCGGCCCGCAGGGTGGCGACGCGGGCCGGGATCGGCGTCGACACGGCGGCGTAGGCGTTCTCGTTCACCTGCAGCTCTCCGAGGACCGAGACGGTCTGCTTCGCCTCCCGGGCTTCGGCCCGCGCCGTGGTCAGCTTGAGGTCGCGGAGCATCTCCGGGGCGATCCGGACGAGGCCGTCTTCCTCGGCTTCCCTTTCCCCTTCCCCGTGCGCGTGCTCCTCGCCTTCGGCGTGCTCCGCGCTTCCGGCTTCCACCGGCGTGTGCCCGGGCTCGTCCCCGGCGTGCTCCGTCGCGGGCTTGCCGCAGGCCGCGAGCAGGAAGAGGGTGATCAGCCAACAGAAACAGCGGATTCTGGTCGTCATCGCGAGGCTCCCGCCCTCGTCTCCAGCTCGAGGGCCGTCAGACGCGCCGCGAGCAGGAGGTCGTGGTAGGAAAGGCGGGTCTCCAGGATCTCGCGGCGGACCAGGAGCAGCTCGCCCAGGTTGATCTCGCCCACCTCAAAGCTCCGCTCGGCGAGCGCTTCGTTGTCCACGACGGCAGGCAGGGCCGTGCGCTCCATCTCCTCGACCGCCTGGAGGCGCCGCTGGTAGGCCTCGAACGCCGCCCGGACCTCAGACTCCGCGGCGCGCCGGGATGCCTCCAGTTGCGCCCGGAGGCTGCTCGCCCGCGCCTGGCCGGCGGCCCGCTCCACCTGCCCCCGCTGGACCAGCGGCAAGGCGATGGCGAGGCCCGCCGAGACCACGTCAGCCCCCTCCTCCCGCTGGTAGCCGGTGCGCAGCCCGAAGCCCGGCCGCGCCAGCGCCTCCCCGAGACGGGCTTCGGCCTCGGCCTCCCGCACCCCGGCGGCGAGGGCACGAAGATCCGGCCGCTCGCCAATCCGGGCGAGGAGCGCGTCCAGGTCGTAGCCGGGAAGCTCCCGTAGAGGTCCCACGGGGTCGAGGCCCTCGCTCGCGTCGAGCCCGAGGAACGCCCGGAGCTCTCCGAGCGCGCCGAGGCGGTCCCCTTCCGCCACCCTCTGTCCAGCCCTTGCGCGCGCCGCGGCGATGCGTGCCCGGTTGAGGTCGAGCGCGGTGGCCTCGCCCAGCTCGTAGCGGCGCTCCGTGGTGGCGAGAAGGCGGCCTGCCAGCTCCCCCTCCTGCGCGGCAAGGACCAGGCGCTCCCCCGCCGCCACAGCCTGAAGGAAGGCCGCGGCGACCTCGCCCAGGTAGACCCGCCGCGTCTCGTCGAGCTCGGCCTGGGCGACCTCCAGGGTGGCCTCGGCGCCGGCGACCCGCGCGCGGCGGTGCGCGGCAGGCTCGAAGCCCTGGCTGACCGCGACCTCGTAGTCGGTGAAGGTTTTTTCAGCCTGCCGCCGGCCGCCGCCCCATTCGACCACCGGGTTCTCGCGCAGGCGGCGGGAGGCCGGGAGGAGCCGCGCCCGCGCCTCCTCCACCCGGCCCACGGCCGCGATCACCCGCGCCGCCCTTGCCCGGGCAATGTCGAGGGCTTCCGCCAGCGGCAGGGGACGTCCCTGGGCGACCGCGCCGGGGACGAGCAGAAAGGCGGCGGCGCACACCGCCAGAACGTGCTTCATGACGGACCTCCCACACGATCGGCGCACCGACTGTCGCCGGTGCGCACGTCAGAACGACGGATGGAGTGTCAGCGTGGAAACGCCGTCAGGCGGCTTTGGGAACGTGGAAGACGCCGCGAGGCTCGCAGAACCGGGGAGCTTCCTCGGCGAGGGCGAGGAACGGCATCGCGCTCAGGTCGGGCGTCCTCTGCGACCGGATGGGCAGCGAGGCTCCGATCGGACAGCACGAGCAGGAGACGCAGACCCAGGAACAGAGGCCGGAGCACGGAGAGCACTCGTCATCGCAGCTCTCGAAGGCCTCGGCCGAGGCGGCCATCCCGAGGCCCACCAGGAGCAGCAGCGCGAACGCGATCCCTCTCCGCATGCTGCGGGTTATATCACGGCCGGCGCGGCGCGTCGGCGAGCCCGGCTCGCTCCAGGTGAAGCCTGGCTCAGAAGTGCTAAATTCAAGGCCTCGGTTCACCGGCCGGAGCCAGCTTCGAGGTTCCAGATGCCCGTCATCTTCATCAGCTATCGCCGCGAGGACAGCGCGGGCCACGCCGGCCGGCTCTTCGACCGGCTGCGGGAGCGCTTCGGCAAGGACCGCGTGTTCCTCGACGTGGTCGGGATCGCGGCCGGGGTGGACTTCGTCGAGACCATCGACAAGGCGGTCAGCTCCTGCGACGTGCTGCTCGCGGTGATCGGCCGCGAGTGGCTGACCTGCTGCGACAAGCAGGGCCGGCGGCGGCTCGACGACCCGAACGACTTCATCCGGGCGGAAATCAACTCCGCGCTCAAACGGAATGTACGGGTCGTCCCCGTGCTGGTGGAAGGGGCGGAGATGCCGCCGACGGACGAGCTGCCCGAAGAGCTGAAGCGCCTCACCCGGCGCCAGGCCGTGGAGCTCCGGGACAGCCGCTGGGACGCCGACGTCGAAGCCCTGATGACGACGCTGGAGGGAGACACGGCTGTGCCCGCAGCGCCGCCGCAGGCTCGCGGCGAGCCCGCCAGGCCGGAGGAGCAGCGAAGGCCGCGTCCCGCGCTGCTCTGGGGGATCTGCGCTCTCGTCGCAGCGCTGCTTGCCGCCTGGGTGGCCTGGTCCTTCTGGCCGTCGCGGGAGCCGAAGGTGCAGCCGGCCGAGCCAGCCCGGGAAGCTGTGCGGCCACGGGAGCCCGAGCCAACGCCGGCCGAGCCAACGCCGGCCGAGCCATCGCCACAGCAGGAGCTCGCCAGCGGGCCGGCTCAGGAGCACCAGAGGCCGGAGGTCAAGCCGGAGCGGCGGACGGTCCGCGCGCCCCACCTGGTTGGGCTCTCCCTGGAGACGGCGACCGCACGGCTCCGGGGGTCCGGCCTCGCCGTCGGCGAGCGGGAGGCCCGGCAGACCGCCGAGGCGCCCGCAAGGCAGGTGCTCAGCCAGTGGCCACGAGCCGGCAAGCAGCTCGACCCGGGGACTGCGATCGACCTGGTCTACGCAGAGCCACCGCCGGATCGAAGGATCACAGTCCCCGACGTGGTCGGGACTCATTCGAAGACGGCCTTGGACATCCTCCTTCGCGTGGGCCTCGGCTACACCGGCGAGCCGGAGCCGAGCAAAAAAGAGCCGCACACAGTGCTCCGTCAGAAGCCGCCGGCCGGGAGCCGCGTCGAGAAGGGGGCGCAGGTCCACCTGGTCTTCGCCGCACCGGTCGAAAAGATCGAGGTCACGGAGGTTAACCCGATCCCGGTCGAGGTGCCTGACACCGTCGCCCCAACGATCGTCTACATCTTCTACTCCGGCGAGGCCGATCAGGACACGGCCAGGCAACTGATGAGCTTCCTGCAAGGCCTCAAGCTGCAGAAAGCCCGTTACGTGATCTCGCGGTCCAGACCTGAGCGGAAGCCGGGCAAGCTCCTCTATGGCTCGGAAAAACATGCCGAACTGGCCAAGGCGATCGCGCACCATGCCGGCTCCTGGCTGTGGAAGACCTACAACCGCGAGGTGCGCCTCGAAATGGAGCTCGACACTCGTCTCAAGGAGGACGAGCTGGCGCTTACGATGCCCAGCTCGCGGTGAACGGCTGCGCTTCCAGGAAGATGACCGATCCTGTCACCTTTTCCCCGCCTGCGGTACCTAGGGGAGTAGAGGGCTCCGAAAGATTCTCTTGTGGCCCTTACGGCCCAATCGCCACTGTTCCGCCGATGGCCGGCGGTGACTCTCTGGTGTCCGCAAGGACGAGGAGGTTTGCATGAAGCGACTGGTATCCATGGCTCTCCTGCTGCTGGTTCTCGTGGGGATCCAAGCCGGGGCGTCGACCTTCCTGGCGATGAGCCAGCGAGACCTGATCCAGGCCTCGCAGGCGGTCGTCCAGGGCCAGGTCCTCAAGGTCAGCTCGTTCTGGGAACCCTCGGGACGGATCATCGTCACCGAGGCGCTCGTCAAGGTGGACGAGGCGATCGTCGGCAAGAGCCCCTCAGTGGTGATCGTCCGGACGTTCGGCGGCACCGTGGGCGGCTACACGGTCGAGGCGCACGGGTTCCCGACCTTCCAGAAGAACGATCGGGTCCTCCTCTTCCTCGAGCCCGAGCAGAACGGCCTCAACCGCGTCACCGGCTATCAGCAGGGCCAGTTCCGGCTCGTCCGGAGCAAGGCGGGCCAGGAGATCGCGGTGCCGGCAATGGAGCTCGGTACGCGCGTCATCACCCGGGACGGCCGCTCCATCGCCGCCCCCAGGCCGATCGCGCTCGACACGCTCAAGGGTCAGATCCGGGCCGAGGCGGCGCGCCTCGGACGCGACTGAGGAACGGACCGAGGACTCTTCCGGAGAGGAATGAACCATGAAGCGGATCAACTTCCAACTCATCATCGCCCTCGCCCTCCTGCTCTGCATGGCCGCCGGCACCCTGTCGGCCTACGTGCTCCTCAGCCCCCGCCGGACCTGGGACGCCGATCCCAACATCATCGTCGACAACCGCGGCCAGGCGAGCATCTCCGACGGCGACCTCGGCCGTACGCGGACGCGTAATGCCATCGTGTCGAGCAGCGCCTGGAACGGCGCGGGCTCCGGGACGGTCGTCAATGCCACGGTCGGCTCGATCTCGAGCTTCCGGCTGGGTGACAACCGTCCGATGCTGAACTTCCGCGACCCCACCGGGGCCTGCTCGGGCAACTGCCTGGCGGCCACCTTCACCGGCTACTACTCGTCGCGCGGCAACGGCACCTATCGCATCAACGACGCCGACATCGTGACCAACACGGCTCACGCCTGGGCGTCGCTGGGCGAGTCCTGCTCCGGCGAGTTCTACATCGAGGGCGTGATGGTCCATGAGGTGGGGCATCTCCTCGGCCTGGGCCACACCAGCGTCGGAGGCGCCACGATGTACCCGTCGGTCAGCTCCTGCAACAACGGTCCGGCCTCGACCGAGGCGGACGACGAGAACGGCATCAACAACCTCTACTAGGCCGCTCTGCATCCTTCTCCGCGGGGGCTCCCACGAGCCCCCGCGGTTTGCCTGTCACGCTTCCCGCCCCCCCGGCACCACAATTGTTAGGGAATAGTGCTCTTCTCTCCCTGATGCTTCGGCTGATATCGAGATGATTCCAGGGCGGCCTATGGTGGGCTCGCCCTCGCAGTCCCTTACAGGGCGCCGGCGGTGGGGCCGGGTCCGAACACGGAAGGAGTTCACAGATGAATGCCTCAGAGTTGTCTCGGAGGTTGTGCAGGAAGGTGGGCCTGCTCGCCCTGCTCCTGGGAGCCGCGATGGCCAGCGGGCTCTGGGCGGTCGAGCCCAAGGAGCCTGCCTCGTACCTGGACCAGAAGGCGTTCTTCAAACCGGAGCTGTACATCAGCAGCTCGCAGGTGCCTGTCGAGCAGATCCTGCAGGCTCTGCCCAACCGCACGGCATGGACGCGCTTCCTGGCGGACGAAGAGGTCCGGTTCGCCGGCGTCTCCTCCCGGGGCAAGGCCAAGGCCTTCATCGACCCCCGGTCGGGAGCCGCCACCAGCATCGTGGCTGCATTTCCCCTCATCCCGGGCCGCGGCGTCGGCAACACCATCAGGCTGGCGGACATGTCCGCGACCCTCGGGCGCCCCGTCCGCAAGGTCGACGCTCCGGCGGTTTCCGACGTCGTGCTCGCCTTCATCCGCCAGAACCTCGGTCTGCTCGGCATTGAAGAAGCCCAGCTCGGCAGCATCAAGACCGTCGAGGTCACGCCCGAGCTCTGGCAGGTCCGCATCCCCCAGAGCTATAAGGGGGTCCCGGTGCGTCACGGGCACCTGGTGGCTTCGCTCAACCACGGCAACCTGGTCTTGATCGGCACCGAGACCTGGGGCAACGTCCGGGGCCTCAACACGAAGCCGGCCCTCGATGCGGCGGCGGCCGTCGCCGCCGGCTATCAGCACGTGGGCGGCGCCTCGTCCATGGATGAGGTCAAGCGACCGCCGGTCCTGGAGATCATCCCCGTGGCGGCCAGCACCGGCGGCCCGGGAGGCGCCGGCTACGGTCACGTTCTGGCCTGGACCTTCTCGTTCCGCCGTCCGCCGGACGAGGCCGTCTGGGAAATGATCGTCAACGCCCACACCGGCGAGGTGCTCTCCTTCCAGGACACCAACCACTACGTCAACCACCAGATCACCGGCGGCGTCTATCCGATCACCAGCACGGAGATCTGCCCGACCAACGGCTCCTGCGGCATCATGCAGAGCGGCTGGCCGATGCCGTTCGCCGACACCGGCCTGGCGTCGCCCAACAACTTCACCAACAGCGCCGGCATCTTCGACTGGACCAGCGGCACGACGGCGACGACGCTGACCGGCCGTTACGTGGACATCGTCGACTCCTGCGGCGCCGTCAACAACACCTCGACGACCGGCTCGATCAGCCTCGGGGGCACCAACGGCCAGCACGACTGCACCACGGGCGGCGGCAGCGCCGGCAACACCGCGGCCTCGCGCACGGCGTTCTACGAGACCAACAAGCTCGCGGAGATGGCGCGCGGCTGGCTGCCGAGCAACACCTGGCTGCAGGCGCGGCTGACCACCAACGTCAACCTGAACCTGACCTGCAACGCCTTCTGGAACGGCTCGTCGATCAACTTCTACCGCTCGGGCGGCGGCTGCCGGAACACCGGCGAGATCGCCGGCGTGTTCGACCACGAGTGGGGGCATGGCATGGACGACAACGACAGCGGCGGGTCGCTGTCCAGCTCGAGCGAGGCCTATGCCGACGTGGCCGCGATCTACCGCCTGCAGGCCTCCTGCGTCGGCCACGGCTTCTTCTGGACGAGCAACCGCGGCTGCGGCCAGACGGCGGACGGCACGGGCTTCAACAACAACGAGGCGCTGACCGGCGCCGCCTACTGCGCCACCGACTGCTCGGGCGTGCGCGACGCCGACTGGGTGAAGCACAACCCGAGCACGCCGGCCACGGCGCTCGGCTTCGTCTGCGGCCAATGCACCACCGGCCCCGGCCCGTGCGGACGCCAGGTGCACTGCTCCGCGGCGCCGTCGCGCCAGGCGGCCTGGGACTTCGCGGCGCGCGACCTGCAGGCCGCGCCGTTCAACCTCGACAGCCAGACGGCCTTCATCGTCGCCAACCGGATCTTCTACCACGGCAGCGGCAACATCGGAGCCTGGCACGCCTGCACCTGCGGCTCCTCGTCCAGCGGCTGCGGTGCGACGAACGCCTACATGCAGTGGCTCACGGCGGACGACGACAACGGCAACCTGAACGACGGCACGCCGCACATGACGGCGCTTTTCGCCGCCTTCAACCGCCATGGCATCGCCTGCGCCACGCCGACGGCGGTCAACAGCGGCTGCGGCAGCGGGCCGACCGTGGCGCCCACCCTCTCCGCCACGGCAGGCAACTTCCAGGCCTCTCTGTCGTGGAACACGGTCGCCGGAGCGACCCGGTACTGGGTCTTCCGCTCCGAGGGGCACGCCGGCTGCGACTTCGGCAAGACCAAGATCGCGGAGGTGACCGGCACGTCCTTCATCGACACCCAGGTGGCGAACGGCCGCAACTACTACTACAACGTGGTGGCCGCGGGAGCCTCCAACGCCTGCTCCGGCCGGGCCAGCAACTGCACGACCGTGACTCCGGCGGGATCGGTCACGCCGGACTTCTCGGTCGCCTGCAGCCCGTCAGGCCTCTCCTCCGGCCAGGGCGGCACTGCCACGAGCACCTGCACGGTCTCCTCGCAGAACGGCTTCAACAGCGCCGTCACCCTGTCGTGCACGGGCCTGCCGAGCGGCGCGAGCTGCGGCTTCGTCGCCAACCCGGTGACTCCGCCGGCCAACGGCAGTGTCAACAGCACGCTGACCGTGACGGTGTCCGGCTCGACGGCGACCGGCACCTTCCCCTTCACAGTCCAGGGCGTGGGCGGCTCGCTCACCCGCACCACCAGCCTTTCCCTCACCGTGACGCCTCCGGGCCCGACGACCGTCTTCTTCGACAACTTCGAAACGAGCCAGGGCTGGACCACCAACCCGAACAGCACGGACACGGCCACCACGGGCCTGTGGGAGCGGGGTGACCCCGAGACCACGACCTCCAGCGGCACGAAGCAGCTCGGCACCGCCTTCAGCGGCACCAACGACCTGGTGACCGGCCGGCTGGCCGGCGCCTCGGCGGGCGACCACGACATCGACAGCGGCGTGACCAGGATCCAGTCCCCCGCCATCACCCTGCCCTCGACAGGCAACCTCACCCTGACGTTCTCCTACTACCTGGCGCACGGCACCAACTCCTCGACCGCCGACTTCCTGCGCGTCAGCGTGGTCGGCAGCACGACCTCACAGGTCCTCCAGGAGCTGGGCGCCGCCAACGACGACGACGCGGTCTGGGCAGCCTCGCCGGCCATCAGCCTCAACAGCTTCGCCGGCCAGACGGTCCGCATCCTCATCGAGGCGGCGGACGCCTCCACGGCCAGCCTGGTGGAGGCCGCCGTCGACGACGTGAGGATCACCCAGCAGTAGCGGGCGGTCCCATCTCCTCTCCCCGCCCCTCTCCTCCAGCACGGAGGAGAGGGGCCCCTCCCTTTACTCGGCCTCGCGGGTCGAGCTAGATTCTCCCGCCATGGGACGCATCTTCGAAACCAGAAAGCACACGATGTTCGCCCGCTGGGACCGGATGGCGAAGCAGTTCGCCCGGATCGGCAAGGAGATCGTCATCGCCGTCCGGGCGGGCGGACCCGACCCGGTGAGCAATCCGCTGTTGCGACGCGTCGTCCAGAACGCGCGCGCCGTCAACATGCCCAAGGACAAGGTGGATGCGGCGATCCGGCGCGCCTCGGGCAAGGAGGCGGAAAGCTATGAAGAAATCGTCTACGAGGGCTACGGCCCGCACGGCATCGCCGTCCTCGTCGAGACCGCGACCAACAACACGACACGCACTGTCTCGAATGTGCGCTCTCACTTCAACAAGGGCGGCGGCAACCTCGCGACGTCCGGCAGCGTCAGCTTCCTGTTCAAGCGGATGGGCGTCTTCCGGCTGAACCCGGAGGGCCTCGACCCCGACGAGCTGGAGATGGAGCTGATCGACCACGGGCTCGAGGAGATGGGCGAGAGCACGGGCGAAAAAGGCGAGCCGCAGCTCGTGATCCGCGTCGCGTTCGGCGACTTCGGCACGATGCAGAAGACGCTGGAAGACCGCGGCATCACGCCCCTCTCGGCCGAGTCGGAGTACATCCCCCTGACGCCCGTCGAGCTCTCGGAAAGCCAAGCCACCGAGGTCCTGAGCCTCGTCGACCGGCTCGAGCAGGACGACGACGTCCAGAAGGTCTTCCACAATCTTGGGTGAGCCGCACCCGCGGATGGGAGTACGATAGGGTCAAAGGGAGGCTTCGATGCCGAGCATCTACCGAGCCATTCTCTACGGAAACCGGCTCGAATGGAGCGAGGAGGAGCCGCAGAGGCTGCCTCCAGACCGCGGGGTGGAGGTCTTTGTAACGATCCCCGGCAAGCCGGATTCCACCAGATCCGCCCGACAACGGGGTGCTGCCATGGCTGCTGCGCTGAGGGGCTCGCTGAAGCCGGAGGCCCGAAGAGCTTCGGGGACGCAGCCCAGTGGGAGCGAGCGACGCGGGAGGAAAATCCCCCGACCGTGTCATCCTGAGCGAAGCGAAGGATCTGGGGGATGGGAAGCTCCGCCCGCCCAGATTCTTCGCTGCGCTCAGAATGACAGTCGTGGGCTCGCGCTGAAGGCTCCAACTGCGTCCCCCCTCTCCCGGTCGGGGGGGAGGGAGATGGGAGAGGGGGACAGGGGGTGAGGTCAGCTCGGCACGGGTAGCCGCTCCAGCCGCGTCCTGTAGACGGGATTGCGCTCGAAGATCAGCTCGAGGTCGTGGCTCCCGATCCGGAGGCGGTCCACGGTGACGTCGGCCGCGCCCAGCCAGGCGCCGCCGTGCTCGCCGCACACCCAGCGGTCGAGCCGGTGCCGCTTGCCGTCGATCCGCAGCCGCGGCGGCCTGCGCTCGGGGTTCTGGATCGTCACCGCCACGGCCACCCGGGAGGTCGTGCGGACAGCGTCGCCTGCCCCGCCGCGTACTCGCGGTCGAGCTGCAGGATGTTGGTCCACCGGGCCGGGTCCATCTGGTGCATGCAATCCTTCTACGCCTGCGGAGGGAAAGGCGTCCAGCGGAGTCTATTCTACTCTACTCCGCCGCGCACCTTACCTGGAGTGCTTGGCTCCGGCGTAAAGTGCCCCGCAATGGCGGATCGTGCCACCCAGTTCCACTGCTGATCACGCCGGAGTAAGATGAACGTAGTTCATAGACGAGCTCTGCGGTGGCGAAATCAACCCTTCAGCATGATCGCGGCGGCCCCGTTAATCTGCGGGGCATCCACTATCAGCTCCTCGCAACATTCCGGGAGGTGGGTCGGGCCGTCCGCGTCGTGTCTCACGATGGTGAGAACGGCCCCCTTACCAGCGTGATGCTGGTTATTGAACCGTACGGAGGAGGCGACAGCGCGATTTCTCAGGGCGCCGCTCGCCGTGTCCAACAGATCAAGACTCATCAAGGAGTCTGGACCCTCGCCGAGCTCGCCAGGAGAGTTTTTCCAGATCTCTTCCGAGCCTACTGCAGCGACCCCGGAGCCGTCGCAGTCGAGCTGGTTACGAACGGCCGACTTGACACGCAGGCGCAGGGCTTTTGCGCGATGCTTGACGTAAGCTCCGAGGGGAGGGCGAAGGGCTGGGGAGGGCTGGAGCAGCACGCGGTTGAAGAAAATGACCTGCTCCCTTGGTTCAGGGGGGTAGCGCGGTCCACCAACAAGCCTGCCGCGAGGGCAACCTTCGCTGACCTAGTCGACTATCTTGCGAACAAGCTCCCTAAAATCGCCGCTGCCGAGCAACTCAACGAAGTTCCACATCGTGAGAGAGTCAAGGGCTTTCTGAGCCGATTAGCTCTGCGAACAGGGCTCTCCTTTGAGGATCAGGAGAATGAGTGTCGTGAGTTCTTGCAGGCTTGGGGCATTTCACCCAAAGCCGTCCCTAGAGCCATTGACCAAGTCGTTGGTTACCTACTGCGCCGGGGCCACCCTGGTAATCAGGCAGTTACCTTCGGTGAGCTTGCGCTCACACTTGGTCTTGCAGACCGAGACCTCGGCGACTGGACCTTTTTGAGCACTCTGAGCTGCGACCGCCTCCTGACAGACCTTGCTCGCCCCCGACCCGCCTACCACGAAGATCAAGACGTTCGGCAGTCCGATCCTCTCGTACCTGAACTCTTGTGCCTCATATCTCGACCGAAGGCAGATCAGATCGTTGAATCGTTTGGCTCTCCCGCGCTCTCCAGTTATCAGCTCCGGCCGATCGTTATATGGGGCAAGAGTGGGATCGGCAAGACTTGGCTTCTCGCGCGCGCCGCCCACCGACTCGCCCAGATCAAGCACTCGCCAACTTCGGCGGGGCCGGCAATATTGTGGATGTCTTCCCAGCAGGATCCTCAAGCCGATCTTCAAGCCGCGGCACAAAAGTTCTGCCATCGCATATGGGGGCGCGAGCAACCGCTTCCGGTGGAGCTCTTGGCAGATCGCGTAAGCCAGTCGACCGATAGCAGTCCGGTACCATGGCTCGTGGTCTTTATCGATGGGATACAGTCTCCCAACTATCTGGGCCGGCTCAGTGAAGTGCCTCACTCCGAGTTGGGCATTCTTCTAATCGTCGCTGTCACCGTGCAATTTGACAGTGACTCTCCAGAATTCCCCGGGCTGCGCCTCCTGAAAGCCCCGGGCTTTAATCCAGATGAGGTGCTTCGTTTTTTGGAACGCCGTGCTCCCATCTCGCGGGGGCTTCCACCCACCGACGTCCGCAAGCTACTCGAGACGCCCGTTTTTTTGGCATTCTACGCAGCCTTGAAGCACGATGGATCCATCTGGCAGCCCGAGGACGAGTACGGACTGATTCAACACTTTTGGCTGGAGCGGATTGCGAGGCCGCGTCCGCAGGCGGCTGACGTATTGGCCAGGCTCTCCTGCACGCGAATGCGAGAGGCCACGGCTACCAGTGATCGACCTCCTCAGGGCCACCTCAACTGGACGGTGGCCGAGCTAAAGGAAGCCGGTCTTACGCAGGAGGATCTTGACTTACTTGAGGTTTCGGCGATCCTCGTTCGGGACACTTGGAGTCGCAGCTATTTCTTCGCTCACGAACGAATCCTGCAGTGGACTGCAGCCGAAGGAGCACTTCGCGCCTTTCAGGCTGGGGGATTCCAGGCGGAAGAGCTTGCCGAGATCTGCACCGCCATCCTGATCGGCGAGAGTCAGGCTCGATGGATGTTCGGCTATATGCCCGCCGACCTGCTCTGGCTCCTCCTCGATCCCGACTTGCCGGAGACTTGCTGGTCGGCAGCCGAAGCTCTACTAGGTAGGCTTGAACGACATCACCATTTCTCAAGCCTGAAGGACTGGCTCTCCACACTCGGCCCACGCCTCGTTCCTCCACTTTTCAAGCGGCTTCGCTCTGCAGACCACAAGAATGCGGGCATCCTCTACACCTATCGAGATGCTCTCATGCAGATTCCGGGTGCCGACGTTGCGGAACGCGCCACCAAACTCCTCGCAGAACCTTCCCTAGAGCTCCAAGAGATCGGTGTGCAGCTGCTCGGAGGGAGGGAGTACCTCCCGGCCTTGGACACCCTCTGGAGTCTCTACCAGGAATGGTGGGCCGCAGCTCACAGCGAGCGGCCTCCAAACTCGGAAACCCGCGAGGGCCCCTGGATGTACCACGTTGATATCGGGGAGACGGCCCTTCGGCGATCGGTACGCAACCGGCCGGAATGGTTGGAGCGTAAGCTCCTTGAAGCGGAGAGCCTTGGCGGTGCGAACTCAACCCTCCTCTTTTTGTTGGCTTCCACGCCAAAGGGCGAAGCCGTTTGGAAGCGCCACAAAGCGCTTCTTCGGGACCGTCTGGCGGAGGATCGGCAACGGGGATACATTCGTTGCATTATCTCTTTTCGGGATCTGGATGAACGCCCCTGGCTAGAAGGCAAAGTTAATGAGACTCGAGGCTTCGTCGCGCCTGCAGCTCGCGGTGCCCTTGCTCTTCTGGCTCCAGAAAGCGCCTTGGCTCAGGTCGATCCTGAGGCGTTATTTGATTTAGGTTCCACTCCCGGGTGGTGGCTGCCTCTGGTCCGCATTCAGAAGCCGAGAGAAACGGCTCGCTTCCTCAAGGACTTGATTCTAGGCTCTGACAATCCGATCAAAGCTCTTTTCGCATTCAGCGGTTTCGAACTATGGTATCCACCCGAAGTCGTTGATTTCCTATTTGACACTGTCCAAAAGGAACTGACAGCTCTCAAAGAAGGTAGGGCCGAGTCCAGCAAGGACCTGTTATACGCACCTCTCTTGCGCCTGTCAGATTGCAACACGGTTGAGCAGCTCGAAATTTTTTGGAAGCCCAGCCACCAACAACTCGAATCTCAACTTGCGGACTGGCTGACTGACTGGGGCCCGAACGATACAGGTTGGGTACGACGTGGCAGTGAGGAAGAGGCGGGCGAGGTGCTAAAGCTAATTGCTGGGCCCGGCATGGCTAAAGTAGGAGCGAGCATACTAGAACGGGCTGAGACCTGGACGGGGGGCCGCGACGGTCTCTATTTGGCTGTCCGAGAACCGGATGCGGAAGCTCGAGCGGCGATCCGACGCAAGGCGCTCGATCCGACACTGTCTGCTTCACCAAGAGCAACGCAGCATCCGATACTCCAGCGCTTCTGTTTAGAAGCTTTAGCCTATCTTCGGGATTTCGATGGATTTGCCTACGGCGTAGTGCAGTGGGGTCTCCTACTTCCTCCGAATCTTGCCACGTATCTCGATGATCATCGCGGGAAACCCGAGATGCTCAGAGTCGCCAAGGAGGCACTAAAAAAACACCCAGTTACGCCTGGTGCGTTTTTGTTGCTGGGCTTGCATGGCGGGACGGAGGCCCTCGACTGCCTCCGGACGCAGCGACCCAGCCTTGAATCTGCGGACCTACAACTTGGCTGGATTATCGGTCTCGACTACTCCATAGATTGCTCCAGCGAAACGCTGGCTGTATTTGCACAAGGCTTAGAAAGTGCAGACGCCCGTATTCAATTCTCCTCGTGGCAGGCCCTCCTGCGCCGGATCGAAAACCCCACAGCCCAGGAGCTGCTCTTGTCGGTGATCGATGGAGGCCAGAAGGACTCCGCGCGACTCGCAGCCCATCTCCTTGATCAGGAGATACTTCAAAAGGCAGTAGCCGAGCGGCTCTGGCAAAGGGAACCGAAGGATACTTGGTTTCTTTACGACTTCGCCAACCAACTGGAGAAATTCGCCGTTCTCGGAACAGATGAGATAAAGGAATTCCTACTCAAGCACGCTACCGAAGCGCAGAACCCAATGACCCCAGCAGCAAGATATTCTGCAATCCGAGGTCTCGCCTCCTTAAATCGTGACCTCGCGTTTCGAGCAGCCCGTGCCTGTCGGCCGGGAAAGAGGAGCACGGAGGACATCAGTTGGCCAGCGCTGCTCGTGGAGGTTGGAGGCTCTAAAGCACTACCCGACCTTAAAGTGGAAATAGCTGAAGATCGCGACGTCGTTCGGCTTCATGCGCTGGGCGAGGCGCTACGAGCTCAGAAACAGCATCAGATTCTCCTATATTGGCTTCAGGATGAAAACCCAAGAGTCCGAGAAGGTGCCTGCTATGCCGCTTGCGCCCAAGCGTATGATCTTCAACTCGAACACACTGTGATTCGCTGTTGCCTCGACCCAGAAGAGGACGTGCGCACCGCAGCACAAGCTGCCTTCGATCACCTATGGAGGGATCGTGAGGTGGGCCGTTTGATTGACCGCCTCCACTCAGAGTCCCGTTCAGGCCGCCGCTGGGCTCTTCTCGACTCGGCGCTGGCTATCGGCTATCCAGGCGTTCGTCCCGGCTTTGGACAGATCTCGTGGTTCAGTGAGCTTATTAGCGGTCGACCTTACTACGAGGTTGATTACTCCATCAATCGGCTCAAAGAGCGCCGAAAGAAGGTTGTCGAGGAACTAAAGAGACAGTCCAAGAATTTCCGCGCGGATGCGTGAGGGGGTGCCGCCCCGGATAGGGTAGAGTCGGCGGCGGGCGCGGTGTCTGTAGGCCGAGGGAGTAGCTGTGGCCGGCGGCTTTCGCCTACTCGCCGGTGCCTCGGTCTCGGCCGTGGCTCCGTTTCCCACCGCCGCTCATCGAACCGGACTTGCGGATCTCCCGCATCCGGCTCTCGGACGGGCTTCACAGCAGGGCATGCACGGGTGCCGTGGACTGTCTGGCCCCTCGCGATCGAGACCTTGCGTTTCCCGCTTGGCCCTGCCATACAGCTTCTTCCGGAGGTACTCGACAAATTGGGTTCTAGCCTCACGGCAATGCCCTGTCTCTACCTCCCCTCAAGAGCGCACCCGAACCAGGGCTCCGTCCCTCCACCGGCATTACCCGGCTTCATCGGTACCATGGGCCCCTCCGACTTCCACACGGCCCGAGGCTGACCATTTCAAATCACCCCGGTTGGTGGCCGCGACCCACCACCTATGTGGATCTCACACGTTGCCTCAAAGACCTTGTCTGCGCATGCTGACCCCACTACCCCGGCTGGAGAGGACGAGTTCTTCGGTCGGTTGCTCCCCCGCCCCCCGACGGCCTTCCCCTTATGGCAGGAGGGTCGGCTCCAGCGAGAAACTATCGAGGCCTGCTCAGGGTTCACGTGCTTTTCGGCCTGCGCATTTGCACCCCGGTTGCACCGAGGACTTCCCCGGAGGCTTCAGCCGGGCGATTGCTCAAGCTCAGCTGCTCCAGTGGCTACCGGGCGAACCGACAATTCCCCGGACGGGACTTCCACCCGCTGGCCTTCGAGACCCAGGAGGTCTCTCTGTAATCTGCAAACTCAGCTCACATCAGACCTCCCTTCGTGTCGCACTGCCAGGCGCTTATTTCAGCAATAGCAAATGGTGCGGTCGAGGGCTCCATGTGAGCGGGAGATCGACGATGGTGACGCCGGCTCGACGATGGTGAGCGGGAGCCTCGACGCCAGTGACGGCGGGCTTGACTCCGGTAAGCGGGAGATCGACTCCAGTGATGGCGAGCTTAACTACCGTCAGCGGGAAATCGACGATCGTCACGGCGACTTCGACTCCCGTCAGCGGGAGCCTGACTGGAGTCACGGAGGCTTCGACGCCTGTCAGCGCGAGCCTGACTGGAGTCACGGAGACTTCGACTCCCGTCAGCGCGAGCTTGACTGGAGTCACGGCGACTTCGACTCCCGTCATCGTGAGCTTGCCTGGAGTCACGGCGACTTCGACGCCCGTCATCGTGAGCTTGCCTGGAGTCACGGCGACCTCGACTCCCGTCAGCGCGAGCTTGACTGGAGTCACGGAGACTTCGACGCCCTTCAGTGCGAGGCTGACTGGAGTCACGGAGACTTCGACGCCGGTCAGCGCGAGCTTGACTGGAGTCACGGCGACTTCGACTCCCGTCATCGTGAGCTTGACTGGAGTCACGGAGACTTTGACTCCCGTCAGCGTGAGCCTGACTCCGGTGATCCTGCGGTGTGCTGCAGGGGGGAAGGTGAGGGCCCCAAAAAAAGGGGCGTGGCTTGTGGCCACGCCCTCATCGGAATCAGCGACCGAGGGGATTACTCCTTCAGCGATGGTGCCGGCGGCTCCGCCGGGGCGGGGCTCGGCTTCACCGGTTTGCCATCCACACCGACCAGCTTGAGCCGAGGCTGGCTGCGGAAGGGCTGCTGGCCGAACTCCACCAGCTTCTCCGACCGGGTGCCGTAATGCACCCGGATCCCGGCATCCACGAAGGTCATCAGCTTCTGCCCCTCGTTGTTGAGCTCAGCGAGACGCTTCGTGACCTCCTGTTTTGCCGCGGTCAGGCTCGCCTGCTTCGCGGTCAGATCCTTCAGCTCTGTCAGCACCGAGTTGACCTTTTGGCGTGTCACCTCCATCTGGGGCAGCTCCGCACTGTTTGCCTCCAGTGCCTGGCGTCGCAACTCCAGCTTCTTCTGAGTTACCGCAGTCGGTGAACCTGGCATCAACTCCTCCTTTGGTGAACGCCGCCCGGCCTATCCGAGCTGCGCCGCGAGATCGAGCACTTCGTCGGTGAGGCCCTTGTCGGACCCCTTCGAGCGCCCGGTGAGGGCGATGATCACGGTCCCGCCGACCTGCGAAACCCGCAGGGGCTGACCCGCCTGGCGGGCGAGCAGCGACGCGAACGTCAGATACGAGGCCGCCACCAGCGGGTCCGCGAACTGCCGCACCCGGTCGATGGCCTTCCCTTCCGGCAGCATCTTCCAGCCCTGCATCCGCTTCAGGCGCGTCTGCACCCGCTCGGCCTTCAGCCGCTGCTCCGCCTGGTTCCGCGTCACGGCCAGCGCGGCGCCGACGGTGTCGTCCTGACCCGTCACCCGCTTCCTCATCAGAGCCAGCGACTCTTCCTGCACCCGCTCCGCCTTCAGCTCCTGCTCGGCCTGGGTCGTCTCCATACCGTTTCTCCTCTCGGAAGCTCCGGCACCTGGAACGGCGCCGGAAGCGCTCACAGGAGAAGGATAGGCCAATAGAAGAGAAGAAGTCAACACCTAATTTTGGTACATCTTCGCCTGATGTGCGCTTATCTTCGCTTGACTCCGTTTTTGGTGTAGGATGGCCGGCATGGCACCCAGGCGGAAGGCACCCAAGCGGAACTACACGGAAAAGGCCCATGCGCTGGCGGAACGGCTTCGCAGCGCTCTGAAGGCGGAAGTCCGGAGGCGAGACTTCCGCCAACTCGATCTCGAGCAGGCGCTGGGAAGGAGCCATGGCTACTTTTCCCACCTGTTCGGAGGGAGGCTGGCCCTGACCATGGAGGGTGTCCTCGAGGTCCTGCTGGCGCTCGACGCCGACCCCGCCGAGTTCTTCACCGCCGCGCTCGGGGCTGAGGAAGAAAGGAAGGGCGGGCCGAGCTCCGAGGAGATCGAGGCGACCGTCCTCCGCGCCTTGAGGCGGTACGGCTACGCCCCAGGAGGAGAAGCGGACGAAAAGAAGAGGCCAGGGCGGCCCTAGACTGCCCAGAATTTCCGCTGCGCGTACAGGAGCCGGCTCAGCTCGCACAGCAGATCGAGGTCGGGCTGCGAAGAAGCCAGGATCCTGTTCAGCAGCCGAACCTCCTGGGAGTCCTCGGGAATGCCGATCTGGGCCAGGATGGGACCCACCAGAGCAACTTCCGCCCGCGCCTCGAGCGGGCTTGACGTCAAGAGGTGCCGCGCCAAGTCGAGAGAGATCAGCGCGCCTTCCTGAAGCATCTTCTCCGCGGCGCAGCGTTCCCTGACCTCGACAAACGCGGCACGCGCCGACTCTTCGCCGAGCGCACCGGCGATCCGCGCGAGAATCCACTCCACCCTGACCTTGGCACGAATTGCCCCTTGTGCAAGGAAAGAGCGAGAATGCTGCAAGACCCGAAGGGCCTCCGCCGGGCGGCCCGAGTTGGCCAGGTAAAGCGCCAGGTTCTGGAGCGCTGATCGCAAAAGCTCCTCGCCCTTGGCTGAAGATGAGTGGTCTGCGAGTGTTTCGACGGCGCCCAGCGCGACCCTCCAAGCATCATCCGGTCTTTCAGACTGGTCGAGGATCATGGCGTTCAGCAGCAAGATCGACGAGTGGGCAAGAGGGTCTGCCTGCTTACACTGAAGGGCGGCAGCTTGAGAGAGAGCTTCGGAAGCTCTCTCTAGCCTGTGCAGGTCGTACAGGAGTGAAGCCTTGAACTCGAAAAGGCGGGGCTCCACTGTGCAGAGAGCCAGTGCCCTGTTCAGATGAGCCTCGGCGCTCGTGAATTCTCCCATGACCCTGTGGGCGTTGCCCGCGTATCCATAAAGCCGAGCCGCCGTGTGCGCGTCGGTTTCCGGAGGAAGACCGACCAGGGCGGCATCGCACCAGGCCCGCATCGCGGCAGGATCACGGTACCGCAGGGCAAACCCGTGCTCAGCCAGAGAGAGGCGTTCCCCCGCCGTCCCCGGCTGGTTGCGAAAGTAGAGAGCTGCAGCTTCAGGGTCTCGGAAGCGCAATTTCATCCCCTCTTAACTTCGGAAAGCAGCGAGCGGGATGATAACGCGACGACGCTGCAAGGGGAAGCTTCGGCTTACGCCCCGCCTGGGCACCCATTGGGGTCAAGTGAGCATCGACCATCGCCCAATGACTCGGGCGCGGGCTGGGCCGGTGCCGGCGCCCCGTGCGGGCACCCGTCGGGGTCGATGGTGCAGCGACCATCGACATGCAAGTTGAACCAGGCGGCGACGTCACCCCAGATGCTGGCGAGCCAATCGAACGCCGAAGCCTGATCAGCGCTACGGATCTCTCTTTCCTGGGCGGCAACGGCCACCGGCATGCACGCCAGCAAAATCGCGACCGCACTCGCGGTCAGTACTTTCCGGAACATCTGAAACCTCCTCGAAGACGTAGCCAGCGCCGCCAGCATGGCGGGCGGGCGATACCGCGGATGTCGGAACTCGGGTAAAGGAACGTCTGCGGGAGAAATTCTACACCCTGTCCTGTGCCCTGGGTCAACCCCCCGGGCCGCCGGCGCAACGCTCCGAAAAAGTTGGGGGGCCCTCAGGACGGTTTGGGCAGCCGTTCCAGCCGGGTCCTGTAGACGGGATTGCGCTCGAAGATCAGCTCGAGGTCGTGGCTCCCGATCCGGAGGTGGTCCACGGTGATGACCGCCGCGCCCAGCCAGGCGCCGCCGTGCTCGCCGCAGACCCAGCGGTCGATCCGGTGCCCCGCTTGAGCGTAGGGAAGACCGGAGCGAGCCGGTCGAACATCTCCTCGGACAGGAGGGCCGGGAACCCCGATCCGGACTGGTACCGCGGATCGACGATGATCGGGCACATCTGGCAGCGCAGGTTGCAGCGCGCCGCCACCTCGATGTAGGCCTCCAGCGGCCGCGCGGACAGCGTCGCCTGCCCCGCCGCGTACTCGCGGTCGAGCTGCAGGATGTTGGTCCACCGGGCCGGGTCCATCTGGTGCATGAAATCCTTCTACGCCTGCGGAGGGGGAGGCGTCCAGCGGCGTCTATCCTACCCGGTCGGTCCGCTCAGGGCGAATCCAGCACGGTCTGCACGTCGTCCCCCACGACGTCCTCGACGTAGAGGAGCTTGACCGCGACCATGACCGCGGCGAGGAAGGGAACGGCGACCAGCATGCCGAGGAAGCCGAAGACGACTCCCATGAGGGCCAGGCCGAGCAGGGTCAGAACAGGCGGCAGGTCGAGCCCCTCGTTCATCAGCAGGGGGATCAGGACGTGGTTCTCCAGGAACTGGATCGCGATGTAGGCGAGGGCCACCAGGAGGGCCTTCTGGGGCGAATCGAGCAGCCCCATCGCCACCGCGGGGATGGCGGAGAGCAGCGGACCCACCATGGGCACGAACTCCAGCAGGCCGGCGAGGATGCCGAGCGCAAAGGCTGCCTTGACTCCGATCAGCTTCAGGGCGATGGTGGTCACGACACCGATCACCACCATGGCGATGAGCTGGGTGACCAGCCAGCGGCGCAGGGTGATGCCGATGGCGGTCAGCACCTCGGCCGCGCGGGGCCGCGCGCGGTGCGGGACCAGGTGCAGCAGGCCCCGGTAGTAGAGCTGCGGATTGGACGCGATGTAGATGGTCAGGAAGATGATCAGGATCACCCCGGTGACCACCGCCACGGTCGACGACAGGAACGAGAACAGATAGCGAGTGACCGCTCCCAACTGGCCGGAGAGGGTCTCGGGCAGATTCGAGAGCTGGCCCGACGGCTGTGCTCCCTGGTCCGCGGGAGGCTCCTCCCCGGCCGCAGGACCGCCAGGCCCCGGGGCTGCGGACTGGCGCTGCGCAGGCGAAGCCGGAGCCTGCTGCGGGCCGGCCGGTTGGCCGGAATCGAGGGGCAGCATGCGACCCAGGAAGCCGTCCTGGTGACGGTACATCCAGGCCTCCACCTTGCCGATCGCCTGGGGCACGGCCGTGCGCAGCTCCCTGAGCTGTGCGCCGAACGTCGGTCCCGCCCAGGCGCCCAGGCCGACGAGGAGCCCCAGAAACGCCAGGACGATCAGCGTCGCTCCGATCCCGCGCCGGATCCGCCACCGTTCCAGGTATTCCGCCCCGCGCGCCACGGGCAGCGCGAAGAGCACGCCGAGGAACGAAAGGAAGAGCAAGGGATAGACGAGCCAGAGCAGCCGGGCCGTGAGATAGACCGCCAACACCAGCGCCGCGGCGCGCAGCACGTCGGCGCTCCGCCACCCCGACATCCGAGCAAGCGCCTGCGCGCTCCGCGGGGGCGCCGCGGGCGTACGTGCCTGGGGCACACCGAGATCGATCGCCATACCGTTCTGACAAGCAAAGGAGATGCCGGCGGTTCCGCGCCTGCCACCACCGCGCCGGCGCGAACGCAGTCGGGATCTGCCGGGGAAGGGTGGCCAGGGGCGGTTGTCACGAATCCCCTGCTCTCTGCACTAGAGGTATTGAGGCCATGGCGGGCTCGTGAAGCCGCAGCGACGGCGCTCGGCGCGGGACTTGATTCGGTTCGAGGGGCTTTAGCGATGTTGCAAGATAACGAAGTCGAGATCTACCATCGAGACGGATTCCTATTCGTCCCGGCCTGTTTCTCCGAGGCCGAGGTGAATGTCTTGCGGGCGGCACGCGATGCGGAGCTGGCCCAGGAGTCGGAACGCCGCGTCAACGAGAAGAACGGCAAGGCCGTGCGTTCCGTGTATGGCTCTCACAGGACCAACGAGGTGTTCGATCGCCTGGCGCGGCACCCGCGCCTGCTCAACCCCGCGCGCCAGATCCTGGGGAGCGAGGTCTATGTCTACCAGTTCAAGATCAACGCCAAGGTCGGTTTGGAAGGAGATGTCTGGCAGTGGCACCAGGATTATGTGTTCTGGCTCCGCGAGGACGGCCTTCCCGCTCCGCAGCTCGTCAATGTGGTCGTCTATCTGGACGAGGTCAACGAGTTCAACGGCCCGATGATCCTGATCCCGGGATCCCAGGGAGGGGACGTCATCGAGGTCGATCCGTTGCAGGACAAGCCCGCTCCCTATGCGGACAAGCCCGACTGGATCTCGAATCTCACGGCCGACCTCAAGTATTCGATTGACAAGGAGACTTTAGCCCGGCTGCTCCGCCAGCGCAGCATGGTGGCTCCCAAGGGGCCTGCCGGATCTGTCCTGCTCTTCCATCCCAACCTGGTGCATGGATCGGCCCAGAACATGTCCCCCTTCGACCGGACGATCGCGATCGTCAGCTACAGCCGTGTGGACAACATCCCCCAGCGGGAGGTCCGGCCGGAGTTCCTGGTGAGCCGCGACCACCGGCCGCTCGAGCCGGTGCCCGATAACGCGCTGACCGCCTGAGAGAGCGCCGCGGATTTCCAATCCGCAGCCTCCTGTCCCGAATCCCCCGCCCCCCTGCACCAGAGGGTTTGGTATCATGACGGGTTACTGAGGCTCCTGGAATGAGGAGATGAGAAGAGGAAAAGCGTTATCCAGTTGAGGAGCAAATGCGAGTGATCGGCGAGGTGCTATTTGTCTCGGAGTTATAGCTGGGTGCGCCGGCCGAACCCTATCGCGAGCTCCTTGGCAGACTTTGATTCGCTCATCGAGGCGCTCGGCGTCCATGCGGAGCGGGCGCCCGACCGTACTGCCTATATCTTCCTGACGGAGGGTGAGGAGGAGCAGGACCGCCTCACCTATGCCGCCCTGGATACGCGGGCGCGGGCGATTGCCGCGGCCCTGGGCCGTTCGGTCCGACCGGGGGAACGCGTCCTCCTCCTCTATCCTCCAGGGCTCGACTTCGTCGCGGCCTTCTTCGGGTGTCTGTATGCCGGCGTGATCGCGGTGCCGGCCTATCCGCCGCGCTCGCCGCGCATGATGCCCCGGCTGCTCGCCATTCTCGCCGATGCGCAGCCGGCCGTGGCGCTCGCCGCGGGCGCGTCGTTGCGGCGGGTGCGCGGCTGGATGGAGCGGACGCCCGCGGCCGCGGCGCTCTCCTGGCTCGCTACGGACGAGCTCGAATCCTCCCCCGCCGGCTGGGAGCCCCCGGCGCCAGACGGAGACGCCGTGGCCTTCCTCCAGTACACCTCGGGCTCGACCTCGACGCCCAAGGGAGTGATGGTCACGCATTCCAACCTGGTCCACAACCAGCGGGTGATCCAGGACGCCTGTGGCCATTCGGAGGAATCGGTCTTCGTCTCCTGGCTGCCGCCCTACCACGACCTCGGGCTGATCGGGAACCTGCTGCAGGCCACTTGGGTGGGGGCGCCGTGCGTGCTGATGGCGCCGGTCGCCTTCCTCCAGAACCCGTCACGCTGGCTGCGGGCGGTCTCGCGCTATCGCGGCACGACCAGCGGCGGCCCCAACTTCGCCTACGACCTGTGCGTGCGCCGGGTGCCGCCCGCGGAGATCGAGAAGCTCGACCTCTCCTCCTGGCAGGTGGCCTTCAACGGCGCCGAGCCGGTGCGGGAGGAGACGCTCGCCCGCTTCGCCGCGGCCTTCGCTCCGGCCGGGTTCCGGCCCGGCGCCCTCTATCCCTGCTACGGCCTCGCCGAGGCGACCCTGATGGTCTCCGGCGGGCGCCCGGGCGAGGAGACGGTGGTGCGCGAGGTGGGCGAGCGGCGGCTCGTGGGCTGTGGCCGCGTGCTGCTGGATCTCGAGGTCGCGATCGTGGACCCCGACACCGGCGTTCCATGCCCGCTGGGTGGCGTGGGCGAGATCTGGGTGGCCGGTGGCAGTGTGGCGGGCGGCTACTGGAAGCGCCCCGAGGAGACGACCCACGCTTTCGGCGCCGCGCTCGCGGACGGACGCGGGCCGTGGCTGCGCACCGGCGACCTCGGCGCTCTCCTGGGGGGCGAGCTGTTCGTGGCCGGCCGCCTCAAGGACCTGATCATCCTGCGCGGCAGGAACCACTACCCGCAGGACCTCGAAGCCACGGCCGGCAAGGCCCACCCGGCCCTGGGCGACGGCACGGGCGCGGCCTTCGCGGTCGAGGTCGGCGGCGAGGAGCGGCTGGTGATCGTCCACGAGGCCGAGCGCCACGCCGACCGGCTGGACGAGATGACCGCCGCGATCCGTCAGGCGATCGCGGAGGAGCACGAGGCGCTGGTCTACGAGGTGGTGCTGGTGCCCCCGGGCGGCGTGCCGCGCACCACCAGCGGCAAGGTGCAGAGGCGGGCCTGCCGCGACCTGTACCTGCGGGGCGAGCTGCGCGTGCTCGGCGCGAGCCGCCTCTCTCCCGCCGCCGCGGACGAAGACCCGTGGACGGAGGCCCTGCCGGGTTCCCTGGACTGGCTCCGGCGGGCCTTCGCCGCAGCGGCGCGGGTCGATCCCGCCCAGGTCGACCCGGACCGTCCGCTCAATGCGTCTGGGCTGGACTCGCTGGCTGCCGTGGAGCTGAAGAGCACCGTGGAGGAGGCGACCGGCGTCACCCTCTCTCTGCCGGACCTCCTGGAGGGGATGACCCTGCGCGAGGTCGAAGAGCGGGTGGCCGGCGGGGCAGCCCCGGTGACCGTACCGCTCCTGCTGGCTTCCGGCGCAGCAGAGGGTGAGCATCCGCTCTCCTGGAACCAGCGCTCGCTCTGGTTCCTCCACCGGCTGGCGCCGGAGAGCCCGGCCTACAACATCGCCGGCGCGGCGCGGCTCCACCCGGCGGACACCGCCGACGTCGCGGCCCTGGGCCGCGCGTTCCAGGGGCTGGTCGACCGACACCCCATGCTGCGCGCCACCTTCACCGATACGCCCGACGGTCCGGTGCAGCGCGTGGCGGAGCGGGCCGAAGCCGCCTTCGAGGTCGTGGACGCGACCGGCTGGAGCGACGCGGAGGTGCGCGAGAGGCTGCAGGCGGAGGCATTCCGCCCCTTCGACCTCTCGGCCGGCCCCCTCCTGCGGTCCGCCCTGCTGCGGCGCGGCGGCGAGGCCTTCCTCGCCCTGGCGGTGCATCACATCGCGGCCGACTTCTGGTCGATGGCGGTGCTGGCCCGCGAGCTCGGTGCTCTCATGGCCGGGGAGACCCCGCCGCCTCCCGCGGTCCTGTACACGGGCTTCGCCCGCCGGCAGGAGCAGCTCCTCGCGAGCCCCGCGGGCGAGCGGCTGTGGGAGCACTGGTGCGAGCGCCTGGCCGGAGCACCGCAGCTCGACCTGCCCACCGACCGGCCTCGGCAGCCGGTGCAGGCCTTGCGCGGTGGCTCGCGGACGGTGTCCCCCTCGGCGGAGCGGATGGAGGCGGCCGGACGGCTCGCGGCCACCCACGGCTGCACACCGTTCGTCGCCCTGCTCGCCGCCTGGCAGGCCGTGCTCTCGCGCTGGAGCGGCCAGGAGGACTTCCTGGTCGGCGCTCCCATGGCCGGCCGCTCCGCGCGCGAGTGGCGGGATGTGGTGGGCTACTTCGTCAACCCGGTGCCGCTGCGCGCTGACCTGGCGGGGGATCCGACGGTCCGCGAGCTGGTGGCGCGGGCACGGGGCACGGCGCTGGACGCCCTGGAGCACCAGGAGCTTCCCTTCGCCCTGCTGGCCGAACGGTTGCAGCCCGAGCGCGACCCCAGCCGGCCGCCGCTGGTCGCGGCCCTGCTGACCTTCGAGAAGGCCCCTGAGCCGGAGCTCGCGGCGCTCGCGGCCTTCGCTGTGGGTGTGCCGGGCGTCCGGCTCAGTGTCGGAGATCTGGTCCTGGAGTCGCTCACCCTCGCATCACCCGCCGCCCAGGTCGACCTTTCCTTGATGGCGGCCGAGCTTCCCGATGGGCTCGCCGTCTCCTTGCACTGGGACGCCGACCTGTTCGACGAGACGACCACCGGGCGGATGCTCGACCATCTCGACCGCCTGCTCGCCGGCATGGCCGAGGCTCCCGAGCGGCGCGCCGGGGAGATCGGTCTCCTCACGCCGGCCGAGCAGGCTCAGCTCGCCTTGGGAGCTGCCACCGCCCCCACCGAATACCGGCGGCAGGCGACGGTCCACGAGCTCTTCGCGGAGCAGGCCGCGCGGGAGCCCGAACGGGTAGCCGTAACGGACGACGACGGGCTCGCTCTCACCTACGCCGAGCTCAACGCGCGCGCCAACCAGCTCGCCCGCCACCTGGCGGCCCTGGGCGTCACTCCCGAGACCCCGGTCGGGATCGCCTTGGAGCGCTCGCCGGAGATGCTGGTCTCCGTGCTCGGCGTCCTCAAGGCGGGCGGAGCGTACGTTCCGCTCGACCCGGGCTATCCACCTGACCGTCTGGCGCTGATGATGGACGAGGTCCGGCTCCCGCTCCTCATGACTGAGGAGCGGTTCCTGCGCTCGCTGCCGGACCGGCTCCCCGGCGTCGTCCGCCTCGACGGCGACCGCCCGGCGATCGCGCGGCAAAGCACGGCGGATCCCCAGGGAGCGGGCGATCCCTCCGGCCTCGCGTACGTGATGTTCACCTCCGGCTCCACGGGCCGGCCGAAGGCCGTGGGGGTCGGGCACCGGGCCGTGGTGCGCCTGGTGCGCGACACCGGCTACGCCGACCTCGGGCCGGACCAGGTGTTCCTGCAGCTCGCGCCCACCTCGTTCGATGCGGCGACGCTGGAGATCTGGGGCCCTCTGCTCAACGGCGGGCGGCTCGCCCTCTTCCCGCCGGGCCCGGTGACGCCCACTGCTCTCGGCGCGGCGATCGCCCGGCATGGAGTCACCACCCTCTGGCTCACCGCCGGCCTCTTCCATGAGGTCGTGGACAGCGGCTCGGACGCCTTGCGGCCGTTGCGGCAGCTCCTGGCGGGGGGCGACGCGCTCTCCCCCGAGCACGTCAACCGGGTACTCGCGGAGCTTCCCGGCTGCGCGCTGATCAACGGCTACGGCCCCACCGAGAACACCACCTTCACCTGCTGCCACAGGGTGCGCGAGCCCGTGCCGCCGGGCGGGTCCGTGCCCATCGGCCGGCCGATCGCCAACACCCGGGTGTACGTGCTCGACCGGCGGCTCCGGAGGGTGCCGCCGGGGGTGCCGGGCGAGCTGCTCGCGGGCGGCGACGGGCTGGCGCGCGGCTACCTCGGCCGGCCGGACCTCACGGCGGAGCGGTTCGTCCCCGACCCGTTCACAAGGGGGGAGCGGCTCTATCGCACCGGCGACCGGGTGCGCCTGCGGCCGGACGGCGCGATCGAGTTCCTCGGGCGCCTCGACCAGCAGGTGAAGATCCGCGGCTTCCGCGTGGAGCCGGGCGAGGTGGAGGCGGTCCTGGCGGAGCTCTCAGGGGTCGCCGGGGCGGCTGTGCTCGTCGAAGAAACGGCGTCCGGCAAGCGGCTCGTGGCCTTCGTGGTGCCCGCGGACCCCGGAGAGGGAACGCCGGCCCGGCTGCGCGAGCGCCTCCGCGAGGAGCTGCGGGACTGGCTGCCGGCGTTCATGGTGCCGTCGCGCTTCGCCATGGTGGATGCCCTCCCCCTGTCGCCCAACGGCAAGGTGGACCGCAGGGCCCTGGCGGACCTGCTGGGGACCCTTCCCGACGATTCCGCAGGGCGGGATTTCGATCCCCCGCGCGGGCTGCTGGAGGAGCTGCTCGCCGGGATCTGGTCCGCACTGCTGGAGCGCGAACGGATCGGCCGGGGGGACGACTTCTTCGACCTCGGCGGCCACTCCCTGCTGGCCACCCGCCTCGTAGCGCGCCTGCGCGAGCCCTTCGGCGTGGAGCTGCCGCTGCGCGATCTCTTCGAGCACTCCACCATCGCTGGCCTGGCGACGCGGATCGAGGCCGTCCGGGGCTCGGCGAGCGGCGTGTCGCCGCTGCGGCGCACGGAGCCCGGCGCCGCCGCCCCGCTCTCGTTTGCCCAGGAACGGCTCTGGTTCCTCGACCGCCTGGCGCCCGGCTCGGCGGTCTACAACGTGCCAGTCGCTCTGCGCCTGCGCGGCGATCTGTCGGTCCCGGCGCTGGCCGCGGCCCTGGATGGCGTGGCCCGCCGCCAGGAGGCGCTGCGCACAATCTTCCCCTTCGCGGGCGACGGGCCGGTCCAGTCCATCCTGTCGGCGGCACCCTTCCCTCTGGAGCAGGTGGACCTGCCCGCGTCCGCGGCCTTGGAGCGGGCGGTAGCCGAAGCGCGCCGGCCGTTCGATCTGGAGAGAGGGCCGGTGGCCCGGGCGGTGCTGCTGCGGACCGGCCCGGAGGACCACCTGCTGCTGCTCTCCCTCCATCACATCGCGGCGGACGGCTGGTCCCTGCGCGTGCTCCTGCGGGAGGTCGAGGCCGGGTACAAGCAAGCGGGCCGTGAGCCGGAGATTCCCGAGCCACCGGTTCGCTATGCCGACTTCGCGGCCTGGGAGCGGGAGCTGCTCGCCGGGGAGCGCCTGGATGTGCAGCTCGCCTGGTGGCGCGACGCCCTGGCCGGCGCCCCGGAGGTCCTCGATCTGCCCACCGATCGGCCACGCCCGCCTACCCGGGCGTCACGCGGCGCCACTGTGCCCGTCGCCCTGCCGGCGGACCTGACCGCGGCCCTCACCTCCCTGGCGCGGCGCGAGGGCGCCACCCTCTTCATGGTCCTGCTGGCCGGCTTCGCAGCCCTCCTCGGCCGCTACAGCCACGAGGAGGACCTGGTCGTCGGCTCCCCGGTGGCCCGCCGCGACCGGCCAGAGACCGAGGGCCTGATCGGCTTCTTCGTTAATACCCTCCCCCTGCGGGCGCGGCTGGACGGCGATCCTGCCGGGAGCGAACTGCTCGGCCGGGTGCGCACGGCGGCCCTGGGCGCCTACGACCACCAGCACGTCCCCTTCGAGCGTCTGGTGGAGGAGATCCAGCCGCAGCGCGACCTGTCGCGCACCCCGCTGTTCCAGGTCCTGCTGGCGGTGGAGGACGCGCCGCGCGAGCCGCTCCGCCTGTCAGGGATCGAGGCCTCCCTGGTGGCGGTCCATACCGGCACGGCCAAATTCGACCTCACCCTTTCGCTCGCCCGCGAGGGGGACGGGCTGGCCGGCCTGGCGGGAGACATCGAGATCGACACTGATCTTTTCGACCCTGCGACGGCGGAGCGCATGGCCGCGCAGCTTCGCCACCTCCTGCGGGCGCTGGCCGCGGAGCCGGAGGCGCGGATCGCGGAGCTGCCCCTGCTGGACGAGACGGAGCGCTGTCAGCTCATCGCTTCGGCGGCAGGGCCCGCCGCGATCCCCTGGCCGGACGGCACGCTCCACGCCCTCTTTGCAGAGCAGGCCGCTGTCTGTCCGGACGCAGTGGCTGTGGCGTGCGAGGATGCCTGCCTGACCTACGCAGGGCTGCACGAGCGCGCCGCGCGGCTCGCGCGCGAGCTGCGGCGGCGAGGCGCCGGTCCGGAGTCGATCGTCGGCCTCTTCGCGCCGCGTTCGCTCGAGCTGGTCATCGGCCTCCTCGGCATCCTCCAGTCCGGCGCCGCCTACCTGCCGCTCGACCCTTCGTATCCCCGCGAGCGCCTCGCCGGCATGGTAGCGGACGCCCGACCTTCGGTGGTGGTTACCGTGGCCGCGTTGCGGAACAGTCTTCCGGAGGGCTCCCCGGCGGCTCTGTTCATCGGCGTGGACGAGGACGGCCCCGCAGGAGCGGGCGCCGCGGTCCCGGCGGTCGGCGCGGAGGCCGACACCCTCGCGCTGGTCCTCTACACCTCGGGGTCCACCGGAGGGCCCAAAGGGGTTGCCCTGCCACACCGGGGATTGGTAAACCGGCTGTTGCGGGCGCAGGAGGCCTATGGCCTCGGTCCGGGCGATGTGGTGCTGCACAAGGCGCCCATCGGCTTCGACTTTTCTCTGTGGGAGCTCTTCGCGCCGCTGCTCGCCGGGGGCTGCGTCGTCCTGGCCCGGCCCGGCGGTCATCAGGACCCGGCCTATCTGGCACGCCTCGTGGCCGAGAGGGGCGTGACCCTCTTCCACTTCGTGCCGTCCATGCTGGAGGTGTTCCTGGGCGAGGAGGAGACCGCGGGCTGCGCCTCACCACGCCTGGCCTTCGTCGGCGGCGAGGCGCTGACGCCGGCCTTGCGCGACCGCTTCTTCGATAGGTTCCGGATCCCGCTGGAGAACCAGTACGGTCCGACCGAAGCCTCCATCGACATGGTCTGGCAGTCGTTCTCCCCGGCCGGCGCCCGGCGGCCGGTGGCACCCATCGGCCGGCCCATCGGGCACTGTGCGGCCCACGTCCTGTCTCCATCGCTCGACCCCGCCCCCATTTGCGTGCCCGGCGAGCTCTGGCTGGGCGGGGTTTGCCTGGCCCGCGGCTATCGGGGAAGGCCGGACCTGACCGCCGAGCGGTTCGTCCCCGATCCCTTCGGCACGGGCGGGCGCCTCTATCGCACGGGTGACCGCGCCCGGCGGCTCCCGGGGGGTGAGATCGAATACCTGGGCCGGATCGACGGCCAGGTCAAGGTCCGCGGCGTCCGTATCGAGCCCGGCGAAATCGAGGCGGCCCTGCTGCGCCACCCGCGGATTCGCGAGGCCGCGGTATGGATCCACGAGGGGGGTTCCGCGGCGACCGGCGCTGGACGCCGGCTGGTCGCCGGATTGGTGGCCGAGGCGCCGATGCCGGACGCCGGCGAGCTGCGTACGCACCTGGCGCGAACCCTGCCCGATCCGATGATCCCGTCGGTCTTCGTTCCCCTGCCCGAGCTGCCGCGGCTGCCCAGCGCCAAGCTCGACCGCCGAGCCCTGACCCGGATCGAGCTGCCGGAGCAGTCCTCGGAAGCCGGTTTCGCTGCGCCGCGCGGCCCCGCCGAGGAGCTCATCGCAGGCGTCTGGGCGGATCTCCTGGGCGTCGAGAGGGTGGGGCGGCACGACGACTTCTTCGTCCTTGGCGGACATTCCCTGCTGGCCACCCGGCTCGTGTCGCGGCTGCACCGCGCCGCCGGCGTGGAGCTGCCTGTGGCCGCGGTGTTCGCGAGTCCGACGGTGGCCGGCCTCGCCGCGGCCGTGGAGCGCGCGCGCCTCTCCGGAGGCCGGGCCGCGGCGCCGCCCCTGGTGCGGCTCCCCCGTAACGGGGTGGTCCCGCTGTCGTTCGCCCAGGAGCGCCTCTGGCTCCTGGAGCAGCTCGCAGGGGAGAGCGCGGCCTACAACGTCCCCCTGGCCGTGCGGCTCCGCGGCCCCCTGGAGCCGGAGGTCCTGGCCACTGCCCTGAGGGAGGTGGCGCGGCGGCACGAAGCGCTGCGCACCACCTTCGCCGAGGTCGACGGCCGGCCGGTGCAGGTCATTGCACCGGCCGGTGGCTGGCCCCTCCCTCTCGTGGACCTCGGCGCCCTGGCACTGGAGCGGCGGTGGGCCGAGGCGGACCGCAGGATCCGGGAGGAGGCGGCCCGGCCCTTCGACCTCGCGGTCGGCCCGCTGGCGCGGGCGGTCCTGCTTCGCCTCGCGGCGGAGGAGTCGCTCCTGGTCCTGAATCTTCACCACATCGTGGCGGATGGCTGGTCCGTGGAGGCCCTGCTGCGCGAGGTTTCGGCCCTGGCCGCATCCGGCTCCCTGCCGGAGCTGCCGGTGCAATACGCCGACTTCGCGGTCTGGCAGCGGCGGTGGCTCGCAGGCGGCGCCCTGGGTGTCCTTGAGGGGCAGGTCGCCGTCTGGCGGCAGCGGCTCGCCGGCGCCCCGGCCGCCCTGGACGTGCCGGCCGACCGGCCGCGGCCGGCGGTGCGCAGCTCGCGCGGCGGCGCCGAGCCGGTCCAGCTGCCGGCGGAGCTCGTCCGCGGCCTGCGGGCGCTCGCCCGCCGCGAGGGAGCGACCCTGTTCCTGGTCCTGCTCGGCGGCCTGGCGGCCCTTCTCCACCGCTACACCGGGGAGGACGACCTGGTTGTGGGCACGCCCGTAGCCAACCGCCGGATGCCGGAGGTCGAACCCCTGATCGGCTTCTTCGCCAACACCCTGCCGCTGCGGGCGGAGCTGGCCGGCGACCCCACCTTCTCCACCTTCCTGGGACGGCTGCGGGCCACGGCCCTCGCCGCCTGGGACCACCAAGACGTCCCCTTCGAGCGCCTGGTGGAGGAGCTGGCGGTGGAGCGCAACCTGTCGCGCAACCCCCTGTTCCAGGTCATGCTGGCCCTGGAGGACGGCCCTGGGGCGGAGCTGCGCCTGCCGGGCGTCGAGACCACCCTTCTGCCGGTCCACAACGGCACGGCCAAGCTCGACCTCCTGCTGGCGCTGTCTCAGGGACCCGAGGGGCTCCTCGGCGGGCTCGAATACAGCGCCGACCTCTTCGACGCGGCCACGGTCCGCCGCCTGGCGGATCACCTGGCGAACCTCCTGGACGGTCTGGTCCGGACCGGCCCGCAGGCGCGGCTGGGCGACCTCCCCCTGCTCGGCGCGGCCGAGGCCCGGCAGGTCCTGGACGAGGCGGGCTCCAACGCCGCATCATTCCCGCAGGCGATCGGCCTGCACCAGCTCTTCGAGGCCCAGGCCGCGCGCACGCCCGGGGCCACGGCCCTCGTCGCGGGCACCGAGCACCTCACCTACCGCGAGCTGGACGCGCGGGCCGAGGCCCTGGCCGGGCGCCTCCGCCGCCTGGGGCTTCCTCCCGAGTCGCTGGTCGGCGTCTTCTCCAGCCGCACCGCCGGCCTGGTGGCCGCCCTGCTGGCTGCTCTCAAGGCCGGCGGCGCCTATCTCCCTCTGGACCCGGGCTATCCGGCGGAGCGCCTGGCCTTCCTGCTGGCCGACAGCGGTGCTCCGGTGGTGCTCGCCGAGCGGCGCCTCGCCCCGGCCCTCCCGGCCTTCGGCGGGACGATTCTCTTCCTCGACGATCCGGCCGAGGGCGTCGTGGACGGCTCTCCGGAGCCCGTCGAGGTGGATTCCGACCGGATCGCCTATGCCATCTACACCTCGGGCTCGACCGGGACGCCCAAGGGGGTGCTCATCCGGCACGGCAGCGCCGTGGCGCGGATCGCCTGGGCGGTCGAGGCCTATGCGCCGGAGGTGCTGGCGGGCGTCCTGGCCTCCACCTCCATCTGCTTCGACCTCTCGGTCTTCGAGATCTTCGTCCCTCTGGCGGCCGGGGGTGCCGTGATCCTGGCCGACGACGCCCTGGCGCTGCCCGACCTGCCCGAGGGGGAGCGGGTGACCCTGGTCAATACCGTCCCCTCGGCCATGGCCGAGCTGGTGCGGGCGCACGCCCTCCCCTCTTCGGTGCGGGTGGTCAATCTGGCGGGCGAGCCGCTGCGGCGCGACCTCGCCGACCGGATCTACGAGCAGCCCGGGGTGGAGGAGATCTGGGACCTCTATGGCCCGTCCGAGGACACCACCTACTCGACCGGCGCACGCGTGGAGAGGGGAACGCACCGCCAGCCCACCATCGGCCGGCCGCTCCCCAACACCCGGGTCTACCTGCTGGACGCCCACGGGCAGCCGGTCCCGCGGGGTGTGCCGGGTGAGCTGTGGATCGGCGGCGTAGGGGTGGCTCGCGGCTACCTGCGCCGGCCGGACCTCACCGCCGATCGTTTCCGCCCCGACCCGTGCGGCCCGTCCTCCGGAGGCCGGCTCTACCGCACCGGCGATCTGGGACGGCAACAGCCGGACGGCACGCTCGACTATCTCGGCCGGCTCGACCATCAGGTGAAGGTGCGGGGCTTCCGTATCGAGCTGGGGGAGATCGAAGCGGCGCTCCTCGCCCACTCCGAGGTCCGCGAGGCCGCTGTGCTCGCCATCGCCGACGCGGAAGGCAAGCGCCTGGTGGCCTCCGTGGCGCCGGCAGCCGCGCCGGAAGCCGAGCTGCGCCGGCACCTGGCCGCGCGGCTGCCCGGCTTCATGATGCCCGCGGCCTTCCTCTTCCTGCCTCACCTGCCCTCGACCCCCAACGGCAAGGTGGACCGGCGCGCCCTGGAGAGCCTCGCTCCGGGCGCGTCCCGGGAGCGGCGCGGGGAGTACGTGGCGCCGCGCAACGCCGTGGAGGAGATCCTCGCGCCGTTGTGGGCGGAGATCCTGGGGATGGACCGGGTGAGCGTGCTCGACGACTTCTTCGCCCTGGGGGAACTCGCTGGCCGGTGTGCGCCTGGTCTCGCGGGTGCGCGAGCTGTTCGGCGTGCGCCTGCCGGTGCGTCAAGTGTTCCTGGCTCCGACCCTGGCAGGCATGGCCGAAATCCTGGCCTCCGAGATGGCGGCGCTGGCCGGTGACGACCTGCTCGAGGAAATCAATTCCGAGGTGCTGCATGGTTGACGAGAGCGCGCGCGTCACCTCCTTGCCCACCGACAAGCTGCGCCGGCTCATGGCGCGGCTTTCCGAGCGGCAGGGGACGGCGGCGGGGATCCCCCGCGTGCTGCGCGACAGCCCGCTGCCGCTGTCCTTCGCCCAGGAGCGCCTCTGGTTCCTGGACCGGCTCGGAGGCGGAGGCGCCGCCTATCACATCCCCGCCGCCGTGCGCCTGCGCGGGCCGCTCGATGCTATCGCTCTGGAGACGACCCTCGGCGCGCTGATCCGGCGCCACGAGGCGCTGCGCACCACCTTCGGCGAGCAGGACGGCCGCCCCGTCCAGACTGTGCACGCGGAGGCGCACCTGGAGATGCCGCGGGTCGATCTCGCAGCGCTGCCCGAGGCTCTGCGCGAGAGCGAGTGGGCGCGGATCTCCCGGGAGGAAGCGGGCCGGCCGTTCGATCTGGCGCGCGGGCCGCTGCTGCGCACCGTGCTCGTCCGGACCGGCACCCTTGACCACGTGCTCGTCCTGGCTTTCCATCACATCATCACCGACGGCTGGTCGCTCGGGGTGCTCCTGCGCGAAGTGGCCGCTCTCTACCCGGAGCTCACCCGGGGGGCTCCGGCGGTCCTGCCCGAGCTGCCGGTCCAGCCCGCGGACTACGCGGTCTGGGAGCGGGAAAGGATGCGCGGCGAGGCGCTCGAGAGCCAGATTTCCTTCTGGCGCGAACGCCTGGCCGGCCTGCCGCCGCTGGAGCTGCCGGCGGACCGGCCACGGCCCGCATCCCCGAGCTTCCGGGGGGGGCTGGCGACCCTCGACCTTCCCGGCGAGACGGCCCGCGCCCTCGAAGCCCTGGCCTGGCGCGAGAGCGCCACGCCGTTCATGGTCCTGCTGGCGCTGTTCCAGGCCCTGCTGCTGCGCTACACAGGCGGCCAGAGCGACTTCGGCGTTGGCACGCCGGTGGCCAACCGGACCCGCAGCGAGGTCGAAGGGCTGATCGGCCTGTTCGTCAACACTCTCGTGCTGCGGGCGGATCTGTCGGGGCAGCCGGGCTTCGCCGAGCTGGCGCGCCGCGCCCGCGAGGTCACCCTGGCGGCCTTCGCCCACGAGGAGCTCCCTTTCGAGAAGCTGGTCGAGGAGCTGCGGCCGGAGCGCGAGCCGGGCCGCAATCCGCTGTTCCAGGTGCTGTTCACCCTGCAGGACCAATCCTGGCCGAAGCTGCGCATCGGCGAGCTCGACCTGAAGCTCTCCGAGATCGACACCGGCACGGCGCGCGCGGATCTCACGCTGATCTGGCGCGAGCGGGAGGGGTCCTACCAGGCGGTCCTGGAGTACAGCACCGACCTCTTCGACGATGTCACCGCCAGGCGCCTGCTGCGCTGGACCACGCTGCTGCTCGGCGCCGCGGTCGAGGAACCGGCGGTGTGCGTGCGGGAGCTCCCCCTGCTCGACGCCGCCGAGCGTGCCGCCCTCCTGGAGGGGGGCCGCGGCCTGCGGACTTCCTACCCGAGGGAAGCAACGATCCACAGTCTGGTCGGAGAGCAGGTGCGGCGCAACCCCACGGCGATCGCGGTGGAGATGGGTGACGAGCGGTTGACCTACGCCGGGCTCGCGGCCCGTGCCCACCGCCTCGCCCACCGCCTCCTCTCCCTCGGCGTCCGTCCGGACGATCGCGTCGGCCTCGCCGTGGAGCGCTCGGCAGACCTCGTCGTCGGTATGCTCGGCATCCTTGCGGCCGGGGGCGCCTACGTGCCGCTCGATCTCTCCTACCCCCAGGAGCGCCTGGACTGGATGGTCGACGACGCCGGGATCACGGCGCTCGTCCACCACGGCGGCTGGCAGGGCTCCCCGGCGGTTCCGCTGGTGAGCCTCGAAGATGCCACTCTCGCGGGGGAGAGCGCGGAAGCCCCCACAGCGGACGTCACGGCCGATCACCTGGCCTACGTCATCTACACCTCTGGATCGACCGGCCGTCCCAAAGGTGTGGCCGTGCCCCACCGCTCCGTGGTCCGGCTGCTGATCGAGACCGACTACGTGCGCCTGGAGCCGTCCGACCGGGTGGCGCAGGTATCCAACCCTGCCTTCGACGCCGCGACGTTCGAGGTCTGGGGAGCCCTGTTCGCAGGCGCACGGCTGGTGGGCGTGCCGCGTGAGGAGGCGCTCTCCCCGGAAGCTCTGGTCCGGCGCCTGGCCAGCGACGGCATCACCGCTCTCTTCCTCACCACTGCGCTGTTCAACCAGGTGGCACACCATGCCCCCTGCGCGTTCGGAAGCCTGCGCCACATGCTCTTCGGCGGCGAGGCGGTCGATCCGGGCGCGGTGCAGCAGGTCCTCGCGCAGGGCCGGCCCGAGCGCCTTCTCCACGTCTACGGGCCTACGGAGACGACGACCTTCGCAACGTGGCATGAGGTGCAGGAGCTGCCCGCCCAGGCGGTCACCGTACCGATCGGACGGCCGCTCGCCAACTCGACAGCCTGGGTGGTCGATCCGGCCTTCGGGCTGGCGCCTGCGGGGGTGCCGGGCGAGCTGATGCTGGGCGGCGACGGCCTCGCCCGCGGCTATCAGGAGCGCGCGGAGCTCACGGCCGAGCGCTTCGTGCCGCACCCCTGGAGCGACCGGCCCGGCGACCGGCTGTACCGCACCGGCGACCTGGTGCGCCTGCTGGAAGGGAGCAGCGCCATCGAGTTCCTGGGGCGGATCGATCAACAGGTGAAGATCCGCGGCTTCCGGATCGAGCCGGGGGAGGTCGAGGCGGCGCTCGGGACCCACCCGGACGTGGCCGCGTGCGCCGTGGTGGTCCTCGGCAGCTCCGGCGAGGACCGCCGGCTCGCCGCCTGGCTCGCGCCGCGCGAGGGTGCGGCCCCGGAGCCGGCCGCGCTACGCTCCTGGCTCGCCGCCCGGCTGCCGGCGTACATGGTGCCCGCCGCGTTCGGCATCCTGGACACCCTGCCGTTGACCCCCAACGGCAAGGTGGACCGCCGGGCCCTGGCCCGCCTGCAGCCTGCGTCCGCGGAAGCTCGCGGCGCCGAGCCGGAGACTCCGCTCGAGCGCCGGATCGCCGCGGTGTGGAGCGACCTGCTCGGGCACGAGCGGGTCGGCCGCGACGACGACTTCTTCGCCCTGGGCGGCCACTCGTTGCTGGCCACCCGCGTGGTCGCGCGGCTGCGCCAGGAAGCTCGGCATCGAGCTGCCGCTCGTCACGGTGTTCGAAAACCCAACGCTGGCGGGTCTCGCCGCCGCGGTCGAGCACGAGGCCGAGGGCGCGCCGGACGACCTCATCCCCGCCGCGGCCAGCCTGGACGAGGCAGAGCGCCGGATGGTCCTCGAAGAGTGGAGCTCGACGGGGTGGAAGACCCCGGCTCCCGCCCTCATCCATGAGCTGTTCGCGCAGCAGGCGGCCCGGGCTCCCGGCAAGACCGCCGCGGTCTGCCAGGGCACGGCCGTCACCTACCGGGAGCTCGCCGAGCGGGCCGGTCAGCTGGCGCGCCTCATCCTGAGCTTTGAAGACCGCGGCCTGATCGGCCTGATGGCCACGCCGGATCTGCCGCTGCTTGTGGGCATGCTGGGCATCCTCAAGGCCGGGCGCGGCTTCGTGCCCCTTGATCCCGATCTCCCGGCCGAGCGCCTCCAGCGGATGGTCGAGGACTGCGGCCTCACCGTCCTTGCTACCGACCGGAGGAACCTCGCCAGGTGCCCGGCCGTGGCGCACGTGGTCTGCCTGGACGAGCTCGATCCGGAGCTGGAGCCGCTCTCCCCGGCGGAAGCCGGGACGGGGGACGGGACCGCCTACGTGATCTTCACCTCGGGCTCGACCGGAGTCCCCAAAGGGGTGCCCATCACCCACGAGAACCTGGTGCCGCTGCTCCTCTGGAGCCGCGAGGTCTTCGGCTTCGGCGAGCATACGCGGGTCCTCCAGAGCCTCTCCTACGCCTTCGACTTCGGGGTCTTCGAGATCTTCACCACGCTGCTCTTCGGCGGCACGATCGTCCTGCGCGGCGAGGCCGAGCGCAGCGACATCGAAGGTTATCTCCAGGAGGTCCGGGACCATGGCATCAACACCCTCCACACCACCCCCTCTTTCTTCCGCGCCGTCGCAGCCGCAGCCGCGGGAGAGCGCCTCCCGCTGCAGGTTCTCCATCTCGGCGGCGAGGCCCTGAGTGAGGGTCTGGTCGCGGAGGCCTTCGCGGTCACCGGTCCGGAGTGCCGGGTGTTCAACGGCTACGGGCCGACCGAGGCAGCGGTCAACTGTGCTCTCTACGAGGTGGGACGGGAGGCGGAATGGCGCCCGCGCGGGCTCGCCTCCATCCCCATCGGCTACCCCTCGGCCGAGAACCGCCTCTACGTGCTCGACCGCCGCCTGCAACCGGTGCCGGCCGGGGTGGCCGGCGAGCTGCTGGTGGGCGGCCAGGCCCTCTCCCGCGGCTATCTCGGCCGGCCGGACCTGACCGCGGCGCGATTCATCCCTGATCCCTTTGGCGAATCGGGCGGGCGCCTCTACCGCACGGGAGACCTCGTCCGCTTCCACGCGGACCGGGCCATCGAGTTTCTGGGACGCGTCGACCACCAGGTCAAAATCCGCGGCTACCGCATCGAGCTCCAGGAGATCGAGGCCGCCCTCGCCGCGCACCCGGAGGTCGGCGCCTGCGCCGTCGTCGCCCTGTCCCAGGACGGCGGCGAGGCCCGCCTCGCGGCGTTCGTAACCGCCCGCCAGCAGCCGCCGGAGGCCGCGGAGCTGCGCCTCTTCCTCAGCCGCACGCTGCCCGCGTACATGGTGCCCGCGTCCTTCGCCTTCCTGGCCGAGCTGCCTTTAAATGCGAGCGGCAAGGTGGACCGCAAGGCACTGGCCCTCCTGCATCCTCCGTCCGCGGAAGCTCCCGGCGCCGAGCCGGAGACACCGCTCGAGCGCCGGATCGCCGCAATGTGGAGCGACCTCCTGGGACAGCCGCGGATCGGCCGCGACGACGATTTCTTCACGTTGGGCGGCCACTCGCTGCTCGCCACCCGGGTGGTCTCCCGCCTGCGCCGGGAGCTGGGCATCGAGCTGCCCGTCATCGCCCTGTTCGAAAATCCCACGCTGGCGGGGCTGGCTGCGGCGGTCGAGCGGGAGGGTGAGGTCCTGCCGGGCGGCGGTCTCCTGCTGGCGGTAGCAAGCGAGACCGCGCCTCCTCTCTCCTTCGCCCAGGAGAGGCTCTGGTTCCTTGATCAGCTCCGGCCCGACAGCGCCTCCTACAACATCCCGGCTGCGGTCCGGCTCGCCGGCACACTGGATCCCGCGGTGCTCACCGCCTGCTTCGGCGAGATCGTCCGCCGCCACGCCACGCTGCGCACCACCTTCCTCGTGGATACCGGCGGCGAGCCACGCCAGCAGGTCGCGCCGGCGGCCGAGGTCCGCCTGTCCCTGGTCGATCTCGCCGCCCTGCCGGAGGAGGCCCGGAGCCGGGAGGCCCGACACCTGGCCGCCGCCGAGGCCGCGGCGCCCTTCGATCTCGCGGCCGGACCGCTGCTGCGCACCACGCTGCTACGGCTGGGAGAGGACGAGCACCTGCTCCTGCTGACCTTCCACCACATCGTGGCGGACGGCTGGTCCATCGCCATCCTCGTGCGCGAGACCGCGGCCCTCTACGAGGCCTTCGCGGCCGGAAAGCCCTCCCCGCTGCCGGCGCTGCCGGTGCAGTACGCGGACTTCGCGCTCTGGCAGCGCCGCCGCCTGAGCGGCGAGAGGCTCGAAGGTGAGCTCCGCTTCTGGAGCGAGCGCCTGCACGGCGCGCCGCCGGAGCTGGCGCTGCCCACCGACCGCGCCCGCCCCGCCCTGCCGAGAGAGCGCGGCGCAAGCTGCCGGATCCGCCTTTCGCCCGAGCTGGCCGAAGGGGTCCGCCAGCTCGCTCAGAGCGCCGGCGCCACCCCGTTCATGGTCCTGCTCGCCGCCTTCGAGGTGCTGCTCTCGCGCCTCTCCGGCCAAGCCGACCTCACCGTCGGCATACCCGTAGCCGGACGCCAGCGCGCCGAGATCGAGGGCCTGATCGGCTTCTTTGTCAATACCCTGGTGCTGCGCGCCAACCTCGAGGACGAACCCTCCTTCGCCGAATTCCTCGCCCGCACCCGCCGGCATGCGCTGGAGGCCTTCTCCCATCAGGAGATGCCCTTCGAGAAGCTCGTCGAACAGCTTCAGCCCGGGCGCAACCTGGCGCAGACGCCGCTGTTCCAGGCCTCCTTCGTCCTGCAGAACGCGCCGGCCGAGCCGCTGCGCCTGCCGGGGCTCGCCGTGGAGCTGCTCCCAGTCGACAACGGCACCGCCAAGTTCGACCTCACCCTGGCTCTGGCCGAGGACGGGGACGGCTTTGCCGGCGAGCTGGTCGGCAGCGCCGACCTGTTCGAGGAAGCGACGATCCAGCGTTGGGCCGGCTGCTTCGAGCATCTCCTGGCGGCCGCCCTTGCGGCTCCCGGCGAGTACGTCTTCGAGCTCCCCCTTCTCGGCGAGGCGGAGCGCCGTACGGTCCTCGAAGAGTGGGGCTCGGCGGGCTGGAAAGCCCCGGCGCCTGTCCTCATCCACGAGCTCTTTGCGCAGCAGGCGGCCCGGACTCCCAGCAAGATCGCCGCGATCTGCCACGGCACGGCCCTCACCTACCAGGATCTCGACGAGCAGGCCGGGCGGCTGGCGCGCCGGATCATGAGCTGCGAAGACCGCGGCCTGGTCGGCCTGATGGCTGCGCCGGACCTGCCGCTGCTGGTGGGCATGCTGGGCATCCTCCAGGCCGGGAGCGGCTTCGTGCCCCTCGATCCCGACCTCCCGGCCGAGCGCCTCGCGCGGATGGTCGAGGACTGCGGTCTCACCGTCTTGGCAACCGACCGGACGAGCCTCCCCAGGTGTCCGGCCGTGGCGCACGTTGTCTGCCTGGACGACCTCGATCCGGCGCTGGAGCCGCTCTCCCTGATGGCTGGCGGGGACGGTACCGCCTACGTGATCTTCACCTCCGGCTCCACCGGGGTGCCCAAAGGGGTGCCCATCACCCATGAGAACCTGATCCCCCTGCTGCTCTGGAGCCGCGAGGTCTTCGGCTTCGGCGAGCACACGCGGGTCCTCCAGAGCCTCTCCTATGCCTTCGACTTCGGGGTCTTCGAGATCTTCACCACGCTGCTCTTCGGCGGCACGATCGTCCTGCGCGGCGAGGCCGAGCGCAGCAACATCGAGGGGTATCTCCAGGAGGTCCGGGACCATGGCATCAACACCCTCCACACCACCCCCTCCTTCTTCCGCGCCGTCGCAGCCGCAGCCGCGGGAGAGGGCCTCCCGCTCCAGGTGCTCCATCTCGGCGGCGAGGCCCTGGGTGAGGGGCTGGTCGCGGAGGCCTTCGTCATTACCGGCGAGGGGTGCCGGATGTTCAACGGCTACGGGCCGACCGAGGCAGCAGTCAACTGCGCTCTCTACGAGGTGGGACGGGCGGCGGACTGGCGCCCGCGCGGGCTCGCCTCCATCCCCATCGGCCACCCCTCGGCCGAGAACCGCCTCTACGTGCTCGACCGCCGCCTGCAACCCGTGCCGGTCGGCGTACCCGGCGAGCTGCTGGTCGGCGGCGTGGCGCTCTCCCGCGGCTATCTCGGCCGGCCGGACCTGACCGCGGCGCGGTTCATCCCCAATCCCTTCGGCGAGCCCGGCGGGCGCCTCTACCGCACGGGCGACCTCGTCCGCTTCCACGCGGACCGGGCCATCGAGTTCCTGGGGCGCGTCGACCACCAGGTCAAGATCCGCGGCTACCGCGTCGAGCTCGAAGAGATTGAGGCCGCCCTCTCCGCGCACCCGGAGGTCGGCGCCTGCGCGGTGGTCGCGGTGCGCCAGGAAGGCGGCGAGACCCGGCTGCTGGCCTATGTCGCGGCCCGCCGCGAGCCGGCTCCGGGCGCCGAGGAGCTGCGCCGCTTCCTCGGCCGCACGCTGCCCGGCTACATGCTGCCCGCGGCGTTCATGTTCCTGCCGGAGCTCCCCTTGAGCGTGAGCGGCAAGGTGGACCGCAAGGCGCTGCCGGCCCCGGACTGGACGGCCGCGGCCGGGTGGGTGGCGCCGCGCACGCCGGTCGAGGAGCTGCTCGCCGGGTTCTGGAAGGAGCTCCTCGGCTGCGAGCGGGTGGGTGCCCGCGACGACTTCTTCGAGCTCGGCGGCCATTCGCTCCTCGCCACGCGCCTGATGGCCCGGGTGCGCACGGCGCTCGGCGTCGAGCTGCCGGTGCGCAGTGTCTTCGAGGCGCCCACGGTCGAGGCGCTGGCCGCGGCGATCGAGCGGGCGGGCGGCGGCGCGGGCGCCGGAGCCGCGATCCCGCGGCTGCCGCGCCGGCCGGGCGAGGACGTGTTCCCGCTCTCGTTCGCCCAGGAGCGCATCTGGTTCCTCGAGCAGCTCGAGCCGGGGAGCGCCTTCTACAACATTCCGTCGGCATCCCTCCTCACCGGGCCGCTACACATCACAGCGCTGCGGCAGGTGATCGCCGAGCTGGTGCGGCGCCACGAGTCGTTGCGCACTACGTTCGGCGACGTCCAGGGCCGGCCGTTCCAGACCGTCTCGGCCACAGCGTCCGCCGAGGTCCCGCACATCGACCTCTCGGGACTGCCCCGAAGCCTGCGCGATGCCGAGCTGCGGCGGCGGGCCAGCGACGAGTCCCGGCGTCCCTTTGACCTCACTCACGGGCCGCTCTTCCGCGTCCCGCTCTTCCGCCTCGGCCCGGAGGAGCACGTCCTGGTGCCGACGATGCACCACATCATCTCCGACGGCTGGTCGATGACCGTCCTGATCCGCGAGACCGCGGCGCTCTACACGGCGCTCTCGACCGGACGGACTCCCTCCCTGCCCGAGCTGCCGGTGCAGTACGCCGACTATGCGGTCTGGCAGCGCGGCTACCTCCAGGGCGAGGAGCTGGAGACCCGGCTCGCCTGGTGGCGCGAGCGGCTCACCGGCGTGCCGGGGCTGCAGCTCCCCACCGATCGGCCGCGCCCCCCGGTCGAGACCTTCCGCGGGCGGCAGCAACTCGTGGCGCTCTCCGCTGCGCTTACCCGCCGCCTGCACGAGCTCTCCACCCGCGAGGGGGTCACCCTGTTCATGACCCTCCTCGCGGTTTTCCAGACGCTGCTGCTGCGCATCACGGGGCAGACCGACCTGCCCGTGGGCTCGCCGATCGCCAACCGCTACCGGAGCGAGGTCGAAGAGGTGATCGGCTTCTTCGCCAACACCATCGTGCTGCGAACGGACCTCTCGGGGAACCCCTCGTTCCGCGAGCTGCTGGGGCGCGTCCGCGAGGTCACCCTGGGCGCCTACGCCCGCGAGGACCTCCCGTTCGAGAAGCTGGTCGAGGAGATCCAGCCCGAGCGCGACATGAGCCGCAACCCCCTGTTCCAGGTCATGTGCGTGCTGCAGAACCAGCCCTGGCCGGAGGCCCGCATGGGGGAGGTCGAGATCACCTCGCTGCCGGTGGACAGCGGCACGGCCAAGTTCGACCTGACGCTCTTCTGGCGCGAGGACGCCGGGGTGCTGGCCGGGCTGCTGGAGCACAACACCGACCTCTTCGACGACGCGACGGCATGGCGCCTCTACCGCCACCATGAGGCGCTGCTCCGCGCCGCCCTGGACGACCCGGAGGCGCGGCTCGGCGCGCTGCCTCTGCTCGACGACGCCGAGCGCCACCAGATCCTGCGGGAGTGGAACGGCGCCTCCGAAGCGGCGGCGGGAGGGGCGTGGGCCGGCCGCTGCGTGCATCACCAGGTCGAGGAGCAGGCCGCGCGGACGCCGGACGCCCTGGCCGTGATCGACGGCGAGCGGACGCTGACCTACGCCGAGCTGGACGCCCGGGCCAACCGCCTGGCCCGCGGCCTGGCGCGGCGCGGGGTGCGGCCGGAGGCGTTGGTGGGGATCTGCGTGGAGCGGTCGCTGGAGATGGTGGTGGCGGCGCTCGCCGTGCTCAAGGCCGGAGGCGCCCTGGTGGCTCTCGATCCGGCCTACCCGCGGGACCGGCTGGCCGCGATCATCGACGACGCGCGGCTGGCCGTGCTGCTCACCCAGGAGTCGCTGCTCCAGCACTTCCCGCAGCACCAGGCGATTGCCTTCCTCCTGGAGCGCGGCGACGATCCGTTCCCGGAAGAGAGCGAGGAGAGCCCCCGCGCTGCGGTCGACCCGGACCACCCGATCTACGCCATCTATACCTCCGGCTCGACCGGTCAGCCCAAGGGAATCGTGGTGACGCACCGGGCGTTCTCAAACCTGCTGGACTGGCAGCTCGGCGATCCCGGCCTCAGGCCTGGCGGGAGGACGGTCCAGTTCGCCACCTTCGGCTTCTGCGTCAGCTTCCAGGAGATGCTCTCCTCCTGGTGCTCGGGCGGCGCCCTAGTGCTCGCCGACGAGATGACGCGCCGCGACCTCCCGGGGCTCGCCCTCTTCCTGGAGGACTATGAGATCGATCGCCTCCATCTGCCGTTCGCGGCGCTCAAACACCTGGCCGAGGCCGCCGCGGGCCAGCGGCTCCCGGCGCGGCTCAAGACCGTGATCACGGCGGGCGAGCAGCTTCAGGTCACGCCGGCCGTCCGGTCGCTGTTCGAGCGCCTGCCGGGCTGCACCCTGTCGAACCAGTACGGAGCATCTGAGACGCACGTGGTCACCGCCCTGACGCTCTCCGGCGATCCGGCCGGCTGGCCGGTGATCCCTGCCGTGGGCCGGCCGGTGGACAACGTCGGCATCCACCTGCTGGACTCGGGTGAGCCGGTGCCTCTCGGGGTCGCCGGCGAGCTCTACGCCGGCGGGGCCTGCACGCCTCGCTGCTATCTGAACGATCCGGTGCTGACCGCCTCGAAGCTGGTGCCGGACCCTTTCAGCGGGGTGCCGGGAGCGCGGCTCTACCGCACGGGCGACGCGGCGCGCTACCTCGCCGATGGGCGGATCGAGTACCACGGCCGCATCGACACCCAGGTCAAGATCCGCGGCTTCCGGGTGGAGCTTGGGGAGATCGAGACGGTGCTCGCCCGCCACCCCGGGGTGCGGGACGCGGCAGTGGTGGCCCGGCCCGGGCACGACGGCCAGCGCCTGGTGGCCTATGTGGTGCCGGCCGGGGAGAGCGATGGGCTGTTCGACGAGCTGAGGACTCTCGTCAAGCAGAAGCTGCCGGAGCACATGCTGCCGTCGGCCTTCGTGGAGATGCCGGCCCTGCCGGTCAACGCCAACGGCAAGCTGGATCAGGCGGCCCTGCCAGAGCCGGAGGCCGGCCCCCTGGAGCAGGACTACGTAGCGCCGCGCACGCCGATCGAGGAGCTGGTCGCCGGCATCTGGGCCGAGGTGCTAGGTCTGGAGCGCGTGGGCGTCTGCTCCGACTTCTTCGAGCTGGGCGGCCATTCGCTGCTCGCCACCCAGGTGGTGGCGCGGATGCGCCAGGCCCTGGGCGTGGATCTCGGCGTACGCTCGCTGTTCGAGGCCCGGACCGTCGAAGGGCTGACCCTCGCGGTCGCCGAGGCGCTCCTCGACTTGGCGGACGCCCCGGACGCTCCCCTCGAACCCATGGCTCAGGGACCGCGCGACGAGCCGCTGGCCCTCTCCTTCGCTCAGCAGCGGCTCTGGTTCCTGGACCAGCTCACGCCGGGCAACCCGGTCTACAACCTCCCGGCGACGATCGAGCTGACCGGGCGGCTCGACGTGCCGGCGCTGGCGGCGACGTTCACCGAGGTGGTGCGGCGGCACGAGGTGCTGCGCACGACGTACTCGGCCGCGGCTGGAGAGCCGGTGCAGGTCGTCGCCGAGCCCGCTGCCTTCGCCCTGCCGCTGGTCGACCTCCAGGGCCTGCCCCGGCCGGAGGGCATCGGCGAGGAGACCCGCCGCCTGGCGGCCGCCGAGGCGCGGCGGCCGTTCGACCTCGGAGATCCGCGGGGGGGCCCGATGTTGCGGGCGGCGCTGCTGCGAGTGGAAGCCGAGCGGCACATCGTTCTCCTGACCATGCACCACATCGCGAGCGACGGCTGGTCCCTGGGCGTGCTGGTGCGCGAGGTCGGGGCCCTCTACGCCGCCTTCGCGGCGGGCCGGCCGAGCCCGCTGCCGGAGCTCCCCGTGCAGTACGCGGACTTCGCCGCCTGGCAGCGCCGGCATCTGTCCGGCGAGCGCCTGGAGGCGGAGATCGCCTGGTGGCGCGGCCGGCTCGCCGGGATGCCGCCGGCGCTGGACCTGCCCACGGATCATCCACGGCAGGCGGCCCTCAGCGGGCGGGGGGCGCTCCACACCTTCCTGATCGACCGGGAGATCCGCGCCGGGCTCACCGCGCTCTCCCGGCGGCATGGAGCGACGCTCTTCATGACCCTCCTGGCCGGCTTCGCAGGACTCCTCGGACGCCATGCCGGCCAGGACGACCTGGCCGTGGGGACGCCGATCGCCGGGCGCACCCGGGTGGAAACCGAGCCGCTGATCGGCTTCTTCGTCAACACGCTGGTGCTGCGGACGGACCTCTCCGAGGACCCCGGCTTCGCGGAGCTTCTCGGCCGGGTCCGGGAATCGACGCTTGCCGCCTACGCCCACCAGGAGATGCCGTTCGAGCGGCTGGTCGAGGAGCTGGTGCAAGAGCGGGACATGAGCCGGCCACCGCTGGTGCAGGTGCTGTTCGGTCTGCAGAATACCCCGTCGGGCCGGTTGGAGCTGCCCGGGCTGGCGCTCACCCTCTCCGGCATGGATACAGGGGCGGCGAGGGTCGAGCTGACCTGCACGCTGACCGAGACGGAGCAGGGTCTCCGGGGGAGTCTCGAATACAGCCGGGACCTGTTCGAGGGGCCGACGATCGAGCGGCTGGCCGGGCACCTCGCGCGCCTGCTGGCCGGCGCCGTGGCCGCCCCGCAGCGGCGCGTCTCGGAGCTGCCTCTGCTCTCAGCGGCGGAGCGCGCGCAGCTCCTGGTCGAATGGAGAGGCGAGACCACAGCCTACCCGCGGGAGTCCACGATTCACGCCCTGTTCGCCGAGCAGGCGGCGCTTCGGCCGGACGCCGTGGCGGTGGCAGGCCGCGGCGAATCGCTGACCTATGGCGAGCTGAGGCGCCGGGTCGGCCGCCAGGCGCGCCGCCTGCGAGCTGTGGGAGTCGGCCCCGAGGTGCGCGTCGGCGTCTGCCTCGACCGCTCGCCGGCCCGGGTCGTTGCCACGCTCGCGGTGCTCGAGTCCGGCGGTGCCTACGTGCCACTCGATCCGTCCCATCCCCGGGAGCGCCTAGCGGCCCTGATCGACGACAGCGCGGTCTCGGTGCTGGTGACCGAGGAGCGCTGGGCCGCGGTTCTCCCCCCAACCGCCGCGATGATGTTCTGTATCGACCGCGAAGAGGCCTGGGAGGAGCTGGCCGCCACGCAGCCGATCGAGCTCCCCGAGGTCCCGGCGTCGGCCCTTGCCTACGTGATGTACACCTCGGGCTCGACGGGCGAGCCGAAGGGGGTCGCGGTGCCGCACCGCGCGGTAGTGCGCCTGGTGCGGGAGACGGGCTACGCCCACTTCGGACCCGAAGAGGTCTTCCTCCATCTGGCGCCCTACGTCTTCGACGCGTCGACCCTGGAGCTGTGGGGAGCGTTGCTCAACGGCGGCCGCATGGTCGTACCGCCGCCGGGCGTGCTGTCACCGGTGGAGCTGGGAGAGCTGCTCCGGGAGCACGGAGTGACCACCCTGTGGCTGACCGCGGGGCTGTTCCACCAGATGGTGGAGGACAACCTGCCGGGGCTCGCGGGAGTCCGGCAGCTCCTCGCCGGCGGCGACGTGCTGTCGCCAGAGCATGTCCTGCGGGTGGCGGCGGAGCTCCCCGGGACACGCCTGATCAACGGCTACGGTCCGACCGAGAGCACGACGTTCACCTGCTGCCATCCAGTCGCAGGTCCGGAAACGGGGTCTTCGGTGCCGCTGGGCCGGCCGATCGCCAACACCTGGGTGGTCGTGCTGGATCGGCATCTGGGGCCGGTGCCAGCGGGGGTGGCCGGCGAGCTGTGCGCCGGAGGGGACGGGTTGGCGCGCTGCTACCTGGGCCGGCCGGAATGGACGGCGGAGCGATTCGTCCCCGATCCATTCGGCACTCTCCGGGGAGAGGCCGGCGGGCGCCTCTACCGGACCGGCGACCGGGTGCGGTATCTGCCCGACGGCAGGATCGAGTTCCTCGGCCGCTTCGACACCCAGGTCAAGATCCGCGGCTTCCGCATCGAGCCGGGCGAGATCGAGGCGGCGCTGGCCCGCTGCTCCGGAGTGCACGAGGCGGCGGTGGTGGCGTGGCCGGGCCATGACGGGCAGCGCCTGGTGGCCTACGTCGTGCCCGCGAGCACAACGGTGGAGGGGGCCGGCTCGCTCTTCGACGAGCTGCGCACACATCTGAGACAGAGGCTGCCGGAGCACATGATCCCGTCGGCTTTCGTGGAGATGCCGTACCTGCCGCTGACCGCCAACGGAAAGCTCGACCGGGCGGCCCTGCCCGAGCCGGAGACCGCGCTCGCCCGGGAAGAGTACGTGGCGCCTCGCACGCCGGTCGAAGAGCTGATCGCCGGCATCTGGGCCGAGGTGCTCGGCCTGGAGCGCGTCGGCATCTCCTCCGACTTCTTCGCGCTCGGCGGCCACTCGCTGCTCGCCACCCGGATGGTGACGCGGGTGCGCCAGGCCCTGGGGGTGGACTTGAGCGTACGCGCCGTGTTCGAGGCCCGCACCGTGGGAGAGCTGACCCTGACCGTGGCCGAGAAGCTCCTCGACCTGGCCGATGCGGAGGCCGCCCTGGAGGCCTTCGCCGCGGCCGAGGAGGAGCCGGTCGCCGTGGCTCCCGGGAGGCTCGAAGGTGTCTGAGCGGTCCGAGCGTCTCGCCGGGATGTCGCCGGAGAAGCTGCAGCGGCTCATCGACTCGCTGCGCAGCAAAGCTCCGGCTCCTGCCGCGGCTCCCGCGATCCTCCCCCGCCGGCCGGGCCTCGACCGCCTGCCTCTCTCCTTCTCCCAGGAGCGCCTCTGGTTCCTCGACCGGCTGGACCCCGGCTCTCCCACCTTCAACCTGCCGGCGGCCGTGGAGCTGCGTGGCGCGCTGGGCTCCGCGGCCCTGGCCGCCGCCCTCACCGAGGTGGTGCGTCGGCACGAGTCGCTGCGCACCACCTTCGCGGAGGTGGATGGCGTTCCGGTGCAGCGGATCGCGCCACCGGGCGAGACCCCCCTGCCGCGCATCGACCTCGCGGCGCTGCCGGAGGAGGCGCGCTCGCGTGAGGCCGGACGGCTGGCCTCCGAGCACGCGGCCTGGCGGTTCGATCTGGCGCGAGGGCCACTGCTCGCCGCGGCCCTCCTCCGGCTGGAGGACGGGCGGCACCACCTCCTGCTGGCGATGCACCACATCGTCTCCGACGGCTGGTCGATGGGCGTCCTGATCCGCGAGGTCGCGGCACTCTATGGGGCCTTCGCGGAAGGGAAGCCCTCGCCGCTCCTGGAGATCGCCATCCAGTACCCCGACTTCGCCCTGTGGCAGCGCGAGACCGCTGCCACCGAGCGGGAGCGGGACCTGGTCTGGTGGAGCGAGCGGCTCTCCGGCCAGACCGCTCCTCTCGATCTGCCGGTGGACCGGCCGCGGCCGGCGGTGCAGACCTGGCGCGGCGGCTGGGTGAGCCGCACCCTCCCGGCAGATTTCTCCGACCGCCTGCGGAGCTTCGGCCAGGCGGAGGGCGCCTCCCTCTTCATGACGATGCTCGCCGGGGTTCAGGCGCTGCTCCACCGCCTCGCCGGCCGCGACGACGTGGTCGTCGGCTCCCCCATCGCCGGGCGCCGGATGGCGGAGACCGAGCCGCTGATCGGGTTCTTCCTGAACCTCCTGGCGATACGCACGGACGTTTCGGGCGACCCCGGCTTCCGGGAGCTGGTGGCGCGGGTGCGCGAGGTCACCCTGGGCGCCTACGCGCACCAGGACCTGCCGTTCGAGGCGCTCCTCGCCCACTTGCAGCCGGAGCGCGACCTGTCCAGGACGCCGCTCTTCCAGATCCTGTTCAACCTGCTCAACTTCCCCCTGACCGAGCAGCGCCTGCCGGGGCTGGAGATCGAGGCGATCTCTCTGCCCGACCTGCCCTCCAAGTTCGACCTGACCTTCTACGTGCGGGACGACCCCGGGCAGGGAATCGCGGTCCGGATGGCCTACAACGCGGACCTGTTCGATGCCGTCCGCATGGAGGAGCTGCTCGACCAGCTCACGCTGCTCCTGGCGGCCGGTGTGGAGAATCCGGAGCTGGGCGTCGACCGGATCTCCCTCGCGGCGACCCCGCGCGCCCGGTCGGTTCTGCCCGATCCGGCCGCGGAGCTCTCCGCCGCTTGGGAGGGCGCGGTGCACGAGGTCTTCGCGCGCCAAGCCCGCCATACGCCCGGAGCCCTCGCCGCCGCCGATCCGGCGGAGTCGTGGACCTACGGCGAGCTCGACGAGCGTTCGGACCGGCTCGCCGCCTTCCTCTACGCGGGTGGCATACGGCCCGGCGACGTGGTGGCCTTCTGGGCGCACCGCAGCGCGCCGCTCGTCTGGGGTGTCCTGGGTGCCCTCAAGGCGGGAGCCGCGTTCCTAATGCTCGACCCGCGCTATCCGGCGCCACGCCAAGCCCAGATGCTGGGAATCGCCCGGCCGGCCGCCTGGCTCCGTGTGGCGGCGGCGGGTCCAGTGCCGACAGAGATCGAAAGCGAGCTCGACACGATCGGCTGCGCCTGTCGCCTGACGCTGCCGGCTCGGGCCGACGACCCCGGCTTCCTCGCGGATGTGCCCTCTAAGCCTCCTGGCGTGGAAGTGGGGCCGGACGACGTCGCCTATGTGGCGTTCACCTCCGGCTCGACGGGAGTCCCCAAGGGCGTGCTCGGCCGCCACGGGTCGCTCTCGCACTTCATCCCATGGCTCTGCCGCCGCTTCGAGCTGTCGGCGGGCGACCGCTTCAGCATGCTGTCGGGTCTGGCGCACGACCCTCTGCACCGCGACCTCTTCACGCCGCTGCAGACCGGGGCGGCGGTGGTGATCCCCGATCCGGAGACGATGGACGAGCCCGGCCGGCTCGCCGCCTGGATGCGCCGCGAGGCCGTGACGGTCGCCCACCTCACGCCCGCCCTGGGGCAGGTGCTCACGACCGAGGCTCCGAACGGTCCCCGAATTGAGGTGCCGTCGCTGCGCTACGCCTTCCTGGTGGGCGACGTCCTCACCCGCCGCGACGTGGCGCGGCTGCGCCGCCTCGCTCCCGGGGTCACTTGCGTGAACTACTATGGCTCCACCGAGACCCAGCGCGCGGTCGGCTATCACGTGGCGGAGGAAGACGGGTCTAAGGAGATTTTTCCGCTCGGCCGCGGCATCCCCGACGTCCAGATCCTGGTGCTCAACCCGGCCGGCGCCTTCGCTGGCATCGGTGAGGTCGGCGAGATCTCGATGCGCAGCCCGCACATCGCTCTCGGCTACCTGGGCGATCCGCAGCTCACCTCCGAGCGCTTCGTGGCGGATCTCTACCGTACGGGGGACCTCGGGCGCTATCTGCCGAACGGCGAGGCGGTCTTCGTCGGGCGCGCCGACACGCAGGTCAAGATCCGCGGCTTCCGCATCGAGCTCGGGGAGATCGAATCGGTGCTCGGCGGCTTCCCGGGGGTCCGCGAGGCGGTCGTCATCGCGCGCCAGGACCGGGGCGCGGAAAGCTACATGGCCGCCTACGTGGTCCCCGCTCCCGGGGTCGCCCTCGCGGCGCGGGAGCTGCGCGCCTTCCTGCGCGAGCGGCTGCCGGACTCCATGGTGCCGGCCACATTCACGCTCCTGGGCGAGCTGCCGCTGACCCCCAACCGGAAGGTGGACAGAAAGGCCCTACCGGCACCCGACCGTGGCGAGGGGGAGGCCACGTTCGTGGCGCCGGAGACCGATCTGGAGCGGGAGATCGCCACGGTCTGGCAGGAGGTGCTGGGCCTCGACCGGGTCGGCGCCCACGACAACTTCTTCGAGGTCGGCGGCCACTCCCTGCTGCTCGTCCGTCTCCACGCCCGCCTCCAGGCAGCCCTGAAGGTGGACCTGTCGCTGATGGACCTGTTCAGCCATCCCAACGTCCACGCCCAGGCCGAGCACATCCGCAGCCGGGAGACCGGCGCACGGCGCTCCGCGTTCCCGGCTCGGCGAAGCCCGGCCCCGGCGAGCGGCCGCATCGCGATCGTCGGCATGGCCGGCCGCTTCCCCGGAGCGCGGGACCTGGAGGGCTTCTGGCGCAACCTGCGCGAGGGGGTTGAGTCGGTCTCCTTCTTCTCGGAGGAGGAGCTGCTCAGGAGCGGCGTCCCCACCGAGCTGCTGCGCAACCCGAGCTACGTGCCGGCACGCGCGGTGGTGGAGGACGAGGACCTCTTCGACGCCGCGTTCTTCGAGATCCCGCCGCGCCAGGCCGAGCTGATGGACCCGCAGCTCCGGTTCTTTCTGGAAACCTCCTGGCACGCCCTGGAGAGCGCGGGCATCGACCCCGGGCGCTTCCCCGGCGCCATCGGCATCTACGGCGGGGTGACGGCCTCCAGCTACCTGCTGTCCAACCTTCTCGCCCACCCCGGGCTCCTCCAGGAGATCGGAGCGGGCCAGCTGCTTCTCGGCACGGACCGTGACTTCCTCACCACCCAGGTCTCCTACAAGCTTGGGCTCCGCGGCCCGAGCATCGACGTCCAGACCGCCTGCTCGACCTCTCTGGTGGCCACCCATCTCGCCTGCCAGGCCCTGCTCACGGGCGACTGCGTCGTGGCCCTGGCGGGCGGCGTCTCGATCAAGGTGCCGCAGCGGGCCGGGTACGTCTACCAGGAGTCGGGGCCGGACTCCTCCGACGGACACTGCCGGGCGTTCGATGCCCGGGCCGACGGCTCGATCTACGGCGCCGGCGTCGGCGTCGTGGTGCTCAAGCGCCTGGAGGACGCCCTCGCGGACGGCGATGTGATTCACGCCGTGATCCTCGGCACGGCGGTCAACAACGACGGCTCGCAGAAGGTCGGCTATACGGCCCCCAGCATCGAGGGGCAGGCGGCAGTGGTAGCTACTGCCCTGGATCGCGCCGGGGTCGAGCCCGCGACGATCGGCTACGTCGAATGCCACGGCAGCGGCACCGCCCTGGGCGACCCGATCGAGGTGACGGCCCTGACCCGCGCCTTCGAAGCGACGGAGGAGAAGGGCTTCTGCGCCATCGGCTCGGTCAAGACGAACATCGGCCACCTCGGGGCGGCCGCCGGCGTGACCGGGCTGATCAAGGCGGTGCTCGCCCTGGAGCACGGGGAGATTCCCCCCAGTCTCAACTTCGAGACGCCGAACCCGAAGATCGACTTCGCGGGGAGCCCCTTCCGCGTCAACGACCGGCTCTCCCCCTGGCCGACCGGCCGTTCGTGCGACATCAGGCCGCGGCGGGCCGGCGTCAACTCGCTGGGCCAGGGTGGAACCAACGCGCACGTGGTGCTGGAGGAGGCGCCCGATCGGGAGACTTCCGGCCCGTCGCGGCCCTGGCAGCTCCTGGTGCTCTCGGCCCGCACGGAGACGGCCCTGGAGGCGGCGACCGCCAACCTGGCCGCCTGGATGGAGCGCAACCCTGAGACGAGCCTGGCCGACGCGGCGTTCACGCTCCAGGTGGGGCGACGCGCCTTCCCTCATCGCCGGGCCGTGGTCTGCCGCGATGTAGACGAGGCGCGGCGGATCCTCGAAGAACGCGATCCCCGGCGCCTCCTCACCGGGATCCAGGATGGAGGCCGGCGCCCGGTCGCCTTCCTGCTCGCCGGCGTGGGCGACCACTACCCTGGCATGGCCAGCCGTCTCTATGAAACCGAGCCGGTCTTCCGCGCGGCGCTTGACCGCTGCTTCGAGATCCTCGCCGAGGCCCCGTGGCGCGATCTGCGCGAGACGGTCTTCGCCGACGGAGGGCGCGCGGCCGAGGGGGGGCTGGACCTGCGACGGATGCTCGGGCGGGGGGAGGCGGACGAGGCCTCGCAGCGGCTCCACCGCACGCTCTACGCCCAGCCGGCGGTCTTCGCCGTGGAGCACGCCCTGGCGCAGCTCTGGATCTCCTGGGGCGTGGAGCCCGAGGCGCTCCTCGGCTACAGCTTGGGCGAGTACGTGGCGGCCTGCCTCGCCGGGGTCTTCCCGCTGGAGGACGCGCTGCCGCTGGTCGCCGAGCGGGCGCGCTGGATCGAGGAGCTGCCTGCGGGCTCGATGCTCGCCGTGCCGTTGCCCGAAGAGGAGGTCCGGGGCCGGCTCTCGCCGGGGCTCGACGTCGCGGCGGTGAACGGCCCGCAGCTCTCTGTGGTCTCCGGACTGCCGGAGGAGGTCGCATCGCTCGCCAGCCGCCTGGAGGAGGAAGGGATCGCCGCTCGTCAGCTCCCTACCACTCATGCCTTCCATTCGCGGAGGATGGAGCCGCTCGCCGAGCGTTTGACCGAACGGGTCCGCCGCCTGCGGCCGATGGCGCCGCGCATCCCCGTCCTGTCCAACGTAACGGGGACCTGGCTGACCGCGGCAGAGGCGACGGATCCCGCCTATTGGGCGCGTCACCTCTGCGGCCAAGTGCGCTTCTCGGACGGGCTCGCGGAGCTGTGGAAGAACCCCTCGCGGGTGCTGCTGGAGGTGGGGCCGGGGCAGGGGCTCTCGGCGCTCGCTCTGCAGCATCCGGCCGCAGGACGCGGCCGGATCGCGCTCCCCTCGCTCCCCCATGCCCACGAGCGCAAGGACGACGCGTCTTTCCTGCTCAGCACCCTGGGCCGCCTCTGGCTCGCCGGCGCCGCCATCGACTGGACCGGGTTCTGGCGCGAGGAGCGGCGCCACCGCCTGGAGCTCCCCTTCTATCCGTTCGAACGCCGCCGGTTCTGGGTGGAGGCGCCACGGAGCGAAAGGGGCCTGGAGGCGGCGCTCTTCTCCTCCGCGCTCGAAGAGGAGCCGGCCCCGGCGCCGCCGGGGCTCTCCCTGCACGAGCGCCCGAGCCTGCCCTACCCCTGGGTGGCGCCGCGCAACCAGACCGAGGCGTGGATCGCGGGCCAGATCGAGCGGCTGCTGGGCATCGCGGGCGTGGGCGTCCACGACAGCTTCTTCGAGCTGGGCGGGCACTCGCTGCTCGGCACCCAGCTCCTGTCGCGACTGCGCGACGGGCTGGGGATCGAGCTGCCCATCTCGGCCCTGTTCGAGTCCCCGACTCCGGCGGAGCTGGCGGCGCGGATCGAGACGGCGCGCGGCGATGCGACGGAGGCCATGTCTCCCATCGAGCGGCTCCCCCGCACCGGACCCCCGACCGATCTCCCCCTCTCCTTCGCCCAGGAGCGGCTCTGGTTCCTCGACCAGCTCCAGCCGGGCAGCGCGGCCTACAACATCCCCACCGCGCTCCACCTGGAGGGCTCCCTAAACGTGGCGGCCCTGGCGAGCGCCCTGACCGGGGTGGCGCGCCGTCACGAGACGCTCCGCACCACCTTCCCTACGATCGATGGCGCCCCGGTCCAGCGCATCTCCCCGCCGGGTCCCTTCCCTCTGGCGGTGGTGGACTTGGCCGGCCTGCCGGAGGAGGTGCGCGAGGGCGAGGGGGCCCACCTGACCACGGAGGAGCCGAGGACCCCGTTCGACCTGGCGAGCGGCCCGCTGACGCGGGCCTCCCTGGTGCGCCTCGGCGAGCGCGACCACCTGCTGCTCGCCACCCAGCACCACATCGTCTCCGACGGCTGGTCGCTCGGCCTCTTCGTCCGCGAGGTGGCATCACTCTACCGCGCCTTCGCGAGCGGCGAGGCACCGGCTCTCTCCGAGCTGCTGGTCCAGTACGCCGACTTCGCGGGCTGGCAGCGACGCTGGCTCTCCGGCACGGTGCTCGAAGGTCAGGTGGCCTGGTGGCGGGAGCGGCTGACGCCCCAGCCGCCGGTCCTCGGATTGCCCCTCGACCGGCCACGCCCCGCGGTCGAGACCTTCCGCGGCGGCCGCCAGCCCGTCGCCGTCCCGGCGGATCTCACGGTGGCCCTGGCCGCCCTCGGCCGCGAGCGGGGCGCCACCCTCTTCATGACGCTGCTCGCGGGTTTCACGGCTCTCCTCGGACGCCTGACGAGCGAGGAAGACCTGGCCGTGGGCTCGCCCATCGCCGGCCGCACCCGCAGCGAGGTCGAAAACTTGATCGGCCTCTTCATCAACACCCTGGTCCTGCGAACGGACCAGTCGGGCGATCCGACCTTCCTCGAGGCGCTCACGAGGGTGCGCGAAATGGCGCTCGGCGCCTACGCGCACCAGGAGCTCCCCTTCGAGCGGCTGGTCGAGGAGCTGCGGCCGGAGCGCAGCCTCGGCCACTCGCCCCTGTTCCAGGTGCTGTTCATCCTGCAGAACGTGCCGGCCGAGGAGGCGGTGGCCGCTGGGCTCACCCTGCGGCCCCTCGAGGTCTACCACGGGGTCTCGCGCTTCGACCTCACGCTCTCGGCCACCGAGATCGGAGGCGGGCTCCTCGGCTATCTCGAATACAAGACCGACCTGCTCGACGCGGCCACGGCCGCGCGCTGGCTGGGCCATTTCGGCACACTGCTCTCGGCCGCCGCGGCCGAGCCGGGGCGGCGCCTCTCCGCGCTTCCGGTCCTGTCGGGCGCCGAGCTGAGCCAGATCCTGGACGACTGGAACGACACCGCCACGGAGGTCCCAGCGGCTTGCGTCCCTCATCTCATCGCCGAGCGCGCGGCGCGCTCCCCCGAGGATGTCGCCGTGGTCTGCGAGGGAGACCGGCTCACCCGGGCGCAGCTCGAGGACCGCGCGGCCCGGTTGGCCGGCCGCCTGCGCGCCCTGGGTGTGGGTCCTGAGTCCCTGGTCGGCATCGCCCTCGAACGCTCTCTCGACCTGCTGGTCGCGACCCTCGGCGTCTGGAAGGCGGGGGGCGCCTACCTGCCCCTCGATCCCGGCTACCCGGCCGAGCGGATCGGCTTCATGCTGGCCGACAGCGGGGTCCGGGTGCTGCTCACCTACGAACGGCTGGTCGCCACGCTGCCCGCGCACGACGCCAGCGTCCTCTGCCTCGACCGCGAGCCGGACATCGAAGCGGAGCCCCTGCACGACGGGGTAGACGACCCGGACCACCTCGCCTACGTCCTCTACACCTCCGGCTCCACGGGGAGGCCCAAGGGGGTCCAGGTGACGCATGGCGCGCTGGCCAACTTCCTCGCCTCGATGCTGCGCGAGCCTGGCCTCGCGGAAAGCGACGTGCTTCTCGCCGTCACCTCGCTGTCCTTCGACATCGCGGGGCTGGAGCTCTACCTGCCGCTGCTGGCGGGAGCGCGGCTGGAGATCGCCTCCGCCGAGCTGGCGGCCGACGGCGCGCGGCTCGCGGCGCGCATGCGGGAGTCCGGGGTCACGGTCCTGCAGGCGACGCCGGCGACCTGGCGCATGCTGCTGGAGGCGGGCTGGGAGGAGCCGGGCAGCCTCCGCTTGGCCCTCTGCGGCGGCGAGGCGCTGCTGGGCGATCTGGCGGTGAGCCTGCTCCGGCGGGCCGGCGCCCTCTGGAACCTCTACGGCCCGACAGAGACGACGATCTGGTCGGCGGCCTATCGGGTCGAGGGGGACGCAGCCGGTACCGTTCCCATCGGGCGCCCCGTCGCCAACACCCAGATCTACCTGCTGGACAGTCATCTGGGACCGGTCCCCCCCGGCGTGCCGGGCGAGGTCTGGATCGGCGGCGCCGGCGTGGCGCGCGGCTACCTCGGCCGTCCGGACCTCACTGCCGAGCGCTTTGGGCCGGACCCGTTCTCCGCCGCGCGCGGAGCCCGGCTCTATCGCACCGGCGACCTGGCCCGGATCCGGCCGGGTGGTCCCCTCGAATTCCTCGGCCGCGCCGATCACCAGATCAAGATCCGCGGCCACCGCATCGAGTTGGGGGAGATCGAGGCGGCGCTCGGCCTGCACCCCTCAGTGGCCCAGATCGCGGTCGCGGCCCGAGACGACTGGGGCGACCGCCGGCTCGTGGCCTACGTAGTCCCGGCCGCCGGGCAGGACTTGCGGACGGCGGATCTACGCGCTTTCGTCCGCGAGCGCCTCCCCGAGTTCATGGAACCGTCGGCCTTCGTGACCTTGGACGCGCTCCCCCTCACCCCCAATCGCAAGGTGGACCGCCGGGCGCTGCCCGCGCCCGAGGCGGCAGCCGCTGCCGGTGCCTTCGTGGCGCCACGCAACCCGGTCGAGGAGGTGCTGGCGAGCATCTGGGCCGAGGTGCTGCGGGTCGAGCGCGTCGGGGTTGTCGACGACTTCTTCGCCCTGGGCGGCCATTCTCTGCTCGTGTCCCGGGTCGTCTCCCGGGTCCACAGGACCCTCGGCGTAGCGCCGCCGTTGCGCAGCCTCTTCGAGGCACCGACGGTGGCCTCCCTCGCCGTCCGGATTGAGGCGATGCTGCGAGAGGGCCGTCGCGCGTCGGCGCCGCCTCTGCGCCGACTGCCCCTGCAGAGCGATCTCCTCCTCTCCTTCGCCCAGGAGCGCCTCTGGTTCCTGGACCGGCTGGAACCGGGGAGCCCGGCCTACAACCTGCCGCTGGCCGTGCAGCTGACCGGATCGCTGGACCCGTGCGCCATGACGGCGGCGCTCGCCGAGGTGGTGCGCCGGCACGAGGCGCTGCGCACCACGTTCGCGCTGCGCGCTGGACGCCCCGTGCAGGTCGTGGGCCCGCCCCGCCCCATGGACCTCCCCCTCGTCGACCTCGCGGCGCTGCCCGAGCCCGTCCGGAAGGACGAGGCGAAGGCCCTCGCGGATGCCGAGGCCGGCCGGCCGTTCGATCTCGCCACCGGGCCGCTGTTGCGGGGGCTCCTGCTGCGCCTCGACGGGAGGGAGCACCGCCTGGTGCTCGTGCTCCATCACATCGTGGCCGACGGGTGGTCCCTGGGCGTGCTGGTCCAGGAGACGGCGGCACTTTACGAGGTGGCACGACGGGGACGCCCCTCGCCCCTCCCGGAGCTGCCCGTCCAGTATGCCGACTACGCGGCCTGGCAGCGCTCCTGGCTCACCGGCGAGGTGCTCGACGGGCTCCTGGACCACTGGCGCGCGCGGCTCGCCGGGGCGCCCGCCCTCCTGGAGCTGCCCACGGACCGGCCGCGTCCCCAGGTGCAGCGCTTCCACGGCGCGCGCCTGCGGGTGGAGCTTTCCGGGGAACTGGTGACCGGCCTGCGCGACGCCGGCCTGCGCGAGAGGGCCACGCCCTTCATGACCCTGCTCGCCGGCTTCACGTCGTTGCTCGCCCGCCATGGGGCCGGCGTCGACCTGCCGGTGGGCGCCCCCGTGGCCGGTCGCAACCGGATCGAGACCGAGGGTCTGATCGGCCTGCTGCTGAACACGGTGGTCCTCCGTTCCGACCTCAGTGGCGACCCTGCCTTCGGAGATCTCCTGGCGCGTCTGCGCGAGGTCACGCTGGACGCCTACACCCACCAGGACCTGCCGTTCGAGAGGCTGGTCGAAGCCCTGGTCCCGCGGCGCGATCTGTCCCACTCGCCCCTGTTCCAGGTGATGCTGGTCCTGCAGGACACCCGCTTGGCGCAGCCTCTCGGCGGGGGCTCCGACCTGGTGCTGACACCTCTCGATCTGGAGGAGACGGCGGCCAAGCTCGACCTGATCCTCAACGTGACGGAGACCTCGGCCGGGCTGACCGGCTCGTGGCGGTACAACCGCGACCTCTTCGACCTGCCCACCGCGGCGCGCATGCTGCGGCACCTGCAGACGCTCCTGGCCGGCGCCGCGGCGAATCCGCGCCTGCGCGTCTCCGAGCTGCCGGTCCTGACCGCGGCCGAGAGCGCCCAACTCGCGGAGTGGAACCTCACCGAGGCGGGCTGGCCGCTGGACCTCTGCTTGCACGAGCGGATCGAGGCCCAGGTGGAGCGCACGCCCGGCGCGGCGGCCGTCTCGTTCGAGGGGGAGGAGATCACCTATCGCGAGCTGAACGTGCGCGCCAACCGGCTGGCTTGGCGGCTCCGGGAGCTCGGCGTCGGGCCGGACGTGCCGGTGGGGATCTGCGTCGAGCGCTCGCTGGAGATGGTGGTCGGCCTGCTGGCGATCCTCAAGGCGGGCGGCGCCTATGTGCCGCTCGATCCCTCCTATCCCGCCGAGCGGCTGGCCTACATGCTGGAGGACTCGGCCGTCCCCGTGCTGCTGACCCGCGAGGACCTGGCCGGGCGGCTGCCGGCCGGGAGCGCCCGGGTCGTCGCGCTGGGCGGCGAGGTCGAGGGGCGGGAGGAAAACCCGCTCGGCGGCGCCGGCCCCGGCAACCTGGCCTACATCATCTACACCTCGGGCTCGACCGGCCGTCCCAAGGGGGCGATGAACACCCACCGCGGGATCTCCAACCGCCTGCTCTGGATGCAGGAAGCGTTCGGGCTGGGAGAGGACGACCGGGTGCTGCAGAAGACTCCGGTGAGCTTCGACGTCTCGGTCTGGGAGCTGTTCTGGCCCCTGATGGCCGGCGCGCGGCTGGTCGTGGCGCGGCCGGGCGCCCACGGCGATCCCGCCTACTTGGTGGAGACCATCGCCGGCGAAGGGATCACGACGATCCACTTCGTGCCGTCCATGCTCCAGGTCTTCGTCGCCGCGCCGGGGGTGGAGAGCTGCCGGTCGCTGCGCCGCGTCATCGCCAGCGGCGAGGCGCTCCCCGGGGAGCTGCAGGAGAGGCTCGCGCGGCGCCTCCCGGTCCCCCTCTTCAATCTCTACGGCCCTACCGAGGCCGCGGTGGACGTCACCTGGTGGGCCTGCCGCCCGGACGGCGGCCGCTCGGTACCCATCGGGCGGCCCATCGCCAACACGCGGGTCCACCTGCTCGACCGCGCTCTCCGGCCGGTGCCGGCGGGGGTGCCCGGCGAGATCTTCCTGGGCGGCGTCAACCTGGCGAGGGGCTACCTGCGACGACCGGACCTGACGGCGGAGCGCTTCGTGCCCGAACCGACCGGCGAGCCCGGCGAGCGGCTCTACCGCACCGGCGACCTGGGGCGCTACCGGCCCGACGGGGCCATCGAGTTCCTCGTACGGCTCGACCACCAAGTCAAGATCCGCGGCTTCCGCGTCGAGCTGGGTGAGATCGAAGCGGTCCTGGCGTTCCATCCGGCGGTGCGCGAGGCCGTGGTGCTGGCACGCGAGGATAGGGAGGACCGCTCGGTCCGCGACCTGCGCCTCGCCGCCTACGTCGTGGCGCGGGAGGGACAGGTGCCGACCCTGGAGGAGCTGCGCGGCGCGCTGGCCGTCAGCCTGCCCGATTACATGCTCCCCACAGCGCTGGTGGTGCTCGACGCCATGCCGCTCAACCCCAGCGGCAAGGTGGATCGCGCGGCTCTCGCACGGATCGAGCCGGAGCCCGGAGAGCCGCCGCAGGCTGCGGAGCGCCGCGACGCGCCTCGCACGCCGGTGGAGCGCTTCCTGGATGGCCTGTTCCGTGAGGCCCTGCGGCTGCCGGCCGAGCGCGGGATCGGCATCCACGACAGCTTCTTCACCCTCGGCGGCAACTCCATCGACGCCGCGGTCCTGGTCAACCGCCTGCAGGAGGACCTGGAGGAGATCGTCCACGTGGTCGTCCTCTTCGAGGCGCCCTCGATCGCCCTGCTCGCTTCCTACCTCGTGCGGGAGCACCCCGAGGCGGTGTCGCGGCTCTGGCGTGCGCCGTCCGCGGCCACGGCACCGGCCGCAGCAGGCCGCCGCATCGAGGCCGCGGCCGTGGAGGAGTTGCGCGCGCTCATCCCGGCGCCCTCCCCGTTGCCGCGGCTCGCGGCCCGCAACCGATCGGCAGTGTTCGTCCTGTCGCCGCCGCGTTCCGGCTCGACGCTGCTGCGCGTCCTGCTCGGCGGCCACCCGCGCCTGTTCGCGCCGCCTGAGTTGGAGCTGCTGCCGTACGGCACCCTGGCGGAGCGGCGCGCGGCCTTCCCAGGCCCCGACGCCTTCCGTCTCGAGGGATTGCCGCGGGCGCTGATGGAGCTGCGCGGCTGCGGCCCCGAGAAGGCCCAGGCCGCGCTGGCGGACATGGAGGCGCGGGGGACGACCACGGCAGAGCTCTACCGCCTCCTGCAGAACGAGCTCGGCAGCCGCATTCTGGTGGACAAGACCCCCTCGTATACCTTCCACGCCGACATCCTGCGGCGGGCGGAGCGGATGTTCGACGGAGCGCGGTACATCCACCTGATCCGGCATCCGCACGGGATGATCAACTCCTTCGAGGAGGCCAGGCTCGACCAGATCTTCCTGCGCGGAATCCACTCCTTCAGCCGGCGCGAGCTCGCGGAGCTGCTCTGGGTGATCGGCCACCAGAACATCATGGATCTCCTGCGCGAGGTGCCGGCCGAGCGGCAACTCTGGATCCGCTTCGAGGACCTGGTCCGCGAGCCGGAGCGCGCTCTGCGTGAGATCTCCACCTTCCTGGGGATCGAGTACCACCCCGAGATGGCGCAGCCCTACAAGGACCGCGCTTCACGCATGACGGACGGCCTGCATGCCGAATCGCGCATGCAGGGCGATGTCAAGTTCCACCGTCACGCTGGCATTGATCCCGGCGTGGCCGACCGCTGGCGCGAAAAGATCACCGAGGACTTCCTGGGCGAGGTCACCCGGGAGACGGCTGTGGCCCTCGGCTATCCCCTCATACCGCTGCGCCCACACCGTCCGGCCGGCGAGCCCGAAGGCTGGGAACGGATCCCGCGCCTCCACCGCGAGCCGAGCACTCCGCTGCCCCTGTCTTTCTCGCAGGAGCGCCTCTGGTTCCTCGACCGGCTCGACCCGGGCACGGCCGCCTACAACGTCCCTGCCGCCCTCCGCCTCACCGGTGCCCTCGATGTGCCGGCGCTGGCGGGGAGCCTGCGCGAGATTGCGCGGCGGCACGAGGCGTTGCGTACCCGCTTCGCCCTGGTGGACGGCCGCCCGGCCCAGATCGTCGAGCCCGAGCCGCGGGTGGAGCTCCCCGTCGCCGACCTCTCCGCCCTGCCGGAAGCCGCGCGCGAGGCCGAGGCCCTGCGCTTGGCCGCCGCGGAATCGGCCATGCCATTCGACCTTGAGCGCGGGCCGCTGCTGCGCGCCGCCCTGCTGCGGCTCGGCACGCACGAGCACGCCGCGCTCCTGACCATGCACCACATCGTGGCCGACGGCTGGTCCATGGGCATCCTGATCCGCGAGGTGGGAGCGCTCTACCCCGCTCTCGTCCGGGGGGAGGCCTCGCCGCTGCCCGAGCCGGACATTCAGTACGCTGACTTCGCGGCGTGGCAGCGCCGCTGGCTCTCGGGCGAGCGGCTGGCCGGGCTGATCGCGGGCTGGAAGGAGCGCCTCGCCGACGCGCCCGCGACGCTGGAGCTGCCCACCGACCGGCCGCGGCCCGCGGCGCAGACCTTCCGCGGCGGCAAGGTCTCCTTCCACCTCGGCGAGGAGGCCGCGGCGGCCGTTCGCGAGCCGGCGCGGGGCGAGGGGCTCACATCTTTCATGGTCCTCCTGGCCGCCTTCCAGGCCCTTCTCTTCCGGCACAGCGGCCAGGAGGACCTGGTGGTAGGCACGCCGACGGCGGGGCGGAACCGGCGTGAGGCGGAGGGACTCATCGGCGTTTTCATCAACAGCCTGCCGCTGCGCGCCGATCTCTCCGGCGACCCCACCTGGAGCGATCTGCTACGACGCACCCGCGAGCGCACCCTGGAGGCTTACGCCCGCCAGGACCTCCCCTTCGAGAAGCTGGTCGAGGAGCTGCAGCCGCCCCGCGATCTCGCCCGACCGCCCGTCTTCCAGGTCATGCTGGCGCAGCAGAACATGCGCTCCGAGGGCGTCGAGCTACCCGGCCTGCGCATCGCGCCGCTGGGCGCGACCGTCATCGACGCCAAGCTGGAGCTGACACTGTCCCTTCACGAAGAAAGCCTGAGCGGACAGCTCGAGTACAACGCCGACCTGTTCGAGCGGGCCACCGTCGAGCGGATGTTGGGCCATTTCTCCACCCTACTCGCCGGCGCCGATCCGGACCGACGCCTCTCGGACCTGCCGCTGCTGACGACGGCCGAGCGCGAGCAGCTCGCGGTCTGGAGCCGCACCGCCGAGGAGGTCCCCGCGGCCTGCGTCCACGAGCTGTTCGCGGCGCAGGCGGCGCGCACGCCGGACGCCGGGGCGGTGGTCTGCGGCGACGCGCGCCTGACCTACCGCGAGTTGGAGGAGCGGGCCAACCGCCTCGCCCACCACCTGCGGCGCCTGGGAGTGAGGGCGGAGTCGCTGGTCGGCCTGTCCCTGGAGCGCTCGGCGGACCTGGTGGTCGGGCTCCTTGGCATCCTCAAGGCCGGCGGCGCCTACCTGCCCCTCGACCCCTCCTATCCGGCAGAGCGGCTGGCCATGGTGCTGGAGGACTCCGGCGCCGAGGTTCTGGTCACCGCGCGGCCGCTCGCCGAGGAGCTCTTCGCGGACCTTCCGGTCCAACCCGAGCGCCTCGTCCTCCTCGACGCTGAGGCGGAGCAGATCGCGCGCCTGCGGCCGGCTCCACCGGCAGCCGATGCGGCGCCCGGCAACCTGGCATACGTCCTCTTCACCTCCGGCTCCACCGGACGGCCCAAGGGGGTGGCGGTCACCCATTGCGCCCTGGTGAGCTTCCTGGCCTCCATGCGGCGGGCGCCGGGGCTCAAGGCGGGCGACCGGCTGCTGGCGGTGACCTCGCTCTCCTTCGACATCGCGGGCCTGGAGATCTGGCTCCCGCTCGTCACCGGCGGCTGCATCGAGCTGGCGACCCGGGAGGAGGCGGCCGACGGGCCCGCCCTCGCCGCCCGCCTCGCCGCCTGCGGAGCGCGGGTGATGCAGGCCACGCCCTCCACCTGGCGGATGCTGCTCGACACGGGATGGACGGGCGACCCGCGGCTGGCGGCGCTCTGTGGCGGCGAGGCCCTCCCCCGCGGGCTTGCTGCGGCCCTGCGCCAGCGGACCGGCGAGCTTTGGAACCTCTACGGACCTACCGAGACCACGATCTGGTCCTCCGTCCTGGAGGTTGGGGCGGAGGAGGCCCGGGGCGACGGCGCCGTGGCGATCGGCCGGCCGATCGCCAACACCTCCCTGCACGTGCTCGACGGCTGCGGCCAGCCGGCGGCGGTAGGGATTCCCGGCGAGCTACTCATTGGCGGGCTCGGCGTGACCCGCGGCTACCTCGGGCGGCCGGACCTGACGGCCGAGCGCTTCGTCCCCGACCTCTTCAGCGAGCCGGGCGCGCGCCTCTACCGGACCGGCGACCTGGCCCGCCGCCGGCCGGACGGAGCCCTGGAGTTCCTCGGCCGGCTCGACCACCAAGTCAAGGTCCGCGGCTTCCGCATCGAGCTGGGGGAGATCGAAGCCGCCCTTGCCCGCCACCCGACGGTGGCCCAGGCCGTGGTCGTGGTCAGCGGCAGCGATGCCGGCGCACGGCTGAGCGCGCACCTCGTGCCGCGAGGCCCCGTCGACATGGCAGAGCTGCGTTCGTTCCTGGCGCGCAGCCTGCCGGCCTACATGGCCCCCGGGGCGTTCGTGGAGCACAGCGCCCTGCCGCTGACGCCCAACGGCAAGATCGACCGCAAGGCGCTGGCGCGGCTCGCGGCGCCGGCTACGCCGGCCGCCGCAGCGCTGGCGGCCTCGCCTCTCGAAGAGGCCGTAGCCATCCTGTGGGCCGAAGTCCTTGGCGCCGGCCGCGTCGGCCCGCGGGACGACTTCTTCGCCCTGGGCGGCCACTCGATCATGGCCACCCTGCTGATGCACCGGGTGCGCCAGAGCTTCGGCGTCGACCTCCCTCTGCGCACCCTGTTCGCGGCGCCGACCGTGGCCGGCCTCGCCGCCGCTATCGCCGTCCGCCGGGCGGAGGCGGGGGAGGAGGCGGTCCTGCCGGCCGAGATGCCGCGCATCGTCCCGGACGTCGAGGGGCTATACCTGCCCTTCCCTCTGACCGACGTGCAGGAGGCCTACTGGATCGGCCGCAGCGGCGCCCTGGAGCTGGGGTCGGTGGCCACCCACGTCTACTTCGAGCTCGACGCGACGGGGCTGGACCTGCGCCGCTTCGAACGCGCCGTCCAGCGCCTCGTCGAGGGCCACGGCATGCTGCGGGCCATCGTGCAGCCCGACGGCCGCCAGCGCATCCTGCCCGAGGTGCCGCCCTACCGCATCGTCACCGTGGACCTGCGCGGGGCGGACGCCGCAGCCGTCGGGGAGGCGTTGCTCGCCGTCCGCGGGCACCTGTCGCACCAGGTGCTGCCCAGCGACCGCTGGCCGCTCTTCGAGCTGGCCGCAGCGCTGCTGCCCGCCGCCCGGCTGCGACTGTACGTCAGCATCGACATGCTGATCGGCGACGCCTGGAGCCTGCGCCTCCTGGGCCGCGACCTCGGCCTGCTCTACGAGGATCCAGGCGCCGCGCTACCGCCGCTGGAGATCTCGTTCCGCGACTACGTTCTGGCGGAGGCGGCGCTACGCGACGGCGCGCTCTACGACCGCGACCTGGAGTACTGGCGCGGCCGGCTCGCCGACATCCCGCCGCCGCCGCAGCTCCCGCTCGCCAAGAGTCCGTCGGATGTGCAGGTCCCGCGCTTTGTGCGCCGCGACGGCCGGCTCCCGGCTGGGCCCTGGACGCGGCTCAAGGAGCGGGCGGCGCGCGCCGGCCTGACGCCGTCGGTCGCTCTGCTCGCCGCCTGGTCCGAGGTGCTGGCAGCCTGGACCGGCACCTCCCGGTTTACCCTCAACCTGACGCTCTTCAACCGCCTGCCGCTCCATCCGCAGGTGAACCAGCTCGTGGGCGACTTCACCTCGCTGACCCTGCTCGCGGTGGAGAGGCGGCCCGAAGAACCCTTCGTGGACCAGGCGCGGCGGCTCCAGCAGCGGCTGTGGGACGACCTCGACCATCGCCTAGTGAGCGGCGTGCGGGTGCTGCGCGAGGTCTCCCGCCTCCGCCGTGAGCCGCGCACCATGATGCCGGTCGTGTTCACCAGCACGCTCAACCAAGCCGCTCCGGAGACCGGGCCGGCGGACGGCGAGGAGATGAAGAGCGAGGGCGGCTGGGGGATCACCCAGACGCCGCAGGTCTGGCTCGATCACCAGGTCGCCGAGTCCCGAGGTGCCCTCACCTGGAAGTGGGATGCGGTCGAGGAGCTGTTCCCGGCCGGCCTGCTCGACGACATGTTCGCCTCCTATGTACTCCTGCTGGAGCGGCTGGCCGAAGACGAGGAGACCTGGCGAGAGCCGGTCCGCGGTCTGCTCCCTGCCGCGCAGCTCCGGCTCCTGGAGGAGGTCAACGCCACGGCCGTACCGATCCCGGCCGGGCTCCTGCACGAGCCCTTCGTCGAGCGGGCGCGGCGGACGCCGGAAGCGCCGGCCGTCATTACCTCCTCCCGCACCCTGACCTACGGCGAGCTCGACCGCATTTCACTGGCCCTGGCGGGACGGCTGCGACGGCTCGGCGTGCAACCGAATCGCCTTGTCGCGGTGGTGATGCACAAAGGGTGGGAGCAGGTGGCCGTGGTGCTCGCCGTGCTGCGCGCCGGAGCCGCCTATCTGCCCGTCGATGCGAAGCTGCCGGCCGAGCGCCTGCGCCACCTCCTCGTGCGCGGCGAGGTCGCGGTGGCCCTCACCCAGCCGGGGCTGGAGCGGAGCCTGTCGTGGCCGGAGGGCGTCGAGCGGGTGGTGGTCGACGGGGTGGACGGTGGGGAGACGGAGAATGTGTCCGATCTCCCGGCCTTGCTCCAGACGCCGGAGGACCTCGCCTACGTGATCTTCACCTCGGGCTCCACCGGCGAGCCCAAGGGGGTGATGATCGACCACCGCGGCGCTCTCAATACGGTGGTGGACGTCAACCGGCGCTTCGACCTCGGCCCCGGCGACCGCGTCCTCGCTCTCTCGTCCCTGAGCTTCGACCTCTCGGTCTGGGACCTTTTCGGGCTGCTCGCCGCCGGCGGTACGGTGGTGATCCCGGACTCCGGTGCAGAGCGTGATCCCGAGCACTGGGCAGCGCTGGCGGCACGCGAGCGGGTCACGGTCTGGAACACGGTGCCGGCCCTGATGGAGATGCTGGTCGAGCACGCCGCCGGCCGGCCGGGGGTCCTCGCAGCACCGCTACGGCTGGTCCTCCTCTCCGGCGACTGGATCCCCGTGCGCCTGCCCGACCGCATCCGCACCGCCTTCCCCGACGCGCGGGTGGTCGGCCTGGGCGGCGCCACCGAGGCCTCGATCTGGTCGATCCTCTACCCCATCGGCGAGGTCGGTGAGGGCTGGGCGAGCATCCCCTACGGCCGGCCCATGGACAACCAGCGCTTCCACGTGCTGGACGAAGACCTCGATCCCTGTCCGGTCTGGGTGCCGGGGCACCTCTACATCGGCGGCATCGGCCTCGCCCTCGGCTACTGGCGGGACGAGGAGAAGACCGCGGCCGCGTTCCTCGTCCACCCGCGGACCGGCGAGCGGCTGTACCGCACCGGCGACCTTGGGCGCCTCCTGCCGAGCGGCGACATCGAGTTCCTGGGCCGCGACGACACGCAGGTGAAGGTCCAGGGGCACCGCATCGAGCTGGGAGAGATCGAGGCCGTCCTGGCTTGCCATCCCGCGGTGGGCGCCGCGGTGGTCTCGGCCGTCGGCGAGGCGCGCGGGGCCAAGCAGCTCGTGGCCTACGTCGTCCTTGCCGGGACGCCGGCGTCAGCGGAGCCGGCCCGGCCCGCGGTGATCAGCGATCCGGTCGAGCGCCTGCGCTTCAAGCTGGCGCACCACAACCTCCGCCCGGACGATGGGCGGCCCGCGGTCGCCCTGCGCCAGCCCGAGCTCTCGCCGGAGCAGGTCGAAGCCTTCTACGTACGCCGGCGGAGCTACCGCCGGTTCCTGCGCGAGGCGTTGAGTCTCGACGACCTGGCGGGGTTCCTCGCCTGCCTGGCTCCGGTGCGCATGGAGGGCTTGCCCTTCCCCAAGCACCGCTACGGCTCGGCGGGCAGCCTGTATCCGGTGCAGACCTACCTCCACGTCAAGGAGGGACGGGTCGAGGGGCTGGCAGGCGGCATCTATTACTACGACCCGGAGCGGCACAGGCTAGCCCTGCTGGCGGCGGAGGGCGGCCTCGACGCCTCGCTGTGGGATCCGGTCAACCGGAGCGTCTTCGAGGAGTCTGCCTTCGCCGTCTTCCTGATCGCCCGGCTGGCCGCCATCGCGCCCCTCTACGGCGAGCGCGCCCACCACTTCGCCGCGCTGGAGGCCGGTCTGATGACGCAGCTCCTGGAGATGTCGGCCCCGAACTACGGCATCGGGCTGGCGCAGATGGGCGGACTGCGCTTCGAGGCGGTGCGCCCCCGGTTCGCCCTGGACGAGACCTGCGAGCTGATGCACACGTTGCTCGGCGGCCGCATCGCTCCGGATCAGGCCGGGCTCGCCGCCTTGCAGGCCGACATGGCCGAGCAGCACGCCATGGTCCGGCTGCTGGAGCAGCAGCCGGACCGGGCCGAGCTACCCGCCGCGGCCCAGACCCCGGAGGCCGCGGTCTTCGCCGAGCTCCGCGAGCACCTGCGCGCCCTCCTCCCCGAATACATGCTGCCCCCGCACTTCGTGCGCATCGAGCACGTGCCGCTGAGCGCCAACGGCAAGGTGGACCGCAAGGCCCTGCCGGCGCCCGCGGCTTTGCAGTCCGAGGCGCGGTCCGCGGCCATACCCTATGCGCCGCCCGAGACCGAAGTGGAGCAGGTGGTCGCCCGCGTGGTCGGCGAGGTGCTCGGCGTGCCTCGGGTCGGGCTGCACGAAAATTTCTTCGATCTGGGCGCGAACTCCGTGCAGGTGGTCCGTGTCCACAATGCGCTGCGCGAGACCCTTGGCGTCGAGATCCCGATCGTCGAGATGTTCAATCATCCGAACGTACGGCTGCTGGCGCGCCGGCTGTCGCAGAGCGCCGCCGGTCCCGAGCCGGCGGAGACGGTCCCGGCCGGGCCGGGGGCCGATCGCGAGGAGCGGCTGCGCGAGGGCAAGGACTGGCGCCGCCAGAGGCTGCAGAAGCGGCAGTCCGCGGGAGGGCTTTGAGAGATATGGCCGAGCTCAACGGCTCCGAGATCGCCCTTATCGGCATGGCGCTCCGTTTCCCGGGCGCGAATTCTCCGGAGCAGTTCTGGGACAACCTGAAGAACGGGGTCGAATCGATCCGCTTCTTCACGGATGAAGAGCTGCTTGCGGCGGGCGTGCCCGCGGCCCAGCTCTCCCGCCCCAACTACGTCAAGGCCCGGCCCATGATCGAGGGGATCGACCTGTTCGACGCCGACCTATTCGGCATCCCCTCCCGCGAGGCCCGGTTCATCGATCCGCAGCATCGCCTTTTCCTGGAGTGCTCCTGGGAGGCGCTGGAGCGGGCCGGCTGTAACTCCGAGAGCTACCCCGGGCTGGTCGGTGTCTACGCCGGGTGCGATCTCAACAGCTATCTGCTGAGCTATTTCACGAACGCGCAGGCGGTGGCGGAGGCAGCGCCGATGCAGATCGAAGTGGCGAGCGACAAGGAGTACCTGGCTTCCCGGGTCTCCTACAAGCTCGACCTGCAGGGGCCGAGCGTGGTGGTGCAGTCCGCCTGCTCCACCTCGCTGGTGGCCGTCCACATGGCCTGCCAGGCACTGCTCTCGGGCGAGTGCGACATGGCCCTTGCGGGCGGCTCGTCCGTCCGCGTGCCGCAGGTCGGCGGCTACTCATCGCTGGAGGGAGGGGTCCATTCTCCCGACGGCCATTGCCGCCCCTTCGACGCCCACGCTCGGGGCACCGTCTTCGGCAGCGGCGTGGGGGTCGTCGTCATCAAGCGGCTGGCCGATGCGCTCGCCAACGGCGACATCGTCCATGCGGTGATCAAGGGCTCGGGGATGAACAATGACGGGGCCCGCAAGATCGGTTACACGGCTCCCGGCGGGGATGGGCAGACGCGCGTCGTGCGGGCCGCCCAGCTCGTGGCCGAGGTGAGCCCCGAGACGATCACCTACGTCGAGGCGCACGGCACCGCAACGCCGCTGGGCGATCCCATCGAGGTCGCGGCGCTCACCCAGGCCTTCCGCGCCGGTACGGAGCGCAAGGGGTTCTGTGCCATCGGCTCGGTGAAGGGCAACATCGGCCACCTCAAGACGGCTGCCGGGGTGGCCGGGCTCATCAAAACGGTCCTCTGCCTGGAGCACCGGGAGCTGCCGCCGAGCCTCCACCTCGAGCGGCCGAGCCCGCACATCGATTTCGCCAACAGCCCGTTCTTCGTCAACGACCGGCTGCGCGCCTGGGAGCCGGCGGCGGGCGAGCCTCTGCGTGCGGCCGTCAGCTCGTTCGGGGTCGGCGGCACGAACGCGCACATCATCCTGGAGGAGGCGTCTCCTCCCGAGACCGGCGAGCCATCCACCGCGGCGCGCCCGTGGCAGCTCCTGCCGCTCTCCGCCAACACCCCCACCGCTCTCGATCGCGTGCGGGCCAACCTGGCGGATCACCTCAGGCACAGCTCCGCGCCGCTGCCGGACATCGCCTGGACCCTGCAGGTGGGGCGCCGCGCCGGCAGGCACCGCGCCTTCGTGACAGCCCACAGCCACGAGGAGGCGATCGCCGCCCTGGAGGCTCCGGAACGCGTGCAGAGAGCCTTCCAGGAGATGCGCGACCGTCCGGTGGCCTTCCTGTTCCCAGGGCAGGGTGCCCAGCATCCCGACATGGGGCGGGACCTCTACGAGACGGAGCCTGCGTTCCGCGAATCCCTGGACCGTTGCTGCGAAGCCCTGCGACCGCTCCTCGGCCTGGACCTGCGGCAGGTGATGTATCCACAGCCCGGCGCAGCCGGGGAGGCGGCCCGCCGCCTCGAGCAGACGGCCCTCGCCCAGCCGGCGCTGTTCGCCGTCGAGCACGCCCTCGCCCGTTTGTGGATGAGCTGGGGGATCCGGCCGCAGGCCATGCTCGGCCACAGCCTCGGCGAGTACGTCGCCGCCTGCCTGGCCGGCGTCTTCTCCCTGGAGGACGCCCTGGCCCTGGTGGCGGAGCGAGGGAGGCTGATGCAGTCCCTGCCCCCGGGCGCCATGCTCTCGGTCCCCCTGTCCGAGGACGAGCTGCTCCCTCTCCTCGGCTCCGGCCTCGCCCTGGCCGCCGTGAACGGCCCGTCCCGCTGCGTCGTCTCGGGCTCGGAGGACGCGGTCGCCGCGCTGGAAGCCGGGCTGGGCGCGCGGGGCACGGCCGGCCGGCGCCTCCACACCTCGCACGCCTTCCACTCGGTGATGATGGAGCCGATCCTGGCCCCCTTCGCCGAGCGCGTCCGCGCCGTGCGCCGCGAGCCGCCGCGCATCCCCTTCGTCTCGAACCTGACCGGCACCTGGATCACCGCCGACCAGGCCACAGATCCCGGCTACTGGTCACGGCATCTGCGGCAGGCCGTCCGCTTTGGCGACGGCCTGGGTACCCTGGCCAGCGACGGCAAGGCGGCGCTCCTGGAGGTCGGCCCCGGCCAGACGCTTTCCACTCTCGCCCGGCAGGTACCGGGCGTATCGCGTCCGGTAAGCTCGCTCCCCCAGGCGCGGGACGGACGCTCCGCGGCGGAGCACCTGACCGAGGCCGTGGGACGGCTCTGGCTGGCCGGCGTCGCGATGGACTGGCCGGCCTATCACGCGGGAGAGGACCGCCGCCGGGTCGAGCTGCCCACCTATCCGTTCGAGCGGAAGCGCTACTGGATCGAGGGTGGGCCCCCCGCAGCCGCCGCACCCAGGCCGGCCGGCCGCCGCGAGCTGCAGGACTGGTTCCAGGTTCCCTGCTGGAAGCCCTCGATTCCGCCGGAAGTGCCGGCGACGGTGAGCGGGCGATGGCTGGTCTTCGCAGATGCCGCCGGGCTCGGAGAGGCACTCTCCCGTCGGATCACGGAGCGCGGGGGAGACGTTGTCCTCGTGAAGCCAGGTGACGCCTTCGAGGAGCGCGGCGGCTATACGGAGCTCTTCGCGCGGCTGCGCGGCCAGGGGAAAATGCCCGACCGCGTGCTCCACCTCTGGGGTGTCGGGAAAACGGCCGGTGAGGACCGCTGTTTCTGGAGCCTCCTCTGGCTGGCCCAGGAGCTCGGCCGGCAGGGCCTCGCCTCCGTCCAGGTCCGCGCGGTCACCGATGGTCTGCAATCGGTAGCGGGCGAGCCGGTGCTCGCTCCCGAGAAGGCCACTGCGCTCGGACCGGTGCGCGTCCTGCCGCTGGAGCACCCCGGGATCGGCTGCGCCGCCATCGACGTCGTGTTGCCGGCGGACGAAGCCGGGCGCGAGCGGTTGGCGGACCTGCTCCTGGCCGAAGCGGCGGGAAGCGCGGCCGAGCGGGTCGTCGCCTACCGCGGCGAGGAGCGCTGGATCGAGGCGTTCGAGCCAGTGCGGCTGCCGGCCGCCGATCCCGGGCGGCTACCGCTGCGCGAGCGCGGTGTCTATCTGATCACCGGCGGTCTGGGAGGCGTGGGCATGACCCTGGCCCGCGAGCTGGCGCGCTCGTTCCGCGCGCGGCTGGTGCTCACGGGCCGGACGTTGCGCGACGGGAGCCTCGCCGCAGCCCACGAGCTGGAGGAGTTGGGCGCGGAGGTCCTGGTGCTCGCGGCCGACGTGACCGACGAGGCGGCCATGCGCGAGGTGGTCCGGCGGGCGCGCGAAAGGTTCGGCCCCATCCAGGGCGCGATCCACGCCGCCGGCGTGCCGGGTGGCGGCGTCATCCAGCTCAAGACCATCGAAGCTGCCTCCCGCGTGCTGGCCCCCAAGGTGCGCGGCGCCCAGGTGCTGGCGCGCGTGCTGGCGGGCGAGCCGGTGGAGCTGCTCGTGCTCCTGGCCTCGACCTTCGGGATCACAGGCGGCGTGGGCCAGGTGGATTACTGCGCCGCCAACAGCTTCCTGGACGCCTTCGCCCGGCAGGTGGCACAGCGCGGCCTGCGCGCCATCTCCCTCGACTGGGCAGCCTGGCAGGAGGTGGGCATGGCGGCCGAGGCGGCTGCGCTGCGTGCTGCGGGCGAGCCGCGGCCGTCCCGCGCTCTGCCGGGTACAAGCGCCGTCGAGCCGGCAGGGCCGGGCGACGGAGCGCCGTTCCACCCGCTGCTCGACCGGCGGCTGGAGAGCGCGGTCGAGGCCGAGGCGGTCTACGCCACCGACTTCAGCCCGGCGCGCCACTGGGTGCTCGCCGAGCACCGCATCCTCGGCACACCGGCCCTCCCCGGCACCGCCTGGCTGGAGATGGCGCGCGCCGCCTTCGCTTGCGAGACCGGCGCGCGGGAGGCCGAGCTCCAGGACGTGACCTTCGTCAGCCCTCTGCTGGTGGCGGACGGAGACCGGCGCGAGGCGCGGATCGTCCTCGAATGGGACGGCGGAGGCGAGGCGGCATTCCACGGGATCAGCCGCGCGTCCACCGGCGGCGAGTGGCAGGAGCACGCCCACGGACGGGTCCGCTCCCTCAACAGAGAGCGTCCTTCGCCGCAGGATGCGGCGGCTCTGGCCGCGCGGTGCGTGAGGGAGGTGGCGCCCGAGGGCAGGGCCGCGGAGCCCGGCCGTACCGACCGGCTGGTCTCCTGGGGTCCGCGCTGGCAGAGCCTCCGACGCGCCAGCCTGGGCGACGGCGAGGGCCTGCTGGAGCTGGAGCTCCCGGCAGACCTCGCGGCGGACCTGGACGGCCTCGCGCTCCATCCCGCGTTGCTCGACGTAGCCACCGGCGCCGGTGGCGGATTCCTGGCCGGCGGAAACGCCCTGCCGGAGTCCTACCGCCGGCTCGCCGTGCTGGGGCCGCTCCCCGCCCGAGTGCTCGCCCATGTGCGGGTGAACGGCGTCAACCCGGCGGCCGAGACGGTCACCATGGATCTCACCCTGCTGGACGAGGAGGGGGGCGTCCGGGTCGAGATCGAGGGCTTCTCCATGAAGCGGCTGGGGAAGAAGTCGGGCGACGCCGTCGCTCCGGCGAGCGAGCGAGCAGGCTGGATCCGGCCGGACGAAGGCGTCGAGGCGTTCCGGCGCGCCCTCTCCCGGGGACGGTTCGCCCAGATCGCAATCTCCCCGACCGAGCTGGGCGCGGCCCTTGCGCCGCCGGTGCGGCAGGAGCGCGAGGAGGCCCCCGGCAGGCCTGCCGGGGAGGCGTTCCCCCGCCCGAGCCTGACCACCCCCTACGTGGCGCCGCGCGATACCGCCGAGCAGGCGATGGCGGAGCTGTGGCAGCGGGTCCTCAAGATCGACAAGATCGGAGTCCACGACAACTTCTTCGATCTGGGCGGCGATTCGGTGGTCGCCATCCAACTGGTGGCCCAGGCTACCGCAAGCGGGCTTGCCCTCACTACGCAGGAGGTCTTCGAGAAGCAGACGGTCGCAGCCCTCGCGCGGCTGGCCATTCCTTACGATCCGGGTGCGGCGGTGGTCGCGGAGCCCGCTGAGCCGGCTCCTGCCGGCGGGAATTTCTCCGTAGCGGGCCTGTCGCAGAGCAGCCTGGAGCGGCTGCTCGCCAGGCTCGGGGACGCGGCTGCGAATGTCGAGGATCTGTATCGGCTATCCCCGATCCAGGAGGGGATGCTGTTCCATGCCCTGCACGGCGGGGAGGAGGCGCCGTATTTCGAGCAGCTCGTCCTCACCTACGATCGAGACCTCGACCTCGACCGGCTCGAGCGCGCTTGGCGCCAGGCCGTCGAACGCCATCCGGTGCTGCGCACCTCGTTCGTCTGGGAGGACGTGGAGACGCCCGTGCAGATCGTGCATCGGCGGGTCGAGCTCCCCTTTGGGCGCCAGGACTGGCAGATCCTCGCGCCGCCCGAGCGCGACGAGCGCCTGCGGCGCTTCCTCGCGGAGGACCGCTCCCTGGGCTTCGCGCTCGACCGCGCGCCGCTTCTGCGCCTGAACGCGATCTGGTGGAGCGACGCGAGCTGGCGCCTCGCCTGGAGCTACCACCACCTGCTCCTCGACGGCTGGTCGGTGGGTCTGCTGCTGCGCGAGGTGGCGGCCATCTACAATGCCGGGGGCCAAGCCGCGGCCGCGGCGCTGGAACCCCGGCGGCCGTTCCGCGACTACATCACCTGGCTCCGGCAGCAGGACCTCTCGGCGGCCGAGGCCTGGTGGCAGCGGACCTTCGAAGGATTCTTCGCGCCCACCGCCCTGGGGATCGACCGCACGCCGGGCCGCCCTGTCCTCCCAGGCGACGTCCACGCCGAGGTCGCGGCCGTGCTGCCGGCGGCGCTGACCGCCAGCCTGGAAGATTTCGCGCGGCGGCACCGGCTCACCCTGCACACGGTGATCGAGGGGGCCTGGGCACTGGCGCTCGCCCGCTACGGCGACACCGAGGACGTGGTCTTCGGCAGCACCCTGTCGGGGCGGCCGGCCGCTCTGCCGGGCTCCGAGTCGATGATCGGCTGCTTCATCAACACCTTGCCGGTGCGGGCACGAACCGCGCTCGAACAGAAGCTGCTCCCCTGGCTGCAGAACCTGCAGGCCTGCCAGGTGGAGCTCCGCCGCTTCGAGCACAGCCCCCTCGTCGAGGTGCGCCGGTGGAGCGGGCTGCCCGGCGACCGTCCTCTGTTCGAGACGATCCTGGTCTTCGAGAGCCTCTTCGGCCCCGGTCTCCGCTCGAGCCATGCCGGCGGCCGCAAGGGCCGGCAGCTCCACCAACGCACCAACTTCCCCCTGACCCTGGTGGTGTGGCCCGGGCGAGAGATCGCGCTCGAAGCCCGCTTCTACACCGGCCGCTTCGCGGCGGAGGATGTGTCCCGCCTGCTCGGGTATGTCACGGAGCTCCTCGCGGCTATCGTCACCGAGCCCGACGGCCTCCACCCCGGCGACCGGCGCCTAGCAGACCTGCCCCTCCTGCTTCCTCACGAGCACGCGCAGATCCTGCGCGAGTGGAACGACACGGCCGAGGAGATCCCCGCCGCCCCCGTCCACCACCTCTTCGCGGCCCGGGCGACGTGTGTCCCGGAGGCCCCGGCCGTCGCCGACGCCGGCCGTAGCCTCACCTGCGGCGAGCTCGACGCGCGCGCCAACCGCCTAGCGCACCACCTGATCCGGCTGGGGGTCGGACCGGAGGTCCTGGTGGGGGTCTCCCTGGAGCGCTCGGCGGACATGGTCGTGGCCCTCCTCGGTATCCTCAAGGCCGGCGGAGCCTACCTGCCGCTCGATCCTGCTTACCCGGTGGACCGTTTGCGCCTCATGCTGGAGGATTCGGGGACCCGCTTCCTTCTCGCCGCGGACGGGACAGAAACGCTCGCCGCGCCGGGGCTCTGCGTCGTCCACCTGGACGATCCGGCGATCGCGGGCGAGCCCGCGCGTCCGCCGCGCCCGCCAGACGCCGAGGTCGAAGCGCCCCATCTCGCCTACGTCCTCTACACCTCGGGCTCGACCGGCCGGCCGAAAGGGGTGCAGGTCACCCACGGCGCGCTCGCCAACTTCCTGGCCGCCATGCGCAGGCGTCCCGGCCTGGAGCCGGGAGACGTCCTCCTCACCACGACCTCGCTCTCCTTCGACATCGCCGCGCTGGAGATCTATCTCCCCCTGCTCGCCGGCGCACGGATCGTCGTCGCCCGGCGCGAGGAAGTCTATGACGGCCGCCGCCTGCGGGAGCTGCTCGCCGAGCACGAGGTCACGGTGATGCAGGCGACCCCTTCGACCTGGCGGATGCTGGTCGATTCGGGCTGGCGAGGGGGCTCCCGGTTCAGGGTCCTGTGCGGCGGCGAGGCCCTGCCCGAGGACCTCGCCGCAGCGCTGCGAGCGCGTGCCGCCGAGGTCTGGAACCTCTATGGCCCCACCGAGACTACGGTCTGGTCTGCGGTCGAGCTGCTGCCGCCGGACCGGCCGGTCTCGATCGGCCGGCCGATCGCCAACACCGGGATCTACGTCCTCGGTTCCGGGGCTCTCCCGGTCCCCGCCGGAGCACCCGGAGAGCTGCTCATCGGCGGCGCCGGTGTGGCGCGCGGCTATCTGGGGCGTCCGGACCTGACCGCCGAGCGCTTCGTCCCCGACCCGTTCGCCGGCGCGGCAGGAGTCGGCGGACGCCTGTACCGGACCGGCGACCTGGCCCGGCACCGGGCGGATGGACGGCTGGAGCTTCTCGGCCGCATCGACCAGCAGGTGAAGGTCCGCGGCTTCCGCATCGAGTTGGGGGAGATCGAGGCCGCTCTCTCTCTCCACTCCACGGTGGCGCAGGCCGCTGTGGTGGCGCGCGACGACTGGGGCGACCGCCGGCTGGTCGCCTATGTGACGCCCTCCGGCGTCCGCGAGCCCGTCCCGGCGGAGCTGCGCGAATTCCTGCGTGCGCGCCTGCCCGAATACATGCAACCTGCGGCCTTCGTCGTCCTGCCGGCCCTGCCGCTCACCCCCAACCTGAAGGTGGATCGCAGGGCGCTGCCCGCGCCCGCGAACACGTCCGTGATGGCGGACGCGTTCGTCGCGCCTCGCAGCCCCCTTGAAGAGGTGCTGGCGGAAATCTGGGCCGAAGTGCTGCGCCTTGAGAAGGTGGGGATCGACGACGACTTCTTCGCCTTGGGCGGCCACTCGCTGCTCGCCTTCCAGGTGGTCTCTCGCATCCAGAGGAAGCTCGGCCTGGCGCCGCCGGTGCACTGGATCTTCGAGCGGCCGACCGTGCGCGGCCTCGCCGAGCGGACCGGGACGGCGCTCTCAGAGCTGCCGGCCCTCCGTCCGACCGGCCTCCGGGAGGGCGAGCCCGTTCCCGCCTCCTTCGCCCAGGAGGGCCTGTGGCTGCTCGACCGGCTCGCCCCCGGCTCGGCGGCTTACAACCTTCCGCTGTCCCTGCGGCTGGGCGGTCGACTGGACGCCGCGGCCCTGACGGCGAGCCTGCACGAGATCGTGCGCCGCCATGCGGTGCTGCGGACCCGCTTTGCCGCCGTCGACGACGTGCCGCACCAGATCGTCGGGCCGGTCCCCGACCTCCTCCTGCCGGTCATCGACCTCTCCGGTCTTCCGGAGCGGGTCCGGGACGCCGAAGCCCGGCGGCTGGCTGTCGTGGCAGTGTTGCACCCGTTCGATTTGACGCGCGGGCCGCTACTGCGGGCGGTGCTCCTGCGGCTGGGAGCCCAGGACCATGCAGCGCTCTTGGCCGTGCACCACATCGCCTCGGACGGCTGGTCCACGGGCGTCCTCCTCCGCGAGGTCGCCCTTCTCTACGAGGCCTTCTCGCAGGGCCGGCCTTCACCGCTCACCGAGCTGCCCGTCCAGTACGCCGACTATGCTGCATGGCAGCGGCAGTGGCTGCGGGGCGAGGTGCTCTCGGCGCACCTCGACTACTGGCGCCGGCAGCTCGCAGGGGCTCCCGCCGTGCTCCCGCTGCGCACCGATCGTCCGCGGCCCGCGGTCCGGACGTCCCGCGGCGGACGGATCGCGGTCGAGCTGCCGGCGGAGCTCCGCGACCGCCTGGTCGAGCTCGGCCGCACAGAGCACTGCACGCTGTTCATGACCCTGCTCGCCGGTTATAGTGCCCTGCTCCACCAGTGGGCGGAAGGTACGGAACGCGTCGTCGTCGGCTCGCCGATCAGTTACCGGAATTGGCCGGAGGTCGAGGACCTCATCGGGTTTTTCGCGAACGTCCTGGTCTACCACACCCGTCTGGAAGGCGATCCGACGTTCCGGGAGCTTCTCTCCCACGTCCGCCGGATGGTGCTGGACGGCTTGACGCATCAACACGTCTCCTTCGAGCGACTGGTTGAAGAGCTGCGGCCTGAGCGCAGCCTGAGCCACAATCCCCTGTTCCAGGTGATGTTCGCTTTCACGGCGGCCGGAGCGGTGACCGCTCCGCCTCCCGACAGGGCCGGCCTCGTCGTCGATCCCTTCGGGTTCGAGGGGACGACGGCACAGTTCGATCTCGAGCTGAGCCTGACCGACGCGCCCCAGGGCGTGATCGGCACTCTGACTTTCAGCAGGGATCTCTTCGAAAAGGAGACCGTTGCCTGGAGGTGGGACCAGCTCCGCTTCCTGTTGGAAGAGGTCGCGCGGGAGCCCGACCTGCATTTGAGTGAGCTGCGGTCGCGGCTCACTGAGGTCGAGCGCCGCCTCTGGGCGCGCAGGCAGGAGGAGCTCGAGGAGGCGTCCTCCCGGAGCTTCAAAGACCGTCGGCGCAGGATGGTGATGGCGGTCGCTGAAGTCATCGGCGGGGCCGTGCAAGAGGGTTGAGCATGCAGCAGAGCGTCATCCAGGGCTTTCGGCTTTCCCCGCAGCAGGACCGCCTGTGGTCTCTGCAAGGCGATGGGGGAGAGCTGCCGTACCGCGCGACCTGTGTGCTCCGGATCACGGGCCGCCTCGACGTGCAGGCGCTGCAAGCGGCCCTGGGACGCGTCGTCGAACGGCACGAGATCCTGCGCACCACGTTCCGGCAGGCCCCCGGGATGGAGGAGCCCCTCCAGGTCATCGGCGAGAGCGCGGCCGTGCGCATCGAGCGCTGCGAGCTGCGCGGCGGTTCCTCCGCAGCGCGGGAGGCGTCGGTCGACGCACTCTTCCTGGAGGCGAGCCGTCTCCCCTTGGACATCGAGAATGGGGAGAACGGCGTCCTGCTGCGGGCGCGGCTGGGCTGCCTGGCCCCCGACCGGCACCTGCTGCTGCTCGTTCTGCCCGCCCTCTGTGCGGACGCCACAAGCCTGGAGAATCTCGCCGCGGACCTGGCGCGCTGTTACGCCGCGCTCTGCGGCGGTCCTGCTCCCGGTGAGACGGCTCAGTACGCCGACATCGCGGACTGGATGAACGGGATGCTCGCAACGCATGAGGAGGTGGCGCGGAGGTTCTGGGGGAGCCGCGACGTCTTCGCCAGGCTCGACACCCGGCTACCTCTTGAGCGCGAACCGGCCGGCACTGCGAGCTTTACACCCCGGTCGGTCCCGGTAGAGGTCGCATCCGCGACTGTCGTCGGCGTCGCCCCGGAGCTCGGCGCCACCGAGGAGGCCGTCCTGCTCACCGCCTGGCAGATCCTCCTGCGGCGCCTGACCGCCTGGCCGGAGACCGTCGTCGGAGTCGCCTTCGCCGGTCGCAAGCATGCGGAGCTGCGCCATGCGCTGGGACTCTTTACGCGCCATCTGCCCGCTCCCTGCGCATGGGGGGAGGAGGACTGCTTCGCTGCGGCGGTCCGCGCGACCGCAGAGGCCCTCGCCGAGCTGTCCGGCTGGCAGGAGTCTTTCACCTGGCGGCGCCTGGCGGCGGACGGCGGAGCTCCTTTCTTCCCCTTCGCCTTTGAATATACCGAGGGCGCCGCCGAGCACCGCCACGGCGACACGATCTTCTCGATCCTGCGGTCGCAAGCCCAGACCGACCGCTTCCGGGTGAAGCTCGCCGGCTCGCGGCGCGGCGGCACTCTGACTCTCGAGCTGCAGTACGACGAGAGCACTTTCCGCCGTGAGGACGCCGAGCGCCTTGCCGGCTGGTACGGGGCCTTGCTGGAGAGCGCGGCGAAGTGCCCCGGGGCCGCGACAGGCGATCTCGGAATTCTCACCGCGGAGGAGCGGCGCGAGGCGCTGGTCGACCTCAACCGGACGGAGGTGGAGCACCCCGGAGCCGGCAGGACGCTGGCGCGGCTCTTCGCGGAGCAGGCTCGCCGCAGCCCGGACGCGGTCGCGGCCTCGTTCCGCGAGCAGCGGATCACCTATGGGGAGCTGAAAACGCGGGCCGAGCGGCTGGCCCGCCACCTGCGAGGCCTGGGGGTGGCGCCAGAGGTGCGGGTCGCGCTATGCGTCGAGCGGTCGCTGGACATGGTCCTGGGCATCCTGGGCATCCTCGAGGCCGGCGGGGCCTACGTGCCCATCGATCCGGCCTATCCGGAGGAGCGGCGGGCCCTGATGCTGGAGGACGCACGCACCCCCGTGCTGCTCACCCAGGAGCGGCTGGCCCCCGGCCTGGAGGGGCTGCGGGCCGGCGCCCGCATGGTCCGCCTGGACGCGGACTGGCCGGAGATTGCGGCCCACAACCCCCGCGACGGCCGGGAGGAGGATCTCCCGGAGAATCTGCCGGAACATCTGGCCTACGTCATCTACACGTCCGGCTCTACGGGCCGGCCCAAGGGGGTCATGGTCTCGCACCGGGCCATCGCGAACCGGCTCCTGTGGAAGCTGCGGGTCTTCCCCCTGGAGCCGGGGGACGTGGTCCTGCAGAAGACGCCCTACAGCTTCGACGCGTCGATCTGGGAGATCTTCGTCCCCCTCTTCGCGGGCGCGCGCCTGGCCGTGGCCGAGCCCGGCGGGCACCAGGACCCCGCCTATCTCCTGCGCGCCCTCGCCGAGGAGCAGGTCACTGCGCTCCAACTCGTTCCCTCCATGCTGCCGGTCCTCCTCGACCAGTCAGGAGCGGAAGAGGCCGGCCGCAGCCTTCGCGGCCTGTTCTGCGGCGGCGAGGCCCTCGCCGCCGAGGCGGTGGACCGCGCCTTCGCCCTGCTGGCGGGCGTTGTCGTGCGCAACCTCTACGGTCCCACGGAAGCCTCCATCGACGTCGCCTCCCAGCCCTGCGAGCCGGGCAGGTGGGACGGGATCGTGCCCATCGGCCGGCCCATCGACAACATCCGGCTCTACGTGCTCGACCCCCGAGGCGTGGCGGTGCCGCCGGGGCTGACCGGAGAGCTGCACATCGGCGGAGTGAACCTGGCCCGAGGCTATCTGGGCCGGCCTGGCCTCACGGCCGAGCTCTTCGTGCCGGATGCCTGGAGCGGCCTCCCTGGCGAGCGGCTCTACCGCACCGGCGACCTGGTCCGCCTCTCGGGCGCCGGGCTGCTCGAATTCCTCGGCCGGGCCGACGGCCAGGTCAAGCTCCGCGGCTTCCGCATCGAGCTGGGCGAGATCGAGGCCGCCCTGCTGCGGCATCCGGCGGTGCAGGAGGCGGCCGTCCTGGTGCGGGAGGACGCTCCCGGAGCCGCACGCCTGGTGGCGTACGTGGCGCCGGGCGAGACCGCCGCCGGGGAGCTGCGCGCCTTCCTCACCGCGCGCCTGCCGGAGCACATGGTGCCTCCCGTCGTGGTGACCCTGCCGGCCCTGCCGCGCTTGCCCAACGGCAAGCTGGACCGCCGCGCCCTGCCGGCGCCGGACCCCGCCGGCCTCGCGGGCTCCCACGGCCCGCGCACCCCGGCCGAAGAGCTGATGGCGACGCTGTGGCGGGACCTTCTGAAGGTCGAGCGGGTCGGGGCCGGCGACGACTTCTTCGCCCTGGGCGGCCACTCTCTGCTGGCCACTCGGCTCGTTTCCCGCATCCGCCAGGTCTTCGCAGTCGAGCTGTCAATGCGGGATGTGTTCCAGGCACCCACCCTCGCCGGCCTCGTCGCGGAGGTATCCGCCGCGCGCGGCATCGCCTCCGGCCGCTGGGTGCCGCCCCTCGTGCCGGTGGCTCGCATGCCTGGCACCGGGCTGCCGCTCTCCTTCGCCCAGCAGCGGCTCTGGTTCCTGCACCAGCTCGACCCGGAGAGCCCGTCCTACCACCTGCCCATGGCCGTGCGGTTCCTCGGTCCCCTGGACCTGCCGGCGTTCGCCGCTGCGGTGCGCGAGGTCGTGCGGCGGCACGAGTCCCTGCGCACCCGCTTCCCGGCCGAGGATGGGAAGCCGGTCCAGGTGATCGAGCCGACGCCGGCCTCGCCGCTGGCCTGCATCGACCTGTCGGCGCTCTCGGAGGCACGGCGCGAGGCCGAGGCGCGGCGGATCACGGCAGCCGAGGCGGAGCGCCCCTTCGACCTGGCCGCGGGACCCCTGATCCGCCCGGCCGTGCTGCGGCTGGACGAGCGGAGCCACGTCCTGCTCGCCTGTCTGCACCACATCGTCTCCGACGGCTGGTCCCTCGGTGTCCTGGTGCGCGAGGTGGCGGCGCTCTACCAGGCGTTTCGCACGGGGACGGCGCCGGACCTTCCGGAGCTGCCTGTCCAGTACGCCGACTTCGCAGTCTGGCAGCGGAGCTGGCTGTCCGGCGAGGTGCTGGAGGCGGAGCTCGCCTGGTGGCGGGAGCGGCTGGCCGGAGCGCCGCCGCGTCTCGATCTCCCCACCGACCGCCCGCGGGGCCTCTCCGGCGGCTCCGGACGGCAGCCGCTCCGGCTCTCCGCCGGCCTCACGCAGCGCCTCGGAGACCGCGCGGGAGCCACGCCGTTCATGGTCCTGATGGCCGGCTTCCAGGCCCTGCTCGGCCGCTGGTGCAACCAGGACGACGTGCTCGCCGGAGCGCCGATCGCCAATCGCACGCGGGCGGAGATCGAGGGTCTGATCGGCTTCTTCGTCAATACCCTGGTGCTGCGCGCCGACCTCTCCGACGGGCCGTCGTTCCGCCGCCACCTGGAGCGTGTGCGCGAGGCGACGCTCGCCGCCGCGGACCACCAGGACGTTCCCTTCGAGCAGGTCGTCGAGGCCGTGCGGCCGGGGCGGGTACGTGGTGAGAACCCGCTCGTCCAGGCGCTGCTCGTGCTGCAGAACGCGCCCGTCGGGCCCCTGGACCTTCCGGACCTGGCGCTGCGTCCTGAGCCGGTCTCGTTCAGCGCGGCCAAACTGGATCTGACCCTGGAGCTGGCGGAGACTCCGGAGGGGATCGGCGGCGTCTGGCAGTACCGGGCCGACCTCTTCGACGCGGTCACCGTGGCGCGCCTGTCGCGGCACCTCGCCAACCTGCTGGCGGCGGCGGTGGAGACTCCTGAGCGGAGTGTGTCCGAGCTGCCGTTGCTCGACGAGGCCGAGGCGACCCAGCTCCTGGTGGAGTGGAACGACACGGCGGCAGGGTTGCCGGAGGGTCTCGTCCACGAAGTCGTCGCACAGCGGGCGGCGGAGCGTCCGGACGCTGCGGCGCTTGTCTCTTCCGGCGGGAGCTGGACGTACAGCGAGCTGGACCGGCGGGCCAACGGCCTCGCCCGGCGCCTGCGCGGTCTCGGTATTGGAGATATTGGGCCGGAGCGGGTGGTGGCGATCTGCGCCGAGCGCTCGCCCGAGATGGTGCTCGCCCTGCTCGCCGTGCTCAAGGCGGGAGGCGCCTGGCTGCCTCTGGACCCCGCCTATCCGGCGGAACGCCTGCGCTTCATGTGGAAGGATGCCGGCCGGCCCCTCCTCCTGGCACCCGAGGGCCTGCTGGAGGGCCTGCCTGCCGAGGCACGCGAGCGCTGCCTCCCGTTGACCGTAGAAGAGGAAGACGTGGACGCGCCGAGCGCGCTGGAGACGGGCGTCGCTCCTGATCACTTGGCCTATGTGATCTATACGTCGGGCTCCACCGGACGGCCCAAGGGCACGCTCCTCACTCACGGCGGGCTGCGCAATACAATCGCGGCCCTCATGCAGGCTTACCGGATCGACCGCGGCTCGCGCATGCTCCAGTTCTCGTCGTTCTCGTTCGACGCCTCCGTGGCCGAGATCTTCGGCGCCCTGGCCGCCGGGGCCGAGCTGCACCTGGCCGCGCCGCACGAGCTACTGCCCGGGCCCGACTTCGTCCGGCTGCTCCGCGAGCGGCGGATCACTGTCGCCACCCTGCCGCCCTCCGCGCTGCTCGCCTCCCCTCCTGAGGAGCTGCCGGAGTTGGCGACCCTGGTGGTGGCGGGGGAGACCTGTCCGCCGGAGCTGGCGGTGACCTGGGGGCGCGGCAGGCATTTCGTGGATGCCTACGGTCCGACCGAGGCCACGATCGCGGCCAGCGCGGGAGCGGGCGCAGCGATCGGCCGGCCGCTCGCGAACGTCCGCATCCATCTCCTGGGAGCCGGCCTCCAGCCGGTGCCCATCGGTGCCGCTGGCGAGCTCTGGGTGGCGGGCGCCGGCCTAGCGCGGGGCTATCTCGGCCGGCCCGATCTGACCGCGGACCGCTTCCGGCCCGATCCGTTCGCGACCTCTCCGGGCGAACGGCTCTACCGCACCGGCGACCTGGCGCGGCGGCGGCCGGACGGCGAGCTGGGCTTCCTGGGCCGCATCGACCACCAGGTCAAGGTGCGGGGATTCCGCGTCGAGCTTGGGGAGATCGAGGCGGCGCTGGTCCGCCATCCGGCCGTACACGCCGCGGCCGTGGCGGCGCACGCGGATCGGATCGCCGCATACGTGGTCCCGGCGGAAGGGTCGGAGGCGAGCGTCTCCGAGCTGCGCGGCTTCCTGCGGCGCGAGCTGCCGGACTACATGATCCCCGCGGCCTGGGTGACGCTGCCGGCTCTGCCGCTGACACCGGCAGGGAAGGTGGACCGCCGCGCCCTGCCCGCGCCGGGCACGGAGCGGCCCGACCTGGCCGCCGGCTACACGGCGCCGAGCGGCCCCGTCGAAGAGGTGCTGGCGGACCTCTGGTCTCGTCTCCTCGGGCTCGAACAGGTGGGTGCCCACGACGACTTCTTCGAGCTCGGCGGCCACTCGCTGCTGGCGACCCAGATGGTCTCGCGCATCCGCAAGGTGTTCAAGGTGGAGCTGCCGCTGCGCGACTTCTTCGGCCGGGCTACCGTGGCTTCCCTGGCCCGATGGCTCCAGGAGCACGAGGCGAAGCCCGGACAGGCCATGGCGATCGCGCACGCGGTGCTGAGGATCGCGGCCATGCCGGCCGCCAGCCTCCAGAGCGAGCTGGAGTCCCGGCGGGCGGAACGGAGGCTGGCGCCGTGAGCTGGGACCGGACGACCCCCGCGGATGTCTTCTCGGCCGAGGGCCTGGAGCTGCTCGACCTCCTGCTCGAGGAGCAGGGGATCGACACCGGCGCCGGCGCGGCGATCGGCCGGCGCGACGACCCGGCGGAGCTGCCGCTCTCCTTCGCCCAGCAGAGGCTCTGGTTCCTCGACCAATGGCGGCCCGGGACGCCGATCTACAACATCAGCGCGGCCTATCTGCTGGCCGGGCCGCTGGACCTCGCCGTCCTGGCGCGGAGCCTCGCCGAGGTCGTCCGCCGCCACGAGGTGCTGCGCTCCACGATCCGCACCGGCCCCGACGGCCGGCCGGTCCAGGCCCTGCACCCCGCCGGGCGCTTCGACCTGCCCCTGGTCGATCTGGACGGCCTTGCGCCCGCGGCGCGCCAGGCCGAGGCTGCACACCGGGTGGCGGCGGAGGCGCGCCGGCCGTTCGACCTGGCCGCCGGGCCGCTGCTGCGGGCTACGGCGCTCCGCCTGGCGCCGGACGAGCACGCCCTGCTCCTCACGCAGCACCACATCGTCTCCGACGGCTGGTCCATGGGGGTGCTGGTGCGCGAGGTCGCGTCGCTCTACGCCGCCTTCGCGGCGGGCCGGCCGTCTCCCCTGCCGGAGCTGCCCATCCAGTATGCCGACTTCGCGGCCTGGCAGCGGCGCCACCTCCAGGGCGAGGAGCTGGAGCGCCAGCTCTCCTGGTGGCGGCAGCACCTGGCCGGCGCTCCTTCCCTGCTGGAGCTGCCGGCGGACCGGCCGCGCCCGTCCGTCCAGGGGTCCGCCGGCGCCACGTTCTCCTTCTCGCTCCCCGGCGGGCTGCGTGACGCTCTCGACGCCCTGGCACAGCGCGAGGGGGCGACCCTGTTCATGGTCCTCCTCGCCGCCTTCGCGGCTCTGCTCCACCGCTGGACGGGGAGTGACGACCTCGTCGTGGGCTCGCCCGTTGCGAACCGGAACCGCGACGAGACCGAGGGCCTGATCGGCTTTTTCGTGAACACCCTGGCGCTGCGCGCCGGCATGGCGGACGATCCCCCGTTCCGCAGGCTGCTCGGCCGCGTCCGGGAGACGACCCTGGGCGCCTACGACCACCAGGACATCCCCTTCGAGATGCTCGTCGACGAGCTGGGGCTGGAGCGGGAGCTGGCGTCACACGCCGCTCTTCCAGGTCGTGTTCTCGCTCCAGAACGTGCCGGTGCCCGCGGTCGGCCTGCCGGGCGGGCTCTCCCTGCGGCCCCTGCCGGCCCACAGCGGCACCGCGAAATACGACCTCAACCTGTCCATGACCGAGACGCCGGAGGGGCTCGCCGGCTCGTTCGAGCACAGCACGGACCTCTTCGACCCGGCCACGATCGAGCGCCTGGCCGGTCACCTCCGCGTCCTCCTGGAGGGCATCGTGGAGGACCCGGACCTGCGGCTGTCGGCCCTGCCGCTGCTCACGCCGGACGAACGCGACCGGATCGCCGCCTGGAGCGCCGCGGGCCATCGCTGGACGGTCGCCGGCAACCTGCACGAGCGGTTTGCTGCCCAGGCAGCGCGGACGCCCGGAGCGCTCGCGGTCACGATGCGCGGCGGCGAGAGCCTCACCTACCGCGAGCTGGCCGACCGCGCCTCCCGGCTGGCCCGGCACCTGCGCGCCCTCGGGGTCGGCCCCGAGTCGCGGGTGGGGCTCCTCGCCGAGCGCTCGCCCGCTCTGGTCGTGGGGATCCTCGGCGTCCTCGAAGCCGGCGGCGCCTACCTGCCCCTCGATCCGGCCCATCCCGACGAGCGACTGCTCTACATGCTGCGCGATGCTGGCGCAGGGCCGGTGGTGGTCGATCCTGCTCTCGCGGAGCGCGCCACGGCCCTGGATGGCGCGGCACGGCTGGTGCTGCTCGGGACGGACACGGACAGCCACGGACTGCCACCGACTCGCACTGAGCCGGAGCACCCGGCCTATGTCATCTACACCTCGGGCTCGACTGGAAGGCCCAAGGGCGTGGTGGTCACGCATGCCAACGTGCTGCGGCTGTTCGCGGCGACCGAGGGGTGGTTCGGCTTCGGCCCGCAGGACGTCTGGACCCTGTTCCACTCCTACGCCTTCGACTTCTCGGTATGGGAGATCTGGGGTGCCCTGCTCCATGGCGGCCGGCTTGTGGTTGTGCCGTACCTGGTGAGCCGTTCGCCCGAGGACTTCCACCGTCTCCTCGTGGAAGAGGGCGTGACGGTACTGAGCCAGACCCCTTCGGCATTCCGTCAGCTCGTACATGTGGAGGGCTCATCGCGCTTGGCGCTGCGCTCCGTAGTCTTCGGCGGCGAGGCGCTGGATCTCCCGGCACTGGCTCCCTGGTTCGAGCGCCATGGCGACCGCGAGCCGCGCCTCGTCAATATGTATGGCATCACCGAGACGACGGTGCATGTCACCTACCGGGAGATCGGGCAGGCGGACACGGCGTCTCCCGGCAGCGTCATCGGCCGCGCGCTCCCGGACCTGTCGGTCCACCTGCTCGGGCGGCACGGCGCGCCGGTGCCGGTAGGTGTGCCCGGGGAGATCCACGTCGGCGGCGCGGGGCTGGCCCGCGGCTACCTGGGCCGTCCGGAGCTGACCGCCGAGCGCTTCGTGCCGGACCCCTTCTCGGGCTCGAACGGTGCCCGGCTCTACCGCAGCGGCGACCTGGCGCGCTGGCGGCCGGACGGGGACCTTGAGTATCTGGGCCGTATCGACCAGCAGGTCAAGGTCCGCGGCTTCCGCATCGAGCTGGGGGAGATCGAAGCGGCTCTGGCCGGGCACCCGGGCGTGCGCGAGGCCGCGGTGCTCCAGGGGGACGACGGCCGGCTGACCGGCTACGTGGTGCCGCGGGAGGCGCCGCCGCGCCCGGCCGACCTGCGGAGCCATCTGGAGGAGCGCCTGCCGGACTACATGATCCCGGCGGGCTTCGTCCTGCTCGCGGCCCTGCCGCTGACCGCCAACGGCAAGCTCGACCGGCGGGCCCTCCTGGACCAGGCGCCGGAGGCCGCGGCGGCCCGGGGGGAGGACCATGCCGCGCCGCGCACGCCGGCCGAGGAGCTGCTGGCCGCCGTTTGGCAGCAGGTGCTGGGCCTCGACCAGGTCGGCATCCGTGACAACTTCTTCGCCCTCGGCGGCGACTCCATCCGCAGCATCCAGGTTCTTTCGCTGGCGCAGGAGCGCGGCCTGAGCCTCTCGGTCCAGGATATCTTCCAGCACCAGACGATCGCCGACCTGGCAGCCGCCCTGGCCGCGGCGGCGGAGGAAAAGGCGGCCGGCCCGGAGGACGGCGAGCCGCTGTGGGTCCTGTCCGACGAGGAGCGGAGCCGCCTGCCGCAGGACGTGGAGGATGCCTACCCCCTGACCGGCCTTCAGGCCGGCATGCTCTTCCACATGCGGCTGGCGCCGGGCGAGGCTCTCTACCACAACGTCAACAGTTGGCACCTCCAGGGGCAGCTCGATCTGGCGGCCCTCCAGGACGCGGTGGATCGGGTCGTGGCGCGGCACGCGGTGCTCCGCACGTCCTTCGACCTGAGCGCTCCCGCCGAGCCGCTCCAGCGCGTGCACCGCACGGCCGCGCTGCCGGTGGGCGGCGGCGATCTGCGACATCTCAACCCGGAGCAGCAGGAGGAGGCGATCGCAGACTACGTGCAGCGCGAGCGAAGGAGGCCGTTCGACTTTGCGCATCCGCCGCAGATCCGCTTCCACGTCCACCGGCGGAGCGACGACAGCTTCCAGTTCACCCTGACGGAGAACCACGCCATCTTCGACGGCTGGAGCCTCCACTCCACCCTGACGGAGATCTTCCGCGACTACACGGCCAGGCTGCACGGCCAGCCGCTGCCGCCCGAGCCGCCGCCGGCCGTCGCGTTCCGCGATTTCGTGATGCTGGAGCGCGCCGCGCGCCGCGCAGAGGAGACGCGCGCCTTCTGGGCCCGCCAGGTGGCCGGCGCGCCGTTCGGCGGCCTGCCCCGCTGGCCGGTGGAGCGCGAGCGTGGCGGTATGGGCACTGGAACGGGAACGGTGACCCGCGTTCTCGCGCCGGAGCTGGTGGCGCGCCTCAAGGCCGTGGCGCGGGAGGCCGCGGTGCCGTTCAAGAGCCTGCTGCTGGCCGTCCACGCCCGGGTGATGGCCGCGGCCAGCGGAGAGGAGGACGTGGTCACCGGCTTCGTGGTCAACGGCCGGCCCGAGTCCCGCGGCGGCGAGGAGGTGCGCGGCCTCTTTCTCAATTCCGTCCCGCTGCGGCCCGGCCTGGCGCGGGCGCGGAGCTGGCGGGAGCTGGTGCGCGCCGCCTTCGCGGCCGAGTGGGAGATGCTGCCCCACCGCCGCTATCCGCTGATCGCGATCCAGGACGACGCCGGCGGCCGTCCCCTGTTCGAGACCGCCTTCAACTACATCCATTTCCACGTGGCCGAAGCGATCTCCCGCCCCGGCGGGCTCGCCGTCCTCTCCAGCCGGCGCTCCGAGGGGAACAACCTCGTCCTGATGGTGAATTTCGACCAGACCGCGACCGGCGCCGCCGGCCTCGTCCTCGGGCTGGACTATCACGCGGCCGAGCTGGCGCGCCCCCAGGTCGAAACCATCGCCGGGATGTTCCTGCGCGCCAGCACCGCCCTGGTGGAGGACCCGGACGCCGATGCCTTCGCCGCGAGCCTGCTGTCGGACGAGGAGCGCGAGCCGTTGGCGGCGTGGAGCGCCGCCGGGCCGTCGCCGCCCGTCTTCTGCCTGCACGACCGGTTCGCGGCCCGGGTGGCCGCAGACCCGGACGCCCCGGCGGTGACGTACGAAGGCGAGACGCTGAGCTACGGCGAGCTGAGCCGCCGGGCCGACCGGCTGGCGCAGGTGCTGTGCTCCTGGGGGATCGGCCCCGGCGAGCTGGTGGGGCTCTGCCTGGAACGCTCGGCAGAGCTGGTCGTGGCTATCCTCGGCGTGCTCAAGACGGGCGCCGCCTACATGCCTGTCGATCCGGACTACCCGGGTGAGCGCATCGCGCGGCTGCTGGAGGACAGCGGCGTGCCGGTGCTGCTGACGCGGACCTCCCTGGCGGAGCGCCTGCCGGCGCTCTCCTGCCGGCTTCTGCTGCTCGACCGTGAGCGGCCGGCGCGCGACCCCGTGCCGCTGCCGCGCGACCCCCTGCGGCTGCCGCACGACCCCCTGCCGCTGCCGCACGACCCCCTGCCGCTGCCGCACGACCCCCTGCCGCTGCCGCACGACCCCCTGCCGCTGCCGCACGACCCCGTGCCGCTGCCACACGACCCCGTGCGGCTGCCGCACGACCCCGCGCCGCTGCCGCACGACCCCGCGCCGCCGCCGCACGACCGTGAGCGCCTGCCGCTCGACCTCCCGCGCGCCCGGCCGGAGGACCCGGCGTACGTCATCTACACCTCGGGCTCGACGGGCACGCCCAAGGGTGTCGTGGTCTCCCATGCCAATGTGGCGCGGCTGTTCGCGGCCACCGACTCCTGGTTCGGCTTCGGGCGCGGCGACGTCTGGACCCTGTTCCATTCGTGCGCCTTCGACTTCTCGGTCTGGGAAATCTGGGGCGCCCTGCTCTACGGCGGCCGGCTGGTGGTGGTCCCCTACTGGGTCAGCCGCTCGCCGAAGGCATTCTATGACCTGTTGCGGCGTGAGCGGGTGACGGTGCTCAACCAGACCCCCTCGGCCTTCCGCCAGCTCGTGTGGGCCGAGGAGGAGGCCCTCGGAGACCGGGAGCCCGACCTGGCGCTGCGCACCGTGATCTTCGGCGGCGAGGCACTGGATCTGGCGAGCCTCGCGCCCTGGTTTGCCCGCCACGGCGACCGCCGGCCCGAGCTGGTCAACATGTACGGCATCACGGAGACGACGATCCACGTGACGTACCGTCTGCTGCGCACTGAGGACGTCGAGGCGGCCCGCGGCAGCGTCATCGGCCGGGCGATTCCCGATCTTTCGCTGCACGTCCTCGATGCGGCCTTCCACCCGGCACCGATCGGCGTCCCCGGGGAGATCTGCGTCGGCGGCGCCGGCTTGGCGCTCGGCTATCTGGGCATGCCGGAGCGGACGGCCGAGCGGTTCGTCCCCGATCCCTTTGGAGAACCGGGTGCGCGCATCTACCGCTCGGGCGACCTGGCGCGGCGGCTGCCGCGTGACTTCAAGGGTGACCTGGAGTATCTGGGCCGCATCGATCACCAGGTCAAGATCCGCGGTTTCCGCATCGAGCTCGGGGAGATCGAGACCGCCCTCGCGCGGCACCCGGCCGTGCGCGAGGCCGTGGTGATGGTGCGCACTATCGGTGGGGATACCGGCGGCGAGAAGCAGCTCGTGGCCTACGTCGTGGCGGATCCTGCGCCGGACCTCGGCGAGCTGCGCTCCTTCCTGGCCGCGGACCTGCCCGACTACATGCTGCCCTCGGCTCTGGTGGTGCTGCCGGAGCTGCCGCTGACCGCCCACGGCAAGGTGAACCGCCAGGCCCTGCCCGAGCCCGAGCGGGCGCGACCCGAGCACGTCGCTCCTCGCACCGGGCTGGAGCGGCGGATCGCCGAGATCTGGCGCGGGCTGCTGGGAGTCGAGGCGGTCGGGCTGCACGACAGCTTCTTCGAGCTCGGCGGCAACTCCCTGCTCATGGCGCGCCTCCAGAGCCGCGTGGAAGAGGCCCTGGGCCGCCAGGTCGAGATGGTCGACCTGTTCAGCCATCCGACGGTCGGCTCGCTGGCCCGCTTCCTGACCCAGGGCGAGGAGGCGCTCACCCCGGCGCCGGCGCCGCGGGAGCGGACCGGCCGCGAGATCGCCATCATCGGCATGGCGGGGCGCTTCCCCGGGGCGCAGGACGTCGAGCAGCTCTGGCAGAACCTCCTGGACGGCGTCGAGGCGGTCTCCTTCTTCACCGACGAGGAGCTGATCGCCGAGTCGAGCGTCTCTCCCGCCCTGCTCGCGGAGCCGAATTACGTACGCGCCGGGGTGGTGCTGGAGGACCCCGACCTCTTCGACGCCGCCTTCTTCGACCTCTCGCCACGCGAGGCGGAGATCCTCGACCCGCAGCACCGGCTGCTGCTGGAGTGCGCCTGGCAGGCCCTGGAGCGGGCCGGTTACGCGGGCACGGACCGCACGGTCGGCGTCTTCGCCGGGGCCAGCCAGAGCAGTTATGCCTTGAACAACCTCCTGCCGAATCCGGAGCTCGTGGCCGCGGTCGGGGGCTTCGCTCTGAATCTGGCGAGCGAGAAGGACTTCCTCGCCTCGCGCCTCTCCTACAAGCTCAACCTGGAAGGCCCCAGCTCCACGGTCCAGACCGCCTGCTCGACCTCCCTCGTGGCCCTGCACTTCGCCTGCCGCAGCCTGCTCGACGGGGATTGCGAGCTGGCCCTGGCCGGCGGCGTCTCGGTGCGAGCCCTGCAAAAAATCGGCTACCTGTACCAGCAGGGCGGCATCAACTCGTCCGACGGCCACTGCCGGGCCTTCGACGCCCGGGCCGACGGCGCGATCGGCGGCCAGGGCGTCGGCATGGTCGTGCTGAAGCGCCTGGAGGATGCGCTCGCCGACGGCGATCACGTCCATGCGGTCGTCAAGGGGACGGCGGTCAACAACGACGGCTCGCTGCGGGCCGGCTTCACGGCGCCCCGGCGCGACGGACAGGCGAAGGTGATCCTCGCGGCGCAGGAGCGGGCGCAGGTGGACCCCGAGGCGATCGGCTACGTCGAGACCCACGGCACCGCCACGTCCCTGGGCGATCCGATCGAGGTCGCGGCCCTGACCAAGGCCTTCCGGCAGAAGACCGAAAAACGCGGCTTCTGCGCCCTCGGCTCGATCAAGACCAACATCGGTCACCTCGATGCCGCGGCCGGCGTGGCCGGGCTCATCAAGGCCACCCTGGTGGTCGAACGGGGAGAGATCCCGCCCAGCCTGCACTTCGAGAGGCCCAACCCGCAGATCGACTTCGCGTCGAGCCCCTTCTTCGTGGCCTCGCAGCGCTGTGCCTGGCGGCCGGACGGGATGCCGCGCCGGGCCGGCGTGAGCGCCTTCGGCATGGGCGGGACCAACGCCCACGTGATCCTGGAGGAGGCGCCGCCGGCCGCGCCGGCCGGCCCGTCGCGGCCCTGGCAGGTCCTGTCGTTCTCGGCCCGCACGCCCGCGGCCCTGGAGCGGATGACGGACGAGCTGTCGGCCCACCTCACGGCCCATCCCGAAAAGGATCTGGCGGACATCGCTTTCACCCTGCGCGTCGGTCGCCGCGCGTTCCGCCACCGGCGCGCCCTGGTGGCTGCGACGGCCGCCGAGGCGGCCGAGGCGCTGGCGGTGCGCGACCCGCGGCGGGTCTGGACGACCGAGCAGGAGCCTGGCGGCCGGCCCGTCGCCTTCCTGCTCCCCGGCGTCGGCGATCACTACGCCGGCATGGCCGCGGGGCTCTATCACGCCGAGCCGGTGTTCCGGCAGGAGATCGACCGCTGCGCCGAGCTCCTGCTGCCCGAGCTCGGGATCGACCTGCGGCAGATCCTCTTCGCGGAGAGCGAGACGGAGGGCGAACGAAAGGGGTTGGACCTGCGCGCGATGTTGCGGCCCGGTGCCCCGGCCGCGGGACCGCTCCACCAGACCCGGATCGCGCAGCCGGCCGTCTTCGCCGTCGGCTATGCGCTGGCGCGCCTCTGGATGTCCTGGGGCGTGCAGCCTCAGGCGCTGCTGGGGTACAGCCTCGGCGAGTACACCGCCGCCTGCCTCGCCGGGGTCCTGTCGCTCGCCGACGCTCTCGCGCTGGTGGCCCGGCGCGCACAACTGATCGACGAGCTGCCGCCGGGCGCCATGCTGGCCGTGCCGCTCTCCGAAGAGGAAACGATGCGGCGCCTCGCGCCCGGCCTTGCGATCGCCGCGGTCAACGCGCCCTCCGTCTGCGTGGTCTCGGGGCCGCTGGAAGCTGTGGCCGCGCTGGAGGAGCGCCTGGAGCGCGAAGGCCTGCTCTGCCGGCGCATCCCGACCTCGCACGCCTTCCACTCCCCGATGATGGAGCCTGCCGCGGACGCCTTCCGCGAGCTGCTCCGCACGGTCGAGCTGCGCGCGCCGGAAATCCCCTACCCGTCGAACGTGACCGGCACCTGGGCCCGGGCCTCGGAGGTCACCGATCCCGAATACTGGGTCCGGCATCTGTGCCGGACCGTGCGCTTTGCCGACGGCGTCGCCGAGCTGTGGCGGGAGCCGGGGAGGGTCCTGCTGGAAGCCGGTCCCGGGCCGGCCCTGGGGAGCCTGGCGCTGCAACACCCGGCGAGCGCGGAGGCATCGCGCCCGGTCGCCCTGCCGTCGCTGCGCCACGAGCACGACCGGCAGGACGATCAGGCCTTCCTGCTCAAGACCCTGGGACAGCTCTGGCTGGCCGGCGTGGAGATGGACCCTGCCGCCCTGTACCAGGGCGAGCGGCGTCTGCGCGTGCCTCTCCCGACCTATCCCTTCGAGCGGCAGCGCTACTGGATCGAGCGCCCGGCGGCACGGCCTGCCACAGAGCGCACAACGCATTCAACCGGAAAGATCGCCGACCCCGCCGACTGGTTCCACGCCCCGTCGTGGAAGCTCGCCGTGCGGCCTCCAGTGCCCGGGGACCGCGGAGGCCGCTGGCTGGTCCTCGAAGACGGGCATCAAGATAGTACGGGCGTGGGCTCCCGGCTGGTGGCGCGGCTGGAGGCCGAGGGATGCGACGTGATCGCCGTCCGCGCCGGCGCAGGGTTCGACTACGATGCCCTCTTCGCCGAGATCGGGCTGCCTGCCAGGATCGTGCACCTCCTCAGCCTGACCTCCGAGGTGAGGGAGCCCGACCCGGAGCTCTTCGATCAGGCGCAGGAGACCGGGTTCCACAGCCTGCTCGCGCTCGCCCAGGCACTCGGCAAGAGGAGGGGCTCCGGGGACCGCTGCGAGATCTGCATCGTCACCAACGGCCTCGCCGGCATCGAGCGGGGCGACCGGATCCAGCCGGAGAAGGCGACCCTCCTCGGCCCCCTGCGCGTGATCCCGCAGGAATACGGCCATCTCACCTGCCGGCTGATCGACGTCGATCCGAGCGAGGACCTGATCGAGGAGATCTGCGTGAAGGGCGCCGAGCCCATCGTCGCCCGGCGCGGCCAGCAGCGCTGGATCGCGGCCATCGAGCCCCTCCCCCTGGACGCGGGAAACTCCTGGCCAGGACCCCTGCGCCAGGGAGGGATTTACCTGATCACGGGAGGCTTCGGCGGGATCGGGAGCGCGCTCGCCGAGCATCTGGCGCGAACCGTTCAGGCGAAGCTCGTCCTCGTCGGCCGCACGCCGCGGCCGGATCTTGCGGGCCGCCTGGAGGAACTCGGCGCAGAGGCGATGCTGTGCACGGCGGACGTCACCGATGCGCAGGAGATGCAGCGCGTGGTCGAGGAGGCGATCGCGCGCTGGGGACGGATCGACGGCGTCTTCCATGTGGCGGGCCTGCCGGGCGCCGGCCTCCTCCAGCTCAAGACCCGCGACGCCGCGGCCGAGGTGCTCGCCGTCAAGGCCCGGGGTGCGCTCGTCCTCCAGTCCGTGCTGCGCGGTCATTCGGTCGACTTCCTGGTGCTCTTCTCCGCCATGACCTCGCTCACCGGCGGCATCGGCCAGGTCGACTACTGCGCGGCCAACGCCTTCCTCGACGTCCTCGCCCAGAGCACCCAGGGCAACCGGCAGCGGGGAGGGGTGCCCACGGTCTCCGTCAACTGGTGCGAATGGCAGTGGGACAGTTGGACCGGGCAGGTCGGCGCGCTCAACCCCAGGATGCAGGAGACCCTCCAGCGGCAGCGCCAGGCCTACGGGCTGACCTTCGCGGAGGGCATGGAAGCGCTCGGCCGCGCCCTGGCGAGCGGCGCGCCGCAAGTGGTCGTCTCCACCCGCCAGCTCCAGGAGGTCCTCCAGCAGCAGCACTCGCTCGCCGAGATGCTCACGGTGCTGGACCGGTCGGCCCAGCCGGGAGGGCACGGACGCCGGCACACCCGGCCGGCCCTGCCGACCCCGTACGCCCCGCCCGGAGACGAAACCGAGCGGCAGCTCGCCGATCTCTGGGGAGACCTGCTCGGGATCGAACAGATCGGCATCCACGACAACTTCTTCCTGCTCGGCGGCCATTCGCTGCTCGGGCTCCAGGTCATGACGCGCATCGACGAAGCCTTCCAGATCGAGCTGCCCCTGTCCGTCCTGTTCGAGGCTCCCACGGTTGCCGAGCTGGCGGCGGTGATCGCGGGGTCCGGGGAGGGCGGTGGCGGCGACGGCACGCCTGCGGCGCGTCGCACACCTGAAATCCGCAGAGTCGATCCGCTGAGCGCTCAGCGGATGCTGGAGAGCCTCGACGTCCTCTCGGAGGAGGAGATGGACCGGCTCCTCGCCGAAATGCAGGAGGAAGAGGTCTAGGTATGAGCATCGGCACGGAAACTCCCCGGTCGGCGGCAGAGAAGCGCGAGCTTCTGGCGAGGCTCCTCGCGGAGAGGGCGAGCCGCGCCGGCCAGCACCCTCTCTCGTTCGGCCAGCAGCGCCTCTGGTTCCTCGACCAACTGCAGCCGGGCTCCCCGGCCTACAACATCTCGATGGGGATGCGCCTCCCGGTCCCGCCGCCGGTCGCAGTGCTCGAGGCAGCCCTGCGGGAGATTGCCCGGCGCCACGAGGTGCTGCGAACGACCTTCGCGGTCGCGGACGGTGAGCCGGTCCAGGTCATTGCGCCCGCGGCGCATCCGGCTCTGGCGCAGGTCGATCTTCTCGGTCTTCCCGAGGCTCTGCGCCCCGGCGCGGCGCGGCGCGCCAGCGATCAGCTCACCCAGAGCCCCTTCGACCTCGCCCGCGGGCCGCTGTTCCAGATCGCCCTCCTGCGGCTCGGCGCCGCCAACCACCTCGTCCTCCTGGTGATGCATCACATCATCTCGGACGGCTGGTCGGCGGGGGTCCTGATCCGGGAGCTGATCGCTCTCACCGAGGCGCTGGCCGCCGGCCGGCCCTCCCCCTGCCGGAGCTCCCGGTCCAGTACGCGGACTTCACCCACTGGCAGCGGCAGTGGCTGCGCGGAGAGGTCTTGGACGAGCAGCTCGCCTACTGGCGACGGCAGCTCGCGGCGGGTCCCTTCGTCCTCGACCTGACGGCCGACCATCCGCGCCCGCCCATGCAGAGCCTGCGGGGAGCCAGCGAACGCATCCACGTCCCGCAGGCGTTGCGGGAGCGCCTCACCGCGCTGGGCCAGACGCAGGGGGCGACCCTCTTCATGGTCCTGCTGGGCGCCTTCCAGGCGCTGCTCCACCGCTCCACGGGGCAGGAGGCGATCAGCGTCGGAACGCCCACCGCGGGCCGCAGGCGCCGGGAAGCTCGAGGGCATGATCGGCCTGTTCGTGAACATGCTGGTCCTGCGCGTCGATCTCTCGGGAGATCCCACCGGCCGGGAGCTGCTGGGACGCGTGCGCGAGGCGGCCCTGGGGGCCTACGCCCATCAGGACATCCCCTTCGAAAAGCTCGTCGACGCTCTGCAGCCTGAGCGGGACGCCAGCCGCTCGCCGCTCTTCCAGGCCGTCCTCGTGCTCCAGAACACGCCGGACACGCCGGAGATCGCCCCTGGGAGGCCGGACCTGAGCCTCGACGACGTCGAGAGCGAGCGCAGCTCGGCGAAGTTCAACCTGACCCTCGATCTCGTCGAGGCGCAGGACGGCCTGCGCGGGGTCTTCGAGTACAGCCGCGACCTGTTCAACCGGACGACGATCCGCCGCATGCTGGGCCACTTCGAGGCGCTCCTCGCCGGCATGGTGGACGCCCCCCAGGCCCGGATCTCCAGCCTGCCTCTGCTCTCCGCCGCGGAAAGCCACCAGATCCTCCTCGCCTGGAACGATACGGCCGCGGCGCGCCCCCCAGGGGCCTGCCTGCACGGCCTCTTCGCCCTCCAGGCGCAGCGGTCTCCCGCGGCCCCCGCCGTCACCTTCGAGGGGCGGACGCTCTCCTACCGCGATCTGGATCTCCTGTCCGGCCGCCTGGCCTCCCGACTCCTGCATCTGGGGGTCGGGCCCGATACGGCCGTGGGCGTGCTGATGGAGCGCTCGGTCGAGATGGTGGTCGGCCTGCTCGGCATCCTCCGCACCGGAGGCGCCTATCTGCCGCTCGACCCCGACTACCCCGCCGAGCGGCTCGGCTGGATGATCGCCGACGCCCGCGTGCCGGTGCTCCTTGCCCAGGAACGCCTCCTGCCGGCCCTGCCGCCGACGGAGGCCCGGGTGCTCTGCCTCGAAACGGGGTGGGAGGGCCAAGGAGAGCCCGAGGTCCGGAGCGAAGCATCCGACCAGAATCTGGCCTACGTCCTCTATACCTCGGGCTCGACCGGCCGTCCCAAAGGAGCGATGGTCCCGCACCGCGGCATCGTCAACCGCCTGCTCTGGATGCAGGAGGCCTACGGCCTGACCGCCGCGGACCGGGTGCTCCAGAAGACTCCGTTCAGCTTCGACGTCTCGGTCTGGGAGCTCTTCTGGCCCCTCCTCACCGGTGCGCATCTCGTCGTGGCCCGGCCCGGCGGGCACCGCGATCCCGCCTACCTGAGCGACCTGATCGAGCGCGAACGGGTGACGGTGATGCACTTCGTTCCGTCCATGCTCCAGGCTTTCCTGGAGGAGCCGGACCTCTCCGGCTGCGCCAGCCTGCGCCTGGTGGCGGCCAGCGGCGAGGCCCTCACGCCCGAGCTGCGCCGCCGCTTCCGGGAGCGGCTCGCCGCCCGGCTGCAGAACCTCTACGGCCCGACCGAGGCGTCGGTCGATGTCACGTCCTGGAGCTGCGACGAGGAGGCCCGCGGTGGCATCGTCCCGATCGGCCGGCCGGTCGCCAACACCCGCATCCACCTGCTCGACCGGTCGTGGCAGCCGGCGCCGACCGGCGTGCCCTCCGAGCTGTGCATCGGCGGCGTGCAGCTCGCCCGCGGCTATTGGAGCCGCCCGGACCTGACGGCGGAGCGCTTCGTGCCCGATCCCTGGAGCGAGGCGGCCGGAGGGCGGCTCTATCGCACCGGCGACCTCGCCCGCCACCTGCCCGACGGCGCCGTCGAGTACCTCGGCCGCATCGACTTCCAGGTGAAGGTGCGCGGATTCCGCATCGAGCTGGGCGAGATCGAGTCGGTCCTCGCCTCCCATCCCGGGCTGCGGGAGGTGGTCGTCGTGGCGCGGCGCGAGGCGGACGGCGACAGCCGGCTCGTCGCCTACGTCGTCGCGAAGGACGAGCCTGCTCCGGCCCCTGCTCCGGAAGTGGCCGGCCTGCGCGCCTTCCTGGCCGAACGGCTGCCGGACTACATGGTGCCCTCCGCCTGGGTCGAGCTCGCGGCTCTGCCACTGACGCCCAGCGGCAAGGTGGACCGCCGCGCGCTGCCGGCTCCCGAGGCGCTCGCGGCGGATCCCTCCGCCTACACCGCGCCCGGCACCCCGATCGAGCAGGTGGTTGCGGGGATCTGGGCTGAGATGCTGCGGGTCGACCGGGTCGGCGCGGAGGCCAACTTCTTTGCGCTGGGCGGCGACTCGATCAAGGCGGTGCGCCTGGTCAATCGCATCAACGAGCGGCTCGCCTCGGACCTGCGGGTCCAGGACGTCTTCAAGCACCAGACGGTCGGCGCCCTGGCCGCGCGGGTCCAGACCCGGGCGGAGAGCTCGGTCGCCGGAGAGCTCGCGGCCGGCCGGGCCGAGATCGAGCGGCTGCAGCGCGCGGTCCTGGCCGACGAGCGGCAGCGCGGGCGCCTGCCCGCCTTCTGGGAGGACTTCTTCCCGCTGAGCGGCATCGAGAAGGGGATGATCTACTACACCCTCCTCCTGCCCGATCAGCCGGTCTATCACGACCAGCACATGTACCTGTTGTCGATCCCCGACCCGGACCGCTTCTTCCGCGCCCTCGGCCTGCTCACCGGGCGCCACCCCATCCTGCGCAGCACGTTCCATCTCGACGAGCTCGATGAGCCGATGAAGGTGGTCCATCGGGCCGTACCGGTGACCCGCGAAGTCGAGGACCTCTCGGGCCGGCCGGCCGGCGAGCAGCGGCGCAGGATCGACGAATACCGGGCCGAAGACCTGCGCCACAAGTTCCTCTTCCAGGGAGAGCTGCTCTGGCGCCTCAAGCTCTTCCGCCTCGACGGCGATCTCCACGCCTCGGTCTGGACCTGGCACCACGCCATCCTCGACGGCTGGAGCAACCTGACGTTCTGGCTGGACCTCAACGAGCTGCTGGCGCGAAAGGACCTCGACCGCCTCGACTCCGCGCCGCCGCTCGCGAGCAGCTACAAGGACTATCTGGCGATCACCCTGGGGAGGCGCCGCTCCGCGGCCACCGAGGCCTTCTGGCGCGAGACCCTCGCCGGCGTGAGCCGCAACAAGCTGCCCTTCAACCGGGCGCAGACCCACGGGGGGGCCACCTTCGGCATGCGGTCGCTCAACCGGCCCCTGTCCCCGGAGCTTCTGGGGAGCCTGCGCGGGCGGGTGGCTTCATTGCAGGCGCCGCTCCAGGCGCTCTTCCTGGCCGCTCACCTGCACCTGCTGCGTGTGACCTCCGGCGAGGAGGACGTGGTCACGGGTGTGGTGTCGCACGACCGGCCCGAGATCCCGGACGGCGACAAGATCGTCGGCTGCTTCCTCAACACCTTCCCGCTCCGCCTGCGGCTGGAGCCCACCGAGAGCGGCGCGGCGCTGATCCGCCGGGTCGGACGCTACCTGGCCGCGGAGAAGGAACACGAGATCCCTCTGGCCGACATCGCCGCGATCGTCGGCGCCCGGGAGTCGGCCCAGAACCCGATCTTCGACACGCTGCTCAACTTCATGGACTTCCACCTCATGGAGGAGGTGCGGGAGAACGTCCTCTTCCAGCCCATGGGAACGGGGCGGTCCTCCGGTCTGCCGAGCGTCGAGCTCGAAGAGATGACGAACACCCTGTTCAACGTCGAGGTCTCGGTGACGTTGAGCCATCCGTCGCTCCGCATCAAGTACTCGCCGCGGCATTTCGACGCTGCGGACGTCGAGCGGGCGGCGGTGCTGTACGAGCGGATCCTGGAGGCTCTGGGCCGCGACCTGGAGGCCCCACTGGACACCGGATCGCTGCTGTCACCGGCCGAGCGCGAGCAGCTCGTCCAGCTCTACAACGACACGGCCCGCGACTACCCGCGCGAGCGGCCGTTGCACAGCTTCTTCGAAGAGCAGGCGGCCCATCACCCCGAACGGACCGCCGTCGTTTCCGGCGGCCGGTCTCTGACCTACGGCGAGGTCGAGCAGCAGGCCAACCGGCTCGCCCGCCACCTGCTCGCCTGCGGCGTCCAGCCGGGCGACAACGTCGGCGTCTGCTTCGAGCGCTCGCCCGAGCTGGTCGTCGCCCTGATGGCCGTGCTCAAGGCCGCCGCGGCCTATGTGCCCCTGGAGCCGTCCTATCCGCCGGCCCGCAAGAGCTACATCGTGTGCCAGTCCGGCGTCCGGCTCCTCCTCGCCGACCGGGAGCACGAGCTGCCGGCCGAGGTGCTGGTCTTCGATCCCGCGAAGCTGGAGAGCTACAGCGACGATCTCCTGTCGCTGCGTCCGCGGCCGGAGGATCTGGCCTACACCATCTACACCTCGGGCTCCACCGGCACACCCAAGGGCGTGATGATCGAGCACAACAGCGCGGTCAACCTGATCGGGTGGGTCAACCGCGATTTCCCCGTGGGCCCCGGTTCCCGGGTGCTGATGCTCTCCTCGGTCTGCTTCGACCTGTCGGTCTACGACATCTTCGGCACCCTCGGGGCCGGCGCCACGGTGGTTATTGCACGGCAGGAGGAGGTCCAGGACCCGGCGGCCCTGCTGCGCCTGGTAACCGGGCAGAAGGTCACCTTCTGGAACTCCGTCCCCTCCACGCTCGGCCTCCTGGTGCAGTACCTGGAGGAGACCGATCCGGGCTTCCGCGGCGAGGACCTGCGGATCGCCTTCCTGAGCGGCGACTGGATTCCGCTGTCGCTGCCTGAGCGGGCTCGACGGTTTTTCCCCAACCTGCGGGTCATCAGCCTGGGCGGCGCCACCGAGGGCACCGTCTGGTCCATCTTCCATCCCGTCGAGAGGATCGACGAGGCCTGGCTGAGCATCCCCTACGGCAGGCCGCTGGACAACAACACCTTCTACGTCCTCGACAGGAGCCCCGGGCTGGTCCCGGCGGGTGTGGTGGGCGACCTCTATATCGGCGGCGTGGGCGTGGCCCGCGGCTATGCCGGAGATCCGGAGAAGACGGCGGCCTCCTACGTGCCAGATCCGTTCTCGGGCCCTGGACAGCGGCTGTACCGCACGGGCGATCTGGGACGGATGCTGGCGGAAGGCGAGATCGAGTTCCTCGGTAGGAGCGACCACCAGGTCAAGATCCGCGGCTTCCGCGTCGAGCTGGGCGAGATCGAGAGCCAGCTCTCCCGGGCTCCCGGCGTGCGCGAGGCCGTGGTGCTGGCCCGCGCCGACCGGGCGGGACAAAAGTACCTGTGCGGCTACGTCGTCGCCTCCGGGGAGACCCCCGGCGAGGGATCAACCGGGGCGCTCCAGGCGCATCTGGCCGCGTCGCTGCCGGGCTACATGATCCCGGACACCTTCGTCTTCCTCTCCGAGCTGCCGCTGACGGCCAACGGCAAGATCGACCGCAAGGCCCTGCCCGAGCCCGAGGCGGCCCATGCCGCCGGTGAAGCCCATGTGGCCCCGGCCGGCGAGGTCGAGGCGGCCCTGGTGGAGATCTGGGAAGAGGTGCTGGGCCTGCCCGGCATCGGCACCACAGCGGACTTCTTCGCCCTGGGAGGGCACTCCCTCTCGGCCATCCAGGTCCTGACCCGGGTGCGCCGCCGCTTCGAGGTCGATCTGCCCCTGCCCGACTTCTTCGACAGCCCCACAGTGGCCGGGCTCGCCGCCGCTATCGAACGGCTGAGGGGGGCGGGCGCCGCGGCCCCGCCGCTCGTCCGGCGCGAACGGCCGGAGCGGCTGCCGCTGTCCTTCGCCCAGGAGCGGCTCTGGTTCCTCGACCGGCTCCAGCCGGGCAGCCCGTTCTACAACCTGCCCCTGGCCATGGAGGCGCACGGCGCCCTGTCCGTGCCCGCGCTGGCTGCCAGCCTCGGCGAGGTCGTCCGCCGCCACGAGGTGTTGCGCACGTCCTTCCCCGTCATGGCTGGCAATCCGGTGCAGCTCATCGCACCCGCCCTCGACGTGGCGCCTCCGCTGGTGGATCTGGGCTCCTTGCCCGCGGAATCCATCACGGCCGAGGTGGGCCGGCTGACTCGCGCTTTCGCCGTCCTGTCCTTCAACCTCGCCGCCGGGCCCCTGCTGCGGACCGCCCTGCTGCGCCTCGCCCCGGAGCGCCACGTGGTGCTGGTCAACATGCACCACATCATCACCGACGGCTGGTCCATGGCCCTGCTGATGCAGGAGGTTGCCGGGCTGTACCCGGCCGTCAGGAACGGCGAGCCCTCGCCGTTGCCCGAGCTGTCCGTCCAGTATGCCGACTTCGCCCTCTGGCAGCGCGCGGGGCTCTCGGGAGCGGCCCTGGAGGAGCAGGTCGGCTGGTGGCGCCGCAGCCTGGCCGGCGCTCCCTACGTGCTCGACCTTCCCACCGACCGGCCCCGGCCGGCCATCCAGAGCCTGCGCGGCGCCCACGCCTCCTCGTTCCTGCCCGCCGGCCTCGCGCGCGAGCTCCAGGACCTCTCCAAGCAGCAGGGCGTCACCTCCTTCATGACCCTGCTCGCGCTCTTCGGCGTGCTCCTGCACCGCTACACGGGGGTCGAGGATCTGCTGATCGGCTCGCCCATCGCCGGCCGCAACCACGCCGACGTCGAGCGCCTCATCGGGCTCTTCGTCAACACCCTCGTCCTGCGCGTCGAGATGCAGGGCGACCCGGCCCTCGCCGAAGTGCTCGGGCGCGTGCGCGACAGGACCGTGGACGCCTACGCTCACCAGGACCTGCCCTTCGAGAAGCTCGTCGAGGAGCTGCAACCCGAAAGGAGCCTCGCGCACACGCCGCTGTTCCAGGTCATGCTGGTCCAGCAGAACGCTCCGGTGGGCGCCGTGGAGATCCCCGGCCTCACCTTCCTGCCGCTGCAGCTCCGAGAGCGGCACCGCCCGCTTCGACCTCCACCTGGCCCTGACCGAGACCTCCTCGGGCCTGCTGGCCGACATGGAGTACAACCGGGACCTCTTCGACGCGTTGACCATCGCCCGCCTGCTCGGCCACCTGTGGCTCCTCGCCGAGGGCGCGGTGCGCCACCCGCGGGCCCGGCTCTCCGAGCTGCCGCTACTGTCCGACAGCGAGAGCCACCAGCTCCGGCTCGGCTGGAACGACACCGGGATCGAGCGCCGGCCCGGCCTGACCCTGCCCGCCCTCTTTACCGAGCGGGTGGCGCAGGCCCCCGAGGCCCCGGCCGTCACCTTCGACGGCAGGACGCTCTCCTACCGCGAGCTGGATCAGATCTCCGGCCGCCTGGCCTCCCGCCTGCTGGGCCTGGGTGTGCAGCCCGATACGGCCGTGGGCGTGCTGATGGAGCGCTCGGTCGAGATGGTCGTGTCCCTGCTCGGCGTGCTCAAGGCCGGGGCCGCCTACCTGCCTCTCGACCCTGACTACCCCGCCGAAAGGCTCGGCTGGATGATCGCGGACGCGCACGTGCCCGTTCTGCTCGCCCAGGAACGCCTCCTGCCGGCCCTCCCGCCGACGCAGGCCCGGGTGCTCTGCCTCGAAGCGGGATGGGAGGGCGACGGCGAGCCCGCGAGCCCCACCGGCCTGTCCGACCAGGGCCTGGCCTACGTCCTCTACACCTCGGGCTCCACCGGCCGGCCCAAGGGGGTGATGATCCAGCACCGCGGCATCGTCAACCGCCTGCTCTGGATGCAGGAGGCCTACGGCCTGTCTGCGGATGACCGGGTCCTCCAGAAGACCCCGTACAGCTTCGACGTATCCGTCTGGGAGTTCTTCTGGCCTCTGATCACCGGCGCCCACCTCGTCGTGGCCCGGCCCGGAGGCCACCGCGACAGCGCTTACCTCGCCGAGCTGATCAGGAGCGAACGGGTCACGGTGACGCACTTCGTGCCGTCGATGCTCCAGGCCTTCCTGGAGGTGCCGGACCTGTCCGGCTGCGCCAGCCTGCGCCTGGTGGTGGCCAGCGGCGAGGCCCTCAGCCCCGGGCTGCGACGCCGCTTCCGCGAGCGCCTCGCCGCCCGTCTGGAGAACCTGTACGGGCCTACCGAGGCGTCGGTCGACGTCACCGCCTGGGATTGCGCCGCCGAGGCCCGCGGCGGCATCGTCCCCATCGGCCGGCCGGTCGCCAACACCCGCATCCACCTGCTCGACCGGCCCCTGCAGCCCGTGCCTGCCGGCATCCCCGGCGAGCTCTGCATCGGCGGCGTCCAGCTCGCCCGCGGCTATCTGAACCGGCCTGACCTCACGGCCGAGCGCTTCGTGCCCGATCCCTGCGGTGAGACGCCTGGGGACCGGCTCTACCGCACCGGCGACCTCGCCCGGCACCTGCCCGACGGTGCCGTCGAGTACCTCGGCCGCCTCGACTTCCAGGTCAAGGTGCGCGGCTTCCGTATCGAGCTGGGCGAGATCGAGTCCGTCCTCGCCTCCCACCCCGGGGTGCGGGAGGCCGTGGTGGTGGCCCGCGGCGAGGATGCCGAGGACCGCCGCCTCGTGGCCTATGTCGTGCCCCAGGCAGGTGCCGCCCCCGAGGTCCCGGAGCTGCGCGCCTTCCTCGCGGCCCGGGTGCCGGAGCACATGGTGCCGCCGGCCTGGGTCGTGCTGGACGAGCTGCCGCTCACCCCCAGCGGCAAGGTCGACCGCCGCGCCCTGCCCGCCCCCGAGGCGGCCGGCGCCGCAGCCGGCGCCTTCGTGGCACCGCGCAACCCGGTCGAGGAGATGCTGGCCGCGATCTGGGCCGAGGTCCTCGGCCAGGAGCGGGTCGGCGTCCAGGACAACTTCTTCCATCTGGGGGGCCACTCTCTCCTCGCGACGCGGATCGTCTCCCGCGTGCGCACCGTGCTCGGCGTGGAGCTGCCTGTGCGGGCTCTGTTCGAGCGTCCGACCGTGGCGGAGCTCTCCGTGGCCATCGAGGCGGAGCTCCGGGCCGGATCGGGCACGGCGGCTCCGCCCCTGGTGCCGGTGCCGCGGGACCGCGACCTGCCGCTCTCGTTTTCCCAGGAGCGCGTCTGGTTCTTCACCCAGCTCGAGCCGGAGAGCCCCGCCTACAACATGCCCACCGCGGTGCGCCTCGAAGGGGCCCTGGACGCGGCGGTGCTCGACGCGAGCCTCGGCGAGATCCTGGCACGCCACGAGTCTCTGCGCACCACCTTCCACCTGGCCGGCGAGCAACCGGTCCAGCGGATCGCCCCGCCCCGGCCCTTCCGCTTCCCGCAGGTCGACCTGAGCGGCTTGCCGGCCGACCGCCGCGAGGCCGAGGCCCAGCGGCTGGCCGGCGGGGAGGGCCGCCGGCCCTTCGATCTCGCACGCGGGCCGCTCCTGCGCGGCACCCTGCTCCGCCTGAGCCGCGAGGACCACGTCCTGCTGTTCAACATGCACCACATCGTCGCGGACGGCTGGTCCATCGGCCTGATGTTGCGCGAGCTGGCGGCGCTCTATCCCGCGTGCAGCGCGCGGCGGCCCTCGCCGCTCCCGCCGCTGCCGGTCCAGTACGCCGACTTCGCGGTCTGGCAGCGCGAGTGGCTGCGCGGCGATGTGCTCTCCTCTCTCCTGGCCCGCTCCCGAGAGCGCCTGGAGGGCGCTCCGCTCACGCTGGAGCTACCGTCCGACCGGCCCCATCTGCCGATGCCGAGCGGTCGTGGAGGAGGCCGCAGCGCCGCGGTTCCGGCCAGCCGGCTCGACGCGATGGTGGCGCTCTCCCGGCGGGAGGGGGTCACCCTGTACATGTCCCTCCTCGCCGTGTTCGGCACCCTGCTCCACCGCTACACAGGGCGCGAGGACCTCCTCGTGGGCACGCACGTGGCCGGACGCAACCGGTCGGAGACCGAGAACCTGATCGGGTTCTTCATCAACGAGCTCGTGCTGCGTGCGGACCTCTCCGGCGATCCGCCGTTCCTCCGGCTCCTGCCCCGCATCCGCGAGACCGCGCTCGATGCCTATGCCGCCGAGGACCTGCCGTTCGACCGCCTCGTGGAGGAGCTGCAGCCGGAGCGCGATCTGGCACGGCCTCCGGTCTTCCAGGTGCTCTTCGTCCTCCAGAACATCGAGGGGGCCTCCCTGGACTCGCTGGAGCTGCCGGGGCTGGCTCTGCGAACGTTCCAGCCCGGTGCCAGCCCGACGACGCTCGACCTCACCATCGAAGCGGCGGAGACGGACTCAGGTCTGCACCTGACCTCGCGGTACAACGCCGACCTGTTCGATCCTGCCACGATCGACCGCCTGCTCGGGCATTTCGCGGCCCTGCTCGAGGCGGCCTCCATGGCTCCCGAGACCCGGCTCGCGCGTCTCCCCCTGCTGACCGAGGTGGAACGGCAGCAACTGGTGCAGGAGTGGAACGACAGCGCAACGGCCTTCCCCGGCAACGGAGCCACCTTCGCGCAGCTCTTCACGGCGATGGCCGCTGCACGGCCGGGGGAGGTCGCCGCGATCTGCGGCACGGAGCGGCTGACCTACGGCGAGCTCGACGAGCGGGCCGAGCGCCTGGCGCGCATCCTCTCCGCCGACGGGGCCGGGACCGATGCCGTCGTGGCCCTGCTTGCGGACCGCAGCCTCGAATTCCTGACCGCCGTCCTCGGGGCCTTCAAAGCGGGAGCCGCGTATCTGCCCCTCGACCCGCGCCAGCCTCGGCAGGGATGGACGCGGCTCCTGGCCGATAGCGGCGCACGGCTGGCGCTGGCCGGCCGCCGCCATGTCCCCGCCCTGGCCGAAGCGCTCGGCGATCTCCCGGCGGCGGCCCGGCCGCCGCTGCTGGTCCTGGAGGAGGTCCTTGCAGCGGCAGATCCGGGCGCGGCTCTCCTCGCCCCCCCGGAGCCCGGCGATCTCGCCTATGTGATCTACACCTCCGGCTCGACGGGTGTGCCCAAGGGCTCCATGATCACCCACCGCGGCATGCTCAACCACCTGTGGGCCAAGGTGTCTGCCCTGGGCCTCTGCGAGACCGATGTCGTGGCGCAGACCGCGTCGCAGTGCTTCGATATCTCGGTGTGGCAGCTCCTCGCCGCGCTGCTGACCGGCGGCCGTGTGGAGATCTTCCCCGACGAGGTCGCCCACCATCCGGCGAGCCTGTTCGCGGAGGTCGAGCGCCGCCATGTCACGGTACTCGAGACGGTCCCCTCCCTGCTGCGGCTGGCTCTAGAAGAGCTGGGGGCGCAAGGGGACTCCCGGCCCCCGCTCGCTCACCTGCGGTGGATGATCCCGACCGGGGAGGCCCTCCCGCCCGAGCTCTGCCGCCGCTGGCTCCAGCTCTACCCCGCGGTGCCGCTGCTCAATGCGTACGGTCCCACCGAGTGCTCGGACGACGTCACGCACCATCCGATCCGCCCGGACGGAGAGCCGGCACGTGTGCTGGTCCCGATCGGCCGGCCGGTGCCGAACCTGCGGCTCTACGTGCTCGACCGCAATCTGGAGCCGCTGCCCGCCGGAGTGCCGGGCGAGCTGTTCGTGGGTGGAACCGGCGTGGGCCGCGGCTACCTGCGAGACGGTGAGCGCACGGCGCAGTCGTTCCTGCCCGATTCCTGGTCCGGCGAGGCGGGAGCACGCCTCTACCGCACCGGCGACCTCGCCCGCTGCCGGGCCGACGGCTCCCTCGAGTTCCTCGGCCGCATCGACGACCAGGTCAAGATCCGGGGCTTCCGGATCGAGCCGGCGGAGGTGGAAGCGGCCCTCGCGCGGCATCCACGGGTCCTAGAGGCGGTGGTCCTGGCGCGAGAGATCGGCGGCGCCAAGGCCCTGGTGGCCTACGTGGTCTGCGGGGAGGCCCGGCCAGCCACGGCCGAGCTCCGCGAGCACCTGCGCCAGCGTCTGCCGGAGCAGATGGTGCCGGCCTTCTTCGTCCTCCTTCCCGAGCTGCCGCTGACGCCCAACGGCAAAGTGGACCGCCGGGCCCTGCCGGACCCCGAGCAGGAGCCTTCGCCGGCGGACCTCGCCCCGCCCCGCACCCCGATCGAAGAGATCCTGGCCGGCATCTGGGCCGAAGTGCTCGGACGGGGGCGGGTAGGCATCCACGAGAGCTTCTTCGACCTCGGCGGCCATTCGCTGCTCGCCACGCGGGTGATCTCGCGGCTGCGCAGCCTCTTTGGCGTGGAGCTGCCGATGCGCGCTCTGTTCGAGAGGCCGAACGTGGCAGAGCTCGCCGCGGCCGTCGAAGAGGCCTGCCGCGGCGGCGCGGGCGTCCCGGCTCCGCCCCTGGTCCGGGTGCCGCGCGAGGGAGGCCTGCCTCTCTCCTTCGCCCAGGAGAGGCTCTGGTTCCTGGACCGCCTGCAGCCGGAGAGCGCGTTCTACAACCTGCCTCTGGCCCTGGAGCTCCGCGGCACGCTCTCTGTGCCTCTTCTCGCCGCGAGCTTCGCCGGGATCGTCGCCCGCCACGAGGCGCTGCGCACCACCTTCCGCCTCGCCGGGGGCTCCGCCGGGAACCGGCCGGTCCAGGTGATCGCGCCAGCCCTGGATCTCGCGCCGCCACAGGTCGACCTGGACGGGCTGCCGGAGGCGCTCCGGGCCGCGGAGGCCCGCCGGCTGGCCCGCGCAGAGGCGGCGCGCCCCTTCGACCTGGCCCGCGGACCCCTGGTGCGGGCCACCATCCTGCGCCTGGAAGACGAGGCTCACGTCGGGCTCTTCAACCAGCACCACATCGTGTCGGACGCCTGGTCGATGGGCGTTCTCGTCGCGGAGCTGACCACGCTGTATCGCGCCCTGGCGGCGGGTGAGCGCCCCTCCCTGCCGGACCTGCCGGTCCAGTATGCGGACTACGCCGTCTGGCAGCGCGCGTGGCTGGCGGAGGTCCTGGAGGATCGTCTCCTCTGGTGGCGGGAACGGCTGGCCGGCGCGCCCCACGTGCTCGACCTGCCCATCGACCAGCCCCGGGCCGCCGTGCGGAGCCTGCGGGGCGCTCGCGAGGGCTTCGTGCTGCCCGCCGGCCTCTCCGCCGCCCTGGGCGAGCTTCTCCCGCCGGCAGAGAGCCACCCTCTTCATGACCTTCGCCTCCCTGTTCGCGGCCCTGCTGTCCCAGCAGACCGGCGCGGAAGACCTCCTCCTCGGCACACCGATCGCCGGCCGCGACCGGGCCGAGACGGAGCGGCTGCTCGGGCTGTTCGCCAATACGCTGGTGCTCCGGGCAGAGATGGCGGGAGATCCGGCCTTCGCAGAAGCCCTCGGCCGGATGCGTGACATGACGCTCGGCGCCTACGCTCGCCAGGAGCTGCCGTTCGAGAAGCTCGTCGAGGGCCTGCAGCCGGAGCGCAGCCTCGCCCATACCCCGCTCTTCCAGGTCATGCTCGCGTTCCAGAACGTCCCCCCGGGCAGTCTCGAGCTGTCAGGCCTGACCCTGGCGCCGTTCCCCGTCGACAGCGGCACGGCGCGGTTCGACCTCCTGCTCACCGCCAACGAGGCCGACGGCCGCCTCTTCGGAGACATGGAGTACAACCGGGACCTGTTCGATCCGGCCACCATCGCCCGCTTCCTCGGCCACCTGCGCGTCCTGGCGGAAGGCGTGGTGAGCCGTCCGGAGGCGAGGCTCTCCGAGCTGCCGCTCCTGTCCGATCCGGAGGCTCACCAGCTCCGGCACGAGTGGAACGACACGGTGGAGGCGCGTCCGGCCGGGGCCCTGCTCCACGAGCTCTTCGCCGCCCGGGCGGCCGGCGCCCCATACGCGCCGGCGGTCCTCTTCGAGGGCCGCACCCTCACCTATGCCGAGCTGGACCGGCTCACCGACCGCCTGGCCCGCCAACTGCGCGACTTAGGTGTCGGCCCGGATGCGGCCGTGGGCGTCCTGATGGAGCGCTCGGTCGAGATGGTGGTGGCTCTCCTCGGTGCTCTCAAGGCCGGCGGCGGTTACCTGCCGCTCGATCCCGAGCACCCGGCCGAGCGGCTCGCCGGGATGATCGAGGAAGCGCGCGTGCCGGTGCTCCTCGCGCAGGAGCGGCTGCTTCCGCTCTTGCCGGCGGTCGACGCGCACGTCCTCCTCCTCGAAGAGGGGTGGGACGGCTCGGGTGCGGACGGCGGCGGAGCCGCGCTCCCCGAGGTCTCCGAGGCAAGCCTCGCCTATGTGCTCTACACCTCCGGGTCTACGGGTAAGCCCAAGGGTGTGATGATCCCTCACCGCGGGATCGTCAACCGCCTGCTGTGGATGCAGGAAGCCTACGGACTGGCCCCGGAGGACCGGGTCCTCCAGAAGACTCCCTACAGCTTCGACGTCTCGGTCTGGGAATTCTTCTGGCCCCTCATCGCCGGTTCCTGCCTCGTCGTCGCGCGTCCCGGAGGCCACCGCGACGCCGCCTACCTCGCCGGGCTCATCGCGCGGGAGCGGGTGACCGTGGCGCACTTCGTCCCCTCGATGCTCCAGGTCTTCCTCGCGCAGCCGGACCTCTCCGGCTGTGCCGGCCTGCGGCTGGTCATCGCGAGCGGCGAGGCCCTCTCCCCCGAGCTGCGCCGGCGCTTCCGGGAGCGGTTGCCTGCGCGTCTCGAAAACCTCTACGGCCCGACCGAGGCCTCGGTCGACGTCACCGCCTGGAATTGCGCCGAGGCCGCGTGGAACGGAGCCGTGCCCATCGGCAGGCCGGTGGCCAACACCCGCATCCACATCCTCGACCGGTCCTTGCGGCCCGTCCCGGCCGGTGTGGCCGGCGAGCTGTGCATCGGCGGCGTGCAGCTCGCCCGCGGCTATTGGCAGCGGCCGGACCTGACGGCGGAGAGGTTCGTCCCGGATCCTTTGCAGAATCCGGCGGATCGGACCGATCGGACCGATCCGTCCGATCGCTTCGGGGCACGCCTCTACCGTACCGGCGACCTGGCTCGCCATCTGCCCGACGGTGCGGTCGAGTTTCTGGGACGTATCGATCACCAGGTGAAGATCCGCGGCTTCCGCATCGAGCTGGGGGAGATCGAGGCGGCGCTGGAGCACCATCCCGGTGTGCTGCAGGGTGTGGTGGTGGCGCGGCCCGACCGCGGTGGCGCACAGCTCGTCGCCTTCTTCGTTCCCCGTACGGCGGGAGAGCCCGGCGCGGCGGAGCTGCGGGAGCATCTGCGCCAGACGCTGCCGGAGCACATGGTGCCATCGGCGTTCGTCTCCCTGCCCGAGCTGCCGCTCACGCCCAGCCGCAAGATCGACCGCGGCGGCCTGGTGCGCCGGGAGACCGACAAGCCGGCAGGCGGCAAAGAGGGAGCGTTTTTCGCCCCCCGCGGGCGGCTCGAAGAGAAGATCGCCGCCCTCTGGAAGGAGATCCTCGGGGCGGAGCGGATCGGCGTCCGCGACAACTTCTTCGACATCGGTGGGCACTCCCTGCGCCTCGTCGAGGTCCAGGAGGGCATCCGCCGCGCTCTCGGCCGCGAGCTGACCGTCGTCGAGCTTTTCCGGCACCCCACCATCGCCTCGCTCGCGGCCTACCTCGAGGGCGCCGCCCCGGACGCGCCGCGGATTTCCACCGAGCCCCGGACGGCCGGCACGGACATCGCCATCATCGGCATGGAGGGAAGGTTCCCCGGAGCGCCCGACCTCGACCGGTTCTGGCGCAACCTCCGGGACGGCGTCGAGTCGATCGCGCAACTGAGCGACGAGGAGCTCCTGGCCGCCGGAGTCGATCCACGCGCGCTGGCGAGCCCCGATTTCGTCCGCGCCGAGCCGACGCTCGCAGGGATCGACCTCTTCGACGCCGCCTTTTTCGGTCTGAACCCCCGCGAGGCGCAGGTGCTCGATCCGCAGCAACGCCTCTTCCTGGAGCAGGCCTGGGCCTGCCTGGAGGGCGCCGGCTACGACCCGGCTCGCTACGCGGGGCACATCGGCGTCTTTGCGGGCTCGGGGATCGGGGCCTACGCCATCCGTCTCTTCTCCCGGCAGGAGATGCTGGAGACCCTCGATCCGCTGTCGATCCTGACCTCGATCGACAAGGACTTCCTGGCGACGCGGGTCTCCTACAAGCTCGGCCTGCGCGGCCCGAGCGTCTCGGTCCAGAGCGCCTGCTCCACCTCGCTCGTGGCCGTCCACTTCGCGCGCCAGTCCCTGCTGGCCGGCGAGTGCGACATGGCGCTCGCGGGCGGGGTCACCCTGAAGCTCGATCAGGGGTCCGGCTACCACTACCGCGAGGGGGGGATTGCGTCTCCCGACGGCCACTGCCGGGCCTTCGATGCCGCCGCCCGCGGCACGGTGTTCGGCAGCGGCGTCGGCATCGTGCTCTTGAAGCGCCTCGGGGACGCCCTGCGCGACGGCGACACCATCCGCGCGGTGCTCAAGGGGAGCGCGATCAACAACGACGGATCGCTCAAGGTCGGCTACACGGCCCCGGGCGTCGACGGCCAGGCAGAGGTCGTCGCGATGGCGCACCAGGCCGCCGGAGTCCTTCCGGACAGCATCACCTACGTCGAGGCGCACGGGACGGCGACGCCTCTCGGCGATCCCGTCGAGGTCACCGCGCTCACCCAGGCCTTCCGGCGCCAGACCGGACATACCGGCTTCTGTGCCATCGGCTCGGTCAAGACCAACCTCGGACACCTGGACGCGGCCGCGGGTGTCGCCGGCCTGATCAAGACCACGTTGGCTCTGGAGCACCGGCAGATCCCGCCGAGCCTCCACTTCCGGGAGCCGAACCCGCAGATCAACTTCGCGGCCAGCCCCTTCTATGTCAACACACGGTTGACCGACTGGACGGTGGAGCAGGGTCCGCGCCGCGCCGGTGTGAGCTCCTTCGGCATCGGCGGCACCAACGCCCATGCCGTCCTCGAAGAGGCTCCGCCGGCCGAGCACTCGGGCCCGTCCCGGCGCCTCCAGCTCCTCCTCCTTTCCGCCCGTACGCCCGCGGCCCTGGAGCAGGCGACCCGGAACCTCGCCGAGTTCCTGGCGGCCCACCCGGAGACCGATCTGGCCGACGCCGCCTGGACGCTCCAGGTGGGGCGGCAGGCCTTGGAGCACCGCCGCATGCTGGTCTGCGAAGGGACGGCCGACGCGGTCGCCGCTTTGACCGCTCCCGCCGCCTCCGGGCGGGTCGCGACCCGGCGGCGGGAGCCGGGCCGGAGCACCGTGGCCTTCCTTTTCCCGGGCCAGGGATCGCAACACCCCGGCATGGGGCGGGAGCTGTACGAGGAGGAGGCGGTCTTCGGCGCCGAGATCGACGCCTGCGCCGAGCGGCTGCTCCCGCTCCTCGGCCGCGATCTGCGCGAGTTCCTCTTCCCGCAGCCGGAGCTGCGCGAGCAGGCGGCCCGCGAGCTGCGGCAGACCCGCTTCGCGCAGCCCGCCCTGTTCGCCGTAGAGCTGGCGCTCGCGCGGCTCTGGATGTCGTGGGGGATAGAGCCCGACGCCATGATCGGCCACAGCGTCGGCGAATACGTGGCCGCCTGCCTGGCCGGCGTGCTCTCTGCAGACGACGCCCTGGCGCTGGTGGCCGCCCGCGGCGAGCTGATGCAGGGGCTGCCCCCCGGGGCGATGCTCTCCGTTGAATTGTCTGAAGGCGAAGCCCTGTCCGAGATCGAGGAGATCGCGGCGGCTCCCCGCCTGTCGCTCGCCGCAGTCAATGCTCCCGGGCAGTGCGTGGTCTCCGGTCCCGTCGAGAAGATCGACGCTCTCGCCGCCCGGCTTGCGGAGCGGGGCGTCCCCTCCCGGCCTCTCCACACCTCCCACGCCTTCCACTCCGAGATGATGGAGCCCATCCTCGACCGCTTCGCGGAGATCGTCGCGCGGGTCGAGCTGAAGCCTCCATCGGTCCCCTACCTGTCCAACCTCACCGGGACCTGGATCACCGCGGCCGAGGCCACCGATCCGCGCTCCTGGGTGCGGCACCTGCGGGAGACCGTCCGCTTCGGCGAGGGCGTCTCCCGCCTTCTGGCCGAGCTTCCGGCCGGCGCGGTGCTCCTGGAGGCCGGCCCCGGCAAGAGCCTCGGCCGGCTCGTCCGCAGCCAGGCCGCTGGCCGCCCGGTCCTGGCCTCCATGCCCCACCACGACAGCGCCGACTCCGGCCTGGGCACTCTTCTCGAGGCGGCCGGCCGGCTCTGGCTCGCCGGGATGGAGATCGACTGGCCGGCGTTCCAGGGAGGCTCGCGGCGCCGCCGCATCCCCCTGCCCACCTATCCCTTCGAGGTCCAGCGCTACTGGATCGACCCACCGGCGGCGACCATCCCGCCTTCGGCCGCGACCTTCCTGGTGCCCGAGGGGACGGCGGACCCGGCCTGGATCGCCGGGCTCGAATCCCGCGGCCTGCGGGTGGTCATGGTGCGGCCCGATCTCGCGCGGCCCGAGGGCATCGACGAGCTCCTGGCCGGCCTGCATGGGCGTCCCGCGGCGGCGCCCGACTCCGGGCCGGAGGCCGCGCCGGAGCCGGCCCGGCCCAGCCTCGACACCTTCGCCCGGCCCGGCCTCGACACCCCGTATCAGGAGCCGTCCACCGAGACGGAGCGCCGGCTGGCCGGGATCTGGGGCAAGCTCCTCGGGATCGACGCGGTGGGAGCCCACGACGACTTCTTCGAGTTGGGCGGGCACTCGCTGCTCGCCACCCGCCTGGTCTCGTGGATCCGCGAGGAGTTCTCCTGCGAGGTCCCTCTGGAGACCGTCTTTGCCGAGCCGACAATCGCGCGGCTCGCCGTGCGCCTCGACACCGAGGGGCTTGCCGCCCGCGAGGTCCCTCCCATCGAGCGGGTGCCGCGCAGCGGGCCCCTGCCTCTCTCGTTCGGCCAGGAGAGGCTCTGGTTCCTGGACCGCCTGGAGCCAGAAAGCCCCTTCTACAACACTCCCCTGGCGCTGGAGCTCCGCGGCTCTCTCTCCATGCCCGTCCTCTCGGCGTGCCTCGACCGCATCGCCGCCCGCCACGAGGTGCTGCGCACCACGTTCCACCTGGCCGAGGACCGGCCGGTCCAGGTGGTTGCGCCGGTCCTCCGGCTCGCACCACCCCGGGTCGACCTGGGCGGGCTGCCGGAGGACCGCCGGACGGCGGAGGCTCGCCGTCTGACCCGCGAAGAGGCGGCGCGCCCCTTCGACCTCGCCCGCGGACCCCTGGCCCGGGCGATCGTCCTGGGCCTCGAAGAGGGCGTCCACATCGCTCTCCTCAACCAGCACCACATCGTTTCGGACGGCTGGTCGGTCGGGGTCCTGGTCAACGAGCTGACCGATCTCTACCGGGCCTTCGCCACGGGCCGGCGCCCCGCTCTGCCGGACCTGCCGATCCAATACGCGGACTATGCCGTCTGGCAGCGCTCCTGGCTGGACGGCGAGGTCCTCGAGGCCCGTCTCGGCTGGTGGCGGGAACGGCTGGCCGGCGCGCCCCAGGTGCTCGAGCTGCCCACCGACCGGCCCCGGCCCGCCGTCCAGAGCCTGCGCGGCGCCCATCTGGGGCTCGTCCTGCCGGCCGGGCTCTCCGCCGCCTTGAACGCGCGCTCCCGCGAGCGGGGGGTGACCCTGTTCATGACCCTGGCGGCCCTGTTCTCGTCCCTTCTGTCCCGGCACAGCGGCGCGACCGACATCCTCTTCGGCACGCCGATCGCCGGCCGCAACCTGGCCGAGACGGAGCGGCTGCTCGGGCTGTTCATCAACACACTGGTGCTGCGGGCCGAGCTGGCGGGAGACCCGGCCTTCGCAGAGATTCTCGGCCGGATGCGCGAGATGACGCTCGGCGCTTATGCTCACCAGGAGCTGCCGTTCGAGAGGCTCGTGGACAGCCTGCAGCCGGAGCGCAGCCTCGCCCACAGCCCGCTCTTCCAGGTCATGCTGGTGCTCCAGAACGCCCCCCAGAGCCGGCTCGACCTGCCGGGCCTGACCCTGTCGCCGTACCCCGTCCAGAGCGGCACCTCGCGGTTCGACCTCCTGCTCTCCATCACCGAGGCGAACGGCTCTCTCGTCTGCGATATGGAGCACAGCCGGGACCTGTTCGATCCGGCGACCATCCTTCGGCTCCTGGGTCACCTGCGCACCCTGGCGGAGAGCGTGGTTTCCCATCCGGAGGCGAGGCTTTCGGAGCTGCCGCTCCTCTCGGGTCCGGAGAGCCAACAGCTCCGGCACGAGTGGAACGACACGGCCGGGACCGATCCCATCCTCTCGCTCCTCGGGCTGTTCGCGGCCCAGGTGGAGCACGCGCCGAACCGCCCGGCCGTGATGCTCGGCGAGGAGCGGTGGTCGTATTCCGAGCTGGGCTCCCGCGCCGCTGCGCTGGCCCGCCGCCTGCGCGGCCTGGGCGCCGGAGTCGATTCTCTGGTCGCCGTCTGCCTCGACCGCTCGCTGGAGATGGCTGCGGCGGTGCTCGGCGTGCTCGAGGCGGGCGCTGCCGTACTGCCGCTCGACCCCGCCTACCCGCAGCAGCGCCTCGGTTTCATGCTGGAGGACAGCGGAGCCCCGCTCCTCCTGACGCGGCAGAGCCTGCTGTCCGCGCTCCCCGAGCACCAGGCGCGCATCCTGTGCCTCGACGAGTGGCCGGAAGAGCCGTCCGGAGGCGTTGGAGATCTCCCCGCAGCGCCGCCGGAGGCTCTGGTCTATGCCATCTACACCTCGGGCTCGACCGGCCGCCCCAAGGGCACCGGCCTCACCCGGGGGGCGCTCGCCAACCTGATCCACTGGCAGCTCCGGTCGGCCCCTCTGCCCCCGGGCGCCAGGGTCCTGCAGCTCGCCCCGCTCTCCTTCGACGTGTCGTTCCAGGAGATGTTCTCGACCTGGGCCTCGGGGGGCACCCTGGTGCTCGTCCCCGAGGAGACCCGGCGCGATCCGGACGCTCTGCTGGACCTGCTGTCCGCACAGCGCGTCCGCCGGATGTTCCTGCCGTTCGTCGCCTTGCAGCAGATCAGCGAGGCGGCCGGACGCCGCGAGATCCCGCGAGACCTGCGGGAGATCCGCACGGCCGGCGAGCAGCTCCGGATCACCGAGGCCATGGTCGATTTCTTCTCCCGGCTGGGCGCGGGCGTCCGGCTGGAGAACGACTACGGCCCCTCGGAGACCCACGTGGTGACCAGCTTCCGGCTCCCGGGAAGCTCCGGACGGCTGGCCGCTCCTGCCGCCGATCGGCCGTCCCGTCGGCGGCTGCCGGATCTATGTCCTGGACGGCTCGCTCCACCCGGTCGCGGCCGGCGTCCCCGGCGAGCTCTGGCTGGGAGGGCGGCAGGTCGGGCGCGGCTACCACCGCCGTCCGGACCTGACCGCCGAGCGGTTCCTGCCCGATCCTTTCAGCCCCGAGCCGGGCGCCCGCCTCTACCGGACCGGCGATCTCGCGCGCTGGTCTCCGGAGGCACAGCTCGACTTCCTCGGCCGGATCGACGCCCAGGTCAAGGTCCGCGGCTTCCGGATCGAGCCCGGCGAGATCGAGGCGGTCCTGGCCCAGCACCCGGCCGTGCAGGAGGCCGCGGTCGTGGTGCGGTCCGGCGGCGACGCGAGCGAGCGGCGCCTGGTCGCCTTCTGGGCACCGGCCGGGGAGGCCGAAGCTCCGGCGTCTGAGCTGCGCGCATTCCTCGCGGAGCGCCTCCCGGAGCACATGGTGCCGTCCGTCCTGCTCCCCCTGGCCGCGTTCCCGTTGACGCCCAGCGGCAAGGTGGACCGCCGGGCGCTCGCGGTGCTCGCCCCCATGGAGACCGCCCTGGAGGGAGCGGACAGCGACCCGCGGACCCCTCTGGAGGAGATCGTCACCGGCGTCTGGGCCGCGGTCCTCGGCCTCGACAACGTCGGCGTCGAGCAGAGCTTCTTCGATCTCGGCGGGCACTCGCTGCTCGCCACCCGCGTGATCGCCCGGCTGAGCCAGGCGTGCCAGGTCGACTTCCCGATCCGGGCCCTGTTCGAGCACCCCACGGCGCGCGGGCTGGCCGCGGCCCTCGAGAGCGAGATGAGGAAGGCGAGCGCGCCTCCCGCTCCGCCGATCGTCTGCGCCGGCCGCACCCGGGAGCTCCCCCTCTCCTTCGCCCAGGAGAGGATGTGGATCCTGGACCTCATCGACGTCAACACCTACACCTACAACCTGCCCGCCTCTCTGCGGCTCGCGGGGCGCCTGGATGTCCCCCGGCTCGCGGCCAGCTTCGCCGAGATCGTCCGCCGGCACGAGCCGCTGCGGACCACGTTCATCCTGTCTCCTGGAGGCTCTCCCGTCCAGGTGATCGGCCCGCCTCCCGAGAGCGTTCTCGCCGTCGTCGATCTGGGCGCGCTCCCGGCCGGGAGGCGGGAGATCGAGGCCCGGCGCATGGTCCGCCAGTTCGGGACGCGCCCCTTCGACCTGAAGGGTGGCCCCGTGTTCCGTGCCGTCCTCCTCCGCCTGGAGGAGGACGATCATGCGCTCGCGCTGGTCGCCCACCACATCTGCGCGGACGAGTGGTCGATCGGCATTTTCGTCAGGGAGATCTCGACCCTCTACACGGCCTTCCTGCGCGGGGTGCGCCCGGTGCTCCCCGAGCTGCAGCTCCAGTACGCCGATTTCGCCGTCTGGCAGCGGAGCTGGCTCGCGGGAGACGTGATCACGGCGATGCTCGACACCTGGAAGGCCCGGCTGGCCGGCGCTCCCCCCGCTCTCGACATGCCGACCGACCGGCCGCGCCCGCCCGTGATGAACTTCAGCGGGTCCTCCGCTTATACCTGGATCGGGAGAGAGACCACCGCCTCCCTGCAAGCGCTCGCCCGCCGGGAGGGGGCCACCCTGTTCATGGTCGCGCTCGCCGGGTACCAGATCCTCCTCCACCGCCAGAGCGGGCAGTACGACTTCGTGATCGGCTCCCCCATCGCGGGGCGAACCCGCGAAGAGATCGAGCCGATGATCGGCGTCTTCATCAACATGCTCGTCCTGCGGGGAGACCTGTCCGGCCGGCCTTCGTTCCGCGAGCTGGTCGCGCGGGCCCGCGAGGTGGCGCTCGAGGCCTACTGCCTCCAGGACCTCCCGTTCGAGAAGCTGGTGGAAGAGCTCAATCCGGAGCGCGACCTCTCCCGGAACCCCATCTTCCAGGTCGCCCTGCTGCTCCGGAACACGCCGCACGGGGAGCTCTCGCTCCCGGGCCTGACCGCCAGCTCGATGTTCGCCGAGACCGGCACGTCCAAATACGAGCTGTCTCTCTCGCTCTGGGAGCAGCTCGGCGGGCTCGCCGTCGACCTCGAGTTCAACATCGACCTGTTCGACACGAGCACGGCATCGCGGCTGCTCGCCCAGCTCGGCACGCTGCTGGACGCCGCCGCCGAGGAGCCCGACCGGCCGGTCGGCGATCTCCCCCTGCTCGGCGCGGCCCAGCGGCACCATCTCCTGGTCGAGTGGAACGACACGGCTGAGGAGGCGCCTGCCGGCTGGCTCTACCCGCTCTTCGCAGAGCAGGCGGAGAAGACCCCCGAGGCGGTCGCCGTGGTGCACGGGCAGGAGCGCTGGACCTACCGGGAGCTCCACGACCGTTCCGCGCGGCTGGCCCGGCGCCTCCGCTCGCTGGGTGTGGGCCCCGAAGCCCGGGTCGGGATCTGCCTGGAGAGGTCCCCCGACCTGATCGCGGCCCTGATCGCGACGCTCGGGGCCGGCGGCGCCTACGTGCCGCTCGACCCTGCCTACCCAGCCGAGCGGCTGTCCTACATGCTCGCGGACTCGGGGGCCGCCCTCCTGCTCACCCAGGAGTCCCTCCTCCCCCGCGTCGCGGGCTTCGCGTCCAGGGTGCTGACGGTCGATGCCGGGTGGGACGAGGAGGAGGCTCCGGCTCGGGACGGAACGGCGTTCGCCGATCCCGGCCAGCTCGCCTACGTCATCTATACCTCCGGGTCGACGGGCCGGCCCAAGGGTGTGGGCATCACGAACCGGAGCGCCGTGGCCCTGGTCCGTTGGGCCCGGAAGGCGTTCCCGGCGCGCGACTTGCGGGGCGTGCTTGCCGCGACCTCGGTCTGCTTCGACCTCTCGGTCTTCGAGATCTTCGTGCCGCTGACCTCGGGCGGCAAAGTCATCCTGGCCGCCAACGCGCTCGCGCTGCCCGAGCTGCCGGCAGCAGGCGAGGTGACGCTGGTCAACACCGTGCCGTCGGCCATCGCCGAGCTGGCCCGCGCCGGCAGGGTCCCCACGTCCGTGCGGACCATCAACCTCGCGGGCGAGCCGCTCACGGGCTCGCTCGTGCGGGAGGTCTACGCCCGCACCCGGGCTGAACAGGTGTGGAACCTCTACGGACCGACGGAGGACACGACCTACTCGACCTTCCACGCCGTCCACCGCGGGGTCGAGCCGGACATCGGGCGTCCGCTTCCGGGCACCCAGGCCTTCGTGCTCGATTCCGGCATGCGGCCACTTCCGCCGGGAGTCCCGGGCGGGCTCTATCTCGGCGGCGCGGGCCTCGCCCGCGGCTATCTCGACCGGCCCGACCTGACGGCCGCGAGCTTCCGGCCCGACCCGTTCAGCCCGGCGCCCGGCGCCCGCCTCTATTCCACCGGCGACCTGGCCCGGTGGCGGCCGGACGGCTCGCTCGAGTTCCTCGGCCGCCGCGACCACCAGGTGAAGGTGCGCGGGTTCCGCATCGAGCTGGGGGAGATCGAGACCGCTCTGGCCGCGCTCCCCGGTGTGCGCGAGGCGGCCGTGCTGGCTCTGGGCGAGGGGACCGGCCGCCGGCTGGCGGCATTCGTGGTCCCGGCAGGCGACGAGGCGCCCGCGGCTGCCGAGTTGCGCCGGGCCTTGCGCGGCCGCCTTCCCGAGCCCCTGATCCCCGAGACCTGGAGCTTCCTGCCGGCGCTCCCCCTGACGGCGAACGGCAAGGTGGACCGGCGCGCCCTGGCCCAGAAGGAAGCCGCCCCGGTCCTGGTCGCGCAGGCCGTGCCCACCGAGCCGCCGCGCACCCGCATGGAGCGGCTGGTCGCGGCCGCCTGGTGCGAGGTCCTGGGCGTCAGACATGTGGGGCGCCACGACAACTTCTTCGATCTGGGCGGGCACTCGCTGCTCCTCGCCCAGGTCCAGGAGAAGCTGCGGGTCACCCTCGAACGGGAGATCTTCCTGCTCGACCTGTTCCGCCATCCGACCGTCGACGCGCTCGCCCAGTTCCTGGCGCCCGACGAGGAGGCTCCGGCCGTCCCTGTCGCCGCGCCGCGGGCCCTGGAGGGAGACTCCCGCATCGCGATCATCGGCATGGCGGGGCGCTTCCCCGGCGCTGCCGGCGTCGAGGAGCTCTGGCGCAACCTGTGCGGCGGGGTCGAGTCGATCGTCGAGCTCTCGGAAGACGAGCTGCTCCAGGCCGGGGTCGACCCCGAGCTGCTCCGGCACCCCAAGTACGTTCGGGCGGCCGCACCGCTCGCCGACGTCCAGCACTTCGACGCCGAGTTCTTCGGCTACACGCCCCGCGACGCGGAGATCACCGATCCCCAGCGCCGCCTCTTCCTGGAAACCGCGTGGGAGGCGTTCGAGAAGGCCGGCTACGATCCGCAGAGGTTCCGCGGCCGGGTCGCTGTGTACACCGGCGTGCAGATGAGCTCCTATCTCTTCCACCTGCAACGCAATCCCGAGGCGCTCCGCTCGGCCGGCCCCTTCCACGTGGCGATGGCGAACGACAAGGACCACCTGCCGACGACCGTCTCCTACAAGCTGAACCTGAGGGGGCCGAGCCTCGCCGTCCAGACCGCCTGCTCCTCCTCGCTGGTAGCGACCCACCTGGCCTGCCGCAGCCTGCTCTCCGGAGAGTGCGAAATGGCCCTGGCCGGAGGCGCCTCGGTTCTCTGGCCGCAGATCGAAGGCTACCTCCACCAGGAGGGTGGAATCATGTCCCCCGACGGCCACTGCCGGGCCTTCGACGCGCGGGCCCAGGGCACCCTGCGCGGCAGCGGCGTCGGTGCGGTCCTGCTCAAGCGGCTCGCGGACGCCCTCGCCGACGGCGACACGATCCACGCCGTGATCCTCGCGACGGCGGTGAACAACGACGGATCGGTCAAGATCGGCTACACCGCCCCGAGCGTCGAGGGGCAGGCGGAGGTCATCACCTCGGCCCTCGCCATGAGCGGGGTCGACCCGCGGTCGATCACCTATGTCGAGGCCCACGGCTCGGGTACGCCTCTGGGCGACCCGATCGAGGTGGCGGCCCTGACCCAGGCCTTCCGCGCCGCAGGTGCCCGCGACACGGGCTTCTGCGCCATCGGGTCGGTGAAGACCAACCTGGGGCACCTGGACACCGCGGGGGGCGTGACCGGGTTGATCAAGGCCACGATGGCGCTGGAGCACAGGAAGCTCCCCCCGAGCCTCCACTTCGAGGAGCCCAACCCGCAGATCGATTTCGCGGCGAGCCCGTTCTTCGTCAACGCGGAGCTGCGGGACTGGACGAGCGAGGGAGGCCCGCGGCGCGCCGGGGTCAGCTCGTTCGGCCTCGGCGGGACCAACGCCCACGTGGTCCTCGAGGAGGCGCCCCCTTCAGAACCGTCCGGCGAGTCCCGGCCCTGGCAGCTCCTGCTGCTCTCCGCCCGCACCCCGGCCGCCCTGGAGCGGGCCACCGACAACCTCGCCGCCCACCTGGAGGCGGACCCGGGCCAGAGCCTGCCGGACGTCGCCTACACCCTGCGGGTCGGCCGCGGCCAGTTCGCACACCGCCGCGTCGTCGCGGCGGCGAGCGCCGAGGAGGCTGCCGCGGCCCTGCGGTCGCGGGATTCGCGGCGGGCCGCCACCGGCTTCTGTGTGCCGGGGCGCCGGTCCGTGGCCTTCCTGTTGCCGGGGGTCGGCGACCAGTACCCAGGCATGGCCCAGGGGCTCTATGAAGCGGAGCCGGTGTTCCGGCAGGAGATCGACCTCTGCGCCGACCTGCTCCGGTCGCACCTCGGCCTCGATCTGCGCGATGTGCTGTTCGCCCCCCTGGAGACGACGGAGACGAGGGATTTTCGCGCCCTGTTGGGGCGCAATGGCGGTCAGGATTCCGCCGCGCGCGCCCTCCTCCGCGAGACCCGCGTCGCCCAGCCGGCGATGTTTGCCGTCGGCTACGCGCTCGCGCGGCTGTGGATGTCCTGGGGCATCGAGCCGCAGGCCCTCCTGGGCTACAGCCTGGGAGAAGCTCACGGCGGCCTGCCTGGCCGGCGTGATGGGGCTCCCCGACGCCCTGGCTCTGGCCGCCGGGCGGGCCCGTCTGATCGGCGACCTCGCGCCGGGAGCCATGCTCGCCGTGCCGCTCTCCGAGGAGGAGACGCGAGCGCGGCTCGGCCCGGAGCTCTCGCTCGCCGCGGTCAATGCCCCGGAGGTCTCGGTGGTGGCGGGGCCGCCCGATGCGATTGCCGCTCTCGAGAGCCGGCTGGCCGGGGAAGGTCTCCCCGCCCGCCGGCTGCAGACGGACCAGGCCTTCCATTCGTGGATGCTCCAGCCCATCGCCGGCGAGCTGCTCGAGATGGTGCGCTCGATCCGCCTGGCATCCCCGCGGATCCCCTGGCTCTCGAACGAGACCGGAACGTGGATCGAGCCCGGCCAGGCCACGGACCCGGCCTACTGGGCGCGCCATCTCGTCTCGACCGTCCGCTTTGCCGACGCCATCGCCGAGCTGTGGCGCGAGCCGGGGCGGATCCTGCTCGAGATGGGGCCCGGCCAGACGCTGGGCAGCCTCGCCCTCCAGCAGATCCCGGCAGAGGACGGAGCGGACCGCGTCGTGCTCTCCACCCTGCGCCACGAGCTCGACAGGCAGCCGGACCAGCGGTTCCTGCTGCACAGCCTGGGACGCCTCTGGCTGGCCGGCGCGAACGTCGACTGGTCCGCCTTCCGCGGCGGCGAGCGCCGGCGCCGGGTGCCCCTGCCGACCTATCCCTTCGAGCGGCAACGCTTCTGGATCGATCCGGCGGAGTCCCTCGAGAGGACGGCGAGAAGGGCTGGCGGGCTCGGCCGCTACCTCGTGCTGCTCGATTCGCTCGGCCTCGGCGACCGCTTGGCGCAAGGCCTGACCGAAGCCGGATGCGAGGTGGCGACGGCCCGGGTCGGCCCCTCCTTCTCGCGCATCGCTCCCGGGAGCTACACGCTCGATCCGCACGCCGGCGGCGGCTTCGATGAGCTGTTCGCCGACCTCGGCGCGACGCCCGATCGCATCCTCCATCTCTGGAGCCTCGGCACGCCTGAAGAGCGCGTGGATGCCACCGACGAGCTGGCGCGTGGCTACCGGACCCTGATCGGCCTCAGCCGGGCGCTGGCGCGCCGGGAGGGGAAGGAGCCGGTCGAGATCTGTGTGATCGCCAGCGGCCTCGGCGAGGTTGAAAGCGAGGATGCGCTCCACGCCGAAAGGGCGGCCCTGCTCGGGCCTCTGCGGGCGATCCCCCGGAAGCACCCCGAGATCTCCTGCCGCCTGATCGAGGTGGACACGAGCGAGATCGGGACGGAGGCGGAGACGCGTCTGCTCGCGGAGCTCACGGGCCGGACCGCCGAGCCGGCGGCCTCGCGCGGCCCGCAGGAGAAGCCCGCGTCCGCGCAGGAGCGGAGAGGGAATCGGCGGCCGACCCTGCCGACGGGCTGGGTCGCCCCGTCGACCGGGACCGAGGAGACGGTGGCGGCGCTCTGGGAGGATCTGCTGGGCATCGATCCGATCGGGGCCCACGACGACTTCTTCCAGCTCGGCGGGCATTCGCTGCTGGGTCTCCAACTCGTCTCGCGAATCCGCGACCGGCTCGGCGTGGAGCTTCCCCTGCAGGCCCTCTTCGAGGCCCCGACCCTGACGGACCTCGCCGCGCGGGTCGAAGCGGGGCGCGAGGCCGGCGCGGTGCCACAGATCCCGCCCCTGGTCCCGGTGCCGCGGGAGGGGCCGCTCCCCCTGTCGTTCGCGCAGCAGCGCCTCTGGTTCATCGACCAGCTCGAGCCGGGCTCCTCGCTCTACAACATGCCGGCGGCGCTGCGCGCCGCAGGAGCGCTCGACGGCGCGGTGCTGGCGCTCTGCCTCGGCGAGATCGTGCGCCGCCACGAGTCGTTGCGCACGGTCTTCGCCACGCTGGACGACTCGCCGGTGCAGGTGATCCAACCGGCGGCACCTTTCCGGCTGCCCCTGGTGGACCTGTCGGGGCTGCCGGGGCGAGAGCGCGAGGCACTGGCGCGCACCCTGGTCGGCGAAGAGGCCACCCGCCCGTTCGATCTCTCCCGCGATCCGCTGCTGCGCGGCCTGCTGCTGCGGCTGGCCCTTCGTGGGGGACAGATGGACCACATCGTCGCGCTGACCATGCACCACATCACCAGCGACGGCTGGTCGACCGGCATCCTGGTCCGCGAGCTCTCGGCCCTCTACGCGGCGTTCGTCGAAGGCAGGCCATCGCCCCTGCCGGAGCTGCCGGTGCAGTACGCCGACTTCTCCTCGTGGCAGCAGTCGTGGCTGCGCGGCGAGGTCCTGGAGGACGAGATCTCCTTCTGGCGCCGGCAGCTCGCCGGCCTGCCGCCGCTGCTGGAGCTGCCGACCGACCGGCCACGGCCCGGAATCCAGAGCTATCGGGGCACCCTGGCGGAGGTGCGGATGCCGCTCGGGCTCGTCCGGCAGGCGCACGCTTTGAGCCGGCGCGAGGGCACGACGCTCTTCATGCTGCTGCTGGCCGGATTCCAGATCCTTCTGGCGCGCTACAGCAGGCAGGAGAGCTTCGCCACGGGGACCCCGCTCGCCGGACGCAACCGGGTGGAGGTCGAAGGGCTGATCGGCTTCTTCGTCAACACCCTGATTCTGCGCGGCGACATGACCGGCGATCCCTCGTTCCGGGAACTGCTCGGCCGGGTGCGCGAGACCGCGCTCGCCGCCCACGCGCACCAGGACGTGCCGTTCGAGAGGCTCGTCCAGGAGCTGACTCCGGAGAGGAGCCTCGCGCAGACCCCGCTGTTCCAGGTGATGTTCGCCCTGCAGAACGCTCCCGGCGAGGGCCTGGAGATCCCGAGCCTGCGCCTGGAGCAGTTGAGCGATCCGGGCAAGACGTCGAAGTTCGATCTCACGCTCAGCCTCGGGGAGTGGCCGGGGGGGCTCCGCGGCGCGGTCGAGTACGCCACCGACCTGTTCGACGCCGCGACCATCGACCGCCTGACCGGTCATTACGAGCTCCTGCTCACCGCGGCCCTGGCGGCGCCGGAGCGGCCCGCCTCGGAGCTGCCGCTCCTGAGCCCGGCGGAGCACGGACAGGTCGTGGCCGAATGGAACGACACCGCGGCGTTGACCCCCAGGGCCTCCGTGTACGGGCTGTTCGAGGCGCAGGCCCGGCGGACGCCGGAGGCCGTCGCCGTGGTCTTCGGGACGGAGGAGCTGACCTACGCCGGGCTCGCCGCCCGGTCCGGCCGTCTCGCCCGGCGCCTGCGCCGGCTGGGCGTCGGTCCCGACGTCCTGGTCGGCCTGATGGTCGAACGCTCCCTGGACATGATCGTCGGTGTGCTGGGCATCCTCCAGGCCGGCGGAGCCTATGTGCCGCTCGATCCCCGGTACCCCGAGCAGCGCCTGGCCTTCATGCTCGAAGACACCCGCTCCCCCGTGCTGCTGACCCAGGAGTCCCTGCGCGGCCGGCTGCCCGCCGGAAGCTCCGGGGTCATCCTGCTCGACGGCGGTGATGAGATGGCGGGGATGGAAGACGATGCGGGTGAGGTCCCGGAGTCCAGCGAAACGCCGGACGAAAGCCTGGCCTACGTGATCTACACCTCGGGCTCGACCGGCCGCCCCAAGGGAGTGGCCCTCGCTCACCGGCCCCTGCGCAACCTGATCGAGTGGCACCTGGCGACTCTCCTGGGCGGCGTGCCGACCCTGCAGTTCGCCTCCCTGAGCTTCGACGCCAGCTTCCACGAGATGTTCGCCTGCTGGGGCTCCGGAGGCACCCTGGTCGTGGTGCCCGAAGAGCTGCGCCGCGACATGCCGGCTCTGGCCCGGCTGCTCGTCGGGCAGCGGATCGAGAAGGCGATCTTCCCGGTCGTCGTCCTCCAGCAGCTCGCCGAGATTTTCGCCGGCTCGGAAGTGCTGCCGCCTCTCAAGGAGATCACCACGACCGGCGAGCGGCTGCAGACGAACCGGGCCATGGCGGACCTCCTGCGGCGCCTCCCGGGGTGCGCCTTCCACAACCACTACGGCCCGTCCGAGACGCACGTGGCCACTGCCTGCACCCTGAGCCCCGACCCGGAGGATTGGGCAGTCCATCCGTCCATCGGCCAGCCGATCTGGAATTCCACGGCCTATGTCCTGGAGCCCGGCCTGCTGCCGGCTCCGATCGGCGTGCCGGGGGACCTCTATCTCGGTGGCGCCTGCCTGGCCCGCGGTTATCTGGGCCGACCCGACCTCACGGCCTGGAAGTTCGTCCCGGACCCGTTCGCCGCCGAGCCGGGAGCCCGCCTCTACCGGACCGGCGACAAGGTGCGGGTCCTCCCCAACGGAGATCTGGAGTTCCTGGGCCGCTTCGACGACCAGGTCAAGATCCGCGGCTTCCGCATCGAGCCGGGCGAGGTGGAGCAGGCGCTGGCTGCGCTGCCCGGAGTCCGCGAGGCGGCTGTGGTGGTGCAATCGGACCGATCCGACCGATCGTCAAGCGACCGGCGGCTGGTGGCCTACGTGGCCGGCGACGCCACGGTCGATGCGATCCGCCAGGCCTTGCGGGAGCGGCTGCCGGACTACATGGTGCCCTCCGCTTTCGTGACGCTCACGGCGCTGCCCCTGACCCCGAATGGCAAGGTGGACCGCCGGGCCCTGCCGGCGCCGGAGCGGCAGGGCCTCGACGAGGACTATGTGCCGCCGCGGACGCCGGTTGAAGAGATCCTCGCCGGGATCTGGTCCGAGGTCCTGGGCCTCGAACGGGTCGGAGCCAACGGCCGCTTCTTCGACCTGGGCGGCCATTCGCTGCTGGCGACGCGGGTCCTGTCGCGCCTGCGGAACGCGTTCAACATCGAGATGCCGCTGCGCGATCTCTTCGAGGCCCCGGCGTTGTCGGACTTCGCGGCGCGGGTCGAGGCGGCGCGCCAGGCCGGCACGGGCCGGCTCACTCCGCCTCTGCTCCCGGTGCCGCGGGAGGGGCTGATGCCCCTGTCTTTCGGGCAGCAGCGCCTCTGGCTCCTGCACCAGATGGATCCGCTGAGCCCGGCCTACAACATGCCTTTCGGCTTCCGGCTGAACGGCCCTCTCGGCGCGCCGGCTCTGGCCGCGAGCCTCACCGAAGTGGCGCGGCGGCACGAGACGCTGCGGACGACCCTGGTCGTCGCCGGTGGCGAGCCGCGGCAGTCGATCGCGCCTCCGGCGCGGCAGCCCCTCCCCGTCATCGACCTCTCGGCCCTGCCCGCGGAGGCGCGCGAGGAGGTGGCCACCGAGCTCGGTCGCGACGAGGCGGCGCGGCCGTTCGACCTCTCCCAGCCGCCGGTGGTGCGCACCCTTCTGCTGCACCTCGCCCCCGGCGAGCACGTCCTGTTCTTCACCATCCACCACGTGACCGGCGACGGCTGGTCGATCGAGGTGCTGTCCAAGGAGGTGGTCGAGCTGTACGGGGCGGCCGCCGAGGGGAGACCCTCGCGGCTCCCCGAGCTGGCGATCCAGTACGCCGATTTCGCGGTCTGGCAGCGGAGCTGGCTCCAGGGCGAGGTGCTCCTGGAGCAGATCGACTACTGGCGCAACCAGCTCGCCGGGGCTCCCGCCCTGCTGGAGATGCCCCTCGACCGGCCGCGCCCGCCGGTGCAGAGCTTCCGCGGCGGACGCTGCCGGCTGCAGATCCCGAACGACCTCACCGGATCTCTGTTCCGGCTGGGGAGGAGCCGGGGGGCCACGGGGTTCATGACCGTGCTGGCCGCCTATCAGGCCCTGCTCCGCCGGTACAGCGGCGGCCAGGAATCGGTGGTGGTGGGCACGCCCGTCGCCAACCGCGATCGGGCCGAGCTCGAAAAGCTGATCGGCTTTTTCGCCAATACCCTGCCGCTACGGGCCGGCTTCGCGGGAGACCCGGATTTCGCCGGGCTGCTCGCCCGGGTGCGCGAGGCGGCTCTCGGGGCCTACGGGCACCAGGACCTGCCGTTCGAGAAGCTGGTCGACGAGCTTGCGCCGCAGCGCGACATGAGCTACGCGCCGGTTTTCCAGGCGCTGTTCGTCTACCAGAGCGCGCCGCCAGCGGGCCCTGCGGGTGCCCGCGAGCTGGCCCTGCAACCGTTCGGCGCGGACGAGGGGGTGGCCCGGTTCGACCTGACGCTGGTCTGCACCGAGATCGCCTCCGGCCTGGGGTTCCATCTCGACTACAACGCCGGCCTGTTCGAGGCCTCCACGGCCCGCCGGATGCTGCGCCTGTTCGGCCACCTGCTGGCGCGCGCCGTGGCGGAGCCACAACGGCCGCTCGGCGACCTGCCGCTGCTCGACGAGGAGGAACACCACCAGGTCGTGCTCGCCGGCAACGCGACAGCCCTCGCGAGGACCGGCGAGGAGCTCAGCCTGCACGGTCTCTTCGCGCGGCAGGCGGCCCTCACGCCCGAGGCTCCGGCGGTGGTGGAGGGAGACGGCGTGGTCCGCTACGGCGAGCTCGCCGGGTGGGCGGGACGGATCGCGGAGCGGTTGGAGCGGCTGGGCCTCGGCGCCGAGGACCGGGTCGGCGTCTGCCTGGAGCGCTCGGCCGCGGCGATCGCCGCGCTTCTCGGCGTGCTCGAGGCCGGCGCCGCCTACGTGCCGCTCGACCCGGAATGGCCGCGCGAGCGGCTGGTCACGGTGGCGGCCGACGCGGGTCTCGCCGCCGTGCTGACCCGCGCGGGCCTGGCGCCGGGCCTGGCGCCTCGCGAGGTGCTCGTCCCGGAGCTGCGGCAGGGGGCGGCGCCGCGAGCCCGCCAACGGCGGCCGGCCACGCCGGACGCCGCGGCCTACGTCATCTACACCTCGGGCTCGACCGGCGCGGCCAAAGGAGTGGTGGCCACTCACCGCGGGGCCGCCAACTTCGTCCTCGGCCTCGCCGGCACGCTCGGGCTCGGCGCCGCCGACCGGCTGCTGCTCTTCGCGCCGCTCTCCTTCGACGCCTCGGTGCTGCAGATCTTCCCGCCTTTGGCGAGCGGCGCCGCGCTGGTCATCCACTCCAACCCGCGCGAGCTGCACGGCGGCGGACATCCTGGACCTCTGTGAGCGCTACGGCTTGACCGTGCTCGACCTGCCGGCAGCCCTCTGGCGGCAGTGGGTGGAAGAGGTGGCGGCGGCGCGCCTGCCGCTGCCCGCGAGCCTGCGCGCCTTCCTGACCGGCGGCGAGAGCGTGCCGGTGGCCCGCCTGCAGACCTGGGCGGCGCTCGCCGGCCCGGCGGCCTCGTTCCTCTCGTCGTACGGACCGACCGAGGCGACCGTCACGACGACGGTCTGGCAGACGACGAGCGGCGAAGCCGCGGCGCTCGCGGCAACCCACGTGCCCATCGGCCGCCCGCTGCCCAACGCGCGGGTCTATGTGCTCGACCGCAAGCTCCTGCCGGTCCCCCGCGGGGTGGCCGGAGAGCTGTTCCTGGGCGGCGCAGGCCTCGCGCGCGGCTACCTCGGCCGGCCGGACCTCACGGCCGAGGTCTTCGTCCCCGATCCGCTCTCCGGCGAGCCGGGCGGGCGCCTGTACCGGACCGGCGATCTCGGCCGCTACCGGCCGGACGGCGACCTCGAATTCCTGGGCCGCGCCGACCACCAGGTGAAAATCCGCGGCTTCCGTGTCGAGCCCGGGGAGATCGAGGTGGCGTTGACCCGCTTCCCGGGCGTGCGGCAGGCGGTCGTGGCCGTGCGCGATGACCTGCCGGGCAATCCGCGCCTCGTCGGCTACGTCCTCCCCCAGAACGGGCCGGTCGACCCTGCGGAGCTGCGCGCCTTTCTCACCGAGCGTCTCCCGGCCTACATGGTCCCCTCGGCCTTCGTCACGCTGGCTGAGCTGCCGGTGCTGCCGAGCGGCAAGGTGGACCGCGCGGCCCTGCCCGCCCCGGAGGCCGAGCGCTCCGCGAGCTTCGTCGCGCCCCGCGGTCCGCTCGAGCAGGTGCTGGCCGACATCGTGGCCCAGGTGCTCAAGGTGGAGCGGGCGGGCGCCTTCGACAATTTCTTCGAGCAGGGCGGCGACTCGCTCATGGCCACCCAGGCCCTGGCGCGCGTCCGCGAGGCATTCGATATCGATTTCCAGCTTCGCAACCTGTTCGAGGAGCCCACGGTCGCCGGCCTGGCCGATGCCCTCCGCCGCTCGAGCGACGGCGCCAAGGTGGAAAAGACTGCCGCTCTGCGGGTCGAGCTCGCCGGGCTTTCGGAGGAGGAGGTGGAAGCCCTGCTCCTCGCCGAAGCGACCGCCGAGGAAGGATTCCAGCCATGACCAGCACCCTCGAGCTCTCCGACAAGCGCAAGCTCCTGCTGGAGAAGCTGCTCCGCAAGCACGGAGTGGAGACCGGCACCCGCCCGGCCGTCGGGCGCCGCGCCGGCTCCGGCCCCGCTCCGCTCTCCTTCGGCCAGCAGCGCCTCTGGTTCCTCCACCAGCTCCAGCCCGCGAACACGGCCTACAACATCGCCGAGGCCGTGCGCCTCCTGCGCGGGGGTCTGGACGCCGCGGCCCTGGCGGGCGCCTTGACCGAGACGGCGCGCCGCCACGAGGTGCTGCGCACGGTGTACGCCATGATCGACGGCGAGCCCCGGCAGATCGTCCAACCGCCGGCCCCCGTCCCGCTGCCCCGCGTCCTTCTGGCCGGGCTGCCGGCGCCTGACCGCGAGGCCGAGGCCGCGCGGATCGCCGCGACCCTGATCGCGGAGCCTTTCGACCTCGTCCGCGGCCCCGTGCTCCGCGCCGTCCTGGTGGAGCTCGACCGGGGCGACCACGTTCTCGTCCTCCTCCTCCATCACATCGCGACCGACGGCTGGTCCATGGGCCTCCTGGTGCGCGAGCTGACGCTGCTCTACGAAGCGCTCGGCACCGGCGCCCCCTCGCCGTTCCCAGAGCTGCCGCTGCAGTACTCCGACTTCGCCACCTGGCAGCGCGGCTGGCTCCAGGGCGAGACTCTGGAAGGCCAGCTCCGCTACTGGCGGGAGCGGCTCGCCGGCGCCCCCACCCGGCTCGCCCTCCCCGTCGACCGCCCCTGGCCGGCCGTCCAGACCTCGCGCGGCGCCCGCACACCGATCGCTGTCGGCGACAAGACGGCCGCGGCCCTCCGCGAGCTCGCCCGCGAGCACGGAGCCACGCTGTTCATGGCCCTGGCGGGCGGCCTGGCCGCGCTCCTCGCGCGCCTCACGGGCGAGGACGACCTCCTCCTCGGCACCCCCACCTCCGGCCGCGTCCGTCCGGAGCTCGAGGGGTTGATCGGCTTCTTCATCAACACCCTGGTGCTGCGCGCCGATCTCACGGGCAACCCCGGCGTCCCGGCGCTGCTCTCGCGGGTCCGGGAGACGGTGCTCGGCGCCGACGCCCACCAGGACCTCCCCTTCGAACGGCTGATCGACGCCCTGGAGCTCCCCCGCGACCTGTCGCGCAACCCCCTGTTCCAGGCGATGCTCGCCTTCCAGAACCTCCCCCCGGTCGAGGAGCGGCCGGGCCGGCTCGCCGCGCTCCCCTTCCCCATCGCCGCGCACCAGGCCCAGTTCGAGCTGTACGTCTCGCTGGCCGACTCGCCGGGCGGTCTCTTCGGCCTCCTGGAGTACCGCACCGAGCTGTTCGACGCCAGCACCGCCCAACGCCTGGCCCGGTGGTTCGAGACCCTCCTGGCCGGGATGGCCCACGCCCCTTGGAGCTCCGTCGCGGAGCTTCCCCTGCTCTCCCCCACCGAGGAGCGGCAGCTCGTCCACGAGTGGAACGACACCGCCGTGGCGTATGCCTGGCCTCCAGAGCGCGGCGGCCTCCACCAACTGATCGCGGCGCAGGCGGCGCGCACGCCCGGCGCGGTCGCCGCGAGCTTCGAGGGGGAGAGCCTGACCTACGCCGAGCTGGACTCCCGGGCCAACCGCCTGGCCCGCCACCTGCGCTCCCTGGGCTGCGGACCGGAGACAAGGGTGGCCGTGGCCATGGAGCGCTCGCTGGAGCTGCTGGTCGCCCTCCTGGGCACCCTGAAGAGCGCCGCCGCCTATGTCCCTCTGGACCCCGACTACCCGCGGGAGCGCCTCGCCTTCATGCTGGACGACGCCCGGCCGGCCGTGCTCCTCACCCAGGAGCGGCTGCGGCCGGTCCTGCCGGAGACCCCGGAGACCACCGTCGCCGTCCTCTCCCTCCACCCCGACGGCCGCGAGTCCGCAGACCACGACGGCTCCCCTCTGGATGAGGCGGTGGACGATCTCCAGCTCGCCTACGTCATCTACACCTCGGGCTCGACCGGCCGCCCCAAGGGCGCCATGGTGCAGCACGCCGCCATCCGCAACCGGCTGCTGTGGATGCAGGAGGCCTACGCCCTGGACCCGGCCGACACGGTGCTGCAGAAGACCCCCTACAGCTTCGACGTGTCGGTGTGGGAATTCTTCTGGCCGCTGCTCGCCGGCGCCCGCGTGGCCTTCGCCCGGCCGGGCGAGCACCGCGACCCCGCCGCCCTGGCGGCCCGCATCGCCGCGGAAGGGACGACCGTGCTCCACTTCGTCCCCTCCATGCTCCAGGTGTTCCTGGAGGAGCCGGGGATCGACGGCTGCCGCTCGCTCCGCCGGGTGGTGGCGAGCGGCGAGGCGCTGACGCCGGGGCTGGTGCGCCGCTTCCACGAGCGCCTGCCGGGCGTGGCTCTGGAGAACCTCTACGGGCCCACCGAGGCCGCGGTCGACGTGACCTTCCACCCTTGCCCGCCGGGTCCGCCGGGAGATGCCGACCGCGCCGTGCCGATCGGGCGCCCCATCGCCAACACCCGCATCCACCTCGTGGACCGGGGCGGCCGCCCGGTGCCCCTGGGGGTCGCCGGCGAGCTGTGGATCGGCGGCGTCAACGTCGGCCGCGGCTACTTCGGCCGGCCGGAGCTGCACGGCCGAGAGGTTCGTCCCCGATCCCTTCGGAGCCCCGCAGGGATCTCGCGCCTACCGTACCGGGGACCTCGCCCGCCGCCGGCCGGACGGTATAGTCGAGTACCTGGGGCGGATCGATCACCAGGTCAAGCTGCGGGGCGTGCGCATCGAGCTGGGCGAGATCGAGAGCGCCCTGCTGCGCCACCCCGCAGTCCGCGAGGCCGCCGTGCTGCTGCGCGAGGACCGGGGCGTGCGCCGTCTGGTGGGTTACGTGGCCCCCCCGACGGCAGCCACCGCCGACGAGATCCGCCGTTTCCTCCTCGAGCGCCTCCCAGAGGCCATGGTCCCCGCCCGCTTCGTGGGGCTGGACACCCTTCCGCTGTCCCCCAGCGGCAAGCTCGACCGCCGGGCCCTCCCCGCCCCGGACACCGCGGTGGCCCTGGCCGAGACCGAATACGTACCGCCGGCCTCCCCCCTGGAAGAGATTCTGTCCGAGGTCTGGGGCGAGATCCTCGGCGTCTCCCGGGTGGGAGCCCGCGACAACTTCTTCGCCCTGGGCGGCGACTCGATCCTCAGCCTGCGGATGGTGGGCCGCCTGCGCGAGCGGGGGTTCGAGCTGAAGCTCCAGCAGGTGTTCCAGCACCAGACCGTGCGCGACCTGGCCCGCGAGATCGCGACCTCCCAAGGCGAAGCCGCCCCGGCCCGGACCGGCCCCTTCGAGCTGGTCTCCGCCGAGGACCGCGACGGTCTCCCGGCCGGGCTGGAGGACGCCTATCCCCTGGCCCGGCTCCAGGCCGGCATGCTCTTCCACAGCTCGTTCGACCCCGAGGCCTCGGTGTACCACGACATCTTCAGCGAACGGCTGCGCGGCCCCTTCGACGAGGCGGCGCTCCGCGGGTCCATCGCGCGGGTCATGGCACGCCATCCGGTGCTGCGCACCTCCTTCGCAATCCACGGCTTCGGGGAGCCTCTGCAGCTCGTCCACCGCGAACCCCCCGTGCCCCTGGTGGTGGAGGACCTGCGCCAGCTCCCCGCCGAGCAGCAGGAGCTGGAGGTGGGCGCCTGGCTGGAGGCGGAGCGGCGCCGCGGCTTCGACTGGTCGCAGCCGCCGTTGCTGCGGTTCCACATCCACCTCCTGGACGAGGACACGTTCCAGAACAGCCTGAGCTTCCATCATTCCGTCCTCGACGGCTGGAGCGCCGCCACTCTGCGGACGGAGCTGATGCGGGTCTATATGTCCACCCTGCGCGGCGAGGAGCTGCCGGAGCTTCCCCCGGACACCGGCTTCCGCGACTTCATCGCCCTCGAGCGGCAGGCCCTGGAGTCCGCGGACACGCGGGAGATGTGGCTGCGGAACCTGGAGGGCGCCACAGCGACCCCGCTGCCGCGCTGGCCGCGGCCAAAGGTGGAGTCCCGCCGGGGGCGCGACCTCTTCGTGCCCGTCTCTCCGGAGGTGGTGGACGGCTTGAAAAGGGCCGCCCGCCAGGCCGGCGTGCCGCTCAAGAGCATGCTCTGCGCCTCCCACCTCAAGGTGATCCAGCTCGTCAGCGGCGAGAGCGACGTGATCATCGGCATCGTCGCCAACGGCCGCCCCGAGCAGGAGGGGGCCGACCAGTCCCTGGGTCTCTTTCTCAACACGCTGCCCTTCCGGCTGCGCCTGGGGGAAGAGAGTTGGGCCGGGCTGGCGGAGGCCGCCTTTGCGCTGGAGCGTGACATGCTCCCCCACCGCCGCTTCCCGCTGGTGGAGATCCAGGCCGCGCACGGCGGCCGGCCGCTCTTCGAGACGGTCTTCGGGGTGATCCAGTTCCACGTTTATAAGGAGACCCGGGCCATCGGCGGCATTCAGGCCCTGTCCAGCTTCGGCTACGAAGAGACCAACTTCCCCCTCGGGGTCAACTTCGCGCTCGACGCCGAGGGCTCGCAACTCGCCGTCCGCCTCAATTTCTCGGACGCCGAGATCGCCCTGGAGCAGGTCCGGACCATCGGCTCCTACTTCGAGCGGGCGCTGACAGCGATCGCCGACGCCCCCCGGCGCCCCCACGCCGAGGCTGCCCTGCTGAGCGAAGTGGAGCGCCGGCAGCTCTGCCACGACTGGAGCCGGGGCGGACCGGCGGCTCCCCGGGTCCACGCCGCCCGGCTGTTCGAGGAGCGCGTCCGGCAGGCTCCCGGCGCCCTGGCGGTGGTCGCCGACGGCGCCCGGCTCAGCCTGGGCGAGCTCGACCGGCAGGCCAACCAGGTGGCGCGGCTCCTCTCGGCGCGGGGCGTGGGGCCCGAATCGCGCGTCGCAGTCTGCCTCGACCGCTCTCCGGCCCTGCTGGTGGCCCTGCTCGCCATCTGGAAGGCCGGCGGAGCCTATGTGCCTCTCGACCCGTCCTATCCGTTCGAGCGCCTGAAGCTGATGCTCACGGACTCCCGGGCGGCGCTCCTGGTGACGGAGGACCCGCTGCTGGCCGCCCTGCCGGGCCCTCTCGAAGGGCTCCCGATCCTCCGCCTGGACGCCGACGCGTCGCTCATCGCGGCGGAGAGCGGCGATCCCCTGAAGGAGCCCCGGGATCCCGAGAGCCTGGCCTACGTCATCTACACGTCGGGCTCGACAGGCCTGCCCAAGGGGGTCCTGGTGCCGCATGGCGGCCTCGGCAACCTGGCCGCGGCGCAGACCGCGGCCTTCGATGTCCAGCCGGGAGACCGCGTCCTGCAGTTCGCCCCGGTGAGCTTCGACGCTTCGGTGTCGGAGATCCTGCTTTCGTTGCTCGGCGGGGCGGAGCTCCACCTCGCCCCCGCGCCGCGGCTGATGCCCGGACCGGACCTCCTGGAGCTGCTCACCGAGCGGCGCATCACGCACCTGACGCTGCCGCCATCGGTCCTCGCCTCCCTGCCCGAGGCGCCGCTGCCGGACCTCCGGGTCCTGGTGTTGGCGGGCGAGGCCTGCCCGCCCGAGCTGGTCCGCCGCTGGAGCGGAGGACCGGCGGGCCGCACGGTGGTCAACGCCTACGGCCCCACCGAATCGACGGTCTGCGCCACCGCCGGCGATGCCGCGGGAGAGGGCGCGAGCCCTCTGGCGGGCGAGGGCAGGCTGGCGATCGGCCGGCCGATCACCGGCCTGCGCGTCCTTGTGCTCGACCGCACCCTGGCGCCGGCGCCCACCGGCGCTCCCGGCGAGATCCTGCTCGGCGGCGCCGGCCTCGCCCGCGGCTACCACGACCGGCCCGGCCTCACCGCCGAGAGATTCGTGCCCGACCCCTTCGGCTTCCCCGGCGGCGCGCCGGGCGAACGGCTCTACCGCACCGGCGATCTCGGGCGGTGGCTGCCGGACGGGACCCTGGACTTCCTGGGCCGCATCGACCAGCAGGTCAAGATCCGGGGTTTCCGGATCGAGCCGGGCGAGGTCGCGGCGGCCCTCGAGCGCCATCCCTCCGTGCGCAACGCGGTGGTCGCGGCCTGGGACGCGGGTGGCGACCTGCGCCTGGCCGCCTGGGTCGTGCCGCGGGAGGAAGCCGCGGGCGAAGCGGCGGCGCTCCCGGCGCAGCTCGGCGGCTTCCTGCGGGCGTCCCTGCCGGCCCATATGGTGCCGTCGGCCTTCGTGATGATCGACGACCTGCCCCTCACACCCAGCGGCAAGCTGGACCGGGGCCGCCTGCCCCACCCCGGCTCCGTCCGCATCGGCCGCGAGGACCGCTACGTCGCCCCGCGCAACGCCACGGAGCAGCAGCTCGTCGAGATCTGGGCCGGCGTGCTCGGTCTGGAACGGGTGGGCGTCGACGACAGCTTCCTGGAGCTGGGCGGGCACTCGCTCCTCGCCATGAAGCTCATCCTGCGCGTGCGCTCCGAGCTGGGGATCGACCTGCCGCTACGGATGCTCTACGGCACCAACACCCTGGCCGACATGGCCCTGGCAGTGGCGAACGCCGAGGCCCAGGGCCTCGACGCCGACCTTCTGGCCGAATTGCTGGAGGAGGTCGAGCAGACGTCGCCCGACCAGCTCGATGCGGAGCTCGCCGATGAATGAAGCGGAGCGGCGGATCGCCTCCCTTTCCCCCAAGCAGCGCGAGCTGCTGATGCGCAAAATGCGGGAGCGCGGAACCCCGCCGGTCGCCCCCCGCACGCCCGAGATCCCAAGAATTCCTGACGGGCCCACAGACCGCCACGCTCCCGTCCCCCCCACCGACTTCCAGGAAGCCCTGTGGCTGTCCCGGAGCGGCATCTTCGATCTCGGCGGCTCTGGGGCGAACGTCTATCTGGAATACGAGTTCCCCGGCATCGTCTGGCAGCTCGCCGCCAGCCTCAACGACGCCCTGCGAACCTTGATCGAACGGCACGAGATGCTGCGCACCGTCGTGCTCCCGGACGGCCAGCTCCAGCTCCTCTCCGAGGTGCCGCCCTACGAGGTCGAGGTCGCGGACCTGAGCGGGCGCGGCGCGGAGAGGATCGAGGAGCGCCGCCTCCAGATCCGCGAGGAGATGCGCTACGCCAATCGGCCGCCGGACCGCTGGCCGCTCTTCGAGATCGTCCTCCACCAGCTCGACGAGGGCAGGATCCGGCTGCACGCGCGCTTCGACCTGATCCTGATCGACGGCGCCGCCCGCGGCGTGCTCCTCTCGGAGCTGGTGCTGGTCCTCAATCTCCCGGACCAGCCGCTGCCGGAGCTGGACGTGTCGTTCCTGGACCATGTCCGGGCGGTGGCCGCCTTCCGGGAGACCGAGACCTACGCCCGCGCCCACGCCTACTGGATGGAGCGGCTGCCGCACCTGCCGCCCCCGCCGGTCCTTCCCCTGGCCCGTGCCCTCGCCCCCGAGGATGTGCCCAGGGTGGTCAAGCGCGACCAGGAGGTGCTCGGAGCGGAGGACTGGCAGACGCTCTGCGGCCGGGCGGCCCGCGCCGGGATCACTCCCACCACCGCCGTCTCCGCAGCTTTCGCCGAGGTGCTGCGGTCGTGGAGCGCGGCCCCCGATTTCAGCGTGGGCTTCGGCGGCACCTACCGCCCCCCGATCCACCCCCACATCGAACGTGTTCTGGGCAGCTTCACGATCATCCACCTCCTGGCCTTCGAGGACGGTCCCGGCAGCTTCATCGACCGCGCCCGCCGCCTGCAGGAACGGATCGCCGCCGACCTCGACCACCAGGAGGTCTCGGGCCACCAGGTCCTGCGGGAATACAACCGGCTGCACCGGGTCGGCGCCCGCAGCGCCATGCCCATCCAGCTCAACAGCGTGGTCGGGTACGGCTCCAACGCCCAGGCGGCGGCAGCGCCCCCGGCCTCGCCGGATGCTCCCGCGCCGGAGGGCGGCGCGCAGCCGGCGCCGCGGCCGATGATCCAGGTCGACCTGACCGAGGTGGACCTCCTGGCCACCCTCCCCCAGGTCCTGCTGTTCTGGGTCGTCCTGCCGAACCTGCAGGGCGGTCTCTCCCTGGTCAGCCAGGCCGTCGAGGAGGTGCTCCCCGGCGAGCTGGTCCCGGAGATGATCGAGGCCTACCGCGACCTGCTCTCCCGCCTCGCCACCCTGGACGCCGCGTGGTCCGAGGAGCGCCCCGCGCAGTGGGGAAAGAGCCGGCAGGAGGCGCTCCCCGCCGGTCCCACACCGGACGGAGCCGAGGACCTGTACCGCCGCATCGAGGAACAGGCGCGGACGAGCCCCGAGGCCCCGGCCCTGATCACCCCGAAAGGCACGCTCACCTACCGCGAGGTCCTCGACCGCGGCCCCCTCGCCGCCCTGGCTCCCGATGGAAAGCCCCTGCCGGCAGGAACGGGCGCCGCCCTCCTGGACCTCGTCCACCGTCTGGAGCTGCGCCCCGGCGACCGTCTCTTCTCCCTGGCGCCCGCCGGCTCCCAGCCGGCCCTGGCCGACCTCCTGGCCTCCCTGGCCGCCGGTGCGGCCGTCGTGCTGCCGGCGCCCGGGGAGGAGCGCGATCCCGCCCGCCTCGCCGCGCTGGCGGCGCAGCACCGGGTCACCGTCTGGAGCTCGCCTCCGGCACTGCTGGAGGCCGTGGTCACCCACGCCGAAGGCCGCCGCCGGGCCGCCTTCCCTCCCCTGCGCCTGGCGCTGCTCCACCGCGACGCCGCGCCCTCTACGCTGGCGGCCCGCCTGGGAGCGCTCTGCCCCGGAGCACGCCTCACCTTCACCTGGAGCTCTCCCGAGATACCCCTGGCCGCCGTGGCCGGGCCTTTCGCTCCTTCGGATCCGGCGGCGGAAGCCGCCTTCGAGCCCCTGGCCGGGCGCCGCCTCCAGGTCCTCGACGCAAGCGGCGTCCCGCGGCCGGCGTGGGCTCTCGGAGAGCTGTGGGCCGGGGGGCCCGACGGGCCCCTGGCGTACACCGGCGAGCGGGCGCAGCTCCTTCCGGACGGCAGGATCGCATTGCGGGGCGCCGGCACGGCGCCGCCGCCGGAGGCGCTGGGGTACGGCGCGGAGACGCGGTTCGTCGAGAGCGCCCTGCAACGGCACCCGGCCCTGCGTCACGCCCTGGTGGAATGGCGGGCCGGGGGGCCGCGAGGCCGGCTCCTGGCCTGGGTTCTGCCGCGCCCGGGCCGCCCGCCCTCCGCCAAGGAGCTGCGCCGCCACCTGCGCGCCGCAGGCCTGCCCGCGCACATGGTGCCGGACAGCTTCACCTTCCTGGAGCGCCTCCCCCTGACAGCGGACGGGGCCGTGGACCGCAGCCTCCTGCTGCCGCCGCCCTCGGCGGAGCCCGCCGCGGCGCCGGGAGCCTGGGGAGAGGTGGAGACGGAGCTGGCGGCGCTCTGGGAGGAGGTCCTGGGGCGACGCCCCACGACCCTGGACGACGACTTCTTTCTGTCGGGGGGGGACTCGGTGGCCGCGGTGCGGCTGCTCGCCCGCGTCACCCGTCGCTGGGGACGGGACGTGGACCCCGGCGAGCTCTTCGCGCGTCCGACCCTGGCGGGCCTGTCCGCCGCCGTGCGCCGTGGAGCCGGCCTCTCCTCCCGTTCCCCGCTTCCCCTCCCCGCCTGGGCTCGGGGCGCGGGCTCCCGGCTCGCCGGGCTCGGCCGGCGTCTGGCGGCGGCCGTTCCCGCCCTCCAGACAGGCAACCTCGCAAGACGGACCGCATCGCACGGTCTGCGCATGTACGCCATCCTCTGGATCGGACAGACCGTCTCCGGCATGGGGACGGCGCTCGGGACCTTCGCCTTGGGGGTCTGGCTTTTCCAGGAGACGAAATCGGTAACCCAGTTCTCAGGGCTGATGCTCTCCAGCGTCATCACCGGCCTGCTCCTGAACCCGGTCGCCGGGTCGTTGGCCGACCGCGTCGACCGCCGCCGGGTGCTGTTCCTCTGCAATTTGGCCTCGATGGCGATGACGCTCACCCTGGCGACGGCTCTCTGGCAGGGCTTCATGAGGCCCGAATACAGCTACATCATGGCGGTGGGCATGACCTGTATCGGCGTCCTGCAAGGCCCGGCTTTCGTCGCCTCGATCAGCACGCTGGTACCACGCCACCTCCTGGTCCGCATCACCAGCATGGCGCAGACCTCCGGGATGGTCCTCGCCATGATCGCCCCCCTGCTGGCAGGCTTCCTGGTGGGGAAGCTCAGCTACCACGGCGTGATCTTCATCGACGCCTGCACCTTCCTGTTCGCCGCCCTGACGCTGTTGCTGGTGCGCATCCCTCAACCGCCGGCCTCCCAGCACTCGGGCCGCGACAACCCCTTCTACCGCGACATCCTCGTCGGCTTCAGCTATGTCAAGGCCCGGCCGGGCCTGCTCAGCCTCCTGATCCTCTTCGGCATCTCGAACTTCTCCATCGGCACGGTGCAGATCCTGCTGACGCCTCTCATCCTGAGCTTCGCCACCCCCGAGCAACTGGGCAGCGTGAACTCCGCCGCCCTCGCCGGGCTCTTCCTCGGTGGTCTGGTCCTCAGCATCTGGGGCGGGCCGCAACGGAAGGTCTGGAGCATCTTCGGCGCCCTGGTCGCCCAGGCGCTCATCCTGTTCCTGGGCGGCCTGCAGCCCAACCTGCAACTGGTGATGGGCGCCGTCTTCGCCTTCATGCTCGCCGGCCCCTTCGTGGGCAACAGCAGCCAGGCGATCTGGCAGAGCAAAGTGCCTCTGGACCTCCAGGGCCGCGTCTTCGCCGTGCGCGGCCTCATCGCCACCGGGGCCCTGCCGCTGGCCTACTCCATCGCAGGACCTCTCGCCGACCACGTCTTCGAGCCCATGCTCTCTCCCGGCGGGCTGCTCGCCGGCACGGTGGGCCGGGTGATCGGCGTCGGCGACGGGCGCGGCGTCGGCTTCCTCTTCATACTCCTGGGGGCCCTCGTCCTTACCGCCACCCTGGCCTCCTTCCTCAACCCGCGCCTGCGCAACGTGGAGACCGAGATCCCCGACGCTGCCGGTCCCGATCACGAACCCGATTCCTCGGCTCCCACGCCGGGCAATCCGAGCCTCGCAATCGGCCCTCAGGAGGCGATGACCCAACCGTCAGCTCGATGAGCGTTCCACAGAGCTGACTTTCTGATCCGGAGGATCCAAGGTGATTGAGAATCGACAAATCAGGATCAGCGGAGCCGAGATGCGCCAGACCGGCTCGCTACGCAGAGCGATCGAGAAAAGGGTGGGACCGGGGGCGCTGCGCTGGTACGTCACGGCCGCAGACCGCAGCGAGCTGGTGGTAGAGGCCACCATCGACACCGAAGCCAAGGCAGTGGCCGGCGAGACGCCAGCCGACCCGGGCGAGCGACCTCTCTATCCCGGCAAGGTCGCGGTCGTCAGTATCGTCCCCACCGGCGTCGGCTGCTCTATCGGCGGCTATGCCGGTGACGCCGCGCCGGTCACCAACCTGCTCGCGGCGACCGCCGACTATCTGATCACCAATCCCAACGCGGTCAACGCCTCCGATTTCATCAGCCTGGAGAGCAATGTTCTCTATACCGAGGGCTTCTGCATCGACCTGCTGGCCAAGGGCGAGATCGATCTCTATGTGCCCTTCGCCAATCGCGTGGGGCTGATCGTCGAGCGGGCCGAGCCCGCAGCGCTCGACGCGGTCTTCAACGTGGTCAACACCGTGCGCGCCGTCCATGGGGTGGACATCGTCGACTGCGTTGTCACGCAACGGCCGCTCGGCAGCCGCTGCATCAAGAGCCGCTCGGGCGCCTTCGTCGGCACCGTCGAGCATCCTGAGGTGTTGCTCGAAGCCTGCCGCCGGCTGATCGACCAGGGAGCGAATGCCATTGCGGTGACCTCCCAAATCCAGGACCTGCCGCCGGACGATTACGTGCAGCACTTCGCCGGCGCCGGCGACGCGCCCAACCCCATGGGTGGTGTCGAGGCCGTCGTCTCTCACCTGATCGTAGACCGCTTCCGCGTGCCGGCGGCGCACGCGCCGATGCTCAACCAGAAGGAGCTGGATCTGCTCGATCGCGTGGTCGATGCCCGCGCCGGCGGTGAGATGTCGTCGGCGAGCGGTCTCGCCTGCGTGTTGATCGGATTGCGGCGAGCGCCGCAGCTCGCGCGCACGCCGCGGCTGCGCGCAGCCGATGTCCTCAACGTGAATAACCTTCTCGCGGTGGTGGCGCCGGCCGGCTGCCTGGGGGGCATCCCGGTGCTTTGCGCCATTGAACGCGGCATCCCGGTCATCGCAGTGGCGGCGAACGAGACCATCCTTTCGGTGGGGAGCGCCGCGCTTGGCATCGAGGATGAGGTGATCGAGGCGCGCAGTTATGCCGAGGCCGCGGGGTTGCTCCTCGCGTTCCGGCGCGGGATCTCTTCCGACAGCCTGACCCGGCCGTTGAAAACTTTGCGGCACCGCCGCTCATTGATCACGGCCGTGGAGAAGCCCCGGATTGGCAGGCGTGCAACTGGATAGGCTGATCGGCCCGAACGGGTCGCACGTGCCCTGGACGATCAGGGTCGGGGTGCCTACAGGAACAGCAACGCCACCCCGGCCACGGCCACCATGGCGCCGGCCACGCCGCCCACCCCGACCCGCTCGCCGCGCAGGACCACGACCAGCGGGATGATCAGCACCGGCGACAGCGCCATGATGCTCGCCGCCACACCGGCCACCGTCTCGCGGATCGCGATCAGCGACAGCGTCACCGCCACGAATGGTCCGCAGAACGCGCCCAGGGCCGAGAAGCCGAGGGCCTTGCCGTCCCGCAGGCCCGACCACACCCTGGGCCACCAGCCCAGGACGAAGAACAGGATCGTATAGCCGGCCAATCCGGCGATGACCCGCACCTCGGTCGCTGCCTGCGCGTTGCCGTAACCGGCCATGCCGATCTTGCTGAGGATCAGCCCGCCCGCCTGTCCCAGGGCGCCGCCGAAGCCGAGAGCGATCCCCGCGGGAGTGACGTGTACAGGGAGAGCCGTCTCGACCGCTGCGGGCGGCCGTTTCCTCTCCAGAATCGCCCAGGCGATGCCGGTGACCGTCAGCGTCATGCCCAGCAGATCGCGCGGCGTGAGCGTCTCCCCGAGGGCCAGCCAGCCGAGAAGCGCCGTGAGCGGCGGCACCAGAGCCATCATCAGCGTCGAGAGGCGCGGGCCCAGGACCAGGTAAGACCGGTAGAGGCAGAGGTCGCCGAAGGTGAAGCCCACCAGGCCGGAGATCGACAGCCACACCCACGCGTGCGGCGGCGCGTCGACCGGCAGAGGCATGCCGCGAAAGGCCCAGCTCGCCAGGGCATGGAAGGCCAGGGCAAAGACCAGCCGCACCAGGTTGACGGTGAGCGATCCAATCCGGCGTGACGCACCATCGATCGCCATCGCCGTACAGGCCCAGAGGGCGGCGGCCCCAAGCGCCGCGAGCTGACCGGTGTAAGCGGACACGGAGGCAGAGCTTACCGCGGGACCTCACCCCCTGTCCCCGTAGTCCCTAGCTTTTCGCCGAAGGGACCCCTGGGAGCGCCGGCGTCCCGCCGGCCCGGAGCTTGGCCGGCCGCTGAGGCATCGTCAGACACCACCGCCGCTCCAGCGGTCGGCGGCTCCGTCTCCGCCATAGCCTCGTTGAGAGCCGGCGAGACGCCGGCGCTCCCAGGGCACACCCACCCCGACCCGGCTGCTACCAGGCGCCGGCAGGCAGGTCGAGAATCGACGCGGGCAATGAGCGCCCCTTCAATAAGACGTCGACCTAGCCATTTCTATTCTCGACCTAGCCGAGGCGTATGCAGACCAGAGGCTGCAATAAGTCGAGAATCGGCCATTCTGACACTCAATTTGCATCCTCAAGGTCGAGAATCGGCTCCTTGAGGTCGAGAAAAAGACTCTAAAGGTCGAGCGATCTGATACCAGAGTCGCGCTAGAGCGATCTGGAAGTCGCTGTTTGTTGCGGGCAGTCACTGCCCATCGTTCAGACATCGCTCTTTGCTTCCTCTGCTCGACCTGGAGACACACCGCAGACCTGCCTGATGAGGCAGGAGAGTGCTACGGACCGGCGGATGGCCCCGGGAAGGGAGCAGAGTTGGCTTCGTGGAGCATGGACGGCGTGGAGACGCGGGCGTTGATCGTCGGCGAGGACCCCCGCGCCCGCTGCGGCCTCACGGTCCTGGGGCAGGCCGCGGCCGGCGAAGCTCCAAGCCGGCGGGACGCGGGACCTTGATAAACTTCGCCAGGCTCCCCCACCATGGCAAACTTCGACGTCTTCCTCAGCCACAACAGCAAGGACAAGCCCATCGTCCGCGAGATCGAGGCCAGGCTGCGCGAGCTGGGCGTCAAGCCCTGGCTGGACGAGAAGGTTCTCCTGCCCGGCGACCGATGGCAGGACGAGATCGAGAAGATCATCCGCACCTGCGAGACCGCCGCCGTCCTCGTCGGCCCCAGCGGCATCGGGCCGTGGCAGGAGCCCGAGATGCGCGGTTGTCTCCAGGAATTCGTTCGGCGGCGGTTGCGCGTCATCCCCGTCCTGCTCCCCGGCGCACCCAGGAAGCCACGCCTTCCTCTGTTCTTGAAGGATTTCAGTTGGCTGGACCTTCGGAACGGCCTGGCCGATTCCCTGCTGGACAGCTTCGTAGAAGCGATCCGCAAGGGTCAACAAAAGAAGGCTCGCGCGGTATCTACTCCGAAAAAGGCGCCGGAGCCACAGACGGGTCCGACCTTCCACAACCTCCCCTTCCCGCCGCTGCGCGACCTCTTCAAAGGAAGGGACACCGACCTCCTTCGTCTGGAGTCCACCCTCGACCAGCCCGGCCGGGCCGCCGCCATCACCCAGAGCGAGGCGATCTCCGGCCTCGGCGGCATCGGCAAGACCCGCCTCGCCGTGGAGCACGCATGGCGCTGCGGCCACCGCTATACGGCCGCCTTCTTCGTCCGCGCCGACACGCCCGAGGCGCTCCGCCGCGGCCTCGCGTCTCTGGCCGGCCCGGCCCTGCTGAGCCTGCCGGAGCGGACGGCCGCGGTGGAAGAGGAGGTGGTCGCGGCGGTCCTGCGCTGGCTGCGGGAGCATCCCGGCTGGCTGTTGATCCTCGACAACGTGGATACGGAAGAGGCGGCCGCCGCCGTGGGCGCGCTCCTGTCCAGCCTCTCGGGAGGACGGGTGCTCATCACCTCCCGGCTGAGCGAATGGCCGCCTGACGTCCTCACGGAGCCCCTGGACACGATTTCACGGGCGGAAGCCGTCCATTTCCTCCTCCAGCGCACCAAAAAGGACGATCCAGAGCAGGCCGGCCGGCTGGCGGCGGTCCTCGGGGATCTCCCGCTAGCGCTCGAGCAGGCCGCCGCCTACATCCTCCACACGCGGATGCGCTTCACCGACTACCTCGACGCCTGGCAGCGCGAGCGCCCGCAGGTGCTCCGCTGGCACAACCCCCGCCTGATGAAGTATCCCGCCCCGGTCGCCGTCACCTGGCAGACTACCTTCGAGGAGCTCGGCCCGTCCTCAGCCGCGCTCCTCCGCCTGACCGCTTTCCTGGCCCCCGACCCCATTCCGGTCGCGATGTTCGAGGAAGGGTCCGGGACCGTCGAGCAGGCGGCGGCCCTGTTCTGCGAGGAAACCGGCCGGCAGCCGGCCCCCTGCCCAGTCCGCGAGGCGCTCGCCGAGTTGGCGGCCTATTCGATGGTCACACTCCAAGACAAGGGGACGTTCGCGGTCCACCGGATGGTCCAGGAGGTGCTGCGGAGCCACATCCCTGCGGACCGGCTCAGGGCCTGGATCGAAGCTCGCTCTGCGGATCGTGAACGCGGCGGCGGTCAGTGGCTCCAGCGATGTTCGCACGTGGCCGCGCTGGAACCCCTTACTGCCTCATGTCGCGCAAATTGTGGCCCAAGCAGATGAAGCCGGCATCGCAGAGCCGACGAGCCGGCTCATGAACGACCTCGGAAATCACCTCGCAGCGAAAAGCCTACACGCTGAGGCCGAGCCCCTTTACCGCCGCACGTTGACCATCGCTGAGCAGCACGGGCAACCCCACCTCGGTACCTACCTCAACAACCTGGCGGCGTTGCTCCAGGCGACGAACCGTTATTCGGAGGCCGAGCCGTTGATGCGCCGCGCCCTGGCCATCGCCAAGCAGGCCTTCGGGTCGGATCACCCCAAGGCCGTCAGACACCTCAACAATCTGGCTTTGTTGCTCCAGGCGACGAACCGTTATTCGGAGGCCGAGCCGTTGATGCGCCGCGCCCTGACCATCGACGAGCAGGCCTTCGGGACGGAACACCCCAACGTCGCCATAGACCTCAACAACCTGGCTTTGTTGCTCCAGGCGACGAACCGTCATTCGGAGGCCGAGCCGTTGATGCGTCGCGCCCTGGCCATCGATGAGCAGTCCTTGGGGAAGGAACACCCCAATGTCGCCATAGAACTCAACAACCTGGCTCAGTTACTCCAGGCGACGAACCGTCTGCCGGAGGCCGAGCCGTTGATGCGCCGCGCCCTCGCCATCGACGAGAAGTCCTTCGGGGCGGAACACCCCAACGTCGCCATCCGCCTCAACAACCTGGCTCAGTTGCTCAAGGAGACGAACCGTCAATCGAAGGCCGAGCCGATGATGCGCCGCGCCCTGGCCATCCTCGAGAAAAGCCTGCCTCCGGGCCACCCGTGGAGAGAGGGTGCGCGGCGAAACCTCGCGGCGCTTCTGGAGGAAATTTCCTCTTGACACCCCGCTCCTCCCTCTATTACGCTTCAGAGCGTAACAAGCTGTAGCCAACCCGCGAGAGGAGGTGCCGAGGGAGAGCAAAAACAGATAAGGAAGCCGTTCGAACCGTTTCCGCCGGGCTCTCTGCGGCCCGAAACAAAAACGGCCCGGAAGTGAGTTGACGCTCACTCCCGAGCCTGACCCGACACGGAGGATACACTCCATGCAAGGCTCCGATGAGTCTAACACCCCGTCTTTCCCCGAAGTTCCGTCTTCCCACAACGCCTTCACCCCTGAGTTTCTGCAGAGGATCGGCGAGCGCGACGAGCCGGTGACGGCCGGCGAGGCCGACATGGCCGGACCGTGGTTTGTCGAAGAGATCCCGGGCGCCGGATTCGGGCTCTACCGTCTCGGCGAGGGCCAGGCGCGGCGGTTCCAGCCGTTTGCCGTGTTCCGCAGCGCTGCGCTGGCGCGGCTCGCCGCCGCGATCCTTCCCGGCACCGGCCGGGACCCGGCGTTCCGGCTGCGCACCGAGTCGGACCGCGGCGGTTTTGCCGTGGAGAACGGCCGGGAGGTGGTCGGCCATCTGGCTCTCTTTGACGAGCGGGTGATCGAGGCGCTCTGCGCGGTGGACAGCGTGGTGCGCTCTCCCGAGGCTCTCGCAAATCTGCTTGACGCCGCGGGCGGGATCGCGCTGGAGCGGGCGGGGGCGGTTCTCGACAGCCGGTTCCCGGAACGGGCCCGGGCATAAATACCCGGGCTAGGAACAGCGCCGGGTGAACCCGGCTTCAAGCCCCATTCATGGGGCGCTGTTCCTAGCCCGGCGATTCATCGCCGGGTGAGGGGCCGGGGCTCGCGTATGTCTTCGAGGCCTCTCTGCCGATGCAACTCGAGGATCATTCGCAGCGCCGCACCCTGCCGGCGCAGCAATTCAAGGACGAGATGCTGTAAAACGAGGTCGAGCTGCTGCGACTTGGGGTCGTGCACGGGCTGCGCACGGTCGCGCCGCTGCGACTCGGGGTCGCGCCGCAGCCGCGCGAGGTTAATTTGCTGCGAATCGGCCTCGATTTGCTGCCACTCAGGGTCACTTCGCAGCGAAACGAGGCCGAGCGCGGGCGGCGCAAGGTCGCGCGGCAGCGGCTGGAAGCTCGGGCGCGAGCGGAAAAAGGTCCTGCGCGTCGTGATGGAGCTCCATTTGCTGCGAAACAGGGGCGAGTCACAGCGGCGCGAGGTCCATTCGCAGCAGCGCGAGCCCACGCCCAGGCTACCCCACCGACCCCACAAACTCCGCCACCGCGGCCACCGCCTCGCCCACGTTCTGCGCCTCCGTCCGGCCGGACGACGCCCGCGGCTTGAACGAGTGGTCGCCGTCCTCCAGCCAGACGATCCGGATCGCTGGCGAGAGCTTGTAGCCGGCGACCTCGTCCGGGGTGCCGAACGGATCGCGCGTGCCCTGGACGATCAGGGCCGGGGTGCGCAGGTGCTCCAGGTGCGCGGTCCGGGTCTTCTTCGAGCTGGCCGGGCGGATGGAAGGGATAGCCGAGGCAGACGAGCCCGCGGGGCTCCACCTCGTCGGCGATCAGGCTGGCGATGCGCCCGCCCATCGACTTGCCGCCGATCACGAGGTTGCCGGCGCCGCCGAGCTCCTCGATGGCGGCCTTCCAGGCCTCGCGCAGCACGGGCTCGCGGTCGGGCGGCCTCCGCCGGGCCTCCTCGCGGCGGGCCCGCATGTAGGGGAACTCGAAGCGCGCCACCCGGATCCCCTCCTTGGCCAGGCCCGCGGCGATCGCGTTCAGGGACGGCGAGTCCATGGGCGCTCCCGCACCATGGGCGAGCACGACGGTCGGCCCCGTTGCGGGACCCGTGACGAGGAGCTCCGGTTTGCGCATCCTGTGTTCCTCCCTCCTTCTATGGTAGCCTCAGGACAGCATCTTGATGTTCATGGCTCGATCTGAGGCGAGAATCGCTTGATCCCGACTCCTGCACAGTTGGAGGAGGTCTCCAGTCTCCGCGAGGGCAACCTGGAGCAGGTGCCCTTCTCGCGACTGCTTTGCGCCCTGGCGGTCCACAGGAAAACGCTGGTCGTCGAGATCCGGCGGCGCCAGCTCTGGAAGAAGATCTTCCTGGAGGGCGGCGTGCCGGTGGACTGCCGCTCGAACCTCGCCCACGAGACCCTCGGACGGTACATGGTCCTCGAAGGGAAGCTCAGCGAAGAGGACTTCACCACCAGCCTTGCCCGCTCGGCGGCCAGGGGAGTCCCCCTGGGCGAGGTCCTCCTCGAGCTCGGGCTGGTCAGCGCGGTCGACCTCTTCAAGATCCTGCAGCAGAACCTGGCCAAGAAGCTGCTCGACGTCTTCTCCTGGCGCGAGGGCGAGATTCACATCCTCGACGACGGGAAGCTCACCGCCGAGTCGTCCCTCAAGGTGAAAGTCCCCCAGCTCATCCTCATGGGAGTGACGAAGCTCTCCCCGCAAGACGAGGTCGACATGGCCGTCGGACCTCTGGTGGGCAAGAGGCTCGCGATCAACCCCTCCCCTGCGTTCCCGCTGGAGGACATCAAGCTGAGCCAGCGGCAGGCGCAGCTCATCGAGGCAATCCGCCCCGGCCGGCGGATGGGCGAGCTTGCCGAAGCCACCGGGTTGCCCATCGACGAGATCAGCCGCCTGCTCTATGCGCTGTCGATCCTCGGCGTCGTGGCTCCGGCTGACGCGCTGCCCAAGGACGCGCCGGCAGCGCCTCAGCTTTCGAGCACGGGAAGCTTCCAGCGGCCATCCCTGTCATCCCTCAAGACAGCTCCCATCGCAATTCCTCCTCTGGCCACGGCCGCCCCGCAGGCACCTCCCCAGGACGTCGAGCGGCGCCACAACGAGATCATGCAGGCCTATCTGGTCTACCGCCGGCAGGACGCCTTCGACCTGCTCGGCGTGCCGGAGGAGGCGACGCTGCCGGTCATCGACGCGAAGTACCTCGAATTCGCCCGCAGATTCGCTCCCTGGTTGCTGGACCACATCGATCTGCGCGGCTTGGAAGAGCGGGCGCGCGACCTCTTCCTGGCAGGAGCGCGGGCCTTCGGCGAGCTCTCCGACAGCGAGCAGCGGAACACCCTGCGCTTCCGTCGCAAGACCTTGCGCGAGGAAAGGGAAAAGAGACCCCCGGCGTTCGGCGGCATCAAGACGGACCTGCTCGACTCCGAGGCGCAGTTCAAAAGGGGTCTGGCCCTGCTGGAGCAGGGAAAGCCCAAGGAGGCGCTCCTGCACCTGGAGTTCGCCTCCGACTGCGACCCGCAGAACAGCCTCTACGCCGCCGAGACCGCCTATTGCCGCTTCCAGGTGTCCTCGGCCCACGCCAACCAGGCGCTCCGCGAGCTCGGCGAGACCCTGCGGCGCGACCCGACCTGCGGCCTGGCCGCCTACTACGCCGGCATCATCAGCCGCGAGACCGGCAACTACGGCGAGGCGGAAAACCACCTGCGCCGCGCTATCAAGCTCATGGCCCCCGACCGCCGCCCGATCGACGCCCTCAAGGCGCTGCCAGCCGGCCGGCGGTGAGGTCTACGGCAAGAACCCCTCGATCACCGTCCCCCGCCCGGACTCCAGCGCCTTTTCGCGCACGAGCTGCCCTACGGCCAGGTCGAGGACGCCGAGGCCGAAGGGGCTGAAGACCGTGATTGCGGCCTCGTCGCGCTTGGGTGGCGCGGTGCCCGCCAGCAGGTCGGCGAGGGTACAGCGGATGAAGTCCCGGTTTCCCGCCTGCTGCTTGGCGAGGTGGATCGAGGTCTGGGCGCGGCTGACATGGTCGGCGTCGTCCACCACGTTGTCCGCGGCGAGGATCACCCCGGCAGTGAGATCGCGCAGCGAGGTGTGGAGGATGGTGGCGCCCGGCGGGCATGCGGACAGGTCCGCCACGTGCGGCCGAACCGCGGTGGTGGCAAAGGCGATCAGGGGGCAGCTCCGGAAGATCTCGTCTGCGCTGTCCGCGACCTCCGCCTCGACGTCGCGATAGCCGTGCAGCATCTCCTGGAGCGCCGCGGCCATCGCTTGCGCCCGCTCGCGGTGCAGGTCGAAGAGGACGAAGCGCTCGAGGTCCGGGACGGCCCGCACCAGGAAGCGGGCGGTCTCGAAATTGATCACCCCGGTGCCGATCAGCCCTGCCACGCGAGTCTGGCGTCCCTTGCGCAGCTCGCGGGCAGCCAGGGCGGCGCTCGCGGCCGTCCGCCGGGCACTGATCGACGAGCTCTCCAGGATTGCCTCCGGCAGGCCGGTGGTCGCGCTGTTGAGGATCAGCACCGCCGAGGCGCGCGCCAAGCCCCGCTTCAGGTTGCCGGGAAACGAGGCGATCCACTTCATGCCGGCGACGCCGAAGCCGTCACCCAGGTAGGCGGGCAAGGCAATGATACGGTTGAGGTCGTCGTTGGGAAAGCGGAGGAAGGTCGAGTGCGGGAGCGAGTCTCGCCGCGGCCATGCGCCAGGTAGGCGCGCGCCACCACGTCCATGACCTCCGTCTCCCGGCCGGCGAGGAGCGATGCCACCTCGCCGCCGCGCAGGATCAGGATGTCGTCATCTCTCATTTAAACAGGGTCTCGTTCTCGGGCCAGAGATCGGTCCCCTCGCCGAAGTGGCCACGCACCCATTCGTCCGAGTAGACCGTGTCCAGATAGCGCTCGCCGCGATCGGGCAGGATCACGACGCAGGTAGCGCCGGCGGGGATCCTATCCCGGATCTTGCCGACCGCGCTCACCAGCCCTCCAGAGGAGGCGCCGGCAAGGATCCCTTCGCGGCGCACCAGCGCACGGCAGCCGGCGATGCATTCGAGGTCGGAGACGTGGACACATTCGTCGATGTACTGGAGGTCGCAGAGCGGGGGGCGCAGACCCGCCCCCATGCCGGGCAGGTGGCGGGGACCCTGGACGTCGGAGAAGATCAGGCTCCCCACCGAGTCGACCGCCACGACCCTGGTCACCAGCCCGTGCCGGCGCACGTACTCGCCGCAGCCGCGGACCGTGCCGCAGGTGCTGGTGGCACAGAAGACGTAGTCGACCTTGTCGTTGAGCTCCTCGACGATCTCACGCATGGTGGTGCGGAAGTGCGCGCCCGCATTGCTCTCGTTGGCGTACTGGTTGGGCCAGAACGAGCTTGCTCGAGCTCCTCCACGAGCTGCCGGACGCGCTTGAGCCGGGCCGGCAGGAGCTCGCCCGGTCTCCGGATCGGGCTCGGCGACGAAGTCGATCTGTGCGCCGTAGACCTCGAGAATGCGCAGATTCTGGTGCGACGCCTTGATGTCGACGACGCAGATGAAGCGCAGACCGAAGTACGCGCAGGCCTGCGCGAGGCCGATGCCCATGTTGCCCGAGCTCGACTCGACGACGACCGTGTCGGGCCCTACGTGGCCGGCGCGGATCGCCGCTTCGAGGATCTCGATCGCCGGCCGGTCCTTGAGGCTCCCGCCGGGGTTGAGCGCCTCCAGCTTGCCGAAAAGGCGGAAGGGCAGATCCGGGTAGACCTTTTCCAGGCGGACGAGCGGCGTGCTGCCCACCGCGGCCAACACCCCCTTCCTCGTCATCTCCTCGCCGACCGGCGCGGACAGCGTACCGTTTCGTGGGAGAGCGGAGAGCGTCGTCATCGTCTGTCACCTCTCTGAAGGGGCCTCGCAGCAAATCGCACCATCCCTAACTCTATGTACGCTCAAGCCAAGGAAGCGGGACAAAACGAGCCTGGGACGTTGCCGCTAGAGCAAACTCCGGCGCTGTGCTAGCATCGCCGCGCCATAAGGCCACGTACGCCCGGCGGAGCCCCCGCCGGCCTCAGTCGGGCGGTTCTCGCGCCGGCGAACGAATCACAAGGAGGGGACGGTGAAACTCGGAGATGTCCTGAAGAAAGAGAGGGAGCGGAAAAAACTCTCGTCGGAAGAGACCGCGACCCGGCTTGGTATATCCCAGGAGCAGTACGGTGAGATCGAGGCCGGCGGCTCGCCGGCTGAAAAATGGGGTCCCTTGCTCGCCAAGATCGCGATCAAGCTCGAGACGCCCACCTCGCGCCTGCTCGCCGAGAGCGGCAAGTCGGCCGACACCAAGAACGGCCAGGCCGCGGAGCTGATCCGCAAGCACCGCGAGCGCCGCGGCAAGACGGTCGAGCAGATGGCCGAGCAGCTCGAGATCTCGCGCGAAGAGTACGAAGAGATCGAGGCCGGGCAGTCCGGGATCGAGGAGTACGGCCCGATCCTCCTGCACTACGCCGAGATCATCGAGCAGCCGGTCTTCAACCTCTTCTACCCCTGCGGCCTGCCGCTCGAAAAGCTGGACGACTATCCATAGCCGGTCGGCCGCGTGCCCGCGACTCGCCCTTGCACTCTGCCATCCGAATCGGCCTGCTCCCCGCAGGCCGATCGCTTTTCAACCCATGCTTCAGGAGCTCAACCGATGATAGTGCGTCGATTTTTCCTTTCGTGCTCTCTTCTGCTGCTCCTGGCGGGCGCCTCCTCCGCCTTCGCCGCCCCCGCCAAGCCGGCAGCCGGCGGCCTCGACCCGGAGGTCTGGAAGGCCTACAGTTGGCGCGAGGTCGGCCCCTACCGCGGCGGCCGGTGCGCCGCCGTGACCGGCATCCCGGGTGATGCCAAGACTTATTACTTCGGCGCCACCGGCGGCGGCGTGTGGAAGACGGTCGACGGCGGGCTCACCTGGAAGAACGTCTCCGACGGCTTCTTCGGCGGCTCGATCGGCGCGGTCGCGGTCTCCGAGTGGGACCCCAACGTCGTCTATGTCGGCGGCGGCGAAAAGACCGTCCGCGGCAACGTCTCGCACGGCGACGGCATGTGGCGGTCGACCGACGCCGGCAAGACCTGGAAGCACGTCGGGCTCGACGACTCGCGCCACATCCCCCGCATCCGCGTCCATCCGAAGAACCCCGACCTGGTCTACGCCGCCGTGCTGGGCCACCTCTTCGGACCCAACGACATGCGCGGCGTCTACCGCTCGAAGGACGGCGGCGAGCACTGGGAGCGGCTGCTCTACGTCAACGACAAGGTCGGTGCGATCGACCTCGCGATGGACCCGACCAATCCGCGGATCCTCTACGCCACGATGTGGAACGTGAAGCGCACGCCGTGGAGCCTGGAGAGCGGCGGCCCCGGCTCCGGCATCTGGAAGAGCACCGACGGCGGCGACCACTGGACCGAGCTGACCCGCAACCCCGGCCTGCCCAAGGGCACCCTGGGCATCATCGGGATCACCGTCTCGCCGACCAACCCGGAGAACGTCTACGCCATGGTCGAGGCGGACGAAGGCGGCGTCTTCCGCTCGCGCGACGGCGGCAAGACCTGGACCAAGACCAACGAGGACCGGGGCCTGCGCCAGCGGGCCTGGTACTACACCAGGATCTATGCCGACACCGCCGACGAGGACGTGGTCTACGTCCTCAACGTCCAGTTCCACCGCTCCAAGGACGGCGGCAGGACCTTCAGGAACATCCCCGTGCCGCACGGCGACAACCACGACCTGTGGATCGCGCCCGAGGACCCCCTGCGGATGATCCAGAGCAACGACGGCGGAGCCAACGTCTCGACCGATGGCGGCACGACCTGGACGCCGCAGAACAACCAGCCCACCGCCCAGTTCTACCGGGTGTCGACCGACAATCACTTCCCCTACCGCATCCTCGGCGGGCAACAGGACAACAGCGCCGTGCGCATCCTGAGCCGCGCGCCGGGCGGCGGTATCGGCTTCGACGACTGGCAGGAGACGGCCGGCGGCGAGAGCGGCTACATCGTCGCCGATCCCGAGAACCCGGACATCGTCTACGGCGGCTCCTATGGCGGCTTCCTGCACCGCGTCGACCACGACACCGGTGCGCAGCGCGACGTCAACATCTGGCCGAACGACCCCATGGGCGCAGGCGCCGCGGACCTCAAGTACCGGTTCCAGTGGAACTACCCGATCCTCTTCTCGCCGAACGACCCGAACACCCTCTATGCCTCGGCCAACGTCCTCTTCAAGAGCACGGACGAGGGACAGAGCTGGGAGCCGATCTCGCCCGACCTGACGCGCAACGACAAGTCCAAGCTGGGACCGTCCGGCGGCCCCATCACCAAGGACAACACGTCCGTCGAGTACTACGCGACGATCTTCACCGTCGCCGAATCGCCGCTCGAGAAGGGGGTGATCTGGGCCGGCTCGGACGACGGCCTGATCCATGTGACGCGCGACGGCGGCAAGAACTGGAGCAACGTCACTCCCAAGGGACTCCCCGAGTGGGCGCAAGTCAACGCCATCGACGCGCACCCGTTCGAGAAGGGGGGCGCCTACGTGGCCGCCACCCGCTACAAGAGCGACGATTTCCTGCCCTATCTCTACAGGACGACCGATTACGGCAAGAGCTGGACGCGCATCGACGACGGCATCGACCGGATGCATTTCACGCGCGTCGTGCGAGCCGATCCGGGCAAGCGCGGCGTCCTCTACGCCGGCACCGAGCGCGGCGTCTACGTCTCCTTCGACAACGGCCGCAAGTGGCAGCCGCTCCAGCTCAACCTCCCCATCGTGCCGATCACCGACCTCACGATCAAGAACGGTGACCTGGTGGCCGCCACCCAGGGGCGCGGCTTCTGGGTGCTCGACAACGTGTCGTTCGTGCACCAGTTGCCGACCGACCTCGCGAGCCTGGCTGGCGAGCCGGCCCACCTCTTCGCTCCGGCGCCCGCCTACCGCCTGTTGGACGGCTTCAACTTCCAGCCGCCGGGCATGGGCCAGAACCCGCCGGCCGGCACAGCCGTCTACTACTACCTGCCGGAGGCGCCGCCCGGCCAGACCCTGAAGCTGGAGATCCTCGACAGCGCCGGCACGACCCTCCGGACCTTCACGGGCAAGTCCGAGGCCGCCCCCGCCCCAGGCGACGAGAAGACGGCCGAGAAGAAGGACAAGGAGAAGGAGGCCGCCAAGCCGCAGGACCCCGCTCAGAAGCCCGACGTGGGCAACCCGGAGAAAGACCCGGCCAAACAGGAGAAGGAGAAGGAAGAGGAGGAACCTGACGAAGAAGAGGAGAAGCCGGCCGTCCAGAAGGGGCTCAACCGCTTCATCTGGGATCACCGCTATCCTCTGCTCGGCAAGGTCCCCGGCATGATCACCTGGTCGGGCGACCCGATCCAGCCCGTGGTCCTGCCCGGCGACTACCAGGTCCGCCTCACCTTCGGCGACAAGAGCTGGACGGCGCCCGCCCGCATCCTCCCGGACCCGCGCACCAACGCAAAGCCGGAGGACCTCCAGGCCCAGCACCAGTTCCTCGTCGAGATCCGCGACAAGATCGTCGAGACTCACGACGCCATCCGCCGCATCCGCGAGGTCCGCGCCCAGCTCGACGACCTGCGCAAGCGGCTCGGCAAGGACGACAAGTACGACGCCCTGCTCGAGTCGGCGAAGGCGCTCGACAAGAAAATGACCGCGGTGGAAGAGGCCCTCTACCAGACCAAGAACCGCAGCCCGCAGGACCCGCTCAACTTCCCCATCCGCCTGAACGACAAGCTCAATGCCCTGGGTGCCTCCGCCAGCCTCGGCGACTTCCGGCCCACCAACCAGGCCGTGCAGGTCAAGCAGGAGCTGACCGCGGCGATCGACGCCGAGCTGGCCAAACTGACCGGCATCTGGACGACCGAGCTGGCCGCGTTCAACGAGCGAGCGGCGCGCGAGCAGGTTGCGACGGTGATTGTGCCCGTTCCTCGGCTAAAATAGATCCCCGGGGAGGCCGGCGTCCGGCCGGGCCTCCCACCTCCACCAACTCACGAGAGTCCTAGCGAAGGCCGAATCATGACTGTACTGACCGATCGAACGACCAGCTATGAGCTCGGGCCCTGGGACCTTTCGGAGCTGCTCCCGGAGCCGAGCGAAGCGGTGCTCAGCCAGCGGCTCGCCCACCTCGAGGCGGCGGTGGCGGCCTTCGAGCAGTGCCGCGGCAGGCTGCATCCACAGATGGACTCGGGCGAATTCCTCGACATCCTCCGCCAGTACGAGGCGCTCATCGAAGAGATGAACGTCCTCGGCGGCTACGCGTCGCTCTGGTTCTACTCCGACACCAGCAGCCAGGACGCGCTGACCTTCCGCAACCGGGTCCGCCAGGCCTCGACGGCGGCCCACAACCGCATCCTGTTCTTCACGCTGTGGTGGCGCGGGCTCTCCGACGACGAGGCCCAGCGGCTGCTGCCGTCCGATCCCGCGCACGCCGACCAGCGGCACTACCTGCGCGACCTGCGGCGGTTCCGCGCCCACACGCTCGACGAGAAGTCCGAGCAGATCATCAACATCAAGGACGACAACGGCATCGGCGCGGTGATGACCCTCTACTCCATGCTCACCAACCGGTTGGAGTTCACGTTGGAGGCGGACGGCGAGGTCAAGAAGCTGACCCGCGACGGGCTGATGAGCTACGCCTTCTCACCCCAGCCCGACCTGCGGGAAGCCGCCTACCAGGAGCTCTACCGGATCTACGCGCACGAAGCGACGATCCTCGGCCAGATCTACGTCAACCGGGTGCGCGACTGGTATGACGAGCAGGTGGTCCTGCGCGGCTACAAGTCGCCGATCGCCGTGCGCAACACCGACAACGACATCCCCGACCGCGCCGTCGAGGTGCTGCTCGAAGTGGCACGCGACAACGCGCCGCTGTTCCAGCGCTACTTCCGCATGAAGGCCGGCTGGCTCGGCCTCGACCGCCTGCGCCGCTACGACCTCTACGCGCCGCTCGCTCCCTCGGACCGGCAAGTCCCCTACCCCGACGCGGTGCGCTCGGTGCTGGCGACCTTCCGGGCCTTTCATCCGGGGTTCGCCTCTCTCGCCGAGCGGGTCTTCGACGAGGGCCACCTGGACAGCGACATCCGCAGGGGCAAGCGGGGTGGCGCCTTCTGCTCCACCGTGCTGCCGCGCTACACGCCCTGGGTGCTCGTCAACTACGCCGGCCGGGTGCGCGACGTGGCGACCCTCGCCCACGAGCTCGGGCACGCGATCCACAGCATGCTCGCCGAGCATCATTCGGTGCTGACCCAGCACGCCTCCCTGCCGCTCGCCGAGACCGCATCCGTCTTCGGCGAGATGCTGATGACCGACCGGCTGCTGCGCGAGGAGAGCGACCCGCTGATCCGCCGCGAGCTGCTGGCCGCGGCGGTCGACGACGTCTACGCCACGGTGCTGCGCCAGGCCTATTTCGTCCTCTTCGAGATCGAGGCCCACGAGGCCGCCCTCGCCGGCCGCACGATCGAGGAGATCAGCGACCTGTACCTGGGCAAGCTTCGCGATCAGTTCGGCGACAGCGTCGACGTGGCGCCGGAGTTCCGCTATGAGTGGCTGAGCATCCCGCACATCTACAACACACCCTTCTATTGCTACGCCTACAGCTTCGGTCAGCTCCTGGTGCTGGCGCTCTACCGGCGCTATCAGGAAGAGGGCGAAGCCTTCAAGCCCGGCTACCTGAAGCTCCTCGCCTATGGCGGCTCCGAGCGGCCGGAAACGATCCTGGCCGAGGTGGGCATCGACATGGCCGACCGCACCTTCTGGCAGGGCGGCTTCGACCTCGTCCGCGAGAGGATCGACGAGCTGGAAGCGATCGAGCTGTAAATCAGCGGGGCCGGTAGAGCCGCAGCACCGGCCCCGTCCGCAGGTCCGTCGGGACCCACTCCTTCACCAGCTCGAAGGACCGGAAGATCTCCTGGTACCGCTCCGCCATCGCGCGCTGGTGGGGCCGCGTCAGCGCTGCCGGGTCCTGGAACCGGAGATAGGCGGAATTCGCCACCAGGACATAGTCGAACCGTCGCAGCTCGGCCATTGACAGCCGGGTGACGAAGCGCCGGTGCAGCACCTTGTACTCGCCCGCCGGAAAGTTGGGCGTGTAGGTCTCCTTGGCGATCGACGCGCCGCGCGGCACGTTCTCCCGGACCCAGGCCGCGGCCACGTCCCGCGTGCTCGGGCTCGCCAGGCCGATCGCCTGCCGGACCGTGCGGTCCGCCGGCAGCCAGAGGCAGACCGCAGCAAGCAAAGCGGCCAGCGCCGGACGCAGCCCGCGCTGTCGAAGGCCGCCCAGCCGCTCGATCCACTCCGCGATCCCCACCCCGAGGAAGGCCGCCAGGATCGGGAGCGCCGGGTAGAGGTTGCGCTTGACCACCATGTGCATCGACGAAATCAGCACCAGGTACGCCACCGGATAGGCGGCGAGCCAAAGCCACCGCCGCCGCTCGCGTCCCGCAGCCAGGTACAGGATGAGCCCTGACAGGCCAGCGATCAATGCCGGCAGGCCGAAGCTCCAGGCCAGGTCCCGTGTGTAGGCGGCTACATTGCTGTGCGGCATCACGCCGAGCCAACCGCCCCGGCCGTACTGGCGGGCGCCGAAGAACACCCCTCTCCGGCCTTCGAACGCCGCCTCCGGGAAGACCACGAGACTGGGCATCACAACGAGGAACGCCGCGATCGCCGCGAGACCCGCCCAGAGGAGACCCAGCCCGAAGTCCCGCCGCGAGATCCGCCAACGCACCCAGACGGCCACGATCGCCACCGCCACGAGGCCGGCCGGATACTTGCTCCCCGCCGCCAGCCCGGCGGCGACCCCGGCGAGGAGGTAATCGACCGCCCGCTCCTCCTCCAGCAGCCGTGCCACGAAAAGAAGGCAGACCGTAGCAAAGAACGCTGACGGGACATCGCAGATATTGAGGTGCGATCCCTCGTTGTACAGCGGCGAGAAGATCAGCAGCAGTGAGCCGAGAGCTCCTGCCCATATGCCTCCCATCCGTTCGCCGATCCGATACACCGGAACGACCGTGAGCGCCGAGAGCAGCCCTACGACCGATCGCAACACGAGCCACGACACTCCCAGCGGCTCCGTCACTCCCACGAGGCGCGCCCATCCGCCCACCACGCCCGGGAAGAGCGACGCCAGCCAGAGGGCCAGTGCGTCCGCGTAGTACATCAAGTGTGGATAGACGAACGAGAGGCGCAGCGGCTGTCCGCCGACGATCTTGCTCGCATGGTGGTAGTAGGTCCCCTCGTCCGCGTAGTACCGCCCTTCGACCTCATGCGAAAGGCCGGTGAAGCGGACCGCCAGCGCGAGCACGACCAGAGCCGGCAGGAGCAGCGCCAGGACGAGCCCGGCCCTTTTTTCCCGCAATCCGGCGGGCCAGGAGGGCACCCAGCCAGAACACCGTCGCCAGCAGGGCCGCCACGACGACGACGCGGTCTACGACAGCCGGCAGGCCATGACCGAGAATGTCGAGGAGCCAGAGGAGGAGCACCAGGACCCACGAGAGCCCGGCCGCCCTGAAGCACACCCGCGACATCATCTCCGCCCGAAAAGGATCAACGCGGCACCCAGGAGGCAGAGGCCGGCTCCGCAGAGGTCCGCGAGATCGGGCCGCCGGAGACTCCATCACCCGCGCCCAGGCCAGCGCGGCCACGATGTAGATCGCGCCATAGGCGGCGAACGCCCGTCCGGCGAAATCAGACTCCACGAACGTCAGCGCCACGGCGAAGACGATCAGGCAGGCCGCTCCCGGAATCAGCCAGAGAGGGGAGCGGCCGAGCCGAAGCCACATCCAGACCATGTAGCAGCCTGCGATCTCGCAGCCGGCGGCAACCAGGAAGGCGATCAGGCTCCGTGCCATCCGTGCAGCATTGCTCACCGCTGCGGGCGATGCAAGAGGCTCTTGCCTACCAGACGAACAACAGGTCGAACCGGTTGTCGGACGCGGCACCCGCGTGGTTGAAGCACCGGACCGACGCGCTGAAGTCGGCTCCTCCAGTGGTCCAGCTCACCACCTTGCACTGGTCCGCGTCCTCTCCGCCATAGGCCGTCACCTGAACGTGGCCTCCGGCTCCCCACGAGCCGCTCCCCGCGAACAGGGCGCCCCCGCCCACGGCCTTGCAGGTGACGGTATAGGTGCCGACCGCGGTTCGGGTCACGCTGATTCCCGCGGACCTGGCGAGCGAATTGTAGGAGTAGGGCACCGAATAGGCGCGCCAGCGCGAGCAACGTTACACGGGTAGACCGCTTCCCTTCCCTGGGTAAGCAATTGCCCGATCCAAAGGCGAATTCCTGAGATCCTCCCACAGCGCCGGACCTGGCAATTCCTTTGCACCCGGACCGTTGACAGGCGACAAAGAGGTCCGCTGCCAACGTCAGCCGACATTTACTTCTGATTCCAGGCCCCTGCCGTGACTTTTCAAGTTGGGGAGCCCCGGCGGTGCCTCGCCCACTGCACCTGATGGATCTGAAGCGGCACGCCCGTATGGAGCGGAACGTGCCGTAGGAGAAGGAGAGGATATGTCACATTCCAAGACGATCGTATGGCGCAGTCTGCCGGTCCTGGTCGCGCTCGTCAGCCTCCTGACGATCGGCGTTCAGACCGCCGGAGCCGCTCCCCGTGTGGACGTCTCGCAGTCCCTCGGGCATGGCCTCCACACCGTCCAGTTCTCCACCCCGCGGGGGACGCTCAGCGTACGCCTTCCGGGCGACATGGCCCAGGGAGACGCGGTCACCGGGACGTTCGCCGCGTCCTACGCCGGTCTCGCCGGCTACGAAGTCGAGATCGGTGGCGTGAGATCGCTGGTCTCGGAGGGGCGGATCTCCACTCTGCTGCCGATGGCCGAGCGGACCCGTGTGACCCTGCGCAACCCGCAGGGCCGGGTCATCGCCAGCACCTCGCTGTCGGCCCTGCCGGAAGCGCCGGACCTGACCGCACTGTTCGCAGCCGCGCCGATGCTCCTGCCTCGCATCAACCAGGCAGGCCTTCCGGTGCGGGTGCTGGGTGACTTCGCAGGGTCGTTCGACGGAGTCGCCGTAACCCTCGGCGGCCGGCCGGCCGAGCTGCTGGCCGTATCACCCCGCACCCTCGTGGCGGGCACGCCGCCGGACCTTCTGGGGCTCACCCGCATCGTCGTGAGCCGCGGCGGCGTCACGGCGGAGGGGGACCTCCAGAGCTTCGCGATCCGTACCGAGATGGCTCAGCAGACGCTCCGCGAGGGGGAACGGACCTCGCTGCGGGTCCGCATCGAAGGCCTCCAGGGCTGGAAGGAGGCGCTCACCCTGAGCGCGATCAACCGGACGCCGGATACCGTCCTGCTCGAAGGTGCCAATGGAAACCTGCTCGATCAGTCGATCGCGGCGGACGCGATCGATGGCCGCGGCACGTTTTCGACCGAGCTGAGCCTGCTCGGGCTGCGCGATGGGCAGCTCGATGTGTCGATCGTGGTCGGCACTCCCACCACGGGCCCACAGCACCTGGTCAATGTGACGACACCACCCCACATCACCGCCACTTCCGCGTATGCGCCTCCCAGCAGCCACGCCACCAACGAGACCTGGCCGCCCCACATGGTGAACGTCTCCTGGCCCCCCCACACCGCAAACGTGACATGGCCGCCGGCCCACGTTGGCAACGTGAGCTGGATGGTTCACCACACGGGCACGACGGTCTGGCAACTGCCGGCGACGGATACCAATCCCAAAGAGACCCCCAAGGAGTCCAAACCCGGCGATATTCAGAACTGACATTCCGGCAAGCCGGAACGAGACAGCCGGCCCGACCCGCGATGGAACCGGCCGGGCAGGCTGTCTCCACCGGCTCCGGCCAAAGGAGAAAAACCATGCAACGCAGCATTCGATCCAATTTTATTGCCTTGGCAGCTTGCCTCCTGGCCCTGCAGGCCGCTCGACCGGCTGCGGCCGAGGCGGGGGCTCCCACCCCGCCGCAAGACCTCCCCAAGGTGTGGTTCAACCAACACGCCATCGAGGGGGCGCAGGCAAAGATCGACGTCAACGATCCGTTGGCGGTGTTCCGCCTGGTCTTCTCTCAGCTCGCCGACGAGGTGGTCGTCTACCCGACCGAAAATTACTACTACTACCAATTCCAGAACGGCGGCAAGACCTACTGGGGGAACCTCCGGCTGGATGCGAACGATCGCGACCGGGGCGTGCTCCACCTGGGCTACTTTCAATTCAACGAGAGCGGCATCTCGAAGGATCTCACCGGTTTGGGCCGTCCGCTGACCATCGCCGATGGCGTCCGGCTCTCGAAGGTGGACCCGTGGCGATACGACGTCGGATTCGAAGGGAGGACGGTCCGCTTCAGGCTCAACGACACGGGCTACGCGCCGCCGCAACGCGCTCGCCTTCGCCCCGGCGAGACCTACGTGGGGCCGGTGTTCGACGAATCGGGTCTCAGGTTCCACCTGATCTTCGATCGCGACACCCGGCACTTCATGTATGTCCTCAATGAGGACGTCGAGGTGCCCGAGGAGCTCATCCGCTTCAGCGATCGGGTCCTGATCGGCCGGCGTTCCGCGTTTGCTTTCCTCGACGACAGCGCCAACACGCGCAAGGTCCTCATCGCCGTGCACGCCAACAATGTCAACCGCAACAATTACTACGACGGGCCGTTCGATCAGCTTCCCGACAACTATGCCGAACGGACGCAGATCCAAGGCTTCATCGAGGCCGCCTACCCGTACATGAAGGGCAACATCGACCGGGTCGGCAAGCTCCTCAGCAGCAACGACACGCAGAGGGTCGCGATCGCACCGTACGCCGTCTACAGTCACATGGGCGAGCTCCAATTCGTCGACGCCTGCGCCGGAAAAGCCGGCAACGAGGGCAGCTTCTACACCTGTGTCACGCCCGACCTGCAGAGCATGCAGATGGCCTTCGGTCCGCCGGTGCCGATCGGCGAAGCGTCGGTGCGCGGAAAGGTGGGCGACTGACACGCACGACCTCGATCCGCTCGCCGACGCGGACCACCACTCTCTCCAGCGGTCTGCTCTCCGGCTGGCAGGCGGCGAGCCGCTCGCGAAGGTCCGCATGCCGCTCCAGGTCCAGACTCCCATTGGTCCCGTTTCTCTCGCCGTCTGACAGTGGCAGCCCTTCTGGGTCGTGCTCTTCTGCCGGCCTCGCTCTCCATGCGGGACGGGCCGATCAGCCGAGCTCGTCGAGAAGCCCACGGGCCTCGCGAAGGTCGCCCGTGTCGAACCCCTCGGTGAAGCGGCCATAGATACCTGAGAGCAGCTCGCTGGCCTCGGCCTTCCGGCCTTGACCCGCCCACAGCCGGGCGAGGCTCATCGCGGCCCGCAGCTCCAGGGACTTCGCGCTCTGGTGGCGGGCGACGTCGAGAGCCCGGTCGAACAACTTCTCGGCCTCGGATTCCGTGGCACCGCTCCGGCGGAGCAGCTCTCCCTTGAGACGCCAAAGCTCGGCATCGAACAGACGCTGTCCGCCGCTGTCGGAGATCTCCAGGCCCTTCTCGACGGCCGCGAGCCCTTCGGGGATGCGGTCCGCCTGGAGACAGCTTTCCGCCAGGAGGGCCAGGTGATTGGGCACACCTGCGAGCGCCCCGAGAGAAAGCCTTCCCCCGATGCCCTCGCGCATCCGCTCGAAGGCGGAAGTCGCCTCTCCAAGAGCCGACTCCGCCCAGGCGCGAAGGAAGACCGCCACGGAGATGAAGTGCCGATAGCCCTGCTCGGTCGCGAGGGAGGCCAGCTCTCCGATCTGCGCCAGGACCTCCTGCGGCTCACGCCGGTACGCATGGATCTCGCTGGCGAAGTACACCACGAAACAGCGCGAGAACAGGGCTTGCAGCTCCCGGGCCTCCGCCACCGCCTGGCGGCTCTGCCGGAGGGCCTGATCAGGATCGCCGAGGAGCCACAGCGTCCAGGCAAGGTTGGCCATTCCCTCCAGCAGGAGGTTTCCCGAGCCGGGCAGGGAGAGGTCGACGCTCGCATCGGTCGACTCGAAAAGCGAGATCGCCTCCTCCAGGTGGATTCGCGCGCGGGCGAGCTCGCCGCGGCAGAGCAGGACGAAGCCCAGCCCCTGATGGCTCACCCTAAGGAGGCCCGGCAGCTCCTGGCGGGCCATTTCGTGGAGCCGTTCCGCGATCTCGAGGCCGCCGTGCATGTCACCGCTGATCAGACGGTTGATGAACAGCCCGCGCAGGGTCGCGAAGACCTGTGGCGTCTGACCCACGTCGCCGCAGAGCTCCCAGGCCCGCTGGAAGGCGTGCTGCACCTCCGGCGTCGAGAAGGTCCGCGTGGCGGCCAGCGCCATGCCCAGGGCGAGCTGCAGCGCGATCTCCTGCTGGATCCGCTCGCCGCTCTCGGGCAGCTCGGCGAGCAGGGCGAGCGCCCGCTGGAGGTGGCCCCCGGCTTCCAGATAAGCCGAGCCCTGGGTCGCCCTCTCGCCTGCGCGTTGCCAGAGCGGGACCGCCTGTGCGGGCAGGCCCGCCTCGGTGTAGTGATGGGCCAGCACCTCGGGTTGGGCTTCGACGATCTCGGGGAACCGTCTTTCCAGGACGCCCGCAACCCGGCGATGGAGCCGCCGGCAGTCGGCCCGCAGCAGCGAGGCATAGGCCGCGTCCTGCAGCAGGGCGTGCTTGAACAGGTAGCGCTGGTGGGGCCGGCGCCCCCGCCGGAACAGGATTTCGGCGGCGACCAGGCGGTCCAGCTCACGCTCGAGGTGCTCTTCGCTGCACGGAGCCACGGCGTACAGCAGGCCGGCCGGGATCTCCCGGCCCAACACGGCCGCGAGCTGCGCGATGTCCCGCGCCGGGCCGAGCCGGTCGAGCCGGGCTCGCAGCCAGCCTTCGAGCGTGGCGGGGATTTCGAGCGAGGGCCTGCCCGAGGACGCCTCCGGACCGGTAGCGGAGCCCGCCTCCAGGATCATCCTGGTCAGCTCCTCGACGAACAGCGGGACGCCGTCGGTGCGGGCGGCGATCTGCTCGCGGACCGCGGGAGCCAACGACCGATCGGCCGTCAGCCGCTCGACCATGAGCCCGGCCTGGGTGCGGCTCAGCGGGCTCAGGGTCAGGCGCGTCAGGTCGGACCGCTGCCCCCAGGGCGGCCGGAGCTCCGGGCGGAAGGTGAGGAGGAGCAGGAGGGGGACCGCGGCGGCGTGCTCGATGAGCAAGCCGAGCAGCTCGAGGCTGGAAGGATCGAGCCAGTGCAGATCCTCGACGACCAGGAGGAGCGGCTGCCGGTCGGCCATCGCCAGGAGCAGGGCGAGGACCGTCTCGAGGGTCTGACGGCGCTGCTCCTCGGGGCTCATCGGCGGCAGGCTATGGCACTCGCCGGCGGGAATCGACAACAGGAAGGCGAGCAGCGGCACGGCCTGCGGGAGGTCGGGGACCAGGCGCGCCGCCTCCTGCTCCAGGCGAGCGAGCCGGTCCTGCGGCGGCTCGTTGCGGTCGGCGGCGAGCCAGCGCTGCAGCAGCTCGCGGATCGGGTGCAAGGCGCTGTGGCGGTGGTACGGCGAGCCGTGGGCCTCCAGCCAGTCCGCGGCGCCGGCAGTCACCCGCTGCCGCAGCTCCCAGACCAGGCGCGACTTGCCCAGGCCCGCCTCGCCCGCGAGCAGGACCACCTGCCCCGCGCCCTCCCGGGCCACGGCCCAGCGTTCCAGCAGCAGGCCCAGCTCCTGCTCGCGCCCCACCAGCGGAGTCAGGGAGACGGAAGCCTCGATCCGGGTCTGGGCCCCGCTTTCGGCCAGGACTCGCCAGGCGCGCAGCGGCGGGTCACCCCCCGGCAGCGAGACCGGCACCAGCTCTTCGCACTCGAAGTACCCCGCGATCAACCGGTGTGTCGCCGAGCTGACCAGCACCTTGCCGGGCGCGGCCAGGCTCTGGACCAGGAATGCCACCTCCGGGGCCTCGGTCAGGGTCACGTCGCCGTTCGCGGCGCCCTCGCCTGCGGCGGTGATCATCGGGCCGGTGTGGATGCCAATCCGCAGTGTCCAGGCCCCGGGTCGCGCCGGGAGCTGTCTGGCCCGGGTGACGATTTCCAGGGCTGCGCGAAGCGCCCGGTGCGCGTCGTCCTCGTGCGCGAGGGGATAGCCGAACCAGGCCACCCAGCCGCGGCCTCGCCTACGGCCGAGGCGCCCTTCGAAACGATCCACGACCTCGGCCAGGAGATTTTGCAGGGCCGGCATCTCCGCGAGCAGGTCCTCGGGATCGAGCGGAGCGTCTCCTGCCTCGGCGAGACTGCAGCTCAGCGCCGTCGCCTGCCGGCGCTCCGCCGCCCGCTGGAGTGAGGGTGCCTCAGCGGCGTCCATGCCGCCCGTGCGGTCTTCGAGCGGGTAGGAGCCGATCCTGGCTGGCTCCTCCCCAGGCGCTTCGGTCGCCTTCTCCGCCGGCACGGCCGGAGCGAGCAGGCGGTATCCCCGCTTGGGAATGGTCTGGACATAGCGCGGCTCCCGGGCGTCGTCTCCCAAGGCCTTGCGGAGGCTGTGGATCGCCTGGGAGAGCACACCTTCCTCGACGAACGCGCTGCCCCAGACGGCCGCCAGCAGCTCGTCCTTGGAGACCACTCTCCCCTCCTGGACCGCCAGATAGATGAGCACATCCATGACCCGCGGCTCAAGCCGGACCGACTTGCGGTCCGAGCACAGCGTGCCTTCCGCCTGGCGAACCAACCACTCGCCGAGCCGGAACCCGCCGATCCGCGGAAAGCGTGTGGCTGGCTCTTGCGACTCGCTCATGGTGAAGGAGTGGCCCCGAAAGACAGAGGACGCGCTCCTTCAATTCTACGCTCCTCTCCTGAGGTTCTTCCTGAGAGTTTCCTAAGATTTCCCAAAAGACGTGCAGTGCCTCGCCGGACCAGACTATGACAGACGGCTTCCGCACACCTTCCAGGTCCGTCCGCCGTCGAGGAGAAAACAATGAACGCGACACCTGCCAGACAAGCGGAGAGATCCGCGAATATCTTCATCAGCTATCGCCGCGAGGACAGCGGGGGCCATGCCGGGCGGCTTTTCGATGGCCTCAGCGATCACTTCTCCGGCCGGCTCTTCATGGACGTCGACACCCTCGAGCCAGGCGTCGATTTCGTCGAGGCGATCGAGAAGGCCGTCGGCTTCTGCGAAGTGCTGATCGTAGTCATCGGCCGCGAGTGGCTGACTCTGACGGATGCGAGCGGGCGCCGGCGCCTCGACAACCCGGGGGATTTCGTACGCCTGGAAGTCGAGCACGCCCTGGCGCGCAACATCCGGGTCATTCCCGTCCTGGTCGAGGACGCGCCGATGCCGCGCGGCGAGGAGCTGCCGCCTTCGCTCGCCCGGCTGGCGCGACGCAACGCCATCGAGCTCAGCGATGCCCGCTGGGCCTACGACGTGGACCGCCTCGCGCAGGCGATCCGCGACGTCCTGGGCGAGGAGGGTGCCCCGGCGCCGCAGCCGGCCCCTGGAAAGCGGCGGGACACACCACCCCAGGCGCCGCCTGCAAGCATCGCGCGGCCCAGACCGCGACGGCTCGTCCTCGCCTCCGTCGCGCTGCTGTCGATGACCGCGCTGGCGACCGGGGGATGGATCGGAGGGAAGGCCCTGCAAGGCGATTCGCCCGCGGAGGTCCCCACGGCCGGCCGCGGCGGCAGCGACCCTCCACCCACACCGGTCGTTCCCGGCCCGGGCCCCGAGAGCGGCGAGGCGATCGGGGTTGCCGCCCGCGGCCAGACCGCGGAGCCTCCTTCCAGCCCTTGGCCTGCCGACAGGACCCGGCAGCGGTCCACCGCCAAGGCTGCGCGATTCCGAGCCGCCCGTGGCGAATTCCCTTCCGGAAGAGGCCTTGCCGACGGCGCAGGCCATGATCACCTCGCCGCGGGACGGCGACAAAGTGGGCAAGTCCATCACGGTCGAAGGCGTCCTCTCCGGGCTCGCCGACGGCCAGAGGGCATTCCTCTGCGTGCAGCCGCTCCAGGGCCCGATCTATCCTCAAGGGGAGCTGTTCCCCGAGGCCGACGGTCGATGGTCTCTGCGTGCGGACAGCTCGGACAGGGACTATCAGACCTTCGTCGTGCTCTCGACCAGTGCGGAGGCGGCAGAGGCGCTGCACGCGCGTGCCAGCCTCGGCAGTCTGCCCGAGGGGGCCTCCATCCTGGGCCTGTCGTCACGCTCGACCGACAGGGGAAGCTCGCCAATCTCCGGGAGAGGTGGAAACGCCGCCAGGATTCGAGCCGTTGATGCGCGCGGACAGGAGGACTTTCCTGAGATTTTCCTAAGGTTTCCTCAAAGACGCGCAGTGCCCCGCCGGGCCAGGCTCCATGCAGAGACCGGGTTGCGGCCCTGCATCCCGGCCCCCTCTGGAGGTCCGAGATGGTGGCTGAGCCCACGAAATCTGCGAACCGATCCGTCGACGAGGCACGGCAGGCGGCGCGGGGGCGGGCGCTCTTCGAAAACCATTTCGACCTCATTCAGCAGAGACTCCGGCAATTGAGCCGCCGCAGCGGCCTGCCCGACCGCGAAGCGGAGGCGCTCTGCTCCTGGGCCCTGTTGCGGCTCGTCGAGAACGATTATCGAGCGCTGGCGAAGTGGGAGGGCCGGAGCTCCTTCTCCACCTATCTCACCGTCGTTCTCGTCAGCCTGATGCTGGACTACCGGCGTTCACGCTTGGGGCCTACAGCTTCGGATGCCGCAGATGGAATCCGGTCGCGTCCTGGTAGGCCCTGGCCAGCGCCAGGACCTCCCCTTCTCCGAAAAGCCGGCCCATGAACGTGATGCTGGTCGGGGTCCCGTCCTTCCGGAAGCCGTTTGGTAGGACCACGGCCGGATGGCCTGTCAGGTTGGTCAACAGCAGGTTGCCGCCGCCATAGCTGGGCGAGACGTAGGCGTCGAAGTCGGCCATCAGCTTCGCCATCTCGCGCATGGCCACGGTCCGGATGCGGTTGGCCGCCAGGTAGGCCACGGCCGGGATGGTCTGGCCCTGGCGGAAGACGTTGGGCCAGGCCTGCTCGATCTGGCGGACCAGCAGGTCGTCCTTGCCGCTGCGGGTCAGCTCGTCGAAGGCGTCGCGGCCTCGACGCTCGAGGATGATCCCCAGGGCGTCGATCGGCAGGTCGGGCAGCTCGATCGGGCGGAGATCGATCCCCAGCTTGCGCAGGTCTTCGAGGGTCTGCAGGTCGAAGGCGTGCCACTCTTCGCGGCCTTCCTGCGGCTTGGCCTCGAAGGTCGACTTGAAGTAGCCGACGCGGAGCTTGCGCACGTCCAGGTCGGGGTCCCAGCGGAACGGCGCATCGATCACCGTGTTGTCCTTGCCGTCCGGACCGTGGATCGCCTGGAAGACCAGGGCGCAGTCCTCGACGCTGCGGCAGATCGGGCCGAGCTTGTCCATGGTCCAGCACAGGGCCATGGCGCCGTGGCGGCTGACCCGGCCGAAGGTGGGACGCAGCCCGGTCGCGCCGTTCCGGGTGCAGGGGGAGACGATGGAGCCCAGCGTCTCGCTGCCGATGGTGAAGCCGACTGCTCCCGCGGCCGTCGTCGAGGCCGAGCCGGCCGACGAGCCGCTCGAGCCCTGCTCGAGGTTCCAGGGGTTACGCGTCATGCCGCCGAACCAGACATCGCCCCAGGCGAGCTCGCCCAGGGTGAGCTTGGCGACCAGCACCGCCCCGGCCTGTTCCAGGCGCTCGACGACGGTCGCGTCCATGTCGATCACCTGGTCCTTGAACAGCACCGAGCCCCAGGTGGTCTTGTAGCCGCGAGCGGCGAGCAGGTCCTTGGCACCCCACGGGATGCCGTGGAGCGGTCCGCGATACTTGCCGGCCGCGACCTCCCGGTCCGCCCTCTCCGCCTGCTGGAGCGCCAGCTCCTCGGTGTAGGTGATCACGGCGAGCAGCTTCGGATCGAGGCGCTTCAGCCGCGCCAGGTACATCTGCGTGAGGTCGACCGAACGGATCTTGCCGGCCCGGACGAGCGGCGCGAGTCGGGTCACCGGCCAGAAAGCCACGTCTTCCAGAGACGCCGGGGCGGCAAGCGGCTCCTTCGGCTCGCTCATCCGGACGCCGCTCGGGCCGCCGAGCTTCGTGCCGGGCAACACCGGATCGAAACGGAGCGCCGGCGGCACGCTGTTGTCCAGATGGAAGGCCCGGATCTTTTCGTAGTCCTGCTTCTGCTCGTCGAGCCCCTTGAGCATCAGGTCGCGCTCGGCAGGGGTGAATTCGAGGCCGGCGACCTTCTCGGCCTCGGCAAGGCTCTGGGCGGAAACGCCGGGCGCCTTCTCGTCCGCGGTGAGAACGGCAGGCAGGGCGCCGCCGGCCGCCACGGCAATGGTGAGAAACCGCCGGCGGTCGAGGCTGGGCAGAGCAGGGCGATCGATGGGCTCGGACATCGGACCTCCTGGAAAGGACGAGACCGCCGGATTCTACTCCGGACGTGAAACCTTTCGCGCCCCTGCTTCGTCTGGTTGGACAAGCAGGCGCCATCGGGTGCCCCAGGAGGAGACGAAATGAACGGCAAGAAAGCCCTTGTGATCTCACTGCTCGCGGTCAGCCTGACGGCGGCGCGAGCTTCCGCGGAAGACCTCTATCTCCATGTGAAGGTCCACGATGCGAAAGAGGACAGCCATGTGAACATCAACCTCCCGCTCTCGGTGGTCGAGAAGTCGTCGGCCTTCATCCCGTCCGAAGCCCGCTCGTCCGGCAAGATCCGGATCGACGACGAGGACATGAGCGTCGCCGAGATGCGCGAATGTGGGCCGAGCTCCAGAAGCATCCGGATGCGACCTGGATCAGCGTCGACGAGCCGGACTCCAAGGTCCGCGTCTCCAAGCGAGGCAAATACCTGCACATCCTCGCGCAGGACCGGAAGGGGGGATCCGGTCGAGGTGAGGACGTGGAGATCAAGATCCCGGCGTCCGTCGTGGCGGCAATGCTGTCGTCGACCAAGGGCAATGAATTCGATATCGCCGGGGCCATCCGCGCGCTGGCCCGCGAGGGCGAGGGCGAGTTGGTGACCGTCACCGGCGAGGACGAGACCGTCCGCATCTGGATCGACGCTCGGTCCGAGAGCAGGTAAAAGGAGATCGCCATGTCACGCGGCGCCAAGATCCTCACCGCGATCGCAGCAGCGTTCGCGATCCTCTTCCTCGGGTCCGGCCTGCTGGTCGCGGGCACGATCGCCGCGACCGGCTTGGTCACGGTCAATGTGCACGACAAGGCCGAGGGCACTCACATCTATCTGCCGGTCCCGGCCATGGCTGTCTACCTGGGCATGGACCTGCTCCCGCTGGTCATGGACGACTCCGACCTGGCCGAGATGCGCCGGGACATCGGCGACTGGGGCCCCTTCATGGCCGCCACGCTGCAAGGCCTCGCGGACTGCCCCGACGGAGTTCTGGTCGACGTCCGCGACGGTGACGAGACGGTCCGTATCGTCAAGGAAGGCCGGTCCTTCGAGATCCGTGTCCGCAACCGCGACGAGTCGGTCGACATCTCGGTGCCCGCGCGGGTGCTCTCGAAGGTCGCGCGGTTCGTGGCCTGAACCTCACCCCCTACCCCCCTCTCTCGTCGTGCTCCCGCCGACCGGGAGAGGGGGACGTCGTTGAGGTAGCCTGCGCGAGGTCGTCGCTGCCCCGCCGTGTCATCCTGAGCGAAGCAACCTCTCTGCCCGCAAAGCCATATTCCACGTGCGCTTGCCGTCGTCGACGCTCGCATGCTGCCGTCGAAGCCGATATCCAAGGTTTTTAAGACCTACACCCGACTTTTGAGGCTTATCCCGAACTTTCCAGGCCAACGCCAGACTTTTAAGGCCAGCACTCGATTTTTCAGGCTGACGCCGGACTTTTAAGGCCTTCGCCAGACTTTTAAGGCTTACACCGAATTTTTGAGGCCTATCCCCGACTTTTCAGGCTCGCCCGCGGCGGCTCGACTTACTGCCGGTTCGGGCTTCACCACCATCGCCGCAATCCGTCGTCCAATCGCGATCGAGGCGGTGGCGCCGGGCGATGGGGCGTTGAGGACGTGGATGGCCCGTTCGCTCTGGGCGATGCGGAAATCGTCCACCAGCCTCCCCTGCCGGTCGAGCGCCTGGGCTCTCACGCCGCTGCCGGCGCGCTGGACGTCCTCGTCGCGGATCGCCGGGACGAGCCTCTGCAGGTCCTTCACGAAGGCCTCCTTGACCAGCGAGCGCCAGACTTCGTAGGCGGCAGTCTGCCAGAACCGGGCGGCCAGCCGCCAGAGGCCCGGCCAGGCGGCGGATTCGAGGGCATCGCGCAGGGAGATGTCCCGCCAGCGGTAGCCCTCGCGCTTGAGGGCCAGCACGGCGTTGGGCCCCGCCTCGACCGAGCCGTCCACCCTGCGCGTCAGGTGGACGCCGAGGAAGGGGAAGCGCGGGTCGGGCACCGGGTAGATGAGGCCTCGCACGAGGTCCCTTTTCTCCGCTGCCAAGTCGTAGTACTCGCCGCGGAAGGGGACGATCCGCACGTCCACCGCGGCGCCGCAGAGGCGCGCGATGCGGTCGGACTGGAGGCCGGCGCAGTTGACCAGGAGCGAGCAGGCGACCGGCCCCTGCCGGGTCTCGACCACGAGTCCGTTGCCATCGCGGCGGACCGCGGTCACCCGGGCGTTGGTCAGGACCCGGCCGCCGCGCTTCTCGATCCGGCGGCCATAGGCACGGGCCACGGCCTTGTAGTCTACGATGCCGGTTTCGGGCACGAGCAACGCCGCAATGCCGGCGGCGTGCGGCTCGATATCCTTGATTTCGTCGGCGCGCAGCCTGCGCAGGCCCTGGAGGCCGTTTTCCCGGCCGCGCCGTTCGAGCTCGTCGAGCCGCGGCAACTCCTCGGGGTCGAGAGCCACGACCAGTTTGCCGCAGCGCTCGTGGGCGATTCCCTCTTCGGCGCAGAGCCGGTAGAGGGCGCGAGCCCCTTCTACACAGAGCTGCGCCTTGAGCGAGCCCGGCTTGTAGTAGAGGCCGGAGTGGATGACGCCGCTGTTGTGGCCGCTCTGGTGGACGGCGAGGCGGTCTTCGGCTTCCAGGACCAGGACGGACCGGCCGGCCTCGGCCAGCGCCATGGCCGTGGCCGCACCCACCAGGCCGCCGCCGACCACGGCCACCTCGCACCGGAGGTCCGCGGAGGTCAGGGCGACAACCTCTCGACGATCCAGGCTCCATCCGACGCTTCGTCCGGCAGCCGCCGGTAACGCAGTCGGTCGTGCAGGCGGTCGGGCCGCCCCTGCCAGAACTCGACTCTCTCGGGGCGGAGCCGGAAGCCTCCCCAGCTCTCGGGGAGCGGCACCTCGGCGCCTTCGAAGCGCTGGGCGACCTCCCCCACCGCCAGCTCGAGGAACTCTCGGCTCGCGATCACGCCACTCTGCCGCGAGGCCCAGGCGCCTACCTGGGCGCCGCGCGGCCGGGACCGGAAGTAGGCCTCGGACTCCTCGCGCGAGGTCCTCTCCACAGTGCCTTCGACCCGCACCTGGCGGTCGAATGCCGACCAGTAGAAGACCAGGGCCGCACGCGGGTTTTCGGCCAGCTCTCGCGCCTTGCGGCTCTCGTAGCTCGTGTAGAAGACGAGTCCCCGCGCGTCGCACCCCTTGAGGAGGACCACACGCGCCGAAGGCCGTCCCTCACGGTCGGCGGTCGCCAGGACCATGGAGGTCCAGTCGTGGGGATCGGCAGCGGCCGCCTCGGCCAGCCAGAGCTGGAGCTGCTCGATGGGATCGGCGGCGAGGTCGCGCTCGTCGAGCCCGCTCCTGGCGTACTCCCGGCGCACGTCGGCGATGTCCATGAGTCGTCGGGCCCCTGCTCAGGGCCGCCCCAGGAGGGTGCCCAGGATGCCCTTCTTCTTGGCGCCCTTCTGGTAGGTACCCATCAGGACGGCCTGGGCCAGGATGTGCCCGTCCATCGCCGCTTCGAGCTTCGATTTCGTCGGGTGGTGGAGGTCGGGCAGGACGGTGTCGAGGGCGTACAGCTTGAAGAAGTAGCGGTGGCGGCCGATGGGTGGACAGGGGCCGCCCCAGCCGGTGCGCTTCCAGTCGTTGAGCCCTTCGAGCGTGCCCGCCGGCAAATCGGTCGGAGGAATCCCCTCGCGCAGCCCGGTCGAGGAGGCCGGCAGGTTGTAGAGCACCCAGTGGACCCAGGTCATCTTGGGAGCCCGCGGGTCGGGCGCGTCAGGATCGTCCACGATCAGGGCGAGGCTGGCGGCGCCCGCCGGAACCTCGCGCCAGTCAAGCGCGGGCGAGATGTCGTCCCCTTCGCAGGTGTAGAGAACGGGTATTTCTTGATCGTTCTCGAAGACCGGAGACATTAAAGTCAGGCTCATCGCACGCTCCTCCTCGCGGCCTATTCTATCCAAACCGTCCTCCGCGTGGCGGTAACGGATCTCCACCTCTTCGGTAGTGGAAATCGAGTCTTTTTCGATCCCCTTCTCTTTTGCAGAGAACCGCTGGAACGAATCATCCTTTGAATCGATCAATTGGCGCACGAATGCAGTACTCACGGCGGTTTGCGTGATGTTAAATCTCGTTCGTCATATTGACTTACGCCGTCATTACGCTTAACATTCGAATGTCGAGCACGGAGGAGAGGAAAAAAGAAATGGTCAGCCCGCTGCTTCGAGAGACTCCCGAGGAAACGCTGGCCGAGGGCGCATTCTCTCCCGCTTTGCGGCGGCTGCGCTCTTCTCTGCCTCAAGAGCTTCGGCCGCGTCTGGTCAGCGCCCGCGAGCTCGGCCGGTCGCTGCGCGACGAGGAGGAGGAACATCCGCCGTTCCGGACCGCCGTGCCGGCGCTCGACCGTCTTCTCGAAGGGGGTCTGCCGCGCGGGCACCTGGTCGAGCTGGTCGGCGCGCGGTCGAGCGGTCGCTTCTCCACCCTGCTCGCGGCTCTCGCCGCGGCCACCGGCGTGGGAGAGGCGGCGGCGCTGGTCGACCTGGGAGATGGGCTCGATCCGGCGGTGGCCGAGTCCATGGGCACGGACCTGGAGCGCCTGCTCTGGCTCCGTCCCACGGACTTGAAGCAGGCCCTGGCCGGCACCGAGATGCTGCTCGGCGCCGGGTTTCCGCTGGTGGCGCTCGACCTGGGCAATCCGCCGGTGCGCGGCGGGCGTGGCGTCGAGGCCGTCTGGCTGCGGCTGGCCCGGACCGCCCGCTCGCACGGCTCGGTGCTGCTGGTGGGGAGCCCCTACCGGGTGAGCGGCACCGCGGCGAGCGCCGTGCTGAAGGCGGGCCGCGCCCGCGCCGTCTGGCAGGGTGGCGAGGGCTCTCCATGGCTGCTCGGCGGCTTCACCTCGCACCTCGAGATCGAGAAGCACCGGGGCCGCCTCGCCGGCCAGAGCGAGGGTCTGGAGCTGGCCGTGGCCGAGAGCCCGCTCCCCTCCGCGAAGCCCATCGCTCCGCCTCGGCCGCAGCCCCGGCCCGCAGAGCCGCGCGAGCTGCCGGAGGCCTGGGACATGCCCCTGCGGGCCGCGGGCGGGCGGAGGTAGACCGTGGTTGATCCCGTTCCCCCTCTCCCGGCGGGGGGTGGAAGGGAGATGGGAGAGGGGGCCAGGGGGTGAGGATCGCCTGCATCTCTCTCCCGCTCTTCCCCCTGGCCGCGCGGCTGCGAAGCGAGCCGGAGCTCGGCCGCGAGGCCGTGGTCGTCGTGGATGGCAACGGCAACGCCGCCCGGGTGGTCGCGGCCAACAAGCTGGCACGCGGGGCCGGCGTCAAGCCGGGCCAGACCCTCCCGCAGGCGCGAGCGCTCTGCCCCAAGCTGGTAGCCCGGCCGCGCGACGAGGAGTGCGAGCGGGCCGCCCAGGAGGCGCTCCTCGAGGCGGCGGACCGTTTCTCGCCGCGGGTCGAGGACGCCGGCGAGGGCGTCGCCTTCCTCGATGTCGACGGGATCGAACGGCATTTCCGCGGCGACTCGCCGGAGCTCGACCTCGGACGGGCGCTGATCGCCGCGGCCGAAAACGAAGGATTGCCCGTCCGGGTCGGGATCGCCGGAAGCAAGCTGGCGTCGCGGATCGCCGCCGGGCTCCCCGACTCGCCGGTGGTGGTCCCCGACGGTGAAGAGGCGGGCTTCCTGGCGCCCCTGCCCCTTGCCCGGCTGGCTCCCGAGGTGGACCTCGCCGAGACCCTGGAGCGCTGGGGCGTGCGCTCCGTCGGCGACTTCGCGAAGCTCCCCACGTCCCGCGTGTCGAGCCGGCTGGGCCGGCACGGCCGCGAGCTGCACGCCACGGCGCGGGGGATCGATCCGCGTCCGCTCATCCCCCGCGAGCCGCCGCCGGCCTTCAGCGAAGGGATGAATCTGGAATGGCCGCTGGTCTCTCTGGAGCCCTTCCTGTTCGTGGGCCGCGCGGCCCTGGAGCGGCTTTGCGCCCGCCTGGAGGCCCAGGGCCTCGCCTGCATCCGCCTGGAGCTCCAGCTTCGCCTGGAGCCCGACGGCCATCAGGTGCGCTCGATCGACCTGCCGGCGCCGAGCCACGACACCAAGACCCTGCTCACCCTGGTCCGCCTCGACCTGGAAGCGAACCCGCCGGGAGCGCCGGTGGCCGGCTTCAGCTTCGCCGCCCATCCGGACCGTCCACGGGAGGCCCAGCTCTCCCTCTACGGCCCGGCGGCGCTCTCGCCCGACAAGCTGGCCACCACCCTGGCCCGGCTCTTCGCCCTCCTCGGACCCGACCGCGTCGGCTCGCCGCGGCCGGTGGACGGCCACCGCCCCGAGCGCTTCGAGCTGGTCGAATACCAGCCGCCTCCCCCGCCGGACGTCCGCCGCGAGCCGCGCACCGGCCGCGGCCTGCTCGCCGTCCGCGTCCTCCGTCCGGCCGTATCGGTCGAGGTGCTCACCCGCGAGCCCGCGCCGGAAGAGGAGCCGCGGCTCCTGCCGCCGGTCGAGGTCCGCGCGCAGTCCCAGGAAGAGGCCGACAAGCGCCCACGGATCGAAGGCAGGATCAAGGTCGCCTCCGGCCCCTGGGGCCTGGAGGACGCCTGGTGGTCCGAAGACCCCGCCGGCCGCGACTATTGGGACGTCGAGCTCGCCGGAGGCGCCATCTACCGTCTCTTCCGCGAGCGCCGGACCGGCGAGTGGTTTGCGGATGGGATCTACGATTGAGTCGACGAGGCCGGGGGTGCCTCGCCCACGATCGTGAAGTGGAAGGTCGATCCCCGGCCGACGGTGCTCTCCGCCCAGATCTCGCCGCCCAGGAGCTCGGCCAGCCGCTTGCTGATGGCGAGGCCGAGCCCGGCGCCGCCATACCGGCGGGACGGCGAGCCGTCGAGTTGGAGAAAGGGAGTGAAGAGGCGATCCAGGTCCTCGCTGGAGATGCCGATCCCGGTGTCAGTGACGGCGAAATGGGCCTGATAGCGATCTTCTTCCAGCAGGCGGGCGGAAAGCTCAACGCGCACCTCTCCGCGCGTCGTAAACTTCACGGCGTTGCCTAGCAGGTTGAGCAGGATCTGACGGGTGCGGCCACGGTCGCCGAGGAGCAGCCCCGGCGTGCCGTCGGCGATCGAAGAGCGGAGCGCCAGGCCCTGCCTGGCCGCCAGGGGAGCGATCATCTGGAGGCTCTCCGCGACGACCGCCGCGAGGCTGAAGGGCGCGCACTCCACGGCGAGCTTCCTCGACTCCAGCTTGGAGAAGTCGAGGATCTGTTCGATCAATGCCAGGAGGGCTTCGCCGCTGATCTGCAGGGCCTCCACATACTGCCTCTGCGCTGCGTTGAGCGAGGTGCCTGCCAGCAGCTCCGTCAGGCCGATGACACCGTTCATGGGGGTCCGGATCTCGTGGCTGATGTTGGCGAGAAACTCGCTCTTCGCACGACTGGCGGCGAGCGCCTGGTCCCTGGCCTCTTCGAGCTCGCGGGTGCGCTCCAGCACCTGCGCCTCCAGGCCGAGGCGCAGGCGGTCGAGCTCGTCATGGACGCGCCGGAAGCGGCTCGACAGGGCGATGCGCATCGCAACGAGGACCGCCGCGAAGCCGAAGGCCGCCAGCGAGAACGGCGCGCTCCACGGCAGAGGGAGAAGGTGCCTCGCCAGCTCCAGCCCCTGGATCGCGATCATCGCCAGTCCACCCGCGGCGATCGTCCGCGCCTCCACGTCGCCGCGCCGGGCCTCGCGCAGGATGAGGACCGTCGCGGCGATGAGCAGCGGCAGGAGCCATAAGTAGCGGAAGGGGTTGCTGGCGACGACCGGATGGATGTCCGGCCACAGGCCCACGAACCCTGCCAGCACCAGATGGGAGAGTTGGTACGCGCGAAGCCAGGACGGAATGGGCCGCGCAAAGAAACGCCAGAGGAACTGGATCGCCAGCGCCGCGGCGAAGTGTCCCGAGATGTCGCTCAGCCGCACCGCGACGGCGTGGCTCGCGGTGACCTGGTAGATCCAGAAGGTGCAGGCCGTCGTGTTGACCGCGAAGGCCAGCGCGAGCAGGCCGAACCAGAGGTGCTCGATCTGCGTGCGGCGGCGGCTGAACAGCAGGAGATGATAGAGGGCCGCGGCGGCGAAGAGGGCCGCGAGGACCAACAGGGGAAGCTCCCTCAACAGGTGGCCCGCCCAGATTGCCCGGACGCGGTCCCGCAGGGCTGGATAGGAGCCGAGCGTCAGATCCTCGCCGACCGGAGCGGCCTGCGGGTCCCGGTCCGAGGCCCAGCCAATGCGCCGCACCCGCAGGGCGAGGCGCAGCATCCCTCCCGGCCCGACCTCCTCGCGGGGGACGAGAAAGACCTCGGGAAATGGGAACGGCAGGGTCGAGGACCAGCCCCGGGAGCGCCCGAGCAGCCTCCCGCCAGCGTAGACCTCATAGCCTCCATACATGGGCGGACCGAGAAGAAGGCCCAATTGGCCCTTGGCGGAGGCCAAGCGCGCTGCCTCGCCGAGCGGCACGGTGCTCCGGAACCAGATGTCGCCGTCGACATCGTCCAGGCCGAGCTCGCTCCATGTGGCAGGCAGTCGCGCCGCCGGCCAGGCCGAGTCGTCGAAGCCGGGCCGTGCCCAGCCAGGGTCGTCGCCGGTCTGGACCCTCCACCCGGCGGGTCCCTGTGCGGCGGCAACGGCAGGGGTCAGCAGGACGATGGCAAGGAGGACCATGCCGGTCGCTCCGCGGCTGTGCTGGGTCATCGTGCAGACCCAGTATACGTCTGTGGGAGGACCGAAGGGGAGAGGCTGGAGGGGAAGGAGAGCCGCGGTCAGGGACCGCGGCTCTCTCTCAGGATCTAGAAGCGCCAGACGATGCCGGCGTTGACGCCGATGCCGCTCAGGTCGATGGCGACATCGTCGCGGATGTCGTCGGGAAAGCCGTCGTCGTCCTCAGTGACGGTCCCCTCGATGCCACGGTAGATGGCCTCGACGTTGAAGGCCAGGCCAGAGGGCCTGCGACCGAAGTCGCCGCCCGCCACCACGTACCAGCCCACCTCGTCGTCGATGTCACCTTCGGTGGTGTCGAGCAGGTAATAGCCGGCGCCGCCGCCGACGTACGGCTCAAAGGCGGCACCCTCAGCGAAGCGGAAGGCGAGACCCGCCTCTATTGGAATGGCGCTGATCTCGAAGTCGAAGCGCTCGGGGTCGGTATCGGCGGTCACGTCGCTGAAATAGGTGCCGCGCAGCTCGACGATGCCCCAGCGCAGCTTGGTCGCGACGCCGAGTGCCTCGTCCGAGTCCTTGGTGCTCCAGTAGGCACCGCCGACGCTGAAGTCCGTCGCAGCCGCTGGTTGCGCCAGCAATCCCAGGCCGGCGATGGCGCCGAGCACGAGCACACACATCGTGATGATCTTTCTGTTCATGGTGCTACCTCCGTTTTCCCTTGCATGTCGCATGTCGCGTAACCACCCTCACCGAGTTACGACTGGTTGAGCCCTCCCGGCCGGAATCTCGAGAAGACCTCTCCCCCGTTGACCGGCCGAGCTTTGGCAACACGGTGCCCTTCAGGGCACGCGGTGCTGTCCCGAGCTTTACTGCAAGGGGCGTTCCAAGTGCAGAGAGGAGATAGGATCGACTACTTGCGCCGGTTGGCCTGCAGGATGCGCTTGCGGATGCGGGCCGAGCGGGGAGTCACCTCGACCAGCTCGTCCTCGCGGATGAACTCGAGCGCCTGCTCGAGGTTCATCACTCGGGGCGGCACGAGACGGATCGTGTCGTCGGACCCGGAGGCTCGCATGTTGGTGAGCTTCTTCTCCTTGGTGATATTGACGTCGAGGTCGTTGGTACGGGCATTCTCCCCCACCACCATCCCCTCGTAGACCTCGTCTCCGGGAGCGATGAACAGCTCGCCCCGGGGCTGGAGGTTCTCGATGGAGTAGGCGGTGGCCCGGCCGGTCCGGTCCGCCACCAGGGCGCCGTTGGTGCGGTGGGCGATCTCCCCCTGCCAGATGTCCCAACCGTCGAAGAGGTGGTTCATGATGCCGGTCCCCTTGGTGACGGTCAGGAACTCGCTGCGGAACCCGATCAGGCCGCGGGACGGGATCCGGAACTCCATGCGCACCCGGCCCGAGCCGTGGTTGACCATCTTCATCATCCGGCCGCGGCGCACCCCCATCTCCTGGGTGACGACGCCGATGAACTCCTCCGGGCAGTCGATCACCAGCATCTCCATGGGCTCGTGGAGCTGGCCGTCGACCCTGCGGGTGATGACCTCGGGCTTGCCGACCGAGAGCTCGTAGCCTTCGCGGCGCATCATCTCGATCAGGATGGCGAGCTGGAGCTCGCCGCGGCCCGAGACCTTGAACACCTCCGGCGAATCGGTGGGCTCGACCCGGATCGAGACGTTCGTCAGGATCTCCCTCTCCAGGCGTTCCCTGAGCTTGCGCGAGGTGAGGTGCTTGCCATCACGGCCGGAGAACGGTGAATCGTTGATCGACACCATCATGGAGATGGTCGGCTCGTCGATCAGGATCGGCGGCAGCGGCCGCGGATCGTCGCGGTCGGTCAGGGTCTCGCCGATGTTGACCTCCTCGATCCCGGCGATGGCCACGATGTCGCCCGGCCCGGCCTCGGCAATCTCGACGCGCTTCAAGCCGTCGTAGCCGTAGAGGAGGGTCACCTTGACGTGATCGACCCGGCCGTCGTGGCGGCAGAGCCCGGCCTCCTGGGCCTTGCGCAGCCGGCCGTTGAAGATGCGGCCGATGGCAAGGCGCCCGACGTAGTCGTCGTAATCGAGGGTGTTGAACTGCATCTGGAGCGGCGTCGCGGCATCCCAGACCGGCGCCGGCACGGAGCGCAGGATCTCCTCGAAGAGGGCCTCCAGGGTCGTATCCGCACCGTCGGGCTCGCGGCGGCACAGCCCCGCCCGGGCGTTGGCGTAGAGGATCGGGAAGTCGAGCTGCTCCTCCGTGGCCTCGAGGTCGATGAAGAGGTCATAGACCTCGTTGACCACCTCGCTGATGCGGGCGTCCTGGCGGTCGATCTTGTTGATCACAACAATCGGCGGCAGACCGGCCTCCAGGGCCTTGCGCAGCACGAAGCGGGTCTGCGGCAGCGGCCCCTCGCTGGCGTCGACCAGCAGCAGGACGCCGTCGACCATCTTGAGCGTTCGCTCGACCTCGCCGCCGAAGTCGGCGTGGCCCGGCGTGTCGACGATGTTGATCCGCACGCCGCGCCAGGTGATGGCCGTATTTTTGGCCATGATGGTGATGCCCTTCTCCCGCTCGAGGTCGATCGAGTCCATGACCCGGTCCACGACGTTCTCGTTGGCGCGGAAGATCCCGCTCTGCCAGAGCATGGCGTCGACCAGGGTTGTCTTGCCGTGGTCGACGTGGGCGATGATCGCCAGATTGCGGACGTCCTCTCTGATCTGCTCAGTCAAGCGGTTCTCTCCGAATGAAAAGGGGAAAGCCCGGGGCGCGGCTCCGCCGCGGTATGGGGACTCGAGGATAACACAGGGCAGGCCGGGGGAGATTCCCCGAAAGATCCAGGGCTCAGGCGCTGTTGGACCGTCCGAGGTCGAGGACCGCCTTGCGGACCCGCTCCACCTCGCCGCGCTCGAAGTAGGCCGTGCCGCAGTGGGAGCAGACCCAGGCGGGCACGTCCTTCCAGGCCAAGCGGTAGCCGTTGCGGGCGACGGTGACCGGCGCCGTGGCGCGCTGGATGGCCCCCTGGCAGCCCAGGCAGCGCATGGGCAGGACCTCGGAGGCCGGCACGGGACGCGCCAGGACCGGCAGGGTCGCATCGAGGTCGGCCGGGCTCGGCTCCCGCAGCTTGGCCGCCGGCATGGCGTAAGCTTTCCGGGTGAACGAGGAAGAGAAGCGCTCTTGCATGGGCATGGACATGTAGATCCCCCTCGTGAAGCGCCATTATATCCTGCAAAACGCTTGCCGGAACTGTCCTGCACCGCGGCGAGTCTAAAGAGGAAGGATGGGGACATGACAACATTCGAGGACCTGCAGCAGGAGGAGGGGCTCCGGTGAGGCTCTTCCTGGCTGCCCTGGCCCTGATGGCCACCCCGCCGGCTCCGCCGCCTGCGCCCGAGCTGCCGCGCGGCCAGGTCGTCGAGAAGGTCGCCTGCGCCAATGCGCCCCGGTACAGCTATGCGCTCTACCTGCCGTCGGGCTACCGGCCGGACCGGGTGTGGCCCGTCGTGTACGCCTTCGACTCCAAAGGGAATGCCAAGGAGATGGCGGAGCGGCTGCGGGCCGGGGCCGAAAAGTATGGCTGGGTGGTGGTCAGCTCGCACGACTCCTCCAATCTGATCGCCATGGAGGAGAACTTCCAGATCATGCGTGCGCTGTGGGCGGATACCCACTCGCGCCTGGCAATCAACGACCGGCGGGTGTACGGACTGGGCTTCTCGGGGCTCGTCCGCTTCGTCTGCATGCTGGAGAACACGGTTCCCGGCAGCCTGGCCGGAGTGCTCGGCCTCAACGGCGGGTTCCCCCTCGGCTATCCGCCGTCGAAAGAGACCCCGTTCCCCTTCTACTTCACCGTCGGCGACAAGGACTTCAGCTACTACGAGCTGCTCGACCTCGACGCCAAGCTCGCGTCGCTGCGCCTCCCCCACCACCTGGAGATCTTCGAAGGCTCCCATCAGTGGCCGCCCGAGGCGCTCTTCACCCGGGGGATCGCCTGGATGGAGCTCCAGGCGATGCGGCGCGGCCTGCGCGAGAAGAACGCCGCCCTGGTGGAGCCGCTGTGGGCCGAGGACCTCGCCCGGGCCCGCGAGCACGAGGCCGCCGGCCGGGTCTGGGAGGCCTTCCGCGCCTGGACCGCGCTGGCGGCGGACTATACCGGCCTCCGGAGCACCGAGGAGATGAAAGAGGTCGAATCCCGCATCGCCGCTCTCAGGGATTCAGAGGCGCTCCGCGGGAACCTCACGGCGCGCGAGGCGAGAGACCGACGCGACCGCGAGTACCTCGAACGGATACCCCGCCTCTTCGAGCAGGTGCCGTCGGAGATCGGCCCCGACAGCGTCAGCCAGATGCTGACCGACCTCAAGATCCCCGACCTCAAGAAGAAGGCCGAATCCAGCCCCGACCCCGCGGAGCGCCTGGCCGCCGAGCGCCTGCTCTACGCGGTCTACATCCAGACCGGCCTCTATCTGCCGCGCGAGCACTCCCAGCGCAAGCAGTACGACCGCGCGATCTTCTTCCTCCAGGTTGCCGCGACAATCGATCCCGACGTGCCCCATATCCCCTACCGCCTCGCCTCCACCTGGGCGCAGAAGGGGAACCCGCGCAGGGCCTTGGACTACCTGGCGCTCGCGGTGGACAAGGGTTGGACCGACCTGGTGATGCTGGAGGGCGACCGCACCTTCGACACGCTGCGGCAGACCGAGGACTACAAGAAGATCGTCGACGAGATCCTGCGCCGCCAGCAGCAGGCCTCGACCAAGCCGCCTTCGTAGGTCACCGCTCCTCGAACGGCTCTTCCATCCCGACCGAGAACATGCCTTCCAGGTCGTAGCGGGAGAAGGCGCGGAACGCGATCAGGGTCTCGGTGCGCACGATCCCTTCGATCTTCAGCATGTGATTGGTGACGGCGTCGGCGATCTGCTCGTTGTCCTTGACGCGGGCTATGGCTACCAGGTCGTAGTGCCCGGCCACGGAATAGACCTCGGTGATCCCAGGCAGCTCCACGAGCTTTTCCGCGACTTCGTTGACCCGGGCCTTCTCGACAATCAGGAGAATGACAGCGCTGACCATGACCCCTCCTCTCGGCTGCCGCTCACTCTATAACAGGGCAACTGTTAGGCTATCGCCGCCATGGACGTCGCCAACCCGCTGCCCGACGCGCTGCCCGATCCCATCTTCCGCCGGACGCTCGACGTGCTGATCGAGCTGACGGCCCTGTCTTCCCAAAGCAGCGATACCGAGGGCTTGGGCCGCATGGCCGCCCGCCTCGCCGAGGAGCTGTCGGCCCGCGGGCTCGCCGTCGAGGTCCGGGAGGACGAAGGAGAGGGCGGCCTCCGGCTTCCCGTCCTGGTCGCGCGGGGAGAGGACACCGCGCGCGGCCACCTCCTCCTCATCGGCCACATGGACACGGTGCTGCCTGCGGCCGAGCCGCGGATCGAGGACGGTCGGCTGGTGGCAAGTGGGGCCATCGACATGAAGGGAGGGCTCGCGGCCTTCCTGGGGGCCCTCGACCTCGTGCGGCACCGGGGTGGAACGTTGCCTCCCGACCTCCTCCTGGCCGTGGTGCCGGACGAGGAGGTGGGCGGCAGGATCTCCCGGGCCACGGTGCGGAGCTGGGGGGAGTCGGCGCGGGCCCTCTGGGTCCTGGAGCCCGGCGAGCCGGCGGCGGACGGCGCCGAGACCCTGGTCGCCGGCCGGCGGGGCATGTTCGACTGGCACCTGCGAGTCACCGGGCGCGCGGCGCATTCGGGCCTTCACTACTGGCAGGGCCGCTCGGCCCTGATCGCTGCCGCGAGCTGGTGCCTCGAGGCCGAGTCGCTCTCGCAGCGGAAGAGCGGCCCCACCGTGAACGTCGGCCGGTTCGTTGCCGGTGATGCGAGCTTCGTCGAGGATCTGGCCGAGCAGCACGTCCTTCTCGGCACTGACCAGCAGCTCAACGTGGTGCCGGACCGCGCCATCGTCGAAGGCGAAGCCCGCTTCCTCCGTGCTCCCGAGGGGGAGGAGATCGCGCAGCGTCTCGAGACCCTGGCCCAGGAGGTGGCCGCCAGGACCGAGACAGAGCTGACCTTCACGCGCCAGCCGACCATTCCTCCCGTCGATCCGGATGGACCCCACGCCGCCTGGAGCGAGCGGGCCGTGGCCCTGGCTGCTGCCCGCGGCTGGCGTCTGGAAGTGGAAAGGGAGCGCGGCGGGATCTCGTTCCCCAATTTCCTGCGGGACCCGGACCGCATCCCGGTCCTCGACGGCCTCGGCCCAGTCGGAGACGGGATGCACACGCGCGGCGAGTATGTGGACCTGCGGTCGCTCGCGCGCCGCATTGTGCTGCTGGCGGATCTGCTGGCCGAGGCCCCGGCCACCTGAAACGTACCTACTCTTCCGCCAGCTCTTTCCCGATCGTCCGTCGGAGCTGTGCGTAGGCCTCCAGGAGGCCCTCCCCGATGTGCGCAAGCTCGCTGAAGGCCTGGCGGAGCTTTCCGAGATCGTTCATCTGTCCCGACATGAGGCCGGTCAGAGCCTTGTCGAAAAATGAGATGTCCGTTTCTTGACACCCTGACGACCACGGTCAACTGAGCCAGGATGGTTTAGACTCCCCCTCCGACATCTGATTTGCCAAGATGGCACGGAGGGACCGAAGAATGAGCGGAAGGCTGAACCGTCGTGAGCTCCTCCGCGCCGGCGCCGCAGCAGGTCTGGCGGCTGCGGCGCCGCGCGGGATGTTCGGGCAGGCCCCGGCTGTCGTTGCGCCCAAGGGCATCCAGCCCGTCGTCATTGCCTCCGCCAACGGCAACGTGGCCAAAAACGGCGGCGAGGTCACCTGCGTCCAGAAGGCGTTCGCGATGATGACCCAGGGCTCTGACGTCCTGGACGCCGTCGTGGCAGGCGTCAACATCGTCGAGCTCGACCCCGAGGACGACAGCGTCGGCTACGGCGGCCTGCCGAACGCCGAGGGCGTCGTCCAGCTCGACTCGTCGTGCATGCACGGCCCGAAGAAGCGGGCCGGCGCCGTGGCTTCGCTCGAAGGCGTGCGCACCCCGTCGCTCGTCGCCAAGGCGGTCCTGGAGAACACGGACCACCACCTGCTGGTCGGACACGGCGCCCAGAGCTTCGCACGCAGCCTGGGATTCAAGATCGAGGACGACCTCAACACCGACCATTCGCGCCGCCTCTGGCTCGAATGGAAGCGCCGGATCGATCCGGACCACTACCTCGACCCGCAGAAGCGCGTCCAGGCCGGCTACCGGGTCGCGCTCCAGATGGCCCACGAGGGACTCATCAATCCCGAGCACCTGTGGGGCACGATCAACTGCAGCGGCATCAACGCCAAGGGCGAGATCTGCGGCGTGACGACCACCAGCGGCCTGGCCTGGAAGATCCCGGGCCGCGTGGGCGACTCCCCCATCCTCGGCGCCGGCCTGTACGTGGACGGCGCGGTCGGCGCCGCGGGCTCGACCGGACGCGGCGAGGCGAATCTCTACAACCTCTCGTCGTTCCTGATCGTCGAAGCCCTGCGCAGTGGCGCGAAACCCAAGGACGCCGGCATGGCAGCGCTCCGCCGCGTCGTCGCCAACACGGTCGAAAAGCGGCTGCTCAACGACCGCGGGCTACCGGCCTTCGGGCTGAATTTCTATGTCCTGAACGCGAAAGGCGAGCACGCGGGCGTCTCGATGTACCCGTCGAAGTACGCGTTCTGCAACGAGGATGGTCCCCGAATCATCGAGACCGAGGCGCTCTACGAAGAAAGGCCGTAGCGGCTGTCAGACCTGCAGGAAGCGTTCGATCTGCCGCCGGTGGCGGAGGATGTGAACAATGGCGTGCTCCAGCATCTGTTCGAGGTCGTAGACCACGCCCCAGCGGCTGTGGATCCGGACCGCTTCCATCTCCGCGTCGCTCATCTGCCACCTGCCCTCCAGTGTCGCGACCGAGTGCTCCATCATCTCCGCCAGCCGGAGCAGGCTGTCCGTGCGGGAAAAAGGCGGCCGGTTTGTGGGCCGCTCTGCCGGGATAGAGAGCGCCTCGCGGATATACAAGGAATAGCCGTAGCCCGCGGCGATCACATGCTGGACGATCGTCTGGATCGAGCGGCAGGCCGCATCCTGCGTCTGCTCGTCGCGGACGAGCTCGTAATCGGCGTCGGACAGACCACCGACCAGGCGAGAAAACTCGGCGGCGGCCCGCTCGTATTCGTCCATCAAGGCCCCGACGGCGCCGGGGCGGTAGGTTTTCATATCAGTCTTGGATCAGATCGATCGTAACGATGTGATCGGTCGGATCGATGTTCAGGGCGTACGTATAGCGGCCGGGCTCGAGGAGGGTTTCGCCCACGAAATCGATCGGCTGGAAGGTGAAGGTCTCACCGTTCGCCACCACGTCGATCTTCGCGTACCGGTACGCTTCTTTGACCGGTTTGTAGGCGCTCACCCCGCCCTTGGGAATGGCTCCATATTCGAACTTGTCCGAGGTGAAGGTCACGTCGACTTTATCGAAATCCCGATCGCTCCGGTTGGCGATCCGGATCTCCAGGCCGTCGGATTTGCCGTTGGCGCTGGTGCAGGCACCAGCGGCGAATGCGAGCAGGAAGGCAATTGCGAAGAGGTGTAGTGTGACTTTCATGTGGTCAAACTCCTTGGAGCGCGGATCTATTCATCTCTCATGAGTCGGGCCACAGCTGCGCCTTGACCTCTTCCCACGTCTCCTCGTCTTCCGGGTGCCGGTCAATATCGACAAGACGTTCGTCCAGGATCTTCCTTTGCCATACAGGGTTTGTGACAACGCCCTGGACGTCGGACGAGGCGGGGCCGTAGAAGTCGCGTTCGAACTCCTCCAGCGGCTCATCAAAATCGTCTGGAACTATAAGCTTTCCCTGATCGCTGCCGAACACGCGATCTTTCGGAGCACCGCTCATGGCTTGCACCTTAGCGGGAATGGGAAGCTAAATCAAGCTCTCGCCAACGTGCTTCGACTCCTCGTGTGTGTTTGAAAATCAGCCCCGATAGGGGCGGCCGGAATTAGCCCGGGATTTCAATCCCGGGAAGCCAGCATCCCCTAGACCCGGAGCCCCGCCAGGGGCGACAGGAAGCCGTCCGGCGAGGCCTCCTGCGCCCCTGACGGGGCTGGATCGTGGGTTTGGACTCGCGATCCCGGGCATGAATGCCCGGGCTAATTCAGGCCGCCCCTGGCGGGGCTGGTTTTCCAGACACCCACTCAATCATCATGCTCGCCCGCGCTCTGTAGGACCGCGACCTCCGAGGCCGCGGCGGGCGCGGTGACGATCGGCGGCAGCGACGTGGGGTCGGGAGCGTCGTCTCGCGTGAGGAAGATCGGGGCGACCGGGGCCATTCCGACGGGGGCCTCGGCGGGACGGCCGAAGCTCACGATCTGCTGCCAGCTCCGGTCCAGCTTGTCGCCGAAGATGACGAGGAGGTCGCCGGGCTGCGCCAGCTCCAGCGCTTGCTGGACGGCGTCGACCTCGGAGAGGACGTCGGAGGAGATGCGCTCCTCCGGGAAGCCGGCTTCGAGGAGGCCGCGGCGAAGGAGGGCCCCGATCTCTCCCGGCTTGCGCCCGCGGTGGTTGTCGTCCTCGCGCAGGAGGATGAGGTCGAACCCGGGCGCTGCCACGCGCGCCAGGTCGAGGATGTCCTCGTCCCGGCGGTCGCCTGGCGCGGAGAGGACTCCCAGTCTGCGGCCGTGCACGGTCAGCTCGCGGATGGTCTTCGCCATGAAGGACATGCCGTGGGCGTTGTGGGCGTAGTCGAGCAGGACCCGGAAGGGATGCTCGTTGTAGAAGTTCATCCGGCCCGGGGTCTGGAAGAAGTCGGTGGTGAAGGTGCGGAGCCCCTGGCGGATGTTGTCCAGGCTCATGCCCATGGCGAGCGAGATGGCGGTGGCGAACATCGCGTTCTGCACGTTGTGCAGGGCGTGCCCTTCTACAGTTGCCGGGATCTGCCGCGCCCAGAGGACCGGGATGTGCTCTTCGCCGTTGTAGAGGACGAGCATGCGGCCGTTCAGGCCTTCCTCCAGGACGACCGCCTTGCCGTGGTCGCGGATATGGCGGCGGACCCGCTCGTTGTTGCGGTCCATGGTCACGTAGATCGGCTTGCCCGGGCTGTGCTCGGCCATGGGCGCGACCCGCGGGTCGTCGGCGTTCAGGACGCACCATTCCTGCGCCACCTCGACGACCACGCGCTTGACCTCGGCCAGCTCGTCCAGATCCTTGATCCCGCCCATGCCGAGGTGGTCGGAGGCAACGTTCAACACCGCGCCGACCGTGCACTTGCGCCAGCCCAGGCCGGCGCGCACGATGCCGCCGCGGGCGGTCTCCAGCACCGCGGCGTCGACGTTCGGGTCGCGCAGCACCAGATGGCTCGCCCACGGGCCGGTCATGTCCCCCTTGGCGGTCAGCACGCCGTCGATGTAGACGCCGTCGCTGGTCGACATCCCGACGTGGCGGCCGGAGAGCTTGAGGATGTGGCCGACCATGCGCGTGGTGGTGGTCTTGCCGTTGGTGCCGGTGATGGCGGCGATGGGGATGCGGTAGGGGGTCCCCTTGGGGAACAGCATGTCGATCACCGGGCCGGCCGCGTCGCGCGGCTTGCCTTCGGTGGGCGCGACGTGCATGCGGAAGCCGGGAGCCGCATTGATTTCGACGATGGCGCCGCCCACGTCCTGCCAGCTCCGCGAGATGTCCAGCGAGAGGAAATCGACGCCGCCTACGTCGAGGCCCACGGCCTGCACGGCCCGCTCGGCCATGACCCGGTTGTCGTAGTGGATGACGTCGGTCCGGTCGATCGCCGTGCCGCCCGTGGAAAGGTTGCCGGTCGAGCGGAGATAGAAGACCTGGCCCGCGGGGAGGACCGTGTCGAGCGTATGCCCGGCCTCCTCCACCAGGCGCTCGGCCTGGTGGTCGACCTCGAGGCGAGTGAGGACCTTCTCGTGCCCGACGCCGCGCCGGGGATCGCTGTTGACGATCTCGACGAGCTCGCGGATCGTGTGGACGCCGTCGCCCACCACGTGGCCGGGGACCCGCTCGGCCACGGCCACGACCTTGCCGTTGACCACCAGGATGCGGTAGTCGTTCCCCTCCTGGAAGGTCTCGACGATCACGGTCGAGGAGCGGTCATAGGCCTCGTCGAAGGCGGTGCGCACCTGCTCGGGCGTCCGGAGGTTGATCGACACGCCGCGGCCGTGGTTGCCGTCGAGCGGCTTGACCACCACCGGGTAGCCGATCTTCTCGGCGGCGGCGACCGCGTCGTCGGCCTCCCAGACCCGCTCCTGGCGCGGCACCGGAAGGCCCAGGTCGGCGAGGATCTGGTTGGTGAGCCGCTTGTCCGAGGCGATCTCGACGGCGATGTGGTGGGTGCCGCTGGTGACCGTGGCCTGGATGCGCCGCTGGTACTTGCCGTGTCCGAGCTGGACCAGGGAGCGGTCGTTCAAACGGATCCAGGGGATGTCGTGCTCCTCGGCGGCACGCACGAGGGAGGCGGTGGACGGTCCAAAGGCACGGCGCTGGGCGAGGCGGACGAGCGAGGTCAGCTCGGCCGGGAAGTCGAAGGGCTCCGGATCGTGCGCCGCGCGCTCGGGCGGCAACAGATGCCGGATCAGCCGCAGGCCGAGCTCGGCGGCGCGCAGGCCGACCGACTCCTCCTCGAAGCTGTAGATCACGTGGTACTGCCCGCGAGGCAGGTCGTGGCTCCGCGTCTTGCCGTAAGTGACCGGCGTGCCGGCGAGGCATTGCAGCTCGATCGCCACGTGCTCCAGGACATGACCGAGCCAGGTGCCCTCGTCCTCGGTCATCCGCCGCACGAAGCCGCCCTCCTGGTCATACGAGCAGTGGTGCTCGGCGAGGGTCGGCGCCAGCTCCAGCAGACGGTCGGCGAAGCCGGGCAGGCGAAGGGTGGGATAGTCCTCCAGCTCGCCGAGGTCGACGCGCAGGCGGATGACCTTGCGCAGGGCGTAGAGATTGGGGCCGCGGTAGACGCGGGTATCAAGGATCTTCACGAGTAGCTCTCGACCGTGAGGTCATCGTAGGCCACGGCCCGCGTCTCCCTCGCAGAAGCGGTCTCGGCAGGCGGAATGCCCATCCGGCGCTTCAGATCATAGCGGCATCCGGCGGTCAGGACGTCGAGCTTCAGGCCCAGCATCGCCAGGGGCTGGCCGCGATGGGTGGCGAAGGCGTCGGTGAAGCGCATCCCGCAGGCGTCGACCACGGTCACCGCCCCGGCGCCGAGGACTTGCAGCGTGCCGTCCGGATCGATGACCGCGGCGGTGTCCTCGTCGACCCCTACGCCGAGCGGCTCCGGGTTGTAGGAGAGCGCGGTGAGCAGCCGGCCGAGGCGGTCACGGCGCCGGAAGTGCTGGTCGATGACGAGGTCGGGAGCGAGGCCGAGCCCCTTCGCCATCTGGACGAGCCGGCGTCGGGGGGTGGCGCCGCTGTCGCCCATGGAGATCATGTGCTCGGAGAGGACGGCGGCGCCCGCGCTGGTGCCGGCCACGACCATGCCGGCCCGGTGGCGGCGCAGGATGGCCTCGCCGAGCCGCGTGCCGCCGAGGGCCGAGGAGATGCGGAGCTGGCTGCCGCCGGTCAGGAACAGGCCGGTCGCATACTCCAGAAGGTCGAACATCTCCTGGTCGGCGCCGAGGGCGTCCTCGCGGGTGGAGACGCGCAGCACCTCGGCCGAATCGGCGTCCAGGCGGTGGAACAGCTCGGCGTAGCGCTCGCCGGTGTCCGATAGCTCCGACGCGGTCGCCAGGATGACCACGCTGGCGTCGGGCCCGCCGCACGCCTCCACGAAGTGGCGCAGGATCAGGCGCTCGCGGACCTTGTCCTCGGCGCCTCCGATCGCCATCAGCAGCCCCGGCCGCGGGCCAACCGGCACGGCAATATCTTCCATGGATAGCAACCTCCCTCCGCCGGGCGCCGGTGCGCGCGACGCGGTGAAACAACCTGGTGCCGAAAAGGCGACGGAATGGTAACACGGACACCCTCACCCCCTAGCCCCCTCTCCCATCCGCACTCCCATCCTCCCGGGAGAGGGGGAACTCCCAACGCTCGCTTTTTCAAGGTCTTGGGTGGTGGCGCCCCCTCTCCCGGGCGGGTGTGAGTGCGGATGGGAGAGGGGGACGGGGGGTGAGGGTAGGCGGGCGGAGGCTCCAGCTACGATGACTTTGACGGGACCGTGTGGGCTCCCGAAGCTTACCGGCTTTGCGGCAACCGCGAGCGGCGGTAGCGGCCGAGGAAGTGATTCAGGTAGAGGATGAGGAGAATCGCAATGAGGAGCCAGGTCGAAATCCGGCCTGAGAACGAAACGGGCGGCACCGCGATCCGGCCGCGGGCCAGGCGCGAGCCCACGAGGACGACCAGCTCGCCGCCGTCCGTGAAGTCGAGGTCGTCGACCGCTCCGGAGGCCGGCAACCCGCCGGTCACGGTGCGCACGTTCCGGGTGCCGGGCCGGTACCCGATCAGGTCCGGCGGCACGAACGGCGGCCACGACCACCTGCGGCTTTCCACCCCCGCCCAGACCGTGCCGCGGCGGTCCACCGCAAGGATTGCCACCGGCCGCCTCACGGCACCGACTTCCGCGAAACGGGAGCCCGCCCGGAGAGCCCGGCGGGCGACGAACAGGCCTTCCCGGGTGCCCGCCCAGAGGGTTGCGCCGTCGGGAGAGGCAGCGAGGGCGCGGATCTGCACAGTGCCGGGAAAATCGATCCGGTGGCCGGGCCCGCCGCGGGCCGGCAGGAACCGCACATGGGTCGCGGCACGCCGCATCGCCAGCCGCGGATCGAGGAGGAAGGCTCGGTCGAGAGCGTTGTAGGCGAGGAAGGCTGAGCCGTCCGGGAGAGCCGCCAGCGCGTCCACCGGACCGGACGGCAGGCCATCGTCCACCCTCGCCGTGCGCTCGACCACCGGCCTCTCACCCTCGATGCGGACGCGCGCCGCGCCCCCGGCGGTGGCCGCCCACACCGTCCGGCCGCCGCTGCCGGGAACGGCGGCCAAGGCGTGCACGTCCAGCGAGGGCAGGCCGCGGACGCTGTCGCGGCAGGCTTCTCCTTCCTGAGGCCCGCAGAGCCGGAGACCGCCGAACCGCAGAGCCACCCAGACCCGTTCCGCGCCGGCAGGCGCCACATCCCAGACCGGCAGGCCGAACGGGACCGCCGCCACGGCCGGAGGACCGGTGGCCCGCAGCTCGGTGAAGCTCACGCTGTCGCCACGGCTGCGCACCACGAAGCGGCCTGCGAGGGCGACGCGCGAAGGCGGCGGCGGGACGCGCGGAAAGGAATGGTCTGGAAACGGGAGGATGCTGAGCGCGCCGGCCTCATCCTGGTCCTCGGCGCCGGCCAGGACCAGGCGAAGGAGACCTCCGTGCGTCGCCAGCCAGGCGGCTCTTCCCGCCGGATCCGGCAGGATGCGATCGATGTCCCGGAACGGCCGGTCGATGCCGTCATAGGCAGCGATGGTCCTGCCCGCCGCGTCGAAGCGGTGGAGGAAGGGCCGGTAGTTGCGCACCTCCGTGCCCGGCTGCTGCGGCCCCACGACCGCGCCGGCCATCCATCCGCCCCCCGATGCCTCGACCGCAAGGGCTCTCACCTCACCGGGCCAGCGTGCAAACCTGCCGGAGCGGACGTCGAAGCGCAGCAGCCCCCTCCGCTGTGTCTCGATCCACAGAGCCCGCCCGCCGGGCTGAAGGTGGACACGCCGGATCATGTCGCCGCTCGCCGGACTGAGGAGCGGCGTCGAGAACAGCGTGGAGGCTCCGGTCGCGCGGTCGGCGCGGAGGAGATCTTCCTGCGTGGCGATCCACACGGTCTTCGCCGCCGGATCTTCGAGCAGCGCGAGAGTCGAGCCGTCCGGCCACCTCCCGGGCGGGCGGCCAGGGGACGAACCGGTCCGCTGCGGGATCGAAGCGGGCGACCCCGCGCGAACCTCCGGCCAGCAGAGCGCCGCCGGCAGGATCGCGACCGAAGTAGGAGACCGACCGGCTCGGCAGGCCGTCCGCTTCGCCATAGTTGCGGAACTTCGAGGTCTGGGGATCGAAGCGACTCACCCCCACGCCGTTCACGACGAGCCAGAGCGGACCGCCGGCACGTTCCTGGTGGAGGACGGTCACCCAGCCGGGGAGCCCGTCTGCGGCGGTGACCTGCGACCAGCTCCCGGACCGGGGATCGAAACGGATCAGGCTCCGGTTCGTGGCCAGCCACACCGGACCGCCACCGCGTTCCTGGACGAACGCGGCGACACGGTCGCCTTCCTGCAAGAGGCCGGGAGCCGGAACGGTGAGCCGGCCCGTTGCCGGATCGAGCCGGACGAGAGAGCCGGAGCCCGCGAGCCACAACGCGCCGCCGGACTCCTGCCAGAGCCCTTCGAGATCGTTCGCCGGAAACCCGGGACGCCGCAGCAGCGGGGTGACCGCTCCGGTGGCCGCTTCGAGCCGCACGATCCCTGCGCTGGTGGCGAGCCAGACCGGACCACCGGCTGCGCGATAGAGGGCCTGCACCGTGCCGACCCGCTGTCGGGGCGGGGGGAAGAAACGGGTCTCGCCGGTCGCTGGATCGAGCCGGGCGAGCTGGTTTTCAGCCCAGGCCCAGAGAGCGCCGCCGGCTCCCTCTTCACGGTAGAGAGCCGAGATCGACATCCCGTCGAGCTTGCCGGGCGCTGCCTTCACCTCCCCAGGCACGCTGCCACCAAGCTCGGGCTTCCAGGGCCGCTCCGCCGTGGCAACGAGATCCGGAGTCTTACCGCGTCCCTCCGGGGTGAAGTCGATGCGGCCCGTCCGGCGATCGAAACGGCTCAGCGCCCCATCTGTGCCGAGCCAGAGATCGCCCTCGACATCCAATTGAAAGCTGTGGACGGCGTCGCTGGCGAGACCGTCGCGGGTGGTGAGGCGCGTCAGGATGCCGGTCCGCGGATCGAAGCGGATCGCGCCGCCGCCGGTCGCAAGCCAGAAAGCTCCCGAGGGCTCCTGATAGACCGTCTCGACCGGTTGGACCAACGCCGGTCGGTCCGCGACCGGCACGTCCCAGGGCTCGAGCGGCGCCACCCACTCCAATGCCCGGCATCCTGCCAGGCCGAGAGGGCCTGCGACGACGATGGCCAGCAAGGCTCTCGTTCGCATGATGGAGGCTCGATCCCAGACAGGTGAAACATGATGATACCACGCGGGCTCCCGGCCGCTTGACGCAAGGTCCGCGCGCCCGCAACATTGCGCCTCACATGACTGCGCAGAGAAAGCTCCTCGGCATCCTCGGCGGCATGGGGCCCCTGGCCTCCGCCGAGCTCATGACCACGATCTACCGGGTCAGCCGTTTCGACCGCGAGCAGGAGGCGCCGGCCTGCCTCCTCTACTCGGACCCCAGCATCCCCGACCGCACCACCGCCATCCTCGCCGGCGACGTTGCGCCAGTGGCCGCCCGGCTCGCCGAGGGGATCGAGGCCCTCCTGCGCCTGGGGGCGCGCCGGGTGGTCATCGCCTGCGTGACTGCGCACGGCTGCCTCCCCCACCTGCCGGAGGAGCTGCGGGACAACGTCATCTCCCTCATCGACCTCGTGATCGACGAGGTCGAGGCCAACCCGGGCCGTTTCCTGCTCCTCGCCACCCGCGGCACCCGGTCCGTGCGCATCTTCCAGGACCACCCCCGCTGGCCGGCGGTCGGGGACCGGGTCGTCCTGCCCGGCGACGAGGACCAGCAGCGGATGCACGACTGGCTCTACCGCATCAAGCAGAGCGAGCCTCTGGAGCCCTGCGTCGACTGGCTCCACGCCCTCGCCCGCTCCGAACAGGCAGACGGCCTGATCTTCGGCTGTACCGAGCTCCACCTCCTGCACCGGGTCTGGAAGGCCAGCGCGGACGTTCCAGACCTGCGGATCGTCGATCCGCTGCTCACAGTGGCGCGGGAGCTGCCTCGGCTGATGGCTTGAGCGCCGCAGAATCGCGGCAGGCACTCCGTCGCAACAGGCTCATCATCCGATACAGAGTGTCGACACATTGTCGCAGAGCGAGGCGCGCTGCCGTCGCATTGCGACACTTTGTCGCAGAGAGGCTTCCTCTATTCCGGCGCAAGCTCACACTGGCGCAGCGTCCGCAAACATTGCGACAGTGTGAGCTTGCAATGTCGCAGCGGCAGCGTACGCTGCGACTGCGGAACGCTCACTGTCGCAGCGCCTCCCGCGCTCCACGGGACTCTCCCTGCGTTGTCGCAATGAAACAGAGCAATGTCGCAGATGCTTCGCGCATCATCGCGAAATGTCGCTGCATCGTCGCGATGCTTCAACACCTTGTCGCGATGTCACCTGAGATGTCGCAGTACATGGTGCTTCTGTTGCATCGCTCCCGAGCACTGCCGCAACTCCCGCTGCGCAGGACGACCGCGAGCGGGCAATCCGTGAGGAGTTGGTCCCGCTGCGACAAATGGCGGGGGCAGCGGACCGGCGTTACGGCGCCCGTTTCTACTGCAAGCTGACGCTGTCGCAGGGTTAATGAGACGCTGCGACAGTGCGAGCTTGCAAACGGCAGGCTCCGCCTTGGCTGCGACACTCAACATCGCTTCAGGGGGGAGCTTCGCGACGTTGCGACAAGCGGCGCGACTTCGACGGCAGGGAGAAAGACTTTCCTCGTATTCGTCATTCCGAATAGAAGCTGTAGGCTCGTAGGTGAGCGCGAGTCCTGGCGCACCGGACGGCGATGACAACTCTCGAGCAGCAACCTCCGCCGGCAGGCCCGTTTCGAGGCGAGCCGATCATCCTGGACGGGAGGTACCGGCTGGAGCAACGGCTCGGCGAAGGCGCGACAGGCGTTGTCTACCGCGCCGTCCACCTCGGCCTGAAGAAGGCCTTCGCCGTCAAGCTGCTGAAGGCGACCTCGGATCCCCTCTCGCTGGCGCGGTTCCGGAGGGAAGCCGAGGCGCTGGGACAGCTCCGGCACCCGCACGTGGTCGAGGTCACGGATTTCGGGATCGATGACCAGGCGGGCGGAGAGCCCTACCTCGTGATGGAGCTGCTGGAGGGAATCTCGCTCGCTGACCTCCGTCGCGAGGTGTGCCCTATACCTCTGCCAAGGGCGCTGCCGATCCTGGAGGCGATCGCCGCAGCGGTCGACGCCGCCCACGCGCGAGGCATCCTGCACCGCGACCTCAAGCCGGGCAACGTCCTGCTTTCTGCGACAGCGGAGGGCGAGCCGCTCATCAAGGTCCTGGACTTCGGTCTGGCGGAGATTTCCGGCTCGCCGGGTGTCGCCGGGGACGGAGAGGATCATCGTCCCGACGAGCGCCTGACCACCACGGGCTCGCTCCTCGGAACGCCTCTCTATGTGGCGCCGGAGGTCATCCGTCATTGCGCGGCGAGCGGCGCCTCCGACCTCTACTCGTTCGGGGTGATCGCCTACGAGGTCCTCAGCGGAAGGCCACCTTTTCAGGGCTCGACGGCGGAGGTCCTGGCCGGTCACCTGAACCAGGAGCCTTCTCCGCCGGCTCACTCGGGAGCGCCGCTGTCCGAGGAGATTTGGCAAGCCCTGGAGGAGCCTCTGCGGAAGGACCCCGCGCTACGCCCTGCCAGCGCGCGGGAAGTGGTGAAGTCGATCCGGCGTGCGGCGGAGCGAGAGGCCCTGGCAAGGTGGCGGGCTGTCGAAATCCCGCGCCGGGCATGGCTCTCCGCCCTCCTGATCGCGATCTTTTTACTCGCGGCCCTCTCGCCCTGGCCCGAGCTCGCCGCCGAGCGCTGGGTCCGCGACCTGAGGCTGCGGGCGGTGCCGACGCGCGCGCCGGACCCACGGATTCTCCTGATGACGCTGGACGATGCTCGTCCGGAAGGCGGAGAGATCCCTCTTACAGACCAGGCCGACGAGATCGGGAGCACGCTCGCCCGTGTTCTCGCGGCAGGGGCACGCGGCGTGGCGATCGACCTTCTCCTCCACTCCAAATGGGCTGATTCGCCCGCTTTCTCGGATCTGGTCGTCCGGCATCCAGAGTCCCTGACCCTCGCGGCCTTTTCAGAGTCGGATGGAGAGGTGACCGGCACGGACTGTGTCGCCGGTTTGACCGCGACAGCTCTCGGCCCGGAGCGAGCCGCAGGCCTCTTCGGATTCGTGAACCTCGACGAGGATCTGGACGGCTTGGTCCGCCGGGGCCGGACGGGGTACCGCGACCGTTCTGGCCGTGTGCGCCCCTCCTGGGCAGCCAAAGCTGCTGCGTCGCTCAACACCGCCACAGGCCGGCCGGGCACCGGCGAGACCTTCTGGCTCGATCTCCGGATCGACTGGACCCGCTACACAAGGATCTCGTGGCGGGACGTCTCCGCCGTTCTCGACCGGACCCCGGAGCTCTTCCGCGACCGGCTCGTCTTGGTGGGAGCAGGCTTTTTGGTCTCCAGCGATGATTACTATCGGGTGCCGCACCAGCTGGCTGGAGACACGGCGGTCTCGGGGCTCACGCTCCAGGCTTTGCTCGTGGACACCATCGCCGCCGGGCTGCCGGTCCGTGAGCCGGACAGTGCACCGATCCGCGCCACGGCAGCTCTGTTGACGGGCCTCGCCCTGGCGGGCGTCCTCTGCGGGCGGCGGCCGGCCCTCTTTGTGGGCTCGCTCGCCACTGCGGCGGCCGTCTACGTCGGTCTTTCCTTTCTCGTCTTCAGATGGACGGGCTGGATGCTCCCGGTCTCGTCCCCCTTGCTCCTAGCCCTGCTCGGGCTTGTCCTGGCGCTGGCCGTACGGCGGATGCTGCCGCCAGGACCGGAGGTCTCGACATGAAAGTATTTCGTACCGTCGGCCTCAGCGTGCTGCTGTGCCTTCTCCCCTACCACGAAGCTGCATCCGCCCCGCAACAATCCACCAAGCCAGTGGCTCTCATCTATGCGCTCACGGGCGAGGCCACGCTCACAGTACCCGGCGGCGGGCGCCAGCCGCTGCGCCTCTTCGATCGTCTCTCAGTGGGCACGGCCCTGGAGGTCGGAACGAGCTCACGTCTCGCGATTGCCTTCGCCAACGGGCGCCGCTACGAGCTCGGCGAGCGTTCCCGCGCGACGCTCGGGCAGTCGGATCTCGCCTCCCGAAGCGGGCCTGTGCGGCCTCTCCCCCGGGTCCCTCCCCTCCCCCGCATCCTGCCCATTGCCGAGGAGGAACATCCCGGGCCGCGCCCTGGCGCCCCACTCATCCGCGCGGAGCGGATCACGGGACTTTATCCCCGCGATGGGGCGGCGACCCTCGCTGCAGCGACCACTCTCCGCTTCGAACCTGTCAACGGCGCCGGGAAGTACCGGATCGAGGTACAGGATCGTCAAGGAAACGTGGTTTTCGCGACCGAGACGACCGCGTCTTCGGTGGGTCTCTCGCCGAAGGCCCTGCAGCCCGGCAAGCGCTATGACTGGACTGTCCGAACCATCGACCGAGTGGGCCCTGTCGCGCAGGGGGAGGCAGGCTTCGTCACCCTGCCTGCGCGGGTCGCCGAGGAGCGAGAGGCACTGCGGAAGGCCGTCGAGAGGCTCGGAGACAAAGAGCTGCTGGCGCTGCTTGCCGAGGTGGATCGGAGCCTTGGGCTCCTGGACGAGATGGAAACCGGCGTCCTGATAGAGGAGGTCACGCCAGAATCGTTGGGAAGCCGGGCGGGCCTTCAGGCCGGCGATCTCCTCCTTTCCTGGTGTCGGGCGGAAGACTCGACGGAACACTGTCTCGCCGAAGGGAAATTCGAATCTCCTTTTGATTTCGAGGAGATGGATATCGAGCAGGCGCCGCGGGGCGGAGTGAAAGTCTTCGGGAGGCGGGGTGCGGAGAGCAGGACCTGGGCCTTGCTCCCGGGCTCTCAGTCGATCCGGGTCAGCCCCATGCGACAAGGAGCTGGAGAGGATTGGCTCAACGTCTGGTTCCTGTCACGTGAGGCAGGCGCTCTCGCCGAAGCCCGGCAGTGGCCGCAAGCCGACTCCCTTTACAAAGAGGCTGTCGATCAGGCTCAGCTCCTGCACGAGGAGAAAATCGAAGCACAGATCCTGAAGGCCTGGGGGAAAACCTTTCAAAGCCGCGGCACCTGGGAGAAGGCGGAAGATCTCTATCGCCGGTCTCTGGAGCTCGACCGGTCCGCCGGGCGTGAGCTGGCGGTCGCCTGGACCCTTGATAACCTGGGAGTCATCGCCACCCATCACGGCAGCTCTCAGGAAGCCGAGACCCTCCTCGGACAGGCTCTGGAGATCCTCGAAAAACTGGCACCGCAGAGCTCCAGATTGGCGGCGAGTCTGAGGAATCTGGGGCACGTGAGGCACATCCAGAGAGACTTCGCCTCTTCGGAGCCGCACCTCGAACGCGCCTTATCCATCCTCGAAGAACTGTCCCCCTGGAGCTTCGACACCGCGGACGCCCTGAGCTACATGGGCAGAGCCAAGTTGGAACGCGGGAATCAGGCGGAAGCCGAGGAGCTCTTCCGCCGCGCCAAGGCGATCTGTGAGCGGGTCCGACCCGAAAGCCTCGAAATGGCGAATGTCCTCCACAACCTCGGGCTGACGGCGGTGTACCGGGGAGACGACGAGGCCGCGGATCATTTCTCGAAACGTGCGCTGGCGATCCGAGAGAGGCTCGACACCAGCGGGGCAACGGTTGCGAGCACTCTGGAGAGCCTGGGGCTCCAGGCGTACGGGCGTGAGGATTGGAAAGATGCCGAGGAGTACCTCAATCGCGCCGTCAGCCTGAACGAGAAGCTGGAGAACGGTCTGCCCCTCGCAAAAGCCCTCCAGAACCTCGGCGCCGCCGTCCTTCGCCGGGGCAAGGGTGATTGCGGCGCGGCCGAGAAACATTTCCAGCGCTCCCTCGCCATCCGGCAGGAGCTCGACCCCGACAGCCACAGCGTCGCCACGAGCCTACGGAGCCTTGGGTTTCACGGCTTGCAATGTGGTGACCTCCCAAAGGCAGAAGAGAACTATCAGCGAGCCCTGGTCATGTACGAGAGGCTTGGAGGAACCGGTCACAACTTGGTGTTGCACGACCTGGGCTGGACCTACCGGCAACTGGGCCGCTTGTTGGCGGCTGAAGAAGCCCTCTGCCGAGCTGCCGACCTCTTCGAAGCTGGGCGGGAAAGCTCCGGCCGGGAAGTCTACAACGAAGCGTACTTCATCGATTGCCTCCTTGCGCGAGTCGAGACCGGACGGACGGCAGAGGCCTTCCACGTCCTCGAACGCGGGCGGGCTCGCGTGTTCCTCGAGCAGTTTGCCGAACGGGATCTCCTGTTCTCGGCCGACCTTCCAGCCGAGATCGCCCGCAGAAAAAGAGAGCTCGCCCATGAGATCGAGTCCACCCAAGGGGCTCTCGCCCGGCTGAGCTCGACCGAGAACACTGCCGATGCTGAGCGCCTTCTCAACCATCTCCGGGAAACTCGCGACCGGCAGCGGGTGCTCACGGCAGAGATCCGCAAGGCTCTCCCCGTTTCGCTTCCGTGCACTACCCCCAGCCTCTCGACCTCGACGGCGCGCGCCGAGCCCTCGACCCAGGCACCGTGCTCCTTGCGTATGCCGTCGGCGAGGACAAGAGCTATCTCTTCGTGATCCAGCCACCGGATGTCCAAGGCTCCGGGTTTTCGGTCTTTCCTCTCGCGACGAGTGAGCAGGCGCTCCGGGAAGCCGTCCGATCGTTCCGCAACCTCCTGCAGAAAAGAGATTCCGACAGATCTCATCTGACCTCCCAGGCAAGCGCTCTCTACGATCTTTTGATCGGACCGGCCGAAGCCCAGATTGCAGCGGCGAAGCGAATCCTCGTCTCGGCCGACGGCCCCCTCCACACGCTGCCCTTCGCTGCGCTCGTGCGCAAGGGCCGGTATTTCGTCGAATGGAAGCCACTCCATTCCATCCTTTCGGCGACCGTGTATGCGGAGCTGAAGAGGACGCGCCGCACATCCGCAGACCCCGCACAGAGCCAGCTCATCGCCTTTGGCGATCCGATCTATCCGCCGCTCCCGAAGGATCGAGAAACCGCACCCGCGCCGACTCTCGAAATCCTCACAGCGGTCCGCCGCGGCCTCTCTCTCGATCCGATCCCCGCCACTCGGAAAGAAGTCGAGAGCATCGCATCGCTTTACCCCCGGGCACGGATCTACCTGGGCGCAGAGGCAACCGAGGAACGGGTCAAATCGGTCGGCTCAGAGGCCCGCCTTCTTCACTTTGCATCCCACGGTCTGTTCAACGAGCGCTTCCCCCTCGACTCCGCCCTGGCCCTAACCATCCCCCCACATCCGGCGGAAGGCCAGGATAATGGACTTCTGCAGGCGTGGGAAATCCTCGAGAGCCTGCGCCTGGACGCCGATCTCGTGACGCTTTCCGCCTGCGACACGGCGCTCGGAAAGGAAAGCGGCGGCGAAGGGCTCGTCGGCCTGACTCGGGCCTTTCAGTACGCCGGGGCACGTTCGGTCCTCGCTTCCTTGTGGAGCATCTCCGATATCTCCACAGGCGACCTCATGAAGAGTTTCTACGGCCATCTCCGGACCGGCCAGGCAAAAGACGAAGCTCTGCACCTGGCCCAGATCGAGCTGATCCGTTCTACCAAGTTCTCCCATCCCTATCACTGGGCCGCCTTCCAGCTCTCGGGCGACTGGAAATAGCTCGACCCACTCGGGTCTCAAGATTGAGACACTGCACCAGGCCAAGAGTGTCAAATGTGATACACGGTGTGTCGTACGCCCGGCGAAATATGATTCGGCATGTACGTTGCACTTGGCCGGAGCGTCATCAACGGTGCGGCTGGGAGTCATTGCCGGCACCTGGCGCTGCACACAAGAAGGGAGAAGCACCTATGAAGCGGATTCTGATCGGCCTCGTGATCGCCACCTTGTCCTCCGTGCCGTCGTATGCGGTCTGTACCAACAAGCCGATTGCCGTCACGGATGTCTTCAACATGCCGAAGAACACGACTCTGACCATCCTCGACGCTACCCTGGCAAGCAATGATATCGACGGCGACGGCGATACCTTGTCCGCAGGGGTCCTGGGCCCACCCACCTACGGATCCTTTTGCGGCATCGGTCCGGGCGGAGTCTGCTATCAACCGCCCACCAACTTCACGGGGTTGGACTCGATGCCTTACTACGTGACAGACGGCTGCTCCACGACCTACGGAACGATCCTGATCTTCGTACAGTAGCCCGGACCGGGCCTCCCCTCGCGGTGTGACCCGAGGGGAGGCCCGCGCGGCCCGCTGTGCGTTTCAGGAATGAGACGCGCAACCTTCCAGCAGTCTCGAAAGTGAGACCGCCCGCGCGGCAGGGTCTGGTATCGATACTTGCGATGGAGGAACAGAGCCCGACACCTGCGTCAACTGCGAGAGCGTGAGCAACTGTAATCCGTAGAGAACCCAAGCCGCCACGTCCTGACCCCGGGGACTCTCTGCACGCGCCTGAATGGAGGGTCCCTTCTCCTCAAGAGCGTCCTGACGTTCCAGACCCCCAGCCTCAAGGGCCTTCCCTGAGTCTCAAGATTGAGACGCAGGATCAAGCCAAGAGTCTCAGCGGTGATACGGCGGCGCGGCGCCCTCTGGGTCAAGTCCTTTGCTTTCAACAGATTCTCATTGCTACCCCCTCTGGAACGGACTTTGCCCTGGGCTCAGTCACCTCCGGCGTGGTGCCGGGCATACCTCGAAAGGAGAAGAGAGATGCAGACAGACGCACGCAAGATTCTCATGTTCGCAGCACTGGCACTCCTCGTCTGGGGCACGCCACGAGCCTTCGCGATTCCGCCCATCTGCGACGAAGAGGGGGTCGTGCTGCACGGCACCCCTGGGAACGACGTGATCTATGGAACCTGCGCCCCGGACGAGCTCTACGGCGGGGCGGGCGACGACACCCTCTACGGCTTTGACAGTGGCGACATCCTGCGGGGAGAAAGTGGCAGCGACACCAGCGATGGCGGTGCCACCTTCAGGAGCGGGAGCGATTTCATCGAAGACTTTGACGGCAACGACATCGCCTGGGGCGGCCCCGGCAACGACGAGATCTATACCCACAAGGGCTATGACGAGCAGCATGGAGGGAACGGAAACGACTTCATGACGGGAGGCGGTGACGGCGACACCATGTACGGTGACGCGGGGAGTGACACTCTCTGGGGGGAGAAAGGATATGACTATCTCGATGGAGGCACCGAAACCGATACTCTCGACGGAGGTACGGAGTTCAACACCTGCGTCAACGGTGAGACGGTCAGCAACTGTCCATAGAGAAGGCGGCCCGCGATGTCTTGCGCGTCTCCGGCGTGGTGCCGACGACCATCATTCGAAAGGAGAAGACAGATGCGGCAGACAGGTCTGCGAATCGTCCTCGTCGTTGTTTCAGGTCTCCTCGCCGGGGTCGTGCCTCCGGCATTTGCAACCTGCAACTGCACAACGACCATCCTGGGCACCAACGGTGCCGATTCGATCACCGGAACGTCGGCCGCGGAGTGCATCTATGGCCGGGATGGCGACGACTACCTCAATGGAGCGGATGGGAATGACTGCATCTTCGGTGAGGGCGGCAACGACATCAGCGTCGGGGGCTTCGGGAACGACACCATCAACGACGACGTAGGAAGCGACACGGCCTATGGCGACGAGGGCGGCGATGACATCTTCACCCATCAGGAGGTCGATTATCAGTACGGAGGGAATAGCAATGATTTCATGACAGGAGGCCAGGGAGGGGATGTCATGTCCGGCAACGGAGGGAATGACACTCTCTGGGGAGAGAAGGACAACGACTCCCTGACCGGAGGAAACGGTACCGACACCTGTGATGGAGGCACGGAAACCGACACCTGCTCCTGTGAGAGCACGACCAACTGCCCCTAGAGGTCCCCAAGCCGTCACGATCTGACTCCGGGGCCCTCCGATCGCGCCGATCGAAGGGCCCCCCTTTCCTGGAGAGGCACCCTGATGACCCGGCGATCGACGTTCTCTCACGTTTTGCTCCCAGCCTTTCTCCTTCTTGGCGCTCCTTTTGCCCGCGCTGCCGAAATCGAGGTCCGCGGGACGATTCTGCGTCCGTCGGGCGAGCCGCTGCCGGGTGTGCGCGTCGAGCTGGTGGCCGAGCTTTCCCGGTACGATCTGGCCCAGGCAGCTCTTCGCGGCGAGGTTCGTCCCGTCCCACTGGCGACAGCGGCCTCAGATCACCGAGGCCATTATCGATTGGTTGCGCCGAAAGCTGGAATTTTCCGCGTCCTCGTCGACGCCGAAGGGTGCTTTCCTTTGGCGGCCGGACCTTTGGCGCTCACCGGCTCCACCGACCTCGCCCCGGTCGTTCCGCCTGCGGCCTCTCAGATGCGTGTGCGCGTGCTGGACGCCGAAGGCCGGCCCATCGCCGGCGCACGGGTCCAGGCGCGCGGCCCGGCCGAGCGGCGCTTTGCGCGCGAGCTCCCGAAGCCTTGGGGCATCGCCCCCAGGACGGCGCGGACGGACGCGGACGGGCAGGCCCTCCTGCCGCAACTGCCCGGAGAGTCGCTCGAGGTCCTCGCCTCTCATGCGGGCGCGACCGAGGCCCGGGCGAAGGGAGCGAGCGCAGAGGCGATCCTCCGTCTGAGCCGCGAAATCACTCCTCACAGCGTCGCCCTGCCGGTGCTCTCCACCATCGCAGGGAACGTGCGGACAGGTGGAAGAGCCCCTCTCGCCGGCTCGCTCGTCTGGTCGCCCGAGGATCCCGGTCTGTGGACCATGACGGATGCGACGGGACAGTACCGCCTCGCCGTGCCTCCGGCGGTGCGCTCGTTGCGGGTCGAGGCCGCGGGCTTCCTCTCCCGGCAGGCCCGGCTGACTGAAGCCGACATCCGCCGCGGCCGGGCGCCGACCCTCGCCCTCCAGCCGGCCACGTCCCTGGTGGGCACGGTGCTCGATGAGAGCGGTACTGCGCTTGAAGGGATCGTCGTCGCGGCGACCCTGGAGGGCGGACCTCCCGGACTGTCGCCCTCGGCCGTCGTCGCCTGGGGCTCCAGCGATCGAGCGGGCCGGTTCGAGCTGCGTGGCTTGACGCCCGGAACCCCCTATCGGGTCGAGGAGGCGCAGGCCGGTCTCTTTGCGGAGCCGCAAACGGTGATCGCCTCGCGGCCGGGTGCTCCGCCGCCCCCTCTCCGGCTCGTGCTCGCCGTCTCCCAGGGAGTGCGCGGGCGGGTGCTCGATCTTGCCGGCCAGCCGATCCCCAAAGCCGAGATCCTCCTGCGAGGGGCTCGTCCCCCGAAACGCTCGGACCTCCAGCCGATCGAGCCCCTGCGCCCCGAGGAGGAGCCGTATCGCGCATGGACCGACGCGCGCGGCGTCTTCACCGTCCGTGAGCTGCCGGCACTCGACGTCGATGTGATCGCTCGCAAGCCCGGCTTTACGCCGTCCGTCGTCCGCGGTCTGCAGATCCGTCCGGGCAAGACGCCTCAGCCGGCCGGCGACATCGTGCTGCGGCCGGGAGTTCGCCTCGCTGGCCGGGTCGTCGATTGGGCCGGCCGCGGGATCGCGGACGCGGCGGTCCACCGGGTCCAACAGATCGATGATCTCGACCGGCTGGAGGCGCGCCTGCGCGAGCGCCTGCCGGCTGCGGTCAGCGCCGGCGACGGCAGCTTCGTCCTCGGCGACCAGCCTTCAGGAGCCCCCCTGAACCTGGTCATCTCCGCCCAGGGCTTCACCCCGGCGGGCCTGCGCGGCGTGCGCGCTCCGGTCGCCCAGCCGGTCGTCGTGCGCCTCGATCCGGCAGCGCTGGTTCGCGGCCGCGTCGTGGATGAAGACGGTGCGGGCATTTCGGGAGCCAGGATCTTTCTTGAATGGCGGAGCAGCTTGCCGGAAAAGCCGAGCGTCCAGACCGGCGAGCATGCCGCGCGCACTGCCGTCTCGGACCGCGAAGGACGCTTCGAGCTGCGGGGCGTGCCGGAGGGATCTGGTGAAGTCACCGTCGAGGCCGACGGGTTCGTCGCCTCGGACTCTTTCCCGGTGGTGATCCCCCAGGATCCCAAGAACGAATGGACCGTGGTCCTCCAGCGCGGCGCGATCCTCGAAGGGAGGATCTCCACCCGGCAGGGCGATCCGGTCGGCGGTACGCGCGTCACCGTCGAGAGTGCCCAAGCTCGGTCGGACGATGACGGAAAGTATCTTCTCGCGGGCGTCCCCCTCGGGGAGTTCGAGGTCGAGGTCGTTCATGCCGACTACCCGCGCCAGGTCCGCATGCTGAAGATCGAGAGCGGCTCCAACGTCCTGGACGTCCAACTCCAGGACGGCCACCGGGTGACCGGAATCGTGCTTTCCGCGGCGCGCGAGCCGGTCCCGGGAGCCTCCGTCTCTCTGGAGACCCTGGTGGAGGGACGAGATCAACGGGCCTACCGCACCCATACCGGCATGGCCGGCACCTTCGAGCTTCCCGACCGTGGCGGACGGCGAATACCAGATCGTGGCGTCGGCCGACGGCTTCGCCGAGGAAAAGCCGTCCGAGACCATCACGATCCGCGGCAGCGATCGGAACGACCTCGAAGTGATCCTCGATCGCGGCGCCTCGATCGTCGGCCGCGTCCTCGGGCTGCCGCGGGAGGAGCTGGCCTGGGTCGAGGTGTCCGCCGAGGGCGACGATGTGGATGCCGGGAGCCCCGTCGTCCGAGTGGACGCCGAAGGCCGCTTCGCCTTGCGCCACCTTGCGCTGGGCAACTGGCAGGTGCGCGCACGGCACCCCCAACGCCAGCGTTCCGTCGAGGTGCGGGCCGTCCTCCGGGCCCACGGCGAAGAGGCCGTGCGCGATCTCCGGTTCGGTGGCGGCTTGAGCCTCACGGGCCGGGTGGTCCTCGCCGACGAGCCGCTCGCCGGCGCCCTGGTGAGCCTCCGCGCCCAGAGCCATTCGCTCGAGCGGAGCGCCGTCACGGACTATCAGGGAGAGTTCGAGCTCACCGATCTCGACACCGATCGCTATCACCTCGGAGTGATCGATCGCAAGACGCTGGCGCTGCACAATGAGGACATTGTCCTCGACGAGGACCGGCAGGTCGAGATCCAACTCCGTGCCGGAACGGTCTCCGGGAACGTCCTCGACAGCTCCAGCCGGGCACCCGTCGCAGGAGCGCTCCTCGCCCTCAGGCCGCTCGAGGGGGCCGACTTCATGATCGCCAGCACCTCGGAGGAGGACGGCAGCTTCCTACTGCCCAAGGTCCCGGAAGGCCGCTACCGGCTCGCCGCGCGCGCCGACGGCTACACATCTACCGAGCAGGAGGTCGAAGTCGCAGGCGCTGGAGTCGCCGGCCTCGACGTGAAGCTCGCGCCCACCCAGGGGCTCGATCTCATCGTTCGTCTGGCATCGGGCCAACCGCCGCAGTGGGTGCATCTGCGTGCGACGGCCAGCGGCACTCTCTCGGAAACGCGCAGGGTCGGAGCGGATGGGCGGCTGAGGCTGGCAACATTGCCTGCCGGCGAATGGGACCTCTGGATCGCAGCTCCCGGAGGCGCCTCATTGCAGACCAAAGTAAGGGCTCCGGGAAAGACCGTGACGATCGATCTTCCACCAGCGGGCCGTCTCTCGGTGCAGGTGCCCGAGCTTGCGGAGTCCTCTCTTCTGGCGACCGTGGCCGTGTCGGGAGAAAGCCGGCAGCCGTTCTCGACTCTCACGTTCGGCGGTGAGATCTCCTCCTCCTGGCCCCTGAAGGCCGGCACTGCGGTCGTCGAGGGCCTCCCTGCGGGGCTGTGGACGGTGACGGTGCTCGCGCCGGATGGCCGGACCTGGACCAAGGCGGTTGCGACAACCGGGAGCGATGGAGCGGCGATCCTGGAATGAAGGCGGCTGCGGGGAGCTGCCCTCGCGGAACAGGAATCTCAGGCATCCCGGGTGATTCCGAGAGCCTTCAGGTATCTGTGGAAGGTCGCCTTGCTCAACCCCAGGCTCTCCCGCGCTGCCTTGACGCTGCCGCCGTGGCGCTCCAACCGCGCGAGGATCAGCTCGCGCTGAAAGGTGCGCATTGCATCGTGCATGGTGGCCCCCTCCCAGAGGAGGGGGCCGGCCTTCGGATTGGGCGCGGCGTGCAGGGCCTCGGGATAACAGCCTTCAATCAGGCCACGGTCGATTTGTGCGCCCGGCCGGGCATGGATGACGAAGAGCGAGCAGGCCCGCGAGACCTCCCGCACGTTGCCCGGCCAGTCGTAGGAGATCAGTGCTCGCAGCGCCTCCTGGCTGAATCCGAGGGTCCGCTTGCGGTGCTTGCTCTCGTGGTGACGCCGGAAGTGCTCCAGCAGCAGGGGGATATCCCACGGGCGCTCGCGCAGGGGAAGGAGGCGGATCGCGAGAGTACGGAAACGATCGTAGAAGTCGGCTCGCAGGGTGCCTTCCCGAACGGCCTCGTCCAAATCGCGATTGGTCGCCAGGAGGACGGCGACGTCGACCGGGATCTCGCGCGTCTGCCCCACGGGCACGACGCGATGGTTCTCCAGGACCCGGAGCAGATGGGCTTGCGCCCGCAGCGACAGCTCTGCGACCTCGTCGAGGAAGAGGACCCCGCCGTCGGCAGCCCGGAAGAAGCCGGGCTCATCCATCAAGGCGCCGGTGAAGGATCCCTTCTTGTGGCCGAAAAACCGGGAGGCGGCCAGCTCGTCCGTGATCTCGGCGCAGTTGACGACCACCAGGCGTTTGCGGCGGCGCGAGCTGTAGGCGTGGAGATAGCGGGCGATCAGGTCCTTGCCCGTTCCCCGCTCGCCCAGGAGCAGAATCGGCTCGGGGTTCTCCGCTTCGAGCGCGGGGATGTAGATCTCGTGCAGCGTGCGACGCAGCGCCTGCGTGTGCGCCGAGTCGCCCAGAATCTCCGGCGCGTCGTCGCTCCCCTTGGCCGCTTCAAGGAGATCGCGGAGCTCGCGCTCCTGGCGCTCCTGGCGGAGATAGAAGCCGAAGATCCGGCCTGCCGCAGTGGCGTACCCCTCCAGCCAGGCGCGATCGTCTTCTCCATAGGCTTCGGCCACGCTGCTGTTCTGGAAATAGACCACGGCGAGCACCACGTCGCGCAACGGATCGCAGATCGGGGCGCACAGCACGCTGAACTGGCTTCCCTCGAGCGACGGGGTCTTGCGACGCGTCCTCCTGCAGCCGGGGATCCTCGATCAGCTCCGGCCGGCCGGTCTCGACGACCCGCTGGATGACTGAGGGGCTCACCCCGCGGACCGACTCTCCCCGCTCGCAAGCCTGCGATCTGCTCCGGGGTGAGATGGCCCAGGGTGTGCACGGCGCGCAGGCCGAGGGGCTCGGCTGGTTTCCACCAGGAGCAGGAGCGCCTTGCGTGCGCCCGAAGCCCCGGGCGGCGGCCTCGAAGGAGGCCCGCAACGCCGCTTCTTCGCCGCCGTCGCTGGACAGCACGGCGAGGAGCTCGTTCATGGCTCCGAGGAGCTGGGCGTAGTCGCGCCCCGGCGGTTGGGACCTGGAAGCTGTCACGACTCTGGAAGTATCAGATAGAGCGGTGTCCATGCAACTCCGTTCGCCAGTCCCAATTCTGCGCCCGCCGGGGTTCCCGCGGGTTCCAAAGATGGAACGCCCCATGTATTCATGCGCGGACAAGGCGTTTCATTTCAGGAGCTTGTGGCCCGCCGGTTGCCTGGTCCAGGTATTGGCCAGCCGTATCCCACGGTCGCCGACTTGCGGATCTATGCCCGTCATGTCGTCTCAAGGCTGGCCGGCAATCACGTGATCTTCTCTCCCACCTTTGACCGGGCACCGGACATCGACCCGGACAACTGCACGCCGACTTCCGCCAACGCGAGCTGCCGGATGCGGTTCGTCGGCGAGGAGATCAAGAGCACCTCGCCGCGGCACCTGGTCACCAACCACTGGGCGGGCAGCCTGGCGGTCGCCTCGATGCAGCCCTTCCAGGACCAGGCCTGGCTCGACTTCCAGATGTTCCAGAGCGGCCAGGCCAAGTCCGCGTCCAACTGCAACACGACCACGCAGCTCCAACTCATCACCCAGCGGGCCCGCGAGATCCCGTTGACCCTGTGGGGCTATACGCCGACCAAACCCAGCGTGAACGGCGAATCCATCCACGACGGCGTCAACGGCGGCTGCCTCGGAACGCTCCACTACAACGCCTACCGCGCCCGGCAGACCGGCTACCTCTCACTGTTATCGGGAGCGACCGGGTACACCTACGGGGTGCAGGGCGTCATGGACTGGGGCGCCTTCGGATCGAGTTACACCGCGGGCATGGCGCGGCCTTCGAATTTCCAGATGGAGTACCTGGGGAACGTCTTCCGCGGCGTCTTCGAGGGCCTTGTGCCGCCGCCTACACCAACCCCTTGCGCTGCGCGTAGACCGCCAGCTCGAGGCGGCCGTCTACGGCCGTCTTCTGATAGATGTTGTGCAGGTGGATCTTGACCGTACCCTCGCTGATGAAGAGCTTTTCAGCGATCGCCCGGTTGCGCAGGCCGCTGGCGACCATGCGGACGATTTCGAGCTCGCGGAGCGTCAGAGTCTCGGCGGCCTCGAGGATGCGTTCCTCCCTCTGCAACAGCCGGCTGAGAGCGCGGTCCGTCGATCCCTTGTCCAGCCAGCGGCGGCCCGCATGGACCTCCCGGACCGCCTCGACGAGGAGCCGTGGCGCCATCTCCTTGAGCACGACGCCGCCGACCCCGAGGCGCAGGGCTTCTACGAGCTGATCCTCCCCCAAAGCCGCCGTCAGCAACACCACCCGCGTGAGCAGCCCACCCGCCTCAATGGCTCGCAGAACGTCAAGACCGTCGCCCCGCGGCATCCGGATGTCCAGGACCCCCACATCGGGACGGTGCACCCGAATGGCTCGCAGAGTCTCCTCCCCGTCCCGGCAGCGGGCCACGACCTCGAAGTCCTGCTCCAGCCGGAAAAGCTGCTCCAACCCGTCGAGAACGATCGGATGGTCGTCAGCCAGCAGCAGGCGGATCGGCAACGTCAGGCCCTCCCTTCGCACGGCAGCATGATATCGAGCCGCGCCCCGGCCGGGCTCGACTCCAGGGCAACCGAACCGCGTAACGACGTGACCCTCTCGAGCAAGGTGCGCGGCGCGAAGTCGCCCGCGCTCAGCTCCGCGTACGTGAACTTCCCCGAGACCGGAAATCCCCGCCCGTTGTCGGCAATCATGAGAGAGAGGTGGCCGTCTTCTCCGTCAGCGATCTCGACTTGCACCGCCGTTGCATCGCCGTGCCGCACGGCGTTGACCAGGGCTTCGCGCACAACCAGATAGACCTCGCGCGCCAAAGGCTCCGGAATCCCCTTCAGCCCCTCGGTCCGCAGCTCCGCCCGAAGCCCCCATTCCAGCTCCATGCGCTGCACCAGCTCGGCCACCCGGGCGTCGAGGTCGCGGGCCTTATCCGCCGGCGCGAGCGGCGGCGGCTTCAGCTCCTGGATGAAAAAGCGCAAGTCGCGCTGCTCCAGAGCGATCAGCCGCTGCAGGGCGTCGAGCGCTTCGCGGGCCCGCTTCGGATCCTCGTCGAGCAGCCCCCGGACCGCGGCCAGCCGCAACCCGATCCCAGTCAACGACTGGAGGACACCATCGTGCAGGTCGCGCGCGAGTCGGAGACGCTCCTCCGTCGTCGCGGTCTCCTGGAGGGTCTGGTTCAGATAGAAGTGATCGAACCGCGCCGCCACCACGCTGGCGACCACCTCTCCGAGCACCAGGTCGTCGGATGTCATGGCCGCTTTGTCAGCGAAGAAGAGGCGTCCCTCGACCGATTCTCCCTGGAGAGGAAGCGAAAGGACCACCCGCAGAGAGAAGCGATCGCGCAGTCCTGCGTCCAGCGGCAAGCCGCGCCAGCGCTGGAGCCCGTCGCGGCCGCGGCGGAGCACGGCCGGCTCCGGCACCGTCGCATCCAGGCACAGGAAGCTGTCCTGCGAAAGCGACTCTGCCACCAGACCAGCAAAGGACTCGGGAGCGGACCGGCTCCACGAGAAGGCACCGCCGCTCCAGGAAGCCAGATAGAGCCATGGCTCCTCCCGCTCCACCCAGGCAAGCAGCACACGCGGAGCCCCCATAGCCTGGGCGGAGTGCTCCAACAGGCCCCTGACCAGCACCTCGATCTGCCGCGGGACATCCTGCGGCCAGGCCGCCAGGTGCGCCATCTCGCGCCGCGTATGCTCCTCATGGGAGCCGAGATAGCCGAGGAGGACGGCCACGACGACCAGGTAGACGCTGCGGACGATGACCGGATAGACCTCGAAGCCAGGATCGTTCAGGACTTCCGCGACCCACAGGCCGACCCCGACGAACATGGCAAGGGACACGATAGCCGTCCAGAGCGTCCCCCGCCACTGCCACCGTAGCGTGGCGCAGACCAGGGCAAAGACAAAGTAGGCGGTGAACGGGCTCGCCGGCCCCCAGGTGAAGTAGATGAAGAGTGAAAAGAAAATCAGATCAAACACGTGGGTGACCAGGGCCACGCGGTGCGACGGCGCATCCCAACGCCAGACCAGGAGGGCGATCGCCGCCGCGTACACGACGTAGGCGGCCAGCAGCGAATAGGCGATGTCGGCGTACTTCGCCGGCTCGGCCGGATCGAGCCAGACGGCGAACAGGGAAAAGATCGCGAGGACCACCCGTCCGGCGGCGATCAGACGCTCAGCACGGCTCTGCGGCGAATACAGGGGCTCCATCGCTCGTATGATAACCGCCGGGCGGCGGCTTCCGCCTCTATCCGAAGATATAGCTGCAAAATATATCGAACGTTACATGCAGAGCCCGGCACGATCTCCGTATACTGCCGGAAGACCGGCTGGACAGCCGTTTCTGGACCTTGAGGAGAGCCGCCATGCCTTCGAGAATCGTCATTCTAAGTCTCCTGTCGATTGCGCTTCTGACCGCCGTGGGCTGCTCCCGGCACAAGAAGGCCACCACCGCACCCGAGGCCGCGCCGCCGCCGGCCCTCACCGAAATCGCGCCCGCCCCGGAATCCGCCCCCGAGCTCATGCCCGCACCTCCGGAGGAGCCCGAGCCCGATCCGCTCAGCGCTGACCTCGCCTCCGTCAACGAGTACCTGCGGCAGCGGGGGCTCCTGGGGGACGCCTACTTCGACTACGACCGCGCCAGCCTCACCGACCAGGCGCGCGAGCAGCTCGCGCGCAACGCCCAGATCCTGCGGCAGTACCCGCAGTTCCTCGTCACTCTTGAGGGGCATTGCGACGAGCGCGGAACCCCCGAGTACAACCTGGCGCTCGGCGAGCGGCGCGCTTTCAGCGCCCGGGATTATCTCGCATCCCTCGGGATCGACGAGGGCCGCCTGCTTACCATGAGCTACGGCGTGGAGCGGCCCGTGTGCTCCGACGCTGAGGAGACGTGCTGGAGCCAGAATCGCCGTGCGCACCCTGTGGTCACCGGCCGCAGCAATCAGTGAACCGATTCGCATCCCCGTTTTTCTCCCCGGGGAGCATGGGGCGGTCCCGGTGGGCCGCCCTTTTTTGAGACGCAACCGATCGACCGCTTCGCCGTCGCGGTGATCCTCTTCGAGGGCGGCATGAACCTGCGCCTCGGGCGGATGCGCCGGGAGGCGCGAAGCATCCGCCAGCTCGTCACCCTGGGAGCCCTGGTCACAGCCGCTGGCGGTGCACTGGCCGCACACCTGATCCTGCGCTGGAATTGGGTCCTCGCCACCCTCTTCGGCACCCTCGTCATGGTCACCGGCCCGACGGTGATCAACCCGCTGCTGCGCCGCTTCAAAGTCAAGGAGCGGGTCGCGACCGTGCTGGAGGCGGAAGGGATCCTGGTGGACGCCATCGGCGCCATCGTCTATCGTGATCCGGCCGGAATAGAAATTGCATGAGCTTCCAGGAGCGGTCCGGCCGTTGCAACTCGTCCTGAAAGGAGGTAGCATGCACAAGCTCGAACGACGGGTCTTTTCTCTGGTGGCGTCCTTGACAGCTGCGGTCCTGCTCGCGACCGGCGGCAGCGTGGCTTCCCAGAGCACCAACGAAACGGAGGCGCAGGAGCAGGAGCCGCAGAGCCAGACGCAAGAGCAGGCGCCGGAAGAAAGCCCGTCCACGGCTCCTGCGCGGCGTTCGGTCCCTCACGTCACCGGCACGGTGGCGCGCTGGACCGGCAATCGAATCGACCTGAAAACATCGGCAGGCAAGTCGCAGAAGGTCGCCGTCAACCGGGACACGGAGCAACTGGTGGAAATCAAGGAAGGCACCGAGGTGACGGTCGAGTACCACCGGATCATCAGCGGCTTCATCATTGCGGAACGTGTGCTTCCGGCCCGTGAGGACGCTCCGGCGGCGCAGCCCGGTACAGGCACGGCCCAAGGCCAGAACGCCAGCGCGGTGACCGGCAGCGTCGTCTCCTGGAACAATGCAGCGTTGCTCCTGCGGACCGAAGCGGGCGAAATCACCTTGTTCCTGTCGCCATCCACCGAATACCTGGTCAAGTCGCTCGACCCTGGGTTGCTGGTGACCGTCGAATATCGAGAAGGCTCGAACGGTGCCAGATTGGCAACGCGCGTGCTCGCCGCCAAGGCCAAGGACGAGGATTCGACCAAGAAGGACAGCGGATCATCCGAATAGGCAATGGAGCCGGCGGTCGCCTGTTTCACCACGGAGCGCCTCCTCGGCTCAGGGAATGCCTTGTAGCAGCTCTCCTGTCGTTGCAGCCAGGGCTCCTGCCCGCACAGCCCCCGAGCGCGAACCCTCCGGCCCGCGAAAGGATCTACAACCTGGAACAGGGCGCGGTCAGCGAGGTGGCGTTGCGGCAGCGGTTCAGCTCCGGTCAATTGGAGCTTCTGGAGAAGCTGAACCGTTCCGATGTCGCCCACCTCGCACGCCTTCCGGTCCTCGTCATCCCTGAGCCATGGATCGACGACGAGTTGCAGCACAGCCCCCTGCCTCTAGACTCCTCATGGGCGAGCAGCCACCCGAAGGCGCTGATCGTCCACCAGCCGTCCCAGGTCTTCGGGGCCTATGAGCACGGCCGATTAGTGCATTGGGGGCCGATCAGCTCAGGCCGCGAAAAGTACCCGACGCCTTCGGGGCTCTTCCACCTGAACTGGAGGTCGCCCGGACGGAGCAGCACGATGGATCCTGACTGGTACATGCGTTGGTATTTCAACTTCCAGAACGACCGCGGCCTCGCATTCCATCAACTCGAGCTGCCTGGCCGTCCGGCGAGCCACGCCTGTGTCCGGCTTCTGGAGCGCGACGCCAGGTGGATCTACGATTGGGGTGCGGGTTGGGTGCTCGACGAGCGGGGATGGAACGTGCTCGATCCCGGGACTCCGGTCCTGATCCTGGGGCAGTACGACTTCGATGCGCCGCCGCCGTGGCGCTCCCTGGAATGGCTGGCGACAGGAGTGGAGCTGCCGGAGGAGGTCCCAACAGGCTGATCAACGAAAGGAGCAGGAATGTCCAATCGCAAACGTCTGATTCTTGAAATCGTGGTGGCATCGCTGCTGGTCCTGATCTGTTTCGCAATCTGGAGCACCGCACAAAGGCGCAGCGAGCGGCAGCTCGCGGAGCTTGAAGCTCGGCAGGAGACCGCCCTCAGCCAGGTTCGGCAGGACTGCGGTGCACGCGCCGGGAGGCTGGCAGCCAGCGAGGCCACGGCGGTCTTCCGCGCCTTCGCAGCGGGCATCCAGGGAGCCACCCTGGGCCAGCAGAAAGGGATGCTGGACATGGCGAAGGGAAGCCTTCTTCGCCTGCCCCATGTCGCCTTTATCCACGTTCTCGCGCCGGACGGCAAGGTCCTGACTAGCAGCAACGGGAAGTATGCTGTCGCCGGGAAGGCCGACGCCCGCGCCTCCTGGGCTCTCCAGGCGGCCGACCTGCAGACCCGGCCCGGTGACCTGCCGGGTACGACCGAGGTCGCAGCGCCGTTCCAAGGCGCATCGGGACGCGTCGCGGTCCTGTGGCTGGGCTACAAGACGCAGGAGCTGCTCGCGGCGAGCGGAGAGGAGGGCGCGCCGGCCGGAGGGTAGCTGGCAGCCATTCTTGATAGTGTACGTGACAGGTGGGCCATGGGACCAGCATCGAGGGGAGCGAGGCCGGCTCGATATCGGTGGCCGCCGCCGCGCTGGTGACCGCCACGGTCCCTGAGGATGAACCTTGATGACGCTCATGACGCTCAAAGATTCCCCGATCTTTTCGCCATGGCCGGAAGGCACTGGCCCGAGTCGAGAAGGTTCCGCATACCGGGCAGGCCTCCGGGGGCGGCGCCGGTGAGCGCGCTGGAGCCGGCCGCCTCGCCGCCCCAGGAAGCGGTGATCCCGGCAGGCCACGGCTTCGGCACCGCGCCGGTGTTCCTGGCGTCAATCAGTACCATCCTCGGCGCCATCCTCTTTTTGCGCTTCGGCTATGCCGTCGCCCATGCCGGCATGCTCGGCGCCCTGATGATTGTGCTGCTCGGTCATCTGGTCACGCTGCCCACGGCGCTGGCGCTCTCGGAGATCGCCACCAACCGGCGGGTCGAGGGCGGCGGCGAGTACTTCATCATCTCGCGGTCGTTCGGGCGGACGATCGGCGCCACGATCGGCTTCGGCCTCTACGTGTCCCAGGCGATCTCGGTGGCCTTCTACATGATCGCCTTCGCCGAGGCCTTCCGGCCTCTGGCTCCGGCCCTCGAGAGCTGGACCGGCCTGTCGTTCGATCCCCGCCTCGTCTCCCTCCCCGCCGCGGGTGTGCTGATCCTGCTGGTGCTGACGCGCGGCGCCAGCCTCGGCGTCACGGCGCTCTGGGGGATCGTGGCCGTGCTGGTGCTGTCGCTCGTCCTGTTCTTCGCCGGTCCCCCGCTGGCGGCAACCGCCACCGGCCAGTCGGTCGTCTTCCACGGCATTGAGGGAGGCGACCCGTTCATGCTGGTGTTCGCGATCGTCTTTCCGGCCTTCACCGGCATGACGGCCGGAGTCGGGTTGTCGGGAGATCTGAGCAATCCGCGCCGGTCGATCCCGCTCGGCGTGCTGTCGGCGACGGCGGTGGGCCTGTTGATGTACGTGGCGGTGGTGATCAAGCTGGCGCTCTCGGCGCCCGGTGAGCTGCTGGCGAGCGAGCCGCTGATCATGTCGCGCATCGCCGTCTGGGGCCCGATCGTGCCGGTCGGGCTCGCCTGTGCGACCCTCTCTTCCGCGATCGGCTCGATCCTGGTGGCACCGCGCACACTGCAGGCTCTGGCCTGCGATCAGGTGTTGCCAGGCCGCTTCCTGAATCGTTTCCTGGCGGAAGGGCGCGGGGAGGCCAACGAGCCGCGCAACGCCACGGTGGTGACCTCGCTGGTGGCCTTCGCCACCATCGGCGCCGGCTCGATCGACATCGTCGCGCGCATCGTCTCGATGTTTTTCATGGTCACCTACGGTTCGCTCTGCGCGATCAGCTTTTTCGAGCACCTCGCCGCTCGCCCCAGCTACCGGCCGAGCTTCCGGTCCCGGTGGTATCTGAGCCTGCTCGGCGCGGTGCTCTGTCTCCTGCTGATGTTCCAGATGGATCCCGGCTTCGCGGTGTTGTCGATCCTGATGATGGTCGGTATCTATTCCGGGCTGCGCGCCACCAAGGGCTGGCAGGGAGACCTCGCGGAGATCTTCCGTGGCGTTATGGCCCAGACGACGCGGTACTTCCAGATCCAGTTGCAGCGTACCGCCTCGAACGCCGGCGCGGCCGAGTGGCGCCCCAACCTGATCGCGGTGGGCGAGCACACCTTCGAGCGCTCCGCGCCGCTGCTGATGCTGACCTGGCTCTGCCGGCGTCAGGGCCTGGGCACCTACCTCCATCTCATCCGGGGCCGGCTCGACCATGCCACCTTCCGCAAGGGCCAGCGTCTGGTGCCGCGCCTGGTGGAGCTGACCGAGGCGCGGCACAGCGCCCTGGTGGTCGATACCATCGTCTCGCCGTCGCTGCGCACCGCCCTGGCGCAGGCTTTCCAGATGCCGAGCGTCACCGGCAAGGAACACAATGCGACGCTGTTCGAGCTCGTCGCCGGAGACGGCAAGGAGCAGGTTGAAGAGCTGGTGGACGGCTGCTCGCTGGCCTGGGACGCCAGCATCAGTCCCCTCGTGTTGCGGCACGGCGATCGCTTCTTCGGAAACCGGCGCGACATCCACCTCTGGCTCACCTGGCATGACTACGGGAATGCGCCGTTGATGATCTTGCTCGCCTACGTCCTGCTCGGCCATCCGGACTGGAGCGCAGGGGAGATCCGGATCTTCGCGGCCTTTCCGAAGGCCGACGTCGCCGAGCAGCGGCGGCGGCTGACCGACTTGATCGAGACCGGCCGGCTGCCGATCAGCCTCAAGAACCTGCGCATTATCCCGACCGACGAGGACGTCGATTTCGACCGTTTGGTGAGCAGCCTCTCGGCCGGCGCTGACCTCGTCCTCCTCGGCTTCATCCGCGAGCGGCTCCAGAGCAAAGGCTCCGCGCTGTTGCTCCGGCATCCGGATCTCTCCGATGTCCTGTTCGTCTCGGCTGCCGAGACGATCGTGATCGAATGATCACCCCGGAGGGCAGCTGGCGGCGGAGAGGCTCAGAAGCTCCAGAACCGCGGGATCAGCAGAGTCGCGATCAGCCAGAACAAGAGGTTGAGAGGAGTGCCGACCCGCAGAAAGTCGGTGAACCGGTAGTGTCCCGGACCGTAGATCAAGGTGTTCGTCTGGTAGCCCACGGGAGTCATGAAGCTCGCCGACGCCGCAACGGTCACGGCCACGAGGAACGGCCGGGGATCGACACCGAGCGCGGCAGCCGCGCTGATGGCGATCGGGGCGAGCAGCGCTGCCGTAGCGTTGTTCGAACATCGCTTCAGTCAGCAGCGAGGTCAACAGGTAGAAAGCCGAGACCATCGCCACCGGACCCCAAGCGCCGATCGTATCGACGAGCAGCGTTGACAGGAGCCGGGCCGCTCCGGTCGTCTCCAAGGCGATGCCCAGGGGCAGGATCCCACCGAGCAGGAAGATGACTCGCCACTCGATGGCGTGGTACGCCTCATCGAGGGTGAGACAGCGGGTGAGCACCAGCAGGACCGAACCGAGGATGGCGCTGCCGAGAATGGGCAGAAGATCCAGGGTCGCCGCGGCCACCACGCCGGCGACGATCGCCGTGGCCAAAAGGAGCTTGCCTCGCCGCGGCTCGTCAAGGCCGACCTCGGAAACGATGAGGAAGTCCGAATCGTGCTTCAGCGCTTCGATCCGGTCGCGCCGGACTTCGACGAGCAACACGTCGCCCGAGCGCAGCCGGGTCGTTCCCAGCCGCTCACGCATGATCTCGCCGCGGTGACGGATGGCCAGCGCCGTGCCGCCATAGATCTGGCGGAAGCGGGCCTCCTTGAGAGTCTTCCCCTCGAGGGCCGATCCCGGCGCGATCACAGTTTCCAGCAGGGCGGCGTCGGCCGAAAGCAGGTCGTCGTCGCGCCACTTCAGACCCGACCTCAAGACGATTCCCTCCTGCTTCTCGGCTCGGCGGATCTTCTGGATGGCACAGCGTACGCGGAGCAGGTCGCCCGCTTCAAGGACCGTTGCGGCACCGGGGGCTGCCAGCGACCGTTCGCCGCGGTAGATCTCCAGCACATCCAGGTCCAGATCTCGGACCAGAGGCGACTCGCTGAGGGGCCGCCCCACGGCGGGAGACTCGGGAAGCACGAGGATCTCCGTCATATAGTCGCCCATGCCGTAGGATTGCGTCAGGTCCGCGCCGGCGCGCCGGTCCGGGATGATCCGGACGCCGACGACCAGCAGATAGAAAGCTCCCATGGCGAACAGCACCAGACCGAGAGGGAGAAGCTCGAACATCCCGAACGGGGCCAGCCCATGCTGCGCGGCGATGGAGCTGACCAGGATGTTCGTGGAGGTTCCGATCAGGGTACAGACGCCGCCGAACATCGACGCGAACGACAGCGGGATCAGCAGCTTCGAAGGGCTGATCCGCGCGTCCCGCGCCAGCCCGAGGACGATCGGCAGGAAGATGGCCACCGCCGCTGTGTTGTTGATAAAGGCGGAGACGAGCCCGACGAGGGCCATCAGAGCGATCAGCGTCGGCCGGAGACCGAGGCGCCCGACCACCGCAAGCCGCTGACCGAGTAGGCTCACCACACCTGTCCGCGCCAGGCCGGCGCTCAGCACGAACATGGCGGCCACCGTGACCGTGGCCGTATTACTGAAGCCCGAGACCGCCTGCTCGGGGGTGAGAACCCTGCTGGCGAGAAGCACCGACAACACCAACAGCGCCACAAGGTCCACCGGCAGGCGCTCGGTCGCGAAACAGGCGACCGCCCCGAACAGGATGGCGAGGACCAGGATGATCTCGAAAGTCATGGCACGGCCTTTCCGGGCGGGAAGAGCTCGCCGATCACCTTGCGAAACCCGGCAGGCCCGACGCCGTCCACCCGCACCAGGCGCGCGATCTCGGTCTCCATCCCGGCCCAGGTGCCGTCCGGTTTCTGCACGAGGTAGGGCAGATCGACCTCCGCCAGCATCGGGCTGTCGTTCGGGCCGTCTCCGAAACCGATCGAAGTCAAGGAAGGGTCCTGGAGCCGGTACAAGCTCCGGACGAGGCGGGTGGCGCGTCCCTTGTCGGCTCCCTGGCCGGTCACGGTGAAAAACCGGCTGCCAGCCACGCCGGACAGGCCACGGGAGGCAAGGGCGTTCCGTAAGCAGTCCAGGGCTTCGGGGTTGAAGCTCTCCTGCACGAGCGTCTCGCTGTACTCGCGTTGGCTCGCCCGCCGGACCCCCTCTTCGTCGAGGCCCGTCCGCCGGCGGATCTCGGGCGGCGATAAATCGGCGTAGCCGCGAAGATCTAAGCCAAGCTCGCCGAGCAGGCCCGCCAGCCGTACCCGGACCTCTCCGACCCCCAAGCCCAGCTCGATCACCGACCGGCCTTGCCGCGATCCTCCAGGAGGGCCGCCTTGGTCCAAACATCCCTCCGGGATGAAGATCGCGCTGCCATTTTCCACGATGAAAGGAGAGTCCAAGCCGAGCTCCCGCCGATGGTGCTCGATCTCCGCGCGCGTCTTCGACGAGCAGAGCACAAGAGGGATGCCGCGGGTACGAAGCAGCTCCACCGCCGGCCGCGCCTCTTCGCAGGAGTAGGTCTCCAGATCCAGCAGAGTGCCGTCCAGGTCGCTGAAGACGAGCGCGGCCACCTGTCCGCCTCAGACCTTGACCGCCGCGCGATGGGGGCGAATGCCGTTTCTGGAGTCTCCGCTCAGCGCCATCCGCCCGCCGGCCTCCGTCTCGCGGTCGGCCGGCTGGAGCTGGGCGGCATAGGGCTCCTCCTGGATCAGTTGCCGGAAACGCTCCAGGTCGACCTGCCGCAACGGTGAAAAGCAGACCAGCGGCGCGGGCTCTTCCGATGCGTCGAGCATGCCGCGCTTGCGCATCTCGTGCAACAGCTCCTCCTTGAGCGCCGGTGGGCAGATCGCCGATTGGTAGACCGTGCGCAAGGCATCGTAGCTCATGCTCTCCACGTGCTCCCCGCCCTTCGCTTCGTGCAGATGTGGGTTTCGCGACTCGATCTGAAAGATTTCCACGTTTTCCCGCATCAGCTCCGGAAAAGGGCTGGGCAGGATGCCGCCGAACTTCTCCCAGAGGTCGATGAAGTGGTAGGGCTCGATCGCGAAGCCTGACGCATAGCTCATCGACATCGCCAGCTCCATGCTCAGCGCGTGCTCGCCCGCGTTGCCGGTCTTGATCACGTCCGTGCCGAAACCCGTGTAGTGGCCGATAACTTCGTTCAGGATCTGGTTGGTGCGTGCCGAGACCCGCCCCGATTTGGCGAAAAACAGGCTCGACTCGACAATCTTCGGCTTGCTGTGCCAGGCGATGCGCACCATGCTGTAAGGTGATTCGCTGAGGGCGAAGCCGGCGCTGTAGGCCCGCACGTATTCGAGAACGGAGCCGGGAAAGTAGTTGTCGGAGTCCACGAAGCCCACGTACTTCTTACCGGCGAGCCGGGCGAGCAGCGTGGCGGCGATCATGCCCTCGGCCTTGCCATCCCGCACCAGGCCCTGCTCATCCAACAGCTCCGGATAGCCTGCGCCCGCGAGGGCCGCAGCCAAAGCCGGATCCTTCTGATGGACGACGACGATGGACTTGTCGGTGAACCGTCGAAAGCGTTCGATCGCGGCCTTCTCCATGTGAAAGCGGTCGATCGGCTCGCGGGGGCTGTTGGAGACCACCAGCGTCAGGCAGTCGTGGGGAATGCCGCACAGCACCCCTTCGATCAAGCGGATGCGCTCCTTGCGCACCGGGACCACGATCGCCATCTGCCGCTCGATCTGCTGCCTTCTCTCGTACGAGATCCTCCAGGTGGTCGGGTTTCCGGGGGTACGCTCGAGCTCTGTGCGCAGGCCGGCGTCGAGCTCCAAAATCTTCTGCACACCGTGAAAGACCACCCCACCCAATCGTTCGGCTTCGCGCGGTATTTCGAGTCGCATAAGGCCCTCCTCTCTCGGCCGGCCCGAGATCTTCAGTCGATCTCGCCCCGGCCCTGCTGCTGGCGCAACAACGTCTCGTAATAGTGGACCAGGTATTCCCCGGCCCGCTTCTTGATCCGGGACCAGCTCATCTCCTCGCCGATCGCCGCCAGCTCGGTTTCGATCTGCATCGTCACATAGAGCTGCCGGCTGAGCAGCGCTGAAATGCGCGCCTCGTTGGCTTTGCGGCTAAGAGTGGCCAGTCCGGTCCGGTGCCGCTGCAGCTCCGCCTGCCTCGCCAGGTCCCGCTGCGCCGCGTCGCGCTCGATCAGATCCTCCAGAGTGAAAACGTCCGCTTTCGCCTTGAGCAGCTCCGCTTCGAGGCTCGCCACCCGGTCGCGCTCCGCCTGCACCTCCTCCTCTGTAAGCACCGGCGGCAGGTCCGCCGGTGCGGCCTTGTCGCCAGGAGGAGGCGGCGGCAGCACGCGGGTCAGCTCGGAGCGCTCGGCGTCGATGAGCAGCCGAGGCTCCAACTCCAGCTTGAGCGTCACGATCTCCTTGGGCCGCGCCGTGACGCGGACCGCGCCGCCCCTGTCGAAGCCGAGCTCCTCCTGCGCTTCCTCGGCGAGATTGGTCTTGAGCACCCGGGAGATCTGCGGCCACCAGGTCGCCAACTCGCCCTCGGCAGGCTGATCCAGCGTGTTGAAGAAGCGGACGATCACCCCGTCTCCCGCCTCCGCCCGCTTGAGGGCCGTGAGGCGGAAGGCATGGGAGGGCTCCGCGGAGCGCAGCGAGACGAAAGCCAGCTCGTCCGGAAGGTTCCCCGCCCGTGACGACGTCTGGACCACCCGCGGACGCAGGTTGTGGGACATGGCCTCCATGTGGGTCTGCTCCTTCGACCAGCCGCCGCGATGGGGATAGATCGCATAGTGGAAGTTGTGCTCGCCCAGGCACTGCGCCTCGGGGGTAAAGATGTGCGGCCCCACGTCGCCGACGCGCGTCAACAGGTCGTCCCGGGCCAGCCAGCCGACGGCGCGCAAAAGCGTCAAGGCGATGGCGCCGTCTTTCTCGGGAACGATCTCGTACTCCGTGACACGGCGGCTGATGATCGCCAGCCCCTGGCGGCCGTCCGTATAGTCCACGAAGTTCTGGAAGGGATTCGTATGGACCGGGGCCGTATAGCGCCCCGCGGTCATCAGAGCGCGTACCGCGTCCGGCTCTTCGAGCACCGCCTCGCCGCGGATGGGCCAGCAGGCTACATCGAAAGGCTCTTCGGCAAAGCAGCAGTCGGCATGGAGGCCGGTGGGGAAAAGCACCCGCAGGCGGTGATCCTTGACCACGTTCTGGACCACGGTCTTGACCTCGACGTGCCGCGAGCCGGCCGCCAGCTCCACGTAGCTGACGATGGGAAAGGGACGACTCAGCACGCTGCGAGCCTGGCGGTCATGGCTCAACTCCTGCGGGAGATCGAGGGAGAAGCTCCACCTTGAGCCTGGCCATCAGCGGACCGGCCTGCAGCACGCTGATCCTCGCCGCCTTCCCCAGGCTTGTCACCAGAGTATCCTGCAGCGGACCGGAGTAGTCGTACGTATCGCCGGCGTCGCCGCCGTCCTCGAAGTAGCCGAGCCGGTGATAGGTCCGGCCGCTCTGCTTCTCGGTCACCTCCAGGCTTGCGTCGGCGTTGACGGCCACCGACAGATACTCGTTCTCCAGGGAGGGAGGCTCCGCCGACGCCGATACCGTGGGATGTGGAGGAAACGCTTCGCCGCCGGCCGTCAGATAGTAGGTCCGGTAGCCGAGATAAGGCAGCTCGGCGGCGTAGAGATAGAGGTCGAGCTTGCGGCCCACGCGCGCCGCGATCTGATAAGGAACGGCGTGCCCGTGCCCGTCCTTCAGAGTGAAATCCTCGATGCCGGACGGCAGCTCGAGGCGGAGACCGACCACCTCCCACCGCTCGCGGGGAGAAGGGTTGAACACCACCAGGGCCAGCCGGCTGGCCCTGCGCGAGGTATCGATGCTGTTGGCGAGCACCCGCAGGCTCATGTCGGCGACATCGCCGGCCGTCTTCTGGCACAGGTCGAAGCGCTGCTCCATGTCCCGGGCGACCGGATCGACCGCACAGCCGCACACGTCATCGTGCGTGTGATTGAGCAGCAGAGCCTGCCAGGCGCGGGCCAATTGCGCCTTGGGGTAAGCCATGCCGATCGTCCACGCCACCGTCGCCAGCGGCTCGGCCCACCGCTCGAGCTCGCGCTGGCACTCGTTGTTGAGCAGCTTCAGATGGCTGCGGCTGGAGAAGACGCCCTTGAGGATGGGCATGTAGCGCCCGCTGTAAAGGTAGCCCTGCATCAGCGGCAGCTCCGGGTTGGCCGCGCGGACAGCGGCCAGGTACTCCTCCGGAGTGCTCTGCACGCAGTGGAACCGGCCCCCGGCGCTTCGGTTGACCTCGTCGATCACCGGCAGCACGTCGTCCGGCCATGGCACCTGCTCGTAGCCGTTCATCAGGAGCACGTTGGGCGTGGTGGCGAACGGCCGCAGGGCCAGAGCCTCGGTGAGGACCCGGTCGGTGGCGATCTGGGGAGTCAGCGACAGCGCCATGGCGTTGCGGTAGCTGTTGACCAGGAAGATCGCCAGGACCTCCGAGCCGTCGGGCGCGCGCCAGCGCAGCTCCGACTTCAGGGACTCGGGCTCCAGGCCGACGCCGCGCCAGAGAAAGACCCCGTCAATGCCGAAGCCGCGGTAGATCTGCGGCGCCTGGGCGATCTGGCCGAAGTTGTCGAGCATCCAGCCCGCCTTCATCACCGGACCGAAGCGGGCAGCCATTTGATGGCCGATCATCAGGTTCCGCACCAGAGCCTCGCCGCTGACCAGGCTCCAGTCCGGCTGGAGGTACGCCGGTCCGATCGCCAGGCGGCCCTCTGCGGAAAAGTGCCGCAGCCGCTCTTCACGCTCATGGGCCTCCTCCTCGGGCAGAAGGCTGAGATAGTCCTCAATCAACAGCGTCTGACCGTCCAGGACGAAGCGGTAGCCAGGCTGCTCGTCGAGCCTTCGAAACAGGTTGTCAAAGAAGCGGATCAGGCTGCGATTGGTGTATCTGGCGGTGAAGATCCACTCACGGTCCCAGTGGTTGTGGGTGATGAGGTGGATGGTCCAACCGTCGAGAGCCCTGCGTTGGCTGCCCCGGGTTGCCTCGACCTGAGGCCCGTTGGCCATGATCGCTGTCACGAGTACCTCCTGAAAACTTCCATCTGCTCGGAGCGGCCTGAGAAAGCGGATGGCTCGCGCCCGCGCACTGCTGCGCCTCGGGATCGCGCCCCGTGACCGGGAAGATCCGGACCGGAGAGGTTCAGCACAGCGTACCATGCAGACAGGAACTAGCTCGTGGAGAATGACGGACGCCCCCCCCCCGTGTGGTACCCTCGCTGAAAAAGGGAGGTGGAGGTGGAGATGGAGATATTATTGGGAAGAAGGGGCGCAGCTTGCCTGGGGCTTGCGCTATGGTTCGCCGCTGTGGTACCGGCCGCCGGACAGCCGGAGGTCCTGCTGGAAAAGCTCACCAACGGCCAGGATGCGGATTCCCCGCCGGGGCCTGTCCTTCTCGTGGGAGCTCCGGTGACCTGGACCTACGTGGTGACCAACTCCGGGAGCCGGGACCTGACAAACATCGTTGTCACGGACGATCAGGCGGTGTCCGTGAGCTGCCCCGCGACCACGCTTCCGGCGGGCGAATCGTTCACCTGCACGGCCAGCGGCGTCGCCCAGGCGGGCCAGTACGCCAACATCGGCACGGTCACGGCCAGTCTTCCCAACGGCATGCAGGTCTCCGACTCCGATCCCAGCCACTACTTCGGTCAGGACCAGGCCGCGGTTACGTTGGAGAAATCCACCAATGGCTTCGATGCCGATACCGCGCCGGGGCCGTCCCTGCCGGTCGGCGCCGCGGTGACCTGGGAATACGCCGTCACGAACACCGGCACCGATCCGCTGTCCAACATCACCGTCAGCGACGACCAGGGGGTGCCGGTGAGCTGCCCCGCGACGGATCTGGCTGCCGGCGCGCCCATGACCTGTACCGCCAGCGGCATTGTGCAGCCGGGCCAGTACGCGAACGTCGGCTCCGTCACGGCTGAGCTGCCCGGTGGCGCCCTGGTTGCCGCCTCCGATCCCAGCCACTACTACGGCCAGGTACTGCTGCTCGAAAAGGCGACCAACGGCCAGGACGCCGATCTGCCGCCCGGCCCGACCCTCGATGCCGGCGCTGCCGTCGCCTGGACTTATGTCGTCACCAACCCGGGGCCGGCGGCGGTGACCGGGCTGTCGGTGACCGACGACCAGGGAGTGGCGGTGAGCTGCCCGGCCACCACCCTGGCGGCGGGGGAGTCGGTCACCTGTACCGGCAACGGCATTGCCCAGCCCGGCCAGTACACCAACGTCGGCACGGCGACCGCCCTCCTGCCTGCCGGCGGCACCGTCTCGGCCTCTGACCCCAGCCACTACGTCGGCCTGGTCGTCCGCCTGGAGAAGGCGACCAACGGCCAGGACGCCGACCTGCCGCCCGGCCCGGTCCTGGCCCCGGGCGCGCCGGTCGCCTGGACCTATGTGGTCACCAATCTTGGGGCGGATGCGCTCACGGGTGTGAGTGTCACCGACGACCAGGGAGTGACGGTCACCTGCCCGGCGGCGACGCTGGCAGCCGCCGATTCGATGACCTGCACCGCCACTGGCGTGGCAGGGCCGGGCCAGTACACCAATGTGGGGACGGTCACGGCTACCCATCCGGCCCTGGGAGCCGTTGCCGATTCAGACCCCAGCCACTACTTCGGTCAGGACCAGACCCTCGATTTCGGCGACGCGCCGGACCCGGCATATCCCACCCTCTTCGTTGCGGGCGGGGCGCGCCACCTCCTGGGCTCTGCCGTTTATCTGGGCGCATGTGTGGACGCGGAGCTGGACGGTCAGCCGTCGGCCGGGTTGGACGGCGACGACACGGCCACCGGGACCTCGGCGTTCGGCATCTGCACTGTGGCTGGCGACGACGAGGATGGCGTGGCCTTCACCTCGGCGCTGATTCAAGGCTCGACCGCGAGCGTCGACCTGACGGCCAATGCGGCCTGTACGCTGTCGGCCTGGATCGATTTCAACGGCGACGGCGATTGGGCCGACGCCGGTGAGAGCCTGTTCCCGGGCGGCATGGCCTTGGCGGCGGGCACCAACCCGCTGAGCTTCGCCGTGCCGGCCTCGGCCGTGCCGGGTACCACCGCAGCGCGTTTCCGCTGCACGACCGACGGCCAGGTGACGCTCGTCGGCGAGGCCTCCGATGGCGAGGTCGAGGACTACCCGGTCACGATCCTCTCCTCCCAGGCATCCGGCGTGGACGCCTCCAAGGCCGTGGCGCTGCTGGTCGATCAGAACGGAAACAGCGAGGCCAATCCGGGCGATACGCTGTCCTATACCGTGGTCCTCATCAACAACGGACCCGTGCCGGCCAACGGAGTCGTCTTCACCGATATGCCGGACCCCAACACCGCCCTGGTCAACGGCTCGGTCACCACGACGGTCGGCACCGTGACCAGCGGCAACGGCCCGGGGGACTCGGCGGTCGGCGTTGCCGTTGGCACCCTCACCGCCAACGGCGGCACGGTGACGATCGCGTTTCAGGTGACGATCGATGATCCGCTGCCGGCGGGTGTGCAGCAGGTGGTCAACCAGGGGACCGCCTCTGGCAGCAACTTCGTCAGTGTTCCGACGGACGATCCGGCGCAGCCCGGGACTGCGGAACCGACGGCCATTGTCGTCGGTGCGCCGGCCGCTGAGATCCCGACACTGAGCGAGTGGGGGCTGATGATGTTCCTGGCGCTGCTCGCCGGTCTCGGGGTCCGGAAGATCGTGATGGGGTAGCCGCCCGCCCTTTGGAACGGTCAGTGGCCAGCGGCACCCGCCATCTGGCCCGCCATGCGGGCGAACGGCTCCGTCACTGCCTTCGTGCCAAAGGTCGCGTTCAATGAAGCTGTGGCTAAAACCTCTGAGCCTGCGGCAGTGATGGGGAGCCAGAGGCATGGGACGCGCAGCCTCCGCCACGGGCGGAGAGGTCCAGAGGCTCGTATGCTCGCAGCGGCATCCCTGTGCTAGCCTTTCCGTCAACGCTTCGTTGCCGGCGTCACTCCGTATCCAGGGAGGTCCCGATGAGACAGACGTGCCGTTGCCTGCTGCTCGGTTTCCTGCTGCTCCCTCTGGCCACGGCTTCGTGGTCCCAGACGACGGGGGGCATCGTCGGCCGTGCCACCGACCCGGAGGGGGCGGTGCTGCCCGGGGTGACGGTCGAGGCGCGCGGGCCTTCGCTCCAGGGCTCCCGGGTGGTCACGACCGACGAGACCGGGACCTATCGCCTCACCCTGCTCCCCCCCGGCGAGTACACGGTGAGCTTCGCACTCGAAGGGTTTGCCGCCGACAACCGCGAGCAGGTGGCCGTGGGCCTCGACCGCGACACGGTGCTCAACCCGGTGCTGCGCCCGGCCATGGCCGAGGAGATCACCGTCACCGGGGAGGTGCCGGTGGTCGACACCACCGCGACCGCGCTCGGCGCGAACCTGGACCAGCGCACCATCGAGAGCCTGCCGACGGGGCGCAACTATTCGTCGGTCGTCCAGATCGCCCCGGGCGTCTCTTCCGATGCGCATCCGGAAAACACCTCGCAGGGGTCGATCACCGTGTACGGCTCGACCGGCGCGGAGAACGTCTTCTATGTGGACGGGGTGAACACCACGGGCGTCGAATACGGCTTCCAGGGCAAGGAGCTGAACTTCGAGTTCATCCAGGCGATCGACGTCAAGACCGGCGGCTATGAGGCGGAGCTCGGACGCTCGACAGGCGGCATCATCAACGTCATCACCAAGTCGGGCGGCAACGAGCTCCATGGCGACGTCTTCGGCTACTACGACGCCGACGACCTGCAGAGCAGCGCCGACCCGGTGGTCTCGACCGGCGGCACGACCGCCGGCTTCACCCGTGAGGACTACGGGCTCGACCTGGGCGGCTATTTCGTGAAGGACAAGCTCTGGTTCTTCGCCGCCTACGACCGGGTGTCGAACTCGCTCGACAGCTCCCTGCCGGCCGGACCGCTCGAGGGGCAGATCGTCACGTCCGAGAGCGATCGCGACCTCGCGGCATTCAAGCTGACCTGGCTGCTGACGAGCAACCACTCGCTGGTCGGGACCTTTTTCCAGGACCCGCGGGATGACACGGGTGCGATCAACGACGCGCAGCACACCCTGAACGGCGAGCCCTCGACCTATGAGGGCGTGCGCAGCTTCGGCGGCAAGGACTACGCCTTGCGCTACGACGGCCTCGCCGGCTCGGCCTGGGTGTTCTCGGCGCAGGCTGCCCAGCACCAGGAGGAGAACTCGGTCGCGCCGGCCACGGCGGAAGGCGACACGATCCAGTACAGGATCGTGGACAGCAATTTCTTCCAGACCGGCGGCTTCGGCCTGATCCAGGACAAGGCGTTCGACCGCGACTTCTACGGCGCCTCCGCGACCCGCTACCTGGGGTCGCACGAGGTCAAGGGCGGGCTCGAATACGAGACGGAGTCCGCGGACGTGGTCCGCCGCTATTCAGGCGGCCAGCAGGTGGACGTCTTCGCCAATCTGGTGAACCCGAGCCAGCCGATCTACCAGCACTTCTACTGGACCACGCCCACGGCCACGGTCGGCAATGCGCCGGTCTCGGCCCTGATCGCCGCGCCCGAGCACAAGGTCACCACGGTCTACCTCCAGGACCGCTGGTCGCTGCGGCCCAACCTGACGTTCAATTTCGGTGTGCGCTGGGACCGGCAGGAGATCTTCGACGCCTCGGGCGAGAAGCGGATCGACCTCAAGGACGACTATGCGCCGCGCCTCGGCTTCATCTGGGATCCCAAGGGGGACGCGCGCTCGAAGGTCTTCGGGTCCTACGGCCGGTACTACGAGCAGCTCCCCATGGACCTGGTCATCCGCTCCTTCTCCTTTGAGCGGCAGACGCGCATCTTCAACTACAGCCCGACGAGCACGACTCCCGATCCGCAGGCCGAAGCGGACATCGACGACGAATCGACCATCTTCGGCGGCTTCACCGAGCCGGTGGATCCCAACCTCGAAAACCAGTTCATCAACGAATATCTGCTGGGGTATGAGCGCGAGGTGATGCCCGACATGGCACTGGGGGTCAAGGCGATCTATCGCGATTTTGGCCAGGTGATCGAGGACTTCCTCTGCGCCGACGACGGCACCTACTGCATCGGCAATCCGGGCGAGGGATTGATGAGCCGGGTTTTTACGCTCGACTATGCCCAGACCTTCGAGGCTCCCAAGGCGAAGCGGGTCTTCAAGGGGGTGCAGGTCGATCTCCAGAAGCGGCGATCGAAGAATTGGCAGGGGCTCGCGTCCTATCTCTACTCCAAGCTCGAAGGGAACTTCGACGGCCTGTACGCCCCGTTCACCAACATCGGGCCGGACCCGAACATCACGGCGGCCTACGACTACTTCGACTTCTTCACCAACGGCAGCGACCTGTCGCGGATCACCAACACGGGGCCGCTGTCGAACGACCGGCGCCATCAATTCAAGCTGTCGGGGGTCTACTTCACCCCGTGGAAGCTGTCGGTCGGCGCCTCGGCTTACTGGCGCTCGGGCACGCCGGTCACCCGCTACGGCTATTCGGACATCTACGGCCGCTACGAGTTCTTCCTCTCCCGCCGCGGCGCCGAGGGGCGCACGCCGGACAACTACGAGGCGGACCTCCACCTCGGCTATCCGCTCGACGTAGGGCCGGCGTCGATCAACTTCCTGGTGGATGTTTTCAATATTCTGAACGCCCAGCGGGCGGTCCTGGTCGACCAGCGGTGGGGCTTCCAGGAGGCGGATAACGCCTTGCCCTCCCCCACAAATCCAGGCTACAAGCAGCCGGTCCTGCGAACGCCGCCGACCTCGTTCCGGCTGGGGGTGCGCGTCAGCTTCTGAGAGCTTGACAATTTATAGATCTCCTGCTATATAGGCCCGCACGAGCGGGCTCACGCTGCTCCAGGAGGTGAGCGTCGGCACCATCTCGACGAGCACCTTCCATACGCTCGCCCTGGTCTTCGAGGGAAACCGGATCTCGCTGGTCTACAACGGCTCGACGCTCGCGCAGGTCAACGACTCCACCGCCGGCCACCTCCTCGGCGGGATCGATCACGGGGATCACCTCGGGAGGAAACTCGGTGACCTACACGACCGAGACGATCAAGGGGGTCAGCTATGCGGTGTTTGCGGGTGCGGCGGGGACGTATTCGGTGACGTACGCGCCGTAGGGCGCACCGACACCGCCACGCCCACGATGACCAGGGCCGCGCCCATCATCACCCGGAGGGTGATGGGCTCGTCCATGAAGACGCTGCCGACGATCACGGCGACGACCGGGACGGCGTAGTTGATCAGCGAGAGCCCGGTCGCCGTGTGGCGCTTGAGGAGCCAGAAGTAGACGGTGAAAGGAAAGGCGGAGCCGACCAGGCCGAGGTAGAACAGGGCGAGCGACCGGCCGCGGGGAGAAAGTCACCTCGCGGCCGGCTTCGGCGACCCGGGAGATCGGTCCCAGGGCCAGGGCGCAGAGGCCCATGGGCACCGCCGCGGTCGAGAGCGGGTGGATCCCCGCGCCCCACTTCTTGACCGACACGCTGCCGATCGCCGAGAAGACCGGGCAGAGCAGCAACACCGACGCCGCGAAAGCCACCTTCGGGCCGAGCAGCGCCCGGAAATCCTCCGAGAAGATCACCGCCACCCCTGCGAAGCCGATCAGCACGCCGACGGCGCCGCGCCGCGTGAGCTGCTCGCCGGGCAGCGCAAAGTGAGCGATCACGGCCACGATCAACGGGAACGTCGCGAAGAGGACCGCGGCGAGCCCCGAGGGCACCCACTGCTCCGCCCAGTAGAGGAGGCTGTAGGAAAGGCAAAAGGTGAAGAGGCCGTTGGTGATCCAGACCGCCCACTCGCGCCGGCTGTTCCCCAGGCGGACCTTGAAGACCGGAAAGAGGGCGAGCAGGGCCGCCGCGGCGATGCCGAAGCGCAGGGCCACGCCGGTCAGCGGCGGGATGCCTTCGAGGCTGATCCGGATGGCCGCCCAGGTGGTCCCCCAGATGAGGACCAGGATGGCCAGAGCGGCCCAGGTCCTCCACTTCTGCCCCTCGGCCGTCACATTGTCCTACGGATAGATCTTGTACAGCATCCGCGGATAGGGAATGGTCTCGCGCAGGTGCGACAGGCCGCACATCCAGGCGACGAAGCGCTCGATGCCCATGCCGAAGCCGCTGTGCGGGAAGGCGCCGTACTTGCGGAGGTCCAGGTACCACTGGAACGCCTCGACCGGCAGGTTGTGCTGGTGGATGCGCTCCAGCAGCAGGTCGTGGTCGTGGATCCTCTGGCTGCCGCCGATGATCTCGCCATAGCCCTCCGGCGCGATCAGGTCGACGCCGAGGACGAGCTTCGGGTCTTCCGGATCGGGTTGCATGTAGAACGCCTTGAAGGCGGCCGGGAAGCGCGTGACCATCACCGGCCGGTTGAACTGGCTGGCGAGGATCGTCTCCTCGTCGCCGCCGAAGTCGTCGCCCCACTGGATGGGGTTGCCTTCGCGGTTGAGGATCTCGACCGCCTGCGTGTAGGTGATGCGCGGGAACCCGGGCTGCACCTGCTCCAGCTTCGTGGTGTCGCGCTCCAGGATCTTGAGCTCTTCCTTGCAGCGCTCGAGGACCCGGCCGGTCAGGTAGACCACGAGCTCCTCGGTCAGGTCGCAGAGGCCCTCGAACTCCAGGAAGGCCACCTCGGGCTCCACCATCCAGAACTCCATGAGGTGGCGGCGGGTCTTGGACTTCTCGGCGCGGAAGGTCGGGCCGAAGCAGTAGACCTTGCCCAGGGCCGCGGCGGCAGGTTCCAGGTAGAGCTGGCCGGACTGGCTGAGGTACGCCTTGTCGCCGAAATAGTCGGTCTCGAAGAGGGTCGAGGTCCCCTCGCAGGCCGCGGGGGTGAGGATCGGCGAGTCGATCAACGTGAAGTCGCGGTCGTAGAAGAAATCGCGGATCGCCTGCTCCACCTCGTTGCGCACCCGGAGGGCGGCGCGCTGGCGGCTGGAGCGCAGCCACAGGTGGCGGTGCTCCATCAGGAACGCGGTGCCATGCTCTTTCGGCGTGATCGGGAAGTTCTCGGTCAGGTAGAGGATCTGGAAGCTCGCGAGCTGGACCTCGACGCCGATCGGCGACCGCTTGTCCTCCTTGACCCGGCCGGTGACCCTGACGGTCGACTCCTGGGTGGCACGCTCGATCTCGGCCCAGGACTCGGGCGAGACGTCGTTACGGCCGGCGACGCCCTGGACGGTGCTGCCGCCGATGCGGATCTGCAGGAACGCGATCTTGCCGCTGGAGCGCTTGTTGTCCACCCAGCCGTTGAGGAGGACCTCCTCGCCGATGTGGCGTTTCAGGGCGCGGACGGAATCGACGTGGACAGGCGCGGTCGTGGTTGTTGAGATGGGCTCGCTCATAGGAGGCGGGATTCTAGCATTTGATCCCGATCCCCTCACCCCGACCCTCTCCCCAGGGAGAGGGAGCCACGCACGCCCTACGGCGTCGATTGGCTGGAGACGCGCGCCAGGGCCTCGGCGGCGGCCTTCTGCTCCGCGGACTTCTTGCTGGGCCCCTCGCCGCAGCCGGCGAGCTCGCCCGCGATCCAGCACTCGATGGTGAAGACCTTGCTGTGGTCGGGGCCGGCCTCGCGGGTGAGCCGGTAGTCGGGCAGGTCCCAGCCCAGAGCCTGGGTGACCTCCTGAAGCTGCGTCTTGGCGTCCGCGGCGAGAAGCTGGGCCAACTGGGCCGGCGCTTCGCCCGCGTCCTCCAGCATCGGCAGGATGACCTGCCGGGCCGCGTCGAGGCCGGCGTCGAGGAAGACCGCTCCGAAGACGGCCTCCAGGGCGGCTTCGAGAATGGAGGCCTTGTTCCGCCCGCCCGACCGGTCCTCCCCCACTCCGATCCGCAGCTCCTGTCCGAGCCCGATCTGTTGGGCGTAGCGCGCCAGAGATGGCCGGCTGACGAGTTGGGCCTTGCGCTTGGCAAGCTCGCCCTCGGGCAGCTCGGGGTTGTTGTGGTACAGCCATTCGGCGGTGACCAGGCCGAGCACCGCGTCGCCGAGAAGCTCCAGCCGCTCGTAGTTCTCCGGCATCCCCTGCTCATTGGCCCACGAGCGATGCGTGAGCGCCAGCTCCAGCAGATCCTGCCGCTTGAACCGGTGCCCGATGCGGGTCTCCAGGGCGGTGGCGGGGCGGCGACCGAAGAGCATGAGAGGAATGGTATCAGCCGGAGGCAAAGTCCCTGGGGTGGACGGCAGGAGGCGTGAACTCCGTCAAGATATCGCGATCGGTTGTGACCAGCGGAAGATCCAGTTGACGGGCCAAGGCGACGAACTCGCAGTCATAGGCCGAGCACTGCGAGCTCGAAGCCAACCCGAGGATCTGGGACGACTCGACATGGAACTCGCCACCGCGGAGCAGATCCTCCGCTTCGCGGACGAGCTGCAACGCCTCACCGAGCGAGAGCAGCCTCCTGCGCATGTAGGTCGCCAGCACATTCCGGAACTCGCTCCGCCAGAGGAGCGGAGCGACCCAGGCCGGGTCCTTCCGCAACACGGCACGGGCAGGTGCACTGTGCTCTCCCTGGATCAGAAGGTAGGCGATCAAGTTGGTGTCAACGACGATCACGGCCGCCCTTCCGCCTTGGCCTTCTTCAGGATCTCGTCGGTCAGAGGTGGAAGCGAGATCCGCTTCTGAAGGGAGTCGATGCGTGCGAGGAATGCCTCGGGGTCAATGCGCCGGCTCTGGAGGGAGCGCTCCAGGCAGACGATCACCTCGCTGTTTATGCTGCGGTGGTTCTCCGTCGCGCTCTCCTTGAGGCGCTCGTAGAGAGGCTCGGGGATTGCTTTGATCGTCAGCGTCGGCATGTGAGCCTCCTCCCAAGGTTCCATCCTGGAACCATCCTGGAATCCATTTTACCTCAGCAGCTCCGGGCGTCTACCGCCGTCCGAACCGCCTCTCCAGGTCCGAATCCGTCATCTGCAAGACGATCGGGCGGCCGTGCGGGCAGGCGTAGGGCTGCTCGGCGGCGAAGAGCTCGCCGACGAGGGCTTCCATCTCCAGGGGTGCCAAGGGGTGGTGCATCTTGACCGCGGCCTTGCAGGCGAGGCTGGCGGCCAGGGAGTCGAGGATGCCGCGGCGGAGGTCTTCCGCCGAGGTCTCGCGGTCGTCCCCGGCGAGGCTGCGGAGGAGCTTTTCGGCATCCTCGGAGGTAAGCACGGCGGGGATGGAGGTCAGGGCCAGGGTGTTGCCCGAGAGGGACGCCAGGCCGAAGCCGCAGTCGTCGAGTGCCGGGGCGAGCTCCAGGAGGCGGAGGCGCTCGGCCGGCGCAAGCTCCAGGAGCGGCGGCGTCAGGAGGTGCTGGACCGGCGTCCGCGCGGCATCGAGCGCCCGCCGGAGCCTCTCGTAGAGGATGCGCTCGTGGGCCACGTGCTGGTCGATCAGATAGAGGCCGTCCGGCCCTTCGAGCAGGATCAGGGTCCCCTTGTACTGGCCCAGCAGACGGAAGGGACGTACCTCGCCGCTCCGGCCCGAGAGGGGCACGATCGGCCTCTGGAGCGGGGCGTAGGACGGCGTCGCCAGCCGACTTGGCGCCCACGGCTCGACCGGCAGGGAGGCCAGCGGAGGCACCCCTCCACTACTTCCTGCCCAGGCGCTCGGCATCTGTCGATCCCCGGCTACGGGCGGCCGCTGCTGGCCGAGCCCCTGCCAGGCGAAGGGGACCACAGGGTCGGACGACGGCGGCCGCAACGGCGCCGGCTCCTCCCCACGGGCGCGCTCGAGGCCGCGGCGCACCGCGTCATAGATCCGGTCCGCCAGACCCGGATCGCGGAAACGGACCTCGGCCTTCTGCGGATGGACGTTGACGTCGAGGTCCTCCGGAGGCACGTCGAGAAAGAGGAAGAGAGCCGGGAAGTCCTCGGTCCTCCACTCGTCGCGCACCGCCCGGTAGAACGTAGCAAGCACCAGCCGGTCGCGCAGCAGCCGGCGGTTGACGAAGATGAAATAACGCCGGCCGCGCGAGGTCTCGGGATCGCCCAGGAAGCCGGAGATCCGTTCGCCGTCGGGGGTCTCCATCTCCGGGAGGTCGACCAGGTGCCCGGCCAGCTCCGCTCCGAAGATCTGCGCGATCCGCTCCCGCGGCCCGGCTGTAATCGCCGGTAGGACATCGAGCAGGGGGCGTCCGTCATGGACCACAAGGAACCGGACATCCGGCCGGGCCAGGGCGTATCCTTGGACGACTTCGAGGCAGCGGCGCAGCTCGGTCTGCGGGGCCTTCAGAAACTTGCGCCGGGCCGGGACGTTGAAGAAGAGCGACCGGACGTCGATCGTCGTGCCATGCGGCCGGGCGAGCGGCTCGGCCACCCGGATCCGCCCGCCTTCGATAAACACCCGGTGCCCGTCTCCGGGCTGCTCGGCGGTCGTCAGCTCGACCCGGGCCACGGCCGCGATGGAGGCGAGGGCCTCGCCCCGGAAGCCGAGTGTGGCGACCCGTTCGAGGTCGTCGAAGCTCGCGATCTTGCTCGTGGCGTGGCGGTCGAAGGCGAGGAGGGAATCATCGCGTCCCATGCCGCAACCGTCGTCGGAAACCTGGATCCGCGACTTGCCCCCGGTCTCGAGCTGGATCTCGATCTCGCGAGCCCCGGCGTCGAGCGCGTTCTCGACCAGCTCCTTGACCACGGACGCTGGCCGCTCGACGACCTCGCCGGCGGCGATCTGGCTCACCAGAGGGTCAGGCAAGAGGTGGATGCGTGCCATCCACGGGATTGTACAGGGGGAAGAAGTCGCGCAGGGGCGGATATGTTCGCTGTATACTTTCCTCCGACTGGAGCTGATCATGACGACGAAGCTGACCCTGGACGTGGAAGACAACCTCATCCGCTTCGGAGAAGAGTGGGCCCGGAATCGTGGGAAGTCTCTTTCGAGCCTTTTTGCCGATTACCTGAGCACCCTGGAGAAGTTCACCCTCGATGAGCAGGAGCTTCCCCCCATCACTCGCCGGTTGCTCGGGGTCGCCAGCGGAGTTGATGAGGAGGACTACCGACGCTATCTTGAAGAGAAGCATCGTTGAGAATCCTGTTCGACACTAACGTGGTGCTCGATGTAGTGCTCAAGCGGCAACCTTTCTTGGCTCCAGCGGCCCGGCTTGCGGGCAGGGTCGAGCGGAAGGAGTTGGAGGGGGTCCTCGGAGCCACGACCCTGACAACTATCTTTTATCTCGTCGAAAAAGCCATGGGCACGAACGTGGCCCGTGAGACAGTCCGCGATCTTCTGGCACTCTTTCAGATAGCAAAAGTAGACCAACAGGTGCTTGAGAGCGCTGTTGCATCACCCCTGGAGGATTTTGAGGATGCGGTTCTCCTCGAGGCAGGGCGTACGGTCGGGGTCGATGTCCTCGTCACCCGCAATGCCGACGACTTTCGCGAGGCGACACTGCTTGTGCTATCGCCCGAAGAGTTGGAGGCCTCGTTGACAGTCCTGGAAAACAAGGCCTGATATCGCCCCCGTAGCCTACCGCCCCGGCTCCTCCCCCCGCCCGAGCCGGATCTGATTGTGGACATCCGACACACCGCGGACGCTGTCGGCGACCGCTTCGGCCAGGCGCTTGGTCCGGCGGTCCGGGACCGTGCCGGTGAGGGTCACCTCGCAGCCCTCGACCTTGACCTCGATATCTCTCGCATCGATCTGGCCGTGCGCCTCCAGACGGTCGCAGATCTCCTCGCAGATCCGCTCGTCGGACCGCTTGTAGCCGCGTGGGCCGCGGCCGCGGTGCGGCCCTTCGATATCCCAGGTGAAGGACTCGACCTCGCCATAGGTGCTGGTGCGCTGATAGTCGTACAGACCTCCCCGGCCCATTCGGGGACGGGAGTCGCGCTCCCCGCCGCCGCGGATATGGACCGCCGCCTCCTCTGGAGACAGCTCCGGGGCTCCCTGGAGATCTCCCCCTTCGGGTCCGTACTCGTAGCTCCGCTCCCAGTGCTGGTGGCGCTCCGGGTAGTAGGGACCGGCGTCGTAGCTCCGGTACGCCCTCCCGTAGTTGCCACCGGGGCCGCGGCGCCCGTGATAGATGTCCTGACTGTAGCCGTAGCTCCGCTCTGAATCGTCCATCGATCCACCTCCTGGATCGAATGATTTGCAAACAGCGGGCCGACGCTACAGAGGAAGGAGCCGGTAGGGCGGGCTCTTCAAGGTCTCGCCGCGGCGGGCGACGACGAGGGTGTTGCCCCAGGCACGGCGCCAGAGGGGGACCAGACGCAGGGCCTTGCGGAAGAGGCCTCGGAGGCCGCCGGGATCGGGACGGTGTGGCAGGGTCCGGTGCTCCAGGATCTCCAGGCCGGCTGCGCGCAGGAAACGGACCATCTGCCAGGACTGGGCCACATGGACCGCATCCGCGTCGGGTACATATCCTTCGGTCAGGACCCGCGGCTCGCGGACGGTGTCGAAACGGTGCCGCCGGTCAACGACCGAGACGATCTGGCGGCCGAGGCGGCGGACCGCGACCTCCACGCGGCGGCCCGGGTCGAGGCTCGGCGGCATCTCGTAAGGGAGATCCCAGGCCGAGCCCACCAGCAGGAGGAGGCCGCCGGGGCGGACGATGCGCGCAGCTTCGAGCAGGGTCCTGCCCGGCTCGCTGAAGTGCTCCAGGGCAAACGTCGAAAGAACCGCGTCGACGCTCCCGGAGGCAAACGGGAGGCTCTCGCCATCTCCGCGCACGCGCAGCCCGGGCCTCCCCCACTCCCCCGCCATGACCAGGGCCGCGGTCGAGACGTCGAAGCCGACGTAACGGCAGACCTCCGGCATCCAGAGCGCGTTCTCGCACGAGCCGCAGCCGAGATCGACGACCCGTTGGCCCGGCCGCAGATAGCCGAGCAGAAGCTGCCGCTCCGGCGAGGCCTCCGGGTTGGCTGCCGCAGCCCGTTCGTAGTAGTCGCGGCTCCCGTCCCAGAAGGCGGACAGCCGCCGGCGGGTGTCGAGACCTCACCCCCTGTCCCCCTCTCCCATCGCCCCCCCACCGACCGGGAGAGGGGGGACGGCTTTCCGGGAGGTCATCGAAGCGTCCCGCGCCCCGGGTTGACAACAGGCTCTTCTGAGCCCGGAGGGCGCCATCTGGTAGCCCAGGGTGTGAACCCTGGGCGTCTTTCGACCTCGAACAGAGGCTCCGCCTGCGTCCCCCCTCTCCCGGTCGGGGGGAGGGCGATGGGAGAGGGGGACAGGGGGTGAGGTCATGCCCCGACCGTCACCGCCTCCATCTTCGCGGCCGGCTTCGGCTTCGCACTCTGCCGCTTCAGGTTCGACCGCGCCGCGGCCAGGCGTGCGATCGGCACGCGGTACGGCGAGCAGGAGACGTAGTCGAGGCCGACCCGGTCGAAGAAGTCAATCGAATCGGGATCGCCGCCGTGCTCGCCGCAGATCCCCAGGTGGAGATGGTCCCGCGTCTTCCGGCCGAGCTCGCAGGCCAGCCGGACGAGCTGGCCGACGCCCTCCTCGTCGATGCTCTGGAATGGGTCTTCCGGCAGCACCTTCTGCTCGACATAGGCGGGCAGGAAACGGCCTGAGTCGTCGCGCGAGTAGCCGAAAGTCATCTGCGTCAGGTCGTTGGTGCCGAAGGAGAAGAAGTCGGCATGCAGGGCGATCCGGTCCGCCACCAGGGCGGCCCGCGGCACCTCGATCATGGTGCCGATGAGGATGTCGATCTCCATCCCCTCCTCCCGGAACACGCGGTCACGGGTCCGGACGATCATCTCGCGGAGGCGGATCATCTCCTGCTCGGTGCCGACCAGGGGGACCATGATCTCCGCGCGGACGTCGTCGCCGGCCCGGACGCGGACGATGGCGGCGCGGACGATGGCCTCCACCTGCATCTCGTAAATCTCCGGCGCGGTCATGCCGAGCCGGCAGCCGCGGTGGCCGAGCATGGGATTGGCCTCGGCGAGGGCCTCGACGCGGGCCTGGACCTGCTCGATCGGCACCCCTGTCTGCTCGGCGATCTGGCCGAGCGCCTTCTCGCCGTGCGGCAGGAACTCGTGGAGCGGCGGATCGAGCAGACGGATGGTGATCGGCAGCCCGGACAGCACCTCGAAGATGCCTTCGAAGTCCTTCTGCTGCACGGGCAGGAGCTTGGCGAGCGAGTCGGCGCGCCTCTCCGCGTCCTCGGCGAGGATCATCCTGCGCACCCAGGGGAGCCGCTCCTCGTCGAAGAACATGTGCTCGGTGCGGCAGAGGCCGATGCCCTCGGCGCCGAGGGCGCGGGCCACCCGGGCATCGTGCGGGGTGTCGGCGTTGGTGCGGACCTTGAGGCGGCGCTCGGCGTCGGCCCATTTGAGGATGCCCCGGAAAGCGCGGACCATGGGCGAGGCGCTCTCGGCGCCGTCGAGCAGGACGCGCAGCACCTCGGACGGCCGGGTCGCGAGCTGGCCGCCGATCACCTCGCCGGTCGTGCCGTCGATCGACAGGGAATCGCCTTCGCGGAATTCCTGGCCGGCCGCCCGCACCACGCCTGCCTTTTCGTCCACCTCCAGGTCGCCGGCGCCCACGATACAGGGCTTGCCGAGGCCGCGCGCGACCACGGCCGCGTGGGACGTCATGCCGCCGCGCGAGGTCAGGATGCCGACCGAGGCGTGCATGCCGACGATGTCCTCGGGCGAGGTCTCGGCGCGGACCAGGAGGACCGGGCCGGAGGCTGCCATCTCGGCGGCTCGGTCGGCGGTCAGGGCGATGCGGCCGGATGCGGCACCGGGGCCCGCCGGCAGGCCGCGGGCGAGGATCCTCGCCTTGGCCTTCTCGTCGGCATCGAACTCGGGCGCGAGGAGCTGCACGAGATGCTGCGGCTCGACCCGCTGCAGAGCCTTCCGGCAATCGATCAGCCCCTCCTCCACCATGTCGTAGGCGATGCGCACCGCCGCCAGGCCCGTGCGCTTGCCGGTGCGGGTCTGGAGCATGTAGAGCTTGTCGTGCTGGATGGTGAACTCGATGTCCTGCATGTCGCCGAAGTGTTGCTCCAGGGTCGAGGAGATCTCCTGGAGCTGGTTCCAGGCCTCCGGAAACTCCTTTTCCAGGCCGCCCTGCCCGTCCACGGCGCCGACCGGCTTGGGAGTGCGGATGCCGGCGACCACGTCCTCGCCCTGGGCGTTGACCAGGTACTCGCCGAAGAACTTGCGCTCGCCGGTGGCAGGGTTGCGGGTGAAGGCCACGCCGGTGGCGCAGTCCGAGCCGCGGTTGCCGTAGACCATGCTCTGGACATTGACCCCTGTGCCCGGGTGGTCGGGGACGCGCTCGAGGCGCCGGTAGTCGCGGGCCCGGGGGTTGTTCCAGCTCTCGAACACGGCCGCGATGGCCCCCCAGAGCTGCTGCCGCGGGTCCTGCGGAAACGGCCGGCTGCCCTTCTGCGCGATCAGCTCCTCGTACTTCGGGATCATGGCGCGGAGAGCCTCCGCGGGGATCTCGGCGTCGGACGACGCACCGGCCGCGCGGCGGGTCTCGGTCAGGATGTGCTCGAAGTCCTCATGCTCGACGCCGAGCACGACGTCGCCGTACATGGTGAGCAGGCGGCGGTAGGCGTCGAGCACGAAGCGGGCGTCCGCGCCGGCGGCGATCCAGGACTCGACCACCTGGTCGGTGAGGCCGAGGTTGAGGACGGTGTCCATCATGCCCGGCATGGAGCGGGGTGCGCCCGAGCGGACCGAGACGAGCAGCGGGTTCTGCGGATCGCCGAACCTCTGGCCGAGCTGCTCCTCGACGCGCCGCAGGTGCTCCTCGACCTCCTGCTCCAGACCCTCCGGATATCCGCCCTGGGTCTCCTGGTAGATGGAGCAGACGTCCGTGGTGATGGTGAACCCGGGAGGGACCGGAATCCCGATCCGGCTCATCTCCGCCAGTCCGGCGCCCTTGCCGCCGAGAAGGTCTTTCTGGCTCCCGTTCCCCTCGGCCGAGCCGCCGCCGAACCCATACACGTACTTTGCCGGCATTGCATCCTCCGTTCCGCCTGAACCGACCAGCGCATCCGGGGTGGAGACTACCAAAGATCCTCCCCTCTGGCCGCTCGGCCTCAGGGGACGGGATCAACCATCACCGCGGCGGCTTGTTGCGCCAGACCCGCCAGTCGTCGTTGATCAGGATGCTCAGGACCAGGATGAAGCCGCAGGCGGCGGCCAGCAGGAAGAGGACCATCGCGAGGCCGGGATAGCCGAAGATCGTGAAGCTCGTGCGCACCTGCATCATCAGCGATGCGCCGACGATCAATGCCGCGAGCACCAGGCCGGACGAGATCCGGTTGGCGATCTTCTGCAGGTTGCTCATCAGGCGCGTCTCGTCCAGGGCATTGACCTTGATCGCCAGCTTGTTGTTGGCCAGCGCTTCCAGGAACGAGTTGAGCCGGCCCGGGAGTTGCTGGACGAAGTCGTACATGTCCAGCGTCGAGGAGAAGACGGCGCTCGGCGAGAAGCGCTTCATCATGTGGCGGCGCAGGAGCGTGTCGCTGTACTGCCGCACGAGCCGGTTGGGATCGAGCTCGGGATCGAGGGTGCGCGCGACCTCGTCGAGGTGCAGCAGGGCCTTGCCGAGCATGGTCAGCTCAGGGGCAGGGCGGACCCCGTTCTCGGCCGCGTGGCGGGACATCCCCAGGATGATGCGCCCGACCTTGACATGTGCGGCCGTCACGCCCTGATAGGAGCCCACGAGGTCGGCCACCTCCCGCCGGAAGCGCTCCTCGTCGACCAGTCCCTCGATCGGCGTGCCGATCTGCAGGGCGACCTGGGCCGCCTCCTGCCCGCGGCCATCGGAGATGGCGAGCAGGAGCTTGAGCAGACGCTCCTGCATCTGCGGGTCGATGCGGGCAACCATGCCCAGGTCGAGCAGTGCCAGCCGGCCGTCGTCCGTGATGAAGACGTTGCCGGGGTGCGGGTCGGCATGGAGGAAGCCGTCGACCAGGATCTGGTCCAGGTAGGCCCGGCACAGCTCCTCGGCCAGGGCGTGGCCGTCGATGTCGATGCGGGCGAGCGGCGAGAGGTCGGTGATCTTGGTCCCCCTCACATACTCCATGGTAAGCACGCGCGAGGTCGTATAGTCGTCGACGGGCTGCGGGACCACCAGGCGCTTGTATTCCTCGAGGTTCTTGCCCAGCGTCACCAGGTTGGCGGCTTCGCGGCGGTAGTCGAGCTCGCGCAGCAGGGTCTTCCGGAACTCCTCCACCATGTTCCCGAAACCGAGCCGGCGCCCCATCTCCGTGTGGCGTTCGAGGAGGCCCGCGATCTCCGCAAAGGCCTCGAGGTCCTCCAGGATCACCTGTCGGATGTCGGGCCGCTGCACCTTGACCGCGACCTGCCGGCCGTCGCGCAGGGCGGCGCGGTGCACCTGGCCCAGGGAGGCCGCCGCCAGGGGCACGTGGTCGAAGTCGGAAAAAGCCTTGGACAGACGCACGCCCAGCTCGGAGGTGACGATCTCCTCGACTTCCGCGAAGGAGAAGGGCTCGACCTTGTCCTGGAGACGGGCGAGCGCCTCCAGATAAGGGGCCGGCAGGAGGTCGGAGCGGGTCGACAGGAGCTGTCCCAGCTTGATGAAGGTCGGCCCGAGCGCTTCGAGGTCGCTGGCGAGCTCTAAAGGATCGGGCCCCCCTTCGATCAGCTCAGCGACCTCGTCCTCCGGCAGCGCCTCGTCGGCCTGGACCACCTTCGCCAGGTCCGCGCGCCCGAACTTCAAGAGCAGGCGGGCAATGTCCTTGTACCGCTTCAGATGCGCTGGCTTGAGGGAAAGAGAAGAGACCATGGTTTCCTCGTCTCCCCCGCGCGTGCAAGTCTTCGGCCAGGTTAGACTTCAGGGATGCTCCCCCTGGCCGGCCTCCGCGTCGTGATCACCCGGGCCGCCCATCAATCCGAAGGCACGGCCGCGGCTTTCCAAGCGGCGGGTGCCACGGTCGAGCTCCTGCCTCTGCTGGAGGTCGTGCCCCCGGCCGATCCCCGGCCGCTGGAGCGGGCGGCCTCGGAGCTGGCCCTTTATGACTGGCTGGTCTTCACCTCGGCCAACGCGGTCGACGCCTTCCTGCCGCTGACCGGCGGAGCCCTCCCCCACCGCCTGCGCACGGCCGTGGTGGGGCCGGCGACCGCCGAGGCCCTGCGCGCTTTCGAGATCGAGCCCCACCTGATCGCGGCCCGGGCTGACGCCGAGGGGCTGGCGGCGGAGCTGGCCCCGTACGTGGACCGCCGCCGTCGGGTCCTCCTCCCCCAGGCGGCCGACGCGCGGCCGGTCCTGGCCGAGGAGCTGGCGCGCGCCGGCGCCGAGGCGGTGACGGTCGTCGCCTATGACAAGGGGCTGCCCGCGGACGCCCCCCGGCGCGCCGCGGAGCTGTTCGATGCAGACCCTATCGGCTGGGTGACCTTCACCAGCCCGCGGATCGCCCGCTCCTTCGCCAAGCTGTTCGGGGCAGACTGGGAGCGGCGGCGGCCCGAGCTGCGTGCCGCCTCGATTGGACCGGTCACCAGCGCCGAGCTGCGGCGGCAGGGGGTCGAGCCTGCCGCCGAGGCTGCGGAGCCGGGGGATGAAGGGTTGGTCGAGGCGGTGGTGCGGACGGTGCGGAGCGGTTGATTACGCTTCGGCGTTCTCGGGGATACCCTCGGTCTGGTCCTCCTCGGCCGAGCTGTCCGCGTTACTCCTCCGGGCAGGGGATGACGTCTCCAGCCTGGAAGACGGCCGCTTGACTGCGAGCGCTTTCCACGTGGTCGCGGCCATCCCGGTCCCAGGTGACCGCTGCCCGATTGCTCACCTCGCCTTCAAGCACGTCGAGGACGGCGACGATGGTGATCGTCACCACCTCTCCCTCTGGAGGCAGCGATCCGCTCCAGCGGACCGTGCGCGCGACGGCATCGGCGGTGGCGGTCCCGCGGTCGGCGCTGGCCGTGACCACGGAGACCTCGGGCGGCAGGAGATCCAGGAGCTGCGCCGGAGTCTCCGGCACCTGGGAGACCGCATCGGAGAGGGAGAGAGTGTAGACCACGGTGCTGCCGTCGTCCGTGCAGACCTCCTTGGTGATCACGACACTGCACGCACGTTCGTCGTCCCCGTTCTCAGCGGGATTGGAACGGACGATGCCGTCGAAACGAGGGTCCTCGCTCACGGACTGCACGGCGACTTCGAAGGGCTGCGGCCCGTCGCAGAGCGCATCGTCCTCGCCTCTGACCTGGACCGTCCGGGTGAGCTCCTGGTCCCCGGCCGCGAACGTCAACTGGCTGGGTGAGACAGTCCCCTCCGTCGGATCCGTGGAAGTGAAAGACACGGTGACTGCCGCAGACGGCGAAGCGCTCAGTCTCACTTCCACTGTCGCGGAGGTTCCGTCTTCCCGGGTTGTCAGCGGCCCGGGTGTCACGACGAGATAGGTGTTGTCGTCGATCGTCACCCTGTGGAGGGTCGGTGTCCTGCCGCCGGCCGGGAACCGCGGCAGGAGCCGCACCGTGAAGGTCTCGGCCCCCTCGCCCTCGTCGTCGGACACAATTGGCACCGCGATGCGGAGCCGCGTCTCACTGGCCGGAATCGTATATGTGGATTCCGGTGGCACGAAATCTTCGAGGGGCGTTGCTGTGCGCACCTCTTCTTCCGGCGGACAGATCTCGAGGTCGAACGTAACCGGAGACGTTCCTCCGGGAGGCCTGATGACAACGATGTCCAGCGCGGCGGTCGCGGCCGACTCCAGGACGACGCTCGCGGGGCGCTCGAAGCCGACCTGCACCGCGGCCTCGAACCGGTACGCCGCACCGGCTCCGCCGTCCTCGCGAAAGGCGCCGACGACCACCATGCCGTCGTCGATTGCCACCGAGAAGCCGAATTCGGCGCCGGCTTTCAGCGGCGGCGGCAGCTCTTGCGAGCCGCCGGCCATCCCATGGACATAGGCGGCGCCACGCCTTTCACCATGGGCGTACCGCGCTCCGATCACCGCGGTCGTGCCGTCGAGAGCGACCGCGACGCCGAGCTGATCCCCCACCTCGCCCACCCGGACCGGCTGGGCGACCAACTCCCAACTCGTGCCCGAGCGCTCGAACCGGTAGACAGCCCCCGCATCCGTGCCGCCCCGGTCCGCCAGGGGCGCGCCCACCAGGATCCGGCCGGCGTCGATGGCCACCGAGTAGCCGAACGCCGCCTCAGCCTCCAGCTCCGGAGGGAGCCGAAGAGGGACCGGGCTGCGTGGAGAGCCATCGGCTCCCAGCTCGACAACGTACGCTACGCCCGGGGAGCCGCTGCCGCGATAGGGAACGGGAGCCCCCATCACCAGCGTCGAGCCGCTCAGGGCGACGGACTGCCCCAGCTCGGCCCGCTCTGCCAGGCGGTCAGGTGGCGGAACCGCCCGGAGGGACCCTTCAGCTCCGACATAGACCCGGCCACGCCCGGAGGCCGCTCCGCGCGCACCGATCGCCAGGATGTTTCCGTTGATCGCAACCGAAGAGCCGATCTCGTCGTCCGGCAGGGCGCCGGCTATCGCGAGCCGCCGCAGGCTTCTCAGACTCCCGTCTTGCTGCAACTCGATCAGATACGCGGCTCCCGTACGCTCGGCGCTGGGCGCTCCCACGAGCAGCCGGTTCCCATCCATCGCCAGATCGAACCCAAACCATCCATCGGCAGCGGGTCCGGGAATCGTCGTGACTGGAGCACAGCCGGAGGATCCATCCCGGTGGAAGAGATACACGACGTTCTTGCGATAGGCGCCGATCGCGATCCAGTCCGACCCCACTGCCACCGCGGAGCCGAATTCGTCGCCGTGCACAAGATCGGCCGGGCAGAGCGGGTTTGTCGCCACCCAGTCCTGGCCTGCGACCGGCGTGCCGGTCAGGAGCAGCAAGAAAAAGCCCGTCGCCAGGGTGCGGCTCATCGGTTTTCTCTCGGCAACGTGAACACGGTGATCCGGTCCCCCCGTTTATTGCCAGGGCTTGTAGCCACTGCGAAGCCGGAGGAAAGAGCGACCGAGGAACCAAAGCCATCGTCCTTCTGCGGCTTCAGCGCCAGGATCTCCGTCCACACCTGGCTGTTCCGGTCAAAAAGGAAGGCGCGGCCGGAACCGTCGGAGTCTTGAGCGCCCACCGCTAGCCAGTCAGCGCGCGGTGACAACGCCACGGAGGCACCGAGGCTGTGGGCTTCCGAGATTGTTGGTAAAGGAAGAGGCACCTCTTGCCATGCCCTGCCCCCGCCGGTCTCTTCGAACAAGTAGGCGGCGCCGATTCCACCGTTCGAGCCTGGCGCGCCCACTGCGAGCATCCCGAGCATCCCTTTGGCGACCGAGACCGAAGAGCCGAACCGGGATGATGCGGCGCCCTCCAGCTTTTGCGGCAACAAAACCCATTTCTGAGGATCGCGGACCGCGAGGTAGACGGCACCCACCTTACCGTTCTCGCCGGGCGCGCCGATGGCCAGCACTCCGTTCGAGAGCGAAACCGAGGCCCCGAAAGCGTTGGACGGGGATCCGAACGTGAGGGAGCCAGGCTGTATCCACTCTTTGCCGATCTTCTCCGCGACGTAGACGGCGCCGGGGTCGATGCCGCGTGGGGCCCCTATTGCCAAGGCATCGCCTACGATGGCGACGGAGGTCCCGAACACCTCCCCCAGCGCCGGAAGTTTCGGATCGAACGGTTCCTCGAGTTCCCAGGAGCCCCCCTGTCGGGAATAGAGAAAGACAACACCGTTGTGGTTGCCACCGTGAAAGCCTTTCGGTGCCCCGACAGCCAGGCGCAGGCGCTCTTCGTCCAGGGCGACCGACGAACCGAAGCCGTCGAGGGGATCGTCCGAGGTCAGCCGCGCCTCCTGCCGCCAGCCGTTCCCGGCCTTCCGGTATATATAGACCGCGCCGTGGACGCCGTCTTTGCGGGGCGACCCGATGGCCAGGTAGTTCTCCGTCACGGCCACGGAGACGCCGAACTGCACAGCCATGGGATCGTCGCGGGCCAATGCTTCGGCTTCTTCCATACAGGCGTCCGGGGCCGGGCAGCGGAAAGACCAGGCTGCCCCGGCGGCACTGTCTCCCTGATCGCCAAGCACGCCCCCGACGGCTACGCGCTCACCAGAGATCGCCACGGCGAAGCCGCTGAGGTCGCGGACCTCCGAGTTTCCCGGCACCAGAGGCGCCACGGCCTGCTCGACCCAGGAGGCTCCCGCGCGCCGGAACACGTGGATACCACCGGTGCCGTCGCCCGGAGGCGGCGCGGGAGCACCAACGACCAAGAGGTCTCCGGAGAGGGCCAACGAGTAGCCGAGTTGGTCATGCTCGCCGACCTGCGGCGCTTCCACGAGACTTCCAGAACCCCATCTTCCATCCTGTTGCGCAAAGACGTAGACAGCCCCGGAATTGCCCCCCCTCACGTCGGCCGTTGGCGCGCCGGCCGCGATCTCTCCATCCGCCAGAGCGACAGCGAACCCGAGCTGGTCCCCTGCGAGCTCCGCCAGAGCCCCGGGTGAGGAGGCTGCGCTCTCAAGCGAGAGAAGGGGCTTCTGCTTCCAAGTGCCGGCTTCGAAGAGATACACCGCTCCGGCATCGGCCGCCTCACGATGAGGACCGAGATCGCGGCCCGGCGCACCTACGGCGAGAAGCTTGCCTTCCAAAGCCACGGCGGAGCCGAACCGCTCGCCCTCCTGCGGAGCCTGCGGCCGGATTATCTTTCGGAAGTCCCAAGTGCTCACGCCATAGAGGTAGACCGCGCCTGCCGTCCCCCCATGGGCTCCGAAAGCTCCTACTGCCAGGCGGCCTCCTCCGAGCGCCAGCGATCGCCCGAACGATCGAGCCCCGTGACTCTTCCCCGTCAGCCGCTTCTGCAGGACCCAGCCGCCGACCTGCTTCACAAAGACGTAGACCGCTCCTTCGCCGGGCGCCCCGGCCGCGAGGACGTTGCCGCGGAGGGCCAGGGAAAATCCAAGCTGTGCTCCCGGTGGACCGGCAAGCAGCTTGTCGGTTTGCTCCCAGGTCGTCCCGGACCATTCGAAGAGGTAGACGGCCCCGGCGTCGTGATCACCTTCGAGATGAGCGCCCATGGCCAGCCGGTCGCCGTCCACGGCCACGGCATAGCCGCGCTGGGCGTTGACGCTGGGCGCGGCTGGAAAGAGCTCGGTTGCCTTGTACGGCGGACCGGTTACCAAGTCGGTGGCTGGAAGAGTCGCCGCGGCGAGCGCCAGGACAGCGAGGGCGGCAGGACGGAGACGTAGGAGCCTCATGACGTTTCTAGTTCGGAAGGTCCAGGCGGAGGTTCAGATTGGGTGGATCCGGAGGCAGGAGCCCATCGAAGTCGGGCGGCCCTAATGGTCCACCGTTCGGAGGTATCGGTGCTGGAGGCGTGGGAGGTCGGCCGATTTCGATTCGGGTCCACTCCCCGGCAACGACCTCAATCCGGTCCCCAACCTTGGGCTCGATCTCCACCCGCCCCTCAGTGACCGCCACCGTGGTGGTCCCGGTCCGGCGGTCCACCTTGACATAGACTGCGGTCCCCAGGAGCCGGATCTTCTCCCCACCCGGGGGTTCGATCCAATACTCGCCTGCCGCCGGTATGGGCCCTGTAGGTCTGAAGATAATCCCGAGCATTCCGAACGCCATCTTCCAGCTCATCGTGGGTTTGAGCCCCCGCGCCCGGTCCACCACGTATTCGGTGAAGACCACCTCAGTGTTCGGTCCGAGGAGCACCATCCCCTCCTTGTTGGGCTCCAGGGCATTGACGGTGATTTCCGCTCCGGCCCACCGCCGCGTCCTGACACGCATGCCGCGGACGACCTCGTCCCCTTTCTTGAGGCCCTTCAGTGCCTTCTCAAGAGGCCCCTGGCCCTCTACGTCAGGCTTGACCCCTGCCACCTCTCCCACCGAACGCTCGTCCTGGGCGGACAGCTCGAGAGCGGTCCCGAGGAAAAGCAGAACGAAGAAGGGGAGCTCGAAGACACATGATCAGAAGATCCAGCGCAGCCCCAGGGAAAGGATGGTCCTCTCATAGTCCAGCAGCGGCGAGCCGGGCAAAAGCTCCACGTTCGAATCGCGCCGGACGTATGTCCCCCGGGCCGTCCAGAAAAGGTGATCCGTCGATTTCCAGAGGGCCGCGGCGCCGGCCCGCCAGGTGGTGTCGTCGCGCGGCGGGCCGAAAGGGTCTCCCACGTTCGACTCCGGGTGTTCGTATTCGTCCTTGCGCAGGGCGCCGAAGAGCGACAGCGCCCAGCGTCCGGAGAGGGGAGCCGCGGCTTCGGCGCTGGCCTCGATGAACGAAGCCGCGAAGCTACGGTCCGCCTCGCTGATGCCATAGGCGGCTCCCAGCCGGAGATAGCGGTCCCGGCGGCCGAAGAAGAAGAGCTGGTCCGCGGCCACGGAAGCCTCGTCCTCGTTGCCGCGGCGCAACGCTCCGCCCGCGCCGCCCGAGTAATCCCGCCCGCGCAGCACAGCGGCCAGCCGGGTTTCCGTGCGTGCAGCCTGGCGAGCGATCACCGAAGCCGCCGCCTCCCAAGAGGTCAGGAAATCTTCGTTCCCCAGCCGCCCGTAAAGACCACCTCCCTGCAAAAGGAACGTGAGACCGCGGCCGGCCGGCACACGCACGTTTCCGAGCGGACCCGCGGCGATCCCACCGGGGTCGTGCCCCCAGGCCAGCGAGGCGGTGCCTCGCGCCAACGAGAGGTCCGTCTCAGCGAGATCCGGGTGCATGGACTGGTGCCCCTGGACGTTCCATCCAAGCGTCCAGCCGCCGCGGTCCCAGACCGGCAGGTGATCGATACGGAAGCCCAGCAGGGCCGCGGCGTCACCAGGAACGTCGCCCAGAGCCACTCCGGAAACCGGGATGTCGAGGTCTTCGGCCAGCAGGCCCGGATTCGAATCGTACGCAGATTCCAGGGCGATCTCCCCCTCCCAACGCGGCGGGTCGCCAGGGAACCGGATCTTCAGGAGGCCGGCCGGCTCCGGAATGTCCGGCAGCCCCACGCCGCGCTCCAGGCTCTTCCGCACCCGGCGCAGCTCCGACCGCACCCGCCGCCGCCCGGAAACCGGCGGACGCTCCGCCGCAAGGCTCTGCTCCAGACGGGCCACTGCATTGGTGCCGCGCCCCTTGCGGAGATGGGCGATGGCCAGCCAGTGCAGATAGGTCCCCTCCGCCGGATCGTTGCGGACCGCCTCCTCGAACAGGCCGGCGGCCTCCTCGTAGCGTTCGTGGTGAAAGGCCACGACCCCATGAGCGAAGGCCACCCGGGCCACGGCGCGGCTTTCCTGGGCACAGACCGGCAAGCCGGCCGCCAGCGCCAGCGCGGCACAGAGAGCGGCTTTCCGAAGAACAAAGCGCCCCCAGCAGGCGGGTGGTTCTCTTTCGGTTCTCATGGTACTGCTATATTATGGCAGAGTCTCCCGAAATATTTCCCGGGGGGGATCCTGCTCGGGACTCGCGACGTGGCGCTCAAAGTCTTCCTCTCCAGCACTCGCCAGGATCTGCGCGCCCATTGCGAGGCGCTGGACCAGACCTTGAAAGCGGCGGCGTATGAGACGATCGCGATGGAGCGATTTGGCGCCCGCCCCGACAAGCCCGTCGACACGTGCGTGCAGGAAGTAGCCCACGCCGACGTATTTGTCGGCATCTATGCCTGGCGGTACGGCTACATCCCCCCGGGCTCGCCGTTCTCGATCACCGAACGGGAGCTGCGCACCGCCGTGGCCCTCGACAAACCCATCCTCTGTTTCCTCGTGGAGAAGGAAGCGGACTGGCCGGACGAGCTCCGGGAACGCGGTGACGGAGAGCGGAAGATGGCCGCGCTCAGGGGCCGGTTGCAGAGGGACTTCACGCCTAAGTTGTTCACCACGAAGGAAGATCTCCCCCTCCAGGTCCTCATCGCTCTCAACCATTGGAGGGATTCCGACGCCGCTCTCTCCGAAGAGCGCCGGCGCCTCGTCCAGCTCTGGAAACTGGTTCACCTCTGCTGGATCGAAAAGGACCTCAACAGGTTGGTTACCCTGGACCGGTGGCTCGAGATCCCGCGCACGGAGCTCGACCTGAACCGGTGGCTCGAGAGCCCGTGCACGGAGCTCCGCCGGGCGGCCCGGCAGTCCACCCCGGCGGGAATTCCGGAGGCGGTGAAGCCGATGCACGACGTGTTCGATGAGAAGGTCAAACGTCTCCTCATCCTGGGGGCATCGGGCGCGGGAAAGAGCATCGCCCTGTTGGAGCTAGCCCGGGAAGCTCGGACGCCTGGCGCGGTCGAGCCCAGACGCTCCCATCCCGGTCGTCTTCCACCTAGGCTCGTGGAAGGGCAAACCGAGTCTCAAGGAGTGGATGGAACAGGAGCTCGACACGCAGTACGACATCCCCAAGCAGCAGTCCGAAGCGTGGATCGCGGCAAATCAGATCCTGCCGCTCCTGGACGGTCTCGACGAGGTGGAAGTCAACTGCCGGTCCGACTGCGTCAAGGCGATCAACACCTGGCTGATGGAGCGGAAAGAGCGGGTCCCCATAGCGATCTGCTGCAGCCCCCAGGTGTACAGGGAGCTGGAAGTGCGCCCTCGCCTGCGAGACGGCGTCATGATCTGGCCGTTGCGGCGGACCCAGGTCCAGGAGCATCTCGCCCGTGGCGGCCCCTCGCTGGAGGGGCTCCGGACCGCGATCGCGGAAAAGGCCGAGCTGCGCAAGCTGGCACGGTCGCCTTTGCTGCTGAGGCTGCTGGAGAAAACGTGCCGGGACCGGCAGCCCGAGGAAGTCGACGCACGGCACGAGGAGGAGGTGTTCGAGGGTTATGTCAAGCACGCGCTGGAGACGAGGAAAGAAGAGGAGAGGCCGCCGAGCCTCCTCGACCGGACGCTGCCCGGGCGCAAGTATCGCAGGAAGCGCACCGACCGCGAGCCGGACCGGGACCGGCGCTACCCGGAGAAGCGGACCCGGAACAGCCTGGCATGGCTGGCGGCGAAGATGGCTCATCACCCGCTCCTCCGAGTCGAGCGCCTCCAGCCCGACTGGCTCGACCGGCCCGGCGAAGTGTGGGCCTACGCTCTCTCGTCCCGCTCCCTCGGCGGTGCCCTCCTCGCCTTTCCCGTGGCCTGGATCTACCTCTCTCCGGCCCTGCTTCTCTTCGGCTGGCTGGCCGGCCTCTTCGCCGGCTGTCTCGATGCCCTGTGGATGCAGCGCCCGGCCGGATCGCGCGGTCTGCGACAGGCTGTTGGTGCGCACGAGCAGGTGGCGCGGTACCAGGACGCTCGCCGAAGGTGGCGGCGGATCTTTCTACGGCCCCTGGCACGTGGGATCGTCGTGTCGGCCGGAACTTTCTTCCTGCTCCTGCTCGCCGGCCCGCTTTGGCGGCTCCTGTTCTCCAGCGGGGTTGCGCCAGCCTACGAGCTTGAAAACCGCTTCCGCACCGGGCTGCTTTTCGCGCCCCTGTTCGGACTGGTCTTCGGGCTCCGCGGCGCCCACCGTGACAAGGGCCTCGACGTGCGTATCCGCGAGAGGCTTGCGTGGCGGAGATGGTCCTGGCGGGCTGCCCGCCTTGCGACGGTCTGGAGCGCGGCCGGCGGGATCGGCCTGTCCGCTGTCGCAGCCCTGGATCCAAGTCTTTCCGACCTCCGAATCTCGCTCTTGCCGATCCCCATCCTGGCTGTGTCAGTGGTCGGTGGACTGGTCGGTGGGATCGTGGGTGGCTGGGGGGGAAAGCCTCTTGAGGAGAGGATCTGGCCGAACCAGGGAACCTGGCGGACCCTCGGCAACGCCGGTGTGGTAGCGCTCTGCGTCTCGCTCGCGACGATCTTCGCGTTGGCGTCATTCAACGTGATCACTCTGGGTGTTCAGGTTTCCGATGGGACGCGCACCTGGGAGCTGCTCGGGAGGGATCTCTGGAGTGCTGCAAAAGCAGGCCTGGCCCTGGGCTTCTGGGCAGGCCTCTGGTTCAGCGGCCTGGACTTCGTGCAGCACTTCACCCTACGGGCAATCCTGCGCCTGTGGCGGCGAGTGCCGGCCGGGCTGATCGACTTTCTCGATCATGCCACGGAACGCGGCCTGCTCCAGCGTCCTGGCGGCAGCTACAAGTTCCGCCACGCGCAGTTGAAAGATTGGTTCGCGAAGAGCTACAAGCCTCCCACTTCATAGACCGATCCCATCCCGAACCTGCAACCCTTTGAGACGTTGTCCGTATACAAGGCCGCAGGCACATTCCGCAGGTCTCCTTTGTTGATTCGCTGACTGGCTCGCACATCAGCCCCTCGCCATCCGGGATTTCGGACAGTCGCGGTGGTTCCGGGCCTCAAGCCCGCTCGGTAGAGCCGCGCGGTGAGAAAGGATTTCTCCATGCAGACCCATCTTCCAGAGACCCTCTCCTCCCGACGGGAGTCTTCGACAAGCACCTCGGCATGTTCGCCTTCCCCCGCGGCGCGCATCTGACCGAACGGACCAGCTCGCTCGGGGAGTGGCCCGACCGGCGCTCACAGGTCGGCCAGAGCGCCGGCGCGTTGAAGGCCAGAGGGTTTCCTGTTGGGCGTGGCGGGGGCCCCTGGGACCGCGGGCGTCCCGCCCGCACGGACTTTCATCGACCGCGGCGTTGCCGCCAACCCAATGCAGGCCCGAGCGTATGGAGGGCGGGCGGGACGCCCGCGGTCCCAGGGAAAAACGGCTTGAGGGTGTTGCGCTGGCCCAGCGCCGCTGACAAAGCTAAAGGATCGGAACGAGCTCCGAGTCGATGATCCGGCTGTCCTGGGTGAGGAGAGTCGCCCCGAGCACCCGGGGGGAGGCCTCCCAGGCTTCAGCCGGAAGCACAGGCTCAAGGATGTCCCCCAGGATCTCGACCGTCCCATGGAGGGATTCCTGTGGATACTTCCCCTTCCCCGCCGCGGGCGGAACGAGGCGAGCCACTGGCCGGCCCCGCTTGAGGATCGTCACCGGCTCACCCGTCTGCTCGACCTCGTCGAGGATCGCCAGGCACTTCGCCTTGAACTCGGAAGCCCGAATCGATCGCATGTGACCACATTAAGTGACCAGTTCGGAGGTGTCAAGCCGGCTGTACCTCCACCGCCTGATCAGCCCCGGATCAGCAAGGCGGGAAGGGCCAGGAAGAAGAGCAGATAGACCACGAAGAGGCCGCGCATCGCGCCGCAGAGGCGTGCGACCTGCCGGTCTTCCATGAAGCGATCCCGCCGGCGCAGGAGGAACCCGAGCAGGGCGAGCTCGCCCTGCATCCCCTGCCGCACGGCGAGAGGAGCCGGCCGGCCCAGAGTGTCATAGAGGAGGGGATGCCGCTGGCTGAGGCTCCTGCAGAGCCGCGCCGCCAGCAGGCTCCAGGCCAGGACCGAGACCCAATAGACCGCGAACAGGACAGGGAACGAAACCACACGTCACCCCCCGAGCTCTCCTCAACCTGCCGTTGAGAGGAATGTAAACATCAGGATACACAGCTCCACGCACAGGTCAAGCCCCGGGACCGGCAGGAGTCACTACAGGACCATCGACGCTCACTGCGGTGGCTCCCAGTGGTCCCGCCGGACCGGCAGGAGCCACCACGGGACCATGGACGCTCACTGCGGTGGCTCCCAGTGGTCCCGCGGCACCGGCAGGAGCCACCACAGGACCATGGACGCTCACCGCGGTGGCTCCCAGCGGTCCCGCCGGACCGGCAGGAGCCACCACGGGACCATGGACGCTCACTGCGGTGGCTCCCAGTGGTCCCGCGGCACCGGCAGGAGCCACCACAGGACCATGGACGCTCACCGCGGTGGCTCCCAGCGGTCCCGCCGGACCGGCAGGAGCCACCACAGGACCATGGACGCTCACTGCGGTGGCTCCCAGTGGTCCCGCGGCACCGGCAGGAGCCACCACGGGACCATCGACGCTCACTGCGGTGGCTCGCAGTGGTCCCGCGGCGTGCAGCCTCCCTGCCCCCAGATCCTTCGCTACGCTCAGGATGACACGACGGGCCCTCCTGAGATCCTCCCTAGAGAGGATGTACACCACATTTCCAGGCCGCTACTCTATGACCGCCGGTCCACACCTCTTGGCAAGGAGAACCCCATCGTGAAAACAAAGCTCGGTTACGCCCTGCTCTTCGTCTGCCTGCTCGGCGGCTCGTCCGCCTCCCTGCTCGCCCGCGGCTTCTCGGGGAATTGCTCCGGAACCTATCTGATGGATGAAGCGGGCGGTGCGACGTCTCTCTGGACGCTGGAGGCGGACGGGACCTTTTTCGCCACCAGCTCGCTCCAAGCGCTTCTGAAGTTCTCCGACCAGCAGGGAAGCTGGAAGAAGCACGGCAACAATGGAGGGCGTGGTCCTCGCCCTCGTGTTCGAACGAGAACGACGAGCTGCTCAACGTCAGCCGTGTGGACATCTCCCTGCACACGGTGGGCGGAGGATGCGACAACGTCGCCGGCTCGCTGGAGGTGCGCGAGTTCACCGGCGGTGAAGATCCGCTCGATCCCAGCACCGATACCGGAGATCCCATCGCCACCGACACCGTCACCGGCCGCCGCGTGAAGGCGCACGGGTAGGCACCTTGCAGCTATTTGAGTAAACTCCGGACAGTTTTGGCAGTCCCGGAAGACTCCCACCGCCATGGGCATCTACGGTGGCGCGTGCGGCAATGCGAGGGAAGCGTGGAGAATCCCATCCGAGTCCTGGTTGTCGACGATCATTTTGTCGTTCGTAAGGGTGTCTGTGCCCTGCTGGGAGGCGCCTCCGATATCACGGTGGTCGGCGAGGCGGGAGACGGGCTGCAGGCGGTGGACGAGGCGAGCCGCTGCGCTCCCCAGGTGGTCCTCATGGATCTGAAGCTTCCCGGGCTTGACGGGGTTGAAGCGACCCGGAGGATCCTCGCCGCGCAGCCGGCGGTCGGCATCGTGGTCCTGACCGGCACGGACGTGGAGGAGGAAGTCCTGACGGCGATCTCGGCGGGGGCTGTAGGCTATCTGGCCAAGTCCTCGCGGCGCGAGGACTTCCTCGCGGCCATCCGCCAGGTCTCCCGGGGCGAGGCCTGGCTGCCTCCACGGCTCACCCGCAATCTGCTGGCCTACCTCAAGCCGCGGCCAGCTACGAAAGCCTCGCTCACCGACCGGGAGAGGGAGGTGCTCGTCCTGCTGGCGCGCGGCTGGAGCAACCGGACCATCGCCCGGGAGCTCTCGATCGCCGAGGTGACGGTCCGCACGCATATGAGCCACATCCTGGACAAGCTCGGCGTGAGCAACCGGGTGGAGGCGGCCCTCCACGCGCAGCGGTCGGGGCTGGCGCAGCCGGAGCCCCCTTGAGCCGGCTCGAGAGGTGGCTTGCTCCGCTGGCTCCAGACGACGCGAGCGAGCAGCGGATCCCGCAGCTCGAGCGCCTGGGGCTCGTCAACGCCGGGATCTTCCTGGCAGGGCTCGTCGCTTTTGTCCTCTCCTTTCCGTTGACCCCGTCGCCCTTGCGCCTCGCCGCGCTCTCCGTCCTCGCGGCGAGCACCGGCATCGGCCTGTGGCTGCGGCGCCGCTTCTGGATCGCTCTCGGCCACGAGTTGCGCAGGCGCAAGCAGGCGGAGCAGGAGGCGCGTGACGCGGATCGCGCCAAGGGGCAATTCCTCTCGCATGTAAGCCACGAGATCCGCAATCCGATGAACGGCGTGCTCGGCATGGCCGAGCTTCTCCTCACCGGCGAGCTGACGCCCGACCAGCGCGAGCAGGTGGAGGTGATCGGGCGATCCGCCGCCGCGCTCCTCGCCCTGGTCAACGACGTCCTCGACCTCTCCCGGATCGAAGCCAGGCATCTGCTGCTCCGCCCGCGCGATTTCTCGTTCCGGGAGATGGTCGAGGACGTCTTGCGGCTCCTCGCGCCGCACGCAGCGAAACGGGAGGTCGAGCTGCGCCTGCACATCGACCCCGCGTTGCCGGACAACCTCCATGGCGATCCGGAGCGCCTGCGCCAGGTCTTTCTGAACCTGGTGAGCAACGGCCTCCGGTTCACCCGCAAGGGCTCCGTGACGGTGACGGTGGAGCCTCTGGAAACGATTGTGCCGGTGATCCGCTGCGAGGTGCGCGACTCCGGCGTGGGCATCCGCCCGGAGGTGCAGAAGCGGATCTTCCAACCGTTCGCTCAGGGGCAGAGCTCCGGCTCGCACGGGTTCGGAGGCACCGGCCTGGGGCTGGTCATCTCCAAGAACATCGTCGAGCTGATGGGAGGGGAGATCGGATTCCACAGCACGCACGGGGAGGGCTCGACCTTCTGGTTCCGGGTGCCCCTGGTGCCGGCGCGCGGCGACGGCCCGCAGACCGCGGACGCGGACGGTGACGAAGAGGCGCGGCGGCGGCTGGCGCGGCACGAGCGGCGGATCCTGGTCGTGGACGACCGCTCGGCCAACCAATTGGTCGCCCTGTCCCTGCTCCGGAAGCTCGGGTACACCGCCGAGGCGGTGGAGAGCGGCGAGGAGGCTCTGATCCTCCTGGCGACCAGGCCTTGCGCCGCCGTTCTCCTGGATCTCGAGCTGCCCGGCCTCGACGGCCTCGAGACCTGCCGCCGGTTGCGCCGTCTGGAGGCGGCCGCCGGGGGGACACCGAGAGCACCGAGGACGCCGCGGACCCCGGTCATCGCTCTCTCCGCCCACAGGTCGGACGAGGAGAGGGAGAAGTGCTTTGCGGCCGGCATGGACGGCTTCCTGCCCAAGCCCTTCCGCACGGACGATCTCGCCGCCGTCCTCGACCGCTGGACGGAGATCGAGGCGTCCGAACCCGCCGCCGAATCTCTCGACGAGCGCCTCGAGGGCCTGAAGGCTCTGACCGGAGAGGCTCTCCTGGCCGAGGTGGTGGAGGCATTTCTCCGGCAGGGAGAGGCGGATCTGGCGGCCATGCAGCGCGCGCTCCTGCAAGGGGATGGCGAGACGCTTGCCGCGGCGGCCCATGCGCTCTCCGGAAGCTCCGCCATCCTCGGCGCCGCGGATCTGGCCCGGTGCGCTGGCGACCTCGCGCGGCTGGCACGCCAGGGAGAAGCTCGCCGCCTGCACGCAGCGGCTGCCCGAGGTAGAGGAAGAAGTCCGGGCGGTCGCCCGGAAGCTCGCGCCAGGGGCATAGGCGCTAACCCGGAAACTCGCGGCGCGAGATCGTGGTGAACCGGTCGCGGTCCGCCGTGATCTGCCGCGAGATCACGATGGAACGGCGGTCCCGCCTCATCAAAACGTTGAGAGAAAAATCATCCTTTTGTCGGACGACAGCCGGGAGAGCTTTCTCTAGGATGAGGTCTCGCAGATCCGTAATCAATGGCGAGCGGCTGGCCAGCGGACGCAGGATGCCCGGCCATGAGCCGGCACCGCGAGCCGAGAGGGGGTCTGGCGAGAAACACCCAACCAACCTCTGTGGGAGACAAAGCATGAAACGCGGCACCGACACGGCCATCGAAAAGCGGTACGCGCGGCCGGGGAGCGTTGGCCGTTTTCTCACCGCGCAACCAGCCTGCAACATCTCGCCGGGCTCTCGTTTCGAGGGCCCGGTTTCAGAACGTCACAAGGAGATTCCAATGTATGCTTTGTTCCTCTTCCGAGCCCGGAAAGCCTTCCTCCTCGCGGTGGTGCTCGCCGCTGTGCTCGTTCTCGCGGGCCCGCCGGCCTGGGCGCACGACGAAACCCCCGGCGCGATCGAAGCTTTTCTGCACGGCCTGCTGGACGACGGCGCCATCACGGAGGCACAGCACGAGAAAATCGACAGGCTCCACGCGGACGGCCACCTGAAGAGGCTCAACGGCTGGTTGTACGCTCAGGAGAAGGCCGGGAAGCTCTCGCGAGACACGCGTCTCTACATCAAGGCGCTCTTCGACCTCGGCGTTCCCAAGGTGTCCGCGGCGGCGGCGGCGGCGGACTACACCGGCAACGGCAACGTCACGAAGTTGAGCCAGCTCGATTCCCAGCCGCCGAGCCCTTATTACGGCGACAGCTCCTCGACCGGCACGCTCTACAACGGCATCTGGGGCTACGCGGCCGGCACGCGGGAATACGCTCTCCAGTGCAACAGCTTCGGCCTGCACGTCATCGACGTGACCGACCCGGCGGCTCCTTTTCAGGTCCAGTACATCGACATGTCGGGCGGCGTCAGCCCGCCGAAAGGCCGCATCTGGCGCGACGTCGACATCCACCGGGATCCGGCTTCCGGAAAAACCTATGCGTACGTCGGCGCGCAGGGGAACGGCAACTTCTGGGTCGTGGACCTCTCGTATCTGTCCGATTCCGCGCCGCAAGGCGTCAATTCCAACCCGATCCCGCCGGCGGGCATCGCCGACCGGGGCCGCACGAACTACGGCCACACCGTTTTCATCAATGAAGACCTGGGCCTGCTGTTCTTGAACACCGCCAACAACGCGTCGACGCTCGGCTGCCAGATCTTCGACCTGCTGCAGGACCCGTTCAATCCGCCGCTCCTCCCGAGCTGGACGGGCAGCGGGCGCGACTGCCATGACAGCTTCTCCCGGTCGAACGTCCCGGGGTCGGGCGGCAAGGACCTGCTCTATTCGGCGGAGGGGTACGCGACCCGCTACCGGATCGTCGACATCACCAACGTCCGTACCGGCGGGACGCCCACGCTGGTGGGGGAGTCGCCCACCGTGTCCGGCATCTACGCCCACAGCAACTGGCTGGACGACGACTCGCACTACCTCTACGCGTTCGAGGAATTCAACGTCCGCGACATCGGCGTCTACGACGTCTCGAACCCGGCGAGCCCGGCGCAGGTGGCGACCTTCCAGTACTCGGGCGATGCCACGGCCAACTCCCGCATCCACAACGGCCAGGTGCGGGGGAAATATCTGATCACCGCCTACTACGAGGCGGGCCTGCGGGTGTTCGACATTTCGAACCCGGCCAACCCGGTGGAGGTCGGCAAGTACGAGAGCTGGCGCGACCCCGACGGCGACGGCACGTTCAACAAGACGATCACCGGCAACTACAACGGCGCCTGGAACGTCCATGTGTTCCTCCCCTCCGGCAACGTCCTCCTGTCCGACATGAAGTCGGGCACGTTCATCTTCCGGGTCGACCCGGTCGCGTCGCCGGGCGCGTCCAGCGGGCTTGCCGCCACGCCGGGCAATGGGCAAGTGAGCCTCACCTGGGCGGCCGCGACCGGCGCCACCGGCTACGGCGTCCACCGCGGCACGGCGAGCGGCGGACCCTACACGACCGTCAAGAGCAACATCGTGGGCACGGGCTACACCGACACAGGCCTGACCAACGGCACGACCTACTATTACGTCGTGACCGCGACCAACGCCGAAGGCGAGGGCGCGAGCTCGAACCAGGCCTCGGCCACGCCGCAAGCTTCGATCACGCCGGTCACCGTCACCTTCACGTCCGTCGCCGCGCAGGACGGCTGGGTGCTGGAGTCGAGCGAGACGTCCAATGCCGGCGGCTCGCTCAGCGCGACCGCCACCTCCACCAGCGCTCTGCGGGTGGGCGACAACAATCAGGACCGGCAATACAAATCTGTCGTCGCGTTCGACACCTCGTCGATCCCCGACGGCGCCACGATCGTGTCGGTGACCCTGCGCCTGCTCCGCGGCACGCTCTCCGGCACCAACCCCTTCACCACCCACGGCACCTGCTGGGTGGACGTCCAGGCCGGCAGCGGCCTTTCGGGATCGACGACGCTCCAGACCGGTGACTTCCAGGCCACGGCGACGGCCGTCCAGTCGGCGAGCCTCGGCAACGCCGCGTCGAACGGAACCTGGTCGGAAGGTAACCTCAACGGCGCGGGCCTCGCGGCGCTCAACAAGACGGGGACGACGCAGCTCCGCGTCTACTTCAACCTCGACGACAACGACGACACGGGCAACGACTACCTCGGCTACTACTCCGGCGACAACGCGACCTCGGCCAACCGGCCGCAGCTCGTGGTGACCTACCAGTAGGAGAAGATCATGTTGAGACATCAGAGATCTCGCCATCGCCTGTCCCTGCCGCGGAGCCTCTAATCTAAACAACGAAAAGGAGACCGATCAATGAGAGCCCATCTTATTTTCGCCTTCCCCCCAAACCGACGCCGGTTCCTCATGGCATGGACATTGGTGCTGGCCACGGCCGTGGTCTGGTGCGCGAGCCCCGCTTCAGCGCAGATCGACGCCTTGTGCAACGGGTCGGTCACGCTCAACTTCGACCCACCCGCGAGCCTCGTGCTTCCGCCGGCACCGGCGCCGTACTCCACCTCCACCGGCGGCGGCACGATCACCAATTGCGTGGTCTTCGACGGAGGCCCCACGACAGGCACGTTCACCTACTCGCTCGAGGGCAATTTGACGTGCACGTCAGCGGAGAACGTCTTCGGCACGGTGGACATCACGTGGGCGGACAACACCGTGAGCTATGCCGAGATTACGACCTTGGTGCTCAATCTCGGCAGCGTCGGCGGTGCTGCCGGGCTCACCGCCACCGTCACCAGCGGACGTTTCGCCGGTGAACAGCTTCAGATCGTCAACGTGCGCGATCCCCTGGCCTTGATCCGCTGCGTGCTGACCGGCCTGTCGCAGGCGAAAGGGACCACGAGCCTCATCTTCACGCAACCTCTTTGAGAGAAGGGCCATAGTGAGAAACCAGCGATCCCATCATCACCCGTCCCTGTCAGGGCTGGCGCTCGCGCTGCTGCTCGGGCTCAGCCTGGCGGCTCCCGCCGTCGCACAGCCCATCAAAGAGACCGGCACGTACAAGATCTCGAACGTGTTCAACGCCCGCGCTCGTTCCGCCATCGCCGCCACCGGCGCGGACATTTTCGAAGTCGGTCACGACTACGTTCTCATCGAAGCGACGGGCCGCGAAGCCAGGGCCTTGAAGCGGCTGGGCCTGCAGCTCGTGCGGTTCAGAACGCAGGACGATTTTCTCAAGGCATTTCCGGCGGCCGACTCGGCCTATCACGACTACGCCGAAATGGTGGCCGAGCTCCAGCAGGCCGCGTTCGATCACCCGGCGATCTTTTCACTTTTCTCCATGGGCTTGTCGCATGAGGGGCGCACGGTCTGGGCCGGCAAGATCTCCGACAACGTGGGCACCGACGAGGACGAGCCGGAGGTGCTCTTCACGCATCATCAACATGCCCGCGAGCATCTGACCGTCGAGATGGCTCTCTACACCCTGAAGATGCTGACCGACGAATACGGAACCGATCCCCAGATCACCAACCTGGTGGATGGCCGCGAGATCTGGATCGTCTTTGACATGAACCCGGACGGCGGCGAGTACGACATTGCGACCGGCACCTACCGTTCCTGGCGCAAGAACCGCCAGCCCAACGCCGGCTCCAGCGCCATCGGCACTGACTTGAACCGCAACTGGGGCTACAAGTGGGGGTGCTGCGGCGGCAGCAGCGGTTCGACGAGCAGCTCGACCTACCGGGGACCGGCGGCCTTCTCGGCTCCCGAGACGGCGGTGGTGCGGGACTTCGTCGACAGCCGCGTGGTCGGCGGCACGCAGCAGATCACGGCTTACATCGACTTTCATGCCCACGCCGAGCTGGTCCTCTGGCCCTACGGCTATACCTTCACTGATGTGCCGGCCGATATGACCCAGGACGACCACGACGCGTTCGTGGCCATGGGCCTGGCCATGGCGGCCACCAACGGCTACACGCCGGAGCAGGCGAGCGACCTCTACATCACCGACGGCACGAGCATGGACTGGCTCTACGGCGTTCATCGCATCTTCGCCTTCGCTTTCGAGATGTACCCGGTGACGTCCGGGCAGGGCGGCTTCTATCCCCCGGACGAGGTGATCCCGGCCCAGACCTCCCGCAACCGCGCAGCGGTCCTCTACCTGCTCGAGCAGGCCGCCTGCCCGTATGCCGTGATCGGCAAGCAGGTCCAGTACTGCCAGGCGCCGCCGGGCGCGCCGGGATCGCTCTCGGCCACGCCGGGCAACGGGCAGATCAGCCTCACCTGGACGGCCGCGAGCGGCGCGACCGGTTACCGCGTCCACCGCGGCACGGCGAGCGGCGGGCCCTACACGACCATCCAAAGCAACCTCACCACCACCAGCTTTACCAACACCGGCCTGACCAACGGGACGGCTTACTACTACGTGGTGACCGCGACCAACGGAGTGGGCGAGGGCCCGAATTCGAACGAAGCATCGGCCACGCCGGCGGTTCCGCCGACCGTCGTGACCCTCACCTCGACCGCCGCCCAGGACGGCTGGGTGCTGGAGTCGACCGAAACCTCCAACGCCGGCGGCTCCATCGACGGCACCGCCGCCACCACCAGCGCTCTACGGGTGGGCGACGCCACCAGCGACCGCCAGTACAAATCCGTGGTCTCCTTCGACACCTCGCCGATCCCCGACGGCGCCACGATCCTCTCGGCGACCCTGCGCCTGCGCCGCGGCACGTCAAGCGGTAGTAACCCCTTCACCACTCACGGCACCTGCCAGGCCGACGTCCAGACCGGCGGCTTCTCCGGCTCGACGACGCTCCAGACGGGCGACTTCCAGGCCACGGCGACCGCCGTCCAGGCGGCAAGCCTGAGCAACGCCCCCTCGAACGGGTCCTGGTCGGAAGGCAGCCTGAACGCCGCGGGTCTGGCAGCGATCAACAAGACGGGGACGACACAGCTCCGCGTCTACTTCAGCCTCGACGACAACGACGATGGGGGCAACAACTACATCGGCTACTACTCCGGCGACAACACGATCGCGGCGAACCGGCCGCAGCTCGTGGTGACATACCAGTAACAATCTGCCTTGCGTTGTGGCGGAGAGCTTCATAGATGGTTTAGAATGCTTGGTGTTGCGAACGACTGAAAGGAGAGAGTGTCATGTGGAAGCTTCGCACTGTACTGGTAGTACTGGCCCTCGCTGTAGCAGCCCGCGCCAACGCGGTAGTGATCTCGATCGACGATGCCCGCGATGAGCCTCTGGGCACCGTGGTCACCGTCGAAGGCGCGGTGACGGCCCCCTCGGGGGCCTTCGCGACGTCCACCTTCGACCAGGGTTTCGGGATCCAGGACAACACGGCCGGGATCTATGTGAGCACTGCCGACAATCCGATCCTCGACCTGTTCGAGAAGGTGCGGGTGACCGGCGTGTTGGCAGACGACGGCTTCGGCCAGCTCGTCCTGCGTCCGGCCTCGCTGGCCGGCGTCCAGAAGCGCCCGGGGCTGAAGCATGTAGCACCCGACGCGGTCGCGACCGGTGACATCGGCGAGGACACGGAAGGATCCCTGATGGAGATCACCGGCACGGTCACGCAGATCATCAGCGACCTGGCCTTCGGTTACAAGGTCTTCGTGGATGACGGCTCCGGCGAGACGCAGATCTTCATCGCGGCCTCGACGGGGGTCAACCCGTACAGGATCCCGTTCATCCAACTGGGCAATCGCATCACCGCCGTCGGCTTCAGCACCCAGTTCCAGACCCAGTACGAGATCCTGCCCCGCCACCGTCTCGACATCCGGCGCGCCCACCCGTAGAGGTCGCGAGCCGTCAAACCCAGGGGCGGGGGGAGTACCTGGCCCGCCGCCTTTCGTTTGAGCCCCGCCCCTCCCCGCGATAGACTCCTCCCGGTTCCATCCTTCCGCCGCGAGGTACTCGATATGAAGATATCCCGTCCCTCATCCTCAAGCAGATGTACACGCTGGGCAGCCTGGAGAACGTCGAGGACGGCGTCCGTTTCAGCCTCAAGAACCGGCTGAGCAACGCCACCTTGACGCGCCTCAAGGAGGTCCAGATCGACGGCCGGCAGGTGCCCCTCGACCGGCTCTCCCTGGAGCTCAACGGCAACAGCATCGCCGCCACGGCGGTCAACGCCAACAATGCCGTGGCCTTCCCCCTGGCGCGCACGGTCCGCATCCATGCACGAGGCGACCAGCTCGACAAGGGCCAGCACGAGATCGGCCTGGCCTTCGAGACCGAGCCGTTCGGCTCCCTTTCCTTCAAGGTCAAGGACGCCATCGCCGAGAAGGTCCGGCGCACCTCGGTCCCGCACGACAAGGATGACGACTACACCCGGGAGATCATCAAGCAGCGCCAGAAGTTCGTCGAGGAGTACACGGGGGTCAAGCTCCAGCATATCGACAAGTTCTCGTTCGACCCCGGGGTCACCAAGGGGAACATCGAGAACTTCACCGGCGTGGCCCAGGTCCCCATCGGCTTCGCCGGTCCGTTGAAGGTCAACGGCGAGCATGCCCAGGGCGAGTTCCTGGTCCCTCTCGCCACCGCCGAGGGCACCCTGGTCGCCTCCTACAACCGTGGCATGAAGGTGCTCAACCTGTCGGGCGGCGTCACCTGCACCGTGGTCGGCGACTCCATGCAGCGCGCCCCGGTTTTCGTCTTCGACAACGCCCGCCATGCCCGCGACTTCGTGGTCTGGGTCGACGAGAACATGGCCCAGATCCGCGAGGAGGCCGAGGGCACCTCCAGTGTGGCAAAGCTCACCTACATCGACCGGTATCTGTCGAACAAGCTGGTCTTCCTGCGCTTCAACTACACGACCGGCGATGCCGCCGGCCAGAACATGGTGGGGCGCGCCACCTTCGCGGCCTGTTCCTGGATCCTGGAGAACGCGGAAAACATCGAGCACTTCTATCTGGAGTCGAACTTCGCCACGGACAAGAAGTCGTCGCAGATCAACGTCATGCGCACCCGCGGCAAGCGCGTCACGGCCGAGGCGACCATCCCGCGCGACGTCCTCATCCAGAACATGCGGGTCGACCCCGAGACGGTCAATTACCATGCCGGCATCGCCAACGTCGGGGCCTTCATCTCCGGCGCCAACAACAACGGCTGCCACTCGCCCAACGGCATCACGGCCATGTTCATCGCCACCGGGCAGGACGTGGCCAATGTCGCGGAGTCTTCGGCGGGCATCGTCTACACGGAGGTGACGCCGGAGAAGGACCTCTACATCTCCATCACGATCCCGTCGCTCATCGTGGCGACCCATGGTGGCGGCACGGGCCTGGCCACGCAGCGCGAGTGCCTGGAGATCCTCGGCTGTGTCGGCAAGGGAAAGGTGAAGAAATTCGCCGAGATCGTGGCCGGCGTGGTGCTCGCGGGCGAGATCTCGCTGGCGGCGGCCATCTCCTCGCTCGACTGGGTGTCCAGCCACGAGCAGTACGGGCGGAATCGGTAGGCCCCTCCCCCCCGGCCCCCTCTCCCGGTCGGTTGCGACGTGGCCACAATGGTTGGTCCACCATGGCCAAACCGCCACCCGTAGGGGCAACCCTTGTGGTTGCCCTGCACCGCCTGCCCTGCGGTGGGAAAAGGCGCTGCGGCCGCCACGTGGCAAGACCGCGGGCAACCACAAGGGTTGCCCCTACAGGAGGGGATCAGGTGCACCCCACCCCCTGCCTGGCATACCCGGGAAGCCGGCAGGAGATACACTCTCGGTCATGGCCGAGCCTCGCACCGTGGAGCCCGAGGTCGCCCCACCTCCCTCCCTGGATGAGACTATCGCTCATCCTCCCCCTCCTGCTCCAATGCCAGCCTCCTCCGGCCCCATCCCCGGTTTCGAGATGCTGCCGGACGTGGCGCCTCACGGGCTCGTCCGGCGCCTGATCACGACCTTCCGGCACCTGTTCGGCCTGGCGTTCGGTGCCCTGGCGGCGCGCGTCCGCGAACGGAACGCCGCGGAGGCCCGCCAGCGGAAGCGGGGGCTCCGTCTCTTCTTCGCCTTCGAACGCCTCCTCGCCTGGGTCGTGCGGCCGTTCCTCGACAAGTCGATCGTGGACCGCCCGTTCCCGGTCCAGCTCCGGCGACGGCTCGAGATCCTGGGCCCGACGTACATCAAGCTCGGCCAGGTCCTGGCCCTGCGCCAGGACATCCTGCCGGAGTCGGTCACCGAGGAGCTCAAGAACCTGCTCGACCGGCTGCCGGTCGTCCCCTTCGACCGCTATCTCGGGCTCATCGAGGCCGATCTGGAACGGCCCGCCGGCGAGATGTATTCATGGATCGACCCCATTCCCACCGGCTCGGCCTCGATCGCGCAGATCCACCGGGCCACCACCCGCGAGGGAGATTCGGTGATCCTCAAGGTGGTCAAGCCGGGGATCAAGGAGACCCTGCGGCGCGACGCCATCCTGCTGCGCATCCTCGGCTCGATGCTGCAGGTCATCCTGCCCCGCTACCGGCCGAAGCAGATGATCCGCGAGTTCGTGGAGTACACCTGGCGCGAGGTGGACCTGCGGCGCGAGGCCGACAACGCCGAGACCTTCACCGCCAACTTCCACGACCTGCCGGACGTTGTCTTTCCCCGCATCTACCGGAAGTACAGCGGCCACAGCGTCCTGACCATGGAGTTCCTGGCGGGCTACAAGCCGAGCGCTCCCGAAGCCCTGGCGCTCACCGACGCGGAGCGCGACCGCCTGGTCTATCTCGGCGCCGCGAGCATCATCCGGATGCTCTTCAAGGACGGCTTCTTCCACGCCGACCTGCATCCGGGCAACCTGCTGATCCTGCCCGGACCGAAGCTGGGGTTCATCGACCTCGGTATGGTCGGCCGGTTCGACAGCAACCTGCGGCGGACCTTCCTCTACTACTACTACACGCTGGTCATGGGGGACGCCGAGGGCGCGGCCCGCTACCTGGCCGCGCTGTCCACGCCGGGTCCGGGCGCCGATCCGGCCGGGTTCCGCCGCGAGGTCACCGAGATCCTGCAGCGCTGGCACCGGAGCAGCGCCGACTTCCGGGACTTCTCGCTGGCTCAGCTCATCCTGCGCTCGGTCAACCTCGGCGCCCAGCACCGGATGTACTTCCCCGTCGAGATGGTCCTCATGGTGAAGGCCCTGGTGACCTTCGAGGGGGTAGGCCGCATCCTGAAGCCCGGCATGGACGTGGCCGTCGTTTCGCAGGAGCACGCCAGCGCCATCTTCAAGGACCAGTTCAACCCGCAGAACCTGTTCCGGCAGGTCCTCCGCGGCATGCCGGAGGTCCTCGAGGCCCTGGCCAAAGCGCCAAACCTGATCACCGAGGGGCTGCGCATGATCGAGTCGGCCACCCGGCGGCCGGAGAACCCGCTCGCCGGCCTGCGCGGCACGCTCTTCGGCGGCTTCTGCATGGTCGCCGGCGCGATCCTCGCCGGCGCCGGCGGTCCCTGGCCGGTCTGGGCCATCCTCTTCGCCGTCGGCATCGGCGCGGCGCTTCACCGGTCGGACCGGTGAGGGTCCTCGGCGTCGTGGTCAAGATCGAGAGCGACCAAGCGCTCGTCGTGCCGAGCGATCAGCTCGGGCAGCTCCTCTGCAACCTGCTCCCGGACCTTGCGATACTTCGCGGCTTCCTCAGGGGAGAGCCGACGATTGAGGTTGATACGCCGAAGGGTCATCGTCTTCTCTACCGGCCGTTGTTCCTTTCTCGCCATGGCCTGGGCAGGATAGCCGAATCGCTCTCAGTCGTGTAGCGTTCCGGCTCGGCTAGAATTGCAGGCAACGGAGAGCTTCGGCATGGAAGATACCCAGGCGACGACCTCGGCTTCGGCCCCTGTCGCACCCCCTTCCGAACCTGCGGTGGAGACCCACGCCTCAGCGTCCGCTCCGGCTCCGCCGCTCTGGGGCCAGGTGCTGCGCGTGGCTTGGCTCTCGATCGGCCTGGGGCTGCTCCTCGAGGTGATCCTCCTGGTCCTTGCCGCCTATGCGGACGCCGCGGGCGCCAGCCCGAAACCCTTTGTCGCCGACCTGGCGCACAATGTCTCCTGGGGATTCATCGTCTGCGTCGGGATCGCCTTCGGCTCCACCGCTGGCAAGGTGCGCGAAGCGGTCATGGGGATCCTCGGCCTGATCTCGGCGCCCGTCGGATTCGCCGTCGCCCGGGTCGTCCACAAGGGAATGGGCGCGGCGCTCGGCCTCGCCGGCCCCGCGGCGGCTGCCAGTTTCCCCTTCCTGATCGCCGGTCTCAAAGGCCTGGAGTACGGCCTCCTCGGCGCCGCCATCGGCTGGATGGGCCAGAAGGCCTGGGGCGGGCTCGGCGCCCATGTGGCGACCGGCGTCCTGATCGGACTGACCTTCGGTGCTGCGATCCTCTGGGTGATGGCCGCGGCCGTGCCGGGACCCGATCCCCTGGTGACCGTGCTGTCGCGCGGAGTCAACGAGCTGCTCTTCCCGGTCGGCTGCGCGCTCGTCCTCTATGCGTCCGGGGCCCTAGCGCGGCGCGTGCCCTGAGGCCGGCTTCTCCTCATGGGTCTAAAAGGAGGAGGGATGCATGGAAGCCGAGACAGGGAGCCGAGGTCAAAGCTGGGACCTTTTCCTCGCCTATGATCGCGCGGATGCCGAGGCGGCTCGGGGAGCTCGTTAGCCTCCTGGCAGGGCTTCGGGTCTTCTTCGACCAGGAGAGCCTGGAGGAAGGCGAGGATTGGGGTCTGGAGACCCCGGCCGCTCAGGAGAGGTCTGCCTGTACGGTGATCCTCCTTTCCAGCCGGACGAGGTATCGCACCTACCTGCGCGACGAGATCGACCGAGCGATTCATCTCGCTCGCCCTCCGGCCCGGCGGCATCGGCTCGTCCCTGTGTTCCTGGACGGTATCCCCGCCGACCGCTTGTCCATTCCGTATGGGCTCGGTCAGTTTCAGGCCTTGGACGCTCTCCAGCTCGGGGGCTTGTCCGGCGTTGCGGCCCGCCTGCGCAGGCTCCTGGGACCGGCGCTGCATGCCCGGGACGGGGAGCCGCCTCCGGAGCGGACGAGCGGTCCATATCCCACATTCGGGGATTTCGTGGGTCGCCGACAGGAGATCGCGGCATTTGAAAAGGCCTTGCTCTCCCCGGGTCCTCCACGTGCCCTGGTGATCCTGGGAGAGGGAGGGATCGGCAAGACATGGCTGTTGAAAGGCTTCACTGCGGTCCTGCCCGAATTGGTGAAGCCTTTGTGGCTTGTCCACGAAGACGCCCCCAGATTCTCCTCACCCTTCGATATCTGCGAGGCTTTGCTCTCCTTCCTTCCCGGGTGCGGCGATCTGCAGCCCCGGCTCTCCCGTCTGCGCGGACTCCGGGCAAGGCTCAACGAGGCTTTGCGATATGACGTCCAATCCTCTCCTGGCGAGCGCGCGGGAGCCTCCACGGAGGGTTTCGAGCGCGAGCAAGGCTCGCTGCTCAGCGAGGTCTCTGCCCGGATCCGGGCTCTTTCGGTTCCGGCGAGCCCGGCGGTCCTGGTCCTCGACAACCTCGAAGCGGTCGACGACCGAAGCTTCCTCCCCTCCTTCAACACCTTTGTCGAACGCCTCGGGCTGTCCAACGTTCTGATCGTCCTGGCAGGCCGGCGACTGCCGGAAGGCCTCGAGTTGCCGCTCGAGATCCTTCCGGTGGATGAACTCGCGTCCTCCGAGGCCGACGAGCTCCTGCGCCGACGGGGAGCCCGCGACCACAGCCGCCTGCGCACCGACCGGCGTCTGCGGGAGGTGGTCATTGCCTGCCTCGGCGGCCATCCCATGTTCCTGGAGATCGCTGCGGACTCGGTCAAGAAGGACCGGAGTATCTCGGCCGAGGAATTCCTCCGCCAGAGCCTGAGCTTCACGCGACACGACCTGGTCAGCCGTTTCCTGATCCCCCGTTATCTGAGTCGCCTGATGCAGCAGACAGCTCCCGGGCCGGAATCCAGTGCGGAACAAGAGAAGGCCCGTCTCCGGCAACTGGCCATACTGGCCATTCCGCGCTGGCTCGATCAAGGCCTTGCCGAGCACCTTGGCGGCGGCGACCTCTTCCGCGCTCTCCAGGAAAACAGTGCATGGATCCTTGACGGTCACCTCGACGATCTCCGGGTGTTCCGCTTTCAGGACCGAGTCGCGGACCTCCTGCGGGCGGTGCTGGAGGTGGACGACCCGGAAGCGGTCCTGATGGTGCACCGCGCGGTCGCGGACTGGGCGCTCCAGGCCATCGAGCGCTCGGGGGTGAGACGCCCGCTGGTCTTCCTCCACCAGTACCACCTCTTCCATGTGGATCCGGAGGCGGCGAGGCTCTTTTTCGAGCGCGTCTACAAGCCAGCCAGCGATGATAACAACATCGAGCTGTGCCGCCTTCTCCTGGAAAATCTGGCCGGAATTCACTTCCCCCTGTCGCGGACTCTGGTCTGGATAAAGCTGCGCGAGGGCGACTACCACCGCATCCAGCGCGACTTCGAGAGTGCGGACCAGATCTATTCCCAAGCCCTCCACCTAATGGACGAGCATGGAGATGATGACGCCCTCACGCGGTGCTCCCTGTTGGTCAATCTGGGAATCGTTTGCGTGTCCCGGGACGACTCCGCGACACTGAAACGAGGTCTCAAAGTCTTGCGCCAAGCCGACGAGATTGCGCGGGCCGCGCGCCTGACTTGGCACAGAGCTCTCATTTGGAACGATCTCGGCATTGGTCTCCACGGTCTGGCAGCCAGGAACTCGCGGGCGAGCCGCGTGCAGGCCCTGCGCTTGGAGGCCGTGGAAGCCCACTGCCGCTCCAGAGGTATTTGCCGACGGCAGCTCCGCCGCATCCAGATGCGGATAGCAGAGCTTCCACCGGAGGCTGCCGTCGCTCGGGCCGAACTCGGGCTCATGGAGAGGCGGTATCTCCTCACGCACGCCAAAACCATGCACAACCTGGGGCGGGTCAAGATTGGGCTGGGGGCCACGAACTCGGCGGTTCGCAGCCTGTCCATTGCCCTTAAAGGCTATCAGCGAGCCGGCAACTCATTTGGTGTCGCGGAAGTTGTACACATGCTTTCCACTCTCAAGCCACAGTGGGTCGGCGACTACGAGAAGCTGCACAGAGCCTCCGCCAATGTATATCGCTCTCTCGGTGACTCCGCCAAGGAGGCCATCCATCTTTTTGAGACGGCCCTCCTCGCTCTCAACAACAACCGGCTTGAGGAATGGGCCGTGCTCACCGCCCATGCCTTCGCCTTGACACTGCGCAATGCTGTTGACTTCGAGCTTCACCAGCAACTAGTCCGCAGCGCGCTGCAGAAGCTGGCGGGGCGTGCACCTCAGTCGCCGGCCGAGACCTCCGCAATCGTCCATGCCCTCCGAAGCAGGCTCTATGAGGAGGAAGTTCTTCCTGCTCTGGCCCGCCTGGAAGCGCTGTTGGTCATCACGGAAGAAACGTTTGCGGCGTCGGCGGACGGACTCTGCCGACGATCTGTGGTCCCGAATCTTCGATCAGTTCGCTCCTTCTCCTCCTGAGGGATCCGGAGGGTGAGGTCTTTTCGCGAGGCCCGTACCCTCCGAGGCGCCCCTACTTACGGCGAGGAGGGGACAGCGCCCGAGGCCCCCATCTCTCCGACCAGCTTCTCCAGGCGGGAGAGCACGGCGTCGAGGTCGCGCACCGTGGCGTTTCCGGATCTCTCCATCTTCGTGCGTTTGGGCAGCTCCACCTGCTCCCAGAGGTTGCGCGGCTCTTCGAGGACATCGCGCCGCAGCGTAATGCCGTGACGGGCAAAGATCGGCGCCAGCTCGTCGTAGCGATCGAGCAGTGTCTGGCGCGTCGACTGGTAGGCGTGCTCGCAGACGGCACGGCGTTCCGACAGGCCGAAGATGTTGGTGAAGAACATCTTGTAGTCGTCCCGCGCGGGCTCGATCCGCACGACGTCCCGCTCGGTGTAGCGCCGCTCGTAGGCGGCCATGCCGGCCTCCATGCGCGAATGGACGAGGGTGCGGAACGTCTGGGCGAGGACCGTGGGCAACCCCCGCTCCAGCAGGTTGCCGTGCGGCAGCACGCCGGCCTGGACGGCATGCAGGGTGTCGACGGGGACCAGCGGGTTGACGCAGATCACCAGGTCGGCTCCCGCCTCCAGGGCGACCGAGGCGTGCAGGGTCTTCAAGAGGACGCCGTCCACGTAGTAGCGGCCGTCGATCTCCACCGGGGAGTAGAGCCCGGGCAGGGCACCGCTCGCCTGCACGGCGCGCGAGATCGGCACGTGGTCCAGCCCCGGCTCGCCGAAGCGCGCCGCCCGGCCGGACTCGAGGTCGGTCGCCACAACCACCAGGCGTTTGCCGAGCTTGCGGAAGTCGTCCGTCCGGTTCTTGATGCTCCAGATCTTTTCGAGATAGGCGCGGATCGGCTCGTTGTCGAAGATGCCGATCGGCAGGGCGTGCGAGAGGTGGGTCAGCGAGTCGAGCAGGGTGCGGTCCCGCAGGTTCCGGGCATAGTCCAGCAGCGACTCGGTGAGCAGCCGCGGCAGCCTGCGGCTGCGCCGGGCGAGCTCGCGGAGGGCCGGCGTGAAAAAGATCTCCGGCGAGAACGGGTGCTCGCCGGGCTCGTGGGAGACGATGGCGCGGCACATCTGCGCCGTCGTGAGGTTGTTCGCCAGGTTGGCGTTCAAGAAGGCGCCGGCGCTCACCCCCACGTAGAGGAACAGGTTGTTGAGGTCCAGTCCGTCGAGGGCTTCGTCGAGGGCCCGCAGGGCGCCGATCTCGTAGATGGCTCCCTCGGGTGCACCCGCGGCGAGCGCCAGCCCGACCTTCGAAGAGGTCGGAGCTGCGCCCGCCGTACCGTTGCCGTGTCCGAGCACGCTGTGCCCCCTCTCGGAGCTAGACGACGATCTTGGACGGATCGGTGGGCTCGGAGGCTCCAGGGGTGACGATGGGCTCCGCCGGGGTCACCCGCGGCTTGAGCATCTCGACCTTCGAGTTGAGCTCCTCGACCCTCTGGGTGAGGGTGCGGATCTCCTCCCGGGTGGGCACGCCCAGCCGGTGCAGCGTCGAGGTCATCATGTCGTCGAACCGCTCGCCGAGGTTGTCCCAGGTGGTCTCGGCCGCGCTGGCGGCACGGTTCACCTGCTCGTTGACCGTGGTCCGCCCCTTGCCCTCGTACTCGCGGCCGCGGTCCACCAGCTTGCTGAACATCTTGGAGCCTTCCTCGCCGGCCGCGGCCAGGGCGCCGAGCCCCGCCAGCCAGATCCGATGCGCCGATTCCTTCAGCTCGTCCTGCAGCTTCTTGTCGCTCGTGGTCGTGGTATCCATGTCGAGTTTCTCCCTCACGATGTGCGTTGGCGCGGCCGGCGTCCCGCCAGGGTGGCGCCGGTCGCAGGTTCCTATGCGCTGGCTGCGGCGGCCAACTGCCGCTGCGCCGCGAGCTCGTCGATCTTCTGCGAGAGCGTGTCGATCCGCGCGGCCAGCACCTTCAGGTCGTCCCGCGTCAGCACGCCCAGCTTCTTCAATGCTGCCTTGCCCTCGTACTCCACGGTCTCCTGGAGCAGCGTACGCATCTCGCGCACCGTCTCTTCGGTACGGTCGCTGATCTCTCGAAAGGTCTTGCGCTGCTGCTCCTCCAGAGGACGCCCGCGCTCGACCAGACGGTCGAACAGCTCGCTGCTCTTCTCGTCCGCCTCGGTGATCGCGGCGACCGCGCCGAGGCCGGCCAGCCAAAGGTTGCGGCCGGTAGCACGCAGCTCGCGCCGCGCCTTGTCGAAACCCGTTTCGACACTCTGCGCCTGGCTCATTCGGATGTCTCCTCCCGCCCCAGGGGGCGGCTGATGATCACTTCGGGGCCCGCCGATGCAGTCACCGCGGCTGTTGCGGGCTGCGGCTGCGGCTCCGTCTCGAGCTCCGCCAGCGAGACCTCGAGCTGCTCGAGACGCGTGCGCAGGCTGGACATCTCCTCCCGCACCCGCCGCACAGGGGCCAGCCGGTCGATCGAAGCCTGCACCAGCCGGTCGACGCCCTGTTGCACCTGCTCCAAGCCGTTGTGCATGGCGCGCTCGCCCACCCGCACCAGGTCGTGCAGCAGCTCGCTCGGCAGGAACGACGTGCCACGCCGGCCCTCGTCGAGGATGATCTGGGTCAGCGTCTGGGACGTCACGTCGCTGCCCGTGGCGTTGTCGACCACCCGGACCTCCTGCCCCTGGCGCACCCAACCCGCGATCTCTTCCAGGGACACGTAACGGCTCTCCTCGGTGTCGTAGAGCTTGCGGCTTTCGTATCGTTTGATGAGCCGGATCATGTGCATCTCCTCGCCGTCGACGGATTGGAGTCACGGCCATTACCCCTGAAGTCTGCAAGGGTTCTGCCGCCTCCAGACGAAACATTACCGCACTGCGGCATAGAGTGTCAAGAGGTTTTTGACGCGGCGCGGCAAGGAGCCAGCGAAGGGATCAACTCGTCCGGCTCACATACCGCGACCACTCGGTCAGCCGCTCCTGGGTGAGCTGGCCGAGGGCTTCTAAGGAGGCGAGGTCGGTCGGCTCCTCGGGGAGGAGGGGGACGTCGATCACCGGTTGCTCGCGGGAGAGGAGCTTGGCCAAGGCGACGAGGCCGCGGCGGTCGCGCTCGCCGAGCCAGGTGAGGAGCTCCCAGCCGCTGGGATGGCACGGATCGATGCCCCCGGCAGGGCCGGCGGGCGGGACGCCTTCGAACACGAACCGTGGATGGACGCGGTTGACTACCACCGGACCGAGGTGGAGGCCGGCCTGCTCCAGGCGGCGGGCGAAGAAGAGGGTGTCCGGGATCTTCTCTTCACCCGGGCCGGAGACCAGGACGAAACGGGTTTTCGGCGAACGAAGGAGCTGCTCGACCGCGCGGGCGCGGTCGCGGAATCCCTCGAAGAGCGGCCCGAAGGACTGGAAGAACTCCGCCATGTCGCGCAGCAGGTCGAGCCCCACCACCTCGTCCAGGAAACGCTCGGCCCGCTTGCCCAGCGGCCCCCAGCGGGAGGCGGCGCGCAGACGGCCTTCTTCGTCGAACCAGGGGCGAAGGGCCACTCCGAGGGCGCCGCTGTCGAGGAAGCCGACGATCCGCGCCGGGGCCTCCAGGAAGTCGAGGGCCTGCCGGGTCGGCGGGGTGTCCAGGATCACCTGCCCGTAGCGTTCCTCGGCCGCCACCTCGAAGAGGCGCTCGACGGCCATGTATTCGAGCACTCCGCCCAAGCCTCCCGAGAGGTGCTGGTAGAACCGGTTGCCGAGGATGCGCCGCCGCGACTCCTCGTCCGGGGCGTAGCGCTCCACCAGCCGGTCGAAGGTCTGGCGGGCGTCGAGCAGGCTGGCGTAGAGGCTTCCGGGCGCATCGAGCTGCACCTTGACCTCGCGGTGCCGCGCCTCCTCCCCCACCCCAAGGGCATCCTTGAGCCGCAGCGACGGATCGAAGGTCATCACCAGGGTGTCGCGTCCCGACCGGGCGGACAGCACACCCATCGCGGCGGCCAGAGTGGTCTTCCCCACGCCGCCGGAGCCGACGACGACGACCAGCGGATGACGGTCGGAGAGCAGGTTCATAAGCTCCCCTTCTGGGATTCGAGACAGCGCTGCAGCGCTGCGATCAGGGCCGGGCCACGGTCGAGCGGGAGCTGCGGCAGCTCGTAGCGGGGACCTCGCCAGTCGCTCTCCAGACGGGCGAGCTCGCGCTCATTGAGGAGCCGGCGGCGGCGCCAGAGGGCCACCAGCTCGTTGTCCCGCCCCTCTTCCTCCGCGACCGGCGCCGGCGGCGCCGGAGGATACAGGCCGTTGATGACCAGCACCTCGGGCTCGCGGCCGACCTGCCGCCGCAGCGCCTCGCGCAGCTCCAGGACCTCCTGGACGGGCATCTCCTCGGCCAGCGTGACGGCCACGATGCCGCAGCGCTCCGGGTCGGCCACAAATAAGGACAGCTCTCCGGCCATCTCCGCAAAGGGGCCGTTGTGGACGACGTCGGCGACGAGCTGCGGGGCGGCGAGGAGCCGCACGCCGTGTCCGGTGGCCGGAGCGTCGAGCACGATCTGATCGAATCGGGGCGCGCCGCCCCGCTCCAGGCCGTGCAGCAGGCGCCAGGCATGGCCCAGGATGGCCATCTCGGTGAGGCCGGGCGCACTCTCGGAGAAGTGCTGATAGATCGGGCTGGCGAGGACCCGCCGCGACAGCAGCTCGAGCTTGAGCCGGTCGCGCACGATCTCGTCCAGCACCTGGCGCGGTTTGAGGTTCTGCAGCCAGAGCCGCGGCCCGGCGGCGACGATCTCGCCGCCGGACGGCGGGATCCCGAGCATCTGGTGGAGGTTCTCGCGCGGGTCCACCTCGACGACCAGGACGCGCCGGCCGGCTGCGGCGAGCCTCTGGCCGAGGACGGCCGAGACGGCGGTCTTGCCGACCCCGCCTTTCCCGGTGACCACCAGGAGCTGGCGCCGTGCGAGCTTGTCGATCGGAGTAATCTGAGCCATGGCAGAAGGCATGACTATACTTTTCCTCCATGCCGCGGTAAAACCGCTCCGCCATGAGCTTCCCAGCGACCCGACTCCGCCGTTTCCGCAAGACCCCCGGCCTGCGCCGCCTGGTCCGCGAGACCCGGCTCTCGCCGGACAACCTGGGCCTGCCGCTCTTCGTCTGCCCGGGCGAGGGCGTGGCCAATCCGGTGCCGTCCATGCCCGGCGTCTTCCAGCAGTCGGTCGACCAGGTGGTCGAGACCTGCCGCCAGACCCTGGCCGAGGGGGTGCAGACCGTCATCCTGTTCGGCCTTCCCGAGTCGAAGGACGAGGCCGGCTCGTCCTCCTGGTCGCCGGACGGCATCGTCCAGCGCGCCATGCGGGCGCTCTCCGCCGAGGTCCCGGGGCTGATCAAGATCGCCGACGTCTGCTTCTGCGAGTACACGAGCCACGGCCACTGCGGCGTGCTCGACGGCGAGACGGTCGACAACGACGCGACCCTCGCCAACCTGGCTCGCCAGGCCGTGTCGCTCGCCGAGGCCGGAGCGGACATCATTGCCCCGTCGGACATGATGGACGGCCGGGTGGGCACCATCCGCGAGGCCCTGGACGCAGCGGGCTTCGAGGACACGCCGATCCTTTCCTATGCGGTCAAGTTCGCGAGCGGTTTCTACGGCCCGTTCCGCGAGGCTGCCGGATCAACGCCGTCGTTCGGGGACCGCCGCTCGTACCAGATGGACCCGGCGAACAGCCGCGAGGCAATGCGCGAAGCCGAGCTCGACATCGAGGAGGGAGCGGACATGCTGATGGTCAAGCCGGCCCTCCCCTACCTGGACATCCTCGCCGAGCTGCGCTGGCGCCACGACCTGCCGCTGGCCGCCTACCACGTGAGCGGCGAGTACGCCATGCTCAAGGCAGCGGCCGAGCGCGGCTGGATCGACTACAACCGCGTGATGATGGAGTCGCTCGTCGCCATCCGCAGGGCGGGCGCCGACCTGATCCTCACCTACACCGCGCGGGACGCGGCGCGGCTGCTGGCGTCGGGATGGGCCGAGTGAGCCCGATGAGCCTGATGGAACGTGCCGAGCAGGTGCTGCCCGGCGGGGTCAATTCCCCGGTCCGCGCCTTCCGCGGCGTCGGCGGGACGCCGGTCTTCGTGCGCTCCGCTTCGGGGGCATACCTCGAAGGGGAGGACGGCCGCCGGTACATCGACTACATCGGCGGCTATGGGCCGCACATCCTCGGCCATCGCCATCCCGCAATCGTGGCGGCGATCCAGGAGGCCCTGGGCCGCGGCACCGCCTTCGGCGCGCCGACCTTGCCCGAGGTCGAGCTGGCCGAGGCGATCGTCGCGGCCCTCCCGGCGGTCGAGATGGTGCGGCTGGTCAATTCGGGCACCGAGGCCACCATGTCGGCCCTGCGCCTGGCCCGCGCCGCAACCGGGCGCGACAAGCTCCTCAAGTTCGAAGGGTGCTACCACGGCCACGCCGACCCCTTCCTGATCGCCGCCGGCTCCGGGGCCGCCACGATCGGCGTCCCCTCCTCGCCCGGCGTGCCCGGCTGCGGTCACGGCCGACACCCTGCTCGCGCCCTACAACGACCTGGCCGCGGTCGAGCGGCATTTCGACGAACGCGGCGCCGAGATCGCCGCCGTCATCGTCGAGCCGATCGCTGGCAACATGAGCCTCGTGCCGCCGGTCCCCGGGTTCCTGGAAGGGCTGCGCGCGCTCTGCGACCGGCACGGCTCGCTGCTGATCCTCGATGAGGTGATGACCGGCTTCCGCGTCGCCTGGGGTGGCGCCCAGAACATTCTCGACATCCGCCCCGATCTCACTACCTTGGGCAAGGTGATCGGCGGCGGGCTCCCCCTCGCTGCCTACGCGGGACCGCGCGACCTGATGCGCCAGATCGCCCCGGCCGGCCCCGTCTACCAGGCTGGCACCCTCTCGGGCAACCCGCTGGCCGTGGCCGCCGGCCGGGCGGCCCTGACTGTGCTGGGCCAGGACGAGGACTGCCCGTATGAAAAACTGGAGCGCACAGGTGCGCGCCTGCAAGGGGGGATCGAGGAAGCGGCCCGCCGGCGCGGTATCCCGCTGCGGATCGAGCGCCAGGGCTCCATGCTCGGACTCTTCTTCACCGACCAGCCGGTGCGCAGCCTGGAGGACGTCCACGCCACCGACCGCCAGCGTTTCACCCGGGTCTTCCACCGCCTGCTCTCCCAGGGCGTGCACCTGCCCCCCTCGGCCTACGAGGCGCTCTTCCTCTCGACCGCGCACGGGGACGCCGAGATCGACGCCACGGTCGAGGCCTTCGACCACGCTCTTGCCGAGGAGGGCTGACGGCTAAATACCGACCGCCATTGAGCCAAGGCACGGCTTCGGTATAATGCCGCGCATGGCAGGGGGAGTACCAACATTCGAGCTCGCGGCCAAAGGAGGGGCCTGGTATGACGCACATCATTGCTGAACCCTGCGTGGGCGTGAAAGACACCGCCTGCGTGGATGTCTGTCCGGTCGATTGCATCTACGGCAAGGACGAGGACTGGGAAATGCTCTACATCCATCCGGAAGAGTGCATCGATTGCGGCCTGTGCGTCGACGCCTGTCCGGTCGAAGCGATCTATCCGCTGGAAGAAGTCCCCGACAAGTGGAAAGAGTACATCGCGAAGAACTACGAGCACTTCGGGTTCACCCCTCCGTAGCCCGCCAGCGAGCCACACCCCGCCGGAGCACTGCATGCCTCCGGCGGGGAGACGCGACCTACTTCAACCCCATCTCCTCGATCGACTGTACCGCGAAGACCTTCTCTGCCAGCTCGGTCAGTCGGTCCATGGAGCTGATCTTCTCCACCTTCTTCTTCTCCCTGGCGCACGGCCCGCTCGTGCGCGGCCTCCTGATGCGCCTCGGCGAGAACGACCACGCCGTGCTCTTCTCGTTCCACCACATCATCTTCGACGGCTGGTCGGTCGGCGTCTTCGTGCGCGAGCTGTCCGCCCTCTACCGGGCGCGGAGATCGACCCCCGCGGCAGCAGCAGGCGCCGATCGCTTGGCTAAGCTCGCGCCCGGCAGTGCGTCTCATGGAGGTCTCTATGTCGATCACCCAGGATGTTGCGTATTCCTTGCGGCTCATGCGCAAGGCCCCGCTCTTCACCGCAGCCGTGGTGCTGACCATTGGCCTGGCCATCGCCGCCACCGCCACCATCTTCAGCGTGGTGAATGCCCAGATGTTGCGGCCGCTGCCCTTCAAAGATCCGGACCGGCTGCTGTTGGTCTTCGAGAAGAACGACAAGCTGAACGCGCCGGTGTACAACGTCTCGGTACTGAACTTTCTCGACTGGCGGGCACAGACGCAAAGCTTCGACCTCGCCGCGGTCAATCCCAACAACTACATCCTCACCGGCATGGGTGACCCCGAGCAGCTTGCCGGCAACCGCATCAGCCCGGAGCTGCCGCGCGTTCTCGGGGTCCATCTGATCGCGGGAAGGCCGTTCACCCCCGAGGAAGAGAAACCCGGCGCGGCACCGGTCGCCATCATCGGAGAGGCGTTCTGGCAACGCCACTTCGGCAAGGACGCCAACGCCCTGGGCCGCACCATCAACCTCGACGGCACCGCCACCACCATCGTTGGCATCGCCCCTGCCACTCTGAACCTCATGGCGCCCGGAGATATCTACACCCCGTTGACCATCGACCCTGCCAAGGAGATGCGCCTGAGCCACGCCATATTTGTAGTCGGAAGGCTCAAGTCTGGCGTTTCCGTCCAGCAGGCGCAGGCGGAGATGAACACCATCTCCGACAGAATGAAGGAGCAATATCCGGAGCTGCGCGATTGGGGCGTGAATCTGGTCAGCATGTTCGATGCGTTCATCAGCCCGCAGCTCAAGACCGGATTGCTGGTGCTGCTGGCCGCCGTCAGCTTCGTGCTGCTCATCGCCTGCGCTAACATCGCCAATCTTCTGCTGGCGAGGACCGCGGCCCGGCAACACGAGATGGCGGTGCGCACGGCGTTAGGCGCCAGCCAGGGCCGGCTGGTGCGCCAACTCCTGATAGAAAGCGTGACGCTCTCCTGCAGCGGAGGTCTTGCCGGACTGCTGGCGACCTGGTGGTCGGTACGCGCCATGAACTACCGGCTCCCGCCGAACACGCTGCCCATCCCCACGATCGAAGTGGATTCCCATGTTCTGTTGTTTGCGCTGGGGACTACGGTGCTGACCGGGCTCATCTTCGGCATCGTGCCTGCCCTGCGTACGGCGAAGGTGAAGGTAGATGAAGTGCTCAAGACCGGTGGACGCGGCGGCTCCGGCGGCATTCGCACGCGCATGCGCAACACCCTGGTGGCGATCGAGCTGGCTCTTGCGACGGTGCTGCTGATCGGAGCGGGCCTGTTCATCCAGACCCTAGTCAATCTGCAGAGTGTGAAGCTCGGCTTCGAACCGCACGGCCTCATCAGTTTTCAAGTGTCGCTTCCTCCGGGCAAGTATCCCGACAAGACGGGGGCGCCCTTGTTCTTCCGCGAGATGATCGAATCATTGGAAGCGCTGCCGGGCGTGCGCAGTGCGTCGGTCTCGAGCGGCATCCCGTTTGGCGCCGGCGCGTATTACAGCCACCCGATGATGGCGACCGAAAACTCCATCCTTCCGCCCGACGCCAAGGTCCCCGTCGATTGGCGCATCGTGAACCCCGGATACTTCAAGACCATGAACATCCCGTTGCTGCGAGGCCGCGAGTTCGAGTACTCCGACGCGAGCACTCCCAACATCATCATCGTGAGCCAGGCCACCGCCCGCACCTTCTGGGGAGACGAAAATCCACTCGGACGCACCCTTCGCCGCTCGGCCGACCCCGACACTCCCTTCACTGTGGTCGGCGTGGTCGGTGACGTGCGCAGCACCCAACTGAGTCAGGAGTCACCTGCCTTCTACTACTCCATCACCACGCGGACCATGCCGTTGATGGACGTCGTGGTGCGGACAGACGCGTCTCCGGAATCACTGCTGCCCGCCATCCGCAAGCGGATCAAGGCGCTCGACCCTGACCTGCCGATGGCCAACGTGAACACCATGGAGCAATGGCTCACGACCGGCGCCGCGCAGCCGCGGCTGACCAGCATCTTGCTCAGCATCTTTGCCGGGGTCGCGCTGCTCATTGCTGCGATCGGGATCTATGCTGTGCTCACCTACTCCGTCAGCCAGCGTACGCGCGAGATCGGCGTCCGCATGGCACTGGGCGCAACGCCGCGCCGCGTCCTGGAATTGATCGTCTCGGAGGGCATGCGCGTCGCGCTGCTGGGCCTGGTGATCGGATTGGCCGGCGGACTCGCCTTAGGTCGCACGGTGCAGAGCCTTGTGTATGGCGTTGGAGTGCGCGATCCAAAGATCTACTTAGAGGTAGCAGCGATCCTGACGGCGGTAGCGCTCGCGGCTTGCTTCATCCCCGCCCGGCGGGCTGCTGTTGTCGATCCCATAGTGGCTTTGCGGGAGGAATGAGACATCAAACGCCGGCGGCACTCTTGCTCCTGGGTACATGCGGCACCCAGCGGCTCACCCGCCGGCAATAGTCCTGATATTCAGCTCCGACCGGTCCCGACGCGATGGACTCAGATCGAGCGGAACCAACTCCGTCAAGCGCCAGGAAGCCGCGTCCGGCCGCTACGAACCCCAAAAGGTCGAAAGCCCCTGCAAAAACTGCAACTATTGCCACGTCTTCACCTGCGACAATCGCTTCTCGATCACCTCGACGAGGTTTCCGTCGGGATCGAGGCAATGGAACGAGAGTTCACCCCACGGAAGCGCCACGATGGGATGAACAGGTCCACCGAGCGAAGACACGCGCGCATGCGCCGCGTGGATATCGCTGACATGCAATTCAACACGGTTCCTGCGATTCGCGAGCTCGGGCACCACGAGCCTTCCCGAAAGCTCTATAGCCGTCTGCGCATCTACCAGGGAGAGCGCGCCGAACTGCACGAAGCGGCTGCTCTTCCTCGTATGCGTGAGCCCAAGCCGTTCATAGAACGACGCCGACGTCGCGAGGTGCGAGACCGTAAGCTTCACACCTCCGGCGCGCACGTCGAGCTTCTCCTCGGCCCGAGGCGTCGACTGCTTGGGAGGAGGCTCCGAAGGTCGTCGCTGGGCGGCCTCCTGTGCCATCTCTTCCTTCGACATCCTTCCGATCTTCGTGACGTACAGGGTCTGCCCGTCTGACGTCGCTAGCTGCCATCCCGCTGCCGTGATGGACGGCGTCGCAGGCGTGAGCTTATAGGGCTCTACGACACGGGCGCGGCGTGTCCCTCCGAACTCAAGTTCTCCCTCATACCCTCCGACAAGTCTCTCTATGATGTTTTCGAGGGCTTTAGGGGTGACAGCCGGATGCTCCGGCGTCGCGGCTTCTGCGGGCTGGCGGGCGGCGAGTTGGTTCGCCATCTTCCGCAAGTACTCGCTGTCCTGTACACCGGCCCATTCTGGAGCCAGCAAGTCAGCCCCTCCTAGCGCTCCAACGAGGCCGCCCGTCATGGCAGCGATCGTGTCCGTGTCTGAACCCAGGGCGAACGCTGCGCGCAACACGCCTTGAGTGGGCTGCGTCGCGTATCGCGCGGCGAGATAGATCGCGGCGGCGGCGCTGATGGTGCCGGAGCCCTTGTCGCGACTGAACGTGCCCATCCGCTCCAGAACAGCATCGTCATTGGCGAGGACTCCCTCCTCCAGGCCTTTCAGGCCGAAATGGAGCAGTTGCCGCATTTCTTCGACGACCGCAGCCCAGCGCTCCTCGTAGTCTTGGAGGGCGTTGTCCCCGGCTTCGAGCCACCCGTTCTTGGTCGAGGACGCGACAGGCGGCAGACCCCAGGTGGACGAAGTTTCCAGGAGGACAGTCAGGAGCTCGCCAAACCCTACCGTGTGCTGCGCGCGCAGGAGCCACCAAGCTGCGTACGCGTAGGCAGCGGCGCCAACGAGCGCACGAGGATGACCGTGCGTGGCCGCGCCGTCCACGACGACATCCTTCTGCATCGCGGCGGGTTCGTCGGCTTCAGCGTGGAGGACAGCATGCGGAAGTACGCGCATTGCCACGCCGTTCCCGCCCGCCTCGAAGTACCGCCTCACGGCCTCTGCATCCGACTGCTTCCACGGGGCCAGGCCGCGCAGCCAGCTTGCCGCTGCGCGCTTCGTTGCACCTCCACCACCCCGCTCGTAGAGCGTCCACAGCGGCAACTCGTTCCTCGTGAAATGCTGCCACCATGAAGAGCCAGCGGTGAGGCGCGAGCGGGCAATCGCCAACGTGAGCTGCGTGTCGTCGCTGTACTCGCCCGCTCGGATGATCTCGGTGTGCGGGTAGAACCGCCCGCCTCCACGCCGCTCCCAGTCACGAAACGAAGCGGTGGGTTGTACGCGGTGCCTCCGGTTGACGAACTCTTGCGGCCAGCCGAGTGCATCACCTGCGGCGAGGGCGGTGAACGCCCCTTCGACACGGGCTCTGGCGACCGGCGGTCGCTGTTCCTTGCCGCTGGTCATAGCGGACCTCCAGGGTGAAACAGCGTCTCATGTGGAACCATGCCGCGACGGAGCTGGGTGCTGAGCTGATCGGGCCTGAAGAAATCGGGGGCGACGAAGATCGGCGGGATGACCGCTCTCATCAACTTCAACCGCGAGATCTCGCGTTTTGCCTGGGACTCGTCAGCAACGGCTACCCCCAGGATGTCCTCGCGAGAAACGCGGTCGGGGATAAGGATTTCAGCCTGCTCGTCCGTGGGGAGCCACGAGGGGTGGTTCGGGGTGCGGTTGAAGACCCGGCCGTACGCGCCCGGCACCTCGGACCTGAACATAGAATCGAATGCGTCCCCGCCCTCTGCGACCCCGGCTCCTCTGTTTGCCGCAGCGTTGCGCTCGGAGAACTTCGTTCCCGGCGCCCACAGGTGGTCGGGTTTGATGAACAGCACGACCCAGTCGGCAAACAGGTTCTCGTTGTTCCGCGCGGTCCTGAAGTACCAAGCATTCGGGTACTGAATCGAGCAGCAGACGTGGTCAGGGAACCCGTCGTACCGCACGATGTCGGTGGCATTGAACACGGCCTTCTCATCCGTCCGCAGGCGCGCGGTGGACAGAATGCCGTTGGGGTCGGAAACGATGTGCAGCAGGTTTCGAGACGGCGTGAAGTGGCAGAGCCGGGTGATTTGCCGCGTCGTGACCTTTTCGCGAATCAGCCCCGTCATCGCGAGCTCCTTTGCAGGAGACCAGCATCGGCGGGCACGAGTGCGGAGGGAGCGCCGGTGTGCGTGAGAACGAGGTCCGACTTCGCGCGTGTCACGGCGACGTAGAGGAGCTTCGCGTTGCTTGCCGCTGCATCATTGGCACCGAACGCCTCGACATCAGGCGGGTGCGGCAGACGCGCGGACGAAGCGAAGGGAACGATGACCGCGTTGAACTCTAGCCCCTTCGCCGCGTGATACGTGCCATAGAACACCCGGGGACCATTCGGCCAGCGTCCTAGCTCACGGTGAAGGCGCGTTGCGGAAATGCGTAACCGCTTCTCAAGCTCTCGATCACGAAAGAGCACCGCGACCGTTCCCTTCTTCGCGTACTGCTGCGCCAGCTCCTCGACGAAGCGCATCTCCGCGTCTTCGGAGCTGAACCCTACGAGCGCAGGGAGCGGGCCATCAGCCCGTACGGAGTTCGGTTCGATGAGATCTGCAACTCCTCGATAGAAGGGCGAGCGAGCGAGCGCGAGGGCGAGCTGCGCGATCTGCTTCGAGTTGCGGTAGTTCTCCTCGAACCTCCACACGTTCGCGACGTTGAGCCCCGCGCTACGCCACGAGATCTTATGACCATAGATCTGCTGTGCCATGTCGCCGAAGAACGTCAGGCTACCGTCTGGGGGAATTGCAGCAGCGAGCGACTGTAGCATCACCGGCGAGAAGTCCTGTCCCTCATCGATAATTACGTGCTTGTAGAACCGCTGACTGCTGTCACTCGCGAACTCAGATACGACGGTCTGCGCGAGGTCGTCCCAGTCATAGGGCTTGCCGGCAGCGATGCGAAGCTCTCGGTGGTGCTGATACGTGGTGAAGAGCACGGGACGACTCGCCCTCGGCACGCGAGAGCCTTCCCGCCCATCGTTCTCGGCCTCCAAATAGTCGTCGACGCTCGTGATCCAGTTCTGCGAGAGCCAGCGAAACTCCTCCGCGATGAAGCCGATGGGACGGTCTAGGACCGCGTCCGTCGCTCCGGTCGCCTTCACGGCATCGACGGCGGTTTGTGCGTACGCCTCAGCGGTATCGCCATCGGCGATCGCTTTCCACGACATTTTCCCGCGCCGGTCCAAGTAGCCACGGGCGAAGTGGTGGTAGTTGCGCACGTCGACTTGGCCGAGCCCGGCGCCAAGGGATTGCAGGTACGCCACGAGGCACTTGTTGAAGGTAACCAGCAGCGTTCGCCCGCCGTGATCGGTATCGGAATCCGCGAGGAACGCTGCTCGATGGATCGCGAGCGTGGTCTTGCCGCTCCCGGCAGTTCCGAGTACGACGATGTGCCCCGATGGGGGCAGTGCCAACACCTCTCTCTGTCGGCCAATAGGCGTCGGCAGCTTCGAAGTCATTTCAGCCTCCCAAGACCTTCATCGCGGCGGCATTCCGGTGCCCGCCACGCTGCCCATTGAGCATAGCTCCGGCAAGTTGGTTGAGTCGACCAGGTACTACCGCCTGAATGCATACCTTCCGGGGACAGCGGTCTAAGCCCGGTTCAAATCCGATCGTCGGCTCCAGCTCAAGTCCTTTCCTTCCAACAACTTACTTTGCACCGGTCCCCCCGCTCGGCGCATCGCAGCAAGCCTCGCAAGCGAGAAAGAAGAGCGACTTCCGGATCGATCTCTGCGCGCTCCACTCTCGATGGTCCCAGCTCTCGCCTCCGACGTTGTCTCCCGCATAGAGGAGCTGGGCCACGAGGACGTTGCGGAAGTCGCCGACGGCGAAGAGCGCGGCGGCCTCCATCTCCACGACGATCGCCCCCTCGGCCCGCCTCGCCTGGATCTTGGAACGCGTCTCGCGGAAGATGGCGTCGGTCGTCCAGGTCTTGCCGAACAGGTACGGATGGCCCTGGCTCTCGAGCACCTCACGGAGGATCTCGAGACCGAGGGGATTCGCCGCCACCTCGCGTCCAGGCGGGAGGTAGTGATACGAGGTGCCCTCGTCACGAATCGCGGCAGTTGGAACGATGATCTGCCCCAATGGGATCGCCGGATCGAGCACCCCTGCGCCGCCGCAAGCGATGACCACTCTGGCGCCATGAGCGATCGCCCCCTCGAGCAGACCCGCAGCCAAGGGCGCCCCGGAGCCCGCATGAAAGATAGCGATGCGGCGCTTGCGATAGGTGATCTCATAGATGGGGTGCTGCCCCATCTCGCTCCGCTGCGCGGTCAGCGGAACCAGGTTGTCGCGCAGGACGATGTCGTCTATGACGTCCTTGAAGAAACACGCCACCGCCAATTCCGGGATCGAGACCGATGTGATCGTGCCGTGGGGCTCGATCAGCGCCGACCTCTCCGGATCGAATTCAAGGAGGGGGAAGTCGTGGGTCATGTTACTCCGCCAGAAGCTCGGCCTCTTCGTCGGTGAGGCTGTCGATCTGCTCGATCAAGAGCTCCTGGATCGCCGCGCCGAGCCGGCGGACGGTGGGGGATTCGAAGAGGAGGCGCAGGGGGATCTCGAGGCCCAGGGCGTCGTAGACGCGGGAGGTGAACTCAATGGCGAGGATCGAGTGCGCCCCCACGTCGAAGAGGTTGTCGTCGCGGCCGATCGGCCCGCGCCTCAGGAGGTCCTGCCAGATGCCGGCGACGAGCTCCTCGAGCTCGGTCTCCAGATCGCCGCCGGGCTCGGCCGCGGGCGCCAGCTCGTCGGCCGGGAGGCGGGCGCGCAGGGCGCCGCGGTCCACCTTGCCGCTCGGGGTGAGCGGCAGGGCGTCGACGAGCGCAAAGTCGGCGGGCACCATATGCTCCGGCAGGACGCGGCGGAGGGCGTCGCGGAGCTCCCCCGCCTCCGGCCTGGGCCCCGGTCCCGCCGGCACCACCCAGGCGGCGAGCCGCACCTCCCCCGGCCCCTCCTCCCGCGCCACCACCGCCGCCTCGCGGACCGCCGGATGGCCGGCCAGCGCCGCCTCGATCTCCCCCGGCTCGATGCGGAAGCCGCGCAGCTTCACCTGGTCGTCGGTGCGGCCGAGGAACTCGATCTCGCCGTCGGCCGAGAAGCGCGCCAGGTCGCCCGTCCGATAGAGCCGCTCGCCGGGCCGGCCCAGCGGATGGGGGACGAAGCGCTCCGCCGTCAGGCCGGGCCGGCGGAGGTAGCCGCGCGCGAGGCCCGTCCCGCCGATGTAGAGCTCGCCGGGCACTCCCAGGGGCACCGGCTGGAGCTCCGGATCGAGCAGCCAGAGCCCCAAGTTCGCGATCGGGCGCCCGATGGGGACCGTGCGCCGTGCCGGGTCCGGCAGCGTCCGGTGCGCCGTCACGTCGACCGCCGCCTCGGTGGGACCGTAGAGGTTGTGCAGCTCGGTGATCCCCGCCGGCCCCGCCGGCCCGGCAGGCCCGAGCGCGCCTCCGAGCAACTCGTGGAAACGCGCCGCAAGCTCGGCCGGCAGCGCCTCGCCGCTCGCCATCACCCGCCGGAGCGAGCGGCAGCGGCCGAGGCCGGGCTGCGCGAGGAAGGCCTGCAGCATCGGCGGCACGAAGTGGAGCGTCGTCACCCCCTGCTCCTCGATCCGCCGCATCAGGTAGGCCGGATCGCGCTGGCCGCCCGGCCGCGCCAGCACCAGCCGCGCGCCGACGGCGAGCGGCCAGAACAGCTCCCAGACCGACACGTCGAAGGAGACCGGGGTCTTCTGCAGCACGCGGTCGGCGGGCGTGAGGCCGTAGGCCCGCTGCATCCAGGCGATCCGGTTGACGATGCCGCGGTGGGTGCTCATGACGCCCTTCGGCCGCCCCGTCGAGCCCGAGGTGTAGATGACGTAGGCGAGGTTGTCCGCCCCGGCGCCGCCGTCGAGGGGGGCCAGCAGGGGGTTGTCGGCGTCGCCCGCCGGGCCGGCGGCAGCATCGAGGTCGATCAGGCGGGCGCCGGCCCCCGCCACGGACGCGGAGAGGAGCTCGACCTGCGCCAGGAGCACCGGTTTCGCGAGGCCGTCGAGCCCGTCCTCGATCATGAAGGCCAGCCGCTCCGACGGATAGGACGGGTCGAGCGGCAGGTAGGCGCCGCCGGCCTTCAGGATGGCGAGGAGACCCACGACGAGCGCCGGCGAGCGGTCGGCGCAGATCGCGACCGGCTCGTCGACCCGCACCCCCAGCCGGCGCAGGCGGCGGGCCAGGCGGTTGGCGCGGGCGTCGAGCTCGCGGTAGGTGAGCGATTCGCTCTCGCCGACGACCGCCGTGGCGCCCGGCGTCAGCGCCGCCTGCCGCTCGATCCAGCGGTGCAGCAGGGGTTCGGCGTCGCCGACCCGCCGACCCGCCGAACACCGCCGAGAAGTCGGCCGCCGTGTCGTTCAGCTCGACGGCCACCTGCTGCCGCTCGGCCGGCGACAGCAGCTCGATCGCCGCCACGCGGCGCGACGGGTCGTCGCCGCCGCCGCCAGCAGGTGGAGGAAGTGCCCGGCGAGGCGCTCCATCGTGGTGCGGTCGAAGAGGTCGGTGCTGTACTCGAGCCCCCCGCCGAGCTCTCCCCCTGCTCGGAGAGGGCGAGGCTCAGGTCGAAGCGGGAGACCCGGGCGGAGAGGTCGAGCGGCTCGACCGCGAGACCGCGCAGGGCGAACGGGACCCGCGGCGTGCTGTTGAGCGCGAGCATCGTCTGCACCAGCGGCGGGCGGCTGCGGTCGCGCGCGGCGTTGACCTCGTCCACGATGCGCTCGAAGGGGACGTCGGCGTGATCGTACGCCGCCAGGGCCGTGTGCCGCACCCGCGCCAGGAGCTCGGCGAAGCTCGGATCGCCGCCGCCGTCGGTGCGCAGGGCGAGCATGTTGAGGAAGACGCCGATGAGCGGCTCCAGCTCCGGCCGGGTGCGGTTCGCGACCGGCGTGCCGACGGCGAAGTCGGTCTGCCCGGAATGGCGCTGGAGGAGGGCGTGCCAGACGGCGAGGACGGTCATGAAGACGGTCGCCTGGCCGCGCCGCGCCAGGCGGCGGAGGTCATCGGCGAGCGCCGGCGGCAGGTCGAGCCGCAGGGAGTTGCCGCTGCCGCTCGCGACCGGCGGCCGCGGGCGGTCGGCCGGGAGGTCGAGGGCCGGCGTGCCGGCGAGCCGCTCCTTCCAGTGGGCGAGCTGCGCCGCGAGCGCCTCCTCCGGCCAGGCGCGCTGCCAGGCCGCGAAGTCGGCGTACTGGAGGGGCAGCGGGGCGAGCGGCGACGGCTCCCCCGCCAGCGCGGCGGCGTAGAGGGCCGACAGCTCGCGCCGCAGCACCCCCTCCGACCAGCCGTCCGACGCGATGTGGTGGAGGGTGAAGAGGAAGGCGTGCTCGTCCTCCTCCAGCCGGAGCAGCGTGGCGCGGAGCATCGGGTCGCGCCGGAGGTCGAAGCCGCGGCCGGCCTCGCGGCCGGCGAGCGCGGCGAGCTCCGCCGCCCGGCGCTCCGGCGGCAGACCGGAGAGGTCGGCGAGCGGCAGCGGTGCCGGTGGGGTTGGCGGGGGCGGACCGACCTCCTGTCCCGGCTCGCCGTTCGCGACGGCGACGATCCGCGTGCGCAGCGCCTCGTGGCGGCGCACCACCTCGGCCAGGGCGGCGGCGAGCGCCGCCGGCGCAAACGGCCCGCGCAGGAGGTAGCCCGAGGAGATGTTGTAGGTCGGGCTCTCCGGCGCCAGCCGGTCCATGAAATAGAGCCGCCGCTGCGGGTAGGACAGCGGCAGGACGCCGTGCCGGCTCGGGAGCGGCACGATGGGTGGCAGCGCCTCTTCCTGCCGGCCGGCCGCCGCCATCGCCGCCATCGCCGCGATGGCCGCGGCGAGGCCGGCCACCGTCGGCGCCGCGAACACCCGCTGGACCGGCAGGTCGGCGTCGAAGGCCTGGCGGAGGCGCGACAGCAGGCGGATGACCAGGAGCGAATGGCCGCCGAGGTGGAAGAAGTCGTCGTCGACGCCGACCGGGTGGCCCTGAGGGTCCAGGCCGAGGAGATCCTCCCAGATCCCGGCGATCACCTCCTCGACGGGATTGCGGGGCGGCGTGCGCGGCGCGGTGTCCGCCTCGCCGATCGCGTCGGGCGACGGCAGCGCCCGCCGGTCGACCTTGCCGTTGGCGTTGAGCGGCAGCTCTGCGAGGGGCATGAATCGTGACGGTATCATGTGCTCCGGCAGGCTCTCGCGCAGGTGGGCGCGGAGCTCGGCCGATGTCGGCGGGGTCGGCTTGTCCGCCCCTTCCGGCACGTACCAGGCGACCAGACGGTGGCCACCGGCGGCCTCGGCCGCCGCCGTCACCAACGCCTCGCGCACCCCCGGATGGCCGAGGAGCGCGGTCTCCACCTCCCCGGGCTCGACGCGGAAGCCGCGCACCTTCACCTGGAAGTCCGCCCGGCCGAGGAAGTCGAGCGTCCCGTCCGGCCGCCACCGCGCGAGATCGCCCGTGCGGTAGAGCCGGTTGTCTCCCTGTGGGCCCCGCGGGTCTCCCGAGAAGGGATCCGGCAGGAAGCGTTCGGCGGTCAGCGCCGGGCGGCCGAGGTAGCCGCGCGCCACGCCGGCGCCGCCCACGTAAAGCTCCCCGACGCACCCGGCCGGCAGCAGCGTGAGCGAGCGGTCGAGCACGTAGGCGCGGCTGGCGGCGATCGGCCGCCCGATCGGCACCGACGGCTCGCCCGCCGGGAGGCCGTCGCGCAGGCGGTGGGTGGTCGAGAAGGTCGTGTTCTCGGTCGGGCCGTAGCCGTTGAGGAGGTCGACATCCGGCAGGGCCTCGAGCGCCCGCAGCACGTGCGGGCGCGACAGGACGTCGCCGCCGGCCACCAGTTGGCGCAGGCCGCCGAGCGGCGCGAGCCCCTCCTCCACCGCGAGGTGGAAGAGGCCGGACGTCAGCCAGATCGTCGTCACCCGGTGGCGCTCCACGGCCGCGTAGAGGCCGGCCACCGTGAACGGCCCGGGCGGCAGGAGCGCCAGGCGGCCGCCGTGGAGGAGCGGCCCCCAGATCTCGAAGGTCGCCAGGTCGAACGACATCGGCGACAGTTGGAGGAAGACCTCGCCGGGGCCGAACGCCGCCCAGGCCGTATCGCGCACCAGCCGCACCACCGCGCGATGGCTGACCTCGACCCCCTTGGGCGTGCCGGTCGAGCCCGAGGTGTAGAGCACATAGGCGAGGCTCGCGGGAGGCACGTCCGTGCTCCTCAGGACGGTGGGGGGGCGTCCGCCTCGGCCGCCTCGGGCGCCTCGAGAACAACGTCCTCGAACGCCAGGCGGGGCGCCCCATCGGGCCCGATGGGGACATCGGGGAGCGCCGCCAGCAGGTGCCGCGGTCCCACCACGGCCGCCGGCGCCGCGTCCGCCAGCAGCAGCGCCAGCCGCTCGCGCGGATACGAGGGGTCGAGCGGCAGGTAACCGCCGCCCGCCTTCAGGATGCCCAGGAGGGCCGCCACCATCTCCGGCGAGCGCTCGGTGACGAGCGCCACCCGCGCGTTGATCGCATCGGGCGCATCGGGCGCCACCCCCAGCCGCCGCAGGTGCCGGGCGATCTCGCCGGAGCGCCGGTCGAGCTCGCCGTAGCTCATCTCCCCCGCTTCCCAGGAGACGGCGACCGCGTCCGGCCGCGCTGCCGCCTGCTCCGCGAAGAGGCCGTGCAGGGACCGTTCGGGGAAGCCCGACGCCGTGTCGTTCCACTCCGCGACGAGCTGGTGGCGCTCGGCCGGCGCCAGGAGCGGCAGGCGCGAGAGCGGCAGATCCGGCGCCTCCGCGGCGCCGCAGAGGAGCGTCGCGAAGTGCGCGAGGAGCCGCTCCACGGCCGTCGCGGTGAAGAGGTCGGTTGCGTACTCCAGCTCGAGGAGCAGGCTCTGCCCGCCGTCCTCCCCGCGAGCTCGGTGAGCTCGGTCGCCCCCAGCGAGAGGTCGAGCTTCGCCGTCGTCTTCTCGGGCGAAGGCAGGCGCGCGAGGTGGAGGCCGCCGCCGAGCGGCCGCCCCGGCGCGGCTCGCCCCAGCGAGAGCATCGCCTGAACCAGCGGGGCGCGCGACAGGTCGCGCTCCGGCCGCAGCTCCTCGACGAGCGCCTCGAACGGCAGGTCCTGGTGCGCGAAGGCGGCGAGCGCCGTCTGGCGCACCGACGCCAGCACGCGGTGGAAATCCGGGTCGCCGGCGAGCCGCACCCGGAGGACCAGGGTGTTGACGAAGAAGCCGATCAGCCCGTCGAGCTCCGGCCGGGTGCGGTTCGCGACCGGCGTGGCGACCAGGAGGTCCTCCTGGCCGCCGTGGCGCGCCAGCGTCGCCGCGAAGGCCGCGAGGAGCAGCATGTAGAGCGTCGCTCCTTCCCGCCGCGCCACCTGGTGGAGCCGAGCCGCCTCCGGCGCCCCGAGGAGCCGCCGGCGGCCGGCGCCGCGGAGGCTCGCGACCGCCGGGCGCGGCCGGTCCGCCGGCAGCTCGAGAGCCGTCGGCGCGCCGGCGAGCTGCCCGCGCCAATAGGCGAGCTGGCGGCCGAGCACCTCCGGCGGCCAGGCCCGCTGCCAGACCGCGAAGTCGGCATATTGGAGAACCGGCTCGGCAAGGGGCGACGGCGTCCCCGCCCGCGCCGCCCCCGCCGCCCCCCCCGGACAATAGAGCGCCGCAAGCTCGCGCAGGAGCACCCCCTCCGACCAGCCGTCGTAGACGGCGTGATGGAAGTCGAGGAGGAGCACGTGCTCTTCGGCGCCCAGCCGGACGAGAGCGGTGCGCAGGAGGGGTCCCGCGGCGAGGTCGAACGGCCTTTCGGCCTCCGCGGAGCGCAGCCTCGCCAGCTCGGCGCTCCGGCGCCCGGAAAGGGATGGATGAGCCAGGGCGCTCAGATCCACCAGCGGCAGGAACCCCGGCGCCAATGTCTCCGCGATCTCCAGCTCCGGCTCGCCATCGCGCTCGACGAGGCGGGCGCGGAGAATCTCATGGCGGCGCACCACCTCGGCGAGGGCGGCGGCGAGCGCGGCCGGCGCGAGCGGCCCGGCGAGGCCGTAGGCGGAGGGTACGTTGTAGGCCGGGCTCCCCGGCGCCAGGCGGTCGAGGAACCAGAGCCGCTGCTGCGCGTAGGAGAGCGGCGCGGCGGCGTCCGCGGAGCCGGTATCCGCAAAAGCGCGCGGCACGAGCGGCGGCAGGGCAGGCCCGGCCGCCCCGTCACCGGCATCGCCGGAGGCCAGAGCCCGAGCCACCGCCTCGGCGAGGCCGGCGATCGTCGGTGCATCGAAGACCTGCTGCACCGGCAGGTCGACCCCGAGCACTGCACGGAGGCGCGCCAGCAGGCGGATGGCGAGGAGCGAGTGGCCGCCCAGGTGGAAGAAGTCGTCGTCGACGCCGGCCGGGTGGCCCTGAGGGTCGAGGCCGAGGAGATCCTCCCAGATCCCGGCGATCACCTCCTCGACGGGATTGCGGGGCGGCGTGCGCGGCGCAATCTCCGCCTCGCCGGCTGGGCGCGCTTCGCTGACCGCCTCGGGCGACGGCAGCGCCCGCCGGTCGACCTTGCCGTTGGCGTTGAGCGGCAGCTCGGCGAGGGGCACGAAGAGCGACGGCACCATGTGCTCCGGCAGGCTCTCGCGGAGGTGGATGCGGAGCTCGGCCGATGTCGGCGGGGTCGGCCCGTCCGCGCCCTCCGGCACGTAATAGGCGATCAGCCGGTGGCCGGCCGCCGCCTCCAACGCAGCCGTCACCACCGCCTCGCGCACCCCCGGATGGCGCAGGAGCGCGCTCTCCACCTCCCCGGGCTCGACGCGGAAGCCGCGGACCTTGACCTGGAAGTCGCGCCGGCCGAGGAAGTCGAGCGTCCCATCCGGCCGCCACCGCGCGAGATCGCCCGTGCGGTAGAGCCGGTCGCCGGCCCGCGGGTCCCGCGGGTCCGCCGAAAACGGATCCGGCACAAAGCGCTCGGCGGTCAGCGCCGGACGGCCCAGGTAGCCGCGCGCCACGCCGGCGCCCCCCACGTAGAGCTCCCCGACGCAGGCGACCGGCAGCGGCGCGAGCGACCGGTCGAGCACGTAGGCGCTGCTGCCGGAGATCGGCCGCCCGATCGGCACCGACGCCTCGCCTGCCGCGAGCCCGCCGCGCAGGCGGTGGGTGGTCGAGAACATCGTGTTCTCCGTCGGGCCGTAGCCGTTGAGGAGGTCGACGGTACCCGGCAGGGCCGCGAGCGCCCGCTCCACGTGGGGGCGCGACACGACGTCGCCGCCAACCTCCAGTAGGCGCAGGCCGCCGAGCGGCGCGAGCCCCTCCTCCACCGCGAGGTTGAAGAGGGCGGACGCCAGCCAGAGCGTCGTCACCCCCTGGCGCGCCACCGCCGCGTAGATGTCGGCCAGCGTGTACGGCCCCGGCGGCAGGAGAGCCAGACGGCCGCCGTTGAGGAGCGGACCCCAAATCTCGAGGGTCGCCAGGTCGAACGACAGCGGCGCCGTTTGGAGGTAGACCTCGCCGGGGCCGAACGATGTGTAGCCCGCCTCGCGCACCAGCCGCACCACCCCCCGATGGCTGACCTCGACCCCCTTGGGCGCGCCCGTCGAGCCCGAGGTGTAGATCACATAGGCGAGGCTCGCGGGAGGCACGTCGGCACTCCTTGGGGCGGTGGGTTCGGCGTCCGCCTCGGGCGCCTCGAGAACAACGTCCTCGAGCGCCAGGCGGGGCGCCCCACCGGGGATATCGGGGAGAGCCGCCAACAGGCGCCGCGGCCCTACCACGGCCGCCGGCGCCGCGTCCGCCAGCAGCAGCGCCAGCCGCTCGCGCGGGTAGGTGGGGTCGAGCGGCAGGTAGCCGCCACCCGCCTTCAGGATGCCCAAGAGGGCCTCCAACATCTCCGGCGAGCGCTCGACGACGAGCCCCACACGCGCGTCGATCGCGACCCCCAGCCGCCGGAGCCGACGGGCGATCTCGCCGGAGCGCCGGTCGAGCTCGCCGTAGCTCATCGATCCCATCGGGCCCCCCTCCCACGACACGGCGACCGCGTCCGGCCGCGCCGCCGCCTGCTCCTCGAACAGGCGGTGCACGGGGCGGAGCGGGAAGCCCGACGCCGTGTCGTTCCACTCCGCGACAAGCTGGTGGCGCTCGGGCGCGGAGAGGAGCGGCAGGCAGGAGACCGGCAGCTCCGGCGATGTCGACGATGCTGCCGCCCCGGCGATGAGCGCACCGTAGTGGCCGAGGAGGCGCGCCGCGGTCGTCGCGGTGAAAAGGTCCGCCGCGTACTCCAGGACCAGGGTGATCTCCGCCTCGTTGCTTTCTCCCGGAGGCTCGACCGGCATCTCCATCGCCGAGATCAGGAGGTCGAGCTTCGCCGTCGACCGCTCGCCCCAGGGGAGCCGCACGAGGCGCAGCCCCGCGGCGTCACCCGGCGTGCCCGCCGTGCCCGCCGTGGCCTGGCCGGCGCCCTGGAAGGAGAAGAGCACCTGGACCAGCGGATTCCGCGACCGCTCGCGCTCCGGCCGCAGCTCCTCGACCAGCATCTCGAAGGGCAGGTCCTGATGGGCGAAGGCGGAGAGCGCCGTGTCGCGCACCGCCGCGAGCAGGCCGCGGAAGGACGGATCGCCGGCCGCCCGCGCCCGGATCACCACCGTGTTGACGAAGAACCCGATCAGCCCCTCGACCTCCGGCCGCGGGCGGTCGGCGACCGGCGTGCCGACGAGCAGGTCCTCCTCTCCCGTGACGCGCGCGAGGAGCGCCGCGAAGCCGGCGAGGAGCAGCATGTAGAGGGTCGTCCCCTCCCGCCGCGCCGCCTGGCGGAGCGCCGCCGTCGCCGCCGCCGGCAGGCGGAGCATCGCGCTCGCGCCGCGGAAGCTCGGCGCCGCCGGGCGCGGCCGGTCGACCGGCAGCGGCAGCGCCGCGGGGGCTCCCGCGAGCTCGTCGCGCCACCAGGCGAGCTGCCGCCCGAGCACCTCCGGCGGCCAGGCGCGCTGCCAGGCGGCGAAGTCGGCATATTGCACCGAGAGCTCGCCGAGCGGCGAGGGGCGCCCCTCGAGGGCCGCCGCGTAGAGCGCCGTGAGCTCGGCGGTCAGCACCCCCTCGGACCAGCCGTCGTAGACGATGTGGTGCACGGTGAGGAGGAGCGCGTGCTCCTCCTCGTCCAGGCGCACCAGACCGGCCCGCAGCAGGGGGCCGCGGGCGAGGCGGAACGGCCGGCCCGCCTCCTCGGTGCGCAGGCGCGCCAGCTCGCCCGAGCGCCGCTCCCGCCCGAGGCCGCGGAGGTCGACCTGCGGCAGCGGCACCTGCCAGGGAGCGCCGATCTCCTGCCGGGGCTCGCCGTCCACCTCGACGAACCGGGTGCGCAGCGCCTCGTGCCGGCGGACGATCTCGGAGAGGCCGGCGGCGAGCGCCGCCGGCGCGAGCGGCCCGGCGAGACGGTAGGTGGAGGGTACGTTGTAGAGCGGGCTCTCCGGCGCCAGGCGGTCGAGGAACCAGAGCCGCTGCTGGGCGAAGGAGAGCGCCGGCGGCCCCTGCCGCGGGACCTTCGCGAGCGGCGGCAGGGCGCTCTCCGCCCCCCGCCGCGCCGCGGCGATCACGCGCGCTTGCGCGGCCAGGGTGGGGAACGCGAAGACCGTCTGCGCGCCGAGCTCCACCCCGAACGTCTGGCGGATGCGCGACAGCAGGCGCATGACGGTGAGCGAATGCCCGCCCAGGTCGAAGAAGTCGTCGTGGGGGCCGACCCGCCGGCTCTTCTCGAGGGCGCTCCTCTCGAAAGGCAGAGCGCCGTCGGCGGCCGGCCCGCGCTGCGGATCGGGGTCGAGCACCTCCTCCCAGAGCCCGGCGAGCAGCTCCATCACCAGATCTCCCAGGTCGGCGGGATCGCGGGCGCCGAGCGCCGTGACCGGCTCGCCCGCCGCCGGTTCGAGCGCCTCGGGAGCCAGGAGCGCCCGCCGGTCGAGCTTGCCGACGTTGGTGAGCGGCAGCGCCGCCAGCGGCACCAGGACGGCGGGCACCATGTGCTCCGGCAGGTGCGCGCGCAGGAAGGCGCGCAGGTCCTCCCGGGTCGTCTCCGCGCCCGCCTCCGTCACGTAATACGCCACCACGCGGTGGTCGCGGCCGCCCTCGGCGAGCCCCACCACCGCCGCCTCGCGCACCTGCGGGTGGCGCAGGAGGGCGGCCTCGATCTCGCCGGGCTCGATGCGGAAGCCGCGCACCTTGACCTGGAAGTCGTGCCGCCCGAGGAACGCGAGGGTGCCGTCGGGGCGCCATCGCACCAGGTCGCCGGTCTTGTAGAGCCTCGCCGCCTCGAACGGGTGGGCTCGAACGGGTTGGGGAGGAAGCGCTCCGCCGTCAGCTCGCGACGGTGGAGATAGCCGCGCGCGAGCCCCGGGCCGGAGAGATAGAGCTCGCCGGCAGAGCCCATCGGCACGGGCGCGAGCGTCGGGTCGAGCACGTAGGCGCGGACGGTCGCGATGGGCCTGCCGATGGTGACCGATCCCTCGGCCAGCGGGAGGCGCACCCGCCAGGTGGAGGTGAAGACGGTATTTTCGGTCGGGCCGTAGCAGTGGATCACCTCGACCGAAGGAAGCGCCGCGATCGCCCGCTCCAGGTGGGCGCGCGACATGACGTCGCCGCCGGTCAGCAGATGGCGCAGCCCCGCGAGCCCCGCCAGCCCCTCCTCGACGGCGACGTGGAAGAGCCCGGTGGTCAGGAAGATCGCCGTCACCCCGTGGCGCTCCACCTGCTCGTAGAGGTCGCCGAGCGCGAAGCGCCCGGGCGGCGGCAGCGCCACGCAGCCGCCGTTCGCGAGCGGCCCCCAGAGCTCGAACGTCGAGGCGTCGAAGGACAGGAGCGCCATCTGGAGGAAGACGTCCCCGGAGCCGAAGGGGAGGTATCCGGTCTCGCGCACCAGCCGCACCACCGCCTCGTGGGTCACCTCGACGCCGTTGGGCGTACCGGTCGAGCCCGAGGTGTAGAGGACGTATGCCAGGCTCTCCGGCGGCACGTCGGCCGAGAGCTCCTCCTCCTCCGCGGCCGGTGCCTGGGGCGCCGGCTCCGCGTCCTCCCCGGCCGCCGGCGCCATCGTCCGCGCCATCGTCATCACCATGGCCCGCGTGTCGCCGCCAGTCGCGCGGTAGACGCCGGCCAGCCGATCGACCAGCGCCTTCGCCGGCTCATCGGGGACGATGCGGGCGCCGAGCCGGCGGGCGAGGTCCCGGGCCGTCGCCGGATGGACGGCGAGGAGGTCGACCGCGAGCTGCGGCGCCTTGCCGGGCAGCGACGCCAGCGAGCGGGTCGTGCCGACGATCGCCACCGGCGCCGCGTCCTCCAGCAGGAGCTCCAGGCGCTCCCGCGGATAGGAGAGGTCGATCGGCAGGTAGGCGCCGCCCGCCTTGAGAACGCCCAGGACCGCCGCCACCATCTCCGCCGAGCGCTCCAGGTAGAGGGCCACGCGCGACTCCGGCCCCACCCCCAGCCGCCGCAGCCGGCGGGCGATGCGGCCCGCCTGACGGTCGAGCTCGCCATAGGTGAGCGCCCCCCCGTCCCAGACCACCGCCACCGCGTCCGGCCGCGCCGCCGCCTGCTCCTCGAAGAGCTTGTGGAGTGTGCGGCGCGGGAAGGCTGACGCCGTGTCGTTCCACTCGGCGAGCATCTGGTGGCGCTCGGACTCGCCGAGGAGTGGCAGGCGCGAGAGCGGCAGCTCCGGCGCCGCCGCGGCACCGGCCAGGAGGGCCGCGTAGTGCACGAGGAGGCGCTCCGCGGTCGTCGCGTCGAAAAGGTCGACCGCGTAGTCGAGCGTGACGAGGAGCTGCGGCTCCCCTTCTCCACCCTCGACCTCGCGGACGGAGAAGGCGAGGTCCACCGCGAGCTTCCGCTCGCCGGAGGCACCCGGCCCGGCGAAGAGCACCTGGAACGGGGCTTCGAACGGCAGGTCGGCACTCGCGAGCGCCGCAGAAAGGGCGCCATCCGCCGCCTCCACCAACTCCTTGAAGGACGGATCGCCGGGCCACTGGATGCGCAGCGGCAGGGGGCTCGTGAGGCCGGCGTCCTCGAGGACTATCCCGATGACGAGATCCTCGGCGCTGCTGTAGCGCGACAGGAGGGCGGCGAGGCCGGCGAGGAGGAGCAGGTCGAGCGAGGCCCCCTCTCGCTCCACCTCCTGCCGCAGGCTCGCCGTCAGAGCCGCCGTCAAGCGCAGCTCACGGGTCGCGCCGCGCAGGCTCGCGACGGCAGGGCGCGGCCGGTCCGCCGGCAGCTCGAGGCCGCTCACGAGCGGGCCTCCAGGGCCACCGGCCCGAAGGCGGCCGGCGGGCCGGCCAGAGCCCTCGGCACCGCGGCGAGCGAACGTTCGATACAGGAGCGGAGGCGATCCGCCAGGCCGGCGACCGCGGGGGGCATCAGCAGGGAGTAGTGGTCTACAGCTATTTCATGAACCTCGACGGGCTCGCCGGCGAGCGACGACCAGCCGTTCGTGGGCTCCGGGGATGTCCGAAGGCGGAAGAGGATCAGGCGGTCGCCGCCGGGCCCGGGCCGGTAGGCGGCGATGGCACGCACGTTGGCGCGGTAGACGTCGAGGATCGGCCGGACCTGCGCCAAGCGCACGCTGGCCCGGAGCAGGCCGGCCTCGTGCGCCCGGGCGAGGAGCCAGTCGAGGGCCGCCGCCTCGTCCATCCCCGCCGGCTCCCCATCGAGCCAGGAGGCGTCCAGCCCCTGGAGCCCCGCCTGGTCGCGCAGGTAGAGGCGGACGATGTCGTCCTCGCGCGCGGCCGCGGGCAGCGGCACGATCCCGGGCGCCCAGGCGTCGAGGAGCGCCACGAGCGCCACCGGCCGGCCGCGCTGCCGCATCTGGCGCGCCATCTCGAACGCCACGACGCCGCCGAACGACCAGCCGCCCAGCAGGTAGGGGCCGTGCGGCGCGGCGGCCTCGACCGCGGCGGCGTACTGGGCGGCCATCGCCGGCAGGTCGTCGACCGCGTGCCCTCCCGCGAGGCCTGCCGCCTGGATGCCATAGAACGGCTGCTCCCCGCCCAGCCGGAGGGCGAGATCGCGATAGGAGAGCACCGCGCCGCCGATGGCGTGAACGCAGAAGAACGGCGGCCTCCCGGCGGCCACCGCGGCGGCCGCCGGGCGCTCCGGCTGCAGGTCGACGAGGAGCGATGGCTCGCGCCGGGCGCCGGGCGGCGCGCCGCCGGAGACGGCCTCGCCACGGATGCGCTTGGCGAGGAGCTTCCGCTTGGCGGCCGAGAGGGATTCCAGGCCCCGGGCGCGATGCTCGGGGGTGAGATCGGTGGTCAGGGGGGATTTCATCTCGCTTTTAAAATCTTTAAACCTTACGCGAAAAACACAAAGTCTCCACGGCCCCCCGCGTGAGGTCAGTATATAGAAGTGCGACGGAGGGCTTGGGCGTGGACAGCTCCTTGGAGTGCCTGACAAAACCGGCGTCGCCAGTTCTTGTAGGGGCGGGGTCTGGGGGGGGCGGAAGGTGGAGCGACCCGCCCTCGGCGTGAGATTCCAAAGGGGCTCCCCTCCTCCTCAGGGTCCCGTCAAAGTCGTCGGGGTCGGAGCTTTCCCCCGCCCAAAGGCCCTCACCCCCTGGCCCCCTCTCCCACCCGCACTCACACCCACGCGGGAGAGGGGGAACCACCCTCCCAACTTCCTCCTGCTCAAGCCTCTGATTCGCCGTGATCGCGGCCCCGATTCACGGTGAACCGCGACTTTTCAGGACCACACCGGACTTTTCAGGACCGCGCCAGACTTTTCAGGGCCCCGCCGCGATTTTTCCGGACGACGCCCGACTTTTCAGGATGGCACCGGAGTTTTCAGGACAAGCCCCAGACATTTCCGGACGACGCCGGATTTTTCAGGACGGCGCGCGATTTTTCAGGCTCACCGCGCGCCGTCTCGCCGTGATCGCGGGTTTTTCGCGGCGACCGCGCGTTTCTCGCCGCGATCTCGGGGCGTGTCAGCGGGGACGCCCCGTTTTGGTCGCTTCGCGCCGGGTGTCAGGCCGGCGCCGGGAGATTTCCTCGCGGACCGTGGTGCGGATCGCCTCCAGGATCTCGGCCGAGAGAGTGGGAGATGGGGCGGCCTTGCGGTGATTCGGAGGCAGCCAGTCGTCGATGCGGCGGGTCGCCTCCAGGTTGGGGAGTCCCCGCTGGAGGAGCTCGGCAGGGTGGATCTCGAGGACCTGGCAGAGCGGCAGCAGGTGGCGGAGCTTCAGGTCCATGCGGCCGTCGAGAAGCCGCGGCAACGTTCCATGGCCGATCTGCAGCGCGTCCTCGATCTTGCGGGGAGACAGAGGCAGTGCGGCCAAAGCCATGGCCAATAGCGCGCGGACCAGCTCCAGACCGTCTCTCGCAGGCATGATGGGAAAACTCTATGCGAGGGGTGCGGGAGGCGCAAGGGCCTGGTCCGCGGGGCGTTCCCTCCTCCTTCGGCGCCTCGCGGCGGGCCGGATTCTTGTGCCATCATTGCCCGCTGAAACTGCGGTTTGATAGGAGACGCCATGACGCCCACGGCGCTGAGGACATCTGAGCTGGGCGCCACCGGTCTCAAGATCACCCGCGTCGGCTTCGGCGCCTGGGCGATTGGAGGCGGTGGCTACGAGGGGGGCTGGGGACCGCAGGATGACGAGGACTCGATCGCGGCGATCCGCCACGCGCTGGCTCTCGGGGTGAACTGGATCGACACCGCGGCGCATTATGGCTTCGGGCACTCGGAACGGGTCATCGGGCGCGCCCTGGCCGGTGTCGAACCGCGCCCCTACGTCTTCACCAAAGGCGGGCTGCCCGAGGGACCAGGGAGGACCAAGACACGGAGCCTCCGGCGCGACTCGCTGCTGCGCGAGGTGGAGGGCAGCCGCGAGCGCCTCGGCGTCGAGGCCATCGACCTCTACCAGATCCACTGGCCGGTCCCCGATGAGGAGATCGAGGAGGGCTGGTCGACGCTCGCCGAGCTGAAGGAGCGCGGGGTGGTGCGCCACATCGGCGTGTCGAACTTCAACGCCAGACAGCTTCGGCGGGCGCAGGCCATCGCGCCGGTGGAGACCCTGCAGCCGCCGTACTCGCTGATCGACCGCCGGATCGAAGTGGAGCTCCTCCCCGTCGCCGAGCGGGAAGGGATCGGGGTGATCGTGTACTCGCCGATGGCCTCCGGCCTGCTTTCCGGCGCAATGACGCGGGAGCGGATCGCGGCGCTGCCCGAGGACGACTGGCGCCGGCACAGCGAGGAGTTTCGCGAGCCCCAGCTCACCCAGAACCTCGAGCTGGTGGAGCGGCTGCGGCGGGTCGCCGCCCGCCACGACACCACGCCGGGGGCGGTCGCGGTGGCCTGGACCCTCCGCAATCCGGCCGTGAACGGGGCCATCGCCGGCTTCCGGCGCCCTGAACAGGTCGATCCGATCGTGGCGGCGGCGAACCTCACGCTGGACAAGCACGACATCGCCACGATCCTCCGGAGGAAGTGAGACCGCCGGGGTGGGTCGCGGGAGCGCGCTTCACGCCTTCTCCGACTTGCGCCGGTAGTGCTGGGAGATTGCGCCCGACGCCAAGCGCTCGATCGATAGGAGCTCGAGGCGCTTCGAGCGCGTCACTCCCTCGAACAAAGTGGGACCGTGGCCGGCCATGACGGGATGAACGAGGAAGCGATATTCGTCGATCAGGTCGAGGGCCTCGAGCGCGCCGGCGAGCTTGTGTCCGCCGAGAAGAATGCCGCCAGGCGTCCGTTCTTTGATCTTCGTCACCGCCTCGCGGAGATCGCCTTCGACGAGGTGCGTGTTGGACCACGAATAGTCGCGGCGCGAGGTCGACACGACGTACTTCGGTTTGGCGTCGAGCTTGACCGCCCACTCGCGCATCGCGGCGGGTGCCTGGGTGTCGCGGGCGACGGCGGGCCATGCGCCCTCCATCATCTCGTACGTGACTCGGCCCCAGAGCATCGCCGCTCCGCCATCCATCAGCGCCGTCCAGTACCTGTGAAGCTCGTCGTCCGCGAGGCCCTCGCGATGATCGATGCAGCCGTCGAGGGTGATGTTGATGCCGAAGGTGAGGAGGCCCATACGGCCGATACTATTTCAAAATGCCGCCGAGAATCAGATCGATCCCGGCGAGGGGGGGCGGTCGCGGTGGCCTGGACCCTCCGCAACCCGGCCGTGAACGGGGCCATCGTCGGCTTCCGGCGACCTGAACAGGTCGATCCGATCGTGGCGGCGGCGAACCTCACGATAGACAAGCACGACATCGCCACGATCCTGCGGAGGAAGTGAGACCGCCGGGGGTGTTTCACCTCTCGCCGCGGATGCGCTTCGCGAGGAGCTTCCGTTTGGCGGGCGAGAGGGAATCCAGGCTCCGGACCGGCTCGCCGGGCCCCCCCGGCGCGCTCGGCGCGGGGGCCGCGAAGGCGGGCGCGGCCTTCGTCTCGGCTTTCTCTCGCAGCTTGAAATGATGCTGCTGACGGCCGTCCTTTCCGGCCCAACGGGCCGGGAGAACAGAGCCCAGGGATGAGGCCGCAGGCCGATTCCCTGGGACCCAACGGACCGCCACGATCATGCGGCCTGAAGGGCCGCGGGAGCCTTCACCAGGGAGCGGAGCCGTCTCGAACAAATCCTCTCGCGGCCCTTCAGGCCGCGGGGTAGATCGGTCTCCTGTGACCCAGGGCATCGGCCTGTGGCCGAAGCCCTGGGCTCCGATCTCCCGGCCCGTTCGGCCGGTGGCGGTGCCCAGGTTATTACGTGGCAGGTCCTAAGCATTCCAGGCCCCTGGAAGGAACACCTCCGGCAGGTAAGCCGACACCTCTCCGGAGCTCATTGGCCGACATGATTGACACGGACTCTGAAAAGCCGTAAGTTGAAGCCCTACGACGCTTTAGGGGCTCCACGTTCGCCGCTGCTACTCCCGAGGGGGAGGCATCGCGGGCTGGCAGTGAGGCGGCTGAGGCGTCGAAGCTAGGTTCGGCTCCACTGAAGCTCCAATGCACATGGAGCCCAACCGCCGGCAGCCGGCGAATGCACCATTATATAGAGGAGCCGGGGCAACCAGATGAAGCGATTGCTTGAACTTTCCAGCGCAGAAGCCAGGAAACACTTCCTTAAGGCGAGCAGTTACTTCAAAGACGACCTGCCCTCCTATTTAAGTTTCGAGCCGATCCTGAACTCGGTGGACGCCGCGCTTAATGGGGCAACGTACGCGGCAGTCCAAGCTCACTGTCCGAGCAACTTCCCGGGCGTCAACTACAGTTTCATGGCGAACAAGGACGGAAGACTTGCATGGCGTCCCTATGAGCTGATTCATCCGGTCATCTATGTGTCTCTGGTAGATGTCATCTGCCAGCCGGAGAACTGGAAGCTGATTACTGATCGTCTATCCGAGTTCACCAAAGGCGTTGTTGACTGCTGCAGCGCCCCTGTGATGTCGCTCGACCACCAGAAGGATGTCGCAGCCCAGGTGAGGGGATGGTGGCATAAAGTTGAGCAGCGATCTCTGGCTTACTCGTTGGAGTTTAGTCATGTCCTACAAACCGATGTGGTCGATTGCTACGGTTCGGTTTATACGCACAGCATTTCTTGGGCGCTACATGGACTACCCTACACCAAGGAGAACAAGCAGAAGAAATCTCTTGTTGGAAACAAGATCGACTCGCACATTCAGGCGAGTAGGTACGGCCAGACCAACGGTATCTGCCAAGGCTCCGTCCTCATGGACTTCGTTGCCGAAATCGTGCTGGGGTATGTGGACGAACTGATCAGCGCAGAAGTGCCGAAAGCGAACGATTTCCGGATCCTCCGCCACCGGGACGACTACCGAGTGTTTGCCAACAATGACGATCGCGCTGAAGGCATCCTTAAAATTATCAGTGACAAGCTGCGGATCGTAGGGATGAAGCTTGGAGTATCGAAGACGTTCCTGAGCAGGAACGTTGTTGAGGGATCGATCAAGGCGGACAAGCTGGCAGGCATCGAGTTGCAGGACCTTGGCGACGCGAATGCCAAGACCATTCAGAAGCAACTCCTGAGACTGCATGCGTTCGGGCAGCGGTTCCCCAATAGTGGCGCGTTGCGGCGCCTGGTTGCCGAACTGCATACCAGCATTACTGCGCAGACTGAAGCGCCAGACGATCTCGAAGTGCAGGTCGCAATCGCAACAGACATCGGCTTCGTCTCTCCGGCAACATTTCCTGCTGTTGCGGGCATTCTGAGTCATCTGATCTCGCTCGCCCCACAAGACAAGAAGTCTGTGCTCTGGTCAAAAGTGCGCAATAAGATGGCTCGAGTCCCATACAACGGCTACCTGGAGATATGGCTTCAACGGGTGACGCAGCCAAAGGCAGTTGGGATCCAGTTTGATAGCACTGAGGCGATCTGTCGGATCGTGAATGGTGAAGCGGTCGATCTATGGGAGAACGGATGGATTGCATGCAAGAATGTCAAGGCGGCGGTCGATCCTTCAAAAATCGTGGTCGGGTCCGTGGAAGATGTTACTGAGGTCGTTCAGCCTGCGGAGGTCGAGCTATTTCAGCAGAATGCATGGGCATACTAAGAGCGCCTAACAAAACCGGCCCAACGGGCCGGGAGAGCATAGCCCAGGGCTGAGGCCGAAGGCCGATGCCCTGGGTTCACGGGCGCCACCTCCCGGCGGCCTGAAAGGCCGCGAGAGTCTTCAGTCCCACACGTAGCGCTCGTCAAATTCGATTTCATAAGCCTTGAGGAACGCACGGAGCTCCTCTTGAAACGACTTGACTCGATGATGCTCGCGCTGGTTGCGGATGTAGGCTCGAACGTCTTCGACCTGCGATTGGCTCACCGAGAATGCACCGAATCCCGCCTGCCAAAAGAAGCTCGCAAACTGCGGGCCTCGGCCCCGAAGCCAGTCGTTCGAGCTTTTCTTGAGGTGGCCGACAACGTCGCTCAGCGCCTCGGTCCGTGCGAGGAGAAACAGACCGTGCAAATGGTCGGGCTCGGTGTTGATTTCGATCGGGAGACAGCCGAGGCCTTTGAGCGTGCCGCCCATATAGGCATGGAGATCGGGGCGAATCTCGGCAGGCAGGGTTCGTTCGCGTTCCTTCGTCGAGAAAATGAGATGGACGTAGATTTTGGAGAGGGATTGAGCCATGGCGCCGGTGACTCCAGCACCTGTCTGCGGATCTGTCAAGGATCTGTCAAGCGGGGAGCTCTCGCGGCCTTTCAGGCCGCCCGGAGGTGGTGCCCATTGACCCAGGGCATCGGCCTTCGGCCTCAGCCCTGGGCTAGATTCTCCCGGCCCGTTGGGCCGGCAACCGGTTTTGTTAGGCGCTCTTAGCTACTGTCGGTCCGCCACGATCAAATCGCGGGAAGGCCACGCCGTAAGGTAGCTGATGATCGATGTCTCCAAGTACACAAGAGCAGCCAAGCTCCGAGACCACCACCTCGAAAGAGCTACGGCGCCGGTTCCAACACCCATGGGTTAGAGCGCCTAAAAAATCCGGCCCAACGGGCCGGGAGAGCATAGCCCAGGGCTTCTATGTGGGCCACCGGTGTCAAGCGTCTCGGGGTGGTGGTTCGTCGTTTTCCCTTTCCTGGCCCCCCCTCCTGTCACCGGTTTTCTCGCTTCTTGGTTCTCAGTCCGTCTGGCGCTTGCCCGGAGTGTGCAGGGACCTGGGGAGTCGTCCTTTCCAGCTTCTATCCGTGCTGACCTCTTTGGGTCAGGACACCAAATGCAGCATGCGCTGTCGAGCGACTCAGGCAAGCTCTCGGAGCGGCCCCATCTGAGAGAACGGTTCGGAAGCCGAACCAAGCCCTGGGCCGGGCACGCTCCACCAGTCGTTTCTCTCCGAGCTTTTTCCTCCCAGATTACTTCGTCTTCAGCTCAGCACCCTCAGGAATCACACCGTAGTCCAGATAGCGCCACAGCGCGATCAGCAGCTTGCGGGCGAGGGCCACGATCCCCACCCGCCGAGATCGGCGGCTCCCAGGACCATAACGCTCCTGAAACCACAAGCTCAGGCGACTCTGCGGTTGGAAGCGCAACCAGCCCCAAGCGATCTCGATCGCCATCGCCCGGACCCGACGATTCCCCGCCTTGCTGATCCCTTGTTCGTGGTTGACCGTGTCACCGCTCTGATAAGGCATCGGCGTCAGACCCGCCAAACCGGCCACCTCACGGCGGTTGCGGAACTGCCGCCAGCCGAAGAACTCCACCACGAACAGCCAACCACTGTTGCCTCCGATCCCCTTGAGCTCTTGCAGCCGCTGCACCTTCTCCGTCGCTTCCACGCTGGCCGTCCGGCGAAACCGCTCGAGCTCGGCAATCTGACTCTCCAGCACAGCCAGACGCTCGCCCTCTCGCCTCAAACGCTCCCGCAAGCTCGCCAGCAGCCTCTCGCCGTTCCACTGCCTCGCCTGATCCAGCTGCTGCAGAAAGCCCTTGCCGACTTTCACCCCCCGAGCCCCCACGCTGGCCAGCAGGCCCTTGATCCGATTGGTGTGGGCCGTGCGCTCCTGCTTCAGAGACTCAAGCTCCCGAGCCAGGTGACGCTCGTCCTCCTGCTCGGGGGTCGGCGCGTGCGCTACCCCGAACACCTTCTTCTCCCCGCGCTCGTAACGGATCAACAACGACAGCAACTTCTCCACGTCCACCCCATCCGTCTTGGCCCGGCGATGCCGCCGATTCACCTCGATGCTCGAGGAGTCCATGACAACGTTTTCCACTCCCTCCGACAGCAGGAACCGGTGGAGCCAGAATCCATCCCGTCCGGCCTCGTAGCAACTCACCACCCGAGCCGACTCCGGCACGCCAAGGCGATGTTTGGCCCGCGCGATCTCCAGCATCAGCCCGGCAAGGTCCCCGGCTGCAACTGTCCGCTGACTTGCCCTCCGTCCAGCCTCTACACCAAACCCCAGCTTCCACTCGCTGGCGCCGAGCTCCAGGGCCATATGTAACACCGCCTCCGTTCGCGTAGACTCTGCAATGCGGGTTGTCTGGTTCATCGGGGTTCTCCTTTCTAACCGCTAAAGTTCCCCCGAAACATACAACCGGCGACCCGCTTTTGCATCCCCCGCCCTGCATAGCATCTGAGGCCGAAGGCCGATGCCCTGGGTTCACGGGCGCCACCTCCCGGCGGCCTGAAAGGCCGCGAGAGTCTTCAGTCCCACACGTAGCGCTCGTCAAATTCGATTTCATAAGCCTTGAGGAACGCACGGAGCTCCTCTTGAAACGACTTGACTCGATGATGCTCGCGCTGGTTGCGGATGTAGGCTCGAACGTCTTCGACCTGCGATTGGCTCACCGAGAATGCACCGAATCCCGCCTGCCAAAAGAAGCTCGCAAACTGCGGGCCTCGGCCCCGAAGCCAGTCGTTCGAGCTTTTCTTGAGGTGGCCGACAACGTCGCTCAGCGCCTCGGTCCGTGCGAGGAGAAACAGACCGTGCAAATGGTCGGGCTCGGTGTTGATTTCGATCGGGAGACAGCCGAGGCCTTTGAGCGTGCCGCCCATGTAGGCATGGAGATCGGGGCGAATCTCGTCAGGCAGGGTTCGTTCGCGGTCCTTCGTCGAGAAGATGAGATGGACGTAGATTTTGGAGAGGGATTGAGCCATGGCGCCGGTGACTCCAGCACCTGTCTGCGGATCTGTCAAGCGGGAGCTCTCGCGGCCTTTCAGGCCGCCCGGAGGTGGTGCCCGTTGACCCAGGGCATCGGCCTTCGGCCTCAGCCCTGGGCTAGATTCTCCCGGCCCGTTGGGCCGGCGGCCGGTTTTGTTAGGCGCTCTAAGCTGGGCTGGCGGTCCGCCACGATCAAATCGCGGGAAGGCCACGCCGTAAGGTAGCTGATGCTCGCATGTCTCCAAGTCACAAGATGGCAGCTCAAGCCTTCCGAGAGCAGCGGCACCTCGAAAGAGCTACGGCGCCGGTTCCACCACCCATGGGTTAGAGCGCCTAACAAAACCGGCCCAACGGGCCGGGAGAGCATAGCCCAGGGCTGAGGCCGAAGGCCGATGCCCTGGGTTCACGGGCGCCACCTCCCGGCGGCCTGAAAGGCCGCGAGAGTCTTCAGTCCCACACGTAGCGCTCGTCAAATTCGATTTCATAAGCCTTGAGAAACGCACGGAGCTCCTCTTGAAACGACTTGACTCGATGATGCTCGCGCTGGTTGCGGATGTAGGCTCGAACGTCTTCGACCTGCGATTGGCTCACCGAGAATGCACCGAATCCCGCCTGCCAAAAGAAGCTCGCAAACTGCGGGCCTCGGCTCCGAAGCCAGTCGTTCGAGCTTTTCTTGAGGTGGCCGACAACCTCGCTCAGCGACTCAGTCCGTGCGAGGAGAAAGAGACCGTGCAAATGGTCGGGCTCGGTGTTGATTTCGATCGGGAGACAGCCGAGGCCTTTGAGCGTGCCGCCCATATAGGCATGGAGATCGGGGCGAATCTCGGCAGGCAGGGTTCGTTCGCGTTCCTTCGTCGAGAAAATGAGATGGACGTAGATTTTGGAGAGGATTGAGCCATGACGCCGGTGACTCCAGCACCTGTCTGCGGAGCTGTCAAGCGGGAGCTCTCGCGGCCTTTCAGGCCGCCCGGAGGTGGCGCCCGTTGACCCAGGGCATCGGCCTTCGGCCTCAGCCCTGGGCTAGATTCTCCCGGCCCGTTGGGCCGGCAACCGGTTTTGTCAGGCGCTCTTAGCTGCTGTCGGCCCGCGAGTAAATGCGTGGCACTTGAGGGGGAGCACTTGAGGGAGGTTGTCGAGCGAGGTAGCGCCCCCGCGAGATCGTGGGAAGACGCGGTCCACATGGAAGGTCGCGCCCTGCCCGACCTGGAGGAGGCCACAATAGAGGCACCGATCGGCGTCGCGACGCTGCACCTCGCGGCGCAGGGCTCTTGGGATGGACGATCGGCTCATGCGGCAGGGGAGCCATGATAGATTCCAAGTATGACTCTGGAGGAGGCCAAAGCGATTCTCGCCGCGCTCGTCCGCGAGCACGTTGAGTTCGTGGTCATCGGCTCGATGGCGATGGCAGCCCAAGGTCTCCCCCGCGCGACCCACGACCTCGACCTGTTCGTCTCGCCGAAGATCGAGAATCTGGAGGCCCTCAAGCGGGCGCTCCGCGGCCTGTTCAACGACCCGAACGTCGATCAGATCGATCCCGGGGAGCTGGCCGGGGACTACCCGGCCGTGGAATATACCCCTCCGCACAGCCACTACTCGATGGACATCCTCACCCGGCTCGGAGAGGCCTTCACGTGGCAGGATCTCGCCGCCAATTGCGACGAGATCGAGCTGGGAGACCTGCTCGTCCAGGTCGCCAATCCAAAGATGCTTTATCGTATGAAGAAAGACACCGTTCGGCCACAAGACCGTGCCGATGCCGCCCGGATTCGTGAAGCCTTCGGTCTGGGAGACGAATGATGCCGATCCGCAAGTTCCGCTCGGTGACCGAGATGCCCGGAGTCCGGCCGCTTCGGCCGCTCGATCCGGACAACCTCCGCATCGCGTGTGAGCTGACCGAGTTGAGCTTCGCGCTCCACCCCTGGAGGAACGAGCCCGGCGTCCGCAAATTCCGCTCGCTGGCGGAGGCCAACCGGCATCGCCAGGAGTGGGAGAAGAAACAAGTGCGCAGTCCGCATTGACCGTTACGCCAGCTCCGCCCACGGCCCCGGACCAACGCCGATCTGCGCCCGCCCGCCTCTACCCCAGGGCCACGGCCTGCGGCGCAAAGAGCGAGACGACTCCGATTCGTAGGTCATTGCATCGGTGGCCTGTCCGTCAAGGCTTTCGACCAGGGAGCGCGAGGCCACGCGCAGGAATTGCGAGAGCTGCTCCTGCGTGAAGCCGTGCGCCATCAGGTAGCCGATCGACCAGAGGTCGAAGCCGTGCAGCGGCAGCACACTGGACTCCGCGATGGTGCGGTAGCCCTCTTCGACGATCTCGGAGGCTCGCCGCCAGTCCATGGTCGCGTGCTTCCAGGAGTAAGCGTTGCCGGTGAGGTTGAATTCGGCCGCCTTCTGGCCGATCGGGACTTTCTTGTCGTAGAAGAAGGTCTCGAAGCTATAGAAGGTCGGGCTCGTCTCGCGGACGAAGTTGAGCGTGTTCTGCGCGCTTTCCTCGGTCTCGCCGGGATGGCCGATGATGAACGAGGCATAGGTTATGATCCCCTGCTCGTGCAGCTTCTTGAGGCCGTAGGCGTACTTCTCGGGGGTCGCCCCCTTGTTCATGGTGCGCAGAACCTTCTTGTCCGCCGATTCGATGCCCAGGAAGACCCCCTTGCAGCCCGCCTTCGCCAGGAGATCGAAGGACTCGTCGTCGGCGTTGGCGCAACGGAAATAGGAGAACCACTGGAAGTCGTAGCGGTTGCGGATCATCATCCGGCACACTTCCTTGAACCGCGGCTCGGGGATGTTGAAGGTATCGTCGATGATCAGCAGATGGGTGGCGCCGATCGATTTCAGATAATTCAGCTCGTGCTCGAGCACATTGAGGCTGGTCAGATCGAGCGCTCCCGCGACGACCGGGTAGCGGCAGAATGAGCACTTGAAAGCGCAACTCCGGGCCGTGCGGATCTGGACGACGGGGGCGAGGAAGCCCCGGGAGAAGGAGATCCAGTCGACCGCTTCAGCGTCCATGTCGTTGTTTTCGACCTCGCGCGGCGTCCGCCGGAAGGTCTTCTGGTCGGTGGTGTAGGTCAGGTTCGGGATCGTGTCCAGCGCCGGGCTCGCCTTCCGCAGCTCGGCGCAGATCCGCGCCAGGGTGAGCTCGCCTTGCGAGTCGAAAACATAGATATCCGCCCCCATGGCCTGGAACTGCTTGTCCTGCCCCCCCTCCGGAAAATCCGAGCAGACATTAAAGATGTGGGGGCCTCCCACCACAATTTTCGTATCGCGGTTACGACTGCGGACGAAGTCCACGATCTCACGGACCGGCCCGGCATCGAAGTAGTACGTAGTCGTGATCGCGACCGTGCTCGGCGACTCGTCGAGGAGCTGTGCGAGCAGATCCTTGTCGTCATTGAAGAAGTTAACCACCTCGGCGTTCAAGCCGCGGCGGCGCAGGAAGCTCGCCAGGTAACAGGCGCCGAGGTTGGGTACCTTGGCGACGTTGTAGGAGGCAGGCTTGCCCGTCGCGAGCTCCAAGGCGTGATTGAAGAGCGCGGGGTATTTCACGCGCCGGCCGTTGAGGGGGACCGTGTTGGCGAGGAGGTGCCGGTAGGTGCCCGAGAAATCCTTGTAGGCGGCCGCCTGCTCAACGAGCTCGGCGATGGAGACGTCGTTGTACCCTACTACCACGCAGTCGAGATGAGCGCCCATTCAAACCTCCTACAATAGTTACGCTTGCGCCTTGCGGGCAAACACACAGGCGGTCAGGCCAGTATGCACGAAGAGAAAAGGCGCGGCAAGGAAGTGAGTCGCTCCGGCGGGAGCTTTCACCTCTCGCCGCGGATGCGCTTCGCGAGGAGCTTCCGTTTGGCGGCCGAGAGGGAATCGAGGCTCCGGGCCGGCTCGGAGGGCTCCCTCGGCGCGATCGGCGCGGGGGCCGCGAAGGCGGGCGCGGCCTTCGCCTCGGCGGGCTCCGGCGCGCTCACCTCCAGGGTGCCGTCGGCGAGGCGGCGGGCGAGCCGGCCGGCCGGCGCGCCCGCCAATTCGCCCCAGATCCCGATCGGCGCCGGGCCGCCGTCGACGTGCACCGCCTCCCCCCACTCGAACGTCACCTGATGGCGCTCGCCTTCCGAGAGCAGCGGCAGCTCGGTGAGCGGCCGCGTCGGGTCCGCCGCCGCGCCCGCGAGGAGCGCCTCGAGATGGCCTCGCCAGCGCAGGGCCGTCGTGGAATCGAAGAGCGCCTGGTTGTAGGAAAAGGTTCCGATCAGGCCGCCGCCGGCTTCGACCAGGTCGAGGACGAGGGCGAAGTCCCCGCCCTGGGTCACCTCGACCGGGAGCGCCCCGACCTCGGCGTCGGGAACCGCGACCTCCGAGCCCGGCGGTTGCAAGAGGAAGAGGACCTCGAAGACGGGCGGCTCCCCAGACCGCTCCGCGCGCAAGGCCTCGAAGAGGAGGGAGAAAGGCAGGTCCTGATGGTCGTAGGCGGCGAGGGTCGCCATGCGCGTCCGTGCGAGGAGCTCGCCGAAGTCGGGGTCGCCCCCCGCCGCGGCGCGGATGACCAGGGTGTTGGTGAAGTAGCCGATCAGCGGCTCGAGCTCGGCGCGGGTCCGGCCCGCGGTGATGGTCGCTACGGGGAAGTCGCCCCGGCCGGTGTGCCGGCGCAGGAGGCCCGTGAAGGCGGCGAGGACCGTCATGAAGAGGCTCGCCCCCTGGCCGCGCGAGAGGGCGCTCAAGCTGGCGGTCAAGGCGACGTCGAGCCCGAACGGCAGGATGCCCGAGCTGAAGTGGCGTCGCGCGGAAGGCGACCGGTCGGTGGGCAGGTCGAGTTGCGGCACGCCGGCGAGCCGCGTGACCGCAGCGCCGAGGAGACTCTCGAGCACCTCGCCCTGGAGCCACCCTCGTTGCCAGATGGCGAAGTCGCGAAACTGGATGGGGAGCTCGGGGAGCGGCGAGGGGAGGCCGGCCTGCGCAGCCGCGTAGAGCGCCGGCAGCTCGCGCCCCAGGATGCGCATCGACCAGCCGTCCGAGACGATGTGGTGGAGGGTCAGGAGAAGGACGAATACCTCCTCCTCGAGGCGCAGGAGGACCGAGCGCAGGAGGGGCCCGCGCGCGACATCGAAGGGGAAGATCCACTCCACCGCGGCGAGGCGTGCCGCCTCGCGCTCCGCCGCGGCGGGCGGCAGGCCGCCCAGGTCCACGAACGGCAGGGGCGGCCGCCAGGGCGGGTCGATCCGCTGCACGGGCTTGCCCCCGACCGAGACGAAGCGCGTGCGGAGAGACTCGTGGCGCTCGACCTCCGCGGCGAGCGCCGCCGCGAGCGCCGGCGCCGACACCGCGCCGGAGAGCGTCAGCGCGAGCGGCACGTTGTTGCCCGTGTCGCTCGGCGAGATCTGGTCGTACAGCCACCGCCACTCCTGCCGGAACGACATCGGCGCCTCGGTGCCGCGGGGCGTCCGCACGAGCGGCGGTGCCGCGTTGGCCGCGCCGCTCCCCCGCAGCCACTCGACCTCCGCGGCCATGGCCGCCACGGTCGGGCGCTCGAAGAGGACGCGCAGCGACAGCTCCACGGAGAACGCCTTGAGCACTCGCGAGGTCACCTGGTTCGCGATGAGCGAGTGGCCGCCCAGGGCGAAGAAGTCGTCCTCCATCCCCACGCGCTGCAGCCCGAGCACCTCCTCCCAGATCCCGGCGAGCACCTGCTCGACCGGGCTCCGCGGCGCAACGTACGCGCCGCCCTCTCCGCGCTCCGAAGGGGCCGGCAGGGCCGCGCGGTCCACCTTGCCCGAAAGGGCCGGCAGGGCCGCGCGGTCCACCTTGCCGTTCGCGGTGAGCGGCAGCCGATCGAGCAGCACCCAGGCCGCCGGCACCATGTAGCCGGGCAGCCGCTCGGCGAGGAAGGCGGCGAGCGCCTGCGGCGAAGGATCGGGCCTGGCCGCCGAGCTCACGTAGCCGACCAGCCGCACGCCGCCCGGGCGGTCCTCGCGTGCCACCACCGCCGCCTCCCGCACCTCCGGGTGCTCGGCGAGCGCCGCCTCGATCTCGCCGAGCTCGATGCGGAAGCCGCGCACCTTCACCTGGCGGTCGATCCGCCCGAGGTATTCGAGGTCGCCGTCCCGGCGCCAGCGCGCCAGGTCGCCGGAGCGGTAGAGCCGTTGCCCGCCCACCCCGCCTTGGGCTGCTCCGGCGAAGGGATCGGGCACGAACCGCTCCGCGGTGAGGGCGGGGCGGGCGAGATACCCCCTCGCCACGCCGGCGCCGCCGACGTGGATCTCCCCCGCCACGCCGATCGGCACCGGCCGGCCGCCGCCGTCGAGCAGGTAGAGCGCGACGTCGGACAGCGGCCGGCCCATGGCGCTCCCCGGCCGCGACAGGTCGCTCCGCCGCAGCCGTCGCCAGGTCGTGTGCACCGTCGTCTCCGTGATGCCGTACATGTTGACCAGCAGCGGCCGCTCCTCGCCGTGGCGCTCGAGCCACGGGGCGAGCGACGCGGGATCCAGCGACTCGCCGCCGAAGACCACCAACCGCAGGGGGCGCAGGTCCGAGACCATCGCATCGTCCGCATTGTCCGCATCGGTGCGCGCGAGGGCCGACTCCTCGGCCCAGAGGAGCTGCCGGAAGGCCGAGGGCGTCTGGCTGAGCACCGTCACCCGCTCCCGTCGCAGCAGCTCGTAGAACGCCTCGGACGAGCGGGCCGTCTCACCCGGCACGACGACGAGCCGCCCGCCGAAGGCGAGCGCCCCCCACAGCTCCCACACCGAGAAGTCGAAGGCGATCGAGTGAAAGAGTGTCCAGACGTCGTCGGGACCGAAGGCGAAGGCCTGGCGGATGACGGCGAAGAGACGCGCGACGTTCGCGTGGCTGACCTCGACGCCCTTCGGCCGGCCGGTCGATCCCGAGGTGTAGATGACGTAGGCGAGGTCGCCGGGATCGCCCGGAACGGCGCGGGCGGCGGGCAGGAGGGACCTCGCCGGCGACCTCTTCGCCGCCGGCAAGCGCGTGCAGACCGACCACCCGCGCGGCGCCTGCCGGCAGGCGCTCGTGCAGATGCTCCTCGGCCAGGAGGATCGGCGCCCCCGCGTCGGCGAGCGTGTACGCCAGGCGCTCCATGGGATGGGCGGGGTCGAGCGGCAGATAGGCCCCGCCGGCCGCGAGAATCGCCAGCACCCCCAGGACGAGCTCGGGTGAGCGTTCGGCGCAGAGCCCGACCAGCATGCCCGGCCCGACCCCGAGATCCGCCAGCCGGCGCGCCATCCGGCTCGACTTTCGCGCCAGCTCGCCGTAGGTCAGAACCTGGTGACCGGAGACCAGCGCGGAGACCAGCGCCACCGCATCCGGTCGCCGCGCCGCCTGCGCCGCGAAAAGCTCGTGCACCGGGGCCGCACCCGCCCCATCGCCGACGGGCGCCGCGTCGCTCCACTCGCGGAGAAGCTGCTGCCGCTCCCCGCGCCCCAGCAGGGGGAGCGCCGACAGCCGGGCTCCGGAGTCCGCCACCACCCCTTCGAGCAACGCCCGCCAATGATCGAGCATCCGGACCATCGTCGGCGCGTCGAACAGATCGACGTTGTACTCCAGGCTGCCGCCGATCCCGCCGCCCCCTTCGGTCAGCGACAGCGCCAGGTCGAACTTCGCCGCGGTCTCGCTCCCCGCCAACGGCCGCAGGGTCAGGCCCGGCAGCTCGCTCGCCCCCGCCCATCGGCGCGTTCTGCAACGCGAGCATCACCTGGAAGATCGGCTGAGTGCGCCCGGCTGCGCTCCGGCTTGAGCTCCTCCACCAGCTTCTCGAACGGCAGGTCCTGGTGCGTGTACCCCGACAGCGTGTCCTCGCGCACCCGGCCCAGGAGATCGACGAACGACGGATCCCCCGACAGGTCGGCGCGCAGCACCAGCGAGTTGACGAAAAACCCGATCAATCCCTCGAGCTCCGCCCGGTTGCGGCCGGCGATCGGCGTCCCCACCGCCAGGTCCTCCGCCCCCGAGTACATCCCCAGGAGCGTCTCGAAGCCCGCCAGCAGCACCATGAACAGCGTCGTCCCCGTCGCGAGCGCCAGCGCCGACAGACCTCTCGTCAGCCCCGGTTCGAGCCACAGCGACAGGCTCCGTCCACCGAACGTCTGCACCGGCGGACGCGGCCGGTCCGTCGGCAGCTCGAGGAACGGCGGCACTCCCGCGAGCTTCTCCCGCCAGTGCTCGATCTCGCGCTGCAGCGTCTCCCCCGACAGCCGGCGGCTCTGCCACACCGAGAAGTCCGCGTACTGCACCGGCAGCGGCGGCAGCAACTCGCCCAGGGGCCGTCCCGGTTGTCCCGGTCGTCCAGCCATCGCCGCCGCGTAGAGCGCCGTCACCTCCCGCACCAGCACTCCCATCGACCAGCCGTCCGAGATCACATGGTGCAGGGTGAGCAGCAGCGCGTTCTCCCGGTCGGCCAGCCGCACCAGCGTCCCCCGCAGCAGCGGGCCGGAAGCGAGATCGAACGGGCGGAGCGACTCCTCCGCCACCCGCCGCGTCAGCTCCCGCCGGCGCTCCTCCTCTCCCAACGCCGACAGGTCGATCGACTGCGAGCGCGAAGGGCCGCGCGGTGGCCGAGGGCATCGGGTGCATCGGGTGCACCACCTGCAGCGGTCCGTCGGTCCCCGAAAGGAACGTCGTGCGCAGCGTCTCGTGGCGCCGCGCCAGCTCGCCGAACACCGCCGCGAGCTGCTCTTCGGCCACCTCGCCCTCGAGCGACAGGGCGAGCGGCATGTTGTACACCGCGCTCCCCGGCTCGAGCTGATCGAGGAACCACAGACGCCTCTGCGCGAACGACGCCGTGAACGTGCCGCCGCCCTCCGCGTCCCGCGGCAGGGCAACGATCGGCGCCTGGACGACTCCTTCGTCGTGTCCTGAGAGGAGCACCGCCAGACCGGCGACCGTGGGCTGCTCGAAGAGCGCGCGCACCGGCAGCTCGACCCCCAGCCGGGCGCGCAGCCGGGAGACCACCTGGGTGGCGAGCAGCGAATGCCCGCCCAGGGCGAAGAAGTTGTCGTGCACCCCCACCCGCTCCCGGCTCAGCAGGTCGCCCCAGATCCCCGCCAGCATCTCCTCCGTCGCCGTACGCGGTGCGTCGTACACCGCCCCCGTCGCCGTCTCCCCCGGTGCAGGCAGCGCCTTGCGGTCCACCTTCCCCGTCCGCGTCAGCGGCAGCGCCGCCAGCTCCACCCACATCGACGGCACCATGAACGATGGCAGGCGCGAACCGAGATAGACGCCGAGCGCTGCCACGTCGAGCGGTCCGCCCCCTTCCATGGCCGACACGTACGCCACCAGCCGCCGGTCCCCCGACGCGTCGGCCGGGGCGGTCACCGCCGCCTCCCGCACCGCCGGATGCCCCGACAGCACGGCCTCGATCTCGCCCAGCTCGATGCGGAAGCCCCGCACCTTCACTTGGTGGTCCATCCGCCCCAGGAGCTCGAGCGCCCCGTCGGAGCGCCAACGCGCCCGGTCTCCCGTGCGGTAGAGACGGGAGCCGCCCAATCCGCCGAAACCGCCGAACGGATCCGGCACGAAGCGCTCCGCGGTCAGCTCCGGCCGGTTGAGATAGCCCCGGGCCAGCGCCTCGCCGCCCAGGCAGAGCTCGCCCGGCACCCCCACCGGCAGCACTTCGAGGCTCCCGTCCAGCACGAACGCCGTCGAGCCCGCCAGCGGCCGGCCGATGTCCGGCTCGCGGTTGATCCCCGGGGTCCCCGGCGCCACCTCCGTCCCCGTCGAGTACGTCGTGTCCTCCGACGGTCCATAGAGATTCCACAGCCGCGCCACGCCGGCCCCGTGGATCCGCTCCGCCAAGGCGCCGCGCAACGGCTCGCCGGCCAGGTTCACCGTCCGGACCGCCGCCGGCAGCGGGCCGAGGTCGAGCAGGCCCGCCAGCGCCGACGGCACCGTGTTGACCAGCGTCACCTCCGGCGCCGCCGGCAGCCCGGGGAGCGCCAGCGCGTTGTCCGCCACGATCACCGCGCCACCCGACGACAGCGGCACGAAGATCTCGAAGATCGACAGGTCGAAGCTGGTCGAGGTCGAGAACAGAACCCCCGCAAGCTCCGCCGCGGAGTACCGGGCGAGCGCCCACTCGACCAGACGCAGAGCGCTGCCGTGCGGGATCGCCACGCCCTTGGGAACCCCGGTCGATCCCGACGTGTAGATCAGGTACGCCAGGCCTTCTTCCGCGGCAGGCCGGAAACAAGCGCGGAAGCAGGCGCCGCCGCCTCCCCGAGAGTCGCCTCGTCGATGTAGAGCTCGGGGATCTCGGCGGTGAAGCCTGCCGGCCAGGCCAGCGAGCGCTCCGTCACCACCAGCGCCGCCCCGGCGTCGGCCAGCAGGAAGCGCAGCCGCTCGGCCGGATACGCCGGATCGAGCGGCAGATACGCCGCGCCGCTCTCGAGCACCGCCAGCAGCGTCACCACCAGATCCGCAGTCCGCCCCAGGCGCACGCCGACGATCCGCTCCGGCCCCATGCCAAGCTGCGACAACCGCCCGGCCAGACGCCGCACCCGCCCGGCCAGCTCGCCGTAGCTCAGCCGCTCCGTGCCCGCGATCACCGCCGTCGCCGCCGGCGTCCGCGCCGCCTGCGCCGCGAACAACCCAGGGAGCGTGTCCGAAAGCCGCGGCACCGTCTCGCCGTGGCTCCATTCCTCGACCAGTTGCTGCTGCTCCGCGGCGGTGAGCAGAGGCAGCTCGACCAGCGGCCGATCGGGCTCGGCCACGGCGGCCGCCAGCAGGCTCCGCCAGTGGGCGAGGATGCGGTCGACCGAGGCCGGGTCGAAGAGGTCGGCGTTGTACTCGACCGCGCCGGTGAGCGTGCCACCGTGCTCCATCGTCATCAGGTCGAAGTCGAACTTGGCGGTGCCGCCATAGCCGTCCTCGAGCTTCAGGGCGAGGCCCTCCATCTCGAGCTGCGACTGGGGGACGTTGATGAGCGAAAACATCACCTGAAAGAGGGGGTTGCGCGACAGGTCGCGGCCGCCCAGCTCCTTGACCACCGCTTCGAACGGCAGGTCCTGATGGGAGTAGGCGGCGAGCGTCCCCTCGCGCACCCGGCCGAGCGCCTGGCGCAGGGAGGGCGCAGCCGACAGATCGGTGCGCAGCACGAGGGTGTTGGCGAAGAAGCCGATCAGTCCCTCGATCTCGGCGCGGTTGCGGTTGGCGATCGGCGAGCCCACCAGCACGTCCTCCTGCCCGGTCAGGCGGGCGAGGAGCGCCTTGAAGGACGCAAGGACGGTCATGAACGGGGTGGCGCTGGAGCGCTGGCTGGCCGCGCGCACCGCGCTCCACAGCTCGGGCGGCAGATGGACCGCGCGCCGGCCGCCGCGGAAGGTCTGGAACGGCGGGCGCCGCCGATCCGCCGGCAGCTCGAGCACCGGCGGCGCGCCGGCCAGGGTCTGCCGCCAGAAGGCGAGCTGGCGCTCGAGCTCGGGCCCGGCCAGGAAGCCGCGCTGCCAGACGGCAAAATCGGCATACTGGATGGGCAGCTCGGGGAGCTCCGGCGCCCGCCCGGCGGCGAAGGCGGCATAGGCGCCGGCGATCTCGCGGATGACGATCGCGACCGACCAGCCGTCGGCCGCGATGTGATGCAGGTTGACCAGGGCGACGTGGACCTCGGCGGCCAGCCGCAGGAGGAGAACCCGGACCATCGTGTCACGGCCGAGGTCGAACGGCTGCCGCGCCGCTTGAAGCGCCAGCTCGCGAGCCGCCAGGTCGCGCCGCGCCGCCGGCAGGCCGGAGAGGTCGATCCGGGGCAGGGGCAGCGCCGCGGGCGGCGGCGCGATCTCCTGCCGCGGCTCGCCCCCGGCCTCGGGGAAGGTGGTGCGCAGCACCTCGTGCCGCCGCACCATCCCGGTCACCGCCCGGCCGAACGCGGCGACGTCGAGCGTGCCCGAAAGACGTACGGCGGCCGGAATGTTGTACGCCGGGTTGCCGGGCTCGAGCCGGTCGAGGAACCACAGCCGCTGCTGGGCGAAGGAGAGCGGCAGGCCGCCCTCGCGCGGCGCGCGCGGGATGGCCGGCGGGCCCTCCGCCCCCTTCTCTGCCGCCTTCCGGCGCAGCCGCAGCATGAGGAGGGCGCGCTGCTCGAGGCTGAGATCGGTGGCCAGGGGGGATTTCATCTCGCTTTTAAAACCTTTAAACCTAACGCGAAAAACACAAAGTCTCCACGGCCCCCCGCGTAAGGTCAGTATATAGAAGTGCGACGGAGGCTTGAGGGCGGACAGTAGCCCGCCGGCGGCCCGGATCGTCTTTGACCCACCGCCGACCCCATGCGAAGCTGTCTGGTCATGGGAACCCTGACGGAACGACCCACCTGCACGCTGCCCCGACAAACCGTGCGACCTGGTGTGACGGCGCTTCAGGAGGAAACGGTCCGTCCGCTCTCCTTCGCCCAGGAGCGGATGTGGCTCCTCGGCCAGATCGATCCCGGCGCGGCAACCTACAACCTCTTCCACACCGTCGACATCTCGGGCCCGCTCGCCCCCGCCCTCCTCGCCCGCTCGCTCGACGAGGTGGTCCGCCGGCACCAGACCCTGCGCACCACCTTCGCCGCGCCAGGCGGCGCGCCGGAGCCCGTCGTCGCCCCCGCCGTGCGCCGGCCGCTGCCGCTCGTCGACCTCGCCGGCCTTCCGGAGCCGTCGTGGAGGCCCGAGGTCGCGCGCCTCTCCACCGAGGAGCGGCGGCGCCCGTTCGACCTCGCGGCGGAGCCTCTCTTCCGCGTCGCTCTCGTGCGCCTCTCGGCGGGCCGGCACGCCGGGCTCCTCACCGCCCATCCCATCGTCTTCGACGGCGGATCGAGCCTCGTTCTCTGGCGAGAGGTCGCAGCGCTCTACGAGGCCTTCGCCGCGGGACGGCCGTCGCCGCTCCCCGAGCTCCCCTTGCAGTACGCCGGCTATGCGCTCTGGCAGAGGCTGCACCTCGCGGGCGATACGCTCGCCGGCGAGGTCGATCCCTGGCGGCGCGAGCTCGCCCCGCCGCTTCCCGTCCTGCGATTGCCGGCCGACTTCGACCGCGCCTCGGCGCATGGGTTCCTCGCCGGCGAGGTCTACCGCGTGCTGCCGGCGCCGCTCGCTGCGGCCCTCCGCGAGTTGGGCGGCCGGTGCGGGGCGACGCTCTCTTCGACCCTCCTGGCTGCCTGGGCCGCCGTCCTCGGGCGCACCGGCGGCGAGGAGGACCTTCTCGTCGGCACGCCGATCGAGAGCCGCCGCCCGGAGGCCGAGGGGCTGATCGGTCCCTTCCGCAACACCCTGGTCCTCCGCGCCCGCCCGCGGCTCGACCGAGGTTACGGCCCGCTCGTCGACGAGGTCCGGCAGGCGGCGGCCACCGCCGCGCACCAGGACCTGCCGCTCGAGATGCTCCTCACGGCCCTGGGCCTGCCGCGCGACCCGCGCCGCGCGCCGCCGTTCCAGGTCATGTTCCTCCTCCGGAGCCAGCCGGCGCCGCGGCTCTCCTTCGCGGGCCTCCGGATCGCCGTCTCGCCTCCCGATCCCGCGGCGGACCTGGCGGGGGAGGTCTTCGAGCTCGGCCTTATCGCCGAAGAGATCGCCGAAGAGAGGTCCGATCCCCGCGGCGAGGGAGATGGCGGTGGCCATGGCAACGGCGATATTGGGCTGCGGCTCGCCTACGACGCCCTCCTGTTCACCGAGGTGACGGCGGCGCGCCTCCTCGACCACTTGGCGGCCTTCCTCGCCGCCGCGCTCGCCGCGCCGGAGCGGCCGCTCGCCGAGCTCCCCCTCCTCTCGACGTCCGAGCGCCGCCAGCTCCTCGCCTGGAGCGACGGCGGCGAGCACGGCGAGGACGGCCAAGCTGGGGCCCAGCCGCCGCTGGCCCATCACGCCTTCCTCGCCCAGGCGGCGCGCACGCCCGGCGCGCCGGCCATTTTCGCCGCGGGTGCCGAGGGTCGGGAGGTCTCTTATGGCGAGCTCGCACGCCTCGCGCGAGGCCTGGCGCGCCGGCTCATCGCCCAGGGGATCGGCCCGGAGAGCCGGGTGGCGATCGCCCTCGAGCGCTCGCCGCGCATGGTCGCCGCCGTCTTTGCCGTGCTCGCCGCGGGAGGAGCCTACGTGCCGCTCGACCCGGCGAGCCCGGTCGAGCGCCTGGCCGTCATCCTCAGCGATGTCAGCGGTATCAGCGGCGTCGGGCGGGACACCGGCCAGGACGTCGGGCGCAGTGGGCGCGGCGCCGTCGCTGCGGCGCTCCTCACCGGCGGCGGGCACGCGGCGGCGCGCGAGGCGGCCAGGCGCGCCGGCCTGCCCGTCGTCGACCTCGACGAGATCTGGCCGGCCCTCGAGGCCGAGCCGGCGCCGACGGGAGAGCCGGCGAGCGACCCGACGATTGACCCGACGATTGGGGACGGCCACGAGGGCCTCGCCTACGTCATCTACACCTCGGGCTCGACCGGCGCGCCCAAGGGGGCGATGATCCGCCACGGCGGGCTCGCGAGCTACGTCTCCGCGACGCTACGGGACTTGACGCTCACCCCCTCCGACCGCATGCTGCAGTTCGCCTCCCTCTCCGTCGACGCCAGCGTCGAGGAGATCTTCTGCTGCCTGGCGAGCGGCGCGGCGCTGATCCTCCGCAACGACGCGATGCTCGCAGGGGCGCCGGCCTTCCTGGGCGCCTGCGCGAGCTGGGGGGTGACCGTCTGCGACCTGCCCACCGTCTTCTGGCAAGAGCTGGTCGACCGGGTCGACGCCGGCGAGGCCGCCTGGCCGCCATCCCTCCGCCTCCTCGTCTTCGGCGGCGAGCGGGCGCTCCCCGAACGCGTCGCGCGCCTGCGCCGTCAGCTCGGCCCCGCGGTGCGGGTGATCAACTCCTACGGGCCGACGGAGGTCACCGTCGCCGCCACCTCGCACGCCGTCCAGGGCGAGCCGGACGGCCCGCCGCGCCCGCTCCGCGAGCTCCGCGAGTTCCCTATTGGCCGGCCGCTGCCGGGCGCCCGCGCCTACGTCCTGGACGGCGCGCGCGAGCTCTGCCCGCCGGGGATCCCCGGCGAGATCGCGATCGGTGGCGAGAGCCTCGCCCGCGGCTATCTCGGGCGCCCGGACCTGACCGCCAGCACCTTCCTTCCCGACCCCTTCGCGGGCCGCTCCGGCGCGCGGATGTACACGACCGGCGATTTGGCGCGCCATCTTCTGGATGGAGGGGGTCTGGATGGAGGGGAGGCCGGCGCGCTCGAGTACCTCGGCCGCATCGACCGCCAGGTCAAGTTGCGCGGCTTCCGCATCGAGCTGGCGGAGATCGAGGGGGTGCTCGCGCAGCACCCGGCGGTCGCCGAGGCGGCCGTGGGGATCGACGAGCGGCGCGCCGGCGAGCGCGCGCTGGTCGCCTGGTGGGCGGCGCGGCCGGGGGAGGGCGCCACGGCGGCCGAGCTCCGCGGATTCTTGAAAGAGCGCCTCCCCGAGCCGGCGGTGCCGTCGCTCTTCGCCCTGCTTCCCGTCTTGCCGCGGAACGCGAGCGGCAAGCTCGACCGCCGGGCTCTTCCGATCCCCAAGCTCGACGCGACCTCGGCCGGCTGCTACGAAGCGCCGGCGACGCCGGCCGAGGAGGCGGTGGCATACGTCTGGCGCGACGTCCTGGGCGTCCCGCGCGTCGGGCGGAAGGACGACTTCTTCGCCCTGGGCGGCCGCTCGCTCCTCCTCCCTCGTGTCCGCCATCGCCTGGAGCAGGAGCTCGGCGTCCACCTGTCGCTCGCGAGCCTCCTTGAGCGGACGACCGCCGCGGCGCTCGCCCTGGCCGCCGAGGAGCTCCTCTTGGACGAGCTCGAGCGCGAGCTAGCGGCGGCCCGGTGAGGCCTGGCGGGCGGCGGGGGCGGCGGCCGCCGCAGGTGGGGGTGTGAGCGAGCCCATGGGTTGGGCTGCTGCGAGAGGTGTAGAATGACTGCGAGGTGAGCCATGGAAGCGACTCTCGACCAACTCGGCAGGATCGAGCTCCCCGAGGAGCTTCCGTGACGATCTAGGGCTATCGGCCGGAACTGTGCTGACCATTGAAGAGAGGAGCGGCGGCATCCTCCTGAAGCCGGTCGGCAGCCGAGCAGGTCTGGTCCGCAAGGAAGGGGTCCTCGTGTTCGCCGGAGAAGCCGAAGAGGACCTCGCCCTGGCGGTGCAGAGGGACCGAGACGAGCGGTCGCGCAAGGTGGCCGGCCTCGGATGAGGTTCTTTTTCGATACCTCCGTCCTGGTTGCCGCCCTCTTTGAAGGGCATGCTTTCCATCGCCAGGCTTTTCCCTGGCTGAAGCGTGCCCGCGAGCGCGAATTCTCCTTCCTCGTGGCGACCCATACGTTGGCCGAGCTGTATTCGGCACTGACGAGTTTGCCGGTCAAGCCGAAGATCACTCCTGGTGCGGCTCAAGAGTTGATTCACGAGAATGTGGAGACCGTAGCGGAAATGGTTTCTCTGTCTCCAGCCGATTATTCGCTGACGCTTCAGCGAGTTGCGGAGCTTGGACTGCCGGGCAGCGTTGTCTATGATGCCCTCCTGGCGCGAGCCGCCGAGAAGTCGGCAGCGGACCGGCTGCTCACGTTCAACGTCAAGGACTTTCGGCGCGTCTGGCCTTCTGGAACTTCGGTTCTTTTCGTTCCCGAGTAGCCGCCGGAGGGATGTGAGCGGCGGCGCGACGAGGAGGTGGGAGTCCGCCTCAATGCGATCCTGAGCTGGCGGCGGCCCGCTGAGGGGATGCGTAGGCCAGTCCATGCTCCAGCCGGATCTTCATCCGGCGACGCGGAGGCCGAGCAGGGTGCGCTCGGTGATCTCCAGCTCTTCGCGATCGCTGTGGACAACGTACAGCTCCCGCGACGGAGCGTCGCGGTGGAGTCTCAAGTATCCACGGAGAGCTGTTTCCCCGTCCGGGAACGCGTCGACGACGGCCAACTCGTCCAGTTGCCGTTTTCCCGCTTCCGAATGTGCCTGCAGCGCTTCGACCAGGAGCCACTGGTGAGGATAGTGCCGGCGGATGTCCGTCCAGATCATGTTGGCCTCCGCACGACCACGGGTCGCCTCCCGTGGCAGCGCCTGTCTCTTAGCTTAGGGCTCGTCACGAAATAAGTGTCTCATCTGCGGGCTCTCTCGCCCCGGGAAGTCAACGCCGTCTGACGACTGCACCAAAGGTACGGCGCGACGCTAGGAGCGCCAGCGTCTCGCCGGCATCATCAAGACAGCGGGCCGAAAGCCCGGCCTTCTGGGAAGAACGGCGGGAAGCGAGGTGGGGGTTCGGGCTGGCTGCGGAGGCCCATCGCCGGTCGCCGTAGCCGCGGGGACTGTGGGCCGGCGGGACGCCGGCGCTCCCAGTGGGCGATGGCTCGGCCCTTGCGCGAGTCGAACCGCTGCCGCGGCGGCGACAACGCCCACCGCGGGACCAGCTACAGCCACCGCAGGGAGTCGAACCGCTGCCGCGGCGGCGACAACGCCCGCCGCGGGACCAGCTACAGCCACCGCGGGGAGTCGAACCGCTGCCGCGGCGGCGACAACGCCCACCGCGGGACCAGCTACAGCCACCGCGGGAAGTCGAACCGCTGCCGCGGCGGCGACAACGCCCGCCGCGGGACCAGCTACAGCCACCGCGGGAAGTCGAACCGCTGCCGCGGCGGCGGCAACGCCCACCGCGGCAGCAGCTCCATCCACCGCGGGGAGTTCGAACCAGTCCGCGGGACCAGCAGGACTGCCGGCTTCCCGCCCTAGATCCTACACTCCCGTTCAGCATGACACGATAGACCGGGCTCTGCGGTGAGAACCTTCCTGGATCGCTGGCGAGCTTCTTTGGAAGACCGAAACTGCGACACTTATTTCGTGACGAGCCCTTACCGCATCACCACACCAGCGCGGTGAAGCCGCCGTCCATGCGGTGAGGGCTCCGCCATCCGCTGATCGTCTAACATCTCTGCTTCCCCGTCGCGGCAGGAGCCCGCGAGGAGAGATGGACGACCGATGACTCAAACGCAGAACAAGCTATCCGGACTTTCTTCTGCCAAGATGGCGGTCCTTCGTGACCTTCTGCGCAAGAAGAGGCAGGCAGGAGGGGGAACGGATCGCATCGAGCCCCGGGAGGACCGGCTCGCTCCGCTCCCCCTTTCGTTCAGCCAGCTCCGGCTCTGGTTCCTGGACCGTCTGCATCCCGGCGATCCGGTCTACAACCTGCCGTCGGCGACGCGCATCCTCGGGTCTCTCCACCTGCCGTCCCTGGCTCTCGCGCTCGCGGGTGTGGCCAACCGCCATGAGGCCCTGCGCACCACGTTCGCCGCCACCGAGGACGGCGAGCCGGTGCAGGTGATCGCGCCTCGATTCGTGCCGCGGCTGCCCGTGGTCGACCTCGGCGCCCTGCCGGCCGTGCGGCGGAATCCAGAGATCCGGCGGATGTCCGCGCTGGAGAGCCGCCTGCCGTTCGACCTCGAAAAGGGCCCTCTGCTGCGCGGCTGCGTGTTCCGCTGCACGGACGACGAGCACCTGCTCCTTCTCGCGATGCATCACATCGTGAGCGACGGCTGGTCGATGGGTGTGCTGGTGAACGAGATCGGAGTGCTCTATCCGGCGCTTCTCGCCGGCCAGCCGAGCCCGTTGCCGGAGCTGCCCATCCAATATCCTGATTTCGCCCTCTGGCAACGCCACCGGCTGTCCGGCGCGCGTCTGGAGGCGGAGCTCGATTGGTGGCGCAGCCGGCTGGCCGGCATGTCGCCGGTCCTGGAGCTGCCGGCCGACCACCCGCGGCAGGCCGTCCGCAGCACGCGGGGAGCCGGGCGGGCCTTCCTCATGGATCCGGCGGCGCTCTCGGAGCTTCAGGCGCTCTCCCGCCGCCATGAGGCGACGCTCTTCATGACGCTACTGGCCGGCTTCTTCGTCGTCCTACAGCGCTACACCGGAGAGGACGATCTCGCCGTGGCGACGCCGATCGCCGGCCGCATCCGGGCCGAGCTCAGACCGCTGATCGGCTTCTTCGTCAACACGCTGGTGCTGCGGACGGACCTCGGCGGCAACCCGAGCTTCAGCGATCTCCTCACCCGGGTGCGTGAGACGACGCTCTCCTCCTACTCGCACCAGGAGCTGCCGTTCGAGCGCCTGGTCGAGGAGCTCGCGCCGGAACGGGATTTGAGCCGGCCGCCGCTCGTGCAGGTGATGTTCACCATGGAGAACACCCCGGAGGGCACGATCGAGCATCCCGGCATCGAGGTCATCCCGGAAGGCACCGGGCTGGGGGTCGCGAAATTCGAGCTGACCTGCACCTGCCGGGAGATCGAGGAGGGCCTGCTCGGCATGCTCGACTACAGCCGGGAGCTGTTCGAGGGCCCGACGATGGTCCGCCTGGGCGGACATCTCGAGCGGCTCCTCTCCGGCGTGCTGGCCGAGCCGCAACGGCCGCTCGCGGAGATCGCTCTCCTCGCTCCCGGCGAGCGCCACCAGCTCCTGGCCGAATGGAACGACACGGCGGCCGACTACCCGCGCGGCCACGGCCTACACGAGCTGGTGGCGGCGCAAGCCGATCGGACTCCCGGCGCGGTGGCCGCGGTGGACGAGAACGAGCAGGCCACCTATCGCGAGCTGGTGGACCGCGCCCGCCAACTGGCCGGCCATCTGGCCAGGCTGGGCGTGAAGCCGGACGGCCGGGTGGGCGTGCTGCTGGAACGCTCGCTCGCGATGATCACCGGCCTGCTCGGCGTGCTGGAGGCGGGTGCAGCGTACGTGCCGCTCGATCCCACGCTCCCGGAGGAGCGGCTGGCGACGCTCGCCGAAAACGCCGGCCTTTCCGCGGTGGTCACCCAGGACCGGTTTGCGGCTCTGTTGCCGGTGGAGGGCCCGCCGGCCGTGCGGCTCGACGCCCTCCATTTCCCCCCTCTCCCGGGGGCAGGGGGGCGCCGTCTGAGGACACCGAGGGGGGTCAGGGGGGCCAGGGCCTCGCCTACGTCCTCTACACCTCCGGCTCGACGGGGACTCCCAAGGGGGTGATGATCCCCCATCGCGGAATCGTCAACCGGCTGCAGTGGATGCAGGAGGCGTACGGCCTGACGGCGGAGGACAGCGTCCTCCAGAAGACGCCGTTCGGGTTCGACGTCTCGGTGTGGGAATTCTTCTGGCCGCTCCTGACCGGGGCGCGCCTCGTGTTCGCACAGCCGGAAGGGCACAAGGATCCCCGCTACCTGGCCGATCTCATCGCGCGCGAAAAGATCACCACCGTCCATTTCGTGCCCTCGATGCTGGAGGTGTTCCTGGAGACGCCGGGGCTCGAAGCGCTGGCCTCGCTGCGCCGGGTGGTGGCGAGCGGCGAGGCCCTGCCGCCGCAGCTCGTGCGGCGCTTCTTCTCCCGCCTCCCTCAGGCCGAGCTCCACAACCTGTACGGGCCGACCGAGGCGTCGGTCGACGTGAGCTTCTGGCCCTGCGTTCCCGAGCCGCCCGGCGATGTGGTCCCGATCGGCCGGCCGATCGCCAACCACCAGCTCCACGTGGTGGACCGCTCGCGCGCGCCGCAACCGGTCGGGGTTCCGGGCGAGTTGCTGCTCGGCGGTCCGGGGCTCGCGCGCGGCTATCTCGGACGGCCGGATCTGACCGCGGAGGTGTTCATCCCCGATCCGTTCGGCGAAGGAGCCGGCGAGCGGCTCTACCGCACCGGCGACCTGGTGCGCCGGCTGGCCGACGGCACGGTGCACTACCTCGGCCGCATCGACCATCAGGTGAAGATCCGCGGCTTCCGCATCGAGCTGGGCGAGATCGAGGCCGCTCTCACCCGCCTCCCCGGCGTGCGCGAGGCGGTGGTGCTGGTGCGGGAGGACGAGATGGGCGACAAGCGCCTGGCCGCCTACGTCGCAAACACCGTCACTGCCCTGGAGCCGGCGCCGGTGCCCGCGCTTGGACCAGAAGATCTCCGCACCGCGCTCCGCCGGACGCTCCCCGAGGCGATGATACCCGTGGAGGTCACGGTCCTCTCGAGCCTGCCGCTCAACGCCAACGGCAAGGTCGACCGCCGCCGTCTTTTTGAAATAACCGCGAAGATCGCGCCGGCCGCGGTGGGTTCGCTGGCAAAAGCGGTGGCGCGTTTCCTGGCGCCGCAGGGACCGGTCGAAGAGGTGCTGGCGCAGATCTGGACCGAGGTGCTGGGCGGCGAGCGGCGCGGGCTCACGCGGATCGACGCCCGGGACGACTTCTTCACCCTGGGCGGCCACTCGCTTCTCGCGACGCAGGTGATGTCGCGGGTGCGCGACGCCTTCGGAGTGGAGTTGCCGCTGCGCGCGTTCTTCGAAGCGCCGACGGTCACCGCGCTCGCGGCGCGTATCGACGGCGAGCGCCGCGGCGAGCACGCGCAGCCCTCTCCCATCCTGCCGGTGCCCCGGGACCGCGACCTGCCGCTCTCGTTCGCCCAGCAGCGGCTCTGGTTCCTCGACCGCCTGGCTCCGGACAATCCGTTCTACAACATGTTCGGCGCCGTCCGCCTGACCGGCGCGCTCGGCCTGGACGCCCTGCGAGGCGCCTTCCGCGAGATCGTCCGCCGCCACGAGGCGCTGCGCACCACGTTCCAGCCCGGTGAGCACGGCCCCGTCCAGGTGGTCGCACCGCCGCCGGTCTTCGACGTCCCGCTGGTCGATCTGGAGGGGCTGGCGGAGGATCCCCGGCGGCGGGAGCTGGCGCGATTGTCAGGCGACGAAGCGCAGCGCCCCTTCAACCTGGCCAAGGGACCGCTCGTCCGCGCCGTCCTGCTCCGCATTGCCGCGCGGGAGCACACGCTGCTGGTGAATCTGCACCACATCATTTCGGACGGCTGGTCGATGGGCATCCTGTTCCACGAGCTGGCGAGCCTGTACGGCGCGTTCTGCCTGGGGGCGCCGTCGCCGCTGCCGGAGCTGCCCATCCAATACGCGGACTTCGCGGTCTGGCAGCGCGAATGGCTGTCCGGGGAGCGGCTCGACGCGGAGCTGGGCTTCTGGCGGCACCAGCTCGCCGGCATCCCGGAGAGCCTGGAGCTGCCGTTCGACCATCCTCGACCGGCGGTCGAATCCTTCCGCGGCGCCAACGAGCCCTTCACGCCGCCGGTCGAGCTGTCGCGCGCGCTCGCCGCGCTCACCCGCCGCCGCGGCGCCACGCAATCGATGACCCTCCTCGCCGGCTTCACGTCGCTCCTCGGCCGTCTCGCGCGACAGGAGGACGTGGCCGTCGGCCTGGCGATCGCCAACCGCACCCGGCGGGAGGTCGAAGGGCTGATCGGCTTCTTCGTCAATACCCTGGTCGTGCGCACGGATCTCTCGGAGACGCAAGGCTTTGCACAAATCGTGGGACAGGTCCGCGAGACCGCCCTCGCCTCGTATGCGCATCAGGACCTGCCGTTCGAGCGCCTGGTCGAGGAGCTGCAACCGGAGCGCAACCTGAGCCGCAATCCGCTGATCCAGGTGATGTTCGGCTACCAGAACTTCCCGCGCGCCGAAGCGGAGGTGCGCGGCCTCACCCTCTCGCTGCCCGACGAAGGCAAGGTGGCCGGCGGCACCGCCAAGCTCGATCTCACCCTCTTCCTTTTCGAGGACGGCGACCGCCTCCAGGGGACGCTCGAATACAACAGCGAGATCTTCGAGGCGGCCACGATGCGGCGCCTGCTGCGCTCCTTCGAGAGCCTGCTCGCCGCCGCGGTCGCGGATCCCGAAACCCCGGTCGCCCTCCTGCCACTCCTCGGCGCGGCGGAGCGGCACCAGCTCACCATCGAGTGGAACGACTCCGCCTCCGCCTACCCCGCCGGCGCAAGCCTTCAGGAGCTGTTCGCGGAGCAGGTCCGCCGCACGCCGGACGCGCCCGCGGTGATGGCCGGTCCGACAGTCCTCTCCTACAGGGATCTCGACCGCCGCGCGAACGGCTTCGCCCGCGAGCTGCGGCGCCGGGGAGCCGGACCGGGAAGCCGCGTCGGCCTCTGCCTCGAACGGTCGGCCGACATGGTGGTGGCGGTCCTCGCGATCATCCAGGCCGGAGCCGCGTATGTGCCGCTCGATCCGGAGTACCCCGCCGAACGGCTGGCGCTGATGATGGAGGATTGCGATCTTCGGTGGGTGGTGGTGGACGAGGCGGGCCGGGCGCTGCTGCCGGACAGCGTGCTCGCCGGCCGGGAGACCCTCACCCCCGACCCCTCTCCCATCGCCCCCCCTTCCGCCGGGAGAGGGGCGCCGCCACCCGAAAAAAAAACAGCGGAGAAAGCGGATTTCCCCCCTCTCCCGGTGGAAGGGGGGGCGATGGGAGAGGGGGGCCAGGGGGGTGAGGCTCTCGCCTACGTCATCTACACCTCGGGCTCGACCGGCCGACCGAAGGGTGTCGCCGTCCCGCACCGGGCCGTGGTGCGGCTGGTGCGGGAGACCAACTACCTCCACCTGGGACCGGGAGACCGCACCGCGCAGGTAGCTAGCATCAGCTTCGACGCGGCGACGTACGAAATCTGGGGCGCGCTGCTCAACGGCGCCGCCGTGGTGGTGATCCCCCGTGACATCGTCCTGTCGCCGCCGGACTTCGCCGCCTCTCTTCGCGAGCAGCGGATCACCTCCATGTTCCTCACCTCGGCGCTGTTCTCCCGCATGGCCCAGGAGGCGCCGGACGCCTTCGGCGGGATGCGCGAGCTGCTGGTGGGCGGCGAGGCGGTCGAGCCGGCCGCGGCGCGGCGGGTGCTCGCCGGACGGCCGCCTCAACGGCTGCTCAACGGCTACGGCCCCACGGAGAGCACGACCTTCGCGTCCTGGTACCCCATCCGCACCGTGCCGCCGGGCTCGCTGCCGATCGGATCGCCCATCGCCAATACGACGCTCCTCGTCACGGACCGCTGGCAGTCTCCGGTTCCGCTCGGCGCGGCGGGCGAGTTGGCGATCGGCGGCGACGGTCTCGCCTGGGGCTACTGGCGGCGGCCGGAGCTCTCCGCGGAGCGCTTCGTGCCCGATCCCGAAGGGCCGGCCGGCAGCCGCCTCTACCGCACGGGAGACCTCGTCCGCAGGCGCGCGGACGGCGCGATCGAGTTCCTCGGCCGGCTCGACCATCAGGTCAAGATCCGCGGCTTCCGCATCGAATTGGGAGAGATCGAGGCGCGCCTCGAGGAGCACCCGGCCGTGCTCCAGACCGTCGTGCTCGCCCGCGAGGACGTCCCGGGCGACCGGCGCCTCGCCGCCTACGTGGTGCAGAACCCGGCCTACGAAACGGCCGAGAGCGGCGAGCAGACCGAGCAGGTCTCCCAGTGGGGCGAGATCTTCGACGACCTGTATCAGGACGAGGCCGTCGAGGCCGATCCCACCTTCAACGTCATCGGCTGGAACAGCACCTATACCGGCCTGCCGCTCCCGGCGAGCGAGATGGAAGAGTGGCTGGACGACACGATCGGCCGCATCGCCGGGCTCGCTCCGCGGCGGGTGCTGGAGATCGGCTGCGGCACCGGCATGATCCTCTTCCGCATCGCGCCGCGCTGCGAGATCTACACCGGCACCGACGTCTCCGGCCGCGCCCTCCGCTACATCGAGAGCCAGCTCGGCCGCGTGGGCCTGGACGACGGGCGCGTCCAGCTCCTCCGCGCGTCCGCGCACCAGCTCGACGGCTTGGCAGACGACTCCTTCGACACGGTGGTCGTCAACTCCGTGGCCCAGTACTTCCCGAGCGCCGACTACCTCGCCGACGTGGTCTCGCGGGCCGTCGCCGTGGTGCGTCCCGGCGGCGCCATCTTCCTCGGCGACCTGCGCAGCCTGCCGCTCCTCGAAGCGTTCCACACCTCGCTGGAGCTCTTCCAGGCCGATCCCGAGACGCCGCTGGCCCGCTTGCGCCAGAGGGTGCACGCCCGCCATCTCGACGAGAACGAGCTGGTGATTGATCCCGCGTTCTTCACCGCCCTCCGGGAGCGCCTGCCCAAGCTCGGCCGCATCGAGATCCACCCCAAGCACGGCCGCGCCCACAACGAGCTGACCGGCTTCCGGTACCAGGTCGTGCTGCGGATCGGGACCGGGAGGGAGGAGCCGGTCCAGGACGGCGTTCTGGACTGGCGCCGCGAAGGGCTGACCCTCGCCGCCCTGAGACGCCGACTTGCCGAAGATGCGCCGCCGGTCCTGCGCCTGCGCAACATTCCGAACGCCCGCACCGCCGAGGCCGCGGCGGCAGCCCGACTGCTGCAAGAAGCCCCCGAGGGGATCGAAACCGCCGCCGATCTCCGCCGCCGTGCCGCCGAAGCCGCCCTCGGAGCCGTCGAGCCGCAGGACGTTTGGGACCTCGCGAACGACCTGCCCTACGAAGTCGAGCTGAGCTGGGTCGATCCCGGCGCGGATGGATCGTTCGAGGCGGTGCTGTGGTCTTCGCTTGTCTCCCCTCTCCCGGCAGGGTGGGAGGGGGCTGGGAGAGGGGCCGGGGGTGAGGGCCCCTACACCAACAAACCCCTCCAAGGCCGTTTCCTCCGCCGCATCGTCCCCGAGCTGCGCGCGTTCCTTCAGGAGCGGCTCCCCGACTACATGATGCCGTCCGCCTTCGTGCTGCTCGACGCCCTGCCGCTCACCCCGAACGGCAAGGTCGACCGTCGGCGGCTGCCGGCTCCCGACGGAGCGCCGGAGAGCGGCCGGTCGCTCGTGGCGCCGCGCAACGCGACTGAAGAGCGGCTGCTCGCGATCTGGAAGGAGCTGCTCGGCATGGACCGGATCGGCGTCGAGGACGACTTCTTCGCGCTCGGCGGCCACTCTCTGCTCGCCACCCAGGCCGTCTCACGCGTGCGCCAGGCGTTCGGCGTCGAGCTGCCGCTCCGCACCTTCTTCGCAGCGCCGAGCGTCGCCTCCGTGGCGGCCGAGATCGCGAGCCTCCGCCTCGGCGGCGGCGAGGCGGACGTGCCGCCGATCGTGCCCGTGCCGCACGACGGCCGTCTCCCTCTCTCCTTCGCCCAGGAGCGCCTCTGGTTCCTCGACCGCCTCGAAGCGCGGACGCTCGCCTACAACGAAGCGGCCGCCTTCCGCCTGGAAGGACCGCTCGACGTGGCCGCCTTCCGGTGGAGCCTCGACGAGATCCTGCGCCGGCACGAGAGCCTGCGCACCACGTTCCCGGAGATCGACGGAGAAGCCGTGCAGATCATCCAGCCCGCGGTCCCGTTCGAGATCCCCGTAGCCGATCTGCGGACCCTGCCTCCGGATCGGCACGAGAAGGAGATCCGCCGCCTGGCCTCCGCGCAGGCCCTCCGCCCCTTCTCTCTGGCGCAAGGGCCGCTCGTGCGGGGCCTCCTGATGCGGCTCGGCGAGAGCGATCACGCGGTGCTCTTCTCCTTCCACCACATCGTCTTCGACGGCTGGTCGATCGGCATCTTCGTGCGCGAGCTCTCGGCTCTCTACCAATCACGAATCGCCGGCGCCTTGTCTCCGCTCGCACCGCTCGCCATCCGTTACGCCGACTTCGCCGCCTGGCAGCGGCGGTGGTTGCAGGGAGAGGTCCTCGAACGGCAGCTCGGCTGGTGGCGCGAGCAGCTCACCGGCGCGGCGGTCCTCGAGCTGCCCACCGACCGGCCGCGGCCGATCCTCGCCAAGGCGCCCAGCGGCCTGCGCCATCCGGTCCTCCCGCCCGAGCTGACGGAAGCGCTGCGCGCGGCCAGCCGCGGCCGCGGCGCCACCCTGTTCATGACGCTCCTCGCTGGCTTCCAGGCGCTCCTCCACCGCCACACCGGCCAGACCGACATCTCGGTAGGGACACCGATCGCGAACCGCAACCACGGCGACGTGGAAAAACTGATCGGTTTCTTCGTCAACATGCTCGTCCTGCGCACCGACCTCTCCGGCGATCCCGCTTTCGGCGAGCTCCTGGACCGCGTCCGCAACACTGCGCTCGGCGCCTACGACCACCAGAGCCTCCCCTTCGCAAAGCTGGTCGAAGAGCTGCGGCCCGACCGCGACCTGCGGCATACGCCGCTTTTCCAGGTCAGCTTCCAGCTCCTGAACGTGCCGGCGTCTCCCCTGGAGCTGCCCGGCATCACCCTCCATCCGCTCTCCTTCGCGGCCCGCTCGGCGAAGTTCGATCTCGACCTCTCCCTGACCGACGCCGCGGACCGGCTGACCGGCGTGCTCGACTACAACGCCGACCTCTTCGACGCCACGACCATGGAGCGCTTCCTCGCGCACCTCCGGCAACTGCTCGCCGGCGCCGTCGAGAACCCCGCATGCCGGCTCTCCGAGCTGCCGCTCCTCACCCCTGGAGAAAGAAGCCAGCTCGAGATCGAATGGAACGACACCGCGACCGCCGTCGCGGATCCGCCCTGCCTGCACCATCTGATCGCTCAACGGATCGCGGAAGCTCCCGAAGCCCTTGCCGCCGTCTGCGAAGACCGCCGCCTGACCTTCGGAGATCTCGGCCGGCAATCCGCGAGCCTGGCCCTGCGTCTCCGCGACCTGGGCGTCGGCCCCGAAGTGCCGGTCGTCCTCTTCCTCGACCGCTCGGTTGAAGCGATCGCCGGCTTCGTAGGGATCCTGACCGCGGGAGGCGTCTACGTGCCCGTCGATCCCACCTATCCGGCAGAACGGATCGCCTGGATTCTGGAAGATTGCCGGGCGCCGGTCGTGGTAACCACCTCCGAGCTGGCCAGCCGCTTGCCGAACGGAACCCCGGTCATGCTCCTCGAGGACCTGGGCGGTGGCGCCCCTCTCCCGGCGGCAGGGGAGGGGATGGGAGAGGGGTCGGGGGTGAGGCTCCACGCCGACCACCCCGCCTACGTCATCTACACCTCCGGCTCGACGGGTCGGCCCAAGGGCGTCGTCGTCCGGCACGGCGCGGTGGTGAACCTGGCGCGGGCGCTACGCGAAACGGTGTACTGCGAGGAGACGGGACCGCTCCGGGTGGGCGTCAACGCCTCGTTCTCCTTCGACGGCTCGATCAAGCAGCTCGTGCAGCTCGCCTGGGGCCACTCCCTCCACATCCTGCCTCAGGACGTGCGGCTGGACCCTGCGGCGCTGGTGGACACCGTCCGCCGGCAGCGGATCGACGTGCTCGACTGCACGCCGTCGCAGCTCCGGCCGCTCCTCGCCGCCGGTTTGGGGGCTGGGGGAGAAGGCGACGCCGCGCCCGCGCTCGTCCTGGTGGGAGGCGAAGCCGTCGACGCCGACCTCCGTGACGCCGCCCTCGCGCGGAGCCAGCAGGGCCGAACCCGTTTCTGGAACGTCTACGGGCCGACCGAGTGCACGGTGGACACGGCGGCCGCTCCTTTCACGGACGGTGCACCTCCTTCGCGCATCGGCCTCCCCTTGCCGAACGTCCGCGTCCACGCCGTCACCGCCGCCGGAAACCTCGCCTCGCTCGGCGTTCCGGGAGAAGCTCCAGATCGGCGGCGCCGGCCTCGCCCGCGGCTATCTCGGCCGGCCGGACCTGACCGCCGAGCGCTTCGTTCCCGATCCCTTCGGCGGAGACCACGGCGGCCGGCTCTACCGCTCCGGCGATCTCGTGCGTTGGCTGCCCGACGGCTCCCTCGACTTCCTCGGCCGCCTCGACAACCAGGTCAAGGTGCGCGGCTACCGCATCGAGCTGGGAGAGATCGAAGCCGCGCTCGGTGCCCTCCCCGGCGTGCGAGAGGCGGTGGTGATCGCAAAATCAGACCGCCTGATCGCCTACGTGACCGGCGACGCGCTGGACACCGCCGCCCTTCGCCAAACCCTGCGCGAGAAGCTCCCCGAGTTCATGCTCCCCTCGGCAATCGTGACTCTCCCCTCGCTGCCGCTCACGCCCAGCGGCAAGGTCGACCGGAAGGCCCTGCCCGAGCCGGACAGCGGACCTGCTCCCGGCTTCGTCGCGCCGCGGACCGCCGTCGAAGAGGTCCTGGCCGAGATCTGGTCCGAGCTCCTCGGCGCCGCCCACATCGGCGTCCACGACAACTTCTTCGAGCGCGGAGGCCACTCCCTCCTCGCCGTCCTCCTGATGGCCCGGATTGAGAAGCGACTCGGCAAGACCCTCCCCTTGGCGGCCCTGTTCTCCGCTCCGACCCTGGAAGCCCTCGCGGCGCTCGCCGAGACCGCGGGCGGCCACCCCGCCGGCCGGAAGGGACGCGGCGCCCTCGTCGCCATCAAGCCGGACGGGAGTCGGGCCCCCTTCTTCTGCATCCATCCGATCGGCGGCAACGTCCTCTGCTATCTGGACCTCGCCCGCCATCTCGCGCCGGACCAGCCGTTCTACGCGCTCCAGACTCCGGACGATCGGCCGCCCGCGAAAAGCATCGAAGAGATGGCGGCCCGCTACCTCGCCGAGGTGCGCCGCGTCCAGCCGCAAGGACCCTACCGGCTCGGCGGCTGGTCCATGGGCGGGCTGGTCGCCTTCGCAATGGCCAGGCAGCTCGCGGCGGAAGGCCAGGCTCCCGAGCTCCTCGCGCTGATCGACACCTTGCCGCCGGAGACCGCAACCGCGCCGGCCACGGACGAGGAGCTCGTGGCCTCGTTCGCACAGGACATGGCCCGCCTGCTCGGCTTCAATGTCGGGATCTCCCCCGAAGAGCTGCGCTCCCTGCCGGAGCAGGAGAAGCTCGCACACGTCGTCCGCCTCGGCCACACCGCCGGCCTCCTGCCCGCCGATTTCGGCCTAGCCCAGATCGAGCCGCTCTTCGCCACCTTCGCCGCCAACCTCCAGGCGAGCCGCGCCTACGCGCCCGAGCCCTACACCGGCCGCCTCACCCTCTGGGTTTCCGAGGCGACCACCGCTTCCTACGCCGCCGCGCTCGACGCCTGGAGCCGGCTCGTCCCGGCCGGCCTCGACCGGACCATCCTGCCCGGAGACCACTACAGCCTCCTCCGCCGGCCCGAGGTCGAGCGGCTGGCGAGGGAGCTGACCGCTCAGCTCGTCCGGAACAACGACGACGGATCGACCTCGCCGCCCGCCAGGCCGGACGGAGGATCGCGGGGAGCGAGGAGAGCGCGATGACGCAGGGGACCGCGATGAACACGAGCGGGTCGCAGGGGCTCACGTTGAACAGGATGCTCGCCATCGTTTTCGCGAGACCGAGCGCGGCGGCGAGCCCCGCCGCCAGACCGATCGCCAGGAGCGCGACGCCCTTCCACAGGAAATGGCGCAGGATGTCCGGCTGATCCGCGCCAAGCGCCATGCGGATGCCGATCTCAAAAAACGTCCGGGTCCGTCCAGAGGGCATGGACGGCGTCGAGGTCGTCTCCGGCAAGGGGTCGAAGGCGCAGCCGGGAAGTGGAGAGATGGGGCTGGTCCATAGTCCCGATTATGGCCGATGAGCCTACGGGTGAGGGGATCGCCCGTCGTCCAGCGTTCCTTCATCCAGACCCGGTGGGGTGAGCGATTCCGGTCCTCTGCTCCACCCGATTTCAAAAGATCCCGGCCGATCGGCCCCCTGGCAGACCGGCCGTACAGAAACTTCCGCTTTTCCCACCCCTACGCCCTTCCTCCCGGGCCGGCCGCAGTCAAGGCCGGCCCTCCTGCCTCGCCTGTTACAAACCCCAGAGCTTGTGGTGACCTCGACGGGGAGATTGTACATGCCGTCGCAACGCCGATCGACGCGATCGAGCCGCGGTGAAGATACATGCCGGAGACGCCACCAGCTCCTCGAGTTTCGATCCGGCATGAAGGGCCTCGTTCACGGCGTGGACGTCGGCCGACTCCAGTGCAAGGCGCTGAAAAGCCGGCGTTCGCGCATATCGCTCCGCGCTCCGCATGGCTGCCTGATAGCAGGGCTCGTCGGCCAGCTTGCCCGTCTCGACAACCCGACCCTCCGAATCGAAGCACAGATAGTCCTCTGAGAACTGGTGGATCCCCATTCCCTCGAGAAGGAGCCGGCCCCAGGCGATCTGTGTGAATTTGTAGGCTCGATCCGCGAGCAGCTCGGCGATGCCTTGATTGACCAGGGATCGATGGATCTCAATTTCTGAAGCTTCGGGATGCGAGGCAAGGATTTGAACCAGCCGTGACAGGGCATCATCTGGTTTCATGTTCCTGTCCTCCAGGCTTCCGGGACCAGGGCGATCCCGGAAGCTCACTGCACCCGTCCCCCTATGGCGAGGCGTAGTTGACCGCGTGGCCTCGGACCGTGACTCCTTCGAGGATCCCGAAGTTCAACGACTGGAAGTCGACGAAGTTGAACATCAGGGTGCAGGGCGAGAGGTCGTCCTGATCTCCCTGGAGCAGGCCCTCGACGCAGTTGGCGTAGTGGTGATGGGCTCCCATCAGGTGCCCGAGCTCATGGGCGGCGACCTCCGGATGGGCATCGACGTTCACCCGGAACGGCCCGAGGACGCCTTCCGCGATGCCCTCCGCCTCGCCGACCGCGAAGGCGTGATGCGCGAACCGGACGCCGCCGATGCAGTCGGCCAGGCCGGCCAGCGCGGTGTCGCCATCCGTGGTGAGGTCCTTGCTGCTCAGGATGTAGACTAGGTCCGATCCGGTCGGCCGCACACCGCCGAAGTGGTCCTTGGCCTGCTGGATGATGCCGGCACCCTCGGTGCCGGTGAAAGTGACGGTGTCATACGAGACGACGTTCAGGTCGATGCCGAGCGGCGCGTACGACTGCGCGGCCGTGGTCATGAGCAGGTCGGCGTCTCCGACGCTCACGCCGTCCAGAAGGACCGCGACGTCGAGCGACACCGTCTGGCCGGCGTCGGTGATCCCCGGAATGCCAATGGCGGCGGGAATCAATTCGAGGCAGGCGTTCGGGTCTTCCGGCTCGATCGCGGGGCTGGTGGTCGCGCTCGCGACGCCCTGGTAGGTGGAGCCCGAGGTGACCTGGAAGGGCAGCACGCGCACCTTGTACGGGCCGGTGCCGTGCAGGTTGTCGTGCTTGATCACGACAGCTTCGTTCCCGCCGTCATTGGCCGAGCGCCCGGCCTCGGTGCCGTTCGGGTAATAGACGTAGAGATCATAGTCGTCCGCCGGGTTATTGCTCGCGACCGCCACCACGAAACGGTCCCCCGGGCTCAGGTTGACAGTCAGAGCGAACTTGTCGCAGGAGGGGTTGAGCGGAGTGATGCACCCGAGCTGATTGGGGACCCCCACGGTGTAGGGTCCGCCCTCCCAGCTCGCTGAGCCGCCGGACGAGACCGTGCCCGCGTTGGGCGCGGCGGCATGGGCGGCCGTGGCGATGCAAAGGACGGCAACGAACAGGAAAATCCGCGATCTCAAGAAACGCTTCATGAACGCCTCCTCGTAAGGTACAAGTGTAGTGCCACTCCTAAGGTGGGAGCATTCTAGAGGCGACGGGGAGATAGGGAATAGAGGGAAATCCCTCATCTCCAGAGAGGGGAAAACCCTCAGAGGGTGTTGGAAAGCGCTGGTGGCAGGGCTCGCGGTCACCTACGACCGCCGGACGCCCTCGACGCGCTGATCGCCGAGGGCAGGGTGCGGCCCGTCTTCTCGTCGCAGCCGGAGGAGATCCAGCCCGACCGCCTCCGCCTCCGCCTGCAGGGCGACACGGTCGAGCTGGAGAACGACTACGTCTTCGTCTTCGCCGGCGGCGTTCCTCCGTTCGACTTCCTCAAGAAGATCGGGGTGGCCTTCGGCGGCGGATGACTCCTACTGCCCCCCGCCCGCGCTCCACGGCGGCACGATGCCGCTCATGCGGGCGTAGGCGATCGACTGGCCGAGGTGCTCGTGGGCGTGGGTGGCGATGATCATCATGCCCTCGCGCACGGTGCCGTCGTGGTCGAAGATCTTGATAGTCCGCTCGAGATCGGCGTCCGAGGCCGACGTGATGGCCTTGCGGGCGTGGTCGAAGGACTTCTTGAGCGCGTCGATCACCTTCGCCTTGTCGGTCTCCTTCTCCATCTCGCGGCTGAGCCCCTCGGGCGGCTTGACGCCCCAGAGGGTCGGCAGGAAGTAGTTGCCGCCCGCAACGTGCATGAACACCGCGGACGTCGAGCGGACCTTGTCGTTGGGACGCCAGGCGAGCTTGTCGGCCGGGGTGGCCTCGGCCAGGGCGATCAGCTTCTTCTCGGCGTCATCGATCTGCCGCACGAGCTCCACGCGGAAACCGCCCGCAGCCGGCGCGGCGGCGGGCTTCTCCATCGTCGTCTGGGCCAGCACCGGCGACGGCCAGGAAGAGCCAGCAGCGTCAGCGCAAGAGGGAAAGCCAGAGCTTTGCGCATCATCATCTCCTTTCAGGAAAACCGGGGACATCTTAGCGCTAGAATCGCCTCCCGATGATGCACATGACCCTTGCCCTGCTGGCGAGCGTGGGAGCGTTCGCCCTCCTGGTCGCGCTCGTCGCCTGGCTGCAGCGCAAGATCTTCCTGGTGCGGCAGCTCGCCTTCCCTCTCTACATCGCCTCCGCGGCGGCCGCGGTCCAGGTGTACATCTTGCTGATGCCGGACCACAATCCGCTGGCCCTCCAGCGCACCCTGGCCTGGCTGCTCCTCTTCGCCGGCCTCGCCGCCGTGCTGCGGCTCTTGGCGCTCTACCTCTTCGACGTCCACCTGTACGCGCAGAAGGGCATCCGGCTCCCGCCGCTCCTCACGGCGGTGACCATGGCCATGGTCTATCTGGTGACCGCCCTCATCACCCTGCGGCTGACGATCCCCGACATCGACATCACGGCCCTGGTGGCGACGAGCGCGGTGACCTCGCTGGTCCTCGGCCTGGCACTCCAGCCGATCCTCTCCAACTTCTTCGCCGGCCTCGTGGTCAGCCTCGAGCGGCCGTTCCGGATCAACGACTGGATCCGGGTCGGCGAGCACGAGGGGCGGGTGGTCGCCATCACCTGGCGCACCACCCACCTGCGGACGCGGGAGAACGACACCCTGGTGATCCCGAACGGCAAGCTGGCGGACGAACGGGTGCTCAACTATTACTCCCCGCACCCCACGCACATGGAGCGCCTCAAGGTGGGGGCGAGCTACAAGGTTCCGCCCTACCGCGTGCGCCGTGCCCTGTTGCAGTCCGTGGTCGGCGTGGCCGGCGCCCTCGACAAGCCGAGCCCCGAGGTCTATGTGCTCTCCTTCGACGAGAGCGCCGTCCTCTACGAGCTGCGGGTCTGGACCGAGGACGTGGCTCAGAGCCCGCGCATCGCGAGCGACATCCGGGCGCGCATCTGGGAGGAGCTCAAGAAGGCGGGGATCCCCATCCCCTACCCCACCCGCACGATCGATCTGCCGCCGCGCCCCCGGCGGAAGACCGAGCAGCCGGCAGAGGGTCCAGAGCCGGCCCGCCTCTACGTGGCGGAAGGGCCCGACCGCGGGACCTCGCTGGCTCTCGACGGCCTCCAGGAGGGACCCGTGACCGTGGGGCGCTCGCGCGGCTGCACGCTCTCGCTGACCGAGCCCAACGCCAGCAAGGATCACCTCCAGATCGAGTGGAAGGACGGAGCATGGGTGCTCTCCGACCTCGAAAGCAGCTTCGGGACCCGGGTCAACGGCGGCGAGCCTGTCGAGAGCGTTCCCCTCGCGCCGCTCGACCGCATCGCGATCGGCGACACGGTCATCATTTTCGAGAGCGACGGCTGACCGTGGACGTTAACTTTGCGCCGGAATCTTCTCGTAGGGGCGGGTTTGGGGGATCGGGCGGTGGGGCAACCCGCCCTCTTCGCGTCGTATGCGCCCCCACCCAGGGCGGGTCGCGCCGCCTCCCAACCGCCCAGACCCGCCCCTACGAGAGGCGCACCAGGCAAGTCAATCGTCCAAACCCTTCTCCCCCATCTCCGTAGTAGCTGCATGCCCCGACTCCAACGCATTTTCTCGCTCCTCGCCCTGACCTCCTTCGTCTCCCTCACCTGCTTCGCGGCCCAGCCCGCCCACCCGTCCCGTTCCAAGCTTCAACCCTGCAAGGTGCAGCGCGACGGCGGCGAGGTCGACGCCCTCTGCGGCCAGTACCAGGTCTGGGAGAACCGTCAGGCGAAGGCCGGCCGCAAGATCTCGTTGAAGATCGTGGTGATCCCCGCGCTCGGCCCGAACCCGAAGCCGGACCCGATCGTCGTGCTGGGCGGCGGTCCCGGTCAGGCGGCCACCGTCATGACCGGCATCCCGGGTCTGGCGCGGGACCGCGACCTTCTCTTCGTGGATCAGCGGGGGACCGGCGAGCCCGACCAGATGCAGTGCCTGCTGGGCACCCCGGGCGACCTCCAGAGCTTCCTCGAGCAGCTCTTCCCGCTCGACCCGGTGCGCCGGTGTCGGGAGGAGTTGGGCAAGAAGTACGACCTGACGCTCTACACGACCGCCGCCGGCGCGGACGACCTCGACGAGGTCCGGGCCTGGCTCGGCTACGACAAGCTGAACCTGGCGGGCTACTCCTACGGCACCCGGATGGCGCAGGTCTACCTGAAGCGCCATCCGCAGTCGGTCCGCACCGTGACCCTCTGGGGCTCCGTGCCGATGGACGAGGCGCTGCCGATCTCGCACTCGCCTGCCGGCCAACGCTCGCTCGACATCGTCTTCGAGCTCTGCGAGCAGGACGCGGCCTGCAGCGCCAGGTTCCCGGTGCGCAAGGACTTCGAGGCAGTGATGGCGCGGCTGGACAAGGGACCCGTTGAGGTCGAGGTTCCTCACCCGGAGACCGAAAAGCCGATCAAGGTCCGGCTGCCGCGCGAGGTCGTGGCGGAGACCATCCGTTCCATCCTCTACAACGCGCAGGGGGCCGCGGCCCTGCCGCTCGCGTTCCACGAGGCGGCGGCAGGCGACTGGAAACGGCTGGGCGAGATGATTGTGCCGCAACGCTACGGCACTCTAGTCGGACTGTCGCACGGCCTCTTTTTCTCGGTCACCTGCTCGGAGGACATGCCGCACATCACCGAGGAGCTGATCGCCGCCCGCACGGCCGGGAGCTTCCTGCGCGACGACCGGGTGCGCCGGCAGAAGGCGGCGTGCGACCTCTGGCCGCGCGCCAAGGTCGAGCCCGGGCACCGCGACGCGGTCCGCTCGGACCTCCCGGTGCTGGTGATCAACGGCCGGCTCGACCCGGTCACGCCCCCCGACTTCGGCCGCCGGACCGTCGCGGGATTTTCGAACAGCCTCTTCCTGGAGATCCCCTACGAGAGCCATGGGATTTTCGACGACTGCCCGCTCGGGATCGCTCAGACCTTTGTCGACCGGGCCAGCCTCCAGGGGCTCGACACTTCGTGCATCGCGCAGATGAAGCCGGCGCCGTTCGTGCTGGAGCCGCCCCAGCCCTGAGCGAGACGCTCGATGGTCTTGTGGTTAGCCCGGAGGCACCAGCGGGTAGCAGAACCTTCGTCCTGAGTGACAGGTACAGGCGCCGGCCCCAGGCCCACTTGGCCGCCCCGCGCTCCGGCCCTGGGCTGAAAGTTGAGTGGCGGCTCTGGCGTTGACTTGTCGACCGCGCCGCCGTCCGTCGAGACCGATTCAGGCGCCCAGCCGCATGACTTGGCCGGGTCCAACAAGCGGGAGGGCTGTGAGGATGGCGGGGATGAGCGGCCGCACTTCGTGAATCCGAGTGCCACTGCGGAGCACGATGATACCCAACTCGCTGGAGCGGATGTTCTGCTGGAACTCGAGGTTCTGGTCGGCCGTCAAGAGATGTGTAAAGCCAGAGAGAACCGCGCGATTCATGAGCTCGCCGTTCTTTAGACCCGACCAGCCCATGCCGCGGACCGTGCGGACAGAGGGCAGGCCGAGGTCGTCGGCCAGCTCAACGGGCAGCGATTCATCGACGAGAATGCGCAGTTTCGGCGAGGAAGTCACTGGCCATCTCGAGCGCCGCAACGGCCTGGTCGCGAGACACTGAAGGGAAGGAGTGAAGGAACTGTTCGATGGTGTCTCCCGCCTCGAGGTGGTCAATGAGAGTCCGGACCGGAACCCGAGTACCCACGAAAACCGGGGTGCCGCCGAGGATCTCGGGGTCGCTGTGCACTACCTGATCGGGGCGCATGATCTCCTCTCTTCTAGATGAGCCAAGTTTACCAGAGCTGCCCAGGTGGCAGGAGCGCCGCCGCCCCACCTCGGGCTGAAGCATCTGCGGCGAACACTGCCGGTCCTGCGGGACCACTGCCAGCCACCGCGAAGAGCACTTAGCCCGGAGGCAACAGCGGGAAGCAGAACCTCTTTCCCGAGTGACAGTTGCAGGCGCCGGCCTGGCCTGAACTGAACGTGCAATAGATGGTGCCGGGAGTACAGGGGGTCAACTGGAGGTCCTCGCAAGTGACAGAGGCCTGCGCCAGGCCGGGAGCCGACGCCCAGACGGAGACCCCGAGGATACCGACGACAGCGAGAAGACGGAGTGCCTTCAACATGAACCGCTCCTCTCCTGGATGGCCGCACAGCGAGGTTGCCGCGCGGAGCTCGCATGAGTCACTTCCCCAGAGTATACCGGAGCGAGGTTTGGCGCCGCTCGACCGCGTCCCGGTTGGTGATACCGTTACGTCTTCGAGAACGATGCCTGACCAACCTACCCAGATCGGCCCCTATCGCATCACCGAGCCGCTCGGCCGCGAGGGGGCGGCGACCGTCTACCGCGCCGTCGGTCCTTCTCAGAACGAGGAGGTCCGGGTCCACCTCCTCTCGTCCCGGTTCGTCGAGCAGCCGGCTGCGCTGGAGCGCTTTCAGCGCGAAGGGAACGCCCTGTCCCGCTTTCCCCATCCCAACCTCCTCCAGGTCGTGGCCACCGGCCGCGAGGGGGACCGGCCGTATCTGGTCACCGAGGCGTTTGACGGGGTCCCGCTCGACGAGGTGCTGCGCAGCCGCCGGCTGTCGCTGCCCGAAGCCATCCATGTGATGAAGGGGATCTGCCGCGGGCTTGCCCAGGCCCACATGCACGGCGTCGTTCACCGCCACGTCTGGCCGCACGCCATTCGCGTGTCGCCGGACCTGGCGCAGGTCAAGCTGACCGACTTCGGTTTCCTCCGGGTCGAGTCGCTGGGGACGACCGGCACGATCAAGACCGGCGCCATCTCGCTCGCCGCCTTCCACTACCTGGCGCCGGAGCAGACCGATGGCCGGCCGGACAACGACGATCACCGCGCGGACCTCTACTCCGCCGGCGTCGTGTTCCAGGAGATGCTGACCGGCCGGGCTCCGGGAGGCCGCGTCGCCCTGCCGAGCCAGCTCAACAGCGAGTTCCCCGCGGCGATCGACGTCCTGGTCCTCAAGTGCCTCGCCCGCAATCCAACCGAGCGCTACGCCACGGCCATCGACCTGCTCGCCGGCATCGGCAAGCTCGAAGAGGCGTCGCAGATCCGCCTCATCACCGGGCTGGGCGGCATCGGCCAGCCCGCTTCCCGGCGGCGGGCCCTGCTCGCCGGCGGGCTCGTGCTGCTGCTCGTTTTACTGGCGGTTGTTGGCTATCTGATCACGCGCTGACAAGAAATCGGCTCGCTCCCCCCTGGCCTCGGAAGTCCCTGCCGCGCACCAACCGGCGCGCGCCCCGCTTCAGTGGTCCCTGTCACGCGGACTTCGGTGCCTGTCACCCGCTTCGCCAAGCGCGACCGCGCCTCCCGGTGCGTGTCACGGGGACCGTGGAGCCTGGGACGCGCACCGCCGGGCCTGTCACGCGGACCACGGTGCCTGTCATCGGCTTCGCGAAGCCGGATGCACCTTGCCGGGTCCAGTCGCAGGCACCACGGTGCGCGTGAAGCGCATCGCGGTCCCCGGCGGGACCGGCTATCTCGGAGAAGCCCTGATCCCGCAGCTGCTGGCCCGGGGGCACCGCGTCCGGGCCCTGGCGCGGCCCGGGTCGGAAGGGAAGCTGCCGGCCGGCTGCGACGCGGTCCTCGGCAACGCGCTGGACGGCACCTCCTTCGCCCGCGAGGTCGCTCCCGCGGACACCCTGGTCCACCTGGTCGGGGTCCCGCATCCGGCTCCCTGGAAGGCGGACCAGTTCCGGAAGATCGACCTCGTCTCCGTGCATGCCTCGGTGGCCGCAGCCCGGGAGGCAGGCATCCGCCACTTCGTCTATCTCAGCATCGCGCAACCGGCTCCGATCATGAAGAGCTACGTGGCCGGTGACGAAGACGTGTCGTGGCTCTGGGCTGCTCATCGTCCCTACTCTACGCGGCAGGAGGACTCCCCGGATGGACCCTGCGCGAGCCCTGGTCCCTCACCCCCGGCCCCTCTCCCATCCGCCCTCCCTTCCCCCGGGAGAGGGGCCGGGGGTGAGGGACCAAGGCGACGCCCCCCAGCAGAGTTTCCAAACAACCTCTGAGATAATGGCTTCGAGGACGCGGCCGAGATCGACCGTCTCGTGCCGCCGGGCACGTCGGCCCTGTAGCGTCAGTCCTTCCGCTGCGGTTCCACGGAAGTGCTGCTGCCCGGCAGCTCAGCCAGGAGCTTCTCCAGGTCGGGCAGGTTGACCGGCTTGACCAGGTGGCCGTCGCACCCGGCCTCCTTCGACTTGGCGCGGTCCCCGTCCTGGCCCCAGCCGGTCAGGGCGATGACGGCCATGTCGTGTCCCCACGGCTGCTCGCGGATGCGCCGCGTCGCCTCGTAGCCGTTGAGCCGGGGCATCCCGACGTCCATCAGGATCACCTCGGGCCGGAACTGCTCGGCCGCCTCCACCGCCTCGACCCCGTCGTGCGCGGTGCGGACCTCGTTGCCCAGCAGCTGGAGCATCATCGCCATCGAGGCCGCCGCGTCCCGGTTGTCGTCCACCACGAGGATGCGCCGCTTCGACCCGACGGGGTCCGGCCAGCCCTCGGCCGACGTCTCGGGCAACGACTCCGCTCGGTCCGCCAGGACCGGGAGCCTGACGGTGAACGTGCTGCCCTTGCCCTGGCCGGCGCTCGCGGCCGTCGACCGTCCCGCCGTGCATCTCGACCAGCCCCTTGACCAGCGCCAGCCCGATGCCCAGCCCGCCGGTGCTCCGCTCGATCGACCGGTCCACCTGGGAGAACATGTCGAAGATGGTCGGCAGGGCGACGGCCGGGATGCCGATCCCGGTGTCCCGGACCGCCACGACGACCTCGTCGCCCTCGCCGCTCGGCGGTGAGCCAGATGTGCCCGCCCCGCTCGGTGTACTTGGCGCTGTTGGTGAGCAGGTTGCCGAACACCTGGGCCAGCCGGGTCAGGTCGGCGTCGAGGTGGACCGGCTCCGGCGGCAGCGAGACGGTCAGCTCGTGCCCGGCCGCCTCGATCGCCGGGCGGGCCGTCTCCACCGCGCTGCTGACGACGTCCGCGAGCAGCACCCGGGCGCGGCGCAGCTCCATCTTGTTCGGCTGATGCGGGAGACGTCGAGCAGGTCGTCGATCAGCCGCACCATGTGCGCGAGCTGCCGGTCCATCATGTCCCGCGACCTGGCGACGGCATCCGCGTCGCCGGCGGCCAGCCGCATCACCTGGAGGCCGTTGCGGAGCGGGGCGAGCGGGTTCCGCAGCTCGTGGGCCAGCAGCGCGAGGAACTCGTCCTTGCGGCGGTCGGCCTCCTTGAGCGCCTCCACGGCCTCCCGCAGGGCCGCCTCCGCCCGCTTCCGCTCGGTGATGTCGCGGGCGATCTTCGACGCCCCGATGACGCGGCCCTCCGCGTCGCGGATCGGGGAGACGGTCAGCGAGATGTCGAGCCGGCGGCCGTCCTTGGCCACGCGGACCGTCTCGAAGTGCTCGATCCGCTCCCCGCGGCGGAGCCGGGCCAGGATCTCCCGCTCCTCGTCCAGCCGCTCCGGCGGGATGATCAGGGTGATCGGCCGGCCGACGGCCTCCTCGGCCGTGTAGCCGAAGAGCCGCTCGGCCCCGGCGTTCCACGACCGGATGACGCCGTCGAGGGTCTTGCTGACGATCGCGTCCTCGGACGACTCGACGATGGCCGCGAGCCGCGCCTGGGCCTCCTCGGCCCGCCTGCGCTCGGTCACGTCGCGGAAGACCAGGACCGCCCCCACCGGGGCGCCGAGCTCGTCCCGCATGGGGGCGGCGCTGTCGTCGATCGGCCGCTCGGTCCCGTCCCGGGCGATGAGGACCGTGTGGTTCGCCAGCCCGACGACCACCCCTTCCCGCAGCGCCCGCAGGGCGGGGTTCTCGACCGGCTGGCGGGTGTGCTCGTTGACGATGCGGAAGACGTCCGGCAGGGGCCGGCCCGCGGCCTCGGCCTGGGTCCAGCCGGTCAGGGCCTCGGCCACGCCGTTGAGGAACGTCACCCGGCCCTCGGCGTCGGTGCTGATCACCGCGTCGCCGATGCTGGCGAGGGTGATCCGCAGCCGCTCCCGCTCGGCGGCGAGCTCCCGCTCGGCCCGCTGGCGGGCGAGGAGGATGGCTCTGGGCGTTCTGCAGCGCGACGGACCGGAGCCGCTCGCTCCTCGTCGTCGTTCGCCGCCATCACCCGCCTCCGAGTATTTCCGACGCGAGGGCCGTGCCGAGCACCCGCGCGCGGATCTTCGCGAACGCCGTGTCGCGGGTCGTCGACGTGTCGTCGCAGAACGGCGAGAACCCGCAGTCGTCGCGTCGTGCCCGAGCTGCTCGACCGGGATGTACTCGGCCGCTTCGAGGACCCGGTCCCGGACCTCCTCCGGCGTCTCGACGCGCGGGTCGATCGGCGCGACGACGCCGACGAACACCCGCTGGTCCGGCTTCATGTGGTCGCGGATGATCTTCAGGACGCGGACGCGGTCCTTCTCGCCGGCCAGGGCGATGTAGAAGTTCCCGGCCTTCAGCTCGAACAGGCTGGGCAGCAGCTCGGCGTAATCGACGTCCGCGCTGTGGGTCGAGTCGCGGTCGCCGCCCGGGCAGGTGTGCACGCCGATGCGGCTGGCGGTCCTCGGCGGAGAACCGCGACAGCGCGAGGTTGTTCAGGTCGATGAAGCTGTGCAGGAGATCCCCGGAGGGGTCGATCTTGACCGCCAGCCGCCCCTCCGTGAAGTCGATCTGCACCTTGTGCGCGCCCTTGCGCAGGCAGGTGCGGACCTCGGTCTCGTGCTCGCGCAGCAGGTCGTCGATGAACTGCTCGCGGGAGTAGCCGGGGATCTCGTCGGCCGGGTACATGAGGCTCAGGGCCGAGGGCGAGATGACCGCCTGCTTCACCGGCATGTGGGCGTACCGCAGGGCCACGTCCAGGTAGCTGTCCGCGTGCCGCTTGTAGCGGAACGGGCCGGCCGTCAGCCGCGGCATCCGGCGGATGTGGCCGGCCGCGAACGGGATCTTGAAGCCGTCCGGGGCCGTGTTCGGCAGCCCGTGGACGCAGTACGTCCAGAAGTTGTGGTACTTCCGCTGCTCGCCGTCGGTGATGACCGGCGAGCCCGTGGCCTCGAACCGCTCGATGGTGTCCCGGATCGCCTCCTCGTAGAGCGGGTCCAGCCTCGGGTCCGCGCCGTCCGTGGCCGCGACCGCCTCGATCAACCTCAGCGGCCTCGGGATGCTGCCGATCGGCTCGGTTGGGATCGTCATCCTCTTCATTCGCAAGGACGATACCATAGCCGGCGCGTTGGCCCACGATATGATGCGGCCATGGCCGACCTCCAAGGCAGGACCCTCTTCATCACCGGCGCGAGCCGCGGCATCGGCAAGGCGATCGCGCTGCGCGCCGCCGCGGACGGCGCTAACATCGTCATCGCCGCCAAGAGCGCGGAGCCCCATCCCAAGCTGCCCGGGACGATCTACACGGCCGCCGAGGAGATCGAGGCCGCTGGAGGCAGGGCCCTCCCTCTCCAGGTCGATGTCCGCGACGAGGAACAGATCCAGAAGGCCGTCGAGCAGACGGTCGCCACCTTCGGCGGGATCGATGTCCTGGTCAACAATGCGAGCGCCATCAACCTGACTGGGACCCTCGAGACGCCGATGAAGCGCTTCGACCTCATGTGGTCGGTCAACGCCCGCGCCACCTTCGCCTGCTCCCAGGCCTGCATTCCCTGGCTCCGGAAGTCCCCCAACCCGCACATCCTGACCCTTGGGCCGCCGATCAACCTGGACCCGAAGTGGTTCAAACGGCACACGGCCTACACGATCTCGAAGTACGGGATGAGCCTCTGCGTCCTGGGGATGGCCGAGGAATTCAGGGACGACGGCATCGCGATCAACGCTCTCTGGCCGCGCACGGTCATCGCCACCGCCGCCATCGCCATGCTTCGCGGCATGGCGCCGCCCGAGCGCTGCCGCAAGCCCGAGATCGTGGCCGACGCCGCTCACGTCGTCCTCACCCGCGACAGCCGCTGCTGCACGGGCAACTTCTACATCGACGAGGACGTGCTGCGGGAGGCCGGCGTCACCGACTTCGAGAGGTACGCCGTCCAGCCCGGCCAGCCGCTGATGTCCGACCTTTTCCTGGATTAAGTCTTCTCCGCCCGGAGCTGGTCGATGGTGTCGAAGGCGTGGCGCAGGTGGGGGATGACGATGCTGCCGCCGACGACCAGGGCCACGTTCAGGGCGTCGTACAGCTCGTCGTCCGTCCAGCCGACCTCGATGCACTGGTCGAGGTGGTAGTCGATGCAGTCGTTGCAGCGCAGGACGGCCGAGGCGACCAGGCCCAGCAGCTCCTTGGTCTTGCCGTCGAGGGCACCGTCCCGATAGGCGGCGCTGTCCAGGTTGAAGAAGCGCTTGATCCCGAGGTGGTCGGTCCCCAGGATGCGCTCGTTCATGCGCTCCCGGTAGGCACGGAACTCGTCGATGGATTGAGACATGTGTCCTCCTCAATTCAAGCCTGGGCGGGGCCGGCCCAGGAGATGGTGCTCGAGCCAGTCGAGCTCGGTCAGGAGCTTGGTCCGCTTGTGCGAGGGCTTCTGGAAGATGTGACCCTCTCGCGGATAGATCAGCAGCTCGACCGGCACGCCGCGCTGGGTCAGGGACCAATAGATCTCCTGGCCCTGCTCCGGGCCGTCGAGCTCGCCAAACGTGATCAGTGTCGGCGTCTTCACCTGGCCAGTCCGGCCGCTGGGCGACTCGGTCCAGTACCGGGTCACGTCCTCCCACGGGGGCCGGGCCAGGTAATAGCTCTCGGCCCAGAAGGCGCCGCGCGGCGAGCCGGCCACCATGGAGATGTCGTCCCACCGCCCCGCCCCGGTCACGGCAGCGCGGAACAGGCCGGTCCGGCCGATCAGGCAGTTCGTCAGGGCGCCGCCGCCGCTATAGCCCGACACTCCCATCCGCTCGCGGTCGGCCCAGCCCAGGGTAACCAGGTGCTCCGCGCCGACGATCACGTCGGCCGAGGGACGCGAGCAGCGATGACCCTCGATCGCCTGCGTAAAGGCATCTCCCCGGCCGGCGCCGCCCCGGAAGTTGGGAGCGAGCACCAGGAAGCCGCGCGAGGCCAGAAGGCCTGGGTAGGAGACGAAGCTCCCGCCCAGCGAGATGGTCTCCGTGCGAGCGACGCCGAAGGGGCCGCCGTGCAGGCTGATCACCAGGGGTAGGCCCTTCTCCCTTTTACGGCCCGGCGGCCAGAGAAGGACGCCCTCGACGATATCTCCTTCCCCGTTGCTCCAGGAGATCGTCTCGATGTCCGGAGCCGGATGACGGTCGAGGACCGCGTTGAAATCGGTCACAGGCCGGGCCGCGGAGATCCGATCCAGCCCGTCCGCCAGCCAGACTTCTGGAAAACGTCGGTCATAGCGGACGAAGGCGATTTTCCCGCCGTCACGCGAGGCCGTGAGGCGTTCGATGGTCCCATGGTGGTCAAAGAGGATCTGCACCCGTCCGGTCCCGGGATCGATCCGGTCGATCCGCATCCTGGTCGAGACGAGCGCCGTCACCAGGACCGAGCCGTCGGCGAGGGGGACGGCTTCGATCACGCTCCCCTCCAGGTCCGGGGCGACGCGCACGAGACGGCCGTCCGGCTCCATTCGATAGAGCCGCCTCTCCGTACTGGTGTACCGCCCTTCTTTCTGCTCTCCTGAGCCTGTGATCAGAAGGTCGCGGCCGGCCCAGAGGAGCTGATCCTCGGAGGTCCAGTTGCGGGTGCGCACCGGGGAAGCTCCCGGATGTCCCAGAGACACGATCGAGGCCTCCCACTCCGCCACCGTCCCCACGTAGCTCCCGGCAGCAAAGGCAATCCGGCTCCCGTCCGGAGAGAGATGGATGCTCGCGGGATTGGGCTCGATGGACAGGATTGGAGCCTGTACGGCGAAATCGACCCGGGCCAGCCGGTAAAGAGCAGGCCCGCGGGCCGGCGGAGGGGGCAGGCGGCGGACGTCCCCCAGCAGCTCACGCCTTGCGCGAGAGGCCCGCAGCTCCGATTCGGTGGGAGGAGCCACGGCGGCAAGGATGACCCCGGAGCTGTCCGGCAGCCAGTCGTGAGAGAGGACGCCCTCCTCGAACCGGGAGGGATCGGTCAGCCGGCGCGGCTCGCCCGCGACCGGATCGAGGGCATGGAGCTGCGGCGCCTCGTCCCGCGAGGAGGCTGAGAGGAAGGAGAGGAGGCTGCCGTCCGGCGACCATCTCAGCTCCCAGACCGGGGATGGTGCGGAGGTCCGGCGGACGGGCCGGCCCGGCTCTGGGCCCGCGACATCGACCAGCCAGAGGGCGTGCTCCTCGATGTCCCGGACCGGGTCATCCTGCCGCGTGACGAAGGCAAGCCGGCGACCGTCGGGAGACAGGGAGACTTCGAGGAAGGCGACCTCGCCCAGATATACGTCGATCGGATATCCCGGCTGGGCCAGGGCCGGAGGAGCGAGCAGGGAGGCGGCCAGGACCGCGAGGGCGGCTCTCACGGCTCCCCTTCCATCAGTCCTTGACGAACGTGCCCCGCTCCGGGTCCTTGCGCACGCCGGGGAACTGGAGAGACCGGCCATGGGCCACGCAGTAGATTCCAGGCTGCAGCACTCCGGCGGCGAAGATTGCCTCCGTCAGGTTCTGCAAGGCGTCCGACTGCTTCATCTCGAAGGGACGCATCGCGCCGGTGAGCACAATGGGGATGCAAGGGTCCGAGATCTCGGCGACCAGGAGCTCGCCGGTGACGGCGAGGCGGTCGGTGCCATGGAGAATCACGATGCCGGCCGTATCGCTCTCGTTGCTCCCTCCGACGGCCTGGACGATCTGGACGATCCGCTCCCGGTCCGCATCGGTCATGTCGAGGCTGTCCTTGCTCATCAGCTCGAGGACGTTGACATCCGTGTCCTCCAGCCGCAGCTCGGAAAGCATCCGCCGCACGATCGACCGCCGGTTGACGAGGTCGCCCTTCAGCTCGTCATAGGTCTTCTCGATCGTCCCACCCGTGGTGACGAGGGTAATCTTGCGCACGAAGGGGACTCTATCGCGGGAGAAGCGAAAAAGGACCGGCCCTGCGCCTCACAAGGACGAGAGGAACTGGACAAAGGGCTTGAAGCATTGCGAGCACTCTTCAGCAAGCGCCTCATACTGTCCGTGGCTGAGGATGAGCGGAGCATCCACCGTGTCCTTGTACCGCTGGCCGCAGCTCTCGAAGAGAGCTTCAACGACCCGCTTCGGAGGCTGTTCGTGGTCCACGTCCTCGGCCGGCAGCTTCCAGCTCTTCTTGAGATCGGCAACACCGAGCCGCGCCTTGAGCGCGCTAAAGGAGGCCAGAACGAGGGCTTCCAGATCGTGCTTGAAGCAAAACACCTTGAACCGCTCCTCCAGATGACCCGTGTCCCGGAGGCCCTTCCGCTCCAGGGCTGCACGAAAGCTCCGAAGAATTCCTGCGGCGAGCTCCTCGGGCGTGGTATGGGGAAAGCCTCGGTTCTTCGGGTAGAGGTCGGGCATGGCGACGACCACCGTCTTCGACTCGCTGCGGAGGATGTTCACCGCCTTCTCCGGGACCTTCAAAAGGACGGCTTTCTTCCGGTCTCCAGAAGGCGCATCGAAGAAATGGACTGCAACTCCGCGGTCCAGGAGACGCCGCAACAAGGGGGCGAGGAGCGCTCCCATCGCCGCCTTGTCCGACGGCCCTTCGACAAACACCTGGACTTTTCTCACGCGAGGCGCTCCAGCTCATCGCTGCGGTGCATGGCCTCGATCTCTTCGGAGCCAAAGTCCTCCAGGTTGCGCGCCAGCGCTTCGGAGTCCTTGGGCTTGAAGAATTTCGCCTCACCGTCTTCTTTGCGAAGCACGGCAATGCTATCAAGGCCGAACTGGAGCAGGAAATAGGAGGCATGGGTGGCAAGAAGGATCTGCGTCCGGTCCGACGCCTTCTCGAAAAGGCCTCCCAGAAGCGGCAGGGTGCGGGGGTGCACCCCCTGGTCCGGCTCGTCGATGCAGATCAAGGCCGGCGGTTTCGGATGGAGACAGACCACCATCCAGCAGAGCAGACGCAGAATGCCATCTGAGAGATCGGCGAGGCTGAGCTCGCTGTTCACACCTTCTTCCTGCCAGAAAGCGAGGACTTGGCCGGGCCCCCCTCGCGCTTTGACAGAAAGTGCCTTGAAGCCCGGCACGATGGAGCGCAGGTGCTGCTGCAGCTCTTCGAAAACCGGACGGTGTTCCGTGTAGAGGAAGTGAAGGACCGAGGTCAGGTTGCTCGCATCTTCCTGCAGGACAGGCTCCTGCTCGATCAGCACGGGCTGGCGGATCTTGTCATTCGCGATCTTCAAGGAGCTGTAAAAACGCCAGCTCTCGAGATATTCGCGGAGGTCATACAGAGTGCGGAGCTCCGGATTGGTCGCAAGGCTCAGCGCCAGTTGGTTGGCCCGTCTCAGAGTCACCGGATACGAAGTCCCCTCGCTCTGGCGCAAGCGCCCAGACCCGGCCTTCAAGACAGGCTCGGACAGCGCCCCCGTTCCCTCTTCGACATCAAGATACTTGTAGCGAGTTGGCTCCCCCTCCCCCAGAGCCCGTTCGTAGGACACGTGCGGCCTGCCCACAGGGCCAGAAACTTGCCCCATGTAGGTGAGCAGTGGCTGAGAGCTACCCCAACCGACGTCCACGCTCCAGCGGAAGTGATCCGGCCCAGGCTTGTGGAAGATCTGCTGTCCCGCCGACCCTGCCACGATCTCAGGTGGAATCTCTTGCGACGAGCTATCCCGCAGAAATCTCAGAAACTCGAACAGACTGGACTTGCCAGAGCCGTTCGCTCCCACAAGAACTTCGAGTGAGCTGAGAGGCGCAGTAAACGATCGAAAGGCCCGGTAGCCCTCGATCTGGATGGAGGCTCAGGCGGAGCATAGCGATGTTTCGTCCGGCGAGATCTTACCGCGAAACCGGCCCCCGCACCGGCGCCCCCGGGAACGCCATCCGCAGCTCCTCCGGCGAGACCACCCGCCACCGGCCCGGCTCCAGGCCGCCCAGCTCGAGCCCTCCGAACGAAACCCTCTTGAGACGGGTGACCTCATGGTCGGCGGCGGCCAGGAGGCGGCGGATCTCCCGGTTCTTTCCCTCGGTCAGCTCGACGACCAGGTGCGTCTCGCGGCCGGAGCGCTTGCGGACCGTCAAATTCCGCGCGGCCAGGCGCTCGCCCTTGTCCTCGATTCCTTCCGCCAGGCGCCGGGCGGTCGCGTCGTCCAGCTTGCCGCGGACGGTGACCAGGTAGACCCTGGACACCGCGTTGGCCGGATCGGTCACCCAGTCGGCGAAGCGGGTGTCGTTGGTCAGGAGGAGGAGCCCGGTGGTGGCCGCGTCGAGCCGGCCGACCGGGACGACGTGGGCCTCCAGTCCTTCCAGGCAGCCGTAGACGGTAGGTCTTCCCTCCGGGTCCGAACGGGTCGTGACGACGCCTCGCGGTTTGTGGAGGAGGACGGTCAGCGGCTCCGCCTGTGCGGCTGGGCGGTCGTCGATCTCGACGCAAATGTGCTCCGGCACCACGGGTGCCAGGGGATCGAAAACCACGCGCCCGTCAACCGCGACCCGGCCCTCGCGGATCAGGGTCCGCACCTGCGTCCGCGAAGCCAGGCCGAGCTTCGAGAGAGCGCGTTCGAGCGATACCTGTCCAGGGCCTCGTTGCAAGATCGTCCTCCGCGGCTCCATCCTAGCCGCGGAGGACGAGATCCGGAGACCAGAGCTCCTTACGGACAGGTCGCGAACGCCGCCGTGTCCTGGATCGGCGGGAACGGCCGGTTCAAGGGGTTGATGTAGGGCTTGGAAGTCCCCGTAGACGTGTCGGTCACCGTGAGGTCGACCCGGACGTTGGTCAGGCCCGCGGCGAAGACCCAGTACCGGCTGTTGAGCGAGCAACCGTTCAGGACCTTGACGATCAGCTCGACGTTGGAGGCGCTGAAGAACGTAAAGTAGCCCGAATCGTCCGTGAGCTTGACCGCCTGCGCATTGCCGGCCTGCCCGGAGGCAGTCTGGAACGTGGCGCGCACCTGGAAGCGGCCGCCGTTGAGGCAGATGGTCGTGGCGTTCTGGGTGCAGTTGAAGTCGAAGGTGGTGGCAAAAGCCTCATTGGAGTAGCCGGAGTCGCCGGAGCCATTGCGGGCCTTGATCCTAAAGAAGTAGGTCACGCCCGGCTCCAGGTTGAACACGGTGGCGGTCGTCGAATTCGCTGGAATCAGCGGAGAGAGCTCCTGGTAAGAGGTCGTGGGGGTCCGGGCCTCGAGAACGAATGCCGTCTCGTTGTTCGAATTGTCCTGCCAGGTGATCTGGATCTGGTCGTCGGAAATCGTCGTCGCGACGAGGTTCGTGGGCGCCGAGGGTACCTGGGCCACAGCCGCTGTCCCCATCAAGAGGAACAGGCCAAGTCCGATCATCACGGAAATCTGTCTGCGCATGGAGCTCTCCTTTTGCCGAGGGCTGTCGCCCGGGTTCAAGGAGGTGCGCAAGCAATTACCGCGCCTGAAGGCGCGACGATCTACTCGTACCGCAACGCATCGATGGGATCGAGGCTGGCGGCCCGGGTGGCGGGATAAAGGCCGGAGGTGAGGCCTACAGCCATGGCCACGCCGGTCGAGAGGAGGATGGAGGCGCCGGTGACCACGGTTTCCCAGCCGGCGTAGAGGGCCACGCCGCGGGCGATGCCGAGGCCGACCGCGATGCCGGCAAGGCCGCCGAGCAGGCTGATGGCAAAGGACTCGACCACGAACTGGAAGCGGATGTCGCTCCGGCGGGCCCCCACGGCGCGGCGGACGCCGATCTCCCGCGTCCGCTCCAGCACGGTGGCCAGCATGATGTTCATGATGCCGATGCCGCCCACCAGCAGCGAGATGCCGGCGATGCAGCCCATGACGACGTTGAACAGCCGCTGCGTGCGGCGGCTCTGCGCCAGGAGCGCCTCGGGGACGACCAGCTCGTAATCCTTGGCGCCCCCGTGCAGCCGGTCGAGGAGGTCGCCGATCAGGGTCGCGGTCTGCGCCGCGTTGGTCCCGTCCTGCAGGCGGACCACGATCTCGTCGAGCGGCGCGTCGAGCGGCGGATGGTCGAACTTGCGCTCGGCTGTCGTCACCGGGACGTAGACCTCGTTCGCCACCGAGCCGATCGGCACGCCCTGGAAGCTCGTGCTCTCGCCGGTCGGTTCGAGCACGCCCACCACCTCCAGCCAGACGTCGTTGACTTTGAAGACTTTTCCCAGCGCCGGCTCATAGCCGAAGAGGTCGCGCCGCACCCCCGAGCCGATCACCGCGACCTGGGCGTGGGTCTTCTCGTCCAGCGGATCGAGGAAGCGCCCCTCCTGGAGCGTCAGATGGGAGAGGTCGACGTGCTGCCAGCTCACGCCGAGGACCGTGGCCTCGGTCTTCCCCGCCGGCCGAGAGCACTTTGTAGGGCTCGACCTTGACCCGCGGCGCCACCGCCTCGACACCGGGCACCGCCTCGGAGATGGCGGCCGCGTCGCGGAAGGAGACGCCCAACGACTTCTGGCGGACCTCCTGGAGCTCTTCCTGCTTGATCTCCCTGTCGCGGACCAGGACGTTGCGCACGCCGAGGCGCTCGATCATGCCCATGGCCTGTTGCTCGGCCCCGGCGCCGATCGACAGCATGGCGATCACCGCGCCCACGCCGAAGATCATGCCCAGCATGGTCAGGGCCGAGCGCAGCTTGTGCGCGGCAAGGTTGTCGACCGCGGAGCGGAAGGCCTCGCGCGGCGTCACCGGGCGCCTCCCGGCGCGGACGGCGCAGACGGCGTGGCCTCGGAGCCTTTCTCGTCCTCGTCCCCGGCCTCGGCCCGCGGCCGGGTCGGATCGGTCAGCGCCAGCAGGTCGCCCGGCGCGATCCCCTTCTCCACCACGACCTTCCCCGCGCCCGAGGAGCCGAGGGTGACCTCGACCGGCTCGAAGCCCTCGCCCTTCTTGCGGTAGACGACCATCTTGCCCTCGCGCTCGAAGACCGCCTGGCGCGGCACCGCCAGCGCCTCCTTGCGCTCTTCGAGGACGAGGGTGGCCCGCACCCGCTGGCCCGGCTTCATGACCCCGGGATCGGTGCGCGCGAGCTTCAGGGTGACGGCGAAGTACTGCACCGGGGAACCGCGCAGGCGCGGCTTGGCAAGGGCGTCGACGCGCCGGATCTCGGCGGGATAGACCTGGTCCGGGCGCGACTCGAGGACCACGGACGCCGGCTTGCCAGGGGCGAGGCCGCCGGCGTCGGCCTCCAGGACGAAGACCTCGGCCTCCATCTGCGCGAGGTCGGGGATCTCGGCCAGAGGCTGGCCGTTCCAGACGCTGTCGCCCACCCGCACCGGGTTGCCCCGCCAGTCGCGCTGGAGGACCAGCACGCCGTCGTAGGGGGCCGTCACCTCCAGGGCCTGCAGGGCCTGCTCGGAGCGGCGGATCCGGATCTCGGCGCGGCGGCGCTCGATCGCCAGCAGCTCGAGCTCGGTGGAGCCAAGGCTCTGCTGGGAGCGGCGGCTCTTGCGCGCGTGCTCTTCCTTCTCCCGCGCCAGGGTCTGGTCGATCTCGGACTCGATGATCTCGTTGCGCGAGAAGACCAGGTCGTCCTTTTTCTGGAACTTCTGCGCGTTGTCCAGCTCCTCGCGGGCCAGGCCGGCCGTACGGTCCAGCTTCGTCACCTCGGCCTGCGACTGGACCTCCTGCTTGCCGATCTTGAAGCCGGCGCTCTCGCGGTCGTCCCTGGCGTTGGTCAGGTCCTTGACGAGCTCGGAAGCGTCGAAGCGCGCCACCACGTCCCCGGCTTTCACCACCGAGCCGTCGGGCGCCAGCCAGGCGATCCGGAACGGGCCTGGCGCTCCCATGGGGACGGCGACCTGGGTCGCGCGGATCGCACGGAGCGTGCCCTGGGCCGGCACCCGTCGCGCGAACGGCTCCTTTTCGACCCGGAAGACCGGCATCGTGGCCGCCCCGCCGCCGAGCGATCGCGGCAGGAAGGCCGCGAGAAGGAGGACGACCAGGGCGGCTCCGGTCCCGAAGCCGATCCAGGAGAGCTTCCGGCGGCTCACTTCCCCTCCTCTTCGCCGGCCCCGAGGTCGCGGCGCGAGACCTTGTCTCCCGCGGAGAGACCCTTCTCGATCTCGACCCAGCGGGCATTGCGGCGGCCGAGCACCGGCTCGACCGGCTCGAAGCCCCAGCGCGTCCGGCGGTAGACCACCGGGCCGTCCGGCCGGTTGAACACCGCCGCGGCGGGGACGACGAGCGCCTTGGAGGCGCGGTCCAGCTCGACGGTGCCGAGGAACCGCATGCCCGGGCGCATGCGCTGCGGGTCGGTGCGGTCGAGCGCGATCTTCAGATCGACCACCTTGACCGGGTCGTTGGGCGACTTCGTCTGCACCGCGCCGCGGATCGAGAGCACCTGGCCGGTGTAGACCACGTCAGGATGGGCGTCGAGGCGGAGCGTCACCCGCTGCGCGGGAGCCACGCGGCCCGCGTCGGCCTCGTCCACCTGCCCGTCGGCCATCATCTGGCGCAGGTCGGGGATCTCCAGGATCCGCTCGCCGCGCCAGCACGAATCGCCGATCTTCTTCTTCTCCCGGCCGCGCCGCGGATCGGACGAATAGACGACCGTGCCGTCCCGGGGCGCCAGGACGGTCATGAGGCCGATAGACTTCTCGGTCTCGCGGACCCGGGCGGCGGCGCCGTCGCGCTTGTTGCGCAGCGTTTCGATCTCCGCCTGCGCCTGTTCGCGCTGCAGCCGGAGGCGCCGTTCGAGGTATTCGATCTCGCGCCGCGCCAGGGTCAGATCGGCCTGGGATTCCCGGATCTCCTTGGCCGAGACCAGCTCGGGAGGCACCTCGACCTTGAGGGCGGCCCGGCGCTCGCGGGCCTGCGCCTCGGCCAGGCGCATCTCGTTCTCGGCGCGGCTGATCTCCAAATTGGTCTGCCGCTTCTCCAGCTCCTTCTGCGCGGAGTCGCGCTCTGCCATCTTCTCGAGGAGGGTGTTCTCGAGCTGCGAGGTGTCGAAGCCGAGGACCGGCTGCCCCTGGTGGATTTCCATCCCCTCGGGGGCCATGAAGGCGATCTTGAAGTCGAAGACGTCGGTGACCCCCGGCGGGCCGAGCACGGCGGAGTCGACGGCGCTCAGGGTGCCGGTGACCTCGACGCCGACGACCAGGTCCTCGCGCTGCACGTCGGCCCAGTCCTCCGGCGCCATCCCCTTGGAGGCTGGATCGGAGCCGCCGCCGGTGAAGGCCCAGAGGCCGAACAGGGCGGCGAGGAACAGGGCGCCGGCCGCGAAGACCCTCACCCCCCGGCCCCCTCTCCCGAACCGGGAGAGGGGGAGGAAGACTCCATCTCCATTTCGCGCTTTCATCCGATCCCTCCGGCCCGGGGCCGCAGCCGCGTCCCCTCGTCCAATCCCTGCTCGACGACGCATTCGGCCGCCGAGCAGGCGCCGAGCTTCAACTCGGCCGTGCCGCCGCCGGCGAGCAGGGCGCGCGGCGGCTTGGCGCCCAGGTCGAGCCCGGCCCGCGGGGCCAGCAGGGCGTTGCGAACCGCCGGCTGCAGGACCTCGACCCGCACGGACATGCCGGGGCGCATCCGCTGCGGGTCCAGCCGCTCGAGCTGGACCTCGACCGTGAAGAAGCGCAGCAGCGGGCGGCGCATCGTCTCCTGGGCCACGGCGGACATCTTCACCACCCGGCCGCGGAAGGTCTCGCCGGGATAGGCGTCGAGGGTACAGAGGGTCTCCAGGCCGCGACGGATGCGGCCGTCGTCGACGTCGGGGAGGTCGGCCTCGACGATCAGCGACGTGAGGTCGGGCAGGCTGGCCACCGGCCAGCCGACGAAGACGGTGTCGCCCTCGCGGTATTTGCGTCCCTCCCAGGGGTGTTCCTTCACGAGCATGATGCCGTCGCGCGGGGCGCGCAGGATGAAGGCCTGGATCGCGGTCTCGGCCTGCTGGATCTCGCGGCGGGCACGGCGCAGGTTGATCCGCTGCACCTCCAGGTCGGCCGCGCCTGCCTTGCGGGAGGACGACAGGTCGTCCTCGGCCTTGGCCAGCTCGACCTCGGCGCGGCGCTGGGCGAGCTGCCGCTCCTGGTGCTCCCGCGGCGAGAGGAGTCCTTCCGGCACGGTGGCCGCGATGCGCGCCTTGTCCAGGTCGGTCCGCTTCTGCAGGACGGCGAACTCCTTCTCGGCGAGCTGCGTCCGGGTCTCCGCCTGCTTGCGGTCCAGCTCGTTGGCGGCCTCGGCAGCCGCCAGCCGCTTCTGCTCGAGGTCCGTGGTGAAGGCCGAGTTGTCGAGCTCGACCACCGGCTGTCCGGCCTTGATCGGGCTCCCCTCCTGGGCGATCGAGCGGATCTGGGCCTGCCAGGTGGGCGTGCGCGGCACGGTCAGCTCCTCGGCCCGGGAGGCCACGAGCTCGCCGGTCAGGAGCAGCCGCGGGCGGAGGTCCCCGCGGCGGACGGTCAGCTCCACCGACCCTCCCGCCAGCCGCGAGGCATGCTGCGCCCCCACGTCCCCGGCGCAGGAGGCCAAGGCGAGGATCGCGGCGAGAAGGAGCGGTATGACGGAGATATTCTTCATGCGAAGCAGCGCAAGCGCTTCCTGAACAACGTATACGGGACTTGGAAGCTTCCCGTTTAAGCCCTCACCCCCTGGCCCCCTCTCCCGCGAGCGCGGGAGAGGGGGAACGCGGCTACTCCCCCGGCCCCGGCTTGGCGTCCGTGCCTCCGGCGGCGGCGCCGAAATCCACGCGCGGCGCGGTCTCGGCGCCGGGTTGCGACTGGAAATAGGGCCTCGGCTCGAAACCGAAGATGCCGGCGAAGAGGGCCGATGGGAAGCGTTTGATCTTGGCGTTATAGCCTTGAGCCACCTGGTTGAAGCGGTTGCGTTCCACGTTGATCCGGTTCTCCGTCCCCTCGAGCTGCACCATCAGGTCCTGGAAGCCCTGCACCGCTTTCAGCTCGGGATAGCGCTCCACCGTGACCAGAAGGCGGGAGAGGGCCGAGGAGAGCTGGTCCTGCGCCTGCTGGAACTGGGTGAACTTCTGCGGATCGTTCAGGATCTCGGCCGGCGCCTGCGCCGTCACCTGCGTCGCCCGGCTGCGCGCCTCGATCACTTCCCTCAGGGTCCCCCGCTCGAAGGCCGCCGCGCCCTGCACCGTGGCGACCAGGTTCGGGATCAGGTCAGCCCTGCGCTGGTAGGCGCTCTGGACGTTCGCCCATTGCGCGTCCACCGCCTCCCGGGAATTCACCAGGCCGTTGTAAGACCCGATACCGAAGAGGACCAGCACGACCAGCAAGCCGGCCACGACAAGACAGCCGATATTCTTCGTCATCTCCACCCCCTCCTTCGGGACCATCATACCTTCCTGCCCGTGTTACAGTGAGCCGGCATGCGGCAATACCTCGACCTCCTCCGGCACATCCTGGAGCACGGGGTCGAAAAGGGGGACCGCACCGGGACCGGCACGCTGAGCGTGTTCGGGTACCAGATGCGCTTCGACCTCGCCGTGGGCTTCCCCCTGGTCACCACCAAGAAGCTCCACCTCCGTTCGATCGTCCACGAGCTGCTCTGGTTCTTGCAGGGGGACACCAACCTCCGCTACCTGCACGACCACGGCGTCACGATCTGGGACGAATGGGCGGACGAGAACGGCGTGCTCGGCCCCATCTACGGCCACCAGTGGCGCTCCTGGCCCACGCTGGACGGAGGGTCGATCGACCAGATCTCGCGGGTGGTCGAAGAGATCCGCACCCACCCCGACTCCCGGCGCCTGGTGGTGAGCGCCTGGAACGTGGCCGATCTCGACCGGATGAAGCTCCCGCCGTGCCACGCCCTGTTCCAGTTCTGGGTGGCGCACGGGCGGCTGTCCTGCCAGCTCTACCAGAGGAGCGCCGACGTCTTCCTCGGCGTGCCGTTCAATATTGCCTCGTATGCCCTGCTGACCTCGATGATCGCCCGCACCAGCGGCCTGGAGCCCGGGGACTTCGTGCACACCCTGGGCGACGCCCATCTCTATCAGAACCACCTGGAGCAGGCCCGCCTCCAGCTCCAGCGCGAGCCGCGGCCCCTCCCCCGCCTGGAGCTCGATCCGGCCGTGACCTCGGTCTTCGACTACACCTATGACGACGTCCGGGTGACCGGCTACGATCCGCATCCCGCGATCAAGGCGCCCATCGCCGTCTGAGGGAGAATGAGGGTCTCGATCATCGCGGCGGTGGCGGCGAACGGCACGATCGGCCGGAGCAACGGGCTGCCCTGGGACCGTCTGCCGGCCGACATGAGGCACTTCAAGAACCTGACGATGGGACATACGATGATCCTGGGCCGCAAGACCTTCGAGTCGATCGGCAGCCGGCCGCTCCCAGGGAGGCCGCTGGTGGTCATCACCCGTAGGGAGATCGACGCTCCCGCGGGCGTGCGGGTCGTCCGCAGCCTGGACGAGGCCCTCGCGGCGGCCCGGGAGGATGGAGAGGACGAGGTCTTCGTCGCCGGCGGCGCGGAGATCTACCGCGAGGCGCTGCCGCGGACCGACCGGATGTACCTGACGCGGATCGGCGAGGAATTCCCCGGAGACACCTTCTTCCCCGCGTTCAACCCCTCCGCGTGGCGGGTCGTGAGCGAAAAGCATCATGAAGCCCATGGAGAGAACCCCTATCCGTACACCTTTCAGACCCTCGACCGGGCGTAAGCACCCCCTCAATCCCCCGTTGCGCTGGATCTCGGTGGCGCTGCTCGCCGGCATCGCCTGTTGCAGCCAGGGCGGCAGCGACCTTGCGAATCTCCAGGCCGGCACACAGACCGACCGGGTCCGCATCTTTCTGATCGACCGCGAAGAGGGAGGAATCCTGGGCCGCCGGGCCGGCTGCGCGGACAGCACGGTGGCGGTCGAGGTCAAGCTCCCTCGTTCAACCCAGGCCCTGGAGGGCGCGCTGACCTCCCTGCTGGGCAAGAAACGCGATCGCTACGACCCCGCCTCCGGCTACTACAACGCCCTCTACGCGTCGCCGCTCGAAGTGGAGAGAATCGAGCGCCGCGGCCAGGAGGCACGGGTCCGGCTCCGCGGCTACCTCGAGCTCGGCGAGGCCTGCGACGGCGAACGGGCCCTCGCCCAGCTTCAGGAGACCGCTCTCCAGTTCTCCGACGTCCAGCAGGTCCACTTCTATTTAGGAGACCAGTCGCTCGCACAGGCGTTGGCGGGGCGGTAGGCCCTACTGGGAGCGCTGGCGTCCCGCCGGCTCAGACTCCCAGCGACCGTGTTGTCGGAAGGTCCATGGCGGCCCCAGCACCGTGAAGAGCCGGCGGGACGCCGGCGCTCCCAGGGAAGAAGTGGTCACGCGTCGGTGGTGTCCTTCTGCTCCAGGAGCGCCGCGAGATTCCTCCGCGCCTTTTCGGTCTTGGGATGGCTTGGCGGCAAGAATCTTTCGCGAATGTCCACTGCTCGCCGTAACAAGGACTCAGCCTCATCAAGTCGGTCTGTATCCTGGAGAAACAGAGCCAGGTTAATGAGACGGATGGCGACATTGGGGTGTTCCGCCCCGAGGGACTGCTCGTCGATGGCCAGGGCGCGCCACATCAGCGGCTCCGCCTCCGACAGACGGTTCGTCGCCTTGAGCAACGAAGCCAGGTTGTTGAGGCGGATGGCGACGTTAGGGTGGTCCGGTCCCAAGGTTTGCTCGCCGATGGCAATAGCGCGGCGCATCAACGGCTCGGCCTCCGGCAGACGGTTCGTGTCCTGGAGCAACTGAGCCAGGTTGTTGAGGCGGATGGCGACGTTGGGGTGTTCCGTCCCGAAGGACTGCTCGTCGATGGCCAGGGCGCGCCACATCATCGGCTCGGCCTCCGACAGACGGTTCGTATCCTGGAGCAACTGAGCCAGGTTGTTGAGGTCTCTGGCGACGTTTGGGTGTTCCGGCCCCAAGGACTGCTCGTCGATGGCCAGGGCGCGCCGCATCAACGGCTCCGCCTCCGACAGACGGTTCGTCGCCTGGAGCAACTGAGCCAGGTTGTTGAGGTCTCTGGCGACGTTGGGGTGTTCCAGTCCCAAGGACTGCTCGTCGATGGCGAGCGCGCGCCGCATCAACGGCTCGGCCTCCGACAGACGGTTCGTCGCCTGGAGCAACGACGCCAGGTTGTTGAGGCCTATGGCGACACTAGGGTGTTCCGGCCCGAACGACTGCTCGGCGATGGCGAGTGCGCGGCGCATCAAGGGCTCGGCCTCCGACAGACGGTTCGTGTCCTTGAGCAACTGAGCCAGGTTGTTGAGGTCTCTAGCGACGTTGGGGTGTTCCGTCCCGAAGGACTGCTCGTCGATGGCCAAGGCGCGACGCATCATCGGCTCGGCCTCGTCATAGAGGGCTTTTGATATCAATAGAAGGGCAAGTTGATTCATAAGCCCTGCTGTGGGTTTCGTGAGACCGGCACTGTCAGCGAGTGCTACAACTTGCGCGGCATGGGGACGGAGATCGTCCCAGACAGGCCAGGTGCGGACATCGTCGGCGTCGAAAGGCGCAAAATCATCCACGACCCGGAGAGCTTGCTCCATCCAGTCCCGCTCCCGCGCTTGCGGTATCTGCCTTCGCAACACCTCCTGGACCATCCGGTGGACCACGAACCGTCCCCCATCCTGAAGAGTGACCATCGAATAGGCCGCCAATTCGGCGAGTGCCTCGCGGAGCGGACAGGGGGCCGGCTGCCGGCCGGTTTCCTCGCAGAACATGGCCGACGCCTCCTCGATGGTTTCAGCCCCCTCCTCGAACATTGCGACCAGAACAGGGTCGGGGGCCAGGAAAGCGGTCAGTCGTAGGAGGGTGGCTGAGGTCGGGCCGAGCTGCTCGAAGGTGGTCTGCCAGGTGACGGCGACTGGGAAGGGATATTCCATCAAACTGTCGTGCCACTCGAGCACCCGCTGGCGCTCATGGTTCCAGGCCTCAAGGTAGTCGGCGAAGCGCATCCCCATGTAGGCGATGTACGCTGCGGCTTGCTCGAGCACCAATGGGAAATCGCCCAGTAAGTCTGCCAGGCGATTGGCTTGCGCCGAATCCTCGGGTGTCGTCTGCCGGTGTCCGTCGGTGCGCTGAAGGAGGAAGAGTGTGGCCTCATCTCTCGGAATTGTTTTGAGGCCCTGGGTTCGGACCGTTGCCGGCCAATTCCTCAACCGTGAGGTGATGAGCACCCGCCCTCTCGAAAGACTCGGCAGGATCTCGCTCACGGCTCCGGCCGCCTTTCTCGTATCGACGTTGTCGAGTATCAATAGCCAGCCGGGGTTCCCGTGTAGCCAGCGCAAGACGGAGGCGACCACCTCCTCTTCCGCCGGGGCCACCCTCTCCGGCAGGTTCAGCAGAGCCGGGCCGGCCAGGGATGCGAGGCCGCGGCGGAGCGCTTCGGACGAATCGGCGCGGACGAAGAAGACGGCGGTGTAGCGGTGGCCGCAGCGCCAGGCGTGCTCCACGGCGAGGCGGGTCTTGCCGATGCCGCCGAGGCCGGAGATCGCCTCGCTCTGGGTGATGGCGGCGGCCCGGCCGGGCTGGTCGAGGGCGGACTCCAGACGCCGGAGGTCTTCGTCCCTTCCTTTGAAGAGGTCGCGGAGGGGAGGGAAAGGGAGGTTGTGGAGGGTCGGACCGGTGAGGGGTGCCTGGGGCGGCGGCTCGTACTTTTTACCCGTGATGCCCCAGTAGAGGCGGTTCAGGCCTTCCTCGGTGAGGCCAGCACGAAGATTGACCCAGGTGGCCTGGTCGAGGTAGATGCCGAGGTCGAGGGTTTCTGGTGCTCCCGGGAGCAGCACGGGGACGACCGGAAGCTTCTGCTTGAACATCTTCAGGACGAGAGCGCCGATCTCAGCCCTTTCCAAATCGCCGCAACCGGCAGGTCCCAGACAAACCGCAGCGGCCTTGGCAGCATGGATCGCCTCCTGGAGCCCGTCCTGCCAGAGGAGGCCTGGGCGGAGCTGTTCTTCATCAAGCCATGGGTTGACGCCACGCTCGCGCAGCCTGGCCGCGATCTGGCGGACGACGGGCTTGTCCTTGCTGTTGTGGCTGAGGAAGACGTCGAAGTTGGCCATGGTGAGGAGCCCGGAGAAGTTTATCAAGGCCCCCACCTCCGCAGGGAGTCGTAACAGTCTGTGGCGACCGGAAAGGATCTCAGAGAGTGTTTGAAAACCAGCCCTGCAGGGCTCGTGCCCTGTCCTGGCCACCCGATACGCCGGCTGCGCCGAATTCTGAGCCTCCTCCACCGTGGCGCAGCCCACCTGCACCGTGGCGTGCGCTGGCCCGCCGAGATGGAGGCGGACTACGCCGAAGCAGCGCTTACCTGCACCGTGGCGCAGGCCGACCCCACCATGGCGGAGGCCGGCTCCACCATGGTGGAGATCACCTACGCCGCGGCGCGGGTGCTCACGCCACGGTGGAGCCCACCTGCGCCACGGCGGCGTCGACATCCACCGCGGCGCAGTCGGACCCCATCTCGGCGCAGGATGCTCACAAAGCCTCCAGGAAGCCACAAGGATCGGCTGGCGCAGCCCCTGATCCCGTGCAGCTCCAAGACTTTACGGCGCAGGAACCCCCTGAGCTCGCCCGGCTGGCGCCCGAGCCGGAGCCGCTCTATCCAGCCGACTTTGTGGACACCTCCGAAGACATGGCGTCCAGTTCCACCCCGGCCAGCTCCAGCGCCACCCCGCCCCAATCGCGTTCAAAAAGGGGCGCAAGCGAGCACGACGGACCAGAATCGCCGGTCGATCTTGAACAGGATATCGCTTGATGGGAAGCATGCGCTAAAATCTTCGGCAATATCATGCGAAAACCTCAGGCGCTATCCTTCGCCCTGGTCTTGAGCCTGTCCCTCCTCGGAGCAAGCCCCGGTGCAGCGGTCGTCCCCTATCTCGTTGCCGACATCAACCCCGAGCAGGTGGGGGCGAGCTCCACACCCCAGAGCTCGGTCCGCATTGGTTCCACTGTCCTCTTCGACGCGGACGACGGCGAGACCGGACGCGAGCTCTGGCGCAGCGACGGCACGACTGCGGGGACCTATCGGCTCGTCGATGCCTGCCCCGGCCCCTGCTCCGGGCGTGCCTTTCTCTTCTGGCCCACCGAGAGCCTCTATTTCTTTATCGCGATCGACGAAGGCTTCGGGGAAGACCTCTGGGTCACCGACGGTACACCCGCGGGAACCGTGCAACTGACCGAGGGCCTCGATTTTCCTGCCGGCATTGCGCAGGTCTGGGTCCCCGAGCAAAAGCTGCTCTACTTCTCGGCCAACGATGGAGCCCACGGCCAGGAGCTCTGGCGCACCGATGGGACCCCGGCAGGGACCTTCCAGGTGACCGACCTCCGGCCGGGTGCGGCCGGCTCCAATCCTGGACACCTGGCCTCCTTCAAAGGCCGGCTCTTTTACTGCGGCAACGACGGCCGGACCGGCTCCGCACTGTGGACGAGCGACGGTACGCCTCAAGGCACCCGTCTCGTCAGCGATCCATGGCCAGGGGCCTCACTCCGGGGCGGCCCTTACTACCTCCGGGTTGCCGGGCGTTATCTCTTTTTCCTGTCCGAGAGCCCAGCGCGCGGCGGGGAGCTCTGGCGCACCGATGGGACACCGAAAGGCACAGTCCCCGTGGCCGACCTTGCACCCGGCAAGAAATCCACCATCTTTGTCGACCTCAAAGCGTTCGGCAGCCGGTTGCTCTTCATCGCGGACGATGGGCGCCGTGGTCAGGAGCTGTGGATCACCGATGGCACGCTGTCAGGCACTCGCGCATTGACCTCTCTGCACAACCCGTCGCCCTTCGGCGTCGCACCCAGCTATTACTATCTTCCCTGGGAGCCCTTGGGAGGCCGTCTCCTGTTGCCGCTGGACGACGGCGAGCACGGCTGGGAGATCTGGACCACCAACGGAACCGCCGCGGGCACCCGTCTTCTCAAGGATCTCTGTCCCGGGCCGTGCTCAGGGAGCACCAGCATACCGGGTGTGATCGGGAACCGCGCCTTCTTCAGCGGCAACGACGGCAAGCGCGGTGACGAGCCGTGGGTCACCGACGGCACTGCGGCCGACACACGTCTCGTCAAGGACATCTGCCCGGGACCGTGCAACTCCCATTTCGGCCGTCCTGTCGCCATCGGCAACCGTCTCTTCTATCGCGGCAGCACCAGCAGTCACGGCGACGAATTCTGGATCACCGACGGCACGCCCCGCGGCACGACGCGCGTCACCGACTTCGTCAATCCCGACGCCTTCGATGCACCGTTTCCCTTCTTCGGAGGCATCAGCCTGGGTGCGGCTTATCTCTTCGTCGCCAATGACGGACCCGAGGGACTGGAGCTGTGGCGCACCGACGGCACCCGCGCCGGCACCTACCTGCTGCGCGACATCAATCCCATGGATACGGGCGGCTCCTTCCCAACCTTTCTGCGAGCGGTTGGAGACCGGCTCTTCTTCTTCGCCGACGACGGGCTGCACGGCTCGGAGCTTCTGGCGTAGCGACGGCACGGTTGGTGGCACGGCGATGGTCTATGACTTCGTTCCCGGCGAGGACTCCGCCCCGCTCCTCCATCTGCCTTCCACCGCGACGGGAGGCAAGCTCTTCTTTTTTCTCAACCTTCCCGGCAGCAGCATCGCCCTGTGGCGCAGCGACGGGACCGAGGTCGGAACGATCCAACTGACCTCGGAGGATGTCCGACCCATGGCGGACACCCTCGTGGCTCTGGGTGACCAGGTCTTCTTCGTGGCCGACGACGGCTTCCATGGCTTTGAGCTTTGGATGAGCGATGGGAGCGTCGAAGGTACCGCCATGGTCACGGACCTCGAGCCCGGTCCCGAGGGATCGAGCCCGGAATGGCTGACGGCCGCCCAGGGCCTGCTTTTCTTCTCGGCCAAATTGGGGGTTGATCGTGAGCTCTGGAAGAGCGATGGCACCCACGACGGAACGGCCCTCGTCAAGGACATCAACCCGATCTACCAGTCCTACCCAAGACTTCTGACCGCCCACCGCGACCGCCTCTTCTTCTTCGCCGACGATGGCGAGCACGGGCCTGAGCTGTGGAGCAGCGATGGCACAGGACCGGGGACAGCCCTGGTCGTCGAACTGGCGCCCTTCGGCAGCTCCTCGGCTGAAGCGCTCCTCTCGGTCGGAGACCGGCTGTTCCTCTCCGGCGGCAACACGGAGGCAGGTTTCGGTCTATGGGTCAGCGACGGCACGGCCGCCGGAACGAGACGGATCAGCCCCGTTTCAGTGACCGGCAGGTTCAAGCCGGCGGTCTTTCGCGGCGCGCTCGTCTTCTCCGTCTGGAATCCGAGCCAAGGGAGGACAGAGATCTGGAAGTCCGACGGCACCGAGGCGGGTACCGTGCAGTTGCTCGGCGGCCCCCAGGGACCGCTCGTCGGCGATCCCACAGGCCTGGTGGTCTTCGGAGACCGGCTGTTCTTCACCACGTGGCAGGGGGTCGATGCGCTCTGGGAATCCGACGGCACCCCGGACGGTACGCGATTCGTGCGTGCTGCAACCGGCTCATTCAGCCTCTCGACCGGTCGTCGCCGGGTCGCGCCTCTTCTTCCAGAGCCACGACCCGGATACCGGAGCCGAGCTCTGGGCGATCGGACCCGAGTAGCCGTTCCTCACCGGGATAGCCTGTGCAGCCAGAGTGAAATTCGGGGCTCAGAGTTTTGACTCGCGCCGCAGGCGAGCCAGCTCCTCGGCGAGAGCCTGAGCCCGTTCCTCGGCCGTAGCGGCGCGCTCTTCGCCGCGTCCGGCGTGCCGGCAGCCGCTCTCGGCCGCCCGCGCCCTCGGCAGCCCGGCGCGCCGCATCGATCTCCTCATTCCACAGAAGGGGTTCCCCGGTGGCAGTGTCCACCAGCCGCAGCCGCTCTCCTTCGGGGCGTACCGTCACGTTCGTGGTCAGAAGACCCAGGGAGCCGTCGCTGTTCAGCGGGATCGACCGATAGCGGCCCCGTTCGAGCCGGTAGCCCCGCAGCCGCGGCTCCAGATACTCCCCGAACGGATCGAAGAGGACCAGCTCGGCCACGCCCAGCCGCTCATAGAGGTCCTTCTTGGGGCCTGTGTCTTCGTCGCAGGTCGAGCGGGAGGTGATCTCGAAGACCAGGGACGGGGTCTTTTCTTCCCAGAGAAGATAGACGGGCCGGTGCCACTTACCGACGCCCCGCGCCAGCAGTACGTCGGGCGCCACGGACTTCTCCCGGTTCCCCTTCTGGTAGTACAGAAAGAGGTTGCCGCCCACCCACACGTCCGCCACATCGGCGTAGCGCCGTTCCAGTCCTCCGATCATGTCGGACATCACCAGGCGGTGAAGCGTCGTCTCGGCCATGGGCTGGCCGTCGGAGTTGGGGTACTCGATGTCCTGCTCGAGCGGCAGCGCGCACATACGTGCCTCCCTGGCTCAACAATCCCGACGGGTTGCACTATCAGATCACCGGAAGGCCTGATGGCGCAACCTCGATCCTTATGATAGCACCGCCGCTTCGGAGTCTAACTAAGCCAGACGGACACCCAGGCCGTGGGTGCCGGCCGGTGCCCGCAGCTCGACGGCGAGGGCCACCTCGTCGCCAGGGGACACGGGAACGGGTGTCGAGAAGGTGCGGACGTCCCACCCCCAGTGCGTCACCGGAGCGTGGGGAGAGGTCGTGAGCTGGATCTGCTCGTCGAGGTGCGCCCGGAAGAAGAGGACCACCCCTCCCAGCATCCCCATGCCCACGATGCGGAGCGGGACGGTAGCGGTCCATCCGGCGAGGTCGAGAGGGTCGCTGCGGAAGTCGAGGTCCAGGAGCCGGCTCTCTTCCGAGAGGATCTTCGGCTCGAAGCGGGCCTTGTCTCCGACCCACGTCCGCCTGGACGTAGGACGCCGGAAGGACTCCGTGAGGGCCTGCGCGAAGGGTCCGAAATCTAGGCCGTAGAGGCCCGAAAGCTCCCTGGCCCCGGCGATGATCCGGTCCTCGTCGGCAGGTGGCTCCGCGACCTCCACCCCCAGGCAGCAGACCTCCAGGCGATAGGGAAGGAGGCGGCCCCCGGGCCGGAGCAGCCGGCGGCGCGCGTCCTCCAGGATCGGCAGAAGGTTCTCCTCGAAAGGATCGACGCCCAGGAGCTCATGGATGATCAGGTCGGCCGGCTCGTCGAGCTCGACGTAGCGGCTGTTGGCGTTGCGCAGGTCGATCGTGCCGTCGCAGCCGTTCGCCGCGAACATCTCGGCGGCGAGATCGGCGATCTCGGTCTCTTCGATCGCAATCACCCGGCGGGCGCCCGCCTTGGCGGCAAAGAGCGAGAGGATGCCCGTGCCGCAGCCGATCTCGACCACCGTCCGGTCCCGGGCGTGCCGTTCGATCGCCGCCCGGTAGCTCATCACGCGGACGCTGTCCTTCAACATGCCCAGGTGGTTGCGGGCGGAGCCGAACCCCAGGGCCGGGAGCGCCGCCTTCCTCTTCGTGCCGGCGGGCTCGACCGGCTCCAGGACCTCCTGCTGCTCCAGAGCCTGGACGAGCTCCGCGAAGCCGGCCTCCTCGAGGTCCCACTCTTCCTGGAGCCGGCCCAGGACTTCCCGCGGCGTGGCAGCGGTCGCGAAGCCAAAAAGCACCGGGAGCGCGTCGGCATCGAGCTCCTGCGGCTTGGCCGGACCCAGCAGAGCGAGCTTCCCGCTGGGCAGGATCTTCAGAGTCAGCGAGCGCGAGACGACGTAGCGGCCATCCCAGTCCATGGTCTCGCGCTCGCCGGTGTCAGCCTAGTCGTCGCAGACGCAGCTCGTGCACGACGCGACCTCGGTCGGGCCGCATAGCATCGGGCAGGTGTTCGAGCCACAGCCGCGTACGACAGTCGCCCCGCCCACCGCCGCCTTCAGCTCCCGCTGGACGAGGTTCCTCACGGTCTCACGATGGAGGGTGAGCTTGCGCTTCTTCGTCTTCATCGTCCTCTCCTCTCTCGACGTTTCCCGCGGCTCCCATTCTACCGGGGAACGAACGTGGCGCGCAGGTTCGAGTACCGCGAGCCATTGGGTGGGAAGTATGCCCCATCGCCGACCCCGGCCTGGCCGAAGTCGAGGAGCACGCGCCGCTGCCCATCGGTCGAGAGGTCGAGATTGTTGATGCCGCCGGCCAGGGTGTGCACCACCTTGCCCGCGCGCAGGACGGTGAGCGTCACCCGGCGCTGGATCAGATCATAATCCATACGGATATGGTAGTTGCTCCTCGGCCGCCACGGTCCGGTCTGGCTGCGCAGGATCTCCCCCTCGCCCGTGCGCGGGTCCTTGCCGATGTCGACGATCGACTTGAACCCCTTGCTGCCGCGCACGATGAGCCCGTAGTAGAGCACACGGCTCTGGCGGTCGCCCGTGCGCCGCAGGCTGGTGATGCCGTGGAACAGCGGGGTCTGCCAGGTGTGGAAGTAGAGGTCGAACTCCACCGTGGCCCGCTTGTAGGCGACGTGGCGCTGGAGCGGCACGTCGAACGCCTTGAAGGAGGCGCCCTTCCTCGCCGCGAGGAACTGGCCGTCGACCCGGAACTGGACCGTACCGTCGGCCAGCACGACCTCGTCGGTCACCGACTCGACCTCGAGCGGCGAGAGAGCCGCATCGTCCACCACGGGATACTCCACGGTGCTCGCACCGGCGACCACGTCGCTGCCGAGGGGCTGCGAAGGCATCATGACGTTCAGCTCGCCGCTGCCGGGCTTGTAGACGCGCGAATAGGCATAGAAGGCCTCGTCGCAGGAGACCGCATACCGGGCGTCGTCGATGTTGGTCGCGCCGAGGAGCGCGAGGGAGCTCTCGAAGACGCGCACCGACAGCGGCGGCAGCGTGACGCGCGAGTCGGCCGCGATCCGGCTGCCGTCCACCCGGAAGGCGCCGACCTCGCACTGCGTGGTCTGGCGCGAGGCGTTGACCACATACAGGTCGGTGATCAGGCCGCCCGGCTTGTGGCTCAGCCCGTGGAGATGCAGCGTGTCGTCACCCGCGGCGACCTGAACGCCGCCGACCACCGGGCCGGCAGTCGCGGCGCGCAGACCGCCGCCCGGCCCCACCGCCTCCAGGCGCGGCGTCACCAGCAGCTGCGGCGCGCCGCTCACGAGCAGCATCCCGTTCTGGCCGGCAGGAGCCAGGTTGGTGACCAGCACGGTCGCTCCGGGAGCGACGGTCATCGACTTGCTTCCAGCCCTGGTGCCGTCGGCGCCCGGGGCGATGAAGGAGTAGGTCCAACGCCGGGCCACGCTGCCCGTGTTGGTGACCCACACGCGTGTGGAGTACTTGGTTCCGTCGGCCGCGACGCCGCCGGTGATCGGGATGATGAGCTCGCCGGCGGCGAGCGGTGCGGCGAGCGCCGCGGTCAGCAGGAGGGCGGGGATAACGCGATGCTTCATTCTTCGAGACCTCCGAAGTCGGCCATGAATCAATTGCGGCCTGGACGGCGCGGGGTGAGCTTGACGGTGAGATTGGAGTACTTCCACCCCAGCGGCGGGAAATAGGCGCCGTCGCCGACGCCGACCGAGCTGAAGTCGACTCGCACGTTCTTGCCCGGTACATTGGAGATGTCGAGGCTGTTCAGCGGGCCGCTCAGCCGTTGCACGAGCTTCCCCGCCTGGTAGGCCTCGAAGACGACGACACCGGCGTCGGTGTCGTAGTCGAAGACGATGTGATAGGTGGTGCGCTCCTTCCAGGGCCCCTTGCCGCTCTTGATGGTCGTCCCTTCGTGCGCCCCCGGCGGCAGACCCATGTCGAGAATGGTGCGGTAGTCGCCCGAGCCCTTGAGGATCAGGCCCCAATAGAGCATGCGCTCGGAACGGCTGGAGGCGGAGCGCCGGAAGCTCGCCACATTGTGGAACATCGGATTGAGCGGGAACGCCGGACGCCACTTGTCGATATACAGGTCGAGCTCGACGCGGGCGTGGCCATACTGCACCCCCGGCTGGAGCGGCAGGTCATAGGCCGCAAACGTCGAGCTGTTGGCGAACTGCCCGGGGAGGTTGAAGGTCACGCCGCCGTCTTCTTCGGGCTTGAGGTCCTCCTCCAGGCTCGCCGCCGGGCCGAGGATCACGGTCTCGGGCCCGCCCGAGCGATAGACCAGCGCGAAGGTGCCGAACACCTGATCGCAGGTGACGCTGAACCGGACGTCCTTGATCGAGGTCTGCCCCAGGCTGGCCAGCGCGCTGGAGAACTCGTTCTGCGACAACGGAAGCAGCGACAGGCTCACCGCGCTGCCGATCCGGCTGCCGTTGGCACGGAAGGCTTCGACCTGGCACTTCGCGGGGTTGCGGGACAGGTTCATGAGCCCGAAATCGGTGACCGCCCCATTCGTATGCTCCAGGCTCTGGAGCTGCACGCGCTCGCCCGGGCCGATCGCATTGACCGCCGAGAGGACCGGGACCTGCGCGCTGGCCAGGACGTTGCCGGCCGCCGCCAGGGCCTCGATCCGGGCGCTCACAACGATCGCCGCATCGCCGCTCACCTCGAGCATGCCTCGCGCCCCGGCCGGCACCGCGTTGTACAGGCGCAGCGTCGCTCCGGCGGGAAGGAAGAACGAAGCGGGCTGGTGGTTTCCCGCCGCGCCGTTGGTGCCGTTGGCAAGAAAGGAGACGCTGACCTCGCGAGGCGTGCCGGCGGTGTTGGTCAGGATCAGGAGCGTACGGTAGGTGGAGGCACCGAGCGTCAGGTTGGTGGCCAGCGGCACATAGACGTCACCCGCCAGGAGCGGGGTGAACGGCATGAGCAGCGCACACAGGCCGAGGATCCAGGTTCGACTCATTTCCTGTTCTCCAGCAGGATCACGGCACCGAAAGAGGCACAACGTTGATGCTGTAATGTCACTATAACATTTCGCGCACGCCTCTGACAAGCCTTTCGCCCGCCAGAGTTATACTTTGAGGATCATGCGAAACCTCGGTTCCCGCGCGGGACACGTCCTGCTGCTCTTCGGCTTCCAGCTCGCGACGGCGCTGGCCGCGCCGCCCGTCATCGCAGAACCTCCGGCGCACGAGACCGGCACGCCCCGGCCGACGGCGGCAGAAGCCTTTGCGGAGGGACAGAAGCTGCTCGCCCGGAGAGAGCCGGAGGACATCCGGGCGGCGCTGCGGCACTTCGAGCAGGCGACCGCCGTCGACGCGGCATTCGCGCCGGCCTTCGCAGGTCTGGCGGAAGCCCATGCCCTGCTTTACGACTATCCCCGGGCCCGGGAGGCGGCCCTCCAGGCGCTGACCCTCGACGATCGCCTGGCGAACGCGCATGCCGTCCTGGGATTCGTCCGGCTGCACGGGGATTGGGACTGGACCGGGGCCGAAGCGGAGCTCAAGCGCGCCCTGGAGCTCGATCCCAAGAACCCCACCACGCACCTCTGGTCCGCGATTCTCCTCGAAGCCACCGGCCGCTCCGACGAGGCGGTCGCGGCGGCGCGCCGGGCCGTCGAGCTCGCCCCTGGCCAAGCCCAGGTCCGTGCCGGCCTCGGCTTCCGCCTCTATTGGGCGCGCCGCTATGACGAGGCTGTCACGGAGCTGACCGCCGCGGTGGAGCTGGACCCCAAACTGGAGACCGCCTGGTACTTCATCGGCCGCGCCCGCGTGCAGCAGGGCCGCTTCGACGACGCCCGGTCCGCCTTTGCGGATGCCAAAGCGCTCTCTCCCAAGGATGCCAACCTCACCTCGGCCATCGGCTATCTCGAAGCCCTCGCCGGGCGCCGGCAGGAGGCCGAGAACGTCCTCCTGGAGCTGGAGCGCCTCGCCCTCCGCGGCCTCCCCTTCTCCTCACAGGTCGCCGGCATCCGCGCGGCTCTCGGGGACAAGCAGGCGGCCCTGGGCTGGCTGGAACGCGCCCATGCGAACCACGAGGGCGCCCTGGTCTGGCTGAAGATCGATCCCCGCTTCGATTCCCTGCGCGGCGAGGTCCGCTTCGCCGAGCTACTGCAGAGGATCGGGCTCGCCGGCACTGTCGCCGGGGTGCTCAGCCCGCCCGTCTTCTTCGGGCTCGCTAGGCTTGGGACTCATAGAATCGTCGCTCTTTAGGCTTCGCCTCTCGGGCGAAAGAGACGCCGTGCTTCTCCCGGTTGATCCGGTCCTTGGGAGTATAGCTCGGGGAGGAAGAGTCCGACGGGCTGTAACGTCTCGTCCCGGGATCGAGGCGATCTCGACCCCCGGCAGGAGCGTACCGCCACGAGACTTGCGGAGCGGCGGCAACGGCTCCCGGCGCCCCGCTCCTCAGGAGCGGCCGCGCAAAGGAGGCCTGCGAGCCTACAGCGGAGCACGCCGCCGGCTCATCTCAACGCTTCAGCGAGGATCTTCCCGGCCTCCGCGCCTCCCGTCTTGCTCACGTAAGCGGTTAGAACCGGCACGGCCTTCGTTGCCGTCTCCGGCTTCAGGCCGAGCTTGTTGAAGGCGCCCGCGACGCCGGAGAGGCCCCCGAGGCTGGCGGCTTCCGGCACTGCTCTGGCCATGGTGCTCCCCGCACCGGAGGCGACAACGGGCGCCGCCCTCAGCAGGCCGTCCATGCCGGGCACGGCGCCGGCGACTTTCGACCAATCCTCCGGCTTCAACCGGGCCTTCGCGAGGCCGAACAGTGCGCCCGCGGCGCCTTCCGCCTGCTCGGACGTGGCGCCGATCTCCTTCGCCAGCGCGCCGACGAGCTCCGGGTTGGCGGGCGGCGTCGCGGCTTGAAGCGTGACGGCCGTCAACGCCACCGCGAGCACAAGCAGGGACGAGAGTTGCTTCGCGTTCATGGCAATCCTCCGTTGCGTAGAGCTGGCGTGTCCGCCAGGAAGAGCCTCATTCTAGACGATTGAGGTTCACGCTGCGTATGGGGGCCCAGAACAAGCCCAGGCGCAGGGACCGGCCGCGACTCGGGAAGCCGATGAGGGTTTCATAGCGGCGGTCCGCGAGGTTGTCCAGCCGGGCGCGGAGCTGCCAACTGGAGGTCATCCGCCAGGAGGCGTGGAGGCCGATCAGGCCGTAGCCGGCTATTGTCTCCCGCCCCGGGACCGGGATCTGCTCGTCGAAGCTCTGCTAAGTTTCCTCACTCGGTTCCGCGAGCTCAGCCTCCCACAGGCCTTCGTAGCGAAGTACCCGCCCGAAGGCATCTGTATCCAGGCGCGCGATGAACGGCTCGCCGTCGACCAGGGCTCGATAGCGGAAGCTGTTCTCGGCCTCCCGCGTGTAGGTCTGTTCCAACGGCTCGAGCCGAAGCTCTGGAAAGCGAAGCCACGCACTCCGCACGGGCGCACTCTCACCGACGGCGAGGACGAGACGTCGGATTGGCAGCGTGTTTGTCGCGGGCGTGAACCCCAGATCAACGTCCAATGCGCCAGCGAGCTCGGGCACCGGCGCGCCGTCACGCCTCCAGTGCCCCGCCCCGTCCGCCGAAAGGGCGAACCGGATCGGATCGCCGCCCACCACGCCCTCGATCATCGCCGAGCGCGTCCGCCACTCCGGGTCACAGTCGATCGTGTAGTGGAGCCGCGCAGCAACGCCAGCCTCCTCGACATCGAGCTCGCCGGTCAGACGCCAACCGGCGGCTGTTTGCTCGACGTGCGCCTGCTCCTGCCCCGGCACATCCAAGCGACGCCAGCGCATACGCGACTCTGGGGGGAAGGGGCGCAGGGTCATCGATGCCGCCGTTCGCTGCAGCGCATTTCGTTAGGCGGTCAACCCATAGCCATCAAAGTCCTTGATCTCAAAGCCCCTCAGACCTTCTTGAGCTTGTAGTGAAAGACCCTGTTGTCTGCAAAACCTGGAAATTCGCCAAAGGTTTTCGGCGGCTCTACGGCGCTGGCTTGGATCCCGACCAAGGTAAGTGTCCCATCCTCAATCTTGAAGATGGCGAAGACCACTTTACCGATGTCATCGCACGGTTGCGGACAATCTTTGATCGTGGCGTGTAGCTGCTGTGGGTATGTGCCTGCAGGCAGTGTAAACGTCGTCTCAAACCAAAAGTTCGTGTCCCGGTGAAAGTGGAGTGAATTGCCGGTGATCGTCATGGTGATTTTGCCGTCCGACTCATTGCCAACCATGACTCCCTCCCATGTTCCTTGGAGAGGTTGTAGTTCTGCAGCGGTTGGTTGGTTGGTCGGGCCAGCGGCTTGCGTGCACATAAGCCCACAAGGCATGAGGATGGAAAGCGTCGTGACGGCGAGTGCCATTTTGATGGTCATTCTCATCGGACTCTCTGGTTTCGGTTGCTGTCGGATAAAGGATTCGTGCAGAAAGCGCCTAACGATCTGGGCATAAGCGGTGGCGTCAGCCATCCGCTTGATGCCCGGGGTTCTGCGCCAAGTCATGCAAGCTGCAAGTCCTCGACGCTGGCATCGGTTGGTTTGGTCTTGTTCTCAGCCATCGCTGCTCCTCTGACAGTGCGGCTTGCGGCGCCGCTTGTTAGGTTGCCGCTCGCCACACCACAGGGTTAACTTAGTGCAGGCGTCCGCTGCGGAGCTCCGCCTCGGCAGCGTCGATGTAGGCATGGTACCCCTCAGGGTCGATAAATGGTTCCACTGGATCCTTTGCGGTAGCGCTGGCGACGAATTTGCGATATCTGCCCCACCATCTCGCATGGCACGTCACCCAGATGTCAACGGGGAGGCCTCGGAGCACTCTGAAGCTGCGCTCGAGGTCGGCCTCTTGCTCTGGATACTGCGATGTGGCCAACCGCCCCAAGTCGCACGCGCTCACGACGTTCAGCACGCGATCACCGTCACGAACGTGGAACGACCATGAGGTGCATCCACGCGTGTGGCCGCCGGTGATGTGCGCGGTGAGTGCGAGCGGCCCGAGGCGGACTGTGTCGCCGTCCTTGAACCGGTGGTCGACCCGCATGGCCGGGTACCCGACGACCCCGATCCGGGCAAGGGCTCTGAGCGGCAGGATCCCGTCGGGGTCGTCGCCACCGGAGGCGAGGGTATAAGCACTCGCTTCGCTCGCCCACAGTTCGGCACCAGACGCCTGCTGGAGCACTCCCAGCCCGCCGGCATGGTCGGGATGAGGCTCTGAGTTCAGGAGCACTCTGACATCCTTGATGCTGAAGCCGAGCTTCGCAATGCTCGCGATGATCATCGGTGCGGTGCTGGGATAGCCGCCATCGAGCACGATGTGGCCCTCGGGCCCGGTGATGAGGAAGGCCGCGGCATCCGTCGCGCCAACGTAGTACAGGTTGCCGGCGATGCGGAACGGTTCGGCGGGCCCCTGCCCGCCTCGCTTTGTCGCATTCAGCCACCTGCCGACGAGTACCAGCGCAAAAATACTCGCCAGTCCGAGGAGGACTACCAACCGGTATCGCTTGGTGAATTGGGGCAACCGTCACTCTCTATAGTCGTCCTGCTTTTTCATGGCGCACGAAGTCCCCGCCGAGTAGGCCAGGGCCCTTACGGACCCCCCGCCCCTCTAAGAACCGTGCATGCGAGTTTCCCCGCACACGGCTCAAGCACCTCAAAGGCCGATCTGTGACCGACCCGGTTGTCCCTACAACTGAACATCCTTCGCGATACTAACATGGTAGGCACCAGCTCTGGCCATCGCTTGGGCCTAACCGGATCGCGAGGCGAGCACGCGACGAACCCAAGCCGAGCGCAGGACGAGGAGCAGAAAGACGGCGGACCATCCGAACGCGACGCCAAAATGCATCAGAAGGCCGACCAGGCCGTCGCGGGCGCAGGCATTGTCCGGCAGATCCTTGCCGGTGACCCAGTGGACCGGAGCGTCGAAGTGGGTGCCGGTGTGCTCGCCGAGATGAAGGGTGTTCCAGTACCAGCCCGGCCCTTTGTCGTCGTACCGGGAAATCACACCCATCGTCACTCCAGGCGAAGAGGCAAACTGCGGCGGCAAGCCAATCACCGGAGTGTCCGGACCGAGGGGTTGGGTCAGATCGACGACTCGGACACGTCCGGCGTCGAGCTCGGTCACGAGTTGCTGGAGGATGCTCATCGGCGGTCTCCTTCGGCTGGGCTGGCTGGGCTGGCTGAGGATACCAGGCTGCGCAGGTGGCGTTGGAACTGAAAACGGCTCTCCAGGAAGTGCAGATCGATGAAGTAGCTCGCTGGCCCTTGCGGCTCGACCTTGGCGACCAGGCAGGAAAGCTCCCGGGCCACAAGAGCTTCCCTCAGGGCGCTCTGGAGCTCCTCTTCTGTACGGAGGGTGCCGGTGCGTGGAATGCCAGAGATAGAAGAAGCCGGGCTGGTGTCCGAGGGAGAACAGCTCGGCCGGCGTGGCCCCCATATTAGTGACCACGATGCACCGCGTCAGCTCGGGATAGATGGCGCGCAGTGCGTCGACGCGGAGCATCAGTCCTCCCACATCAGGCCGCGGCACTGGTTCTGCATCAACATCGCTGACTTCATGCCGGCGAGATGTGCGCCCGCCGACACCCCCACCCCCTCCTCCTCCTTGGCCAGGCGGACCAGGACCATCTCCGGGTCCTCCTCCGCGAGGCTCACCAGATGCACCAACCAGGTCTCCGGAAGCACGGAGAGCAAACGGATCCCCCACGCCTTGAGGGCATCGTAGACGGTCTGGGAGTTGGTCGCCGAGACAGGCATCGTTCGCCTCAGGATCGCCGAAGCTCAGCAGAGCTTACACCACGGCCGCGCCAGCATGAAGCAGACAAGCTTCGCCTCCCTGCTTATTCAGGCGTCAAACTCCTTCTCTGTGGCTTTCCAACCAAGCGAAGAGCCTTGCCACTCAGTTGATATTCCAGCGTCACGATATACTGCGGGGCAGCATGTGGGCCATCTGCAGCCACATCAACTTCGAGATTGCCATTCTTTACCTTCAAGCCATCGTTATTAATGCCCCAATAGGATTCAGCATTAGGATAATGGCGGCGATAATCCCGCTCCATGTCCTTGTCGCTAATCCCTGCGAGTAACGCGGCGCCTCCATTCTTGATTGTGTAGATATAGATTTCAGAGAGAGCAAAGTTGGCCATAACTGCGCCACAGTCAACAGGTATGATAGCGTCTTCATGCCCGTCGCCCGTCACATCTGCGTAAATAATCCTATTGTCTGCAACAGCAAAATAGATATTCTCATTTTTGAATTCGCCATCACGTACGCGAACTGTCTTGCCGATACCACTTTTTCCATATTCCTGTGAGCAGAGAGAGGAGTGATAAGTGAAGTTGAGAAAATCAACTTTCCGAATATCAGCCATGGCCGCTGGGCCTGGTGCTGAGCCTGCCTGCTTGCTGCCGTGCTGAGCAACAACGTTTGTAACGCACAGTAACATTAGCAGGAGGCACAAACTCACTTGTCTCTTCATTTTTCTTCCTTCCATGGATGAATGGGCAACCGCCCAATCGCTACAATTCAAGAGAGCATACATGCGTCGTTGGAGGGTGTCAAAGCGTCGTGTAGCCCCTCCAGGGTTGTCGCAAAAGCACCAAAGGAGCCCGGCCCTTGGCGTGGTGCTCCTTCCTGGGTCCGGTCTTCCTGTATACTTGATCATCATGACCTCATACCGGCTGCAGGCCGCCTTCGCGGTGGCCCTCTTCCTGCCAGTGGCCTTGCCGGCCGCTCCCCATCTCAGGGAGACCGACGACCTGTGGGTCACCGACGGCAGCGAGGCCGGCACGCGGCGGGTGAAGGACTTCCAGGCCACACCCGGCTCGTCGGGTCCGCTGGTGCAGACGGTGGTGGGGAACCGTCTCCTGTTCTCGGCGCAGACCGGCGGGGTGGAAGCACCTCTCTTCCTGACCGATGGCACCGCGGCGGGAACGCAGATCCTCAGCACCGATGCCTCCTGGGCGTCCGACTTCATCCGTCTCGGGGATCGCCTGCTTCGCCGCGGACGACGGCCTCACCGGTCTCTTCGCTCGATGACATCCTTCGATCTGGTCGCGCCCGTTGAGCTCTAATGCCGCGGCGGCACGTCAGCCGCGGCGCCAAAGCGGGTCGCATACGTCAGAACACAACTGTTGAAGATAATCGGCAAATAGAGAATCGCTCCAATACGGCGAAGTAGCGCAACCATCTGTTCCTTTTGGATTCATGGTACAGATCGTCGAGTTGGGCAAGTAGGTTCATACGATCCCAGTGACGCCCCGTTGGCAATCGAGGAGCGTACTAGCCACATCCTCTTGGACGCGAAGACTTGTGCGTGCGTTGGGGAAGTCGAATGTGACAAGTGAGATAAGGCCGCTGCTCGGAGGAGACACTGTGATTTCGTGCCACGGAATAAGGACCGGACCGGCGCCGATGCGAAACGGGGCGGCCACATTCAGGTACAGCCCCGCTGGCGTTGCCCTCGCGATGAGTGCCCTGCCGCGGAACCTGCTGGCCCCGACATAGCCCGAGAACTTGGAGTTGGGGCCCTCAAATGGGCCTGTTTCATAGAGCTTTCGGAGTCGCACCCAACCTGAGACCCGAGCGATGCTGTAGCAGATCGCGAGCCAAAGGACGACGAACCAGACGGCAGCGAGCGCAATGATGCCGAGAACGAGGCTTACGGTTGTTGGCACACTGCCCCTTCAGGCCATGGCCTGCGCGACGATCGTGGCTCGATGGTTAGGCGTTTTTGGTTCATTGGGTTTTGAGTGGTTCGGTATTTTTCTTTTGAGGCTGAACCTTCCGGAGTTCGTAGCGAGTCAGCCCTTGATCTTCAGCGGCTTCAAAGCTTTTCGGCGTCTCTTCGTCACCGTCACCTAACGCGGCCAAGGTCAGTTTCCCGTCCTCAATCTTGTAGATGGCGACGACCACTTTGCCGACGCTATTTTCCTGTCCTGGCGCACAATCTTTGATGGTGGCGTGAAGTTGCCGTGGGTCTGTGCCTGCAGGCAGTGTAATGGTCGTCTCAAACCAAAAGTTCGTGTCCCGGTGAAAATGGAGTGAATTGCCGGTGATCGTGATGGTGATTTTTTGATGCGACTGATCGCCGACTTCAGGGTATAACCGTATTAGCTCACCGATCCCCGGCGCCTTATCACACACCTGGGCTGCCGCATAAGTCGCTGACCGAGAGTTGCCGGGTTCTGGTCCAAATCATTCTGCACCTGCAACTTAGGAGAGCATACGCGCGTCATCGGACGGTGTCAAAGGCGGCCGGGTGTGGCGTATAAGGCCCCTTTGGCGGCTTACATGACTGAAGCCGGACGCATCAGCCGCTCTGCAAGCGGAGGGAACGGTCGGCTTCTCCGTAGTCGAAGAGAGTCGTGTAAGCTCTCCAGGGTTGTCGTAAAAGCATCGGCAGGAGCCAGGCCTTGACTCTCGAAGTCCCTGGGCGAAGAGTTTCTCCCTGATAGGGGTAGGGAGGACCGGTTGTTTACCCGGTCCCCCCTCCCTCCGAACCGGACGTGCGGATCTCCCGCATCCGGCTCTCCGGTTGGTGGTCTTACCTCCGAGAGGGTTGACGGGTCTGGGCGTAGGCTGCGTAGAAGGAGTACAGCCCAAGCTCAGCAAAGAAGGTCTTCGGCCAGCGGTTGTGATCGCGGCCCCGGGATCTCCCCTTGCGCTTCTGGCGGTGGCGCAGGATGCTGCGAAGCCGCATCCGGATCCACTTGTCCAGTTGCTCAAAGGTCGACCAGTGGCTGTGTTTGAAGTATTCAAACCAGCCGCGCTGGATCGATACCAGGTCCGCGATGATCCGCTGGAGGCTGTGCCCGTTGGTGCGCCCGGTCTTGCTGCGAATCTTGTCCTGGAACTTACGGCGGCTCTTCGCGCTGGGCCAACGAAGGCCCCGCTCGAAGTGATACCCCAGGAAGTCGAAGCCCCCACGCTGGCTGGCATCGACGATCCGCGTCTTGTCAGGGTGGAGCTGCAAACCTGCCGCAGTCACCCACTCCTCGACCATGATCAGGGCCCATTGGGCCTCGAGCTGACTCTGGCACAAGATCACAAAGTCGTCCGCATACCGCACCATCTCATAGCCAAACCGAGCCATGTGATGGTCCAGCGGGTCCAGGTAGATGTTGGACAACAGGGGGCTGATCACGGCTCCTTGCGGGGTTCCCCCCTCTGGAGTCCAGTGGTCGGCACTCTCCATCACCTCCTGCTCCAAATACCCTTGCAGCAGGCCCAGGACCTTGCCGTCGGACACCTTGCCCCTCACCAACCCCATCAGGGGCTCGCGAGGAATTGTGTCGTAGTAGCTCTTCAGATCCGCATCCACCACGTGCACATACCCGGCCGCCAACAACTCGGCGACCCGACGCAGAGCATCCTTGGTGCCTCTCTGCGGACGGAATCCGTAGCTCTGTGCTGCGAAGTCCCGTTCATAGATCGGCTCCAGCACGTTGCGCAACGCGGTCTGAACCACTCGGTCTCGAACCGTCGGAATCCCCAGGGGCCGTTTCTCCCGGCTCCCTGGCTTCGGAATCCACACCCGACGGATCGCTTGCGCTCGGTAACTCCCCTCCCGCAGGCTCCTCGACAGGCGCTCCAGGTTCTCCTCCAGAGTCGCCTCAAACATCCCGATCGTCACTCGGTCCACGCCGGCGCTGCCTCGGTTGCTCTTCACCTTCGCGAAGGACGACCGCAGATTCGCCAGCGAGCTGACCTTGTCGATCAGGCTGTACCACGTTCCTCCTTGGACCCCCTCATCGAGGGCCGTCAACATACGTGCGCTCCAGACGCTCGGTTCCACCCAGGACCAGCGGCCCCGAGTCTCTCCGGCCAGGCTAGCCCCGAAGGGCACTGCAGCCGGTGTCTTCTCCTCCTGTCTGAGGCTCATGTATCCACCTTCCTGTCCCCCTTGGCTCCACGCCCGTTACGGCGCTTCTTCGCTACTACGGGGCCTGTGACTCCTCGGGGACCCTCCTTTGGCCTCTCCCGAGGTCTCCCCACTTCACGTCACTCGTCCTTTGAGACCATTCTGTCTCCAACCACCCCACACACCCCCATCGTCGCCTTTGCACGCTACCCCTCGGCTCGATGGGCTTCCCTTGCGGGTCTGGGCTTCACCATTAGTCCGCTGGCTCGCCGATGCGCACGGCCGAATCGAGTTCGTCATCCTACGGACTGGTCTCTCACCTCCAGTTGCTCCCCACCCCGCCTCACGGCGACGCAGTTACCTTCAGTTACAGGCCGGAGAACGTATGCCTGAAGAGGACTTTCACCTCTCTGGACAAGTGCGCTTGTGGGCGCACGGACCGCGGGCGTCTCGCCCGCTCTCTCCTCACGCTCGGGCCGGCGTCGGGTTGGCGGCAACGCCGCGGTCGATGAAAGTCTGTGCGGGCGAGACGCCCGCGGTCCCAGGGGGCCCCCACCACGCCCAGAACACACTTGGCCTGATACGCTGCGCCGATTCGTCAACACGAAAACCAGGCCGCCCGCCTTTTCTCGATCCCGGCGATTTCGGGAGCGCGCAACCCGCGCTCCCTCCGCAAGGCCAGCGTCCACGGACATTGCTCCAGTGTCCCGGGACATTGCTCCAGTGTCCCGGGACAACGAGCCAGCGCAAGCTCCGCAAAGCCAGTGTCCACGGACATTACTCCAGTGCCCCGGGGCAACGCTCGTCCTTCCGGATCTTCCACGGAGAGCAGCTCCTGGTCACCGGCGCTGACGACGGAGCCCAAGGCCGCGAGCCGTGGGCGTTTCCGCTCGGTGACATCGTTTCGCCTTGAGCATGCTCGATCAATTCATCGGGTCGTCCGGATCGGTCGGGATCACGACCTTGAGGTGCGGCAGGACCGTGTCACCGGTATGAAAAAGGTAAAAGACCAGGGATGATGGAGTGCGGCTGAAGAAGATAAACGTGAAAAGATCCGGCACGCCGGCCACGCCGCCCATCCCGAAGACCGGGACGAAGGGGCCCTCCTCGGCGGACAAGCCGGGGTCAAATTCCCATTCGGCAGGCCCGCTGGTGAGGTCAGCGCGCAGGTAGATTCCGCCGGCGATGGGATCGTAGAGCCCCACGCCGGAGGTCCCAGCCGGGCGCCAATTGCCGGCGAAAGGCAGCCAGCCGGGTTGGGATCCTTCCACCTCGAAGACGTGGTCGTAGTTGCCGTTGGAGCCCTCGTCGCGCAGCGCGAATTCGCCAGTAGCCGCAAGGCGCAGCCCGACGGTGTCGGTGCCATCGCCGTTCCAGTTGCCGGCCAGCGGAAGGTTGCCCCGGCCTCCTTCACCCAACGTGAACGTGCTCAGTAACTGCAGTGTGCGATCCGGACCGAGGTCGAACAGATAGAAGCGTCCGCTCACGGGGTCATAGAGGCCCACTTCGTCGGCAGGATCGCCGCCCCAGTTGCCTGCAATGGGGAGGAACCCGGCGAAATCGGAGAACCCGGCGGAGTCGGAATCGGAAGGCAGTGAGTACATAGGGCAGAAGGGTTCCTGGGCCATGTTCTCGCACAGGAGGAAAAAAGGCTTCGGCGCACCGTTGAAGGCGCCCACCTCGACGTCGCTGTCGCCGTCCCAGTTTCCGGCAATCGGAGACCAGAGCGGGCTGACGTGGAGCCGGACCGTGGCCGGGCTGGTCGAGCTCGTGCCGCGGCGCAGGAAATACGTGAACGTTTCAACGCCCCAGGCACCCTCCGCCGGCTTGTAGCCAAAGCCATTGACACTCACACTCAGGTGACCTCCCGCGGGGACGGAAGCGAGGACGACCTCCCAGTGCTCACGGCCCCCAACAATGTCATTGGCGAGCAGGGCCTCGAACGGTATCTGGATTTCCATGTTTTCGACGCCCAGGAAGAAGTCGTCGACGGCGACCGCGGCGCCGGCCGACCTGGCGGCCAGCGTGAACAACAGACTGATCAGGATTCGTCGGATCATAGCAAGCTCCGCAATGCCCGCCTTGGTTTCAGAAAACAATCAACGAAAACCGTCTGGTTCAGGGCTTCTGCACCCGGCGTGCCAGCCAGATGTCGATCGCGGACACCTGGCGCCGGCCGTTCGGTCCCGCGGCGAGGTTGGCGGCCCTTGCCTCGGCGGCGAGTTGCCGCGTACGGAGCGGGTCCCTCTGCAGCGCCGCAAGAGCCCGTGCGAGAGCAAAGCGGGCCTCGGCCAGGACGGTGGGATCGAGCTTCTCCCGGCTCAAGATGCTGACCGCTCGCTCCAGGTTGGGCAGGGCCTGGTGCGGCGAGGAAAGAGCCAGTTGGGCCTCGCCCAGGCCGGTGAGGCCGTAGCCGACCAGGTAGTGCTCGGGGCCGAGCTCTCGTTCCCAGATGGTCAAGGCCCGCCGGTAGCGCGCGAGGGCCTGCCGGTGGAAGCCCTGCTCGCGCTCGGCCCCGGCCAGGCTGAACTCGGCCTGGGCCACCCAGGGATGGCCGCTGCCGTACGTTGCCTGCTGGATGGAGAGGGCGCGGCGCAAGGCAGCGACCGCCGCGGCCGGCTCTCCGCGGTCGAGGAGCTTGACGCCCAGGTTGTTGAGCGCGAAGGCGACGTTCGGATGGTTCGGCCCCAGGGCCTTCTCGAAGATGGCCACGGCGCGCCGGTGGCAGGCGAGGGCCTCCTCCACGCGCCCCAGCCCGGAGAAGGCGTTGCCGAGGTGGGTCAAGGTCGTGGCGACCTGGCTGTGGTCCGGCCCCAGGATCCGCTCGCCGATCGTCAAGGCCCGCCGGTGGAGCGCGAGGGCCTCGCCGTAGGCCGCGCGGCGGTACAGCAGGCCGCCGACGATGTCGAGGCTCTGCGCGACGTCCGGATGATCGGGCCCGAGCTGCTTTTCCTTGATGGCCAGCGCGCGGCGGTAGTGATGGAGGGCGCCTTCGAGGTCGCCCTGTTGCGTGAGGACGTTGCCGATCCGGGCCAGGGTGCCGGCCACCAGGGCATGCTCGGGGCCCAGGGCTTTCCACCGCAAGGCGAAGGCGCGGCGGTGGCGTTCGAGGGCGGCGGCGGGCTTTCCTTGTTGGAGGTAGATCGTCCCTTGATAGTCGGCGAAGGTCGCCTCCAGGGCCTCCCGCTGGTCGAGGTGAGCAAGGAGGGCGAGCCCCTGGCGCGCATAGCGGTGACCCTCTTCGTGCCGCGCCTGTTTGTACCCGACGACGCGGACGAGGCGCGAGAAGGCCTCGACCGCGACCCGGTCGTGGCGGCCCGCCCCGGCGGCCAGGAGAGCGCGGTGCAGGGCCGCCGCCGCATCCTCGGGCGTGCCGGCCCGCTCTTCGGTCTTGCCCTGGACCAGCAGCGCTTCGGCGATCAGGGGCCAGAACCCGGTCTCCTCGGCGCGGCGGCTCGCCTCCTGTGCCAACACGAGCCCGGGCTTGTAGGCCCCGGCCTGCCCCAGCGCCGTGGCACGGGCCAGCGAGCCGCGCACCGCCGCGATCCTCCTTCGCGCTTCCGGCGCGTCGGGCTCGCGGAACGGAGCCAGCAGGGCGCTGGCGTCGGCGCAGGCGCTCAAAGGCGGCAGGTCCTGTGCCGCCTCGGCGGCCCGGCCGACCAGCTCGGCGTCCGCTTTGGAGAGCACATCGACGAACGAGGCGAGCTCGCGCCGCCGCTGCTCCAGGCAGGCCATGCGCCGGTCCAGGAGCTCCTCGGACTGCTCGCCCCGCAGCCGGGTGGCCTGGCAGGCCTCCATCCGCATCGCCACCCAATCCGCGGCGTAGCGGTCGAGGGCGCGCTCCGTGCTCTGCCAGGCGGAGGGCGCCAGCGGTGCACCGGTGGCGGCGAAAGCGGTGCGCATCGCGCCGCGGCGGGAGTCGTCCCAGACGCCCCGCAGGCGCTCGGCGGACCCGCCGCACAGGGCTCGCCGGGTGGCCGCGGTCTCCCGTAGGACGGCGCCGGAGGCAGGAAGCAGAAGGAGCGCCGCCGCCAGCGCGGCGTAGACAACCCGCCGCCGGGCCAGGTGCAGGCCGCGGTCGACCTCGCGCAACAGGGGTGCGAGCGAGGGAAAGCGCGCGGCGGGATCGTCGGCCAGGCCCCGCGCGAGAGCCCGATGCAGGCCGCGGTGGGCTCGCTGGCCCGCGGCGGAGAGGGCTTTGGAGAGCGCAAGGGAGAAGGAGTACTGGTCCGCAGCCGGCCCGACCGCCGCTCCTTGCCTCTGCTCTGGAGCCATATAGGCGGGCGTCCCCAGGCGTGCTCCGGTCCGGGTGAGGTCCTGCTGCGCGAGGCCGCTGGATGCGCCGGAGAGCGCCTCCAGGTCGACGACGTCGCCTTCCTGCCCGGGTCCGGCCTCCGCCGCCCGGGCCAGGCCGAAGTCGAGCACGACGACGCGGCCATCCTCCCCCACCAGCACATTGCCCGGCTTGAAGTCGCGATGGACGAGGCCGGCCGCGTGCGCCGCGGCGAGGCCCCGGCCGGCCTCCAGAAAGGCGCGCAGGATCTCCCCTCGGCGGCGGGGCGCGGCCGCGAGCCACGCGTCGAGCGCGAGGCCCGGGATGTACTCCATGGCCAGGAACAGCCGAACTTCCAGGAGCCCCACGTCGTAGAGAGTGATGACGTTGGGATGGGAAAGGCGGGCCAGGGCCTGGGCCTCCCGCAGCAACCGGGACTCGACGCCGGCCCGATCCTTCTCCAGCCGGTCGAGGCGGATGAGCTTCAGGGCGACCCGGCGGCCGAGCTCCGGATCGTAAGCGGCATAGACTACGCCCATTCCGCCGCTGCCGATGACGTCGAGGACGACGAAACGGCCCAAAAGGGTGCCACGAGGGAGGACGGAGGCCGCGATGCTTGTGGAGTCAGCCGGTACAGGGTCGCGAACGGTGGAACGCGTTGCGCCTGCAAGGGTATCCGTCCGCTCGTCCGGCTCGCCGCTCCCGGCGGAGTCGCACGGATTATGAGCCCGCGGCATATTGCTTCCCATTATAGACCCCTGCTGACCGAGGACGGGTCGGACAGAACGACGGCGTGCGGAGCAACGGTCTCCGATGTGGCAAGCCTCCGCCTCCGCGGCGACGTGGAGGGAGAGGAACGGACGTTCAGCCTGGAGCCCGGCGACAACCTGGTGGGCAAGGCCTCGTCCTGCCGCGTGGTGCTGCCCCTGCGGGGCGTGTCGCGCCGCCACGCCGTGCTCAAGGTCGACGGCGAAACCGTCCGGGTCGAGGACCTGGGCAGCAAGAACGGCACGCGGATCAACGGCCGCCGTGTCAGCGGCGGACCGCTGCGGCCGGGCGACCGGCTGAGCTTTGGATCGGCGGACCTCGTCCTCGAGACGATCGATCCCCAGGACACGAGGCTCGGCCTGGTCCTGGCGGCCAGCGGTGCTCCGCCAGGTCGGCTGGTGGAGCGGGAAACGACGCAGCTCAGCGAAGAACGGGATGCGGGACGCGAGGGCCGCTGGCTCGACATCATCGAAGCGTTCGTGGAGCGGCTGGCCCTGGCTCCGGAGGGGGATCCCAGCAGCGCTCTCTCGGCTCTCCTCGCCGGCCTCGGACCCGGTGCCCGCGGCGCCGCGCTGGTCGAATGGGGCGCCGAGGAGACCGTCGTGCTGGCAGCCGCGGGAGCCATCGCCGAGGTCCCGGGCAAGGACGACCCCACCGTGGTCTGGGCCGGCGGGGACGAGCCGCGACGCGTTCGACCGCCAAGCCTGTCCAGAACGTTCTCAGCGGCGGCCCGCAAACGCCGCGGCGCCGAGCCCCTGGGCCTGGTGGTCTGGGGAGATTTCGTGACCCCCTCTGTCCAGTCGCTCCTGCGCACCCTGGTTTGCCTCGCCGGCCGGCTCATCCTTTCTCCGGTGCAGGGCTTCGAAACGCCGCCACCCGCAGCCGGCCAACCCGGCCTCGTCCTTCCGCCCGGGTATGTCGCCGGTCGAGCCCCCGCCATGATCTCTTTGTACGTCGAGCTGCGGGCCTTTGCCCAGGGCGATCTGCCGGTGCTCATCATCGGCGAGACCGGGACTGGCAAGGAGCACGTCGCGCGGATCCTTCATGCTTCTTCGCGGCGCCGGCGGGGCCCGCTGGTCGCCATCAACTGCGCCGCCATCCCGTCCGACCTGCTGGAAGCCGAGCTGTTCGGCATCGGCAAGGGAGTGGCGACAGGGGTAACCGAGCGCGCTGGAAAGTTCGCGGAAGCGCAGGGCGGCACCCTGTACCTCGACGAGATCGGGGACATGCCCGCCGCGCTCCAGGTCAAGCTTTTACGGGCGCTCCAGGAGGGCGAAATCCAGCCGCTGGGACGCCCGTCCATGGCGGTCGACGTACGCATCGTGGCATCGACCAACGCCGACCTGCCGGCGCGCATGGAGGACGGCCGTTTCCGCGCCGACCTGTACTATCGGCTCGCCGGCGGCGTGCTGCGGATACCTCCCCTGCGCGAGCGCCGGCAGGACCTGCCTGTCTTGATCGGACATTTCGCCCGCGTCTTCTCCCGCGAGACCGGAAAGCCGATCCGAGGCATCACGGTCAAGGCCCTCCAGGCGCTCACGGCCTATCCGTGGCCCGGCAACGTCCGGGAAGCTCGAGCACGAGATCCGCCGTCTGGTCTATCTCTGTCCGGCAGCGCAGGCCGTCGAATCCGCGATGCTCTCCGAGCACATCGTCCATCCCGCGGCCTCCGGGTCTGCCGAGCTGCCGGGAAACTCTCTCGATCTCAACCTCCACCTCGAGGCCCTCGAGCGGCGTTTGATCCGCGCCGCCCTGGACAAGACCGGCGGCAACCAGAGCGAAGCGGCCCGCCTGCTGCGCATCTCGCGCAACGGCCTGGCCCAGCGCATCAAGCGCCTCGAGCTCGACTGAGCCCTCTCCCCCTACTCCCTCTCCCGTGCGTCCTCCAAGCCCCCACCCCGAACGGGAGAGGGGGAAGAAGAGGGCTTGGGTGGTGGCGCCCCTCTCCTGCTCGGGGTGGCGGGTGGTGGCCGCGCAGGGGAGGGGTCGGGGGAGGGGTCCCCCTGCCCACATTGCGGGCAGATCTGCCCACAGCCTGGGCAGGCAGCCGCGCCGGCTCTTTCTCGCCAAGCTGCAGCGAATCGCTTGCAGCCACACGACTTCTCACTTTTTCCCGGCGACCGTCCAGGCACGGCATCGGCGTTGCTCTAGGAGGGGCCAGGCGCCCCGCGAACATTCCGCTCGCCGGGCAACCAGGAGGATTCGTGATGCATCGTAGTTTCGATGTGAAAAGCCTTTTCTTTTTCCTGCTGGCGATCACTCTGGGTTTGATCGGAACGGCTCCTCTCGCCGCCGTTTCGACCTGCGACGGCAACCCCTGCACGATCGAGGGGACCGCCGGGAACGACAACCTGACGGGGACCGCGGGCAACGACGTGATCTGCGGCCTCGGCGGCAACGACACCCTGAGCGGTGTGCAGGGCCACGACGTGATCTGCGGCGGGGACGGCAATGACACCATCTGGGGGGGAGCCGGCAACGACTGGATCCTCGGCGAAGCCGGCAACGATACGATCGACGGCGGCTCCGGCGGCTCGGACACCGTCCGTTTCAACTCGGCGGTGACAGCCAACCTCGCCACCGGCACGGCGACAGGCGAGGGCACCGATACTCTGTCCACAATCGAAAACCTCAACGGCTCGCCCTTCGCCGATACCCTGACCGGCGACGGGAACAACAACAACCTGAACGGGCGCGCCGGAAATGACGTGCTGACCGGCGCCGGCGGCAGCGATACCTTGTGGGGGAAGACCGGCAGCGACATTCTGGACGGAGGCGACGGTGCCGACTCCCTGGTTGGTGACGAAGACAACGACAGCTTGATCGGCGGCACAGGCGCCGACAGCCTGGACGGGGGCTCAGGGACCGACATGGCGACCTACAACTCCGCCATCGACGCCGACCTGGGGACCGGTACCGCCTCCGACGGCGACACGCTGGCCAACGTCGAAAACCTGACCGGTTCGGCCTCCGAAGACCTCCTCACCGGCAACAGCGGCGCCAACAGCCTGGTGGGTGGGGACAGCGACGACTTCCTCGATGGATCAGGAGGCACCGACACCTGCAACGGCGGCCCCGGCTGCGACATCTGCCTCAACTGTGAGACGAGGATCGCCTGCGAGACCATCCTCATGTGCAACCCGCCGGACGATCCGGGCGGTCCGATCCATCGGTAAGGGCAAACCTGGCGGCGGCGGCCCTGCTTCGCGCTGCCGCCGCCAAGACCTTAGCCGGGCGGGAAGAACCCGTTCTTCGCCACCGGCACGCACAGCTTGTTGGAGATTCCCGCGAAGATGTTGGTCTCGGGCGGCAATCCCATGTTGACCAGCACGGGGTTGAGGTGGGTCAAGGTGAAGGTCTGGTTGAGAGGCTGGCCGTTGATCCTGTAGCACAGCACGTCGGCGTGCCGGACGATGTTCAGGATGTTTGGCGGGGGTGCCACCAGGTTTTTCTTCACCGGCACACAAAGCTGGGTGGGATTGGGCGGATTGAGGAAGGTCACGAGCTGGGGGGCTGGGTGATGAGCGGGTTGAGGTGTGTCAGCGTGACCTGCTTGCCGCCCGGGTTCTGCGCGGTCTCGACGCGATAGCACTTGACGTCCAGCCACCTGACGAGCTGCTCCACAGCCGGGGGAATCACCGCGTTGTTCTTGCGGACCGGCACACAGAGCTGCTGCGGCTCACGAACGATTACGTTAAGGGTCGGACCGAGCAGGTTTACGATCTGCGGATTGAGCTGATTCAGGTTCAGCGCCAGGTTGAGCGCAGGCCCTTGGATGCCATAGCACTTCCAGTCGACGAACCGGATGAACGGCAACGAGGTCGGCGACGGCGGCACAGTGTTCTTGTAGACCGGAACGCAGAGGTCCTGGGGCTGGCCGACATTGACCTGCTCGAAGGGCTGCCCCATGCCGACGAGGACCGGGTTGAGGTGATCCAGCCGCAGGTTGACGCCCAGAGGCGGGTTGGTGATCTGGTAGCACCGGACATCGAGGTTCCTGACGAAATCCCCCGGTGTCGGCAACGGTTGACCGAATGCAACGGTAGGCAGAAGAAGAGCTGCCAGGAGGAGAAGCCCTCCCGCAATGATGGGACGAACGAGCTTGTTCACAACCACCTCCTTGCCGCTGTGGGGAGCGGCCGTCTCGACGGAGTGATTCGCGCAGCCTCCGCAGGCGCATGGCTGGGCCAGCTCGCGGCCTCAGCGTCTTTATCGTTCTGTTGCGGAATTCTCTATGCGCTCACCTCCGTCATTGCTATGTCTCTAAATATAACGGTGCCTCTCCGTGGCCAAGCGGGACAAGATTGGGAGCAAACGTGAGGGCCTCACCTCGGGCGGATCACCTTCCCGGAGCCCACAACAAACCCAGGCGCAGGGAGCGGCCAGGACCGGGGAAGCCGATGAGGGTCTCATAGCGGCGATCCGCAAGGTTGTCCAGCCGAGCGCGGAGCTGCCAACTGGAGGTCAACCGCCACTGTGCGCCCACCCCTTCCGGCCGGTCGAGGCGCAGGGCGAGCTCGAGGGCGAGGCTGCCGCGGTCGGCCACCAGCTCGCTGTAGGCGCCCGGCAGCGTGCGGGTGATCGCGTAATCGCCCGCGACGGCACCCGCCCGGCTTCACGGTGACTTCTTCGCCGTGTCGTTGTTCGGTGTGATGACCACGGACGGCGCACCAGCGGTCGAGGCCCAGTAGCTCGCGGGCGCGGGGGCCGGATCGATCCAGACCTCGAAGAGCTGCGAGCTGGCGGAGGTGCCGCTGTTGGCCGAGGCAGTCCTCTTGGGGCGTCTCGACTCCGCCCTCCACCGAGCCGTCGACAACCGTAGCACGATGTGCTACCATTGAAAAATGGCTGAATCCATTACCCAACGCGAGCTCCGCAACGACAGCGGCGAGATCATGCGCCGGCTCGACCAGGGAGAGTCCTTCGTCGTCACTCGCAACGGTGTGCCGGTAGCCGAGCTCACTCCACTGCGGCGCCACCGATTCGTGACGGCGGCGGCAGTCGTTGCCATTTTCAGGAATGCGCCCGCCATCGACCCTGGCCGCTTCCGTGCCGATGTCGATGCGTGGGCTGGCCAGGACATTTTACCCGATGCTTGACCGGCGGCCTGCTCGCGGGATCCTCGACACCTCGGTGGTCATCGATCTCGAACACATTGAGCCTTCACGGCTTCCGATCGAGGTTGCCGTAAGCGCAATCACGATGGCCGAGCTTGCCGCCGGTCCGCACGCCACAGCAGACCCCGAAGAGCGGGCGCGCCGCCAGGACCGGCTCCAGCGCGCGGAAGCCGCATTCGATCCTCTGCCCTTCGACGCTGAGGCGGCACGCGCTTATGGGAGGGTTTATTCCGCTGTGGTAGCCACGGGACGCAAGGCGAGGGGGGCGCGTGCCATCGACCTCCTCCTTGCAGCGGCCGCGTGCGCTGCTGGCCTGCCGCTCTATACCCGCAACCCGGAAGATTTTCGCGCGCTCGGCGATCTCGTCGAGGTCGTCGCCGTGTGAGCCCACATCGGCGGCTTCCCGGCAAGCCGCCAGAAACAGGCATGGCCGCCCCGGCACCTACCGCGCATGTTCGGCACCTACCCGGCAGCATCTACCCGGCACCTCTCGGCGGAGTGCACTCCCGAGCTCAGTTGCTGGTGCAGCTCACGGCCGGTTGCGAGCAGCTCCTCGTGCCGCAGCCCGGCGGGACGAAGGGAGATGTCAACGGGGTGGCCCGGATGCCGAGGAACGCGCCGACGTAGCGCTGGCAGCAGGCCTCGTTCGGCGAATTGAGGAGCAGAACGCCCTCGCCTCCAGGCTGTTGCATCGCCATGGTGGTGGAGCCGCCGCCGTCGAGGTTGAGGCCACGGTCTGCGCCGAGTTGGATCAGCCATTGGGCCGTGTCGTAGAAGCCTGCGCCTCTGCTGCTGCCGTCCGTGCCGTCGATGGTGAGCAGATAGAGGGTGCGCCCGTCACGGCTCAGGCACAGAGGAGCTGCGATGCCAGCCCGGTGGTCTCGGCCGCTCCCGAATGCGGAGTCGTGACGAGTTGGATCCCGGGCGCCGTCAGGTCGATGCGCAGCATGTTGGCTTTCTGGGTTCGGGCGCCCGGGATGCCCGGGTTCGTGGGCAGCCGGGTTGTGCAGGCGCCGGCCCAGTCGATGCCCTGGAAGATGGGCTGCCAGAGCGGCGCCCAGCCGGTTGCCCAGGGGTTGTCGTTGCAGCCGGTCTGGGCTGCGACCGGCGACCAGGCGGCCAGCGTCAGGATCACAAGGGCGAGCGCACGGCCACGGTTTGCGCTCCTCCCCAGGGCAATCATTCTGCTCATATGAAACTCCTTTCGTCGAGTCTGGGCTTCCGCTGATCGGCTGGCACCTGGGCAGGGATCTCCTGTTTTAAAGAGGGCGGCTCGACCTCGCCCGCCGCGGCGCCGACATCGTCGCAGCGGCGGGCGATTGCGTTACGACTCTGTGAATTCCGTCGACGCACGAAAGATGTCGATCGAGGAGCTCGACTCCAGCGGTGTCCCGGGAGCGTCCGGCGCGTCCACGATCACTTGCGACGACGTGACCTGGAACGGATACGTGGCACGGGCGCTTCCGGACACGCTGTAGAACAGCCTCGACATCGCCGGCCCCGAGGTCAAGGTGTTAAAGGGGACGTAGGTGACGCTCAGCGTGGCATAGTCGAGGAAATCGTCGCTGCGGAGCTGGACCGACCAGACGCCGTCGAATGACGTCGGGCTGAGAAACGTCCAGGCGCCCGGTCTCGATTTGAGATTCCACACGCCGAAACCCGGCAGCACCGTCGAGCCTCCCGTGACGCCCGAGATGATGAAGTGGAGGCTGATCTGGGTCCCCGATCCCACCTGGCATGGCTGGTCGAAGATGTATTGCGCGCCCTGAACAACCTTGTTGGAGCTGCGGTCGGTAATGCTCATCACGCATGTGCTGCCACCCTGACGCCAGAGAGAGGAGGTGTTGGAGGTGGGCGATGGGAACTGGTCCTGCGCGAGCGCGTAAAAGTTTCCCGCAGGGACCGTGGGGATTTTCCAGTCCGTCCCTTGCACCCACGCGGGAGGCGGCTGTCCGATGAAGGTGAGCGAGGCTTGTTGCGGCATGGTCCACATGCCGGAGAGATTCGTGGGGACAGTGGTGATCGCGTTCGCGCCGCCATTGTCCGTCCGGTTACAGAGAAAAATTCCCATCGGTCCTTTGGTCTCGAACGTGGGGTCCGTTGATGCGAGCTGCGATTTTGTGTTCATGTCTTTTCTCCTTTTGTTTGCAGGGATCAGGCGTTTCTGTAGGCGATGGCGCCGGTGCCAACGTCTCCGACGAAGTCGATGGCGAGGAGGGCGGCAAGGCCGAAGGGGCGGCTGAACGAGAGAGGCTTGGCCACGGTGACGAGAGGGCCGACGATGTTCGAGAACCAGATCTCGTCGGTCGCGGTCCCGGCTTCCGACTCCTCGACGCCCTTCCAGATGCTGGTGCCGAGAGCGGCGGCACCGAGGGCGGCCAGTACGGCGCAGGGTTTTGGCTGATTCGAGGGTGCGCTCTTGAATCCCGTGCAGGCGGTGAACACCGTCGTAAAGCCGATCGGCGCCCAGCTCGTGCACCAGGAACCGTTATTCGCCTTGTTCACGTCCGTGTCCCACGGCAGGAGCGAGAACGGCGAGGCCCCGGGGCAGAGGAGACCGTTGAGCAGGACCGGGATCGAGGCGCCGAATAGAAGCGTCCGCGGGTCGTCGTCCGTCGAGACGTCAAGCACAGCATCGATGACGCTCCAGAAGCAGTACAGGAGGCCGCCGATCTTCTTGGATACGTTCGGATCGGCGGCCGCAAGCTCGCCCTTTTCTCTCTCGAAGAACGGTGAGCTGCCGTTGATCAGGCGGTAGACGATAGTCGTCGGAAACGCGCAGACGATCGCGACGAAGCGCGTCACCGTCAGAGTCTCCGAGCTGAAGGGGAATCCGGGGTTCAGCAGGTTGTACAGCGCGTTGAGAAAGAAGCCGCCGACGCTCTGGTCAAAGATGCCCGTTTTGGCCGCCTGGAGGAACGCGATCGCCAGTTGGAAGAACGCCTGGGTCAGCTCGTCTAGGACATTGAGGACAGAGAGCACCAGATTCTTCGCCGTCGTCAGGGCGGCCTTGATGGTGCTGCTCATGAAATTGCCCGGGTCCGTGGCGACGGAGGTGAGATAGTCGCCCACCGCCGAGATCTCATCGAGGATCGTCTGGCCGATGCTCGACGTGAGCCGGGTCGAGAAGCTCGCGAAGGCGTCGAGCACCGGCTGCGGAAGCGACGAGCCGAAGCTCGGCGCGCCGAGCACCGAGGAGATCTTGTCCAGGAGCCAGTTGGCCTTGACCGAGGCCTCGAGGAAGACTTCGACGACATCGCCCGGCGAAAACGCAAGGGCGCCGGCGCCGGCCGGTGCGAAGTCGGGGAACAAGCTGTAGTTGAACGTGTCGCTGCCGACCGACGCGAGGGCGGCATCAAAATTCGCCGCCACTTCCTGCTTGACACTGGCGAAGAAACCGGCGGCGGCCGTCTCGCCCTGGGCGCAGAGCGCTGCCAGCGCGGGGAACGAGTCATTGATGACGCTCTCGAAGTAATTCTTCGTGTTCCAGATGTCCTGGCGCGCGCCGCTGAGCAGCCATGCCAGGAACTCGAAGAGGGCTTCGAAGAAGACGAGGACGGAGCTGAAGATCGATGCCACCACCTCGAACGCGCCCTCGAGCGTATCGATCACGCCGTCGAAGGCATAGGTGACGCCGTTGATGACGCATTGGATCGTGGCTTCGATTACCCCGCCGACCTTGGTGAAGACATAGTCGAAGGAGCTCTGGACGGCGTTGGAGACGGCGTCCGTGATATCGCCCAGCCAGTCGAAGTCGAAGAAACCTTCGGGAGAAGTGGCCCGGAGCTGCTCCCGAAGCGCGGCGGCTTCGCTCGCGGTGAGCTCTCCGTGAACGTGGCCCGGCCGTGCTGCACGGAGAAGCTCCAGTGCTGCACGCGGCCGGAGGAGGGATCGATCGCGCGCTGGTACTTCGTCGTCCGCTCGGCGGCAGCGACGACCGTACATTTTGTCGAGGAGAGGGGCGCGTAGCTCATCGCGACCGTCACTGCCTGCTGCACCTGCCCTGCGTCTTGCTGGAACTGCGGCGGAAGGAGCGACGTGACCTCGGGAACGGTGATGTTTTTGAGCTGCGCCTGCACGTGATCATCGGGATGGACGACTATCGCGTCGCAGCCGTCCATCTGCGGCACCGAGAAGACCAGCTTCGAAGCGTTGATCGACTCTGTCGGGGCGTACAGCGTCACCTGGCCGTTCGCGTTGGTGGTGAGCGTCATGCTCACGTTGGGACCGATCACGTGAGTCTGTTCCAGCCAGGAGACGACCGTCGTCTCCGGCGACGAGAGCGAGAGCGTCGTATTTGGCAGCGTATTCCCGCCGCCGTCCATCAGAGTGAGATTCGTGCCGTAGACCTCGATTTTCTCGATCGTCTGAACCTGCGCCTCGATCTGCTGCTTCGTCCATTCGCCACCGACAGATTCCGGCTGCTGTAGCATCGAGTAGAGATTTCTGCTGCTGGCGTCGACCGCGAACACCAGGGGCGCGCCGTCGACGTCGAGTCCGGCCGTGATCAAGCTGAGCTCTTCTCCCAGCTCGATGGCCGGCTCCCACGTGCTGGCCGACTTCCTGCGGATGACGTTCAACCGCATATTGGCGTCGAGGGCGAAGAGAGTGATGGGATTGGTCCCGGCCGGCACCGCAACGATTTGCGTGCAGGTGAGAGTCGTATCGACGAGGGCCAACGCCGGCGACGCGACGCCACAGTCGATGAACGACAGGTTTCTTGGCCCGCCGGTCAGTCCGTCGTTGTAGAGGAAAATCCCGCTGTACGAGACGCCGGACGCGGACGGTTCCTGCAGAGCCGAGTCGGCGGAGCGGAAGTACTGCTGCGCCGCCACTGTCGCTGTCGTCTTCCCGTCGAGGGAGAAGAACATCAGATCCATCGCCGCGGGGGACGTGCCATTCATCTGCACGCCAAGGACGCCTTCGCCCCACGGGAGAGTGAAGCAGATGTCGAGGAACGGCGAGCTGCACGCTGCCGAGCTGGTGCCATCCGCCTGCCGCTCCTGTCCAGTCGACACGCCAGAGGCTCATTTGACCCGTCGCATCGCTCAGCACCGCCGCCAACTCCAGCGCGCCGTTCACGAGCTCGGCCGCGATGTTCCGTACTTGGACGGGCGGTGTTTGGTTGTCGAAGACGCTGGACGGATTAACGGCCGTCCACACGCCCCAGGTTCCGGATGCGCTGCGCTGGATGTAGGAGATGTCCGGATTGCTCGTGTTCGGGCCGACGGAGAACAGCGTGAAAACGCCATTGCTCGCGCCGCCGGAGAGCTGGCCCGGCAGTGCGTCGGGCGTGATCACCGTGACGCTCCACCCGGTGTCGGTGGTGCTGTCCGGCCGGACGTTGTAGATGACGGTTCCGCCCTGGCCGTCGGAGCCGGAGTAGAAGAGCTCGCTCTCGCCCGCGGCGTTGACGAGTTGCGTGATCGCAGTTTGTGATGTGATCTCGGTGCCGAGGCGATAGTCCTCCATCAAGGAGGTGCTTGCTGTGAATGTGACATTGTTCGGTGCGGTGCTCAACGATTCGGCCACGAGATTCTCCTTGTGCGTTGAAGGTCAACGGAGACATCAGCCCGTACAGCAACCTTCCTGCCAGGGGAGGCCGACATCGGAAAACGTTGATATTCCAGGCTTTTGAGCCACTTGCCAGCCAATGACTGCCACTCGGCGAAGGCAGCTCCCGCACTGGGATCTGTTCACGGCCGACCCTCCCGAGCGCCGGCTTTCCGCTCTGCTCAAGACTTTGCCGTCAAAACGGAGTAAGCTCTGCCTGTCCCGAGAGGCAGGTGTCACCGGTTGGAGGCAGGCGGAGTGTTATACGAGGATCTCTATCAGATCTCAAAGCTCCTGCTGGCCGAGGATGACGCGGAACGGGCTCCCGAGATCCTCCTGCGGCGCATCGTCGAGCGGTGCTGCGCCGCTCCCGTCCGCCACGGCGGCGAGGGCCTCTTGACTATGGTGCTGGCTATGGTGAAGGATGACCTGGGAGGATCTATGCGCACCATCGAGGCTTCAGAGTTCAAAACCAGGTGTCTCCAGTTGATGGACGAGGTAACCGAGAGTGGTGAGCAGTTGGTGATCACCAAAAGCGGGAAGCCCGTATCCCTGCTGTCTCCCTATCCCGACCAAGCCACCTCCCTTTTCGGCCGCCACCGTGACACCCTGAAGATTCGCGGCGATGTCGTGGCTCCGATCGACGAGGCCTGGGACGCCGAGCGTTGATTCTCCTCGACACCCACGTCTTGCTCTGGCTCGACAGTGCGGACGCGCGGCTGGGCACCAAGGCCAAGGAGGCAATCGATGAGGCCCACCGAGCGGGCGAGCTTGCCGTGGCGGCGATCTCCTTTTGGGAGACCGCGATGCTGATTGAGAAGGGGCGCCTTACGCTTGACATACCGGCCCACGTATGGCGTCAGGATCTGTTGTCGACAGGGCTTCGCGAAATCGCCGTGGACGGTGAGATCGGGATCACCGCCGCCATGCTCGAGGGTTTTCACGGTGATCCCGCCGACCGCCTGATCACCTCGACGGCTCTGGTGCGAGGCGACCGCCTTTTGACGGCAGATGGGAAGATCCTGGACTGGGAAGGCGTCGTGCAACGGCAGGATGCACGGCGATAGCCGCCAGGTAGGTGCTCTCAGCCGTCATGCGGTTCTGACTCAGCACCCTCACAGTCGTTCCAAGCGGTCCAAGAAGCTTCCGCCTCTGCTCAAGACTTCGGCGTAGAAATCGGCTAAGCTCTGCCTGTCCCGAGAGGCAGGTGTCACCGGTTGGAGGCGGGCGGAGTGCTCTACGAGGATCTGTATGAGGTTTCAAAGCTCCTGCTGGCCGAGGACGACGCGGAACGGGCCCCTGAGGTCCTTCTGCGGCGCCTCGTCGAGCTGTGCGGCGCCGAGACGGGCTTCGTCGTCGTTCGCGAGGACGGCTCCTACCAGCAGAAGTTCGAGGTCGGCGAGGAGCGCGGCCGGCGCAGCGACCTGGAGCGCCGCTTCAGCCGGACGCTGGTCCGCGAGGCGATCGCCACCGGCGCTCTCCTCTATCTGCCGAATCTGATCGAAGATCCCCGCTTCGCTGCGGGCGAGAGCGGCCTGGTGATTGGCCGCTGCTGTGTGCTGGTGGCGCCGTTGCGCTACGGCGGCGAGGTCTACGGCGTCGTCTACCTGGAAAACCGGGAGCGCGTCGACAGCTTCAGCCCGGAGAGCCGCGCTTTTCTGGCCGAGCTGGCGGAGATCGCCGGCCTGTTCCTCAAGCGGGCGAGCGACCGGGAGGAGCTGCGGCGGCGCAATCGCAGCCTGGAACGCGACCTTTTTGCTCAGCACGATTTCGAGGGGATCGTCACCCGCGATCCACGGATGCTCGAGCTGCTCCGGGTTGTCGCACAGGTGGCCGGCGCGGACGCTCCGGTGCTCGTGCTCGGTGAGACCGGCACCGGCAAGGAGCTGATCGCCCGGGCGCTGCACGTCAACAGCCCGCGCCGGGGAAGGCCTTTTGTCACCCTCCACTGCTCGGCGCTGCCCGGCACCCTGCTCGAATCCGAGCTCTTCGGCCATGTCGCCGGAGCGTTCACGGACGCGAAGCGTGACCGCCCGGGCCGCCTCGCCTCGGCCCATGGCGGCACGCTGTTCCTCGACGAAGTCGGGGAGATCCCAATCGAGGCGCAGGCGAAGCTGCTGCGCTTCCTCCAGTTCGGCGAGATCCAGCGCCTGGGGTCCGACCGCACGGAGAAGGTGGACGTGCGGATCGTCGCCGCCACCCATCGCGACCTGCGGCAGATGGGGAAGGAAGGGCGTTTCCGCGAGGATCTGTTTTTCCGTCTCAAGGTGCTCGATCTGACGCTGCCGCCCCTGCGCGAGCGCCGGGGGGACGTGCATCTCCTCGCCGATCATTTCCTGCGCCGGTGCTGGCGGCGCCCTGGAGAGAGGCCGCGCTGGACGCCGCGGGCCGAGCGGGCACTTCAGGCCTACCCGTACCCGGGCAACGTCCGCGAGCTGGCCCACGCCGTCGAGCGGGCCTGCCTGCTGGCCCGCGGGCCGGACCTCGACCTCGACCTGCTGCCGCCGGAAATGGAGGGCGCGGCGTCCGGGCCGGCGGCCGAGCAGGTCTTCTCCGAGCTGACGGGAACGGTGTTGAATGAATCGCGGGAGGCGAGCGTGGCCGCGGTCGAACAGCGATTCCTGATCGAGCTGATGCGGCGCTGCGAGGGCAACGTCTCGCGAGCCGCTCGCGAGGCGGGGCTCCATCGGACCTATCTGCAGAAGCTGCTGGCGCGCCACCGCCAGGCGATCGGCTCCCTCGCTGGGGACGATTGATGCAGGCGCTTCTCTGTCCCTCCTGCGGTGCGGCCAACTCGGAGTTCGACAGCCGCTGCACAGCCTGTGGCGCCGCTCTGCCTGTCTGGTCCGGCACCATGGCCGTCGACTCTCAGGTTTCCCAGATCTCTCAGTTTTCTCAGATTTCCCAATACAGGCTTCTTCGCCCCCTCGGCCGCGGCGGCATGGGCGTCATCTATCTCGCCCAGGACGTCGATCTGGGCCGGGAGGTCGCCCTCAAGTTCCTCCGCCACCGGGGCAAGGTGCGTCCCGTGGACGAGGCCCGCTTCCGCCGCGAGGCCCAGGCCGCGGCTTCCCTCGACCATCCGAACATCGGCACCATCTACGAGGTCGGCGAGCACGAAGGCCAGCGCTTCCTCGCCATGGCGTATTACGACGGCACGACCCTGGCCGAGCTTCTCGCCGGGCGGCCGGACAGGCGACTCCCCCTTGCCGATGCGGCAGCCATCGCCGGCCAGCTCGCCTCGGCCCTCGCCGCCGCCCACGCCGCCGGCATCGTCCACCGGGACCTCAAGCCTGAGAATGTGATGGTGCTGCCGGACGGCCGGGTGAAGCTCCTCGACTTCGGCCTCGCCCGCTGGATCGACTCCGGCGGCGTCACCGAGGAGGGGATGGCGATGGGGACCGCCGCCTATATGGCGCCCGAGCAGCTCGAGGGCCTGCGCATCAGCACCGCCGCCGACCTGTGGGCGCTGGGCATGATCCTCTACGAAATGCTCGCCGGCCGGCGCGCCTTTGGCGGCGAGCGGCAGGGGATGGTCCACTCCATCCTCTTCGAGAACCCCCTGCCGCTGCGAGAGAGGAATGCGGATATGCCCGTGGTCCTGGAGACGATCGTGGCGCGCTGTCTTGCCAAGGAGCCGCGGGAGCGGCCTTCGGCCGGCGCCGTCGCCGCCGAGCTCCAGGCCTCCGGGCTCTGGGCCGGCTCCGGCTCCGGCTCCGGCGCCGTCGCCCCGTCTCCCCGCCGCCGGAGCCGGCGTGCCTGGGCCGTCGCCGGCCTTGCCCTGGCGGCGGCCTTGGGGATCTTTGTCGCCTGGAGCCTGCGGGCTCCGCGACCAGCGCAACCATCGCGCGAGCCGATCTACGTCGCCGTCGCCCGGCCGGAGATCGGTCTCGGTGCCGGTCGGGAGGAGGTGATGCTGGCCGCAGCGGCCCTGCAGGCGGGCTCCCTCCGGGCACTGGCCGCGTTCGAAGGGATTGCGGCGCTCTCTCCCGGCGCCCCGGAGCCCGGCGAGCCGGTCCCGACCGTCCAGCGTCTGTCTCGCCTCGTGGCGGCGGAAGAGGTCCTGACCGCGAGCCTGGATTGCCAGCTCCACCAATGCCAGGCCGTGCTGCGAAGGCAGCGCGGCAGCGACGGCAAGATCCTTGATGCCACGGCGCCCTTCGAGGTGCCGCTGGACGACCTGCACCTCCTGGACACTGCCGCTGCCACCTATCCGAAGCCGCTCTATGCTGGATTTCACATCCGGCCGGAGTCCTCCCAGCTCCAGGTCCGCAGCGAGGACTACCAGGGCTTCCTGCGTGCCCAGCGGACGTGGCAGGAAGAACGGCCCGCTGACCTGGGGCCCCTGCTCGCCGAGCTGGATCAGATCCGGGCCGGCTCTCCGCTGTTCCTGGAGGCGTACCTGTTGGAGGCCAGGATCCAAGGGATCCGCTTTTTCCAGACTCGCGATCCGAAAGACCTCGACCATGCGCTCGGCCTGCTCGCCGAGGCGCGCCGGCTGGCCCCGGGCGATCCGCTGCCTCTGGTCACTCTGTTCAGCGTGGCGTTGAATGGCGGGCGGCTCGCCGATGCAGAGGAGGCCCTGCAAGAGCTGGAGCAGCGCCTGCCGGGCGACGTACGCACCCTGCATGAGAGAGGTCTGCTGAGCGAACAGAAGGGCGACCGCCGGAAGGCTCTGGAGCTGCTGCGTGCCGCCGTGCAGCGGCGCCCTTCCGCCATATATACACTGGACCTTGCCAATCTGGAGCTGCGCCAGGGCGAGATCCCGGCGGCCCGGCGCACCTTGGAGGGCCTGCTGCAGCGCCTCCCCGGGCACGCCGGCGGCGAGACACTCCTCGCCCAACTGGAATTGGAGGCTGGAAGCCCGGCCCGCGCCGCTGAGCTGTATACGGGCCTCGCCCGCCGCCAACCCGGAATCTCCGTCTTCACCAATCTCGGGGTCAGCCAGCTCCTTCTCGGCCACTACGCCGAGGCAGCCACCAGCCTGGAACGTGCCTGCTCCCTGGCTCCGAAGAGCTACGCCGCGGTCCTCAACCTGGGCGACGTCGAGCTCCTCCTGGGAAAGAAGGCCGAAGCGGAATCGCTGTACCGGCGCGCCCTCGAGCTGATGGCGCAGGACCCCGCTCCGGAAAACTGGCAGATCCTCGCGGCCAAGGCCCAGGCGCAGGCCCACCTCGGCCGCAAGACGGAAGCCGCGGCCACCATCCAGCAGGCCGTCATCGCCGCGCCCAACAACCCGGACGTCGCTTACACCGCGGCGCTCGTGTACTGCGTGATCGGCGACACCGCCTCCGCCCTCGCCAGCACCGATCGAGCCCTGGCCCACGGCTTCAACCGGCGCTGGTTCTCTCTCGCCTGGTTCGACCCCTTGCGCAAGGAGCCGGCCTTCCAAAAGCTGCTCGAAAAGCCGCCGGAAAGCCCTAACCCCCGCTCGGCGGCTCGTTGACGATGACGGGATCGTCGGAGGAAAAGGTCTGATTACTGTGGATCACGGACACCGTAAAGCGGTGGTCGATCGACACCGGCGTGGAGTTGAAATCCCAGAGCGCGAGGTGCTGGTCCCCATGACGATGCATCACGAGCCAGAGCGGCTGATCGATTGGCTGACCTTCACCATCCTGCCACTGAATCGGATCGCTCGGAAACGTCACGCCCGTCGGGCCGCTGAGAGTGAAGGTGAGCAGGCTGATCTCATCCGGCGCGATCGAGACACTTCCTCCTGGCGAGACAGAAACCAACGAGGTCGCCGGATCAAAGTCCACGGTGAATCGATAAGTAGCCATTGTCTATCCTCCGTCGTTAGTTAGGTCGGGTGTTGTTCTCAGGTCTATAGCACGAGTGGTGCCTACCCTCCGGCGGACAGCGTTCTCCCAGGAAACGGTGGCAGATTTGTGGAATGACTGCCTCTCGCCGTAGGCAGCGCGGCCCAGCCGACCCATGCCGCGCTCCGGAGGCAGATGCCTTCGTGGAGTGGCACATCAATCGGCGTCAGTTACAGTCGGCTGACATGGTGCCAGCGATGTCAGACCAGGATCAACGCGACGCCGAGCCCCATCAACAGCACGGAGAGGACCTTGCGCGGGGTGACCGGCTCGGCGAAGAGGAGGCGGCCGAAGAGCACGGCGCTGATGTTCCCGATTCCCCTCTTCAGGGTCTCGACCAGCCCGACCCAGACGAGCTCCATGGCCTTGAGCTGTAGACCCAGCGCGAGGGCGCTCAGCACTACACCGAGCAGAAAGACGCCGCGCGTCCGCCGCACGTCCGACAGCTCGGGCAGACGGCGGGTGGCGATGAGGGCGCAGAAGATGCCGGAGGCTACGCCCGCGTTCAGCACCAGGCCATGGAAGGGACCGCTCGAGCGCTCCAGGGCCATCTTGTCGAGCGGGACGGCCACTGACCAGAGGAAGGCCACCATCACCATCCAGAGGGTCCCCTTCTCACGGGTCCACGACCTCCAGATGGCTGCCGCCGACAGCCCCTCCTCCACCACCAGGTTCAGACCGAAGGCCCCGCCGACGACCAGCAGGATGCCGAGGCCCTGGAGCGGCGTCGGCCGTTCTCCCAGCATGGGGATCGCCAGAAGCGTCGTGAAGACCGGGGTCAACGAGAGGAGCGGGATGGTGACGGAGAGCGGCGAGACCCGGAGCGCGGCCAGGAAGGCCAGGTTCGCCCCGATGTTGACGACCACCGAGGTGAGCGCCGGCAGCAGGTAGCCCTGCCCGAGGGCCGGCATCCCCTCCACCGCCACCCAGAGGGCAAAGAGAGGCGCCGTCACCGCGGTCTGCAGGAAGAGGAGCGGCAGGGGCTGGACGTGTGACGTCAGCTCCTTGCGCGTCGCATCCACCCCGCTCCAGGCCAGGCTGGACAGGAGGACGAGCAGCAGGGCTCCGAGGGGGGTGGACATGGCGGGATCCCGATCGCGCCGGGATCATATGGCATTTGCTGGGAGCGCCAGCACAGTGCCGGCGCTCCCAGCGGATGACGAAGTAGAATTAATCCGCCCGCTTGGTCACCAGATCCGGTCGGCCGGGCTGGCTCAGGGTGAGCGCGGTGGCCTTCCCTTCGGTCACCTGGAACGACACCTTGTGCCCGGGCGGCAGGCCCTCCACCCGGAAGTGGGCCGGCGAGGTCGGAATCAGCAGGTACCGCGGCCCTCCTTTGAAGCCGAAGCGCACGCGGCTTCCCAAGAGATCCACCAGGGCCGTCGGACCCGGGTCCCTTGCATAGGAGCCTGGGAGCCGCTCGAGATCGGCCAGGGCGACTGTGACCTCGGGGTCGCCGAAGCTCAGCGCGAAATCCGGCCGCCGCATCCTGGCGACGCAGGCGGTGTCGAGCCCCTCCGGCGTGCCGGCCTCGATGAATGCGGCGATCAAGCCGAACAGGCAGTCTTCGCCCTCCATCCCATCGGTGTTGTGGGCGGCGTCCGGGACCACCACATGGCGCGACCGCTTCAAGGTCCGGGCGACCCGCTCGCCGTTGGAGGGCGGCGTGGCCGGATCGCGCTCCCCCGAGATCAGCAGGGACGGCACGTCCGCAACGACCGGGGCCTGGAGGTCCGGCCCAAGATCGCGCGCCGGCCAACCCTCGCAGGCGGCCTGCTGCCGGCGGACGCGGAAATCCCCCAGGAAGGTGCCGGCCACGGCCGCCGCGATCTCCTCCTCGCGGATCCCGGCCACGTCCTCGGCGCAGGTGATTGACTGGTAAAGGCCTTCCGCTTCCATGACGCCCCCGTTGAAGCGGGCCGACAGGGCCAGGGGCTTCCAGTCCCCCTGGGCCGCCAGATGGAGCTCCAGCGGCACCAGAGCGGCATCGGCCGGCGTGTAGAGCATATAGCGGAGGGTCTGGGCCACCCCGTTGCGCGCCAGGCGCACCTCGAAAGGCTGGCCGGTCTCCGAGTCGGTGCAGCTCGACCCGGACCGGCTCCGTGGTGGCGCGGCGCAGCACGGCCTCCACGTCCTGGCGCAGGCTCGGGAAGGCGCCGCGGCAGGCCGGGTCCCCCTCGCACTCGGCGATCAGGCCGTCGAGCGCCTGCTGGGTGGTGCGGGGCATGCCCACAAGATGCCGCACGTCGGGTGCCAGGACGCCGTCCATCGTGGCGGTCCGCACGCTCCGCGGGTGACGCCGCAGATAGGTCAGCACGGCGCGCGTGCCGTAGGAGACTCCCATCAGGTTGACCGGTCCGTAGCCGAGAGCGGTGCGCACCTCCTCGAGGTCGTCGACCAGGGCGTCGGTGGTGTACCAGGAGAGGTCCACCTCCTTCTTCAGCCGATCCCGGCAGGCCTGGATCTTGTCGGTGGGCAGGAAGCTGTCCAGGAAACCCTGGAGCCTCTCGTTGCCACGCAGCTCCGGGCAGACGAGAGCGCCGGACTCTCCGGTCCCCCGCAGGTCGACCAGCAGCACGTCGCGCTTCTGGCGCAGGGAGGCCAGCGGCTGGACCATGTACAGCCCCCAGGGGATCGAGGCTTCTCCCGGTCCACCGGCGATGTAGGTGAACGGATCGGGAAGCCGGTCGGGGCCGGTGGCCGGGAGCACCACGATGCGGAGCGGGATCTTCCGGCCCGTCCGAGCAGCCCGGTTTTCGAACACCTCATAGGTGCCGCAGAGCGCATCCGGTGGCATGCCCGGCTCCTTGCAAGGGGTGAGCTCGGGCCGGCGCGGCGGCTCCGCCGCAGACCCGTCGTCGGCCGCCCAGAGGTGGCCGAGGACGGCGAAGACGGCAAGGACAGTAAGGACGGCGAGGACGACGCGCTGATGTCTCATCACGGACTCCTCTCGGGAAAGTTTGCCGACGTAGTGTATCGCAACACCAGTACACTACGCCAGCCCCGGTCCGGGAAGTGCTTCCGGTACGGTCTCCGGTGTATGATCCTTGGGTCCGCTTTTGTCTTCAGGTCATGAAGTTGCGCTGCAACCGTACCTCGTCGCCTCGCCGTGCCCTGCTCCTCTTGTGGCTGGCGGTCCTTCTCGCCCTCGGCGGGCCGGGAGCGGTGCGCGCCCAGCCGGCGCTTCTGGCCGCGGTCACCTCGGAGGACAAGGCCGCGGAAGAGGCGCAACAGGCCTCCTTCGAAGGAGCCACGATCCGCGAGATCCGGATCGTCAACAAGAGCATCTTCAACACGGACGAGCCGGACGAGGACAAGCTCCTCTTCCGCATCGCGGACCGCCTTCACCGCACCACGCGGCCCGAGGTCATCGAGCAGCAGATCCTGCTGCGGCCGGGCGACCGCTTCTCTGCCGATGCGCTGCACGAGTCCGAGCGGATCCTGCGCGCCAATCCATATCTCTACGAGGCGGAGATCCATGCGGTGCCGGCCGGCGACGGCCGGGTGGACCTCGTGGTGGAGACCCGGGACGTCTGGACGTTGCGCGGCGGGATCTCCTTCAACCGCTCCGGCGGCGAGAACTCGGGCAGCATCAACCTGGAGGACTCGAACTTCCTGGGGACCGGCAAAGAGTTGACGCTGCTGCGCACCACCAACGTCGACCGGACCTCGAACCTGGTGCGCTACCGTGACCCCAACCTGGACGGCAGCCGCACCCGGCTGGAGCTCTCATACGCGGACAACAGCGACGGCGGGCGCAGGCGCATCGAGATGGAACGGCCCTTTTACTCGCTCGATACGCGGTGGGCCATGGGCGTCCGCGGCATGGTCGACGAACGGATCGAGCGGCTCTACGACCTGGGAGACATCTTCCAGGCCTACACCTACGAGCGCAAATTTGCCGAGGTCTACACCGGCTTCTCGCCGGGGCGGTCCGGCAATGGCACCCACCGCTGGCGGCTCGGCCTGACGGTCGACCGCGAGCGCTTCGGGCCGGACGGCGGCCTCGACTCCGATACGCTGCTCCCGGCCAACCGCGACCTGGGCTATCCCTGGATCGGCTACGAGTACGTGCAGGACGCATTCGTCACCGAGCGCGGCCTCGACCGCCTGGCCAGCACGGAGGACCTGAACCTCGGCCGGCAGTTCCACTGGCGCCTGGGCTGGTCTACGCCCGACCTCGGCGCGGACGTCACCCGCTGGATCTTCGACACCGGGGTGACGACCGGCTGGCGCCCTTCGCCGCGGCAGCTCGTCATGGCTTCAGCCCAGGCGGGCAGCCGTTGGCGCGACGGCGACGAGGAGAACCTCCGTGTCGGCGGTGCGCTGCGCTACTTCGCCCGGACCTTCTGGAGCAACGTCTTCTACGTCGGCGTGGAGGGGGAGATCGTCGAGAGCCCGGACCTGGAAGGCCAGCTCCTCCTGGGAGGCGATACCGGTCTGCGCGGCTATCCGCTGCGTCTGGAGGCGGGAGACCGCCGCTGGCTCTTCACCGCGGAGCAGCGCTTCTTCAGCGAGCGGGAGTTCTTCCACCTCCTGCATCTGGGCGCCGCCGTCTTTTTCGACATGGGCCGCGCCTGGTACGAAGACCCGCCGCCGGGCTTTGCCGGCGACCAGCCGAAGCTGCGCGACATCGGCCTCGGCCTGCGCATCGGCTCCAGCCGCTCCTCCAAAGCCGCCATGATCCACCTCGACCTCGCCTACCCCCTGGACGGCGACAGCTCGAAGATCCAGTGGCTGGTGTCGTCGAGCGAGACGTTCTGACCTCACCCCCTGTCCCCCTCTCCCATCGCCCCCCCTTCCACCGGGAGAGGGGGGACGCAGGCGGAGACACAGTGGCTCGCGATAGACTGTTTCTCAAGGTAAGAGACCGATGCTGAAGAAAATCCGGCTCACCGATTTCAAGAGCTTCGTGGACGAGGAGGTCGAGCTCGCTCCGTTGACGCTGCTTGTCGGGGCGAACGCTTCCGGGAAGAGCAACTTCCTGGATGCGATCCGGTTTCTTCAGGTGCTCAGTGTTGGCCTGACATTGGGCGAGGTGCTTAATGGTGAGGAGAGCTCTCGTCCGGATTCTTGGCCGGGGATTCGGGGGCGTGCTCCAGAAGCTGCCAGGGTCGGAACCTCCACGTTCTCCATTGAAACGCTATGGCTTCATCCGGACGAGCCCCCGGAGGCACGAGAAGCATGGGAAGCTCTGGCATCGGATTAGCTGCCAAACGGAACCCATTCCGAGCTTGGAGGAGGAAACGGTCTCTGGCCCCGATAAAGGCCAAGCAGTGACCAGAACGGCGTTCCAATTCAACCTCTGGTACAGCCGGTTCCTCGAAATGAAACCCGACAAGATGCGTAACTATGGCCGCCGAGGTGCACCTTTGGGAGATGAAGGGAAGAACCTCTCGGGTGCGCTTGCGGATCAATGCTCGGTCGAAGAAGATAAGCGTAGCCTCATTGACTGGCTGACCGCACTCTGCGCGCCGGACCTGGAAGACATTGAGTTTGTGGACGTGCCTCAACTCGGCGACTTGATGGCGATGTTCGTTGAGAGCGGCGGCCGCCGAATATCCGCGAGGAGTATCTCCGACGGTACTCTTCGCTTTTTGGGAACGCTCCTTTCTTTGCGCAGCGCGGATTCGGGACTCTTGTTGATCGAGGAGATCGAGTCCGGCCTGCACCCGACGCGTATTCGCCTGCTCGTTGAGTTTCTCGAATCCGTCGTCCGTGAGCGCGACATCCAAGTCATTGCGACCACCCACTCCCCCGTTGTTCTTCAATGGCTGAGCGACGAAGCTCTCCGCAACGTGATCGTCTTCGGCCGCGTGCCCGACCACGAAGGCACGATCATGCGCCGCCTCGGCGATCTCCCCCACTTCGACGAGGTCGTGCAGCGCAAGGGGATCGAAGAGCTGTTCACGACCGGCTGGCTGGAGATGGCTCTGTGAAGGTCCTCATCATTCCGGAGGACCCCACTCTCGATCGGCACATCCTCAAGCCTGTCGTCGGGCGGATCTTCGCTGACCTGGGCAAGTCGCCGCGCATCGACGTGCTATCGAATCCTCGCTTGCGCGGTGTGGCGCAGGCCCTCGACGCGGCCGTCTTGGCGGACATCGTTGCGACGTTCCGAGCGCAATCCCAAAGAGCGGTTTGCCCGCCCTTTTCTCGAAGAGAAAGCTCCAAAGCTCGATCCTGGCGCCGGCCGGGCCTGGGCGATGCGGGGGCTGGCAACGCGCTGGCGCGGTGTGCTTCAATGTTGCGAGGAGCTCGCGGAGCTGAAGCAGCGTATTTCCGCCTGGATCGAGCTGCGGCCGGAGGGTTGAAATGTTCCGCTCGAAATCGACACCTTCTACGGAGGTAGCCATGAAAAGACTCCGCCGCTTTGCAGCCCTGGCTCTGGCAGTGCTCGTTTCCGTCCCGCCCGCCCTGGTGGCACAAGCCCCGGTGCAGCCGGCCCAGCCACAGGCTGAGCTGCCGGCGTTCGACGAGATCATCGACGTGCGGGTGGTCAATCTGGAGGTGGTGGTCACGGACCGCCAGGGGAACCGGGTGAGGGATCTGAAGCCCTCCGACTTCCGCCTGAAGATCGACAAGCAGCAGGTACCGATTGCCTTTTTCACGGAGGTGCGGGAAGGCCAGGCTGTGGCACCGGCTGCCGCGAGCGGATCGGAGGAGGCGCCGGTTCCGGTGCAGGACTTGTCTCCTGGCGGGACCGTGGGCACCAACTACCTCGTCTTCATCGACGATTACTTCTCCGTCGCCTTGCGCCGCAACGAGGTGCTCAAGTCTCTGAAGAACCAGATTTTCCAGCTTGGCCCCCAGGACCGGATGTCCCTCGTCGCCTTCGACGGCGGCCGGCTGGAACGGCTCACCGGCTGGACGGCGTCGGCCGCAGAGCTCGCCACGGCCTTTGACCAGGCCATGGCACGGCCGGCCCGAGGTCTGGACCGGATCTCGGAGAAGCGCAGCTTCCTGAGCTCAGAGAGTTTCGAGATCCAAATCAATGCCCCGATGATCGGCAGGAGCACCGGTCCGGCTCCGGTCGCGGACGCCTCGGATCCCACGATCACGGCGAACCGCGCCGCGAGCCCGGGCCTGAGCCAGCAGGAGAAGGCCTACGGCTCGACCCTGGTGCTGCAGATCGAGGGCGCGGTTTCGGCCGCGGTGAGCGCGATGCGCGGATCGGCCGCGCCGCAAGGGCGCAAGGTGATGCTTCTGCTCTCCGGAGGTTGGCCCTTCTCGATCGAGAGCTTCCTGCGCGGTTCCGATTCCGTCATCACCTCCCACGAGCTGCCGCAGGGTGATGAGACGTTCGCGCCGCTGACCAGCGCGGCCAACCTCCTCGGCTACACGATCTATCCGGTCGACGTGCCCGGGATCGAGACCGCGGCAGCAGATGCCGAGGCGGGCAGCCCCAGCAGCAGCATCGACAGCCTGCGCGAGCAGGAGGTACACGGCGCGGTCCAGTTCCTCGCCCAGCAGACCGGGGGCAGGCCGATCCTCAACAGCAAGCGGAACGAGGCGCTCCAGACTGCGGTGGCGGACACCCGCTCCTACTACTGGCTCGGCTTCAGCCCCACCTGGCAGCGCAACGATGGACGGCACAAGATCGCGATCGAGGTCCTGCGGCCCGGCCTCAGAGCCCGCACGCGCAACGACTTCCTCGATCTCTCGTTCAAAACGGAGATGGGGATGCTGCTCGAAAGCGCCCTGCTCTTCGGCAGCCTCCCGAACTCGCTCCCGATGCCGATGCGCGCGGGCGCGCCGGTGCGCTCCGCGAAGGGCGAGATGGAGATCCCCCTCACCCTCGGCTTCCCGGTGGACGCCCTGACGGTGATGGCGACGAACGGGAAATACGTGGGCAAGGTGGAGCTGCGCATCGCCGCGGCCGACGAGAACGGCAACCGCTCGGAGGTGGTCTCAATGCCGCTCGACCTCGCCTCCGACAAACCCCCGAAGGCCGGCGGCTTCGTGCGCTACGAGACCAAGATCAAGCTGCGCGGCAAGGCCAGCCGCATCGCGGCAGTCAGCTACGACATGCTGAGCGGCAAGATGGCGGCGGGTCAGATCCTCACGCCGTAAGTCTCCGCTCCCATCCCCGCCCTGCAGGGACAGGTACATTGCGGCAGAGGCGCGTACATTGCGGCGGAGTATCTTGACTCTGCGGTAGAGATGGTTACGTTGCGGCAGAGACGTGTGCTGCGCGGCAGGGTACCATGTCTCTGCGATAGAGCCGAGAGCATTGCGGCAGAGACATGTACGTTGCGGCAGATGAGATTGCTATTGCGGTAGAGCAGAGTACTCTGCGGCAGAGACATGTACGTTGCGGCAGCGCCACGTGCGGCGCGGCAAAGTACCCTGCCTCTGCGGTAGGGACGCGTACGCTGCGGCAAAGGATTCTGCCTCTGCGATAGCGCCATGTGCGCTGCTACGAAGGATTGTGACGCTGCGGCAGAACACCGTGCGTTGCGGCAGAGGGAGAATCCGCGATCAGACCAACGCTGCCACAAGCGCCGCGATCCCTGCCACCAGGGCCACACCGCTGATCCACAGGATGAGCTGCATCCTGCGAGCGAGGGAATCGACGCTGCCGGTCAGGGCGTCGAGCTGTTTCGCAATGTCGGCGACCAAGGCGGACTGCTGGGTCTCGTTGTCCTGAAGGCGGCGGACCTGGGCTTCCAGGTCGGCGAGACGGGCAGTCAGGCCGGTCGTGGGATCGGGACCGGGACGAGGCTCGGTGCGCTGCTGCTGGCGCTGCCGGTTCTTCTCATACAGGACCCGGGCAGCCTCGACGATCTGCGGCGCGTGTCGCATGACCTCGTCCCAACGCACCGACTTGCCGAGGATCTCCCAGATTCGTCCCTTCTCTGCCATGGCACGAATTCATATGCAAGGGCGCTGCCCCTTCCCGGCAGCGAGGTGGCTACGGCGGCTCACTTCCCGCTCATGCGAAAATAGGAGGCCATGCCCCAGGACCGCCCGCCCATCCCGGCTGAGATCGAACGGCAGGTCCTCGTCGAGGCGGGCCACCGTTGTGCCGTTTGCGGGGAGACGGCTCCGCTGGAGCTGGCTCACATCGTCGCCTGGAGCCGGGTCAGGAACCATACGGCGGACAACCTGATCTGCCTATGCGCCGGCTGTCACGGCCGCGCCGACTTCGAAAAATGGGGTGCCAAAACCCTCCGGCGGTACAAGAACAACCCCTGGGTGCGGCAGCGGAGCCGGGAGCCGATGGAGCAGCCTCGCTTCCGCCACAACCTTCCCTTCACATCGCTCGGCCCGCTGTTTCATGGCCGCGAGGTGATGCTGGCGCGGTTGCGCGAGACGCTGGAGCGCACGCCCGCCGGCCGGGCGACGGCAATTGCGGGAAAGGCGATCCATGGCCTGGGTGGGGTGGGCAAGACACGGCTCGCCATCGAGTATGGCTGGCAGCATGCGGCGGAGTACTCGGCCGTGCTCTTCGTAGGTGCGGGCTCGCCGGCCGATCTGCGGCGCAACCTCGCGGCGCTCTGCTCAGTGCTGGACCTTCCGGAGCAGGCGGTGCCCGAGGAGGAGGTGCGGGAGGCGGCCGTCCTGCGCCGGCTCGGCGAGCTGCCGGGGTGGCTGCTGATCCTCGACAACGTCGACTCGCCCGATGCGGCCGCGGCGGTGGACGCCCTCGTGGCCCGCCTCCACGGCGGCCATGTGCTGCTCACCGGCCGGCTCGCCCGCTGGGGCGCGGAGGTGGAAGCGATCGAGCTCGACCTGCTCGCCGAGGAAGCCGCCGCCGCCTTCCTCCTCGCGCGCACCGCCAACTGCCGCCGTGCCACGCCGGACGACGCCGCCCACGCCACCACTCTCGCGCGGGAGCTGGGCTATCTCCCCCTCGCCTTGGAACAAGCCGGTGCGGCGATCGCCGGCCGAAGGTTGACCTTCCCTGCGTACCTCAAGGACTGGGCGACGCGGCGCGAGCAGGTGCTCACCTGGTTCGATCCGCGCGTGAGCCACTATCCGGTGAGCTTCGCCGTCACCTGGCAGACCTCGGTGGACCGCCTCTCCGCCCCCGCCCGGCATCTCCTCGAGCGGCTCGCCTGGCTGGGTCCGGAGCCGATCCCGGAGTCGCTGTTGGAAGTGCCGGTGCCCGGGCTCCCCGAGGAGTCGAACCCGGATCCCCGCGACGCCCTCGCCGAGCTCGCGACGTGGTCCTTGGTGGCCCGCGCGGCCGAGACACCCACCTTCACCGTGCATCGGCTGGTGCAGGACGTCACCCGCCGCAGCTTGCGGAACGATCCCGGCCAGGGCCTGCTGACCGAGGCCCTCCGCTGGGTGAATGCCGCTTTCGTGGGTGAGCCCCAGGACGTCCGCACCTGGCCTGTCCTCGACCCCCTCACCCCTCACGCCCGCGCCGTCGTCGCCTTTGCAGACACCGAAGGGATCACCGAGCCCACGGCGCGGCTCATGAATCGAGCTCGCCATTTTGCTCCACACCAAGACGCTTGCAGGCGAGGCCGAGCCGCTGATGCGACGCGCGCTCGCGATCGACGAGGCGAGCTTCGGGCCGGAGCACCCCGAGGTCGCCACCGACCTCAACAACCTAGCCCTATTGCTCAAGGACACGAACCGTCTCGGCGAGGCCGAGCCGCTGATGCGACGCGCGCTCGCGATCGATGAGGCGAGCTTCGGGACGGAGCACCCCAAAGTCGCCACCGACCTCAACAACCTGGCCCTGTTGCTCCAGGCTACGAGCCGCCTCGGCGAGGCCGAGCCGCTGATGCGACGCCATCTGGTCATCTTCCTCGAATTCACGCGCCGCACCGGGTACGAGCACCCGCGTCTGCAGGCGGCCTTCGCCAACTACCGGCTCCTGCTCCGGGAGATGGGCAAGACCGAAGAGGAAATCGAGGCGGCGTTTGCGGAGTTGGCTGGGCCGGCATCAGGCGGTGCCTGAAACAACAGATGGCGCGAAAGGCGACGGATTGCAGTAGAGACGCCCCAGTCCGTAACCACGAACCTACCGGGTGCACACAGTCGGGGCGTCTCATGGCCTCAGAGACCACCAAACGCCGGCAGCACACCACAAAACGCCGATATGGGTTCCACCGTGCGGCGGATGATGACGGGCTGCGTTCCCTGCGAACAGCGGCCTGTGCGGTGTTTCCTGCGCGAGATCGAACCCGTTTCGATGGCGAGGCCTTGAGACGCCCCGACTGTTTGCACCCGGTCGTTCCGTGGTCACGGACTGGGGCGTCTCTACCCCACCGCCCGTCTATCCGCTCGGCTCGAAGAATGCGTGAAACCCTAGGTGCAGCGGCGAATCCAGGCGCAGGGTGGCCCGCGGGCCGGAGGCGAGGTCGAAGGCGTCGAAGACCAGGAAGGCGCTCTCGTTCCGGCGGGGATCGAACGACTGGCAGATCACCGCGCCCCCCTCCCCCGCAGGGTCCGGCGCGAAGGCGGGCTCGCCGCCCAGGTAGATGCCCGGCGGCGCCTGCCAGATGTCCCAACCGCCCGACCAGGAGACGGAGACGACCTGGTCGAAAAACTTGCGCCCGTTGCGGCCGGTCGCCGAGATCCCCAGCATCCAGAGGTTCTGGTAGGGGCGACCGAAATGTCGCGGATCGATGGCCGGGAAATCCGGGGCCGAGCGGTAGGCCAGCTCGCGGCGGTCCACCACCTCTCCAGCTTGGAGGTCGATGACGAACCGGACCGGGCCTCCGGGGCCAACCGTTATGAAGAGGTCCGGGAGGGTTTCGTACTGATCGTAGATCGGCCGCTCCAGCTCGACGACGTCCACCACCAGCCGGCCGTCTTCCTCGAAGACATTGATTGTATGGAGGACGTGCCCCTGCCCCACTGGCACGGTGGCGACGAGCTCGCCGGTCTCGCGCGAGGCGATCAGGAGATAGCTCCCCTGCTCGGGCTCCCAGCGCAGCGACTCCATGAGGGTCCGCCCGTCCCGCGCCAGCGCGGCCATGTTCAGATAGAGCGGCGAGGCGTGCACCACGATGTGCCGCGGTCCGAGGGCGAAGTCGTGAATGGACGACGGCCCCGCGAGGTCGAGCCGGCGGCGCCAGACGAGCCGGCCCTCAGGATCGAACCGGTAGAGGTTCACCATGGGGTGCTCGCTGGCGTAGGAGACCCCGAAGTTGAACAGCTCTCCGGTGTGCGGGTCGATCTTGGGATGGGCAGCGAACGGAGCGATCGGATTGAGGCCGCCGCCAAAATTGAAGGTACCGCGCGTCTCCAGCGTCACCGGGTCGAGCTCGTACGGGAGCCCCTGCTCGCCCAGGGCCAGCAGCCTGCCGCCGAAGGGATAGACGCTCACGTTGACCGGCGACTCCAGGGCCACGCCGCGCACCAGCCGGTCGCCCTCGAACCGCGTTCCGAAAGTGCGAAAGAGCGCCCGTCCGGCCTCCTCCTCGGCGGTCCATTTGGAGCTGCGCACGAAGCGGGTGGTGAGGTGCGCACCGCTATCGTCAAAGCGCAGGGCGCAGACCATGCCGTCGCCGTCCAGCCAGTGGCGATAGCGCAGGCCGCCTCTCTCGAAACGGGCGGGTCCGTTGAGGTAGTAGGTGCCGCGCACGAAGGCGGGGACCTCGCCTTCGACAGGCACCGGACACGAGCGCTCCGCGGGCACGAAGGCGAAGGCCCGTTCCAATCCCGGAGCGAGGTCCTCCGCCGGAGGTGCTGCAGGGAGACGCTCGGACACGATCACCGGTGGCCTCCTCCGGCCATGGCCTGCACGGTCTCTTCCATCGCGGCGGTACCGCGGAAGCGGTCGGGCGACATCGGCTCGAAATTCCACTTCCAGGTCCGCTTGGTTTCCCGGCAGGCGGCCATCTGCTCGCGCATGGCCTCGGGATCAAAGGACAGGTTTTCCAGGTCGATCGCACCCACGAAGTCGGGATGGGTCAGAGTCCTCGGGTCCTCCAGCACGTTTGCGGCCACGTGAGCATAGATCCAGCGCGCCATCTCTTCCAGATTGGTGAGCTGCTGGTCGAGGAGCTGTTTGGCCTCGTCGGCCGAGACGCCGACGCGGTAGAAAAGCTCTCCCGCCTTGCCCAGGGCCCAGGCCTCGTAGAACTCGAAGAGGACGGGCTCCGGCGGCAGCTCGGTCCGGTTCACCTTCTTCCAGCGGTAGTAGTCGCGCAGGAATTCGTGCAGCTTGCGGTTGATCGGCCCCAGGCGCGAGAAGCGCCGCAGGAAACCTGGGAGGAATGCGCGGTCGGTGAACAGGTCGTTGATGAATGGGAAGACGAAGAAGCCGAAGTAGATGGCGAGCTCCCAGACATAGCGCAGCGAGTAGGCCTCCTGGTCGCCCAGGATTTCGTAGCTGATCGCGAAGCTGGGTATGTACGACTCGTAGACCGCCCGCTCCACGCCTTCGTAGAGGCGGACTTTCTGCTCCAGCTCGCGGCGGTCGCGGGTGAGGATCGCGTCCGTGACCAGCGTGTTGTAGCTGGAGATCAGATCGCCGCCCGGGCTGTAGAGCGGATCGGTGAAGCGGCCGGCCTCCCCCACCATGGCCCAGCCGTCGGCCGAAATGGTTTGCGCGCAGTCATGGGCGAAGCTGTCGAACCCGCCCTTGCCGACGATCGTGCGGTGCGGCAGGTCACGGGCAAACATCGGGTACCGCTTGCAGACCCAGTCGATGCACTGGGCGGGCGTGCGCACCTCATTGCGGTTGATGAGGTCGGCGTCATAGACCAGGCCGAGGCTGGTGCGGCCGTGCAACGGGATCACCCAGAACCAATACCCTTCGCCGCAAAAGTGATTGGTTGCGAGCAGGGCCGGCACATGGCCGAGAGCCGCGCGGTCGGGGCGCAGGCGGATCTCGCGCGGCGACAGGTCGGTGAGCCGCTCGATATCGACGAGGCCGTCGACCCAGAAGAAGGACGTCCCGTGATGGATCGGGCTCTGCCGCAGCAGGCCGAGCTTCTTGGCCAGGATGCGGCTGCGCCCCGAGGCATCGACGACCCAGCGCGTGCTGCCGGAGACCTCGCCCGCCTCGCTGCGGAAACGGAAGGTGTGGCGCTCGCCGCCCTTGCCGAGGTCGATCTCCAGGTCGCGGGCCGGCGCATGGAATTCGAAATTCGGGCTCTGGCGGTTGAGCCGCAGAACCTCGGCTTCGATCTTGTTACGATCGAGCTGATAGGTGACGATGTTGGACAGGCCGCGGATATAGGACTTGCTGACGTCCTCGTAGCGGTCGCTTCCGAGGCCGCTCGGCCAATAGAAGCGGAGGTTGTACTTCATATAGTGCTCGCAGAGCAGGTGCTCTTCGAGGTCCAGGACGCGCGCGTAGTAGTAGCCGCTCATCTGGACGGTCGCCTCCCCCACTTTCTGTTCCCTGCGGGGGACATCCGCCCGGCGGTCGATCATCACGATGCGCAGATCCGGATCGGCGAGCAGGAGTTGGCGGCCGAGGCAGCCCCCGGCGAGGCCCGCGCCCACGATCAGGACGTCACAGTCGACGTTTCTCTCCATGACTTCTCCACATGCGCCGCCTCCCCGGTGGGAGCGCCGCCTCCTTGAAGGATCGTCTGGGCCACCTGTTGGGCCGAGACGATCACGGGGGTGATGCCCCCGCCAGGCCGCGTCCAATGCCCGACGAGGTACAGGTTGGCCAAGGGGCTCATCAGCTCGGGACGCCCGTCGCCGAGCTGCTCGGGCGACATCTCCCAGCCGAGCATGGCTCCGCGCTGGTTCAGCGTGAAACGCCAGGACGTGTGCGCCGAAGCGCTGGTGCTCACCACGATCCGCTCGGTGATCCCGGGGATCATCCGTTCGAGATTGGTGTAGACGAAGCTCTCCGTCTGCCGCTTGTGCTCCGTCCAGTCGGCAACGGCGTCGTAGTCGATGTCCATCACTTTCTGGACGATCAGGATCTGCCGGCCGGGCGGCGCCATCTCCGGCTCGTAGAGGGTCGGCACGAAGATCTTGAAGCGCAGGGCGTCGCGGCCGACCCGGTCCATGTCCCAGCCGTCCCAGTAGTAGCCCTGGGCCTCCTCCAGAACGTCGGCAGGCACCCCCTCGAGGCCCAGATGGGTGAGCCAGCACGGGAAGGTGGGCCGCAGGCGGCGCAGCTCTTCGATCCTCTCGCGCCCGAGATGCCCGGCACCGATCAGCTCCTCGAAGGTCAGCCGCAGGTCGGCGTTCGAGACCACCACGCCGGAGCGCACCCGCAGCCTCTGGCCGCGGTGCGGGAGCGAGCCGCGGAGGGTCTCGATCTCAACTCCCACCGCCCGGCCATCCTCGACCAGGATGCGGTGTGCCCGCGTGCTGATCAGCAGGTGCCCCCCGCGTTCCTCGAAGCAGCGGGCCAGGTCGTCGGCGAACGCCTGCGAGCCTCCCTGGGGATAGTAGTTGCCGAGGAAGTAGGACAACCGCAGCATGGAATCGAAGACGAACGAGGTGCGGCCCGGCGGCGAGCCCCAGTGCGCGCAGTCGGCGGTGAGGAGCAGCTTGAGCTTGGGATCGCGGAACCAGCGGTCGAGGGCCTGGCGGACAGTGAGGTCGACGTACGGCCGCAGGCGCTCGAGCTGGTTCAGGGGCCGGCCGCGGAAGTAATGGAGCAGGCCCAGGAGGTAGCACTCGCGGACCGCGGCGAAGAACGAGTCGAGGGCCGCGGCCTCGTCCGGGAACTCGGCCTTGACCTTGACCAGGTAGTCGTCGAGATCGGCCGGCACGGCGAAACGCGAGCCGTCCGGGAAGTGGAAGGTGTCCACCGGGTCCATCTTGACCCAGCCGGTGGTGACGCCGATTTCGGCGAGGAGCCGGCCGGTCAGGGTGTCCGGGTTGCCCAGCAGCGGATAGAAATGGGTCGCGGCGTCGAAGGTGTAGCCGCCGCGGCGGAAGGTGCTGCAATAGCCGCCCACCATGTAGTGCTGCTCCACCAGCAGGACCCGGAGGCCCCGGCGCGCCAGCAGGTTGGCGGTGATGAGGCCGCCGATGCCGGCACCGATCACGACCGCGTCGTAGGTCGGATCGGGCGAGCGGCGCAATCCGCGGAAGGGCCTCTTCACGCGGCCTTCCTCCCGTCCTCGGCCGCCTCGTCCGCAAAGACCGAGCCGCGGAAGATCGAGCGGCGCCGGCGCAGCATCTCCTGGATCGCCTCCTCCATCCGGCCCCGCACCTCGTGGCTGATCTCGTGCACAGTAGCTGGATCATCCGCCGCTTCGGGCGGGAAGCGGAGCTGGACCGGGATCGGCTCCAGGAACCGTGTATGCCATTTCGAGGGGAGCGGCAGGCCGGGCAGCGGGAAGGTCGGCGTGATCGGCAGGAACGGCCACTCGGCCACCCGCCGGACCAGCTTCGAATCGACGCGCGCCAGGATCGGGTAGATCTCGGCGCTCCCCACGGTGACGAAGGGCACGATGGGAGCGCGGTTGCGCAGGGCCATCTTCACGTACTCGTCGCGGCCGAACTTGCCGAGCCGGTAGGCGTCCCGGTACATGGTGAAGGCGCCCTGGATCCCTTCCGGGAACATGCCCAGCATCCCTTCGCGGGCGAGCACCCAGTCGGCGTTCTCCTGGCAGGCCACGATGCCGCCGAGCTTGATCATGTAGTTGGCCAGGAACGGGAACTTGACCAGGCAGGGATGGATCAGGAAGCGCGGGATGCGGCCGGTCTCGCGCCGCAGCAGGTGAACGGCCATGACCCCGTCCCACGGCATGAAGCCACGGTGGACGCCCGTCAGCACCACCCGGCCCTGGCGCGGCACGTTCTCGATCCCGCGGTGCTCGATCCGCCAGTAGGCGTCGTGGAGGAAGCGGAAGAGGGTGCGCGACCAGGCGGCGATGTACTTCTCGTCCAGGCCGTAGTCGTCGAAGGTGGGGGCCGCGACCGGGGGTCCGTCCTTCTGTCCGAACGCCTCCAGGACGGCCTCGGCGCTGGTCTTCGCGGGGACGAAGCCGAGCTCGCGCTCGATCTTGCGGCCCGAGACGGTCCAGGAGTGGCGCAGGTATTCGAGCTGCGCACCGGCCCAGCGCGGGCCGGCGAGACGCCGTGTCCCGGCGAGGCGCAGGGCGCCGCGGACCGTGACGGTCCCGGCCGGCGCCACGTGGTAGACGCCCGGCTTCCCCGCTCCGCGTTCCACGGCGCAGGCCACGGCCGAGTCGAGATCGCCGGGGGCGAGGAGCTGCAGGGACGGATCGAAGCCGGCCGGCACGAACGCGGTCCGCCCGCGCAGCAGGCGCGAGAAGAAATTCTCGCCGTCGCGCGTCACGACCGGTGCCGGGCGGAGGATCAGGAGCTCCGCACCCAGCCCGGCACACCGCGACTCCGCCAGGGTCTCCAGCTCGCGCCAGGCGCGGGCGATCGGATTCTCTCCCCGCGGCTTCTGCGTCTCGGGCAGATAGCCCTGGTTGTGATGGCTCGGGTCGTGGACCAGCGAGCTCGACAGCAGGACGACCCTGGGGGCCTGGAGAGACGCGAAGACAGCCGCGGCGTCGGCGAGGTCCGGCCGCATGCCGTCCTTGATGAGAGGCGGTCGGTAGAGGAAGACCTCACCCCCTGGCCCCCTCTCCCATCTCCCACCCGCCCGGCCCCGGGAGAGGGGGGACGCAGTTGGTGCACCTGAGGCGAGGTCGGAGCCCAGCGGCTCGAAATCTTCTGACATCGGACTCGCCGCGGAATTCCCAGCTACGTCCCCCCTCTCCCGGCGGGGGGTGGAAGGGAGATGGGAGAGGGGGACAGGGGGTGAGGTCATGGCAACAGCCTCCTCAGTCCACCGGACGGTTGCGGCCGTAGGTCTCGTGGGCGTCGACGAATTCGCCGCTGGCGATGGCGCCCGCCATGGACAACTCGCCGGCGAGGAGCGTGGCGGCGGCGATCTCTGCCAAGCGCGGCGCGCCGCCCGGGCCCGCGCAGCCGAGCATCTCCAGGCACTCGCGCGCCGTGCCCAGGCCGGTGCCGCCGCCGACCGTGGCCACCGTGAGCGCCGGCAGGGTGACGCTGGCGTAGAGGTCCCCTTCCGGCGTGGCCTCGAAACAGGTGATCCCCACGGCCGAGTTGGCGACGTTGGCCACGTCCTGGCCGCAGGCGATGAAAAGGGCGGTCAAGCCGTTGGCGAAGTGGCCGTTGTAGCCGAGCGTGCCCCCCTGGAGATGGCCGAGCACGGTGTGGCGCCAGAGGTCGGCCATCTCCTGCGGCGTGGTGTGCAGGTAGGCGCGCACCACCCGCGCCGGCAGGCGCGCTCCCGCAATCACCTTCTTTCCCTTGCCGCCGGCAAAGAGCGAGCCGCTGGCCCGCTTCTCCGATTCGAGGCCGCTGAAGATGTAGTGGCGCCGGGCCCGGGTGTTGGCGAGCAGCCAGCGGCAGGCCTTGTCGGTGGCCTTGACGATCATGTTCATGCCGTGGGCGTCGCCGGTCGAATAGACGAAATGGACCATCACCTCGCGGCCCACCGGCTGCGGCTCGATGCGGAGCAGCCGGCCGTGGCGGGTGGTGGACTCGGCCTCGGTGCGCAGCGACTCGAAGCGGGCCGGCAGCTCGCGGGCGAAATCGGCCGCCTCGGCGATGCTGTCGAGCACGAACACGGGGGTGACGCGGTTCTCGTCGGCGAGCAGCCGCACCTGGGCGCCGCCCGAGCGGGTGAGGGCCACCATGCCGCGCTCGTAGGAGCGCACGAGCGCCCCTTCGGTGGTGGCCAGGGGGACGTAGACCTCGCCGCGCGCGTGCTCGCCGTCGATCTTCAGCGGGCCGGCCAGGCCGAGCGGCACCTGGACGGCGCCGATCGGGTTTTCGATGTTTCCCTGCATCGACTCGCCGGGCAGCGTGCAGGCGCCCACGTGCCGGAGGCCGGCGCCGGTCCGCTCCTCGATCCAGCGTCGCCGGGCCGCGATGTCGTCGTCGCCATAGCCCTGGCCATCCAGGCGCGGCACCAGGTCGTGGGTCCGTTCGGGCGCCGCCGGCTCGGCGGCCTCTGGGGGCCGGCGCACTCCGCTCAGCCTCCTTCCTGGAGGGATTCCAGAGTCGACTCCAGAGTCGATTCCAAAATAAGCGCACAGCACTGGCCGTCCGCGGCGGCGGCATGGAGCAGGCCGAGGCGCGGCCTGCGGTGGAGCCGCCGCGTCTCTGCGGCAACACCGGCCAGCGGGAACCCTTCCTCGGGCGTCTCCAGGCCGAGGACGCCCGGCAGGGCGCCGTCGCCAAAGGTGCCGAGCAGGGCGACGGCCTGGAGGGCTCCCGAGGCGCCCGGCGCCTCGCCCAGCATGGCCTTGACGGCGGTGGCCGGACGCGCCGCGGCGCGGTCGCCGAGGGCGGCGGCCACGCCGCGCGCCTCGCAGCGGTCACCCAGGACGCTGCCGTTCGCGGAGAGACTCAGGACGTCGAGGTCTTCCGCCGCGACCGCCGCGTCCTCCAGGGCGAGCCGGACCGCGCCGGCAACGGCCTCGGCGCGCTCCTCTTCGTCGCCGCCGGAGGCATCGAAGCCCATGCCGTGGCCCCGCACTTCGGCGAGCACCCGGGCACCGCGCGCGGTCGCGGCCTCGGCGTCCTCCAGCATCAGGACGGCCGCGCCCTCGGCCAGCGCGAACCCGTCGCGCCGGGCGTCGAACGGCACCGGCACCCCGCCGAGCCGGCCGGCGCGCTGGAAGCCGAGGAACGATTCAAAACAAAGCTCCTCGGCGCCGCCGGCGAGCACGGCATCGGCCCGGCCGCTGCGGATCAGCTCCGCGGCATAGGCGAGGGCCATCAGCCCCGAGGCCTCGCCGCCCGCCACGGTGGAGTTGACGCCGCGCAGGCCGTGCCAGATCGCCGCCTGCCCGGCCGCGGCGTTGATGACGCTGTTGGCGAAGTCCATGGGGCTGGCGTAGGAGGGGCCGAGCTGCACGGCCCGGCGGTCGAACTCGGCGATCGTCCGCACGCTGCAGAACATCGTGCCGAGCACCAGGCCCACTTCCCTCTCGGCCCGCATTTCGGCGGTCCAGCCGCTGCTTTCGAGCGCCCGTTGGACAGCCACCAGCAGAAGCCGGGCCGTGCGGTCCACGGGCCGCAGGTTGCGGTCGCCCAGGTAGGCCTGGGGATCGAACGGCCGGACCTCTCCCCCGAGCCGCGGGCCCAGGCCGTCGAGCGCGAACAGCTCGATCGGCTTCAAGGCGCTCTGCTGCGCGCAGAGCGCGGCGTGCAGGCCTTCCGGCGTGTCGCCGAGCGGCGACAGGACCCCGGCCCCGGTGACGACGACGCGGCGGCTCATGCAGCCTCGCTCCGCCGGAAGATCACCGAGGCGTTATTGCCGCCGAAGGCGTAGGCGTTGTTCATCGCCACCCGCACGTCATGCTCGCGGGCCGCGTTGGGGACGTAGTCGAGGTCCTCCTCGGGCTCCTCGAGGTTCATGGTCGGCGGGATGCGGCCGGTCGCGACCGCCAGCGAGCAGACGAACGCCTCGATGGCCGAGGCGGCTCCCATGGTGTGGCCGATCATCGACTTGACCGAGCTCATCGGCGTGCGGCAGCCGGAGCCGAAGACGCGGAGCACCGCCACGGTCTCCAGGCGGTCGTTGGTCGGCGTGCCCGTGCCATGGGCGCTGATGTAGTCGACGTCCGTGGGAGCCAGCCCGGCGTCGGACAGCGCGCGCTGCATGGCCCGCGCCGCACCGTCGCCCTCGGGGTGGGCCGCGGTCATGTGATGGGCGTCGCAGGAGAGGCCGTAGCCGGCCACCTCTGCATAGACGCGGGCGCCGCGGGCCCGTGCCCGGTCGAGCGGCTCCAGGACCAGGACGCCCGCTCCTTCGCCCGGGATCATGCCTTTGCGGTTGCGGTCGAACGGCTGGCAGGTCTCGGGCGCGATGGCGCCGAGGCGGGCGAAACCGGCGTAGGTGATGCGCGAAAAAGCGTCGGCGCCGCCGGCGAGCATCACGTCCGCCCGTCCCGAGCGCAGCACGTCCAGGGCGTGGGCAATGGCGTAGTTGCCTGCCGCGCAGGCGGTCGGGATCATGGTGTTGACGCCGCCGAAACCGAGCTCCCGCGCCACGTGCGCGGCAATCATGTGGCATGGATAGAGGCCGATGAACTCGCCGCCCACCTGATCGATCTCGCCGGCAAGGAAGCGGTCGTTGAAGCGCTCGACCTCGCGCGGCTCGCCCGAGGTCGTGCCCATGGCCACCCCCGCCCGCCGGGGGTTCAGTCTCTCCACGCCGAGGCCGGCGTCCTCCACGGCCTGCCGGGCGGCGGCGATGGCGAGCTGCGAGGCGCGGCCGAGCCGGTCCGGGTCGAGCCGGCGTACCGAGGGGCGCGGATCGAAGCCGCGCACCTCGGCGCCGAGGTGGACGCTGAACTTGGCGGTGTTCGAACGACTCGACCGGCGCGAAACCGCTCTTGCCGGCGAGAAGGTTCGCCCACGCCTCCTCACGCCCTGCGCCGACCGGAGTCACGACGCCGAGGCCGGTCACGGCCACCCGGACCGTCATGCCGGGGCGGCTCCCGTTGCGGCGGAGAGCTCGGCCAGGCGGCCCTGGACCAGCGCGACCATCTGCGGCAGGCTCTCGATCTCCTTGTAGCGCTCGTCGGGCAGCTCGAGCTTGAAGGCGAGGTCGACGTCGACCCCGATCTCGAGCAGCGACAGGGAATCCAACCGGAGTCGTCGCGCAGGCTGGCCTCGTCCGGGATCCGCTGTGGATCGAGGCCGGCGATGTTGGAGATGATCTTCTTGATCCGGGCCGTGATCTCGGCTTTGTCCATTCCATCCTCCTAAACTGCGATTCATCTGTAAAAACATCAACCCCAAGACATTGACTACAGGCGATTCATAGCCATCCGGCGTTACATCCCTCCTCGGCCTCAGAACCGGTAGGTCGACAGGCAAAGGCAGGCGTGGAGGGCCCCTCAGCCGATCCGCTCCGGCCATAGGCGCGCGAGGAGGGGGAGGAAGCTCGGGCCGGGCACGCCGGCGCCCTCTTCCCGCACCTCGGGCGCTACAAGGCCTTCCAGCAGGCTCAGCACGTCCCAGCTCACCCACCCCTCGACGATCTTGCCGTCCTCGATGCGCAGCACGTCGACGCCCGACGTCGAGGCCTCGCGGCCGGTGGGCGGCAGGCCGAGGAGGTCCCCCGTGTTGCGCCCGCGGGCGCTCCAGCGCACCACCACCATGTCGGCCTCGGCGATGATCTGCTCGGCGGTGACCCGGACCTCGCTGAAGGCCAGATGGTAGAAAAGCACGAGCTGGCCGAGCGCCTCCGGGCCGCGCGCGAAGTCGGTCTGGAACGGCACGCGCGCGTGGATCAGGCAGTCGCGGTGCAGGATCTCGTCGGCGATCGACAGGTCGCCGGAGTTCCACAAGTCTTCGCGGAATCGGCGGGCGATCGCCTTTTGGCTCATTTGGCCGGCCCCGCCTTGGCGATGATACCTTTGCCCTCCTGCACGGTGAGGAGCTGTCCCGCGGGCACGTTGGCGAGCCGCTGCTTCTGGCCGCTCGGCCATTCGATCTCGACCGTGGCCTGCGGGTCCTTGCCCAGGCCGAAGGTCAGCGCCAGGTCGCTCTGCGAGCAGTAGCTGGAGCCGCTGCGCACCATCTGCCACTGCTTGCCCGAGGCGCTGGTCACCCGCACCACGGCGCCGAGGCCGTCGCGGTTCGACTTCGTGCCCACCGTCCGCACGCAGAGCCAGCGGTTGCGGTTGCCGCCGTCGTTGCGGAAAAGGTAGGCGGGGCCGTGGTTGCTGGTGAGCAGGACGTCCAGGTCGCCGTCGCGGTCGATGTCGCCGTAGGCGGCGCCGCGCGCCACGATCGGACGGTTGAGCTCCGCGCCCAGCTTCGCCGTCGCCGGCTCGAAGCGGCCGCCGCCCAGGTTGCGGAAGACGAGCGGCGGCTGCCGGTAGCTGATGCGCGGTTGCACGCGGCCGATCTCCTCCTCGATGTGGCCGTTGGCGGCCAGGATGTCGAGCAGGCCGTCGAGGTCGTAGTCGAAGAAGAAGGTGCCGAAGGTCAGGGTCAGCAGGCTCGCCCGGCCGACCGCCGAAGCCGGGGCCTCGTCGACGAAGATGCCGTTGCCCTCGTTGTGGTAGAGGGCGAGCATCTCGTTCGAGAAGTTGCCGACCAGCAGGTGGGGCCGTCCCGAGCGGTCGTAGTCCGCGGCATCGGCGCCCATGGCGCCGCGCGCCGCGCCGTCCTCGCCGAACGCGACGCCGGCCTCCAGCCCCTCTTCGGCGAAGGTGCCGTTCTTCTGGTTGCGGTAGAGCTTGTTCGGCTGCGTGTCGTTGGCCACGAAGAGGTCGGGCCAGCCGTCGGCGTTGTAGTCGAGCACGGCGATGCCGAGCGCCTTGCCGGTCGGATCGGCCACCCCCGCCTTGCGGGTCACGTCCTCGAACTTGCCTCCGACGTTTTTGAAAAGCCGCGAGCTGGTCCCCTTGTACGACTCGGGCGTGCAGTAGGACTTCGTGGCGCCGTCGAGCGAGCACCAGAGGTCCTTGTCCGCGCTCCACTGCACGTAGTTGGCGACGAAGAGGTCGCTCCTGCCGTCGCGGTCGTAGTCGAGCCAGGCGGCGCTGGTGCCGAAGTTGGCGTTCCTGATCCCCGCGGCCGCGGTCACGTCCTGGAACTTGACCTTGCCGCCGCTCGTGACGTTGCGGAACAACCGGTCCCCTTCGAGGGCCGTGATGTAGAGGTCCTGCTTGCCGTCGTTGTCGTAATCGGCCGCCGCCACGCCCAGGCCGTACATCTCGACGTCCAGGCCGCTCCCCTTCGTGGCGTCGGTGAAGGTGCCGTTCCTGTTGTTGCGGTAGAGGGCGTGGAGCGACTTGCGGCCTTTGGGTTTCCAATCCCGGCCGTTGATCAGCACGATGTCGAGCCAGCCGTCGCCGTCGGCGTCGAAGAAGGCGCCGCCCGCGCCGAGCGTCTCGGGCATGAATTTCTTCCCCGCCCGGCCGCTGTTGTGCGTGAACTTGATCCCCGCCTTGGCGGTGACGTCGGTGAAGCGGACTCCGGCGGGCGGAGCGGCGGCAGGCTTCGGTGGAGCTGCGCTGACCAGCGCCGCCAGAGCCACCAGGGAGGCACTGCCGGCGAGGAGGGAGAGCGGTGCGGGCTTGCGGTGCATGGGCGGATCAACCTCCGGCGATGGTCGCCTGCTCGGGGCTCTTGGTCCCGGCGGGCTTCGTGATGCGGTCGAGCGGCACGCTCTCGTGCTCGTGAATCTGCTGCCGCTCATTGTTGTCCTCGGGGCTGACCATCCGGCGCTTGGCGGTGATGGCCTGCGACGCCTCCTCGGCCTTGAAGCGGCGGAAAAGCTTCTCCGCCCGCTCGGCCTTCTCCGTGTTGCCCAGGGCGCGCCAGCAGAGCATGGCCGTGTAGTGCATCTGCACGTCCTCGGGATCGACCAAGCAGACCCGGTCGAGCGCCTGCAGGGCCTCCTTGTACTGGCGCTTCAGGAACAGGACGCGGGCGATCTGGTTGAGCACCACGCGGTCGCGCGGGTACTTCGCCTCGACCGTGCGCAGCGAGCGGAGGGCCGCGTCGTAGTCGCCCTAGGCCTTCTCGATCATGGCCTTGAAGAAGTGGATGCGGCCGAGGCTAGAATCGATCGCCAGCGCCTTCTGGATGTACGGCCGGGCCGCGTCGACCTGGCCCTCGCGGATGAGGGCGCGGGCCACGTTGAGCCAGCCGTCGGCGTACTTGGGATCGGCCTGGGTGACCCGCTGGAAGGCGTATTCGGCCCCCTTCAGGTCGCCCTGCAGCAGCAGGCCGATCCCCCAGTCGTTCCAGCGCTCCCAGTCCTCCTTGACGACCACCGGCTTCCACACCGCACCGTCCTCCCCCAGCTCGAGCTTGGCCTCGTCCGTGGCGAGGACGATGATCGGCAGGTCCGGGATCTCACCCTTGAGCTGGCCCGAGACGTTGGCCGGGACGTTCGCTTTGTCGAACGAGTAGTCGAGGCTGTTGTGGTGGGCGGAGACGAGCTCCGGCCCCTGCCCCGCCTTCGGCTGGCCGGCATAGGCGAACTGCGTGTAGTAGTGGGCGAACTTGCGGTAGTTGAGCTTCGCCGTCAGGGTGATCGGCCCGCGGGCGCCCTCCGGGACCTTCATCCGGAAGTGGACCGTGTCGGCCGCGCCGGGCGGGATCAGGCGGGCGTAGAGCGCGCTGCGCGCCTGCCAGGCGTTCCGCTTGTTGATCGGGTTGCCCTCGGCGTCGAGCGCCAGCGACTGATACCGGTGGGCTCCCGCCTCGACGGGGCCCGACCGCCCGTTCCCCTCGTCCTCGACCATGCCGCTCCAGTAGACGACCTTGCCGTCCGCGTCGCGCCCCTGGAGCTCCAGCCAGACGTCGAAGGCGTCCACCGTGCCGCCTGGGAAGAAGTGGCCGATGGCGCGCGTGCGCACGACCACGTCGACGCGCACGGTGGAGCCGGGCGGCAGCTTGAGGCCGGCCCGGTCGATCGGCGCCGCGACCTGGCCGACCTCCCGGATCACAACGGGTCCTCCCTGCTCGGCCTCCTCGCCCACCGCGAAGGTGGACATGACCTGCGGCCCGGTGCTCGCCGGGGCTGCCCGCCGCACCATGGCCGTCTCCCGTTCGCTCTCCACCACCGGCGAGACGGCGAAGATGTCGACCGTGATGAAGCCCGACTGGAGGAACTTCTTCGTGACCTCCATCTGCGTCTCGTCGCGGTTGACGAACGGCAGGGCCGTGTTGGCCGCCGGGAAGCGGTGCGAGTGGACCTTGCCGCCGCGGTTGCCGGGGTCGTTCGATGCCACCAGCGGCATGTGGCAGCCGGCGCAGGTCTTGGTCTCCGCCGGGTAGTAGAACGAGCGCGCGCCCTGTCCCGAGACGCCGCTCGCCTGCCAGTTGTCATAGTCGTTGAAGCCGCGGAACCAGCGGTAGGAGTTCACCGGCACGTCGAGGTGCACCTTGTGGCAGGAGGCGCAGAACTCGGCCGAGTCCTGCCGCATGAACGGCTTCATGAATGTATTCCGGTGCGGCTCCGGGTCGGTGTATGTGAGGAAACGGTCGACCCTCCGGATGAACGGGTTCTTGCTCGTCGCCAGCTCGTGGAGCGGCGGGTATTCGATCGTGAAGTCGCCGTTGCCCATCGAGCTGCCGACGTGCGTGATGGCATGGCACGAGGTGCAGGCCAGGCCCGCATGCGCCTCCGGCGTGTCGATCTGCTCCTTGATCGGCCGCTCGAAACGGCCGTTGAAGAACACCGCGTGGTCGTGGCAGCCGGCGCACCACTTGGTCGGCTCCGTCCCCACCACGTCCTGCATGTACTCGATCGACTTTCTGTAGAACTGGTTGTTGAACGAGCCGAAATGGTGTGCCGAGCTGTTCCACTGCTCGTAGATGTCCTTGTGGCACTCGCCGCAGGTCTGCGAATCCATGAAGAAGTTGGACGGGATGATGCCCGCCCACGTTGGTCTTCGCCGAGGAGGGGAAGAACGGCGACTGCGGGCCGCCGCCCTCCTCGGACATGGAGGTCGGGACGATCAGCGGGTTCTTGATGCGGTGGCTCGGGTTCGGATTGGCCTTCCGGTAGAGCGCCATGCCCCCGGGCAGCAGCACCAGCAGGGCCGCGCACGCAACGAAGGCGTTGCGGAGCCGCAGCCAGCCGCCCCCGCGCTCCGCCGCCTTGCGCCAGGCCCACGGGACGAGGGCCAGGGCCCCGAGACCGGCGGTGGCGATGTGGGTCCAGAGGAGCCACCGGTTCTGGAAGATGTTGCCCGCCCAGGTCAGCCACAGCCCGGCGAGCAGGGACAGGAGGAAGAGGGCCGCCGCAGGCGCGAGGCCGCGGACCCAATCCTCTCCCCGGTGCCGGACGAGCAGGACCGCCAGGCACACGGCCACGGCGAGGCCGAGCCCGAGGTGCAGCAGCACATTGGACATGTAGAAAACGGTCGGCGAGGCGAACGCCGCCAGATAGGCGGTGTTCACCAGCAGCACCAGGAAGAGCGCCGCGGTCCACGTTGCGAGCTTGCTTTTCATGGGTTTGGTGCCTCCTCACGCAGAGGGTGCAGGAGCCGGAGGGCGGGCCGGGTGTTGTAGTGCTCCCGGTAGAGCCTGTGCAGCTCGCCGTCGGGGAAGCTCTCGCCCTCTGGATACGGGTATTGGGACATGCCGTGGAACGGCAGGGGCTCGACGGTCTGGGAGAAGGCGGTGTTGGCATCGCCGTCCTTGGCCCAGCCGTCCACGAAGAGCAGGAAGTCGCGCCGCCAGCCTTCCGGCAGGGGCGGCAGGGCGCCGGCGTCGAAGAGCAGGCGGATCTCGTCGCCCGAGCCCATGACGACCAGCCGGTCGTCGATCACGTCGAGCAGCTCCCGGACGTCGCCGTAGCGGGTGTAGAGCCCCGGCGTCGGGTTCCACATCGAGACCGGCATCCAGCTCTGGTAGTCGAACTGCTCCGGCTGCTTGCGCTCGGGGTGGACGACGGGACGCGAGAAGCCGCGGTAGCGCAGAGAGGCCGTGGCGGGCGCGAGCCCGGTGAGGACCGCCTCGGGCTCTCCGGTCTCTTCGGCAAGATAGATCTCGTCCCAATAGACGCAGAGGCTGGTCTCGATCCGCACCTCGCGCGAGGCGGAGAGGAACTTGCCCGTGAGGTCGACGACGATGGTCTTCGGCTTGCCGGCGGGGATGCCCATGTCCTCGATCACCGTCTGCCAGCGGCCCTGCGCGTCCTTCACCTGGATGCTCGGGAAGACCAGGCCGGCACTCGATCCGGACACTGACTCCTGCGCCGCGCCGAGGAAGGTCGAGCCGTCGGCCCAATCCACCCAGCCGGAGAGGACCAGGATCGCCTGGTTGTCCGCCGCCGCGGCTTTCCCGAAATCGAGCTCCACGGCATGCAGCTCGGCGATCCCGGAGGAGGTCCGCCGGAAGCCGTCCGGGTAGGTGCGGTCGGTCGCCAGCAGGCGCGGCAGCACGTCGCGTCCGCGGTGGTCGCGGGCGCGCACCGGATGGATCCGCTTCTCCACCCCGAACAGGCGGAAGTCGGGGAAGGGCGGCGCCTTGAACTTGTCGTTCGTCAGCACTTCGATCCTCTCCGGATGGTCGACCGCGATCAGGTGGACCTGATCCAGGAAGGCGACCTCGCGCAGCTCCTCGGTGATCCGGATCTCATACCTGCCGGGGTCTGATGCCAGCGGTTTCAGCGACTCGCCGCGGATCTGCACGATTTCGTCGTGGTCCACCGGAAAATAGGTGCCGTCGCCCGCGCTCGCTCCGAGCGGCGCCACGCCCAGCACATCGGTGATGAACTCGAATTCGCGGCCGTTCCACGTGAAGATCATAGGACAAGAGCCGGACAAGCGGGGCGCCTCCTTGTAAGCTCGTGCGCCCGCGGCCTGCCGCGTCTCGTTCTGGATCAGCCCGTTCGGCCAGGTGATGCGGACCGTGTCGGCCTCCGTGCGGTCGCCCAGCCCGAAGAGGAGCGGCACGCCGCCATAGGTCTTCTTCTGGTAGCTGGAGCCGGACTTGACCTCCACCTCCGCCCCTGGGGCGAGCTTCAGGTTCTTGACCCCCTCGAGGCTCACGGAGAGCCACCGGCCACCGGCCGGGGTGGCATTGCGCAGCCGCCGCAGGACGCCGTCCCGGCCCACTGCCGCGAGGTCGGTCCGCCCGTCGCCGTCGAAGTCCGCGGCGGCGAGGGAGGTGGCCGGGAACCCCGTTCCGTCCACGTTCACGAGGCCGCTCGCGCCGCGGTTGTCGAGGTCGGCGAAGACCAGAGGGCCCGTGGCGGTCAGGCCGGCTCCCTTCTCCAGCCTTCCCCGCAGGCTCCGTCCGTTGCGGAGCAGGCCATCGGACACCACGAGGTCGGTCCAGCCGTCCTGGTCGGCGTCGAACGCGGCGAGGGTCCTCTCCCCCGCCGGCAGGAGGTCGAGCGGCTCGGCCTCGTACAGCCCGCCGAGGCGGTCGCGGTAGAGGACGCCGGTACGGTCCGCATAGGCCACGGCCAGGTCCATCCCCTGGGTGTCGGCGACCAGGTTGAACACCACTCCGGCGACCGCGCGGCCGGGCACGAAGGGGAAGCGGGCCGTCTCGTCGCTCCAGCCGGCAGGACCCTGATTGCGGACCAGGGCGGGCTTGTCCCCGAGCAGGACCAGGTCGGCGTCGTAGTCGTGGTCGTAGTCGAGCCAGAGGGCCTGGCGGAAGCTCCCGGCCGGCAGGGTCGCAGCGACCTTCTCGAACCGCCCTTTCGCGTTCCGGTAGAGGGTCAGGCCCGGAGCCAGGACGGCGAGGTCGGCGAGGCCGTCGTTGTCGAAATCGCCGGGCTCGATGGCCGTGACGCCGCGCAGCTCTTCGAGGCCGGTCGTCGCGACGCGAGAGGTGCCGTCCTTGAACAGCAGGGCGCCCTTGCTGGACCAGGCGAGGAGGTCCGGACGGCCGTCACTGTCCGCGTCCAGCACCGCCAGGCCCGCGGTCGCCGGATCGAGGCCGGTGGCGAGCTCGGTAGGGTCGAGCTTCAAGGATGCCGGCAGAATACCGGAGCCAAGGGCGCTCCCAGCGGCGGGTTCAACTTCGTCGAGGATCTCCGAGAACCAGCTCCACTCCAGGTCCTCGGGCACGGCCGCGCCCTCCTGGCTCGCCTTGATCTGCTTGAAGGTGTCGAGCTCGCGCTGGGCCTCCTCGGTCCGGCCGGCCTGGCGGTAGGCGTTGTAGAGCTGGAAATGGGGCCCGGCGAGGCGCGGCCCGAGGCGCATGGCCTCCTCGAAGTGCTTCAGGGAGAGGTCGGGCTTGCCGGTCAGCTTGTAAAGCGTGCCCAGGTTGTAGTGCGAGACCGGCTCGTCAGGGACGAGCTGCACCATTTTCTCGAGCTGGGCGATGGCCTTGTCGTACTGCGACTCCCGCTTGTAGACGATCCCCAGGTTGAACCAGGTGTGGGGGATCTGCGGCGCCTGCTCCTGGACCTTCGCGAGCTCGGCCACCCCCTCGGCCGCCTTGCCGGCCTTGAGCAGGGCGAGACCGTAGTTGAGGCGCTCGCGCGGCGAGCCCGGCGCCAGGTCCAGGGCCTTGCGGAATTCCTCCACGGCCTCGTACTGGGTGGTCGGATTTTCGTAGAACGCCTTGCCGAGGTTGCGGTGATGCCAGAGGAGGTCGTCCTTCGGCGCCGGGGCAGGCTGCTGGGAGAGTGCCGGGAACGCGAGGACGAGCAGGAGAGCGATCTTTCTCCCCCTTGCTCCTGTCGCGCCGCGCCCTCGCCCAGGGTTCACACCCTGGGCTACCAAATGTCGCCCTCCGGGCTCGGGAGAGCCGAGGTCTTCAGAGCCCGGAGGGCGGAACTGGGTAGCCCCGGGTGCCAACCCGGGGTGAGCGGGCGTCTCCCAGGCGGCCAAGTTAACGCCGGGGGGTGAGGACCTCACTTCCTGCCCTCTCCCTCGCGCAGCGTAGTGATCCGGTCCAAGGGCACGTTCGAACCTCTCGACGAGGCCGCTCGGCCAGCGGACCTCCAGGGATTCGATCTTCTGGACAGGTCCCAGCCCGAAGCACAGGCGCCGCGTGCTCTGGCTGGCGTAGCCGTTGCCGCCGTTGACCTCGCGGATCCAGGACTGGCCGCCGGAGCGGACCGTGACGCGGGCGCCCACGGCGTCGCGGTTCGACTTCGTGCCCACGAGCTTCAGCTCGATCCAGCGGCCGGCGCCCGGAGAGACGTTGCGATAGAGCATGGACTTCTGATTGGCGTTCGTCTGATAGAGGTCGAGCCGGCCGTCGTTGTCCAGGTCGGCCATACCGATGCCGCGGCCGTCGAGGTCGTTGTCGACCCCCGCCTCGGCCGCGACCTCCTTGAACGACTGGTCGCCCAGGTTGCGGAACAGCTTCTTCTTCTGGAAGCCGCTCCAGCTCATGCCGCCAATGGCGGGCCAGTTGCGGACGTCGGTGAAGTCGATCTTCGGCGTGATGATCATCTCGAGCAGGACCGGTATGTAGTTCTCCTTGCCGGCCGAGCGCAGGCCGTCGACGGCGAAGAGGTCCTCCCAGCCGTCGTTGTCGAAGTCGCCGAATTTGGCGGCCCAACCCCAGAGCGTGTTGCACGTCCCGGTCTCCTTCGAGAGGTCGGTGAACGTGCGGTCGCCGTTGTTGTGCCACAGCATGTTGCACTCTTTCATGTACTCGTCGGTGATGTTCGTCACATAGACGTCGAGCCAGCCGTCGCGGTCGTAGTCGCCCACGTCGGCGTTCATCCCCTTGCGCGTGTCGAAGCCGATCGCCGTCTTGGTGGCGTCGTGGAAGGTGCCGTCACGGTTGTTGAAGAAGAGGCGGTCGGTCCCGTAGTCGCCGGCCAGGTAGAGGTCCTGCCAACCGTCGTTGTCGAGGTCCGCGTGGCCGGCGTCGAGCGTCCAGCCGGTGTGGTGCGCGAGCCCGGCCTTCTGGGTGACCTCGACGAAGCGGATCTGCTGCGACCCGGGCTCGGTGAGGTTTCTCCAGAGCGTGACGCCGCCGCCGTTGTCGGCTTCGTCGAGATTGTTGGGCAGCACGTGCGGGGTCGGGAGATCGATCAGGTTGACCGGCGGAAAGTAGTTGCCGAGCAGCAGGTCGAGGCGGCCGTCGTTGTCGTAGTCGAAGGCGAGGACGGCAATTGTGTTGCCGAACTTGTCGAGGCCCGAGCCGGCCGAGACGTCCTTGAGCTTGCCGCCACCCTGGTTGCGATAGAGGACCGGTGTGCCGAAGCGGGCCACCAGGAGGTCCTGCCAGCCGTCATTATCGGCGTCGAGCCAGACCGCATCGGCGACGATCGATTTCGGGTCGTTGCCGCCGGTCACGCCCGCGGCGGCGGCCACATCGGCGAAGGCGAGGCGGCCCGAGGGGACCAGCTCGTTGCGCAGGAGATGGTTGGCGATGCCGGCGTCGGACTGGGCGACGAAGAGGTCCTCGTCGCCGTCGTTGTCGTAGTCGCCCACGGCCACCGCCGCGCCGCCGGCCGTGAACATGCCGAGGACGTCGCCGTGCTTGCCCGCGAACTTGCGGGTATGGTGGACCAGGCGCGCTCCCGCCGCCTCGCCGATCTCCTCGAAACGGATCGGCGGCGCGCCACCCTGCGCCGCGGCCAGCGGCAGGGCGAGCAGGAGCAGCGCGAGGAGGCCCCTCACCCCCGGCCCCTCTCCCATCCGCCCTCCCGATCCCCCGGGAGAGGGGAGCGAAGAGCTCCCGTGCCTTCTTCCCCCCTCTCCCTCAGGGCGGGAGGGCGGTTGGGAGAGGGGGGCCAGGGGGGTGAGGGGCCTCACTTCGCCGGCCCCTCCTCATAAAGCGCGGCGAGATTCGTATCGACCCGCTTGTTGGGATCGAGCTGGTCGTTGATGTACGTCTCCAGCTCTTCGCCGCTGCGCGCCAGGCGCGCTTCGAGCTGCGTCTCGCCGGGGAAGAGCTTCAGCCCCTCCTGCCAGATCGCCTTGGCCTTCTCGGGCTGGTCCGTCTTCCAGTAGCCGTCACCCAGCGCGATGTAGGCCCGCGCGTAGACACGCTTCTGGATGTTTTCCTTTTTGGAGATGGCGACCGCCTCCTCGAGGTCGGCGACGCCCAGTGGGGCACGGCCGAAGACCCTGGGCCAGTACAGGTAACTGTTACCGCGCGTGAACAGGGCCAGCCAGGTGTGCTTCAGATCGATCGACTTGCTGAACTGGGTCAGCGCGTTGTTGGCGAGGATCACCTGGGTGATCGAGCCGGCCGCCGGGATTTTGTCGACATAGGCATAGCCGAAGTTCAGCCAGGCGTTGGCTGACTGCGGGTGCTTCTCCACCAGCTTCTCGTAGAAGTCGATGGCGCGGTCATATTCCTTGGCCTTGATGACCGCCATCCGGTACTCGCTATGGCCCCGCAGATGATCGGGGTCGGCGTTGATCGCCGCCTCGAGCTGCGGCAGGGGCGCCGCATCGTTGCCGGCAGCCTGGACCGCGGCGGCGGCCAGGAGCATGAGCGCGGACAAAGCCAGTGGGCGTCTCATTTCTTCTTGCGCTCCTCGTCTGCGTGCGCAGCGGTGGCGAACGGAAAGGATTTCGCCTCTCCCTCGACGATGCGGGTGATCCGGTCCACGGGCAGGTCCTCGAAGACCTGGCGCAGCCCGGAGGGCCAGAGCACCTCCAGGCGCTCGATCGTCGTGGCCTGTCCGAGCCCGAAATGGACGCGGCGCGAGCTCTGGGCGGCGAAGCCGTTGCCGCCGTCGACGAAGCGCAGCAGCGTCCGTCCGCCGGCCGTCAGGCGCAACTGGGCCCCGATCCCTTCGCGGTTCGATTTCTTCCCCTGGAGAGCAAAGGCGGCCCAGTGCGCGGGCGGCGCGATGTTCGCGATATTGCGATAAAGGAACGGCTCGGCATTGGCGTTGGCGACGAACAGGTCGAGGCGGCCGTCGTTGTCGAAGTCGGCCACCGCGATGCCGCGGCCGTCGCGCTGCGAGTCGAGGCCGTGCCGCGGTGCCTCGTCCTTGAAGATCTGCCCGCCCTGGTTGTGGAACAGCCTCTTCTTCTGGTAGCCGGAGAGGGTCCTGTCGCCCATGGGCGGCCAGTTGCGCGCGTCCGAAAAGTCGATGTTCGGCCGCACGACCATCTCGAAGATCAGCGGTACATAGCTCTCGGGGCCCGCGGACACCCAGCCGTTGACCACGTAGAGGTCGAGCCAGCCGTCGTTGTCGTAATCGAAGAATTTGCCGCCCCAGCCCCAGCCGGTGTCGTACACCCCGGTCTCGCGCGCTATGTCGGTGAACTTCACCTCGCCGGGCCCGCTGGCTCCATCATTGCGCCAGAAAAAATTTCCCTCGCGCATGTAGTCGTCGGTGATGTTCGTCACGAAGATGTCGAGCCAGCCGTCGTTGTCGTAGTCGCCCCACTCGGCATTCATGCCCTTTTTCGTATCGATCCCGATCGCCTCTTTGGTGCGATCCGTAAACGTCCCGTTCCCATTGTTCAAGAAAAAGCGATCGGTCCCGAAGTCGCACGCCACGTAGAGGTCGTCGTCGCCGTCGTTGTCGGCGTCGCCGTGCCCCAGGTCCAGGGTCCAGCCGGAGAGGGTGAGGCCGGCCTCGCGGGTGACATCCCGAAACGTACCATCCCCTTGATTGCGCCAGAGCGTCACGCCGCCGCCGTTGTTGGCGGTTTCAAAGCTCTCTGGAAAGAAGCGCGGCGTATCGGGCTTGAAGACGTTCACCGCCCGGAAATAGCTGCCGACGAAAAGGTCGATCCGGCCGTCGCGGTCGTAATCGAAGGCCACGGCCGTGATGGCGTTGCTGTAGCGGTCGAGCCCGGCGCGGCGGGTGACGTCGCGGAACCGGCCGTTGCCCAGGTTCTCGAAGAGCTGGTTGTGGCCGAAGCGGACGACCAACAGGTCGGGCCGGCCGTTGCCGTCATAGTCGAGCCAAAGGGCGTCGGCCGAGGCGTTGCCGGCGTCGTTGCCGGCGGCCAGTCCGGCCGGTCCGGCGACCTCCGTGAAGGTAAGGTCGCCATTGTTGCGCCAGAGCAGGTTCTTGCCCGTCGCGGAGGAATCGGTCACGAAGAGATCCTCGAATCCGTCGCCGTCGTAGTCGGCCACGGCCGCCGCGGCACCCAATGCGGTGTAGCCGGCCATGATCTCGGCATAGGGGTTCTCGAACGTACGATTCGTGTGCTTGCGCGCGACCCCGGCCTTCGCCGTCACGTCCTCGAACCATCGGTCAGCAACCGGAGGCGCAGGGGCGGCCGCAATCCACAGGGCTCCAGCCACGAACACGGCTGCCCGAGCCAAGCCGACCCTCATTCCCTCCTCGCTCCGTAGCGCCTCTCGACGAGGTCCTGGCCCTCGGTGACCTGAACGATGTGGTCCGCCGCGACGTTGCGGAACCGCTGCACCGTGCCGGAGGCGGGCCACTTGACCTCGATCTCGTCGACCTTCCCTGCACCGCCGAGGCCGAAGTGGAGACGCAGCGAGCTCTGCGACCCGTAGCCGTCGCCGAGCACCACCTCACGGGTCTGCTGCTGTCCGGCGGTCCGGACCGTCGCCCGCGCACCCACGGCGTCGCGGTTCGAGCGCGTGCCCACCAGCTCGACCTGCAGCCAGTGCCTCCGGGGCCCGACCTCGTTGCGCAGGAGCGCATGACGGTCGGTCGAGGCGGACACGGCGATGTCGAGCGCGCCGCGGTTCCAGAAGTCAGCGACCGCGGTGCCACGGCTGTTGGTCAAGAGGTCCGTGCCGGCCGGCGTGCCGATCTCGCGGAAGGTGATCCGTCCCGATGCATCAGGCCCGTTGTTGCGCAGGTGGCGGTTGCGCTCCCAGCCGTGCCATGACTGCCGGCCAAAATGTTTGGGATCGAAAAAGATGCCGGTTTTATAATCGCTCTGCCGCCCGACGACGTTGTTCAGGAACTCCAGCTCGATCTCGGTGCCGCGGTCGTTGTAGACCCAGCCGTTGGCGCTGTAGATGTCCTGCCAGCCGTCGTTGTCGAAGTCCGCGAAATTGGAGCCCCAGAACCAGCCGAGCGGATTGGCGCCGCTCTCCCAGGACACGTCCTCGAAGGTGCCGTCCCCCCGGTTGCGCAACAGGTGATTGCCGGAAGCCATCTCCTGGAAAACCTTGACGAATTCGAAGCCCGACTGGCGGAAGATCTGGAAATAGAGCGGCATGTCGCTCTTCCACACCCCTTGCTTCCACGAATTGGCCATGTAGCGCCAGACCGTCGGCGGCTCGGCGAACCAGCCGTGCTCGGAGCGGATGTCCGCCGTGTAGATATCGAGCCGCCCGTCGTTGTCGTAGTCGCCGAACGAGGCGCTCATACCGGCGCCATAGGCCAGCGTGCCGCTGTCGACCGTCACATCGGCGAACGTCCCGTCTCCCTCGTTGCGGTAGAGCGTGGCGCGGCCAAAGTCGTTGACCACATAAAGGTCGGGGTCGCCGTCGTCGTCGTAGTCGCCGAAGACCGTGCCCAGGCAGAGGCCCGTGTCCCCCACTCCGGCTTCCTCGGTCACGTTGGTGAACTTGCCTCCCCCTTCGTTCCGGTAGAGCTGATTGGGCTCACCGTTGCGCGCATAGAAGGTGGTTGGAATGACCTTACGCGGGTCGAGGTAGCGCCCGACGTAGAGGTCCAGATCGCCGTCGTTGTCGTAGTCCGCCCAGGAGGCCACCGTGGTGACGGAGTCCTCGCCGAGGCCGGACCCCGCGGTCACATCGCGGAAGCGTCCCCGGTCATTGTGGAAGAGCTGGTTGGGCCGAAAGGTGCGGCTCACGAAGAGGTCCTTCCAGCCGTCGTTGTCATAGTCGGCGAAGGTGCCCACCGAGACGCCGTCGAGCCCCGCGAGCCCCCACGCCTCGGTGACGTCCTCGAACCGGCCGTCTCCCGCTTTGCCTCCAACATTGCGGAACATGCGCGAGGAGACCCCGTCAGGGATGAAGAGGTCGTGGAGCCCGTCGTTGTCCACGTCGGCCGCGGCGATGCCGCCCGGGCCATAGCGGATCATGCCGAAGCGGAGCGGCTCGGTGAGGAACGCCGGATAGTAGCGGTTGGTGAAGCCCACGCCCGCCTGCGCGGCGATGTTCACGAACTGCGGCGGCCCGCTCACCTCGCGCTCGCCCTCGACGAGGGAGGCCTCGCGGATGCGCACCCCTTCGGGAGTCTGTTCCAGGCGCATGCGGAACAGGGCGCGGTCGATGCCAGGCCGGACAGCGCCCCGCGGAGTGCCGATCAGCTCCAAGCGGACGATCGCCTCGAGCTCGTCCCCCTTCCACGTGGGAAGCCGGTGGAGGTGGACCCCGGCCTCCTGGATCGTGTCGAGGCCGGCGAGGTAGGCCTGCCATTCGGCGAGCGCGGCGGCGCGGTCGGTGGCGCCATCTCCGGCCGTGAAGCGGAGCGTCTCGATCCCGTCGCGCAAGTCGATCCGCCGCAGGCTCGCGAGGCCGAGGGGGCGGCCCTGGAATCCGGGGCTGTAGAAGCCCTCGATCGCCTCCAGGTCGCGCGTCTGGACAGCCTGGCCGAGCCGGCCCAGGGTCTCGACCACGCCGCGGCCGGTCTGGAAGAACCGCTGCCCTTCACGGTCCATTCGATCGAACGAAAGCCAGGTGCCGCTGACCAACAGGACCGGGGCAAGGACCAGACCGAAGAGGAGCGTCGTACGTCGTCGTGGCAGAAGAGTCTTTAGAGGCACGGTAAATCGACTTTTAACGAGAGCTGAGCCACTCTAGAACAAGCCTCTGCTCAGGAAAACCGGCATCGGGGACCAAAAAGGGTCTAAACCCCTTGGCGTCCACGCCACAGGGTACGATACGACCCGCTTCCGAGAGGAGGACTGCAATGAGCACCGACGAAAACCTCCGGTACGCGGCGGCGGCCTGCCAGGTCGATTTCGGCAACCCGGCGGACCGTGCAGGGATCAAGCCGCACGTGGACCGGATGCTGGCTATGATCGACAACGCGGTGGGCGGCTACGCGCCGTTCCTGCCGGTGAAGCTGGTCGTTTTTCCCGAGTTCGCCCATGCCGCGCCAGTCTACCCCACCGCCCGCGAGCTGCTGGACAAGCTGGCCGTCCCGATCCCCAACGAGCACACGGAGCGCTATATCTCCAAGGCTCGTGAGCACGGCATCTGGATCCAGACCGGCACGTTCCTGGAAGCCGACGAAAAGTATCCGGGCGTGGTCTTCAACGCCACCTGCCTGATCGGTCCGGAGGGAATCCTCACCAAGTTCCGCAAGGTGAATCCGTGGATCCCCTGGGAGGTCCATGCCAGCCCGCACGACCTGCCGGGCTACGAGGAGGAGATGTTCCCGGTGGCGCGCACCCCGATCGGCAACCTGGGGGTGGCGATCTGCTACGACTGGCTCTTCCCGGAGGCGCTGCGCCAGCTCACCGCCAACGGCGCCGAGGTCCTGATCCGCGTCTCCGCCTACATGGACCCCTGGGGAGCCACGGCACCGATGGACTGGTGGACCGTGGTCAACCGCTGCCGGGCCCTCGAGAACATCGCCTACGTGGTGGCTTCGAACCAGGCGGCGAGCCTCTCGCATTACCCGCCGTTCTCCTGGCCGGGCGGCAGCATGGTGGTGGACTTCGAGGGGCGCATCCTCGCCCAGGCCGATCCCGGTCCGGGCGAGAAGATCGTCGTGGCACCGGTGGACATCGGAGCCCTCCGTCACGAGAGGTCCGTCCGGCGCGGCCATCAGACCCTGGGGCATCTGCGCAGCGAGTGCTATCCCATGTACCGGCAGAGCTTCTACCCGCCGGGCCGGGGGGTGGACCGGGAGAAGCTCAGCGTGGAGGGGAACGATGAGGCGACAACAGAGGCGAAGAGGAAGCTGGGGTACTGAGCCGCCCGTTGCGGGGAGCACGCGATGGCAGACAGGAGTCAAACGTGGATCGGGCAGAAAGTGTCCCATTACGAAATCCTCGAGAAGCTCGGGGGTGGCGGGATGGGTATTGTCTACAAGGCCCGTGACCTCCGGCTCGGCCGGCTCGCCGCCCTCAAATTCCTTCCCGCCCATCTCGACAGCCAGGACGACCGCCGGCGCTTCCTGAACGAGGCCCGGGCCGCCTCCTCCATCGATCACCCGAACATCTGCACGGTCTACGAAATCGGCGAGACCGAGGGGGCGGGCGGAATCTTCATTGCCATGGCGTGCTACGAGGGCGAGAGCCTCAAGACGAAGATCCAGCGCGGCGCCCTGAAGATCGAAGAGGCCATCGACTATACGGTCCAGATCGCCGCCGGGCTCGCCCGCGCCCACGCCCAGGGCATCGTCCATCGCGACATCAAGCCGGCTAACCTGATGATTACCAAGGACGGCCAGGTCAAGATCGTCGATTTCGGCGTCGCCAAGCTCGCCAGCGAGGCCGGGCTGACCCGTTCGGGAGTGACCATTGGCACGGCCGCCTACATGTCTCCCGAGCAGATCCTGGGCAATCCGGTGGACCACCGTACCGACATCTGGGCGTTGGGAGTGGTGCTCTACGAGATGTTGGCGGGCCACCTCCCCTTCAAGAGAGAGGAGGAGCAGGCGTTCGCCTATGCGATTCTGCACACGGAGCCCCCGCCGATCGGGACGTTGCGCCCGGAGGTGCCGCCGGAGCCTCGAGCGGATTCTGGGCAAGGCCCTGCAAAAGGTCCCGGCGGACCGTTACCAGCACGTGGACGAGATCCCGGTGGACCTGCGAGCGTTCCGGCGCTCCGGCGTGCACCCGATGTTGACGACGGGGCCGACGGTCGTGGCGGTCCCGCAACTCTCCGCGCGGGCTCGCCGCGTCCCCAGATTTGCGTGGAAACGGCTCGCCACGGCTGCGGCCCTGGTGACGGCGATCGTGCTCGCCGGACTGCTGGGTTTCGCGGCGGCGCGGCAGATAGGGGTTTTCCGCGCGGAAGGGCACCCGACGTTCAAGGTGCTCACCTTCGAGAGAGGCACCCTCCACCGGGCGAGGTTCGCTCCGGACGGCCAGACGATCCTCTTTGGTGCGTCATGGAACGGCGAGCCGTTCCGCGTTTTCCAGGCCCGCCTGGGGAGCCCCGTTTCGAGGCCGATCGAGCTGCCGCCGGCCGACCTCCTTGCGGTGTCGCGCACGGGCGAGCTGGCCGTCTCCCTCGATCACGAATTCCCGATGTTTTTCGGCTACCTGGGGGTCGGCACCCTCGCGCGAGCACCGCTGCTCGGCGGCGGCGCCCGCAGGCTCCAGGAAGGCACCTCCGACGCGGACTGGGCACCCGACGGCTCGGGGCTCGCCATTTTGCGCAGGGAGATGTACGAGCGGCTGGAATATCCTATCGGAAAGGAGCTGTATCGGCAGGTCGACGGCCACATCAGCAGCGTGCGCTTCTCGCAGGATGGAACGCGGATCGCCTTCCTCGATCACCCGAATATTTCGGATTGGAGCGGCTCGGTGGCCGTGGTGGATCTGCGCACAGGGAAAATCAGGAGGCTCTCGGAAGGGTGGCAGTCGCTGCGGGGGCTCGCCTGGTCCGCCTCCGGCGAGGAGATCTGGTTCACGGGGAGCCGGGGGTGGAACACGATCCTGGCGGCGGTGCGCCTCGATGGACGCGAACGGACTCTCCTCTCGTTTCCGGCCGACGTGGCTCTCCTCGACGTCGCCGCCGACGGTCGAGCCCTTCTGGCGCGGCACGAGAGGATCGATGAGGCGAAGGTCCTCCTGCCGGGAGAGGGCAGGGAGCGCGACGTGTCCTGGCTCGACGGAGCATTTCCCGCGGATATCTCGGATGACGGAAAGACACTGCTCCTGTCCCACCGGGGCGAGGGGAGCGGACCGTTCTTCTCGGTCTATCTGCAGGACATCGAGAGAAATTCCTCCGTCCTCCTTGGCGAAGGTGCCGCGCAGTCCATCTCCCACGATGGCCAGTGGGCCGCTTCGGTCATCTCCGGCGCACGGAGCCGGATCCTCCTGCTCCCCACCGGGGCGGGCCGCACGCGGTCCCTCGAGGTGGGCCTGCGCGTGGCCTCGGTCGGCTTTTTTCCGGACGGCCGCCGTCTCGCCCTGTCGGGGCTCGAGACCGGACGGCAAATCCGCTGCTATGTGCTCGACTTGGCCAGTGGTGCCCTGCGGCCGGTCACGCCCGAGGGGATTTCCTGCATTGTCGTCAAAACGCCGGTCTCGCCCGATGGCAAGCTCGTGGTGGGATGGACCTTCCGGTCCGCCGCGCTCTATCCTGTCGATGGCGGCCCCTCCCGCAAAATCCCTTACCAACCGGGAGAGCGGTTCCTCCGCTGGGACGGCACCGGCCAGGCCTTGTTCAGCACGCAGCAGAAGAGGGCGGGCTCCGGCTGGCCCATCTACCGGATCGAGATCGCCACCGGGCGGCGGGAGCTCTGGAAGGAGATCGAGCCTGCCGACCGCACGGGGATCCAACAAGTGTTTCGCATTCACGTCACGCCCGACGGCCGGACCTGCGCCTACTCCACGGAGCGCACGCTCTCCAAGCTTTATCTCGTGGAAGGGCTGGAGTGACGGCCACTCTTCCTGCGCGGTCGCTCGCGGAGTATGCTCCAGTCTGGTCAGACTAAAACGGAGTTGGCTCCCGAATGGTTCAGATCGAGCGCGCTCTAGGAATCGCCTCGCAAACCTCGCGCCGCCCAGGCCTCCGCGATAAATCAACCCTACTTCAGCATGAAGACCGGCTTCGGATACTCCTTCACACACGAGGGGTCGAGGCCCTGGACCGAGGCGCGATTGTAGAACTTCTGGATCAGCTCTTCCGTGCACCGGCCCGCTCCGCCGTGGGAACCCTTGGGCACGACCACCTGGAGGCTGTTGGGCAGGGTCTTCGCTACTCGTTGACTTGTACGTGGCTTTGCCGTACAGTGCCGGTTGAAAGAGAAGACCCCGATGTCTCATGAAACCCACCGCACCGCCCGTATCGAGGCACGCATTGCCCCTGCCGAGCTCGCTGTTGTAAGGCGTGCTGCCGAGATTCAAGGCCGGACCCTCAGCGATTTCGTCGTCGCTGCTGCCCGAGAGGCCGCGCACCGGACGATTGAGGAGGCTTACCTCATCCGCCTCTCGGTCGAGGACCAGCAGCGTTTCGTCGAGCTGTTGCTCGATCCACCCGCGCCCGTCCCGGCGTTGGAGCGCGCCAAACGTGCTCACGCCAAGCTGATCCGCCAAGCGCGGTGACCGGCTCCCTCGCTATCCGTCTGTCCCCGTTGCGCGCCTCGGCCGCCTCGCGCCGCCCAGGCCTCCGCGATAAATCAACCCTACTTCAGCATGAACACCGGCTTCGGATACTCCTTCACGCACGAGGGGTCGAGCCCCTGGACCGAGGCGCGGTCGTAGAACTTCTGGATCAGCTCTTCCGTGCACCGGCCCGCTCCGCCGTGGGAGCCCTTGGGTACGACCACGTGGAGGCTGTTGGGCAGGGTCTTCGCCACGAGCTCGGCAAACTCGGGCGGCGTCACCGGGTCCCACTCGCCCGAGATCAGAAGGACGGGGACGTCCGAGCGGACCAACTCGTGCACATCCGCCGGCACCGCGCCCCGGGGCCAGACCTCGCAGACCGCCTTCTGCGAGGCGACCCGGTAGTCGCCGAGGAGCGTCCCCGCCGTCTCCCGCCGGGTCATCTCGTCCGTGATGAACGGCAGGTCCTCGGCGCAGGTCACCGAGAAATTCAGTCCCATGTCGAGGGCGTTGTCGAGGTCCAGCCGGCGCTCGATCGACATCTGGACGATCGGTGTGAGGTCGCCCTGGAACGCACGGTGGATCTGGAGCGGGAGGGAGCCCCCTCCCTGGCCGTACATGAGGAAGCGAATGCCCTCGGCCACCAGCCCGCGGGACGGCCGGACCTGGATCCGCTCGCCGGTCCGCGTGTCCGTCACCGGGACCGGCTCCCCCTTCTCCGCCCGCACGAGCACGGCATCGAGCTCACGGCGCACGTCGGGGAAGGCAGCATTGCATGCCGCATCGGCCCGGCACTCGGCCAGGAGCGCCTCGATCGCCCGCTTGCCAGCGTAGGCGTGGGGTAGCGGGATGAGCTTGGAGACCGGCGCTACGGCCACGATCACCACGCTCCGCACGGTCTGCGGGTGGCGGCGCAGGTAGACCTGGGCCATTCGCGTGCCGTACGAGCCGCCCCACAGGTTGATCTTGTCGTAGCCGAGCCAGGCGCGGACCTCGTCGAAGTCGTCGGCGGCGAGCGCCGTGGTGTAGAGGCCCAGGTCGGCCACCTTCTCCAGCCGCGCACGGCACTTCTTCACCTCGTCCACAGGGAACACGTCCCCGCCGGCCTTTTGGTAGTCGAGCGGCTCGCCATAGAGCTGGCAGTCGAGCGGGTTCGAGCGGCCGGTGCCCCGCTGGTCGATCAGCACGATGTCCCGCGTCTGCCGCAAGGGCGCTTCCCGGTCAAAGCCGGGAGCGATCGAAGTGATCCCTTCGCCCGGGCCGCCGCCAAAGAAGATGATGGGATCCGCCACCCGCTCCTTGCCCGCCGCGGGCAGGACGACGACGTTCAATCCGATCTTGCGCCCCTTCTTCCCCTCGCGGTCTTCCCAAACGGCGTAGGTGGCGCACCGGACCTCCTCGTCCAGACCGGGCACGCGGCAGGGGTGGGAGGCCACGGTCTTCGCTTCGACCGGCCCGTCATCGGGAGCGGTGCCGGGAGCGGTGCCGAGCCGCGCCGTCCGGAGCTTCTCCCAGCCGGCCCGGTCGGACGCCTCGACGCCTTCCAGGCGGAGAGCGAATTTCCGCGCCTCCCCTTCTCCGGACTCATTCGGCCGCGTGAGCTCCAATTCCCGGAGGTCCCCTTCCGGGCCGATCCATACGAAGCCCGCCTCGTCCTGGCCGCGGGCGATCCTGTACTTGCGGGAGCGCGTGCCGCTCCGGTCCTCCTCGCCGACAAAGGAGATGGTGAAGGGCCCGTCGAAGCGCACCGGCGCCTGGCCCGGCGCGAAGATCGGCGTCGCGAGGCTTACCTCGAAGCTCTCTTTGGAATCGGCCCTCTGCCGGAAGACCGGGGCGAGCGCCGGGAAGGACTGGTAGAACGTCCAGGGGCCAGGAGGCCGCGCGACCGTCTCGGCCGGGCGCCCCGTGGGGAAGAACTCCACGCGAGCCTGCTCCGGCCCGGTCGCCTCGACCCGCACGACCAAGGTCTTCTCCCGGGCATTCACCTCCCACACGTCGCTGACCTTGGAGCTCGTCCCGTCCAGAGTCTGCACGTTCAGGGTCGCATTCCGGCTCCCCTGGTCCAGGCTGAATTGCTCGATCCGATCCTTCTCGAAATAGACCCAGACATCCGCGACCTGGGAGCCATCCGCTCCGCTGTGGACGTAGTGGTAGATCTTCCCCGTTTGAGCCAGGGCCGCCGCCGTGGGGATGGCCGTGGCCAGGAGCGTCAGCAGGGCGGCGTTGAGGAACTTCGGGGTGATTCTTCGCATCGGGCAGGCTCCTCCATAGTGGGTCTTACTACTACGAAGGTAGTTATCGTTGGGTTGCACGGAACGGAAGGTGCTCGACGTTGGTCTTGTCGCCCGATCTTTGGCAATCCCACCCCAGCGTCGGCCCCGCCTCAGCCTGCCGCTCAAAAAGCTAACTCCTTGAATGGTCGCAACTTGGGTCACTTCGCCAAGTCTCCCCCGGCACTGGCACCTTCCTCAGCCGTCGACTTTGTACCGATCATCGGTACAAATCCCTTCACCGCTCGCGCTGTCTATCTCTCATGGTTTGTGTGACTTACGCCCAGGGATGAGTCTCCTGCCGATTTGGGGTCTTGCGCTCATGGCGTCAACCTGCTCGCAGAAGAGCCGGTGCTTGGGCGTCAATTTCGGCGCTCAAGCGCAAGGCTCAAAGGAGAACGAGCATGGCTCGAGAGACGACGAACGTGGGGAAGCTGGGCGGCCTACAGAGGTTCCGCGACGCCCTGAGCACCAACCGCGAGATTCTGCCGCACCTCGAGGGCAGCCGCACCCAGTACGATACGATGGTGATCAGGGCTCTGGAGTTGGCGAACCGTCAGGGGGTCTTGACGGCAGAGAAGCAGGAGACCTCGAAGCAACTCAGGGAGACACTGGACGAGGCGGAGCGCTTGGCCACCGTGCTGCGCCTGGCAGTGAAGCAGCATTTCGGCATCCGCGCCGAGAAGCTGGCCGAGTTCAACCTCCAGCCGTTCCGCGGCCGTAAAAAGCCCGCCTCCCTTCCCATCCCTCCGCCTGAGTCAGAGCCCACCCCGTAGTCCCCCCCGGCCCGGAGGCGTGCCCGTGCGCGTCTCCGGCCTTTTCTCCCGCCGTCCCGCCGCCCCAAGCTTCTCGGACTCGACGGAGCGCCTCCAACGTCGCACTGCAAGCTTCTCTGGCCCGTCACAAGCTTCTCTGCGCCATTGCAAGCTTCCCTGGCCCGACGGAAGCTTCCAACGGCTCGTGGCAAGCTTCCCTCGACCACTGCAAGCTTCTCTGGCGGGCCGCAAGCTTCCCTGGCCCGTCGCACGCTTCTCTGCGCCATCGCAAGCTTCCCTGGGCCGTTTGAAGCTTGCAACGGCTCATGGCAAGCTTCCCTGGATCATTGCAAGCTTCTCTGGCTCGTCACAAGCTTCGCTATGCCCTGGCAAGCTTCCCTGCGCCGCCTGAAGCTTGCAACGGCTCATGGCAAGCTTCCCTGGACCACTGCAACCTTCCCTGGCCCGTCACAAGCTTCTCTGCGTCATTGTAGGCTTCCGTGGCCCGACGGAAGCTTCTCTGGTCCGAGGGAAGCTTCCCTACGCCGTCGCAAGCTTCTCTGGCCCGAGCTTACTCATGACCACCGCGGGCGAGGCAGGCCTCCTGCAGGCGCTCGTAAAGCCGCGGCTCGATATTGCAGGAATCCGCCGCGAAGAGCAGCGAGCGCTGGCCGAGCCGGCAGACATAGGCGAGCTTGCTCCGGATGTCGAGATCCGCGTGCTCACCGAGGAAGGGGAGCCCCGTGATCTCCGCGCCCGCCAGTTGCACGGTCTCCATCTCGGACATCTTGTAGACGTTCGTGAAGCCGATCTGCCGGAGCAGCAGCTTGAGAGAAGGGTCCTGCAGCTCTCCGCTCTGGCTGATCAGCGACAGCATCAGGCTCTGTGCCGAGGGCTCGTAGTAGGGGCTGCGATAGAGGAGCGGCTCGATGAGCCCGAACGAAGGCTGATTGTTGAGGTCGTAGACGAGCTCCACATAACCGCGCAGCCGTTCCGGGACGCGGGAATACAGAGGTTCCACGAGTAGCCCTTGGCCTCCTGGATGTCACGCATCCCGTGACCTCGCACACCATTAGACTTGTAAGAGGCCTCATGGTCACCGACCTCCCAGTTGTCGAGGCTCTGGTCAGGCATGATGCTGCGCGACCGATGGAAACGCGATTCCAATCCTCCGCGAGGGAGCTGCCATGGACCTGAGCGTTCTGTTGTCGACCCGTGACCGTGCGCCGCTGCTGGCGGGCGTGCTGGAGCACCTCTACCGCCAGGAGGGACTCGACGGTGTCCGCTGGGAGGTGCTGGTCGTGGACAACGGCAGCACCGACGGGACGCCGGACGTCCTGGCGCGGTTCGCAGAGCGCCTGCCGCTCGTCGCGCTGCGCGAGCCCAAGGCCGGCAAGTCCCTCGCCCTGAACCGCGCCCTGGAGAGCGTCCGCGGCGAGCTGCTGGTCTTCACCGACGACGATGTGAAACCGGTGCCCCGCTGGCTCGCCGAGTACCTGGCGGCGTCTCGCCGCTGGCCCGACCATGTCCTCTTCGGCGGCCCCATCCTCCCCCTCTATCCGCCCGAGATGCCGGGCTGGATGAGGAAGCTGGCGGATAACCGGCCCAACTATGCCGCGCCTGCCTTCGGCCATTTCCTGCTGGACCAGGAGGAGGGGCGGATGAAAGAGCTGCCATTCGGCGGCAACTGGGCCGTACGGGCACAGGCCATGTCAGGGGTACGCTTCCGCGTAGACATCGGACCGGAGGGGGTCGTGGGAGAGGACACCGACATCCTGCTGCGGCTGAGCCGCGACCAGTGGGCGCCGATCTACGTGCCCGCGGCCGGGCTGGGGCACGTGATCCGCGCCGATCAGGTCCAGGTGCCGGCGCTTCTGGGGCGAGCCTATCGCCTCGGCCGCGGTAACCTGCTCGTCTTCTCAGAGACGTTGGGCCTGCCGCTGGAGTCGATCTGGAAGCACCGGCTGCAACTGCTGCTCGCCAAGGCGCTCTATCTCTTCGCCTCGCTGCGCGGACCGGCCGCGCGCCTGATTGTCGGGGCGGAGGTCGAGTACCTGCGCGGTTACCTCTTCGAACGCCGCCGGCTCGTCGCCCGGCGGGCGGCGGCCTCTCGGCCGGCGCCCGCGACCGACGAGACGGAAGCGCCTCGCGGCCCTGCAGGCGCGGCATCGAGTTGAGAGCCTCATGGATCTGAGCGTTCTGCTGTCGACGCACAACCGCGCGGCGCTGCTGGCGGGGACGCTCGAGCACCTCTGTCGCCAGGAGGGTCTCGACGGGGTCCGCTGGGAGGTGCTGGCCGTCGACAACGGCAGCACCGACGAGACGCCGGACGTCCTGGCGCGGTTCGCAGAGCGCCTGCCGCTCGTCGCGCTGCGGGAGCCCAAGCCCGGCAAGTGCCTCGCTCTGAATCGCGCGCTGGAGATCGCCCGCGGCGAGCTGCTGGTGTTCACCGACGACGACGTGGAGCCGGAGCCCCATTGGCTGGCCAATTTCCTGGCTGCGTACCGCCGCTGGCCCGATCACGCGGTCTTCGGCGGTACCATCATCCCCCGCTATCCTCCCGAGATGCCGGGCTGGATGAGAAAGCTGGCAGACGAGCAGCCCGCCTACGCCTCCCCCGCCTTCGCCCGTTTCGTCCTGGAGCAGGCGGAGGGACCGATGGACGCCCCGCCGTTCGGCCCCAACTTCGCCGTCCGGGCGCAGGCCATGGCGGGGCAACGCTTCCGCCTGGACATCGGGCCGGAGGGGGCCGAATACTCTATGGGAGAGGACACCGACATCCTGCTGCGGCTGACCCGGGGCAAGTCACCCCCGGTGTATGTGCCGTCGGCAGTGGTGGGGCACGTGGTCCGCGCCGACCAGGTCCAGGTACCGGCGCTCTTGTGGCGGTCCTATTGTCACGGCCGCGGCACCCTGCGCATCTTTACCGACACATTGGGCCTGCCGCTGCCGTCGCTGTGGGGAAACCGGCTGCAACTGCTGCTCGCCAGGGTCCTCTATCCCTTCGCCTGGCTGCGCGGCCCGGCCGCGCGCCTGCTGGCCGGGGCGGAGATCCAGTACATGCGCGGCCTCCTCTTCGAACATCACCGCGTCGCCGCCCGGCGAGCGGCCGCCGAGCGAGCTCAGCCCGGCCCAGGGAACCGCGCGTAAGCCGGTCCCTGAGCCGCGCCGGGCTGGAGTTCGGTGAGAGGGGAACAGGGGGGACAATTTGGGGACCGTTGAGGTCCCTACGGCACGGCGTTTCTTCACAGGCTCTCAGGCGTCCGTCATCGATACCAGGATTTTCCTTGGGCCTTTGAACGGCATACGCCCATGGCAGACCAGCATGTTGTCAACCATCAGGAGGTCACCCTGCTGCCAAGAGAAGAGACGGATCTCGCTCTTGGTCGTCTCTCGGACCTCGTCGAGCATCCAGTCCTCGATGGCGTTGTCGTCACCGAACACCGCGTTCTGCGGCATCTGGGTCTCTCTGCTTTTGTAGAGGGCCTTGAGGGATTGGTAGACCTCGGGCGGATGCGTCGACGGATGGAACTGGTCCGCCTGGTTGAACCACACGGCCTCTCCCGTCTTGGGGTGCGTCGCCGCCGCCGGCCGGACATGCCACAGCCGGACCCCGCCGTCGGGCTTCCATTCGAGCTGGATGCCCGAGCTCTTGCAGTACTCCTCGAGGACCGTGCGGTCCTGAGTCTCGAATGTCTTTTGCCAAGAGGGGCCGTAGCCGCGACCCCCATGTAGGTTACGGATGTACTTGACACCTTTCCGGGTGAACACGTCGACCAGCTCGGGACTCATGTTTCTGAGGATCGTCCGGCTGTCGGCCAGTGGCGTTTCTCCCCCCTCCCCGGGCGCGGTGACGCAGCAGAAAAAGAGCCGCGCGGGCCAGCGCTCCGAATAGGAGAGCTCATTGTGCATCGAGATGAAGAACTCAGGCGGGTATTCCGTGGAGGTGTACACACCGGAAGTGAGCTTCGTGCGTGGCGAATTGCCATCCACATAGTCGAGCATGCGCCCGGGGAGCGACCTGACCGTCTGCTGAAAAACCTTCTGTTGGATGATCCCGAAGCCCCGGAACAGGATAGCTCCGTGCTCGAGGAGCTTGCTTTCGATCAGATCGAAGTTTTCCTGATAGTAGCGCAACAACGCTTCCGGACCAGCGCCATCGTCCCGCAGCGCCTCCACGACGAGCGGCAGCCTCTGCTCCGAAGCGAATAGTTTCATGACACTCATGTTTACCTCCTGTCAGTTGTCCTGTTCTTCCTCAGGCTCCCCTTGGCTGTCCTGGAACGAGGAGGCCGGCGAAGAAACGGCGGTCGTTCCCGTCGCCCGCGCGATGCAGCCCCGGAGGATCTCCGCGAGATCGCGCACATGGGGCTCGAGGGTCAGGGTCTCGTGGTAACCGGGGAGGTGATAGACCTCGACACCTTCCGAGGCCAGACCGCCCCAGCCGCGGGTCGGATCTTCCGCAGAGACCCGCTCCGCGCTCTCCGGATCGAGCTGAAGCGGCCGGAAGAGGACGATCCGGCCGGCGTAGGGGTCGGCTACGTAGCGCTCGACAGCCCGCAGCCTGGTCTCGAAGCCCGCGAGGAAACGGCCCAGCCAGGAGGCGTCGATCTCTTCCCCGACGACTCCGGCACCCCTCAGCTCCTCCAGGGCTCGCTGGAGCTGTCCTTCGAGGGGGAGGCCGAGCAGCGCCTCCGCCGTCAACGTCAGCTCCCGCCCCTGCTGACGGGCTTCCTCGCGCACCAGGGTCGAGATGGTCACCGCGCTCTCGAAGGCCGGGGTGTCCTGCCGGCCAGGCGGCACGGGGGTGTCGATGAGGACCAGGAGCGCCACCTCCTCGCCCTGCCGCACCAATTGTTGGGCCATCTCGAACGCGATCACCCCGCCGAACGAGGCACCTCCCAGCAGGTATGGCCCCCGTGGCCGCACGTTCCGGGCCGCCGCGAGATAGCTGGCCGCCATCTCCTCGATCGAGAGGTGCGGCGCGCTCCCCTGACTCTCGAGCCCCGGGGCCTGCAGGCCGTAGAACGGCTGGTCCGGACCCAGGTACCGGGCCAGGTGGTGATAGCCCACGACCCCGCCGCCGATCGGATGGACGCAGAAGAACGGCGGCTTCGTTCCCTGCGGCTGGAGGGCCACCAAGGGGGACCAGGCCTGGCCGCCGTCGATCTCGTCCAGACGGTGGGCGAGGTGCTCGATGGTCGGCGCCTCGAACAGGACGGCCAGCGGGAGGTCCCGGCCGAGACGGCTCCGGATCATGGCCATCAGCCGCACGGACAGGAGGGAGTGGCCGCCCAATGCGAAGAAGTCGTCCCGCACCCCGAGCGGCCGGACCTGCAGCAGCTCCTGCCAGAGGGGCACGAGGGCGAGCTCGGTCGGCGTCCGCGGCGCCGCACGCTCTCGCTGCCGGCCCCTGAAGACGTCGGGCGCGGGCAGCGCGGCCCGGTCCACCTTGCCGCTCGGCAGCAGCGGCAGCTCCGGCAGGGGCACGATGTGCGAGGGCACCATGTAGTCGGGCAACGATCCGCTCAAGTGAGCGCGCAGCTCCTCGGCCCGGAGCTCTTCCGGTCGCTCCGGCACCACATAGGCCACGAGCCGGTGATCCCCCGGCACATCCTCCCGGAGCAGCACCACTTTGTCCCGGATCCCGGGATGGCTGCCGATCGCAGCCTCGACCTCCCCCAGCTCCACGCGGTAGCCCCGGAGCTTCACCTGATGGTCCCGCCTCCCCAGGAACCGCAGCGTGCCGTCCGGCGAGCGTTGTGCCAGGTCGCCCGTCCGGTACAGGCGGGCCCCCGGCTGGGCCGACCAGGGGTCCGGCTGGAACCGGTCGGCCGTCAGGCGCGGATCGTGGAGGTAGCCGCGCGTCACTCCCGTCCCTCCGATGCACGCCTCCCCGGCGGCCCCAATCGGCACCGGCTCGCCATGGCCGTCGAGCAGATATACCCGCGCGCCGGGCAACGGCCGGCCCAGCGGCGCGTCGGCCGCCGCTGGGGACTGCAGGACGCGATCGCTCGTCGTCTGGAAGACCGTCGTGGTGACCGTCGCTTCGGTCGGGCCGTACGAGCTCAGGAACCCGACGCCGACCCCGGCTCCTCTCGCCCAGTCCCGCAGCGCCGCGGCGGGCACCGCCTCGCCGCCCGTCAGACAGGCCCGGATCGGGGCCTCCACCCCCGTCGCTCTCTTCGCGCCATCCGCCAGCACGTCGAGGACCCACTGGCGCCACAGCGCCGCGGGCAGATCCAGCACCGTCACCCCGGTCTCGGCGCAGAGGTCCAGGAGCTCCCGCGACGAGAGGCCGCGCGGGTTGCGGTGGAGCACCAGGGTCGCTCCGCTCGCGAGCGTCGGGAAGATCTGTACCGCCGAGGCATCGAAGCTGAGCGAGGCAAACTGGAGCATCCGATCGCCGGGACGCAGGTCCAGAACCTGCGCCATCGACCGCGCGAAGCTCGCCAGGCCGCCGTGGGGCGCCACGACACCCTTGGGGATACCGGTAGAGCCGGAGGTGTAGATCACGTAGGCAGCGCTGCCGGCTGTGCCTCCCCCGCACGATGCTCCACCTGTGGACGAGCCCACCACCCCCCACTCCGAATCGAGGCACAGCACGCGCACTCCGATCCGCGGCATCGCAGGCCGGAAGCGTTCCTGCGTCAGCACGATGCCGACGCCGGAGTCCTCCAGCATGAACGCGATCCGGTCTTGCGGGTAGGTCGGATCGAGCGGCACGTAGGCACCTCCGGCCTTGAAGATTCCCAAAAGCCCGACGATCATCTCGGGCGACGACTCCAGGGAAAGGCCGACCCGCACCTCCGGCCCGACTCCCAGCGTGCCCAGAAAAGCCGCCAATTGCTCCGCTCTGCGGCTCAGCTCGCCATAGCTCAGCACCTCTCTTTCAAAGGCCAGAGCCGTGCCGTCCGGGCTGCGTTCCGTCCATCTTTCGAAGAGCTCATGGATCGGATCGGGCCACTCCGTCGCGAGCGCGGTGTCGTTCCATTCTGCGGTCAGTTGCGCCCGCTCTCCGTCTCCGAGCAGGGGGAGATCCGAGAGCCTCGACTCCGGCTTCATCAGCAGACCCCGGACCACGGCCTCGAAGTGACCCGCCATCCGCCATGCCGTCGGCGTGTCGAACAGATCACGGTTGTACTCCAGAATCCCAGCCAAGCCGCCTGCGATCTCCCACAGAGGCAGCGTCAGATCGAACAGTATTGTCCCCGTTTCCTCCCTCAAGGGCTCGACGACCAGACCTGGCATCTTGAGCGGTTCGGCTGGAATGTTCTGCAGAATGAACATGACTTGGAACAAGGGAGAGTGGCTCAGGCTGCGCACGGGTCGCAGCTCCTCAACCAGCTTCTCGAAAGGTAGATCTTGATGGACATAAGCGGAGAGCACGGATTCCCGAGCCCGGCCCAGGAGCTCCACGAAGGTCGGATCCCCCGACAGGTCGGTGCGCAACACCAGGGTATTGACGAAAAAGCCGATCAGATCCTCCAACCGGGCATCGCTGCGGCCCGCGGTCGGCGTGCCCACAGCGAGATCATCCTGCCCGCTGTGCCGGGCGAGCACGATCTGAAAGGCTGCCAGCAAGGTCATGAACAGCGTCGCCCCTTGGTCGAGGGAGAGCCGCCGAAGGCTTCCAGTGAGCTCTTCCGAGAAGCTCAAAGGACAGCTCTCTCCCCGGAACGTCGGGGTGGCTGGTCGCGGCCGGTCGGTCAGCATCTCGAGCACCGGGGGGAGTCCCTTGAGCCTCTCCTGCCAATAGGCGAGCTCCGTCTCCAGCCGCTCTCCCGAGAGCCAGCACCTCTGCCAGTGGGCAAAGTCCGCGTATTGGATCTCGAGCTTCCGGCAGAGGCGACGGCCTGCCCTCCAGGAACGCTTGATAGAGGACCACCAGCTCGCGCACGAAGACTCCCATCGACCAGCCGTCACTGACGATGTGATGCATTGTGGCGAGCACGACGTGCTCCCCCTCGGCCAAAGCCATCAGGGTGGCGCGCAGTAGGGAACCCTCAGCCAGGTCGAATGGCTGCTGCGCATCCTCCCGCGCCAGACGACGAACCTCCCCTGCGCGCTCCGGTGGCGGAAGGGACCGCAGGTCGATGAGTGGCAGCGGGACCGCTGTGAAGGGTGAGATAACCTGTTCCGGCTCGCCTTCTACAGTGGCGAAGTTTGTCCGGAGAGCCTCATGGCGCCGCACCAATTCGCTCAGGCTGGCACTGAGCGCCGTTCTGTCGAGTGGTCCCTGGAGTTGGAAGGCGGTCGCAAAGTTGTACATCGCACGGCCGGGCTCCAGGCGATCGAGAAACCACAAGCGCTGCTGCGCGAAAGAAAGGGGTAGAGGCCTGTCCCGCGGGACCCGCTCGATGGGAGGAACCTGCGACTTCTCTCCCCCGCTCAGTGCCCGCTCCACGTGCTCGGCCAGCCCCGCTACCGTTGGGACCTCGAACACGATCTCCAGCGGCAAGTCGATGTCGAACACCTTCTGCAGCCGCGCCATCAACTGGATGGCCAACAGCGAATGCCCTCCCAGCTCGAAAAAGCTGTCCTGCACTCCGATCCGCTCCCGGCGGAGCACCTCGGCAAAGATCCCCTCAAGCATCTGTTCGACCGGCGTGCGCGGCGCGGCCAAGGCCTCAGAGCCCGGCTCCGGGGTCAGCTCCATCCGTGCGAGTGCCTTGCGGTCCACCTTGCCGTTGGGGGTGAGCGGCAGTTCCTCCAGGAATGCGAAGCCGGCAGGCACCATGTAGGCAGGAAGCCTGGCGGCGAGCGCACCCCGCAGCGCGTCCGCTTCGGAACGAGCTCCCGGCTCGGAGACCACGCAGGCCAGCAGCTCCCCAGGACCGACTGGACCGTCGCGTATGACCACAGCCGCCGCACGAACTGCCAGGTGCTCCATGAGCGCTGCCTCGATTTCGGCCGGCTCGATACGGAAGCCCCACAGCTTCACCTGTTGGTCGATCCGGCCCAGAAACTCGAGGTTGCCGTCGCCGCGGTAGCGAACGAGGTCGCCCGTGGAATACATCCGCCTGCCCGGAGAGACGCTGAACGGGTCGGGCAGAAACCTCTCCGCGGTGAGCCCCGGCTGGCCGAGATAGCCCCGCGCGAGGCCCTCGCTGGCAATGTGCAGCTCACCGATGCCTCCCATCGGTACCATGGAGGCGCCCGGTCCCAGGATATGGAACCGGCGGCCGGCAACCGGCCGCCCGATGAGCGCTTCCGCCCGGGCGCTCTCGTGCCGCAGCACCCTGTGATAGCTGGAAGTCATGGTGCACTCGGTCGGGCCGTACTGATTGAACAGGTCCACCGCTTTTCCGAACGCCTGCCAAGCTCGCGCACAGTCCGCCAGGTACAGGCGCTCGCCGCTGAGGAGGATCGTCCGCAGGCTGGCGCCCCGCCCGTCCGATGGCGCGGCCTCGGCGAGAGCTCGTAGCAGCGTCGGCACAACACTCAGCAGACGGGTGACGCCATGCTTCGCGATGAGATCGAGCAGCGCCACAGGGTCCTTCGCCTTCCCGGTCTCGGCCAGGACGATGGCGGCGCCCGCCGCGAGCGGCCCGAAGAGGTCTCGCACCGCGGCATCGAATGCGAAGGAAGGGAGCTGAAGCACCCGGTCCGTTGTCCCCAAAGCGTGCAGGGCCAGGAGCGAGCGGAGGTAGGAGGCGGCTCCGGCATGTGTCCCGAGCACCCCTTTGGGCCGTCCGGTCGTTCCCGAAGTGTAGACAATGTAGGCCAGATTCCACGGCGAAACCGTGATCTCCGGGCCGGCCGCCGTCGCCCCTTCACCTGTACCCTCCAAGAGGAGATCGAGGCGGAGCATCAGCCCGTCGAAGGTGGGGAGCCGCCGCTCCAAGCGCTCCTCGGTGAGCAGCAGAGCGGCCCCGCTATCCGCGAGCATCCAGGCGAGGCGCGCGGACGGCAACTCAGGATCGAGCGGCACGTAAGCGCCGCCCGCCGCGAGCACCGCCAATGCCGCCACGACCATGTCCGGCGAGCGCTCGAGGCAGAGTGCTACCCGGGATTCGGGTGCGACCCCCAGCCCACGCAGGCGGAGCGCCAGGCGCCCCGCACGTCGGCGGAGCTCGCCATAGGTGACCGCCACGTCGGCGGCGAGCACCGCCAGGGCATCGGGCTGCCGCTCGGCCCAAACTTCGAACAGCTCGTGCAAACAGGCCTCGGCGTCAGTCTCCAGGGAATCGTTCCACTCGACCCAAAGCTGGTGTCTTTCGCCCTCGCTCAGCAGGGGCAGATCGGACAGATGCTCGCCGGGATCGGCCGCGATTCCCGCCAGAAGACTCTCGAAATGCCCGAGCATCCGGCCGATGGTCGGTGCGTCGAACAGGTCGCGGCGATACCCCGCGGTACCCGCCACCCCTCCCGATCTCTCCCCGAAGAGCAGCGTCAAATCGAACTTTGCCGCGCCGGTTTCCATCTCCAATGGCTCGAGATCGAGCCCGGCCATTGCCAGCGGCTCCGCCGGCTGGTTCTGCAAAACGAGCATGACTTGGAAGAGCGGTGTCTGGTCGAGACTGCGCTCCGGCTTCAGCTCTTCCACCAACTTCTCGAACGGCAGGTACTGGTGCGCATAGGCCGAGAGCGTTACCTCCCGGACCCGGTTCAGTAGCTCGAGAAATGTCGGGTTCCCCGACAGGTCCGAGCGCAGCACCAGCGTGTTGACGAAGAACCCGATCAGCTCCTCGGTCTCGATCTGGTCACGACCTGCGATCGGCGTCCCTACGGCGATGTCCTCCTGACCTGTGTATCGGGCAAGCAAGGTCTGGAAAGCCGAGAGCAGCGTCATGAACAACGTGGTTCCCTGGCGGCGGCTCAGGAGCTGAAGAGCATTGGAAAGCTCCTCCGGTATCTCGAACAGACGGCTCGCTCCCCGGGATGTCTGGACAACGGACCGCGGGCGGTCCGTGGGCAGCTCCAGCACGGGCAGTGCGCCTCCCAGCCGCTCTCGCCAGTAGGCGAGCCCCGACTCCAGGAGCTCTCCCGTAAGCCACAGCCTCTGCCATGCGGCGAAGTCTGCGTACTGGATCGCAAGCTCCGGCAGGGGCGAGGAGAGCCCCTGCGAAAACGCCTGGTAGAGGGCCCGCAGCTCCCGGATCAGCACGCCGGTCGACCAGCCGTCACTGACGATGTGGTGAGTCATGAGGAGCGCGAGCTGGTCCCTATCACCAAGCGCGATCAGAGCCTGTCGCAGGAGCGGGCCGCGCTCCAGGTCGAAGGGGCGTTGTGCCTCCTCAGCCGCCAGGTGCCGCGCCACCGGCAACCGCCGCGGCTCCGGCACTGACCGCAGATCGATGACCGGCAGGAGACCCGGGAAGCTGGGACAACGACCTGCACCGGCTCCCCGGTCGCCGTGCGGACGAACACCGTCCGCAGAGCCTCGTGGCGCCGGGTGATCTCCCTCAAGGCCGCCGCGAGCGCCGCGATGTCGAGGTCACCCATCAGACGCACGGCAGCGGGGATGTTGTAGGCCGGGCTGCCGGGCTGACGCTGCTCGATGAGCCAGAGGCGCTGCTGGGAGAAGGAAAGAGGCAGGGGCTCGCTCCGCGAGACCCTCTCGATTCGTACAGCGCCCCTCCCTCGTCCTGCCTGCATCGCCCTGTCGATCTGTGCAGCCAGTCCCGCCACGGTAGGAGACTCAAACACCGCCCGCACTGGCAGATCCACGCCGAAGACCCGCGGGACCCGCGCCACGAGCCGGGTCGCGAGCAGGGAGTGCCCCCCCAGGTCGAAGAAGCTGTCGTCGCGGCCCACCCGCTCGACCCCGAGCACCTCGATGAAGACCCCCGCCAGCAGCTCTTCAATCGGAGTGCGCGGCGCCGCAGAGGGGCTCCCGGGGTCGTCAAGAGATGGGATCATCCCGGCAAGGGCTCTCCGGTCCACCTTGCCGCTGGGAGTCAAGGGGAGCTCGTCCAGGAGCGCGAACCGGGCTGGCACCATGTAGCCGGGGAGCTTTGCCGCCAGGTGTTCCCTCAGCTCGGTGAGGGCGGGCGCGGCCTCCCCGTCCGGCACCACGTAGGCCAGCAGCCCACGGCTCCCATCCGGCTCCTCCCGCACGATGACCGCCGCCCGCTGCACCTTCGGGTGCTCCTCCAGAGAGGTCTCAATCTCCCCAAGCTCGATACGGAATCCCCGCACCTTCACCTGGTGATCCATCCGCCCCAGGTACACCAAGGTACCGTCCGGCTGCCGGCGCGCCAGATCCCCGGTGCGATAGAGGCGGCTGCCGGGTCCGCCGAAGGGATTCGGCACGAACCGCTCGGCTGTCAGGTCAGGCCGACCGAGATAGCCGCGCGCCAGCAGTGCGCCCCCCAGGCACAGCTCCCCGAAGGCTCCTGAAGGCGCGAGCTCGCCGCGCCGGCCGAGCACATGGGCGCTACGCGCCCCCACAGGCGAGCCGACAGGCACGGAGCTTCCCGGCGGGTACTCGATCGACCTCGAGAGCGGTGGCGGTGATCACCGCTTCAGTCGGACCGTAGCCGTTGATCAGACAGGCCCCGGCCAGCGGCGTCTGCTCCCAGAGCCGGACCCCCTCCGCTGTCATCGCCTCTCCCCCCACAGCTACCAGCCGGACTGCCAGGCCGGAGGGGGCGACGGCGTCCACCAACTCTCTGGCGCACTGATACCAGAAGGCGGTCGGCAGATTGAGGACCGTCAGGCTGAGCTCGGCAGCCCGCGCCAGGAGATCTGCGGGAGCCCATAGCTCCCCGCCGCGCAGCACCACCGAGATGCCGCAGGTCAGGGACGGCAGCAGGTCTTCGAGGGAGATGTCAAAGCTCGGAGAGGCGAACTGCAGGATTCGATCGCCCGCTCGCAGGCGGAAGAGCGCGGAGGCCGCCTTCACATAACCCACTGCCGCCCGGTGCTCGACGCCGACTCCCTTGGGCCGCCCCGTGGAGCCAGAGGTGTAGAGGATCCATGCCAGACTCTCAGGAGGGATACCGGAGACCGGCGGCTCCGGATCGACCTCCGCTACCTCTACATCCAGGGTGAGGACGAGCGCCTCGCACGCGGGGATGCGCGCGCGCAACCGCTCCAGGGTCAACACGACCGGCGCGCCGGAGTCCGCGAGCAGGAAGGACAGCCGCTCCTGCGGGTAGGCCGGGTCGAGGGGCAGGTAGGCCCCGCCCGCCTGGAGAGTCGCGAGCAGGGCGGTCACCAGCTCCGGCGAGCTCTCAGCGAAGACGGCCACCGGCACGTCCGGCCCGACACCCAGCCGCCGCAGGCGCCGCGCCAGCCGGTCGGCCCGCTGGGCCAGCTCGCCGTAGGTCAGACCGTTCCACCCGCCTCTGTGGAACCAGAGCGCCACGATATCGGGAGCGCGGACCGCCTGCTCCGCGAAAAGGTTGGCGAGGTGCATCTCCTCGGCGCGGGCGGGCCCGCCTTCGTTCCACTCCCAGAGGAGCGCGTGCAGCTCCGCGGCCGAGAGCAGCGGGACCTCCGCGAGGCGTCGCTGCGGATCGGTGGCGACGCCCTCCAGCAGGGCGCGCAGATGGCCGGCCAGACGCAGGACCGTCGTGGCGTCGAAGAGGTCCCGGTTGTGCTCCAGGACCCCGGCCAGCTCTCCCGATTCTCCTTCGCCCAGAGCCAGCGTCAGGTCGAACGGAGCCGTCGCGGTGCCGAAGTCGAGCCGGCTCAGGGTCAGCCTGGGGAGGTCTGCCACGGGCGCGAAACCGGGCTGCAGGCTGAGCATCACCTGGAAGAGCGGCCCGTAGCTCAAGCTCCGCTCTACCTGCAGCTCCTCGACCAGCCGCTCGAACGGCACGTCCTGGTGGGCGAAGGCCGCCAGGGTATTGCCGCGCACCTGCTCCAACAGATCGCGGAATGCGACGCCGTCCGCAAGCCGCGAGCGCAGCACCAGGGTGTTGACGAAGAACCCGATCAGACCTTCCAGCGCGAGATGGCGGCGACCCGCGACCGGCGTCCCCACGGCCAGGTCGTCCTGCCCGCAGTGCCGGGCGAGCAGCGCCTGGAACGCCGCCAGGATCGTCATGAACAGGGTGGCCCCGCATTCCCGGGAGAGCGCCAGGAGGGCAGCGGCCAGCTTCTCCGGGATCCGTACGGGCACCACCGCTCCCCGCGAGGTCTGGACTGCCGGTCGCGGGCGGTCCGTGGGCAGCTCCAACTGCGGCGGCAGGCCCGCCAACTCCCCCCGCCAGTAGGCCAGCTCCGCAGCCAGGACCTCGCCGGTGAGCCACTGCCGCTGCCACCAGGCGAAGTCTGCATATTGGACCGGAAGATCCGGCAGGGGAGAGGGAAGACCCTGGGTCAGGGCCCGGTAGAGCGCGGCCACCTCCCGCACCAGTAGGCCTGTCGACCAGTCGTCGCCGGCGATGTGATGCATCGTCAGGAGCAGCACGTGGTCGGAGCCCGTCGCCACGAGCGTGCAACGCAGCAGCGGGCCCTGGACCAGGTCGAAGGGGCGCTGCGCCTCCTCCTCGGCCAGGCGCCGGACCTCCCTGGCGAGCTCGGGACCAGGCAGCCCCGAAAGGTCCACCCGCGGCAGCGGCACCGGGGAGGGTGGGCCGATCACCTGTACCGGCCCGCCTTCCGGCGTTTCCGTGAAGGTAGTTCGCAGAACCTCATGGCGCCGCGTGACTTCGCTCAGGCTTGCCGCGAGCGCCGCCGCGTCGAGCGCGCCCTCCAGACGCACGGCCAGCGGCATGTTGTAGGCCGCGCTGCCGGGGTCCAGGCGATCGAGGAACCAGAGCCTCTGCTGGGCAAAGGAGAGCGGGAGGGGGCGGTCCCGCTGGACCTTCTCCAGGGGAGGCACCCGCGGGATCTCTCCCGACTTCGCCGCCCGCTCCACGTTCTCGGCCAGAGAGGCCACCGTCGGCCGATCGAAGAACGTCCGCAGAGGCAGGTCGATCTCGAAGCGGCTGCGCAGGCGGGAGAGGAGGCGGATGGCGAGCAGCGAGTCGCCGCCCAGCTCCGTGAAGTCGTCGTGGACCCCGACGCTGTCGATCCCCAGGAGCTCCCTCCAGAGCCCGGCGATCGTCTCCTCCGTGGGATTGCGGGGCGCCAGATAGCTCCGCGAGAGATCCGGCCGCGGATGCGCGGAGAGCGACGGCCGGTCTTCCTGGAGGGTCTCCTCCATGTCTCCCTGGGAGCGCGCGAAGAGGTCCTCCGGAGAGACGATGACCTGGGGAAGATCGCAGCCCAGGATGCGCCGGAACGCTTCGACCCCTTCCTGTGACCGCAGGCCGGACCGCAGGCGGGCCGCGCGCTGCTCGCCGGTCGCATCCGCGAGCGCCGCCACGGCCATGCCGGTCTCGCTCCAGGTGCACCAGTTGACCGAGACGGTGAAGGGCCCCTCGCCGGAGAGGACGGCCCGCTGGGCCCAGACGTCGAGGAAGGCGTTGGCGGCCACGTAGTCCACCTGGCCGGCACCGCCCGTGATGGAGGCGAGCGACGAGCAGAGGACCAGGAAATCCAGGCCCTCTCCCGCGAGCAGGCTCCACAGAGCGCGCATCCCCGCCGTCTTGGGGGCGAGGACGCTCCGCGCCATCTCCTCCGTCTTGAGCCCGATCACGCCGCCGCCCGGCACCCCGGCGGCGTGCACCGCGCCGTGGATCGCGCCGAAGCGCGCGCGGGCGGCGGCGACCACCTCCGCCAGGGCTGCGCGGTCGGACACGTCGGCGTTCGCGACCATCACCTCGCCGCCGAGCTCCTCGAGTTCCAGGAGACGCCGGATCTTCCGCTTCTCCTCCTCCGGGAAGGAGCCGGAGCCGAGGCGGTCTTCCCATGCCTCCCGGGGGGGCAGCTCCGAGCGCCCGACCAGCACCAGCCGGGCCCGTGCCTCGCGAGCCAGGTACCCGGCGATCTCCAGTCCGATCCCTCCGAGGCCTCCAGTGAGCAGGTACACGCCGCTGTCCCTCAGCCGGGCGGTCCGGCCCTCGCCGCGCTCCAGCCGGACCGGCTCGAACGCCGGGACCCAGCGGTGTCCCCCGCGGAGGGCCACCACGGGATCGGAACGCTCGGCGGAGACCTCCGTCCAGACGCGCTCCGCGAGCTGCGACACCTGCCCGGGCCGCGGCGGCGCGAGGTCGATGCTGCGCATCCGGAGATCCGGGATCTCCTGGGGCGCGACCCGGCAGGGACCCAGGAGAGTGGCTTTGTCCGGGCAGAGCGGCTCCTCCCCCGTCACGTTGTAGAGGCCGGTCGACACGACCTCCACCGCAACGCCCCGGCCGGTCGAGCGCTCGCCCAGCGCCTGAGCGAGGGAGAGCAGGCTGAAGAAGCCGAGAGACTGCAGGGTGTCCGGCTCGCCCCCCTCCGGCTCCTCGGCCCCGTCCGCCGTAACGCTCCAGAGGTGCACGATCCTCTCCGGCAGCCCGCCGGCGGACGCCAGCTCGTCGAGCAGCCTTCGGTAGTCGTCCGCCCGCCGGGGATCGAGGCGGTATTCGCGGTCCCCTGTCTTGCGGAAGCGGTCGCCCGGCTTCACGGTCGCCACCTGCCGTCCCAACGCCTCCAGGCGCCGGAGGATCTCCCGGCCCAGCCCGGTCTCGTCCAGGAACAGGAGCCAGCGGGATGCCGCGGCGGGGGGCGCCGGCCGCCGCACCGCCTGTCTCCAGACCGGCACCTGGAACCAGTCGGCCGGATCCGGCCGCCGCACCGGCGCTGCCGGCTGCGAGCGGGCCGCCTCGCCCGGTTCCTCCACCCAGTAGCGCCGGCGCTCGAACGGATAGGTCGGCAGGCGGACGCGGCGGCGGCGCTCCCGGGAGGAGAAGGCGGACCAGTCGATTGCGAGGCCCTGCAGCCAGAGCTGGCCGGCGGCGCGGAGCAGATCCTCGACGTCCGAGGGCTCGCCGTGGGTGTGGGGCAGCGAGGGGATCACAGCGCGCGGGTCTCGCGGTCCGAGCTGCCGGCGCACGAGATCGGTGAGTGTCCGTCCCGGGCCGACCTCGAGGAGGACGCGGCCCTCCTCCCGCAGCAGCTCGCCGGCATCCGCCGCGAACCGGACCGTCTCCCGCAGGTGCCGCACCCAATACTCCGGCCGGGCGATCTCTTCGCCGGCCCAGGCGCCGGTCACGTTGGAGAGGAAACGCAGCTTCGGGGGGAAGAGGGCGACGCCGTGGAGCTCCTCGGTGAAGCGCTCCAGAGCGGGCTCCACCATCGGCGAGTGGAAGGCGTGAGAGGTCCGCAGACGCCGGTGCTCCAGACCCTTGTCCGCCAGCCGGCGCTCCAGCTCGGCCACCGCGTCCGCGGGGCCGGAGACCGTGCACAGCTCCGGAGCGTTGACCGCGGCGAGCGACAGCTCCGGGCCGAGGAGGGGCCGCAGGTCCTCGGCCGGGAGCGGCACGCTCGTCATGGCGCCCCCGGGGAGCTCCTGCACGAGCCGGCCCCGTGCCGCCACCAGCCGCAGCGCATCCTCCAGGGTGAAGACTCCCGCCAGACAGGCAGCCACGTACTCCCCGATGCTGTGCCCGATCATCGCCTCCGGCCGCACACCCCACTCCATCCAGAGCCGGGCGAGTGCATACTCCACGACGAACAGGGCCGGCTGAGCCATCTCGGTCCGGTCCAGCTCCGCCGCGGCGGCCCGCTCTTCGCTCGGGGCCGGGTCCAGGAGCCGGCGCAGGTCGATCCGCAGGTGGGGCGCGAGGATCGCGGCGCAGCGGTCGACCTCGCCGCGGAAGACGGGCTCGTTCCGGTAGAGCCCGGCGGCCATGCCCGCGCGCTGCGCCCCCTGCCCGGGGAACAGGAAGGCGACGGACCGGTGGCCCGGCCGGACGTGGGCGGTCCAGACCCGCTCGCCCACCGGATCCCGGAGAGCCGCGACGGCCTCGGCCGCATCGCGGCAGACCAGCATCCGGCGGTAGGCCAGAGCGCGGCGGCCGACCCGCAGGGTGTGGGCGACGTCGGCGAGAGGCGGCCCGGTCCGCTCCTCGAGGAACCGGGCCAGGTCGGCGGTCGCGACCTCGAGGGCGGTGTCCGTGTGGGCGGACACGAGGAGAAGTTGCCAGGGGCGTGAGGGGCCGGAAGGCTCCGGAAGGGGAGCCTCTTCGAGCACGACGTGCGCGTTCGTGCCACCGATGCCGAACGAGCTCACCCCCGCCCTGTGCGGCCTGCCGTTCGCCTCCCACTCGGTCAGGGAAGCGTTGACGAAGAAGGGGCCGCGGTCGAAGTCGATCTTCGGATTGGGGTGCTCGAAGTGCAGGCTCGGCGGGATCGCCCGCCGTTCGAGGGCAAGCACCGTCTTGATCAGCCCGGCGATGCCGGCCGCGGTATCCAGGTGACCGATGTTGCTCTTGACCGAGCCGAGGGCACACCTCCGGCGACGCCGGCCGAAGACCTGGTTGAGCGCGGCGATCTCGATCGGGTCGCCCAGGGGGGTCCCGGTCCCGTGCGCCTCGACGTAGTCGATGGTCGACGGATCGATGCCCGCCACGGCGATGGCCTCGGAGATCACCGCCGCCTGACCGCTCACGCTGGGCGCCGTATACCCCACCTTGAGCGATCCGTCGTTGTTGACGGCGGAGCCGCGGATGATAGCGCGGATCGGATCGCCGTCCTGGAGGGCATCCAAGGCCCGCTTCAGCACGACCACGCCCGCTCCGCTGCCTCCGACCGTCCCCTGCGCGCGGGCATCGAAGGCCCGGCAGTGGCCGTCCGGCGAGTTGATCCCGTCCTCCTGGTAGAGATAGCCCTCGACCTGCCGCGCGTCGACGGCGACGCCGCCGGCCAGGGCCAGATCGCACTCCCCGTTGATCAGGCTCTGGCAGGCCAGGTGGACGGCGACGAGGGAGGTGGAGCAGGCGGTCTGGACGGCGATGCTCGGCCCGCGGAGGTTCAGCCGGTAAGAGGTCTGGGTCGCCAGATAATCCTTGTCGTTCCCGTGCAGGAGCCGGTTCGGATCCACCGCCGCGAGGACGGCCGGGCTCGCGAGGAGGCGGAGCAGATATCCGCTCAGCTTCGCCCCGGCGAAGACCCCGACGGGAGCATCACAGCCCCCGGGAGGGTAGCCTGCATCCTCGAGCGCCTCCCAGGCACACTCCAGAAAGATTCTCTGTTGCGGATCGGTGATCTCGGCCTCCCGCGGCGTGAAGCCGAACAGGGAGGCGTCGAACAGGTCCACCCCGGCGAGCGTACCCGCCGCCCGGACGTAGCGCGGGTCGCGCAGGAGGCCCTCGCCCACGCCGGCCCCCCTCAGCTCCTCCTCCGAGAAGAAGGTGATGCACTCCACGCCGTCCCGCAGGTTGCGCCAGAAAGCTTCCGCGTCCGGCGATCCCGGGAAGCGGCAGGACAGGCCGATGATCGCGATGTCCGTCTCCCGGAAGCGCTCGTCCGGCTCACGCTCAGCCATCGATCTCCTCCTGTTTCTGTCTCGCGGCGCGTCGCTGTCTGCGCAGCTCCGCCTGCCGCCCGGCCGAGGCGAGACGGCTGACCGCAAGCTGCTCTCCCTGCTCCGCGGGAGAGGTCTCTTCCAGCCCTCCCACCAGATGGGCGGCCAGGGAACCGAGGGTCGGGTGGCGGAAGAAGTCGGCGATCGAGAGGTCGCCCGGGTAGAGCTCCCGGACCTTGCCGTGCGCGCGCAGCAGACGCAGGGAGTCGCCGCCCAGGTCGAAGAAGTTATCGTCCACGCCGACCTCGTCGAGCTGCAGCACCTCCCGCCAGACCGCCGCCAGCGCCCGTTCCACCTCGCTACGGGGCGGTACGAAGGTGGCGGCCGGCAGCGGCCGCTCCGATCCGGGGGTGGCAGGGCCCGGCGGTCCAGCTTGCCGCCCGGCGTCCGGGGCAGGCTCTCCAGAACCTCGAAGGCGGACGGCACCATGTGCCGCGGCAGGATCTCCAGGAGGAAGGACCGCAGATCACCAGGCTCGGGCCGCTCCCCCTGCCTGGGAACGACGTAGGCGATCAGGCGCGCGTCGCCGCGCCGCTCCTCCCAGGCGCGGACCGCGGCCTCCCCCACCGCGGGATGCCTGGCCAGCGCCGCTTCCACCTCGCCGGGCTCGATGCGGAAGCCGCGAACCTTCACCTGGTGATCGAGGCGGCCGAGGTAGTCGACCTCGCCGTCGGGCAGGTGCCGTGCCAGGTCCCCCGTCCGGTACAGCCGCCCGCCCGGCTCGAGAGCCCAGGGATTGGGGACAAACCGTTCCGCCGTGAGGTCCGGGCGGCCGAGATACCCTCGAGCGAGGCCGTCGCCGCCGACGACGACCTCGCCCGGCGTGCCGGGCGGGACCGGGCCCAGATTCGCGTCGGTCAGATAGACCCGCACGTTCGCCAGCGGCCGGCCGATCGGGACTGTGGCCCGGGCCCCGCCCCGCCGGCAGACCCGGAAGGTGGCGTCGATGGCGCACTCGGTCGGCCCGTAGAGGTTGCACAGCTCGGCTTCGAGATCGGCCAGGGCGCGGTCCAGCAGGTCGGCCGGGAGCACCTCGCCGCCGCAGAAGAGGCGGCGCAGCCCGAGCCCTGCGGTCGGCCGGTCGAGGAAGGGCCCGAGCATCGAGGGGACGAGTTGCAGGACCGTCACCCCCTGGTCGGCGATCGTCCGCGCCAGCAGCGAAGGATCCTGATGGGCGCCCGGGCTCGCCAGCACCAAGCGAGCCCCGGTGACGAGCGGTAGAAAAATTTCCCAGAGGGAGGCGTTGAACGCGAGGGGCGTCTTCTGCAGGACGGCGTCGCTCCCGGTCAGGGGGAACGCCTCCCGCATCCAGAGGACGCGGTTCGCGATGGCGCCGTGCGAGACCATGACGCCCTTGGGCCGGCCCGTCGACCCCGAGGTATAGATCACATAAGCCAAGTCGTGGGGGGAGATGCTAGCCGGCCCTGGAGGGAAGCTTTCGTCCGGTGGGGCCGCGTCCGGCGCCTCTTCCAGGCGCAGGACCTCGGCTCCGGTAGCCGGGAGCCGCTCGAGCAGCCTCTCCTGGACCAGCAGGACCGGGGCCCGGGTGTCGTCCAGGAGCAGCCTCAATCGTTCCCGCGGGGAGTCCGGATCGAGCGGCACGAAGGCACCCCCGGCCTCCAGGATGGCGAGCAGCCCCACCACCATCTCCGGCGAGCGCTCGGCGAGCAACCCCACTGCGACCTCCGGCCCCACGCCGAGCGCGCGGAGCCGGCGGGCGAGCCGGGCGGTCGCACGGCCGAGCTCCCGGTAGGTGAGCCGCTCGCCTCCGAAGACCAGGGCGACCGCATCCGGCGTGCGCTCCACCTGCCGGCGGAACAGGTCGGGGAGACAGCGTTCCCGGAGAGATTCCTCCCGGCGATCGTTCCATTCGATCAGGATCTGGTGCCGCTCCGCTGCGGACAGGAGCGGGAACGCCTCCGGCCGGATATCGGGCCCTTCGACCAGGGCGCGCAGAGTGTGTAAATACCGGGCGCCGAGCGCGCGGACCTGAGCCTCGGGCAGGACCTGCGAGTCGTACTCGAGGTGCAGGTCGAGGCGCGACGGGACGTCCTCGAGCATGAAGTGGACGGACATCGTGAAGCTCGCGCCCTCGGCTCCCCGGCCCCCGAGGACCTCGATCCGACCCGATTCCAGGAGAGGTCGGACGACGTGAAAATGGATGTAATTGAACGAGACCTCGAACAGCGGCCGCTCGCCCCGCCGCCGCTGCAGGGCCGCGAAGGGGTAGCGGCGGTGGGCCAGCAGCTCTCGTTCCGCCGCGAAGGTCCGCTCGACCAGGTCCTCACAGGTCCCCGCGTCCAGCCGCAGCCGGAACGGGAGCGTGTTGAGAAACAGCCCGCGGACCTGGTCGCCGCCGTCCTCCTCCGGCCTGCCGTTCGACACCAGCCCCGTGACCACGTCCGTGCGGCCGCTCACCAGGCCCAGCACCTGGCAGTGCGCCGCGAGCAGGAGGCTCTTGAGCGGGACCGCCAGCCTGCGCGCGACAGCCGTGAGCCCGCGGAAGAGAAGGTCCGGGATGGGTACGGTGACGTACCGCACGCGCGGGCCCTCCGCTACGCGGGATGAGAGGGGCCAGCGGGGCAACTCGGCGAGCGGGCTGTCGGCGAGGAGCCGGGCCCAGAACGCCTCGGCCTCGGCCGACGCCTGCGCCTGCCGCTCCAGGTGGACGAAATCGCGGTAGGTGAGCGCCGGGGGAGGCTCCTCCGGCCGCGGCTCGCCCGCGAGCAATGCGAAGTAGATCTCGCCGATCTCGGCCAGCGTGGAGTGCAGGCTCCAGCCGTCGGCGATGGCGTGGTTCTCGGTCAATGTGAGCTGGAAGGTCTCGTTCGAGCGCAGGGACACGTGAAGGCGCATCTGCGGCGGCCGCGCGAGATCAAAGAGCCGGGCCCGCTCACGGGCAATGCGCTTCTCGATCGCCCTCTCCTGCTCCTCCGGCGTCAGGTTCCGCAGATCCTCCACCTCGACGGGCATCGCCGCCTCCCGATGCACGAGTTGCAGCGGCTCGCTATAGCCCGTGAGGTCGAAGGAGGTGCGGAGCAGCGGATGGCGGGCGACCACCCGCCGCACCGCCTCCCGAAAAGGCTCCGCCTCGAACCTCCCCCGCAGGTGCCAACTGTCCACGTTGTGGTAGAGCGGGTCGCCAGCGGAGAGCGCCATGTGATAGAGCATCCCCGCCTGGAGCATCGCCAGAGGGTAGGCGTCCTCCACCTCCATGGGCAGCCGGGCCCGGTCTGCTGGAGAGGCGAGGGAGAACGGAGAGGTATGGCCCGCAGAGGCGTCGCACACCGGGCCGAGCCGGGCCCCGGCTGCCAGCTCGGCGCTCGTCTGGCGGCGGAACAGGTCGGCGAGCGTGACGTCCAGGCCCTGTTTCCGCGCCAGGGTCACCGCCCGGAGCCCCAGGATGGAGTCTCCTCCCAGGACGAAGAAATTATCCTGGACTCCCACCTCGCCGATCCCGAGAAGCTGTCCCCAGATCCCGCACAGCACCTCCTCGGCGGGGGTGCGCGGCGCGACGTAGCCCACTTCCAGGTCCGGCCGGCCGTCTCCCGGAGACGGGAGGGCACGGCGGTCCAGCTTGCCGTTGGGAGTCAGCGGCAGGGCGTCGAGCTCGACGAAGGCCGCCGGCACCATGTGCTCCGGCAGCCAGTGCCGGAGGTGCTCCCGCAGCGCCTCCACCCTCGGGGCCCGTCCCTCCACCCCCACGACATAGGCCACGAGGCGCTTGCCTCCCGCCCCGTCCTCCCGCGCCAGAACCACCGCCTCCCGCACGCCAGGATGGCGGGCGAGCATCGCTTCGATCTCCCCCAGCTCGATGCGGAACCCCCGCACCTTCACCTGATGGTCGATGCGGCCGAGGAACTCGACCTCCCCTGTGGGGAGGCAACGCGCCAGGTCGCCCGTCCTGTAGAGCCGCCCGCCGGGCCATCCGCCGCAGGGGTGGGGCACGAACCTCTCCGCCGTGCAGCTCCGGCCGTCCCAGGTAGCCCCGCGCCAGTCCCACGCCGCCGATGCAGAGCTCCCCGGCACTCCGATCGGCACCTCCCGGAACGCGGCGTCGAGGAGGTGGATCGCGAGGTTGGCGATGGGACGGCCGATCGGCACCGGCCGGTCGTGCTCTCCGCCGCGGCAGTCGTGGAACGACACGTCCACGGCCGCCTCGGTCGGGCCGTAGAGGTTGTGGAAGCTCTGCCGCGAGACGGGAATGGAAGCGCCGCTCCAGCTCGCGCGGCAGCGCCTCGCCGCTCGCCATCACCCGGCGCAGGGAACGGCAGCGCTCCAACCCCGGCGTATCCAGGAACGCCTGGAGCATCGAGGGGACGAAGTGCAGGACGGTGATCCCCTGCTCCTCGATCAGTTCGATGAGGTAGCCGTTGTCCCGGTGCCCTCCGGGGTGCGCCAGCACCAGCCGGGCGCCCGTCACCAAAGGCCAGAAGAACTCCCAGACCGAGACGTCGAAGCTGAACGGAGTCTTCTGCAGCACCCAGTCCGAGGCCGTAAGCCCGTACATTTCCTGCATCCAGAGCAATCGGTTGCAGACCCCCCGGTGGGTGTTCATCGCTCCCTTCGGCTGCCCGGTCGAGCCGGAGGTGTAGATCACATAAACCAAGTCATCCGGCCCCACACCGGGCTCGGGAGGCTCCGCCTCCGCAGCAGTGTTTTCCTCCAAGCTCGCATCCAACACCATGAGCCGCCCTTCCACCACCGGCAGAAGGCCGACCAGGTGCTGCTGCACCAGGACGACAGGCACCTGGCTGTCCTCCAGCAGGAAGGACAGCCGTTGTCGGGGGTATCCCGGGTCCAGAGGTACATAGGCACCTCCCGATTTCGCGATCGCGAGCAGACCCACGACCAGCTCCAGCGAACGCTCGGCGCAGATCCCGACCCGGACCTCCGGCCCGACCCCCAGAACGTACAGCCGGCCGGCCAGGCGGCCAGCCAGTTGGTCGAGCTTCCGATACGACAGGGCCCGATCGTCGCAGGCGACCGCCACCGCATCTGGCGTGCGCCCCACCTGTGCCTGGACCAGCTCGTGCAAGCAACAGCCGGCCTCCGGGTAGTGCAATGCCGTATCGTTCCACTCCCGAAGCTGCTGGTGGTGCTCGGCCTCACCGAGCAATGGCAGGTCCTCGATCCGGGTCTCCGGGGCGACGGCGATCCCTTCCAGCAACCGTGCGAAGTGCCCCAGCAGGCGATCGATCGTCGTCGCGTCGAGCAGATCCGTGCTGTACTGGACCGATTCGACCAACCGGTTCCCAGCCTTCTCCATTGAGAGGGTGAGGTCGAACTGGGTGGTGCCGGTGTCCCTCGCGAAGGGCTGCATACGGAAGCGACCGCCAAACAGTGCACCGGCCTTGACCGGCGTGTTCTGCAGGACGAAGGCAACCTGGAAGAGCGGATTGTGGCTGAGGCTCCGCGCCAGCCCCATCTCGTCGACCAGCTTCTCGAAGGGGAGGTCCTGGTGGTCGTAGGCGCCGAGGGTTGCGTGAGCGGCCGTATCCAGCGCCTCGCGGAAGGTGGGGTTCCCCGCCAGATCGTTGCGCAGCACCAGGGTATTGACGAAGAGGCCGATCAGCGGCTCAAGCTCGGCGCGAGTGCGATTGGCGACGGGCGATCCGACCACGATGCCGGTCTGGCCGCTATACCGGGCCAGCAGCACCTGGAAAGCCGTCAGCAGTGTGGTGAACAGCGTGGTCCCGGAGTCTCGGCCCAAGCGTTCAAGGGCCGCAGTGAGATCGGCGCCAAGCACCGCCTCACAAACGGCGCCGCGGAAGCTCTGGGCGGGAGGGCGCGGGCGGTCCGTCGGCAGCTCGAGGAGCTCGGGAATTCCGGCGAGCTGCCGGCGCCAGTAAGAGAGCTGGCCTTCGAGGACCTCACCCCGTAACCACTCGCGCTGCCAGACAGCGTAGTCCGAGTACTGGACAGGGAGCTCCGATAACGGAGACGGGCGCCCGGCCGCGAAGGCATCGTAGAGGGTCCCCAACTCGTGTAGCAGGTTGGAGATGGACCAACCGTCGAAGATAGTGTGATGCATGGTGAAGAGTGAGATGTGGTCCCTGGTCCCCATCCACAGCAGGAGTGCCCGCGCCAGCGGGCACGTAGCCAGGTCGAACGGCTGCCGTGCCTCGTCTTGAGAGAGACTCCGGGCCTCCGCCTCGGCCGCTCTCCCGGGGAGACCTCGGAGGTCCACCAGAGTGAGCGCGAGGTCAGGGGCTGCGACAATCACTTGTACCGGTTCGCCGTCCTCGACGGTTAAACGCGTCCGTAGCACCTCATGACGGCGTGCGACCTCGTGCAGGGCGCCAGCGAGCACGCCGGCGTCGAGAGCCCCATCGAGTCGCACGGCGAGAGGGATGTTGTAGGCCGCGCTTCCAGGCACCAGTCGATCGAGGAACCAGAGCCGCTGCTGGGCGAAAGAGAGGGGGGGAAGGCTCTGGCCGCTGTGGCGCGGGATCGTCTGCTCCGCCTCGTTATGGACGGCCTGATCGCTCAGCATCTTCAAGAGATGCTGGCGCTTCTCCGGAGAAAGTCTCCTCAGGAGCTCCGCACGTTCATCGGTCCTCATACGCCCCCCGAGTCCCCGAGATTGCTGGGGATCTCTCCTTCATGGGGTTTCTCCTCGATGCGTTCGAGCAGTCCGAGCAGCTCGTCCAGCTGTTCAGTGCCAGCCTGCTCAAGCAATGCCTCCTCTACTCTCGCTGCCAGCGCCTCGACGGTTGGGTGGGCGAACAGGTCGCGCACTTTCAGGCGAACTCCAAAACACTTACGTAACTGCGACATCAGACGCAATGCCGCCAGGGAATCCCCCCCCCGATCAAAGAAGTTCTCGTAGATCCCGACCTGGTCGGCTGCGAGCACTTCGGCCCAGATCGCCGCGAGCGCCGTTTCCGCGGCGGTCCGTGGAGCCACGAACTCGACCTGCCCATTCGGCCGGACAGCATCCGGGTCCAGCAGAGCCCCACGATCGATCTTGCCATTGGCGGTCAGCGGCATCGCTGGAACAAGGATGACCACGGCGGGGATCATGTACTCGGGGAGCTTCTGTCGAAGCTCCTGTTTGAGCTCAGAGAGCAGATTCGGGTCCGACAGCGACGACTTCGGACTGCTCGCCACCGGAGTGACATTGCTCTCAAACAGATCGAGACGCTCCTCGATCAAGACCATCGCGGACGGCGTGCCCCGCAGCTCGATATAGGCGACCAGCCGTCGCTCTTCCAGCCCGTTCTTCTTTGCCAGGACGACCGCCTCCCGTACCATGGGGTGAAGCCGCAGCGCTGCCTCGACCTCTCCGAGCTCGATGCGGAAGCCCCGCACCTTGACTTGCTGATCCAGCCGTCCGAGGAACTCGACATTGCCGTCCGACAGCCACCGCACCAGGTCGCCCGTACGGTAGAGGCGGCCTCCCGGCACACCGCCGAATAGATCGGGCACGAACTTCTCTGCGGTCAGCTCCGGACGGTCGAGATAGCCGCGAGCCACCCCTTCGCCTCCTATATACAGCTCCCCCGGCACCCCGACCGGCACCAGCCTTAGATCCCTGTCCAGCAGATAGAACCTCGCCCCGGCACTCGGTCGGCCGATCGGTACCGAGCCTGTGGCAAGGTCCCCGGCAAACGCCGTGTACAGGCTGCATCCGACCACGGTCTCCGTCGGTCCATACTCATTGCAGATGACTGTTGCAGGTGCATGCTCCCGCCACAACGCCAGATCATCGCCCAGCAACGCCTCTCCGCCCAGAACCAAGCTATGGCTCCAGCAAGCCAATTCGTGTGGCAGCACCTGCTGGCCCAGCACTCGGAGATGACTGGGCGTCATCTTGACGAAGCTCAGATTACGCTCGCTCAACGTTGCACCCAGAGGCTCGATGCTCTCCGGGAACAGCACAACCCGTTGACCTGATAGGAGGGGCACCCACAGACTGGTCACCGTCAGATCGAAGGAGATCGACGTATGCAGCAACGATCCGTGCGCCCCCTGGACCGTGTAGGTCCTGAGTGCCCAAACCACATAGTTCGACAGGCTCCGGTGCGTGACCATGACGCCTTTGGGCCGGCCGGTCGAACCCGAGGTATAGATCACATAGGCCAGGTTCTCGGGCGAACCCTCCTGCAGCCGGGACTCGAAAAGGTCAGCACCGAGCCCAATCCCCTCCAACAACACGACCTGGGCGGCCGCGTCCGGCAGTCTCGCCAGCAGATGTCTCTGCACCACCAGCACCGGCGCAGCAGCGTCCTCCAGCATGAAGGCCAGCCGCTCCCGGGGGTAGTCCGGATCCAGGGGTACATAGGCCCCTCCTGCCTGGAGAATCGCGAGCAGGCCCTCCACCATCCCCAGAGAACGTTCAGCGCACAGACCCACCGGGACCTCAGGGCCTACCCCCAGGCCTTGCAGGCGGTGAGCCAGACGGGTGGCGCGGCGGTCCAGCTCGGCATAGGTCAGCAATCCCTCTTCGGAAACCAGCGCCACCGCTTCCGGCGTCAGATCCACCTGTCGTTCGAACAGCTCATGCAGGCGCTGCGGGCACTCCCGGGACCGGTCTGTAGAATTCCACTCGACCAGGACCTGGAAACACTCCGGCTCGGCAAGCAACGGCAGCTCCGCAAGGCGACCTTCTCCTCCGACCAGCAGGCGCGCCGTCATGCCTTCCAGCAGGTTGCACAGATTCCTCAGCAGCCGCTCCACTGTGGTCGGATGGAAACGAGAGCCGTCGTACTCGATATCCAGCAACAACTCCTCACCCGGGACGGCCACCAGGTTCAGCGCATAGTTGTTCTGCTCCAAGATCTGTATCTCGACCACTCCCAACCCGACGCCGCCCTGCCTCAGCGCCACCTCGCGCGGATAGTTCTCAAACCCCAGGATGGTCTCGAACAAGGAACTGCCCCGCGCCACCTCGCTCCATTCCTGGACCCGGACGAGCGGCGTGTACTCGTACTGACGAAGCTCGGCCTGTCGGTGCTGCAACTCGCGCAACCAGGGCAGGAGCCGGGACTGTCCGCCAACGTCCAGGCGCACCGGCAGCGTATTGATCAACAGCCCCAACATCGACTCGATCCCTGGCAGCTCGGCCGAACGTCCGGACATCGTTGCACCAAAGACCACCTCGGCCTGCCCGCTGTAACGCCCCAGCAGGACACCCCAGGCCCCCTGCACCAGCGTGTTGAGCGTGAGCTGCCACCGCCGCGCCTGCCCCTGCAGACTGTCCGCCTGCGCTGCCGCCAGCCGCACTTGCCTGCGATCGCGGCCTGCAGAGCTCTCCCTTCGGTCCAGCGCCAGAATCGTCGGCTCTGTCCAGCCTGCGAGGGCCCGTCTCCAGAACTGCTCGGTGCGCACCAGGTCTTGACGCTGGAGCCAGGCAATGTAGTCTCGATAGCGCGGGCGCGGCTCCAAACGCAGCTCTACACCCCTGCGCAGCGCCTCGTAGCAGGCCAAAAACTCCGCAGTCAGCGCTGCGGCGGACCAACCGTCGAGCAGGATGTGGTGGTGAGTCCAAAGAAACCAGTGCTCCGACGCGCCTGTGCGAATCAGCTTCCAGCGCATCAGGGGGGCCCTTGAGAGATCAAATCCTCGCTTGCGGCCGGTGTGCAGCAGGTGCGTAAGCCGCTGCTCCTGCTCGGCAGGGGGCACACCGCTCCAGTCCTCATACTCCAGCTCGACGACCACGGAGCCGTGCACCACCTGCAGTGGCCGGTCCAGCTCCTGCCAGTGGAACGAGGTGCGCAGGACCGGATGGTGGTCCACCAACTTGCGGCAAGCGCCCTGGAAGGCTGCCGGGTCCAGCTCCCCCCGGAAGCGGCAGGTCAACTGCTCGATGTAAACCCCCGAATCGGGTGCGTACAGGGTTTCGAAGAGGATCCCCTCCTGCAGCGGCGACAGCGGATGGATCTCCTCAATCTCATGCTCCGTCCCCAGGAGCTCATCCAAAGTGCGTTGGTCGATGCCGGCCAGCGGGAAATCTGACGGCGTGTAGCTCGCAATTCCGCGTTCAACGGCTTCGTGACAGTGGGCGATGAGCTCCCGCAGTACAACCAGGAAGCGTTGCGCCCAACGCTCGACGGTTGCGCGGTGGTGTAGGTTTTCGCTGTAACTCCAGTTGACCTGTAGCCGGCCGCCAGTGACGTAACCGGACACTTCGAGCAGGAAGGGCCGTCGGGCTCGCAGGCTTCTTGCGGGCCCGCTCGCCTCCTCGGCGGCCTTCAACAGCGACGACTCGGGCATCCCCTGATGGAGCTGGCCCAGATAGTTGAAGCTCACCTCCGCCTGCGGCATGCTCGCGAGCTCTTCAGCCGGCTCCCGAGCACACAGGTAGCGCAGCAGCCCGAAGCCGATACCCCGGTTCGGAATGGCATACAGGTGTTCTTTGACCGTCTTGAGTGCCGCGTCTGGGCCTAAATCCGCTCCGACCTCCAGCCGTACCGGAAACAGTGTGGTGAACCACCCCACCGTACGCGAGAGGTCCACGTCCGGAAGGATCTCCTCCCGCCCATGACCTTCGAGATCGACCCGTAGCGCTCCGGCCGGCCCACCCAGAGTCTGGGCCAGGGCCGTCAGCAGAACGCCGTCGATCTGCATGCGATAGGCCGCCGGCGCCTCCTGGAGCAGGACACGTGTCTCCTCGCTCGAGAGCCAGACCTGGATGTGGCTGGCCGAGGCCTGGGTGTTAGCTCCGCTGGGGAAGTCAACCGGCAGCCCCGCAGGACGACACTCACGCCGCCACCAGGACAGCTCCGGCTCAAGCGGCATCGCACGCGCATGCTCGGAGAGCCGCTCTGCCCAACTCTGGAACGAGGTCGTCTTGGCCGGGAGCCGGATGACCTCTCCGCGACCAACCTGTCGACAGGCGGTCTCCAGATCCTCTAGGAGCACCCGCCAGGAGACCCCGTCCACAGCCAGGTGATGGATCGCCACGAGCAGGCGCCGTTTCCCTCCTTCGAGGCTCGAACCACACCGCCCGCACCAGTGGCCCACGCGCCAGGTCCAGGCTCTCCTGGACGAGCACTCCCACCTCTTCGATGGCCTGCTGGCCCCGTGCCCGTCCCAACCTTGAGAGATCGACTTGGATCAGGGGAGGCCGCTCGCCGGAATCGGCAGGCGGCGCGTTCCACTGCCGCCAACCCTCTTTGCTCCTTTCGAATCGCAGCCGGAGTGCATCGTGGTGCTCCAGCAGGGCCATGAGCGCTCGCTCCAGAGTAGGAAACGCCAGAAGCTCTTGTACTGTGAGCAGCAGCGCCTGATTGAAGTGGTATGGATCAATAGGATCCGTCTCCAAGAACCAGCGCTGGATCGGAGTGAGCGGCACCGGCCCGGTCACTGGGCCCTGGAATGCTTTGACCTCCACCGCCGTTCCGGCGACCACCGCCAACTCGGCCACCGTCTGGTGTTCGAAGATCTGGCGCGGGGTGATGCAGCATCCGGCCTGTGCCGTCCGGGCCATGACCTGGATCGACAGGATGGAATCGCCACCCAACTCGAAGAAGTTGTCGTGGACCCCGACCCGTTCAAGCCCCAGCACCTGGGCCCAGATCCTGGCCAGCAGCTCTTCGGTCGGCGTGTGCGGCGCCTCGTACCGGCCCTCCGCCGGGCCCCGCTCGGGCGCCGGCAGCACTTTGCGGTCCAGCTTACCGCCCGGCGTCCGCGGCAGCGCCTCCAGCACCACCACGAGTGCGGGCACCATGTGCGACGGGAGCGTCCGCTCCAGCGTCCGGCGCAGCCTGTCGCCATTGAGGCCTGCTCCGGCTGCATAGGCCAACAGTCGCACCTGACCCGGTCGGTCCTCGCGAACGATCACGACCGCCTCGCGCACTCCGGGCAGTGCGCCGAGAGCTGCCTCAATCTCCCCCGGCTCGATGCGGAAGCCTCGGAGCTTGACCTGCTGATCGATGCGGCCCAGGTACTCGATGGCACCATCCGGCAGATAACGCGCCAGGTCCCCTGTCCGATACAGACGCGCCCCCTCCTCCCCACTCCAGGGATCCGGAATGAACTTCTCCGCGGTCAGATCTGGCCGGCCCAGATAGCCACGGGCCAAACCCACACCACCGACGTGCAACTCCCCCGGGGCGCAAACCGCCGCCGGCTCGAGGCGGCGATCCAGCAGGTAGATCTGTACATTCGACAGCGGCCGGCCGATGGGCACCGACGGCCGCTCGTCCCCGCCCCGGCACGGCCAGAACGTGGCATCGATGGCGCACTCGGTCGGCCCATAAAGGTTGCATAGCTCGGCCGCGAGCGTTGCCAAGAAGCGGTCCCGCGACGGCGGGGTGAGCAACTCGCCACCGCAGAAAACCCGGCGCAGGCTCGGGCACTCTGCACTCGTCGGCTCATCGAGGAACGGCCCGAGCATGGAGGGAACAAGCTGCAGCACCGTCACCTCATGCCTCTGGATCGCCCGTGCCATATAGGCGGGGTCCTGATGCCCCTGCGGGAGGGCGATCACCAGACGGAAACCGGCCAACAACGGCAGGAAGATCTCCCAGATCGAGGCATCGAAGCTGAATGGGGTCTTCTGCAGCACCGCATCGTTCGGCCCGACCGGGAACTGCTCGCGCATCCACAACACCCGGTTGGCGATCGCCCGGTGCGTGACCATGACGCCTTTGGGCCGGCCGGTCGAACCCGAGGTATAGATCACATAGGCCAGGTTCTCGGGCGAACCCTCCTGCAGCCGGGACTCGAAAAGGTCAGCACCGCGCCCAATCTCCTCCAACAACACGACCTGGGCGGCCGCGTCCGGCAGTCTGGCCAGCAGATGTCTCTGCACCACCAGCACCGGCGCACCAGTGTCCTCCAGCATGAAGGCCAGCCGCTCCCGGGGGTAGTCCGGATCCAGGGGTACATAGGCCCCTCCTGCCTGGAGAATCGCGAGCAGGCCCTCCACCATCCCCAGAGAACGTTCAGCGCACAGACCCACCGGGACCTCAGGGCCTACCCCCAGGCCTTGCAGGCGGTGAGCCAGACGGGTGGCGCGGCGGTCCAGCTCGGCATAGGTCAGCAATCCCTCTTCGGAAACCAGCGCCACCGCTTCCGGCGTCAGATCCACCTGTCGTTCGAACAGCTCATGCAGGCGCTGCGGGCACTCCCAGGACCGGTCTGTAGAATTCCACTCGACCAGGACCTGGAAACACTCCGGCTCGGCAAGCAACGGCAGCTCCGCAAGGCGACCTTCTCCTCCGACCAGCAGGCGCGCCGTCATGCCTTCCAGCAGGTTGCACAGATTCCTCAGCAGCCGCTCCACTGTGGTCGGATGGAAACGAGAGCCGTCGTACTCGATATCCAGCAACAACTCCTCACCCGGGACGGCCATCAGGCTCAGCGCATAGCTGTTCTGCTCCAACGTCTGCACATCCACCACTCCCAACCCGACGCCGCCCTGCCTCAGCGCCACTTCGCGCGGATAGTTCTCAAACACCAGGATGGTCTCGAACAAGGAACCGCCCCGCGCCACCTCGCTCCATTCCTGGACCCGGACGAGCGGCGTGTACTCGTACTGACGAAGCTCGGCCTGTCGGTGCTGCAACTCGCGCAACCAGGGCAGGAGCCGGGACTGTCCGCCAACGTCCAGGCGCACCGGCAGCGTATTGATCAACAGCCCCAACATCGACTCGATCCCTGGCAGCTCGGCCGAACGTCCGGACATCGTTGCACCAAAGACCACCTCGGCCTGCCCGCTGTAACGCCCCAGCAGGACACCCCAGGCCCCCTGCACCAGCGTGTTGAGCGTGAGCTGCCACCGCCGCGCCTGCCCCTGCAGACTGTCCGCCTGCGCTGCCGCCAGCCGCACTTGCCTGCGATCGCGGCCTGCAGAGCTTCTCCCTTCGGTCCAGCGCCAGAATCGTCGGCTCTGTCCAGCCTGCGAGGGCCCGTCTCCAGAACTGCTCGGCGCGCACCAAGTCTTGACGCTGGAGCCAGGCAATGTAGTCCCGATAGGGCAGGCGCCGTTGCAGCCGAGGCTCTACTCCCTCGCGCAGCGCCTCGTAGCAGGCCAAAAACTCCGCAGTCAGCGCTGCGGCCGACCAACCGTCGAGCAGGATGTGGTGGTGGGTCCAAAGAAACCAGTGCTCCGACGCGCCTGTGCGGATCAGCTTCCAGCGCATCAGGGGCGCCCGCGAGAGATCAAAACCGCGCTGACGGTCGGTGCGCAGCAGATGCCTCAGCCGCTGCTCCTGCTCGGCAGGCGACACACCGCTCCAATCCTCATACTCCAGCTCGACGTCTACGGAGCCGTGGACCACCTGGAACGGCCGGTCCAGCTCCTGCCAGTGGAACGAGGTGCGCAGGACCGGATGGTGGTCCACCACTTTGCGGCAGGCGCCCTGGAGGGCTGCCATGTCCAGATCCCCCCGGAAACGGCAGCTCAATTGCTCGATGTAAACCCCCGAATCGGGTGTGTACAGGGTTTCGAAGAGAATCCCCTCCTGCAGCGGCGACAGCCGGTAGACCTCCTCGATCTGCCGCTCTGAGCCCAACAGCCGATCCAGTTCTCCCTGGCCGAGACCCGCCAGCGGAAAGTCTGACGGTGTATACCCACCCGCCTCAGGCGATAGACAGTGAGCGATCAGCTCTCGCAACCGCTCCAGGAACTCGGCGGCCATTTGCTCCACCGTAGTGCGGCGGTGCAGGTTCTCGCTGTAAAGCCAGTCCACCCGCAGCCGCCCCCCGGCAATCAGACCTAGCACGTCGAGGACATATCTCCGCTGAGCCTCTGGACTACATACCGCACCGCTCGCTTCCGCTGCCGGACTGAACAGCGCCAGATCCGACAGAACCTGATCGAACTGCCCCAGATAGTTGAAGCTCACCTGCGCTGGCCGTGCACTTGCGAGCTGCTCTCGGATCGGCTCCTCGGGATGCAAATAACGCAATAATCCGTAGCCGATCCCCCGGTTCGGCAGGGCGCGCAGGTGCTCCTTGATCGCCTTGAGCACCGCACCAGGATCCGGCTCCGCTCCGACCTCCAGTCGCACCGGAAATAATGTGGTGAACCAACCCACCGTGCGCGAAAGATCCACTCCAGGCAGGATCTCCTCTCGCCCATGACCCTCGAGGTCCACGCGCAACACCTGGGCCGGCCCACCCAAAGCCTGCACCAAGGCCGTCAGCAGAACGTCGTTGATCTGTGTGCGATATGCTGCAGGCACCTCTTGGAGCAACAGGCGCGTCTCCTCGGCCGACAGCCAGACCGAGACCTGGTGCTGGGAGGCTACTACGTTGGCACCTCCGGGATGGTCGACCGTCAGACCCGTCGGGCTCTCCGCGCACTCGCGCCGCCACCAGGACAGCTCCGGCTCTGGGTCCAGGGTACGGGCATGCTCCACCAAACGCCGCGCCCAGGTCTGGAAGGATGTGGTCTTGGCGGGCAGCCTCACGACCTCCCCACCTGCGAGTTGGCGGCAGGCCACCTCCAAATCCTCCAGCAGCACACGCCAGGAAACCCCATCGATCACCAGGTGATGGATCACCAATAACAGCCGAGGCACGTCCCCGGCCAGATCGAACCATACACTCCGCACCAGCGGAGCTGCGCTCAACTCGAGGCTGCCCTGCACCTGCTCGGCAGCCTTCTCGAGCGCTCCTCTGGAACCTGCCGCCGAGAGAGCTGAAAGGTCGATCCGCCGCCATGGAACAGAATCTGCGGAGGGAGCCTCATTCCAGGCCTTCCAGAATTGACCATCCGATTCGAATCGCAGACGCAACGCGTCATGATGTCGCAGCAGAGCCTCCCATGCCCGATTCACCACTGCGGGGGCGAGAGGCTGCTGTACCCTCAGTAGCACGGCTTGATTGAAGTAGGGAGGGTTGGTCGGCTGCGCCTCGAAAAACCAGCTCTGGATCGGGGTCAATGGCACCGGGCCTGTCACCCAACCCTGCTCCGTTTCGACTTCCGGTGCTGCGCCGGCAACCAAGGCCAGCTTCGCGATCGTCGGATGTTCGAAAACCTGCTTGGGGGTGATCCGCAGGCCGACGCGAGCTGCACGGGCGACGAGCTGAATGCTCAGGATCGAGTCCCCTCCCAACGCGAAGAAGTTGTCGTGGACTCCGACATGCTGGACCCGCAGCACCTCCGCCCAGATCCCTGCCAGCAGCTCCTCCGACGCGGTGTGTGGCGCCTCGTGCTCCTCGCTCGGACGCCCCTGCTCCGGTACCGGCAGCGCCTTGCGATCGAGCTTGCCGCTGGGAGTAAGCGGTAGCTCCGCAATCGCCGTGAAGGAAACAGGAATCATGTACTGGGGAAGACACCGTGCCAGTGCCCGACGCAGCTCCTCGATCTCGAGTCGCTCCCCCGAAGGCACAACGTACGCCGCCAGCCGCTGGTACCCGTCGTCGCGCTCGTGTACCACGACCGCTGCGGCCTGGATATCCGAGTGCCGAGCCAGCGCTGCCTCGACCTCTCCGAGCTCGATGCGGAAGCCCCGCACCTTGACTTGCTGATCCAGCCGTCCGAGGAACTCGACATTGCCGTCCGACAGCCACCGCACCAGGTCGCCCGTACGGTAGAGGCGGCCTCCCGGCACACCGCCGAATAGATCGGGCACGAACTTCTCTGCGGTCAGCTCCGGACGGTCGAGATAGCCGCGAGCCACCCCTTCGCCTCCTATATACAGCTCCCCCGGCACCCCGACCGGCACCAGCCTTAGATCCCTGTCCAGCAGATAGAACCTCGCCCCGGCACTCGGTCGGCCGATCGGTACCGAGCCTGTGGCAAGGTCCCCGGCAAACGCCGTGTACAGGCTGCATCCGACCACGGTCTCCGTCGGTCCATACTCATTGCAGATGACTGTTGCAGGTGCATGCTCCCGCCACAACGCCAGATCATCGCCCAGCAACGCCTCTCCGCCCAGAACCAAGCTATGGCTCCAGCAAGCCAATTCGTGTGGCAGCACCTGCTGGCCCAGCACTCGGAGATGACTGGGCGTCATCTTGACGAAGCTCAGATTACGCTCGCTCAACAGCGTTGCACCCAGAGGCTCGATGCTCTCCGGGAACAGCACAACCCGTTGACCTGATAGGAGGGGCACCCACAGACTGGTCACCGTCAGATCGAAGGAGATCGACGTATGCAGCAACGATCCGTGCGCCCCCTGGACCGTGTAGGTCCTGAGTGCCCAAACCACATAGTTCGACAGGCTCCGGTGCGTGACCATGACGCCTTTGGGCCGGCCGGTTCGAACCCGAGGTATAGATCACATAGGCCAGGTTCTCGGGCGAACCCTCCTGCAGCCGGGACTCGAAAAGGTCAGCACCGAGCCCAATCCCCTCCAACAACACGACCTGGGCGGCCGCGTCCGGCAGTCTGGCCAGCAGATGTCTCTGCACCACCAGCACCGGCGCAGCAGCGTCCTCCAGCATGAAGGCCAGCCGCTCCCGGGGGTAGTCCGGATCCAGGGGTACATAGGCCCCTCCTGCCTGGAGAATCGCGAGCAGGCCCTCCACCATCCCCAGAGAACGTTCAGCGCACAGACCCACCGGGACCTCAGGGCCTACCCCCAGGCCTTGCAGGCGGTGAGCCAGACGGGTGGCGCGGCGGTCCAGCTCGGCATAGGTCAGCAATCCCTCTTCGGAAACCAGCGCCACCGCTTCCGGCGTCAGATCCACCTGTCGTTCGAACAGCTCATGCAGGCGCTGCGGGCACTCCCAGGACCGGTCTGTAGAATTCCACTCGACTAGGAGCTGGTGCCGCTCGGCCTCGGACAGCGGCGAGAAGGTCTCCTGGTCCGCCTCGGCGTCTGCGGCCATGGCGCAGAGGACCCGGCGGTAGAGCCCGGCGATCGCCTCGACTTGGGCGGTGGAGAAGCTCGCGGGGATCGTGCTCCAGCGCGAGCCGGAGCTGCGAGGTGATCGGGTCCAGGTCGAAGATCGCCGCCAGGGAAAAGTTGGTCCTCTCGAAGAGGCTCCCGCCGAGGGGGATGACCCCACCGAGCTCCGCCAGGCCCTGATAGATGTGGAAGTGGACGAAGTTGAAGGAGGTCTCGAAAAGGCGCTGTCCGCCGTTCTCCCGCTGCAGGTCGGCCATGGGATAGCGGCGGTGTGGGAGCATCTCCCGCTCCCTTTCGAAGGTCCGGCGTGCCAGCTCGCTCCAGCTTCCCCCGGTCAGCCGGAGACGGAGCGGGACGGTGTTCAGGAACAGGCCGAGCGCCCGGTCCGCACCCTCCTCTTCCGGCCGGCCGTTGACGACCAGCCCGGTGACCACCTCGGGCCCGCCGGAGAGCGCCGCCAGCACCCGGCAATGGGCCGCGAGGAGCACGCTACGCAGCGGCACCCCGGCCGCACGGGCGAGCTGCGGCAGGTCCTCAGAAAGGGCCGTAGGCAGGGCGGCGTCGAGCATGCCCGAGCCGACGCCCTCGCCGCCCGGCGCGCCCCAGCGCGGCAGGTCCGCGGCCGGAGCATCGGCCAGGGCCTCGCGCCAGTAGCGCCGGCTCTCCTCACAGGTCAGGGCCTCGCGCTCGAGCTCGACGTAGCGGCGGAAGCCGACGGCGGCCGCTCCGTCCTCCTCGCCGGCTGGCGCCTCCCCCCGGCAGAGGGGCAGGTAGAGACGGAACAGCCCGGTCAGCAACGACGCCAGGCTCCAGCCGTCGAGGATCGCATGATGGAAGCTCAGGGTGAGTTGGAAGGTCTCCTCGCTCCGGCAGTGGACGAAGATCCGCAGCAGGGGGGCGCGACTCCAGTCGAAGGGCTGCGCCCTCTCCTCCTCCAGCCAGGCCGTCAGGAGCTCCTCCTGGCGCCCCGGGTCCAGGTGCCGGAGGTCGTCGATCACGACATCGGCCTTGACCTCACGATGGACGAGCTGCAGCGGCTCGCTGAAGGACGCCAGATCGAAGGAGGTGCGCAGCACCGGGTGGCGGGCGGTCATGCGGGCGAGCGCCTCGCGCAGCGCCGCAGCGTGGAAAGGGGCCTGCAGATGATGGGTGAGGACATCGTGATAGACGGAGCTCTCCGGGCTGTAGTCGCTGTGGAAGAGCATGCCGGCCTGGAGACGGGTGAGCGGATATGCATCCTCGATCCCGTGCGGCAGCCGCTCGCGATCCGCAGCGGAGACGAAGGAGAACGGCGCGGCGGCGGGGCCGGCCGGTCCCGCCTCGCCCGGTCCGCCCAGCTCTCGGGCCAGGTCGTCGATCGTCGGGTGCTCGAAGAGCTGCTGCAGGGATAGGTCGAGCCCCCGCTCGCGGGCCAGCGATAGCACCTGCAGGCTCAGGATCGAGTCGCCTCCCAGGGCGAAGAAGCTATCGCCACGCCCCACCCGTTCAACGCCCAGCACCGTCTCCCAGATCTCGGCCAACGCGCACTCGACCGACCCCTCGGGTGGAACGAACAGCGCGCCAACCTCGGCTTCCACCTCCTCCGGCTCCGGCAAGGCGCGGCGGTCGACCTTTCCGTTCCCGGTCAGCGGCAGGGCGTCCAGCGGCACGAAGAGGGCGGGCACCATGTGATCGGGCAGCCGCCGGCCGAGAAACTCGCGCAGCTCCTCAGCTCCCGGCGCTCCCATCCCGCCCGCCACTACATAGGCGACCAGCCGACGATGACCGTCCTGGCGCGGACGAGCCAGGACCACCGCCGCGTGGACCGCCGGGTGCTCCTCCAGGGCCGCTTCGATCTCGGACGGCTCGATGCGGAAACCACGGATCTTGACCTGATCGTCGACGCGGCCGAGGAAGCCCAGGCTGCCGTCGGGGCGGTGGTACGCCAGGTCTCCCGCCTTGTACAGCCGGGCGCCCGGCTCGCCGCCGAAGGGGTCCGGGACGAACCGCTCGGCCGTCAGCTCCGGTCTCCCCAGATAGCCGCGGGCAAGACCCGCTCCACCGACGTGGATCTCGCCCGCCACTCCGAGGGGGACCGGCTCGCCGCGGGCGTCCAGGAGATAGAGGCTCAGGTCCGGGATCGCGCGGCCCACCGGGCTGTCGTGCTCTTTGGCGAGGTCGGAGCCGCGCAGCCGCCGGTAGGTGACGTGCACGGTGGTCTCGGTGATGCCGTACATGTTCACCAGACGCGGCGCTGCATCGCCGTGCCGCGCGAGCCACGGACGGAGCGCCGTGAGATCCAGGGCCTCGCCGCCGAAGATCACCTCGCGCAGCGTCAGGCTGCGCCGGTCCGGCTCCACGGCATGCTCTTCGGCCTGGACGAGCTGGCGGAACGCCGAGGGCGTCTGGTTGAGCACCGTGACCCCCTCGCGAGTCAAGAGCCGGTAGAAGGCCTCGGGCGAGCGGCTGACCCACCAGGGCACCACGACCAGGCGACCGCCGTGGAGCAATGCCCCCCACAGCTCCCAGACCGAGAAGTCGAAGGCGTAGGAATGGAAGAGCGTCCAGACGTCGCAGGCGCCGAAGCCGAACCAGTCGCGGGTGGCCGTAAACAGCCGGACCACGTTGGCGTGCGACACGAGGACGCCCTTGGGCCGCCCCGTCGAGCCCGAGGTATAGATGACGTAGGCCTGGTTGTCCGACGCCGTGCCGGAGGCAAGGGGCACGCCGCTCTCGGCGGCGATCGCCTCCCGGTCGGCGTCCAGCCGGACGATGCGCAGCGCGGGCTCTCGCCCCGCGAACCGGCCGGCCAGCGCTTCCTGCGTGACCAGAACGGCCAGGTCGGCGTCCGCCAGGAGGAGCCCCAGGCGGCCCTCCGGGTCGGCGGGGTGCAGAGGCACGTAGGCTCCGCCCGCTTTGAGGATGCCCAGCACGCCGAGGACGAGATCGAGAGAGCGCTCGGTGCAGAGCGCCACCCGCGATTCCGGCTTCACCCCCAGACGACGCAGGTGGCGGGCGAGCTGATCAGCCCGGCGGTCGAGCTCGCCGTAGGTCAGCGCCTCGCCCTCGCAGAGGACCGCCACTGCGGCGGGCGCGCGGCACGCCTGCTGCGCAAACAGCTCATGCAGGCACTGCGTGACGGGTGGCGCGGGCAGGGCCTGACCCCACTCAACCAGGAGCTGGACACGCTCGGCTGCGGAGAGCAAAGGCAGGTCCAGCGGCCGGGCGAGCTCCCCGGCGCTGGCCATCCCTTCCAGAACGCTCAGGAGGTGCTCCAGCGCCCGCACCGCAGTCGTGCCATCGAATTGGGGGCCATCGTAGTCGATCCGCAACAGCAGCTCCTCACCCGGCGCCGCCACCACGGTCAGAGGGTAGTTGGTCATCTCGAAGCTGCGCACGTCGAGCATCGCCAAGTCCGCCCCTCCCTGCCGCAGAGCCGCTTCGAGCGGGTAGTTCTCGAAGACCAGGATGCTCTCGAAGAGCGGGAGGCCGCGCGGCACCGCGCTCCACTCCTGGACCCTCGCGAGCGGCGTATGCTCGTGCTGCAGCAGCTCGGCCTGCTGGAGCTGCTGCTTTCTCAGCCAGGCCAGGAGGGGCATCTCGCCAGCCACAGCGAGGCGCAGCGGAAGGGTATTGATGAAGAGGCCCACCATGGATTCGATGCCCGGCAGGTCGGCCGAACGCCCGGAGAGGGTGACGCCGAAGACGACCTCGGCCTGGCCGCTATAGCGGCCGAGCAGCACGCCCCAGGCCGCCTGCACCAGGGTGTTGAGCGTGAGTCGCTGTCGCCGGGCCCAGGCACGGAGCGCTGCCGTCGCCGCCGATCCCATCTGGATCCGGCGGGACCCGGCCTGCCCCTCCTCCCTCCAGGTCCGCCGGTCGATCCCCAGAGGCGTCGGCTCGGTCCACCCCGCGAGCGCCTGCCGCCAGTAGGCTTCGTCGCCCGTCGTGCCACGCCGTTCGAGCCAGGAGATATAGTCGCCGAACGGGCGGCGCCGGGGGAGGTCGGGCTCGCGACCCGCCCGCAGGGCCGCATAGGCGGCGAGGAGCTCCGCGACCACGGCGGACGAGGACCAGCCGTCGAGCAGCAGGTGATGGTAGGACCAGGCGAGACGCTGCTGTCGATCGGCCGTCACGACGACGGTCCATCTCGCGAGCGGCGCCCGGGAAAGAGCGAACCCCTCTTCGCGATGGGCGCGCAGCAGGTCGGCGAATCGCCGCTCCTGTTCCGCTGGAGGCACGCCCCGCCAGTCCTCGAGAGCCACCTCGGCCGGCACCTGCGCGTGCACCGCCTGCAGGGATCTTTCCAGCTCACGCCAGTGGAATGAGGTGCGCAGGATCGGATGCCGCGCCACGACCCGCCGCCAAGCCTCCTCGAAGGCGCCGATGTCGAGCGCTCCCTCCACAATACAGCTCAGTTGTTGGACATAGACCCCCGAGCGGGGCGCGTAGAGGCTGTGGAAGAGGATCCCCTCCTGGATCGGCGAGAGCGGATAGAGATCCTCGACCTGCGGGAAGCTCCGCGAGGAGGCGCTCGAGATCGGGCCGGCTCAGACCAGCCAGAGGGAAGTCCGAAGGCGAGTTGCCGCCGATCTGAGGCTCCAATCCCGCCGCCACCGCCCGGCCGTGGGCGATCAGCTCCTCGAGATGCGCTAGGAAGGTCCGCGCCAGGCGCTCCACCGTCGCCTCCTCATGGCGGCCGCCGTAGGCCCATTCCACCCGCAGCCAGCCGCCGGCCACCAGAGCGGTCACCAGGAGGAGATGGCTCTGCCTCCCCAGCGGGCTCACCGTCGCGCCGCTCGCCTCGGCGGCCGGGGCGAAGAGAGACCCGAAGGGCAGCGCCACGTCCAGCTGGCCGAGGTAGTTGAACACCACCTCGGGCCGCGGCAGCGCCGCCAGCCATTCCCCCTGCGCGTCCAGATCGCTCAGCAGGCCGTAGACCAAGCCCCTGCCCGGCACCGACCGCAGCCGCTCCCGCACCGCCCGCAACGCCTGGCCGGGAGATCCCTCCGGCCCCGCCTCCAACAGCACCGGATAGAGGCTGGTGAACCATCCCACGGTCCGCGACAGATCCACCCCTTCCAGCACCTCCTCCCGTCCGTGCCCCTCCAGGTCGACCCAAAGCGCTTCGCCCGGTCCCGTCAGCGTCCGCGCCAGAGCCGTCAGCAGCACCTCGTCCACCCGCGCCCGGTAGGCGGCCGGCGCGTCCCGCAGCAACGACCGCGTCGCCTCCGCATCCAGCTCCACCCTCATGCGGCGCTCCAGCCCCTCGAGGTTCGACCCGCCGGGGTAGTCGACCGCCAGACGCACCGTCGGACGCTTCGCCTGCTCCAGCCACCACGACAGCTCCGCCTCCGGCTTGAGCGTCCGCGCATACGCCGCCAGACGCACCGCCCAGCTCCGGAACGACGTCGTTTTGGCCGGCAGCGCCGGCGCCTCTCCCCGCACGAGCTGCCGGCAGACCGCCTCGAGGTCCTCCAGCAGCACCCGCCACGACACCCCGTCCACCGCCAGGTGGTGGATTACCAGCAGCAGCCGTCTCTCCCCTGATCCCAGCTCGAACCACGCCGCCCGCAGCAGAGGACCCCGCGTCAGGTCCAGGCTCGCCTGTACCCGGCCCGCCGCCTCTTCCAGCACCCCCGGAGACACGGACAGATCGACCACCGGCACCCTGGGCGCCTCCCCCGGCGCCGCGTTCCACTGCCGCCACCCTGAGCCCTCCGCCGGCGCGAAGCGCAGGCGTAGCGCGTCGTGGTGCTCCACCAGCACGGCAAGAGCCCTCTCCACCTCGGCCGGCCCGGCCCCCTGCCGGACCTCCAACAGCACCGCCTGGTTGAAGTGGTGGGGCTCGGGCCTCCCCTGCGCAAAGAACCAGCGCTGGATCGGCGTCAGCGGCACCGGACCGGCAACCGGACCCTGCTCGCCGGCCGCCGACTCTCCCAATACCGCCACCCCGGCCAGCGCCGCGATCGTCTGGTGCTCGAACATCTGCCGGGGCGTGATCCGGCACCCTGCCCGCGCCGCCCGCGCCACCACCTGCAGGCTCAGGATCGAATCGCCTCCCAGCTCGAAGAAGCTCTCCTCCACTCCCAGGCCGCCCGCCTCGATCCCCAAAACCTCCGACCAGACCTGCAACAGCAACGACTCCGTCGGAGTGCGCGGCGCCACCCGCGCGCGCTCCCCACCCTCCCAACGCAGCGTCGGCAGCGTCTTGCGGTCCACCTTGCCGCTGGCCGTCCGCGGCAGCGACTCCAACACCACGAAGGCAGACGGCACCATGTGCTCCGGCAGGCGCTCACGCAGATGGCGCCGCAGCTCCGTCGCCGCCGGCGCCTCCTCCCCGCCGCGGCCCACCACGTAGGCCACCAGCCGGAGTTCCCCCCCGCCCTCCTGGCGTGCCACCACCACCGCCTCCGAAACCTCGGCATGCGCGACCAGCGCCGCCTCGATCTCACCCGGCTCGATGCGGAACCCCCGCACCTTGACCTGGCCGTCGATGCGGCCCACGAACTCGATCTCCCCCTCCGGTAGCCAGCGCGCCAGGTCTCCCGTCCGGTACACCCGGGCCCCGGGAGCTCCGCCGAATGGGTCCGGCACGAAGCGTTCGGCCGTCAGCTCCGGCCTCCCCTGATAGCCTCGCGCCACGCCCACGCCGCCGATCCACAGCTCGCCGGCCACTCCCACCGGCGCCGGCGCCAGACCCGGCTCCACCACGTACAGCTCCAGGTTGGCGATCGGACGACCGATCGGCACCGACGCCCCGGTCTCCTCCACACCGCAGGCGTGAGAGCTGACATCCACCGCCGCCTCTGTCGGGCCGTAGAGGTTGTGCAGCTCGGCCCCGTTCAGGCGGGTGAAAAAGCGCCGCCGCAGCTCGCCGCTCAAGGCCTCACCGCTCGCCACGACCCGCCGCAGGGACGCGCAGCGCTCCACCCCTTCGATGTCCAGAAAGGCCGCCAGCATCGACGGCACGAAGTGGACCGTGGTGATCCCCTCGGCCTCGATCAGGTCAATCAGGTAGGACGGATCACGGTGCCCCTCCGGGCGGGCCAGCACCAGCCGCGCCCCGCTCAGCAGCGGCCAGAAGAACTCCCACACCGAAACGTCGAACGTGAACGGCGTCTTCTGGAGCACCCGGTCGGCCGGCGTCAGACCGTAGGCCTCCTGCATCCAGAGCAGGCGGTTGCAGATGCCGCGGTGGGTGTTCATCACCCCCTTGGGGGTACCGGTCGAACCGGAGGTATGGATGACGTAGGCGAGGTGATCGCCGCCTGCCGGCTCCGCCAGCGCCTCAGCGCTCTCCCCGGCCCACAGGGCTCGGTCGGCGTCCACTCGCACCACCAGCGGTACCCGCTCGACACCGAGGCCCTCGATCAGGTCGCCCCACGGCCCCTGCGCCAGCACGATCGGCGCGCTCCCGGTGAGCGCCTCGCCCACCAGCAGCGCCAGCCTCGCCGGCGGATAGGTCGGATCGAGCGGCATGTAGGCCCCGCCGGCCTTGACCACCGCCAGCAGCGCCACCACCAGCTCCAGAGAGCGCTCCGCACAGACCCCCACCCGCACCTCCGGCCCCACCCCTAGCCGCCGCAGGTGCCGCGCCAGGCGGCTCGTCTCCGCCTCCAGTGCGCCATAGCTGCACCAGCGCTCCCCCGCCACTACCGCCACGGCCTCCTGCGTCCGCCGCGCCTGCCAGCCCAGCCACCAGGCCAGGCTCGGCTCACCGCCATGATCGGTCCTCTCCCCCTGCCCGCCTGTCAGCACCTGGACCCGCTCCGCTTCGCCCAGCAGCGACAGCTCCCAAACCCTCGACCCAGGCTCCTGGGCCATGCTCGCCAGCAGGCGCTCCAGGGCCCCCCACCACCGCTCGATCGTCGCCGCTTCGAAGAGCCCGTGCTGTACTCCAGCCAGCCTTCCAGTCCCCCGCGTGCCTCGGAAAGCTCGAGCGTCAGGTCGAGCTTCGCCGTCCGGCGGGACAGCTCCACCGGCTCCAGATGAAGCCCCGCCAGCTCCAGCGGGCCCACCGGCGCGTTGCCCAGCACCAGCATCACCCCGAACAGCGGCGTATGCGAGAGGCTGCGCTGCGGCGACAGCTCCTCGACCAGCTTCTCGAACGGCAGCTCGGCATGAGCATAGGCATCCAGCGCCACCTCACGCACCCGCTCCAGCAACTCCTCAACCGCCGGGTCGCCCGACAGGTCCGCCCGCAACACCAGGGTGTTGACGAAGAGCCCGATTAGAGCTTCCAGCTCCACCCGGCTGCGACCGGCCACCGGCGTACCCAGGCCGAAGAGCTGCTGGCCCGACAGCCTCGCCAGCAGCACCTCCAGACCCGCCGCCAGCACCATGAAGAGCGTCGTCCCGTGGGCGGAGGCCAAGCCGCGCAGCGCCGTCGTCGCCTCGCGCTCCAGCCGCACCCGCAACGCCGCGCCCGCCGGCGAGCGCTGCGCCGCCCGCGGCCGGTCCGCCGGCAGCTCCAGGTGCGCCGGAAGGTCTGCGAAACGCGACCGCCAGTGAGCCACCTCGGCCGCCAGTACCTCCCCCGACAGCCACTCCCGCTGCCAAACCGCGTAGTCGGAGTACTGCACCGGCAGGGACGGCAGCGCGGGCGGGGCGGACCGCCCTGCGCTCAGGGCCGCGTACCAGGTGGTCAGCTCGCGCACCAGCACCCCCATCGACCAGCCGTCGCTGACGATGTGGTGCAGGACCGCGACCAAGAGGTGCTCGCAGCCGGGCAGCCGCAGCAGCAGGGTCCGCAGCAGCGGGCCGCGCGACAGATCGAAAGAGCGCAGCGTCTCCGTCTCGGCCAGGCGCAGCGCCTCGGCTTCCGCCTGCTCGCTGAGGTCGGCGAGGTCGACGGCCGGCAGCGGGAACGGCCCGGGCGGGTCGACCCGCTGCACCGGCCCGCCCTCGCCGTCCTCGAAGCGGGTGCGCAGCGACGCGTGCCGGTGCACCACCTCGGCCAGGCCTCGCGCCAGGGCCGCCGGATTGAGGTCTCCCCGCAGGCGCACGGTCAGCGGGATGTGATAAGCCGCCGACCCTGGATCGAGCCGGTCGAGGAAGAAGAGGCGCTGCTGGGCGAAGGAGAGCGACAGGTCCCCGGTGGACGGGAACGGCTGCAGCGGCGGCGCGGGAGCGCCGCGGCCCTGGCCCACCAGCTCGCCGAGCGCCGCGGCCAACGCCGACACTGTAGGCCGCTCGAACAGCGTGCGCAGCGGCAGCTCGACCCCAAGGAGCGAACGTGCTCGCGAGACCAGCCGGAAGCCCAGCAGGGAGTGCCCGCCGAGAGCGAAGAAGTCGGCCTCTGCGCCCAGGCCGTCGTTCTCGACGCCGAGCACGCCTGCGAACAGCTCGGCAACGATCGCTTCCAACGGGCTCCTGGGTGGCGTCTGCCCAGGCGGCGCCATCGCGGCCTCCCTGGAGTCGCGCGCCGCCAGCGCCAGGCGGTCGACCTTGCCGCGGGGCGTCAGCGGCAGCGCCTCCACCACCACGAACGCCGCCGGCACCATGTGGGCCGGCAGGCGCTCGGCCAGCACGCGGCGCAGCTCTTCCGGACCGGGCGCGACCTCGCGGCCTGCCACCCAGGCCGTGAGGCGCCGCTGCGCACCTTCGCCCTGCAGCACCACCGCCGCTTCCCGCACCCCCGGCACGGTCATCAGAGCCGCCTCGATCTCGCCGGGCTCGATGCGGAAACCGCGAATTTTGACCTGGTGATCGGTGCGGCCCAGGTACTCCAGAACGCCCTCCCGCCGCCAGCGCACCAGATCGCCGCTGCGGTACAGGCGCCCGCCCGGCACACGGCTGAGCTGGTCGGGGAGGAAGCGCTCAGCGGTCAGCTCCGCCCGGTCCAGGTAGCCTTGGGCCAAGCCGGCGCCACCGATCCACAGCTCTCCAGGAGCGCCTGCGGGTACCGGCTCCTGGCCCGGGCCCAGCACGTACAGCCGCGTTCCGGGGATCGGCCGCCCGATCGGAATCGCGCCAGTCGCCAGCTCGCCGGCGGGCGCCGTGTAGAGCGAGCAGCCCACCGTCGCCTCGGTCGGTCCGTACTCGTTGCAGATCCACGTCGCCGGCGCCCACCGCCGCCACGGCGCGAGATCCTCGGCGGTCAGCGCCTCGCCGCCCAGGATGAGCGCCCGTGGCGCGCGAACCAGAGCGCCGGAGCCCAGCCGCTCGCCCAACGCCCGCGCGTGGCTCGGTGTGAGCTTGAGGAAATTCAGATCGGATGGATCCTGCAGCGCCCGCTCCAGCGCTTCCAGGCCCCCGCGATCCCTGGCGATCTCCAACCGGCGGCCGCTGAGCAGAGGCACGAACAGGCTGGTCACGGTGAGGTCGAAGGAGATCGACGTATGCAGCAGGGACCCCGACTCGCTCTCCCTGGGGTAGGTGTCCAGCGCCCACGTCAGGTAGCTGCTCAGGCCACCGTGGGACACCACCACCCCCTTGGGCCGGCCGGTCGAGCCCGATGTGTAGATCACGTACGCAGGGTCCTCTGCCCCGACCGCAGCGGCGCAGAAGCCGGCGCCACCACCTGCGGTGATTCCGGGCTCCTCGGCGTCCAGGCACACGACCGTTGCGCCCGCCGCGGGCAGCCTCCCCGCCAACCGCGTCTGGGTCAAGAGGACTTCCGATCCGGCGTCGCTGAGCATGAAGGCGAGGCGCTCGGCCGGATACGAAGGATCCAACGGCACGTAGGCCGCTCCCGTCCTGAGGACCCCCAGGATCCCAACGACCGTCTCAGGAGAGCGCTCGGTGCACAGACCCACCCGCGAGCCCGGCCCCACTCCCAGCCGCTCCAGGTATACGGCCAGCCAGCCGGAGTCGCGATGGAGATCGCGATACGTCCGGCTTCCCCCCTCCCAGACCACCGCCGTCGCGTCCGGATGTTGCGCCGCGACCCATGCGAACAGCTCGTGGACCGGAACAAATGGAGCCGGATCGGCACCGGCCTCGCCCCATTCGACCAGCAACTGCTGCCGCTCCTCGGGCGAGAGCAGCGGCAGCTCCCAGAGCCGTGCCACGTCCGGCGAGGGGTTATCGGCCATGCCGCGTACGAGGGTGCGTAGCTGCCCAAGCAGCGCCTGCGCCGCGGCGGCGTCGATGCGGGAGAGGTCGTGCTCGAAGCTCCAGGCGCAGCTCGGCGCCGGGGACCGCGGTCACCGAGAGGGGATAGTGGACCTGCTCGATCGCGCGGACCTCCACGACGCCCAGCGCCGCTCCGTGCTCCCGGATCGACTCCTCTCGCGGATAGTTCTCGAAGACCAGCAGGGTTTCGAACAGCGGTGCTCCGCCAGGCACCTCGCTCCACGCCTGGATCTGCGCCAGGGGCGCGTGCTCGAACTGCCGCAGCTCCGCCTGGCGGCGCTGTGCTTCTCGCAGCCAGGCGAGGAGGGTCTCCCCGGAGCCCACCGCGAGCCGCACCGGCAGGGTGTTGATGAACAGCCCGACCATGGACTCGACTCCCGGCAGATCCGCCGGGCGCACGGCCACGGTCGTGCCGAAGAGCACGTCCGTGCGCCCGCTCCAACGGGCCAGCAGCAGGCCCCAGGCCCCGGCCACCAGGGAGTTGACCGTCAGCAGGCCCCGCCGGGCGGTCGCCTGCAAGGCCGCGGTCTCGGCGGCGCTCAGGATGACCCGCCGTGAGCTCCGGCCCCGGCAATCGGTGCTATGCGCCGCAGGCAGCGGCGTGGGCTCGGTCCAGCCGGCGAGAGCCTGCCGCCAGTAGGACTCGTCAGCCGCGAGGTCCCGGCGGCCGAGCCAGGCGATGAAGTCGCGGAACGGACGGCGCAGCGCGGACCGCGGCTCCTCGCCGGCGCGCAGGGCCGCGTAGGTGGCCAGGAACTCGGCAGCCACCGCGGCGAACGACCAGCCGTCGAGCAGGATGTGGTGGTGCGTCCACAAGAGGAGGTGCTCGCGCCGGCCGGTGCGCACCAGCATCCAGCGCAACAGCGGCGCCCGTTCAACCTCGAAGCCGCGCTCGCGATCCTGGCGCAGCAGCTCCTCCAGGCGACGCTCCGGCTCCGCCACGCCGGCAGCCCACCAGTCCTCGCGCCGCAGATCGACCTCGACCTGCGCGTGCACGACCTGGAGGGGCCGGTCGAGCTCGCGCCAGCGGAACGACGTGCGCAGCACCGGGTGGGATGCCACCACCCGCCGGCACGCCGCGATCAGCGCCTCCTCGTCCAGCTCGCCGTCGAGCCGGCAGACGAGCTGCTCGACGTAGAGGCCGGCGCCGGGGGCGTAGACGGACTCGAAGAGGATGCCTTCCTGCAGCGGCGAGAGGGGATAGAGGTCTTCCACATCCGGCACAGCGCCCAGGAGCCGGTCGAGGCTCGGCTCGACCGAGGCCGGCCAGCGGGAAGTCCGCTGGCATGTAGCCGCCGACCCGCGGCTCCAGACCCGCCGCGACCGCCCGGCAGTGGGACGCCAGGGCCTTCAGCCGCTCCAGGAAGCCGCGCGCCAGACGCTCCACAGTCCCTGGCGCGTGGAGGTCACCGTAGGCCCACTCCACCTGCAGCCGGCCGCCGAACACCCGCGCCTCGACCTCCAGGGCATGGCTCCTGCGGCCCAGCGGGCTACGTGCCGGCCCGCCCCCTTCCCCGGCCGGCGCGAAGAGCGATCCGGCGGGGAACGCCGCGTCCAACTGTCCAAGATAGTTGAACAGCACCTCGGGCCGCGGCAGCGCCGCCAGCCTCTCCTCCCCGCCCGCCAAGTCGAGCAGCAGGCCGTAGATCAGGCCCCTGCCCGGCACCGACCGCAACCGCTCCCGCACCGCCCGCAACGCCTGGCCGGGAGATCCCTCCGGCCCCGCCTCCAACAGCACCGGATAGAGGCTGGTGAACCATCCCACGGTCCGCGACAGATCCACCCCTTCCAGCACCTCCTCCCGTCCGTGCCCCTCCAGGTCGACCCAAAGCGCTTCGCCCGGTCCCGTCAGCGTCCGCGCCAGAGCCGTCAGCAGCACCTCGTCCACCCGCGCCCGGTAGGCGGCCGGCGCGTCCCGCAGCAACGACCGCGTCGCCTCCGCATCCAGCTCCACCCTCATGCGGCGCTCCAGCCCCTCGAGGTTCGAACCCGCCGGGGTAGTCGACCGCCAGACGCACCGTCGGACGCTTCGCCTGCTCCAGCCACCACGACAGCTCCGCCTCCGGCTTGAGCGTCCGCGCATACGCCGCCAGACGCACCGCCCAGCTCCGGAACGACGTCGTTTTGGCCGGCAGCGCCGGCGCCTCTCCCCGCACGAGCTGCCGGCAGACTGCCTCGAGGTCCTCCAGCAGCACCCGCCACGACACCCCATCCACCGCCAGGTGGTGGATCACCAGCAGCAGCCGTTTCTCCCCTGATCCCAGCTCGAACCACGCCGCCCGCAGCAGAGGACCCCGCGTCAGGTCCAGGCTCGCCTGTACCCGGCCCGCCGCAGCCTCCAGCGCCGACCCGATGACTCCCGCCGCGAGCCCCGACAGATCCACCACCGGCACACTAGGCGTCTCCCCTAGAGCCTCGTTCCACTGCCGCCACACCGCACCGGCCGACCCCGCCTCCGGTGCGAAGCGCAACCGCAGCGCGTCGTGGTGCTCCACCAGCGCCCCCAGCGCCCGCTGCACCAACCGCGGGTCCACTCCCGCGCGGACCTCCAAGAGCACAGCCTGGTTGAAGTGCTGGGGCTCTGGACGCTCCTGGGCGAAGAACCAGCGCTGGATCGGCGTCAGCGGCACCGGACCGGCAACTGGACCCTGCTCGCCGGCCGCCGACTCTCCCACCTCCGCCAACCCGGCCAGCGCCGCGATCGTCTGGTGCTCGAAGATCTGTCTCGGTGTGATCCGCAGTCCAAACCGGGCAGCGCGGGCGACCACCTGGAGGCTGACGATCGAGTCGCCGCCCAGCGCGAAGAAGTTGTCGTGGACGCCCACCCGGTCGAGCCGTAGCACCTCGGTCCAGATCGCGGCGAGCCGCGCTTCAGCGGCCGTCCGCGGTGCGGCGCCGGCGGCATCGGTGTCCGCGCGGCTGGGTGTCCCCAATGCCGAAAGCGCTTGGCGGTCCACCTTGCCGTGGGGACCGAGCGGCAGCGACTCCAGGAAGACGAAAGTCGCCGGGACCATCGGCTCGGGAAGCTTCCGGCGCAGCGCCTCGCGCAGCTCCGCTTCCTCCAGTCCCTCTCCCCGTGGCACCACATAAGCCACCAGGCGCCTCTCACCGGGGGCGGTCTCAAGAGCCAGTACGACTGCCTCGCGCACTCCGGGGCAGGCCACGAGCGACGCCTCGATCTCCCCCAGCTCGATGCGGAACCCGCGCACCTTGACTTGATGGTCGGTGCGGCCCAGGAAGTCCAGGTTGCCGTCCGGCCGCCAGCGCGCCAGGTCGCCCGTGCGATAGAGACGTCCTCCGACCGCACGGCCGAACGGGTCGGGGAGAAACCGCTCGGCGGTCAGGTCCGGTCTCCCCAGGTAGCCGCGGGCCAGGCCGGCGCCGCCGATCCACAGCTCTCCGGTGGCGCCCACCGGCACAGGCTCGCAGCGGCGGTCGAGAAGATACAGGCGGGCGTCGCGGATCGGCCGGCCCACGGGCACGGCTCCACCCGCGAGCTCCCCCGCCCGGAGCGCATACACCGCGCAGCCGACGGTTGCCTCTGTGGGGCCGTACTCGTTGTAGACGATGGTCTCCGGGGACGACTCCCGCCACTGGGCCAGGTGGTCGGCGGTGAGCGCCTCGCCACCCACGATCAGGCCGCGGCTCCTCCCCGCCAGCTCGCCGGCCCCGAGCTGATGGCAGAGGAGCCGGGCGTGGCTCGGCGTCAGCTTGAGGAAGCTCAGGTCGGAGCACCCGCGCAAGGCCTCGCCGAGGGCTGTGATCCCCTCGGACTCGGGGACCAGGACCACGCGCTGGCCCGAGATCAGGGGGACGAAGAGACTGGTGACCGTCAGGTCGAAGGAGATCGAGCTGTGGAGGAGGGTGCCCGTCCCGTGCTCCGGGTAGGTCTCGCGGGCCCAGGCCAGGTAGCTCGCGAGGCTGCCATGGGGCACCATGACGCCCTTCGGCCTCCCGGTCGAGCCGGAGGTGTAAATCACATAGGCCAGGTCTTCGGGGCTGGTGCCGCCCCGCGAGCTCGTCGCCTGTTCGCGCGCGATCTCCGCCGCGTCCGCATCGAGGCGGAGCACCGTCCAAGCCCCCCGCGGCAACTGTGCATCCGGGTGCTCCACACTGAGCAGGGCCCGAGCCGCGCAGTCCTCCAGAAGAGAGGCGAGCCGCTCCGGCGGGTAGGTCGGATCGATCGGGACGTAGGCAGCGCCCGTCTGCAGGATGCCCAGCACCGCCACCACCAGCTCCGGCGAGCGCTCCAGGCAGAGCGCCACCCGGTCCCCACGGGAAACTCCACGCCGCTGCAGCGCGCGAGCAAGCCGGTTGGCACGGTGATCGAGCTCGCGGTAGGTCAGCTCCTCACCGCCGCCGATCACCGCCACCGCGTCCGGCGTGCGCTCGGCCTGCGCGGCGAAGAGCTCGTGGACACACCCCTCGCCCCCGGCGACAGCGGCCGCGGTGTCATTCCACTCCAGGACGACCTGGTGACGCTCGGCCGTGGAGAGCACGTGGAGCTCGGCCAGGCGCCGCCCGTCCGGGGCCTCGGCCAGAGCCAGGAGGAGACGGCCCAGGTGCACGAGCAGGCGCGCCACGGTCACTGTCTCGAAGCGGGAGCGGTCGAAGGAGACTCCCAGTTGCAGAGCTTCGCCGGGTACGGCGACTACCGTCAGGGGGTAGTTCGTCTGCTCCAGAGCGCGCACCTCGGCCACACCCAGTGGGCTGTCGCCGCCGGGCTGGAGCGAAGCCTCGCGGGGGTAGTTCTCGAAGACCAGGATGCTGTCGAACAGCGGCTTGCCGCGCGGCACCTCGCTCCAGGTCTGGACCTTGAGGAGGGGACTGTGCTCGAACTGGCGCAGCTCGGCCTGTGCGGTCTGCAGCCGTTCGAGCCAGGTCCCGAGCTCGCCGTCGCCGACCCGCAGCCGCACCGGCAGGGTATTGATGAACAGGCCGAGCATGGACTCGGCGCCGGGCAGCTCTGCCGGCCGGCCGGCCACGGTCGCGCCGAAGACGACATCGTCGCATCCGCTGTAGCGGCTCAGCAGCAGACCCCAAGCCGCCTGCAACAGGGTGTTGAGGGTGACCCGGGAGCGGCGTGCCCGCGCCTGGAGCGTCGCGGTCTCTGCCGCGGTGAGACCCGCCTGGCGCAGCTCCCAGCCCTGCTTGCCGGTGCGGCCGCCGATCCCCAGCGGCGTCGGCTCGCTCCATCCGGCGAGCGTCCTGCGCCAGTGCTCCTCGGCACGGGCGAGGTCCTGGCGCTCCAACCAGGCGATGTAGTCGCGGAACGGGCGGCGGTACGGCAGCTCGGGCTCGGCCCCCTGGCGCAGCGCCGCGTAGAGTTCGATCAGCTCCGCGCCGAGGGCCGCGAAGGACCAGCCGTCGAGCAGCAGGTGGTGATAGGTCCAAAGCAGCCGGTGCTCTCGCGCTCCGGTCCTGAGCAACCTCCAGCGCATCAGCGGCGCCCGCGCCGGATCGAAGCCATGCTCACGGTCGTCCCGGAGCAGGTCCTCGAGCCGCCGCTCCACCTCCTTCGGCGACAGGCCCGACCAGTCCTCCCGCTCCAGCGCAACCTCCGCCTCGCCGTGCACGACCTGCAGCGGCCGCCCGGCGTCCCGGCTGTGGAAGGAGGTGCGCAGGATCGGATGGCGCTCGACCAGGCGCCGGCAGACCGACTCCAGGACGGCCGCGTCGAGCTCGTCTTCCAGGCGGGCAAGGAGCTGCTCGACATAAGCGCCGGAGCCGGGCTCGAACAGACTGTGGAAGAGCATGCCCTCCTGGACTGCCGACAGCGGGTAGACGTCCTCGATCCCCCATTCGGTGCCCAGCAACAGGTCCAGCTCCCGCTGGCCGATGCCGGCGAGCGGGAAGTCTGAGGGCGTGTAGCCGGCGGTCCGCCGGACGGCCGCCTCGCGGCAGCACGCGATCAGCTCGCGCAGCCGGCTCAGGAACGCTGCAGCCCAACGCTCCACCGTCGAGGGCTCGTGCAGACCGGTGCTGAACGTCCAGTCGACCCGGAGGCTGCCGCAGGCCACGAAGGAGTCCACCGTCAGCAGGTCCATCCGGCGCTCCCGCGGGCTGCGTGCCGGTCCGGTCAATTCGCCGGCCGGCGCGAAGAGTGACGACGCCGATGCCACGGCATCGAGCTGACCCAGGTAATTGAAGGTCACCTCGGGCCGGGCCAGGGAGCGCAACTCCCTCGCCTCCGCCACGTCACCTCGCAGCCAGCGCAGCATGCCGTAGCCGAGGCCCCGGCGGGGGATCGCGCGCAGGTGCTCCTTGATGCGCTTGAGGGCCGTGACGGGATCCTCTTCCGGCCCGGCTTCGAGGCGCAGCGGGAAGAGCGAGGTGAACCAGCCGACCGTGCGGGAAAGGTCGACGCCGTCGAAGAGGTCCTCGCGGCCGTGCCCCTCCATCTGGACGAGCAAGGCCCCGTTCGGTCCAGCCAGAGCCCGGGCGAGAGCAGTCAGGAGAATGTCGTTGATTTGCGTACGGTAGGCGGCCGGCGCCTCCTGAAGGAGGGCCCGGGTCTCGTCCGGGTCGAGGAGGACGGAAACGCGCCCGGCCGACGCCTCCGTGCTCTCACCGTTCGGGTGATCGAGCGGGAGGTTGGAGGAGGGTGCCTCGGCTTCGTGCCGCCACCAGGGGAGCTCCGATTCCAGGTCGACGTCGCGCGCCTGCTCTTCGAACCTCCGCGCCCATTCCGCGAACGAGGTGGTCTTCGGCGGCAGGGAGACCGCTTCGCCGCTCCGGAGCTGACGGCAGGCGCTCTCCAGGTCTTCGAGGAGGATCCGCCAGGAGACGCCGTCGACGGCGAGGTGGTGGACGACGAGCAGCAGGCGCTCCCGTCCTTCCGCGAGGTCGATCCAGGTGCCGCGCAGCAGCGGCCCCGCCGAGAGGTCGAGGCTGGCCTGGACCTGGGCTGCGGCGCCCTCCCAGGCCGTCCAGCCCAGCTCCAGGGGCAGGCCCGAGAGGTCGAGGCGCGTCCAGGGCAGGGGCCCGCCCGGACTCTCGTTCCAGGCCTGCCAGCCCCCCTCGTCATCGGCAAGGCGCAGACGCAGGGCGTCGTGGTGGGTGACCAGGGCGGCAAGAGCCTGCTCGACGACGGCCGGGGAGAGCGGCTCGCGCGGGGTCAGGAGCACCGCCTGGTTGAAGTGGTGCGGATCGAGGGGACGCCCGCGGAGGAACCAGAGTTGGGCTGGAGTCAGCCGCACGGGACCTGTGACGGGCCCCTGCACCCCCATGGTCTCCGCGGCGGCGCCGGCCGTCGCTTCCGCCACGGCCGCCAGCTCGGCGATGGTCTGATACCTGAACATCTGACGGGGCGTGATCCGGAGGCCGGCGCAGGCCGCCCGGCCAACCACCTGGATGCTCAGGATCGAGTCGCCGCCGAGAGCGAAGAAGTTATCGTGGACACCGATCCGGTCGAGCCGCAGAACCTCGGCCCAGATCGCCGCCAGCCTCCGTTCGACTGCGGTCCGCGGCCGGTCCTCCTCACCCGTCCGGCGAGGCGGCTCCGGTTCCGGCAACGCCCGGCGGTCGATCTTGCCGTTGGGCGACAAGGGCAAGGCCGGAAGCGTCACCCAGGAAGTTGGAACCATAGGCTCGGGCAGGCGGCGGCCGAGGAAGGCGCGCAATGTGGCAGGCGAGAGGTGCGCCGGGCTCACATAGGCGACAAGGCTCCGGTTGGCCCCCTCGCCGCGCGCCAGGACCGCCGCCTCGTGCACGTCCGGATGGTCGCGCAGGGTGGCCTCGATCTCCTCGAGCTCGATGCGGAAGCCCCTCACCTTGACTTGGCCGTCCCGGCGGCCCAGGAACTGGAGAGTGCCGCCCGGCCGCCAGCGCGCGAGATCGCCGGTGCGATACAGGCGTCCGCCAGGCTCTCCGCGGAGCTCGCTCTCCGGGTCGGGCACGAATTTCTCGCCGGTGAGGTCGGGCCGGCCCAGGTAGCCGCGGGCCAGGCCGGCGCCCGCTAGGCAGAGCTCGCCGGGCGCGCCCACGGGCATCGGTCGTAGCGAGGCGTCGAGGATCTGGACCCGAGTGCCGGCAATCGGCCGACCGATGGCCGGCTCCTCGTCGCTCTCGCGGTCCACCGCTGTCCAGGTGGAGTAGGTGGTGTCCTCGCTGGGGCCGTAGAGGTTCAGGACGCGACTCGCGGCGGAGCTCGCGTAAACCTCCTGGACGAGACCCCGCCGGAGGGGCTCGCCGGCCAGGCACACCGTGCGGACCGACGGCGGGATCCCCCGCTGGCGGGCCAGCGCCCCGATCACCGACGGCACGGTGTTGACCAGCGTCACTTCCGCCGCGGCGGGTAGATCGGGCAGCTCAAGGGCGTTCTGCGCCAGGATCACCTTGCCGCCTCGAGAGAGGGGCACGAAGATCTCGAAGACCGAGAGGTCGAAGCAGATCGAGGTCGCTGCCAGCACGCCCGCGATCTCGGGGTCCGCGAATTCCCGCTGGGCCCAGTGGACGAGGACGCTCGCGCTACGGTGCTCGATGCCAACTCCCTTGGGCCGGCCGGTGGAGCCGGAGGTGTAGATCAGGTAGGCGAGGTGGCGCGGCTCGCTCGCGACCCGCGGGACCTCCGCACTCTCTGGGGAGAGGGGCGCCTCGTCCCGATCGAGGGCGAGCGGGAGGACGCCCGGCACCGACATCCGGTCGACGAGCGCCTCGCGGGTGATGACCCTGCGAGCCCCTGAATCCTCCAGCATGAGCTTCAAGCGCTCCGCAGGGTAGTCGGGATCGAGAGGCACGTAAGCTCCGCCGGCCTTGAGCACCGCCAGGATCGCCGCCAGCAGGTCGAGCGACCGTTCCAGGCAGAGGCCCACCGGGACCTCGGGACCAACTCCAAGATCGACCAGCCGGCGCGTCAGGCGGTTGGCGCGACCGTCGAGCTCGCGGTAGGTCCAGCGCTCGCCGCCGCAGACCGCTGCCACCGCGTCGGGCGTCCGCCCTGTCTGCGCTTCGAACAGCCGGTGCAGGCAGACCTGCGGCAGATCCTCCTCCGTCTGATTCCACTCCGCGAGTTGAGCCCGTTCGCTTTCGGTGAGCAGGGGCAGCTCCGAGATCAGTCTCTCGGGATCGGCCATGACGCCTGCGAGCAAGGTGAGGAAGTGACCGGCCATGCGTGCGACCGTGGTCGCGTCGAGCAGGTCGGCGGCGCGCTCCCATCCAGCCTCCAACCCCTGTGCTGTCTCGGTGACGACGAGTGTCAGGTCGAACTTGGCGCTCGCCGGAGGAGCAGCGACCGGCTCGAGCGTCAGGCCGGGAAGGACAAGGTCCCCGGCCGGAGCGTTCTGGAGCACGAGCATCACCTGGAAGACCGGCGAATGGGCCAGGCTGCGATCGGGCTGCAGCTCGTCGACCAGCTTTTCGAAGGGCAGGTCCTGGTGTGCGTAGGCTCCCAGGGTGACCTCTCGGGTCCGCCTGAGCAGGTCGGTGAAGGACGTCTCGCCGATGTCTCCGCGCAGCGCCAGGGTATTGGCGAAGAAGCCGATCAGCCCCTCCGTCTCCTGCCGGTTGCGGTTGGCCACCGGCGAGCCGACGACCACATCCTGCTGACCGCTCCACCGGAAGAGCAGGCTCTGGAAGGCGGCCAGCAGCAGCATGAAGAGGGTCGCCCCCTGCTCCCGTGCGAGCGCTTCGAGGTCGCGCGACAGCCCGGCCGGGATCCGCGTTGTCAGGTGGCCGCCGCGCCAGCTCTGGAGCGGAGGGCGCGGCCGGTCGAGCGGCAGGTCGAGAAGAGCGGGAGCGCCTGCCAGGTGGTCACGCCACCAGGCGAGCTGCTCGTCCAGGATCTCCCCCGAGAGCCACTGCCTCTGCCATACCGCGAAGTCCGCATACTGCACCGGCAACTCGGGCAGAGACGGCTCGCGCCCGGCGGAGAGCGCAGCGTAGGCCGCGCTCAGCTCGCGGACCAGCACGCCCGTCGACCAGCCGTCCGAGACGATGTGGTGGAGCGTGACGTGGGCGACGTGGTGATCCTCCTCCAATCCCAGGAGGGCCGCCCGCAGGAGCGGACCGCAAGCCAGATCGAACGGCTGGCGGACCTCCTCGCGGATGCGACGCGCCGCCTCGGCATCGCGCCGCTCGGCCGGCAGACCGCGCAGATCGATCAGGGGCAGCGCGAAGCCCTGCGCGAGGTCCGGAGGGGGCTGGATCGTCTGCACCGCCCGTCCTTCCACCGCGGCGAACGTGGTGCGCAGGGACTCGTGCCGGGCGACGATCCGACCGAGGCTGGCCGCGAGCGCCGGACGGCTCAGCCTGCCGCGCAACCCGAGCGCCGAGGGAATGTTGTAAGCGGCCGACCCCGGCTGGAGCTGGTCCAGGAACCAGAGCCGCTCCTGGGCGAAAGAGAGCGGCAGCTCGCCCGTCCGCGGCACCGGCGAGATCGGGGGTGCCGTGCGGCCAGCTCTTTGCGCACGCAGCTCGGCGACCGCCCCGGCGAGCCCGGCGATCGTCGGCCGCTCGAAGAGCGTGCGCAGCGGCAGCTCGACGCCGAGAGTGCCGCGCACCCGCGACACAACCTGCGTGGCCAGCAGGGAGTGTCCACCCAGCTCGAAGAAGCTCTCGTGGATGCCGACTCTCTCGATGCCCAGCACCTGGCGCCAGATGCCTGCCAGCAGCTCCTCGTAGGGCGAGCTTGGCGCCGCGAACCCCTCGCCGGCGGCCTCTGCGTCTCCCGGCGGCGGCAGGGCCTTGCGGTCCAGCTTGCCGTTCGGCGTGAGCGGGAACACCGTGAGCCGGACGAAGGCCGCGGGCACCATAGACTCGGGCAGGCGCCGGGCCAGGAAGTCCCGCAGCTCCCGCGCCGCCGGCGGATCGACCGGCGCCGTGAAGTAGGCCACCAGCCGTTGGCCCCCGGCGTCCTCCCGCACGATCGCCGCGACCTCCTGGATCGCCGGAAGGCCGGAGAGGGCGGTCTCGATCTCCCCCAGCTCGATGCGGAAGCCGCGCACCTTGACCTGGTGGTCGATGCGGCCGAGGAACTCGAGGGTGCCGTCGGGGCGCTGCCGCGCCAGGTCGCCGGTCCGGTAGAGGCGCTCGCCGGGAGCAGGCGCCAGAGCGTCCGGGACGAAGACCTCGGCGGTGCGACCCGGCTCGCCGAGATAACCCCGGCCGACGCCGTCCCCACCTATGCAGAGCTCGCCGGCAGCGCCGACGGGCACCCGCCGCAATCCCCGGTCCAGCAGCCGGATACGGGTATTGGCAACCGGCCGGCCGATGGGGACGGCACTCCCCGCTGTCCATGGACGGCGGACCGGCCAATGGGTCACATCGTCCGAGCACTCGGTAGGGCCATAGGCGTTGAGGAGAGGCACCCCGGGATAGAGGCTCAGCCAGCGCCGGCACAGCTCCGCTGGCAGCGCTTCCCCGGTGGCAAGCAACCAGCGCAGCGCCGAAAGGGCCGGCCGCCGGCCGCGCCGCTCGATCTCGTCGAGAAGCGCCGCAAGCATCGAGGGAACAGTCTCGAAAATAGAGACACGCCGCTGCTCCAGCGCGTCGAGCAGCAGCCCGGGGTCGCGCGCCACGTCGTCACCCAGAACCTCCGTCCGGCCGCCAGCGAGCAGGGCCGCGAGGAGCTGCCAGACCGAGATGTCGAACGAGGTGGAGGCGGTCTGGGCCACGACATCCGCCGCGGTCAGCCCCAGATCCTCGACCTTGGCGAAGAGGTGGTTGAGCATCCCCCGGTGCTCGACCATGGCTCCCTTGGGGACTCCGGTAGACCCCGAGGTGAAGATCACATACGCCAGGTTGTTGGATACAGCGCGGCCGACGCCTCCAGCTAAGGCTGGCGCTTCGAGCCCCAGAAGACGCGGTTTCGTGAGGCCGGGCAGGTCGTCGAGGGCTGCGCCCACCGCCGGACGGTGGCGTTCCTCGGCCAGGACCAGCACCGCGCGGGAACGGCCGATCACCTCGGCCAGGCGATGCTTGGGGTAGGCAGGATCGAGAGGTAGATAGGCTCCGCCGGCCTCGAACACCGCCAGCATCCCGGTCAGGAAGCCCACCCCACGATCGACCGCCAGCGGCGTTACGACCTCCGGGCCGACTCCGAGGCCGGCCAGCCGACGGGCCAGAGCACCGGCACGCCGGGCCAGCTCCCGGTAGGTCACGTGCAAGCCCTCCTCCGCTGCCGCCACCGCCTCCGGCGTGCGCTCGGCCTGCTCAGCGAACAGCTCGTGGAAGCAGTGCTCCCTCGGGTAGGCGAGCGCCGTGTCGTTCCACTCGGCGAGGAGCTGGGCCCGCTCGGCTTCGCTCTGCCACGGCAGATCGTGGACCTGTGCCGCCGGGTTCGCCGCCAGCTCGCCGAGCAGCGACGCGAGATGGCCCAGCATCCGATCGGCGGTCGCGGCGTCGAACAGGTCGGAGTCGAAGCGTAGCGCAAGGAGCAGCTCCCCTGCCGATTCCGTGGCCACCAGCTCGAGATCGAGCTGCGACCCCGGGGCGTCGAGCGCTACGAGGTCCAGCTCCAGCTTGGCCAGCGACAACCGCCCTCCGCCCTGTCCGAGCGCGAGGGCGGCGAGCGCCTCGAGACCGGGCGCCGGCGCGTTCTCGAACGCCAGCATCGCCTGCAGGAGCCCCGGCCGGCTCGCGTCGCGCGTGGGCTGCAGCCGCTCGGCCAGCAGACCGAAGGGAAGATCCTGATGGGCGAAAGCGTCGAGCACCGTACGGCGGGTCCGCTGCAGCAGCTCGCCGCCCGTGGGCTCGCCCGCGAGATCGGCACGCAGGACCACCGGGTTGACCAGATATCCCACCGCCTCGGCGAGGCGGCTCCCCAGCCCCTCCGCCGCCCGGCCGGAGGTAGGGACACCCACCGGGAAATCATCCTGGCCGCTGTAGCGGGCCAGCAGCACGGAAAAGGCGGCCAACAGGGCCATGAAGGAGGTGGAGCCACCGGCTCGCGCCAACGCGTGGAGGTCTGCCGCGGGTACACGGCGCAGGCGGGAGGCTCCGTGAAAGCCCTGCACCGGCGGCCGCGGCCGGTCGGTGGACAGGTCGAGCGGCGGCATGCCCGCCAGACGCCCCCTCCAGTAGCTCCAGAGAAGCTCGCCGCGCGGGCTCGCCAGCATCCGCTCCTGCCAGAGGGCGTGGTCGCCCGCCTGCAGGCGGACCGCCGGCAAGGCCCCGCCGCGGTACAGCTCTCCCAACTCCCGCAGGAGCACGGTGAGAGACCAGAGGTCGGCGGCGATGTGATGGACCGACAGCACCAGGTGGTCACCGCCTGGGCCGCCGGTGAAGAGCGCTGCCCGGAACACTGGACCTTGCTCGAGGTCGAACGGGCGAAACGCCTCGGCGGTGATCCGGCGAAGCAGCGCCTCGGCGCTCCAGCCGAAGGCGTCCTCGCCAAGGAGGGACATCCTGCTGCGGGAATGGATGTGCTGGACCGGCCCGTCCGGCCCGTCGGCGTAGGTGGTCCGCAGCGCCTCATGCCGGTCGACCAGTCCCTGAAGCGCCCGCTCCAGCGCCCGGAGATCGACCCCGGCGGGCAGGCGGGCAGCGCCGGCCAGGTGGTAGGCCGCGCTCCCAGGGGCCAGGCGGTGGACGAGCCAGAGCGATTTCTGACCCCAGGAGAGCGGCCTGCCGACAGAGGCCTCGGGAGGCGCCGCGGGCTCGGACCGGCCGGCGGAGATCGCCTCGACCACCTGTTGCGCCGTCTCCGACAACGTGACGCCCTCGAGCAGCGCGGCGATCGCCGGACCGGCGCCCAGCTCGTCCTCGGCGGCGGCCTTGCAGCTCCACCGCCGCCAGCGAATCCAGCCCGAAGGCCGTCAACGGCTGATCCGGGTCGATCCGTCCAGGTTCGATGCCCAGCAGCCCCGCCAGGGTCCGCCGCAGGAAGCCCTGGACCAGCAGCAGCCGCTCGTCGGCGATCAGCGCGGAGCGCAGCGCCGCGCCGGCAGGTCGGGGCGGGGCGGCGCCGGACGGCGCAGTGTCGTTCAGGGCGCTGCGTCCCACCACCGCGAGCTCTCCGGCCCGGTAAGCGGCGCGGCAGGCGCCGCGCCGGACCTTGCCGCTGGAGGTCCTGGGCACGGTGCCCGCCCGCACCAGGAGGACTTCGTAGACCTGGGCTTCGTGCTCCTCGGCGACCGCCCGACGCAAGGCCTCGACGATGGGCTCGATGGGCTCGCCCTCACGGCGGCGCTTCACCTCGTGGACCACCACCAGGCGTTCCTCTCCGTCCACCTCGACCGCGAAGGCCGCTCCTCCTCCCGGGCGCAGGTCCGGATGGCTGCGCTCCGCCGTCAGCTCGACGTCCTGCGGGTAGAGGTTGCGGCCACGCAGGATGATCAGGTCTTTGAGCCGTCCGGTGATGAACAGCTCGCCGCCGGAGACGAACCCCAGATCTCCGGTGCGCAGGAAGCGCTCCGGCCCACCTCCCGACAGGGCCGCCCCGAAATCGCGCGCCGTCTCGGCCGGATGTCCCCAATACCCGTCCCCTACGCTCGGTCCCGAGACCCAGATCTCTCCCACCTGCCCCGCCGGCAGCTCCCGTCCCGTCTCCGGGTCCACGACCGCCAGCCGCTGCCCCTGCCAGGGCCGGCCACAGCTCACGAGGTGGCGCGCTCCTTCTCCACCATCGGCCGGCCGCACCTCGTGACGCTCGAGCGCCGCGGCCTTCACCGTCGCCACCCGCGCCTCGCGACCGCGCTCGCCACCGGTCACGAACAGCGTCGCTTCCGCCAATCCGTAGCAAGGATAGAACGCTTCCCGCCGGAAGCCGCACCCGGCGAACGCCGCCGCAAACCGCTCCAGCGTCTCCGCCCGCACCGGCTCGGCGCCGTTGAAAGCCACCCGCCAGCTCGACAGGTCGAGCCCCTCCCGCTCCCCGGCACCGATCCGGCGCACGCACAGGTCGTAGGCGAAGCTCGGCCCGCCGCTCGTCGTCGCCCGGTAGCGCGTGATCGCCTCCAGCCAGCGCCGAGGTCGCTGCAGGAATGCCCCTGGCGACATCAACACGCAGCGACCGCCGCTCCACAGCGGCTGCAGCACATTGCCGATCAGCCCCATGTCGTGGTAGAGCGGCAGCCACCCCACGACGACCGATCCCTCGTCCTGGCCGAAGGCCTCGGCGATCATCCGCTCGTTGTGCACCAGGTTGGCGTGGGTCACCCGCACGCCTTTTGGCAAGGCTGTGGAGCCCGAGGTGTACTGGAGGAAGGCGAGCGAGCCCGGATCCGGATCCGGACCGTCCCAGTCGCTGTCGTCCACGCTGTCGATCGGCAGCCAGGAGACACCGGCCCATTCCGGCGCGGCGGCGAGGTCCTGCAGCCCGGCGAGGAGGCCGGACGTCGTCAGGGCCAGCCGGGGCGAGGCGTTGCAGACGAGGGCCCGCAGCCGCTCCCGGTCGCGGCGGGGCCGGGGAGGATCGGCGGGGACCGCCACTGCTCCGGCGTAGAGGCAGCCGAAGAAGGCGGCGACGAAGTCGAGCCCGGAGGGCAACAGCAGAAGCGCGCGGTCACCTGGGGAGCAGCGGGCCAGCAGGGCACCGGCGATGGCCCTCGCCCGCCGGTCGAGCTCACCCCAGCTCAGCCCCTCGGTCTCCTCCTCCCCGTCCCGGAGGAAGACGTACGCCTCCCGGTCCGGTGCCGTACCCGCCCGCAGGCGCAGAGTTGTCGACAGCGTCGCCAAGCTGCCTTCAGACACCAACACCTCCCGACCGGCCATCAGCGGCGGTGAACGCGTGGATTTCGCCGAAGCAGGGGAAGAGCTCCAGGTGCGCGATGTCGCCGGGGTCGTCGCAGACCGACTCGAGCGCACGCTCGCCGGGAAACTCGGGGAGAGGCCAGCGCAGCGAGATCTCGTTCAACCCCTCGTTGACCGCTTCGCCGGGGACCACCATGTCCCATGTCTCCCATGCGCAGCCGATCTCGATCTTCACTTGGGGACGACCGTTCAAGGCGAGGACGAGGTCCCCCCGGGACGGCGCGTCTCCCGGCAGGCGGCAGGTGAGGCAAAGCCGCACCGGGCGCCCCGCTTCGCCGACAAATAGGAACCGCGAGTCGATCCAGTAGGCCTTGTAGAAATCGTTCCGCTTGCCGTGGACTGCCACTTCGCGCGGCAGCACCCACATTGCCTCCTGCGGCTGCAGAGCGGCCGAGCAGTAATAGAAATCGAGCAGATCGGTCGCACCGCGGGTGAGGCTGTGCTCCTCCCGGCGGAGCTGCCCCAGGCGTGCCCGTACATCGACGCCGATCTCATGCAGGGCCTCGGCAATGGCATCGATCAGCAGCCGATCCAGTTGCTGGTAGTTGTGGCGCAGCAGGTAATACTGGAGCTGCCGCGATGCCAGCCCTGCGATCTCCTCCGCTGCCCGGCACATCAGCATCGGCGTCCGGCGCGTCTGGATCTCGATGAACCGGGTCATCACCTGGACGATCGCCGGCGAGGCCTGGGCCGCGACCGAGCAGTAGTGGCGGACCACATCCTGGGACTGCCACCAGTGTGCATTGTGGACGGCGGCCAGGAAGGCGGCGTGGGCTTCCACCTCGTTGCTCGGCGCGAGGCGCTCGTCGATCAGGTCACGCCACGGAACCTCCACTCCCTGGAGCGCCCGCAGCACCGGGGATGCGGCTGCGGCCATGGCCACCCGGATGCCGGCTGCCGTCAGATGACAATAGTCGAGGAACATCCGGCGGTCCGGGATGGCTTCGCCGAGGTGCTCGCGGAAGATCCGCGGCAGGTCGACCAGAGCGCTGCCCTGCTTGCGCGCCTGGCAGCGCAGAGCCTCCTGGGCGATCCCGTAGGCCCGGGGCGCGATATTCCGCGACGGATCCCAGATCACGGCGTCACGGGCCAGCTCCAGATGGCGTCGCGCCGCTTCGGGGTCGGCGGACCGCCGGCTGCACTCGGCCAGCATGTAGAGCCCGGCGACGCAGACTCCCTGATCGATCTCGACCATCCGGCGCGCCCGCTCCGCGGCCTGCTGCAGGTCTCCATGGTCGCAGGCCTGCCGCGCCGCCTGCCAGTGCTCCAGCCAGTCCCGGTTGGCGGTCCCGGGCAGATGAGGAGCGTTGGTGATCGGGTCCCGCCAGTCGCCGAGGTTGAACTCCGGGACGAGCCACACCAGAGGGATCTCCCTGGCGCGGTACAGCGAGGAGACCTCGCTCACCATGCTCCGCACCTTCGCCGCGAGCTGGTCCTCGGCAAAGCGCTTCAAGCCGGCGATTCCCTCCTCAAGCAGCAGCGAGCTGACCAAGGCCATCTCCGCGATCGACGGCGCGGAGACGTTCCAGTTGTTGCCGGCGAAGATGACCACGGCATCAGGCTCCAGCAGCAGCGCCGATCTGGCGAGCTCTCCTACCTCGATCCCGAGGTCCGTCCGGGCGAGATCGATCACTTCGACCCTCTCGCCCATGTGCCGCTTGAGGATCGTCTGCAGCACCATCGCCGGGGTGAACAGCGGATCGTAGAGATATCCTCGTGCGACCGACTCGCCGACCAGCACGACCCGGCGCCTGACACCCTTCGGCTCGATCCGCCCGAGGTTTGCCCAGAGATTCCACTCGCTGGCTTTGTCCATGCGACGGACGAAGCCGGTCTCGCCGTTCCTGCTTTCGCGCGCCCAGATGCCTACGCAGTCCGAGCTCGCAGGCGCCGGCTTGCGCCAGACGGGTCCCCCGTCTTCGACCGGCCCGCCAGCAGGATGGAACGGCTCTCCCAGCATGCCCGTGAGCCGGAGCAGGCGAGCGAGCTGCGCACCTTCGGTGGAGGCGGCGGCCGCGGCGATCCGGTTGCAGAACACTTTGAGCGATTCTGGCGGGGCTCTCATTGCAGGGCGTTCTTGCGCTCTACAGTAAAGTGTAGACGAGATGATCGACGGTGCCACCGTCCCCGCGCTGACCGAGCACTTTCTGGGCCTGCAGATTCCACAGCTCCGGCAGGCCCGGGCGTTCCAGGACGAAGTCCTCGAGCACCAGCACGTCGATCTGGCAGCGGACGAAGCACAGCAGCGCGTCCAGCGCCGTGCACACGATGGGCTCACCACGCATGTTGAACGATGTGTTGAGCAGGATCGGGCAGTTGGTACGCCGGTAGAACTCCGCGAGGAGCGCGGCGAAGCGCGGGCTGGTTTCGCAGCTCACCGTCTGCACCCGCGCCGAGCCGTCGACGTGCGTGACAGCCGGCAGTGCGATCGGCGAGGTGACCCTGCAGGTCTCGAGCATGAAAGGAGACGGATGATCGAGGTCGAAATGGTCGCGCGCCGCCGACTCCAACACCGCCGGGGCGAAAGGGCGGAAGGCCTCACGCATCTTCACCAGGGCGTTGATGCGGTCCCGCATCTGCGGTTGCCGCGGATCTGCCAGGATCGACCGGGACCCCAGCGAGCGCGGCCCGAACTCCATCCGGCCGTGCGACCAGCCGATCACCTTGCCCTCAAGGAGCCGGTCGACGGTGTAGCGGAGGAGGGCGTCTTCCCGGCCTCGGAGATCGAGGAACTTGGCCGACGACGACCTCAGGATCCGGTGGATCTCTTCGGGGGAGCTCGCCGGCCCCAGGTAGACGTGCAGCAGCCGCCGCCTCGGAGGCGCCTCGCCGGTGAGCCGGACGTGAGCCGTCGCAGCAGCCCCTACCGAGCACCCCGCATCGCCCGCCGCGGGCTGCACGAACAGACGCTTGAACGGCCCCTCGGCCAGGCAACGTCTGTTGGCCACGACATTGAGAGCCACGCCGCCGGCCATGCAGAGGTTCTCGCTCGGGATCCTGGAGTGCAGATAGCGGACCTTCTCGAGCAGGATCTCTTCGAGGACGACCTGGACGCTCCTGGCCACGTCCTTGTGGAACTGCAGAAGCTCGGAATCCGGTTTCCGCGGCGGCTGGCCCAGCAACGAGACCAGCTCCTCACTGTACATGGAGTCTCTCGGTCAGGAAGCCGAAGTACTTCATGTTCAGCCGGTACTGCCCTGCGGACGTCACGGCGATGAGCTTGCGCATCTGGTCGACGTAGCGCGGAGCCCCATATGGGGCGAGGCCCATGACCTTGTACTCGCCCTCATTGACCTCGAATCCCAGATAGCCCGTGATGGCGCTGTAGAAGAAGCCGAGCGAGTCCGGGAAGTCGACCTGCTCGAAGCGGCTGATATGGGAGCCGCTCGCTGAGCCATAGGTCGTGGTGGGCCAGTCGCCAACTCCGTCGACGGTGAGAATCGCCGCTTCGTCGAAACCGGAGTAGAAGTAGCTGCTGGCCGCATGAGACAGGTGGTGGTCGACGATCTCGATCGGCCCCGCGTAGCCAAACACCTCGCGGATCACCTCCTGCGGTTGCTTCTGACTCAGGCGCGAAAGGATCGAGGCGCGCTTCTCCGGAGACAACTCCGGCGCCAGCGCCATCCAGACCTGGCGTCCCAGCTTCAGGACCGGATCCTCGTAATAGGCGACGCAGTCGATCTCGGAGAGCGTCAGCCCGCCCGCTTCGAGGCAGTATCTGAAAGCCTGCCGCGGGATCGACTTATCGTTCTTGACGCGGGAAAAGCGCTCCTCCTGGGCTGCGGCGACCAGGGAGCCCTCCTGCAGCAGACAGCACGAGGAGTCGTGATAACCCCAAGAGATCCCGATGACGTTGAGATGGGGTCTGGCCGGCCGCTTCCCGAGCTTCACGCCCGCCTGAAGGGGCTCGTTCAGGGTCTGCGTCATGGCCAACTCCCGGAGGACGCGGGTGCACTCGGCCCCGCCTCTCCAGGGGCATTAACAGAGTCGATATGAGTCCCGCATTAACTAAGGTGCCTAGACCCCCAGAAGCGGGACAGGCAATGCCAACTTGTTGAATCGAGCAGTAACAGGAGGCCCAGAAATCGGCAGTGCCGGCTCCGCAGGTGGCCGGGTACAGGCAAGGAACGCCCGCCTCAGTGTAGACTCAGCAGGTTTTTCGCCCCGCGCCGCCGCTCCAGGACGGGCAGCGGCGGCTGTTCCGCTTGGAGGGCGGCATGCACTGGAGGAGACTCGGACGCGCAGCGTTGGCGGTGTTCGGAGCGTTCCCCGCTCGGGCCCTGGCGCTGGGCCAGGCCTCGGACCTCGGGGCGCGGATCGACCGCGCCGTCGAGCAGACGGCGCCCAGGATCGTGGAGTAGAGAGGGTAGTCGATGAAAGACGAGAAAAACCCCAGGCTGGTTCTGGGCCTACCGATGAATGAACCGCCGGTGGCGTACACCCAAAAAACCAACGTCGAGGAAATGATTTATGGCCAATCGGTGGTGACGCATGACATGGCCACCGCACTCCTGCGCCACGGATCCGCAGAGTCGGTCGTGTTCCTCGTCGGGCCGCAAGACGTGCCCGCCTACGCGGCCCACTTCAAAAGCTATCCTAACGCCAGGGTGAAGATGGAGATCGGCATTCTTCGGGATGGGGTCGAGCGCTTCGGGCTCACCGCCTGGCACGACATTCGCGGAAACCCTTCCGCGCCGTCGTTCAAGATTCGAACCGGTCTGGCCTCGCGAAAGCCTTACCCCATCACACTGACGATTCACTGTCTCTCGTCGCAGCCTTTCATCGGCACCTTGGTTATTCCGTTGTTGACCGAGTCGGTACTGCCCTGCGACTCAGTCATCTGCACCTCGCGGGCATGCCGCGACGCCTTCCAGAATCTCCTCGAGCAGGTGGCGTCCACTTTCAACCGCCGACATGGCGCGAACCTTTCGTACAAAGGGCGGCTCGACGTCCTGCCCCTGGCGACAGACACCGAATTTTTTCGGCCCATTCCCCAGGCGGAATGCCGCCGGAAGCTCGGCCTCCCGCAGGACGCATTTGTGCTTCTGTGGTTCGGGCGTCTGTCCGCAGCGGACAAGGCGGATTTGTTCGTCATGCTTCGCGTGGTGGAGAGGCTTCGGCGCAAGAACCCGCAGCGAAAGATTTTGCTCGTCCTGGCCGGTAGTCAGGAGCCCCAGTTGCCGTTCGCCCCTGGGCTGCATCAGTACGCCAAAGACCTGGGCATCTCGGAGCACGTCATCATCAAAGAGGCCTTTCCTCCTTCCGAAAGAAACTCTCTCTACTGCGCGGCAGACGTCTTCGTGGCGCCCGCGGACAACATCCAAGAGACATTCGGTCTGACGCCTCTAGAGGCCATGGCCTGTGGCTTGCCGCAGGTCGTCGCGGACTGGGACGGCTATCGAGACACCGTGCAGCATGACGTGACCGGGTTCTTGGTGCCCACCCACTGGGCTGCCTGCGATGAGGACATCTCGAACGTGTCACTGATGAACCTGGACATCCTGGTGGACCACTTTCAGTTGGGACAGTCGGTGGTAGTCGACCTTGAGAAGTACGAGCAATACCTGCAGAGGCTCATGGATCAGCCCGCACTGCGAATCAAGATGGCCGAGGCGTCGCGGCGGCGAGCGGTAGAGGTCTTTGGGTGGAGCCCCGTCATCAAGCAATACGAAGCACTGTGGGCAGAGCTGTCTCAGCTTGCTCGCAACACTGAGCTTCCCAAGCCTCACGCACAGCCACTCTCGGCCACGGTACTTCGACGTGTTCCGCGGCTACGCCACCAACATCGTCTCGGGATCCGCGCCGATTTACCTCACCGCCGAAGGGCGCCGACTCTTGTCGCGCGAGCATACGATTCCGTCTCAATATAGTGGGTTCGAGCAGCTTTTGTTCGACGTGTCGCTGTTGCGAAGCATTCTCGCCGCGCTTGGTGAGCCATCGCGAACAGCTCCCATCACCCTGGACACGCTGGTCGGTTCTCTAAGTCAGGAGGGCGACGGTTCCGTCCCCGGCGCTAGAGATCGAATTCGCAGGCATGTGCTGTGGGTCTTGAAGCACGGGTTCGCTTCCCTCACCGAACAAAGGTAAGGTGGGAGGATCTCCTAAATCCGAGTATAGGATGAAGGAGGAGGTCTTCTCCTCCCGGTCCGCTGCTCTGGTCGCGCCCCGCGCGGGGGCGTGGATTGAAACCGAGAATTGAGCCCGACGCGGCCGTCGCCCTACCGTCGCCCCCCGCACGGGGGCGTGGATTGAAACTGCTTGCCGAGGTTGAAGAGTCGCTCGGCGAGGCATCGCCCCCCTCAACCCAGCCGGCTTTCGACAGTCTGGACGCACCGACCTCTTACCGCCGCATGACGGTCCGCGAGCTCCACGGTGATGGTTTGTTTCTCCACGGCCTCGCGTGCGCCGTCTCGAATTCGCGCCCTTGAGACCAAGGCGCGGCCACGGCCGGCCTCCCCTCCCCTCGGGTCCTGGCGGCTCGTCATGAACGGACCCAACCACGAAAGGAGAGCCACCATGGCCAAGCAAACCAAGAAGACCGTCACCCTCTTCGGCAACCTCGGCGCAGACCCCCGACTCCATCAGATCCCCGCACGGACCGAGACCCGCAACGTCTACGACCCCATCATCGACGACGTCGTCGAGAAGAACTTCGACCGGAAGGCCCAGGAGTTCCGCACCTTCTCCCTCGCTGTCTCCGCTGAGTGCCAGGAGGAGACCCGCTGGATTCACTGCATCGACTGGGCTGGCAACGCCAATCTCTTCCGCAAGGGCGACCGCGTCCGCCTGACCGGTTACTTCCAGGTCCGGGCCTACAAGAAGGACGGGGAGGACAAGCGCATCCGCCAGTTCGTCGTCGAGACGGCCAACCTCGAGCGGGCAAAGATCCGCCACGAGAACGCGGCCTCTCTCCTTCTCCACTGCCGGTCGACAAGCCCAGCGCGGGCCAGACCGGATCGGCCTCCGGCGGCACGCCCCAGACGAAGTCGGCGTAGGAGGCGCGGACCGTGTCCACCGGATCGCCGTCGTCGTCGCGCACCGTGATCGGGATCAGGGTCGCGATCCGCCCGCCGAATTCCTTCTCGAAGCCGGCGGCGACCTGGCGCTGGATGCCCAGGCCGTAGGCCACGTGGCCGGAGCCGACGAGCACACAGTCTGCGGCTGCTATCCGCACTGAGCGCTCCGCAAGCCATGAGACGCCGGCCACGATCCGCAGGCCGCTGACCTTGCCTGACGGCGCCTTGACCGCAATCCGATTGGCATGGATCCGGGGGCGCCAACCAGCCGCATAGGCCAGCGAGCCATTGACCCCGAAGCGCGAGCCAGCGACCTGGAGCTGAAAGCCATTGGCCCGGAGGCGCCAGCCCGCGACATAGTCAGTGAGCCCGCGGCATAGGCCAACGAGCCAGCAACCCGGAGGCGCGGGCCAGCCGCATAGGCCAACGAGCCAGCGACCGCGAGCAACGAGCCGCTGACCCATGTCAAGGAGACGTTGCCCCATGTCGGCGGGCCGTTGGCCGGGACCGACGAGCCAGCGACCTGGGGCAACGAGCCAGCGACCGCGAGCGACGAGCCGCCGACCCGTGTCAAGGAGACGTTGTTCTATGTCGGCGGGGTGTTGACCGGAGCCAACGAGCCCGCAGCATAGAGCAGCGAGCCGGTGACCGATGCCGATGAAACGCTGATCTATGTCGGCGAGCTGTTGACAGGAGACGGCGAGCCCGCAACCGTGAGCAACGAGCCGCCGGACGCTGTCGATGTGACGCCACTCCCTGTCAATGGGCCAAGGACAGGGAACAACGGGCCGGGGGCAACGAGCCGTCCGCCGCTGTCGCTGAGACGCGATTCCCTCTCGGAGGAGGTCATTGGTCCGGACCTCCAGGAGATGCGGAGCATCGAGTTCGCCGGCGCCGAGCTGTCGGGCGTCTACGAGCTCTTCCACGACGAGCCCTATCATGTGGACCTGCCGGGCAACCACGCTTCCTTCCTCAAGGACCTGGTCCCTTTGCCAGGGCGCGACCTCAGCCTGGCGCTGCGGATGACCTTCTAGCAGTAAAAGGCCTAAACAACTTGTTCTGAGTGAGTTACGATGGAGCCGACGGCCGGGATTGAACCGGCGACCTGCTGATTACGAATCAGCTGCTCTACCGCTGAGCTACGTCGGCCCGGGGAGGAAAATCGGCAGGGGATCTCCCGGAAGCGGGCGGTATTGTACGGGCATCCGTACCCGCCGCGCAACCGGGAGCTGGGCCGGCGAGACGCCGGCGCTCCCAGGGGGCGATGCTCGGCCTCCGCGCCGACTGCATCTCTACGACGGACCCTTGGCGACCTGGAAGTTGACCGTCAGGGTGTAGTAGACGGGAACGGGGTGGCCCTTGAGCATCGCGGGGCGAAAGACCCATCGCTCGATCGTCCACTTGGCGCTCGCGTCCAACTCGGGGTGGCGGCCCTGCACCAGGCGTGTGTCGCGGACGCAACCTTCATGGTCGATCGTCGCTTCGTAGATCACAACGCCGCTGACCCCCTCCTCGCGTGCCTTGGTGGTGTAGCGCGGGGGCTCTCCATAGATCTTTTCGGGCCGGCGGACATCTCCTTCCACTTTCATGGGCTCGTTTTCCAAGCCTGGTGGCGGAAGGTTTCCGGCCAGGCGCGCGGTACACAGGATTGTCCGTGCCGTCACGGCATCCTTTCCTTCGGGGTTGTCGACAAGATAGCCCCGGGCCCCCTCGGCGGCCTGCTCGAAACGCTTCTCTGCCAGTAGAGTCCGGAGCTCGTTCATGAGATTCGGATCGCTCGACGGCGGCGCCGCTCCAAGGAGAAAAAGAAGCGATAGAACCACAAGGACAGGCCGCATGTTCAGAGTGAGATCGCGTCGCATGGCGGAATCCTCGCGCCTTTTCATTCTGCCGCTACATGGGTCCGGTGGCCGTCGACCCACCAGGCCCAGGGGACAAAGAGCCAACTCAGGAGCGCGATCCAGGCGAGCGTCCGCTCGTCGGGCGGAGGAGGTCCGAAGCTGGCCGAGAGCCACAGGACGTACAAGAGCACGAGCAGCGACCACAGCCCCCAGCGGCCGATCGCGTCGCGGGCCCGGGTGGCGCGCAGATAGAGGAAGATCCCGAGCGCGTACAGCACGGTTTCGAGCGTCAGGGCGATCGCGGGATGATTCCACAGGCCGAGGCCGACGTAGGGACCCCGGACCAGGATCGGCAGGTCGTCGGCGTGGACCAGCAGGTCGAGGAGCCAGTGACTGAAGACCCCGGCACCGAGGAGGAGCCCTCCCCAGCGCTGGCCCTTGCCGCGCGTCAGAAGCCGGTAGCCGATTGCGAAAGCGACCGACCAGCCGAGCGCGCCCACCAGGCTGTGGGTGATCGGATAGTCGTAGAAGTAGAGGGGGTTGAGCTTCGTGATGCCGGGCGCGATCCGCACGTGCTCCAAGCCGAGGAGCAGGAAGATCGGCCACAGCAGGTCCAGGAATTGGACCGCGAGGAACCAGGTACCCAGGGAGATCCGCGGCGTCTTCGCCCGGCCGGCCAGCGCAATCGCCTCATATCCGACGAACATCGGAGCCTCCTCTCCTCTCGAAGCGCTGCTTGCGAGTCCCGGGCAGTATAGCCGGCGGGCAGGACGAGTGTAACGCGCCGCCGCCCTCGAACGCCTACCTTGCAGATGAGCTAAAATGGAGCCGTCGTCGACAGCAGGTACCGAGGAGGAGCGCTCCGTGAAGGTCAGAATCCCCATCATGATCGACGACCCCTACGGCGGCAGGGGTCTGGCGAGCCCGTTCGAGATGTTCACCAGCCAGGATGAGGAGCTCTTCCTCGATGGGCCGGTGACCCGCCGCGTCGCGGTGCTCGACTTCGACCCCACCACCGGCGCGCTACGGCCCGGCGCGCGCTATCGGGCGCCGGAAAACGGCCACGACCTCGGGGCGTACGAAACGGAGGGCCCCGACGGCATCTACGGCGACAGCTTCCTCCAGGTGAACGTCTTCGCCACCGTGCTCCAGACCATGTCCCTGTTCGAGGAGCCGGACGCTCTCGGCCGCCGCCTCACGTGGGCGTTCGAGGCCCCGCAGCTCCTCGTGGTGCCGCGCGCCGGCGAAATGGCGAACGCCTTCTACGAGCGCGAGTCGCACAGCCTGCAGTTCTTCTTCCTGCCGCCGCCGGCGGACGGCGAGCGGCCCGTCTACACCAGCCTGTCGCGCGACATCGTCGCCCACGAGACCGCGCATGCCATCCTCGACGGCATCGCTCCGTCGCTCTACAACGCCCTGACGCCGCAGGCGCTCGCTCTGCACGAGGCGATCGCCGACCTCACGGCCCTGCTCATGTCGTTCCGCAGCCGCAAGCTGCGCGAGGCCGTGCTGGCCGGCACCCAGGGCTCGCTCGACGATTCGAGCGCCTTCAGCACCGTGGCTCCCGAATTCGGCCACGCCCGCGATCCGGCGAACAAGGCCGAGTTCCTGCGCAACCTGAACAACCGGGCCAACCTGATCCCCGGGAACCCCGACCGCGTGAGCCGCTACGAGCCGCACTCGCTGAGCGAGGCCCTGAGCGGCGCCCTCTATGCGGTGATGATCCGGACCTACAAGGCGGTCCGCGAGGAGAGCCCCGACTGGCCCTCCGGCAAGGCCCTCTTCGTGGCCGCGGCGCGCTTCAAGCGGATGATCGTCCGCGCGCTGGACTATCTTCCGCCGGGAGAGGTCTCCTTCGCCGACTATGGCCGCGCCATTCTCGCCGCCGACCAGGCCGCGCATCCCGACGACAGCCAGGAGCGCCAGTGGATCTGCGAGCAGTTCGTCACGCGCGGCATCGTGCCGGATGCCGGAGCGCTCGCCGTCGAGACGAACGTCCCTTTCCCCGCCATCGAGAAGGTCGATCTGCAGACGCTCCTCGACAGCGACTGGGCGGCGTATGAGTTCGCCAATCAGAACCGGCGGTTCCTCGGCATCCCCGAGGGCATCCCGTTCCGCGTCCGGCCGCGGCTGGACACCACCAAGCTCTACTACCTGCGGAAAGGCGAAAAGCCGGAGGAGATCCGCGAGCTCATCTTCAAGGTCGCCTGGGACCAGAAGGAGCCGAGCGGCCTCGGGCCGGCCCTCGCCGATGTCCGGCAGATCACCGTCGGCACCACGATCGCGCTCGACTGGACGAGCCGGAAGGTCCGCGCCCGCCTCACCTCCGAGCAGAGCCAGGAGGAGAGGGAAAGCCGCGACGGGCTCCTCCATCTCCTGCTCGACGAGGGGGTCCTCCGGGTCGGCGACGAGGCGAAGGGACCGGACGGCAAACCCCTGCGCGGCGCGGTGCGCGCCGAGACCCTGGACGGCGTGATGCGGGTGCGCGGCGCCGCCCGCATGCTCCACATCGCGCGCATGGCAGGCGGGGCCGCAACAGGCGGCGCGCCGGGGCTCACGGTCCCGAACCCTCCGCCCGGTGTGGACGCCGGGGCGTTCTATGATTTGGCGGCTGGCGCTTTACATGGACTTCCACTTTCCAAAAAACCCGAGGAGCACCCCATGCCTGACCAGCAACAACCCGACCAGGAAACGACCCCTCACATTTGCGTCGACATGGAGCTGCCGCCTGAGCTGGAGGTGGAGGCCGCGGACCGGGCGATCGAAGAGAACCCCGCCAACCTCCCCGTCTTCCGCCACCGGCCCGGCCTGGGCGTTGCCACCTCGCCGCGCAGCCTGGCGCTGCTCACCGGCAAGAAGTGGCAGAACGGCCGCACCCTGCGCGTCCGCTTCCTCGGAGGGGAGCCGGCGATTCATGCCAAGGTCAAGCAGTTCGCGCAGCAGTGGAGCGAGGTCGCCAATATCCGCTTCGAATTCGACAACAGCCCCGACGCCGAGATCCGCATCGGTTTTCTGAGGGGCGGCGGCTCGTGGTCCTACATCGGCACCGACGCCCTGAGCATCGCCAAGAACCAGCCGACCATGAGCTATGGCTGGTTCACCTCAGCGACGCCGGACGGGGAGATCGCGCGCACCGTGCTCCACGAGTTCGGGCACGCCCTCGGCTGCATTCACGAGCACCAGCACCCCACCGCCAACATCCCCTGGGACCGGGAGGCGGTCTTCCGCTATTACACGGGCCCTCCGAACAACTGGAGCCGGGACAAGGTCGAAACCAATCTCTTCAAGAGGTATTCGCAGTCGCAGACCCAGTTCTCGCAGTTCGATCGCGACTCGATCATGCTCTATCCGGTCGACGAGGAGCACACGGTCGGCAACTTCCGGGTGGGTTGGAATACCAGGCTGTCGCAGACCGACAAGACCTTCATGGCCAGCATGTATCCGAAGCCGCAGACTCCGGTGGGAGACACGACGCCGGTCCTGACCGTCGGCGGCACGGTACAGGGGTCCATCGGCAAGCACGGCGAGGAGGATCTCTACCGTCTCCCCGTGACCGCGAACGGCCGCTACACGATCGAGACGAGCGGCCCGACGGACGTCGTGATGGCCCTCCTCGGCCCCGAGACCCAGTCCCGTCTCGTGGCCGAGGACGACGACAGCGGCGCGGACCGCAACGCCAAGATCGGCACCAACCTGGCCCCCGGCACCTATTGGGTGCGCATCCGGCATTTCAGCCCGAGCGGCAGCGGGAGCTACGGGTTGTCGGTCCAGAAGGGGTGATTGCTTCCGGCACCGCGGGGTCTTGCGACATGATGCGCCGGTGCCGCGCCGCCCCCTCCTCCTGATGGGTCTCTCGTCGGTCTGCTTCGCCGTCATGGCCTTGGCGGCGAAGCTGGCCTCGGAGGACCTTCCCGGCAGCCAGGTGGCGTTCCTCCGCTTCGCGTTCATGCTGCTGCCGGTCGTGCTGGTGCCGTCGCTCGCCCGCAAGGCCGTCACCTTCCAGCGCCTGGACCTGCTGTTCTATCGCGGGGTGTTCGGAGGCACGGCGGTCCTCCTCTACTTCCTGGCCCTCGCTCACGTACCGGTGGGGATCGCCACGCTTCTCAACTATGCCTCGCCCATCTTCAGCGTCGCCTTTGCCGCGCTCTTCCTCGGCGAGCGAGTGGACCGGAGGCTCCTCCTTCCGCTGGCCGCCGCCCTGGGCGGCATGGTGCTCGCCGCCGGCGGAGGGGCGAATCTGCGAGAGGGGCTGCGTTTCGGCGTCTGGGAGCTGGCGGGGCTGGCCTCCTCGGTCCTCTCGGGCGCCGCGGTCACCGCGATCCGGGCGGCCCGCCGCACCGAGGGCTCGTGGGCAATCTACGGCAGCTTCACGATCTTCGGCCTGCTCGCCGCGGCCCCGTTCGGGCTCGCAGGTTTCCGGCCGCCGACGCCACGGCAGTGGTTGTTCCTCGCCGTCGTGGGCGCCTGCTCGATCGCCGCTCAGCTCCTCATGACCTACGCCTACCGCTGGGTAACCAACCTGCAGGCCGGGGTCATCAACCAGCTCACGGTCGTCCTCGCCATGCTGCTCGGCGTCGCCGTCCTCGGCGACCGGCTGACGCCGGTTCAGCTCTTCGGGAGTCTGCTGACCCTGGGCGGCGTCGTCGGCGTCGTCTGGCTTCAGTCGACGCCGCGCGCCGTCGAGTGAAATCTTAATTGTTTCTAAAAACTCAAATCGGGTCCGCTCGGCTCCACGAGGCCGCTCCTTCTGCTAGAGTTGGGTCCGGTAATTCGGATCCAAGATGACGCCCGAGCTGACGATCATCCTCGTCGTAGGGGAGCGCCGCGACCGCGCCGGGCGTGCGCTCGCTTCGCTGCTGGCGCAGAGCGCCGTCGATCGGATGGAGGTGCTTCTCTATGACCTCGGTCCGGGCGAGCCGCCGCCGGTCCCCGGCAGCGACCATCCGGCGGTGCGGACGGTGAGGATGCCGCCGGACGCCCTCTTCTCCCGGGTGAAGGCCGAGGGGGTGAAGATCGCCGCGGCGCCGGTCGTGGTGTTCGTCGAGGAGCACACCCGGGTGTACGAGGGCTGGGCCGAGGCGCTGATCGAGGCCCACCGCGGACCCTGGGCGGCCGTCGGCGCCGAGGTGCACAACGGCAACCCGGGGGTGCGGTTCAGCCGCGTGCTGGAGATCATCAACTATCACCCCTGGCTGCCGCCGGCGCCGCGGGCCGAGTTCGGCATGCTGCCCGGGCACAACTCGTCCTTCAAAAGAGACCTGCTGCTCGCCTACGGCGACGACCTCGAGGAGCTGCTGCGAGCCGAGATCGTGCTCCACCAGAGGCTCCACCGCGACGGCCACCGCCTCCTCGTCGAGCCCGCGGCCCGGTTCGAGCACCTCAACGAGAGCACGTTCCCCAGCGCCGCCCGTGGCCGCTTCCTCTGGAACCGCCTCTATGGGCCGATGCGGGCCCGGTTCTTCGGCTGGTCGCGGACGCGGCGCCTCGTCTACCTCCTGGCCACGCCGCTCATCCCCTTCTATGCGTTGGCTCGGATCACCTGGTTCGCGGCACGGCGGCGGCCGGAGCTCCTGGCGCGGGTCCTCCTCGGCTCACCGGTGCTCTTCGCGGTGCAGCTCGTGAGCGCCCTGGGGCACTCGACCGGCCTGCTGCTCGGGATGGGGGACGCGGAAGCGCGCTTCACCTGGTTTGAAATGAATGAATTCAGGGATCCCGGGTAGCCGCCGGAGGGAGAGTATGGAAACCGTCACGAGGCCGGTCCTGTCGATCGTCATCCCGGCCTACAACTCGCACGACACGCTGGCCGGCTGCCTGGAATCCCTCGAACGGCAGAGCTTCCGCGACTTCGAGGTCGTGATCGTCGACAGCGGGCCCGACGCCACGTCGCAGCGGATCGCCGCCGAGCGCTTCCCCTGGGTCCGCTTCGAGCGGAGCCCCCGGCGCCTCCTCCCCCACGCGGCACGCAATCGCGGCGTCGAGCTGGCGCGGGCGGAGCTGCTGGTCTTCACCGATCCCGATTGCTATGCCCATCCCGACTGGCTGGAGCGGCTGCTCGCCATGCACCAGGAGACCGGGGGCGTGGTGGTCGGAGCCCTGGCCTGCCATGGCGGCCGGTGGACGGACCAGGGGATCCACCTCTGCAAGTTCAGCAAATGGCTGCCCGGCGGGCGACCGCGGACGGTGGACATGAGCCCGACCGCGAACATGCTGCTCTCGCGGCGGGACTTCCAGGTGGCGGGAGGCCTGCCCGGCGAGGAGATGCTGGGCGACGTGACGCTCTCCCGCGCGCTCCGCGGCGGCGGGCGCGAGCTGCGCTTCGCGCCGGGCGCCGTGGTGGACCACCACCATATTCAGACCGTGAAGGACTTCCTCCGCGAGCGGTACAAGCGCGGCAAGATGTTCGGGGACCTGCGGTGTGGCTGGATGGGAGGGCGCCGCAGCACCATCCTCGGTTATCTGCTGGTCACGCTCCTCCCGATCCGCCTGGCCCGGATCACCACCCTGGTGGGGACCCACGCCTGGCGCGCCGGCCAGATGGGGCGCTTTCTGACGACCTTGCCGCTGATGCTGGCGGGGCATGGCGCCTCTCTCGCCGGTGAGGCCGCAGCCTACCTCCGTCGCCTGTCCCCCGTCCGTTCCCGCCGGACGGCGCCGGCTCACAGCCTGTGACCGCCGATTCCTCCGCGCGGGTCGCGCTCCCTGGTGCCGCGGCGGGCACCCGGATCGCCCGCGACACGGCGCTCAACCTGGCCGGCCAGGTGCTGCCCCTGGGGCTGGCCCTGGTCGCCGTGCCGGGCACGGTCGAGCGGCTGGGCACCGGCCGGTTCGGCGTGCTCGCCCTGGCCTGGACGATCCTCGGCTCCTTCAACGTCTTCGACCTGGCGCTCGGCCGGGCGGTGACCCGGTTCTCCTCCGAGGCCCTCGGCCGCGGCGAGCCGCAGCGGCTGCCGAAGATCCTCGGCAACGCCGTCGCGCTGCAGACCGCGCTCGGCGTCGCCGGCACGCTCCTCTTCCTGACGGCGTCTCCGTGGCTCGCCGGCGGCGTGCTCGGCCTGTCCGGCCCGCTGGCCCGCGAGACGCGGATCACCTTCCAGATCCTGGCCCTCTCGTTCCCGCTGACCCTGGTGACCGGTTGCCTGCGCAGCCTCCTGGAGTCGCTGCGGCGCTTCGATCTCATCAATCTGGCGCGCGGGCCGGCCGGAGCGGCCACGTTCGCGATCCCCTGGCTCGGGGCGATGGCGGGGCTCGGCCTTCCCGCCATCGTCGGCCTGCTGGTGGCGGCGCGGGTCGTCCTCCTGGGGGTGCACTGGACCTTCTGCCGCCGTCTCGTGCCGGGCCTCACGCAGGGCTTCGCGCCGGAGCGCGCCGAGCTCCTCCGGCTCGCCCGCTTCGGCGGCTGGGTGAGCGCCGCGAACCTGGTCCCGCCGGTCCTGGTCCTGGTCGAGAGGTTCCTGATCGGCGCCCTGATCTCGCTGGAGGCGGTGGCCTGGTTCTCGATCCCGTACGAGATCGTCAACCGGCTGTGGGTCCTGCCGACAAGCGTGATCGCCGCGCTCTTCCCGGTGCTGTCGGCGGCGAGCGGCCGGGGCGATGCCGAGGAGGTCCGCAGGCTGGCGACGCGGGCGGTCCGGGGCGTGCTCCTCCTCCTGGCCGTGCCGGTCGTGGTGGCGGTCGTGGGGGCCCAGCCCCTGCTCCATCTCTGGCTCGGCCCGGAGCTCGCCGCGGCCGGTGCTCCGGTCCTGCGCCTCCTGGCCCCGGCGCTCCTCCTGTCGTCCTTGTCCAGCATCGCCGCCGCCGTGCTCCAGGCATCCGGAAGGCCCCAGGTGACGGCGCGCCTGCGCCTCTTCGAGCTGCCCCTGACGGCTCTCCTGAGCTGGGGCCTCACGGTCACCCTCGGCGTCGCCGGCACGGCGCTCGCCGCTCTCCTTCGGGCAGCCCTGGACGCAACCCTGTTATCCTGGATGTCGGGCTTGGCCGGCTGGCGGGATGGCCGCGCGGCCCAAGCGCGAATAAACTCGTCCGCCTGCCGGTTGGCAGGCTCTGAACCCCAATTCCGGCGGCGATCCTCGGATCCCGCCTCCGAGGACACCACCCATGTTTGAACACAACACCCCGACCCGCTCCCTGCTCTGCCTCTCCCTCGTGCTTCTCGTGGCGGGCGTTTTCGGCTGCTCGCGCAGCTCCCAGGGCGAGGAAGGCCAGGCGGACCAGCCCGCCGCCGGCTCCGCCACACCCGCTGCACCCGGACAGGCCGCCGCGCCGGGAGCCGGACAGCCGGGATCTCCCTCGCCGGCGGACGCCAAGCCTGTCAAGCCGGAGGAGCTGCCCGCCGTGGTGGCCCGGATCAACGGCAAGGAGATCAAGAAGGAAGACCTCCTCGAGCACGCCCAGAAGATGCGCGCCCAGCTCGCCCGGGCGGGAGCGGGCGAAGCGCCGATGAACACCCAGTTCTACCGCGAGGTCCTCAACGCCCTGGTAGCCCAGTCCCTCCTCGAGCAGGAGGCCAAAGAGCAGGGCTTCAAGGTCTCCGACGCCGAGGTCGACAAGCAGATGGAGGCGCTGCGCGGCCGGTTCCCCGACGCCGAGCAGTTCAAGAACGCCCTCGCGTCGGAAGGGATGAGCGAAGAGCGGCTCCGCCAGCAGATGTACCGCGACGGCAGCATCCAGAGGCTCGTCGAGGCCAAGGTCTTCTCGGCAGTGAACGTCACGGACGCGGAGGCCAAAGACTTCTATGACAAGAACCAGGACAAGATGAAACAGCCCCCGGGGGTACACCTGCGGCACGTCCTGGTGAAGGTCGACCCCAAGGCGCCAGACGCCGACAAGCAGAAGGCCCGCGCCAAGGCCGAAGACCTGCTCAAGCGGGCCCAGAGCGGTGAGGACTTCGCCAAGCTGGCGAGCGAGAATTCAGACGACCCCGGCTCCAAGGTGCGGGGAGGCGACCTCCCCTGGATCGCGCCGGGCCAGACCCCGCCGTCCTTCGACAAGGCCGCGTTCGCGCTGACCAAGCCGAACGAGCTCAGCCCGCTCGTGGAGACCGGCGACGGGTACCATGTGATCCAGCTCCTGGAGCGCAAGGACGCCACGGTAGTCCCCTTCGATCAGGCCAAGGAGCGCATCACCGGCTTCCTCAAACAGCGCCAGATCCAGGAAAAGCTCCAGGCCCACGTCGAAGCGCTAAAGACCAAGGGGAAGGTCGAGACGTTCATCTGACCGGGTTGATCCCGGTCCCCTCTCCCCTTGGGCCAGGGGAGAGGGGGTTTCAAGACACAGCCGTGCGGACTACGACAAAACGGCTATCGTCGAGATTGATGGATTCCGCAAAGCGCTCTCCCCCAAAACGACCTCAAGTACCTCAGGTTGGAAACGCCCACACCTTGGGCCGGAAGTCCCGAGGAGCGATCACCAAGCATCGCCAAGCCATGGAGATTGTGACGTACCGCTCGATGTCGAGGTAACGCTGAACCTCTGGGCCTCGACGACCACTGTGCCAGATGCCTGTTGGGGATCTCGGCGATTCAGAGCTTACCCTCCCGCATCGGCAGGGCGCACGATCCTGCGCGCCGCGGCGCCTGTAGGCCAACGCACTCTCGGCGCGTCGAGAGTGCTCGCGAGTCAGGCGCTGACGAAATAGGAACCCGTCGTGTCGTTGATGGAGGGGGATCGGTGCTGTCTCCCGATGGGCGCAGGTCCCGCCTCGGGTGTTGGCCGGAGATCCTGCTGATATAGTATGTCCGGAAGATAGAATAGCCAATGAGCATATCGAGCTATGGCGAAGGGGAAAGAATGGAAAGCGAGAGCAACGGAAGCACGCCTCGCAAGGGGATGCTCCGAGCATTCTGGGATTGGATGGCAGAAGCAAACCCGCGACTGAATACCGTCGCGAGCCTTTCCGGAATCGTCGGGTTCTTTGCCACTGTGGGGCTGTTTCCATTTGTCTGGCACCTCTTCGAACGTAAGGATCATTTTGTCGAACTCTATTGCCCGGATAGCATCCGCTCGCACGAATACTTTGTCTTTGGCCGCTTCGCAGGCAAGGCGCACCAGATTCGCGTCTATGTAGGCCCGAATGATGGCACTGCCAAGTATTGGATCCTAGCTCCTCCCTATCAATCAACTGCAACCGGTCAGTGGAGCGTGAAGGCACACTTCGGCAATCCATACGGTTGGGATCAGCTTAAGGAGTTACCTCTTGAGTATGATGTTGTAGCCGCTCTCGTTCCCGCGGACAAGCTCTCGACCCTACCGGGGAGCAAGCGACTGGTCGTACAACTCGAGCCGGGTGAGGACCTGGCCGACGAGCTCGAAGAGTTTGGCATCGACAGGATCGAGAGGTGTACCATCAGGCGTGATCCAGAGGACTGCCAGAATTTCGCTCGAATACTTTCTCCCGAGCTGTCTGCGACTCCAGGGAAATACATGGACATCAATTCTCCCGTACGGATCGTTTGGGAACCCAACGTCCCGATGTTCGTAGAGCTTTGGCGCGGAGGCGAGCCGCTTCGCGGCATCTCGCATCGGGAATGGTCGAACATCCAGGAAGTGTCTCTTGCTCCCGGTGTGTACCAATTGAAGGTGGGTTATAAGAGAGGAGCCGAGTGCAACGCGGTCTTGTGGTTCAGCGTGCTCCTCCGGCGCACGACACCAGCTCCCTCAGCGCCACAGCAGGTGCCCAACCCATCCAAATAGACCGAGGCGCGTAGAACAATCTTCGGCTCAAGGGCTGGTACAACTGGCCGCCTAGAGTGCACGAAGTCGAGGCCTGCTATGCGAGGGCTCAGCATGTCGGCATTCCCGACACCGGCGGAGGCGCTCAAGGCGCCCTGCACGAGGAAGCCGACTGCCACGACTGAGGTCGCTGTAGGTGCCACGCAGCGTCCAGTTGCCCCGCTCGACCTGCGAGGTGCCCGGCCCTCATCCGGAAGCTCCGAAGATGGTCACTTTCCTATCCCACCCCTGGAGGTGCTTGAGTTCTGCTAACGATTCCTTTAGAGTCTCTGAGAAAGCATTCTTGGCTCTTCGAAGCTCTTCACTGTCCGGAGGTGCTCATGGCATGGGCCGGGACCAAGGTCTTCGTCACGGGGGTCGACGGCTTCGTGGGCGCCAACCTCGCGCGCACCCTTCTGCACCAGGGCGCCGAGGTCAGCGGCCTCGTCCACCAGCCTCCCCAGGAGGGCTGCTCGGGCCTGCTGACCTGGGGGATCGCCGGCGCGGTCCACACATGGGTGGGCGACGTCGCCGACGAGGAGCGGCTCGGCGCGATCCTGGCGCAGGCCCGGCCGCAATGGATCTTTCACCTCGCCGCCCAGGCGACGATCTCCAAAGCGCAGGACCGCGCGTTCGAGACACTGCAGACCAACGTGGCGGGGACCTGGAACGTGGTCCACCTTGCCGCACGACTGCCCGCTCTCGAGGGGATCGTAGTCGCCTCAAGCGACAAGGCCTACGGTTCGAGCCCCGAGCTCCCCTACCGGGAGGAGATGCCCCTGCGCGGCGGATCTGTCTACGACAGCTCCAAGGCTTCCGCCGACCTGATCGCTCGCACGCTGGCCCAGCGCTTCAACCTCCCGCTGGCCGTCACGCGTTGCGCCAACATCTACGGGCCGGGCGACCTCAACTTCACCCGGATCGTGCCGGATACGATCGCGGCGCTGTGCCGGGGCGATCGCCCGCAGATCCGGGGCAATGGGCTGCACGAGAGGGACCTGATCTATATCGACGACGTCGTGATGGCCTACCTGACTCTGGCGGCGCGTGTCCGTGCGCTGCGGATATGCGGCGAAGCGTTCAATTTCGGCTGCGGAGAGGCCGTCCGCGTGATCGATCTCGTCCATCGCATCGTCGACCTGTCGGGCGCCGGGATCGAGCCCGTCGTCCTCGGAGCGGACACGCCTGTCGAGATCTCTCGCCAGCGGGTCGACGCCGCGAAGGCGCGGCGCCTCCTGGGCTGGTCTCCGGCGGTGCCCTTGGACGAGGGATTGCGGACCACGATCCACTGGTACCGAGAGCTCTTTCGACGGGAGGACGGTCGATGATCCCCAGCGAGCGGCAAACGACCCCTTGGCGAAAGCACGATGGCAGGCTGTATCGTTGGATCGACGCCTTCGTCCTATGCCTCGGACTCGGCATCTGCATCCTGATCTGCAGGGCAGCGTTCGGGAACACGCCGGCAGCGGTCATCTGGACGGCCCTGATCTGCTTCTATTTCATTTTCTATAGCAGGATCATCCAGATTATTTATTGGTCGTGGGACACCTTGCGCTATCTGCGGAGATCCTGGGCCCCGCCCGGCACATCTCCCGCCACCGGCGCGGACGAGGAGCAGCTCCCAGTCTTCCACATCCTCGTCGCGGCCTATGAGTCCGCCGAGAGCATCGGCCCGGTGATCAGGGCCATCGCGAACCAGGGCTATCCGGCGAGCCGGCTGCATGCCTGGTTCATCTGCGAGCACTCCGAGAAGTTGAAGAAAGAAGAACAGGCGCGGCAGCTCGCCGGTAATGCAACGAGGCCCCTCCCGCCGGACGCCGCCGTGCCGGGAACGCTCTTGCGCTTCTACTGGCGGTGCGCCGGCGAAGGCCTCGGGTCGCTCGATTCATATCTGCACGAGGTGACCCGGGGCAGGCTGTGCGGTTATCTGAACGACCCGGAGGTCTGGCCCCTGGCTTTGGAGGATCTCTTGCTGTGGTTTCTCCGCACCCCGGGTCGCAAGCCCGGGATGCTCGCCACCCTGGCTCGTTCGCAGAGCCAGCAGCTAGGGATCGAGCGCGAGGCGGACCGCATCGAGCAGACGGTCGACCGGATCGTAGAGGATTTCACCCGCCTCCTCGGCTCGCCCGACGTCTACCGGCGATCCGACCTGGAACTGGAACTCGTCCGCGCCGCGATCCGGAAGCGACCATTGCGCAGGTTAGCCCGGGAGCTGTTCGCCCCGCTGGCGGCAGCCGGTATGGAAGTCTGCATCCCGGACCTTGCGGTGATCGAGCGGACCGCCCGGCGCCTGACGCCCTCGACCCAGGAGGTGGTCCAGCAGGCGATCGAACGGCTGCCGAGCGGTAACCTCCACCTGCTCGATCCCCACAACCGGGGCTTCAAGCCGGGCGCCCTCAACGCGGCCTACCGCGAGATCAAAAAGGCAGGCCTGCTGGCAAATCCCGGGGATGTCTATTTCCTGATCATCGATTCGGATTCCCTCCTCCCGGCGAACGCGCTACGGGCTGCCGCCGCGGAGGTACTCCGCAACGGCCAAGAGCGCTCGATCCTACAGATGGCCTCGATACCCACCGCCAATTTCTTCGCCGAGGGCTGGTTCTCGAAGTTCATTGCCTTCGCCGATGCCATTGGGGCGGTCGGCAAATGGTCGCGCAGCACACGGCGGCAGCTCAAGCCCGACCTGCACGCCGGCTCGGGCGTGGTCGTCCCCGCCACGCTGACCGAGATCGTCGAGCGGATTGCGGGCAGGCCCTGGGACGAGTCGACCCTGACCGAGGACGCGCGTCTCATCATCGGCCAGTTCGGCCTCATGAACGGCGCCCGCAACAAGACCGGGATGGTCCCGGTCTATCTCCTCGAGGCGGTACCGAACCAGCCGGGAGCTCCTGGCGACCTACAGATCGTTCTGGAACCAGAGAAAGCGTTGGACGACCGGGGGATACGACGAGTTCCTTAATCTGCTGTTCCCTCCCTCCTCCCTTCTCTACACCCGCTTCGATCCCGACGCCGGCCGCTGGGGAACCTTCATGCCGGAGCGCCGCGAGCGGGCCACTGCAAGGGTCCGGCAGATCTCTCGTCTCTTGCACTGGAGTCTGGACCACTTCTGGTGGGGTATAGGCGGCTTCATCGTGATGACGCACTGGTGGATCATTTCCCTGACCGTCACCGCACCGGGCGGGCTGATCCCCGCGATCGGCATGGCCACCCTGGTGTTGACCCCGCTCGTCTGCCTCTCGACGTCGGCGTCGCAACTGTCCTGGTTCATTCCCGGGGGGCTCTCCTTTCGCAGGCTCTGCGCCCTGTACCTCCAGGCCTTCCCGGCCATCTGGCTCTACTGCATGCCCGTTGTGGTGACGCAGTTGGCTTGCGCCCTCGGTCTCCGCCAGCGCTATATCGAATGGAAGTCGACGCAGAAGCCCCGGTATCAGGAGAGTTTCGACAACCTTGGGGGGATTCCTCGCTGAGGTCTCCTTGCTCGATATGCACCTGGTGAGCCATTTCTGTTCCGCCTTGTGCGCAGGAGTAGCAGCCTCCGCCCTCCTGAGGGACCGCACCCACGGCTCTCTTTTCACCGTGCCGCTCCTCCTCGGCGCCGGCGCGGTGTTGCCCGACATCGATTCGGTGTCCGTGCTGGTGAGCCACCAGGTCTTCTACGCAAGCTCCTGGTACTCCCATCGCGGCATGGCGCACTCGCCGTTCGGGGCCCTGCTCCTGGCCGCCGCCGCAGCCACGATGGCGGGGAGCTTTCGGAAAGGCACTGCCTGGCTCGCGCCGGCCCGGCCGTGGCTCGTGCGCTTCACCTGTCTCTCTTTGGGCGCGCTCCTCCATATCGTCGAGGATCTGCCTTGCCCGCGAGACCCCTGGCAGGGATTGATGCTGCTGTTCCCCTTGTCCGATCACCGGTTCGGCGGCTGGGGCCATATCTTCTGGGTCAACGAATTCCTGATGGTCCTGTTCTCGGCCGGGGCGCTCGCGTCGGCCGGCCTCCTGCTCTTCCTGCAACGGCGGCCGAAGCCACGGAGGGCCGGCCCCATCACGGGGCTCCTGGTCGGTCTGGACGCAGCGGTCCTGGCGTTGGCCCTCGTCTTCGTGACGGTCTCCAGGTATGAGTCGCCGGAGCAGTGGCAGCGTCATCAGGAACGGCTCATGGGTCCGGCCCTGTACCGGGCCGCCAAGTCTCTCAACCAAGCGGTCGAGCCGATCTGGTCGCGGGAGCTGCTGTGACCGAGCCGCGAGAGCCGGCGCCACGCGGAGGCCTCGGGGTCCTGGCGGGATTTCTTTTCGCTCTGTGGATCGCGATTTCGATCACCTGGGTCCGGCGTCAGGGCGCGATGCAAATGCTCTGGTTTTGTGACGTCGCCCTGCTCATGACCGCTCTCGGTCTGTTCCTCCGGAGCGCGCGTCTGGTCACGGCCCAACTCGTGGCCCTCCTCCTGTTCCACGCCATATGGAGCCTCGAGCTCTGGCTGTGCCTGCTGGGAGGGTACCTGCCCCTCGGGGCAACCGCGTACATGTTCTATCCGGGGTTCAGCCTGTGGGAGAAGACTCTCTCCTTTTTCTCCCATACTTTCGTCGTACCGGCCGCTCTCTATGGAGCGTTCGTGCTCGGGGCGCCTCGCCGGGCGTGGCTCTTCCAATGGGCCCAGACCTGCGCAATTTTCGGCCTGACCTTCCTGCTCACCAATCCGGCGGAGAACATCAACTGGCTTTTCGGCATGGAGCTGCTGCGACCGGCGACCCGGGAACAATCGATCCTCTATTACTCCGCCATGGTCGTGCTTCCTCCGTTCCTCGCCTACCTACCCACCAACCGGCTGATCACCTCACTCGCACAGCGGCACGCACCCTCCGAGGCCTGGAGGATCTCTCCCCTCCAGCTCTTGGCTGCGCTGCTCGCCGCTGTCGCGATTTCGTTCGGAGTCTCGCTGTGGATCGATCGGGAATTCGGGTGCGACTCGCGCTCTGTCGCGACGGTAACGCCGGAGCCGTCTCCCATCGAGAAGCTCCCGACGTCCCGCATCTCCACCACGGTCGATCACATCGGGTTCGGGCCGGGATCGGCTCGGCGTGCGGTCTTGCGAACGCTCCCCTCCACCGAGCTTCCACGGCAGCCGTCCGGGCCCGAGGGGCGCTGGCGGGTGCATATGAAGCCCCTGCTGCACGTCGTCCCGGCCGGCCTGCTGCCCGCCGTTCCCCAAGAGGTCGTGCTGGCAGGAAGACGCAGCGTTCCCGGGAGCATCGTCTATGGGGTCGTCGCCTCCGACGACGTCTATCTGCAGCCGCTCAGCGATCTGCACCGCCATCGCCGCCGGTTCGAGGTCCCGCTCCAGATCGGCGGGCGCGGTCTCTCGGAGTTCGTGGACCCGCAGACGGGCGAGCTCTATGAGCCGACGGACCAGAATGAGATCCTGGGCAATGGGACCGGCGGCGTCTATGCCGTCGGCGCCCTTGAGGTTGTCGACCGGAAGGTCGTGGCGCGCTCCCCCTTCTTCCTGGTCAAGCGACAGGGAATCCGATTTCCCGAGGACCTCTGGTTCACGCTGCGGGGGAGCCGCCGCCGACCTCTGCTCGCCCGCGCCGGCAAGCCGCGCGGATTCCGGATCGCCTTCCAATCCTCGCCGTTTCCGGACAAAGTCCCTCCCGATGTCTACATTGCCGATTTCTTTGGCTATGACGTTCGGAACGTCAGCAACACACCGCGAGCGTTCAACGGGTTCGTAGGGCCAGATGGGTCTTCTTGTGGCGCGACGGGCTGGAGTGACCCGGAGACGCTCCGGTACTGCACCGATCTGCGGGGGACCCTCGCGATCGCCGAAGCGCGCGTGATCGACTGAATGGGCCTACGAGAGGCTCTCCTTCTCGTTCTCCACCAACCCCTCTCCCCCCTCCACCCCCCGCACCACCTTGTCGACGATCTCCAGGGGCTCGATCTCGTCGCCTCCCGCGGCGCCCAGTTCCTGGAAGCGGCGGGCGGCGGGGAGGACGCGGCTTTCGAGCGAGCCGACGGCGCGGTTGTAGGCGTCGACGCTCTGGCCGAGCGAGCGGCCCATCTGGTCAAGGTGGGTGGCGAAGGTGCGCAGGCGCTCGTAGAGGGACTTGCCCAGATCGCTGATGGCGCGGGCGTTCTGCTCCACCTGCTCCTGCCGCCAGCCGTAGGCCACGGCCCGCAGCAGCGCGATCAGAGTGGTCGGGGTTGCCAGGATGACCCGCTGCTCCACCCCGACCTCGATGAGCGACGGGTCCTGCTCCAGGGCGGCGCTGAAGAAGGTCTCTCCAGGGAGGAAGAGCACGACGAACTCCGGGGCCGGCTCGAACTGGCTCCAGTAGCTCTTCATGGCCAGTTTCTGGAGATGGACCCGGATCTGCCGGGCGTGCTCGCGGAGCCGGGCTCGGCGTCCTTCGTCATCCGGCATATCAAGCGCGTCGAGATAGGCATCGAGCGGCGCCTTGGCGTCGATCACCACGTGCTTGCGGTTGGGCAGACGCACCACGAGATCGGGCCGCAGCCGGCCGTCGCCCGTGTCCACCGTGGCCTGGGTCGCGAAGTCGCAATAGGCCACCATCCCGGCCATCTCGACCACGCGCTGGAGCTGGATTTCCCCCCAGCGTCCGCGCGCCGCCGGGTTGCGCAAGGCGCCCACCAGCCGGACGGTCTCGCGTTCGAGCCTCGACTGCGCCTCGGCCAGGCCCTGGAGGTGCGCGGTGAGGCCGCTGTAGGCCACGGCCCGCGCGGTCTCGATCTCCTGGATCTTCCGGTCCATCTTCTGGAGCGACTCGGCGAGCGGCCGGACCACCTCGCCGATCGCCTGCTGGCGCAGGTCCAGGTCGCCCCGGGCCGTCTCCTGGAACCTTTCCAGCGTCGCCTTCGCCAGGTGCAGGAACGAGGCGTTGTTGCCCTGGAGGGCCTCGGAGGACAGCGCCTTGAAGGTGTCCCCGAGCCGCGCCTGTGCCTGGTCGAGGAGCCGCAGCTTCTCCGCCGCGGCCTGCCGCTCCTTCGCCAGCTCGGTCTCCAGTCGGGCGATCTCGGCCCGGGCGAAAAGCCACGCCCCGGCCGCACCCAGGCCGAAGCCGAGGACGGCCAGAACAAGTGCGGTGAAGGAAAGCTCCATCACCGGACAGGATAGCGGAAACGGGGCGAAATGGGGGTGAGGACCTACCCCTGCAACAGCGAACGCGCGATCACCAGCCGCTGCATCTCGCTGGTGCCTTCATAGATCGTGGTGACGCGCACGTCGCGGTAGAGGCGGGAGATCTCGTAGTCGGCATGGAAGCCGTTGCCGCCGTGGATCTGCAGGCTCTCGGCACAGGCGCGGTTGGCGGCTTCCGAGGCGTAGAGCTTGGCCTGCGCGGCGAAACGCCCGGCGTGCGGCGTGTGGTCGAGGGCGGCGGCTCCGTGCGTCAGAGTGCGCGCCGCGGCAAGCTCGGTCGCCATCTGGGCGATCTTGAACTGGATCGCCTGGTGCTGCGCGATGGGCACCCCGAACTGCACCCGGTCCCTGGCGTACTCGATGGCCAGCTCGAACGCCCGCCGGTGGATGCCGACCGCCTGCGCCGCGATGCCCAGCCGTGAATGGCTCGAGTGTCGCGAAGGCGATCTTGAGCCCCTGGCCTTCCTGGCCCAGGAGGTTGCCCGCCGGCACGCGGCAGCCGTTGAAGTAGATGTGGGCCGTGCGCGAGGCGTTGAGCCCCATCTTCTCCTCGGGCTGCCCCACCGAGAAGCCGGGCGCATCGGACGACACCACGAAGGCCGAGAGGCCGCGCTTGCCGGCTTGCGGGTCCGTGCGGGCCACCACTACGTAATAGCGCGCATACCCGGCGTTCGTGATCCAGGCCTTCTCGCCGTCGAGCACCCAGAAGTCGCCGTCGCGCCGCGCGGTGGTGCGCAGGCTCGCGGCGTCGCTCCCGGAGCTGGGCTCGGTCAGGCCGAAGCCGCCGAGGGCCTCGCCCGTGGCCAGCGGCGGCAGGACCCGGCGCTTGAGGTCCTCGCTGCCGAACTGCACGATCGGCCAGGAGCAGACCGAGTTGGTGACGCTCATGGTCACCGACGTGGCCGGGCACACGCACGCGATCTCCTCCATCGCGAGCAGATAGGTCAGCGTGTCGAGGCCGGGGCCGCCGTACTCTTCAGGGATTATCATGCCGAGCAGGCCCATCTCCCCCATCTCGCGCAGGACCTCCTCGGGGAACCGGTGCTCGCGGTCGCGTTCCGCCACGCCGGGGCGGATGCGCTCCTCGGCGAAACGCCGCACCTCCTGGCGCATCAGCTCCTGGTCCTCGGTCAGCGAGAAGTCGATCCCGGAGGCGCTCGCGGCGCCTACGGCGCTTTCAGCAAGGATGGCGACCATGGCGGCTCCGCATCAGGCCTTGTTGAGGACCCAGTCGGCGATGACCATCTTGTGGACCTCGCTGGTGCCCTCGTAGATCTCGGTGATGCGCGCGTCGCGGAAGTAGCGCTCCACGTTGTACTCGCGGGTGTAGCCATAGCCGCCATGGATCTGGAGCGCCTTGTTGGTCACCCGCTGCGCCGCCTCGGCGGCGAACAGCTTGGCCTGCGCGGCTTCCAGGGTGTAGCGCTTCTGGTTCTCCTTGGCCCAGGCCGCCTTCCAGGTGAGCAGGCGCGAGGCGTCGATCTCGGTCGCCATGTCGGCCAGGTAGAACTGGATGGCCTGGAACTCGGCGATGGGCTTGCCGAACTGGTGCCGCTGCTCCGCGTAGACGAGCGCCTCCTCGAAGGCCCCCTGGGCGATCCCGACGGCCTGGGCGGCGATGCCGACACGCCCGCCGTCCAGCGTCGTCATGGCGACCTTGAAGCCCTCGCCCTCCTCGCCCAGCCGCCAGCGGGCCGGGATCCGCATGTCCTGGAACGACAGCTCGGTGGTGCCCGAGGCGTTGACCCCCAGCTTGTGCTCATGGGTGCCATGGGCATAGCCCGGGGTGTTCGTCGGGACGATGAAGCAGGTGATCCCGCGGTGCTTCTTCTCCAGGTCGACGCTGGCGAAGACGATGGCGACGTCGGCGTCGGTCCCGTTGGTGATGAAGACCTTGTTGCCGTTCAGGATGTAGTCGTCCCCGTCGCGAACATCGCGGCGCGCCGTGGTGCGCAGGGCGGCGGGGTCGCTGCCCGCGCCCGGCTCGGTCAGGGCGAAACAGCCGAGCTTCTGGCCGCTCGCCAGGGGGGTCAGGAACTCCCGCTTCTGCTCCTCCGTGCCGTACTTGAGCAACGGATCGCAGACCAGCGAGTTGTTGACCGACAGGATTACGCCCGAGGAGGCGCAGACGCGGCTGATCTCCTCGATGACCAGGCAGTAGGAGACCGTGTCCATCCCGGCGCCGCCGTACTCTTCGGGGACGGAGACCCCGGCTAGGCCGATCTCGCCGGCCTGGTCGTAGAACGAGCGCGGGAACTCGCCCGTCTCGTCGATTTCCTTGGCCCGCGGCTTGACCACCTCTTCGGCAAACCGGCGGATGTTCTCACGCAACAGCTTCTGCTCTTCGCTGAGCTCGATCTTCATGGTGGCAGGGATCGTAGCAACGGGGGTCGGAGGGGGTCAAGGAAGGGGGGTCCGGGCGGGTCACCGGAGCTCCGGGACCCGCCCGAGGATCACAGCAAATCAGCTAGCCCGGGTACTCGGGTGGATCCTCCCCGTAGGTCGACTCGTACTCCATGTTGCCGTCCTTCTTGTGGACCTTGATCTGGCCAAGCTCTGCCTGCTGGGCCAGCTTCCGGGCCTCTTCGAGGGCCTCCTCCTTGGTGTCGTGCTCTGTACGGTACGGCGCGTTCTCCTGCGAGACGACCCACCTCTCGCCCGACGCGTTGGGAACCACGTGATAGACGACCCTCCCGTTTGCCTTGCTTGCTGTAGGCATGGCTCTCACCTCCTTCGTTGACACTACAGAAGCAATGGCTATGCCAGCATCCCTGTTCCCAGGCGGCCCCCGCTCGTGACAGAATTCCAGGCGCGATGAAGACCAACGAGCCGTTCTCCTTCACCGAGACCGAGATCCGCAGCTTTCTGCCCACGGGCTGGAGCTTGATCGGGGACGGCCCCGGCACCTGGGACCCGAAGAAGAAGGTCTGGCGCTTCCGGGTGATCGACGGCGTCGACTTCGACTGGCCGGTCGAGGTCAAGGCCAGCGAGGGCGACAACCGCCTGGAAGCCCTCCGCCGCGCCATGGACCGCGTCTACCGCGAACGGCTGGGCTGAGCGCCTCGGCCTCTTCTTCGGCGTCGATCCGCCAAGATCGCATGCCTTCCATTTCCGAAGGCTTCCAAAAACTTCTGGAAGGCTCCGGAAGAGTTCTGAAGCCTTCAAACAAAAGAACCAGCCGAAAATTGCCGCCGAGATAGCAGCCCCGGCCATGGGCGAAGGTTTACCGCGGCTCGTCCCGGCCTCGCTCACCTCGCAAGCCTGGCGGAGTCGTCTCATGCTACTTCGGAGCGACCCGAAGAGTGCGCGCATCCGCATAGTGAGCGATGTTCATTTGACATTTACCCCGGCCGCCCCGAGAGTAGGGTCGAGCGAGGTTGACAAGATGGCGACACGGAAACGTCCGCGCATGAAGAAGCCCGAAGCGGAGAAGAACGAGCGCCGCGAAGAGCTGCGCAGGGACATGATGCGGTCGATCGTCACCGAGCCGCTGCTGACTCAAGTCAAGAAGAGCCCCAAGACCAGGAAGTACGAGGTCATCATCGCGTTGAACGAGCTCTACGAAGGAGGTATAGGCGAGGCCTACCAGAAGGTCGAGCAGCGGGCGAAGGAATGGGACGTCAAGTACGCGATGGTGTCGCATTACTGCTTCGCCTGCCTTACCGGCAAACAGATCCTGACCCTCGCCGAAGAGGCGCACGACCTCATCGAGGAGCATGGCCGGCGCTGGAGCGTGGTCTACCGGATCTGGGAAGACAACGACATCTCCGTGTCCCTGACCCGCTCGCTGACGACCGTCAAGGCGGACGCCGCACAGCGGGCTTTCATGGCGCTTGGGGAATCCATCGTCTGGGCCGTGCTGGATTCGGGGATCGCGGGCGATCACCCGCATTTCAAAGCTTCCAAGTCACCCTTCGGTCCCATCGACACGCTCAAGGTCGCCGATCCGCTGACCCATACGGATTTTACGCCGTTGCAGAACGGAGCACTGGTCGACGGTTTCGGGCACGGAACCCACGTCGCCGGAATCATCGCAGGCTATTGGAATTCGGCGGAGGAGGAAGGTGCTCCTGTCGTCGGCACCGAAATGCGGAACGAAGCCAGCGACGAGCCGATCCGCCAGCGGGAAAAGCTCCGCTCGGTCTCCGGTGTCGCGCCACGCTGCTCCCTGGTGAGCATGAAGGTCATCGCCGACCAGACGGTGAGCGGCGCGACGAAGCAGACCGCCGGGCAGGGCAAGGTGAGCTGGGTGCTTCTGGCGATCGACCAGATCCAGAAGTGGAACCAGAACGGGAAACGCCTGCTCGTCCATGGCGTCAATATGAGCCTCGGCTACGATTTCGATCCGCGCTGGTTCGGCTGCGGCCAGAGCCCGCTGTGCGTCGAGGTCAACCGGCTGGTGAAGAGCGGCGTGTCGGTGGTCGTCTCGGCCGGCAATGCCGGCTATTCGTCGGTCATTACCGCGGCCGGAAAAGCGGAAGCCCGGTACAACGACCTGAGCATCTCGGATCCGGGCAACGCCGATCTCGCGATCACCGTCGGCTCGACGCACCGCGAAATGCCGCACCTCTACGGCGTCTCGTATTTCTCGTCGCGCGGCCCCACCGGTGACGGCCGCATGAAGCCGGACCTCGTCGCGCCCGGCGAGCGCATCATCTCCTGCGCGGCAGGAATCGAGGCCCAAAAGTACGGCACACTACAGGACGCCGGCGGGAACGCGATCCCGGTGCTGTATTGCGAGCAGACCGGCACGAGCATGGCCGCACCCCATGTGTCGGGCTCGATCGCCGCGTTCCTTTCCGTCCGGCGCGAGTTCATCGGCCAGCCGGAACGTGTCAAGGAAGTCTTCCTCGCGAACACCATCGACTTGCGTCGCGAACGCAAATTTCAAGGGGCGGGCCTTCTGGACGTCATGAAGGCGCTCCAGGCCGTCTAACTTGCAGAAAGGCAGGAGTAGTCGCCATGGAATCGATTCACGGGTTCGATTTTTTTCGGCTGAGATTCGACGCGGACGGCAAGCTGCAGGATGCACAGGCTTTCGAGCAGCTCAAGCAGCGCGCCAATGCGACAGGCGCCACGGACGCCGTCCTGATCGCGCACGGCTTCCGCAACGATGAAAACGACGCGACCGGGCTCTACACCCGATTCCTCGAGACGTTCCGGAAAAACCTGGGGAGACCGGAGCTTCAACCTGCGCTCGCTGCACGCAAGTTCGTCGTGGCCGGAATCTATTGGCCGTCCAAGGCCTTCCGGGAATCGTTCAATGAGGGCGAGGGATCGGTGCAGGGCCTGGACGAAGAGCTGGCGCAGAAACAGGCCGCCAAGGCACAGCTCGAGGAGCTGAAGGCCGAGGCCACGTCCCCGGAACAGGCAGCGAAGATCGATCACGCGATCCAGTTGCTGGATGAATTGAAGGACGACAAGGCAGCGCAGGATCAATTCGTCGAGGACGTCTTGTCCCTGCTGGCAGGCGTCGAGGCGGACCCGACGGAAGGCCTCGAAGAAATTCGCGCCAAGGCGGGCTCGGAGCTCCTCGACGCGTTGGCGACTCCGATCATCCTCCCGACCGCGGGCGGCTCCGACGACGAAGGCGGCGCCGCGGCCGCCGGCTCGATGTTCGTCCCCGGGGAAGGTGGAACGCAAGGGCTCGGGTCCCTCTTCGGCTCGATCTTCGGACGCATCGGACAGTTCCTCAATCTGACCACCTGGTACCTCATGAAGAACAGGTCCGGCATCGTCGGCGCGAAGGGCATGGCGAAGGCCGTCCGCGACCTCAAGGCGAGCCGGCCGAGCCTCAAGATCCAACTCGTGGGACACAGTCTCGGCGGCCGCCTGATGGCCGGCTGCGCGAAGTCTTTGGCCTCGCCGAAGCTGCAGCCGGACTCGCTCACGCTGCTGGAAGCCGCCTTCTCCCATTACGGCTTCAGCCCGGACAACGGTCACGGCACCGCCGGCTTCTTCCGCCCCGTGGTGAGCGAGAACGTGGTGCGTGGACCGCTGGTCGCCACCTTCTCGGCGCTCGATACCGTGGTGGGAAAGGTCTACGCGATCGCGTCCCGCCTGGCGGGCGACAATGCCAAGGCGATCGGCGACGCGAACGATCCCTTCGGCGGTATCGGCCGCAACGGCGCCCAGAGAACCCAGGAAGCCGTCGTGGACCTGCTCCATCCCGTCGGCCAGGCATACCACTTCACCAGCGGGAAAGTGATCAACCTCGACGGCTCAGCCGGCCTGATCACCAATCACGGCGACGTCACGAACGACAAGGTCACCTACGCCTTTGCCTCGGCCGTGGCGCAGACGTAGCTCGGGGAGGTGCCGGATGCCGCCTCACCCAATCCGCACCACGATCTTCCCCCGCACATGCCCGCTCTCACTTGCTTCGTGGGCTTGTCGGATTTGTTCCAACGGGAAGACCCGATCGATCACAGGACGTAGGCGGCCTCGGTCGATAAGGCCGCCCAGGAAGGCGAGGTTGTCGCCGCTCGGCCGGACGCGGACCCAGCGCGAGCGGCGGGTGGTGCCGAAGAGGCCTGCGATCGAGCTGAAGATGCCCCGGAAGATGTCGGACGGTCCGGGCGTCGTGGTCACGTAGACGCCGCCGTCCCCCAGGATCAGATCGCAATCCTGGAATGAGCTCTTCCCCACCGCGTCGAAGACGACGTCGAAGGTCTCGTCGTCGCGGGTGAAGTCCTCCTCCTTGTAATCGATGGTGCGCTCGGCTCCGAGCTCGCGCAGGAATTCCTGATTGCTCCCGCTGGCTACGGCCACGACGCGGGCGCCCAGGGCTGCGGCGATCTGGACCGCGAAATGGCCGACGCCTCCGGAGGCGCCGTTCACGAGCACCCGCTCGCCTTCGGCCAGCTCGCCCTTGTCGCGGAGGGCCTGGAGCGCCGTGAGCGCCGCGAGCGGAATGGCAGCGGCCTCTTCGAAGGTCAGCCGGTCCGGCTTCAGGGCCGCCGCGCTCTCCCCCACCACGGCGTGCTCGGCATAGCCGCCTCCGTGGCGCCCGTCGAGCATGGCGTAGACCAGGTCTCCCGGCTCGAAGCGGGAGACCTCCGGGCCGATCGCCTCCACCTCGCCGGCGACGTCGTAGCCGAGGATCAGCGGAAAGCGGGCCGGCAACACCATACGCAGGCTGCCCTTGCGGATCTTCCAGTCCACCGGGTTCACGCCCACCGCCCGCACCCGGACGAGGAGCTGTCCCGGGCCGGGTTGCGGCGTCTCGACCTCCGCGATACGGAACCGGTCCGCCCCGCCGTAGCCGTCGATCACTGCTGCTCTCATCGCGGTGCAATCTATCGAATGACAATTGTCAGGGGCAACTCGTGACCTCCGTGACTCTTGCAGCAGCACGGCTGCGGGCGAGACTCATAGTGTGAAACGATCCTGACGACCACAAAGGATAAAACCATGAACCGATTCGGAGCTTTCCTCGTCGCTTTCCTGACCCTGTCCCTGGCGTGCGGCCCGAGCGCCGCGGACCAAGCGCAGACGGCTGGCACCCCCGCAGCCTTCGCCATCACCAATGCCCGGATTTTCGACGGCACCCGGATGCTCGGCAAGGGGACCGTGGTGGTCCGCGGCGGCAAGATCGAAGCCGTAGGGACGGACGTCAAGGTCCCCGAAGGGGCCGCGACGATCGACGCCGGCGGCGGGACCCTGCTGCCCGGCCTGATCGACTGTCACGTCCACACCTGGGGCGACGCGCTGGTGCGGGCCCTTGTCTTCGGAGTCACCAGCGAGCTCGACATGTTCGCCTCCCCGGACCTTTCCCGGGTCCTGCGCGCCGAGCAGGCCCGGCCCGAAGGCGCTCCCGGCCGCGCCGACCACTTCAGCGCCGGGTATCTGGCGACCGCACCCGGCGGGCACGGCACCCAGTTCGGGCTGCCGGTCCCGACGCTCACCAAGCCCGAGGAGGCCCAGGCCTGGGTGGACGGCCGCACCGCCGAGGGCTCAGACTACATCAAGATCGTCTCCGAGGACGGCGCGGCCTACAACCGGACGAGGCCGTCGCTCGACCGCGCGACCATCACGGCCCTGATCAAGGCTGCCCACAGCCGCGGCAAGCTCGCCGTGGTCCATGTCAGCACCGCGGAAAGGGCCCGGCAGGCGATCGAGGACGGCGCCGACGGGCTCGTCCACCTCTTCACGGACAAGGCGCCGGACGCGGGGTTCGCCCGCCTCGTAGCGGACAAGAAGGCCTTCGTCGTCCCCACCATGATCGTGCTGGAGGCCACGAACGGGGTCGCGGGCGGCCGTTCCCTGCCTGCGGACCTCCGCCTGAAGCCCTACCTGACCGTCGACGAGAGCACGAACCTCCAACGGTCCTTCCCGTCGCACACCGAGGGCGGCATGCAGATCGCACGGGACACCGTGCGCCAGCTCCGCGCCGCCGGTGTGCCGATCCTCGCCGGCAGCGACGCGCCGAACCCCGGGACGGCTCACGGCGCGGCGCTCCACCGCGAGCTCGAATTACTGGTCGAGGCCGGGCTCACGCCGGTCGAGGCGCTGGCGGCGGCCACGTCCGTCCCGGCCAAGGCCTTCCGTCTGGCCGATCGCGGCCGGATCGCTCCGGGCCTGCGCGCCGATCTGGTGCTGGTGGCCGGCGATCCGACGACCGACGTCACGGCGACCCGCAACATCGTCCGCATCTGGAAGGGGGGTGTGCCCTTCGAGAGGCCGTTGGCGCCGCAGCCCGTGGCCGCCGAGGCGCCATCCGCCCCCGCCGGCGCGGCGGATGGCCAGATCAGCGACTTCGAGGACGGCACCCCCGCAGTCCGGTTCGGCATGGTCTGGCAGGACTCGACCGACTCCATCCGCGGCGGCGCCTCGGTGGTGCGCAAGGAGGTCGTGGAAGGCGGCGCGGACAGCAAGCGGGCGCTGGAGATCTCGGGCGAGCTGAAGCCGGGCTTCGACTTCCCCTGGGCCGGCGTGATCTTCTTCCCTGGCGACCGCCCCATGGCCCCGGCGGACCTGTCTACGGCGCAGGCCCTGGAATTCTGGGCCAAGGGCGAGGGCAAGACCTATCAGGTGATGTTCTTTGCCAGCAGCCTGGGGATGATGCCGGGCCTGAAGTCCTTCACGGCCGGTCCCGAGTGGCAGCGCATCACCGTCCCGCTGACCGACTTCCCGGGCCTCGATCCGAAGGGGGTCATGGGCATCTACATCGGCGCCGGCGCCGACCTCGGCGCGTTCCGCCTCTGGATCGACAACGTGCGGCTGGTGCCGGCGGCGAAGTAAACCCTCACCCCCCTGGCCCCCCTCTCTCCGCACTCCCTGCCCCCGGGAGAGGGGGAAAAGGCTAGAAGGCAATGGGAGGGAGACAGGCGTCGGGGATGCCGAACGCGTCGACCAGCGGCAGGGCGTGGCTGCGGACCTCGGCGCACAGCCGGTCGACCAGAGAGCGGATCGCCTTGGTCTTGTTGCCCTCCATGTGGCCCGTCTCCAGGAACCAGCCGCGGTCCGCCTCGATACGCCACAAGGCAAAGAGATCGCGCAGGGTCTCCAGGATCCTGCGCAGCTCCCCCTCCTCCACACCGCCCACCGCCGCGACGAACCGCTCCAGGATCACCCGCTCGACATAGGCATTGGCGAGCCGGAGCAGGTGGTCCTGGCACTCCTGGAAGGCGCTGAAGGAGTCGGTCCCCTTTTTGATGCGGGTTTCGAGGCGCCGCGCCGCCGACACCAGCAGATGCTGCTCGCGGTGGCGCAGGGCGGCGAGCTGAAACTCCGGGTCCCGCAGGTGCTCCTCGCTCGTATTGCGGGCAAGGATCGGATTGAGGTCGGCCAGGACCAGAGCGGCGCGCGAGGCGATGTAGCGCAATAGGGTGGCGGCGTTCAGATCGTGGAACTGGTCACGATACTGTGTGAGGCACCCCTTGGCCACGAGCTGCATCAGGACGGTGTTGTCCCCCTCGAAGGTGGTGAAGACGTCGGTGTCGGCCTTGAGAGCAGGCAGGCGGTTGACGGTCAGATAACCCTGGCCGCCGCAGCACTCCCGGCAGTTCTGCAGGGTCTCGACGGTCTGCCAGGAAGCCCATGCCTTGAGCCCGGCGGCGAGCCCCTCGACCTCGCGGGCGTCCTGCTCGGTCCGCGCCAGGTAGCGCCGCACCAGGTCCTTGTGAGCGAAGTCCAGGGCATAGCAGGCGGCGAGGCGCGGCATCAGGCGGCGCTGGTGCGAGGGGTAGTCGAGGAGGACCACCTCGGGCCGGCCCGGCGGACCGAACTGCCGGCGCCGGCTGCCGTAGCGGACGGCGATCGCCAGCCCCGATTTGGCAGCCGACAGGGCCGCGGCGGCCACGCTGATGCGCCCACCCACCAGGGTGCCGAGCATGGTGAAGAAGCGGCGGGACGAGCTGCTGATCGGGCTGCTGTAGACCCCTTCCGCGCTCACCGAGGCGAACCGGTCGAGGAGGTTCTCCCGCGGCACCCGCACGTGGTCGAACGTCAAGCGGCCGTTGTCGACCCCTTCGAGCCCCTCCTTGCCGCCGCAGTCCTCGATATGGACGCCCGGCGCGGGAGCACCATCGGCGCCGCGGATCGGGACCAGGAAGGCGTGCACGCCCTGCGGCTCGCCGCCCACCTCGAGCTGCGCGAACACGGTGGCCATGCGGCCGTGCAGGGCCGCGTTGCCAATCCAGTCCTTGCGCGCCAGGGGATCGGGCGTATGCAGGACGAAATCGCCGGCCGCCGGATCAAACCGCACCGCGGTCTGCAGGTCGGCCACGTTGGAGCCATGGCCGGTCTCCGACATGGCGAAGCAGCCGGGAAGGTCGAGCGTCCCCACCTCCCGCAGGTAGGCGTCATGGTGGCGCGCGGTGCCGAGCTGTTGGATGCTGCCGCCGAAAAGCCCGAACTGGACTCCGAACTTGACCAGCAGACCGAGGTCGCCGAACGCGAGGGTCTCGAACGCGGCGATGAACCGCCCGAGATCGCCGCCGCCCCCCTGCTCCACCGGGTAGCCGAGAGCTCCCAGGCCGTAACCGGCCAGCTCGCGGCACCAGGCCAGGACCTGCTCGCGATAGGCCGCGCGGTCGAGCTCACGATGTCCGGCAAAAGCGGGGCTCGCAATCAGTGTGCGGACCTTGTCGCGCACATCGCCATAGGGCGCATCGAGAAAGGCCTGGAGAGAGCGCGGGTCGAACGCCGGCCGGGCTTCCTCCTCGGCGGTCTCCGGCTGCGGCCGGCCGGCATCGAGGAGCCGGAGGGCGGCCTCGGGCGTCGCCAATCCCAAAGACCGCTCGATTCCTGTGAGCGCCGCCCAGATGCCCGGGCCCGGCTCGGGCTCACCGGGAGCGATCTGGCGGGCCAGCTCGAGGCCGAGTCCGGCAAGAGAAAGAGAGCCTGTGTCCGGGAGCTTCTCCGCCGCAACGCGCAGCGCTCCCAGGATCCGGCGCAGCCGCGCGGCGGGAGGCGGGCTCGCGGGATCGAGCCACGGCCGCAGGAGGTCACGGAGACCGCCGTCCAGAAGCCCGAGCCAGGTCGAGATCCCTGCGACTTCGGCCGGCGTCAGCTCTCCGTCTGCCCAAGCCGCGCAGAGCACCGGCAGGAACGGCGCCACCGCCCGGTCCTCCGGCGCCAATCTCAGAGCCTCCGGCAGTGCTTTGTCGCTCTCGGCCATGCACCGGGAAGTCTACACCCGAGGCCGTCTCCGCCTGGATGGGACAGCCTGCTAGAATGAGGATTCGCGGAGGCGCCCATGGCCGTCGATCTATCCATCCGAAACGTTCCCGACACGCTCTTGACCCGCTTGCAGGATCGGGCTGCTCGCCAAAACCGCTCGCTGGAAGGCGAGCTCCTGGCGATCCTGGAAGGTGCGGTGGCCGAATCGGCCCGGCTGACGCCGGACCAGGTTCTGGCTCGCGTGAAGGCTCTCGGGCTCCAGACTCCTCGCGAGTCTGTGGCCATGCTCCGCGAAGACCGGGATGCCCGTTAAGGTCGTCGACGCTTCCGCCTTGGCAGCGCTTGTCTTCGGAGAGCCGGATGCGGAAATAGTAGCGGCTCGTCTCGAAGACGCCACACTGATGGTTCCTCCAATTTTTCGTACAGAGCTCGCCAACATCTGTTGGAAGAAGCTCCGTCGTCATCCTGAGCGGCGCGAAGTGCTCCTTAGCATGGAGGCCCACATGATGGTGCATACCGTGGGAGAGATCGCGCTCTTTCCCTACGACTTCACGCCCCAGGCGATGTCCACCAGAGCTGCTCAGGCCAGGCCGTAGCCGAGATCTCGGGCGACACTGGCGAGGACGGACAGCAGGGCGGGATCGATCAATGGCCGATGAAAGACGGGAGTGCTCGCAAGCGCTCCACCCGCCCTCTCGTAGAGGGCTACGGCGGGACGGTTCGCGTGCATGGAAGAGGGGTAGAAGTGGCCCTCGATCTCCGGATAAGCCTCGTAGATCGTCCGCGACCAGCGCTGTGCGCGGGGCCGTGGTCCGGCGCTCAGGAGCATGGAGGCTCCCGCTCGGGTCGGCCAGGTGCCTGTCAGATCCAGCAAGGTGACGGGCCGCCGAAGCTCGAAACCAGCGAGCCAGGGGAGCTCTCGCGGACCGGTCGATCAACCGCGTGTCCTGGAAGGCCTCGGCCAGACAGGTCGACCCGACCTCGGCAGCGTAGAGGATGCGCCGGACTTGAAGCCGCGGCGGAGGCAGTTGGTGATCGAAGCGGCTCCCTGTCGGACCAAAAGCTCGAAACGCGTTCCAGAACGTCGGGTGAGGACCTCTTCGAAAATAGAGGCGCCAGAGGATCGATCCGGCGGGCAGGACCCGCGGCTGAGGAGAGACCTTCGCGAGATCCTCGACGGAAGGAGGCTCAGGGAACTTTGACAAGTTGGAGAGCCTAGAGATCAGCCGCCAGATCGGCGACGGGCTGGACAGGGAGACCGAAGAGGAGCCAGTCCCGCGGGCTCAGGCTGCGGCTCTCGTCCTCCACCATCAGGTCAGGATTTGGGGTGGTGAACCAGCGATGAACCGCAACGGGATGGAGCTCCGGGTCGAGACGGGCTACCACATCACCGATCCCCGGGATCAGCCGATCGCCGTCGAACTGGAGGCTCGGGCACCACCCAGCCCGATTCGAGACGGATCCCATATAGGCTCGGCGGTTGCGAGGTCAGGCGCTGGCGGATGCGGCTCGGGTCGACCCCGAGCTTCTGGGCTGCCATGGCTGTGGTGAGGCTTCCTCTGAGAATAGCTGCGAGCTCAGCGGCCGTCCGGGCAAGCGGATCGTCCGCTCCGAGATCCTCCGGTTCCAGCACGAAGCCGCCGCGCTGTAGAGCCTCAGCCTCGCCTTCCGTCAGATCGGCACGGGGATCCTCCGGGTAGAGAGTCTGGTGCAGGCGGAGGATGGCCTCCTTCATCATCTCGTCAAGCACGCCCGGGGAAACCCGGATTCCATAGGAATGGAGGAACGCGACAGTAGGATCGACCTTCAACTTGCGGCGCATCATCCCTCCTTCTCACGCTCACTCACGCCGTGAGCCTGCGAGAAGGATACCATAACCAACTCATCCTCCATGCACCCTTCGGTCAACGGCTTACCCATGCTAGCCTTCCCCACCATGCCCAAGCGACTCCTCCTGGTCAGCACGTCGACGACGTACGGCACGGGGTACCTTGACCACTGCGAGGACGAGGTCCGAAACCTGCTGGGACCCGTCCGGCGGCTGGTTTTCGTGCCCTATGCGCTGTTCCATTACGACGCCTACACCGCGAAGGCCCGCGAGCGGTTTGGCCGGATGGGGTACGAGCTGACCTCGGTCCACGAGGTCGAGGACCCCGCGGAGTTGGTGCGGTCGGCCGAAGCGCTCTTCATCGGCGGCGGCAACACCTTCCGCCTGCTGACCCGGCTTTACGAGAAGGGCCTGCTGCGGCCGATCCGCGAACGGGTCGAAGGGGGCATGCCCTATCTGGGCGCGAGTGCGGGCTCGAACGTGGCCTGCGCGACAATCAAGACCACCAACGACATACCGATCGTCGAGCCGCCCAGCTTCGACGCCCTCGGCCTCGTGCCCTTCAACATCAATCCGCATTATCTCGATCCTGACCCTGCTTCAAAGCATATGGGCGAGACCCGCGAGGAGCGGATCGTCCAGTTCCTCGAGGAGAACGACAACACGGTCATCGGCCTCCGCGAAGGCGCCATGCTGCGGATCGAAGGATCGACCGTGACCCTCAAGGGGCATGCGGGAGCAAGGATCTTCCGGCGCGGCCAGGTACCCCTGGAGCACCAGCCGGGGGATTCTCTGGACTTTCTGCTGGCGTAATTCAGCGGTTGTCCGGGAAGTCGTCTTTGTCCTCTGGAGAGGACAACTTCAAAACTCAGAATCCCCGCTTCCGAGGAGAGATGATGCCGCCAGGGACCCGGTATGACCTGTGAATAGAGCCCGCAATATGAAAGTTTTTGCTCGTTTCCTCTTCCTATCCCTGCTCTCGCTGTACCCGGCGTCCGAAGCCCTGGCCGAGCCTCAGGAAGTGGGCGGCATCCTCTCCCTGGCGGTCGATGGCACCGATACCAACTACGCTCCCGCCGTGGCCTCCGACTCCCAGGGCGATTACGTGGTCGTGTGGGACCGCTTTCTCGACCAGGAAGGAAGCCGGGCCGAGGTCGTCTTCCGCAAGTACGAGTCCGGCAACAAGCCCCTCAGCGCGCGCCGTGAAGTCAACCAGTACCGGACCGGATGGCAGCATGATCACGATGTGGCCATGAACGGCTCCGGGTTGTTCGCCGTCTCCTGGGTCAGCAACGACCAGGACGGGTCCGGCCCCGGCGTCTACGCCCGCCTCTATGCGGGACGCAAGCCGGTCACCGGCGAGATCAGGGTCCCCACCAGCGTGGCTGGGAGCCAGCGGTTTCCCCGCGTCGCGATTGACCGGGCCGGCAATTTCGTCGTGGTCTGGGAGTCCCCGGGCTCGGCCCCTGACGCGCTCTTCGACATCCTGGCCCGCCGGTTCGAACAAGACCGGCAAGCCTCTCGGCAAGCCCTACCGGGTCAACACCCACGTTACCAGTTGGCAGACCGATGCTGCCGTGGCCATGCGGCCCGACGGCCGGCACGTGGTGGTCTGGAGGAGCTGGAACCAGGCCGGGCCCGGAGCAGGCATCTACGCACGGCGCTTCGACGCGCAGGGGCGGCCTCTGGGAGGCGAGATCCGCATCCACCAGAGCGCCATCCCCAGCTTCACCACCCATCCGGCGGTGGCGATCGGCCCGGACGGCGGATTCGCCGTGGCTTGGGACCGTTGCGACACCTCGGATTTCCTGGCGGGATGCACCGTGCTCGTCCGGCGCTACGATGCCTCCGGCCGTCCCCTCTCCGGCGAGACGCAGGTGAGCTTCGAGGACACGGACCGGCACGTCGAGCCCAAGGTGGCGTTCGCCGGCAACGGCAGCTTCGCCGTCACCTGGGACCTCTGCCAGAGCGACTCGGAAGGCCAGAATCACGGCTGCCGGATCGCCACCCGGTTCTATGACCGGCAGGGCCGTCCGTACTCGCATGTCCCGGTCGTCGACTCGACCATCAACCTGCGCTCCCCGTCCATCACGGCCCTGGGCGACGACTTCCTGGTGGCCTGGTACAGCGAGGCCTGCGACAGCGCCAGTTGCGGCACCGGGCCCGAAGGCGTGTTCGCCAGCGGTATAGGGTGGAGTAAAACCTCACCCCCTGGCCCCCCTCTCCCATCCGCCCTCCCATCCTGCGGGAGAGGGGGAAGAAGATAGAAGCAAGAGAAAAGTGCTTGAGGCTCCCCTCGCCCGAGGTCTGGGAGGGCGGATGGGAGAGGGGCTGGGGGTGAGGGGCCGCCATCCCGTATCCTATGCTGGCAGCTCAGTCAGGGATGGAGGGTCCGCGGATGATCGAGATCGACAGCCTCGTCAAGGTCTACGAAGGCAACCCGGCGGTGGACGGCCTTTCGTTGCGGGTCCCGCCGGGAGAGATCCTCGGCCTCGTTGGACCGAACGGGGCGGGCAAGACGACGACCTTGCGGTGCCTGTCCGGGATCCTGCCTCCGACGTCGGGACGGATCGCCATCGGCGGCTTCGACCTCAAGGACCAGCCGGTCGAGGCCCGGCGGCGGCTCGCTTTCGTGCCGGACGAGCCGCGGCTCTTCGAGAACCTCACGGTCATGGACCATCTGCGGGTGGTCGGGCGGCTGTATGGCGTCCCCGATGCACTGGAGCGGGGCGGCGAGCTGCTCGCCCACTTCGAGCTCGCGGACCGGCGGAATGCTTTCCCGGGCGAGCTCTCGCGCGGCATGAAACAGAAGCTGATGATCGCGACGGCGCTGCTCCACAACCCGTCGGCCCTGATCCTCGACGAGCCGTTGACCGGGCTCGATCCCGGGGCCATGCGGCGGGTCAAGAGGACGATCGTCGAACAGGCCGGGAACGGCGCGGCTGTCCTCATCTCCTCGCATCTTCTCCATCTGGTCCAGGAGATCTGCGGACGGGTGGCCATCCTGCGGGCGGGCCGCAAGGTCGTCGAGGGGACGCTACCGGAGATCCGCGCCGCGTTGCCGAACCTGCGCGAGGGCGCGGACCTCGAGGAGATCTTCCTCCATGCCACCGAGGGCGGGGAGCCCGACAAGGACGGCGCCGCATGAACCGCGCTCTCCTCGAGCTCGTGGCGCTCAGCGTGCGCGGGCGCCTGGTGCGCTGGTTCCGCCTGCTGCGGCAGCCCAAATACCTCCTCGCGTTCCTCGCGACAGTCGGCTATTTCCTCTGGGCGTTCGGCTTCCGGTTCCTGGGCGGCACGTTCCGACGGAGCCCGATCGGAGCCGTGCCCGAAGACCTGGGCGCGGCGTTCCGGCTCGGCATCGGCCTCGTGTTCGCGGTGGTCGTGACGGGGGTCTGGATCTTCACCTCTTCGCGGCCGGCCTTGAAGCTCAGCGAGAGCGAGATCCACCTGCTTCTGCCGGCTCCGCTCACCCGGCGGGAGATCGTCCTGTTCGGCGTCCTCAAGGAACAGCCCGGAATCCTCATCGGAGCTGCGTTCTTCACCTTCTTCCGATCGGCGGGATCGCCGGGCTCGCGCCTGCTGGGGTTCTTCACGACCTGGGCCCTGCTGGCGCTGATCGACTTGCACATCAAGGCGGTAAGCCTCTGGAAGGCCCGAGTGCGCGAGCTGCCGCCCGCCGGCGCGCGGGTCCGGCGGACGCTCGCCGTCGTCCTGGCCACGGCCTGGTGGGCCGCGGTCCTCTGGGCCGTCGTCCAGGCCTGGCTGTCGGCCTTTCCGACGGGCCTGGCTTCGTTCGACAATCCGGGCGTCATGGCCCGCGACCTGTCCCGTGCGCTGTACGCCGGCGCTCTGGACGAGCTGTTGGCGCCCTTCCTCTGGCTCTCCGCTCCGTTGACGGGCGGCTCTCTCCTCCTCCGCCTGGCCGGGTTCCTCCTCCTGCTCCTCGTCATCGCGGCGCACGTCGAGTGGGCGGTCCGGTCGCGTTTCCAGTTCGAGGAAGCAACGCTGGAGCGGGCGCGGCGCGACCTCGCCCGGAAGGACCGGGGCCGCCGGAGGGCGCTCGCGTCCGCGCGGTCACGGACCCGCGAGCCGTTCATCCTTGCGCCCACAGGGCCACCCGAGACGGCGATCCTCTGGAAGAACCTGATGCTCCGCGGCCGGACGCCGCTGAAGGCTGTCGTCGGCCTGGCGATCGGAGGGACTCTGATCCTGACCGTCGCCGGGGCCGCCTTCGGCGGTGCGGCCACGGGCATCGTGGGCACCGCCGGGATCGCGCTCCTCTGCGCCATGCCCCTCCTGGCCGGGCTGATGCTGCGCAACGACCTGCGGGTGGACCTCCTGCACCTCGACGTCCTGCGCACCTGGCCGATCTCAGGGCGCCGGCTGGTGGTGGCGGAGATGCTCGCCCCGGCGGCCGGCATCCTGGTGATGCAGCTCTTCGGGTGCTGCCTGCTGGTCGCCGCCGTGCTGGGGGATTCCTTCAGCGGACGTGGAGAGATCCGGATCCTGCCGGACCGGCTCGTCGCCAGCATGCCGCCCGGGGTGGCCCTGTTCCTCGTCGTCGTCAGCGCGATCATCCTGGGGATGGCCCTGGCGCTGCTCTCGATCGCGATCCAGAACCTCGCCGCCCTAATGCTCCCCGGCTGGGTCGGCCTCGGCATGGAACGCCGCCGGGGGACGTCGATGATCGGCCAGAACATCCTGCTGGGCATCGGCCACCTGCTGGCGCTCACGCTCGCGACCCTTCCCGCGCTCCTCGCGCTCGGCGCCGTGCTGGCCCTCCTCCACCTCGTCCTCGACCTGAAGTTCATGCTCTGGGAGCTGCCGCTCCTCGCCGTGGTCACCGCCCTGCCGCTCCTCCTCGTCACCGGCGTAGTGGTCCACATCGCCGGGAAAGCCTGGGACCGGCTGGACCCGTCCCAGGAGATCCTCGAGCCGGCCGAGTAGATCCGCCCCTTGCAGACTTCAAGCTAGAGGTTTTTAACTTGCAACCTGGACGCAATCGCCAGCTCGTCACCGCCTCCGTGATGCTGGGCATGTTCCTGGCGGCCATGGAGGCCACGGCGGTGGCCGCGGCCGTGCCCACCGCGGTCGGCGAGATGGGCGGCGTGGCGCGCTACAGTTGGGTTTTCTCGGCCTACCTGCTGACCTCGACCACCACGATGCCGCTCTTCGGCAAGCTGGCGGACCTGTACGGCCGGCGGATGATCTACCACGTCTCCGTGGCGCTGTTCCTGCTCGGCTCGGCCCTCTCGGGGATGGCCGGCTCGCTCGAGCAGCTCATCCTTTTCCGCGCCCTCCAGGGGCTTGGCGCGGGCGGGGTGACCCCGATTGCCATCACCATCACGGGAGACATCTACAGCCTGGAGGAGCGCGGGCGGGTCCAGGGGCTCTTCTCCGGCGTCTGGGCCCTCTCCAGCCTGGTTGGGCCCCTGCTGGGAGGCTGGATCACGGACGCCTTCTCCTGGCGTTGGGTGTTCTACATCAACCTCCCCTTCGGCATCGCTTCTGCACTCCTGCTCCAGCGCTATTTCCGCGACAAGGAGACGCGGCGCGAGCACCGGCTGGACGTGCTGGGCACGATCAGCCTGACCGCCGCGGTGACCCTCCTTCTGCTGGCCCTTCTCGAAGGACCGGACATCTGGGGCTGGAGCGACGTCCGCACCCTGGGGCTCTTCGCCGGCTCAGCGGTCTCGCTCGCCTTTTTCCTCTGGCAGGAGCGGCGCGCGGCCGAGCCCATCCTGCCGCTGGACCTCTTCAAAAACCGCCTGATCGCGGTGGCGAGCATGGGCAACACGCTCCTGGGCTCGCTGCTCTTCGCCATCACGGCGTTCGTGCCGATGTTCGCCCAGGGCGTGCTGGGCGGGACGGCCATGGACGCGGGCACGATCCTGACTCCCATCCTGGTCGCCTGGCCCATCTCCAGCATGCTGGCGGGAAAATACCTGCTGCGCGTGGGGTATCGCCGGTTTGCCCTGTTCGGAAGCCTGGTGGCTCTCGCCGGGACCGCGCAGCTTGCGATGGTGGACGCTTCGACGACGCGGCTCTGGGTCCTGGTCTCGATGGGGCTCATCGGCTTCGGCCTGGGCTTCATCTCCATGCCCTACCTGCTCGGTCCGCAGAACGCCGTGCCCTGGCAGCAGCGGGGCGTGGCCACCAGCTCGGTGCAGTTCTTCCGTTCGATCGGCGGCGCGGTGGCGGTGGCGGCACTCGGTGCGTTCTTCAACGCCCGCTGGACGGCCCTGGCGCCGGGGATCGATCCAAACACCGCCCTCGATCCAGCGCTGCGCGCCAAGGCCGATCCCACGGCCCTGGCGCAGCTCGGCGCCGCCCTTCTCCACGGCCTTCAGGGGGTCTACCTGGTGCTCGCCGTGATCGGCGCCGCCTGTGTGGTGGTGGCCTGGGTGTTCCCCAAAGGCACCGCCAGCTCGCACGCACATCCAGGGCGCGACGCCATGGCCGAAGGATAACCTCATCCCCTGTCCCCATAGGCGCTAACTTTTTCGCCGGAGGGCCCCCCTGGACACTCGCAGTGGTCCCGCGGGACCGACAGGATTCACCACGGGACCATGGACGTTCCCTGCGGTGGCTCGCAGTGGTCCCGCGGCACCGGCAGGATTCACCACGGGACCATGGACGCTCACTGCGGTGGCTCGCAGTGGTCCCGCGGGACCGGCAGGGTTCACCACAGGACCATGGACGCTCACTGCGGTGGCTCGCAGTGGTCCCGCGGCACCGGCAGGAGCCACCACGGGACCATGGACGCTCACTGCGGTGGCTCGCTGTGGTCCCGCGGCACCGGCAGGAGCCACCACGGGACCATGGACGCTCACTGCGGTGGCTCGCAGTGGTCCCGCGGGACCGGCAGGAGCCACCACGGGACCATAGACGCTCACTGCGGTGGCTCGCAGTGGTCCCGCGGGTAGTGGTTCAGTTTGACCGCGGCTTAAATATCGTTTGAAATCAACAGTTTACAGACGGTCGGAACCGGTGTAGGGTCCTCTCCGAAGGAGAGGGAATCGCCCACTCCTGTCCTCAACAGCGGCCCGATGGAGTGCTAGCCACACCCCACCGGACCTAGCCGAGCACGGAGATACCCCATGCCCGACCACGACCAGTGTAACCCGCCTGCCTCACCCACGATCCCCCCGAAGACACGAGACGAAGTCGTCGCGCAACGTCTCATCCGATGTGCGGCCGGCAAGCTGCGCGAGGCTGCTGCCGTTCTCCGCGGCGTCCAGCGCTCTCTTCCCGAGCTGTACGACAGCGCCACCGCTGAAGCGATGGGCGAGCACCGCGCGCCGCAGTCTTTGACGTACAGCCTGATCGGAAGTGTTGAAGCCTGCCTGATGGACGATTTGGAGCCGGCAATCGAAGTGCTCGACGAGGCGGGCGATCTGACACCGGCCGAGCTGTATAACGAATGGCTGGAACGGAAGGCCGAAAGGGAGGAGCCGAAGTGAAGATCCCGCTCCCGCTCCAGTGGCGTCGTCGTTTTCTGGCGGTCCTTCTCTGGCGCGTAGGTGCGCCTCGTACGCCGTTCGCTGAGGTCGCCCGGGTCCTGGTAGCCGGCCCCTTCTGTATCGCTCGCGGGTCCCGCTACGGCCTGGACTCCCGCGGGTGTTTCACCTTGTTCCACACCCCCTCGCAGGCCCCCATGTTCACCCTGCCGCGGCAACGGCTCTGTCGGGAAGCGGCGGCCGAATTGGCAACCTTGGACCTTGCCTGGGAGTCTGCCGACCCTCTCGCCGTCACCGGTCCCGACTTCGGGCCGGCGGCCGAAGTCCATCGGAAGTGGCAAGCCCGGGAGCGCGCATGAAGACGTCCTCTTTCACGGTCCACGCGACCCCGGAGCAGTCTCTCCGGTGGAAGCGGGCGGCAGAGGCTGAGGGTCACCGCTCGGCCGGTACGTGGCTCGCGATGGCAGCAGACGCCTATCTGAAGGTCAGGGCAAGAGCAGGGCTTCCCATCCCGCTCGCGTGGCACCGCGGCCGGTTCTCTGTACGCCTGGAAAGCGGCGAGACGGTCCCCGTCAAGGGGCACCTATCGCCGCCGTTCGGGTCGTTCGCCGGAACCGAAGAAGGGCCGGCTACCTACTTTGGGCGGCATCGGCACGCGCTCGTCTACTTGCCGGACTCCCGGATCATCGCCACTCTCCGGCGCTTCGCGCAGTGCAAGGCTCTAGCCTCCGAAATCGCTCCCGTGTTGATCCGTGGCGATCCCCTTCCGCCCGCCGCGGGGATCGTTCGAACGGCATCGCCGGGAGGCGATGTAGCAGGACAAGGGCGGCGCCAGGACGGGCCGCCCTTGGTGTGTTACGATAGGAGCATGCCAGACCGCACACGCAAGCCCAAGCGTCCCCGCGACATCAACCAGCTTGCCTACCAGATCGTCCAGGAAGCCACGGGGCAGGCCCCCAAGCAACCCGAGGAGCCGGAGGACCCTATCCGCGCTGCCGCTGCTGCGCTAGGCCGATTAGGTGGCCTGAAGGGCGGCAAGGCCCGGTCAGAGAAGATGACTCCAGAGGAACGCAGAGAGAGTGCCAGGAAGGCCGCGCAGGCCAGATGGAAGACACCCTAGAGGACTCTAATCGAGCGCCGCTTAGGGTGCTTGACAGACACGGTGTTCACATATAAGATCACAACAGGCAGAGGGGGAAAAGTGTCCCCTCTAGGAGGCTAAGCTGCCCAAGGAACCCATAGAGGAAGGTGCGCGCGGGCGCGTCTATCAGTTCAGGCGTCCAAGCCGGGGACGAGGAGGAGCACTCGGCCGGTGTCCTGCTGCCGACTTCTTGAAGGGTTGTGACCACAAAATGAAAAAGAAGTTCCAAGGCGCTTTCCGTGCAATTGGCATCATGGGAGCAGTTGCCACCATGGGCAGCGGTTTAAGCCTTTGAAAGGTAAAGGCGATCCTCTCTGGGAGTTTAAGGAGCACGATCATCGACTCTATTGTGTGCGCAATGTCAATGGAAGTTTCGTCGAGGTGATTTTATTGTCTGGATGGAGCAAGGATAAAGAAGGAAAATCGAAGGAAGAGTCCGTCCAGATAGAGAGTGCGATGCTCCTGTATCAAGAGTACCTAGAAGAAGAGAGGAGGACTTAGCCATGAATGCTTGGCTGATAAAGAATCGACAGCAGCAGGAAGTCGATGTGGAGATATTGGAAGAGGCGGCCCTTTTTATGGCTCAGGCCACAATCCAGAACGCACTCACCGGGAGCGGCATGACAAGGGCCGAATTCGCGCGTCGGCTCAACAGGCCGCCCTCGTTTGTCTCGCGCATGCTCAGCGGCGATCACAACTTGACGATCAAGACGATGGCGCGAGCACTGGCCGCGTGTGGTCAGGAGGTCAGATTCGGTACCGCGCCGCTGGTGTGGGTCTGGTCGCGATCCGAGAATGCGCGGGTTGCGGAACAGCCCATTGACGCCAAAACAATCGAGTCCGCCGCGAAGCAACTGCTCGCCGCTTGAGAGGAACGGAGGTCGTCCTTATGCCTACCACCGAGAACGAGGTGGACATCAGCGCGCTTGCGCGGGTTGCTAGCAACGTTGACTTGTCGGAAATTCGGGTTTTTCGGCTTGAAGCAAGTCGCGGACCCATGCAGAAAGGACCGCTTGAGCCACAGATTCACTACGAAAGCTCTGGCCAGCGAGTCGCGCCGAATCAACTCAACGTGGTCTGCATCTACTACTTTCGTGTCCAGTGCGAGGGGGTGGAGGTGGTTAAAATCGACGTTGGGTACCTCATGATGTATGAGCTGCTGGGAGAGGTATCCGAGGACGACATCAAGCATTTCTCCGCCGCAAACGGTCTATACCACTCTTGGCCGTTCTTGAGGCAGCTCCTCTTCGATCTGACTTCGAAGATGGGGTTTCCTCCGTTAACGCTGCCCGTCTTCCAGGCGATTCCTCGCGGTAAGCCTCAAAAGGTGAAGGATGCCCCCGCTAAGAGTGAGGCCAAGAAGCCGCGCGCCGCGTTGCGCAAACGACAGACGGCGTAACAGCCCCCCTCCCCTCGGCCCCACAATGGACGCCGGCCGATGGGAGATCACCCCGCCTTCCTTTCACCCCTTGAGGTGGTGTAGGGCTGTTGTGTATTCCTTCAAGGAAAGGTCTTGACTTTCCCAAACCGCTCTGGCATAATAGTCAGTATGGCAAACATCCTGAAGGCCGAGAAGCGAGCCGCCGTCATCTCTGCGCTGGTCGAGGGCAACAGCGTTAACGCAACTGTCCGGATGACGGGCGTGGCGAAGAACACGATCCTCAAGCTCATCGTAGAGCTGGGGACGGCCTGCGCTGCCTACCAGGACGAGCACCTGCGGAACCTGCCCTGCAAGCGCGTCCAGGTGCGATGAGATCTGGGCTTTCTGCTACGCCAAGGCGAAGAACGTACCGGCCGAGAAGCGCGGCACCTTCGGTTTCGGCGACGTCTGGACCTTTACCGCCATCGATGCGGACACGAAGCTCGTTCCCTCGTTCCTCTGCGGCCTCCGGGACACCGGAACGGCTACCGAGTTCTGCCAGGATCTGGCCTCCAGGATGGCCGGCCGAGTCCAGCTTACGAGCGACGGGCACAAGATGTACCTCCAGGCCGTCGAGGACGCTTTCGGTGGTGACGTTGACTACGCCATGCTCCAGAAGATCTACGGAGGCGGCCCGACCGACAGCGAGCACCGGTACAGCCCGGCTACCTGCCTGGGATCGGAGAAGCGGACGATTCAGGGCACGCCCAACCCTCACCACGTTTCGACGTCCTACGTCGAGCGCCAGAACCTCACGATGCGGATGAGCATGAGGCGTTTCACCAGATTGACGAATGCTTTCTCGAAGAAGGTAGAGAACCTCATCGCCTCGGTAGCGCTTCACTACATGCACTACAACTTCTGCCGGCCGCACATGAGCTTGGGCGGGCGGACTCCGGCGATGGCAGCAGGGGTGGAGACGCGCAGATGGACCGTCCAGGACGTGATCGCCCTGCTCACGGAGCGCGGCGCCATTTAAGGCGAGGTCAAACTGAACCACTACGTCCCGCGGGACCGGCAGGAGCCACCACGGGACCATAGACGCTCACTGCGGTGACTCGCAGTGGTCCCGCGGCGTGCAGCCTCCCTGCCCCCAGATCTTTCGCTACGCTCAGGATGACACGACGGGTCTGGGGTCCCAGGACAGACCTTGTCAGCTCGCTAGAAGGCGCCGTTGAAGAGCCGAAATTGAGACACTTATTTTGTGACGAACCCGGTAGGAGATGGGAGAGGGGGAACGCATCTGAAGCTGTTTCGCGAGCTCACCACCACGGCTTCAACAACCCGATCCGTGGTATGAAAGCGCCGCATCCCGAACCTGCCTGCCAAGGAGGAAGACGTGCCGGAACGAAAGAGGTCCACCGCCGCCGAACGCGTCCGCTGCGCCTGGGTGAGCGACGATCCGCTCTACCTCGCCTACCACGACGAGGAGTGGGGCGTGCCGGTTCACGACGACCGGAAGCTCTTCGAGATGCTGATCCTGGAAGGGGCCCAGGCCGGGCTCTCCTGGATCACCATCCTGCGCCGGCGCGAGAGTTACCGCCGTGCTTTCGACCGCTTCGACGCGAAAAAGATCGCGGCTTATGGGCCGGAAAAGGTGGCGCGGCTGCTGGACGATCCCGGCATCATCCGCAACCGCGCCAAGGTGGAGGCGGCGGTCGGCAACGCCCGCGCCTTCCTGGAGGTCCGCGAGCAGGCCGGGAGCTTCGACCGCTTCCTCTGGGACCTCGTCGGGGGCGAGCCCCTGCAGAACCGCTGGCAAAGCCTGAAGGAGGTCCCGCCCGAGACGCCGGCTTCGAAGGCGATGAGCAAAGAGCTCCGGCGCCGGGGCTTCCGCTTCGTCGGCCCGACCATCTGCTACGCTTTCATGCAGGCCGTCGGCATGGTGAACGACCACGTGACCGGCTGCTTCCGGCACCGGGAGGTGCAGGGAGGCTGAGGACCGTGTCGCAGGATCCGACCTTCGACAGGATCTACCGCAATGCACCGCCGGCCGAGGTCGAAGCCCTCCGGCGGTTCCGCGCCGAGCACCCCTACCAGCGCGTGGACATCCAGTGGGCCCAGTGGGATTACATCGCCGCCGGGCAGGATGATCGAAGCGACCGAGCGCTGCTCCTCCTGCCCGGCTCCCTGGGCACCGGAGAGTCGGTATGGCAGAGCATCGGCCATTTCGCTCCCCGATTCCGGGTGATCGCTCCTTCGTATGCGGGCGTCCCCACCATGGCCGAGCTCACGGACGGAATCGCCGCACTGCTGGACCGCGAGGGGATCGAGCGGGCCGCGGTGATCGGAGGCTCCTACGGCGGCATGGTGGCGCAGGTCTTCGTCCGCAGGCATCCCGGCCGGACCGAGCGCCTGATCCTCTCGCACACCGTCCTCCCCGATCCCGCCCGGGGGCGTCAGGTCGCCGGCGTGCTCCGCTGGCTCCCCCACCTCCCGATGCCCCTGCTGCGCGCCCTCTTCCGCATGCGCATGGGCGGCCTGCTGCCCAAGGTCCCCGAGCTCGCGATGACCCGCGCCTATCTCGCGGAGGTCGTCGTCCGCCATCTGAAAAAAGAGCGGATGATCCCCGGCTACCGCTGCGTCGTCGACTTCGATACCAATTACCGCTTCGCGCCGGAAGACCTCGACGGCTGGCCGGGCCGCATCCTCCTCCTCATGGCGGACAACGACCCGTCCACGCCGGAGCCCCAGCGCGAAGCGATGAAGGCCCTCTATCCGAGAGCCGAAGCCCGGATCTTCCACGGTTCCGGCCACGCCACGGCGATCCTCCAGCGCGAGGAGTATCTCAAGGCGATGGATGAGTTCCTGGCGTGAAGGTTCCCGGAATGCGGAAACTGTCTGTTACAGTACTCCGGGAGGAGAGAACCCGTGGGGCGTGACGACGTTCTGGAAATCCTGAAAGCGCACCGTGGAGACCTCGACAGCTTCGGGGTCGAGACCCTACGTCTCTTCGGCTCGGTAGCACGAGGCGATGCCTCCGCTGAGAGCGACGTGGACCTCCTGGTCCGGTTTCGCAGCACTCCGTCGTTCTCCACCTTCATGAAGCTCCGGATCTTTCTCGAAGACGTCCTGGGCCGGAAAGTCGATCTCATCACCGAGTCCGGCCTCCGCGACCGTGTCCGGCCCTCCGTCGAGAGGGACGCCATCCGTGTCGCGTGATCCCCTCCTCTTTCTACAGGATATCGAGAAAAGCTGTCTCAAGATCGTCAATCATACGGCGGGCCGCGAGCGAGATGAGGCATTCGCCGACGAATTGGCCTTTGACGGCGTTCTTTTCAATCTCCACGTCATTGGCGAGGCCGTTAAGAACCTTCCTCAGGATCTGCGCCAGAGATATCCCGACGTTGCCTGGCGCGAAATCGCAGGCCTTCGTGATTTCGTAGCCCATGCCTACTTTGCTCTCGACCTCGAGATTCTCTGGGATGCGATCCAGCGAGATGTCCCGGCACTGTTGATCAGCATCCGAGAGATCCTCGCGAACGAGGGCGGATGATCGAAATCAAGCAAACCCCCGTGCCTTGAGCCGCTGCTGGACGCGCCGGCTCGACATGCTCTCGGGCGGCCCGCCCCAACGGTTGATCGAGGTTTCGCGGTCGGACCCGCGTCGATCAGCAGGTCGACGACGGCGCAGTAGTCGTCGTCCGCCTTGCGGCAGTTGATGGAGCCGTGGGCGGCCCAGGCCAGCGGCGAGCTGCCGTATTCGCGGTCGCGGATGTTCACCGGCGCGCCAAGGTCGAGCAGGAGGCGCACCATCGACGGTCTGCCGTGCCAGGCGGCATGGTGCAGCGGCGTTCCTCCGCCGGCCCCTTCCCAGCTCAGGTCGAACCCCAGGTCGGCCATGAGGCGCACGCTCGCCTCCCTCCCCTCCTCCGAGGCGAGGGAGAAGACCTGCTGGTCCTCCGGGGTGAGCCCCTCCAGCAGCCCCGGATGCCGCGCCAGGAGATCGCGCGCCCTGGCCTCGTCCGCGGCCATGCAGGCGCCGAGAAGCTCGTCCACCGGGGTCGACCGGCTCACGTCCGCACCCTGCTGGCGCAGGAACTCCGCGACCGCGACGTTGCCGGTGCGCACGGCGAGCACATAGGCGGTGCGGCCGTCGGCTCGCGGCTTGTCCAGCT